>NZ_AUBJ02000001.1:0-4800000 GCF_000429185.2 Actinoalloteichus caeruleus DSM 43889 | reverse complement strand
AGCCCCGGAGATCCTGGGCACCGAGCTCGAACGGGCCGCCGCCGGCACGGTCAAGCGGGTGTTCGGGGCCGGGCGGGCGGGGCAGGAGCCCGACTGGACCCGTCCCCCCGGCATGGAGCGGCTGCGCGCGTTCCTGGAGCACAAGACCGTCTGGCACCCCCAGGGGGTGTGATGGCGTCCGCCGGGTGCTCCCCCAGCACCCGGCGGGTTCGCCCCGCTCCCCGTCCCACCGGCGGACCGTTCGCCGGGTCGGCCACGCCCTGCCGACCGGGTCCGGGAGGAGCGAGCGCGGGCGACGAACGCGTGCCAGGTCAGGTCAGGCAGAGTTCGTTGCCCTCCGGGTCGGCGATCGTCACCCAGCGGTGGTGGGGGCCCTGGCGGCCGTGGTGGAGCAGTCGCGCGCCGGAGTCGAGCAACCGCCGCAGTTCGCCGTCGATCCGGTCCTGTCCGACCCGCATGTCCAGGTGCGCGCGGTTCTTGACCGTCTTCGGTTCGGGGACGAGCTGGAAGAGGATGCGGCGCCGCTCACCGGTGGCCGACCCGGGACCGAGGATGGCCGCCCCCACCCGCCAGACCAGGGTCCCCCGATGGGTGGTGGTCTCCTCCTCGGTCGCGAACCCCTGCCGCACCATGTCGCGGATGAAGTCCTCGTCGCTCGGTTCCACGTCCCAGCCGAACGCCTCCGCCCACCAGTCCGCGAGTTCGTGCGGATTCGTCGAGTCGATGACCACCTGGAAGTCGTAAGCCATGCGCGGAGGGTAGGGTGCCGCCCCGACATCCGCCGGCCGGCGACGAGGGAGTGCCCGCGCCCGCCTCGTCGGCGGTCGTCCCGGTCGCGGCGCTGAGGTGACCCGCGCGCTCCCCGCTCCCGGATCGCCCCCCGTCGGGGTTCCTCCCGGCGCCGGGCCGTTCGGCCGGTGGCGGCATCGGTGACGTGCGCCTGGCTTGCCCCCCATCCTGACTTTGCGATACAAAGAGGAGGTGGAACTTTGTGTCGCAAAGTCAAGGGGTTGCCATGACTGACCGCTCCCAGGACGTGGTGTCCTCGGACCCGCCGTCCCCGGAGCTGCTCCTCGCGCTGGTCGAGGGTCAACAGCGCCGCACCGAGCACCTGACCACCCCCGACCCGAGGGTCATGTACGGCACCTGGGGTGTCGTCTGGTTCGCCGGTCACCTCCTGCTGTTCCTCGGCGGGCTGGCCGACCCGCTCCTCCCCCTGTCGGCCGCGCTGGCCGTCTTCTTCGGGATGCTCGTCGTCGGCAACGCGGTCGTCGGTGTCGAGCTGGTCCGCGCCTTCCACGGCCTGCGGGGCGATTCCCGCCGATTCGGGATCCTGTACGGGTTGACGTGGCCGATCGGCATGACGGCGGTCTCGTTGGTCGTCGTGGCAGCCGGGGCGCACGGCCTCCCGGACCCGCTCGCCGGGATGCTCTTCGCCACCCTGCCCGCCGTCCTCACCGGTGTCCTGCTCATGGCCGGCGCGGCCCTGTGGGACTCCCGGGTCGACTTCGGCCTCGGCTGCTGGTTCGCCGTCCTCGGGACGGCGAGCGCGTTCACCAGCCCACCCACCACCAACCTGCTGCTCTCCCTGCTGGGCGGCGGGGTGTTGCTCGTCGCGGCGCTCGTCGCCGCCCTCCGGCGGTCCGGTCGCGCGCGTGGGGAGGGGTGATCCCCACGCCCCCCGAACTCGACCCGGTCATCCACGCCCAGGCCAGGCTCCGGGTGATGGCCACGTTGTCCACCCTCGGCCCCGGCGACCAGATCACCTTCTCCCGCCTCCAGGAGCTCCTGGACATGACGCCGGGGAACCTGATCACCCATCTCCGCAAGCTCACGGCGGCCGGCTACGTCAACACGGAGAAACGCGGCGGGCGCACGTCCACCACCTTCGTCGAGATCACCCCGCGCGGCAGGAGTGCCTTCGACCACTACCTCGCCGCGCTGCACGACCTGCTCACCCCGAGCGGACACGTCGACCGGGTGTCCTCCCCGGCCCACGACGGGCGCGCTCCACACACGAAGGAACCATGAATGACGGGCTTACTCGCGCGGGCCGTCGGCGTCAGTCGGCGCTTCGGCGACACCCTGGCGCTCGACCGCGCCGACCTCGACATCCCCCAGGGGGGAATCGTCGGTCTCCTCGGCCCCAACGGGGCCGGCAAGAGCACCATGATCAGCCTGCTGACCGGGCTCCGGAGGCCATCGGCGGGCCGGGTCGAACTGTTCGGGGGCGACCCGAGGAACCCCGCCAGCAGACGCCGCCTCGGAACGACACCCCAGCGCACCGGGCTCCCGGAGAACCTCCGGGTGGGTGAGGTCGTCGACTTCGTCGGCGCGCACTACGCCGATCCGGTGCCGACGGGCGAACTGCTGGACCGCTTCGGGCTGACCGCCCTGCGGCGCCGGCAGACCGGCGCCCTGTCCGGCGGGCAGCAGCGCCTGCTCACGGTCGCGCTCGCCGTGGTCGGCCGGCCCGCCCTGGTCGTCCTGGACGAGCCGACGACCGGGCTGGACGTCGACGCCAGGCTCCAGTTGTGGGACGCGTTGCGGGACTACCACGCCACCGGCGGCACCCTCCTGCTCACCAGCCACTACCTGGAGGAGGTGGAGGCGCTCGCCGAGCGGGTCGTGGTGATCGCCGGCGGCCGCGTGCTGGTCGACGACACCCTCGACGCCGTCCGATCGCGGGTGCCCACCCGCCGCCTCCTGCTGCGCGCCGCGCACCTCCCCGCGCTCGACGGGGTCCTCGACCAGGCCGTCCTACCCGACGGCCGGACCGAGCTGCTCACCAACGACAGCGACGCGCTGGTGCGGGAGCTGGTCCTCTCGGAGGCCGAGTTCACCGACCTGGAGGTGTCGGGCGCCTCCCTGGAGGAGGCTTTCCGGAGCCTGACCGGCCGCCGTGACGACGAGTCGCTCGTGCCCACCTCGACCACGACGGGAGCGGCCTGATGCGCATGCTTCTGCTCCACGCCCGGTACCAGTTGCTGGAGACCGCGCGCATCCCCATCGCGATGGTGGGGAACCTCGTCTTCCCCGCGTTGATCATGCTGTTCTTCGTCGTGCCGCAGAGCCAGGTGGGCGGGGACCCCGTCGCCGCGACGGCGGCGGCGGGGCAGCTGAGCCTGTTCGCCGTCATCAACGTCTGCCTGTACACCTTCGGCGCCGGCATCGCCGAGGACCGGGCGCAACCCTGGGACGCCTACGTGCGGACCCTGCCCGTGGGCGCCGGCCCCCGCTTCGGCGGTCGCCTGCTCACCGGGCTCTTCTTCTGCCTGCTCGGTCTGATCCCGGTGATCGTGGTCGCCGCGCTGTTCACCAGCGCCCAGGCCAGCCCGGCCCAGATCCTGGCCGGAGTGGCGGTCGTGCTCGGCTGCGGCGTGCCCTTCCTCCTGATGGGACTCGCCGTCGGGTACCACTTCAGCGTGAAGGCATCCCTGGTGGTGGTGCAGCTGCTGGTGTTCCCGATGGCGTTCGTCGGTGGTCTGTTCATGCCGCCGGAGATCTTCCCGTCGTGGCTGGACACCGCCTCCCACGCCGTGCCCACCCGCGCCGGGCGCGACCTCGTGGTCAACGCCCTCACCGGTGGCCCGGTGGACGGCACCGCCCTGCTGGTGCTGCTCGGGTGGACGGCGGTGCTGGCGGTGTTGGCCGTGGTCGCGTTCCGCCGGGACGAGGGGCGCCGGTTCCGCTGAGGCGGCAGCCACGCCAGCCGGAGGGCCGCCGCGCGCACCTCCCAGGACCGCGCCGCCTGTTCAGCGCGATGCCTGGCTGTGGGCGGGCGCGAGCACGGGCAGCAGGAGGCGGGCGCCTGGATGGGGCGCCCGCCTCCGCACGCGTCGGCCAGGGCACCGAGGCCCTGGAGCCCCGGGGACCAGCGGTTGCCGGCCGCCCCCGGGTGGGGTCCAGCCTGGGAGCCCGTCCGTCGGCACGGCACCCCGCCGGCCCGCACCGCCGGCCCGCACCGCCGGCCCGATCCCGCCCGGCCTCCGGCCAGGGCCGAGGAGCACCACGTCGGGCGTCCCCTCCGGTCACACGGCTCACGACGGCGACCGGCCGGGGCACGCCCGCGACCACCCGCCCGACCCGGCGCTCGGGGTGAGTCACCCGGCACTCGCCCCACCCCCGACCGGACCTGATCCCCGCCGCCACTCGCGCGCTCGGTCCGTCACCCCCGGTCGTCGTACGAGTACCGCCCGGTATCGCCGTTCCCGCCCGCACCGGCACCGCGATAGGGCAGGCTGTCAGTGCGCCGGACGCCGTGTCCGGTCGCGGCGGAGGGGTCCGCGCCCCACGCCGAGGTCGAAGGAGGACCGGGTCGATGGCGGAGTCCGGCTTCGGTGTCGAGGAGGAGGCCCTGGCCTCCTACCAGGGCAGGGCGGGAGATCTGGCCGCCCGCCTGGGAGCTGTCGCGTCCGGCACCCTGGCTCCCGCCACGGCGACGGCGGGCGACGCCTTCACCCCGTTGGGCGCGCAGGCCGGGTTGACGAGTGCCTTCGCGCTGCTGGCGGGGGAGACGACGGCGGCCGTGACGGCCGCCGGGGAGGGCCTGGGCGGGCTCGCGGGCGCCGTGGGGGACTCGCTCAGCGGGTACCTGCGGCAGGACGAGGACGAAGCCGCCAACCTCAGGGCGGCGGAGCGCGCCTGACGGGCGACGCCACCACGTGCCGGGGGGCATCGGGGTGGCGGATTCCTCCACCCAGTACGTCCGTCGAGTGGTGAGCTGGCTCCTCGCGGAGGGCGAGGAGCGCCGGGGGGACTGATGAGCGATGTGGCCGGCGTCGTCGCCGGGTTGGTGGCTCCCATGCGGGAGCACCTGGAGCAGATGGACGGCGACCTGGGCGGCGCGACGGCGGCCTCGGAGGCCGCCGGGTCCGCGTTCGCCGAACTGGAGGCCGTCGCCGCCGACCACACGGCGGCGACAGGTGTGGCCTTGGCCGGCTGGTACGGCGAGAAGGCGAACGCCTTCCAGGCGCGGGCGGCCGACGTGGACACCGCGCTGGCCGCCGTCGGCACGAACTGCGCACTGCTGCGGGACGCGGCCGCCGAGGCGGTCACCGCGCTGGAACGCGGCCGGCGGACCGTCGAGGAGCTCGTCGAGGAGTGCGTGGACGCGGTGACCCCGGTCCTGCGGTCGGGTCTCACCGCGCAGAGCTTCGGCAACCCGTTCGCGTTCACCACCGCGATGGGCGCGGCCGCCGATATCGCGGACGGCTACGTGGTGCGCAGCGCGGACGAACTGGCCCGGGTCCGGGACGAGCTGGCGGCGTTGGCCGGCCGCCTCTCCGGTGCGGAGCGGGTCGACCTGGGGGCGCTGCGCGCCCTGGGGGCTCCCATCGGCGCCGAGTCCGCCGGACCGCCGTCGGTCAGCCCGAACTCCGCCGGTGGCGGCGCGGATCCGCACGGATCCCCGCCGGCCACCCCGGGGTCCCGGGGCGCGGAAGGGGCCGGCGGCGGAGGCAGCGGAGGCGGCGGGAGCGCGGGAGGTGGCGGGAGCGCGGGGGGTGGCTCCGGGGGCTCGGGTGGGGGCGCCACGAAGCCACACCTACCGGTGGCGATCCCGCCGCAGCCCGGTGAGGGCGTCGGTGTCAACCTGCCGGACGGTTCCTCAGCCGAGGCCCCGAACGAGGTCGCGGCGGCCGCGGTCCGCAACGCGCTCTCCGCGCTGGGCACGCCCTACGTGTGGGCCGCGTCGAGCCCACCCTCGGGAACGGACTGCAGCGGCCTGACGAAGTGGGCCTACGCGGGGGCGGGTCTCGACATCCCCCGCCACTCCGCCGCCCAGGCCATCGGGGCCGAGGTGCCACCCGGACAGCTGCTCCCCGGCGACCTGATCGTCTGGCAGGGTCATGTGGCGATGTACATCGGCAACGGTCAGCTGGTGGAGGCGGGCGATCCGGTGCAGGTCGGTCCGTTGCGCACCACCAACTCCGGGATGCCGTTCACGGGTTTCTACCGGCCGACGGGATGAGCGCAGCCATGAGCGACCGGATCGAGCACAGCATCAGCAGGGCCGTCGAGCGGATCGCGGCCACCACCGAGCTGGCCGACGCGGCGGTCGCCCGCCTCGGCGGCGCCACCGCCACCGCCGAGTCCGGGGACGGCTCCGTGACCGTCACCGCCGGTCCCGGGGGCAGGCTCGTCGACGTCCGGGTCTCGGACCGGGCGTTGCGGCTGGGCCCGGAGGGCCTCGCCCGCGAGATCCGCCGCCTCACCGACCAGGCCGGCTCCCGCGCCACCCAGCGGATGCGCGGCGCGTTGTCCCCCGGCCTCGACCCGCGAGTCGAGTCCAGACTGGACTGGCTCGGCCTCCGGGCGGACGAGGAGCCGGACGACCAGGTGGACGACGAGGACGGCTGGTCCGTCCTGGACAGGAGGCGCGGATGACCGCCCCGGCGAGCAGGTGGGCGGTCCCGCCCACCGTGGACGAGCTGCGCGGCCGCGCGGAGGAACGCAGGGCGGGCACCAGCGGCCTCCCCGCCGCGCTGGCCGAGGTGCGGGGCACCGGGCAGGACGAACACGGCACCGTGACCGTGACGGTCGACGCCCGAGGCGCGCTGCTCGACCTGCGCATCGACGCGGCGGCGCTCGCGTCGGGTGGGGCGGAGGTCAGCGCCCGCATCGCACGGGCCGCCTCCCAGGCGGCGGCGGAGGCCACCCAACGCTCCTACAACGTGCTCGCGCGGAGCCTCGGTGACGAGCTGACGTCGGCGATCGAGAACCTGGGCTCACCGGCGCCGGCGAGGACGGGCGAGCAGGTCGGAGCCGACCTCGAACCTGGTGCCGTCGACCCGGACCGGTCCGCGTCCCCCCAGGGGGAACCGCTCGGGCCCGGCCTTGACCCCCCGGCCCCGCACCAGCCCCGGTCCAGCCCACCCGCGCGGTGGACCGGTCCCCCGCCCCGCCCCGGGAAGCCGCCCAACTCCCTCGCACCCCGGCGCCGGCGGAACCGCCCGCGCGGGGGCCGGGCGGCTGGGGGCCGGCGCCGGGCAGGCACCCGGAACGGGATCGAGCCAACCAACCGCCCGGCGGCCCCGGGTGGAGCACCGGCCGGGGACCGGCCAACGGGCTCCCCTCCCCCGTGCGCCCCGCACCGGACCACCGGGTGGCGCCGCCCCCACCACCGGCTCAGCCTCGCCAGCCCCCGCCCGGCTGGCCGGGTCAGCCCTACCGGGCGGGTCCGAGGGTGGGGCCGGAGTACCGCCCCACCTCGCCACCCGGCAGGCCCGGCGCGGACCCCCGCGCGGTCCCCGGGGCCCCGCACTCCCCGCCCCCCGCTGGCCACGCCCGGCGGGCGGCGGTGGCGGCGCCCCCGTCCCGCGGCGGCCGGGGTGGCCGGGGTGGCCAGCACCCGGCCCGGGACAGGGTGGGTGGCCACCGCCGGTCCAACCGGCCCAACCACCGCTCCCCCCGTCGGAGCAGGACCGGCGGGGCCCGGACCACACCGGTGGACCTCCCGAGCCCGGCACCCGGACCGGTGAGCGAACTGGCGGGGGAAACCCGTAGGCTGCCGCGAGGCGAGACGTTCCCGGCTGCGCTGTTGGAGCCGCGGCCGGCGCACCGGAAGGTAGCCGATGGCGCAGGACATCGTTCCGATCGAACTCGGACTCACCCAGGGCGACATGGTGACGCTGTGGGCTCCTCGCTGGCGCGAGGACGGCGAGGAGTGGGAGGCGTTCCTCGGGCACGAGGAGGACCTCTACCTCTTCCCAGACAGCGCCCAGCTGGCGGCCTTCATCCGTTCCGACGCCGACCACGACCTGTTGGACCACCCGGCGTGGGACGTCGTTCCCGAGCTGACGGCGCGGGAACTGCTGCCCGACGCCGACCACCAGTTCGACCTGGTCGGCGTGCCGGAGCTGGTCGCGCAGGATCCGGACACCTGGGTGCTGGGCGAACTGGCCGACATCGTCTCCATCCTCCGGTCGCTCGCGGCGGTCTGCGAGCTCGACGTGGTCGACGAGGTCCTCGACGCCTCCCCCGGCTTCTCCGTCCTGGACCAGGGCACGGTGCAGTTCTCCGGTCGGGACGGGGAACGGTTGTGGACGGACCTGGCGCGGGTGGTCGTCAGCCGGTGGGACGAGGTGCTGGACGCCGTCGACGGTGTCGTCGCCACACCCGACGTCGACGCCGAGGCGGTGGCCAGGGCGTCGGCCGAGCTCCCCTCGGAGGACGAGGAGTCGTCGGAGGACGACGCGGAGGTCACGGTCGACGAGTCGGAGCCGGTGACCCCCAAGGACCCGTCGGTCGAGCTGTCCCCCGCCGAGGAGGCCGGCGCCGGCGTCGAACCGGATGCCACCCCGGGGGAACTCGGTTTCTGGCGCGGGGTGGGGATCGACCCGATCCGGATCGTGACGGCGAGCGGTGACTGGTACACGCTGCGCTGCTACCTGGGTGACGAGCCGATCTTCCTCGGCGCGGACGGCACGATCGAGGTGTTCCCCTCCACCGAGGCCCTGCTGGCGCACATCCGCTCCTCGGGTCCCGCCGCCGACGAGGACACCGCGGAGACGCCCGCGGTGGGAGGGGACCTCGCCGAGGTGTCGACCTGGCCGGAGGTGCTCGCGAAGTCCTCGGCCGGCGAACTGGCGATCGAGGACGTCGACGGCGACAACACCTACACCCTCGTCGGTCTCGACGAGGAACTCGCCGAGGGCCCGGAGGGTATCGACGCCAACCAACTGGAACTCGCCGTGGAGCTCCTCACCGACGCGGCCGACTGGGCGGCGGACGACTCGGCGGCCGAGGCCCTGGCCCCGTCGACCAGCCTGGGGTGGTTGGTGTCCTTCGCGCTGCGTCCCGACCCGACCCGGCTCGCGCCCAGCCCGCCGTACGAGAAGGAACAGGCGGCCTGGCGCGACCTGGTCGACGGGTTCGAGGAACGCCTCCACCGCAACGAGGGCTGACCGCCCGCGCAGCCACCCGAGGGGGACGTCCGTGGCGGACGTCCCCCTCGGCGTTCCCGCGTCCCTCCGGCCCCGGCGGGGACGGGAAGTGTCAGCTGCCGTCCCCGGCCAGCGCCTGGTAGGCGGGGATGAGGACGTCGTCGATGAGGGCGCGGCGGTCCTCGTAGTCGATGAAGGCGGCCTTGGCGGCGTTCAGCGTGAAGCGCTCCACGTCCTCCCAGCCGTAGCCGAACGCCTCGACGAGGAGTCCGAACTCGCTCGACACCGTGCAGTCGCTCATCAGGCGGTTGTCGGTGTTGACGGTCACCCGGAACCGCTCGGCGGCCAGCAGGGGGAACGGGTGTTCCTCCAGGGACTTCGCCGCGCCGGTCTGGAGGTTGGACGACGGGCACATCTCCAGCGCGATCCGCCGATCGCGCACGTAGGAGGCGACCTCGCCCAGCTTCACCGAACCGTCCTCGCCCACGGTCACGTCGTCGGCGAGGCGGACGCCGTGCCCGAGCCGTTCCGCGCCGCAGCGTTGCACCGCCTCCCACACCGACGGGAGCCCGAACGACTCGCCGGCGTGGATGGTGAAGTGCATGTTCTCCTGGCGGAGGTACTCGAAGGTGTCGATCTGCCGGGTGGGGGGGAAGCCAGCCTCGGGGCCGGCGATGTCGAAACCGACGACGCCGGAGTCGCGGTGGCGGACCGCGAGTTCGGCGATCTCCTGCGAACGGTCCGCCTGGCGCATCCCGCACAGCAGGGTCCCGACCCGGATCGTGCGGCCGTCGGCGGCGGCACGTGAGGCGCCGAGCGCGAACCCCTCCTGGGTGGCCTCCACGATCTCGTCGAGCCCCAGCCCCTTCTGCTGGGACTGCTCCGGCGCGTAACGCACCTCCGCGTAGACCACGCCGTCCGCGGCCAGGTCCTCGGCGGCCTCGGCGGCGATGCGGGTGATGGCGTCCCTGGTCTGCATGACGCCCACGGTGTGCGCGAAGGTTTCCAGGTAGCGCTCCAGCGAACCGGAGTTCGCGCTCTCGCGGAACCAGGTCGCCAGGGTGCCGGCGTCCGTGCTCGGGAGCCGGTCGTACCCGGTCTCCTTCGCGAGGTCGATCAGGGTCTGGGGCCGCAGACCACCGTCGAGGTGGTCGTGCAGCACGACTTTCGGGGCGAGTCGGAGGTTCTCCGACGTCAGCGGCGTCGACATGGCCCCAATGTATCGGCGTGGGCCAGCGGGGTTCAGCCCCTTGGGATCAGCCAGGTGACCCACGGCCCCGGGCAGGTGAGGATCGCCGGATCGGACCGCTCGGTGGTCCGAAGGGGTGGTTGATCGTCCGTCACCCTGCCACGACGGCCGGCTCCCCCGCTCCCCCCGCTCACCAGGCGGTCCGACACCTCCGCGAACGGAGGTCGCTCGGCGTGGTGGCTGGCCGGGAGCCATCCCGCGTGGTAGACACGGCGCGTAGCTGTTGATCACGGATGCCTGCCACGGCGCCGGCACCGCCATCCGTCGGGGGACGTTCCTTACACTGAGGACACAACCGAAGAAGACAGGTCGTCGCGGTACCGCTCCGTGACGACGCGGTCGTCTACACCCAGTAATCGCGTTATCGCTGGGGGTCCTTTCCGGTCGTGCCACTGACTGGTTAGGCTCGCTGTGTCGCCCCCGCCCCCTGACGAAGGTCACCCACGCCGTGAACGAGAACAACCACTCAGCGTTGTCGTTCGACCGGATGCGCTCGATGTTGACGCGAGCGGCCGAGATCCGCGACAGCGAGCAGCAACAGGTCTTCGACGCGTTGGACGAGATCCACGCTCGGCTGTCCCCTCTCGAGTCGCTCGGTTCCGTCCGCAAGCGACTGTCCGAACTGCCCGATCGCACCGAGGTCAGCGTCCTGGCCGAGAGACTGGACGAGGCGCTCTCGAAACTGGAGTCCCAGGACACCGCTATCTCGGGGCTGCTGCACGCGGTCGACGGCCTGGTGGACAAGCTGGCCAAGCCGTTCGCCCAGCTCGACGGCCGCCTCGACGGGGTCTCCGGACGCTTCGACGGCGTCGCGGGGCGGATGGACGGCCTGGAGGACCGCCTCGGCCACATCCACAAGCGCCTGGACGACCTGGGCCTGCACCTGGACAAGCAGGACACCCGGCTGGAGAACATGCCCGCCGCGGTGCACGGCCCGGTGCGGGAGCGGATGGACGGCCTGGAGCTGTCGCTGCGCAGCCGCATCGACGAGGTCGACGAGGGTGTGCACGAGCACCTGGACGGGACCAAGGAAGCCCTCCAGCGGCACGTCACGGAGTCCGCGGAGACCGTGCGCGGCGAGGTCACCTCGTCGTCCGAGGCCGTGCGCGCGAGCGTGGAGACCAGCCGCGAGACACTGGGCGACCAGCTGCGCGAGACGCGGGACGAGGTCCAGCGCAAGCTCGACAGCCTGCTGGAGCGCCCGGCGGTCGACCCGACCGAGAAGCTCGACGCCCTCGCCGAGCGCCTGGAACAGCTCTCCCGCCGCGTGCAGGACGTCAACAGCCGGGTGGAGAAGGTCGATGACAGCGTCCTCGGCCGGATCGGTGAACTGAACGACGCCGTGGACACCCGCCTGCGCGAGGTGGACTCCGACGTCCTGTCGAAGATCTCCGAGCTGAACCGCGCCGTCGAGACGCACCTCGACCGGATCGACGGCACCCTCGCCGACCGCCCGGACACCGGCGCGGTGAACAGCATGGTGCGGGAGGCCAACGCGGAGTCCGAACGGCGCAACGCCACCCAGCTCGACGAGGCGATGGCCACCTTCGCCGAGCTGATCCTCGGTGGGGCCCCACGCCGCCGCCACCGCCCACCCCGCTGCCCCGGCAGCAGCGCCGCGCCACCCGCAAGGGCGGCAAGGGCCGCGAGGGGGAGAAGGGCGACGAGGCCGACGCCATCGAGAGCGCCTGAGCCCGCGTCACGCTGACGGAGGGGGTGGCCGCGACAGCGGCCACCCCCTCCTGCCGTCGGGTGGCCGCCCGGCACCCTTCCGGCAGGCCCCGGCCGCGCCCCTCAGGCGCGGTGTTCGAGCCTGCCGACACCACCCACCTCCCGCCGCCGGCCGTCGTCAGCCGCCTGGCGGCGACCTCGCCCCCGCCGCTTGCCCGCTGAGTCGCTGCGCCGCGTCCGGCACACGGCCCCCGGCCGCGCTGCCGTCCTGCCGCACGCGCCCGGGCGACCACCGGGGACCACCGCCGAGAACGGCCCAGCCCCGGCCCCTCCCGGCAACCAGCGTCAGGTGATGCGCTCTCCGACAGCGCTTCCCGCCGCACGGCCCGGGCTGGGGAACGTGCTCCCTGACGAGCAGCGGCACCCGACGACGGCACCTCTGCCGTGATCAGCACCCACGCGCCTGACGGGTCCGTGTTCCGTCGTGGTGCCTGACGGCGACCACCTACTACACACGGGTGGTAGTGAGTCGAATACTCTCCGCATCTCGATCACCGCTGCTACTTTTCGATCGGCTTGCCCTTGGGCACGAGTCGACCAGTCGCGACTCGTCCGGGGAGATCAGTGCGGGGGTCCTTGGGATGACGACACCATTCGGAGCTGGCGGCGCCCGCCTGGCACCCGTCGGGGCGGCGGTGACCAACCAGGTCGACCAGCTCAGAACGAGCGTGGCTTCGGGTTCGGTCCACATGGAACAGCGGAGCGCGGAGGCCGCCGCAGCCAGGCTTGACGACATCGCGGACTCAGTGGCTCGAATGCTCCGCGAGCTTCGACGGGTGGAGCAGAAGGTCCCGCTCGGTTCCGGGCCGGCCGCCGAGTGGATGTCGCGTCACGACGAGCTCGTCGCCAGCGGTGGGATGGACTCCGCGAGAGACATCCTCACGACGTTCCAGGGCCTCATCAGCGACCTGGCTACCGCCGTCCGCGCGGCCGTGCGCCACACCCAGGAGACCGACGAGGCCGTCGAGTCCTCCCTTGACACGATCAGGGGAGGAGGCGATGCGTGATGCGAGCCGCGCCGGCACCACGACCGCCGCACTGTCCTGCCTGGCGGTCTCGGTGCTCCTTGTCTCCTCGTGCGGCGCGGTCGAACTGGGAACCGCCGCACCCGTCGACGCGCCCGCCGCGATCGCTCCCGGGGGCTCGGGCGGCCCGGCCGCCACGAGCGCGGCCGGTGGTGCTCCCGGTGCGGGCCGGCTGGCATCCCTGGATCCCTGTGAGCTGTTCACGGAGGACGAACTGCGTGATGTCGGGCTGGACCCCGCATCCGGGGAGTACTCCAGCGTCCTGAACTCCTGCGACTTCCTGGCCGCCGAGCGCGGCGATCCGGGGGTGATCGTCGACGTGGCCGTCGGGGAGGCTGCCGAGAGCCTGAACCTCGACCAGTACACGGTCGTCGACATCTCGGTGGGGGGGCTGCGCGGGTACCGGATCACGGACGACATCTGGTGCCAGGTCATCCTTTCCTCGGACTCCGCGGGCTACGTGTCCCTGGGCGCGGAGAGCGAGACCAGCACCGCCGCCTGCGATGTCATCGACCCACTGGCCGAGAGCGTCGCGGCCACCCTGTCGGCGGGAGCTCCGTGATCCCTGACCACGGGGGACTCACCGAGCGTTCCCCCTCCCGCGCCCCCACCTTCGGCTGTCCCCACAACTACGCGGCCGTGGACCACGCCACCCTGCGCCGCTGGGTGCGCGAGAACAACGATCCAGCCGGTTGTGCGGACATCGCCGAGGGCTGGTACGAGATGCGCTCCGCCATGAAGGAGGTCCGCGACGTACTGCGGGCGATGTCGGCCACCCGCGACATCGTGTGGGAGGGCGAGGCCGCCGACTCCGCCCGTGCCGTCCTCGACTCGCTCGGGCAATGGTCGGGGAGGACCAGCGAGGCCATGAGCCGCATCGGTGACTCGGTGCGAGCGCAGAGCGAGATCGCGGTGCGGGCTCGGGACGCGATGCCGGATCCCGTGGAGTACGACGAGCCAGGTTTCCTGCGTGAGGTCGTCGCTGCCTTCAGCCCGCTGGAGGCGCTCAGGATGGGCGAGGAGGCCCGCGCCGCCCACGCGGCCTCCACCGAGGCACATGCACGGGCCGTCGATGTCAGTGTCGAGTTGGAGTCGGCCCTGCGCGAGGTCGACGCCTCGATGCCCTCGTTCGTTCCCCCACCCGAGTTCGGCAACGGGGCGACGGAGGCCCGGGAGGCCACGGGAACGGCGGACTCGCACCGAGTACCGGTCCGCCAGGACCGGTACCCACCTCCGCCGGTGCCGTCGGCCCCGGTGAGGAGCCCGCACGGTGCTGGCGACCACCAGCACAGGGGCGCCGACTGGCGTGGCGTGAGCGAAGACGGCCGGACCGCCGGTGGTGGTGGCATCGGCGGCGGAGAAGGGGGTAGCGGCGGTTGGCGAAACGGGAACGGCTTCCCCGTGCCCCCGTCCCCACCGGTTCCGACCGGTGTGCCTGACAACCTCGGATCACCGCCCAGCCCTCCCGTCCTGTCGCCGCCGCTGGTGACGTCGGACTGGGTCCGGGCGGGCGGTTCGCCCGGTGGCGGTGTGCCACCCGGGCCGAACGTCCCGCCCGGCAGCGGACCGGTCGGAGGGTTCGGACCTGCCGGAGGGTTCGGGACCACCGGCGGCTCGGGGCCCGCTGGCGGGTTCGGCCCGCCCGGCGGTGGTGTCGGCCCCGGTGGTGGTTCCGCGGTGGGAGGAGTGACCGGCGGGACGGGCGGTGGCCGCCCCGGGGCGGGAGGACCCGGTGGGGGCACCGGTGGTCCGGTGGGTGGTGGCGGTGCGGGCCGGGGCGAACAGCGCGCGGAGGACCAGGAGCACTCGCGGCCGTCCTACCTCCAGGAGACCGACGACCTCTTCGGGGACGGCAGGGCTGTCGCACCGCCCGTGCTCGGGGAGGACCACGGGCGTTGAGCGCGCGGCGCTGCCCTCCCCGGTGCCCGTGGGTGCCGGGGTGCCAGTGGGTGCCCGACCCAGGCGCGTTCTCGCTCCGGAGGCGGAACTCCGGAGCGGCGTCGATCAGCGAGGCCCGGTCTCGGAGGCGTGAGGCGGTCGGGTCTCCTCCCCGGACCAGCCGGATGTGATCCCGACGGCCGGCAGGATGGCCTGGTCGACGATGTCGGCCAGCTGCTCGTCGGTGGGAAACCGCCCGGTGTCGCTGGCGAACTTGAACACCAGGGCCTCCCCGATGTCGGTCACGACCGGGGTCAGGCGCTCGGCGTCGATGGCTCCTCGGTCGGCGTAGTGCCGCAGCACGACCCGGGTCACCCGGCCGCCGGCGGGGTCGAACACCCGGTCGAACAGGGCCGCGACGAGGTCGGGGTACCGGTCCCGTTCGATCATGATCGCGGACACCGCCTGGGCCTGGTCGGTGTTCATCCACTCCCGCAGCTGGCGCAGCGCGCGGATGAGGTCGCCTCGGAGGTCGTTCGTGGCCGGTGACACCTCCTCCTGCGGGTAGGTGACCTGGATGGCGTCCAGCAGCAGCTCGTGCGGGGAGTTCCAGCGCCGGTAGAGCGAGGTCTTCGCGGCACCGGCGCGGCGGGCCACTCCCTCCATGCTCATGCGACCGAGCCCGACCTCGGCGAGTTCCGCCAACGCGGCCGCGTGGATCGCGGCGACGAGGGCCGCGCCCCGCCGGCGGGTTCGCGCCGTCCCCTCCCGGTCCACCTGGTCCCCCACGGCACCCCTCCTTGCTTGGATACGCGACCGTACCCTAAGGTGATTTTTAGATACGCTTCCGTATCTTCCCGGGGCCGGCATCCGGCTCCGCCCGACATCCTTCACGACCACCGGGGAGTCCGTCGTGTCCGTTCCCGCCACCTCAGGTCGTTCGTCCGGGTCCCCACCCTCGGCGAACACGCCGCACGCGAGGTCCCTCGCGCCCGACCTCGCCCGAGGCGTGATGCTGGCCGTGATCGCGTTGGTCCACGCTCACATGCTGGTCGGCGGGGACAGCCACTTCGCCGGCGGATACCCGACGCACGGGGACGTCCTCGACCGGATCGCCGCCGCCGTCCTCACCCTGTTCGCCGACAGCCGTGGCTACCCGATGTTCGCGGCGCTCTTCGGCTACGGGCTCGCCCGCGTCGCGGCCAACCGGGCGGTGAGCGGGTGGGACTGGCCGAGGGTCCGCCGGTTCCTCCGGCGCCGGGGGTGGTGGATGGTCCTGTTCGGACTGTTCCACGCGGTCCTGCTGTTCCCCGGCGACATCCTCGCCACCTACGGCCTGCTCGCCCTCGTCTTCGTCGGCGCCCTGCGGTGGAGTGACCGTGCGCTGATCCGTCTGGCCGGCGTGTGCCTGGTGGTGTGCTCCACGCTCTACTCGGTGGCCTTCGTCGGGGCGATGGCCGCCACCGGTTCCGGTGCGGCCGCCATGGAGACGGTGGACCCGTTGACCGACGCGGCGATCCGGCTCGCGAGCTGGCCCGTCAGCACGCTGCTCTTCGCGGTGACGTCGCTGTCCCCGTTCCTCGTGGGGATCTGGGCGGCCCGCCGACAGCTGCTGGAACACCCGGAGCGCTCCCTCGGCCTGCTGCGGGCCACGGCCATCGGCGGTATCACCATCGCCGTCGTCGGCGGCCTTCCCCTGGCGCTGATCCACTCGCTGCTGTGGACCGACACCTCCACCCTCGTGTCCACCGCCGCCTTCGCGCTGCACTCGACGGCCGGCGTCGCGGGTGGACTGGGTTACGCGGCGCTGATCGCCCTGCTCGCCGTCCGCCTCGGTGACCGAGGCGGACCGCTCGTCACCGCGCTCCGGGCCTCGGGCGAACGGTCCATGACCTGTTACCTGCTCCAGTCCGTCGTCTGGTTCGCCCTGTTCAACCCGACCACGTTCAACCTCGGGCAGCACATCGACGTCGCGACGTCCGTGCTGGTCGGGCTCGGGGTGTGGGTGCTCGGGCTCGTCGTCGCCGACCTGCTGCGCAGGGCCGGACGACGAGGCCCCTTCGAGGTCCTGTTGCGCCGGCTCAGCGCCGAGCGCGACCGGGGCCGGGCCGGGTCAGCCGAGACCAGGGCTGACCTGGGAGGGGCCACCCGGGGGCGGCGGGGCGAGGCGGCCGCTGGAGCGGACTCATCCTCCGCGCACCACATCCAGCACAAGGGGGTGCGCCTCGACCGCCGTCTCCCCGGTGCGCACCGCGCTGGCCAGCTCGGCCACCGCACCGGGGAACGCCTCCGGGGTGTCGGTGCTCAGCTCGAACAGCGGGTCGCCCCGGCGGACGCGGTCGCCTGGCCTGGCCAACAGGCGGACACCGGCACCGAACCGCACGGCGTCCTCCTTCCTGGCCCGGCCGGCGCCGAGCCGCCAGGCGGCCATCCCGACCTGGTAGGCGTCCACGGCGGTCAGGACACCGTCCTCCGCGGCCGTGACGGTCCGGGTGTGCGCGGCGGTCGGCAGGGGGGCCTCCGGGTCCCCTCCCTGCGCGCGGATCATCCGGCACCACGTCTCGTAGGCGGCGCCGGAGGAGAGCACGGCGGCGGGATCGGTGGCACCGGTGGGGTCGATGCCGGCCAGCCGCAGCATCTCGGTGGCCAGTGCCACCGTCAGCTCGACGACGTCGGCGGGGCCACCACCGCGCAGCACGTCCACCGCCTCGGCGACCTCCAGGGCGTTGCCCACGGTGGCCCCCAGCGGGGTGGACATGTCGGTCAGCAGGGCGCTCACCGCCATGCCGTGGCTCTCACCGATGGACACCAGGGTGGCGGCGAGCTCCCTCGCCCTGTCCTCGTTCTTCATGAAGGCGCCGGAGCCGACCTTGACGTCGAGCACGAGGCCGTCCGCGCCCTCCGCGACCTTCTTCCCCATGATCGACCCGGCGATCAGGGGGATGGACTCGACGGTCCCGGTGACGTCGCGCAGCGCGTACAGCTTGCGGTCGGCTGGCGCCAGCCCCTCGGTGGGCGCGCAGACGACCGCGCCGACGGAGTTCAGCTGCGCGACGATCTCGGCGGTGGTGAGACGCGCCCGCCACCCGGGGATGGACTCCAGCTTGTCCAGGGTGCCTCCGGTGTGGCCGAGGCCGCGGCCGGAGAGCTGGGGGACGGCCGCCCCGCAGGTCGCCACCAGCGGGGCCAGCGGCAGGGTGATCTTGTCACCCACACCCCCCGTGGAGTGCTTGTCGACGGTCGGCCGGTCGACCTCGGTCAGGTCCAGCCGCTCCCCCGAGCGCACGATCGCCCGCGTCCAGCGACCGGTCTCCCGGGCCGTCATCCCGTTCAGCAGGATCGCCATCGCGAGAGCCGCCATCTGTTCCTCGGCGACGGCACCCGCGTTGTAGGCGTCGACCACCCAGTCGATCTGCTCGTCGGTCAGTTCGCCGCCGTCCCGCTTCACGCGGATCACGTCCACGGCGCTCAACGCTGAGGTCATCTCGTCTCCTCGCTCTGGCTCACCGTTCGTTCCGGCGCGGCGCCTCAGGCGGGCAGGTCCGCCGGCCCGAAGGCCGCCGGCAGCACCCGCGTCATCGGCAGCACCCCGTCCGGGGTGTCCACCAGGCACTCGGGTCCACCGAGTTCGTAGAGCACCTGGCGGCAACGACCGCAGGGCATGAGCAGCTCACCGGCTCCGGAGCGGCAGGCGACGGCGACGAACCGGCCACCGCCGGTGAGCTGGAGCTGACCGGCCATGGTGCACTCGGCGCAGAGACCGACCCCGTAGGAGGCGTTCTCGACGTTGCACCCGGTGACCACCCGCCCGTCCGAGCAGACCGCCGCCGCCCCCACCTGGAGTCCCGAGTAGGGGCAGTAGGCGGTCTGGGCGGCCCGGACCGCGGCCTCGCGCAGGGCGTCCCAGTCGACCTCGGTCCCGGCCGTCGCCGTCGTCATCTCGTTGGCTCCTCTTCCCACGATCAGCGCGTGTCCTCGTCCGCTCCGGTCCTCGCTCCCGCGTCGTGCGGGAGCGACCGGATCAACCGCCCGTTGGCGGCGCGGCCCCACCCCGGCCTGGGGGTTCCGCCTCGTCGGGTCCCGCCCGACCACCGGGGGGTGGTGGCGGCGCCCCGGGCCCGCCGGCGCCCACCAGGGCCCCGGGTTCCTTCCCTCCCCGTTTCCGGCGACCACCGGTCTCCCGGCTGTACTGGAGCCCGTTGGCCGCCGGTCCCCGCAGTTTCTGGGCGGCGACGGCGAGCACCACCAGCGTCACCAGGTGCGGCGCGTAGGCCAACAGCTCCCGGGGGATGCCGTCGGTGAACCAGTACACCGCGTAGAGCGCGACCGCTCCCCCGAGGGCGGTGGCCCCGTTCGTCCAACGGCCCCGCACGAGGTGCACGACGGCGAGGACCAGCACCAGCAGCGCCGCTCCGTACAGCAGGGCGTGCACGGTCGTTTCGCCCTGCCGCAGCCGGAGGCCGTCGGCGTAGCCGAACAGCGCGGAACCACCGAGCAGACCACCCGGCCGCCAGTTGCCGAAGATCATCGCCGCGAGGCCGATGTAGCCCCGGCCGTTCACCTGGTTCTCCGAGTAGCCGGGCTGCCCCGGGTTGAGGACCAGGGCGGCGCCACCGATGCCGGCCAGCGCGCCGGACATGATCACGGCCGAGTACTTGTACAGGTACACGTTGACGCCGAGCGACTCGGCGGCCTTCGGGTTCTCACCGCAGGATCGCAACCGGAGCCCGAACCGGCTCCGCCACAGCACCAGGTAGCTCACCGGCACCAGCAGGATGCCGATCATGGCCAGCGGGGAGACGCCGATCACGAGGCCGCGCAGGATGCCGGCCACGTCGGAGATCCCGACCCGCTGCATCGCCTCCAACTCGCCCAGCCACCCGGCCAGCGGCTGCGCCGAGTAGGTGTCGAACTTCGGCACCGGCGGCGACTCGCGCGGGTTCCCGGACAGCGGGTAGAAGATCAGGCTCGACAGGTACTTGGTGACGCCGAGGCCCAACAGGTTGATCGCCACACCGGAGACGATGTGGTTCACCCCGAAAGTGACGGTGGCCACGGCGTGCAGCAGGCCGCCGACCGCGCCGAACAGGGCGGCGGCCAACAGGCCGGCCCACGGGCCCCAGTAGTAGCCGGCGAAGGCCGCACCCCAGGTCCCGAAGATCATCATGCCTTCGAGGCCGATGTTGATGATGCCGGCCCGTTCCGCCCACAGCCCGCCCAGGGCGGCCAGCAGGATCGGCAGCGCGAACCGCGCCGCCGACTCGATGGTGCTGGACGAGGTGAGCTGCGGGAGCCCGGTGAGGAAGGACGTGGTCGAGAGCAGGACCATGACCACCGCGACCCAGAGGGCTCCCATGAGCCAACCGGGGATGCGACGCCGGGACCGCGGTGCCTTCTCGGTCACCGGCCCCGCCGAGGTGTTCGGGTCCTGTGACGTAGCGCCGAGGGTCATACGGCACCTCCTGCCGACACGGGCCGCGGCTCACCGGAGCCGGGCGGGTTCTGCCCGCCGACCCGCCGCTGCTCGGCCCGCAGCTCGACGCGGCGGACCAGCTCGTACGCCACGACGACCGACAGGACGATCGAGCCCTGCATGATGGTCACGATCTCGCTGGGCACGCCCACGTTGTCGAGGGCGAGCCTGCTCTTGTCCAGGAAGGCCCACAGCAGCGCGCCGAAGGCGATGCCGACGGGGTTGTTCCGCCCGAGCAGCGCCACCGCCAACCCGGTGAACCCGTAGCCGGCGGGGAAGTTCAGGCTGAAGGTGTGGTCCCGGCCGAGCAGTTCGGGCAGCCCGGCGAGGCCGGCGACCGCACCGGAGATCAGCAGGGTCACCAGGATCATCTTCTTGGCGTTGACGCCGCCCGCGGCCGCCGCCGTCGGCGACTTCCCGGAGGCGCGCAGCTCGAAGCCGAACCTGGTCCGGTTCATCAACACCCAGTACCCGACGCCGAGGGCGGCGGCCACCAGCACCATGCCGAACACGGTCCCCGACGAGCCGAAGGAGAAGCCGGGGACGCGGCTGGATTCGGGCAGGTAGGGCGTGCCGATGTTGTTCCCGCGCAGCTCGCCGAACATGTCCGAGCTGATCAGGTAGGCGATCACGCCGAACGACAGCGCGTTCAGCATGATCGTGGAGATCACCTCGGACACGCCCCGGTACACCTTGAGCAACGCGGCGATGCCCACCCACGCGGCTCCGGTGGCGGCCGCCGCGAGCATGGTGACGACCACGCCCAGCCCGAAGGGCAGCGTGACCGCGCCACCCACGATCGCGGCGACGCAGGCCGCGAGCCGGTACTGGCCCTCGATGCCGATGTTCAGCAGGTTCATCTGGAACCCGAGGGCCGCCGCGAGGGCGACGATGTAGTACGAGGTGGCGGTGTTGACCACGTCCACGGCGGTCGTGCCCCGGCCGAGGCTGCCCACCATGGCGCCCAGCGCCTCCAGCGGGCTGCTCCCGGAGAACAGCAGGGTCACCGCGCACAGCAGCACGGCGAAGGCGATCGCCAGTGCCGGCGGCAGCAGTTTCGCTCGTATCGACCCCATCACCGATCCCCGCCTCGTGTCGACCGGTCGGTCCCGCCGTCGTCGGTGCCCCCGTCGTCGGTGCCGCCGTCGTCGGTGCCGACCTCCCCGGCGCCGGTCATGGCCGCGCCCAGGTCCTCCGGGGTGACGGACCGGGGGTCGGCGTCCGCGACCAGCCGCCCGCCGTAGATGACCTTGATCGTGTCCGACAGCCCGATCAGCTCGTCGAGGTCAGCGGAGACGAGCAGCACCGCGAGACCGTTGGCCCTCGCGGTCTTGATGTGTTCCCAGATGCCCGCCTGCGCGCCGACGTCCACCCCTCGGGTGGGGTGGGAGGCGATGAGCAGGACGGGGTCGCCGGACAGTTCCCGTCCGACGATCAGCTTCTGCTGGTTCCCGCCGGAGAGCGCCCCGGCGGCCACGTCGATGCCCGGGGTGCGGACGTCGAACTGTTCGACGATGCGGGTGGTGTCCGTCCTGGCTCCCTCGATGCTGAGCCACGCGCCGCTGGAGACCGGGCGGCGGCTCTGGAAGCCGAGGATGCGGTTGGACCACAGCGGTTCGTCGAGGAGCAGGCCGTGCCGGGTGCGGTCCTCCGGGACGTACCCGATGCCCGCCTCACGCCGGGCCATCGTGCCCTTGCTGGTGAGGTCGACCCCCGACAACCGGACGGTGCCGGCGTGGGCCCGGCGCATCCCCATGACGGCCTCGACGAGTTCGACCTGGCCGTTGCCCTCGACCCCGGCGATGCCCACGATCTCCCCCGCCCGGACGGTGAGGTCGATCGAGTCGAGCAGGGGCCGCTCGCTGCCCTCGCTCCGCAGGGTCAGGCCCTCGACGCGCAGCACCTCGACGTCGGTGACCGAGGACACGCGCGTCTCCGGGCTGGGGAGCTCGCTGCCCACCATCATCTCGGCGAGCTGCCGCGAGGTGACCGTCCTCGGGTCGGCGGTGCCGACCGTGGTGCCCCGACGGATCACGGTGACGGCGTCGGCGATCGCCCGCACCTCGTCCAGCTTGTGGGAGATGAAGAGGAAGGTGTAACCGTCGGCCCGCATCTCGCGCAGGGTCGCGAACAGCTCGTCGACCTCCTGCGGGACCAGCACGGCCGTCGGCTCGTCGAGGATGACGATGCGGGCACCCCGGTAGAGCACCTTGAGGATCTCGACGCGCTGCCGGTCGGCGACCCCGAGCTCCTCGACGAGCAGGGAGAGGTCGACGGTGAGGCCGGCCCGCCTGGCCAGTTCCGACACCCTCGCCCTGGCCCGCCGGCCGATGCCGTGCAGCTTCTCCGCGCCCAGGAGCACGTTCTCCAGGACCGTGAGGTTGTCGGCCAGCATGAAGTGCTGGTGCACCATGCCCACGCCCGCGTCGATCGCGTCGGCCGGCGAGCGGAAGACCACCTCCCGCCCCTCGACCTCGATCGTGCCCTCGTCCGGTTGCTGCATGCCGTAGAGGATCTTCATCAGGGTCGACTTGCCCGCGCCGTTCTCCCCGCAGAGCGCGTGCACCTCGCCGGCCCGCACCCCCAGGTGCACGTCCGAGTTGGCGACGACGCCGGGGAACCGCTTGGTGATCCCGGACAGCCTCACCGCGGGCACGGCGGCTGTGTCGGAGGGCACCCCGGCGTCGTGACCGGTGCCTTCCTCGGGAACAGGACTGGTCATCCCGCCCTTCCTTGTCGTGTGTGGCTCTCGGCCGCGTCTCGACCGGCCGACGACCGTGGCGGCGGGCGTGGGTGGCCGCGCCGCCCTTCGAGTGTGCGGGACACGCGCCCGCCCGTCGTGGGTGCCCCTTGCCCGGATCCGACACCGGGCACCCCGCGCTGGTCGCGAGGTGCCCGGTGCGTTGCCTGGGAGCGGCGGGTGGTGGACCGGCTCAGCCGGTCGGCGAGGACGGGACCTCGATCTCACCCTCGATGATCTGGGCCTTGTAACCGTCGAGGACGTCGGCGATGTCGTCGACCATCCCCCCCGAGGTGGAGTAGTCCACGCCGTCGACGCTCAGGTCGAAGACCTCGGGGAAGTCCGCGAGGTCCTCCTCCGCGACCGCGGCGAGGTAGTTGAACACCGCCACGTCGACGCGCTTGAGCATCGAGGTGATGATGACGTCCCTCGACTCCGCCACCGTCTCCTGGTTGTACTGGTCGGAGTCGACGCCGATCGCGAGCGCGTCACCCGCCTTCGCGGCCTCGAACACGCCCTTCCCGGAGGCACCGGCGGCGTGGTACACGACGTCGGCACCGGCGTCGAGCTGCGCGCGGGTCGCCTCGTTGCCCTTGGCCGGGTCCTGGAAGCCCGTGATGTCACCGGCCGGGGTCAGGTAGGTGTTCTCGATCTGGATGTCCGGGGCGGCCGCCCGGGCACCCTCGAGGAAGCCGGCCTCGAACTTCTGGATCAGCGGCGTCTCCACGCCCCCGACGAAGCCGATGTGGCAGTTGTCCGTCTTGTAGGCGGCGGCCACACCCGCGAGGAAGGAGCCCTCGTGCTCGGCGAACAGCAGCGGGGTGATGTTGTCCGCACCCTCCACGGCCGCGTCGACCAGCGCGAAGTCGGTGTCGGGGTAGTCGGCGGCGACGGTCTCGAAGGCGTCGGCGTAGGCGAAGCCGACCCCGATGATCGGGCTGAAGCCCTCGTCGGCCAGCTGGCGCAGGCGGGACACCTTGGCGTCCTCGGACTCGTTGGCCTCGGCCGTCAGCTCGCGGACGTCGCCAAGGCCGAACTCCTCCTCGGCCCGGTCGAGACCGGCGGCGGCGGCGTCGTTGAACGAGGCGTCACCCCGGCCACCGATGTCGTAGGCCAGACCGACGCGCAGCTCGCTGCCGTCGACGTCGGCCGTCTCCGGTGTGCTGACCTCGACCTCGTCCGGGACGGGGGGCGGGTCGGCCAGCTGGCAGCCGGCGGCGCCCTCGCCACCGCCGCCCTCACCGGACGTCGACGTGCCGCCGCCGTCCTTGGCACACCCGACCACCGCCAACACCCCGGTCAGGGCGATTGCCAGCGCGGCACCACGCGGTCGACGCATGGTTGCACTCCTTCCAACTCAGTCATGCTGAGCAGCACAGAGGTCTCTGCGGACGCCGAACCGTACCTGTCGGTAGCGCATGGTCGGTAGCCGTTCACGGGCCCTTAACCGAATCGTTGGGTCCGCATCGCGGGAGACACACGGTTCGCGGTTGACAACCAGGACCCCTCACGCACCGCGACCACCCTCGGGTTCCCGCCACGCCGGTTCGCCGAGGTGAGGCGACCCCCAGATCACCACCACCGGCCGGTTGGCCACCGCCCACCCGCGCACCACGGCATGTTCGGTCAGTCACAACCAGGCACCGTCGGCTGTGCCGGAGTGATTGCCCAGGACTAACATCCGGCGAGTCAAGGCTTCGTGATGCTCGAGGCGAGTTTCCCGCGACGTTACGAGTCCCTTCCCACCAGCGATGTTGGAGGCCGTCGATCATGGCCAGCACCACCGCCCACTCGGCTGGTGCCGCGGACCGGGCGGGGAACGCCCGGCTTGGCGGCACCCTGTACCGGGGCGACCCGGGGATGTGGTCGTGGGTAGCCCACCGGATCACCGGTGTGCTCGTCTTCTTCTTCCTGTTCGTCCACGTGCTGGACACCGCACTGGTGCGGGTCTCGCCGAACGCGTACGACGTCGTGATCGAGACCTACAAGCACCCGGTGATGGTGCTCTTCGAGCTGGGCCTCGTCGGTGCCGTGCTCTACCACGCCCTGAACGGCATCCGGGTGATGCTCGTGGACTTCTGGTCGAAGGGCACCAAGTACCAGAAGCCGATGCTGTGGACGATCCTCGCGATCTGGCTGGTCGTGATGATCCCCGGCTCCTACTACCTGCTCGTCAAGGGCTTCGCTGACCTGTTCGGGGGTAGCTGACCATGTCCGTGACCGACGCCCCCTTCTCGGTGGACAAGCCCCGTTCCCCGCAGCGCCCGGCGGCGCGGCGCAGCAACTTCGAGCTGTACAGCTGGTTGTTCATGCGCCTGTCCGGCCTGCTGCTGGTCTTCCTGGTGCTGGGCCACCTGCTCATCATGCTGTTCCTGGACGACGGCGTGCAGCGCATCAACTTCGCGTTCGTCGCCGGTCGGTGGGCCTCGCCGTTCTGGCAGTTCTGGGACCTGACCATGCTGTGGCTGGCCGGTCTCCACGGCGGCAACGGCCTGCGCACCGTCATCAACGACTACGCGCGCAAGGACCAGACCCGCTTCTGGTTGAAGATGCTGCTCTACGTCTCGATGATCGTCACGATCGCCGTCGGGACCTTCGTGCTGTTCACCTTCGACCCCAACATCGGTAACTGACGCCGGTCCCCCGGGTCCCCCGACGGCGACGCGGTAGGCGCCGTCCGACGCGAGAAGTGCGGGCGACCCCGGGTGGGCGACCACCCGGGGTCGGCGCAGTGAAGACGGAGAGACGCTCATGCAGTTCCACAAGTACGACGTGGTGATCGTCGGCGCCGGCGGCGCCGGGATGCGAGCGGCGATCGAGTCCGGTCAGCAGGCGCGTACCGCGGTGCTCACCAAGCTCTATCCCACTCGGTCCCACACCGGCGCCGCCCAGGGCGGGATGTGCGCCGCGCTGGCCAACGTCGAGGAAGACAACTGGGAATGGCACACCTTCGACACCGTCAAGGGTGGTGACTACCTCGTCGACCAGGACGCCGCCGAGATCATGGCCAAGGAGGCCATCGACGCGGTCCTCGACCTGGAGAAGATGGGGCTGCCGTTCAACCGCACCCCCGAGGGCAAGATCGACCAGCGCCGGTTCGGCGGCCACACCCGCAACCACGGTGAGGCCGCGGTGCGCCGGGCCTGCTACGCGGCCGACCGCACCGGCCACATGATCCTCCAGACGCTCTACCAGAACTGCATCAAGCACGAGGTGGAGTTCTTCAACGAGTTCTACGTGCTGGACATCTGCCTCACCGAGACCGCCGACGGCCCCGTCTGCACTGGCGCCGTCGCGCTGGAGCTGGCCACCGGCGAGATCCACGTGTTCCAGGCGAAGGCCGTCGTCTTCGCCACCGGCGGCTTCGGCAAGGTCTTCAAGACCACCTCGAACGCCCACACCCTCACGGGTGATGGCATGGCCATCGTCTTCCGCAAGGGCCTGCCGCTGGAGGACATGGAGTTCTACCAGTTCCACCCGACCGGCCTGGCCGGCCTGGGCATCCTCCTGACCGAGGGCGCCAGGGGCGAGGGCGGCATCCTGCGGAACGACTCCGGTGAACGCTTCATGGAGCGGTACGCGCCCACCATCAAGGACCTCGCGCCCAGGGACATGGTGGCCAGGGCGATGGCCACCGAGGTCCGCGAGGGCCGGGGCTGCGGGCCGCACAAGGACTACGTGCTGCTGGACCTCACCCACCTCGGGGCGGAGGTGCTGGACGCGAAGCTGCCGGACATCACCGAGTTCTCCCGCACCTACCT
This sequence comes from Actinoalloteichus caeruleus DSM 43889, assembly GCF_000429185.2. Classification (GTDB taxonomy): domain Bacteria; phylum Actinomycetota; class Actinomycetes; order Mycobacteriales; family Pseudonocardiaceae; genus Actinoalloteichus_B; species Actinoalloteichus_B caeruleus. The sequence goes on along the minus strand of NZ_AUBJ02000001.1, from coordinate 4,773,258 downwards.
GGGCATCGACCCGGTGGAGGAGCCGGTCCCGGTGTACCCGACCGCCCACTACGCCATGGGCGGCATCCCCACCAACATCAAGGGTGAGGTGCTGCGGGACGCCGAGAACGTGGTCCCGGGCCTGTACGCCGCCGGCGAGTGCGCCTGCGTGTCGGTGCACGGCGCCAACCGGCTGGGCACCAACTCGCTGTTGGACATCAACGTCTTCGGCCGGCGGGCCGGGATCGCCGCGGCCGAGTACGCGAAGGCGCACGACTTCGTCGACCTGCCCGAGGCCCCGGAGGTCCCGGTGGTGGCGATGGTGGACAAGCTGAACGCCTCCACCGGCGGCGAGCGGGTGGCGAACATCCGCACCGAGCTCCAGCAGACGATGGACGCCAACGCCTCCGTCTACCGCACCGAGGACACCCTGAAGCAGGCGCTGCACGACGTGCAGGCGCTCAAGGAACGCTTCGACCGGGTGGCCATCCAGGACCACGGCAAGCGGTACAACACCGACCTGCTGGAGGCCGTCGAACTCGGCTTCCTGCTGGAGCTCGCCGAGGTGCTGGTGCTGGGCGCGATCAACCGGAAGGAGTCCAGGGGCGGTCACGCCCGCGAGGACTACACGACCCGGGACGACGTCAACTTCCTGCGGCACACCATGGCGTACAAGCAGATCTCGGACGACGACACCACGAAGAAGACGGGCTTCGGTGGTCTGACCGCCGACATCCGGCTCGACTACAAGCCGGTTGTGATCACCCGCTACCAGCCGATGGAGCGCAAGTACTGATGTCCGCACCCACCACAGAGAAGCCGGGCACCGACGACTCGCGGAACGACCCGGCCGCGCCGCCCCCCGCCCCGGAGGGCTCCGTCGTCGTCACCGTGAAGATCCGCCGGTACAACCCGGAGGGCGACGCGGACGAGCCCTACTGGGAGTCCTTCGACGTACCGGCCCTGCCGACCGACCGCGTGCTGAACCTGCTGCACCACGTCAAGTGGTACCTGGACGGCACGCTGGCGTTCCGCCGTTCCTGCGCCCACGGCATCTGCGGGTCCGACGCGATGCGGATCAACGGCATCAACCGGCTCGCCTGCAAGGTGCTGATCAAGGACCTGCTGGCGGGCGGCGGGAAGCACACCACCATCAGCATCGAGCCGATCAAGGGCCTTCCCGTGGAGAAGGACCTGATCGTCGACATGGAGCCGTTCTTCGAGGCCTACCGGGCGGTGAAGCCCTACCTGGTCACCACCGGCAACGAGCCGACGCGGGAGCGCCTCCAGTCCTCGGCGGACCGCGCCCGGTTCGACGACACCACCAAGTGCATCCTGTGCGCCGCGTGCACGACGTCCTGCCCGGTGTTCTGGACCGAGGGTTCCTACTTCGGCCCGGCGGCGATCGTCAACGCCCACCGGTTCATCTTCGACAGCCGGGACGAGGGCGCCGAGGAGCGGCTGGACATCCTCAACGACAACGAGGGCGTGTGGCGGTGCCGCACGACGTTCAACTGCACGGACGCCTGCCCGCGAGGCATCCAGGTCACGCAGGCGATCCAGGAGGTCAAGCGGGCCCTGCTCTTCCGCAGGGTCTGACCCCCTCCTTACCCGCGTCCGGGCCGGCCTGCGCCGGCCCGGACGGGGTCGCGCCGGCGGCCGTCCTCGGTCCCGGCGCTCCTCCCACCGCCGAGCGCCCTCGGCGATCCCGGTGAGCGCCCCGCCCCCGCCGCCCGGCTCGGGGCGCGGCCCGTTCCCGCCTTCCCGCTCGTCTCCGTCGCTCCCCTCCCCCTTCCCGTGCCGCCGACGTGCCGTCGCGTCGGCCGCCCAACCCGTGGTGGTGGCAGGCCCCGGGCTGCCGTCCCCGAACGCCGAGGACGTTCCCCCATGCCAGCGAAGGCGATTGAAACCTTGACAGCTCCGGTGGCCGGTGCGATCACGCAGAGTGGGGTGGCTAGCCTGAGAAGCGTGTCTATGCCGGCTCGTCGTCGCTTCGCCGCGGCTCTGTCCATCGGCGTGGGTGCCGCTCTGCTGGCCCCACTCGGACTGGTGACAGGCACCGCGGTGGCATCCCCGTCGTGGCAACCCGCGGCTCTCACCCAGGACCAGAACGGGACCGAGTGCCCGGTGCGGGAGAGCCCACCCGCCGCGCCGAGTGACACCGAGGGTCTCGCGCCGGGGGAGGGTCCTCCCCCACCCCTGGCCGTTCCGGACGAACCGGTCGGCGGTGAACGGCTCGGCGAGTGCGGCGAAGTGCTGCCCGAGGGCGCTCCCCCGGCCCCCGCCGACGTGACGGCGGCGTCCTGGGTGGTCGCCGACCTGGGCTCCGGCGAGGTGCTGGCGGCCCGGGACCCGCACGGCCGGCACCGGCCCGCGGCGACGATGAAGATCCTGACCGCGTTGGTCGCGCTTCGGGACCTCGGCATGGAGGACATCGTCGTCGGGACCCCCGAGGACGTGGCTCAGGGTGGCGCGGCGATGGGCATCGCCGCCAACACCGAGTACACCACCCGCCAGGTGGTCAACGGCCTGGTGATGGCCTCCGGGAACGACGCCGCCAACGCGTTGGCCCGCCAGCTCGGGGGGATCCCCGCCACCCTGGACCGGATGAACGCGGTCGCCGAGGAGCTGGGCGCCCTGGACACCAGGGCCACCACCCCCTCCGGCCTGGAGGCCCCCGGCATCAGCACGTCGGCCTACGACGTGACGCTGTTCCTGCGCGAGGCCCTGGGCAACGAGGACTACCTGAGCGCGTTCAGCAGCCCCGAGCTGCCGCTGCCGGGCGGAGCGCTCGGACCGCTGGTCAACGACAGCGACCTGCTGGCCAACTACCCGGGGGCGCTGGGAGGCCGCGACAGCTTCACCGACGACGCCCGCTACACCTTCGCCGGGGCGGCCGAACGCGACGGACGTCGCCTCGGCGTGGTGCTGCTGCGGGGGGAGCCCGTCACCCCGTTGTGGCAGCAGGCGGCATCGCTGCTCGACTACGGTTTCGCCCTGCCGGCGGAGTCCGGGGTGGGCACCCTGGACACCTCGCCGCCCGAGTCCGATGACGCGGCCGAGGCCGGTGAGAGCGGCGACGCCTCCGCAGCCGGTGGGGACGCCGACGAGCCGGTCACGGCACAGGACCAGCCCAGGCTGGCCGACCGGGCCGGGGACACCTCGATGTTCGGCAGCTTCGGGCTTCCCCTGACCATCCTCGCCGGCGTCGTGGTGCTGTTCTTCACCGTGCTGACGTTGCGGGACCGCGCGGCGCGCCGGAAGGCCGCCGCCCGCCGGGCCGCCAAGCAGCGGGAGGAGGCCGCGAAGGCCACCGAGGACTGGCTGTGGCCGCCCCCGAACCAGAACCCCCCGCAACAGGGCTGACGCCGGGCACCACCGCCGGCGGAGCGACGTCGCGCCGGCCCTGCCGCCGTCCGCGTTCGCCCCGTCTCCGCCGGCAGACGCGACAGGAGCCACCCGAGCGCTGGCAGCACGCCGAACGCCGCCCCCGTCAGGCCGTCACCCCGGTGTGGGGAGCCTCAGCCCCGTCGGTCTCGTCAGCCTCGGCGTCGCCACCACCTGCCGGCCCCGAGACCGGTCAACACCCCGACCCCGAACATCCCGGCCGCCAGCCGGTTCCCTCCCAGGCCGGTCCGGTCGTCGGTGCGGCTCAGGGCCACCGGCAGCTCGGTCGACACCGGCGGCGCCGGCGGCTGGTGGCCGGCGGCGTCGGTGTGCGCCAGGTTCTCCGTGGCCGAGGCTGTCCAGGCCGCGACGAACAGCAGGAACCGCGCCACGAGGTAGATGAGGACGAGGAGACCGAGCACCGAACCGAAGGCGGCGCCGGCCGGGGACCGCGCCACCGACTGGAGGTAGACGCCGCCGAGCTGCTTGAGCAGCTCGATCCCCACCGCCGCCACCAGCCCACCCCACATCGCGGAGCGCAGGGTGACGGGTTTCCGGGGCAGCTTCGCCAGTACCCAGGTGAACACCAACCAGTTCGCGGCGAGGACGAGCAGCAGGCTCACCACCCACAGCGAAGCCCGTGCCGCCGCCGTCCGCTCCACCCCGAACAGGTCGAGGATCTCGCTGGCGAACGCCGAGCCGACGACGGTCAGGCCAATGCTGACGACCAGGGCCAACCCGAGGCCGACCAACGCGAGCAGGTCGCGGACCAGGCGGGTGACGAACGGCGGCTGCTCGAAGCTCTGGTTCCACTGCGCGGTCAACGCGTTGCGGAGGTTCGTCATCCAGCCAAGACCGGAGTAGAGGGCGGTGAGCAGCCCGAGGATGCCGACGACGGTGCGCTGGTCGATGGCCTGGGTGACGACCTCGTTCAACGTGGAGCTGAGGTCCGGGGTTGGGGCGGCCTCGGTGATCGCCGTCCGCGCCTGGTCCAACAGCTGCTGGTTGTTGAAGAGCACGAACCCGGCCACCGCGAACGCGACCATCAGCAGCGGCACCAACGCGAGGACGCTGAAGTAGGTGATGGCCGCCGCGTAGTGGTCGCCGTGGTGTTCGGAGTACCGGGTGCCCGCCCGCATCAACCGGTCGAGCCCGGGGTGCCGGTCGCGGATCCGGCCCAGGGTCGACTGGGCGTTCCGTCCGACGTCGCCGGCCCGCTGGGCCGGGCTCCGGTGCTCCTGGCTCATCCGGACAGTCTCACCCAGGTTCGCCGCTCCCGCTGATCACGCCCGCCGCCCGCCGGACGCCGACGACGTCGGTCAGGAATGACGGCATGGTTGGTCCCCGCGACCTCCGGCAGGATCCGGGGGTCGCGAGGACCGGTCGGAGCCCCGGGGCGCGGGGGCTCGATGGGGGCGCTCGGGAAGGGCCGGCCGGCGCTAGTCGGCGGTGACCACCACGGTCACCTGTCGGTCCAGGACGTCGAGAACGGTCAGCCGAGCGGAGCCGAGGCCGTAGGCCGGCGCCCCCTCCGCGCGCATCCCACCGGACAGCCTGGCGAGGACGGTGCGCACGACGGAGTGCGGATCCTCGGCCCTCGCCCGCACGAACGCATCAACGGCCGGGGACACGACGGCTCCCGCCCCCGCGACGAGCTCGGCGACCGCGTCGCGCGCGGGGGTGTCCGTGTTCATGCTTGCTCCCATCAGGCGCGGTGGAGGACGTTGGTGGCCTTCTGTCGAAGTTCAGCCACTGGACGGTAGTTGCCCCGCGCGGCGGCGCGGATCTCGGCGATTTTGTCCCGCAGGCGCCGGGACGGAATACCTCGCACCTGCCCCAGCACCTGCATCCCAACAGCGGCAGCCTCGTCCTGGTCGCCGTGCCGCAGCAGCAGGGCGACCAGCCTCGATTGGCTGGACAGCGCGGACCGGAAGTATTCGGCTGGGTAGTGATCGACCGCGAACCGCAGTCGCCGGCACGTCTCAGTGAAGTGCACACCCCTGGCCGCGATTCTGGACAGCCCGCCCGCCGTGTCGCCGTGCAGCTGCGCCGCGCTGTAGTAGGTCGCGTATTCACCGAAGTTCGGATCATCCTTGTCGTCAGATTCTCTGTCGTGCTGATTGAAATGGTCCTCGGCTTGCTTGACGGAACGCAGGCACTCCTCGGCGTTCCCGAGCGCCCCGTGTGCGCGCGCCTGCACTGCCGACAGGTTGGCGCGGCGCAGGGGTGAGATCCTGTCCTCGCGAACTCGTGCCGCGCCCAGCAGGGTGAGCGCTTCGTCGGGCTGCCCGATGTAGATGGCTTGCCGGGCCATGTCCGACAGGATCTCGGACCTGAGCCACCAACTCCCCGCGACATCAGCGCAGTGCAGGCCAATGCGGAAGTACCTGTCCGCACTGTGGTGGTGCCCTTGGTCGAAGTAGGCCCAACCGACCACCTCGGCCAGGTTCCCCACCTCGGCGTGCAGGTCGACCCGGTCCTGGTGGGACGCCGAGGCGTCCAGGAGTTCAACGGCCCAGCGCAGCTGACCCGCCATCGCCTGCAAGGAGAGGGGGGTGCCCGCGTGGTCACTGGAGCGGAGGAGCGCGGTGGCGTCCCTGACCTGTGCTACGTGTTCCTTGCCGATGACCTGTGGTGCGGTGGCGGTGGTCCGAGCCGCGTCATCCAGGGTCGCCGCGAGGCTCCCTCCGGTCAGCGCGCTACCGGTGACCGCCGCAAGTCCGCGCAGGAAATCTATTCGACGCACGTCCTCCTCCTTCTCCCTTTCCCCCCTCAGCTTCGCCGTGGTCCGGCGACGCGTGCTGTAGAACCCGATGTCACTGTCGGAACGGACCCGGAACACGCTTCGGAGCGCGGCCCGATAGTCAGGGTGCGGCCACGTGACCTTCCCCCTCAGAAGTCTCCGAATGGACTCCGCGTCCTAGGCACCAGGACTCCCGGTTCTTTCCTCGTATGCTTCGTTGACGCGTTCCGCCGCCACCGCGAGCGTCCATCCGAGGTGCCGCAGCGCGCGATCCAGCGCGAGGTTCGGAGTCGGCGTCCCCTTGGTCATGGTGCCTCCACGATTCCCGGGCCCTCTGATCATAGCCATTCATGGGGGGTGTTCGACGGAATTGAGGGTTTGTTTGCGGCCTTGACCGCACTGTCAGAACGTGCATTAACCCTAAGACCATTGATCACCGACAGCGATCATACAATCACTGGAGGTAGGGGTGGACGGGCTCGTGCTCGTGGGGATCTGCGCGCTGGTCGGAGGCGCGTTCTGGACGGCGGCGTGCGTCGTCGACCGCCGAACCAGTCCGGGCCCCATACCCGATCCGTCGCCCGCGCCACCGCCCGCGCGCCGCGTGTCGGTCGCGGAACTCCTCGCCCTGCGAGCTCAGGACAGGCCGGACACGTCGCCCGACTCCCCGAGGTGTGCCCGGCCGGGGACGGCGTCCCCCGGCGCCGTCCCCTTCCAGCGGCTGGCCCCACCTCCTCCTGGGGGCCGGCCCGGTGTGGTGGCGGGAGGGCAGCCCGCCGCCACACCACCCCCACCGTCGTCCCCCACCCCGCGCGCTCGAACCGGGGGACGACCGGGGGCGGCGAAGTCCCCCGACACTTCCGCCGCCCCCACCCGGCAGCCGGCCCGCACAACCGATGCGCCCCGGCGCGGGCCGGCGGGGGTGGTGGCGTTCGACGCTTCCGCCACCACCCCCACCCTCCCCGCTTTCGCCGGTGTGCTGCCGCTGTGGACGGAGCCGAGGAGGTGACCGCCCCGGCCCGACGGACCAGCCGCCAGTGGTCGGCCACCGTCCCCGCCGTCGACCCGACCGGCCGGCTCACCACGCTCGCCCTCACCCTCACCGTCGAGCGCTCCGCCGTCGCCCTCGTCGGCAGCGGAACCAGGTTCCTGGTGCTGCCCTCGGGCGTGCGGCAGGTGGCCGCCGCCCTACGAACCCGGCGACGCCTGGCGGTCCCCGCGCACATCGGACCCACGACCCGAACGCTGTCCGTCGCACCCACCGCCATGCCCGGGGCCCTGGCCTCGGGGGCGAGGCTGACGCTGCGATCGGCCTCCCAGGTCGCCGCGTACTGGCCGTTGATGCTGGGCCCCGGCCCGGCCCGGTCCCTGGCCCGCCTGCTGGACCAGGCCGCCGACCAGTGCCAGCCGAGGCGGTGACCGTGATCCCCACCGCCACGATCACCGACTCGGTCACCCAGGCCGTCACCCTGCTGCTCCCCCGGGTGGACGCACGGCCCGCCTCCCGCATCCGCCGCTACGCCCTGCCCCACCGAGCCCGCCGGGTCCGCCCCTTCCTCGGTGGGGGCCTTCGATGAGCGGCCCACCACCCGACGTCGTCATGCCCGGGAACGCGGTGGGCGAGGTGGTGGTGTGGTGGCCGGCCCAGTACCGGCCGGTGCCGCTGCGGGTGGAGGCGAGCCGGCTCGGCGTGGTGTTGCGTCCCGAACACGCCCCCGCCGAACCGGTCGGTCTGCCGTGCGTGCAGGCCCGGCGGGTGGCCGGGGCGCTCCTGGTGCCCGACGCCGACGCGGTGGCCACGGCCATCACCACCGGCCCCGGGATCGTGGCGTCCCTGATGGTGACGAGCTTGTCCCGACTGGGCGGGAAGGTCCTCACCCTGACCTCCGCCGGTGCCCCGCCGCTGACGTGGGTGCTTCCCGTGCTCTGGCGCCCACCCCACGACCGTGGTCTGACGCTCACCCACCCGCAGCGGGCCGGGGAGCTGATCGGCCAGGCCGCCTCCGCCGCCGCCGTCGACACCCTCACCTGAACAGGAGAACCGCCGTGGACATGCAGCAGATCATCGGAGGCTTACAGGCCGCGACCACCCTGCTGGAGCCCTACGGGCTCAGCCAGGAACAGGGCCGGATGGACGAGGTCGCCGGGCACCTGGCGGTGCTCAACGGCACCGCCCGGCACGCCGAGGTCCTGGCGCAGCTGGAGCGGATCCGCCAGTCGATCGCGATGGCCGCGAACCAGCAGCAGCAGTTGCGCGAGCAGTTGGTGCGGCTGATGGCCACGTTTCAGGGCGGCTTCGGGATCTGACCAGGCCCCTGGGCCGCCAGCCGGTGGGGTGGTGCACGGCACCCACGACCCCGCCCCGGCCGACGAACCACCCCGGGGCCGTCCGCTGCCGCACCCGTCGAACACCCCGTGGGAAGCGGCCCCGGGGACAGGCGCCGCCTGGGTGGCCTGGGCCCGAGACTAGTTGCCACAGCGATCGCAGGGCGGGCAGACGACCGGGATCATCCTGGGCGGACCCGAGGGCAGCGGCGAACGGGTGGTGTCCGGACGCGGGCCGGAGTCGGACCTGGCGGGCCTCATCCTCGCCACCAGCGACATATTCCCGAAGCACCGGCTACGCGACCTGGCCATCGTCGACGTGGCGCGCCACGTCGAGACGAAACTCGCTGTGCGCCAAGCGGAGTCAGGGGTCACCCACACGGTCGTAGTGATCAATCACAGGGTCTGCCGGGGTAATTGGGGTTGTATACAGGCTGTAGCAGCGATCCTGCCTGTCGGATTCTCCATGACATTGTGGGAACCGGGCAGGACGAAGCCAACCGTCATCGAAGGGAAAGCACAGTGAACGTGGTGAGCGCCGTCGTGGACAACGACTGGCAATACGCAACGACTTCTGCGGAGCGTGCCACTCTCGCACGGCTGGTCGTGGACGAACCCCATCCCGACTGGGCCAGCCTCCTCTACGTCTGCGACCACCGAGTCGCTGACGACGTGCGGGGGCCCGACTGGCAGCTCCGGGTGTCCACCGATCCGGCCCGGGGAATAGGTGCCATGAACTGGATCGGACCAGTCCCGAGCGACGAGCTGGGGCCGTGGGACACCTTCAACCCGTTCGCCGACCCGCAGGCGCAGCCAATCCTCTTCGACGGTTCCGTCCCGTCCTACTTCCCGCCGTCGGCGGCGTTGCCGATTGAGGATGTGCGCCGGGCGGTTGCGGAACACTTGTGCACAGGTCTCCGGCCGGAGTGCGTGCGGTGGCAGCCGGGGGATCGGTTCTGAGTCCGACCGAAGTCACTGGGCGCCAGAAACCGACGACCGGCGACGTCCTGGCGGCCCCGAGGGAAGTGGCGAACAAACGGCGTCCGGGTGCGGGCTGGAGTCAGACCTGGCAGGCCTCATCCTCGCCACCCGACCCGCTCCCCGAACATCCGCCGCGCGATCGCGCGACCGCCGACGCCGAGACCCACGTCGAGGTCAAGCTTGCGATACGTCAGGCGGAATCAGGCGTCACTCACTCGGTTGTAGTGATTAACCACAGGTCCGTGACGGTGATTGGGGCTGTATACAGGCTGTCGCAGCGATCTCGCCGGTCGGTTTTTCCATGACCGTGTGGGAACCGGGCAGGACGCGGCCAACTGTCATCGAAGGGAAAGCGAAGTGAACATCGTGAGCGCCGTCGTCGACAATGACTGGCGGTATGCGACAACTCCTGCCGAACGGGACGCGCTCGTACGGCTGGTCGTGGATGAGCCCCATCCCGCCTGGGCCAGCCTTCTCTACGTGTGGAGCCACCGAGTCAGCGACGACGGGCGTGGACCCGACTGGCAGTTGCGGGTGTTTACCGATCCCGCCCGAGGAGTGGGCGCCCTCAATTGGATCGGCCCGGTGCGGAGCGGCGAGCCAGGCCCGTGGGACAGCCTGAACCCCACGCCGTTCGACGGTGAACCCGTCGACTTCGACCCGTCCGTTCCGCTGTTCTTCCCACCGTCGGCATCACTACCGATCGAGAAGGTGCGCCGGGCCGTCACCGAGTACTTCCAGACGGGCCGCCGGCCGGAGTGCGTCCAGTGGCAACCCGGGATGTGGTACTGAGCGGCCGAACCGACCCAGGCCAGGCGGACGACCAGCACCGTCCCGGTGGCCCCGAGGGCAACGGCCACCGGGTGGCGTCCGAACACACGCCCCGGAACCAGACCGCGCGGGCCTCGGCCTCGCCGCTCCCAGGCAGGTGCCCGCTCGCCCTCCCGCTACCGGCGGTCGGTCCGGCGTCGCCAGTTCAGCGCGACCGCCACCGCCACCCCGACGACTCCGGTGAGCACGGCGGTACCGAGACCATGCGAGACCCGCACCACGGGGCGGATCACCGCTGGCCCTGGGGGTGGCAGCGCAACGGGCTCTGCGTTCTCCCTGGCCGTCGCCGTCCAGGCAGTGATCAACAGCAGGTACCGCGACATCAGGTAGCAGAAGATCAGCAGTCCGAACAGCGAGCCGAACACCGCCGCGTTCGGGGAGTTGGACACGACCTTCAGGTACAGCGCCACGGCGTGGCGGAGCAGCTCCATGCCGACCGACCCGGCCAGGGCTCCGAGCACGGCGGTCCGCAGCGCGACCGTCTTCCGGGGGAGCCGGGAGATCACCCACAGGAAGACGAGGAAGGTGGCGGACATCGACAGGGCCACCGACAGCACCGCCAACGCGACCGGCCACAGCGCACCGAACTCGTGGAGGTTGAAGGCCCGCAACACGGTGACCGCGACGTCGCGCCCGACGAGCACCATCGCGAAGGAGAGCACGACGGCGGCGCCCAGGCTCGCGAGCACCGCCAGGTCCAGCAGCTTGGTACGCCAGAACGACCTCCGGGCACCGCGCAGTGGCCCCCACTGGGCGGTCAACGCGTCGCGCAGGTTGCTCATCCACCCGAGACCCGAGTAGACGGCGGCGAGGAGGCTGAGCACACCCACCGTTGAGCTGCGGTTGGAGGCGGCGTTCACCGCGACCTCCAACGCACCGCCGATCAGGTCGGCTGGCACCGCGTCGAGCAGGATGCGCTCGAACTGGTTGAGCGCGGCGGGGAACGGCGCCAGCACCCAGCCGGCGACGGTGAAGGAGAGGAGCAGGAGAGGAACGATGGCGAGCACGCTGTAGTAGGTGATCGCCGCGGCGTAGTGGTTGCCGTTGCTGTCCCGGTAGCGTTCGGCCGCCACCACGAGGTGATCGAGCCAGTAGTGCCGCCGCCGGAGCCGGTGGAACCGGCCGACGAGCCGGAACACCCGGTCCAGCGGGTCGAACTCCTGGTCACCGCTTCCTCGTCGACCGCTGGCGGCCGGTTCCTCCCGCTCGTCGCGGTCCCCCGGCCCCCGCCGGCCACCTGGTGCGTCGTCGCCCGGTCCGCCCTCTCGACCGGGCCGGTTCGCTCTTCGCCCCACCGTCCGCCGTCCTCCCCGCTGTCCGGGGGGAGGCTATCCGACGTGCGGCGATGGGCGGGCCGAGGTGACGGCCCAGGCCGTCAGGGCTGGTTGCCGGCGACGGCGGACTTGCGCCGGTGGCGGACCAGCCCGAGCACGAAGCCCAGGATTCCGATCCCGATCGCGATGGTCCCGACGGGGCCCCCGAACGCCATCCCGAGGTTCACGTCCGCGTCGACCGGTGCCGCGTCACGCGGTTCCGCCGTGGTCGCCTGGGCGGACAGCGTGATGCCCGCCAGCATCCATAACAGGGCAGCGACCAGGGCGGTCGCCGTCCGCGACACCACACGCGCCGTGCTCACAATTGCGCCTCCCTGCTGGCCCTCTGGTCCATAAGGGTGGACGAGAGGCAGACGAGTGTGCGGAGAACTACCGAACGTTCGCGGAAAGCAGAGCCGTATCGAACATTCGGTGGGCTCAAGACTCCACACAGGCTAGTGGCTGGGTCCCGTCAACCGGAAGGCACCCCTTCCCGTCAACGCGGCCCATCCTGCCACGCGGCGAGCGGATGTCGAGCGCTCTCGCGCCTTTCTCCGAGACGCCGCACCTCGGGAGGGCTCGGGCGGAGGGGCGCCGGGCACCGCGCTCGTCGTGCGCGGCGCCCGGGGTCGGCTACCCCCAGGTGGCGACGAGGGTGTTCAGCCGGGCCGTCACCCACCACCGACCTCCCTCGCGGACGAGGACGTAGGTCGCGACCATGGAGGGTTCCCGGTCGATCAGTTCCCCGCCGGCGGTGGCGGCGCGAGCCGACTTGTGCGCCAGGGCGAGGCCAGGCCCTGGGAAGGTGACGTCGGTGACCTCGTAGCGCACGTACTGGTCGCGCAGGAACCCGGTGAGCGCGGCCCGGGTGTGGTCCAGGATCGCCTGGCGGCCCGTGACACGGGTTCCGGTGGCCGTGGTGATGGTCGCGTTCTCGGCGAAGTGCGCGACCATCAGTTCGGCGTCGTTGGTGTTGTAGGCGGTCTCGCTCTCCTCGATGATGCGGCGGATGGCCGCCGTGTCCCCCTCGGGGTCGGTGGCGTTGTCGGTCGCCGTCACGGTCTCCCTCGTTCCAGGCATGATCGCGACACTAGGACCTCGACCAATGTGGAGGTCAAGGGCGCGGATGTGGCGGGGAGGCGCCGGCGGGATCCGCCACGCTGACCGGGACGCGCGGGGATGCCGCCGCGCATCGGGTGAGGCCGAACCGCTGGCGGCCAAGGCCCGGTCCCTCGCGTCGAGCGCGACCGGCGGGACCCCGACGAGCGGGCTCAGCCGATCCGCACGAAGCTGTCGATCATCCCTCCCCAGGCCTCCCCGTCCCACTGGATGACGAGTCGGTCGCCGTCGGGGTGCATCTCGATCGTGCCGGCGTCACGGTGGCGGTCGGGCGTCTCGCACTCGAGCACGATCCGGAGGTCCTCCTCCGAGTCGTCCAGGGTTCCGGGGCAGGACAGCGGGCCGGTGGTGTTCACGGTGTCACCGTCCACCACCAGGGTCGCCACCACGTTGTCCTCGACGATGGACTCCCACTCGCCGTCGGCGGCCGGGGCGTCGTCCGCGTCCCGCTCCTCGCTGGTCTCCGCGACCTCGGGCTCCCCGGGCCGCTGCTCCGCGCTCACCTGGGGCTCCGGGTTCCCGGTGGCGGACTCGGTGTCCTCCTCCGCTCCGCCGCAGCCCGCCACGACCAGCACGGCGGCGAGGGAGACACCCACGATTCGGGATGGCTGTCGCACGGTCTTCCTCCAGAAGTGGACCTGTTCCGACGCACAGTGCGATTCGGAGCAGCGACCATACGCCACCCGTTCGGCGGTTGATTTCACCAACCCGAGGGACTAATTCACTCTGTTGAAGGATCCGTGCGAGTATCCGTCACCTGACGCACTTCCCCGGAAGGGACGGCATTCGGCGTGAACGGGTGACCCTCGACGGCAATCTCCGATGACCTTCGGTCACGTCCTCGTCGTCGCGACACCAGGCCCGGCCCGCCGAGCGCTACGCGGGGCGCACTCCGACGGCCGCGTAGATGCCGCTGGCGGAGGGCTCACCCGCGAACGGACCGGCGGGTCCGTCAGGCCGCCACGACGGCGCCCAGCTGATGCCCGGGTCGAGCGGTTCCCAGCCCGCCAGCAACTCCGCCACCTGGTCACGGGACCGGTCGACCAGCCGGGAGGTGGCGCGGGACCGGTACGCCTCGTAGACCTCCGTGACGTGCTCGCCCTGACCGTCCCTGGTGACGTGGGTGAGCGCCAGGGCCGAACCGGGGACCACCGCGTCGCGGTAGCGCTCCACCAGGTCGACCGGGTGGTCATCGTCCGGCACGAAGTGCAGCAGGGCCACCATGAGGACCGCCACGGGCTGGCTCAGGTCGAGGTCCCGCCTGGCGAGGTCGAGCACGGCGTCGACGTCGCGCGCGTCGGCCTGTTCGGCGCTGACGTGGGAGATGTGCTCGCGTTCGATGATGTTGCGGGAGTGCGCCACGGCCACCGGGTCGTTGTCGACGTACAACACCCGGGCGCCCGGGTCCTCCCGTTGCGCGATCTCGTGCACGTTGCCCATCGTCGGGAGCCCCGCCCCCAGGTCGAGGAACTGCCTGATCCCCAACCCCTGGACCGCGCGCACCGCGCGGCGGAGGAACTCGCGGTTGGCCCGGGCCGCCGGGCGGACGATCGGGTCGACCCGCACCATCTCCTCGGCGAACCGCCGGTCGACGGCGAAGCTGTGCGATCCACCGAGCAGGTAGTCGTAGATCCGAGCGGGGTTGGGTCGATCCACGTCGATCTCGGACATGCGCTGAACCTCCCACCGCCGGGTGAGCCCCGAAGCCTAGGCGAGCGGGGCGTCACGCGCACCACCGAGTTGATCACACCTGGTGATCCGCGCCCGGGGCGTGGCGGCGTTCGAGGTGGTCGTGCCCTCCGGTGGCGTGGTCGGGCACCAGCGGTTCACCCAGTGCCCGGCACCACAGGACCGTGACCGCCTCGACGACGGCCTCCCTGTCGACGCCGGCGGGTGGGTGGAGGTAGGCGCCGTGCAGCTGCGCCTCGATCCCCTGGACCGCGAGGAGGGCGTTGACCTCGGCGTCGGGGCCACCGCGTCCCATCCGCCGCAGCTCTGCGGCGAGCAGCGCCGCGAGGTGGCGCTCGCCGTCCCGGAGCCGTGCCACCAGCTCGGGAACGCGCGGAGCCTGGTCGAAGAGCAACTGGTGCAGCTCGGGGCGGTCCCGGTGCGCCGAGGCCACCGCGCCGACCAACACGCGAAGGGCGGCCTCCAGGCCCAGGTCCGCCCTCCTGATCTCGTCGAAGACGCTCCCCAACCCGCGTAGCGCGGCGTCGAGGTGTCTCTCGGCCAGGGCGACCAGCAGGGCGTCCTTGTTGGGGAAGTACTGGTAGACGGAGCCGATCGAGACACCCGCCCGGTCCGCGACGTGGTTCGTGCTGGTCGCGTTGAACCCGTTCCGTTGGAAAAGCTGAGCGGCGGCTTCGAGGATCACCTCGACCGTGTGCCGCGACCGCTGCTGGCGAGGCCGTTTCCGGGCTGCGTACACGGCTCCTCCAATGCGAGTACCAAAACCTGAGCATAGCTCATATTCTTGGCTTCCAGCGCCCTGACCGGCGCTTTCACACCATTTCTGAGGAGAACTTCTTCGTGCTGCTCGAATTCCTGGGTTACGGCGCGCGGATCGGTCCCGGCCTGCTGCTGGTGGTCCTGTGCTTCTGGCTGACCCGGGGCGACCGTGACCCGCTGCTGCGGATCGTGCTGCTCATCCTCGGCTTCGTACTCATCCGGGACGCCATGACCCCGGCCGGTTTCTGGACCTTCGGCGTCGTCGGTGGCACCGTCCCCTGGCTCCGGTTCACCGACGACGCCGCGGTCCTGCTGGTGTTCGGCGCGTCGACGCTGCTCATCACCGGGTCCGTCCTGCGCTGGGCACCCGACCTCCGCTCGCTGGTCCGCTGGGGCGACCTCCGCCCCAGCACCGTGGCCCTGGGACTCGGTGGTGGGGTGCTGGCCGCCGCGCCCGTCCTGCTGCTCTCCCTCGCGTGGCCCCTGGAGGAGCGCGGCGGCCAGGTAGCCGCCACGCTCCTCCCCGCGCTGCTCTTCCTGGCCCTCGCCGGCAACCTCGCCGAGGAGGTGCTGTTCCGGGGCTTCCTCCAGGGGCGACTCGAGCGGACCTTCAGCCCCACGCGGTCGGCGGTGCTCTCCGGCGTCCTCTTCGCCACCTGCCACGCCTTCCTCGCCTCGACCGTCACCGACGTCGGGTGGCCGCTGCTGGTCTTCACCCTCCTGGAAGGGCTGATCTGCGCGTACCTGCGGCTCCGCCGGGGGCTCACCCCCGCCGTGCTCGCGCACGGCACGGCGATCTTCCTGCTGGCCAGCGGCCTGCTGTGAGCCCTCGACCTACCCGGGAGGGCGACCGCGGGTGAGCGGCGCCGCGCCCCGACCGGCCCGACGGTGGACGGCCACCCGGCGGTGAGGACGGCCGGCCGACCCGCCCCGGGGTCGGCCCTCCCCCGGGGCCGGTTCAGGCACCGCTCCCCGCACCGACGCCATTCCAACGGAGCAGTTTCCTCGGGTCGCGCACCACCCACACCCGGTGGACGACTCCGGCCGCCACTCCGAGTGCGACGACCGCGAGCACCGTGCCGTCGGCGTCCCGCGTGACCAGACCGGGGCTCCCGTTGACCTCCCCCTCGTCGATCACCAGGTCGGGTTGACGACCGCGAACCGCGAGCAAGGTGCCGGCGACCTCCCACGCCCCGCGCACCGGCTCGGCCGGTGCGCTGACGAGACCGCCACCGTCGACGACCGCCCGCACCTCGGGGGCGAGCTGGCGGACGAGGGCGGTGAGATCACCCGCCTCCCAGGCGCGGCGGAAGGCGGTGCGCGCCTCCACCGGCACCCGCCCGCCGAGGTCGGCGTGCCCCGGGCGGGCCGCCCGTGCCTTGCGACGGGCCTCGAAGGCCAACTGGCGGCAGGCGTGGGGCGTGCGGCCCAACACCGGGGAGATCTCCTCGTACCGGTAGGAGAAGACGTCGTGGAGGACGAAGGCCACCCGCTCGGCCGGGCTCATCGTCTCCATGACCACGAGCACGGCCAGGTCGAGCGACCCCACGAGCGCCGCCTTCTCGGCCGGGTCGTCCGGGACACCGTTCGCGCCGCAGCTGGTCCAGGCCGGGCTCCCCGGCACCGGCTCGGGAAGCCACTCACCGACCGCCCGCTCCCGCCGCACCCTGGCCGACCGCAACGTGTCCAGGCAGATCCGGCTCACGGTGGTCATCAGCCACGCGGCCGGGACCCGGACCTCGCGGCGGCGGTCGTCGTCGAGGGCGTACCAACGCGCGTAGGCCTCCTGGACCGCGTCCTCCGCGTCGGAGACCGACCCGAGCATGCGGTACGCGGCGGCCATCAGCGGCCCTCGTTCGTCGCCCGGCACACCGCTCACCTCCCGTTCCCGCCACAGCGCCTTCCCCACTCTCCCCTGACGAGACGGGGGCCACCAGTGTCAGGCCCTCCAGGCGAACCGTGCCCGGCCCTGACGATCGGCGCCCCCGCCTCGTCATCCCGGGGTGGTGGGTACCGGACCGGCCGGGACCCGGGAAGGGGCAGGGACATGTCCGAGGACACCGTGACGTTCGTCAACGTCCTGGAGGTCGAACCCGAGCGGCAGGAGGAACTGGTGGCGCTGCTCACCGAGGCCGTGGAGCAGGTGATCCGGCATCGTCCCGGGTTCCTCTCGACGGTGCTCTACGCCAGCGTCGACGGCCGACGGGTGATCAACCACACGAGCTGGCGAGCCGCCGAGGACGCCGCCGCGACCCAGAACGACCCGGACGCCGCCGCGTACGCGCGTCAGGTGTCGAGGATCGCCACCGCCACGCCGGGCCTCTACCGGGTCGCGGGGCGGACCGAGGTGGGGAGGTGACGGCGGCGCTGGGCGTGCTGGTCGTCGCGATCACGGTCGCGCTCAACCTGGGGATCGCCGTCGCCGACTTCGCTCGTGCCCGGTTCGTCCTCGCGAACTCGGCGGAGGTCGGGGTCCCGGAGCGGTGGCTGCCGGCCCTGGCGACCCTGAAGGCCGCCGGCGCGCTCGGCCTGGTCCTCGGCCTCCTCGGCCTGGGGTGGCTCGGGGTGGCGGCTGCCACCGGGCTGGTGCTGTTCTACCTGGGCGCGATCGTGGCCCACGTCCGCGCCCGTGTCCTCCACAACATCGCCTTCCCCGCCCTGTTCCTCGGCTTCGCGGTGGCCTCGCTCGTGGTCCTGCTCCTGCGGTGACCGAGGGCTCGTCGAGCCGGCGGGACCGGTGTGGGGGAGGTCGACGGCGGCCCGTCCCGACCAACGGCGGGTACGGCCAGGCCAGGCCGTACCCGCGCGGGATGCCCGTCAGTCGACCGACCAGTCGTAGGTGATGGTGACGGGGGCGTGGTCGCTCCAGCGTTCGCCGTGGCTGGCCGCCCGCTCCACGACGGCGGAGGTGGCCCGCTCCGCGAGGCCCGGGGTGGCCACCTGGTAGTCGATGCGCCACCCGGAGTCGTTGTCGAAGGCCCGCCCCCGGTAGGACCACCAGGTATACGGGCCGGGCCCCTCCGGGTGCGACCGCCGGTGGACGTCCACGTACCCGGCCTCGTCGAACACCCGGCCGAGCCAGGCCCGCTCCTCGGGGAGGAACCCCGCCGCCTTCCGGTTGGCCTTCCAGTTCTTCAGGTCGATCTCCTGGTGCGCGATGTTCCAGTCACCGCACACCAGCACCTCCTGACCACTGGCCTCGCTCTTCTCCCGCCGCTCCACCAGGTAGGCGTAGAAGGACTCCATGAACCGTTCCTTCTCGTCCTGCCGAGGGGTGCCCACCTCACCGCTGGGCAGGTAGAGACTGGCGACGACGAGACCGGGGAACTCGATCTCCACGTAACGGCCGGACCGGTCGAACTCGCTGTCACCGAAGCCGACGCGCACCGCCTCCGGTGCCTGGCGGCTGAGCAGTGACACACCGGCCCGCCCCTTCTGGTCGGACTCGGCGTGCACGGTGTGCCAGCCCTCGGGTGTGCGGATCGCCGCCGGCAGGTCCTCCGGGTTCGCCCGCACCTCCTGGAGGCAGATCACGTCCGCCGAGGTCGTGGCCAGCCACTCCTGGTAGCCCTTCTTGGCGGCGGCGCGGAGACCGTTGACGTTGACCGTGGATACCGTCAGCACTCCGCGAGACTACAAGCCACCCGAGGCGGGCGGAGGGCCCCCAACCAGGGGGTATGTCACACCCGGGCGCGCGGCCGGCACCAGTGGGGTGACCGGCGCGGGGGTCAGCGGCACAGCTCCCCGGAGACGTGCCGCAGGTCTCCGTCGGTGCCCTGCCTCCAGCCGGCTGGTGTTCGGCGCGTCGAGGCCGCTCACGGCGTCGATCTGGGCAAGGTTCCAGTCGTGTTCTCGCATAGTCGCGTTCTCGCGTAGTCGCGTTGTCGCATAACTCGCTCCGGCCTGATGTCTTCCACGGCGATACCGCGTTCCGGCAGTCTGAAGCGGCGATCATTCAGCGACAGGAGGAGCCGAGATGGGCAAACGCGACGCGGACCGAGATGGACAGGGCGAACCGCAGCCGGACAAGTGGGAGAACTGGGGGGAGAAGGATGACGGCAACAAGCACGACGGCGACGACAAGGAGTAGGTGACCGTGACCGAATGGCGCGAACGGTTGCCCGTGCCGCGTGAGCGGTTCATCCCGGCCGTGGTGTGGGTCGAGGACCCCACCTCGGACGGCTTCACCTCGGTGACCCGCGAGGACGACGAAACCCGCTGGCGTGCTCTGGTCGAGCAGGACGAACCGGTTGTCACTCAGGTAGATGACGGTCAGACGCGGCCCGGCGAGGTCGGTCTCCAGCCGTCCAGCTCGTGTAGTCAACCGTCGCTGGTCGCCGCCATGCTCGACCATCTCGACGTGCGCGAGGGTCACCGGGTCCTGGAGATCGGGACCGGTACCGGCTGGAACGCCGCTCTGCTGTCCGAGCGCGTCGGGAAGGGCGGGCACGTGGTGTCGGTCGAGGTGGACCCTGTCCTCGCCGACACCGCACGCCGTGCGCTGACTCGTGCTGGCCATCGCCCCGTCGTGGCGACGGCGGACGGCACCGAGGGGTACCCACCCGGTGCCCCGTACGACCGCGTGATCTGCACGGCTTCGGTCCGGAGGGTCCCTCGATCGTGGATCGACCAGACACGGCCAGGCGGCGTGATCGTGAGCCCGTGGGGTACCGACTACGGGGATGACGCGCTGACCCGGCTGGAAGTCCACGAGGACGGCTCGGCGGCCGGCCGGTTGGGTGTGAGCCTGGCGTTCATGCGTGTTCGCCACCAGCGACGGGTCTACCTCGACCCCACCGATGACGAGGCACGCGAGGCGGACAGGAGCGTGACCACACTCGGCGGACGTGAACTGTTCGAGGTGACCGCGTTCCCTCGTGCGGCCCTCACGATCGGGCTCCGGGTGCCGAGTTGCTATCTCACCGTGGAAGACCTGGACGACGACCACCGGATGATCGAGTTCCACGACGCGGGTTCTCGGTCATGGGCACGGGTAGCGATGGTGCGTGGTGCCGACGCGTTCGAGGTCCGGCAGCGTGGCCCCCGCCGACTGTGGGACGAAGTGGACGCGGCGTACTCCTGGTGGCTCGACGCTGGCAAGCCGACCTCGGACCGGTACGGGCTCACGGTTCAACAGGATGGCACGCACGACGTGTGGCTCGACGCGCCGGACAGCCAGCTCCGGTGGTCACTCGGCCTCTGATCGGCCGGAGCCCGAGGTCGCGACGAACCCTCCAGGACGCGGAGGCGGCTCCGTCGCCCGCCGGTGCGCCCGGCCCTCTGTCCGCGTGCTGGGCCCGAGCGATCCGCTCGCTCACCGGCCAGCATCCGCCTCGACCGTGCGTCGAGCCGAACCAGCGCGTCAACCCGTGACCGTCACCCGCGGCTGCCGTCGTCGAGCGGGGACCGGCGGCGCACGCGGCGCGGCCGCGAACTGGTGGCGCTCGTCCGTGCGGTTCGGCGGCCGGGCCGTGCCGTAGCGCTGTGCGCGCGTCCGGTCGCGAGTCGAGGACGTCGCTGAACACCGATCGGACGCCACGGTAGGTCGCCGGGCGGAGGGCCCCCGACCAGGGGGTATGTCACACCCGGGCGCGCGGCCGGCACCAGTGGGGTGACCGGCGCGGGGGTCAGCGGCACAGCTCCCCGGAGACGTGCCGCAGGTCTCCGTCGTCGATCCACCGGCCGTTGCCCAGCTTGCGGAAGCCGTTCTCCACCCTCTCCTGGGTGCCGGTCACCACTCCCCGGTCGAGGCCACCGATGGTGGGCTCGTCGTGCGCCGGCCCCGCTCGGACCGGGGAGTGACCGGCCACCACCTCGTACTCGCAGGGGCTGCCGAACAGGGGCCGCAGCCGGCGTTCCTGGTGGGCCGCCCCGTCCCCGCTCTGGTCCATGACGATGACACCGACCCCGAGGACCGTCGCTCCCACCAGAGCCCACACCCGCTTCGACGCCACCTCGACCATCCCCCGATCCACCAGGTCGCCCGTCAGAGAACCGCGGTTCCAGGTTGGGTCACCTCGGCGGCCACTACCGACCCACTCCCGCCGAATCCACTCGTTCGGGGGTGGTCCACGGCTCGGACGCCGGGCGGGTGCGCGGGGGCGGGCGTGGCGTGCGTGGCCGTCCTGGAGGAGCGGGAACGCCGTCGGCCCCCGAACCCGTGGGGGTTCGGGGGCCGACTCGGGTGCCGTGCCGGAGGGGGCGTCGTGCCCTCGGTCAGGCGGCGACCTTCCTGGCCAGGTTCTCGTCCAGGGTCGCCAGGAACTCCTCGGTGGTCTGGAACGGCGTGTCGCCGCCGACCAGGAGGGCGAGGTCCTTGGTCATCTTGCCGCTCTCGACGGTCTCGATGACGACCTTCTCCAGCGTCTGCGCGAAGCCGACGACCTCGGGGGTGTTGTCCAGCTTGCCCCGGTGGGCCAGGCCCCGGGTCCAGGCGAAGATCGAGGCGATCGGGTTCGTCGAGGTGGGCTTGCCCTGCTGGTGCTGCCGGTAGTGCCGGGTCACCGTGCCGTGGGCGGCCTCGGCCTCGACGGTGCGCCCGTCGGGGCTCATCAGCACGGAGGTCATCAGACCGAGGGAGCCGAAGCCCTGCGCCACCGTGTCGGACTGCACGTCACCGTCGTAGTTCTTGCAGGCCCACACGTAGCCGCCCTCCCACTTCATGGCGGCGGCCACCATGTCGTCGATGAGGCGGTGCTCGTAGGTGAGGCCCTTGGCGTCGAACTCGGCCTTGAACTCCTTCTCGAAGATCTCGGCGAACACGTCCTTGAACATGCCGTCGTAGGCCTTGAGGATGGTGTTCTTGGTCGACATGTAGACCGGGTAGCCGCGCTGCAGGCCGTAGGAGAAGGACGCGCGGGCGAAGTCCTCGATCGACTTCCGGTAGTTGTACATGCCGAGGGCGACGCCGCCGCCCTCCGGGAAGTTCGCGACCTCCAGCTCGATCGGCTCGCCCTCACCCTCCGGGGTGTAGGTGATGGTGACGGTGCCCGGGCCGGGGACCTTGAAGTCACTGGCCTTGTACTGGTCGCCGTGGGCGTGCCGGCCGATGATGATCGGCTGCGTCCAGCCCGGCACCAGCCGGGGGATGTTCGAGATGATGATCGGCTCGCGGAAGACGACGCCACCGAGGATGTTGCGGATGGTGCCGTTCGGGCTCCGCCACATCTTCTTCAGGCCGAACTCCTCGACCCGCGCCTCGTCCGGCGTGATGGTGGCGCACTTGACGCCCACCCCGTGCTTGTTGATCGCGTTGGCCGCGTCGACCGTGATCTGGTCGTCGGTGGCGTCCCGGCTCTCGATGCCCAGGTCGTAGTACTCAAGGTCGACGTCCAGGTAGGGGTGGACGAGCTTGTCCTTGATGAACTGCCAGATGATCCTGGTCATCTCGTCGCCGTCGAGCTCGACGACCTTGCCCTCTACCTTGATCTTGCTGCTCATGGCGCCGGAGCGCTCCTCTCCCGTGTCACCGCGTACCGTCCAAGCGGTACAAGCGTACTGGTATACGTGCGGTGCTGGACAGGGCGTCGTCCACGAATCACGGTTCGGTCTGACGGCTCGCCGCCCGCTCCACGTCGACGACACCCGGTGCCGACGACCCGTGCCGGGCGTGTCTCGCGGACCCTCTAACCTCCCAAGATCGGGTGATCTTCGGGAGGGCACATGGCGACGGGGCCGACACACGCCATCAGCGGGCTGGCCACCTGGGCAGCGGTGACGGCCCTGGCCAACACGCACAGCATAGGCCAGCTGTCCCCGAAGACCTGGGTGGTCGGGGCCACCCTGGCCTCGGGAGCCGCGCTCCTCCCCGACATCGACCACCCCAACTCGACGGTGGCCCGCACCTTCGGCTCGGCCAGCAGGGGCGTCTCGGCCGCCGTGAACACCATCAGCGGCTGGGTCTACAAGGTCACCAAGACGAAGAAGGACTCCAACCGGGACGGCGGCCACCGGGGGCTGACCCACACCCTCGTGTTCGCCCTGCTGATGGGGGTCGTGACGACGGCCGTCGTCCAGGCCAGCGACGGCGGGGCCCTCGCCGTCCTGATGTTCGTCTTCGCCGGGCTGGCGATCCGGGGGATCATGCACCAGTGGTGCCCCCGCCGGGACGCCACCCTGATCACGGTGGCCTCGTTGGTGCTGACCGTGCTCTGCTGGGCCTGGGCCGGCACCGAACCGCACAACCCGGCGGTGTTCGGCGTCGCGGTGATCCTGGGCTGCACGGCGCACTACCTGGGGGACGCGATCACCCAGCAGGGCTGTTCGATGTTCTGGCCGGTGCCCATCAAATGGAAGACCTGGTATCCGGTCCGGTTACCCAAGGCCTTCCGAATGAGCACCGGGAGCAAGGTGGAAATGGTCGTCGTACTGCCACTGCTCACGGTCGCCGCGACCATTCTCTCGGCCATCGTCCTCTACCGAACGGGGGCGGCCCCATGGCTCGCCGAGTTGGGGATCCTGAACCGCTAGCGGCACCGCTCGACCATCGGTGCTGGTGGCGGGCACATTTCCGTCCCACCAGTTCGTCGATCCGTTCGACGAACCCTTCGTTTGAGGCCGCGACGAACAACCGGCCGAGCGCGACCGGAAGTGTTCCGCCACCCTTTTTCCCAATACGGGGAGACACCAGCGACGACCACCCGAACAGCGCAATCTTTCCTCGGATCGGATCTGTTGGTGGGGAATTTTCCTCCGTAGCGTGCGGAATGCCAGCACCTGTCGAAGGGAGTGCTCACCACATGTTCACTCAACGAATCCGGCGTGCGGCCGGAGCGGCACTGCTTGGTCTTCTCCCCCTCCTCGGCGTCACCGCGTTCGCCGGAACCGCGCAGGGCCACGGCTGGACCCAGAACCCCGCCAGCCGCCAGGACCACTGCGCGTCCGGCGCCGTCACCGGCTGCGGCGAGATCCAGTGGGAGCCCCAAAGCGTTGAGGGTCCGAAGGGGTTCCCCGCCTCGGGCCCGGCGGACGGCACCATCTGCGCCGGCGGCAACGGCCGGTTCTCCCAGCTCGACGACCCACGAGGGGCGGGGTGGCCGACGACCCCGCTCACCAGCGGAGCGAACCACGAGTTCCGGTGGCAGATCAGCGTCTCGCACGCCACCAGCTCGTGGCGGTACTTCGTGACGCGCGACGGCTGGAACCCGAACCAGCCGCTGAGCCGGGCCCAGCTGGAGCCGGCGCCGTTCCTCAGCCTCGACTACGGCGGCCAGCGGCCGCCGTCGGTCTTCGCGCACAGCGGAACCCTGCCGAACAAGAGCGGTCACCACGTCATCCTGGCGGTGTGGGACATCGCTGACACCGGGAACGCCTTCTACGCCTGCTCGGACGTCCGGTTCAGCTGACAGCCGAACCCGCTGCCCAGGGCGGTCCTGCCGGCCGGAGCCCACGACAACTTCGCGTCACCCTCGGTAACGTGCGCTACGGGCCGCGAGTCCGGCCCGAACCGAGGGCGGAGGAAACGCACATGAGGTTGAGCGTGAGGTCGTCGGCCGGCAGGGCCCGGCGCGCGGTGGGCGTGGGCGTGAGCGCCCTGGCGCTCGGCGCGCTGCTGGTGGGCTGCGGAGAGGTCCAGGAAGCCCAACAGGAGCTGAGCAACGCCATCGACCAGGGGCGTGAACAACTGGAGCAGGGCCAACAGCAGATCGACAAGGCGACCACCTGCGCCGAGGCGCTGGGCATCGTCGGTTTCTTCGAGTCGGTCGGCAACGCGGTCTCGAATCCGGAGGAGACCGCTCAGCAGGCACGGGAGCGCGCCGAGGAGCTGGCGACCCTGGCGGCCGAGACCACCGACGAGGACGTGGCCAACGCGCTGCGGGAGATGAGCGACTCGGCGGCCAACCTGGCGGAGAACGGCGTGGGGTCGGACACCGTCGAGACCGTCGAGAACCAGGTCCAGGTGCTGCGGGACGCCTGTCTCTGACCCGTGCCCACCGTGGTTCGGTCGGTGGTTCGCGGCCTGGCGAGGGGTGGTCGTCCCGATCCCCTCGCCACCGGCCTGCGTCGCGCCGGTCACTTCCGTAGCCTGGATGGCGGAGGTGACCAGCGATGCGAGCGGATGTAGGCGACCGGCTGCACATGCACAGCAGGACCGTGGGCCAGCAGGACCGCACCGGCGAGATCGTCGAGGTGCGCGGCCCGGAGGGCGAACCGCCCTACCTGGTCCGGTTCCCCGACGGGAGCGAGGCCCTGATGTTCCCGGGGGCGGACTGCCTCGTCGAGCCCCCCATGCCCGAGCACGGCTGACCCGGGCCGCGGTCTTCGCCGGCTGGCGGGCCGTGGCCACGGCGGCACCGAGCACGTCGGCGTCGCCCCCAGGAGGACGACGCCGACCTTCCCCGCTCGGGGCCGATCGAGCGACCCCGAGAGCGTGTTCAGAGGCTCTGGACGTCGGCCTGCTTCGCGCGGACGGCCTCGGCGGCCTCCTTCAGCGCGGCGAGCTCGGTGTCGGTGAGGTCGCGCTCGACCACCTTGCGCACGCCCTCCCTGCCCAGCTCGGCGGTCACGCCCAGGTAGACGCCGGAGATCCCGTACTCACCGTCGACCCACGCGCACACCGGCAGGACCTCACCGGAGTCCTCGTGCACCGCCTTGGCCATCCGGGCGGCGGCGGCCGAGGGAGCGTAGTAGGCGGACCCGGTCTTGAGCAGCGCGACCACCTCCGCGCCACCGTTGCGGGTGCGGGTGACCAGTTCCTCCACCTTCTCGGCCGGCAGCGCCTCGGTCAGGGGCGTCCCGTCGACCGAGGACGCGGAGGGCACCGGCACCATGGTGTCGCCGTGCGAGCCCAGCGTCAGGGTGGTCACGGAACCCACCGGCACGTCCAGCTCCTCGGCCACGAAGTTCGTGAACCGCGCGGTGTCGAGGATGCCGGCCTGGCCGAGCACCCGGTTCTTCGGGAACTCGGTGGCGATCTGGGCGAGGGCGGTCATCTCGTCCAACGGGTTGGAGACGACGATGACGACGGCCTCGGGCGCGTGCTTGGCGACGTTCTCCGAGACCTGCCGGACGATCTTGGCGTTGGTCTCGATGAGGTCCATCCGGTTCATGCCCGGCTTGCGGGGAAGACCGGCCGTGATGATCACGATCTCGGCGCCGGCGATGGCCTCGTAGCCCTCGCCCTTGGGGCCGGTGGTCTGCCCGACGACCCTGGTCTCGAAACCCTCGACGGCCCGGGACTGGTTCATGTCCAGGGCGAGCCCCTCGGGCTTGCCTTCCAGGATGTCGGTGAGCACCACGGTCTCGAAGATGTCGTACTCGGCCAACCGCTGGGCCGTGGTGGAGCCGTAGAAGCCGGCGCCGACGACGGCGACCTTACCGGAACGTGCCACTTGGGGGGTCCTCCCGATCCGCGTCTTGGGTGGGTTCCCCGGGCGCGACGCTGGGCGGGCACGGCGACGTCACGTTCGTCGTGAGCCAACCCGGAATCACCTGTTCGGCGACGGCCACGGCACCGGGACCGCGCGCCGGCAGGGGCCGGCGCGCTGGGAGATTACCAAGCCGGCGGGCGGCGGAACCCCCGGTGGTGAGCAGGGTCTCCACCGGGAGCGGGCGTCCACCGCCGCACGGGGGAACGCCTCGTCCGACCTCCGCGCCGCCGGAGCGCCGGTGGCGCACGAGGGCGCCACCGAGTCCTCAGTGGCCGGCGAGCAGGGCGTCGAGTTCCACCCGCAGCACCTCCTCGGGGTCCACTCCGGTGGCGGTGAACTGCCCGACCAGCGCGAGGCTGATGAGGCCGTGGAGTCGTGCCCAGCACCGGACCGCCCGCAGGGCCACCTCCGGCGGGAGGGGCTCGCCCCCGCGGGCGTCCACCCAGCCGGCGAGCTGGTCCCGGAGCGGTCCGCCGCTGACCGCCCTCGTCTCGGCCGGGCCGGGCGGGAGCTCCGCCAGGACGTCGAACAGCACGGCCATCGGGCGGAACGCCTGCTCGAAGGTGTCCTCGGGGGCCGCGTACCCGGGCACCGGCGCCCCGAACAGGAGCAGGTACCGGTGCGGCATCTCCGCGCTCCACGTCCAGAGCGCGTGGACGAAGGCCCGCAGGCGGAGTTCGGGGTCGGCCTCGCCCGCCCCGGGCACGGCCGCGTCGACGGCCTCGGCCAGCCCCCGGTAGCCCTCGCGCACCAGCTCGGTCAGCAGGGCGTCGCGGTTGGCGAAGTACCGGTACAGGGCGGGGCCTGTCAGGCCCATCCGGCGGGCGATCGAGTTCAGCGAGAGCGCCGCTCCGCCGCCCTCCGCGACCTGCTCCCACGCCAGGTCCTTGATCTCCCGCAGGGTCAGTTCCCGGTAGCGGGCACGGGGCGGGCGTCGGGACGACGGGCTCGCGGCCTCGGGCACGACGGGTCTCCTCACTACTGCCGATGACGGGCGCGGCGACCCGCGCTTGACAGGCCCAGGGTAACTGGCGCATTCTTTGGTTACAGGCTATAACGAACGTAACAAGCAATAGCTAATGTGAGGCAGCATGGTCAGGCAGATGGAACTGAGCGGGTTCGGCGGCCCGGAACGTCTGGTCGCCCGCGAGCGGGAGGTGCCCGGGCCCGGCACGGGCGAGGTGCGCATCCGGGTGGAGGCGAGCGGAGTCGCTTTCGCCGAAGTGCAGATGCTGCGCGGCCGCTACCCGATGCAACCCCGCTTCCCCTTCGTGCCCGGTTACGACCTGGTCGGCCGGATCACCGCCGTGGGGCCGGAGGTCGCCGGCCTCGCGCCGGGCGACAGGGTCGCGGCCATGCCCCGCACCGGGGCCTGGGCGGACGAGGTGGTGCTCCCGGCCTCCGAGGTCGTCCCGGTTCCCGCCGGGGTGGACTCGGGAGACGCCGTCGCCCTGGTGACCAACGGTGTGACCGCCTGGCAGCTGGCGCATCGCAGCGCACCGGTGGGTCCGGGCCAGACGGTGCTCGTGCACGGGGCGACCGGCGGCGTGGGCGGTCTGCTCGCCCAACTGTGCCGGCAGGCGGGCGCGACGGTCGTGGGCACCGCGTCGGAGGCGAACCAGGAAGCGCTCCGAGCCGAGGGCGTCGTTCCCGTCGACTACCGCTCCCCCGACCTCACCGAACGGCTCCGCCGCCACGCACCGCACGGCTACCACGCCGTGTTCGACCACCTCGGGCCCCGGAGCGTCGCCCGGTCACGCGCCCTGCTCGCGCCGGGCGGACGGGTCGTCAGCTACGGGTCGGCGGCGACGCTGCGCGACGAGGGCGGGCCCCTGCGCCCCTACCTGCGGATGCTCGGCGGGTTGCTGTGGTGGAACACGCTCGGCGAACCACGGCTCACCCGGCGGCGCCGGGTCTCCCTCTACTACGTGCGTCCCGGGCGGAGGTTCCGCGAGGACCTGGGCACCGTGCTCGGTCTGCTCGCGGCGGGCACCCTCACGCCGGTGGTCCACTCCCGGCACCCGATGTCGCGGGCGGCCGACGCGTTGCGGATCCTGAGCCGGGGCGGCGTGCACGGGAAGATCGTGTTGGTGGCCGACCAGGAGCGGGGCACCTGAGGATGGGCTGCGAGGCCGCCCATGCCGGGCTCGGCGTCTCCCGGTGGAAGGGTCCGCGGGGCGGGGCGCGGCGGTCCGAGGGCGCGGCGGGGCGGGGCGGGTCGAGGTCCGCGCTCCCGCGTCAGCCCAGCGGGCCACCCTCGATGGTCAGGGCGACCAGCACCACCATGCCGCCCAACAGGCCGTAGAGCAGCACGTCCACCCCGCGACCCCGGATCTTCAACAGGCCGGCCTGCTCGTCGGCCAACAGGACCCGCAGCCCGGCGGCCAGCAGGAGCGCGCCGCCCAAGAGCACGGACCCCTCCCGCCAGTGCCCCATGAACACCCGGACGAAGCCGAGCACCACCACGGCGATCACCAGCAGGAAGGAGAACTGGGGCGCCGTCGCCCGCCCCTTGGGGCGACCGCTCACGCGCGGTCCGCCGCCCGCTCGGCGGCCTCCACCACGTTCAGCAACAGCATGGCCCTGGTCATCGGACCGACCCCGCCCGGCATCGGCGCCAGGTACCCGGCGGTCTCCCGCGTCTCCGGCGCGACGTCACCCACCAGGCCCTCGGCCGTGCGGGTGATGCCGACGTCGAGGACCGCCGCCCCCGGCTTGATGCTGTCCGGCCGGACCAGCCCGGGAACGCCGGCGGCGGCCACGACCACGTCGGCGCGCCGCAGCTCCGCGTCCAGGTCCCGGGTTCCGGTGTGGCAGAGGGTGACCGTGGCGTTCTCCGAGCGGCGGGTCAACAGCAGCCCCAGCGGGCGCCCGACCGTGACCCCTCGGCCGACCACGGCCACGTTCGCCCCGGCGAGCGGCACGTCGTAGCGGCGCAACAACTCGACGATGCCCCGGGGGGTGCACGGCAGCGGCCCCGGCTCGCCGAGCACCAACCGGCCGAGGTTGACCGGCTGCAGGCCGTCGGCGTCCTTGGCGGGGTCGATGCGCTCCAACACCGTCCCGGCGTCCAGCCGCCCCGGCAACGGCAGCTGCACGAGATACCCCGTGCAGGCCGGGTCGGCGTTCAGCTCGTCGACGGCCGCCTCGACCTCGCCCTGGCTCGCCGTGGCCGGGAGGTCGACGCGGATCGACTCGATCCCCACCTTCGCGCAGTCCCGGTGCTTGCCCCGGACGTACGCGTGCGACCCGGGGTCATCGCCGACGAGGACCGTCGCGAGCCCCGGTGTCACCCCGCGAGCGCGCAGCGCGTCGACCCGCTGCCGCAACTCCGCGAAGATCGTGTTCCTGGTGGCCTTGCCGTCGAGGATCGTGGCGCTCACGGGCCTATCGTTCCAGACCCCGACCCCGCCGGGTTCGGCCGGGCACCACCGCCAGGACCGCGCCGAGCAGTGTCAGCGCGCTGCCAGCCAGGGTCGCCACCGACATCGGCCCGTCCGTGGCCGGCAACACCAGGTCCAGCAGGACGGCCCCGGAAAGCTGGCCGGCGACCGCGCTCATCGCGAACACCAGCACGCCGGTGTGGCGGACCGCCACCGCGCCGATCGCGATGAAGAGCACGCCGAGCGGCCCGCCGACGTAGAGCACGGGCTCGGCCGGCAACGGGGCCGGCCGGTCACCGAGGACGAGCAGAACGGCCAACGCGACCAGCAGACCAGTCAGACCGACCACGAAGTTCACCAGCGTCGGCGGCAGCGGAGACCGGGCCACCACGCCGACCTGGCCGTTCACCGCCTGCTGCCAGGCGATGGCCACGCCGGCCAGCGCGGGCAGCACGGCCAGCCCGAGCCGGGAGGGGTCGCTCAACTCCCCGGACATCGCGATCACGACGGCGCACAGCGCGATCACCGCGCCCACCATCCGCAACCACGTCACCGGGCGTTTCCCGCCCGGCCCGACACCCAGCCGGTCCACGACCATCCCCGAGGTGACCTGTCCGGCGACCACCGCGACCGTGAACACCGCGACTCCCACGCTCCCGACGGTCAGACCCTGGCTGAGCACCAGGAAGGCCCCGCACAGCCCGCCGAGGCAGTGCCACCACCGCAACCTCGGTTCGCCGGGGGCCGCTGGTGACGGTGCCCGAGCACCGGAACCGGTGGTGTCGCGAGGCCGGGACGACGAGGAACCGGGCGAACCGCCGCCGGAGCGTAGCGCCGCGAGCACACGTCCCAGGCCCCGGCGCGCGGTGGGAGACGCCAGGGCGAAGAGGGCGACGAGCAGGAGACCGGTCCCGAAGGACACCACGGCCGCCGCGACCCCGCTCCCCAGCCGGCCCGCCAGTTCCCCGTTGACCCGCGACTGGGCCGCCATACCCAGTCCGGCGACCACCGCGCCGGCGATGCCCAGCGCGAGGAGACGAGAGGGCTGGCCGTTCCCGGCGGTGGGGGGTTCAGTCGTCACGTCCGCTCATACTGCGCCATGTCCGGACCGGCCTCCCGCGACGGCCGGGTCAGATGTCGCGCGAGTAACACCGCGACGAGGCACCAGGACGCCGCGACCGCCGCCGTCACCGACGGGTTGGCGGCGTCGAGCAACCACCCGGTGACCACACTGGCCAGGGCTCCGCCCGCCGTGGTCGCGGCCGCGAACCAGCCGAACACCTCGGCCTGCCTCCCGGCAGGGGCGATCCGCCCCACCAGACCGTTCATCGCGGCCAGGGCTGGCGCGATCGCCAGCCCGCTGACCACCAGCACCCCGGCCAGCAGCCACGGGGAGGGATCGGGGTGGACGGGGGGCAGCACCAGGCTGATCGCCGCCAGCCCACCCAGGACCGCGCCGATCCGCAGCCACAGCCGGGGCTCGCCGCGGAGCCCCCCGGCCACGAACCCGCCCACCAGTGAACCCGCCCCCCACGCGGCGGCCAGCAACCCCGCCAGGGCCGGCGTGCCCCGATCCCGGGCCCATGCGACGATGAGCAGGTCGATCGCGATCACGGAGGCGACGAAGGCGAACCCCATCACGAGCGAACCCCGGAGCCTGGGCACCCGGAACACCGAACCACTCGCCCTCGCCGACCGGTGGGTCAACGAGGCGCGCGCCGAGAGGAGCTCCGTCCGGCTCGCGGCGAACGCGAACCCCGCCACCCCGACCAGGGCGAGGGCGGCGCAGAGCAGCACCGCCGCCATCGGGCTGACGACCGCGACGACCATCGCCGCCAGCACCGGGGCGACCACGAAGAGCAGTTCCTGGAGCGTCGCCTCCACGGCGTAGGCGGCCTCCCGCGCGGTCCGCTCGGGGATGCTGGCCCACACCGCCCTGCTCACCTGGGTCACGGGCGGCATGAAGCACCCGGTGACGAACGCCACGAGCGGGGCGGCGTACCACCAGTCCGCCGGCCACCACGAGAGCGCCGCCAGCCCGCCCGCGTACACCAGCCCGGTCACCAGCAGCAGTCGAGGAACCGAACCGTGGTCGGCGGCCCGACCGCGCAGCGGTCCCGCCACCACCTGGCCGGCCGTGAGGGCTCCTGTCACGAGACCGGCGACCAGGTAGGAACCGGCCCAGTCCGCGACGAGGAACGTGAGCGCGATGGGGACTCCCGGTTGGTACAACCGCCCCAGCAGCGACCAGAGCAGCAGACTGAGGACACCTGGCACGTCGGCGAGTCGCCGGTAGGGAGCGAGCACCAGGCCAGCGTGCACCAGACGCCACCGCGGCACATCGGCTTTTCCGGCGGGCGGGCGCGGCCGGGCTACGAGGTGGTCTCCGGCCACCGGTCAGGTCCTCGTCCGCGCGAGCCGAGTCAAGGCGACCGGGGAGCCCGGGGACCACGGGACGGACGCGGCAGGTCTCCGACTTCGGAACACCGCTCCTGCCCCGCGCTCCGCTCCGCGCGCTGCGCTCTGCGCGAACACCTTCGGGCCGTCCCGCCCGCCGGGAGGGTGGGCACCCGGGTCGTCAGTCGCCCGCACAGGTGAGCCCGCCCGCAGGAGCCGACCGGCGAACATCGCTGGCCGCGCGGTGGGGAGGGCGGTCGTCCCCATTCCTCGGCGGCGCCCCGAACCGTCCGAAAGCACCGGTCATGCTCGTTACGGTTCATGTTGTTGCACGACCGCACACCGTTCGGGCGACCCCGATCGAGCGGTGGCCTCGCCCGATCCGACGAGCCTCGTCACCGGCAGCGTTGTATGCGGAACAGCACGCGTGGTTACCAGCGACAGCGGTGTTTTCGGCCCGCCAGGTGGGCGTAGTCTCAGCCGTTGTTTCCGCCCACCCCGGACCACGACTCCGGCTCCGTCAGAGAGGATGTAGCTATGTCCCGTCCGACGGCGAACAGTCCGGAAGATCAGGCAGCGCTCGCGCGAAAGATCGGCGTCGCGGTGTTGGGCGCCGCTCCGCCCGGGTGGCAGCGCATCCGGGTGGAATACCGCGCTGCCGGCCAACGAGCCGAGACGGTCGGAGAGGTCGTCGGACCCGACGGCGAGTCACAGGGCTGGGAACCGCCCGCCGAGTGCGCTCCCCTGTTCGACCAGCTGCGGCACGGCATGTACCGGCCAGGTGTCGGCACCTGGCTCTCCGCCTTCTACGTGGTGGAGCGGCCGTCCAACTACCGGATCGACGTCAACCTGAACCAGGAGCCGGGCTGGGACCCGCCGCTGCCCGACGCGGTGTACCGCGAGGAGCTCCAACGCTTCCCCCGCGCCGAGGAACACATCCCGGACTGGCTGCGGCAGCGCTTGGGCACCTCGTCACGTCCGTCCGGTGAGGACGCTCCCCGGCGTGGCGTCCCCCAGCTCGGCGATCCCACCCAGGCCGCGGAGCTCGTCCGGGAGGACGCGACCGACCTGCTGCCCGGTTCGGTGGTCGAGGAACTGCGTTCGTACACCATGGACGGTGGGCAGGCGGCGCCGAGGGCCGAGGAGCAGCACCAGAACAACGGCTTCGGTGGCCCACCGAACAACGGGTACCAACACGAGAACAACGGCTACCAGCACGGCCGCCGCGCGGAGTCAGCGCAGGAGCCCGACCGGCCCGGCGACGCGGCCGGGGACGGGGGCTTCTCCGTCGCCCGTGTCTTCGACGGCACCAGGGAGGACGGCCGCCCAATGATCAACAGGGCGGCCGTGGACCCGGCGGACCGCGAGGTCCTCCTCGCCTACCTCGACCACGCCCCCGTGGTCCTGGACACCCGGAACCCCACCCCGGATCCCTTCGGGGCGGACGGGCGGGCGACCGTACCGGCGAGCTGGCACACCGACGGTCGGTGGATCTGGTCGGCGGCGGTCGGCTACCACCTCCGCCGCCACGGTGTCCCGCCGGTGCCCGAGCTGGTGGACCACGTGCGCTCCCAGCGGTTCGAGCTCCCCCCGGTCGGTGAGGACGTGCTGGCGGCCGCCGCGGCGCTGCTGCACCAGCGGATGCCGGAGACGCGGGCGGCGGCCCAGCGCGAGCAGCAGCCCGTCCCGGACTTCCCCCTCGGCCACGGCGGGGGGTTCCGCGACGACCTCCAGGACGCGGCCACGGGCATCCTGCCGGCGGCGACGGACCCGTCCGGTCCGGAAGGCCACGACGGACCAGGACAGCGCCCCTCCACCCCGGAGGGCGCGCGTCAGCAGCACGAGCGGATCGAGGACCAGCCGGTCGAGGCGCCCGCCGAGTCGGGCGGGTACTACTCGGAATTCGACGAGGAACCCGCGTACCGGGACCCCGGCTACCCGGACGAGCGGTACGGCCAGCGCTACGAGGAGACCCCGGGATTCCCGGAACAGTCCTACCAGGACCAGCAGCCCTTCCCGGAGCAGTCCTACCAGGACCCGGTCCACCACCAGCCGGCCGAGGACCACGACCCCTCGCCGCGCCCCGACGACCAGGCGGGCTACCAGGACGGGAGCGGTGCCGGCGCGTTCCAGGAGCAGCCCGGCTTCGACGGCGGCCAGCCCTACCAGGACCCGGGGGGTTACGAACACCAGCACGACTACGAGCGCGACCACGGTTCTGAGCCGTTCCGGGACGACCGGCACTACGACGCGGACGGTCTGGACGACGAGGCCGAGGCGGCGGCGATCGAGGACGAGGCGAGCATCGAGCAGCTGCGGCAGCGGCTGAGCGACCTCGGGGTCGACCCGGAGGGTTTCCGGGTCGGCGTCGTCGAGGAGGACGTCTGGTGCCTGCTCCGCGAGGACGTCGCCGGCGAGGAGGAGACCTGGTCGGTCTTCTGGTCGGAGCACGGTGAGCGGTACGACGAGGTCCACTTCGGTCAGGTGAACCAGGCCTGCGCGTACCTGCTGGGGGCGCTGCTGATGGCGCACCCGCACGACCACGAGGAGCCTCCCCGACCGGTCGTCCAGGACACCGTCGGCGAACCGGACGACCGGCGGGCGCACCACGGGGACGAGGACTTCCGCCGCGACCAGCACGAGGAGGCCGAGGAACCGCCCCGCAACCTCCCCGACCCGTTCGCGGGCGGTGGCGTCGCGATTCCGCCGGCGAGTGGCGGCGACCCCTTCGAGGAGGGGCCACACCGTTTCGACTACGACCCGCAGGACGGTCCGCCCATGCTGGACCTGGGCATCGGCGGCGGCCCCCGGCAGATCCGGTTGCCGCTGAACCAGTCGCAGCGCGGCGAGGAGGCGCCGTCGCGCGATCTTCCCCCGGACCCGGAACCGGGTCCCGAGCAGCGGGAGGAGGTGCCGGCCGGGCACTGGCAGGACGACCCGGAGGATTCCGACCCCGCCCGGCAGGTCACCAGCGCCCTGTCGGTACCGCCGCCGGCGCCGCAGCGTCCGACGCCGCCCGTGGAACACCCAGACGGGGCGCACGACCCGGGCCAGCGCGAGCCGAGCGCCCCGCAGCACGACACGGTGGGCGGCGGCCACGAGGCGGCCGGTCAGCCACCCCGGCGGCAGGCCGCCGACGCCCAGCCGTCGGCCGCGCGGCAGCAGGCCGTTCGTGGGCAGGGCTCGGAACAGCAGAGCATCATCCGGCCCCTGAAGGGGGAGCCACCGCTCACCCTGTTCCGGGAACGTCGTCTCCTCATGCTCCAGGCGGGCACGGAGATCGACAGGTTCGGCGAACCGGACGGCAACGTCAGCTACAGCGCGGGGACCCCGTACGAGCAGCGCTCGTTGCCGCCGCAGTGGGTCAACCGCTCCTACCGCGCCTACCGGCTGCTGCGTCCGCTCCAGGTGCTGACCGGCGTGGCCGTGCCGTGGTTCGAACAGCCCGGAGGCGGCCTGGTGTACATCCTCCCCCGGTCGATCACCGACCTGGTGGATGACGGCGCGCTGGCGGAGGTGCCCGAGGCGGCTCCGCCGGCGTGACGGACCCGGTGGCGACGGGGCCCGGCCCCTAGTCGACCACCAGGCCGTGGGCTGCCGCGAAGGTGATGGCCTGCGCGGCGTCCACCCTGGCACCGGCCACCGTCGCCTGCCGGAACGCGGCCGGGTCGATCAGCGCGCCACGCAGGTCGGCCTCGGACAGGTTCGCCTCGGTGAGACGTGCTCCTCCGAGGTCCGCCTCCCGGAGGTCGGCGTGGCTCAGGTTCGCCTGGAAGAGGTCCGCCTCCCGGAGGCGGACGCCGGACAGCACGACCCGCCGCAGGTCCGCGCCCGGCAGGGCCGCCAGGGTCAGGTCCGTCTCCCGGAGCCGCAGGGGTCGCAGCCGCGCGCCCTCGAAGCTCGACCCGAGCAGGGAGCAGCCCTCGAAGGTGCCGCCGGTCAGCACGGTGCGCCGGAACACGCAGGACCGGAAGGCACTGGCCGTGTGGTGGGACTCGCCGAGGTCCGCGCCGCCGAAGTCGCACCGGGTGAACGTGCACCCGACCGTCACCAGCTCCCGCAGGTCGGCCTCCGTGAAGTCGCAGTCCTCGAAGGCACGCCGCTCCCACCGCGCCCGGGGCAGCCGGGCGAAGGAGTAGTCGGCCCCCACCTCCGGTGGCTCGACGGCGGCCGGGGGTTCGGCCGGTCTGTCCGAGGAGCGCGCGGGTTCCGGGTGGTCGGCGGGGCGGGCGGGCGGGAGGAAGGGACGGTGGGTCACCCCGTCACCGTAGGGCAGCGGTCGGACGGGTCCCGGCGGCGCGGGCACCGGCCGTGCCGCGAGCGAGGCGTCCCGTCGTCGACCCGCCGCGCGCGCGGGGACCCGCTCCGGCCACACCACCCCGACCGCCTAGTCCGCTCCCATCCACTCCCCGGGGACGGCCTCGCGCAACGCCGCCAACGCCGCCGGGGTGCGCGCGCGAACCCACAACCAGGACCGGCCGTCGTCCCGCACCACGAGGTCAGGAGCGGTGAACCACCGCACGGCGGAGCCGGGGACCGCCCACACCGGGTACTCCGGCATCGGGAGTCGGCGGCAGTACCGCTCGACGAGCTCGATGTCGTCGGCATCCAGGTACCGATTGTCCACGACACCCGCCGGGCCGAACAGCGACTCCGAGAGCACCAGCTCCACCGCCGCCAGGGACACCGAGGGCAGGAAGTCCTCGTTCCCGGCGGACAACTCGTGTTGGAGCAGGACGGGCGGGTCGGCCGCCGCCAGCTGGTCGACCGCGACCCCCCACCGGGCGGTGTCCTGGTTCTCCTCGCGGAACACCAGCAGCCCCCCGTGCTCGTCCACGTGGAGCCCGTCGGGCGGCAGCAGCGTGTCCTGCGCGCTCGTCACGTCCGTCCGGCGGCCGAGCAGCCCGTAGAACTCGCGGAGCGCCGCCGGCAGGGGCAGGCCCAGCCGTCGCTCGGCGGCGTCCAGCTCGTCCGCCGGGCAGCCGTCCTCCGGCGCGATGCTGCTGCCGAGGCCACCGAGGTAGCGGCACAGGTAGCGCCACACGGCGGCGCGATCCGCCGGGTCGGCGGGCCAGTCCCCTGCGGGGTCGAAGGACTCGCTCACCCGCGTGACGCTACCCGGTACCGGCGACGTCGTGGGGTCCTCGCGCCGCGCGCCGGGCCACGACCCCCCGCCCGGCGGAGGGGGAGCCGCCAGGCGGTCGACGCGGGTTCCCTCGGGCGGCCCCGGGGGCGGCGCGATCCGGTCAGCGGGGGCCGAGCAGGTGCCGGTTGACCGCGCGAGCCGACTCGGCCAGCTCCGGGACCTCCACCACCGAGACCCCGGCCGCCCGCAACCGCTCGGCACCGTCGCAGTCGACGAAGATCGTCGGTTCGCGCCAGGCGAAGACCACCCGCCGCACCCCGGCGGACAGGATCAGCTGGGTGCACGTCCTGGGTCGGGAACGCCGGGCGGCGCAGGGCTCCAGGGAGCTGTACACCGTCGCACCCGGCAGTCGCGGGTCGTCGGGCCCGATCTTGGCCAGCGCCGCCTCCTCCGCGTGCACGTGCGGATCGTTCCCCTCCCGGGAGAAGCCCTCGGCGAGTGGTGTGCCGGCGGAGTCGACCACGACGGCGCCGACCGAGAAGGCCGTCGTCGAGGGCGGGCACCGCCCGGCGAGGGCGACGGCGTGCCGGAGCCAGCGGTGATCCTCGTCCGTGGCTCCCACCTGTCGTCTCCTCACGTCGCTGGTCCCTCGGCACGGGCGGGCCTCGTGCGTCCACCGCGCGGTCCCTCCTGGCCGGGGGTGATCGGCCGTTGGTGGTCGCCCGGCGGAGGCTCGTCGCCGTGCTGGGCGGACGGCGTGATGACCCGCCCCGCAGTCTCGCATCCGGGGTTCCCCGTAGCGTCCGCGCCGGGCGGCGAGGCCGTCACGTCACCACGCCGGGGTAGGCGGATCGGCGAGCCCTCCCGGTACGGGCAGGGACCGGCACCACTCCGCGCGTTCCCGGAGCACCAGGGCGAGTTCCTCCGCGCGGCGCACCGGGAGGACGTGACGTGCCCGGTCGGTGACCAACTCCACGCCGGGTCCGGGGACGGGCTCCACCTCCTGTCCCGCGCCGCCGCGCGGCGGCGGGTCGACGGTGACGACCCGGACGTCACGCAGGTCCGCGAGCGGCACCGCCCGGTCGAGGACCGTGCGGGTCGTGTGCCGGCTGGTGATCTGGACCAACCAGCGAATCCGGTCCTCCGACACGGTGATCCGGGCGATGAGCCGTCGCCGGACCCGCAACCGGTAGCCGAGCTCGAAGCCGCTCCTGGCGACGATCCTCGGGGTGCCCGACCAGAGCAGGCGGCACGCGTGGTCGCCGACTCCCCAGGCCAACGCCGCCACCCCGAACAGGGCCACGCCCAGGACCAACGCCACCTCCGCCCTCGGCTGGTACCACCCGAACACCAGCAGGGCGAGCGCGCCGATCGACGCCGGGACGCCGGCGGCCAGGAGCGCGGCCGGTACCCACTCGTGCGGCTGCGTCGCCAGACCACGGCGCCGCAGCCTGGCCAGCACCAGGACCACCGGGAGCAGGCCGAGCCCGGGGAGCACGAGGCCCCCGGGGGAACCGCCCAGCACGAGCAACCCGGCCACCGGGAGCGCGACCGCCGACATCGGCAGCAGGACCAGCGCCCAGCGCAGGGCCGGGCGCAGCCGTGCCCACCGGGCGCGGAGCTCGGCGCGCACGTCGTTCGCGCAGCCGACCGGTAGCGAACGCGGGATCAGTCCGTCCATCGTCACGCCCGTCCCGCCGCGGTTCGGGCAGCGCGGGGCGCCCGACCGCCGGGACGTCACTCCTCTCAGCGGTCCGGGGTGGGCAGTGGTGGTTCGTCGTCCTGGTCCTGGGGGCGGGACCGCCCAGCCTGGCCGATCGCGGTACCGGCGCTGATGCCGAACTGTTCCCGCGCTCCGCTGGTGTACGGGTCCCGCCAGCCCTCGGGGGGCCGGGCGCCGACCGGCCACTGGTGGCCGTTCTCCAGCACCTCGCGGCCGTGGCTCACGTTGTTCCTGGGCGTCGAGTGCTCCGGCTCCTGGTGGGCGACGGTGGATTCCGCGAGCGCGTTGGTGCGGTCGGCCATCCCGCCCTGGGCACCGCTCACGGACCCGGTGACGGTGCCGCTGGTCAGGTTCCGGTAGTCCCAGCCGCCCCCGACCGCGCCGCCCGAGAGCTCGTGCGCACTGCCCTGGAGCGCGAACTCGGTGGCCCCCCGAGCGAGACCGCCGGCCGCGCCGGTGGCCGCGCCCCGGGCGGTGGCCCGTTCCCGGAGCGTCGACATCCGGCCCTCCGGTTCGGCACGGCGCTCGGCTGCGTTCGACATGCGATCACCACCTCGGGGAGGTGCCCAGTCTAGGCTCGTTCCCCCCGCCCTCACCGGGCTTCTCCCGGACTTCGCCCGCCCCTCACCCGATCGGCGGCAGGCCGTGCGGGGACGGGAAGTCCATTGTGGCCGGGCGCTTCCGACTCCCCGTCCCGATGGCACCGCGCGGTCCGCGCTCCAGTCAGCCGGGGGCCACTTCTCGGGGCCAGCGCACGGGTGGCGGAATGGCGCGCGGGCCCCGTTGGCCACATCGGAGGGATGGCCGGATGCCACTCGGCGGTGTTGAACGATCGGGTGGCGTGGCTGACTGGTGCGGTGTACGGGCGCCTCAACCGCTTCAGCCAGGGCGGACAGCGTGCCGATGGGCGGGCAGCGGCGTCAGCCGTTCCGGGCTCGCGCCCCGCCCGGCACGCCGGCGTACCGGGCGACGGCCAGCGGCGCCGAGGGCCGGCCCGGGAGCCCGACCACCAGGAGGACGAGGAAGGACGATGGACAGGGAGACCGACCGTCCCAGGACCGTGCCCACCGCACCGGGCGGACTGCCACTCGTCGGGCACCTGCCGGCGCTCGTCCGGGGCCGGGTCTCGTTCCTCCAGGAGTTGCGCGGGCGCGGGGAGATCGTGCGGATCCGCCTCGGCCGGCACCCCACCTACGTGGTGAACTCCCCGGAGCTGCTGCACCGGATGTTCACCGTGCGGGCGGACAGCTTCGGCAAGGGCCGCTTCTTCGAGAACATGCGCCCGTACATGGGGAACGGGGTGGCGACCTCCGAAGGGGACTTCCACCACCGGCAGCGCCGGCTGATGGCCCCCGCGTTCCACCGCGTCCGCCTGGAGTCGTACGTGGCGCTGATGCGCCGCGAGGCCGAGCGGATGACCTCCCGGTGGCGCCCCGACCACCCGATCCGACTGGACCACCAGTTGCACCACCTGACGACCGTGGTCGTCGCCAGGGCGCTGTTCTCGACGAGCCTGACCGACCGGACCGCGACCAGGATCGTCCTCGCCACCGACGCCTTCGTGCGAGGTGTCGCCTGGCGCGTCCTGGCGCCCGACGCCCTCGAACGACTGCCGACGCCGGCGAACCGGCGCTTCCTCGCGGAGCGCGCGCTCCTCCAGGAGATCATTCGCGACCTGGTCGCCGACCGGATGCGGACGCCGGGGGACGATGGCGATCTGATGGCCGCGTTGCTGTCCGCGCGGGAGGAGGGCACCGACCGCGGGATGACGGCCGAGCAGCTGCACGACGAGGTCCTGACGCTGTTGTTGGCCGGCAGTGAGACGGCCGCCGGCACCATGTCGTGGCTCTTCCACGAGCTGGGGCGGCACCCGACGGTGGAGCGCCGCCTCAGGGCGGAGCTGGACGAGGTGCTGGCCGGCCGACCGGTGACGGCGGCGGATCTGCCCCGGCTCGTCTACACCCGCAGGGTGGTGGAGGAAACGCTCCGCCGCCACCACGTGAACTGGATCCTGACCCGGCGCACGCTGCACGGTGTCCGGCTCGGGCGGTACTG
The DNA here is from genome assembly GCF_000429185.2 of Actinoalloteichus caeruleus DSM 43889. Lineage (GTDB taxonomy): Bacteria > Actinomycetota > Actinomycetes > Mycobacteriales > Pseudonocardiaceae > Actinoalloteichus_B > Actinoalloteichus_B caeruleus. The sequence goes on along the minus strand of NZ_AUBJ02000001.1, from coordinate 4,732,119 downwards.
GCTGCCGGCGGACGCGGAGGTCCTCTACAGCATCACCGCCCAACACCGCGACCCCACCCTGTTCCCCGACCCGCTGCGTTTCGACCCGGACCGGTGGGAGACCGCCCCGCCGAAGCACGCTTTCACGCCCTTCGCCACCGGGCCCCACAAGTGCCTCGGCGCGCACTTCGTGATGACGGAGATGGTGGTGGTGGTCGCCACCGTCGTCGCGGCGTGGCGACTGCGGCCCACTCCGGACCCGGTGCGCCCGGTGGCCACGATGGTGCTGCGGCCGAACGCGTTGCCGATGGTGCCGGAACGGATCGCGAGCTCCTGACCAGGCGGTCAGGAGCTCGTCCCTGGGCAGGGGCGGCCCGGCCCTGGGTGATCCGGGCGCTCCGCCGGCCACCGCTCCGCCAGCCGGGAGCCGGGCCGGGAAGGCACGGACGGCGGTAACGGTGGTGAAACCGCCACCTCGGTGGAATGGGTCCACCGGTCGCTCCCGCGACACGGTGCGGACACCACCGGAAAGGACAACACCATGCGGGTTCCTCGTCAGAACCGGATCGGCCTCGCGGCGGCGCTCTGCGCGGCAGCCGTGGGCGCGGCCGCCCTGATCGCCCCGTTCGCCGGCGCCTCCGACGACGGAGTGCCGGAGCCGACCGGGACGGAGCGGCCGGGGGAGGAGTTCCACATCGAACACGTCGACGACCTGGCGGACTCCGGCTGCTTCAGCGCCACCCAGACCGGCGACGACGCTCCCGAGGTCGTCACCGGCGACGACTGCGAGTTCCCCGAGGCACCCGAGGACGCGGTGATCTGCGGCGACGGGGCGGAGGAGGGGACCGAGGTGGTCGGCTCGGTCACCGTCGAGGCCAGTGCCGACGGCGTGGTCTGCGAGGTGGAGGGCGAGGACATCACGAGCTAGCCACGGCCTCGGCCCTCGCCGGCCGCCGGCAGCCTGAGCCGCACCGTCAGCCCGCCGCCCCTTCGTGGAGAGGCGTCGACCGTTCCCCGGTGGGCGCGGGCGACCGAGCGGACGATGGACAACCCGATCCCCGCGCCCCGGTGGGAGTCGGTGCGTTCGGGCTGGCCCCGGCGGAAGGGTTCGAACAACCGGGGCAGGTCCTCGGCACGCACGACGGGACCGCTGTTGCCGGCCACCAGCTCGACGTCCGCGCCCACGGTGGCGGTGCGGACGTCGAGCCACCCGCCGGAGTGGTTGTGGCGGATGCCGTTGTGGACCAGGTTGGTCACCAGCTGTTCGAGCAGCACCGGGTCCCCGAGCACCGGGGCGGCGGCGGGGGACACCGTGAACCGCACCCCGGCGAGTTCGGCCGTGCCCTCGACCCTGCCGGCCACCCTGGACAGCACCTCGCCGAGATCCACGGGACGCGGGTCCTCCACCGTCCGGTCGCTGCGGGCGAGCATCAGCAGCCCCTCGATCAGCCGTTCCTGGCGGGCGTTCACCTCCAGGAGCTGTCCTCCCAGGTCGCTCATCCGCTCGTCGGCGTCCGCGTCGCTCACGGCGTACTCGATCAGGGCACGGTTGACCGCCAGCGGGGTCCGCAGCTCGTGGGAGGCGTTCGCGACGAACCGGCGCTGACCGTCGAAGGCGCGGTCGAGCCGCTCCAGCATGTCGTCGAAGGTGTCGGCCAGTTCCCTGATCTCGTCGCGGGGCCCGGTCAGCGCCACGCGCTCGTGCAGGCTCCGCTCGGCCACGCGTCTCGCGTGCGCGGTGACCTTGCTGAGCGGTCGCAGGGCACGTCCGGCCATCAGCCAGCCGATCGCCACCGCGAGGACACCGGCGACGGCCAGCGCGACGAGGGACTGGTCGAGCAGGTCCGCGAGGGCGGCCTCCCGCGCCCGCTGGGTGGCCTCCGCGATCTCCGAGGCCAGCCGGTCGTCCACGGGTTCGACGGAGACGCCTCGCGACTCGCTGCGCACCACCCCGTCCACCTCGGTCGACCGCCAGTGCTGGTGGACGACCTGGCTGAACGCGGTGTCCGCCAGGTGCGTGCGCAGGCCGCGTTCGGTCAGGGCGTGGTTGATCGCCACCAGCGACGCGCCGCTGACGAAGAAGACGAGCCCGTACCAGGCGGTCAGCCGGGTGCGGACGCTGACGTCCGGCAGCAGGAGACGCGGCCTGGACCTCACCGGATCCGGTAGCCGACTCCTGGGGTCGTCTCGATCACGTCGGGCTCCCCGAGGGCTCGCCGGAGGCGGAGCACCGTGAGTCGTACGACTCCCGTGAACGGATCGACGTGTTCGTCCCATGCCTTCTCCAGCAGGTGTTCGGCGCTGACGAACGCGCCATCGGCGCGGAGGAGTTCCTCCAGGAGGGTGAACTGCTTGGGCGAGAGTGCCACGAGTTCGCCTGCCCGGCGGACCTCGCGCAGGCCGGGGTCGAGCTCGATGCCGGCGCGCGACAGCACCGGGGGCGCGGCGGGACGGCTGCGCCGTCCCAGGGCTCGCACCCTGGCCACGAGTTCGGCGAGCGCGAAGGGTTTGACGAGGTAGTCGTCGGCGCCGAGCGCCAGACCGGCGACCCGGTCCGGAACCTCGGCCGAGGCGGTGAGCATCAGCACCCGGGTGGTCGCGCCGGAGGCCACGAGGTCCCGGCACACCTCGTCCCCGTGGACCAGCGGCAGATCGCGGTCGAGCACCACGACGTCGTAGTCGTTGACCACCAGGCGCTCCTGCGCGCTCGCCCCGTCGCCGACCACGTCGGCGACGACGTGGTCCCGCCGCAGTGCCGCCGCGACGACCTGGGCGAGCATCGGCTCGTCCTCCACCACCAACACCCGCATCCGCGACGTCCTCCCGACCGGGCGGCCCCACCACCACGGGGGACCGACGACGGTCCGGACGTTATCCCCGCCCGGCGTTTCACCGACGTTACGGCCGTGGTGCGATCCCGGCATCGTCGCCTCGGTCGCCGGGGGAGGCGCCGTGGCCCGCGCGGCGGTGGGAACGGAGGCCCTTCGATCGTGGTCGGGGAGGTGGTCCCCGTCGGGGCGGGAGGTCGAGGACGGCTGTCCGGGACCCGACCCGCCCCACCCCCGGGCAGGTGCCGCCACGTCGTGGTCACCGGCCGGTCATCGACCACCCGCCGCGCGACGAGTGGGCCCGGCGTGGCCCTCAGTGGAAGTCGCGGGAGGTGGACGGCACCCGCAGGATGAGCGGCTGGAGCCGGTCCGCCTGGAGGGTGACCACTCCGTTGGCGTTCTCCACCACCCCCCGCACCAGCATCGCGGGACTGGTCACCGCGACCTTCCGGTACCGGGACCACAGCCCGGGTGAGCACACCACGTTGACCATCCCGCTCTCGTCCTCCAGGTTCAGGAAGGTCACCCCGCCGGCCGTCGCGGGCCGCTGCCGGTGGGTCACCGCCCCGCCCACCAGCACGCGGGTCCCGGACTCCACGTCCGACAACCCGCCGGTCGGCAGCGCGCCCAGCCCGGTCAGGTGTTCGCGGACGAACTGGACCGGGTAGCTGTCCGGGGACACCCCGGTCGCCCACACGTCGGCGACGGCCAGGTCGACCTCGTCCATCCCCGGCAGCGCTGGCGCGTCCACCCCGCCGGCCAGCCCGGGCAACTGGCCCGGGCGTTCGCCCGCCGCCGCCCCCGCCGACCACAACGCCTGCCGGCGGTCCACCCCGAAGCAGCCCGCCGCCCCCGACGTCGCCAGGGCCTCCAGTTGGGGGGCCGTCAGCCGCACCCGCCTCCCCAGGTCGGACAGGGAACGGTAGGGGCCGCGGGCCTCCCGTTCCGCGTGGATCCGTTCCGCCAGTTCCTGCCCGATGGTCCGCACCGAGGCGAGCCCGAGGCGGACGGCGGGCCCCTGTGCCGGCCCGGTGGTCGGGTCCGGGCCGGCTCCCCCGGTGCTGGGCCCCGCTCCCCGGCGCCCTCCCTCCAGGGAGGCGTGCGGGAGGCTGGCGTTGATGTCCGGCCCCAACACCCGCACCCCGTGCCGGCGGGCGTCGGCCACCAGGGACTGCGGCGAGTAGAAACCCATGGGTTGGGCCCGCAGCAGGGCCGCGCAGAACGCCGCCGGGTAGTACAGCTTGAACCAGGCGCTGGCGAAGACGAGGTGCGCGAAGCTCAACGAGTGGCTCTCGGGGAAACCGAAGTTGGCGAAGGCGAGCAGTCGCTGGTAGATCCGCTCGGCGAGTTCCCCGGTGATCCCGTTGACGGCCATGCCCTCGAAGAGCCGGTCGCGGAGCCTGGCCATCCTGGCTTCGGACCGTTTCGCGCCCAACGCCCGCCGCAGCTCGTCCGCCTCGGCGGCGGAGAACCCCGCCACGTCCACCGCGATCCGCATCAGCTGTTCCTGGAACAGGGGAACCCCCAAGGTCTTGCGCAGGGCTGGTTCCAGCAGCGGATGTTCGTAGTCCCAGTCCTCCTCACCGTTGCGACGGCGGATGTAGGGGTGCACCGAACCGCCCTGGATCGGTCCCGGCCGGATCAACGCCACCTCGACGACGAGGTCGTAGAACTCCCGGGGTCGCAGGCGGGGCAGCGTCGCCATCTGCGCCCGGCTCTCCACCTGGAAGACCCCGACCGAGTCGGCCCGGCACAGCATGTCGTAGACGGCGGGGTCCGCCAGGTCCAGGGCCCCCAGGTCGACCCGAAACCCGTGGTGGGCCTCGACCAGGTCGATCGCGTAGTGCAACGCGGAGAGCATGCCGAGGCCGAGCAGGTCGAACTTGACCAGCCCGACGGCGGCGCAGTCGTCCTTGTCCCACTGGAGCACCGTCCGGTCCGCCATGCTCGCCCACTCCACCGGGCACACCTCCCCCACCGGCCGGTCGCAGATGACCATGCCGCCGGAGTGGATGCCGAGGTGGCGGGGGAACCCCTCCAGCTGGGTGGCCAGGTCGAGCACCCGTTCGGGCAAGTCGGTCTCCCGAGCCGCGTCGCGGACCGAACCCCACCGGTCGAGCTGTTTGCTCCAGGCGTCCTGCTGCCCGGGGGAGAAACCCAGCGCGCGGGCCGAATCCCGGACGGCGGACCGCACCCGGTAGGTGATGACGTTGGCCACCTGCGCGGCGTGCCGTCGGCCGTACCGGCGGTAGACGTACTGGATGACCTCCTCGCGGCGGTCGGACTCGATGTCCAGGTCGATGTCGGGCGGCCCCTCCCGTTCCGGGGAGAGGAAACGTTCGAACAGCAGCTGGTAGCGGACGGCGTCCACATTGGTGATACCCAGCGCGTAGCAGACCGCCGAGGTCGCGGCGGACCCCCGGCCCTGGCAGAGGATGTCGTTGTCCCGGCAGAACGAGACGATGTCGTGGACCACGAGGAAGTACCCGGGGAACCCGAGCGTGGCGATCACGCCGAGTTCGTGCTCGATCTGGCGGTACGCCTCCGGCGCCTCCTGCCTGGTGCCGAACCTGCGCGCCGCTCCCCTGTGGACCAGTTCCCGGAGCCAGCTGTCCTCGTCGTGGCCGGGCGGCACGTCGAACGGGGGCAACCGGGGGGCGACGAGGCTCAGGTCGAAGGCGGACTCGGCGGCCAGCTCGGCGGCGCCACGCACGACCCAGGGGTACCGGGCGAACCGGGCGGCCATCTCCGCCCCGGACCGCAGGTGCGCGGTGCCGGCGGGGGCAGCCAGCCGTCCATCTCGTCGAGGGTCCGCCGGGCGCGGATCGCCGCCGTGGCGGCGGCCAACGGCCACCGGGACGGGGTGGCGTAGTGCACCGCGTTGGTGGCCACCGCCCGCAGGCCACGCCGCTCGGCCAGCGAGACCAGGGCGTCGTTGTGGGCGGTGTCGGCCGGGCCACCGTGGTCGAACAGTTCGACGGCGACCCGGTCGGCGCCGAAGAGTTCGGCCAGCCTCCCCAGTTCCCGGTCGGCCGCCGGGACGCCCTCCCCGGTCAGGGCGGACCGGACCGAGCCCTTCCTGCACCCGGTGAGCACGGTCCAGTGGCCGCCGGCGGCCTCGGCCAGCTGGTCGAGGTCGTAGACCGGTCGCCCCTTCCGCCCGCCGGCCAGGTGGGCTTCGGTGATGGCCGAGGACAACCGCCGGTACCCCTCGGGGCCGTTGGCCAGCACCAACAGGTGCTGGCCGTCGGGATCGGGCACACCGCCGCCGGGTTGGGTGAGCCCCAGGCTGAGTTCCGCCCCGAAGACGGTGCGCAACCCGGCGGCGGCCGCCGCCTCGGCGAACCGCACCACCCCGTACAGACCGTCGTGGTCGGTGACGGCCAACGCCTCCAACCCGAGCCTGACGGCTTCCGCCACCAGTTCCTCCGGGTGGCTGGCGCCGTCGAGGAAGCTGAAGTTCGAGTGGCAGTGCAGCTCGGCGTAGGGGTGGGGGACGGCCGACCGGGTGGGCGGGCGCTCCCGTTCCACCCGGGGGTGCCGGCGTGCCCGGGCCGGATCGTCTCGCCCGTCCGGGGCCAGCTCGTCCTCGGTGAACCTGCCGGACAGGCGCCGTTCCAGCTCCGGCCACGGCATCGGTGGGTTGTGCCAGCTCATCCTCGTCCTCCTCCCTCGATCCGTTCCGCACGCCGGGCGTCAGCCCCGGCCACTCGCAGTCCCGGGTGCCCGCTCCCCCTTGACCGGGCACCCGGGCACGTCCGGCCCTAGGCGGGCACGTCCCGCCGTCGGAAACCCGCCATCCCGGCGAGCAGCGACACCAGGGCCAGCCCGGTGAGCCAGACCAGGGGAGCCAGGGCCAGCTCAACGGCCGGCAGTGCCGGGACGTGGCTGAACGGCGAGAGGTCGGCCGCCGCCGCCGGCAGGTTCAGCAACGGTCCGAGCAGCCCGACCAGGAGCGCGTACGCCACCACCAGCCAGGCCAGGCCGAGCGCCTTCGGGGCCAGCCCGAGGAGGAGGGCCGCGACCCCCGCGATGAGCAGGACCGCCGGCAGGAAGGCCAGCGCGGCCCCCAGCAGCGCTGGTACCAGTCCGTCGTCACCGGTGACGACGGCCGAGGACACCCCGGTGCCGAGTCCGGCCAGGGCCAGGAGCACCACGCAGTTCAGCGCGCTCACCGCCAGGCCAGCTCCCAGCCACCGCCACCGGGAGACCGGCGCGGCGAGCAGCGGCTCCAGCCGCCCCGAGGTCTCCTCCGCGCGCAGCCGCAGCACCGAGGACACCGCGTAGGCGCCCACCGCCATCGCCAGGTAGCCGAGCATCGCCGCGAGGAACCCGTCGACGAGGTCGTCGCCGCCCCCGGCCATGACGGTCCTGGCGAGCAGTTCGTTGTCCACCAGCGCCTCTGCCACGGAGTCGGTCAACGCCCCGAAGGCCAGGCCGGCGAGGAGCACCGCGACGCCCCAGGCGGTCAGGCCGGCCCGGTGCAGTCGGAAGGTGAGGGCGAACGGCCCCGCCAGCAGCGGGTGCCCGGCGGCGCGGCCCGGCCGGGGGCGCACCAGTCCCGCCCCCACGTCCCGGCGGCCGAGCAGCAGGAAGGCGAGGGCGGTGGTGAGGACCGCCAGCCCCAGGCACAGCGCCAGCGGCCACCACCGGAGGTCGACGAAGACCCGGGTGGCCTGCGCCCACCCCAGGGGGGAGAGCCAGGTCAGCGGGCTGCCGCTCTCCAGCTCGGTGACATCGCCGACGGCCCGGAGGGCGAAGGAGACACCGAGGAAGGCCATCGCCAGGCCGGTCGAGGCCCTGGCGTGCTCGCTGAGCTGCGCCGTGAGCGCGGCGACACCGGCGAAGACGAGCCCGACGGCGGCGACCCCGGCGCCGAAGGCCAGGGAGTCGACCGCGCCCAGGCCACCCGCGGTCAGCCCCACCGTGAGGAGCAGCCCGACCGCGAGGTTGGCGACCACGGCGCTGATCAGGGCCGAGGTGAGCCCGGCCCGCCGGCCCACGACGTTGGCCCGCACGAGTTCGGCCCGCCCGGTCTCCTCCTCGGTCCTGGTGTGCCGCACCACCAGCAGGATGCTCATGATCGCAGCGGCGACCACGGCGAGCAGGCCGATCTCGTTGGCGACCATCGCTCCGTAGGTGTAGTCGTCCAGCCCGTACCCCGGTCCGCTCATCACCACCGCCGCCGGGCCGCGGATCAGCTCGGCGCGGAGTTGCCGGTCCTCCTGGGTGGGCATCAGGTCCTCCAACGCGGGGAGGAAGGACGCCGGCAGGACGCCGAGCACGAGGGCCCACACGAGGATCCGGACGCGGTCCAACCGCAGGGTGAACCGGGTCAGCGTCGAGGTGCCGACGAACGCGCCGACCTGGGTGCGGGGAGACCGGCCGGCGGCCCGTACCGCTCCGGTGCTCATCGACGGCCTCCTCCGGCGAGGGCGGCCTCGTCGCCGTAGTGCCGCAGGAACAGCTCCTCCAACGAGGGCGGGCTGCTGACGAGACTGCGGATGCCGAGCCCCGCCAGATGTCGCATCACCCGGTCGAGGTCGTCGTTGTCGACGTCGAACACGAGCGTGCCCGAGCGCTCCCGCAGGTCGTGCACTCCGCTGAGGGCGGCCACCGAGGTGCCGTCGTGTTCGGTGGCCACCGTGATCGAGGTCCTGGTCAGGTGGCGGAGTTCGGTGAGCGTCCCGCTCCGCACGGTCCGACCGGCCCTGATGATCGTCACCGTGTCGCAGAGCTTCTCGACCTCGGCGAGGATGTGGCTGGAGAGGAGCACGGTCCGCCCCTCGGCCTTGGCCTCGGCGACGCACTGCTGGAAGACGACCTCCATCAGCGGGTCCAGACCGGAGGTCGGCTCGTCGAGGACGAGCAGTTCGGCGTCGGAGGCCAACGCGGCCACCAGCGCCACCTTCTGCCGATTGCCCTTGGAGTAGGTCCGCCCCTTCTTGGTCGGGTCCAGTTCGAACCGTTCGACCAGCGCGGCGCGGCGTCGGGGGTCGACGCCGCCCCGCAGCCGGCAGAACAGGTCGATCGCCTCTCCCCCGGTCAGGCCGGGCCAGAGGTTCACGTCACCGGGGACGTAGGCGATGCGGCGGTGCAGTTCGACGGCGTCGGCCCACGGGTCGGCGCCGAGCACCCGGACCCGGCCGGAGTCGGCGCGCAGCAGCCCGAGCAGGACCCGGATGGTGGTGGACTTGCCGGCCCCGTTGGGGCCGAGGAAGCCGGCCACCTCGCCGGGACGGACCGTCATCTCCAGTTCGTCGAGGGCCCGCACGGCCCCGAAGGACTTGCTGAGCCGGTGGATGTCGATGGCGGTGGTCATGGCGTCACCCTGTTCTCCGCTGGTTCTGGTCGTGGGCGCCCGAGGGCCGCGCCGGAGTTCGGGCGCTGACGTGGTCCTGGCGCGGGGGGAGGCGGGAAGCGGTCCGTCCGGCCCGGCCGGGTGTTCTCACCCGGCACCGGCACCGGGTTCGCCCCCGCCGTCGGTGGCCGTTTTGTCCCGTTCGTTGGGGAAGGCGGACAGGTAGGAGTCGAGGAACGTCCGGTTGGCGAACAACCCCTCGGTGTAGACCTCCAGGGACGGCAGCGTGGACCACGCGGCGAAGTCCCGGAACACCTCGCCGATGTCGACGTCCGGTCCTCGAAGGTTGGCCTCCAGCAGGAGCATCCCGACCCCGGAGAGCGTCAGGAACCGCGCTCTGGCGGCGGGGTCCCTGCTGGGCGGGATGATGCCCGCCTCGACGCCGGCGGCCACGTACTCCTCGGCGTCCTGGACCATCTGGTCGAAGAACTGGCTCGCCAGGCCCCCGCCCACCGCCAGGCTGCGGACGATGTAGGCGGCGGTCGGCGCGTAGTCGTCGACCATGGCGAGGTTCGAGAGCAGGTGCGTCCCCGACGCCCCGGTCTCGACCGCGGTGGACTTGGCCTCCCGCACCACTCGGAGGACGTACCGGTCGCACTCCTCCCGCAGGCCGTCCTTGGAACCGAAGTGGTGGACCACCAACGCGGGGCTGACCCCCGCCTCGGTGGCGATCGCCCGGACTCCCACCCCGAAGCCGGAGCGCCCGAACAACCGGATCGCCGTGTCCCGGATCCGTGCCCTGGTGGTGAGGTCCTCCGGTGGCACCTGGCCACGTTTCGAGTGCTCACCCGATGTGCCTGAACGCATGTTCAGTAGACTAACCACATGTTCAGCCCGTGCGCAAACCCCGGTCGCCGTCCCTCCCGACACGAGGGTGGCCAGCCCCGGCTCACTCGTACCGCCCCTCGACGAACCAGGAACCACCCGACCTGACCAGGAGGAACGCCTCCTGGTCCTCCCCGGCCCCCTGGTCGTTCGACGACCCCGCGCCATTCCCCGCCGGCGCGAGGGTGACGAGCTGGAGCCGGGCCTCCCGACCACCGTCGGCGGACCACCACCGCTGCTCCACCGGCCACGGGCCGGCCCATCCCACGACCTCGCGTTCCCGCTCCCCCTCGACCACCAGCACGGCGGGCGCTCCGGTCAGGACGTACCTCCCCGTCACTCCGACCGGCTCGCCGCCCTCGGCGCGGAGCCCGGCCGGCGTCGGAGGCACCGGCACCACCGTCGGCGAGGGCGGCGGAAGCCGCCCGGGCCAGGGGGCACCCGGATCATGACGGGGTTCGAGCGGATCGCCCCACGGAACGAGACGCACCCTCTCGGCCGGTCCGCGTCCGCCACCGAGCACCGCCGCCAGCACACCGTCCGGCCCCACCATCCCCCGCACCCGGACCAGCGCCCGCTCCGCCCGCTCGTCGAGCTGCCGGCTCCCACCCCCGACATCCCACAACTCACGGGGGAACTCCCCGGCGGGGGACGTCTCGTCCGGGGCCAGCCGCAACAGCCGCACGCCGGCGGTGGGGCGCTCCCCGGGTGGAGCGCGCAACCAGCCGTCCAGCTGCCAGCGGACCCGATCAGCGGTACCGGCCACCGTGAGGGGCTCCGCGCAGCGCCACGTCCTGGTCAGTTCCTCGCCGTTCTCGGTGACCGCGGTGATGGCCAGCCGGGTGCAGGCCAGCCCGTGGGCGGTCAAGCCGAGGTGCAACCGCTCCGCCAACGTCCTGGCGACGAAGGCCGCGGTGTCCACCCGGTCCACCGGCGGGTCCAGTTCCTCCTCGATGGCGAGGTCCGCCGGTGGTCGCCTCGGCGAGGGTGGCCGTTCCTCCTGCCCCCTGGCCAGCCGGTGGACACGCGTCGCCTCCGCACCGAACCGCGAGGAGACCCGGTCGGACGGGAGTGCCGCGAAGTCACCGACGGTGCGCAGGCCCAGCCGGCGCAGCAGGTCCACCAACGCGGTCCAGGAACCGTCCGACCCGACCCCGGTCAGCTCGGTGACCCTGGCCAGTTCGGCGATGGGCAGCGGCGCGAGGAAGCTCCCGCTCTCCCCCACCGGCACCACCGTGCCGCGCCGGGCCGCCAGCGCGGCGGCGAACAGCCCGTCGGCCACTCCCACCTGGCACTCCAGGCCGGTGTCGATCGCCACCGCGTCGACGATCCGCTCACCCGCCCGGTCCTCACCCCCGAAGTAGGAGGCCGGGCCGCTGACGGGCAGGGTGAGCAGGCCGGGGCGCACCACCTCCACCCCGACCGCCACCCGCTCGACGGCCACCGCCACCGCCTCGAACTCCCGGGCGTCCCGGCCCTGGTCGTCGGCGACCACGACCAGGTCGGCGCACCGCGCCTGCGCCTCCCGCCGCCGGAGCCCCCGGCGGATCCCGGCGGCCCTGGCGGCCGACGAACAGGCCCGCACCCGGTTCGCGGAGAACACCGCGACCGGGTCCAGCGGGGACAGCCCCAGATCCCGTGCGGCGGCCACCACCGGCCAGTCCGGGCACCACAGCACGAGCAGCCGAGGCGGAGCGTCAGAACGGCGACGGCCGCCTCCCGGCGGAACGCCAGGGCGGTCCCCTGGGGACCCATCGCCAGCCCCGGCGCGAGAACCCACCCCGGCGCCGGCCACACCGGCCGGCGGCGCACCTCCCAGTGACGCCGCCCCGGGCGGGGGACCGGAATCCTCGCTCCCCTGGCCGGAGTCGGCCGCCGAGGGCGCTCCCCCGGGACCAGCACCGTCCGGCACCGCACCGCCCCCCCGCTCGGGGTGCCGCCCACCGGCTCCGGCAGCCACCCCCGGGTCCTCGACTCCACTCGGGGGTGACGTCGGCGAACGCCGGGAGCCTCGCGCCCCCGAGCCGCCGGGGAGGGCGGGTGGGGCCACACCGCCCGCCCGGGACCACTCGGCCGCGGTGGAGGGGGCGGGACCACCCGCCGGGTGGTCCCGTCGTCCGCCCAGCCCACCCAGGGCCTGGTCACACACCGGTCAGCCCCGTTCCCGGGCCGACGACCCGGGCCTGGCCGCCCGCCCACTGGCCGCCCCCGGCCAGGAGGAGCTCCGCGTCCTCGCTCCCGGCGAGGACGCGGCTCACACCCGGGACATCGGCGTTCCGGCCGGCCGCGTCCTCCGGGGTGGACGAACCGGCCGGCAACGTCAGGCGAACCCGTCGGGGTCTCGCCGCGGCACCCCGACCCCTCGCCCGCACGGACACCGTTCGCTCCAGGAGACGACCATCGCCCCGCCCCGGCCCCTGCCAGGTCGCCTCCGCGCAGCTCAGTTCGAGGTCGGCTCCCGGCCAGGGCTCCCGCCCCACCACCGGGAGCAACACGGCCGACCGCTGGCGTGCCCTGGCGCTCAACCGCCGGAGCCGGGTCTCCCCCACACCCGCGAAACCCGCGACCACCACCAGCTCGATGCCGTCCAGCAACGCGCCCACCACACCGGGCAGGTCGGGCCCGGGGTCAGGGACCAGCGGCATCCGGCGCACGGCCACCCCCGCCTCGGCGGCGGCCAGCACTCCGACGGCCGGCATCCCGACCACCGCGGCCCAGGAGCCAGCGGTCGTCGCCTCGGCGAGCAGCGACAGGAGCAGCGCGGTGGACCCGCGCACCGCCACCGTGCTGCCCCTGCGCAGACCACCCCACGGAAGCAGGGCGGCCAGTTCCGTTCGCACCGGCAACACACGCGGAGCCCCCGGACCAGCGCCCACGGCCATCCCCGACGCCGTGGCCACCCCGTCCATCGCGCTCAACGAGGCCACTGATGCGGCGACCACCAGCATCCCCTTCCGTGCCGGGCGACTGTCTCCACCAGACGGACACGACTGGTGGGCGGCCGAGCTGGTGCTCCGGCCGCGAGACCGCCACCGGGGGGAAGCCGGCGGACATGGGTCGGTGCACCCCACGACGGGCACCCCAACCAGTTGTTCGAACGCATGTTCGAACACGCTCCAGTAAACCCATTACCGGGGCAGACGTCAAGGGGCGCCCCCGACATCACTCGAGCGATACCGTGAACACCGGCCGGACCGCAGCGCCCAGGAGAAGGGGATCGTGACGTGAGCCAGCCGCCCCCACCACCGGAGAACCACGACAGGGCCGTCCCGCCACCCCGGGGAGCCATCGCGGTCCCCAGACCTGGCCGTCCTCGCGGCCGCCTCCGAGGAGCGGTCGCGCTGACCGGTGGCCTCGCGGTCCTGCTGGCCGGCGGCGGAGGCGTGGCCTGGTACCTCTCCCGTCCCGCCGAACCCGAAGCGGCCCCGATACCGCCCCCGACCTCCAGGGCGGCGCTGGACCACTGCGCCCTGGTCAGCGAGGAGTCGCTGCGAGCGGCGGGCACCCCCGACTTCCAGCCGTTCTCCCCTCCCGGGTCGAACGGCCCACCACCCGGCCAGTTGGTGGACGGCACGGCCTTCTGCTACTGGGGACCGCCGGTCGGCGCCACGGGAGGAGCCCCGGGGAACAGCCTCGCGGTCACCTTCGAGCGCCACCGGAGCGAGTCCCCCGGTAGGGCCGACGCGGAGGCCGCCGACTGGCTGGCACAACTCCGGCGGGACGGGCCGTCCGGCGAGGACGGGTTCCGGACGCTGCCCGATCTCGGGGACGAGGCCGTCATCCGCACGAGGACCCGGTACGACCAGGACGTCGAGGCCCATGCCGTCGCCCGGGCCGCCGACCTCGTCGTGCAGGTCGTCCACAGCGTCGGTCACCGACCGGACCAGGACGGCGCCGACGCCACCCACGCCAGCCGGATCGCCGAACACGTCGCCAGGGAGGTGCTGACCGCGCTCGCCAGCCGTTCGGGCTGAACACCCGGTCCCACGCGCGCCCTCCCCGGTGGCACCGGCATCCGGCCCACGGGGTGGAGGCCGGGCAGCGATGAACGTCGCGCTCACCCGTCCCTGGCCACTCGATCAGTGCCGTTCTCGGGGTTGACGACGCACCGGGCGAGCTGGCCCGCGAGCCACCCAGCTGTCCCTGTGACCGACCTCGTCAGGTCGCGACGTGCCCGTCCACCGGGTACCAACACTCCCGGGGTGCCATCACGCCTACCCGAATGGCCGGCGGGGCACGGTCGGCACGCCACCGGGAGCGCTGTCCCCACCGGGGGCACCGGTGACCTCCCGCCGGCGGCCCAGCGGGAGGCGTGCCGACGCGGCTGGTCGGAACCAGCTCACGCCCCGGGCTCAGTGGGCGAAGTGCCGGGTGCCGGTCAGGTAGAGCGTGACGCCGGCCCGCTCCGCGGCCGCGATCACCTGGGGGTCGCGCACGGATCCGCCCGGCTGGACCACCGCCCGGACCCCGGCCTCCAGCAGCACCTCCAGGCCGTCGGGGAACGGGAAGAAGGCGTCGGACGCCGCGACCGAACCCCGGGCCCGGTCCCCCGCCCTCGACACCGCCAGCCGGGCCGCGTCGACCCGGTTCACCTGCCCCATGCCGGCGCCGACGGTGGCGCCCTCGTTGGCGAGCAGGATCGCGTTGGACTTCACCGCCCGGCAGGCCCGCCAGACGAAGGCGAGGTCGGCCAGCGTGGCCCCGTCGGCGGGCGCACCGGTCGCCAGGGTCCAGTTCGCCGGGTCGTCGCCGTCCGCGTCGATCGCGTCCGAGGTCTGCACGAGCAGACCCCCGGAGACGGCCCTGGTCTCCAGGCCGCCCCGCGTCGGAGCGCCCGCCACCAGGATGCGGATGTTCTTCTTCCCCGCGAGGACCTCGACGGCACCCTCCTCGTAACCGGGGGCCACCACGACCTCGGTGAAGATGTCGGCCACCTGCTCGGCCATCTCGACGGTGACCGGCCGGTTCACCGCGATGACCCCGCCGTAGGCGCTCACCGGGTCGCAGGCGTGCGCCTTGCGGTGCGCGTCGGCCACCGCGGCCGCCCCCGCCAGTTCGGACACCGCGATGCCACACGGGTTGGCGTGCTTGATGATCGCGACGCAGGGCGACTCGTGGTCGTGGGCCGCCCGCCAGGCGGCGTCCGCGTCCACGTAGTTGTTGTACGACATCTCCTTGCCGTGCAGCTGCTCCGCCGTGGCCAGCCCCTCGGCGCCCTCGGTGGCGTAGAGCGCCGCCCGCTGGTGCGGGTTCTCGCCGTAGCGCAGCACGGCCGCCCGGTTCCAGGTCTGCCCGGTCCACCCGGGAAAACCACTGCCCTCGTCGTCGGGGGCGAGTTCGCCGCCCATCCACGAGGCGACCGCCGTGTCGTAGGACGCGGTGTGGCGGAACGCGTCGACGGCCAGCGCCCGCCGCTCCGCCAGGGAGGTTCCGCCCGCGCGAACCCGCTCCAACAGCCAGTCGTACCGCGAGGGGTCCACCACCACCGTCACGTTGGCGTGGTTCTTGGCGGAGGCGCGCAGCATCGCCGGTCCCCCGATGTCGATCTGCTCCACGCACTCCTCGGAGTCCGCGCCGGAGGCGACCGTCTCCCGGAACGGGTAGAGGTTGATCACCAACAGGTCGAAGGGCGCGATGCCCAGCCTGTCCAGCTGCTCCCGGTGCGACTCCCGGCGCACGTCGGCGAGCAGACCCGCGTGGACCCTCGGATGCAGGGTCTTGACCCGGCCGTCCAGGCACTCCGGGAAGCCCGTGAGCTTCTCCACCGGGGTCACCGGCACCCCGGCGTCGGCGATGCGGGCCGCCGTACCACCGGTGGAGACGATCTCCACGCCCGCCGCGTGCAGACCGGTGGCCAGTTCGAGCAGGCCGTGCTTGTCGGAGACCGCGACCAGCGCGCGGCGGATCGGCCGCCGGTCTGCGTCCTGGTCGGCGGTCTCGGTGTGGCCAGCGGTCACGGGATGTTCACCTCTCGTCCGGTCACGGTGCAGCCTTCCCGGGCCAGCCGGGCGACCGTGTCGACCAACAGCCGACGCTCCACCGTCTTGATTCGCTCGTGCAGGCTGTCCTCGGTGTCCCCCGGCAGCACCGGCACCGCCTCCTGGCCCACGATGGGGCCCGTGTCCACCCCGCCGTCGACCAGGTGCACGGTGGACCCGGTGACCTTGACCCCGTAGCGCAACGCGTCCGCGACGGCGTGCGCCCCGGGGAACGCCGGCAGCAGGGCGGGGTGGGTGTTGAGCACCCGTCCCTCGAACCGGCCGAGGAACCTGGGCCCGAGGATCTTCATGAAACCAGCCGAGACGACCAGGTCCGGCCGGTGGGCGTCCACCGCCTCCGTGAGCGCCGTGTCCCAGGCTTCCCGGTCCGGGTGGTCCCCCAGCCGGACGGTGAAGGTCGGGAGGCCGGCGCCCTCGGCACGAGCGAGCCCTCGGATGGCTGGGCGGTCAGCGCCCACCGCCGCGAGGGTCACCGGGAAGCCGGGGGTCCCGGTGGCGTCGATCAGGGCCTGCAACAGGCTGCCGGAACCCGACACCAGCACGACGACCCTGGCGGGCACCGGTAGTGCGAGCCGGACGGACGCGGGGTCGACATCCGAGTTGGGGGAGCTCAGCGTGTTCTCCTGATCGCTCGGCCGGAGGCGGGACAGTGAGCCGTCCCGGGCAGGGGTCGCGGCTGATCAGCGACGGTCGCCCACCCAGGAGGAGCGCCCCCAGCGTAGTAGCGGACCGTCCCGCGCCGGGCGTGAGGGGACCCCGGGCACGACGCGGAGAACCACCGGTCACTCCTCGTCCCCCCGGGGCCACACCGGCTCCCGCTCGCCCGGCCGGTTCGTCGCCCCGTCGCCGGCCGGCCCGGGGGGTGGGATCCGTGGGACGTCGTCCTCCGACTCGGCCGGAACCGGGGCAGGGGTTCGCGTCCCGCGCCCCCGCCCGCCGCCCAGGACCAGGACTCCGCGCTCGTCCGCCAGCCGTCCGAGCCGGGGCGGTCGTCGTGGCCGTCGGCCTCGCGGGGAGCGGGCGGGCCGGGCTCCGCGCCGTGTCCCTCGCCGGGGAGGCTTTCGTCGGCCCGGGTGCCTGGGGTCGTCCTCGGACGACCGGCGCGGGAACGCCGCCCTGGCGCGCCCCGACCGCCGCCCGACGTCTCCCCGCGCCCGCCCCGCCCCGTCGACCGCGGCCCTCCCGATTTCGGGGGCGGGGGTGCCATCCCCTGGTTCCGGGACGGCGCCGCCGGGGACCCGGTCGGCCCGCGAGGGGGACCCGGACGACGAGGTGTCGACCACGGGGGCCTCCGGGGCCCGCCCGGCGTCCCCGGACCACCGAGGCCCGGGGACCGCCGAGGAAGCCGGATCCCGGACGTCCTGAGTGGCCTGGGCATCCCCGGGCCACTCGCCGCCAGTCCCGTCCGCCGCCGCGACCGTTCCACCGTGGACGCCTTCGTGCCCCGCCACCTGGTCCTCGACGGTCGCCGCCGGACCCGGCCCGTCGGCCTGGTCCTCGCGTTCCTCCCTCCGCTCATCCGGGGAAGCGCCGTCAGCCTCGTCATCCGACGCGTCGGCCACCTCCACGTCGTCCGGCGGTGTCGGGTCGTCGGCGTCCCGGCCGGGGTGCCCGTCGTGGCCCTCGCCCGGCGTCGGGGCGCCACCCGCCGGGCCGGTGACCGATGCCGAGGGGTCGGTCACCGAGTGGTCGGCGGCACCGGCGGCCGTCGAGGCGGGCCGACGGGGGCCGAGGAACCAGGCGAGGAGCGCGCCGGGCACGGCGACCCAGCAGAAGACCGCGCTGGCGAACTCGCCGGCGGGGACGCGCATCGCGCCGAAGGGCCCGTCGGCGAGTTGGCCACCCGCGAGCAACGCGGCCGCGAACGCTCCGGTCGCGGCGACGGCCGCCGACACCGCGACCGGCCGCAGCCGGGCGACGGGGTTGGCGGCGTCGCCCCGGCATCGCCAGCCGACCAGCAGACCGCCGGCCAGAGGGCCGAGCACCACCGGCGCCCACGCCAGGTGCGGCCCCGTCCCGGGAACCGCCGCCAGCAGTGGGACGTCCGGGACGGACGCGGACTCCAGCCAGAACAACGACAGCTCGAGCTGGCCGAGCGACACCGGTACACCGGTGCAGAAGGCGGCGACGGCCAGGAGCATGTTCGGGAGGTAGGCGAGGGAGAGCAACAGGAGGCCCAGCGCCGCACCCGCGCCTCCCTCGGTGGTGAACAACTCGGCGGCGCGCCCTGCCGCGAACCCGAGGGCGACGACGAGGACGGCGGCGGCACCGGCCGCCACTGCCGAGAGCGCGAGGGCCGCGCCCCGGAAGCCGAGGGTGACGTGGGCCTCCGCTTCGGTGAACAGCCGGCGGTGCCAGCCGTCGACGAGGGCGGTGCCCACCAGCGCACCCGCTCCCGCCAGCAGACCAGGGTGGAGCGTGGCGGTGAGGACCGAGACCACCACCGGCCCCGAGCCGGGTGCGAGGCTGAGGGCGAGAGCCACCGTCGAGTGCGCCAGCGCGGTCGATCCGACGATCCACCACACCGCGCGACCCGCGCCACCAACCCGCCGGCAGGCGGCCCCGCCGCCGAGGCGACCAACGCGACCAGCAGGGCGGTCGGCAGGAGCGGCAGCATTCCCAGCGGGTGGTCGGCGATGAGGAGCGGCACCTGGAAGGCCGCCAGCCAGCCGGCACCGGCCGCACCCAGCACCGACGGCAGCGACAGCTCCGGCGCGCCGGCCAGCGAGAGCACCAGGGCGATGACGGCGGCGACCCCGAGGTAGCCGAGCACCAGACACCCGCTCGTGGCGGCGAACACGATCCGGACCCGTTCCCACCGCCCGGCGGGCTTCGCCGCCTCCGGGGTGGTGGCCTGATCGTCCTCGGAGCGTCGGGCGCGAGCCGTCTGCATCGTGATCATGTCTGCCAGACTGACAGAGAAGGTGCTCCGATCAGCCCAACGAGACTAGCTCTTTCGGGTGAGAAAAACGGCGGGCCGAGGCCCGCCGTTCCCCTGGTCACGTTGTTCGGTTGTCGTCCGGCCGTCCTGGTGGTCCACCGGTCCCCGCGTCGGTGGGCGTCGTCGGCCAGGTCTGGGGCGTCAGGCCCCGCTGCCGCCGGGGGGAGTCCCGGGCTGGCCGTACTGGCCGGGCTGCTGCGGCTGCTGGCCGTACTGGCCGGGGGCCTGGCCGTACTGGCCCGGCTGGCCGTACTGCCCGGGGGCCTGGCCGTACTGCTGCTCCTGCCCGTACTGACCGGGCTGGGGCTGCCCCTGCTGCGGGAACCCGCCGCTGGCGGGGTTCCAGCCACCCTGCGGGTAGGCGGGCTTCGGCGTCAGCTTGATGATCTTCTGCTCCAGCAGCCACGCCACGACCAGGGTCGCGGCCTGGAGCAGTCCGACGATGAGGGCGATGACCGGGACGGCCTCCATGTCCCCGGAACGGTGCACGATGACCTGGAGGAAGGTGAGGGCACCCAGCACGGAGAGGAGGGCCGCCGGCAGCAGCAGCCGACCCATGTCCGGCAGCAGGGTGAGGCCCGCGAGCACACCGGCGAGCAGCATCGCGGTCAGCGACGCGCCCGTGCCGGTGATGTTGAGGTAGACGCCGCCCAGGTCCTCAGCGAAGGCGAGCAGGTAGACGACCAGGGCCAGACCGGCCCCGGCGAGGGTGAGGACGAGTTGGAGGTTGAGCCCTCCGCTTGTGGGGGCCGGGCCTCCGGCCTGCGGGGGCTGGGCACCGTACGGGGCGGACATGGCGGGGTCTCCTCCACTAGGACGTGAACCGGCTGATCGGCTCCAAACGCTAACCGATACCGGGCTTGGACGGACCGATGCCCGGTCGCGTTCCACACGAAGAGCAGAGTGGGGCCGGTCTCCGCCCCGCGGAGTCCGGCCCCACTCTGCTCCCGGTGACCGCCCGGTCACCGGCGTTCACGCGCTCAGCCGAGGTTCTGGAACACCTCGCGTGCGAGCTGCGCGGTCTCGCTCGGGGTCTTGCCGACCCGCACGCCCACGGCCTCCAGCGCCTCCTGCTTGGCGGCGGCGGTGCCCGCCGAGCCGGAGACGATGGCACCGGCGTGCCCCATCGTCTTGCCCTCGGGGGCGGTGAAGCCCGCGACGTAGCCCACCACCGGCTTGGTGATGTTCTCCTTGATGTAGGCGGCGGCCCGCTCCTCGGCGTCCCCGCCGATCTCACCGATGAGCACGATGAGGTCGGTCTCCGGGTCCTCCTGGAAGGCGGCCAGCGCGTCGATGTGCGTCGTCCCGATGACCGGGTCGCCGCCGATGCCGACGGCCGTGGAGAAGCCGATGTCCCGCAGCTCGTACATCATCTGGTAGGTCAGCGTGCCCGACTTGGACACCAGACCGATCCGGCCGGGGCCGGTGATGTCGGCGGGGATGATGCCGGCGTTCGACTTGCCGGGGGAGATGACGCCGGGGCAGTTCGGGCCGACGATCCGGGTCTTGCCGCCGGTGGCGACGGCGTGCGCCCAGAAGGCGGCGGTGTCGTGCACCGGGATGCCCTCGGTGATGACCACGGCGAGGCCGATTCCGGCGTCGATCGCCTCGAACACCGCGGACTTGGCGAACTTCGGCGGAACGAAGATCACCGTCACGTCAGCGCCGGTGGCCTCCATCGCCTCGGCGACCGTCGCGAAGACCGGCAGCGCCTGACCGTCGAACTCGACCTTCTGCCCAGCCTTGCGGGGGTTCACGCCGCCCACGATCTGGGTACCGGCGGCGAGCATCCGACGGGTGTGCTTGCTGCCCTCGGACCCGGTGATCCCCTGGACGATGACCTTGCTGTTCTCGTTGAGGAAGATAGCCATCTCTGGTCTCACGCCCCCTGCGCGGCGAGTTCGGCGGCCTTGTCCGCCGCCTCATCCATGGTCTTCACCTGGACCAGCCCGGGCAGCGCCGCCTCGGTGAGGATGCGCCGGCCCTCCTCGGCGTTGTTGCCGTCGAGGCGGACGACGATCGGCCGGGTCACGGCCTCCCCCCGGCTCTCCAGCAGCTGGAAGGCGCTGACGATGCCGTTGGCCACCGCGTCGCAGGCGGTGATGCCGCCGAAGACGTTGACGAACACGGACTTCACGTCGGCGTCGGAGAGGATGATCTCCAGGCCGTTCGCCATCACCTCGGCGGAGGCACCGCCACCGATGTCGAGGAAGTTGGCCGGCTTGGCGCCCCCGTGCCGCTCGCCCGCGTAGGCGACGACGTCCAGGGTCGACATGACGAGGCCGGCGCCGTTGCCGATGATGCCGACCTGGCCGTCCAACTTGACGTAGTTGAGGTCCTTGGCCTTGGCCGCGGCCTCCAGCGGGTCCTCGGCGCCCTTGTCGACGAGGTCCGCGTGCGCCTCGTGGCGGAAGGCGGCGTTGTCGTCCAACGTCACCTTGCCGTCGAGCGCGATGATCTTGCCCTGCGGGTCGCGGACCAGCGGGTTGACCTCGACCAGCGTCGCGTCCTCACCGACGAAGCCGTCCCACAGCTTCACGATGACCTCGGCGACCTGGTCGGCGACCTCGGCCGGGAAGTTGGCGGCCTTGACGATCTCCTGGGCCTTGGCCAGGTCGACGCCGTTGATGGCGTCGACGGGCACCTTGGCCAGCGCCTCGGGCTTGGTGGCCGCGACCTCCTCGATGTCCATGCCGCCCTCGACGGAGGCCATGGCGAGGAAGGTGCGGTTGGCACGGTCCAGCAGGAAGGAGAAGTAGTACTCCTCCGCGATGTCCGAGGCTGGGGTCACCAGCACCCGGCGGACGACGTGCCCCTTGATGTCGAGGCCGAGGATGCCCTCGGCCTTCTCCTGGGTTTCGTCGGGGTTGTCGGCGAGCTTGACGCCACCGGCCTTGCCACGCCCACCGGTCTTCACCTGGGCTTTGACGACGACGGGGACGCCGAGTTCCTCGGCGGCGGCCCTGGCCTCGTCGGCAGTGGCGGCCACGGCGCCCGGCAACACCGGCACACCATAGTTAGCGAAGATGTCCTTCGCTTGGTATTCGTACAGGTCCACTCGAGTCTCCTGCGACGTCGGTGTCGGACTCAGCAGACCCTAGCGACCTGCGGGGACGCACGGGAAATCGCTGGCGGTGAGGTCAATCACGGCAGTGAGACGCATCGCACCGCCGGCCGGGGAGAGGGCGTCCGGTCGTCTGACCGCCGGCTCCGCGCGGACGCGGACGGACCCCGGCCCGAGGTCACGCACCGGCCCCCTGGGCCACGTTCCCGCGCACCCAGTCGACGATCTCGTGCGTGGGCGCTCCCGGGGTGAAGATCCGGGCGACACCGAGTTCGGCCAGCCTCGGCAGGTCCTCGTCGGGGATGATCCCGCCGCCGAACACGACGACGTCCTCGGCACCCTGTTCCCGCAACAGCTCGATGACCCTGGCGAACAACGTCATGTGGGCACCGGAGAGCACCGAGAGCCCCACCGCGTCCGCGTCCTCCTGCAGGACGGTCGCCACCACCTGCTCCGGGGTCTGGTGCAGGCCGGTGTAGATGACCTCCATCCCGGCGTCCCGCAGTGCCCTGGCCACGACCTTGGCGCCGCGGTCGTGGCCATCAAGACCCGGCTTGGCGACGACGACTCGAATCCGACCGCTCACGGTTTCCTCCTGGGGCGCACACGGGCACAGGCGGTGGCCAGGATCGCTGGCGAACCGCTGTCGCCCACGGGACGACGTTGTCCTCGGGGTCATGTCACACGAACCGCCACCCACCGCGCGAGGTGTTCTCCATCACCATCCGCCACCATCCGCCGAGAGACTAACGGCTGCCCTGGAACGTCGCCGCGCCCCGCCGCGACCGGGCGGCGAGCACCGCGCCGACCACGAGGGACACCAGGCAGCACCCGGCCAGCCACAGCCCGGCCCCGGGAGCGCCGTCCGCCACCCTCGCCACCGTGAGCGGGAGTTCGAGCATCCGCAGCGCGAGGAGGGCGGCCGCTCCCAGCAGGAGCCCCACCGCCTGGCCCGGCCGGGAGAACGGCGCGAGCGCGGCGGCCACGACAACGGCGATCAGGACCACGACCAGGCCAAGCGAGGCCACCCGGAAGTCGTTCCACAGGCCGGCGGCCGCGAAGTCCCGACCGGTGAGCACCGGGAGCCCGAAGGCCCCGACCGACCAGAGCAACGTCATGGCCACCGGTACCGCCAGCACCTGGTTGACGGTGCGCTCGCTGAGGTCGACGTCGTCCCGTTCCCCCGCGCCGGCGACCAGGGCGAGCACGCCGGCGAGCACGGCCAGCG
Source organism: Actinoalloteichus caeruleus DSM 43889 (assembly GCF_000429185.2). Lineage (GTDB taxonomy): Bacteria > Actinomycetota > Actinomycetes > Mycobacteriales > Pseudonocardiaceae > Actinoalloteichus_B > Actinoalloteichus_B caeruleus. The sequence goes on along the minus strand of NZ_AUBJ02000001.1, from coordinate 4,708,894 downwards.
GAACCGAGGCCATCGACGCCCAGGCCCCCGCCCCGAGTTCGACGCCCGGGTAGTCCAGCGTCATGAGGACGGGCTCCAACGCGCTCGTCACGGCCAGCGGAACAGCTGTCCAGCCGACGACGAAGGCGGGGCGGACCGCGACCGACCAGCGGGGCACCAGCATCGCGACCGACAGCCCGACCACCAGGAGCCCAGCGGGAACCAGGAGCCGGGCGGGGTACTCGGGCGGCTGGTCGGCACCCGTCACGACGACCAGCTGCCGCCCGGTGGCGGCGAGGACCGCCGCGACACCGGCCGCCAGCCCCGCCAGTCCCGCCGCCCGCCGCAGCCGCGCGGAGCCGGGCAGCACCACGGTGTCCGCATCGGGGCGCCGCTCGCTGGGCCGGGCCGCGCGCAGACCGGTCACCAGCCCGAGCGCGGCCAGCAGGGCAGCGGCGAGCAACGCCACCACGGGCCCCCAGCCCGCGCGCAGGTCCGCGCCGAGCAGGCCAGCCAGCAACACGGGCACCTCGAACCACGCCAACGCGAGCGCGGCGCCCACCAGGCCGCCGAGCACGGACTCCCCGGAGGAGGAGGTGGCGGCGAAGGTCGCGGCCAGCACGACGGCGACCGCGACGACGACGAGGCCGAGGCGTTCCCAGCCCGCCCCCTCCAGCGCCCCGCTCGGGAGGAGGTAGGGCGTCTCGGACTCGAACGGTCGCGTGAGGACCCCCGCCGCGGCCGCGACCGAGACGCACAGCACCAGCGCCAGCAACCCGGGTGAGCCCGAGGTGGCGCGGTTCTCTCCGCCGAACCCGTCGACGAGCCGGGCCCCGCCGTCGCCGCCGGTCGGTTCGGACAGGGCGAGGAGCCCCGCCAGCAGGACGAGCAGTGAGCCCACGAGCGAGAGCACGAGCCCCACCGATGGCGAGACCGGGTCCAGGGTGTCCAGGAGGAACAGCTCCGGCCGCGCGGCCAGGGCAGGCTCGACGGCGACCTGCACGTCGAGGACCAGGCGGCCGAGGGCGACGAGGGCCGGCCCCAGCAGCACCCACCTGGCGGCCACCGGCCGCCCCCGGGTGATCAGCAGCAGGCCCACCGCCGGGGCGAGGAGGCCGACCAACGCCATCCACGGCCACGAGGCGTAGGCGGGAGCGTGGCCCCCGTCGGTGACCCCGACGACCGGCGCCAGTGCCACGAGCACCCCGCCCGCCGCGGCGACCACCAGTGCGACACGCAGCCTCATCAGTGTGCTGACCTCCCGTGCTGTCCACGTCGGCGGCGAGTCGGCTGCCGGCGGGCTCCGTGGTCCCCTCGGCGCCCAGCCCCCACCGCGCCCGGCCGGTCCGGTTCTCCGGGCCGCCTCGGTCGATGTCGGGTGGCGGCGTCGTTTCCGGGCCCTTCCCGCGCCCGGGAGCGAGCCCTGGGTGAAGCTAACAAGGTCACGGGCTGAATCGCCGGAGCAGGCGGCCGTGTTGGTTGATCTTCCCGGATCGCCTGTCCGTCGCAGCGGGCGGCTACCGAGCGCGACGGGCCCGGCAGCGACGACCCCGGTGCCGGCCCCCGGCACCCGCCCATCCGAGCGCTGTCCACAGTGCCATCACGACCGTCGCTGACCTGCAAGGAAGTGACGAATTCAGTGGCACATCAGGAAAATTCGCCACCACTTCCCCTCGTTCGGGTGACATATATCACGTTTCACCCCGAGGTCCCGCCCGATCGACGCACCAGTACCGGCCATCCGAGCGACGGTTACTCCACTCGCCGTAAGAAAACCGGCGCCGTCGCCCCACCGTTCGACCCAGGGGTTCCATACCGAGAACGGTGATCACGCAAATGTCAACGGCACTGCCGGTGACAACTTGGAAGCCAGTGACCCCGGTCACCGATCCCGTGGTCCATTCGGGGCCCCAGGGATTTGCCCTTAGGGGTCGGCCCCCGTTACTGTCCCCCGGTCCGTTGTCACGGTCTGGTCACGAACAGGACGCGTCGCTGGTTACCCCGACCCGCGAACCGGGATCCCCCGCCCGGTGCCTCGACCAGACTCCCCGAAGACGGAAGGGCAGGCATTGGCTCGACACCGCTCACCTGGCGGCGCAAGCTCCCAGGTCGTTGAGGACGCGCTCGAAGGCGAACCCTCCAATCGGCCGAAGGGAGCGCACCGGCTTCCCCCGCCGCCGTCCGCGCTTCGCGGTCGCATCATGGTGGCCGCCGTGGCCGCCGGCGCATTCGTCGCCGCGGGCCAGACGATGCAGTTGCACCAACCAGACGGCAACAACCACGAGTCCACGGCGGACGGAGTCGTACCGCTGGCGGCGGCCGGCGGAGCGGCCGCCGCGGGACACCACCAGCAGTTCACCGGAGTTGGCGGTACCGCACCGGCCCCCGAGGTGCTCCCCGTCACCCGCACCTCGGACCAGTCGGACGAGGTCAACAACATCGTCAAGAGCCAGCAGATCGAGCAGGAGATCGCGGCGTACGAAGCCGAGCTGGCCCGCCCCAAGTTCTGGCTGCCGGCCGAGGGCCGCTACACCTCCGGGTTCGGCGCCCGCTGGGGCACCACCCACTACGGCATCGACGTCGCCAACGCCATCGGCACCCCGATCCGCGCCGCGCACGACGGCACCGTGATCGAGGCCGGGCCGGCGAGCGGCTTCGGCCTCTGGGTGCGCGTGCAGGCCGACGACGGCACCATCACCGTCTACGGCCACATCAACACCTACTCGGTCTACCCCGGGCAGAAGGTCAAGGCGGGCGAGCAGATCGCCGAGATGGGCAACCGGGGCTTCTCCACCGGCCCGCACCTCCACTTCGAGGTCTGGGACCCGGCGGGACGGAAGATCAACCCCGAGCCGTGGCTGAACGAGCGCGGCCTCTACCTCTGAGCCCCACTTCCGCCGGCGCGCCACCACGGGCGCGCCGGTGCGGACCACGAGCGGCGGGCCGGCCGCCTGGGCGCCCGAGCCACTGAGGGAGCCACGAGAAGCGGGCCGCGACCCGCCACCAGGTCCGCCCGGACTCGCCGTCCCGGCGCCCCCGGCGCCACCACCGCGCGAGCCGGTGCCGAGCGAACGGCCTCGTCCAGGCGAGCCGGACGGGCACCCCCGAACCGCCCGGCGACCCGGAGGCGCGGCGCTCCGCCACTCACACCGGCGGACGCGGGGTACAGGCCCCGCGTGCCGGCCGCGGGACCCCCGACGCCCCACGACCGACACCGGAGCCGTCGCCGACGCGCTGGACGCTTCCCCGATGTCGAGCGCCAGCGGACCCCGATCCGCCGCCACCCACATCCACCACGCCGACGACCGAACACCCGCATCCCGTTCCTGGCCACTCGCTTACCCAACCAACGCACAGTCAACCCGGGGCCCCCGACACAAATCGAACAGAGGTTCGAGGGCGGCACCCAATTCACCCGAAAAGAGCAGCCGCCGGGGCTGCCCCCACGCCCGGGTCCGGTATCCGGGGGTCGCCGGTCAGCTCCCGGTGCCGGCGGCCCCGTGCCGGCGCGAGGCGTCGTCCTGGCCGGACGACGCCTCGCCGGACGGCGGGGTGGGCCTCGCCGTCTCCCCCTGCTCGTCCAGGCCGTCGACCAGTCGTCGGTGCCCCCGCAGGACGGCCCACAGCGCGAGCGCCAGACCGAGTTGAAGCACCCCGCTCCCCAGGTAGAGGGCTCGCACGCCGAACTGGGCCGCCGCCACCCCGCCCAGCAACGCGCCGACCGGGAGCATCCCCCAGACCAGGGTGCGCCAGGCGCCCTGCACCCGGCCGAACATCTCCTGCGGGATGAGTGCCTGCCGCAACACCATCGTCGTCACGTTGAACACCGTCACGGCGGCGGCACCCACGAGCAGCCCCACGGCCAAGGTCGCCGGCACCACCACCAGCCCGGTGATGGCGAAGGCGCACCCGCTCACCAGGATGGTGAGCGGGATGATCCTGCTGCGGGAGATCCCGCGCACCAGGCGCTCCGAGAGCAGGCCCCCCACCAGACCGCCGGCCCCGGCACCCACCAGGAAGAACCCGAGGGCCGCCTCCCCCAGCGCCAGTTCCTCCAGCACGTACAGCACCAGCAGGGCCATGACGGCTTCCTGCGCCATCCCGACCAGGCTGACCAGCACCATGAGGGACCGGAGGAACCGGTGCCGCCACAGCCAGCGCAGGCCCTCGCCGATCTCCCGCCGCAGGTTCGCGCGCGGAGCCGCCCCGGTCGCGGCCACACCCGCCCCCTCCCCGCGCACCCGGTAGACACCGGGCACGAGGAAGAGCAGTACCGCGGCGATGAGGAAGCCCGCCGAGTTCGCCAGGAAGGGGCCCGCCGCGGCCACCACGAAGAGCGCACTGCCCACCGGCGCGCCCAGGAAGCTCTGGCAGGCGATCTCGGACGCCTCCAGCCGCCCGTTGCCCGCCTCCAGCTGATCCCGCCGAACCACCTGCGGCAGGATGGCCCTGGCCGCGCTGTCGTACAGCGTCTCGGCGGTGCCGAGCAGGAAGGCCGCGACGTAGAGCATCCAGATCCGCGCCTCGCCCGCCAGCACCGACGCGGCGAGCGCCCCCACCACGACCGCCCGGAACAGGTTGGCGGAGATCATCACCCGCCTGCGGTCCAGGCGGTCAACCAGAGCGCCGCTGACCAGCGCGAACAACAACCACGGCAGGAACGCGAACGTGGTGAAGCTCGCGATGAGCACCGGGTCCCTGGTCAGGGTCGCGGCCAGCAGCGGGAAACCCACCCGGCCGATGCCGTCCCCGAGGTTGGAGATCGTGCTCGACGCGAACAGGCTCCAGAACCGGCCGCCCAGGCCGCTCCGACGTGTCAGCACGCCGCCGGCCCAGCCCACCCGGCCGAGGAGGACGGCGGTCCGGACCGGTGAACGGGTGCTCGGACCGTGGGCGTCGCGGTGGCGGCAGGAGCAGAACGGAGCATCGCGCCAAACTATCCCCGGCACGGACACCTTGGCGATCCCTAGATCGCCCTAACGGCACTCCTCCGCTCGGCCGAATCCGCCGGCCCGTACCCGCCCGGGCGGTTCGGGGAGGCCGCGGGGTTCCCGCGACCTGGTCCTCCGCGCGAACTCGCGCTCCGGTGCCGTCCGGAACGGCCCCGTGGCGGACGAGGTCCGCACCGCCGCACCGCGCCTCCCGTCTCCCCGGAGACGCGCCCTCCTCGCGACGACCGCCCGGCACGACGTGAGCCGGGCTCGCGCGCCGGCGGGACCCGCCCGCACCCAGCGCCGGGGCGGGGCGGCCACGCCGCCGCTCAGAGCTTCGTCATGGGCACGCCGCCCATCAACATCAGGCGCACCTTCCCGGCGCTGCCGAAGTCGATGGTGGCGGTCGCCCTCGGACCGCTGCCGTCGGTGTCGACGACCGTCCCGAGCCCGTACTTGTCGTGGCTCACCCGGTCACCGACGTCGAGGGCGAGCGGCACCGTGGAACTCGCGCTGCTCCGCCTCCACCCGCCGAACCCGGTGGTCCTGGTGCCACCGGCGGCCAGACCCGCCTGCGCGGAGTCGGAACCTCCCCGGTCGGAGCCACGACTCCACCTGGTGACGGCGCCGGGGGCGGACCGCTCCGGCTCGGTGCGACGCCAGTCCAGCAGCTCCGCGGGCATCTCCGCGAGGAATCTCGACGCGGGGTTGGTCATGGGCTGCCCCCACGCGGAGCGGACCAGTGCCCGCGACACGTAGAGGCGCTGCCGTGCCCGGGTGATGCCCACGTAGGCCAGGCGCCGTTCCTCAGCCAGTTCCGTCGGGTCGCCCAAAGCCCGCAGGTGGGGGAACACCCCGTCCTCCATGCCGGTGCAGAAGACCACCGGGAACTCCAGCCCCTTGGCGGTGTGGAGGGTCATCAGGGTGACGACGCCCTCGCCGTGCTCCGGTACGGAGTCGGTGTCGGCGACCAGCGCGACCCGCTCCAGGAACGCGGCGAGCGATCCGGGCGCCGGCCCGTCGGGCTCGCCCCCGTCCTCGCCCTCGTCCTCGGTGACCGCCGCCCCTGCCTGTTCGACGAACTCCCGCGCCACCGTGACGAACTCGTTCAGGTTGTCCAGCCGGGAGGCGTCCTGGGGGTCGTCGCTCTCCTCCAGCTCCGCCCGGTAACCGGTCGAGCCGAGGATCCGCTCGGTCACCTCGGCGATGTCCGCACCCGCGTCCAGGCTGGCGCGCAGTTCGTCGAGCAGGTCCACGAACTCGGCGATCGGCCGTCGCGAACGCGGTTTGACGTCGGCGACCTCTCCCCGCGCCGCGGCTCGGAGCGCGGCGGAGAAGCCGACGCGTTCGCGGTCGGCGTGCTGGGCCACCAGTTCCTGGGTGCGGTCCCCGATCCCGCGCTTGGGCACGTTCAGCACCCGCCGCAGGCTCACCGCGTCGTCGGGGTTGTCCAGCACGCGCAGGTAGGCCAGGACGTCCCGGACCTCGCGCCGCTCGTAGAACCGCACCCCGCCCACGACCCGGTAGGGCAGCCCCAGCCGGATGAAGATCTCCTCGAAGACCCGGGACTGGTTGTTCGTCCGGTAGAAGACGGCGATGTCCCCGTTGGCGGCGTCCCCCGCGTCCACCAGCCGGTCGATCTCACCCGCGACGAACGCCGCCTCGTCGTGCTCGTTGTCGGCGACGTACCCGACGATGCGCTCGCCCTCGCCGGCGTCGGTCCACAGCCGTTTGTCCCGCCGCTCCGCGTTCCGCGCGATGACGGCGTTGGCCGCCGACAGGATGGTCTGGGTGGACCGGTAGTTCTGCTCCAGCAGGACGGTGTCGGCGTCGGGGTAGTCCCGCTCGAACTCCTCGATGTTGCGGATCGTGGCGCCCCGGAACGCGTAGATGGACTGGTCGGCGTCGCCGACCACGCACAGTTCCGCGGGCGGGACGGTGGGATGTCCGTCCTCCCCCTCCCCCGGCTCTCCCCGCCGGGAGGGGTCGACCCCGGCCGCCGCACCGCCGACCAGCTCCCGGACCAGGACGTACTGGGCGTGGTTGGTGTCCTGGTACTCGTCGACGAGCACGTGCCGGAAGCGCCGGTGGTAGTACTCGGCGATCGCGGGGAACCGCTGGAGCAGCTGGACCGTGCGCAGGATCAGGTCGTCGAAGTCGAGGGCGTTGCCCACCAGCAGCCGCCGCTGGTAGGCCGCGTACACGTCGGCGACCTTCCGTTCCAGGTCGGTGCCGGCCGCCTCCTCGGCCTCCTCCGGCGTCACCAGTTCGTTCTTGAGGTTGGAGATCCCGACCGCCAGGGTCCGCGGTGGGTAGCGCTTGGCGTCCAGGTCCAGGTCCCGGCTGACCTGGGTGATGAGCCGGCGGGAGTCGTCGCCGTCGTAGATCGAGAAGTTCGAGTTGAGCGACACCTCGGCGAGGCCGGCCTCGGCTGCCTCCGCCTCCAGCAGCTCGCGTAGGCCGCGCGCCTCCCGGCGCAGCAGGCGGGCGCACATGGAGTGGAAGGTCGACACCCACATGAGGTTCGCCCGGCGCCCGACCAGCGCGGCCACCCGTTCCTTCATCTCGGCGGCGGCCTTGTTGGTGAAGGTGATGGCCAACACCTGGCCCGGGTGCGCTCCCCTGGCGGCCATCAGGTACGCGATCCTGGTGGTCAGCACCCTGGTCTTGCCCGACCCGGCGCCCGCAACCACGAGCAGGGGCGCGCCGGTGTGGGTCACCGCCATCCGCTGCTGGGCGTTGAGGCCTGCCAGCAGGTCCTCCGGGACGGCGGCGGGGTCGTGGCCGTGGTGGGCGGGAGCATCCGGGGAGAGGTCGAAGAGCGCGCTCATCAGTCAGCCACCGTACTCCCACACCCTCCGCGGCCGGACACCACGGATCCCAGTGCGTTCCGCCCCGGCGCCGACGGGCGGAACTGGTCACGGTCAGCGGCTGACCGGGGGAAACCCGCTCCCGATCAGGCGATGGAGCTCGCCCGTCGGCCCACCGCCGTCCCAGCCTGTGGCAGACTCGTCGACGTGCGGCAGGTCTTCTCCTACTTTAGCTACGGGCACCGGACTCCGGCGCCCGTGGTCGTGTGACCTGCCAGCACCCCCACCACGCAGCCCCCGGAGTCCCAGGACCCGGGGCTTCGCGCGCTCCGGATCCGGGCCCACACCCTTTCCCTGGAGGAGTCCCGTGAACAACTCGGTACCGGCCAGCACGCCAGAACGCCCCGACCGCGTCCCCACCGAGGACGAGGTCGCCGACCTGCGGTTGGAGATCGACCGGCTCGACGCCGAGATCCTCCGACTCGCCCAGCGGCGGGCGGAGGTCTCCAAGACCATCGGACGCGCCAGGATGGCCGCCGGCGGCCCGCGCATCGTCCACAACCGGGAGATGGCGGTGCTCGCCCGTTACCGCGAGCTCGGGCCGGACGGGCGGGAGCTGGCGATGGCGCTGCTGCGCATGGGCCGCGGCCACCTCGGGCGGTCCAGCTGACCGCGCGCGCGTTCTGACCGGGCTCGCGGGCCCGTCACCTCCCGCGCAACACCGGCCAGTGGTCACCCAGGGCGGCTCGGACCGCGTCCAGATCACGTTCCGTCCGCTCCGGGTTGCTCTCGTGGTCGTCCGGCAGGTAGCTCAGCGGGTCGTCCACCAGGGCACCTCGCTCCCCCAGCAGCCCCTCGACCAGGGCATGGAGGCACAGGGCCGCGTAACCGCGCAGGTAACCCCCCTCCTGGGTGAGCACCAGGCGGCCACCGACGAGCTCGGCGGCCAGCCGTCCCACCCGCAGGCCGATCTCCCGGTACCCAGCGGGGGTGAGGTTGTGCCGGCCGTTCGGGTCGAACGCGGACCCGTCGAACCCGGAGGCGCACACCAGGGCGTCCGGCCGGAACTCCCGCAACAACGGCTCCACCAGCTCGTCGAACGCGAGCAGGTAGGCGGCGTCGCCCGCCCCCAACGACAGTTCGATGTTGGCGTTGTGACCGGCGCCCCTCCCGGCGCCGGTCTCGTCGGGGGTTCCCCGCTGGGGGTGGCTGGGCCCCCAGGCACCGTGCCTCATGTGCAGCGAGACGGTGAGGACGTCCGGGCTGCGGTAGAAGATCTCCTGGGTCCCGTTGCCGTGGTGGACGTCCCAGTCCAGCACCGCCACCCGGGTGAGCCCGAGGTCGAGGGCGGCCCGCGCGGCGAGCGCGGGGTTGTTCAGCAGGCAGTAGCCGTCCGCCTGGTCCGGCTGGGCGTGGTGCCCGGGCGGGCGGACCAACGCGTAGGCGGGTCGTCCCCGCAGCACGGCTGACCTGGCGGCCTCGATCGCGCAGCCGGCCGCGGCCAGGGCCGCCGGCCAGGAACCGGGCCCCACGGTGGTGTTGGGTTCCAGCGAGGTGGGCTCCGGGCCGTTGGTGGCCTCCCGCAGCAGCCGCAGGTATTCCGCCTCGTGCACGGCGAGCAGCTCGGTCACCGTGGCGGGCCGGCCCGGGTACCAGCGGAGCCGGTCGGAGAGCGGGCCGCGGGTCAGGGCCGCCCGGAAGGTCCGCAACCGGGCCGAGGACTCGGGGTGGGGCTCGGGCACGTCGATCCAGGGCGGGACCTCCGCGTGCTCCCACAGCCCGACGCCGGGGTCGTGGTCCAGGCACGCGTCGTCCCAGAAGAGGTCCAGCTCGCCCCGGGCCGTTGCCCACGTCTCGGTCATCCGCCTCCCGTCCGTCCTACCGGCCCGCTCCCGCGATCTCGGGGACATCACTGATGGCCTCCCGGGGCACCGGGCAGGCAGACTGGTCACCATGGTCCTGGATGTGATTGCTGGTGTGGTGGCGCTGGTCGGCCTGTTGGCCGCCATCGCCCATGGTGGCTACCTGGCCCTGCTCGGGTCGGCGGCCAAGAAGCGGGCCGGCGGTGGCCCGGTCGCGGAGTTCGTGCGCAGCCGCATGCCGATGGCCGGTGGCCTGGTCGGGGCCGGCCTCCTCGGACTCCTGTTCAGCACGGGAGGTGGGTTCGTGGACGTGCTGGCCATCATCGTCGGCGCCGGAACCGGCCTCGCCGCGACGAAGCAGCTGACCGCCGTCCGCGAACGCTACCGCACCTGAGCGGCGGCGCCACGACATCCGGGGCGTGGCCGTGAGTAGTCGACCGACCCCTCTCCGGAGTCCCACCGCGCCCGTCGTACCCTTGCTCAGGTGAGCACCGGGACGAGAACAGCGGGGGCGAGGGTCGCCCGGGTGCTCGTCGTCACGGCACACCCGGACGACGTCGACTTCGGGGCCGCCGGCACCGTCGCGGCCTGGCGCGCGGCGGGCGTCGAGGTCTCCTACTGCGTCTGCACCTCGGGGCAGGCCGGCGAGGTGGCCGACCTGCCCCGCGCCCAGGTACCCACGCTCCGCGAGCGTGAACAACGCGCCGCGGCGGCCGAGGTCGGGGTCACCGACGTGACCTTCCTGGGCTACCACGACGGCACGGTGACCCCGAGCCTCGCGCTCCGCCGGGACATCACCCGCGTGATCCGGACCGTGCGCCCGGACCGGGTCCTGACCCACTCGCCGGAGATCAACTGGGCTCGACTCGCCGTGTCGCACCCGGACCACCGCGCCGTCGGTGAGGCCACCGTCGCCGCCGTCTACCCCGACTCCCGGAACCAGTACGCGCACCCCGAGCTGGCCTCGGCCGGGCTCGCGGCGTGGAAGGTCCGGGAGCTGTGGTTGTCCGAGGCTCCCCCGGAGCGGGTCAACCACGCCGTCGACATCACCGAGACCTTCCCCCACAAGATGGCCGCGTTGCGCGCGCACGCCTCCCAGACCGGCCACCTGGCCGATCTGGAGGAGTGGCTCCGCGCCGAGCTCGCGGCCAACGGCCGGGCCCACGGGCTCGGCGCCGACCAGCTCGCGGAGGTGTTCCAGCTGGTCGACGTCGGCTGAACCGGGCAACGAGAGGGGCGGCGAGGACATGGGCGGTGAGGTTGATCCAGGCGGCGGTCGGCATCGGCTCAGGCCGGGTGTGGCCGGACGTCGCGCGCGGGGGCGGGTTCGCCGTGCGGGCGTCCCGGCCAGGAACGGCCGTCCCAGGCCCCGCCGGACGACGAGGACGCCCCCGGGCCACATGGCCTCCAGAAGTTCGACCTGGGCCTGGTACCCGCCTCCGTCACGCCGCCGCGCACCTGGCGGCGAGCCGCCTGGTTCACCGGCATCGCCACGGCGGCCGCGTTGACCGGCCTCGTCGGCATGAGCGTCGCCCTGTTCAGCCCCCGTCCCGAGTTCTCGATCGACTCGCTGCCCGCGGTCCCCACCGGGCAGCCGATGCCTCGGCTGGAACTGGTGCCCGGTCCGGACCGGGAGACCTTCCCCTCCCCGCCGACGGCGGTGGCGGACCAGTCGGAGCACGAGGGCTCCGCGTCCCCCCGCTGGGGGCAGGGCACCCAGGCGGACGGTCCCGACGGCGACGCGGCCGGTGGGCAGGCCGAGGACGCCGAGGAGCCCCCTGGCACCACACCGGGCGAGGGCGGGGGGTCCCCGGGGTCCGAGCCCGAGATCAGCACCCTGGGGCCCACGGCCACGGCGGCCCGCCCCGAACAGGCGAGCGAGGTGCCCACCGACGAGTACAAGCACCAGACGGTGGCCTTCCTCGACTCGGTGGTGCACGACCTCCCGGCCGCCTACGCGTTGTTGGGGGGCCGACTGCGAGCGGCGGGCCTGCCAGCGCTGCGGGACCGGTACGAGGACGTGCGGGACATCTCGATCGAGCACATCCTGATCGATCCGGCCAACGCCACGACGGTGTCGACCCTGGTCGTGACCCGCCCGGACGGCAGCCAGACCAAGGAGTACCGCCAGCTGCGGTTCCGCGACGTGGGCGGCCTGCGCATCGAGGACGACCAGGTGGTGGCGAAACCCGCCGGTTGACCCCCAGGCCGCCGCACCGGCCACGCGGGCACCACGACCGGGTGAGTCTGGGGAGGAACCCTGGCCACGCGTCGGCCCGTCGCGGTAGAGCTGTCCCACCGGTGCGCCCACGTGCGGTGCGGTCGGGAGACAGGTATCCGAGGACGAGGACGGGGTCGTGCGGCGTTCGAGCTCCAGCCTCCACACCGCCACCCCCGGCCAGGGGCCGGCCGTCGAGGCCAACCCCGACGGCGTGCCCTCCCCCGTCGAGGCGGTGCCGGACCGGCCCGGGCGGCGGCACGGACTGGCGACCGTGGCGGGGGCGCTCGTCCTGTTCGGAGCCGTCGTCGCCACCAACGCCACCACCAACCTCCGTCCGCCGAACGAGTCCGACTCGGCCGTACCCCGCAGGCTGGTCGGGCAGGGAGCGCTGGATCCCGGCCAGGTTTCCGCCCTGCTCACCGGGACTCCCCCGGACAGCACCACCCCCACGCCCACCCCCTCCGACCCGACGGCCCGCGAACGGGGGAAGGAGGACCTCGCGGCACGGTCCGCGTCGTCCTCGGAACCGACCGTCAACCCGCGCGCGTCCACCCAACGCCCCCGGAGCGGGGACGAACTGGTCCGCCTCTTCTACCGGCTCCTCGACGAGGACCCGGACCGGGCGGTGGGCCTGCTGGCCCCCGAACTGTCCAACCCCGACCCCGGTCGGCTGGTCAGCGCGTGGCGGGCCGTATCCTCGGTCGAAGTGCTGAGCGCCGTGCGCCGGGGTGGCCAGCGGGTGCTGGCGACCGTCGCGATCGAGCACCCCGACGGTGGCCGGTTCCGTGCCCAACACCTCGTCTCGTTGAGCGGGTCGGCTCCTTGGCGGATCATTCAGGTCGAACTGGTGTCAGCCCAACAGGGTTAGAGTCGCACCGGGTGTCCTCTCCGGCCAGGTGGTCCGAGCGGCCACCGGTTCGGACGCGGACGCACGGATGGAACACGAACGCTCACCGACCTCGGGATGACGGCGCGACCAGCGGGACGCGAGTCCCCGGTGGCGGAGTGAGCAGGAATGGGAGCTGCCAGTGAGCGACGAGGGTCGCCTGGTCGCTGGACGGTACCGGCTGGAGAAGCGCATCGGCAGCGGCGCGATGGGCGTCGTCTGGAAGGGCGCGGACGAGCGGCTCGGCCGGGTCATCGCGATCAAGCAGTTACTTCCCCAGGGCGGTCTGAGCCCCTCCGAGGCGGAGGAGGCGCGACAGCGCGCCATGCGTGAGGGCCGGATCGCGGCTCGTCTCCAGCACCAGAACGCCATCGCCGTCTACGACGTCGCGGAGGACTCCGAGGGGCAGCCCTGCCTGATCATGGAGTACCTGCCCTCCAGCAGCCTCGCCGCCGTCCTCTCGGAACAGGGGACCCTCCCCCCGAGGGAGGTCGCCCGCGTCGGCGAGCAGGTGGCCGCGGCGCTCGCCGCCGCCCACGCCGCCGGCATCGTGCACCGGGACATCAAACCGGGCAACATCCTGCTCGGCGAGCACGGCGTCGTCAAGATCACCGACTTCGGCATCTCCCGCGCGACCGGCGACGTCACGGTCACGAAGACGGGGATGCTGGCCGGCACGCCCGCCTACCTCGCTCCCGAGGTGGCCAAGGGGTACGACCCCGGGTTCGCGGCCGACGTGTTCTCCCTCGGGGCGACGCTCTACGCGGCGGTGGAGGGCGAGCCGCCCTTCGGGGTGCACGAGAACACCCTCGCCCTGCTCCACATGGTCGCCGCCGGACGCGTGAACCCACCGCGCCACGCGGGGCCGCTGACCGCGCTGATGATGCGGCTGCTCCGCGCGGAACCGATCGAGCGGCCGACGATGGCCCAGGTTCGGGAAGGTCTGCACGCCGTCGCCACCGGCCAGCCGGTGCCGGCGACGGCGATGCCCCCCTCCCCACCCGGCGCGACCACCGGGAACGGGGCCCCGCCCGGCCGCCGGGACCGATCGCCGCCGCGGCGACCACCCCCGTCCCGCCCGCGAACGGTCAGCAGGGGCCCCGCCCCGAACCGCTGAGGCCGGCCAGTCGTCCCGAGCCGACCAGGGTGGGGCCGAACCCGTTCGCCGACGACCCACCGCCGCCCGCGCAGCACGCCCCGCACGGAGGTCCGCCCCGCGACCGGGCGCACCAGGCGCACCAGGCTCGCTCCGGCCCACCGCACGCCCCGTCCAACCAGGGCGCCGCCCCGCCCCAGGAGGTCACGTCCCGCCGCAGGGCGATGGCTCTGACCGGGATCGCCGTGGTGGCCGCCGCCCTCATCGGCGTGCTGCTCGCGAGCGTGATCTTCGACAACAGCGGGGACTCGATCGACGCCGGTACCGGCGGCCGGCTCACCGGCGCGGAGACCTCCCTGGAGGTCTCCGACACCTCGGAACGGGCCGAACCAGAGGCACCGCCGGAGACCACGGAGGAGACGACCACCGAGGAGACGACTCCGGAACCCCCGCCGACGACGGAGGCGGAACGCGTCGAGGAGACCGAGGAGCAGGAGGACCCGGAGGACACCGCCGAGCGGTACGAGGACGCCGCCGAGGACTACTACGACATGCTGCCCGACGACGTCGAGGACGCCTGGCTGCTGCTCGCCCCCTCCGCCCAGAACGACCCCGAGAGCTACCGGAACTGGTGGGGCTCGGTGGAGGACGTCGACGTCCGGGGCAACCCCCGGTACAACGGCGACGGCACCGTCGACATCAAGGTGCGGTACGAGATGAAGGAGGACGGTCGGCGGTCGAACGAGACCGTGCGCCTGTACTTCGAGGAGATCGACGGGCGGTTGTTGATCGCCGACTCGCACCCCGTGTGACGCGGCGTGCGCCGGGGGCGCCGGGTGTCCCGGCTCGCGGTGGACGGCACCGGGGGGACCACCGCACGTCACCACGGCTGCCCGGCGGGGACGCGGCCGGCAGCCACTCCCCCGCCCACCGCCCGCGTGGGGCCGTCCCGCCCGGAGGTACCGGCTCCGCCTCCTCGTACCGCACCGGTCCGTCGGGCCCCCCGGGTCCGCCGGGTCAGATCAGCCGGCGGTCACTCGCCCACCGGGACAGCTCGTAGCGGTTGGACAACTGGGTCTTGCGCAGGACGCTGGACACGTGGGTCTCGACGGTCTTGACCGAGATGAACAACTCCGACGCGATCTCCTTGTAGGCGTACCCCCGCGCCAACAGCCTCAGCACCTCACGTTCGCGGGGTGTCAGCAGGTCCAGCTCGGGGTCGCTGATCGGCGGCGCGCCGGGGCGGTCGGCGAACGCGTCCAGCACGAATCCCGCCAGCCGGGGTGAGAAGACGGCGTCACCGTTGCGGACCCGCACCACCGCGTCCACCAGCTCCCTCGCCGAGATCGTCTTCGTGACGTAGCCCCTGGCCCCCGCTCGGATCACGGCGATGACGTCCTCGGCCGCGTCCGAGACCGACAGGGCGAGGAACACGACGGAGGAGCGCGTGGAACGCACCCTGCGCAGGACCTCCGCGCCGCCGCCGTCGGGCATGTGCACGTCCAGCAGCACGACGTCCGGTTGGTAGTGCGCGACACCGGCCACCGCCTCGGCCACCGAGCCCGCCTCCCCCACCACCGTGACGGCGTCGCCGGCCCGCTCCAGTTCGGCCCGCACCCCGGTGCGGAACAGCGCGTGGTCGTCGACCAGGAAGACCCGGACGGGATCACGTCCACCGGTCGGCGTCTGTTCGCTGCTGTTCATGTGGTTCGCCTCCACCTCCCCGGCCCGCCGTCAACGCCGGCGGCACCGCGTTCACTGCCTGTTCGCGTCCCGGGGCACCCGCAGTTGGACCTCCGTGCCCTCCCCGGGCGCGGTTCGGATCCTGGCGCTCCCGCCGTTGCGCTCCATCCTGCCCCGGATCGAGTCGGCGACGCCGTGCCGGTCCGTCGGCACCGCCTCCTGGTCGAAGCCCTTGCCCCGGTCCCGCACGAAGAACTCCACCTGGGTGGGCTCGATCTCCACGTACACGCTGACCTCACCGACCTCGGCGTGCTTCGCCGCGTTGACGACGGCCTCCCTGGTGGCGGAGACGGCGGCCGCGATGCGCTCGTCCACCACGCAGTCGCCGACCACCACCTGCTGCACCTTGATGGCGAAGGTGTCCTCCACCTCGCCGCAGGCCTCCGCGATGACCTCCGACAGCGACCGGCCGACGGGACTGTGGGGAGCCACCGAACCGCTGTCGGTGGGGTCGGCGGCGGGCGGCGGACCGGCCGGCCCCTGCGGCCCCGCCGCCGCGCCGCCGCCCCCGCGTCCGTAGCCCGAGGGCCCGTACAACCAGCCGCGGAGCTGCCGTTCCTGGCTGCGGGCGAGCCGACGCACCTCCTTGGTGTCCTCGGCCTGCTTCTGGATCAACGCCAGGGTCTGGAGCACCGAGTCGTGCAGGTGGGCCGCGATCTCGGCCCGTTCCTGGGACCGGATCCGCGCCCGCCGCTCCTCGTCCAGCGCCCGCACCGTCCGCAACCACCAGGGCACGGTGAGCACGGCCGCCCCGGCGAGGGTGGCGATCACCGCGAGAAGACCGAACTGGAGTTGGCTGAGGTCGAGGCTGCCGACCAGGAACAGCGCGATGCCGGTGACCACCAGCGCCGCCCCGGCCAGGGTCCGGGCCAGGGCGGAGCGGCCCCCTGCCCGACGAAGACCCCCCGCATCCCCGAACGCGCGCCGGCCGCCCAGCGCCGGCGCTGCGCGTCGTCGGCCTCCCGCCACACCACGGCGGCGCCGACGAGCACGACCAGCAACGGGACCACGAACATGCTGCCGAAGGAGCCGGCGGCCACCAACGCGCCGATGCCCAGCATGACGACGGCGATGGTCTGCTGGCGCTCGCTGGACGACGGGTCCTTCCCGGTGTCCACCGGCCGCTGCGGAACGAAGGCCCACAGCAGGGCGTAGGCGAGCAGGCCGACGCCGTTCCACACCGTGAGCAGCGCGAAGAAGGCCCGCACCCAGAGCACCTTGACCCCGAGGTGGTCGGCGACCCCGCCCGCGACGCCGGCGAGTGCCCGCGCGGACCGTCTCCGACGTAGCGGCACCCTGCTCCCGAGGTTCTCCCTGCTGGAAGGGGCACCCCGGTGCGGCGGGTGGGACGCGGCGCGGTGGGCGCGCGGTTCGTCCGCGGCGTCCGGTCGAACGTCCGGGTTGCTGTTCAGCTGAGCGGCCACGGGACCCATCGTCACACCGAGGCTCCCGCCGGTCATCGGGGGTGCACCCCCGTTCCCACCCCGGGCTCTCCGGGAACCTTTCAGGGGGCACCCTGATGTGTTCGCGGTACCCCCCGGGCGACCATGGACCCAACGGCGGGCAGGCACGACGTCAGCGGGGCCGGGTGCTCCCGTGCGACCCACCCGGCGGCAGCGAACGAGGGGACGGTGCATTCCAGTGAACGACTCCGAGCGGGGGCCGGGGGGACACCCCGGTGGACCCAGCACGGGTGACGGCGCCCGAGGGGCGGCCCAGTTCACCCATGCGTTCGGGGGGTCCTCGGGCGCCCGGCCGCCCAGGCGCGGCGACCAGGGCGTCGAGGAGACCCTGCGGGAGATGTGGCGGACCCGACCGGCTCGACCGGTGGACAACCGCAAGATCGCGGGTGTCGCCTCGGGGATCGCCCGCCGCTACCAGATCGACCCGATCCTGGCCCGGGTCGGGTTCGTCGTGCTCGCCACGATAGGTGGGGCTGGCCTGATCCTCTACCTCCTGGGTTGGCTCATGCTCGCGCAGGAGGGTGACGAGTCCGCCCCCGCGGAGGCGCTGGTCGGCCGTGGCTCCACCAGTACCTCCCCCGGTATGCCGATCGCCCTGGGCGCGCTGATCGTGATCAGCGTGATCATCATGCTCAACAACAGCACGCTGACCCTCTTCACCGGGCTCGTCCTGGGGGGCGGCGCGCTGTTCCTGCTCCACCGCCAGCGCCCGTTGGACGAACGCCAGCCGGCCACCACCCTCGGCGTCGCCGCCACCGACCCGGGCTGGCGTTCCTGGTCCGCGACGAGCGCGAGCCCGGCGGGTGCGGCCACGGCGGACACCTCGACGCCGGCCACCCCCGCCGAGCCCACCGCGGTCTACGAACCGGGTGCGCCGTCGACCTCCGGTCCGGACCCGGTCCCCGGCTCGGGCGCCGCCCACGACGGCCCCCCCGAGTGGGACCCGTTGGGCGTCGCTCCGTTCGCCTGGGACCTCCCGGATCCCGGCACTGGTCTCGTCGACCGTGAGGAGGAACCGCCCGCCGAACCAACCAGGCGGTCCAAGGTCACCCCGATCACCCTGGCCGTCGCGCTGGTCGTCCTGGCCATCGCCCTGCTGGACGGCACCCGCGTCGGCCTGGGCTGGTTGGAGATCCCCGCCCTCGTGCTCGGTGTCCTCGGCATCGGCATGATCATCGGTGCCTTCGTCCGGGGCGGGCGGGGGCTGTTCTGGGTGGCCGGGCCCCTCGCCGCGATCACGCTGCTGCTCAGCGCCGTCGCCCCGCCGACCGGCTGGCAGGGCATCGGGAGCCACGTCTGGACGGTCTCCGACGTCAGCCAGCTCCGCGACGAGTACCAGGTGTCGGCCGGTCAGCTCCACCTCGACCTGTCCGAGCTCACGATCCCCGAGGGGGAGACGGCCAGCGCGAGGGTCGAGGTCGGTGTCGTCGGGAAGTCCCTGGTCGTCCTGCCCCCGGACCTGCCCGTCAACGTCACCTGCAGCGTCAACCTCGGCGACAACTCCTGCCTCGGCACCGAGTCCAGCGGCAGTGACCTGGTCGAGCGAGTGGACAGCGTCGGCCAGGCCGACGAACTGGAGTCCGGCGTCCTCGAGCTCGAGGTCCACGTCGGCATGGGAGCCGTGGAGGTCGTGCGATGAGCGGGAACGGGAAGAACGCCCGGCGGCGGGGAGTGGATCTGGGCACGCTGCTCGCCGGCCTGGCGACGCTGGGGGTGGCGGGCTACGTGGCCGACGGCGCCGCCGGGTACCTGGGAGCCAACGACCTGCGGGTGGGCCTGGCGGCGGTGGCGGTGTTCATCGGGGTCCTGATCCTGGCGCTGTCGCTGCGTTCCCGGCGCGGACGGGGCTGACCGGCAGCGCGCCGCAGGACACCCCGTGATGGTGCCGTTACCGTGTGGGCGTGAGCAACACGGATTCGTTCCCCGACCCCGAGTCGCCGGCCAGCACCCCCACTCCCCGGGGGTGCTGGCTCGCCGGGGAGGAGGAACCGGGGCGGGCGGGCGTCGAGGTGGTGTCGCACCCCTACGACGGCAGTGAGGTCGCGACGGTCTCGATCCCGGACGGCGCGCAACTGCGGACGGCGGTCACCCAGGCCGCCGCGGCCCACGACCGGTCGCACGCCTTCGGCCCGGGTGAGCGGGCCGCGGTGCTGGATCGGGTCGCCCGGCGACTGGTCTCCGAGGCCGAGGACATCGCCGAGACCATCACCGCCGAGAGCGGCAAGCCGTTGACCTGGTCCAGGGCCGAGGTGGAACACGCCGTCGCCGTGCTACGGGCCGGGTCGGCCGCCAGCGCCGCCGCCACCTACGGAACGCCGGGGGCCGGGTCCCGGTGGCACGGCAGCGGCGAGGTGGTGGTCCGCCGACGGCTCGCCGCCGGCCCGGCGCTCGGGCTGGTGTCCTCGGACGATCCGCTGCTGAGTTCGGTCACCTGGGTGACGGCGGCGGTCGTCGTGGGAGCACCGGTCCTGCTCGCTCCCCCTCCGGCGACACCGCTGTCCGCCCTGCTGGTCGGTGAGCTGTTCGCCTCCACCGAACTCCCGAGGGGTGAGCTGTCCGTACTCCCCCTCGAACCGGCCCGGCTCCCCGAACTCGGATGGGACGAGCACGTGCGCGTCCTGGCGCCCCCGGTCCCCGACGGGGGAGGTTCCCCGCGTCTCGGCCCGGCCCGCCCCGACGGCCCGGGGGACACCGCGGTGCTGGTGGCGGCGGACTGGTCGTCCCCGTCCGACCTCGACGTGGTGGCCAGGCTCGTGGTGGACGGCGCGATGGCCCAGGCCGGTAGGTCCGCCGCGTCGGTCCGACGGGTGGTCGTGCCCGCAGCCACCGCCGAGGACCTCGTGAGCCGCATTCTGACCACGACCCGAGCACTCACCACGGGCAGTCCTCATGATCCAGCCGTGGAGGTGGGCCCGCTCGGCGACGAGCTGGCGGCCCGGGCCGCCCTGCGCTGGGTCGAACGCGCCGTGTCGGCGGGAGCCGTGCTGCGGGCCGGCGGTCACCGTGACGGCAGCGTCCTCGAACCCACCGTCCTCACCTCCGTGCCAGCCGATGCCGCCGCGTGGACCGAGCCAGCCCCGCTCGGCCCGGTGTTGCTGGTCACCGAGGCCACCGACGACACGGCCGCCACGCGTGCCGTGGCCAGCTCCGCTGCCGGTCGGCTGGCGGTGTTCACCCGCCGGCTCGGTCCGGCCCTCACCGCGCTCACGCGGGGGCCGGCGGCGGAGGTCGTGGTCGGTGGGCTTCCGTCCGTGTGGCCACTCGCCGCCTTCGACGCCGCGGCGGCGGCGGCGCGGGCCGCGCTGGACGCCGCGGTCGAGGCCCTCACCGTGGAACGCCGCCTGGTCCTCCGGGGCGGGGCCGGTGGGTGGCTCGGCTGACCACCGCACCGGGTCCCCACCCGGTCAGCGACGAACGGTCAGACCGACCTTCTGGAACTCCTTGAGGTCGGAGTAGCCGGTCTTCGCCATCGCGCGGCGGAGCGCACCGAAGAGGTTCACGGTCCCGTAGGGCTCCGAGGACGGCCCGAACAGCAGGGTCTCCAGATCGTGCGGCGGGTTCAGCGACGGGTAGAGGTCGCTCCGGGGCAGCGACGGGTGCGCGCCCGCCGCCGTCCAGTAGTAGCCCTGCGCCGGGGACTCGGAGGCGGTGGCCAAGGACTCACCCAGCACGACGGCGTCCGCACCGCAGGCGATGGCCTTGGCGATGTCACCCGAGGTGCGGATGCCGCCGTCGGCGAGCACGTGCACGTACCGGCCGCCGGTCTCGTCCAGGTAGTCCCGCCGAGCCGACGCGGCGTCCGCGATGGCGGTGGCCATCGGAACCCCGATGCCCAGCGTCTGGGTGGTGGTGGTCGCGGAGGAGTCGCCGAACCCGACGATCACCCCAGCCGCGCCCGTGCGCATCAGGTGCATCGCCGTGCGGTAGTCGCCGACGCCGCCCGCGATCACCGGGACGTCGAGGTCGCCGATGAACCGCTTCAGGTTCAACGGCTCGCCGTCCCGCTCCACGTGCTCGGCGGAGATGATGGTGCCCTGCACCACCAGGATCTCGACGCCGGCGGCGAGCAGGTCCGGGGTCAGCTCCTCGGCGTGCTGCGGGCTCACCCTGGCGGCGACCGTCACGCCCGACTCGCGCATCTGCTTGATCGCGGCGGAGAGCAGGTCGACCCGCACCGGGGCCGCGTGCAGTTCCTGGAGCAGCGACACCGCTGAGCTGGCGTCCTCGGCCTCCTCGGCCGCGGTCACCAGCCGGAAGATCGCGTCCTCCACGTCCGCGTGCCTGGCCCACAGGCCCTCCGCGTTCAGCACCGCGAGACCGCCGAGCTCACCGATCCGCACCGCGGTCGCCGGGGACACCACGGCGTCGGTCGGATGGGTCATGAGCGGGATGTCGAAGCGGTACGCGTCGATCTGCCAGGACAGCGACACGTCCTTCGACGACCTGGTCCGCCGTGAGGGGACGATCTCGACGTCGTCGAGGTCGTAGGCGCGCATGGCGGTGCGCCCCCTGCCTATCTCCACCTGATCCCGCACGTCAACTCCCTACACCATCCTCCGTACCGGACCCTACATTGTGGTTCGGCCGGTTCCGGCGTCCAACAGTGGGTCGTCGGTCGCCGGGCTCGGGCGGTCGCGGGGGGCGGGTGGGGCGCGTCGGAACCGGGCCCGACGCGCCCCAGCGCCGTCAGCGCGTCGTGTAGTTGGGGGCTTCCACCGTCATCGTGATGTCGTGCGGGTGGCTCTCCTTGAGCCCGGCGGCGGTGATGCGCACCAGGGAGGCGTCGTTCAGCTCGGCGATCGTGTTGGACCCCGTGTAGCCCATCGCCGCCCGCAGGCCGCCCACCAGCTGGTGGACCACCTGGGCCAGGGGGCCCCGGAACGGGACGCGACCCTCGATGCCCTCCGGGACGAGCTTGTCGTCCGAGAGGACGTCGTCCTGGAAGTACCGGTCCTTGGAGAAGGACCGGGCCTGTCCCCGGCTCTCCATTGCGGCGAGCGAACCCATGCCCCGGTAGGTCTTGAACTGCTTGCCGTTCACCAGGATGAGGTCACCGGGGGATTCGGCCGTGCCGCTCAGGAGACTTCCGAGCATGACCGTGCTGGCGCCCGAGGCGATGGCCTTCGCGATGTCGCCGGAGTACTGGATGCCCCCGTCGCCGATCACCGGGACGCCCGCGGGGCGACACGCCAGGTTGGCCTCGTAGATGGCCGTGATCTGGGGGACACCGACTCCGGCCACGACCCGGGTGGTGCAGATCGACCCGGGGCCGACCCCCACCTTGACGCCGTCGGCGCCGGCGTCGACCAGGGCCTGGGCCCCCGCCCTCGTGGCCACGTTGCCGCCGACCACGTCGACGGCGTCACCGAGTTCCTTCTTCAGGGCGGTGACCGTCTCCACCACGGCCCTGGCGTGCCCGTGCGCGGTGTCGACCATGATCACGTCCACCCCGGCGTCGACCAGGGCCATCGCCCGTTCCCGGGCGTCCGGTCCGACCCCGACGGCGGCACCGCAGAGCAGGCGCCCGTCCGGGTCCTTGGTCGCGTTGGGGTACTGCTCGGTCTTGACGAAGTCCTTCACCGTGATCAGGCCACGCAGCCGACCCGCGCCGTCCACGATCGGGAGCTTCTCGACCTTGTGGCGGCGCAGCAGCCCGAGGGCGGCCTCGGCGGTCACCCCGACCTCGGCGGTCACCAACGGCGCCTTCGTCATCACCTCGCGCACCTGGCGGGTGTGGTCGACCTCGAACCGCATGTCCCGGTTCGTGATGACGCCCACCAGGGTCCCGTCGGGATCGGTGACCGGGACACCGGAGATCCGGAACCGGGCGCACAGCGCGTCGACCTCGGCCAGCGTGTCGAGCGGCGAGCAGGTCACCGGGTCGGTGACCATGCCGGCCTCTGACCGCTTCACGACCTCGACCTGAGCTGCCTGCTCCTCGACCGCGAGGTTGCGGTGGAGCACCCCGATGCCGCCCTGCCTGGCCATCGCGATGGCCATCCGCGCCTCCGTCACGGTGTCCATCGCCGAGGAGGCGAGGGGAACCCGGAGCCGGACGTTCCTGGAGAGCTGGGCGGCGGTGTCCACGCCGCTGGGGATGACCTCGGATTCCGCCGGCAGGAGCAGCACGTCGTCGAAGGTCAGGCCGAGCATGGCGAATTTCGCCGGGACTCCCTGGTCGTCGCCCGGAAGCCCGACGGAGCCCCGGGTCGCAATCGAGTCACTGGTCATAACTGGTGCGATGCCTTCCTGGAGCACTGGCGCGGTGCGGTGTCGATCGGAGAACCGCAAGCCACGCCCGAGTTCGGTACCGCGACGGCGCCGGGCGGAACACGGGCCTGGTAGAGCGGTGCCGTCCATGGTATCCACGCCGAACACGGCGGTGCGCGCGGTACTGTGCGGCACGTGTCGCATGATGCTTTGCCGCCAGACCCGTTCGCCGGCGACCCGGAGGACCCGGCTCGCGCGCTGAGCGATCCGACCGACGAACCCGCCCGTCCGCTGGACGAGCACGAGAGCGCCGAGATCCTCGCCGATCTCGCTGACCTCGCCGTCTACCAGGACCTCCTCGAACCCCGTGGGGTTCGGGGGATCGTGGTGGACTGCGGCGACTGCGCCGAGCCCCACTTCCACGACTGGGAGCTGCTGCGGTCCAGCCTCGGGCAGCTGCTGTCCGACGGGCGGATGCGGCCGCACGAGCCCGCGTTCGACCCGGACCCCACGAACTACGTGACCTGGGAGTACTGCCGGGGGTACGCGGACGGCATGGCGGCGCGCGAGGAGCACTCGGGTACGCCGCACGTCCCCGGTCACTGAGTCGGCGTCCCGGCCCCGGAGCGCGAGGCTCCTCCCCGTCAGCCCTCCGGCCGGACCCGCGCCCGGCTGGTCCGGTGCCGGTCGGCCGTCGACCCTCGCGGTCCGCGTGAACGGGCCGGTGGATCGCCACCCGCCCCGGGCACACCAGTGGCCAGTGCCATCGGGTGACACTGGCCACTGGGGGGCGGTCTCAGGAGGTGGCGTCCTCCGGAGAGGCACCGGGGACGATCGAGATCCTGTTGCCCACGCTCGGGCTCTCCTCGTCGCTGCGGGAACCGTCCGGGGCGCTGCTGTCCGTCGGGTCTGGGTCGCTGGCGTCCGGCGGCGAGGACGGAGGCGTCGTCGGTGACGGGTCGGACGGTTCCGGGGCGCTGGGAGTGGTGGTCTCCGGCGTCGTCGTGACGACCGACACCGGCGGCTCTTCCTCCGACGCCGACTCCTCGCTGGATTCGGCGATGTGGGGCGGCGGCTCGTTCCCGCTGGTGTCCCCGCTGCCGGAGGGAGGTCCCCCGTCGCCGTCGTCCGGGTCGTTGAGCTCGCCGAGCAGGCGCTCGTGGAGGGCGAGCAGCGTCGCCTTGTCCTCGCCGGCGCCAATCCCGTCGAAGGACAGCCGCGCCTGTTCCAGCGCCTCCTTCGCCTGCGAGAACTCGCCGGCCCGCAGCGCCGCCTGAGCGAGGTCGAGGTGGCTGCGCGCCGTCGTGGCCGCTTCCACCGACGCGGCCTGCTCCGAGTACAGCACCCTGGTCAGACCCCAGAGCGTGTCGCCGGGACGGGCGTCCCTCGCGGCGACGCCCACCCCGGTGAAGGCGATGGCCAACACCGCGGCCGCGGTGGCCAGTGGCACCAGCATGGGTCGTCGGCGGCGCGTCCCGAGTGAGGTCGGCCACTCGGCCACGGCGGTCTCGATGCTCTCCCGAGAGGTCTCGGGGAGCGGATCGGTGTCGAGGTCCTGGCGCCACGCCATCAGGAGCGCACCCAGCTCCCGCTCGGCGATCGGCTGCCCCGCGACTTCGGTCTCCCCGCGGTTCAACGCGTCGATCAGCGCGTCGTCGTCCTGAACCGCGGCCAGGTCGATGTGCTCCGCACCCTCGTTGATGGACTCCTTCGGGGGCTGGGCGTCGTCCGGGGACCGACGTTGGCGCTCGGCCTCGTCATCACCCTGACCGTCCAGTTCACCCACTTCAGACCACCTCCTCAGTGGCGAGTGTCTTCCTCAGCCGAGCCAGCGCGCGGTGCTGGGCGACCCGAACCGCGCCGGGGGTGGAGTCGACCGCTTCGGCCGTCTCCTCCGCCGACAGGCCGACCACCACCCGCAGCAGGAGGATCTCCCGCTGCTTGGCTGGCAGGACCCGGAGCAGCTGCCCCATCCGCTCGGACAGCTCGTCCTGCATGGCGCGCTGCTCGGGACCCGCCTCACGTTCCGGTGCGTCTGGAACTTCGGAGACGGGCTCCGACTTGTTACGCGCGGCGGAACGGTGGGCGTCGGCGACCTTGTGCGCGGCGATCCCGTACACGAAGGCAAGGAACGGCCGCCCCTGGTCCCGGTAGTTGGGCAAGGCCGTCAGCACGGCGAGACACACCTCCTGAGCCACGTCGTCAGCGGAGGCGAAGGAGCGCTCCTGCCTGCCAACCCTGGCGCGGCAGTACCGCACCACCAGGGGACGAATGGTCGCCAACAGGCGATCGATCGCCTGGCGATCGCCGCGGACGGCGTCGCCGACGACGGCTTCCAGCCCGTCCCCCAAGTTAGTCATCGCAGAAAACAGCCCTGGCGTTACGGTAGGCGAACGTGAATGTCGACAGTGAGTAACCCACGACTCAGCGCGCCGATCGTGTCCACCGTACCGGGGACACTCGTTCGGACCGTGTGCTGGTCGTGATCACCACTCGACTCCTCTTCCCACGTGCAGGTGAGCTCGAACGTCGTAGTGGGCGCCCGGCGTGGGCGGGCCACCAAACCAGCAGTATGGCAAAACTCCGTGACGAGCGGATCAACTGGTGCTTCTCCGAGGCCCCTACCAGGCCATCCGTGAAGAACCTCACACCCGGGCGGAGCAGCGGGACACGCCCGGGGAGCGGGCGCCCCGCCACTGGGCGGCGGCACGCGGGGAGGGGTGCGGGGCGCCCGCGACGCTCGACCGAGCCGCCGGGAGGACGGGCTCCGGGAACACACCAACGGCGGTGCCGCGTCAGGCGCGAACTCTGCTGGACTGCCGGGGATGGGCATCCTCGTGACACGGCGACCGGGCCGCCGAACCTCGTTCCGGTGTCGCGCCGGAACCCGGGATGCCCCTTTCCACGCGGACGGCTCACGCGGTGGCGCCGGGCATGTCGCTGCCCGGCGCGCCGCCGTCCGCTTTCCGGTGGGGTGCCACCGGTCAGGACACCAGGCCGCGCCGGAATCCGTGCGCGACCGCCTGTGCCCTGTCCCGCACACCCAGCTTGCGGAACAACCGCCGGGCGTGCGTCTTCACGGTGTCCTCCGAGAGGTACAGCTCGCGTCCGATCTGCCCGTTGCTCTTGCCCTGGCTCATCCCCCTGAGCACCTGGAGCTCCCGCTCGGTCAGCTGCACTCCGGGGTCGGAGGGCTGACGAGGAGCGGGAACGGCGGTGCTGGCGAGGGTGTGGGCCAGCGCGGCGACCAGTTCGGGTCGGGAGGCGTCCCACCGGAGGTAACCGCGGGCCCCGCCAGCGATGGCGGCCGCGATGCTGCCGGCGTCGTCCGGGGCACCGAAGACGATGACGTTCGCCTGGGGATGGGCGGCCATCAACCTCCTGGTCGCCTCCACCCCTGTCGGGACCGCGCGCTGGGTGCCGACCAGTACCACGTCGACAGCCTGCCGCGAGAACCGAGCGAGCAGCTCGTCCCCGTGAGCAACGCAGTCGATCCGGCTCACACCGGGGACAGCCGACATCACGCGAGTGAGCCCTTCCCGGACGCTGCGCCGGTCATCGCAGATCAAGACCGTCGTCACGGGAACTCCTTCCTGCAGCCGAGTGACGTTCCACATCCCCTATCGGACGCCGAGCGCCAAACCTTGACCCGATCCGGTACTTAATCCGTCAAGAAATTGCTCCTAACAGTCTGCCCATCCGTTCACCGGATTGGACGAACGTCAGGCTACCTAGTCACACTGACGACGCAGAGGGCGTAAAGCAAGCGTCTTTGCGTGAACAAAGGCCGCCACGGATCTCCCAGTCGGGTGGCGACGATGTCGTAACCGGGTTTTTCGAGTGAAGGCCCCGAGCCCGTCCGAGTGCCTCGACGCGGCGGAGGAGCCGGCGCCGCGCACCGCTCCTCCCCCAACCGCGCGCTGCCCTCAGGAGCCGCCCACCACCCGCTCGACGGCGTCCACCGTCTCCTGGACGCCGCTCACCAACCGGACCCGGGGCGGCAGTGAGGACTCCTCCCACCCCGCGCCACCCGCGAACAGCCGCACCGGCTGCCGGGTCCTCGGCACCGCCGTGAAGAGCTCGGGATCCCCGCAACGGGGCATGGTCGCCCAGACCACCGCCACGGCTGGCGCGGTGCGGCGCACCGCCGCGACCAGCCCGTCCAGCGGCAGGTCCGCGCCGAGGAGCTGGGTCCCGATCCGTCGGGAGGAGAGTTCGGCCGTGATGAGGAAGAGGGGCAGGGCGTCCGGCTCACCCGGCGCTCCCGCCAGCAGCACCGCCCTGGGGTTCCGGGGGGGCTGCGCCCGGGCGATGACCGTGCTCACGGTGCTGATGACACAGGTGGAGAGCAACCGCGACGCCTCGATCCCCTCCCCGGTGTGCTCCCGACGCTCCTGGAGCGCCGCGAGGACCGGCGCCGCGACCTCACGCCACGTCGTGAGCACACCGTCCGACTCGATCCCCTCCAGCAGGAGGCGGTTGACCGACCACAGGTCCATCGCCAGGACCGCCCGTCCCAGCCCTCGTGCCCGCCGCGAGGCACCCGGGAGCCGGAGGCCCTTGCCGCCGACCCTGACCCTTTCGGCGAACTCCGGCACCACGACCTGCCCGGACACCAGCATCGCGCCGGGTCCCGCGCGGTGGTCGGTGGGCGGGGCCGGCGCGGACCGCCGGCTCACGGTGGCGGCCCGGGAGCCTCCGCCAGACCCGGCGGGATCCTCCCGCGCGTCGCGACCGGCGTCCGCCGCGGCCTGGATCGGCAGCGCCGAGGCCAGTGCGTACCGGGCCGCCTCCCGGGGGGAGGCCCCACGCAGCAGGGCGTGCTGCATCAGTTCGAGCCGGGCCAGGTCGAGCGGGCCGTAGCGGCGGTGACGGCCGGCGGTGTGACCGCTCGGGCCCAGCCCGTAGCGGCGGTCCCAGGTCCGCAGGGTCGCCGGTGCCACGCCGAGCCGGCGGGCGACGGCGGCGACCGTCAACAACGGTTCCGGGCTCCTGCTGTCGGCCAGGGTGTCGACCTCACCGACCGGGTCGACCTGGCCGTGATCGCAGTCGTCACCGTCACCAGGGGCTGGCTGCGTCGTCACCGGGCCAACGTCCGTTCACGTGATCTCGATTTCGACCGCCCGCGCGGCCGGTCGTCTGGGTGTCGGAACAAGGATAGCGCCCATAAGTGTGAACAACTTATGGAGCGAATGTCTTGAACAACCATTGAAGCGGTTTTAGCGTAGGTCCCTACACACGGGGGTGTGGGACCGCCGTCGCGGGCGGCGGCCACCAACAGCGGGGAGGCGAGGTCACTATGGCCGATACTCGGCGACTTCCGGGGCCGAACGCGGATCTGTGGGACTGGCAGCTCAAGGGGTCCTGCCGCGGGATGGACAGCGCGTTCTTCTTCCACCCCGACGGGGAGCGGGGGCCGGCACGGGCCAGGCGGGAAGCGCGCGCGAAGGAGGTGTGCCAGAGCTGCCCGGTGATGCAACAGTGCCGGGCGCACGCGTTGGCGGTCCAGGAGCCGTACGGGATCTGGGGAGGGCTCTCGGAGGCGGAACGGATCGCCATCATCAAGGCGAGCAAGCGGCAGCTCGCCGCCGTGGGCGGCTGACGGGGAGGCATCGGACGCTCACGGTGGAAGGGGCGGCGCCCGAGTTGGGCGCCGCCCCTTCACGTTCACCCGAAAGGGTGGTTCGGCCGGAGGTCAGTGGCCGTGACCGTGGCCCGCGGCGCCCGCGGGCTCCTCCTCCTTCTTCTCCACGACGGCGCTCTCGGTGGTGAGCACCATCCTGGCGATGGAGGCGGCGTTGGACACGGCGGACCGGGTCACCTTGACCGGGTCCACGACACCGGCGTCCAGCAGGTCGCGGTACTCCAGCGTGCCAGCGTCGAACCCGTTGCCCCACTCCAGCTCGGACACCTTGGCCACGACGACCGGCCCCTCGAGACCGGCGTTGGCCACGATCCAGTGCAGCGGCGCCGACAGCGCGCGACGAACCGCGCGGACGCCGGTCGCCTCGTCACCGGTCAGGCCGAGGTCACCCTCCAGCTGGTTGCCGGCGTGCACCAGGCTGGCGCCGCCACCGGGGATGACGCCCTCCTCGACGGCCGCCCTGGTGGAGGCGACCGCGTCCTCGATGCGGTGCTTGCGCTCCTTCATCTCGGTCTCGGTGGCCGCCCCGACCTTGATGACCGCGACACCGCCGGACAGCTTGGCCAGCCGCTCCTGCAGCTTCTCCCGGTCCCAGTCGGAGTCGGTGGCGTCGATCTCCCGCCGGATCTGCTCCGCGCGGGCGTCGATGTCGGCCTTGCCGCCACCGCCGTCGACGATCGTGGTGTCGTCCTTGGTCACCGTGACCCGGCGGACCTTGCCCAGGACGTCCAGCCCGGACTCGGACAGCTTCAGGCCGAGCTCGGGCGCGATGACCTTCGCGCCGGTGACGACGGCGAGGTCGTCGAGGAACGCCTTGCGCCGGTCCCCGAAGTACGGCGCCTTCACCGCGACGACCTTGACGGTCTTGCGGATGGCGTTGACGGTCAGCGTGGAGAGCGCCTCACCCTCGACGTCCTCGGCGATGACCAGCAGCGGCTTGCCCGCCTGGACGACCTTCTCCAGCAAGGGCAGGAAGTCGTTGAGCGCGGAGATCTTGTCCCGGTGCAGCAGGACGAGCGCGTCCTCCAGCACGGCCTCCTGCCGCTCCGCGTCGGTGACGAAGTGCGGCGAGACGAAGCCCTTGTCGAACTGGACGCCCTCGGTGACCTCCAGCCACGTGGAGAGCGTGGAGGCCTCCTCGACCGTGATCACGCCGTCCTCGCCGACCCGCTCGATGGCCTCGCCGCACAGCGCGCCGATCGTCTCGTCGCGGGAGGACACGGTGCCCACCTGGGCGATGTTGTCGCGGCCCTTGACCGGGGTGGCCTTGGTCCTGAGGACCTCGACCACGGCGTCGGCCGCGGCCTGGATGCCCCGCCCGAGGGCTGACGGGTTGGCACCGGCGGCGAGGTTGCGCAGCCCCTCCTTGACCAGGGCCTGGGCCAGCACGGTCGCGGTGGTGGTTCCGTCACCCGCGACGTCGTTGGTCTTGGTGGCGACGTTCTTGGCCAGCTGGGCGCCGAGGTTCTCGTAGGGATCCTCCAGCTCGATCTCCCTGGCGATCGTCACACCGTCGTTGGTGACGACCGGGGACCCGAACTTCTTGTCGAGGACCACGTGCCGGCCGCGCGGGCCGAGGGTCACCTTGACGGCGTCGGCGAGCTGGTTGACGCCGCGCTCCAGCGCGCCCCTGGCGTGCTGGTCGAACTTGATCTCTTTGGCCATCGTGGCCTCTTCTCCAAGGTTCTTGACGGGAGCGGGGATCCGGCGGGAACCCCCGGAAGACGCGAAACCGCCCCGGCGCCCCCAGTGGTCCTGGGCCGCCGGGGCGGTGAGGTATCGCCGGTGAACCGGTTTGTCAGTTCACCACGGCCAGCACATCGCGCGCGGAGAGGATCAGGTACTCCTCGCCGTTGTACTTGACCTCGGTACCGCCGTACTTGGAGTAGATGACGACGTCGCCGACAGCCACATCCACGGGGATGCGGTTGCCCTTGTCGTCCACCCGGCCCGGGCCGACGGCCAGAACCTTGCCCTCCTGGGGCTTCTCCTTGGCGGTGTCCGGGATAACGATGCCGGACGCCGTCGTCGTCTCGGCTTCGCTTGCCTGGACGAGGATCTTGTCCTCGAGCGGCTTGACGTTCACGCTCGCCACGGTGTGACCTCCACCTTCTGGGGCCTTCGAAGCGTTGGCAGATTCCGACGGCTCCTGCCGTCCCGTCGTCGCGGGTGCCGGGTGAGGCGGGTGCCGTTTACTCTTGGCACTCTAGCGTTGAGAGTGCTAATTCTCAAGTTCGGGGTGCCCCGAGGGCCCGGAAAACCCGTCCGCCAGGAGCGAAACCGTCAGCTGGTGGCCGACCGGGCGGTACGGCCCCCGTCGCGGCGACGACCGTCATTCCACCACGACCGTCCCCACCGGCAGCGCCGGATCCGCCCCGAAACCCGGGGCTGACGGCGGCGCCCCGGCGGCGACCAGGTGCGCTCCGAGCGCCGCGATCATCGCCCCGTTGTCCGTGCACAGCCGAGGTGGGGGCACCCGGAGCCGGATGCCGGCGCGCGCGCACCGCTCGGCGGCCAACTCGCCGAGCCGGGAGTTGGCGGCGACCCCACCCGAGACCACCAAGGTGTCCACGCCCAGCTCCGCCGCGGCGCGAACGGCCTTGGCCGTGAGCACGTCGGCGACGGCCTCCTGGAAGGACGCGGCGACCGACGCCACGTCGACCGGCTCGCCGGCGGCCCGCCGCCCCTCCACCCACCGGGCCACCGCCGTCTTGAGCCCCGAGAAGGAGAAGTCGTGCCGGCTGTCCCTCGGCCCGGTCAACCCGCGGGGGAAGGCGATCGAGTCCCGCGCGGCCGCACCGGCCGCCCTGGCCAACCGGTCGATGGGTGGGCCGCCCGGGTAGGGGAGGTCGAGCAACCTGGCGACCTTGTCGTACGCCTCGCCGGCGGCGTCGTCGATGGTGGAACCGATCTCGCGGACCGAACTCGCCACGTCCTCCACGAGCAGGAGCTGGGTGTGCCCACCGGAGACCAGCAGCGCCAGGCACGGCTTGGGCAGCGGGCCGTGCTCCAGGGCGTCCACCGCCACGTGACCGGCCAGGTGGTTCACCCCGTAGAGCGGCTTGTCCGCCGCGGCCGCGTAGGCCTTGGCCGCCGCCACCCCGACCATCAACGCCCCGGCGAGCCCCGGGCCCGCGGTGACGGCGATCGCGTCCACGTCGCGGAGCCGGCAGCCCGCGTCGACCAGCGCGCGCCGCACCGTGGGGGTCAGCGCCTCCAGGTGGGCCCTGCTCGCGATCTCCGGCACCACACCGCCGAACCTCGCGTGCTGTTCGACGCTGGACGCGACCACGTCGGCCACCAACCGGACCCGCCCGTCGCCGAACACCTCGACGAGGCCGGCTCCGGTCTCGTCGCAGGAGGTCTCGATCCCGAGCACGAGGGCGGAGGCCTCCGCACTGGCTCCGGTCACCGTGGTTCCCCTTCGTCTCGCTCTGGTCCGCCGGTCGGCGCCGCCACCTCGGCGGGTCCCCGCCGCATCGTGTAGGCGTCCGCTCCCGACGGCTGGTAGTAGCGCCGGCGCAGACCGACCCGCACGAAGCCGTGCCGTTCGTACAGCCGGATCGCCGAGTCGTTGTCGGTGCGCACCTCCAGGAAGGTGGGCGCGCGCAGGCTGTCGGCGTGGGCCAGCAGGGACCGCAGCAGCGCGGTTCCCACACCCCTCCCCTGCCAGGCGGGGTCGACGGCGATGGTGTGCACCTCCGCCTCGAGGTCGGGGGAGCGCCCCAGCACCGCGAGCCCGCCGTAACCGACCAGCGGCCCCTCGGTGTCCACCGGCCGCCAGGGACCGGCGGTCCGACCCGCCTTCCCCGCGTCGGCCGGTTCCTGCGGCGCAGCGTACGCGCCGACGTACCGGTGCCCGGCGGCCATCTCGGCCAGGAACGCCCGCTCGCTCCAGGGGTCGTCCCCCGGGAACAACTCCCGCTCGAGCTCGGCGCACCGGCCGGCGTCGATCCGGCGAAGCCGCCTGATCGCCACCGTCATGGCGTGCTCACCCGCTTCGGGGACCGTGGTTCGGCCGCGTCCGGTTGCCGGAGGTAGCGAGGGACGAGCGGGGCGGGCGGCCGCCCGGCGCGCAACTCCGCCGAGGCGGCGGCGACCAGACCGTCGGGCGTGGGGAACGCCGTGCCGAGCAGGGGGAGGCCGAGCTGGTCCGCGAGTTCCGCCATGCCCTCGCCCCGGGCGTCCCCCGGAGGTCTGAGGTTCCCGACGAGGTGCGTCGGACGGGTCGCCGAGGGCATGGCCGCGAGCTGTTCTCGCAGCTCGTCGGGCCGGGCGACACCGGGCCCCTCGACGCGGGCGCCGTCCGAGGTGTGCGCGCTCCAGTACACCTCCCGCCGGCGGGCATCGGAGACCACCAGGAACGGACCAGGGCTCACCACGCCGGCCGCGACGCCGTCCAACGTGCCCACCGGGTGGACCGGCCTGCCGAGCGCGTGTCCCAGGGCCGCCGCGGTGACCATGCCGACCCTCAGCCCGGTGAAGGGCCCCGGGCCGACGCCGCAGACGAGGGCGTCCACCTCCCCGAACTCCACGCCCGCCGCCGTGGCGGCCGCGCGGAGTCTCGGGGTCAGCAACTCGGCGTGGGACCGGGCGGCGAAGACCGGCTCGCCGGCGAGCACGCGGGGCGGCCCGGCGTCCTCGAGTTCGACGACGCCGGAGACGATGGCCGGAGTGGCGGTGTCGATGGCCAGTAGCAGCACGTCCCCGAGCCTACGAGCCGCCGAACGGGCGCGGCCGCCCCGCCCCGCCCACCGAACCTGGGCGGCGGGGCCGCCCCCTCGCCGGCACCCCGTGCCGCTGGCTCCACCGACCCCACCCGCCACTCGGCCCCGTCGTGACGCCCCCGGAGTCAGGGCGCGTCGGGCGTGGTCCGCCCTGGCACCCCGACGCCGTGCGCCACGGTGATCTCCGCGAGCCGCCCCAGGGATTCGGTGCCGGGGACGAAGTAGCCGTCGTGGCCGCTGGCGGTCCCCGTCGGGATGAGGCGGGCACCGAAGGACGGCTCGGTGGGGTCGGTGCCGTGACCGAGCCCTCCGAGGGAGAGGCCCGCCACCCAGCCGATCCAGTCGTCGTCCGCGCGCGTGGCCCAGACCTGGTTCGCCCCGGACAGCTCGGCGGCGGTCTCGGCGCGGAGACCGGGCGACCCGACCGCCACCAACGAGCCGACGTCGAGGTCGCCGCGCCGCGCGGCCAGCGAGCACACCACGCTTCCGTAGCTGTGGCAGACGAGGTGCGCGGTCGGCGGGGTGCCCGCGTCACGCCCCAGGGTGGCGAGGCCGGCGAGCAACCGCTCCAGGCGGACCGCGCCCGCCTCGGCGAGCGTGGCGGTGGCCGCGTCGAGCCCCAGTCCGCGCGGGCTGACGTAGCCGCTCCACGCGATGACGGCCGTCCTGACCTCCGGGTGCCGGGCGCGCTGCTCGGTGAACAGCGCCTCGCCCGCGCGGGCGGCGGACCGCGTCGGGGCCGTCGGCTGGTCGAAGCCGTCGAGGTCGCTGTCGTTGCCGGGAACGAGCACCGTGACCGAGTCCGCGTCCTCCACATCACCGAACACCTCGGCGACCAGGCCCCGCCCTCGGGGGTCGAAGACGAGGAACCGCCGGTCGCCGGCCAGCAGGTCGCGGTAGACCTCGGCGCGGTCGGCCGCCTCGCGTCGCCGCTCCCCGATCAGCTCGCCGTCGGAGGCCCGGGCCTCGACCTCGGAGAGGGCCTGCCGCAGCGCCCGTTCGTTGGCGTCCAGGCGCACGTCGACGGGCACGCCGTCGAGGTTGCCGACCACACCGGGGTGCTCACGCGCCAACCGATCGGTCTCGTCGCCGTCGAGGCGCGCGAAGAACTCCGACACCTCGGAGGGGGTGCCCGCACCCGGCGCTGGTGTCCTGTCGCCGGCCTCGGTGCGCTCGGCCGCCCACTCCACGGTCCCCGGCGGGGGAGCCACCAGGTCCCCGGTAGGGGTGGCGTCGAGCGCGGAGCTCGACCCCACCGCGGCGGCGGCCACCACCACCGTGCCGAACAACGAACGCAGCCGCCCCATCACCAGTTCTCCCGCCGCCGAAGCCGTTCTCGATCTGACGGGGGGAGTGTGCGAACGAGGTGGGTGCGCGGTCGTCACTCCGGAGTCGCCACCTCCGCGTCACACCGGGGAGGGGGATCGCGTCCTCGAGTGCCCCCTGGGGACGAGGTCGGGTGGGGTCCCGTCCGCGACGGGAGTGCCCTCGGGCCGGGGCCGCGGGCGTGCCCACGTGCCGACTGCTGGTACCCGACCGGGCCGGCGGAGCACGTCCGCCACACCGAGGAACGACCGGGAGTCGAGGCGCACCGCGCACGGGGGACCGCTGGCCCGTGCGGCGGGCCGGGACCGTCGACCCTGGGCTAGTCGTGCCCTCCGGCCGTCACCAGGCCGCTCTCGTAGGCGAAGACCACGGCCTGCGCCCGGTCCCGCAGGTCGAGTTTGGCGAGGACACGGCCGAAGTGGCTCTTCACGGTCTGCTCCGCCACGACCAGGTGCGCCGCGATCTCCTGGTTGGACAGCCCCCGCGCGACCAGTCGCAGCACCTCCGTCTCCCGTTCGGTCAGCGCGGCGAGCCTGCTCGACGCCCGGGAGACGACGGGACGCCGGCGGGCGAACTCGGCGATCAGTCGGCGGGTGACCGTGGGGGCCAACAACGCGTCTCCCCCGGCGACGACCCGGACGGCGGCGATCAGGTCACTGGCCGGAGCGTCCTTGAGGATGAAACCGCTGGCTCCAGCCCGGAGGGCGTCGTACACGTAGTCGTCGACGTCGAAGGTGGTCAGCATCAGCACCCGGGGCTGGTGCCCGGCCCGGGCGACCCGAACCGGGTCCAGCATGGTGCGAGCGGCCGCCAGGCCGTCCATCACGGGCATCCGGACGTCCATCAGCACCAGGTCCGGGCGAAGCCTGCCGACGAGTGCCACCGCCTCCGCGCCGTCGGAGGCCTCCCCCACCACCTCGACGTCGGGTTGGGCCGCCAGCAACGCGGCGAAACCGGCCCGCACCATGGCCTGGTCGTCGACGATCACGAGTCGCGTGGTCATCCGCGTTCGTCTCCTCCGTCCGGGACGCTTCCTCCCACGGGCAGGCGGGCCACCACCCGGAACCCGCCGCCGGGCAGCGGTCCGGCCTCCAGGTCGCCTCCCAGCGCGTCCACCCGTTGCCGCATGCCCGTCATACCGTGCCCGGTACCGACCCGCTCCAGGGGCGGGCGCCCCGAAGCGCGCGGTGCCTCGTTCGTCACCTCCACGGCCACCCGACCGGACGCGTACGCCAGGTCCACCGTCGTCGCCGCTCCTGGCGCGTGCCGCACCACGTTGCTCAGCGCCTCCTGCACGATCCGGTAGCAGGCCAACTGCACCGTCCCGGGCAGCTCTCGGACCACCTCGTCGGGAAGCGGCCGCAGGGTGACCGGGACACCGCTGCCCCTGGTGAGGTCCGCCAGTTCGGGGAGGGAGTCCAGCGCGGGTTGCGGGGCACGTGCGGACGACCCCGAGTCGGAACGGAGCACTCCGAGGAGCTGGCGCATCTCGGCGAGCGACCGGCGTGCCGAGGCGGCGATGGAGGCGAACTCCTCGGTGGCCGCGTCGGGGAGGTCCGCGATCCGGTAGGGAGCGGTTTCCGCCTGCACCGTCACCACCGACATGTGGTGCGCCACCACGTCGTGCATCTCCCTGGCGATCCGCGCTCGCTCCTCCAGCACGGTGCGGCGGGCCCGTTCCTCCTCGGCCAGCCGCTGGTGCTCCCGCAGTCGTCGGCGGAGGTCACGGCGCAACAACCAGACGACGCCGACCACCAACAGCACCACGAAGATGACCACCAGCGGAACGAGCGCATCGGGTTGGCGTTCGTCGGGAACGAGCCACGAGATCGCCGCGACGGCGAGCGGCTCCGCCAGCGCGGCGAGGAGCAGCGTCCACCACCGGCAACAGCCCACGAGCACCAGCAGGACCCCGAGGTGGGCTATCAGACCGGCCGCCGGCCACGGCCACGGTTCGCCGCCCGGTGTGGAGACCAGGGCGATCGCCGTTCCGGCCGCCAGGGAGATCGCCCAGGCCGCGACCGGCTGGACCAGGCTCAGCACCAGGGGCAGGGTCTGGAAGGTCTGGAGGGCGACGGCGAGACCGCCGCCGACGGCGTAGTTCTCGGCGAGCTGGATGGCCCCGCTG
Organism: Actinoalloteichus caeruleus DSM 43889; assembly: GCF_000429185.2. Lineage (GTDB taxonomy): Bacteria > Actinomycetota > Actinomycetes > Mycobacteriales > Pseudonocardiaceae > Actinoalloteichus_B > Actinoalloteichus_B caeruleus. Next base: position 4,671,868 of record NZ_AUBJ02000001.1, on the reverse strand, counting down.
GGCAGGGTGATCAGGAGGAGGACCAGCAGGGCGAGCCCGACCGTCGCCAGCCGCCAGCCGTGCAGCAGGGCGACCGGGCTGTTCCGGTGCACGGGGAAGCGGAGGTGCGGCGGCTGGCGGTCCGGGGCGGGCGGGGGTGGCACCCGGCCACGCTATGCCGGGCGCCGCCCGGGGCGCATCACCTCGGGGTCCGAGTCGCCCCTCACCCCCTGGTACGACCTCCGGCCCGGCGGCGGCTGGTCGCGGGGGCGGTCGCCGGGACGTGCGGGTGGCTTCGGCCCACGCCGGCTCGTCGCCCGGCTCGCGTCCGTGCTCCGCGTCGCGCGGGTGACGGGCGGGCGGTCCGCGACCCGGCCGAGGACAGGGCCACACCCCCTCGTCTCGACGGCGGCCGCCTCGCCGGCGCCCGGTCGGCTCCGGCCCGCTCCCTCCGCCGAGGTCACCAGCGCCCCCGGCCGGGCGGTGTCCCTCCTCGCTCGACGGCGGGTTCCCGCCACCCCAGCCCGGTCGAGCACGGCGCACACGATCACAGGCGGGCGGGCCGGGAGCGGGCTGGCCGTCCCGTCACCCGTGGCTCGCCGCCTCCCACTCCTGGTCACCGATCTCGGCGCGCAGGTGCTCCAGGGACGCCTCGACCTCGCGCCGGGCGCCCGCGACGTCCACGCCCACCAGCTCGCCCCGGTGCTTGACCACCCGGCCGTTGACCACCACGGTGTCCACGTCGGCACGCCCGGCCTGGAAGACGAGGTGCCCGACGGGGTTGCTGAGCGGGCTCATGACGGTGGTGTCGGTCCGCAGCAGCACGAGGTCGGCCAGCTTGCCCGGGGTGATCGAGCCGATCTCGGCCTCCATCCCGAGCGCCCGGGCACCCCCCATCGTCGCCCACTCCAGCACCTCGGCGGAACGCAGGGCGTTCGACTGGAGCACCTCGCCGCGCTCGTGGGCGCGGAGGTGCGCCAGGCCGCGGTCCGCGTTGAGGGTGGCGCGCATGGCGGAGAACATGTCCCCGCTCCACCAGACCACCGTGTCCATCGACAGGGACATCCGGACACCGAACTCCCGGGCGCGGTGGCTCGGCGGGTAGCCCTGCCCCGCGTTCAGCTCGCTCTCGGCCGCGATGCTCAGGAAGGCTCCGGCGTCGGCGAGCCGCCGGTACCCGTCCTCGCCGTAGGCGCCACCGTGCACGAGGGTGATGTCCGGGGAGAGGAAGCCGTTGTCGGCGAGGAAGGTGATGGTCTCGTCGGCCGCGTAACCGACGATCCCGCCGTGCGAGGTCCACTGGAGGCCCCGGTCCCTGGCGAAGCGCAGGGCGGGGAGCAGTTCCTCGTCCGGGGGCACGATGTCGTAGGCGATCTGCGGGGTGACCAACTGGTCCCTGCTGGGGAACCTGCTGTCCAGCAGGCGGTCGACCTCGCCGCCGTGGATCCAGCCCGCCGAGTCGGCGAAGGCGTTGCCGATGCCGAACCTGGCGCGGGCGGGCACGGCGAGCAGTCCGTCCACGGCGGCGTCGGCGTGCTCGGGGGTCCGCAGGTTGTGGGACCAGTCCAGGACGGTCGTCACCCCCGCGTCGAGTGCCTCGACCATGCCCATCCGGTTGCCAGCCGCGAGGTCCTCCGGCCGGTAGGCGAGCCCCCAGCGGCCGAACATCCGCTCCATGTACTCGGCGAGGGTCCACTCCACCCCCACCCCCCGCAACGCCGTCTGCCACACGTGCCGGTGGGTGTCGACGAACCCCGGGGTGAGCAGCCCGCCGCCGGTCTCGACGACGGCGGTGCCCGGTGGCGTGGGCAGCGCGTGGCCCACCGCCTCGATCCTCGTCCCCACGACCAGCACGTCCGCGTCGGCCAGCACACCGAGTTCGTCGTCCATCGTGACCACGGTGGCGCCGCGGAAGACGATCGGGCGGCCCGGGCGGAACCGTTCGGCCGACGGAGGTTCGACGGCGTGCGCGGTGGCGGCCCCGCCCACCACGGCCGCGCCCGTCGCCACGCCCGCCACGCCCGCCGCGGCGGCCGCGCCTCCGAGCAGCGACCTCCTGCTGACCTGGTTCGAGCGCCGGCCATCCCGCTGGTCCCGCATGCGTCCGCCTCTCCTCGTCCTGGTGCGCGGCCGCGCGCCCACGCGGCCGGCGGTGGCTCGTGGTGGTGATCGTGATCCGAACCTAGGAGCCGCCGAGATGACATGTCAACTGACCTGGACGCCGCTGCCTAGGATGCGGTGATGTCGAACGAGGAGTGGTTGGACGAGCGGGAGCAACGGGCCTGGCGGGGCTTCTACACGATGCAGCGACACCTCCGCCGACGGCTCAACCAGCGCCTCCAGCGGCATTCCGGCCTCTCCGAGGCCGACTACGCCGTGCTGGTGGCCCTGTCCGAGGCGCCGGGAGGTCGGCTGCGGGCCTTCCAGCTCGCGACGGTCACCCAGTGGGAGAAGAGCCGGTTGCACCACCAGCTCGGGCGGATGGTGGACCGGGGCCTGGTCGTGCGAGAGCCCTGCCCCGAACACCCCAGGGGCTCCGTGGTCGCTCTCAGCGAGGCCGGCAGGGACGCCATCGTGTCGGCGGCGCCGCTGCACGTGGCCGACGTGCGACGGCACTTCGTCGACCTGCTGACTCCCGCGCAGCTCGACGCCGTGGCCGAGATCTCCGAAACCGTCCTCGCCGTGCTGGACGGGGCGCCCGACGAGGGCGCCGACCCCCTGCCCGCCACCGAGCGGGGGTGAGGCCGAGGTCCGGGCCGCCCCGCGAGCGGAACGCCGGACGGCCGGCTCGGCGGTCCCGCCGCCCGCGCCCCCGGGCCCCGCGCCCAGTGCGCCGGTCGATCGTGGGCGTGGGTGCTCGACGGCGGCGCACCCGCCCCTGGGTGACTCCTGCGACCGGTCGTCAGCCCGCACCGGAGGCAGATGCGCCCATCGCACCGCCCCTGCCCACGCGGAGGTCGATTCCGGCGGTCAGAACGCCGTCCCCGAGCCCCCGGCACCGCCGCCCGAGTTGGACGTCCTCGGCGTGCCACCGACCAGCCCCCGCCGGCTCGGCGCGTCGCACGCACCCCACCCGGACCTCGACGGCCCGGGGCGCCCCCACGGCCCGGGCTTCACGACGACCCCGAGGACGCCAGGGCAGCCCGAGACGACAACCGCCGGCAGGGCGGAGCCGCGGCGTCAACCGGGGCGCGTCCACCCCGGCCGCCCATCCGACCGCGCCCCCGGGACACGGGGTACCGGGAGTCAGCTCCGCTGGCCGCTGCCGTCGGGCGGATTCAGGTCGGCCAGCCGACGCTGCCAGCTCTCCCCGTGCGGGACCAGCGTGGCCAGTCGGACGTCGTCGTCCCGCCGCCGCAGCCGCACCAGCAGGTGCTCCTCGGCGAGCTGCTCCGCCGTCCCGGCGCCCCACTCCACGACGACGAGGCTGTCGGAGAGGTCGCTGACGAGGTCCAGGTCCTCCAGCTCGGCGAGCCCTCCCAGCCGGTAGGCGTCGACGTGGACCAGCTGCACCCCGCGTCCCTCGGGGGTCGGGCGGTGCACCCTGGCGATGACGAACGTCGGCGAGGTGACCCGGCCCGTCACCCCGAGGGCCGCCGCGACGCCACGGGCGAACACGGTCTTGCCGGCGCCCAGCGGCCCGTCGAGCAGGATCAGGTCGCCGGCCAGCGCCACCTCGCCGACGCGTCGCCCCAGCCGCTCGGTGTCCTCGGGCGTGGGCAGGTCGACCGACCAGTGGCCGGTCCGTGTCCCCGTCGTGTCGCTCATCAGCCTTCCCGTGCCTCGTGCTGGTCGAGAGGTGTGCCCGTCCCGTACCGGTGGTGGGCCCACGCCCGGGCCGGCCGGTCGTGGTCGGCGATCCGGTGGAACCCACCATGCCTCCGCGGTGAACGCCGCGCCAGCGATGTCCCCCGTTCCAACACCCACCGCGTCCCGGGACCCCGCCGCGCCTGGGTCACCGACCGCTCCGCTGCCGGCCGCGGTGCGACTCCCGGTTCTCCACCACCCGGCGGATCAACCCGCGCAACGCCTCGGTGGTCAGGTCGGAGCGCTCCAACATGACCATGTGGCCGGCACCGGCGACGCTGACGAACTCGGCGTCCGGCAGTTCCGCGGCGATGATCTCCGAGTGGGAGAAGGGCGTCACCCGGTCGGCGTCCCCGGCCAGCACGAGGGTCTCGCAGTGCGCCAGGCCGCTGAGGGCCGCCACCCGGTCGTGGGTGGTGAAGGTGTCCACGAAGTCGGCGAACACCCGCATCGGCGTCGCCTGGATCATGTCGTACATCAGGTTCACCAGCGCGGGGTCCACCGACTTGTCGCCGAAGGCCACCGCGCGGGTCGCTCCCCAGGTGAGGTGGTTGCCGGCCCGACGGGCCGCCTCCAACAGCTCGGGCTGCCAGTCGGCGAACCTCCCGAGGCCCCGGGTCACCGGGTTGCGGCGGGAGAGCAACGTCCTCGGCAGGCCGCTCTTGCCCACGTCCCCGGCCGCGGTACCCACCAGGGCCACCCCCCTGACCAGTTCCCCGAAGAGTTCCGGTTGCTGTTCGGCCAGGGCCATCACCGTCATGCCGCCCATCGAGTGGCCCACCAGGACCACCGGGCCGGTGGGCGCCGCGACCCGCAGCACCGCGGCCAGGTCCCTGCCCAGCTGCTCGATGGTGGCGGAGTCGCGGCGACCCCGGCCGGAGCGGCCGTGGCTGCGCTGGTCGTAGAGCACCAGCCGCACCCTCGGTGACTCCGACTCCGGCAGGTCCCGCCGCTGGAAGTGCCAACACCGGCGGTCGACCACGTACCCGTGCACGAGGACCACGGTGACCTCGGCCCCGCCACCGACCGGGTCGATCTCCTCGACCGCCAGCGGCAGCCCGTCGTCGGCGGCGACGGTGTACTCGCGGTCGGCCGGCGACACCCCGAGCTCGGCGAGCTCACCGCGTTCCCGCAACGCGGCGAACCTGGCGCTCTGGGCGGCGGCGCCCACCACCGCACCGCCGAGGGCGGCACCGATCACGCCGCCGACCATGCCGACCACCTGCCAGGGCCTCACCGGCGACGCTCCTCGCGGACGGCCCGCACCGGGTGCGGGGCGCCGGTGACCTCGAACCGGTGGCCTCGCGGCCGGTACATCCCGGTCACGATCTCGTAGTTGATGGTGCCGATGGCGTCCGCCCACTCACTCGCGGTGGGTTCTCCGTGGTCCCCCGGCCCGAAGAGCACCACCTCGGTTCCCTCGGACACCGCGTCGTCACCGCAGTCGACCACGAACTGGTCCATGCAGACCCGACCCGCGATGGGGCGACGTCTGCCGGCCAGCCACACCGACATCCGCCCGGAGACCGCCCTGGGCACGCCGTCGGCGTACCCGACCGGGACGAGGGCCAGCGTCGTGTCCCGCTCGGCGGTCCACGTGTGCCCGTAGGACACCGACTCCCCGGCCCGGACCCGTTTGACCAGGGCCACCACCGACCGGAAGGTCATCGCCGGCCGCAGCGGAGGTGTCGCGGCCTCGGGCACCGGGTTGAGACCGTAGATCGCGATCCCGGGGCGCACGAGCTCGAAGTGCAGGTCGGGCCGGGTCAACGTCGCTGGGGAGTTCGCCAGGTGCCGGATGGGGTCGAGCCCGGCGGCCCTGGCCGTTCGGTACGCGTCCTGGAACCGTTCCGCCTGGCGGTCGATGGAGGGGTGGTGGGGTTCGTCCGCGCAGGCGAGGTGCGACCAGACGGCCACGACCCGGACCAGGCCCGCGCGTTCGGCGTCCGCCGCCGCGCCCACGAGGGCCGGCCAGTCCTCCTCGGTGGCACCACCCCGGGACAACCCGGTGTCGATCTTGAGGTGGATGCGGGCCGCGCCGCCCACCTCCGCGGCGGCGGCGATCACCGCCCGCAGGGTGTCGAGGGTGGCCACGGACAGGTCGATGTCGGCCCGGACGGCCTCGGTGAACGTCTCCCCGGGCAGGTGCAGCCAGCACAGCACCGGGGCCGTCAGGCCATGCGCCCGCAGGTGCAGGGCCTCGTCCTGGGACCGCACACCCAGCCAGCCAGCCCCACCGCGCAGGGCCGCCCGCGCCGCCGCGACCGCGCCGTGCCCGTACCCGTCGGCCTTGACCACGGCCATGGTCCCGGCGCCCGACCGGGCCGCGATGGCGACCAGCAACTCGACGTTGTGCTGGATGGCCGCCGTGTCCACCACCACGTCCGCCCGGGACAGTGGCGCGTCCTGTTCTGCGCTCATGACGACTCCATGGTGTCACGACGAGGAGCCGGGTCCCGGCAGGCGGGCCGGGTTCGGGGCGACCGCTGGAGTCACGGCAGCAGTCCGGCGGAACGCCGCAGCACCCGGATCGCCTCGGACACCGAGGGGACCAGCGCGGACGCCCCGATCGGCGCTCCTCGCGCCGCGAGTTCCCCGGCCAGTTCGTGGGCGCTGGCCGCCCAGGCGGCGGCGAGCGCTGGTTCCGCCCCCGAGGCCAGCAGGGCACCGATCATCCCGGTCAGCACGTCCCCCGACCCCGCGGTCGAGACCCAGGACGAGGTCGAGCGGTTCACCAGGACGTGGCCGTCCGGGTCCGCGACGACCGTGGTGTTCCCCTTGAGCAGGACCACGCAGCGGAACCGGCGCGCAGCCCGGCGGACGGCGTCCACCCGGTCCGTGCCGACCTCGCCGGCCAGGCGGGTGAACTCGCCCTCGTGCGGGGTCAGGACCCACGTCGTGTCGGGGTCGTGGAGGTCCCACAGTTCCTCGTGCCGCGCCAGGAGCGTGATCGCGTCGGCGTCCAGGCACGTCGGCAGCCCGGCCGCGAGGACCTGTTCCAACACCCTCCGCCCGGTCTCACCGACCCCGATGCCCGGTCCGGCGGCCCAGGCCTGCACCCGCCCCGCGTCCTCCACCGACCCGGTGACCACCACCTCCGGCCAGGTGGAACGCACGGCGTCCGCGGCCGGTCCGGCGTAGCGCACCATGCCCGAGGTCGCCGCGACGGCCGCTCCCGTCGCCAGCACCGCCGCCCCGGGGAACACCGAGGAGCCGGCGGCCACCCCGACGACGCCCTGCGTGTACTTGTCGTCGGCCGGCCCGGGCACCGGCCAGCCCAGCCCCACGTCGTGCCGGTCGAGCGCCCGGAGGTCCGGCTCACCCAGCTCCGGGCCGAGACCGATGTCGACGACCCGCAGCTCCCCGACGTGTTCGCTTCCCGGGCCGAGGAGGTGCAGGGGTTTGCGCGCACCGAAGGTGACGGTGGCGGTGGCCCGCACCGCGGGCCCGGGCACCGCTCCGGTGTCCGGGTCGACGCCGCTGGGGAGGTCGACCGCGAGGACCGGGCAGGACAGCCGCGAGACCACCTCGGCGGCGACCGGTCGCAACGGCCCGGACGCGGAGATCCCGACGATCCCGTCCACCGCCAGATCGGCGGCGGCCAGGCGGGGGGCCACGGCGGTCACCTCGTCGTGGTCCCCGACCTCCACCACTCGGCCGCCGGTCCGGCGCAGGGCGGCCAGCCCTTCCGGGTGGGCCCGGCCGGGAGCCAGCAGCAGCGCCGTGACGTCCACCCCACGGCGGCGGAGGAAGGCGCCGGCCCACAGCGCGTCCCCGCCGTTGTTGCCCGCACCCACGAGGAGCACGACACGTCGACCGCTGGTACCTCCGGTGTGCGCCCGCAACATCACGGCCGCCTCCACCGCGACCCCGTACGCCGCGCGCCGCATCAGCCGGGCGGACGGCACCCGGCGCAGCAACCGGTCCTCGGCGTCCCGAACCCGCGTCGTCGTCCACGCACCCCGCACTTGCCCTCCCGCTGGCCGCAGTTCGGCGGACCGGACGGCCCGGCCGAGGTGGGGGAGCGCCCCCGTGGACCGCCCCGGTCGGGGGCTACCCGCGCACCACCGTCCTCACCCACCGCGTCCAGCCTCGCGCAGGGCGAGGGGATCGGGCCAGCCCCGCCGGGCGACCCCGCGACCCACCGAGCGCGAGGTCACTCCACGGTGACCGACTTCGCGAGGTTGCGGGGCTTGTCGACGTCGTACCCCTTGGCGCGGGCGATCTCCGCCGCCAGCACCTGGAGCGGGATCGTCGACACCAACGGCTGGAGGAGGGTCGGCACGGCCGGGATCTCGATGAGGTGGTCGGCGAAGGGGCGCACGGTGTCGTCGCCCTCCTCCGCGATGACGATCGTGCGCGCCCCCCGCGCCTGGATCTCGCGGATGTTCGACAGCAGCTTCGAGTGCAGCACCGCCCGCCCCTTGGGGGAGGGCATGACCACGACGACGGGAAGCCCCTCCTCGATCAGGGCGATGGGGCCGTGCTTCAGTTCCCCGGCCGCGAAGCCCTCCGCGTGCATGTAGGCGAGTTCCTTGAGCTTGAGCGCGCCCTCCAGGGCCACCGGGTAGCCGACGTGCCTCCCGAGGAAGAGGACGGCCTTCGCGGTGGCCAGGTCCCGCGCCAGCTCCCGCACCTGGGGAGCGGTGCCCAGCACCGTGGACACCGCCTGGGGCATGGCCTCCAGCTCCGCGAACTCCCGCGCGACCTCGTCCGGGTACTTGGTCCCGCGTGCCGAGGCCAGGGCCAGACCCACGAGGTAGTTGGCGGCGACCTGCGCGAGGAAGGCCTTCGTGGAGGCCACGCCGATCTCCGGGCCCGCGTGCGTGTACAGCACCGCGTCGGACTCCCGGGGGATCTGGGCGCCGTTGGTGTTGCACACCGCGAGCACCCGGGCCTTCTGCTCCCGGGCGTGGCGGATCGCCTCCAGGGTGTCGGCGGTCTCACCCGACTGGGAGACGGCGACGACCAGGGTGTCCCGGTCGAGCACCGGGTCCCGGTAGCGGAACTCGCTGGCCAGCTCGACCTCGACCGGCAAGCGGCACCAGTGCTCGATGGCGTACTTGGCGACCAGCCCGGAGTGGTACGCGGAGCCGCAGGCCACGACGAACACCTTGTCGATGTCGCGGAGGTCCTGGTCGGCGAGCCGCTGCTCGTCCAGCACGACCCTGCCGTCCACGAAGTGGCCGCGCAGGGTGTTGGCGAGCGCCTCGGGCTGCTCCTCGATCTCCTTGAGCATGAAGTACTCGTGGCCGCCCTTCTCGGCGGCGTCCATGTCCCAGTCGACGTGGAAGGGGCGGGTCTCGACGTCCACGCCGTGGAAGTCGGTGACCCGGTACCCCGCGTCGTCGATCTCCACCACCTGGTCCTGGCCCAGCTCGACGGCGTCCCGCGTGTGTTCGATGAAGGCGGCCACGTCGGAGGCCACGAAGGTCTCGCCCTCCCCCACGCCCACCACCAGCGGGGAGGACCGCCGGGCCGCGATGACGCGTCCCGGCACGTCGGCGTGCGTCACGACGAGGGTGAAGGCGCCCTCCAACCGGCGGCAGACGGCGCGGACGCTGGCCGCCAGGTCACCCGCCGTGCCGTGGTCGTCGACGCCGTCGTACGCCCTGGCGATGAGGTGCGCGGTCGTCTCGGTGTCGGTGTCACTGGCCAGCTCGACACCGGACCGCTCCAGCTCGGCACGGAGCACGCCGAAGTTCTCGATGATGCCGTTGTGCACCACCGCCACCCGACCGGTGGTGTCGACGTGGGGGTGGGCGTTGCGGTCGGTGGGGGCGCCGTGCGTGGCCCACCGGGTGTGGCCCATGCCGGCGGTCCCGCGCAGGCTGTCCCGCCCGACCTCGTCGAGCCGGGCCTCCAGGTTGCCCAGCTGGCCGGCTCGCCGCTCGACCGCCAGGCCGCCGGCCCCGTCAAGCACCGCGACCCCGGACGAGTCGTAACCGCGGTACTCGAGACGGCGCAAGCCGTCGAGCACCACGTCAAGCGCCTGCTTGTTCCCGACGTATCCCACGATTCCGCACACGCCGAACAGGGTAGCTAGCCAACACTCCGTCACCGGACCGGTCAGCCCCTCGGGTGACGGCGCTCGCGTCGCCGACCCGCCGCCGCGATGCCTCGGATCGAGTGAGGTGGCTGTCAGGTGGGGCGCGACTGCCCGGAAGCGTCGATCATCGACTACCGTCGCCCCTCATGGCCCGCTTTGCCAAGAAGCTGATCGCCGAACTCAGCCAGCCAGGACCGCACGGCGTGCTGCGCGGGGACCTCGCGCTGGTCGGACTGCCGGGGACGGTCGTCACACCACGGCAGGGGCTGGGCCTTCCGGCGGTCGCCTTCGGGCACGGGTGGATGCAGCCGACCCGCCGCTACCGCGACCTGCTCCGCCACCTGGCCTCCTGGGGCTTCGTGGTCGCCGCCCCCGCCACCCACCAGGGATTGCTGCCCTCGCACCGGCTCTTCGCCGCCGACCTCCACACCGCGCTGGAGGTGTGCGCGAAGGTGCGGCTGGGCACCGGGGACATCAGCGTCGACCCCGACCGGATGGGAGTGGTGGGGCACTCGTTCGGCGCGGGCGCGGCCGTGCTCGCGGCGGCGAACTGGCCGGAGATCAGGGCCGTCGTCACCCTGGCCGTCACCGAGACGCGGCCCTCGGCGATCAACGCGGCGCGGGACTGCGGGGCGCCGGCGCTGCACCTGGCCGCCGAGGAGGACCGGATCGCTCCCCCCGTGGCGATGGCCGAGCCCGTCTCGCACGGCTGGAAGGGCCCGGTGCAGCTACGCACCGTGCGCAAGGCCAACCACCTGACCTTCGCCGAGGGTCGCCACTGGACGGACCTGTTGATGGACGGCCGGCCCCGGCGCCAACACGCGGACCTGGTGAAGGCCCTGACCACCGCCTTCCTGCTCCGCGTGCTCACCGACGACCGGCGCTACGACACGCTGTTGGAGACCGAGGTGAAGGGCGCGACCCTCGACTACAGCCGTGGCCGGCGGCAGGACCGGGGCCGTCTCCCCGCCTGACCCGCCTCCACCGCCGCCCAGCCGGGCGGGCCGGACCGGGAAGGGCTCCACCTCCCAGCCGGGCTCGCGCCATCGCGGGGCGCCTGACGGGCGCGGGGCACGGGTACGTGACTGACGGGTGCCGACCGGCCCGGCGCCGGGGCGGGCGGCTGTGGTCCCTGACGCCGGCACCCGTGGGCGACGGTTCCCGGTGGTGGGCGGGGACCACCGACCTCCGCCCGAGCTCCCAGGGGCAGGGCGGGGCGCCGGGACGGCGGCCGCCGCTCGCCGGGCACTCCCACGGACCGCCCACCACGGCGATGGGCGGGAGACCACCCCGGCCATGTCGGGTGGGGCGCCGAGGGCGCCCCTGCCACAGCTCGCCGGGTTCCCCGGCGGCCACCCGACGTCCCGACACCGCACGACCGGGACCCGGCCCCGGCGGGACGGCCGGGACACCAGCGCGCCCCGGCCTGGCCGATCAGTGCAGCCAGCCGCCCTCCGAGTAGTCCTCGTCCTCGTCGTCGTCACGCCGCCGCCGGGACGTCAGGGGCGGCCCGCCCAGGCCTGGCCGGGGGGCACCGGGTGACGGCGCGGCCGGGCCGGCGACCGGGACGTCCGGCCGCCGGGGCTCCGGAGCCGGGGCCGGCTCGGCGGCCGGACGCGCCGGCGGGTGCCCGACGGGCGCCCCGCCGTACTGGTCCGACGTGGGTTCCTCGTCCTCCGGGCCGAAGGCGAACTCCCCGCCACCGCCCCGCTGGGTCGCGGCGGAGGTGTCCCAGCCGCCGGCCTCCTTCCGCCGCACCGCGCTCTCGTGCAGCCGCTTGGCCACGGCCGCCGCGTGCGCGAAACGCTGCTGGGTCTGCTCCCGCAGCTTCTCCCGGCTCTCCGTCACCCGACGTTCGAGGAGGGCACGCCGGTCACCGTGCTCCTTCGTGATCCCAGCCAGGCGGCCCTTGGCCGCCGCCAACCGCTCCGCCGCGCTCATCCGGCTCCCCCGCTCCCACCGACCGCGACACGGTGGTCCCCGTCGTTCATCGCTTGTCCTCCCCGTCGAACAGCGACCGCATCCGGCTCGCCTTCTCCGCGGCCTCGTTGGCGTCGAAAACGTCCTGGTGCTGGACCCGCCACTGGCTGGGCCCACGTTCCTGGTCCTGGCCGCCCTGGCCCCCCTGACCGCCGCCGCCCATCATGCCGCCGCCCATCATGCCCATCCCGCCGCCCTGGCCGCCGGCTCCGCCACCGCCCTGGCCCGCCGGCCCGAAGGGGCCAGCGGCGTGCGCCTGCTGGCCGTAACCAGGCTGGCCCTGTGGGCCGAACTGGCCCGCGCCCTGCTGGCCGGTCTGCCCGGCCTGGCCCGGTTGACCACCGTCCGGCATGGCCGCGAAACCGGCGCCGGCGGGCCCACTCGCCTGCGGCGTCGAGGTGTTGGGCAGGCCGCCCCGGTACTGGTCGCCCTGCCCGTGCTGCCAGGAGTCCGAACCCGGCCCCTGCCAGGGCTGGTTGCCGGCCTGGTGGGGCTGAGGCCCCCACGAACCGTGACCACCATCCGAACCGGGGCCGAAGGCGAACGGCCCGTCGGGTCCACCAGCGGGGCCACCGCTCATCCCGCCCATCAGTCCCTGCGGGCTGACGGAAGGGGGACCACCGGCAGGAGCACCCGGACCGCCGGGGCCCGAACCGGGGCCGAAGCCCTCCTGCGGGCCGTACCCGCCACCCGGTGGGCCGTACTGGCCTGGTCCCCAGCCGCCGGGAGCGGAACCGCCGCCGGCTCCCGCCGGGGAGACCGCGCCCGGCCCGGAACCGCCGCCCGGCGAGCCCGGCTCCCAACCACCGCCAGCGGGGGCGGGTCCGCCGCCGAAGCGTCCCGGTTCCTGCCCCCAGCCGCCCCCGGGCGGCGCGCCCGGTGTCGGGTGGTTGCCGATCGACGGGTCGTGCCCCGGCACCCCGCCGAAGGAGGGAGGTGGGCCGCCAGGGGTCGGTCCTCCGACGAAACCACCGGCCGGCGGAGCACCCGGAACGGCACCGGTGCCCACCCCGGTGTGCCCCTGGTCGGCCGGCCCCCAGGGAGCCGCGGCGGCCGGAGCCGAGTCGGGGCTGGTCCACTGACCCGCACCGCCGAAGCCCGGGGCGGAGGCGGGCAGGGTTTCGGCGGTCGGTGCCCGAAGTCCCCCTTCGGCCGGCATCGTCCGCATCCCCTCGCCGGGCTCACCCGGAGTCCGGAACTCCGCCTCCGCCGGCATCGTCCGGAAGCCGTCCCCGCCCTCACCGGGTCCCGGTCGCGACGGTGCTCCCGGCAGGGAGGTACCGGCGGCGCCGCCGCCCGCACCGCCATCCGACGAGCTCGGGTCGAAGTGCACCGCGTAGGACTCCCGGGAGCCGTCGGGCCCCACCACCGTGACGTCGAAGCGCCCGTCCTCGCCCTCGACCCGTTCCACCGTGACGGTGCCGCCCCCGTGCTCGATGGTCGCCACCCCGTCCGGCCCTGGGCGCAACGGGATGGGCTGGCCGGGCGGGGTCGTGCCCGGGCCGCCAGGGCCGTACGGCTGGTTCTCGACCTCGGGACGACCCTCATCGCCCAGTTCGGCCGGCAGGGGGGTGAGCTGGGGCGTGCCGTCGTCCCCGAAGTCGACGACGTACTCGGTGGACTGCCCGTCCTCGCCCTCGACCTCCAGGTGCACGGTGCCGTCCTCGCCCGGCTGGAGGGAGAGCCCCTCGTTCGGCTCGGGCAGGGTGACGCGTCCGCCGGGTTCCTCCGGGGTCACCTCCACCGGTTCCGGGTAGATGCCGCCCCCGAAACCCAGCGGGTCCTCGGGATCCGGCGCCCCGTCCTCCAGACCCAGCGGGTCCTCCGGCACCTCGGGGATCTCCGGCATCTCCGGTGGTTCCGGCATCTCGGGCATGTCCGGTGGGCTTCCGCCACCACCGGGCATCTCCGGGATCGGCGGCATGCCGCCGCCCTCCGAGCCGCCCCCGCCGCCCGGCATCCCCCCGGGCGGCATCCCGCCGGGCATCCCTCCCGGGTCGCCGGGCGTCCCGTCCCCGCCGGGGAAGCCGTCCGGGGTGAAGGGCATGGCCTCGACGTCCTGGAACGGGTTCTCGAAGTCGGCCAGGTAGTCGGTCAGGGCCCGCCAGGAGTCATCGACCGAATCCCGGACCGTGTCGCAGTACTCCAGGAAGCTCGAGTAGAGCGTCTCGTACTCGGCGGTGAAGGACTCCCGGATCCAGCGCCGGCACTCCCGCTGCGTGTACTCCCTGGCCTCGTCGTCCCACCGGCAGAAGATGCCACCATCGATGTAACTGCTGACGTTCGACCCGGTCTCCTGGTCCAGCCAGCCAGCGATGACCCTTGCCTCGTCCTCGCTGATGTCACTGGTTGCCTTCGCCGCGATCGCGATGACGTTGCCGGCCATCCAGGGGCTGGCCGCGCCCATCGTGTCGGTGTGGCTGTCCAGGGCGTACTGCGCCTTGTCGACGACCAGGCCGTGCACCGTGTCCATCGAGGTGGTCAGCAGCTCGGCGCCTCCGCCGAGCGCCTCGGACAGCTCGACGCCGTTCGGTTTGATCTTGTCCGCGTGGTGCTGGCGAGCGGTGTCGGCGGCCTCCCCGTCCCAGGTGCCGAACAGGGTCTCCAACTTCCGGTCCACGGTCGACAGGGCGTCGTCCACCGCCGCCTGGGACGCCGAGAGCCGTTCGGCGTCCTCCCGCATCTTGCCGAACTGGATGCCGTTCTGCTCCCGGTAGCGCTCCAGGATCTCCGGGTAGGGGTTCCCGCCCGGCAGGCTGTAGGGGATGGTGTCGGCCGGGCACTGCGCGAGGAGCTGCCCGAAGGTGTCGAAGAAGCGGAGGCCGGCCTCACCGGGGTCGAGCACCTCGTCCGAGGTGTCCACCCCACCAGCCTGCCCCGGAGGCGTGATCCGGTCGAGGTCGCGCTGCCCCTCGTCGATCGCCTCGCGGGCCTGCTGTTCCTGCCAGCCCCGGTCGTCCCGCTGCGCGCGGGCCTCCTCCATGATCGGGTCGAGGTCGTTCGCGTAATGGCCGAACGCGATGCCCTTGACGTCGTACTCGTCGAGGTACTGCGCCAGTTCCTCGGACTCGTTGGCGTAGCAGACGTTCACGGCATCGGGGTTGTAGACGACGTGGTCCCGGTAGGACCGGAGCAGCAGCTGCTTGGTCTCGTGGTCGACGTTGGGGTCGTCGAGGATGGCCTTGGTCTCGGCCCAGTCGCGGTTCCCGCTCACAGGTTGCCTCCGGCGTTGGTGACGGTGGAGGTGTTGGCGGCGTCGTCGGCGGCGTACCCCTCGGCGGACGCGGAGATGTTCATGGCGAAGGCGCGCAGCACCCCGACGAAGGCGGCCCCGCTCTCGGCGAGGACGCCCACTCCCTCCGCGTAGGGTTGCGGCGGGTCGACGTGGACCACGCCGAACCCGCTGGCCTGCGCCGGCCCGGTGTCCTCCAGCACCGACTCCGCGTCGTCAGCCGCGCTCTCGATCCCCCGCGCTGCCCGCGACATCGCTTCCGTATCGGTCCCGTAGCCCGCGGCCACTGGCACCAGCCTCCCCTGTCTCCTGCCGGAGCCCCTGCTGCCTCGCTGTCGGTGTCCGGCACCACCGCGTGACGTGCGACGCGCGTGAACATTCCCTGGTTCCCGATCGTGTCAGACCGATCAGCACCACAGGGTGGACTTACCGCTACTCCTTGCAGGTGTGAACACCGCGTGAGCCTCACCGGCGCCGGTGGCCACCACCAGGGAGTTCGCTCGCCTCGACCGCCGCGCCAGGCGGAGCGGCGCCCGGAGGGCCGCGAATGCCCGTGGCAGCTCGGGGTGGCGTCGTGGACGAGGGCCGCCCGGCGACCGGGCCCGGTCGATCCGGAGCCCGAAGGGCCTGCCGGGCGCTGGCACGCTCCCTCGGACGACCCGCGCCGACGGCGTCCAGGCTCGCGGTAGCGAACGACCGCGCTCGGTCCGGTGGGGCGCGGGGGCGGGGCGACCCGGCCGCCGGAGTGGCGCGCCGAGGTTCAGGCCGCCCGTCGCGGGACCGGCTCGTCACGCCGGCGTGCTCGGGCCGAGCAGGGGACCACCTCGTCCGACCCGGCACGGACTCAGCGGTGCCGGACCCGGCGGACCGGGTCAGTCAGCCGGCGGCGGCGACGACGCCCGCGAGCCGGTGGGCCGCCTCCTCGGCGGTCTCGTGGCTGGGTGCCTCCACCATCACCCGCACCAACTGCTCGGTGCCGGAGGGGCGGAGCAGCACCCGCCCCGTCTCGCCGAGCTCGCGCTGGACCTCGGCGACGGCCTCGGCGACGGAGGAGGAGGCCGCGACGGTCGCCTTGTCCCCCACCGGCACGTTGACCAGCACCTGGGGCAGCCGACGCATCACGCCGGCCAGCTTCGACAGCGGTTGTCCGGTCGCCACCACCCTGGCCATCAGCCGGAGGGCCGTCAGCAGACCGTCGCCCGTGGTCGCGTGGGCCGGGAGCACGACGTGCCCGGACTGCTCGCCTCCCAGGGCGTAGCCGCCCGCCCGCAGCTCGGCCAGTACGTAGCGGTCGCCGACGGCCGTGGTGCGGACGTCGATGCCCTGCTCCCGCATCGCCAGGTGCAGGCCGAGGTTGCTCATGACCGTCGTGACCAGCACGTTGTCGACGAGCTCACCGGACTCGCCCATCGCCACGGCCAGGATGGCCATGATCTGGTCGCCGTCGACGACCTGGCCGTCGGCGTCCACCGCCAGGCAGCGATCGGCGTCACCGTCGTGGGCGATGCCCAGGTCCGCGCCGTACTCGAGCACGGCGTCCCGCACCACCTCGATGTGGGTCGAGCCGCACCCGTCGTTGATGTTCAGGCCGTCGGGGTCCGCGTTCACCGCGATCACCTCGGCGCCGGCCCGTTCGTACACCTCGGGCGCCACCGTGGAGGCGGCACCGTGCGCGCAGTCCACCACGACCCGCAGGCCCTCCAGCCGCTGCGGCGTGGCCAGCAGCAGGTGGTCGAGGTAGCGGTCCAGCGCTCCCGGCACGTCCTGGATCCGACCGATCCGGTCGCCGACGGGACGGTCACCGCCGCCCTCCGCCATCCTGGCCGCGATCCGGTCCTCGACCTCGTCGGGGAGCTTCGCGCCACCGGCGGCGAAGAGCTTGATGCCGTTGTCCGGCATGGGGTTGTGGGAGGCGGAGATCATCACCCCGCAGCTGGCGCCCAGGTCGGAGACCAGGTGCGCGACGGCCGGGGTGGGCAGGACACCGACCCGCAGCACGTCGGCGCCGGCCGAGGCGAGGCCGGCGGCCACGGCCGCCTCCAGCATCTCGCCGCTCGCCCTCGGGTCACGACCCAGCACCGCCGTGGGGCGGGCACCCTCAGCCTGCTCGAACAGGACGTCGGCCGCCGCCACCGCCAAGGACATGGCCAGCTCCGGGGAGAGTTCCGCGTTGGCCAGGCCACGCAGCCCGTCGGTCCCGAACAAACGGCCCATGGTCGATGCACCTTTCTGCTGCTGAGACCGTCCTCGCGCCTCGGCCCGCCACGGGACCGAGCTCCGCCGACCCTGCGTCCGGTCGGCCGGGGGACCTCCGGAAACAGCGACGGGAGCAGCCGGCGTTCTCAGTGTGAGGACGCACAGCCGCTCCCGCGCGTTGAGCTGACCGGGTCGAGGTCAGCGCTTGCTGTACTGCGGAGCCTTGCGGGCCTTCTTCAGGCCGTACTTCTTCCGCTCCTTGGCCCGGGCGTCCCGGGTCAGGAAGCCGGCCTTCTTCAGGGCCGGGCGGTCGTCCGCGTCGGCCTCGACGAGGGCACGCGCGATGGCGAGGCGCAGCGCCCCGGCCTGGCCGGAGGGGCCACCGCCACGCAGGTTGCCGAAGATGTCGAAGGACTCGACCTTGTCGGCCGTCACCAGCGGTTCCTTGATGATCTGCTGGTGGACCTTGTTCGGGAAGTACTGCTCGAGGCTCTTGCCGTTGAGGGTGAAACCGCCGGTGCCGGGCACCAGGCGCACGCGAACCACGGCCTCCTTGCGGCGGCCGACGGTCTGCACCGGGCCAGCCACGAGCGGCGCAGCAGCCACCTCGTCGTAGGCCTCCGGCTCGTCGTCCACGGCCACGTCGAAGTCAGCCAGAGCCTGGTCCTGGTCCTGGTCCTCGACCGGGACCTCGACCTCCGGGGCCAGCTCGTTCTCGGGGTGCTCGTTCGCCGTCGTCACTTCTCCACCTTGCCGATCTGGAAGGGCTGCGGCTGCTGCGCAGCGTGCGGGTGCTGCGGGCCCGCGTACACCTTGAGCTTGCGGGCCATCGCCCGGCCCAACCGGTTCTTCGGGAGCATGCCCTTGATGGACTTCTCCAGGAGACGCTCCGGCTGCTTCTCCAGCATCTCGCCGAAGGAGCGCTTGCGCAGACCACCAGGGTGGCCGCTGTGGCGGTACACGAAGCTCTGGTCGCGCTTGTGGCCGGTCAGCGCCACCTTCTCGGCGTTGACGACGACAACGAAGTCGCCGGTGTCCATGTGCGGGGCGTAGATCGGCTTGTGCTTGCCGCGCAGCAGGGTGGCTGCCTGGGTGGCGAGCCTGCCGAGCACGACATCCTCGGCATCGATCACATGCCAGGCGCGCTCCACCTCGCCGGGCTTCGGGCTGTACGTGCGCACAGGATTACCTCGTCGTCGTTCGCATCGGGTTGGCTGCGGGATGTTACTGCGGCGGTCGCCCTCGACTGGTCAGCCCGTGATTCAGGGTCCTGCACCGAGGGACGCGGGTAGCAGCCCGCACCGGACACCGCACAACAACGGAAGAACATACCCGCCGCTGCCTGGAAGGGTCAAAACGGGTCCTCACCAGGACCCCGGTACTGGCCGCGGACCCGATCCGCAGGTCCACCGCGCAACTCCCGCCAGGACCGCCGAAGGGTTCCGCGACCTGGCTTCCGACATCATCGCATCCCCGGGCGGAGGTGTCTCACCCGGGTGGGTGGCCACGGCGGATTCGGCTCGTTGAGCTGCGGCGAGGCGCTGGTGGGGGCGGCACGAACGCCCACCCCCTCCGGAGGGGCATGACGAGGAACACATCGGCGCACCCGCCCACCGGGCGGCGCGCAGGGGGCGCCGCCCGGTCCCCCTCGACGGCGGCGCGGTGCGGCGGGAGGGGCGGAGGCGCCACCGACGGGGTCGCCGGGGGACGGGTCCCTCCCACCGACGGCACCTGGTCGCGGACCCAGCCCGGGCCGGGAGGCGGCACGCGGAGCGGCGGCGAGCACCCGGCCCGCCTCCTCGCCCCGGACACACCCGTGGCCCCGGGGCCGGAGCTCCGGGGCCACACACGGCTGGACGGCCGATCAGGCGAAGCGCGCGGCGTTCGCCTTCTCACCAGCCTGGTAGTTGTCGGCGGCCTGGCTCAGCGCGGTGCCGATCGCGGCGATGGTGGTGCGGATCTCCTCGGCACCCTGGTCCCACTTGGCCTGCGACGCGTGCCACGCGTCCATGGCCTCACCGGACCAGCTCGACTCGATCGGGGCCAGCCGGCTCTTGAGCGCGTTCTGCGTCTCCTCGAGCTGGTTGCCCGCGCTGGTCACCTCCGCGGAGGCGTTCTGGATTTCGGCGAACGTAACCTTGATCCCGCTCATGGCGAGTGCCCTCTCAGTTCTCGGGTCGGGGAAAAGACGTCGGTACGGAAGAACTCAAGCGCCGTGACGGCTCAGAAGTTCAGGCGGCTGTCGATGGAGCTCATCGAGGCGGCCTCTTCCTCTTCCAGGCGCGCGTACTCCTCGCCCGAGCCCTTGAGCTGGTCGCCGATCTCCCGCAGCGCCTCGTTGACCTTCTGGCCGCCCTGGTCCAGCCGCTCCATGAGGTTCTGGAACGCGGTGGCCGCACCACCCGACCAGAAGCCGGCGACGTTGCCGCAGGTGCTCTGGAGGCTGCTGAGCACGCCCTGGATCTCGTCGTTGGTGTTGAAGACGTCGTGAGCGGCCTGCGCCATCTCTTCCGGCGTGACCTCGTAGCTGCTCATCTGGAGGAGTCCCCCTTCAGGATCAATCCGATGGAACGTTCATGCGACGCAAACCCTGCCAGCAGCGGTTCCCCTTTGTCCCGAAGTTCCCCCAAGTAGTTGCTGCCGTTAACGCGACCCCGTGTTCTCGCAGGTCAACACAGGATTCGCTGTTGCGAAAAGTCCTCGTCGTCGCCGTCGTCCACATCGGCCCCCCGTCGCGGGAACGGTTCGTCCCGCGCCTCGGGGCCCGCCGTCCCGGCGGGGCGGGGGTCCTCCTCGGACGGGAACTCGGCCACCGGGAGGCCGGCGGCGGTGCGGAAGGCCGTCGACTCCCGGCTCAGTTCGCCGTCGGTGAGGTCGCCGCGCCCGGTCCGCTGTGGACGTTCGCGGGCCTGCTCGGCGAGCGCCCGGGTCGACTCGCGGAAACCCGCCGTCCGTTCCCTCGCCTCGGCCGCCGCGCGAGCCCCCCTGGTCACCGCTCCGGCCACCTGCTGCCGGAGACGGGTGAGCACGTCCGCTGCCTGACTCATGGTCCTCCCTCGCTTGTCACCGGATCGTCGGGCCGCTCGCGGGCACCGGCCGAGCGGGCCGCCGGCTAACCGATCCGGAGGCTGTCCACCACGCGCTCGCAGGCCTGGGCCACCCGCTCGGCCCCCTGGGGCGTGTACTGGCAGCCGACCGCGACCTGGAGCCTGCCGTCGAACAGGTGGTACCAGTCCACGGTCCGCCCGTCCGCCCGGTCCTGCCGGTAGTAGACGACGTCCCGGCCGGCGTACTCCGCGTCCACGTCGAAACCGGCGAAGGTGGAACCACCGACCGACCCGTTCCGCTCCTCGTAGCTCTGACGCAGCTCGCTCGCCGCCCGCTCCCGGTCGGCGTCGCTGTCGTAGTCCAGCCGCCATTCCTGCACGACGACCAGGTCCGTGTCCTCGGCCGCGCCCTCCGGTCTGATCTGGACCTTGCGCTGGGCGGCGTCGCCGCCGCTCTGCTCCCAGTCGGCCGGGTAGGCGAAGCGGTAGTCGTAGAGCGCGATCTCCCGGTCGCTCCGGGGGAGGACGAAGACCACCAGCGCCGCCGCGACCGCGAGGGCAGCGACGAGAGCACCGCCGAGGAGCCACCACCGGCGTTGGTCCCGCCGCCCGCGACCCTTCCCCACCGGCGGCGGACCGTGCGCGGGATGGGGTGGGGGGCCGACCACCGGACCGCCACCACGCGGCGGGAACGGACCGCCGGCGAGCGGGGCGGGGCCGGGCGGGCCGTAGTGCCCCGGGGGCGCCGCGACGGGGGCCCGGCGGGCGGGAAACCCGGTGGAGGCGTGCCGCTCCCCGAGCGGACCGCCGGAGGCACGGGTGCCGCGACCGGACCCCGGAGCCCCCGGGCCGGGGTTCCCGAGGGTGCCCGGACGGCGGCGACCCCGCTGGTCCGCTCCGGGTCGAGGGCCACCGCCCGCAGGGCGCCCCTCGCCACCACAGTCTCGGGCTGGTCGAGGGTGGTGGGCACCACTCCCACCCGCTCGTGCACCAGTCGCGCCACGAGCGGGATGCGGCTCGAACCGCCGACCAGGAAGACGGCGCCGAGTCGGCCAGGCTCCACTCCGGCGTCCCGGGCCGCCCGGCCCACCAGGTCCGCCGCCTCCGCGATCCTGTCGTGGATGAGCGCCTCCAGGTCGCTCCTGGTGACGAGCGCGTCGGCGAACGGCGGCGGGAGCGGGATGTCGGTGTAGCTGTGGCGGGACAACGTCTCCTTGGCGCCCCGCACGTCCTGGAACAGCACCCGTCGACGGCGGCGGTCGGGGAGGTCACGTCCTCCGGTCAACTCCTGCCACCCGGCCGGGTCGACCGCCGAGGCGGTTCCACCCACGTGGTCGAGCAGCGCCTGGTCGATGTCGGCACCGCCGAATCCGGGGTTGCCGCGCGTCGCCAGCACCTCGAAACCCGTTCCGGCGCGGCGGACCACGCTGACGTCGACCGTCCCCCCACCGAGGTCGAGGACCGCGACCGGTTCGGCGGGTCCGTCCGCCGCCGCCTGCTCCGCCTGGAGGGTGCTGTGGAAGACCGCCGCCGCCACCGGTTCGGGCACCAGGACGAACTCGCGGGCCAGGCCGTGCGCGGCCTGCCGCAGCAGCCGGGTTCGCGTCGCGCCCCATTCGGCGGGGTGGGTGAGCACGAGGAGGTCGACGACGGCGCGGTCCGCGAGGTGCCTGGCCTCGTCCACCGCCCGTCGGAGGACGGCGTGGACCACGTTCGACACCGGCAGCACCGTGGTGCCGAGCAGCAGCTCGCCCTCGTCGACCCGCCGTTTCGGGTAAGGCTCGTAGCGGGCGGGGTCGATCGCGGCCTGCCGCTCCGCCTCGGCGCCCACGAAGAGGGTCCCGTCCTCGGCCGCGAAGACGGCGGAGGGCATCAGGGGCTGTCCGTCGACCACGACGACCTGCGGCTCACGCCCGTCGACCGAGGCGACCACGCAGGTGCTGGACGTCCCGAAGTCGACCGCCACGCGCAAGCTCACGTCAACGCCCCTCAAACCGGACCCCGCCGGCCGCCGGCACCGGCCCACCCGTCGGTCCGGGGCACCCGGCCACGACAGGCGATACCGACCGCCTCCCGACCTTCTTGGCAGTCAGGGTAGCCACCGTTCCGGGGGAGCCCGCGACACCGCTGGTCCCGGTCCGACGCGGTGACCGCACGGCGAGGGGCGCGCCCGGACGCGCGGGAGGGGGCCGTCCCACTCGACAGCCCCCTCCCCCGCTCGACGAGGAGCCGTGACGATTCGTCAGAAGTTCGGCTCCAGCCACGCGATCTGCATCAGCTGCTGGCCGACCCGCCGGCTGACGACGGTGCCCCGACCAGGTGGCATCGCGGTCGGCTTGATGTTGCCGAGGATGTTCGCCTCCTCCTTGGGCCCGCTCATGATGATGCCCGGCGTCGACACCTCCTTCATCTTGCCGATCACCGGCTCGAAGGAGGACCGCGAGCCGCCGGCGATGTTCCTGGCGGTGATCACGTGCAGACCGACGTCCTTGGCCTGGGGGATGAACTCGGCGAGCGGCTGGAGGGGGTTCGCCCCCTGCGGGGCCACCAACTCGTAGTCGTCGACGATGACGAACAGGTCGGGTCCCTTCCACCAGGACCGGTTCCGCAGTTCCTCCTGCGTCACGTTCGGGCCGGGCATCCGCTTGGCCAGCGAGTTCTTGATGTCGCCGACGTAGCCCTTCAGCTGGTTCGCCGACACCGCGTACTCCAGCAGGTGCGGTGTCTGGAGGAAACCGAGCATCGTGCGCCGGTAGTCGACCAGCAGGATCAGCGCCTCACGCGGCGTGTAGACCTTCGTGATGCCCTCGATGATCGTGCGCAGCAGGTTGGTCTTGCCCGACTCGCGCTCGCCGAAGGCCATGAAGTGCGGATCGGAGTCGAAGTCCAACGCGACCGGTGCGAGCTCGTTCTCGTCGACGCCGATGGGGACCAGTTTCTTGCCGGCCGGCATCTCCAGCCGGGGCATCTGCTCGATCGGCAGCCGCTCCGGGAGCAACCGCACCTTGGGTGCGTGCGGGCCGCGCCAGGCGCCCGACACCTTCGCCACCGCGTCGCCCACTCCGTTGGCGATGTCCTCCGAGTTCGACGAACCGTCGATCCTGGGGAGGCCGATGAGGAAGTGCAGCTTCTCCGGGGACAGGCCCCGCCCAGGCGCGCCCTGGGGCACGTTCACCGCGACCCGCCGGTCCACCTCGGACTCCGTCGGGTCACCGAGCCGGAGTTCGAACCGCGTCCCGAGCAGGTCCTTGAGCGCGGGTCGGATCTCGGCCCACCGGTTGGCGGTCAGCACCAGGTGCACGCCGTAGCTCAGGCCCTGCCCGGCGAGGTTCTGGACCTGCTTCTCCATCGGCTCGAACTCCGTCTTGAAGTTGAGCCAGCCGTCGATGACCAGGAAGACGTCGCCGAAGGGGTCCTCCTTGGCCTCGCCCCGGCGCTTGCGCACCCGGTAGTCGGCCATCGAGTCGACACCCAACCTGCCGAACAGGGCCTCCCGCTGCGCGATCAGCCCGCTGATCTCGGCGATGGTCCGTCGAACGGTGTCGGGATCGCGCCTGGCCGCCACCGCGCCGACGTGGGGCAGCCCGGAGAGGCTCTGCAACGTGCCACCACCGAAGTCGAGGCAGTAGAAGTTGGCCTCCTCCGGGGTGTGGGTCAACGCCATCGACATGATCAGCGTCCGCAGCGCCATCGACTTGCCGGTCTGCGGGCCACCCACGACCGCGGCATGCCCCTTCGCGCCGGCGAGGTCCGCCCAGAGGAGGTCCCTGCGCTGTTCGAAGGGCTTGTCGACGAGGCCGATGGGCACCTGGAGCCGACCGTTGGCGAAGAAGCCGGCTGGGGAGAGCCCCCGGTCCTCGGCGGGCGCCAGCGGCGGCATGAGCAGGTCGAGCGGGGAGGACTCCCGCAGCGGCGGCAGCCACACCTCGTGCGCGGGCGGCCCCTGGCCGACGAGCCGGCTGATCAGCACGTCCAGCTCGCTGGGCTCGTTGGCCTCCTCCTCCTTCTTCTTCTGGGCCGGAGCCGGTTGGGCCGGTTTCTCCGGTTCCTTCGGGATCTCGACGTAGTCCGGGACGAACAGCTTCGGCCGCCGGTCGGCGGTGACCGGGGCCGAGGTCGGTCCGACCTGGACACCGGCCGGCCGGTACGGGCCGGAGACGTAGGAGGCCTTGAACCGGACCAGGCTCGTGGTGTCGAACTTCAGGTACCCGGAGCCGGGCACGGGCGGCAGCTCGTAGGCGTCGGGCACGCCGATCGCAGCCCGGGACTCCGAGGCGGAGAACGTCTTCAGACCGATCCGGTAGGACAGGAAGGTGTCCAGTCCGCGCAGTTTGCCCTCCTCCAGCCGCTGCGAGGCCAGCAGCATGTGGATCTGCAACGAACGGCCCACCCGGCCGATCTGGAGGAAGATGTCGATGAAGTCCGGTTTGGCGGTCAGCATCTCGGAGAACTCGTCGATGCAGATGAACAACGCCGGGAGCGGGTCGAGGTCGGCCCCGTTCTCCCGCGCCTTCTGGTAGTCCCAGACGTTCTTGAAGTTCCCCTTGGCCAGGATCTCCTGCCGCCGGGACACCTCGCCGGAGATGGCGTCCTTCATCCGGTCCACCAGCGTGAGGTCACCGGAGAGGTTGGTGATCGTCGCGGCGACGTGGGGGGCCTTGTCCAGGCCGAGGAACGTCGCGCCGCCCTTGAAGTCGACGAGGATCATGTTCAACGCGGTCGACGAGTGCGTGGCCAGCAGGCCGAGCACCAGGGTCCGCAGGAACTCCGACTTCCCGGACCCGGTCGCGCCGATGCACAGCCCGTGCGGGCCCATCCCGCCGACGGCGGCCTCCTTGATGTCCAGCTCGACGAGCTGGCCATGCTCCCCGACACCGAAGGCGACCTTGTAGCGGTCGCGGACGGGACGGGGTCGCCAGGCCTCCTGGACGTCGAAGGTCATCTCGTCGCCGGCGATACCGGCCATCTCCAGCACGCCCGGGTTGGACAGCAGCGGCTCCTCCTCGCTCTGCTCCTGCGAGGCCGCGCCGAGCCGGTAGGGGGACAGCTTGCGGGACAGGGCCTCCGCCTCGGCGAGGCTCAGGTCGTCCGGCGAGCCGAACCACTCCACCCCGCTCGCGCTCCGCGCGCCGACCCGCTTCTCGTCGACGACGAGGCGGAGTCCCCGCCGCGCGGTGAGTTTGCCCAGGGAGTTGGAGAGGTCGAGGAGCGTGACGCCCATCAGCCCCTCCTCCATGAGGATGTACTCCTCACGGGTGACCTCGCCCTCGTCGATGACGATGACGATGTGCGGCTGGTCCGGCTGCGGCGGCGCGTTCCGGCTGAACCGCTGCCGGTCCCGCAGGTGGTCGGCGAGGAACGACTCGACCTGGCCGAGGGAGCCGGCCATCATCCGCAGCGAGCCGATGCCGTCGTTGATCGTGGGGTGCTGGACGTGGGGCAGCCACTTGGCCCACTCCCACTCCTGCTTCGCCCGGCCCGAGGTGACGACGGCGATGAGCACGTCCTCGGGGGTGTGGAAGGTGGCGAGCTGGGAGATCATCGCCCGTGCCAACGCCCGGCCGTGCTTGGCCTCCCCCTCGATCCCCACCGCGGCGAAGCCCCGCAGCGCGATCACGATGGGCAGGTCGGGCACGATCGAGTGCGCCCGGACGAACCGGCGGAGCGCGAGGGTGGTCAACGGCTCCAGCTCGTCGACCGGCCCGGTCTGCGGCGGGACCAACCTGGTGTCGAGCCGCTGCGAACCCCGGCCCACCCGGAGGTGGCAGAAGTCGGAGTCGTTCTGCCGCCGTTCCCACATGCGGCGGCTGGTGGCCATCGACCACAACGCCTGCGGGTCCGGGTGGTGCCACTCGCGGGAGGCCCGCTGCTCGGCGACGGCCTCGCGCGCCCGGTCCCGCATCTGGCCGAGGTACCGCAGGTAGTCCTTGCGGTCCTCGTCCATCTCGGCCTTCTTCTGGGCGTTGCCCTTGCCACCACCGCCGACCATCATCCCGATGGTCGAGATGAGGAACATGCCGCCGAACATGAGCATCATCGGGTTGCGGCGCATGGTGAACATCAGCGCCATCATCCCGATCGACGCCACGATCATGATCACCGGAAGCAGCTTCTGGATGATGTTGCCGGGTATCGGCCTCGGCACCTCGGGCGGTGGTTCGAGATGCACCTCACCACCGGGCGGCCGGGGGGCGGACAGCCGCGGCGACCGCTTGAACTTCAGCGTGCTCACCGAACAGGCACCTCTCGCACTCGACATCACGGGACGGTCGGCGGACGTCGGCGACGCGGTGGCGGTTCACGCTCGGGTCCGGGGGAGTCCGCTGATTTTCCCGTTCCCGAGGCATTCCGGCCGACGTTCTGGTTCGGTTACGCCAAACCCACGGACTCGCCCAACTCGGTGCGGCCATACTAAGGGCGCTCACCGCGACGGCGGGACGGATTCGGTGAACCCGGTCCACGGGGACGCCCGCCCGCCACGGGGGCGGCCCGAGAAGCAACCGACGACATGACATTAGGGGGCGCAGTGGCGACCGGTACGACGGTGTTCAGCCGAGTGACGGTGGTTGCGCCGAAGACACGCATCGACCTCGCTCTGCCCGCCGACGTCGCAGTGGCCGACCTGCTTCCGATGCTGCTGGAGATGTCCAAGGAGGCCACTCCGGACGGCGGCGCCCGGCATGGCGGCTGGTGCCTGGCGAAGATGGGTGAGGGGCCGCTCGACCCGAGCAGGACACTGGCCTCCCTCGGGGTGCTGGACGGCGAGATCGTGCAACTGCGCCGCCGCTCGGAGAACCCGCCACCACCGCTGTACGACGACGTGGTCGACGCGATCTCCGACTCCGACCCGCTCAGTTTCCGGCCGTGGACCAAGGAGACCGCCCACCGCCTGGGCCACATCGCGGGAGTGCTGGCGCTGGTGGTCGCGGCCGTCGCGCTGTTCGTCTCGGGTCGGAGCCTCGGGTCGGCGATCACGGCCACGGTCACCGCGGTGGTCGCCGTCGCGGCCGGCGCGGTGGTCACCCGCGCGTACCGGGCACCGAGGACCGGCCTGCTGATCGCCGCCGCCGGCGGGCTCCCGATGGCTTTCGTCGGCGGGCTGTACCTGGTTCCCGGCGGTGAGCTCGCACCGTCGTTCCTGCTCGGGTCCGCGCTCGTCACCGTCTTCGCGTCGGCGAGCGTGATGTTGTTGGGCCAGGGCGTCGTCGTCTTCGTCGCCGCCGGGGCCGCCGGCGCGCTGGGCGCGCTGACCTTCCTGGTGGGCACCTTCGTCGACCACCCCCCGTCGGGGATCGCGGCCGGGGCGGCCGCCGTCTCGCTCGCCGCGCTGTCCATCCTGCCCCGGCTCACGATCTACCTGGCGAAGCTGCCCCTCCCCCAGGTCCCCGGTAGCGCCGAGGACCTCAAGGAGGACACCGGCTTCCCGGACTACGCGATCATCGAGCAGCGCTCGGGACTGGCGCACGAGTACATGACCGGCATGATCATCGGGTGCGGCGTGGTCGCCGCGATCGGTGCGGTGATCGCGGCCGGGTCGGACAACTTCTGGGGTCCGGTGCTCGGGGTCGTCGTCTCGATCGTCCTGCTGCTGCGTTCCCGCACCTACGCCAACGGGACGCAGGCGATCGCGCTGCTGATGTGCGGCATGCTCACCGCGGCCGGCCTCGTGGTGGGGTGGATGACCGCGACCGACGACCAGCTGGTGATGCTGTTGGGCGTCTTCGGGACGCTCATGGTGTTGGCGGTGGCCGCGTTCGTCCTCGGGGTGGTGTTCCCCGACCAGAAGTTCTCGCCGGTGCTCCGCCGGTCGGTCGACATCTTCGAGGCCGTGATGATCGCGGCGGTCATCCCGGTGGCGCTGGCCGTGATGGAGCTGTACACGACCTTCCGCCAGTTGATCCAGATCGAGTGGTGACGGCCGCGACTCCGACGGGAGGGCATCGCGGGTGCGGCGAAAGGACATGACGATGGCTGCCAGCCGACGTTCGGGTGGCGCGGTCCGGCGGCTCGCCGCGGGGGCGACGGTCGCGGTGGTGACGCTCGTCGGCCCGAGCCTGAGCGCCGCTCCGGCGCTGACGGGCGTCGCGGTGGCGCAGGAGGACCAGCAGGACGAGGGGAGTCCCGAGGACCCCGGTCAGGGCGGCGGGGGCGAGGACCTCGGCGACCAGGGGGACCCCGGCGCGGAGGACGGGGCTGGCGCGGAGGACGGGGCTGACCCGGAGTCCCCCGAGGGCGACGCCCCGGGGGACGAGACCGCCGACGACCCCGACCGCCCGAGGTCCGAGGCCGACCGGCGGCTCAACGGCAACGTCCCGACGTTCCCCGACGTCGATCCCGCCGCGCCACCCGGCGTGCCGCCCACCGGCGGTGACTGGGCGTTGTTCGAGCACCGCACGGCCTGCATCACCCCGGGCGCGAGCACGAGCGGGTCGCTACCACCGCAGTCCTGGGCGCACGACTACCTGCGGTTCGACGAGCTGGCCCGGATGGGCGCGACCGGGTCAGGGCAGCGGGTCGCCGTCGTCGACACCGGGGTGAACCGGCACCCGTCCTTCGGTGACCGGCTCAGCGGGGCGGGCGACTACATCGACGGTCGGGACGGCCGGGACGGGACCTTCGACTGCGAGGGGCACGGGACGATCGTCGCCGGACTGATCGGGGCGGCTCCCTTCGGCAACGACTCCCGGTTCCGGGGCATCGCCCCGGGGGTGGAGCTCGTCGGCATCCGCAATGTCTCCAACTACTACCAGACCGCCGACGACGAGATCCCCGAGGAGGAGAAGGTCGCCGGCGCCGGCAACACCGACATCATGGCGCGGGCCATCGTGCAGGCGGCGAACCAGGGCGTGGACGTGATCAACCTCTCCCAGTCCTCCTGCCAGCCCATCACCGACGTCGAGTCCCCCTACGTCCAGCGGCTGCACGCGGCCGTCAAGTACGCGGTCCACGAGCGGGACGTCGTGGTGGTCGCCGCCTCCGGCAACGGGGCGGACGGCTGCTCCACGAACACCGCCGACAACGTCACCCACATGACGCTGCCCGGCGCGTTCCCCGAGGTGCTGGCCGTGGGTGCCACCGACCGCACTGGCGCGCTGGCCGAGTTCTCGGTGCAGGGCTGGTGGGTCGACATCGCGGCACCGGGCACCGAGGTCACCTCGGTGGATCCCGCGCCGGGTGGCGAGGGCCTGGCCAACATGCTCGACATCCAGGGCAACGGCCTCGAACCCATCCAGGGGACCAGCTTCGCCGCCCCCTACGTCGCCGGCACCGCCGCGCTGGTGCGCGAGCGTTTCCCCAACCTGTCGGCGACGCAGGTCGTGGACCGCATCAAGCGGACCGCGCAACAGACCGGCGGGGTCAACGGCGTCGCCTTCGGGTGGGGGACCGGGGTGGTGGACCCGGTGGCCGCGCTGACGCGCACTCTCCCGGAGGAGGAGCCGAGGGCGGACGCCCTGTTCCACGGCGGTGTCCACCACCTGGAGGAACGGGACTGGACCCCGACCATCGTCGCCGTGGCCGGCGCCGGCGGCGGGATCGGGCTGCTCCTGCTGACCGTCTTCATCACCAGGACGCTGCGCCACACCCGGGAACGGGACCGCCAGCTCGCCGAGGACGGCTGAGGGAGCGGGTCCACCGCGCCGCGGTGGGATCGACGCCGGGCACGGACGCCCACCCGGTCCCGCACCCGGCGACTGGGCGCCCGCCCCCTGGCATGGACGTCGTGCCGCGTCCCGACCTCAGGCTCACGGCTCACGCTCCTGGCCGGGCGGGCACCGGTACGACCGCCTGGTCGGTCACCCGGCGAACGACGGGCGGTGGCCCCTCGGGACGTCAGCCGGTGCGCCGCGAGTGCTACCGCCAGATCGGCGCGAGCTCCTCGACCGCCTGGTCGACGATGCGCAGCATCGCCGACTGCGCGCCGGCGGCGTCACCGCGCTGGACGGCGTCGGCCACGTCGATGTGCAACTGGAGTGCCTCGGCCGCCGGGTAGCGGGGCATCAGCCCGTACTGGGTCCGGCCGGTCAGGACCTCGGCCACGACGTCCGAGAGCTGCGCGAACATCTCGTTTCCGCTGCCGAGGAGGACCATCTGGTGGAAGGCGATGTCGACCACGAGGAAGGCCTCGAGGTCGCCGGACCGCCCGAGCCCGCGCAGCCGCCCGGCCACCGACATGAGCTCGGCGGCGACCTCGATGCTGGCGTTGTGCGCGGCGAGCGCCGCCGCCGCCGGTTCGACCGCCGCCCGGAGCTGTGAGAGGGAGCGGAGCTGGTCGGCCCGCTGGTCGCCGGCCAGGCGCCAGCGGATGACCCTCGGGTCGTAGAGGTTCCACTCGCTCGCCGGGAGGACCACGACCCCGACCCGTCGCCGGGAGGACACGAGTGACAGCGCCTCCAGGACCCGCACGACCTCGCGGATGACCGATCGCGAGACGTCGAACCGGTCGGCGAGCTCGTCGAGCAGCACCCGGTCCCCGGCCGCGAGCGTTCCGCCGGTCACCGCCAGCCCCAGTTCCTCCAACAGCCGGTCGTGCAGGCTCACCCAGGCCACGCCGTCGCCCTTTCCCGGTGCCGCCGGTGACCCGATCAACACCCACGGTTTTCGTCTGACTTATTTCACACAGGGAGTTGTTTACATCAGATTTAATGCCTAGTCTCTGCGCTACTCATCCGATGTAGGTCCACCCAGGCCACTCAGCATAGGAGTAGGCAATGACGGCAACGGCGCCGCGACCAGTGCTGGTCATCGGGGTCTCGGGGTCGGGCAAGTCGACGGTCGGCGCACTGCTGGCCGAGCGGCTGCACCGGCCCTTCGTCGACTCCGACTCGCTGCACCCGGCAGCGAACATCGAGAAGATGGCCACCGGCCAGCCCCTGACCGACGAGGACCGGCTTCCATGGCTGCGCGTGATCGGCGCTCGCGTCGCCGAGGGCGTCAACGCGGGCGAGCCCCCGGTCGTCGCGTGCTCGGCCCTGCGACGTGACTACCGGGACGTGTTGCGCGACTACGCCCCGGACCTGTTCCTCGTCCACCTGGCCGGCGAGCGGTCCCTGGTGGCCGAGCGGGTCGCCGCCCGCAGCCACGAGTACATGCCGCCGTCCCTCCTCGACTCGCAGTACGCCGCGCTGGAACCGCTCGGCGCGGACGAGGGCGGGGTCGTGCTGGACATCGGCGCGCCCCCGGCGGACCTCGTCGAGCGGGCGACCGAGGCCATCACCGCCGAGGAAGGAGGCCGCCGGTGAACACCGACTTCACCCCCGCCCTGTCCACCGGCTCCCTGCTGCTGGTGTCGCTCGCGGCGGTGGCGCTGCTGCTGTTCCTCATCATGAAGGTCCGGCTGCACGCCTTCCTCGCCCTGGTGCTGGTCAGCCTCGTGACCGCCGTGGCCACCGGTATCCCGGCGGGCGAGGTCGTGCCGACCATGACGGAGGGCTTCGGTTCCACGCTCGGTTCCGTCGCGCTCCTCGTCGGCCTCGGCGCGGTACTCGGCCGGCTCCTGGAGACCAGTGGCGGGGCCAAGGTGCTCGCGGACCGGCTCCTCCGCCTCTTCGGCGAGAACCGCGCGCCCCTCGCGTTGAGCGTCGCCTCGCTGCTCTTCGGCTTCCCGATCTTCTTCGACGCCGGCTTCGTCGTCATGCTGCCGGTGATCTTCACCGTCGCCCGCCGGTTGGGCGGGTCGGTGCTGCTCTACGGGCTCCCGGCCGCCACCGCGTTCTCGGTGATGCACATCTTCGTCCCTCCGCACCCCGGCCCGGTGGCCGCCACCGGCTTCCTGGAGGCCGACATCGGCCTGGTGCTGTTGTTCGGGCTCGCCATCGCGATCCCCACCTGGTACCTGGCGGGATACCTCTACGGCCGCATCATGGGTCAGCGCCTGGTCCTGCCCGTCCCGGACATCCTCGGGACAGCCTCCGAGGAGGACGAGGCCGACCCGCCGGCCCTGTGGACGATCCTGCTCCTGCTGCTGCTCCCACTGGCCCTCATCTTCGCGAACACCGGCCTGGACGCCCTCGGCGTCGCCGGCTTCGTCGATCCCGAGGCGGGCTGGGTCCTGGCCGCGCGGGCCGTCGGGCAGACCCCGGTCGCCCTGCTCATCACCGTGCTCCTGGCCATCTACCTGCTGCGCGTCCGACGCCGCAGGCCCGGCCGGGAGACCGAGGGCATCGTCGACAGCGCCTTCGGCCCCATCTGCTCGATCATCCTCATCACCGGCGCCGGCGGGATGTTCGGCGCCGTGCTCCGGGCGAGTGGAACGGGCGACGCCCTGGCGGAGAGCCTGGAGGGGCTCGGGATGCCGGTGATCCTCGCCGGCTTCGTCATCGCCAGCGCGCTGCGGATCGCGCAGGGTTCGGCGACGGTCGCCCTGACCACCGCGGCCAGCATCGTCCAACCGGTGGTGGCCACGATGACCGACCTCAGCTCCGTGCAACTGGCGGCCCTGGTGCTGGCGTTGGCGGCCGGCTCCGTCATCGCCAGCCACGTCAACGACTCCGGCTTCTGGCTGGTCGGGAAGTTCATGGGCATGGACGTCAAGACGACCCTGAAGACGTGGACCGTGATCCAGACCCTGATGGCCTTCATCGGGTTCGGCTTCGCCTACGCGATCTACCTGATCGCATAACCCACCCGACGGCGGGGACGGTGCTCCGAGGGCCGTCCCCACCGCCCACCACGACCCACGACCCACGACCCACGACCCACGACCCACGACCGAGGAGACGTCGATGTCCCACGCCCTGTTCGACCTGACCGGCCGGATCGCGCTGGTCACGGGGTCCAGTCGAGGCATCGGACGAGCCGTGGCGACCGGCCTGGCCGAGGCCGGGGCCACCGTGGTGCTCAACGGGCGGAACAGCGAGCGCCTCTCCTCGACCGCGGCGGAACTGCGGTCGCGCGTCGGGGCGGACCGGGTCAGGACGAGTGCCTTCGACGTCACCGACCCGTCGGCGGTGGACGAGGCGGTGGGGGCGGTGGAATCCGAGATCGGGCCGCTGGACATCCTCGTGAACAACGCGGGTTTCCAGCACAGGCAGCCCATGCTCGAACTCGCCCCCCAGGACTGGGACGCGGTGCTGCGGACCGACCTGACCAGTGCCTTCCTCGTCGGACGGTCCGTCGCCAGCCGCATGGTGGCCCGCCGTCGCGGCAAGATCGTCAACATCTGCTCCGTCCAGACCGCGCTGGCCAGGCCGTCGATCGCCCCCTACGCGGCGGCGAAGGCGGGCCTGGCCGGGCTCACACGGGCCATGTGCGCGGAGTGGGCGGGGTACGACATCCAGGTGAACGGCCTCGCCCCCGGCTACGTGGAGACGGAGCTGACCGCCCCGCTGGTGGCGGACGAGGCGTTCACCGGGTGGATCACCGGGCGCACCCCGGCCGGCCGGTGGGGCCGCATCGAGGACCTGGTGGGCCCTGCCGTGTGGCTGGCCGGTTCCGGGTCCGACTTCGTCAACGGGCAGGTGATCTTCGTCGACGGGGGCATGACCGCCGTCGTCTGATCTCCCGGTGGCGAGCCGTCCCGGCCGGACCAGCGGCCGGAACGCCCCACCAGGTCGCCCGGACCGCCGCCACCCGACCAGGCTCTCCCCTCCGTCCGGAAGGAAGGTACTCACCCGTGTCCCGCGCCCCGTCGCCGTCCGCCCCCGCCCCCCAGGACACGCTCGCCGTGGTCGCCCACGCCGCGGGTGACGTGCGCCTGGACCGGGTACCGCTTCCCGAACCCACGCCGGCCGAGGCGGTCGTCCGCATCGCCTACGGCGGCATCTGCGGCTCGGACCTGCACTACTGGCGGCACGGCGCGGCCGGTGAGTCCGTGCTGCGCTCCCCCATGGTGCTGGGTCACGAGGTCGTCGGCCACGTCGAGCGTGCCGCGGCGGACGGCAGCGGGCCGGCCGCCGGTACCCCGGTGGCCGTTCACCCCGCGAACCCCTGCGGGACCTGCGACCGGTGCGCCGAGGGCAGGGAGAACATCTGCCCCAGGACGACCTACCTCGGCAGCGCCGCCCGCCACCCCCACACCGACGGCGGTTTCGCCGCGCTGCGCGTCCTGCCGGCCACCCGGCTGCTCCCCCTCCCCGCCGGCCTCCCGCCGCGCGCCGCGGCCCTCGCCGAGCCGGCCGCCGTCGCCTGGCACGCGGTGGCCCGCAGCGGGGAGGTCCGGGGGCGGCGCGTGCTCGTCACCGGCGCCGGTCCGATCGGCGCGCTGGTCGTGGCCGTCCTGGCCCGGGCCGGTGCGGCCGAGATCGTCGTCACCGACCTGCACGACCGCCCGCTCCGAGTCGCCGAGGGGCTGGGAGCCACCAGGACGATCGTGGCGACGGACGCCGCCTCGGTGGCCGCGCTTGGCGTCGACGTCGCCGTCGAGTCCTCGGGAAGTCCGGCCGGGTTGGCCGCGGCCGCCGCCGGCCTGCGCAGGGGCGGGCACCTCACGCTGCTCGGGCTGGTGCCCGCCGGCGACATCCCCGCCCCCGTCGCCGGCCTCATCAGCCGGGAGATCACGGTGGCGGGGTCCTTCCGGTTCCACGACGAGATGGCCGCGGTGCTCGCCGCCCTCGCCGACGGCTCGCTGGCGACGGAGGGCATCGTCTCGCACGTCATCCCGGTCCACGAGCTGGCGGCGGCCCTGACGACGGCGGCCGACGCCGCCGGGTCAGGAAAGGTCCTGCTCGACTTCACCGAGCCGGACGCCGGCTGAGCCCGGCCAGGTCAGGAGCGCTGTCAGCCGTCCTCCCCGATGACCGGCGCCACCGTGGCCTCCGGCTCACCGAACAGCTCCGAGGCGTCGGACATGATGCGGGACTGGTTCTTCCGCTCCTGGTCACCCTGGTTCTGCTGGGCCCCGCCGCCCATCATCCCGCCACCCATCATGGCGCCACCGCCCATCCCCCGGCCGCCCTGGGTGGCCTGCCCGGTCGAGGCGCCCTGCTGACCGGCCACCGCGTCGCCGGGGGCGGCGGCGACACCGCTGGTGCCCCCGGCCCGGACCGGCTGCTCGGACTCGGGCGCCGCCCCCGCCGAGCCGGCGCCGGGGCCACCACCACCCGAGGGGACGCCGCCGGCACCGCCTCCGCCGCCGGGCGCACCCCCGCCGGTGCCCGCACCCGCCACGTCGACCCCGCCGGGGCCGCCGCCGCCCGGGACGGAGGGCACGTCGAAGGACCAGTCGTCCTCGGGGAACACGTGCGCCATGCGCAGGTCGGAGAAGACGGTGTCACCACCCAGCCCCGAGCACAGGCCGACCAGCGCGCGCAGCACCTCCCGGACCGCCTCGAAGAGCTCCAGCAGCGGCTCGCGCATCGTGGCCAGGTGGTCGCGGGCCCGCTCCTCACCCG
This sequence comes from Actinoalloteichus caeruleus DSM 43889, assembly GCF_000429185.2. Taxonomy (GTDB): domain Bacteria; phylum Actinomycetota; class Actinomycetes; order Mycobacteriales; family Pseudonocardiaceae; genus Actinoalloteichus_B; species Actinoalloteichus_B caeruleus. The sequence continues at coordinate 4,636,249 of NZ_AUBJ02000001.1, read as the reverse complement.
CCACCGGGAGCGTCAACGCCTCCGACACCGAGTCAGCGCTGCCCGCGAGCACCTCGACCATGTCCCGCACGAGCTGCCGGATGGCGTCCGCCGTGACGTCCAACGCGTCGGCGACGGCGGTCATGGTGTCCGCCATCGCGTTCGCGGCGCGGGTCACCTCCTGGACGTGTTCGACGAACGAGTCGGCGTCGTCCCCGGTCCAGGCCTCGTCCAGGCCACCGAGCGGACCGGCGACCTCCTCCGACAGCTCCTCGACCCGCCTGGCGGCGGCCCGCCAGTGCTCGGCCTGTTCGTGCATGTCGCTCCAGCGCCCCACCACCGGGCCGAAGTACTCGTGCACCGGGTCCGGAACCCCGAGCTGGTCGGAGATCCAGGACAGGAAGCCCAGATGGCCGGCGGCGTCCCCGGCCAGCCGGTCACCGTCCGGGCCGCCGACGGCCCCCTCCTGGGGGAGCCACGGTGGACGGGCAGCCGGCTCGGACGCGGTCACCGCCCCCGCCGGGGCGGCGGGGGCGGCCTCGCTCGCCGTCGACGCGGGCCGGCTGGTGCCCCCGAACCCCGGGGAGCGGTCGAAGGCCACGCCACCTGGTACGACGGTGGGGTCGGCTGGGTAGCGGTCGGGGAACACGGGCGACTCCCTGTGCGGTTCAGGCCGGATCGGCGCCGGAGCGGTTCAGTTCCGCCGCGCTGTCCTCGTCGTGGGCCAGGTGGACACGGGCCACGTTCCGCAGCGCCACCGAGGCGGCCAGCAGCACCTCGCGGCCCCGGGCCAGCTGGGTGTCGAGGTGGTCACGCACCTCGGCGTACGCCGTGTCGGTGCCGACCTCGACGCCCAGCTCGCCGAACGTCTCCGCGCCCACCCCGTCGACGTGGACGGACTGGCCTACCTCGCCGAGGTCCTCGGAGGCGCGTTCCAGCCGACGCGCGTAGTCGGTGACCCACTCCGGGTCGATGCTGATGTCCGCCACGTCGGGCTCCCTGGATGCTCGTCGTCAGCACGACGGCCGTGGGTGGTGTCCGGCCGTGGCGCGGCGCGCACCTCCGGACGAGGCCGTTCGGCCGATGAGACGCCGGCGGCGGCCCGGGGGTTCCCGGGCCGCCGCCATCCGTCATCCCACTCGCCGTCAGCCGTCCTGGGGGAAGCCCTCGAACCACCCGTCCCCGACGCCGTCCGGGTCGGGGACGTACTCGCCGGCGCCCTCCTCGACGTCGAGTCGACGGTCACCGCTCTCGTCGAAGGGGACGTAGTCGAACACCAGGTCGGCATTGTTCTGGTCCAGCCGAGGGCCCGCCGGCAGCAGGCGCAGGATCGGTTCCGGGGCTGGCGGCAGCGTGCTGTTCTCCGGCAACAGCCCCAGCGCCGTGACGTGCCGCATGTCCGGGATGGCGTACCGGACACCCCGGTCGGACACGAAGTGGATCGGGCCGCTCTGGAAGCTGCCCTCGGACGTCGTGCTGCGGACGACGGCGGCGTTCCCCGGCGGCATGAAGAAGTAGTCGGCCGCGTTGTCGGCACCCAGCCGCACCCGCTCCAACAGCGGGTCGTCGTCCGACGCGTCCGCGCCCCGCAACTCGATGTCCTCGCCGACCCGCAGCTCGGTGCGCTCCCGGTCGTCCGAACCGTTCCACGCGAAGCAGGTCACCGGGTTCTCCATGTAGGGGACCGGTCGCAGCGGACGGCTCGGCAGGTCGCGGATCTCGACGAGGTCGGCATCCGCGGCCGCGCCGAGCCGGGTGATGTCCACCCGTTCGACCAGCGGCACCTCCGCCTGGGCCTGTCCCTGCGACCAGCGGATGAGCTCCGCGACGCCCTCGGGGATGTCCTGGTACCCGCTGTTGAGCACGACGTAGTAGTCCCGGCCCTGCCCGGACGCGTCCAACGCGGCCACGACGGTGCCGATCCCCGCCGCGTTGCCGTCGGGCAGCACGAGTTCCCGGTCGGCGGGGAGCCCCTGGTCCGGGATGTCCGGGGCCGCGTAGTCGTCGACGGTGGGGATGCTGTTCAGCAACGCCTCGGTCATCAGGTGCGGCTCACGCAGCCCCGAGGCCAGCGTCGCCTGGTTGACCTGGTGGTTGGGGTCGACCCAGGCGCGGACCACGGCACGCGACCCGGCGCGGGTGTCATCCGGGCGGTAGATCGCCCACATCTCGCCGTCGGCCTCGGAACGGGCGACGACCACCTCGTCCTCGGCGAGCGCGCGGCCCGGCAGGTCGTGGACGCCGGCGAGCACCGAGGTCTCCGCCGACGCCGAGGCCGCCGGGTTCGCCAGGCTGTCGTCGAAGGACGCCCAGTCGCACACCGTCCACACCGGATCGATTCGCCGCTCGGAACTGGGCATCTTCTCCGGCGCCCCGGGGATCCCGGTCAGCTGGCTGCCGATGGTGATGTCGGCCAGCACGTCGTCACTGACGAACGAGGGTTCGGGCAGCCCGGCGGACGCGCCGCCCTGCATCCGCATCTGGAGCAGCTGCGCCGAGGCCATGTTCATCATGGGGATCAGCTGGAGCGCGTTGTTCTGCTCCACGGCGACGTAGATGCCGCCAGAAGGCTGCGCCATCACGATCTCGCCCGCGCTCGGCGGACTCGCCTTGGGCGAGATGACACCGAAGATCAGAAAACCCAACAGCGCCACGGCGGCGAGCGCCATCCCCGCCACCACGGAGCGCTGGTGGGTGCGCATCGGATCGTGCAGCATCACCGCGTCCTTGCGGACCAGCGCCGACTGCATTCGCCTGAGGACGAAGCGGTAAGCCTGAACCTGGGACTTGGTGGTAGGTGTTGAGGGCATTTGCGGCCTATAGCTCCCTAGTCCACGGTACCGTTCGGCAGGATAGCGGGCAGCAGCACGACTGTGGCGCCGTTTCCCGATAAGGGCGCCAGGCGGGTGCGTGCCCCCGCCGACGATCCGCCGTCTTGCATCAGCGAGGGGGAGAGACCGAACGGATGAGCGTGACCACACCCAGCCCTGCCCAGCCCCGGCGGCCCCAACCGTCGCCGCCAGCGGCACCGCCGACGGCACGGGTCGGCAGCGCGCGACGGCGGGCGACGGGCGCCAGCCTCGGCCCGCTGCCGGTGACCAACGTCGTGGTCCTGGAGGTCGGGCTGGCCGTGGGACTGCTGTTGCTGGCCGTCAGCACCAGTCTCTGGCCGGCTTCCGCCGCGGTGCTGCTCGTCGCGTTGGTGGTGGCCTTCACCCGCTGGAAGGGACGCTGGCTGACCCAGTGGACGAAGCTGACCCTCGGCTACGCCGCCCGCTCGCACACCAGGGTGGCCCACCCACCGGCCCGGGCGGACGACGAGGAGGTCCAACTCGACGACAAGCCCGTGACGGGCCCCGAGGACGCCCGGGTGTCGTTGCTCCGCCTCGCCCTGCCCGACCTGGTGGTGGCGCAGGGCACCGACCACGAACGCGGTCAGGTCGGGTTGGCGATGCACGACGGAACGTGGACGGCGGTGCTGCTCGTCGAGCCGCCCCCCGCGCTGGTCACCCACGTCGGCGCGGCACCGAACCTGCCGCTGGGCGCCCTGACCCCCTGCCTGGAGGACCGAGGCGTCATCCTCGACTCCATCAAGGTGATCTGGCACTGCTACCCGGGCAGCGCCGCCCTGCCGCCCAACTCGCCGGCCCTGAACTCGTACCTGGAGGTGCTCGGCCCGTTGCCGGCCGCCGCCCGCCGCACCACCTGGGTCGCCGTCCGGCTCGACCCGAGGCGCTGCCAGCAGGCCATCACCGAGCGAGGAGGAGGTGTGGTCGGCGCGCACCGGGCATTGATCGGCGCGCTCTCCCGCATCCGTTCCGCCCTGGAACGGCACGGGGTGTCCACCCGGCCGCTCGATGTGGACGAGGTGCTGCGTTCCGGGATCTCCGCGGCCAACCTCCAGTCGGTGGCGGGTGCCAACAAGAAGGTCGGGCTGCGCGAACGCTGGACCGGGGTGACGGCCGGCGGGGTGGGGCACGCGAGCTACGCCATCACGCGGTGGCCCGGCAAGGGCGGGATGAGGAACATCAACGCCCTCACCGGTGTCCGGGCCCTGTCCTCCACGGTGACCCTGTCCATCTCGCCCAGCGAGGAGGACGGCAAGGTGGGTCTGCGGGGACTGGTCCGCGTCAGCGCCAGGACACCGTCCGAACTGGAGGCGGCCGACGGGAAGCTGAACACCCTCGGCGAGAAGCTGGACATCACGCTCACCCCGCTGCGAGGCCTCCAGGTGGCCGGGCTCGCCGCGACCCTGCCACTGGGAGGATCGGCATGACTAGCAGCCGCCTGGCCTACGGCCCCTCCGGCCGGGGGGTCGCACCGGAGTTCGTGGTGTCACCCGAACTGCTCGACGCGGTCAGCCCGGCCGGCGACCGGGGCGGCATGGTGCTCGGTTCCGGCATGAAGAACGAGCCGCTGACCATCTCCGTCCTACGGCCGGCACCGACTCGGATCGTGCTGGTCGGAGGGTTGTACCTGGCACGACAGGTCGCGCTCCGCGCGATGGCGACCGGAGCATGGGTGGTGATCGCGACCGGGCGTCCCGCGGCCTGGCAGTCGGTGGCGCGCGCCGCCGGGCAGGGCCCGGACGGTCGTCCCGTACCACTGGTCCAGGTGCGACGGCTGTCGCCGGTCGAGCTGCCCCGCCCCACCGACGACGGCCCGCTCCTGGTGGTCCACGACGGCGGGCACGTCCCCCAGGAGCTCTTCCCACCCAGGTCTCCCTGGCAGACGACCATGTACGTGCTGCCGTACCTGCACCCCCAGGCCGCCGGTACGGCGAACGCGGCGGACCTCGTGCTGATGCAACGGCTGCCGGTGGGCCAGGCGCAGCTGGCCGCCCGGATGTGGCGCCTCCCTCCCCCCATGATCAACCAGCTGGCGAACCTCAAGGACGACGGGGTGATCGCCCTCGGGCGCAACCTGTGGCGCCCCTTCCGCCTGATCACCACCAAGAAGGAGCAGGAGATCCTCGGCCCGGTCCGCCGGGGCGACTGAGGCCCTCCCCGCCGGGGACCCGCCTCCCATCCGGCGACGGGACGCCGTTCCGGTCCGGCGGCGGGCAGCGGGAGCTCATGCCTCGACGCCGCGCCCTCCTGGCTCGTGGCGGGTGGGCGGCCGGCCAGCGGCGGGTGATGCCCCGACCCGCGCGGAGACGAGCGGGTGGCCGGAGGTGGCCCGCCACGCCCTGGACACGCCCCCCACTCGCACGGCCAGCACCTCAGCGCGACGGACCGGCATCCGCCGCGCTGCCTGGGGAGCCCGCTCCCGGAGCCGGTCGTTCCGCTCCTCCCCCGGCGGCCCGGTCAACGGGAGCCACCAGCGGGCGCACGAGCGCCGCCGCCAACCCACGCACCCGTTCGGGGTTCCCACCACCGAGCTGCGGTGTCCGGACGACCGCCTGGAGCAGGCCGACCCCGACCAGCAGCGCGGCGACCAGCTCCGCGCGCAACCTCCCGTCCTCGCCTGGCAGCCGGCGCGCGAGACCGAGGGTGAAGTCGTCGGTGACCAGCTGGCGCAACCGTTCCATCGCCGCCGCGCTCCCCGGCGAGCGCAGCAGCGCCACCAACCCGGGGGCGCCCTGGTCCCCCTCACGCGACAACAGGTCACCCAGACCGGGGCCGATGGCGTCGAGTGGGCCGGCGAGCAGCTCACCGATCGCCGAGGTGTGCGCGGAGACCTCCTCGAACAGGGCATCCTTCGACCCGAAGTAGCGGTAGACGAGCGCCTGGTTCACTCCCACGTCGGCGGCGACCTCCCGGACGCTCGTCCGGTCGTAGCCGTCCCGCGCGAACCGGAGGACCGCCGCCATCAACAAGGCCGACCTGGTGGCGTCGGCGTCCTTCCGGCGAGGCGGGACACCTCGTCCCACCTCGGCACCCGGTTCCTCCTGCGCCACCCGCGAGCCCTCCCGTCACGATGTCGGCATGTGATCCACATCTCCCCCGGCGCGGGTTCAGCGTATTGACCGTCAGCATCCGACTGGATACGTTCAGTGAAGTAATCCGTTGCTGACTTCTGGCTGACCGATCGCTGACCGGTCCTCGACGCCTTGGACACCCAACCGACGCGTTCCCCGCACCGATCCTGCCGAGCCGGGACGGACCGAGCCAGCTCGACCCCACAACAACCGTGCCGCCGGGCCGTGATCTCGGCCCGGGGACCTCCCCTGCCCGCGTACCGACCGCCGCCGACCGCCTCAGGAAAGGACCGTTCCGTGCGAGTGCTGTGCAGCGTCACCGGTTCCCCCTCCCACGCCCGAGCCATGCTCCCGGTGGCCAGCGCGGTGGCCAGAGCCGGCCACCAGGTGCTGGCGGTGGTTCCCGCCGCGCTCACCCACGTGTTCGCGGGCGAGAACTTCCCGGTCAGGGCGGTCCTGGGGCCGATCGAGGACATCCTGCGGGATCAGCTCGCCAGCGGTGAACTGACCCTTGACCAGCTGACGGACGCCACGGTCATGATCCGGGAGTTCGTCGGCGGACCCCAGGTCACCCGCAACGTCGGCACCATCCTGCCGATCGCGCGGGAGTTCCGCCCGGACCTGGTGCTCCGGGACGGCACCGAGTGCGCCGGGATGCTGGTGGCCGAGGCGCTGGGCGTGCCCCAGGTGTCCGTCCCCAGCGGAGGGGGCAACCTGGTCGACCCGGTCGGCCTCGTCGACCACCTCAACCGGCGGCGCCGGGAGATCCACCTGCCCGAGCAGGGCCCGGACGCGCTCTACCGGCACGGCCGGCTGGACTGCGTCCCCCACCGCTACACCTTCAACACCCATGACGTGCCGCCCGCGATCGCCTACCGGCAGCCCGACACCGTCGCCGACCGGGAGGCGCTGCCCAGCTGGGTGTCCGAACTCGACCCCACCCGCCCACTGGTGTTCGGAGCGGTCGGCACGGCGCTCTCGATGGTCCTCGACGCTCCGCCCCAACCCGGCCTCGAGGACACGCCCCCCATGCGCGATCCCGCCGAGGGGCTGCGCGCCATCATCGAGGGGCTGGGACGGCTCGACTGCGCCGCGATCGTGTCCACCGGAGGTGTGCCGCTCCCGGACATCCCCCACCCGTCCAACGTCCACGTCGTCACCGGGATCGCGCAGCCGCTGCTCCTCCAGTGCGCGGACCTCTTCGTGACCCACGGCGGTTACAACAGCATCCGGGAGTCGTTGCGGGCCGGCGTGCCCATGGCCGTCGTCCCGCAGTTCGGCGACCAGCCGGTGAACGCCGACCGCGTCGCGGAACTCGGTCTCGGTCGCCACGTGGTCGAGCAGACCGCCGACGGCGTCGCCTCCGCCTGTTCCGACCTCCTCACCGACCGCACCACCACCGGCACGGTGCGAGCCGCGCAGCGGGAGATGCTGGCGCTACCCCACGTCGACCAGGTCGTCCGCCGCCTCGAGGAGATCGCAGCCGGGGCCGGTCAGGTCCACGCCGCCGACCAGGCCGACACCGCCGTCGGCGCCGGCAGGGGGTGAGGGCGTGACGCGCACCAGCACACCGCCCGACGACCAGGGCCAGCCACCCCGGATCACCGTGATCGGCGCCGGTTACCTCGGCGCCACCCACGCCGCCTGCATGGCGGCACTCGGCTTCCAGGTCCTCGGCGTCGACGTCGACTCCGAGCGGGTCGACCGGCTCGGCCGCGGCGAGGTGCCCTTCCACGAACCGGGGCTGCCCGAGTTGCTCTCCACGCAGGTCGCGGAGGGACGACTCCGGTTCACCACCTCCCTCGCACTGGCGGCCGAGTTCGGTGACACGCACTTCGTGTGCGTGGGCACCCCGGAACTCCCCCGCGGGTACGGGGCGGACCTGTCCCAGGTCGTCACCGTGATCGAGATGCTGGGTCCCCTGCTCACGCGTCCGTGCCTCGTGGTCGGCAAGTCGACGGTCCCCGTCGGGACCGCCGAACCGCTCGCCCGCCGCCTCGCCGAGCTGTCCCCCGTCGGTGAGCACGCCAGGCTCGCCTGGAACCCGGAGTTCCTGCGCGAGGGCCACGGGATCCAGGACACCCTTCGACCCGACCGCCTCGTCTTCGGCGTCACCGACGACGTGGCGGAACGGGCGCTGCGTCGCGTGTACGCGCCGCTGCTGGCCGACACCCCCGAACGCCCGGCGACTCCCGTCGTGGTCTGCGACCTCCCGACCGCGGAGTTGGTGAAGGTCGCGGCCAACGCGTACCTCGCCACCCGGCTGTCCTTCGTCAACCTCGTCGCCGACGTCTGCGAGGCCAGCGGAGCCGACGTCGTCCCCCTCACCCGCGCCCTCGGGCTCGACCCCCGCATCGGCGACCGCTTCCTCGGGGCGGGACTGGGTTACGGGGGCGGGTGCCTGCCGAAGGACCTCCGGGCGTTCACGGCCCGCGCCGAGCAGCTCGGAGCGGGCCGGGGGGTGGAACTGCTCCAGGCGGTCGACCAGATCAACGTGGAGCGCCGGAGCCGGACCGTCGCCCTCGTGCGCGAGGAGCTGGGTGGGGAGGTCACCGACGCCAGGGTCGCCGTGCTGGGAGCGGCCTTCAAACCCCACTCGGACGACGTCCGCGACTCGCCCGCGCTCACCGTCGCCGCCGATCTGCACCTGCACGGAGCCCGGGTCGCGGTGCACGACCCGCACGCGTTGACCAACGCGCGACGGGAGCTGCCCACGGTCGACTACGCGGACTCCGCGTACGAGGCGGCGACCGGGGCCGACATCGTCCTGCACCTCACCGAGTGGCCCGAGTACGCGGCGCTCGACCCGGACCGGCTGCGGCGCCTCGTGCGCCGGCCGACGCTGCTCGACGCCAGGAACACCCTCGACCGGGATCACTGGACCAGGGCTGGTTGGTCGGTGCGTTCCCTCGGGCGTCCCCGCCATCCGGGCAGCCCGGCGCCCGGGTCCCTCCAGCACCGCCGCGCCATCGGAACCGGGCACCACGGCGGGGCGGGCAGCCCGACGGTGGGGGGTGCCGCTCGGGAGACGTGACGAGCGCCGCCCACTCCGTCAGCCCGAACCGGACCGGAAGGAGGTGTGAGCGCGTGGCCGACACGGCGCGACCCGCCACCAGCCCGCGACCAGGGCACCAGTACGACCACCGCCAGGTGTTGCGGGTGCTCTCCGGCCTGCTGATCGGGATGTTCCTGTCCGCGCTGGACCAGACCGTGGTGGCGACCGCGATGCGCACCATCGCCGACGAGCTGCACGGTCAGACGATCCAGGCGTGGGCGACCACCGCCTACCTCGTCACCGCCACCGTCGCCACCCCGCTGTACGGCAAGCTGTCGGACCTCTACGGGCGCCGACCGGTCTACCTCGCGGCCATCGGCATCTTCCTGCTCGGTTCGCTGCTCTGCGGCCTGGCCGCCTCCATGCCCCAGCTGGCCGCCTTCCGCGCCGTGCAGGGGCTCGGCGGAGGCGGGCTGTTCTCCCTGGCGTTCGTCATCGTCTCCGACCTGGTGCCCCCCAGGGAACGGGGCCGGTACCAGGCCTACTTCATGGCGGTCTTCGGGTCGGCCAGCCTGCTCGGCCCCGTGGTCGGCGGCCTCTTCGCGGGTGCCCCGGACTTCCTCGGCCTCGCGGGATGGCGATGGATCTTCCTCATCAACGTGCCCATCGGGATCGTCGCCGTCCTCGTCGTCCACCGGGTGCTCGACCTACCCGTTCCCGGCGGTGGCGGACGGGTGGACTACCTCGGCGCGGTGGCCCTGGTGGTGGCCGTCGTCCCCCTGCTCACCGTCGCCTCCCACGGACGGGAGTGGGGGTGGGGCTCCCCCACGTCCGTCCTGCTGTACCTGGTGGCCGGGTTCGGCCTCCTCGCCTTCGTCCTGGTGGAACGACGCTCCCGCGACGTCGCGCTCCTGCCACCGCACCTCTTCCGCATCCGCACCTTCGTCCTGGGCAACGTGCTCAACGTCCTGGTGGGCATGGCGATGTTCGGGAGCCTCGCCGTGCTTCCCCTCTACCTCCAGATCGTGCGGGGTCACTCGGCGATGGTCGCCGGGCTGCTGCTCCTCCCCCAGACACTCGGGAACGTGGTGGCCACGATCATCGTGGGACACCTGATCACCGCGACGGGCCGGGTACGCCGCTTCGCCGTGTTCGGCTCCGCGACCAGCGCCCTCGCGCTGGCGCTGCTGAGCACGGTGCGCACCGACACCCCCCTCGCCCTGGTCGGCCTCCACGCGCTGCTCCTCGGCGTCGGCGTCGGTGTCGCCATGCAGACGCTCACGCTCATCGTGCAGATCGGCGCGCCACGGGCGGATCTCGGGTCCGCCACCTCCTCCAGCCACTTCTTCCGCCAGATCGGGGGTTCCGCCGGAACGGCCGTCCTGCTCTCGGTCCTCTTCGGGCTGGTCGGCGGAAGGCTGGAGGACTCGTTCGCGGCAGCGCGCGCCGACCCGGACTTCGCCCGGCACCTCACCGAGCCAGCCGTCACCGGGGACCCGGACAACCGCCCGGTGCTCGACGCGGTGACCGAGGACGGCCGGCTGCTGCTCGACCTGGACAACACGGAGTTCCTGGCCACCGTGGACCCGGTGCTGGCCGCCCCCGTGCTGGCGGCCTTCGCCTCGGCCGCCGCCACCGCCTTCCTGGTGGGCGCGGTGGCCGCGGTCCTGGCGTTCCTGGTCGCGTTGCTGGTCCCGGACGCGCGGTTGGCGGGTCGCGAGGACCCGCCAACCACCCCGGTAGCCGGGGTCGACGCCGTGACCGACCCGGTCACGCCGGAGACCGAGGTCGCCGGTCGCCCCGACGATCAGGCCAGCACGAGGGAGAGGCCATAGGCGGACAGGATCGGGTTCACCGGCGCGAAGAAGGTCCGACCGCCGGTCGCGCAGTTGCCAGAACCGCCGGAGGTGACGCCCTGCGCCTGGTCGCCGGTGATGAAGGAGCCACCGGAGTCACCACCCTGCGCGCAGGCACTGGTCTGCGTCGTTCCGTAGACCGGCCCCTGCTGGTAGTTCACCGTCACGTTCAACGCCTCCACGGTGCCGCACCGCCAGCCGGTCGTCGATCCCGAGCGGCAGATCGAGGACCCGACGGGCGCCACCGAGGAACCCCGCACGAGGACGTCGTGCACGGTTCCCCAGCCGAGGACCACCGGCTCGGTCCACCAGCCGTGACCGATGCGAACCCAGCCGTGGTCGTTGCCGGGGAAGCTCGCGGCCGCGACGTTGCCCATCAGCGACCAGTCCCACCCGTGCACGGTGCTGCCCGCGCCACCGCAGTGCCCGGCCGTCACGAAACCACCGTGCACGGAGAACCCGATCGAACAACGGGTGTTGCTGTTGATGTAGTAGGGGTCGCCGCCCACCGTGCCCGCCGCGAAGGTCTCGGGCCGCTCGCTCACCTCGGTCACCGTGACCGGCCCCAGGGCCCGCGCCTCGGCGAGGAAGGCGGCGGTTGTCGAGTCGTCGGCGCCGGCGAGGACGGTGACGACGACCTCGTTCGCGGCCGGGTCGACGTACCAACTGGTCACGTCCGCCGGCGGAGCCTCCTCCTCCGCGACGGCGTTCAACTCGGCCACCACCCCGTCGAGGACGGCGGCGCTGTGCTCGACGACCTCGACGTCCACCTCGGCCGCCGCTCGGACGGCGTCGGCGGCCCCGGCATCGGTCACGCCCACGACCAGCGCCCCTCGCTCGGCGTCGAACCAGGCCCCCGCGTAGGCGGAGCCGGCGGCCTCCTCCGCCGGGTCCACCGCGTCCATCGCGGCGAACTCCTGACCCAGCCGCGTCTCCGCCTCGAGCGGGGTGATGCCGAACTCGTCGGCCATGCTCGTCAGCAGGCCGGGCGAGTAGTCCTGGCGGTCGGGGCCATCGGCGGGGCGTTCTCCGGCGGAGGCGGCCCCCACTCCGGTGAGGGTCGCGGTCACCACGGCAGCGGTGGCGACCAGGCCGGTCAGGCGAACAGGTCTCATCAGTCATCTCCTTCGTACGTGCGGGACGGTCGACCGGAACGGCCGACCGGCGGGAGAGAGGGACTGAAACGGCGACGGCGCCGCCGGCCAACGGGCCGGGGAGAACCGCCGGTTGGTGGGAGCGCCGGACGACCGGCACGACCACACCCGCCCTGAGCAGGACGAACGGCGGGTCAACCTGGATCTGACACTATTCGGATTCCACCGGCGAAGTACCTCTGAAGGACGCATCACCGCCTGCGCCGAGCACAGCACGGGAGCGGTCAAAGAAATCGGACATCGCCGCGGAGGAGCGCGTGGCGCCTCGGCGAACGGGCGACCGGTACGGGCGACCGGGCCGGACGGCCCGCCGAACCGTTCCGGGAGGACCGCCCCGCACCGGGTGGACGGCGACCAGGACGGACGCGGAGGGCGGCGCTCAGCCCGGGGAGGTGGCCTGTCCCGGCACCCGCAGCCGACGGGTCCGTTCCGCGCGCGCCGCCAGTTCGGCGTCGTCCGGGTAGTCGACCCCGGTCAACGCCAACCCGTGCGCGGGCGCCACCACGACGTCGTCGACACGGCTGGACCGGGACAACAGCGCGCCGGGCCACTCCACCGGCCTGCGACCGTCACCAACCGCCAGCAACGCGCCGACCAGGCTTCGCACCATCGAGTGACAGAAGGCGTCCGCACTCACCCTGACCTCGATCAGGTGGTGCGCGGCGGTCCCCGGTCCTCCCAACCGGTCCCACCGGAGACGTTGCAGGGCGCGGACGGTGGTAGCGCCCTCCCGCCGCCGGCAGTAGGCGGCGAAGTCGTGTTCCCCGAGCAGCCGCGCCGACGCCTCGTTCATCGCGGCCACGTCCAACGGGCGGGTCCAGGCGAGCACGTGCCGGCGGGTCAGGGGGTCACCGCCGACGGGCGAGTCGGTCAGGCGGTACACGTAGTGCCGGCACAGCGCGGAGAACCGCGCGTCGAAGTCGGGCGAGACGGCACGGGCGCCCAGCACGCGCACGTCCGGCGGCAACAGCCGGTTGACCCGCCGCGCCAGCTGGCCGGGATCGACCTCCGCCGGCAGGTCGCAGTGGGCGACCTGGCCGGTGGCGTGAACGCCCGCGTCGGTCCGGCCCGCCACGGTCAATCGCACGTCGAGACGAAGGATCATCGACAGCGAGTCCTCCAGCACCCCGCACACGGTGCGGCGGCCGGGCTGCCGAGCCCAGCCGGAGAACTCCCCGCCGTCGTAGCTGATGTCGAGGCGCACGCGAGCGAGCCCGCCACCCTGTGCGGGAGTGGCGGGCTCGCTCGGTGGTGTCGGGTGGCTCAGGACTCAGTCCTTCTTCTCGTCGGACTTGTCCTCCGCCTCGGAGGCCTTGGCCTCGTCGGCCTCGGCCGCGGTGTCCTCGGCGGGAGCCTCCGCCTTGGTCTCCTCGGCGGGAGCCTCCGTCGTGGTGTCCTCGGCCTTGGTCTCCTCGGCCTCGGACGCCGTGCTGTCGGCGAAGGTGGTCTTCCGGGCGGCCTCGGCCTCCGCGGTGACCGTCTTCTCGTTCACCAGCTCGATGACGGCCATCGGGGCGTTGTCACCCTTGCGGGGCATCGCCTTGATGATCCGGGTGTAACCGCCGTCGCGGTCGCCGAAGAAGGGGCCGATCTCGGCGAACAGCTTGTGCAGCACATCCTTGTCCCGGATGACCCGCAGCACCTCACGGCGGTTGTGCAGGTCACCGCGCTTGGCCTTGCTGATCAGCCGCTCGGCGAACGGCCGGAGCCGTTTCGCCTTCGCCTGGGTGGTCTTGATCCGGCCGTGCGTGAACAGCGACGTGGCCAGGTTGGCCATCATCAGCCGCTCATGGGCCGGGGACCCGCCGAGACGGCGACCCTTGGTTGGGGTGGGCATCGGTTGCTCCTCGGTTGCGTCCTCGCATCCACCGCGCTCGGGAGAGCGGGCGGTGGATCAGAGCTGCTCAGTCTCTGCGTAGTCCTGACCGTCGTCGTGACCGTCACCACCGTCGCCGTTGCTGGACCACCCCTCGCTGGGGTAGTCGGCGGCGGCGGCGGAGGGGTCGAACCCGGGCGGGCTGTCCTTGAGCGCCAGGCCAAGGCCGGCCAGCTTCATCTTGACCTCGTCGATCGACTTCGCCCCGAAGTTGCGAATGTCGAGCAGGTCGGCCTCGCTGCGCGAGACCAGCTCGCCGACGGTGTGAATCCCTTCCCGCTTGAGGCAGTTGTAGGAACGCACCGTGAGGTCGAGGTCCTCGATCGGCATCGCGAAGGCCGCGATGGTGTCCGCCTCGGAAGGAGACGGGCCGATCTCGATGCCCTCGGCGTCCGAGTTCAGCTCCCGGGCCAGCCCGAACAGCTCCACCAGCGTCTTGCCGGCGGACGCCACCGCGTCACGCGGCGTGATCGACGGCTTCGTCTCGATGTCGAGAGTCAGCTTGTCGAAGTCGGTCCGCTGCTCGACACGGGTCGCCTCGACCTTGTAGGTCACCTTCAGCACCGGCGAGTAGATGGAGTCGACCGGGATCCGGCCGATCTCCGCGCCGGCCTGCTTGTTCTGCACGGCGGGGACGTAACCGCGACCGCGCTCCACGACCAGCTCGATCTCGAGCTTGCCCTTGCCGTTGAGAGTGGCGATGTGCAGGTCGGGGGTGTGCACGGTGACACCGGCCGGGGGAACGATGTCCCCGGCGGTGACCGGACCAGGTCCCTGCTTCCGCAGGTACATGGTCACCGGCTCGTCCTCCTCCGAACTCACCACGAGCTCCTTGAGGTTCAGGATGACGTCGGTGACGTCCTCCTTCACCCCGGGAATCGTGGTGAACTCGTGCAGGACACCGTCGATGCGGATGCTGGTGACCGCGGCCCCCGGAATCGAGGACAGCAGCGTCCGCCGCAGCGAGTTACCGAGCGTGTAGCCGAAGCCGGGCTCAAGCGGCTCGATGACGAACCGGGAACGGGTCTCGGAGACCGTCTCCTCGGTCAGTGTCGGTCGTTGCGAGATGAGCACTTCGTCTTGTCCTTTCCCAGCGGCGCCCGCTATTTGACGCCGAGTGGATGTGGATCGCCACGGTCTGGTCGATCCACCACGGTGACCGTGCGTCCAGCACGGCCACCGTTCGCCAGTGGAGGCCTCAGTTCTTCGAGTAGAACTCGACGATCAGCTGTTCCTGGACCGGCGTGTTGATCTGTGCCCGCTCCGGCAGCTGGTGCACCAGCACCCGCAGCGTGGACGGCACGACCTGGAGCCAGGCCGGGGTGGGCCGGTCGCCGAGGGTCTCCTTGGCGATGATGAACGGCGTGGTGCCCAGCGACTTCGGCTTCACGTCGATGATGTCGAACCGCGACACCTGGAAGCTGGGGATGTTCACCTTCTCGCCGTTCACCAGGAAGTGACCGTGGCTGACGAGCTGACGCGCCTGACGCCGGGTCCTGGCCAGACCCGAGCGGTAGATCACGTTGTCGAGCCGGGCCTCCAGGAGCTGGAGCAGGTTCTCACCCGTCTTGCCCTGGCGGCGCGAGGCCTCCTCGTAGTAACGGCGGAACTGGCGCTCCAGGACCCCGTAGGTGAAGCGAGCCTTCTGCTTCTCCTGGAGCTGGAGCAGGTACTCGCTCTCCTTGATCCGCGCGCGGCCGTGCTGGCCGGGCGGGTAGGGGCGGCGCTCGAAGGCCTGGTCGCCGCCGACCAGGTCAACCTTGAGACGACGGGACTTGCGAGTCGCGGGTCCGGTGTAGCGTGCCATCTGTTCTTACTCCTCCCCGCGCCTCAGACCCGGCGCCGCTTGGGCGGCCGGCAACCGTTGTGTGGCTGCGGGGTCACGTCCTGGATGTTGCCAACTTCGAGCCCGGCGGCCTGCAGCGACCGGATCGCGGTCTCCCGGCCGGAACCGGGGCCCTTGACGAACACGTCAACCTTGCGCATGCCGTGCTCCGACGCCTTGCGGGCGGCGTTCTCCGCCGCCATCTGCGCGGCGAACGGGGTGGACTTGCGGGAGCCCTTGAAACCGACGTGACCGGCCGAGGCCCAGGCGATCACCGCGCCGGACGGATCGGTGATCGACACGATCGTGTTGTTGAAGGTGCTCTTGATGTGCGCGTGACCGTGCGCGACATTCTTCTTTTCCTTGCGCCGGACCTTCTTGACCCCGGCGCCACGGGTCTTGGGTGGCATGTCTCTCGTCTTCTCCTCAGTGCGCGCGAGGGGTTACTTGCGCCCGGCCTTCTTCTTGCCGGCCACGGTCTTCTTCGGGCCCTTGCGGGTCCGGGCGTTGGTCTTGGTCCGCTGACCACGCACCGGCAGCCTGCGACGGTGCCGAAGCCCCTCGTAGCAGCCGATCTCGACCTTGCGGCGGATGTCGGCGGCCACCTCGCGGCGGAGGTCACCCTCAACCTTGTAGTTGTTCTCGATCTGGTCCCGCAGACGCACCACGTCGTCGTCGGTCAGGTCGCCGGTCCGCATGTCCGGGCTGATCCCGGTGGCTGCCAGCAACTCCTTCGAGCGGGTACGGCCGATGCCGTAGATGTAGGTCAACGCGATCTCCATCCGCTTGTCGCGGGGAAGATCGACGCCAGCGACACGTGCCATCCGGCGCGTTCTCCTTTGTCTCTTCGCTCCAGGTCTGCTCCTCCGCCGCCCCGCGGCCGCGAGTGCGGCCCGGGCCCCGGCCCGGAGTCCGGGGGTCAGCCGTGCTCCACGCACGACAGGTCGGAGGAGATGTGTTCTTCTCTCGTCGTCTGCTCCGCGACAAGCGTCACAACGCGACGGTCACCACGTCAGGCGGTGCTCAGCCCTGACGCTGCTTGTGACGCTGGTTGTCGCAGATCACCAGGACCCGCCCGTGACGGCGAATCACCTGGCACTTGTCGCAGATCTTCTTGACGCTTGGCTGGACCTTCACGGTCGTGCTCTCCTGCTCGGACGCGTGCCCGGGACCAGCCCGGGCACCGTGGAGGTCACTTGTAGCGGTAGACGATGCGCCCACGGGACAGGTCGTAGGGCGACAGCTCCACGACTACCCTGTCCTCGGGCAGGATGCGGATGTAGTGCTGCCGCATCTTGCCGCTGATGTGGGCCAGGACTTTGTGGCCGTTCTCCAGCTCGACTCGGAACATCGCGTTGGGGAGCGGCTCGACTACGCGACCTTCGACCTCGATGGCCCCGTCTTTCTTGCCCATGTCCTCCGCGTTTCGTGACGGTGTCATTTGGCGGTCACACCGGGATGACCAGGACGAACGCGGTCTCCCGATGCCGGCGGACCACTCGCACTGCTTCCCGCGCCACTCGGACGCGCACCGACGGAACCGTCGATCACACCGAAAGGGGAGTGCCGCCCCAGGCCCGTCGAGAACCGGCCTGCCGCACGACACACGGCACGATGGAGTCAGCGCGAGGAGTGCGCCGTTGAGCCAGTGTAGCCCTTCGCGCAGGTCAGCTCCACCTGGGGCACGGCACGGCCCGGCCACGGGGGTGCCGGCGTCAGTTCGAGTACCGCTTTCCCGCCCCGCTCAGCGCCATGACGAGGATCACCGCTCCCCACGGGCCCGCCACCCACAACCACCACGGGTTCGAGGCGCCCCCGCCGGTCACGAAACCGATGAGCCAGATGGTGAAGGTGATGGCGCTGACGGAGGCCCACGCCTCGGCGGCGCGCCTCAGGTCGGACTTCGGCGGGGTGGCCGGGCACCCGCTGGTCCGCTCGGCGACATCCCCGCCGCGCTGATCCGCCAGGCCCTGCCCCGGCTCCTCCGGGGTCGCGGCGCCACCAGTCGGGTCCGGCAGGTCCTTCGTGAGCCGGTCCAGCTCCCCGTACGTCCTGGCCGCCAGCGCGTCCCGCAGGCGGGTGTCGTACTCCGACATGCTCAGCCGGCCGTCCGCCTGCGCCGCGCCCAGGCGCTCGGCGACCCGCTGGCGGTCGCCGTCCGAGGCCCGCATCTCGCTCCAGGAAACCGGCTCGCCCACTCCACCCTCCCCAGGGAACGCGCCCGCCGTGCCACTACCGGGTCACCAACCTCCCGGGGCGACCAGACGCGTGCGCCCATCGTACGTGGGAGGCGACCGCGGTGGCACCGTTCCGGCCGGCCACCCGGGCCGGCACCCGCTGGTGCGCACCTGGTGACGGCCCGCGGCGCGGGCGCCGCACCCCCGGCCAAGCGGCACCTCCGGCCGAGGAGGCCACGGCGGGGTTGGGCGGGGCGCGTCTCGGCCTCAGGAACTGCGGGGGCGGCCGATCCCGCTGGCGTAGAGGGCACCGAGCACCGCGCCGGGAGGCACCGCCACCCACACCCACCACGGGTAGACCGCGGTGCCCGTCATGTAGAGCAGGCCCCAGATGACGATGTTCGCCACCGAGGCGCTCAGCCAGATGGTCGTCAGCACCCGCATCGCGGTGCCACCCGCGCCGGGGGCGAACACCCGGCGCCGGCCCTTGGGGCGGGGCAACGGCAGATCCGCGACGACCCGGTCCAACTCGCCGGTGGTCTTCGCGTCCCACGCGGAGCGCACCCGGCTGTCGAACTCGGACAGATCGAGCAGGCCCTCGGCGTGCGCCCAGTGCAACTGGTCCTGGACCCGCTTGCGGTCAGCGTCGGACGCGCGCATGGCGTCGGCACGAATAGGCTCGCTCACGCTGACATCCTTCCGCATCCGCGAGTCGACCGGGAGCGGTTCGCGGAACTCGGTGCTCGAATCGCAACCGGTCGTCGTGGGCCGATCAGTCCTCGGCCGGCGCCGTCAACACCCACGGCCCGTCGGAGGTCAGCGCGACCGTGTGCTCCCAGTGCGCCGCCCGGGTCCCGTCGGCTGTGACCACCGTCCACCCGTCCGACAGTTCACGGGTGTCGTCCGTGCCGAGGGTCAACATCGGTTCGATGGCCAGCGCCATCCCCTCCCGGAGCTTGGGTCCCCGACCGGGCTTCCCGTAGTTGGGGATGTAGGGCTCCATGTGCATCTCGGTGCCGATGCCGTGCCCACCGAAGTTCGCGACGATCCCGTACTCGACGCCGTGCTCCTCCTGCACCCGCAGGGTCTCCAGCTCGATCGCGTGCGAGATGTCGGTCAACCGCTTCCCCGGGCGGCAGGCGGCGATGCCCGCGAGCATGGACAACCGGGTCGCCTCGGACAACCGGAGGTCGGCCTCGGACGCCTGGCCCACCGGCACCGTCACCGCCGAGTCGCCGTGCCAGCCCTCGAGGATCGCCCCGCAGTCGACGGAGATGAGGTCACCCTCCGCCAGCACCCGCGTTGTGGTGGGGATGCCGTGCACGACCTGCTCGTTCACCGAGGCGCAGATCGAGCCGGTGAAGCCGTGGTAGCCCTTGAAGGACGGGACGGCGCCAGCCTCCCGGATGTGGGTCTCGGCGATCTCGTCGAGTTCGGCGGTGCTGGCACCGGGGCGGACCGCCGCCCGCACCGCGGCCAACGCGCCGGCGACCACCAGTCCCGCCGCTCGCATCGCCTCCAGCTCGCCACGCGACTTGAGCTGGATTCCCCGGCTTCGCTTCAGCACGTCTCGGCCCCCGCACTCTTCGCACTCGTGCCGCCCGACGACGTCGGGCGGCACCACTCGGTCATGGAAGCGGCCGGTCCCGCGGTCGGGACCGGCCCCGCCGTCAGGAGCCCGTCACCCCGAGCGCCCGCAGCGCCCGCCCGGTGATCTCCTCGATGGATCCCAACGCGTCGATCCCCACGACCTTCGGCCGGTAGTAGTCCAGCACCGGGGCCGTGCTCCCCCGGTAGGCCGCGAGGCGGGTCCGGATCACGTCCTCGGTGTCGTCCGCACGGCCCCGGGCCAACATCCTGGTGACGACCTCGTCCTCCGGCACCTGGAACTCCAGGACCGCGTCCAGCTGGTGGCCCTGCCCGCCGAGGAACTCGGTGAGCACCTCGGCCTGGCCCACCGTGCGGGGGAACCCGTCCAGCAGGAAGCCGCCCACCGCGTCCTCCTGGCGCAGCCGGTCCCGGACCATGCCGTTGGTGACCTCGTCCGGGACGAGCTGGCCCTCGTCCAGGTAGCGCTTGGCCTCCTCCCCCAGCGGCGTCCGCTGGCTGATGTTCGCGCGGAACAGGTCCCCCGTGGAGACGTGGGGGACGCCCAGCTTCGCGCTGAGGACGGCTGCCTGCGTGCCCTTGCCCGCTCCGGGCGGGCCTACCAAGACGAGTCGCACTACCGGAGGAACCCTTCGTAGTTTCGCTGCATGAGCTGGCTCTCCACCTGCTTCATGGTGTCAAGACCGACGCTCACCATGATCAGCACCGCGGTACCGCCGAACGGGAAGTTCTGGTTCGCGCCTTCCTCGGTGATGCTCAGGAAGAAGTTCGGCAGCACCGCGACGATACCCAGGTAGATGGAGCCGGGCAGCGTGATCCTGCTCAACACGAAGCTCAGGTACTCCGCCGTCGGGCGGCCCGGGCGGATCCCCGGGACGAAGCCACCGAACTTCTTCATCTCGTCGGCCCGCTCGTCCGGGTTGAACGTGATGGACACGTAGAAGTAGGTGAAGAAGATGATCAGCGCGAAGAACAGGAGGATGTGCACCCAGCTCGACTGGGGAACGATGTAGTCGTCGATGAACCTGTTCAGCCACCCGGTGCCGTCACCGACGAGCTGCGACATCAACTGCGGCAGGTAGAGCAGGGAGGAACCGAAGATCACCGGGATGACGCCGGCCTGGTTCACCTTCAACGGCAGGTAGGTCGAGGTGCCGCCGTACATCCGCCGCCCGACCATCCGCTTCGCGTACTGCACCGGGATCCGGCGCTGGGCCTGCTCGACGAAGCAGACCGCCACGATGATGGCCAGCGCGAAGATGCAGACGACGGTGAAGACCACGCCGCCCTGGGTCTGGAGGATGCTGCTGCCCTCGGCCGGGATCCGGGCCGCGATGGAGCAGAAGATCAGCAGCGACATGCCGTTGCCGACACCGCGCTCGGTGACCATCTCGCCGAACCACATGACCAGGGCGGTGCCGGCCGTCATCACGATGACGATGACGACGAGGTTGAAGACCGACCCGTCCGGGATGACCTGGTGCGGGCAGTTGCCGAACAGCTGGCCCGACCGGGCGAGCGCCACGAACGTGGTGGCCTGCAGGACGGCGAAAGCCATCGCGAGGTACCGCGTGTACTGCGTCAGCTTCGCCTGGCCGGACTGGCCCTCCTTGCGCAGCTGCTCGAACCTGGGGATGACCACCCCGAGCAGGTTCACGATGATGCTCGCGGTGATGTAGGGCATGATGCCCAGCGCGAACAGCGAGAGCTGGAGCAGGGCGCCACCGCTGAACAGGTTCAGCAGCGAGTAGATGTTCGCGCTGCCGCTGTTCTCGATGAGTTCGAGGCACTGCCGGATGTTGGGCGAGGAGACACCAGGCGACGGAACGTTGGCCCCGAGCCGGTACACCGCGACGATCCCGAGGGTGAACAGGATCTTCTTGCGCAGGTCCGGCGTCGTGAGAGCCGCGCGGAAGGCGCTGAGCACGCGTGACCTCCTCGGCGTCGTCGGCCTCTCCGACCGACGATCTTCGTGGCCGGCGGATGCCGGCAGCATTGCGGCCTGCCGCGCAGGCAACCGGCCTCGTGCCTGCTGACACGAAGCGTGCACGACTCTAACAGCCTGCCCTGGGTTGACCACCAGTGCTGCGGGGAAACTTGTCGATCTACGGCCGGTTTCCGCGCACCGGGCGGACGGCGAGCGGCGGGGTGTCGCGTGCTCCTTCGTCCACTCGTACCAGTGGCCCGCCCACCGACTCCCACTTCCGTGTCACAAGCGGCCTCGAACCAGGGTTCGCGTCCCGAGGAGGTCCACACCGGGTGACGGCCCCAGCGGGGCGGTCACCGGATCCGATGATCTCCTGCGCCGCCCCTCCCGCCCACCGCTCGGCCCCGGCGTGGACCCCCCGGGAACGGCGAGAACGCGCGCGGCCCGCAGGGGAGGACTCCCCTGCGGGCCGCGCGCGGTGCTCTGACGCGATCAGACCGTGGTGGTCGTCCCACCGACGGCGGTGATCTTCTCGATCGCGCTGCTGGAGAAGGCGTTGGCGGTGACGTCCAGCTTGACTCCGCCGAGGTCGCCGGTGCCCAGCACCTTCACCAACTGGTTCTTCCGGACGGCGCCGGCGGCGACGAGTTCGTCGATGCCCACCGTGCCACCCTCCGGGAAGAGGCGCCCCAGGTCCGAGACGTTGACGACCTGGTACTCCACCCGGAAACGGTTCTTGAAGCCCTTGAGCTTGGGCAGCCGCATGTGCAGCGGCATCTGCCCACCCTCGAAGGCCGCGGGCACGTTCTTCCGTGCCTTGGTGCCCTTGGTCCCACGACCCGCGGTCTTGCCCTTGGAACCCTCACCACGACCGACGCGGGTCTTGGCGGTCTTGGAACCGGGCGCGGGCCGCAGGTGGTGAATCTTGATGGTCATGACCTTCAGTTCACCTCCTCCACCGTCACCAGGTGGCGGACGGTGTTGATCAGACCGCGAACCTCGGGGTTGTCGTCGCGGACCACGGACTGGCGGATCTTCCGCAGCCCGAGCGTCCGCAGCGAGTCCCGCTGGTTCTGCTTGTTACCGATGGTGCTGCGCACCTGGGTCACCTTGAGCTGCGCCATGTCACACTCCCTGCCCGGCCCTGGCCCGCAGCATTCCGGCCGGCGCGACGTCCTCGAGCGGCAGGCCACGGCGAGCCGCGACCTCTTCCGGCCGCTGCAGGCCCTTCAGCGCGGCCACCGTCGCGTGCACGATGTTGATCGCGTTGTCGCTGCCGAGCGACTTGCTCAGCACGTCGTGGACACCGGCGCACTCCAGCACGGCACGCACCGGACCACCGGCGATGACACCGGTACCGGGGGCCGCCGGGCGCAGCAGCACGACACCGGCCGCCGCCTCGCCCTGGATGGGGTGCGTGATGGTGCCGGCGATCCTCGGGACGCGGAAGAAGCTCTTCTTGGCCTCCTCGACGCCCTTGGCGATCGCTGCCGGCACCTCCTTGGCCTTGCCGTAACCGACACCGACCATGCCGTCGCCGTCACCGACGATCACCAACGCGGTGAAGCTGAAACGCCGACCGCCCTTGACGACCTTGGCCACGCGGTTGATCGCGACCACGCGCTCAAGATGCGGGGTCTTCTCCTGGGCCGCCCCGCCGCGGCCACCGTCCCGGCGGTCGCGGCGCTCTCCGCGCTCCGACCCGCCGTCACGACGCGTGCGTCCTGGCATCAGACGACCCTCTCGTTCAACTCGATCCTGTCCATGGTTCTCAGAACTCCAACCCCGCCTCGCGCGCGGCGTCGGCCAGGGCCGCGATCCGGCCGTGGTACTCGTAGCCGCCCCGGTCGAACACGACGGTGCCGATGCCCGCGGTCTTCGCGCGGGCCGCCACCAGCTCGCCGACCTTGGCCGCCCTGGCCTTCTTGTCGCCGTCCAGCGCGCGGACGTCGCCCTCGAGGCTCGACGCGGACGCCAGCGTGTGGCCAGCCAGGTCGTCGATCACCTGGGCCACGATGTGCCGCGAGGAACGGTGCACGACAAGACGCGGCCGCTCCGCCGTACCGCTGATCTTCTTCCGAAGACGGAAGTGCCGGCGGGCCCTGGCCACCCGACGCGTGGTCGACACGTCCTTGCCGACGGGCTTGCGCTTGGCGGCGGTGGTTGCAGTGCTTTCGCTCATGATCACTTACCCGTCTTTCCGACCTTGCGGCGGATGACCTCGCCCGCGTACCGCACGCCCTTGCCCTTGTACGGGTCCGGCCGCCGCAGCTTGCGGATCTTGGCCGCGACCTCGCCCACGCGCTGCTTGTCGATGCCGTGGACGGAGAACTTGGTCGGGCTCTCCACCTGGAACGTCACACCCTCCGGGGGCGCGACCTTCACCGGGTGGCTGAAGCCGAGCGCGAACTCCAGTTCGGAGCCCTTGAGCGTCACGCGGTAACCGACGCCGTGGATCTCCAGCTTCTTCTCGTAGCCCTGGTTCACGCCGACGATCAGGTTGTTGACGAGAGTCCGCGACAACCCGTGCAGCGACCTGCTCTTCCGCTCGTCGTCGGGGCGGCTCACCAGCAGGGAGCCATCCTCGTCACGATCGATCGTGATGGGTTCCACCAGCGTGTGGCTGAGCGAACCCTTCGGGCCCTTCACCGTCACCGTGCGGCCGTCGATGGCGACATCGACACCCGAGGGAACGGTGATCGGCAGCTTCCCAATGCGCGACATGCCGTTACCCCCTTCCTCACCAGACGTAGGCGAGGACTTCCCCGCCCACGCCCTGCTTGGCCGCCTGCCGGTCGGTCATCAGACCGCCGGAGGTCGAGATGATCGCGATACCAAGACCACCGAGCACGCGCGGCAGCGTGGTGGACTTGGCGTACACCCGAAGGCCGGGCTTCGATACACGCCGCAGGCCCGCGATGCTCCGCTCGCGGTTCGGCCCGTACTTGAGCTCGACGACCAGGTTCTGGCTCTTCTCGCCGTCCTCGACACGGTGGCCGGAGACGTAACCCTCACGCTTGAGGATCTCGGCGATGTTGGCCTTCAGCTTGGAGTGCGGCAGCACGACCTCGTCGTGGTATGCCGAGCTGGCGTTACGCAGACGTGTCAGGAAGTCTGCGATCGGGTCGGTCATCGTCATGGTGACCTGGTCAACCTTTCTCGCCCTGGTTCCCCGTCGGGGCCTTGAGCGAACTAGTGGTCAGCGAACTGGCGGCGGGGCGCCGACTCCGGCGCCCGCGACCTCACCAGCTCGACTTGTGCACACCGGGCAGTTCGCCGCGGTGGGCCATCTCACGAAGGCACACCCTGCACAGGCCGAACTTGCGGTACACAGCGTGCGGACGCCCGCAGCGCTGGCAACGGGTGTAGGCCCGCACCGCGAACTTCGGCTTGCGCGACGCCTTCGCGATCAGCGCCTTCTTGGCCATCGGTTCTCCTCAACTTCGATGCTCACGTCGCGATGACGGACGGTCGGTTCAGCGTTCCTTGAACGGGAAGCCCAGCCGGCGCAGCAACGCCCGGCCTTCCTCGTCGTTGATCGCCGAGGTGACGACCGTGATGTCCATGCCCCGCGGACGATCGATCGAGTCGAGATCGATCTCGTGGAACATCGACTGCTCGCTCAGGCCGAACGTGTAGTTGCCCTTGCCGTCGAACTGCCGGTCCGACAGACCGCGGAAGTCGCGGATACGCGGCAGCGCGATCGTCAGCAGTCGGTCAAGGAACTCCCACATCCGGTCGCCGCGCAGGGTGACCCTGGCGCCGATCGGCATGCCCTCACGGAGCTTGAACTGTGCGATGGACTTGCGGGCCCGGCGGACCTCGGGCCGCTGGCCGGTGATGCTGGCGAGGTCGCGCACGGCGCCCTCGATCAGCTTGCCGTCCCTGGCCGCCTCGCCGATGCCCATGTTGACGACGACCTTGACCACACCGGGGATCTGGTGCGGGTTGCCGTAGTCGAACTGCTCGCGCAGGCCGGGGACGATCTCCTCGCGGTAGCGGACCTTCAGCCGGGGGACGATCTTCTCTGCGGTCGTCATGCTCAGATGTCCTTACCGTTCCTGCGGGAGATCCGCACCCGCCGACCGTCCTCGTCCTCGCGGTAACCCACGCGCGCCGGCTTGCCGTCGGAGTCGACCACCTGCACGTTGCTCACGTGGATGGCGGCCTCCTGCGTCACGATGCCGCCGGACTGCGCGCCACGCTGGGTACGGGAGATCTTGGTGTGCTTCTTGATCCGGTTCACGCCTTCGACCAGGACGCGCTGGGTGTGCGGGTAGGCCTGGATGACCTTGCCCTTCGCGCCCTTGTCCTTGCCGGCGATGACCACCACGGTGTCGCCCTTGTGCACCTTCATCAGAGCACCTCCGGCGCCAGCGAAATGATCTTCATGAACTTCTTGTCCCGGAGCTCCCGGCCGACCGGGCCGAAGATGCGGGTCCCACGCGGCTCGTTGTCGTTCCGGATGATGACCGCCGCGTTCTCGTCGAACCGGATGTAGGAACCGTCCGGACGGCGCTTCTCCTTGGCGGTGCGCACCACGACGGCCTTCACCACGTCGCCACGCTTGACGTTGGCGCCCGGGATGGCCTCCTTCACCGTGCCCACGATGATGTCGCCGATGCTCGCGTACCGCCGCCCGGACCCGCCGAGAACCCGGATGCACAGGATCTCCCTGGCGCCCGTGTTGTCGGCGACCCGAAGCCGCGACTCCTGCTGGATCACGTCTACTCCTGACCTGCTTCTTGTGCGCCGGATTTCCGACCCGACGCACGCGGTCTCCTCATGCGGAGGGCGGCCCGACCACCGTCGGGCCGCCACCCGTCCAGACCAAGGACACCACAGGTGCCCTCGAGCCTCTTACTTGGCCTTCTCCAGGACCTCGGCCAGCCGCCACCGCTTGGTGGCCGACAGCGGCCGGGTCTCCATCAGCAGCACGCGGTCGCCCACGCCCGCGGAGTTCTGCTCGTCGTGCGCCTTCACCTTGGTGGTGCGCCGCATGACCTTGCCGTAGAGCGCGTGCTTCTTGCGGTCCTCGAGCTGGACCACGATCGTCTTGTCCATCTTGTCGGACACGACGTATCCCTCGCGCACCTTGCGGCTGTTGCGCGCGTCGCCACCAGTGGTGTCAGTCACCGCGCCGTTCACGTCCTTCTCACTCATGCGGCACCCTCATCCGTGGCCTCGTCCTGCTCCGGCGACACCGAGAGGCCCAGCTCACGCTCACGCATCACCGTGTAGATCCTGGCGATGTCGTGCCGCACGACGCGCAGCCGACGGTTGTTCTCGAGCTGGCCGGTGGCCATCTGGAAACGGAGGTTGAACAGCTCCTCCTTGGCCTCCCGCAGACGCTGCACCAGATCGGTGTGGCTGAGCTCACGCAGCTCGGCCGCGCTCGTGGTAGCCGCTGCCATCAGAACTCACCACCCTCACGGGTCACGATCCGGCACTTCATCGGGAGCTTGTGGATCGCGCGGCGCAGGGCCTCACGAGCCACCGGCTCGTTCGGGTAGTTCATCTCGAACAGAACCCGACCGGGCTTCACGTTGGCCACCCAGTACTCCGGGGAACCCTTACCGGAACCCATCCGGGTCTCGGCGGGCTTCTTCGTCAGCGGACGGTCCGGGAAGATGTTGATCCAGACCTTGCCGCCACGGCGGATGTGCCGGGTGATGGCGATACGAGCGGACTCGATCTGCCGGTTGGTCACGTAGGCCGGCTCCAGCGCCTGGATGCCGAACTCACCGAAGGTGACCTGGTTCCCGCCCTTGGACATGCCACGGCGGACCGGGCGATGCTGCTTGCGGTACTTGACCTTGCGCGGGATGAGCATCTCTCAGCCCTCCGTCTTCTCGGCGGGCGCCTCAGCCGCCGCCGGGGTGGACTCGGCCGCGCCGGCACCAGCCGCCACGGCCTCCTTGGCCCGGCCACCCCGCTGCCCACCCTCGCCACGACGGCGGTTCGGGCGGTCGGAGCGGTCACGGCGCGGCGGGCGGGACTCGGTGTTGGCCTCGCGGGCCTTCAGCCCGCCGACCAGCTCACCTCGGTAGATCCACACCTTGACGCCGATGCGGCCGAAGGTCGTCTTCGCCTCGAAGAAGCCGTAGTCGATGTCCGCGCGCAGCGTGTGCAGCGGCACCCGACCCTCGAGGTAGAACTCGGAACGGGACATCTCGGCACCGCCGAGCCGGCCGCTCACCTTGACGCGGATGCCCTTGACCTGCGGCGAGCGCATCGCCGACTGGATCGCCTTGCGCATGGCACGCCGGAAGGCGACACGGTTGGACAGCTGCTCGGCGACCCCCTGGGCCACCAGCTGGGCGTCCGACTCGGGTCCCTTGACCTCGAGGACGTTGAGCTGGATCTGCTTCTTGGTGAGCTTCTCCAGCTCGGTCCTGATGCGGTCCGCCTCCGCGCCACGACGACCGATGACGATGCCCGGCCGCGCGGTGTGGATGTCGACGCGCACCCGGTCCCGGGTCCGCTCGATGTCCACCTTGGCGATACCGGCCCGCTCCATGCCCTTGGAGAGCATCCGGCGGATCTTCACGTCCTCGGCGACGTATTCGGAGTACTGCTTGTCGGCGTACCAGCGGGACTTCCAGTCAGTGGTGATCCCCAGCCGGAAGCCGTGCGGGTTGATCTTCTGACCCACTACCGGGCACTTCCCTTCGCGCTGGACTTGCGAGCACCCGCCGCGGCCTTCGGCCGCGACTCGAGCTCGACGGTGATGTGGCTGGTCCGCTTCCGGACTCGGTACGCCCGCCCCTGGGCGCGCGGCCGAATCCGCTTCAGCGTCGGCCCCTCATCCACGTAGATCGTCGAGATCCACAGCGTGTCCGGGTCAAGATCCAGGTTGTTCTGTGCGTTGGCGACCGCGCTCGCGACCACCTTCGCTACCGGCTCACTCGCCGCCTGCGGCGCGAACTGCAGCACGGCCAGAGCTTCCTGGGCGTTGCGGCCCCTCACGAGATCGACCACGCGGCGCACCTTCATCGGCGTCGCGCGGACGTAGCGGGCCCGCGCCACGGCGCGCGACGGCGTCTCCGCGTCTTCCGGCGCCGCGGCGTCCTTTCGGGCGTTCATCGCTGTTACCCCTTGCTCTTGGTTCATCCGTGTCACGGTTGGCGCCTCAGCGGCGGCGCGAACGGCGGTCTTCCTTGACGTGTCCCTTGAAGGTCCGGGTCGGGGCGAACTCGCCCAACTTGTGCCCGACCATCGACTCGGTGACGAACACCGGGACGTGCTTGCGGCCGTCGTGCACCGCGAAGGTGTGGCCCAACATGTCCGGGATGATCGTCGAGCGGCGGGACCAGGTCTTGATGACGGTCTTCTTGCCGGTCTCGTTCAGCGCGTCCACCTTCTTGAGCAGGTGGTCGTCAACGAACGGGCCCTTCTTCAGGCTGCGTGGCATCCTTCACTCCCTCCCTGCTCAGCGCTTCTTGCCGGTGCGCCGGCGGCGGACGATGAGCTTGTCACTCGGCTTGCGGCGGCGGGTCCGGCCCTCGGGCTTGCCGTTCGGGTTGACCGGGTGGCGACCACCGGAGGTCTTGCCCTCACCACCACCGTGCGGGTGGTCCACCGGGTTCATGACGACACCACGCACGGTGGGGCGCTTGCCCCGCCAGCGGTTGCGGCCCGCCTTGCCCCAGTTGATGTTGCTGTGCTCGGAGTTCCCGACCTCACCCACCGTGGCGCGGCAGCGCACGTCCACGTTGCGGATCTCCCCGGAGGGCATCCGCAGCTGGGCGTAGGGGCCGTCCTTCGCCACGAGCTGCACCCGCGAACCGGCGGAGCGGGCGATCTTCGCGCCACCGCCGGGGCGGAGCTCGATCGCGTGCACCACGGTGCCCGTCGGGATGTTGCGCAGCGGCAGGTTGTTGCCCGGCTTGATGTCGGCGCGAGCGCCGCTCTCGATCGGGTCACCCTGCTTGATCTTGTCCGGGGCGATGATGTAGCGCTTCTCGCCGTCGGCGTAGTGCAGCAGCGCGATCCGCGCGGTCCGGTTGGGGTCGTACTCGATGTGCGCGACCTTGGCCGGCACGCCGTCCTTGTCCGCCCTGCGGAAGTCGATCAGGCGGTAGGCGCGCTTGTGACCGCCACCCTTGTGCCGGGTGGTGATCTTGCCGTGCGCGTTGCGGCCGCCGCGGCCGTGCAGCGGGCGCACCAGCGACTTCTCCGGCTCCGACCGAGTGATCTCGGCGAAGTCGGACACGCTGGCGCCACGACGGCCCGGCGTCGTCGGCTTGTACTTGCGGATGCCCATGTCTCAGCAGTCCTCAGTCACTAGAGTCCGGTTCGACTATCCGGCCGCCTCACGCGGCCGGGCCGCCGAAGATCTCGATCGGCTTGCTGTCCGGGTGCAGGGTCACGATCGCCCGCTTGGTGTCCTTGCGCTTGCCGAACCCGGTGCGGGTGCGCTTGCGCTTGCCGTTGCGGTTGAGCGTGTTCACCGTGGTGACCTTCACACCGAAGACCTTCTCGACCGCGATCTTGATCTCGGTCTTGTTCGCGCTCGGCGACACCACGAAGGTGTACTTCTTCTCCTCGAGGAGCCCGTAGCTCTTCTCGGAGATCACCGGCGCGACCAGAATGTCGCGGGGGTCGGAAATCACTTCCCAGCCTCCTCTTCAGCCTCACCGACGCCGGACTCGGCCACCTCGGAGGACCTGGCGGTCGCCTTGACCGCCTTGCCACTGATGGGGCCGGCGAGGAAGGACGACAGCGCGTCCTTGGTGAACACCACGTCGTCGTTGACCAGCACGTCGTACGTGTTCAGCTGGTCCGGTGCGATCAGGTGCACGTTCGTCAGGTTGCGCAGGCTCTGCCAGCCGAGGACGTCCTCGCGGGTGAGGACGACCAGCACCCGGCGAGCGGAGGTGACGCCCTCCAGCACCTTGCGGGCGCTCTTGGTGGACGGGGCGTCGCCCGCCACCACGGCCGACACGACGTGGACCTGGCCGGCCCGCGCGCGGTCCGACAGCGCGCCGCGCAGGGCGGCGGCCTTCATCTTCTTGGGGGTCCGCTGGGAGTAGTCCCTCGGAACCGGGCCGTGCACCGTGCCACCGCCGACGAACTGCGGAGCCCGCACCGAACCCTGGCGGGCCCGACCGGTGCCCTTCTGGCGGTAGGGCTTGCGGCCACCACCGGCGACCTCGCCACGCGTCCTGGTGGAGTGGGTGCCCTGGCGCGCGGCGGCCTGCTGGGCCACCACGACCTGGTGCATCAACGCCACGTTCGCCTGGGCGTCGAACACCTCGGCGGGCAGCTCGACCGAGCCGTCGGTCCCGCCGGCCGGGGTCTTGATCTCAACAGAGCTCGCGCTCATCAGACGGCACCACCCTTCGCGGCGGTCTTGACCAGCACCAGTCCGCCCTTCGGGCCGGGAATGGCGCCCTTGATCAGAATCAGGCCGGCGTCCACGTCGGTGCGGTGCACCTTGAGGTTCTGGGTGGTCACCCGGACGTTGCCCATCCGGCCGGCCATCCGCACACCCTTGAACACGCGGCCCGGGGTGGCACAGCCACCGATCGAGCCGGGCGAGCGGTGCTTGCGCTGGGTACCGTGGCTCGCGCCGAGGCCAGCGAAGCCGTGCCGCTTCATCACACCCGCGGTGCCCTTGCCCTTGCTGGTGCCGACGACGTCCACCAGGACGCCGGAGTCGAACACCTCGGCCGTCACCTCCTGGCCGACCTCGTAGCCACCGGCGTCGGCCGTCCGCAGCTCCACCAGGTGGCGGCGCGGGGTCACCCCGGCCGCGGTGAACTGACCGGCGCGCGGCTTGGTCACCCTGCGCGGGTCCACCGCGCCGAAGCCGAGCTGCACGGCCGAGTAGCCGTCCTTCTCCGGGGTCCGGATCTGCGTGACCACGTTCGGGTCGGCCTTCACGACCGTCACCGGCACGATCCGGTTGTTCTCATCGAAGACCTGGGTCATACCGAGCTTGGTACCCAGGATCCCCTTGATCTGCCTGTCAGACATGGGTCTCGTTCATCTCCGCCGCTTGGAATCCGTCGCGCCCGAAATCACTGAATGTTGACGTCGACGCTGGCCGGCAGGTCGATACGCATGAGCGCATCCACCGTCTTCGGCGACGGGTCGAGGATGTCGATCAGACGCTTGTGCGTACGCATCTCGAAGTGCTCGCGAGAGTCCTTGTACTTGTGCGGCGAGCGAATGACGCAGTACACGTTCTTCTCGGTGGGCAGCGGCACCGGTCCGACGACCCGAGCGCCGGTGCGCGTCACAGTCTCGACGATCTTGCGCGCGGACGCGTCGATCGCCTCGTGGTCGTAGGCCTTGAGCCGGATGCGGATCTTCTGTCCCGCCATGATGGCTTGCCGTTCCTCTAGTCTCGTGCCGCTATGTGACTAACGCTGCGAGTGTGCCGCGTTGCTCCCCGACCTGGTCCCGACTCATGACAGCGCCCCCACCTCGGAGGAAACACGGCCAGTCATCACGGTCACCGGTCCACGCGGTCGGGCGTGTCGCGCCCGATGCTCACAGACCTGCCCGTCGGCTCTGGTCGTTGGGATCCATCGCCACCGCCATCCTCCGCACAGCGAAGAACTCCCGGCGGCGATCCGTAATCGACCCAAGCTCCCATCTGGCTCGGGACGCCGGCTCTCGCCCTCAGGGCGAGCAACCCATACAGGATGCCACACCACGGTGTGGCCACCCAAATCGGGGGGAGGCGCGCTCCTGACGGAGCGCGCCTCCTCAACGACTCACTCGACGATCTTGGTGACCTGGCCGGCACCGACGGTGCGGCCACCCTCACGGATCGCCAGCCGCAGACCCTCGTCCATGGCCACGGGCTGGATCAGCTCGACGGAGATGCTGGTGCTGTCACCGGGCATCACCATCTCGGTGCCCTCGGGGAGGGTCACCACGCCGGTCACGTCCGTGGTCCGGAAGTAGAACTGCGGGCGGTAGTTGTTGAAGAACGGCGTGTGGCGGCCACCCTCGTCCTTGGACAGGATGTAGACCTGCGCCTCGAACTTCTTGTGCGGCGTGGTCGTGCCGGGCTTGACCACGACCTGGCCCCGCTCGACCTCCTCGCGCTTCACACCGCGGAGCAGCAGGGCGGCGTTGTCGCCGGCCTGGCCCTGGTCGAGGAACTTCTTGAACATCTCGATGCTGGTGACGGTGGTCTTGAAGGACTTCTCCTTGATGCCGACCACCTCCACCTCCTCGTTCAGGTTGATCTGGCCGCGCTCGATACGACCGGTGACAACCGTTCCACGACCGGTGATGGTGAAGACGTCCTCGATGGGCATCAGGAACGGCTTCTCGACCTCACGCACCGGGTCCGGCACGTTCTCGTCGACGGCCTCCATCAGCTCCAGGAGCTTGGCGCCCCACTCGGCGTCGCCCTCCAGCGCCTTCAGCGCGGAGACGCGCACGACCGGGACGTCGTCGCCGGGGAACTCCTGCGAGGAGAGCAGCTCGCGGACCTCGAGCTCGACGAGCTCCAGGATCTCCTCGTCGTCCACCATGTCGGACTTGTTCAGCGCGACGAGGATGTAGGGCACACCCACCTGACGGGCCAGCAGCACGTGCTCACGGGTCTGCGGCATCGGGCCGTCGGTCGCCGCGACCACCAGGATCGCGCCGTCCATCTGGGCGGCACCGGTGATCATGTTCTTGATGTAGTCGGCGTGACCGGGGGCGTCGACGTGCGCGTAGTGACGCTTCTCGGTCTGGTACTCGACGTGCGCGATGTTGATCGTGATACCGCGCTGCTTCTCCTCCGGCGCCTTGTCGATCTCGTCGAACGGCGTGAAGGGGTTCAGCTCCGGGTACTTGTCGTGCAGAACCTTGGTGATCGCCGCGGTCAGGGTGGTCTTGCCGTGGTCGACGTGACCAATGGTTCCGATGTTGACGTGCGGCTTGTCCCGCTCGAACTTGGCCTTCGCCACTGGTTTGTCCTCCTGGACTTCTTCTTGCTTCCCGCCGTTCGACCTGTGGTCAGTGCCAGGCGGTTTCGATCGGTCGCCGCCCGGGTTGAGCGGCCCGTGGTGCGATGGCCCGCCACCGCCGTGCGACGGTGGCGAACCTCCGCTCAGGTGGGCTGGATCACTCGCCCGTCGCCTTCGCGATGATCTCCTTCGCGACGTTCTGCGGAACCTCGGCGTAGGAGTCGAACTGCATCGAGTAGTTGGCGCGACCCTGGGTCTTCGACCGCAGGTCACCCACGTACCCGAACATCTCCGACAGCGGGACGAGCGCCTTGACGACGCGAGTGCCACTGCGCTCTTCCATGGACTGGATCTGCCCACGGCGGGAGTTCAGGTCACCGATGACGTCACCCATGTAGTCCTCGGGCGTCGTCACCTCCACCGCCATCATCGGCTCGAGGAGGGCGGGGCTCGCGGAGCGGGCCGCCTCCTTCAACGCCATCGAGCCGGCCACCTTGAACGCCATCTCCGACGAGTCGACCTCGTGGTAGGCGCCGTCGAGCAGCGTGAGCTTCACACCCACCAGCGGGTACCCGGCCAGGACGCCGTACTGCATCGCGTCCTGCGCGCCCTGGTCGACCGAGGGGATGTACTCCTTCGGGACCCGGCCACCGGTCACCTTGTTCTCGAACTCGTAGAGGGCACCCTCGGTGCTCTGCAGCGGCTCGAGCTTGATGATGACCCGCGCGAACTGACCGGAGCCACCGGTCTGCTTCTTGTGGGTGTACTCGTACTTCTCGATGGTCTTCCGGATGGTCTCCCGGTAGGCCACCTGCGGCTTGCCGATGTTGGCCTCGACCTTGAAGTCGCTCTTCATCCGGTTGACCAGCACCTCGAGGTGGAGCTCGCCCATCCCCTTGATGATCGTCTGGCCGGTGTCCTCGTCGAGCTTGACCTGGAAGGTCGGGTCCTCCTCGGCGAGCTTCTGGATCGCCGTGGAGAGCTTCTCCTGGTCGCTCTTGGTCTTCGGCTCGATCGCGACCTCGATGACCGGAGCCGGGAACGTCATCGACTCCAGGACCACCGGGGCCTGCGGGTCGGCCAGCGTGTCACCGGTGGTGGTCTCCTTGAGACCGATCACCGCGTAGATGTGGCCCGCCCTGGCCTCGTCGACCGGGTTCTCCTTGTTGGAGTGCATCTGGAAGAGCTTCCCGATGCGCTCCTTGCGCTCCTTGGTGGCGTTGACCACCTGGGTGCCGCTGGCCAACTTGCCGGAGTAGACCCGGACGTAGGTCAGCTTGCCGAAGAACGGGTGCACGGCGATCTTGAACGCCAGCGCGGAGAAGGGCTCGTCCACGCTCGCCTTGCGCTCGACGTGCGTCTCGCCGTCCTGGAGCGTCCCGTGCACCGCGGGGACGTCCAGCGGCGAGGGCAGGTAGTCGATGACCGCGTCGAGCATGGGCTGGACGCCCTTGTTCTTGAACGCGGACCCGCACAGCACCGGGTACGCCTCACGGGCGCAGGTGATCTTCCGGATACCGGCCTTGATCTGCTCGACCGTCAGCTCCTCGCCACCGAGGTAGGCGTCCATCAGGTCGTCGTCGGTCTCGGCGACCGCGTCGAGCAGCTTCTCCCGGTACTCGGCCACCGTGTCGGCGAGCTCCGCCGGGATCTCCTCGACGGTGTAGTCCTCGCCCTTCTGGACGTCGCCGCGCCAGGTCAGGGCGCGCATCTCCACCAGGTCGATAACACCGGCGAAGTCGCTCTCCGCGCCGATCGGCAGCTGGATCACCAGCGGCTTGGCCCCGAGGCGGTCCTCGATGGTGCGGACGGTGAAGTAGAAGTCCGCGCCGAGCTTGTCCATCTTGTTGACGAAGCAGACGCGCGGAACCTCGTACTTGTCCGCCTGCCGCCAGACCTGCTCGGACTGGGGCTCGACACCTTCCTTGCCGTCGAAGACGGCGACGGCGCCGTCGAGCACCCGCAGGGACCGCTCGACCTCGACGGTGAAGTCCACGTGGCCAGGCGTGTCGATGATGTTGATCTGGTTGTCGCCCCAGAAGCAGGTGGTCGCGGCGGAGGTGATGGTGATGCCGCGCTTCTGCTCCTCCTCCATCCAGTCCATCGTCGCCGCGCCGTCGTGCACCTCGCCGATCTTGTAGTTGATCCCGGTGTAGTACAGGATCCGCTCGGTCGTGGTGGTCTTGCCGGCGTCGATGTGGGCCATGATGCCGATGTTCCGGACCTTGGCCAGGTCAGTCAGCACTTCGCGTGCCACGAGACTCTTCCCCGTTCTTGATCAGCTGGTCCTAGCTGTCTGTGGGGTGGTCGAAGACCCGACGCGGGTACGCGTCGAGCTACTCCAATCACCAGCGGTAATGCGCGAACGCCTTGTTGGACTCCGCCATCTTGTGGGTGTCCTCGCGCCGCTTGACGCTCGCACCCAGGCCGTTGCTGGCGTCCAGCAGCTCGTTCATCAGCCGCTCGACCATCGTCTTCTCCCGGCGCTGCCGGGCGAAGGACACCAGCCAACGCAGCGCCAGCGTGGTGGAACGACCAGCGCGCACCTCCACCGGCACCTGGTAGGTGGCGCCACCGACCCGGCGGCTGCGCACCTCCAGGGTGGGCTTCACGTTGTCCAGGGCACGCTTGAGCGTGACGACCGGGTCGGTGCCGGTCTTCTCCCGAGTGCCCTCCAGGGCCTCGTAGACGATCTTCTCAGCCAGCGAGCGCTTGCCGTCCCTGAGCACCTTGTTGATGAGCTGCGTCACCAGAGGTGAGGCGTAGACGGGATCGGAGATCAGCGGCCGCTTCGGGGCCGGACCCTTGCGGGGCATCTTTAGCTCTTCTCCTTCTTCGCGCCGTACCGGCTGCGGGCCTGCTTGCGGTTCTTGACGCCCTGGGTGTCGAGGGAACCGCGGATGATCTTGTAGCGCACGCCGGGGAGGTCCTTCACACGGCCACCGCGAACGAGCACCATCGAGTGCTCCTGGAGGTTGTGGCCCTCACCGGGGATGTAGGCCGTGACCTCGATGCCGCTCGTGAGCCTCACACGGGCCACCTTGCGCAGCGCCGAGTTCGGCTTCTTGGGGGTGGTGGTGTAGACGCGGGTGCATACGCCGCGCCGCTGCGGGCTCCCCTTGAGCGCCGCGGTCTTGGTCTTCGCGACCTTGTCCTCACGGCCCTTGCGGACCAGCTGCTGGATCGTGGGCATGGACCGGCTACTTCTTCCGTTCGCGGCCCTAGGTGCTCACTGTTGCGTGTTTGAGCACGTCAGGCGGTATGTATGGCTCTGTGTAGTTCGCCCTCCCCCGTAACCCGAGGTCGGGCGTGTCGCCCTCTTCTCGGTCCCGTGGCGTGAAGCTTCCCCTGCGGGATGTCGGGAGGAGTTCCGCTGCGCAGTGACGACCACGGTGTCAAAACCGCCGCTCACAGGCACACGGACCGACCCAATGCGCATTGGGCCCGAGTAGCAAAGATACCTGTTGCCCGAACGCGGGGTCAAAACGGGTACCACATACCACCTGGTTCGCACCGGGTCGGGACTCTGCCGACCAGCGTACCGGCGGGGAGCGGGCCCGTAACCCCCGGATCCTGCCGGAACCCTGTCGTACGCCACGTGAGTTCCACCACCCCCGCGTCCCGACCCGCCGACCACCCCGGAACGGCACGGCCAGGCCGAGACCCGTTCACCGCCCCGGTGGGGACCGTTCAGATCCAGCCGTGGTCCCGGGCCCGCTCGGCGGCCTGCCACCGCGTCCCCACCCCCAGCTTCGCCATCGCCGACGAGAGGTAGTTGCGCACGGTCCCCGGCGAGAGGTGCACGACGCGGGCGATCGCCCGCGCGGTGACCCCGTCCCCCACCTCCGCGAGGACCTGGCGTTCGCGATCCGTGAGCGGGTTCTCCCGCACGGACAACGCGTCAGCGGCCACGTCCGGATCGACGTACCGCCCACCGGCGTGGACCC
This sequence comes from Actinoalloteichus caeruleus DSM 43889, assembly GCF_000429185.2. GTDB lineage: Bacteria > Actinomycetota > Actinomycetes > Mycobacteriales > Pseudonocardiaceae > Actinoalloteichus_B > Actinoalloteichus_B caeruleus. The sequence continues at coordinate 4,599,064 of NZ_AUBJ02000001.1, read as the reverse complement.
GGCGGACCACATCGGCCAACAGCGCCGCCGGCGACGTCTTCGGCACGAAGCCGCGCGCTCCGTTGGCCAGCGCCCGGCGCAGCACTCCCGCCCTGGCATGCCGCGTGAGCACCACGCACCGCGTCCCGGGGGCCGACCGGGCCACCTCCAGCGCCAGCCGTGGCCCGTCGAGCCCGGGCATCTCCACGTCCACGAGTGCGACATCGGGGCGGAGACGGCGAACCGCCGCCAGCGCGGACATCCCGTCGGCCGCCTGCCCCACCACGACGAGGTCATCCTCCAGGTCGAGCAGGGCCGCCACCGCTCCCCTGGTCAACGCTTCGTCGTCGGCGAGCAGGACGCGGATCACTCCGTCACCTCCCGGACCGACGCCGAGGACGGGACGCTCGCGGCCAGCTCGAACACGCCGTCCTCCCGTACGCCGGCGGACAGCCGCCCACCGAGCTCACCGAGCCGCCGCCCCAGGCCCTCCAGACCGCCCCCGGACGACGTCTCCCCCGCCGTGGCCCGGACACCGTCGTTGCGGACGACCAGCTCGACCCGTCCGTCCCGCTCCCGCACGGTGATCCCGCACCAGGTCGCGTCGGAGTGCCGGAGCAGGTTCGTCGTCGCCTCCCGCAGCACCCGGCCGAGGATCACCGAGGCCGGGGTCCCGGGCTCGGGAACCGCCGGGAAGCCGACGGTCGTCCCCTGGATCCCGGCCGATTCGACCAGGTGCGTCACGGCCACGATCTCGGCGGCCAACTCCGTCCGGCGGCGCTCCCTGGCCACCTCCCGAACCTCCCGCAGCGCGGCCCTCGCCAGCCGGTGCGTCTCCGCGACCTCGGCGTCGGCCCGCTCCGGATCCACCTCCCGGAGGCGCAACGCCAGCTCGCTCTTGAGCGCGACCACCTCCAGGCTGTGGCCCAGGATGTCGTGCAGGTCCTCCGCCAACCGCATCCGTTCCCGGTGCCCCGCCATCTCGACGGCGGCTCGCTGGGCGTTGTCGAGCTCCGTGGCCGACCGCCACGACTCCAACACGCGGAAGTCGGAGTAGACGACCAGCGGCACCACCAGGAGCCCGAACACCACGGGCACCGCGAGCGACCGCCAGGACGCCGTGGCGTCGACGAACACCAACGTGACCACGACGACGCCGAGGCACACCAGCCCCGTCACCGCGGCGGTGATGACGGTCAGGTGGCGGCGAGAACGTCCCACGCCGATGTCGGCCACGGCGACGCCCGGCACTCCGAGCCAGAGCAGCCCGGCGCTGGCTCCCCAGGCACCCTCCGCGAAGTCCTGCCCGACCGACATGGTGAACGCGCCCCCGACGACGCCGAGCCCCACCGCGACCGCGAGCGACGGACCGGACAACCCGACCGGCACCCGAGCCGTCGGGGAGCGGAGCGCGCGGCGCACGCAGGCCGCGTGGAGGGCCGCGAAGGACGCGGCTCCGAACAGCAGGACCTGTTGGGCGCCGTCCGGTACCGGCTGGAGGACGACCAGGACGACCAGGACGCTGCCCCACCCCATCGCGGAGCTCAACACCGCGTTCCGGGAACGACGGCGCAGCAAGTCGAGCGGCTGGCCTGCGGTCACCCCGGCACCGTAACCGCCGGGGAGCGCCGGCGTGCCGATTCGCCGCCGGGGATGACAGGTGTCACCACCCGGCCCGGAAAGCGCCACGGGGGCGCGCCGTGTGTGGCGCGCCCCCGTGGGTCCCTGCCTTGCCGATTCCGGTGACGAACCGCTCAGCGGTAGTCGCGACCGAAGTCGTAGTCGTCCAGCGGCACCGCGGCACCGGTGCCGGTCCCGAACACGTCCGGCGTGTAGTAGCCGTCGTCGTAGGACGGGATGGCGTACGCCGCCGCCCGTGCCTCCTCCGTCGGCTGCACCTGGATGTTCCGGTAACGGTTGATGCCCGTACCGGCCGGGATCAGCTTTCCGATGATCACGTTCTCCTTCAGGCCGACCAGCTTGTCGCTCTTGCCGTTGATCGCGGCGTCGGTGAGCACCCTGGTCGTCTCCTGGAAGGACGCCGCCGACAGCCACGACTCGGTGGCCAGCGACGCCTTGGTGATCCCCATCAGGACCGGCCGGCCGGAGGCGGGCTCGCCGCCCTCGGCCACGACCCGCCGGTTGGCGGCCTCGAACTCGCTCCGCTCGGCCCAGGACGCCGGCAGGAACTCCGTCGACCCCGAGTCGATGATGGTCACCCGGCGCAGCATCTGGCGGACGATCACCTCGATGTGCTTGTCGTGGATGGCCACGCTCTGCGTCCGGTACACCCGCTGCACCTCGCGCACCAGGTGGAGCTGCGCCTCACGCGGCCCCATGATGCGGAGCACCTCGTGCGGGTCGACGGCCCCCTCCAGCAGCTGCTGGCCGACGGTGACGTGGTCCCCGTCCTGCAACGGCCGCTCGGTGCCGTCCCGCTGGATCGTCGCCAGCCACTGCCGCCGCGACAGCTTGTCGTGGACGATCTCCTCGCTGCCGTCGTCCGGGATGATCGTGATCTTCCGGAACCGCTCGCCCTCCTCGATCTGGACCCGGCCGTCGACCTCGGAGATCGGGGCCTTGCCCTTCGGGATGCGGGCTTCGAACAGCTCGGTCACACGCGGCAGACCGGTGGTGATGTCATCACCGGCCACACCACCCTGGTGGAAGGTACGCATCGTCAGCTGCGTGCCCGGCTCACCGATCGACTGGGCGGCGACGATGCCGACCGCCTCACCGACGTCGACGAGCTTGCCCGTCGCCATCGAACGGCCGTAGCACGTGGCGCAGACCCCGATCGCGGATTCACAGGTGAGCACGCTGCGGACCTTCACCCGGGTCACGCCCGCGCTGGTGAGTGCGTCGATCGCGGTGTCACCGAGATCCGCGCCCCTGGCCAGCAGCAGCCCGCCGTCGGCGTCGGTGACGTCCTCCGCCGAACTGCGCGAGTACACGCTCGTCTCGACGTAGTTGTCCCGTAGCAGGGTCCCGTCCTGGCTCCGGGCCGCGATCGGCATGAAGATGCCGCGCTCCGTGCCGCAGTCGATCTCCCGCACGATCACGTCCTGCGAGACGTCGACGAGACGACGGGTCAGGTACCCGGAGTCGGCGGTCCGCAGCGCGGTGTCCGCCAGACCCTTCCTGGCACCGTGCGTGGAGATGAAGTACTCCAGCACCGACAGGCCCTCACGGAAGTTGGACTTGATCGGCCGAGGGATGTACTCACCCTTGGTGTTGGACACGACCCCACGCATGCCGGCGAGCTGCACGACCTGCGTCATGTTCCCGGCGGCGCCGGACTTCACGATCGTCGGGATCGGGTTGTTCTCGGGGAAGTTCCGCTCCATCTCCTCGGCGACCTCGTCCTTGGCCTGCTGCCAGACCTTCACGAGCTCGCTGTTCCGCTCGGCGTGCGAGAGCGCGCCACGCTGGTAGCGCTTCTCGATCCGGTCGGCCTCGCGCTCGTACTTGTCGAGGATCTCCTGCTTGTTGGCGGGAACGACCACGTCGGAGATCGCCAGCGTCACACCGGAACGGGTGGCCCAGTAGAAGCCGGCGTCCTTCAGCTTGTCCAGCGTCTGCGCCACGGTGACCATCGGGTACCGCTCGGCCAGGTCGTTCACGATCGTGGCCTGCCGCTTCTTGGGCAGCACCTCGTCGATGAACGGGTAGTCGGCCGGGAGCAGGTCGTTGAACAGGACCCGACCCAGGGTGGTGTGGGCCAGCCACGGCTGGCCGGGCTCCCAGCCCTCCGGCTCGGCGCCCCGCGCCGGGACCTGGTCGAGCAACCGGATCCTGACCTTCGCGTGCAGGGACAGCGCCTTGCGGTCGAAGGCCATGATGGCCTCGGCCGGCGAGGAGAAGGCCTGGCCCTCTCCCACGGCGCCCTCCTGCAGCTTCGTCAGGTGGAACAGACCGGTCACCATGTCCAGCCGGGGCATCGCCAGCGGCCGGCCCGAGGCCGGCGACAGGATGTTGTTGCTGGACAGCATGAGGATCCGGGCCTCGGCCTGCGCCTCGGCCGACAGCGGCAGGTGCACCGCCATCTGGTCACCGTCGAAGTCGGCGTTGAACGCCTCACACACGAGCGGGTGCAGCTGGATCGCCTTGCCCTCGACCAGCTGCGGCTCGAAGGCCTGGATGCCCAACCGGTGCAGGGTCGGCGCCCGGTTCAGCAGGACCGGGTGCTCGGTGATGACCTCTTCCAGGACGTCCCACACCTGGCTGCGGGAACGCTCCACCATCCGCTTCGCGGACTTGATGTTCTGCGCGTGGTTGAGGTCCACCAGCCGCTTCATCACGAACGGCTTGAACAGCTCCAGCGCCATCTTCTTGGGGAGCCCGCACTGGTGCAGCTTGAGCTGCGGGCCGACCACGATGACCGACCGGCCGGAGTAGTCGACGCGCTTCCCGAGGAGGTTCTGCCGGAACCGGCCCTGCTTGCCCTTCAGCAGGTCGGACAGCGACTTCAGCGGCCGGTTGCCCGGCCCTGTCACCGGACGCCCGCGACGGCCGTTGTCGAACAGCGCGTCGACGGCCTCCTGCAACATCCGCTTCTCGTTGTTGACGATGATCTCGGGCGCACCGAGGTCGATCAACCTCTTGAGGCGGTTGTTCCGGTTGATGACCCGGCGGTAGAGGTCGTTCAGGTCGGAGGTGGCGAACCGACCACCGTCGAGCTGGACCATCGGGCGCAGGTCCGGCGGGATCACCGGGGTGCAGTCCAGCACCATGCCCTGCGGGCTGTTGCCCGTCGCCTGGAAGGCGGCGACGACCTTCAGCCGCTTGAGGGCACGCAGCTTCTTCTGCCCCTTGCCGCTGCGGATGGTCTCGCGCAGGTTCTCGGCCTCGCCCTTGATGTCGAAGTTGCCGAGCAGGGTCTGGATGGCCTCCGCGCCCATGCCGCCGGTGAAGTAGTCGCCGTACCGGTCGTAGAGCTCCCGGTACAGCAGCTCGTCGGCGATGAGCTGCTTGGGCTCCAGCTTGGTGAAGGTCTCCCAGATCTCGTCCAGGCGGTCCAGCTCACGCTGCGCGCGGTCCCGGAGCTGGCGCATCTCGCGCTCGCCGCCCTCCTTGACCTTGCGCCGGACGTCGCTCTTGGCTCCCTCCGCCTCGAGCTCGGCCAGGTCGGTCTCGAGCTTCTGGGCCCGAGCCTCGATGTCGGAGTCGCGCTTCTCCTCGACCCGCTTGCGCTCCACGCTGAACTCGTTCTCCAGCGTGGACAGGTCGTTGTGGCGCAGCTCGGTGTTCACCGAGGTGATGACGTAGGCGGCGAAGTAGATGATCTTCTCGAGATCCTTCGGCGCCAGGTCGAGCAGGTACCCGAGCCGGCTGGGCACACCCTTGAAGTACCAGATGTGCGTCACCGGGGCCGCGAGCTCGATGTGGCCCATCCGCTCACGCCGGACCTTGGCGCGGGTGACCTCCACGCCACAGCGCTCGCAGATGATGCCCTTGAACCGGACCCGCTTGTACTTGCCGCAGTAGCACTCCCAGTCCCGGGTCGGGCCGAAGATCTTCTCGCAGAAGAGGCCGTCCTTCTCGGGCTTGAGCGTGCGGTAGTTGATGGTCTCCGGCTTCTTGACCTCGCCGAAGGACCACTGGCGGATGTCGTCAGCGGTGGCCAGGCCAATACGAAGCTCGTCGAAGAAGTTGACGTCCAGCACGTCGGTTCTTCTCCCCTGATCGTTGGTTCAGGCCGTGACGGCCTGGTGGGGGCGGCTGTCGGAGGTGAGCAGCGCGGGTCAGTTCACGACGTCGTCGACGGAGGGCGACTCGGACCGTGACAGGTTGATTCCGAGGTTGGCGGCGGCACGTTCGAGGTCCTCGTCGTCACCGTCGCGCATCTCGATCGCAGCGCCGTCACTCGACAGCACCTCCACGTTGAGGCACAGCGACTGCAGCTCCTTGAGCAGCACCTTGAACGACTCCGGAATACCGGGCTCCGGGATGTTCTCGCCCTTGACGACCGCCTCGTAGACCTTGACCCGGCCCAGGACGTCGTCGGACTTGATGGTGAGCAGTTCCTGGAGCGTGTACGCGGCGCCGTAGGCCTGCATGGCCCAGCACTCCATCTCACCGAAGCGCTGACCACCGAACTGCGCCTTACCACCGAGCGGCTGCTGGGTGATCATGGAGTACGGGCCGGTGGACCGGGCGTGGATCTTGTCGTCCACCAGGTGCGACAGCTTCAGGATGTACATGTAGCCGACCGCGACCGGGTACGGGTAGGGCTCGCCACTCCGGCCGTCGAACAGCTGCGCCTTGCCGTCCGCCTTCACCATCCGCTCGCCGTCCCGGTTGGGCAGCGTCGAGCCGAGCAGACCGGTGATCTCGTGCTCCTTGGCGCCGTCGAAGACCGGCGTCGCGGTGTTGGTGCCGGGGTCCGCCTGCCGCAGGTCCTCCGGCAGCTTCGCAGCCCACTCCGGGTCGCCCTCGACGCTCCAGCCCCGTTTGGCGATCCACCCGAGGTGGGTCTCGAGGACCTGGCCGATGTTCATCCGTCGCGGAACACCGTGGGTGTTCAGGATGATGTCCACCGGCGTGCCGTCGGGCAGGAAGGGCATGTCCTCGGCGGGGAGGATCTTGCCGATGACGCCCTTGTTGCCGTGCCGGCCGGCGAGCTTGTCGCCGTCCTGGATCTTCCGCTTCTGGGCCACGTACACGCGGACCAGCTCGTTGACCCCGGGTGGCAGCTCGTCCTCGTCCTCCCGGCTGAACACCCGGATCCCGATGACCTTGCCGTTCTGGCCGTGCGGCACCTTCAGCGAGGTGTCGCGGACCTCCCTGGCCTTCTCACCGAAGATGGCGCGCAGCAGGCGCTCCTCCGGCGTCAGCTCGGTCTCGCCCTTCGGGGTGACCTTGCCCACCAGGATGTCGCCGTCCCGCACCTCGGCGCCGATGCGGATGATGCCCCGCTCGTCCAGGTCGGCCAGCACGTCCTCGGAGACGTTCGGGATGTCCCTGGTGATCTCCTCGGCACCCAGCTTCGTGTCCCGGGCGTCGATCTCGTGCTCCTCGATGTGGATCGAGGTGAGCACGTCGTCCTGCACCAGGCGCTGGGACAGGATGATCGCGTCCTCGTAGTTGTGCCCCTCCCACGGCATGATGGCCACGAGCAGGTTCTTGCCCAGCGCCATCTCGCCGTTCTCGGTGCACGGGCCGTCCGCGATGACCTGACCGACCTCGACCCGGTCGCCCTCGGAGACGATCGGCTTCTGGTTGATGCAGGTGCCCTGGTTGGAGCGGCGGAACTTGTGCAGCTTGTAGGTCTGCCGGGTGCCGTCGTCGGCCATGACGGTGACGTAGTCGGCGCACAGCTCCTCGATGACACCGGCCTTCTCGGCCACCAGCACGTCACCGGCGTCGACCGCGGCGCGCAGCTCCATGCCGGTGCCGACCAGCGGGGACTCGCTGCGCAGCAGCGGCACCGCCTGCCGCTGCATGTTCGCGCCCATCAGCGCGCGGTTGGCGTCGTCGTGCTCCAGGAACGGGATCATCGCCGTGGCGACCGACACCATCTGCCTCGGCGACACGTCGATGTAGTCGACGCCCTCCGGGCTGATGAACTCGACCTCGCCGCCCTTGCGGCGGACCAGGACGCGCTCCTCGAGGAAGTTACCGTCCTCACCCACCGGCGCGTTGGCCTGCGCGATGACGAAGCGGTCCTCCTCGTCGGCCGTCAGGTAGTCCAGCTGGTCGGTGACCCGACCACCCTCGACCTTCGCGTAGGGGGTCTCGATAAACCCGAACGGGTTGACCCGCGCGTAGGAGGAGAGGGAGCCGATCAGGCCGATGTTCGGGCCTTCCGGCGTCTCGATCGGGCACATCCGGCCGTAGTGGCTCGGGTGCACGTCGCGGACCTCCATGCCCGCGCGCTCCCGGGACAGACCGCCGGGGCCCAGCGCGGAGAGCCGGCGCTTGTGCGTCAGCCCCGCGAGCGGGTTGGTCTGGTCCATGAACTGCGAGAGCTGGGAGGTTCCGAAGAACTCCTTGATCGCGGCGACCACCGGCCTGATGTTGATCAGGGTCTGCGGGGTGATGGCCTCGACGTCCTGGGTCGTCATCCGCTCGCGGACGACGCGCTCCATGCGGGAGAGCCCGACCCGGATCTGGTTCTGGATCAGCTCGCCCACGGTGCGGAGCCGCCGGTTGCCGAAGTGGTCGATGTCGTCGACCTCGACGGGGACCTCGGTCGCCTCCTCGCCCTCACCACTGGTCATCCTGGTGTCGCCGGCGTGCAGCCGGACCAGGTACTCGATGGTGGTGACGATGTCGTCCTCGGTCAGCGTGCCGGACTCGACGGGCAGGCTGAGGCCGAGCTTCTTGTTGACCTTGTAGCGGCCCACCTTCGCGAGGTCGTACCGCTTGTCCTTGAAGAACAGGTTCTCCAGCAGCGTCTGCGCGCTCTCCCGGGTCGGCGGCTCGCCGGGCCGCAGCTTCCGGTAGATGTCCAGCAGGGCCTCGTCCTGCCCCGCGGTGTGGTCCTTGTCGAGCGTGGCGACCAGGGTCTCGCTGAAACCGAACCGCTCGCGGATCTGCTCGGTCGTCCAGCCGAGGGCCTTCAGCAGGACGGTGACCGGCTGGCGGCGCTTGCGATCGATGCGGACACCGACGGTGTCGCGCTTGTCCACGTCGAACTCCAGCCAGGCGCCTCGGCTGGGAATGATTTTGACGTTGTAGACGTCCTTGTCCGTCGTCTTGTCGACCGCGTGGTCGAAGTAGACGCCGGGGGAACGAACCAACTGGGATACAACGACCCGCTCGGTGCCATTGATGATGAACGTGCCCTTGTTCGTCATCATCGGGAAGTCACCCATGAACACCGTCTGGCTCTTGATCTCGCCGGTGGTGTTGTTGGTGAACTCCGCGGTGACGAACAGCGGGGCCGCGTACGTCATGTCCTTGTCCTTGCACTCCTCGACGGAGGCCTTGACCTCGTCGAAGCGCGGGTCGGAGAAGGAGAGGGACATCGAACCGGAGAAGTCCTCGATCGGGGAGATCTCGTTGAGGATCTCCTCGAGGCCGCCGACGGGGGCGTCCTCTCCGGCGTCGATGCGGCGCTGGAACCATTCGTCGGCCCCGGTGAGCCATTCGAACGACTGGACCTGGAGGTCCAGCAGGTCGGGCACCTCGAGCGGCTCACGGATCTTCGCGAACGAGACCCGCTTGGGTGCCCCGGGTATCCCCGACGTGGAGTTGGTCGCAGCAGTGGCCTTGGTCGCGCGGGAGACTGCCAAGATGCGTCCTTCCAGGGACTGGTAGCTGGCTAAGCAGCGGCGCTAGCAGCCGGCTAACACAGCTGTCAAGGGTGCAGTGGTGCCCGCATCCTACGCCCGAAACCAGGGCAAGCAGGAACGAGGGCAGCGCAAAGAAGCAGTCTAGCCGCGAAGAGGGCGACTGTCGAGTGGGGGCCGCCAGCCCGCCACTCGCGTTGCTAACAGACTGACCGCGGGAGGGCGCTCAGTCAAGACGCTTCGCCTCGATCACCCCTGTGGTGGAACGTGGTGTTACGACTCGTGACCACGGACGGTCCGCGCGACTGGCCCGCCCATCTGGTGCTTCCGATCTTATTTGGCAGCGCCGACAGGATGCCACCCCTCGCTCCGCCGCGACACCCGGGGCCGCCCGCTCCGGGACCCGCACCCAGCCACCGGGTCCGAGGAGAACCACTGGCCAGCGCCGCCCCCGGTTCGCCCCGGATCGGGACGCGCCCGAAGACGACTGGCCGAGAGTGAGACATTGCTCACATCGGGTGGGCCGACTCGGGGGGGCTGTCGCTCCCCGCGCGCGTCCCGCGACGGCGGGTAGGCCCCGCCGACGGGGGCGACGCCGGCCGGACCGTCACGCCGTCACCCGGACGAAGCACCAGCCCAGACACGCCGAAGGGGTGGCCCCGTCACGTGACGGAACCACCCCTGGGCGGGTGAGCGGCGGCCCTCGGCCGCCGGCATCACTTCACGCTGACGGTCGCGCCAGCGGCCTCCAGCTTCTCCTTGGCCTGGTCGGCCACGTCCTTCTTGACGCTCTCCAGGATCGGCTTCGGCGCGCCCTCGACCAGCTCCTTGGCCTCCTTGAGGCCCAGGCCGGTGACGACCTCGCGGACGACCTTGATGACCTGGATCTTCTTGTCGCCGGGGGCCTCGAGGACCACGTCGAACTCGGTCTTCTCCTCGACGGCCTCGGCGGGGGCGGCCGCGGCACCGGCCGGCGCGGCGGCGGCGACGGCGGCGGTGACCTCGAACTTCTCCTCGAACGCCTTCACGAAGGCGGACAGCTCCAGCAGGGTCATCCCGCCGAAGTGCTCCAACAGCTCCTCGTTGGTCAGCTGCGCCATGGTGACGTCTTCCTTCCTAGCTCGGGGCGACCTGGTCCTCCAGGGCGCTGGGGGTTGGGGTGAGGGCGGTCAGCCCTCGGCCGGGCTGTCGCCGGCCTTCTTCTCCTCGAGGGCGGCCGCGAGGCGGACCATCTTCGAGGCGGGCGCGGCGAACACCGCGGCGGCCTGGGCCAGGTTCGCCTTGAGGGCGCCGGCCAGCTTGGCCAGCACGACCTCGCGGGACTCGAGGTCCGCGATCTGGTTGACCTCGTCCACGGACAGCGCACGGCCGTCCATGTACCCGCCCTTGATGACGAGCGCCTTGTTGTCCTTCGCGAAGTTACGCAGTGCCTTCGCGGCGTCGACGGGCTCGCCCTCGACGAAGGCGATCGCGGTCGGGCCGATGAACAGGTCGCTGAGACCCTCGATCCCCGCGTCCTCGGCGGCGCGCTTCACCAGCGTGTTCTTCGCGACCCGGTACGTGGCGCCCTCGCCAAGAGCGCGACGCAGCTCGGTGAGCCGCTCCATGGACAGACCGCGGTACTCGGTGATCACCGCGGCGGACGAGTTGCGGAACCGGTCGGAGATCTCGGTAACCGCGTCGACCTTGTCGGTCCTTGCCATGTGTCGCCTCCTCTCTCTAGCTGAACGGACAGCTCGGGTCTGCTGGTTGACAGCCAGACCCCGGAGACGACGAACGCCCCGGCGCAGGGCACGGGGCGCGAACGTACGTGTGCGACGCACACGGGAAACTTGCCTCGTCCTCCTGCGCGGGCCGCCCGCGTGCTGCGGGGCCTTCGTCCAGCACCTGCGGGCAGGGGCTGAAGACCAGCGGTCTTGGGTGGAACTCGCACGAGTCTACCCAAGCCGGGACCTGCCTCGCGCCCACCCCCGACGAACGGGCCGCCCCCGGCCGCGCCGCCCACCCCGGCACGCCGACGCGGCCCCCGAGAGCCGTCGGCACGGCCGCGGAGGGGATCCCCAGGGCACTCCACGCGGTCGCTCGGACACGGCATGATGACGGAGTGGCTGATCAGCACCGGCCGGACGAACCGTCCGGCGAGCTCGTCCCCCGCACGCCGCCGCCCTCCCCGGCGCCGAGGGCACCGGGCCAGGGCGCTGAGCCCGGCCCGCCGGAACGCACACGGCCGCTGCCGGAAGCCGCGCCGGCGAACCCCACCCCTGGCGCGGAGCTGAGCCACGACGAGCGCCAGCGGTACGAGCAGTTCCAGCAGTTCCAGGACTTCCAACGGTTCCAGGAACACCAGCGGGCCCAGCGGGACGCCGACCCGGGCGGCCCCTGGCCCCCGTGGCTGAAGCGCTTCCTCCGGCGGCGCTGGGTCCGCAGGATCGCCCTCCTGCTCCTCGTCCTGTTCCTGCTGTCGCTGGCGAGGGACCACTTCTTCGGGACCGGCGGGGACCAGTACGGCGGGGAGAGCCCCGGTCTCGGTGCCCGCCGACCGGTCTTCTCCTCCAACCCCTCGGAGAGCGTGATCGGGGTGTACAGCAGGATCGCCGCGCCCGAGGCGGAACAACAGCGCAGCGCCTGCACCCTGTTCACCGAGGAGGCGGCGGCCCAGTTCGCTCGGAACAACGACGCGGAGGACTGCCAGCACGCCGCCGTCGCCCTCGCCGCAACGGTGACCACCCCGATCGCCTACGCCGACCCCACCCAGGCCAGTCCCGCCGTCGCCGCCGACATCAACGGCGTGGACGGCTCCAGCACGGAGGTGAGTTCGTGCGACGACCTCGACGTGCGCGGTGGGCCCCCGTTGGGGGTGTTCGAACTCGAGCTGCGCGACGACGGCGGCTGGGTCATCGCGGGGCACCGCGATGAGGACTCGTGCTCCCCGCCGGCGGCGCCGCCCTCCGGCTCGCCCGCGCCGTCGGCCGACGGCGCCCCGCCCGCCACGGTCGACGGCCAGGGCCCGGAGGCCACGGTCCGGGAGCTGTACGCGCTGGTCGCGGAGAACCGGTCCAGGGAGGCCTGCCAGTTGCTCGTCGGCCGCGCGAACGACGCCTTCCGCGCCAACCACCGCACCATGTACTGCCACCTCGCCGTTGAGGGGCTCGCGGGCCAGGTGACCGACCCCGACGCCTACTCCGACCCGGGGTTCCCCGACGAGTACCGGGAGCCGCCCGCCGGCGGCGGGACCACCATCAGCTCCTGCCGACTGGAGGTGGTGGGCGGCCCCCGACTCGGCGCCCTCGACCTGGAGCAACGGTCGGACGGTCGGTGGCTCGTCGTCGACCACCACGCGGAGACCTGCTGACCGAGGCCCCTCCGGGCCACCCCGGTGCCTGCCGATCGCCGGGGGTCCGGAGTGCATCATTGATCGGTACCCAGGCGATTCGGGGGAGGCTAGCTACATGAGCGCGTCGGAACAGTGGCCGGTGGAGAACGAGTGGGCGACGAGGGAACTGCACTGGCACGCCTACGTGGAGGAACAGTCGATGGCCGCCGCGCGGTCGCGGCGCGAGCGGCTCGAAGGAGAGCCCGACCAGGTACTCCTCACCCCCAAGGACGTCGCCACCTGGCTGGACACCCAGCTCAAGCGCGCCACCGCGCCGGCGAACAAGGAGACGGGCAAGCGCGCCAAGGACGACCGCGACTTCGGCGACTCGTTCCGGGTCCACGAGTCCCTCGCCTCACGCGGGGAGTCCATCTACACCGGGATCCGGCTGGACACCACGTTCGCCGTGGAGGCCGTGAGCCCGACGGACTGCTCGCTGGGGGACCACGCCAGGCCGGTCACGCCGCTGAAGACCGCGAAGCGCCGGGGGAACGCGGGAAGCGGGAACTGACCCGTCCCACCCAGGCCCACCCGCCGGCACGACGAACGCCGCCCCGGCCGGTGGCTGGAGCGGCGTTCGATGCCGGTGACGCGGGCGCCTGGATCAGGCGGCGGCCTCGTCGGTCAGCAGGTTGCGGGTCCGGTTCGGGTCGACCGGGATACCGGGGCCCATCGTCGTGGAGACGGTGATCTTCTTGAGGTAGCGGCCCTTCGCGGCGGACGGCTTGGCCCGCAGGATCTCGTCGAGGGCGGCGGAGTAGTTCTCCACCAGCTTCTCGGCCTCGAAGGACACCTTGCCGATGATCAGGTGCAGGTTCGCCTGCTTGTCGACGCGGAAGTTGATCTTCCCGCCCTTGATCTCGTTGACGGCCTTGGTGACGTCCGGCGTCACGGTGCCGGTCTTCGGGTTCGGCATCAGGCCGCGCGGGCCCAGGATGCGGGCGATACGGCCGACCTTCGCCATCTGGTCGGGCGTCGCGATCGCGGCGTCGAACTCCAGCCAACCGCCCTGGATGCGCTCGATCAGGTCCTCGGCCCCCACGACATCCGCGCCGGCGGCCTCGGCCTCGGCGGCCTTGTCGCCCGTCGCGAACACGATCACCCTGGCGGTCTTGCCCGTACCGTGCGGGAGGTTCACCGTGCCACGGACCATCTGGTCGGCCTTGCGAGGGTCGACACCGAGCCGGATCGCGACCTCGACGGTGCCGTCCAGGCGAACCTTGGAGGTCTCCTTGGCCAGCTTGGCGGCCTCCAACGGGCTGTAGAGGCGGTCGCGGTCGATGAGCTCCGCGGCCCGCTGGTAGGCCTTGCTGCGCTTTGCCATGTCTGTTCCTTGTCTGCTGGATCAGTAGTGGTGTCGGGCGAGCGCTCGCCCTCCCACGCGGTCAGAACGACCGAGCGTACTCCCCGTCGTGCGCTCAGATCTTGGCGACCTGGCTGAACGACAGTTCAACCGGCGTCTCGCGCCCGAAGATCGAGACGAGGACCTTGAGCTTCTGGGCGTCGGGGTTGACCTCGCTGATGGTGGCGGGCAGCGTCGCGAACGGCCCGTCCATCACGGTGACGGACTCGCCGACCTCGAAGTCGACCTCGATCGTCGACTTCGACGGCTGGGCACCCGTCGCAGCCCCAGCCTTGCCGGGCTTGGTCTCCTCCACCTGCGGTGCGAGGAACTTGAGCACCTCGTCCAGCGTCAGCGGGGACGGGCGCGAGGTGGCACCGACGAAGCCGGTCACCCCGGGGGTGTTGCGCACCGCGCTCCACGAGGCGTCGTTGAGCTCCATCCGGACCAGGATGTACCCGGGCAGCACCTTGCGCTGCACCTGCTTGCGCTGGCCGTTCTTGATCTCGGTGACCTCTTCGACCGGCACCTCGACCTGGAAGATGAAGTCCTCGACGTCCAGGGTCTGCACCCGGGTCTCCAGGTTCGCCTTCACCTTGTTCTCGTAGCCGGCGTAGGAGTGCACGACGTACCACTCGCCGGGGGCGCTGGCCAGTGCCGCGCGCATCTCGGCGACGGGATCGTACTCAGCCTCCTCGTCGACGGCCTCCGCCTCAGTCGGAAGCTCGGTGCCCTCCGCGGCGGTGTTCTCGACGGCCTCGGCCCCCGACGTCTCCTGTTCGGAGCCCTCGGACGCCGCCGCGGCGGTCACCTGCTCGTCGGACGAGCCGGTCTGGTTCTGGCCGTCCTCATGGGAGGTCACAGTCGGTCTCGCTTCCTCTCGTGCTCGTGCGCCTGACCCGGCGGACCGCACGGCCCACCCACGGGACCGCTGTCAGCCGAACAGCCAGAGCACACCCTGGCTGAAGGCGATGTCCAGTCCCGCCACCAGCGTCACGACGAAGGATACGAAGACCAGCACCACCAGCGTGTAGGTCACCATCTGACGGCGCGTTGGCCAGATGACCTTGCGGAGCTCGGCCACGACCTCACGGAGGAACCTACCGATCCGGCGCGGGAAGGACGGGCGCTTGCCGCTCTCGTCCCTCGCTCGCGTGGGACGGCCCTTCCCGGCGTCCGAGGACCCGGCCGAGCCACCAACACCCTCGGCGCGGTCCTTCCGACCGGACGGGCGTGCGGCTGCCCGGCGCGCACGACGCTCAGCGGCACTGGAGGGGCGCTCGGCGTCGCCACCCTCGCCCCGCTGCTGCTCGCGGTCCTCGCTCACGCCTGGTTCCTCCGCTCGCCGTCGATTCTCGACGCAGGGGTGACAGGACTTGAACCTGCAACCTGCGGTTTTGGAGACCGCTGCTCTGCCAATTGAGCTACACCCCTTTGCGGTGGACCCCACCGGTCACCCGGTATGACCACCACAGTTCCAAGACGCCGGACAGCCTCCCACGCGACTTGCGGGAGGGCAAGCAGGAATCTCAGTGCGCGCAGTCTATTGCACTGAGGGTGGATTTCTCCAACTTCCGAGGTCAGGAGGGGTTTTCGCAGCGCGAAACACGGTTTTCCGCCGCAGAACCACCCTCACCGGCCCCTAGCTGTCCACGACACCCCGCCGGCCGGCTCCGACACCGGGCAGGGGTCCACCCCTCGGGCGGGCGAAACGTCCCTCGACCTGGTCTGACACCATCTGGGGTATGGCCGTACCCGAACCCAGCACCGTACCCGCCCCGTCCTCCCGCCCCCGCGTCTCGGCGAGAGTCGGGGGCATCAGCGAGTCCGCCACGCTGGCGGTGGACGCCAAGGCGAAAGCGCTGCGCGCGGCAGGACGTCCGGTGATCGGGTTCGGCGCGGGCGAGCCCGACTTCCCCACCCCCGAGCATGTGGTCACCGCGGCCCAGGAGGCCTGCGCCGATCCGAGGAACCACCGCTACACGCCCGCCGCGGGACTCCCGGAACTTCGCGAGGCGCTCGCGGCCAAGACGCTGCGGGACTCCGGGCTGGCGGTCGAGCCCTCGCGGATCCTCGTGACGAACGGCGGCAAGCAGGCCGTCTACCAGGCCTTCGCCGCGCTGCTCGACCCGGGTGACGAGGTGTTGCTGCCCGCCCCGTACTGGACCACCTACCCGGAGGCCATCACCCTCGCCGGCGGCGCTCCCGTCGTCGTCCCCACCGACGAGACGACGGGCTACCTGGCCAGCGTCGAGCAGCTCGAGGCGGCCCGCACCCCGAACACGAAGGTGCTGCTCTTCTGCTCGCCGTCGAACCCGACGGGCGCCGTCTACCCGAGGGAGCAGGTGGAGGCGATCGGCCGGTGGGCCGTCGAACACGGCATCTGGGTGGTCGCCGACGAGATCTACGAACACCTGACCTACGACGGGGCCAGCGCGGTGTCGATGCCGGTCGCCGTCCCTGAGCTGGCCGACCAGTGCGTGATCCTCAACGGCGTCGCCAAGACCTACGCGATGACCGGCTGGCGGGTCGGTTGGATGATCGGGCCGCAGGACGTGATCAAGGCCACGTCGAACCTCCAGTCGCACCTGACGTCGAACGTGTCGAACGTCTCGCAGCGCGCCGCCCTCGCGGCGGTGAGCGGACCGCTGGACGCCGTGCACGAGATGCGTGCCGCCTTCGACCGCCGCCGTCGGACGATCGTCTCGATGCTGTCCGCCATCGAGGGCGTGCGCTGCCCCGTTCCCCAGGGAGCGTTCTACGTCTACCCGTCGGTGAAGGAACTGCTCGGTCGCGAACTGCGGGGCAGCACCCCCCGCTCCAGCGTCGAACTGGCGGAACTGGTCCTGGAACACGCCGAGGTCGCGGTGGTGCCGGGTGAGGCCTTCGGGACCCCCGGGTACTTCCGGTTCTCCTACGCGCTCGGTGACGCCGACCTGGAGGAGGGCGTGGGCCGCGTCGCCGCGCTGCTCGGCGAGATGCGCTGAGCCGCCACGGCACGGCACCACCTACCCGCGCCAGGGGACCCGCTCCCGGGGCCCCTGGCGCGTTCCGCATCAGTCGGCCAGGCGAACCCGGGCGACCGCCTTGCCGAGGACGCTCTGACCCTCGCTGCGGGCCGTGATGGTGACCCTGGCCACGCCGGCCTCGTCGACGCCGGTCACCTTGCCCGTCAACTCCACGAGCGCGCCCTCCTCGGTGTCGGGCACCACCACCGGCCTGGTGAACCGGACGCCGTACTCGATCACGGCTCCGGGGTCGCCCGCCCACTCACCGACGAGTCGCGCGCCCTGCGCCATCGTGAACATGCCGTGGGCGATCACGTTCGGCAGCCCCACGTCGCGGGCGAACCGCTCGTTCCAGTGGATGGGGTTGAAGTCCCCGGAGGCGCCCGCGTAGCGGACCAGCCGCTCCCTCGTCACCCGCACCCGCAGTTCGGGGAGCACGGTCCCGCTGGAGACCTCCGACACACTCGGGCGGTTCACGCCGACACCCCTTCCGCCTCGGCCGCCGTCGCGCGGCCTGCCGTTCCCCGTGCGACGAGCATGGTGCGAGCCGTGACGACGGCCTCACCGCCCTCGGTGGTGACCTCCGACCTGAGGGTCAGGAACTCGTTGCCGGCCCGGCTGGACACGGCGTCGACGTGTGCCGTCACCACGAGCCTGTCCCCCGCCCTGATGGGGCGGTGGTGTTCGAAGCTCTGGTCGCCGTGGACCACGGTGCCGTAGTCCAGCCCCAGCTCCGGATCGGTCACGATGACCTCGTTCGCCCGGACCGAGAGCAGGAACGCGAACGTCGGCGGCGCGATCACGTCAGGGTGGCCGGCGGCCCTGGCCGCGGCCGGGTCCCGGTACACCGGGCTCGGATCCCCCACCGCGTCCGCGAACTCCCGGATCTTCTCCCTGCCGACCTCGTACGGATCGGTCGGCGGGTAAGCACGTCCAACAAACCTCTGGTCAAGCCCCACGGCGGCCACCGTAGCCGAGACCGCAGCACGGCCGGTCCGGCGGTCCTGGTCCTCGACGCCCACCGGGCCGTCCCTGGTACCGGAATGACGAAAGGACCCGACCCCGTGGGGTCAGGTCCTTCGTGAGCCGCGGCTCCTCGGCGAGGCCGAGGCTCAGCGGGTCTCCTTGTGCACGCGGTGCACGTTGCAGTTCCGGCAGTACTTCTTCACCGCGAGCCGGTCGGGATCGTTCCGACGGTTCTTCTTGGTGATGTAGTTGCGGTGCTTGCACTCCTCGCACGCCAACGTGATCTTGGGGCGAACGTCCGTGGCGGCCACGGTGCCTCCCTCTCAAGCTAGGGTCCTGAGTCGGTCTGTGATCCCGGTCGCGCCCGGGTCGACGGGACCGATTGGTAGCGGTGGCGGGACTCGAACCCGCGACGCAACGATTATGAGCCGTTTGCTCTACCAACTGAGCTACACCGCCACGCGGGCAAACCACACACACGATACAACCGCAGTGCCACTGTCGGGCACTGCGGCAGTTCGTGGAGCCCCAATACGGAATCGAACCGTAGACCTTCTCCTTACCATGGAGACGCTCTGCCGACTGAGCTATTGGGGCCTGCTCCGCCTTGAGCGATGATGACTCTACACAACCCCGTCCCGAAGGTGAAACCGGGGGGGTGCCGCCGGCGGATCGGGTCAGCTGAGCAGCGTCAACACCAGCCGGTCCCGGCTCCCCCTCGCCCGCACCGTCCGAGCCCGCAGCCACGCCTCGAAGCGGTCCGGCGGCAGCGGACGCGAGATGAGGTAGCCCTGCGCCGTGTCGCAGCCCATCCCCACCAGCTGGTCCCGCACGGCGTCCTCCTCGACGCCCTCGGCGACGACGGCCAGGCCGAGCGAGTGGCCGAGCTCGATGATCGACCGGACCACCGCCATGTCGCTGAGGTCGGATCCCATCCCGAAGACGAAGCTCTTGTCGATCTTGACCTCGTCCACCGGCAGCTGGCGCAGGTACGCCAGCGAGGAGTAGCCGGTCCCGAAATCGTCCACGGCGAGGACGACCCCCAGCGCGTGCAGCCGGCGCAGCACGGGAAGCGCCCGTTCCGGGTCGGCCATGACCCCCGACTCCGTCAGCTCGAAGGTCAGCAGCTCCGGTGGCACCCCGGTCCGCCCCAGTGCCTCGGCCACCACGTCCGGGAAGTCCTCGTCCGCGAGGTTGCGCACGGAGAGGTTCACCGCCGCGGACAGGCGCAGCCCCCGGTCCAACCACCCCCGGACCTGCTCGAGCGCCCGTTCCATCACGAAACACGTCAGCGCGTCGACCAGGCCGGTCGCCTCCACGGCCGGCACGAACTCGTCCGGGTCCAGCCGACCGAACTCGGGGTGGGACCAGCGCACGAGGGCCTCGACCCCGATGACTTCGCGATCGCGCAACGCGATCTTCGGCTGGAAGTGCACCTCGACCTGGCCGGTGTCCAGGGCCTGCCGGAAATGGGTCACGAGCTGGAACCGGCGGAGGAAGATCTGCCCCATGCTCGGGGCGTACCCGCGCACCGCCACGTCCCCGTTCCTCGCCGCGCGCAAGGCCACGTCGGCGTGCTGGAGCATGCTGTCGGCATCGTCCCGCACCTCGGGGTCCACCCCGGCGACCGCGTACCCGACGACGGCACCCGCCTCGACCGTCAACCGGTCGACGGGGTAGGGCGCCGCCACCTCGGCCCGCAGCCGTTCCGCGAGGCCGGCGACCTCCTCGTCGGTGTGACCGGCGAGGAGGACCGCGAAGGAGCCGCCCTCCAACCGGGCGAGCACCGCCACCGGCCCCAACACGTCCCGCATCCGACGTCCGGCCGCCACGACCATCCGGTCCCCCCAGGCGTGCCCGAGGGCCTCGCTCACCGTCGACAGCACCTCCAGGTCGAGTCGGAGCAGCACCAGCCGCCGCTCCGAGCGCAACCGGTCGGCGGTCAGCTCCCGGAAGCCCTGCCGGTTCAGCAACCCGGTGAGCGGATCGTGATAGGCGTCGTGGCGCAGCCTCCCGAGCAGTTGGCGGTTGTCCAGGGCGGTGGCGAGGTGGCTGGCGAGGGTCCGCAGCAACCGCACGTCGGCGAGGCCGAACCCCCGCCACCGGCTGATCCGGTCATGGGCCTCCACGGTTCCGAGGACCTGCTGGGCTCCGTGGAGCGGGACGACGAGCGCCTCCGTCGCGCCACGGGCCCGCAGGGCGTCGCGCACGTCCTCCGGCGCGTCCGCCGCCCTGAAGTACCGCACCTGGGAACCGGGCAACCGCAACAGCGGGTCGACCCTGGTCGCCCACGGCCGCTCCTGGGCCGACGCCTCGCCCTGGTCCTCCCCCGACACCGTGGTCACGACCTCGGACGGGCCGTCGCGGAACAGGTGGAGGACGACGCGGTTGGCGTTCAACTGGTCGCGGATCCGGTCGGTGACGCGCCGCCAGTCGACCGGGTCGGTCTGGGAGTGGGAGACCACGGAGGCCGGCCGGCTGATCGCGTCCTGCCCGGAACGGGCCACGGCCAGGCTGACCTCGCTGAGCGCCTCCAGGTCACGGCGCTCGCGCAGCAGGCCGGAATAGGCGTGGTAGAGCCCGACGACGGTGGCGCAGAGGAACACCACCAGCGCCCAACCCCAGGGCTGGGCGACGGCGACCTCGTAGCCGACCAGGGCGACCGAGGTGTTCAGCAGGCCGATCACCAGGATGTACAGCGCCATCCGCACCGCGCCGGACAGACGGATCTCACCGCCGAGGACACGCATCGCACCGAGCGCGAGCACCGCGCTGACCAGCGGGGAGGACAGCGCGCCCAGCAACACGGGCAGCCACGCCGGCCCCATGCCCTGGAGCGCGCCGCTCAGCAGCGCCACCATGCCGAAGGGGATGGCCACCTCGAGGCACATGACGCCGGCGTTGTAGACGCCGTGGCTGAGGGCCCGGCGGCTGAGCAGCGTGCCCATCAGCATGCCCATCCCCGCGAGGAGGTGGGCCAGGAGCACGACCTCGAAGGGCGCGACCAGCAGACCGACCACCAGGGGGATCTCGGTGAAGGAGACCGTCCAGCCCACCCGGTTCACGTCGACGTGGATGGTGAACCGTTCGGCGAGCAGGAAACCCGCGCCCAGGAGCGGTCCGATCCACCAGATCGACTCCCCGTAGGGGGCGAAGCCGGTCCCGGACAACCCGACCACCAGGGAGGCAAGCACGCCGGCGGCGAACACCAGGAACGCGAAGAACCGGAAGGCGCGCTGGTGCGCGCTCCTCGGGTCCGTCCTCGGGTCCGTGTCCTGACTCCGCGCGACACCCGTCTCGTCGGACATGCGACTTCCCCTTCCCTGCCCCCGCGGTGACACCTCGGGGCCGTGCACCTCGTGTCACCGTGGAGCACGCCGGCCGGCGGGAACCGTGGTCGCGATCGGCGTCCAGGAGGGGCGACCGACGGGCTGATCCAGTTCTACCACGCTCCTCGCCGATCTTTTCGCCATCGAGGCCGAAAAGTGAACAACCCTGCGACGAAGTCAACAGGAAAGCGATTGCCCCCAACTCCCCAAAATGGGCCGGAACCCATTTCCTCCAGCTATTCCTACGCTGGGTGAGACCGACGAAGCCATGCGTAACCACAGCTCAGCGCCCTGTCCGGGCGCAGGCCGTTGAAGCGGGTCCCCGCGAGGTCGACACCGGGTCACGATCATCGATACCCCAGCTCACAAGGGGTAATATCGGAGCCGTTAATCGCCGGCCACGCGCCCGGGTTCCACGCCGTTGCCGCCAGGACCCGCATCGATCGCCTCGTCGTCGAATTCCATTCGCGGATTCTCCTCGCGCGGGCGCCCGTTCCCACCTGGCACGCGACCCGGGCCGCCCGGTCGACCGGTCCACGTGGCCGGTGGTCGCCACCGCGTCCCCCGCCACGCCTAGGATGTGGCCGGTCGATCGACCGGACGGAGCGGGGGGCGGGACGATGAGGGCTGCGATCTACCGGGCTCCCGGCGGACCCGAGGTGCTGCGCGTCGAGACCGTCCCCGACCCCGAACCCGCAGAGGACGAGGTCCTCGTGCGCGTCGAGGCGATCAGCATCGAGGGCGGCGACCTCCAGGCACGGCGTGCCGTCGACCCGGGTTCTCCGCCGCGGGTCGTGGGGTACGCGGCCGCCGGCGAGATCGTGGCCCTGGGGACGGCGGTCACGAGCTTCTCGGTGGGCCAACGGGTCGTGACCTTCGGCTTCGAGGGCTCCCACGCGTCACTCCGCGCCGCGCCCGCCGCGACGACCTGGGCCGTGCCGGACGGAGTGTCGAGCACGACGGCCTCCGCCGCGTTCATCGGACTCGGCACCGCCGCGTTGGCCGTGTCCCAGGCCGCGATCCAGCCCGGCGAGGCCGTCCTGGTGCAGGGCGCCACGGGCGGCGTCGGCGTCGGCCTCGTCCAACTCGCCCACCGGGCCGGAGCCAGGGTGCTCGGCACGGGCAGCGACCCGGCCGCACTCGACGCGCTGCGCCCCCACGGCCTCACCGACGCGGTCGTCCCGCGTCCCCACGCCATCGCCGACCAGGTGAGGGCCGTGCTCGACCACGGCGCGCACGTCCTCATCGACACCGTCGGCGGCGACGCCCTGCTGGCCGGGCTCGGAGCCGTCGAGGACGGTGGTCGTGTCGTGCTCGTCGGCGGCAGGTCCGGCGGATCGGCGGCCATCGACACCCTCCAGATCCTCGCCAGGCGGCTGACGCTGATCGGCTGCTTCCTCGGGGGTGTCATGGCGGAACCGGCGACCCGCGCCCTGCTCGACACGATGCTCCGTGACGTCGCCACCGGTGCGCTGTCCGCTCCGGTGGACCGGGTCTACCCGCTCAGCGAGGCCGCCGCCGCCCACGCCCGCGCCGAGGAACGGGGGCGGCTCGGTCGCGTCATCATGGTCCCCTGAGGGCAGGTGCGAGCACGGGCACGCCCGGGAACACCCCGAGGGCACTGGTCTCGTCGCGGCGCGCCCCGCCACCGTCGACCAGGCCCGCGAGGCCCACGACCAGGCGCCGAGCTCCCCGCACGTCCCGCGAGTGCGCCGCGACCACCAGCAGCCGTTGCGGCGACCGCCCGGACATGGTGACCCCCAGGGAGCCAGGTCGCGCCCTGCCGACCCAGCACGGCGGCGTGGAGCCCGCCTGGATCGCGGCGGCCCGGGGCGCCCAGCGGCCGAGGACTTCGGCACGTATTCGGCACAGCCGCCCTGATTTGGGCACGCATTGGGCACAAGCGGCCGCTGCGAGCCGGACACGGCGGACGACGCACGAACGCCCCGGTCAGCTGTTCTCGCAGCTCACCGGGGCGTTCTGGCTGGTGTGGCGGGTGAAGGATTCGAACCTTCGTAGCTTGCGCGACGGATTTACAGTCCGCTCCCTTTGGCCGCTCGGGCAACCCGCCTTGCCGAACCGTCACCCGATCCGACGCCACAGAGCATACACACACCACCGGTGGTACCCGCACGGGGGTTGTGGTCGGCGTGTCGCCCGCTCGGCCACGGCTCGCGGAAGCCCGCCGCGCACCATTCCTCCCGCGCGGGGAGGAGGCGTCGCGCGGGTGGTATCGGCCCTGGCGGGAGGGGCGGGTGCGACACGGTGGAGCGACCGCGCCTAGTAGGTTTGCGCCACCACAGGCGATGCGGCGCCCTGCCGTGTCGGCACACGACCGCGGAGGTGGGGCCAGGTGGCGGACGCGTCATTCGACGTCGTGAGCAAGGTCGACCGCCAGGAGGTGGACAACGCGCTCAACCAGGCGGCCAAGGAGCTGTCGAGCCGTTTCGACTTCCGGGGGACCGGGACCAGGATCTCCTGGGCCGGCGAGGAGGCGGTGACGATCGAGTCCGAGACCGAGGAGCGCTGCCGGGCCGCGATCGAGGTCTTCAAGGAGAAGCTCATCAAACGGGGCATCTCGATGAAGGCGTTCGAGGTGGGTGACCCCGCCCTGTCCGGGCAGGTCCACAAGGTCACTGGCAAGATCATCCAGGGCATCGCCAGCGACAAGGCCAAGCAGATCGCCAAGAAGATCCGGGACGAGGGCCCGAAGGGCGTGCAGGCGCAGATCCAGGGTGAGCAGCTCCGGGTGTCGGCCAAGAAGAAGGACGACCTCCAGAAGACCATCACCCTGCTCAAGGAAGCCGACTTCGACATCGCGCTCCAGTTCACCAACTACCGGTAGGCCAGCGCCGCCCCCGGTCGTCCTGGTCAGGCGGTCCAGGCGACCAGGGTGCGGTGGCGGTGCTCGTCGCCCGCCCTCGTCGGGTGCGCGCCTGGTCTCCTGCCGCCGATGAGCGTCCGAGGCGGCCCGGGCAGGCGCCACGCGCCGCTCGTCCTCCGGTGGGTGGCGCGGGGAACCCGGTCTCGCCGGAGGACGGCTGTGCGGTGACTTCGGCAATCGGGCGGTGCCGCGACGCGGCGCGAGCGGGTAACGTCCTGGCACCGTGAAGGGGATTGTGCTTGCCGGCGGCAGCGGTACCCGACTGCACCCGATCACCCAGGCGGTGTCCAAGCAGTTGTTGCCGGTCTACGACAAGCCGATGATCTACTACCCGATCTCGGTGTTGATGCTCGCCGGAGTCAGGGAGATCCTGATCATCTCGACTCCCCAGGACCTCCCGCTGTTCCGCCGGCTGCTGGGCGACGGCCAGCAGCTGGGCCTGCGCTTCGAGTACGCGGTGCAGCCGGAGCCCAACGGGCTCGCCGAGGCGTTCCTGATCGGGGCCGACTTCATCGGTGAGGACGACGTCGCCCTGGTGCTGGGCGACAACATCTTCTACGGGCACGGGCTGCCCCGACTGCTGAGCAGGCACTCCGCCTCGGTGGACGGGTGCGTGTTGTTCGGTTACCCGGTGCAGGACCCGGAACGGTACGGCGTCGGCGAGGTCGACGCGCACGGCCGGTTGCTCTCGATCGAGGAGAAACCGCTCACGCCGAAGTCGAACAAGGCGATCACCGGGTTGTACTTCTACGACAACGACGTGATCGAGATCGCCAAGCAGCTCACGCCGTCACCGAGGGGCGAGCTGGAGATCACCGACGTGAACCTCGCCTACCTGCGGGAGGGCCGCGCCCAGCTGGTGGACCTGGGGCGCGGCTTCGCCTGGCTGGACACCGGGACGCACGACGCGATGTTGGCGGCGGGGCAGTTCGTCCAGGTGCTGGAGGCCCGACAGGGCGTCCGGATCGCCTGCCTCGAGGAGATCGCGCTGCGCATGGGGTACATCGACGCCGAGGCGTGCCACGCGCTGGGGGTCACGCTCGCCAAGTCCGGGTACGGCCGCTACGTGATGGACGTCGCGCGGGGCATCCTCGACGGCTGAGGGCTCCCCTCCCCCGAGCTGGCGGCCCGAGGCGCGCCGGCCTCGGAGCCAGCCCGCCTCACCAGGGCAGTTGCCGGCCGGCGAGTTGCTCGAGTCGGCGAACCCGGTCGTCGATGGGGGGGTGGGTGGAGAACATCCTGGCCATCCCCTCCCCCGGGCGGAACGGGTTGGCGATCATCAGGTGCGACTCGGACACGAGCCGGGGTTCCGGAGCGAGTGGCGCCTCCCGGGTACCCCGTTCCAGCTTCCGCAGCGCGGAGGCGAGGGCGAGCGGGTCACCGGTCAGCTCCGCGCCGGAGGCGTCCGCCTGGTACTCGCGCGACCGGCTCACCGCCATCTGGACGACGGCGGCGGCGATCGGGCCGAGCAGCGCGATGAGCAGCAACGCGAAGGGGTTCGAGCGGTTGCCGTTGCCGCCGAAGGCGCCGAAGAACATGGCGAAGTTCGCCAGGAAGGTCACCACGCTGGCGAGCGCGCCGGCGACCGAGGAGATGAGGATGTCCCGGTTGTAGACGTGGGAGAGCTCGTGGCCCAGCACGCCGCGCAGTTCCCGTTCGTCCAGCAGGCGCAGGATGCCGGTGGTGCAGCAGACCGCGGCGTTGCGCGGGTTGCGGCCGGTGGCGAAGGCGTTGGGTGCCTCGGTGGGGCTCACGTAGAGCCGCGGCATCGGCTGCCGGGCGCTGGTGGCCAGCTCCCGGACGATCCGGTACATCGCCGGTTGTTCCGCCTCGGAGACGGGCCTGGCGCGCATGGCGCGCAGGGCGAGCTTGTCGGAGTTGAAGTAGGCGTAGCCGTTCACGGCCAGCGCCAACACCAGACCGATCAGCAGGCCGGTCCGCGCTCCGATCACACCCGCGACGACGATGATGAGCGCGCTGAGGCCGCCGAGGAGCAGCGCGGTCTTCAGCCCGTTCCAATGCTTGTGCACGTCGTATCGCCTCCGCCGGATCACTCGACTGCCGGTGCGGTTACGTCCGTCCGAACAACGTGCTGGGCCGACCGGACGTTCCCCCACTCACTTTCTGTGACCGAGGTCCCGTTCGCTCGGGAGGTGGTTCCGCTCCGTCGTCCAGCGGCGGGGGAGGAGGGACGGCGGCGACCGAGGCCGTCAGGTCGTCCCGCTCCGCCACCAGCTCCGACGTCGCTCCCAGTCCGCCAGCGCCCCCGGTCCCCGGGTAGTCGTGGGTCTCGGCCCAGTGGAGGGCGTCGAAGGGGCAGACCTCGACGCAGATCCCGCAGTACAGGCACTGTCCGTAGTCGATGGCGAACCGGTCGAGCACCGGTTGCCTGCGGTCCCGCGCCCGTCCCGGCTGCGGGAGCGTCTCCGTGTGGGACTCGATGTGGATGCACCAGTCCGGGCACTCGCGGGCGCACAGCATGCAGACGGTGCAGTTCGCCTCCACGAGGGCGATGGCGCCCCGGGATCGCGCCGGGACCCCCGAGCGCCCGCCGTGGGTGCCGGTGGTGTCCCCCGGACCGGTTCCGCTGTCGGTCGTCGGCCGCACGCCGCTCACGGTCCTTCCCTCCTGGGTCCCCACGACGGGTCCGGCACGCCCGGCGGCGTGCCGCGCCGCCGGCCGCCCGTCGCGGCGTCGGCGGTGGACTCCCCCGGCTCCGGAGCTCCGGGCCAGGGGCGGGTGGCCCGGGAGGCCAGCACGAAGTCCTTCCGCAGGGGGTGGCCGACGAAGGAGGGGGCCAGCAACAGCGGTGGTGTCGCCAGCCCGGTCACGTCGAGCCCGAACATCTCCGCGAGCTCCCGTTCGTGCCAGGCGGCGCCGTCCCACACCTGGTGCAGGCTGGGCAGGGTTCCGCCGGACACCACCTGGGTGCGGAGCAGCAGCCCGAGGCGGCGCGCGGGGTCCACGACGTGCAGGGTGACGCGGTGTGCCCGCCCTGGTTCCTCGGTGGGGGCACCGTCGTCCTCCGCGCCGAGCCAGTCGAAGAGGGCGCATCCGAGGAGGTCGCGGGCGGCGAGGGCCGCGCCGGGCCAGCTGGTGAGCGGCACGGACACCGCGTGCTGGCCGAACTCCGAGGAGATCTCGGCGTCCGTCAGGTGTCTCGACAGCTCCTCGGCGAGTTCCGCGGATCCGGCCCTCATGCGGTGTCCCCCTCGGATGTGCCCGGTGCGCTGGCCGTGCCGGGTGTCGCGCCCTCGGTGAGCATCCGGTGGAGGGCGCGCAGTCCGCCCAGCACGGCGTCGGGGCGGGGCGGGCAGCCGGGGACCGCGACGTGGACCGGGAGCAACTGGTCGATGCCCTTGGTGACGCTGTAGGAGTCCCAGTAGGGGCCGCCGGTGTTGCTGCAGGCTCCGACCGAGAGGACGTAGCGGGGCTCCGGTAGTTCGGCGTAGGTGGCCAGCACGGCGGGGAGCATCACGTCGGTGACCGTCCCGGACACCACCAGCACCCACCCGATGGGGAGGTCCGGGGGTTCGGTGGCGTCTGGTTCGGTGGGGGCGCCCTCCTCGTGGAGTGCCGCCATCACCTCGACACCGCAGCAGGCGAGCCCCAGGTCGAGCACGGTGACCCGGAACCGCCCCTCCCACGACAGCGATGTCCGCCGAGGTGCGGGTGGGCCGAGTCGGAGTGGGGTGGTGGTCACGAGGCGACAGCGTAGGCGGGGTGGGCGGCCGGGGACCCGGCGGTGAGCCGTCGGACTCGCTCGGCGGAGGTGACCGGCCGGAGGGGTGGGGGGTGGTCAGCCCGGTGGGGGCAGCGGGGAGCCGAACCGGATCAGGTTGCCGTCGGGGTCGACGTGCGCGCCCTCCAGGAGCCCGTGGTCGGTGGCGACCGGCGGCCGGGTGGTGCCGAGGGAGGAGCTCGCCTCCCAGGCGGCGGCGAGCGCGGCGGCGTCGTCGACGTAGAGGTAGGCGGCGCCGGCGCTGGTCGCCGGGTCGTGCCCCACCACGGGGGTGAGGTGGATCTCGACCTCGTCCCGCTGGGCGAAGGCGTAGCTGGCGTCGTCGTGGGCCGCCACCTCGAAGCCGAGCGTCCGGTAGTGCTCCATCGCGGCGAGCAGGTCGCGGACGGGGAGGATCGGGGCGATGCGGCGGGCGGTGACCATGACGGTCAGCCTCTCACGGCCGGCCGCCGGGGAGCGGAGCACGAAGTCCGGGGTTCGGCGAGCCGAGGGAACTCGCTGCCCGCCCCTCACCTGGACGGGCGAAGAGATCCACTCGATGCGGTCAGGACAGGCCGAGGGGCGAGCGGCCGCCACTACGTTTGACCTCTTGATCATCCAGGGCTTCCCGCCGGATGGCGGCGTGGCCATGTCCCGGACGAAGAGGTCATCACAGTGTTGAAGCAGTTTGGAACGGTCTCCGCCGCAGTTGCCGGTCTGCTCGCCGCCGGCGCCCCGGCCGCCTTCGCCGCCGAGGCGGGGAACCGGCTGGACCCGGCGCTCGACCGGCTGGGGACCGAGGTGGAGAACCACGTCTGCGCGACCACCGTCGTGGTCGGCGCGGTCACCGGCGGCAAGCTGTACGACCCCGTGTACGACACCTGCCTGGCCGACAAGCTGGCCGAGGCGGGCATGCTCTGACGGGTGGGGCCGGCCGGCGCGCGGGCCGGCCGGCCCGTGTCGGCCAGGCGCGCCTCCCGGGGCGCGACGTCGACTCCGGTCCGACGCCGGTCCGCCTCAGTCCCGCAGCTCCATCGTGCAGCACTTGGGCCCCCCGCCAGCCTTGCGGAGTTCGCTGACGTCGACGAGGACGGGGTCGAACCCGCGCAGCGCGACCCGTGCGGCCAGGTTGGTGGCCTCGAGGGGCAGCACGACGTGGCGGCCGTCGGACACCCCGTTGAGCCCGAGGCACCGGGCGTCGGTGTCGTCCGCGATCACCGCGTCCGGGAAGAGGCGTTCGAGGACCTGGCGTGATCCGGGGGAGAAGGCCGGCGGGTAGTAGGCGATCAGGGGGTCGGGCCCCTGGTCGTCGAGCACGAAGAGCGCGGTGTCCAGGTGGTACAGCCGGGGGTCGACCAGGCGCAGGGACACCACCGGGACGCCCAGGGCCTCCTGTGCCTCCGCGTGCGCGGCGAGTTCGGTGCGGAATCCCGTTCCGGCCAGCAGCAGGCGTCCGGTCCAGGTGAGGTCCCCTTCCGCCTCGTTGACGTGCACCGGCATCGTCACGTCGGCGTAGCCGTTGGCCTCGAACCAGCGCCGGTAGTGCGCCGCCTCGTCGGCCCGCTCGGCCGACCGGAACCGCGCGCCCAGCACCCGGCCGCCGACCACCGTCCCGGAGTTCGCGGCGAACACCATGTCCGGCAGCCCCTCGACGGGGTCGATCACCTCGACCCGGTGCCCGAGTCCCTCGTAGACGCGGCGCAGCGCGTGCCACTGGTCGAGGGCCCGCTCCCGGCTGACCGGGGCGGCGGGGTCCATCCACGGGTTGATGGCGTAGCTCACCTCGAAATGCGCGGGAGGGCACATCAGGTACCGGCGGGGGGTCTCCTGGCGATCGGTCGTCGTGCTCCGCCGTTCGGCCGGTTGGGGCAGCACCTGGCTGGGCGTGGCGCCACTGGCGACCGGAGCGGCGGCGGAAACGGGAGCACCCGAGGTGATGGACGACATGAACGAAATGTAAATCCCGCCAGATACTACGAACAACGCCGCTGCGTTGCGTTTTTACCGGCAGAATGTTTCGCATGGATGAGATTGACCAACGAATCGTTTCACGCATGGTCGCCGATGCCCGATCGAGTTACGCGGACATCGGCGCGGTGGTGGGGCTCTCGGCGCCCGCGGTGAAGCGGCGGGTGGACAAACTGCTCGACCTGGGCATCCTGCGGGGCTTCACCGCCGTGGTCGACCCGGAGGCCCTCGGCTGGGGCACGGAGGCCTTCGTCGAGGTGCACTGCAACGGCAACGTGACGCCGGGACGGATCAGGAGCAGCCTCGAACCGCTCCCGGAGATCGTGGCCGCCTACACCGTGTCGGGAGCGGCCGACGCCATCGTGCACCTGCGGGCCGCGAGCATCCACCACCTCGAGACGGCACTGGAACGCCTGCGGGCGGTGGACATCGTCGACCGCACCGTCTCGACCGTGGTGCTGTCGACCCTCCTGGAGCGCCCCCCGCAACCAGACGGGCGAACCGCACCGTCCTCCTGAGGGGGCGCCGGCGTGCCCGCCGGCCCCCTCCACGACGCGACGACCGCACGACCACTCCCCGGGGTCCGGTGAACGCCGAGGGTCACGACGTCAGTCGAGCAAGTGACCGGATTCACTAACCCGGCTGGCTAGTAAGGTTGTCCTTATCGTGCCAATGGACGAAGCCGGGGGTCCGGCTGGCCACGGCGGCGGGCCGTGGCGTTCCGGACACCGGTGTCCGGATGGTGAACGAACCGTTGCTCGGCCTCCGGTGGCCAACCGATCAGCGGCTACTCTCGACTGGAGGAAACGCGTCGAGAGCGGCGACGGCCGCCACCCCAACAACGCTAAGGACTGCGAAGACATGACCGTGACCGGCCACGGCGGCGACGGTCCCGCCGGGAACGGCGCAGCCGCGCTCCCGGACGGCGTCCAGGGCCTACCGGCCCGCTCGAAAGAGGCTCACAAACTCGACCGGGTGGTGATCCGGTTCGCTGGTGACTCCGGCGACGGGATGCAGCTCACCGGCGACCGTTTCACCTCCGAGGCCGCCGCCTTCGGCAACGACCTCGCCACCCTGCCCAACTTCCCCGCCGAGATCCGCGCCCCCGCCGGCACGCTCCCGGGGGTGTCCAGCTTCCAGCTGCACTTCGCGGACTACGACATCCTCACCCCGGGAGACCGCCCCGACGTCCTGGTCGCGATGAACCCGGCCGCGTTGAAGGCCAACATCCGGGACCTGCCGCAGGGCGGCATCCTGATCCTCAACACCGACGAGTTCACCAAGCGGAACCTGACCAAGGTCGGTTACTCGTCGAACCCGTTGGAGGACGGCTCGCTCGGCGGGTTCCAGGTGCACGAGGTCGCCATGGCGTCCCTGACCAGGGGCGCCCTGGAGGAGACTGGGCTGTCGAAGAAGGATGCCGAGCGGGCGAAGAACATGTTCGCGCTCGGCCTGTTGTCCTGGATGTACAACCGCCCCACGGAGGGCACCGAACGGTTCCTCCGGGAGAAGTTCCGGCGGCGCCCCGAGATCGCCGAAGCCAACATCCTCGCGTTCCGCACCGGCTGGAACTACGGCGAGACCACCGAGGCCTTCGGGGTGACCTACGAGGTCGCGCCGGCGAAGCTACCGCCCGGCACCTACCGCCAGATCACGGGGAACCTGGCGTTGGCCTACGGGATCGTGGCCG
Source organism: Actinoalloteichus caeruleus DSM 43889 (assembly GCF_000429185.2). Classification (GTDB taxonomy): domain Bacteria; phylum Actinomycetota; class Actinomycetes; order Mycobacteriales; family Pseudonocardiaceae; genus Actinoalloteichus_B; species Actinoalloteichus_B caeruleus. The sequence goes on along the minus strand of NZ_AUBJ02000001.1, from coordinate 4,567,568 downwards.
CCGGCCAACGGTCCGGGCTGGACGTCTTCCTCGGCACCTACCCGATCACCCCCGCCTCCGACGTGCTGCACGAGCTGAGCAAGCACAAGAACTTCGGGGTGACGACGTTCCAGGCCGAGGACGAGATCGCCGGGATCGGGGCGGCGTTGGGGGCCTCCTACGGGGGTGCCCTCGGTGTGACCACGACCTCCGGGCCCGGCATCGCCCTCAAGTCCGAGACGATCGGGCTGGCCGTGATGACGGAGCTCCCGCTGCTGATCTGCGACATCCAGCGTGGCGGCCCGTCCACGGGACTGCCGACCAAGACCGAGCAGGCCGACCTGCTCCAGGCGATGTACGGGCGCAACGGCGAGGCTCCCGTGCCGGTGCTGGCCCCGTCCTCGCCCGCCGACTGCTTCGACGTCGCGCTGGAGGCCACCCGGATCGCGCTCACCTACCGCACGCCGGTGCTGCTGCTCTCCGACGGGTACATCGCCAACGGCTCCGAGCCGTGGTTGCTGCCGGACCTCACGGCGCTCCCCGACCTCCGCGTGCCGTTCGCGAGCGAACCCAACGCCCCGGACGGGTCCGGCGAGTTCTGGCCCTACCTGCGGGACCCGGAGACGCTGGCGCGACCGTGGGCCGTTCCGGGGACGCCGGGCCTCGAACACCGCATCGGCGGTCTGGAGAAGTCCGACGGGCGCGGGGACATCTCCTACGACCCCGACAACCACGACCGGATGGTGCGCCTCCGCCAGGCCAAGATCGACGGCATCACCGTGCCGGACATCGAGGTCGACGACCCCTCCGGGGTGGCTGACGTGCTGGTCCTGGGCTGGGGCTCCACCTACGGGCCCATCGGAGCGGCCTGTCGGCGGGTCCGGGCGACGGGGACCCCGATCGCGCAGGCGCACCTGCGCCACCTCAACCCGATGCCATCCAACCTCGGTGACGTGCTGGGGCGCTACCGGCGGGTGATCGTGCCGGAGATGAACCTCGGGCAGCTGGCGACGTTGCTGCGCGCCAGGTACCTCGTCGACGTGGTCAGCCACACCAAGGTGGCGGGTCTCCCGTTCAAGGCCGAGGAGCTCCAGTTGGTCTTCGACCAGGTGCTCCAGGGGGCCCACGCGTGAACGGGTCCCGCGCACCGCACCACACACCGGACCAGCCCGCCTCGGGCCGCCCGGTCCACCGGACCGGGCGCGCAGGATCACGTCAGGAGGACGCGTGACCACGGTTGATCTCGGCCTGCCCTCGATCGGTGGCACCGCCGGAGTCCCCACCACGGACGAGAAGCAGACCGCGAAGAGCTACACCTCGGACCAGGAGGTCCGCTGGTGCCCGGGTTGCGGGGACTACGCCGTGCTCGCCGCGGTGCGGTCCTTCCTGCCCGAGCTGCGGCTGAAGCGGGAGAACACCGTCTTCGTCTCCGGCATCGGCTGCTCCTCCCGCTTCCCGTACTACCTGAACACCTACGGGGTGCACTCGATCCACGGCCGCGCCCCCGCGATCGCCACCGGGTTGGCCACCTCGCGTCCCGACCTGTCGGTGTGGGTGGTCACCGGTGACGGTGACGCGCTGTCGATCGGCGGGAACCACCTGATCCACACGCTCCGCCGGAACGTCAACCTGAAGATCCTGTTGTTCAACAACAGGATCTACGGGCTCACCAAGGGCCAGTACTCGCCGACCTCGGAGCAGGGGAAGGTCACCAAGTCCACCCCGGCCGGCTCGCTGGACCACCCGTTCAACCCGGTCTCGTTGGCGTTGGGCGCGGAGGCGACCTTCGTCGCCCGGGCGATGGACTCCGACCGCAAGCAACTGACCGAGGTCCTGCGGGCGGCGGCGGAGCACCGGGGCAGCGCCCTCGTCGAGATCTACCAGAACTGCCCGATCTTCAACGATGGCGCGTTCGACGTGCTCAAGGATCCGGGTGAGCGGGAGCGGCGCATCGTCCCGCTGCGGGACGGCGAGCCGATCCGGTTCGGGCCGGATGGCGAGTTCGGTGTCGTCCAGGACGGCTTCGAACTGCGCGTCCGCAAGGTCTCCGAGGTGGGTGAGGACGCCGTGGTCGTGCACGACGCCAGCCGCACCGACCCGGGTTACGCGTTCGCGTTGTCCCGGCTCGGCGGGCAGGACCTGGAGCACACCCCGACCGGGATCTTCCGGTCCGTGAGCCGTCCGACCTACGACGACCTGGCCAGGGAGCAGGTGCGGCTGGCCCAGGAGTCGAAGCCGGGCGACCTGGCCGCGCTGCTGCGTGGGAACGACACCTGGCAGGTGCTCGGCTGAACCACCCGGCCGGGTGCCGGAGAGACCGCGGCCCGGGGACGTCGGGTGCCGGCGCGCCCGTTCCTCCCGGTGCGGGGTCGGCCGCCCGGGGGCAGGTCGAGCCGCCTCCCGTTGGGCGTCGCGGGCGGCGGGGAGCCCGGCTCGGTGGTCGGTACCCGGCCCCGCCGAGCCGCTGGCTCCCACCAGGCCTCAGGCCTGGTTCTTCTCGTCGAACCAGATGAAGTCGCCACCGGCCGAGGGGTTGGGGTTGCCGTCGCCGGCGCGGCGGGGCAGCCCCGAGTCGGCGAACTCCTCAGGGTCGAGCACCGGCTCGAAGAGACTGCGCGCCCGTTCCCCGTCGCGCGTCGCCTCCCTCGGGGCCGGGTCGGCTGCGGGCGCGGTGCTGTGCTGGGTTTCCACGTCGTCCGTTCGGTTCGGCCCGGTGGTCGCCGGGCGGGGTGGCTTGGGCGTGCTCCCGCCGCGCTCCTCGCGCGACGTCGGGTTCCGTCGTGGTGTGTCGGGTGCGACGTCCTGCCGGATCGCCGGGATGACGCTGGTCTCGCCCTGGTCGCCGTCGGTGGGCTGGCTCGGCGCGGGGGCCGGCGGCACCGCCCCGGCTGCCGGCTCCGGCGTCTCCTCCTCCGGGAAGGCGGGCGCGTCGTCGTCCTCGGCCGGCCAGGCCATCTCCTCGACCTCGTCGTTCTGGCTGACCGCCGCCGCCGGCTTCCGACCCCCCGTGCCGTCCTCGGAGAAGTCAGGTCGGCGGAAGAAGTCGGTGCGCCCCTCGGCGGGGTCGACCGCCGGTCGGTCCGGAGTACCGGTCGGCTCGTAGTCGTGCGCGGGCCAGGCGGCGTCCAGGTCATCCCCGTCGGCCGGAGCCGTGGCGGCCGAACCGCCTCCCGGAGCCGGGGCCGGCTCCGTCGTCGGGAACCCCGGTTCCGCCGCGCCCCCGGGGGTCGGGTCCGACAGTTCGATGTCCGCGGGATCGTCCACCGGGCCCCTGCGGGTCGGGCGGGGTCGAGCGTCCAGCCGACCGGTGCGCCCGCTCGCCTCGACCGGTCGGTCCCCTCCTCCGGTGACGGGGAGGAACTTGCCGGTCCGCTCGGCGTCGTCCTGGGCGGCACGACCGGTCCGCTCCGGAGCGCCCACGGGGCGGTCGTCGGCGGGAACGGGCGGGATGACGGCGGTCTGCTCGGCGGCGGCGGCGGGCGGGGACCCACCTCGCGCCGAGGCGGGGGACCACGCCGACGCTCCCTCGTCCGCCCCGCGCTCGGTGGGACCCGCACCGGAGGCCGGGGGCTCCGGCTCGGTCGACACGGGTGGGGACACCAGGGTCCCCGAACCCGGGGACCGCTGGTCCGCCGCGTCACCGGCGGGTGCGGGCTGACGTTCGTTCTCCCAGGGGTCCTCGAACGGTTCGTCCGGCGACGCCGCCTGGGACGGACCCTCCCGCAGTCCCGCGAAGACGTCGTCCGAGCTGATCTCCACCTCCGACGGTGGGTCGGCCGAGGACTGCCCGTCCTCGGTGGCGCCCCCGCCGCTCGTGATCCGGTTGAGCCTCCGCTGCACGGGACGCACGAGCAACAGCCAGGTGGCCAGTGCTCCCAGCAGGAAGGCGAGCAGGCTCCACAGCCAGACCTGCCCGAAAATCGACGTCACAGGAAGTTCCTCCTAGCGCACGGCAACGCTGGCGCCCCCAACCGCGCCGGCACCGCACCGCGCCAACACGGCTCCACGTGTTCGGCCCACGTCGACGGCGGCTCCGCGCGTCCGACGGCCCCTCGAACCGGACACCCGGCGGTCGGACAGCGACGGCCACGTTGGCGGGACCCGAACCCGCAAGGCCCCGCATACGCTACCCAACGCGCAGTTGATCTCACTCGAAGGTGTGAGTTGTGCACCAGTGAGTAGGCAATTCACCGGAAACTCCACCTCAGGCGCACTCACGTCGTCGTGTCTCCCACCGGAACGAGCGCTGCCCCTTCCTCCAGGCGTATGTTGGCGCGGTGTCAGCGAGCATCGTGGAGGGTGGAACGCGGGCCGAGGACAGCGGCGGTCGCGGCGGTGGCGACGGAACGGTCCGCAGCGGCACGCTCTTCGGGGTCGCCGCATACCTGGTCTGGGGGGTCCTCCCCGCCTTCTGGGCACTCCTCGCCGCCGCGGGCTCCCTCGAGGTGCTCGCCCACCGCCTCCTGTGGACCTTCGTGATGCTCGGCGGGGCCGGCCTCGTCTTCGGGTGGTGGCGGCCGCTGCGGACGCTCCCCCCGCGACAGTGGGCGATGGTCCTGGGAGCGAGCGCCCTCATCACCGTGAACTGGGGGCTGTACGTCATCGGTGTCCAGTCCGGGCAGACGGTCGACGTCTCCCTCGGCTACTTCATCAACCCGTTGGTGAGCGTGCTGTTGGGGATGGCCGTGCTCCGGGAACGCCTGCGGCCCGGCCAGTGGGTGGCGTTGGCCATCGGGTTCTGCGCGGTCCTCGTGCTGACCGTCGACTACGGCCAGCCCCCGGTGCTGGCCGTCAGCCTGGCGATCACCTTCGGCCTCTACGGGCTGCTGAAGAAGACCGTCACGCTCGGGGCCGCGACGAGCGTGATGACGGAGAGCGCGCTGATGGCGCCGCTGGCGCTCGGATTCCTGGTGTGGGCCCAACTCGCCGGCGTGGCGACGTTCGTCGGCGAGGGGGTGGGCCACGCCCTGCTGCTGGTGCTCGCGGGCCCGGCCACCGCCGTGCCGCTGTTGCTGTTCAACGGGGCGGCCCGCCGCATCCCGCTCACCCTGCTGGGGATGCTCCAGTACCTGGCGCCGACCCTGATGCTCGTCTACGGTCTCGTCGTCGACGGCGAACCGATGTCCGCGGCGCGCTGGTCGGGCTTCGGCATCGTGTGGCTGGCGCTCCTGGTGTTCACGGTGGACAGCCTGCTGTCCTCGCGTCGGACCAGGAGGAGGAACCGGGCGGCAACGGCTGCGCTCCCACCGGTGTGAGCGGTCGGCCCCGGACTGCGCCCGACCCTCCCGACCCGGTCCCGTGTGTGGGAACGGTCACCTCGACGGGCGCGGGGATCCGAGCCGGCGGCCACGACGACGTGTCGGGAGGCCGGGCGCTGCAGGGGAATCCTCGGACCCGCCGGCGGATGCCCGCTGGTCCGTCGCTCGCGGGCCCCGCCCGGCGGCGTCCGGTGTGCCGGCACCGCGGGGCGACCACGTCGGCCGACGACGTCCTGGGAACGGTGGTCAGGGCCCGGGACCTCGTGCTCGACGGCCGCTCCCCGGTCTGGTGCGTCGGGCGCGTGCGCCCCAGATCGAGCTGAGCCGACCCTCCGTCCCACCGCGCGGGAGACGTCGCGGTGTCGACGGCCCGCCCAGACCACCGGAGGTCGCACGCCGTTCCCGAGTGGCGGACGCCGGCCCGCCAACGGGCAACGCCGAGCGGGCACCCGCGGCGGCCCCGGCAGGGACGTCGATCGGGGCACGCCCCCGCGTGGCTCCCACCCTGGCGCGCTCGTCCCCGCTCGCACGGGCGGCGCGGGGACGTCCCTACCCCGGCGGCGAATCCTCGCCCTACCCGGCCGCGCGGCCCGAGTCGGCGCGCGGCTCCGGACCAACTACCAGCAGCGGGCGCCAGCCCCGAGGAACGGGACGTCGACGGCCCGTCCGGAACTCCCGCCCCGGGGACGGAGGAGGCGGCTCCAACGCCGTCCGGGGCCCGGCCATGTCACGTGCCGCCCTGCCGGGTCAGGTCGTTCGCGCCTGCATGTAGTCGATGAGGTCGCCCAGCGCGTCGTTCGCCGCCCCATTCGGCAGCGTGTCCAGCTGGGCACGGGCCTGGCGCGCGTAGTCGGCGAGGGTTTCCCGGGCCTTGCGCAGGCCGTCCGAGGCGCGGAGCAGCTCCAACGCCTCGGCCACCTGGCGGTCGTCGGTCAGCGGGCCCCGCAACAGCTCCGTCAACCGACCCTGGCCGTTCTCGTCGCCCAGGGCGTAGAGCATCGGCAGGGTGAGCACGCCCTCCCGCAGGTCCGTACCGGGCGTCTTCCCCGACTCGGTCGCCGGAGAGTCGATGTCGATCACGTCATCGGAGATCTGGAACATGCTGCCGACGAGCTCGCCCAACCGGCGCAGCGCCCGGACCTCGGCCTCGGCGGCACCGGAGAGCATCCCCCCGTACTGCCCCGAGGTCGCGATCAGCGACCCCGTCTTCTCGGCGATGACCGTGAGGTAGTGCGAGACCCGGTCCGCCCCGGCGGCGGGCCCCGTGCTCTCCCGCATCTGCCCGGTGACCAGCTCCCCGAAAGTCGAGGCGATGATCCTCGCCGCCTCGACCCCGAGGTCGGCGACCAGGTAGGAGGCCCTGGCGAACAGGAAGTCCCCGGTGAGGATCGCGATCGAGTTGTCCCAGCGGGCGTTGGCGCTCGGCGCCCCGCGCCGCATGCTGGCCTCGTCCATCACGTCGTCGTGGTACAGGCTCGCGAGGTGCACGAGTTCCACGGCCGCGGCGGCCTTGACCACGTCCTCGTTGATGCCCCGACCGAACTGGGCCGCCAGCAGGGTGAACAGCGGCCGGAACCGCTTGCCCCCCGCCTCGAAGAGGTGGTGCGAGGTCTCCGAGATCAGGGCGACCTCGCTGCGCAACAACTCCCGGAGGAGCGCTTCCACTTCCCGCAGCCCGGAACCCAGGGCCGAGGAAAGCCCTGGGTCCTCGATGTTCAGGGAGGAGAATCTCTCGCCGCCCGAACCGGTCCGCGCACTACTCGACACGTCAACGCCGCCTTCTCACCAGGGGCCCGCGCGCCTACGACACGAACCCGCCCACACTTGCCCAGTCCAGGGCGAACGCCGGGAGCACGCCCAGCAGGAGCGTGACCACGACCCCGAGGGTAATGGCCGCCGTGGTGAAGGCACCGGGCACACTGACCGTCGGACCGTCCTGGGCCGGCTCGCTGAAGTACATCAGGACGATGACGCGCAGGTAGAAGAAGGCCGCGATGGCGCTCGCCAGCAGGGCGACGACCACCAACGGGGCCATCCCGTCGGCGATCGCGGCGGAGAAGACCGCCAGCTTGCCCATGAAGCCACTCGTCATGGGAATCCCGGCCAGGGCCAGCAGCAGGAACGCGAAGGTCACGGCGACCAGCGGAGACCGCTTCGCGAGCCCGGCCCACTGGGACAGGTGCGTGGCCTCGCCGTTGCCGTCCCGGACCAGCGTGATGATCCCGAACGCCGCCAGCGTGGTGAAGCCGTAGGCCAGCAGGTAGAACATCGTGCCGGACAGGCCGTCCTCGGTCATCGCGATGGCTCCCACGAGCAGGAACCCGGCGTGCGCGATCGAGGAGTAGGCGATCATCCGCTTCATGTCGGTCTGGGTGAGGCCCAGCACCGCGCCGATGAGCATCGAGACGATGGCCACCGCCCACAGCACGCCACGCCACTCCCAGCTGCTCGCCTCGAACGCCAGGGTCAGCACCCGCAGGATGGCGCCGAAGGCGGCGACCTTCGTGCACGCGGCCATGAAGGCGGTCACCGGGGTTGGCGCGCCCTGGTACACGTCCGGCGTCCAGGCGTGGAACGGGCCGATGGAGGCCTTGAAGAGCAGGCCGACCACCAGCAGGCCGAAGCCGGCGTAGAGCAGGGTCTCCGGGCGGTCGGTGCCGGCGGTGGCTGCCGCGATGTCGACCAGGCGGACGGAACCCGCGTAGCCGTAGAGCAGCGCGAGACCGTAGAGGAAGAACGCCGAGGAGAACGCGCCCAGCAGGAAGTACTTGACCGCCGACTCCTGGGAGATGAGCCGCCGGCGCCGGGCCAGACCGCACATCAGGTAGAGCGGGAGGCTGAGCACCTCCAGGGCGACGAACATGGTGAGCAGGTCGTTCGCCGCGAGGAAGACCATCATGCCGCCGAGCGCGAACAGCGCGAGCGGGAACACCTCGGTCTGCCGACCGGGCGCCTGGTACTGGACGGGGTCACCCCCCGGGGCCGGCGGGACGGGGCTGGCGAAGGCCCCGCCGTCCACCGAACGGTCGGCGATCAGCAACAGCGCCCCGAAGGACAGCGCCAGCAGGGTGCCCCACAGGAACAACGCCGGGTAGTCGGCGGAGAACAACGGAACGGCCTGCCCCGCGACCGTGATGCCCCCGGTGCCGACGACGGCGTCCGAGTTCACGTAGAGGCCGAGCGCGAGACCCGCGACCACGACGGTGAGCAGCGACAGCGTGACCTGCACCGACCACCGGCGCTCCCTCGGCAGGAACGCCTCGACCAGCACGCTGAGGCAGGCGGCGACGAACACCACCACGACCGGCGAGATCGCCTGCCAGTCGATCTCCGGGATGTTCACCGCCGACTGCGCGACATCCTGGGAGCCGAGCGTGGCCTGGAACATTGGTGACAGGCTCATCCCCACGTCAGTTGCCTTCCTGCACCGGGTCCGTGACGCCGAGCTCCGTCAGCGTCGCGTCAACAGAAGGTGTGATCACGTCCAGCACCGGCTGGGGGTACACACCGAGGAACAGCACCAGCGCCACCAACGGCGCCAGCACCGCCAGCTCCCGACGACTCAGGTCCGGAACCTTGCTCGCGAGCCTGGCGGCCAGCCCCTCCGAGGACGGGTCCCCGGCCGCGCCCGGGCCGCCGGCCAGCCCCAGGACCGCGTTGCCGCGCAGCGGTCCCTGCATGACCCGCTGGTACACCCACAGCACGTACAACGCCGCCAGGATCATGCCGACCGCCGCGATCACGGTGAACACCGGCTGCGTCGGGAACGCGCCGATGAGCACCAGGAACTCGCTGACGAAGGAGTTCGTGCCCGGCAGGGCCAGCGAGGCGAGACCAGCGACGACGAACATGCCGGCGAGCACCGGCGTCAGCTTCGCCAACCCGCCGTAGTCGCTGATGTTGCGAGAGCCACCCCTGGCGATGACCATGCCGACCACCAGGAACAGCATGCCGGTGGCGATGCCGTGGTTGACCATGTACAGCACGGCGCCCGCCTGGGCCTGGCTGGTGAAGGCGAACACACCGAGGGCGATGAACCCGAAGTGCGCCACCGACGTGTAGGACACGAACCGCTTCATGTCGTCCTGGCCCACCGCGAGCAGGGCGCCGTAGATGACGCCCGCCACCGCGAGCACCAGCACCAGCGGTGCGAGCTCCCGACTGGCGTCGGGGAACATCGGCAGGCAGTACCGCAGGAAACCGTAGGTGCCGATCTTGTCCAGCACACCGACCAACAGCACCCCGACGCCGATCGGCGCCTCGGCACCGGCGTCCGGCAGCCACGTGTGCAACGGCACCAGGGGAGCCTTGATCGCGAAGGCGATGAAGAAGCCGAGGAACAACCAGATCTGGGTGCTCGTGTCCGCCGTGGACACCGTGGCGACCAGCGTCTCCCAGTCGAAGGTGCCGCTGCCGAGCTGGTTGCCGCTCACCACGTACACGCCGATCACGGAGGCCAGCATGATCAGGCCGCCGAGCAGCGAGTACAGGAAGAACTTGACCGCCGCGTACTGCCGCCGAGCCCCACCGAACCGGCCGATGAGGAAGTACATCGGCACCAGCACCGCTTCGAAGAGCACGTAGAAGAGCAGCACGTCCGTGGCGGCGAACACACCCACCATCAGCGCCTGCATCAGCAGGATCAGCGAGTAGAAACCCGCCGCGGTGCGTTCCTCGGGCAGCCGGTCGTTCCACGACCCGCCGATGACGATCGGGACCAGGATTCCGATCAACGCGATCATGACGAGCGCGATGCCGTCCACCCCGACCGCGAAGTGCACACCGAACTGCGGGATCCACTCCGCCGAGCTGCTCAGCTGGATCCGGTCACCGGCCGGGTCGTACGCCGCCCAGGCGGCGATGACCAGGGCGAGCTCGGCGATCGAGAAACCGAGCGCGACACCCTTGGCCACCCGGTCGTCGGAGCGCAGGAACGCCACGACCAGCGCGCCGAGCAGGGGCAGGAAGAGTAGCGCGAGGAGCAATACCGAACCGCTCACTGGTCCTCCCCACCGACGGGGCCGGTCCCGGCCGGCAAGCCGGCCACCGGACGCGTCGTCCTCACTGGATACCGATCGTGGGCCCGTGCGCCGGGCCGGTTGTCACCACGCATGCGTCGCTGGACGCTCCTGACTTGTCCGGTCACGTGAACCTCACCATCAGCAGCGCCGCGGTGAGCAGGACCGCTCCACCCAGGATGCTCAGCGCGTAGGACCGGACGAAACCGGTCTGGGCGCGTCGCAACCGGCCGGAGCTGCCGCCGAGCAGGGCGGCGATCCCGTTCACCAGCCCGTCGACACCCCTGTTGTCCACGTAGACGAGCGCCCTGGTGAGCCAGGTGCCCGGGCGGGCGAACAACGTCTCGTTGAGCGCGTTGCCGTAGAGGTCGGCCCGCGCCGCGCGGACCGGGAACGACACCTGGGCCGGTGCGGTGGCGGGAACCGGGCGGCGTCCCACCAGCAACCAGGCCAGCAGCACGCCGACGGCCGAGAGACCGACCACCAGGAACGGGATCACCGAGTGCGGCAACGCGCCGCCCTCGGCGTGGGCCACGGCGCCGAGCGAGGGTTCCAGCCAGCCGAGCAGGCGGTCACCCGAGTACAGCAGCACCCCGCCGAACACCGAGCCGAAGGCCAGCACGATCATCGGCACGGTCATGCTCGCCGGCGACTCGTGCGGGTGGTACTCGCGGCCGTCCGCCGACTTCTGCCCCTTCCAGCGCTTCTCGCCGAAGAAGGTCATCAGCATCAGGCGGGTCATGTAGAAGGCGGTCAGCGCGGCGCCCAGCGCGGCGGCCCCGCCGAAGACCCAGCCCCGCCAGCCCTCCTGGGCGAAGGCGGCCGCGACGATCTCGTCCTTGGAGAAGTAGCCGGAGAGGAACGGGAACCCGATCAGGGCCAGGTAGCCGAGCCCGAAGGTGACGAAGGTGATCGGCATGTGCTTCGCCAGCCCGCCGAAGCGGCGCATGTTCACCTCGTCGTTCATGCCGTGCATGACCGAACCGGCCCCGAGGAACAGCCCCGCCTTGAAGAAGCCGTGGGTGAGCAGGTGGAAGATACCGAGCGCGTACCCGGCCGGCCCCAGGCCGACGGCGAGGATCATGTAGCCGATCTGGCTCACCGTGGAGTAGGCGAGCACCTTCTTGATGTCGTCGTAGGCGCACCCGATGATCGCGCCGATCAGCAGTGTGAGCGCGCCGATGATGGTGACGACCAGGCGGCCGTCCTCGGTGAGGTTGTAGATCGGGTTGGACCGGGCGATCAGGTAGACACCGGCGGTGACCATCGTCGCCGCGTGGATGAGCGCCGACACCGGGGTCGGGCCCTCCATCGCGTCGGGGAGCCACGCCTGGAGCGGGAACTGACCGGACTTGCCGCAGGCACCCAGGAGGAGCAGCAGGGCGATCGCCAGCAGGACACCGGTCGGCATCTCGCCGGCCCTGGCGAAGACCTCCGTGTACTGGGTGGTCCCCAGCTCGGCGAACATCAGGAAGATCGCCAGCGCCAGGCCGACGTCGCCGACCCGGTTCATCAGGAAGGCCTTCTTCGCGGCGGTCGCCGCTGCTGGCCGGTGCTGCCAGAACGCGATCAGCAGGTAGGAGGCGAGGCCGACACCCTCCCAGCCCAGGTACAGCGTCACGAAGCTGTTGCCGAGCACCAGGATGAGCATGGCGCCGACGAAGAGGTTCAGGTACGCGAAGAAGCGCCGGCGCTCGGTGTTGTCCGCTCCGGTCCGGCCCGCCTGGTCGTGGCTCATGTAGCCGACGGAGTAGATGTGGATGAGCGCACCCACACCGGTGATGAGCAGGACGAACACCATGGACAGCGGGTCGATGCGCAGGCCGAACTCGACGTTCAGCGCGTTCACCGGGATCCAGTCGAACAGGTGCAGTTCCCGCACGCGTTCGTCGGCCGGCATGCCGGTCATCGACAGGAACAACGCCAGCCCGTAGACGAAGGCGGCGATGACGGTGGCGCAACCGAGCAGGTGGCCCCAGGCGTTGGTCCGCCTGCCACCCAGCAGCAGCACCGCCGCCCCGAACAGCGGCAGCGCGATCAGCAGCCAGCCGTACTCGGCCACGCCCGACGCGGCGAGCGGCTCTTGGACAGCCAGGAACGTCTCCAACGTCGACCCCTCAGTACTTCAACAGGTTGGCGTCGTCGACCGAGGCCGACCGGCGCGTCTTGAAGATCGACATGATGATCGCCAGTCCGACCACCACCTCGGCAGCCGCGACGACCATGACGAAGAAGGCCATGATCTGGCCGTCGAGCTCCCCGTTGATCCTCGCGAAGGTCACCAGCGACAGGTTGACCGCGTTGAGCATCAGCTCCACGCACATGAACACCACGATCGCGTTGCGCCGGACCAGCACGCCGACGGCTCCGATGGTGAAGAGCAGAGCCGACAGCAGCAGGTAGTACGTCGGTGTCACGCCCTACCCTCCTCTTCCCCCGTGTCGGAGCCGGTCTTCCGGTCCGTGTCCTCCGCCGCCGGGGCCTCCGGCCCCGCCGCGTCAGCCCCCGTCGGCTCCGCGTCCTCGGCGTCCGCGTCCTCCGGGGAGCCCGTCGTCAACGCGCGGGCGCCGGGTTCGCCGGCACCGCCGGCGACACTCGCCCGGTCCGCGTCGAGCGTGCGCACCGCGGTGGACTCGATGATCTCGGAGAGCGACTCCGGCGCGACCGAACCGTCGGGCAGCAGCGCCGGCACCGCGACCGAGTTGGCGGTGGCGAACACGCCGGGCCCGGGCAGTGGCGAGACCCGGGGCTTGTCACCCCGGAACCGTTCGTCGGCCTGCTCGCGCTGGGACTTGCGCGGCGGCGCCGACCGCTTGTCGGCCAGGACGAACATCAGCGCGCCCACCGTCGCGACCACCAGCAGCGCGCCGGTGAGCTCGAAGGGGAACACGTAGTCGGTGAAGAGCAGGTTGCCCAGCCCGGTCACGTTCCCGTCCTGCACGGCGTTCACCGCGCCCAACCCCGCCGACTCCACGGTGCCGAGGGACCTGGCGACCGCTCCGACCACCAGCACGGCGAAACCCACGCCGAACAGCGTCGCGAGCAGCCGTTGGCCCCGGATCACCTCGACCACGGAGTCCGCGCTGTCCCGGCCGACCAGCATCAGCACGAACAGGAACAGCATCATGATCGCGCCGGTGTACACGATGATCTGCACGATCCCGAGGAACGGGGCCTGCTGCACCATGTACACGACACCGAGCGAGAGCATGGTCAGCACCAGCCAGAGCGCGGAGTGCACCGCGTTCCGCGCGAACACCATGCCCAGCGCGCCAGCCAGGGCCAGCGGGCCGAGGATCCAGAACGCGATGGTCTCGCCGATTCCGATGACCTCGGGTCCGGACACCGGCGTACCGGCCTGGGCCAGCAGCGGGCCCGACGCGGACGCGGCCGCGCCGAGCTGACTCGCGAGTGTTGCCAGGCTCACCGCCGGGCCTCCTCAGAGCCGGTCTCCACAGTGCTTCCCTCCGGGACACCCGCCCGCCTGGCCAGCTCGGGGCCGTGGACGTAGTAGTCCTGCTCGTCCTCGCCGAGCCGCATCGGGTGCGGCGGCTGCTCCATGCCGGGCAGCAGCGGAGCGAGGAGCTGTTCCTTCGTGTAGATCAGGTCCTGGCGGTTGTCGTTGGCCAACTCGAAGTCGGTGATCATCGTCAGCGACCGGGTCGGGCAGGCCTCCACGCACAGGCCGCAGCCGATGCAACGCAGGTAGTTGATCTGGTAGTCGGCTCCGTACCGCTCGCCGGGCGAGAACCGGGCCTCCTCCGTGTTGTCCCCGCCCTCGACGAAGATGGCGTCCGCCGGGCAGGCCCACGCGCACAGCTCGCAGCCCACGCACTTCTCCAGCCCGTCCGGGTGCCGGTTGAGCTGGTGCCTGCCGTGGAAGCGGGCCGCCGGGATCTTCGGGACCTCCGGGTACTCCTCGGTGGCGACCTTCTTGAACATCGTCGAGAAGGTGACCCCGAAACCCTTGAGGGGGTCAAACAGTCCCATTGCCGTCCTCCTTCGCGGAGCTGGCACGGTCCCGCGTGTCAACTCCGGACTGACCGGCGTCGGGCCGGTCGGCTGCTGTGCCCTCGGTGTCGTCGCCGCCCGTGGGCTCGTCGTCGGCGAGCGCGGCGCCGGCCCCGAGTGCTGAGGTGCCCGCGCCGATCGCGGCGCGCTCACGGGTCTGGGTGGCCGCCGGCCGCCGCTTCGGCCGCTCGGGTACCTCCAGGTCCAGCGGCGGAACGGGGAAGTTCCCGCCGGACAACCTCGGCCCGGTCTCCTCCTCGACCCGCCGGTCGGGGATGAGGAAGGTCGCGGCGACCAGCACGACCAGGGTGATCGCGAAGGCGATCATGAACTGGGTGGTGGTGACGCCCTCGCTGCTCAACGCGCGGATCGCGGCGACCAGCACGAACCACAGCAACGCGACCGGCACGAGGACCTTCCAGCCCAGGTGCATGAACTGGTCGTAGCGGAACCGGGGGAGCGCCGCCCGGAGCCAGATGAACAGGAACAGGAAGGCGAAGGTCTTCAGGAGGAACCACAACAACGGCCACCAGCCGGTGTTGAACATGCCGTCGGCGACCGACCCCAACCCGAAGGGCGCGTGCCAGCCACCGAGGAACATCGTGGTCGCGAGCGCGGAGACCGTCGTCATGTTCACGTACTCGGCGAGGAAGAACATGGCGAACTTCAGCGACGAGTACTCGGTGTGGAAGCCACCGACCAGCTCGGACTCGGCCTCGGGGAGGTCGAAGGGCGCCCGGTTCGTCTCACCGACCATCGAGATGACGTAGATGAGGAACGGCACCGGCAGCAGGAAGACGAACCACCCCTGCTCCGCCTGGGCCGCGACGATCTGCGAGGTGTACAGCGAGCCCGAGTAGAGGACCACCGTCACGATCGCCAGTCCCATCGCGATCTCGTAGGAGATCACCTGGGCCGCGGACCGCAGCGCGCCGAGCAGCGGGTACGGCGAGCCCGAGGCCCAGCCGCCGAGCAGGATGCCGTAGACGCCGACGGAGGCGCAGGCCAGGACCACCAGGACCCCGGCTGGCACGTCGGCCAGTTGGAGGGCCGTGGTGTGGCCGAAGATGGAGACCTCGCCGCCGATCGGGATCACGGCGAAGGCGAGGAAGGCGGGGATCGCGGCGACGATCGGGGCGAGGAAGTACACCCACTTGTCCGCCAGGGCGGGCCGGATGTCCTCCTTGAACGCCAGCTTCAGCGCGTCACCGACCGACTGGAGGATGCCGAACGGGCCGGCCCGGTTGGGGCCCGGCCTGTTCTGCATCCGCCCGATGATCCGGCGTTCCGCCCAGATCATGAGGATGGTGATGACCATCAGCATGGCGAAGATCGCGACCATCTTCACGATGGTCAGCCAGATCGGGTCGTTCGCGATGAGCTCGGCCGTGGGGCTCATCGGCCTCCTCCGTTCTCGACGCCCGCGGTGCGGTTCTCGGCGCCGCTGACGGTGACCAGTGAGCCGTGGCCGGCTCCGAGAGTTCCTCGAACCCTGGACGGACCGGAGTTCGCCGGCAGCCACACCACGTCGTCGGGGAGGTCCGCGAGCTCGGCGGGCAGGGTGACCGAGCCCCGGTCCGTGCTGACCGTGACCGGATCCCCGACCGCCAGGCCGAGTCGCTCACCGGTGGCGGGCGAGAGCCGGGCGACGGTGGGACGGGCGGTGTCCGCCAGCTGCGGCTCGCCCTCCTGGAGCGAACCGCGGTCCAGCAGCTGCCGCCAGGTGGCCAGGACCGCCTGCCGCCGCCCCGGCCCCTCGGGCCGGGGGCCGGCGGAGCGCCGGCGGTCACGGTCGGCGCCGGGAGCGAGCTACCCGTGTGGGTGCCAAGGCGATCCAGGTCACCGGCCGCGGCGCTCGGGGTCTGGGTGAACAGGTCGGCGTCCATCTCGACCGCCAAGGTGTCCAGGACCCGGCAGTCGGGCAGGGCTCCGGTGCCGTCGATGGTGGTCCCGAAGGTGCGTCGGCGTCCCTCCCAGTTCAGGAAGGTCCCCGCCTTCTCCACGGTGGGCGCCACCGGGAGGACCACGTCCGCGACCCTGGTCACCGCGCTCTCGCGCAGTTCGAGGCTGACGACGAAGCCCACCTCGGCCAGCGCCCGTTCGGCGAGGGCGGGATCGGGCAGGTCGTGGGGATCGAC
The DNA here is from genome assembly GCF_000429185.2 of Actinoalloteichus caeruleus DSM 43889. GTDB lineage: Bacteria > Actinomycetota > Actinomycetes > Mycobacteriales > Pseudonocardiaceae > Actinoalloteichus_B > Actinoalloteichus_B caeruleus. The sequence continues at coordinate 4,551,164 of NZ_AUBJ02000001.1, read as the reverse complement.
ACCGCCGACGACCAGGGCGTCGAGCTCCCCGGCCGCCGCCGCCCGCAGGATCCCGTCGGTGTCGCGGCCCGGGGTCGAGGGGAGGGTGCCGGCGTCCAGGCCCCAGGCCTGCTCGACCTCGGCCCTGGCCTCGGCGTCGGTCACCGGGCGGCCGCCTGGGAGCAGCGTGGGGACGGCACCGGCGGCGAGTGCGCCGCGCTCCCCGGCTCGGCGGGGAACCCAGGCGACCCGCGCTCCGGTGCGTTGCGCGGCACGCAGCACCGCGGAGGGCAGGCCCGGCACCTCGGCGGCGCGTTCCCCGACCAGGATCACGGCACCCGGAGCGCTCAGGGCCTCCTCGACGTCGGCCGCGTGGCGGGGCAGCGCCTCCAGGGACGCGGCCTCCCCGCCGGGGGCGCAGGCCAGCAGGCCGCCGCCCGGCAGCGCCCGCGAGGTGGCGAGCTGGGTGGTGGTCTTGGTCACCGCCGGGGAGGTCCACTGCCCCAGGTGGAAGACCTTCGTCCCACCGCGCCTCGCCGCCTTCCGCAACCGCAGGAAGACGATGGGCGCCTCCTCCTCCGGTTCGAAGGCGACGCACAGCACGGTCGGTGCCTTCTCGATGCCGGCGAAGGTCACCCCGCCGGTCTCCGGGGAGGTACCGACCACGGAGGAGGCGAGGAAGTCGAGTTCCTCGGCGGAGTGGGCCCTGGCCCGGAAGTCGATGTCGTTGGTCCCCAGCGCCACCCTGGCGAACTTCGAGTAGGCGTAGGCGTCCTCCACGGTGAGCCGGCCGCCGGTGAGCACGCCCACCCCGCGTTCCCTGGCTCGGAGCAGACCGTCCGCCGCGACCCGCAGCGCCTCGGTCCAGGAGGTGGCGCGGAGCTCACCGGTCTCGGCGTCCCGCACCATCGGCCGCTGGATCCGGTCGGCGGCGGTGGTGTAACGGAAGGCGAAGCGGCCCTTGTCGCAGAGCCACTCCTCGTTGACCTCGGGGTCGTCGCCGGCGAGCTTCCTGGTGACCTTGCCCCGGCGCCAGTCGGTGCGCTCGGCGCAGCCGGAGGAGCAGTGCTCGCAGACACCCGGGGTGGAGACCAGGTCGAACGGCCGGGCGCGGAACCGGTAGGCGGCGCTGGTGAGCGCGCCGACCGGGCAGATCTGGATGGTGTTGCCGGAGAAGTAGCTCTGCTCCCTCGGCGCGGTCCCGTCGATGTCGGCCGTCACGGCCGTCCCGACCTGCTGCTCGGCACCCCGTTCCAGCAGGTCGAGGAAGCGGTCGCCGGCGATCTCCTTGGAGAACCGGGTGCAGCGCTGGCACAGCACGCAGCGCTCCCGGTCCAGCAGGACCTGTTCGGTGACCTTGATCGGCTTGGGGAACGTCCGCTTGCGCTCCTCGAACCGGGAGTCGGTGCGACCGTGCTTGAGCGCCTGGTTCTGAAGGGGGCACTCCCCGCCCTTGTCGCAGATCGGGCAGTCCAGCGGGTGGTTGATGAGCAGGAGCTCCATCACACCCTGCTGCGCCTTGTCGGCCACGGGCGAGGTCCGCTGGGTGTTGACGACCATCCCGTCGGCCACCGTCATGGTGCAGGAGGCCTGGGGTTTGGGCATCTTCCGCCCACCCATCTCCACGTCGACCAGGCACTGGCGGCAGGCGCCAGCCGGTTCGAGGAGCGGGTGGTCGCAGAACCGGGGCACCACGATGCCCAGCCGCTCCGCCGTGCGGATCAGCAGTTCACCCTTGGGGGCGTCGACCTCGATGTCGTCGATCGTCAGCCGGACGTGGCCCTCGGGCACCGGGTTCTCCGAGCTGGGCTTCTTCTCAGGGGCAACCGTCATCAGTGCGCTCCTGCCAACGCGGCGTCGGCGGAGCGGTCCGCCTTGCCTGTCCTGTTCTTCTCGCACAGCTCGAGGAACTCGTGCTTGAAGTACTTGATGCCGCTCGTGATCGGGCTGACCGCACCGTCACCGAGCGCGCAGAACGACCGGCCGAGGATGTTGTCGCAGACGTCGAGCAGCGTGTCGATGTCGGACTCGGTCCCCTCGCCGCGCACCATCCGTTGCAGCGTCTGGGCCAGCCAGTAGGTGCCCTCCCGGCACGGGGTGCACTTGCCGCAGGACTCGTGCTTGTAGAACTCGGTCCACTTCATCACGGCCCAGGGCACGGAGACGGTCTCGTTGAAGACCTGCACCGCCGTGGTGCCCAGCATGGAACCCGCCTCGGACGCGCCCTCGAAGTCGAGCGGGACGTCGAGGTGCTCGCTGGTGAACAGCGGGGTGGAGGAGCCGCCCGGAGTCCAGAACTTGAGCGGTACCCCGTCCTTCATGCCACCGGCGAGCTCCAGCAGCTGGCGCAGCGTGGTGCCCATCGGGGCCTCGTACTGGCCGGGGCGCTCGACGTGGCCGGAGATGGAGTAGATCTTCGGACCCGGTGAGCGGTCACGTCCCATCGTCCGGAACCAGTCCGAACCGCCGTTGACGATGTAGGGAACGCTGGCGATGGTCTCGACGTTGTTCACCACGGTGGGCGAGGCGTACAGGCCGGCGGTCGCCGGGAACGGCGGCTTGAGCCTGGGCTGCCCGCGTCGCCCCTCCAGGGAGTCCAGCAGGGCGGTCTCCTCGCCGCAGATGTAGGCGCCGGCGCCGGCGTGCACGACGACGTCGAGGTCGAATCCGCTGCCCAGGATGTCCTTGCCGAGGTAGCCCGCCTCGCGTGCGTCGCGCACGGCGGCGTTCAGCCGCCGGATGCAGTGCAGCACCTCACCGCGTACGTAGATCGCCGCGAAGTTGGCCCTGATGGCGTAGGCGGTGATGATGACGCCCTCGATGAGCGAGTGCGGGTCGGCCATCATCAGGGGGATGTCCTTGCAGGTCCCCGGCTCGCCCTCGTCCGCGTTGATCACCAGGTAGTGGGGCTTGCCGTCCCCCTGGGGGATGAAGCCCCACTTCATCCCGGTCGGGAAGCCGGCACCACCCCGACCCCGCAGGCCGGAGTCCTTGATCAGCTGGATGAGCTGGTCGGGGTGCGCGCCGAGCGCGCGGCGCAGCGCCGAGTACCCCTCCAGCTGCTCGTAGGTGCGCAGGCTCCAGGACCTGGGGGAGAGCCAGCGCCGCGTCAGGACCGGGGTCAGTGGTGCCACGCCCGTGCCCGGTGTCGGTTCGCTCATCGTCCGTCCACTCCCCTACTTCTTCTCCGGAACCGGGGGCAGCTCCGCCTCGTCCGGCATCGCCGGGGCGGTCCAGCCCTTCTCGGCCGCGATCCGGGCGCCGCGCACCGTCTCGGGGGCGGTGGACGGTGCCTCCACGTCGCTGTCCCGGCCCTCGAAGAAGCCGGCCAGTTGGAGCTCCGCCTGGCGGAAGTCCGTGAGGGGCGCTCCCCGGGTCGGCTCCGGTCGCTCCCCGGCGCGGAGCCTGGACACCAGCTCGCTGGCCGAGTCGGGCGTCTGGTTGTCGAAGTACTCGTAGTTGACCTGGAGGACCGGGCCGAGGTCGCAGGCCGCGAGGCACTCCGCGTGTTCGAGGGTCACCGAACCCGGGGTGCCGGGTTCCCCGGCTGTCTCCTCGTGGCCGACGCCCAGTTCGCCGCGCAGGCGGGCGTAGATGTCGTCGCCGCCAAGGGCCGCGCACAGCGTGTTGGTGCAGACGCTGACGAGGTGCTCGCCGCACGGCTTCCGCTTGTACATCGTGTAGAAGGTGGCGACGGCGCTCACCTCGGCCGCGCTGAGGTCGAGGTGGCGGGCGCAGAACTCGATGCCCGCCTGGCTGACGTGCCCTTCCACCGACTGCACCAGGTGCAGCAGCGGGAGCAGGGCGGACCGGGCGACCGGGTACCGGGCGACGAGCTGGCGGGCCCGCTCGTCGGTCAGCTCGTCGAACGGGGAGCCCGTCGGCTCGGGTCCGGACGGGCCCTGGGGCGTTCCGGGCTTGTCGTGCTGGATCGTCATCGGTCCACACCACCCATGACCGGGTCGATGGAGGCGACCGAGGCGATCACGTCGGCCACCAGGCCGCCCTCGGTCATCGCTGGCATTGACTGGAGGTTCACGAAGCTGGGTTCGCGCACGTGCACCCGCAGCGGTCGGGTACCGCCGTCGGACACGACGTGGTAGCCGAGTTCGCCACGAGGCGATTCGACGGGGACGTAGACCTGGCCGGGAGGCACGTCGAAGCCCTCGGTGACCAGTTTGAAGTGGTGGATGAGGGACTCCATCGACTGGCCCATGATCTTGCGCACGTGTTCGAGGGAGTTCCCGAGCCCGTCGGGGCCGATGCTGAGCTTGGCCGGCCAGGCGATCTTGCCGTCCTCGACCATGACCGGGTCACCCTCGGTCTCGGCGAGCTTGGCCAGGGTCTGCTCGACGATCCCCAACGACTGGTCGATCTCCTCGACCCGCAGCAGGTAGCGGGCGAAGCAGTCGGCGTCGTAGGAGGTGGGGACCTCGAAGTCGTACTCCTCGTAGCCGCAGTACGGCTGGATCTTCCGCAGGTCCCAGGCCAGTCCGGCGGACCGCAGGATCGGGCCGGTCGCACCGAGCGCGATCGCGCCGTCCAGCGGCAGGTGGCCGACCCCCTTGAGGCGGCGCTGCCAGATGGGCTGGCCGGTGAACATGCGGTGGTAGTCCGGGACACGCCCGCGCATGACCTTGAGGAAGTCGCGGATCTTCTCGCCGTAGCCGATGGGCAGGTCCTGCGCGACGCCACCGGGCCGGACGAAGGCGTGGTTCATCCGCAGCCCGGTCAGGAACTCGAGCAGGTGCAGGACCTCCTCACGCTCCCGGAACCCGAAGACCATGCCGGTCGTGGAGCCGAGCTCCATGCCGCCGGTCGCGAGGAAGACCAGGTGGGAGCTGATGCGGTTCAGCTCCATGAGCAGCACCCTGATGATCTGCGCCCGGCGCGGTGCCTCGGTGCCCAGCAGCTTCTCGACCGCCATGCAGTAGGCGGTCTCGTTGTGCAGCGGCGCCAGGTAGTCCATCCGCGTGATGAACGTGACGGCCTGGGTCCAGGTCCGGTACTCGGTGTTCTTCTCGATCCCGGTGTGCAGGTACCCGATCACCAACCGGGACTGGGTGACGGTCTCGCCCTCCAGTTCGAGGACGAGCCGCAGGACACCGTGGGTCGAGGGGTGCTGCGGGCCCATGTTGATGACGATGCGCTCGTCGTGCCCCGGGGCGCTGGGCAGCTCGTCCCAGTCGCCGCCCGTGACCGTGTAGACCGGTCCCTCGGTGGTGCGTCGCTCGGCGGCGTAGGGGTCCCGCCCCTCGCCCACGGCGGTGTCGGTGCCGGTCGTGACGTCGGCAAGCCGTTCGTGACTCATGAGTACGCCCTCCGCTGATCAGGCGGCGGTATCTCGGCGCCCTTGTACTCCACCGGAATCCCGCCGAGCGGGTAGTCCTTGCGCTGCGGGTGACCGTCCCAGTCGTCGGGCATCAGGATCCGCGTCAGCGCCGGGTGTCCGTCGTAGACGATGCCGAACATGTCCCAGGTCTCGCGCTCCTGCCAGTCGGCGGTGGGGTACACCTCCACCACGCTCGGCACGTGCGGGTCGTCGACCTCGAGCGTGACCTCCAGCCGGATGCGGCGCCGGAAGGTCATCGAGGTCAGGTGGTAGACGGAGTGCAGCCGCTGCGGGACCTCGGGCCCGTAGTCCACTCCGGACACCGAGCTGCACAGTTCGAACCGGAGCGAGGCGTCGTCGCGCAGCACCCGGCACAGCGGGAGCAGGTCCTCGCGCCGGACGTAGTAGGTGATCTCACCCCGGTCGACGGTGACCTGTTGGATGGCCTCCGCCGGGATCCCGTTGTCCTCCATCGCCGCGAGGAGGTCGTCGGTGAAGTCGTCGAACCAGTCGCCGTAGGGGCGTTGGGCCGGCTGCGGGACGTGGGCGGGAAGTCGGAGCCCGCCGTACCCGCTGGTGTCACCCGAGCCCCGGACACCGAACATGCCCTGCCGCGACCTGCCGGCCACGACGCCACCCCGGGCCTCGTGCTCAGCCTCCTCCTGGGGTGACAGTTCGGCGGCGCTCGGCGGGGACTCCCCGGCGAGCGGTCCCCTGACCGGGATCTTGCGGTCGGTCTCGTCATCGCTCACGGCAAACCACCGCTCACTTCTTCTTCGCGTAGCGGACGGACGACGGGATCAGCTCGGTGCGGTGCCCGCTCTCGGCGAGCGCGGCGGCGCGCTTCGGACCGAGCGGCTCGTCCATGACCTTGGCGTGCAGCTTCAGGATGGCGTCGAGCAGCGCCTCGGGCCGGGGCGGACAGCCAGGCAGGTACATGTCCACCGGCACGACGTGGTCGACGCCCTGCACGATCGCGTAGTTGTTGAACATGCCGCCCGAGGAGGAGCACACGCCCATCGCCAGCACCCAGCGCGGCTCGGGCATCTGGTCGTAGATCTGGCGCAGCACCGGCGCCATCTTCTGGCTCACCCGCCCCGCGACGATCATCAGGTCGGCCTGCCTCGGTGTGGCGCTGAACCGCTCCATCCCGAACCTGGCGATGTCGTAGCGCGCCCCACCGGAGGTCATCATCTCGATGGCGCAGCAGGCCAGCCCGAAGGTGGCCGGCCACATCGACGTCTTCCGGCTCCAGTTGACCAGCTTCTCGACGGTGGTCAGCAGGACCCCGCTCGGCAGCTTCTCTTCCAGTCCCATGACTCTCGCGTGTCCTCCCCGCTCGCCGACCTAGTCCCAGTCCAAGCCGCCGAGGCGCCATTCGTAGACGAAGGCGATGGTCACGGCGAGCAGGAAGACCCCGACGGCCACCAGCCCGAAGACCCCCAGCCCGCCGGCGGCGACGGCGTAGGGGTACATGAAGACGACCTCGACGTCGAACAGGATGAACAGCATTCCGGTCAGGTAGAACTTGACCGGAATTCGACCGCCGCCGGCGACCGGCACCGGCGAGGGTTCGATCCCGCACTCGTAGGCGTCGAGCTTGGCCCTGTTGTACCGGCGGGGACCAACAAGCGGCGCGACCGAGACCGAGAACACCGCGAACCCGGTTGCCAGTACGAACAGCAACACGAGGGGGAGGTAGGACTCCAACACGTCGCCGTCCTTTCATCCTCGCCACTCCCGGCGGCAGAGCCGCCGCCCGAACGAACCCTAAGGGTGGCTATTTCACAAAAACTTCTTAGGCGAGCCTAAGTAGTCCCTCCCGGCATCACTCTCCCGAGTGAGACCGGCGCCCGCCGGACTTCCGCCAGGACCGTAACCACCCGCGGAAGGCAGTAAAGACGCAATTACTGCCCCTTTCAACCAACAGAGCGTGTTCGGTACCTCCCCCCGCCGGCGGGGGTCACCCCGCGCGGGCGGGCCGGAAACGGCCCGCCCGCCTCGTCGGAGCCACCCGCCACGTGGCGGGCGCCCGACGGGGCGCCCACGACCTGCCAGCTCCGTGATCAGGAGAAACGCCTCGACGGTCCGGGCCCGTCAGCGCGACGGACCAGCACGTCCCGACACCCACGGGGCGGGAGGACCCGGACCGGTTCCGGCCAGCACGATGCGTGACCACCACCAGCGTCGGTCGAGGTCGGAGCCCTGGCGGCAGCCGGGACTGTGTTCTCCGCGACACTCCCCGGCCGACGCCGCGCTCCTCGGGTTCGCACTGGGCCGAACGGAGCAGGCGGGAGGCACGGACCTCCCCCGGCGGTCAGGCGCTCGGGCTCATCCGGACCGCCGCGCTGATCATCCGGTCGAAGGCGTCGCCGTCCTTGGGGTCGTACAGGCCGGCGAGCAGCTTGAGGACCAGGCGCATCAGCGTCTCGATCGGCAGGCCGTACTTGGTGGCCGTGCGCATGATCACGGGGTTGCCGATCAACTTGCTGAAGATGTTGCCGAGGCGGTAGTAGCCGCCCAGCTGCTGCCGCAGGGCGACGGGGTAGCGGGAGAGGGCGTGCTCGCGGGAGGCCGGCGTGGGGCGGGAGAGCGCGTGGACGACGCAGTCGGCGGCGAGCTTCGCGGACTGCATCGCGTAGGCGATGCCCTCACCGTTGAACGGGTTGACCATGCCCCCGGCGTCCCCGACGAGCAGCAGGCCGTCGCGGTAGTGGGGCACCCGGTTGAAGCCCATCGGGAGGGCGGCGCCACCCACCTTGCCGACCGCGTTGTCCTCCCGGAATCCCCACTCCTCCGGGGTCCCGTCGAGCCAGGACCGCATCAGGGCCCGGTAGTCGGTGCGCCCGTAGGCCTTCGACGTGGACAGGATGCCCAGGCCGGCGTTGACCGTGCCGTCACCCATCCCGAACAGCCACCCGTAGCCCGGCAGCAGCCGAGGGTTCGCCGGGTCGCTCCGGTCCCACAGCTCCAGGTGGGACTCCAGGTAGTCGTCGGTGGTGCGGGGGCTGGTGTAGTAGCGCCGCACGGCGACGCCCATCGGGCGGTCGTCGCGCTTCTCCAACCCCACCGAGAGCGCGAGCCGCGCCGACACGCCATCGCAGGCGATGGTCAGGGGTGCGCGGTAGCTGACCTCGGTGCGTTCCCGCCCCACCTTGGCGCGGACACCGACCACTCGGCCGGTGCGGTCGTCGGTGATCGCCGACACCACCGTGGTGGCCTGGTTGAGCCGAGCTCCGGCCGCCTGGGCGTGCCTGGCCAACATGTCGTCGAAGTCCTGCCTCGGGCGCACGACCCCGTAGGGCGGGTAGCTGGCCAGCTCCGGCCAGGCGAGTTCCATCCGCACGCCGCCGCCCACGACCCGGAGGCCCCGGTTGTGCAACCAGCCAGCCTCCTCGCGGGTGTCCACCCCGAGGTCGATGAGCTCCTTGACACCGCGCGGCGTCAGGCCGTCGCCGCACACCTTCTCCCGGGGGAAGGTGCTCTTCTCCAGCATCAGCACGTCGAGGCCCGCCCTGGCCAGGTGGGTCGCGACGGCGGAACCGGCCGGACCGGCCCCGACGACGATGACGTCGGCGTCCTCCTCCGGTCGGCGTCGGAGCGGGACCGCCCCCGCTGCGGCCTCGGCTGTGGGCCCGGTGGTCTCGCGGCTGTGGGGCTGCTGGGTCACGACTCGCTCCTTGTGAATCAATTCACTAACTGGAACCCGAGTCTAGGTCAATGCCTCGCACGGCTACGTACCGAGCCCGCGCCGACCGGTGCCCACCCAGGCGCGCCGGAGCGCCTCCTCGGCGTCAGGAGGGGCGGACCGCCCGGTGCAGGGCCACCGCGCCACCGACGCTGTTGCGCCAGGCCACGTCGTCCCAGCCGGCCTCCGCCACCCGCTCCGCGAGCGCCCGCTGGTCAGGCCAGTCCCGGATGGACTCCGAGAGGTAGACGTAGGCGTCGGGGTTGGAGGACACGAGGCGGGCGATCCTGGGCAACGCCCGGATCAGGTAGTTCTGGTACACCACCCGGAAGGGGCGCCAGGTGGGCGTGGAGAACTCGCAGATCACCAGCCGCCCTCCCGGACGCACGACCCTGGCCAGCTCCCGCAACGCCTGGTCGGTGTCGGCCACGTTGCGCAGGCCGAACGAGATGGTGGCACCGTCGAACGCCGCGTCGGCGAAGGGGAGGCGCAGGGCGTCGGCCGCGACCATCGGGAGCCGGCGGAACTGACCACGGCGCAGCATCCCGATGGAGAAGTCAGCGGCGACCGTGAAAGCACCTGACCTGGCCAGTTGGGCCGTCGAGACGCCGGTGCCGGCGGCGAGGTCCAGGATGCGCTCGCCAGGGCGCGGGTCCAGGGCGCGGACCATCAGGTTCCGCCAGCGCCGGTCCATGCCGAACGCCAGGACCGTGTTGGTCCGGTCGTAGTGCTGAGCGACGCCGTCGAACATCTCGGCGACGTCTCGCGGTTGCTTGTCCAGTCCAGCCCTCGGCACGAGGACAGGGTACGTGCCACCCCGCGCCCACCGGACACGGTCGGTGACAGCCGGCCCGCCCGACCCCGCCGGTTCACACGGCTCGAAGTCGGGCGGGATACGGGAGAACCATTCCTCCGAAGTCCCCCATTTCCCGCCCGCCGTTCTTCGGTGGGCACGGCCGCCGAAGAACGGTCACCTTTCCCCACGACCACCCCCGACAATTCATCTCCTCGTCCACCTTGGCGAAGGAACGGTTTCCGGAACGTCCCACCAATCGGACACGTGCCGAATTCCAGGAACTCCTGAGGAATTCCCAAACACCGCCTCGGAACTCGGGGACCGGTCGCGGAGGAGAAGACTCGGTCATCTCCGCTCCCCCCTTGGCGCGGCATTCGGGACGTCCGGATCGGATGTGGCCGCCGGCAGTGGGAGGACGCCTCCAGACCCGCGAGATGCCCACCCGGGAGGCCTCCCGACCTGCCCCGACTCCCACCACCGCTGGCCCTGGCCCGCGCCGCGAACCGGACGTCGACCACCTCACCAACGGGAGCGAGTGACCCGGTACCGACGAATCCGCGACTCCGGCACCACTGCCGAAAACCGGGCTCCGAACCGAGGCAACCATTCGGCCCCCGAAACGTCCCCGACCGCCGGAGACGGCGACCACGGTGTGGGAGGCACCACAGGGAGCCTTGGCCATCAGCCGTTTTCGAGACCCCGACCACAAAGCTTCACGAAAGCGTCACACGGCGCAGTGTGACTCCAATGACATGACCGATATCACCTTTGATCGGAGGCAACCTACCCCCTTCTCGGATCTCCGACGGGAACGCGGGTCCCACCCCGCGCCGGGCGACCACCCCTCCTCCGCGGCCCTCGCCAACCCCAGAAAAATGTGATATCTCTTTATTCGTCGGCGGACCAGCCGCGACACGACGACAGGGGGAAAGAGCGTGCTTGGATCTTCCGCGGCGCGGCGGACCCGGCCCGAGGGCCGCCAGTGGCGTCCCCACTTCGGGTCATCGAGGAGCGTGGCGAGCCGTCGAGCGCTCGTGCCGCTCCTCGCCACCGCGATCGGCCTGGCACCCGCGGTGACGGCCCACGCCACCGAGAGCACCGCGATCGGCCGGACCGGCACCATCGGTCCCGACCAGTCCGTCACCGTCGACGCCAGGGACGGCACCACCCTGCACGGGAGCCTCCGGCTTCCCGAGAACCCCGACCGGCCGGGACCAGCGGCGCTGTTGATCCCCGGCAGCGGTCCCACCGACCGCGACGGGAACCAGCCGGGCCTGGAGGCCAACACACTGCTGTCCGTCGCGGACACGCTGTCCGGCAGCGGGGTCGCCACCCTCCGGTACGACAAGTTCGGCAGTGGTGAGACAGGTGCCGACCCCGACCTCGACCCGGCCTCGCTCGAGTTCGACCTGTTCGTCGAACACGCCGCCGACGCCCTCGGGTTCCTCGCCGACCAGCCCGGTGTCGATCCCGACCGGCTCATGGTGGTCGGGCACAGCGAGGGGGGCCTGATCGCGCTGGTGCTGGCGAACGGTCAGGAGGAGACCGCGCCCTCGGTCTCCTCGCTCGCGCTGCTCGCCCCCGCCAGCCTGCCCTACCTCACCACCATCCAGCTCCAGTTGCGTGAGCAGATCCCGGAGTGGCCTGGGCGGGGCCTGATCCCCGAGTCCCGGGTGGAGCCGCTGCTCGACGCCCTCGACGACACCGTCGAGGCCATCCGCGAAACGGGCGAGATACCGCCCTGGATGCCCGCCGAGTTCTACTACCTCGGCATCTTCCACCCGAGCAGCCTCCGCTTCCTCGTCACCGCCGACCACCACGACCCCAGGGAGCTGGCCGGGGAGGTCCCCGCCGAGGTGCCCGTGCTGCTGGCCTGCGCCGGTTCCGACATCCAGGTCCCCTGCTCCATGGTCGACGAGGTCCGCTCGGCGCTGGACGACCGTCCCGCCGGGACCCTCCGGTACACCCGGCTCCCCCAGGTCAACCACGTCCTCAAGGAGGTCGGCTCCAACGGCTCGGACGGCAGCGAGTACGGGGATCCGCTCCCCTTCTCCCGCCGGCTGCGCGCCGAGCTCTCGGTGTTCTCCCTCCGGCACCTCTGGCTGGGCTGACGCCGTCGGACTGGCCGGACCACCCTCGCGAGCAGCTCTTTCACCCGCTCGCGGGGGGTGGCCCGCCCTAGACTGGGCGCCGTCCACGGCGGACGACCCGGGGGTGGCCAGATGGTCGAGAGCGCCGACCCGGTCCAGATCGGACACCGCGTGCGCGTGACCCGGCGCCGCCGGGGGCTCACCCAGGAAGCCGTCGCCAGGCGGGCCGGGATCAGCAGGCCGTACCTGGCGCTGTTGGAGTCGGGTCAACGCCGGTTCGACAGGAGCGGTCTCCTCACCGCCCTCGCCTCGGCGCTGTCCTGCTCCACCGTCGACCTCACCGGCGAACCCCACCCGTCCGCCGATCCCTCCGGCACGGCGGCGCTGTCGCTCCTACCGGCCATCACCGCGGCCCTCTACGGCTGCGACCTCGACGACGCGCCCGACCAGGAGACCCGACCGGTCACCGAACTGCTCGCCTCGGCGCACCGCGCCAACAGGCACCGGGACGCCGCCCGCTACGGGGCCTCGGCTGCCGGCCTGGCGCCGTTGCTCACCGAACTGCACGTCGTCGCCGCCCACGGGCGGGACGAGGAACGGCGGCAGGCGCTGCGCGGCCTGGCGTTGGCCTGCTACGTCGCCTTCAGCCTGACCAGGAACCTCGGTCACCCCGAACTCGCCGGCGAGGCGGCCCGACGCTGCTACCGGGCCGCGCGGCGGCTGGAGGAGCCGGCCTACCTCGCCTTCGCGGCCTGGCAGTACGGCACCGCGCTCGAACGGCTCGGCGCGCACCGGCGGGTACGGGCGCTGCTGGAGCGGACCGTGGACGAGGTGGCGGCCAGGGCCGACCCGACGGCCGAGGACACCAGCGTCGCCCAGGCGTACGGGATGGTGCACCTGGCGGCCGGCCTGCACGAGGCCAGGACCGGCGGCACCGGGGCCGAGCACCTCGAGGAGGCGGCGGCACTGGCCGCGCGCACGGGCGAGGGCGGCTTCCTCCGCCTGCACTGGGGGCCGACGAACGTCGCCCTCTGGCGGCTGGCCACCGAGGCGGAGGCTGGCGACGGGCCGGCCGCGGCCGAACGGTTCCGGCGGTCGGGGGTCGACCCCGGTGCCCTCGGCTCGCCGGAACGCCTCGGTGCGCACCACCTGGACCAGGCGTTGGCCTGGGGGCAGGCCGGCGGTTGCCGGGACGCCGACGCCATCCGCTGCCTCCGACTCGCCGAACGCGCGGCCCCCACCCGCACCAGGCACGACGCGAGGGCGTGCGAACTGCTCGACGACCTCCTGGCCCGGGCTCCCCGCGCCAGCGCGGAGCTGACCTGCCTCCGGGTGAGGTTCCACCCCTCGCACCGAGAGTGACCGATGTAACACCGGCTGTGACAACGTCCCGTACAGTGCGGCGACCGGCGGCGCCGGTCCTCATCAGCCACGCTCACCAGTCGGGGGACTTGTCATGAGCGAGAACGCCACCACCCGTCCACACCGTCCGCGTCAGGACCACCACGTGGGGCTGCCCTTCGTACTGGAGTCACGTGACGTGCTGCGCGGCTACCCGGTGCGGTGCCGGGTGGCGACCGACGCGGCGCGGAGCCTCGTGATCGTGACCGTGGCGGCGTGGCCGGAGTCCGGGGACCGCCAGGTCGAGCTCGCGTTGGACCACGGGCAGGCCCGGTTCGCCGCCGGGCGGCTGCGCAGTCGGACGGACGGGTGCGCGGTGGCCTCCCACCACGGCGCGGTGACCGCGGCGCTGTCGATCAGCACGAACCGGTGGCGCCACGCCCCGGTGACGGTGCTCGACGTGGTGGTCACCGGGAGTCCGGTGACCGTAGTCCTGGCGGACTCCCGGGTGGACGAGTTGGGGGAGGCCCTGCGGCTGGCAGCCGACCGCCTGCTCCCGCACCGGCCCCAGCCGGTCGAGCGGACCCCGCTCGCGGCGACGGGCTGAGGAACACGGGGTCAGGCAGGGGCGGCCGCCGCCCGCATCGGGCGGCGCAGCCACCAGATCAGCAGGCACAGGACGATCCACAGCCCGGTGACCACTCCCACCACGGGCACCACCCCGAGCCCGAACCCCCGCCCGGCCACCCGGACGAGGTCCGGGTTCTCCTGGTCGTACTCGACCCGGACGAGGTTCCCGCGTTCGAGGCCGTCCGGGTAGAGCACTCCGGTGGCCGGGCTGTGGACCGCGCCGTCGCTGGCGTGGTAGCGCACGAGCGTGCGGAAACCGGACACGGAGAGCACCTCGGCCGTGGTCTCCCCCAGGTTCTGGTCGATGTTCCGGTCGTTGCTCCACGCTCCGAGGACCAGCAGCGAACCCAGCAGGGTGCCGAGCAGCCCGGTCACCGCCAGACCGACCACCGACCACCTGCGGGGTCGGGACAACCCGCCCCACCTCGCTCCGCGGGGTGCGTCACGCTTCTCGGGCACGGCAGCGAAGTCTAGTCGGCGGTGCCGCCGCCCGGCCGGACACGTCGGCCCCGGACGGACCACGTCTCGGGGCGCGGACCGGCCGGATCCTCACCTCTCGGGGAGCGCTCGGCGCACGGCCGCCCGCAGCCGGTCGTGGAGGTCGCGGAGCCGGCCCCGGTCGACCCGCACCTCCACCACGCGGAGTCCGCGCACCGTCGCCAGGGCGGCCGCGAACTCCTCGCGGTCGCGCGCCCTCGTGTGGGGGACGCCGTACCCGGCGCAGAGTGCGCCGAGGTCAGCGCCGTGCGGTGTTCCGAACACCCGCTCGAAACCGTGCCGGGAGTCGGGCTCGCCCTGTTCGAGCAGTTCGAAGATCCCGCCACCGTCGTCGTTGACGACCACCAGGGTCAGGTCGGGTCGTCGTTCCGCCGGCCCGATCAGCAGACCGTTGACGTCGTGGAGGAAGGTCAGGTCCCCCAGCAACGCGTAGCCGCTCGTCGCGCCGTCGTCCCGGCTGGCCGCTCCGAGCACCGCGCCGGCGGCGGTGGAGACGGCGCCGTCGATACCGGCGAGCCCCCGGTTGGCCAGGGTGCGTGTCCGCTGCCCGCCCCCCGCGACGAGGTCCACGTCGCGGATCGGGTTCGAGGAGCCGAGGAAGACGACCGACTCGGGTCCAGCCGTGTCCATGAGCTCCCTGGCCACGTGCAGGCCGGTCGGCCACTCCTCGGCCGCCAGGAATCCGTCGACGGCGGCGGCGGTCGCCGCGTCCGCCTCCCGCCAGGCGGCGAACCAGTCGGGGTCGGCGTGCGAGACGAGTTCGTGGCCGGCGGGGCTGTCCAGGTCGGTGTCGTCCAGCCCCGGGTGGACCCGCCGCGCCACGTACTGCGGGTCCGGCCAGTTCTCCGGGTCGGCGACCATGTGGACCGTGCCGGCGCCGCGCAGCAACCGTTGGACGCCCCGGCTGAGGGTTGGTCGTCCGACGACGAGCACGGCATCCGGCATGAGCCGCTCCGGGAGCGCTCCGGAGTTCAGCAGCAGCATGCCGTGCCTGACCAGCGTGGGGGCCAGCCCCGCGTTGGCGGACGGTTCCGCCAGCAGGGGCCAGTTCACCCGTTTCGCCAGGGCTGCGACGCCGTCGAGGGCGCCGACCGGCCCCTCCCCCGCGACGACCAGGGTCCGGGGGGAGAGACCTGCCAACGCCGCGCCCCCGTCGGCTCCCTGCGCGCTCTGGGGAGCCAGGGTGACCGTCCAGGCGCCGCCGTCCGGGCGCCCGGCCAGCGAGTCCGGCCAGTCCGGCTGGTCCCGCTCCGGGCGGTGCGGGACCAGAGGTTCCCGGAACGGGATGTTGAGGTGCGCCGGGCGCCCGGCGTGCAGGGGTACGGCGGCGCGGCACAGCAGGCTGCGCCACACCGCGTTCCGCCCGGCGCGCCGTTCGGCCAGGGGGAAGGCCGTGGTGCTGACCAGCGGCCCGAACAGGCCGTGTTGCAGGGTCGTCTGGTTCGCCCCGGTGCCCAACAGCTCCGGTGGCCGGTCCGCGGTGACGACGAGCAGCGGCTCGCCCGCGTGGTACGCCTCCATCATCGCCGGCTGCATGTTCCCGGCGGCGGTTCCGGAGGTGCACACCACGGCCGCGAAGCCCGTGCGGCTGTGGCGGGCGCCCAACCCCTTGCTGATGCCCAGCGCGAGGAAGGCCGCGGAACGTTCGTCCACCCGCACGTGCAACGCGACCCGCCCCGCCTCGGCCGCGTCGTGCAGCGCGTAGGCCAGCGGGGCGTTCCTGGAGCCGGGGCACAGGACGACGTGCCGCATCCCGTTGCGGATCAGCTCGTCGACGATGACCGTGGCTTGCGCCGTCGAGGGATTCATGGACGTTTGGGGAACCGGCCGAAGTCGGGCTTGCGCTTCTCGCGGTAGGCGTCGCGACCCTCCTGGGCCTCCTCCGTCATGTAGAAGAGCAGCGTGGAGTCACCGGCGAGCTGCTGGACGCCGGCCAGTCCGTCGTCGGCCGCGTTGTGGGAGGCCTTGAGCATCCGCAACGCCAGTGGGGAGTGCTGGAGCATCCGCCTGGCCCAGTCGACGGTCTCGCGCTCGAGGTCGACCAGCGGCACCACCGTGTTGACCAGCCCCATGTCGAGGGCCTCCTGGGCTCCGTACTGGCGGCACAGGTACCAGATCTCGCGGGACTTCTTCTGGCCGACGATCCTGGCCAGCAAGCCGGAGCCGTAACCGCCGTCGAAGGAGCCGACCTGGGGTCCCGTCTGGCCGAAACGGGCGTTGTCGGCGGCGATGGTGAGGTCGCAGACGATGTGCAGCACGTGGCCCCCGCCGATGGCGTAACCGGCCACCATCGCGATCACGGGTTTGGGGAGGCGGCGGATCTGGACCTGGAGGTCCAGGACGTTGAGCCGCCCGATCCCCCTGCGGGCCACCTCGTCGTCGCCGAGGTAGCCGTCGTCGCCGCGGATGCGCTGGTCTCCGCCGGAGCAGAACGCCAGATCGCCCTGACCGGTGAGGATGATGACCCCCACCTCGTCGTCGTCCCTGGCCCGGTTGAACGCGTCCGACAGCTCGAAGAGCGTCTGGGGTCGGAACGCGTTGCGGACCCGGGGGCGGTTGATGGTGATCTTCGCTATGCCCTCGGCGATCTCATAACGGATGTCCTGGTAGTCGCCGAGCTGCTGCCACTCGCAGGCCAGCTCGATCGAGGAGTGTGCGGGATCGGTGGACGTCACCCGCTCAGGCTAACTATTCCCGAAGCGGCCCCACACCACGGCGTTGCCGTGAATCGGTCACGGGCAGCGACCGACGTGGAGCCGCCATCGCTCACGGGGGGCCGTTCCCGCCGCGTCCGGGTCGGAGACGGCCGGTCGCGTGAACGGTGTCTCACCGGTCCGGGGGCACCGGCCCCGCCGCCCGGGGCTACCGTCGCCGCGTCGGGCACCGGATGGGCGAGGATCGGGCAGATGGACACGAACGAGGGGACCGACCGCCGGCGGCTGGTCGTGGTGCGGGGCGCTGACCGCGTCGACGCGGTGCCGGCGCTGCTCGCCGAGCTGGATCGGGCGCTGGCCGGCCGGAGCGCGGTGTTGCCGCTTCCGAGCGGGCCGGCCCCGGAGGTGACGCGGCTGGCGGCGGCGTTGCTGCCGGCGGAGCCCGTGGAGGACGACACGGCCTTGGTCGTCCCCACCTCGGGGTCGACCGGCCTCCCCAAGGGGGTTCGCCTGACCGCGTCCGCGTTGCGGAGTTCGGCCGAGGCCACGCACGCGCGGCTGGGTGGTGGGGGGACCTGGTTGCTCGCCCTGCCCGCCACGCACATCGCCGGGGTCCAGGTGCTGGTGCGTTCCCTGCTCGCCTCCGCCGAGCCGGTGGTGATGGCCGGCCGGGGCGGCTTCCGCCCGGTGGAGTTCGCCGAGGCCGCCGGACGGGCGCTCGCCAGGGAGGGCCGCCACTACACCGCGCTGGTGCCCACCCAGCTCAGCCGCGTGCTGTCCGAGGGCGGGGACGCGGTCCGCGCCCTCGCCCGGTTCGACGCGGTGCTGCTCGGCGGCGCGGCCTGCCCGCCCGCCTTGTTGGCCCGGGCGAGGGCGGCGGGAGTCCCGGTGGTTACGACCTACGGGATGAGTGAGACGGCCGGGGGCTGCGTCTACGACGGCCGGCCCCTACCCGGCGTGCGGTTCCGCCTCGCCGACGATCCCCGGACGTCCCCCGCCGACCTGGTGACCGGGGACGGGGTTGGTGTCGTCGAGCTGGCTGGCCCGGTGCTGGCCGCCGGTTACCGCCTGGACCCCGACGCCACCTCGGCCGCGTTCCGGGACGGGTGGTTCCGCACGGGGGATCTCGGTCGCCACGACGGGGAGGGAACGCTGGAGATCATCGGGCGCCACGACGACCTCATCAACAGCGGCGGCCTCAAGATCGCCCCGGTGCTGGTCGAGCGCGCCCTGACGGCCGTCGAGTCGGTTCGGGAGGCGTGCGTCGTCGGGCTCCCGGACGCGGAGTGGGGTCAGGCCGTCGTCGCCGTGGTGGTGGGGGAGCCGACGGCCGCGCCACCCGACCCGGCCGAACTCCGAGCCGCCGTTCGGGACCAGTTGGGAGCCGCGGCGACACCCAAGGTGGTGCGGGTGGTCGCGGAACTCCCGTCGCGGGGCCCCGGCAAGGTGGACCGAGCGGCGGTGGTCGCGCTGTTCGGCGGGCGCTGACCCCCCGGACCTCCACCGCCCTCGGCCGAGCCCCGGCCCGCCACCGCGGGTCGGCCCCCGCCGCTCACCCCGCGCCCGGCGGGGGCGGCGGTCCTGGCTGGTTCCTCGGCGGGTGGGTCCGGCGCGGCGGACGGGGCAGCGGTCCGGGCGCCCGACCCGCGACGGGTCCCGTCCCGCCGTGCCCCCGCTGGCCCGGGGCCGGGGAGAACCGCCTGGGTCGGGTGTCACCCGCCCCCGGGTCCGGTGACGGCGGGGCGGGCCGGGGACGGACGGGGGGCCCGACGATCCTCGGTAGTTGGTCCGTGGGGGCCTCGACCTCGGCGAACCGCCCGGTGGGCGCGTCCCGCTCCTCGCCCGGCCGCTCCCCCTCGGGCTCCCCCGCTCGTCGCGCGGCCCGTACCCGGGTGACGACGAAGAAGATGACCGCGGCGGCCACGGCCACGATGACGACGCGCTGGAAGATCCCCGCGTAGTCCTCCACCAGGTGCCAGTTCTCGCCCAGCTGGTAGCCGGCGAGCACGAAGATGGTGTTCCAGATCAGGCTGCCCGCCGTGGTGAGGGCGATGAACGACACCATCGGCATGCGTTGGATACCGGCCGGCACGGAGATGAGGCTGCGGAAGATCGGGATCATCCGGCCGAAGAAGACGGCCTTCGCTCCGTGGCGGACGAACCAGGCCTCGGTCCTGTCGAAGTCCGAGACCTTGAACAGGGGGATCCGGGTCACCAGCGCTCTGGTGCGCTCCGGCCCGAGGGCCGCCCCGACGAGGTAGGTGATGACCGCTCCCACGACGGAGCCGAGCGTCGTCCAGAACAACGCGCCAGGCAGGCTCATCGTGCCCTGGCTGGCGGTGAACCCGGCCAGGGGCAGCACCAGCTCGCTGGGGATCGGGGGGAAGAGGTTGTCGAGGCCGACGATCAGCGCCGCCCCGGGGCCGCCCAGGGTCTCCATGAGGTTGACGGCCCAACCGGCGAGCCCGTCGAGTTCGGCGCCGGCCGTGTCCTGCGCGAGGTTCATCCACTACTCCTGGTAGTCACCAGGAAAACGGTACGGAGGCGCCCGTCACGACACCATGAGGTCGACGGTAGCCCCGGCCCCGGCTCCGCGCAGGGGAGCCGGGGCCGGGAACCCGCTCAGCAGTCGGACACGGAGGGTGACGATACGGGCATGGCCAGCAGGCCGACCCCGGCGGCCAGCAGCGAGGCCAGCCTGTCGGCCGACCTCCCGTGGAAACGGACGCGGCGTCGAGCCGTGCCCTCGCCCACGAGGGTGAGGATGACCCCGTTCGTGGCGGGCTCCACCAGCAGGCTCGCCACCACGGCCTCGGGGTGGAGGACGGTCACCACGACGGGCGCGCGCCGCTGGATGGCCGAGGTCGCCCTGCGGGCCTGCCCGACCTCGAACCCGACCGTTCCGCCGGTGGCGTCCCCCAGTCTGAGCAACAGCAGGAGCTGGTTGGGGCCGAGTTCCAGGGTGACGGGGACCGGCCCCCGGTCGTGTTCGTCCCAGCCGACGATTCGGCGGGTCCAGACAGGGGCCTCGGCGGGGTGGTCGGGCAGCTGAGGACTCATCACGGTGCACTCCGTCACGCCAGGGGTGCGGCTCCGGGTCCGCTGCGGAGCAGGGGCCGGGCGCGCGCCGGTCAGGTTCCGTTCTCTCCACGCTGTGGACTGCCGGGGAGGCGTCAGCTGTGCGGCGACGTCCCCCTGCCGAGGACGGTACGTGTCCGCGCCGGCACCACCTGGGACGCGCTGTCCTACTGCCCGTTCGGCGGCTCCGGACTAGCCGAAGATCCCCAGCCGCTCCGCCAGTCCCCGCAGCCGACTGGGCCGTTCCCTGGCGAGGAGCTCCGAGACGATGCGGCGGGGCATCGTCTGGTGGCTCATCCAGTCCGGGGCCATCCGCTCGGCGCTGAGCAGGATGTCCAGGGCCTGTTGCTGGTGGCCGAGGCGGGCGTGGGCGAGGGCGCGGTCGGCCAGGTGCCGCGCCCGGGACGCCAATGGCAACGACGGGGTCCTCGGCATCCTCCTGGCCACCGTGAGCGCCGTCGTGTAGTCCTCGGTCACCACGGCGACGTCGACCCGCTGCATGGCCACCTGGGAGGGACCGAAGTACGTCTCGTAGTCCCGCCGGTCGTGGCCGATCCTGCGGGCGACCGCGTCGGCCTGCCCCACCAGGTGGGCCGCCTCCGCCGACCGCTGGTCCCGGGCGGCGGCGGTGGCCGCGGTGAGGACGAGGCTGCCGAAGGCGGACAGGTGGGTGGGTGGCGCGTCGCCGAGCGGTTCGATGGCCTCCGCGGTGCGCACCGCGAGCCGCCGCGCCTCCTCGTACCGGCCGCGCCCGAGCAGCTGCCAGGCCACCGACCCGCGCAGCGTCGCGGACAGCAGTTCGTCGGAGCCGCCCTGGGCGGCGGCGAGCGCCTGCCGGACGGCGAGGAAGGCCGCGTCGTGCTGGCCGAGGTGCACCAGGGAGCAGCCCGTGACCCACAGCCCCCTGGCCAGCAGCTCGGCGGCGGCGGCCCGCTCGCCCTCGTTCGCCGCCCGTGCCGTGGCCCGCAGCTGGTGCAGGGTCGGCGCCAGCACCGCGCTCAACAACGCGTACCGGCCACTCCAGTACGCGCCCCACGCGTACTCGACGATGCGCCTGGCGTCCACCAGCGTGCTGGCCTCGCCGGGTGTGGGATCGCCGTCGTCGAGCAGGTCGTCCACCGAGGTGAGCACGCGCCGGACAGCGACGATGCCGGCGTCGGGATCGGTGGAGGGGATGCCGGCCGGACGCCCGAGCAGTTCGGAGATGTCGACGTCGAGCGCGCGCGCGATCCGCTGGAGACTGCCGATGGACGCGGTCTGCCTGATGCCCTGTTCGAGCTTGCGCACGAGGTCGACCGAGACTCCGGCCCGGTCGGCGAGCTGCTGCTGGGTGAGGACCCTTCCCCGCAGTTCACGAATGCGAACACCGATGCTGGTGTTGCCCATCGAAACGACCTCTTCATCCGAGTGGCCGCCTCCCGGCCGCGACGGCGCGAAGGGAGTCGCCTCACGGCGATGAGGTCGGCGTGGTCAGGGACACCGCGACCCGGTCGGACCGCGGTCGGTGCGGACGCCCGCTAGACGGGTGGCGGACGCAGGTACACCAGGCTGGCGCCCTCCTCCAACAGGTCGGCGAGCTGCCCGACCGTGTCGGTGAAGCGGATGCGCCAGCCCGGGGCGCCCCGGCCGAGGAGGAACAGCACCACTCCCAGCGGGTCGGGCTCGACCACGAGCTGGCAGCCGCTGGCCTCCCGGTGCAGAACGGGGACCACCAGCCGGGTACCGGAGCGCAGGCACCGCGCGGTCTGCTCGGCCCCCCGGCGGTCGAGCCCGAAGCTGCCGACCATCGTCGAGCCGAGCCGGAGGACGACCAACAGCCGCCGGGGGCTGATCTCCACCTGGTTGGTGACGCGGCCATCCCGCTCCAGATCCCAGCCGTACACGCGGTGGAACCAGCGGTAGCGGTCCGGGCCGTCCTCCGGAACCAGCTCGTTCGCCGGAACCGGCAGCCCACCACTCACGACGCTGTCCCCCAACCGAGGGGCCGGCACCATCCCGTCCGGCACTCGGCAGTCCTCGGCACTCCGATCGGCGCAACCCGCTGCGCCGCTTGCGGGAGACGACCGTTCGTCCATGTCAAACCCCCTAGTCCGGCCGGTAGAAGGTGCCAGACAAGAAGACCGGCGCCTCGGGGTGTTCCCGTAGCCTGGGAGCCTCCTCACGGTGAACTCACGCACACTCACGGTTGGTGGAATCCATGCCAGACCAGGCTCAACCCGGAACCGACACCAGGCCGGAACAGGCTGCCTTCATCGCCGAGTTCCGCCGCTGGCGAGACGTCCGGGGCCTGTCACGGGCCGCGCTGGCCAAGGCGATGGACTACAGCAGGTCCTACGTGTCCAAGGTCGAGAGCGGTGGGGAACAGGCCTCCCGCGAGTTCGCCAGGGCGGCCGACAGCGCGCTCAACGCGGGCGGGGCCCTGCGCAGGGCCTGGCGCGAACAGCAGGCGTTACGCGGCGGGGCGACCCGCACCCCGAGCCCCCCGCCCGTCCCCGTCATCGAACCCGCCACCGGGCTGCTGGTCGAGCACGACCACGCCGAACTCCGCTACGAGCAGGGCTTCTACACGGCGACGATGCGCCGGAAGATCGTCAACACCGGTGACGCCCCCATCACGCGGTACCTGATCAGGATCTCGGTCGACCGGTTCCCGGACGACCCGCGCCGGTCCAACGACCTCTACCGGGACAACCCCCTCGACTGGGAGGAACTGGGCCTGCGCGCCTGGCACGGGGAGGGCCGCCACGAGCCCATGCGCTGGAGCGTGCAGCACGACCGGGACGCCTTCAAGGAGGTCTGGCTCCAGTTCGCCAACGAGTCCGGCCGGTTCCCGCTGTACCCGGGGCAGAGCACCTGGATCGAGTACACCTACCGCGTGCCCGACGACAAGTGGGGGCACTGGTTCCGGCGCGCGGTCCGGCTGCCCACCCACCGGTTGTCGATCAGCCTGGACTTCCCCGCCGCGCTCGACCCCTCGGTGTGGGGGCTGCACACCTCGATGACCGCCGAGTCGATGCCGTTCCAGACCGCGATCGACACCCACGAACGCGACGGACGCCGTATCCACTCGTGGTCAACCGACGATCCGCCCCTCCACGCCCGCTACCGGCTCGAATGGCACTTCCGCAACGACGAGCGCCGGCAGCCCGTCCCGCCGAAGCCGAGCCAGATCATGGCCTCGCTCGGGGTCGTGCAGGAAGGTGATCCGGTCCTCCGCCGGCCCGCGCGGGAGTTCGACCTGCCCTCGGAGGCGGCCGACGCGCAGCGGGTCATCAGCGAGCTGCGGCTCGCCGGGGACCGGGTGGTCCGGGCCCACACCTTCGGCAAGGGCATGGGGGTCGCCGCCCCGCAACTGGGCATCGAACGCGCGGCCGCGATCATCCGCCCGCCGGGCAGCTCCGAACCCATCACCCTGCTGAACCCGCGCGTGATCGAGGCGAGTGACGACACCGACGAGCAGTACGAGGGCTGCCTCAGCTTCTTCGACGTCCGCTCCCTCGTCCCCCGACCGCTCATGATCCACGTGGCGCACCAGGACCTCAACGGCGAGCGCCGGATCACGGTGTTCGAGCGCGGCGTCGCCCGTCTCGTGGCCCACGAGATCGACCACCTCGACGGTGTCCTCTGCCGGGACTACCTCGGGGAGCGCGCCCAACCCATCCCCGTCGAGCAGTACCGGAGCAGCGGGCAGGCCTGGTCCTACTCGTCCCCGCAGGGCTGACCGCCCTCGGCGACCGGGCACCGCGCCGGGCGCGGCGTCCACGGCCGGGGAACGACCTGGCCGGCGGTTCACCGGGAACGGCGATAGCAGAGGATGGGCACATGGCCACACTCGCGCAGTGGATCGAGGGCGCGCGTCCGCGCACGCTGCCCAACGCGGTCGCCCCGATCATCGTCGGGAGCGGCGCCGCCTACGGTGTCGACGGTTTCGTGCTGTGGCGAGCGCTGGCCGCGCTGGGGATCGCCCTGCTGCTGATCCTGGGCGTCAACTACGCGAACGACTACTCCGACGGGATCCGGGGCACCGACACGGTGCGGACCGGCCCGCTGCGGCTGGTCGGCTCGGGCGCGGCGAAACCCCGGCAGGTCCTCTTCGCCGCCGTCGGCTGCCTCGCGCTGGGCGGGCTGGGGGGCGCGGTGGTCACGCTGCTCACCCAGCAGTGGTGGCTCATCCCCTTCGGCCTGTTCTGCATCGCCGGAGCGTGGTTCTACACGGGCAGCAAGCGACCGTACGGCTACGCCGGCTTCGGCGAACTGGCGGTCTTCGTCTTCTTCGGGCTCATCGCCACGCTCGGGACCGTCTACCTCCAGGCCGAACGCATCAGCGGCATCGACATCGGCTGCGCGGTCGCCGTCGGTTGCTTCTCCAGCGCGGTACTGGTCGCGAACAACCTGCGGGACATCGAGACCGACGCCAACGTCGGGAAACGAACCCTGGCGGTGCTGCTCGGCGCGCGGGACACCCGGTTCCTCTACGCGGCGCTGGTGACGATCCCGTTCTTCATCACGACGCTGATCGGTCTGCGCAACTCGGCGGCGCTGGCCGGGTTCGTCGCGATCCTGCTGGTGATCCTGCCGATCAGGATCGTGCTGCGCGGCGGCACCGGACGAGCCCTGGTCGGGGTGCTCCGGGACACCGGGCTGGCGTTGCTGGTGTGGTCGGTGGCCACCGGAGTGGCGCTCGCGCTGGGCTGACGCCAGCGGGCCTCGGCGGATCCCGCGCTCCGGCGCACGGCGCGGTCAGCTACCGGCGCGTTCGCCGCGCAGCTCGGCCCGGAGGCGTTCCCGCTTGGCCCTGCGCTGGCCGGACCGCGCGGCCAACGCGTCCGCCATCCGGGACCGCAGTCCCCGGAAGGCGATCATCGACACCGCCATCCCGAAGACCAGGGCGATGAGCAACGCCACGAGCAGGGGGACCCCCAGCAGCCCGAGCAGCAGCGCGAAGAGCAGGACGATGCCGACTCGGGCGGCCGTGTAGAGCAGCACGGGTCCCATCCAGGCCACCGGCTCGTCGGTCGCGCTCGGGGCGGCTTCCGCCCCCCGCGGGGTCTCCTCGGACACCGACGGAGTCTCGACGGGTCGACCACCGGTGCTCACGGCATCCTCCTCACCCGGGTCCTGCGGTACGGGCCTGACGGCCGGAGCCGTCACCACCCACCCACGCACCCTACGCGGCCACGTCACGGACGGGACGACCCCGCACGCCGAACCCGGCCTCAGGCCTCCACCGGACCCAACTCCGAGGGGGTGTTGGGCCGCCCCTCGAAGCGGGTGGAGAGGACGATCGTCGTCCGGGTGCGGGCCACCCCCTCGATGCGCCGAAGCCGCCCCAGGCTCTTCTCCAACTCGTCCATCGCCGCCACCCGCACCTTGACGACGAAGGCCTCCTCGCCCGCGACGGCGTAGCACGACTCCACCTCGGGCAGCTCGGCCAGCGCCTCGGCGATCCGGTCGTCGTCCCCCTCGTTGGTGGGGTGGATCCCGACGAGAGCGGTCACGCCGAGCCCGACGGTGCTCGGGTCGACGACGGCGTGGTACCCGGTGATCACCCCGGCCGCCTCCAGCTTGCCCACCCGCTCGTGCACGGCGGAGGCGGACAGTCCCACCTGACGTCCCAGATCCGCGTAGGTGGCACGCCCGCTGATCCGCAGCGCGGCGATGATCCTCCGGTCGACAGCGTCCATGACCGTCGATTGTCCCGGACAGGCGCTCGGCCCCCAACGAACCGTCGGCGCGGGGCGCTCGCCAGCGGTTTTCCCCGCGTGACCAGGCCCGGGAGGTCGGCGTGAGTCCGAAGCGAGCGATTCGTGCCTTACTGTCCCTTTACCTACTCACAAGCGTTCGAGTACCTGGTGGGTGAGGTGTCACGATGCGACCGGTACGTCGGTTTTCCCGACAGTCGAGGAGGCTGCTTGTGTCCGGGTCCATCCAGCAGGCCGAGGAACGCTCACCGGAACGACTGCTCACCCCCGGCGAGGTGGCGACCATGTTCCGGGTCGACCCCAAGACGGTGACCCGGTGGGCCACCGCGGGCCGGATCGGCTCCATCCGCACGCCGGGAGGCCACCGCCGCTTCCGGGAGTCGGAGGTGAAGAGCCTGCTCGCCACGCTCACCCGGGAGGCGAGCACGCCGGTGACGGCGAGCTGACCACGTCCGCCCCAGGCCAGGGGCCGCCGCCAGCCGTTCGGCCGGCTCCGGTCCCGGCCCCAGGGCACCCGCCACCCCAGCCCTGCTCAACATGAACAGTTCGAAACGGGTTAACCTCGCATAGGGACAAGGAGGTGGCGACTGTGCTGTACCTGCTCGCGGCTATCGGCGTGATCAGTGTCGCGGTGCTGCTGTGGCGCGCGTTCGCTCCGGAGCGGGTAGGGGCCGCCCCACGGCCGGAGACGGCCAAGGCCCCTGACGACGACCCGGAGTTCCTGCGCCGACTGGCCGAGCGGCAGTGGGAGGAACGCCGGCGGCAACAACGCCGGTCGGAGCGTTCCGACCCCGACAACGAGAACCCCTCGGGTTCCTGACACACCGGCCCGGCCACGCCGGAGGGGTCCGCCGCCGACGTCCCGTCGGCGCGGGCGCCCGGCGGCGGCGTCCGGACGCCGGGTGGAGCGACCACACGGGCCGTTCCGCCGGCCAGCGACCCCACCCGTCACCGAGCTGGGCGACCCCGAGCCGGCGTGGCGTAGCCACCCGGCCCCAGCGGGCTCAGCTCGTCCGGCTGACCGCCTGCGGGAAACCGTCCGCCACGGTCGCCGCGAGTTCGAGCAGCCCCAGCCGGGTGTCCGGCCCGAGCCGGTCCAGTTCGATCTCCGCCCCCTCCTCCAGGTGACCGTCGAACGGGATCCGGCAGACGGCCCGGCAGCGGGATTCGAAGTGTTGCGTCAACTTGTCCAGGTCCACCTTGCCCGAGCTCGGCCGGACCGAGTTGATGACGGCGATGGAGCGCGAGACCAGGTTGCGGTAGCCGTGCGCGTCCAGCCAGTCGAGGGTCGCTGACGCGCTCCTGGCCCCGTCGATGGAACCGGACGACACGATGACCAGGGAGTCGGCGACGTCGAGCACGCCCCGCATCGCCGAGTGCATCAGCCCCGTCCCGCAGTCGGTCAGGACCACGTTGTAGAAGAGCTCCAGCAGGTCCACGGTGCGTCGGTAGTCGTCCTCGCTGAACGCCTCCGACACGGCCGGGTCCTGTTCACTCGCCAGCACCTCCAACCGGCTCGGGCCCTGCGAGGTGTACGCGCGGACGTCGCTGTACTTCCGGATCCGTTCGGCGTCCCGGAGGAGGTGGCGCACGGTGGCCGTCGTCTCCAGCGGGATCTTCTGGCTCAGGGTGCCCCGGTCGGGGTTGGCGTCCACCGCGATCACGCGGTCCCCCCGGAGGGAGGAGAAGGTGGACCCGAGCGTCGCGGTCGTGGTCGTCTTCCCGACGCCACCCTTCAGGCTGAGCATGGCGATCTTGTAGCAACCCTGGAGTGGCTGGTTGATCCGGGCGATCAGTTCCCGCCGCCGTCGGTCGTCCGTGCTCTCGCCGAGGTTGATGGTCTGCCCGCTGAGCCGGTAGACGGCTCGCCGCCACCCGGACTGGGGCGGGCGCTTGGCCTGCCGCAGCAGCCGTGAGGAGGCGAGGTCCCGCTGCTGGCCCCCGGCCGGCGGAGCGGCCGGCTGCTGACCGTGCTGGGGGTTGGAGTAACCGTAGGGCGGCTGCCCCGCCGCTCCCCCGTCCTGCGCCTGGTGCGGTCCGGACACCGCGGGGTCAACCTGGTAGGGGCCCGAACGCGACGGATCGACCTGGTACGGACCCGAACGCGACGGATCGACCTGGTACGGACCCGAACGCGACGGGTCAACCTGGTACGGACCCGAACGCGACGGGTCAACCTGGTACGGACCCGAACGCGACGGGTCAACCTGGTACGGACCCGAACGCGACGGATCGACCTGGTACGGACCCGAACGCGACGGATCGGGGTAACCGGCCGGCTGCGGACCTGACGGGGTCTGTTCCACGTAGTAGGGCCCGCTGGCGGAACCGTCCCCGCCGGGGTGTCCACCGGCCGCCTGCCAGTTCGGCTCCGAGCGCGATTCCGGCTCGTACTGTCCGGTCACCGTTCGTCCTTCCACACGAGCGAACGGATCGAGCCTTCCCCGACCCGCCTCCGACGGTAACGCCAGTCGTTTCCCGTGCTTGTGGGGGGTTCGCGTTCCGTCCGCCAGACCAGCGCCACCGCCGATCAACCGACTCCAGCATAGGAATGCAGGCCCGCCACAACCAGGTTCACGAAGAAGAGGTTGAAGACGACGGTGGCGAAACCGATCACGTTGATCCAG
The DNA here is from genome assembly GCF_000429185.2 of Actinoalloteichus caeruleus DSM 43889. Taxonomy (GTDB): domain Bacteria; phylum Actinomycetota; class Actinomycetes; order Mycobacteriales; family Pseudonocardiaceae; genus Actinoalloteichus_B; species Actinoalloteichus_B caeruleus. Next base: position 4,522,749 of record NZ_AUBJ02000001.1, on the reverse strand, counting down.
GCGGCGGGCACCCCGCGCCAGCCGGTGGTGGCCCGCGCGTGCAGGTAACCCGCGTAGACCACCCAGGAGATGAAGGCCACCGTCTCCTTGGGGTCCCACCCCCAGAACCGGCCCCAGGCCGCCTCGGCCCAGATGGCCCCGCAGATGATGCCGAAGGTCAGGATCGGGAACGCGAAGACGGCGGTGCGGTACGCGAGCCGGTCCAGCGCCACGAGGTCCGGCAGTTTCGCGCCGAGGTTGCGGAACCGCTCCGGCCGCCGCTCGTGCGCGGACTTGATCAGGTACGCCACGGCACCCATGCCGGAGACCAGCAGGATTCCACTGCCGACGATGGCCGCGGAGACGTGGATGATGATCCAGTAGGAACGCAGCGAGGGCACGAGCGGCGCGGCCTCGGCGTACAGGAAGGTTCCAGCGACGAAGTAGAGGATGACCACCGGGAGCAGCACGAAGACCGCGATCTCCCGGACCGGGTGACGCCGCAGCACCACCAGCCAGGCGACGACCGCGGCCAGGCACAGGGCCGCGATGTACTCGTACATGTTGCCCCACGGGATGCGGCTGGTCGCCAGACCCCGCAGCACCAGGGACGCCAGTTGGAGGACGGCGGCCAGCACGGTCAGGGCCACGCCCATCCGGCCAAGCCGAGCCGCCAGCGGACGTCGGTCGCGGACCCCGGGACCGACCGCCCCGCCCGGCGAGTCCTCCTCCGGCCGGTCCAGCGTGGCCACCCCGCCCGCGGCGACCCCGGCGGCCGGTGTCGCCGCGCGCTGCTTCGGCTTGCGGGTGAATCCGTACTCCGCGGCGTGCAGCAGCAGTCCGAGCATGAACACGGCCAACGCGGCGGCGTAGCAGAGATCGCTGTAGACCGACAGCGTCTCGTTGACAGGCATCAGGTGTCCTTCCCGTGCGCCCGGGCCGAGGCGGGCTCCGGGTCAGCCGGCGGTTCCGAACGGCCGGCGGGCTCCAGCTCGGCGGCGAGCCGGGTGAACTCCTCGCCGTAACCGGCCTGGTCAGTCCGTGCCAGACCACCGATGCGCACCACGGTACGACCACCGGGGTCATCCGGATCGGCAGGGGTGGCGCGCACCCAGACCCGGCGCCGTTTGATCCCCAACGACAGGCTCAGCCCCAGCAGTACCGCGATGCTGGCGACCAGGACCCAGATCTGCGCCGGGTCGTGGGAGACCTGGAGCGAGACCCAGTCGTCGACCCCGTCGAAGCGGATCACGGTGCCGTCGTCCAGCTCCAGTTCCTCACCGACCGACAGGTTCTCCCTGGCGACCCGTTCGAGGAGGCCGGCGTCCACCATCTCCTGGTCGATCTCGAAGATCGACTGCCCTCGGCCGGAGTCGTTGCCCAGGTTCCCGCGCAACACGTCCACGGCGACGGCCGGCTCGTTGAGCGCGGGGAACCGGGAGGTCAGCAGGGTTCCGTCGTAGGCGGGGGTGGGCGCGAGCAGACCGGTGATGGCCAGCTGGCCGCGGTGGCGTTCCTCCTCGTCCGGTGTCCCCGGCGGATCGAACTTGGTCGCCCCCTCGGAGAGCATGGTCTGGAGTTCCACCGGCCGCCACTGCGTGTTCTTCACCCGTTCCTCCCCGTTGGGGAAGGTGACGGTGAAGCGGGGCGCGTAACCGTGCCCCAGCAGGTACACGCGGTCCGTGCCGGTGCGCAGCGGGTGGTTCACCTGGAGCTCGTGCTCACTCCACTCGCCGGTCTCCAGGGCGTCGCCCACCTGGTAGGACAGGTCGGCGTGGTACTGGAGGGCCTGCCCGGTGGGCAGGTGCTCGGCGCGGAACCCGTCGACGCGGACGCAGAACGGGTTCAGGTTGGTGCCGTCGACGCTGATCCCGGCGTTGAAGGAGTCGTAGTTGTAGATGCCCGAGTTGCAGAACTCCTGGCCGTCGGCTCGGACGATGGTCTGGCCCTCGTACCCGAACAGCTCGCCCAGGGCGAAGGCGACCAACAGGCCCAGCATCGCGGTGTGGAAGACCAGGTTCCCCGCCTCGCGGAGGTAACCGCGTTCGGCGCTGAGGGTTCGGACGCCCTGGTCCTCCTCGCGTTCGGCGACCCGCCACCCCCTGAGCACGGTCCGGGCGTGCGCGACCGCCTCCTCGGGCGACACGTCGGTCTCCACGCGGTGGTGGTGCGGCAGCCGGTCGAGGTTCCTCGGCGTCAACACCGGCCTGGCGCGCAGCTGCCGGACGAACTCCGCGCACCTCGGCACCACGCACCCGACGAGGGAGGTGAACAGCAGGACGTAGATCGCGGCGAACCACACGCTGCCGAAGACGTCGAACATCGACAGCCGGTCGAGGAGGGGGGCCAGACGCGGGTTGTCGTTGTAGTAGTCGACGACGAGTTCCGGGGCCACCGACCGCTGGGGGAGCAGCGCGCCGGGCACCGACGCCAGCGCCAGCAGGAACAGCAGCACCAGCGCGGTCCGCATGGTCGTCAGACCACGCCAGTAGTTCCGGAGGGTCGCCAGCACCACCCGGTGTGGCGCGCGTCCCGGCCTGGTCTCCTCCCGGGCCTTCGACTCCTCGGCCATCAGAGCGGCAACTCGAAGCCGCTGATCGGACCACGCAGCACGCCGATGAGCCAGTTCCAGGTACCGGTCACGAGCAGAACCCCCACCACGATCATCATCACGCCACCCGCCAGCTGGATCCTCCTCGTGTTCCGCCGCAGCCAACCGGCGCTGCGCACCGCCCAGCCCGCGCCGACCGCGAGGAGCACGAACGGCAGACCCAGACCGAGGCAGTACGCGGCGACGAGGGTGACCCCCCTGGTCAGGACCCCGCCGTCGCCCTGGGTGGCGATGGCGAAGGACAGCACCCCGGTCAGGGTCGGGCCGAGGCAGGGTGTCCAGCCCAGCGCGAACACCCCACCGAGGAGTGGGGCGCCGAGGAGACCGTCCCGGCGGACCCGGTGGAACCGGAGATCACGTTGCAGGGCGGGCACCAAGCCGAGGAAGACCAGTCCCATCGCGATGGTGATCACGCCGCCCACCCGCTGGAGCACGACCTCGTTGGCCGTGATCGTCTCGGAGAGGCCGAGGAGGCTCACCGTCGCGAGCATGAACACGACCGTGAAACCCAGGACGAAGAGCAGCGCCGCGCCGGCGACCCGCCACCGACCCGCACCCGCTTGCTGGCGCGCGTCCCGCGCCGTCGCCGGCCCCTCGACCGGCTCGACCGAGGACGTCGAGGTCTGGGACGCCGAGGGCGACGCGCCGGCGGGAACCGGTTTCCCCGCCCGGTCGGGGACCTCGTCGGGTGCGGACGCGCCGACCAACCCCGCGAGGTAGGCGAGGTAGCCGGGGACCAGCGGGATCACGCACGGCGACGCGAAGCTCACGACGCCGGCCAGCGCCGAGAGGCCCATCGCCAACAGCAGCGGGCCGCTGATCACGAACTCGGTGGGGTCCACGCTCAACGAGAGTAAGTAGTACGAAACGGATACGGCGCCGGGGGTCGTCCACGCGTGGCGCGGCCCACTCCTCCGCTCACCGGCCACCCACCTCCCCGCCGTCCCCGGCGGAGGTGCCGTCGGTCTCCTCGCCCCGGTCGTCGGCCCCCGGGGCCGCCGCGTCGCCACCGCCCTCGGCGAGCAGGTCCTCGACGGCGGGCATCAGCTCCTCCTCGTGGACCTGAGCGAGGAACACGGCCGCCACCCGCTGCTCCCTGTCGATCAACAGGGTGGAGGGCACGGCGTTGCGCGGGTAGCCGCGCAGCCCGAGCAGCGACCGGCCGGAGGGGTCGTAGATGCTCGGGTAGGTCAGCCCGAGGTTCTCCATGAAGTCAATCGGCGCGCTGCGAGGGTTGTCCCGCACGCTGATCCCCAGGAACTGGACGTCCTCGTCCGCGGTCGCCTCGGACATGCGCTGGAGCTCGGGGGCCTCCTCCCGGCACGGCGTGCACCAGGAACCCCAGATGTTGACGACGACGACGTCACCGGCGTAGTCGGCGACGCTGATGCGGCTGTCCTCGTCGAACAGGTCCTCACCCGAGATGTCCGGTACGGGCTGCCGTTCCGCCGCCTCGTAGTGGAGGCGGGTCTGGCCGCCGGGCGCGATGAACTGGAAGTCCCCCTCCACCTGGTCGGTGCCGGTGCAGGCGCCGACCAGCAGGCCGGTGGCCACCACCAGGGCCGCGAGGGGACGGCGTCGCCGTCGACTCCGTGTCCCGCCGACGCCGCGGTCGGCCTCTTCGGTACCGCTCATCACACACCTTCCCGCTGGGGTCCGTCGCCGTCACCGGACATCGCCCGTCCGCCGGGGTGGCGGTGCCCCGGCGCCAGCCTGCCACCGCCGAGGCGGCACCTCGGAACCGGGCCGGCGGCCGCCGCTCAGGCTCCCGTCACCCGTGCGTCGGTGCTGCCGACGGGCTCGAAGTAGGAGATCCGAACCAGCTGCTCGTCGTCGAAGACCAGGCTGGTCAGGGAGGCGAGTGAGCACTGCCGCCGCCGGGGGTCGTGCCACATCCGCCGTCCTTCGAGGAACAGCCTGATGGTCCAGATCGGCAGCTGGTGCGAGACGCACACCGCCTCGTGGCCCTCCGCGGCGGCCCGCGCCCGATGGACGGCTCCGAGCATGCGGTGCGCGATCCGCAGGTAGGGCTCGCCCCAGGAGGGGCGGAACGGGTTCCGCAGCTTGGACCAGTGCTTGGGGGACCGCAGCGCGCCGTCCCCCACCGACACCCGGAGCCCCTCGAAGAGGTTGCCGGCCTCGATGAGGCGCTCGTCGGTGGCCAGTTCCACGCCGTGGGTGGCCACCAGCGGCTGCGCGGTCTGCTGGGCCCGCTCCAGCGGCGAGGCCACCACGTGCACGAGGTCCCGGTCGGCCAGGAACGCCGCGACCTCCTTGGCCTGCTGTTCCCCGGTCGCGGAGAGGTGGAAGTTCGGCAGGCGGCCGTACAGCACGCCGCTCGGGTTGTGCACTTCGCCGTGGCGGAGCAGGTGCACGGTCGTCCGGGTCGTCATCTCGTCCCCTCTCGGCTCGCCGCCGCGGCGGCCTCGGCGGCCGGCGGCAGCGCCGCCGCGATCGCCTCGAACGCGTCGTCGTCCAGCGCGGCCGACACGAACCAGGCCTCGAAGGCGCTGGGCGGCGCGTACACGCCACGCTCCAGCAGCGCGTGGAAGAACGCGGGGAAGCGCCAGGTGTCGGCCCGTTGGGCCGCGGCGTAGTCGTGGACCTCGTCCTCGCTGAAGAAGACGCTGAGCAGGTTACCGGCGTAGGCGACGTGGTGTGGCACGCCGGCCGAGGTCAGGGCGTCACCGAGCAGGCCACCGAGCCGACGGGCGTTCTCGTCGAGCCGGGCGTACACGGTGTCGTCGGCGGCGCGCAACGTCGCCAGACCCGCCGCCACGGCCACGGGGTTCCCGGAGAGCGTGCCGGCCTGGTAGACGGGGCCGGCCGGAGCGAGCCGGGCCATCACCTCGGCCCGGCCGCCGAACGCGGCCGCCGGGAGCCCACCGGACATCACCTTGCCGAAGGTGTAGAGGTCGCCGGCGACCCCGTCGAGGCCGTACCACCCGGACCGGGACACCCGGAACCCGGTCATGACCTCGTCCATCACGAGCAGGGCGCCGTGCCGGTCGCACAGTTCCCGGAGACCGGCGTTGAAGCCGGGCACGGGCGCGACGGCACCCATGTTGCCGGCCGCGGCCTCGGTGATCACGCAGGCGATGTCGGCGCCGTGGCGGTCGAAGGCCTCCCGCACGGCGGCGAGGTCGTTGTAGGGCAGGACGAGGGTGTCCTCGGCCTGGGCGCCGGTGACGCCCGGAGTGGTGGGCAGTCCCAGCGTCGCGACCCCGGAGCCGGCGCTGGCCAGCAGGGCGTCGACGTGCCCGTGGTAGCAGCCGGCGAACTTCACGACCTTGCGCCGCCCGGTGTGGCCCCTGGCGAGCCGCACGGCGCTCATGGTGGCCTCGGTGCCGGAGTTGACCAGTCGCAGCTGGGCGACCGGTGGCACGCGGTCGATGATCTCCTGGGCGAGCTCCACCTCACCGGTGGTGGGCGTGCCGAAGGACAGCCCGTTCGTGGCCGCCGACCGAACGGCCTCCACGACGGCGGGATGGGCGTGCCCGAGGATCATCGGCCCCCACGAGGACACGAGGTCCACGTACCGGTTCCCGTCGACATCCCACAGGTGCGGGCCGGCGCCGCGCACCATCACCCTCGGGGTGCCCCCGACGGAGTGGAACGCCCGCACCGGGCTGTTCACCCCGCCCGGGGTGAGCGCGCTGGCCCGTTCGAACCACTCCCTCGACCGCTCGACGGATCGGCCAGCCGATCCGACGCCGTGTCCTTCCGCACCCGTTGGTTCCCGCTGCTCGCTCACGGGACCAGTCTCGCAAGGACCTCTCGGCGGCCGGGGTCCGAGGTGGGGGTGGAGTCGCGCACCTCACCGCGGCGGCGGCTCTGGGCCGGCCTCGACATCCGGGGCCGGCCCCTTCCCGGCCCGGCTGGCCAGCACCAACTGGCGGGCGGCGTCGAGCAGCAGCAGGGCACCGAGGGTGCCGCAACCGACGGCCCCGGCCAACCAGTTCCCCAGGTGCCGGTGGGAGACGTGTTCGACCTGGCCGTCGGTCGCGACGTAGTCGAGGACGACCACCCCGCGCTGCCACATCCACGCGGTCAGCGCGCCGGCGCCCAGTGCCAGCAGCAGCTCAAGGCCGCCGACGACGGCGCGGAGCGGGCTGTGGAGCCGTGGCACGGCCTCCTCCGGTGTGACGGGGACGCCACCGTCGGCCGAGGCCCCGTCCCGCCGGTCGGGGAGCTCGCCAGTCTCGGTTGCCTTCACGGAACGTGAGTCTTCCACGCGAGAGCCGTCGGGTTCACCGGCACCGACCGCAGCCGGGCCGCCCGTTCGGGGTCCCCGAGGCGGTCAGGACTGCCGGAAGTACCGGTTGGAGTCGGCGAGGTACATCATCACGAGACCTCCGATGACCAGCAGGGGCTGCGCGATCGCGAGGAGGCCCAGCAGGATCCCGGGGCCACCGACCTCGAAGTTCGCGGCGAGGCTGCCGAGGTCGCTCAGGGTGCCCAGGATCGAGAGGGCTCCCAGCACGGTCAGCAGGATCCTGGCCCAGTTGCGCCCGGCCCGCATCTTGAAGACGAAGAGGATCATGAGGCCGGCCAGGATCGCGCTGATCGTCGCCGCCACCATCGCGGCGGACCGCGCGAGGCTGGTGACGCTCTCGCCGAGCTCCGCGCTGACGCCCGAGGCCGCCACCTCACGCGCGACGACGGTGTCCAGCAGCACGATCATGGCGACCGTGGCGAGGATGCCGAGCACCGCGTTGCCCATCCACAGGAAGAACGCGGTGTTCACGGAGGCTGGCCGTTGCCCGGCGCGCTGCTCGGGGTCGGACAGCGGGGGCGGAGCCATGCCGAACCCCGCCGGCGGCATGCCGCCACCGAACTGGCCTGGTGCCTGGCCGTAGCCGGGAGCGGCGGGGAACTGGGGCTGCCCGTACCCGGGCGGCGGAGTACCGCCGCCGGACGCGCCGGGCGGCGGCCCCCAGCCGGGTGGCGGAGTGTTGGCGGGATGCGGTGAGCCCTGCTGGTAGGGGCCCTGAGGGTTGGTCACCCGGCGACGGTAGAAGCCGGCCACCCGGGTGTCCACCGAACTGGGGATATTCGTTGTCGAAGACCCGAGGAACGGCACCTCGGCGGCGCGGGAACCGGCGGGGGACCTGGCCGAGGGCGCACCTGAAGTCGCGCCCTCGGCCTCGGGTCAGTGTCTCCGGTGCGCCTGGAAGTAGGCGTTGGAGTTGGGGAGGAACAGCAACACGGTGGCGACGACGGGCAACATGTTGAACAGGGTGTTCATGCCGTTGCCGCCTCCCGCGGAGGCGAAGAGCAGCAGGTTCAGCACGGCGAGCACCGTGAGCGCGGCCCGGGCCCAGTTCCGGCCGTCGCGCATCTTGAACGCGAACAGGACGTACAGGGCCTGGATGGCCAGCGCGACGACCAGTGTCACGCCGATGGCCGTGTTGAAGACGCTGTCCACCTCGTCCGGGCTCAGACCGTTCGCCTGACCCTCCCGGCGGAACTCCTCCCGCAACTCGTCCAGACCGGTCAGCGCGAGGAGGTTGAAGACGATGTTCAGGACGGCGCTACCGATCCAGATCCAGAACGACACCCTGACCTCGGTGGGCATCGCCGGCTGGCTCCGACCGTCCTCGTCCGGGCTCAACGGCGGAGGCGGGGGCATCCCGCCTCCCGGCTGACGGTCGGGCTCGTCGGGCTCACGGGGATCCTGGGGAGTGGACACGCGTCAACGCTACGAGCCTTCGGCGGGAACGTCCACCGAGGGCCATTCCGCCGTTCCGGGACGAACCAGACACCGTGGCGTGCGGTAATGGCTCCGGTCGATCCCTCGGAGGATGACGACGAGGGGGTCGCGAGCGACCGCCGCTCGTCCCGCCAAGGCCTCCGACGAGCCGGGGACGCCGGCTCCCGCGCGGTCCGCCCCGACGACGGGAGCGGGGAACGCCGACAGGGCGCGCGGCGATCCGATCGGCTCGGCCCGGAACCCGTTCCGCCACCCCCGGGAGCGTCCACCGAGGTCAGCACGGCGTCCCACCAGTCGTGCGGAGTCCCAGGGCTCAGCGGGCCGAGCGCAGCCACCCGGCGGCCTCGGCCGCCCAGTAGGTGAGGACGATGTCGGCGCCGGCCCGGCGGATCGAGGTCAGCGTCTCCAGGACCGTGCGCCGGCGGTCGAGCCACCCGTTCGCCACGGCGGCCTCCACCATCGCGTACTCACCGGACACCTGGTAGGCCGCGACGGGGACCTCGGAAATCTCGGCGACCTGGCGCACCACGTCCAGGTAGGACATCGCCGGTTTCACCATGACGGCGTCGGCGCCCTCGGCCAGATCGAGCCGAACCTCCCGCAGCGCCTCCCGGCCGTTGGCCGGATCCTGCTGGTAGGTGTGGCGGTCACCGGTGAGCTGGGACTCGACGGCGTCGCGGAACGGGCCGTAGAAGGCCGAGGTGTACTTGGCCGAGTAGGCGAGCACGGCGGTCTCGTCAAGCCCCGCCTCGTCGAGGGCCTGGCGGATCACCTCCACCTGCCCGTCCATCATGCCGCTCGGGCCCACCACGTGCGCGCCGGCATCGGCCTGCGCGACGGCCATCTCCGCGTACGCCTCCAGGGTGAGGTCGTTGTCCACCACGCCGTCGTCGGTGAGCAGGCCGCAGTGACCGTGGTCGGTGAACTCGTCGAGGCAGGTGTCCGCCATCAGCACGGTGCCGTCACCCACCTCCTCGGACAGCGCGCGGAGCGCCACGTTGAGGATGCCCTTGGGGGCCGCGCCGCCACTGCCCCTCGCGTCCCGGCGTTCCGGGACCCCGAACAGCATGAGACCGCCGACACCGGCGTCGACGGCGGCCACCGCGGCCCGCCGCAGCGAGTCGAGGTCGTGCTGCACGACACCGGGCATCGACGCGATGGGAACCGGTTCCGACGCCCCCTCCCGGACGAACAGGGGCAGCACCAGGTGCCTCGGTTCGAGGCTGGTCTCCGCGACGAGGCGGCGCATCGCCGGGGTGCGCCGCAACCGCCTCGGGCGTTCCAGGGGGAACATCCGTCGTCTCCCTTCGTCGCGCGTCGGGGCGGGGTGGTCGGGTGGCGCCTCGCGCCCACCCGACCACCGGCCAGTCCCCCTGTGCTCAGCGGCGGGCCCGCTTCGCCTTCCTCGGCGGGGGCAGGGCGCCCTCCGCCCGGAGCCGTGAGGCGTGCTCGGCGAGCGCGTCCACGAGCGCCGCGACCTGCGCCGTCTCCGGCTGGACGTCGACCCGGAGCCCGAACTCGGTCGCGGTCTCGGCGGTGGCCGGCCCGATGCAGGACACGATCGTCCTGGTGTGCGGCTTGCCGGCGATGCCGACCAGGTTCCGGACCGTCGACGAGGAGGTGAAGCAGACGGCGTCGAAGCCGCCGGTCTTGATCATCTCCCTGGTGTCGGCGGGCGGCGGAGCGGCCCGCACTGTCCGGTACGCGGTGACGTCGTCGATCTCCCACCCGCGGTCCCGCAGGCCGGCGGCCAGGGTCTCGGTGGCGATGTCGGCCCGGGGCAGCAGGACCCGGTCCACCGGGTCGAGGATGTCGTCGTAGGGCGGGAAGTCGGCGAGCAGCCCCTCGCTGGACTGCTCCCCGGAGGGCAGGAGTTCCGGCACGATGCCGAAGCCGCGCACGCGCTCCGCGGTGGCCTCGCCCACGCAGGCGATCTTCACGCCGGAGAAGGCCCTGGCGTCGAGGCCGAACTCGCGGAACTTCTCCCACACGGCACGGACCGCGTTGGTCGAGGTGAACACCACCCACTGGTAGCGACCGTCGACCAGGCCCTTGACCGCGCGCTCCATCTGCGCGGGGCTGCGCGGGGGCTCGACCGAGATCGTCGGCACCTCCACCGGGATGGCGCCGTGCGCCCGCAGCCGGTCGCTCATCGCCCCGGCCTGGTCCTTGGTCCTGGGGACCAGCACCTTCCAGCCGTACAGCGCCCTCGACTCCCACCAGGACAGTTCCTGGCGGTTGGCGACCGCGTCACCGATGGTGACGACCAGCGGGCCGGGCAGTTCGCCCGCGTCCGCCGCCAGGGAGGCCAGGGTGGTGTCCAGGGTGCGCTGGGTGAACGCCGTGCCCTCCGCCGTCACCGCGACGGGCGTCTGGGCGGACAGCCCGTGCTCCACCAGGGAGGACGCCGCCTCGGCGAGGTGGCTGCCGGCGGCGTGCAGCACCAGGGTGCCGGGGGCGGCGGCCAGCGCCGCCCAGTCCACGTCGCCTCGGACGTCGGCCTCGGTGTGCACCGCGCCGAGGGCGACCCCGGCGTAGGCGGGCACCGCGCTGCCCGCGGCGACGCCGGGCACGACGTCGAAGGGCACGTCGGTGCCGGCGACCGCCCGGGCCTCGGCGACCACCGCGTCCGAGGTCAGCGGGTCGCCGCTGACCAGCCGGACGACGGAGCGGCCGGCCCGGGCCTCGTTCGCCAGGTCGGTCGCCACCTCGCCCGGGTTCCCCACCGCGGGGCGGACCTCCGCTCCGTCGGCGACGAGCGAACTCGCCTCCGAGGCGACGTCGGGATCGGTGACCACCAGCGAGGCCGCGGCCAACAGTTTCTTCGCCCGGACGGTGAGGAGTCCCGCGTCTCCGGGGCCGGTACCCACGAAGGCGATACGTCCGGGGGTCTTACGTGCTCGGGTCATCAGGGCACTCCCCACTCATTGCCGCTCGGGGCCGCTGAGCACCGCTGCCCCGAGGTCGAGCAGCTCGGCGGCGACATCGCGGCCGAGCTGCTCTGCTGCTGTCGTCTCTGCGATGGCGGAGGCACGCGTCACCGCGTCCCGCGCGGTTCCCGCGACACCCCGGAGGAACAGGCGGGTCACCGCTCGTCCCTCGTCGTCGAGGTCCTCCACCATTTCGGCCAGCGCGCCGACGGGAGCGCTGCAACCGGCGTCGAGCGCGGCCAACAAGGCGCGCTCGGCCGTCACCGCGTCGCGGCTGGCCGGGTCGTCCACAATGGACTGCGTCAGGTGCTCGACGTCCGCGTCGTCGACGCGGCACTCCACCGCCAAGGCTCCCTGCGCGGGCGCGGGAAGCATCTGGAGGGGGTCGAGCGTTTCGGTGATCGCGTCCAGCCTGCCCAGTCGGGCGAGGCCGGCACGCGCCACCACCACAGCGTCAAGGTCGCCATCGGCGACCCTGCGCAGCCGGGTCTCCACGTTGCCCCGCAACGCGCGTACCTCCAGTCCGAGTCCGAGTGCTCGGAGCTGGGTGGCGCGCCGGGGCGAGCCGGTACCGACGGTCGAGCCCGCCGGCAGCTCGGCCAAGAGCAGGTCGTCCCTGGCGACGAGGGCGTCCCTCGGGTCCTCCCTGGTGGGGACGGCGGCCAGGCGGAGCCGGGGGTCGGGTGCCGTCGGCAGGTCCTTGTAGGAGTGGACCGCGAGGTCCACCTCCCCCTCGGCCAGCGCGTCCCGCAGTGCCGAGGTGAAGACGCCGACGCCGATCTCGGCGACGGGGGCGCTGGACCGGTCGCCCTCGGTGCTGATCGTCACCAGCTCCACGGCGACGCCCTCGGCCCTGAGCCGGTCGGCGACCCATCCGGCCTGCGTCATCGCCAGTGCGCTGCCCCGGGTCCCGAGCCGGAGAGTGCGGGTCACCTGGCCTCACCCTCCTGGTCGCGCTCCGGGGGGACGTCCTGCCGGCCGGGACCACCGTGTGCTGGCAGCGCGCTGCCAGCCCCACCGCGTCGGGACCTGACGGCGCCAGGGGCCCTCGGGTCGAGGGCGAAGAGCTCGCGGAGCGCGTCGGCGTAGTCACCGCCGCCCGGGCCGGCGGCCAGTTCCTTCACCCGGACCGTCGGCGTGTGCAGGAGCTTGTCGACCACGCGGCGGACCGTCCTGGCGAGTTCCTCCCGCACGGTCACGTCGAGGTCGGGCAACCGGGAGTCCAGCCGGAGCAGTTCCGCGTCGACCACGTCGGCGGCGCGCTTGCGCAGCGCGGTCACGGTCGGGGTGACCTGGGCGGAGCGCTGGGCAGCGAGGTAGTTGGCGACCTCCTCGGCCAGGACCTCCGAGGCACGCGCGAAGGCGTTGCCGTCCTGGTCGCCGCGCAGCCGCGCGCGCAGCGACTCCAGGTCGACGACCCGCACCTGGGGGAGTTCGGCGACGCCGGGCGCGACGTCCTTGGGCAGGCCGAGGTCGCAGAGCACCAGCGGGTGGTGCGCCCTCCCCGCCTCGGCGCGCAGCTGGTTGGCGCGCACGACGGCTCCGACCTCCACGACGGCGTCGACCGCTCCGGTGCAGGCGACGACGACGTCGGCCACGGCCAGTTCCTCGGCAAGGGAGTCGAGGCCCACGGCGCGGGCCGGGGTGCCGTTCTGCCTGCTCAGCTCGGAGAGCCGACGGGCGTTGTCCAGGCCGCGGTTGGCCACGACGATCTCACCGGCCCCGGCGCGACGCAGGTGGGCGGCGGCGAGCCCGCCCATCGAGCCCGCCCCGACGAGCAGCGCCCGTCGCCCGGCCAGCCCGCCGAGCAGCTCGCTTGCGTCGGAGAGCGCCTCGGAGACCACCGACGCGCCCTCGGCCCCGATCCCGGTCTCCGCGTGGACGCGCTTGCCGACCCGCAGCGCCTGCTGGCTCAGCTCGTGGAGGACGCTGCCCACGGTGCCCAGCCGCTCGGCCTGGGCGTAGGCGGAGCGGAGCTGACCGAGGATCTGGGACTCGCCGACGACCATGGAGTCCATGCCGGCCGCGACGGTGAAGAGGTGCTCGACGGCGGCCTGGGCGTAGTGCACGTAGAGGCTGCCGCCCAGGTCCGGCACCTCGACGCCCGCGCGTCGGGCGAGCACACCGGCCACATCGTCGAAACCGCTGTGGAACGAGTCGGCGACGGCGTAGATCTCGACCCGGTTGCAGGTGGACAGCAGCACGACCTCGGAGAGCGAGCCGCACTCCAGCAGTTCGAGCAGCAGCTTCTCCGACCGGTCGCCGGAGACGGCCACCCGCTCGAGGAGCTGGATGGGCGCGGTGCGGTGCGAGAGGCCGACGGCGAGGACCGTCACTTCGAGACCACCACCCCGTTGACCTCGTCGCGGTCCGGGTTGGCGCCGTCACCGACGCGTGCCGCCTCCGGGCCGGACGCTGCGTCGTCCCGCCGGGCGACGTGGAAGGACAGGATCTGCATCTCCACCGCCAAGTCGACCTTGCGCACCTCGACGTTGTCCGGGACCTGGAGAACGACGGGTGCGAAGTTCAGGATGCACCGCACACCGCCCTGGACCAAACCGTCGCAGACCGCCTGGGCGCCCTGGGCTGGGGTGGCGATGACGCCGATGGTGATCTCCAGCTCACCGCAGACCCGGACGATCTCGTCGGTGTGGTGCACCGGGACCCCGCCGACCGGGATTCCTTCGAGGTCAGGGTCGACGTCGAAGAGCGCGGCGACCGGGAAGCCTCGACTCGGGAACCCTCCGTAGTTGGCCAGGGCGTGACCAAGGTTACCGATACCGACGACCGCGACCTTGTGCTTGCGGGTGAGGCCGAGGGTCCGCTCGATCTGCCCGACGAGCACGTTGACGTCGTAGCCGACGCCGCGCGTTCCGTAGGAGCCGATGTAGGAGAGGTCCTTGCGGAGCTTCGCCGAGTTGACCCCGGCGGCCACCGACAGCTCCTCGCTGGAGATGGTCACGACGCCGTCGTCGGAGAGGTCCGAGAGCACGCGCAGGTAGACGGCGAGCCTGGCGACGGCGGCCTCCGGGATGGCGCGCGCTCGGGCGCGAACGACGGCGACGTCGGCGTCCGGCGCCGCCGTCCCCGCCGGCCGGGCGTCCGGGGACGCGCCGGGGTCGCCCTCGGCAGCGCCCTCTCCGGCACGGTCCGACGCGGCGGCTGCGGTACCGGTCACGACACTCTCGCCCGCATCCCGCTGTGTTGCCACGCTGACTCTCCTCGCCGTGATGACTTTCGCCATGACCTGCGTCGACGAACCGCCGGCCGACCGCGGTTGGTCCGCACGCGGCCCCGGCGGGGTGACGGCTACACGGTAGCGCTTGTGAAGAGGTGCACAAAGTTGCATACGTGAATCGACCCGTAAGACGAGGTCAGCTCCCCTGCGAGGCAACTCCCTGAAAGGGTGAAAAACGAGGGCGGCCACCACGGGTTCCGCGGTGGCCGCCCTCGAATGCGGGGAAGCGGCGCCTCGTACGGGCCGAGGGGCGCCCGGCCGAGCCGGACCCCCTCGGCGACGAGGCTCAGTTCGTGGGTACCGGCATCTCACCGTCCTCCTCGACCGGCTCGCCCCCGCCCGGCTCCTCCGCGCCAGGAGCCTCGGACTCGGCCGGTGCGCTGCTCTCACCGCTGGGCGCCGCTCCCTCCTCCGGCTGGAGCACCTGGTCGACGACGAACACGGTCGCGTTGGCGGTGGGGAAGTTGCCGCACAGGACCTGCGCCCCGCCCACCGTCATGTCCTCACCACTGCCCTCGACGCTGACGTGGCTGCCCTGCAGGGTCGCCACCGACCCCGCCTCGGACAGCTCCTCGGCGTCGAACCTCTCCCCGACGACGTGGTAGGAGAGGAGGGGTTCGAGCTCGGTCGGATTGGCCAGGAGCTGGTTGAGCTGGTCCTCGCCCAGCTGCTCGAACGCGGAGTCCGCCGGGGCGAACACCGTCAGGGCCTGCGAGTTGTTCAGGGTGTCCGCGAGGTTGGGCACGGCGTTGATCGCGGCGGTCAACTGGGTGAGCAGCGGGTTGCTCTCCACCGCCGTCGCCACCGGCTGCTCGGACATCGCGTTGAGCGATCCGGGCTCGTCGTCCTGCGGCAGGTCCGGACAGCCCGGGCCGAAGGCGTCGTCGACGGTCGTCACGCCGCTGTTCGGATCGCGGGTGGGGGACGGGGACTGCTCCGCGGAGGTCTCCTGCTCGGCGGTGGTGGTGGTAGCGGTGTCGTCGGCGGGCTGCTCGTTGTTCGAGCAGGCGGGCGCCACCAGGGCAACCGCCGCGAGAGTCCCGACCACAGCGTGGCGTTGCGCCTTCCGCACGCAGATCACTCCTTCTCGATCGTCGACCAGGCCCGACCAGCGGCGACCGTGTCGAACCGGCCGGCCGCGCGCTGGTCGCGGGTGAGGTTTCGCGTCAAACCTGGTTCAGCACGATAGGTAGCGGTGGGCGCACCGACGGGCATTTCAGCCGGATACCGGCGCGTCGCGAACGGGGAGCCCCGAGGCGGGGCGAACACCCCGGCGACCACCTCGAGCGGAGGGCGCCGCACGGGCACTGGGCGCGGGCGGGATCGCTCCACCCGGCGAGACGAGCGTGGCCGAGGACGAGCGGCCCGCCCGGCGGAGCGGAGCGCCACGCGGACGAGCCCGCTGGAAGACCGGAACCGGCCACGGCGGAAGCGGCCCGACTGGCGGGGCTGGCGGGAGGGCCGGCCCCGCCGGCCACCGAGGGGGCCGCCCCGCCAGCTGGCTCCACAGGGCGGACGCAGCGACGTTCCGCGACGGGTGGGAGGGACCACCCGGGTCCTCCCCGCTCCCGGTCGGGTCCCAGGAGGTGAAGCGCTCAGCGCAGAGCGGCGCGAAGCCGCTCCTCCTCGACGCGCCAGTACCCGTGTTCCCGCCCGTCGACCAGGATCACCGGCACCCGGTCCCCGTACTCGGCGCGCAGCTCACGGTTGTCGTCGACGTCCTCCGAGGTCCAGGGGACCCCGAGTTCACCGCAGATCCGGTCGATGTCCCGCTCCGCCTCGACGCAGCCGTGGCAGCCCTGGCGGACCAACAGCGTGACGGTGTGGTGGTCTGGCACGCTCACCGTTGTATCAGGGAGCGGGCGATCACCATGCGCTGGATCTGGTTGGTGCCCTCCACGATCTGCAACACCTTCGCCTCCCGCATGTAGCGCTCGACCGGGTAGTCCTCCACGTACCCGGCGCCCCCGAGGACCTGGACCATGTCGGTCGTCACCCGCATGCAGGTGTCGGTGGCCACCAACTTCGCCATCGCCGCCTGCCGGCCGTACGGCAGACCACCGTCCTTGCGACGGGCGGCGGCGAGGTAGAGCTGCCGCGCGGCCTCGATGCCCGCCGCCGCGTCGGCGATCAGGAACGACACCCCCTGGAACTCCCCGATCGGCCGGCCGAACGCCGTGCGCTGCCCCGCGTACTCCACCGCCACGTCCAGCGCGGCCTGGGCGACGCCCACCGCGCCGGCGGCGATGCCGAGACGTCCGGCGTCGAGCGCCGCCATCGCCACTCGGAAGCCGTCGCCCTCGGCGCCGAGGCGCCGTTCCACGGGCACCTCGACTCCGTCGAGCACGACCTGGGACGTCACGGAGGACCGGAGGCCCATCTTCCGTTCCGGACTGGCCCCGCTCAGGCCCGGGGTGCCGCCGTCCACGAGGAAGGCGCTGATCCCCTTGGGCCCGTCCTCGCCCGTCCTGGCCAGGACCAGGTAGAAGTCGGCGACCCCTCCGTGCGTCACCCACGCCTTCGTGCCCGACAGCCGGTATCCGTCGGCGGTCCGCTCCGCCCTGGTCCGCAACGCGGCCGCGTCGGACCCGGAGTGCGGCTCGGAGAGGCAGTACGCCCCGAGCAGGTCACCGCCGACCAGGTCGGGCAGCCAGCGTTCGCGCTGTTCGTCGCTGCCGAAGGTGGCCAGCCCGTGGCACGAGAGGCAGTGCACGCTGGTGCCGAGGCCCACCGTCAGCCAGGCCCTCGACAGCTCCTCCACCACCTGGAGGTAGACCTCGTAGGGTTGCCCACCCCCGCCGTACTCCTCCGGGTAAGGCAGGCCGAGGAGACCCGCCTGCCCGAGCAGGCCGAAGAGGTCCCGGGGAAACTCACGGCGCTCCTCGGCCGCCGCCGCGCGCGGGGCGAGTTCCCGACTGGCGATGTCACTCGTGAGCGCGAGCAGGTCCCGCGCCTCCTGGCTCGGTAACTGCCGCTCCACCTCTCGCGCGTTCGTCACTCGATGACCTCCGTACTGCTGGCGAGCACATTCCGCTCGAATTCTGGGTCATCCGATACTCGGTCGTCCAATGTTCCCCCGAGTTGGCGGGTGTCTCCGATCACCTGCCAGGAGAAGGACCCTGCTGGAGTGAAAAACCGGGCTGAACTGGAAGTTGGCGCCCGGGGTTCGCCAGAATCCCCCCGACCACCAACCCTGGGTGACCACTCCGTCACGAGTCGGGTTCGGTGCGACAGGGGGTGGGATGTCGACGACACGGGCGGAAGGGTGGTCGCTCGTACGCGCCGCGCAGCGGGGCGACCCGACCGCCTTCGCCGAGCTGTACCGGACCCACGTGGACGTCGTGTTCCGGTACGCGCTGCTGAGGACCGGCGACCGGGAGCTGGCGGAGGACGTCACCAGCGAGACCTTCCTGCGGGCGCTGCGCAGGATCAGTTCACTCCGTGAACGCGGCCGGGACGTGGGCGCCTGGTTCGTGACGATCGCGCGCAACCTGGTCCTCGACCACGTGCGCTCCGGCCAGTACCGCATGGAGGTCCCGGTCGCCCGGCCGGAGGACGGGCCGCTGTCGGCATCGCTGCCGGTGCAGGCCGGCCCCGAGCAGAAGGTCCTCACCGAGGCGGTGCACTCCGAGCTGCTGCGCCACCTCGGCCGACTCGGCACCGACCAACGGGAGTGCGTGGTCCTCCGGTTCCTCGGCGGCCTGTCGGTGGCCGAGACCGCGGCCAGGATGGGCCGCAACGAGGGCGCGGTGAAGGCCCTGCAACAACGGGCCGTGCGCCGCTTGGCGCGGATGCTGCCGGAGGGCCTGCGGTGAGCGGTCCGGCCGCGGCGGCGCCGGGGGTTCCCGTCACCACCCGCGCCCGGCGCGCGCCGCGCCATCCGGGTCCTCGGCGCCGCTCCGGCACCGGCGCGGACCCGCGTTGAGGCTCGGGTCACGGCGAGTGATGATCTCGCGGCCTCGCCCGATCGTTACCCTGGATACCGAATCCCCTCCGGAACCGATCCGCTGGGAGCGACACCCACCGATCCAGGGAGGCGCCGCGGTGCCGTTGTGGCGGAAGCGCGAGACCGGCCAGGCACTGGAAGACCATGCGACCCGGGCGGGGCAGATCTCGGCGGAGGCGGCGGTGACCGCGCCAGCCGAGGTACCCGCCGTGGCGCCCGACCTCACGGCCGCGGCGTTCTTCGACGTCGACAACACCATGATGATGGGGGCGTCGATCTACCACTTCGCCCGAGGACTGGCGGCGCGGAAGTACTTCACCACCTCCGACATGGCGGGCTTCGCCTGGCAGCAGATCAAGTTCCGCATCGGTGGGCGGGAGAACCCCGAGGAGATCCAGTCCAGTCGGGAACAGGCCCTCTCCTTCGTCGCGGGGCGCTCGGTGGAGGAACTGGTCCGCCTGAGCGAGGAGATCTACGACGAGGTGATGGCGGACCGGATCTGGGAGGGCACCCGCGCGCTCGCGCAGAAGCACCTTGACTCCGGCCAGCGGGTGTGGCTGGTGACCGCGACACCACGCGAACTCGCCGACATCATCGCCCGTCGCCTCGGGCTCACCGGTGCGCTGGGGACGGTGGCCGAGAGCGAGGACGGCGTCTACACCGGGCGGCTCGTCGGGGATCTGCTGCACGGCAAGGCCAAGGCCCAGGCGGTGCGCGCGCTCGCGGTTCGCGAGGGCCTGCACCTGCGCCGGTGCACCGCCTACTCCGACTCGGTGAACGACATCCCGATGCTGTCGGCGGTGGGCACCGCCGTCGCGGTGAACCCGGACCCCCCGCTGCGGGAGGCCGCCAGGGCCAGGGGCTGGCAGATCAGGGACTTCCGCACCGGCAGGCGGGCCGCGAAGATCGGGGTGAACTCGATGCTCGGAGCGGGCGCTCTCGTGGGAGCGGTCGCCGCCGGCCTGCGCTACCACCGCCGCCCGAGGATCTGACGACCCGGCGGACGCCGCCGGGGCGCCCGAGCCGCGAGTGGCCCGTCCGCCTCAGCCGAGGAACACGCTCTGCCGCTGGGACAGCATCCGGTAGAGGGTCTGCTGGATCGTCTCGCGCACCTGGTCGGTGAGGTCGAAGACCAGCATCGGGTCCTCCGCCGCGTCGGGACCGTACTCCGCGGTGCTGATCGGCTCGCCGAACTCGATGTACCACTTCGACGGCAGCGGAACGGCGCCCAGCGGTCCCAGCAGGGGGAAGAACGGTGTGATCGGGAAGTAGGGCAACCCGAGCAGCCGAGCGAGCGGTCGGATGTCCCCGATCTTCGGGTAGATCTCCTCGGCACCCACGATGGAACAGGGCACGATCGGCGTCCCCGTGCGCAACGCCGCGGAGACGAAACCACCCCGGCCGAACCGCTGGAGCTTGTAGCGGTCCCGGAAGGGCTTGCCCACCCCCTTGAACCCCTCCGGCCAGACACCGACCACCTCGCCACCCCGGAGCAGCCGCTCCGCGTCGGGACCGCAGGCGAGGGTGTGACCGGCCCTGCGCGCCGTCGCACCGAGCACGGGAAGGCGGAAGACCAGGTCGGCCCCGAGCAACCGCAGGTGCCGCCGCTCGGGGTGGTGGTCGTGGACGGCCACGGCCGTCATCAGCGCGTCCACCGGCAGCGTGCCCGCGTGGTTCGCGACGATGAGCGCCCCGCTGTCGCCCGGCACGTTGTGCAACCCCACCGCCTCGACCCGGAACCACCGCTCGTAGAGCAGGCGCAGCGCGGGCAGGAACACCGCGTCGTTGAGCTCCGCGTCGAACCCGAACTCGTCGACCTCGTACTCACCGGCGAGGCGGCGGCGGACGAACCGCGCCAGCCCCGCCAGCCGGTCCTCGAGGCGCGCGTCCACGGCGGGGTCTGGTTCCGGGGCCTCCCCGTCCCGCCCGCCGCCCGCCTGCGCGGGGCCGTCGCCGCTCCGCGCTGCCCGCACGGTGCCGGGCAGGTCCTCGGAGGCGGTCGTGTCCTCCGCCACGGGTTGGGCGCCGCCCCCGGACACCCGTCCCGGACGCAGCGGTATCACTCGTGCCTCGGCCACTCGTTCCTCCTCCGTGATCGTCCTGACGGCCGCGGCACCGCGACACGGGTCACCCCCCGGGCGCACGTCCTCGTCCTCCCGGGCCACGGGACGTGGACCTCGCCCGCGAGATCAGCGTCGTCCGGGCACGGTCGCGGACCGGATCCGATCCCACCCGCCGCCCAACCGGTCCGCGTCGACCAGCGGGCGCAGTCCCCTGCCCTGGACGAAGTCATCAAACACCTGAGCCGTCGACCACCGCGGCACGAAGCCGGCGTTCTCCCGCAGAGAGGTGGTGTCCATCACCTGTCCGAAGTCAGGCGTACCGGACTCCGGTGGCCACCCGAGCGGGACCACCCGGCGCAGCACGGCGCCGACGGGGCGCAACGCCGGCCTGGGCAGGACCACTGGCAGCCTGCCAGCCCTGCGCACCGCCTGGGTGAGCGTCAGCACGCCCTCACCCGCCACGTTGTACACGCCCGGCAGGTCGGTGAGGGTGGCGAGTCGGGTGACCGCGACGGCGTCCTCGGTGTGCACGAGTTGGAGGCGGGGATCGTGACCGAGGGGAACGGGTACCGCCGGCAGCGCGAAGTACCGGGACAGGACGGTGTCGGCCCGGGGGCCGAGGAAGTTGCTGAAACGGAGCGTGGTGGTGACGACGTCGGGCCGCCGTCGCGCGAAGCCCCGCAGGTAGCCCTCGATCTCGGCGGCGTCCTTGGCGTAGCCGCCGCTGGGCAGTTCGCGCGGTTCCGTCCGCTCGGTGAAGACCGCCGGATCCCGGGGGCTGCTGCCGTAGACGGCGCTCGTCGACTTCAGGACCACCCTGCGGACCAGCGGCGAGGTCTGGCAGGCGGCGAGGAGCTGCATCGTGCCGATGACGTTGAGTTCCTTGTTGAGCGCGCGACCGCCACCGACGGGTTCCGGGCTGACCGAGGTGTGCACGACCGTGTCCACCCGGGCGGCGGCGATCACCTTGGCGATCAGCCTGTTCCTGATGTCGGCGCGGATGAACTCCGCCCTGCCCAGCCTCCGCCGGACCTCGGGGGAGGGGGGAACGATGTCCACGCACAGCACGCGCTCGATGTCCGGGTCGGACGCCAGCCGCATCGCGAGCTGGGCTCCCAGGAACCCGTTCACACCGGTCACCAGGACGACGCGAGGTGTCATGGTCTGGCTCCCATCACGTGGTGTCGGGACCACGGCGGCACCCGTCCAGACGGACCGGGTCGCGGCCGACACCTCGCTGGATCGCCGACGAGACCGCTGGTGCCAGGCTACGAGACGTCACGAGGGCCGCGACAACCGACGGGTGACCGTTCCACTCGATCGGCGCAATCCGGCGGGCTGAGCCGGGTCACGGGCGGCCGATCGGTTCACCCGGACGCCCACCGCCCCGCGGGGAACGGACGAGCCGGGTGGACGGCGCCGGCCGGCCGGTCGCCCATGACGCGCGGAGCCGCCACCGCGACGCCGCTGGGCGTCGCGGTGGGCCACCTGCGGGGCGGACCGGCCGGCTCGGACTCACTTGCCGAGCTTGCGCCGCTGCACGCGGGTCCTGCGGAGCAGCTTGCGGTGCTTCTTCTTGGACATCCGCTTGCGACGCTTCTTGATGACCGAGCCCATACGGGTCCCTCGCAGTTCTCATCGTCTCTTGGTGCGTTCCTCGCACCACGCGAACCGCGAGTCGAGGACCGCGGGAACACGTCGGGTGCGAACGGCCTACCAGCGTACCCGGGTCGGTAGCCGGTCCTCGCAGCCCTGTCCGGGCGCCGGCGTCGGCCACCGGGGCGGGGCGGGGGCACGGGACGCGCCGGGCCGGGTTTCCGGCGCCGCGCGGGCGCCGAGACGGATCGCGCCCTCCCGCGCCGGTGGGCCGGGGGACGAGCACGGTTCCGGGAACGATCGGTGGACGCGTTCGGGAGCGACGCGGGCGGTGGTGGACGCGGCGCCTGGTGGAGTGACCCGGCTGCCGACCGGACGGCCGGCAGCCGGACGCTCGCTCATCCCACGTCGTAGTACGACTTCTGGAGATAGGCGTGCACGGTCTTCTCCGGGACGCGGAACGACCTGCCGACCCGCACCGCGGGCAGTTCACCCGAATGGACCAGTCGGTAGACCGTCATCTTGGACACTCGCATCATCGCCGCCACTTCGGCGACAGTCAGGAATCGAACCTGGCCGAATCCGTTGTCATGCTCCCTTTGCGTCAACATAGCCACCGTTTCCTTCGGCACCTGCCGCGCCGCCGGGCTTCCCCTCCCAGCGGTACCGACACGCACGTGCTGCTGTCGAGGGTAACGGTGCCCCTGGTGTTCCTGCGACGCACGAGCGAGGCGGCCGAGGGGCGCGCGACCGGCGGGAGCCGCGCTGACCAGGCCGGACCCGGGTCAGCTCCCGGTTCCCTCGTGGGCTCTGCCCAGTTCCACCGACCGGTCCCTGGCCGCCTCGATCGCGTCGATCATCGCCGCCCGCACGCCGTGCTTCTCCAGTTCCCTGATCCCGGCGATCGTCGTGCCGGCCGGAGACGTGACGGCCTCCCGGAGGATGACGGGATGGCTCTCCGATCCACGGAGCATGGTGGCCGCGCCCACCGCCGACTGGATGATCAGCTCGGCCGCCGCCGCCCTGGGCAGTCCGAGCAGGATGCCCGCGTCGATCATCGCCTCGACGAGGTAGAAGAAGTAGGCCGGGCCGGAACCGGACAGCGCGGTCACGGCGTCCTGCTGTTCCTCGGGGACCCGCAGGACCCGGCCCACGCTCGCCAGCAGTTCCTCCACCAGCGAGAGGTCGTCCTCGGACGCGTGGCTACCGGCCGAGATGACGCTCATCGCCTCACCCACCAGCATCGGCGTGTTCGGCATCGCCCGCACCACCGGCGTGCCCGGCGGCAACCTGCTCTCGTAGAGGGCGGTGGGCAGGCCCGCGCAGAGCGAGACCACCAGCGGGAGGCCCCTGTCCGCCGGGCGTTCGGCCACCGAGCCGCTCAGGTCGTCGAGCAGCGGCTCGATGTCCTGCGGTTTCACCGCCACCACCAGGACGTCGGCATTCACGGCTGCCTCGGCGACCGCCACCGCGTCAACCCCGTGCCGCCCCGCCAGCTCCTTCGCCCGGCCCGGGTGGCGCTCGGTGAAGGAGAGCGTGTCGGGCTGGTGTCCGGCTCGGATCAGGCCGGAGAGCAACGCCTCGCCGATCTTGCCCGCACCGAGTACTGCGATAGAACTCATGGAGGGTGAGCCTGCCAGCTCGCGCTCCGCCGCCGCACGCACTCCAGCGGAGCCCGCCCGATCGGTGGGATTCCCGCCGGTGCGCGAAACCCGGTCGCCCATACCGGCTCACCCCCGCTCGCGCGGGGCTTTCCCGCACCACACCGCCGGCGCCGCGACGGGGAGACGGAGCCTGGTTCGTCATCGCCGCCGGACTCGCCCACCAGGTGGGCGCGGGCGTTCTCAGTACCAGTCCCCCGGCTGCCGCTGGACGCAGTCCGGCCGGCGGCCCGTCCGGAAGTACTCCGCAACGGCCCGGCGCACCTGCTCGATCGGTAGCGACGCCAACGACGGGAAGAACAGCGGAACGGACTGGTCGAACGGAACAGCTGACCAAGAGGAGACCACCAATTTCGGTCCCGGGTCGCGGTGCTGCTCAGAACGGTCCACGTGGTATCCGACCAGGACCGCGACGACGACCAGGAGGACAGCCGGTACAACGACGATCACACCGGCAAGAAGCGATCCGCTCGTGCGCTAACCTCAATCCGTAAGCGCGACTTTTCATTCCGTCATAATCAGTCGCGACTCAGTCGACTAGTGCGAATCGACAGTCAGCGAATAACCCGTAAGCATGAAAGGAAGGCAGTATGGCGCGCTCACCGGCAGTCCTGGCCTTGGGCCGCGCCCTGGCACAAGCCCGCACCGCAGCGGGCCTGAGCCAGCAGCAGGCAGCCCGACAGCTGGGAGTCAGCCAGTCGCTGATATCCCGATCTGAACGAGGTTCACGGACACCGGACGCCAGCGCCGTCGCCCGGATGATCGAGCTCTACGACCCGCCCGGTGCGCTCCGCGCCGAGTTGGGGAAACTGGTCGACACGGTCACCGTCCAGCAGTGGTCGCCGGTCGGATCGGACGAGATCGCCGAATCGTTGACCGATCTGGAGCGCTACGAACGCGACGCCAGCTCCATCACGGAGGTCCACCCGGTCCTCGTCCCCGGCCCGCTCCAGACGCGCGAGTACGCGGCGGCGCTGCTGGCGCACGGGGAGACGCCGGCGATCGACATGGACCAGGCACTCGCGATGAGGGAACGTCGGAGGGCTCACGTCCTCGGCGGGGACGTGGGTTACGTGGCGATCATCGACGAGCTGGCGCTTCGGAGGACCACGCCGCCCGGCGGGGTCGACGTCCGTCGCGGCCAACTGGCGGCCCTGCACGAGTGGTCACGGCTGCCCGCCGTGTCGGTCCGCGTCATCCCCGCCGAGCGGGGCTTCTACCGGGGCCTGGTCGCCGGGTTCGAGATCATCGAGTTCGACGACGCGCCGGCGGTCGTGCACCTGGAGCACTACCGGTCATCCACCTGGCTGTACAGCGAACGGGACGTCGCACCCGTGGTCGCGACGAGAGATCACCTGCTCGGCGTGGCCCTGTCGGAGGAGGAGTCGCGGACGCGGCTGCGCGCACTGGAGGGCGAGCTGTGACACGGTGGCGCAAACCTCGACGATCCGTCTCGTCGTCCAACTGCGTCGAGATCGGTACGGGAGCGAGCGAGGTCGTCGGCATCCGCGACACCAAGAACCGGGACGGCGGAACACTTTTGGTGCACCGGACCGCCTTCGTGGCCCTGGTCGACGCCGTCAAGGCCGACCGCCTGCACTGACAACCACCCCAGCCCCCGGCTCCGCGCGGAGCCGGGGGCTGTTCCGTGCCGCCCAGCCAGCGGGAGCCAGGCGGACCACACCACCAGCACCCCGTGCCGGGACCGGAACATCACTCCGGACACGCCCCTGCCCGCCGCCGAGGGGTGACCGGGTACCCGGTCGCGAGGCGCGGCTCACCCACTTGCGCAAGGCTTTCCGGGGCGTGCGGATGCGGCCGGCAGGTGGCGGCCGCTCACCCCCACTTGCGCGGGGCTTTCACGGCGTCACACGTGTGACGGGTGCGGTCGGGCGGCTCACCCCCGCTTGCGCGGGGCTTTCGCACCATCGCCCGGCACCCGGGTGGCGACCCTGCGGCTCACCCCCGCTTGCGCGGGGCTTTCGTGAGCTGCGGCGTCGCCTACGCCGTGTCCGACGGCTCACCCCCGCTTGCGCGGGGCTTTCAAGGGGAGACGCCGACCGATGTCGAGGGCATCCGGCTCACCCCCGCTTGCGCGGGGCTTTCCGCGTAGGAGGCCGACGCCAGGGCGGTCACGTCGGCTCACCCCCGCTTGCGCGGGGCTTTCATGCGGGCGGTCTCGGCGTCGTATGCGTCGCACGGCTCACCCCCGCTTGCGCGGGGCTTTCGCCGGGCCAGGCACGCCGAGGACACCCGAGACCGGCTCACCCCCGCTTGCGCGGGGCTTTCCCTTCGCGACCTGCACCAATGGAGGACCGTTACCGTTTCTTGACCTTGTGCGGTTCGGCGCCACCGTTGGCGCCGGGCGCCGGCCCGCGATGGCTGCCCCTTCCCGGCGCGGTCGGTCCCCGTTGGACTCGCGACCTCGCCCTCGACCGCCGCGACTCCCACCGCCGACCTCGTCACGCCGCCCACCGTACCGCCGCCACCACCGGCCACGTGCTCCAACGCCCGCCCCAGTGACCGACCGTCAGGGCACACCCACCGACGTCCCCGTCCACCACTCGCACCACCGCGCCGGCCCCCAGGCGGAGCACCACGCTCGAGTTCAGTGCCCAGGCCGAGGCACGACCGGCGGCCCGGCGTCCGCCCCGAACCTCACCACCGCCCGCAGCGCCACCCCCGCTCCGGCCAGCCGGCGGCGGTCCGACGGCGGCATCCAGGGGGGCACCTGGCACTCGAACGAGCGCACATCCCGTCGGTGCCACCTGGCCGCGCCGACCACGGCGCCGAGCAGCCGGGGACGTCGGGCGGCGAACACCGGTCGGCAGGCACCGGCGAGGAGGACGCGGGCGCAGCGCACGTACTGGAGGTCCACCTCGTGGGGGTCGAACACCGCGACCGACGCCGACTCGGGGTGGGACGCCGGGCTCAGCACGACCCGGGAACCGGCGCGCGAGTGCGCCACGCAGTCCTCGACGGTCCGGTGGAGGTTCGCGTGCAGCACCACCCCGAGGCCGCGCCACCGGTCGCGCAGCGAGCCGGCGACGGCCAGGACCTGGTCCACCGAGGAGTGGTCCTCGGTGTCCAGGGTGACGGTGCACCCGACGCGGTGGGCGAGCCCGCAGATCCGGTCGAGGTTCTCCTCCGCCAGGCCGACGTCCAGCGCGAGCCCGCAGCCCGAGGGCCGGAGCCCGACGTCGACGAACGGGGCCAGTCCGGAGAGGTCGATCTCGCCAAGCAGGTCCAGCAACTCCTGGGTGGCCCGGACCGCCGCGCCTCGGTCGGTGGCGCCCTCCACGAGGTGGTCGAGGCGGACTCGACCGAACCTGGCGACGAGGCGACGGGCCGCCAGCACCGCCCCGACCGCGTCCTTCCCCGCGTTCTGCCGGGTGCGCCGGCGGGTCACGACGGACCGGCCGCGCACGGCGTCGTTCCTCGCCGCGGCCAGCGCGGCGCTCGTCAGGAGAACCCGGGCCCTCGACGGCACGCTTCGATGGAAACACCGTCAGCTGCCTCGCGCGA
Source organism: Actinoalloteichus caeruleus DSM 43889 (assembly GCF_000429185.2). GTDB lineage: Bacteria > Actinomycetota > Actinomycetes > Mycobacteriales > Pseudonocardiaceae > Actinoalloteichus_B > Actinoalloteichus_B caeruleus. The sequence continues at coordinate 4,495,487 of NZ_AUBJ02000001.1, read as the reverse complement.
GACTCCGCCCGGGTGGACCTCCCCGCGACCACGGGCGAGGCGAGTGCGAGCACCACCGCCCCGAGGCCGGCTCACTCCGCCCCGGGCCCGGTCACTCCGGACCGAGGTGCTTCCTGGCGAACAGCAGTGCCTCGGTGAGCTCCGCCGCCCGTTCCCCCGGTGCTCGGGCCTTCCGGGTGTTCACCTCGAGCACCACGGACCCGTCGAAGCCGGACGGCCGGAGGCTGCGGAGCAGTTCGGCGCAGGGCTGGTTCCCCCGCCCCGGGAGCAGGTGCTCGTCGCGGGGCGCACCCGTGCCATCCCCGAGGTGCACGTGACGCAGGCCGCTTCCCATCCGGGCTGCCAGCAGCATGGCATCGGCGTGGGCGACGGCCGTGTGGGACAGGTCGAGGGTGTAGCTGCGGTAGCCGGCCTCGGTGGGGTCCGGCGAGGGGTGGAAGGCGGACACCCTCGGGGGCCAGGAGTCCCGCAGCTGACTTCCGATCAGCTGTTCGCCCTTGAGGTAGGCGCCCATGAGCTGCGAGTTCATCAGCCGGGACGACAAGGGGCCAGAGCCAGGTGGCCGGGTGCCGAGCTGCCGGTTGCCCAACGGCCGCACCGGGAACATGTTCTCCACGGCGACGGTGATGCCGGTGTCGTCCTCCAGTTCGGCGACGAGGTCGGCGAACATGTCCGCGTAGCGCCGCTGCCAGCGGAACGGGGGGTGCACCACGACCGTCGCGGCGTCCAGTGTCTGGGCCGCGCGCACCGCTTGGCGGAGTCGCTCGACCGGGTCGGAGGACCACACCCGCTGCGTGATCAACAGGCACGGGGCGTGCACGGCCAGCACGGGAACTCGGTACTGGCCAGCCAGCCGCCGGACGGCCTCCGGGTCCTGGCTGACCGGGTCGGCCCACACCATCACCTCGACCCCGTCGTAACCGAGCTCGGCGGCGAGCCGGAAGGCTCCCTCAGCCGGCTCCGGCCAGACGGAGGCGGTGGACAGGCCCACGGGAATCCTGACGCCATCTCCCACCGGGATCACGTTCCCAACAGGAGCAGGGCGGCCGGCGACACCGTCACGATGAGTCCGACGAGCACGGTGAACAGGGTGGTCTGGAGGTCGTCGCTGCGACGGATCTTCCGCACGAGGAAGACCATGCCGGTGATGACGAGGAGCGCCACCACCAGGGCGACGGCGGGGATGTTCAGCCAGAGCCACTGGAAGACGAGCCACAGCCCGGCTCCTCCCACCACTCCGACCACCAGCTGCCCGATCATGAGCAGCCACTCCTTGACGGGGGACACCGGCTTCTCCGCCGGTTCCTCGACGCCCTCCTCGGCCGAGTCGTCCTCGTCGTAGTCCTCGTCGTAGTCGTCTGCCCCGTAGTCATCGGGCTCGTAGTCGCCGGACCCGTAGTCATCGGCCCCGTAGTCGCCGGGCTCGTAGTCGTGGTCGTCCGCGTCGTCGCGCCGGTCCGCCGGGCGCTCCCCCGCGTCCGGGTCGACGTCCACCCCGGGTGCCACCGGCGCCTGCTGCCGCGTCTCGGCGGGCCCCGCCGAGGGGTCCGGACCGTCCTCCCGGTAGGCGGCGACCTCACCGGTCTCGAACCAGCCGGTCCCCACGACGGTGCGTTCCGCGTCGGAGCCGGCGTCTAAGGTGCCGGCGGGGTCGTCGAGGATGGAGCCGCCGAAGTTGTCGCCGGCGACCCGGGGGAACTGCTCCGTGTGCGGGTCGTCGGGGGGTGCGTCCAGCCGCCCCCCGACGTCGGACGCCACGGCCGGTGGCTCCCCGGTGAGGGGCGGGTACTGGGCGGTCATGTCGGGGTCGACGGGGTAGAGCACGGTCTGGTCGGCTGGGAGCTGACCGGCAGCGGGGAACGCCGGGCGGGCACCGGCCTCGGGTTGCGGACCTGGCCCATCGACCTGGCCACGCTGCCCCCGGTCCACCGGGTAGTCGCCCCGCGGGTAGTCGCTCGCGGTCGGGTAGTCGTCCTCCGGGTAGTCACCCTGCGGGTAGTCGTTTCGCGGGTAGTCCGGCTCGGCCGGGTGGTGCGGTGGCTCGGGGTGCGGTGGGGGCGTCGGTCGGTCCTGGCCGACGGGAGCCGGCCTGGGCGGCGGCTGGTACTGCTGTCCCTCGGGTCCGGGGGCCTCGTCGGCTTCCTCGACCCGGCGGAGGTTCCCGCTCTCGGACAGGACCCGGTCGATGATGGCCTGCGGAGCGGTGTCGGTGGGGTCCTCGGCTCTGCGGCGACGGCGGCGGCCGCCGCCCCCCTTGCCGCCGTAGGCGGCCAGCAGCTCCGCGACGCTGCGCTGGCCCTCGCTCTCCGACCGGTTATCCCGACTCATCGCTTCCACCGTGCCCAGTAAGGCGTCGTTCGTCCAGTGACTGGTTCCGTCACTCGCTCGGTTCGCCGGGGCGCTGGAACAGTCACAGCAGCTCGTTCTCTCCTGTTTGAACCATCTATCCGACAGAGCAGGTGCGATGCCCTCGCTCCATACTGGCAGCAAACAGGCAGGGGCCGGACGAGTGACCGAGCACGGGTCGTGGCCCGCGTCACCCCTCGCCGCTCTCCGGAGAGGGGCCGGCAGCCGAGTCCTCCCGGACCAGCGGTGGTTCTCCGCACTCCCGCCGGGCCCCCGCCCTCGGCGTTCGTGAACGGTGCCCCGGCACCGGCGTCGGCCGTGGCCGCTGGCACCCCGGCGACCGGCTCCCTCGGGAGCCACGACGACGTCGGGTCGTGACAGGGCCGCGTCCCCACCTGCCGCGAGCGCTCGACGGTGGTCGAACCCCGCGGGACGTGACACGCTACGTTACCTCGTTCCGGGGCACCACGTCCCGCTGGCCGCGTCGGCGAGGGGTCAGGCCTCGAACTTGTAGCCGAGCCCGCGCACGGTCACCAGGTGCCTCGGGTTCCCCGGGTCGGGCTCGATCTTGGACCGCAGGCGTTTGACGTGCACGTCCAGCGTCTTGGTGTCCCCGACGTAGTCCGCCCCCCAGACCCGGTCGATGAGCTGGGCGCGGGTGAGGACCCGACCGGAGTTCCGCAACAGGTACTCCAGCAGGTCGAACTCCTTCAACGGCAGCGTGACGTCGCCGCCACCCACCGTCACCACGTGACGTTCGACATCCATCCGCACCGGCCCGGCGGCCAACACCTGGGGCGCGGTCTCCTCGGACTCACCGCCTCGGCGGAGGACGGCCCGGATCCGCGCGATCAGCTCCCGGGCGGAATACGGCTTGGTGACGTAGTCGTCGGCCCCGAGTTCGAGTCCCACGACCTTGTCGATCTCACTGTCCCTCGCCGTCACCATGATGACCGGCACCGATGATCTGGCGCGCAGCTGCCGGCAGACGTCCGTCCCGCTCATCCCGGGCAGCATCAGGTCGAGCAGCACGATGTCGGCGCCGTTGCGGTCGAACTCGGCCAGCGCCTGTTGACCGTCGGTGGCCACCGCAGGAGTGAAGCCCTCCCGGCGCAGCATGAACGCCAACGGATCGGCGAAGGACTCCTCGTCCTCGACGATGAGCACCCTCGTCATGGCTTTCCTCCCGGATTCCTGGGTTGCGAGGAGATCGTGGTGCCCGGTCCACCGGCGGACGCGGCGGCGAGTGGCCGCTCCGTTCCCGCACGCGGTTCCTCCGCGTCGAGGGCCGGCAGGCTGAGCGTGAAGGTGGACCCGGTGCCCGGCAGGCTCCAGAGGCGCACCGAGCCGCCGTGGTTGTTGGCGACGTGCTTGACGATGGCCAGCCCGAGGCCCGTCCCGCCGGTGGCCCTCGACCTGGCCGGGTCGACCCGGAAGAACCGTTCGAAGACCCGTTCCTGGTGTTCGGGGGCGATTCCCAGCCCCCGGTCGGTGACCGCGACCTCCACCATCCCGTCCCGGAGGCGGCGGGACACCGACACGGCGCTGCCCTCCGGGGAGTAGGCGATCGCGTTGGTCAGCAGGTTGGACAGCGCGGTGGTGAGCAGCACTCGGTCGCCCGCGCACACCAGCCCGCTCCTCGGGTCGGTGGTCACGGTGATGCCCGCCGCCTCGGCCGTCAGCCGGCACCGACCGAGCGCCTCGTCGACGACCGCGTCGACTGACACCGGGTCGGGGTCGGGAAGCGGCTCCGCGCCCTGGAGACGGGAGAGCACGATGAGTTCGCTGGTCAGCGCCCCGAGCCTGGTGGCCTCGTGGCGGATCTTCTCGCTGAAGCGACGGACCTCGTCCGGCTCGTCGGCCGCGTCCAGCATCGCCTCGGCGAGCAGGGCCAGCGCGCCGACGGGGGTCTTCAGCTCGTGGCTCACGTTGGCGACGAAGTCACGGCGGGTGGCCTCCAGCCGCACGGCCTCGGACTCGTCCGCCGCGTCGACGACCGTGAACCCCTCCCCGAGGGGACGCACCTCGGCGGCGACCGCCTCGGGCCGGCGCTTGCGGACGGCCCCGGTCGGCGGGAGGTCGACCGCGACGACCCGGTTCTCCGCCAGTGCCAGGTCGGCCGCCTGGCCGGCTCTGGGGTCGATGACGTTGGCGGTGACGACCCCCAGCTCCACGGCCCGCTGGTTGTGGAAGAGGACATCGCCGAAGCGGTTCAGGACGGCCACCCCGCTGTGCGAGGAGTTCACCAGCCTGCGGAGGAGCTCCGCGACGGTGACGCCGCCGTGTCCTCGGCGTGGCCGGCGCTCCGAGAGCCGTCCGGCGACAAAACCGAGGAGCCCGCCGACGAGCACGAGGCTGATCGACAGGGCGAGGTAACCCATCCCGGTCACGTTCCGAATCGTAAGCACGAAACCACCCGGTTAGCCCAGCCCTGCCGCCCAGGACGTGACAGTAACTACACCCTGGGCGGCGGGGTTGCGCATCCTGTCACCCGGTGTTCACCCGCTGGTCAACGCCCCTGGTTGGCGACAGCGTCGATCGCCTCGGCCGCCGCGTCGGGGTCGAGGTAGGTCCCGCCGGGGACGACCGGCATGAGCTGCTCGTCCAGGTCGTAGCGCAGGGGGATCCCGGTGGGGATGTTCAGCTTGGCGATGACCTCGTCGGACACGCCGTCGAGGTGTTTGACGAGGGCGCGCAGCGAGTTCCCGTGGGCCGCGACCAGCACCGTCCGGCCGGCGCGCAGGTCGGGGACGATGCTGCTCTCCCAGTAGGGGAGCAGCCTGGCCACGACGTCCTTGAGGCACTCCGTGCGGGGCAGCTCGTCCCCGAGCTCGGCGTACCTCGGGTCGCCGTCCTGCCCGTACTCCGCTCCCGGCTCGATCTCGGGAGGCGGGGTGTCGTAGGAACGGCGCCAGAGCATGAACCGCTCCTCGCCGTAAGCCTCCAACGTCTGCTTCTTGTTCTTCCCCTGGAGGGCGCCGTAGTGGCGCTCGTTGAGCCGCCAGTCGCGGCGCACCGGGATCCAGTGCCGGTCCGCCACGTCGAGCGCGATGTTGGCGGTGGAGATCGCCCTGCGCAGGAGGGAGGTGTGGAGCACGTCGGGGAGCAGGCCAGCCTCGGCCAGCAGTTCGCCGCCGCGCCGGGCCTCCGCCTGCCCCTTCTCCGACAGGGGGACGTCGACCCATCCCGTGAACAGGTTCTCCGCGTTCCACGTGCTCTCTCCGTGGCGGAGGAGCACCAGGGTGCCTACTGCCTTGGTCATGCGCCCAGCCTGCCAGGTCCGGTCGGGGGACGGCGGACGACGTCGTCTCCTGGCCGCGCTCCCACCGCTCCGGTCCGGTCCACCCCGGTGGGGCCGCGCGGGTTGCCGGAGCGGCAAGGCGGTGGCGTTGGGGTGACGGCGCTCGCGGGGCACCGGCCCACACCCACGCCCACCAACACTTACAGTCACCGGAAGGAAGAAACGCTCACTGACCTGGCCCAGCGGTGTGAGATGGGGCGACCCGGGCGGTTACGTTACGAGGCTTTGACTCCGCGACGTTACGATCACGTCGCAGATACACTCGAATGGAGTAGCGCGATGGGCTTGTGCCCAGGTCGTCGATTCTGCCAAGTTGGCAACACTCTCTTCGATCGGCTCCCACGCACTCCCCGATCTTGAGAGGGTGCACCGTGGTCTGCCTCCCCCGTCAGGCCGCGGCCCGTCCGGGTTCCCGGGTGCCCCCCGCCAGGGGAACCCGCAGTGGCGGGACCTCACGGCGGGGCGGCTTGAGTTCGTGACTCCCCCTCTCTCCCAAGCCGCCCCGCCCTGCCACTCCCCCGGCCGGCGCACCTGGCGGTCGCGCCGGCGCGTCGAGGGCGTCAGCGTTGGTCCCGGGCGAGGTGCTCGAAGGCGGCGAGGTTGGCCAGGGATTCACCACGAGACCTCCGCCAGGCCCACTCCCGGCGGATCGCCCCGGCGAAGCCCAGCTCCAGGAGCTTGTTGAAGTCGCCGTCGGCCGCCTCCAGCACCTGGCCCAGCACCCGGTCCAGCTCGTCCTCGGTCACGGCGTGCGCCCCCAACCTCCCCACCAGGTGGATGTCACCGTCCTCGTCGACCGTGTAGTGCACCCCGTACAGCCTGGCGTTGCGCCGGAGCAGGAAGTGGTGGACCCCGGCCTGGTTCTCGTCGGGGCGGCGGCACACGAACGCCTCGACGAGCAGCCCGTGGCGCCCGACCACGAGCCAGCAACTCGTCCGTTGCTTCCGTTCCCCGGCAGCCGCACGAGGAAGCGACCCGGGGAGGCGTGGTCGAAGTCCAGGTCGCGGTCGCGCAGCGTGCGCTCCACCGTCCGCACCGCCTCCTCGGGAGAGCTCCCGTCCGCGTCCGAGCTCACGCCTCGCCCCTCGCCGTCCGTGCCGGTTCCTGCCCCACCAGCGTCGCGCACGCCCCGGCCGAAGGCCAGGGCAGCCTGCCGGTAGGCGCGCAGCAGCCCGTCGGTGGTGCGGTCCCAGGAGAAGTCGTTGGCGTGCCGCACCGCGTTCTCCGGCCGAACCCCGGCCGCCCGGGAACGCACCGACTCCGGGACCTCGTCCGGTGAGCCGGTCGCGGGTAGCGCCACGGCGCGCAGGGCCGCCGCCCAGTCCTCCGGTGCGTGGCTGGGCACCAGCAGTCCCGTGGACCCGTCCACCACGGCGACCGACAGGCCGCCCACGTCCGCGGCGACCACCGGCGTCCCGCAGGCCTGGGCCTCCAGCGCCACCAGGCCGAACGACTCGTTGTGGCTGGGGACGGCCACGACGTCGGAGGCGCGGTAGACGTCCGCGAGCTCGGCACCGGACCGGGGCGGCAGGAAGGTCACCACGTCGGTGATCCCCAGCTCCCCCGCGAGCTTCTGGAGGGCCTCCGGTTCCTGGAGCCCGGAGCCGGAGGGACCGCCGACGACGAGCACGGCCAGCCGGCCCCGCAGGCGTGGCTCCTCGGCGAGCAGGCGCGCCGCCGCCCTCAGGAGGACGTCCGGCGCCTTCAGCGGCTGGATCCGCCCGACGAAGGTCAGGACGACCGGGTCCGGCGGGAGCACCACGCCGGCCGCTCTGAGGGTCCGTCGCGCCTCCGACCGCTCCCCGGGGGTGAAGCAGTCGAGGTCGACCCCGGGCTCGACGGTCACCACGGCGGCGGGGTCGGCACCGTAGAGCCGCACCAGCTGCTCGGCCTCCACGCTCGTGTTCGCCACCAGGCGGTCCGCCTCGTCGACGACCTGCTGCTCCCCGATCACCCGGACCCGGGGCTCGGCGGGTTCCCCCTCGGCGAGCGCGGCGTTCTTCACCCGCGCGAGGGTGTGCGCCGTGTGGACCAGCGGCGCCCCCATCCGCTCCCGGGCGAGCCACCCCACCTGGCCCGACAGCCAGTAGTGGGAGTGGACCAGGTCGTAGTAGCCGGGCTCGTGCCTGGCCTCGACCCGCAGCACCCCGGCGGCGAACGCGCACAGCTGGGCGGGGAGGTCGTTCTTGCCCAGGCCCTCGAAGGGCCCGGCGATGATGTTGCGGACCAGCAGCCCCGGCTCCACCCGCACCAGCGGTGGGTGCTCGGAGGACGTGGCCCGGGTGAAGACCTCCACCTCGACCCCGCGCCGGGCGAGACGACGGGCCGTCTGGAGCACGTAGACGTTCATCCCGCCCGCGTCCCCGGTGCCCGGTTGTTCCAACGGCGACGTGTGCAGCGACAACAGCGCCACCCGGCGGGGGGAACCACTGCCGGCGGAAGTCGCCGATCTCCCCCCGCCGCCAGTTACCACTCGTAACGAGTCACTCACGAGGAGACCCTCCTCGATCGGAGGATCCGCTGCTACCAGCGAGTCGAACCTGCGCGGTTGTCGCGCACACGAACCCACGCTTAGCCACGTGTAGTCAACCTTTCCGGGCCTGCCCGCGCCCCGATGCTCGCTGCCTGTCATGGGAATGCAACACAAACGAGGCGGTAGAGCTTCCAGCCCCTCGCGGGGCCGTGATCAGTCGCTCACCTGGGTGAGGACGACCGGTGTCTACCCTGGCCACGCCGTCGGGGCAACGCCAGCGCACGCCCGGTCGGCGCGCGTTGACTGCGAGGGAGCACCGAGGGGGGTCGCGCCGTGGTCCGACTCCTGCTGATCGTCGTGTGCTGCCTGGGCCTCCTCGTGTCGGCCGAACCCGTGGTGCCCCCGACCCCGCTGTCCCCGGGAACGGCCGAGCCGGTACCCACCACCGGGGTGACCACCTGGGCCGCACCGCAGATGCCGGCCCAACCGAACCAGCGGGAGGAACTGGGCTTCGCCAACGTGACCTTGCGCACGATGGTCCGGATCAGCGCCGGTGGATCCGGGGTCCGGGTCCGCCTGGACAACACCTACGGCGACCGTCCGCTGCGGATCGGGGCGGCCTCGGTCGCCCTGGCCGACGGATTCGACGGGTCCTCGCTCCCGGGGACGGTCCGGCCGCTGCTGCTCGACGGGCGGTCGGACTTCACCGTCCCGCCCGGCCACCACCGCTACACCGACCCCGCCGGCCTGGACGTGCCCGACCGCGCTCGGCTCCACGTCAGCCTCTTCCTGCCCGGTCCGACCGGTCCGCTGGGCAACCACCCGATCAGCGGGGAACCCACCCTGCTCGCCAGGGGAGACCACACCGAGAACCCCACCTCGGACAGGTTCCGCCCGGTGGAGCACCGGGCGGTGGTGGACGCGGTCCTGGTGTTGGGCTCCGAGGCCAGCGGCACGGTGGTGGCCGTCGGCGGTTCGCTGACCGACGGCCTCGGAGTCGACTTCCCCGAATCCGGTCGCTGGCCCGACGTCCTCGCGGACCGCCTGCTCTCCCTACCACCGGGACGTCGGCTGGCGGTCGCGAACTCCGGCCTGTCCGGCAACCGCATCCTCCTCGGATCGGTCGGCGGCGGCCCGCGCCTCCTCGACCGCTACGACACCGACGTGTTGTCGCTGCCCGGCGCGGCGGCCGTCATCCTCGCCGTGGGCACCAACGACATCCAGCAGACACCGCACGAGACGGACGCGCGGACGCTCTTCGCCGCCATCGACGACCTCGCCCGGCGGAGCCGGGACGCGGGCCTGCGGGTCGTCGTGGCCACCATCCCCCCCTTCGGGAGCTGGGAGACCTGGAAGCCCGAACTGGAGACCACGAGGACCCGGGTGAACGCCCTCATCCGGACCCACGCCGACGAGTACGACGCCGTCTTCGACCTCGACACGTTGCTCCGGGACCCGGACGACCCGGAACTCGTCCGGCCGGATCTCGACCTCGGGGACGGCCTGCACCTGAACCAGCGCGGGTACACCCTCGTCGGCGAGTCGGTGCCGGTGGAGGCGCTCCTCCCCCGCTGAACCCCCGGCCAGGACGTGGTCGCCGACCGTTCCGGCACCGTGGCGACCCGTGTTGATCTCGGGGTTGTCTATTCTTCTCCGCAGAAACTCGCCGAGCCGGTCGCGTGGCGCCCGAGGCGAATCCGGAGCCGTTCTGCTGTCCGGTCTCCCAGATCCCCGGCGTCCACGTCGTCCGTGAGTCGGCGAGCAGTCAGCGGCATGAGGACGGAGATGATGGTGCGCCGACGGTGGTTCGCGGCGGTCACGGGCATGAGCCTGTTGGTGGCCGGATGCGCGATGGTCCCGGAGACGACGCTGGAACGGGCACTACCCGCCGGTGCGGAGCTCGCGGAAGAGCGGGAGATCACGACCTTCACCGCCTCACCCAAGGCAGCCCAGGAAAGGGAACGGGAGTTCGAGGGGTTCACCGACAACACCGTCCGCACCCGGATGCGCGTCAGCTCCGGTGGTTCGGCGGTCCGTGTGCGGCTCGACAACACCTTCAGCCCCGACGAGCTGCACGTCGGCCGGGTGACCATCGCGCTGGCCACCGACCGCGAGGGCGGCATCAACCCGTCCAGCCTGACCGAGCTCCGGGTGGAGCGGGAAACCTCCTTCACCCTCGCGCCGGGGGAGAGCGTGTACACCGACCTGGCTCGGATGGAGATCCCCGACGGGGCGGACGTCGCGGTGTCCTTCTACTTCCCGGGGCCCACCGGCCGGGTCACCACCCACTCGTTCGCCGGGGAGCACAGCCGCATCGCGACCGGTGACCACACCGAGAACGTCAACGGCCGCCCCTTCCAGGTCGAGGAGAAGACGATGAGCACCCGGCCGCTCGTCGGCGCCATCACGGTGGTGCCCGAGACGGCCACGGGAACCCTGGTGACCATCGGCGGGTCGATGACCGACGGTGTCGGCGTCGACTTCTCGAAGGGCTCGGACCGCTGGTCCGACGTGCTGTCCCGCCGGATCGTGGACGAGTACGGGCCGCGCCGGCTCTCGGTGGCCAACGCGGGCATGTCGGGCAACAGGATGCTGACCTCCTCGGGTTACGGAGGCCAGCGGGTGCTGGAACGGTACGACCGCGACGTGCTCGACCTCCCCGGGGCCGACGCCGTCCTCTTCGCCGCGGGCATCAACGACATGCAACACCCCCCGCAGACCACCGACCTCGACCTGCTGATGGCGACCTTCGAGGAGTTCGCCGACCGCACGCACGAGCGCGGGATGCTCTTCTACATGGCGACGATCACGCCGTTCGAGGGCTGGTTCAGTTGGGAACCGCACCTGGAGGAGAACCGGCAGGAGATCAACCGGCGCATCCGCGCCTCCGACAAGTTCGACGGGGTCGTCGACTTCGACGCCGCCGTCCGCGACCCCGACCACCCGAGCCGGATCCTCCCGGAGTGGGATGTCCACGACGGCATCCACCCGAACAGCGCCGGCGCCGTCGAACTGGCGAACGCCGTCGACCTCGACATGATCCTCGGCGACCTCAACCTGCTGGACTGAGAACAGCGGCCCCGGCCTCGCGAGGGCCGGGGCTCCCCGCTCGCCCGCCGCTGACAGACCACCGGCGGGTCAGGCACGATCGGCGTCATGACCCACGACCAGCAGCCCCAGCACCACACCCCACCGACCACGTCCCCGGCCGCCGGAAAGCCGGTCGCGGTCGTGACGGGAGCCAGCGCCGGCATCGGCGAGGCCACCGCGCGCGGCCTGGCGGAAGCCGGGTTCCACGTCGTCCTGGGCGCCCGCCGCCTCGACCGGTGCGCCGAGCTGGCCGCCGAGATCGGCGGCTCCGCCCACCGGCTCGACGTCACCGACGCCGAATCCGTCGACGCCTTCCTCGCCGAGGTCCCGACGTGCCGGGTGCTGGTGAACAACGCCGGCGGGGCACGCGGGCTGGAGCGCGTCGCCGAGTCGGACGAGGACAACTGGCGGTGGATGTGGGAGACGAACGTCCTCGGCACCCTCCGGATGACCAGGTCGCTCCTGCCCAGGCTGATCGACTCCGGTGACGGGCACGTGGTGACCGTCACCTCGATCGCGGCCCTGGAGGCCTACGACAACGGCTCCGGCTACACCTCCGCGAAACACGCGCAGGCCGTGCTGCACCGGACGCTGCGCGGGGAACACCTGGGAGATCCGGTCAGGTTCACCGAGATCTGCCCGGGCATGGTGGAGACGGAGTTCTCCCTGGTGAGGTTCGAGGGTGACGCCGCTCGGGCCGACGCCGTCTACCAGGGCCTCACACCGCTCACCGCGCAGGACGTGGCGGAGGCCATCGTCTTCGCCGTCACCAGGCCGTCGCACGTCAACATCGACCAGATCGTGCTGAAACCCCGGGACCAGCACTCCGCCACCCGAGCCCACCGGCGGTCCTGACCCGACCAGGCGGGGCCGCGAACGGCCCCACCGGCCACCACTGGTAACCAGTTCCGGTGAGCGGTCCGGCGGGGGCCGGGGCCCGTCTCACCCCCACCGCCCGCCGGTCTCAGAGCGCGCAGTTCACCAACACGGGTTCCGGCTCCAGCACGACACCGAACGCCGCTCGGACGCCGTCACGAACCTCCGAGGCCAGCGCCAGCAGGTCCGCGGTGCTCCCCGTCCCCCGGTTGGTGAGGGCCAACGTGTGCTTGCTCGACAACGCCACCCGGCCGCCGGGGCCCTGGTGGCCGCGCCGGAAGCCCGCTCGCTCGATGAGCCAGGCCGCGGAGAACTTGGTGCGCCCCGGCCCTCCCGGGTACCTCGGCACCGGTGCCTCCCCGCCGAGCCGCTCGGCGATCCGGGCGAGGACCTCGGGAACGGCCTCGTCGGGCACCAACGGGTTGGTGAAGAACGATCCGGCGCTCCAGGTGTCGTGGTCCGCCGGGTCCAGCACCATGCCCTTGCCGGCACGCAGCGCGAGCACCGCCTCCCGCGCGGCGGCGAGCGGCACCCGGTCGCCCAGTTCGACCCCGAGCGCCCTGGCCAGTTCGGGGTACCGGATGGGCACGGAGGAGCCGCTGTCCGCCAGTGCGAAGCGCGCGCGGAGGACGACCGACGTGGCGCTGCCCTTGAGCCGGCTCGTCCGGTAGGCCAGCCCCAGATCGGCTGCGGGCACGGTGCGGACGCACCCGTCGAGGCGGTCGTAGACGTCCACCGAGTCGAGCAGCTCCGCGACCTCCACGCCGTAGGCGCCCACGTTCTGCACGGGGACCGCGCCCACCCGGCCCGGGATGCCGGACAGGCACTCCACGCCCGAGAGCCCGTCGGCGACGGCGGCGGCCACGACCGCGTCCCAGTCCTCACCCGCCTCGACCGTGAGCTGGACGGTGCCGTCCGCGACGCGGTCCGCTCGTCTCCCCGTCGTCGCCACCCGCACCACGGTCCCGGCGAACCCCTCGTCGCCGACGACCAGGTTGGATCCACCACCGAGGACGAGGACGTCGTCACCGCCGGTGTCGGCGCGCCGCAGCGCTTCGACGAGGTCCTCCGCCGTGGTCGCCTCCACGAGGCGGGCCGCGGGCCCGCCCAGGTGGAGGGTGGTGTGCTCGGCGAGGGGAACGGCGACGCCGACGGCCTCGCCGGACGAACGAGTAGTCACGGACGCCAACGGTAATCTGTGCTGCCATGGCACGCCCCATCCAGTTCACCCTCCACGCCGACTCCCTCTCCCCCGACGAGCTCCACGCGGTGCTGGTCGACGAGACGTACCTGCGGGACAGACTGGCCGAGCTCGGCGGTTCCTCGGCGGAACTGGTCGCGTTGACCAGCGACGACAACGGGTCCCGCGCGGTCTTCCGACACGGCATCTCCTCCGGCGGGCTGCCGGCCGCGATGCGTTCGATCGCCCCGAACGGGATCTCGGTCGAACGCACCGAGACGTGGCGGCGCGAGGGCGCGGGCTACGTGGGAACGATGGCGGCCAGGGTCACCGACACCCCCGCCACCATCGACGCCACCACGTCGATCCGCCCGGTGGGCGGGGGCGCGGAACTCCGGGGTGCCGGCCAGGTCACGGTCCGGCTCCCACTCGTCGGCGGGATGGTGGAGAAGGCGGTGTCCGAGCAGGTCACCGCGCTGCTCGACGCGGAGTCCCGCTTCACGCTGGAGTACGTCGCCCGCCGGCGCAGCGGCTGATCCCGTCACGGAACGAGCGGCGCGCCCCGGAGATCGACCACCTCCCACCGCGCTGGACGGCGGACCCGGGCGACGGTGGAGAGGTGTGGGAGGACATCGGATGGCCAAGCGAGCGCCCCGACTGGCGGCCGGCCGCGCCCGCGCGCTGGGCATGCCGACCAGGGGCACCACCGGGCCGAACCGGTTGCGGCGGGTGGACCGCTGGGTGCGCGGCACGCCGTGGGTGTCCCAGGTGTTGCGGTCGGCCGCCGATCCGCTCGTGGTCGACCTCGGCTACGGGAGCTCACCGGTGACCACCGTCGAGCTCGCCGCGCGCCTCACCGATGTGCGGAGCGACGTGCGCGTGCTGGGCCTGGAGATCGATGGGGAGCGGGTCGGCAACGCCGTCCGCCTTGCCGACCCACCCCGGCTCCGCTTCACCCGCGGTGGTTTCGAACTCGCCGGTCAGCGCCCGGTGCTGGTGCGGGCGTTCAACGTGCTCCGCCAGTACGCGGAACCCGAGGCACTGGCGGCGTGGACCACCATCACGTCCGGTCTGGCGCCGGGCGGTCTCCTCGTGGAGGGGACCTGTGACGAGATCGGCCGGCGGTGCTGCTGGGTCACCCTCTCCCGGAACGGTCCCCTGAGCTTCACCATGGCCTGCTCGCCCGCGCACATCGACACACCGTCCGACCTGGCCGAACGCCTGCCCAAGGCGCTCATCCACCGCAACGTGCCCGGGGAACGGGTCCACGCGCTGCTGGCGGAACTGGACTCGTGCTGGGCCACCGCGGCGCCCTTGCGCCCGTTCGGGCCCCGCGCGCGGTGGGCGGAGGCCGTGCGCCTCCTCACGGCCAGGGGGTGGCCGGTCCGGGACAACCACCGCCGGTGGCGGGCCGGGGAACTCACCGTGGACTGGTCGGCCGTCGCCCCGGGCTGAGCGGACCACGGGGTTGCCGCACCCCACGCCCCCAGGGCCCTCCCCCGGACGCGCGGGGGCGCCACGACGTCGACCCGGCGGCCTCACGTGGATGCTCCACCGGGTCGGCTCCCGCCATGCCCCCGGCGCGGGTCCCTCGTCGGCGTGAACCCACCGTCGCGCCCCGGTCACCGGACGCGGCCGGCGCCGTCCCCGCCGGCCCGCCCACCGCCTGACCTGCGGTCGAGCACCGCGCTGGTGGGCGTCATCGGTACCGGGCAGTGCGGGAGCCGACCAGGCGGAATGACAGACTCAGCAACCATGTCCACGCCAGACCGCCGTTACGTCATCACCCTCGGCTGCCCGGACCGCACCGGGATCGTCGCCGCGATCTCCGGGTTCCTGTACCGCCTGGGGGGCTCGATCGTCGGCGCTGGCTACCACACCGACCCGGAGACCAACTGGTTCTTCACCCGGCAGGAGGTGCGGGCCGACTCCCTCGACCTCGACCTCGAGGAGTTGCGCGCCCGGTTCGCCGAGGTCGCCGCCGAGCTGGGGGATCGCACGGAGTGGCGGGTGAGCGACAGCGGAACCCGTCGCCGCGTGGTCCTGCTGGTCTCCCGGGCCGGGCACTGCCTCTACGACCTGCTCGGCCGGGTCGCCTCCGGGGAACTCGACGTCGACGTCCGCGCGGTGATCGGGAACCACACCGACCTCGCCGGGATCACCGAGGCGCACGGCATCCCCTTCCACCACGTGCCCTTCCCCGCCTCCGGGCGGGAGCCTGAACGCCGCGCGGAGGCCTTCGCCCGGGTGGCCGAGATCGTCGACGAGCACGACCCCGACGCCGTGGTGCTGGCCCGCTTCATGCAGATCCTGCCGACCGAGCTGTGCCAGCGGTGGGCCGGGCGGGTGCTGAACATCCACCACAGCTTCCTGCCGTCCTTCATCGGAGCCCGCCCCTACCACCAGGCGCACACCCGGGGCGTGAAGCTCATCGGCGCGACCTGCCACTACGTGACGGCCGACCTGGACGAGGGGCCGATCATCGAACAGGACGTGATCCGGGTGGACCACGGCGACTCGGTGGCGGACATGGTGCGCAAGGGCCGGGACATCGAGAAGGTCGTCCTCGCCAGGGGCCTGCGGTGGCACCTGGAGGACCGGGTCCTGACCCACGGCAACCGCACCGTCGTGTTCTGACCAGCGCCGCGCGCACCCCAACGGCCCCCGGAGCCGGGTGGGCGGACACGACGGCGTCGGCGCCGATCGGGTCAGGAGACCGGGGGAACTCCCAGCCCCGGGAGGGATTCGGCGCCGGGGAGCGCGAGCAGGGCGGCACCCGGCACGACGAGCTTGCCGTGCCGAACCCCGCTGCCCAGGACCACGAGCGGAGCCGTGAGGACGGCCTCGTCCACCAGCAGCGGCCACCCCGGGGGCAGCCCGAGCGGGGTGATGCCCCCGTACTCCATCCCGGTCAGCTCCACCGCGTCCCGCTGCGCCGCGAACGACGCCTTCCGCACGTCGAGCCGCCGCCTGGCGGCCCCGTTCACGTCCACCCTGGTCGTGGCGAGCACCAGGCAGCCGGCCGTCCGGGTCTCGCCGGACCGCCGGCCCGAGACGACCACGCAGTTGGCCGAGGCGTCGAGCGGAACCTCGTACCGTTCGGTGAACCTCGCGGTGTCGGAGTCGTCGGGGTCGATCTCGGCGACCCCGAACTGGCGGGCGACATCGGGTGGAAGGGCGGCCAGGGCCGCCGCGACCGGCTCGGCCAGCAGGTCGGTGTGATCCGTCGCGGGCTCGGTACCCAGTGCTCCGATGCTGAAGGTGCCCATCTGGTGGAGGCTAGCCGCCTACCACCTCGGCCCGCGTTGCACATCGGTGATCCTCGGTCGAACGTCGACGATGTACACCAGAGCCGCCACGAGGCCGGCGATCCAGAACATCGTGCCCAGCCCGATCGGGTGGAACAGCAGCAGCACCAGGGTCGCGCCACCGGTGATGCCCATCCAGGCGTTCTTGCTCAGCTTGTCCGCCGCCACGAAGGCATCCGCCCGCTGGGTCACCGCGTGCAGGAAGGCGAACGCTCCCACTGGAATCCCAGCGAGCTTGATGGCCAACAGGATCCAGGCGATGGGCTCGAGAGCTGGGTGTCCCTGGTACATGCCCCCAGCCTACGGGCCGAGCGGAAGGGGTGTCCCCGAGTGTCGGCCGAGGTCCACGTCCGACAGGGGCCGACGGGTGACCTCGGTCACGAGTGGACGGCGCGCCCGCCCGGCCGCCAGCCATCCGGCGCGGGCTCTGCGGGGCGCACCCCCGGCCGGCGCCGGCCCCGGCCACGGCACGACCCGGAGACGTGGTCGGCCCGCCGGCAGGCGAAGGGGCAGGGCCGCCCCACTCGGGGCGACCCTGCCCTTTTGGTCTTCGGCCGCGTTCAGTCCTTCTTCTGGCCGCGCCGAGCACCGCCGGTCGGCGCCTTCCTCGGCGTGCGGTTGGCCGCCTTCCTGCTCGTGCTCCGCGTCGCCGAGGCGGCGGACGCGCCGGCCTCGGTGACGGCGTCAGCCGCTTCCTCGGCGGTGTCCCGCACCGCGCGGGCGGTCTCGTCGGCGGCCTTCCTCGTGGCCACCGCCACCTTCTCGCCGGTGGACCGGGTGCTCCGGCTCACCTTGCCGAGCACGTCGTCCGCGAGCTCGCGGACGTCCTCGACGACCGTCTCCACCCGTTCCTGGGCGGTGTCCACGCCGGCTCCGACCTGGTCGAACGCCTGCTGGACCCGAGGCTGGGCGCGCAGCCTGCCCAAGGTCTCCTCGCCGCGTTCGGCGAGGGTGCCGTAGATCCGGACGGCGGCTTCGCTGTAGGCGTCGACCAGTTTGCGGAGCTCGGCCGGGTCGAACTTCTCCCGCCACTGGCCGGTGTCGAGCTGCAGTTCGCCGATGCCGTCCTTGGCGGCCTCGGCGCGCTCGGCGAGCTCCTTCCGGGCGCGTTCCAGCGCGTCACGAACCGTCCTCGCCGCGACGTCGCCGGCTCCCAGCACGGCCAGGAGCGGGGTGCGGGCCTGGGACAGCACCTCGTTCACGACGGCGGACGCCTGCTCGCGCGCCTTGTCGATGTCCTCAGCGGTGGGCAGTGCGGGCATGGTCATCACTCCTTGTCGTGGGGTCGGATCTCGGAGGAGACGGGCGGGACCTCTCCCGCTCCGGCTCCGCTCAGGTCGACGGACCGGCCGACCGCGGAGTCGTCGGGATCTTCGGCGGCCTGCTCGGCTCCGACGCGGAACGACTCGTAGACGGCCAGCAGGGCCTGCTTCTGCTGCTCTGTGAGGTCCGGGTCGGCGTGGATGGCGTCCACCACCGGCCCCCCTCGCGGCCGGTCGAGGATCCCGGCCTGGACGTAGAGGGTCTCGGCGGAGATGCGCAGCCCCTTGGCGATCTGCGAGAGGATCTCGGCGCTGGGGCGTCGGAGCCCCCGCTCGATCTGGCTGAGGTAGGGGTTGGACACCCCCGCCGCCCTCGCGAGCTGCCGCAGGGAGATCTGGGCGTTGTTCCGCTGGGTGCGGATGTACTCACCGATGTCGGCGACAGCCCGGTTGACCACCCTGTCGACCCGTGGCATCGGCACGTCTCCCTGTCCTCGATCAGCGGCGGACTCGCTCGCGCGGACGTTCTCCGCGCTTTCGACGGTACGCGCGCGTGCTAGCTACCGCAAGCACCCTGCTTGCACGGCCCCATGCCCGCGCGTCCGCTGGCCCCTCGAGGCCGGGATCCGATCAGGGACGAGCGGGTGCGCCGTCGACGCCTCCGACGCCCGAGAGCACCGGGGGACCCCGAGGCCGAGGCCGGGCGGGGGACGGCGCCGGCGGGAAGCCGGGCGAGCGAGGACGGGGAACGGGTGGCGAGCGGTGCCCCTGCTCAGGGGGAGGAACGCCATCGGGCCGCGTAGCGGGCGCTCTCCTCCTGCCGCAGCCGTTCCCGGTCCGCCCGGCGGACCGCCGAGGCGTGGTTGGGCGGGTACCCGTACCTGACGAGACGGGCGTCCGCCTTCTCGATGGCGTAGGACAGGGAGAAGTAGACGCCGACGATGAGGCCGAGGAAGACCGACATCGCCGCGACCAGCGGCTCACCGCTCACGAGCCACAGCGCCCATGCGACCAGCGCGGCCACCGGGGCCAGGCGGACGAACGCCCGTGCCCCGTACCGCCACAGCCAACCCGGGGTGGTGACGTCCGCGAGCACCCACTCCCGGTACCGCCCCGGCAGCCGTCCTCCGAGGGCGTACCAGAGCAGCTGCGGCGGATTCGGGCGAGGAGAGCTCATGCCAGGGACGCTACCGAAGGCCGCCCTCGGGGACTACCGTCGAGCCGTCATGGCCGGGAGGAGTCAGCTCGCGACGGTGGGCGTGGTCGCGCTGGGCGGTGTGGTGGGCTCGCTCGCCCGCCACGGCGTCGGCGTGGCGTTGCCCACGGGCGGCCCGTCCCTCGCGACCTGGTCGGTCAACCTGCTCGGGTCCTTCCTGATCGGCGTGGTGGCCGTGCTCGCCCCGCGCGTCTGGCCGCGCCTCCCCCTGCTCCGGCCGTTCCTCGTCACCGGGGTGATCAGCGGGTTCACCACCTTCTCCGCCCACAGCGTCGAGGTGACGGCACTGCTGGTCGCCGGCAGGCCGGCGGTCGCCGTGCTGGTGCTCGCCGGCACCCTCCTCGGGGCGCTGGTGGCCGTGGCGGGCGGGGACGCGTTCGCGCGGTGGGTGGTGCGGACCCGGGAGGGGCGGTGGTGATGCGGCGCGGCCCGGACGGGCGGAGCCCGGCGAACGCGTTCGCTCCCAGTGCCGCCGGGGGTACGGCGTGCTGACCTCGCTCCTGGTCGCCGTGGGGGCTGGCGTCGGCGCGCCGCTGCGCTACCTCGTCGACCGGGCCGCGCGGAGGTGGTATCCCGGCCCCTTCCCCCTCGGCACACTGCTCGTGAACGTGAGCGGCTCCCTGGTGTTCGGGCTGCTGGCCGCCGGGCTGGTCGCGGGGTGGGCGCCGACCTGGTCGGAGCCGCTCCTGGGAGCCGGCCTGTGCGGGGCGTTCACCACCTACTCGACCTTCGCCCACGACACACTGGCCCTGTTCGACGACCGCCGGCGGTGGCTGGCGCTGGCGAACGTGGGAGCCAACCTGGCGCTCGGGCTGGCGGCCGCCGCGCTGGGCTGGGGACTCGGCTCGCTGTTCCTCGGGTGACCCCCGGTGACCCCGGCCCGGCGCCGTCCCGATCGTGCCCGCTCGCGCACCCCGCGCCGCGAACCGAGCCCCGGCCAGGGGCGACGCGGAGCCTCCGCCGGGCACCCGGGCCTGGACCACCGAGACTCGGCGGAGGGGCGTCCCGACCCGCCCCCTCCCGGCGAGAAGGGGGCGGGGCACCCCGGCGGTCCCGTGTGCCGGCGCGAGGGGTGACCCTGGGGCTGGTGGCTCCCACGGGAGGGGAGCCAGCCCCCGAACGCCCGAGGCTCCGGCCGCGCCACGCGCGCGCAGCGGCGGTACCGACGACCTCACCGGGTACGAACGAGGTCGTTCCTACTCTGACGGCATGGATCTGCTGTGCCCCAAGTGTCACGACGTGATGCGCACGTACGAGCGCAACGGAGTGCACATCGAGCAGTGCCAGGGCTGCCGGGGGATCTTCCTCGACCGGGGGGAACTCGAACAGCTCGCACTCGCCGAGCGGGCGCACTACGGCCGGCCGGCGCCACCACCCGGACCTCGCCCCGGCCCACCCCCCTCGCGGGTCCACGACCGCCGTCACGAGCCCCATCCCCGGAGCGACGACCGGTACCGCGACCGCTACCGGGACGACCACCGCGACCGCGAGTACTGGGACGACGACCACCGCGACCGGGACCACCACGGACGGTACCGGGACTCCAAGAAGAAGCGGCGCAAGGACTTCCTGGACAACGTGTTCGACATCTTCGGGTGATCCGCCGGCCGCCGGGTGGCGCGTCCTCGCCCGCCCGGGCCGGCACCTCGCACGGCCGAACCCGCTGCGGCTACCGGACCCGCTGCGCACGGCGGGCCGCGCCCGCTCGCCTACCGCCGCCGGTGAGGCGCGCTCGCCGTGCCCGGGACCCCGCGCCCATCCCCCGGTGGGAGCGTGCGGACGGGTCGCGGCGAACACGGGCGGAGCACCTCGCGGGCCGACCGATCGGCCTCGCCCCGGGCACCCGTGCGGCGGGTACCGCGCCGGAGCATCGTCCTCCCGGGAAGGGCCTGGGCCGTGGCCACCCCGTTCGACCACGGCCCAGGCTCGCCGGCGGCCGTCACGGTGAACCGACGCGGCTTCGTCGGGTCCACTCCGGTCGCCACCAGGCTGGTGCCGCGCCCCGAACGCCGCACCACCACCGAGGACTCCCCCGGCGCAGCTCGCCCGGCCCTACCTATTCCGAACGGAGCTCCTCCGGGCGGGACGCGCGCCGGAGTGTGGGCAGCGTACACAAAGTCACCACGAGAACGGCTGCCGCCGACACGCCCGCCATCGCCGCGATCCCGGCCCAGTCCGGTTCGAAGTGGTCGAAGAGGAGGACGAGGGCCAACCCGGCGATCAGCAGTCCCACCACCACGGCGATGAACAGTCCCGCGACCATCGGGATCGCCGTCTGCACCAGCACGGACCCGGCCAGCGTGCGCCGACGCGCCCCCACCGCCGCCACCACGGCCAGCGGGCGGCGCCGCTCCTGGATCTGTTCCACGGCCACCACCAGCAGGCTGCTCGCCACCAGCGCGAAGGTGATCAACGCTCCGATCCAGAGCCCCTGGCGAGCGTGGACGAGGGAGCTGGCCTCCTCGTCGAAGCTGAGGATGTCGTCGTACAGGTAGGTCGCGGGCAACTCCTCCCAGACCGCGCTGCGCACCTCCTCGACCAGCCTCGGATCCACCTCGTCGAACCGCAGGTGCAGGTGCTGGTAGTAGGTGGCCTCGGGCAGGTCGACCGCGGCCCCGGGGGTGAGGACCAGGGCGCGACCGTGGTACCAGCCGACGGTCTCGTCCAGGGGCTTGATCACCCTGGCGCCGGCCGGAATCTCGAAGGGCTCGCCCACCCGCACCGGCTCCCCAGGCCTCACCGGCCAGATGTTGGGGTCGAGGGTCAGTGTCTGCCCAGGGACGAGCGGAATGGGCTCGCCGTCCAGGGCCGCGCGGTAGGAACTGCCGTCCACGCAGTCGTTCACCTCGAACATCGTGACCAGGCTGGGGCAGTCGCCGATCACGACCGGGAAGTGGTCCCCGTCCCCGTCCTCGCCCGACGTCTCCAGCCACCCGGTGACGTGCCCCTCGGGGAAGTCGGCGGACAGGGAGTCGAGCAGGCCACGGAGCGCGTCGACGCCCTCCTCCCTCGGGACCGGGATCACCTGGGGTGAGGAGGAAATGGTGAATCCGGAGCTCCCGTCCCCGGTCGCCTCGATCTCCCTGAGCGACGCGGCGGTCGAGGTGAGCACGGCCTGGAGCGCGATGACACCCGCCAGGACGACCGCGACGCTGCTGACGGACCGGGAGGCCGTCGAACTGTCCAGCTGGAGACGTCGCACCGCGAGCTGCCACGCCACCGGCCCCCCGCGTGCCCCACCGACGAGCCGCTCGACGATCCACGGCAGCAGGGCGGGGATGCTGGCCAGCATCAGGACCACCGAGGTGGTCAGGAGCAACGGCGCGAAATCGTTGCTCCCCGAGAGCATGCCCCAGTTGACCAGAGCCATCCCGACCAGGCCGAGCAACAGCGGGACGGCCCGCCACCCCAGTTGCCTCGGTTCCGCCGCGCCCGCCCTGGCCGCCCCCAGTGGTTCGACCGCGACGCGACGCGTCGCGAAGAGGGCACTGCCGACCGCGAGCAGCGGCAGTCCCACGACCACGACGGCCAGGATCCACGGGTTCGGGCGGATGTCGTCCGGGAACAGCCCGCCCTCCACGATCGGGAGGGACGTCAGCCACGCCCTGGCGACCGCGAAGAGCAGCGCTCCGACCAGCAGCCCGAGAGCGGTTCCGAGCAGGGCCTCGCCGACGGCCAGCCGCCGGATCTGGTGGCGGTCGGCGCCCAGCAGCCGCAGCGCGGCCAGTCGACGGATGCGGGAGAACTCCGCCAGCCGGGTCGCGTTGGCTACGAAGACGACGACGGGCACGAGGATCGCCCCGGTCCCCACCGCGTAGCTGACCCAGAGGATCGGGGACAGGGTTCCGATCCGGTCGTACCCGCCGAAACCGACCACCACGTCCGACTGGACCATCGGCCGTTCCGCGCCGGCGTAGAAGTACAGATCGGACGGCCCTGTCAGCCCCTCCGGGCCGATCTCGCCGACGACGCGCTCGGGGAAGCGGGGCCGGAGCAGCTCCCCTTCGGGGGCGGCCAGCAGCTCGCGCAGGGCAGGGGAGATGACGATCTCCCCTGGGCCTGGCAGCGCGTCGACGCCGGGCGGGAGCGGGGACTCGGGGCCGACGTCGGTGACGTAGAAACCCCTGATCCGTTCGTTCTGGAACCTGGTGCTGGCGGAGGTCGCCGCCAGCGCCGCGGCCGGGACACCCTCCGCGTCGGACAGCTCGTGGACGGCGACGGGGGCCCGCGCCGCGTCCCGCTCCTCGCGGAGGCCGATGATCTCGGGCAACGTGGCGACGGCGAAGAGGGCCGTGACGCCGAGCGCGATCCCGGCCGCGCTCAGGCCCATCCGGCCCCAGGGGGTGCGGCCGGTCAACGCCAACCTGACCCCCAGCGCGAGGTCACGCAGCCAGCGAACCGGTGTGAAGGACGGCGGACTCACAGGTTCCGCTCCCCGTTCGCCCGCTGGTCGTCGGTCCGCCCGTCCCGAACGATCACCTCGCGGTCGGAGTAGGCGGCGACGCGTGGTTCGTGGGTGACCAGGACGACGGCGGCATCCGTCTCCCTCGCGACGGATGCGAGCAGGGTCATCACCTCGTCCCCCTGCACCGAGTCGAGGGCGCCGGTCGGCTCGTCGGCGAAGACGACCCTCGGACCGGCCACCAAGGCCCGCGCGATGGCCGTGCGTTGTCCCTGCCCGCCGGAGATCTCGCCGGGGCGCTGGTCGGCCACGGAACCCACGCCCAGCCGGTCCAGCCACTCGAGGGCCTGCCGTTCCGCCACCCGACGCCGCTTCCCCGACAACCGCAACGGCATCGCCACGTTCTCGAGGGCCGTCAGCTCGGGGATGAGCTGGCCGAACTGGAAGACGAACCCGAAGGAGGTGCGGCGCAGCTCGCTGCGCCGCACATCGTTCATCGCCGAGACCTCCTGGCCGTCGAACACCACCGAGCCGGCCGTGGGCACCAGGATTCCGGCGAGGCAGTGCAACAGGGTCGACTTGCCCGAACCAGAGGGGCCGAGGACCGCGACCATCTCACCGGGCTCGATCGTGAAGTTCGCGCCTCTGAGCGCCGGGTTCCGCCCGAAGGTGAGTTCGAGTCCCACCGCGGTGAGCAGCGGCCCGGATCCACCGTCCGCCGCACCCCTCACGCCCGCCGTCATTCCTGTCCCCCGTTGTTCACGAGCTGTCCCATCCTCGCCTCGGCGGTGTCCAACCATCTCAGGTCCGCCTCGAGGTGCGGCAGCGCGTAGTCGCGCACGAGCTGGTCGGCCACGTCGCCATCCCGTTTCCCGCGGGTGAACTCGCGCATCAGCGTCAGGTGCTCTCCCCGTTGCAGGTCGATCACCGGACGGGATCGCGTCCCGTGAGCAGGGCGAGGCTCAGTTCCGTGTACGACACGTTCCGCAGGTGGGCGGTGGGTCTCTCCGGGGTGGAGAGCCACTCGGCGACGTGGCGGCGACCGGCCTCGGTGATCGTGTGGCGCTCGCGCTCCGGTCCCGAGCCGGGTTCCGTCCGCTCCACCTCGACCAACCCGTCCCGCAGCGAGCGGGACAGGGTCGAGTGGACCTGGCCGAACTTCAGTTCCCGCTCGCGGCCGAAGCGCTCGTCATAGGCACGTTCGAGGTCGTCACCGTGCCGAGCCCCCTGGTCGAGCAGCCCGAGCAGGGCCTGGCTCGTCGACATGGGGCGCACCCTACACCGGGTGTACGCACCGGGTGCGCAACTCCTGGGGTCAGTCCTTGACCGCGCCCGCGGTGACACCGGCGGCCACGTAGCGCTGGGCGACCACCAGCAACACCGCCGCCGGCACCGAGGCGACGACGGCGGTGGCCATGATCGAGTTCCAGTCCTGGTCGTTGTTCCCGATGTACCGGTAGATGCCCAGGGTGATCGGCCGGACGTCCCCGCTCCCGTTCAGCGTGTTGGCGAAGACGAAGTCCGACCACGCCCACAGGAAGGCGAACAGCGAGACGGTGACCACCGCGTTCCGGCTGGCGGGCAGGACGACCGACCGGAAGGTGCGCCAGAGACCGGCGCCGTCGATGCGCGCGGCCTGGATGATCTCGTCGGGGACGGCGGACATGAAGGCGGTGAACACCAGCGCGCCGAAGGGCACCGCCAGGGTGGAGTCGGCGATGACCAGCCCCCACCAGGTGTCCAGACCCCCGACGCTGAGGTAGAGGGAGTAGAACCCCATCGCCATGATGATGCCGGGAATCATCTGGGCGATGACCAGCACGAAGTGCAGTGGTCCACCCCCGAGGGGGGAGAGCTTGGCCAGGGCGAAGCCCGCCGGGGCGGCCACGGCCACGGTCAGGGCCGCAGTGCACACCCCGACCAGCAGGCTGGTGCCCAACGCGGGCAGCTGGTCACGGAGGACGGCCGCGTACCCCTCGAAGGTCGGCGAGGTCGGGAACCAGTCGGGTGGGGTCTGGCGCATCCGCTCGCCGGGTGTCAGCGAGACGTTGATCATCCAGTAGATGGGGAAGAGCATGAGGGCTGTCAGCACGACCCCGAGCGCGGTCTTCCACCACTGCCGCCGTGTGCTCACGCCGCCTCCTGTCGCCGCTGGACCCGGATGTGGATGACGCCGAAGAACAGGGCGATGAGGATGAGCAGGTTCCCGACCGCCGCCCCCGGGCCGAAGCGGGGCAGCAGCGAACCGAAACCGAGCTCGTAGGACCAGGTGGCGAGGGTCGTCGACGAGTTCCCCGGCCCTCCCTGCGTCATGATCCAGATGATGTCGAACACCTTGAGCGTGTAGACGAGGCCGAGCAGGAGCGTGATCGCCGACACCGGTCGCAGCAGGGGCATCGTGATCCGCCAGAACCGCTGCCAGCCGCCGGCACCGTCGAGGGCGGCGGCCTCGTGGAGTCGCGGTGGGATGTTCCGGAGACCGCTGTACAGCAGCACGAGGTTGAACGGGATCCCGATCCAGATGTTGGCGACGAGGACGGCGAGCAGGGAGTACTGGGGAGAGGTGAGCCAGTTGACGGGGTCGGCGCCGAACGCGGTGAGGACCGAGTTCACCACCCCCGACTCACTGTTGAGCATCCAGGACCAGGTCGAGGCCGACACGATGAGCGGCAGCAACCACGGCACGAGGAACAGCGCCCTGAGGGGCACCGACAACCTGAAGTGCTGGTGGAAGAAGACGGCGAGCGCGAGACCGATCCCGTACTGGAAGACCAGGGACAGCGCGGTGAAGACGAGGGTGTTCCACAACGCGGGGGCGAAGGCCGCGCTCGTGACCACCCGCACGTAGTTGTCCAGCCACACGAAGGGCGCGTCGTTCCGCACGAAGGAACGGACGGTGTGGTCGCGCAGGCTCAGGTCGAGGTTCCGCAGCAGCGGGTAGAGGTAGAACGCCACCAGGTACACGACCAGCGGCGCGAGGAACCCCCAGGCGGTCGTTCTCGGGGACGGCCAACGCCGGCGCGGCCCACTCCTGTTCGGTGCGGTCGTCATCTGGTTCCTCACTGTCGGCCCCCGCCTCCCCGGCTGGCTCCGCCCCTCGCCGCCCACGCGCGTCCGTCCCGCCCTCGGGGGCGCGGGACGGTCCAGTTCAGCGCCCGAAGTCGCTGGTCACCGCCTCCTGGGCGAAGGCGAGGGCGTCCTGGGGCGTCTCGGCGCCGGACAACGCGTTCCCCAC
Organism: Actinoalloteichus caeruleus DSM 43889; assembly: GCF_000429185.2. GTDB lineage: Bacteria > Actinomycetota > Actinomycetes > Mycobacteriales > Pseudonocardiaceae > Actinoalloteichus_B > Actinoalloteichus_B caeruleus. Next base: position 4,468,798 of record NZ_AUBJ02000001.1, on the reverse strand, counting down.
GGCGGTCCAGAGGTTCTCGGAGATCAACGGGTACCTCGTCCCCAGGTCGTTGGCGGTGCGCCCCCTGGCCTCCCGCACCGCGCTGATCCAGGGCGACAGTTCGGGGTCCTCGGCCCGCTGGCGGGCGGTGAGCGCCTCGACGGGGGCCACATAGGAGAGCACCGTGTCCGTGGTCAGCAGGTTGTCGTCGCTGACGAGGCACTCGACGATGGCGCGGCTGCGCTCGTACCTCCTGGGGTCCTCCTGGACGGGGACGGTGACCATCTCCCCGCCCGCGGCGCCAGGAGCCGGACCGCCGTGCCGGGAGGGGATCGGGATGACCCCGAAGTCGATGCCGGACGCGCGGGCGTTGGCCAGTTGCCAGGTCCCGTTGAGGGCGAACCCGTACGTCCCCGTCTCGAACTCCTGCCAGCTCGTGGTCTGGTTGTTGTTGATGACGGAGTTGGGGGCGAGGTCGGCGTCCAGCCACCCCTTCCACAGCCGCAGCGCCGCGACGGCCGCCGGTGAGTCCAGCTCCTCCAGGTCGGCGCCCGAGCCCCAGAACCAGGGCAGGAACTGGTAGGTGCCCTCCTCGTTGCCGATCGCCGCGAAGGTGATGCCCCGGTGGCCCTTCGCCGAGATCTCCGTCAGGGCGGCGCTGAGGTCGGCCCAGTCGTGGATGGCCGCCGGATCGACCTCCGCGTCGGCGAGCACGTCCGCGTTGTAGTACAGGGCGAGGGTGTTCGCTCCGATCGGCACCCCGTACCTGGTCCCGTCGAGCTCCCCCGACTCGAGCAGGTTCTCCTCGAAGTCGCCGAGGTCCACGGGCAGCTCGTCGACCGGCAGGAGCAGTTCGCCCTCCGCGAGGGTCGTGACCACCGGGTTGTCGAGCACGAGGACGTCGGGGGAGCTGCCCTGCTGCCCGGCGAGGATCGCCCTGGTCGTCAGGTCCGAACCGTCGTACCCGGTCCGGTGCAGGGAGACACCGGCCCGGCGTCCGCAGTCGGCGACCAGGGCGGCCCACTCCGAGTCGTCCCCGAACTGCGTGTAGGGGTCCCAGAAGCGGTAGTCGCGCTCTCCGCCCCGGCCGTCGGCGCCAGGGCCGGAACAGGCCGCCGCCAGGCCGAGCACCAGCGCCGTCGCCGTCAGCACCCGCCTGGCCCTGGCTCCTGTCATCGCCGTTCCCCTCGTCCTGGCTGGCCCCGACCACGACACCGTCAGGCGGTGCTGGCCCGGTCGGTGAGCTGTGGTCTGACCAAGGTGACGCCGGCGGGCTCGTCGCCCGACGCGGCGGTCATCCGGCTGACCAGCCGCCGCACCGCCAGCCGGCCCAGCTCGGCCGGTGCGGCGTCGACGGCGGTGTAGGGCGGTGGCGTGCCACCGGCGCCCCAGAAGTGGAGAGCGACGACGGACAGGTCGCCGGGAACGCGCATCGCACGGCGGTGCAGGACCGAGGGGAGCGCGGCGACGGACCGGTCGTCGTGGACGACCAGGGCGGTGGCGTCGGGGTGGGCGCGGAACACGGCGTCGAGGACGGGCCCGGTGTCCACCTGCCGGGCGGCCGCGAAGTGCGGGTAGACCCGCAGCCCCCACTCCCTGGCCCGGGAAAGGCAGGCGCTCCGGAAGCGCCAGGCGTGGCCGACGCCCCGCGCGAAGACCTCCCGTGGCGGGGTGACCAGCGTGACCCGCCGGTGGCCGAGGGCGGCGAGGTGGTCGACCACCACCTCGGCGGCGGCCGGGAAGTCGAGATCGAGGACGTCGAGCCCTCCGACGTCGCGGGGTAGTCCGATGAGGACAGCGGGCCGCTCCGCGGCGCGCAGCACCGGCAGTCGGAGGTCGTCCTGGGTGACGTCGAGGAGCACGAGCCCGTCCACCCGGCCGGACGCGGTGATGCGGCGCAGCGCCGAGGGACCGTCGATGTCGGTCACCAGCAGCAGGTCGTACCCGAGTCGGCGCGCGGCTGAGGAGATCGGTGCCACGTACCGCGTCACCGCCGGCGCCGCCCCGGTGTGGTCGACGTGGAGCACGAGGCCGATGACCTCGGTCCTGGCCAGCGCCAGGGCCTGGGCTCCCGCGTGGGGCGTGTAGCCGAGGTCCCGGACGGCGCGCCGCACCCTGGACAGGGTCTCCGGTGCGACGGCCCGCTTCCCCGACAGGGCGTAGGAGACGGTGCTGCGGGAAACCCCCGCGGCTCTGGCCACATCGGCGATCGTCGCCATCTCTTCCCCGTTCGCCGCCGAACCGGTTCCGCGAAACTAGCACCGCGAATATTCCCGACTCAACGGATTGGAGAAAAAAAGGGGGACGACGGATTTTTCGGCGCTGTCGAAACGGTTTCCGCCACCAGGGAGACCGCGAAACGGGAATCGTCGTCACCAGCGCGGCGAGCAGCCGAGAGCCGTCTGATCTGGCCGGACCGCAAGCCACCACCGGACGGTCGAATCCAGCTCAGCCGTACGGCGGAGGAATCGGAAACGGCGACCCGGATCAGTTCCGGGGATTCCGCGTCACCGCCCCGATTCAATCCACCTCAGGACCGGCAGAGGCAGAAGGGGTGGCCGGCCGGATCGGCGAAGACCACCCAGTTCCCCTGTCCTTCGGACAACCGCGTCGCCCCGATCCGGATCGCCCGCTCGCTCTCGGCCTCGAGGTCCCCCACCGTGACGTCCAGATGGGCCATCTGGTGCCGTTCCCGATCGGGCCAGGTGGAGGGGAGCACCTCCGGGTCCCGCTGGAACGACAGCGTCCCCCCGCTCGGGTTGCGCAGCGACACCCAGTCCGGGTCGTCCGCGACCACTTCGGTCCACCCCAGGAGGTCCTGGTAGAAGGAGGCCAACGCCTTCGGGTCCGGACAGTCCAGCACGTAGCCCTCCAGGGCCAACGGCGTCGCGGGCCTGTCGGAGGCGGCCGTCTCACTCATCGGTCATCACCCTTCTCCTCGGTCACGTTCCGGTCGCATCGTCGGTTCCGCACGGTCGGGCGGCCAGTCGGACGGCCGGCGACCGAGGCCGGAAGGCACGTGCGCCCAGCCACCGCGGCCACCCCCACGCGGTCCGGGCCGGTGACAAGGCCACCGAGCCCACCGGGGCGCGTTCGACGGCTCCCGCCACTCGACGTCGGTGCTCGGACATGAGCAGGTCCACCTCGACCGCCGTTCTTCCCACCCTCGCGCCGACACCACCGTTCTCGTCACAGTGGTTAGCAACCACCGTGAGGATTATGGGGGTTATGCCAGAGAGGGCGCAACGGGTGGATCACACGACCGGACGTTCTAGGGTTGACCGATGACGGAGGGACCCTCGGTGACGAGCCCCCACGACGCGGAGATCGAGCTCCTGATCGTCTTCATGAACACGGCGGACGCCGAGCGGGGCACCGACCTGCTCGACTCGGGCAGCGCGTGGGAACGCTGGGTCGCGGAGCGCGGGCTCGGCGAGCCCGGCGACGCCCAGGCGGCCAGGCGGGTGCGGGACGCGCTCCGGGCGGCGGCCGGCGCACCGGGAACGGAGCGGGTGGAACCGCCACGCCCCTGGCCGGTCGCCGTGACGCTCCTCGACGGCGTACCCGCCCTGACCAGTGAGGACGCCATCGGGACCCTGCTCATCACCGCGACCAGGCTCGCCGTCCTCGGCACCTGGGACCGCGTCAAGATCTGCCCAGCCGACACCTGCCTGTGGGCCTTCTATGACCGGTCCCGCAACCGGTCCCGCTCCTGGTGCTCGATGCGGGTGTGCGGCAACCGGGCCAAGTCGAGGAACTGGCGGCACCGCGCCAGGGAGTGAGGGTGGCCGCCCCCGCCCAGCCGCCCGAGGCCGGGCCGGCCGAGGGGGGCGGTCCCGAGCTCAGAGCACCAGGTGGGAGAAGGTGTGGATGGCCAACCCGGCCAGGGCGCCCACCACGGTGCCGTTGATCCGGATGAACTGGAGGTCGCGGCCCACCTGGAGTTCGACCTTCCTCGCCGTCTCCACCCCGTCCCAGCGCCGCACGGTGTCGCTGATGAGGGAGGTGAGCTCGTGGCGGTAGTTCTCCACCACGTGGACCACCGCGGTCTCCAGCCACCGCTCGGCCTTGTCCCGCATCTCGGGGTCCGTGGCCAGCCGCTCGCCCAACGACTCGATCCCGCCGCGAACCCGGGTCCGGAGCTCGCTCGACGGGTCCTCCGCCGCGGACAACAGCATCTCCTTGGCCCTGCTCCAGAGCGAGGCCGCGAGACCCTGCACGGCGGGATGCGCCAGCACCTCGCGCTTGAACCGCTCGGCCCTGGCCATCGCCTCCGGGTCCTCCCGCAGATCCCTGGCGAACTGGGTGAGGAAGTCGTCGAGCATCAGGCGGACCCGGTGGTTCGGGTCGTCCCGGACGGCCCGGGCGAAGGTGAGCACCTCCCCGTAGACCCGGTCGCCGACCATGGAGTCCACGAAACGGGGCGACCAGGACGGCGCCCGCTCCGACACGACCCGCCGGAGGGTGTCCTCGTTGTCCCGCACCCACTCGTACGCACGGTCGCAGAGCAGGTCCACGAGCCGGTGGTGGCTGCCCTCGGCCACCACCTGGCCGAGGAGGCGCCCCAGCGGCGGCCCCCACGGTTGTTCCTCCAACCGCCGCACCACGGCCTGCTCCAGGACCACCCGCACGTCGTCGTCCCGCAGCACCGCGACTGCCCCGCGCAGGGCAGTGGACAGTTCGGAGGTGAGCCGTTCCGCGTTGTCCGGACGCGCGAGCCACCTACCCACCCGCGCCCCGACCTCGGCCTGGCGGAGCCGGTCCCGGACCACCGTCTCGGCGAGGAAGTTGGCCCCCACGAAGTCACCGAGGCTGTCGCCGATCTCGTTCTTCCTGGTGGGGATGATGGCGGTGTGGGGGATCGGCAGCCCCAGCGGCCGGCGGAACAACGCCGTCACCGCGAACCAGTCGGCCAGGGCACCGACCATGCCCGCCTCGGCCGCCGCCCGCACGTACCCCACCCAGACCGGTGCCCCGGCGTGTTCCTGCCACCTGGCCACCACGTACACCACCGAGGCGAGCAGCAGCAGGCCGGTGGCGACGGCCTTCATCCGGCGCAGGGCGCGCCGCCTGGTCAGTTCATCGGGCAGAGGCTGGGACACGACGCCGATTCTTCCCGACGGAGCGGGCTGACAGGATGCGACGTGTGAGTACTCCAGCTCTCGTCAACAGGCTGCGACCCTTCACGTCCACCATCTTCGCCGAGATGACGGCCCTGGCCACCCGCACCGGCGCGGTGAACCTCGGGCAGGGTTTCCCGGACAGCGACGGCCCGATGGGCATGTTGCAGGTGGCGCGGCGCGCGATCGCCGAGGGAGTCAACCAGTACCCGCCCGGACCGGGCCGCCCGGAGCTGCGGGAGGCCATCGCGGCGCACCGCAGCACCAGGTACGGCACCGAGTACGACCCGGACACCGAGGTGCTGGTCACCGTCGGGGCCACCGAGGCCATCGCGGCCAGCCTGCTGGCCCTGGTCGAACCGGGCGACGAGGTCGTGCTGGTCGAGCCCTACTACGACTCCTACGCCGCGGCGGTCGCGTTGGCCGGCGCCACCCGCAGGGTGGCCCCCCTCGTCCTGGACCCGGCGACCAAGCGCTTCCGCCTCGACGTCGACGCGCTGCGGGCGGCCGTCGGCCCCCGCACCAGGGCGCTCCTGCTCAACTCCCCGCACAACCCGACGGGCACGGTGCTCACCGAGGACGAGCTCACCGCCGTCGCGGAGATCTGCCGGGAGCACGACCTGATCGCCATCACCGACGAGGTGTACGAGCACCTCGTCTACGACGACGCCCCCGAGGGGGCCGTCCACCGGCCGCTGGCGACCCTGCCGGGCATGGTCGACCGCACCCTGGCGATCTCCAGCGGGGGCAAGACCTTCAACACCACCGGGTGGAAGATCGGCTGGGTCTGCGGGCCGGCCGAACTGGTCTCGGCGGTGCGGGCGGCGAAGCAGTTCCTGACCTTCGTCGGCGGCGCGCCGTTCCAACCGGCGATCGCGCACGCCCTGCGCCAGGAGATGGACTGGGTCGAACGCCTCCGGAAGGACCTCCAGGCGAAGCGGGACCGCCTGTCGGAGGGTCTGACCGATGCCGGGTTCGACGTGCTGGGCACGGCGGGGACCTACTTCGTCTGCGCCGACGCGCGTCCGCTCGGCTACGAGGACGGCGCCGAGCTCTGCCGGGCGCTGCCGGAGCGGATCGGCGTGGCGGCCATCCCCGTCCAGGTCTTCTGCGACAACCCGGATCCGATGCGGCACCTGGTGCGCTTCGCCTTCTGCAAGAAGACGGCGGTGCTGGACGAGGCACTGCGCCGGTTGCGGAGGCTCTGAGCACGCCGGCGTCCCACCGCCGGCGGGACGGCGGGGCACCCCGCTTCAGCGCGCCCCGGCTCCGACGCGCCCCCCGACCCGCCACTCCGGGGGTCCTCAGCCGACACCGAGGCACACGAAGCCGCGCTCGCCGGTGGCTGACCCCGCCCCGGCGAGGGCGGCCGCCGGCGACTGGCCCCGCGCGAGGTTCCGGTACAGGGCGCCCATCACGGCCGCCGTCCTGCCGTCGGGGACCGGCAGCACGCTGGCGATCAGGGTGCGGGCCCCACCGGCCAGGACGGCAGCGGGCACCCCGGTGGCCGCTCCGCCCGGCCCCACCGACGCCAGACCGAGGTCGCAGGCCGCCAGGACCACCAGGTCGGGGCCGCCACGACCGCCGGCGGGCGCGAGGTCGTGGCAACAGACGGTGCCGTCGGCGAGCACCAGCCCGGAGAGCAGCGGGCGATCCCGCCGCAGGGCCCCGTGGCCGGCCACGTGCACCAGCGAGGCGTGGCGGGCGGCGGTCAGCACGGCGGACGCGGTCGCCGCGCCGCCCACCAGCGTGCGGCCACCGAACCTCCTGGCGAGGACGCGGACCTCCCGTTCGGCGGCGGGCAGCCCGGGGCCGGCGACCCACAGCGCGGGGCCGTCCATCCGCACGGCACCGCGAGGCCCAGCGCGCTCGCCTTCCGCCCAGGCGCTCACGGAGGAGGTCACGACCACCGGCCGGTCGGCCAGACCTGGCAGCGCCGCCCACGGCATCGAGTGCAACGGCCCCGTCGGGACCACCACCACGCCTCGGTCGGCCAGGGCGCCTCGCAGCGGCCCGAGCAGGACGCGGTCCAGCGCGGCCGAGGACCGCGCCACGGCGCCGGCGGCGGCCCCTCGGAGCCGGCCCCTCGGGGTGGCGACCAGCTGGACGAGGCCGGCACGCAGGTAACCGACCTCCGCCGCGATCTCGCGCGTCGTCCCGAGGTCACACCAGCGAGGCTCGGAACCGGCGACCACCGTCGCCGCGACCAGACGGCCCCCCACCTGCGAGAAACTCACCAGGCACCGGTCGAGCAACAGGTCGGGGAGCACCTCCGGTGGCACCGGCGCGCGGGGCGCGCACAGCTGACCGCTCGCCCGCCGCAGCGCCTGTTCCGCCACCGCCCGTTCCGCTGACGCGGGGAACTCCTCGCCGCGTGTCCGCCGGACCGCCCGCAGCTCGGTGAGGCGACGGCGCAGCAGGAACGCGTCCCGCGACCACCGCCCGGACTCGGTTCCCGCTGAGGGCGGCGACCCCACCGCCGGCTGCCCCGGCGAGGCCCCGCGCCCGCCGCCCCGGCACGGGGGCTTCCGATCCCCACCCGGCCCGACCGACTCGGTGCGCGCCCGGTGCCGCTCGACGAACCGCAGGGCGGCGGCCGGCTCCCCGGCCCGCACCGCCGACACCAGCCCCACGGTGGCGAGTTCCGAGCTCACCTCGAGCGCCCGCCCCCGAAGCTCCACCGCTGCCCGGAGCGTCGGATCGGTGTCGACGACGGCCATCCCCCTGGTCGCGGCGCGCCCGGCCGCGGCGGCGTCGCCCCGTCCCAGGGCTCGCAGGCCCCTGGCGAGCAGACCGTTCGCGGTCACCAGACGATCGCCCCCGGGGTAGTCCTCCGCGGTGGCGCTGGCCGCGCGCAGCGCCCGGTCGGCCTCGTGCGCCACCCCACGCTCCGCCGCCAACCGCCCGACCGCCAGCAGCAGTCCCACGGCGACCGAGTGCCAGCCGCGCCGACGGCACGCCATCGCCACCCGCTCGGCGGCCGCCAGGTCCGGGGCGGCGGGTCCGCCGAGGGACAGGGACGCCCGGCACACCAGCGCGTCGGCCAGCACCACCCACGCCGCGCCCCGGCGGGCGCGGCTCAGCCTGGCCGCGGACCGCGCGGAGCCGACCGCGAGGTCGGGCCGCCCCCGCGCCAGTTCGCAGGACGCCCGCGTGACGAGCGCCTCGGCCCGTGCCACGTCATCCCGTGACTCCTCGGCCCGCGACACCACCTCGTCCAGCACGTCGCCAGCCTCCCGGAGGAGGCCGGCCGCGATCAGCGCCTCCGCCCGGTCGACCAGCGCCCCCGGGTCCCCTCGGTGGCCGCCCGCCCGTTCGGTGGGTCCGTCGAACGCGCGCAGCGCGGCCGCCACGTCCCCTCGCCGGAGCGCCAGGAACCCGCGGTTGTCCCGGCAGGCGGCGAGACGCGGGGTCTCGCCCAACGCCTCCCAGATGCGCTCCGCCCGCCGGAGTCCTCGCTCACCCTCCCGTTCCCGCCCGAGGTACCCGCAGGCGACCGCCCGGGCGTTGCACCCGACGGCGAGCCACCGCCGGTCCCCCCTGGCCGCCAGCGCCCGCAGCGCGCGGTCCAGCCGTCCGACGGCCTCGGCCCACTCACCCAGGGAGCAGGCCACCACCGCCCGCACGCAGTGCGCCCTGGCCCGAACTCCCGGGTCCGGGCGGCGGGCGAGGTGGTCGAGGTGCGCGAGGCAGCCCTCGGTGTCCCCGAGCCGGAGCCGGACCCAGGCCGAGGTGAGCCTCAGCGAGGACCCCGAGGCCGTCCCCGGGCCTCCCCTGGCGCGGACCGCGGCCGCGCGCGCCGAGTCGAGGCTGTGCTGGGCTCGCGCCGGCTCGCCGAGTTCCAGGAAGGCCAGCGCCCTGGCGTGTTCGACGAGGGAACGGTCGGCGGTGCCCCGCGTGCCCGGGGCGAGCACGCGGGCGGACTCGTCGAGGACCCGCCGGGGCTCGGCGGTCGCCCGGCGGAGCAACCACCTCGGATCCGGCCCGCCCCGCCCGTGCCCGGCCGCCGGGTGTTCCCGCGCGAGCGCCGTCATCGCACCAACCACCCGGTGGACAGCGGCCGTTGGTCCTGCCGCACCAGCATCAGCTGGAGCGGGCCGGCGGGGACTTCCGCCGTGAACCGGCCGCCCCCGTCCAGCTCGACGAACACCGAACCGGCGGGGTGCAGGACCCGGACTCCACCGCCCGGGCGGGGGAACGGGGTGACGAACCCGACCACCCGGAGCTGGTCGCGCTCACCCCAGTCCAGGTCGAGGGTGAGGGTCACTCCCTCCCCGGCGAAGGCCAGCACGCGGGCCCCACCCCCGATCCGCGCCGCCGGAGGACGGGACCGCCGCCGGCGAGGAGCTGGTCACCGAGTCGACGCAGCTGACCGGCGCTGGTCGCGGCGCGCCGTCGCCCCAGGGAGTAGGCGGCCAGCGCGTCCCGACGCGCCCGCTCCGGCATCGGGTCGGTGGTGCGCAGCGCGGCCGCGAGGACGTCGAGGAGTTCGTCGGGGGCGCCGGGACGCTCAGAGCTCACCTCGGCCTCCGACGTCCTCGCCCCGGGACCGGTGGTCGGCTGGCGTCGCGCCGCCCAACCGTTCGCGCAACCGCCGGAGGCAGCGGCCCCGGGCGGGGCCGATGCTGGCGAGCGGGACGTCCAACGCGAGGCTGATCTGCCGGTAACTCCACTCGGGGGCGAAGGCGAGCGCCGTGAGCAGCCGCTGGCAGCGGTCGGGCAGGGACCGCAGTGCCCGCCAGACCCCGGCGCGCTCGGCGCCGAGCATCGCCTCGACCTCCGCCGAACGGGCCTGGCCGTGCCAGGTGGCGATGTCCGCGCCCGCGCCGGCGAGGATCTCGCCGTGCCGGTCGCGCAACAGCCGACGGGCGGCGTTCCTGGTGGTGGCCACCAACCAGCCAGGCAGGCGGGACGGGTCCCGCACACTGGCGAGGCGTTCGGCCAGGGTCAGCCACGTCGTCTGCGCCACGTCAGCGGCGTCGGCGGGGTCGAGCCGGAACGACCTCGCCACGGCCCAGACGAGTTCGGCGTACTCGTCGACCAGTTCGCGCCAGGCCACCTCGTCACCCGCGAGCGCTCGTTCGACCAGTCCTGGTGCCCCGTCCTGCCTCGGCCGTCCCCGCACCCCGCACCTCCGCCCCGTTCCCGATCACGACGCGGGTTGGAGGCGTCAGCACCCGTCTCGGCTCCGAGCGGGGCCCAGGACCGCCCGAAGGGGTGAGCGGGGACGGCCGTCGGCGGTCCCTCAGCGTGCCGGGAAGTGCCGCAACACCTCGGCCCGGGCGGCCTCCGCCGTCACCCCGTTCCGCCGCAGCAGGGCCAACTCGGCCGCGATCCTCGGCGCGGCGAAGGAAGTGCCGCTCCACCGGGCGAAGCCGTACCTCCGGTGTTCGGTCCCCGGTGCGTGGTACCCGGCCCCCGGCCGCAGCTGCACGAAGCTGGAGGCGACGTCGACGCCAGGAGCGGCGGCGTCCACCCAGGGCCCGTGGTTGGCGAAGCCCGGGCGCCGGCCCGCCGCATCGATCGCGGAGACGGCCAGCACCTCGGGGAGGGCCGCCGGCCAGAACGGCCGGTCGGAGCCGAGGTTCCCGGCGGCGGCCACCACGGTGGCGTCCCGATACGCGAGCACCTCCCGGCGCAGGAGCGGCGGGCAGGCGTTGTCGGCGGTCAGGCATCCGGAGCTGAGCACGACGGCGTGCACGTGCTCCCCGCTGCCGGCGGCACGGCGGCGGACCCGGCGCAGCCCACCCATGACCGTGACGTCGTCGGTGATCCCCAGGGACGACAGCACCCGCTGGTGGCGCAGGGTCACCCCTGGCGCGTGCTGGAGGAGGATGCCGGCGATGAAGGTGCCGTGGCCCGCGTGCCGGTCCTGGCCGGCGTCGTCGTCGGCGTCGAGGACCTCCGGGGAGAGACCCCACTCGGAGAACCAGGTGCGGCCGGCGAACCACGGGTGGGGGTCGAGGCCCGTGTCGAGCACGGCCACCGTGACCGCCGGCTCCCAGACCTCGTCGGCGGGCGCGGGGGGAACCGGTTCCCCTGGTCGGTCCAGCTCGGGGCCGACCGGCGCGGGGGTGTCCTGGAGCAGGGGGGTTCCGTGGAGGACCGGGCTGCCGAAGTGCACGTGGTTGGGTTGCACTGACGACGGTCCGGTCGTGCCGGCCGCCGTCGCGGCCTCCGCCGCGAGCTCGACGCAGTGACCGCGTTCCGCGGGGCGGAGCCGCAGGCGGGTCACGCCGAGTTGGTCGTGCGTCTGTTCCCCGTCCACCCAACGCCGGAGCCCGTCCCGCACCAGCTCGGCCTTGTCGGCGGCGACGAGCAGCTCACCGCCCCGGACCACGCACTCCGCCGGGCCGCCCGGGTCGTGCACGACGAGGTCCGGGTCGTAGGGACGAAGCTGTTCCACCAGGTCGGGCAGCGGCCGCTGGGACTCGGCGGCCGGTCCCACCGGCAGGTTCGAGATCGTCATGGCAGCCAGCTTGCCAAGATCATCTTCGGTCATCGGCCGGACGCGCCCGGCCGGTGATCTCTTCACCCGAGGTGGTGAGTGGGGATGCGTGGGCATCCGGGCGGCGGACCGGCGCACTCAACCGATCAAGCCTGCTTCCGGGCGTGGATAACCCACAGTGACCCCTATGTCGCCTATCCCTCAACCGGTGCGGATCGTCCGCCTGTACGAGTGGTTGGGACAGGGGATGCTCGCGTTGCGGACGGCGGGAGCGGACGATGTCAATGTCCTCCGCGACGTGCCCCACCCCGCCGGCGACACGACACCGCCGGACCTTCCAGGGCACGTGCGGAACGAACTCAGGTGAAGGCAACCAACAGGTGGTAATGGTGAGGGTGGCCAGCACCGCGACCGCGGCCCGTCGCGGGCGGCTGCTGCGGGCCATCGGGCTGCGGGTCCTCGCCGCCGGGGGGCTCGTCGTCGGAGCCTGGCTCGGCACGAGCGTGACCGCGTCGGCCGAGGAGTTCACCCCGCCGGCGCCCGGCGCCGCGCCACTGCCCTCCCATCCCCCGCCGGTGCCCGCGGCGAGCCACACCGTCGAGGACCGGATCGTGGCGGCGACGCGGGCGTTCGAGGAACGCCTCCGGGGTCTTCCCGACCGAATCCAGGGCCTCCAGCCGGACCTCCCCCCGCTCGAACCTGTCCCGGTGGACTTCGTCACCGCACCACCCGCCCGGGAGCCCGGACCGGCGCTGCCCTGGGAGGGGGGTTCCGCCGAGGAGGCCCCGCCCGTCGCTCCGACCGTGCCCGAGGTGTTCCTCACCGCCCGCCCCGGCGTCCCGGACGACCCATCGCCCGACGAGCTGGTGGACCAGGGCGAACACGGCACCCCACCGGCGGCGAGCCAGTGCGGCGCGGCCGAGGACGGCACCGCGAGCCCGAGCGGCGACCCGTCGACGGATCCCGAACAGGAGCGCACCGCCACCGAGGAGGAGGCGGTGTCCGGTCACGCGGACGGCGGTTCGGCCCCGTCACCGGCGCACGCCGGCTTCACGGCCGACCCCGTCCGCCGGGAAGCGCAGCAGGCCGGCAGGGCACGGCACTCCCCGTCGCCGGGTGTCCCGTCCTCAGCGGACGGCTCGACGGCCGGCGAGGACGCCCACCCCGACACCCCAGGGCCGCCGGGGGAACCCGCCAGCCGACCGGCGCACGCCATCAGCCCGGCGAGCTCCGCCGTTGGCCACGACGGTGGCTACCGCACCATCACCGCCATGCTCACCTTCACGCCGGACCTCGACGAGCCCACCCTGGTACGGGTTTCCCGACTGGAGGACATGTCGCCGTCGACGCACCTGGCGAGACGCCCCGCGCCGTCCCCCGACTGAGACCTCGGGTGTTCCGCTCCCGCTCCCCCGCCCGATGCCCAGACCCCCCACTCCGCTGACGAGGCACCGTCGACAGTCGACAGCGGGTACGGTCGGCTGGCGTTCGGCACACCAGAACGCGGCTCGGCGAGCGGGGAGCCACCACTCCACTCGAGACATCCCAACCTCCGAGCCTCCGCCACGGGCGGGTGTCTCGGAGCTGCTCCAGAGCCCGCCCGCGCGCGAGACCCACCCTGGTCGGGACTGGAGCGAACCGGCGAGGGCTGGTTCGCCGACCGGCACGTCGAGGGGCCGTGCCGGCCGGGCCCACGCGGGGTGGGGAGCACGCGCTCCCCACCCCGCCACCAGCCAGGGCACCGAATCCGTCCCGCCACTGGGCGCCGTCGTCGCCCGCACGACACCGCGAGGCACGCGGTGCTGCCGAGCGACCGCGTCCTGAGCGGGCACCCGCGCCAGCCCCGCTCCCCCCGCTCCCCCCACTCCCCCGCTCCCCCCACTCCCCCGCTCCCCGCTCCTACGCGGACCCGGTGCCCGGAGCGACGCCCGCCTGGCCGCCCCGCCCGACCCACCGGGCCGTTGCCCTCCAGGGAGCTCCACGGGTACCCGTGCCGACCGGGACACCGGCTCCCGTTCCCTGCCTGGTGCGCCGAAGCGCGCGTTCCACCAGCGGACCCTGGCTAGGCTGATCCCATGCCCCACGTCGAGGTGGCCGAGCGGCCGGGCCGGGACCACTCCGAGGACCGGGTGGTGGTGCTGCCGAACTCCGTCGCCCTGCTCGACGGCGCCACCTCACTGGAACCGGGGGCGCGTACCGGGGGCTGGTACGCGGAGCGTCTCGCGGCCGAACTCGCCGAGCTGCTCCCCCACGAGGAGTTGGGGCTCCGGGACATCCTGCGCGCGGGCATCGCCTCGACCGCCTCCCGGCACGGCCTGGTGCCCGGCGACTCACCATCCAGCACCGCCGCGCTGCTCAGGTGGACGTCGACGGCCGTGGAGGCGCTGGTCCTGGCCGACAGCCCGGTCGTGGTCTTCACCGGGACCGGCTACCACCCCGTGACGGACGACCGACTCGCGCGGCTGCGCTCACCGGGGCGGCGCGGTGGGTTCCGGGACCGGCTCCGTTCCGGTTCGGGCTACGACGAGGAGCACTGGACCCGGCTGCGCGCGGCCATGCGGGGGACCGCGCGGTCGCGCAACGTCGATGGCGGGTTCTGGGTGGCCGAAGCCGACCCGGATGCCGCCGACCGCGCCGTGGTCGCCCGGTGGCCCCGCGACGAGGTGCGAGCGGCCTTGCTGGCCAGCGACGGCGTGTCCTGCGGCGTCGACGACTACGGCCTCTACCGGGACTGGCCGGAGCTCCTCGCCGAGGCGACCACGGACGGGCCCCGAGCGGTGCTCGACCGGGTCCGGGCCGCCGAGGAGGGTGACCCGGACGGACGGCGGTGGCCCCGGGCCAAGCGGCACGACGACCAGAGCCTCGTCGTTCTGCGCTTCGGGTGACCCGGGGTCGCCTGGAAGGCGGCGCCCACGCCGGTCATCGGGAACGCCGGCTCCCGCCGCACCCCCACCCGCGCACCGACCGCCTCAACCCGGTCAGGGCGGAGCGGCGGGTCGTTGTCGCGGGCTGGCGTGGGACCGCAGCGCCGGTGCCACCGGAGGACCGGCCACCAGGCCCTCCGTCGACCCCGCCTCCAGGGCGCGCCGGTACGTGACGAGGGCGGAGTGAACCGCGGAGGCGGTCTGGTCCAGTTGGTCGTCGGTGTGCGCGGCGGAGACCACGAAGGACTGGCCGAGGACCCCACCCCGCAGCAGGCCCGCGAGGAAGAGGGTGCGGAAGGCCTGCGAGGGCACGCCCCTGGCGTCCGAGGTGGTGAAGACCAGGCAGGACGGTCGGCCGACCGCCGCCACGTGGTCGGCCACCCCCAACTCGTGGGCCACCCCGTTGACCAGGTCCGCGAGCCGGGCGCCCCGCCGTTCCATCACGGCGACCGGATCGGTCTCGCGGTACACGCGGGCCACCGCGCGGAACGCGGTGAGCCCGACGGACTCGGCGCCGTGCGTCGTGGACAGCAGGAAGGCCCTCGGCCGGGCCGTGGCCAGTCCACCCAGCTCCATCAGCTCGCGTCTCCCGGCCAGCGCGGCGATCGGGAACCCGTTCCCCATTCCCTTGCCCCAGCAGGACAGGTCGGGGGTCACCCCGTAGAGCGCCTGGCCGCCTCCCGCCGCCCACCGGAACCCGGTGATCATCTCGTCGAACACGAGTACCGCGCCGTGCTGGTCGCACAGGGAGCGCACGCCGGCCAGGAAACCCGGTTCCGGCTCGCGCAGGGCGGTCGCCGGTTCGAGCACGACCGCCGCGACCTTCCCGTGGTGCCGATCGAGCACCTCGGCCAGCGAGGGGAGGTCGTTGTACCCGAAGCCGACGGTGAGCTGGCGGGTCACGGAGGGTACGCCGGCGTTCATGGGCACCGTCCCCACGAACCAGTCGTCGGTGGAGAAGAAGGGTTGGTCCCGGCAGACGGCGACCAGGTCACGCCCGGTGGCCGCCCTGGCGAGTCGGACGGCGGCCGTCGTCGTGTCCGAGCCGTTCTTGGCGAACTTCACCATGTCCGCCCCGGGCACCAGGGCCAGGAAGTCCTCGGCCGCCGCGAGTTCCAGGGCGGTGGGCCTGCTGAAGTTGACGCCGTCGGCCAGGCACGCCCGGACCGCCTCGACCACGGGCGGGTGGGCGTGGCCGAGGGTCACCGACCGCAGCCCGCTCCCGTACTCCACGTAGGAGTTCCCGTCCGCGTCCCAGACCCTGGCACCTCGACCTCGGACCAGGACGGGGGCCATGTCCTCCGGGTACTGGTCGGATCCCCGCGCGTAGGTGTGGGCACCGCCGGGCACCAGCTCGTGCAGCCGGGCCTGTAGCCGCCTCGACCGGGCGAGGTCGGTGACGACGGCCCCTCCTGCCGACCGGACCCACGGCTCGAAGTTCACTCCCTTTTTCATCCGAATCGCCGATCCAGTCGGTTTTTCTTCTCAATTCGGTAGCAGTGAGTTGCTTTTCTCATCGCCTCATCCCCCATTGGGTTCTCCACTCTCACTCGATAGTTGAAGGAGTGGCACGCCTGATTTCGCATGGGAAAGCGGCACGATGTTCGCATGCGCGCGTCCATCCCGACGACCTCCGTTCTCGGTGTTCCCGTCGCGAACCTTTCCGTTCCCGACGCGATCGCCGAGACCAACCGGCTCCTGAACCACCCGGAGCCCGCGGTGCTGTGCTTCGTCAACGCGCACTCCGCCAACCTGGCGCACCGCGACCCCGCCTACCGCCGGACGCTGCTCGCGGCCGACCTGGTGCTCAACGACGGGTCCGGCGTGGAGCTCGCCGCGCGCCTCCAGGGAACGCGGTTCCGAGCGAACCTGAACGGAACCGACCTCATCCCCCTCGTGCTCGACCTGGCCGCGTGCCAGTCGCACCGGGTCTTCCTGCTCGGCGGGCGCCCGGGGGTCGCGCGGAGCGCGGCCAGCGCGCTGGCCGGGCGGCACCTCGGCCTCCGCGTCGTCGGCCACGCCCACGGCTACTTCCCGCCCGGGGCGGCGCGGTCGGTGGCCGACGCGGTGCGAGCGAGCGGGGCGGACCTCCTCGTCCTCGGACTCGGCAGCCCAGCCCAGGAACTGTTCCTCGCCGCCCACCTGCGCAGGACCGGGGTCCGGCTGGGCATCGCGGGGGGAGCCTTCCTCGACTTCGCGGCGGGGCGGGTTCCTCGCGCCCCCCGGTGGATGCGTGAGGCGGGGGTCGAATGGGTCTTCCGGCTCGGCCAGGAACCCGGCCGCCTCTTCCACCGGTACGTCGTCGGGAACCCCCTCTTCCTGGCCCGGGTGGTGCGCGAACGGTGCTTCCCCCGGCGGACCAGCCAGCTCCCCGCACCCGAGATCTCCGAACCGCCAGCCCGTCCGTCGCACAGGAGAGTCGAGCAATGAGCGCGAACCAGATCTGTTTCGTCACGAGCTACCCGCTGGAACGGCAGGACCTGGGCGGTGGCAGCTGGGTGGACCGGCGCCTCGTGCGGACCCTCCAGGCGGCGGGGCACGAGGTCGAGGTGGTGTGCGTCACCGGCCCGCCCGGGCAGTGGACGAGCGAGGGCGTGGTCCAACGCTCCGCCGGCTCCGTCCCCCTGGAGATCCGGCACGACCGGCGGCGGCTGTGGGGAGTCGCCGTCGCCATGATGACCTCGACGCAGCCCTACCTGTGCCACAAGTTCACCTCCTTCGAGGGCTGGCCGCAGGCGGCGGGGCTGCTCGCCGAGCGGTCGACGGGACGAACGGTGCTGACCAGCGGTTGGCCCGCGCTGCTGCTCGCCGACGCGGCCCGGGTCCCCGTCGCAGGGCACGTCGCGCACAACGTGGAGTCAGCCGTCGCCGCCGAGCACGCCCCCCTCCCGCTCAGGGCGCTCGGGGAGGTCCCGCGCCTCCGCCGCGCGGAACGGTGGCTGCTGGGACGGGCCGGCCGGGTGCTGGCCCTCTCCCGGACGGATGCGGGCATCCTCCGGGAGTGGGGGATTCCCGCCACCGCGCTTCCCGTCCCCCTGACGGCCGCGCCCGCCCCGGCCGAGCCCTCGGTTCCCGCCGCCAGGACCCCCGAACCGCGCTGGGGGCGGGCCCCGGTGCCGCCGCTGCCGGAACAACCGAGAACCCCGGCAGTGGTGGGGTTCATCGGCAAGGCGGGGTGGCCACCGAACACCAGGGCGATCCGCGCGCTGCTCGGCCCCGTCCACCACCGGCTGACCCAGTTGGGCGTTCCCGTGGACTACGTGCTCGCCGGGCGGGGCACCGAAGCCGTCTCGGACCACCCGAGGGTCGTGGCGACGGGCCGGGTGG
This sequence comes from Actinoalloteichus caeruleus DSM 43889, assembly GCF_000429185.2. Classification (GTDB taxonomy): domain Bacteria; phylum Actinomycetota; class Actinomycetes; order Mycobacteriales; family Pseudonocardiaceae; genus Actinoalloteichus_B; species Actinoalloteichus_B caeruleus. The sequence goes on along the minus strand of NZ_AUBJ02000001.1, from coordinate 4,451,000 downwards.
CCGACATCTCGGACTTCTACCGCCGGGTCGGCCTCGTGGTCGTTCCCCGGTTCGGGGCCAGCACCGGTGTCAGCGTGAAGGTGCTCGAAGCCGCGGAGAACGGCGTGCCCGCCCTCGTGCCGAGCCCGCTGGCGGCCGCGATCGACCCCGCCGGCCCGTGGCTGGTGGCGGACGACACGGACTCGATGGCGGCGGCGATCGCCCGCTGGTGGCGGCTCAGGCAGTCCCCGGACGTCGGCTCCTGGGTGCGCGCGCAGGACGCCGGCCAGACGCTCGCCGCGTTGGACGGTGTCCTCCCGGTCACCAGCGCCTGAGCTCGGGCGGGCCGGCTGGCGGAACCCCGGTCAGTCGGCCCGCGCCTCGTCGACCAACTCCCGCAGGGCGGTGGCCACCCTGGCGTTGCCGGCCGGCGTCACCGTCACCCACTCCGCCCCGGACGGGGTGCGGCGCCGCAGCTGGAGGTACCGACCACCGGGGGTGTCGTGGAACGCCACGAGCCGGCCGGCGCCCCGCCGGCGCCCGGTTCCGCCGTCCGGGACCACCGCGCCGAAGTGCCCGCCACCGAACGCCCCGTCGACCATCGCGGCCAGCGCTCGCGCCTGCCCCGGCGGCTCACCCTCCGCGACCAGGTGGCGGGCCAGCGCCCGGGCGTCGGTGGCCCGCCTGTTCGCCACCTCGAGGACCTCTGAGCGCAGGCTGACCGATTCGCCGGGCCCGGCGGGCCGGTCACCGGCGAGGCCCACGAGCTGGTCCGCGAGTTCCCAGACCGGGGCCGGCCACAGCCGCACCTCGTCCCCGCGCCGCGCGGCCACCACGCCCTGCCGTTCCCTCGCGGCACCGATGGCGCGCACCTGGCGTGTCCCCCGGATCCCCCCGTGCAGGCCCCAGTCAGGGTGGGCGAGCAAGCCGAGTGAGGACTCCAGGTCGGGGTGCGGCGCACCACCCCGAGCCAGCCCCCGGGCGGTGAGACCGGACAGCACCGCCCGGACGATCTGCCGACGTTCCTCCCAGGTCTTCCCGGGACTCGGCACCTCGAGGTGCGTAGGTGTCGCGTTGAGGCCGAGCACCTCCCAGCAGACGTCGAACTCGACCAGGGACAGGGTGAGGTGCGCGGTGCCGGTGGAGATCGGCGCGTTCACCGCAGCCCACCTCGCGGGTGCTTCGCCGAGGACCGCCGGCGGGAACGGGGTTCCCCGCTCGGACGAACCGACGTTCGCGCCGTCCCGGGACGTCGAGGGCGAGACGTGGCACCTCGACCGGGAACAGGGACGTACTCGCCTTCCGCCACCATCGCCGTCCTCCGCGGTTCGGAAACCCCTCAGCACCATACCGACGGGGCGTACCACCGAAAACAGCCGTGATTGTTCCGTTATTCACGGTAAGAACCGGAGTTCGACTCGGTCACCGACGAATTCGACATCGTGGAAATGCGCTCGGAAGTCCACCGGGGCTCGCGGGGCGTCCACGCGGAACGGTTCGAATGAGCGTGCGCCGCCCCGATTCCGCTCGGCGGGGTGGCACGGCACCCGCGTGGAAGTGGGTGCCATCCGCCGGGGCCACGCTGTCGAGCACCCGCGGCGCCACCGGCGGTGGCCCTCGCCGACGACCGCCGACGACCTCGGACCGCCCTCCTAGCGGAGGCCCATCAGGTCGAGGGCGAGATGGGGGTAGAACAGGCCGCTCACCGTCCCCTCCCCCGAGCCGCAGTCACCGTCGGAGGTGCCCGGGTGCTTGATCCAGAGCAGCGCGTCCATCGGCTCGTCGCCGGTGGCGGGACGAGGTGGTTCCCCGAGCCGCCGGTTCGGGGGGTTGCACCAGTCCCCGGTCGCGCCGGCGCCGTTGCGGCTCGTGTCGATCACGTAGTGCGCGTCGATGCCGTGGTCCGAGGACAACAGGGCGCGAACCTCCTCGCCGAAGGCCACCGCCTCCTCGGTGCTGTTGTAGTTCGACACGTTGACGGCGAAGCCCCGCGCGTCCGCCACTCCGGCCGCCGCCAGACGGGGCGCCATCTCGGAGGGGCGGTTGTGCCGCCCGTCCCCACCGTCGAGGTAGACCCACGTCCGGGGAGCCCGCTCCGACATCTCCGCCACCACCTCGCCCAGCAGGTCGAGCCGCTCCTGGCGGCGCTCCTCGGAGAGGCAGGTCAGGTGGATCAACGAGTCGGGTTCGAGGACCAGCACGGCGGGGGTGTCGCCGAAGGACGGGACGAGTTCGTCGCGCAGCCACTGCCGGTACTCCCGCGCGTTGGCCGCTCCGCCGGAGGAATGGCCCCCGCAGTCCCGGTGGGGCACGTTGTACCCGACGACAACCGGCAGTTCACCCCGGGCGCCGGCCTGGGAGACGTACCGGCTCACCTCGTCGCGGATGCCGCCGCCCCCGATCCACTTGGCCACCGGCTGGGAGGCGATGTCCCGGAGGAAGAGGGTCGCCCGTTCGTCGCCGGCGTTGTCGCTGATCCACTTCCACGCCTCGGTCGCCGGATCTCCGTAGATCCCGGTGGTGGCCTCGAAGGGGTTCTCGCTGCCCGGGACGACGTGCTGGTCGTCGTCGGAGGGACCGCCCGAATCGCTCCCCGCCCCGCCGGGTGCCTGGGTCGGCTCGGGTGGCTCGACCTCGCCGGAGGGCACCGGCCCTCGGTCGTCCTGGTACCAGTCGCCCCAGTCCCAGAACCACAGCGGCCACCCCGCCGGGAACCACCCGGACCAGGGGGCGCGGAGTTCGGACCAGTGCACGGCGTCCTCTGGCTGGGACTGCTCGCTGGACGCCGCCGGTTCCGGGGTGCCGACGGCCGCCGTCCCGGAGACCTCCGCCGCCGCCGCGGGCGGCGCCGGGACCGCGAGGGCCACGCCGAGCAGTGCCGTGGACAACGTCGCCGTCCATCCCGCGTACCTGGTCACGTTCGTCCCACCCGCCTCCCGTTCCACACGCCCTGCCCACACGATGGCAGCGCCGGGGCGGAACCGCAGTAGGTGACACCCGTTGGAGCGCGGGCCCACCCCGAACGGCGGACCCGGTCGGGCGTCCGACCGTGGTTGACAACCTGACCGGGTGTCACTCCTCAGCGGGGTCACCGCGCCGGTTCGTCCAGCAGCCCGCGGCAGCGCCGGTACTGCCGCAGGCCCCCGAGGACGACGATCACCCCGACGAGCACCACCCCCACCACGAGCTCGACCACGGCGGTGAGACCGGTGAGGCGCAGGGCGAGCAGCGCGAGCAGCAGCACCAGGCCGAGAACCGAGGCCGGCCACACACCGCGCGCCAGTTCCCGGACCCGGACCCCCGCCCGGTGGGCTCCCCACACCTGCAACGGCAACGCGACGGTCGCGGCGACGAACGCCTGCGCCCACGCGACGCCGGTCAACCCCCACCACCACGCGCCGACGCAGCTGAACGGCACGAGCGCGAGGAGCCAGGCCAGTTGCAGGCCGACGGAGGACGCCAGGGCACCCGCGGCCACCATGAGGTTGAACACCAGCTCCGAGACGACGCGGGCGACGGCGGCGACCGCGAGACCGGACAGCGCCATCGCGGCCGGGGACCAGTCCGGGCCGTAGAGGACCAGGACGAGCGGTTCGGCGAGCACCGCGAGACCGATCCCCCCGGGCAGGACGACGACCCCGACCAACCCGAAGACACCGGAGACCGCGCGGGAGAGGTCCCCACCGCGTTCCCTGACCCGGGAGAACGTCGCGAGCGCCACCCGCTCCACCGTGCCGGTGACGATGGCGGCCGGCCAGTTGGCGACGTTGGAGGCGAGGTAGAGCAGACCGAGGGCGCTCGCCCCGAGCAGCGTCCCCGTGACCAGCTGCGGGGTGGCCTGCGCCAGTACCAGGACCGTCGAGGAACCCAGCATCGCCGCGCCGCACCGGGTGATCGTCGCCGCGTGCGCGCGGTGGAGGCCGAAACGCGGCCGGGTACCGGCGAGCACCACCAACAGCACCACCACCAGCGCCGTCCCCGCGATGTTCCCCCCAGCCAGGGACCAGGCCCCCGCGCCGAGGACGGCGAGCGCCCCGGTCACCGCCAGGTTCAACGCCATCCCGGACACGTCGGCCACCAGCCGGCGGGCCTGGGCCAGTTCCCTGGTCAGCAGGGCTCCCGGCACGGCGGCGAACCCGTCGAGCACCACGTTGACCGACATCAGGCGGATCACCCCGGTGGCCTCCGGACTACCGAGCGCCTCGGCGAGCAGCGGCGCCGAGAGCAGGCACAGCAGGAAACCCACGAGGCCCCACAGGACGGACAGGGTCCAGGCGGTCGGCAGCAGCGGCCTGACGGCGCTCCTGCCGCTGCCCGGTTGCCGCACCAGCGCGGCCGCCGCACCGAGGTCGTTGACCGCGAGCAGCAGGTGCTGGACGACCAGGGCCGCCGCATACACGCCGAACTCGTCCGGCGCCAACAGCCTGGCCAGCACGATCCCCATCGCGAAGGTGCCCACCCTGGACAGCAGGGTGTTGGCCAGGCTCAGGCCCAGGCCGCGGCGCACTCGCGCCCCCAGGCCAGCACCGCCGTCCTCCTGGCCGAGGTGACGAGCCGCGTCGGACGGGTGGGAGGACGTCGGAGGGTCGGGGGAGCCGTCCCGACCCGACTCGGCGGACACCTCGCCCCGTTCCAGGCCCCTCATCCCGGTTCCCCCGGTAACGGTGGCCGGCGCCCGTCCGCCGGTGCCCCGGGAACCGGGTCACCGGGTGCCGGCGGCGCTCCACCGGTGGGCGATCGGCCACCCTGGCCCGGGCCCGCGAACCACTCCTCCGGCCACCCGCCCTCGGGGACCCCGCACCGCCCGGTCAGCTCGGGTGGTGCCGTCCCCTCCTCGACGCGGACGGGTGGCGCCACCGGCCGACGCATCGGACCGGACGGCGGTGACCAGGGCACCCCTCCCGGGCGGGGTACCACCCTCGGGTCCTCGCGCCCGTCGTCGCCCGGCCCCGTCCTGGCCTCCGGGGACCCGGCGCGCCCGGGTCCCGCCTCGGGCGCTCGCGCCGGCCGAGGCGGGCCCGCCCCCTCCCGTCCCGCCGGCAACGCGAGGGGTGCCGCGGCAGGCGGCCGCGCGCCCGGGCCGGTCCCGTTCCACGCCCCGGCGCCCGACCGCTCACCCCAGTCCGTGAAGTAGCTCCCCCGGTGCACGGCGTAGTCCACCGTCACCACCGGTACGTAAGTGACCCGCATCCGCCGGGAGAGCCGGTGCACCAGCTCCCAGTCCTCCTTCGGGTTGACCGACCGGGGCCGGGCCCACGGGTCGAAGCGCACGAGGGGGCTCCTGGTCACGACGATGGAGTTCGAGTCCGCCCACGAGTCGTCGGTGTGGGCGCGCCGGTCGAACTCGCGGCCGATGATGTCCAGCTGGGAACCGTCCGCACGGAGGCGGCGCACCGCCGTGTAGGCCAGCCCCGGGCCGGGCTCCTCCCGCAGGGCGCGGAGCGCGCGCTCCAGGTGGTCCGGCCGCCACGTGTTGTCGTCGTCCAGGAAGGCCACGAAGGGCGACCGGGACAGCCTGATCCCCACGTTGCGGGCGAGACCACAGCTCCCGTGGTTCCGCCCGAGCCTGATCAGGCGCAGCCGGGGGTCCGGTGGCAGCGTTCCGACCTCACCGCCGCCGTCGTCCACCACGAGGACCGCGACGTCCCGGACCGTCTGGCCGAGGGCGCTCCGCACCGCGGCGAGCAGGCGACCCGGTCGGCGGTACGTGGGGATGACCACCACGACGGTGGCTTCCGGGACGGGGGCCACCACCGTCGACAGCCGCTCCACCTCGGCGTCCTCCTCGGCCCGTGCCGCCCGTCTGGTGGCCGCGTAGCGCAGCCGGTACCAGCGCTCCGCGACGACGTGGCGTCCGACCAGCCGTCGCAGCAGGTCCTTCGCCAGGCGGGGGAACTCCACCGGTGCCCGCCGGTTGGGATCGCTCACCTGGACACCTCCAACGGCCAGGGGGTGGTCCGCCGGTGGGTCCCGAAGTCCGGGCCGGCGGCCGGGTGGGTGGGGTGCCCGGCGAGGAGCCGGCCACGGCCCGCCCAGAGTTCCCGCAACGCCCGGCGGTGGACCCGCCGCCGGAGGGGAATCCGGACCAACTGCCCCACGAGCAGGGCGCTCCAGACCAACCGCGCCGCCCGACGGCCGTCCCACCGCGCCACGTGCACCACCCGGTTCGTGACCAGTTGCGCCCACAGCGCCGGGGTGGAGGACACCTGCCCGCCGAGGTGGACCGCGGTCGCCTCCGGCACCCGCGCGATCCGCCAACCCGCGTCGGTCACCCGCCGGCAGTAGTCCACCTCCTCCGAGTAGAGGAAGAGGTCCGCCCGCCAGGGTCCGATGCGCCGCCGCACGTGGGCCGGTACGAAGAGCACCGCTCCGTTCGCCCAGCCCGGTTCCTCCTGGCCGGTGGGGTCGATGCGTTCCCCGAGGGCGGGGAAGCGGCCCGCCCACCCGCCGAGGAGGGCTTCACCCCAGGCCCGTCCCGGGCTGGGGCGGCGGCGCATCGTCGGTTCTGGCCGTCCGGCACCGTCGCGGACCGCGGGTGCCGCCACCCCGACACCGCCCCGCGCCTCATCGCGGGCTCGGTCACCGCTCCGACCTCGGCCTCCCGGGCCGGACGACGTCGGGATCACGGCGCCGCTGTCGGGCTGGCACGCGGCCGCGAGGGGCAGGACGGAGCCTGGATCGAGACGCACGTCCGCGTTGAGCACCAGCAGGCCCTCCGCCGGGGTGGCGAGCGCGGCGCAGGCGTTCACCCCGCTCGCGTAACCCAGGTTCGCCCCCAACGGCAACAGGTGGGCGTAGGGCGCGAGGCGGCGGGCGACGTCGAGCGTCCCGTCCGTCGAGTGGTTGTCGGCGATCACCAGTCGCCACCGCCCGACACCGCGCATGGCCGCCGGGAGTGACTCCAGCAACCCGGGCAGGTCCTCCGCCGACTGGTGGGTCACGACGGCGACGAGGACGTCTGGACCAACGTGCACGTGCTCATCCCTTCCTGGTGGGGTGGTCGGTCGAGCGCGGAGACCTGGCACGGGCCGACACGGCCGGGGAGGACACGGCACCGACCAGGCCGATGAGGAGGAACAGGTAACCCTGGAACTGGGGGAAGGCCAGCGCGTCGAAGGTGCCGAGGCAGCAGACGCCGACCAGCAGCGCGACGGCCAGTGCCCAACCGGTGTCCCGATCCCGCGTCGCCTCGCCCGTCGCGTCCCCGTCACCACTCCCCACGGCGCCCCCCGCGACCCGGCGGGCCAGCAGCAGGGGCGTGGCCAGCAGGACGAGCAGCCCGAGCAGCCCGAGCGGCCCGGATTCGACGAGCGTCAGCAGGTACTGGTTGTCGAGGTAGGGCTGTGGAGGCGCCAGGTAGGTCCCGAAGCCCTGCCCCCACCACGGGTGCTCGGCGAGGCGACCGGCGACGTAGGTGTAGTCCTCCAACCGGCCGCGCACGCTGTTGTCCGTTCGGGACCCGAGGACCGTGGCGGCGAGGACCTCCGCCAGCCGGGGCCAGGCGGTGACCACCACCACCAACGCCCCCACCAGGCCGAACCCCAACGACACCCACCGCCGCAGCCCTATCCGGGGGAGCAGGGCGACGAGGACCACGGCCACCCCGAGCAGCCCCGTGCGGGAGATCGTGGTGAGGACTCCGAGGGCCAGCAGGGCGGCGCACCCCCACCACAGCCAGGGCCGCCGGCCGTGACCGGCCAGGTGGATGGCGAGCGGCAGTGCCATCGCGGCGAGCGCGGCCAGCTCGATGGGGTGGTGCGCGAACCCCATCGCCCGGACCAGGCCGCCCCTGGCGAGATCCGCGTCCCACAGCGGGGCGAGCTCCAGGCCCGGTACCTCCAGCAGCGGTCGCGGGTCGACGCCGACCGTGAAGAGGACCACCGCCGCCCCGGCCGACGCGGTGGTGCCGAGCACGAGTGCCCCCAGCACCCACCTCACCTCACGGCGACCGCGAACCCCGTCCGAGGCGAGCAACGCGACCCCGATCGCCGGGACGAGGGCCAACAGCGCCCGGTCGGTCTCCTCGATCCGGTCCGCGCCGACCCCGCCACCATCGAGGGTGGCGAGGGCGTGCGCCGTGAGCACCAGCACCAGGAACCCCAGCAGCGCGCGGGTCACCGGGTTCGCGCCCGTGGACCTCCGGAGCCCGCCCACCACCGCGACCAGCCACCACAGCAGGCAGGCGAGGGCGAGCAGCCGAGCCGGGGTGACCCCGCCCGCTCCCCCCACCACGACGAGGTTCTGGGGCAGTGCCAGCAGCAGCGCGAACACCGCGAGGACGGCACCGACCGGTGCGCGCCACCGGCCGGTGCCCGTTTCCCCGCGCGGGAGCGGGTGGCTGACCGGCCGCTCCGCCAGCCCCCAGGTCACCCGCCGGCCACCCGCTCCGGGGTCGCGCCGACGCGGTCCGCCACGGCCCCGTCCCCCGGTGCCGAGGCGGCGGTCCGCTCGCCGCCGCCCCGCCGGGGGTCGGCTCGGGCGGGTCCCCCGCCCCGCGCTCCCCGGGTCCGGGCTTCCGGCGGTCCACGAGCAGGACCACGGCGGTGAGCGCCGCCGCCCCCAGCGCACCGAGCAGGCCGAGGGCGCGCAGCTGCGCGCCCCGGGTCGTGACCGCGTTCCCGGGTGCGACCACCTCGCTGAGCACGACCAGCTCACCGGCGGTGACACCGGCCCGTTCCTGGCGTTCCCGGAGCTCGGCGCCGGCGAGATCGATCACCCGGGCCACCGAGGCGTTCGCACGGGGGCCGGTCTCCGCCGTCACCGTGACGGTGAGGAACGCGCTCGCCCCACCCAGTTGGACGTCGTCGTTGCTGACCTCCACGTCACCCACGACCCCGGCGGCCGCGAGGCGTTCATCGGCACCCGGTGCCGTCAGCACCGTCCTGACCAGCGTCGCGGCCTGCTCCTGGGCTCGGTCCACTCGCGCGAAGGGGTTGCCCCCCTCCGGTCCCGGCTCCGTGATGGCCAGCAGCACGGCGGTGACCCGCTGCTGCGGTGGAACCGCGACCGCCACCGCGGCCAGCACCCCGCCGAGCAGGGCACCCAGCGCCAGGGTGAGCCGCCACCGGCGGGCGAGCACCCGGAGTACCTGCACCGCGTCCATCTCCGCTTCCCGTACCTCTCGTGTCGTCCCGGGCGCGAGGTCGGCGGGCTCCCGGCCGGGACCAGGAAGTCGTCCCGTGCCGAGCCCGCTCTCTCAGCCCCGGGGCCTGGATGACCGGTCGGCCGCCCCGGCGAGCCGTCGACCCGCGTCCACCGCCGCCCTGGCGACGTTGCGGGCCATGGGCACCGCGTTGTCCCGGAGCCACGGCCGCAACGCGGCCAACGCCGCCAGCCGTTGGCCCGGGGACAGCGGCGATCGGAGGACGGCCCGGAGGAACCAGCCGCCCTCCTCCACGTTGGGGAGCACGAGCGACCGCCGACCGGGACGCTGGCTCCGGTAGAACTCGCGGGGGTCGACCCGTTCGCTGATCCGGTCGGGGTGGATCCGGTGCAGCAGCAGCTCCTCGTCCAGGTGGACGAACGGGCCCCGCAGAGCCAGCTCGGCCACCAGCACGCGGTCCCCCGCCTTGATCGGCGGGTTCAGCATCGTGCTCGCCAGCACGTGCCGGCGGACCAGGCCGTAGCAGTAGTAGTTGTGATGCGGCACCTCCAACAGGTCCCGCACCCGCACGGCCGGGTCGGGGTGGTCGACCCGGCACTCGTTGTGCCAGGAGCCGAGGACCCCGTCGTCCGGGCCGATCTCGGTCGCCGAGGACGACGCCAGCACGACCTCGGGTCGGTCGGCGAGCGCGGCGGCGAGCCGGGCGAGGCGGTCGGGGCGCCACACGTCGTCCGCCGCCGCCCAGGCGAAGAGCCCGCCCCGAGCCTCCCCCACCAGCCGGTTGTGGTTGCCCATCACGCCGATGTCCCGGGCCCGCCGCAGGTAGCGGACGCGGGCGTCGCCTCGGGCGAGGTCCCCGACGATGTCGGCGGTGGCATCGGTCGAGCAGTTGTCGGCCACGATCAGCTCGTAGTCGACGTCCCGCTGGTCGAGCAGCGACCTGAGCGCCGCCTCCAGGTAGGGCTCACCGTTGCGCACGGGCAGGCCGACGCTGATCGGAGGAGCCGCGACCGGGTCGCTCATCCGTTCCTCCCCACCCTGGTCACCTCGGCCGCCGCGGTGTCCGCCCGCTGTCGTGGCAGCCAGGGCGGCAGCCGGTCGACAGCGACCCAACGGCCCCCGGACTCCTCGACCCAGGGCAGGGCGGCCCGGGCCTCGGGCAGCAGTTCGGGCAGGAACACCAGGACGACGTCGGGACGCCGGGAACGCAGCCGGTTCGGTGCGACGATGGGAACCCGGCTGCCGGGGAACCGCCGACCGTCCTTCGACACCGACGCGTCAGCGACGAACGGCAGCAGGTCGGGGCCGACGCCGGCCGCGCACAGCAGCGGCACCGCGCGGGAGCCCGCCCCGTAACCGACCACGCGCCGGCCCAACGCCCTGCCCTCGGCGAGCCAGGACCGGAGGCTCTCGACGTCCCGGGTCACCGCGTGCTGGAGCGCCCGCAGGTGTCGTGGGTCACCGACCCCCAGCGCCTCCTCCTCCGCGAGGAGCGCCCGCACGCTGTCGTCCTGGGTGCCACGTCGGGCGCAGGCGAGCAGGACGGTCCCCCCGTAGAGGTCGAACCGCCAGGCCCTCCGGACGACGACACCGAGCTGGCCGAGCATCGTCACGAGCGCCGCCGTGGAGTAGTAGGCGAAGTGGCCGTGCCGCAGCGCGTTCCACTGGTCGCCGCGCAGGATCGCGGCCAGGCTGTGGAACTGCACGAGGAGCACCCCGTCCTCCGCGAGGGCTCGCACCCGGCGTCGCAGGGCGGCGGCCTGGTCGGGGTGGTGCATCATCCCGAAGCAGTCCAGGACCAGGTCGGAGGCCGCGCCAGGAGCCGTCGGCGTGAGCCCCCGATGGGTGAGCAGGAGCGACCAGGAACCTCCGTGCGGGCTGCCGAACTCCAGGAAACCCCCACGGTCCGGTAGCCAGCCCTCGGCGGCCACCCGGGACACCGCCTCCTCGGCCTGGCGGGCGAGCGCCGCCGGCTCCACCCCCCTGGCCCGCTCGGGAATGCCCGGGTCCTCCAGGAGCTGCGCCAGCCCGCACTCCCGGCACCAGCCCATCCGCAGCGGCCAACGGGGATCAGGGCCGCCGTCGACGACCGAGGGGAAGAGGTCGCAGGGCGGCTGCTCCCCGAGGTCCAGGACGGGCTGGGGCGCGCTGGTGCCGCACCAGCGGCAGTCGAACCGGGTCATCGCGCGAGCCGCCTTCCCTGGCCACGGCGGTTCCGCCCACCCCTGCCGCCGACCCGGGTGGACCACTGTGGACAATGGCGGCCATGCGTGTCCGGCCGGGTCGGCTTCCAGGGGTGCTGCTCTTCGTGCCCACTCCCCACCACGACGACCGGGGCCTGTTCACCCGCACCTTCGACGTGGACGTCGCGGCCGAACACGGTGTCGACGGAACCGCGTTCCGCCAGGACTCCCAGTCGCGGTCCCGCCGAGGTGTGCTGCGCGGACTGCACGGCAGGATCGGCCGGGGCGAGTCCAAACTGGTGCGCTGCGCCCGAGGAGCGGTGTACGACGTGGTGGTCGACGCCCGGCCCGACTCGCCGACCTTCGGGGAGTACGAGGCGTTCCGGCTCGACGACGACTCCTTCTCCCAGCTCTACGTGCCGGCCGGTTTCCTGCACGGCTTCCAGGCGCTCACCGACGTCGCCGACGTCTGCTACCGGATCGACGCCACCCACGACCCCTCGGCCGATGTCGCCGTGCGCTACGACGACCCCGGCCTGGGGGTGGTGTGGCCGCTGCCCGTGAGCGTCGTCAGCGCACGTGACGCGACTGCCGGCGGGTGGGAGGAACTGCGCGACAGGCTGGTGGCGGGAGCCTGACGTCGAGCGGTCGACGGGGGCGCTCACAGCGGGGCCCCCGCCGGAGCCGGCCGCAGGTCCTCGGTGACCACGCCGTCGGCACGCAGCTCGGACAGCCTGGCGAGCCGCGTGAAACGCCGGCGGAACCCGTCCTGGGTCAGGCCGTAGGCCGTGTAGCTGGCGGACAGCTCCTCGGCGCCGGCGCTCACCCCCCACCTCGGCTCGAACGCGGGCAGCCGCGACATGATGCGGGAGAAGTCGACCACGTACGACCGGGGGTCGCCGCCGGTCTCCCCGGTGATGACGAGCCGGGAACCCGGCACCGCGTCCACCACCCGGCGGGCGATGTCCGCGACGGTCAGGTTGTTCGCGGAGGTACCGACGTTGAAGGCCTCGCCGTGCACCGCGGCCCTCGGTGCCTCCAACGTCGCAAGGAACGCCGCGGCGATGTCCCGGACGTGCACCAACGGCCGCCACGGGGTGCCGTCGGAGAGGACCCGCACCTCACCGGTCAGCACGGCGTGACCCACCAGGTTGTTCAACACGATGTCGGCGCGCATCCGGGGCGAGGCGCCGAAGGCGGTGGCGTTGCGCAGGAACACCGGGGTGAAGTGGTCGTCGGCGAGGTCGCGAACGTCGTCCTCGACCATCACCTTGCTCGTCGCGTACGGCGTGACCGGGCGCAGCGGGGCGTCCTCGTCGACCAGTGCGTCACCCGCGGCCCCGTACACCGAACACGTGGAGGCGTAGAGGAAGCGGCGGACGCCCGCCTCCCGTGCCAGCCTGGCCAGTCGCACCGAGGCCTTGTGGTTGACCTCGTAGGTCACCTCCGGGGTCAGCGCGCCCAACGGGTCGTTCGACAGCGCCGCCATGTGCACCACCGCGTCGACCCCCGCCAGCTGGCCGGGGGTGACGTCGCGGATGTCGGTGGTGTAGCCCACCGGGTCGGGCACCGCCGGGCCGAGCACGCAGTCGGCGAACAGCCCGGAGTCCAGACCCACCACCTCGTGCCCCGCCCCCGCCAGGATCGGCGCCACGACGCTGCCCAGGTATCCCTGGTGCCCGGTCACCAGCACGCGCATGGGGTGCCTCCGTTCAGCACGAACTTGTCCGCAAAGAAGCCTTCGGCGTATCTGGCCCTGCTCTGTACCCCTCGGACCCTCGCGAGGCCCAGGAACGTCTCGGGGTCGAACCAGTGCCTGTCCGCCTGCGACGGGTAGCACTCGCCCAGGATCCGGCTCTTGGCCTGGGCGCACTCCTCGCTCAGCGGCACGAACACCGCCGGTTGGAGGAGGTCGCCGTCCCACTTGGGGATCTCGTAACCGAGCACGAGGTGGTCCCGGAAGACGGTGGGCACCAGGGCGGCGAGGGTGCGGTGGTCCTGGTGCGCGTCGTGGGCGGCCGGGGCGAACACGAGGTCGGGGTCCAGGGTCGAGGCGAGGCGCTCCAACGCGTCCTTGACCTCGGACCAGTGGGCCGGGAGGCGGCCGTCGGGCAGGTCCAGGACCCGGCACGAGAGGTCGGCCCCACCGCAGAGGGCGGCCAGCGCCTTCCGCTCCTCGGCCTCCCGGTCACCGCCGCCGCCGGTGCAGACCAGGGCGTCCACCGCGAGCCCTGGACGGGACGAGCACAGCGACAGCAACGTCCCGCCCGCCCCGATGCCGATGTCGTCGCAGTGCGCCCCCAGCACCAGGACCCGGTCGACCCGCTCCGGGCGCAGGCCGATCACGGGGCCGCCACCGGACGCCGCGCCTCGGACGCCCCGTCGACGTCCCACAGCATCCAGGGCCGTTCTCCGGCCGCGTAGGCTCGGTCGAGGGCGACCCTTTCCTTGACGGTGTCCGCCGGGGCCCAGAACCCCCGGTGCGGGTAGGCCAGCAACCGTCCCCGCTTCGCCAGCTCACCGCAGGCGTCCTCGACGAGGTCGCCGCCGGGGGGCAGGTGATCGAACACCTCGGGGCGCAACACGAAGTAGCCGCCGTTCTCCCAGATCGGCAGCCGACTGACGGGCGTGATCGCGCCCACCCTGCTGTCCTCGCCGAGCTCGACGCAGTGGAACGAGGACTGCGGGGGGACGACCATCATCCCGGCCGCGACATCGCCGCGGCGGACCCGTTCCACGACCCGGTCGAGCGGGGCGTCGGTCAACACGTCCGCGTAGTTGGCGAGGAACAGCTCCTCGTCCTCCACGAGGTGCCTGACCCGGCGCAACCGCTCCCCGATGGGGGAGTCCAGTCCGGTGTGGACGAACTCGATGGTCCAGTCGCGGATGTCGGACGAGCGCAGCTGCACCCGTCCGCCGCGCAGCACGAAGTCGTTGGACGCGGTCTCGGAATAGGTGAGGAAGAAGTTCTTGATGTGCTCGGCCCCGTACCCCAGGCACAGCACGAACTCGGTGTGCCCGAAGTGGGCGTAGTAGCGCATCACGTGCCACAGCAACGGCCGTGGGCCCACCGGGTGCATGGGTTTGGGCAGCTCGTCGGTGGTCCCGACACGCATCCGCATGCCGTGGCCGCCGCAGAACAACACGACCTTCATCGTTGGCTCCTCACCACGGGCTGGCCCTGCGCGGACCGGGGATCGACGACCTCGAGCCTGGGGATGGGGAACACCAACCGGCCGCCCCAGTCGGCCACGTGGGCGAGCTGGTCCACCAGTTCGTCCCGCAGGTTCCACGGCAGCACCAGCACGTAGTCCGGGCGGTCCAGCGCGAGCCGCTCCGGCGGGTGCACCGGGATGCGGGCGCCCGGCGTGTAACGGCCGTGCTTGTAGGGGTTGCGGTCCACCGTGTACGGCAGCAGGTCGGGTCGGATCCCGCAGTGGTTCAGCAGGGTGTTCCCCTTGCCAGGAGCGCCGTACCCGACGACCGTCCGCCCGGACCGACGCGTTTCCAGGAGGAACGTCAGGAGGTCGGCCCGGATGCGGTGCACGTCCTCGGCGAGCCCCAGGTGACCGTCCGCCGTGTGCAGGCCCGCGTCCGCCTCCGCCGCGAGCACCTCCAGCACCGCCGCCGAGGGCGGTCCGGCGGCGTCGGCCGGGCGTGCCCACAGCCGGATCGACCCACCGTGCGTGGGCAACAGCTCCACGTCGACCACCACGAGCCCGCCGGTCGCCAGCGCCTGTTGCGCCGATCGCACCGTGTAGTACTGGAAGTGCTCGTGGTAGATGGTGTCGAACTGGCAGTGCCTTACGAGGCTCAGCAGGTGTTGGACCTCGATGCTCACCCAGCCGTCGTCCGCGACGAGACCGCGCAGGCCGGCGGTGAAGCCCCGGATGTCGGGGACGTGCGCGTAGACGTTGTTGGCCACGACCAGGTCGGCCGGGCCGTGCTCGTCCCGGATCCGGGCGGCGGTCTCCGGTCCGAGGAACTCGGTGAGGGTCGGCACACCGTTCTCCCTGGCCACGGCGCCGACATTGCGCGCCGGTTCTACCCCGAGGCAGCGGACGCCCCGCTCGACCAGGTGCCTGAGCAGGTAACCGTCATTGCTCGCGGCCTCGACGACGAAGGAGTCGCGCCCCAGGCCCAGCCGCGCCACCGCGTCGGCGACGTACCGCGCGGCGTGCCGCACCCAGGACACCGAGAAGGAGGAGAAGTAGGCGTACTCGGTGAAGGTCTCCTCCGGGGTGACCAAGGCGGGGAGCTGGGCGAGCAGGCAGGAGGAGCAGACCCTGAGATGCAGCGGGTAGGTGGGTTCGGGCAGGTCGAGTTCGCTCGGTCCGAGGAAGCGTTCGCAGGGGGGCGTCGCTCCCAGGTCGAGCACGCCGCGCAGGTCGGGGCGCTCGCACAGTCGGCAGGTGTCCATCAGTACGCCCCCTGGCCGCGCACCACGGCCCAGCCCGTCTTCCAGAGGATCACGAAGTCGAGGGCGAGTGACCAGTTCTCGACGTACCGCAGGTCGAGCCGCACCGACTCCTCCCACGACAGGTCGCTCCGGCCGCTGATCTGCCACAGCCCGGTGAGCCCCGGCTTCACCATCAGGCGCCGGTGCGCCGCCGCGTCGTAGCAGGCCACCTCCTCCGGGAGGGGCGGGCGGGGCCCCACCAGCGACATCGACCCGGTCAGCACGTTGACCAGCTGGGGGAGTTCGTCCAGGGAGTACCGGCGCAGGACCGCTCCGAGGCGCGTCACCCTCGGATCGGAACGCATCTTGAACAGCGGGCCGGCGCCCCGGTTCGCCGCCACCAGCGCGGCCCGCTGGTCATCGGCCCTGACGACCATGCTGCGGAACTTGAGCATGGTGAACATGCGGCCGTGCCGACCGACCCGTCGCTGCCGGTAGAGCACGGGGCCACCGGAGTCCACGACGACGAGCAGGGCTATCACCAGCAGGAGGGGCAGGGTGAGCACGAGCAGCACCGCGGCGAGCAGGCAGTCCACCAGGTTCTTCACCACCCGGCGGGCGCCGGTCAGGCAGGGAGCGCTGACCCGCAGGAGCGGCAGCCCGAAGACCGGGGCGACGTGCAGCCGGGGGCCCGTCACCTCGAGCAGCATGGGGGCCACCACCATCTCCGCGGTGCTGTCCTCCAACTGCCAGGCGAGCCGTTGCACCCGAGCCGGTGTCCAGTAGGGGTCGGGGGCCAGGGCCACCACCCGGTAACCACCGCGTTCGACGCGGGCGGCCACGTCCTCCACCGTTCCGACGACGGGAACCCCTCCCACCTCACCGACACAGCCGTCGAGTGGGGCGGTCGGTGCGGTGGACAGGCACACCGCCTCCACCCGCCAGCCGTAGTGCGGTTCCCGCCGGGTCCGGTCGATGAGGTCGGCCAACGCCCCCGCCCCACCGGCGGCCAGCACCGGCAACAGGCACTCGCCGCGACGACGCCGACGGTGCAGCGCCTGCCGCAGCAGGTACCGCGCCGGGATGAGCCCGCCGGCGAGAACCGGGACCACACCGAAGATCCAGGGCCGCAGGGCTGGCGTGTCGAGCGCCATCGCGGCCAGTGCGAGGAAGACCATCGTGGTGAGCAGCACCCGACCGAGGCGGCGGTACTCCTCGGCGCCCTGCCCGAGTACGCGCGGTTCCCACACCCGGCAGCCCACCATCGCGAGCGTCACCGTCACCCAGGTGACGCCGGCGAGGGTGAACGCGACCGCCGGGGCCACCTCGGAGGGACCGCCACCGAGGACGAGGGCGGCCCCGAGCGCGACCGCCACGGTGATCAGCTGGTCGGCCAGCACCACACCGGTGCGGTGCCGGCGTTCCCAACCCGTCGTTGGTCGAGCGGAGGGCGAGGGCGGACACGGTGGAGTCGGATGCGGATGCGGATGCCCACCGTCGACCGCTGTCGGGGGTCGCCCCGTCGGGGCGCTCGCCCGGGGTTCCTCCGCTGCGGCGGTGGCGAACGTGGGCCTCGCCAGTGGCAGGGTCGTCGTGTCCTGTGCGGTGTCGAGGGAGATTGGTCCGGACAGTACGCCGGTAGCGGTGGTACCCGTCCCGTCCTGGAAGCTTCGCGAGAACCGAACGGTGCGCTGCGTGTGCACGCTGATGAACCCCCAGCCTTTCCCATTCTTGCCAGGCATCCCGGCGGTGCCCCGGTGTCCGCACGTCCGCGACGGCGAGCGGCGACCCGCGGCACCACCGGGCGCAGTCAACCACCCGGCTCACGGCGCAGCGTTCCGAATCAGACGGCTGACAATCGTTCGTTCGAGGCGAGAAAAAACCTTCGAAGAGACGGATCAAGTCACGCACCGCTGCGAACATGTCCCTCGACAGAGTTGATCTTCGGACTTGCACTCCGCGCGGTCCTGACAGGTGTCGAGCTCTCGGCGGAGGGCCGTCACGCAGCGGAACCAGAAGCCGGTGACCGTCTGTTATCGGATCGAAACGATCAGCGTAGGCGGGCGCGACGAACGGCTCAGCCCGCTCCGCCATCGGCGGTGCCGAACCGGCCGCGCGATCGACCGAGGCGACTCGCGATCAGCGCAGAGTCACACCTGCTACTCCGTCGAGGCTGGCGCTCCACGCCGACACGCGCTCCCGTGGACGGGTTCGCCGGCCCCGCCGCCACTCGCCCGGCTCGCTCCCTCCCCCTCCTCGCCTCCCCGGAGCCCAGCCGGACACGGGGGCGCGCCACGACCAGCGTTGGTCCAGTGGGCCACCGCGGGTGGCCGGAGCGGGTCACCGCCTCGCACCGGGGGGCGGGCGAGGGCTCCTCGACCGCCGGGCACGTGGCATCCCACTCGGCGTGCTCGGACGGGCCGGGGAGGCACCGCCACCCCGGACGGGAGACCGGACGAGCGTGTCGGCACGGTCCCGCGCTGGGCCGCACACGCGAGCGGACGGCGGGGGAGCGCGTCCCGCCGGGCAGCGGCCGCCCCTGGGCGGCGCGAGAACCGGCCGGCGGCGCCAGCTGGCCCACCACGGCCGGTGCGCGGGATCGGAGGTGCGGGGAGGTCGGGTGCGGAAGCCGCACCCTTCGCGAGTCGGTTCCCCGGGCCAGCAACGCGCGTCCGCCTGGGACCAGCACCCAGGCGGGGCCGCGTCCGGCACGCACGACGAAGGGCCCCACCCTGCTGGGTGGAGCCCTCTCGTTTCTGCTCGTCCGCTGTGGCCAGGGCCGGGGTCGAACCGGCGACCTTCCGCTTTTCAGGCGGACGCTCGTACCAACTGAGCTACCTGGCCGTTCGCTCCCGGTCATGCTGACCGATAGCTCTGGCGACCCCGACGGGACTCGAACCCGCGACCTCCGCCGTGACAGGGCGGCGCGCTAACCAACTGCGCCACGGGGCCTTGATGGCCTTGTGTTGTGCCGTGCTCCCAACGGGATTCGAACCCGCGCTACCGCCTTGAAAGGGCGGCGTCCTAGGCCGCTAGACGATGGGAGCGTGGCCGGACTAGCCTGACCCGGCCTCGCCCTCAACGATTTTGTTAACTTCTCTCGTTGGGAGCACGCATAGCTTAGGACACGTTCGAGGTGAATGCCAAAACGGGTGGTCAGAGGCCCGCGACCCCTCTGGGCACGCGAACGACAACCCCTTCCCCGTCCCGGCGATCGAGGGCATCTCCGCTGGTCAGAGGGCATTTTGACCCTTCAAGCCCTCCGCGGCGCCCCGGCGCGCGCCCCCCTCCCGAAGTGCCACGGGCGAACAACATCGCGAACGTGGCGCTGGTCACTCGCCAGATTACTCCGTTCGGCGTAGGGAACGAGTGGGGCCGCCCGGATGGCGACCCGGTGCCGGCGCGGGCCCCGATCGGCCACCCGGCCCCGTCGCCCGCCCCACCCGGCCGCGCCCCGTTGCCCCACCGGGGAGGGCGGACGGCGTCAGGCACCGACGAGAGCCGGGTCGCTGCCCTGGAACTCGCTCCACCACCCCGCCGTGGCCACACCGGGCAGCACCACGCGCCAGAGGCGGGAGACCCGATCCGCGAGATCGCCGCTCCCGGCGGTGCCGTGCGACACGGCTCTCGCCCCCACGACACCGGCGGCGATCACACCGGCCACGTCCCCCGGGTCGACGCCGGGCCGCAGCAGTCCCCTCCGCCCGGCGTCGGTCAACAACCGGCGCAGCAACCCCTCCCAACTGACGTACCAGGCCCCGAACAGCTCACCGGGTCCGCCGTCCTCCCCCAGGAGGCGGATCCCCGCCCAGGCGAGCTCGTCCTCGGTCAACAGGCGGGCGTAGTCGTCGACCATGAGGACCACGGTGCGCAGCGGGTCGGACGCGGCACGCAGCCGGTGCCGCTCGATTTCCATCCACCCCCTCCTTGAATGGTCAATTAAGTGCTGGGCGAGCGCCTCTTTCGACGGGAAGTGGAAATAGAAGGCGCCCTTGGTAACCCGGCTCCGTTCCAGAATGATGTTCAGCGAGGTGGCCCCGAACCCGAGACGGGCGAACTCCCTGGCGGCGGCCAGCACTATGGCCTCGCGGGTGACCCTGGCCCGATGTTGCTGCGGCATTGCGGCTCCAACATGGGGAAACACGGACAGGTGGACCCCGGCCGAGGCCCACACCGACGACATCGGTCGGTGATCAACAAAGTTACCGTGTCACCCACATTGGTGGCCCGAACGAGTAAGCCGCACGCCGGAACCATTACTGCCGATACGCGACCCGTTGCCGGGAAAGGGACCGGTCGGTATGTTTCCCCCGGGACGGTCGCCGCGTTTCGAGATCACCGATGCCTTCGCGGCCGCCAACCCGAGATCAGTCGCGCTCCGGGGGGTGCGCGCCTGGTTCGGCGCCCCGGCGCCGAACACGCGGCGGGGGTGGGCGCCAACGCGCCCACCCCCGCCGCTACCAACGTCGTGGTCACCGCCGCACGGGCGGCACCCCGTCCTCGCCGGGTGTCAGGCCGAGCATGTCCAGCAGCAACCGGCAGTCCTCCGCTCCGGTCGCGCCGGCCGCCACCGCCACCCGCGCCCGGTGCACCTGTTCCTCGGAGACCCTGGGCAGTTCGCCGTTCCGCGGCGCCGGCACCTGCGGCGTCGACGACAACGGCTCATCGCTCTGCCACAGGAACTTCCGCATGTCCAGTGAGCCGGCCATGACACCTCCCCGATCTGGTTTCGGCGCAGAGTATCTGCCCGCCGACCCCATCAGCAGCCCCCCGCAGGGGTGATTCGATTACTACCGTGTGTAGTGTGCTAACGCACCTCTGTCTTCGCTGTAGAGTGCCGCGCTGACGTCAGTTCAAACCACTCTTCCGGGGACAAATGGCTCCGCTCCCCGGAGTCGCCCACCCCGGTTGGGCGTGGCTTTCCCGGGCTTACCCCGCGCGGGCCCCGGAGACACCCTCCCGACCCCGCCTTCCCGACCCCTGGTCCCCACCACCCGCTTCGAACACGAAGAGTGACGCGTCGTCGGCGACAGGCGCGGTGGGCTCCCGGTACAACGGGGAACGCGTGGCCCCATCGTCGCCGCATGGCGGGCGGAGGTGACCGACCGCACCAGCCGGGGCCCTGGCTCAGGGCGGTCCGGGACCGAGTGCTCCGCTCGGCCCTCCCCACACGACCGTTGGGTGGTCATCAGCTGCCGCCCAACGGCGGCAGCTGGTCACCTCACGGAAAGATCACGAAGGAAAGTTGACGAATCCGATGCGGTATCACGGCCCGACGTGCGACAATTTCCCCGCTGGCAAACCCCCAGCCAGCACTGTGGAGATTCCCCTCCAGCCCCCGCGTTCCTCCCCCTGGCGCGGGGGCCTCCGCATTCCTGGGCCTCGCGCCACCCTCGGCCCCGGGCACGTCGAGTCCATTGAGGACGATGTGCTTGCCGCCGCCCACTTGGGCGACCGCAACCAAGTCGTTATCGTTGACGGGTGGCTTTCGGACGAGCGAAACCTTCAGGACGGCGGCGCCCCGCGGTGAAGCAGGGGACGGAGGCGGGTCCGGACAACGAACTCGACTCCTACCTGGCCGCGCTGGCGCCGGAGAGCGAGGAGGAGACGACCGCGACCGGGCTCCGCTTCGGCAAGGCCCAGGTGCTCCAGCTCCGGCTGCGACCGGAGTCCAGCGAGCAGCTGCGCCAGCTCGCCGAGGAGCTGGACACCGCTCCGACGACCCTGGCCCAGGAATGGCTTGAGCAGCGGTTGGCCTGGGAGGTGCGCCAACGCCAACAGCAGTGGACCGAACCGGAGAGCCAGCTGAGCGGCCAGATCTGACCGAGGCTCCACGCGAAGGGCGTCCGGGCGGGGACTCGTCAGCGATCCCGCCCGGACGCCCTCGTCATCAGCCGCCCACCAGTTCCGGCGGCACGGGGCGGTCCTCGGCGAGTGCGCCGAACAGCTGCTGGCTCGCCGCCTGGTCCCACAGCACCACAGCCATGCCCCGCCGGCGCTCCATCGACCCGATGGGCACCGTGGTGCTCACCCCCTCGCCGGAGGAGAAACTCCGCATCGCCAGGGCGAGCCCACCCAGGTGCCAGAGGTGGTCCCCCTCGGACACGGTCAGCATCTCGGCACCGTTGGAGGCGAGGGGGAAGACCCGGAAGGGGTTGGCGAGCACGCCCGCGCTGGTGGCCCGGTCCATCAACGCGGAGAAGAACTCCTGCTGCCGCTCGACCCGGTCGAGGTCCGCCCGCGCACTCGCACGGGTCCGCACGTAGCCCAGGGCCTGGGCGCCGTCCAGTTCCTGGCACCCCGCCTCGATGTCCAGTCCGGCCAACGGGTCCCGCATCGGCTCGTCCGGGCACATCTCGACACCGCCGACCGCGTCGACGATCCCGGCGAACCCGGCGAACCCCACCTCCGCGTAGTGGTCGATGCGCAGGCCCGTGGCGCCTTCGACGGTCCGGACCAGCAGTTGGGGGCCGCCGAAGGCGAAGGCCGCGTTGATCCGGTTGTCGTCGTACCCCTCGATCGGCACATAGGAGTCACGGGGCAGCGAGACCATCGTGGGCGGGGTGTCGTTGTCGGGGACGTGGACCAGCATGATGGTGTCGGTCCGCCGCCCCGCCGCGTCCCCGGCGGCGAGGTCGGAACGCTGGTCGTCGTCCAGGCCCTCCCGGCTGTCCGAGCCCACGATCAGCCAGTTGGTGCCCGCCGTGCCGGCGGGACGGCCGGGGTAGTCGGCGAGGATCTCCTCGCGGTTCAACCGGGTGTCCAACCAGAAGACCAGGGCACCGAGGCCGACCACGAGGACCAGCAGGAGGACCATCAGCCGCCGGCCCCAGCGCGGCCGCCGGCGCGCCCGGCCCCTCGGCGGCGGATGGGCGGTGCTGGTGGCCCGGGGTCGGTCCGCGTCGCCGGGGCGGGGCCGTCCACCCCCCGGGCGCGGCGGAGGACGTCGACCGTGCGGAGGTTGGGGCATCATCGCCGTCCGGTCCGGCGGCGGCTGTCGCGGGGGTCGTCTCGGGGGCTGCCGCGGACCGTCCCACCTACCACTCATACGCCTCGCACCCGCTACATCTCGGAATTCGGGCCGGTCGGCCCCCACGGAGAGTAGACGCGCCTTGACGCGGGAGGTTGCGCCGCCGGCGGCACCAACCAGGCGGTGCTCCCCGTCGAGGTGGCACATCAAGCACCATCGGATGCGCGTTCCGGCCCAGCTCAGGCGCCGTACAGCCGGCCTCGACCGGTCGAGGCCCGGCCCGTGGGCTCCCGGGGGCAGTGGGCGCGCGCCCCACCCGGCACCGGTGGACGCGGCCGCGCCGCGAACGGCGGGTGAGTCGCGGCGCGGTCCTTCCGCTTTCTCCGTCCAGCGGGTGGAATTGGGCGGGCCCCGCGGCGACCCCGAGGCGGTCCGACACCGACGCCGACACCGACAGGAGGACCCCATGCCGGTCGACGACGAATCCGAACCGAGGCTCGACTTCGGCGGAGCCACCCCGTACGAGGACTACGTGCGCGCATCCGTGCTGACCAGCCTCCAGCAACCCCGCTCCGGCGACCCGGCCGAGATGGCGTTCCTGGTCACCACCCAGGTGATGGAGCTCTGGTTCCGCCTGCTGACGCACGAGTGGGACCACGCGAGACGGGCGCTCCGGGATGACGACGTGGTCACGGGCGTGACCTCGTTGCGGAGGAGCCTTCCGACCCTCGCGGCGCTGGTCGCCTCCTGGCAGCCGATCGCCTGGCTCACCCCGACCCAGTTCAACTCCTACCGGTCGGCGTTGGGCGAGGGGTCGGGTTTCCAGTCCGCGCAGTACCGGCACCTGGAGTTCGTGCTGGGAGACCGCTCGACGAACTTCCTCACCCCGCACCGGGCCGATCCGGTGGCCCACGCCAGCCTGGAACGGGAGCTGGCGACCCCGAGCCTGTACGACGAGGCCCTCCGGCTGCTGCACCGTCGCGGCCACCGCCTCCCCGCGTCGGTGCTCGACCGCGAGCCCTCGCTGCGCCACGAGCACACGGAGGCCGTCGAACGCGCCTGGGCCGACATCTACCGCGCGGAGGGCACGGCCGACGAGGAGCGAGATCTCCTCTCGCTCGGCGAGGTGCTCACCGACGTGGCGGAGGGGGTGTGGCGGTGGCGGCAGGACCACCTGATGGCGACCCGGCGGGCGATGGGTGACAAGACTGGTACCGGTGGCTCCTCGGGGGTCGCCTGGTTGACGAAGCGAGCGGCTCGGCCGGTGTTCCCCGAACTCTGGTCCGCGCGAGGAAGGGTGTGAGGCACGTGGTGCCACAGCGAGTGGCTGACGGCCGGGACACGTCGGTCGCGGGGCTGGCCGCACGGGCGGCCGCCGCGGACACGGCCGACCCGCTGGCCCACCTCCGCGACCAGTTCGACCTGGACGAGGAGCTCGTGTACCTCGACGGCAACTCGCTCGGGGCGCTTCCCACCTCGGTCCCGAGCCGCCTGCGCGAGGTCGTCGAGCAGGAGTGGGGCCGGGGCCTGATCCGGTCGTGGCGCGACGCCGGGTGGTGGGACGCCCCGGAACGGGTGGGGGACCGGATCGCACCGCTCGTCGGCGCGGCTCCCGGCCAGATCGTGGTGGGCGACTCCACGAGCATCAACGTGTTCCGCCTGACCGTCGCGGGGCTGCGGGCGGCGGTCGGGCGGGACCCGCGTCGAACCGAACTCCTCGTCGACGGGACCACGTTCCCCACGGACGGCTACCTCGCGGAGTCCGCGGCCCGGCTCACCGGGGCAACACTGGTGCCGTGCCACCCCTCGGAGCTCGTGGACCGCCTCGACGACCGCACCGGGCTGGTGCTGCTCAACCACGTCGACTACCGCACCGGCGAGTTGTGGGACCTCCCCGCGCTCACCGCCGCCGCCCGGGGAGCGGGCGCCCTGACCCTCTGGGACCTCTCGCACAGCGCGGGAGCCCTGCCGGTCGGACTGGACCGGGCCGAGGTCGACCTCGCCGTGGGCTGCGGCTACAAGTACCTGAACGGCGGCCCGGGCGCGCCGGCCTTCTGCTATGCCAGCTCCGACCTCCAGGACCGGCTCGACCAACCGCTGGCCGGCTGGTGCTCGCACGCCGACCCCTTCGGCATGGAGCCGGAGTACCGGGCGGCCAAGGGGGCGACCCGCCTCCGCACCGGTACGCCCGAGATCCTCTCCCTGCTCTCGCTCGACGCGGCGCTGGACGTGTGGGCGGACGTGGACCTCGCCGAGGTCCGGCGGAAGAGCCTGGCCCTCACCGACTTCTTCGTGTCCTGCCTCGACGCCCTGGCGCCACCGGGCTCGTTCCGCCTCCTGACGCCCCGTGAGGACGGACGACGCGGGAGCCAGGTGGCGTTGGAGTGCGACGACGCGCGGGCGGTGATGGCGACGCTGGAACGCCAGGGGGTCATCGGGGACCACCGCCCGCCGAACGTCTGCCGGTTCGGCTTCGCGCCGCTGTACACGCGGTTCGTCGACGCGCTCACCGCCGCCGACGCGCTCTCCACCTGTCTGCGGGCACGGGTCGGCATCGGTCGCGCCTGAGGTGAGGAACGGTCGCCGGACGCCCCGCCACGGGTGGCGGGTCCGGCGACCCCCTTCAGCGGCGCGACTTCGCCGGACGCCGAGACCGGGCGCGTGCGTTGCGGTTCTTCTTCGCCGACTGCGCGGCGAGCGACTTCCCGGGTTGTTGCCGCGCGGGCGGGGCGTCGTCGTCCCCCTCCTCGGCGGCCTCGTCCGTCACCGCGCCGGGGGCCTGGTCCCGGCTGGCGGGTCCCGTCGTGGCCCGGGCGGGGAGGTCCGCCGGCGGGAAGGCACCCACCGTTCCCTGCTCGGCCGGGGGTGTTGGGCGAGCATCCGAGGGCTGCCGCGACGGCCGGGCGGCGTCCCGGCGCTCCGGCAGGACGTGGACGCTGTCCGCCGCCTGGTCGAGCAGTCGCCGGGCCACCTCGAACTGGGCGAGCGCGGAACGCTGGGCGTCCCGGACCTCGTCCTCCCTGTCCTGGGCGTGGCGCAGTCGGTTCTCGACGTGGTCGTCGACCTGCCTGGTCCTGGCGTGGAGGCGTCGTTCGACCTCGGCCTCGTGCTCGCGCAGCCTCCGCGCCGCGTCGCTGCGCCGCTTGGCCATCGCGATCTCGAAGTCCTTCTCCACCTGGCGTCGCCTGGCGGCGGAGGAGGACTCGATGTGGGTGCACCTGCGGGTGGCCTCGGCGACCATCCCCTCCGCGGTCGCGGTCGCCTCCGCGACCATCCGCTCCGCGGTGGTGGTGGCCTCGGCCACCGTCTGCTCCGCGGCGGCCGTCGCGTCGGAGACCAGCTGTTCGGCCTTGGCCTTCGCGTCCGCGAGGACCGCCTCCGCCTCGGCCAACATGCCGGCGTACCGGCGTTCGTACTCCCTGGCCATGTCGGCGACACGGCGCTCGTAGTCCCGCTCGACCTGGCGGCGATGCTCCTCCTGGCCGGCGACGAGTCCTTCGTACTCGCGGCAGAGGTCGTCGCGTTCGCGCTCCGCCTCCGCCCTGCGGTTGACGACGTACTCGTCGGCCTGGGCCCGCAGCGCGTCCGCCTCGGACTCGGCCAGGGCGAGCATCCGCTGGAGGCGTTCACTCAGCGTCGCGGCGCTGACCGGCTCCTGGACCATGCGGTCGGCGGCCTCCCGCGCCTGGTCCAGGTCCCGCCGGGTGAGTTCCAGGCTGTTCCGTAAATCGGCGCACTGCGATAACGCGGCGTCCCGGTCGGCCGCGATTATGCGCAGGTCGCCCTCCAGCGACCGAACGTAATCCAGGACCTGGGTTCTGTGGAAACCGCGATAGACGACGTCGAAGGGCGGGTTGAGAGGGATCAGTTCTCCATCCTCTTCGCGCGCCATCGCACGATTCTAACACCGTCGACGATTCCCGTTGTGCCTCCACCGAGCGGAGCGACCGGAGCGGCCGGGGGCGGTCCGTCCCGGAGGAGTCACGACGCGACGACCAGGCGAGATCACGTCGCGATCACGGCAGAGCGGGCATCGGCCACATCGGGTGCGGTTCTGACGAATGATCCATAACCCGGCCGGGGGACCGCTCGGCCGACGACGGCCACCACCCGGGGCTCGAGCGATCGACTCACCGGTTCCCGGGCGGCCCGCCCCCGGAATGGGGGACACTCCACGGGATGTCGCGGTCGATCAGGTGTTCGAAGGCGACGGGCGCGTCGACGGCGCCCCTCCCCCACGCAGGGTGACGGCGTCCCGGCCCGGCACCGCGCCGAGCACGGGCGCGCCCATCCCGGCCACGGGGCGGCACGAGCCGAGGAGCGCGCGCCGCCCATTTCCGGAGAAGCGGCGTCCCGTTATCGAGAAAGGGCGGAGCGCGAAACGTGATCCGGTTCCGGCGGCGGCGGAAAACCCGCGACCGCTCGCCCGCCACGAGAACCCGCACGACTCCTCGACGGATTGTTCCCAGCCGGCGCGGGGACCTGCCCGACCCGTTTCCGCATCCCGTCGGCGGAGGTGTTTTCCGAGGAACGGGTCCGACCACGAATGGGGTTGGCATTCCCATTCCCGTCCGCTGGGGTGCGGGCCCCGCGACCGGGCGCCCCCGAGAGGACGGGTCCCCGGGATTCGGGAGCCGGACCGGGCGCCACCGGGTTCCGCCCGGTGGCACTAGGCTTGGGGGGTGTTCGTCAAGATCTGTGGGCTCACGACCGAGGCCGCGGTCGAGGTGGCGGTGTCCTCGGGAGCGGACGCGATCGGTTTCGTGTTGACCGAGAGCCCGCGCCAGCTCGCGCCCGGACGGGTGCGTGAGCTCGCCGAACTGGTTCCCCCCGAGGTGCTCACCGTCGGAGTGGTCCGGGGTGTGTCCGCAGCCGGTGCGCGCGCACTGGCGGTGGAGTCCGGGGTCGGCGCGCTCCAGCTCCACGGCGACTACCCGGCGTCGGCCTTCGACGAGGTGCGCGACCTCCCCGTTCGGCTGGTGCGGGCCGTGCCGATCGACTCGGTTCGCGGTGGTCCCGCCGACGGCGAGGAACCTCGGGCGGACCTGCTGCTGGTCGACTCCCCGGTCGCGGGCTCCGGCGAGAGCTGGGACTGGTCCCCGACCGACGCGGAACTCCTCGCGGGCCGGCGGTGGCTGCTCGCGGGTGGTCTTCGCCCCGGCAACGTCGGAACCGCCGTCCGGGTGCTCCGCCCCTGGGGTGTGGACGTCTCCAGCGGCGTGGAGCGCGAACGGGGTGTGAAGGACCACCTCCTGATCGAGGAGTTCGTCCGCGCGGCGCGCGCCGCCGCCACCGACTGACCTCGGGACCAGCGCGCGGCGGAGCACGCCCTACCGGCCCGGTCGCGGGGAGCGGCCGGAACGGGGCCGTCGCCCGCGCCCCGGCCGCCGGTCTCAGTCGCCGCCGCCCGCTACCACGGCTCCATCCAGGTCCCAGACCCGCAGCCGGCCGCACATCCCGTATCCGAGGGGCCCGGTCCTCGGGAGCACCGAACGCACCCGCGCGTCCCTGAGGTGGGGGCCGCGCCCGCTGGCCAGGTCCGCCAACGCGCGCCCGGTGTGATCCGCCTGGGCGGCCGCGCCCCGCTCCCACCTCGACCGCCACTCGTCGATCCTGGGCGCCACGAGGCGGGCCGCCGCGTCGTGCAGTGGCTCCAGCGCGCCAGGGCCCTCGGCGCGAACCCGCTCCCGCAGCTCCAGGTAACCGCTGACGGCGAGATCGCGGCGGGCGCGGGCGGCCAGCGCGGCGGGGCTGTCGAGGTCCTCGGGTCCCTCGTCGGGTGCCGGGGCGGGGATGCGGTGCGCGTCGGCGTACCGCGCCCCGTCCGCCAGCACCTCGGCGGGGAAGGTGAGGACCGCGTCACCTGCCTCCGGAAGCCCGGCGTTCTGCATGACGACGAGGATCTCCAGGTCACCACTGAGGTTGACCAGCCGGTGCACCGTCCCCGGGGTGAACCACAACAGGGTCCCCCTGGTCAGCGGGGTCTCCTGGTATCCATCGGCGCCGAGCGTCTCCAGCCGGCCCTCGCCGGACAGCACGACGTAGCCCTCGCTCGAGGCCGTGTGCAGGTGCGGCGACCCGCCCCGCCGGCCGTCCTCGGCCGGCCAGTCGTACACGCGGAGGTGGGAGACGGCCGTCGCGCCGGGGAAGCCCTCGGCGGACCCGGGCTCGATCCCGCCAGTCACCGCTGGCCCCCCTCGTCCGACGCGAGCGAGGCGAGCGCGCGGACCCCGGCCTCGGCCAGACGAGCGCAGCCGTCCTGTCCCCGGTCCCCGTCCGCGATCACGACGGCGTAGCGCAGGGTGAGCGCCGCCCCCGGGTCGAGGTCGACTTCGGTGGAGAAGAAGGGAGCGGGGCAGACCGCCGCGAAGGGGTCCGACCGGAGGAACCACCGGGTGGGCCCGCCGGCCCCGGTGGCCGCCGCGTTGGACTCGTCGTCGACGAAGGTGAGCGTCGACCACCTGCCGTGGTCGTCGTGTTGGCCGACGAACGCCGCCCACGGCGCCCGTTCGCCCATGAGTTCGTCGGCTCCGGTGGTGCCGGGCAGCTCGATGCGCCCACCCGTGAAGGATCGGGGCCCCCGCCAGAAGAAACCGCCGTAGCCCGCGTTCTCCCTGCCCTTGGTGGTGGGGCTGCCGAAGGCCACGGCCTCGGCTCCGAGGTTGGTCATCGTCGACTCGAAGGCCAGCGCCCAGGCGTCGACCTCCGGAGCGAGCCCGACCGCGAAGCGGCGGTGTTCGGCGATCCTCGGCACGCCCTGTTGGGTGTGCCAGCGCAGCGCCTCCTCGACGACGGCGGTGCCCCGGGTGAGCTCGGCCCGGGCGAAGCCCTCGTGGTCCATCGACCCGTCGTTGTCCAGCTGCTGGTAACCGCTGCCCGTCACGTAGGTGGGGCCGCCCCAGAAGTTGTCCTCGCCGACGTGCGGCAGTGACCAGGCGATGCCCCGGTGCCACACGTGGTCGTGCGGGCGGAACAGGCTGACCAGGTCACCGCCGAGCGTCCGCAGCGGGTGGAAGAACGGTCGGGGGGACTCCAGTTGGACGTCCCAGGGCCGGTAGACGTAGCGGACGATCTCCCGACCGTCCACGGTCACCTGGAGCGAGCGCTCCGCGTCGTGGTGGAGGCCGAGGCCGGCCGGGGCTGGTTCTGTCGAGGTGGGCAGTGGCCGGTGTCCGGAGGCAGGTTGCTCCGGACGGGGGCTGGCGTACTCGGTGCGCACGGACGGCTCGCCTCCGCTGGTCGGGTCGGTGCTCTCGGGGTTCGGGTCCGGGGTCCCGGGGGCGGTCATCACCCGGGGAACGCTCTGGTCCGCTGGTGCCGGGGTGCCGGGTGCCGGGTGGCGGTCCGCACGGACGCGCTCGCCCCGCGCCAGACCCCTCTCGGGACGGATGTCAGGTGGACAACGCTTTCCTAGGGAGCTGGCCACGGCACCGCGCCACCGCTCATCCGGCCGTGGAAGGGGTGGCCGTCGGTGATCTCGCCCCGGCGGACCGGCGTGCCGGTGAAGGACGAGGCGTAGATCGCGGCCACCAGTTCCAGGGTGGACCGCGAGTCGGCGGCCGACACGGGGAGCGGCAGGCCGCCCTCGTGGGCCGTCAGCAGCGCGTCGAACTGGGCGCGGTGCCCACTGGCCACGTCCTCGTCCCCGGTGTCCCACGCCGCGCGCACCTCCGCCTCCCGCCCCGGCGCCGGGGTGACCCGCCAGTCCTGGTCCTGGTACCCGTACAGGTGCTCCACCTCGACGGTCGCGTGTTCGAGGTCGAACCGCAGGTAGCTCGTCTCCCTGGGCGACAGCAGCGAGTTCACCACGGTGGCCACGGCACCGTTCTCGAAGCGCACGAGGGCGCAGGACACGTCCTCGGTGGCCGTGGGGCGCGCCTTCCGGTCGGCGACGGCGGTGACCTCGGCCCACTCGCCCAGCACGGAGAGCAGGAGGTCCATCTGGTGGATGCCGTGGCCCATCGTGGGACCACCGCCCTCGATCTCCCAGTTCCCGCGCCACGGCACCGCGAAGTACTCGTCAGGCCGATACCAGAGCGTGTGGCAGACCGCCACGAGCGGCCTGCCGAGGTCACCGGCCTCGACCAGGCGGCGCAGCCGCAGCGCGGCGCTGCCGAAGCGGTGTTGGAAGACGGTGGCGAACCGGGCCCCGCCGGCCCGCTCGGCGGCCAGGATGTCGTCGAGTTCGGCCAGCGAGAGGGTCGGGGGTTTCTCGCACAGCACCGGGACACCCGCCGACAGGCAGGCGATGGCCTGCTGGTGGTGCGCCCCAGGGGGCGTGCAGAGGTGGACGAGGTCGGGTGCCGCCTCCCGCAACGCCGTGGCCAGGTCGGTGTACCGGTTCTCGATGCCCCACCGCTCGGCGAACTCGTCGAGCCGCCCCTGGTCCACGTCGACCGCGGCGACCAGTTCCGCACGCTCGGCCAGCCCGCTGAGCCCGTCGGCATGGGCGTGGGCGATGCCCCCCGTGCCGACGATGGCGATACGCGTTCGTCCCATCGTTCCTTTGTTTCACACCGACGTGGGAACGGACCGACCACGGCGGGACACGCGGCCGGTGCCGGCCACGAGCGGCGCGCCGGCGGCCCGGTTCCGCCGCGCCCGCCCGCGCCCGGAGCCGCTGGAACGAACGTCCCGGTGCCGCGGGTGGCCGACACCGCGACGGTCCCGAACCCGCATCGGCCCACCACCCGGGGTGCGCGAGGTCAACCGACCTGGGGCAGCACCTTGTCCCGGGCGGCGGCGTACCGTTCCCGCACCTGGGGAGCGGCGTCCTCCTCGTAACCGAGGGTGTCACCGATGGACCACTCCGGCGGCTCCGTGCCGCCCGAGAGCAGCCACGCGGCCTGCCGCGCCGCGCCGTCGGCCACGTACTCGCCGGGAGCGGGCACCACCACGGGACGTCCGAGCAGCGCCGAGGCGATGCGGCACACGGCCTCCGACCGCGCGCCCCCACCCACCAGGAGGACCCGGTCACAGCGGACCCCCTGGGCGATGAGGGCGTCGAGCCCGTCGGCCAGGCCGCAGAGCATGCCCTCGATCGCGGCCCTGGCCAGGTGCGCGGCCGTGGAGGTGCGCAGGGTCAGGCCGTGCACCGAACCGGTGGCGTCCGGGCGGTCCGGGGTGCGCTCTCCCTCCAGGTAGGGGACGACGACGAGCCCGTCGCTGCCCGCCGGGGCGGACAGCGCGAGGCGCCCCAGTTCGTCCAGGGTGACCCCGAGGGTGCCGGCGACGGCGTCGAGCACCCGGGCGGCGTTGAGGGTGCAGACCAGGGGGAGGTGCCGACCGGTGGCGTCGGCGAACCCGGCGACGATGCCGCTGGGGTCGGCGACGGCGTTGTCGGCGACCGCGAACACGGTGCCGGAGGTGCCGATCGAGATGACGACGTCACCGGGGCGCGCGCCGACACCGAGACCGGCGGCCGCGTTGTCTCCAGCGCCGGCCCCCAGGGCCGCCCCGGTCGGCGTGCTGCCCGCCGTGTCCCTCGGCCCCAGCACCGCCGGCAGCACCGCGTCGTGCCCGAGGCCGAGGGTGAGCAGGTCGCGCCGGTACTCCCCGGTCGTGGCCGACCAGTACCCGGTACCGCTGGCGTCGCTGCGGTCGGTGGTGAGGGTCTCGATCCCGGCGGCGCCGGCCAGTTTCCAGGTGAGCCAGTCGTGGGGGAGCGCGACCGCCGCGGTCCGTTCGGCCGCCGCCGGCTCGTTGCGCGCCAACCAGCGCAGCTTCGTCACGGTGAAGGAGGAGACCGGGACCACCCCGACCGCCTCGGCCCAGGCCCGGTCGCCGGCACCGTCCGCGCCCAGTTCGGCGCGGAGGTCGAGCGCGGCCTGACCGGAACGGGTGTCGTTCCAGAGCAGGGCGGGCCGGACGACCTCCCCCGCCTCGTCGAGGCACACCATGCCGTGCTGCTGGGCCCCCACCGAGAGCGCCTGGACGTCGTCCAGCCCTCCCGCCTGGTCCACCGCCTCGCCTAAGGCCCCCCACCACAGGGCGGGGTCGATCTCCGTCCCGTCCGGGTGGCTCGCCCGCCCCTGCCGGACGAGCTCCCCGGTGTCGGCGTCCCGCACCACCACCTTGCAGGACTGGGTGGACGAGTCGATGCCGGCGACCAGCGTGCGCTGCTCGGTCATGCCTGTTCTCCTGCTCGGTCGGAGGTGGTTGGTGCCGACGCCCGGGAGAGCCCTCCGGGGCTGACCACGGACTTGAGTGCGGTCGGGTCCCGGCGGGCGGAGAGGAGCGCGTCCTCCACGCCGTCGAGGTCGAACCGGCCGGTGACCAGGTCGTCGAGCTCGACGGCTCCCGAGGACGCGAGAGCGATCGCGGCGGGGTACGCGTGGGCGTACCGGAAGGTGCCGGTGATCCACAGTTCCCTGGCCTGGATCAGGTCGAGCGGCAAGGTCACCGTGGCGCCCATCCCGACCAGGACGACGGTGCCGGCCGGTGCGGCGCGCCGCACCGACCACTCGACCGCGCGGGCAGCCCCGCTGCACTCGAGCACCACCTCGGCGGGTGCCACGTCCGCGTCGGGTTCCTCCGCCACGTTCAGCACCTGGTGGGCGCCGAGGCGGGCGGCCACCCGCAGCCGGTGCTCGTTGACGTCGGTGACGGTCACCCGGCCGGCGCCCCTGGCCAGCGCGACCTGGGCGCACAGCAGTCCGACGGGCCCGGCTCCGCTGACCAGGACGCTCTGCCCCGGCTCCACCCGGGCCTTGGCGGTGGCGTGGACGGCCACGGCCAGCGGCTCGATCAGGGCGGCGGCCTCGTCGGACAACCCGTCGGGCACCGGGTGGGCCCGACGGGCGTCGACGACCACGTACTCGGCGAAGGCGCCGTCCACCGGGGGCGTCGCGAAGAAGACCACGTTGGGGCACAGGTTGTAGCGGCCCCGCGCGCACTGCTCGCAACGGTCGCAGGTGCTCTGCGGTTCCAGTGCCACCCGCTGGCCCACCTCCGGTCCGAGGACCTCCGGGCCGAGTCGGACCACGGTTCCGGAGGCCTCGTGGCCGAGGACCAGCGGCGAGTCGACGACGAAGTCCCCGATCCTGCCGTGTTCGTAGTAGTGGACGTCGGAACCGCAGACGCCGACGGCGGCGACCCGGACCAGGACCTGCCCCACTCCCGGTTCCGGTACCTCCCGCTCCTCGGTCCTGACATGACCGACGCGGTCCAGGACGGCCACGCGCTGCCTGGTCATCTTCACCCCCGTGCTCGGTGTGGCGCGCCCAGCCGGCCGCGCCACACCCAGGGCGTCTCGGGTCAGCCGCGAGCGCCGACCAGGTGCTCCAGCGCCAGCTGGGCCAGATCGACGTAACCGTAACCCCGGCGTGCCACGGCCTCCACGTCGAAGTCCTCGAACGCGGTGCGGTCGGCGCGGAAGGCGGCGACGGACTCGCCGGGCGCGAGGGTGGGCTGGGACAGCTCCGGCACCCGGGACGCCTCCAGGGCGGCCTGGACCTCGGGGTCGGCGCGGAAGGCGGCCGCCCGCTCCTTCAGCAGCAGGTAGGTGCGCATGTTCGCCGCGGCACTCGCCCACACGCCGTCGGTGTCCTCGGTGCGCAGCGGCTTGTAGTCGAAGTGCCGGGGTCCGTCGTACCCGCCGTGCTCGAGGAGGTCGACGAGGAAGAACGCCGAGAGCAGGTCACCGTGCCCGAACACGAGGTCCTGGTCGTAGCGCGGTCCCTTCTGGCCGTTCAGGTCGATGTGGAAGAGCTTGCCCTGCCACAGCGCCTGGCCGATGCCGTGGACGAAGTTCAGGCCGGCCATCTGCTCGTGGCCGACCTCGGGGTTCACGCCGACGAGCTCGTGGTGCTCCAGGGTGGACACGAAGGACAGCACGTGCCCGATCGTGGGCAGCAGGATGTCCCCGCGCGGTTCGTTCGGCTTGGGTTCGATGGCGAACCGCAGGCCGTAGCCCTGGTCGATGGAGTACTGGGCGAGGGTGTCGACGCCCTCGCGGTAGCGGTCCAGCGCGGCGGCGACGTCCTTGGCGGCGTCGGTCTCGGAACCCTCACGGCCGCCCCAGAGCACGTAGGTGCTCGCCCCGAGTTCGGCGGCGAGGTCCATGTTGCGCATGACCTTCCGCAGCGCGAACCGGCGCACCGACCGGTCGTTGCTGGTCAGGGCGCCGTCCTTGAAGATCGGGTGCCCGAACAGGTTGGTGGTCACCATCGGGACGACCAGCCCGGTCTCCTCGAGGGCCTGCTTGAAGCGGCCGATGTGCCCGTCGCGGGCGGCGGCGTCGCTCCCGAAGGGGATGAGGTCGTCGTCGTGGAAGGTGATGCCCCAGGCGCCGAGTTCGGAGAGTCGGCGCACGGCCTCCGCCGGGTCGAGCGCGGCGCGGGTGGCGTCCCCGAAGGGGTCGTTCGCCCGCCAGCCAACGGTCCACAGACCGAAGCTGAACCTGTCCTCGCGAGTCGGCTTGTCGGCCACGCTGCCTCCCGGTGCCCCAAATAGTTTGATGACTGAATTTGTACGCGCGTGGTCCGGTCGGGTCAACCCTCCACCTGGCCGGCGCACGACCGGGGTGGTGCGGCCCGGCCCCGCGGGCGTCCTGGCCAGGACGTTCCCCTCAGGGCGCGGCGGCCAGGACCTCACCGCGCTCGTCCGCCTGGCACCGGCCGGAAACTAGGGTGGCCGGGTGAACCAGTCGGGCCCGGCCGGGCAGCACACGGTGCGCAGGCACAACTCGGCGTTGGTGCTCAACACCATCGCGACGGCCGACGGGCTGTCGAGAGCGTCCGTCGCGGCGCGTACCGGCCTCACCAAGGCCACCGTCTCCAGCCTCGTCGACCGGATGATCACGGCCGGCCTCGTGGTCGACGGCGGCCCCGAACACCGGGTCGGCCGGGGGCGGCGGGGGACCGCGCTGTCGCTGTCCCCCACCGGGCCGCACGGGCTCGGCGTCGAGATCGGGGTGGACACCCTCTCCTGCGCGCTGGTCGACCTCACCGGACGCGTCCGCGTCAGCTGGACGCTGGAGGTGGAACCTCGGGGACGGACCGTCGAGGAGGGCCTCTCCCAGGTGGCGGACCTCGTCGGGCTCGCCCAGGCGGAGGCGGCCCGGCTCGGGGTGTCGGTGGGCGGCGTGGGCGTGGCGGTCCCCGGCCTGGTGGAGTCCTCGACCGGCCTGCTGCGGAGCGCCCCCAACCTCGGCTGGCGCGACGTCCCGCTCCACACCGAGCTGCGCGCCCGCACGGGTGTGACCGACCGCCCCCTGCTCGTCGGGAACGAGGCGAACCTCGCCGGCCTCGCCGAACTCTGGTTCGGTGGCCGGGAGGACCGTCGCGACTTCGTGCACGTGTCCGGCGAGATCGGCATCGGGGCCGGTCTCGTGGTGTCGGGAGAGCTCTTCCCCGGCGTGCGGGGCTTCGGCGGCGAGATCGGCCACCTGTCGGTGGACCCGGCCGGCCCACCCTGTTCCTGCGGCGGCCGGGGCTGCCTCGAACGGCTCGCCGGCCGGGCGGCCGTGCTCGCCGCGGCCGGGGTTCCGGCCGAGCCCGAAGGCGGTGGAGGGGACGGGATGGCCGACCTGCTCGGGCGGCTGCGCGACCACGACGCCGCCGCGCTGACGGCGGTGACCGACGCGGGACGCTGGCTCGGGATCGCGATGGCCGACGTGATCAACCTCGTGGACATCCCCACCGTCGTGCTCGGGGGTACCTACGCCAGGCTCGAGCCCTGGTTGCGCTCGACGCTGCTGGCCGAGCTGGACCGCAGGGTCGTGTCCTCCGGGTGGGCTCCGATCGCGGTGGAACCCTCGGTGCTGGGCAGCCGGGCCGCGGTCCAGGGGGCCGCCGGTTGGGTGGTGCGGGGAATCCTCGACGACCCGGAGCCCTTCCTCGTCGGACCGCCCACCTGAGCCGGAACCCGGCCCCGGGGACGGAGGGCGTGGCCGGGATCAGCGCCGACGGGTGGCGTCCCGGATCTCCCCCACCAGCTCCTCCACCACGTCCTCGAGCGCCACGATCCCCAGCGTCCGCCCGTCCGCGCCCCGCACGGCCGCGACGTGCGCGCGGTGCCGACGCATCAACCCCAACGCGCTCTCCAGCGTGTCCTCCGGCCGCACGCCGATCAGGGGCCGCACCCGCTCCGAGGGCACCGGCCGCTCCCGCCGCGCCGGGTCCTCCTCGAGGACGTCCTTCAGGTGCAGGTAGCCGACCGGTTCTCCCGCGTCGTCGACCACCGGGAACCGGGAGAAACCGGTGCGGGTCGCCGCCCGCTCGAGGTCGGCCGGTGTCACGGAGGTCGGTACCGCGTCCAGGTCGGCCAAGGGGAGCAGCACCGAGCGCACACTGCTCTCCGGCAGCGCCAGCGCACCCGTGAGCAGCCGGTACTCGTCCGCGTCCAGCAGTCCCTCCCGCCGGGACTCGGCGGCCAGCGCGGACACCTCCTCCCGGGTGAAGGCCGACGCCACCTCCTCCCTCGGTTCGACCCGCAGAAGCCGGAGCAGGCCGTTCGCCACCGCGTTGAGCACCACGATCGCGGGTTTCAGGATGGTGACCAGCAGGTAGAGCGGCGGCCCCAGCACCAGGGCGGCGGGCACGGGGCCCGCGACCGCCAGGTTCTTCGGCACCATCTCCCCCAACACCATGTGCAGGTAGACGACCACCGCCATCGCGACCGCGAAGGCCACCGGGTGGACCAGCCCCGCCGGAACCCCCAACGCCTCGAACGGCCCCTCCAACAGCCGCGCGACCGCCGGCTCGGCCACCGCGCCCAGGCCGAGGGAGCACATCGTGATCCCCAGCTGCGCGCCGGCCATCATCAACGACACCCGTTCCACGGCGCGCAGGGTGAGCCGGGCGACCCGGGAACCCGCCTGGACCCGCGGTTCCAACTGGGTGCGCCGCACCGAGATGAGGGCGAACTCCGCTCCGACGAAGAAGGCGTTGCCGGCAAGCAGCGCGACGGCCACGACCAGGGCGGTGAGCTCACCGGTCACGGTCCTCACCCCCTCGATCCGCGCGGCCGCCCCGGCCGTGCGGGCCGGGGTCGCCCCGGCCCGTCCCACCCGGTGAACCCGACGCCGGGTCACCCGGCTCGGCATCCGGACCGGCGCGCCGGCCGGGCTCTCCCTCCGCCTCGTCCCGCACCAGGAGCTCCACCAGATCGACCCGGAGCGCGTCCCGACGCCGAACGGTGAGGACCACCTCCTGGCCCGGCAGCGCCAGCCTGGCCTCGTCACCGACCTCGGGGATGCGGCCCAGCAGGTGGCTCACCAGCCCGGCCACCGTGTCGTAGTCGGGGTGTTCGGGCAGCGCGGTCCCCGTGATCTCGGCGATCTCGTCCGGCCGGAGCAACCCGGACAGCAGCCAGGCCCCCGAGGCGAGTCGGCGCGCCTGGGACACCGGCCGGTCGTGCTCGTCGCTGATGTCCCCGACGATCTCCTCGACCACGTCCTCCAAGGTGACCACGCCGGCGGTGCCACCGAACTCGTCGACGACCACCCCCAGCTGCAGCCCGTACCCCCGCAGCCGGACCAGCAACGGGTCGAGCGGCAGCGTCTCCGGCACCAGCAGGGCGTCGGAGACGACCGCCCGCACCTCGGTGGCGGCCCGGCGGTCGACGGGGACCGCGACCGCGTGCTTCAGGTGCACCACCCCCACCAGGTCGTCGAGGTCGTCGACGACCACCGGGAACCGGGAGTGGCCGGTGGCCCTGGCTCGGGAGACCACCTCGGACACCGGCGCGTCCGCCCGGACGAAGCGCACCCGCCCGCGCGGGGTCATCACGTCCCCCGCGGTGCGTTCGCCGAACTCGAGGGACCGGGTGACCAGGCGCGCCGTCCCCGAGTCGAGCGTGCCCTCCTCACCGGACCGCTGCACCAGTGACGCGAGTTCCTGCGCGGACCTCGCCGAGGCCAGCTCCTCCCGGGGCTCGACACCGACCGCCCGCAGCAGTGCGTTGGCGCTGCCGTTCAGCACCCGCAGCAGGGGGCGGGCGAGCGCGGTGAAACCACGTTGGGCACCGGCGACCGCCCGCGCGACCACGAGGGGCCTCGCGATCGCCCAGTTCTTGGGCAGCAACTCACCCAGCACCATCTGGAAGGCGGTGACCAGGACGAACGCCAGGGTGAACGCCACGCCGGAGGCGGCGGCCCCCAGACCGACGGCGTCGAGCGGGCCGACCAGCAACGCGCCGAGGGAGGGCTCCGCGACGTACCCGGCGACGAGACTGGTCACGGTGATGCCCAGCTGCGCGCCGGACAGCTGGGTCGAGAGCGTCCGCAGCGCGGAGAGGACCCCGGCGGAACGGGCGTCCCCGCGCTGGGCCCGCTCCTCGACGGTGGCGCGGTCGACCGTGACGAGGCTGAACTCGGCGGCGACGAACAACGCGTTCAGGAACACCAGCAGGACCACGACGCCCAACAGCAACCACTCGGTCACAGACAACCCCCGCGGATGATCGCCGACCGTGGATCGACGGTACCGCCTTGGTGCCCCACCGGCCGGAGGACCAAACCCGCCGCCCCTCCCCCGAGATCAGGAGCGGGCACCACCAGGCCCCCCGACCACCTTCCCGGGGATCAGGAGCGGGGACGGCCGGGGCGGGGCGCCCCGCCCACCGGCCCGCGCGGGCCGCGTGCCGCCAGGTCGGCGGGCAGCTCGACCCGGGTGAGCGGAACGCTGCGCCGCACGTCCGCCCCTGCGGCGTACCGCATCACCTCGTGCCCGGTGTGCGGGCAGGCGGACACCCCGCTCACCTCGCGGTAGGCGTCACCGGTCCGGCGCGCCATCTCGCGCCAGAACGTTTCCGCCGTGTCGTACTGGCTGGTGGTCAACCAGCTGCACCCGGGCGCCAGCTCGCGGGCCGCCAGCACCATCCGCCTCCCCAGCCCGCGCCCACGGAACGCGTCGTCGACGACCACGTTGCCGACGTACCCGAGCCGGCACTCCGCGCACACCTGGAAGAGCATCCAGCCGACGGCGGTCCGCCCCTGCCGCACCTCGATGCGTTGGATCCCGGCCGGGCGGGCCGGCCGGCGGTGCACCAGCCTGAGCTGCTCGGCGCGGAGTCTCCGCAGCCAGTACACGGGGTTGAGCCGGCGCAACCCACGGCGCACCGCGCCGTGCCGGTGCCAGGAGCCCTGGACGTAGGGCTCCGTGGTGCCGAAGGGCGTCCCCGCCCCGGCTGGTCCGCGCTGTCGGCCGTCCACCGGCCCACGGGGCTCGATGGTGTCGAGTGCCTGTCCCACCAGGTCGGCCGCGACCCGGTACACCTGCCGGCGGTCGTCGTCGAGTTCCGTCGCGGTGTGGCCCTCCGAGCGACGACGGCAGACCTGCCGTGTCGCGGCCAGCCGTGACGGATCGCTGTCGACGCTGCGGACCAGGAGTCTCATGTAGAGGGCGAGTCGCTGCGGACCACCGGCCGAGCGGGAGGAACCGCGCCTCGACGGGCCGCGCACCTGCGGGTCGAAGTCCTCCCGCACTCGGATGGCGTAGGCGTAGGTCCGGAGAACGTCTCGTTCCAGCCTCGCCGAATCCTCGGCCGTGCGTGGTCGCGGC
Organism: Actinoalloteichus caeruleus DSM 43889; assembly: GCF_000429185.2. Lineage (GTDB taxonomy): Bacteria > Actinomycetota > Actinomycetes > Mycobacteriales > Pseudonocardiaceae > Actinoalloteichus_B > Actinoalloteichus_B caeruleus. The sequence goes on along the minus strand of NZ_AUBJ02000001.1, from coordinate 4,410,862 downwards.
ACCCCGGCGCCTCGCGTCTCCACGCGATGGCCAGTCATACCAGAAGCCCTACCGATAGCCCGTCACCCGTCGATCTCACCGCAGCGACCATGACCCATTATTGATACGGGACTCGATCGGGTAAAGCGAGGTATCCATCGAGTGTTGATGATTACGTGGGGACAGTGAATCACTTCCAGGTCGACCCGATCTCGTTCGGTGCTCGGCTCTCCCCCGTCCACCGGTGACCGTTCCTCGCACGCCGCCACGCACCGCCCGGGACGAGGGACCACTCACTTCGACCCCGGCCGCCGACCGCGTTGGGGGTGGTCGGGGCCGACCGCATGCCGCCGGGAGTCCGGGTGGGGGATCCACCGGCACCTGCCCGGACGTCGCACCTCAGATGTCGGGGACGCCCTGCCCCACGCCCCGGCCCTCAGAGCACCCGGCGGCCCCACCGGGTGCACCGCGCGGCGCGGGAACGGGATCCGCCCGCTTCCGCCGGGGGCGGCGCGGGGCCGGCAGGCGCACGGCGCGGCTCCGGCGGGCGGTCAACCACGGCGGGAACGCGACCGCCGACCTCCGACTGGTAGGACGCGGAACACGGGCACGTGCCGGGCCGCCCGCGCGAAATCCGGTTCGGACAGCCCGGTGGGCAGGGGGCGTCCCGGCCAGCGGCTCCCACGCCACTCCAGGCGCCGACGCAGCACGGGTGCCCTGTCGGCCGGATCGACCTCCACCAGGCGCACCGGCCTCCGCCCCCGGCCGAGCACGGCCCGGCCTCGGGCGGCACGCACGTCGGCGAGCCACTCCGAACCGGAAATCGTCGACACGAGGTATCGGCCGCCCTCGTACCGGGTGACGAGGACGGGCCTGGCGACCACACGGCCGCCGCGCCAACCGCGCACCCGCAGCGTCGTCCGACCGTTCCCCCGGAGCTGGAGGACCATCCCGGCAACCGTGCCCATCCCGCCTCGGAGCCGGCGGAGCGACCCGCCAGCGGGAACACGGGCGCGACGCCACCAGCCGGGTACCACCGCGAGTCGTCGCGTCGCGACCAACGCGCCCATCGGCCGCCTCCCTCCCCCGCCAGGGCACGGCCAGCCGGGCCGGGGCCATCCGGCCCTGGCCGAGGACCGCGTCCCCGCTCCGCCACGTACCACCGGCCCGCAAGACCTACCCGCGGTCGTGGCCCCCAAACCGACCCGGGCGGGGTGGTCCCGCCGCTCCGCCGTTCCCCGCTGGTCGGCTGGCCGGTAGCGAGGGGACACGCCACCGCGCTCGTCCGGCCGAGCGAGTGTGCCGCCGACAGCGACCTGGAGTGGACGGCGCTGATCCCGGGCGAGTTCATGTCGAACCTGCTGGAGTGGGCGGAGACCCTCCGGGAACGCGGGTACGTCACCGAACCGTTCCCCGACGTCCGGAGCGCGATCGTGCACGAGGCCGACATCGCGGCCGTCGCCGCCACCGCCCTCGTCCAGGGGGGCCACGGTGGACGCGAGTACTGGGTGACCGGGCCGGAGGCCCTCACCGTGCACGACAAGGTCCGGACGATCTCGGACGTGCTGGGGCGGGAGATCCGGTACGTCGAACAGACCCGTGAGGAGGCGGTGGCCGGCTGGCGGGCGGCCGGCTTCACCCAGGAACACATCGAGTTCTTCCTCGAGATGCGGACCAATCCGCCCCGGCAGGGGGCCGTGCCACAACCCACCGTCGAGGAGGTCACCGGTCACCCGCCTCGGGCCTTCGAGCGGTGGGTCCGGGAGAACGCCGCCGCCTTCGGCGGCTGACAGCGGTCAGGGCACCCCGCACCGGGGTGCCCTGCCACCACACCGTTGGCTGTCGGGTCGACAGGGGGCAGGCGAACCGTGCCGGTTCCCGGCGGCCGGGTCAGACGAGCAGGATCGCCCGGTCCCGCACGCGGTCCCAGACCTCCACCGGGAGCTCCGCGGCGATCAGCAACTCCTCGACCGTGAAGAAGGACGTCCCCTGCTGTCCCCTGGTCCGCACGATGGTCGCGGCCTGCTCCGGGGTGAGGCCGCAGGTCTGGGCGATCGCCTCGGCCGGGGCGGCACCGAGGTCGACCAGGCCGCCGTCGTCGTAGGTGCCCGCCAGGTCGGGACGGCCGATCTTGAGTTCCCTGGCGAGCAGCGGGTCATCCGCGACGAGGGTGCGGGCCTCGTCGCGCTTCGCCCGCGCGGCGAGGGCCGCGGCGACGGCGGGATCGGACGCGGACGCGGGCGCGCCCTCCTGGGGAGCCCCCTCGTACACCTGGCGGCGCAACGGCGAGATCAGGACACAACCCAGGATCATGGCGGTCAACGCCAACAGCCCGCCGAACGCACCCACCGAGGGTTCGCCCTCGGGCCCCGTCTCGGGCGTGGCCAACACCAGGACGTAGAGGACCGCGTCGATGGCGCCGAACAGCCAGGCGTACCTCCGCGCCTTGGGGGTGCGCAGCCTGGACGCCGCGTGGGCGAACGGCACCCAGGCGAACAGGCCCAGCGAAACGAGGACCACCGGGTAGTACCAGAAGCCGCGAGGCCCCCTGCCGCCGGTGGCGACCGCACCGGTCTGGTCGCCCCGCGTGCCTTCCTGGCTCGTCATGTCCCTCCCCCTCACCACGACGCCCGTCCGACGTCAGCTGGTATGTCCACCGACGCTCTCCCGCCGAGGGCCACCGTGTCGCCCCGGAGATCGACGGCCAGCGACCCGCCGTTACAGCCTTCGAGTCGACACCGGGACGAGCTCGCGACGCTCGACAGCCGGCCTGTCGGGCAGGCGGCGGGCCGACGCTACCACCGCGCCGACAGGCGGCAGGCCACGCGAGGACGGCGACCGGCGACGGCCGCACCAGGCGATCGGGTCCGGCTGGCACGCCCTCGCTCCGGCCCCGGATCCCGATCGATGCCAGGCCACAGCACCGACGAGGTGGGACGGGAGGTGTTGGTCGTTCCCGCCTCGTTCGGTGCCTCGGGTTCCAGCCACGCGTTCGGGCACTGCTCGCCCGGTTCAGGACATCGCGCCTGGCGACCCCTCGGGAACACCCAAGCTCCCCACCAGGCACCGAACGGCGCGACGGCACGCCCCCACGCCGGCGAGCGGGTACCGCGATCCTCGGCGACGGCCACCGATCCCGCCGCCACGGCCCGCTGGGGGGCGCTCACCCCGGCACCACCTCCCCCGCTCAGCGACGGCCAGCTCCGGGAGCTTGTCACTCGTCCGAGGGGCCGCCACTAGGCTTCCCCGGTGATCACTCCGAGGTGGATCCCGGAGTCGTGGCAACGGTTCGGCGGCACGGCCTGGTACTCCCTGCTGGGACTGGTGCTCCTCGTCGGGTCGCTGGTACCGGCGTCGCACGGTCACGGAACGAGGTTCGGCGGGATGCCGGACCGCCCGTTCGACGTCCTGGCCGTCGTGGCGATCGCCCTCCAGTGCCTCCCGCTGGTGGCGTGCCGGCGGTGGCCGGTGCCCTGCCTCGCGCTGGTGTCCGTGGGCTTCGCCGCCGACCAGCTCCTGGGCTACCACTCGTTCGCGGGCACCGCCCTGCCGCTCGCCCTGCTGAACGCGGGGTCACGGCTCGACCGGCGGCGGCGGGCCACCGCACTCGGGTTCTCCGCGGCGTACGTGCCGTTCGCCGCCGCGTTCCCCCTGCTCGGCGCCGGTGAGCCGCTCGCGGAGGTCCTGACCTTCTACCTGGCGCTGGTCCTCTTCTGGGCCGTCGGGACGTGGTTGCGCTCCACCCGCCTGCTGGAGGCCGAACGTCGCCGCCGGGTCGCCGAGGACACCCGTGCCGCCGAACGCGCCCGGATCGCGCGGGAGCTCCACGACGTGGTCACCCACCACGTGACGGCGATGGTCGTGCAGGCCGAGGCCGCCCGTTACCTCACCTCGGCGCCCGAACGCCTGGACCAGAGCCTGACCTCGGTCACCGCCACCGGCCGGCGTGCCATCTCCGACCTGCGACACCTGCTCGACGTGCTCAGTCCGGACCACGAGGTCCAGTCGTCGTCCTCCGACGAGCTCCGCGCGCTCGTCGAGCGGACACGCCAGGCCGGGCAACCCGTGGAGTTCACGGAGGAGGGCACCCCCTCGACGGTGGCCGGGCGTGCCGGTCCGGTCGCCTACCGCGTGGTGCGGGAGGCACTGACCAACGCCCTCAAGTACGCGCACGGCAGCGGCACCCGGGTGCGGGTGCGGCACGGCGAGGAGGAGATCACCGTGGAGGTCAGCACCGACGGTTCCGGCACCTCGGCCGGCTCACCAGGCGGGAACGGCCGGGGCCTCGCCGGGCTGCGCGACCGGGTCGACGCCCTCGACGGCGAGTTCACCGCCGGCCGGGACGCCGACGGCGGGTTCCTCGTGCGGGCCCGCCTCCCGACCGGGGTCCCGTCATGACCGCTCCGATCCGCGTCCTGGTCTGCGACGACCAGGTGCTGGTCCGCACCGGGCTGGTGACGATCATCGACGCGCAACCCGACCTCGACGTGGTGGGCGAGTGCGGGGACGGGAAGACCGCCGTCACGCTGGCCGGCCGGCTGGAGCCGGACGTGGTCGTGATGGACGTGCGGATGCCGGTGCTCGACGGCATCGAGGCGACCCGCCTCCTGGCCGGTGCCGACGTCGCCCAACCGGTCAAGGTGCTCGTGGTGACCACGTTCAACCTGGACGAGTACGTCTACCAGGCGCTGCGCGCCGGGGCGAGCGGGTTCCTGCTCAAGGACGCTCCGCCGAGCCAGCTCCTGGACGGCATCCGGACCGTGGCGTCGGGCGCGGCGCTGTTGGCGCCGGAGGTGACGCGGCAGCTCGTGGGCAGGTACGCGACGCGGATCCGGCCGGCGGCCAGCGCCCCGAACGACCTGCCGCTGACCCCGCGTGAACTCGAGGTGCTCCGGCTCGTCGCGGACGGCCTTTCCAACAGGGAGATCGCCACGGCACTGGTGCTCAGCCAGGAGACCGTCAAGACCTTCGTGTCCCGCATGCTCGGAAAACTGGGACTGCGCGACCGCGTCCAGGCCGTCGTCTTCGCCTACCGCAACGGCCTGGTCACCTGATCGCTCGGCCGCCAGGCGCGTGGCGCGGGCGGCGACCAGCACCAGCCCGCGCCGGGAAGCGGCGGTTCGGCGCCTACGAGGGGTCCGCCGCTTCGGAGACGACCCGCTGGATCGCCTCGACCACGACCTCGGGTTCGTCGAGGTAGATGTGGTGCCCACTGTCGCTCGCGGTGCTCAGGGTGCTCTGGCTCGACACGGCCAGCCACTTCCGCTGCCCCTCGGACCACGCCCGCTCCAGGTCCGGCCCGTACTCGGGAATGGCCGTGAGGTAGTCCCCGCCGTGCTGGAGGACCTCCACCGGGATGTCCCCGGCGGTGGCGACCTCGCCGTCGGCGACCGCCAGCCGCTCGGGCCACTCCCCCTCGAAGACGGCCAGGGTCTGGTCCCGCAGCTCGGCCGCCGGCCCGGTGGCTGATTCCGGGATGCTCGCCCGGAGGTCCGCGCCCTGCGTCGGGGAGGTGGCGTCGATGAGGACGAGGCCGCGGACCCGGTCCTGGTGGTCGGGGGCGTACCGGGCGGCGATCAGCCCGCCGAGGGAATGCCCGGCCAGGACGACCGGGGCGTCGCCGGCGACCTGGTCGATCACCTCGGTCAGGACCTCCCCGGTGCTGTCGAGGGTCTGCGGGCCGGCTGGCTCGTCGCTGTCACCGGCGCCGAGGCGGTCGTAGGAGCAGACCCGGTCCCGCTCACCCAGGGTCTCCTGGAGGTCCGCCAGCTCCGCGAGCCCGTCGCCTCCCCCGTGCAGGAGGACGACGACCGGCCTGCCCTCCACCGGGTCGCCCGAACAGGACACCCGCACGGAACGGCCGTCGACGTCGATCGACGAGACGCCGGTGAACGCGTCCCGTGGCTCGCCGGCGGTCGAGGTGGCGTTCGCGGAGGGGGCCGGGGAGGGCTGCGGGGCCGCGCCGCAGCCCGCCAACGCGGTTCCGGCGACGGCGGCCACCAACGCGGCCGCGACGGATGCCTTACGGGTCATGAGGAACTCCAGGTGCGGAAGCTGTGGGCGGACCGGCACGCGATGACGCGGGCGTGCCGGAACCGGTGTCGCTGGCACGGAACGGGAAGTCGGGGGCCGGTCGGACCACTGGCCCGGTGCGGGGTCCACCGCCCCGCGCCATCGCTGGGTCAAGAAGCTACGGAGCCACGGGCGCCATGTCGTCACCACTCGGTGGACACTCGCGTGTAGCTCGCTCGGGGGACAGCGCGGAGCCACACCGGCGACGGTTCGTGCGCGTCGGTCGCGACGGAGGTGGTCGCCCGTCCTGGGCGGCGATCCCACCTCCCCAAGGACGGCCCGGCCGTGACCCGCTGGCCGCGATCGCCCACCGGCGGAGAGACGACCCGGGACGGGCGGGGGAGGGAACGGGGCTGGGCGGCCGAACCGGACGCGGTGGACGCGGCGGGCACGAACGTGCCGGGCCCGCTCAACCTCCTGACCGGTGCCGCCGCCGATCGCCGCCCGCAGGGGTGGTGCCGCTGGTGATCGGGGCCATCGTCGTGCACGGCGGGAGGTGGGAGTTCGACCCCGTGGCCGGGGTCGTCGCCTGGACCCGGTTCGGCCCGGTGCCCTGCTGATCCTGTGACGGAACCCGGGTCGGCGCCGACCCGCCGACCACCCGGATCGACGCGATGTCGACCGGAGCATCGGCGAGGTGGGATTCGCTTCACCGATGGGACATCGAGCCGCCCCGACGGTGCGCCGGGGCCGGTCCGGTGGACCCGAGGGGTTCGGACAGGGAAGGGGTGGGACGCCCGCCCCGGCAACCTCGAGGAGCTGGACTAGGCGCTACCCGCTCTGCCCGCCTTGACCGCCGCGAGGAAGGTGTTCCAGGAGCGTTCGCTCACGATCAGGATGCCGCCGTCCCGGTCCTTCGTGTCGCGGATCGCGGCGCCGCCGCCCACAGGCGCGATTTCGACGCAGGAGCCGTTGCTCGCGGTGTAGCTGCTGGTACGCCATCGGAGCTGGCCGGGGTCCACTGGAACCATCGCAGCCACCTCCTCTCCTTGTCTGGTCATCGGTATCGTTCAACCAGTTTAGCGATCAGCTCGCGGGACGACCCCGGATCCCGTGCGACGTTGCGCAACCGCTGGTACGCGGCGGCATACTCCTGGATGACGGTGATGTCCTCGGGGTAGGTCGCTCCGGCGAAGTCGTCGAGGTAGAGCATCGTGCCTCGTTCGGGCAGCTTCAACAAGGTGAACCGCGCTCCGGCGACGAACGACTCGTCGTGGTTGGACGTGGGTTCGGGCCGAAAGGGCAGTACGCGGATGTCGACGTTCGCGCGCTCGCCGATGTCGAGCAGGTGCGCCAGCTGGGCTGCCATGACCGCGTCGTCGCCGATGACCCTGTGCAGTGCCGCCTCGTGCAGGATCGCCTCGACCTTGGCTGGTGGTGGCTCGTCGCGGGTGAGGATGCGTTGCCGCCCGATCCGCAGGTCGACCCGTTTGTCGACCTCCTGCCTGCTGGCCAGCGGTGCGCCTGCCTGGAGGATCGCCCGCGCGTAGTCGGCGGTCTGGAGCAGCCCGGTGATCGCCTCGTTCTCGTAGACGCAGATGTCGCTGGCCTCACCCTCCAGGACGAGGAAGCGGGTGAACCAGTTGGGTGCGGCGTCCCGGTACGAGGCACTGCGTCGACGCCGGGCACGCGGTTTGGGCACCGCCGCGAGCCGCAGTGCTTCCGCCGAATCCGCGTCTCCGGCCTCATACAGCTCCAGCAGTGCCGCGACGACCTCCGGCCTGGCCTCCTGCTTGCCGTTCTCGATGCGGCTCATGCTCGCTGACGACAGGTCGACGGATCGGCGCGCTTCGTCGGCGGTGAGGCCGGCGCGCTCTCGCAGCTCGCGCAGCAGGATGCCGAGCTGGATCTGGGCGACGACCGGGTCGTCTACGAACATCGGTACACCCTCCACGTCCGGGGCGCAGGGGCAACGCACGGCCCCGCGACCACCGACAGTCACGAGCAGATTCACCCGTTTATGCGCATGTACGACGGAACTTTCGTCGTAAGCTACATCTAACACCGCCCAGGAAAATCCGCAGGTTCTGCGGTGGCGACTTTAGCCCAGGGCTACGGGGCGGGGAATCGAGCCGGGGGAGGAGGGCTGGGGTGCGGAACAGCCAGCTGCGAGAAACCATTCGCACCGACGACACGAAGCGAAACCGAGTAGCGAGGTCGGTCGCGGCCGAGACCGAGCACATCGGCATCCAGCCACTTCCTGGGGAGTGCGTGGAGCTGGCGCTCACCCGGTCGCGGGCGCTCGCCGTCGCCCGAACCTCCTGGCACTCCACCACGCGTTCTGGAACAGCACCAGGAGGGGGACGTCATGTACAGCGATCTGATCGTCAGCTCGTGGGTTGGCATCCGTGATGACTGTCAGATGACATACCGGATCAACGGCAGTGACGCGGTGGAGTTCACGGTCAGCGGCCACTCACAGACATTCGAGTTGGTCTACGAGGGCGAAGCACTTCGGAAGTTCGTCGAACTGGCCGGCCGGGCGTTGGTCGAGATGAGTGCGCTGGACGAGCAGGGCCGCGAGCTGGCGGATTCACCGAACACGGTGCTGTTGCTGGAGGAAGCCGTTGACCCGGGGCAGCGGGAGTGAGCGGTCCGACGACGGTGCCGTCCTGACCATCTCAGCCGCCGCTGCCCCTGCTCCGGCCGCTGTACGGGGCAGCCGCCGCGGTACACCGCCGCCCAGACCTGGGTCGAGGTCACCCGCTGGCTGGCATGCCCACCCCTTGCCCGGGTTTCGTAGGAGCGGCCGGGACGTCATTCGTCGGCGAGTGGACGGATGGGCGTGATCGTCGGGATGTACACGAGCGCGTCGAAGCTCCCGGTGAGGGAGGGCAGGTCGAAGTAGTGCTCGTCATCGTCGGCGGGGTCGTACAGCCCGGAGATGAGCCTGGTCGGCCAGGAGCGGCCGAGGTCTCCCGCGACCGTCGCCGGGGGTGGTGTGCGCAGGTCGATGGTGCGCTCACCGTGCGCGCCGGCGAGTCGTGCGTCGATGGAGTCCGCGCGCGGAGCGGGGATCGTCGCTCTGGTGATGTGGCCCTGGCCGAAGGTGATGTGCACGGCGAGATACCGATCGTCCAACGCGGTGCGCAGGTGTGAACCGAGCATCGGGCCGGGGTGCGCGGCGATGTGGGCGCTGCCCTCCCACAGCACGATCCGCTCTCCGGTGCGGCGGTGGTGGTCCAGGAGCCGGTCGGCGGCCAGGTGTTCCTCGCGAGCCATGTCGTGGCCGACACCGATCGCGTTCGCGTGGAAGTCCACCACCGCGTCGAGGAGCTCCAGCGCGGCATCCCTCTCGCCGCTGGGCGCCAGCCTGGCCGTGTGGGCTCGGGCTGTGCGGGCCATCTCCACGAAGGGCGTGCCGGGGTGGGTGCCGCGTGCGCGCAGGACGTGCTCGCCGCTGCCGTGCGCGACGCGGATGACGTCGAGGAGCGCTTCGACCCTCACGGCCGTGCCGGCGTCGATCCCGGCCAGCAGGTCGACGACGCGGTCATAGTCCGAGGACAGGACGCGCGAGCTGGCCACGCCGACGATCCGCACCCGAGCACCGGCCCGGGTCCGGTTGAGCTCACGCAACCGGACCAGCGCGTCTCGCATCTCAACGACCTGCCACGGTCCCCACGCCTGGGCGAGCGCGCGGTCGAGGTCGATGTCCTCACCGGACACGTACCGGTCGTACAGGTCGGCGACGCGCTGGTTGTCGAGCACGGCGATGGTCGTGAACCCGCGCTCGACCAGGAGCCAGGTGGTGTCGGTGACGAAGGCGAACACCTCGTGGGCCTCGCGGGTGCTCACACCCAGGCCCACGATCACCGCCTCGCGGGCGGCCTCGGCGATCAGCTCCGGGCGCGCGCCGACAGGCTGCGTGGTGAGCCATGCGGCAACGGGAGGCGACGGGTCGGGCGGGAGGACTGGTGGCGTGCTCATACCAGCAGCCTCGTCTCTCAACATATGTTGAGGTCAAGGGGTGCGGCCGGATCACCTCAGCCGCGTCCACGGGCTGGCGGAGCTCAGGAGCCCGGTGCCGCGCCCGGCTCACCGAGCTCAGCCGAACCGGGCGAGTTCAGCTGGCCATTGAGGTCGGCCACCCGTTGCTCGGCCTGGCGTGGCGATCCGATCGCCGAGGCTGGTGCTCCGGTAGGGACTCGTCGGGTGCACCGCCGTGCCGGATGGGCACGTCGTCCCTTGTGTCGTTGCTCGTGTTCCCGGCGTGGTGGCCACCGGGCCTGACCGGCCGGTGCTCGGGGCTCGGCAGGGCACCACGATGGCGACGACACGGGAGCGGCCCCGCCCGATGCGGGAGAACGAGCTCGAACCCCGGCCAACGATCCCATCGGCAAGGGTTCGAGCCTCGTGCGCGAGGTGGGGCGCCTGGGGCTCGAACCCAGAACCTACGGATTAAAAGTCCGCAGCTCTACCAATTGAGCTAACGCCCCGCGCTGGCATTCTAGACCACCGCGACGCGCCCGGGGTTCCTGGAGCGCGGTGGCCGGGGCTCGGCCCCGGCTCCCATCTCGCCGAGGCGCTCCTCCGGGGTCAGCCGGGGGCCAGGAGGGCCGTGATGGTGACGATCACCGGCACCGAGACCACCGTGGTGATGAGGATGGCGTCCCGGGCCAGGTCGACGGCCCGGTCGTAGCGGATGGCGTACACGAAGATGTTCTGCGCGGTGGGCAGGGCCGCGGTGATGGTCGCGGCGAGCAGCATGGTCCCCTCCAGGCCGAGCGCGTAGCGGGCGAGGAGGAAGGCCACGACCGGTTGCAGCAGGTTCTTCAGCGCCACGGCGGTCCACAGGTCCCGCTTGTACCGGCCGCTGCCGGGGCGGCCTCCGCCGTGCAGCGAGATCCCGAACGCCAACAGCATCGCCGGAACCGCCATCGCGCCGACCAGCTGGAACGGCTGGAGCACCAGCTCGGGCAGCGGGAGGCCCGCCAGCGCCACCCCCAGCCCGAGGAATGACGCGATGGTCACCGGGTTGCGCAGCGGCTGGGCGAAGACGCGCCACAGGGAACGCCGCCGCCCGGCGGTCGCCGTGTCGAGCACGGCGAACGACAGGGGCGTCATGACGACGAGCTGGAAGATCATGATCGGTGCGGCGTAGGCGGCGTCCCCGAGCACGTAGACCGAGATGGGGATACCGAGGTTCCCGGCGTTGACGTAGCTCGCGGTGAGCGCGCCGATCGTGGTCTCCGCGACGGAACGCCGCAGTACCAGCCAACTGACGAGGACGAAGACGAGCGCGGCGACCACGGTGCTGGCGACGGTGACCACGAGCGTGGGGGAGAAGACCGTTCCCACGTCGGCGGTGGCGAGCGTCTCGAAGAGCAACGCGGGAGTCGCGACGAAGAAGGCCAGTGTGGACAGCACGTCCCGACCGGACGGCCCCAGGGTCCCGGTGCGACCGAGGAGGTAGCCGATCCCGATGACCACCGCGATGACGCTGAACCCGGCGATGACGCCCTGCACCGCACTCCTCCCGTTCCTCGGCCCTCCGCTCGCCCCGGCGCCCGGAGCGGGTCAGGCCGGTGGCGTGCCGGCCAGCACCGCCCTGCGCCCCACGCGTTCGTGCCACCCCAGCGCGGTGATCGCGGTGATCACGACGACGAACCCGATCCACTGGGTGGCGACGAGGTGCTCGCCGAGCACCGTGACGCCGATGAACGCCGCGGTGGCGGGGAAGGCGAGTTCGGCGAGGGTCGCCCTGGCGGCCGGTGTCCCCCGCAGCCCCAGGTAGTACACGCTGAGCGAGATCAGCCCGGGAATCAGCGCGAGCAGGATGAGACCGACCGCGTTCTCCCAGCCCACCGCGAGGGGATCGCCCTGAACGGTGAGCACCGCCAGTGCGGCGGGCAGCCCGAGCCCGAAGCGGAGGACCGTGACGTCACGGGCTGGGATCGAACGGCTCACCACCCGCCCGAGCACGGTGCCAGCGGCCCACAGCACCGCCGCCCCGATCGCCAGCAGGGCTGGCTGGAGGGCGCTGATCTGGACGGACAGCGGGTCGGGGAAGCTGAGCAGCCAGGCTCCGGCCAACGCGGGGAGCGCGAAGGCCCAGTAGCGGGCCCGCACCCGTTCCCCGAGCAGGAGGTAGGCGGCCAGGACGGCGAACAGGGGTTGCAGCTTCTGGAGCACCAGTGGCGTGATCCCATCGCCCACCGCGAAGGCCGCGGTGAACAACGCCGTGGCCAGCGCCGAGGAGCCGACGCCGATGGTCACCATCGCCACCCGCTCCCGGACCCCGGAGCGGCGGAAGGCCCGCACGGCGCTCGGCAGGAACGGCAGCATCACCAGCACGATGATCAGGTGTTCCCAGAACACCACCGAGGAGGCGGGCAGGGTCTCGGCCAGCGGTTTGCGCAGGAGCCCGTCCGTGCCCCACAGCGCGGCGGCGCAGGCGACCAACCAGGTCCGGTCTCCGGTTCCCGAGGTGCGGGCTCCGCCCGCTGTCTCCCCTGCCGTCGTCACTCGAACACGGTAATCACCGAGGCCAGGGGACATTTCGGGCTCCGGCGCGCGCCCACTCCTCCGCCGGCGGGGCACTGGTCGACGCCCACCGCCGCTGACCAGGTACGACGGAGGCTGGACCACGCGGGACGGCGGCCGTTCCGGCCGATCGGGAGTGATGCGGGGCGCAAAGCGACAACGGTCACTGCCCGGTCCGCGCCCGCGGTGTCCCGTCCGCCGCCCTGGTCGGTCCACGACAGGGCGCGGATCCTCGGGCCCTCGTGCCGCCGGGCGCCGCCCCGCTCGGCGTCGAGGAACGCGGTCGGCCTGGGCTCGACGAACGCGGTCGGCCGGAGGCGGCCCGTCGGCCCGCCCACCGACCAGCCCTCCACCCGTGGGGTGTCCCCCGTCACGGCCACAATGGGGACGTGACTACCGAGGCCCTGACCAAGCCAGCGCTGCGGATCGGCCCGCACGCGGTCGACCCGCCCGTGGTGCTCGCGCCGATGGCCGGCATCACCAACATCGCCTTCCGGCAGCTGTGCCGCGGCTACGGCGCGGGTCTCTACGTGTGCGAGATGATCACCTCGCGCGCCCTGGTCGAGCGCCACCCGGGGACGCTGCACATGATCCGGTTCGACGAGGACGAGCGCCCCCGCTCGATGCAGCTCTACGGCGTCGACCCGGTGACGATGGGGCGCGCGGTCCGCATGATCGTCGACGAGGACCTCGCGGACCACGTGGACATGAACTTCGGTTGCCCCGTCCCCAAGGTGACCAGGCAGGGTGGCGGCGCGGCGCTGCCGTTCAAACGTCGGCTGTTCGCCTCCATCGTCCGGGCCGCCGTCCGCGAGGCCGCCCCCGCCGGGATTCCCGTGACCGTGAAGTTCCGGGTCGGTATCGACGCCGACCACACGACGTTCCTCGACGCTGGTCGGATCGCCGAGGAGGAGGGCGCGGCGGCGGTGGCCCTCCACGCCAGGACCGCCGCGCAGCGGTACTCCGGCACCGCCGACTGGACGCGGATCGCCGAGCTCAAACAGGCCGTGCGCACCATTCCCGTACTCGGCAACGGCGACATCTTCAGCGCCGACGACGCGCTGCGCATGGTCCGGGAAACCGGTTGTGACGGGGTGGTGGTGGGGCGGGGCTGCCTCGGACGCCCCTGGCTGTTCCGCGATCTGGAGGCGATGTTCGCCGGTCGTCCGGTGCCGCCCGCTCCCAGGCTCGGCGAGGTGGCGGGGGTGCTGCTCCGCCACGCGGAACTGCTGGCGGACCACCTCGGGGAGGACAAGGCCTGCCGCGACCTGCGCAAGCACATGTCCTGGTACCTGCGCGGGTTCCCGGTGGGCAACGACCTGCGCCGGTCCTTCGGGCTCATCACGAGCATCGCCGAGCTCACCGACCTGCTGGGCAGGCTGGACGCGTCCGCCCCGTTCCCCTCGGACGCCGAGGGACCGAGAGGCCGGCAGGGCTCGGCCGGCAAGGTGGCCCTGCCCGCCGGTTGGCTGAACGACGCCGAGGACGACACCGTGCCAGCGGGAGCCGAGATCGACCACTCGGGAGGATGACCGGGCTCGCTCGAACGAGTGGGATTCGGCCGGTAAACCCGGATTACGGCACCGGAGTGTCGCCTGGCAATCCATCCATCGCACAGTGACAGCGCTGGGCGCGGGCAGGAGACTGGGCGGTGGGCCGGGAAGCGACCTCCACTCCGACCCGCCGCCGAACCCCCAGCGTCCGTCGGCCGCGGCTCCCGACGAACGAACCGCGCCCCGAGGAGGCGGCCGCCGCGGTGGCCGCCGCCACGACCTCCACCGGGAGGATGAGGGCACCCACGATCAGCCCAACAGGACCCCGACGGACGTCGCCACGACGGTCAGCCAGATGAGCGAAATCGAAACTTCACTGCGATGGCGCCTCAAGCGACACCGTCGGAGAGTCGACACCTCAGACATGTAGGGAGGTGTGTGCGGTGACCGTACTGCAACCCGATGTCAGCGAGTCCGGACCGGGGCGTGAGCGAGGGCAGACGGGCACGGGCGCTGCCGCCGGCTCTCGGGACGGCGGCCCCAGGCGACGCGGAGAGCGGGCGCACCACCTCGCCGACATGATCGACACCTCGGGTCTCGTCCGCCTGCACGAGTCCATCGCGGCGCTCCACGCCTCGCGGGGGCAGTGGCGGGAGGCGTACCAGCACCTGCGGTCCGCGCTCGACCTGGCGAGCACCGAGGGTTCCGAGCCCATCCGGGTACCGGAACAGCTCCGCAGGGAGGTCGACCGCCTGCGGCGGGAACACGCCGAGGTGCACGAGCAGAGCCTGCGGGACGACCTGACGGCCAGCTACAACCGCCGGTACCTCGACCAGCGCCTCGTCGGCATGCTGGCCGACCTCGGCCGGGCCGGGACCCCCGGTCGGGGGCTCGCGGTGGCCCTGGTCGATCTGGACCTCTTCAAGCAGGTGAACGACACCTACGGACACCTGGTCGGTGACCGGGTGCTCCAGCGCGTCGTCGACCTGTTGCAGGAAGGACTCCCGGGCGAGGCGTTCTGCGCCCGGTACGGAGGCGAGGAGTTCGTGTTGGTGCTGCCCGACATCGACGAGGCCACCGCCGTGGCCGTCTGCGAGACCGCCCGGGCTCGTATCGAGCGGCACCCGTGGCAGCAGTTGACGGCGGGTCTCCGGGTGACGGTGAGCATCGGGCTCGCCCACCAGCCCCGGCCGGCGGAGGGCGCCGCGAGACCTCCGGAGAACCACGAGGAGCAGTTGCTCCAGGCCGACAGCCTGTTGTACACGGCGAAGCAGTCCGGCCGGAACGCCGTCGCCTACCGGGACCAGGGCCGGGCTCGGCTCGCCGGGGCGGCCGGCGGCCGCCGTACCGTGGTGCAACCCCGGGTGGTCGGGTACTACTGATTGTCAGGGGTTGTTCGCCTTTCCGGTCAGCCGATCCGCGCCGTGCGCGGAGGGTGACGGTTCTCCGGGAATGCTTCGCGGCCGAACGGCGTAGCCGTACCATCGCCTGGCGGACGGCTCACCCGTTCGGGCAACCTGCTCGGTAGCTCGGCGTCTATACGCATGGCGAGTCAGACCGCCACGTTCCTGTCACCAGAGGGAAGGAGACCCGGTGGCCGACGATCCTCGTCCCGGTGGTTTCCGCTCTCGGCGCTCCCAGGACTCCGGTTCGTCCGAGGACCGGCCCCGGCGCCGCCGCGCGCGGTACACCGAGCCACCCACCGGCCGCCGCCGTCGCTCGATGGAGGACACCGGCGGCACCTCCGTCTCCGACCTGCTCGCCAGACACCGCACCGGAGCGCCGGACCAGCTCGAGGACGAGGAACCCGCCTTACGAGCGGATCAACCCGGGTCGTCCTTCGAGGACTCCCACGCTGAGCCATCCCCGTACGGCGAGCCGGACCCCTACGCCGAGCCCTATGACGAGGCGCCGACGCACTACTCCGACGCCAGCTCCTACCCCGGTGCCCCCTCGTACACAGAGGACCCCTCGTACACGGAGGACCCCTCGTACGCCGAGGGGCGGGCGTACGAGGAGGAGCGGGCGGAGGAGCCGGCCCGCCGATCCCGGCGCGCGGCACGGGAAACGCCGGCCGTCCCCGAGGAACGACCGGAGAAGCTGGGGCGCCGGGCCCGGCGCGCGGCGAGGGACACCGAGACCGAGCAGCGGCTCTCCTCCCGGCACCAGGCTCCCAGCTCTCAGGAACCCGAGCACCAGGACGAGCGGCCGGCCGGGCCGCTCGCCCCCCGCCCGGGCGACGAGCGCGGCCTCCGGCCGGCGGACTCGGATCCGCCCGGCGCGCGCAGCAGCGACCGGCACCGAGGCCGGACCCCGCTCCCCCGGCCCGCCCGGCCGACGCCGATCTCGACGACGCGCCGACGACCGTCTGGGAGGCCGAGACCCCGCTGGACGCGGCCGAACCTCCCGCGCGTCCACCCGCACCGCCGCGCAGGCCACTGGGCCAGCAGGGCAGGTCAAGGCCGAGCAAGCTGGGTCGCCGCCCGGCGCCTCCCCCGCCCGACACCCCGCCGCCCGTGGTGGAGGACCAGGACACTCCTGATCTGACGCAGGAGATGCCGGCGGTTCAGCGAGCGACTCGACCGGGCCCGCCAGCACCGCCGACCGGGCAGCCGCCGACCGGGCGGGCTCCAGCGGGGCAGGCTGCGGCGGGGCAGGCTTCCTCGAACCCCCGGCTACCCACGGTTCCCGACGACGGCGACCGCGCCGGCCCGCCAGGACGTCAGCGCCCCGCGCCCAGCGGCCGCCCGCCGGCCCCGGGGGGTGGTGGCCCGCGTCCCGGGCCGCGCCCCCCCGGAGCGGGAGCCGGGGCCGCCGGAGTGGGCTCGCCGCAGCCGGGAGACCCCGCCGGGCCGCACCAGGACCCTGGCCCCCGTTCCAACCCCAACGTGCCCAGGCCACCCCGGCCGGCCCCGCCGCCCGAGTACGACGACGGTCCGAAGACCGAGGAGACCGTCCTCACCCACCGCACCCGGTCCATCGACGCGACCCTCGCGCGGTTCTCCGCCGTGCACGACGAACTCGCCGAGGAGGAACAGGAGCGCGAGAAGAAGCGCAGGAAGCGGCTCGGCAAGCTCATCAGCAAGCTGGAGCCCCAGGACCAGTACGCGGACCTGGACAGCGCCGTCGAGAAGTTCGACCCGTCGACGAAACCTCGGATGTCCGAGGCGGACGCCCAGGGATCGGCCCCCGCCGATCCGGACCGGACCGAGGTGCACCAGGACGGTCTGGTCGACGACGCGGACGAGCGGCCTGGGGAGACGAGCGGGAAGGACGACGACCGGGACGACACCGGCTCGGAGGAACGGAAACCGAAGGCGGCCGCCAAGGCGGTGGTCGGCAAGCTGGTCGCGTTCAGCGGCTTGCGCTCCCCCCATTCCAGCCGCGCCAGGGTGGTCGGCAAGGGCGTCGCGCTCGCGGCGGCGGTCACCACGTTCCTGGCCACCGGGTTCGGCTGGGGCGCGCGGGGCTGGGTCGACAACCAGTTCTCCCATGTGTCCGCACTGGACACCGAGTCCGACGCGATCGCGGACCCCGACAAGCAGTACGGCGACGAGAACTTCCTGATCGTGGGTTCGGACAGCCGGTACGGCGCCACCGAGGAGGACAACGCGGGCACTGTGGAGGACGCCGACGGCGACCGGGCCGACACCACGATGCTCGCCCACATCCCCGCCGACCGGGAGCGGCTGGTGATCGTGTCCTTCCCCCGGGACCTCGAGGTGGACCGCCCGGAGTGCGACCGGTGGAACCCGGAGACCCGCGACTACACCGAGGAGCTCGTCGGCCCGGCCACCCAGGTGAAGCTCAACGCGGTGTACGCCGTCGGCGGGCCCCGGTGCATGGTGAAGACCATCCAGAACATCACGACCCTGAAGATGACGAACTTCGTCGGCCTCGACTTCGGGGGCTTCCGCGAGATGGTGGACGCGGTCGACGGCGTGGACGTCTGCGTCGAGGCGCCGATGATCGACCAGGAGCTGGGCACGATCCTCCCGGAGGCGGGCTGGCAGACGATCACCGGCTCGACGGCGCTGAACTTCGTGCGGGCCAGGAAGGTCCAGGGCGACGTGACCTCGGACTACGGGCGCATGCACCGGCAGCAGCTGTTCCTGTCCTCGCTGCTGCGCAAGGTCACCTCGGGCGACGTGCTGCTGGACCCCTCGCGTCTCACCGACTTCGTCGGCACCTTCGCGAGGAACACCTACGGCGACAACCTGAGCACCGACGGCCTGCTCAGCCTCGCGCAGTCCATGCAGGGCCTGGACACCGGCCGGGTCACCTTCGTCACGCTTCCGACCGTCGGGGAATCCAACGAGCGGGGCAACGAGGTGATGATCCAGGAGGCCGTGGACGCGTTGTTCCGCGCGATCATCGAGGACGTCCCGCTGCCCGGCGAGGACGTCGACGAGGCGGAGGGCGAGGACGCCGCCGAGAACCAGGCCGAGGGCGCGGGTGCTGGCGGTCCCGACCTGGTCGACCCCACCGGCATCAAGATCCAGGTGCTCAACGGCAGCTCGATCTCCGGAGCGGCCACCACGGCGTCCACCGCGCTCGCGGCGGCGGGCTTCGAGATCGTCACAAGCACCAACGCCCCGGAGCAGGTCGAGGGCACCCTGGTGCTGTACTCGGCCGAGTTCCACGCCCAGGCGGCGACGCTGGCCGCGATGGTCCCGGGAGCGGAGTTGCGGGAGGACCCGGCGCTGGGTGGCGCCATCCAGCTGGTCATCGGCCCGAACTTCACCGGGGTCGAGTCGGCGCCGCCGGTCTCGCCGTCCGCGACGGGAGGCGCCGAGGGCACCTCGGGCAGCGAGGAGCCCCAGCTCCCCGGCAACCTGGACACGGTGAACGCCGGCCAGGAGATCTGCGGTATCCGCTGATCAGGGCGCGGCCGATCGGAGGAGGTTCATCGCTCGTTCACCCGCGCATTCCGTGTGCGGCACTCCGATTACGTATGGTGGGTGCATGCGTGAGGCCTACCAGGACCAGCTTGACCAGCTCGCGGACGCGCTCGCCCGCATGTGTGAGATGGATGCCACGGCGATCGAGCTCGCCACCAAAGCACTGCTGGACGCGGACCTCACGCTCGCCGAGCAGGTGATCGGCGACGACGCGAAGATCGACGAGGCGAGGTCGGACTGCGAGGAGCACGCCTTCGCGCTGCTCGCCCTCCAGGCTCCGGTGGCGGGCGACCTGCGCAACGTCATCAGCGCGATCCACGCGGCCGAGAGCCTGGAGCGGATGGGTGACCTCGCACTGCACGTCGCGAAGGCCGCTCGCCGCCGCCACCCGCAGCCCGTGCTGCCGGACGAGGTCCGCCCCTACTTCGTGGAGATGGGGCGCGTCGCCGTCGAACTCGCCAAGCAGGCCGAGCAGGTCATCAGGACCAGGAACATCAGCCTGGCGCGCCAGCTC
Organism: Actinoalloteichus caeruleus DSM 43889; assembly: GCF_000429185.2. Classification (GTDB taxonomy): domain Bacteria; phylum Actinomycetota; class Actinomycetes; order Mycobacteriales; family Pseudonocardiaceae; genus Actinoalloteichus_B; species Actinoalloteichus_B caeruleus. The sequence goes on along the minus strand of NZ_AUBJ02000001.1, from coordinate 4,391,420 downwards.
GAGGAGGCCGACGACGAGATGGACGACCTGCACCGGCACCTCTTCACCGTGCTGATGCAGCAGAGCTGGCCGCACGGCCTGCCCGCGGCAGTGGACATCACCCTGCTGGGCCGCTTCTACGAGCGGTTCGCCGACCACGCCGTCTCGGTCGCCCGTCGGGTGATCTTCGTCGTGACGGGCGAGCCGCCGCACCCCACCAACGACTGAGGCCCAGCGGCCGCGCGCTGTTAGTAGCAGCGGCTGCGAGCACGGGGTACCGCCGTCCCCGGCGTTTTGTTCCGCCGCCCGCGTGAACCGTGTGCGATGCTGACTCGGGTCGCTGGGATCTTGTCGGGTGACTTCGAGGGGGACTCGTGGGCGGTAATCCGACGCTGGACAGACGCCGGCTTGGCACGGAACTCCGCGGCCTCCGCGAGGCCGCCGGCAAGACCCACCGCGAGGTCGCCGCCCACCTCGACTGCTCCCAGGGCAAGATCAGCCAGATCGAGCTGGGCAAGGTCCCCGTCCGCACCTCCGACGTCCGGCTCATGCTCGAGTTCTACGGCGCGGCGGCGGACGAGTTCGAGCGCCTGCGCACCCTGGCGAGCGAGTCGAAGCGGGTTGGCTGGTGGCAGGAGTACGGGAAGATCCTCCAGCCCGGCTTCGACACCTACATCGGGTTGGAGGCCGGGGCGACGGCGCTCCGGTCCTTCCACTCCGACGTGGTGCCCAGCCTGCTCCAGACCGAGGAGTACGCCCGGTGCAGCATGGCGGCGGGCGCCGACCCGGGCTGCGCGACCGGGCGGCTGTTGCGCGTGCAGCAGCGGCGCCAGGAACGGCTGGCCGCGCCGGAGCCCCTCGACCTGCGGGTGGTGATCGACGAGGGCGCGCTGCGCCGCTTCGTCGGCGGCCCCGGGGTCCTGCGGGCTCAGCTCGAACACCTGGTGCTGGTGTCCTACCGCCGGAACGTCACCGTCCGCGTGCTGCCGTTCAGCGCCGGCGAGCACCCCCTGCTCGGTGACAACGTGACCTACGTCGAGTTGCCGGACCCCGCCAACCCCGCCGTGGTCTTCCTCCAGAACTCGGCCGCCTGCACCTTCCTGGACAAGCCGGCGCAGACCCGGCGGTACGCGACGGCCCTCGACCAGCTGGAGAAACTGGCCCTCGACCCCAGGGACTCGATCAGGCTGATCGCCGGGGTCGCCGACGGGATCGGGGGTTGAGGCCCACCGTCCCGCCGGCGGCGGGCGGACCGCCTCGACCGGGTCGGATCAGCCGAAGCGGCCGGAGATGTAGTCCTCGGTGGCCCGCTGGCTGGGGTTGGAGAAGATCCTGCTGGTCTCGTCGATCTCGACCAAACGGCCCGGCTGCCCCACCCCGTGCAGGTTGAAGAAGGCGGTCTGGTCACTGACCCGCGCGGCCTGCTGCATGTTGTGGGTGACGATGACGATCGTGAAGTCCTGCTTGAGCTCGGTGATCAGGTCCTCGATGGCCAGGGTGGAGATCGGGTCGAGAGCCGAGCAGGGCTCGTCCATGAGCAGCACGTCCGGTTGGACGGCGATGGCCCTGGCGATGCAGAGCCGCTGCTGCTGTCCGCCGGACAGCCCACCACCGGGCTTGTTCAGCCGGTCCTTGACCTCCTCCCAGAGGTTCGCGCCGCGCAGCGACCGCTCGCAGACCTCGTCGAGCTGCTGGCGGTTCTTCGTCCCCGCGAGCCGCAGCCCGGCCACGACGTTGTCGCGGATGGACATGGTCGGGAACGGGTTGGGCCGCTGGAAGACCATGCCGATGGTGCGGCGTACCTCGACCGGGTCCACGCCGGCGCCGTAGATGTCGGCGCCGTCGAGCAGGACGCTGCCGTCGACCCGCGCGCCGGGGATCACCTCGTGCATCCGGTTCAGCGAACGGAGCACGGTCGACTTCCCGCACCCCGAGGGGCCGATGAACGCCGTGACGCTGCGCGGCGGCACCGAGAGCGTCACGTTCTCCACGGCGTGGAACTTGCCGTAGTAGATGTTCAGGTCCTTGACGTCAATGCGCTTGGCCATCGTGATTACGTCCCGACTACTTGGTCTTGACCGCGGACAGCCTCGACACGAGGGTGGCGGCGAGATTGAAGAGCATGATGATCAGGATCAGGGTGAGCGCGGCTCCCCAGGTCCGGTTGAAGCCGGCGGCCTCCGGGTTGGTGAACTCCTTGACCATCAACAGCGGCAGGTTGGCCATGCTGCCCTCGAAGATGTCCATGTTGATCCGCGCCGAGTAGGCCATCAGGATCAGCGCGGGCGCGGTCTCACCCATGATCCGCGCGACGCCCAGCATGACGCCGGTGACGATACCGGAGAGGGCCGTCGGTATGACGACCTTGACGATCGTCTTCCACTTGGGGATGCCCAGGGCGTAGGAGGCCTCCCGCAACTCGTTGGGCACCACCCGCAGCATCTCCTCGGTGCTGCGCACGACCATCGGGATCATCAGCAGCAGCAACGCGAGGCAGTTCGCGAACGCGCTGCGGGAGAACCCGAAGATGCTGATCCAGACCGAGTACACGAACAGCGCGGCAACGATGGACGGCACGCCGGTGAGGATGTCCACCGTGAAGGTCGTCACCCGGGCGAAGCGGGTTCCGGCCCCGTACTCCACCAGGTAGATGCCGACCAGGATGCCGATGGGCACGGCGATCACGGCGGTGACGAGTCCCTGCGCGATGGTGCCGTAGATGGCGTGGTACGCGCCACCGAGGTCCTCGTTCGCCCGGACTCCCGAGAGGGAGTGGCTCCACCAGTCGGCTCGGAGCAGGCTCTCCATGCCCCGGCTCGCCACGGTCCACAGCACCCAGACCAGGGGGATGACCGCCACGACGAAGCACAGCGACACCATCACCGTGGCCGCGAGGTTCTTCGCCTTGCGTCCGGTGCTGATGCCCTGGAACGACGGGGGCTGGGCGGGGCGTTCCAGTTCGAGTTCGGTGCTCACTTCTCTCACTTCCCCGTCCGGCTGGTGGTGATCCAGCGAGCCAGCGCGTTCACCACGAAGGTGAGCACGAAGAGCACCAACCCGGCGGCGATGTAGGCCCCGGCGGAGATCTCGTTGTTGAACTCGGCGGCGTCGTTGGCGATCTTCGACGCGATGGTGGCGTCCCCGTCGAACAGGGACAGCTCCGGGGCCCTCCCGGAGGCCCCCGAGAGGATCAGGTAGAGGGCGACGGTCTCACCGAGCGCCCGGCCGAGGCCCAGCATCGAACCGCTGACGTACCCGGCGCGCCCGAAGGGCAGCACGGTGGTCCTGATGACCTCCCACCGGGTCGCGCCGAGCGCGAGCGCGCCCTCGATCTGGTCCTTCGGTGTCCGCTCGAAGATCTCGCGCGTGATGGCGGTGATGATCGGCAGGATCATGACCGCGAGGACGATGCCGGCCGTGAAGATCGTGCCGCCGCCACGGATGGAGACGTTGCCGTCGGAGAACAGCGGGAACCAACCGAGGTTGGTGTTCAGCCACTCGGCGGTCGGGACGAGCGCCGGGCCGAGCACCTGGAGCCCCCACAGGCCGAAGATGATCGAGGGCACCGCGGCGAGCAGGTCGATGATGTAGGCGAAGACCCGGGCCAGGGCCCTTGGCGCGTACTGGGTGAGGAACAGCGCGATGCCCAACGCCACCGGCATCGCCAGCACCAGCGCGAAGGCGGCGGTGGCGACCGTCACCCAGAGCAGGTAGAGGATGCCGAACCGCATGTCGTTCGGGTCCCCGGTGGTCCACTCACCGCTGGTGAGGAAGGAGACCTGGTTGGCCTGGAGCGAGGGGAGCGCCTGGAGCAGCAGGAAGATCCCGATCGCGGCGATGAGCGCCACCACGAAGCCGCCGGAGCCGAGCGCGAGGCCCCGGAACACGCGGTCGCCGGGACGCCGGACCGTGCCACCCCGACCGGCGGAACCGGCCGCTGGCGGCTCCGCGCCACTGCCAGTGTTGGTGGTTTCGGTTGCGTTGCTGATGGGACCCTCCGGAAAAGCCGGTGACGCCCCACGCTGGGTGGGGCGTCAAGCCGCTCACTTACTGCTGACCCAGTGTCCCGCGCGGGGGAACACGGCAGGCGCCCTGGTCACGAAATGGTCTCGACGGAGTCCAGCAGCTGCTCCTGGAACTCGTCGGGCAGCGGCACGTACCCGAGGGTGGAGAGGTTCTCCTGGCCGGTGGTGGCCGCGACCCGCAGGAAGGACTTCACGGCCTCCGCCGTCTCGCTCTCGGGGTACTCCGAGCACACGATCTGGTAGGTCGCCATGACCAGCGGGTAGGCGCCCTCGGCCTGGGTCCCGTACACCGAGTCGAGGTCGATGACCATGTCGGCGCCGTCACCGGCGAGCGAGGCGTTGGTGATCGCGGCCCCGGTGCTCTCGTCGTTCAGCTCGACCGCGCCGGAACCGTTGTCGATCTGGGCGATGCTCAGGTCGTTGCTGTGCGCGAAGGACACCTCGACGTAGGTGACGGAGCCCTCGGTGCTGGCGACGCCGCTGGCGACACCGTCGGACTTGGCCCGGCCGTCACCGACGCCGCCGGTGAAGGACTTGCCCCCGCCGGAGGTCCAGGCGTCACCGGCCGCGGCCTCCAGGTACTGCTGGAAGTTCTCGGTGGTGCCGGACTCGTCACTGCGGAAGATCGGGAGGATCTCCTGGTCCGGGAGGTCCACGCCCTCGTTCAGCGCGGCGATGGCGTCGTCGTTCCAGGACGTGATGGTCCCGTTGAAGATCTGGGCGATGGTCTCGCCGTCCAGCACCAGGTCGTCCACACCCGGGAGGTTGTAGGCGATCGCGACCGGGCCGAAGACCATCGGCAGGTGCAGCGGGACCGCGCCCTCGCACCGGTCCGTCGCGGCGGTGATCTCCTCGTCCTTCAGGGGCGAGTCGGAACCGGCGAAGTCGACCTGACCCGCGTTGAACTGCTTGATGCCCGCACCGGAACCGGTGGGGTTGTAGTCGATGGAGAAGCCCGCGCACTCTTCCTGGTAGACGACGCTGAACTCGTCCATCGCGTTGGCCTGGGAGGACGCACCCTCGGCCTGGATGTTCTCCTGGCCAGCGCACTCGCCGCTGGTGCCGCCGTTGCCCCCCTGCGCGTCGTCACCACGGCTGGCACTGTTGTCGTCGGTACCGCAGGCCGAGAGCAGCAGAGCGCTAGCGGCGGCCAGGCCCAACGCGGTGAGGTGCCGCTTGGTCTTCACGTGATCCTCCAGAACCGGAGATTTCCCTCTGGGCAGCGGTTTGCCGCCGATGAGGACGGTAGGCAGTGCTGGTGGCCTACTCCTGGGGGGAAGGTGAACGAAAGGTGAACAAGTCGCTGCGAGTCACGATTCCGCGCGGCAGGAGGCCCCTCCTGGCAGGAACTACCCCGCCTATCAGGCGACTTGGGCATCACGTTCGGTAGTTGCCGCCGCAGCAGCTCACCGGGAGAACTGAACATCGGTCTCGCGGTGGGTGAAGCCCAGCTTCTCGTACACCCGGATGGCTGCCCCGTTGTCGCCCTCGACGTAGAGCAGCACGTCATCGAGCCCCTGGCCCGCGAGGTGGCGCAGCCCCGCCAGGGTCAGCGCCGTGCCAAGACCGGTGCCCTGGGCCTCCGGGTGCACGCCGAGCACGTAGACCTCGCCGTGCGGTTGGTCGCCCTGGTGCACCTTCGTCCAGTGGAAACCCAGCACCCTGCCCTCGCCGTCGACGGCGAGCAGGAACCCCGCCGGGTCGAACCACGCCTCCTCCTGCTGGCGCCGCAGGTCGGCGACGCTCAACGAGCCCTGCTCCGGGTGCCAGGCGAAGGCGAGGCGGTTGACCTCGACCACCTCCTCCTCGTCCCGCCCCGGGACGAAGGAGCGCACCCCGACCCCCTCCGGCCAGCGGGGCTCCGGCAAGGTCGGCGACAGCTTCGCCCACATCCGCCAGAGCTGGCGGGCCTCCCGGAAACCGAAGCGGGCCGCGAGCCGCGCCGCCGCCGGGTGCCCGCTGTGGGACCACACGCGCAGCGTGTCGCCGGGTTCGCCCTCCTGGGTCACGGGCAGGCCCATCCGCTCGAGGAGCGCACGGACCAGCTCCGAGCCGACCCCGGCACCCCGGTGTTCGGGGTGCACGACCAGTTCGGCGACGGCGCGCCCCTCGGAGTCGCCCTCGGTGTCGAGGAACGCGTACCCGGCCAGCTCTCCCCCGGCCAGGCGGGCGACGAAGTGCTCCGAGCCGGCGAGGTCGCCCTGGACCCGCTCCACCTGCTCGGCGGCGGGGCTCCGCTCGCGCAGTCGGCGCAGCACCTGATCGGACACCGGTGCCGCCCCGTCGGCGGCCGTCGCCGCGTCGAGCAGGGCATCCACCTCGGCCACGGTTCCGGCGGACAGGCCGTTGCGCCAGGTCACAGTCAGCACGACTCCACGGTAACCGTCGCCGGCGGGCTAGCGAGCGCCCCGTCCGACTGGCACCGCGCCACGCTCCGGCCGGGCCCCCGACTCCGGCGTGGAGTCGACCTCCGCGCCCCTGGCCGCGCGCGCCGAACCCAGGCGCACGAACTTGTACCCGACGTTGCGGACGGTCCCGATGAGCTGCTCGTGCTCGGGTCCGAGCTTCGCCCGCAGCCGCCGCACGTGCACGTCGACGGTGCGCGCTCCACCGAAGAAGTCGTAACCCCAGACCTCCTGGAGCAGCTGGGCCCTGGTGAAGACGCGGCCCGCGTGCTGCGCGAGGTACTTGAGCAGCTCGAACTCCTTGTAGGTCAGTTCGAGCGCCCGGCCACGCAGCCTGGCCGTGTAGGTGGCCTCCTCGATGACGAGGTCACCGAACGCGACGACGTCGCCGTCACCGTCCCGCTGACGTCCGCCTCGACCTCGGACCAGGCGGAGCCGCGCCTCGACCTCGGCCGGCCCGGCGGTGGGGAGGAGGAAGTCCGCGACGCCCCACTCCTCGGTGAGGGCGACCAGGCCCCCCTCACCGACGATCGCCACGACCGGGGTCTCGGATCCAGCCCCTTCGAGCAGGGCGCAGAGCCGTCGCGCCTCGGCCAGGTCGGTGGTGGCGTCCACCAGGATGAGATCGCTGGACCTGCGGTCGATGAGCGTGGTGGGCTCCGGGGGAGCGACCTGCACCCAGTGCGGCAGCAGGGACAGCGCCGGTAGGACGGCGTGCGGATTCGGGGCGGAGGTGAGGAGCAGAATCTCGAAACCAGCCATGCCGTGGCCTCCCTTCGTGCCGGCCACGGCGAGCAACGTCACGACCGGCGTACCAGGCCTCGTTGCCCTCCGAACATGAGGGAGTATAAGCACTGTGACCCGCCCGAAACGAGAGCTGACCGCGCATGTCACAGCCGTGACGAACGACGGCGTGCGGTTACGTGGCGTACACCTGCCCGGTCCCTCGGCCGGCTGCCCGGCCCCCGGCCGCCCCGACACCGCCATCGTGGTCGCGCACGGATTCACCAACCACAGCGCCACCCCGGCGATGGACCGCCTCCTGCGCCGGCTCGCCAGGCGCGCGGCGGTCTTCGCCTTCGACTTCCGCGGGCACGGCCGGTCCGGCGGCGCCACGAGCGTGGGCGACCGGGAGGTCCTGGACATCGCCGCCGCGGTGGAGTTCGCCCGCAACTGCGGGTTCCGGCACGTCGCGACACTCGGGTTCTCCCTCGGCGCCGCCGTGGTGCTCCGGCACACCGCGCTGAGCGACCCCGCCCACCGCCCCCAGGCCGTCTGCGCGGTGAGCGGTCCCGCTCGCTGGTGGGTCCGGGAGACCGCTCCCATGCGCCGCGTGCACTGGCTGCTGGAGCAGCCGGCCGGGCGGCTGGTGGCCAGGTCGCTGGGGGTCCGACTCGGCGCTCCGTGGCGGGAGGTCCCGCTCTCCCCTGTCGAGGTCGCGGACCGGGTCGCACCGACCCCGCTGCTGCTCCTGCACGGAGAACGGGACCACTACCTGCCCACCGACCACGCCGTGGCGCTGCACGACGCCGCCGGGGAACACGGCGAGTTGTGGCTCGAACGGGACATGGGCCACGGCGAGGGCGGCATGACCCCCGCCGTCGCCGACCGGGTCGCCGAGTGGCTGCTCGACCACGCGGTTCCCCCGACTCGCCACCGCCACCTCATCAAGACGGGAATGTCCGGTTGAAGAAGTTAGTCATCGCGATCGTCATCCTGGCCGGGCTCCTCGTGGTCGCCGACTTCGGCGCGGCGGCCGCCGCCGAGTACCAGGTGTCCAACCGGCTCCGCAACGTCCTCGGCCTCGCGGACGACCCCGAGGTGCGGGTGAACGGCTTCCCGTTCCTCACCCAGGCGGCGGCGGGCGACTTCCGGGACGTCCAGGTCTCGGCGAACGGGGTCCCGGTCGGTGAGCTGCGGGACGTGGGTGTCGAGGCCACCCTCCGCCACGTGCGGCTCTCGCTGTCCGACGTCATCGGCGGCTCCCTCCAGGAGGTGCGCATCGACGAGGTCGAGGGCCGGGTCCGCCTCCGGGCCAGCGACCTCGGCCGGGTGATCGGCATCCCCGACCTGCGGATCGAACCCGCTCCCCCCGAGGAGGTCGAGGAGGCTGCCGAGGGGGGCGACGAGGCCGGCGACGGGGCCGCCACGGCCAGTGACGCCACCACTGCCGCCGTGCAGCTGACCGGGTCCATCGACCTGGCCGGCGAGCAGGTGGAGGTCTCGGTGATCGGGACCATCTCGCTCACCGGCGGCACCCAGGTGGCGATCTCCCCGAGCCGGCTGGCGGTCGATCCCGGCGGCACGGGCCCCGTGGAGCTCGCACCCCAGCTCCAGCAGTCCCTGCTGGGTTCGTTCAGCACGACGGTGGAGGCTGGCAACCTCCCGCTCGACGTCACGCCCACCGCCGTGCGGGTGGAGAGCGGGGCGCTGCTGGTGGCGGGCTCCGCCACCGACGTGGTGATCCGGAACGGGTGAGCGGCGCTGCACTCGGGACTCGTCGGGCTGCTGGCGGCCCTGGTCGGCGCCGGGGGGTTGGGGATGGCCCACCGGGCGTGGCAGGGCCGGCCCCGCGTGCCTCGGAAGGGAGTGGAAACGGTGACAGGCCCGCCGGAACGCGTCCGTGAGCTGGCCGCCCGGCTGCTCGCCGAGCCCGAGGAGGATGGTCGCCCGGCCACCGTGGCCCTCGTCCAGCTCTCCAGCACCTTCTGCGCCCCATGCCGGCACACCAGGGTCGTGCTGGCGCGGCTCGCCCGGTCGACCCCCGGGCTGCGCCACACCGAGCTCGACCTGGGCAGCGCACCCGAGGTCGGAGAACGGCTCCGGGTCAGCCGGACACCGACCACTCTCGTGCTGCGGGCCGACGGCACCGAGGCCTTCCGCTTCGCCGGTGTCCCGAAGGGGGAGGCGCTCGCCGAGGCGTTGGCTCCCCTGCTGGCGCCCCCTCCTCCCGCCGCTGGCCCGACCTGACCCACCCGAGCACCCGGCACGGCTCCTCTTCGGACCCGTCGAACACCGGGCTGGTGGGAGCCCGCCGCTGGCCCGGGGCTCCCGGTGGTTCTGACAACCGGCGCGTGGACGGCCGTTTCGGATGGTGGGAAGCCTTCCCGCGCCCCGGGCGTTCGGGTAACCTCGGACACGTGCATGTACTGCTGCTGACCAAGCGACGGGCGGTTGACCTGTGCCGCGTCGCGAGCAGCCTGTGTCGCACCTGCTGACCGGGCGGTAGCAGCAGCCCAGCCGCGCGATACGAGCGGTGGCCCGACCGGCCACGCCGTGTCCGCCGCGCGCGGGTCGTCCCCCACCGCCCCTGACGGACTTCGCCGAGATGTCTTCTCACCGTCAGGAGGGCCAGCATGTCCGTTGAGCAGACCGTCGACCCGCGCGGTGCGCGGTTCTCCGCCCTGATCACCAGTGTGGTCCTGGGAATCGTCCTGCTCACCGGGAGCTGGCGCCTGCTGGCCGCGCAGGTGGTGCTGTTCGCGATGTGCGCGTTCGTGAGTCTTCGGCTCAACCCGTGGGGGCATCTCTACCGGAGGACCATCCAGCCACGGCTGCGGTCGGAAGCGGACCGGGAGGACAGCGGTCCGGTCCGGTTCGCCCAGGGGGTGGGCTTCGCCTTCTCCCTGCTCGGGTTGGTCGGCTACGCGAGCGGACTCACGCTGCTCGGAGTCGTCGCCACCGCCGTCGCCCTGGCCGCGGCCCTGCTCAACGCCGTGTTCGGTCTCTGCCTCGGGTGCGAGCTGCACGCGCTGGTCCGGCGCGTCGTCGTCACGAGGAGCACGCGCACCGAGCCGACCGGGCACCCCATGACCGACAGCCCCTGACACCCACCGAACAACCGAGGAGCCGCCAGATGAGCCGCGAGAAAGTCCTGGTCTCGACCGAATGGGCCGAACGGAACCTGAACACCGAGGGGGTCGTGTTCGCCGAGGTGGACGAGGACACCACCGCCTACGACGGTGGTCACATCCCCGGCGCCGTCCGGCTGGACTGGCGGGAGGAGCTCCAGGACCACGTCCGACGCGACTTCGTGGACCGGTCCGGGTTCGAGAAGCTCCTGTCCGAGAAGGGCATCGCGAACAGCGACACCGTCGTGCTCTACGGGGGCAACAACAACTGGTTCGCCGCGTACGCCTACTGGTACTTCACGCTCTACGGGCACCAGGACGTGCGGCTGCTCGACGGCGGCCGCAAGAAGTGGGAGCTGGACGGGCGGGAGCTGACCAAGGAGGTCCCGGTCCGGGAGGCGACCACCTACACCGCCTCAGAACAGGACCTCTCGCTGCGGGCGTTCCGCGACGAGGTCGTCGACGCGATCAACGTGAAGAACCTCGTCGACGTCCGCTCCCCCGACGAGTTCGCCGGCAGGTTGCTGGCGCCGGCTCACCTGCCGCAGGAGGCGGCCCAGCGGGCCGGCCACATCCCCAGCGCGATCAACGTGCCCTGGAGCAAGGCGGCCAACGAGGACGGGACCTTCAAGTCCGACGAGGAACTGAGGGCGTTGTACGAGGAGGCCGGGCTGGACGGCTCCCGGCCGACCATCGCCTACTGCCGGATCGGCGAACGCTCCTCCCACAGCTGGTTCGTGCTGCGGGAGTTGCTCGGCCACCAGGACGTGAAGAACTACGACGGCTCCTGGACGGAGTACGGCTCGCTGGTCGGGGTCCCCGTCTCGAACCCCTCGGAGGTGTCCTGACGATGGAGGGTTGCGGAGCTCCCCCGCAGTCGGCCGAGCCGACTCGGGACAGCGGGGACCAGGTCGTCGTCACCGGGCGCGTGTTGGCCGGGTCCGAGCCGGTGGGTGGCGCGTACGTCCGGCTGCTCGACAGCGGAGGCGAGTTCACGGCCGAGGTCGTCTCCGCCGGTAGCGGCGACTTCCGCTTCTACGCCGCCCCGGGTTCCTGGCGGGTGCGGGCCCTGCACCGCTCGGGGACCGGCGAGGCACTGGTCACCGCCGACGGTGTCGGCGTCCACCGCACGGACGTCGTCCTGACCTGATCGCGGCGGCCGGCGCCACGCCGGGGTTCCCGGCGGCGCCGGCCCCGCCACGGGCCTGGTCCACCGCGACCTCGCCCACGGTTCCCGTCGTGGCCGACGACCTCATGGGTATGCTCGGCACGTGGGATGGGAATGGTTCTTCACCGGTCTGCTGGGGCTCGCCACGGTGCTCGTACTGTGGTTCGCCGTGTACGTCATCTACCGGCTGTACTCCGACCAGCGCTGACCCGGGATTGCTGAAGTAGCTATGTCGACGCCAGACGAGCCAGGGACCCGCAGTGGCGACGAGGCGGTGCGCAGGGCCGATGAGCGCGCCGCGAGCACACGGGACCGGAACATCCCCGAGTTCGACGACCTCCCGTCGACTCCGGACACCGCGAACCTCCGGCTCGGACCCAACCTGAACGACGCCTGCCTGTCCCTGCTGCCGCTGGTCGGCGTGTGGCGCGGCGACGGCGTCGCGGAGCACCCGTCGCTCGACGAGCCCTACCAGTACCGCCAGCAGGTGACCTTCGCCCACGACGGGCGACCGTTCCTCTACTACGAGGCGCGTTCCTGGCTGTTGGACCAGGACGGCGAGCTGATCGGACCGGGTGCCCGGGAGGTCGGCTGGTGGCGTCCGCAGCCGGACGACACCATCGAACTGCTGTTGACCCACTCCGGTGGTGTGGCGGAGATCTTCTACGGGCGGCAGCGCAACCAGACCTCCTGGGAGCTGACGACCGACACCGTGGTGCGGACCGCGTCCGCCGAGGAGGTCAGCTCGGCGCACCGGCTGTACGGCATCGTCGAGGACGGTGACCTCGCCTACGTCGAGGAGCGGTCGTTGGCCGGTCAGCCGCCCCAGCCGCACATCTCGGCGCGCCTGCGCCGCGTCGTCGGCTGACGGGGTCCCCCGACGTCGAGGCGGTCGGGCGCCCACCGGCGCCCGGTGCCCCGCCCGCCCGGCCCGATCACCCCCACGAGGGACACCGGGTGTCCGGGCGCGGTCGGGGAGGGCGCTCCTCCCGGTCTCACACCCGGTACTCCGAGGCGAGCAGGTCGGTGAGCTCGGAGTGCAGCGCCGCCCGCGTCCCCGTGTCCGGCAGTTCCCGCCCGTCCAGCGTCCTGACCTGGGTCAACTGCCGGACGCTCGACACGAGCCAGAGACCGTCGGCACCCACCAGCTCGTCCACGCCGACCGGCTCGACGCTGGTCGTGAACCCGGCGCGTTCCGCCGCCCGGAACAGGGCCAGCTGGGTCGTGCCGACGAGGATGCCGCTGTCCGGCGGCGGGGTCCGCAGGTGGCGCCCCTCCGCCAGCACGACCGTGGACGTGGGCCCCTCCAACACGCTCCCGTCCGTCGCGACGAAGACGACCTCGTCGGCGTCCCGACGGGCCGCCTCCCGGAGCGCGGCCATGTTGACGGCGTAGGAGAGCGTCTTCGCGCCCAGCAGCAGCCACGGCGCCCGCTCCACCAGGTCGGGGGCGTACCCCCGGTCCAGGGTGATCACGGAGACGCCCTGCTCCCGCCTGCGCAGCACCTCCGGCGAGACGGCGGTGCCCATCGCCCAGGCGGTCGGTGTGCCGTCGCCGCCCTCGACGCCCCGGGTGCACACGAGCCTGAGGGCCATCTCCCCCGGCTCGCGCCACGCGCCCAGCACCGCCTCGACGCCTCGCTCCCAGTCGGCCCTGGGCGGCGGGGAGAGGTCGAGGAGCGCCGCCGACCGGGCCAGCCGCTCCAGGTGGGGACCCAGCTCACGGGGCCGGCCGTCGACGACCAGGATCGTCTCGAAGACGCCGTCCCCGCGCAGCGGACCCAGGTCGTCCGCTCGCAGCAGGGGGGCGGTGTGGTCGACGATCGTTCCGTCCAACAGCGCCAGCACGGTCATGGGCACAGACGATACGACCTCGGTGGCCGCACCCGGTGGGCGGTGGGAACGGCCAGTCGAACTCCCCGGGCCCGTCCCGGAGGTGGTTACCATCGGGCGGGTGGGCCTCGTGGGACCAACCAGCCCACCCGGTGCGGTTCGTCGGGAACGCCGCCGTGCCGACGGCCCGACCGAACCCGCGCCGGGGCTTCCGGTGCCCGACGGGCTCGCGGCCACCGAATCGGAGGACTGAACTCATGGCAGACCCGACCAGCGGGTCCTCGACCACCTACCGCTCCCCCCTGCTGGAGCTGCCGAAGGCGGTGCCGGCCCCGGACGATTCGCCGGACAGCGCGGTGCCCTGGCACTTCGGCGATCCCTTCGTCGAGCAGCGGGCCGCGGAGACCGGTGCCGTCGTGGTGGACCGCTCCCACCGGCAGGTCATCGCCGTTCCCGGCGAGGAGCGGCTCAGCTGGCTGCACCTGCTGATCTCCCAGCACGTCACCGAACTGCCCGACGGGGCGGGGACCGAGGCGCTCATCCTCGACAGCCAGGGGCGGGTCGAGACCCACCTGGTGCTGGCCCACCTCGACGGCTGCGTGTGGATGGACACCGACCCCGGCAGCACCGTGACCGGGGCCCGCCAGCAGGCCAACCAGCCGGTGCTCCAGTACCTGGAGGAGATGCGGTTCTGGTCGAAGGTGGAGCCGAGGGACGCCAGCGACGAGTACGCGGTGCTGTCCGTGGTCGGGCCAGCGGTCCCCACGATCCTGGAGGGCGTCCTCGGTTCCACCCCGGCCCCGCTGTCCGACCCGAACCTGACCCCGGTCGCCGCCCTCCCGGGAGGTGGCCTGGTCCGGGTCGTGGGCTGGCGCACCGGTCCGACGGCCGACCTGCTCGTGCCGCGTGGCGAGCTGCTCGACTGGTGGCGTCGTCTCGTCGAGCTCGGCGCGCGCCCCGCGGGCAGCTGGGCGTACGAGTCGCTGCGGGTCGCGGCGCTCCGCCCCAGGGCCGGGTTGGACACCGACGGCAGGAGCATCCCGCACGAGCTGGGCTGGATCGGGGGGGCAGCGCACGTCGCCAAGGGCTGCTACCGGGGCCAGGAAACCGTGTCGAAGGTGCACAACGTGGGCCGTCCGCCCCGCCGTCTGCTGCTGCTGCACCTCGACGGGACGCCGGAACTGCTGCCCGAGCCGGGCGACCCGGTCAGCTCGGAGGGCAGGTCGGTCGGCCGGGTCGGTACCGTCGTCCGGCACCACGAGTTGGGGACGATCGCGCTGGCCCTGGTCAAGCGGTCGGTTCCGGTCGAACGTGAGCTCACCGCCGGGATCCCCGAACGCGAGGTCGCCGCGGCGGTGGATCCGGACTCGGTGCCGCCGGAGGCCGGCGATCCGCCCGGGCGGATCGCGGCGCAGCGCCTGCGGGGCTGAGCCGTTCGCCGGGCGACGGGCCCCGACCCGGGGGATTTGATCTTGATGGGCGGCTTCTCGATCGCGTTCCGCCGCCTGTGCCAAGATTCCGGAATGGCTTCTCCGACGGCGCGACCGCCCGAGCCCGGCACGATCATCACGGTCGCCCCGACCGGTTCGGTCCACCGCCCCGCCGAGGTGCCGAACCTGCCGGTGTCCCTGGACGAACTGGTGGCGACGGCGCGGGACTGCGAGCGGGTCGGGGCCAGCAGGGCGCACGTGCACGTGCGGGCCCCGGGAGGTGAACCGTCCCTGGACCTGGGTCGGCTGATCGACACCGTCTCCGCGCTCCGCGCGGAGACGGCACTGGTGGTCCAGCTCGCGACCGCCGCCGTCGGCGCGGTCGGCGAGGACGAGCGGCTCCGGGTGCTCGAGGCGATGCCGGACATGGCGTCCTGCCCCCTCGGGTCCGTCAACGTGGGCGACGACGTCCTCGTCAACCGCTGGCCCTTCGTGGTCGAGTGCCACCGCCGGATGCGGGACCGCGAGATCGTCCCCGAGTACGAGGCGTACGACCTGGGGCACCTCGCGGCCCTGCGCCGCCTGCTGGCCGAGCACGGTCCACCGGTGGGACGGGTCCACGTCAACCTGGTGATGGGGCTCCCCGGTGGGATGCCCGGCGACGCGGACACCGTCGTGGCGGCGGCCAGGCTGCTCCCGCCGGGAGCGAGCCTGTCCGTGATGGGGCTCGGGCGGGTGGGGCTGCCGGTGATGCTGGCCGCCCTCGCTGTCGGCGGGCACCTCCGGGTGGGTATGCAGGGAACACTGTCCTATGCCGCCGGGGAGCGGGTGCGGAACAATGCGCAACTGGTGGCCAGGGCGGCCGGCCTGGCCAGGATCGCGCAGCGCCCCCCGCTCTCCCCCACGGCGGCGCGCGAGTTCCTCGGAGTACGCGCCGTGGACGGCGACTGAACCGTGGGCGCACCGGACGGCGAGCGGCCCCACGGGCGAACACCGCATCGGACTTGGGTGGGCACGACGATGAGGCTGAAGGTGTCGACATGATCGAGGTACGGCCCGGTGGGCGCAGGAGGATCGACCGCGTACTGGCCCCCGACTACCTGACCGGCGTTCGTGACAGGTCCCTGGCGGAGGTTCGTGACCTGCGGGACGAGGCGGCGCAGGAGGAGACGGACCTGTCGTACCTGCGCCGGTTGCTGCACGCGCGCATCGACATCGTGGTGGCCGAGCAGCGGCGACGCGCTGAGGGCGGTTCCGCGTCCGTGGTGGAACAGCTCGCCCTGATCCTGTCCCGCAACGCGATCGGCCCGGCGACGGGGTCCGGGCGCTACCAGAACCCGGAGCCCTCCAGGGCGGAGTCCCACCGGCGCCACGTCGAGGCGCTGGTGTCCGACGTGGACCTCTCGGACGTCACCTCGCTGCCGGACGAGAAGCTGGCGGAGGCCGCCGAGGGCTACTCGGCGGAGGAGGAGTCGGTGTCCCTGCGCCGGCGCCAGGTGCAGACCGTGGTGGACACCCTGAACGAGGAGATCGCGCGCAGGTACCGGGAGGGCAGGGCCTCGGTCGACGAACTGCTCGCCAGGGAACGGCACACCCCCGGTCAGGAGCCCGGCTGAGCGGCCCCCGAGCACGGTCCTGACCGAGTGACGGGCCCGGTGGGGGGCGGTCCGTAGCATCCCCGTGATGAGCGTGCCCCTCGTAGAGGTCGTCAGGTCAGGTTTTCGGGAGAGCGTCCACCACGGCTCGGTGGCGTTGCTGGACGCGGACGGGCGGGATGCCGGTTGCCTCGGGGAGGTCCTGGCCCCGGTCTCGCCCCGGTCGGCCAACAAGCCCTTCCAGGCGCTCGCCCTGCTGCGCGCCGGTTTCGCCCCCCTCTCGGACGCGGACCTCGCGCTGTCGTGCGCCTCGCACAGCGGCGAGCCCGACCACGTGGCCCGGGTCCGGGGGTTGCTGGCCACCTACGGGTTGACCGAGGCCGCGCTGCGGTGCCCACCGGACCTCCCGCTGTTCCCCTCGGCCAGGAACCGGGTGCTGGCGGCGGGCGGCGGGCCGGCGGCGGTGACGATGAACTGCTCCGGCAAGCACGCCGCGATGCTGGCCACCTGCGTGCGCAACGGGTGGCCGACCGAGGACTACCTGTCCGCCGAGCACCCGCTGACGGCGGCGGTGTCCGAGACCATCGCCGAGTTGACCGGTGAGCAGCCGGGGCCGCCCGGGGTCGACGGGTGCGGCGCGCCCCTGTTCACGCTGTCCCTCACCGGACTGGCCCGCGCCTACGCCCGGCTCGTCACCGCGCCGCCGGGCAGCCAGGAGGCGCGGATCGCGCACGCGATGCGCGCTCACCCCCGGTTGGTGGCCGGAACCGGCCGCGAGGACACCCTGCTGATGTCGGCGGTCCCGGGGTTGTTGTGCAAGATCGGCGCGGAGGGGGCGTGGGCGCTGGCGCTGCCGGACGGCCGGGTCGCCGCCCTCAAGATCGACGACGGGGCGTCCCGCGCCCGGCAGCCCGTCGGAGTGGGCGCGCTTCGCGCGTTGGGGGTGACCTGGACCCCGGAACTGGCGGAACTCGCGGAGGTGCCCGTCGAGGGCGGCGGCCGCCGGGTCGGCTCGGTGCGGCTGCTCCCTGGCGTCCTCAGTTGAGGCGTTCGCGGGTGGCCACCTCGGTCCAGAAGTCCCGCAGCTTCTCGTACCGGATGGCGACCTCCTCCGGGTTCTCGCCGCCGAGCGCGGCGAGCGCCTCCTGGACGTCGGCCGCCGAGGTGTCGTCGGTGAGGGTGTCGTCGTCGAGCAGCTGGACCAGCCCGCCGTAGTCGAGTTCCACTGCCGAACCCGGGTCGAAGTGGTCGAGCCAGCGGGAGGTGTCCCGGAGCAGTGCCGCCGGCCCGTCGGTGCCGAGCGTGTCCTCCAGCCGCTGGCGGGCCTCCTCGGCCCGCTCCAACGCGCGCACCATCGGCACCCGCCAACACACCCGCCGGTTCGCGTCGCCCAGCGGCGTCAGCACCACCTGGCGCTCCTCCTGCCGGACCAGGGCGAACCACGGCAGCGGGACGCGCCAGGTCGCCGTGACGACGTGGACGGCGCCGCCCAGCACCCCGGAGACCGCCGCGGTCGCCCGCGCCCGCGCCACCTCGGGTGGCACGTCGACGGCGGCGCGCAGCAGCGGGGGCTCGCGCTGCCGAGGAACCCGACCAGGCCGGCCGCCGCCCTGGCGCGGACGTCCTGCGGGCAGACGAGCGGGCCGGGGCCGACCTCCACCGAGGGGTAGCCGGCGACGTCCTCCGGATCGAGGACCAGGACTCCGGGGACGTGCTGCCCGGGGCCCGCGCCGTCAGGGCCGTCGAGGGGCAGCAGCCGACGCGGCTGGGAAGTCTGTGAACGCAACCACAGTTCGCGTTCCCAGTCGCCCACGGTTCCCGGATCGAGCGGGCCGTCCCGTAACGCCCGTTCCACGGCCGAACGTGACTCCCCGTGGAAGGCGGACAACGGTTCGTACACCCGGAGGTAGGCGACGAACGGACGAGGCACGAGCAAATCCTGTCATGAGCAGGGACGGTGGGGGTGGGCGGTGGGGACTGCGTCACGTAGAACGGATGCCACGTCGCATCTACCCCGGCAGTCACGGTACGGTAGTGGGCAGGAAAAGCTGTCGAGACGATACGGGGCCGCCGTTCCCCCGGCCGCCCCGTTCCTGTGCGAGGGGGTCGAGCCATGGGGCGCGGCCGAGCGAAGGCCAAGCAGACAAAGGTGGCCCGGGAGCTCAAGTACAACACCCCCGCCACGGACTTCGATGCCCTACAGCGCGAGCTGTCGGGCACCGGGTCCTCTGGCGACCGGTCGGACAACGACCGACCCGATGACTCGTACGACGACTGGTACGACGAATACCGCCGCTGATTCGGTTGACTGCTCAACCGAACGACGGGGTGAGAACCCCGTGGGGGTGTTGTGGCAGCCACTCGAATCGGTCGGGTCTCGTCACGGGTCCGGGGTCCTTGTACTACGGGGCCTTGCCGGAGCAGCAAGCACCACACGCGACAGGACCAGGTGAGAAGCCTGGTCCTGTCGCGCGTGTTGCCGAAGTTGGTCCGGTGCCGCCCGCCCACCGGGCTTCGGTGCGGCGGCGATCCAGCCTGTCCTGGTCCGGGGCACCACGCCGTTCCGGCGGCGACGCGCTCCGCCGGATCTCGCAGGCCTCCGGCACGGCCGGGCTCGTCCGGTGCACCGCCGCCTCGCGCGCGGCGACTGGGGGTGCCGGCTCTCGTGCCGACGACGTCGCACCGGCGGTGTCCGCTCTCCCCGTCCACGGTGCGGCCAGGCCGCTGGATCCGCGTCCCTGATCGGTCGGCCTCCGCGTCTGGTCGCCGCCTGACGCGGCCCACCCTCCGAGCGGCGGGCGCGCTCGCGAGTGGTGTGCCCGGCGGCCCGAGGTAGTCCGGCCGCTGCGCGGGCCGAGGTGGCCGAGGGGCATCCCACCAGGCCCGTCAGGCGCGCCGCACCGCCGGTCCTCCCCAACAACCCGGTACGTGGGATCTCACCTCGGCGGGCCCGGTGCGGGCGGACCGGCGTCGCGCTGCTCGACGGGGGCGACACGGAGCCGGGGCCCACCGGCGCGGGCCCCGGGGTGCCGCTTCCGGGGTGCCCGCGACGGCTGGCGCGGGCACCCGCCTACGAGGGGCCGAGGGCGTCCCCACCTCGTCCCGCGCTCCGCTGGACGGCCTCCGGCCCCTGATCACCAGGTGGGCGCACGGCCAGCCGGGGGTGCGCGACGAGTTCACGAAGGTGTCGGACGAACTCCCAACCCGCGCTCACCCGCACGCGGCGACCCACGGCCCCGCCGCGCACGCGGTGGCACCCGCCGGGTGCGGGGAAGTGGCCGGGCGGGACCGCACCGGCCTCGGCCGGACGTTCCCGCCCACCGGTCAGAACCGGGGGTGCTCCCCCGTCAGCAGGACGGCTGGCCGGTTCTCGTCATCCCCGACCACGTCCGGGGTCCGGCGGACCTCGCCGGCCACCCAGGCGGGCACGTGCCGGGCGGTGAGCACGGCCAGCGCGCGGTCGGCCTCCTCGGCGGCCACGACGGCGACCATGCCGACCCCCATGTTGAAGGTCTGCTCCATCTCGTCCCGGCCGACCCTGCCGCGCTGCTGGATCATCGAGAAGACGGGCGAGGGCGTCCAGGTGCCCCGGTCGACCACGGCGGTCAGCCCCTCGGGCATCACCCGTGAGAGGTTGCCGGCGAGACCGCCCCCGGTCACGTGCGCGAAGGTCCGGACCTCGGTCTCGGCGATCAGCGCCAGGCAGTCCTTGGCGTAGATGCGGGTCGGCTCCAGCAGCTCCTCCCCCAGCGAGCGACCGAACTCCTCGACGTGCCCGGAGAGGGGGACCCGAGCGATGTCCAGCAGCACGTGCCGGGCCAGCGAGTACCCGTTGGAGTGCAGGCCGGAGGAGCCCAGGGCGATCACGGCGTCACCGGGGCGCACCCGGTCCGGCCCGAGCAGGGCGTCCTCCTCCACGACCCCGACGCCGGTCGCCGACAGGTCGTAGTCGGTGGCGGCCATCATGCCCGGGTGCTCGGCGGTCTCACCGCCCAACAGCGCGCACCCCGCCTGGACGCACCCCGTGGAGATGCCCTTGACCAGCTCGGCGATCCGCTCCGGCACGACCTTGCCGACGGCGATGTAGTCCTGGAGGAACATCGGCTCGGCACCGCACACGACCAGGTCGTCGACCACCATCGCGACGAGGTCGATGCCCACCGTGTCGTGGATGTCGAGCGCCTGGGCGATGGCGATCTTGGTGCCGACCCCGTCGGTGGACGAGGCGATCACCGGCTCCCGCCACCGGTCGAGGCGCAGCTTGAACAGGCCCGCGAACCCCCCGAGGCCCCCCATCACCTCTGGCCGGGTGGCCTTGGCCGCCCACGGCTTCAACCGTTCCACGGCTTCGTCCCCCGCGGAGATGCTGACTCCGGCCGCGGCATAGGTGGCGCTGGACATCTCGGGCTGGGCAGTCACAACTGGCTCCATGTCATCTGCTGACAAAATCTCGTCGGCCACGCTACGCGCGGTGATTCCCGGTCATCGCCCTCGCGGGGCGGCCCGTGGCGTCACACGCGCGCGGTCGCCATCCACCTTTCCCAGGTCGACGCCTCATCGGCGGTGAGACGTCCGTTCACGACCGATGCTTACTCATGGCCGACGTAGCGCGTCGGCCGCGCCGTTGCCTTGCGGCTGTGCTGGCTCCGCGGGACCGGCCACTCCGCGTTCCGCACCACCGTCAAGACCCTCGAGCAGAAACTTGCCGATCATGCGGTCGGCCGGCAGCGGGATCGGGTAGTCGCCGTCGAAGCACGCGGCGCACAACCTGGTCCTGGGCTGCTCGGACGCGGCGATCAGCCCGTCCAGTGAGACGTAACCGAGCGAGTCGGCTCCGATGGACCGGCGAATCCCGTCCTCGTCGATCCCGTTCGCGATCAGCTCGGCCGGGGAGGCGAAGTCGATGCCGTAGAAGCAGGGCCAGCGGACCGGCGGGGAGGCGATCCTGACGTGCACCTCGACGGCACCGGCCTCGCGCAACATGCGCACCAGCGCGCGCTGCGTGTTGCCCCGCACGATCGAGTCGTCGACCACCACGAGGCGCTTGCCCCGGATGACGTCGCGCAGCGGGTTCAGCTTGAGCCGGATGCCCAGCTGCCGGATGGTCTGGGAAGGCTGGATGAACGTCCGGCCGACGTAGGAGTTCTTGACGAGACCCTGGCCGTAGGGGATGCCCGACTCCTGCGCGTAGCCCACCGCCGCGGGGGTGCCGGACTCCGGGACCGGGATGACCAGGTCGGCGTCCACGGGGTGTTCGATCGCCAGCCGCCGCCCGATGGCGACCCGGGCCGCGTGCACGGAACGGCCGGAGATGGTGCTGTCCGGGCGGGCCAGGTACACGTACTCGAAGACGCAGCCCTTGGGTTCCGGCGGGGCGAAGCGGCTGCTGCGCAGTCCCTCCGCGTCGATGGCGACCAGTTCGCCCGGTTCGACCTCGCGCACGAAGGACGCGCCCACGATGTCGAGGGCGGCCGTCTCGCTGGCGACGACCCATCCCCGGTCGAGCCGGCCGAGGCAGAGCGGTCGGACGCCCTGGGCGTCGCGGGCCGCGTAGAGGGTGGTCTCGTCGGAGAAGACGAGCGAGAACGCTCCCCGCAGGGCGGGCAGCAGCTCCAGCGCGGCGTTCTCCAGCCCGGTGTCGGCGGCGGCGGCCGCCAGCAACGCGCAGACGACGTCCGAGTCGGTGGTGGCCTCGGGGTTGCCGTCCCGCCGCCGGGCGGTCCGCCCGTCACCGTCGCCCGTGCCCTCGGTCAGCTCGCGGAGCCGCTCAACCAGTTCCGCGGTGTTGACGAGGTTGCCGTTGTGGCCCAGCGCGAGACCGCTGCCGGTGGCCGTGGTCCGGAACGTGGGCTGGGCGTTCTCCCAGCTGCCGGAGCCGGTGGTCGAGTACCGGTTGTGGCCGACGGCGACGTGACCCCGCAGCGAGGAGAGCACCTGCTCGTCGAAGACGTGGCTGACCAGGCCGAGGTCCTTGTAGACCACCAGCTTGGAGCCGTCCCCTACCGCGATGCCGGCCGCCTCCTGACCCCGGTGTTGCAGGGCGTACAGGCCGTAGTAGGTGAGCTTCGCCACCTCCTCGCCGGGAGCCCAGACACCGAAGACCCCGCACTCCTCGTGCGGAACGTCCCGCTCCACGTCGCCTGGCTGGGCGGCCACGCCCGGCGGGACGGGGGTAGCGGAGGACTCGGAACGGCACGGCGACCCACTTGCGGCCGCGGGCTGGTGGGTGACCACCGGAAACTCCCTCACAACGGAGTTGGATGCCTCGGCGTGCCCGGGGCCGGACGCGGGACGCGCCGCGGAGGACCACCCGGGATCGCCACGTTCGTCTTCGAGTGTAAGCCGACTCGTTCCCGGCACCGCACCGCGAGCCGCGAATTGGGCCAGCCAGGCATGTCGCCGACCTACTCGTCCGGTTTCACCATCGGTAGCCAAGCTCGCAGGTCAGCGCGGTTCCCGGAGGCCGAGACACGCCCCGAGTCCACCGCTTCGTCCCACTCCGCACGGCCGGTGGCGAGGTCCAGCCACGTCCTGGCGTCCGTCTCGACCACGTTGGGCGGCGTTCCACGGCTGTGGGTCGGCCCCTCCCCGCACTGGACGGCGGCGAAGGGGGGTACGCGCACCTCGATGGCCCCGCCCGGCGCGACGGCGGCCAGGGTGCGGAGGCTGAGCCGGACCGCCTGTCCCAGGACGCGGCGGTCGGGTTCGGGAGCCTCGCCGCGCAGCCAGGGCGCGACGGCCGTGACGGCGGCTCGGAGTTCGTGGGGATCGACGGACCGGCGGGCTGGCACCTGGGCAGCCTAGGACCTGGCCGTTCCGCGCGGACAGGCGAGCGGCCGGGGCCGGGCCGCATGTCGTCGCCACCCCGACCGTCGGGTGACCACGACGGTGGAGAGCGCCGCCCGCCCGCACCCGGGCGCGTCCCGGACGGGCTGGGCAGACTGACCACGAACTCCCCTCGGCCCCAGCGGTCGGGGGGGATGGCCGGGGTGTCGGGTGGGATGGCCGAGGTGCCGCTGTTCGGCTCCCACCACCTCGGAGTGCCGCGCGGTGGGGCGCGGGCGGTGGGGCGCGGGCGGTGGCCGGTCCTGGGGCCGCCGGCCCGGTCCCTCCCGGGACGCGGCGGCGCTGACCGGGGCGCCGCGGCGCGCCGTTCCTCAGTGGCCACCCCAACCACGCCCCGTCACCGCCTCACCCGTCCGAGGGACATGCGTCCGGCGCGGCGCGTGGTCTCCGCGCCCGCCCGGAGACCAGCGGAGATCCGAGGTCGGTCGGCGCCGGCGAACCTGGATGCGGGAGTGCCCCCGCCGTCCTAGCCTCGGGCCATGGCCGTCGACCGGAGGGCTCCCGGGACGGGGTGGTCCCCCGTCCCGGGAGGCGGCCCGGGTCGGGTGGAGGACTACGCCCTGCTCTCCGATCTCCGCACCGCGGCGCTGGTCGGCCGCGACGGCTCGGTGGACTGGCTCTGCCTGCCCCGGTTCGACGCGGGGTCCTGCTTCGCGCGGCTGCTCGGCGACCACAGCCACGGCTACTGGGCGCTCACCCCGACCTCGGGTGACTGCCGGGTCCGCCGCCGCTACCGAGGTGACTCGCTGGTGCTGGAGACGGAGTTCGAGACCCCGGACGGGCAGGTGCTCGTCGTGGACGCGATGCCGCCCGCGCCGCACGGCGGACCGCACCAGCCGGTGCTGGTCCGCTCGGTCACCGGGCTACGGGGCAGCGTGGAGATGGAGATGCGCTGGGTGGTGCGGTTCTCCTACGGAGCCGCCGTACCGTGGGTCCGGCGCACCCGGAAGGGGGGCGTCGAGGGCATCCTCGCCGTCGCCGGACCGGACACCGTTGTCCTGCGCGGGGACCCCCTGCCCGTGGCGGTGGCGGGGGCCCGCGCCCACCACACCCGGTTCCCGGTGTCCCGAGGGCGGACCTTCCGCTGGTCCATGCAGTGGTCCCCGGACCCGGAGGAGCTGCCCGGACCCCGGGACGTCGCGGCCGACCTGGTGACGACCGAACGGTTCTGGCGGACCTGGGCCGAGCAGATCGACTACGACGGCCCGTACCAGCAGCCCGTTCGCCGTTCCCTGTTGACGCTCAAGGCGCTCACCTACGGTCCGAGCGGCGGTATGGTCGCCGCCCCGACCACCTCCCTGCCCGAACGGTTGGGGGGCGTGCGGAACTGGGACTACCGCTACTGCTGGCTGCGGGACGCCACCCTCACCCTGCTCGCACTGGACAGCACCGGCTGCCACGGGGAGGCGGCGGCCTGGCGGCGGTGGTTGCGGCGGGCCGTGGCCGGGGACCCTGGCGACCTCCAGATCGCGTACGGCATCCGGGGTGAGCGCCAGCTGGTGGAGTGGACGGCCGACTGGCTGCCCGGCTACGAGGGCTCCCGGCCGGTCCGGATCGGCAACGCGGCGCACAGGCAGCTCCAGCTCGACGTGTACGGCGAGGTCATGGACGCCCTGCACCTGGCCAGGGAGCGCGGCCTTGGCGACACGGCCGAGTCGTGGGAGGTGCAGCGGGCCCTGCTCGCCGATCTGGAGACCCGGTGGCGGCGACCCGACCACGGCCTCTGGGAGGTGCGGGGGCCGGCGAGGCGGTTCACCCACTCCCGGGTCATGACCTGGGTCGCCTTCGACCGGGCGGTGCGGGCGGTCGAGGACCACGGGCTACCGGGCCCCGTCGACCGGTGGCGGTCGGTGCGGGACCGGGTCCGGGAGGAGGTGCTCACCCGGGCGTGGAACCCGGAGGTGGGGGCGTTCACCCAGTACTACGGCAGCGGCGAGGTCGACGCGGCGACCCTGCTGATGCCGGCGGTCGGTTTCCTGCCGGCCACCGACCCGAGGATGGCGAGCACGATCCGCGAGGTGGAGACGCGGCTGCGGACGGACGGCCTGCTCGCCCGGTACGCCACTCCTCGGGACGTGTCGGCGGTGGACGGCCTCCCCGGCGGGGAGGGTGCCTTCCTCGCCTGCTCGTTCTGGCACGTGGACGCGTTGGCGCTCGGCGGCCGGGTGGCCGAGGCGACCGAGGAGTTCGAACGCCTGCTGGGACACGCCAACGACGTCGGGCTGCTCGCCGAGGAGTACGACCCGGCGAGTCAGCGGCTCGTCGGGAACTTCCCGCAGGCGTTCAGCCACCTGGCGCTGGTGAACTCGGCGATCCTGCTCTCCGACCGGGAGCACGGCCGCCACCACCGGGACCGGCGTCGGGTCCGCCGCGCCAGCTGAGGTCCGGCCTGGCGCTGGTCGGGCAGGTCACCACCACCGCCAGGCCGCCCCGCCGGTGGCACGGGGTCCGGTCAGAAGAGCCCTTCCCGCAGGAACCTGCTGATGGTCTCCGGCGGCCCTGGTCGCGCGAAGAACCAGCCCTGCCCCGACTCGCAGCCGATGTCCCGCAACCGCTCGGCCTGGGCCCTCGTCTCGACACCCTCGGCCGTGACGGTCAGGCCGAGCGCGTGCGCCAGCGTCACCAGCGCGCCGACGATCTGCTTGTCCACCGGGTCCGCCGGCTTGTCGGGTGCGCGCAGCCCCTCCACGAAGGAACCGGCGATCTTCAGTTCGTGCACCGGGAGGCGTCGCAGGTAGGCGAGGTTCGAGTACCCGGTACCGAAGTCGTCGATGGCGATCCGCACACCCATCTCGTAGAGGCGGCGGAGCGCGTCGAGCTGGTCGTCGGCCGTTCCCATGACCGCGCTCTCGGTGAGCTCCAGCTGGAGACCGGTCGGCGGGATACCCGTGTCCCGCAGGATCGACTCCACGTCGTTGACCAGGCCGGGGTCCCGCGACTGCCGGGCGGCGAGGTTGACGCTGACGTAGGGCGCGGCGGGACCGAACTCCCGCTGCCAGCGGCTGGCCTGCTGGCAGGCGTGCTCCAGGACCCAGCGACCGAGCTGGACGATCAGCCCGGTCTCCTCCGCCAGCCCGATGAAGCGGTCGGGTGAGAGCAGGCCGTGCTCCGGGTGCCGCCACCGCACCAGTGCCTCCACGCCCACGACCGCGTTGTCGGCCAGGCGGACGAGCGGCTGGTAGTCGACGAAGAACTCCTCCCGCTCCAGCGCCGCCGGCATGGTCGCGGACAGGCGGAACCGCGCCACCTCCCGAGCGTTGCGCTCGGGGTCGTAGACCGCCCACCGGCTCTTGCCCTCGGACTTGGCCCAGTACAGGGTCACGTCGGCGTCGCGGATCAGGTCGGCGGACTCCCCGCTGACCACCGGGCGCTCCACGATGCCGATGCTGGCCGACACCGACAGCTGGTGGCCGCCGATCCGGATCGGTTGGTTGAGCAACGTCAGCACCCGGTCCGCCAGCTCCACGATCTGCTCGGTGCCCGTGGAGTCCTCGACGAGGACGACGAACTCGTCACCGCCCATCCGGGCCACCAGGCAGTGCTCGCCGTTGACGCACTCGGCCAGTCGGCGTCCCACCGCGACCAGGAGTTCGTCGCCGACGTGGTGGCCGAGGCTGTCGTTGATGACCTTGAAGCCGTCCAGGTCGAGGAAGCAGAGGCCGACCCGTTGTCCGACGGGCGGGTTGCTGAAGACGCGGGCCAGCCGGTCGAGCAGCAACGCCCGGTTGGCCAGGCCGGTGAGCGGGTCGTGGAGCGCCTGGTACTTGAGCCTGTTCTGGAGCTCGTGCCGGTCGGTGACGTCCTCGACCATGGCGACGAGGTACTGGGGACGGCCGTCGGCGTCGCGGACGAGGGACATCGTGAGGTTGGTCCAGACGGCGGAACCGTCGTTGCCGAAGAACTGCTTGTCCACCTGGAAGTACTCGCGGTCGCCCCTGGCGAGTTGCCGGTACGCCTCCCAGGTCGACTCCGCGTCCCCGGCGTGCATGAACTTGCGCAGGTTCGTGCGCAGCAACTCGTCCCGGGAGTAGCCGAGCATCCGTTGGAGCGAGACGTTGACGTCGAGGAAGGTGCCGTCGAGGTCGGCGAGACCGATGCCGACGGCCGCGTCGCTGAACAGCGCCCGGAACCGCGCCTCACTGGCCCGCAGCGCCGCCTCGGCCTGCTGCCTCGCGTCGAGGACGGCCTCCCGGATCGCCTCCTGTTCCTCCAGGGTCCGTTGTCGGAGCGCGTTGGCGTAGCCCGCGGCGACCGCTCCCTGGATGGCGGAGACCCGGCCCCGGGGCACGTCCGTGCCCGGCAGGGAACCGACGAGTTCCGTTCCGACGAGCACCAGCGTCCGTTCGATGCTGGCGGGAGAGGTGAAGTGGGCCTCGACCAGCTCGGCGCCCACCTCCCAGCCCGGCCGGGCCACGAAGGGTTCGGTCGACAGGGCGGTGAGGAGACGGCGTGCGAGGCGGCTCAGGAACTCGACCATCTCCGATCTGGACATGGAGACGTAGCTGGTACCGGACACCAGGGCCGCCCAGTCACGGCCGAAACGCTCGCAGGCCGCATCCAGGCGCTCCACCTCCTGGCCCGGGGGGAGATCCCGGACCCGGCCCTCCGTGTGCTCGGACATCAGAGCGCGCCCGCCGGTCGTGGCAGCACCAGGAGTCGGGCCGAGGTCCGACACACGTCGTCGCCCTTCACGGGCTCGACCCTAACGCCCGAGCGGGAACGACGCTGCGGCACCGCGCCCCAGGCCATCGGGACGACCCCGGCCACCCGGCGGTGGGGGGTCGCGGCCGTCGCGTCACGGCCGTCCTCGTCAGGCGACCCGCTGGGGCATCGCACAACCGCACCTCTCGTCGTCACCACACGTCTGACAGCATCCGAAGCACCTGACGGTACCGGGTCCGACCGCTTTTTCGGAGGTTACCGGCCAGCAGCCGGTTTCCGGCGCCGGGCCGGCCCACGGGTCCGCCAGGAAACCGTGCCCGCACCGGATCGGAAAGTGATTCATCTCTTGCGGGCCAATCCGGCCACCGCGGGCAACGGGGGGCTGGCCGAGTCGGCCACGTACTCACCGGTGCGCCAGCACCCCAGGGGGGCCAGGCCCGGGTCCACCAGCGAGAAGGGGCCGAACAGCCGGGCCACCTCCGGGAGGGTGCGCCACTCCAGGGCGCCGGAACTGCGGGCGTAGAGGTCGCCGATCCGCTCGCGCGCGCCCGGGGGGCAGCCGTCGTCGCCCTGCCGGGAGAAAACGATGTGGGACAGGGCCAGGTGACTTCCGGGGGCGACCTCACGGTGGTAGTCGAATATCGCCTTCTCCGGTTCGTCGCTCTCGGAAAGGAAATGCAGAACACCGCCGACCAGAATTCCGAGCGGCTTTTCCCCGTCAATGAGCCGACGGCCCGGGGCGCTACCGAGAACGAGGTCGACATCCCGCAGGTCCGCCTGGACCACGTCCGCGAGCGGGTTGTCGGCGAGCAGTGCCCTGGTGCGCGAGACGACGACCGCCTCCCGGTCGACGGCGAGCACGCGGCAGGCCGGGTCCAGGTCCTGGGCGACGGCGTGGAGCGCGCCGACGGTGGGGATACCGGCGCCGAGGTCGAGGAACTGCCGGATGCCCGCCGCGTGCATGCGCCGCAGGGCGTCCCGCAGGAAGAACCTGTTCGTCATGGCCAGCTCGGCGGCTCGGGGAAAGATCCGCAGCACCCCGTCGGCCAATTCCCGGTCGGCGGCGAAGTTGTGCGCACCACCCAGGTAGTAGTCATGCATTCGGGCGACATTCGGCCGCTGAAGGTCAACTTCGGATGGCACTCCCCGCGGACGTGTGGCGTCCAAAGCAGCTCCCCCGCCCCGTTTCTCACCCGACCGGGGATCAGCATACGTCGCGTCACAACTCACCGAATCGCTGCATTCCACGGGTCCGACCACCACCGCCGAAGCGGTCTCCGCGCTGGCAGCGCCTGCCCCGACCCGGGCGGTGTCACCCACGAGACGGATCCACCCGGCCCGACCCTGGAGTGCCGGCGGCCGTCGCGGATGCGACATTCGACGCCGCGACCCTCGGCGGCCGCGGCCGCACCACCGGGCAAATGCGGCAAACCTGCTATAGGCTCCGTGGGAAAATCACGACAGCCTACGAATTCCTGTCATTCATTGACATCGCTGGTCCGGTTCGCCGGCTGGCGCGACGCAGTTCCCGTTCCGATACCCATGGCGTGGGGGTGCATGTTGAGAACCAGCAGCGGAGCCCGTCGGCTACCGGCACGAATCGGACTGGCGATCGGATCGGCCGCCACGGTGCTGATCGCGTTGTTAACTCCGGCCGCGGCCGGTCAGGAGCAGGACGAACCGACCGGTGCCGCGCAGCAGGCGGGACAGGCCCAGCAGTCGGAACAGGCGGAGCAGGCGGAACACCCCGCCGGTCCGATGGGCCACTGGGCCGGCTCCCAGATCGCCAAGCACGAGGGGCGGGACGGCGGCGTCCCGGACGCCAGGGCCGCGAGCGTCACGCAGACGCACGGCCTCGACGTCAGCGGGTGGCAGAAGAACGTGGACTGGGCCGGCGTCGTCCGTAACGGCGGGAAGTTCGCCTACGTCAAGGCCACCGAGGGAACGGGGTTCAAGAACCCGTACCACACCCAGCAGTACAACGGCTCCTACGACCACGGCCTCATCCGGGGTTCCTACCACTTCGCGTTGCCCGACCGCTCCAGTGGGGCTGCCCAGGCCCAGTACTTCGTGAAGAACGGCGGCGGGTGGTCCAAGGACGGCAAGACGCTGCCTGGCGCGTTGGACATCGAGTACAACCCCTACGGCAACACCTGCTACGGGCTGAGCCAGTCGGCGATGGTCCAGTGGATCAGGGACTTCAGCAACGAGTACCACCGGTTGACCACCCGGTACCCGACCATCTACACCAGCACCAGCTGGTGGAAGACCTGCACGGGCAACAGTTCCGCGTTCGGCGGCACCAACCCGCTGTGGCTGGCCAGGTACTCCAGCTCGGTGGGAGAACTGCCCAGCGGCTGGGGTTTCCACACCATCTGGCAGTACAACGACAGCGGGATCTTCCCCGGCGACCAGAACTGGTTCAACGGCGCGTACGACCGCCTCCAGGCACTGGCCAACGGCTGACAACCCGGCATGGCACCCACCCCCGGTCCCGGTCGAGCCCCACTCGACCGGGACCGGACGTGTGGGGACACCAGGAACGCGGGCGCGGAACCAGCGAAGGGCATCCGCCGCCGACCCCCACCGCACGGGGCCGGGGAGGCGAGCTCCGCCGCGCCCAGCGCGGGTGGCCCCACGAAAGCGGCCGGCCGGCGACCCACCGCGGGGGCCACCGGCCGGGCCGGTCCGTACCGACGAGTCGGCTCAGTCGAACAGCGCGGGCAACGTGCCCTCCCAGGCGGTCCGCAGCTCGTCCAGCCCGAACGTCGCCACGCCCTGGATCTCCACGGCGTCCGACTCCGGGTCCACCACGCCGACCTTCGTGACCGGCAGGCCCCTGGCCTGGCACATGTCGGTGAACCGCAGCTCCTCGGACCGGGGAACCGCCACCAGCATCCGACCGGCCGACTCGGAGAAGAGCCACACGAAGGGATCGGCGCCTTCCGGCAACACGACGCGGCACCCGGTCTGACCGGCCAACGCGGACTCCACCACCGCCTGGGCCAACCCGCCCTCGGACAGGTCGTGGGCGGCCGACAACATGCCGTCCCGCGAACCGGCGATGACGACCTCGGCAAGCAGCCGCTCCCGGCCCAGGTCGACCCTCGGCGGAACCCCGCCCAGGTGGCCGTGCGCGACCCGCGCCCACTCCGAGCCGTCGAACTCGTCCCGGGTCTCGCCGAGCAGCAGCAGCGTCTCGCCGGGCTCGGTGCCGAAACCGGTGGGGACGCGCCGGCGGACGTCGTCGATCACGCCGAGCACACCCACGACCGGCGTCGGCAGGATCGCCGTCGACCCGGTCTGGTTGTAGAAGCTCACGTTGCCGCCGGTGACGGGGATGCCCAGCTCACGGCAGCCGTCCGCCAGCCCGCGCACGGCCTGCTCGAACTGCCACATCACCCCGGGGTCCTCCGGGGAGCCGAAGTTCAGGCAGTTCGTCACGGCGGCGGGGGTGGCCCCGCCGGCCGCCACGTTCCGGTACGCCTCGGCCAACGCGAGCTGGGCGCCGGTGTACGGGTCGAGCCGGCAGTAGCGGCCGTTGCAGTCGGTGGCGACCGCGACGCCCCGACCGGTCGTCTCGTCGATGCGGATCATGCCGCTGTCGGCGGGCTGGGCCAGCACCGTGTTGCCCCGGACGTACCGGTCGTACTGGTCGGTCACCCAGGCGCGGCTCGCCAGGTTCGGCGAGGAGATCATGCGGAGCACCGTCTCGCGCAGTTCCTCGGGACCGCTCGGGCGGGCCAGGGCCTCGGTGGTGTCGGCGATGAGCTCGTCCTGGTCGGCCGGCCGCTCCACCGGCCGCTGGTACACCGGGCCCTCGTGGGCGACGGTGCGCGGCGGGCAGTCGACGACCGTCTCGCCGTGCCAGGTGATCTCGAGACGACCACCCCGGGCCGCCTCCTCCTCGCTCACCTCGGTGACCTCACCGATCACGGTGGCGGTCACGTCCCACTTCGCGCAGACCCGGAGGAACGCGTCGACGTCCTCGGGCCGGACGACGGCGCACATCCGCTCCTGCGACTCGCTGGAGAGGATCTCGGCCGGCGTCATCCCGCTCGCGCGCAGCGGCACTCGGTCCAGCTCGACCCGCATCCCGCCGTCACCCGCGGAGGCCAGTTCGGAGGTGGCGCAGGACAGGCCAGCACCGCCCAGGTCCTGGATACCCACGACCAGCCGGTCCCGGAACAGCTCCAGGCAGCACTCGATGAGCACCTTCTCCGTGAACGGGTCGCCGACCTGCACGCTGGGCAGCTTCTTGCGGCCCGACCCGGTCTCGTCCCCGGAGAAGGAGTCCGAGGCGAGCACGGAGACGCCGCCGATGCCGTCCAGGCCGGTCCGCGCGCCGAACAGGATCACCTTGTTGCCCACGCCGGACGCGTGGGCCAGGTGCAGGTCCTCGACCCGCATCGACCCGATGCACAGGGCGTTGACCAGCGGGTTGCCCGCGTAGGTCTCGTCGAAGACGACCTCACCGCCGATGTTGGGCAGTCCCAGGCAGTTGCCGTAGCCGCCCACGCCGGCGACGACCCCGGGCAGCACCCGGCGGGTGTCCGGGGCGTCGGCCGGGCCGAAGCGCAGCGGGTCGGCCACCGCGACCGGTCGGGCGCCCATCGCCAGGATGTCCCGGACGATGCCACCGACGCCGGTCGCCGCGCCCTGGTACGGCTCCACGTAGGAGGGGTGGTTGTGCGACTCCACCTTGAAGGTGACCGCCCACCCGTCGCCGATGTCGACCACGCCGGCGTTCTCGCCGATGCCGGCGAGCATCCCGGCCCGCATCTCCTCGGTGGTCGTCTCCCCGAAGTAGCGCAGGTGGACCTTGGACGACTTGTACGAGCAGTGCTCGCTCCACATCACCGAGTACATCGCGAGCTCGGCGTCGGTGGGGCGCCGGCCGAGGATGGCCCGGATCCGCTGGTACTCGTCGTCCTTCAGGCCCAGTTCCCGGTAGGGCTGCGGCAGGCCCGGGGTGGCGGCGGCATGGTCGACGGTGTCGACAGGGGCGGCGGTCTGCTGGCCGGTCAGATCGGTGCTGGTCACGCGGTCACCACTGTGTCGAGGAGGGAAAGGAACATGCCGAGCCCGTCGTCGCTGGGCCCGGTGAGGGCGTCGATGGCGTGCTCGGGGTGCGGCATCAGGCCCAGGACACGGCCGCGCTCGTCGGTGATGCCCGCGATGTCGCGCAGCGCGCCGTTGCGGTTCTCGCCGACGTAGCGGAAGGCCACCCGCCCCTCGCCCTCCAGCCGGTCCAGCGTCGCCTCGTCGGCCACGTACCGGCCCTCACCGGACTTCAACGGCACGAGGATCTCGGCGCCCCGGTCATACCGGGTGGTCCAGGCGCTGGTGGTGTTCTCCACCCGCAGCCACTGGTCGCGGCACACGAAGTGCAACCCCGAGTTGCGCACCAGGGCACCGGGCAGCAGGCCGGCCTCGCAGAGGATCTGGAAGCCGTTGCAGATGCCCAGCACCGGCATGCCGCCCCGGGCGGCGGTGACGACCTCGCCCATCACGGGGGCGAACCTCGCGATCGCTCCGCAGCGCAGGTAGTCGCCGTAGGAGAAGCCGCCCGGCACGATGACGGCGTCGACCCCGCGGAGGTCGGCGTCACCGTGCCACAGCGGGACGGCCTCGGCGCCGGCGGTGGTCACCGCGCGGGCCGCGTCGACGTCGTCGAGGGTGCCGGGGAAGGTGATGACACCGACGCGCATCAGACGGCCCCCGCCACGGAGCCGTCGGCGGACTCCACGGTCACGCGGCGGACGGTCCAGTCCTCGGTGACGGGGTTCGCGAGCAGGGTCTCGGCGATCCGCTCGAGGGTCTCGTCGTCGACGTCGTCGTCGACTTCCAGTTCGAAGTGCTTTCCTTGGCGGACGCTCGTCACGCCCTCGAAACCCAGCCGGGGTAGCGCTCCCGCCACCGCCTGTCCCTGGGGGTCGAGGATCTCCTGCTTGGGCATGACGTCGACGACGACTCGGGCCACGGTCGATGCTCCTGGCTAGTTCAGGTCGGCGGTACCGCACGAGCCTAGCCGAGCGACGAACTCACCCGTTGATACGGGTCGTGAGAAGCTTGATCACACACTGTGACGAAAACTCCGTCGGTCGTCGGTCGAGATCGTCCGTTCGGAGCTACTGGGCCTCGCACCGGAGGGCCACCGGGTGCGCGGCCTGCTGTGGCCAGGGACGAGCCAGGCGGGCCTCCCCGGGGGTAGCGTCAGCGGATGGCCCTGCGGCCGGTCCCGCGACGCGGCGAGCCCGCCGGGCCGCCCTCGAGAGCCACCGCGCCTGGGCGCGGTGCACGTCACACGTCCACGCCGGAGGTCCCGTCCGTGTCCGAGCGCCGCCTGCCCCGCTGGTCCGAGTTCGCGCCGCTGCTGCGCCCGCAGGTCCCCAAGCTCAACCCCACCGAGCGCAGGCTGGACCGGGCCCACACCATCGGCGACCTGCGGACGATCGCCAGGAAACGGACCCCCCGGGCCGTGTTCGACTACACCGACGGCGCCGCCGAGGGCGAGGTCAGCCTGCTGCGGGCGCGCCGGCTCTTCCGGGACATCCAGTTCAACCCTCGGGTGCTGCGGGACGTGTCCTCCCCGAACACCGCCGTGGACATCCTCGGCGCCCCCTCCTCGCTGCCCTTCACCTTCGCCCCCACCGGCTTCACCCGGATGATGAACCACGAGGGGGAACGGGCGGTCGTCCGCGTCGCGGAACGCATCGGCATCCCCTACGCCCTCTCCACGATGGGCACCACCTCCATCGAGGACGTGGCCACCGCCGGACCGGACGCCCGCAAGTGGTTCCAGCTCTACGTGTGGAAGGACCGCGAGGCCAGCGAGAACCTCGTCCGCCGTGCCTGGGACGCCGGCTACGAGGCGTTGGTGCTGACGGTGGACGTCCCGGTCGCCGGCGCCCGGCTCCGCGACGTCCGCAACGGCATGTCCATCCCGCCCGCCCTCACCCCCCGCACCGTCCTCGACGGCGCCATGCACCCGGCGTGGTGGATCAACCTGCTCACCACGGAGCCGCTCACCTTCGCCTCGGTGCGGCACTGGGACGGCACGGTGGCCGAGCTGCTGAACAAGATGTTCGACCCGACCGTCACCATCGAGGACCTGCGGTGGCTGCGGGACCTCTGGCCGGGGAAGCTCGTCATCAAGGGCATCCAGAGCCTGCCCGACGCACTCGACGTCGTCGAGCACGGCGCGGACGCCGTCGTGCTGTCCAACCACGGCGGCCGCCAGCTGGACCGCGCGCCCACCCCGCTGGAACTGCTGCCCACCGTCGTCGGGGCCGTCGGGGAGCGCACCGAGGTCTACCTGGACACCGGCATCACCAGCGGTGCGGACATCGTCGCCGCCCTGGCCCTCGGCGCCCGCGCCTGCATGGTGGGCCGCGCCTACCTGTACGGGCTGATGGCCGGCGGGGAGCGGGGCGTGGCGAAGTCCGTGGACATCCTCCGCGCGGAGATCACCCGCACCATGCAGCTCCTCGGGGTGAACAGCGTCGCCGAACTGACCCCCGACCACGTCACCATCCGCCGCTGAACCGTTCGGGCCGCCCGAACCACCCGGTCCGGGCGGCCCCGGGAACCCCGGCTCAGCCCGCGGCCCGCAGGCTCTCCACGATCCGGATGAAGCCCTCGTCCCCGTGCCCGGCGTCGATCTGCCGCCGGATCAGCGACTGCACCGCCGAGATCAGCCCGGTGTCCACCCCCTGCTCCCGAGTGGCCTCCACCAGGTAGCCGAGGTCGGAGAAGTTCAGGCTCTGCTGACCCGGCACGGCGTAGTCGCCGCCGTCGACGACCGAGGCGTAACCGGCGAAACCCGTGGTCATCGCGCTCAACCACGGCGCGGCCATCCCCGCGAACTCCGTCGCGGACATCCCCGTCGGGCGCACCATCGCCACGCCCTGCGCGAACCCGGCGAACATCACGTACATGCCCGCGAGCAGGGCGAGGTCGTAGAGGCAGGCGAGCCCGGCGTCCTCCCCGTGGAAGGCGCTCTCCCCCCACAGGTCGAGCACCGGGCGGTACCGGTCGAAGACCTCCCGCGAGCCGCTGTAGAGCACGGTGGACCCCGGCTGCCCGATCATGGGTGGCACCGCCATGATCCCGCCGTCCAGGTAGCCGATCCCGTGCTCGGCCGCCCATCGGGCCGACTCCCTGGCCTGCTCGGGGGTCGTCGTGGTCAGGTTCACCACGGTCCGACCGCCGAGCTGGGCTGCGACCGGGTCCAGCACCTCCCGCACCGAGTCGTGGCCGAGCAGGCAGACCACGACGAGGTCCGAGGCCGTCACCGCCTCCCGCGCGCCGTCCACGACCACCGCTCCCCGCTCGGCGAGGGTCGCGCCCCGGCCCGGGGTGCGGTTCCACACCGTCACATGGTGCCCGGCATCCACCAGCGCGGCCGCCAGCGCACGGCCCATCTCCCCCAGGCCCAGCACGCTGACCCGGACGCCCTCGTCGTTCGACATCTCCTCGTCGCTCCCTCTCGTTCCCGTGTGGTGCCGCCATCCTTTCCCCGGGCGGCTAGGGTCGGGAAGTACCGACTAATTAGTGGGGTACTCACCAGGAAGTAAGTGGTGGAGGAGCCGATGGGGAACCGGAACCGCCGTGGGCCCTACGTCTGCGGGATCGACGCCGCGATGGACGTGGTCAGCGGGAAGTGGAAGGCGTTGATCCTCTGGGAGCTGGACCACCACGGGGTGCGCCGGTTCGCCGAGCTGCGCCGTGGCCTACCGGGGGTGAGCGAGAAGATGCTGGTCCAACACCTGCGGGAGATGGAGGACGACGGCCTGGTGCACCGGGAGGTGTACCGGGAGGTGCCGCCGAGGGTCGAGTACTCCCTCACCGGGCACGGGAGGTCGCTGAACGAGGCCCTGGCGCCCCTCGGCGAGTGGGGACGGGGCCGCATCGGGCGGATCGGCGCGGAGCGGCTGCGGGTGGAAGCGGCGAGGTGACCGGGCCGGGCGGCGAGGTTCGCGCCACGCTCGGCGGCCGACCCGCTGACCGCCTCCTCCACTCGATCCAGGGGTGATGCTGGATCTCCGCCGCGTCCGGCCACTCGGTGCCCACCGCCCGCTGGAACCAGCGCGGACGCGGCCACGACGGAGAGCTCAGTCCCCGGAGCGGGGCCTCCCTCCTCGCCTCAGGAGCACCTGGGTTCCATGCTGACCTGGAGCGTGGAATCCGAGTAGTACTCCCGCCCCCGGTCATCCTCGGAGAACAGCCGCACCCCGTCCGTCGACGCGGACTCCGCCGTCCGCTCGGCGATCGTCGTCAAGGTCCACTCCACACCCGGCTCGATCTCCGCGCCCACGACGGGAACCCGCGCCGCCCAGGCCTCCTGCCCGTTCTCAGAGGAGGTGTCGGCGATCATCTCGTCGGACGGGTACCCACCGCCCTGGTAGGGGACGAGGAGGATGTCGCCGTTCTCCTCCGGTTCCGGAACCGGCACGAGGAGCATCTCCACCAGCGTGAAATTCTCCTCGTTCAGCAGCGACGCCCCGGTCACCCGCACCGTGCGGCCACCCTCGTTCTCCAGCCCGCTGCTGAACGTCATGAACGTCTCACCGTTCACGTCGCTCTGGCAGAGCCGAGAACCGACACCCCCGATTCGCACATCACTGATCCGTGGAGAACTGTCGCCACCCACTGACAGGCAGAGCACCAGTGTCATCAGACCCACTCCGGGTGGACGCATACTAGAACCCCCGGCCCCTGGCCGCCGCGCTCCCCGCGCCGGCTCCGGCTCGCCGACCAGAGCCGCCGTGGAACCGTCGATCGGCGACTCGCGCGGCTGGTCCCGCCGACGCGGCGCGCCCGTGGCGACCGGACGGACGGGCACCGGGGAATCTCCCAAGCCCGACCCGAGCCGCCCTCCCAGAAGGCTCGACCTGGTCCTGTTCACACGTCGGCGGCGGCATGCCTCGTAATTTCCCCACCAGCACGGTCCCCCATCGAGAATCCAGCCGCGACCGATGCGCGGCCACGCGGTGAGGTGATGGTATGCGGTACCTGGTTCCCTCGGTACCGCTTTCCGCACGACGCCGCACCGGAAATACGGACTGAAGGGGCCGGAAATGTCCGGCGGAATGTCGGGGACACCGATTTCCTCCCGGCGGGATTCCTTCCACCACCACCGGAGAACACCTCACGACCGGTGGCGGACCCGTTTCAGCGGGGAATTCCGCCGAACAGCGAGGACACCCGTCGTGGCGGTCGTCTCGCGGCACCAGGAACGCCGTCGACGGCCATCCGCCCGTGCGGCTCCGGGCCGTGGCGGGGGCTCTTGCGTCGGCTGCCCGGCGGGACGCGGTGCGCGGCGGTTCCACCCGCGCCGGCACCCCCGCCCCGCCGTCCTCGCAGGTGGGCGGATCGCCTGCTGAACGACGGCGGTCCGCCCGCTAGCGTGGTGGATGCCCTGGGGCCGTCCGGGTGGCAGGCCGGGCGGCCCACCGTCCGCGTCGAGGGGGAGTCGCCGTGCACCTCACACACTTCGGGCACTCGTGCCTGCTGGTCGCCACCGACCAGGCCAGGTTGCTGTTCGACCCGGGGGCCTTCTCCTCGGGCTTCGAGGAGGCCCGCGACCTGGACGCCGTCCTCATCACGCACAAGCACCCCGACCACCTCGACCTCGACCGCCTGCCCGCGCTGCTCCAGGCGAACCCGGGCGCCACGCTGATCGCCGACCCCGGGTCCGCCGAGGCGCTCACCTCGGCCGGGCTCCGGCCCCACCTGGCGACCCCCGACGCCGTGATCACGGTCGCCGGCCTGCCGGTGCGGGCGGTCGGCGGCACGCACGCCGTCATCCACCCGGACCTCCCCGGGCTGCCCAACGTCGGCTACCTGCTGGCCGAGGGAGCGTTCCTGCACCCCGGTGACTCCTTCGTCGTCCCGGAGCAGGCGGTGGACGTGCTGGCACTGCCCACGGCGGCGCCCTGGATGAAGCTCTCCGAGGCGGTGGACTACCTCCGCGCCGTCCAGCCCCGGCTGGCCGTCCCCATCCACGAGGCGGTGCTGGCCATGCCGAGGATGCACTACGACCGGTTCACCGAGCTGGCCCCCGAGGGCACCCGGGTGCGGGTGCTGCCCCGTGGCGAGGCCACGGCGGTCTGACCCCGGCGGGGAGGCCGGCCACTCGCCCGAACCGCGTTCGGCCGGTCTCAGCCGGCGGTCGGCCAGTCGGTGAGGGAGCGACCGGTGATCCGCTCGTAGGCGGTGACGTACCGCTGGCGGGTGGTGGCCACCACCTCGGCGGGCAGCGCGGGGGGCGGCACCTCCGAGGCGCGGTCCCAACCGGACTCCGGGGAGGTCAGCCACTCCCGCACGAACTGCTTGTCGAAGGCGTGCTGCACCCGGCCCGGCTCGTACTCGTCGGCCGGCCAGTAGCGGGAGGAGTCGGGGGTGAGGACCTCGTCCCCGAGCACGAGCCGGCCACCGGCGTCGGTGCCGAACTCGAACTTGGTGTCGGCCAGGACCAGTCCCCGGCTCTCGGCGTGCTCGGCGGCGGCCGAGTACACGGCCAGCGTGGTCGCCCGCAGCTCCTCGGCTCGTTCCCGGCCCACGGTGCCCACCACGGCGTCGAAGGACACGTTCTCGTCGTGTTCGCCGATCTCGGCCTTGGTGGCCGGGGTGAAGATCGGCTCGGGGAGGCGGGACGCCTCGACCAGGCCGGCCGGCAGCTCGATACCGCAGACCGCTCCCGTGCGCCGGTAGTCGGCGGTGCCCGAGCCGGCCAGGTAGCCCCGCGCCACGCACTCCACCGGCAGCATCTCCAGCCGGCGGACCAGCAGCGCCCTTCCCCGGACCTCCGAGGGGATGCGCGGGTCGTCCCAGGCCACCAGGTGGTTGGCCAGGTGGGGCACCCGCTGGGCCAGCAGCTCGAACCAGAACACGCTCATCGCGGTCAGCACCCGCCCCTTGTCGGGGACGGGCGTCTCCAGCACGAAGTCGTACGCGGAGATGCGGTCCGAGGCGACCAGCAGCAGGTGGTCGTCGTCCACGGAGTACAGCTCACGCACCTTGCCCGCGGCGATCAGCGGGTAGTCGGCCAGCTCGATGTCGGACACCGGGAGACCCTAACCCGCCGGTGAGCCGCCCCAGCCGCTACCCGCTCCGGCCACCGGCGGGCGAGCGCGGGGCGGTCGGGGCCGGAGCTCCGCGTCGACGCCGAGCCTCGCGGACGTGGGACGCCGGCATCCTCAGCGGTGCTCCTCGTCGACCGACATGCCCAGCACGGGAGGGGCGACCCGGTCGCCATCACCCCAGACGTCGTCGGTGTCCTCCAGGTAGTCGGCGCGCTCCCGGCCGCTCGCGTCCTCGGGGTGCGCCGACGCCCGCCGGACGCCACCCGCGCGAGAAGGGTGTTCGTGGCTGGTGGGCCCGGCCGTCGGCAGGGCACCGGCGCCGGGACCGAAGGCGTGGCCGCCGGCCGGGGCACCGGGGACGGGCGGGGGAGCGGAGGCCAGAGGTGACGGAGCCGGAGCCCCGGGTGGGACGAAGGGCTGGGGTGCCGGCGCCCGCCCGGCGCCCGGCTGGGGCTGACCGGGGGTCCCAGGGCCGGCCCCGCTGGTGGACCGCCGGTACCCGCCCCCGGGGCCGGTCCACCCGTCGCGGGCGCCGACCCGGTCCCCTGGCTGCCGGGGGTGCCCGGGCCGGCGCACCGGTGGCCGCCCACCGCCGGGGGAGGAGACGGGACCGGGTTCCCGACGCCAGGGCCCCCGGGTGGGCGGGTGCGGGTGGGGTCGCCGGGGCTGGCTGAACGCCCGGCTGGCCGCCCGCCCGCCCCGGCTGGTACTGCGGCGGCAGCGTCCCGGCCCGCCCGGTGTTCTCCGACGCCGGGACCGGCGGCGTTCCCGGCACGGGAGCCGGCCCCCCGACCAGGGGAGCCGACGCGGTGCCCCCGAACGTGGTGACCAGCCGGTCGGCGATGCCGCCACTCCCAGCGCCGGCGGTCGGCACGGGCGTGAACACCGGCAGCCCGTGGGTCGCCTCGCCCACCGCCCCCTCGTACTCGCGCATCAGGTCCCGGGCCCGTTCGGCGGCGTCCCGCTCCTCCTGCTCGGCCAACTCCTGGTCGACCCGCCCGGTCACCAGCGCGGCGACCGGCGCGTTGACCCAGGCGTCGTGGTCCGGGCGGACCGGGACCGGCGGCATCTCCCGCCGCAGGTGTTCGAAGGAGTCCGCGACCTGGCGGGCCCCCGCCCCCACGCTCCGCGCGGTCTCCCCGGCTTCCACGGCGAACTGGGCGAGCGGCGAGACACCGGCCCGCATCCGGTCCGCCGCCTGGCCGTCCCACACCGCACCGCTCGCGTGGAGCGCCTGGTCGATCAGGTCGGTGACCCGCTGGAACCGGTCGCCGAGGCCCCGCTCCCACTGGTCCACCGAGTCGACGAGCGAGTCGGTCGCGGGCTCCCGCAACCAGTCCACGATCCGCTCGTGGCTGATCCCGTTCCAGTAGACGCCGGATCGCTCGTCCACCTCGCACCCCCGTCGTTCGTCGGCCCACCGCGCCCGTCTCAGGTCACGGCGAGGAGTTCGCGCAGCATCTCCGCCAGCCGGGGCAGGTCGACCGGTGCCACGGTCAGCCAGCCGTCCCGTTCGTGGACGGCGTACCTGCCCCGCGTCGTGTCGATCACGTCGATCGCGTACGGGCCCCGGCGGCGCTGGCCCAGTCCTTCCCAGCGGCTCACCCCGAGCTGGCCGGCGCCCACGCGGTCGGTCCCCAGCATGCCCAGCAGCGCGCGGGCGTCCCCGTAGCGGACACCCGCGTCGAGCAGGGCGTCCTCGAAGTCGGCGTCGGACCGGCCCTTCCCGCCGGCCCTGGACACGGCGGCCCCCGGGAGGTTGACCACCTGCCCCGGCCCGGCCCGCACGGCGCCCAGCACGCTCACCGCCGACTCGCACAGCGTGGTCGGCCGCAACGGGTCGATGGCCAGGACGCCGTCACCCAGCACGCCGATGACGGCGTCCTGGCCGGAGAGCGCGGTCATCGCCCGGAGCCGTCGCCCACCGGGGAGGGACCAGCGCACGTCCACCGCGTGGGTGGGCGCGGCGAACAGGCGCAGCGACCAGTCCAGGTCGGGGTGCGGCTCACCGCCCCCGGTGAACAGGCCCCGATCGACCAGCGCGGACCGGCAACGCCGGTCGACGTCCTCGGCCTCCGCCAGGGTCGTCGCGGTCTCGTCGGCGCACAGCACCAGCGGACGCTGCCCGAGCCCCAGCTCACGCCACGCCAGGTTGAACTCGGCCAGCTCCAGAGTGATCGTCACGGTGCCCTCGGAGGTCGCGGTTGGGCGGATCGGTACCGGTCGCCCGAGCATCGCAGGGCGCCGGTGAGCCGGCGGTCAACCCGGTGCGTCGTACGAGGGAGATCGTCGCCGCCAGGTGGGTCGGACGGTGGAGGGCCAGGTACCCGGCGGTCATCCACGGGGCTCACCGGCGGCGCGGACGGCGTCCGCCACCTCGTCGTCCCGCGACTGGTAGTCGCGCACGCTCGCGTCGAGCTGGTCCACGAGGTCGGTGAGCGCGGCGATCGCCTCGTCGAGGGCGACGGCCAGCGACCCGTGCGGGCCGGCGGCACGGTTCACGAGGCGGTCCACGGCCAGCCTGCTGACCGGGTCGGCGGCCGGCGCCCGCAGCCCGCCCAGCTCGCCGGCGGCGACGCGGGCGGCCCGCAACTCCCCCACGGCATCGAGCAGGCGCGCCCGCAGGGCCGGCGCCCCATCCAGGTCGACGTGGAAAGCACCGGCTCCGTCGGCGCCCCCGAACGCGGGGGGCAGGGCCAGGGCGACTCGCGCGGGCATGGCGCTCACCTCCACCGTCCAGTGGACCAGCGCCCTGGTCAAACGCTGGTGTGCCGCCGGAGCCGAGCTGGCCGGATGCCTGTGCGCGGTGTCCGGCGTTCATCCCGCGTCCGGGTCCGGTCAGGGACGGGGCGCGACGTCCTGGGGCGGGCAGCCGGTGCCGGGCGGCACCCGAGCCGTGTCCGTCAGAGGATCGGCGCGGGTGCGTAGCCGGCGGCCGTGGGGTGGCGTTCGACGAGTTCCTCGACGCGGCGGGCCACCGCGTGGGCCTGCGGGCTGGCGGCCCCGGTGAAGGACAGCCGGTCGGCGAGCAGCGCGTCGAGTTCGGACCTGCCCAACGGGAGCCGGTCGTCGGCGGCGAGCCTGTCGAGCAGGTCGTTGCCCCTGGCCCCCTGCTCCCGCATGGCCAGCGCCGCCGCGACGGCGTGCTCCTTGATGACCTCGTGCGCCCGCTCCCGGCCGACCCCGGCCCGCACCGCCGCCATCAGCACCTTGGTGGTGGCGAGGAAGGGCAGGTAGCGGTCGAGTTCGGTGGCGATCACGGCGGGGAACGCGCCGAACTCGTCCAGCACGGTGAGCATCGTCTCCAGCAGGCCGTCGATCGCGAAGAACGCGTCCGGCAGTGCGACCCGTCGGACGACGGAGCAGGAGACGTCGCCCTCGTTCCACTGGTCCCCGGCCAGTTCCGAGGTCATCGACTGGTAGCCGCGCAGCACCACCATCAACCCGTTCACCCGCTCGCAGGAGCGGGTGTTCATCTTGTGCGGCATGGCGCTGGAGCCGACCTGGCCGGGTTTGAAGCCCTCGGTGACGAGTTCGTGGCCGGCCATCAGCCGGATCGTCCTGGCCAGGCTGGACGGGGCGGCCGCCACCTGGACCAGGGCGGAGACCACGTCGTGGTCCAGGGACCGGGGGTAGACCTGGCCGACGCTGGTCAGGACCTGCTCGAAGCCCAGGTGGTCGGCCACCCTGCGTTCCAGTTCGGCCAGCGGCTCCGGGTCGCCGCCCAGGAGGTCGAGCATGTCCTGGGCGGTGCCCACCGGGCCCTTCACCCCGCGCAGCGGGTACCGCTCCAGCAGCTCCTCCAGCCGGCGGAGGGCGACCAGCAGTTCGTCGGCGGCGGTGGCGAACCGCTTGCCCAGGGTGGTGGCCTGCGCGGCGACGTTGTGCGACCGCCCGGCCATGACCTCCTCGCCGTGTTCCAGGGCGAGCCGGGCCAGCCGCGCGAGCAGCGCCACCGTGCTGTCGCGCACCCAGAGCAGGCTCTGCCGGACCTGGAGCTGCTCGACGTTCTCCGTCAGGTCCCGGGAGGTCATCCCCTTGTGGATCTGCTCGTGCCCGGCGAGCGCGTTGAACTCCTCGATGCGCGCCTTGACGTCGTGGCGGGTGATCCGCTCCCGTGCCGCGATCGACGCCAGGTCGACCTGGTCGATGACCCGCTCGTAGTCGGCCACCGCCCCGGCGGGCACCGGGATGCCGAGGTCCGCCTGGGCGGTGAGCACCGCCAGCCACAGCCGTCGTTCGAG
The DNA here is from genome assembly GCF_000429185.2 of Actinoalloteichus caeruleus DSM 43889. GTDB lineage: Bacteria > Actinomycetota > Actinomycetes > Mycobacteriales > Pseudonocardiaceae > Actinoalloteichus_B > Actinoalloteichus_B caeruleus. The sequence continues at coordinate 4,347,294 of NZ_AUBJ02000001.1, read as the reverse complement.
CACGATCTTGTGTTCGGGGGACCAGATGGTGGCGAGGTCGGCGGAGGCGTAGCGGCCAGCCAGCACGTTGGGGATACGGGGCTTCGACGTCACGTCAGGGGAGCTTACGGAACACGCCGGGAGGGGGGACGGCGGCGGCCCGCACCGGGTCCGGCGGGTGGAGGTGGGCGGCCTCGACGAGGCGGGGGCCGCGTCGCCCCGGTCAAGCCGGGAGAGCCGCCTCGGCCGCCCACTCGCGCCGCGATTCCCGGGGAGGAGGTGTCCGCCCCGGTGTCCCGGCGCCGCTCACCACCGTGGCCGCAGGTCGACCCCCGGGTCAGTGGCCAGCGCGACCAGGGTGTCGAAGCCGGGAGCGGGCAGGGGGCGTTCGTCAGGCGTCCGGCCGCTGATGTCGTAGGTGTAGCTGGTCATCATGAGGGTGCTGCCGTCCGTGCGGAAATGGGTGACCGACCACAGCATGGGCGGGGCCTCGCGCTCGTTCAGCCTGGTCACCGAGTACTCGAGCAGTGAACCGTCGCCGACCATTCGGTACCCGCAGGTGCTTCGCGGACCGCAGGGGTGGTCCGATGGTCCCGGTGCCGCGCCGGGGAAGGTGTGCTGGAAGATCACCTGCCCGTGGCCGTACTCGTCCTCGAACCCGAGGTCCCCGTTCACGTGCGTCTCGCCGTCGACGAAACCCGGCCCCTCGTTCCCGATGTAGTCCACGGACAGCACGAACAGCTCGGGTGCCAGCTCGGCCAACCGTTGCTCCAGGTAGGGGATGACCTCCGCCGCCCGGGCCGCCATCTCATCCGCCTTGGTCGTCGGTGGCTCGCCCTCTTCGACGTCCTCGGGCACCCAGTCCGCCGGGGGTTCGTCCATCAGGTCGGGCGGCAGCATCGAGCGCCAGTCGTGGTGCCGGAGGATCTCCCGCCGCTCCGCGACCCCCGCCGGCTCCGGGGCGGCCACCGAGCTGGCGGGTGCGGCCGGAACGAGCCGGGAGATCACGTCCGGGCCGCCCAGGAAGGTGGAGGAGGCGAGGAGCAGCGCGGAGACCGACAGCACACCGCCCGCGGAGGCCAGCGCCGCACGCCGGTTCCTGCGCCGCTCCCGGCCCCGCTGGAGCATCCGCTCCAGGTCGAAGGTCATCGGGGGTTCGTCGGATGCGACGTCCCGGAGCCGCTGGCGTACCTCGTCCTCGTCCATTCCCTCGTCCTTTCGTGGGCCCGATCCCTGTTCCCGGCGGCGGATCGCGGTCCTGTGCGTGCTGCGGGTGGTGCCGTGCCGGGGTCACGCTGGGGGTGGGTGGTCGGCCCGGCAGGTGGACGTCACCGCTGGTGGGGGTGGGCCGGAGCGGTCGGCCCACCCCGTGCGGATCAGCCGTCGATCCGGAAGTCGATCTCCTCGTCGGTGGCCAGTTCGGCCAGTCCGTCGAAGCCGGGGACCGGCAGCGGTCGCTGGACCTGCCCGGTGGGGAAGTCGTAGTTGTAGCCCCACACCGAGAGCACGGAACCGTCCACTCGCAGGTGGTCGACCGCGTAGAGCAGCGCCGGGAGCTCCTCCGGCCCCCACGGCTCCACCGCGTACCTCACGGCGGAACCGTCGTCGAGTACCTCGTGCCCGCAGGCCTGGGCAGTGGAGCAGCTCTCGCCGGACGTCGAGTCGCCCCAGACGCCGGGGAAGTTGTACTGGAAGGCGACCTGGCCGGGGCCCTGGTCGTCCTCGTAGCTCACCACGCCCATGACGTAGTCCTGCCCGTCGTGGAAGCCCGGCCCCTCGCCTCCCAACTCACCGATGGTGACCTCGGTCGCCCCTGGCAGGAGCTCCCTGACCCGTTCCTCGACGTGGGGGGCGATCTCGGCTGCCCTGCCGGCGAGCTCCCCGGCCGAGTGCGTGGGGGGCCCGCTCTCGACCGGTGTCCACCCGGTGGGCGGCCCGGCGGCCAACCCGTCGGGCAGCGACTCGGCCCAGTCCCGGCCGGGCTCCTCGGCCGGCGGCGGGGCGGGAGCCGAGGAGGAGGAAGCCACGACGGGCTGGTCGGCGAAGGCGAGGCGCACGCCGTCACCCGACAGCAGCCCCGGACCGACCAGGACCGCCCCGGAGACGGCGAGCACGCCGAATCCCGCCGCCACCACGGCCACGGCGTTCCCGCGTCGGCGACCCGTGCCCTGGGCGACCTCGCCCGGGGATCCCGGTCCGCCGGCGGAGTCCCGCCCGGCCGTCCTGCCGCTGTTCTCGTTCGTCATCAACATGTCCTTCCCGCGACCAGCTCGCCCGCGCCGTGGCCCAGGCGCACGAGGGCGGCCCGGAGGGCGCTCAGGCCGCGAGCGGTCTGGCTCTTGACGGTTCCCTGTGAGCACCGCAGGACGGTGGCGGTCTCCGCCACCGAGAGGTCCTCGAAGTACCGGAGGACGAGCGCGGCCCGTTGCCGAGGCGGCACCTCGGCCAGAGCGCGGCGGACCAGTTCCCGTTCCCACCGCCGTTGTCCCCGTTCGGCGGGATCGGAGCCTCGGTCGGGGATGTCGGGGACCGCGTCCACGCGGTTCTCGCTCCGCCGCCAGGGTCGGCGCACCTCGTCCAGCCAGCACCGCGTCAACACGGTGCGGGCGTAGCCGTGCACCGCGTCCCGCCGGTTGACCCTCGTCCAGGCCTGGTAGAGCTTCACGAAGGCGTTCTGCACGAGGTCGTCCGCGAGGTGCCAGTCACCGCACAGCAGGTAGGCGGCGCGCCGCAGTGGCGCGGCCTGCCGCTGGACGAACTCGCGGAACTGTGCCTCGTCCTCGGCCCTCATCCACTCCCCTTCCCGCGATGCCAGTCCTCTCACGCGGGAAGGGGGACCGAGGTTGCACGAACGGGTGAGCCGTGGTGGGGGACCGGCCGGCTGGTCCCGGTTGGCGGCCTTCCGACACGCCTCGGCGCGGCGATGGTTCGCCCGCACGGAAGGGGGATTCGCTGGGCGGCGGGGCGGGGCCGGACCGGCGTCGCGGGCCGCCCGCTGGATCTCGGCGGGACGCCGCGCGGCACCACTCCTCAGGGAACCGCCCCTGGTGGGTGGGGCCGGCAGGTGTGGGACGGGGACGCCGCACTCGACCAGGACGACGACGGGTGCTGGTCACCGACGCCAGGGCGGAACGTGATGTGTCGCCTTCGGCGGCGATCCCGCCGCGCACGTCTACCCGCCGGCCACTCACGCGGCCGCTCGCCCTCGGGCCGGGGTGGACCCGGGTCGGGGGTGGGTCAGCGGCGGGCGCGCTCCAGGGCGCGTTTCAGCTCCACCGGGCGGGAACAGACGACCAGGTACTCCCAGCCGTCGCTCATCGTGATGCGCACGCCCTCACCACCGCGCATGACCAGGGTCCGCTTGCGACGCCCCGAGACCCGCCACCCGGAGCCGCCGAAGTCGGCAGCGCGTTGGGGGCCGGCGTCCTCGACGGCGGTGATCTCGGCCGTCGGCAGCCTCTTCCGCACGATCGGCCTGGCCACCAGGACCAGCTGCCGCTCACGGACCTCGATGTCGCCGCTGGAGAGCAGGATGAAGAGCCCGGACACCGCCCCGGTCACGACCCCCACGACCAGCCCGGCGACGTTCTCCTCGACGAAGAGGTGCAGGCAGATCACGAGCACCACGGTCCCCACTCCGACGAGGAGCCCCACGATCCTCACCCAGGTGGGGGTGGGAAGCCGCTCCCGGTGGAGCACTCCACCCTGGCTGGCCTCGTCCCTCGATCCCACCGCACCGTCCCCTTCTCCCGATCGTGCCGCCCGTTCACCCTAGTGGTCGAGCGTGGTCGCCGAGGTCGGTCGTTCCGATGGCTTCGTGACCGGCCGCACACTCGGACCACCGGTCGTCCGCCCGGACACCCCGAGTGGGGCCCCTGGACCGGACGGAGTTGGCGGGTCACCCGACGGGACACCGTGGAGCGACCGCCACCGGGCCGTCACCGGGCGCCGGCGTGAGGGATCACACACCGCGCGACTCGTCGAGGGCGAGCAGGAGTTCGTCCGGCCGCGAGCAGACGACCAGGTAACACCGACCGTCCACCAGTTCCACCTCGACACCCTCACCGGCCGCCATCACCAGCGCCCACCGGCGTCGCCCGATGCGGCACCAGCCGAGGACGGGCAGTTCCCCGGAGGTGAGGGGCTCCACCCGCGCCGTGCGGCGTGACCCGGCGATGTCGGCGACGGCGACCGTGCGCCACAGCCGAGGAGGGCAACGCAACACCAGACCGTGCCCCCGCACCGAGACGCTGGCGCCGGCGGTCACCGCGAGCACCGTGAACGCCACGCCGACCCCAGAACCGGCGAGCAGCGCCGTCGAGGACAGCCCCACGAGGATGTGGGATAGCCCGGTCGCCACCACGACCGACGCGCCGGACAACACGCCCGTCCACCGGATCAGCGGGGGCGCGGGCAGTCGTTCGTGGAACAGGACCGTGGACCGGCCTCCGTTCGGCGCGGGGACGTCCTCACTCACCCCGACCCCCTCGCAGCCGTGCCGCCACCCTCCCGCGTGTCGACCACGGTCGGACCGCCGGTAAGGGTAGAGGAGCGAGCCCCTGCCGGGCGTCTCGCGCCGGCGGGTTCACCGTCCGCGTGGCGCGGTGACCTCCCCCTTGACGGCGCGCAGCGCGATGTCGCTCCGGTGGTGCGAACCGGTGAGGTGGACCAGCGCGACCCGCTCGTAGGCGTCCTCGCGGGCGGCGTCGAGGTCGGGGCCCGTGCCCACCACCGACAGGACCCGGCCACCCGAGGACACGACCGCGCCGTCATCCCGACGCCGGGTGCCGGCGTGGAGCACACCGTCCCCCTCGCCGCCGGAGATCACGTCACCGGTCCTCGGCCTCCCCGGGTACCCCTCGGCGGCGACGACCACGGTGACGGCGGCGCCGTCCGACCACTCCAGCGGTGGCAGCTCGGCCAGCCGCCCCGAGGCCACCGCGTTGAGCGGCCGCGACAGCGGGGTGCGCAGCAGGGCCAGCACCACCTGGGTCTCGGGGTCGCCGAAGCGGCAGTTGAACTCGATGACCTGCGGTCCGGTCGAGGTGAGCGCGAGACCCGCGTACAGGAGGCCGGAGAAGGGGGTTCCCCTCCTGTCCAGTTCCTCCGCCGTGGGCCGAACGACCCGCTCGACGATGTCGTCGACCAGCCCCGGTTCCGCCCAGGGCAGCGGCGCGTAGGCGCCCATCCCACCGGTGTTGGGGCCGGAGTCGCCGTCCCCCACCCGTTTGAAGTCCTGCGCGGGAAGCAGCGGTACGACGGTGGTCCCGTCCACCAGGCAGAACAGGGAGGCCTCCGGACCGTCCAGGAAGGACTCCAGCAGCACCGGGTGACCGTCGTCGAGCAGGGTCATCGCGTGCGCCCGCGCCGTGTCGAGGTCCGAGGTCACGACCACGCCCTTGCCTGCGGCGAGCCCGTCGTCCTTCACCACCCAGGTGGGGCCGAACCGGGCCAGCGCGGCGTCCAGGTGGGCGGGGTTGTCCACGATCTCGCTGTGGGCGGTGGGAACACCCGCCGAGGCCATCACGTCCTTGGCGAAGGCCTTCGACCCCTCGATGGCCGCCGCCGCCCTCGACGGCCCGAAGCAGAGCACGCCCGCGGCGCGAACGGCGTCGGCGACCCCGGCGACCAGCGGGACCTCCGGGCCGACGACGACGAGGTCGGCGTTCCACCGCCGCGCGAGCGCGGCCACCGCATCCGGGTCGCCCGGGTCGACGCCCAGGGTCTCCGCGAGCGTGGCGGTACCGGCGTTGCCCGGGGCACAGGCGAGCCCGGTCACCTCCGGGTCGTGGGACAGCGCGAGCAGGAGCGCGTGTTCGCGGGCGCCTGAGCCGATAACCAGGATTCGCACGAGGCGGGAGCGTAGTCGCCCCGCCCGGGAGAACCGTCAGGAACCCCGGTCGAGCGGCGCCCGGGCGCGAAGGGGCGACCGGGCCGGCTCAACACCCGGACCCCACCTCGACGGGTTCACCGTCCCGCCCCGGTTCCGCGCGGCTCACGTACCCGGCGGGCCCGGCCCGCCGGTCCTAGAGTCGGACGGAGCCGGCGCCGCACTGGGTGGCGGACGCCCTCGGACGGGTGGAGGCGGTGGTGCGGATGGGGCCTCTCCTCGTCGTGCTGTTGTGCGCCCTGACCGTCACGGCGTTCGCCCGGCGCCGGAACCTCATCGCGCCGCTGCTGCTCGTCGTCGTGGGACTGGCCGCGTCCGCGCTCCCCGGGACGATCGACGTCGAGATCCCGCCGGAGCTGCTGCTCACCGTCGTGCTGCCACCCCTGCTCTACACCGCGTCCCAGGACAGTTCGTTGATCAGTTTCCGGGAGAACTTCCGCGCGATCGCCCAGCTCGGGGTGCTGCTGGTCGTCGCGGGGACGGTGGCGGTCGGCTTCCTGGCCTACGCGCTCATCCCCGGTCTGCCGCTGGAGGCGGCGCTGGTGCTGGGCGCGGTGGTCTCGCCACCCGACGCGGTGACGGCGGCGGCGGTCGGTCGGCGGCTTCGGCTGCCGCGCCGGGTGATGTCGGTGATCGGCGGCGAGAGCCTGGTCAACGACGCCGCCGCCCTGAGCCTGTACCGGGTGACGGTGGCGGCCGCGGTGGGCGCGACGGGGTCCCTCCTCGAGGGGGTCGCGCTCTTCGTGGAGGCGGCGGTCATCGGCACCGCCGTCGGCTTGCTGCTCGGCGCGGCCGTGCACTTCGTCCGGATGCGCCTCGTCGACCAGGAGGTGAGCACCGCCCTCAGCGTCGTGCTGCCGTTCGGCGCGTACCTGGTGGCCGAGGAACTGCACGGTTCCGGTGTGCTCGCGGTGGTGGCGGCCGGGCTGTACGTGGGGCACCACAGCCCCCGGGTGGGCGTCGCCGGTCGCCTCCAGGAGCAGCAGGTGTGGAAGACGGTGAACCTCCTGCTGGAGAGCCTCGTCTTCGCGTTGATCGGCCTGTACCTGAACCAGATCCTGCGGGAGACGGCGAACTTCACCGCGAGCGCCTGGACCCTGGTGGGTTCCGGGGTCCTGGTGCTCGCCGCGGTCATCGTGTTCCGAGTGGGGTGGCTGTTCGCGGTGACCTACGTGCCGGGCCTGTCCACGCTGTTGGCGCCCACCCGGCCCAGCCAGCGGTTGCCGGTCAGGCAGACGGCCGTGATCGCCTGGACCGGGATGCGGGGCGTGGTGACGATGGCGGCTGCCGGCGCGATACCGCTCACCACCGAGGCCGGCGACCCGTTCCCGGCCCGCGAACTCGTGCAGTTCCTGGCCTTCTCGGTGACGATCGGGACCCTGCTCCTCCAGGGGCTCTCGCTGCCCTGGTTGACCCGCCGCCTCGGCGTCCACGACGGCGGGGAGGCGGAGCAGGACGCCCGGGCCGAGGTGGCCGCGCGGACGCTGGCCACCCGGGCCGCGCTCCGCCGGCTGGACGAACTGCTCCCGGCGGACCCGGTGCCCGGCCGCAACAGCGAGCGGGAACGCATGGCGGCCCGACTGCGCGGGGTGATCGAGTACCAGGGTCGGGCCGCGGTCCGGCAGATCGGCCGAGACCCCACCGAGCGGGGCGAGAGCGGCCACCGCGAGTTCGTGGAGCTGCGGAAGCAGCTGCTCGACACGCAGCGGGCCGCGTTGATCGCCCGCCGGGACACCGGCAAGCTCGCCGACGAGGTGTTGCGCCGCATCCTCCACGAGCTGGACCTGGAGGAGGCGGCGCTCGACAACTCCTGGCGCAACCGCTGACGGCCCGCCCGGGGCGTTCAGCCGGTCAGCGAGTGCCGGACGATGGTCTCCTCACGGCCGGGGCCCACCCCGATCGCCGACACCCTGGCCCCGGACAGCTCCTCCAACCGCAGGACGTAGTTCCGGGCGTTCACGGGCAGGTCCTCGAAGGTCCGGCAGCCGGAGATGTCCTCCCACCAGCCGGGGAGCTCCTCGTACACCGGCTTGGCGTGGTGGACCCCGGTCTGGGTCATGGGCATGTCGTCGACCCGCTCGCCGTCGACCTCGTAGCCCACGCAGACCGGCACCGTCTTCAGACCGGACAGCACGTCCAGCTTGGTGAGGAAGAAGTCGGTGATGCCGTTGACCCTTGCCGCGTAGCGGGCGATCACCGCGTCGAACCAGCCGGTCCGCCGGGAGCGGCCGGTCGTCACGCCGAACTCGCCGCCGGACTTGCGCAGCTGCTCGCCCATCTCGTCGTTCAGCTCGGTGGGGAACGGCCCGGAGCCGACCCGCGTCGTGTACGCCTTGAGGATGCCGATGACGGTGTTGATCCTGGTCGGCCCCACCCCCGAACCGACGGCGGCGCCTCCGGAGGTCGGGCTGGAGGAGGTCACGAAGGGGTAGGTGCCGTGGTCGACGTCGAGGAGGGTCCCCTGGGAGCCCTCCAACAGCACCGTCTCGCCCCGCTCGAGGGCCTGGTTGAGCAGCAGGCGGGTGTCTGCGATCCGGCCGGCGAACTTCGCGCCGCGCTCCAGGACGCTGTCGACGACCTCGTCGACGTCCATCGCCCGCCGGTTGTACACCTTGACGAGGATCTGGTTCTTCAGCTCCAGGGCAGCCTCGACCTTCTGGCGCAGGATCTTCTCGTCGAGGAGGTCCTGCACCCGCACGCCGACCCGAGCGACCTTGTCCTGGTAGGCGGGCCCGATGCCGCGACCGGTGGTGCCGATCTTCGCCTTGCCCAGGTAGCGCTCGGTCACGCGGTCGATGGCCACGTGGTACGGCATGATCAGGTGGGCGTCGGCCGAGATCAGCAGGCCGGAGGTGTCCACCCCCCTGTCCTCCAGGCCGCCCAGCTCGTCGAGCAGCACACCGGGGTCGACGACGACCCCGTTGCCGATGACGTTGGTGACGCCCGGCGTGAGGATGCCGGACGGGATGAGGTGCAGGGCGAAGTTCTGGCCGTTGGGCAGCACCACGGTGTGACCCGCGTTGTTGCCGCCCTGATACCGGACCACCCACTGCACGCTCTCGCCGAGCAGATCGGTGGCCTTACCCTTGCCCTCGTCGCCCCACTGGGCGCCGATCAGCACGATCGCGGGCATGTACACACTCCAAGCAGTACAGACGGCAACGCCGGTCAAAGAGAGTAAACCAGGAGCGCATGGTGACGGTGGTCGCATTGGCCTGCGGAAATCGGGACTTCACCGGTCTCACCGAGCGTGACGACGTCGTGTCGCACTCGGTAGCGGCCACCCCGGGGCGTGAGGAGGTGGACCCGGTGCTGCGGGAACTGGCCGGACGACGGCTGCTGGTCGCGGGCACCGACGCGGATCTCGCCTCGGTGGTGCTGCGCCTCCTGCGCACCGAACGGCTGGCCGAGGTCGTCGTGGGGTACCTGCCCTCCGACCCCGACTCCGAGGTGGCCCGGCTGTGGGGCTTGCCGGCGCGAGACCGGGAGGCGGCGCTGCGGCTGGCCCTGGGCGGGGAGCCCGACCCGGTGCCGCTGCTGCGGGACGACGTCGGTGGCGTACTGGTGGGCCGTGGGGTGATCGGGCCGCTGCGCGGTGTCGTGTACTGCGACGACGAGCTGGTCCTGCGGGGGCAGGCCAGCCAGCTGGAGGTCGGACCGGACCGGGGGCCCGGTCTGGTCGTGCGCACGGTGCGGCGGAACCTGCTGGGCAGGCGGGTTCGGGAGACGAGCGGCCGGGCCGTGCAGATCGGGTGCGTTCCGGCGAGGGTGGTGCGCGACGGGGTCCCGCACGAGCGCCAGCACGGCAAGTGGACCTGGTACCGGCACACCGAGGACCTGCGGTTGGTACGCGGCCTCGTCTGAGCAGCGTCGTCCGAGCGGCGCCGTCGCCTCCTCCGCCGCCGTGGACCGCCTCCCGGACCGCGCGAGGCGACGGCGCGTCGCGTCCCGCACGCCTCCCGGAGCCCGATGGCTGCCCGGGACGGCGCTGCGGCTCAGCCATTGGAAGCCCCGCCCCCCGTTCCGGGGGTGAAAATCCGCTCACGCCTTGCTGGATTTTCACTCTCCGACATCGATTCTTCACTGCCGGGTGTTGCTTTCGTTTCCGTGACTGGGTGACGGTGTGGATCTCGCACTCGTGATCCACGATCGGAGGCATTGATGTCACCACGACGAGCAAGCGCGCTACGGCTGACCTTCGCCGCGATCCTCGCCGCCCTCCTCTCCTTCACCCTGGTCTCCCCGGCGAGCGCCGCACCCCCCGGCATCCCGAGCGAGAGCACCGCTCGGTCCATGCTCGACGGGCTGACCGTCCGAGCGGAGGGCTCCATGTCCGGCTACTCGCGGGACAAGTTCCCGCACTGGAACACGGTCGAGGGCACCTGCAACACGCGGGAGATGGTGCTCAGGCGGGACGGCACCGACGTCGAGGTCGGCGCGGACTGCTACCCGACCGCCGGCAGCTGGTACAGCCCCTTCGACGGGGTCACGACCTCGGTGCCCTCCGAGATCAGCATCGACCACGTCGTTCCGCTGGCGGCGGCCTGGCGTTCCGGCGCCTCCTCCTGGTCGGCCGCCAAGCGGGAGGAGTTCGCCAACGACCTCACCAACCCGCAGCTGATCGCGGTGACCGGCCGGGTCAACAGTTCCAAGGGCGACCAGACCCCGGACAAGTGGGTGCCGCCACGCACCGACTACCACTGCACCTACGGGAAGATCTGGATCGCGTCGAAGGACGCGTACGACCTGAGCGTGACCTCCGCCGAGAAGGAGGCCCTGACCGGGCTGCTCGACACCTGCTGACAGCGCCTCCCCAGCCCTGACCAGGAGAGATGACACGGCGGGCGGCGTGCCCTGCCAGCGCCGCCCGCCCCGTCCCCGGTCGCCGCGCCCCCACGGGGCGCGGCGGATCACGTCATCGGAGACGTCCCCTGGTCCGCCAGCAGCGCCCCCGTCATCCCGGTCTGGTCGGTGCTCAGCCACCGCTCGGGCCGCATCCGCAGCACCACGGCCCCCGCGTGCGTGTCCTCGACGTAACGATCGGCCAGCTCCGCCGGCAGGTAACGGCTCGCTATCCGGAGCCTGTCCTCGACACTCGGCGACTCGTCCCACCGCACCGATCCCTCGACCGTGACGTAGGCGTAGGGGAGGGTGTCCCGTTGCGCGCAGAGGCTGAAGGTGCCGCTGTCCCGGATCAGCCGGTCCTTCAGCGAACCGCCCTCGATCGAGATCGTCACCTCGCCGCCGGGTTCGTAGTGGTACCAGATCGGCACCGCCAACGGAGCGCGGCCGGGCCGGGACACCGACAGGACACCGACGCGCGGTTCGGCGAGGAACCGTTCGCGCTGGTCGACCGACATCCTGAACGTCATGGGGATCCGCCTTCCGTCGCCCCGGTCGGCCCGGCGCCCGACCGCCACCGAGATCAACACCGGTGCGGCGCCGGTCGTTCCCCGACGCGGTGGAGATCCGTCGTTCGACGGAGCCCGGTACGCCGAGCGCCATGGGCGGCTCGCCCACCCGGTGGAGACCACCGGCGCGCGGGGAGGACCGCTCCCGCCCGTCTTCCCTCGATCCGGTGAGGCCACTTGACATCGCGTGTGGACGGTCGCCGGCGGGGCTCTCGACACGTAGCGTCGCGACTGTCCGTGACGCACGCCCGAACGAGAGCAGGTGGCCCATGCCGAACCCGCCGGAACTACTCTCCCCGTTCAGCGCGCCGCCCGGAGGCGTGATGACCGACGAGGTCGGGGTGATCACCGGGGACCTCGAACTGCGGACCGAGTGCGACGAGCACGGGCGGGTGTTCGTGTGGGTGCGGTACGCCGAGGCCGACGAGTGGTACCGGCTGGGAGCGTGCGAGGTCACCCTCCACGACGTCCGGGACCACGAGGTCCTGCACCGGGCGCTGCTCGGCGCGCTGCACCGCCCCCGGGGCTGAGGCCGGCGTGGCCACCCGCCGCCGGTGGCCACGCTCAGCCGCCCGGCGGCCCCGCTCCTCCACCTCGCTCCCCGGCGCCAGGGGCGTCCTGGTCGTCACGCGGGTGGCGGTCGGCCGGTCCACTCGCCGCCGACCGGGAGGACCTCTCCGCGTCGTCCGCCCGCCGCTCGCCGGTCTCCTCGGGCGCCCGCCGTCCACGGTGGAGCGGTGGCAGCACGGCCACGGCGTCGTCCCGGCTCATCCCGGTCGCCTGGAGGAGGTCCACCGCCACCGACCTGAGCTGGGCCACCACCACCCGCATGGAGAAGCCACCGGACTCCAACAGCTCGGCGTTCGCCGCCTTCGCCACCGCGCTGGCCGCGGCCCGCGCCTGCACCGGCTCCCGACCCGAGGACAACTCGTCCCGCAGCAGCACCACCGCCCCGGCGAGGCGTTCCAGCAGGGCCGGCAACGACCGGGCCACCTCCTCGCCGTCCCGCAGGGCCGCGTGCGCCCGCCGGGCGAGAACCCTGGTGTTCCGCAGCGCCAGATCCACCCGGCTCGACGCGGTGACGTAACGGTCCAGGTCCCGCCGCCGCCTCCACCGGAGCGGGGCGATCCTAACGATCTCCCGGCCCGCCTGGAGCGCTTCCTGGAACTGGTCGACCGCGTGCTGGCTCTCCCTGGTCCTCGTCAGCACGGTCGCCGCCCGCCGTGGATCACCCGTGGACACGGCCACCGCGAGCCCCCGCAGCGCGTCGGCGAGTTCCCCGAGGACGACGCGGCCCTTCTGGTGCGCGACGCTCAGGGGGTTCGCCGGCAGCAGGGCGGCCACCGCCAGGGCGATCAGCCCACCCACGAGCGCGTCGACGAAGCGGTCCAAGCCCCCCGTGCCACCCGGCGGCAACAACACCGTGACGAGCACCGCGGAGGACGCGGCCTGCCGCGCGATCATCGCGCCGCCGTCGAGGAACACCGCCACCGACATGGCCAGGCCGACCACCAGGGCGAGCTGCCAGGGCCCGGAACCGATCGCCGAGATGAGCAGGTCACCGATCAGGATGCCGACGCTGACCCCGGCGACGAGTTCCACCACCCGCCGCATCCGCTGGTCGAGCGAGGCGCCCAGGCAGATCACCGCCGAGATGGGCGCGAAGAACGGGCTCGCGTGCCCGATCACGCTGGCGGCGACCCACCACGCCAGCGCCGCCGCCACCGCGCACTGCACGATCGGGATCCCGCTGCGCAGAAGTCTCCGCGCACCGCGGCCGAACTCCTCACGCACCCGGTTCACACGGGCAATTGTGCCCCGGTACGCCGAGGAGGCCCGGCTGACGAGCGTGTGGCCGTGCCCACGACCGTCGGCGGCCGCGAACTGACCCCCGTCCCTCAGCCCACGCGGGTGCCGGCCCCACCCGGGCGGCGGGGGTGAGCGCCGGCGGTCAGGTGGGGGTGGGCGGGGAGCCCGGCACGGACGTGGGCGCGCCGGCTGAACAGCCAGGCCACCGGCACGATCGCCACGAGCGCACCGGCCGCCAGCAGCGCGGCCTCCCGGGCTCCGGTGGGCGGCGGCGGGGCCGGGATGGCCGCCAGGGCCGCCACGTCACCGTTGAGGGTCGCCGAACGGCGGGCGATCGCGAGCCGGAGGCTGCGGTCCCCCTGCCGCATCGCCCACTGGTGGTTGGCGGCGAACACCGGTTTGACCAGGGTGGACAGGTTCCGGAGGAGGGGCTTGTCCGCCCGCACCCGCCAGTCGAAGCGGACCTCCGTGGAGGTGGGGGTCAGTTGACGCAGGCGCCACACCCCCCGGCCGACGAGGTCCCCGCTCGCCGTCAGCGAGCAGGTGTCCCGCCCCACCGACTCCACGGTGAGCCGCCAGCGGAGCGTGTAGGGCAGCCAGCCGGTGGTGTGCAGGTCGTAGGCCGAGCCGACGGCCGGGGGCGCGTCGGGCGGGGAACCGTCCACCCGGTCGACCGTCCGGTACACCGACGGCCACCACTCGGGCAGGGTCATCGGGTCGAAGAGGACCTCGGCCACGTCGGCGACGAGACCGGGCACCTCCCACCTGCTGTCGAACGCGTAGTCGTTGTCCGGCAACGCCCCTGTCCCCTCTCGGCCGTTCTCACCCGTGGTCGACGCTACCGCGACTCCCCGGGCCCACCCCGTCGGTTCCCGGTCAGTCCCCCGACAGTCCGGTGGCCACGGCGGCCTCCGGGTCGGAATCCACGAGGAACTGGCGGCAGCGTTCGAACTCGTCCTGCTCACCGATCCGCTCGGCCGCCAACGCGAGAGCGGCCAACGCGGACAGGAATCCCTGGTTGGGCCGGTGCCGCCACGGAACGGGGCCGTGCCCCTTCCACCCGGCCCGACGCAGCTGGTCGAGGCCCCGGTGGTACCCGGTCCTGGCGTAGGCGTAGGCGGCGACCGGGTCACCCTGCTCCAGTGCCCGCTCGGCGAGCGCCGCCCAGGCGGCGCTGAAGGTCGGATGGGCTCGGGCCACGTCCCCGGGGTCGGTGCCGGAGTCCAGCTCAGCCTGGGCTTCGGTGAACTCGGGCAGCAGTGTCGGGTCCGGTCCGAGCAGATTCGTGTGGCTCATGACCGCATTGTGTCGGGCCGGCCGCCATCGGCCCGCTCCGACCCCCGCCCCGGTCTCCGCTCGGACACCACGGGGCGGGGGCTCCGGCGAGCTCAGCCGGCGATCTTGCGACCGGCGGAGTGCAGGTTCTCGCAGGCGTGCGCGACCCGGGCGGCCATGCCCTGCTCGGCGGCCTTGAGGTAGCTGCGGGGGTCGTAGACCTTCTTGTTCCCGACCTCGCCGTCGATCTTCAGCACACCGTCGTAGTTGCTGAACATGTGGGCCGCCACCGGGCGGGTGAACGCGTACTGGGTGTCGGTGTCGATGTTCATCTTCACGACCCCGTAGGACACGGCCTCGTGGATCTCCTCCAGCAGCGAGCCGGAGCCGCCGTGGAAGACGAGGTCGAAGGGCTTCGAGCCCTCGGCGAGCCCGAGCTTCTTCGAGACGACGTCCTGACCCTGCTTGAGGATCTCCGGGCGGAGCTTGACGTTGCCCGGCTTGTAGACCCCGTGCACGTTGCCGAAGGTCGCGGCGAGCAGGTAGCGGCCGTTCTCGCCGCTGCCCAACGCGTCGACGGTCTTCAGGTAGTCCTCCGGCGAGGTGTACAGCTTGTCGTTGATCTCGTTGTCGACGCCGTCCTCCTCACCGCCCACCACGCCGACCTCGATCTCCAGGACGATCCGGGCCTTCGCCGCCCTGGCGAGCAGGTCCCTGGCGATCTCCAGGTTCTCGTCGATCGGAACGGCCGACCCGTCCCACATGTGCGACTGGAACAGGGGGTTCTCACCCCGGTTCACGCGCTCCTGGCTCACCTCGAGCAGCGGGCGCACGAAACCGTCCAACTTGTCCTTCGGGCAGTGGTCGGTGTGCAGCGCGATGTTCACCGGGTACTTCGCCGCCACCACGTGCGCGAACTCGGCGAGCGCGACGGAACCGGTCACCATGTCCTTCACCTTGGTGCCGGACAGGAACTCCGCGCCACCGGTGGACACCTGGATGATGCCGTCGCTCTCCGCCTCGGCGAAGCCGCGCAGCGCTGCGTTCAGTGTCTCCGACGACGTGACGTTGATGGCCGGGTAGGCGAACTCGTTCGCCTTGGCCCGGTCCAACATCTCCGCGTAGACCTCTGGGGTGGCGATGGGCATCGGTCTCCTCCTCGGGGCGTGCCGCTGCGCGACGTCGACGGGCGACGCGGAACCTGACGTTCCGTGCGCGTGAATCCTAGGGGCTGCGGGTCCGCGAACGTGACGTGAACTCCCCGCCGCCCGGGCGGGCGACACGTTCCGCGCGAGATCAACATAACGGGTGGCCGGAACGATTCAGCCGGGGAGGGGCGGGGGAACCGCCCACCCGACCTCGACCTCGACGCGACCGTTCGCCCGAACGGCGGCCACCACCCGACCGGACGGCGTACGAGCCCGTGCCGTGCCCAACGCCGCGCCACGTCGACGGGCGCGGCCCGCGACCGGCGGCGGGGGCGGGAGCTCAGCCGCCCGACGTTCCGAGCCAGGCCCCGAGCACCGGGGTCCACTCCCGGATCCGGGTCCGCGTGATCACACCGGCCGGGGTGTAGGGGTCCGCGGTCAGCACCTCCCGCAGGGCCGCCTCGTCCGGCACCTCATAGACGAGCAGGGCGCCGGTGTCGTCCGCCCAGGGACCGGCGGCGAGGAGCACTCCCCGCTCGGCGAGCGCCGCGAGGTAGTCGCGGTGCCGGGGGCGGGCGGCGTGTCGGGTCTCGGTGTCCGCGCTGTACGAGAACTCGACGGCGAAACGGGCCACGGGTACCTCCCTGCGATCGTTCGCTGGACCGTACCGCGCGCGCCCCCCTCCCCCAGCGCCGCCCGCACCAGCCGGTGGGCGCCCGACACGCGCGGCATCCGCCGCGACCGAGATCACAGAAGATCGTCCACCCGCGCACGCGGAGTGACCGCGCACCGGGGAACGTGAATGCGCGGAACCGGGCGACGCACTCCGAACACCCGCCCCACATTCCACTCCGGACCACACGGGGAATTCATCGACAAAAAAGGTTTTGGCAGGCCGCGCGGGCGACCTGCCAAAACCTCGGGAAATTCCTCGTCCGCTACCGACTAACTCAGTAGTCGATCGAGACGTACTCGAAGCCACCGTACTCCACGTCGTAGTTGACCTTGACCTTCACGCTGTACCAGTCAGCCGCCTCGAAGCGGAAGCGGGGCCCCCAGCCGTGGCCGTGGCCGTGGCCGTGGCCGTGGCCGTAGCCCTTGTCGTGGCCCTTGCCACTCTCCTGCTCGCCGGCCAGGGCCGAGGGGGCAGAGATCAGCAGGGGCATGGCCACGGCGGCGCCGACAACCAGAGTCCTCGCGACGTTCTTTCCGATACGCACAGTCCCGACCTCCGTCGAATTGCGATGATTTCCCGGCTGGCCCGTTGTTCCCCAGCCAGAAACCATCGTGCGGCAGCCCGGTGGGGCCGGCCACGGGAGACCGGGCAATTCCCTCTACCCAGTGAAGATCGGTTTTCGCCATGATTTTCTCCCGCCGTCGCGGACCTCGAGCGCGCATTCCCCGGGCGGCGGTGGGCCACACGAGCACCTGACCTGGCGAATTCCCTCGACCGAGGGCGTGCGCCGGGCGAGGCCCTCCGAGGGGCCCGGGGCGCCCCGCCACGGAGGCCCCGGCTCGCCGGTCTGGGTTACGAACACCCGGCGTACCTGGGTAACGTCTAGCCCGTGGGTGTGGAGAGGTTCCGCCGGGGCCCGGCACGACTGAGCGATCGGTCGAACGCACGTTCGGTCACCTCAGGAAGCTCGACATGTCCGGACCCGCCGCCCCCCAGACGCCGTTGACGCTGGAGGACCTCTACCGCCAGCACCGGATGCGGATGGTTCGGCTGGCGATCCTGCTGGTCGACGACATCTCCACCGCCGAGGACGTCGTCCAGGAGGCGTTCACGGGCCTGCACCGGAACTGGTCGGGCCTCCGGGACGCCGCCGCCGCCGTGGGCTACCTGCGCACCGCCGTGGTCAACGGCAGCCGGTCCGTCCTGCGACGCCGCAAGACCGCTCGGGAGTACGTGCCGCCGCACAGCCCGAACGCCCGGTCGGCGGAGTCGCTGGCCATGTTGACCGCCGAACACCAGACCGTGGTGCGCGCGCTCGCGCAGCTGCCACCCCGCCAGCGCGAGGTCCTGGTGCTGCGGTACTACGGCAACCTGTCGGAGGCGGAGATCGCGGAGGCCACCGGCATCTCGAAGGGCACCGTGAAGTCGACCGCGTCCCGCGCCCTCGACGCGTTGCAGGCGATCCTGCGGCAGGGCCAGGGCTGACCTCCGCGCGCGCCGGCCCACGCCTGGCGCCGCTCGGGTCGTCCCAGTCGCCCGGCACTCGGGCACCAGCGCACCGGCACCGCAGCCACCCCCGCCGGGCCGTCGGGGAGGGCCGTGGACCACGAGGGGCGGGGCGTCGCCACGCTCCCCGTCCGACCCCGGCGGCCTGGCTCCGGGCACGGCACACGCGCTCCCGGGACCGGTGGGGCACCGCCGGCCACCCTCAGGTGCCCGCCGACCACGTCGCTCGGTCCGGATCACCACCCCCGCCCTCGGGCCCACCGCGACCCGCCGGTGCGCATCCGCTCGGTGGAACCTCTCGCCATCGGCACGGCCGGTGGTGTAGACCACTAGGCGGCCGGGCTGGTCGCCTCGCGACAGCCGACGTTCGTCCTGGGGAGCATGCAGTGGGCGGGACGCCTTCCGAGGTCCGTGGTTCGATCAGCCGGGCCAGTGCGGTGTCCACGCTGGTCACCGGGGGCAGGGTGATCACACCTGACGGTGAGGTGACGGGCTGGGTCGCGATCGACGACGGCAGGATCACCGCCGTCGGTGACGGGCCCGCACCCGCCGCGCGGTCCGTGGTGGACGCCGCCGGCGGGTGGGTCGTCCCCGGTTTCGTGGACATCCACTGCCACGGCGGCGGCGGCGCGTCCTTCACCGAGGGGACCGCCGAGGCGGTCTCGACCGCCGTGGACGTCCACCGGCGCCACGGCACCACCACCCTCCAGGCCAGCCTCGTCTCGGCCGCACCCGACGAGCTGGTCCGGCAGATCGGGTCGCTGCGACCGGCGGTGCGCTCCGGCCTGCTGGCCGGCATCCACCTGGAGGGCCCGTTCCTGGCCGAGGGGCGGTGCGGTGCCCACGACCCCGCCGCCCTGTGCGCGCCGGAACCCGCGCTGGTGGACCGGCTGCTGGCCGAGGGAGGGGGAACCGTGCGGATGGTGACCCTGGCACCCGAGCTACCCCACGCCCTGCCCGCCGTGCGCCGTCTCGTCGGGGCCGGGGTGCTCGCGGCCGTGGGGCACACCGACGCGACCGCCGACCAGGCACGGGCGGCGGTGGACGCCGGCGCGAGGGTCGCCACGCACCTGTTCAACGCCATGCGTCCGCTCCACCACCGCGAGCCCGGGCCGATCGCGGCGCTCCTCGACGACGAGCGGGTCGTGGTCGAGCTGATCTGCGACCTGGTCCACCTGCACCCGACGGTCGCCCGGTTGGCCGCCCGGCACGCCGGCCCCCGGCGTACCGCCGCCGTGACCGACGCCATCGGCGCGGCCGGCGCGGGCGACGGCGAGTACGTGCTCGGCGGCCTCCCCGTCACGGTGACCGGCGGAGTGCCGCTGCTCCCGGGCGGGGCGCTCGCCGGCAGCAGCCTGACGATGGACCGCGCCTTCGCCAACCTGGTCCGGGGCTGTGGTCTCACCGTCGAGGAGGCCGTGCGCGCCACCTCGACCACGCCTGCCTCACTGCTGGGGCTCGACGCCGCCGTCGGGGCGGTGCGCCCCGGCCTCGACGCGGACCTCGTGGTGCTGGATGAGGAGTTCACCATCCGCGCCGTGCTGGCGAAGGGGACCCGGGTTCCGCCAGCGGGCACGTCCGACGAGGCCCCGCCGGTTGGTCACCCGTCGAGGTGACGATCAGTTCGGGGACCGCTCGGTATCCTCCCTCCCGTGGGAGATCCGTCGGATCCGGAGCAGGTGCTGTCCAAAGCGTTGCGCGCGCAGGCGCTCCAGGCCCGGTCCGACCCGCCCTCGGCTCCGGCGGAGGTCACCAACCCACCGCCGGACGAGACGGCGACCCAGCGCGGCCTCCTCCCCAGCGGCCGGGACCAACCCGCGGGCGGCGGGCGGCGGCTGGCCGTCGTCGCGGGGATCTCCCTCGGGCTCGGCCTGCTCTGCGGGGCCGTGGCCGGCGTCATCACCGTGCTCTGAGGCCCTCCCGCCGGGGCCACGCTCCCGTCCGCCGGCGGAGCCGCGTGCCGGAGCCGAGCCCCGCGTCATCCCGCCAGGTCACCCCGATCGGGGCTGGGCTGCCGCGAAGGCCCCGACGCCGCCCCCTCCGACGGGCGGTGGACCGCCGTCGCGGGCCGCTGCCCCTCGGGCGTCGCCAACGGAGCGCACGCCCGCCCCGACCCCGGGCCGCCCGACCTCGTGTGGCGGGGGACGGGGGTGCGGCGCGCCCGGTGGCGGTGTCAGCCCCGGAACATCGAACCCGGGTTGAACAACCCCCCTGGGTCCAGGGCGTTCTTGATGGCCCGGTGCGCGCGCAACCCGACCGGACCGATCTCCGTCGCGAGCCAGTCCTGCTTGATCTTGCCGACGCCGTGTTCGCCCGTCACCGTTCCGCCCAGCCGCAACCCGAGGGCGAGGATGCGGTCGAAGGCGACTCGCGCGGCCTCCGCCTCATCCGCCCTGGACGCGTCGTAGACGATGGTCGGGTGCATGTTGCCGTCGCCGGCGTGGCCCGTGACGGCGACGGTCAACCCGACCTCCTCCCCGATCTCGGCGCAGCCCGCGATCAGTTCGGCGATCCTGGTCCTGGGGACGCAGACGTCGTCGGTCAGCCAGGACCCCAGGGTCTCCAGGGCGGGCAGCACCGCCCGCCGGGCGGCCAACAGCAGCCGCCCCTCGGCGAGGTCGTCGGTGTGGTGGGTGAACTCGGCGCCGGCGTCCAGGCAGACCTGTTCGAGCCTCGAGACCTCGGCGAGCCCCGCCGCCCTACCAAGGTCCGACTGGCCGATGACCAGGGCAGCGCTCCCCGCGCCGTCCCCCAACTCGGTCGACAGGTGGCGTTCCACGGCCCTGACGCACACCGAGTCCATGATCTCCAGGAGGGAGGGGACCATGCCCTCCCGCACGATCCTGGACACCGCCACGCCGGCGGCTCCGGTGGAGCCGAAGGAGGCGACCACGGTCGCCGGTGCCTGGGGCAGCGGACGCAGCGCGAGCGTGGCGCGTGTGATCACGCCGAGCGTGCCCTCGCTGCCGACGAACAACCTGGTGAGGTCGTACCCCGCGACCCCCTTGACGGTGCGGCGCCCGGTCCGCAGCACCTCGCCGTCGGCGAGGACCACCTCCAGACCCAACACCGAGTCGGTGGTCACCCCGTACTTCACGCAGCACAGCCCGCCGGCGTTGGTGGAGAGGTTCCCGCCGATGGTGCACCAGTCGTAGCTGGAGGGGTCGGGCGGGTAGAACAGCCCGTGCTTCTCCACCGCCGACCTCAGGTCGAGGTTGACCACCCCAGGCTCGACCACGGCGACCCTGTTGTCCGGGTCGATCTCGACGATCCGGTCCATCCGCGTCAGCGCCAGGACGACGCACCCGTCGACGGCGTTGGCCGCTCCTGACAGGCCGCTGCCCGCCCCCCTCGGCACGATCGGGACACCGGCGGCCCCGCAGGCCCGCACGACGTCCTGGACCTCCTCCGTGGTGGCCGGCAGCACCACCGCGGCTGGTGATCCCGCCGGTGCGAGCGGCATCATGTCGCGACGGTAGGACTCGGTGACGTCCCGGTCCACCAGGACGTGGTCCGGCCCCACGGCGGCACGGAGGGCGGTGAGCAGGTCGACGTCGACGAGTGAGCCCATGTTGCCTGACGGTAGCCGTTCCGCCGGGTGACCGGAAGGACGCGCGACGGCGACCGCGGTGCTCGTGGCGGCGGGTCAACCGGAGGCCGACACCCCCGACCGCTCGACCGAGGCGGCCGCCTCCAACACCATCCAGGCGCCGAGCTGGACGGACAGGTCCCGTTCCGGGATGACGTCGGGGCTGACGGCGCCCTCGCCGCCCCGTGGGCGTTCGGACAGGGCCGGTGGCCGGGGCGGAACCCGGGCCGGTCGGTTCCAGTCCGCCGGGAACAGCGGGCCGGAGTCGACCACCCGCCGGTTGCGCCAGACCGCCTCCGCCGAGGCCAGGACCAGCTCGGCCGCCAGGGCCCGCGATCCGACGTCCGCCGGCGGGAGCCGGGCGACGGCGAGCGCGAGGTAGCGGGCGAGGATCCCGGAGAACAGTCCCCCGTCGCCGCCCCCGTGGGTCCGCAACGCGCCGCTGGAGGTGACCAGGCGGGTCGCGACGGCGTCCACGGTGCGCCTGGCCCGCAGCCACCACCGCTGCTCGCCGGTCGCCGAGGCCAGTTCCAGGGCGGCGCCGAGGTACACCCCCTGGCAGTAGGTGTAGACGCGGCGGACCACCCGGCGCACGCCGCCCCGGTAGTCGACCCGGGCCCCGTCCCAGACCAGGCCGGTCACCGGGTCCACCAGGGTGGTCTCCAGCCACTCGGCGATCGCGACCGCCCGTTCGAGCCCGTGACCGGGGGCGTCGGTGCCCAACCTCGCGTGCAGGATCGCCGCCGGGCCGTTGGCGGGCGTGTTCTTGAAGTCGTCGTGGTACCGGGCGTGCCGCCGCCACCAGATCCCGCCACCACCGTGCCGGGTCCAGGCGGCCCGCAGTTCGGCCTCCACCGCGCGCAGGGCGTGCTGGTGCCGCTCCCCGGTCACCTCGCCGGCGCGGTGCAGGGCCAAGCCGAGCCAGGCCATGTCGTCGTAGTAGTCGTTGGTCCAGCCGAGGTTGCGCAGCACCACGCCCCGCACCAGGCGGTTGAGCGCGGTCCTGCGCGCCCGGCTCGGGTCCCGGAGCTCGGCGTCGACGAGGCAGTCGATCAGGTGCGCCTGCCACCAGTAGTTCCAGGGTCCGACACCGAGGCGCAGGGCGGCGCTCGGCGGCCAACTGGCGAGGCCGATCAGGGTGCCGGGCAGCCCCCACACCCCACGGAGGTGGCGCTGCCGAACGGCGCGTTCGGCGACCTCGGCTCGCGCGGCCCACACCCGCCGCCGCGTCGGCAACAGTTCCTCGGTCATGCGCACATCGTGCCCTCAGCGGCGGGGACGGCCGCCCGGATGACACGGCCGGCGGCCCTTGTTCACCAGGCCAGGGTCAGGTCGGCGTGGTCGCGGACCCAGGCGTGCATGACGATCCCCGCGGCGACGCCGGCGTTGATCGAGCGGGTGGAGCCGAACTGGGCGATGGAGACGAGCAGGTCGGCGCCCTCCCGCGTCTCCGCGCTCAGACCGCTCCCCTCGTGCCCGAAGACGAGGACGCTCTCGCGGGGCAGCGCGGTCTCCTCCAGCCGCACCGAACCCGGGGTGTTGTCCACCCCGACGACCGCCAGCCCGGAACGGGCGGCGAACCCGAGGAGGCCGGCCACCTCGTCATGGTGTTCCAGGTGCTGGTACCGGTCGGTGACCATCGCACCCCGCCGGTTCCACCGACGCCGACCGACGATGTGGACGGCACGCGCCCCGAACGCGTTGGCCGTGCGGACCACGGTCCCGATGTTGTGGTCGTGCTGGAAGTTCTCGATGGCCACGTGGAACGGGTGCCGACGGGTGTCGAGCTCGGCGACGATCGCCTCCCGCCGCCAGTACCGGTAGGCGTCGACCACGTTGCGCCGGTCGCCGTCGCGGAGGAGTTCGGGGTCGTAGTGCTCGCCGTCCGGCGGCGGTCCCGCCCAGGGGCCGACTCCCACGACCGGGCCCGAGGGGGTCCACTCCGTCGGGCCCACCACCGCCGGCTCCGGCCCCACCACCGGCGAGGGCTCGGCCTCGGGCGAGGGGCGGCGGGCGGTGGTCGGAGCGGAGTCGCGGTAACCAGGGGAGCCGGCGGTCACTGCCAGCCGCCGGGGCCGGCCGGGCCCTGCGGTGGCTGCCCCTGCCCGGGGTGCGGCTGGCCGTACTGCTGCGGCGGCTGCGGCTGCCCGTACTGCTGCGGCGGCTGGCCGTGGACCTGGGGACCGGGCTGCTGTCCGTACTGCGGGCCCCCGGTGGGCTGCTGGAGCTGCGGCGCCGCCGGCGGCCCGCCGGTGAGGGAACCGAAGGCACCGGACAGCGACGGGGTCGCGCGGGCGTTCGGGTCGTCGACCTCGAAGTAGTCCGCCTTGGTGATCTTGGCCATGCCGGCGACGATGGAGGAGGGGAACGACTCGACCCGGGTGTTCAGGGCCCGCACGTTCCCGTTGTAGAAGCGACGACCGGCGGCGATGCGGTCCTCGGTCTCGGCCAGCTGCTTCTGGAGGTGGAGGAAGTTCTGGTTCGACTTCAGCTCCGGGTAGCTCTCGGCGATGCCGAAGAAGCCGCGCAGCGCTCCGGACAGCTGCTGCTCCGCCTGCCCCTGGTCGTGGACGCTGGCGTGCGTCTGACGGGCCTGCATCGCCTGCGACCTGGCGGCGATCACCTGTTGCAGCGTCGTCTGCTCGAAGTGGGCCGACGCCCGCACGGTCTCCACGAGGTTGGGGATGAGGTCATGACGTCGTTGGAGCTCGACGTCGACCTGCCGCCACGACTCCTCGACGGTGTTCCGCTGGGCGATGAACCGGTTGTAGCTCACGACGTAGCCGATTCCGACCACGACCGCGAGCACGAGCAGGACCACGAGGATCACGAGCAGGGCATCCACGCCCGCAGGTTACCCGTCCACGCGGGTCGGGAAGAGGGCTCCGCGAAAAAATCCCGACGCGAACCTCACACCGTCGGCGCCGGGACCCGTGGCCGGGGCGACGCTCAGAGCCCCAGGTCGTCGAGGTCCAGCAGGTAGCGGTAGGGCAGGCCCGCAGCCTCGATCCGCTCACGCGCCTCGGTCTGCCGGTCCACGACGGTGGCGACGCCCACCACCTCGGCGCCCCCGGCACGCAGGGCCTCGACGGCTGTCAGCACGCTGCCACCGGTGGTGGAGGTGTCCTCCACCGCGAGCACCCGACGACCGGTGACACCGGGTCCCTCGATCTGCCGCTGCATCCCGTACTGCTTGGTGGCCTTCCGCACGACGAAGGCGTCCAGCGCGAGGCCATCGGACGCGGCCGAGTGCAGCATGGCGCCCGCCACCGGATCGGCGCCGAGGGTGAGCCCTCCGACCGCCTGGAAGTCCCAGTCGCTGGTCAGCTGCCTGAGCAGCCGGCCGATCAGCGGTGAGGCCTGGTGGTGCAGCGTGGCCCTGCGCAGGTCGACGTAGTAGTCGGCCTCGGCGCCCGAGGACAGGGTCACGGTGCCGTGGACGACCGCGAGCTCCCGCACCAGGCGGGCCAGCCGAGCCTTGTCCTCGGAATCCACGTTCGGGGTGGGGGAGTTCGATGCCGCCGCTTCTCGCACGGTTCGCTAGCTTCGCACAGCCCCGGACCGGCACCGGCCGCCGGTCCGGGAGGCCACCCCGGTTCCGGCGGGGTCAGTCCCGACCTCGGGCGGTGCGACCGGCGACCCGGCGGACCAGCCAGCGGGGCAGCAGCCGCGAGACCGACGCCAACGCCTTGTACTGGTTGCCCGGTACGGACACCGCGCGACCGCGCCGCAGGTCACGCAGTGACTCGTGCACGACGAAGTCCGCGTCCAGCCGGAACGACCGGGGCAGGCCGGACATGTCGATGTCGGCCCGCTCGTGGAACTCGGTCCTCGTGAACCCCGGGCACAACGCGAGCAGGCGGACCCCGCTGCCCCGGGTCCCCGCCGCCAGGCCCTCGGTGAACGACGTCACCCAGGCCTTGCTGGCGGTGTAGGTGGAGCCCCGCCCCGGCAGGAAGCCCGCGATGCTGGACACGTTGATCACGTCGCCACCCCGCCGCGCCAGCATGCCGGGCAGCGCGGCGTGGGTCAGCTGGAGCACCGCGGTGACGTTGACCTCCAGCTGCGAGCGCAGCGCGGAGAACTCGTTGCGCTCGAAGTGGCCGCCGGTGGAGAAACCGGCGTTGTTGACCAGCAGGTCCACCGGTCGCTCCTCGTCCCGGAGGCGGGCCGCCACCCGGTCGCGGTCGGCGGCCTCGGCGAGGTCGGCGGTGATCGTCTCGGCCTCCACCCCGTAGCGGTCACCGAGCTCGGCGGCCAGGGAACTCAGCTTCGACTCGGTGCGGGCGACCAGGACGACGTCGTACCCCTCGGCGGCCAGGCGGCGGGCGAAGGACAACCCGATTCCCGAGGTTGGACCGGTGATCAGCGCGGTGGGCATGTACCGCACGGTAACAACCTGAACGAGTGATGGGGGTGAGTCGCACGGAGTCGGACTCCGCTCGGGGTCAGGTCGGCGAGGCGTTCCGCCGGCGGCGGGATCAGGACTGGCTCGAAGGCCGGAAGATGCGCTCGTCCTCCTGGTCGACGGTGAGCGCGTGGGTGCGCTGCTGCTCCCGCTCCTCCTCGTCCACGGGGTCGATCAGGTCGGCGATCTCCCCGACGTCGCGCAGCAGCCGCTCCAGGCGGGAGGGCGAGGCGTTGGAGGGCGCGGCGGCCAGCACCCACTCCTTCTCCAACCAGACCACGGTGACGTCGTCGCCGACCTCCTCCGCAGCCTCGACCAGGTCCGGTGTGATCAGCTGGCGCGCGGCCGACAACTGGGTGACGAAGGCGTACCGGGAACCGACGGGCCCGAGCAGGTCCAGGCCGGACTCCTGCGGGACGGGGACGCTGGGCAGCCAGAGCTCCACCACGACCTCGTACTGCTGGCGGCAGCGCACCGCGACCAGCACGGCGCCGGCCTTCCCGCCCGACTCGTGGTCGAACACGTACACCTGTCGCCGGCCGTCGGCGGTGAAGGTGGAGCCCGCGACCACGTCCCTGGCGACGCCGCCGCTCTGCGCCGCGAGGAAGCCGTGGCTCCACCGGGTCGGCAGCACCTGGTCGCTCTCGGCGAACTGCCAGCCCCGCAACGCCGCCCATCGACGTCGTTCCCGGTTGCGCGCGCTGCGTTGCGCCGTGTCGGTGGCGAGCAGCGCGACACCCGCCATGGCGAACACTACGGCCGCCGTGAACCACACCCAAGTCGGCATCCCCACACTCCGCAGGGTAGCGAGCCAGGGCACGTTCACGAAGATCGTATGCCCGGTTGTTCGCGAATTGACCGGAAGTAGCGGCGGGTGGCGGTGAACCGGCTGCTCAGGGAGCGGTGCGGGGCCCAACGTCCGACCGGGGCGGACCGCCCCCGGCGGGTCGGGGTCAGGCCCGCCCGGTGACCAGCAGGCGGTTGGCGCCAGGGGCGCTGTCGTCGACCTCCACGACCACCTCGTTGCCGTCCCGGATCTCGCCGGACAGCAGCTTCCGGGCCAGCTGGTCGCCGATCGCGGTCTGCACCAGCCTGCGCAGCGGCCGGGCGCCGAAGACCGGGTCGAAACCGTTGAGGGCGAGCCAGTCCTTGGCCGCCCTCGACACGGTCAGGGTCAGGCGACGCTGCCCCAACCGCCGTCCCAGTGCCTCGATCTGGATGTCGACGATGCTGGTCAGCTCCTCCGTGGACAGCGAGTGGAAGACGACGAGGTCGTCGAGCCGGTTGAGGAACTCGGGCTTGAAGTGCTGGCGGACCACGGCGAGGACGGCATCCCGCCGTTCCCGTTCTCCCAGGGTGGGGTCCGCGATGGCCTGCGACCCGAGGTTGGAGGTGAGCACCAGGATGGTGTTGCGGAAGTCGACGGTGCGCCCCTGCCCGTCGGTGAGCCGGCCGTCGTCGAGCGCCTGGAGGAGGATGTCGAAGACGTCCGGGTGGGCCTTCTCCACCTCGTCGAGCAGCACCACCGAGTAGGGGCGGCGGCGGACGGCCTCCGTCAGCTGCCCGCCCTGGTCGTAGCCGACGTAGCCGGGAGGGGCACCCACCAGCCGGGCCACCGAGTGCTTCTCGGAGTACTCCGACATGTCCACGCGGATCATGGCGCGTTCGTCGTCGAACAGGAAACCGGCGAGCGCCTTGGCGAGTTCGGTCTTGCCCACGCCCGTGGGGCCGAGGAACAGGAACGAGCCGGTGGGCCGGTCGGGGTCGGCCACGCCGGCCCTGGCCCGGCGGACCGCGTCCGAAACCGCGCGCACCGCCTCGGCCTGACCGATCACCCGAGCCCCGACGGCCTCCTCCATCCGCAGCAGCTTCGTCGTCTCCCCCTCCAGCAGGCGGCCGGCGGGGATGCCGGTCCACGCGCTGACGACCTCGGCGACGTCGTCGGATGTCACCTCCTCCTGGAGCATGACCTGCTGTTCCCGACCGTTCTGCGTGGCGGCGTCGAGTTCCTTCTCCAGGCTGGGGATGCGCCCGTAGCGCAGTTCCGCCGCCCGCCCGAGGTCACCATCCCGTTCGGCCCGTTCGGACTCGCCACGCAGCTGTTCCAGCTGCCCCTTGAGCTCCCGAACCCGGTCGATGGAGGTCTTCTCGTTCTGCCAGCGGGCGGTGAGACCGGCCAGGGCCTCCCGGCGCTCGGCGAGCTCCGCCCGCAGGGCGGCCAACCGCTCGCGCGACGCCTCGTCCGCCTCCTTGGCCAGCGCCATCTCCTCGATCTCGAGCCGCCGCACGGCCCGCTCCACCTCGTCGATCTCCACCGGCCGGGAGTCGATCTCCATCCGCAGGCGGGACGCGGCCTCGTCCACCAGGTCGATCGCCTTGTCCGGCAGGAACCGCGCGGTGATGTACCGGTTGGACAGCGCGGCCGCCGCGACGAGGGCGCTGTCGGTGATCCGCACCCCGTGGTGCACCTCGTAGCGTTCCTTAAGGCCCCGCAGGATCCCGACCGTGTCCTCCTCGGAGGGTTCCCCCACCATGACCTGCTGGAAGCGTCGCTCCAGGGCCGGGTCCCTCTCGATGTGCTCCCGGTACTCGTCGAGCGTGGTCGCCCCGACCATGCGCAACTCGCCCCTCGCCAGCATCGGCTTGATCATGTTCCCGGCGTCCATGGCGCTCTCGCCGGTGGCGCCCGCTCCCACGATGGTGTGCAGCTCGTCGATGAAGGTGACCACCTGGCCCGCCGAGTCGGTGATCTCCTTGAGCACCGCCTTGAGCCGTTCCTCGAACTCGCCCCGGTACTTCGCGCCGGCGACCATCGACCCGAGGTCGAGTCCGACCACCCGCTTGCCGCGCAGGGACTCCGGGACGTCACCGGCCACGATGCGCTGGGCCAGGCCCTCGACGATGGCGGTCTTGCCGACCCCGGGCTCCCCGATCAGCACCGGGTTGTTCTTCGTCCGGCGGGACAGCACCTGGACCACCCGGCGGATCTCGGTGTCCCGACCGATCACCGGGTCCAGCTCACCCCGGCGGGCGCGCTCGGTGAGGTCGACGCCGTACTTCTCCAGCGCCTGGTAGGTGGCCTCCGGGTCGGGGTTGGTGACGCGGGCCGAGCCTCGGACCCGGGTGAAGGCCTCGCGGAGGTTGTCCGGGGTGGCGCCGTGGTCGCGCAGGAGGTCGGCCACCCGTCCGCCCTCCTTGGCCAGCCCCACCAGCACGTGCTCGGTGGAGACGTACTCGTCGCCCATCTCGGTCGCCAACCGCTGGGCGTGGGTGACGGAGCGGACCGCCTCCGGTGACAGCTGGGGCGCGTTCACCGTGGCGCCCGTGGCCGAGGGCAGGCCGGCCGTGAGGCGTTCCAGATCGCCCCGCAGCGCGGCCGGATCGACGCCGACCGCGGAGAGCAGCGGCGACGCCACTCCGTCCCCCTGGGCCAGCAGGGCACCGAGCAGGTGGGCCGATGACACGTCGGGGTTGCCGGCCAGCGTGGCGGCCCGCGCCGCGGCGGAGATCGCCTGCTGGACCTTCGTGGTCGGATTGAACGCGTCCATCCCTCACCTCGTCAGCTCGTACACCTGGTCGGCTCCCGGGGCTCCGAGCCCCGACCGGAGCCGCGCCCTCGCCCGACTCCGCTCATCCACACGTCCAACGTCAGAAAAGTTGAGCCAGTTCCACTCAACCACGTATCCGGGTGTGGTGTGGACCACGAGGGCACGGCGAAACCCCGCCCCGGAGTGGACGCGCCGAGGCGGGAGTAGTCGGCCGAGGCCGACTCAGAGGCTCAACCCGAAGACCCAACCGACGAGGCCGTACATGGTCAGGGTGATCAGCACGATGGCGATGAGGTTCAACCAGAGCCCCGCCCGCACCATCTGCCCGATCCGCACATACCCGGACCCGAAGGCGATCGCGTTGGGCGGCGTCGCCACCGGCAGC
Source organism: Actinoalloteichus caeruleus DSM 43889 (assembly GCF_000429185.2). GTDB lineage: Bacteria > Actinomycetota > Actinomycetes > Mycobacteriales > Pseudonocardiaceae > Actinoalloteichus_B > Actinoalloteichus_B caeruleus. Next base: position 4,317,670 of record NZ_AUBJ02000001.1, on the reverse strand, counting down.
ATGAAGGCGCAGGTGGCGGCGAGGGCTACCGGTATGGCCAAGGTCATCACGTCCAGCCCGAGCCCGAGGGCCACCCCGCCCATGATCGGCAGGAAGGTCGCGGCGGTCGCCGTGTTGCTGGTCAGCTCGGTCAGCGCCAGCACGAGCACGGTCACCCCGGCCACCAGGAGCACCACCGGGATGGCGCCAACGCCGGCGACCTGCTCTCCGATCCACTCGCTCAGCCCGGTCGCCGAGAACTGGCTCGACAGGCTCAGACCCCCACCGAAGAGCAACAGCACGCCCCACGGGATCTCCTTGGCGGTCTGCCAGTCGAGTACCGCCACCCCCTTCCTCGGGGCGACGGGGAGGACGAAGAGGATCACCGCCACCGCCATCGCGATCACGGCGTCGATGTTGCTCGCCCCGGTGACGAGGGGCAGGAAGATCCACGAGAGGGCGGCGAGGACGAACACCGCCAGCACCATCCACTCAGCCCGGCTGACAGGGCCCAGCGCGGCGAGTTCGCGGCGGATGAGTTCGCGGCCGCCGGGGATGTTCCTGATCCGCGGGGGAAACACGAAGCGAGTCAGCACCAGCCACGCCAGCAACATGAAGACCACCGCGAGCGGAACCCCGACGAGCATCCACTGCCCGAAACCGATGTGGATGTCGTGGGAGTCGCGGAGGTAACCCACCATCAGGGTGTTGGGGGGAGTTCCGATGATGGTTCCCAGCGAGCCAATGGACGCCGCGTAGGCGATTCCCAGCATCAGCGAGGTCCCGAAGTTGGAGTCGCCCTCACCCTTTCCGAGCTGCCGGACCAGGCCGAGCACCGAGAGACCGATGGGCAGCATCATCACCGCCGTGGCTGTGTTCGAAACCCACATGGAGATGAAGCCGGTCGCCAGCATGAAGCCGCCCACCAGTCGGCGAGGACTGGTCCCGACGGCGAGCACCGTCGCCAGGGCGAGCCGCCGGTGCAGGTTCCACCGCTGCATCGCCAGCGCGAGCATGAAACCGCCCATGAACAGGAAGATGACGTCGTTGGCATAGGGACTCGCCGCGTCACCCACCTCGGCGATCCCGAGCGCGGGGAAGAGCACCAGCGGCACCAACGCGGTCGCGGGCAGTGGGATGGCCTCCGTCATCCACCACACGGCCATCAGCACGGCTACCGCCGCGGTACCGCGTCCCGCTGGGGAGAGGGAGTCGGGGAGCGCGAGGAAGGCCGCCAGCGCGAGCACGACGCCGAGCCCGAGGCCTATCCACCGCCTCCGAACCGTGGCCGGGGGTTCGGCGGCCGCGGAGATCCGCTGGTCAGCAGCCCCCGCACCGGTCTCACCCTCGGTCACGGGGACTCGCCCCCGAGACTCCTCCGCGTGGGGTTCGCGCCCGGTCTGGTCCACCCGCCACCTCCCGTGAGTCACTGAGTGCGAAAAATACCCCAGACGTGTGACTCGTACCACTTCCACCGGTGGCGACCCTCGACCCTCGCCCCGCCCAGCGCGCAGGCGCCCCTGGCCCATCGGGACGATCGCGAGGCGTTCGAGCAGGAGCCGACTGTCGACCACGGGACCAGCCGGCCGCGGAGCGGCGAGTCCACGCTCATCGTCGGCGTGGCGGGGACCCGCCAGGAACCACCGGCGCGACGGCACTCTCCCAGAAGGAGCAATCGTGAACCATCCGTGATACGGATCACTACGGACGGCGACCAGGAACCCGGCAGCGTTCCCGTGGCTAGGGCATACGCCACCGCAATCAACCGAAACGGGGCAGTAACAATTGTTACGCTCCGCATCAAATTCGGCCCGCCCTCTTGCGGTGAACCGGGGTTTACCCGTGCACTGTCATGCCATGTCACACATCACGACGGCGACCCCGCCGCCAAGTCCGCCAACCGGCGACCCGGCACCCGTCCTCCTCGCGCAGGACGGCGGAGTCCTTTCCGGCGTCGAGGACGCCATCAACAGCGTCTTCGCACCCATCGAGTCATTCACGTCGTCCATCATCTTCGCCGAGATCACGGTCTTCGGGGCCGCGTTCCCGGTCATCGTCGCCTGGCTGGTCATCGCGGCGGCGGTGTTCACCGCGTACTTCGGCCTGGTCCAGCTCGGCAAGTTCCGGCTCGCGATCCAGATCGCGCGTGGGAAGTACACGCGCAACGACGAGCCTGGGGAGATCACGCACTTCCAGGCCCTCTCCTCGGCGCTGTCGGGGACGGTCGGCCTTGGCAACATCGCGGGTGTCGGTGTGGCGGTCACGGTCGGTGGGGCCGGCGCGACGTTCTGGATGATCCTGGCCGGGTTCCTGGGCATGTGCACCAAGTTCGTCGAGTGCACCCTGGGCGTGAAGTACCGCAAGATCGACGCGGACGGCACCGTCCACGGCGGCCCCATGTACTACCTCCGCCAGGGCATCGCCGAGCGCTTCCCCAACGGCTTCGGCCGCTCGCTGGGCAAGGTGCTGGCGATCGGCGCCTCGGTGATGCTGCTGTTCTTCGCCCTCGCCGGCGGGAACATGTTCCAGGCCAACCAGACCTTCGCCCAGTTGCGTTCGGTGACCGGTGGTGAGGACGGTCTCCTCGGTGGAGGGGGAGCCGCCTTCATCTTCGGACTACTACTCGCTGGCCTCGTGGCGCTGGTCATCGTCGGTGGGATCAAGTCGATCGGCAAGGTGACCTCGCGGCTCGTGCCGACGATGGGCGTCATCTACGTGCTGGCCTGCCTCGTGGTCATCCTCGTGAACGTCAATGAGGTGCCACGCGCCTTCGGTGAGATCGTCTCCGGCGCCTTCGCCCCCGAGGGCGTCGCGGGCGGAGCGCTGGGCGTGATGATCATCGGGTTCCAGCGGGCCGCCTTCTCCAACGAGGCCGGCGTGGGGTCGGCACCGATCGCGCACGCGGCGGTCCGCACCCGCCACCCGGTCACCGAGGGGCTCGTGGCGCTGCTGGAGCCCTTCGTCGACACCGTGATCATCTGCACGATGACGGCGCTGACGATCGTGATCGCCAGCACGGACTTCTGGCACGACGCCAAGGCGGCGGTGGCTGCTGGGGCTGACAGCCCGGAGGGCGTGACGGTGACGTCCAACGCCTTCGAGACCGTGCTGCCGTGGTTCCCCTACGTCCTGATGGTCGCGGTCGCGCTGTTCGCCATCTCCACGATGATCACCTGGAGCTACTACGGCGAGAAGGCCTGGAACCACCTGTTCGGGGCGGGGCGGGTCAGCTCGGTGGTCTACCGCGCGGTCTACTGCGCCCTCATCGTGTGCGGAACGGTCCTCACACTGGGGCCGGTGCTGAACTTCGCCGACGCGGTGCTGTTCGGTGTCGCCTTCTTCAACATCCTGGGCCTCTACCTGCTCGCGCCCATCGTCAAGCGCGAGTTGAGGGACTTCCTCGGCAAGCTGAAGTCCGGGGAGATCCGACCGGTGGACCAGGACACCTCCGGGTCGTCGGCCGGCTCGCCGCCGGAGCCCTCCGATCGGGAGAAGGACGGCGTGGGCTGAGGGCGTCCCCACGCGGGGTGACACCGGGAGTTATCCACAGACACGCCCGGCCGGTGCCGAGTTCTCCACCGGATATCCCCAACTGATCCCCAGTTATCCCCAACTATCCACAGCCAGTCCACGCCAAATCCACAGTTCCGCCCCAAGTTGTCCACACAGCCTGTGGATAACTTGGGGCGGACGGCCGCCGGTTGTGGAGTTATCCACAGTCCGTGGACAACTCCACAGGGTGACGCCTTCCAGGTGACGGCGGTACCGCACGGGCGAGGCCGTCACCCGCGGTCAGCACCATCCCCGGACCGCCCAGCCGATCCGGCCGGAGTACCCGGGCTCGGTACGGGCGCACCCACGGCGGGAGCCGGCACGGCGTGCTCCACGTCGACGGTGGTCCGCAGCGGCACCTCCCGGATGCCGAGGACCGCGAACAGCGCCACCAGGGCGGCCAGCGCGGCGACGAGGAAGACCGTTCCGGTGGCGTCGCCGAACGCCGTCATCACCTCCGCCCGGACCCCCTCGGGGAGCCCCGCGAGATCCAGGGAAGCGCTCTGGCCGCCTCCCGTCCCCACCCGGGCGGCCACGCTGGCGGACAGCACGGCGCCGAGCGCCGACACGCCGGAGGCGCCTCCGAGGGATCGGAAGAAGGTGACCAGGGCCGTCGCCGATCCGAGGTCACGGGCGGGAACGGTGTTCTGCACGGCCAGGACGAGGTTCTGCGCGCACAACCCCACCCCCGCGCCCACGACGGCGAGGAACACCCCCACCAGCACCAGGTCCGTCCGGTGGTCGATCGTCGCCAACAGACCGAGCCCGACCGGCAACGCCACCGCGCCCACGAGCAGGAACCGCTTCCACCGCCCCGACCTGCTGATCAGCTGACCGGAGAGGGTGGAGGTGAACGCGAGCGACAGCACCAACGGGATCGTCATCAGCCCGGCCACGGTGGGCGAGTACCCCCTGCCCAGCTGGAAGTACTGGCCGACGAACACGGGAACTCCGAACATCGCCACCCCCGTCCCGACGCCGGCGACGACGGAGAGCGCGGTCGTCCGGTCCCGGAAGAAGCGGAGCGGGACGACCGGGTCGACCGCCCTCGCCTCCACGAGGACGGCCAGTCCGAGGAGCACCACCGCACCTCCGACCAGCAACGCCGTGGTCGGCGACGCCCAGGCGAACGACTGACCGGCCAGGGACACCCACACCAGCAGCAGGCTCACGCCTCCCACCAGCAGCGTCGCCCCGAGCCAGTCCACCCGCACCGGGCGGCGGACGGTCGGCAGGCGCAGCGTGCGGCCGATGACCACGAGCGCCGCCACCGCGACCGGGACACCCGCGAGGAAGCACCACCGCCATCCGAGCCAGGGGGTGTCGACGATGAGGCCGCCGATCAGCGGACCGCTGACCGTGCCCACGGCGAAGACCGCCCCCAGGTAACCGCTGTACCGGCCGCGTTCCCTCGGGCTGATCATCGCGGCGATGACGACCTGGACGAGGGCCTGCACGCCGCCAAGGCCGAGTCCCTGCACCGCCCGGAACCCGATCAGCATCGGCATCGACTGGGCGAGGCCGCCCAGCACCGAGCCGATCGTGAAGACGGAGAGCGCGATCTGGAGGAGCAGCTTCTTGCTGAAGAGGTCGGCGAGCTTGCCCCACACCGGGGTGGTCGCGGTCGCGCCGAGCAGGGTGGCCGTGACCACCCACGTGTACTGGGCCTGGGTGCCGCCGAGTTCGGCGGTGATGGTGGGCAGCGCGTTCGCCACGATGGTCGAGCTGAGGATGGCGACCAGCAGCGCGAGCAGCAGTCCGGAGAAGACACGCATGATCTCGCGGTGGGACATCGGGGGCTGGTCGTCCGGCCCCGGGTGCACCGCCGCGCCCGTCGCGACGACCGCCGCGTCCTGCGTCCCGCCTGACACCACCACCTGGTGCTCCCCCGAACTCTCCTCTAGTCATTAGTTGCCTTATGCAACTTTACGCTCGCGGTGGAGTGCCCACCACGCCTCTCCGGGTGAGATGGCTTACCGCGTGGATGTCCGACGCCGCGCCTCCCGCCACCGGGGCCGCGCGGGACACCGAGCACGGGAAGGCCGGAGATCGGCGCCAACCGGGGAAGGGCGCGCTCCAGGGCCGGGTCCAAGGGGCCACGACCGTGGGGCCGACCCGTGGCCGGCCGGGGTCAGGGCGACGGTGGCGCCATCTCAACCCTCGGAGGCTTCTCCCCGCCCATCCACCCCGGTCGCCGAGGAGAGACCGTCCAGCAGGACGGTGAGCCCCGCGACGAAGACCGCGTCGACCCCACGAGCCCACCCCCGCTCCGCTCGTTCCGCCCCGGCCGAGTCCCGCGTCCCGCCGCCCTGGCCCGCCGACGCGTCGCCAGCCAGGCGGACGGAGTGCGGGAACCGCTCGGCGAAGTCGGGGGCGACCTCGCGCAGCAGGGTGGAGCGGCGCGTCCACCACTCCCGGTCGGGCACCCCCGTCTCGGCGGCGGCCCGGCCCGCCTCGGCCGCCGTGCGCGCGGAACCCCGGACGTGGTGGAAGAGGGCGCTGACCGCTCCCCGCAGCACCCGCCCCGGCAGCTCGGTGGACCGGAGGAGCCCAGCAAGGGCCTCGAAGACGACCTGCTCGTGCGGCCCGAGGACCGGGCGGGCGTGCGAGACCTGGAGGACCCACGGATGACGCAGGTAGAGATCACGCAACTCGACCGCCCACTCCAGGACGCCCGACCTCCAGTCCGCCGCCTCCTCGCACGCGCCGGAGAAGTCGGCGTGCGCCTGGTCGTACATCAGGTCCACCAGCTCGGCCTTCCCCGGCACGTAGGTGTAGAGCGCCATCGCGGACCGCCCGAGCCGTTCCCCGACGGCGCGCATCGACAGTCCCGCGAGACCCTCCTCGTCCGCGAGGCCGATCGCCGCCTCGACGATCGCCGACGCGGTGAGGCTTTGCCTGGGACCCGGTGCGGACCGCGACGGCCCGCGCTCGGACCCCGCCCACAACAGCCGCATGGTCAGGTCCGCGTCTCCCCGACCTCCGATGACCGCCACCCACATCTCCTTACAACGTAATGTATTGTCGCCCGCACATCACCGTACGACGTAAAGGGATATCGGGGCCGATCGCCCCGGCGAGGAGCGCGACATGATGGGGTACAGCACCACGCACGACGGCGACCGGCTTGACCTGGAGATCACGGGGAGCGGGCCCACCGTGCTGCTCCCGGTGGACCCCACCCCGATCACCGGGGACCGGGCCGAGGAGATGCGGAGGTGGGGCGCCGACCCCGCCCTGGGGCGCGCGCTGGTCGACGGGCTGAGCGACCGCTTCCGCGTCGTCGCCTTCGACTACGAGGGCCACGTCATGGGCCGGCCCAAACCCACCACCCTGACCCCCGGGAACGTCGCGGCCGACATCCTCGCGGTCGCCGACGCGGTCGAGGCGGAGAGCTTCGCCTACTACGGCTACTCCTGGCTCGCCCTGGCCGGGCTCCAGCTCGCGATCAGGACCGACCGGCTCTCCGCGCTCGTCATGGGCGGATTCCCCGCCCTGAACGGCCCCTACGCCGAGATGCTCGAGGTCACCACGGCCGCACACCGGCGCGCCGAGGCTGGCGGCCACGACGGGCGCCAGGAGACCGACGGCGGGGGCGAACCGGACTGGGACACCGTCGAGATCTCCGCCCCGCCGGAGCGGACCCGGCAGTTCGTCACCCTGTACGAGGCCCTGACGGGCTTCGACGACCGGGCGGCTGCCGCGTCGGTGCGCTGCCCCCGGCTGTGCTTCGCCGGCGCCGCCGACACCATCGTCTACCCGGAGTCCTGGGGTGGGGTCACGGTGGACATCGCGGGCGGGCTCATGCGGGGCCGCGCCGAACTCGCGGAGGCTGGCTGGGACGTGGAGCTGCTCGACGGGCTCGACCACCTGGGCGCGATGCTGCCCCACCACGTGTTGCCCGTGGTGGCGCCCTGGCTGCGGGGGGCGCTCGCGGCCCGAGGAGACGTCCCGGTCAGAAGGCCTCGTTCAGCCGGTTGAGGAGGCGCGCCAGCTCGGTCAGGTCGGAGGTCGGCCACTCGGCGAGCTGCTCGTCCAGGCGCTCCCGCCGCCGCTCCCGAACCTCCCGGAGCCGCCGCGACCCCAGGTCGGTGAGCTGCACGCGCCGCGCGCGGCCGTCGACGGGGTCCGGCACCCGTTCGATGAGCCGCAGCTCCACCAGCTTGCTCAGCTGCCGGCTGATGGTGGACTTGTCGAGGTTGAGCAGGTCGACCACGTCGGTCCCCCTGACGGGGCCGCGCTCGGCGATCATCGACAGCGTGCCGTAGGCGGCCGGCTCCAGCTCCACGTGGATCTGCGAGGCGAGTCTGGCCGTGCTCTGCTTGGCGCGGCGGAAGAGGATGGTCAACTCGCGCTCGACACTGTCGGCCGCGGCCCCACGGGTGCCGTCGGCGCCCGTGCCCAGCCGCTCCGGCCCGTTCACGGCCATCGTCGAACCGTCCATGCGTGTCGGGTTCACCCTGGTCCCCCTCGCTCCCACCCCCTCAAGTCTGACAGACCAGGGACCGGGATGTCCGAATCGACCGGGCGAACCGGGAACGTCCGAGCGCGGGTGTGAGTACCGCCACCCGGCCGAGTCGGGAGGGCCGGTCGGCGGAGGGGGCGGCCTCACCCCGAGGCCGGCTCCGAGTGCCGTTCCGGGGCGGGGCTCCAGGGCCGCTCATCACCCTTGGCCTCGAAGTAGTCGCCACCCTTGCGCCGCGCGTCGTCGGTGCCCCAGGATCGGTCCCGTGGCACCGGCATCATCCGAGGGATGTGCTTGCGGCAGTGGACATAGGCCTCCTCGACCCGGACGACGACCCACCGTTCGGGCGTCCTGCCACGGTTGTCGTCCTCGGGCAGGTCGGAGTGCCTCGCTCGCAGTTCGGCGTCCTCGACCACGCTGGCGCGACCGTTGACATGCAGTCCGATCAGGTCCTGGACCAGGTCCAGCATGAGGATCCCCACGTGGGGGTTCTCCTCGATGTTGCCGAGGCTGGCCATGACGCCGTTGCCCCGGTACTCGGGGTAGGCGAGGTGGTGCGGGTCGAGCACCCGGATGAAACCGGGCGGGCCCGAGCGCAGCGAGGCGTCGCACTCCCCCGACCCGTCGGCGGTGGCCACGAAGGCCATCTCCATCCGGCCCACGAACCGTGCCATCTCGTCGTTCAGGCGGTCGAGCATCTGCTCCTGGTAGAAGCGCCGCGCACGCCGCTCGGTGCCGTGCCGCTCCTGGAGGACGTGTTCTCCCCGGGAACCGGGCAGGGGATGCCCGGACGAGGACACCGGCGGCGCGACCGGCCCCGGAGCGGGCGGTGCCCCCACCGGGACCACGGGGAAGGCGTGCCGCACGGTCTGTTCGGGATCGGGCGGGAGCGGTGCCACGACCGTCGCCCCGGCGCCCGACGACCCGGTTCCCGGTGCGCCTCCCCAGCCGCCCGGCCCTACCCCGGTCGGAGGAGCGTCGACGAGCTCAAGTTCGTGCAGATCGGGGTCCGCGGTACCCGTTGGCACCAGCATCTCGCGAATCACGGGCCCCACAGTGTCACGAAGACCTCTGAAGTTCCACGATCTACCCCCTACCTTCGCCCAACCGTCGCAGGCATTATGTACTCGCAGTTACATGCCGACACTCGAAGGTGGCATCAAGGACTCAGGCAACCAGAGAACGAGTTACTGTCCCCCTTGTTGGGGATCCTGACAAGGAACGGCGCGTCACGCCCGGCGCGCCGAACGACGTGGAGAAGACTGCGCCCGGACTATGACAGCGAACGCCGTGCTTAGCCCCGTGCCTCCCTCGCGACCGGAATCTGCCTCGGGGGTCAGCGCCACCGTGCGCCTGATCCGGGAAAGCTACGCGGCCGTCGAGCCGTACGCCGACGACGTGGCGAGGTTCTTCTACGGGATGCTCTTCAGCCTCGCGCCCAAGACCCGCGAGCTGTTTCCCGCCAACATGGAGGTGCAGCGGAGCAGGCTGCTTCGCGCCCTGGTGCACACGGTGCAGATGATCGACCGGCCGGACGACCTGGTGCCGTTCCTCCGCCAGCTGGGCCGCGACCACCGCAAGTTCGGGGTGATCGCCAGCCACTACGAGGCGACCGGCACCGCGTTGCTGGCGGCGATCAAGCGGTACGCCGGTCCGGTGTGGACCGACGAGGTGGAGCTCGCGTGGGCCGAGGCCTACACGATGATGGCCACCACCATGCACAACGCGGCCGAGGCGGACGAGAACCCGGCCTGGTGGAACGCCAGGGTCGTGGAGCACCAGCGGTTGAGCTGGGACCTCGCCGTGGTCCGGGTGCAGCCGCACCAGCCGGTCCCCTACCGCGCCGGTCAGTACGTCAGCGTCGAGGTCCCCCAACGGCCCCGGCTGTGGAGGTACCTGACCCCGGCCAACGCGCCCAGCGAGGACGGGACCCTCGAGTTCCACATCAGGTCGGTCCACGGCGGTTGGGTCAGCCGTTCCGTCGTCGGGCACACCCAGGTGGGTGACACCTGGCGGGTCGGTCCTCCGATGGGCCGGATGGGCGTCGACCGGGAGAACGGTCGCGACGTCCTGATGATCGCCGGTGGGACCGGACTCGCCCCCATGCGCGCGATGCTGGACGAGCTGGCCCAGTACGGCACGAACCCCCGGGTGCACCTCTTCCTCGGTGGCCGGACCATCGAGGACCTCTACGAGCTGGACAACCTGCGATACCTCGCGATGAGCAACCCCTGGCTCACCGTGGTGCCCGTCGTGGAGTCCGGCCCCGCCCGGCAGGGCACCGAACACGGCACCCTCGCGGAGGTCGTCACCCGCTACGGGGCCTGGTCGGAACGGGACGTCATGGTGTGCGGCTCCCCCGCGATGATCCGGGCCACCGTCTCCAGGATGCTGGTGGCGGGAACGCCCCTGGACCGCATCCGGTACGACCCGTTCACCCTGGACTGACCCCCGGGGTCCGGCTGGCGGGCCCTCCTCCCGCGCGGCGCTCCCCCGCCGCACGCCGGATTCCGGTGTGTTCCCGGCGGGGGCGGGGAGGGCGGGCACGCACCGGGGCACCGCGCCCCGCCGGCGAGCGGAGCTCCTGGCGCTCACGCCGCCACCCGCGCTCCCCGGCCCGCTGTCCCGACCCGGACCGGCCCCGTGGGAGCCGGTCCGCGTCCCCGACGGCAGGGGAGGATCAGCGCCGGTACGGGTAGATCCGGTCGGCGACCCGGCGCTTCGCGGCCCGGTACTCGGCGAGGGACTCGGGGCTGTACCCGCCGTGCACCGGTCGGGTGGGGATCTCGTCGAGGTCCTCGACCAGCGTCCACCCGCTGCCCAGGTCGGTCAGCGAGCGGTGCTTGGTGGCGTAGTAGTCGGGGTTGATGCTCACCGCGACACCGTTGGCGCCCACGGCCGCGCCGACCAGGTGGGGGTGGAACCGGGTCGACAACCAGGTCTGCCCGGCGGCGGCCGGCATCCCGTGGTCGAGCACCTCCGCCAGCGGGTACATCCGCACGCCAGGGAACTCGGACTCGACCAGGGCGAAGACGTCGCGGTCCACCCGCGGGATGCACTCCACGAACCCGAGCCGGTCCGGCGGGACGTCCCAGGCGCGCAGGGTCTCGGTGACGAACGCGGCGAGCGCGGGCACGCTGACCCTGAGGAGGTCGGACTGGACGCAGACCATGAACTCGCGCAGCTCGTCGTCGGTCCGGTAGAGGTGGGGGCCGAGGTCGAAGAACAGGTCGTCGCACGTGTGGCTGACCGCGCACGTCTTCTCGAGCAACCGGGCGGAGGGCGCGTCGCGGACGTCGACCACGTCGAACCGGGTGGCCAGCTCGCGGATCAGCGTCTCCCCGTGTTCGGGTGCCGGCCACAGGCCCACTCCGGTCATCGCGGTGCGGGCACCGGACCGGCGGGCGACCGAGACCATCCCGGCGAGCAGGCCGACGTGGCGTGGCCACACGCCGTTGACGTAGCCGCCGCCGATGATGTGCAGGACGTCCGCCCGGTGCGCCAGCTGGATGCCCGAGGCCCAGCGGGGAGCCATGCCCGGGTCGTTGACGGCGCGCTGGGCGAACTCGTTCACCTGCCACGGCTCCTCGCTGGGCGCCTCCCAGCACAACCGCCACAGGGTGTCGGTGAAGCGGGCCCTGGGGTGCAGGTGGCCGAGGAGCACCTGGGCCGGCCCGGGGCTGGGGCAGTCGAGCCAGACATCGGCGTCCGGCGCGACCTGCCGGAGGTGTCGCAGCCAGGCAGCGGCGATCATCTCGTCGCCGTAGTTCGGGAAGCCGGTAGTCCCGATGAGGTAGTAGAGGGCTCTGTCGCTCTCACTCATTGCGTCGAATCTCCCGTTGGACACCTGAACAGGTGAGTAGAAGTGTGCCCGACTGGGTGCATACCCCGAGGGTCGCCAGCCAGTCGTGATCGACTCGACGCTTGCCCGTGTTACCGACGGGTAATAAGCTGTTGTTACCGACGGGTAGGAGTGCCTGCCCGACCAGCACCGCCTGAGACCGGGAGCAAGGGCATGGGTCACTACAAGAGCAACGTCCGGGATCTGGAGTTCAACCTCTTCGAGGTGTTCGGGGTGCAGCGGCTGCTGGGCACCGGCCCCTTCACCGAGGCGGACGAGGAGACGAGCCGAGGCGTCCTCGAGGAACTGAACAACCTCGCCGTCGGCCCGCTCGCCGACTCGTTCGCCGTGGGGGACCGGGAAGGCACCACCTTCGACCCGGCCACCCACTCCGTGACCCTCCCCGAGGAGTTCAAGCGCTCCTTCCGGGCACTGTGGGACGGCGAGTGGTACCGGCTGAGCCTGCCCAACGAGATGGGCGGCTACGGGATCCCCCCGTCGGTCCAGTGGGCCGCCAGCGAACTCATCCTGGGCGCGAACCCGGCCGTGTACATGTACATGGCCGGCCCCAACTTCGCGTCCGTCCTCTGGGAGAACGGGACCGAGGAACAGCGCCACTGGGCACAACTGATGCTGGACCGGGGCTGGGGCGCCACGATGGTGCTCACCGAGCCGGACGCCGGCTCCGACGTCGGTGCCGGTCGCACCCGCGCCATCCGCCAGGAGGACGGCTCCTGGCACCTGGACGGGGTGAAGCGGTTCATCACCTCCGGTGACCAGGACATGACCGAGAACATCATGCACCTGGTCCTCGCCCGCCCGGAGGGCCCGGGAGTCGAGACGAAGCCGGGCACGAAGGGGCTCAGCCTCTTCCTGGTGCCCAAGTTCCTCTTCGACTCCGGGACGGGTGAGCCCGGCGAGCGCAACGGGGCCTTCGTCAGCGGCGTCGAGCACAAGCTCGGCCTCAACGTCTCGGCGACCTGCGAACTCTCCCTCGGGCAGCACGGCGTGCCGGCGAAGGGCTGGCTGCTCGGCGAGGTCCACGACGGCATCGCCCAGATGTTCCAGGTCATCGAGTACGCCAGGATGATGGTGGGCACGAAGGCCATCGCGACCCTCTCCACCGGTTACCTGAACGCGCTCGAGTACGCCAAGGAGCGGGTCCAGGGCGCCGACCTCACCCAGATGACCGACAAGACCGCCCCCGGGTACCCATCACGCGGCACCCCGACGTGCGGCGCATCCTCATGCTCCAGAAGGCCTACACCGAGGGCCTGCGGGCGGTGTACCTGTACACGGCCCACTTCCAGGACCAGATCGCCCACGGCCGTGCCACCGGGGAGGACGTGTCGCTGGCGGCCCGCGTCAACGACCTGCTGCTCCCGATCGTCAAGGGTGTCGGGTCGGAGCGGGCGTTCGAGATGCTGACGCTCTCGCTCCAGACGCTGGGCGGGTCCGGGTACCTCAGCGACTACCCCATCGAGCAGTACCTGCGGGACGCCAAGATCGACAGCCTCTACGAGGGCACCACCGCGATCCAGTCGATGGACTTCTTCTTCCGGAAGATCATCCGGGACAAGGGCCAGGCGCTCGCCCACGTCGCCACCGAGGTGCAGAACTTCCTCAACTCCGAGGGCGGCAACGGCCGGCTCAAGGAGGAGCGCGCGCTGCTCGCGCAGGCCATGGAGGACTTCCAGGGCATGCTCGGCTCGATGGTCGGGTTCCTGACCTCCTCGCAGGAGGACCAGCGCAACCTCTACAAGGTCGGGCAGAACAACGTCCGACTCCTGCTGAGCGCCGGCGACCTGCTGATCGGGTGGATGCTGCTGCGCCAGGCCGAGGTCGCGTCGACGGCCCTGGACGGCGAGGTCACCCCCCGGGACCGCGCCTTCTACGAGGGGAAGCTGGCCGTCGCCTCGTTCTTCGCCAGGAACGTCCTCCCCGAGCTGTCCGCGCGGCGCCAGGTCCTGTCGGCCACCGACAACTCGCTGATGGACGTCCCCGAGGAGGCCTTCTGACCCGCTGAGCCGTTGGCGCCCGCCGACGGCACCACCCCCAGAGGAGCGGCCCACCGGCTCCGACCTCCGCCGGGTGGGCCGCTCCTCTCCCCGGGCCGGGTCGTCCCCTCCTGGTGGCCCCACCACGCCGGTGGGCTGGGTCCGCACCGGAGACGCCCGTCGCACCGCCCACCGCCGGCGCACCGCCCCGCGCCGGCTCTCCGCTCGTCGCGTCGAGCGGCCGGGCGGCACCCGGCCGGTCACACCGGGCTCGCCCGCCGCGCCTCCCGGGGTAGCGAGCGCCCTCGCGGCCCGAGCGGGCGGCGGCTCCGCCACCCGGTCCCGGCCCCCGGGCTCAGCCCATCTCCTCCAGCTTCTTCCCCTTCGTCTCCCGTACCCACCGGAGCACGAACACGAAGGACAGGGCGGCGAACACCGCGTACATCACGTAGGTGCCGGCGAGGTTCCAGTCCCGCAGGCTGGGGAACGTCACGGTCACCAACCAGTTCGCGATCCACTGCGTGGCCGTGGCCACCGCCATCGCCGCCGCCCTGATCCGCAGCGGGAACATCTCCCCGAGCAGCACCCACACCATCACGCCCCAGGACAGCGAGAAGAAGAGCACGAAGGAACTGGCGGCCACCAGGGCGACCAGGCCCCAGCCGGGAGACAGCTCGGCGGAGTCACCGACCACGGTGGCCCGCGAGAACGCGACGGCCGCCGCCGACAGGGCCACCGTCATCCCCGCCGACCCGACCAGCAGGAGCGGCTTGCGGCCCACCCGGTCCACCAGGGCGATGGCGACGAAGGTCCCGACGATGTTCACGATCGACGTGAACAGGCTGAGCAGCAGCGAGTCGCTCTCCTCGATCCCCACCGACTGCCACAGCGACGCCGAGTAGTAGAAGATCACGTTGATGCCGACCAGCTGCTGGAAGGCGGACAACCCCATCCCGATCCAGACGATGGGCAACAGGCCGAAGCGGCCGCCGGTGAGGTCGCGCGGGGTGGGTCGACGTTCCGAACCGAGAGCGGACCGGATCTCCTCGATCCGGTCGTCCACCGTCGACTCGTCCGCGCCCTCCACCCTGGCCAGGATTCGGCGTGCCCGGCCCACGCGCCCCGTGCGCACCAGGAACCGGGGGCTTTCCGGGATCGTCAGGGTCAGCAGGAGGTAGAGCAACGCCGGAGCCAGTTCCACCCCGAGCATCCACTGCCACGCCTCCAACGGCCCCAGTTCGCCACGGGCCCCACCGGCGGCGGCCGCGATCGCGTAGTTCACCAGCTGCGAGGCGGCGATGCCGAGCACGATCGCCAACTGCTGCATCGAACCCAGGCGGCCCCGGTAGGCGGCCGGCGCTATCTCGGCGATGTAGGTCGGCGCGATCACCGAGGCGATGCCGATCGCGACGCCACCGAGCAGGCGCCACACCGTCAGGTCCCAGACCGTGAAGGGCAGGGCGGAACCCACCGCGCTCACCGCGAACAGGATCGCGGCGAGTTGCATCACCCGGATCCGGCCGTGCCGGTCAGCGAGGCCGCCGGCGACCCAGGCACCCAAGGCCGACCCCAACAGGGCGGAGGACACCGTGAACCCCACGAGCAGCGAACTGACCTCGAACCGGTCCTGGATCGCGTCCACGGCGCCGTTGATCACCGACGTGTCGTAGCCGAACAGGAAACCGCCCATCGCGGCGGCACCGGCGATCAACACCACGTAGGCGAGGTTCTCCTGCGATGTGTGACCGGCGCCCTGGCCGGTACCTCCTGCCACCATCCGGTGTGTCCCCCAGCGTTTCGGTCGGCGGAACGGTCCTGTCTGTAGCCCTCGTTACCCGCCACCGCGCGTTTCCACACCCCGGAAGTCGATCAGACCCCCGACCAGGGGTCCCGCCACCGGTCCGCGCCACCTCCGGCCAGGACGACCCGCTGGGTGGGGCGGAGACCCGGTCAGTTCAGGGGCGGGGGATGTTCCGCAGGTTGCTCCTGGCGAGCTGGATCATCCGGCCGACACCGCCGGCCAGCACCGTGCGTCCCATCGACAGGGCGAACCCGGACACCTGCTCCGCGGTGATCCTCGGGGGCATGGACAGCGCGTTCGGGTCGGTCACCACGTCCACCACGGCGGGGCCGGGACGGTCGAAGGCCTCCCGCAACGCCGCCCGCAGGTCGGTCGGTCGCTCGACGCGCACCCCGTGCGCACCGGCCGCCCTGGCGATCGCGGCGTAGTCGGTGTGCTGGGTCGCCGTGCCGTGTTCGGGCAGTCCGGCCACGAGCATCTCGAGTTTGACCATGCCCAGCGACGAGTTGTTGAACAGGACGACCTTCACCGGCAGGTCCGCGGCGACCAGCGTGAGCAGTTCGCCCAACAGCATCGAGAAGCCGCCGTCACCGGCCATCGCCACCACCTGCCGTCCGGGTTGGGCGAGCGCCGCCCCGATCGCCTGGGGCACCGCGTTGGCCATCGACCCGTGGCTGAAGGAGCCCAACAGGCGGCGGCGACCGTTCGGGCTGAGGTAGCGGGCGGCCCACACGTTGCACATCCCGGTGTCCACGGTGAACACCGCGTCATCCGAGGCCTCCTCGTCCAGCACGGACGCCGCGTACTCGGGGTGGATCGGCAGGTGGTGCTCCACGTCCTGCGTGTACGCCCCGACCACCCGCTCCAGGGCGGCGGCGTGCTTGCGCAGCGCGTTGTCCAGGAACGTCCGGTCGTGCTTCTCGGCCACCATCGGGAGCACCTGTTCGATGGTCTCCGACACCGAGCCCCAGACCCCGAGCGCCAGCGGCGCCCGCCGGCCGAGCTGCTCGGCCCGGTGGTCGACCTGCACGATCCGCACCCCGTCCGGCAGGAACGCCGGGTAGGGGAAGTCGGTGCCCAGGAGCACCAGCAGCTCGGCCTCGTGCATGGCCTCGTAGCAGGCGCCGTACCCCAGCAGCCCGCTCATGCCCACGTCGAAGGGGTTGTCGTACTGGATCCACTCCTTGCCGCGCAGGGCGTGGCCGACGGGTGCCTTCACCCGCTCCGCCAACCGCATGACGAGGTCGTGCGCGCCCTGGGTGCCCCGCCCGCAGAAGAGGGTGACCCGGCTGGCGTCGTTCAGCAGCTCGGCGAGCCTGGCCAGCTCGTCCGGCCCCGGGCGGACCTTCGGCCGCTCGGTGACCAGGGCGTGCCCGACGGGCTGCTTCGAGGCGGCCAAGCCCGCGACATCACCGGGAAGGATGATGACGGCGACCCCACCTCGGCCCACCGCGTGCTGGATCGCGATGCGGGTGACCCTGGCCAGCTGCTCGGGATCGGTGACCATCTCGCAGTAGTGGCTGCACTCGACGAACAGCCGGTCGGGGTGGGTCTCCTGGAAGTAGCCGGTGCCGATCTCGCTGGTGGGGATGTGCGAGGCGATGGCCAGGACCGGGGCCATGCTGCGGTGGGCGTCGTAGAGCCCGTTGATGAGGTGCAGGTTGCCCGGCCCGCAGCTGCCCGCGCACACCGCCAGCCGACCGGTGACCTGCGCCTCCGCCGAGGCCGCGAAGGCCCCGGACTCCTCGTGGCGGACCTGCGTCCACTCGATGCCCCGCCGACGGCGGATCCCGTCGACCACCGGGTTCAGGCTGTCGCCCACCACCCCGTAGACGCGTTCCACGCCGACCTCGCGCAGGATCTCCACGAGCTGGTCGGCCACCGTGTTCCTGGCCATCGCGGTACCTCCGTCCTGTCACCGGCGTGGAGGGCTCCCAGCCGTCCTGGCACGGCCCAGGCGCCAGCCCGCGCGGCGGCTCGTGGTTCCGGGTTCCCCCACCTTCGCCGAGGTCACGCGGGCCGGCAACAGCGCGGTCCGGCGGGGGCGGGCACGCTGCCCCGCTCGTCGCCCGCCCTCCGGTGGTGCGGGGCCGGGCGGGGTCGCCCGCCCTCGGCCGGGGCGTCCGGGCAGGGTCTCGGCGGTCGGGCTGCCCGCCGGCGTCACCCGGTGGCGGTGGAGCGCGGGGGACACCGGTGGAATACCGGGTCCCGGTCCGGGCAGCGGCCAGGTCACGGCCCCGCGCCGCTCGGCGGGCGCCTGGGTCGGCGGGGGCGCGCCGCCCCTCGTGGCTGGGGGGTGGACGACCGCTCCGTGCGGTTCGACAGGACCTGAGCGACCGGCCGCCCCGGGGCCGGTGAGGTGCGGGGCGCTCGGACTCCGCCCGGCAGGTCCCCGGGTCCGTCCTCCCCGCGTGCCCAGAGCCGACCGGGCGTGTCGGCCGCCGGCCGGGTCCGTCGGCGACCGACCCGGGCCGCCCCTCGACGCCGGCCCGGTGCCCGGCAGCCACCCGCCCGGGCCGCTGGGCGGGCGATCCCGTGGATTCCCCGGCCCTGGCCTACTCGGCTACCGTCGAGCGATGTTCGTGCGGGCGCTTCTCCTCGACCTGGACGGGACCCTCGTCGACTCGACCCCGGCCGTCGACCGGTGCTGGAAGCGCTGGTGCCAGGAACACGGCGTGGACCCGACCGGACTGGCCGATCTCCACGGACTGCGTTCGGCCGACGCGGTGGCCGCCGTGTTGCCCCCCGAGCGCGTCGCCCCGGCGCTGGAGCGGCTGGACGAGCTGGAGCTCGCCGACCTCGACGATGTCGTCGCCCTCCCCGGGGCCGCCGAGGTGCTCGCGGCGGGCGGTGGTGACCGGGCGGCGATCGTCACCTCGGCGGGTCGCGCGCTGGCCGGGAAGCGACTGGCGGCGGCGGGGCTGCGGGCCCCGCGCGTCCTGGTGACCGCCGACGACGTGACCAGGGGCAAACCTGACCCGGAGCCCTACCTCACGGCCTCGCGGCTGCTGGGCGTGCCGGCGGAGGACTGCCTCGTGGTGGAGGACGCGGCGGCCGGGGTGGCGGCGGCGCGGGCGGCTGGGATGCGGAGCGTGGGCGTGGGCACCAACCCGGACGTGGGTGCGCTGCCCGCCGACCTGGTGGTGTCCACGCTCACCGAGCTGCGGTGGGCTCGCCGGGACGGCGGGGTGGAGGTCGTCCGCCGCTGACCGTGGGCTGAGCCCGGACCGGGCCGGGTCAGGTGGCGGGAACTCGACCGGTCCGCCGTGCGGACGGTCTCCGGTGTCCGGCCGGCGCATGCCTCCGGCAGGGCGGGAGGCGCACAGGGGGTTCCCGTGGTGCCGTGGCGGACCGGCTGGTCCTCGTCGGGTGGAACACCGCCGGTTCGGGCACCAGCGTCGGCCCGTCGACGCTGGGACGAGGAACCCCACGGCGTGGACCTGCTGCGCTGGCCCCCGGATCGCGGCGTCAGCGTCAGCGGCGTTCCGGCGCGAGAGCCCACCGGGTCCGCGCGGCCTGCCGCTCCGGCCATGTGGCGGCCCCGGCCGGCGCCCGCACGTGCCCCGTGGTGGACGAGGCCCAGCGGGCAGGACGAGAACGTACCGGCTGGGACGTGGAGCGGTCAGCCACGATCGGCGTCACCGCCACGAGCGGGGTGACCGGTTCTCCAGCTCAACCTGGAGCCGAGGTCAGCACGCCACTGGGGAGGCGTACCCGCGCGCGAGGTCCCCACCACGCTCCTGCCTGTTCTGCCTCACCGCCCTGCTGGCCGGGGACGAGGTCCCATCGGATCAGGCGCATCGGGCGCACGTCGCCCTACGGGCGGTTCGCGGCGCGCCTCCACGCTGTCCGCGGGGCCCCCGAGGCCCCCCGTCCGGTCAGGACCCGTGGGTCGGGCGTGAGCCACCGCCACACCAGCGGCGAGCGGCTGACCAGCATCTGACGGGTGCGGTGGAGAACGGGGTGTCGGGCGGGTTCGACCTCCTCCCGCCCTTGATCGTCAGGAAGGCCGGACTCGGGTACAGGCGCGGGACCGGCCGCCAGCCGGTCCGGTGATGGCCAGTCCCAGGCGCGACTCGCCCAGCCGCACCGCCGTGTTCACGACAGTCCGGCTACCAGCGGTTCCATGACCGGCACCAGCTGGTCACATGCCTTCGCGGACCCCGTCACGTCGTCCTCTCCCGGCTCGAGCGGCACGGAGAAGACGACGCTGAGCATCTCGTGGAGATTGTCGGCTGCCTCGGCGGCGTAGTCGACCTGTCGTCCGACCAGGAACGCGGCACACATCGAAACACCCTGATCAGGAACCGGAGCGATGTACACATCCCGCCCGGCGACGCTGATCAGTTCACCGCCATCCGGGAGCGGGACCCACCCGAATCCCACCTCCGTCACAAGGACCGCGCCGCCCGGGAGGAAGCTCACGGCCTCGCATACGACGTCCCCGGTCCCGCGTGCCCGCAACGGCACCTCCGCCAACGTGTCGTGCAGAACCGCGACCTCGAGGCCGCCGATGACCTCACACGGATCCAGGGACAACAGGCTCCCCGGTGGAGGTACCACGGAGTGATCCGTGCCGTCTACCAGGCGGTAGGCGGCCGCGACCGCGACTTCGGAAGCCGCCACGCACAACTCCTCGCCGCTACCGACGCTCCTGTCCTCGGCCTCATGCCACATCTCGACGATGATGGCCGGCCCCCAGAAACCCAGACCAGCGTCGTCTCACACGTACCATCCGCGACGGTGTCCCAGGTAATCACGTCCAAGTCGCGCAGCACGCGAGACGCAGGGGATGGAACGAGGACTTTCTCGTCGTCGATACGCAGCGCTCCTGACACGTCCCAGTCCCCGAAAAGGCATTGCGCGATCGCGTGCGCACTCGTCTCCATGCTCAGGGAGTCGCCGTCCAGGACAGGTTCCAGGACCGACATGTCCACCAGCGCGCGAGCATCCACCAGCCGTGGTTCCGTGATCGGCGTCTCGGCGAAATCATCCTCGTGCCCCTCACCTCCCGCCTCCGAGGTGCGCTCGCTCCCCGTCGCCCCAGGCGTGGCCCCCGACTCCTCCACCGGAACGGCTTGTCCCTCGACCACACGGCTACCGCAGGCGGCCAACGAACACACCAGCAGAGCTCCGGCAACGGCTCCCACCGCTCGGCGGGTGGCTCTCCTCATCACCGCACTCCCCTTGGTCCCTGGTGCGCGACCTTCCCAGGACCGGCAGCACACCCACATCAGCTGCTCCCCGGTCCGCGCCAGTGACTGGTCTAGCGCGTCCCGACGTACCTGAACGGCCGGTCCGCCGAAGCTTTATGGTCCCGTTAGGTACTGATGCGGCTACGCGGCGCCGCCTCGACTGGGGGGCGCGGCACGAAAATCACCAGGGACGTGAAAGGACGGAGCCCAGGTCGGGGCGAGGATCTCGGCTTCACGACCCCTCGCACGCATCCTGGCCACGTTCGCTCTGGGGCCGCTGACCGTACGCGCACTCGCCCATCGTGGTGCTCCAGGGCATGCGGATCAGTCCTCGGCCCGGTCCACGCGACCGCCGCCCACCGAACGGCCCGATCGGCCCGGGCCTCAGCGCCTGGTCTCGAACCGCCGGAAGTTCAGGTGCGCCCGGGACGGCGTGGGCCCCCGCTGGTTCTGGTAGCGGGACCCGGCCGCCGAGGAGCCGTAGGGATTCTCCGCCGCACTGGACAGCCGGAAGAGGCAGAGCTGCCCGATCTTCATGCCCGGCCACAGGGTGATCGGCAGGTTCGCGACGTTCGAGAGCTCCAAGGTGATGTGCCCACTGAAGCCCGGGTCGATGAAGCCCGCCGTGGAGTGGGTGAGCAGCCCCAGCCGGCCGAGCGAGGACTTCCCCTCCAGCCGCCCCGCCAGGTCCGTGGGCAGGCTGACCGTCTCGAAGGTCGAGCCCAGCACGAACTCGCCGGGGTGCAGCACGAACGGGTCGTCGCCCTCGGTCTCCACGAGGGAGGTGAGCTCGTCCTGCTGGAGGGAGGGGTCGATATGGGTGTACTTGCTGTTGTCGAAGACCCGGAAGAACCGGTCCAGCCGGACGTCCACACTGGAGGGCTGCACCAGCTCGGCGTCGTACGGATCGATCGCGAGCCGGCCGGCTCCGATCTCTTCGCGCAGGTCACGGTCACTCAGAAGCACCGCGCCAGCCTAACTGGCGGGGGGTGGTGGAGGCCTCGGCGGGCACCGTGTATGCTTCAACAGCCACTGCGGATGTAGTTCAATGGTAGAACATCAGCTTCCCAAGCTGAGAACGCGGGTTCGATTCCCGTCATCCGCTCGTAGCACGAAGGCCCAGGTCACAGGGTGTCCACCCCAGACCTGGGCCTTCGTCATGCCGAGGGGATCCGCCCCGCGCCGGTCGCCCCTCCCGACGGTGCGTCCCGACTCCGCCGGCTACGTCCCGGACATCTCGATGACCAGCTCGCCCACTCCGCTGCCAGGGTTCGCGGGAGGCACGGCGGGGTTGTCCATCGCCGCTCTCCGACAGGCTTCACCCCAGGCACCGTAGGGGAACGTGGGGAGGAGGCGTTTGCCGTCGAGGTACCGCTCCACCCGCTTCCGGAGCGCCTTGGAGCTGATCGCGCCCGTCTGGTCCTCGCAGTGCCACAACAGCCAGATCTCGAAGCAGGGGTTGCTTACCGCGACCTTCAACCGGGCGCGACTCGCGTCCCTGATCGCATCGGCTAACCCCCGGTGGTCGTCCACGTCGACGACGCACCACACGCTGTCGAAGGCCTCCCCCGCGCGCTTCGCGTTGTCGCGCTGGGTCCTCGCCGTGTCCACGACCCTGGATGGGTCGGAGTGCTTTCCAGGCACGACGCTGACGCTCACTCCCGTCGCGCGGAGGCGCCGCCGCAACTCGGTCAAATAGGTGGGTTCCGTTACCTTTCCTTCGGTGACGACCAGGATTCGCCGACGCTCGTTTCGGTTTCCCCTGGACCGCGAGAGGGAGTCCCTACCCGTACCTCGCCTGGTCACCCAGCCTCACTTGCTCGTGGCTCCCACCAACTCGCCCAGGTCCACGATCGGCGTCGCCCCAAAGCGCCCCTCCAGATACCGCTTCTCGACGTTCCCCGCTTCGGGGGTCCTGAACTCGGCCAACGAGTAGAGCTGGCTGGCCCCGGACGAATCCTTCTCGGTGAACCACACCTCGTCCCGTTCCAGCTGGCCCCTGGTCAGCTTACCGAGCAGCGAGACATCGTGGGACGAGAAGAGGAGTTGCGCACCCGCGGTGTTGGTGGCCGGCTCCTCGAACATGCGAACGAGGGTGGCGGTCAGGACGGGGTGCAGACTGCTGTCGAGCTCGTCGACGACCAGGACGCCGCCAGCCCGCAGGACGTCCAGGGCGGGCAGTGCCATCGTCAACCACGTGATGGTGCCGTGGCTCTCCTCGTCGAGACCGAGCATGACCGAGGTGTCGGGAGCAGCCCCGGCGTGGGAGAACCGGAGGCGCCGACTGACATCCTCGAGGACGTCGTTGAAATCAGCCTCGCCGGCGCCGTGCTCGGCCTGGACGAAATCGTGCACGTGCCGGAGGAGTTCCAGGAACTTCTCGTCGACCTCGGCTCGCTCCACGGTGACGCCGGTTATTCCGACATCCGCGACCCTCAGCAGCACTGACGCTCGATCCTCGGCGTTGTCCCCCTCGAGAATCCTCTTGACCGCCGCCAACCGTCGGTCGGTCGCGCCGTTCCCGCGCCAGAACGAATCGAACTTGCCCAGAATGGAGGCCCGCACTGTGGACAACCATTCGTGGCGGTAGCTGGCCGCAGTGGACAGGAACAACGCGTTGTCCCGCGTCACCTTGGATATCGTGGCGTTCTCACCCTTCAGGGTCCTGCCGAAACGATAGGGCGTCCGACTGGAGGCGTCCCGCTCGAACAGCACCCGCCGTCGCCCTCGCGGGTAGGAGTACAGCCATTCCTCCACCACTCCCCGACCGTTGCTCCGGAACCCGTACGTGTGCCGAATTCCGTCGACAACGACGTCCATCTCGTAGCGGGAGGGACTTCGCGCGGACTCCTGGTCCAGCTTGAAGGGGTGGTAGGGGAAGGTGTCGCGCTCCGCCCAGTGGACGTTCGACTGGCGAATGGCGGTGACGGCGAAGTGAAGCGCGTCGAGGACGGTGGTCTTGCCCGAGGCGTTGGCCCCGTAGATCGCCGCGACCCTCCGGGTGACATCGGCCCAGTCGCCGTCGTAGCCCGCTCCGACGGCGCTGCCCGCCCTGATCATCGACAACTCGAACTCGTCGCGGAAGGACTTGTGGTTGGCGGCTCGGAACCTCAACAACACGACCACCACCCCCAACTGCCGTGTGCGCGCGGTTTCGACGCCCTGTGCGTCACAAACTTGTCGTGAACGGCACCCTGATAGTACCCAGTGCACGGCCGGTCCAGCAGGCACTTGTGGGTGAACATCACGGCGGGACAGCCGGGACCGGGCCCGTGCGGCGGCACACCATCGGGACCGCGACCCGCTTCCCACGCACCGGGCGATCGCCTCGCGGACGGGGAGCGTTGTTCGGACACCGGCGTCCTCCGCGCCAGTGTCCACCCGCACACCCCCGGAGAACCGCCGCTCGATCGCCCGCTCGTGGTTCACCGCTCGGCGGCGGGCCGGGTCTCGGGCATCCACAGGTACTGGATCCGCTCCATGACCTCCTGGCGCTGGGTGTTCTGGAACGCCGCGACCCGCCAGGCACCCCCGTCCCGGAGCAGGGTGTAGGTCTGCACCTTGCTCGGCTCGCCGGGCTCATCGCCCTCATACGTGTCGCCGCGCGCGGTGAGGACCGCGACGTCCTCGGTCAGGACCTGCAACCCGAGGTAGGAGTCCGTCAGGCGGGTGCCGGCGAGGACGCCGTCGAAGAGCGCCTCGTGGCTGCGCACGATGTCCTCCCGTCCGACGTAGTGGGTGGCGGCGAAGGTGGTGTAGGTGGCGTTCTCGGTGAACACCGCGCCGTAGGCCTCCGCGTCATGTTCCGCCCACGCCCGGCCGAGCTCGGCGACCGCCGCACAGGCACCCGCCCTCGCCTCGGCCACGACCTCCGGCCCGAGACCGGTGGTGACGGGGACCTCGGAACACTCGGCCACGCCCGTGTTCGCGACATCACTGGTGGCTTTCAGCGCGAGGTAACCACCGCCCGCGCCGAGCGCCAGCACAGCACCGAGGCCGCCCAGCACCCACCACAACCGGCGGCGCGTCCGGCGGGGCTCAGCATCGCTCGTCTCGACCCGTTCCTGGGACAGCACCTCGACCACCACAGCCTCCTTCACTTCGTGCAATAATTGACTGCGTTCAATTATTGCACACGATCAAGGATGGTGCGATGCCCCCTGACGAGATGACGTCCATCTACCGCCGCTACCTGGCCGCCGTCGTCCGGTTCCACCTGGCGGCAGCGGACATGAGCGGGCTGGGCCACACCGACTACCAGGCCAGCAACCTGCTCGACCTGGACGGCCCGATGACCTCGGGAGAGCTGGCCACCAGACTCCGGATCACCCCGAGCGCCGCGACCCGCGCCGTGGACCGCCTGGTAGAGGCCGGGCTGGCGGAACGCACCACCGATCCCGAGGACCGTCGCCGCACGGTGGTCCGGCACACGGGTCGACTGCCGGCACCCCTGGTCGAGCTGCTCGGCAGGACCAGGGAACCCATCGGACGAGCCGTGGGCGCGCTCACCGAGGAGCAGCGCGCGGGCCTGCTGTCCTACTTCCGCGCCGCGACCGAGGCGTACCAGGGGGCGGTGGGCTCCAGCGGCTCGGCCGGCCAGCAGTCGACGGCGGGCTCCACCCCGGGCGACCCGCCCCCGAACCCGGCGGCCCTCCGGCCCGACCAGGGCGGGGAGGCCTCCCCGCCGCCCACCCCGCCGGCCTGACCCCCTCCCGGTCCCGGGGTGGGTGGGGTGACGCCCCGCCCACCCCGGACGCGACGAGAGGGGGCGGCCGCGTCGTGCGGCCGCCCCCTCTCACCAGGGACGTTCCCCGTCCGGTTCCTCCAGGAGGCGCCGGGCGGGGTCAGCGTCGGATCAGGCCGTCTCACCGCCCTCGGCGCCACGGCGACGGAACTTCAGCACGAGCGCGGTACCTCCCGCGAGGGCGACCCCGCCGACGACGAGCATCGGCACCAGGAGACCGAGACCGGTGTCGGCCAGGTCATCCCCGCCGCCACCGCCACCGTTACCCGCGCCGTCCTCGTCGTCACCGCCAGTGCCACCGCCGGACGGAGGCGGGGTGGTGGTCGGCGGGGTGCTCTCGCCACCGCCTCCGAGCACGCGGAAGGAGACGGTCGCCTCAGCCGACTCCAGGCCGTCGACGATCTGGAGGGCGCGCACCGTGTGGTCGCCCAGGGAGAGATCGGCGTCGAGTTCGACCCGCCAGTTCCCGTCGGCGTCGGCCGTCACCTCGACGGCGTCCCGCTCGTCGACGGCCACCCGCACGGTGGCCTCGGCGACGGCGGTCCCACGGATCACCGGTCGCCGCTCCTCGGTCTCCGAGCCCTCGGCGGGCTCGGTGATCACGGGCGCGGCGGGTGCGACCACGAAGCTGGAGGTGCCCTCGTCGGACCTGACGGTGGTCCCGCCCACCGCCAGCGACTGCGCCACGGCCACGGTGTACTCGCCGTACCCGAGGTCGCCCTCGGGCTGGAAGGACCAGGCTCCCCCGGCGTCCGCCGTCACGGTGGTGTCCGATCCGGCCAGGTTCACCGAGACGGTGGCGTGCGGCGCCGCCTCCCCGGTGATGGTCGGGCGGGCCTCGCCCACACTGGCGCCGTCCGCCGGCGAGGTGACCACCGGCGCGTCCAGCTCGGTCAGCACGTTGACGTCGTCGAGCTTGGGCAGCACGTCGTTGACCAGCGAGACGGCCAGCGCCCGTGGTTCGCTGAACTCGGGGCTGGAGCTCTGCGGGTGGCAGGTCTCGTTGCCGTTCTCGTCGTAGTCGTAGTACGCGGCCGAGCTCATGCCGACCGCGAGGGTGCCGGCGACGATCGCGCCGCCGCTGTCGCCGCCCTCGACGCAGGCGTTGAACTCGAAGCCGTCGACGCTGACGATCTCGCCGCCGTCGGGGAACTCCCAGTTGGTGTCGGCCACGGTGACCTCACCGCAGGTGAAGCCGGTGGTGCGACCGGACTTGCAGACCTCCATGCCCTCCAGCGGGGCGACGACGCCGGTGATCGCCCGCGCCGAGCCGTCCCAGGTGTTGACCGAGGTCGAGACCGCGTCGCTCGGCGCGATGGTCGCGTAGTCGTCGGACCCGTTGCCGAACGCCACCTCCTGGAAGGTGCCGATCTTCTCCACCGGGAAGGTGAGGCCCCCGGCGGGCTCGCGGTAGACGGAGTCGAAACCCTCCCGCGCCAGGCAGTGGCCCGCCGTGAGGAAGAGCGGGTTCAGCGCGGAGTCGTAGGCGGCGAATCCGAACGAGCAGAGGTTGTACAGGTCGCTGGGTCGGCTCGCGCCGTCCCGGCCGGCCACGTAGCCGTCGCCGCCCCGGATGTCGACCAGCCTCGGCTGGCCACCCTGCTTCTCGACGTTCACCTCGACGCCCACGTCGGGTCGCCCCGAGGCGACGCCGGCACCCTCCTCACCGGACACGGTGAGGACGAGGCCGCGTTCGCGGTTGCTCACGGCGATCCCGCGCACGAGGTCGCGCTGGGCCTCGGGCAGCCCGCGCACCCAGGAGGCCAGTTGGTCACCGGCGGCTTCCAGCCGCTCCCTGCTCGGTCCGCCGACGTGGGCCTGGGCGCCCGCCGCCCGGACGACCTCGGCGGCGGACTCGTCGGTCACGTTGACGTGCAGGGTCCTGCTGTCCTTGTCGAACCAGGACCCGCCGAAGCTGGCTCCGAGTTCGGCCTCCAGGTCCTCGCTGGCGAGGGACGCGTTCCCCGCCGCCGTGGCTCGCTCCGCGTACACCTCGGCGTTGACGCCGAGGTCGCGTTGGACGGCGATCCGCATCTCGGTGGGCAGCGCCTCGGCCGCGACGTCGAGCAGCGTCTCGCCGGCCGGCTCCTCCTCCACCTGCGCGGCGGCGGTGGTGGCGCCCAGGGCCGACCCCGCGGCCACCAGACCGGCGGCGAGCACCGCCGTCAGCAGTCCCCGTCTGGGACTCGCCTTGGTCATGAAAGTCCTTCCCTTCACACCCCAGCCCCCAGTGCCTCACGCCTTCGAGCGAGAAAGGGACATCACTCTTTTGGGCGACATGGGGACCGTAACCAGGGGGACGAAGCCAGGAAGTGATCTTCGTGAAATAGTGCACAAAGTTGGCCGGTTCGTTACCTACCTGCGGTGATGTCGGTGACACCGCTCGCACAACCACCGAGGTGGTGCCCTTGATCGGCATCGGGTAATGGATGGGTAAATACCGTTCCCGTCACCTTGATCGCCCGTTCGAGATCTTCCAAAGAGTGAGAAGAAGGGGCACCCGCCCGACCGGATCCCGCCGGGCGCATCGACCCGGATACCTCCGCCGGAGCCGCTCACCCGGGTCGAGCGACCGCGGCCACCAGCCCGCCCCCGGCCACGCGGGCCGCGCGGAACCGACCAGGCGCCAGCGCCAGCGACCCGCCAACGCTCGGGGGCGCCGCGCCACCCGACGCGGCCCACACGGCCACCGCGCCAACTACCGAGCCCCTGACCAGGGAAAACGAAAGAAGGCGCCGGAGCAGGGAACAAGAGCGACGGGTATCACGTTGGGCGTGGCAGAAAGATTGAGCGCGGGACGCTCAAGGCCTGGTTGACTCCGTCGACCGGGTGAGCGCAGACTTGAGCCCGTTCCACTCAACGCATAGCAGAGCAGCAGGAGGTTCTTCGATGTCGCGTGCGGTCGGTATCGACCTGGGGACAACCAACTCGGTGGTCGCCGTACTCGAAGGCGGTGAGCCGACGGTCATCGCGAACTCGGAGGGTGCGCGCACGACGCCGTCCGTGGTGGCCTTCGCCCGCAACGGCGAAGTGCTCGTCGGGCAGTCGGCCAAGAACCAGGCCGTCACCAACGTCGACCGGACGATCCGGTCCGTCAAACGCCACATGGGCACCGACTGGGCCACCGAGATCGACGGCAAGAAGTACACCTCGCAGGAGATCAGCGCCCGGACGCTGCAGAAGCTCAAGCGGGACGCCGAGGCGTACCTCGGCGAGGAGGTCACCGACGCGGTGATCACCGTCCCCGCCTACTTCGAGGACGCGCAGCGGCAGGCCACCAAGGAGGCCGGCCAGATCGCGGGCCTGAACGTCCTGCGGATCGTCAACGAGCCCACCGCGGCCGCGCTGGCCTACGGCCTCGACAAGGGCGAGAAGGAACAGACCATCCTGGTCTTCGACCTCGGTGGCGGCACCTTCGACGTCTCGCTGCTGGAGATCGGCGACGGCGTCGTCGAGGTCCGCGCCACCTCGGGTGACAACCTCCTCGGTGGTGACGACTGGGACCAGCGCATCGTCGACTGGCTGGTCGAGCGCTTCAAGTCCAGCCAGGGCATCGACCTGAGCAAGGACAAGATGGCGATGCAGCGGATCCGGGAGGCCGCGGAGAAGGCGAAGATCGAGCTGTCCTCCTCCTCCACCGCGAGCATCAACCTGCCCTACATCACGGTCGACGCCGAGAAGAACCCGCTGTTCCTCGACGAGACCCTGTCCAGGGCCGAGTTCCAGCGCATCAGCTCCGACCTGCTGGAGCGCACCAAGACCCCGTTCAACAACGTCATCCGTGACGCCGGCATCAGCGTGGCCGACATCGACCATGTCGTGCTGGTCGGCGGTTCCACCCGGATGCCCGCCGTCGCCGAGCTGGTCAAGGAACTGACCGGTGGCCGGGAGCCGAACAAGGGCGTCAACCCGGACGAGGTCGTCGCCGTCGGCGCCTCGCTCCAGGCCGGCGTGCTGCGCGGCGAGGTCAAGGACGTGCTGCTGCTCGACGTCACCCCGCTCTCCCTCGGCATCGAGACCAAGGGCGGCGTGATGACCAAGCTCATCGAGCGCAACACCACGATCCCCACCAAGCGGTCGGAGATCTTCTCCACGGCTGACGACAACCAGCCCTCCGTGCAGATCCAGGTCTTCCAGGGCGAGCGCGAGATCGCGGCCTACAACAAGAAGCTGGGCGTCTTCGAGCTGACGGGCCTGCCGCCGGCGCCGCGCGGCGTGCCGCAGATCGAGGTCAGCTTCGACATCGACGCCAACGGCATCGTGCACGTCAACGCCAAGGACCTCGGCACGGGCAAGGAGCAGTCGATGACGATCAGCGGCGGCTCCGCGCTGCCGAAGGACGAGATCGACCGCATGATGCGCGACGCCGAGCAGCACGCGCAGGAGGACAAGCAGCGGCGGGAGGAAGCCGAGACCCGCAACCAGGCGGAGAGCCTCGTCTACCAGACCGAGAAGGTCCTCAAGGAGAACGACGAGAAGCTGCCGGCCGACGTCAAGGAGAAGGTGCGGGCCGCCATCGACGAGGCCAACACCGCACTCAAGGGCGAGGACCTCGCGGCCATCAAGACGGCGGTGGAGAAGCTGGCCACCGAGTCCCAGGCGCTGGGCCAGGCCCTGTACGCCAACACCGGGGCGACGCCGGGGGACGCGGGCCAGGGTGAGGCCGGGACCGCCGGCGCCGGTGCCTCCGGTGGCGCTGGCAGCGCTGGCGCCAAGGACGACGTCGTCGACGCCGAGATCGTGGACGAGGACGACAAGAAGTGAGCGCGCAGGGGCAGGAACTTCCCGATCGTGAGAACGGGGACGAGCAGCCCAGGGTCGTGATCCGCGACCGCCGCCGCATCGACCCCGAGACCGGCGAGGCGCGCGACCCGGACGCCGAGAGCAACGGCGGCCGGCACCGCGCCGAGCCGTCCCCCGAGGAGCCGTCGGCGCCTCAGGAGGACGAGCCGGTGGTCATCGAGGCGGACGCCGTGGAGACGGCCCCGGAGGACGCGCCCGTCGCGGAGACCGAGGCCGCCGCCCCCAGTGAGCTGGAACAGCAGCTGGCCGAGCGGACCGCCGACCTCCAGCGGCTCAGCGCCGAGTACGCCAACTACCGGCGCCGGGTCGAGCGCGACAGGGAGGCCACGATCAACTCGGCCAAGGCCGCGTTGGCGACCGACCTGCTGGTCGTGCTCGACGACCTGGAGCGGGCCGCGGCCCACGGCGACCTGACCGGCCCCTTCAAGGCGGTGGGCGACAAGGTCGTGGAGACGCTCACCAAGGCCGGGCTGGAGCCGTACGGCGCGGAGGGCGACCCCTTCGACCCGTCCGTGCACGAGGCGGTGCAGCACGACACCTCGCCCGACGTCAGCGAGCCGACGGTGACCACCGTGCTGCGTCGCGGCTACCGGTTCGGGGACCGGGTGCTGCGGGCACCGCTGGTCGGCGTGACCGACCACGACCCGTCCGGTACCCCCACCCCGGTGGCTGACGAGGGCTCGTCCAACGGTGACCAGGCCGAGCGGGACGCGTGAGGAAGGGAGGGACGTTCGGTGAGTTCGAGGGACTGGATCGAGAAGGACTTCTACGCGGAGCTGGGCGTCCCTCCTGACGCGTCCGCCGACGAGATCAAGAAGTCGTACCGGAAGCTGGCCCGGGACCTGCACCCCGACGCCAACCCCGGTGACACCAAGGCCGAGACCCGCTTCAAGGCGGTGTCCGAGGCTTACGGGGTGCTGTCCGACGCCTCCAAGCGGAAGCAGTACGACGAGGCTCGCCGGCTGTTCGGGTCGGGTGGGTTCCGCGGCGGCGGCAACTTCGACGGTTTCGGGTCGGGTGGCTTCGACTTCGGCGACATGTTCGGCAACCGGGGCGGGTCCTCGGGAGCCGAGAGCCTGGGCGACCTCTTCGGCGGTCTCTTCGGCCGCCGTCGCGGTGGCGGCGGTACCCGCGCCCAGCGCGGCGCCGACGTGGAGACCGAGATCAGCATCGACTTCACCGAGGCGGTGCGGGGTGCCACGGTGCCGCTGCGGCTCTCCAGCCCGGCGTCCTGCCAGACCTGCGGCGGCTCGGGTGCGAAGGTGGGCACCAGTCCGCGCACGTGCCCGAACTGCGGCGGTGCCGGCCTGGTCAACCGCAGCCAGGGTGCGTTCGCGTTCAGCGAGCCGTGCCGGGACTGCCGGGGGTCGGGCAAGCTGATCGACCAACCCTGCCCGGACTGCGCCGGCGAGGGCGTCACCACCCAGACGCGGACCCTGACCGTCCGCATCCCGGCCGGGGTGTCCAACGGTCAGCGCATCCGGCTGGCGGGGCGCGGGGAGCCCGGCCGCGACAACGGGCCCACCGGCGACCTCTTCGTGCTGGTGCACGTCACCCCCCACCCGGTGTTCGGGCGGGACGGCGACAACCTCACGGTGACCGTTCCGGTGACGTTCCCCGAGCTGACGCTGGGAACGACCTTGACCGTGCCCACCCTGGACGGAAGGGTGTCACTCAAGGTGGCTCCCGGCACCGCCAGCGGCCGGACCCTCCGGGTCCGGGGCAAGGGGATCGAACGACGCGACGGACGGGTCGGCGACCTGCTGGTCACCCTGCGGGTGAGCGTTCCCAGCAAGCTCGACGACGCGGCCAGGGCAGCGTTGGAGGCCTACGCCGAGGCCACCGCGGACCACGATCCGCGCGCGGAGATCCTGCGGCGCGCGGAGGACGGGAGGTAGGCATGACCCCGGGTTTCCCGTTCCCTGCCGGTGCCGACGAGGACACCCCGATGTTCGTCATCTCGGTGGCGGCCCAGCTCTCCGGCCTGCACGCGCAGACCCTGCGCACCTACGACCGGATGGGCCTGGTCTCACCCGGCCGGGCCAACGGCGGGGGTCGTCGCTACTCGCCGAGGGACATCGGTCTGCTCCGCGAGGTCCAACGGCTGTCCCAGGACGAGGGCGTCAACCTGGCCGGGATCAAGCGGATCATCGAGTTGGAGAACGAGCTGGAGGCGCTGCGGGACCGGGTCGCGGAGCTGTCCGAGCAGGTCGCGGCGGCCCATGTCGCCGCGGAGCAGGCGGCCGCCGCCGTGCACGCCTCCTACCGCAGGGAACTCGTCCCGCTGCCGGGACGACGGGAGACCGCGCTGGTGGTCTGGAAGCCCAAACCTCGCCGCTGAGCGCGCGGTACCGCCAGCGATGAGGGGCGGCGTCCGGTGTGGAACCGGGCGCCGCCCCTCGTCATGCCGCGACCGGCCCCCATGACGACGCTCTCGCGTGACGCCCCGGCCCCGCCTCGGCACCGGGCACGCGGAACACCACCGCTCGTCCGTCCCGTGCCCGGGCTCACCCGGGCTGGCCGTCGGCTCCGGCACGTTCATCGACCGCCGACACCATCGACGGCCCGGACCCCGTGGTCCGGGTGCTCGGGGCCAGGAACGAGGAACGGCCGGGGAGTGCTCCCCGGCCGTTCGTCAGCTCGTCCGAGAGCGCCGCGCTCCCGCCCGGCGCTCAGCCGCCGGTGCTCGCGGCGCTGCTGCCGGCGTCACCACCGCCGCCGCGAGCGACGCACTCGATCTTCGGCTGCGGCCGGTAGTGGACGGTGCGCGGCTCCCGGCGGACCTCCTGGCCGCTCAGGTCCTTGATGACCCGGGTGTCGGTGACCGAGAAGCCGCGGCCGCCCGCGCTCGGGCTGCACTCCGGGTCGCTGACCTCCACCGTCTCGGGGTCCTTGTGGTCGAAGGGCTCCCCGGTGTCCGACTCGACCTGGTACTGCTTGGTGCCCCAGATCCTGACCGTGATGTCGCTGGGCGTCCAGATGGTCTGGATCGCGACGCCGTGGTCGAGGTTGTTGCGGAACGACACGTCGATGACGCTGCTGCCATCGGGGTTCTGGAAGACCGTCGCCTCCCGGCCCATCGGGTACCGGCTGATGTAGTAGCTGTGCTCCTGGTGGCGGACGTCCTCCAGGCCGGCGAAGTAGTAGGCGTTGTACAGGGTGGTGGCGAACTGCGAGATGCCCCCACCGACGGCCCGGCCCGGCTTGCCCTGCTCGATGATGCCGGCGTCGACGTAGCCCTGGGCGGCCTGCCTCGGGCCGGTGTGCCCGTTGAGGCTGAAGGTGTCGCCCGGCTTGACGATCGCGCCGTTCACCTGTTCGGCGGCCCGCTTGATGTTCTGCCCGGAGTCGGGGGCGAACCCACCCGTGGTGAACTCGCCGATGACCTCCTTGACGCCCAGGTTCTCCGCGTCCTCGGTGGTGACCTCGGCGGGTTCGTCCTCGTAGTGGGCGGCCAGTCGCCGGTCGGCGCCTCGGAGGATGGTCTCCTCCAGGGGTTCGAGGGTGGTCTCCCAGTTGATCGCCCTGCCGTCGACCGACGGCTTCACCGAGGGGGACCCACCGCTGAAGACGATCTCCGCGTCCTGGCCCTTCTCCTCGGTGTCCTTCAGCTGCTCGGACAGGTTCTCGGTGAGCGCCTCGCGGTCGATCTCGTGGTCCAACCCCCCGTTCTCCCCGGGGGTGAAGGTGAGGAGTTCACCGATGGTGGCTGGCTCGACGATCGCGTTGGCGCCCTCGCCGGTGACGGTGAGCGGCCCGGACACGGCCGGGCGGGCCACCTCCTCCAGCGCGAGCTGGACGCCCTCCTCGGTGGTCCCGACCTCCTCCACCTCGACGGGCAACGCGACGGAGTGGCCGTTGGCCCAGTCACGCATGAGCACGTCGACGGCGCCGTCCACGTCGAGCCGCTGACCGGCGACGGGGTTCACGGGCACGGCCTCGGATCCCTCGAACCGGATGTCGCCCTCCTTGGCCTCCCTGTCGAACTCGGGGGCGAGGTCGGAGACGGCACTGGCGAGCTGGTCGCGGTCCGCCTGCGGCACGGGGGCGATCTCGGTGGTCGAGAAGAAGGAGGTCAGCCTGGTGATCGGGTTGAGCGGCTGGTCGCCGACCAGTTGCATGGTCTCGGACCAGTTCATGCTCAGCCCGGCGTTGTCCGGTTCGATCGCGGCGGTGACGTCCCCGCCGGTGACCTCGATCGGCTGCCCGAGGCGGGGCCCGATCTCGTCGCGCAGTCGTTCCTCGGCGGCCATCCGGTCCATGCCGCCGATGTCGACGCCGGCGACCTCGACGCCACGCGGCACCTTCCCGGAGCTCATCGCCATGTCCACGCCGTAGAGGACGGCGAGGCCCGCGATGGTGGCCGCGACGGCGATGGCCGCCTTGACCAGCGTCCTCCGCTTTCCGGATCCGCCGGCGGGCTTGTCGGGCCCGGGGGCTGCTGAGGTGGTGGGCCGCCGGGGCCGCCGGTCGTTGGGGGGCCACCCGGGTGCCCTCCGGTGACCGCCTGGTCGCCCGGGGTCGTCCCCGGTCCGGTTAAGCCGGCCGCCGGGGAGAAGGGTTCGGTGGCCGCGGTGGGCGGGCCACCGGGGTGCTGGGCCGCCGGGATCACCGGGATGACCTCGGTCGGCTGGTCGAGGTCGGTGGTGACCGGTTCCCCGACGTGGGTGCCCCGGGGCGGCGTTCCCGGCAGCGCGGCCGTGGTCGCTTCGGCGGCGTTGGACCGGGTGGCGTCAAGGGGGCGGTGGACCGTGGTGGCGTCCGCCGAGGCGGCCGGAGCCGGCATCGTCTCGGTCCGCGACTCGGAGTCCTGCTCGGGCCGGGGGCGCGGTTCGGTGTCGCCCTCGCCGTCCAGTCGCCCGCCGATGGGAGCGCTGACCGTGGTGGCGTCGCCGTCGAGGCGCGCGGTGACCGGCTCCCGCGCCGGGGTCCGCCCGGAGCCGGGCGCGTCGAGCCTCGCGGTCTGGTCCTGGCTGGGGGCGGGGGCCGTCTCGGAGGAGGTGGGGGCCGCTGGCTCGCCGCCCTGCCAGACCCCGGGGCTGACCGGCCGGACGAACACGGTGGTGCCCTCGGCGGGTTCCGGGTTCGAGGGGGTCGCGGCGAAGAAGAGGTTGGACTGCCCGGTCGGCGCGGTGTCCCGGGGTGCTCCTGCTCCCTGGTGTCCACCAGTCGCCGACTGGCCGTGGTCGCGCCGGCCACCGGTCTCCTCCGGGCGGAGCGCCGACCCGTGGGCCGGCTCCCCGCCTGGCGGTGTGCCGGGGCCGTTCGGCGTGGACGGCTGGTCGCCGGATGACTGGTCGAAGAGCGAGCCACTCATGGACGGCACGATCTTCGTCGTCTCGTCCGGCCGCTGCTGACCGTGGGGCATGTCCCTGTCCCTGTCTGGCACCGTCTCCCCTTCGCCATCGAACGTGTGGGGCCTTGTGGCGGTCTGATCTACCTGCTCGCCATCACGTTCGGGTCACGGGTCACAAGTACAGACCGGTTCCGTGCTCGGTCTGTTCGCTCGCGACAGCATGTAGATCGCGTTCACGCATGACGAGGTACGACTGGCCCTGGACTTCGACCTCGAACTGTTCGTCGGGATTGAAGAGCACCTTGTCCCCGACCTTGACGGTCCGGACGTTGCTCCCCACTCCGAAGACCTCACCCCAGGCCAACCGCTTGGCGACCTGCGCGGTGGCGGGGATCACGATACCGCCGCTGCTGCGCCGTTCACCGTCCTCCGGCGACGCCCGCACCATGACGCGGTCGTGCAGCATCTGGATTTCGAGCTTCGCTACGGACACTGGTAGAGCCTACTCGTGGTCCCGGGCGGCCCATCCAGTGGCCGACAGCCGACAACAACCATATCAGCGTTACTCCTCGGTGTGATTCTCTGTGGACTCGTCCAGGCCACCCATCACCAGGGGTAGCCGAGCGGTTCCGCCGCGCGTCACGCGCACCGGCACCCCCCAGTCCTGTCTGGTCAGCCGGCAGGCCGGGTGTTCGACGAGCTCGGAGTCCTCGCAACTGGCCGCTTGGGCGACGACGTGCAGCACGCCCTCGTCGACGGTGTCGGAGAACACCAGGTCGCGGGTGAGGGACTGGTCGACGCCCGCGCCGGACACCAACAGCTCCGGCGGGGAGGACGTCACCTCCAGCCGGGTCGCCGGCCCGTACCGCTCGTCGAGCTTCTGGCCGGCGGGCGGCTCGAACACGACGACCAGCCTGACCTGACCGCTGCCGACCTCGGTGGCGGGGCGCCGCACCTGCTGGGCCTCCCCGGCGATGATGCGGGCGGTGACACCGGGCGGCACGGGGCGTTCGACGCGGTGGGCCGCCGACAGCGCGACCACCAGTTCCCCGTCGAGCACGGTCGCGCCCGCCGGCTCCGCGAGGTCACCGACCAGGGTGGAGACCTCCTGGGAGGCCGGGTCGTACCGGCGCACCGCGCCGTTGTAGGTGTCGGACACGGCGACGCTGCCGTCCGGGAGCACGGCGACGCCCAACGGGTGTTGGAACAACGCCTCGCCGGCGGGCCCGTCGCGGTGCCCGAAGTCGAACAGCCCCGTTCCGACGGCGGTGCGCACCACGAAGTGCGGCTCGTCACCCCTGGCCGGGTCGCCGCCACGTTCGATCCACCGCAGCGCGGAGGTCTCGGAGTCGACCAGCCACAGGCGGTCGTCGGCGGCGGCCAGGGCGGAGGTCTGCGCGAAGAACGCCTCCCCGATGGGGCCGTCGGCCAGGCCCTCGACGGTCGTGCCGGCGAAGCGCCGCACGGTGCCGCTCCTCGGGTCGTAGAGTCCCAGGGTGTGGTTCCCGGCCATCGCGACCACCACTCCACCGGCCGGCTCCCACCAGGCCACGTCCCACGGACTGGTGAGCGGGACCTCGGTGCCGGGGCCGGCGTCCGCGCCGTCCCGCCACTGCTCCCCGGTGCCGGCGAGCGTCCTGACCTCGCCCGTGTCCAGGTTCACCCCCCGCAGCAGGTGGTTGACGGTGTCGGCGACCACCACGTGGACGCCCAGCGCCTCGGCGAGGTCGGGGGGCAGCAGGGTGCTGCCGCCGGGCTCGGAGAACGTCGCCTCCTCGGCCGGCCCGTCGCTCCGGCCGCGCTGACCACTGCCGATGCGGCGGAGGACGGTCGTCCCGTCGGCGGCGAGCTCGACGAGGCTGTGGTGGGCGGTGTCGCTGACCAGCAGCGTCCCGCCGGGCAGTGCGGTCACCGCGCCGGGGAAGCGCAACTCGGTGGAGGCGGGTGGCGGCGGGGTGTAGGGGCCGGAGCCCCGGTGCAGGGTGCCCTTGTCCGCGTGCTCGCTGACGATCTCCGCGACCAGGTCGCGCAGGGTCTCGACGTGCCCCTCCCCGGCGGCGACGTGCACCACGTACCCCTCGGGGTCGATCAACACCAACGTCGGCCAGGCCTTGACCGCGTAGTTCTGCCAGGTCACCAGCTCGGGGTCGTCGAGCACCGGGTGCTCGACCGAGTAGCGCTCGACGGCGGCGGCGAGGGCGTCCGGGTCAGCCTCGTGGGTGAACTTCGGCGAGTGGACGCCGATCGTCACGAGGACGTCGGAGAACTCCTCCTCCAGGGGACGCAGCTCGTCGAGGACGTGCAGGCAGTTGACGCAGCAAAAGGTCCAGAAGTCCAACAGGACGACCTTGCCCCGCAGGTCCGCGAGGCGGACCGTCTCACCGCCCGTGTTCAACCAGCCGCGCCCGGTGAGCTCCGGGGCGCGGACCCTGGCCCGCCGCTGTACAGAAGTCACGTCGCGAGTAAACGCGACGCGCCGGCGGAATGTTCCGGCACCCACGAGACGATCAGGTGCGCCCGTTCACGGTCGCCGGGTTCGGACGGGTGTCGGTCAGCCACGACCGGTTCAACCTGGAACTCCCGGCGGGCGACATCGCCGCCGCGGAACACCCGAGCGCCCGAGCACCCGAGCACCCGAGCACCCGGAGGATCGGCATGATCACAGCGGTTTCCCTGATCACCGGGAACGCGGGCAAGGCGGCGGAGTACACCGAGCTGCTGGGCGTTCCCGTCACCGCCGTGCGGGACGAGCTGGTGGAGATCCAGTCCCTGGACGTCGAGGAGGTGGTCCGTCACAAGGCCGCGCAGGCCTACCGGACCCGGCGGGCGCCGGTGCTCGTCGACGACACGGCTCTCACGTTCGACGCCTGGAACGGGCTGCCCGGCCCCCTCATCGCGTGGTTCCTCAAGGCGCAGGGGGTCGAGGGCCTGGTGCGGATGGCCGCCGGCTACTCCAACCGCGCCGCCACGGCCACCACCGCCCTCGGCTACGCGGACGCCGACGGCGTGCGCGTCTTCACCGGGACGCTGCGGGGGAGCGTGGCCCACGCACCCCGGGGCGGCAACGGGTTCGGCTACGACTCCATCTTCATCCCGGAGGGCGAGGACCGCACGTACGCCGAGATGGACACGGCCGAGAAGCACCGGATCTCCCACCGCCGCCACGCCGTGGACGCCCTGCGACGCGGCCTCGGTCTCGCCGCTCCTACCACTTGACCGGGTGAACCGGTCGCCGCGACACGAACCCCTCCGCCCAAGACGGGCGGCTCAGACGCCGGTCCGCTTCAGGGAGCCGACGAAGGCGGCGAACACCTCGTGGTCAACGACGAGCATTCCCCCTGCACGGTTCTTCGTGTCCCGCACAGCCACCACGGCCGACGTGGAACCCACCTCGACACAGTTGTCGGAACCGTTGCTGCTCCGACTCGACTTCCGCCAGTTGGTCAGGGTCATGCTCGCGTCCATGTGCCACGTCCTCGGAGAGGGGAACCACGTCGGCCGGGAGGTGTGGTGCGACCCGCTTGGGCTCCCGGTTCGGCAAGTAGGGACAGGTACCCAGCTTGCCTGTCCGTCGGAGGGTGGGCTATCGGTCGACTTGGTATGCCGCCGCCCCTGTTTGGCCTAGCACGGTGACCAAGCTCGTCCGTAGCCGTCGCGAGCAAGGCTCGCGTTGACGGCTGGACGGGTGCCCGCCGACCCGGTGGGTGGTTGGCCGGCGGGCCGGTGGGTGTCAGAGGCGGCCGGCCTTGACCGCCGTGAGGAAGCTGCTGAAGGTGTGGCGACTGACGACGAGGGTGCCACCGGCGCGGTTCTTGGTGTCGCGGATGCCGACGAGGCCCGGTGCACCGCCAATCTCCACGCATCCACCATCGTTGCCGCTGCTGCGCGTTGACTTCCGCCAGTTGGCCAGGACTACGTCCATCTGCATGGTCCTTACTCCGAATAGCTGCTCTGTGCGTGTATGAGGTAGTTGCGGGTGTCAACAGTGTCCAGAGCAGAGCCCAGCAGCCTGCCCCAAAGCTGCTTGTAGCTGGAAATCGAATCTGGATCATCCAAATACTCGCCAGCCCGGTATGACTCTGTGTACACGAATTCCAACGGTGATGCCTTACCAGCTGCCGGTATGACGTAGTGGGTGAACTGGTAACGCGCGTTGCCGGCTGCTCTGGAGCGGAACGGCAGTATGTGCATCCTGACGTTCTCTTGCTCGGAGATGTCGAGCAAGTATCGGATCTGCCCCTGCATCACCGCTGGTGATCCCTGTACCCGCTTGATGCACGACTCGGACAGTACGAACGTAACGCAGGGTGCCTGGTGGGAGACGAGTACGGTGCGACGTTCCAGCCTTGCCTGTATCAGGCTTTCCGAAGCGCTCTGGGTGCCCGCTTCGGTGAACAGGGCCCGAACGTACTCCTCGGTCTGGAGTAGCCCCGGAACGATCTCGACCTCGTACCAGTTGATGGTCGAGGCATCAGCTTCGAGGTCGACAGCCATGCGGAAGTACTTCGCGTACGCAGCGCGGTATCCGCTCCAGTGGCCCCGTTGGTCGGCGCCCTTGTTCAGGCTCAGGTACCACTCCACGTCCACCGCGTCGTTGTCGATGACACGCTCCTGGTAGAACTCCACCAACGCTCGCAGATCGCGCTGTCTCAAGCCTGTGACGCCGTGCTCCAGCCGCGACATCACGGCTTGCGAGCGTTCGATCGCCTTCCCGGCTTCCTCCAGCGTCAGACCTGTGCGTTCGCGCAGGTGGCGGAGCTCGTTGCCGAGCTGTAGCCGTCGCACGGTGGGTGTGGGCATGTCGTTAGCTTGCCATCCTTGCTCCGCAGCGTGACCGGGCAGCCACCGTCGCCGTCGCCTCTCCTGCCGGCAGGGTCACACCTAATCCGTTGGAGTGAAAACTCCTTCCGAATATGCGATTTTGCTGTCTGTGACGTTCCTCTTTTAGCCACATATGCGCTATGAAAGCTCTACGACATAGCGAAGGGGCCGGGCTGACTGTGCGGGCCGCCCAGCCCCTCCTTGAAGAGAGGAACCGACGCAATGCCCGTCGATCCCATCCCGGTAGCCATGCTACTGGCCGTAGCCGTCCTGCTCGCCGAGGTGTACCGCCGGCACCGAGGGCGCCCTGACCAGCCGATCCGTGCCGTGGTCACCGTCAGCGGCGTGGTCTTCCTCAGCGGCCCACCCCCCACCGATGGCGTCCTCCGGTCCACCTCGGACACCCCGTGGTCGACCCCAGCGCGCACAAGTCCCACTGGCTGCGGACGTCCCGCCCGCCCCTGGCCATCGGTACCCGGAACCGCCTACGCCAGCACCCACCCCGACACCGGAACGAACACCGACAGTGAGGACACCGGCCGCCATCACTGGCGCCCCACCCCCACCACCCTCCCGCCTGCGGTCGAAGGCCCCGACCCGGGGTGGGTCACCGTCCTCAGCGGACACCTCCCCCTCCCGGCCCCATCCCGACACCCCCGGGGGCGGGTCGCGTGATCCTGTCCGCAGCCCTCGGAGCCTGGGCCGCCCTGACCCTGCTGTGGACCGTGGAATGGGCCGACCGCGTCCTGCTTCCCCCGCTCCGCGGAACCATCCGGCTGCGTCGGGTCCGGCGCACCACCCGTCAGGCGTTGATCGCCGCCGGGCATCCCTGGCCCCGCCCCCGTCGCCCCCGCCGCAGGCCACCCTCCGCGCCTCGGCCGAGACCGGTCGGTGCGGTCGTCGTCCCGAAGGATGACGTCCCCACCGACTCCTGATCGCAGCCGCTCACCCCCGGTGCCTCCCCTTCGGGTCGTGTCCTGCCCGCCTCCCCGTGTGTGGAATCGCGCGGCCTGTCGGGGGTGGTGGCTGCCCGGTCGCCCGGTGGGTCGAACCGGGACACCCCGGCCCCCCTGTTGTTCCCGGTTCCCACCGGGCGACCACCCCTCCGTTGCTGCCCGCTGTCGGTGCGCCACGGCCCGCGCGGTGCACCCCTGCTGACCGAAGGACCCCTCACTCGTGATCGTCCTCGTCCTCGTCCTCGTCCTCGTCCCCGTCGTCGTCTCGGTCCTCACCGGCTGCTTAGCCCTGAGCGTCGTGGTGGGCCTGGTCGCCTCGTTCCGCTCGGCCGTCGAGGACCACCCGCTGTCCCGGTCGCTGACCACCCTGTTCCCCGGACCCACCCCGTGACCCCGGCTCCCGAGGACACCGAGACGGTGTCGCCGCTGGTGGTGCGGTCGCGGCGGGTCCGCCCCTACCTGCCGGAGGACGACCATGACCGACACCGCGACCCGGACCGCGCTACGAGCGGTGCCGGAACTGGCCGGGATCTACGCGTTGACCCGTCGAGGCTGGCAGTGGACCTCGTTGTCCCGGGGCACCGGGACGCTGGTCGGCTGGTTCGCCTGGTCTGGTGGGCCGTTCGTGGACTGGTGCGTGATCCGGGGCTACGGGGAGGTCGAGGCCGTCCGGGTCCGTGACGGCGACGGGCTGGTCTGGCAGCGCTGCGGATCGGTCGGTGTGGTCGCCGCTGAACTGAAGGACCTTCCCCCACCGCACGCCCCAGGTGCGCCGCGCCTGCTGACAGGACGCCGGTGGCGGCCACCCAGTCCCCTACGCCCTCGCTGATCAACCCCCACCACCCCCGTTCCCCTTCCTTCTTCCTTCTTCTGCTCTGTTGAACAGGACGGGTTCGTGTACTACGTCATCAACCGCTGTCTGGAGCCGATCAACGCCCGCTCCTACCTCGGCCCGTTCCCCCGCTACCCCCAGGCCCTGCGGGCCTGGGCGTTCCGGGGCCAGGTCGTCCTGGCCGCCCTGGGCACCGACGCCATGCGTTCGGAGGTCAGCACGGCCGGCCGCCTGTACTACCTGCTGCCCCGTGACCCCAGTCCTGGTCCCACCGGTGTTCCCGAGCTGGCACGGGGGCCGCTGCGGTGTCGGCACACCGCCGAGGCCCAGGCCGGTGAGGGGTTCCTCCTCACGTCCCAGTTGCTGCCCGACCCCGTGCTCAGCGGGACGTGACCATCGTGAACGACACGTCTGATCCCGGCCGTCTGCTGGCCTCGTCGGGAGCCAGGCCCACCAGCACGGTTCACGCCCACCCAACCGCAGCGGACAAGGACGCGGCCGCCCGTGATGGGATCACCGGGGCGTGGATCACCCGGTGCGCGGTGCGGTCCCCGATCGTGGGCCGCCTCTACGGTCACGTCGACCTCGACACCGGCCACGGACCCCTCGTCGCCCCCGGCCTGCGCTACCTGGTGGGTACCTTCGACCACCGACGAACCGTGCTCTGCGGCGCCGTGGTGCGGCACTACGCCGAGTTCGACGACCTCACCACTCACACGATCGCCGAGATGCGGGACCTGGCCCGGCGGTGGCGGGTGCGGGACTTCGTTCCTCCACCGACCACGCTGAAACGCCGCCGCCGACGCGTCCCGAGCTGGGCGCGGGTGCGGTTGTGGTCCTGGGAACCCGAGGTCGAGCTGGACGTCAGCTATGTGGGTCGGGTCAGCTTCAAGCACGCCGACTGGGCCCGCATCGGCCCAGATCCCGAGTGGTGCGTCGTCCGATGCGGGCTCCGCCTCGGCCACGACAAGCAGCCGGTGACCCCGAGGGCCAACGGGTATTGGCCTGGGTCTCATCTCTCCACCAGCTCACATACCAACAGAACAACGAGTGTTAGTTTGTTGATGTGATCGCCTCGGACTGGAACTCATGCGAGCCACCGCGCCTGGACCTCCCCCACGTGGAGCGGATCCGCCTGGCGGCGCCACTGGCCGGTGACGAGCCGTGCGTGCGCGACGGCGCCCGGGTGACGGGTCGGGCCAGGGACCCGGTTCCACACCACCGCCGGCGGCTCGGGAGTGCCGCCCGCCGCGACGGGCGCCTGGTGGCGCACTGGCTCACCGGGAGCGGCCGGCCGCTGGTCACCGCCGTTCCCGATGCCGCATCCCCTGTGGACGCCCTGACCGGCCCCGCGGCGGGGCGGGAGCTCGACGGCGGAGCACCGGAGCGGGCTGAGGCCGGCCGGGGTGGCGACCGTGGCTGACGAGTGCTGCGCCCCCCGGGAGGAACACCCCGGGACCCGAGACCAGCCCGGCCCCCGGGACCACGCCGAACAGCGGGGACCGCGACGGTTGTGGCAGGTCCGCGAGCTCCACGTGGCGGCCGTGGCGGCCCTGCTGTTGGTGGCCGGGTGGCTGATCTCCACCTGGGGTGACGAGCGGGTCGGCGCGGTCGTCGAGC
This sequence comes from Actinoalloteichus caeruleus DSM 43889, assembly GCF_000429185.2. Classification (GTDB taxonomy): domain Bacteria; phylum Actinomycetota; class Actinomycetes; order Mycobacteriales; family Pseudonocardiaceae; genus Actinoalloteichus_B; species Actinoalloteichus_B caeruleus. The sequence continues at coordinate 4,273,768 of NZ_AUBJ02000001.1, read as the reverse complement.
TGGCCGCCGCCGTCGTCGGCGCGGCCACGTTCGCTCCCCGGGCCGTGCGGGCGTTGCTGCGCGGCCGGATCGGCGTGGGAACGTTGATGACCATCGCGGCGGTGGGGGCGGTGGCTCTCGGCCAGTTCGCGGAGGCCGCGATGCTCGGCGTCCTCTTCTCCGTCGCCGAGGGCCTGGAACACCACGCGGTGCGCCGGACCAGGGACGGTCTCCGCGCGCTGTTGGACCTGGTGCCGCCGAACGTGACGGTCCTCCGGGACGGAGTCCAGGTGGCGGTGCCGCCCGAGCAGATCGCCGTGGGCGAGGTGATGCTGGTCCGACCGGGTGAGCGGGCGGCCACCGACGGGATCGTGCGCTCCGGGCGCACCACGCTCGACCTGTCCGCGATCACGGGCGAGTCGATGCCCGTCGAGGCCGGTCCTGGCACCCCGGTGCACGCGGGCGCGATCAACGGGGGCGGCGCGGTCGAGGTCGAGGTCACCGTCCCCGCCTCGGACTCCTCGCTGGCGCGGATCGTGCACATCGTCGAGGAGGCCCAGGACCGGAGGGGGCGGGGGCAGCGGCTGGCCGACCGCATCGCCCGACCGCTGGTCCCGGCGATCATGGTGCTGTCGGCGGTGGTCGGTGTCCTCGGCGCGCTGCTGGGCGACTCGTCGGTGTGGGTCGAACGGGCGCTCGTCGTCCTCGTCGCCGCCTCCCCCTGCGCGCTCGCGATCTCGGTTCCGCTGACCGTCGTCGCGTTCGTGGGTGCCGCGAGCCGGCACGGGGTGCTCGTCAAGGGCGGCTCCGCCCTGGAGGAACTGGGGCGTGTCGACACCGTCGCGCTGGACAAGACGGGCACCCTCACCCGCAACGAGCCGGAGGTGATCGACGTCGTCACCCCGGGGAACGGCCGCCGCGAGGACGTCCTGGCGGTCGCCGCCGCGCTGGAGGCGCGCAGCGAGCACCCGCTGGCCCGGGCGATCCTCGGCGCGACCGACGCGGTCCCCGACGCCGAGGACGTCACCGCCGTGCCCGGCCGGGGACTGCGGGGACGCCAGGCCGGGCGGCGGGTGCGGTTGGGCAAACCGGGCTGGGTCGACCCGGGGTCGTTGCGCGCCGAGGTCACCCGGCTCCAGTCGCTGGGCGCCACCGTGGTGGTCGTCGAGGTCGACGGCACGGTCCTCGGCGCGATCGCCGTCCGGGACGAGCCGCGCCCGGAAGTCCCCGAGGTGGTGGCCCGGTTGGGGCGGCTCGGCATCGAGACGGTGATGGTGACCGGCGACAACCGGGTGACGGCCGGGGCGCTCGCCGACCGCGCCGGGATCCGCGAGGTGCACGCCGAGCTGCTACCCGAGGACAAGGCCGCCCTGGTGTCCCGGCGGGGCCGCACGGTGGCGATGGTCGGTGACGGGGTCAACGACGCGCCGGCACTGGCCACCGCCGAGGTGGGCATCGCGATGGGAGCGGTGGGCACCGACGTGGCCATCGAGACCGCCGACGTCGCGTTGATGGGCGAGGACCTGCGGCACCTCCCGCACGTCCTCCGACATGCCAGGCGGGCCCGACGGATCATGCTGGGCAACGTGGCGCTGTCGCTGGGGATCATCGCGGTGCTCGTCCCGCTGGCCGTGTCGGGGGCGCTCGGGTTGGCCAGCGTCGTGTTCGTCCACGAGCTCGCCGAGGTCCTGGTCATCCTCAACGCCGTCCGCGCCGCACGGATCACCCCCCTGCCGGCGGGGCGGGTCGGCGACTGAGCACGGAGGGAGACGGCCATCCCGCTCCGCCGCGCGGCGGCGTCCATCGAGGTCAGGGGATCACGGCCGCCCACCGCTACTCCGGTTGGCCGAGAGGGGACGGGACCTATGGGCCGTGTCCCCACCGGCGGCCGAACTGCGACAATCGCGCCGTGCCGACACCGCCAGCTCGCCGACTCCTCCGGGGGACGGCCGCCGCGTCGGTAGCCACCTTCCTCGCCCTGGTCTCGCACGTCGCGGGCGGCGGGACCCCGCCGGCCTGGTCGGGCGTCGCCGTGCCCCTGGCGGTGTCGGTGGTCGTGTGCGTGGCGCTGGCCGGGCGGTCGCTGTCGCTGGCGCGGTTGTCGGTCTCGGTGGCGGCCAGCCAGGTGCTGTTCCACCTGCTCTTCGTGGTCGGGGCCGATCCGCACGCGGCGCACCACCACCACGGGCCGCCGGTGCTCCACGAGCACCACCACCAGCACCACCACGCGCTGGGCACCTCGGCGGCGGTGGTCGAGCCGCACCTGCACGGCGGGCCGTCGATGTGGTTGTGGCACGGGGCGGCGGCGGTGATCACGGTGGCGGCGCTGTACCGGGGCGAAGCCGCCCTGGTGGGGCTCCGCCGGCTCGCGGCGGCGTTCGCCGCGTGGCTGCGGCACCGGCTGCACGTCCTCGACCTCCGCCCACCGCACGCCCCCGACGTGCGGTTACCCCGCGGGTACGGGGACCGGGTGCTCCTCCCTCCCGGGTACTTCCCGTCGGCGTGCCGACGGCGGGGACCGCCCCCTCTCGGCGTGGTCTGACGTCTCCGTCCACCGCCCCGGGTGGTGGTTCCCCTCCCAGCGCCGACAGCGTGCGGCGTCTCCTTCTGCCGTCGCTCGCGGCGTACCGGCCGAAGAAAGGTCCCCGTCGTGCCCGTTGTCCTGTCACGTCCACGCGCGCTGCTCCTGGGCGCGTTCCTCACGCTGTGCGCGTTGCTCCTGCCGGTCACGCCGGCCTTCGCCCACGACCAGCTGTTGTCCAGCACCCCGGAAGCGGGGGAACGGCTCGAGTCGCCCCCTTCCGAGGTGGTGATGGAGTTCTCCGGCAACGTCCTGACGATCGGGGCCGCGGTGATCGTGGTCGACGAGGAGGGCCGGGACTGGGCGGCGGGTGAACCAGAACTGGACGGCACCCGGGTCACGGTGCCGTTGGAGGAGGGCATGACCGACGCCGGCTTCGAGATCCGGTGGCGGGTGGTGTCCTCCGACGGCCACCCGGTGAGCGGGATCATCCCCTTCACCCTGGGCGACGGCGAACCGTTGGCCCAGGGCGACGACGGGGCGACCGTGGGGGCCGAGCAGGGGGACAGCACGGGCGCGGGTGACACCGCGGAGGGTCAGACCGACGAACAGGGCGGTGTGCCCCGCGCCGTCCTGGTCGGGGTGATCGGAGCGGCCGTGGCCACGGCCGCCTTCGCCCTGACGGTCCTCGTTCGCCGCCGCCGGGCCCGGCCCGGCGGAACCGACTCCTCGGCCGACGCCGGGTGAGTCGGCAACATCGAAGGGAACACCCCTGATGAACAGTCGGAAGACCGCGTCACTCGTCTCCCTCACGGCCGCGTCGGCCTTCGCGTTGGCCGCCTGCGCCTCCACCGACGAGGAGGAGCCCGCGGAGGCCGCTCCCGCCGCCGACGTCATCCGCATGGACGACGCGTGGGTGAAGGCCGCCGAGGAGGGCATGTCCGCCGCCTTCGGCGAACTGGCCAACAGCGGTGACGAGGACGTCACGGTGGTCAGCGTGACCACGCCGGCGTCCACGGTGCTGGAGCTCCACGAGACGGTGGAGAACGAGGCCGGCGCCATGGTCATGCGTGAGGTCGAGGGCGGTTTCGTCGTCCCGGCCAGCGGCTCGCTGTCCCTGGAGCCGGGCGGCGACCACATCATGTTGATGGACCTCACCGGCCCACTGGATGCCGGTGAGGACGTCACCTTCACCCTCACCTTCTCCGACGACTCCACCTTCGAGTTCTCGGCACCGGTGAAGGAGTACTCGGGCGCCAACGAGTCCTACGAGGGCGGCGACTCCGAGCACGACATGGACATGGACCACTGATGGCCGGCGACCGGAGCGCCGACTCCGGTCGCCGTGGCTCGACCCGGCGGCGGTTCCTCCTCGGAGGAGCCGTCGCCGGGATCGGCGCGGCCACGGCGATCGGCGCGGACCACGTGCTCAACCGGCGGCCGGCGGAGGGCGAGCCGGCCGCACCCCTGAACGGGGAGGAGACGGTTCCCTTCCACGGCGTCCACCAGGCGGGGGTGGCGACGCCCGCGCAGGCGCACGCCGTCCTCGTCGCCCTGGACCTGCGGGACTCCACCGACGCGGACGCGTTGCGGCGGATGATGCGCATCCTCAGCGACGACGCCGCCCGCCTCACCCAGGGTGTGCCCGCCCTGGCCGACTCGGAACCGGAGCTCGCCGTCACCCCGGCGCGGCTGACCGTCACCTTCGGCTTCGGCCCCGGTCTGGTCGACCGCGCCGGCGGAACCCGGCCGGAGTGGTTGCGGGCGTTGCCCGACTTCGGGGTGGACCGGCTCCGCCCCGAGTTCAGCGACGGCGACCTGCTCATCCAGGTCGCGGCGGACGATCCGATGACGGTGGCGCACGCGGTGCGGATGCTGCTCAAGGACACCCGGGGCTTCGCCTCGGTCCGGTGGACCCAGCGGGGGTTCCACCACGCCCACGGGTCGGTGCGGCCGGGCACGACGATGCGGAACCTGTTCGGCCAGATCGACGGGACCACCAACCCCCAGCCCGGGACGGAGGAGTTCGAGCGGCTCGTGTGGAACACCGAGGGCTGGTTGGCCGGGGGCACGGGGATGGTGGTGCGCCGCATCCACATGGACCTGGAGGGGTGGGACCGGCTTGACCGGCCTGGCCGGGAGCAGTCCGTCGGCAGGTACCTGTCGAACGGCGCGCCCCTGACGGGCACCGACGAGTTCGACGAACCGGACTTCGAGGCCACCACGCCCATCGGGTTCCCGGTGATCCCCGAGTTCTCCCACGTCCGCCGGGCCCGCAGCGACGATCCGAACGAGAAGATCTTCCGGCGGGCCTACAACTACGACGACCCGCCCTCGGGTTCGGAGATCTCCAACTCGGGGTTGCTGTTCGTCTCGTTCCAGGCCGACGTCGACCGGCAGTTCGTGCCGCTGCAACGCAGGTTGGACGAACTGGACCTGCTCAACGAGTGGACGGTGCCGATCGGCTCCGCCGTCTTCGCGATCCCACCGGGGTGCGCGGAGGACGGCTACGTCGGCGACACCCTGCTGGGCTGAGGGGGCGGCATGAGCACGTCCCTCAGCTCCCCGCCCACCAGGGGGGAACGGTCGGCGGCGGGGAGCGGGCGGCGCGGGTGGTTGGGGCAGCTGCTGCGGCGGCTGCACTTCTACGCGGGCATCCTCGTCGGGCCGTTCATCCTCGTCGCGGCGATCAGCGGTGCCCTCTACGCGCTGACCCCGCAACTGGAACAGGCGATCTACCAGCGGGAGCTCCAGGCCCCCGTCAGCGAGGTCCAGCTCCCGTTGGCCGAGCAGATCGAGATCGCCCAGGCCCACGTCGAGGGCGAGGGCGCGACGCTCAGCGCGGTGCGCCCCGCCCCGGAACCGGGCGACACGACGCGGGTGATGTTCGCGGAGGAGGGGTTGGGCCCGAGCGAGTCGCGGGCCGTCTTCGTGGACCCCGGCACCGGTGAGGTCCGGGGTGACCTCACCGTGTACGGGACCAGCGGCGCGTTGCCGGTGCGCACCTGGATCAACAACCTGCACCGGGGGTTGCACCTCGGCGACGTCGGCCGCGTCTACAGCGAGCTGGCGGCCTCCTGGTTGGCGGTCGTCGTCCTCGCCGGGCTCGGCCTGTGGATCGCCCGGGTCCGCCGGTCGCGGTCGAAGCGGGACTTCCTCGTCCCGAACGTCCGGCGGACGGGGCAGCGGCGGTTGTTGTCCTGGCACGCCTCGCTCGGCGTGTGGGTGCTGCTCGGCGCGTTGTTCCTCTCGGCCACCGGGATCACCTGGTCCCAGTTCGGGGGGACCAGCGTGTCGTCGATGCGCTCGGCCCTGGGTTGGGAGACGCCGGCGGTCAGCACCAGCCTTGGCGGAGAAGCCGAGGACGCCGGGGAGCACGACCACCATCACCACCACGGGGTGATCACCGCCCCCACCGGGGATGCGAACCCGGCGACCTTCGACGCCGTCCTGGCGATCGCCCAACGGGTGAACGTCAACACCGGGCTGGTGGAGATCCAGCCGCCGGCCGAGCCGGGCACGGCGTGGGTGGTGCAGGAGATCCAGCGCAGCTACCCGACCGAGGTCGACGCGGTGGCCATCGACGGCACGACGATGGAGGTGGTCGACCGGGTCGACTTCGACGACTACCCGCTGGCCGCGAAGCTGTCCCGGTGGGGTGTCGACATCCACATGGGCACCATGTTCGGGCTGCCGAACCAGATCCTGCTCGTCGGCGTGGCCGGCGGGATCGCGGTGATGGTGGTCCTCGGGTACGCCATGTGGTGGAGGCGTCGACCGACCCGTGAGCCGGGCGCGTTCGGCGGGCGGGCCCCGGCCGGGGCGCCTTCCGCCGGGCGCCGTGGTGGGGGTGGCCGCCGTCCTCGCCGTCGCCGGCCTGGTCGGCTGGTGGCTGCCGCTGTTGGGGATCAGCCTCGCGGCGTTCCTCGCCCTGGACCTCGTCCTCGGCGCGGTGGCGCGCCGACGGGAGCGGGACAGGGCGGGCGACGCCGCCTGACCCGGGCCGGGGTTCCCGTCGCCGGCTCCGCCTTCCCGGCGGACCACCGGCGGCGGGCGCCCCACCGGCCCTCGACGGTGGTCGACGCCGCGATGGGACGGCGCTCACGGCGGGGGCGGTCCGGCCCTGGGTGGGGCGGCGAAGCGCCTAGGCTGCTGCCGTGACCAGCTCAGAACCGGCCGTGCCCCCGCTGACGATCGACCGTGACGACCTGTCCCGGCCCCAGGTGCGCGAGCTGGTCGCCGAACACCTCGGCGAGATGCGCGCCACCTCGCCCCCGGAGAGCGTGCACGCCCTCGACCACAGCGGGCTGGTCGCGCCGGACGTGTCCTTCTGGACGGTGTGGGAGGGGGACGCCCTGCTGGGCTGCGGGGCGCTGCGGCGGCTGTCCCCGATGGCCGGGGAGATCAAGGCGATGCGGACCCGGGCGGAGGCCAGGGGCCGCGGGGTGGCCGCGCACCTGCTCCGCTTCCTGCTCGAGGAGTGCCGCCGCCGGGGCTACCGGGACGTGAGCCTGGAGACCGGCAGCGAGGACTTCTTCGCGCCCGCCCGCCGGCTCTACGCGCGGCACGGGTTCACGCCCTGCCCGCCGTTCGGGGACTACCGGGAGGACCCGAACAGCGTCTTCATGACGCGGCGGCTGGACGTCGACGGGGCCGGCGGCCGCTGACCCCGTCGACGCCGTGCCGTCATCAGGTGAGGGTCGGCAACCAGCCCCCGATGCGGGCGACCGCCTCCCGCATGTCCTCGGTGGCGCCGGCCACCGACATGCGGATCCAGTTCCGCCCCTCGACGGGGTCGAAGTCGACGCCCGGGACCACGGCCGTGCCCGTGTCGGCGAGCAACCGCCGGCTGAACTCCATGCTGTCCCCGGTCAGGTGGGACACGTCGGCGTAGACGTAGAAGGCTCCCTCCGGGGGTGCGATCCCCCGGATGCCCAGGCCGGTCAGACCGGACACCAGCAGGTCGCGGTTCACCCGGTAGCGCTCCACGTGCGCGTCGGCCTCCGCGTAGGACTCGGGGTCGAAGGCGGCCAGCGCGGCGGCCTGCGATATCGCGGGCGGGCAGACCGTGAAGTTCCCGGCGAGGGCGGACACGGCGTCGCGCAACCCCTCCGGCACCAGGGCCCAGCCGAGCCGCCACCCGGTCATGGACCAGTACTTGGAGAAGGAGTGGATGACGACGGGGTCGCGGGAGAACTCCCAGGCCGAGGAGGTGGCGGCGCCGAAGCTGATGCCGTGGTAGATCTCGTCGGACACCAACTGGACGTCGTGCTCGGCGCACCACTCGACGACGGCCCGCAGTTCCTCGCCGGCTAACACCGAACCGGTGGGGTTCGCCGGGCTGGCCAGCACCAGACCCCGCACCGGCCCCTCGACCTCGGACAGCATCTCCACGGTGGGTTGGAACCCGGTGTCGGCGCCGACGGGCAGCTCCACCACCTCGCAGCCCAGCGCGCGCAGGATGTTGCGGTAGGCGGGGTAGCCGGGGCGGGTCAGCACCACCCGGTCCCCGGCCTCGAAGGCGGCCAGGAAGGTCAGCAGGAACGCGCCGGACGCCCCGGAGGTCACGGTCACGGCCTCGGCTGGCACGTCGACCCCGTAGGTGGTGCCGTAGTGCCGGGCGATGGCCGCCCGGAGTTCGGCCGTCCCCAGCTGTTCGGTGTAGCCGAGCGTGCTGCCCTCCAACGCCGAGGCCGCCGCGCGGCGGACCGGGGCCGGGGCGGGCGTGGACGGCTGTCCGGCGGCCAGGGAGATCACGTCACCGCGTTCCCGCTGGCGGCGGGCCGCCGCGTCGAGCACGGTCATCACGTAGAACGGCGGCACCTGGGCCCGGCTGGCCGCGGTGGCCAGACTGCGCTGGGAGGACATGCCCCGAGCCTAGGAGACACCGCCCGGTTCCCGTCCCGTTCGGTGTGGGTGACCGGGGCGCGGGGCGCTCGTGCCGGGCTCGCCCTCGGAGGCGGAGGCGGAGGCGGGGCCTGGCCGACCGGGCGGGGGTGCCCTCCGCCGCCCCCGCGCGCGGTCGCGGGCTCTCCGGGCGCACCCGGAGATTTCCCTGATACCGGGGCGGGACCGTCTCGCGTGCCGGCCGGCCGTGCGAAGCTGGTTTCGACAAGCCGGGGCTTCGCCGACGTCCCGAGAACGCCGTGAGGGAGGCGCACATGTCGACGATTTGGAAGGTCGTCGGAGTTCTGCTGGTGATCTGGCTCGGCCTGGCCGTGTTGGGCGCCGTGTTCAAGGCGCTCTGGTGGCTCCTCATCGTCGGTGCCGTGCTCTTCGTGGGCACCGCCGCGTACGGAGCCATCAAGGGGAGGAACCAGAAGCAGTTGCCCCGATGACCTGACCGGTCACCCGGTCAGGTCGGCTGGCCGGGCCGGTGCCAGTGACCCGGGGTGGCCGGTGGCGGACACCGGTGGCCCTCGCGGCACCGTCGCGGTCCACGACGGCGGCGCGTGGGGCGCTGCCCGTTCGGCGGTGCCCTTTCCGTCCCGGCCGTTGGGCCGGGACCGGGCGTGCGATCCCCGTGGGGAGTGATGAGGTGGGCGGCCGGCTGGCCGCCGGTCCGGCGTCGGGTGGGGTGCGCGCCGACCTCGACGGACCGCGGAGCGGTCCTGCCGGGTCGCGGTGCCGCCCGCCCTCGGCCACCGGGTCAGGACGCGCTGGCGCGGGATGAGCCGAGGGAACGTCCTCCGCTGGGCCGGGTGGCGTCCTTGCCGATCCGCCGCAGCACCTGTTTGATCTGGGCCCTGGTGACGTCGCGGTGCGTCACCATCCGCACCCGGCCGGCCATCGCGCTGGCGTGCACGCCAAGGGCGGTCAGCCTGCTCAGCGTGGTCGGCAGGTCGAGGGTGGTGGCGAGCACGATGTTGGTCTGGGGGGTGTCGACCTGCCAGCCGATCTCCCGCAGGCCGTCGGCCAGCAGCCGGGCGTTCTGGTGGTCCTCGGCGAGCTGGTCGACGCGGTCCAGGGCGACCAGGCCGGCGGCGGCGAGCACACCGCCCTGCCGGACCCCGCCGCCGAGCATCTTCCGGAGTCGGCGCGCCTCCGCCACGAACTCCGCCGAGCCGGCGACGACCGAGCCGACCGGCGCGCCCAACCCCTTGCTCAGGCACACCTGCGCGGTGTCGACGCCCACCGTCAGGGCGGCGGGTGGGACCTCCATCGCCACCGAGGCGTTCCACAGCCGCGCCCCGTCCAGGTGCACCCGCAGTCCGGCCTCCCGCGCCGCCGCGACCAGCACCGCGTGCTCGTCGGGTGCGACGACCGCGCCTCCGGCCGCGTTGTGCGTGTTCTCCAGGCAGAACAGCCTGGTCCGCAGCGCGTAGTAGGGCCCGGCGCTGGCCGAGGCCGCGGTGATGTCGGAGGCGGCGGGCACGCCGGGGGTGACCCACGGCAACGCCTGCGGCATCCCCCCGGCGAGCCATGCCGCCGTGCCCAGCTCGTTGCCGAGGACGTGCGCCAGGTGCGGGGCGAGGAAGCTGTCACCCCGCTGGAGGTGGGCCATCAGCGCGATGGTGTTGCCCATGCAGCCGGACGGCGTCCACAACGCCGCCTCCATGCCGAGCAACTGCGCGCAGCGCTCCTCCAGTTCGCGCATGGTTGGATCACCGTCGAGGACGTCGTCGCCGACGTCGGCGTCGGCCATGGCGGCGCGCATGGTCCTGTCCGGCTTGGTGACGGTGTCGGAACGAAGGTCGATCGGCACTAGTTTGGTCACGAACAGATCACACCACATAGCCTGAGTGGTGCGTCAAAGCATCGCTCGACCCCGCCGGGAAAGCGTCGGAGGGCCGGTGCAACCGTAAGCGGCGGGTGTTACGTCCTGTCATCAGCGGCACGAGGAGCGGAGAGGTCCGCGTGGACCAGCGTGAGGAGGCCGAGTTCGCGGAGTACTTCTCGGCTCGGCGGGAGGCGGTACGACGGATGGCGTACATGCTGTGCGGTGACTGGCACCGCGCCGACGATCTGGCACAGACCGCGTTCGTGGCCCTGCACCGGCGTTGGCGGAAGATCAGGGACCGGAACGCGCTGGACGCGTACGTCCGGCGCACCGTGGTCCGCGCCATGATCGACGAGTCCCGGCGGCCGTGGCGCCGCGAACACACGGTCGAGCGGATGCCCGACGAACCCGTCTCGTCGACGGATCTCGACGATCGGGTCGCGACGCGGGAGGCGCTGCTGCTCGGCCTGCGACAGGTTGCCCCCCGTCAGCGCGCGGTGCTGGTGCTGCGGTTCCTGGAAGGCATGGACGTCGCGGGCGTCGCCGCCGTGATGAAGTGCTCGGAGGGAACCGTGAAGAGCCAGACCGCCCGGGGGCTGGAGGCCCTGCGAGGCGTCCTGGGCGACTCGCTGGACGATCTGAGGTCGGCGTCATGAGACGCGCGACCGTGTGCCCACTCCGGCCGGGTGCCGGTGGGGAGGTGTGCTGTGGTGGATGAACAGCGGATTGCCGGGTTGTTCCGCGAGGCCGCCGGGGCGGAGACCCCGCCCGCCTCGTTCGACGAGGGCGACGTGGCGCGGGAGTCGCACCGGATCACCCGTCGGCGCCGGATGACGGCGGCCGGGGGGTCGGTCTTCGCGGTCGCGCTGCTCGCCGGCGGCATCTCGGTGGTGGGAACCACGCCGTGGCAGAACGACGGTGGAGGTGAGACGGTGGCGGGCCCGCTGGCTAACGGCCAGGCGGACGCCCCCGAGCAGGGGCCGGCGGTGATGGGGCAGCCGCTGGAGGACCAGGAGAGCCGGGCGGAGGCCGAGGACCTGCCCGGGACGATGCGGGACGAGGCCGAGCCCGAGCAGCCGACGGACCTCCCGGTGCCGGAGCTGGAGCCGGGTTCCCCGCCGGCCGTGGAGCCGGTGCCGACCGGTTGCGGGGCGGTCGACCCCCAGCTGGCGGCCGCCCTGGCCGAGGCGCTGCCCGATGACGCGGAGGAGCCCGGGCCCGTCGACGCGGCGTGCGTGCCGGACTCCCGGGGCGCCAGCGCCCAGGTGGAGGACGACGGGAACCTGGGCACGGTGTCGGTGGTGCTGGGCCCGCCGGACGTGCCGGCCCCTGTCGTGGAGACCTCACCCGACGGGGAGAGCCACTCCACCCTCGCCGAGGGGGGTGGGGTGCTCACGGTGGTGAGCGAGCCGGCGACGCGGGACGCGGAACCGCCGTTCGTGAACCGGCTCGCCGTGCTCGGGGAGCGGTTGGCCGACCAGTTCTGACCCGTCGGGGCGGGTGCTCCCTGGCCGCACCGGCTGTCTTCGGCCCGTGGGCCGAGCTGATGCCCGCCGGTCCTGGGGGCGGTGTTCTCCTGCTCGGCGTGCGGCGAGGTCACGCATCCCTCCTGGCGGAGGCCGAGCACCGCGCGACCAGCCGTCCAGCGGGTACGGCGGCCCTGGGCGCTCCGGGCGTGAGGGGTTCGGCGACGTCCGGGCGCCCCGCGTCCACCCACAGGCTCCCCTCCCCCCGCCCCGGTCTCGGCTGACCCTGCCGGGTCCCGCCGGGTCCCGCCGGGTTCCACCGGGTCCTGCCGGGTTCCGCTGGGTTCCGCCGGGTCCCGCACACCGCGACCAGCGGCGGTACCAGCCGCTCCCGGACCCCCTCGCTCGTCGGGCCGTCGTGCGGGTCAGGCCGTCGGCGGAGCGGGCCGGGGTCGGCTCTGGTTCCGGAGCGCTCGTCGGGTGCCGACGCGACCCCGAGGCCCGAGGCGTCCACCCGCGCTCTCGGACGCGGGTCCACCCGCGCCGGGGGTACAGGGTCAGGACCCCCTTCTCCGCCACGAGCCGTCCCGAGTTCGGGACAGCGGGACAGCGGGACACCACAACCGCGACAGTGCGACACCGGGCCCGGGACAGCGGGACACCGGGGAGGGACCTCCCCGACGGGTCGGCCGCTCCCGACGCCTGATCCGGACCCTCGGCGGTGAGCGCCACACCGCCCGGCTCCTCGGCCGCGCCCCCACCACCTCATCGGCCGCCCCGACGAACGCCGGGAACAGCGCGGGCCCGGTGCGACGGGCGGAGGGCCAGCACCCCGCGATCCACGGATCCCCTCGGTGGTGGTGGGGGACGCCACCACGTGGCGGCACCCTGCTGCACGGAAAAACTGGTACGGTCGTGCCAAAGTAGCGAAACCGCTGGTAGGGAAGCCGGGAGAACGGGGAGGGACCATCGTGGCCTGGGTCGTGCTGATCGTGTCCGGGATCTTCGAGTCGGCATGGGCGATCTCGCTCAAACTGTCGAACGGGTTCACCCGGCTGTGGCCCTCGGTGAGCTTCGCCGTCTTCGCGGTCATCAGCTTCGCCGGCCTGGCGTGGGCGATGCGGGAACTGCCGGTCGGACCCGCCTACGCGGTGTGGGTGGGGATCGGCGCGGCACTGACCGCCGTGATCGGCATGGTCTGGCTCGGCGACGGGGTCTCCACCCTCAAGATCATCTCGCTGCTGCTGATCGTCGCCGGGGTCATCGGCCTGAACCTGAGCGGCGGCGGTCACTGACGGCCGCCGGCCGGTTCCCCGCCTGGCAGGATCGGATGCCATGACCGCAGCAGCCAGCACACCGAAGGGCGAACGTCGCCGTCAACTACTGGTGGCCGCCGCCGCGGAACTCCTCGGCGAGGGCGGGTTCGACGCGATCCGGCACCGCGCCGTCGCCGAACGCGCGGATCTTCCGCTCGCCTCCACCACCTACTACTTCGACTCGCTGGACGACCTGATCGCGGCGGCGGTCGAACACCGGGGGCGCCTCGAACTCTCCGAGGGCCGCCGTCGCCTCGACGAACTGGCGGGCGGCGGCCACGACCGGAGCGAACTCGTGGAGCTGCTGCTGGACCTGCTGCTCGGCACCCCGGCCGGCGACCGCGAACTGGAGTCGATCCTGGTCCGGTACGAACGGTTCGTCACCACCCCCCGCCGGCCCTACCTCGCCCCCCTGATGCGGGCCATGAGCGCCGAGCTGGAGGACCTGATCGCCGAGACCCTGCGACTGGCCGGCGCCCCCTCGGACCGGGACCGGGTCCGGCACCTGATCGCCCTGGTGGACGGTCGGGTCGTCAACGCCCTGATCGAGAGCGAGCCGGACCCACGCGCACAGGCGAGGCAGCCGCTCCGCGAGCTGCTGCGGGACGGCTGACGGAGGCGCGAGCGCCAACCGCCACGATTCCTCGCGTCGGCCGCCTCGATCGACGCGCCGGCCGTCGCCCCACGGCTTCGGCGGATCATCTCCGTGCCGCCGGCAGACCATTCCGACGGCCGAGGCGCGAATTCCGCGACGGTGTTTCTCGCCGGGACCGGCCGGTGCTCCGTTCGGGTTGACCCCGATCACGAGCCTGTTTCACCTGGTGGCCGAGCTTTCCTCACTTTCGGGTGGAACGCGGGTGAAATCCTCGTGTTCTCCCCGGCTCCACACTCCAATAGGGCACCGCCGACCCGATCACCCGGTGGAAAGGTACGTGCCCGATGGTTGACTCCTCCCTCGTCACTCAGCTGGCCGCCCGCGCCACCGAGGACGACTCGTTGGGAGACCGCGCGAAGGAACTGGTCCTGGCGGCCTTGGAGAGCCCCGACGAGCTGGCCGACCTGCTCTCCACCATCGGTGGAGAGCGGGGCAGCGCGGGCGAGGACACGGTGCGGCCGGTGACGGCCTACCTCCGGGAAATCCGGGTCGAGGGGTTCCGGGGCATCGGATCGGCCACCACGCTCAGCCTGCACCCCGGGCCAGGGCTGACCATCGTGACCGGGCGCAACGGCTCCGGGAAGTCCAGCTTCGCCGAGGGCCTGGAGACCGCGCTCACCGGCGGCACCTTCCGCTGGGGCGGCGAGCCGGAGCGCTCCAAGCAGTCGCCCTGGGCCACCCAGTGGCGGAACCTGCACCACCGGGGCCGCTGTTCGGTGGCCGTCGAGCTGGCCGTCGACGGCGCGGCGGAGAACGTCCTGGTCGGGATCGACTGGGACCGCGACGCCGACTACACCGACCAGCAGCCCTGGACCCAGCCGCGCACCGGGACAGTGCTGGGGAGACGGGTCCCCGGCCGGGACCCGCTCGGGTGGGCGGAGGCCCTGCGCAACTACCGGCCGATCATGTCCTACCAGGAGATGAACGCCCTGCTCCACGCCACCTCGATGAAGCTCCACGAGGCGATCGCCCGGATCCTCGGCCTCGACCGGCTCACCTCGGCCATCAACCACCTCAAGGAAAGCCGCAAGGCGCCGAAGGACGAGGTGGAGCACGCCGACAAGCTGTCTCGGGAGCTGAGGAAGACGCTGGCGGACGTCCCGGACGACCGCGCCCAGCGCGCACGCACCGCGCTGGGGAGGAAACGTGACCTCGAACTGCTCACCTCGCTCGCCACCGGCACCGACGCACGCCAGCAGGAGACCACCCGGTCGCTGCGCATCCTCTCCACCCTCACCGCCCCCGCCGAGGACGAGGTGCGGGACGCGGCCGACACCCTCCGGGCGGCGCACACGGCCGAACAGGAACTCACGGCCCACCGGGCCCGGACCGAGGCCCGGCGTCTCGACCTGCTGCGACAGGCCCTGGAACTGCACGCCGAGCAGGGGGAACGGGACTGCCCGGTGTGCGGGACGGGCCGCCTCGACGGGGAGTGGCGGCGCAAGGCCGAGGACACCCTCCAGGAACACCACCTCGACGCGGAACGGCAGCGGCGGGTCGCGGAGCGGACCGCCGAGGCCCGCCGGCAGGCGCGGGCGCTGCTGGAATCGGTGCCCACGCCCCCGGCGACCGAGGAGCCCCTCGCCCTCCCGGCCCTGCCCGCCCTCACCGCCGCGACGAACCGCTGGTTCGACGCCCCGACCGAGCTGCCCGCGCTGGCCGACCATCTCCTCGCCCGCCGGCCCGAGCTGGCCGCCGCGATGGCCGAAGTCCGCGAGCAGGCCGCCGCCCACCTCGACGAACGCGAGGAACGCTGGGCACCCGTCGCCCTCGAACTGTCCCGCTGGCTGGACGCCAACAAACGCGCGGAACCCCACAGGGAGGTGGTGCGCGCCGCCGACCAGGCCGTGAAGTGGCTGGAGAGGAACGAGACCACGATCCGGGACGAGCGGGTCGCCGAGCTGTCGGGCGAGATCCAGGAGGTCTGGGCGAGCCTCCGGCAGGAGAGCAACGTCAGCCTGGGCAACCTGACCCTGGAGGGCCGGCACACCCGCCGCACCGTTCGGTTCACCGCAGGCGTGGACGGTGAGGAGGGCTCCGCGCTCGGCCTGACGAGCCAGGGCGAGTCCCACGCCCTCAGCCTCTCGCTGTTCCTCCCCCGCGCCACCGCGCCGTCCAGCCCGTTCCGGTTCGTCGTGCTCGACGACCCGATCCAGGCCTTCGACCTGTCCAAGATCGACGGGTTCGTGCGGGTGCTGGAGCGGATCGCCCAGGACCGCCAGGTGGTGGTCTTCACCCACGACGACCGCCTCCCCCAGGCCGTGCGGACCCTGGGAGTGAAGGCCCGCGTCATCGAGGTCACCCGGGGCATGAACTCGGCGGTCAAGGTGCGGCCTTGCCCGAGCCCGGCGTTCCGGCACGTCGAGGACGCCCGGGCGTTGGTGAAGGACCCGGCCCTGCCCGTCGAGGCGCTCCACCTCGCACTACCGGGGATCTGCCGGTTGGCGGTGGAGTCGGCCGCCAAGGACCTCCACGACCGCCACCAGTCCAGGCAGGGCATGTCCCGCGAGGAGCGGGAACGGCGTTGGGAGGAAGCCAGGTTGACCCGGGAGCGGGTGACGCTGGCTCTCGGCGGGCAGGACGAACTCAACGACTGGTGCGGTCGTTCCCCCTCGCGGAACCAGACACTGGCCCTCTGCAACGGACAGGTGCACAAGGGCCTCTCCCTCGGCCCGGAGGCCGCGGTCAAGGGTCTGGAGGAGTTCGTGGCGGCCCTGGGGAAGCTGGCGTGAGCGACACGGAGGACGTGCCCGCCGGGAGGGCACTCGGGCTGGCGCGGGCTCTCGCGGCGGGTCGGTTCGGACTCGGGCCGGGCGTCGCGCTGCGGGGCTCCGCGTTCCTCGGCCGCTACGCGCTGGAACAGGTCCTGAACCAGCTCTGGGTGCGGGCCGACCTGCCCCTGCGCACTGACGGGAGACCCACGACGCGGTCGAGGCTCCTCGTGCTCGGCGAGCTCCACCCCGAGATCGCCACGCCGATGAACCGGGCGTGGCAGGGGCTCTCCCGCGCCTGCCACCTGCACGCCTACGAGCTGACGCCGACCGTCGGGGAGATCCGGTACCTGCTCGGCCTCGTCGAGGAGGTGCTGGTCTCCACGCGGATGCCCTCGGCTCACGACAAGCCCGGTCGCGAGGTGCCCGGAACCGGGGAGGCCGTCCCGCGCGTGGCCGTGGCCGCGCGGCGGGGGAGCGGACCGCCTGAGGCCGAGCCGCGCCGGCACCGGCGGTCCGAGGACCCGACGTCCGGCCCGCGATCTCGGCACGCTCGCCCACACCTCGACGTCGGTCAGATTCGTTGGTGCGCGTTCCCCCGTCGTCGCCACGCACGCCGCTGACCTGCTGCCGAGCCAGACACGTGCGCCGGGGGCCGCTCAGCCGCCGCGCGGTGCGCGCGCACGGGCGGCGCGAGCGACAGCGCGGATGTGGGCGGGGCAGCACGACCTCAGGGCGCCCGAACGGTCGTGCCAGGCGGACCAGGGAGAACGAGCGCGAACGCGACGAAGCGGCGGGCGGAGTCACCACGAGGAATGGACGCGGGCGGCGCGAACACACCAGCTGCACACCGGGAACACGGCTCCGCTCCCCGCCAAGTTCAACATATAGCGCACCCGGGGTCTTGCGGCAAGACCCCGGTGATGCTCCAGAATCGCCCGGCCGAAGCCAGCAGCCGTGGACACTGGCGGGGAGGCGTGGCCGTGCCGCCGTCGACGGACGGACGCACGGCGACGCCGAACCCCGAGTGCCACCCACCGGGAGCGGACGGCACGACGAGGCGGATCCGTGGCCGCGACCAGACGCGTCACCTCGGGAAACGCCTCCTCGTGCCCCTGCGGGTGGGATCGGCGCGGGGCGAACGGGCAGGGGGAACCGGCGGCTCCTCCGGGCACGCGAGGAAACCGCCGAGGCTCACACCATCTCCAGGCACTGTGAGGGGAACGTGTCAGTTCAGGGGTACGAGGACGAACTGCGATCAGAGCGGGCGTACGTGGCGGGGCTGTACGCGCGGCTCGACGAGGAACGGGAACGGGCGACCGCCGAACACCAGGCGGCGTTGGCCGGCGACGGGGGATCGCCGATGGAGCGTGACGTGCGGGTGCGCGCCGCCGGCCGGGAGATCCGGCGGTTGGCGGTGGCCGACGGCGGGCTGTGCTTCGGCCGGTTGGACGCCGTGACCGGCGAGCGCACCTACATCGGGCGCATCGGGATCCTCGACAGGGACGACGACTACACGCCGCTGCTGCTGGACTGGCGGGCACCCGCGTCCCGCGCGTTCTACGTGGCCACCGCCGCGAACCCGGAGAACATGCGCCGGCGCCGGCAGTTCCACTCGCGCGGACGCCACCTGGTCGGCTTCACCGACGAGGTGCTCGGCCGACCGGGTGGGGACGAACGGGGGGACGCGGCACTGCTCGCCGCCGTGAACGCCCCGCGCGGCGAGGGCATGCGCGACATCGTGGCGACCATCCAGGCCGAGCAGGACGAGATCATCCGGCTGGACCACCCCGGGGTCCTGGTGATCGAGGGCGGCCCGGGAACCGGGAAGACCGTGGTGGCCCTGCACCGCGTCGCGTACCTCCTCTACACGCGACGGGACCGGATGGAACGCCACGGCGTGCTCGTCGTGGGCCCCAACCCGGCGTTCCTGAACCACATCAGCCGGGTGCTGCCGTCGCTGGGCGAGTCGAACGTGGTGTTCACGACTCCCGGCGGCCTCGTGCCCGGTCTCCGGGTGGCCGCCGAGGACACTCCTGAGGTCGCGCGGCTGAAGGGTTCACTCCGGATCCTGGACGTGTTGGCGGCCGCGGTCGCCGATCGGCAACGGCTTCCCGAGCGGCCGCTGCCGATCGAGCTGGAGGACGTCACGGTGCGGATCGACGCCGAGACGGCGGAGTGGGCCCGCCAGGAGGCGCGGGCCAGCGGCCTCCCGCACAACGAGGCCCGCGCGGTGTTCGTGGAGATCGTCACCTACGTGCTCACCGAACGGGCGATCGCCCGGATCGGGAAGGGCTGGCTGACCAGGGACGACAAGGAGGCGTGGGAGGACATGCGGGCGGACCTGCTCACCGAACTCGCCGAGCACGCGGGTTTCACCGCCGCCGTCGACGAACTGTGGCCGGTGTTGACCCCGGAGACCCTGCTCACGCCGCTGTACACGTCGCCGGAACGGCTGCGGGCGGCCGGCGCGGACCCGGCGCTGCTGCGCTCCGACGGGGAGGCGTGGACGGTGTCGGACGTGCCGCTCCTCGACGAACTGGTCGACCTGCTGGGCCGGGACCCGGCGGCGGCGCGGGCCGAGCGGGCGGCGGACCGGGAGCAGCGGGCGGAGGCCGAGTACGCGGCCGGCGTGTTGGAGATCCTCCAGACCGAACGCCACGACCTGATGGACGACGAGGACCACCTGCTCGCCCAGGACCTCCTGTACGCGGAGGACCTGGCGGACCGCTTCGTCGAGGGCGACACCCGGGATGTCGCCGAGCGGGCGGCGGCCGACCGGAACTGGACCTACCGGCACGTCGTGGTCGACGAGGCCCAGGAACTGTCCGAGATGGACTGGCGGGTGTTGATGCGGCGCTGCCCCAGCAGGTCGTTCACCGTGGTCGGTGACCTGGCGCAACGCCGGTCGGCGGCCGGGGCGACCTCGTGGGAGGCGGTGTTGGAGCCGTACGTGCCGGGCCGGTGGGCGTACCGGCCGCTGGCGGTGAACTACCGGACCCCGGCCGAGATCATGTCCGTCGCGGCGGCGCTGCTCGCCGAGTTCGCCCCCGGGGTCCAGCCACCGGAGTCGGTGCGCGCCTGCGGTGTCCGCCCCTGGTCCAGGCGGATCTCCGAGGCCGAACTGCCGGCAGCGGTCGAGGAGTTCGTCCGGGACGAGGCGGCCCGGGAGGGCACGAGTGTGGTGATCGGGCCGCCGGGCGTTCCCGGCGCGGTGCCCGCGTCGGAGACGAAGGGGCTGGAGTTCGACGCCGTCCTGATCGTGGAGCCGGGGCGGATCCTCGCCGACGGCCCGCGTGGAGCGGCGGAACTGTACGTCGCGCTCACCCGCGCCACCCAGCGCCTCGGCGTGCTGCACCAGGGCCCGCTGCCCACCGTGCTCGGTGACCTCGTGGAGGTCGAGGCCCAGACCCCGGCCAGGGGGTGAGCCCACGCGCCACCGGGGTGGGTCGGCGCGTTGGGCTCCTGGGCGCCAGATGCTCCAGACCGGATGCCACTGGGCGTACCAGCTACACGGACCGGCGGAGGAGGAACCAGAGGCAGGGGCGATCCCTCAAAGAACCAGGCAGACTACTGTCACAGTACGCGTATAGTAGGTTACTATGAGTATTGCGCAGGGTCGCGCCACGTCGGGACATGTTCGATCGTGACAGGGGCTGCTGATGACCAACGATGAATCGTCCGATACCGCTGGTCTGGAGCCGTACGAGCCACCAGAGTTGACGGTGGTTGGTGATTTCGGGTGTGTAACAAGGGGTAACTACAGCAGGCCACACTCAGACGACGGTGATGCTGGTGGCTACTGGTCGCCATGACCGCGACGAGGGAACGAGGTAGTGCAGGTCGGGTTCGTTGGTGGTGCGCGTTGCCCGACTTGGATCACTGCGAACCAGTCGCACGATCACTGTTGGCCGAAGCCGGCCCTGCGGCGGCACACGCTTCTGGTCGACCGTGGTTGATGGTGAACCACAGGAATGGAGACGATCTCCGCACGGTTTTCTTCGGCGCGATACGTGTGGCGGTAATCGGCAGCTGCCTGGTTGATTCGGCGTAGCTGCGAAAGAATGTTGAACGTTCGGCCCGACGGGGTGACTTCGATGCGTTGACATCCATGCGTGGCAGCTACCACCTCGTCATCAGCGGTCCCGACGGGATGGTGGTATTTGGTGACGTGACGGGTTTCCGAAGGGTTTACACCTGCCACATCAACAAGGCCACCGTGGTTTCCAACCACGCGGACGTGCTACGCCGCCTGATCGATGCGCCAGTGTCACGGACCTGGCTTGCCGCGCGGTTAACCTCCCCAGATATGCCCAGCCCGATACGAGAGTCAATGACCCCGTTCAACGGAGTTCATGCGCTGGCACCGGGACACAGACTCTCGCTCGGCCGGAACGTCGCCCGCACTGGCCGGTACTGGGTACCGCCCGCGACGACCAATCCCTGCGCTCAAGGCGCTCCGATCCTGGCAGAAGAACTTCGTACCGCGGTCGCCGGCCGCATGCGCGCCTCAGCCAGCCCGACAAGTGTCCAACTGTCTGGGGGCATGGACTCCACCACACTCAGCTGCCTGGCAGGAGAAGCCCTTAGCGATCGATCGAGGCTGCTGCTGGTGACGTCAGCGTCGTCGTCACCAGCGAACGACGACTTGATGTGGGCACTTCGCGTTGGCAAGCACCTCGCCCCAGCCAAGCACGTGGTACTGGATGCCCAGCGAACTCCACTGTTCTTCGACGACCTACCGACAGCGATAGGCGGAATGGACGAACCACCACCGTTCGCAGCCGCATCGGCGCGGGTCCGCCACCTCGCCGAGCTGCTCGCCGATCGAGGCGTGCGCTTACATCTCAACGGGCAGGGCGGTGACGAAGTCCTACTTCCGCCGTTAGCGTACCTCCGACACACACTGCGCAGGCGCCCTCGGCTCGGGTGGCGGCATTTGCGTGGCCATGCGGCGCTCCGGGACTTCTCCCTAACCCAACTGTTGCGGGCAGTAGTGTCCCTCCCCTCCTACCCACGCTGGTTGTGGCGGGCAGCCCGCTCCCTCAGGACCGAGGCTGGTGCGGAATACGACGCGGTCGGATGGGAGGCACAACCTCTGCTACCTCAGTGGGCGAGCGGTGACGCCGAACGACTCGTCCGTTCCGCCATACTCGATATCGCACCAGCTCCGCTCGCAGAGCACAGCACTCATGCCACCCTGGTACGGATACGGTCCACTGCCTACCGCTCCTCCTTGTACCGGGACGCGCTAATGGCGCATGGTGTGCCCGCTGAGTTCCCGTACTTTGACCGATCGGTGGTGGAAGCGGCTCTGTCGGTCGTCCCATGGGATCGCGTCGATCCCTGGCAACCCAAGCCCTTGCTACGAACTGCGGTCGCCGACACCGTGCCAGCGCCACTGCTCGCACGACGCACCAAGGCACACTACAACGACGACATCTACCGTGGTTGGTCCACCAATCAGCATCGTGCGATCGAGCTGTTCGACCAGTCGCTGCTGGCTGAGTTGGGCCTGGTCAACGAGGACGTTCTACGCGGCTGCCTGCGATCCTTCAGACCGTCAGGTCTGGCGCCTGGGTTCCTGTCCGACACCATCGCCTGCGAGGTCTGGCTCCGCAGCCTGGCTCCACCGTTCGCTCGACAGGAGGTCAACCATGAGCACATCTAAAACTAAGGTGCGTTTGGCTCGACGCGTCACGAGCACGCCCGTCGGCGACGGGCTGACATTGTTGGATGAACGACGCGGTGTGGTTTACCACTTGAACGAGACTGGAGCGATAGCCCTGTCAGCGCTCCTGAGGGATGGGCACGAGTCGGCTGTGACCGCGCTCTGCACACGTTATGCCACTACGGCCGCAGTAGTTCAGCATGACGTCACTCGGCTTCTTGACACGCTTCTCGCACGTCGTCTGGTGGTTAATCTGTGAGTGCCCCAGTCGCGTTGTACCCACCGCACCGACTATCGGTGGGTGAACGCTGGTGCGGGCGGGTGGCTGTCGTGGCAGCCGCCCTGCTGCTGACAGCCACGCAGGCCCGCCCACACCGCATCCGTCGTGTTCTCGGCGTGCTCCGCCGCAGCACGCGCGAAGCAGATCTCTCCCATGCCCAACGGGCCTTTGAGATCGTTACGACGGTCAGCCCACGTTGCGCCGGTGGGCACCACTGTCTGCACCGCTCCCTGGCCGTCCTCCTGGCGTGCCGACTACGTGGCCTGCGGGTCACCTGGCGAGTCGGGTTCCGCTCCCCACCACCACAAGCTCACGCATGGGTCGAAGTGAACGGCGAGCCCCTGTGTGAGCCGGTGGACCCACGCAGGATCTACACGCCGTCGATCACCGTCTGAGAGGACACCGTGTCCGTGCCCAAGACACTCCAGACCAGGCTTGTCGAGTTCGCCGCTTCGCTGCGTAACGCCGGTGCCATCCGATCAGCCGACGTCGAGCACGCGTTCTCCACCGTGGCGAGGCATCGCTGCGTCCGCGAGTTCCGCCATGGACCGACGCGAATCCGCGTGTCCCAGCACGAACTCCCCAGCGACGAGGTTCTTGACCTCATCTACTCGCACAGGTCGCTGTTGACCAGTACCGGGCAGGATGGTGACCCGCCGTCGTCGTCCTCGGCACCGACCCTGATGGCTCGGATGCTCGACGCTCTCGACCTCCGTCCGGGCATGCGCGTGCTGGAGATTGGGGCAGGCACCGGCTACAACGCCGCGTTGATCAGCGCCATAACGGGTGGTCCCGTGGTCACTGTCGAGGCAGGGGAGGCGACAGCCCAGAGTGCTGCCGAGTCGATCCGCCGACTCGATCTCGAGCACCGGGTCAGAGTCGTTCACGGTGACGGCTACCTCGGCGCACCATCCGAGCCGCCGTTCGACCGTGTCGTCGTCACCTGCGGGGTGGCTGGGGTCTCTCCGCACTGGCTGGACCAGCTCGTACCTGGTGGCCTGATCCTCGCACCGGTCGCGCACGGCGGCGTGCACCCAGTCCTGGCGGTCCGCAGCGGCGGCGACGTGGTGAGCGCCAAGGTACTCCTGTGGGCAGACTTCATGCCGGCTGCCGGCCCCCTGCGACCGGTCGACTTGGTCAGCCACGACCCAGCCGACTACCTCCCGTCCGCCCCGGCCACCCGGATTGCTGATGCCAGCCCCGCCCGGGGGAACGCCGACTACCACGACCTGTGGGTCTTCCTCGCGGCTCACGATCCGAGGATCACCCGCGCGTACATGGCCGACGACTCCGTCAACACCGCCGCAGGTGCCTGCGCACTGCGCACACCCCGTGGGACCGCCTGGGTACAGGACGACGGCAGCATCACGTTCACGGGTGAGTCGCGGGTTCCGGAGGAACTGCGTTCCCTCGTTCGAGCCTGGGTGAGCTCGGGCCGGCCAGCGCTCACACGGTTCACCGCCACCTTGTCGCTCACCATGAGCAAGCAACCCCTCTGGGTGCCATGCAAGTGGATGGTGTCCTCGTGACGTTCCACGAGCGGGCCTCAAGCTGATCATGTCGAGCCACGGGCGCTGGGGCGGGACAGCCCGTCACTGGCTGGATGGGACGGCGGAGGCGGTGTCCGGGCCGAGGACGCTGGACGGATGTGGGCCGATGCGGGCCCAGTCGGCGTGCTTGAAGCTGACCCGACCCACATAGCTGACGTCCAGCTCGACCTCGGGTTCCCAGGACCACAACCGCACCCGCGCCCACGCCGGGACGCGTCGGCGGCGGCGTTTCAGCGTGGTCGGCGGAGGAACGAAGTCCCGCACCCGCCACCGCCGGGCCAGGTCCCGCATCTCGGCGATCGTGTGAGTGGTGAGGTCGTCGAACTCGGCGTAGTGCCGCACCACGGCGCCGCAGAGCACGGTTCGTCGGTGGTCGAAGGTACCCACCAGGTAGCGCAGGCCGGGGGCGACGAGGGGTCCGTGGCCGGTGTCGAGGTCGACGTGACCGTAGAGGCGGCCCACGATCGGGGACCGCACCGCGCACCGGGTGATCCACGCCCCGGTGATCCCATCACGGGCGGCCGCGTCCTTGTCCGCTGCGGTTGGGTGGGCGTGAACCGTGCTGGTGGGCCTGGCTCCCGACGAGGCCAGCAGACGGCCGGGATCAGACGTGTCGTTCACGATGGTCACGTCCCGCTGAGCACGGGGTCGGGCAGCAACTGGGACGTGAGGAGGAACCCCTCACCGGCCTGGGCCTCGGCGGTGTGCCGACACCGCAGCGGCCCCCGTGCCAGCTCGGGAACACCGGTGGGACCAGGACTGGGGTCACGGGGCAGCAGGTAGTACAGGCGGCCGGCCGTGCTGACCTCCGAACGCATCGCGGCGGTGCCCAGGGCGGCCAGGACGACCTGGCCCCGGAACCCCCAGGCCCGCAGGGCCTGGGGGCCGAACGCGTGCGGCTCCAGATCCTATCGCGAGCAGCAGGTGCTTACACCCCGCTTGGCACGTCCTTCATGCTGCTGGACGTGGGGGAACCTGTGACCACTTTTGCCTACACCGAGACGTTCGTCAGTGGCCAGTGGTACGACGGGCCGCCCTACTTGGAGAAGTTCGCGGCAGCGTTCGAGCGGGTCGTCGCCCAATCGTTGGCCGAGGACGAAAGCCGTGCCCTACTTCAGGCAAGCTACGAAGAGATCTAGGAGATGAGCTCGATGGAACGTTCCTTGCAGGACATCACCAACTGGCGGAAGTCGAGTCGGAGCAGCAACGGCGCCAACGACTGCGTTGAAGTTGGGGCCACGTCTGCCGTGGTGGCTGTGCGGGACACCAAGAACCGCGCCGGGGGCACCCTCGTCGTCAGCCGCGAGGCCTTCAGCAGCTTCCTCATGTCGATCAAAGCAGAGCGCCTCTGACACCCACCGGCCCGCCGGCCAACCACCCACCGGGCCGGCGGGCACCCCGCCCAGCCGTCAACGCGAGCCTTACCCGAGACGGCCACGGACGAGCTTGGTCACCGTGCTAGGCCAAACAGGGGCGCCGGCGTACCACGTCGATTCATAGCCGCCCCTCGGGGAGGAGCTGCCATGACTGACGTACTTCTTGTCATCGACATGCAGAACGGGTTCATCAGTCCGAAGTCCGAGCCGGTGATCGACCGCGTAGTACGCCTAGTGCGGCGGTGGGACGCCGCACGTCGGCCCATTGTGTTCACGCGTTTCCGCAACGTTCCGGGCAGCCAGTACGAGCGCCTCATCGGCTGGACCCGACTTCAAGGCAGTCCCGAAACCGATATCGTTCCGGAACTGGTCCCCTACGCCGCCCGACACCACGTCATCGACAAGACCTACTACTCGACCTTCACCGAGGAGTTCACGGCGCTCGCATCCGCGCGGGGCTGGACGCGCTTCACCATTGCCGGTATCGCCACCGAGAGCTGTGTGATGAAGACCGCCGCCGACGCCTGGGAGCTGGGGCACACCCCGGTGGTCGTCCACGACGCCTGCTACTCCCATGCCGGTGAGGAGGCGCACCAGGCAGGGCTGCTGGTGCTCCGGCGCTTCGTCGGCCGCCGGCAGATCAGGAGCATCGACGAGGTCTGCGCGGCACTTCCCACTCCCGCGTGACACTCGCCCACGGTCTCCGCGCGTGACCGGTACGTCCGGACCTTCAGCGGCCACTCCCGGCCCAGCGACGCCGCGAGCGAAGCGGGACCTTCGACTCACTAGAGGATGACCTCACTCGGCGCACTCGGCGCCGCTTGTCGCCGGACAGGGGCGGCACCAGCGTTCGACCGCAGGTGCGGGTCCTTCCTGGCCCCACCCGGCCAACCACCCACCGGGCCGGCGGGCGCCCCGCCGGGCTCTCAACGCGAGCCTTACCCGAGACGGCTACGGAGGAGCTTGGTCACCGTGCTAGGCCATACAGGGGCGGCGGCGTACCGAGTCGACTGATAGCCAACCCTCCGACGGACAGGCAAGCTGGGTACCTGTCCCTACTTGCCGAACCGGGAGCCCACGCGGGTCGCACCACACCTCCCGGCCGACATGGTTCCCCTCTCCGAGGACGTGGCACATGAACGCTGACATGACCCTGACCAACTGGCGGAAGTCGAGTCGGAGCAGCAACGGTTCCGACGACTGTGTCGAGGTGGGTTCCACGTCGACCGTGGTGGCTGTGCGGGACACGAAGAACCGTGCTGGCGGGACGCTGCTCTTTGACCGCGAGGTGTTCGCCGCCTTCGTCGGCTCCCTGAATCGGGACGGCGTCTGAGCTGGCTGCCCGCTCGGCCCGCCGCCCCGGTCCACGTTGTGCGCGTGGATCCGTTCGACGAGTTCCCTATACCCGGTACGGAACCCACGCCGTGGCTGATGTTGACCGAGAGCACCGGGTGGGGGCGGTGGACACGTTCGCTCCTCGCGGTGCGGGCAGCCCCCGACGGTAACCTTGGGAATTCCATTGATATCCGGGCGAGGAACTACCCCGTTCGCGGAAGTCGAAGTCTCACGAGGAGGACCTTGTGCGTCCTGTCGACCTCGCTCGGGAGCACGGGCTGTCCACCCAGGCGATCCGCAACTACGAGGACGCCGGTGTCCTCCCGCCGGCCGAACGCAGCGGGAGCGGCTACCGCCGCTACACCCGGCTGCACGCGCAGGCCCTCCGGGCGTTCCTCGCGTTGCGCGGCGGGCACGGCCACCAGGCCGCGGTGGAGATCATGCGGGCCACCCATCGCGGCGACAGCGACTCCGCCTACCGGCTCCTCGACGCGGCACACGTCGCGCTGTTCACCGAACGCGACACCCGCCTCGAGGTCGCCGCCGCCCTCGAGGCCCTGTCCACCGGTGCCCCGACCCCGATCCGGGGGCGTGCGCTGACCGTGGGGGAACTCGCGCGCCGGCTCGACCTGCACCCGGCGACGCTGCGCACCTGGGAGACGGCCGGCATCCTGCGTCCCACCCGCGACCGGGCCACGGGGCACCGGGAGTACGGGCCGGACGCCGTGCGCGACGCCGAGATCGCACGGCAGCTGCGCCGGGGCGGCTACCTGCTGCACCAGGTCGCCCGGTTCCTCGAATCCCTGCGTGAGGCGGGCGACCCGGACGCGTTGGCCGACTTCCTCGACTCCTGGCAGGGCCGGCTGACCGCCCGGAGCCGCCACCTCCTCGCCGGGGCAGCCCAACTCGACGCCTACCTCTCCCTGGTCGAGAGGACGAGCTGAGGTTCCCGGAAATCGCCCGTCGATGTTCGGCGAGCGGAGGCGCCTTCTTCAGCGTGTACTGGAACATGAACGGCGTCGGGCTCGTCACGCAGGCGCTGAACGGCAGGATCACCGCTTGGTTCGATCACCGCTACCCTCGTGCGCCTGATCCACACCAGCACGAGATCCGCCCGGAGTGGGCGCTCGGCCCTGACGTGGACCTCGACCTCGCCCGCCCGACCTGCCTCGCGCAGCTCGAGCGCCAGACCGGCGTCCCCGTCGATCCGCGCTGGCTCCAGCGGTGGCTGCCCACGTACTCGATCCCCGATCCGCACCTGCTCTACCGGGATGTGCCGCACGCGGATCGGCCGTGGTGGACGGCGGTGGCGCCGGCCGCACGCTCCGCTGGGGGCCGGATCGGCGGCGGGGTGAACCGCCAGCGGGCACGCGCCCGAACGACGATCCACCCGCCCCTGCGGTGCCTCCCTGTTCGACACTCCGCCCACGCCGTGCTGGCACTCCCGTCGCCAAGGCTCAACCGGTACTCCAACGATACGGTCGCAGGAGTGGATGACGGCGGTACCGACGAGAGCCTGACGGTCGACCTGAGCACGGCGGACCTGCGCGCGGTCGCGGGTTTCGCGGTGGCCTGCGCCCTTCCGGCGTTGGCGATATTCGAACGGCACCGTCCCGACGACCCGCGTCCGCGTGCCGCGATCGACGCCGCACGGGAGTTCGCCGGCGGGGCCAGGCGGACGAAGGTGATCCGGGACGGCGCCTGGGCGGCGCTCCGCGCGTACCAGGAGGCCCGCGACGCCGGGCAACCGTCGGCGGGGGAGGCAGCGCGTGCCGCGGTCGCCTCGGCCAGCGCGGCGTTCCTGCACCCCCTGGCGAAGGCGACCCAGGTCAAGCACATCCTCGGTTCGGCAGCCCACGCGGCGCGGGCGTTCGAGCTCGACGCCGGTGGCGACCCAGGGGTCGCCGCCGACCACCTCGTCCGGGCCCGGGGACTGGCCGGCCCCCTCGTGGTGGACGTCCTGACCCGCTACCCGGCGGCCCCGGGAGGCGGGGGCCGGGTGGGTGAGCTCCTACGCGCGCTGGACACGTCGTTGCGGGAGCTGGCGGCGGGCAGCGACGCGGTCCGGTCCTGATCGGACTGGCGCAGGGCCCGCCCCTGCCGTCACTCGGGGGCCGGCGACACCGGCCGGGAGGAAGCTCTTGGAGGATCTTCTCGGCGTGGAACGCGCGGAGCTGCCGGGCCCGGTGCCACCGCCAGGGCGCGCTCGCCCCACACCGCTGACCTGCCGCACGACCGGCAGCTGCCACCTGATCGGTCTGGACACGCTGGGCTCCTGGCGCCGTCCTGCCCCCGTCGTGCCCTGTCCGTGGCCTCCGCCCAGCTCGCTCCCTTCCAGCGATGGGCGCCGCGTGGGCAGAGTTGGCGGAGCGGGGACGTCCACCGCTCGGGCACTGGCCGAAATCGGCTCGGACCCTGGCCGTCCCCGGCGATGACCTCCGGCCGGACCTGCCACCGCGTGGCCTCCCGCCCGGGCGGGATCCGGCCAACCGGACCTCAGCCGACCGCCACCGAGCCGGGTCCAGCGTTCGTTCGGGGGAACGCGGGACCCGGCCCTCCGGACGGCGTCAGTCGAGCACGGCGTCGGCCTCGACCTCGACGAGGACGTCCGGTTCGAAGAGGTAGTCGACGCCGATCAGCGAGGCCGGGGGCAGCGGGCTCGGAAGCCCGATCTCGTCCGCGACCTGCTGGATCCCGGCCACGAAGGCATCCATCTTGTCCGGCGCCCAGGCGACGGCGTAGAAGCGCAGCCGCACGACGTCGGCGAAGGTCGCGCCGGCGCCGGCGAGGCCCCGCGCGGTGTTGCGCAGGGCATGGGCGACCTGCCCGGCCAGGTCGCCGGTGGCGAGGGGGTTGCCCTCGGCGTCACGGGCGATCTGACCCGCCACGTGGATCTGCCGGGATCCCGTGCCCACCGAGACGTGGTGGTACGGGACCGGCTGGAACATTCCCTCGGGTGTCAACAGCCGCACGGCCATGGTTCGCCCTTTCGATCGAGGAACACGAGCAGGAACCAGCTGGTATCGAATGTGTACCTGGTATCCGAAGGGCACTTCAACGAGACTAGGTGTCGTGCAGGAAACCACCCCCTCCGCCCCGGAGCACCCGAAGGTCACCACCGAACACCGCGAACTGCTGGACCAGGTGCTCGACAAGTGGTCGCTGCTGGTGCTGGACACGCTGTGCGAGCGCCCGCGCCGCTTCAACGAGCTCCGCCGAGCCATCCCCCTGGTCACACAGAAGTCGCTGACCACCACCCTGCGCCGGCTGGAACGCAACGGCATGGTCGAACGGATCGTCACGGCCACCCGTCCCGTGGCGGTCGAGTACCACATCGCGCCGCTCGGGAAGACACTCCAGGACCTGATCGACGCCCTCCTGGGCTGGAGCTCGACGAACCTGCCGGCCGTCCGCCGGGCTCGGGCCCGGTTCGACGACGAGGCCGACCCAGCGAGCGGGTAGCACCAGCGGCTGGCCGTCCCCGGGTGGCGCAGCACCTCGACGTCGTGCTGGTGGGACTCGCCCCAGCCTCGCCTGCCACCCGGGCCCCCACGCGACCACCGGGGTCCGGGCGACCGGTGGTCCCAGGACGCGCATCGCCCGACCGCTTCGGCGAGAACCGGCGAGGGCGCCGACAGCAGCAGCGCCGGGCCAGGTGTCGGTGTCGGTGTCGGTGTCGGGCGACCGTCGGGCATGCCGGCGTTCGACTCGCGAGCACCAGGACGGGCGTCGGGCTGCCCGTCCGCCTCGGGCCGCCCCTCACCGCCAGCGCGCGCCCGTCCGGCCCTGGTCGCGACGTCCGGGCGGCGAGCTGACACCCGCGGACCGCCGCCGGTGCTGGCACGGATCAGCTCGTCCTCGTGGACATCGGCGCCGCCGGGCGGATCGTGTTTCCCTCGAAGGATGAAGTTCGGAGTCTCCACCTTCGTCACGGACGAGAGCATCCGCCCCGTCGACCTGGCCACCGCCCTGGAGGAGCGCGGCTTCGACGCGTTGTTCCTGGCCGAGCACTCCCACATCCCGGCAAGCCGGGAGAGCCCCTACCCGGAGGGCGGTGAGCTCCCACGCAAGTACTACCGCACCCTCGACCCCTTCGTGGTGCTCAGCGCGGCCGCCGCCGTCACCCGGCGGCTCGTGCTCGCCACCGGGATCGCGCTGATCCCGCAACGGGACCCGATCCACACCGCCAAGGAGGTCAGCAGCCTGGACCTCATCTCCGACGGCAGGGCGATCCTGGGCGTCGGCGGCGGCTGGAACAAGGAGGAGATGCGCAACCACGGCACCGACCCGGCCGCCAGGGGCGCCCTCCTCGACGAGCGGGTGCTGGCCATCCGGCGCATCTGGACCGAGGAACTGGCCGAGTTCCACGGCGAGCACGTCGACCTCGACCCGATCTACCAGTGGCCCAAGCCGGTCCAGACACCGCATCCGCCGATCTACGTGGGCGGCGAGAGCCGGGCGGCGCTCCGCCGGTTGGCCGAGTACGGGGACGGATGGCTGCCCCGGGCCAACACGCCACGACTGGCGGCCCGCGTCACCGAGGTCCGGGCGAAGGCCGGGAGGGACCTGCCGGTGACCGTCTTCGGCACTCCCGACGACCCCGCGACGATCTCCGAGCTGGCCGAGGCCGGCGTGGGCCGGTGCCTGTTCGACCTGGAGACGGCGGGGCGTGACGAGACCCTGCGCAGGCTGGACGCCCTGGCCTCGCTCGCCTCCACCTGAACACCGGCGTCCCGTTCGGAGCCGCCGGGAGGAACGACCAGGTCACGGGGCTGTGCCCGCCCGCTGTCGCCAGTCTCGGCGCTCCGACGCCGCGCCAGGACGCCACGGCGCTCCCCGGCGGCGTGAGGGAACCCCGCGTCCGGTTCCGTCACGCGCCGATCGCCCGGAGAAAGCAGCGAGCTGAGCCTGTTCCCATTCCACCGAGGCCCGCCCCTTGATCCGGCGAATTCTCCTTCCCTTTCCGCCGTCGGCCGACTCCGCATTCGCCCCACGAGGAATGGTGAGCCCACTCCGGAGCGATGCCACTCCTCGGGCCTTCTCGCTTCCTCGCCGGCACGGGAAGCGGGCGGGACACCCTTCCCGCCCGTGGGCATTCGAAGCCGAGTGGCGGGATGCCGCCCCTCGGCGGCGCGTGGCCTGGCTCCCTCCGACGAGCTAGACGCCATCCTTCCACCGGCTGACCAGGCCCGGTTCGCGCGGTGGCGGCCGGCGCGCCGCCGTGGTAGCGCCCGTGCGGACGACGGCGGGATCGGGTTTCCGACGACCATCCACGCATCGCGCGTGCGCTGGCGTCCGCCGGGTGAGGGAAAACCAACCCGCGCCGCCTCGACGTTCGGGGAAATCGCCTCCCCGCTCCGGTTCACCCCGCTCGCCAGGAATCGGGAACGCCGTCGCGCCCGCGTTCCCCGGCCGAATCCGCACCGCCCCCGCCTCAGCGGCGCAAGTCGACGCCGAAGCCGACGGGACGCGCCGAGGGCGGAGGTGTGCGCCGTACACCACGGGTGTGGGCTGTATACATACTCCGGGTAATCGTCGAGGACCGGTGGACGTGGGATGGCGGCGAAGAGCACGAACCAGGAGACGTTCGCGCACGGCATGGCGCTGTTGTGGGGGACCACCGGCGACTCCGACCGTGGCCGTCGACCTCGGTTGACGCGGGAACGGATCGCGGAGACCGCGATCGGCATGGCCGACGCGGGTGGGCTGGCGGCGGTGTCGATGCGCGCCGTCGCGACCAGGCTCGGTTTCACGGCGATGTCGCTGTACCGCCACGTCCCCAGCAGGGACGACCTGGTGGACGTGATGGTGGACCGCGCGTACGGGGAGCTCTCGCTCTTCTACGACCTGGCCGGTGGCTGGCGGGCGAGGCTGGAGGCCCGTGCCCGCCAGGACTGGGACTTCTACCACCGCCACCCCTGGGTCCTGGAGATCTCCACGCACCGGGCGGTTCCCGGGCCCAACATGCTCGCGGCCCACGAGGCCGCGTTGGACGTCCTGCTGGCGACGGGGCTACCGGAGGACGAGCTGGTCAACCTGGCCCAGGCCGTGGACGGCTACGTCCGGGGTTCCGCCAGGCTGTCGGTCGAGGGTGCGGGCACCTGGGAGAACGGCTGGCGGTCAGCGGGTTCGCCGTTCTGGCGGCGTTTCGACCTGACCAACCACCCGAGCCTGGCCAAGGTGGCGGCGGCCGGAGCGTCCCCCGAGCCCCGGTCGGCGTTCGAACTCGGTCTGGCAAGGCTGCTGGACGGCGTCGAGTCCCTGGTCGCCGCCCAGGAGTCCCAGTCGCGGGAGGCGCTGTCGCGGGAGGCGCTGGAACCTGGCTCCGCGACGGGGACGGTCGTCCCCCGGAACCACTCGCGGTGCCTCAGCTGCGGAGCCGAACTGGTCCTCGCGCCGACCGGCCGGCGCCGCAGCTACTGCTCGCGTGCCTGCCAGCAGCGTGCCTACCGGGCGCGCCGGGCGGGCGGCGGCGACCGCCCCCGGCCCCACGGCCGCACCGGGTCGACCGCGCCCTGACCCCTCGCCCCCGCCCCGGCGGAGGGCCCCCGCCCTGGCCGGCAGCTCCCGGCCGGCCCACCAGGCTCGGGGGAACCGATATCGGCCCGGTCAACCGTCCGACTCGGTCAACGGTGAGGGGGCGGTCAACCGTGGGGCGCGGCCGGTCCGGTGTCGGAGCCGCTGACCCGCACGACGTGCCCGAGCAGCGCGCGCATCTCCGCCTCACTCGGCGGCTCGTCCGACAGCAGGGACTGCAACAGCAGGCCGTCCACGGTCGCCACCAGGGCGCGCCGGGCCGTCTCGTCCGGTACCACCGGTCGGAGCACCTCGGAGAGGGCGTCCAACCACTGTCTGGCGATCGGGCGGAGCGCGGGCCGGCGGGCCGCCTGGAGGTACAGCTCGTACTCGGCGATGGCCCGCCCCCGGTGGACGGTGACGTAGTCGGCCAGGGCACGGACCGGATCGGTCGCGGTCCGCCGCACCTGGTCGAGCAGACCGCCCGCGCTGTCCTCCACCGATGCCCGGAGCGCGCCGACCATGAGGTCGTCCACGGTCGCGAAGTGGTAGGCCGTCGAGGTCGGCGACACGCCGGCCTCCGCGGCCACCGCGCGGTGGGTCAGCCCGGCCACGCCCTCCCGTTCGACCACCCGGACGGCGGCGGCGACGATCAGCGCACGGCGCCGGTCACCCCTGGCCACCCGTCCGTCCCGCGACTCCGCCGTCACCCCTGCGCTCCCGCCCTTCCGTTCCCGCCCGTGTCCAGGTCCGCCTCGGTGGCGACCGAGGACGACGCCCCGGGGTCGCCGTGCCCGCCCCCGAGTTCGAGGAGCACGACACCTCCCACCACGAGGACCAGGCCGGCGATCTTGACCAGCGTCAGCTGTTCACCGAGGAACAGCGCCCCGATCACGGCGACGGCGGCCACCCCGATCCCGGCCCACATCGCGTAGGCGGTGCCGATCGGCATCCCCCGCTTCAGCACCTCGGCCAGCGTACGGAAGGCGATCACATAGCCCACCACCACGATGATCGAGGGGATCAGGCGGGAGAAGCCCTCGGAGAAGCGGAGGGCGACCGTCGCGGTCACCTCGGCGGCGATCGCGACGGCGAGCAGCAGGTAGACCATGCGAACCCCCTAACAATCAGAACATTTGTTCCATATTATGCACGGCCGCACGGTCGGAGGCCGCGAAAACTGGGCACACCGACAGCGCCGGGAGTTATTACCGGCCGGTAACCTGGTCTAGGCTGCGGGGAACAGTCCCGATCAGGAGGCCGGAAGCATGGGCGCTCTCCAGCTCACCCTCGTGGCGATCTGCCTCGCCGCCACGGCGTACGCCGTCACCCTGTTCGTGCGCGCCATCACCCGCATGGTCAAGACGATCCGCCTCGGGCAACCGGACCCGACGAGGAACGGACCGTGGGGGTCCCGGCTGCGCACCATGCTGACCGAGGCACTCGGCCACACCCGGATGCTGAAGTGGGGCGTCGTCGGTGCCGCGCACTGGTTCGTCGCGGCCGGCTTCGTCCTCCTCGTCCCCACCCTCGCCACCGGGTACGGCCAGCTCTTCGACCCCACCTTCGCGTTGCCGCTGATCGGGCACTGGATCGTCTTCGAGGTCGTGATCGAGTTCTTCGCCGCGGCCACCCTGATCGGCATCCTCACGCTGATCGTGATCCGGCAGCTCAACCACCCGCGCCGCCCCGACCGCGTGTCCCGCTTCGCCGGGTCCAACTTCCGGCAGGCCTACTTCGTCGAAGCGGTGATCCTCGTGATCCCGCTGTGCGTGCTGCTGCTCCGGGGCCTCGAAGGCGCGCTGCTCGGCGCCGACTCCTACTCCGCGAGCTTCCTGGCCAGCTACCCCCTGGTCCTGGCCTTCTCCGGCGCCTCGACCGGCGCCCTCGAAACCGGGGTCCTGCTCGTCGCCACGGCGAAGGTCCTCGTCTCGATGCTCTGGTTCGTCGTCGTCGCCAGGAACATCACGATGGGCGTCGCCTGGCACCGGTTCGCGGCCTTCGTCAACATCTACTTCAAGCGGGAACCCGAAGGCGGCCAGGCCCTCGGCGCGCTGCGACCGATGATGAGCGACGGCAAGCCCCTCGACCTGGAGGAGGCCGACCCGGACACCGACACCTTCGGGGCCGGCAAGGTCGAGGACTTCACCTGGAAGGGCTGGCTGGACTTCACCACCTGCACCGAGTGCGGGCGCTGCCAGTCCCAGTGCCCCGCCTGGAACACCGGCAAGCCCCTCTCCCCCAAGCTCGTCATCACCGCCCTCCGCGACCACGCCTACGCCAAGGCCCCCTACCTGATGGCCGGCGGCCGGAAGGACATGGCCGGCGACGAGGTCGGCATCACCGGCGACGGCGCCGAGGCCCGCCTCGCCGGCATCGACGCCCTCGCCCTCGCCGAGGCCGACCGGCCCCTCATCGGGGAACCGGGCGAGAACGGCGAACTCGGCGGAGTCATCGACCCCGAGGTGCTGTGGTCCTGCACCACCTGCGGGGCCTGCGTCGAGCAGTGCCCGGTGGACATCGAGCACGTCGACCACATCGTCGACATGCGCCGCTACCAGGTGCTCATCGAGTCGAACTTCCCCACCGAGCTCGGCGGCATGTTCAAGAACCTGGAGAACAAGGGCAACCCCTGGGGCCAGAACGCCAAGGACCGCCTCGCCTGGACCGAGGACCTCGACTTCGAGGTCCCCGTGTTCGACGGCGAGCTCGCCGACGACGTGGAGTACCTGTACTGGGTCGGCTGCGCCGGGGCCTTCGAGGACCGCGCCAAGAAGACCACCAGGGCGGTCGCGGAACTCCTGCACACCGCCGGCGTGAAGTACGTGGTGCTCGGACCGGAGGAGAGCTGCACCGGCGACCCGGCGCGACGGGCCGGCAACGAGTTCCTGTTCCAGATGCTCGCCCAGCAGAACGTCGAGGTGCTCAACGGCGTCTTCGAGGGCCGCCCGGCCGGCCGGCGCAAGATCGTCGCCACCTGCGCGCACTGCTTCAACAGCCTCGCCAACGAGTACTCGGAACTCGGTGGGAACTACGAGGTCGTCCACCACACCCAGTTGCTGAACCGGCTCGTCCGCGAACGACGGCTCACCCCGGTGGCCCCCATCGCCGAGGACGTCACCTACCACGACCCCTGCTACCTGGGCCGCCACAACCAGGTGTACTCGCCGCCCCGCGAGCTGGTCGGCGCCTCCGGCGCCTCCCTGCGGGAGATGCCCCGGCACGCCGACCGGTCGATGTGCTGCGGGGCCGGCGGCGCCCGGATGTGGATGGAGGAGCGCATCGGCAAGCGGATCAACGTGGACCGGGTCGACGAGGCGCTGGGCACCGCCCCCTCCAAGATCGCCACCGGCTGCCCGTTCTGCCGGGTGATGCTCACCGACGGCGTCACCCAGCGGCAGAACGAGGGCACCGCCGGCGAGAACGTCGAGGTGGTCGACGTGGCGCAGCTGCTGCTCTCCGCCGTCCGCCGGGGGCAGGGGAGCGACGGGGCCGGCACGACGCCGGACGGACGGGCCGATGTGCCCACCGACGAGACGTCGACCGGCACGCCACTGCCCGACCAGGACGCCAGGAGCTGAGACTGGGAGGGGCGTCCCGCGCGGCGCCCCTCCCACCCGCTCCCGTCAGCGCCGTCCCGCGCCCCCGGGGGACGAATTACTCACCAGATCGCCGTGACCAGGGCAGGCGAGTCGCCTTGAAGTTCAGCCCGTGCCGGTAGATCTCGGGCATCGAGTACTCGTTCTCCACGAGGAACACCACGCCGTTCGACTCCAGCAGGGCGATGTCCTCTAGGCTCAGCCCGACGTCCTCCCGCCGGAACGGCACCTTCCGCATCTCGTGGTCGAGGGTCCGCATCCGCGTGAAGATGCACTCGATGGCGGAGAGCTCCTGCTCGGTCGCCTCGATCTTCTGCCGGCTGCACGCCGGCAACGCCCGACGCATGGACATCGGCGTCAACAACCGGTCGGTCCACCTCGTCGATTCGGGGTCGTCGGCGGACTCCTCCGCCGCCTCCTTGAGGAAGGAGACGATGTCCCGGGCCTGGATCTGCTGGTTGGAGTCGGACAACGCGGCGAGGAACCAGGCCTGCGACCCCACCTCCCTGCTCCGCGCGGAACCCAGCCGCTCCCCCCACAGCGAGAGGAGGTGCTCGGAGAGGACGTCGTGGCCCGCCGACTGCACGAGGTCCTCGCTCGCCCTCGGCAACGCGCGGGAGTGATGGCAGACCCAGGCCACCAGGCGCAGCACCTCCACGTGGTCCCAGCGCAGCTCGAAATGCTGGTACCGCACGAGGAACTGCGCCGTGTTCTGGGTGATGGCGTCCCACACGAGATCCCGCCGGACGAAGATGACCAGCCCGAGCGGCCGGCCCCGGAGCTTGCGCATCCACTCCATGCAGGTGGTCAGCAACACCCGGAGCGCCTGCTGTTGGCGGGGCTCCCGGCTGAGCCCCTGGAAGAGGTCCTCCAAGCCGTCGACCACGAAGATGGCGCTACGCCTTCGGGCCAGCTCCACCAGGTAGTCCTCGGCGGTGTCGGGCTCCGCCGGGATGCCCACCGAGCGGGCGAGGACGGTGAGCCAGATCCGCCGCCAGTCGTCGTCGGTCCGGTCCTCCTGCAACTTCTCGTCGATGAACTCCTTGGGGTCGCGCGCGGGAACCTCGACCTCGGCCCCCTCCACGCCGGCCAGCCGGTTCGCCGCCGAGCGGCGGATCTCGTCGATGTCCTGCCCGATGCGATCGCTGAGGTTCTGGGAGGACAGGACCGGAACGATGTCCGCGTCCAGCTCGATGTCCCGGACACCCAGGTCTGCGCCGAAGGCGCCCCAGGTCCGCCGCCGGCACAGGGACAGGAAGGTGAAGGTCTTCCCGGACCCCTTCGCCCCCACGACCACCTCGACCGGGGCCTCGGTGCGGTGCGCCGAGGCCAGGTTCACGAGGGAGTTGGTACGGAGGAGACCAGCATCCTCGACATGCTCCATCGCGGATTCGGCGTAGGTCAGCAACCGGGCCCGCTCGGCCAACCAGCGGCGGCGGTCCGGCAGGCTGGGCCGATCCGAGGGCGACACGTCCGCCACCGGCTCCGGGGTGACCCCGGCGCGGAGGTTGTCGGCGAGGCCGGCCACCACGCGCCCCAGGCCAGCCCGGTCGCTGGCGGCGGCAACCCCGTCCCAGGAGGCGGGGAGCGCCAGCAACCCGGCCGAGAACGGACTCCGGAGCGGTGTCGTGACCAGCAGCTCGGTGGTCGGGTCCTCCTCCCCGGCCACCTCCTCCGTCCCCACCCCGCCCTTCATGATCCGGGTGACAGCCTCGGCGAGCCGCGCCGCCGCGTCCTCCACGACGCCGTCGTGCACCGAGTTCTGGTACTGGGTGACGATCACGGTCGGGACCGGGTCGTCCTCCGCGACGCTGGGCGCCCGGCGGCGCACCTCGTCCAGCAGTGCCACCGTTCCCCGGACGGACTGGTCGCTGGCCGTGGTGACGAAGACGCGGTGCACGCGGGGGTCGAGCAATGCCGCCGCGTTCAACTCGCTCGCCCCGGCGCGCAGGTCCACCAGGGCGGTGCCCGCGCCGAGCGCGTGCGCGAGCCTCGCCAGGGATTCGGTGAGGAAGTAGCGGGATCGGCTGGGGGTCAGCAGGTCGCCCGGCACCAGGCGAGGTGGTTCGGTCCGGTTCGGGTCGCGCCGGGCCGGCAGCAGCAGGACCCCGTCGATCTCCTGGTTGGCGAGGTGCCTCCTGGCCACGGCGACGGCGCGGTCCGGTTCGTCGGCCCCGTGCAGCAGGGCGAGGAAGTCCTCGAAGGAGAAGGTGATGCGGTTGCCCTGCGCCTCCAGCATCCAGGTGATCCCCGGTGCCTCCAGGTCGGCGTCCACCAGCAGCACCCGCTGCCCGCTCGCGGCGACGGCCCGCGCGGTCGCCACGCAGTGCGTGGTCCGCCCCACGCCTCCCTTGAAGGAGTGGAAGGCCGACACGTTGACCCCGTGCGGCAGTTCGGCGTTGTTCGGTCGTGGCAGTGCCTCACCGACCTCCCTGGTCACCCGGTTCTCGTTCCACTTCGGCCGGCGATACCGCCTTCCCGAGTCGTGGTCCGGGGCCGCGCGGGTGAGGACGACATCGAGCCCGTTCCCACCGTCGTCGCCGCCATCCTCGAGCAGCAGCCGCTCCGCCTCCCGGTCGACGGTGAGGCGGCCCAGGGTGTCGCCGAGGTAGTCCCAGACCTGTCCGAAGGTGACCTGCTGGTCGAGCGTCAGCTCCAGGGAATCCCAGTAGGCGTCCACCTCCACCAGCCACTCCGGCCACTCCCCCTCGGCCGCCAGGTCCCGGAACCACTGCTCCACGTCGAACCAGGTGAAGAACGTGGGTGGCTCGGAGTGCCAGTGGTCGAACGTGCTCACGAGCCTCCCTCCTTGACGGCCCACTGGACGAGCCGGTCGAGTGCTGCCACGGCCCTCCGTTCCCCCTCCGCGTCCAGCCGCACCCCGTACCGCCACGCCTCGTGCAGCTCGTGGTGCCGGACGGAACCGGACCCGTGTCGCCGGCAGGCGCGCAGTTCCCGGTAGTCGGCATCGGCCAGCCGGAGCTCCTTGGCGAGGGACCGCAGGTCGTGCCCGCTCTCGCCCTTCCTCTGCTGGGGCGGCAGGTCATCGGTGGTCCGGCCGTTCCGCCGGCGGAGCAGCGCGTGTTTCAGCCCGCACTCCGCCGCGTAGTACCGCAGGAGGTGCGCCGGGGGACTCTCCTTGATGGACTCGGTCGCCTCCGGAGCTGCCGGCAGCTCCGGGACAGATCACCGGCCCGAACAGGAATGGACACGGCGTCACGCTACTAGCCCTGGCGAGTCGTGCGAACACCCAGGGTGACGACCTCACGACCATTCCGCCTGCTGTCCATCGCAGACAGGAGTGCGCTGGCGCGGGAGGAGCCTGGGGCTCCTGCCCCCGTCAGTCCTCCATCAGGCCGGAACGCCAGGCCCAGGCGGCCACCTCGACGCGGTTCCGCGCGCCCAACTTCCCCTGCACCGAGGCCAGGTGCGTCTTCACCGTCGACAGCGACATGAACAGCTTCCCGCCGATCTCGGTGTTGGTCAGCCCGTTCGCCACCGCCCGCACCACGTCCAGTTCCCGGTCGGTGAGGGAGACGTCCGGCCGGCGCTGGCTGGTGCGGCGCCCCGACTGGTAGTGCTGGAGCAGGCGCACCGTGATCTGCGGCGACACCAGGGCGTCGCCGCGCACCGCCGCCCGCACCGCCTCCACCAGCAGGGCCGGCCCCGCGTCCTTGAGCAGGAAGCCCGAGGCCCCGTAGGACAGGGCGCTGGAGACGTACTCGTCGAGGTCGAAGGTGGTCACGACCACGACCTTGACCGGGTCGGCGACCTCCGGCCCCGCCAGCTGCCTGGTCGCCTCCAACCCGTCGAGCCGGGGCATCCGGATGTCCATCAGGCACACGTCGGGTCGCAGTGCCCTGGCCTGGTTGACCGCGTCCACACCGTTGGAGACGTCGGCCACCACCTCGATGTCCTGCTGCGCGTCCAGGATCATCCTGAACCCGGCGCGCACCATCTCCTGGTCGTCGGCGATCAGCACCTTGATCGTCACTGGCACCTCGGCTGTCTGTCGGTTCGGAAGACGTCTGCTGCTCACTGCCGGAACGGGAGCCCCCACTAGCCGTCGGAGTCGTTCTCCGCCCGGATCGGCAGCCACGCCCAGACGCGCCAGCCGCCGTAGTCGCCGGGCCCCGACTCGAACTGCCCCCCGAGCAGTTCCACCCGCTCCCGCATGCCCACCAGACCGTAGCCCCCGGAACCCCCCACCGGTTTCTCGGCCTTGCCCCGGCCGTCGTCGGTGACCCGCACCTCCAGGCCGCCGTCCCGTTCGACCACCCGGACCACCACCGAGGTCAGCGCGGCGGCGTGCTTGCCCGAGTTGGTCATCGCCTCCTGCACCAGCCGCAGCACCGACCGGCCGAGCTCCGGGGGAACCGGCTGGAGCTGGTCCATCTCCAGGATGACCGGGATGCCGTTGCGGGCCGCGTCCACGGTGAGCCGCCGCAGGTCCGCGTCGAGGTCGGTGGTGGCCTGCTCGGTGGCGTTGGAGGAACCCGCCGCCGGTGCCCCCCGCATCGTGCCCACCAGCCGTCGCATCGCCGCCAGCGACTCCACCCCGCTGCGCTCGATCAGCTCCAACGCCCGCAACGCCACCTCGGGGTTGTCGGAGGCCACCACCCGGGCGGCCTGCGCCTGCACGACGATCCCCGTCACGTGGTGGGCCACCACGTCGTGCAGCTCCCGGGCGAGGGCCATCCGCTCCGCCTGCTGCGCCGCCGACACCTCCTGGCTCACCGAGTGGCGTCGTTCGCTGTCCCGGCTCTTGAA
This sequence comes from Actinoalloteichus caeruleus DSM 43889, assembly GCF_000429185.2. Taxonomy (GTDB): domain Bacteria; phylum Actinomycetota; class Actinomycetes; order Mycobacteriales; family Pseudonocardiaceae; genus Actinoalloteichus_B; species Actinoalloteichus_B caeruleus. The sequence continues at coordinate 4,232,303 of NZ_AUBJ02000001.1, read as the reverse complement.
GTAGAGGCCGGTCACCACCGACACGACGAGCAGCAGCGCGCCGATCGGGGAGAACTGGAAGAGCGTGGCCAGCCCCCGTTCCGGTCGCGGGCCGCTGGACACCGTGATCAGCACGGACAGGGCGGCGGTGAGCGCTCCGACGCACCACCAGGCGACCCGCCGACCGCTGAACCGCACCACGTAGGCGGTCAACACCATCGCCGCCGCCAGCTTCACCCCCAGGTTGCCGGCCACCGCGGTCTCCAGCCCGTCCCGGAACGCGTCCTGGGCGACCGGGACGACGGCGACGATCGACAGCGCGCCGAGCAGGGCCGCCTGCACCGGGCGGCGCGGCGCCACCACGGCGAACAGGGCCGTCAGGGCGGCGCTGAGCGCGTCCAGCGTCCCGGCCGGCCCCTGCCGGAGGGAGGCGTAGCCGCTGAGCGTGAGCAGGAACCCGAAGAACAGGACCAGCGGCCACTGCTGGCGCAGCAGGCCACGCAGGTTCCGGTTCGGTGGCGCCGGCTCGGTGAGCGGAGGAGGGAAAGCCACAACACGTCAAGGTACGGAAGTCCGCTGCCCGCGACGTCAGCCGACCGGTGCGGGATGTCGGCCGATCGGCCGAGGGGAGAACCGCGCTTCCCGACCGTGAGGAGGAAGTGGGCGGAAGGCGCGGGACGGCAGGATGCTCCCTGCCCGGCGCCATCGGGGGGCGCCGGGCCTTGGTCATGGGAAGGGGACAACGGTGGTGAACGCCGGCGCCCACCTCGGCGGATCCGGTCGGGGCGACACCGTGCTGCGGGGCAGTGGACTGACGAAACGCTACGGGCGCACCGTCGCGCTGCGGGACGTCGACCTCGGGATCCGGGCCGGGGAGGTCGTGGCGGTCGTCGGCCCCTCCGGCTCGGGCAAGACCAGCCTCCTCCACGTCCTGGCGGGAATCCTGCCGCCCGACCAGGGCACCGTCATCCTGGACGGCCACCGGATCGACTCGCTCAGCGAGCGGAGGCGGAGCGAGCTGCGGCGGCGGGCCTTCGGTTTCGTGTTCCAGGGCGGCATGTTGGTCCCCGAGCTGACGGCGTTGGAGAACGCCGCGTTGCCGCTGCTGCTGGCCGGCGTCTCCCGGGCAAGGGCGACCGAGACCGCCGGCACCTGGCTGAACCGGCTGGGACTCGGCGACCTGACGGGCCACCGGCCCCGCGAGCTGACCGGCGGGCAGGCCCAGCGGGTGGCCGTCGCCCGAGCGCTCGGGCACTCACCCCGGGTGGTCTTCGCCGACGAACCCACCGGCGCCCTGGACAGCGGGACCGGGCGGGACACCGTCGACGCGATGCTGGACGCCGCCCACACGACCGGGGCGGCCGTCGTCCTGGTCACCCACGACTCCTCGGTGGCCGCCCTGGCGAGCCGGCGGCTGGTCCTGCGGGACGGGCGGCTCAGCGCGGAGCGGGCGTGCGCGTGAACGCCGTCCGCCTGGCGCTGCGGGTCCTGGTGGCCGACCGGCGCGCCCTGGTCGCGACCTTGCTCACCGCACTGGGGGTCGCAGCCACGACCGCGCTGATCACCCTGCTGGTCACCCTCCCGTCAGCCGCGTTGGACCGCTCGGCCCGCGCGGCCTGGCAACACCCTGCCGACGACGGCGCCCGGCCGGCTCGCGCGCTCGTGCTCACCACGCCGGACGTCGTCGGCGACCGCGCCATCACCAGGATCGACGTGGCCCCGGCCAGAGGGGACATCTCCCCCGACACGATCCCCGTCCCCCCGGGTGTGCCGCGCTTCCCCGAACCCGGCGAGGTGCTGATGTCCTCGGCGCTGGCGGAGCTCGCGGCCGACCTCCCGTACCAGGACCTGGCCGTGCGGTTCGACGGCGAGGTGGTCGGGACGGTCGAGGAGGCCGCTCTGGCGCACCCCGACCAGCTGCTCGCGCTGGTCGGCCACGAACCGGGGACGCTGCCGGCCTTCTCCGCCGCCGTCCCCGGCCTGGCGGTCCACGGCGGCGAACCCGACCTCCCGCTGCTCGCCGTGGCCGGCCTCGGCGTCGTGGCCCTCGGTGTGCCCTGCCTGGTGCTGATCGCCTCGGCCGCCCGGCTGGCGGCGGCCCGCCGGCCCCGGCGGCTCGCGGCGTTCCGGCTCTCGGGAGCCACTCCCTGGCAGGTCACAGCGATGGCGGCGACCGGAGCCGCGGTGGCGGGCGTCCTCGGCACGGCGGCCGGCCTGGTGGCGGGTGCCCCGCTGCGCGCGCTGGCCGCACTGGTGCCGTGGCGTGACGGCCCTTGGTCGCCGGACGACCTGGCGCCCCCCGGTCCGATGACGCTCCTCGTGGCCGTCCTGGTGCCCCTGGGTGTCGTGACCGCCTCGGTGGTGGGAACGCGCCGGGCGGCGCGGTCGCCGTGGGGCTCGGCCGGCGAGCGGCGGTGGGAACGGCCGTCCCCGTGGCGGTGGGTGGCGCCCGTGCTCGCCCTGGCGGTCCTCCTGTGGGGGGTGAACGCGTCGGGGGAGCACGCGCTCCCGCTGGCGGTGCTGGGGCTGGTGGCCTTCCCCCTGTCGGTGTCCCTCGTCGGCCCCTCACTGGCAGCCGCGCTCGGTGGTGCCTTCGCGCGGCTCTGGCGTGGACCGGCCGCGCTGCTGGCCGGCCGCCGGCTGCTGGCCGACCCCGTGGGCGCGTACCGCGCCGGGGCCGGGCTGGTCCTGACCGTGTTCCTGGCGTCAACCACCCTCACCCTGCTGTCCAACCCACCCGGTCCCACCTCAGGTGAGCGTCCGGTGGCCGACTCCGTCCTCACCGTCGACCTGCCCAGCACCCGGGCCGTGCCCATCGCCGACGCCGTCCGCACCGGTCTCGACGAGCGGGGGATCGAGGCCACCGTCGCCGTCGCGGGACTGGCGACCGTGGCGGGCCACGGGCTCGCGCGGTGGGACGCGCTCGTGCTGCCCTGTGCCGAGGCCGTCCCCTTCGGTCGGGTCAGCTCCGGGGACTGCGCCGGCTCCCCGGCCGTGCTCCTCGCCGGCGGCGGCGCGGCGGACGTCCGCCCCCGGGTGGTGCGGCACTCGGCTGGCGGCGGTCACCTGGCGGGTGACCAGCTGGCCTTGGCGGGCGCTGATCACCTGGTCCGCCGGGTGGAGCGGGACGGAGCACCGCCGGCGGAGGGCTGGGCGCTGGTCGACCCGTCGGCGCTGGCCGACCCCGGCGCGCTCACCGAGGCCGCCGTGCTGGTGACCACGACCTCCGGGACCAGGGAGGCGACCAGGGGGGTCCTGGGAGGGGCCGCGCCCGGCCTCGCCGTCGACAGCGGCGCCCAGCGGAGGGCCGTGGCGGACCAGCTCCACGAGGAGCTGCGCTGGGCCGCGGCGCTCGGTCTGCTGGGGGCCGGGCTGCTCGCGGGGTGCGGGGCCGCGTTGAGCGCCGCCGGGTCGATCACGGACCGGCGGCGGACGATCGGGGCCCTGGTGGCGGCGGGGGCCTCGGTGCGGGCCCTGAGGCGGGCGTCGCGGCTGGAGGCGGCGGTGCCGAGGCTGGTGGCGAGCCTCGTGGCCTCCGGCGCGGGATTCCTCGTGGGAGCGGCGGTGCTGTCGCGGTGGGACCTGGCCCCCTCGCCGAACGGCTGGCTGGTGCTGCCCGTCGCCGTGGGATCGCTGGCCGCGATGGTCGCCGCCGCCACGGCCGGTCCCGCCCTCCGCTCCGCCAGCCGGGAACCGCTGGCCGGCCGGTGACGGGGGCCGTCCGGTGTGACGGCACCGGGGGCGCTGGCGCACCGGGAATGCCCGACAGGGTCCGGTGGCCCGGCCAGCTCAGGTGGGCGGGGTGAGCCCCGGTACCCGACCGGACTCGCCGCACCACCGGCACGGTCGCAGCTGGGGCAGGGACCGCCCCGAGCCGCCGATCACCGCGCACACCGGCTCCAGCAGGTGCCCCTGACCACCGCAGTTGTGGCACATCGTGCTCTGCCGGGCGGTGGGCTCGCTACCCTCTCGGCGCTTCGACATCCGACAACCTCCCGGCTCCGCTCGGTGTGGTGCGCCCGCACCAGGTGACCCGGGTCCAGCGCCGGCCCGTTCCCGGGTGGGCTGCGACCGGTCGGGCCAGTCAGCGTCCCAGGCTACGGACGGGTGCCGTCGATCGCCCCCGCCCCCCGCTCCCGGGCGGCGAACGCGGACCTCCGGTCGGCCGGTGACACCGACCCGTCCGGCCGCCGTCGGCCGGGGGACGCCAGCCGGCCTCTCGCCGACGCTTCGTCGGGGAGGCGGTCGAACGCCGTTGGCGGCCTCCCACGCGCCCACCCGGCCCGGTGCGGACGGGTCGACCGCCGGCTCCCCGCCGGAAGCCGGTTCCGGGCTGCCTCCGCCCCGCTGCCGTTCGCGGCCACGGCCTCCGCCCCGGTTCCCCCGCCGGCCCGCCCCCGGAACGCCTCGGGGTTCGGGGTCAGGGAAGTCCCCCTCGGCCGATCGGTGCGCGGTCCCGGCTCATCGACCGATTCGCCGAGCCGCCGCGGCGACGACAGTGGGACATGACAACGGAACACACCGAACGACGAGGAGACAACGATGCTCACGATGGCCTTCACCTGGACCGCCGTCCTGTTGGCGCTGGGCGTGCTGCTGCTGATGGCGCTGAGCCCCGTGCTGCCGGACGTCGCCGAGCGGCAGGCGCTGCGCGCCGAGGAGAAGGAGGAGCGGGCGGCCCGGCGCGCCACCGCCGAGCGTGCCCGCCGCGCCAGCCGCCGCCCGGAGGCCCTGGTCCTCAACGGTTCCCTCTCCACCCGGTGACCGGCCGGGTCCCCGCACGGGGCTCCCGCGCCCGACGGTTCACCACCCCTCCTGAGCCGGCCGATCAGCCGGGGGCCGGGGCGACGGACACCGTCCCCGGCCCCGGCAGAGCGAACAGCCGGTCCGGCTCCACGACGAAGCACGCCGGGCCCCGCGAGCCGCGCCAGGCCCGGAGCCGCGAACACCGGCGTTCCGCCGGCCCGACCCGGCCCGCCAGGCCCACGCCGGCCGCGGCGAACGAGTGCCCCACCGCCCGTTCCAGCTCCTCCAGTCCCCGCCCGGGTTCGGGGGCCGCATCCACCTCGCGAGCCCACCGGCTCGCCACCTCGGCCTCGGCCCCGAACCCCGCCGCCGCCCCGAGCCTGGCCGCGATCTCCCAGGCCCCGTAAGGGGTGTTGAACGGCGCGGCCGGGTAGACGACGCCTCCGACCCGCAGCGCCAGTCCCGTGACGGCCCGCGTCGCGTGCCAACGGAGCCCGAGTTCCGGGAACCAGTCGCACTCCGGATGTTCGAGCGGCACCTCGTACACCGCGTCCCGGGGGACGTCGAAAAGCATCGGGCTGGCCCCGCCGGACGCGATCGCCAACGGCAGCTGGTCGAACCGCCCCGGCCGCAGCGGACGTCGCCAGCCCAGTCCACCGAGCGACCGGGTGATCCCCACATGCCGGGCGTCCCCGACGACGGCGCCCCCGGACCGCTCGTAACCCGCGTACCCGACCAGCTCCAGGTTGTGCACCCTCGCGGCCGGCTCACCGGGGAGGTCAGGCCCGAACACGGTCACCACCGGCCTGACCTGGCCACCGCTGGGAGGTGGGGCACCGGCCCCGGCCCGGCCCGCCGGGGAAGACGGGGGGACGACCGCCGTCCGCAGGTGGTCCGCGCAGCCCGCGGCGACGCCCGCCGGGTCACGCACCACGCGCAGGTCCCTGACCACCAGGTCCCGCCAGCCCACTCCCGGGGGCAGTGGCCGCTTTCCCGGAGCGCGAGCCAGGCCCCGAACCTCAACTCCTCGCCGGTGTGGGTGTAGGTGCCGGTGCGGGCCACCTCCCGCCTGACCTGGTCCACCCTGCTCGACAGGGCGCTCGGGTCGGTCTGGCCCGCGTGGTGGAGCCGCAGGAACGCGACCGCCTCCGCGACCACCCGCTCGTCACGGGCGGCCTCACCCCGCCGTCGAGGAGGCGCCGGGCCGGCCGGGAAACGCCCCGCCCGACGGGGTCACCTGGCTGGGAGAACCGCGATCGCCGGCCCGGGGGCGGTCCGCCGGGTGGTCCAGGCGGACGACCGCCCCGACCGCCGCCCGCGACGCGGCGACCGACGGGGGGCGGTGGGGCGAGGACACGGAGTTCCGGTGCGAGGCGGACACGGACCGGAACGTAGTTCGGCTCCCCGTTCACGCGTCACTGCCGGACGGGTCATCCTGCTCAGGGCAGCGGGGCCACCCGTTCGAGCGGTGACCTGCGAAGAGTGATCCCTTTCGTCGCCCGGACCCCGACACTTGATGACCGGTTCGAGTGATCCCGACCGGCTCAGACCCGTTCGAAGAACAGGTCCCGCACGACGCGGCCCTCCTCCGTCGCCCGCTGCTCGAACTTCGTCACCGGGCGCCAGTCCGGCCGGGGAGCCCACCCGCCCGGTTCGTCCGCGTACCGGTTCCGCAGCGACGGTTCCGCCGAGCACACCGCCATCATCTGGGCCGCGTAGTGCTCCCAGTCGGTCGCCAGGTGCAGCAACGCGCCCGGCGCGAGGCGAGAGGCCAGCAGCCGCACGAACTCCGGCTGCACGAGCCGCCGCTTGTGGTGCCGCTTCTTCGGCCACGGGTCGGGGAAGAAGATCCGGGCTCCCCCGAGGGAGTCCACCGGGATGTTCGAGGACAGCAGCCGCACCGCGTCACCGCGCACCGCCCGCAGGGTGCCGACCTGGTGTTGTTCGCACCGCAGGAGCAGCTGGGCGAGCCCCGGCTTGTACACCTCGACGGCCAGGTAGTTCAGTTCCGGCTCGGCGGCGGCCAGCTGGGCGGTGGTCTCCCCCATCCCGGAGCCGATCTCCAGCATCAGCGGCGCGGACCGGCCGAACCAGCCCTCGACGTCCAACGGGCCGTCGGGAAGGCCGTCCCCGTCCCTGCCCAGCTCGGCCCAGTACGTGTCCCAGGCACGCTGCTGTCCGGTGGTCATCCGCTCGCCCCGCTGGACGTAGCTGACCACCCTCCTCAGGTGCGGTGCCTGCTCGGTCACCGGCATCGCTGCGACCGCTCCTCTCCCTGCTCGCTTGGTCCTCCGGTCGGGTGCGGGTTCGGCGCCCAACGCCTCCGCTCACCCCACCGGACGCACATTGTCCTCCCAGAAGGTGACCAGCTGTTCGGGAGTGACCGACGTTCCACCGGAGGGCTCCACCGCCCCGCACAGCGGCTCTCCGTCGGCCGTGTAGGTGAGCGCCGCCGACACGGGGGCCCCGGCGGGCAGGCTGCCGAACTGGTAACGACCGGAGTACCCACCACCGGACCAGGTGCCCGCGCCGTGGGACTCCCCGAGCGAGCTCGCGAGCAGCGCGACCTCACAGGCTCCGCTCCCGGAGAGGAAGGTCACCGTCCAACCCACCCCGTCGACGGTGTACTCGCAGGTCACGGCGTCCCCGGACCCCACGACCATGTCGAGTACCGGCATGTCCGCCGGAGCGCACTCCTCGGCACCCGCGGCGGCGGAGCCGGCGAAGTCCCGGAGCGCCTCCTCCCGGAACAGCTCGCCGACCGACGGGTCGACCCGCCCACCGGGGACGGGCTTGGCTGGATCCTCCGCCTCGTGGGTGCGGGTCTCCGCCACCCGGGAGGCGGTGCCGGGTGGGCCCTCGGTCGCCCTGCCGCCGTCCCCGGGGCCGGCCGGGTCCTGGCCGGACACGTCGTCGCCGGACACCGGCCACAGCTGGACCACCGCGATCGCGACGGCGACCACGACGGCCACCAGGGCCACCACCGACCAGACGCGGCGGTGACCGCCTCGCCGGTCGCGCGGGGCGGGTGGGGCTGGTGGGGCGGGCTGCCACGGGGCCTGGTCCACCCGGTAGACGCGACTGGCGTCGACCGGTCGCGTCGCGGGGTAGCCGGTGGGGGCGGCGCCCGGAGCCGGCTGGGCGGGCGCGACGGCGGGGTGCCCACCGACCGGCGTCGCGGTGACCCGACTGGTCGGGCCGTCCTCGGCGCGGATGCTCCGGGTGGGCGCCTCGGCGCCCGGCGGGACGGCCCCACCCGCCGCCGCGCCACGAGGGTCGGCCGACGCCGGCCCGTCCGCCAGCCGACGGGTCGGCTCCTCACCGGTACCGGTAGCCCGGGTCACCGCCGTCACGGCATCGCCGTCCTCGGGCGGACGTTCCTCGCCGAGCGGGGCTCCGGGTTCGGTGAAGTCACTGGCCGCGCGGGTGGTCAACGCGCCGAGCGCGACACTGCTCTCCGGGGACTCCACCGCGACGGGCACCACACCGAGCCGTTCCCCGATCATGGTCGCGACCAGCGGCATCCGGGTCGCCCCACCCACGAGGAAGACCCCGGCCAGGTCAGACCTGGCCGTGCCCACCGTGCCGGCGAGCATCGCGACGGTGCGTTCGAGCCTTGGACGGACGAGGCCCTCCAACTCGGCGCGGGTGACGTGGGCGTCGGGCAGGGGGTCCGGCAGGGGGATGTCGGTCTGCGGATACCGGGACAGGGCTTCCTTGCCGGCGCGGACGTCATCGGCGAGTGCTCGTGCCGCGCGACGGGCGGCGGGACCCGAGGGGCGGACCAACTCGCCCCACTCCGGCCGGTCAGGACCGACCGAGGACCGGATGTGCTCCAGCAGCAGCTGGTCGACGTCCCCGCCGCCCAGATCCGGTGTCCCGGCCTCGGCCAGCACCCGCCACCCGTCATCCCGTCCCCTGTGGACCAGTGCCGTGTCCGTCGTACCCCCGCCCATGTCGAAGACGGCCAGGGCCTGGCCTGGGTGGACGACCCGCTCGTGGCTGGTCACCTCGGCGAAGTGGGCGGCCGCCGCGACCGGTTCCGCGAGGAGGCTGACCGGCCCCGACCAACCGGCGGCCCTCGCCGCCGCCCGCAGGGTGTTCCGGCGGATCCGGTGCCAGTCGGCCGGGTGGGTCAGCACGACCCGGTGCGGTTCGCCGCCGAGCTGGCGCCGAGCCTCACCCGCCACCCTGCGCAGCACCGCCGCGATCAGGTCGACGACGGGCACCACCCGGTCGCCGAGCAGCACCTCGACCTCGTCGACGCGGAGCTTCGGCGTCGGCTCGTAGCGGGTCGGGTCCAGTCGCGCCTGGCGTTGGGCGTCGACCCCCACCACCAGCTCGCCGTCCGGCGCCAGCCACACGGCGGAGGGGAGCACCTGCCAGCCGTCCACCGCCAGCAGCCTGGGCCGCTCGTGGGGAGAAGCGCGTACCGCGGCCACCGTGTTGGACGTGCCGAAGTCGACGGCGAGTTCACGCACCGAATCGAGTCCTCCCTGACGTCGTGCGGTTCACAGGCTACGGGTGGGCATCCGTCGCGCGGGCGCCCACGGCGGGCTGGGCCCGCCGCTCCGCGCCCCGAAAACCCGCGCGCCGTCGCGACGCCGTCCCCGCAGGTCCGCTCCGGGGCTGGAACCGGGTGGACGGGCGGTGCCGTCGGTCTCACGGACCGCCCACCGCGGCCGAACCGGAGGGCACCACCTCGCCGACCACCGGGGCGGCACGGGTTCACCCGGTCCCAGCGCCGGGCCGACCGACCCGGTGCCTGGCGCGGGAATGGTGGTACCACCGGTGGCAGCCCGACGGCGCCACCGCGTCCGGCACCGGCCCCGGGAGCCAGGAGTGGGAAGTGGTGGGTCGCCTCGGGATGTCAGCCGCCGCGCGGCGAGGACCAGGGGCGCCCCCGACCGGAGCGCGCGGTCCACCTCGAGGACATGCGGATCAGCACCGGTGCCACGGCCTCGGGACCCGACCCGCACCGGGGCCGGTCGAGGAGTCGCCACGGCACCCCCGGCCCCTCCTCGCTCGGCCTCGGCCGGGCCCGAAGGCCGAGGGGTCCGTCGGGGGAGCGAGGCCCGTCCGCCAGGCGGCCGGGCTCGCCGTTCCCATCAGGTCGTCCGCCCTCGGGCCAGCCCCACCTCGGCGGTCGGCGAGGGCGCCGGGGGTTGGCCGCCTCCCGTCCGCCTGGCGCCGGTCGCTCGACACACTGTCCTCCTCTACCGGGAGCCACCAGGGCAGGGACGTGCGGCCGCCGGAACCGGCGACGGGTGGTGGCGCACGCGGGTGTTCCCCCGGCGAGCCGTCCGTGCCGGCGCGATCCGCGAAGGGTGCGTGGGGTGGCCGAGCGGGGACACGCACCGGCAGCGGGGGGTGGATCCGGCGAGGCGGCCACGTGACCCCGGCCAGCCGCTCACCTTCCGCCCACCACCGGCGCGGGGCGCGGCCCGAGCAGCGCGCGGGCCACCCGGAGCAGGTAGTCCGGTGTGGACGGAGCGCCGCCGTGGTACCGAAGCGGCGTGGGCGCTGGCGACGGGCTCACCGGCTGGCCACACCCACCACTCCACGGCCCCACCGGCGGGCGGACGGCGTTCGTGGCGCCCGCCTCCGTCAGGAGCGGCCCCGATCGTGCGACACCCCCGCGACCGGGGTGTCTAGTGGCACCTATCGGGTGATCATTTGCGGAAGTTGTAGCGCGGCATACTGTCTTGTGCGATTCATCGCATTGAGGTGAGCGCGCTCGCCCCCCGACGCGCTCGCACTCACATCCCGGATCGGGCAACCCGCCGTGTCGCGCGCGGCCGGAGTCCGAGGTGGGGTGACCGGCAGGCGGGGGCGGCAGGGCACCACCCGTTGCACCCCGCCTGCCAAGGAACAACCGACGCCGGCCCGCCGCACGGGGGCCAACCCGGACGCGGGCCGACGGGTCGGCGCACGGCACTGGGAGTCGGGAAACGACCGACGCTCCTCGTCCACGCCGACGACGGCGCGGAGGGTGAGGCGAAGGGGTGGTGCCTGCCGGCAGCGGCGCTGCTGCGGCATGACCAGGACACGCGGCGATGGGCAGGCGCGTGGAGCGCGCGGACTCCCGGCGGCGTCAGACCCGCCAGGAGCCGATCTCGGTGAGGCGTTCGACCAGACCCGCGACGCCGCCGAGGGGTCGCACCGGCGTCGGGGTGACGCCGTGGGCGGGCAGCACCAGGACGAAGCCGGGGTGCCGTTCGCCGAAGAGGATCGTGGTGGGCTGGATGGCCCGACCGTCATCGGAGGGGGTGTACTCCCAGTAGGGGCTTCTTCCGTTGCCGGCCCAGGGGACGAAGACCCAGCCCGGGCGTTCGGAGAGGACGTCGTGCACCTCGTCCTCCAGTGCGAAACCGTCGGCCCTGGACGCCAGGGTCCCGATGTGCATGGCGCGGATCCACCACGGCGCCGGTGGATCACCGCCGGCGGTCAGAGCCCCTCGGTACAGGTCGAGCACCTCGGCCTCCGATGCCCAGTGCACCCAGGAGTTCCTGGCGTCGGAGGGTTCGGACGCTCCGTCGGCGGCGCTGCCCTCGAGCGCGAGGAACCATTCCAGTTCCGGCATCGGCTCTGGCCACGGAACCGATCGCTCGATGGGGCCGAGGGTGTCCCCGGCGTCGTCGCTCCACGACCGCGGCGGCGTCCGCTGCTGTCGGGGAACCCATCCTGCCCCGGAGACGAGACGCTCGGGGCCGAACGGGGTGGGGTCCTCGTCACGTTCTTGCGGGTCAGGCTTGCGTCGCAACGTTGTCATCGATCCTCCTGCCCCCCAGGTAGGAGTTCAGCTACTGCTTCGAGCCATGTTCGACCGGATACCGACCTCACGTACTTCCGGTGTATATCACCAGTTGATTTCACCTTCGATACTAGCGGCATTCGGGCCTGGTGACGCGATCGCGGAAGCCCGGGAGGGCCCTTCGTTAAGGTTCCGTTTCCATCGGCCGGACAAGGAGAAACCCGGGCTGCCCCATCCAGAGCAGCCCGGGTATCCCGAACGAGGGCGCCGGTCAGCGCGATCGCGTTAACAAGCACTTCATGAAGGGGTTCCCCCGGTCGGGGCGGTTCCCAAACGAATCCGGGGTCGCCCACCCGGCCGTGGAGGACCGCCGGAACCGGCCCGCTCAGGCGTCGCGGCGGCTCGCGGTGATGACCGCGACGACGAACAGGCCCACCGAGATCGCACCGAAGTAGGCGATGCCCGCCCACGGGCCGTAGGGGACATCCGACATGCCCATCATCATCGCGGCCTCCGCGCTGTCGGGCTGCCCGCCGAACAGGAAGTGGTGGGCGGCCACGAAGGGCATCCACGACTGGATGTCCTGGCCGATCCTCGGGATCAGCGAGACGAGACCCTCCACCAGCAGCGGCCACACGAGGACCACCGTCACGGCGGCGGCCGACTGGCGCAGCAGGATTCCCACCGCGACGGAGAGCACGGCGGCGAGGAAGGCGACCAGACCGGTACCGGCCACGTTGCGCCAGGCGTCCGCTCCGGACAGGCTCAGGTCCGAATTGGTGGCCAGCAGGTCGCTGACCCAGAAGGAGAGGAACGCCGCGGCGAGCGCGACGACCCCGGCGAGCACCGCCACCAGCAGTGCCTTCGCGGTCAGGACCGCGGCCCGGTTGGGGGCCGTCTGGAAGGTGGTGCGGATGGTGCCGAACCGGTACTCGGTGGTCACGGCCAGCACCGCCATCACCATCAGCACCATCAGCCCGAACTGGTAACTGAACTGGGTGAACCCGACGGTCACCGTGCCCTGCTCGTTGGCGAAGCCCGACATCAGGGCGGTGAACCCGACGGTGAGACCGACCGCGACCACCACGCACCACCACGGCGAGCGGGTGGAGAAGAGCTTGATCCGTTCGACGGCGAGCAGGGTCATCGGTCGGTCCCCTCGTTCCCGGTGGTGGCGCCGTCATGCGCGTGGTACTCGACGGCCTCGTTCGTGAGCTGGAGGAACGCCTGTTCCAGGGACCCCCGCTGGACCGAGAGCTCGTGCAGCACCACGCCCTGCGCGGCGGCGATCTCCCCCACCCGCTCGCTGCTGGTACCCGCCACGACGAGGGTGGGCAGTTCGTCGACGACCTCGTCCCTGACCTCGATCCCCTCCTGGTGGAGCGCACCCCTCAGGCGCTCCACCTGCGGGGTCCGAACCCGGATCGTGGCCCCGCTCGCCTCGTCGACGAACTGCGCCGTACCGCACTGCCTGATCAGCTTCCCCCGGCCGATCACGACGAGTTCCTCCGCCGTCTGAGCCATCTCGGACAGCAGGTGGCTGGAGACGAGCACGGTCCGCCCCTCCGAGGCCAGCCGCTGCATGATCTGCCTGATCCAGAGGATTCCCTCGGGGTCGAGACCGTTGACCGGCTCGTCGAACATCAGGATCTCGGGGTCCCCCAACAACGCCGCCGCGATCCCCAACCGCTGCGACATCCCCAGCGAGAAACCTCCCGCCCGCCGGTCGGCCACCCCCGACAGGCCGACGGTCTCCAGCACCTCGTCCACCCGCCGGTTCGGCAGCCGGTTGGTCCTGGCCATCCACCGCAGGTGCGCCCGCGCCGAGCGGTTCGGGTGCACCCACTTCGCGTCCAACAGCGCGCCGACCCTGGTCAGCGGACGGTCCAGCTCCCGGTAGGGCTTCCCGTCGATCCGCACGGTTCCGCTGGTGGGGCGGTCCAGGCCCAGGATCATCCGCATCGTCGTGGACTTCCCCGCGCCGTTCGGCCCGAGGAAGCCCGTCACCCGCCCCGGCCGCACGGAGAACGACAGGTCATCCACCGCGACCGTCCGCCCGTACCGCTTCGTGAGGTGCTCTACCTCGATCATCGTCCCTCCTCGTGTGGCCGAACGGGTTACCCCGGTCGACGCACTCGCCGTCACGAATCACTCCTCGTGACTTCTAGCAAGATGATATCACTTTTTCTTGCCAGGTGTTTCACCGACGAGGGAACGGGCTCTGACCAGCGCGGACGGTCACTCCCTCAGGGCCGGGCCGCACGGCCCGGCCCGTCGGAGCAGAGGTACCCCGCCGAGGGGGGTCGGACACCCCCCACCGGGAGCCGGCTCAGGCGTCCCGGCGGCGCGCCACCACCAGCGCGACGGCGAGCAGGCCGACCGACACCGCGGCGAAGTAGGCGAGCGCCATGGCCGGGGAGAGCACCGGGTCGGCGATCATGCTGCGCTCTCCCCGCAGGAAGTGGTCGGCCGCGACGAAGGGCATCCACTGCTGGATGTGCTCACCCACGGTCGGGATGACCGAGACGAGCGGTTCCACCAACATCGGCCAGACCAGGAGCAGGGCCAGCGCTCCCGCGCTCTGCCGGACGAGGAGCCCGACCGCCACCGCGATCACCGCCGAGAACACGAACACCGGGGCGACCCCGAGGACCGCCCTCAGCTCGTCGGCGGTCCCCAACCCGAGATCGGAGACCGGGTGCAGGACCGAGGCCACGCCCAACGACCCGAGCGCGGCGACGAGACCGACCAGTCCGGCGACGCCGGCCACCAGCGCGGTCTTCGCCAACAGCGCGGAGGACCGCCCCGGCACGGCCTGGAAGGTCGTGCGCATCGTGCCGAAGCGGTACTCGGTGGTGACCGCGAGAGCCGCCATGACCAGCACCAGCATCATGCCGAACTGGTAACCCATCTGGACCTCGGTGACCGAGATCGGCACGTCGGTCGGCCAGCTCAGCACGGCCGCGGTGGCGAAGCCCACCGGGAGGACCATCGCGAGGAGGTTGCACCACCAGGGCGACCGGGTGGAGAAGAGCTTGATGCTTTCCGCCGAGATCAGGTTCACGGCACTCACCTTCCGGCGGTCACGAGTTCGGGAGCGGGCAGGGCGGTCGTCTGGTACTCGACCGCGTCGTCGGTCAGGCGCATGAACGCCTGTTCGAGGGAGGCGCGTTCGACCGCGAGTTCGTGCAGCACCACGCCACCCGCGGCCGCCACCTCGCCGACGAGCTGGGTCGTCACACCCGAGACCAGCAGGGCACCGGTCTCGACCTCGACCCTGACCTCGGCGTCGGCCCGTGCCAGCGCCGCCCGCAGTTCCTCCGCCTGGGGAGTCCGCACCCGCACGAGGGACTCGCTGGCGTTGTCGATGAACTCGGCCGTGGTGCACTGGCTGATCAGCTTCCCCCGGCCGATCACCACCAGGTCCTCGGCCGTCTGCGCCATCTCGGAGAGCAGGTGGCTGGAGACGAAGACGGTCCGGCCCTGCGCGGCGAGGTCCCGCATGAAGCCACGGATCCAGCGGATCCCCTCGGGGTCGAGGCCGTTGACCGGCTCGTCGAACATCAGGATCTCGGGGTCCCCCAACAACGCGGTCGCGATCCCCAACCGCTGCGACATCCCCAGCGAGAACCCGCCGGCCGGGCGGTTCGCGACGGCCGCGAGGCCCACGGCCTCCAGCACCTCGTCCACCCGCCGGTCGGGCAGCCGGTTCGTCCTGGCCAGCCAGCGCAGGTGGGCCCGCGCCGACCGGTTCGGGTGCACCCACTTCGCGTCCAGCAGCGCGCCGATGCGGCGGAGTGGCTGGTCCAGCTCGTGGTAGGCCTGCCCGTTCACGCGGACCGTTCCGCTGGTCGGGCGGTCCAGGCCCAGGATCATCCGCATCGTCGTGGACTTCCCCGCGCCGTTCGGCCCGAGGAAGCCGGTCACCCGCCCCGGCCGCACCGAGAACGACAGGTCGTCCACCGCGACCTTGTTGCCGTACCTCCTGGTGAGGCCTCGTGCCTCGATCATGGTCACCAACTCCCCGCCCGCCCCTGTCGGGCGTCGCCTCGTCCGCTGTCGCTTCGGGAGTCAGCCTGTCGGAGACGGACCCCCCGGGGTATCCGTGATCACCCCGAGGTCAACCCCCACTTGCCCCGCAAGGTCCTGGGGGCCGACACCCCGGGGGCGTACCGGCAAGTTCATGAACGACGGTTCACAAACGTTTGTGAACCGTGGTTCAATAACGGGGTGGCCAGACCGAGGAGCACCACGGACGAACAGCTGATCCGAGCGGCGAGCGCGGCGCTCGCGGAGCTGGGACCGCGACGGCTCGCCCTGGCCGAGATCGCCCGCCGCGCCGGGGTGGTGCCCGCCACCCTGGTCCAACGGTTCGGTTCCAAGCACGGCCTGCTCGTCGCGATGAGCCGGGCCAGCGCCGACGAGGTGCGCACCACCATGCGCGACGCCGCGAAGGACGCCGGCGACCCGGTCGAGGCGGTCAGGGCGGCGGCGACCTCGCCCTACCGCGCGCTCGACAACCCCGACACCGCCGCGCACAACCTGGCCGCGCTGGGGACGGACCTCCAGGACCCGGAACTCCGCCAGCTCCTCGGCGAGGTGTACGGCCGGGTCAGCACCGAACTGCGCCGCCTGGTCGGCGCCGCGGTCGACGCAGGGGAACTGCCCGGCGCACCGGCCCCGGAGGTGGCGGGCTCCGTACTGGCGGCCCTGGTCAACGGCTCGGCGTTGCACTGGTCGATGCGCCCCGAGGGGTCCCTGGTCCACCGGCTCCTCGCCGACGTGGACGCGGTGCTCGACGGATGGCGGCGCCCTCCCGGCTGAGCGGCGGCCACGACCAACCCAGCCGGAGATCCATCACGAAAGGAACGAGGACGTGGCGGAGAAGAACGCACCACTGCACGGGCGGGTCGCCGTCGTCACCGGCGGCACCCGGGGATGCGGCCGGGGCATCGCCGTGGAACTCGGCGCCTCGGGGGCCACCGTCTACGTCACCGGCCGCACGAGCGGGCGGACGCGCAGTCCCCTGAACCGCGCGGAGACCATCGAGGAGACCGCCGAGCTGGTGACCTCGGCCGGCGGCACCGGCATCCCGGTCGTCTGCGACCACAACTCCGTCGCCGACGTCACCGCGCTGGCCCAGCGCATCCACTCCGAGCAGGACGGTCGGCTGGACATCCTCGTCGACGACGTCTGGGGCGGTGACCCCCTCGTGGTCCACGGCACCCCGTTCTGGGAGACCAGCCTGGAGGACGCCCTGCGGGTGCTCCGCAACGGCGTCGAGACCCACCTCGTCACCGCGCACACGCTGCTGCCGCTGCTCATCGCCAGGCCGGGCGGCCTGCTCGTCGAGGTCACCGACGGCGACGACGACGAGTACGTGGGGACAGCCGTGCCCTACTTCCTGGTCAAGTCGGCGATGCGCCGGCTCGGCACGGCCTTCCACCACGAGCTGGCGCCCTTCGGGGGAGCGGCGGTCACCGTCAGCCCCGGTTTCCTCCGCTCGGAACGCATGTTGGACCACTTCGGGGTGACCGAGGAGAACTGGCGGGACGGCATCGAGCGGGATCCGCACTTCGCCATTTCGGAGACCCCCCGCTACCTGGGCCGCGCCGTCGCGGCCCTCGCCGCCGACCCGGACGTCTCCCGCTGGGGAGGGCGCGGCGTGTCCAGCGGTGAGCTCGCCGCCGCCTACGGCGTGCGCGACCTGGACGGCTCCCAACCCGACGCGGCCACCTACATCCGCGAGGTCGCCCTCGGCGGTCGTCGGGACCGCACGGCCGACGACTACCGCTGACCCGGGCCGAACGACCGCGTCCGGGGCGGTCCCGAAACGGTCCCGGGGCCACCGGCGGTTCCACCCGCCGGGCCCCGGGCGCCCCGGATCGGGAGCTCCTACTCCCCGCCGTCGGACCTGGCCGGCGAACGGCCGTCCTCCGCTCCCCCCGCGCCGCTCGCCACGGCGGAGGCCTCCTGCTGGGCGCCACCGGTCTCGGCGGGCCCGTCGTCACCGGCGGTCGACGACGACGTCGCGTCCCCGGCCCCCTCCGACCCGGCGGTCCGGTGCATGTCCTCCGCCACCCGGGGCAGCCAGGCCCAGGCCACCACTACCGCGATGAGGATCAGCACGGTCGCCGCGAGGTGGGCCACCCGCACCCCGTCCATCCAGGACTCCATGACCTCGCGCAGCAGTCCGGTGCCCTCCTCACCCAACGACCGGGCCACACCGAGACCGCCGACCAAGGAGTTGGTCGCGGTCTCCCGGACGTCCTCGGGGAAACCCGTCAGCGAGTCCGACAACCGGCTCCCGTAGGTGCTGCCCAGCACCGAACCGAGGACCGCGATCCCCAGCGAGGCACCGATCTCGCGGGTCACGTCGTTGGTGGCCGACCCCATCCCGGCCCGTTCCCGGGGCACCTTCGACATCAGCATGTCGGTGGCGGGCGGCATCGTGAGCGCGATACCCAGCGAGACGGTGGCCAGGCCGAACAACAGGTGCCAGTAGCCCGAGTCGACGCTCAGGGTGCCCAGGATCCCCATGCCGAGCGCGGCGAGACCCATCCCGCTCACCACGGTCGCCCTCGGGCCGAACCGGCCCACGACCCGGGCGACCTGGGGCGAGACCAGCACCATCATCACCGAGACCGGCAGCATGGCCACCGAGGACATCAGCGGCGAGTAGCCGAACACGAGCTGGAGGGTGAGGCTGAGGGAGAAGAACACCCCGATCAGGGCGAAGAACACCAGCGTGAGCGAGAGCGCCGACGCGGAGAACGCCTTGTCCCGGAACAGCGTCATGTCCAGCATCGGGTCCTTCACCCGGCGCTCCCACAGGACGAAGACCGCGACCAGGACGAGGCCGGCCGCGAGCAGTCCCAGCGTCGTCGCCGACGCCCACCCGTTGTGCTCCGCCTGGATCAGGGCGTAGACGACGGTGCCGATACCCAGCGTCGACAGCACCGCCCCACCCGGGTCGATGCCACCGTGCCCGCCCTCGCCGGCGCCGGCCGCCACCAGCCGGTGGCCGGGGACGAACCGGACGCCCAGGGCCACGCCGACGATGACGACGGGGATGTTGATGACGAAGACCGACTGCCAGGAGTAGAACTCCAGCAGGACTCCGGAGACCACCGGCCCGAGGGCCGTACCGGCGCCGGACACGGCGGCCCACACCGCCACCGCCCTGGTCCGCTGGTGGCGGGGGAAGACACTGGTCAGGATCGACAGCGTCACGGGCATCACCATCGCGGCGCCGACGCCCAGCGCGGCACGGGCGGCGATCAGCTCGGTGCTCGAGTCCGTGAACAGCCACACGTAGGCGGAGCCGAGGCCGAACACCACCAGGCCCGCCTGCAACATGGCCTTGCGGCCGTACCGGTCGGCCATCGCGGACGCGGTGAAGAGCAGACCGGCGAACACCAGCGTGAAGGCGTTGTTGAACCACTGCTGCTGGCTGGTGGTGGCACCCAGGTCCACCGAGAGCACGGGGAGCGCGACCCCCAGTGAGGTGTTGGCCAGCATGACCGTCGCCAGCGCCAGGCACAGCACCAGCAGGGTCTTCCACCTGTCGCGGTAGACCGATAACTCGATGCCCTCGGCGACCGCGGCGCGCTCGTCGTCCGTCATCGACGAACGGGGTTGTCCCGGCGGCACCTGGGCCTCGGGCTGGACACGGGACACGTCATCTCCTCGACAAGACGGGGAAGCCGGCCCTCCCTCGACCAGGCCGACCCCTCCACGTTATGTCACACGTGCCAGTTGGCACACGTGACTTATGGCATGGTTGACACTGGCCGGACATCCCGTGAACCCTTGGGAGCCATGACCGAGGCCCCGGACCCCCATCACGCCGCACCGCCGGACCGCCGGCGGCGCAGGGCGCAGCGGACCCGCGCCGGCATCGAGGCGGCCGCGCTCCGCCTGTTCCGGGAACACGGTTTCGAGGCCACCACGATCGCCCAGATCGCCGACGCCGCCGACATCGCGCCACGCACCTTCTTCCGCTACTTCCCGAGCAAGGAGGCGGTCCTCTTCGGCGACCCGGCCTGGCCCGCCCAGATGCTGCGGGAGAGCATCAGCCGGCGGCCCGCCGACGAGCACCCGATGCGCTCCCTGGCCTGGGCGCTGGGCGAGCTCGACGACGTGATGCAGGAGGAGCGGGCGCAGCACCTGCTGCGGTGCGAACTCCTCGCCGAGGTCGACGAGGTGCGGTACGCGCAGCACATCGTCTCCTCGAACTGGATGCGGGAACTGACCGCCCTGATCGCCGAACGGCTCGGCGCCGACCCCCACACCGACCCCCGCCCCCAGGCGTGGGCGATGGCGCTCGCCGGGACCGTCTCGGTCTCCCTCCAGGCCTGGCTGGCGCGTCCCGAGGGGCCGCTGCCCTCCGCCCTGCTCGCCGAGGTGCTGCACACCACCATCGACGGCCTCTCCGAGACGGCACGGGGGCTGCCGGCCCCCGCCCCCGCCTGACGGACACGCGGCGCTCCGCGGGCGACCGGACCGGGTTCGACGGCCGAGGCGCTGGGTCCCGGGCCTCCGGACGGAACGCCGGCGGTGGTGGACGTGGCACGATCTGTGTCGAGAATGCCCGCGTCGAGCCCGAGGAGTGACGGTTGGTCCACGGACCACCCCAGCGGCACTGGCCCGGCCCGCTCTCGGCGGCGGTGGCCACCCTGTGCGACCGGCTCCAGCCCCAGGTCGGCCCGGCCACGGCGGCCGGTTTCCGGCAGGTGCTCCACCGGCTCTCCGCCCCGCTCCAGGTCGCCGTCGCGGGACGGATCAAGTCCGGCAAGTCCACGCTGGTGAACGCGTTGATCGGCCGCCGGGTGGCGCCGACGGACGTGGGCGAGTGCACCCGGCTGGTGACCCGCTTCCAGTACGGCACCGTCGACCGGGTCGAGGTGATCTTCCGGGACGGCCGCAAGCAGGTCCTCCCCTTCGACCAGCAGGGCATGATCCCCGCCGACCTGGGCGTCGACATCGCGTCGGTCTCCCACCTCGAGGCCTACCTGACCAACGCCGTCCTGCGTGACCTGACCGTCATCGACACCCCCGGCCTCGGATCGCTCGACTCGGCGTCGGTCCGCCGCACCCGGGAACTGCTGGGCGCGGGCGACGAGCCACCGGGTGAGCTGGACCCGGTGTCCCGCGACGCGGTCGCCGGAGCGGAGGCCGTGCTCTACGTCCTCACCCAGACCGTCAAGGCGGACGACGAGCACGCGCTGACCGCCTTCACCGCGGCCACCGCCCGCCGGGAGGCCGGCCCGGTCAACGCCGTCGCCGTCCTCAACAAGGCGGACACGGTGGAACCGGACTCGGTCCCCGGCTCGGACGGCTCCACCTGGCGGGCGGCTGGCCTGGTCGCCGCCAGCCAGGCGGCCGCGCTCCGCCCCAGGGTCGCCGACGTGCTGCCCGTCATCGGCCTGCTCGCCGAGACCTCGGAGACCGGCGGCTTCACCTCGGCCGACGCGCGGTGCCTGAAGGACCTGGCCGCGCTCGACGAGGAGACCAGGGAGACGATGCTGCTCTCCGCCGACCTGTTCGTCGACTGGGAGTGCGCGGTGCCGCCGGCCGACCGCCGCCGGCTCCTGGAACGACTCGACCTGTACGGCGTCCGCAGCGGCGTCCTGGCCGTCACCGAGGACCCCGAGATCACCGCCGGCGCCCTCCGCCGCCGGCTCCTGGACGCCTCCGGGCTCGCCGCCGTGCGCGCTCGGCTGCGCACCCTCTTCCAGGCGAGGGCGGACGGGATCAAGGCGGCGGCGGCGATGGCCTCCGTCACGGCGCTCGCCCACGCCTCCGGCGACCCCGGCGAACGGCAACGCGTCCACGACGCCATCGAGGTGCTGCTGGCGCGGCCCGAAGCGCACCAGTTGCGCCTGCTGGAGGCGCTGACCCTGGTCGCGGGCGGAACCGTCGCGATGCCCGACGACCTCGCCGAGGAGATCCTCCGGGTCGGGAGCACCTCGGACCCCGGGGAACGGTTGGGCCTCGCCGGACGTCCCAGGACGGAACTCGCCGCCCACGCGCTCGAACGTGCCGGCTGGTGGCGGTCGTTCGCCTCGTTCGGGGCCACTCCGGCGCAGAGCAGGGTGGCCCACGTGGTCCACCGCGCCTACTTCCTACTCTGGCAACAGCTCAGGGAGGCGACATGACCCCCTGGTTCCGGCGGCGGCGACGCGAGGAGCCGCGCCCGACACCACGACCCGGGACCGGCCCGGGGCGGGCCGCCCGAGGCCACGACGAGCACACCGACCCGGTGCTCGTACCACCGGAGCCGCCCCT
This sequence comes from Actinoalloteichus caeruleus DSM 43889, assembly GCF_000429185.2. Classification (GTDB taxonomy): domain Bacteria; phylum Actinomycetota; class Actinomycetes; order Mycobacteriales; family Pseudonocardiaceae; genus Actinoalloteichus_B; species Actinoalloteichus_B caeruleus. The sequence continues at coordinate 4,210,534 of NZ_AUBJ02000001.1, read as the reverse complement.
CACCCCGCCCGTTCCCAGCGCCCCTCCCGAGGCCGTCCCCTCGGTCCACCCCGACGACGCCACCCCGCACGGCGCCGCGCCCGAAGTGCCGGAGGCACCCGACGTGCCGGACGCACCCGTGCCAGCGGAGAACCGACCCCCGGCCTCGACGGCCACACCGGTGCCCCCGTCCGGTGCCGGGACGGCCGGAACCGCCCGCGCCGGCGACACGTCCTACCGCGACGTGGGCCTTCATTCGCTCGACACGGCCGCGCGCGCGGCGACCGCCGAGGACACCACCGACCACGAACGCGTCCTGCGTGAGCGCCAGGACCTGATCAGGCTCTGCCTGTACGCCCTGGACCGGGCGCGCAGCGCGGGTGTGGCCGAACGCATCGAGGAGGGCCTGGCGGCCGTCGGCGTCACCTCGCTGCGGCCGGACGGGGACCGGTTCGACCCGGCCCGCCACGAGGCCGGTGGCGTGACGGACACCGACGACCCGGCGCTGGCCGGGACGGTCGCCGAGACGGAGGTGGTGGGTTTCGCCGACCGCGGTCGCACGCTGCGGGTACCCGTCGTCACCGTCTACACGCGGAAAGGGCCGGGATGACCGGCGAGCGGGCCCCGTCCGGCTCCGGCGTCGCCCTGCCCAAGCTGGTCAGGCAGACGCGGGAACGACTGGTGGAACTGCTGCGTTCGGCCGACGTCGACGCCGCCGAGTGGGTCGAGCGGGTACGCGGGGCCAAGCAGCCCCGGCCCACCGTGGTGGTCGTCGGCGAGACCAACCGGGGCAAGAGCTCCCTGGTGAACGCGCTGCTCGACCAGCACGACCTGTCCCCGGTCGACGCCGACGTCGCCACGGCCACCTACCTCCGGTTCACCGGCGGCCCCTCGTGGAGCGCCTCGGCCCGCTACGGAGACGACGCGGCGGTGGACATCCCCCTGGGCGAACTGCGGAACTGGGTGTGCGTCGACGGCACGCTCCCGCCCGGCGCGTTGCCGCCCCGCGACATCGCGGTCACCGGGCCGGCACCGCTGCTCACCGACCTCGACCTGGTCGACACGCCGGGTGTGGGCGGTCTGGACGCGATCCACGGTGAGCGCGCGGCGGACGCGGCGGCGAAGGCGACGGCCCTGCTGTTCGTCCTGGACGCCTCCAGCCCGCTGACCCACGGCGAGCTGTCCTTCCTCCGCTCCATCTCCGACCGGGTGGAGACGGTGGTGTTCGCCCTGACCAAGACGGACCAGTACCGGGGGTGGCGGGAGGTGCTCGCCGCCGACAGGGCGCTGCTCGCCGAGCACGCGCCGCGCTTCGCGGACGCCGACATCCACCCGGTGTCCGCGCGGTTGTCGCAGCTCGCCGCCTCCGCCCCGCACGCGGGGCCCGCCGACATGCTGCGGGCGCGGTCGGGGATCGCGGAACTCGCCACCTCGCTCGTCAGCACCGTGGCCGGACGCGGCAACATGCTCGGCGAGGCGAACACGATGCGGGCGCTCGCCAGTTCCCTCGCCGCCCTCACCGCCCGTCTCGAGGCCGAGGAACGGGCCCTGACCACCGGGGAGGACGAGGCCCGCGCCCTCAGGCGACGCCGGGACGAGCTGTCGGCGGAACGCCGCTCCGCCAGCAGGGGATGGCAGCTGCGCCTGCGAGGCGAGCTGAACCGGGCACGGGTCGAGTGCGGTCACGAGGTCGCCCGCCAGGTCCGCGACGTGCAGTACTGGTTCCGCCGGCAGATCGACGGCGCGGACCGCGCCGGGCTCGAGCGGTTGCCCCGGCACGTGGACGCCGCGCTGCGACTCCTCTCGGCCCGCACCAGCGCGATGCTCGAACAACGGCTGGCCAGGGTGACCGAACTGACGCTCGCCGAACTGTTCTCGCCCGCCGAACTCGCCATGATCCGCGACCAGGTGGCCAGGTCCACCCAGCCCTTCGTCGTGATGCGCCCGGCGGACCGGCGCCAGCAGACGGCGGAGGACCGCCTGCTGGTCTTCATGGGCGGGTCGATGGGCATCTCGGCGGGGCTGGGGGCGAGCAAGCTGGCGATGCTGCCCTTCGGGGCCGCGGCCGGGCTGGCAGCCCTGCCGCTCGTCGTTCCCGTGGTGGCGCTGGGCCTCGGCGCCGGCTGGTGGATCGGCCGGGTCCGCCGCCACGGCGCGGACAAGCAGCACCTGCGGCAGTGGCTGTCCGATGCCCTCGCCGACGCCCGGTCCACCCTGGACCAGGTGGTGTCCGAGCAGCTGATCGAGGCGGAGATCCAGCTCTCGACCGCGCTCGACGAGGTGCTCGGCCGGCGCGTCAACGGCATCGAGGAGGAGCTCCGGGAGGTCGACAGGGCGCTGCGGATGGGTTCCGCCGACCGCGCGAGGGAGACGCAACGGGTGCGCCGAACCCTGGCGGAGGTGCGGGCCGGGGCCGAACAGGTCGACCAGCTGCTCGCCAGGATGCGCGAGCTCGGGCCTGGTCGCGGCCACGCCGCCCAGCCCGGCACCTCCCCGGGCCGGCCGGGCCCGGGGCCCCGGTTGGGCGGGAACCAGAACTGCCTACCGTGAGTCCAACGTGACGTCCGACCGGACCGCCCGGGGGCCGAGCAGCACCGTCGGCCGGTCGAGATCCGAAACGACCCGGTGAGGGGGATGCGGTGTACATCGAGGGTGAGGCCGGTGACACCACCGGCGACAGCACGGACCTGCGGGTGGTCGTCGACGGCCAGGAGTACACCGGGGAGACCAACCACGACTTCTCCGGCGACGGGACACCGGACAGCGTGTTGTTGGAGACCGACGACGGGTACCTGGTCTTCACGGACTCGGACGGCGACGGTGAGGCGGACCTGCTGGTCGAGTACGACGAACACGGCAACGTCACCGGGACCGCCGGCTACGACCAGGCGTCCGGTGGTTGGGTGGCGTCCGACCCCGAACGGACCCTCGAGGGGAACCCCCGCCTCGACATCGGGGAGTTGCCCGCCGGCGAACCCTTCGACGACGCCAGCTACTCGGGGGACTCCATCCTCGTGCGCACACCGGGCGGCCCGATGGACGTCGGCGCGCCGACGGAGGACATGAACGGTGACGGAGTCGCCGACACCTCCGTGGTGGTCACCGAGGATGACGTCGTGCTGGTCGTCAGCGACGTCGACGGCGACGGCGACGCCGACCTGATCGCCGAGTTCCACGCCGACGGCACGGTGGTCCTCGCCGAGCACACCGGCGGCGGGGAGTGGGTCGTCGTCGAACAGGGCGGGTTGGACGCCCAGGGGCAGTACGTCCCCGACACCGGCCACCACGGGGCGGTGCCCAGCGGCTCCGACGAGGAGTGGGGCGACGAGGCGACCGACGCACGAGCGCGCTACGACGTCACCGCGTCCGTCGGCGGGTCCGCCGTCCCCGTGGCCGGTGCCTCCGCTCCGAGCGGGGACGCCAGCGGGGAGTCGCCCGAGGTCGCGCAGGCGCACTGGGCTTGATCGACGGGCGAGCCCGTGGAGGGCTCGCCGCGCCGACGGCACTCGGCGTGGTCGTGGCCGTCGTGGTCGGCGGGTCCGCTCCTGGCGCCCGCCGACCGCCCCCACGGGCGGCGGCGCGCTCCGAACCGCGCCCGATCCGGTGAGCGGCGCGGTCGGAACACCGCCGGGCCCGCTACCGGAGGAAAGGGAACGGGGTCGACCGGCGGACTTTCCCCCAATTCCAGCGGAAGTTCGCGGCACTGGCCCTGGCATCCGAATATCCCCCTATTCGACGCCCATTCGGCCGCCAACCGGATAAACCACCACGGCCCGCGACCTCCCCTTCGCCTGGCCGCGCGGAATGGAATCGCCACCGGTATTTCCCGGCGCCTGCGGACCGGACCACGGACCGGAGGCGTCCGGCCCAGCCCACCGAAACTGGTCAACCGGTTGCGCGCATTCTCGCGTTCGCCCGGCTCCCCGGGCGTCGAACGCCGTCGAACGGGCTCCGCCGCGCCGCCGGTACGCCTGACCGGGGACGGCGAGCGCACCCCGCCCACTCACCCGAACCGGACCGAATTCGTTGCGGACAAACGAGAACAGAGCCCAACTTCCAGGTGCTGAATCGATACCCTTATCGGTCCTGTGAGAGAGCCGACAACTTTCCGTTGAGTACCGAGGGCCTACTGCCGCTAACCTTCGGGAACCCCCAATTTCGTGGTCCGCCCGCCGCCACCGGGCGGCGCGAAGCATTTCCGCGTTCGTGGGGGTCTTCGTGTTCCACCGAGCCGTGGACAGCGCACAACCACCGCCGGCAGCACCTGGCAGTCAGGAGACGTGAGGACCATGACCGCACTCGCCGTACCCGGTCTCGACCAGCCGCCCACCACCCACGAAGGTCTCCTCGCCTGGGTCCGCGAGGTCGCGGACCTGACCACCCCGGACACCGTCGTCTGGTGCGACGGCTCCGAGGCGGAGTGGAGGCGGCTGACCGACGCCCTGGTCGCGGCGGGCACCTTCGTACCCCTCCGGGCCAAGCCCAACTCGTTCTGGTGCGCCTCGGACCCCAGCGACGTGGCCAGGGTCGAGGAGCGCACGTTCATCTGCTCCCGGGACGAGGCCGACGCCGGGGCCACCAACAACTGGATGCCGCCGGCGGAGATGAAACGGGTGATGACGGAGCTGTACCGGGGGTGCATGCGCGGCAGGACGATGTACGTCATCCCGTTCTGCATGGGACCGCTGGACGCCGAGCGACCCATGTTCGGCGTCGAGATCACCGACTCCGAGTACGTCGTGGTGTCGATGCACATCATGACCCGAATGGGGGGTGAGGTGTTGTCCCGCCTCGGGAGCGACGGCGAGTTCGTCCCCTGCCTGCACTCGGTGGGCAGGCCGCTCGCCGACGGCGAGGCGGACGTGCCCTGGCCCTGCAACGACACCAAGTACATCTCGCACTTCCCCGAGGAGCGCACGATCTGGAGTTTCGGCTCCGGCTACGGGGGCAACGCGCTGTTGGGCAAGAAGTGCTACTCGTTGCGGATCGCCTCGGCGATGGCCCGGGACGAGGGGTGGCTCGCCGAGCACATGCTCATCCTCAAACTGATCTCCCCCACCGACGAGGTGCGCTACGTCGCGGCCGCCTTCCCGTCCGCCTGCGGCAAGACCAACCTGGCCATGCTGGAACCCACCATCCCCGGTTGGCGGGTCGAGACCCTCGGCGACGACATCGCGTGGATGCGGTTCGGCGAGGACGGCAGGCTCTACGCGGTCAACCCGGAGGCCGGGTTCTTCGGCGTCGCGCCTGGCACGAACTGGAAGACCAACCCCAACGCGATGCGCACGCTGGAGCGCGGGAACTCCATCTTCACCAACGTCGCGATGACCGAGGACGGCGACATCTGGTGGGAGGGGATGGACGGTGCCCCCGACCACCTCACCTCCTGGCGGCACGAGGACTGGACGCCCGAGGACGGGGAGCGGGGCGAGCTGTCCTCCCACCCGAACTCGCGGTACTGCACGCCGATGGGACAGTGCCCCGTGCTGGCGCCCGAGTGGGACGATCCGCGAGGAGTGCCCATCTCCGCGATCCTCTTCGGCGGACGACGCGCGACGACGATCCCGCTGGTCACCGAGGCCCGGGACTGGCAGCACGGTGTCTTCATGGGCGCCACCCTCTCCAGCGAGAAGACGGCGGCGGCGACCGGACGGGTCGGGCAGGTCCGGCGGGACCCGATGGCCATGCTGCCCTTCATCGGCTACAACGCGGGTGACTACTTCCAGCACTGGATCAACCTCGGCAAGGAGGCCGACGCCTCCCGGCTGCCGAGGATCTTCTACGTCAACTGGTTCCGCCGGGGCGAGGACGGCCGGTTCCTGTGGCCGGGCTTCGGTGAGAACTCGCGCGTGCTGAAGTGGATCGTGGACCGCCTGGACGGGGTCGCGGCGGCCGTCGACACCCCGATCGGGCGGGTACCGACCGCCAGCGGGCTCGACCTGTCCGGGTTGGCGGGTACCGAGGCGGACGTCGAGGCCGCGCTGCGCGTGGACCGGGAGGAGTGGCGTGCCGAGCTGCCCCTGATCGAGGAGTGGTTCGACACGATCGGCGATGCCCTGCCCGGCACGCTGCGGGACGAGCTGGCCGCGCTGCGGGAACGCCTGGGCTGACCACGCTGCGGCGACGGCGGGGGCGTCCGACACTGAGGACGACGGGCCGGGGCCGGCGACCAGCGGGGAGGTGTGATGAGCTTCGTCATCTGGCTGCTCCAGATCGTGCTGGCGGCCACCTTCATCCCATCGGGGATCTCGAAGCTGCTGCTCACACCGACCCAGCTGGTCGATCGCGGCCTCGACTACGCCGAGGACTACTCCTACCGGTCACTCAAGACGATCGGCGTCCTGGAGGTCCTCGGCGGAGCGGCGCTCGTGCTCCCCACCCTGTTCGGCGTCCTCCCCACCCTGGTCCCGCTCGCCGCCACCGGGCTGGCGGCGTTGATGGTCGGCGCCGGGATCACCCATCACCGCCGGGGGGAGCATCGCGTCATCGCGGTCAACGCGGTCCTGTTCACGCTGGCCCTCATCGTGGCGGTGACCCGGTTCGGCCCCTACTCCCTGGGGTGAACTGGTTTCACGTGAAACCGGGCCCCGCACCGCGTCCGCACGAACCCCGCACCGCCACCACGACGGCCGGGTAGGACAGACCGGCCGGCGGGGTCCCTCGGCCTCGCCGGGACGGGGACCACCACGGAGGTGGGCGAGGGTCGACACCACGTGTCCACACCACCCGGCCGGTGACCGCCCTCCCCCGGGCCCACCCGCCAGGCACACCTCAGACGGGCAGCGGCCGGTCCCCGATCCCCAGCAGGGTCCCCGTCACCGGCTGCTCGGTCTCCACATAGCAGACAGCCGAGTTGTGACCGGCCTGCCAACCCTGTTCGGTGGGGATGCGCCGCACCGTGCGGACATCCGCCCGCTCGCTGATACCGAGGTAGTTCTCCACGGCCACCGCGCAGTGGGGGCTGGCCACCTCGTCGATGTCCGACGAGTCCGGCAACTGGTCCATCGGCGAACCGAGCGGGACCGTGCCCGGCACGGCCTCACCCCGGTGCGGTTGGTCGCACGGAACGATCCGGATGGACTCCTCGCTGGGCGGTCCCTCGGTGCAGATCTGGAACTCGTAGAAGGGTTCGCCGACGAGCGCTCCCCGCAGCGAACCGGTCCGCTCCACCGGCTCGGCACCGTCCAGTTCGGTGACGCCGCAGACCAGCCACCGCTCTCCCCGGGCCCAACCCGTCTTCGACGGCCAGACCGTCCACGGCGCGAGTCGGGTGGCGTCCATGTCCGTGCTGCCCAGGTACTCGGCGGCCGGCTCACCGCACTGGGTGAGGGACAGGCTCAGCAGCTGCTGGTCGTCGGGACGTTGCCTCGGCAGGTCGTCCGGGAGTTCCAGGACCTGAGCCACCTCCAAGGTGTGGGGTCGCGAGCAGCCGACCGAGTCGAAGCTGCTCTGGTCGACGACCACACAGGCCCCGGGTTCCGGCAGGTCCTCGGCGCCACGCACGTCCGGTGGCAGGACGGCGGGTTCGGTGGCATCGTCGGCGACCCCGGACCCACCGGTCGCCGCCGCCGTCTGGCGGGTCTCCCCCGCCGCGTCGGGGGGCGCGGACTCCGGACCACTGCAGGAGGAGAACGCCACGCCCAGAACCGGGAGCAGCCACAACCGTCGCAGCACCGAGTGCCCAGCCACGCACATCACCCATTCCCTGTCCGTTGACCGAACGGTATCGCCCGCCCCCCGGCACGTCTCCCGACGGGCACCCCGAGGCCGGAGCGCGAGGATCGGAACGGGTCGGCGTGGCTCCGCCGCGAGGTCGACGCGGCTCCGCGCCCCGGTCCCGGGTCGTCACGGGTCGGGGTCTCCGCATACTGGCAGGCCGCACGACCGATGACCACACCCCGGGAGGAGTATTCGCCGGTCGGGCGTGGCGGCCGGCCCCGCGGTCGCGGGCGGGCCTGGGTCGGCGGCCCGCGGTGGTCGGGCGGTCCTGTTCACACGGCCCGTCCCCCAGCGCCCCGAGGTGAGCTCTCCGGCGAGGTACCCGACGACGGTTCAGAAGGACCGCGACGCCAACTCGTGGACGGGGGACCGCAACATCGTGGCTCCCTCCTCCAACAACACCGCCAGTCGGTCCGCCGCCTCCCCACCGAACCGCACCCGCCAGTCGGGGACGCGGTCGCCGTCCAGCCACAGGACCACTCCGGACACGGCGGCCGCCAGGTACAGCCGGGCGACGACCGCGTACGGGTGCAGCACCGTCACGGCGGACCGCACCCGGCCCCGGATCGCCGAGGCGGCCTGCTCGGCCTGACCGCGTTCGAACCCGATGGTGCCGAGCATGGTCGACGCGAGTCGCAACACGACGAGCTGCTTCTTCGGGCCGATCTCGACCATGCTGGTGACCGGACCGGTTTCCTCGTCATACCCCTTGAGGTGGTGGAACCAGCTGAATCTCGAGGAGTCCGCGGTAGGCACCAGGTCGTCGGCCGCGATGGGCATGTGCTGGGTCATGACGCCTCCCGGAGGTGCGGACGGATCGGGATCGCGGGAACCGGTGGCAGCGGTACCACCGGGCTCGTCCGGAGATCCGCCTCACCGACCACACCGCTCGACGCGAAACTCACATCACGGTCAGTATCGTGCGGTCTCGGGGACGACTTCAGCGATTCCACCCGGCGGTGCGCGATGATCACGCGTTGGCAGGCCGGGGTGGCGGTGGGTAGCCAGCTCCCCGGCCGGGTCCGCACCGGTCGGCTGGCGCGGGACCCTGCTCGGGCGAAGCGCCCGTCCCAGAGCCGCCGCCACCGGGGATCTCATCCCACGGCGGGGCGTTCTCGTCCCACGGCCCCGAACCGGGGGTCGCGAGCGGGCGAAGCCCAGCAGAGGAGCCGAACGTCTCCTCCTGGGTGGCGGTGCCTCCGCCACGTCGGGACAGGGCCCGGATAGGCGTCCCCGCCGTAGTGCCTACCCGCACCACGCCTCCAGCCGAACGCGCACATGGCCACCGGCTGTCAGCCGATGGCCACGTACCCGCTGGGAGGGCTGGCACGAGCGCCAGTCCCAGCGCACGAACGGGTGGGATCAGAGTCGTCCGTCCGAGCTCATGTCCTTGGGCTTGGACGGCGAACCCGGCAGGCACTCGCAACCGTCGCCCTCACCCGGCTTGCCGGGCTTGCCGGGCTTCCCCGGCTTGCCGGGCTTCCCCGGGTCGCTCGGGTCACCGGGGTCTCCCGGGTCGCTCGGGTCTCCCGGGTCGCTCGGGTCTCCCGGGTCGCTCGGGTCACCGGGGTCGCCCGGGTCACCCGGGTCACCGGGGTCGCCCGGGTCACCGGGGCCACCCGGGTCGCCGGGCAAGCAGGGTGAGCACGGCGCGCAGCCGCACCCTCCGCCGGAGACCGACGATTCCGAGGTCTCCGAGGTCTCCGAGGTCTCCGAGATCACCACGTCGAGCAGTGCGTGGACGACCTTGTCCCCCACGAGGTGGACCAGATCCCCGACGCTCTGCAACGCGGCGACCTCGTCCGCCAGCAGGGTGACCTCGTAGCGTTCCTCGACCGAGCGGCTGATCGAAGCCAGATCCTCGGCTGTCGCGCCGAGGTCCCGACGCAGGTGGAGGGAGTCGTCGATCTCCCGCCTCGGAACGGCGAGACGCGCGGAGATGATGCCGTGCACCTCCTCCCGTACCTCGTCCAACAAGGGTTCTCTCGGGCGCGCGTCGTGTCTCGCCACGGCGGAACCCGCGTCAGACCGTGGCGAGCTCGTCCCCACACCGGACACCGGGGTGCCGGCGACCTCAGCGGCCGGTCCCTCGGCCGCCGCCGCCGACGTGAGCGGCGCCAGGAACAGGCTCGACGCGGCCGCCGCGACGGCGACTACCAACTCCTTGCGAAACTGCCACACAGGTTCTCTCCTCTCGGTGGGCAACCCATCCAGATACTCCGCGTAGCGGGACAAGCGCGCTCCGTGACGCCCCTGCTTCCACGCCAAGGGGTGAGCGCCACTAACACTGGTGGTGGCGACCAATGGCCACCACCAGGCACTTCCGGACCACACGGCTCTATCCACCCGTGTGGGAGAAGGCTTTCGTTTCATCGGACAGCGCATTCCCGGCCGCCGCGCGAGGCCGTCCCGTGCCGAGCCACGGTCAAGGTGGTGGGGGACGTCCCGCACGGGTCGTCGCTGTCGCTCCGCGACGGTACGAGCTGGCCGGCACTGGCGGCACGCCGGTGGCCCAACGCCGGAACCCGGGCGCGCCAACGTCCGGTCCGCCCAGCACGGGCAACCCACCCCGGCAACGCTCGGCGCACCCGTGGTTCGGGATCCTCGACCAGGGGGAGCCTCCCGCGCACCCTGGGAGCCACGAACTCGGGCGGGCGTTGTTCCCGTCCGGCGTGCACGACGTCGTCCGATCGACGAGCAGGGCGGGGGATCGCCGGACACGGCCACGGGCAGGAAGTCCGGCGCGGCTCCTCGGCTGACGGGTACCGGCCGCCACCGCGCTGTCCTGTCGCCGTGCTGGGCGACCACGTCCGGTACCGGCGTTCGGAGCCAGGCGTCACACCCGCGACCTGGTGAACCCCGCGGGGACGCCTGACCGCCCGCATCACGGGGTCATCGGAGCCCCGGCCACGCCGGTCCTCCTGGCGACCACGGCTCCCGAACGAACACGGAGGTCCTGGGCTCGTGTGCTCAGGACCTCCGTACGCGTACCGGCCGGCCGGACCGGTGCCGGCACGCACGTCGGGGGAGAACCCGGGTTCACCCCCCGCTCACCACCGTCACCTCGCGGGCCGGGATGCCACCTCACTCGTCGCGCCGCCATCCGTCGACAGCGCGTCACCGTTCAGCACGGACACCAGCTTGTCCCGCACCAGCAGGACGAGGGATCCGACATCGCTGAGTTCCCGCACGTCCAGCTGGAGCAGCTGGACGCCGTAGGTGGCCTCCGCCCCGTCCACGATGCTGGCGGTGTCCTCCTCGGTGGCCCCGAGGTCGTCGACGAGGTGGTGCTCGTCCTCCACCGACACCGAGCTGATTCCCAGCTGGTCCGCGACGAGACCGTGGATCTGGTCGCGGAGCGTTCCGAGTCCGAGTGCCCTCTCCTCCTCGGCCAGCTCCCCGTGGGTCGACGTACCGGTTGGGGACTCGCTGGCCGTCGACCCGTTCACCGCCTCCGCGTACGCGGTCGGGGCGACGAGGACGGATGCGGCCGACAGGCCGATCAGCACTGACAGGTACCCACGACGCTGTCCCACAGTGTTCTCCTTTCCCACGTCCAACTTCCGCATCGATGCTCTGCTCTACTCACTCGTAGCGCCTGAGCACCGGGGCTGCTCCACTCCAAGGAGTGAGCCCGACACGCTTGCGCCGACCGGTGAAGATCGCTATTGCCGGCTCGTCCGTACCGCCGCTGGCGGGTCACTCCCCGACGAGGACGCCCATTCCCGGTCCCAGCGGCAGCTCGGCCACGTAGAAGAGCGTCAGGATCCCGAGCCACGCCACCCAGAAGGGGACGACGAAGGGGAGCATCCGCGCGATCACCGTGCCGAGCCCGGCGGTGGGCTGGTACCGGCGGACGAAGGTGAGCAGCACGATCACGTAGGGGTTCATCGGGGTGATCACCTGCGTGACGGAGTCGCCCGCCCGGAACAGCGCCTGCGTGAAGCCGGGCTCGAAGCCCACCAGCAGGAACATCGGCACGAACACCGAGGCCAGCAGCGTCCACAGGCTCGACCCGGAGATGATGAGGAGGTTCAGCACGGAGGCCAGCAGGACGAACCCGACCAGGGCCGGGTACCCCTCCAGCCCGCTGCCGCGCAGGAACTCCGCGCCGCGCACCGCGAGCCAGGTGCCGATGTTCGTCCAGCCGAACAGCGCGACGAACTGGCCGAGGGCGAAGGCCAGCACGATGAAACCGGACAGGTCACGCACGGCCAGCCCCACCAGGCGGGGGACATCGGCCGAGGTCCGGATAGCACCGGTGGTCGCCCCGTACGCGATGGCCGGCACGGCGAACGCCAGGAAGGTCAGCGTGGTGACCGAGGACAACAGCGGTGACGACGGCAGGTAACCGCCGTCCTCGGCGCGCAACGGCGACGAGGGCCACAGGGCGAGGGCCCCCAACATGACCACGAGGGTGAGCAGCGCGAGGCCGGCGGCGGCGAGACCACGCCGCTCGGCGGCGGTGACCGTCGGGGACACCTGGTCCAGGTCGACGGGCGGGTCCGCGGGGCCGGTGGGCGGGTCGTCCTCCACCACCGGTGACCGGGGGAATCCGGACCGCTCCAGACCCGGCTCCACGACCCGGGTGATGACCACCCCGACCAGCAGGCTCAGCACGACCGCCGAGACGACGTTCACGTAGTAGTTGGACAGGGCCGTCACCTCGGTGCCCGGCTGGGCCAGGGAGGACACGACACTGTTGGTGATGCCGGCGAACAGCGCGTCGAGGCTCGTGACCAGCACGGACGTCGAGTAACCCGCACCCGCGGCCGCGAAGCCGCCGAGCAGGCCGGCCACCGGGTGCCGTCCCGCCGCGCGGAACACCATCGCGGCCAGCGGAGGTACGACGATGAACACCGAGTCCGACATGACGCTGCCGGACACGCCCACGAAGCCGACCGCGTAGGGGAGCAGCCCCCGGGGTGCCCGGGCGAACGCGATCCGGACGAGCGCCGTCAACATCCCGGTCCGCTCGGCCAACCCCACGGCGAGCATGATCGTCACCACCGTCTCCATCGGGGGAAAACCGATGAAGTTGGCCGGCATCTCAGTGAACAGGAAGCGGATGCCCTCGGCGGAGAAACCGCCGCGCACCTCGGTGACCCCGTCCTCCCCCGGTACCACCACGGCGGCACCGAAGGCGGCCAGCACCGTCGAGACGACGCCGACCAGCAGGGTGAGCAGGGCGAAGAGCACGAAGGGCTCCGGCAGCCGGTTCCCGACCCGTTCGATCCACCCCAACACGCCGCCGACGCCGGCGGAGGTAGCCCCACCGCTCCCGCGTCCCCGCCCACCACGCGCCATCCGCGCCACCTCCCCGTGCCGTACGCCGGTGCACACCCTTCGGGTGGACCTGAGGCGCCACAAGGGAGATCACGAGCAATCAGCCGAACGTGGGTCCTCCCGGGACGGCCGAGGCGGACCGGGGGCCGGGACTGGTGGGAAGGCCGGCCCACGACGTCGGCAGGGGTCCAGGCGGGGGCCGGGGGCCTGGCGCGGCCCCGACCGAACCTCCGCGCCCACCGGGGGGCCGACCGGGGCGCGGCGGCGAACCACCGGGAGCACGGGGCGGTCGGAGCGGCGGGGGACGCGAGGCCGCCGAGGCCCGTCCCCACGCCGCCCAGGTCCGAGTCCCCGAACCGACGCGGGCACCCGGGGAACCACCACGGCCGGGCCGGGCGCGCACCAGGCCCCGAACGCGGGCGTTCCGCCAGGCGCCCCACGGGACGACGTCAGGACCGGGCCGTTCCGGTGCCCGGGCCGAGGGCGGGTCGGTCCGGCCCGTTCGGACCGCGACCGCCCCGGGCGGCGCGCCCCCAGGGTAGGAGGGGGGCCGCCGGTGTCCCCCAACCGGTCAGTCGAAGAACCGAGGAACGTCCAACGGGCCGCCGGCCGCCGCGAACTCCTCCTGGACCGCCGCGCGCAGCTCGTCGTCGGCGAGGTAGTCGACCGCCGTCATCGCGAGCCCGAAGGCGCCGTCGAGCACCGCCCGGTCCCCCGAAGGGCCAGCGGCGGCCTCCGCGAACTCCACGGTGTGCATCGAGATCGCCGGGTGGCCGATCGCGATCATGGGGTGGATCGCCGGCACCCGGAAGCTGAGGTTGCCCAGGTCAGTCGACCCGGTGAGGGAGGAGGGCACCACGTTCGGGGGCAGCGACCGTCGCCCCCGGCTCTCCTGGTGCGTCGCCCAGCGCCGGGCGAGGGCCTCGTTGAAGCGGATCGGCAGGTAGGGCGGCCGCTCGTCCCAGCGGAGTTCGACACCGCAGCCATGTGCCAGCGCCGCTCCCTGCGCGACCGCCGCCACCCGGCCCGCCAGGTCGCGCAGCGTCTCGGGTCGGGCGGACCGCAGGTAGAAGCGGAGTGCCGCCCGGTCCGGCACGACGTTGGGCCGGGCTCCACCGTCGGTGAAGACGCCGTGCGCGCGGTCGCTGTCGGGCAGGTGCTGCCGCAACGCGGCCACCCCCTGGTAGGCGGCCACGGCGGCGTCCAGCGCGTTCCGCCCCATGAAGGGCTGGGCGGACGCGTGCGCCGCCACTCCGTGGAAGACCATCTCCAGCTGACGACGCCCCAGGAAGGGGTGCATCGCCACGTCGTGGGAGAACGGGTGCAGCATCACCACGGCGTCGACGTCGTCGAGGACGCCGGCCCGTGCCAGGAACTCCTTGCCGCCGCCCCCCTCCTCGGCGGGCGTGCCCAGCAGCGAGACCCGGCCGCCGGTGCGCGCCACCGCCGGGGCGGCGGCGAGGAACGCGCCGACCGCGCTGGAGCAGATGATGTTGTGCCCACAGCCGTGCCCGATCCCGGGGAGGGCGTCGTACTCCGCGAGGACGGCGATGTGCGGGCCGCCGGTGCCCGAGGTCGCCAGCACCGCGGTGTCCAGCCCGCCGACACCGACGGTCACCTCGTGCCCGGCCGCGCGGACCAGCTCGGCGACGACGCCAGCGGACCGGTGCTCCTCGAAGCCCTCCTCGGGGTGGGCGTGGAGGTCGTGGCTGAGCGCCAGCAACGCGTCCTCGTGCCGCCCCAGCTCCGCGCCCACGAGCTGACCGACCTCGGTGTCCGCGCCGGCGAAGGGCGACGTCAGGGGTTCCGCCGCCGCGACGGCCCGCGCGGTCGCCTCGTTCAGCGCGCGCAGGTAGGTGTCGTCGGGGGGAACCGGAGCTGGGGAGGGGGTGGCTGCTGTCACGGCAGGCACCCTAACCCGAGTGCCACGCGTCCCAGCAGCCCGCGAGGCGCCGCCACCGTGGGCGGTCGGCCGCCCGCCGATCAGCCCGGCCTCGGCCCTGGCGCGGCGCTGGCCGGCCCTCCGGTCCAGGCGTAGCGTCGGACGCACCAGGCCCCGTCCGACCCGGATCCGGGAGGCGTGATGCGGTGGTCAGAGCGGACCGGCCCGACCCGGCCGGCGGAGGACCAGGACCGCGCTCGACGTCGGTCGTTGACCCGCCTGGTGGTGGGCCTCCTCCTCGGCGTGCTCGCGGTCGTCTTCATCGTGCAGAACCGCGACGAGGTGGCGATCCGGCTGCTCGTCCCGGTCGTCGACCTCCCGTTGTGGACCGCGCTGGCCGGCGTGCTGGTGCTGGGGATGCTGATCGGAGCGCTCTGGGTGTACCGCCGCTGACCCCGGATCACCACTCGGCACCGGAGCCGGTGGGGGTGTCGGACCGGTGACACCCCCACCGTTCCGGTCACCCGGTCGGGTCGCTCGGCCCGTGGTGGGTGGGGTCGAGCACCCTGCTGAGGAAGGTGCGGGTCCGTTCGTGGCTGGGTGCCCCGATGACGTCGGCCGGATCGCCCTGTTCGATGATCCCGCCGCCGTCCATGAAGACGACCTGGTCGGCGACCTCACGGGCGAACTGCATCTCGTGGGTGACCACGAGCATCGTCATGCCCTCCTCGGCCAGCTGCCGCATCACGCCGAGGACGTCGCCGACCAGCTCGGGGTCCAGCGCCGAGGTGGGCTCGTCGAACAGCATCACCTCGGGGTCCATCGACAGCGCCCTGGCGATCGCCGCCCGCTGCTGCTGCCCACCGGAGAGCTGCGCCGGCATCGAGTGTTCCTTGTCGGTCAGCCCCACCCTGGCGAGGTTGCGCCGGGCGACCTCCTCGGCCTGTTCCTTCGACCGGCGGAGCACCTTGCGCTGGGCGACCGTCAGGTTCTCCAGGACCGACAGGTGCGCGAAGAGGTTGAACGACTGGAACACCATGCCGATCCGCACCCGCGCGGCGTCGATGTCGCAGTCCGGGTCGGTCAGCTCGACCCCGTTGACCACCACGCTGCCGCTCGAGGGCTCCTCGAGGAGGTTGACGCAGCGCAGCAGGGTCGACTTCCCGGAGCCGGAGGGTCCGATGACGCAGACGACCTGCCCGCGCCTGACCTGGAGGTCGACCCCCTTGAGGACCTGGAGCGAACCGAAGCTCTTGTGCAGACCGGAGATCTCGACCACCGGTCGTGTGGTGTCGCTCATGCTCATTCCCTCCCTGGTCCCGTCTTCGCGCCCTTGCCGAACCGCCGCTCCAGGCGCCGGGACAGGTAGGACAGCGGAAGGGTGATCATGAGGTAGCAGAAGCCGGCCACCACGATCGGGGTCAGACTGCGGTCGGTGTTCAGGGCGTTGCGGGCGAACTGGGTCAGCTCGTGCTGCGCGAGCGTGCTGCCGAGGATGAAGGCCAGCGACGAGTCCTTGGTCAGCAGGATCAGCTCGTTGGTGAGCGGGGGCAGGATGATCCGGAAGGCCTGCGGGATCACCACGGTGATCATCGTCCTCGCCGGGCTCATCCCCAACGAACGCGCCGCCTCGACCTGCCCCTTGGGCACCGCCTGGATACCGGCGCGGATCGTCTCCGCGATGTAGGCGCCACCGACGAGCCCCAACGCCAGCATGATCGAGATGCTGCGGTCCAGGTTGAGTCCGAAGGCGTAACCGACCCCGACACCCAACGCGAGGAACACCAGCAGCGCCGGGAGCCCACGGAAGAACTCGATGTAGAGGGTGGCGATCCAGCGGTAGGGACCGACCGAGGACAGCCTCATCAGCGCGATCACCAGACCGAACGCGAGGGCGAACGCGAAGCCCATCGCGGTGTAGGTGATCGTGTTGACCAGGGCCACCGTCATGACCTCGGGGAACTGGTTGACGATGACGGCGGGGTCGAAGAAGGCCCGTCCGAGGCTGTCCCAGTCAGCGGCGAGAACGAGCACCAGCAACGCGACCACGAGGATGCCGTACTGGATGCCGCGGAAGAGCCGCGCCCGCTGTCGCTTGCTCATCCGTCGTCGGGGAGGCGCCGTGGGCGCCGGGGTTCGTCGGCCGGGTTCACCGGGCGGTTCCTGGTCCCGGTGCTGGGTGTCGCCCAGCTCGGTGTCACGCGACATGTGGTCAGTTCTCCAGAAGGTGCCGGGTAGGCGGCGGGGCCGGCGTCCACACGCCGGCCCCGGTCACGACGGGTCAGCTCTCGGGGTCCTCGGAGAGGGCGGGCGCGTCGGCGCTCTCGGAGGCGCCCGACGCCTCGGACTCGTCGGCGGCCTCGGACTCGTCGCTGGCCTCCTCGTCCTCGTCCACCGTGGCGTCGGTGCCGACGCCCTCCGGCGCCACGCCGAACCACTTCACGTAGATCTCCTCGTAGCGGCCGTCCTCCCTGGCCGCCTGGAGCACCTCGTTGATCCGCTCCCGCAGCGCGTCGTTGTCCTTGCGGACCCCGATGCCGTACTGCTCGTTCGTCTCGATGTCGGCGACCACGGCGAAGGTGTCGTTCTCGTTCGCCGCGTCGTACAGGACGCCGTTGTCGTTGATCCCCGCGTCGACCTCACCGGTCTCGACGGCCGCCAGCAGCAGCGGCAGGTCGTCGTAGCTGCGGATCTCGGTGCCGTCGGCCAGTTCCGCCTCGGCCCAGTCCTTGCCGGTGGTGTCGTTCTGCACTCCGACCGAGCCACCCGCGAGGTCGTCGACCCCGGTGATGCCCGAGTCGGCGGTCGTGATCAGCGCCTGCCTGGCGTCGAAGTACGGGTCGGAGAAGTCGAAGTTCTCCGACCGCGCGTCGGTGATGGTCATCCCGGCCGCGGCCACGTCGCACTCCCCGGTGTCCAGGGCCGCGCCGGAGGTGATGGTATCGAAGGAGATGTCGACGATCTGCTGCTCGAGCCCCAGGTCCTCGGCCACCAGATCGACGAGATCCACGTCGAAACCGACGACCTCGCCACCCTCGTTGAACTGGAAGGGCCGGTACGACAGGTGGGTGCAGGTCTTGAGCGCTCCCTCCTCGACGATGGGGACGCCATCCACCTCGACGCCCTGCTCACCGCCGCCGCACCCGGCGAGCACCAGGGCGAGGGCGGGGACCAGGGCTACCGGGGCGAGGGCTCCGCTCCGCTGTCCGCTACGACGACGCAATGTACTTTTCCTCGATTTCATCCGGTTGTGCCGATGGACTGGACGCACCGTAGACGGTGACGGCACGCCTGGGCGAGCGGCGCCGCCCAGGTCACCACTGGTTCGGTGTCACGCCGAACCACTTCCGGTGCAGTTCCTCGTACCGCCCGTCCTGGCGGATGCCCGCCAGGACCTCGTTCGCGACGGTGAGGAGTTCGGTGTTCCCCCTGCGCACGGCGAACCCGTACTGCTCGCCGGTGTCGATCTCGACCTTCACCGAGGTGTTCCGGTGGCTCCTGGCGAAGTGGTAGAGGGGTCCGTTGTCGGCGAGTGCGGCGTCGATCTCGCCGGCGCGCAGGGCCTGGGTCAGCGCGGGCAGGTCGCGGTAGGTGTGGATCGTGGGCGCGGCGTCGTGTTCGGTCGCGTACCGTCCTGCGTAGTCGGCGCCGGTGGTGTTCTCCTGGACTCCGAGTCTCCCCCCGCCGTGCAGGTCGTCGAGGCCGGCGATCGTGGAGTCCCAGTCGGCGAGCAGGGCCTGGTTGGCGTTGAAGTAGGGGACGCCGAAGTCGAGGACCTCCGCGCGTTCCTCGGTGATGGTCATGCCCGCGAAGGCGATGTCGCAGGTCCCGTCCTCGAGGGCCGCTCCGCTGGTGATGCGGTCGAAGGGGACGTCGACGACACGCTGCTCCAGCCCCAACCTGTCGGCCACCAGATCTCCGAGGTCGACGTCGAACCCGACGATGTCCCCGGTGTCGCCGTCCAGGGACTGGAACGGCTCGTAGGGAAGGTGTGTGCAGGTCAGCAGCGTGCCGGCGTCGACGAGGGTGACCGCCGGCGAGCTGGGCGTGGCGGCGTCGAGCGTCTGCCCCGGTTGCCCGCACGCGGCGAGCGCGGCGAGGGAGGATGCCACGAGGGCGATCGCGGACAGGCGACGCGTGTGCTCTGCCAAGGCGTACTCCCGAACACTTCCCGATTAACGGCGCCCTGCATCTTCGCACCGAACGGCGGAAAAATAAATAACCATCGGATGAACAATGGTGACGCGGAGTACGGATATCACGACCGACACCAAGAATGTAACCCCGAAAGGAGTAATCGAGCGTTTTCTTGCCACGAACGCGCGGGCCGGCCGGAAACCCTCGTCCGGCACGGTGTGGTCACATTGGCGCGTCGAGGCCGCGTCCGGGCGCCCGGCGCCCGAGGTCCCCCGGTCAGAGCTGGTTCGGCGTGACGCCCAGCCAGGTCCGGTGCAGTTCGACGTGCCTCCCGTCGGCGCGCATCGCCGCCAGCACCTCGTTCGCCACGTCGAGCAGGGCGGTGTTCCCCCGGCGCACCGCGAACCCGTACTGCTCACCGGTGTCGATCTGCACCTTCACCGAGGTGTCCCGGTAGACCCGCGCGAACCCGTAGAGCGGGCCGTTGTCGGAGAGCACGGCGTCGACCAGGCCCGAGCGCACCGCCGAGGTGAGTTCCGTCTGGTCGGGGAACCGCACCAGCTCCACCAGCGAACCGTTGCGCTCGTTGTGGTCGACGGCGTACGCCTCGCCGGTGGTGCCCTCCTTGACACCGAGCCGACGCCCGTGCAGATCCGCCATACCGGTGATCTCCTCGTGCACGCCCGCGAGCAGGGCTTGGCTCGAGTTGAAGTAGGGCTCGCCGAAGTCGACGTCCCGCGCCCGTTCCTCGGTGATGGTGACCCCGCTGATCGCGATGTCGCAGACGCCGTCGTCGAGGTCGGCCCCACTGGTGATCCGGGCGAAGGAGGTCTCGACGATCTCCTGCTCCACCCCGAGTTCCTCGGCGATGAACCCACCCAGGTCGATGTCGAAGCCGACGATCTCCCCGGAGTCGGGGTCGCGGAACTCGAAGGGTTCGAAGGGCAGCCGGACACACGTGGAGAGCGTGCCCGGCCGCACCAGCTCGACCCGGGGGTCCGCACCACCCACCGCGCTCCCGCCGTCCACCGGCTCCCCGCCGCACCCCGCGACGAGCAGAGCCGGGACGGCCAGCAGGACGAACGCGCGACGGAGCGACGACCGCGACACGGAGACCCCCACACACTTGTCCGGGCGAAAACGTGCGCATCCTCGCACCCGGAAGCGCGATCTGAGAACAGTTGACGCGAAACCGTGTTCTCCGTTTCCCGACCGGTCACCTTCCGTCGCCGGAGGTATCACTCACGCGAACCACAAGGAATGATCTTGTCAGAATTCTCGAGCTTCTCCGTGAGCGGTTTTCGACCGCCGGACATCACCCCCGGGCGTGTGCCGCGAGGACCATCGCCACCGCCGTCGTCACCCGCGCCGCGTAGGCCAGGTGCAGCGACTCGTCGGGGACGTGCGCGTTGCTGCCGGGGCCCAGCGCTCCGGTCACCACGAACTGCGCGGACGGGTAGGCGTCCTGGAGCAGTCCCATGAACGGGATCGACCCGCCCAGTCCCAGCGTCAGCCACGGGGCCCCGAACACCTCCGCGCCGGCCCGGTCCAGGGCCGAGCGCAGCCAGGGCGCCAGGTCGGGCGCGTTCCAGCCGGGTCCGCACTCCGTCCGGCTCAGCTCGACGGACGCCCCGTAGGGCACGTCCGAGGTGAGGGCGGCGCTCACGGCCGCCAGCGCGGCCTCGGGGTCGGCGGTCGGCGGCAGGCGGAAGCTCAGCGCCAGCGTGGTCTGGGGCCGCAGCACGTTGCCCGCCTCCGCCGGGGTGGGCAGCCCGTCGCCGCCGATCACGGACAGGGTGGGGCGCCACGTGTTGTTGAGCGCCTGCTCCAGCGGGTCGTCCACCACCGGCCGCACCCCCTCGGGCAGGGGGACGTTGTCGAGGACCAGCGTGGGAACGGCGTCCAGGGCGGCCCTGGTCTCGGCGACCCGGTCGGCTGGGACCTCCACCACCAGCTCGGGCAGCAGGACCTCCCCCGTGGCCGAGTCCTCGAGCCTGTCGAGGAGCTGCCGGAGCACGCGGAACGAGCTCGGGGCGACCCCGCTCGCCAGCCCCGAGTGCTGACCGGCGTCGAGCACGCGGACGGTGACGGTGACCTGCGCCATCCCGCGCAGCGAGGTGGTCAGCCACAGCCGCTCGTAGTCACCGGCCCCGGAGTCCAGGCACACCACCAGCTCGACCTCGCCGAGCTCGGGGCGGAGGTGCTCCAGGTAGGCGGGCAGGTCCGGCGAACCGGACTCCTCCCCCGTCTCCAGCAGCACGACCGCCCGGCCGTGGTCGGCGCCCAGCTCACGGACCGCCTCGAGCGCCGCGACCGCGGCGTACCCGGCGTAGCCGTCGTCCGCCGCCCCCCGCCCGTACAGGCGGCCGTCCCTGAGCACCGGGGTCCAGGGCCCCAGGCCCTCCGACCAGCCGCCGACCGGCGGCTGCTTGTCCAGGTGGCCGTAGAGCAGGACCGTCCCCCGGTCCACGGCCGCCTCGGTGGGCGCGACGTCGATGAGGAGCACCGGTGTGCGCCCGGGCAGCCGCACGGTGCGGACGGTGGCTTCCGCCGCGATCGGGCGCTGGGCGAGCCACGCCCTGACGTGGTCGATGGCGGCGTCGAGCTGGCCGTTCGCCTCCCAGTCCTCGTCGAAGACCGGGGAGAGGGCGGGGATGGCGACCAGCTCGGACAGGCTGGGCACGACGTCCTCGGTCCACCGGCGTTCGACGGCCTCGGAGAGGGCCTCGGTGGACGGGGTGGAGGCGGGGCGCGGGGTTGTCTCAGGCACGTGCCAGATCCTCGGCCCCGGTACCGGTACCACGCAAGGGCCACCGCGGCCGGCCGGAGCACCGGGGCCGTTCCCGCAGGTAGGACGAGGTCCGTCTGTCGGAACCCCGCTTAGTCGGAGCACGCGTAGTCGGAACCACTCTTAGTAGGAACCACGATCTCTTAGCCAGGAAAAAGAGCTGTGTTCGGGCTCACGGTCCGGGCTCGCGCCATGCCAATATGGCGGAAGCGATCCGTCAGCGCCGACGATCGGCATCCCGTCCCACCAGGGCGGTGATCTCGTCTGTCGGCGTACCCGCGCTCACGGCCACAAGCCAGGACGCGCGGCCCCACCTTGAGGGAGACACGTATGTCGTCGCCGGAGTACTGGACGAAACCCCAGCCGCCCGACGCGGCTGGGCCGGAGTCACCGTCAGGGAGTCCCCCAGCCGCCACAGCGGCCCGACCCACGGCGGAGCAAGTGATAGCCGGACTACGCGCCACCAGCGAAGGTGGCCCCGACCTCGTGCAGCTGCTGACCCCCGAGGGGGAGCGGGTGGCGCACCCCCACTTCGACATCGACATCACGCCCGACGAGCTGCGCGGGCTGTACCGGGACATGGTCCTGGTCCGTCGAGCCGACCGCGAGTCCAACGCGCTCCAGCGGCAGGGCCAGCTGGGCATCTGGGTCCCGCTGCTGGGCCAGGAAGCCGCGCAGATCGGCGCCGGCCGGGCGATGCGCCCCAGGGACATGGCCTTCCCCAGCTACCGGGAGCACGGAGTGGCCTGGTGCCGGGGCATCGACCCCACCGAGCTGCTCGGCATCTTCCGGGGCACCGACCACGGCAGCTGGGACCCGATGGCCACCCGCTTCCACCCCTACACGATCGTCATCGGCAACCAGTGCCTGAACGCGGTCGGCTACGCCATGGGCCAGCGGTTCGACGGTCGGATCGGTGACGGGCACGACAGCGCCGACGCCGAGGCCACCGTCGTCTTCTTCGGCGACGGCGCGACCAGCCAGGGCGACGTGAACGAGGCCTTCGTCTGGGGCGCCGTCTACGACGCCCCCGTCGTCTTCTTCTGCCAGAACAACCAGTGGGCCATCTCCGAACCGATGGAGCGGCAGAGCCGCATCCCCCTCTACCAGCGGGCCAGCGGCTACGGCTTCCCCGGGATCCGGGTTGACGGCAACGACGTGCTGGCCACGCTCGCCGTCACGCGGTGGGCGTTGGAGGAGTGCCGCAGCGGGAACGGGCCGGTCCTCATCGAGGCCTTCACCTACCGGATGGACGCCCACACGACCTCCGACGACCCCAGCCGCTACCGGCTGGCCGACGAACTGGAGGCGTGGAAGCTCAAGGACCCGATCGAGCGGGTCAAGGCGTACCTGCACCGCCAGCAGTGGGCGGACGGCGACTACTTCGCGGAGGTCGAGCGGGAGTCCGACGCGCTGGCGGCCCGCCTGCGGGAGTACTGCCAACGGATGCCGGTCCCCTCCGCCGACCGCATGTTCTCCGAGGTGTACGCGAACGGCAGCAGCGCGGTCTCCGCCCAGCGCGACGAGTTCCTCACGTACCTGTCCCAGTTCGAGCAGACCGGAGGTGAGCGGTGATGACCGAGGTGGACGCCCGATCCCGTCCGCGCCCCGCCGACGGGTCCGACCCCGGGCAGGCCCCGAGCAAGGTGACGATCGGGAAGGCGCTGAACCTGGGTCTGCGCGCGGCGATGGAGCGCGACCCGAAGGTGATCCTCATGGGGGAGGACATCGGCCGGCTCGGCGGTGTCTTCCGGATCACCGACGGCCTCCAGAAGGACTTCGGTGAGCAGCGGGTGCTGGACACCCCGCTGGCCGAGTCCGGCATCGTCGGCGCCGCGATCGGCCTGGCGATCCGGGGCTACCGCCCGGTGTGCGAGATCCAGTTCGACGGCTTCATCTTCCCCGCCTTCGACCAGATCGTCAGCCAGCTGGCGAAGCTGAACTACCGCAGCCAGGGCCGCATCCGGATGCCGGTCGTCATCCGTGTTCCCTTCGGTGGTGGGATCGGCGCCGTCGAACACCACTCCGAGTCGCCCGAGTCGTACTTCGCCCACACCGCCGGGCTGAAGGTCGTCGCCTGTTCCAACCCGGTCGACGCCTACTGGATGATCCAGCAGGCCATCGAGTCCGACGAACCGGTGCTCTTCTTCGAGCCGAAGCGCCGGTACCACGAGAAGGCGGAGCTGGACCTCACCGCGACGCCCGTCCCGCTGCACTCCTCCCGGGTGCTGCGGCGGGGCGGCACGGCCACCATCGCCTGTTACGGGCCGATGGTGAAGACGTGCCTGGAGGCGGCCGAGTCCGCCGCCGAGCAGGAGGGGCACGACCTGGAGGTCATCGACCTCCGGACGCTCTCCCCCCTCGACCTGGAGCCGGTCCACGAGTCGGTGCGCCGCACCGGCCGGTTGGTGGTCGCCAGCGAGGCTCCCGGCGAGTCGTCCATCGCCTCCGAGATCGCGGCCAGGGTCCAGCAGGAGTGCTTCTACTCCCTGGAGGCACCCGTGGTCCGCGTCACCGGTTTCGACACCCCCTACCCGCCGAGCAAGCTGGAAGAGGAGTACCTGCCCGACCTGGACCGGGTGTTGCACGCCGTCGAGCAGTCGTTGGGCTGGTGAGGGAGAGCATGTCGCGCATCAAGCACTTCCCGCTGCCCGACACGGGCGAGGGCCTGACCGAGGCCGAGATCGTCAAGTGGCACGTCGGTCCCGGTGACACCGTCGAGGTCAACCAGACGATCGTCGAGATCGAGACGGTCAAGGCCGTCGTGGAACTGCCGTGCCCCTACGCGGGCACCGTCTCCGACCTCCTCGCCCCGGTCGGGCAGGTCGTCGAGGTCGGCGTGCCGATCATCGCGATCGACGTCGGTGGGGACGGGCCCCCGTCGGAGGCGGACGGCTCCTCCTCCGACGCGGGGGCCGGCCAGGAGTCGGACAACGGCAGGGTGGCCGCCCTCGTGGGTTACGGTGCCCGGACCGGGCCCGCTCGACGGCGGACCAGGAAGCAGGCCGCGCCTGCCCGACCGGAGCGGCCGGCAGCCTCCGCGTCGCCCGCCCCGGCGACCGCTCCGGCCCCGGACCCGGCGACCGCTCCGGCACCTCCCGAGGCGGAGCGGCGGACGGGCACCGTTCCGCTCGCGAAGCCGCCGGTGCGCAAGCTCGCCAAGGACCTGGGCGTCGACCTGCGCTCGCTGCGGGGCAGCGGGCCCGGCGGCGTGATCACCAGGGACGACGTGGAGAACGCCGTGGTCACCGAGCCCGAGGTGCCCACCTCGGGCGCCCCGTTCCAGCCCGAGGCCCCGGATCGGCGGGTCCCGGTGCGCGGGGTGCGGAAGGCGACCGCCCAGGCCATGGTGCGCAGCGCCTTCACCGCTCCCCATGTCACCGAGTTCCTCACCGTCGACGTGACGCCGATGATGGACCTGCGGGCCAGGCTGAGGAACCACCCGGACTTCCGGGACGTCAGGCTCACCCCGCTGGCCTTCGCCGCGAAGGCCGTGTGCCTCGCCGTGCGGCGCACCCCGGACGTGAACGCGGCCTGGGAGGAGGAGAGCGGCGA
Organism: Actinoalloteichus caeruleus DSM 43889; assembly: GCF_000429185.2. Lineage (GTDB taxonomy): Bacteria > Actinomycetota > Actinomycetes > Mycobacteriales > Pseudonocardiaceae > Actinoalloteichus_B > Actinoalloteichus_B caeruleus. Next base: position 4,185,188 of record NZ_AUBJ02000001.1, on the reverse strand, counting down.
GATCGTCTACAAGTCCTCCGTGCACCTCGGTATCGCGGCGGCCACCCCGCGTGGCCTCGTCGTGCCGAAGGTCCGGGACGCGCACCGGCTGACGCTGCGCGAACTCGCGTCGGCGTTGGAGAACCTGGCCACGACGGCACGGGAGGGGAGGACGGCGCCGGCGGACATGTTGGGCGGCACCTTCACCATCACGAACGTGGGCGTGTTCGGGGTCGACACGGGAACGCCCATCATCAACCCCGGTGAGTCGGCGATCCTCGCGCTGGGTGCGATCCGCGACATGCCGTGGGTGGTGGACGGGCAGATCGTGCCCAGGAAGGTCTGCCAGCTGGCGCTGAGCTTCGACCACCGGGTGGTCGACGGGCAGCAGGGTTCCCAGTTCCTCGCCGACGTCGGCGCGCTGCTGGCCGACCCCGGGATGGCACTGACCTTCTGACCCCCCGGCCGGCAGGCAGGTCCGGGGAGCGGCGTGCCGCCGGGCGGCCCCACGAGGCCGCCCGGTGCGCTGTTCGCCGTGCGCCGCTCCCCGACATCCGGTCGGCGACCTCGCCGTTCCGGCTGCCCTCCGGCGAGCGGTGACGGGCCGACCCGGCTCGGGCGTCAGTCCAGCAGGGACCAGGTGGTGACGCAGCGGGCGGTGACCGTCACCTCCTGGGGCTCCAGGTTCAACTCGCGGACGTCCGGCGCCGCCCCGGAGCGGGCCGCCATCGGCGCGCCACCGTAGGCACCCCGTGGTTGCACCCGTTCCGCTTCCGCGTCGCTGATCCGCAGGAGGCTGCCCAGACGACGTCCCAGGGCGACCGCGTAGCCCTCCGCGCGGCGCCGCGCGTCGGCGACGGCGTTGTGCTGCGCCTCCCGCACGGCCTCGGCGTCCGAGGTCAGCTCCCAGTTCGGGCCGCTCAGGCTCTCGGGCTCCCGTGCGAGCAGTGCCGAGCTCAGCTCCTCCAGCGCTGCCGTGTCGGTGACCAGCAGCTGGTAGTGCTGCTCGGCCCGGCACCCGACCCGGCGGTTGCGTTCCCAGTTCGCGCGGACGGACAGCCGCCGGGAACGCACCGCCACTCCCGGACGGCGCAGCATCGCCTCGACATCACCGACCCGGCGTCCCAGCTCGTTGACCGCCGTGCTCCGGTCCTCCCCCGCCGCGGCGAAGGTGGCGACCAGCCACGCCCGATCGGCGATGCGGACGGCTTCTCCCGACCCGTGGGTCACTACCTCAGTCACGACATCCACCCAACCGTGGTCGCCGGCCGGGCGCAACGCTCCTGGCGGATGCCGGCGGCGGGGGTCGGGTGGGGTGACCGCCCGACGTAGGGGCGGCGGGGCCCTGGCTCCGGTGGCGACCGGGGCGGGCTCGCGCGACCCGCACCGCCCACTCGCCGACCGGTTCCCTGGCACGCGCGCGGGACGCGCACCGGGCGGACGCTATTACCTGGGTATCGGTCGTCCGGCCCGGAACGTTAGCCACCGGACAATCTTCGGCATGTGGACCATGTCACCGACGAATCGGGTGAATCTTGGCCCGCGATGGGCCATAATAGGAATCGAACATCAAGTCAACACACAAAGAGGTCACGATCACCATGAACATCGCCGCCACCCTTCGAGCCCGCCGTGCCCGGAACCGTGGCCGCCGCGCGATCCAGCGCGCCATCGACAACGCCGCGAGCAGCCCGGCGCTGCGCGACGAGCTGTTGATGATCCAGCAGCGCCACGAGACGATCCAGCGCTGACCCCCCGAGACCACCCCCAACCAGTTCGGTGACGTGGCTCACAAAGTCCGTGGGTGTAACACGTTCGGGTGGTCTTACGATGAGCATTGTGACCCTGCGGTGCTGGCGGACCCCCGACCTGGCAGCACTGCGGGGTCTTCCAATTTCCAGGTCACCCTCCCGCTGACCAGCGGAACACTTCCCCCGCCCCGGTACGCACCGACTCCGAGGCGGGATGTCACCTCCACCGCGTTCGTGGAGGCCGACCGCCCCACGCCCCCTCCAGCCCGTACGGGCGGCACGTCACGCCCTCCACCCGGACGACGTCGGGCGCCGAGGACGCGGACGAACGACGCCGAGGGGACGCAAGGGTCACCTCCCCGGGCAGCCGGCACCTCCCCGGGCAGCCCTGGCCCCGCCCCCGGGTTCCCGGGCCAACGTCGGCACCTCGCGGTCCGCGCACGGGCAGGACCGCCATCGCCGCGGCCCACCCCGCGCTCGCGGCGGGACGACCCCCACGCGGGACGACACGGCGCCGGAGCCGTCCGGCCCGCTGGCACCGCCCCAACCGGTACGAGCCTCAGCCGGCACCGCGCTCCCGACCACTCACCGCCGCCCGGTGAGGTGGCTCGGCTCCGGGCGGCGCTGGCCGAAGTCCACCCCCTCGGCACGGGCGAGCACGACGTCGACCGAGGCGAACCCGCGCCCGGCCGGGACGCCGTCGCGGAGGCACCCCGAGCGACGACCCGGCCCCAACGGCCGGGGCCGCCGGACCCCCGCCCGGATCAGGCGGGGCGCAGCACGATCTCGGTCGTCAGCCCGTCAGCGGGTGTCGACAGCGCCTGGCCGACCGCCCTGGCCACCGTCTCCGGCCGCAGGTAGTGCTCCGGCACGTAGTCGGTCCCCTCGGCCGCCCGCACCTGGCGCTGCATGTCCGTGGCCACCCGCCCCGGGAAGACGGAGGTGACCCGGACGCCGTGCTCCCGCTCCTCGACCCCCAACGCGTCCGCGAAGGCGCGCAACGCGTGCTTGCTGGCCGCGTAGGAACCCCACCCCGGGTTCGGGGGCCGCAGCCCCGCTCCCGAGTTGACGAGCACCACGTGCCCCCCGGCCGCCCGCAACGCCGGAAGCAACAGCCTCGTCAGCTCCACGACGGCGATCACGTTGACCTCCATCGTCCGCCGCCAGACCTCACCACCCTGGTCGGCGATGGCACCGATCTCGGCGACTCCCGCGCTGTGCACCAGGACGTCGAGCCGGTCGATGCCGCGCACCGCGTCCGCCAGCGAGGCCGCATCGGTCAGCTCCACCGCGAACGGCTCCGCACCCTCCACGGAGGACACGGTCTCGTGGAGCGTCGGCGTGTCCCGGCCACCGAGCAACAGCCGGTGCGTCGGCGCCAACTCCCGGGCGACGGCGGCACCCACCCCTCGGGAGGCGCCGGTGATCAGGGCTAGGGGACGAGAGGAAGTCATGGCCCCGACCGTATTCGTCCCACGGCCGACCCGTCCGACCGAGTCCGGGGTCCCGGGGTCACTCCCGTGCCTCGTCCGGCCGACCCGACCAGACGGGGGCCGTCCCGCACCCGTCGCGACGGCCAGCCAGACGGGGCCGGGCTGGTGGTGGGGGCGCCCCGCCCCGAACCGGGGGCGCCCCGGCTCGTCACCGGCCGATCCGGCCGACTCCCCGTCCACCCGGGCCGGTGCGCCACACCCCCACCACCGACGGGCGGGGGTTCGCGCCACCACCGTCCGGCCAGTCCGAGCCCGGCCGTTCCGCGCTCGACCCGTCGATCTCCCCCGGGTGCTGCACGCAGACCGTGACGAGGTCCTCGGTGACGATCGGTCCACACGCCTCCGCACCCCGGGGGACGGTGAGGAACAGCTTCAGCTCACCTCGGCGTTCGCCCTCGGTGGGGACCACGTACAGCCCGTCGTTGATGCCGAGCGCCCCGGTGGAGTCGGTGGAGATCCACAGGTTCCCGTGGTCGTCGAAGGCCAGGTTGTCCGGGCTGGTGATCGGACTGACCTGGCTCTTGTCGAAGCCCGCGAAGTAGGTGTCCGGCGACTCCGGGTCACCGCACACCAGCAGCAACCGCCACCGGAACGTGGTCGCGGCCGCGTCCCCGCCGGCCTCCTCCCACTCCAGCACGTGACCGTGCTTGTTCCCCGCTCGCGGGTTGGCCTCGTCCGGGCCGGCGCTGCCGGCGGCACCCCGGTTCGCGTTGTTCGTCAACGCCGCGTACACCCGCCCGGTGACCGGGTTCGCCTCGACGTCCTCGGGCCGGTCCATCTTGGTCGCGCCGACCCGGTCGGCGGCCAGGCGGGTGAAGACGTACACCTCCTCCGCGGTCATCCCCGGCACGAGGGAACGGTCGCCCCTGGCCAGCGGGACCCACTCGCCGGTCCCGCCGAACTCGCCGTCGGCGGGCAACGCCCCGGAACCGTCGATCTCCTCGGCGGGGCTGTCGCCCGTCAGCCTCGCCACGTACAGGGTTCCGTCGTCGAGCAGGCGCATGTTGTGCCGGCGGGCCGCCCGGGTGTTCCCGGGCACCATCCGCCCCCGGGAGACGAACTTGTAGAGGTAGTCGAAGCGCTCGTCGTCCCCCTGGTACGCCACGGCCCGGCCGTCCTCGGTCAGCCGGATGGTGGCGCCCTCGTGCTTGAACCGGCCCAGGGCGGTGTGCTTGACGGGAGTCGAGTCGGGGTCGCTCGGGTCGACCTCGACCACCCAGCCGAACCGGTTGACCTCGTTCGGTTCGACCGCGAGGTCGAACCTGTCGTCGAACCGCTCCCACTTGCGGGTGCTGGCGCCGCCACTGATGCCGTAACGCGCCAGCCGTTCCGCGGCCACCGGGTCTGTCACCTGGTCGGCGTTGCCGAAGTACTGGTTGAAGTTCTCCTCGCCCGAGAGCACCGTGCCCCAGGGCGTGACGCCGCCGGCGCAGTTGTTCAGCGTGCCGAGCACGGTGCGCCCGGTCGGGTCGGCCGACGTCCGCAGCAGCTCGCTGCCCGCCGCCGGACCGGTCAGTTCGAACGGGGTGCGGACGGTGATGCGGCGGCCGTACCGGCTGGGCACGACCCGCAGCCCGCCGGCCACCGGGTCCCGCAGCGCCCGCACCACCGACAGGCCGTGCGCGGCCCAACCGATGCGCACCTGCTCCTCGGTCGGGTCGTCCGGGTCGTAACCCCGGAACATCTCCGGTTCGGTGGTGTACTCGTGGTTGACGACCAGCCAGTTGTCCTGGCCCAGCGCGTCCCGGGGGATCAGACCGGCGAAGTCGCAGTTGTACCCGAACTGCGCCTCCTGCGCGGCGGCCGTCTGGTGGTCGAAGTCGAACCGGGGCGCGTCCCCGACCACGGGGTCACCCCAGCGGATGATCACCTGCTGCCGGTAGCCGGTCGGGATCACCACCGCGTCCTCGGTGTTCGGCGTGACCGACTCGAAGTCCGTGCCGATCGCGGGCCCCGAACCACCGCCGCGGGCCGTGGCCTGGCTGCCGCCGGGCCCGGCCGCCGCCTGGCCGGCCGTCATCGCCAGCGCCCCACCACCGACGGTCACCACGGCGGCGGCACGCAGCACACCGCGCCGGCTCATCGCCGTGCGGACGAGGTCACCGAAGTACGGGTTGTCGGAACGGTTGGGGGCGTCGTGCGCGCAGGCGTCGGCGCAGCGGTACCGGCAGGTGATGCCCGAGCGGCCGCCGACGTGCCCGGCGGCGAGCGGCAGGGGGATGGTGCGGCGTTCTCCGGGTGGCGGGATGGACACGGGGTCCTCCGGGGAGCTCGGCGACGGGAACGAGCCGACCGTAGGAGCGGCGGCCGTCCGCGAGGTGAACGACGGGGGAACACCACGCCGCGCCCACGCGAGCATCGTGCCGCCAGGCTTCCGCCGCCACCGACCGAGCGGTGCCACCACCCAGCCGGGGGCCGGGGATGTCCCGACCGCCACCGGACGACCGCGAGTACGAGATCGGCGCCATCGCCCGCCACCTCCCGCTCGTGGCCCCGGCGGGAGGTGGAGCACGACCGCTCGCACCGCCGGCCTCGCCCGCGCGTCGAACCAGGGCTGGCGGACCCGAACCCACCGGGGCCTGGGCGGTCTCCTCGTCCAGCCAGGACAGGTAGGCCGGGTTCCCTCGGGTGATGGGGCTGACGATCACTTCGGGCACGTCGTAGCCGTGGGTGGAACGCGGGTGCTCCACCAACCGGTCGGTGGCGGCGGCCGTGGTCTTGCGGACGACCTGCCACTCCTGGTCCGTCCGCACCTCGCCCTCCCACCGGTGGACGCTGACGACGGGCCCGACCACCCGCGCGCACGCCGGCAGCCGTGCTTCGACGGCGCCACGTGCCAGCTCCTGGGCCTGGTCAGCGGAATCCCACGGTGGTCACCACGACGTTGTGACTCGTGAGGCCAATGCTCCCAGCGGGGTCGACGCCCGACCCCGCGCGGCCGCCACCGCCCTCGGCGGCCGCCGACCCGAACCCCTGGCCGGTCGCCGTCCCGCTGCCACGCCGCCCGCCCGCCGGTCGAGCCCGCCGCGCGCCGCCGGCGGCACGCGACCTTGGCCAGCCCGCACCCGGCGACCCGGGCACCCACCCGGGGACCGCGTCGGGTCCACACCCGGTGTCCGGCGACCGCGGGGCAGAGCAGACGGGGGCCACGCGTCCGCGTGGCCCCCGTCATCCGCGACGCGGGTGGATCACTCGTCGATCTCGCCCCGGATGAACGACTCGACCTTGTCGCGGGCCACCGAGTCCGAGTACTGGGTGGGCGGCGACTTCATCAGGTAGGACGACGCCGAGTACACCGGGCCGGCCACCCCTCGGTCCTTGGCGATCTTCGCGGCGCGCACGGCGTCGATGATGATGCCGGCGGAGTTGGGGGAGTCCCAGACCTCCAGCTTGTACTCGAGGTTCAGCGGCACGTCACCGAAGGCCCGGCCCTCCAGCCGCACGTAGGCCCACTTGCGGTCGTCCAACCACTCCACGTAGTCGGAGGGACCGATGTGCACGTTGCGCTTGCCGAGGTCCCGGTCGACCTGGGAGGTGACGGACTGCGTCTTGGAGATCTTCTTGGACTCCAGCCGGTCGCGCTCCAACATGTTCTTGAAGTCCATGTTGCCGCCGACGTTCAGCTGCATGGTCCGGTCGACCTGCACGCCCCGGTCCTCGAAGAGCCTGGTCAGCACCCGGTGGGTGATGGTCGCCCCCACCTGGGACTTGATGTCGTCCCCGACGATCGGCACCCCGGCCGCCCTGAACCGCTCGGCCCACTCCGGGTCGGAGGCGATGAACACCGGCAGCGCGTTCACGAAGGCCACGCCCGCCCTGATGGCGGCGTCGGCGTAGAACAGCGCGGCTTCCTCGGACCCCACGGGCAGGTAGCAGACGAGGACGTCGGCCTCGCTCTGCCGCAGGGCCTCCACCACGTCGACCGGCTTCTCGTCCGACTCCTCGATCGTCTCGCGGTAGTAGCGACCGAGGCCGTCGAGGGTGTGGCCGCGCTGCACGGTGACACCCACCGGGGGGACGTCGCAGATCTTTATGGTGTTGTTCTCGCTGGCGACGATGGCCTCGGCGAGGTCGTGGCCGACCTTCTTGGCGTCCACGTCGAAGGCCGCGACGAACTCGATGTCCCGGACGTGGTAGTCACCGAACTGCACGTGCATCAGCCCGGGCACGTTGGTGTCGGGAGCCGCCTCCCGGTAGTAGTGCACGCCCTGCACCAGCGACGCCGCGCAGTTGCCGACGCCGACGATTGCCACCCGTACGCTGCGGCGTTCTCCGCCCATGGCCGGGTCCTCCTTCACTCTGTCTTCCAAGACCGGTGTGCTGTGCGGCTGGCTCACGCCAGCCCTGGTCGGGCCGGGAACCCTCACGGCTCCCGCTCCCGCGGCGCGGTGTCCCGCTCGGCCTCGTGTCCCGCCTGGCCGTCTCCCGCCTGGCTCTGGGGCTCCGGGGCGACGTTCGGCCTCTCCTCGTCCCGTTCGTGCGCGATCAACTCGTTCAGCCACCGCACCTCGCGGTCGGAGGTCTCCAACCCCATCCGGTGCAACTCCCGCGTGTACCGGTCGATCTGCTGCCCGGCCCTCGCGAGCGCGGCCCGCAGGCCCTCCCGGCGTTCCTCCACATGCCGCCGACGGCCCTCGAGGATGCGCATCCGCACCTCCGCGGGTGTGCGGGAGAAGAAGGCGAGGTGCACCCCGAAGGACGCGTCCTCCCAGGTCTGCGGTCTCACGTCCGCGACGAGGTCGGCGAAGCGTTCCTTGCCTTCCGGGGTGAGCCGGTACACCTTCCTGGCGCGTCGCCCCCACGCTCGGGGCGGAGCGTCCTCACCGTCCTCGGCGATGAGTTCGGCACGTTGCAGTCGCCGCAGCGTGGGGTACAGGGAGCCGTAGGAGAACGCCCGAAACCCGCCGAGGAGCGTGAAGAGGCGCTTCCGGAGCTCGTACCCGTGCATCGGCGCCTCATGCAACAGGCCGAGGACAGCCAGTTCCAGCACAACACCCCCGATCCACTCACCCAGGTACGGTGCATCGTCGACACTGACTGATGCGTCGCTCCACTATATCGCGTCGATACATCGGGTGCGTACTTGTGAGCGGCCCCGCGCGGTGCGCTCCGTCACGGTCCGCGCGGGCGGCAGCCGAAGGACCCCCGATCAGCGCATGGCCCCCCTTCCCCGGGCACGTACGCTGTTCTCGTGCGGACCCAACGACAGGTGGTGGACTACGCGTTGCAGCGCAGGGCGCTGCTCGCCGACGTGCACTCGGGTCGAGTCGGGGTGATGGAGGTCTGCGACGCCAGCCCGTACCTGCTGCGGGCGGCGAAGTTCCACGGCGAGCCAAGCGACGTGACCTGCCCGATGTGCCGGAAGGAGTTGCTGACCAGGGTTTCCTGGATCTACGGCGACGAACTCAAGCACGCCGCGGGGTCGGCGCGGGCGCCACAGGAACTGGCGCGGATGGCGACCATGTTCGAGGAGTTCTCGGTATACGTGGTCGAGGTCTGCCGGACGTGCGGCTGGAACCACCTGGTGCAGTCATACGTCTTGGGAGGGCGCGGATCGCGCGACGGCGGTTCCCGGCGGTGGACGGCCGCCGAGTGAGCACACCGTGACCACCACCAGCGCCGAGAACACACCGGAACCGCCGAGAACGCCGAACGACGTGCCAGGATGGGGCGTCAGTTTGGGAGGCCCTACTCGTGAACGACGCACATGACAACCGGTCGCAGGGTGACCGGGAACCCCGGTCGCCGCAGGGCGGCCCCGCACCCCGGGGACCGCGTGACGAACGCCACCCCGGTGGTGCACGTCATGATGTGAATGATCCACCGAGTGGCCACGCCCCCCGCGAGGGGGGTCCGGCGAACCACGGCCCCGGCGGAGACCAGCCGCCGTCCTGGCCGGGAGGAGGCGCGCAGCGCCCGCCGCAGCCGCCGCACGGCCCCGGCCCGCATCCACCACGGCCCGGCCCGGGAGGACAACGGCCACCCGCCGGCCCCGGTCAGCCGCCGCCGTCCGGCCGCCCTCCGGGTACGCCCCCTGGCGGCCAGCCCATCAGCGGCCCGCCGCCCGGTGCACCCCACGGGGCGGCCGGCGCGCCACCCTCCCTGAGCGGCCAGTTGGGCGGTTCGCCGCCCCCCGCCGGTCCGCCGGGAGGCCAGCGCCCCTCCGCCCCGAACGCCGGGCCGCAGGGGCAGAACCCGCCCCCGGGCCAGCAGCCCCAGCGCCCTCCGGCCCAGCCCGGGCCGGGTCACCAGAGGCCGGCGGGCGCGCCCGCCGGCCAGCAGCGCCCGGGCGGTCCGCCGCCCCAGCAGCCGCCGGGAGCACCGCAGCCACCCCAGGCCCCCGGCGGCCCGGGTGGTCGACCCCCGCAACCGCCGCCCCCGGCGCGCACCAGGGCACCCCCGGCAACCCGCAGCACGGCCCCGGCGCGCAGGGCGGTGCCCCGCAGAACCGGCCGGAACCCGGTGACCAGCCCAACCGCGTGGACCGCGCTCTCAACGGCCCCTCGGCCAGCCCTCAGGGCAGGCCCGGTGACCAGCCCGAGGGCGATCGACGCCCGCCACGAGGCCAGCAGGCCGGCGCGGCCGCCGCCGGAGCGCTCGGCGGCGCGGCCGCGGGCGCTGCCGCCGGCCACGCGGCGGCAGGCGGGCCGGGATCGCCGAACCAGGACCCGGCCACCCGGATGAACCAGCAACCGCCCGCCCCCGGAGGACACGGCCCCGGTCCGCAGGGTGGTCCAGGAGCGCCAGGTGGCCCCCCCGGTCCGCAGGGACCGGGTCAGGACGCCGCGACCCGGATGAACCAGGCACCCCCCGCTCCCGGCGGCACCCCGCCGGGTGGTCAGCCACCCCAGGGGCTGGGCACACCGCCCCGGAACGGCGCGGGGATGCCGCCCGGCGACGAGGCACCCACGACCGTCCTGCGCGAACGCCTGATCACCCACGAGGAGCCCCTCACCACCTCGGCGCACTCGCCGGGCTTCGACGACGGGGACGACCCCGACGACGAGGTCGACGAACTCGCCGCGAAGAAGGCCCGCAAGAAGAAGGTGTGGCGGCGCATCCGCCGCACCGGCTATGTCGCGGCGGCCCTGGCGTTCCTCGCCCCGGCCACCGCCTTCGCGGTCGGCTACTTCATGTGGGACGTGCCCGACCCCCAGGAGATCCTGTCCGGCCGCGACAAGACGGTGATCATCCAGTCCGAGGACGAGCGGGAGTTGATGCGCTACACCCCGCAGGCCGAGGACGGCGGTGACTTCCAGTTCGTGCCGGCCGAGGAGATCCCCGAGGTCCTCAAGCAGGCCATCATCTCGGTCGAGGACCAGTCGTTCGAGCGCAACAGCGGTTTCGACCCGGTCGGTATCGCCCGGGCCGCCATCACCGGCTACGGCGGCGGGTCCGGCCTGACGCAGCAGTACATCAAGCAGGCCACCCAGGAGATGGACTCCACCTACACCAGGAAGTTCAAGGAACTGGTGCTCTCGGTGAAGATCACCCAGGAGTTCAGCAAGGACAAGATCTTCGAGAGCTACATCAACATCATCACCTTCGGTCGGGGCACGACCGGGCCCTCCTCGGCGATGCAGGCCTACTTCGGCAGGGACGCGAAGCTGGAGGACATCACCCCGTCCCAGGCCGCCTTCCTGGCCGGGATGATCCAGCTGCCCTACAGCCACGACCCGGCCCGGTCCAGCCACGAGCACGCCGAGACGCGGTGGCAGCACGCGGTGAACAAGATGGTCGAGACGAACACCATCACCGCGGCCGAGGCCGAGACCATGGAGTACCCGATCGACACCCTGAAGGACCCGGAGGAGACCCGGGCCAGCGGGGTGAGCGCCACCGAGTACCTGCTGCGCGAGCAGATCATGCGGGAGCTGGACGCCAACGGCTACGGCATGGACGTGCTCCAGGAACGCGGCGCGACCGTCCGGACGACCATCGACCCGGCGGCCCAGCAGGCCGCGCGGGAGGCGGTCGAGCAGCGGTTGGCCACCGAACCGGCCCACTTCCGCAGCTCGCTGGTGGCGGTCGACCCGCAGACAGGCGGGGTCATCGCCTACATCGGTGGCGGTCTCAACCCGACCGGTGGCGAGGACACCGGCTGGGGGACCGGCATCGACTACGCGACGAGCCTCCAGCAGCCCGGTTCCTCCTTCAAGCCCTTCGTCACCCTCGCCGGCCTCATGCAGGGCAAGGGCCTGGGCGAGTGGTACGAGTCGCCCGACGTGATCGAACGCGAGGGCACCAGCTTCCGGAACTCCTCCAAGTGCGCCAGCACCACCTGGTGCACCGTGCGGGAGGCCACCGAGGTGTCGGCGAACACCCCGTTCATCGACATGGCGAACCAGTTCGGCACCAAGCGGGTGCGGGAGGCGGCCGTGTTCTCCGGCATCCCCGACGAGATCAACGGTGCCGAGACCATGGTGGAGCCGGGCAGCCAGGCCACCGCCCTCGGTATCGCCCTCGGCCAGTACCAGGTGCGCACCATCGACATGGCCGCCGCCTACGCCACCTTCGCCGCCGATGGCACCAAACGGGACCCGCACTTCGTCTCCAGCGTGATCTGGGAGGACACCGGTGAGGAGGTGCTCCTCAACGAGGAGGCCACCGCGGGCGTACCCGCCTTCGACCAGCAGGACACCGAGCACAACCGCCAGCTGGCCCGGAACCTGACCGAGAGCCTGTTGCCGGTCGCCGCCGCCAGCCAGCAGTCGCTGGCCGACGGGCGCCCGGTGGCGTCCAAGACCGGTACCCACCAGTTCGGCAACACCGACGGCAACGCCAAGGCCTGGATGGTCGGCTACACCCCGCAGATCTCCACCGCGGTGTGGGTCGGCTCCGACCAGGAGCAGGAGATGCGGGACGCCGCCGGGAACCCGTTGTACGGGCGGACCGTGCCCTCCGACATCTGGCGGGCCTTCATGGACGCCTACCTGGCGGACAAGCCGGTGGAGGACTTCCCGCAGGCGGTCGGCATCGGCACCCACCAGGCCGGTCCCTCGCCCGAGGAGATCGAGGCCAGCCGGCAGGCCGAGGAGGAGGCCGAGCGCCGCCGCCAGGAGGAGGAAGAGAACCGGGAGCGGGAGTCCGATGCCCCGGATCCCAGCCACACCGACGAGGAGTCCACCGAGCCCGAGGACACCGACCAACCCGATCCGGACCCGTCCGACGGCAACGACCAGCCTGATCCCGGCGGCCCGCCGCCAGGGGACTGCGAGGAACGCCCGTGGGAGTGCCACGGGCAGGGTGACGGCTGGGGTGACGGTCCGGACCGGGGCAGCAGGGGCCAGGTGCTGAACGGCTTCGGCTGGCGGTCGGACGACCCCCAGCTCACCACCACCCCGCAGCCGATCAGCTGACCACGGGACCAGGACCTCGTTCCCGTGCCAGCGGTCGGGTCGCCACCGCTGGCCGGGATCGGTGACTCCCTCCCCGGTCACCCGGCCAGCGGCCGCCACCACGGCGGGCACATCGTGCCGCCAGGGCCGGGTGGCGCCGAACGCCGGCGAGCCAGCCGCCACGCGGGCGTGCCGTCCCCACCAGGCGTCGCGGCCCCGGTCGAGCCTCGTCCCACGGCCGAACGCACGTCGTGAGATCCGGTCGACCGGTCAGATGGCTCCGGGGAGGGGCTCGCCGTGCCGGTCGATCCCGCCACGACGGGTCCGGGTGTCGGAGGGACGGGGGCGGCGGTCCGCTGCCTCCCGCGCCACCCGTCCAGCGCCGCACACCGACGCCGAGGTGGCGGGACGCCCCAGGCCGCCCGGCACGGGCGGGTGCTCGTGGCGGTGTCCCGCCGAGCCCCGCGTGTGGCCCAGCGGACCGGCGGCTACTCGGGGCGCGGGGGCATGACCGCGACGTCGGACTTCCCGTCGCCGCCCACCGACCGCATGGTGTCGGGCCGGTCCGCCCCGCCGCCCCGCCGCCGGCGCCCGAGCACCACCACGTCGGGCGCGTCGGCGAGCACCCCGCCGGTCGGGTCGTCGTCCCCGGCGGACCGGACCCGGTCCCGGGTGGGCCGGTAGATCTCCCACAGCACCAACACGCACAAACCGACGACGGCCAGGTCCCGGAGCACGACCATGCCGAGGAACCAGTCCGGGGGGAGGCCCTTGTCGTCCACCCCGAGGTAGAAGAACATGCGGGGCACCCAGACCAGCGCGTCCACCGTCATCCAGGCCAGCAGCACGCGCCACCTCGGGAGCGCGAGCACGGCCAGTGGCACCAGCCAGAGCGAGTACTGGGGGCTCCAGACCTTGTTGGTGAGCAGGAACGCGGCCACCGCCAGGAACGCGAGCTGCGCGAGCCGAGGACGCCTCGACGCGGAGAGCGCCACCCAGGCGACGCCAGCGCAGCACGCCAGGAACAGCAGCAGGCTGACGAGGTTCAACACCAGCGGCGCCTCCCCGGGGGAGAGCGGCCCGTCGAACCCGGCCCAGCCCGTGAAGTAGGAGACGACGTTGTACAGCGAGTCGGGGTCCGCCGGGCGTTCGGTGTTCAGCCGGAAGAACTCGCGCCAGCCCTCGGGGTAGAGCAGCCAGATCGGAGCGTTGATCGCCAGCCAGGCCGCCCCGGCCGCCAGGGTGGCCCGCAGGCCGTCACCCACCCTCCCGGCCCGCAGGCAGAGCACGAGGAGCGGTCCGAGGAGGAACAGGGGGTACAGCTTGGCCGCCCCGCCCAACCCGATCAGGACACCGGCCAGGACCGGTCTGCGCCGGGCCCACGCCAGGAGGCCGGCGGTCGCGAAGGCGGTCGCGAGCGTGTCGAAGTTCGTGAAGGCGTGCACAATGACCAGCGGCGACAGCGCGGCGATCGCGGCGTCCCACGGCCGGCGCCCGCTCAGCAGGAACAGCGCCCACACGGTGACCAACCAGCCGACCGCCAACCACAGCACCGAGAGGTTGAAGAACACCGCGACGGGGAGGGCGGCGGGGAGCAGGCCGCTCTCGGCGACGCTGAGCCAGGCGTCGGTGAGTTTCGCGTTGACCCACTGGAACATCCCGGTCAGCACCGGGTACTCCATGTACCGGACCTGCTCGTCCGGGGTGCCGGCGTTCTCCGTCCAGCTGTCCCGGTAGGGGAAGGCGCCCTGGTCGAGGTGTTCCGCGGTGTAGAGCGGGACGATGTCGGAGTAGCACATCGCGACGTACTGCCGGTTGCCGCGCCAGTCCAGGAAGGCCTCCCCGTCCTGGACGAACTGCTGGATGCAGGCGGCCTTCGTGCCCCAGCCGAGGCAGAGGATGACGATCGCGAGCAGCAGCCCGACCCGCAGCGGCGACCAGAACCAGTGCCTCCCGATCACCGCGTGCCGGCCAAGGGGGCCGCCGAACGGGGCGGCGGCCCGGCGTGCGAGCGGCTCCGTCCAGCTGGGGACGACCCTGGTCGACGGGGTCAGCGTGTCCTGGTCGACTCTCGCCCCGGCGGCCCGCCGCTGGCCGGCCCCGGAGCCGGAGCTCCGCTCCGGTGGAGCCGGTGGGTGCTGCTGACGCCGCTCGGGAGGGTTGGACACGGCCGGATGCTACGGGTTCCCGCCGCCAGGTGTTCCCCGAACGCGCCGCCCCGGTGGTGAACTATCGGCGGGCGGCACCGGGCCAGTCGCGCAGTTCCTCGGGTACCTCCCGGGTGACGAACTCGTCCCGGCGAAGACCCCGGAGGAACCGCCGCCACGCCATCCTGGTCACCAGCAGGACTGGTTCCCGGGGTCGCTTGGAGTCCCGGACGCCGATCACGCCGTCCCCGAACAGCACCTCCACGCACTGCCCGTCGCTGTGGCTGCTGCTGCGCCACCCGGACCCGGCAGCTCCCTCCTGGTTCATCCTCACCACTCCCGTCGGGTCTCGTGCCTCGTGGAGCGCTGCTCCCGACGGAAATCGTGAAACATCTTTGCGATTGATCGCGAGCCGGCGACCCGCGCGGGCCGGAGCACTCACCCGAGCCACACCAGCAACGCCCCTCCACCGAGGCACGCTGGACTCGTGAACACCCAGGACCGTGACGAGAATCTACGCCGTTCGGGCTAAAAACCGCGCCCCTGAGCGGGGCCAGCGCTGCCGGCGGTTCACACCTCAACAACACAACGTAAGCGAGGAAGGCCACCAAGGGCTTACGTAAACGGCGCTCATGGTCGACACTAGGACTCGGTGGCGCCGGCCTGGTACGCCCCCCGACCAGGCCTGCGCCGCCGCTACCTCACATCCCCCGGGGGTACGCCGCGTTCGGCGGTGCCCTCGGCGTCGCCACCCAGGTCGTCCTCCCGTCCCACCGGAGCGTCCGCCGCGCCGGTGCCCGGCTCCGCCGGGTCCCCGCCCCGCGCCACGGCTCCCGCCGACACGGCCGCCTGGGCCGGCGACCGGCTCAGCCCCGGCCGCCGGCGGCGCGGACTGGGCGCGGGTTCACCGTCCACCGTCGACCGGCTGTTCAGGAACACGAAGAACAACGCCAACAACAGGGCGGCCCGCCCCCAGACCCCGATCATGACCGCCTGCGGCGCGAAACCGTCGTAGATGGTCGGCGGCAAGCCCCAGGTGGTGATGTAGTACCACCGGAAGATCCCGATCCCCATGGCCAGGTCCGCGACGAAGTAGGCGGCGATCCACTGCCACCGGATGCGCATGAGCACGAAGAACGGCAACAGCCACAGCGTGTACTGGGGGGAGTGCACCTTGTGCAGCAGCAGGAAGCCGCAGAGCATCGCCGCCGAGACCGCGATCCAGGGGTAGGTGCCCTCCCGCTGGAAACGCCGCCACCCCAGCCAGCAGGCGAGTGCGAACGAGGCCAGCATCAGGGTCGGCGACAGCACGTCCATCGCGGCCTGGAAGGCGCCGTTGTCGGGATTGGACCACGGCCGGAAGCCCCAGTACCAGATCGAGTTCGTCGTCAGGTCGACCTTGCGGTTGCCCTGGAACTCGAAGGAGGCCCGCCAGCCCTCGAACCCGAGCAGCATGAACGGCAGGTTCACCAGCACGACCGTCACGACGGCGGCGAACGCCACCCGCATGGCGCCGGCCGGGTCGAGGCGCCGCCCCGCCCGCCGGACCGAGGCCGGCAACTCCCGGCCACCGATGCCCCCCGTCAGGACGTAGAGCAGCAGCGGCAGGACGAAGACACCCGGGTAGATCTTGAAGGCGAACCCGAGCGCGAGCAGGACCGAGGCGACCAACGCCCGATCCGTCAGCGGCCGGTGCGCGCCCCGCCTCCCCCAGCCCCGGTGCACGACGTACACGGCGGCGACCGCGCAGAGCACCACCGGCAGGTCCCAGTTGTGGAAGGCGTACAGCACGACGGGCGGTCCCAGCGCCCAGATCAGGGCGCGCCACCGGGAGAGCCCACCGAGCATCCACGCCGTCAGCAGGCCGAAGGGGGCCATCACCAGCGCCGACCCGAGCAGGAACTCGGCGTCGTTGTGGGCGAAGATCGCGCCAGCCCAGATGACCACGCCGGTCAGCACCGGGTACTCGACGGTGCCGCCCTCGGGCTGCCCGTACTCGTTCAGGCTGCCGTCGAGGTACGGGAAGACGTGCTTGTCGATGTCCCGGCCCAGCCACAGGTGCTGGATGTCGGAGTAGCAGACGTCGCCGTCGATCCGTTCCTTGTACATCGGGCCGCTGCGCCCGTACTCGTCGAACTCGGGTCCGGTGCAGCGGGCCTTGTTGGCGTATCCCGCCAGCAGCGTCAGCCCGCTGAGCAGGACCACCAGCGCCAGCCCGTACCGGGTGAGCCGGTTGGCGGTACTCGGTCCCGCCAACCCGCGCGCCCGACCAGCCGGTCGGTTCTCGGCTCCGTCGGCCGCCGGGCCGGCGCCGACCCCTTCCTCGCCCCGCATCTCATCCACCTGACTGTGCCCGCTCCGTCAGCCTGACCACTGGCCGGTCTCCCCCCGCTCCCTCAGCCACCGCGAGGGCACCAGCCCACCGGTGGCGAGTCGGACGCGGCGGGCCGGTCCAACTCCCGTCATCCGAGGACTCGTCCCGTCGTCCCGTCGCTGGTCGTCGTCGTCCGCGCGGGCCCGGCCGGCGGCACCCGCGCCGTTCAGCCCGCGCCCAGCCTGCCGCGCAGGAAGGCGATGTCCTCCGCCTGCCCCTCGGACGGAGTCTCCACCACCACCGGGGCGTTCGCCGCCGAGCAGACGCTGACCAGCAGCTCGGGGTCGATCGTGCCGTCCCCGATGTTGGCGTGGCGGTCACGGGAGGAACCGAACGGGTCCCGGGAACTGTTCAGGTGCACCAGGTCGATCCGGCCGGTGATGGACCGGACCCGGTCGACCACGTCGCCCAGGTCCTCACCCGCGGCGAAGGCGTGGCAGGTGTCGAGGCAGAAGCCCGGTTCGTACTCGCCGATCGCGTCCCACAGGCGGGCCAGCACGTCGAACCGCCGGGCGAGCGCGCCGTCACCTCCCGCGGTGTTCTCCACCAGGACGGGAACCGGGAAGCCCCCCTCGGCGTGCTGCCGGCCGAAGAGCTTGCGCCAGTTCTCGATCCCCACGTCCTCCGGCTCGCCCTTGCGGGCGTGCCCGCCGTGGACGACCAGACCGGCCGCGCCCGAGGCCGCCGCCGCCTCGGCATGGGACAGCAGGAGCTTGCGGGAGGGGATCCGGATCCGGTTGTTGGTGGAGGCGACGTTGATGACGTAGGGCGAGTGGACGAAGAGCTGGACCCCCGCGGCGCGGAGTGGCTCCGCCTGGGGGTGGGGCGTGGCGGCCTTCCAGCTCTTGGGGTCAGCGAGGAAGACCTGCACGACCTCGGCGCCCCTGGCCTCGGCCTCGTTGAGCGGATCGTCGTCACCGACGTGGGCACCGATGAGCATGGCCCCGAGCCTAGCTGCCCGGTTGGCCCCGTGGGCGGATCAGTGGCTGCCGGCCGCCCGTGGTCCGCCCGACGCCGACGACGTCGCCTCGCCGGCGGCCGGCCAGTGGGGTACCGGCACGTCGTCGCTGGTGTGGCCCACCTCATCCCCCGAGGACGAGGGGAGGCCGAGGACCCGGTGCCGGCCGACGCTGCTACGGTGGACGCCGTTGCTGACGCGACGACCCTCCTGCCACGGAGAGCCCGTGGCCACCAAGCCCACAGGAGGTGAAGGTCAGTCATGCGTCATTACGAGGTCATGGTCATCCTGGACCCGAGTCTGGACGAGCGCACCGTGGCTCCCTCGCTCGACACCTTCCTCAACGTCATCCGCACGGGTGGCGGCGAGGTCGAGAACGTCGAGGTGTGGGGTCGCCGTCGCCTCTCCTTCGAGATCAACAAGCACAGCGAGGGCATCTACGCCGTCCTCGACCTGCGTGCCGACTCCGACACGGTGAAGGAGCTGGACCGCCAGCTCTCCCTGACCGAGTCGGTGCTCCGGACCAAGGTGCTCCGCCGCGAGACCGCCAAGTCCTGACCAGCGAGAGGCGTGACCCACGATGGCCGGTGACACGGTAATCACGGTGGTCGGCAACCTCACCGCCGACCCGGACCTGCGGTTCACCAAGACCGGAGCGGCGGTGGCCAGCTTCACGGTCGCCTCCACCCCGCGCACCTTCGACCGCCAGAGCGGCGAGTGGAAGGACGGCGAGGCGCTGTTCCTGCGGTGCAGCATCTGGCGGCAGGCGGCGGAGAACGTCGCCGAGTCGCTCCAGCGAGGCATGCGGGTGGTCGTGCAGGGCCGGCTCAAGCAGCGGAGCTTCGAGTCCAACGGCGAGAAGCGCACCGTGATCGAGATGGACGTCGACGAGATCGGTCCGTCGCTGCGCTACGCCACGGCGAAGGTGAACAAGGTCAGCCGTGGCGGCGGTTCCGGCGGATTCGGTGGCGGCGCGCCCGCCGCCGCGCCCTCGGACGACCCGTGGGGCTCCGCACCGCCGGCCGGTTCCGGCGGCAACAGTGGCGGATACGACGACGAGCCGCCGTTTTGATCCGGTCCCGGATCAACCACGGCACGCGCCGCCCCGTCGAAGATCTGACGAGTTTCGGGAGTAACACCAGATGGCCAAGCCACCCGTTCGCAAGCCCAAGAAGAAGGTTTGCGTCTTCTGCAAGGACGCCCGGAAGGGTGTTCTGACGAACATCGACTACAAGGACACCACGCTGCTGCGGAAGTACATCTCCGACCGCGGCAAGATCCGCGCCCGTCGGGTGACCGGCAACTGCAGCCAGCACCAGCGTGATGTCGCCGTCGCGGTGAAGAACGCCCGCGAGATGGCGTTGTTGCCCTACACCTCCACCGCTCGCTGACCAGGAAGAGGATCGAAGATGAAGCTCATCCTCACCACGGACGTGACGGGACTCGGTGGCCCGGGCGACATCGTCGAGGTCAAGGACGGTTACGGCCGCAACTACCTCGTTCCCCGCGGCTACGCCATCCTGGCGACCAAGGGCGCGGAGAAGCAGGTGGCCACGATCCGCCGCTCCCAGGAGTCCCGGCGGATCCGCGACCTCGACCACGCCAAGGAGGTCAAGGCGACGCTGGACAACCTGGGTCCGGTCCGGTACGAGGTCCGTGCCAGCGCCGACTCCGGCAAGCTGTTCGGCTCGGTCACCACGGCCGACGTCGTCTCGGCCGTCAAGGCCGCCGGTGGCCCCCTGCTCGACAAGCGGGCCGTGCAGCTGCGCGGCCACATCAAGAAGACCGGCAAGTACGGCGTTGACGTCCGCCTTCACCCTGACGTCAAGGTCGACCTGCGGCTCGAGGTCGTCGCCGCGAGCTGAGGCTCCGCGACCGGGCGAACCCCGGCAGCGGTGCCGTAGTGACTGACGGACCCCCACGTGTCCCGCTCCTGATCGGTGCGACACGTGGGGTCCGTGTCGTTCCGGCCCTCCGCGACAGGTCGTGCGTTCCCGGCGGTGCCGGTGAGGAACAGGCGCGACACGCCGAATTCACAACTTGGACCGACACGCCGCACAACCGGCCGTCAGTTTATCCACAAGTTATCCACAGCCCCTGACCTGCACTGATGTCGGGGGTGCCGTGAGTTGTCCCCAAGTTATCCCCAGTTCTCCACCGAAATGTGGTCAACCCGCCCCAGGTTGTCCCCAGGTTGTCCACAGGCTGCCCCCATGCCTGTTTGCCTGGGCACGCCGGGGCGTCCTAGCGTGCCCGCACGGCGGTGCGCTGCGCTGTCGCGCCCAGCTGGGGCCGGGACCAGACCGAGACCGACACCACAGGAGTTCGAGGGGGACAGGTGGCGCTGACCGACGAGCGAGCTGCCACGCCGGAGGGCTTCGAGCGGCAGCCACCCCAGGACCTGACGGCCGAGCAGTCGGTACTGGGCGGCATGTTGCTGAGCAAGGACGCGATCGCGGACGTGGTCGAGGTCATCACGCCCAACGACTTCTACCGCCCGGCACACCAGTCGATCTACGACTGCGTCCTCGACCTCTACGGGCGGGGTGAACCGGCCGACCCGATCACCGTCTCGGCGGAACTGGAACGCCGGGGGGAGCTGACCAGGGTCGGTGGTGCTCCCTACATCCACACCCTGATCGCGACCGTGCCCACCGCGGCCAACGCGGGCTACTACGCGGAGATCGTCGCGGAGAAGGCGGTGTTGCGACGGCTCGTCGAGGCCGGCACCCGCATCGTCCAGCTCGGCTACCACGGCGCGGAGGGCGCCGACATCGACGACGTGGTCGACCGCGCCCAGTCCTCCATCTACGAGGTGACGGAACGGCGCACCTCGGAGGACTACTCGGTGCTGGAGGACCTGCTCCAGCCGACGATGGACGAGATCGACGCCATCGCGTCGCGAGGGGGGATGTCCCTCGGGGTCCCCAGCGGCTTCACGGATCTGGACGCCGTGACCAACGGCCTCCACCCGGGCCAGATGATCATCGTGGCCGCGCGTCCCGGTGTCGGCAAGTCCACCCTGGGGCTGGACTTCGCCAGGTCCTGCTCCATCAAGCACGGCATGACCAGCGTCATCTTCTCCCTGGAGATGAGCAAGACCGAGATCGTGATGCGCATGCTCTCGGCGGAGGCTCGGATCCGGCTCCAGGACATGCGGGGCGGCCGGATGTCCGACGACGACTGGACCCGGTTGGCCAGGCGGATGAGCGAGGTCAGCGAGGCACCGCTCTTCGTCGACGACTCGCCCAACCTGACCATGATGGAGATCCGGGCCAAGGCTCGGCGCCTGAAGCAGCGCAACGACCTCAAACTCGTCGTCGTCGACTACCTCCAGCTGATGACCTCGGGCAAACGGGTGGAGTCCCGCCAGCAGGAGGTCTCGGAGTTCTCCCGGAACCTCAAGCTCCTGGCGAAGGAACTCGAGGTCCCGGTAGTGGCGATCAGCCAGTTGAACCGTGGCCCCGAGCAGCGCACCGACAAACGCCCCATGCTCTCCGACCTGCGGGAGTCCGGCTCGCTGGAGCAGGACGCGGACATGGTCCTCCTGATCAACCGCCCGGACGCCTGGGAACGGGACGACCCCCGGATGGGCGAGGCCGACCTCATCCTGGCCAAGCACCGCGCCGGCCCGACCTCGACGATCACCGTCGCCCACCAGCTGCACTACAGCCGTTTCGTGGACATGGCCCAGACCTGAGCCCCGGCACCCGTAGGGCCTGGCCCGTGTGGTGCCTTCCTGGTTCCGCCGGTCACCGGGTGGACGCCACTCCGAGCTCCCGGGCGGCCGCGACCGATGCCCACGCGCGACGGAGGTGGGTCGTCGCCAGGCCCTGATCGCCATCTCGGCCAGGAGGCCGGGCCAGGAACGGGGCGGCCACCCCCGCTTCGACTGGCTGGAGGACGAGGCACCCGGGCCCCTGATCGCACGTGTCTCGGAGGTGGCACTCACGCACCGGCACGTGGCGCGCGGGTGCCGGTGGGAGACGGCCCCGGACGCCCCGGATCAACCCGTCACCCGGCGCGGGGCTGGCGTGGTGACCCGGGTCCGACCACCTCTGCTCCTCGACCACGTCGGCCGATCGGCCGTGGCTCGGCCCAGGTCCCACCCGCGATCACCGCCTCCCGTGGATGACGCCGGCCAAGCGGTCGAGTTCACGGAGGGTGTCGTCGGGGTCCTCGTGGTCGGGCAACTCGAACAGGACCCGGTCGAACCCCGCCTCGTGGTACGAGCCCAGCGCCCCCGGGCTGCCGCCGTAGAGGGTGACGTCCACCGCGCGCCCGACGTCAGCCGCCCGGGAACGCAGCTCCGCGATGCGCGCGGCGAACCGCTCCGCGCTGAAGAGCGGGAGCGGTAACCAGCCGTCACCGTGGCTCAACACGCGGTCCAGCACGGTCGGCCCGACGCCCGCGACGAGCACCGGTGGGCGGCGGACCGGTTTGGGCCAGGACCAGATCGGGTCGAAGTCGACGAACTCGCCGTGGAACTCCGGTTCGTCCTCGGTCCAGATCGCCCTCATGGCCGCGACGTGCTCCAGCATCCGCGCGATCGGCCGCGCCGGGTCGACACCGTGGTTGGCCATCTCCTCGTTGTTCCAACCAGGGCCGACGCCCAGTTCGAGCCGTCCTCCGGAGATGCGGTCCACGCTCGCGACCTGTTTGGCCAGCGTGATCGGGTGGTGCTGGTTGACCAGCGACACGGCGGTGCCGAGGCCGACGCGCTCGGTCGTCGCCGCGATCGCGGCCAGTGCGGCCAGCGGGTCGTAGGTGTGCGAGTAGTGGCGGGGCAGGGGTCGCGGGACCGGCGCGCCCACCGGCCACGGGGTGATGCGGCTGGCGGGGATGTGCGTGTGCTCGGTGAGGAACAGGGACCCGAACCCGCGCTCCTCCACCGCATGGCCAAGGCGGACCGGGTCGATGCCGTAGTCGGTCAGGAAGGTGACGATGCCGTGTTCCATGGACGCATCATGACACAACTGTCACTTAACTGACATTTACTGGGAGGGGTGTTAGCGTTGCGCGGTGGCGGAGAGCAGGAACGGGCCCCTACGCGCGGACGCCAGGCGCAACCGGGCCGCCATCGTGGCCCAGGCCCGGGCGGCAGTGGAGGAACTGGGCAGCGAGGTCCCCCTGGAGCGGATCGCCAAGGACGCGCGGGTCACCGCGCGCACGCTGTTCCGGCACTTCCCCACCAAGGAGGACCTCCTCACCGCGGTGCTCGAGGACTACTTCTCCGAGCGGGTGGAACCGGTCCTGCGGCGCGCCGCCGCCGACGACGATCCACGTCGCGCGCTGGCCACCGCCCTGGCGGAGAGCACCGCCGTGTTCGTCGAGCACCCGAGGATCCTCGAACTGGTCGGGGGTGGTCGGGCCGCCGCCATCGCCAGCCGCTACCTGCGGCCCCTTGACGAGGTGTTGACCCGGGCCAGGCAGGCGGGCGTGGTGCGCGCCGACCTGACCCCGGAGGACTTCCCCTGCCTGGTCACCATGCTCGTCGCGAGCGCGGACCACGTCGGACGGGGCTGGTCGCGCTACCTCGCGCTCGTGCTCGACGGCCTGTCCCCGGAAGCTGCCAGCGCACCGCTGCCCCCGGCGCCGGCGCCGGCGTGACCCTCCGAGCCGCGGCGACCATCCGACCGGGAGGAGCCCCGACGCCCCTGGACCGGTCCTCGTGACGCCGACCGCCGTGCCGCCCCCCTGGTGGGGACCCCGCCCGCGCCTCGGGCAGCGGAGGTGGTGGGCACGGCCCGGTGCCCACCGAGCGGCGACGACGCCACCCACCTCCCGCCCGGCACCCCCGGGACCAACCGGCCGGACGCACCGCGAACGCGCCGCCCGAACGACCGTCGTCAGGCCCCGGCCAGCCACGCGGCGGCCCGAACCACCCTGTGCTTGATCCATGCGGCGGGTCGCCCCGTCAGCACGGCGCCCACGGGGCGACCGCCTCCCCGGAACAGCTGGACGACGGCGTTCCGACGGCCGAGAGCCACGTCCAGCCCGAGGTCACGGATGCGGGCTGGTCTCCCCGACCGCCGCCCCCGCAGGGTTCGTGCCAGGTCCACCGCGACGTAGCGGCCCATCGGTAGAGCGGCCTGGCAGGACATCCGCGTCTCCCCACCCGTCACCGTCGCCGCACTCGCGCTGTCCCCCACTCCGTACACCTCGGGGTGCGACACCGAACGCAGCCGCCCGTCCACGACGAGGCGCCCGCGCTCGTCGGTCCGCAGCGCCGAGCGCGCGGCGGGAGACGGCACCCGGAAACCGCCGGCCCACACGAGGGCGGTGCACGCGAGCCGCGCCCCCTCGGCCGTCACCACCCCGTCCCGCTCGACCGCCGTGACCCGCTGGTGCTCGCGAACCCCGACACCCAGCCGCGCGAAAGTCCGACGCAGGTGACGTCGCGCCCCGGGGGACAACCCGCCCCCCAGCTCCGATCGCGTCACCAGTTCGACCGACAGGTCGGGCCTGGCCTCCGCGAGTTCGGCCGCCACCTCGACACCCGTGGGCCCCGCGCCGACGACCGCCACCACCGCCCCACCCGGCAGCTCGTCGAGACGGGCCCGGAGGCGCCCGGCCCCCTCCGCGTCCGCCACGGCGAACCCGTGTTCGCGGAGCCCGGGCACGGCGTCGAGGTCGGCGGCACTGCCGAGCGCGTACACGAGCGTGTCATAGGTGAGCCTGTCCGCGCGGCCGGCGACGGTCACCGCGCGGGCCTCGGCGTCGACCTCAGCCACCTCGCCCACGACGAGGTCGACCCCACTGCCGGCGAGCGCACGGAACAACGACTGCCCGGGCGGAATCCCCCGCGCCGCGAGCTGGTGCAGTCGCACCCGCTCAACGAACCGCTCGGACCTGTTGACCAACGTCAGGCGGACGTCGGAGCCCCGCAGCAGCCGGGCGGCGCGTCGAGCGGCCGTCAAACCCGCGTACCCGGCGCCCAGGACGACGATGTGGTGCGTCATGGTCGTACCCCTTTCCCTCACCCGGGATGACCAGGTGGGGGACCACGCCGTGACAGCAGCGGCGGTGACGTGCGTCACGCGAGCTGGGAGGCGACGAACCTCAGCTTCTCCGGGTTGACGACCACCCGCAGCGTGGTGATCCGCTGGCCGTCCGTGTCGGGGGACAGGACGGCGACGAGATCGTCCCCCCGCAGCAGGAGCACGCCGAGCTGGCCGTTCACCTCGGCGAACCGGGTGTGGAGGAGTGCGGCGTCCCGGTGCCCGGCGAGGCCGAGCACGTACCGCAGCACGGACTCCCGTCCCACCACTGGCCGGCGGGCGGCGGTCGTACGTCCCCCACCGTCCGACCAGGACACCACGTCCTCGGCCAGGAGCTCCTCCAGCCCCCGGACATCCCCTTCCGTGGCGGCCGTCAGGAAACGCTCCACGACCCTGCGGTGCTGGTCGGCGTCCGCGCCGAACCGACCCCGCTCCTCGGCGAGCCGAGCACGGGCCCTGCGGTGCAGCTGCCGGGACGCCGCCTCGCTGACACCGATGATCTCCGCGATCTCCCGGTGGGGGTGGCCGAACGCCTCACGCAGGACGAAGGCGGCACGTTCCGGCGGGGTCAGCCGTTCCAACACCACCAGCACGGCCATCGAGACCGACTCCCGCCGTTCCGCCGTCTCCGGTGGCCCCGGGACGTCGTCACCGGTGAGCACGGGCTCCGGGAGCCACGGACCGACGTAGCGCTCCCGCCTCGTCCGGGCGGCCGACAACTGGTTCAGGCACAGGTTGGTGGTGACCCGCGTCAGCCAGGCCGGGGGCGACACGAGGGCTCCCCGATCGGCCCCGAACCAGCGGAGGAACACCTCCTGCGTGATGTCCTCGGCTTCGGTGGCCGAACCCAGCATCCGGTAGGCCAGCCCGAAGATGCGGGGGCGCTGCTCCTCGAACACGGCCAGGTCCTGGTCACCGGTCCGCACGCGGAGATCGTAACCCGGCGTGGTCGGCGCCGGTCGTTCTTTCGGCTCCCAGGTGCGGGAGCGGGCCCGGTCCGCCAACGGCGCCCCTGGCCGGCGACGACGCGTCCCCCGCGCCGCCCGGTCACCGGTTCGCGAACAGCCCGAGAACCACCAGCAGCGCGAGGACGCCGACGGGAACGAGTGCCGAGCGGCCGAGCCAGCGCCAGAACCACCGGCGCAGGGGG
The DNA here is from genome assembly GCF_000429185.2 of Actinoalloteichus caeruleus DSM 43889. Taxonomy (GTDB): domain Bacteria; phylum Actinomycetota; class Actinomycetes; order Mycobacteriales; family Pseudonocardiaceae; genus Actinoalloteichus_B; species Actinoalloteichus_B caeruleus. The sequence continues at coordinate 4,158,997 of NZ_AUBJ02000001.1, read as the reverse complement.
TTCCCCTCGGCGGGCAGCGACCGCAGGACCACGGCGGGCGAGGGACCGACCTTGAGGCGGAACCACAGCCGTTGCACCCGGAACCGGGGGAACCGCCACGCCGGCGCACCGGCTCCGGTGCGGAGCCGGCGGGCCAGGTGGTCCAGTTCCCGACGCCAACCGCGGATCCGGGCGGACCGGACGAAGGCGTCCTCGGAGAGCCGGCGGAGGGCGACCGACATCACCAGACCCCAGCCGACCAGCAGCGGTGGGCCAGCCACCAGCAGCCCGAGCGCTCCCCTCGGGGGGAGCGAGACGAGCACGAGCACGAAGACGAGCGCCACCAGGACGAGCCCGACGAGGACCGAATCGGGCTTCGAGGCCCGATGCCGCTGCTCGAAGGACGTGGCCCGCGTGTACCACGCGTCCATCCGGGCGTGGACCGCGTCGATGCGCGCCCAGTCCTGGGAGGCGCTGCCGCGTGGTGGCCGCGCCGCCCAGGTCGTCAGCTCGGCCTCCGCCGCGTTCCGATCCGCCACCGCCCGCCGGTACTCCGCCCCGACCGGACCGTGCCGCGCGGTCAGCGGGCGCAGCGTCGTCCACCACACCAGGGCGAGCAGCGCCACCCAGCCCACCACCACGAGACCCAACGTCGGCATGCCGGCGTCCCGCGCGGAGAACACCGCGACCAGGCCCACCACGACACCCAGCAGCGTTCCCACCAGTCCCGCGGCGAGGGAGCCCGCACCGACCGAGGTCAGGTGCCGCCAGGACACCGCGACCACCCGCTCGTCGAGTTCCCGGAGTCGGGCGAGTGCCGGCTCGTCCTCCACACCATCTCCCCTCACCGGACGTTCCACGGGGCCACCACGATGTGGGACGCCGGCCCGCTCGACGCGGTTCCTCCGAGGACCCGGCCGTCCGGCGAGCGAGCCCGCACGCCGACGCGGTCCGCCCAGGCGACGGCACGGCCGGAACCGGACCGGGCCGCCGGGCGCGGCCCCTCCCCCCGGGGCCGACCGCGAAGGGCTCGGCTTCCTCGGACGGCCACGTGGCTCCTCCGGCGAGGCCCGGCCCGACAAGGCAAGCCTGATTAGCCCTTCAGTTGAAGAGTGCTACCCGATCGACTGATCGTCACCCGCGCGGTCGCGGCTGAACTGGGCAAAACCGGGAGACGCCGCGACTCCCATCCTGCTTCCGAGGACGTCCCCACGACGAACCAGCTACCCGTCGTCAACGGGGCAACAGAATCCCACCCTTCCGAGTGGTAGCGGCGCGCTTGAACTGTTCGTGCTTCCGGGGGAAGCTCAGCCCCAGTGCTCCGTTCGGCGGAAGGTATGGGGCCACATGGGTGCCGTGGGGACGGCGGCACGGCGGGGGACCGGGACGGTCTGGGACGAGCTCGTCGCGGAACTACCGGTGGGAGTGCTGCTGGAGGACGAACGCGGCGACATGATCGCCGCGAACGAGCTCGCCGGAGCCTTGCTCGGGTTGAGCCGCGAAAGGCTGCTCAACGGGAGGAGGCCGGCGGGTTGGGCGCTGCGTGACGATTCGGGAGCCCCGCTCCCGGACACCTCCGCACTGCTGACCCAGCTCCGCAGGAACCCCGGGACCCTGACGCTGCCCCTGGTCGTCCGGCACCGGGCCACCCCCGAGACGCGACTGATCGGCACCTACCACCTGGTGAGCCACCGGGGCCGCCCGGCGCTGCTGGTCCTGCTGCGCCCGGTGGACAGTCCCGGGCTCGGCGAGGACGTCGGCAGGGACCCGCTCACGGGTCTCCCCGGTCGCGCCCTGCTCTTCGACCGGCTGGAACAGGCGCTCGCCCGTGCCGACGTGCACGGGACCCTGGTCACCCTCGTCCTGCTCGACGTGCAGCAACTCGCGCTGTTCAACAGCAGGCACGGTTTCCAGCGGGGTGACGAGCTGCTGCACCTCATCGCGATGAGGCTCCGCACCGGGATGCGTCGCGACCACACCGTCGCCCGGTACGGCAGTGACGAGTTCGCCGTGATCGCCGAACACCCCCGGGGCAACGGGGCGCCGATCGCACTCCGGGCCCGGGAGGTCGTCAGCCAGCCCACGCGGCTCGGTGGCGCCCGCCTGCGGCCCCGCCTCCGGAGCTGTTGGGTCACCGGGGACGGCTCGGCATCCGTGTTGGCCATGATGGCGAAGGCGGAGGAACTGCTGCGGGCGGAACCGCACGCCTGGCCCGTGCCACACCTCGCGGGCCGGCTGGAGCTGCCCGAGGTGGAGAGCGGCTGACCGGCTGGCGGCTCCAGGGCACCGCGACGTCGCGTGCCCCGGGCGGACGTCCGCGTCCCCGGCACGATCACCGAGCCGGGCCCGCTCCACCCGCCACCCGCCGAGGGACAGCCGACTCGGCTCGCCGCCGGCGGAGCAGCCGCTCGAAACCGGCCGCGCCGGCGGCAGGGCCCGCCCAGGGAACGGTTCGACCCCCTCGGTCAACACCCGGACCGCCCAGGCCGCCGGCGGCCCTGCCTCCTGTCGAGGCGGCCCCGGGCCGCCTGCACCCCGGAACACCAGCGAGGGCGGGGTACCCACCGACCGGGGGGGCCGTCCGCCGCCGCGCACCACCATCCCGTGCCCGCACCGCCTGGTAACAGTGCCTCCCACCAACGGCCGGTACTCGCTGCTCCCGACAACACCGCGTGTTCGGGCAGTCCCTCCTGGATCGTCGCCGCGCCGCCCCTGGACTCCGGCGGCGGAGCCGGGGTGCGCGCCGGTCTGGGAGCCGGGAACGCGACCGCCCGACCGGGGCGCCGCTCCCGCCGGAGCGCCGGGAACCGTCGTCGACGTGGCGCCGACCAGCCGGGGGAGGCACCCATCCCTCCGCGACCTCCACCAACCCCGGCGGACCAGCGCGGATACGGGGGCTAACCGCAGGTGCCGGGAAGAGCCGGCGCTGCGGCTCCGACCGGAGGCGCCCCAGGAGACGCGACCAGGTGGTGCGTGGCCACGGGGAGGCCTGGAGGACCTGGTGGCCGGGTGGTTCGCGCGAGGAGCGGCGCCGGGAACCCTCGACCCGGCACCGGGCGTGGGGCGGGACCCGCGAGGACCACCACCACCGCACCGCTCGCCCAACGCGCGGGGAAGCCGCCCAGCTCGCCTCCCCTGCCCCCCCGGGAACACCCCCACCGCGCCCCCGGCCGACGTGCAGGGGCATCACCCTCGTCTCCACCAGCGCCGGAGGGTGGGCCGCCTGGCACCACGGCGACCGCATCGGACGGAGGGCCGCCGGCTCCAGTGGCGAGTTCGGGGATGGGGGCGGGACGGCCCCCAGGCGAGCCCACCGGCGGTCGCCGGGCCCGTCCACGACGCTCCGACGAGCCCCGTGGGTGGCCGGTGGCAGCGAGGCCCGCCCGGGCGCGGCTGATCCCCGCCTCCCCACCGGACGACGGAGGCGGGCCCCGAGAGCGTCGCTCTCGGGGCCCGCCGGAATCGGAATCACCGTTCGCGTGGATCCGGTGGGAAGGTGCGGTCGGAGACCGGGGGCAACGGCCTCCGACCCGTCCTTCCCGAACCACCGACCGGGGCGACCGTCCGTGCTGGTCGACGCGTGCGCGTGGCGCCGCCCAACACGACCGACCGCGACTTCCCGGTCAGTACGGCTCAGCTCTGGGACAGCCGGCTGCTGCCCTCCTCGTCACCGGTCACGCTCCGCAGCAGGACTGCGGTGTCCAGCGTGCTCAACGCTGGAGCCTGGGAGGTACGCGGGGGAATCCGCACCGCGTCCATGTTGTTGAGGGCGTCGATCTGCACGGCGTCAAGCGCGCCCCGCAGGGGGAGGTCGCTGGTGTTGGCGACGGGCAGCCGCACTCCGGTCTCGTTGTTGCGGCCGGCGGGAGCCGTGGCGAGAGCCGTCCGCCGGGGCTGGTCAGCGCTCCCCAGCGAGGCGGGCAGCAGCTGCTCAGCACCCGAGATCTGGCCGACCTGGAGGTTCGGGCGACCCACGTTCAGGTCGGGGAGCCCGTCCAGGCCGAGCTTGTTGGTGGGCAGGATGTTGCTCCGGCCCGCCACCTCGTCCTCGGAGTGCACCGCGGGCAACGCGACACCAACCGAGGTCAGGTCCGACAGGCTCGGCAGCCCGTTCTCCGAGTTCAGCTGGCCGATCTCCGGGAACTCGGGGAGTTCGGTGGGCAGCAGCAGCCCCCAGGACAGCGAGCGCAGCGGGTCGAGGATCGACAGCTCGGCGTCGAGGTCCTTGGTGAACTGGCCCAGGGCAGGGGCCGGAACGCTGCTCAGTTCACCGCTGCCGACCTCGGGCAGCACCGCCGCGTCGGTGGCCGCGACGCTCGGGAACTCGACCGTGGGCCGGTCGTCGACGAAGGGGTCGGCCTCGGTGCCCTCACCGGCGTCCCGGGCCCGCGGGGCGGCGGGTAGGGCCACTCCGGTGGCGTCGCCCAGCCCGGCGAGCAGTCCCATCCCGGGCAGCACGCTGGCCTTCGACAGGGCACTGGTGCGCACGAACTCGCTGATCTCGGGGATCCTCGGCAGCTCGCCAGCGTCGGGCAGCTGCTCGCCCCAGACGACCAGCGGGTCCCTGTCCTCGGTCTCCGGGTGGGCCTGCCCGAGCGCCGACCGGATGACCTCGGTGGGCACCCCGTTGAGGGTCAGCAGCGAACCGTCCGGCAGGACGGAGGTGGTGACGTCCTCCGAGTCCCGCTCCGAGTGCTCGACCCCCACTCCGGCTTCCTGGCCACGGGGGTCAGCGGCGAGGGCGGCCCGCACGTCGCGGAGCGACAGCTCCGTGGTCTTGGAGTTGTCCGCCGGCTGTTCGGGGGAGCCCGCGAAGATGTCACCGGCCAGCGCGCGGTAGAGCCCGCTGAACAACCGACCGCCCGGGAGCCCGTCCAGCGCCGCCGCGTCGGCGACGGGCCGCCAGTACTCGGCGGCCTCCTGGTGTTGGCTGTACTGGCTCTCGTCGAAGTGGTTCAGCGCTGCGTCGTCGGCAGCGGGCATGGCCATGTTCGTCCTGCTTTCGTTTCGGGGTGCACGGTCGTGGTCGGGACGGAGGTCGTCGGCGCCGTCGGTGGGAGACGGGGCGGTCGTGAGTGGCTCGATGACGTGCCGGGTGGACTGGCCAACGGCCGCCGCACCGGCCGGGGTAACCCGCCCCAGCGGCATCGTCACCTCGGTGGCGTTCTCACCGTGGGGCAGCGGGATCGTGCCGGTCAGTGGAGAGCTCGGCCGGTCGGGGCAGCACTCGGCCGCCGCCGCGGCACCGCCCTGGCCGACGATCAGCAGGCCGCTGGTGACGAGAGCTGCCTGCACGCCTCGCTTCGCCCAGGACTGCATGGGGGCTCCTTCCGTTTCGCTTACCCGAGGGGGAGTGGGTCAGGTAGTCGGACCAGTGCGCACCGTGAGGGGAAGTGGTCCGGCCACCCAGTTCGACGGGGCAGCGGCGGGAGAAGGCGCTCAGAGCGCGATGCCGCCTGCCCGGGGGGTGGTGGCTCGCGGACTCAACACGAAGGACCTCGCACAGGCTGGAGAACCAGCGCACCGCGGAGGGGTGCTGAATCCGCGCGAGGTGTCAGTCGGGGGTGACGCCGGGCTGCTCCGGCTGCTCCGCGGCGACGCCCTGCGCGATCGGCTGGACGGCGAGGCCGCTGGAGAGGAGCTGAGCGTTCACGGTCGGAACGACGTGGCCCAGCATGAGGGCACCCGGTCCGGACGGCGATGCGCTCGCCGAGGAACCAGCGGGGGCCGGGTGGGTCGCGGGGGCGTGGGACGCACCCCGGGGGAGCTTGGGTGAGGAGGTGTCCTGCTCACCGTGTTCCTGCTCGGCACCGTGGCCGAGGGGGGACGGGACGCCCGTGGCGCCCCAGGGGGCCGTGGGATCCACGCCCACACCGGTCGAGGGACGGCTCGTACGGGAATCCGAGGGGCGGTCCTCCGCCTCCCGGGCCTCGTCGGTGTCGTCGTCCTCGTCCGGGCGGTCCTGCTCCGGGCGGTCGCCGAGCTGCTCCGAACCTTCGGCGCCCGTGCCCTGGCCGGGACCGGTGGCGTCCGTGGCGGGGTTCTCCTGGGCCGAACCGCCGCCAGGCAGCACCGCGCCCACGAGGCCGTCCTTGCCGATGGGCAGCGGGAGCAACCCACCGTCGGACGCCCCGGTGGAGTCGTCGTGCTCGGCGTCGTCCCGCCCGCCGTGCAGCACGGCGTCGGAGAGCCGGTTCACCACGGAACCGACCGGCTTGACGACCCGGCCCAACGCGCTCTCCCGGCCGTCCTCCGCCGGCTCGCCCTCCTCCGGAGCGGCGTGCGCCGGCGAATCCCCCTCGGGCTCACCGGCGACGAGGCGGCGAGGAGCACCGAGAGTGGCTCCCCCCAGTTCGTCGACCGTGCCGAGCACGGAGCGGACCGGCGGCGCCGCCGGGATCTCACGGAGAACTCCGACGAGGCTCCGGGGAGCGGGGTCCTTCTGGTCGGCGGCGGCGGTGCCGCTACCGAGGGTCCAGGCGATCGCCGTGGCGGCCAGCGTGCCCCCGGCGGCCAGCGCGGCACGTGACAGCAGGCGCCGGAAACGGCGGCCTCCTGATCCCGTGTGCTGGTCGGCGGCTGACAACTGGACCCTCCAGGTCTACCGGCGGGAGATGACCTGGGTCACTCTCCGGCGCGGCGAGAATCGGCACGACGTCAGGGAATTTCAGTCGATCCGGAGTGGACCGGCTGCGACACATACGTTACTCACAGCCATCGGCGGAATGGCAGCCCCGTCCGCAAAGATCACCGGACCGGATGACGTCGCGGGGCACCCGAGGCCCTCCACCAGGGGCGATGCCACTCGGGTCCGATCGGGAGGGGCGGTCGCGGGCCCGGCCGGCCCCGCTCGGCGGGCGGACCCACGACGGTCAGCGGGAGGTGGCGCGAGCGGCTTCCGGGGCGAACCCGCACCACCCGGCCCACCAGGACGATTACCGTAGCTGGGGTGAGTGAGGCGAAACAGGAAGCGCGCGTCGACCCCGGTCCCCCCGTCCCACGTCCCCTCCAGGTCGCGGCCGCTGTCTGCGGACGTCTCCTGGTGGTCGCCGCCGCCGTCTGGGTGGTGGCCTGGCTGATCGGCGCCTTCTCCGTCGTGGTCGTCCCGGTGGCGATCGCCCTGCTGCTCGCCGCCCTCCTCGCGCCGGCCGTCGACCGGCTCGTGCGCTGGGGGGTGCCGCGCGGGGTATCCACCGCACTGGTCATGGTGAGCGGGCTCGCGGTCCTCGCCGGGGTGCTCACCTTCGTGATCACGGCCTTCAGCACCGGTCTCCCCGACCTGGTGGACAAGGTCGTCGACAGCATCGAGACCATCCGGACCTGGCTGGTCGAGGGCCCGCTCCAACTCCAGCAGGACCAGATCGACGACTTCCTCGGCCAGCTCACCACGATGCTCCAGTCCAACCAGGACCTGATCACCTCCGGTGCCATCTCCACGGCCACCACCGTCGGCGAACTGCTCACGGGACTCCTGCTCGCGCTCTTCACCCTCATCTTCTTCCTGCACGACGGCGCCCGGATCTGGACCTACCTGACCGGGGTGTTCTCCGGGGCCACCCGGGAGCGCGTCCGGCTGGCGGGTGTGCACGGCTTCCAGTCGCTGGTGGGCTACGTGCGCGCCACCGCGCTGGTGGCCATCGTCGACGCCGTCGGCATCGGCATCGGCCTGGTCGTCCTCGAGGTACCGCTGGCGATCCCGCTCGCGGCGCTGGTCTTCCTCGGCGCGTTCGTGCCCATCGTCGGCGCCGTGGTGTCCGGTCTGGTCGCGGTCCTCGTCGCCCTGGTCGCGAACGGCCTGGTCACGGCACTCCTGGTCCTGGGCGTCGTCCTGCTGGTCCAGCAGCTGGAGGGTCACGTCCTGCAACCGCTGCTGCTCGGCCGGGCCGTCCGACTCCACCCGCTCGCCGTCGTCCTCGCGATCACCGTCGGAGTCGTGCAGGCGGGTATCGCCGGCGCTCTGCTCGCGGTCCCGCTGGTGGCCGTCCTCAACGCCGGGATCAAGTCACTGCGCCGCCAGGCCGAGAACCGGCCGGCCGAGGACGAGCCGGCGCCCCGGCTCAGCCTGCCCAAGCTGAGCCGGCTGAACCCGGCGAAGGCACGATCGGTCCTGCCCAACGTGCGGCGCCGGGGCAAGCCGAGTTCCTCCGGTCCCGGGTCGTCCGGTCCTGCTGGTGGGTCCGGCGGATCCGGCTCCTCGGAGGACTCGGGCGGTTCGGATCCGTCCGGCGGCCCGGCGAGCAAGGACAGCTGACCCCGGGCGCCCAGCCTGCCGTGCCGCCGGCCACGTCGGAACCCGTGACCCGCCTCGTCGGCTGGCATCCCGTCGCGGGGTGCGATCCCGGCGCGGGGTGGTCCGCCCGCCGAGGAGGCTGGGCTCCGTTCGAGGCCGGGTCGCGGGGCCGGTCCGGGAGGTGCGCGCGCCGGCCTCGAGCGTGCGCGGTCGGACGGCCCCCGGCGCCCCGCCGAATCCGGCAGCGGTGAACCGTCACCTCCTCGTCCCACGCGCCGGCCCGCCCATGCCACCCCCGCACCAGCGGGGGTCCGCCCGTCCACCCGATCGGGTCCGGCTCAGGCCATCGTCACCAGGTTCCGGCCGGCGCCCTTGGCGGAGAGGAGCGCGGCGTCGGCGGCCGTCAGCAGGCTGGACAGGTCGTAGCCGAACCGTTCCGAGGTGGCGACGCCGATGCTGATGGTGATGCCGTCCAGGTCGCGCCACTCGCCGTCCGCGCACGGCACCGGGACGCGCAGTTCGGCGACAGCGCCCCGCAGCGCCTCCGCCACCGCCCTGGCCTCCTGGGAGCCGGCGTCCTGGAGGAGCACCACGAACTCCTCACCCCCGAAACGACCGACCGCGTCCCCACGGCGAACGCTGCTGCGCAGGAGCAGCGCGACGGCGGCGAGCGCGGCGTCACCGGCGAGGTGACCGACCTGGTCGTTGACCCGCTTGAAGTGGTCGATGTCGAGGAGGAGGAGCGCGACCGGGGTCCTCCTCGGGCGAGCGCGGGCCAGTTCGTCCCTGGCCACCCGGTCCCAGTGCACGGCGTTGGCCAGACCGGTCTTGGCGTCGTGCTGCGCGGACCGCCGCCAGTGCGGGAGTCGACCGACCTGGTCCAGCAGGGCCATCGGCGGGCCGACCAGCAGCGCGTAGGCCGCCCCGTGGGACATGGCGACGAGTCCCATCAGGCCGCCCAGGCACACCGCGACCACGCCGAGCACGATGTCGATCGGGTCACCGGCGACCGGGACCACCCCGGCGGAGGGGTCCCGCAGCCAGAACCCCACACCCACCAGCAGCGCCCGGGTGAGCACGAGGACGACACCCGCCAGGACGATGTCGTTGGGGCTGGCGGTGACGTCGTGCCACCCGACGAAGGCACGGGCGAGGAAGGTGGCCACCACGGTGGCGGCGGTGGTGAAGGCCCAGCGGTGCGGGGCTGGACGCGCGCCGAGGACTCCGTGCAGGGCCGGACCGAGCAGGAGGAGGACGACGAGGTTCAGCGGTAGCGTGAGCAGCCCGGCGAGGAGGTAGCAGCAGTGGATGGCCCACGGGCTGCGCTCCCGCTCGCCCCGGATGCGCCCGACCAGCCGGGTGCAGACGATGACCAGGGCGGCGGTCAACGCGATGGCACCGAAGCGGTGCAGCTCCTCGGGTTCCGGCCGTCCGGACGCGGCGACGGCGAGGACGCAGACGGCCAGCGCCACCGCCCAGACCACCAGCCAGTAGGCGAGCGCGCTCCACCGCAGGGACCACAGCTCCCAGTGACGCAAGCAGTCCTCCCGCGTGCTGAGGGTCGCGGGCGTCGCACGGCACGGCCCTCGTCGTCGGCGACCGACGTGGGCGCCCGGTCAGCTGGCGCCCGACGATGTCCGTCGCGGTGGCTGACGCCTCCGTCCCCTGCGGTCCGACACCGCTCGGTTGGAAAAACAGCCTGGCACAGTCGCGCGGCGGGCAGAAGGCCAACCGCCACCCGTCGCACGGTCGTCGCATCGACGTCGCGCACCGTGATCAGTTCGTGACCAGTGGGTGGCATCGGGTGGGCAGCCCGCCCGTTGGTCCGCTCGGCGGGGCGCGGCTGCTCCGCGAGAGGGATCGTGCCACCGCCCCGGATCAGGAGCCGCTTCACTCGGATAGGTTGCGACGGTGACTGTTTCCACTGGTGAACGCCACTCGCGGTTGCTCGGACCGCTGTGGATCGCCGCCGTGATCCTCCGTGTCGTCACCCTGGCCTACGCGGTCGTCGCCTTCGCCGTCCACCGGGAGGGGTACGCGAACCAGGGCCTGGGGGCCGCGATCCTGGTCGTGATGGTGCTGTGGACCGGCGTCATCGGTTACGCGTACGTGCGGGGGCCCCGGTGGCGGGGCGCCGCGGCCTACGTGGACCTGGCGCTGACGAACGTCCTCGTGCTGTTGTCCCTGTTCGTGCTGAGCAGGGACCAACTCGACGTGCCCACCCCCTCGGTGACCACGGTCTGGGCCTCCGGCGCCGTGGTCGCGGTCGCGGTCCAGGGCGGGCCGTTGCGCGGTGTGCTGGCAGGGTCGTTGACCGCGCTGGTGAGCTACCTGATCCGGGGCTATGTGGACACCGACATCGCCAGGGACACGGTCATGCTCGTCGGGGTGGGCTTCGTGTTGGGCAACGCGGCGAGCACGGCCCGCGCGTCGGACGAGCGGTTGCGCCGCGCACTGCGGACCGAGGCCGCGACCGCCGAGCGGGAGCGGCTGGCCCGGATGGTGCACGACAGCGTGCTCCAGGTGCTCGCCCGGGTCAGGCGCCGTGGCGCCGACCTGGGCGGCGAGGCCGCCGAGCTCGCCCGGCTGGCGGGGGAACAGGAGATCGCGCTGCGCGCCCTGGTGACCACGGCTCCTCCCGAGTCCTCGGTGGACGGGGAGACCGACCTCGGCAGGGAGCTGCGGCTGTTGAACACCTCCCGGGTCGCCGTCTCGGTGCCGGCCACGCCCGTGGTGCTGCCCTCGGCGGACACCTCGGAGCTGCTGGCGGTGGTCAGGGAGGCACTGGCGAACGTCAACCGGCACGCGGGGCCCACCGCGCGTGCCTGGGTGTTGCTGGAGGACCTCGGCGACGAGGTGGTGCTCAGCGTGCGCGACGACGGGCCGGGCATTCCACCTGGTCGGCTGGGGGCGGCCGCCGTGGAGGGCCGGATGGGTGTTTCACATTCCATGCGCCGTCGCGTGGAGCTGCTTGGTGGCAGCCTGGCGCTGGAGACGGCTGAGGGGGAGGGGACCGAATGGGAGATGCGGGTGCCAAGACGACAACCGGCGGGGAAGGAGAGGAGCAGGTGACCGACCCACCGATTTCCGTGATGGTGGTCGACGACCACCCCATCTGGCGCGGCGGAGTGGCCCGCGACCTCACCGAACGGGGATTCGAGGTCCTGGCGACCGCGTCGGACGCGGACGCCGCCGCCCGCATCGCCCGCACCGTCCGGCCGGCGGTGGTCCTGATGGACCTGAACCTGGGTTCCTCCTCGGGAGTGGACGCGACGAGGGAGATCACGACCGCGCTGCCGGAGACCCGGGTGCTGGTGCTCTCAGCGAGCGGGGAGCACAGCGACGTGCTGGAGGCGGTGAAGGCCGGGGCGTCCGGCTACCTGGTGAAGTCGGCCTCCGTGGAGGAACTCGTCGCGGCGGTGCGGCAGACGGCGGCGGGGGACGCCGTCTTCACCGCCGGCCTGGCCGGGCTCGTACTGGGGGAGTACCGGCGGATGGCGGCCTCGGGGGACAGCGGCCAGGAGGCCCCTCAGCTCACCGAGCGGGAGACCGAGGTGCTCCGGTTGGTCGCGAAGGGACTGACGGCGCGGCAGATCGCCCGGCGGCTGGTGATCTCGCACCGGACGGTGGAGAACCACGTGCAGTCGACGTTGCGGAAGCTCCAGCTGCACAACCGCGTCGAACTCACCAGGTACGCGATCGAGCACGGTCTGGACCGCGACCCCGACTAGGCACGCGCTCGACTCCGGGACGGGCACGCCTCGGGGAACGAGCGGGGAGAAGGGCTCCGGGGCGGCGAGGTCCCCGGGGCTCGTGGACCACCGCGGCCGGCTGGCGGCGGGACGCGCAGCTGCTCCCCGGGTTCGTGGTCGGTGGGGAGCGCGGGCACGACGAGCGATGCGGCGGGGTTCGAGCGCCCATGTTTCCGCCGGAAGACCAGAACACCGGCCCCGGCGGTGTCCTACCCTGGTGAGGGTGACGGCAACGAATCCAGTCGCACCGAGATACCTCCGGGTCTCCGACGCGGAACGGCAGCACGTCGTCGGTCTGCTGCAGAAAGCGATCGGGCTTGGCCTGATCGACCTCGACGAGTTCACCACCCGCACCGACTCCGCGCTGACGGCGCGCACGCGGGGTGACCTCAACTCCCTCCTGGTCGACCTCCCCGGCCTCTCCCTGCGGGCCGGCGCGGAGGAGCCGGAGTCGATGACGCTCTCCAGCCACGGCTCGAGCCTCGTCCGGGAGGGCCACTGGCGGGTACCGACGGCGCTCCGCGTGGAGAACCAGGGCGGCGTCGTCCGCCTCGACTTCACGCAGGCCGAGTTCGCGGGGGAGACGGTCCTGATCACCGTGGCGATGCGGCACAGCCACCTGGTCCTGACCGTTCCGGAGGGCATCGCCGTGCAGGACGAGGTGACGTCGAAGCACAGCGTCGTCCGGCTGCGGGACCTCGCGCCAGCCTCGGCCTTCGGGCGCCGGATCGTGCTGCGGGGCGAACTGGTCCACAGCAGCCTGCGGGCGGGACGGCCCGGCCGCAGGTGGTCGCTCCTCGGTCGTCGCTGAAGGGCGGCCGCACCCGGGGCAGCCGACCGACCACCCGAGGGCGTCGCCGCGGTCTCCCCGATGGCCGCCTCGGACGCCCCGTCCGCCTCGCCAGGGCCGGTTCCCGGGGCGCTCAGCCGGCGGCGGCGTTCTCCCGGTCCACCAACACGTGATCCACCAGGACCCGTTCCGCCGGCTCGTCCTCGGTGAGGACGCGGACGGCGTGCCGGACCCCCGCACGTCCCAGTTCCCCTGGTTGTTCGGTCACCGTCGCGGTCAGCGTCCCCTCGGCGAGGGCGGCCCGGGCCTCGTCACCGCCACCGAAACCCAGGACGAGCACGTCCCGACCGGCGCGGTCCCCGAGCGCGTCGAGGGCGCCGAGCGCCATCTCGTCGGTCTCGGCGAAGATCGCGACCAGGTAGGGATGCGCGTCGAGGAGCTCGGTGGTGCGCTCGGCTGCCCGGTCCCGGTCGTACCCGGCGGCGCGCTCGGCGATCAGGGTGACCTCGTCGCGCTCGGCGAGGGTCTCCTCGAAACCGGTGAAGACCTGCTGGCTGGCCGTGGTGTCCGGCACGCCGCGGAGCACGGCGACCTCGCCGATCACGCCGGTCCCCAGGACACCGCGCGCCGCCACCCGCCCCGCCTGCTCGACGTCGGGGAGCACGGCGGCGGTGGTCGTCTCCAGCGATCGGTTGAGGGTGATCACCGGGACGTCCTCCTCGGCGGCCCGGTCGAGCACGGGGGCGAGGACCGACGGGTCCAGCGGGTCGAGCAGGACCGCGTCCACGCCCTCCGCCAGCAGGTCGGCGAACCCCTCGGCCTGCCGCCCCGGGTCGGGTTCGGCTCCCACGTCGGCGGTCACCACCTCGACGCCGGTGTCCGCCGCGGCGGTCCGCACTCCCTCGGCGAGGGCGGTCGCGGTGGCGGTGTCCCCGCCGGTCGCCACGAAGCCGACGCGCAGCCCCTCACCCGGCAGTGGTTCCGGTTCCACGGGTTCGGGGGAACACCCGGTGACCGCCCAGGCCACCGCCACGGTCGCCACCGCCGTACGTCGCACGAGAACTCGACCCCTCTCGTCGGGACACCTGCCGCCTGATGGTGGCACAGGCCGGCTGCCGGCCGGCGGGGGCTGGAGCCCAACGGTCCCCACGCGGCGCTCCTGGCGGGGTCGGCCCGGGGCACCCGCGCCGGTGGTGATCCCGGGGCCCGGGTCCGGACGTCCACCCGACGACGTCGGAAGGGGGAGCGGCCCGTGGTCCGTGACCCGGTGCGGATTTCCCACGGGTTCCCGGGAGCCGACGGCCGCTCCGGCACGTCAATAGACGGAGACGGGCCGGCCCGGCCGCTGGGGGTGGCCGGGCCGGCCCGTCTCCGTGGCTCGCGGGCGGCCGGGAGCTAGGCGGCACCGCCGCCGTCGGCGCGCCGCTCGGCCGCTCCGCCACGCGAGGGCTCCGGCTCGTCGCCGCCCTCGTGGATCCCGACGCGCTGCTGGAGGCGGCGCAGCGGTCCCGGCGCCCACCACCCCGCGTTGCCCAGCAGCTTCATCAGGGCTGGGACGAGCAGCATCCGCACGATGGTCGCGTCGAGGGCCAGCGCCAGGATCATCCCGACGCCGATGAAGCGCATCATCTGGAGTCCGGAGAAGGCGAAGGCGCCCGTGACGACGATCAGCAGCAGCGCCGCCGCCGTGATGACGCGTCCGGTGCGGGCCAGTCCGGTCCGCACCGCCTCCTCGGTGGTCGCCCCGTAGGAGCGGGCCTCGACCATCCTGCTGAGCAGGAAGACCTCGTAGTCCGTCGACAGCCCGAAGACGACGGCGGCCATCAGCACGATGATGCCCGCCTCCATCGGCATCGGCGTCACGCCGAGCAGGCCGGCACCGTGGCCGTCGACGAACACCCAGGTGAGCACGCCGAAGGTGGCCGAAAGGCTGAGGACGCTGAGCAGCACCGCCTTGATCGGCAGCAGCACCGAGCCGAAGGCCAGGAACATCAGCACGACCGTGGCGCCCACGATGAGCAGCGCCATCAGGGGCAGTTGTTGACCGACGGCGTCGAGGCTGTCGAGGTTCAGGGCGGTCATGCCACCGACCAGGAGGGTGGAGCCGGCCGGCGGTTCGAGGGCGCGGATGTCGCGCACGGCCTGGTTGGCCTCGTCGCCGAAGGTGTCGCCGACGGGCTGGGCGGTGAGGACGACGACGCCGCGGGCCGCTCCGGAGGGCTGTACGCCCTCGATACCGCCGACCTCGTCGACCTGGGCGACGAACTGGCCGATCGCGGCCTCGTCCGGCGGGGTGTCCCCCTCACCCTGGATGACGATCTCGATGCCGTCACCGGAGGTGAAGGGGAAGTCCTCCTTGAGCGTCTCGACGGCCACCCTGGCGGCGTCGCCCTCGGGCAGGATCCGCTCGTCCGGCTGACCGAACTGGGTGGACAGGAACGGGGCACCCAGCAGGACGAGACCCGCGACGATCGGCACCGCGATGAGGGTGGGGCGGCGCATCACGCGGTCGGCGAGCCGTCCCCAACCGTCGCGCTCCGGGCGCTTGGGCCGGCGTTCGGCGCGCTTGCGCCAGGGCATGGGGAGTGCGTCGACCTTCGGCCCGAGCAGGGCGAGCATGGCCGGCAGCAGGGTCAGGGACACGACGGCGGCGAAGCCGACGGCGCTCATCCCGCCGTAGGCGAGGGACTTGAGGAACTCCTGCGGGAAGAGCATCAGGCCGGCCAACGCGATGACCAGCAGGGTGGCGGAGAACGCGACCGTCCGGCCGGCGGTGCCGATGGTGCGGCGCACCGCGTCGGCCGTGGAGCGCCCGGCGGCGATCTCCTCCCGGAACCTGCCGACGACGAAGAGCCCGTAGTCGATCGCCAGCCCCAGGCCGAGCAGGCTGGCGACGTTGACCGCGAAGACGTTGACGTTGGTGAACAGCGAGATCAGGTGGAGGAGGCCGAGTGACCCGAACACGGCGAGGCCGCCGACGAGCACGGGCAGCGCGGCGGCCACCACGCCACCGAAGACCACCAGCAGCAGGATCAGCACGATGGGCAGGGAGACGATCTCGGCGCGGATGAGGTCCTGTTGGGCTCGTTCCTCGATGGAGTGCTCCATCGGGATGCCGCCCGCGATGTCGCCGCGCACTCCCTCGACGTCGAGGAGGTCCCTGATCTCGTCGTAGGAGCCCATCTTGGCGT
Source organism: Actinoalloteichus caeruleus DSM 43889 (assembly GCF_000429185.2). GTDB lineage: Bacteria > Actinomycetota > Actinomycetes > Mycobacteriales > Pseudonocardiaceae > Actinoalloteichus_B > Actinoalloteichus_B caeruleus. The sequence goes on along the minus strand of NZ_AUBJ02000001.1, from coordinate 4,143,055 downwards.
TGGCGTCCTCGCCGGCCAGGCCGACGATCGCCAGGGCGCGTCGCCCGTCCTCGCCGCGCAGCTGCGGGGCCATGGTCTGCCAGTAGCTGGTGACGCTGGTGACGGCGTCGGGGGGCAGCTCATCCAGGGCGTCGGTGATCCGGGCCCCGAACTCGGGGTCGTCGACGTCCGACCCGGCGGGGGCGGTGTACACGACGATGACGTCGCCGGCCTGCCCGTTCAGGGCCTCCTCGGCGAGGTCGCTGGCCAGCACCGCCTCGCTGTTCGGGTCCTCGTAACCGCCCTGCCCCAGCTTCCCGAAGACCCCGGTTCCCCAGACTCCTCCGGCGACCGTGATCACCAGAACGGTGATCAGGATCGCCCACCGGCCACGGAACGCCGTGACCCCCCACCTCGCGAACACGTGTTCTCCTCCACCAGTCCTTGCACGGTCGGCGCGCCGACATCCACTGGTGTGAACGGTGTAAACTCAGTTAACGCCGTTCACCCATTCGAGCAACGGTACGGCTGAGTAAACGGTGTTTACAACCCAGAAGGGTGAGGTATGTCGGGGGTCACACGTCGAGGGCGCGCACGTTCCGCGACCGAGCGGGAAATCCTCACCCAGGCGAGGGAACTACTTGTGCGGGAAGGTCGAGAAGCCGTCACGCTGCGCGCCATAGCCCGCAACCTCGGCATGACCGCGCCGGCCCTCTACCGGTACTTCCCGTCCCGGGAGGAACTGCTGCACCGACTGGTGGAGGAGATCTGCTCCGACCTGGCGGAGGTCATCACCGCACGCGCGCGCGCCGCGGACACCGGCGAGGAGATGGGAGCCGTGCTCACCGTCTGCCGGACCTTCCGGGGCTGGGCGCTGGCGCACCCCACCGAGTTCGAACTCGTCTTCGCCTCGCAGCAGGCCGTCACCGACGCTCCCACCGACGGCCCGACCTCCCGCGACCAGTTCGGTTCGATCTTCCTGCGGGTGATCGCCGGGCTGCCCGACTTCGAGGACGAGGAGCTGACCCACGCGGACGACGAGGCGTTCCCGGAGCCGATGCGGGACGAGTTGGTCGCCTACCGGCGGGAGATGGTGGCCTCACTGGGCGAGCTGGGCGTGGAGACCACCGAGGAGCAACTCACCCTCAGCGCCGTGTACCTGATCCTGCGCTGGTGGAGCCGGCTCTACGGTCACGTCGCGCTGGAGGTCTTCCAGCGGTTCCCCTTCACCGTCTCCAACGCGGAGCTGCTGTTCGAGTCGCTGCTGGCCGAACTCGTCGCCGAGGCGAGCAGCGGCGGGGCCTGCCAGGCACGGGCGCGCTAGACGACCCGGAGCAGCACCCGAACCCCCTCGGATGACCCACCCGGCCGGTGCCGTCCGCGCACCACCCCGTCGCTTCCGCCCCGACGACCCGTCGGTCGAGCTGACGAGGTCGCGCCCGGCCGCCCAGGCGGCGACCGGACCGCCTCGCCAACCACCGGCGGAGCGACCGGACCACCACGCCGCCCCGGCGCGCGCGGGCCGGTCGCCCACCTCGAACGACCGGCCCGCCCGTCGGCTCAGACGACGATGTTCACCAGGCGCCCCGGCACGACGATGACCTTGCGCGGGTCACGCCCCGCGACCACCGCCTGGATGCGCTCCTCGGCCAAGGCCGCCGCCCGCACCGCCTCCTGGTCGGCGTCCGTCGGCACCGTCACCCTGGCCCGCACCTTGCCGTTGACCTGGATGGGGTACTCCACGGTCTCGTCGACCAGGAACCGCTCATCGGCGACCGGGAACGGGCCGTGGGCCAGGGACTCGGCATGCCCCAGCCGCGACCACAACTCCTCCGCCACATGCGGACAGAGCGGGGCCAACATCAGCACCAGGGCCTCCACCACCTGACGCGGCGTGCCGGTCGAATCGCCGTACCTCTTCGTGAGGTGGTTGTTCAACTCGATCAGCTTCGCCGCCGCCGTGTTGTAGCGCAGCCCCACGTAGTCCTCGCGGACCCCGGCCACCGTCCGGTGCAACAGCCGCGTGGTCTCGTCGTCCGGCGCGTCCTCGGTGACCCTCGGCGCGCCCGTGGTCTCGTCGACGACGTTGCGCCACACCCGCTGGAGGAAGCGGTAGGCACCGACGACGTCCTTGGTCGCCCAGGGGCGGGAGATGTCCATCGGCCCCATCGACATCTCGTACAGCCGCAGCGTGTCCGCGCTGTAGGCGTCGCAGATCTCGTCGGGGGAGACGGAGTTCTTCAGGCTCTTGCCCATCTTCCCGTACTCCTGGGTGACCTCCTGGTCCTTCCAGAAGTAGCGGCCGTCCCGCTCCTCCACCTCCTCGGCTGGCACGTACACGCCGCGCGAGTCGGTGTAGGCGTAGGCCTGGATGTAGCCCTGGTTGAACAACCGCCGGTAGGGCTCCTCCGAGGACACCTCACCCAGGTCGTACAGCACCTTCTGCCAGAACCGGCTGTACAGCAGGTGCAGCACGGCGTGCTCCACCCCGCCGATGTACAGGTCCACCCCGCCGGTGTCCCGGTCCCCGTGCTCCCCGGGACGCGGACCGGTCCAGTACCGCTCGTTCACCGGCGAGCAGAAGGTCTCCTGGTTGTTCGGGTCGATGTAGCGCAGCTGGTACCAGCAGGAACCGGCCCAGTTCGGCATCGTGTTGGTGTCCCGCCGGTACTTCCTCGGCCCGTCCCCGAGGTCCAGCTCCACCTCCGCCCACTCCTCGGCACGCCCGAGCGGGGCGAACGGGTCGCTCTCCGCGTCCTCCGGGTCGAAGGTCTTCGGGGAGTAGTCGTCGACGTCGGGCAGCTCGACGGGCAGTTCGCTCTCCGGCAGGGCGATCGGCTCACCGTCCTCGTCGTAGACGATCGGGAACGGCTCACCCCAGTACCGCTGGCGGGAGAACAGCCAGTCCCGCAGCTTGTACTGCACGGTCCGCTCGCCGTGCCCCCGCTCGACGAGCCAGGAGATGACGCGCTCCTTCGCCTCGGCGACCTCCAGGCCGTCCAGGTCCACCGAGGACGGGTGGGAGCTGTTGATCGCCGGCCCCTCACCCGTGTAGGCCTCACCGTCGAAGCCCTCCGGCGGTTGGACCGTCCGCACCACCGGCAGGTCGAACGCCGAGGCGAAGTCCCAGTCCCGCTGGTCCTGCCCGGGGACGGCCATGATCGCGCCGGTGCCGTAACCCATCAGCACGTAGTCGGCGACGAAGATCGGGAGGCGGCCGCCGGTCACCGGGTTCACGGCGTACGCGCCGGTGAACACGCCCGTCTTCCGCCGGTTCTCCTGCCGTTCCAGCTCCGACTTGCGGGAGGCCGTGAGCCGGTAGGCCGCCACCGCCTCGGCCGGGTCGGCCGCGCCCCCCGTCCAGGACTCCGGGGTCCCCGCCGGCCACCCCGCCCCGATCAGGGCGTCCACCAGCGGGTTCTCGGGAGCCAACACCAGGTAGGTCGCGCCGAACAGCGTGTCCGGCCGCGTCGTGAACACCTCGATGCGCTCACCGACCCCGTCGACGGAGAAGGAGACCCTGGCCCCTTGGGAACGGCCGATCCAGTTCCGCTGCATCGCCTTGACCTTGTCCGGCCAGTCCAGCCGGTCCAGGTCGTCGACCAGCCGGTCGGCGTAGGCGGTGATCCGCATCATCCACTGCCGCAGGTTGCGGCGGAACACCGGGAAGTTGCCGCGCTCACTGCGGCCCTCCGCCGTCACCTCCTCGTTGGCCAGCACCGTGCCCAGCCCGGGGCACCAGTTGACCGGCGCGTCCGAGACGTAGGCCAGGCGGTACTGGTTCAGGACGCGGCGACGCTCACCAGCCGACAGCTCCGCCCAGGCGCGGCCGTCCGGGGTCTCCCGCGCACCCGACTCGAACTCGGCGACCAGCTCGTCGATGTGCCGCGCCCGTCCCTGACCGTCGTTGCCGTCCGGGTCGTACCAGGAGTTGAAGATCCGCAGGAAGATCCACTGGGTCCACCGGTAGTAGCCGACGTCCGTGGTGGCGATGCGGCGGCGTTCGTCGTGGCCCAGGCCGAGGCGCTGGATCTGGGCCAGGTACCGCTCGATGTTCCGCTCGGTGGTGATCCTCGGGTGCTGCCCCGTCTGCACCGCGTACTGCTCGGCGGGCAGGCCGAACGCGTCGAACCCCATGGTGTGCAGGACGTTGCGCCCCAACATGCGGTGGTAGCGGGCGTAGACGTCGGTGCCGATGAACCCGAGCGGGTGGCCGGTGTGCAGGCCGGCCCCGGAGGGGTAGGGGAACATGTCCTGGACGAAGAGCTTGTCCACCGGGACCGCTCCCTCCCCGTCCGAGGGGGCGAGGTCACCCTCCGGGTTCGGCGCGTGGAACGTGCCGTTGGCCGCCCAGTGCTCCCGCCAGCTGGCTTCCAGCTCGGCGGCCAGCCGAGGGGTGTAGCGGAACGGCGGCGCGTCACCGTCCCCGCCGGCCCCGCGCGCGGCGGTCTCCGAAGTCGCCTCACTCATCGCTCTTCCTTCCCTCCGGTCACCCGTTCGATCGCCGGCCGCGGCACCTGCCAGGGCCGCGCCATCCCCCGAAAACACGAAACCCCCCATCCCGGGAGGGCATGAGGGGTGGCCGCGCTGGCGCGTTCGCGACGCTCAGCGCGGCTGTGTAAGGAGCAGGCGACCCATGCTCACGTCGTCAGGATAGCGGATCGCCCACCGCCACCCGGCCCTCGCCAGCACCGGCGCCGTTCGGACGGGTCCGGCGTGGTGGCCTGGAACACCGGACCCCGGGGTAGCGGGAGGTGGCTGACCTGCGCCGCTTACCCTCAACCAGGTGACGACCGTGCTGGAGTCAGGACAGGTTCTCGCCGCACAGGCGGAGGCGGGGGGGATCACCGTTCCTCGCATCCTCCTGATGCTGGTCATGGTGGCCGCCGGCGTCGCCGTCGGCTTCGTGGGTCTGCGCGGCCTCCGGGAAGCCCTGCCGAAGAACTCGTGGGCGGGTGTGCAGACACCCGCGACGATGCGCAGCGACGAGGCCTTCCGGGTCGGCAACAAGGCCGCCGGTCTCCCCCTGCTGGTCGCCGGAGCGGTGTTGACCGTGCTCGGCGCCCTGGTGCCCTTCGCCACCGGCACCGCGACCGTGGTCACCCTCGGCGTGGTCGGCGGGCTGGGCGGGCTGGCGTTGACCGCCGCCGGCTGCCTGCTCGGCCACCAGGCGGCGTCCCGGGTTCCCGCGCCCAAGCCGCAGGGTCGGCGACTGGGCTGTTCCGGTCAGTGCTGCGGCGACAGCGCGTGCGGCGTGGCCAGCGCGCTCGGTGGCAGGGCCACCCCGGGCGCCGCGGGCTGAGGCTGGACGCCGCCGACCGTCCCCCGCCGACGCGGTGCTTCCCCAGTCCGAGCCAGGACGTCGGGTGCGCGGCCCGTTCAGTTGCGGCGGGGGTCCGAGGGGTGGGTGGCCAACAGCGCCAGCGGCATCGGTTGCCGCCGGAGCACCCGTCCCCACAGGTCGTCGTTGGGTGGGGCCAGGATGTCGTCCGGGAGCGCGGGGACCACGATCCAGTCACCGCGCTCGATCTCACCGGCCAGCTGGTCGCTCTCCCAGCCGGCGTACCCGGCGAAGACGCGGAGCCCCCGGATCACTCCCGCGAACGTGTCAGGGTCGTGGTCGAGGTCGACCAGTGTCACCGGGCTGCGCACCGAGATCGTGCCGGGGACCTCGGACACCCGGACGCCGGTTCGCAGCGCCGCCAGGCACAGCGCCACCTTCTGCTCCACCGGCCCCCCGAGGAAGACCGCTCTCGGCCGGGTGGCGTACGGCCCCCAACTCGGCAGCACGTCCCGAAGCGCGGTCTCGCTCGGACGGTTCAGCACGACGCCCAGCGTTCCCTCGCCGCGGTGTTCGATGACGTAGACCACGGTTCGGCGGAAGTTCGGGTCGGAGAGACCGGGCGAAGCCACCAGCAGCGTGCCGGGTTCAACCTCGACGTCAGGTCGCACTCCACCATAATTTCACCTGGCCGTCGTCCCGAACAGCCGGTACCACCCGCCCGCTTCCCCGGCGGACCCACTCGTCGGTGTCGGGCGTCGCGACCCACGCGGGACCGAGGTCGTGACTAGGCTCGGCAACCGTGAACGCCGGTGCCGACCAGAGCGACCCCACCCCACCGAGCACCACCGGTGGTGTCGAGCCCCGGCCGCCCGGCGGCACCCGGCTGCTCATGATGTTGGTCCGCACCCGGGCCGGGTTCCGCAGGCTGTTGATCAGCCGCTTCACCGCGCAGTGGGGCGACGGGATCTTCCAGGCCGGTCTCGGGAGCGCCGTCCTGTTCAACCCGGAGCGGGAGGCCGACCCGGCCGTGGTGGCGGCGGGCCTCGCGGTCCTGCTCCTGCCCTACTCGGTGGTCGGCCCGTTCGCCGGAGCGCTGCTGGACCGGTGGGACCGCCGACGGGTGTTGCTGACGGCCAACCTGGTGCGCGGGGCACTGATCGTGCTGACATCGGCCGCGGTCGCGGCGGGCGTCGCCGGGGCGCCGCTGTACGCGGGTGCCCTCCTCGTGATGGGGGTCAGCCGGTTCGTCGGGGCGGGCCTGTCGGCGTCCCTGCCGCACGTGGTGGCGCCGGGGGAACTGGTCCCGGCGAACGCGGCGGCGACCACGCTCGGCGCGGCCGTCACCGCCATCGGCGCCGGTTCCGCCATCGTCCTTCGGGAGGTGCTGGGCGCGGGCGACGCCGGGTCCGCGCTGGTCACCGTGATCGCCGCCGCCGGCTCGCTGGTCGCGGCCCTCGTGCTGGTCGGTTTCAGCCGCGGGGCTCTGGGCCCCGGCCACGAACCGACCGGGACCTCCGCCGCCGACGGCCGCGTCGACCCGCCCCCCGCCGGGGCCGCCGCCAGGCCAGGCCTGTTGGCGACGCTCGCCGCGGTGGCGGGCGGCCTGCGCGACGGAGGGCGGACCGCGTTGTCGGTGCCCTCCGTCACGGCGGGGTTCCTGGCGTTGATCAGCCATCGGGCCGCGTTCGGCGTGGTAACCCTCACCGGGCTGTTGCTCATGCGGCACGGTTTCACCGACCTCGGGCCGTTCCGGGCGGGACTGCTGGGCGTCGGCCAGGTCGTGGGGGCCGCCGCCGCCGGGATCGTCGTGGGGGCGCTGCTCACCCCCCGGCTCGTCGCGAGGCACGGTGCGCGAGGAGCCGTGCGCGGCGCCCTGCTCGGTGGAGCGGCGACCATGCTGCTGCTGGGCATCGTGACGACGCTCCCGACCCTGCTGCTCGCGTCGTTCCTGGTGGGGCTCGCTGGCCAGGTCGTCAAGCTGTGCGCCGACGCGGCCGTCCAGCGGGACATCGTCGACGAGCACCGGGGTCGGGTCTTCGCGTTGTATGACACCCTGTTCAACGTCATGTACGTGGCCGCGATCGCCGCGGCCGCCACGGTCGCCCCGCTGGACGGGCGCTCGCCCGCCCTGCTCTTCGCCGCCGCGGGGCTGTACCTGCTGGGGCTGGTGGGACACGGGATGGCCAGTCGTCGGGCACCGGAGGACGGCCCGGGAGGGGGCGGTTCGGCCGGCGGAGCGGTCGAGGCGGGCGACCCCGCGCCCGACGAACGGGACGGCGACCGGGGCCGGAGTCCTCCGCCCCGCGCCCCACGAGCTGACCCGAGCCCCCGCCCCGCACCAGCGCCCGTGCGCGCGCCCTACGCGGCCCCGTGCCCACGTCAGGCCGCCGGTCTCAGAGGTCGAACCCCTCCTCGCCGCGTCCGATCACCCGGTCCATCTCCCCGTCCCCGTCGGTGTCCACCAGCCTGACGTCCATCACGCCGTCCCCGTCGGTGTCCAGGTACACGGTGTCCAGGACGCCGTCCCCGTCGCTGTCGACGTACACCTCGTCAGCCCGGCCGTCGCCGTCCACGTCCACCACGGCCTCGTTCGCCCGGCCGTCCCCGTCGTAGTCCACCCAGGCCGCGTCGGGCACCCCGTCCTGGTCGACGTCGACCCGGGCCACGGCCACCTGTTCCCGCCCCGCCGAGTCAACCCACCGCAGTGGGGTGCCCGCCCCGCCACCGTCCGGCGCGACGGCGCCGAAGATGTCGTCCAGCCACGGATCGTCGGGCCTGGTGCCCTCCCCGACGTCGCCGGCACCGTCCCGGACGTCGTCGGCCCACTCGGAGTCGGGAACCGGGGCCTCCTCGACACCGGGCCCCTCCTCGCGTGGCGGACGCTCCTCGGTCTCGCCGGTCTCGCCGGTCTCGCCGGTCTCGCCGGTCTCGCCGGTCTCGCCGGTCTCCTCGGTCTCGCGGGTCTCGTCGGCGGGAGGCGCCGGTACCCGCTCGGTGCCCTCCCCTGGCGGGGCGTCGGTTCCCCCGGCTCGGCCCCGCCGACCCGGTCCTCCGCTCCACCGGTCGCCTCGTCTCCGGCCGGGTCCTCACCGGGGAGGGTCGGAACCGCCGGGGGGAACCCGGGCTCCTGTTCACCGGACCGCTGGTCGGGCACCCGGTCGGGGTGCGGCACCACGGAGCCCTCTCCCCAGGGCGGGAGTTCCGCGCGGGCGTTCCAGGTCCCCAACCCGGTCGGGTCGGTGAACGCGGCGTCCACGACCCCATCGCCGTCGAGGTCGAGCAGGACCGTGTCGGCGATCCCGTCCCCGTCCGAGTCCCACAGCAGGTCGACCCGGCGGCCGTCGCCGGTGAAGTCGAGCGGCACCGCGTCCGCGACTCCCGCCCCGGTCACGTCCACCGACGCCGGACTGGTCCACACCGTCGGCGCGCCCTGCCCGGTTCCGAACGAGTACTGGATCGACGCCTCAGGTACCGCCGTCCGCTGCCGGTCCGACATTCCAGCACCCCCGGTCCCTTCGGTCACCGCTCGGGCACTTCGACGTCCCCTGCCACACTCGGGTTCCGTGGTCCCATCATGTGCCGGGGCTGCGGCCCGCGCCGGCCCCCGCCGGGTGGTCGCGCGGGGAGGGCGCCCGAACGGAGGGGAGGACCACCCGGGTGAGGGTGCGGTACGACCCGCTGGGGCCGCCGAGGGGCACCGGGTCCCGGGGTGGGCTCAGGGGGCCGGCGGCGGCTCGAGGCCCTCGGAACGCGCCCACTCCCGCAGTTCCGCCTCGGCCTCGTCCCTGCTCAGCGGGCCCCGCTCCAGTCGGAGTTCCTTGAGGTGGCTCCACGCCCGCCCGACCAGGGGGCCTGGCGGTAGCCCGAGCAGCCGCATGATCTCGTTCCCGTCCAGGTCCGGGCGAACCCGCTGGAGGTCCTCCTCCGCGGCTATCCGGACGATCCGCTCCTCCAGTTCGTCGTAGGACCGTTGGAGCGCGGCGGCCTTGCGCCGGTTCCGCGTCGTGCAGTCCGCGCGGACCAGCTTGTGCAGCCGGGGCAGCAGGTCCCCGGCGTCGGTCACGTAACGGCGGACGGCGGAGTCGGTCCACTGGCCGGTGCCGTAGCCGTGGAAACGCAGGTGCAGGTAGACGAGCTGCGAGACCTGGGTGACGAACTCCTTGGAGTAGCGCAGCTCACGCAGTCGGCGTCGCGTCATCTTGGCGCCCACCACCTCGTGGTGGTGGAAGCTGACGCCACCGCCGGCCTCGAACTTCCTGGTCGCCGGCTTCCCGATGTCGTGGAGCAGCGCCGCCATCCGCAGCACCAGGTCGGGCCCGTCCTGGTCCGGGTCGTTGGCCTCCAGCTCGATCGCCTGGTCCAACACAACCAGCGAGTGCTGGTAGACGTCCTTGTGCTGATGGTGTTCGTCGATTTCCAGGCGCATCGCCGGCACCTCGGGGAGCACCCGGTCGGCCAGGCCGGTGTCAACCATGAGCTCCACCCCCTGCCGGGCATGTGGACCGCGCAGCAGCTTCGACAGCTCGGCCTGCACCCGTTCGGCGGTGATGCGGTCGAGCTGGTCCGCCATCTCCCGCATGGCCGCGACCACGCGCTGCGCCGGGCGGAAGCCGAGCTGGGCCACGAACCGCGCGGCCCGCAGCATCCGCAGCGGGTCGTCGGCGAACGACTCCTCCGGGGTGGCGGGGGTGTCGAGCCGCCGCTCGAGCAACGCGGTCATCCCGTCGTGCGGGTCGACGAACCTGCGCTCCGGCAGGCGGACGGCCATCGCGTTGACCGTGAAGTCCCGCCGCAGCAGGTCGTCGTCGATGTGGTCGCCGAAGACCACCTCCGGGTTCCGGGTGACCCTGTCGTAGCTGTCGGCCCGGAAGGTCGTGATCTCCAGGGTGCTGCCCCGCCTGGTCGCGCCGACGGTGCCGAACTCGATGCCGGTGTCCCAGATCGCGTCGGCCCAGCCGGTGAGCAGCTCCACGACCTGCTCCGGCCTCGCGTCCGTGGTGAAGTCGAGATCCGTCCCGAGCCGACCGAGCAGTGCGTCGCGGACGCTTCCCCCGACGAGGTAGAGCTCGTGGCCGGCGTCCTCGAACCTCCTGGCCACCTCGTCGGCGACCGGCGCCACCCTGAGCAGTTCGACCACGGCGTTGCGCTGGGTCCGCAGCTCCGCGGCGGACCTGCTGGCAATCGGCTTCTGTTCCGGAGACACGGCAAGCCAGGGTATCTGCCCCCTCCGGTCGACGACGACGGTCTCCGCCGCACCACCAGCCGGGGCCACGCGGACCGCCGAGGGCCCAGCACGACCGGCCGGTACCCCCGTTTCCGCACTACCATCCGGGTATGCCCTCGTCATCCGGTCGTTCCGGCTCCCGGAAGCCGACCGGCAGGAGCCGCCGGCGCCGCCGGCTGCGGACCGTGCGGGAGACATCGGCCGGAGGACTGGTGCTCGACGCGGCCGGGACGCACGCTGCGATCATTGGGCGGCTCGACCGCCGGGGCAGACTGCTCTGGTCGCTCCCCAAGGGTCACCTGGAAGATGGAGAGACAGCCGAGCAGGCAGCCGAACGCGAGGTCCGGGAGGAGACCGGGATCGAGGGCGTGGTGGTGGCCCCGCTCGGCACCATCGACTACTGGTTCATCGCGGGGGACAGGCGCGTGCACAAGACGGTGCACCACTACCTGCTCCGCGCGGTGGGTGGCGAGCTGTCCGACGCTGACGTCGAGGTCACGGAGGTGGCCTGGGTGCCGCTCGAGGACCTCGACGGGCGGCTGGCCTACGCGGACGAGCGTCGGCTGGTGCGGCGGACGGAGGAGGTCCTCACGAGGTCCCCCTCGACGAGCCGTTCCCCGGACCCCAACGAGCAGGCAGGCACGGAGCTGGCGTGAAACGAGAACGGGGCCGGAGGGCCCACCGGGCGGACGTGCGCGCGTCCCTACTGCGATGTGTGGCGGCCCTCGGGTTGGTCGGTCTGATCGCCGTCGGTGCCGCCGGTGCGGCGGGGGCGGTGGAGAACCGGCCGGCGGCCACCGGGGGCCATCCCCGCCAGACGACCCCGGCGGCAGCCCTGGCCGAGCTGTCCGTCTCGGAGACGACCCCTCGGGTGGTGACTCCCGACGGGCCCCCGGAGCTCGTCGTCACGGGCCGGATCCACAACGTCTCCGACCGCAACCTCTCCAACGTCGTGGTGCGGCTCCAACGCGGTGAGCCGGTCACCAGCGCGGACGCCGCCAGAGCGGCCCTCGACGGAACCGCGCCGACGGACACCGCGGCCTCCCCGTTCGTCCCGGTGGTCGAGTCCCTGGCCCCCGGCGACAGCGCCGACTTCAGCGTGCGGGCACCGCTGGCCGGGGGTGACGGCACACTCGGGATCAGCCAGCCCGGTAGCTACCCGCTGCTGGTCAACGCGAACGGCCAGCCCGACTACGGCGGCGACGCCCGGCTGGCGGCGACGTCCATGCTGCTGCCCGTGGTGGGCGCGCCTGGCGGCGCCACCGCCTCCTCCTCGGTCTCCCCGTCGACCACCGTGCTGTGGCCGCTGGTCTCCACTCCCAAGATGGTCGGCCGGGACACCCGGGGGCGGGCGATCCTCGCAGACGACGAACTCGCCAGGTCGGTCGGACCGGGGGGGCGGCTGTTCGGGCTCCTCCAGGCGATCGAGGACGGTGTCGCTCCCGGCTCCAACCTGAGCAGGTCGCTCTGCTTCGCGATCGACCCGGCGCTGCTGGAGGCCGTCGAGGCGATGTCAGCCGGGTACCTGGTGCGGTCCTCCAGCGGGGAGGGACCCGTCGAGGGCGCCGGTGGCAGCACCGCCGATGTCTGGCTGAACAAGCTGCGGGACGTGGTCAGCGGACGCTGTGTGATCGCGCTGCCCTACGCGGACGCCGACCTGGTGGCCCTGACGAGGTCAGGCATGGACGACCTCCGCGACCTGGCGTTCACCCGGGGCGCCGAGATCGTGGAACGGGTGTTGGGCGGTTCGAAACCGCTGTCGTCGGTGGTGTGGCCCGCCGAGGGCGTCCTGGACGACGCGACGTTGTCCGCGCTGGCCGAGTCCGGCACCAGCACCCTGCTGCTGTCCCCCTCCGGCATGGAGGAGGCCACCCCGGGTCTGCTGCCCACCCGCGTGTCCGGGGCGACCGTCGAACCCACGGCGCTCCCGATCGACCCGCTGGTCAGCCGCGCGTTGCGCGACACCGCCGCCACACCTGGCCCCCAGCTGGGCGGCGGCGGGGCGGCGGCCGCCGCGCTCGAACCCGCGACGCCGGCCCGGGACGCGGTCACCGACTCGCTCGGCGTGCTGCTGTTCCGGACCACGGCGGACGCCAACGTCACCGAGGCGTCCCGCCTGGTGGTAGCGCCGCCCCGACTCTGGGAACAGCGCCCCGCCGACCACGCCGCGTTCCTCGGGGGGCTCGAACGCCTCTTCCAGCTGAACCTGGCCACCCCGGGATGGCTGGTCGACCAGACCGACTCCCCCCTCCCCGAACGGGCCACCGCGCTGACCTACCCCGCCGACGTGGGTTCCCGCGAGATCCCGGCCCAGGTCGGAGGGTCCGTCCGGCGAGGGACCCAGCGGGTCACCGACTTCGGGTCCGCGCTCACGCCCGACAACTCCGTCGACCCGAACAGCCGGGTCCAGCCGGAGGACCTGACCGACCCGGTTCGGCTGGCCTACCTCGGCGCGACGTCGAGCAGTTGGCGGGGCAACCCCACGGCCGCCAACCACCGCCTGTCGGCGGCCAACCTCAGCCTGGACCGACTCCTGGCCCGGGTGCAGGTCAACCGCCCCGCCACTCCGCTGTCCCTCGCGGCCTCCGACTCACCGCTCCCCCTGGCCGTCAGCAACCGCCTCCCGGTGGGCGTCCGGGTCCAGGTCCTGCTGCGCGACTCGCCGGGGCTGGACATCCCCCACGCCCAGGAGTTCGACGTCCCGGCCAACAGCACCCGGCAGCGCCTGATCCCCGCCGAGGTCAGCAGGTCGGGGCAGTTCACGGTGTCGGCCGTCCTGACCACGCCGGGGGGGACGGAACTCGGACCGCCGGTGCGGTTGTTGGTCAGTTCGACCGCGTACGGGACGATTACGGTGATCATCACCGTGGTGGCCGGAGCGGCACTGGTGCTGTTGTCCGCACGTCGGCTCGTCCGCAGGTTCCGGGGTGCGGGCGGCACGCCACCGCCGGGGGAGGCTGGCGGGGAGCGCCCCTCGCCAACCCCCGACGCCGGGGACCGTGCAGGACCCCGCCCCGGTGCGCCGGACCAGGACGACCCACCCGGTCCGGACGACGACCGGAGCGGGCCCTCCACGACGGGTCGGCCACCGGCCGGCGGACCCGGCACGACAGCGACGGAAAGTGACAGGTGACACAGTCCGAAGAGCCGCGCCGCCGGCGCGGCCCTCTCCACGCCGTCCGCGCTGATGGCAGCCTCGGCTGCTGGCAGCTGGTAACACGTGCGGGGTGCGGTCAGATATCGCAGCGGGGTGAGGAGGCCAGGTGAGCAACCCCAACGAGGAAACCATCCGGATCGGTCGGCCGATCCGGGCCGGAACCGACCCCTCGGAGGCGGAGACGGTCCAGTTCGCCACGGTGGGTTCCTCACCCGAGGCCGAGTCGAACCCGGACGCGGAGACGACGGTCATGGCCACGGCCACCGCCGCGGCGACCGCCGAGTCCGGTGCGGGTGGGGGGCGGAAGAAGTCCCTGCTCAGGGCGGCCGGCTCGATGGCGATCGCGACGCTGATCAGCCGGATCACGGGCTTCCTCTGGAAGGCCGTCCTCGTCTGGATCGTGGGTTGGGGCGCGATCAACGACTCCTTCACGGCCGCCAACAACCTGCCGAACATCATCACCGAACTCCTGCTCGGCGGTGTCCTCGCCAGCGTCGTCGTCCCGGTGCTCGTCCGCGCGCAGAAGGAGGACGCCGACGGTGGGCAGGCGTTCACCGAACGGCTCCTCACGCTGGCGACGGTGATCCTCGGCGTCGGCATGATCCTGTCGGTGGTGGCAGCACCGCTGCTGACCGCGATGTACGTCAGCGACGGGGACACCGAGGCCAACCCCGCGCTGGCCACCGCCTTCGCCTACCTGTTGCTGCCGCAGATCCTCTTCTACGGCATGTCCGCGCTGTTCATGGCGATCCTGCAGGCCAAGCAGGTCTTCGGCCCGCCGGCCTGGGCCCCGGTCCTGAACAACGTCGTCATCCTGGGCACCCTCGGCGCCTACGCGCTGCTGCCCGGTGAGCTGACGGTCAACCCGGTGCGCATGACGGACACGCACCTGCTGGTCCTCGGTCTCGGGGTCACCGCTGGTGTGGTCGTGCAGGCCGCCGTGCTGCTGCCCGCCCTCCGGCGCGCCAAGGTGTCGCTGCGCTGGCGGTGGGGTTTCGACTCCCGTCTCGCGGAGTTCGGCGGGCTCGCCGCGTGGGTGCTCGGCTACGTCGCCGTCTCCCAGGTCGGGCTCATCGCGCTCAGCCGGGTCGCCACCGCCTACGGCGGCCTCGCGATCTACAGCAACGCCTGGCTGCTGCTCCAGCTCCCGTACGGGGTGATCGGTTTCTCGATCATGACCGCGATCCTGCCCCGCATGAGCTCCGCCGCGGCCAGCCACGACTACGAGAAGCTCAAGGACGACCTCTCCCTGGGCAGCCGGCTGTGCACGACGGCCCTGCTGCCGCTGAGCGCGTTGATGACGGTGCTCGGCGCGCAGATCGGCGTGGTGCTGTTCTCCTACGGTGCCAGCGGCGTGGAGGGCGGCAACCGGCTGGGGATCGCGTTGGCCGTGTCGGCCTTCGGCGTCCTCCCCTACGCCGTCACCATGCTCCAGCTCAGGGCGTTCTACGCGATGAAGGACTCGCGGACGCCCACCCTGCTGATGGGCGTGATGACGCTGGCCAAGGTGCCACTCATCTACCTGTGCCCGCTGGTGCTCGAACCGGAGAACGTGGTCTTCGGCATCACCTTCGTGAACTCGCTGACCTTCGTCGTCGGGTGGATCGCCGGGGAGATCTGGCTTCGGCACCGCATCGGCCGGCTCGGCAGCCGGGCGCTGGCGGTGACGATCGGGAAGACCCTCGTCGGCTCGGTGGCCGGCGCGGGCGCGGCGGCGCTGGTCGTCGTGATCACCGGCTCCGGAGGAATGACACCCGACTCAGCGATTCAGGCCTGGATCCAGCTGATCTTCGCCGGAATCGTCGGGGTGATCGTCACCTTCGGGGTGATGTTGCTGCTGAAGACGCGTGAACTTGACCCCGTCGCAGGCAAACTGCGCAGACTCGTGAGGCGGTGAAGCGTTCGGTGACCGGAGGCAACCGCGCGACCGTGCCGCCCCGTCCTACTGACGGCCCCCAGTGTGGGCCTCCTTATCGGCCAGTCGATGACAGCCAACTTCCCGTACCCTCAGCTCGGAGACTCCGCGGCGGTGGTTGGGGGCCTTCGCTTTCCGGGGAGCGGGTGGATCAGGAGAAGACACCGTGAGCGGCAAGCCTACGCAGTACACGGCAGCGCACCGGAACCACACGGGCAACGGTGCCGACCTCACCGTGCCCGCGTCCGCTCCGCCGCCACCGGACTGGTCGGACCTCGCCGAGCTGAGCCCGGGCACCCTGCTCGCCGACAACCGGTACCGGCTGATCGAGCAGGTCGGGTACGACGCGTCCTGCCAGGCCCAGCTCTGGCGGGCCAAGGACACCGCGCTCGGACGGGACGTGGCGCTGACCGTCCTGGTCGGGTACCGGACCGACGGGCAGATGGTCACCAAGGCGCGTCGGGTCCTGGAGCGCTGCATGCACGCGGCGAGCTTCCACTGCGTCGGGGTCGCCAGGGTGCTGGACGTCCTGAGCAGCAGCCACGGCGTCGACCACCCGGAACACGTCCTCGGGGTGGTGGTCGCCGAGTGGACGCACGGGAGCAGGCTCGGTGAGCTGCTCCGGGATGGCCCGCTGCCGGCGGACAACGCCGCCCGCCTGCTCCAGACCCTGGCGGCGGCGGTGGAGACCGCCCACCACGTCGGACTGGTGCTCGGAGTGGACCACCCGGAGCGGATCCGGGTCACCGCGCAGGGCGAACTGCGCTTCGCCTTCCCCGGGTCCCGGGCCGAGGCGACGACGACCGAGGACGTCCGGGGGCTCGGCGCGGTCCTCTACTTCCTGCTGACCGGCCGCTGGCCGTTGCGGCAGGGCCAGGAGACGCTGCCGGCGGCGCCGCTGGCCGCCGACGGTTCGGTGCTGCCGCCGCGAGCGCTGCGCCCGACGGTGCCGCACGAGCTGTCCAACGTGGCGGTCAAGGCGCTCGCCGGCCCGGAGAGCGTCATCAACACCGGCAACATCCGCACCGCCGCCGCGCTGCTGCCCGTGCTGGAGCGGGCGGCCGACGCGGGCAGTCCCACCCAGAACCTGATGCGGGAGACCCCGGCGCGCGGGAACACCGACTCCCTGTGGCGCACCCAGGACATCCCGAAGGACAAGGCCAGCAAGCGGAAACTGCGGATCGGCGTGGCGGTGCTGGCCGCGGCGACGCTGATCGTGGTCGCCTGGATCGGCTTCCAGCTCGTCTCCTTCTTCAGCGGTGACGGCGGTTCGGGGGCCCGCCCCCAGTTCGACGTGGGGGCGCCGAGCTCGAACAGCGCGGGACAGCAGGAGACCGAGTCCGAACCGGAGCTCGGGTCCGGGCCTGTCGAGGTGACCGGTGCCACCGAGTGGCAGCCCGCCGGCCAGCAGCTGGACTCGCCGGACCGGGCCGCGCACGTCCTCGACGGCGACCCGGCCACGGAGTGGCGGACCGCCGAGTACAACGCGCCATTCGACGCCGACAACGCGCTCAAGCCGGGCGTGGGCCTGATCCTGTCCCTAGACCAGGTCACGCAGCTCACCTCCGTGACCATCGACTCCCCGTCGGCCGGCGGGCGGGTCGAGGTGCGCGCGCTACCCTCCGCCAGTCCCGGGAGCCCGGAGGACGGCGAGCTGATCGGGGTCGCCGACCTGACCGACGGTGCGACCGAGGTCGCGTTCGACGAGGCCAGCCAACCCACCCAGCACGTCCTGCTCTGGGTCACCGGCATCGTGCCCCTGGACAACGGACGTCACCAGACGACGATCCGCGAGGTCGCCGTGGAGGGGCTGCTGCCGCAGTGACCGCCGACCGGTCGGGTGCGCCATCTGACGGATGTCCGCTGTGGATATCACCCGTCGCATGCGTCAGATGGTTGAAATTCACTCGAACAGCGGGTTCAGGTTTCGTTCAGACGGCGGCGGGAAACAGACTGTGGTCTCGGTTTCCGACACGTGGTACCGCTATTCTCGGCGTGTGACAGCCCCAGCCAGTTCGGATGCCGACCTCATCGCGGCTCACGCTCATGGGGATCCTCACGCCTTCAGCGAGTTGGTCCGTCGCCACCGGGACCGGCTCTGGGCGGTCGCGCTGCGGACGATGCGCGACCCAGAGGAAGCCGCGGACGCACTCCAGGACGCCCTGATCTCCGCCTTTCGGGCGGCGTCGTCCTTCCGCGCCGAGTCCCGGGTGACAACCTGGTTACATCGGATCGTGGTGAACGCGTGCCTGGACCGGATCAGACGAAAACAAAGTCGTCCCACCGTCCCGCTCCCCGACGCCGGACCGGGGGAGCCCGCGAGCCCTCGCGACGCCATCGCGGAGCAGGACACCCGCCTGGCGGTGCGGGACGCGCTCGCCGCCCTGCCGGAGGAGCAACGCGCCGCGATCGTGCTGGTGGACGTGGAGGGGTACTCGGTGGCGGACACCGCCAGACTGCTCGGGGTCGCCGAGGGAACGGTGAAGAGCCGTTGCGCCAGGGGCCGGGCCCGGCTGGCGAAACTTCTGGGGCACCTCAGGAACCACGGTGCAGTTGCGAACGTCCCATCTGACGCTGTTGGTGACCGCCAACGTCGTGACCGGGAGGGACGATGACCCGCAATGAGTGGGAAGGGCATGGGCTCGACCCGGCGAGCAGGTCCCGACCCGACGCCCCGGCCGACCCAAGCCTGTCCCTCGACGTGCTGGCGGACCTGCACGGTGACGTGCTGGACGCGGAGACGGCCAGGGAACTCACCGCCAGGATAGGGGACGACCCCGACGCGAAGGCCGTGCTGGACGCGCTGGACGCGGTGCACGCCGACCTGGCGGCCTTCGGCTCGGAACTGTCCGCCCCCACCACCACGATGCCCCCCGAGGTCGCCGCCCGGCTCGAACGCGCCCTGGCCGACGAGGCCGCCGCCATGACCCGCGCGTCCGCGCCACCCCCGCGCCCGGTCACCCAGCTGCCGACCACCCCCGCTCCGCCCCACACCCCCGAGGACCACGCACGCCCGCCGGCACCGGTCGCCGACCTCTCGGCGGCCCGCCGCCGGCGGAACAGGATGCTCGGTTGGGGGTCGGGGGTCCTCGCCGCCGCGGCGGTCGCCGCGGTCGTCGCGTTCGGACTCCCCGGCCGCTCCCTGGAGGACGGCACCCCGATGGCCCAGCCACCGGCCACCACCACGACCCCGCTCCCGACGGAGACCGGCGCCTCACCCGGAGCGGGTCCTCTCGCGCTGACCGGTCCCGACGACGTCCAGGCCAACTACGGGGCCGCGATGAACGCCGAGGACTACGGCCCCTTCGGCGACGAGGCCGCGCTCACGGCCTGCCTCCGGGCCAGCGGGGTGCCCGACACCGCCGTCCTGGGATCGCTCTCGGTGAACTACCAGGACGAGCCCGCGTTGATGGTCGTGATGAGCGGTGGTGACTTCGGTAGTTTCCGGGTCGCCATCGTCTCCTTCGACTGTGGTCCCGACTCGCCCGGTCTGCTCACCCAGACCGAGATCAACTGAGTCCGCCACCACCGGGAGCGCGGCACGGTGCGGGCTGGGGCGCCCGCACCGGCCCCAGTGCGGCCGTCACCCTCGCCACACGCCGAACCGCGGCGGGAACACCCACGCCTAGGATCGCGTTACAGCTCGATGTCGGTATGGCGATGCCAGGTCGGCCGACAGCACAGCGTGATCCCGCAAGCGAGTCGGTGGAGGCGTCAACTTGTCCGAAGTCCGCAACCTCATCATCGTCGGTTCCGGCCCCGCCGGGTACACCGCGGCCGTGTACGCCGCCCGCGCCCAACTGAACCCACTGGTCTTCGAAGGCACCCAGTTCGGTGGTGCCCTCATGACGACCACCGAGGTGGAGAACTACCCGGGCTTCCGCGAGGGGATCATGGGCCCGGACCTGATGGAGGAGATGCGCCAACAGGCCACCCGTTTCGGGGCGGAGCTGCGCGCCGAGGACGTGGAGGCCATCGACCTCTCGGGGCCGGTGAAGACGGTCGAGGTCAACGGGACCACCTACCGGTCACGCGCGGTGATCCTGGCGATGGGCGCGGCACCCCGCTACCTGGACGTCCCTGGCGAGGAGCGGCTGTTGGGACGTGGCGTGTCCTCCTGCGCCACGTGCGACGGGTTCTTCTTCCGCGACCAGGACATCGCCGTCGTCGGCGGCGGGGACTCGGCCATGGAGGAGGCGACCTTCCTCACCCGGTTCGCCCGCAGCGTCACGATCATCCACCGCCGCGAGGAGTTCCGCGCCTCGCGCATCATGCTCCGCCGCGCCGAGGAGAACGAGAAGATCCGGTTCCTGACCAACGCCGTGGTGAGCGAGGTGCTGGGGGAGGACACGGTCAGCGGGCTCCGCGTCACCGACACCAGGACGGGCGAGGACTCGACGCTCGACGTGACCGCGATGTTCGTGGCGATCGGTCACGACCCGCGCAGCGAGCTGGTCCGGGGACAGGTCGACCTGGACGACGAGGGCTACGTGGGGGTGGAGCACCCGAGCACCCGCACCGGGCTCGACGGCGTCTTCGCCGCCGGTGACCTCGTCGACAACACCTACCGGCAGGCCATCACCGCCGCCGGGTCGGGGTGTTCCGCCGCGATCGACGCGGAACGCTGGTTGGCGGCCTACGAGCCCACCGCCGAGCACGTCGGAGGCGGGTACGGCCCCGGTGAGGACGCGGTCCCCGTCAGCTGACCCACCGGCCCCAGGAACTTCGAGGCCGGTGGGGACGGACTCCACCGGTGGACACGTAGCGACAAGGAGAGACGACTATGGCCGGCAACACCATCGAGGTCACCGACAAGACGTTCGCCGACACGGTCCTGACCAGCGAGAAGCCCGTTCTCGTCGACTTCTGGGCCTCCTGGTGCGGGCCGTGCAAGATGGTCGCCCCGGTGCTGGAGGAGATCGCGGCGGAGTACTCGGAGAAGATCACGATCGCGAAGATCGACTTCGACTCGAACCCCCAGACGGGCCGCGACTACAAGGTCATGTCCCTGCCGACCCTGATGCTGTTCAAGAACGGCGAGAAGGTCAAGGAGATCATCGGGGCCAAGCCGAAGGCCGCCCTGGTCAAGGAGCTGTCGGACTACCTGTCCTGACCGTCTCGTCCAACGCGTTCGAGAAGGGGGGTCGGTGCCTGGCGCCGATCCCCCTCCGTGTTCGGGTAGCCTGCGACACGCGTCCGACCAGGGCCCGCCCCGCGCGGACGTGAACGCGCTTCGGCACGCGACCCCGGTCGACTCCGGGTCCGTCCCCGACGTGACGCCACCGGATCGCGATCCGGCACGCCAGCACAACAGCCCACGTCGGGCCAACCCCTCCCCGGTCGAACAGCAGCACCGCACAGCACCGCCCCGGAAGATCAACACCGCGAGCAGGGGCACCCGGAAGGGTGACGGCCCGATATGTCGACCCGTGGCCGACAGGGCACAATAAGTTGTCCGCCTCCGCGCCGAACGACTTCGGCGCCTCTAGTCGAGCGAGGAGTACATGCAACTGCTCCACCGCGGTGACTTCGGTCCGGCCGTCGCCGAGATCAAGGCCAATCTCGCAGCCCAGGGGCTACTACCCGAGGGCGATGGCGCCCCTGCCGGCAGCGGCCAGCACGCCGACGGGCGGCGGGAGGAGCACGTCTACGACGCGGTCGTGGAACATGCCGTCCGAGTGTTCCAGCAGCAACGAGGGCTGATCACCGACGGCATCGTCGGACCGGCGACCTACCGCGCGCTCCGGGACGCCCGCTGGCGGCTGGGGGACCGGCCGCTGGCCTACCTGGTGACGCAGCCCACGACCGGCGACGACGTGGTGGCGCTCCAGGAGCGGCTGTTGGAACTCGGCTACGACGCCGGAAGGGCGAACGGGATCTTCGGCGGGCAGACCGAGCAGGCCCTGCGCGGCTTCCAGCGGGACTACGGCCTGGTCGCCGACGGCGTGTGCGGCCCGGAGACCCTGCGCGCTCTCCGGCAGCTCACCCCCAAGGTCCGGGGTGGCCGGCCCGTCTTCCTCCGGGAGCAGGAGCGGGTGCGCACCGCCGGTCCGCTGCTGCGGGGGAAGCGCATCGTCCTCGACCCCGGTCACGGCGGGCCGGACCGGGGCATCTGCGTCGACGGCGCCTCCGAGGCGGACCTGGTGTGGGATCTGGCCCGCCGGCTCGAGGGGCGCATGGTCGCCACCGGCATGGAGGCACTGCTCACCCGGGGCCCCGACTCCTGCCCGCAGGAGTCCGACCGCGCGGCCTTCGCCAACGACGCCGGGGCCGAACTCTTCCTCTCGCTGCACGTCGACGCGAACTCCTCACCCCGCGCCCAGGGCATCGCCTCCTTCCACTTCGGCACCGGGACCGGTAACGGCACCACCTCCACGGTCGGGGAGGCCCTGGCCGGCTACATCCAGCGGGAGGTGTCCGCGAAGACGGGGATGGTCGACTGCGGGGCGCACCGGAAGACCTGGGAGGTCCTCCGCCTGACCCGGATGCCCGCCGTTCGCGTCGAGGTGGGCTACCTCACCAACCCCGAGGACAGGGCGCGGCTCCTCGACCCCAACTTCCGCGACATCGTCGCCGAACGCATCCTGGTCGCGGTGAAGCGCCACTACCTGTTGGGCAAGAACGACCAGCCCACGGGCACCTTCACCTTCGACGACCTGCTCCGCCACGAACTCGCCAAGATCGACTGAACGTGTCCCGCCGCCGCGGTGGCGGGAGGGACGACGAGGACCGGTCCGCGCGATCCCGCCGGGCCGGTCCTCCCCGTTTGCCCGTTCCTCGGGCCTGGGCGACCGTGCCCGGGCGTCGGGGCCGGACCCACACGCGGCACGAGGACGTTCCCCGTTCGCGTCGCCGCCAGGGCGGAGCAGCGAGCCGTCCACGGGACCAGGTCGTCGACGTCAGGGTCCGACCGGCGCGGACGTGGTCGCCCCTCCGCCGCTCAGCGGCCGGTGGGGGCTGCCTCGACGCCGGCGGGGCCCACGCCCGCCGTGGTGACCGTGACGGAGTCCAGCAGCCGTTCCAGGGCGGCCTCGACGTCGGCCTGCCAGGAGAACGCGGACCTCAGCTCCAGCCGCAACCTCGGCCAGCGGGGATGTGGGCGGACCGTCTTGAAGCCGACCGAACGCAGGAAGTCGGCCGGCACGACGCAGCCGGCCTGGTTGTCGGGCAGGCCGTTGCCGAAGGCCTCCACGGCCTTCACGCCACGTCGCGTGAGGTCCCGGACCACGGCCTGGGCCAACATGCGCCCGACACCGTTGCCCGCGAACTCGGGGAGCACCTTCACCGTGGTGAGCAGTACCGCATCCGGGCTGACCGGGCCGCTGGGGAACATGGCCGTCCTGGGCACCGCCGAGGGCGGGGCGTAGAGGACGAAGCCGGCCGGGACGCCCTCGACGTGCGCGATGCGCCCGCAGGAGCCCCACTCCAACAACACGCTGGAGACCCAGGCCTCCTTCTCGAACTCGGTCTGGCCGAGTTCCTCCGCCTCCTCACGCAGGTGCGGCGCCAGTTCCCAGAACACGCACCGCCGGCACTTCGCCGGGAGCTCGTGCAGATTGTCCAGCGTGATACCAACCACACTTCGAGACATGTGACCTCCCCGCACGACACGCCCCGCCTGCCGCGGCGCTCCCGCGGCGGCACCTCGACCGGCGGCCGGCGGTGACCCACCGGGCGGTCGACCGGACCACGGAGGTGCGCTGGCCCTCCACCGAGGATAGGTGGCCGCCGGTGCCCGGCCGCCGGCGGCCCCTGGGCCTGTCGGCGGCGTGATCGCACTGCCGTTCGGCGGCGGGTCGTTACACTCGGGCCAGGTAACGGACACCGCTGCCGTACCGCTAATCAGGAGGGGACCCCTCATGCGGGTCCCCCGCGCCCGGCCGAGCCGACCGGTGGGGCGCGCAGCTCGGGTGACAACCCGAACCTCAGCACTGAGGCCGACCATCGGAGGCGGCATGGAGAGCCCGGAACTGCCACCCGTGCTACGCGGGGGCCAGCCGCAGGGGCCGCGCGGGCAGCGCAGCCTCGACCCGCACCTGGACCGCTACGCGGAGCGGACCGCCGGCATGACCGCATCCGAGATCCGCGCGCTGTTCTCCGTCGCGAGCCGGCCCGAGGTGGTGTCGTTGGCCGGCGGGATGCCGAACCTGGCGGCGCTCCCGTTGGAGTCGCTGGCGGCCGAGGTGGCGCGGCTGGTCGCGACCGAGGGGCAGACCGCCCTCCAGTACGGTTCCGCCCACGGCGTTCCGGAGCTCCGGGAACAGATCGTCGAGGTGATGGCGCTGGAGGGCATCTCGGCGCACCCCGACGACGTGGTCGTGACGGTCGGCTCCCAGATGGCGTTGGACACCGTCGCCCGGATCTTCTGCGACCCCGGTGACGTGATCATCGCGGAGGCCCCCTCCTACGTCGGAGCGTTGGGCAGCTTCGCCGCCTACCAGGCCGAGGTGGTCCACGTCTCGATGGACGACGAGGGGCTGGTCCCGGATGACCTGCGCCAGGCGTTGGAGGCGGCGGAGCGGGCTGGCAAGCGGGTCAAGTTCCTGTACACGATCCCCAACTTCCACAACCCGGCCGGCGTGACCCTCGCGGTGCGACGACGCGCCGAGGTGTTGGAGATCTGCGCCCGCCACGGTGTGCTCGTCATCGAGGACAACCCCTACGGCCTGTTGGGCTTCGACAACCAGATCTACCCGGCGCTGCGCGCCGACGACCCCGACAACGTCATCTACCTCGGATCGTTCTCCAAGATCTTCGCCTCCGGCCTGCGCGTCGGCTGGGCGCTCGCCCCCCACGCCGTCCGCGAGAAGCTGGTGCTCGCCTCCGAGTCGGCCACGCTCTGCCCGCCCACCTTCAACCAGCTCCTGGTGTCCCGCTACCTCTCCACGCACGACTGGAAGGGCCAGATCAAGTCCTACCGGGAGGTGTACCGCGAACGGCGGGACGCGATGCTGGGCGCCCTGGAGCAGCACATGCCCGCCGGCTGCCAGTGGACCCGGCCGGACGGCGGCTTCTACGTGTGGCTGACCGCCCCGGAGGGGGTGGACACCAAGGCGATGCTGCCCAGGGCGATCACCAAGCGGGTGGCCTACGTCTCGGGCACCGCCTTCCACGCCAACGGCTTCGGCAGCCGCCAGATGCGGTTGTCCTTCTGCTACCCCACCCCGGACCGGATCCGGGAAGGGGTGCGACGGCTCGGCGGCGTGCTCCAGGACGAACTCGAACTGCTGAACACCTTCGGGACCGTCCGCCCGCCCGCGCTCGGAGGGCCCCAGGCGCCCTCCCCGGACACCGCCTGACGGACGGTCACCCGCCCCCGAGGCCGGGCTCAGGGACCGTTCGGCGGCGGGTCCCCGGAGGCGGCCGACGGGGTGGCTGGCCGAACCTGGCCCGGGCCGTGCTCGGCACGCGCCGCTCAGGCGCCTGACGCGGGTACCGGCCCAGCACCCGTACCCGCCCCTCCCCCGGACACGACCAGGAGGGCACCGGGCGTGTCCCCGGCCGGTACCGCCCGCGCGGGGACACCGGAGGCGTCGAACTAAGGTGTGCGGTCAGTCGACGTTCCGCCTGAGACGAGGAGTTGCTGGCGTGTCAGATCGCTGGGTCGCCGTGCTGTCCGGAGGCCTGTCCCACGAGCGGGACGTCTCGCTGCGTTCCGGACGTCGGCTGTCCGCCGCGCTGCGGACGGTGGGGTTGACCGTGGAGGAGTGGGACGCCGACGGCGAACTCCTCGGTCGTCTCCGCCGGCACCGCCCCGACGCGGTGGTGTTGGCCCTCCACGGTGGGGAGGGTGAGAACGGGGCCTTCCAGTCCGTGCTGGAACTGGCCGGCGTGCCCTTCGTGGGCACCGACTCCCGCTGGTGCCGCCGCGCCTGGGACAAGCCCACGGCCAAGACGGAGATGCTCCGGGCGGGGCACTCCACCCCGGACTGGGTGTCGTTGCCCCACAGCACCTTCCGCACGTTGGGTGCGCGGGCGGTGCTGGACGCGGTCGTCACCCGCTTCGGCCTCCCGCTGGTGCTGAAGCCCGACCAGGGCGGATCCGCGCTCGGGGCCAGGCTGGTCACCGAGGCCGAGGAACTGCCCGCGGCCATGGTCGGGGTGCTGTCGTACTCCGACAGTGTGCTGATCGAACGCTACGTCGAGGGCGTCGAGGTCGCCGTCAGCGTCATCGAGGGCCCGGAGGGACCAACCGCGCTGCCCGCCGTGGAGATCGAACCGGCGAGCGGTTTCTACGACTACGCGTCCCGGTACACGGCGGGGCTGACCGAGTTCCACACCCCGGCCCGACTCGAGCCAGGTCAGGCGCGGAAGGTGGCGGACCTGGCGGTGGCCGCCCACCAGCTGCTCGGGCTCCGGGACGTCTCGCGGACCGACGCGGTGGTGACGGCGGACGGGGACGTGCACTTCCTCGAGGTCAACGTCTCACCAGGACTGACCGAGACCTCCCTGCTCCCGATGTCGGCCGACGCGGCGGGCCGCTCGCTCGGTGAGGTGTTCGCCGGCCTCGTGGAGCGCGCCGTGGCCAGAGGCGGCCGCGTGCTCTGAACCCCGAGCCCGACCGACCGCAGGAGCCGTCGAGGCCGGAACGACGCTGACCTCATCCTGGTCGCGAGACGGCGCCCTCCGCCAGCCGGCCCGGCCTCCTGGCCGCCGTGTCCTCGGTGGCCGTGCCCCGCCGCCCCGCCGTCGTGGTTCGCCCGCGATCGTCGTCCCCGGCTTCGGGGCCTGACCGGCGTGCCTCCGGGCGAACGGCCGGGCACCACCCACGGCCGTTCGGGTGAGTCGGGACGGAAGCGGAGGCCGCCACTCGGCTGGGGGAGTGGCGGCCGTGTTCGTTCCCGTCCGGCCGCACCGAGACCGGGCATCGGCTGGCCGAGATCCTTCGAGCCCCCGAGCCACCGGGCTGGGTCGCCGGTCCTCTCCTCGGGAGGCGGCACACCGGTGGGACGAGGACGGCGGAGGCCGTTCACCGACCTCCGCCTTTTCGTCACCGTGACGGAACACGGTGGCATGGTTCCCCTCGCAGGTCGATCAGGTCCCATTCGTCCCGTTTGCCGTGATCATCCGCACGATGCGCTCCAGATCGTCCACCGAGCCGAACTCCACGACGATGCGCCCCTTGCGACGTCCCATGTCCACCTTCACGCGGGTGTCGAACACGTCGGCCAACCGGTCCGCCACGGCCTCCAGGCCGAGCGAGGGTTCGGGGCGTGGAGCGGCTGGCTTCGGCTTCGGGGGAGTGGCACGACGCGCGAGCGTCGCCGCCTCCTCCGTCGCCCGAACGGACAACCCCTCGGCGACGATCCGACTCGCGAGCTCCTCCTGACCTCCCGGGTCCTCCAGCGAGAGGAGCGCCCGCGCGTGCCCGGCGGACAGCACGTTCGCCGCCACCCGGCGCTGCACCGGAAGCGGCAGCCGGAGCAGCCGGATCGTGTTGGTGATCACCGGCCGACTGCGCCCGAGCCGGGAGGCCAGCTCCTCGTGCGTGACGCCGAACTCCTCCAGCAGCTGCTGGTACGCGGCCGCCTCCTCCAGCGGGTTGAGCTGCACCCGGTGGATGTTCTCCAGCAGCGCGTCCCGCAGCATGGCGTCATCCGCCGTCCGCCGCACGATCGCCGGGATGGTCTCCAGCCCGGCGCGCTGCGAGGCCCGCCAGCGACGCTCACCCATCACGAGCTCGTACTCGCCGCGGCCCAGCTCACGCAACACGATGGGCTGCATCAGCCCGAACTCGCGGATCGAGTGCTCCAGCTCGGACAACGCCTCCTCGTCGAAGACCTGCCTCGGCTGCTTCGGGTTCGGCCGGATGTCGCCGATGGGGACCTCACGGTAGATCGCCCCGGCCACCTCGGGCTCCGCCCCGCCCGGATCCTCGCCGGCGGACCACCGGGGTGGTGCGGCGGGCACCGTTCCGACCGCCCCGGCTCGGGGCGCGGCCGGCGCCGCGACCGACGCGGTCTGCTCCACCACCGCCGGGCCACTCGGGATCAACGCGGCGAGGCCCCGTCCGAGCCCGCCCTTCCGGTCCTTCATCCTGTCTCCCCGTTCGCACCCCGGACCGCCATCTCCCGCGCGGCGTCCAGGTAACTCATCGCTCCCCGTGAACCCGGGTCGTAGGCCAGCACCGTCTGCCCGTAGCCAGGTGCCTCCGACACCTTCACGCTTCGCGGGATGACGGTACGCAACACCAGGTCACCGAAGTGGCCACGGACCTCGCTCGTCACCTGATCGGCGAGCTTGGTGCGACCGTCGTACATCGTGAGCAGGATCGTGGAGACGCGAAGCGACGGGTTCAGGTGTGCCTTCACCAGCTCGATGTTGTTCAGGAGCTGCCCAAGCCCTTCCAGCGCGTAGTACTCGCACTGGATCGGGATCAGCACCTCCTGCGCCGCGACGAGCGCGTTCACCGTGAGCAGCCCCAGCGACGGTGGGCAGTCGATGAAGACGTAGTCGGCCTGGAGGTGGTCGAGCGCCTCGGTGGACAACGCCTCCTTGAGCCGCGTCTCCCTGGCCGCCATCGACACCAGTTCGATCTCGGAGCCGGCCAGGTCGATGGTCGCGGGGATGCACACCAGGTTGTCCGACTGGGTGCTGACGGCGGCGGCGTCGGCGATGCTGATCTCACCGAGCAGCACCTCGTAGACCGAGGGGGTGTTCGAGTGGTGGTCCACCCCCAACGCGGTGCTCGCGTTCCCCTGGGGGTCGAGATCGATCACCAGGACCTTCAGACCCCGCAGCGCGAGCGCCGCGGCGATGTTCACGGTACTGGTGGTCTTGCCCACCCCGCCCTTCTGGTTGGCCACCGCGACGACCCGACGCTGCGCCGGAACCGGCAGCGTCTCGGTGGGGTGCAGCACCTTCGTGGCCCGCGCGGCCTCCTGCTCGATCGGCGTCCACTCCACGTCCAACTGCCCTTTCTCGTAACTCACAGACCTGCCCACCTCCACGGTTTCACGTGAAACATCGCTTGTTCCCGATCCGCGCGCGTCACCTGCCGGTCCGGCGGCCGCGTGCCGGAGCACGCCGCGACGGAGGCGCGGCCTGCCCGCGTTCCACGACCACGACGGTCGTCGGTTCCGCCAGCGACTCCGCTCCGCACCGCACCACGTGGGCCCGGGAGCCCCCAGCCCTGGACAGTGCGGCGGCGTCGCGTTCGACCTCCTCCTCCGCCGACGCGCCCTTGAGAGCGAGCAGCTGCCCACCGGGGCGCAACAGCGGCAGGCACCAGGTGCCGAGTTTGGCGAGCGGAGCGACCGCACGGGCGGTGACCACATCGGCTCCTCCGAGCTCGGAGCGCACCTGGCGTTCCTCCGCTCGTCCTCGCACCACCGCCACGTCCAACCCCAGGACCTCCACCGCCTCCTCCAGCCAGGCCACCCGTCGAGCCATCGGCTCGAGCAGCGTCATCCTGATGTCGGGGCGAGCGATCGCGAGTGGGAGGCCGGGGAGCCCAGCACCGGAACCGACGTCGATCAGGCGACTCCCCACGGGCACGAGCTCCTGGACGGCGGCCGAGTTCAGCACGTGCCGGCTCCAGAGCCGTCCCAACTCCCTCGGGCCGACCAGGCCACGTCGTTCTCCGTGTTCGACGAGGAGGTCGACCAACCGGCGGGCGCGGGGGAGGTGGTCGCCAAAGAGGTCAGCGGCGGCGGGCGGCTCCTCCTCCGAAGCGGGGGGCAACACCACGTCATCCGCGCCACGTCCGAGTTCGCCCGCCGGGGGTGGCTGCCGTTCTGTCATCACACACTTTCCGGTTTCACGTGAAACATCGACTGCTTGCTCAATCTACGGCGCCGTCCGCCATGTTTCACGTGAAACATGGCCCCGGCCGGGTACCGATCAGGACGTCCTCATCGGAGGTGGCCTCGCCACCACCGCGCCACCGGGAACCACGAGTGGCGGTGGGAACGCCCGCCCCGCCACCTCCCATCGACGTCTCCCGACCTCGTCCGCACCACCGTTCGGCGGCACACCTCGCACCTCCCGGGCCAACCGTCGTCCCCGGTTTCGTCACCGTGACGTCTCGACCGCGACGGAGGACACCTCAACGACCCGGAAGCACTCGAGGACGACGGGCGTCCCGTCGGAGGGCGTGAAGCTCGGGTCCCCGATGGCGGCGCGGAAGTCCGCTCCGCACCAGAACTCCTCGTGCCCGGCACGCCAGGCCACCACCGAGTCATAACCCTCGCCCTCGGCGCGGGCGTGGGCGAGATCGACCTCGTCCAATCGGGACACCCGGACGTCGGTGGTCTCGATGACCGCGACGGGGCGTTCGGCCGAGTCGACCACGACGGACCGGGCACCCACCTCGGGAAGCGGCACACCCTCGCTCCCGTACTCCACGAGCAGCGCGGACGTGGCCGTCTTGGTGCCCGAGAGCACCGCGACGACCAGCCGATCGCGCAGCGGTCCGGGAAAGGCGAACTCGGCGATCGGAAGACCCGAAGGCGGCATGGTCAGCACGCTACCGGCAACTCGATCTCCCGGGAACGACCAACGGGTCACATACCTGACCCACACCTCGAAGGAAGGACGGGACGAGCACCGGTGGGCACGCTCCCGGCTGCGGGGAACGGTGCGCGACGAGGACCGCGCTCCCGGCCATCCCCTCCGGATGCCTCCCTCCTCCACGCCCGGAACCACACTCGCCACCGTCGACAGCGGCCGCCCGTCCCGCGTTCTCCCGGGTCCGTCCGGTCGATCGCCCCGGCGGGTCCGATCCACCGATCGGCGGGCGCCCGGAGCACCGCCGGTCCCGGGGCACCACGGCGAGGGCGAGGCCAGGACGACGGGCTCAGCCCCCGCCGGGAGGAAGCACAGCCGACGATGACGGCCTCCCCAGTCCACTCGGCCCCTGGAAGCCGGCCGGCACCGCATCCGCTGCCCGTGCCGAGAGCCGACCTCCCGCACGACCCGAACCCACCGCCCACTCGGCGACGCGGCCGGGCGCCCACCCGCTTCCACCGTTCCGTCCGCCCGCCCCGCCCCGCCTGGACCTGTCCCGATCCGGCGTCGCGCGGCGACAGCGCCCGGACCCCGCAACCTCGACCTCGACCTGCCGCGTCACTCGCCGGACCACTCCACTCGGACGGCGTGCCGGCCGGGGGCGGGACGACGGGCGCTCCTCGCCGGAGTTCCTCCCCCCGCGCCCGCCCGCTGCCCCAGGGGCACCTGCCCGGCACGACCGACGACGACCGCGCGAGGTGACATCCGGATGGCGGCGTGGATCCACCTCGGCCCGTGCGTCCGGGCACCGAACTCCCCCTCTGGTCGCCGCGAGAGCCGAGGACCACCGAACCCTCCACATCCACCGATGTTTCACGTGAAACGTCGCCCCACGGCAGGCCAGGAGGGCGGCCGCCACCGCGCTCGGCCACCGCCCGCTCTCCCCGACGCACAGCCGAGCCGGGACTACCGGGCAGACGAGGGGAGACCGCCCCCGCATCGCCACCATCCGGAAGGCGTGCCCGCCCGTCCGTCCCCACGCCGGGCGGACCGCCGATGGTCGGCGACGAGTTCGTCGTCCACCCAGCAGCCGGGCCGACAACCCACGCGGCTGACCCCTCCCGGTCGAGGCCCCCGCCGGGCGACCCCACCTTGCCCTGGAGGCCGGCCGGACCGACCTCGGCGGTGACTCGACGCCTCCCGGTCACGGCGGGGCGGCGAGCCACCGGAGGGAGACAGCCTGCCAACCGTCGGCGTCCACCAGGGGCGGGCAACGGCTGCTGGGCCCCTCGTCAGGCCGGCGAGACCCGCGCCCCCGGCCGCACGACCCCGACCAGCCGACGCTTTGCCGCCGGGGGGTCGCGGGACGGCTCCCGACGACGGGTCGCGAGCCGTGGCCCAGACGCGTGTCCTCCCACCGACCGCCTCCGCGCCAGCACGCGGCATCGACGACGACACGGAGGGCGTGACCGGCCCGCCGGGGAGGCGGGCGCGTCGTCGTGTTCCACGTGAAACATCGACCGCTCGTTCGGAGCGGACGTCCGCCGTCCGACATGGTCGCGCTCCACGGCTCTCCACCCCACTCCGTGCCGGCCACGGCCCGCGGCGGCCTACCGCGGAGCAACGCTCGACGCAGGACCAGTCCGGATCACCGTCGCCCCACCAGGTGGAGGGCCGCCGGCATCCACACCGTCCGAGTTCCCCCGGCGGGACGGCTCCCGCTCCGCGCGAGGCAGGGTCGGTCGCCCTCGTCCTGGACATGCCGGGCGTGTTCCGCACCGCCCGCACCCTGGCCCCGGCGCTGGCACGTCGCGACGGGTCGCGCGGCGCTGGCGGACGGCGGGCCACGCGCGACGGGGACGCCGCGGGACGGGATCATGACCGGGGCGGTGGGGCAGCGGGAACGGGCGGTGGCTCCCACGACCGGCGGACGGGTCCCTGGGGCTGACGCGGCACCGCCACCCAACGCACCCCGAGGTCCGCGAACCATCGCTCGCGCCCGTCGTGAACACGCGCCACCGACAACGCCGATGTCGCGCCTCGGGTCCAGGACGACCGCCGCCGCGCCGGTTCGCGTG
This sequence comes from Actinoalloteichus caeruleus DSM 43889, assembly GCF_000429185.2. GTDB lineage: Bacteria > Actinomycetota > Actinomycetes > Mycobacteriales > Pseudonocardiaceae > Actinoalloteichus_B > Actinoalloteichus_B caeruleus. Next base: position 4,110,970 of record NZ_AUBJ02000001.1, on the reverse strand, counting down.
CCGACCGGGCCAGCTCGACCGCCGACACCGTGCCCGACGACTCACCGAGACGCCCGCCCGGCTGGTGCGGAGGCCGGCCGCCACCTCCCGAGCCTCCGACGTTCCCGCCGCCCCTGTCTCCCGGCCGCGACCGTCCGAGGCGCCGGTCGCACCCGGCGCGGACGCCGTCGCTCGTGACTGGGCGGCGATCACGGTGAACACCCCGACGGCCGCACTCCACGCACTCCGGCGGCGGTGCGCACCCCCGTCGAGCCAGTCACCGCCAGCGTGGTGACCGGTCCGTCCCGCACCACGGCCCGCCTGGAGCGCCCGGACACCAAGCCGCACGGCCGGGCACCCGCCAACCGGAGCGCCAGTGGGGACGGTGTTCCAGATCTCACCCCACCAGCGCTCCGCACCCCGCGCGGCACCTCCCGTGCCGGCGAGGCCGAACCCGCGACGCGTGACCGGAGGACAGCACCGCCCCGGCGGGAACGATGCCACCAGGAACCGCGCCGGCGGCTCCCGAGCAGGCCCCGAGCCGAGGGCACGCACCGTCCGAGGCGGAGGAGACCCCTCGGGGGAGTGCTCCGGTGGAGCCGGGAACGAGGCCGCCCGGCTGACCACCCCATCGCTCGTCGCGGACCCCGTGCCGCCCGTCAACCCCGTCACCGCCCGCGTGGCACGGCGAGGACCGGCCGGCGCGCTGGCGAACCACACCCACGGCACCCGTTCACACCGATCCGGCGCGCGGACTCCCACGGCACCAAGCGGCGAGGCCGGCCCGCCACCTCCCGGCTGCCGTCGGACAGCGGTCCCACCGAGGGCCCCGAACGGAAGTGGGCCCCGGGAACGTCGTTCCCGGGGCCCACTCACGAACTCAGCCCTACTCGGCGGGCAGCACCACGACCCGCCGGTTCGGCTCCTCGCCCTCGCTCTCGCTCCGGACACCCTCGACACCGGCCACGGCGTCGTGCACCACCTTGCGCTCGAAGGGGGTCATGGGGTTCAACCGCACCGGATCGCCGGTCTGGCTGACCTGCTCGGCCGTGGTCCGACCGAGGTCGGACAGCTCGGCACGCCGGTCCGCCCGCCACCCCGCGACGTCCAACATGAGCCGACTCCGCGCGCCGGTGCTCTGCTGCACCGCCAGCCTCGTCAACTCCTGCAGCGCCTCCAGGGTCGCCCCACGGGTACCCACCAACTTGCTCAGGTCATCCCCGCCGTCGATGCTCACCACGGCGCGGCCACCGTCCACGTCAAGGTCGATGTCCCCGTCGAAGTCGAGCAGGTCGAGCAGCCGCTCCAGGTAGTCGCCGGCGATGTCGCCCTCACGGACGAGCAGGTCCTCGCCGCCCTCGGGCGTGGCGGACGCTCCGTTCGGCGTGCCGTCGGCACCCTCGGTGTCCACGTCACCGCCGGTGGTCACCTGCACCGCTTCCGACACTGGTGCCTCCTCTCACTTGGTTCACGACATGCGAGACGCGTGACCGCGCTCGGTCATCGACGCTTCTTGTTCTTCTTCTTGGCGCCGCCGGTCGCCGGTCGGCTCCGCGCCGCGTCCCCCGCACCACCGGACGGGGCCGAGGGGGGAGTGGTCCCGGCCGGGCCGTGCTGGCCGGGCTGCGGACCCTTCTTCTTGGCCGGACGCTGCCCGGGCTTGGGGGAGAGGTCCTTGCGGGACTGCTCCGCCTTGGCGGCGGCGGCCGCCTTCTTCGCGGCTTCCTCGCGGTCGATGCGGTGGTAGATGAAGTACTGCTGACCCAGCGTCCAGGTGTTGTTGCTCAGCCAGTACAGCAGGATCGCGATCGGGAAGAACGGGCCACCGAAGAGCACGAACAGCGGGAACACCCAGAGCATCAGCTTCTGCATGATCTGGGCCTGCTGCTGGTTGGCCCCGACGCTCGGGTTCATCGCCTGCCGCTGCACGGAGTGGCGGGCGGTGAGGTGGGTGGCGATGCTGGCGATGATCGTCAGCGGCACCGCGACGAAACCGATGGTCCACGGGTCGACGCCGAACATCGGGTCGGCGATGGAGCCGGACAGCGGGGCGCCGAAGAGGCGGGCGTTGATGAAGGACTCGACCTCGGCCTGGCCGAAGACGTACACCTCGGTCTTGCCCGGGGTGAACTGGCGGAGCACGTGGAAGAGCCCGATGAACACCGGGATCTGCACCAGCATCGGAAGGCAGCCGCCGAGCGGGTTGACCCCCTGCTCGGACTGGATCTTCTGCATCTCCATCGCCAGCTTCTGGCGATCGTTGCCGTACTTCTCCCGCAACTTCTGCATCTGCGGGGCGAACTCCTGCATCTTGCGCATCGACCGCACGGAGCTGATGGCCGGCTTCAGCAGGATGATCCGCAGGGTGAAGACCAGGAACACCACCGAGAGCGCCCACGCGATACCGCTGTCCGGGCTGATGATGAACCCAAAGACCTTGTGCCAGAACCACATGATGGCTGACACGGGGTAGTAGATGAAGTTGAGCACGAAGCTACTCCTCGGCGCGGGTGTCGGGGAGCCCGGAATCGCCGTCGCGGGACCGCGGGGACGCGGCGTCGCGCGGGGGAACGGGGTCCAAGCCTCCAGGGTGCCAGGGTCCACAGCGCAGCAGCCGGCGCACGGTCAGCCATGCCCCCCGGATCGCACCGTGAACGGTCAGCGCCTCCACTGCGTAGGCGCTGCAGGTCGGGTAGAAGCGGCAGGTGGCCGGCAGGTACGGGGAGATCCAGCGTCGGTAACCGTGCACCGGGAGCAGCAGGACCCGACTGACGACTCCGCCTCGTCGGCGGTCCGCGCCCGCTGGTTCACTCATGCCTCGTCCTCACCGGAGGTGCGCCCGCCGTCCTCGGCGACGTGGCGCGTCGCGGGTGGCTCCTGGCCGGCGGTCGGGGACCCACCGGTTCGCCGACGGGAGGCGCTCGGGTCGTCGACGAGCCCCAGCCGAGCCAGGAGCCGGTCGACGTCCGCCGCGAGTTCGCGACTGGAGGCCGTGGCCGACGGGGGGAGCGCCCGCACCACGAGGGAGGTCCCCCTCGGGATGGCGGCCAGCCGTTCCCGCACCACGTGGCGGAGACGGCGCGCGACCTGGTGGCGGACCACCGCGTTGCCGACAGCCTTGCTCACGACAAAACCCACCCGTGTCGAGGCCGAGCCGGGGACGCTGCTCGAACGCTGCGAGCGGCGAGGGGGCTCGACGCGGGTGGGATGGGAAGTCGGGGTCGTCGACCCCGCGTTGTCGGTGTCCCGTGCTCCAACGCCGAGCTCGGGCACGCACAGTGCGTGCAGCACGACGCGACGTCGCCCCGCCCGCCGCCCCCGGCGGACGACCAGGTCGAAGTCCTGGCTCTTGGTCAGCCGGGCGGCTGGCGGTAGCACGGCCTACCGTCAGGCCGACAGCGTGTCGCGGCCCTTGCGGCGACGGGCGGCGAGGATGGCACGGCCGGCACGGGTGCGCATGCGCAGCCGGAAGCCGTGGGTCTTGGCCCGGCGACGGTTGTTCGGCTGGTACGTCCGCTTGCTCACGGTCAGGTCTCCCGGTAGTCACTACAGCTTGGGTCGGTGATCTCCGCGTGCTATGCGTGGCTGGCCACCCGGCGCACGTTCCATCCCGACCCTCGGCGTCCTGGCGTCCCCGGTCCCGGCGCGAGGCGCAGGGCACGGCGACAGTAGCCCAGGGTACGTGACAGGGAACGACCGACCGCATGAGACTACGCGGTGCCCGTTGCCGGGTCCACACCGCCTCCTCACGCGAGGCGCGGGACCCGCCCGGTGAGGAGGGGGATTGGCCAACGTATCGGCCGTGGTCCAGGGACCTGCGCCCGACACGCCGAGCCCCCACCGAGCCGTCATCCCCGGTTCACCCTGCTGAGCTGTCCGTCTTGTTCCGGGAGGCGCCCGCTTGTTAGCGTGCCTCACCTCCGACGGCCACGGCGGCCGATGCCCGCTGAACTGGCCTTTCCGGGCAGGTTCACGGAACCTCGGGACCCAAGCACAGGGGCTCCGGTGTTCCGTCGTACCTTCATGCACAGTTGTGGACAACTATGTGGATATCTTGGGGATCGGCAGCCCGCACCGCTGACCGCTGACGTCGCAAGTCAAACGAACACGGGGTCGACAGGAGCTCGACATGGGGTGGCGGCGTCGCTGGACGGTGACGGAGCAGGGACAGCGTGGGGAGGGGAACTCGCAGGTGTCGGACCACCAGGCCAATCTCGGTCTCGTGTGGGAACAGGTGCTCGAGGAGCTCTCCTCCGGCACCCTCTCACGGGCCCAACTCGCCTGGATGCGGGTGGTCCGCCCCATCGGGTTGCTGGACGGCACCGCGCTGTTGGCCGCTCCGAGCGACTTCGCGAAGGACGCCATCGAACGGGCGTTGCGCGACCCCATCGTCGAGGCGTTGTCCCGACACCTCGGGCGGCCCATCTCGCTGGCGGTCAAGGTCGACGTGATCGCGCCGGCGCCCGATCCCGGTCAGCAGGGCCACCAGCCCCACCACGAGAGCACTCCCACCCCTCCGTTCGGCACCGTGCTGCCGATGGGCGGCTACGCGGGGGATTCCCGTCCCCGCCACCCCGGTCCGCGCGCGGAGCCCACTGGCCGACCTGGCTCGATCTACGACCCGGTGGGGCCGCTCCCGGAGGAGTCGGGGGAGCGGCCCGGCCCGGCCCACCCGCCGTCCCCCGGGTATCCCGGCTCGGTGGGCGGTGTCGACCGCGACCACCACGGCCTCGTCGAGGACCAGGACGAGCGGGAGGCGGAGGACGACGTGCTCGGCCAGGTCGCCGCCCCGGCGAACGAGGTCTGGCACAACGTCAGGGCGCAGACGCCCCCGGTCGGGGCCGCGCTTCCCTCGGACCAGCTCGGCCACCCCCAGGTCGGGGGCCTGCCGCAGGGGGGCGCCGAGGCCTACACCGCGCCACGGCACGGACCGCCGAGTTCGCAGACCCGGCTGAACGCCAAGTACAACTTCGACACCTTCGTCATCGGAGCCTCCAACCGGTTCGCGCACGCCGCCGCCGTGGCGGTGGCCGAAGCCCCGGCCCGCGCCTACAACCCCCTGTTCATCTGGGGGGAGTCCGGGCTGGGGAAGACGCACCTGCTCCACGCCGTCGGGCACTACGCCCAGCGCCTCTTCCCGGGGATGCGGGTCCGCTACGTCTCGACGGAGGAGTTCACCAACGACTTCATCAACTCCCTGCGGGACGACCGCAAGGTCGCCTTCCAGCGCCGCTACCGCGACGTCGACGTGCTGCTGGTCGACGACGTGCAGTTCCTGGAGGGCAAGGAGGGCACCCAGGAAGAGTTCTTCCACACCTTCAACACGCTGCACAACTCGAACAAGCAGATCGTGGTCTCCTCCGACCGGCCGCCCAAGAGGCTGGAGACCCTGGAGGACCGGCTGCGAACGCGTTTCGAGTGGGGTCTGATCACCGACATCCAGCCACCGGAGCTGGAGACGAGGATCGCCATCCTGCGGAAGAAGGCCGCCCAGGACCGGCTGGCCGCGCCGGCCGAGGTGCTCGAGTTCATCGCCGCCAGGATCGAGCGGAACATCCGGGAGCTGGAGGGGGCGCTGATCCGGGTCACCGCCTTCGCCTCGCTGAACCGGCAACCGGTCGACGTGCACCTCGCCGAGATCGTCATGCGGGACCTCATCCCGGACTCCCAGGCGCCGGAGATCACCGCGCCGACGATCATGGCGGTGACGGCGGACTTCTTCAAGGTGAGCATGGACGACCTGTGCGGACCGGGGAAGATGAAGGTGCTCGCCCAGGCCCGCCAGATCTCGATGTACCTGTGCCGGGAGCTGACCGACCTCTCCCTGCCGAAGATCGGGCAGATCTTCGGTGGCCGCGACCACACGACGGTGATGTACGCGGACAAGAAGATCCGCAAGGAGATGGCGGAACGGCGCAGGATCTACGACCAGGTCCAGGAGCTGACCTCCCGGATCAAGCAGCGCGCGCGGGCCCAGGGCTGACGGCCCACCGCTCGGCTCCTCCGCTGGACGGTCGTCAGCCGCTCCGCCCACGCCGGCGACGAGGGCTGCCGCCGCCCTCCCGACGCTCCGGTCGGCTCGTGGGGTCGCGCTCCGACTGACGCGCGGTTCGGCGCGGAGGGCGGACGGTCGCGCCGGGGAGGTTTTCTGCGACTGGGGAGACCGTGCTGCGGCGGGTCTCGCATTCGTCAGGGCCCGGGGTGCCCCGATCGGGGATGGCCGTCGACGACGCGGGGCGCGCTCGCGACACCTCACGGGGTTCCGGCGGTTCGGCGGCGTCGCGCCCGTCGCGAGGAGGGGACGAACCCGGGGTCGGGCCGGCTCGGGCCGGGCCGCCGCTCCCGGGCCCACCGGGTTCGTCCGAGGTGCCCGGCTGGTACGCGGAGGGCGGCCGACGCGGGCCCGGAGGAGCATCGCTCTAGGCTGGTCCACGAGGCGACGCGGGTGCGGCGAACCGGGCCGAGGTCGACCCGCCCGGGGAAGCCCCCGGCACGGGGGCGCACCGGTCGTAGCCCGCGGTTTTTCTGCGACTGGGGAGGCCGCGCCTGGGGGCCCCCGAGATTCGTCGCCGGCGGTTCGGCGCTGGTGCTCCGGGGGCACGTTCCCGGGGGTGCGGGGGCGGTGCCCCGGCTGCGCCCGGTCCCCACCCCGGCTCTACGGTGATCACGAACGCCGTGGCACGCCCCGGCCGGCTCCTGGTCGTCGCGTCCGGCCCCGCACCGCTCCCGCCCGGCCACACACGCGGGGCAGTGGTCGAGTCCCGCCGGGTCGGGTACCACCCGGCGTCGCATCCAGGCGGTTTTCTGTGGCTGGGGAGGCCGCGCCTGGGGGTCCCCGAGATTCATCATGCGCCGTGCGGGCGGGAAGTGTTCCCCCTTCGCCGAGGACGTCCTCGCCTCGGGCCGTCGGAGGAGGCGCCGGCCTCGGAGCGCCTCCTCCCCGCCGCCCCTCGCCGCTGGACCCGCGCACGTCGCCAGCCTCCGCCCGCTCGGGGCTCACCCGCCGTCAGGGGCGTCCCCTCGGCCGTTCCGGGCGGCCAGGTCGCGCCCTGCTGGTTCGTCGGGCGGCCAGGTGGGCCGAGCCGCCGGCGGGGCGCGGTACGAGCCAGGAGGCGGGTACCGGGCTCGTCGGAGTGGCCAGCCCCGGCCCCGGGGTGGGGCGGTCGCAGGGGCTCCCCGGCGCGCCAACCGTTTCTGTCGGTGCGTTGCCCGAGACTGCGTGCCGTGGGAGAAATCCGGCGGGCGCACACCTGTACACAGCCCCGATCGGGGGAGATCCAGACCACTTCCACCCTGTGCATGACCTGGGTACAACTACCCCCAAATCTGTGGATGGATCTGTGGACAACTCGCGCCACCTGTGGACAGAGTGTGGATGAAGAAGATTCATCCACAGTGAAGGAAATTCATCCACCGATCCACCCCCAGGCTGTCCACACCCCCTCATGCCGTGTCAGCAGGGACAACGAGGGTTATCCACACAATCCACAGCCCCTACTACGAGCACTACATTTCTCTCTTGAAGAGAAGAAAAAAGAAAAACAGGGGGTGGGGACAAGTCGCTCCGCCGCGCCCTCAGAAAGCCCGGGAAGGGCAGCCCCGCCGTCGAGGGCTCGGAGCCAGGCTCTACGGTGGTGTCCCGCGCCTCGCCTGCCAGCGGCTCGAGCTCAGAGCGTCGGTCTGGCTCCGAGCGCCAGCAGCATCCGGCCCGACTGTCGACTCCCGTGGTGGACCGCGATCTCCGGCGCACCGGTCATGATCGCAACGGCCCGAAAGGACGCCAGATGAAGATCCGTGTCGAGCGAGACGGTCTCGCAGACGCCGTTGCCTGGGTCGCACGGAGCCTCCCATCCCGCCCACCGGTCCCGGTGCTCGGCGGCGTGCTCCTCGACACCGGCTCCGAGTCCACCTCCGAGCACGACGACGGAGACCAGACCCTGACGGTCTCCGGCTTCGACTACGAGGTGTCCGCGCAGGTCGGCGTGCCGGCGACGGTCGTCACTCCCGGCCGGGCACTGGTCTCGGGCCGGCTCCTCGCCGACATCACGAAGTCGTTGCCCAACCAGCCGGTCGACATCACCATCGACGGTGCACGCGCCACCATCACCTGCGGGAACTCCCGGTTCAGCCTCCCCACCATGCCCGCCGAGGACTACCCCCAGCTGCCCTCGATGCCGGAACTCGCCGGGGCGGTCGCGGGTGACGTGTTCTCGGAGGCCGTCGCCCAGGTCGCGGTGGCCGCCGGCAAGGACGACACCCTGCCGATGCTGACCGGGACGCGCGTCGAGATCGAGGGAGACCGCATCACGCTGGTCGCCACCGACCGCTTCCGGCTCGCCGTCCGCGAGTTCGCCTGGGAGCCCACCAGCGAGGCCTCCAGCGGCACCGCCGTCCTCGTGCCCGCCAGGACCCTGGCCGAGGCCGCCAAGACACTCGGCGGTTCCGGGAGCCGGGTGGAGCTCTCGCTCGCCTCCGGAGACGGTCTGCTCGGTCTGGCCGGCAACGGCCGCCGCACCACCAGCAGGCTGCTCGACGCCGAGTTCCCCAAGTACCGCCAGCTGCTGCCCAGCGAGCACACCGCCAGCGCCGTGCTCGGCGTGGCCCCCCTCGTCGACGCGATCAAGCGCGTCTCGCTGGTCGCCGAGCGTGGTGCCCAGGTTCGGCTCGAGTTCACCGAGTCCAGCCTGCGCCTCTCCGCCGGAGGTGACGACGAGGGCAGCGCCGAGGAGGAGTTGCCGCTCGACTTCCAGGGCGAGCCCCTCACGATCGCCTTCAACCCCGGCTACCTGTTGGACGGCCTGAGCGCCGTGCGCACCGAACGAGCGCACCTCTCCTTCACCGCGTCCAGCCGGCCCGCCCTGATCAAGCCCGTCGGCGAGGAGGGCCAGGTCCTCCCCGGCTACCTGTACCTGCTGATGCCGGTCCGCCTGCCCGGCTGACGCGGTCCCACCGGGCGAGGTCGTCGAGCCGCACGCGGTGACCAGCACCGACGGGGCGACGTAGGACACGTGCCCGCCGGGTGTGCCGTGCCTTTCGTTCGGATTGACCCGAACCGGTCGTGGCGGCGACGATGTCGCCCCAACCGCAGCATCAGGAAACGGGGGAGTACTCGTGCAGCTCGGACTGGTCGGTCTCGGCAAGATGGGCTTCAACATGCGGGAGCGGCTCAGGCGAGCCGGCCACGACGTGGTGGGCTACGACCGCGCCGCCGAGGTCCGCGACGTGGCGAGCCTGGAGGAGCTGGTCGACCAGCTCGAGGCGCCCCGCCTGGTCTGGGTGATGGTCCCCGCCGGCGACCCGACGCGGGAGACCGTCGAGCGGCTCGGTGAGTTGCTCGACGAGGGGGACCTCGTGATCGAGGGCGGCAACTCCCGTTTCAGCGATGACCAGCGGAACGCCGAGATCCTGGCCGAACGCGGCGTCCGGTACGTCGACTGCGGTGTCTCCGGTGGCGTGTGGGGCCTGGAGGAGGGCTACGGCCTGATGGCCGGCGGCGCCGCCGAGGACGTCGAGCGCGCCATGCCCGTGTTCGACGCGCTGCGGCCTGAGGGTCCTCGGGAGGAGGGCTTCGCCCACGCCGGGGGCGTCGGGGCGGGTCACTACGCGAAGATGGTGCACAACGGCATCGAGTACGGCCTGATGCAGGCCTACGCGGAGGGCTTCGAGCTGTTGGCGGCCGCACCCCAGGTGGAGAACGTGCCCGAGGTGCTCCGGGCCTGGACCCGAGGCACCGTCGTGCGGTCGTGGTTGCTCGACCTCATGGTGCAGGCCCTCGAGCGGGACCCCCAGCTGGAGAACCTCCGCGGCTACGTCGAGGACTCCGGTGAGGGCCGCTGGACCATCGAGGAGGCCATCAACAACTCGGTGCCGGCACCGGTGATGTCGGCGGCGCTGTTCGCCCGGTTCGCCTCCCGGCAGGACGACTCCCCGGCGATGCGGGCCGTGGCCGCGCTCAGGCAGCAGTTCGGCGGTCACGCCGTGCACCACGCCGGCCCCACGTCCGGCGCGGGCGACGTGCACGGCCACTGACCCCCGGCCGGCGAACGCCCGGCCACGACACCGAGGAAGCCAGCGCACGGTGCACGTCCGTCACCTCCAGGTCACCGACTTCCGGTCGTGGCCGACCGCGGAACTCACGTTCGGGCGAGGGCCCAACGTGCTCGTCGGGGCCAATGGCCAGGGCAAGACGAACCTGGTCGAGGCGGTCGGCTACCTGGCGAACCTCGGATCGCACCGTGTCTCCGGCGACGCTCCCCTGGTGCGGCACGGCGCGAGCAGCGCGATCGTGCGCGCGACCGTCGTGAACGAGGGACGGCAGCTGACGCTCGACGTCGAGATCACGCCGGGACGGACCAACCGGGCCCGGGTCAACCGGGCGCCGGTGAAGCGCCCCAGGGACATCCTCGGCATCCTGCGCACGGTCTTCTTCGGCCCGGAGGACCTGTCCCTGGTCCGGGGTGACCCGGGGGAACGCCGCCGGTTCCTCGACGAGCTGCTGGCGAGCAGGTCGCCGCGGTTCGCCGGGGTCCGGGCGGACTACGACCGGGTGCTCCGGCAGCGCAGCGCCCTGCTGAAGACGGCGGGCGGACTCCGCCGCGGGCAGCGTGGTCGGTCCGACGACGCCGCGCTGGGGACACTGGAGGTCTGGGACAACCACCTGGCCCGTTTCGGGGGCCAGCTGTTGGCCGGGCGCCTCGATCTCGTCGCCGAGCTCTCCCCGTTGGTGACGGCCGCCTACCACGAACTCGCGCCGGGGGGCGTGGCGACCGTGCGCTACCGGGACACGGCCGGGCCGGACGGCGGGGCGAGGGCCGGGCAGGGGCCCTCGGACCCCGAGTCGCTGGCCGAGGCGCTGCTGGCGGAACTCCGAAGGGTGCGTGATCAGGAACTCGACCGGGGCGTGTGCCTCGTCGGCCCGCACCGGGACGAACTCGAACTCACCATCGGCGACCTCCCCGCGCGCGGGTACGCGAGCCACGGCGAGTCCTGGTCCTTCGCGCTCGCCCTCCGCCTGGCCGCCTACGATCTGCTGCGGGCCGAGGGGAGCGAGCCGGTGCTGGTCCTCGACGACGTCTTCGCCGAACTCGACCAACGGCGGAGGAGCCGGCTGGCCGCCGTGGCGGGGCGGGCCGAGCAGGTGCTGGTCACGGCCGCGGTGGAGGAGGACGTCCCCGCCGAACTGACCGGGGGCCGGTTCGTGGTGCGGGACGGGACGGTACGACGCGGTGACTGAGCGCCGACCGTCGACGAAGGGTGACTCACGACGCGCGCCTGGGGATAAACCTGTGGATTCTGTGGATAACTCGGTGACTCCGGGCGTGGGCCCGGTCACGGGACGGGCGGCAGCGCCGGACGGGGCGAGCGGCGACTCGGCCGCCCTGTCCGGCCCCGACCTGGCCCGCGCCGCGCTCGAAGCCGCTCGTGCGCAGGTCAGAGCGGGTGGTGGCCGCCCAGGAGCGGGGCGGTCCTCCTCGGGGCGTCCTGGACGGCGCAGAGCCCGGCGCCGCGGTTGGTCGGGCGCCCGCCCCGACGAGCGGGACCCGCAGCCCCTGGGGCGGCTGGCGGTCCGGATGGTCGCCGAGCGGGGCTGGGGGGACCAGCTCGCCGGTGGCGCCCTCTTCGGCCGGTGGGACCGGTTGGTCGGCCCGGACATCGCCGAACACGTGCGCCCGGTCACACTGCGAGATGGTGAACTGACCGTCCTGGCCGACTCGACGGCGTGGGCGACCCAGCTCAGACTGCTGCAACGGCAACTGCTCGAACGCATCGCCGGAGCGGTCGGGCAGAACCTCGTCAGGCGGTTGCGGATCCAGGGCCCCTCGGCGCCGAGCTGGCGGTACGGCCCCAAGCACGTCCCCGGCAGGGGGCCCCGGGACACCTACGGCTGACGCCGCCCGCCCCACCAGCCAGTCCTCGCCCGGGCCGCCACGCCGGTCAGCGACCTGCTGGGAGCCGCTCCACCGCGCGGTGGCCCTGGCATCGGCGGGCACCCGACGGCGGGAGAGCCCCAGCCGAAGACTGAGCGGCTGCCAGCGCCATCGAAGAGGATTTTCGGCGGTTCGGACCTGGCCCTGTTCCTCTCGGCCCGCCAGCGGGGCAGCCAGGGGTGTCCTTTGCCCGCTTCTGTGGGGGTTGGGCAGTAGACTCGAAGGGGACCGCGTTCACGGCCTGCCCTCCACGACCGTGTCTTCACGTGGGTCCGGTCCTTTCCAGCCCGCGCCACAGGGACGGCGCGGGGGCCCCGACACGGGGCCAGCATCGTCGGCATGAGGAGAACCCGAGGCTCGTGGCAGCGAACGAGAACGAGTACAACGCGTCATCCATCAGCATCCTTGAGGGCCTCGACGCGGTGCGGAAGCGTCCCGGCATGTACATCGGCTCGACGGGAGAGCGTGGTCTCCACCACCTCATCCAGGAGCTGGTGGACAACTCGGTCGACGAGGCGATGGCCGGCTACGCCAGCAGGGTCGAGGTGACCCTGCTGGCCGACGGTGGAGTCCGCGTCGTCGACGACGGCCGGGGCATCCCGGTCGACATGCACCCCGTCGAGAAGCGCCCGGCGGTCGAGGTCATCCTCACCGTCCTGCACGCCGGCGGGAAGTTCGACAGCAAGTCGTACGCGGTGTCCGGTGGCCTGCACGGTGTCGGCGCCTCCGTCGTCAACGCGCTCTCCCACACCTTCGAGGTGGAGATCCACCGCGACGGCCACGTGTGGCGGCAGCGCTACTCGAAGTCCAAGCCGGTCCACCCCCTGGAGAAGGGGGAGACCACGGACCGCACGGGGACCTCGCAGACCTTCTGGGCTGATCCGGAGATCTTCGAGACCACCACGTACAACGCCGAGACGGTGGCACGGCGCCTCCAGGAGATGGCGTTCCTGAACAAGGGGCTCACCATCGTCCTGCGCGACGAGCGGGTCGACGAACAGGAGCTGGCCGAGGACGCGGAGGGGGAGGCCCCGCAGGCCACCGAGCGCGTCTTCCACTACCCCGGGGGCCTGGAGGACTTCGTCGGGCACATCAACGCCACCCGGGAGGCCGTGCACCGCAAGATCATCTCGTTCGAGGCCCAGGGGGACGGTCTCCAGGTCGAGGTGGCCATGCAGTGGAACAGCGGCTACACCCCCTCCGTGTACACCTTCGCCAACACCATCAACACCCACGAGGGCGGCACGCACGAGGAGGGGTTCCGCGCGGCGCTCACTCGCGTCGTCAACGAGTACGCGCGGGAGAAGCGGCTCCTCAAGGAGAAGGACTCCAACCTGACGGGCGACGACGTCCGCGAGGGCCTGGCGGCCATCGTGTCGATCAAGCTCGCCGAGCCGCAGTTCGAGGGGCAGACCAAGACCAAGCTGGGCAACAGCGAGGCGAAGGGCTTCGTGCAGCGGACCTGCAACGAGCACCTCGCCGACTGGTTCGAGCGTCACCCCACCGAGGCCAAGTCGATCGTGTCGAAGGCGGTGTCCTCCGCCCAGGCGAGGATGGCGGCCCGCAAGGCCCGGGAACTGGTGCGGCGCAAGGGGGCCCTCGACATCGGTGGGCTGCCCGGCAAGCTGAAGGACTGCCGTTCGCGCAACCCCGAGGAGTGCGAGCTCTACATCGTCGAGGGCGACTCGGCGGGGGGCTCCGCCAAGGAGGGGCGGGACTCGCAGTTCCAGGCGATCCTGCCGATCCGCGGCAAGATCATCAACGTGGAGAAGTCCCGACTGGACCGGGTGCTCAAGAACAACGAGGTGCAGAGCCTCATCACCGCGCTCGGCACCGGGATCCACGACGAGTTCGACCTTGGCAAGCTGCGCTACCACAAGATCGTGCTCATGGCGGACGCCGACGTCGACGGCCAGCACATCAGGACCCTGCTGCTCACCCTGCTGTTCCGCTTCATGCGCCCGCTGGTGGAGCACGGCCACGTCTACCTCGCCTCGCCCCCGTTGTACAAGGTGAAGTGGTCCCGCGCCGAGCCCGAGTACGCCTACTCCGACCGGGAGCGGGACGGCCTGATCGAGGCCGGGGTGGCGGCCGGCAAGCGGTACCCCAGGGAGGACGGGGTCCAGCGCTACAAGGGCCTCGGGGAGATGAACGCCGAGGAGCTGTGGGAGACCACGATGGACCCGGCCAACCGCCTGCTCCGCCAGGTCACCCTCGACGACGCGGCCACCGCCGACGAGCTGTTCAGCGTCCTGATGGGCGAGGACGTCGAGGCCCGCCGCTCGTTCATCACGCGCAACGCGAGGGATGTGCGCTTCCTGGACATCTGACCGGTCACCTCCAGGACGGCGGCCCGTCCACCGAACGGCCGCCGCGCACCCCTGAACCCCGCACACGAGAAGGACTGCAATGACCGAGACGACCCTGCCACCGGACGGCGATCGCATCGAGCCGGTCGACATCCAGCAGGAGATGCAGCGCTCCTACATCGACTACGCGATGAGCGTGATCGTCAGCAGGGCGCTGCCCGACGTGCGTGACGGGCTCAAGCCCGTGCACCGGCGGGTGCTCTACGCGATGTACGACGCCGGCTACCGGCCGGACCGGAGCCACGTCAAGTGCTCCCGCATCGTCGGCGACGTGATGGGCAACTACCACCCGCACGGCGACTCCAGCATCTACGACACCCTGGTGCGGCTGGCGCAACGGTGGTCGATGCGGCACCCGTTGGTCGACGGGCAGGGCAACTTCGGTTCCCCGGGCAACGACCCGGCGGCCGCCATGCGCTACACCGAGGCGAAGCTCACGCCGCTGGCGATGCAGATGCTGGCGGACATCGACGAGGACACCGTCGACTTCCGGGACAACTACGACGGCAAGACGCAGGAGCCGGACGTCCTGCCGTCCCGCATCCCCAACCTCCTCGTCAACGGAGGCGGTGGGATCGCGGTCGGCATGGCGACCAACATCCCGCCCCACAACCTGCGTGAGGTCGCCGAGGGCGTCTTCTGGGCGCTGGACAACCCGGACGCCCCCGAGGACGAGACCCTCGCCGCGATGATGAAGCGGATCAAGGGCCCGGACTTCCCGACCAGCGGGTTGATCCTGGGCACCTCCGGCATCGAGGAGGCCTACCGCACCGGTCGGGGTTCCATCCGGACCCGGGCGGTCATCGAGGTCGAGGAGGACGGCAAGGGCCGGACCATCCTCGTCGTGACCGAGCTGCCGTACCAGGTGAACCCGGACAACCTCGTCGAGGGGATCGCCGCCCTCGTCCGGGACGGCAAGCTCACCGGGATCGCCGACATCGCGGACGAGACCAACAGCCGCCGGGGCATGCGCATCGTGATCACGCTCAAGCGGGACGCGGTGGCGAAGGTCGTGCTGAACAACCTCTACAAGCACACCCAGCTCCAGAACTCCTTCGGCGTCAACATGCTCGCCCTGGTCGACGGGGTTCCCCGGACGCTGCGGCTGGACCAGGTCATCCGGCACTACGTCAAGCACCAGATCGAGGTCATCGTCCGGCGGACGCGGTACCGGCTGCGCAAGGCCGAGGAACGCGCCCACATCCTGCGGGGTCTGGTCAAGGCGCT
Source organism: Actinoalloteichus caeruleus DSM 43889 (assembly GCF_000429185.2). Taxonomy (GTDB): domain Bacteria; phylum Actinomycetota; class Actinomycetes; order Mycobacteriales; family Pseudonocardiaceae; genus Actinoalloteichus_B; species Actinoalloteichus_B caeruleus. Next base: position 4,095,468 of record NZ_AUBJ02000001.1, on the reverse strand, counting down.
GGACGCGCTCGACGAGGTCATCGCCCTCATCCGGGGCTCCCGGACGGTCGACATCGCGCGTTCCGGCCTGATCGACCTCCTCGACATCGACGAGAGCCAGGCGAACGCGATCCTGGAGATGCAGCTCCGCCGCCTCGCCGCCCTGGAACGCCAGAAGATCACCACCGAACTCGGCGAGATCGAGCGCGAGATCGCCGATCTCGAGGACATCCTCGCCAGGCCGGAGCGCCAGCGCTTCATCATCAAGGACGAGCTCAAGGCGATCGTCGACAAGCACGGCGAGGACCGCAGGACCCGGATCATCCCCTACGAGGGGGAGGTCTCGATCGAGGACCTGATCGCGATCGAGGACGTGGTCGTCACCATCACCCGCACCGGCTACGCGAAGCGGACCCGCACCGACCTCTACCGCGCGCAGAAGCGCGGCGGGAAGGGCGTGCAGGGGGCGGCCCTCAAGCAGGACGACATCGTCGCCCACTTCTTCGTGTGCTCCACCCACGACTGGATCCTGTTCTTCACCAACCAGGGGCGGGTGTACCGCGCCAGGGCCTTCGAACTGCCCGAGGCCAACAGGAACGCGCGCGGTCAGCACGTGGCGAACCTGCTCGCCTTCCAGCCGGACGAGCACATCGCCCAGGTGATGCAGATCAAGGACTACCAGGCGGCCCCCTACCTGGTGCTGGCGACGAAGAAGGGCCTGGTGAAGAAGTCCCGCCTGTCGGACTTCGACTCCAACCGCTCCGGCGGGCTGATCGGCGTCAACCTCCGCGACGACGACGAGCTGGTTGGCGCGGTGCTGTGCGGGCCGGAGGACGACCTCCTCCTCGTCTCGGCGGAGGGGCAGTCCATCCGCTTCCACGCCACCGACGAGGTCCTGCGCCCGATGGGGCGCGCCACCTCGGGCGTGTTGGGCATGCGATTCAACCAGGGGGATGAACTCCTGGCGATGGCCGTCTGCCGCGAGGACAGGTTCCTGCTGGTCGCCACCACCGGTGGTTACGCCAAGCGCACCCCGATCGATGACTACCCCGTGCAGGGACGCGGCGGGAAGGGCGTGCTGACCATCCAGCACGACAAGCGTCGTGGGAGGCTTGTCGGAGCGCTCATCGTCGATCTCGACGACGAGCTCTACGCGATCACGTCGACCGGGGGCGTGATCAGGACCGCCGCCAAGGAGGTCCGCAAGGCAGGCCGTCAGACCAAGGGTGTGCGTCTCATGAACCTGGGTGAGGGCACCACGCTGCTGGCCGTGGCGCGGAACGCCGACGAGGCCGCCGACCCGGACGCCGCGGCGGGTGAGGTCGTCGACGCCGCCATCGAGAACGGGACAGCGGGGAAGGACGAGGGATGAGTTCGCCAGGCAGCCCGGACCAGCGGCAGCCCGCGGAGGGCAGCGGTTCCGAGTCGGAGTCCGCCGGGGACACCACCCCGCAGGCGGTCGGTGGGGAGAAGACGACCTTCATGACCCCGGTGGCGCCGGCGGCGGCCAAGCCGGCCACCGAGGGCGGGTCCGATCTCGCCGAGGGGGCCGACCAGCCGGCCGTCGCTGCCGAGGAACACGTGTCCACACCCCCCTGGCAGCGGTCGACCGCCCAGGCGTCCGCCGGGCAGCAGTCGCCGGGGGCCGGCGCGGGAAACCCTGAACGGCACGCTGGTCAGGGGTACGCTTCCAGCGCGGCGGCGGGGGCGTCGCCCGGGGGAAGCGAGGCGACGACCACCATGACGAAACCTGTGGGAGCCGAACAAAGCGGAGCCGTGGGACGGGCGCCGGTGAACTTCCCGGGGCCAGGAGGTCGGCCGCCGTCCTCCGGTGGTTCCGGTCTGACCGGTCGTCGGCCCGGCCGGGGGCCCCGCCGGGCGAGCCTGCAGGTGAAGCGGGTGGACCCCTGGTCCGTGCTGAAGTTGGCCCTGGTGTTGAGCGTCGCGGCGTTCTTCATCTGGCTGGTCGCGGTTGGCGTGCTCTACGGCGTCCTGGACGGCATGCGCGTCTGGGACTCCCTGAACGGGACCTACAACGACCTGACCGGTGATGCCACCGAGGGTGACCTGATCAGCGCCGGCCGGGTGTTCGGGGTGGCCGCGATCGTGGGCGCCATCAACATCGTGCTGTTCACCGCCTTGGCGACCGTGGGCGCGTTCGTCTACAACGTGTCGGCGGACCTCGCCGGCGGCATCGAGCTGACGCTGTCGGAACGCGACTGACGAGGACACCACGCGACGCCCGGCCGGGTCCCCGGCCGGGCGTCGCGTCGTCTGGTGGGCGTCCGGCGGCGCTCGTGCCCGGGACCCCCTCGGTTCGGCCGCCGCCGTGCCGGGTCACCGCGGTCGGAACGCGCCGTTCCCCGGCCCACTGGTGTCCGATCCGTGCCTCGCCGGTGTCCGAGGGGCGGGTGGCCCGGGGCAGGCGGCCGGCCGTCGTCGCCCGGAGCTCGCCGTGCTGGTGCGGCACCGCTGTCGTGGCCGTCGTCGTGCGGCCGAGCCACGCCAGCCGCTGGTCCGCCTCGGTGTGACCGGCGGCTGTTATCGGCCAGTGCCGGCAGTGGAGCGTTCGAGCGGCCGGCCGGGATGGTGCCCTCGGGCGGCTCGGGGGCGTGAACCCGCTGGTCGTGGCCGGTTCGAGGGGGTGGGGGAACACCGTCGATCGTCACCGGGTAGCATGGTCCACACAGCGGATGACGCACGCGACGTCAGACTGGAACTGAAGATCAGACCCGGTTTGGGGAACTGAGACGCGTGCGGTAGTCTTCACTCCGCGTCCGAGGGCCTATAGCTCAGACGGTTAGAGCGCTTCGCTGATAACGAAGAGGTCGCTGGTTCAAGTCCAGCTAGGCCCACTGCCCGATGTTCGTACTTTTCTGATCCCGGTCATCGGTACACAGGACCGGGATCGTGTGCGCCAGACGCTAGGAGGCGACCGAAAGTGAAGAAGTTGCTTGCCCTGGGTGCTGTGGCTGGCGTCGTCCTGCTGCTCGTCCGCAGGAACCGCTCCGCCAAGGCTGAGGCTGACCTCTGGCGTGAGGCTACGGCCCCTGCCGAGAGCTGATCCGAGTGCCGGGGGCTCATCGAGCTCCCGGCTTCTCGTGTGTCCGCCCGCCGCCGGTTCGGATCGGCGGGCTGGACGACAGGCCAGGCCTCGGAAGGCCTGAGCGGGGTGGTCACCACTGGTGCGCCCGGGGGACGTAGCTCAATTGGCAGAGCACCGCCTTTGCAAGGCGGGGGTTAGGGGTTCGATTCCCCTCGTCTCCACCCAGATCAACGATGGCACGCTCCACGTCGTGCCTGGGCCGTTGGGAGAGGGCGGTGGACCCGAGACGGGTTCCACCGAACCCCTGGTCATCCCCACCGCCCCACCGCCCACCTCATCCGGTGTTCCCGCTGCCTGGCCGGCACCGCGGTCCGACCGGGATGCGCCCCGCCGCGTAGGCACCTGGCGGCACTCCCATCACCCTCCGGAAGTCCGTCGTCAGGTGCGCCTGGTCGTGGTACCCGGTCTCGGCGGCGAGGGTGGCCAGCTGACCCCGCTCGGCGCGCGCCAGGACGGACCGGATGCGGTTGAGCCGGGCGAAGCGTTTCGGTGCGATCCCCACCGCGCTGGTGAAGGCGTCCCGGAGCTGCCGTTCGCTGACGTACAGCTGCCTGGACACCTCGCGCACGCCACCCCGGGGTACCAGGTCGGACAGGGCGGAGGCCGCGGCTTCCGCCAGCTCCGCTCTCGCCAGCACCGAGGAGGTCGGTGGGGCGGACGACAGGCGGCGGGTCGCCGCTTCGGCGAGCCAGCTGAGAGCCGCTTGCCGGAAACCGGCGGGGTCCCGATGTTCCCGTTCCCACCACGTGGCCGGCAGCGAGTCGTCCGGCTCACCCCACAGCTCCCGCAGCGGCACGGCCCGGTCGCCAAGTCCGCGAACCCCGCGTCCCAGCAGTTGCTCCGCCCGCCCGGCCCTGACCCGCATCCGGACGCAGCCGCCCCCGGCCTCGCCCCGGCGGTAGGTGGCCCTCGTCCTCGGCCCCAACACCACGGCACCGCCACCCCCGGACCAGAACAGCAGCGTGACCGAGGTGTCGGGTTCCTCCACCACGGTCGTGCCCCCGGCGTCGGCGACCGCCGCCCGGACGTCCGACAACCACGGGCGCAACACGGCGGGCAACGAGGACGAGAGGTTCCCATCAGGCACGTCCAGGACGGTACGCACGTTGTCCCCGTCCCGGAACCGGTCCACGGGAGGACCGCCGAAATCTGCAAGTCACCGCTCCGGCCCTCCCAGCATGCTGGCAGGCGTGATTCTGGTTACCGGCGCCACGGGCGCCATCGGCGGCAATGTCCTGCGTCTGCTCGCGGGAGGAGAACACCCCGTCCGCGCACTCTCGAGAACCCCGTCCTCGGTTCCGACCCTGTCCGGGGTGGAGGCGGTCCAAGGGGACTTCACCGATCCGGACTCGTTGCGCCGCGCCCTCGACGGGGTGAGCGCGGTCCTGTTGGTGACCGTGCCCAACCCGCCGACCGTGGCGCACGACGTCGCCCTGCTGGACGCGGCGGTCTCCGCCGGTGTTCGGCGCGTCGTGAAGCTGTCGGCGATCGGGACGGGGGAGTGGTGGAACGGTCAGCTGGTGGGGAGCTGGCACCAGGAGACCGAGGACGCGGTCCGCGGCAGCGGGCTGGACTGGACGGTGCTCCGGCCCTCGACCTTCGCCTCGAACACCCTGGGGTGGGCGCGGTCGATCGCCGTGGACGGTGTCGTGCCCGACCCGGTCGGCGGCGCCAGGCAGGGTGTCATCGACCCGAGGGACGTGGCCGGCGTCGCGGTCGCCGAGCTGGTGGGTGACCACTCCCTCGGGCGGACCCTCACCCTGACCGGTCCCGAGCTGATCAGCGCGGCCGACCAGGCGGAGGTGTTGGGCCGGCTCCTGGGGAGGACGTTGCGCGTGGAGGACCTGCCGTTGCCGGCCATGCGCGGGCGCATGGAGGAGGACGGCTGGGACAGCACGGCGATGGAGCTCGCCGTCGCCGGGACGGGGTGGGCGAGGTCCGGCGGGAACGCCGTGCTCACCCGGACCGTCGAGGAGGTGTTGGGCCGCCCGGCCGCGACCTTCGAGAAGTGGGCGGTGGACCACCTGTCGAGGTTCGGCGGGTGATGTCCGCTCCCGAGGTGTGCTGGTGAGCCCGGGGGCCAGCGCCCGTCGATCCGGGGAGGGCGACGGGCGGGGAGGGTCGGGTTCGACGCCTGGGCGGTGGCGGTCGCCGCCATGCGGGGGCCCGGCCACCGCTCGCCGGACCGGTGCCCGCCCGATCTCCGGCTGGCGGCCCGTTCCATCCAGGAGAAATGCCTTTCACACCTTCGGGGGGTGGTGTTGTCGAACGTCCGGGTGCCTGTGCCGGACGGCGATGTCCGGTTGGAGCAACTTGCCCCGGGAGCCGCGTACGTCTTCTCGACAGGGTGGGGTCATGGTTACGCTCGGCACATGGATGTCCACCCGTGGCGTTCGTCCGGCGGTGCCGGGCCTGGCTTCCTCGAACTCGCCGACGACCCCGTCGGGACGCCACGGCGGCCACCCGAGCACCAGGACCTCCCACGACCGCACCCGGAACGGGGCGGCCTGCGGCTGACTGCGACCGGCGACCGCCTGGTCCGCACCGGGGCGTGGACCGTCCCGGGGCGGCTCCAGGTGGCCGCCACCCGCTGCGCGGTGCTGCTGGACATGGCGACCGCCAGGTTCACGGCTCCCGTCGTGCACCTCACGCTGGACCTGCGTGAGGTGCACTGCGTCCTCCTGGTCCCGCCGCACACGGCGGTCCGCACCGACCAGATCCACGCCGTCCGGTTCCGGGTGAGCGACCGGGTCAGCCGGTGCCGGGATCCCGGCCGAACGCTGGTCGTGGGTGGCGTGGCCCGCCACGGCCGGCTCAGGGCGCGGACCGTCGCCGACGGTGCGGGCCGGCTGAGCTGGCGGCACCGTGCGAGATGACCCGGCGGAACCGCGTGGCCCCGGGCGGACCACGCCGGGGACCCGCCCGTGGCGACTGTGAGGTGACGATGTCCGAGGATGGCCCCGCCCCGCCGCACGACCGGCTCGCTCCCCTGCTGTTCGGATTCGCCCTGTCCCGCATCACGGCCGTCGGGCTGCGGTTGGACCTGCCCGGCCTGCTGGGAGACGACGCGAGGAGCACACCGGAGCTCGCGGCGGAGTGCGGTGCCAGCGTCGAGGGGCTCAGCCGACTGCTCAGGGCCCTGGCGGGCATCGGCGTGCTGGAACGGGAGGGGGAGGAGCTCTTCCGCCTCACCTCGCTGGGGCGGTCGCTGCGCGACGACGTCCCCGGGGCCGTGGGCGCCGTGCTGTCGACGTACGCCGAACCGGGCCGGTGGGCGGCCTGGGGTGGGCTGGAGGCGGCGGTGCGGACGGGAACACCGGTGGCACGGCCCGCACCGAACGGGGAGCCTCCCCACGACGCCGGGGCAGCCCCCGAGCGGTTCGCGTTCCGGCCCGGGGCACGAGCGGTGGCGGAGGCCCAGGCCAGGGCACTGGTGGACGGGTACGACTTCTCCCGCTACCGCCACCTGGTGGACCTCGGCGGGGGAGACGGCACCCTGCTGGCCCAGGTGCTGCGCCGGCACCCCGACTGCCGGGCGACCGTCCTCGCCGCCGAACCGGGCCTGTCGGCGGCCCTGGGGGTGCTGGATGAGGCCGGGGTCGGCGAGCGGTGCGTCGCCGAGGAGGGCGACTGCTTCGCGGTCGTGCCCAGGGGCGGGGACGGCTACCTGCTGAGCAACCTGCTGCGCGGCTGGTCGGACGAGGAGGCGCTGGTGGTCCTGCGGCGCTGCCGGGCGGCGGTGGAGCCGGGCGGGGCGTCCCTCCTCGTCGTGACGGGCCTCGTACCGGAGTGGGACGACGACCACAGCCCCGAGGCCGCCCTGCTGAGCGCGCTCGACGACATGGAGATGATGGTGACCGGCGGGGGCCGTGAACGGCGGTCGCGCGAGTACCAGGACCTCTTCGGCGCCGCCGGACTGCGCCTGGACCGTGTCGTCACCGTGCCGGGTGAGGTGAACCTGCACGTGCTGGAGGCCAGCGCGGTGTGAGGGGAGGGGCGCGGGCCCGGGTGATCAGCACGTGGTTGACTGAACCCGCTATGAGACGTCCCGCCACCGCAGCCGCTCTCGCCGCCGTCGCCCTGCTGGCGGCGTGCTCCACGGAGCAGCCGGAGGACATGGCCACCACGCCACCCGCCGTGACCTCCTACGTCAGCCCGAGTGAGGTTCCACCGCCGCCGGTCGAGCCGGTCGTGGACGGTGACTGCCCCTACCTGGCCACCGCGAGCGTCGAGGACGTCAACGGTCAGCGCGTCGCGTCCGTCCGGCTGGGCGATGACGAGCCGCACCCGTCCTGCTTCTTCTACCGGGCGGACGGGCGGGAGCAGTTCCGGATCCGGGTCTTCGTCGGCGAGCCGTGGACCGCGAAGGCACTGGTCGACCAGGAGGCGCCGGTGGCGGACTCCCAGAGCGCCGACCTGCCGGGCGGCTGGACCGGCGGGCTGGCCAGCGGCACCGACGGCGGCGTCTTCGCCGTCTACCACCCGGAGAAGGGGGCGGCCGTGGTGGCGAGGACCAACCAGCAGCAGAGCTTCCCCGCCAGGGCGATGGTCGAGGAGGCCATCGGCGGCCTCGGCCTCTGACACCGGCCGGGACGCCGACGGCCTCCCCGCAGCACCTGGCGGGCGGCCTCAGCGCTTCCGGCTGTGCTCGCCCGTGTCGGAGTTCGCGCTCTCACCGCTCCCGTTGCGGGAGGCGTCGGTCACCCCGTTGGCCAAGGGGTCACCCTGCCGCTTCCGGTCGGACTCGGCCTCGGAGGGTTCGGGGCTGAGGTCCGCCTCGGCGAGGAACAGCTCCTCCTCCTGGCGCTTCGACGCCGCCACCGCCGCGGCACCCGCCGCCACGAGCGCCGCCAACACCCAGGGCCACCGGCGTCGGCGCGGGCGGTTCTGCTTCGCCAGCTCGGCCCGCGCCTCCTTGGCCGCCTTCCTCAGCTGCTTCTGTGCCTTCGCCCGCTGCTTCACCAGCTTCTTCTTCCTCCTGTCCAGGCCCTTCCGAGCGTTCTTCGCGTTCTCGTCGATCAGTTCGGCGAGTTGGCCGGGAGCCAGCCCCCGCCTGGCGAGCCCGTCCTCGGCCCGCCGGGCGGCGTCCCGGGAGGCTCGCGCCCCGAGCGACCCGCTCGCTGAGCGCCCTCCCGCACCGTCCTGATCCCGGTACCGACCGCCCGGCCCATTGACTCGCCGGCCGTCGCCATCGCCTTCACCTCGTCCAACGTTCCCTCCCCAACGTCCGTGACCGATGCCGTGGAATCCGGCTGGCCCCCGTCTGTGGAGATCAGCGCGGTACGGACAGCACTGTCGTCCGGGGGTTGCCCCGATCCTGCCGCTTCTATGCCTGGTTCGCTCGGATGGCACGATGGACCAGTGGTAGACAGCAAGGAATCACTCGTCGGGAAGGTGGTGACGGCCGTCCTGCACACCTCGCAGGGCGACATCCGTCTCGCCCTTTACCCGGACAAGGCCCCGAAAACCGTGCGGAACTTCGTGGGGCTCGCCACGGGTACGGCCGAGTACTCGGAGCCGAACGCGCGGGGAGAGCGGTCCGGCCCGTTCTACGACGGCGTCATCTTCCACCGGGTCATCAACGGATTCATGATCCAGACGGGTGACCCGACCGGGACCGGCCGCGGCGGCCCCGGATACCGGTTCCAGGACGAGTTCCACCCGGAGCTCCAGTTCAACCGGCCCTACCTGCTCGCGATGGCGAACTCCGGCCCCGGCACCAACGGCTCGCAGTTCTTCATCACCGTGGTGCCCACCACGCACCTGAACTTCAAGCACACCATCTTCGGCCAGGTCGCCGACCAGGAGTCGCGCAACGTCGTCGACGCCATCGCGGGTACCGCGACGGCGGCACACGACCGCCCGGTCACCGACGTGGTCATCGACCAGGTGACGGTCGAGGTCTCCGACCCCGAGTAGGGCGCCCTTCGCCGGGCGGCCCAGCGCCGCCGGTCGTGTCCGATCAGCCGAGCCGTCAGAAGCGGGGGCCACGCCATGACCGTGCCATCGGAACCGTCGCACGAGACCGGGGACACCACCCCACGCCCACCGGGCTGCTTCCGGCACCCGGACCGGGAGACGTGGCTGCGCTGCACCCGCTGCGAGCGCCCGGCCTGCCCGGACTGCCTGCGGGAGGCGGCCGTCGGCTCGCAGTGCGTGGAGTGCGTGAGCGCGGGGCAACGCGACGTGCGGCGCCCGGTGACGGTGGCCGGAGCCAGGGTGGCCACCAAACCAGTGGTCGTCCCGGTCCTGCTGGCCATCAACGTGCTCGTCTTCGTGGCGACCGCGATCCTGGCTCGGGACCCGATGAACAACGCCAACTCGGAGCTCTTCGCCCAGTGGTCGCTCTGGCCGCCCCAGGTGGCCGCCGGCGAGTGGTGGCGCCTGCTCACCGCGGGGTTCCTGCACATCGGTCCGTTCCACCTGCTCGTCAACATGTACGCGCTGTGGATCCTGGGGCGTGACCTGGAGTCGCTGCTCGGCCGTCTCCGGTTCGTCGCCGTCTACCTGGTCTCGCTGTTCGGCGGCAGCATCGCCGTGTTCCTGCTCGGCAGCATGCAGACCAGCGTCGCCGGCGCCTCCGGCGCGGTCTTCGGACTGATGGGCGGCGTCGCCGTCGCGGCGCTGCGGCTCAAGGTCAACCCCAGGCAGGCCCTGCTGCTCATCGGCATCAACCTCGTGATCAGCGTGCTGATCCCGGGTATCTCCCTGCTCGGGCACCTCGGCGGACTGCTCGTCGGCTCGCTGGCCACGGCGGGCATGGTCTTCGCTCCCCGGGAGAGGCGAACGGCCGTCCAGGTCGGCACCATCGTCGGGATCCTCGTGCTGCTCGCGGTGGCGTTCCTGTTGCGGGACGCCCAGCTCGGCCCCTGGGGATGCGCGGCCGACGGCACCTGGTGCGTGCCGTTGACGCTCTGAGCGGACCGTCCCTCCCGGCCGGTCGATGACCCGTCGTGACGTCGACCCGCGCCACCGGGGTGGCGCGGCCGATCGGATCGGGGAGCGACCGGTCGGGGCTGTGGACAACTGACCCGCTCCGACCGGCCGCTTGTGCCTCGGGGCGCAAAGTTATCCACAGGAGTTGTCCCCAGTGGGGATTACTTACATCCGTGTACTTCGGTGACCCGGGGTGAGTGATTCGGGGCCGAACAGCGAACGACCCGAACGCGATGACACGTCCGGGTCGGGGGAAGGAACTCGTTCAGGGGCGGTCAACGCCACCGCATCGTCATCAGCAGGCCGGTGATCATCAACGCGAAGCCGACGAGGAAGTTCCAGGAACCCAACTCCGCCATCAGCGGAATCCGGTCACCGGCGATGTAGTTCACGATCAGCCACAGCAGCCCGAGCACCATCACCCCGAGCATCACCGCGACGTACAGCGGGTGCGAGGGGCCGATCGCCTTCGCCTTCACTGGAGTACGTTTGTCCGGCGGCGGGGTGTAGACATCCTTCTTGCGGACCTTGGACTTCGGCATGGTGTCCTCGCCTGCGTTGGCCGGTGTTCGACGACGTCTGATCGTTGACGACGGGACGACCGCGTTTCGCGGGGTGGCCGACCCGACACAACGACCACGTTAACGTAGTGGAAGACCGCCGCGAAGGACAGGTGTGAGCCCCACAGCACGTCGCCCACGGCCGAAGGGAGCCAGGTGATCCCGCCCGCTCCCCGGCCGCCCTGGGCGCGGCGCGCCGGGCTCGTGCGGTCGTCCCGTGCCTCCTCACGGATCCGGGTGGCGCGCCCGCGCACCGGGTCGATCCCCACTCGGGCGCGCACCGGGGGCCGGGAAGTCACCGCGCCCGGTGAGGTGACCACTACCCTGTCAGAGCGCGCACGCCGCGGCCGCCCGTCCCCACCGACGTACCGACGCCGTGGCGCGCGCCGTCGGGGACGCACGAGCTGCGAGGTTCGTCCCGGAACGAGCCAGCCGCCCTCGGCGCCGTTCCGGCGTCAGAGGCATGCCCGCCGACCCCCGGGTCGGCGGACCCGAGCCAGGAGGTTGCGTGGTGAATGAGTTCCCGCCGACGGGGGACCAGTTCGGTGCTCGTCCCGGATCTCGTCATCAACCGCCGCCCCATCCCCGTCGGCACGCACGGTCGGAGGAACCCCGAGCGGAGGGGTTCCCCGAGGACGAGGAGCACTGGCCCGTCGCGGACCGGCAACCGGCCGAACCCCCCCACCCACCACGGCAGGCCCCGCACGAGGGACCGTCCCGTCCCGAGCGGCACCGCTACCGCGAACCGGACGAAGGGGCGGGCGGCCGAGCCGCCCCGCGCACCGGCCCCCTGACCCGCCGGCCTCCGGCAGGGCAGGAGGGCGCCCCGCAACGCACCCGCGCCCAACGGCGCCGGGACGGCGACCTCGATCCGCCCAGCTGGCCCGGCGCGGGCCAGAACCACCCGGTCGAGAACCCCCCACCGGGCTACCCCCCTCCGGGGCACACCGGCGAGGGCAGGCGCAGGCGACGGGCACCCGAACCCCCCGCCCCGACCGCGCACGAGACCCCACCGCCCGGTGAGGGCCGTCCCCCGCGTCGCCGCGCCGCCCCACCACCACCCCACCCCGCCGGAGCGGTGCCCGGTGGGACCCCGCGGCCGAGGGAACAGGACCCGCACCTCGCCTCCGAGACCTCGTGGCCCGGCGGCGAGACCCCGCCGACCGTGCGCGGTCGACTGCCAGGTGCCGAACCCACGACGGCCACCCCGTTCCCCGAAGGGGAGCCCCACCCGGTCCGTCCCCAGGCGGGGAGCCTGAACGCCCGACTCGACCCGGGACCCCACACCCCACCGCCCCCTGGCGCCCCGGCCGAACCCGGCGCCACCCAGCAGCTGCCCCCCGTCGGCGGTCGTCGTCGGCGGGTCGGCCCCCCGTCCCCCCGTCCCCCCAGCGGGGCGAGGCCCGCCCACGCCCCGGCAGCGGTGCCACCCGAGGAGCTCGACCAACCCACCGAGCTCATCCCCCCGGTCCCCGACCGCCCGGGCCGCCACGACACCGACGCCGAGCAGCGCGGGACGACGGTCGACGAGCACCCGGACCACGACGAGGAGCCGGACGACGAGCCGAACGCCGGGCGCGCCGAGGGGGCGGCGGACGTCGGGAAGCCACCGCGCCGGCGGGAGGGCGCCGGGCGGGTGGTCGCCCGATCCGTCGGTGAGCTGATGCTCACCGCCGGCATGGTCGTCCTGCTGTTCGTCGTCTACGAGGTCTTCGTCACCGACTGGTTCGCCGCGCGGAACCGCGCGCAGGCGGAGGTGGAGTTGCAGGAGCGTTGGGCCGCGGGGGAGAACGAACGCGGGGAGGCGGTGTCCGTCCTCGAGGGCGACACCTTCGCGCAACTGTTCATCCCGTCGTTCGGCCCCGACTACCACATGCCGATCGTCGAGGGCACCTCCGACAGCCACCTCCAGATCGGGGTCGGGCACTACGTCAACACCGCCATGCCCGGCGAGGTCGGGAACTTCTCGATCGCCGGTCACCGCGACGGCTGGGGTTCCCCCTTCAACAACCTCGACCGGCTGCGCAGCTGCGACTCCCTCGTCATCGAGGACCGGGACAACTGGTACGTCTACCGGGTGCTCCCGATGGAGGACGAACTCGCCGACTGGGAAGCCACCCGCGCCGAGCGCCCGGAGTGCGTCGACGTGCCCTCCCTCCTCCAACCGGACGTGGAGGGCGGTGGCATCTACGGCGGCGTGGTGGGGCGGCACATCGTCGACCCCAGCCAGGGGGAGGTCATCCTCCCGGTGCCCAGCAACCGGGAAGCGGACATCACCGTCCCCGAGGCACGGCCGCTCATCACCCTGACCACCTGTCACCCGAGGTACTCCGACCGCCAGCGGATGATCATCCACGGGCTGTTGACCGCGCAGTACCCCAAGGAAGGCGAGGGCGCCGGCCCTCCGCCCGAGCTGTCCCAGTCCTAGGAGGCATCGGTGTACGGCTGGATCTGGCGGCACCTGCCCGGGCCCTTCGCGGTCCGGTTGGTGTTGGCGCTCGTCCTCGTGGCTGGCGTCTCCGCGTTGCTGCTCTTCGTCGTGTTCCCGTGGGTGGAGCCCCAGCTCCCGTGGAACAACGTCGACGTCCCCTCGGACGGCAACACGGTGGGTTGAGCCGCGTGGGTGGACGACTGGGCTAGCCTGTCCACGTGCGCGTTCTCGTCGTCGACAACTACGACAGCTTCGTCTACAACCTGGTCCAGTACCTGGCGCAGCTCGACGTCGACTGCGTCGTGCGCCGGAACGACGAGGTCGAGTGGTCGGACCTCACCCGCGTGGACGGCGTGCTGCTCAGCCCGGGCCCCGGGACCCCGGAGCGGGCCGGGGTCAGCATGGAGGTCGTCCGCCGCGCGGCGGACGCCCGGCTCCCCCTGCTCGGCGTGTGCCTCGGCCACCAGGCGATCGGCGCGGTGTGGGGTGCCGTCATCGAACGCGCTCCGGAACTGCTGCACGGGAAGACGAGCGAGGTCCACCACGAGGGCCTCGGTGTGCTCGCCGGCCTCCCCCGGCCCTTCACCGCCACCCGCTACCACTCCCTGACGGTCCGTCCGAGCACGGTGCCAGCCGAGTTCGAGGTCACCGGACGCACCGGGAGCGGGGTCGTCATGGCCATGCGCCACCGCGAGCTGCCCGTGGAAGGTGTCCAGTTCCACCCCGAGTCGGTGCTCACCGACGGTGGCCACCGGATGCTCGCGAACTGGCTCCGCCACTGCGGCCACCAGGTGCCGGAGGGCACCGTGCTCGAACTCGAACGGGGCATGCGCGCGGTCGCTCTCGCGGCCAGGACGTGAGGCGCGCCGCGCACCCCTCCGCTTCCGGTGTGGCCGGTCCGCCTCGTCGAGTGGGAGCGACCAGCGTGGCACCGGTGCCACGCTGACGGCCGGGGCGGGCCTCGAACCGCGTACCAGTCGATCCCCGGCACGGGTCCCGCACGACGCCCGCTCAACCCGGAGGGGTGTCCGGGGCGGGAGCGCCCTCCGGGCGCGGCCGGGGGAACGCCGCCGCCCTACGCTGCCGGATGGTGGTGGCGATGGAGAACCTGATCGCGTCGGCCAGCTCGCGGGCCGCGTTCGGGGTCAGACCCACCCGGCTCCCCGCGGGCGAGGTGAGCCGCACCTGCACCGCGTCCGCCTCCACGGTGAACAACTCCTCCGCGCCCCAGGCATCCCAGCAGGTCACGTCGGCGTGAAAGCGACCGTCGTACTTGACCATCCCAGACACCTCCACCTCCTCGGCACCCACGGCACCTCGTGCCGGGGATCCAGCGTCACCGCCTACGCCGATGAACGCAACGTGGAGTCAGTCAGCCGAGGGGGACCCGCCCGGCCGGGGGAGGGAGCGGGCCGGGCAGCGACGCGATCGGGGCACCGATATCGCGGACGGTGACGAATCGTCAACGGACCGTCGAGCACGTCGGGGGGCCACCCCACCCGGCCCGGACCACCACCTCCGGAACCCCGGCCAGTGGCGACGCCACCGGGAGCACCCCGGCCCCGAGGCGGGGCCGAGCGGTCAGCGGCCGCCCACACCACCCGGTGACGTGCCGGCCGGCGCCCGAAGGGCAGTCGCCTCAGCGCGTCCCGCGCAGGCTCGCCCGCCAGGCGGCGCGCAGCGGGTGGGTGTCGTAGACGATCCGCAGCTCGGCGATCGACCAGTCCTCGGTGAACGTCAACACATCCACGCAGTCGAAGGAGGTCGGCTGGCCGTCCGGGAGCCGCCAGTCGTACCGGAACCGCACCGCCGCCCGCCGCGTGTCGGCGACCGAGACGAACACGTCCAAGGGAGTCACCGCCGACCGCTGCGTCGCGGCCGCGAGTTCGGGGTAGAACTCCCGGGCGGGGATGCGGCCGGTCATCGGGGAGCTGACCACGCCGTCGTCCGAGAACAGCGCAAGCACGCCGGTCACGTCTCCGGCCGCCAACCGGCTCAGGTAACGGTCCGTCGTGCCCCGCACGTGGTCCTGGGCGGAGCTGTCCATGACCATCAGCGTACGGGACCGACCGGCCCAGCACGGAGCCGCGAGGCCCGCCCAGCGACCTCAGCCGGAGGGGAGGACGCTGAACGAACCCACCTGGACCTGGACGCTCTGGTTGCGACCGAGCGTCGCCCCCGGCGAGGGGGACTGGCTGAGGATCTGCCCGTCCTGCTCCAGGTTGTCCACCGGGACCTCGGTCTCCTCGAGGGAACCCGTCCAGCCGTCCTGTCCCAGCGCGTCCCGGGCCTCATCCACCGTCATGCCCGCCAGGTCCGTCATCGTGAGCTGGTCACCCTCGGACACGTCGAGCGTGATCGTCGCTCCCGGGTCGACCTTGGACCCCGACTCGGGCGACTGGGCCACCACCTCACCGGCCGGTTGGCTACCGCTGACGTTCCGCCGCGACACCTCGAAGCCGAGACTGCTCAACAGGCTCTCCGCCGAGTCGAACTGCTGGCCCACGACCGAGGGCACGGTGGACTGCTCCCGCTCGCGGCCCAGCGTGATGGACACCGACGTCCCCACCGGGACGGGGCCGGAACCCGCGGCGGGCGTCTGCGCGACCACCCGGTCCACCAGGCTCGAGTCCGAGGTCTGCTCGTAGCTGTAGGCCGGGTCGAGGTCCAGACCGAGCTCCTCCAACCGCCGCTTCGCGTCGTCCGAGGTCATCCTGCTGAGGTCGGGTACCTCGACGCTGTCCGGGCCGGTGCTCACCCAGTAGGCGACCGTGTCCCCCTCCTGGACCTCCGAGCCGAGACCCGGTTCGGAGCGGATCACCATCCCCTCCTCGACCTCGTCGGACGCCTCCTCGTTCTCCTCGCCGACGAGCCCGAGCTCCTCCAGCTCCGCGGCGGCCTCCTCGGCGGGAAGACCCACCAGGTCGGGGACGTTCACGAGCACCGGTTCGTCGACACCGGGTCCTGGGTCGGGTTCCTGCTGGTTGCCGAGCAGACCACTGGCCCACCACGCGCCGAGGCCCAGCACCACCACGCACAGCACCGTGACGAGCGCGGCCGTCCAACCCTTGCGACGCCGGCGGCGGCGCTCCTCCTCCTCGGCGAGCTCGTCGTAGTCGTCGTCCTCGTCCGACCGGTGGCGCCCACCGTCCGCGCCCTCGTCGGCCCCCATCATCGAGGTCCGTTCCTCGTCCGTCATCACCATCGGAGCGGAGGGACGCTGGCCCGAGAGCACCCGGACCAGGTCGGTGCGCATCTCGGCTGCGGACTGGTAGCGGTTCGCCGGGTTCTTGCTCATCGCCTTGAGGACGATCGCGTCCAGGGCGGCGGACACCCGTGAGTTGACCTCGGAGGGACGCCTCGGGTCCTCCCGCACGTGCTGGTAGGCGACCGCGACCGGCGAGTCGCCGGTGAACGGGGGCTCCCCGGTGAGCAGCTCGAAGAGGACGCAGCCCGCCGCGTACACGTCACTGCGGGCGTCCACCGCCTCGCCCCGCGCCTGCTCCGGCGACAGGTACTGCGCGGTGCCGATCACCGCGGCCGTCTGCGTGACCGCGGCCTGACCGTCGTGCAGGGCCCTGGCGATCCCGAAGTCCATCACCTTGACCGCGCCGGACTTCGTGATCATGATGTTCGCCGGCTTGACGTCCCGGTGGATGATGCCGTGCCGGTGGCTGAAGTCGAGCGCGGCGCAGGCGTCGGCCATGACCTCCATGGCCCGGCGGTTGGACAGCGGCCCGTCGCCCTTGACCATGTCCCGCAGGGTTCGGCCGTCGACGTACTCCATGACGATGTAGGGGAGGGGACCGTACTCGGTCTCGGTCTCCCCGGTGTCGTACACGGCGACGATCGCCGGATGGTTGAGCGCGGCCGCGTTCTGCGCCTCCCGGCGGAAACGGAGCTGGAACGTCGGGTCCCTCGCCAGGTCGGCACGCAGCACCTTCACGGCCACGTCCCTGCTGAGGCGGACGTCCCGGCCCTGGTGGACCTCGGACATGCCTCCGTAACCGAGCGTTCCGCCCAGTTCGTAGCGGTTGGAGAGCAGGCGCTGCGTGCTCATTACTACGTCGTCCCGATCCTCGTCAACGGTCGTCTCATGATGCCTGCCCGACGGCCGGCACCAAACCCCCGCCACTCCTCGGGAGTGGCGGACCGGCTGGTGCGGCCGCGGCCGCGCCGGGCGTGCCCCGCCCCTACTCCTGCGTGCACCACACCTCGACCTCGGTTCCGACCGGCACCTCGCCCTGGGCCGGGACAACCAGGTCGACCCAACAGTGTGCCGGGTCCTTCGGCGTACCCTCGTCCTCCTCCGTGCGCAGGCGAGGTTCGAGCCCCTGCTCGCGGAGCGCGTCGGCCACCACGTCGGCTGACCTCCCGAGCAACTCGCGGGGGTCGACCATCACCCCCGGCGTCCGGTCCGGCGGACCACCGCCGGCGGGATCGTCGGTGGGGCGGGTGTCCCCCGGGTACCGCTGCTGACCGGGAACCTCACTGAACTCCTCTCCCGTGTCCGTCCTCTCCACCGGCGTGTCGTGGGATGTCGGTTCCTGATTGTGCCCGAGGATGCGGGTGACGCCCCACACCGATACGGCCACCGCCGCGACGAGCAGGAGCACCACCGTCACCCACAGCGCGGTTCGCCCCCCGTTCGGAGGGGGAGGGCCGTGACCCGGCCCCGGGTAGGGGGCCTGATGACCGGCGCCGACCGGGTGAGGCGGGCCCCCACCCACGACACCGGCTGGTTGCGGCGGCATCCCGGCCGGGACGCTCGGCACCGGGCCGGTCGTGGCCGCGAGCGGAACCCCGAGCTGAGGAGCCAGTCCGGACGGCGGCGGCAGCGGTCGGCCAGCCCGCACTGCGGCCACGGCCGCGGCGAACTCGCCTCCGCTACGGTAGCGACGACGCGGGTCCTTGACCAGGGTCGCGTCGATCAGCGCCCGCACCGCGGGTGGTACATCCACCGGAAGTGGCGGCGGCAACTCACGGATGTGCATCATCGCGACCGTGACCGCGTTGTCCGACACGAACGGGCGGTGCCCCATCAGGCACTCGTAACCCACCACCGCCAGCGAGTACACGTCACTCGTCGGTTCGGCCTCCCCGCCCAGCGCCTGTTCGGGGGCGATGTAGTGCGCCGTTCCCATCACCATTCCGGACCTGGTCACCGGGGCGGCGTCCGCCGCCTTGGCGATGCCGAAGTCCGTCAGCTTCACCCGACCGTCCGGGGACACCAGGATGTTGCCGGGTTTCACGTCCCGGTGCACCAGTCCGCGTTCGTGGGCGGCCTGCAACGCGTGGCCGGCCTGCTCCAGGACGTCCAGCGTCCGTTCCGCGGTCAGCCGGCCCTGCGTGGCGATGATCGCGGCGAGCGGGTCACCGACCACTCGCTCCATCACCAGGTAGGCGGTGTCCTCGGGGCCACCCGCGACCGCCGCCGTCTCGCCGTAGTCGTGCACCGAGGCGATGTTCTGGTGGTTCAGCGAGGCCGTCATCCTCGCCTCGGTCCGGAAGCGGTGCAGGAACTCGGCGTTGCCGCACAGCTCCGGTTTCAGCACCTTCACGGCGACCGTCCGGTCCAGGCGGGTGTCCGAGGCCTCCCACACCTCGCCCATGCCACCGACCGCGATCCGGTTACCCAGGCGGTAGCGGTCCGCGAGCAGCTGGCCGGAGGTCAGCACTGGTCAGCCACCTCCGAGGGCGGCCCGCATCACCTCACGCCCGAGGGGCGCGGCGACCTTGCCACCGGTGGCACCCAGACTGCGGTCCCCGCCGCTCTCCACCAGCACGGCCACCGCGACCTGCGGGTCCTCGGCGGGCGCGAAGGCCACGTACCAGGCGTGCGGCGGGTTCGCCCCCGGGTCGGTCCCCCACTGCGCGGTCCCCGTCTTCGACGCCACCGTGACGTTCGGCAGGACGTCACCTCCGCCACCGGTGTACTCCTCGGAGGCGATCATCATGTCGGTGAGCGTGGCCGCCGTCTCCGGGGAGATGGCCTGGTTCAGCTCGTCGGGCGATGTGCTGTCCAGCGTCGACAGGTCCGGGCCCAGGATGCTGTCCACCAGGTAGGGGGACATCCGCGTTCCACCGTTGGCGATGGTCGCCGCCATCATCGCGTTCTGCATCGGGGTCACCCGGACGTCCCGCTGCCCGATCCCCGCCTGGTACAGCTGCGCCACGTCGCCCAGCTCACCCATGCCCGAGGCCGCCACCCGGATCGGGATGAAGATCTCCTCGTCGAACCCGAACGACCGCGCCGTCTCCCGCATGGTGTCCGCGCCCAGCTCCCCGGAGATCTCCGCGAACGGCACGTTGCAGGACTCGGCCACGGCATCCTTCAGCGTCGCCGACTGCCCGTCGCCGCAGGGGTTGCGGTTGAAGTTCGGCAGGTCGGTGCTGGTGTTCGGCAGGGTGACCACCGGATCCGGGCTGACGCCGGTGTCCGACCGCCAGCCGTTCTCCAAGGCGGCGGCGGCGGTGATCAGCTTGAACGTCGACCCCGGGGGCTGGATCTCCTGGATGGCCCGGTTCCGCATCGGGCCGTCCTCCCGTTCCGTGTACTCCGCCCACGCCTCGGCCTGCACGTTGTTGTCGTGGTCGGCCAGCGGGCTCGGGTCGTAGGACGGCGTGTTCGCCATGGCGAGGATCGCCCCGGTCTTCGGGTCCAGCGCCACGATCGACCCGGTGAACCCCCGGTCCGCCAGCTGGTCGTAGGCGACCTGCTGCACGTGGGGGTCGACCGTCAGCCGGATCTTCCCGCCCTCCGGGTCCCGCCCGGTGATCAGGTCGGACAACCGCCGCACGAACAGCCGGTCGTCCGAACCGTTGAGGACGTCGTTCTCCACCGCCTCGATGCCCCGGCTGCCGTACCGGTCCGAGAAGAACCCGGTGATCGGCGCGTACACCGGACCGGCCGAGTACGTGCGCTGGAACCGAAGCCGCCCCCCGGTCTCCACGGCGCTCGCGATCACCTGGTCGCCGGCGAGGATGTCCCCCCGCTTCCGGGAGTACTCCTCCAGGGACTTCCGGACGCTGTTCCGGGGATCGGTGCGGTACTCGTCCGCCTTGATCACCTGGATGTAGGTGAGGTTGGCCATCAGCGCGACGACCAACAGCATCACGAACAGTGAGACTCGCCTCAGCGGTGTGTTCATGTCGGGCGCGCCACCATCTCCGTGTGTGCCTCCGCGATCGGCGCCTGCTTCGGCTTCGGCTTCGGCGGCGCCGCCGGGCGCCGCGCCGCGTCCGAGATCCGCAGCAGCAGCGCGATCAGGATGTAGTTGGCCAGCAGCGAGGACCCGCCGTAGGAGAGGAACGGCGCGGTGATGCCGGTGGAGGGGATGAGCTTGGTCACGCCGCCGACGACGATGAACACCTGGAGGCCGAGGGTGAACGCGAGACCGCCCGCCAGCAGCTTGCCGAAGCTGTCCCGCACCGCCAGCGCCGACCGCAGGCCGCGCATGACCAGCAGCAGGTAGAGGATGAGCACGGCGCTCAGGCCGACGAAGCCCATCTCCTCACCCATCCCGACGGTGATGAAGTCCGTGTGCGGCTCCGGCACGATGTCCGGCCGCCCCGACCCCAGGCCGCTGCCGAAGATCCCCCCGGAACCGAGGCTGAACAGCGACTGCACGATCTGGTAGCCGCCGCCGGCCTCGTCGTAGGTGGCGAAGGGGTCCATCCAGTTCGCGATCCGCTGCCGGACGTGCCCGAAGAGCTGGTACGCGACGAGGCACCCACCGACGAACAGCGTCAACCCCAGCACGACCCAGGCCGCGCGTTCGGTGGCGATGTAGAGCATCACCAGGACCATGCCGAAGAACAGCAGCGAGGTGCCGAGGTCCCGTTCGAAGACCAGGACCCCCACCGAGGCGCCCCAGGCGACGAAGAGCGGCGCCATGTCCCGGGCCCGGGGCCAGTTCATCCTCAGGAACGTGCGACCGGCGGCGGTGAACAGCTCCCGCTTCGAGACCAGGAAGGACGCGAAGAAGATCATCAACAGGATCTTCGCGAACTCACCCGGCTGGATGGAGAAGCCGCCAGGGAATCGCAACCAGATCTTCGCGCCGTTGACCGTCGGCGCGATCGAGGAGAACGGGATGATCCCGGGCAGAGCCAGCGCGACCAACCCGACCAGGCCGCAGGTGTAGCCGTACTTCGCCAGCGGGCGGTGGTCCTTGATCCGCCACAGCGTGAGGATGAAGAAGGCGACCCCGATGACCATCCACATGATCTGCCGGCCGACCAGCGGGCCGCCGTAGAACGCGGCCTGCGCGTCCTCGGGGTTGATCTCCAGCCGGGAGGCCATCGCGAGGTCGATCCGGTGGATCATCACCAGGCCCAGCCCGTTCAGCAGGGCCGCGAAGGGCAGGATCAGCGGGTCGGCGTAGGGCGCCCACTTGCGCACCGCGAAGTGCGCGGCGGCGAACAACGCGAGGAACGCGGCCCCGTTGTACAGGATCTGCGAGGTCAGCGCGGCTTCCTGGTTGGCGTCCACCAGGATGTTGGCGATGCTCAGCAGCGCGGCCGAGAAGGCGAGCAGCCACAGCTCAGTGGTCCGCCGCGTCGGCGGCGGCGGAGGCCCGGCCGGCGCCGTGGCGACGGTCGGTGACTCGTCGCCCGGCGGTGAGGGCTGGTTCATCGGCTGCGACATCACCCGACCACCCGGCAGTCCACCCCGGGCTGCTCGCTGGGCTCGGGCTGCTCCTCGACCGCCGTCTCGGCGGGCCGGGAGAGGGCGGACTTGTCCGCCGCCTCGTCGGTGTCCGCTTCCCCGACGTCGGAGATCGCGTTCGGCGAGACCGAGCCGGGGGCGTCGCCGCCGGCGTCCTCGTCCTGGGGCCTGGTCCCCTCGCCGTCACCCCTGGTGCCCTGGCCGACCTCGTCGTCCTCGGAGGAGCACGGCGGGAGCAGCTGCTCGGTGCGCAGCCGGGCGATGGTGTTCCTGGCTTCCTGGAGGCTCTCGTTGATGATCCCGCCGCGCACGGTGTCCTGCGCGGCCGGCTTCAGGTCGGTGACGCTGATCTCGGCGCAGTCGGTCGCGTCCGGTTCGCAGGAGCCCTCGACCTCCCGCTGGAAGGGAACGCCGAGTAACGAGCCCTGGACACCCTGGAAGATGGCGACCCGGTCGTCGGCGGCGGTGCCGACGAAGTACTGGCCCATCACCCAGCTGTAGCCGAAGAACCCGCCGACGCCGAGGAGCACGAGCACCAGGAGCATGACGAGCGCCAGTCGGAGCCGCCCCTTCCTGGGCTGCTCGGGTTCGGCGGCGCGGGTCGGTTCCGGTCGTGCCGGTCTTGGCAACGTCGTGGCCGAGGCGCGGGCGGCGGCCGAGTCGGGTGGCGGGGGATCCTCGCTGCCGTCACCAGCGGCACCACCGACGATGGGGGCGTTCTCCCCGAACTCCACGTCGACGACGTCCGCGACGATCACGGTGACGTTGTCCGGGCCGCCGCTCTTGAGCGCCAGCTCGATGAGGCGGTCGGCACAGGCCTGCGGATCGGTGATGCGCAGGGCCTCGTCCAGCGTCTCGTGGGTGACGACGCCGGAGAGCCCGTCCGAGCAGAGCAGGTAGCGGTCGCCCGCTCTCGCCTCCCGGACGGTGAGGGTCAGTTCGACGTCGTTGCCGGTCAACGCGCGCAACAACAGCGAACGCTGGGGATGGTTGGCGGCATCCTGTTCGGTGATGCGGCCCTCGTCGATCAGCGACTGCACGAAGGTGTCGTCGTGGGTGATCTGGCCGAGGGTGCTGTCCCGCAGCAGGTAGGCCCGGGAGTCGCCGACGTGGACCAGCCCGAGCCGGCTCCCGGCGAAGAGCACCGCGGTCAGCGTGGTGCCCATCCCCTCCAGTTCGGGATCACCGGCGACCAGCTCGTTGAGCATGCCGTTGCCGTTGCTGACGGCGTCCTCGAGCTGGCCGAGGAGGTCGTCGCCCGGCTCGTCGTCGTCGAGGGGCGCGAGGGCCGCGATGACGACCTTGCTCGCGACCTCGCCCGCGGCGTGGCCGCCCATGCCGTCGGCGAGGGCCAGGAGTCGGGGGCCGGCGTAGACGGAGTCCTGGTTGTTGGAACGAACCAGTCCACGGTCACTGCGGGCCGCGTAGCGGAGGACGAGGGTCATGAGTGCAGCTCGATCACCGTCTTGCCAATACGGATCGGGGCCCTGAGCGGGACTCGGGTCGGACCCGTGACCTTCGCCCGGTCGAGGTAGGTGCCGTTGGTGGAGCCGAGGTCCTCCACGTACCAGTCACTGCCGCGCAGCACCAGCCGCGCGTGCCGTGTCGAGGCGTAGTCGTCGTCGAGCACCAGCGTGGAATCGTCCGCCCTGCCGATCGAGATGGGCCGGCCGTCCAGGGCGATTCGCGTCCCCGCCAGCGCGCCCTGGGTGACCAGGAGCTGCCGGGGAGACTTCGCGCCCTTGGGCTGCCGAGGCTGCGCCCGCCGGGTGTTCGGCACCGACGCCCGCAACCCGGAGGCAGCGTAGAGATCGGAGCGAACCACCCGGAGCGCGGCCAGCACGAACAACCAGAGCAGAGCGAGGAATCCCGCTCTGGTCAGCTGAATCACCAGCTCTGGCACGTTTCACCCCCACCCGCGTGGGGATACCCGTCTTCCACTGTCTCCGACCGCTCCCGCCTGGAGGACACCCAAAAGGTACGGCCGGCTCAGCCCTGGCTCCGGAACACCAGGGACGAGTGGCCGATGCGGACGACGTCACCGTCGGCAAGCTGCCAAGTCTGCACCGAGTTGCCGTTGACCGTGGTCCCGTTGGTGGAACCGAGGTCGGCCAGCGTCGCACTCTGCCCATCCCAGGTGATCTCCAGGTGGCGCCGGGAGACACCGGTGTCGGGCAGCCGGAAGTGCGCGTCCTGGCCTCGCCCGACGACATTGCTGCCCTGGGTCAGCGTGTAGGTGCGGTTCGAGCCGTCGTCCAGCTGAAGGATAGCCGTCACCTGTCGGGGCCCGGTGCGCACGGCAGGCGGGGCGTATCCGGGCGCGCCCTGCTGGTCGTAGCCGGGCTGGCCGCCGTAGCCCTGTTGCGGCTGCTGGCCGTAGCCCTGGTCGTAGCCCTGGGGGGCGCCGCTGTAGCCCTGGTCGTACCCCTGCGGGGCGCCGCCGTAGCCCTGCTGCTGCTGCTGGCCGTAGCCGGGCTGGCCCTGGCCGTAGCCCTGGTCGTACCCCTGGGGGGCGCCGCCGTAGCCCTGGTCGTAGCCGGGCTGGCCCTGGCCGTAGCCCTGTTGCTGCTGGCCGTAGCCCTGGTCGTAGCCCTGGGGGGCGCCGCCGTAGCCCTGTTGCTGCTGCTGGCCGTAGCCCTGGTCGTAGCCGGGCTGGCCCTGGCCGTAGCCCTGGTCGTAACCGTACTGGCCCTGGCCGTAGCCCTGGTCATACCCGTACTGACCGGGCTGGCCGTACGGGTCGCTCTCGGGGTACTGCTGGCCGGGTGGCTGGCTCATGGGTCGTTCTCCTGTGTTGCGAGGTGGTGCCGGCCGCTGACCCGCATCCGGGTCGACGGACGAGCTGGTTCGGAACTGTCCCGTGTGCAGCGTTTCAGAGCGCTCCAGGGAGACTACGACGTCACCATATGTATCCCACCCTTGTTCGGCGAGGTGCTCCTTGACGCAGTCAGCGAGCAGCTGGGTGACCTGTTGCTCGTTGCCTGATAGTCGATCGTGGTCACCGGGACCCAGCGTTACCACGAAGTGGTTGGGGGCCAGGAGACGGCCGCCAGCCAGTTCCCGGACGTTGCCGTCAGCGTCGCGTTGCAGGCTCTGGGCGAGTTCCTGCGGGACGACGCTGCCGCCGAACACCCGGGCGAAGGTGTTACCAATGACGCCTTCGAGACGGCGCTCGAAGCGCTGCACGAGGCCCACCACATACCTCCACCTGATGCGACTACCTCCCCGATCGTATCCGTGCCGGAGGGGTGGGACATGCCCCCGTTCCAACTAGGTTCTGGGGCGTGCTAGGCTTTCGTCGTCGGTCAGCGAGACCAACTCCACTCGGGCGAGTGGCGGAATGGCAGACGCGCACGGTTCAGGTCCGTGTGTCCGTAAGGACGTGAGGGTTCAACTCCCTCCTCGCCCACCACCCTACGGGCGGCTCCGGTTCACGCACAGCGTGGCGGAGCCGCCCGTAGTCGTTCGTGGGGTGCTCCCCCTCCGCCCAGCCCGGCGCACCGTCACCCCCGGCGTCCCCTGCCCGCCGCGCGCGGGCGGTCCTGGTCCTCGCCCGGCGGCCGGGACATCTCGCCCCGGCGCGGTGCGGTGTTCCGGGGCCGGGGCCGGGGCCGCTCGGAGGGTGCCGTGGGGGGTTGTCGGGGTCGCGGGCCCGGTGATCACGCGAACGGTTGACCAGCCACCGGCCTGGCCTCCCGCCCTCCCCGGTTGGCGAATCGCGCTGACCCCGTTTCGGTCGTGGTGGAACCCGGATGTCCATTCGTCGGGTGTGGATGCGCATTCGGCGATCCGCGTGGTGGTTCTCGGATCGTGCGGATGGTGATGTTCGGTTCAGTGCTGACAAAAGTCACCCCAAAAGTGGCGGGCGGGTGACAGGAAGTGTCGAGGTGCTACGTGAAACGCCCTTGAACCACCACCTCGGGATGCCACTCGCCCACACTTCCCATGTCGGCCGGAAGAACTCCTCGAATAGCCCGTTCGGCCGCATGCTGTGGTGTGGCGGTTCCGGGGCCGATCGTCCCCTCCGCCACCGCTAAGGGTCTCAGGGGAGATCATTATTCGCAAGGGATAGTACTACTCGCTGGTTCTTTCGTCCGCTGGTTTTCGCTGGTCACTCGAACGGCGGCATCGCTCGGCCGAAACCCGGGAACCGGTCGTCGACCGGTCATCGACCGCTCAACGCCGTCGGTCGCAGTGGTCGCATCGCTCTGGAGGAGTTTCTCAACGGAGCTGGTAACTCTGCTTAACGAACATTCGTCGCGACGGAATAGCGTCGCTGTTCACCCCGAGGAGGCGATGCCGGTGAGCCGCACACCTGGGCACGCGACCGGACCCCATTCCGACGTGTTGCCCACCCGGCCGAGGCCGGAGGTCGACCTGGCGGATCCACCCGAGAGCCTGAGCGAGGCAGTGGTCTCCGTTCTCGGGTGGCGCGGCGTGGCGTTGCCCGCCATGACGTTGCTCGGGCGACGGGTCGTTCCCGTCGCCGAACTGGTTCCCGAGGCCCACGCCGAGAGGTTGTGCCTCGGGTTCGGACCCAACACCGACCGCACCTCGGTCGCCACCTGGACGTGGCCCGAGATGGCCGGTCGCGTGCCGCCACCCGCGGTGCGCCTGTCCGGGGTCATCTCCTTCGCCCGCCACTGGCGGACCGCGCTGGGGTCGGCCGCTCCCTTCGCCCGGCACTGCGGCGCGGCGATGGTGCTGCCCGCCGCCGTCCACGGCATCGACGACTACCTCGACAACGCGCCGGGCCGTGCCCGCCGGCACGGTGTCTCCGTCCTCACCGCCGACGAGCACACGCTGCGCATCGACCAGACGGCGTGGGCCGACACGGTGAGCCCCGGGGGGTCGGTGACCGGGAGGTGGTTGCGGGAGTTGGTCTACGAGCGGTTGATCGCGCACATGGTCCGGGACGTGGCCGACCGGAGGGGCTGCCTCGCCGACTGACCCGGCCGGCGGGTACGTCGTGGACGGCGTCGCGGGCGCCGAGCGGTTAACGTTCTCGGATGCATGTAGTCATCGCCGGAGGACACGGGAAGATCGCACTCATCCTGCAGCGGTCGCTGGCCGCGCGGGGCGACAGCGTCACCGGGCTGATCCGCGATCCCGGTCACCTCGACGACGTCGCGAGCACGGGAGCGAGCGGAGTCGTGCTCGACCTGGAGTCAGCGGACCGGGGTGAGGTCGTGCGGCAGCTGGAGGGAGCGGACGCCGTGGTCTTCGCCGCCGGTGCGGGGCCGGGCAGTGGCGTGGCGAGGAAGGACACCGTGGACCGTGCCGCGGCCGTGCTCCTCGCGGATGCGGCCGAGGCGGCGCGGGTGCCCCGGTTCGTCCAGATCAGCGCGATGGGTCTCGACCGGGCCGAGGACGAGGGGATGGACGAGGTCTTCGCGGCCTATCTCCGGGCGAAAGCGGCGGCCGAACGGGATTTGCGTTCGAGGAATCTGGACTGGACCATTCTGCGACCTGGGCGCCTGACCGACGACCCGGGCGCCGGCCGGGTCCACCTGGCCGAACGGGTGGAACCGGGTGAGGTTTCCCGAACGGACGTGGCCTCGGTACTTCTGGAGCTGTTGGGCAGCGGTGCCGGTACGAGGAAAACACTGGAACTCGTCGGTGGTGGCACTCCGGTCGACGAGGCGGTCGCCGGTATTTGACCCGGACTTCACCTTCGGTGGCCCGCTGCCGGTGGTATCGCGACGCCCAGGACGCGCGGAAGGGCCGCTCCCCGGAAACGGGGGCGGCCCTTCGTCGTGGGTGATGAACCCTGGCTATCACGCTCAGTAATATTTACCTTCCGCTAACTTGCTCCATTTCTTGTCTTTCGCCGCGCATTGGGTGATTCTCCGCTTACCCAGGTGATTCGACGGCGGCCGCTCGCCTTGCCACAATGCATAGTCGTGTGATCTGGAGTCCGCAGGTGGGGGATGTCGGTCTCCGACTTTCCGACCGGGCAATTCGGTGACAGCCAGCCGGGATGACGCGCGCCCGTCGGGTCGGGTCGACGACAGCGGGCGCCGTGCCCTGGCTGTGGTGAGGTGAGGGAGGCGCTGGCACAGTTGATGACTCAGGGCGGAACGCGGGTGGTGACGCCGGAACCCGCGACGCGGGCCCCCGAGACCGGGACCCCACCGACACCCGCCGACCCCGACCTCGCCTTCATCGAGGGGCTGCTGCGGGAGGGCGGGTACGGGCTCGCCGTCGAACGCAGGAACGGGAACGTGGTGCTCACCGGCGTCGGTACGGGGACCGGTGTCCGGCTGCCCGATCCGGCGGACCGGGCAGCCGTCCTCCGCCAGCTGACCAGGCTCCGCCGGACCCGCCGGCGGCGAACCAGGAACTGGGTCGAACGGGCGACGGTCGAGCTGGAGACGGGAGGACGCCCCGAGCTGTGGCACGTTCCCGACCTCCCCGGAGGTGGCGGGGGCGACGGCGCGCGCACCCTGCGCCTCGACGGCACCGGGTGGAGCCGGCTGGACCGGTTACCGGTCGACCACGACCTGCCCAGGAACCTCGCGGACCTCGCCGCCGAGAAGATCGACTTCTTCCGGGGGGACGACGGAGGTCTCGTCCTCCCCCCGCGCGGCCTCGTCGTTCCGCTGCCCACCCGACCCGGCACCGTCGTCGTCGCCCGACCTCCCGCCCCCGGTGCCCGCCGCGACGGGGACCGGGGCCCGAACTGGGAGGTCGAGCTCGAGGCCGACCCGGGTGCGCTCGTCTCCGACGGCGGCCCGGTTATCGCCCCACCTCGTACGCGACCGGACTCGGGCGCGGACGTCCCCGCTCCCCGCGCCGCCGGCTCCACGTCGGGTTTCGGGGGGCGGGCGGCGCTCGGCCGCCTCAACGGCTGGCGATCACTGAACGCCGTGGTGGAGTCGGACCCCTTCCTTCGGCTGCACTGCGCCACCCAGCCGGCGCTCGCCGCGCTGGCCGAGGGGGACACCGGTCGCGCGCTGCTGATCCGCTCCCCGGAACCCGTTCCCGCGCATCCCAGGTACCCCGTGGGCACCGTCGCGGTCACCCTCGACGCGCTCACGCGTCCGTCCCCGCCCTCGGGCCGCCCGCTCCTGCGCACGGTGATCGAGGCGAGGGAGGAACACTGGGAGGGGGAGCTGGACAACTTCACCGAGTACCTCGTCCGGCCGCTGACCTCGATCGTCACCGTCCTCCTCGACCACCACCGCCTCCTGGTGGCCGGCCCCCACGAACGCACCGTCGCCGCCGAGTTGTCCCCCGAACTGAGGCTGACCGGTCGGGTGGTGCTCCGCGACCCCGTCACCCCCCTCCCTGCCGGCGAGGGCCCGGTCCGGGTGGCGAGCGCCATGCGGGCCCTGCACCGGACACTCGGGCAGTTGGCCACCGCATTCCTGCGGGTCGGGGGCTGGCCGGAACGCGGGGTCGACGAGGTCAGGGAGGCGGTCGCCGAGACGGTGGCGGAGGAGTTCCGCCGGCTCGACCCGACCACCGCGGACCTGCTGAACTGCGAGCACCCGTTGCTCCGCTTCGTGCGGGTGGACCGTCGTACCGACGTCGACGGGCGGCGCGCCGCCCCCGAACGGGGGGGCACGCGCCCCGGCCGGCGGTCCCGGTGCTGTCGCACGCCCGGTCACTGGCCGGGCTGGACATCGGGTCGATGCGCGGAGGTCGGCTGCTCACCGACCACGCCGTCTCCCTGGACGAGGAGCAGAGCCGGGTCCTGGTCGACCAGCTCGTCGCGCACGCCGACTGGGCGGCCAAACGCGCGGTGGACAACGCCCACCAGCACCTCGGTCACCGGCTGCGCGGGGTCGGGGAGGAGGAGCGGACGGTGGCGTTGGTCCACCACCTCCTCACGAGGAAGCAGTTCCTGAAGGGCTCCCGCTCGCACTACCCGCTGGACACCGCCCGCCAGGACCTGGTGCCCTTCGTTCGGGCCGGCGCACCCGTGCGCCTCGTCCTCACCGGCTTCCCCGTGAAGCACAACCAGAACGGCCTGAAAGCGACCGGCCCGCTGCCCGACCTCGCCGAACTCGGTGCGCTGGTCCGCCTCCGGGAGGTCGCGCAGACGGTCGGGGCGGTGCACCAGCCCGGCGTCCGGATCACGGTGCTGACCGACCAGCACCACTTCCGGCGCCGACCGGCGCCGCTGGCGGCGGCCTACCAGGCGAAGATGGGTGACTACCTGCGGATGGTCGCCGGGACCGCCGACATCGAGCTCCGCGATGTCGACGACGTCGCCGAGGAGAAGCTCGGTCCCGGGCTGCGCGCGGACCGGGAACGGCGGATCGGGTGGTACGAGCGGGCGCTGCACGACCACTTCGCCGACTTCGACCCGGTGGAGGGGCCAGCCGCCCTCGACGAGCGGATCGCCACGACCCCCGCCGGACCACTGGCCGATCTGGTGGCCAAACTGCCGGACTTCTTCGGCTCGCTGCTGTTCTCCACGCCGTTGCCGACCCCGCCGGGAGTGCACCGGTTGCGGTGGGCCCGCCGGGTGTTCGCCGACATCCGGTCCGCGGGGCCGGCCGCCCCACCGGTGATCGCGGCGGCGCGCCGACGGGTGCTCCGCTCGGCGTGGGAGAGCGCCGTCCGCTATGTCGCCGTGCTCCGCGTCGACCGGGACCTCGGCTACGACCGGCTCTACCCGACCCGGGTGAGGTTGACCAACGTGCCCAAACCGGGGCACTGCGGGTTCTCCTGCCTCGGGGGGTCCGGTCTGCTGCCGTGGCACGGGACCGGGGCGGTCGACACGAGGGGGCACGTGTCCGCCGACTTCGCGGTATCACTCCAGAACCACTCGTTCGTGCCCGTCTACTCGCCGCTGTTGGGGCCCGGCCAGCCGTGGATGATGGTCCCGCCGACCGTGACGAGGGTGCTCTCCGGGAGAGCGGAACCGGTGATCGACGGCGAGTTCCTCGCGGGGATCCGGTTGCGTCGCAGGTGAGGGAGGGGCGGCCGTCGGGGGCCGGCCGGCTCCGGTCAGCCCCCAGCCGGGCTGGGGGCCGCGTCCCTGGCGTCGACCACGCCGAAGAAGGCTCCCTGCGGATCGCGGAGGGTGGCGACTCGACCGTAGGGGGTGTCGTTCGGACCGTCGGCGGTCGTCGCGCCGAGCCGCCGCGCGTGCGCGATGGTGTCCTCGGTGGACTCCACGCCGAAGTAGACGGCCCAGTGCGGGCCGAGCGCCGCCACCGGCTCCTCGACGGCGCTCATCGGCAGGACCCCGCCCACGGGCCGCTCGTCCAGTTCGAGCACCGAGTAGTCGGAGTCGGGAGAGGTCCGCGCTCCGTGGCCGAAGACGCGGTGGTAGAAGTCGAGGGCGCGGTCGGCATCCGTCACCACCAGTTCGTTCCACACGAGGGAGCCGGGCTCGTCGACCAGCTGGGCTCCCGGGAAGTCGCCGGCCTGCCACACCCCGAACACCGCGCCGGCGGAGTCCGAGGCGGTCAACAGGGTGGCGTGGCCGGCCAACTCCAACGGCTCGGTCGCCACCCCGCCCGCCGCCCTGATCCGGGTGGCGGCGCCGGCGGCGTCGTCGACGGCGAGGTAGGTCGTCCAGACCGCCTCGGTCGCCCCGTCCGCCGCCCGGCGCGCGATGCCGGCGACCGACTGCCCGTCGACCTGGCAGAACGTGTAGAGCCCCGCCGCCGGGTCACCCACGGCGAAGTCCCACCCGAAGAGCGTCCCGTAGAACTCCGCCGCCGCGTCCCGATCGTCGGTCAGCAGGTCGACCCAGCACGGCATGCCCTCGCGGTACCGCGGGCCCTGGCTCATGGGTGCGCTCCTCTGGCCGGTGGACGGTCGTCCGCCCCGACCATAGGGCCGGTCCGGCGGGCCGGCCACGTGGAGCCGCCGGGATCAGGTGTCCAGCCGCGTCGCCAGGTAACCGCGCACCATCGCCCTGGCCTCGGCGAGGATCTCCGGTTCACCGTCGGGATCCTCGCGGAACGCGAGGTTCAGCACGGCGTCGGCCGCCTCGATCGCCACGGCCAACGGGAGTTTCAGCCGGTCCGGGGGCAGGTCGAACCGGTTGGCGAAGAGCACCGTCAGGCGTTCGGCCAGGACCATGTTGTTGTCCTTGCGGCCGTCGAGCAGCCGCAGGTCGACGACATCGCCGAAGTGCAGCGACGAGAACCCCGGGACCGTGCGGTGCATCGAGATGTAGAGGTCGAACACCGCGTCCGCCGCCTGCGACCAGTGTTCCATCGCGGGATCGGCGAAGCGTTTCGAGAGTTCCGCGAGGAAGCTGTCGAGGTTCCGCAACGTCAGTTCCTGGACCACGGCGCGCTTGTCGGGGAAGAACTGGTAGAGCGATCCGACCGCGACTCCGGCGCGCTCGGCGATGAGCGTCGTGGTGACCCCGTCGTATCCCAGCTCCGACACGAGTTCGGCGCACGCGGTGAGCATCCGCTCCACCCGCTGTGCGCTGCGCTGCTGGACTGGCCGTCTGCGCAGCGAGGTGATGCCGGTCGTCAATTCCGCTCTCCCTCTCGGTACCCGCGGCCTGCGGGGGGAACGGCTCCTCCGTCCGGAGGACGAATCGTGTCCGGACGGGGAACGCTTCCTATTATGTGAATAGGATTCGTGTTTGTTGCCTGTCGGGGACTCGCCAAGAGCCTCCAACACTCGATCAACGAGCGGAACGGCCCGAGGCCACGCGAACTGACCAGATTGAGCGAAGGCGCGGCCGACTCCACGGCGCCGGGACGCCCGGTCCCGGCGCCGACAGCACGCCTTCGGCTTGACGAGGAGGTCGAGATGACTGGCGGTGCCTCACCCACTCCCTCCCCATCCGCGCGGCGGTGGGGCGAGCACGATCTCGGGCGCACCGAGATCCGGGACACCTACCGAGCGGACCTGCGACCCACCACCCGTGACGTCTTCGCCGCGTCCCGCCCCGTCGACTTCGCCACCCTCGACTGGCGGGACATCGGGCGCCCCCACCGCGTCGAGAACTGGGCGGCCGCCCGGCTGAGCTGGGAAGCCGGTAACGGTCGGACCCTGCCCGTGCCAGACGCGTGGAAGATGTTCAACCGCTCGTTCCAGCACCTCTTCGACACCGACCCGGTAGCGGCCAGGGCCGAGGCGTTCCGCGCGGCCGGGATCCGGCTGCGCCGCGCGGAGCTCGACGCCGCCCGCCGCGCGATCGGCGAGGTCGCCCGCTGGACGGTGTGGAACCAGGCCCACCGGGTAGGGGACACCGTGTGGGACCCCCGGGCCAAACGGTCCCTCTTCGACGGGCTCGACCTGCGGCGACCGCGTGTCCTCTTCCTCGGAGCGGCCGACGGCTACGAGGCGATGCTGCTCTCCGCCATGTACCCGGGAGGCGAATCGGTACTCGTCGACTACGACGACTACTGCCGCGACCACCGCTTCGGCTCGTTCCCCACGGACTACCCCTTCCTCGGCGTCGACCCCGCCACCGGTTCCCCCCGCGTCTGGCACCGCGACCAGATGGACCTCAGCTACCTCGTCTCCGACATCCGCGACCTCGACTTCGGACCGGAGTTCGACGTGGTCGTCTCCATCGGGCTCGTCGAACACTTCCCGGACGAGCACAAACCCGAGGCCTTCGACTGGCACCGCCGTTTCCTGCGCCCCGGGGGGTACGCGATCCTCACCACGCCCAGGGTGGCGCTGCGCACCCGCATGTTCTACCGGCTCTTCGGGGACCTGATGAACTTCTCCTACCGCGAGCTCCAGACCGTCGAACAGCTCGGCCTCTACGCGCACGAGAACGGGTTCGAGGTGCTCCGCCACGGTGAGATCAAGACGCACAACGGGGTCGTCTGCCGGCCTCGGTGACCCAGCGGTGGCACGCCCCACCGCCGCCGTCGCCGCGAGCCGCGAGCGGTGCCGACAGGGGAAACGGGCCCGGGTCCGCGTCGGTGTGGGCGGCGACGGAACCCGGGCCCGTTCCTGGTGGCCCTCCGGGGCCCGCGTCCGACGGGTGCGGGTCGGGCGGCCCAGGCGGGAGGGCGGGCGCTCCGCCGGGCACGTCCAGCGGGACGGCGTGGGCGGAGCTGGTTGGAATCCGCGGACCGGTGCCGTTCGGGGGAGGGGAGTGCCAGCACCGGCCCGCGGAGGTCTTCGTCGATCTTCTCTCGGGGAGTGACCGGTGGCCCGCGATGCGGTGTCGGGGGGCCTGCCGTGTGCGCGGGCCACCGGTCACGAGGCGGCTGTTCGCACTCGTTCCAGTCGGGGGGTGGTACGAGGGCGAGGCCGCCGGTTCGGGTCCGTCAGGAGACACCAGCCGGCACGGCCGGCCTCCTCCGGACGGAGGTGTGCGCCGGGCCGCGGCGGGCGGCCTCGACCGGGGCCGGCTGGAGGTGGCGCGAGGGGTGCGGCGCGAGGCCACCGGCGACCAGGTGCTCGTAGGCCGCCCGCCACACCTCGCACGGAGCCTTCCGCTGCCGCCACCTCGTCGAGCACTCCGGGCAGTTGCCCTTCTGGTCCGGCTGGTGGGCGTTGAGGAGGGAACGCCAGCCCTCCGTGAGACGAGGCAGCTCTGACCGAGCCACCGAGAGCAGGGAGGGCGTGTCGGCCCGGTTGGCCAACTCGGTCAGCATGTCCAGCCGCTCCCACACGGCGTTGCGCAGTACCCGACCCAGGATCTCGTCCACCGAAACGTCACCGTTGCCTTCCCGCCACCAGGGCGGTGTCGTGTCGCGCGGCGGCCGAGGCCGCCTCACGCAACGCGTTGCGGAGCGTCTCCACTTCCGAGGAGGAGAACACTGCTGTCTCTCCGGGTGGTCCCACGATCACCACTCGGTCTCCATCGACGAGCACCGTCACCACGCAGGGGCGGTTCGCGATGTCCCGGCACTCGACCAGCCACATCGGTCGGTCGTCCGCCAGACGGACGGACCCGTCACCGACCACCGGGAAATCCCCGGTCGGGGTGTCCTCACGCGTCGTCCAGTCCACGGTGTCCGGTCGCTCCCTGCTCGCTGCCCGTCGTTCCCTTGCCGTCACCAACAGTGCTGCACGTGGTTGGCTGGGGGGAGACGGGATGCGCCGATCGGCCGGGGTTCCACGACGAGCGGTACCACCCCTTCACAGGGGCCGATCACCTCCGCCGATCGGCGCTTCACCGCCGGGCCGGCATGGCCTTACTCTGCGGTTGGCGCCCGTTGCGGCGGGAGGGGGTTCAAATGAACACAATCGGTTCCCAGAGCTCGCCCGTTACACCAGAGGTCTGGGAGAAGCAGGAGATGCGCGACGCGCTCCTGCGACGTGACATCAGCACCGTGTACCGGATCCTCCGGCGGTTCGGCGTGTCCCAGCGACAGATCGCCGCGTCGACGGGCCAGTCCCAGTCCGAGGTGTCGGAGATCCTCAAGGGACGTCAGGTCATGGCCTACGACGTGCTGGCCAGGATCGCCACCGGACTCGGCGTACCCCGGGGCTACATGGGACTCGCCTACGACGAGGCCACGGCGGCACGTGTCGTCGGGGTCATCGACGACGCGCAGGCTGAAGAGGAGGAATCGGTGAAGCGTCGCAAGTTCCTGGCGCACGCCGCCGCCGTGACGGTCGGCGCGGCCGTGTTCGGCTCCGAGCCCGGCTGGGCCGCGACCGCCGCCCGTACCCCCGTGCCCAACCGCATCGGCCTCACCGACGTCCGCCAGATCGAGGCGGCCACCGGAGCGCTGCGGTCCCTGGACTCCCGGCATGGCGGCGGCTTCTGCCGCGACGCCGTGATCGCCCAGCTCAACTGGGCGCAGCAGCTCCTGGGCGCCCAGCGGACCGAGGAGGTGGAGCAGCGGCTGTTCGTCGCGATCGGCGACCTCTACGGCCTCGCGGGCTGGACCTCGTTCGACATCGGGTTGATCGACTCCGCGCGTAGCCACTTCGGGCGGGCCCTCGAATTCGCCAAGCGCGGCGGGAACGACACGCTGGTCGCGAACATCCTCTACCGCACCGGCCGCCTCTACCTGCACCACAAGGAGCCCAACGAGGCGCTGAAGATGTTCCAGCTCGGCCAGGTCGCCGCCCAGAACACCGGCTCCGCCCTCACCGGCGCGGTCCTCTGCGCCAACGAGGCCTGGGCCTACGCGGAGGCCGGGCTCGCCCGCCAGGCGATCCTGCAACTCGGCATGTCCAAGGACGCCTTCGCGCGGTCCAACCCCGACGAGGTGCCCCCCTGGGTCCGGTTCTTCGACGAGACCGACCTGCACTCCATGATCGGCGCCGTCTACACCACGCTCGCGGCGGCCGAGGGAGCCGACCCGAACCACTCCCGGATCGCCGTCAACGCCCTGGAACAGGCGAGCGCCAACCTCCGCGAGGACATGAACCGCAACCGGGGCTTCCAGCAGATCATGATGGCGTCCAACCACCTCCGCACCGGGGACATCGACCACGGCGTCCGCTGCGGCCACCTGGCCATCGAGGCCAGCGAGGACGTGCGGTCCAGCCGGATGCGCGACCGTCTGCGACCGCTGCTCGCCGAGACCCGCAAACGGTCCGCGAACCCGGCGGCCAAGGAGCTCAACGAACGACTCACGCTCCACCTGTCCGCGTGAACACGCTGGTCGCCGCCGCACCAGACGGCCGGTTCACCCAGGACAAGCTCATCGCGGTGTTGCGGGAGGTGTGCCGCACGCAGGGGCTCGACGCCACCGGTGCCACCCTGCTCCGCTGCACCAACAACGCCG
Organism: Actinoalloteichus caeruleus DSM 43889; assembly: GCF_000429185.2. Classification (GTDB taxonomy): domain Bacteria; phylum Actinomycetota; class Actinomycetes; order Mycobacteriales; family Pseudonocardiaceae; genus Actinoalloteichus_B; species Actinoalloteichus_B caeruleus. The sequence continues at coordinate 4,059,146 of NZ_AUBJ02000001.1, read as the reverse complement.
TCTTCCGGCTGGCGGCGGACCGGGCGGTGGTGCGCATCGTCGTCTCCACCAAACTGCTGCACCGCGTGGAGAAGGTGGTGCGCACCGCCCGCTGGCTCGCCGAACACGACGTGCCCGCGGTCCGGCTGCTGCCCGGGGTCCGCCAGCCCGTCCGGGTCGGTGGCCACGTGGCCACCCTCTGGGAGGACGTGCCCGAGGCCGGGCCGCCGGCTTCGGTCAACGACCTCGCGGACGTCCTCCGGGCCTTGCACGCGCTCCCGATGCCCGACCACCCGCTGCCCTACTGGGCGCCCCTGGACGACGTGCGTCGGCGGCTGACCGACGCCGAGGAACTCGCCGACGACGACCGGGCCTTCCTGGAGGAACGCTGCTCCGAGCTGGAACGGCGGCTGCACGACCTGACGTTCCCGCTCCAGGAGGGCTTCGTGCACGGGGACGCGCACCTGGGAAACCTGATCTCCGGTCCCGCCGGTCCCGTCGTCTGCGACTTCGACTCGTCCTGCGTCGGCCCCCGCGAGTGGGATCTCACCCCGATGGCGGTGGGCGTCCTGCGGTTCGGGGCGTCCCGTCGGCGCTACCGGCAGCTCGCCGCGCGGTACGGGTTCGACCTCCTGCGCTGGAGCGGTTTCCCGGTGCTGCGCGACGTGCGGGAGCTCAAACTGACGACCAGCGTGCTGCCCATCCTGCGCAGCAAACCCGAGTTCCGGCCCCAGCTCGAGCTGCGGCTCCGGTCGCTGCGTGAGGGAGACGCGAGCGCGAGGTGGACCCGCTACCGGTGACCACCACGCGGAGACCGTCGCCCTCGGTGCCCGAACGGTAACGTCTCGCGACCGCCCGTCGATGTCACGGGCGTCACAGTCGACCAGAGTCCCCCTCCGCGTTCCGACGGCGCGCACCGCGGCGCCTCGGCGTTCCGGCGGACGAACTCTCGGCAGCGCGCGAGGTGATCAGCCCTGGTGATCGTGCCCGAAGCCGTCGTCAACGGACAGTCGCGGCTGCCCTGGAGCGCCTGGAACGTGTGGAGCGCCTGGCGGGCCAGGCGGACCGCCAGGGCACTGGACCGGATCGTCCGAGGTCAACTACCCCTGGTGCGGAGGCTGGACCAGCCCGGTGCCCACCGGACGGCCGACTACCTCGCGGAGATCGTGTTGCTCGCCCAGGCGTACCGGAACTTCGCCGACGGGTGGATCGACCGGACCGAACTCGACCGGCGAGGACGACGCTGCCTGGCCAGGATCGAGGCACTCCGGGAGGAGGTGGGGCCGCCCCCGCTCACCAGCTGGACACGTCTCGGCCCCCTGGTCTGACCCGCCCGCTCCCACACCACGGGATGCCCGGGGCCCCCGGTCGCCGCCTGGCGCCGCCCAGCGACCGTTCGACGCCCCTGCCCGCCCGGGCCGAGGCCGGGCCGTGTCCCGACGCTCAGCGTCGCCGGGACCGGTTCGTCGAGGGGCCGGCGACGCGGAACGCCACCAGCAGGCCGACCACCAACAGCGCTCCCGCCCCCGCCAACCACCACCACACGGCTGCGACGCCGGACGCGGCCGGTTCCTCCCCGTCCTCCGAGGCCCCCCGGTCCCGGTCCGCCGGTCCGCCCGGCGGTTGGGGCGGGACCGTCCCGGGGCCGTCGTCGGCCAGGATGAAGGTGAGGGTGTCCGACACCGGGTGCCCGTCGGCGGACAGGACCCGGTACGCGATGGTGTACTCGCCGGCCGGTCCCAGCGGGTGCAGGCGCTGGCGCACGGCGGTCCCCTCCACGGCGACCTCCTCGTCCAGTTCCCACCGGTTCCCGTCGGGGCCGGTGACGGTCACGGTGTTGACACCACCGAGGACCCGCTGGTCGAAGACCAGCTCCACCGCGTCGGGACCGGTGGGGAGCGTGGCCCCGTCCACGGGGTCGCTCCCCACCAACACGTTGTGCGCCGACGCGGGCCAGGCGAGGACGACGAGCAGCGAGACCACCGCACCGAACACGGCCGCCACGGTCACCCCACGGGGCATGACCGACGCCGCCGGCACCGACCGGCTCCCGTTCCCCCGCGACACCAGCACCGCCATCACCCCCGCCGCGTCCTGACCAGCACGCCCAACGCGAGCCCCAGGTCCAGTGCCCCGACCACGAGGCCCATCCCACCGAGGGCACGCGCGGTCCCGCCCTCGGCGCCGCCCACCGGTGAGGCGGCGTCCTCCGAGGGCTCCGCGTGGTCGTGGTGGCCGGCACCGCCCTCGACGAGCCTGAGCGTGGGAGCGGGCAGGTCGGCCCCGTCCCGCAGCGGGGGATCGGCCCACGACACCACCTCACCCGGGTCGTGGGTCCGCTCCGCCGGCATCACGACGACGTCGGCACCCTCCGGGAACCCGCCCAGGTCGACCTCGAACTCCTGGAACTCCCCGGCTCGACGCGCACCCCGTCCTCGGCGGTCCAGGTGACCGAGCTGACGGCCTCCGTGATCCCGACGCCGTGCGCCTCCACCGGTTCGTCCAACTCGACCGTCGCGACCTCCGAGGCCCGGCCCGGCGGGGGGCGGGCCGACACCGACGTCAACGGGTGCTCCTCGGGGAAGGTCACCGTGAGGGCCACCGTGCCCGCATGGGGCCGCTCGTCGGGGACGCGGAACGTGACCCTGCCCGACCCGCCGGCCGGCACCTCCTCGGGCCACGCCGGCACGTGCGCCGAGGCGGTACCCGCCCAGACCAGGCCGAGGACCACCACGACGGCCGTGCCCACCGCGACCTGGCTGGCCCGCCGGGCCGCCACGCCGTGTTCGAACGACACCATCCCCCCCCTGACCCCGCGGAGGACCGCGACCGGGACCCGCGCCGCGCCCGACCCCCTACCCGGGCGCCGGGCCGCCGACCGACACCCACCACGGTAACCAGCCGACCCGCCGCCCAGCGACGACGACGGCGGCGCAGCCGTCCAGGGCCGGCGCCGGCGGGGCCTCGTCCCGCGCGGACCGCCGGGTGGCGGGTGGACGCACCCGGCCCGCGGCCGCTCTCCCCCGGAGTGGCGCCTTGCCAAACGTCCCGACAGCGCAGATAACGAGGTTGTGGTTCCCGGGGCGAGGACCACCCGCCGGTCCCTCACCCCGCCGGGGAACCACGGCGGGAGCAAGCACCACCAGCGACGACGCCGGTCAGGAGGGGTGTGAGGTGAAGCACGCGCCGATGTGGTGCCGCTCCGGGAGGACGGCCCGGTCCGTGGCGGCCAGATCAACCGGGGATGTCGTTTCCACTACGTCCGCACCGCTCGATGTTGTCTTGGGAGGCGGACTGGGTAACGGTATGAGGGCTTCCGACGATGTAGCCCCATTTGGCCGTGTCGTCGGCGAGCCAGGTGGACCGCCCGTCCACCCGCATCCGGCGCAACGAGGGGAGGAGTCGCCCACGAGGGCGTACTCGACTGTGATGAGCGACAGGACCAGGACCAGTTCGCGCACGACCCAACGGGTTCCGGCCTCCAGGGACGATCCTCCGGTCCTCGCGGTGGGCCGTCGACCTCGCCCACCGGAGGTCCACTCGTGAACTGGCTCTCCGATTTCGGCTCCTTCGTCGCCGGGAGGTGGGAGCAGCTCCTCTTCGACTCCTACCTCCACGTCAGCGCCGTGGTCCAGTGCGTGGTCATCGCGACCGTGGTCGGCATGCTCCTCGGGGTCGCCGTCTACCGCAGCCCGTTCGGCTCGGCGGTGGCGACCGCCGTGACCAGCGCCATCCTCACCATCCCGTCGTTCGCGCTGTTCGGGTTGCTGATCCCCGTGCTCGGCCTCGGCGTACCCCCCACGGTGACCGTGCTGGTGCTCTACGCCCTGCTGCCCATCGTCCGCAACACCATCGTCGGTCTCGCCTCCGTCGACAGCTCGGTCACCGACGCGGCACGCGGCATCGGCATGAGCAGGTTCGGTGTCCTCACCAGGGTGGAACTCCGGCTCGCCTGGCCCGCGGTGCTCACCGGCATCAGGGTCAGCACGCAGATGCTGATGGGCATCCTGGCCATCGCCGCCTACGCGAAGGGGCCCGGCCTGGGGAACCAGATCATCACCGGGCTGTCCCGGGTCGGCAGCGCCAACGCGACCAACGCCGCCGTGGCGGGGACCGTCGCCATCGTCATCCTCGCCCTGGTCCTGGACGCCGTGTACGTCCTGATCGGCCGGCTCACTACGTCAAGGGGAATCCGTGTCTGAGACGAACACCGCGCCGAAGCCCGGCGGCGAGTCGGACCGCGCCACCAGCGGCGTGGAGATCCGGCTGGAGAACGTCACCAAGCAGTACGGAGGCCAGCGGCACCCGGCCGTCGACTCGGTCACGATGACGATCCCCGCCGGTGAGACCGTGGTCTTCGTCGGACCCTCCGGGTGCGGCAAGACGACCACCATGAAGATGATCAACCGGTTGATCGAGCCGACGTCCGGTCGGATCACCGTCGGCGGACAGGACGTGCTGCGGCTCAACCCCGACGAACTCCGCCGGGGGATCGGCTACGCGATCCAGCAGGTGGGGTTGCTCCCGCACCTCACCGTCAGCCAGAACGTCGGTCTGGTGCCCGGGCTCATCGGCTGGGACAAGAGCCGCATCGCCGAGCGCACCGAGGAGATGCTCGACCTGGTCGGCCTCGACCCGGCCGAGTACCGCGACCGCTTCCCCAAACAGCTCTCCGGAGGACAACAGCAGCGGGTCGGGGTCGCCAGGGCCCTCGCAGCCGACCCGCCCGTGCTGCTCATGGACGAGCCGTTCGGCGCGGTGGACCCGATCACCCGGGGCAACCTCCAGGACGAGCTGATGCGCCTCCAGGAGGAGATGGGCAAGACGATCGTCTTCGTCACCCACGACTTCGACGAGGCCGTCAAGCTCGGGGACCGCATCGCCGTTCTCGGGTACCAGTCCAAGATCCTCCAGTACGACACCCCGGAGGCGATCCTGGCGAACCCGGCGGACGAGACCGTCGCCGGGTTCGTCGGAGCCGGGGCGGCGCTGAAACAGCTCACCCTCCGCCGGGTCCGCGACATCGAACTGGAGCAACTCCCCACGGCCACCGCGGGCGAGGAACCAGCCGCCTTCGCCGCCCGCCTTGGCGGTCGGAGGGGAGCCGTCGGGCTCGTCCTCGACGAGCGAGGCCGGCCACTGCGCTGGGTCACCCGCCGGGACCTCGACCGGAGCGGCTCCCTGGCCACCGCGGGCCGGCCGGTGGAGGACTCCGTCGACCGGGCCTCCACCCTCCAGGACGCGCTCGAAGCCCTGCTCACCGCGGACGCCGGCTACGCCGTCGTCACCCGCTCCCGAGGCCAGTACGCCGGCGTCGTGGGCCTGGACAGCCTGATGGGGACGATCCGCGCGCTGCGGGAGCAGTACGAGGACGAGGACGGCACACCGGACGGGCGACCGGGCGACGGGCCCGGCGGGAGCGACGGTGGTTCGGGGGCGGCCCATGCCTGACACCACCACGGCGGAACGCGCCGGGTTCTCCGCGGACTCGGGGTCCCGGCGTTCCGAACGACTCCGGCTGTTCACCGAACCCGTCGTCGTCCTCGCCATCCTCGGTGCGGTCCTGGTGTGGGCGTTCACCGGGGACCTGGACGACATCGAGGCGCGGGAGATCAACGCCGCGAACATCCTCACCCTCACCTGGCAGCACGTCCAGATCACCCTGGCGGTCACCGCCATCGTGCTCCTGGTCGCCATCCCGCTCGGGATCCTGGTCACCAGGCCCTGGGCCAAGGGCGTGGCCCCGATCGTGCTGGGCATCGCCAACATGGGGCAGGCGGCCCCCGCACTGGGCCTGCTGGTGTTGTTCTTCCTGCTCACCCAGCAGACCGGGTTCTGGGTCGCGGTGATCCCCATCGCCTTCTACGCGCTGCTGCCCGTGCTGCGCAACACGATGGTCGGCCTCCAACAGGTCGACCAGTCGCTGTTGGAGGCCGGCCGGGGGATCGGGATGTCCCGGTTCACCGTGCTGCGCCGCATCGAGTTCCCGTTGGCGGTCCCGCTGATGCTCGCCGGGCTGCGCACCTCCCTGGTGCTGGCCGTCGGCTCCGCCACCCTCGCCTTCTTCATCGGCGGCGGCGGGCTCGGCGAACTGATCGACGTGGGGTACAAGCTGCGACGCACCTCGGTGCTGGTCGTCGGCGCGGTGCTCTCCGCCGCGCTCGCGCTGCTCGTCGACTGGCTGGGCGGCCTGGCCGAGCAGTTGCTGGGACCGAAGGGACTGCGATGAGTGGGAAACGAACCAGATGCGCCGTGCTGGCGGCGGTGGCCGCGACCGCGTTGTCGGGCTGCGGCCTCAGCTCCGGGTCGGCCCTGCCGCTCGACGTGGGACCCGGGACGATCCAACCCCTGCCCGGGCTGGAGGACGTCACCCTCACCGTGGGGTCCAAGGACTTCACCGAGAACTGGATCCTGGGCTACATCGCGGAGTTCGCCCTGGCCGCGGCCGGGGCGGAGATCCGGGACCTCACCAACATCCAGGGATCCAACAGCGCCAGGGAGGCGCTGGAGGCCGGTCAGATCGACCTCCAGTGGGAGTACACCGGGACGTCCTGGATCAGCTACAACGGGTTCACCGACCCGATCCCCGACGCGATGGAGCAGTTCGAGGCGGTGCGCGAGGTCGACAGGGAACGGCACGGCATCGAGTGGATCGCCATGTCGCCCGTGGACAACACCTACGCCTTCGCCCTCAACCAGGCGAACCACGCCCGGCTCGGGGTGGACACCCTCTCCGAGATGGCCGAGCTGGTCAACGCCGATCCCGCCGAGGGGACCTTCTGCGTGGAGACGGAGTTCGCCAGCCGCAACGACGGCATGCCCGGCGTGGAGGCCACCTACGGCTTCACCGCTGTGCCCGGCAACATCCACACGCTGGGCACCGGGCCCATCTACCAGGCGACGGCCGACGGCACGACCTGCAACTTCGGTGAGATCTTCTCCACGGACGGCCGGGTGAAGGGCCTCGACCTCGTCGTCCTCGAGGACGACCTGTCGTTCTTCCCCCGGTACAACGCGGCCGTGACGGTGCGCACGGACACGCTCGCCGATCACCCGGAGATCGAGGAGGTCCTCACCCCGGTGGCGGAGGCCCTCAACAACGAGATCATGGCGGACCTGAACGCCCGGGTGGACGTGGACGGAGCCGACCCCGACCAGGTGGCGTTGGACTGGCTGGTGTCCGAGGGTTTCGTCAGCCCTGGCTGACCCCGCCCGGGGCGGCGGCGGGTCAGACCGACCGCCGCCCCGGCGGGCCCGGACCTCAGGGGTGGACGTCGAGGCGGTGCAGCAACTCGGTCTCCACGACCGCCAACTCGCGGTCGATCGCCCGGTGCGCCGCCCGCCGGCGGGGCGCGGGCATCCGTTCCGCCGCCCGCACCGCCGCCAGGAGCTGACCGCAGCGGGTCCGGGCCTCCGCGACGAACCGGTCACCGTCGCTCGCCCCGGACCTCCTGCCCAACTCGTCCACCGAGTCGAGGGCGTTCGCCACCCGCGCGTGCAGCGCAGCGCCGTGCCCGGTGAACTCGGGGAGCCGGTCCACCGGCACCCCCATCCGGCGGGCCCTGGCCTGGTCGTACAACTCCCGCACCCTCGCGGCGGCTCCCGCCGCGATCGGCAGCACCACGGGAGCGGCCGCCGGTACCAGGACCTTCGCCACCCCCACCAGCCGCCTCGCCCTGCCCCCGGAACCGACGTCCCGTCTCCTGCCGGCCATCTCCGCCACCTCCACGTGCTCGGTCCGCCCGATCCGCGGCCGCGATCCGCCAACGGCTGCCACCATGCTGCCCCGACCGGTCACCACGGCGCAGCCCGGTCGATCTCGGGACCGCGAGCACCCGGTCCGCGACCCCGACCGGCTCCCCGTGACCCCGGGCACGTCACCGGCCCCGCCCGCGTACCGCCGCCGTCGCCCACCGGTGTGCGCCGATCCTGTCAGACCACCCACCCAGGCCGCGCGACGTGGCCGTGACCAGCGGCGACGTGGGGTGCCACCGACCAGGCACGACCGAGACATAGGCTGGGTGCCGTGACGGACACCGTGCTGCTGGACGCCGGGGTCGTGACGCGGTGCCGCCGCCGGGTGCATCTCGAACACGACCCGGGGATGACCGGCGTCGAACTCGCCCCACTGGACAGCGGCGCGGAGCAGCGGATCGCCGACGCGGCCACGCACCGACGACAGGTCGCGGACAGCCTTGCCGCACGTCTCGGCACCGGGTGGGTGGAGATCCCGCGCGGCAGGTCAACGGCGTACCGGGAACTCGAGACACTGCGGGCCATGCGGGCCGGGACCCCCTACATCTGGGCGGCCCAGCTCCCCACCGACGAACACGGCGGTCGGCGGGGCGGGATCGACCTGCTGGTCCGCTGCGGCGAAGGCTACGTGCCGGTGCTCGTCGTCCGCCACAAGGTCACCGACCCTGGCACCGGGGCCAGGACCAGCCCCCTCGACACCCCCCTGCCCGACTCGGCCCACCTCGACCCGCACCGCAAGGCCCGACCGCAGGCCCGCGACCAGCTGCGACTCGCGCACGCGTTCCGGCTCCTCCAGGCCGCGGGCCGGCAACGGCCGGGGCGGGCCACCGGCGGGGCCATCGGGATGGACGCCGACGTCGTCGTCTGGCACGACCTGGACGCGCCCACCTGGCCGGGCAACCGCACCGCCCTGGACGAGTACGACCACCGGTTCGCCGACCGTCTGGCGGTGGCGACCGCCGCCGCGTCCGGCGCCGACCCCCTGGCCACCCCGTCCCGGATCATGGAATGCCGCTCGTGCCCCTGGTGGCCGATCTGCGAGGACCGGCTGCGCTCGGCGAGGGACGTCAGCCTCGTGGTGCGGGGTGAGGACGCGGTGGCGCTGCGGGAGGCCGGCATCACCACCGTCGACGCGCTCGCCGCGCTCGACCCGGAGCAGGAGGACACCCACCCCCTCCCGGTGACCTCGCTGTCCGACGCGGTCGCGCTCGCCAGGGCGTGGCGGCGTGACCTGAGCCTGGTGCGCCGGTCAGCCGACGTGAGCGTTCCCCGGGCCGACGTCGAACTCGACGTCGACATGGAGAGCTTCGGCGACGCCGGCGCCTACCTGTGGGGCTGCTGGCTCTCCGGAGCCGACATCGGCCTGGAACCCGGCTACCGGGCCTTCGCCACCTGGGAGCCCGTCCCGACCGAGGACGAGGCCCGCTCCTTCGGCGAGTTCTGGACGTGGCTGCGGCTCGTCCGTTCCCGGGCCAGGGAACGCGGCCTGACCTTCCGCGCCTACTGCTACAACGAGCTCGCCGAGAACCGGTGGATGCTCTCCAGCGCGGAGCGGTTCCCCGGCCGGCCCGGCGTGCCCACCAGCAGGGAGGTCCGAGGCTTCATCAGGTCCGACCAGTGGGTGGACATCTTCGCCAGCGTCCGCCACCACTTCCTCTGCGCCAAGGGGAAGGGCCTGAAGACCATCGCACCCGAGGCCGGTTTCGGCTGGCGCGACCCCGAGGCCAGCGGGGAGAACTCGATGCGCTGGTACCGGGACGCCGTCGGGTACGAGGGCCAGGTGCCCGACCTCGACCAACGCGACCGGCTGCTCACCTACAACGAGGACGACGTCCGGGCGACCCTCGCCGTCCGCGACTGGATGTGCTCACCCGAGGTGAAAGGCGTCCCCTTCCTCGGGGACCTCTGACAGGCGCACGGCGTCCCCCGACCCCGACCCCGACGTGTCGGCGAACCGGCGCCCGTTCAGCCCTCGGAGTTCGGCCCGACCAGGGAGAACCGCCCACCCTGGGGGTCCTGGCAGGTCGCGAGCCGGCCGTACGGGCTGTCCTCCGCCGCCCGCACCACCACGCCACCCCGCCCGGTGACGACGTCCAGCGCGTCGTCGGTACCGGGGACCGCGAACACCGTCCCCCAGCCCAGCGCGGCGTCGGGTTCGTCCGATCCGGCACCCCACACGCCGGCCACGTCCCGCCCGTCCACGCGGATCGTCGTGTAGTCGAAGTCCGCCGCCATCGGAGGGCTGATGCCCACCCCGAACACCCGCGCGTAGAAGGCACGGGCCGTCTCGGCGTCCCGGGTGGCCAACTCGGTCCACGCGACCGCCCCCGGCTGGTCCACCAGCTGGAAACCCCGGTGCCGGCCAGCCTGCCACGCCCCGAACACCGCCCCGGTCGGGTCGGTCGCCAACAGCATCCGCCCCTCCTCCATGACGTCGGTGGGCCCCATCACGACGTGGCCACCGGCCTCGGTGACGGCCCGAGCCGTGGCGTCCACGTCGTCACTCGCCAGGTACACGCCCCAGGTGACGGGGGAGTCCGGCTCCGGCGGTTGGAACAGACCCGCCGCGACCTTCCCACCCACCGACGCGGTGGTGTAGTAACCGGTCTCCGGTGGGCCCTCGTCGAAGACCCACCCCAGAACGGCGCCGTAGAAGTCCATCGCCGCACGCCTGTCACGCGCCCAGTAGTCGGCCCAGCACGGCGTCCCCTGGCCGTAGCCTCGCGCGTCACCCATGATCCCGCTCCTCCATCGAAGCGGCGGGACGGCGTCTCGCCCCGCGCGGTCGCACCACTACCGGGTAGCCGTGCTCGACCGGCGCAAACCAGCCCGGTCGGCGCGGATGGCACCCCGGTCGGTCGTGGCCGCGCCCGCTGACCACCACCTGACGCGGAACTCGCCGTCCTGGCTGAGCCGTACCCCCGGCTCGGATCAACCGGTGGGGCGGTCACCCGGCGCCGTCACCCTCGCCCACCACCAGGCAAAGCGTCCGCGATCGTGACCACCAGTGATGGCGAGCCGGAACACATCCAAGCGATTCGACTGCCAGGACACCCCTCACCCGAGTGGGACGGCGACCGGGCATCGGCGGGTCTGGGGTCAGCCCGCAGTGGGTCGCGGCGGCAGCCCGCAGTCGGCGATCACCCGCGTCATCGCCCGGTCGAACGCCGTCGAGGAGAAGTGCTCCCGGCAGATCTCCACCAGCTCCGCCTGCACGTCGGCCCACAGGACGTCGTCGGCGAGCAGCCGGTCGCAGGCCTCGACCAGCTCAACCGGCGACGAACCCACGAGGTGGCGGGCCAACACGCCGAGATGGAGCCCCTCCGCCCCCACCGGCGTCGTCACGAAGGGAAGCCCAGCGGCCATCGAGTCCACGAACTTGATCTTCACACCCGCGCCGTAGCGCATGGGGACGACGTGCACCCGGGAGCTCGCCAACCAGGGACGGGGATCGGGGACCTTGCCGGTGACCTCGATGTCGTCCCCCCGCAACGCCAGGACCGCCGGTGAGGGATCGGCGCCGATCACCCGGAGCCGCAGGCCGGGGTGGCGATCCCGCAGAGCGGGCAGCACGTCGCCGACCAGCTCGAGCACCGCCCGCTCGTTGGGGGTGCCGGGGGTCCCGTCGAACCCGCCGAAGAAGGCCAGCCCGTCCCGCCCCTCCAGGCCGGGGACCTCGACCACCGGTGGCGTCGGATAACAGGCCACCCTGATCGGCCGGTCGGGAGCGACCGACGCCGCCCACTCGGCTTCCTCCTCGCTCACGCAGACCCCGACATCGGCCCACGTGAACGCGGCCGTCTCCTGGTCCCGCAGCCGGGTCGCCTCCACCGCGAACCGGCGCCGCTCGTCCGAGTCCGTGGCCGTCTCGAAGTGCTGCTGCGGTCGGCGGTGGAACAGCGCCTCCGCGTCGTACACGCGCACGGCCTGCGGCTGGCTGCGGGAGATCGGCTCGCCGTGGCTGACGAAGTTGTGCGGCCGGAACGCCACGACCACGTCGTAGAGCCCCGCGCGTTCCCGACCCCACTCCTCGGGGTCGTCGACGCCCCACACCACCTCGACCCCGCGTGCCCGCAGCGCCGGGGCGCACTCCAGCGCCCGGTCGGGGAACACCGCCAGGTACGTCACCCGGCCCGCGGGGTGCGCGTCGATCCAGGCGTCGAGCACGGCCTGCGTTCGCGGGTCGCCGCGCCCCCGGTCGGCCTGCGGGACCCGGTCGTCGATGAGCAGCACCCGGTGCGGGGCCGGTCGGTCGCGCAACTGGATCTGCCGGTGCGGCGCCTCCTCCATGCCGATGCGCGCGGGCCGGTCGCGCAGCACGGAGGCCTGGCGCCGGCGGAACACACCGTGGTTGTGGCGCATGAGCTCGGCGGCCCGCTCGGACCCCGAACTGCCGTGCCGGACGTGCGTGACACGGGACGCGGGCTCCACCCAGGTCAGCCAACCGCGACGGCGGAGTTCCAGCGCCAGGTCGACGTCCTCGAAGTACGCGATCTCGTAGTCGGGGGAGAACCCGCCGGCGGCGAAGAAGGCCCGGCGGCGCATGAGCAGGCACGCGGCCGAGGCGTAGTCCACGACCCGGGGGAACAGGTCGTCGAGCTGGGCCCGCTCCGCGTCCCACGCCTGGCACCAACCGTCGCCGCCGACGACGCTGCCCGCCTCCTGGAGCTCCCCGTCCTGGCCGAGCAGCACCGGGGCGACCGCCGCCACGTCCGGGCGGCGGTCCAACACCGCGAGCAGCGGTTCCAACCAGCCTTCGGAGAGTTCGACGTCGGCGTTGAGGAAGCACACGAGCTCGGTGTCGGCCTGCCGCACCCCGAGGTTGCACCCGGCGCCGAACCCGAGGTTCTCCCGGAGCCGCAGGAGGGTGACCTCCGCCCGGTCGGTGAGACGTTCCTCCAACCAGTCCGCCGTCCCGTCCGGCGAGGCGCTGTCGACCACGACGACCCGGTAGGGGACGGTGGTGTGCTTGCGCAGGCTGTCCAGGCAGTTCATGACGAGGTCGCCACCACCGTGGCTGACCATGACGAAGGTGACGGCCCTCGTCGCCGGCACGTCGACGGCGGGGCCGGTCACGAGTCCCGAACCTTCCCGTAGGCGTCCCGCAGCGGCCGGGTCCACCGCACGAGCTTGGTGTGCTGCCAGGCCTCCAGCTCACGCCGGAGCTCCGCTTCCCTGGCCGCGGCCGCGGCGTGCGCGGCGCGTTCCGCCGCCAGCTCGTCCCGGACCTGGTCGGTCTCGCCCCGGGCTTCGCGGGTCCGCCGCCAGGCGGCGGTGAGGGCCTCCACCAGTTCGCCGCGCTCCGCGAGCAACCGTTGCCGCAGCCGGGAGTTGGCCTCGCGCAGCGCGGTGTTCTCGGCGGCGAGCTCCACCGCCCGGCGGTCCAGGTGGCCGCCCCGTCGCGCCAGGGTCTCCTCGGCGATGAGGGCGACCGCGTCGAAGTGCTCGTCCAACCGTCGGCGGGCCACGGCGGCGGGGCTGGGCCCGTCGCCGGGAGCGAGAGCGGCGCGCACGGCCGAGGGAAGACCGCCCAGGGTCGGGGCGACCTGTTCGGGCCGCCCGAACTCGCGGATCACCGGGCTGTCCTCGCCCTCGGGATCGAACAACACCCAGGGCGTGTCCAGGCCCGCCGCGGCGGCCGCGGTGTGTTCGTCACCCGCGACGACCAGGGACGCCCCCGCGAGGACGGCGAGGCGGTCCTCGACGACCAGACCGGCGGGAAGCCGGTACGCCTCACCCGAGGGCGTGTCCACCAACCAGCCCGCCCCGTCGGCCACCTCGGGTCCGGTGGGGAGGACGACGACCGGGGGCACCGCTCCCGGCCGACCGGCCGAGGCCAACGCCCGCCGGAGCCGCCCGGTGAGCCGCTCGACCAGCTCCGGCCCAGCCGAGCCGGGGACCGCGCCCGGCAGCACCACGTAGCCGTCGTCCGCCGGCAGCCGCCCGAGCTGGCGGAGCTGGCGGCGCAGCGAGGTCATGGCCTCGTCGTCCAGCCACCGGCCGGCGAGGACCCCGGGGTGGGGGAGGACGACGGGGTCGAGTTCCACGGCCGGGTCGAGGCGCCTCGCCGCGGTGAGGAGGCGCGTCCTGGACCGCCGGTCGCGGACGGCGCAACGAGGTTGCCGGGCGGCCGCCCGCACGACCTCCTCGGACGGGAACGAGGAGACGCGCACCCCGGACCACACCACGGGATGGTCGGTCTCGAGGTCGGCGCCAAGGCCTCGGTCCAGCAAGGCGGCGGCGCCCTCGGCGCGGTCGTCCCCGTACCGCGCCGCGAGGGTGCCCGGCCGACCGGCCAACGGGAACGACGGCGCGACGAGCGTGAGCGTGGTCGCCTCGGCCAGTCGGCGGCGACGGCCGTCGTCCGACGGCCCGAGCGGTTCCGCGGTTTCGGTGACGGCGGTGCTGGGGGAGGCGTTCCAGCCCAGTGGCGCGAGCGTGGTGATCCGCCAGCCCGACAGGCGGGCTCCGATCTCCGCACGCACCAGCCAGGGCAGCAGCTGGTCACCGAGACCGGCCGTGTCCGAACTGGACCAGAGGGCGGCCGCTCCTACCACTGGTGGACTCGAAGGATCTGGCACGCCCGCACTGTATCCAAGCCGCCGCGACCGGCGTCCCCGAACCGGGTAATGCCCGTCCAGGAGTGACCAGCCCGCGATCGCGGCATCCCGCCGACGGCGGCGTGACCGGAAATCCATCGGGTACGCACCATTCCTGATCGTTCCGGGGGGCCGGACCAGCCGGCGACACCGGAGGCGCGAGGGAGGACGAGGTCCGCGGGTACGCATCCCCCACCCGCCCAGGGGGACGGCCCCGAGGCCAGTCTATCGGGGGAGGGCGGCCCGCCGGGCGGTTCGGAGCGGAACCTGTGGATGGCGGGCCTCCCGCGCACGAACCCGAACCGGGTCCGTCCGGACGCCACCGGACCGTGCCCGGGACGGGTCCCGGCGCACGCGGACCCGGAGAGCGCGGCCCGTACCTCGGGTGTCGTCCCCGCGCATCCCGCTGGCCGTGTCCGTCGGCCGGTGGCCGCCGCGCGCCGGAGCGGAGTGGCGAACCGCCCCACACCGCCCGTCGGCCGCTGGCATACCGACATTCGGGTGGTGCCCGACGGACAGGGGTTGGCAACGAGTTGTCCCGGGGGCAATCTGTAGTACCTCCCGATGCACATCCTCCCGATGTTGTGAGGTCCTGCGATGCGGGTCAGCTCCACGCTGAAGGAAACACCCCCTCCCCGGTCCGCGCACGACACCCGGGGTCGCCCCGGTCCCGAGGGGCCCGTCCCGCCGCGCCGGGTGGACGAGCGACGTCGACGACCCTGGCCCGACGCCGGCACCGACGAACAACCGGCCTCGCGCCCCAGTCCACGCGTCATCCCAGCAAGGTGCCGCGTGCTCTGACCTTCTGTTGCGAAGCGGGCGGCCTCTGACGGGCGGCGTCGGGGGCCGCTCGCGCCTGTGCTGGCCCGGCTGCCCCGGGCGGCTCGAACCCGGCCCCGCCCCGGGCGTCACCACCCACCCAGATCCCACCGGCCTCAAGGGGACCCCGCGCAGTTACCGTCCACGGGGTCCAGCCTGCCCTCGGCGTCCGGCCTGTCCACCTGCGGCGGTGGCGCCGGGAACGCCGAGTGGTCGGGCGCGGCGGGCGGCGTCGCCTCGCCCGGGGAGGCAGCGAAACCCTGTTCGGGACCGATCCCGGGAATCGGGCAGGGGGGAGCCGTTCCGTGGTGATCGGAGGACGGCGGCTCGGTGGGTGGTGGCGGGGCCACCCCGGAGGGGGTGAACCCTCCTCCCGGTACGCCCCCTGGAACAGGACCCAGTTCCGTGACCAGAGTGAAGGCACCGACGAGGACGAGGGCGCTACCGGCCGCGCTCCCCGCGATCCTCCACGCCCTCCGACGCCGCAACACCCGGTGGCCACGGAGGACGACATCCTTCGCCTCCGTTCGCAGCGGGGGTCCCTCGTCATCGGTCCAGTCGGAGAACAGCGACCGGGCGTGATGGGCCGCGGCGTCCTCACCTCTCATGGTCGCCTCCGGTCGCTGATCGCGGCGAGTTCGGGGAAGTGGCCTGAAAGCTGCGAGCGAAGTCTCGCCAGCGCGCGACCGACATGGCTCTTCACCGCTCCCTGGGAGCAGCCGAGGACCCTCGCTGTCTCGGCGACGCTCAGGTCGTTCCAGTACCGGAGAACCAGCACGGCGCGTTGTCGCGCCGGGAGGGTGGCCAGCACCGACCTCAGGATCATTCGATGCTCCGCCTCATCGCCGGGGTGGACGGTGTTGTCGGGGACCTCGGTGGTGGATCGTTCCCGCCGGCGCCACAGCCGTCGGTTCTCGTCCAGGAACGTGCGTACCAGCACTCGTCGCGTGTAGCCGTCGAGCAGGTCGCGGTTCGCCAGCCTTGGCCAGGCGAGGTACACCTTCAGCATCGCCGTCTGGAGCAGGTCCTCCGCGCGCTGCCAGTCGCCGCAGAGCAGGTAGGCGGTTGCCCGCACTCCCCGCGACGCCTCCGTGAAGTAGCGGCTGAACTCGCTGTCCCGGGTCGCGCGGTTGTTCTCTCCTACCATCGCTACTCCGGTCGGGAGCAGGGCCGGGACCAGCCCGCCCCGGAGCGGAGCGGGCCGGTCGTCGGCCTGGGCGGTGCCTCCGGTCATCAGGAGGCGGGACGCCCGTGGTCTGGAGCCTGCGAGGGCGACACCGCCGCCTCGCTGACCGAGGACGAGTGCCTGGGTGCGGGGGGTGCGGGGAATGCGGGTTCGGGAGTGGGTGCGGGGGGTGCGGGGAATGCGGGTTCGGGAGTGGGTGCGGGGAATGCGGGTTCGGGAGTGGGTGCGGGGGGTGCGGGTTGGGCCACCGGCGGCGTCGAGCTGGTCGCCTGAGGTGAGTCGGCCAGGGCGAGACCCCCGCCCCCACCGAGAACCAGCACGGCGATCCCGGTTCCCAGAAGCAGGCGAACACGGCCCGCGCTCGTCAACCGAGCACGCATGGCATCTCCTTCGGGTTGCGCTCCACCCATTGGCGGAGTCTTCGCCGAGTGGCAGGGGTCAGCCGCCGCGAACGGTTTACCCCTCGAAGGAAATGTGACTTGTATAACTAATTGCTGAGTGCTCATCCGGCCGCCCAGGAGACGTCCTCAGTGCACCAACCGGACCGCCGCTGACTGCTCGGACGGCGTGACCGTGACCAGGTAGCGGTCGGGACCGGGCCTGCCGAGAGCCACCCACTCCCGGTAGGCCGCCTCGACCTCGTTCCACAGGTCACGCGGTCCGTCCTGCCTGACCTCACTCGTGCCCGGTCGGCCGTCGTAACGAACCCGGGCCCAGGACCGCGTGACCGCGTCCACCAGCAGGAGGGTGTGGGGAGCACCCCGGTCACGCGGAGGGGCGTGCCGCCAGCCGCAACCGGGCACCCGAACCCCGACCGCCCACCGCGCTTCCCAGGTCCCCGCGACCCGCCACGGTTCCAGCCCGGTACGGCTGAACCGCCCACCGGTCAGGCCGGTGAGCACCGACGGGGACACCACCGCGGGCCGGTGCTGGCGGAGCGGGAGCGCGTCCACCACGCCGAGCACCCGTCCGACCGCTCGGTCGTCCCCTGTCACGTCGAACCTCACCAGGGCGGCCGCCCCGGCGAACTCGCTCCGCACCGGGGCCACCACGGTTCCCCCGGTCCGGGTCTGCGCCACCCACGTCCACGGGAAGCCCCCGAGTCGCACGGCGGCCGTGGACACCACCCGGTCGAAGGGTGCGCCGCCCGGGTCGCCGGCCGCTCCGTCCCCGCACACGACCCGGACCGAGAAGCCGTGCTCGGCCAGTGAGACCCTGGCGACCCCCGCCAGCACCCTGTCGACCTCCACCGACACCACGTTCTCCGAACCGAGCCGGGCTGCCAGCAGCGCCGTGCCGTACCCGGTGCCGGTGCCGATCTCCAGCACCCGGTTGCCCTCCTGGACGTCGAGGGCTTCCAGGACGCGGAGCAACAGGTCGGGGCGGGATGTCGAACTCGTGCAGTGCCGGCCGGTGCTGTCGGGCCACACGGTGTTCCCGTCGTCGAACTGCGTCAGCACGGGCGAGTTCGTGTAGACGGCGTCGTACCAGGCCGCCGGGTCGGCCTCCCGGTCAACCGGGCGTCTGCGCCCCGCCCCGTCGTCAATCCAGATCCGAGGGGGGACGAACCACTCCCGGCGGACCGAGGTGAACGCCGACCGCCAGGCCGAGCAGAGAAGACCGTGTTCCGCCAGTTCCGCGGCAAGCCGCTCTGTCCTCGTCATCGCCCGCCGATGTCCCGTCGTTCGCTGGAAGCGCCGTGGACGTCCGTCGTTCGCCGCCGCCCGGGACGTGAGGCTCCAGGGGCGCCCGCTGCGCGGGAGGTGACGAACCACCCTGCGAGTATCGGTCCGGTCGCTGGAGATCCGCTGAACCGCGACTGGATGCCGCTTCCAGCGGGTCGCCGCCGCGCCCAACCGGGAAGGTGATCCAGGCGTGGCAGGCAACTGGGCGCGTGCGGTGCGCGTCTTGTGGTTGTCGACGGTTCTCCAGTGCGAGGCGGGTGACTGCCTCGTGGAAGGACGGGAATGGCAAACCGACTGCTCTACCTGGTACGGCATGGCGAGTCACGTGACGACGAACTCACCCCGGTTGGCTGGCAACAGGCCGAGTTGCTCGGCGCCCGGTTGCGGGACGTGCCCTTCCACGCGATCCACCACAGCACCGCGACCCGGGCGGTCCAGACCCTGGACGCGCTCACCAAGTACCTGCCGGACGCGCCCGTCTACCCCTCCGACCTCCTGCGTGAGTTCATCCCGTCGATCCCGGATCCGGAGGAGCTGACACCGGCCCAGGCGGAGTTCTTCGAGAGCTTCCCCCAGGAGGTCCTGGACCGGGAGGGGCCGGCGCAGGCGACGGCCGCCCTGGCCCGCTACGGCGGCATCCCCCGAAGGGCGAAGGACGACATCCGGGAGTTGGTCGTCAGCCACGGCAACGTGATCAGGTGGTTCACGAGTGAGGCCCTGGGCGCGGCCGAGTCGACCTGGCTGAACATGATCGACTACAACTGCTCGCTCACCGTGCTGCTCTACCGGTCGGGGCGGGCCCCGGCCGTGGTCACCTACAACGACGTCGGACACCTGCCTCCCCAGTTGCGCGGCACCGAGTACCCGCAGGAGTGGCGGATCTGACGGCCGCACGAGGCGTGCCCGTCCTCCCGTGGACTCGCCGACGCCGACCCCGACCCCGTCGGTCGGGCTGGGCCGGCCACCCGGGCCCTCACCCCAGCTGGTCGGTGACCCGAGGGGTGGGAGGCGCCGTCCGCAGGTCTGTTTCACGTGAAACCGGCGATCCCCCGGCGGCCCGGGTCCCGTTCGATCGCCCGATTGGTCGGCGGGGCCCTTCGGCCCCTGCGTGCGGCGGCCCGCTCCGCGAGCGCGCTCGGGGGCGAGTGGCGACCAGGTACGGCCGGGTCGGGGGAACGGGTGCTCGCCGTCGGATTGGCGCGACCGCCCCATGCCGGGCAGGCGGACCCGCCCCGGACCGGTACCTCCGGAGTTCCGGTTTTCCCCGACGTCCTGCGCCATCACCGCGTGACGGTACGGCCACCGAGCCCTCCTGGTGTCGGGGAGCGGGGTTGGGCGTGTGGGGTGGTGCCCGGGCCGGGAAGCGTGGGGTGCTCCCGCGTCGACCATCCGGTGTGGAGATCGTTCCTCTCCAGCGGGACGCGATTTCGACTCGGCTCGCGCCGAACCGATCCAGAATTCTGGACGCCCCTCGAAGTGTCACTCTCCGTCGACCAATTCCACCTGTATGGGTGGACTCTCTGGAGTGACGGGGGTAGAGGTGACACAGAACCACGGCGAGCATTTAAGGTCTGTGCCCGTGGAACAGCGACGGCTTGGTGAGTCCGGTTTGACCGTGAGTGCCGTCGGCCTCGGCTGCAACAACCTCGGACGGCCCGGAACCGTGACGGAGAGCCTGGCCGGCGCCCGGTCCGTGGTGGACACGGCATTGGAGATGGGCATCACCTTCTTCGACGTCGCGGACGTCTACGGAGCCCCGAGGGGGCGGAGCGAGGAACTGCTCGGGCAGGCCCTGTCCGGACGTCGCGAGTACGCCGTGGTCGCGACGAAGTTCGGGATGGACATGCAGGGGTTGAACGGCCCCGACTTCGGGTCCCGGGGCTCTCGCCGCTATGTGCGCCGGGCCGTGGAGTCGTCCCTGCGCAGGCTGAACACTGAGTGGATTGATCTCTACCAGTTACACAGACCGGATCCGGCTACCCCTGTCGAGGAAACCCTTTCGGTGCTGGACGACCTCGTCCGCGAGGGGAAGATCCGGTACGTCGGTCACTGCAACCTCGCCGGCTGGCAACTCGCCGACGCCGCGTGGATCGCCAACACCGCCAAGTTGACCGCGCCCGTCGCCGCGCAGAACCACTACTCCCTGCTGGAGCGCGAGGCCGAGCGTGAGGTCGTGCCGGTGTGCGAACGGTTCGGGGTCGGCCTGGTTCCGTACTTCCCGCTGGCCAACGGACTGCTCACGGGCAAGTACGACCGCGACACCCCACCGCCACCCGGGAGCAGGCTCGCGGGGCGGCGGAGGTTGTTGGCGGAGGCCCCCTGGGATCGCATCGACCGCCTGCGGGACTTCGCCGCCCAGCGCAACCTCAGCCTGACCGATGTCGCGATCGGTTGGCTGGCCGCCCAGCCGACCGTCTCCACCGTGATCGCGGGGGCCACCAGTCCCGAGCAGGTCAAGGCGAACGCCGTCGCCGGCACGTGGCAACCCACGCTGGAGGACCTCGTCGAGATCGACGCGATCTGCCCGCCGGGATCACGGTGACGCCAAGTCCCGCCCGACGGTGCCCTCCAGGGGCTACTCGGTAGTAAGTTCCTGCTGGGACTGTTCGGACGGGTCAACGGAGACCCGATGACGGCGAGGGAGTACGGATGCAGATCACGGGCAGTGCGGCCATCGTGACCGGGGGAGCCTCCGGCCTGGGCGGGGCTACCGCGCGGGCACTGGCCGAGGCGGGCGCCAAGGTCTTCGTGCTGGACCTGCCGGCCGCCCTGGAACGTGCCGAGGACGTCGACGGGGTCGAGCGGATCGCGGCCGACGTCACCAGCGCCGAGCAGGTGTCGGCGGCGATCGGCAGGGCGGTCGACTCGGGAGCGCCCCTGCGGTTCGCCGTCAACTGCGCCGGCATCGGCAACGCGGGGCGCATCCTGAGCAGGAAGGGCGTGCACGACCTGGAGCTCTTCCGGCGCGTCGTCGAGGTCAACCTGATCGGAACGTTCAACGTCACCAGGCTCGCCGCCGAGCAGATCGCCAGGACGGAGCCGGTGGACGAGGCCGGACAGCGTGGCGTCGTGATCAACACGGCGTCCGTCGCCGCCTTCGACGGTCAGGTCGGGCAGGCGGCGTACTCGGCGTCGAAGGGTGGAGTGGCCGGCCTGACGCTGCCGGCGGCCAGGGACCTCGCGTCCTCGGGCATCCGGGTCATGACGATCGCCCCCGGAATCCTGGACACCCCGATGATGGCCGGCGTGACCGAGGAGTTCCGGAAGAACCTGGCGGCGAACGTACCCTTCCCGCAACGCTTCGGCCGGCCCGAGGAGTACGCCAGGTTGGCACTGTCCATCATCGACCAGGACTACCTCAACGGCGAGGTGATCCGCCTCGACGGTTCGCTGCGGATGCCGCCGCGCTGAGCAGCGGGCACGCCGGGCGCCTCGTTCGCCGGGCGCCCGGTGCCCGCCCCGGCCCCACCACCGCCGCCGCTCCACACAGGGGAGGGCCAGCGCCGCCGCCCGCGCCGCCCGCGCCGGCCACGGCGCCACGCCGGCCCGGCCCTCGAGCCGGCACGAGGGTGTGGCCCACCCGCTCGAGATCCAGGGATGCGCACGACGCCTTCCCCAGCCATCGCCCCGCCTCGTGCGTGCTCCCGCCGGGGCCGGCCAGCCGTGGCTCCTCCTCCCCAGCGGACTCCGGACCGGGCGGAACGTCGACCGCGCCGCACCACACGCGGCGAACCGGTGCCCCTCGCCACGGGACCCAGGCCCGCCGGAGCGAGGAGCGGCAGCTCACCTCGCTCGCCAGCACGACACCCCGATGCGGCCATTCGGGTGGTGTCGGCGAATTCGGGTTTCGCCGCTCCCGCACGGGGAATTCCGCTACCAACGGAGACAGACCACCGTGGACGGCAGGATCGGCGAGGCCGTCATCAGGGACACGCGGGGGTGGTACGGCGTGTGGGGAACGGGCGCCACGCATACCCCCACCCTCCCTGGGGGGCAGCCCCGTGGCCAGTCTAGGAGAGCGGGGGCGCGCGGTACCACCACCGCCAGGTCCCCTGTGGACATGAGTGGCGCTGTGGACGACTCGCCGGCCTCGGGAGCCGTCGACTCGACGCCCCCGTCCCGCGCTGGTACTCCGGAAGCGGACCACGGACCCAACCCGCGTTCCCGAGTTCACCGCCGGCCACCACGAACCAGCCTCGCGACCGAGGAGCACTCCGAGGTCGGCTGAGGCACGGGCCGGCCGCCGTACCCCCCTGTCCACGGCGGCCGGGTCGCCCGTCCCGCTCCGCCAGCCTCCCCCCGGCGGAGCGGGACGTTCCACGTCGGTCCCCGGTTCACCCGTCGCGCGTCAGCGCGGGACGAACCGCCGGCTGGCACCGAGCGGGGGGCGCCGGGTCCCCGCGCTGCGCGGACCGGTGCCAGCCGGCGGAGACGCTCAGTCCAACGGTTCCGGAGGGCGAGGGGCCGCCCGCCGTGCCGATCGCGTCACCGCCCGCCGGCGCAGGGCGGAACCGAGCAGCAACCGGTCCACCCCGGCCACCTGACCCGGCTGCTTCCTGCTCCGCTGCAACAAGGACAGCACGCCACCCGCGCCCCGGTCGGCACCCGCCAACCGCACCAGTTGGGCGCGTGTCCGTTCGTCCAGCTCGTTGCGGAACCTGACCAGGAGCGTGCCGGCGAACTGGGCCAGCGCCGGGAGGTGGTTGGCGGCGCCCACGTCGAGCAGTTCGCGTTGGGCGTCGGTGAGCCGCCCGAAGACGCCCAACGAGGACAGCACCAGCCTGAGGTCGCTGGCGGGCAGCACGGCGTCGAGGTCCTCCTCCCGCCGGCCGGACACGTTCGCGTCGTGCTGCCGGTACGACTGCAGCGGCCGGTCCACGAAGGCGATCCGCCCGGTGGCCAGCGCGCACAACGCGGTCCAGTGATCGTGGAACGCGACGGTGTGGCGGGGCGGGAACGGCAGCACACCGTCCCGGACCAGCTCCGCCCTGACCAGTGATGCGCCACCGGTCACCGTGTTCAACAGCAGCAGCGAGGCCAGGTCCTCCCACTGGTTGCGGCGCCTGTTCCAGAAGGAGTCCGCGAAGACCGTCCCAGCCTGGTCCACCAGGCGCATGTCCGCGTAGGCCAGGGCCACGCCCGGGTCCTCCAGCTCCGCGAGCAGCACCTGGAGCTTGTCGCTGTCCCACACGTCGTCCTGGTCGCACATGGCGACGGCGTCGGCGTCGGCGGGGACCAGGCTCAGGGCCCGCTCGAAGTTCCGGTAGAAGCCGACGTTCTCGTCGTGTTCCACCAGCACGAACCGCTCGTCCCCTCCGATCAGCTCCCGGATGGACGCCCGGGCCGCCGGGGAGGAGGCGTCGTCGGCGATCACGCACACCCAGTTCTGGTGGGTCTGGGCGCGGAGGGAGTCGAACTGTTCGGCGAGGAAACCGGGTTCGGGTTCGTAGGTGGCCATCGCCACGACCACTCGCGACCCGGCGGGGACCGGCCACTCGACCCGCACCGGTCGGATCCCGGTGCCGGGGGCCACCCGCAGCTCCGGCAGGTCCCGGTACAGCCGACTACCGTCGGCCAGTTCGACCCGCAGGCACAACTGGTAGGACGCCGGCGCGGTGATCGGGGCCAGCGGGACGGACACCAGCAGCCCGGTGTTCTCGGAGACGGGGACACCGGCCGCGCCCAGCGCGCTGTGCACGTCGGGGCGGGAGTAACCGTAGTTGACCGGGTGTTCCCGGCCGTCCACCAGCAGTGAGACCCGGCGGATCGGGAGGTCGGCGTGGGCCACCCAGCCCGACAACTCCACCACCTGACCCCGGCCCACCCGCACCGGTTCGTCCGGTACCCGGACGTCCCAGTGCAGGGCGGCGTCCCGTGCCGCCCTCGTCTGCTTGCGGATGCGGGTCGCGGCGAGCTGCGCCGCCGGCGGTAAGTAGCCGTGCAACCGGCGTAACACGCCGTCCGGCTCCTCCCCGCCACGACCGAGGACCAGGTCGCGCGTCCCTCGCACCGCCCGCAGCGCCGGCCACACGTAGCGGTGACCGAGGCTGACCAGACCGGCCGACTCCAGCTTGTCCAGCCGGGACCTGGTGCGCGCCAGCCGCTGCCTCGCCTCGGTCTCGGCCGCCAACAGCCGCTCGTTCTCCGCGTAGGCGGCACTCGCCTCGCGAACCGTGTCGGACAGTTCGGCCAGCGCGGTGGCGAACCGCTGGTCGAGCTGCGCGGCCCGCTCCTGGACCTGGTCGAGCTGCTGGGTGGCCTCGGCCAGCCGGTGCAGCAGGGCCTCCCGGTCCTCCTCGACGCGTTCGAGGTGGTTCTCCAGCTCGCCGAGCTCACGGCGGAACTCGTCCCGCAACTGCGCCAGCTCGGTACGCGTGCGGTCCAGGTCACCGTCGCTGGCGGCCAGCCGCCGGTGCGCCTCCTCGAAGTCGGCCAGCAGCTTGCGGTGGGCGTCGAGCGTCGCGCGCACACCCGGCAGCCCACCCGCGACGGACCAGACCGGAACCGGTGCCGTCGCCGAGGTCTCCTGTTCGAGCGGGGCGGAAGCCGGGGGACGCGGCCCGCTCACGACCTCCTGGAAGCCCTCCTCCGCGGCGAGCAGCTCGAACCACCGCTCGTCGAGCACGGACGTCAGGTCGACCAGGCCGCACAGCTCCGCCAGCACGTCCCGGATGCTCGCGCCATGCCCCCAGGGGTGGGCGGAGCCGGTGGCGGTGATCTCCCTGGCGAACTCCAACAAGGCGCGCAACAACGCCAGTTCGGCATCGACACCGGTGCCCGCCACCCACTCGCGGTCGATGCGGTGCGCGCCCCCGTCGTCGGCGATGATGAAGTTGCCCGGGTGGACGTCGAGGAAGTCGGCGGGGAGCACCGGCTTCCCCGGGTGGCCGGGCAGGTACGGGTGGCGGGGGTCGGAGTCGGCCAGTTCCCGGGCGTTGTGCAGGATGGCGTCGCGCCACCCCCGCAACAGGATCGTCGTCTGCTTCAGGTTCCCCGAGTTCAGGCTGTCCAGGATGTGCCGGTCCAGCGGTGCGCCCGTCAGCCACGGTTCCTCGCCGCTCTCCCGCTGCCGCAGCCACCGGGGTGCCTGGCCGCCGTCCGCGGTCCGGTCCGCGTGCGGGCGCAGGCCGGCGGCGTCCGGCACCGGGCGGAGCACCAGGTCGGTGTCCAGGCGGCGCACCCGCCGCCACTCCGGCAGGCGGCCCATCGTCACGATCCAGCCGAGGGCCGGGTCGACCAGCCTGGCCAGCGCCTCCTCCGACCTGGCGGCCAACACCAGGAAACTGGGGGCCGTGGCCGCGCCGAAACCCTCGGCGGCCGCCATGCGGTGCAGCGAGCGGGCCGGGGCGGCCACCTCGCCACCCCCGAAGGCACCCAACAGCGGGTGGCGCACGAGCTTGTCCGCCAGGTCCGAGGCTCCCCGCCCCGCGTAGGCGCGTTCGTCCAGGATCACCCGGGGGAGTTTGTAGTCCGGGAACGGCAGCAGCCAGCGCTGGGCGGACAGCCCGGCCGAGCGCAACATGTCGCCGAGGACCCTGCGAGTCCAGGTTCGCGGTCCTCGCCCCTCCCCGGGGAAACCCGCGGCCGGGTAGTCGGCGAGGCCCAGGTAGGAACGGTCGTGGTGCGGTTCTGGTTGACCCAGGAGGTAGCCGAGACCGAGCTGGTTCTCGATCGCGAGGGCCAGCACGCCGTCCTCGGCGAGCGCGGCCGCCGTCGCCCGGAGCAGGTCGGGCGGCGGGGTGCCCTGGTGGACCGCGTGTTCCACCAGGCCGCACAGGACGGCGAGGTCGGCGGTGCCCTCCTGGCCCTCGGCCGCGAGAGCGGACACCACGTCGCCCTGGACCACCCGCGCGCCGTCGAGGTCGCGGCAGCGTTCCTCGGCCGCCTCGGCCCGGGGGGCCTCGCCCTCGATCCCGAGCACGTCCAACCCGGCCTCGGCCAGGGCCCTGGTCAGCACACCCGATCCGCACCCGAGGTCGAGGGCGCGCATCCCCGGGCGGAGACGCAGCGGTGCCAGCAGCCCGACCCGTTGCGGGTGCAGGTGGTACGCCGTCTCCCAGCTCGTGACACCGGCCGCCAGTTCCGGTGAGCCGGCGCTCACGTCCCGGGCGTTCCGGAGGATCGTCAGCACCTCGTCCTCGGCGCCGTCCGCGTACTCGATGCCGTCTCGCACGTGTCCCTCAGCCTCTGCTCGCCGTTCCGTCGGTCACGCGGTGCGTCCCGCCACGTGTGGCGCCTCGCCCCACTCGCCGGGCGACCACCCGGCGAGTCGATCTTGACTGTGCTGGGTGGTCGGCCGACGGGCAGGGGTGGTCACTCCGGAGCGTGTTCGGTCGTCTGCTCCCGCAACAGGGCGAGGAACGCCTCCCGGGCCGCCTCCTCGTCGGGACCGAACGCCTCGACGCGGATCACGGCGCCGCCGGCGACGTAGTGGGCCCGGAAGGTGTGGATCGGGTTCTCCGCGTCCTCGGGGGGCGACAGGTAGCGGCCACGCACGCCGTTGGGCAGGTCGCCGAACTCGTTGTGCCCGGCCTGGCCGTAGAACTGGTCGACGGCGTCGAGGAGTTCCCCGGCGTTGCCGTCGGCCTGGAAGGCCCAGATGCCCCGGATCAACTCGGTCTCGTTGTGCTTGCGGACCAGCCCGAGCACCGAGGTGCCGCCGTTGTCGGCGAGCAGCTGAGCCTCGGCACCGTCCGGGAGGTTGCGGTCGATCGCCTCCTGGATGGGCAGCTCGGCCTTGGCGATGACCTCCTCACCGGGGAGTTCCACGTAGTCGGCCAGCGGACCCTCCGGGGCGACCCTCGGTGGGGGCGGAGGGGAGGACGGGGTGGGGGGCGGCTCGCTGCTGGCGACCACCGGCGGGTTCGGCTGCTCGTTCTCGCTCGGTCCCGCCTGTTGCTGGGAGCCGAAGCCGAGGAAGTAGATCAGCGCGCCCACCGCGGCGGCGAGGACGACGACCGCCGCGACGATGCCGATGATCCGTCCCTTGCCGGACTCCTTCGGTTCGGCGGAGAAGTCGGGCTCGACACCGCCCTGGGTCCACACCGAGGGGGAGCCGAACTCGGGTGGCAGGTCGCCGCTGGCCCACGGTGGCGTCGCCTGCTGTCCCGCCCACTGGGGTGGCGGCATTCCCGGCGGGCCCTGGTGGCCCCGGACGATCTGGGTCTGGTCCGGGTTGTGGGCACCCGCCGGGTTGCGCACCACCTGGGTGCTGTCCGGTGAACCGCCGGGCTTGGCTCCGCCGGGCACGACCTGGGTGCTGTCCGGGTCCGAGGGCGGCGCCAGCTGCCCCGGCCGGAACACCTGGGTGCTCTCGCTGCCGTTGTCGCCGCCAGCCGCGCCACCGTTCTGGCCGCCCGGCACTGGCTGTTGCCCGGACCGCACCACCTGGGTGTGCTCGCCGCCGGTGTTGTTGTCCCCCCACCGGAACGGCGGTGGGAACGGGTTGCCGTCGCCGCCCTGGGCCGCCGCCGGCTGGCCCTGACCCGGGGTGTTCGGCGCGGACCCACCGTGCTGCGCCTGGCCGCCGGCGCCCTTCAACAGGTTGTCGCGGCGGGCCCGGTACTCGTCAGCGGAGATGTGGCCAGCGGCGAGTGCCGTGTCCAGTTGTTGCAGATCCTCTTGCAAGGACATCCGCCGTGCCTCCCCTGTGCCTGCTTTCCGTCCGCCTGACCGCCGGGACCGGAGGCACCTCGGGGCGCGTCCGGGTATCCCGCGAATCAGGTACAGCACGCGGTGGGCGGGGACCGGCCCGTGCCCGCCAACAGCGTGAACGTCGTCGTGATCGAACCCAGATCGAGAACCATTGCAGAGTAGTGCACGGGGAACCCGCGCCGACCACTCTTCACCAGCTTGGCATGTGTCCGCGCTCCCCTAGCCCCCGGGCGTCCCGCCGGCCCCGTCGACGTCCGCCTCGTCGTCGGTGCCCGCCACCACCTCGTACAGGGAGCCGCCGCGGGCGACGAGCACCCTCCCCTCCAGCAGGCCGGCGGCGGCCACCGCCTGGAACCCGGCGCCGGGCTCCGAGGTGGGCAGGTTGTCCACCAGGTCCGGGCGGTTGAGACCCGTCATGCCGCCGCCGATGACGGTGCCCGAGGTGTCCACGACGAGGACGCAGTCGGCGCGGACGCCGTCCACCAGCGCCCACCCGGAGATCTCCGCGTCCCCCTCGACGGGGCCGGTCTCCAGGTAGCCGGCGGTCTCGGTGTCGTGGTCGGGGTGGGCCAGTTCCCGGACCGAAGCCAGGTCGACGCGGTCCCCCAGCTCCGGGCCCCCGCAGCCCAGGGTGAACCCGTCGTGGAACGGGTAGGCCCCGGTCGCCGCGAACGCGGGAACGTCGTCGGGGTTCATCTTGAGCCCGACCAGCGTCTCGTGCGCGCCCACCTGCGCCGCCACGGCGAGCAGCGGAACCGCGCGCAGCTCGTTGCGGACCTTCTGGCCCTGGGTGCTGCCCGCGACGAAGGCGACGACCCCGAGCGCGGTGGCGAGCGCGACGGCCCTGGCGACGGGGACGCGCGGGCGGAGGAGGACGAACAGGGTGACGAGGGCGATCCAGGTCAGGGCCGGGATGATCGCGTAGCGGGCCGACTGGCCGATGTCGACACCCAGGCTGACCCGGCTGCTGCCGACCATCGCGGCGACCAGCGCGGCGTGCAGGGCCAGGCCCACCCAACCGGCGGACTCGGCCGCCCGCCGACCCGGCGTCCCGGTGGTGACCTCACCGCTGGCCGTGGGGGGCGCGGCGGCCAACCGGGCCCGGACCACCACGGTGACCGAGACGGCGACCCCGACCAGCCCGGCGAGGCCGGCGAGCGTGGCCAGGTCCACGGACTGGATCGCGAAGATCTGCCCCATCGTCGCGCTGATCAACATCAGGTACACGTCGATGGCGGGGGCGTCGGCCGGGGGCACCGAGGATCCACCGGGCATGGTGAGGAACGCCACGACCACCGCGCCCAGCGCCACCAGCGGGGTCCAGATCCGCCAGGCCGCGTCCCGCCGCAGCCACGCCACCAGTGCGATGGCCAGCCACACGGGGAACGCCGCGCCGTGCCCGAGGGAGCCGAGCAACGCCAACAGGACCGCGGCGACGGTACGGCCCCGGTGCGCCGCGGCCAGCGCCAGGACGGCCGGCGCGAAACCCGACAGCCAGTGGGCCCCGCTCATGGACATCGCGTAGAACTCGAGGATCGCGGGGGAGAAGAGCAGCAGCGAGAACGTCGCCAACAACCCGGCGCGCAGCGTCGCGGGGAGGCGCCGGGGCAACATCGTCCACAGGGCACCCAACATCGCCACCGACGCGACGACGTTCAGCACGCCCACCAGCTGGTTGGAACCACCGAACAGGACGGCGTCCACGTAGAACAGCAGGCCGGTCACCACGATCGGGTGCTGGTTGTACAGCTCGAACAGGCCGGCTGGGGCCAGGGCCCCCGTGCCGTCGATGACCTTCGACAGGATCGTCCAGTAGTCCCCGTAGTGCATGGGCGGGGCGCGGAACACCTCGACGAGGATGAACAGGACGGGCAGGGCGGCCAGGACAAGCAACGCGATCACGGCGGCGCGTGGTCCTCCGCCCGGTTGCCGCGCCACCGGTCGCGTCTGGTCCTCGGACGCGGTCCCGTGCGTGGCGGTGTCGCTGGTGGGGCTGGCGGAACGTGCGGGCATCGTCGCCTTTCCGGGGGGCGGCTCGCGGCCTCAGCGCGGGCAGCCGGGAAGCGGAGCGGGCGGGCCGGCGGTCGACGACGCGACCGCCGGCCCGTGCCGTCAGTCGACGGGCAGTGCGTCCAGCACCGAGTTCAGGGTGTTCTGGAACTCGGTCACCAGGACCAGTTCGTCCTCCTCGCCCTGCCGGGCGCCTCCGACGCGGATGGTCAGGTCACCGGAGGTGTAGACAGCGCGGTACACGTCGAGGCCGTCGGTGTTGGAACGCATGATCGTGACCGACTCGGGGATGCCGTCGAGGGTGACGACCTCCATCTCCTGGATGGCCTGGACGTCGACGAGGGCGTCGGCGACCGCGGTGGCCCCGTCCGGCCCGGCGGTCTCGAAGGCCAGCACGGTGTGGGAGGTGCCCGCGTCGTTGCTGCCCGAGTACACCAGCTGCTCGGTGCCGTTCTCGGTGAGCGAACCCAGCGTCGTCTCCCCGTACAGGCCCAGGTCCACGCCCTGCTGCGGGGTGAGCAGCCCGCTGTTCCCGTCGGGACCGCCCGGGAGGGTGGGCAGGATGTCGGGGCCGAACTCGGGGGGCGTCGCCGGCGGCGCGTCCTGCTGGTCACCGCCCGGGTTCTCCGACTCGCTGGCGGTCGCGCCGGTGTCGCGGAGGACGAACCACCACACGCCGGCCCCGACGGCGGCCAGTCCGATGACGGCGGCGGCGATGATCGCGACCAGCTTGCCCTTCCCGCCGCCCGAGGACGACTTGGCCCCGTCGAAGGACTCCGGGCCCGAGTACCAGCCCTGACCGGGAGGCGGTGGGAAGTTCTGGTCGCCGCCCCACGGGGGAGCGCCGTTCGCCCCCTGCGGGGGAGGTCCGCCGGCGGTGACCGCCGGCACCACCTGGGTGCGTTCGGTGTCGTTGGCCAGGGCCTGCGCGGAGTTCTGCTGGGGGAAGTTCCGCCCCGAGGGGAAGGCCTGTTCGATCGGCGAGTGGGGGCTGTTGGCGGAGAACGCCCCGGGGGTCCACCCGCCGGCCTGCGGGCTGGACGCCGACGCCAGGATCTCGTCCCGTTGCCTGCGGTGCTCCTCGGCGCTGATCTGCCCGCCGGCCAACGCCGCGTCGAGCTGCTGTAACTGTTCTTGCCAGGTCATCCCAGCGTCTCCTCGCTCCGGGGCCGGAGGTCACCGGCTGCCGCGGTTTCGGTTGTGCGCCCTGGGCGCCGCGCTGCCCCGCCAGCGTCGCAAAGGGTACCCGCCCGGGCCAGGCGTCTCGTGTTGTCAGGTTCCGGTTCGCTCCGGCACCGCGGCTCGCGCCCGTCCGAAGCGTTCGCGCCGCCGGTACCAGCGGTACACGGGAACCTCGACCAGGCGGTAGACCAGTTCGGACACGACGACGACCGCCGCCACGGTCACCGCCAGGGCCACGAACAGGCTGGTTCTCGGTGTGAGCAGGCCGAGGAGCGTGTAGGCCACCGGAATGTGGGTCAAGAATACTGAATAGGTCCGCTTGGCGGCAGTGGCTATCCAGGACGACCGGACGAGTCGTCCCCTGGCCCCCATCATCAGCACTGTGATGACCACCACGAGCACCAGGGTTCGGGCGTGGGCCTCACCTGCGGGAATTCCCTCGTTGGTCAAACCGGCGCGAACAAACAGCAGGAATTGCAGAATCCCGAAAACCGTGCCGAGCACAACGGGGAGCAGGCCGCTTCTGACGAGTGACACCAACTGGCCGAGGAAAACGACCGGCAGAAACGTGATGACCGTGCGCAGCTGGGCGGTGGCCAGGTTGTCCGTCGTGTTCACCAGGGACAGCAGCACCGACACCGCGGTGACCGCGAGGGCCGGCGGTAACCACGGGTGCCGTCGGCCGAGGGGGATGGTGGCGGCGACGAAGAGGTAGAAGGTGAACTGGACGAGGAGGGTCCAGGCCACGGCGACCAGGGTGAACCACTGGCCGTCGAAGAAGTTGACGAGGAACAGGTTCGCCCACAGGTCGCCCAGGGACAGTTCGGGCCGGTGCAGGACCCAGCTGGTCTGGTACAGCAGCCAGGCGAGGGTGACGGTCAGCCACAGGGCGGGCAGGAGCCGGAAGGCCCGGCGCAGCAGGAACTGCCCCGGGGTTTCCTTCGTCGCCACGTAGGTGATGACGAACCCGCTGATCACCAGGAACGTGCCGACGCCGGTGAAACCCATCAGGTTGTTCAGCCGGAGCGGTTCGACGACGGTGGTGTCGAGGAAACCCCGCACGTTCCAGTCGTGGTCGTAGGCGGCGAGCCAACCGGCGATGTGCCCGTACGCGACCAGGACGGCGGCCACCACCCGCATCAGGTCGAAACCGTGCAGGTAGTCCAGCCTGCCCGGAACCCTGATCGGCAGGGTGGGGGCGTCGAGCGCGTTCACCCTGCGCGCCGGGCTCTGGTCACCAGGTGGCACAGCTCGGCGGCTCCGCACAGCAGGGCCACGGCCAACGGCAACGCCACGGCCGGGGGCAGGGCCGCGGTGAGGAGGTCGGTGGCGGCGAACCCGACGACGCCGAGCAACACCAACAACCACTCGCTGCGGGAGGACAGCCAGCGGGCGGGGGCGGATCTCGCCACGGCCTGGGAGACCGGGCCGGCGCACTGCACGGCGACCAGGAAGAACAGCACGGCGAACACCGTGGTCAGCGGGTACCACCAGTTGTCGAGTTCCGGGTAGGCCGGTTCGGCCAGGGCCACCACCGCCCAGCAACCCGTGCCGAGCAGGACCCCCACCCAGGTCGGCATGCCGTTGTCGCGGCAGCTCCAGACGATCTGGCCGAGGATGACCAGGGGGAGGAAGCTGGCCACCACGCCGAGCCTCGCCAGCTCGGGCACCGCGAGACCCAGCCAGACCAGCAGACCGGTGGCGGCGAGCTGACAGCCCAGCGGCACCCAGTGCGCCCCGGCCCGCAGCGGCGCCGACGCGGCGGCCATGGCGAGGGCCAGGATGGCCAGCAGCGGCACCCAGGCGAGCGGGACCAGCCGGATCGCGTCCCCGACCAGGTGGGGGGCCCACACCAGGTTGCCGAGGTAGTCGGCGACGCTGACCTCCCCGGCATCCGGTGCCACCCACACCGTCGCGCCGACCAGCAGCGCCGCGGCCGCCAACACCACCGCGACCGCCACCGGCAGGTAGAGGCGGAGCGCGGCCAGCCCGAGCCGCCCCGGGGACCGCTCCGCGGCGGACATCCCGGCCGCCTGGTAGCCGAAGGCGAGCAGGAGCAGCATGACGCCGAGGACCCCGAAGTCCTCCCCGATGCCCAGCGGCCGGTTCAGCCACTCGCGGACGGTGTCGACCAGCCAGAGGGACTCACCGCTGCGGGACGTCCACAACCCCACGAGGAACCCGTACACGACGAGGACCGTGGCGGCCGCGCGCACCACCACGATCGGCGAGGTGACGCCGGCACCGGCTGGCGGTGGTGCCACCGGGGTGGGCGGCGTCGGGGTGTTGGTCTGGTTCATCGCCATCAGCCAGCCTGGGGGTCGTCGGCGGGGAAGTCCTGGCACTGTCGGTCCAACAACGTCGTGAACCGGTCCGCGACGGCGGTCCGGTCCGTGCCGTAGGCCTCGACCCGGACGACGCGGTGGCCGACCAGGTAGTGGGCCCGGTAGGTGACCTGCTCGGTGATCGCCGGATCGTCGAGCACCTGGAGTCGCACATTGTCGTGCTCGGCGGGGGTCGACCGGTAGCCGGCTCCCCGGTAGAGGCCGGTGATCTCCGCGAGCAGGTCCGCCGGGTCGTGCTCGGTGCTCACGGTGAACAGGGACAACCCGGTGGTGGTGTCGGTCTCCGGGTCCCGCGTGATGTGGAAGTCCGCCTGGACCAGGCCACCCTCCACGAGGAGGTCGAACTCCTCGGGCGGCAGCACGGTGTTGTCGTCCAGCTCGGCCTCCGTCAGCCGCTGCTCCACGAGGACCTCACCCTCGGGCTCGGTCATCGGGGTGGGTTCCAGGAGAGCTTCGGGACGGCGCGGGTCGAGGTCGACGGGCTGGGGGATGCGTTCCTTCGCCTCCTCCACCGCGGGGTCGGCTCCCCACCCCCACACCAGGATCGCGGCGGCGGCCACCACGGCCAGTGCCGTGAGGGTGACGGCCTGCCCGATCCACCCCGGCCGGCGGCGCGGCGGGTCCGGCGGCGTCGGCGCGGGCAGCCGAGGTGGCCGGCCCCGCGGCGGCTCGACGGGACTGCCGGGTGGCGGCGGCGGTGTTCGGGGACCGGCGCCTGGCGCTGGTGGCATCATCACCCCTGATACTGCAAGATGGCCGGTCCTCCGCGCAGCCGGTCCCTGGTTCCGGTGCGACACCGTCCGTACAGTGGGCGCCATGACGTGGTTCGGTCAGCGTGTGAGCACCCCGGTCGACGCCGCGTCCGCCCTGCCCGGGCGGGCGGAGGCGATGGCGGTGCACGAGTGGCACGCGGTGTGGCCGGAACGGCGCATCACCCCGCCGTTCCCGGCGGGGATGGCGACGGCCGTGTTCGGCATGGGCTGCTTCTGGGGAGCGGAGCGCACCTTCTGGCGCACCCCCGGGGTGTGGTCGACGGCGGTCGGCTACGCGGGCGGCAGCACCCCCAACCCCACCTACGAGGAGGTGTGCTCCGGGCTCACCGGGCACACCGAGGCGGTGCTGGTGGTGTTCGACCCGGCCGAGGTGTCCTACGCCGAGCTGCTGCGGGTCTTCTGGGAGGGGCACGACCCGACGCAGGGAATGCGGCAGGGCAACGACGTGGGCACCCAGTACCGGTCGGCCGTGTACACCACCGGCGACGCGCAGCGGGCCGAGGCGCTGGCCAGCAGGGACGAGTACCAGCGCGCGCTCTCCCAGGCGGGCCACGGCACCATCACCACGGAGATCGAACCGCTGCGGGACTTCTACTACGCGGAGACCTACCACCAGCAGTACCTGTCCGAGGGGAAGAACCCGAACGGCTACTGCGGTATCGGCGGCACCGGGGTGAGCTGCCCGGTCGGCCTGGCCACCGGCGACGCCTGAGACGAGCGCCCTACCAGGCGACGGCTCTCCCGACGCGGTGGAGCCGGGTCGCGCCGGTCAGGCCGTGACCGACCTCCGAGGAGCGGGGGCGGGATGGTGGACCACCCGGGGCGCTGACGGGCGGTCGGTCGGTGGGCTGGCCGCGGGTTCGGGTGGAGGCAGCGCGGCCGGCGGGACGCCGACGTCCTGATCCGCCGCCCGCCGCAGCCCTCCACGGGGGTGAGTGCCAAGCCCCACCCCCGTGCTCACCGCCCCGGGGCCTGGCCGCCGCCCGGGGCGAAGCCCTCATCTCGCGGCGTCACCACGCCTGCTCGGACGGAGCACCGGCTCCTCCGTCACGCAGGCGTCGGGTCGGTGAGCGCCGACGAGAGGTACCGGAGGAGGGCGGCGGCGAGTTCGCTCGGGTCGACCTGGTGGGTCTGGCCGGGCAGCAGCTCCACCGTGGCGTTGGGGAGCCGTTCCGCCAACTCCTCCACGGCCTTCGCCATCCAGGTGTCGCTGGCTCCGCCGCGGAGGACGAGGGTGGGGGTTTCGACGTCGCGGAAGACGTCGAGCGCCTCCGGCCGTCCCCGCATTGTGTCGCCCATGATGCGGCCGTCGTAGGCGACCGTGTGACCGATTCCTTCCAGCGCTGGCCAGAACGGCTGCTCGACCATGCTGTCCACGACCGACGCCGGTGTCAGGGCCGCCTCGGTCATGAGCAGCCGGACCGCGTCACCCGGGCGGCCGTCGGCCACCGCGCGGTCCAGGCGTTCGACGTAGTCGGGTGCGACCGGCTCGCGGTCGGAGGAGACGACGAAGGGTGGCTCGTAGCAGGCGAGGGCGTCGACCGGGAGACCCGCCTTGACGGCTCGGAGGGCCAGCACCGCGCCGGAGGAGACCCCGAACAGGGAAGCGCGTCCTCCGAGGTGGTCGATCAGGGCGGCGATGTCCTCGATCTCCCGCTCGACCGCGTAGGGAGGGGTGTCCCCGCTCTCGCCTCGTCCCCGCCTGTCGTAGGTGACGAAGCGGAAGGCGTGGCCCAGCTGCCGGCCGACCTCGCCGCCGCTGAAGTCCATCGCCCGGAACATCGTCGCCCCGTCCACGCTGATGACGACGGGCGCGTCGGCGGGTCCGGTCGCGCTGAAGGCGATGCGGGTTCCATCGGCGCTCGTCACGGTGTGAGTGGTCACTATGCTCCTCATCGACGTGAGTACCGATCGGTACTCTGGCGTCAGTACAGTACTGTTCAGTACTCTGGAGGTCAACATGGCTGAGTCGGTGTCCGCCGAGGGGTCGAGGAGCGAGGCCAAGCGCGAACTCATGCTCGAGCGCGCGCTCGAGGCCTTCGTCGCCAACGGCTACGTGGGAACCTCGACGGACCAGCTCGCCGCCGCCGCGTCGGTCTCGAAACAGACGCTGTACAAGGCCTTCGGGGACAAGGAGGGTGTGTTCACCGCGCTGATCCGCGCCGAGTGCGACCGGGTCCACAACCCGTTCCTGCCGCTCGTGGAGCGCATGGCCGAGGTGGGCACCGCCGAGGAGGCGGTGCGGGCGCTGGCTGAGCGGTTCGCCCGTTCGATCATGAACCCCCGTGTCCAACAGCTCCGGCGCCTGGTCATCGCCGAGGCGACCCGGTTCCCCCAGCTCGGGCTCCTCTACTGGGAACGGGGTTTCCTCCCGATGCTCGACGCCGTGGGTCGTTGCCTCTCCGTGCTCGACGTCCGTGGTCTGCTGGATGTGCCGGAGCCGGTGCTGGCGGCGAACCACTTCGCGGGGATGCTGCTCTGGATCCCCAGCAACCAGACGATGTTCGCCGCCGCGACCAGGCCGGTCTCCGAAGCGGAGCTGGCGCCGGCCCTCGACGCCGGTGTCGAGGCCTTCCTGCGCGCCTACCGACGTGACGCGGTGGTCGGCTGAGCCGTCGACGAGGAGGTTGGGGAGGCTCCGGGGAGGGGGCGGCCCACTCCGCGCCGGCGGGACCGGTTCGTGGAGGAGCGCCCGCCCGCTGGGCCCGGCTCGGCCGGTCTCGGCCGAGCCGGTGTCCGCGCTGGTCGGGGCTCCCCGCCCCAGTCGTCGTGCGTGGTGGAGTCCCCCTGGCCGCGGTGTCCGAGTGGTGGCGGAGTGGGCGCGACGCTCAGGAGGGTCGGGTCTCCCTGCCGTCCAGCCAGAGGATCTCCGACTCGTCCCGGTGCGACCCCGTGGTTCCGACGTGCTTCGCGTCGATCCGGGGTCCCTTCCTGATGACGTGCACCAGCGCCATGCCGTGGCCGCGTCCCAGGCCGTAGTCGGTGCGGAGCCAGTCGAGGATCACGCCCGCCTTCACCGAGGGGTCGTCGTAGCCCTTGGATCGCGCGATGTCGAGTAGTTGCCGTGGCGTGAGCCCCGTCTTGCGCTCGATGGTGTCGAGGTAGGCCTGAAAGGACATGTGTTCCTCCTGGTCCGGGTGTCGTCGACCGGACCGGTGCTCGTGGTCGCGGTAACGAAAGTACGGTACTGTTCGGTACCGACAATGTCGAGTGCGCGACCTGGCGGTCGTGTCCGCTGGCGATCGCCGCGCCGTGACCGAGCGAGTTGGGACCGCGCCATCACCGCCCTGAGGGGCTCCGCCGCCCCGGGCTCAGAGCAGTGGGGTCAGAGCCGCGTACCAGGTGTCGGCCATCCGCCGGTCCCCGTCCGCGTTGGGGTGCACACCGTCGTAGGTGTGGAGGTCCGTGTCGAAACCGGTCCAGTGGTCGGCGACCAGCACCGGCGAGTCCGCTGTGCTCCGGTCGGCAGCCCACGCCGGGACGGAGGCGTTCAGGTCCACCACCCGCTGGGCGCACTCGGGGCAGTTCGGCGCGTCCATCGGCAGGATCTGGGCGACGACCAGCCGGATCTCCGGGTTCGCCGTCCGCATCTGGCCGAGGAGGACGTCGTAGGCGCCGAGGATCTCCTCGGTGGAGCGGGAGCTCCACACGTCGTTGGTGCCGAAGTGCATGAGGACGACATCGGGGCCGGTGGCGGCCAGCCAACCGGGGAGCGCGTTCTGCCTGGCGACCTCGGTGACGAGAGCGCCACCGTGACCCTCGTGCTCGCCGTCGTACGGGAACCCGCAGCCCTGCGGGGCACGCGTGCCCACGAAGTCCACGTCCTGGTGACCG
The DNA here is from genome assembly GCF_000429185.2 of Actinoalloteichus caeruleus DSM 43889. Classification (GTDB taxonomy): domain Bacteria; phylum Actinomycetota; class Actinomycetes; order Mycobacteriales; family Pseudonocardiaceae; genus Actinoalloteichus_B; species Actinoalloteichus_B caeruleus. The sequence goes on along the minus strand of NZ_AUBJ02000001.1, from coordinate 4,021,325 downwards.
GATTCCTGGAGGTCACGCCACAACAGGGCCCGCCAGCAGCCCGGGGAGCCCGTGATCGAGTCGCCGAGCGCCATGACCCGGGTCGGCTCGGCGTGGAGGACCGGTGGGGCGGCACCGGCCGCCGGCGAGCCGACCAGCACCGTGAGCACCAGGGCCAGCACGGCGGTGAGGGGGGAACGTGTCCTCGTCGACATGGTCACCACTTCCGCTGCTCCGAGGCCGGGGACGACGTCGACGGGTGGCGGCGGAGCCGCGCGGCCCGTCACCCGGCGGGTGGGCCAGCGGTGGGGAGGACAACGTCGTCATGTCCGCATCCGAGTCAAACAACGCGCCGCTGTCGAAGGCAAGGGCGTCCTCGCTCGACACGGCGTTCGACCCGGGGTTCGAGGGCGGCACCGGCCACCGACCGCGCCCGGACGCTTCGTCGGAGCCGGAGCGCCGCGCCGTTCACCTGGCCACCGTTCGCGGGCGGAACGTGGGTGCCAGCGCTTCGGCGAGGCGGCGCAGCCACAGGTCGGCGTCTCCGACGATGGTGGGGTACTCGGCCACGAACTCCGCCCAGTCCACCTCCAACGCCAGGATCGCGGAGGCGTCGAAGTCGTCGGCGCCCCGCTCCAGCTCCGGGCGGAGGACCCGGCGGAGCAGGTCCAGCCGCAGCGGGTACGTCTCGGCGAGCAGGACGGCGTCGTAGAGGTCCTTGCCCTGCGGGTAGGAGTCGCTCGCGAGCCAGAGGATCTTCCAGGCGAGCGAGAGCCCGGGGCTGGCCGTGGCCAGTGGGATGGGTGCGTCACCGTCGAAGGGGGCGAGGCGCGTGATCACCGGGCGGTCGCGGAGCTCCTCGTTGAACACGAAGTCGAGCTGCACGCTGCCCGAGGGCAGCCCCGGCGCACGCCACGGGATGACGAGCCGGCGGCCCTCAGCGCGTTCGTAGGTCCAGATGGGATCCACGGCGACGTCGTCGGTGTCGAGGCGGATCGTCCGGTCCAGGATGGGTGCCGCGGCGACGGCGGTGACGAACTGGTCGAAGAAGCTCTCGGCCCACGGGCTGGTCGGGTTGATCTTGTGGGGGAACACGACGAAGTCGAGGTCGCCGGGTTCCCTCGCCTCCGGCAGCCAGGCCTTGAGCAGCCTGCTCCCCCGGAGCAGGAGGTGTTCGGCCCAGCTGGACCGGCTGACGACCCGCAACAGGTGGTCCATGACCAGTCGCCGGGTGTGGAACCAGCGTTGTCCCGTCAGCGCGTCGGTGAAGGCGGGCTCACCGGCGCGGAAGGCCCGGTCGTACTGCTTGAGCGCGGGGTCGAAGATGGGGGCCTGGGTGGCGCCGGTTCCGTGGGTCACGGGCAGGTAGGTGGCGGGGAACCGGGCGGTGCCCCTGGCCGGGGTCGGGGGCACGCCGTCGGTGAACTCGTCCCTGGCGAGCGGGACGCCCTGGAAGAGCCGCCAGGAGGACGCCATCTGGTGGTAGCTCCGCTCGAACCACCCGTCGTCGACGGCGGGGTTGTCGTCGACGACGACGAACTCCTCCTCGACGTCGAGCACCGGGCAGCCGGTGGCGCCGAGGCCGTCCAGGAGCATGTCCAGGCGCGCCCTGGCGGTCTGGCGGCCGACCTTGTAGCAGCGTTGGGTGACGAACCGTTCGTGGCCGCCCCCGGTGGCTGGGCGGCGGGCGTTCCTGGACACCCGGGCCCGGTGCTCGGCGGCCACCTTCGTGACCAGTCGGACGGTCTCCTCGTCCGGCAGGAGCAGCTTCACGTGGTGTTCGAAGTGGCAGTGGGTGGGCAGGGTGGCGGCGTCCTCCTCGGTGAGGGGTACGTCGGCGTTCCACGGGGCGGCCTCGATCTTGACCCGCACCACCTCGTACCCGTCCCGGGCCAGCCGGTCCGTCCAGGTCCGCGCCGAGGCGCGTTGTTCGGTGAGTGATCCGCAGCCGGGGTAGGTGAGCATCGGCTGGGACGCCGTCCTCCCCTGGGACAGCAGGATGTGGGTGAACTTCAGGTCGTGCGCCCGTGCCCAGGCCGCCAGCCGCCCGGGGTCCGAGTCCGCCCGCAGGGTCAGGTGAGTCTCGAAGTCACCGCGGAAGTCCGGCACCAACGCTCCCCGCATCCGTGGAGGCCGGGTTGGCCTCCGCTCGCGCCCTGAATCATGCCCGCCCGGTGCGACCCTCCCGGCGGGTGCCGGCCGGTTGTGAGTTCGTCTCGCGTTCGGTGGAGCGGGAGACGCCGAACGGAGTAGGAGGTGGCCTGCCTCGGCCGTCCGACTGGCCGTGTGGCCCGCCGTACCTACCCTGGGGTCGTGGCGGACACCGGACGCCTCGCGCGGGCGTGGGAGGAACAGGCGCGGAACTGGATCGCCTGGGCGCGCAGACCTGGCTTCGATTCCTGGTGGCACCTGCGGGAGCGCTTCATGGCGCTGGTTCCCGCGCCAGGAGTGGCCACGCTGGACCTGGGCTGCGGTGAGGGGCGGATCAGCCGTGACCTGCGGGCACGCGGCCATCGGGTGCACGGCGTCGACACGTCACCCACGCTGGTGGGCGCCGCGCGGGAGGCCGATCCCGGCGGTGCGTACGTGGTGGCCGAGGGCGCCGCGTTGCCCTTCGCCGACCGGACCTTCGACGTGGTCGTCGCCCACAACGTGCTGATGGACGTCGAGGACTTGGCGGGCACCGTGGTGGAGGTCGCGCGAGTGCTCCGCCCGGCGGGGCGTCTCTGCGTGTCCATCACGCACCCGGTCGTCAACGTGACCCGGCCAGCCTCCGGTGACCCGCGCGCACCCCGGGTCATGGCCCGCTCGTACTTCACGCGGGAGCGGTTCGAGGTGGAGCAGGTGCTCGACGGCAGCCGCATGGTCTGGAACGGCTGGTACCGGCCGTTGGAGGACTACACGCGGGCGCTGGAGGACGCGGGCCTGCTCCTCGAGGCGCTGCGCGAGCCCGATCCGGACTGGGTGACCAACGACCGGGACCGCCAGGTCCCCTGGCACCTGTGGCTCCGCGCGCGCTCGGTGTGAGGGACGCCGCGGCCGGCGCGGACGGCTGGCGGGTGCCGGCCGGGCCTGGCCGGGCACGAGGTGGACGGGCGCGGGGGCCGCCCGCTCACCTGCCTTCGGTGAGCAGGTCGAACAGCTCGTCCTCGGCGTCCGGGTCGGTGGGATCGCCGGCCCCGGGTCGCACCCGCAGCTCGGCGTGGGGGAGCAGCGCCCAACTCGCGGTCGCCGAGGGGAAGGGCACCTCGTCGTCCTCCCGCCAGTGCCAGAGGCACACCGGGTGGCGCACCTGGTCGGCGGAGAAGCCCCAGTTCCCGCCGACGAGCCGGCGGTCCTGGTCCACGCCGAGCGGTTCCCCGGAGGGCGGGCTGACGCCGTCCGAGGTCGTGGGCTGGTGGGAGGGGTCGGCCGCCTCGTCCGGACCGCGCTGGCCACCGTCCCCGGGGGTGGGAGGGAACGGGATTCCGGCCAGCACGGCGAGCCGGCGGGTCCTCCTCGCCAGGCCCACCGAGGTCGCGTAGGCGTACGGGGCGCCGACCGCGACGCCGACCACGTCGAAGCGCCCGAGGTCCAGGCGTTCGGCGAGGACGTCGAGCGGCGCGCACACGTCCAGCGGCGAGCGCCACCGTGCCGGCGAGGACAGTCCGTGGCCCGGGCGGTCCGGTACGACGAGGTCGAGGCCGTGCCGTTCCGCGCGGGCGAGCCAGGACTCCACGGTCCGGTCATGACGTGGCAGGCCGTGGTGCACCACGACGGCCGGTCCGCCGGGAACGCCGCCCCGTCGGTAGCCGAGCGTGGTCCCGTCGCCCAGGTCGATGCTCTGGCGCACCGCGTCCGCTCCCTCCCAGCGCCGTCGGGCGCACGCCGCCGGGCTCCGATCCTGATCAGTGCCGTGGTGGTTCCGGACAACCTGGGGACCGGGTTGACGAGAGGCAGCGCACGCCGCGGCCACGGCGGGTCACCGACGAGGACCGTCGGGACCCAGTGCGACTGTAGGTGCGCTACGCGTGCGAACGGCGGGACAGTGGTTGGTGACACAGGCGGTGGGACGGCGTCGTCCCCGGCCAGCCGGGGAGCCGGGCGGCTCGCCCGCTACCTCGGGGGACGCGCCTCGCGGTGGGCGGCGGGTCGGAGGCGGGTGGGTCCGGGTGGAGGTCTCAACGGGGGAAACACCGGGAGCACAACGCGTATCCGGCTGGCTGACCTCCCACCGACGGGAGGGCGAGCGCCCCGCAGGCGGACAGGACGAGGTAGGCGTCGCCCATGCGCACCCGGTTCTGCGGTCCGTCGACCCGGTGCAGCTGCCGGCGGAAGACGCCGGGCCACACCGACTCCCCCTCAGTCAGGCGGCCGGCCCGCTCGTATTCCAGGTCGGCGGCGCGACGGGGGACGGGAGCTGGACCGTCCGGTGCGGCCGCCGGGGGCGGACCGGTGAGGCGACGTGGCACCAGGACGTGTTCCGGCGCCTGGTAGTGGATCATTCGCGGACCCCGCTTCCCCGAAGTAGCGGCTGGGAGTGGACCTTCCGCGGGGGGCCCCGACGGGAGGTTGTCGGTCATTGGACGGCCGGCGTGCGCCGGGGCCGACCACTCTTGGAAGCAGCCAACGCGTCCGAGGTTCCGTGCTCTTCACCATCCGATGCCGACCGGGTGGTCGGGGATGCTGAAATTTTCATGCGAAAAATTCTGGCGCTCTCGGAGCCCGTGTTGGCCTCACTTGTGGCTACTTCACCTCAAAGTGTTAAACTTGAGAGAGTTTCAACTATCGATTCCCATGTCTGGGAAGGTCCAGCAAAGCGCCACCACGCGCTCCGGGCAACGACAGAATTGCCTAAACCGGCCCCCTCTTTTTCAAAGTATTTCCGAGTTTCTACCCCATTTGAGTGATCGAGGTGTCACTGGGGTGGACGTCCCCCGCTCGCTCAGTCCGCGACCGGGTCGTCCCGCCGGGTATCGGCCCGTACGTCAGTCCTCCCACCCGGCGCCGGGCCCTCGGTGACGACGTCCCGAACCACTCGAGCGTCCTCGGCGGACGGCCGCTCCCCGTGGTCCGAGCCCGGAGCCACCGACGGGGTGGGGGCACGTCGTGCTCGTTCGCGGCGCCGGTACCAACGGTGCACCGGCATCTCGACGAACCGGTACAGCGCCTCGGCCGCCACCGCCGTGGCCAACACGGCGCACAGGACTCCCAGCAGGGCGTTCGTCTCGGCCGTCACCCAGCGCAGGATGGGAAAACCCGCCGGGATGTGGGCGAGGTAGACGGCGTAGGTGCGTTTCGCGAGCACCGAGACCGGGCGGGCCCTGGCCAGGCCCCCGCGAGCCCGGAGCAGGAGGACCGTGACCAGAACCATGATCAACAAGGTGCGCTCGCTGGACGGCCCGTCCGGCAGCGTGTCATGCCCCAGACCGGCACCCACGAACAGCAGGTAGTGCGCCGTCCCGAGCGCGGTGCCGACGACAGGACCGAGGCGGCCGGAACGCACCAGTGAGATGAGTTGCCCGATGAACAGCACGGGCAGGTAGGTGAGCACCGTCCGAACCTGGCTGAGGGTGTCCGTCTCCACCACGGGGGTGAGGAGCAGCCCCACCCCCACGAGAACGGCCGCGACCGCCGGCGGCAACCAGGGCCTCGTCCGTGCGAGCGGGATGGTCGCGGCGATGAACAGGTAGAAACCGAACTGGATCGTCAACGTCCACGTGACGCTGAGCACGATTTTCTGCTCGGTCAGGAAGAAGTTGGCCAGCGTCAGCGAACCGAGCAGTGAATTGAGGTCCGCCGGGGTGTCCGCCCGCGCTCCCTGCGACACCCCCAACCCCACGAGGCACCACATCACGAGCACGGCGACCCAGAACGCGGGCAACAACCGGAAGGACCGGCGCAGCAGGAACTGCCCGGGACGTTCCGAGCCGGTCACGTAGGTGATGACCAGCCCGCTGATGAGGAAGAGGGACAACAGCCCGACCATGCCCAGATGCGGGTTCAGCCGGAGCGGCGCCACGACCAGGTCGTTCACCGCGTCGCGGAAACCCAGCGGGTGCCCCTCGAAACCGGTCCACTGCACGAAGTGGCGGTAGACGATGAAGAGCGCCGCGATGACCCGGAGAACGTCGAGCCCGTAGAGGTACTGCCTCGCGGGCGCGCCACCAGGCGACGACGGCCGTCCTGCGTCCGGGGCGCCCACTCCGCTGCCTCCTGTCTCCGCCACCGTCAGGGACTCCTCGACGAACGCCACGTCCGGAAGGAGGCGTGCGCCCGTCGCCGTGCCACCGTATCCGTCACCGTGCGGTCACCGCCCCTCTCCGGAGGCGTTCGGAGCCCCCGACGGCGGGGACGTCGCGTCGAGGGGATCCAGGGCACCGGCGACCGCCGCGCCGGCGGGTGGGGGCTGGTGTTCGGCCGGGGCCGGGTCGTCGCTCCCGCTCCCCCCGGAACCGCTCTCGGGGGCGGGACGGCTGGCATCGCCGTCCTCACCAGCGGGGACGTCGGTCCCATCGCACGGGGGCACCGCCGCGTCAGCGCGTCCACCCCCGTCGTCCGGGGAGCCGGCCGTGCCGGCCTCCCGGTCGGCCTCCCGGTCGGACGCCCGGTCGGACGCCCGGTCCTCGGTCTCGGTCGAGCCGGGCGCCGGGCTGGTGACGTCCACGGTCCGGTCCGGGGTGGTGTCGGTCGGCTCGCCGGGGTCATCGCCGGCCGCGCCCCCGTCCCGGGGGTGCTGGTCGTCCTCGCCGGGGCCGGCGGCCGCCCCCGGTTCATCCTGGCGCGGGGCCCCGGCGGGTGGGATGTCGTTCGCGGTGCCCACGACGGCGCTCGGCGCGTCGACCGTGCCACCGGGCGGCGGGGGGACGCCACCCGCGCCGCGACGTCGTTCCCACGCCCGGTACCAGCGGTGGCAGGGCATCTCCACGCACCGGTGCAGCAGCTCCGCCGCCGCGCCCATCGCGACCAGGGCGGCCGGCAGCGCCACCGCCAGGTGCGCCCGCGGGGCGAGGAGACCGAGGACGGCGAAGCCGATGGGTACGTGGATCAGGTAGAGGGCGTAGGTGCGTCGGGCCACGGCACCGACCAACCGGGAGCGGACCAGTCTGCCGTCGGCGGACAGCAGGAGCACCACGACCAGGGTGGTGATGACCAGGGTGCGGACGTGCCCCTCGCCCTCCGGGATGAGTTCGCTGGTGAGGCCCGCGCGCACGAAGAGCAGGAAGTGCGCCGCGCCCAGGGCCACACCCACCCCTGCCCCGAGCCGCCCCGACCGCACCAGCGACACCAGCTGCCCGACGAACAGCACCGGCAGGTAGGTGAGGATGGTCCGCAGGTGGTAGGCGGGGATGCCGTCGATGGTGTTGACCACGGAGAGGGCCACCGACAGCGCCGTCGCGGCCACCGCGGGAGGCAGCCACGGCCAGCGCCGCCCCCACGGCAGGGTCAGACCCACGTAGACGAAGAAGGTGAGCTGCACCGTCAGCGTCCACGTCACCCCCAGCACGATCCGCTGCTCGGACAGGAAGAAGTTGGCCAGCGTCAGGGAACCGAGCAGCGAGTTCAGGTCCGCTTCGGCGTCGCCCAACGCCGCGACCAGCCCGAACGCCACGAGGACCCAGGCGACGCAGACCGCCACCCAGAACGCCGGCAGCAGTCTCGCCGCCCGCCGCAGCAGGAACTGGACCGGTCGCTCCCTGTCCGTCACGTACGTGACGACCAGCCCGCTGATCAGGAACAACGTGCTCAGGCCCACGAACCCGAAGAACGTGTTCAGCCGGAGCGGCTCCCGGAAGGCGTCCCCCAGCCACGCGTCCACCGGCCATCGGAGGTCGTTGGCCCAGAGCCACTCGCCGACGTGCCGGTAGATGATGAACAGGGCCGCGAGGATGCGGAGCGCGTCCAGGCCGTACAGGTAGCGGCGCTCGGGCCGGGGCGAGGTCGTCTCGGGGACCGCGACGGCGGGAGCGGCCATGTTGTCCCCTTCCTGCCCCGTGCGGGCGAGCCACCGGTGCGCCCCGGTGGATGGCCGGCGGGCCGTCGTCCGCGATGGACCGACGATCGACCGGGGCGCCGGACGGGACTTCCCGTCGTGCGTCGCGGCGCGATGTTACCGAAGTGGTGCGGAGCGGACGATAACGTTGGCGGTACTCGCGACGATGTACTTCGAACACCGCGACCGCCCCTCCCGGGTGGCGGTCGCGCCGCGTCGGTGAGCGCCGCGCGCCGTGATCTCGCCGGGGGTCGTCCGGGCTCCGGCGGTGGGCCCGGGGCGTCTCCAGGGCGGGCCGTAGGGTGCCGTCATGTCCTCCCGCTCCTCCCACCGGCTGGGTACCGCCAGCACGCACCGCGCGGCCGGGTTCTGGGTGCTCGCCGTGGGCGGCGGGACGGCGTTGGCCGCGTTGGTGGCCGCCGCTCCCTTCCTCTTCCTGCTCGGCGCGCCGGGCGGCGTGGGGCCGCTGCTCGCCGAGCGCGCGGTCCAGTTCGGGAGCGCGGTGTTGATGGCGCTGCTCGTCGGTCAGGTCGTGGTGGCCTGCCTGTGGCTGTTCCCGGGGACGCCCCGGCCGGGCCGGTACGGGGGACTGGCGGCCGCCACCGGGCTCGTCGTGGCCGCCGGGTGGCTCGTCCTCGACGGGGGCTGATCCCTCGGGCCGAGCCGGGAACGCGGACGAGCCCCCGGCCGTGGACCGGGGGCTCGTGCGGGGAGCGGACGACGGGACTCGAACCCGCGACCCTCACCTTGGCAAGGTGATGCGCTACCAACTGCGCTACGTCCGCATCGCGGGTCCCGGGGGAACCCGCGAGGTTCGCCGGCCGACCGGATCGGCCCGCGCGTCGCCAACTGTAGACCATGCCGAGGACGGACCGGACGGCGGCCCGGGGAACACGGGGGCAGGCCGCCCGGCCCTGGCCCGGGCGGTCAGCCGCTGCGGTCGGGGCCGGCCTGGTCCGGGGTGACCCGCAGGATGACCCGCTGTTCCTTCTCCATCGCCCGGCGGTACTCGTCCCAGTCCGGGTGCTCCCCGGCGACGGACCGGTAGTACGACTCCAACAGGTCCATCGCCGCGGGCAGGGTGATGACCTCGCAGCGGCCGCGCAGCTGGAGCCAGTCCCCGAAGAACTCGTCCGGCAGCACGCACAACCAGACCGTCGGATCCCGCTCGATGTTGCGCACCTTGAACGCGGTCGCCCTGGTGCTGACGAGGACGCGCCCCCGGTCGTCGACCGAGGTCATCACGGGTGACATCTGGGGTGAGCCGTCCGAACGGCGGGTGGCCAGCACTGCCCGGTGCTGCCGGCGGACGGTCTCCATCGCGGTGGCGAGCTCCATGGTCGGTGATCCTGGCAGCCGCACCCGGCGCACGCGCGGCATGCCACACCGGGGAGAGGGAATCCGCCCGCCCGAAGCCCCCGAACGGTGGGCGCGGCGCGGTACCGTGGACGCACGCTCGGTAGTCGAGCCCGGGACGGCCGGGGCGTGGGAGACCTGGAGGTCGGATGGAGCGCGAGGTACGTGGTGCCGACGGTCGGAAGTGGAAGGTCTCCGGCCAGATGGAGTGGCGTCATCCACTCCAGCTCGACGAGTTCGAGCACGACGTCAGCGGGGGGAACACCCCGGGTGTCGTCATCTCCTCGTTCCTCGTGCTCTTCGTGGTGATGCTCTTCCTGTGGCGCCCCGAGGCCGTGGTGACCCCGGCGTGGCTGTTGCTGGGCCTGGTGCTCGTGCTGGTGTTCTTCCCCGCCCGGTGGCTGCTGCGCCGGCCCTGGACGTTGATGGCGGAGACCGACGGCGACGACGAGGAGCACCCGCCGGAGCGTTGGGTGGGCGTCGTCCGGGGTGTCGTCCAGGTCCGCCAGGACGCGGCGACGACCGCGCGCAACATCGAGGTCTACTCGCAGCCAAGCGGGGACGGACCCCTCCAACCGGTCGACTAGGACGGCGACGGGGGCGGCCCCCGTCGCCCCCGTCGGTCGGACGTTCGACAGGACGCCCTCGGCGGAACGCCGCACACTGGGGTGCGTGCCCGAGCTACCCGAGGTCGAGGCGATCGCCCACCACCTCCGCCAGCACGCGGTCGGCCGCACCGTGCGGCGGGTCGACGTCGCCTCCCCCACGGTCCTCAAGACCGTCGAACCGACCTGGTCCGCGCTCGTCGGACGTGAGGTCAGCGGGGTGGACCGGCACGGGAAGTTCCTCGACGTGCGCTGCTCGGGGCTGAGCCTGGTCGCGCACCTGGCCAGGGCGGGCTGGCTGCGGTGGCAGGACGTGCTGCCGGCGGCGCCGCCCCGGCCCGGTCGCGGTCCGCTGGCCCTCCGGGCGCACCTCGGGAACCCGGGGGAGGGGCCGGGTTTCGACCTCACCGAGGCGGGCACCAGGAAGGGCCTCGCGGTGTGGATCGTGACCGATCCGCTCGAGGTGCCGGGGATCGCCACGCTGGGACCGGATGCCCTGGACCTCGGAGAGGAGGAGCTCACCGAACTCCTGGCCGGTCGCACCGAACGCGTCAAGACCGTGCTGACCAGGCAGTCGCTGCTGGCCGGGATCGGCAACGCCTACTCGGACGAGATCCTGCACCGCGCGCGGCTGTCCCCGTTCGCCGTGGCGGGCCGGCTGTCCGGCGACGAGGTGGCCCGGCTGAGCCGGTCGATGCGGGAGGTGCTGGCCGACGCGGTGCGGCGCACCGAGGGGCAGGAGGTGGCCCGGCTCAAGGGCGAGAAGCGCGCCGGCATGCGGGTGCACGGACGGACGGGCCTGCCCTGCCCGGTGTGCGGCGACCAGATCCGCGAGGTCTCCTACAGCGACCGTTCGTTGCAGTACTGCCCGACCTGCCAGACCGGGGGCCGGCCGCTGGCGGACCGCCGGCTGTCCCGCCTGCTGCGTTGAGTGACGCCCGACCCCCGGGGTGCCCGGGTGGTGGGATTCCCGTTCAGCGGGCGCTGTCGGCGGGACGGGCCCGCCTCGCCGGTCCGGTCCCGGCGGCGCCCCGGACGAAGACCATCCGGGTCCCGACGGCGCCGTCCGCCGGGCTCAGCTGCGCCGAGAGCGTGCGGATCACGAGGATCGTCATGACGGCCACGACGCACGCCGAGAGGTTGAGCACGGCGTGCAGCACCACGCCGTCCGCCGCGGCCTGGAGCCCCTCCCGGAAGCCCCACAGCACGGCGAGCAGGGCCAGCAGCAGGTTCACCACCCAGGCCGACCACCAGGCGCGCACGAGCCCCGAGGGGCGCGGCCGACGGTCCGGGGGGCGCTCGGCCGCCGTGTGTTCCAGCTCCGCGAGCAACATGCCGGGGAGCACGAGGTTCACCCCGGGCACGAGCACACCCGCGAACACGTGCCAGGCGGGGCGGGACGACCGGACCCCGGCGTTCTCCTCCGCCGCCGCCCTGGCCCGCGACAGCCAGAGCAGGCAGCTGGTGGCGGAGAGCGCGGCCGCGACCAGCAGCAGCGCCGAGGCCGTGTACACGAGGGCGTCGGAGAGGCGGACCGAGTCCGCGGCCACGCCCGCGTCCCGGCTGCTCACCAGGAGCGCGTACCGCCAGCCCTCGGCGCCGGCGGCCAGCAGGGCCAGCAGGGCGGTCAGGGAGAGGCAGCGCATCGAGAATCCGGCGAGCCAGTGCTGCCGGCTCGCCGGATCCACCGGTGGGGGAGGGGTGAAGGGCAGGGCGCTCGGCGTGCGCCACGCCACGAGGGGGAAACCCCACCGTGGAGTCGCCGGGTAGGAAGGGGGCCCGGTGTACCGGGGCGCGGCCCGGCCCGGTCGCGCCACGTGCGGGAGGGTGGGCGAGTCGAGCCCGTCGAACCGCGTGTCACCAGCCATCGCTCGATCCTCCCGCTCGTGGTGTTCCGCGCCCTGGTGCGTTCAGAGCACGGACGGTTCGGTGCCGGCCCGCTCGGACACCATCGGGTTGCCGGTGGCGGCCCAGCCCTTCATGCCGGTGTCCACGTTGAACGCGTCCCATCCGTTGCCGTTCAGGAACGAGGTGGCCCTGGCGGAACGGCCACCGCTGCGGCAGACCACGAGGATCTCGTCGTTCTCGGGGAGTTCGTCGAGGCGGCCGGCGAGCTCCCCGAGCGGGATGTGGAGGGCGTCGGGCGCGTGACCCGCCTCCCACTCGTCCCGTTCGCGGACGTCGAGGAGGGTCACGCCGTCGGTCAGCCGTTCCCGGACCTCGGTCACGGCGATGCTGGGTACCTGGTGTGGGTGCACCCCTCGATGCTGCCACGCCGGTGCTGCCCCCGGTGTGTGGGCGGGTGCGGCACCGGCGCGGCCCGGGGGTCATCACCCGTTCTCGGCCAGGTACGTGTCCAACCGGGCGATCTCGCGGGTGGTCACCGGGAGCTCCCGGTGGGCTGGGTGCCCACCAGGCCGCGCGCGTGGAGCTGGTGCGGCGTCCACTCGGTCGGCCCCGCGCCCTGGGTGGGCCCGGTCAGCGGTTGATCAGCGCGCGGACGGTGGTGACGAGGTCCGGGTCCGCCGTCTCCGGTGAGCCGGCGTCCCCTGGCGTCTCGGGCGCGTACTCGATGGCCAGCTGGATGGTGTCGGCCATCCGACCGCCCCACAGCTCCCTCGCGAGCAGGAGCCCCATGTCGATGCCGGCCGAGACCCCGGCGGCCGTGATGGTGTTCCCGTCGACGACGACCCGGTCGGTGACGACCTCGGCGCCCAGCTCGGCCAGGGTGCCGCGGACCGCCCAGTGGGTGGTGGCGGGACGGCCGGTGAGCAGCCCGGCGGCGGCGAGGAGGGTGGAGCCGGTGCACACCGAGGTCGTCCACCGCGCCGTGGGGTGCGCGGCGGCGAGCCAGGCGATGAGGGCGTCGTTCTCCAGGGCGGGTCGCCAGTGGCCGCTGCCGGGCACGACGATCACGTCCGGATCGGGCAGCTCGGCCAGGGTGGTGTCCGCGTGCAGGACCGCCCCCGAGTCGCAGGCGACGGGGCCGGTCCGCTCGGCGACGAAGTGCGTGGTCAGTTCGGGGTGGCCGGCCAGCACCTCGTACGGGCCGATCAGGTCCAGTGCGGTCATGTTCTCGTACAGCACGAAGGCCGCGCGCATGGTGTCTCCTCTCGTTGTCGCCCCCGGACGGAGGCGGGCGGGGTCGTGGTGTCCGGCCGGTCCGAGCGCGCCGGGACGTTCCTGGCGGGTATTGGTGGTCGCGTGTGCGGGCCGGTTGTGCGGGGCGAGGTGACGCGGCATCGCCAGGACGCCACCGGATCGGGGTCGGCCCCGGGCCGAGGGCAGCCCCGGTCGGAGCCGGGAGCGAGGTCGGCCCGCCGGCCCGGCCCACGTGTGGTCAGCGCTGGTCCTGGTCAGACCCCTCGGGTGCTGTGGAACCTGGCCCGGTAGGCCCCGGGGGGCACCCCGAGTTCACGGAGGAAGGCGCGCCGCATGGTCTCGGTGGTGGCGAAACCGGTCTGGTTGGCGATGCGGTCCAGCCCGTCCGAGCCGGCCTCCAACAGGGCCCGGGCGGCGGCGACTCGACTCGCCTCCACGTACCGGCCCGGGCTGGACCCGGTTTCGCGGAGGAACAGCCGGCTGAGGTGGCGCGGGCTGACGGACACCAGGGCGGCGAGCGCCGGCACGGACAGGTCGGCCGCCGGCTGGGTGGTGATGTGGTCCGTCACCCGCCGCAGCCCGGGGTCGGCGACCGGCCGGGACCGCGACCAGGCGCTGAACTGGGACTGGCCGCCGGGTCGTTGGAGGAAGACCACCATCCACCGGGCGATCATGCGGGCGACCTGGGGACCCTGGTCGTCCTCCACGAGCGCGAGTGCCAGGTCGATGCCGGCGGTGACGCCGGCCGAGGTGGTCAGGTTCCCGTCCTTGACGAAGATGGCGTCCGGTACGACGCGCACCGTCGGGTGGCTCTCGGCGAGTTCCTCGCAGTGCGCCCAGTGGGTGCCGGCGCGACGGCCGTCCAGCAGCCCGGCGGCGGCGAGGACGAAGGCGCCGGTGCACACGGAGGCCACCCGACGCGCCCCGGCCGCGAGCCGGCCGATCTCCGCGACCAGAGCGGTGTCCCGGGCCGCCTCCCGGTACCTCGGGCTGCCCACCACCAGCAGGGTGTCCGGTGGAGTGCGGATGTCCGCGAGTGCGGCGTCGGTGGCCAGCCGCACCCCCGACGACGTCCGCACCATGCCGCCGGCCGGGGAGGCGGTGCTGACCCGGTACGAGTTCGGCCGGACCTGGCTCGCCGCGTCGAAGACCTCCAGCGGGCCCGCCGTGTCGAGCAGCACGCTGCCCTCGTACAGCACGAGGAGGATGGTCCGCTGCCGGGTGTCGCTGTCCACGCCGTCCACGATGCGGGCCCCCGGCGTGGTCCGCAATGACCAGTACCCCTCGGATCAGGACATGCCGGCTGGTGCCGCCTCGGGGTGACGCGGGGGACCCCGCCAGGTCGGACCCCGAGGCGAGCGCACGGGCCGGTTCACCCCCGTGGGGTCAGTGCTCGGTGGCCTTCTCCGCTCCGGCACCGGACAGGGCCCGGACCTCCATCTCCCGGAACTTGGCCTCGTCGGGGCGGTCCTTGCTGAGCACGGTGCCCAGGTAGCCGAGCAGGAAGGACAGCGGGATGGAGACGATGCCCGGGTTGGACAACGGGAACCAGGCGAAGTCCGCGCCGGGGAACATCGCGGTCTCCGACCCCGACACGGCTGGGGAGAAGATGATCAGGGTCACGGTGATGCCCAGCCCGCCGTACATGCTCCACAGCGCGCCGGTCGTGCTGAACCGCTTCCAGAACAGCGAGTACAGGATGGTCGGCAGGTTCGCCGAGGCGGCCACCGCGAAGGCGAGCGCGACCAGGAAGGCGACGTTCTGCCCGTTGGCCGCGATCCCGCCGAGGATGGAGACCAGGCCGACGACGACCGCCGTGATCCGGGCGACCCGGACCTCCTGCTGCTTGTCGTCGAGCTTCCCCCGCTTGATGACGTTGGCGTAGATGTCGTGCGCGAAGGAGGCGGAGGCCGTGATCGTGAGCCCCGCGACCACCGCGAGGATGGTGGCGAACGCGACGGCGGCGATGAACCCGAGCAGCAGCGGCCCGCCCAGCTCCGCCGCCAGCAGCGGTGCCGCCGAATTGACCCCGCCCGGGGCGTCGAGGATGGTGTCCCGCCCGACGATGGCGGCAGCCCCGTAGCCCAGCACCAGGGTGAACAGGTAGAACAGCCCGATCAGCCAGATGGCCCACTGCACGGACCGCCTGGCCTCCTTCGAGTTGGGCACCGTGTAGAACCGCATCAGGATGTGGGGCAGCCCGGCCGTCCCCAGGACCAGCGCGATCGCGAGGGACAGGAAGTCCAGCCTGGTCAGTTCGGAGATGCCGTACTGGAGGCCGGGGTTCAGGATCTCCTCGGTGCCGCTGGCGTCGACGGCGGCGCCCAGCAGCGACGACAGGTTCATGCCGTACATGGCCAGCACCCACAGGGTCATGACCCCGGCTCCGGCGATGAGCAGCACCGCCTTGATGATCTGCACCCAGGTGGTGCCGCGCATCCCGCCGATGAGGACGTAGAGGATCATCAGCGCGCCGACCACGGCGATGACGATCGACTGGCCGACCCGGTCCTGGATGCCGAGCAGCAGCGCGATCAGCCCGCCGGCGCCCGCCATCTGGGCGAGCAGGTAGAAGAAGGAGACGGAGAGGGTGGAGATGGACGCGGCGACCCGCACGGGACGCTGCCGCATCCGGAAGGACAGCACGTCGGCCATGGTGTAGCGGCCGGTGTTGCGCAGCAGCTCCGCCACCAGCAGCAGCGCGACCAGCCACGCGACGAGGAACCCGATGGAGTAGAGGAACCCGTCGTACCCGTGGACGGCGATCGCCCCGGCGATGCCGAGGAAGGACGCCGCGGAGAGGTAGTCACCGGAGATGGCGACGCCGTTCTGGGACCCGCTGAACGCGCGGCCGGCCGCGTAGTAGTCGGCGGCTGTCCGGGTGTTCCGGCTCGCGCGGAAGACCGCGATCATCGTGATCAGCACGAAGATCCCGAAGATCCCCATGTTCAGGTAGGGCGATCCGCCCGCCGTCTGCGCGAGCAGCGGCCCGGTGGTGGTGGTGGGGTGCGTCATCCGCGTCCTCCCTCGACGCGTTCCCGGACCGCCTCGGCCAGCGGGTCGAGGCGGCGGTTGGCGAACCGGATGTACAGCACGGTGATCAGGAAGGTCGTCACGAACTGGAGGAGGCCGAGCAGCAACCCGAGGTTGACGTTCCCCAGGACCCTGATGCTCATCAGCCCGTGCGCGTAGTCCGCGAGGATCACGTACAACAGGTACCAGGTGAGGAAGAGGCCGGTGGTGGGGAAGACGAAGGTCCGCAACCGGCGCCGCAGTTCGACGAAGTCCGGGCTCTCGTGGGCCTCGTGCCACGTCGTCGGCGACGGGCCGCCGTCGTCCGGTGGTGTCGTGCTCACCGCTACCTCCCAGCGTCGCGAGTGCCCCCATGCTGGTATTGGCTACGTCACATTCGTAAGCCTCCAAACGGGGGCTTAGGGCAGCCGGGTAGCCGAACGATCGCTGTCCTTTTTGGCCGGTTCTCCTCGACGGAGAGTGAGGGGCTGACGCGGGGATGACCCACCTGGCCGCTTGCCTGGCTACCCCGGCGTGCGGTACCGCGATGGCGTCTCCCGGGTGACCGAGCGCAGTGGTCACCGGGGGAGGTCGCTGCCCCGCCCTCCCCCGGACGGGACGTCGTCGGCTACCCGGTGTTCGACGGCCGCGTGCGCGGGCCCCCGGGGTCGGCGTGTCGCCGTCCCTCCCTGGCGGCACCGGCCACGGCCCCGGTGCCTAGTCGGGTTCGGGGGCGCGGTGCCGCCCCGGCCGCCGCTGGCCCCCCTGCCCCCCGAAGCGTTCGACATCCCGGTCCCGGATGAAGCCGAGCCGGTCCGGGGCGTGCATCCGGAGCATGATCCGAGCGACGTCGAGCGGCACCCGGTCCTTGGTCAGCCGGCTGACGGTGATCATCGTCGCGAAGGCCAACGGCACCGTCACCAGTGCCGGTTGGACGAGCAGCACGCCCAGCCAGCCGTCCATGGGCGGCCCCCACTCCGTGAGCACCGCCGCGAGCACCGACAGCCCGCCGCCCAGGACGATGCCGCAACCCGCTCCCCACGCGGTCAGACCGCGCCACCAGATACCCAGCAGCAGCAGCGGGCAGAACGTCGACGCCGCGACGGCGAAGACCAGGCCGACCGTCTGGGAGAGGCTCAACGAGGAGAACCCCATCGCCACCGCCAGGGGGATCGCGGTCGCCACCAGCGTCCACAGCCGGAAGTCCCGCACCTGGCCGCCGGAGGGCAGGTCCGTCGACAACACCCCGGCGACGCACACGACCAGACCGGCCGAGGTGGACAGGAACGCCGCGAACGCCCCGGCGGCGGTGATCGCCCCGAGCAGCTTGCCCAACCAGTTGTCCAGCATCGCCGTGGGCAGCAACAGCACCGCCGCGTCGGTGTCGCCGGTGACCAGCAGCTCGGGCACGTAGAGCCGGGACAGGGCTCCGAAGACGGTCGGGAACAGGTAGAAGAGGCCCAGCATCGCCAGGACGAACAGGGTCGTCCTGCGGGCCGCGTGGCCCGTCGGGTTGGTGTAGAAGCGCATCAGCACGTGCGGGAGCCCCATCGTGCCCAGGAACGTGGCGAAGATCAGCGAGTAGGTGTGGAACAGGCCCTGCGGCCCCCTGTCCTGGGGCTGCGCCCAGGACGAGTTGTCGGCCACCGCTCCCTCGACGACGGGGACGTCGGAACCGGCCGTGAACCGGAGTTCGGTCCCCGCTGCGACGGTGTGCCGGTCCCCCGCCCAGTAGACCGCACCGGAGACGGGGGCCCCGTTCACCGTGCCCTCCGCGCGGAGCAGCACCGGCCGGGCGACCGTGAGCACCACGTCGGTCTCCACCGTCACGGTGGTGTCGCGTTCGAAGCGGGGCGGCATGTCCGCCACCAGTTCGCCCCGATCCGCCGATGGGGTGCTGAGGAACGCGGTGAACAGCAGGAACGCCGGAAGCGAGATCGCGAACAGTTTCACCCAGTACTGCATCGCCTGCACCAGGGTGACGGCCCGCAGGCCGCCACCGAAGACGTTGACCAGCACCACGAGCGCGACCAGCGCCACGCCGACCTCGTTCGGCAGGCCGGTGACGGTGGACAGGGTCAGCCCCGCTCCCTGGAACTGCGGCACCACGTACAGGGAACCGATGACCAGCACGACCAGTGCCGTCAACTTCCGCAGGCCGACCGAGCCGAGTCGTGCCTCGGAGAAGTCGGGCAGCGTGTACGCCCCGGACCGCCGCAGTGGGGCGGCGACGAACATCAACAGCAGCAGGTAGCCGCCGGCGAACCCGATCGGGTACCAGAGGCCGTCCACCCCGTCCCGCAGGACCAGGCCGGCGACCCCGAGGAACGACGCGGCCGACAGGTACTCCCCGGAGATCGCGGCCGCGTTGCGCTCCGCGTTCACCAGCCGCCTCGCGACCAGGAAGTCCGAGGTGGTGTGCGCGGACCGCGATCCGTACACGCCGACCGCGAAGGTGACGACGGCCATCACGACGATCCCCGACAGCGCCCAGGGGTTCAGCTGCATGCGATGCCTACTCGATGTCGTCGAACCGAACGCGGCAACGCTAACCAATCACTCCGGACACGGACCGTCGCGGTGGGGGGAGCGGGTCCCCCGGCTCGGTGGAAGGCACAGGGGACCCCCTTCTAGTTCTCGACCATGTCGATGAAGTCGCGTTCGTGGCGCTCGGCCCGCCACTGGTAGACCAGGCCGACCACGAGCATCGCCGGGAACGGGGCCGCCCCGAGCAGGATCCAGGAGATCTTGACGTCCCCGACGGTCCACGCGCCCAGCTCGGGAAGCCAGAAGAACAGCAGGGGCAGGATCCCGATGGTGCCGAGGGTGGTCAGCGTCAGCAGCAGGGCGGTCCGCAGCTGGGCGCGGACGAGACTGCGCACCAGCGCCTCACCGACGCTGGTCTGTTCCTCCAGTTCGACGATGGTCCGCACCGCGCGCCGTTTGCCTCGGCGGTCGGCCAGGACCACCCGGACCCGGCGGGGTGGCGTCGTCCGGTCCCGACGGGTTCGCCGGGAGGCGCGGGAAGGCCCACCCGCCGGAACCCGGCCCGCCGGGCCGGCGCTCGGGAGGTCCTCCCCGGTCGCGCTCACCGAGTCGGCCCCCAGCCGTTCTTCGGGGCCCGCACCAGCCTGTCCTTCAACGCGCGGGTGTGACGGCGGCTGACCGGGAGTTCGATGGCCTGGTCGCCGGCCCCGAGCCTGACCGAGTACCCGGACGAGGACATCCGCAGTTCGCTGACCAGCGGCAGCGACACCAGGTAGGAGCGGTGGATGCGGGCGAAACCCACCTCGCTCCACCGCTCCTCCAGCTGCGACAGGGGGATCCGGACGAGGTGACTGCCGTCGGTGGTGTGCAGGCGCGCGTAGTCGCCCTGCGCCTCCACGTACCGGATGGTGGAGCGTGGGACGAGCTTGGTGGTGCCACCGAGCTCGACCGGGATGACCTCGTCCTCGGCCGGTGTCGCGGCTGCCTGGTCCTCCTTGGACCGCCGCATCCGGTCGATGGTGCGCAGTGCCCGGTCGACCCGCTCGGACTTGATCGGCTTCACCAGGTAGTCGATGGCCCCGACCTCGAAGGCGTCCAGCGCCCGGTTCTCGTCCCCCGTGACGTACACGACGGCCGGGGGCTCCCGGAACGCCGCGAGCACCTTGCCCAGCTCGACGCCGTCGAGGCCAGGCATGAAGATGTCGGCGAACACCACGTCCACCGGGCAGAGCCCCGCCTGCGCCCGTGCCCGCAGCTCCGGATCGTCGCTGCGGATGATGCGCAGCGCCTCGGCGGCGTCGAACGCGGTCAGCACCCGCGCCACCCTCGAACTCCGGTTGAGCTGGTAGGTGATTTCCTCCAGCCCGCGGTCCTCGTCGTCGACCGCGAGCGCGATCAGACCCGAGTTGTTGGCTTGAGCAGTCACCGTAGATTCATATCCTGCCGATCAAGGTTCTCGGGAGCCAAGGTGCTTCGTCCACCCGAGTGTGTGAACATTTCATCGCTGGTTGTGATGGTGCCTGCTCCATCAGAGACCAAGGCGGCTCCAGACGGCCCTGTTGTTCAGGCCCTCCACTGCGGCAAGTAGTGAGTCGCCGGCGCGGCTGCCGCTGCCCGAGGCACCACCGAGCCCGAGCCGGGCGAGGAGGGGGCGCTTCGGCTCCGAGACGGCGATCTCGGCGTCGGGGAACCGGGTGGAGACGATCTTCCGCAACGTGCCGAGACCGTCCACGAGCCCCAGTTCCCGCGCCCTCGCCCCGGTCCACACCTCGCCGCTGAACAGCGTCTCGTCCTCGCCGGCCAGCCGGTCGCCCCGGCGGGCGCGCACCCAGTCGACGAACTGACCGTGCAGGTCCCGTTGCACCTCCAACAGCCAGGCCACGTCGTCCTCCCGTTCCGGGAGGAAGGGGTCCAGCCGCGTCTTGTGCTCGCCGGTCGCGTGCAGCCTGCGTTCCACACCCAACCGCTCCAGCAGGCCGGTGAACCCGAAGCCGCTGCTGACCACCCCGATCGAACCCACCAGCGAACTCGGGTGCGCGTAGATCTCGTCCGCCGCGCAGGCGAGCCAGTAGCCGCCGGAGGCCGCCGCGTCCTCGCAGAACGCGAGCACCGGAACGGGGCCACGGGTGCGGGCCCGCCGGTCGGCCAGTTCGCGGACCCGGTCGGCGACCAGCGCCGACTGGGTGGGAGAGCCACCGGGCGAGTTCACCAGCAGCACCACCGCGGCCAGCCGCTCGTGGCCGAAGGCACGCGTGAGCGGCGCCTCCACGGAGGCCAGGTTGATGGTCCCCCGGTTCACCGGGGACGGGTTCGAGCTGATCACGCCGTGCAGGCGGACCACGGCGACGATCGGCGACCGGTCGACCCGCTCCCCGAGCCGGCCCGGGAGCTTCGACGTCAGCTTGTCGGTCATGCTCATGCCTGCACAGCCTACGGGGACTCGGCGTCGGGAGGTGGTGCGTGATCAGCGGATGTCGTCGCCCCGCGGAACCGCGACGCGGCCGCCCGTTCCCGTGCCCGCTCACCTCGGACGGCGGGATCCCCGGAAACCTGGTCCTCCGCGGGTTGCCGCCGTCGCGGCAGGTCGTGCCCCGCCCCCTCCCGCCTCGGTGGCAACGACACCTCGACCCGCTCGGCGAGCCCGCCGGTCCACTCCGGACGCGGCGCCGACACCGGGGCCCGTCCCTCCGCCTCACCGCCCAGCTCGGGATCGGGGCCGAGATCGTCCAGCGGTTCGGGCTCGCTCAGCGGCGGGGTTTCCGGTCGCACTCCCGGGGCGAACTTCGGCACCCGCAACATGACCCGCATGCCCGCCCCGACGTTGGTCTCCACCACCAGGCCGTACTGGTCGCCGAAGACGGACTGCATGCGGTCGTGGATGTTGCCGAGCCCGACGTGGGCACCGGTGAGGTGGGCGGTCGCCAGCTCGCGGTTCAGCCGTGCGGGGTCCATTCCGATGCCGTCGTCCTCGACGCTGATCAGGGCTTCGGAACCCACGTCGGTGGCCGCCACCGTGACCGTCCCGCCGCCCTTCTTCCCGGCGAGGCCGTGTCGGACGGCGTTCTCCACGAGTGGTTGCAGCACGAGGAAGGGCACCACCACGGGCAGCACCTCCGGAGCGATCCGCAACTGCACCCGCAGCCGGTCCTCCCCGTACCGCGCCCGTTCCAGCGTCAGGTAGCGGTCGACGTTGCGCAGTTCCTCCGCCAGGGTGGTGAACATGCCCGTCGCCCGGAACGCGTACCCGGTGAACTCCGCGAAGTCCTGGAGCAGGTCCCTCGCCTCGTCCGGATCGGTGCGGACCAGTGAGGAGATGGTGTTGAGCGCGTTGTAGACGAAGTGCGGCGAGATCTGGGCGCGCAGGGCCTGCACCTCGGCCCTGGCCAGCCGTTCCCGGGACTCCTGGAGCTCGGCCAGCTCCAGCTGACCGGACACGTAGTGCGCCAGCTCGGTGGAAGCCCTGATCAACCGCTTGCCGCCGTTGGCGGCGATGACGACCAGGGCGCCCAGCACCTCGCCCTCCACGGTCAACGGCACGACGAGGGCGTGCCGCATCGGGCACGACCGGCGGTCGCAGTCGAGGTCTCCGTGGTTGACGTGTTCCCGTTTGCCGGTGCTGACGACGACGTCGATCGCGGTCGAGAGGTCCTGGTAGTGGTGGTTGGCCTCCCCGTCCCAGCTCAACAGCCCGCTCTCGTCCGCCAGGCCGATCGCCACGCAGTTGAGCAGCTGCCTGAGGTGCGGCGTCGCCCGGTCGGTGGCCTCGAGGGTGAGCCCGGAACGCAGGGCCGGACCGGCCGCGGACACGCGGTGCAGTGCGGCCAGGGTGGCGTCCTCGACGGAGGTGCTGACCCGGCGGGCTCGGCAGAGCATCACGAACATGCCGAGCACTCCGATGACGGCCAAAGTGGTGAGGACCGTGCGTTCGGTCATCAGCTCACTCACCCGTACATGCTCTGACGAATGTTGCCCGCTAGGCAATGCGCGGGCCAGTTGTCGCCCGAATGGACCATCGGAAACGGTGTTCGCATCGCCGTGGGTGAGACACGGCTCAGGCCGTAGGGCAGCACACCCGCCCCACCGGGGGACGCGTTGGCGACCGACCGCTCGCGATGCGGCCGCCCTCCGGCCACGCCCGACTCAGTCCGCCGTCACCCGCAGGGTGCGAAACCCCCGGATCACGAACTCCGGTCGCCGCTCCGCCGTGCCCGCGAGGCGGAGGGCGGGCAGCCGGCGGAGCAGCGACTCCAGGACGGACACCACCTCGATGCGCGCCAGCGGAGCGCCGAGGC
Organism: Actinoalloteichus caeruleus DSM 43889; assembly: GCF_000429185.2. Taxonomy (GTDB): domain Bacteria; phylum Actinomycetota; class Actinomycetes; order Mycobacteriales; family Pseudonocardiaceae; genus Actinoalloteichus_B; species Actinoalloteichus_B caeruleus. The sequence continues at coordinate 3,998,520 of NZ_AUBJ02000001.1, read as the reverse complement.
AGTAGTGGATACCCGCACCGAACCCCAGGTGTGGATTGGTGGACCGGCCCACGTCGAGGCGGTCGGGCTCCGCGAAGACCAGGGGGTCCCGGGCCGCTGCTCCCAGCAGCGCCGCGATCTTCTCCCCGGGCCGGACGACGTGGCCGCCGATCTCCACCTCCTCCAGCGCCGTGCGTTCGAACAGCTGGAGCGGTGAGTCGTAGCGGATCAACTCCTCCACGGCGACCGGGAGCAGCTCCGGGTCGGCGCGCAGCCGCTCCCATTCCGAGCGGTGGGTCAACAGCGCCACCATCCCGTTGCCCACCACGTTCACCGAGGCTTCGTGCCCGGCCATCAGCAGCAGTACGGCGGTGGCCACCAGCTCGTCCTCCGACAGCCGCCCCCCGTCCTCGTCCGTCACCGCGACGAGGTCGCTGACCAGGTCGTCCCCCGGCCGGCGCCGGCGCAGCTCCGCCAGGTCCCGCAGGTAGGCCACGAACTCGCCGGAAGCCCGCTCCGCGTCGCGCCGGAGGTGGTCGTCCAGGCCGTACTCGTACATCTTCACGATCGCGTTCGACCAGGGCTGGAGGAGATCCCGGTCGGATTCCGGCACCCCGAGCAGCTCGGCGATCACCCACACCGGCAGTGGCCCGGCGACCCGGTCCAGGAGGTCGGCCGAGCCCTCGTCCGCGATCCGCTCCGCCAGCTCCGCCACCAGCCGGTCCGCCAGGTCCCGGACCCAGGGCCGCAGCCGTTCGACGTGACCGCGCCCGAACGCCTTCGCCACCAGCCTCCGCAGCCGGGTGTGCGTCGGAGGCTCGTTCTCCAGCAGGGAGTTGCGGTGCAGGAGGTTGAAGTCGACGAAAGCCTCCAGGGGCCGGGCGTCGGTCCACACCCGGCCGAGCGAACGGTGCCGCAGCAGCGCGGAGCAGGCCGTGTGCGAGACGGCTACCGCCAGCCCGAGGCCCTCGTGCCAGTGCACCTCGCCGGCCTCCCGGAGCCGGGCGAAGGTGGGGTACGGATCGGCGAGGAAGCCGGGGTCCGCCGGATCGAAGAGGGCGGAGGAACCAGAACGGGAGACAGCGCGCACCCGCGCACCGTAGTGCTCCGCCCGGCCTGGCGTCCACATGCGGTCTCGGAGGGAGGGGCGGTCGTTACCGCTGGTCACCGGGCTTGTTCCCCGTGTGCGGGTGTCCGGGTGCGCCGCCGTCCGCCGTGCCCGCCCCCGGACACCCGCCACCCGTCGCGAGCCCCGTCACAGCTGGCCAGCTCACCCGGCCGAGGTGTCGACGGGCCATCGGCCCGGCGCCCCTCGCCGGTCACCTCCCGTTAACCCCGTGTGGGCATGCTGTCGGGCATGCCACCAGCAGTGGTCGCGCACCGGGGAGCGTCCGCCTACCTCCCCGAACACACCCGGGCGGCCTACGCCCTCGCGATCGAGCAGGGCGCCGACGGGCTCGAATGCGATGTCCGGCTGTCCAGGGACGGTCACCTCGTCTGCCTGCACGACCGGCGCATCGACCGCACGTCCACCGGACGGGGAGTGGTCAGCGCCCTCCCCCTCGACCGGCTCGCCGCCCACCGCTACGACCGGGACGGCAAGGCCGGGCGGGGACCGGACCACCAGTCGGTCCGAGGGTTCTCCGCCCTCCCCGAGGGTGGTTCCCCGCCGCCACTCGCCGCGCCCGACCTGCCCGACCTGCCCGACCTCGGTCTGCTGCGGTTCACCGACCTGCTCGGCATGGTCCGCGACACCGAACGACCGGTCCGGCTCTTCGTCGAGACCAAACATCCAGTCCGCTACCGCCACCTCGTGGAACGCAGGCTGGTCGCCGACCTGTCCGACCACGGCCTCCTCGCACCGGGGGCGGACGGCACCGCGCCGGTCACCGTCATGTCCTTCTCCCCGAGCGCCGTCCGCCGTGTCCGTCAGTACGCGCCGACGCTGCCCACGGTGCTCCTGATGCGGTCCCTGGCCGGCCGCCGGCGGGACGGCTCCCTGCCACCGTGGGCCGACCACGCCGGACCCGGTATCGACCTGGTGCGCTCCGATCCCGACTACGTGCGCCGCGCCGCCTCCCACGGCAACGACGTCTACTGCTGGACGGTGAACGAGCCGTCGGACATCCGGCTCTGCGCGGACCTCGGCGTCCACCACATCGCCACGGACGCGCCAGCCGCGACCCTGCGGACCCTCGCGAACCACTCGTCGGCTACCGTCGCTGACGCGGTGTGACCCCGAGCGGGGGACACCGTCACGGCGTCTCGTCGCCGTACCGGCATATCGACATGTGGCGCCCGTTCGGCGTTGGCCAGCGACACCCGGCCGGGAACGGTGCGGCCGGATCGGTGGGCCGCCGGCCGGCGCCGGGACTCACCAGGAGGTCCGGGTGGCCAAGCGCACCGCTACCAGGGGGAAGAAGCGCGCCGAGTCGGGCGTCAACCCACGCCAGCCTTGCCCGTGCGGATCCGGCAAGCGGTACAAGGCCTGTCACGGCGCCGAGGGCGGCGCGACGAACGTCATCGTGACCAGGCCCTTCGACGGGCTGTCCGTGGAACCCGAGCTGATCGCCCTCCGCGAGTTCGTTCCCTCGGCCACCGTCGAACTGACGCTCGTGGACCCGCCGACAGACCGGACGGTGGTGCTCGCGAGCGTGTTGCCGATGGCGGCCGCCGCCCTGGTGCGGGCAGACGGGAAGGCGTTCGTCGGGCTGCAGGTGCAGACCAGGTCCGGTGACGTGAGCCGGGACATCGCCCGGGCGGTCGAGTGGGCCAGGACCGCCAAAGCGGGTGAAAGCCTGCCCACCGTCGGCCCGGACACCGCCGAGGGAGGCCCCCGCCTCCAGGACCTGCTCGTCGCCGACGCGCCGTTCGACGTCCGGATCCACCCGGACTTCTCCTGGTGGATCCCCGAGGACACCGAGCCCTCCGCCGAGGTGAAGCTGTCCCTGGAACGCGCCAACACGGCCATCATGCCGACGGAACGGCTGGCCGCCGAGGGCGTGACCGCCGCCTACTGGGTGGACGCCGGTGAGAAGGCGCACCTGCGGTGGGTGCGGCGGGAACCGGAGGAGCGGTTGTTGGACGCGCTGGCCCGCCTGTCGGCTCGGGGCGAGTTGGCGTTGGGTGAGGGCAGCCGGTACGCCGGGTCGTTCCGGGCGCACGGGCTGCTGGTGCCGGTGTGGGACCTCGACCCCGAGTCGCACGCCAAGGAGTGGGAGCAGCCCGCCGCCGAACTCGGCCGCCGGCTGGAGGAGGCGCTGGCCTCACTGGACGAGCAGCCGCTGGACGCCTCGGAGCGCCGGGCCCGCAACGGGCTCACCGGCCGCCAGATCACCATCCGCTGACGCCGGTCCCCGAGGTCGCCGCGCGGAGGGCCCGCCGGGACAGCTGGTCGGCCAGCCGGGTGGTCTCGGGGAGCCGGAAGCGGGGCGAGCACCGCAGCACCCATTCCGCCGCCGGGGCCAGACCGATCGCGTGTCCCACCGAGACGTGGACCGGCCGGATCCCGTCCTGGGTGCGCAGCACGCGTCCCAGCGTCGTGCCGTCCGCGTCGAGCAGGTCAGCGTGGTCGCCACGGCGCGGACCGGGCGCCTCGTGGTCCCCGACCAGCCGGTTCTTGGCGACGCCCACGGATGGCAGCCCGGTGCGCGCGCCCAGGTGGCAGGCCAGGCCGAACCGCCTGGGGTGGGCGATGCCGTGCCCGTCGCACAGCAGCAGGTCGGGCGTGGTCGTCAGGCGCTCGAGGGCGTCGAGCAGTGGCGGTAGCTCCCGGAACGCGAACAGCCCGGGTACGTAGGGGAAGGCGGCGGTCCCCACCACCGCCGCCTCGTCCACCGGGCGCAGCGTGGTGGCGTCGAGGACGACCACCGCGCCGGCCACGCGCTCGGAGCCGGTGGCGTATGCGACGTCCAGCCCGGCCACCGTCCGCACCCGGGCGGGACTCCTGCCGCTCAGGTCCACCAGGGGGCGCAGCGCCCTTTCCGCCGCCTCGGCCTGGTCGACCGTCGTCGGCCAGGCCTCCCGGTCCCCGCGCATGTCGTCCTCCCCGTCCTTTCGTGTGACAGCCAACCACGAACGCTCAGGTTCCCCCGTCAGCCCCTCGGGCCGTCCGGGAGTGGCAGCCCCTGGTCCGCGGCGAGGGTGCGCAGCGCCGAGGTGGCCATGAGCGCGGCGGCCTCGCAGGGCGGTACGAGCAGCGAGTCCTCGTCGAGGTACACCTCGTGTTCGACGACGAGCGCCTGCCCGTCGTCGACCTCCACGGCGAGCACGCACCCCTGGGTGGTGTCGCCGGCGACCCACACCGCCGGGTAACCGCTCAGGCTCAGCCGTTGGACGTCCTCCGGGTCGGCGTGCTCCGCCAGGGCAGCGGCGTTCCGCCGGACGGCGAGCAGTGTGTAGTGGACCTCCAGGTTCGACCAGGAGCCCGGCTGGTCGCACCGGCTGCCCGCGCGCACCACCGCGTGGTGGGCGTTGGTGATGCGCAGCGACTCCCGCGTCCCCTCGTCGACGAGGGCGCAGCTGTCCACGTCGGTGAGGTCGAGGTCGGCCGGGCGGTCTCCGAGGGAGACGGTCAGATCACCGGGTCGCTCGCCGCGCAGCTCGTCCTGGCGCGCGGGGTCCAGCAGGGCGTGGACGGCCCGTTCCGCCGCTCCGTGCGCCTCATCGCAGGTCCGTTCCGCCGTCAGCAGCGGACCGGTCGCGAATCGTGCCACCGCGATCGCCTGGTTGCGCCCCACACTCACCCCGATGGCGCACACCTCGGGCGAGTCCTCCCCCGCGTGGTAACCCGTGGCCGGGTAGCCGGCGACCACCAGGCCGTACCGTTGCTCCGGCCCCAGCTCGTCGCCGAAGGAGGCGCCGTTGCGGGACGGCCACACGGCGATGGAGTAGAAGCCGAGGGAGTCCCCGTCAGCCGAGACGAACCGGCATTCCATCCCGGCGGGGTCCCCCACGAGCGGCTTGGGTCGCGGCTGGTCCGCCAACCCCAGGTAGCGCCGCTCGGTCTCGGTCAGCAGGGCGCACGCGTTCACGTCCGCGACGTCGAGGTGTTCCCGGTCGACGTCGACCCCACCCGTGGGCGGGGACGGGACCGCCGTCCGCGTGGGGGCGGACGGCGATCCAGTGGGGTGGGCCGCGGCGTCCTCGCCTCCCGCGCAGCCGGTGAGCAGGGCGGCCGCGACGAGGAGCACGACGCTGGGCCGAACAGTGGGCACGAAATACTCCGCAGGGTGAGTGGAAGGGGGAAAGCGCGAACGGAACCGGTTTCTCCACGCGGTCCGGTTCGGTTCGGTTCGGTGAGGATGAACGACGGGCACGCGATCGTGCCGCACGGCGCGGGAACGCGTGTCGCGATCCGGCGCTCACGTCAGTGGTGGATTCCCGCCAGGAAGAACCCGTTGGGTAATTCCTCACCGACCCTCGTCCGAATTCGTCGTGGAATTCCCGGTGGAACGGCGGTGGCCCGCCCTCCTGGGCGGGACCGAGGATGGCGGACGGGGTGGCGCCAGCCCGAGGGGCGGGCGGATCGGCCCGGTCGTGACGGGCACGGGAGCGGCGCGGCATGCCGTCCGACTGTCCCGGATCCGCCCGTCCATCCGTCCGTCAGAGGTCGAGCAGGGCCTCGACGGCGTACTCGGCCGCCGTGCTGGCTTCCTCGCAGGTCCGCGCGGCCGTCGTCTCCACGCCGTCCACCATCCGGGCGGCCAGGAGCAACTGGTCCGGTGCCAGGTCGACCGCGAACGCGCACACCTCGGGACTGCCCTCGGCGGCTGGGTAGGTCGTGGCGGGGAGACCACCGATCTCGGTACCGTCGCCCGAGTCCAGGCCCAGTGCGTCGACCAGGGCGTCAGCGTCCTCGGCCGGGACCAGGGCTAGGGAGTAGAGGCCGAAGGAGTCCTCGTGGAGCGTGGGGAGGCGGCACTCCCGCACGGAGGGGTGGTCGGGATCGGCCGGCGGGGACATCGGCTCGTCGTTCACTCCCAACTCCGCCAGCTGTTCCTCGGTCAGCAACGCGCACAGGTCAACCTCGGCTAGGCCGAGGTCCTCCCCGCCCGCGCCTGGCTCGGCGGGGGCGGACGACGACGGCGGCGCGGACGGGGTGGCGGAGGGCTGAGCCGCCGGCTCCTCGCCTCCCGCGCAGCCGGTGAGCAGGGCGGCCGCGACGAGGAGCACGACGCTGGGCCGAACAGAGGACACGAATTACTCCCACAGGGTGAGTGAAACAGCGGAATGCGCGGGCGGGACCTTTTCTTTGTCCGGTTGCGCCCGCGCCGCGCGGAAAGAGCGGCGAGCACGGTACCGCGTTCCTTCTTTGCCTGTCATCTCCATTGCGACCTGGCGCACACGAATTCGCGTCGCGGGTTGGAATGGGATCCTGTTGGCGATTCTCCCACCGGAGTGGCAGGCGGAGACCGTCGTGCGCCTCCACGCGGAAACGCCATCCGCCAACCTCGGTGGGGACGCGGGTTCGGAGTCCAGTGCCGACGGGGCGCCGGCAGGCGAGCGACCGGATGCGGGCGTGCCCGGAGTTCCTCCTGACACGCCGGCGGTTGTCTCCTCGGGCTGCCGGTGCCGCGCGACTCGCTGGTGCGCTCCTGGATGGGGCGAGGTCATCCCGTACGCGACGGGGGTGCGGCCAGGGCGGGGACGTCCTGTCCGGACTCGTCGGCGGAGCCGCGCTCACCGCCGCGCGTATTCGTGTGGACGAGCTCCCGGTGCGCGACCGGAAGCGCGCGAGCCGATCACACATTTTCCCCGGAAGGGGGTTGTGTATCGCCGTTATGGTCTGGACAATATTCCACGGCGAGATTGGGTGTGTCTCGTGAGACGGTAGCCGTGGTGTGACCGCACCGGTGAGAGCACGTTGTCGACGCATGGTCCGGGGGTGTGCGCTGGCGGCGGCCGGCGGCTATTCCTGGTGGTGAGGGGGCTGGCGCCCCTGGTGATGTGGGTCCGGTTCACGCGAAAGGAATTTCGAATACGGCCGGACCGCACTTGTCCCGGGTGTCGGTCGCGGAATCGCGCGGCGTTGGTCGGGTGGTCAGTCGGGGGGTAACGTGAGTCAGGATTCATACTATCTCGATCCGGAATCGGTTCCACAGACAATCGCGAATCTGAATTACGTCCAGGATGACCTGCTGAGGGAGATTCGGCGGTTGGCGGAGCGGTTCGAGCTGCTGTCCTTCCGGGGCGACGACAGGGTGAGCACCAACGCCACCAGGGAGTTCAGGAGGCTGGCGCTCGACCCGGACGACCAGTCGCTGACCGCGGCGATCGACGTCCTGGAGCTCGCCATCAAGCACCAGGTGGGAGCGCTGTCGGCGGCGCTGCACCAGTACGAGTCCATGGAGGAGACGAACGCCGTTCAACCGGTCGAGTTCCAGTGGCCGAACGGGCGGGTCGACCACGCGGGAGACGGGCATGGCAGGTAGTGGGAAGTGGTGGGCCGGGGGCGCCGTGGTGCTGGTCGCCGGGGTGGTGGTGGCCTACCTGGCGGTGGCGCTGCCCTCCGGTGAGGCCGGGCAGGCGCATCCCGGTGGCGCGGGTGCGGGCGCGCCCTCGGTGTCCGAGGAGCCGCCGGCCGACCCCCGGTACCCGCCGGTGGAGAACCCGATCGACATGCGGGCGCTCGAGCCCTGCGACCTGCTGCCGCCGGACGCCGCCGAGGAACTCGGGCTGGCCCCGGAGGGGGAGCTGGAACGGCCGACCGGGCCGTTCGAACCGTGCCTGTGGCGCAACCGGGTCACCGCCACCGACGCGGCGGTGTATCGGGACATCGGGCGCACCGGGTTGGGCGAGGTGTACGACCGGCGCGACGCCTACGCCGTGTTCACCCCGATCACGATCGAGGGCTACCCGGCCGTCGCCGCGCAGCACGTCGAGCAGACGAGGAACTGCCAGGTTTTCGTGGGGACCGCCCACGACCAGCAGTTCGTCGTGCAGTCCGACAACGCGCGCTACGCGGAGGACGGCGTGACCGAGATCGAAAGGAGGGACCCGTGCGGACGGGCCGCCGACGTCGCCCGCGCCGTCCTGGTGCGGCTGCCCACGGGGGACTGACGGAGGAACCCAGAACGACGGGGGAGTGATGGGGATCAACCTGAACCGCGCCAACTACTCCTGGGAGCACACCAACGCCCAGGCGATCTCGGCCGCGCTGCGCACGGACCGGGAGGGGGCCGACCCGCAGGAGATGGTGGTCACCTGGATGGAGATCGCCCAGTCGTTCCGGGCGCTCGCCGAGTACCTCGCGGCGACGGTGCGCGCCTCGGTCGACTCCCACGAGGGGGAGGCCGCGGAGGCCTTCCGATCCTCCACGCTGCCCCTGGCGGGCTTCGCCGAGGAGTGCGGGGCCCAGGCCGTGGAGGCGGCCCACGCGGTCCACCTCCAGGCCGAGTACCTGGAGAGCGCCCGGTCACTGGTGCCCATCGGCCAACCCAGGCCGGAGAAGGGTTTCCTGGACGCGATCCTGCCAGGCCTGACCGGTTACGCCGACGCGATGGATTCCTGGGACCAGGACAACCAGCGCGCCCGGGACGTGATGGTGGAGTACCAGGGCAACTCCAACGGCGTGCTGGGCTCCACCCTCGGTTTCGACCCCCAGGCCCGGGTCGGTGAGCTCCGGGTCGCCGCGCCTCCTCCGGTCACGCCCGTGTCCGAGGTGCACCCGCCGGACTCCGTGGTGGAGCCGTCCTCGGCCCCGGTGATGTCGCCGCGCGACGAGCGCACTGAGTGGCAGGGGGGAGCCGACCCGGTGGACGGTGGTGGGCCCCGCGTTCCGAGGAGCGGAGGCGGACCATCCCCGGACCTGGACCCGGACGTCGAGGCGGCCCCACCCGGCGGGCAGCCGGCCGGCGCCATCCCGCAACCCTCCGCCGCCGGTCAGGCGCCGGCGGTGGAAACGCGGTGGGCGACGCGGGAAACGGGCGGACCGTCCTGGACGACGACCTCACCCGGGGTGTCCTCCGGTGCGGGCCCGACGGCCGGTGGTCGGGGACCGGGACCTTTCGGGATGGCGGCGCGCCACCCCGGTTCCGGAGCGGGAGCACCGCCTGGACGCGGTCCCGGCCCAGGTGGATCCGGTACCGCCCCGCTGGGTCCGGGCCCTGGCGTGGCGGGGGGCGGTACCACCTCCCCGAGCAGGCCCGGCCCGGCGGCCGGCGGCCCCGGAACCGGCCTCGGTGGCGTACCCGGCGGGTCAACCGCCGGGAGGTCGTCGGAGACGGACGACACCCCCTCCCACCGGCGCGCCGACTACCTCGTCGAGATGGAGTCCCTTTTCGATGACGACCGTCGGGTGGCTCCACCGGTGCTGGACGGGATGAACCGTCCCCACGAGGAGCGGTGAGGCGCCATGCCGGCCCAGGACCAGGTGCGCCTCTCCGTGGCGCAGGTGGACTCCATCCGCGTTCGGCTCGGCCTGGCGCTGCCGCCGACGCTGCTGGCGGGCGGTCGCGGAACCACTCAGGACGAGCGCCGGGTCCTGCTGCGGCGGGCCTGGCGGGAGCTGGAGGCGGAGCGGTGGGTGGACGGAGGGGAACCGCACCCGTTCCTGCACCGCGCGTTCCAGACGCTCGCCCGACCGGCGGTCGCGGTGTCCGTGGCGGTCGAGGAGGTGGGGGGCCAGGGCTGGAACGCCGTCGCGGCCCGCGAGGGGACCTTCGGGGTGGTGGCGATCCTTCGGGACCAGCCGGACGAGGACGAGTGGGCACGGACGGTCGTCCTCGAACCGATCCCGCCCACCTCGGTGGCCTACCGCGCCGCCTCGGTGCTGCCTCCCGTGCCCGGCGGTGGCGGGCCCTCGATCAGCCATCCCTCCGACCCGATCACCCTGGCGGCGGACCAGGCGGGACGGGACGTGGGGCGGCTCAGGAGCGCCCTGCGCCGCGCGGGACTCCGAACTGGTGAGGCCGGCCACCTCGCGGAGGCGTTGACGGCGAACCGGCTGCGGGCCGGGGAGTTCAGCGTGCGCGGCTTCGACCCGCTCGCCGGCCGCCGACGGGCCGACCACACCGTGGAGTTCGTCGACACCGCGCGTGGCAGGCACCTGGCCCAGCACCGGCCCGGACCGGACGGGCGCCGCTGGTTCACGTTCGTCTCGGGCGATGCCCGTCGCCTGGTGGGCCGGCTCGAGGAGCTGGTGGTCCAGGTCAACGCGCCCTGACTCAAGCCGACCGCGCCGGTGCCGGCGCCCACGCCGGACGGTCCCGGGGTCTCGCCGGGGCGAGCGGGGAGTTCGACGCCGCCGGTCCTGGGAAGGGCCAGTTCGACGCCCGGCTGGTCCGTGGCCGGGCCTGACGTGGTCCACCCGCCGGCGACGGCACCTTCGACGGCTGGTCCGCGAGTGCGCGGGGCCGCCGAGGCGGGCCTGGCCGGCGGACGTCGCCGGGGGGCCGCGCGATGTCGACGGTCGTGCCAGTCTCTCGATCAGGGGGTCCTCGGGTGGCGCGGCGGGCGGCACCGGGCAGGATCGCCGGGGGCTCGCGGGTGGGAGGAGGCGTGGCGGATGGGCACCGTCGTCGTCGCGAAGGAGTTCAGGGTCGGGCTGCGGGCGGTGGGGGAGCGGCTCGACCGGGTGCCTCCCGTCGAGGCCCGTCGTCGTGGCGCCTGGCGGGGGCCGCAACGGTTGCGACGTGCCGTCCGCGACCTCGTCCACCGGCTTGGGACAGCTGAGGACACCCCCGAGGGGGAGGCGGTGGTCGTGCGCGCGGGTTCGGTGTCCTGGGTCGCGGCCCTGCCGGAGGAGCACCGGGCGGTCGTGGTCTCCCTCGGGGACGCGGAGCGCCGACTCCACGTGTTGGTCGCGCTCCGGTCGAGGGAGGCGGCCCTGCGGTGCGCCACCGGTGTTCGGGCCCGCCCCAACCCCGTCAACGGGGTGTTCGAGGTGCTGCGGGACGCCTTCGTGGCGGAGGGCGACGACGGCCGGCCGGACTCGTCCGGGGGCGACGGGGAGGGTGCCGGGGGGCCGCTGTCGCGTCGGCCGCTCAGCGAGCTCACGGACCTGGGGCTGCCGCGGTGGTTGGCGGCCAGCGCGGTGCGCGCGGGTGGTCCAGGTCAGCTCGTCGAGCTGCTGACCGACGCCCCGGAGTGGCAGCGGTACGTCGTCCTGGACCTGGCGGCCGGCGACAGCGCGGCGACCGTGCGTCGGACCTACGGGCTCGACCCGGTGTCCGAGGGAGCCGAGCGGGTCGACCTGGTCGCCGCCGTCGAACACCCGGCGGCCGCGATGGAGTTCGCCGTCGTCGACTCGCCGACGACGGTGGACGGGCTGCTGGAGGCCACGTCGACCGACTGGTGGTTCTACCCGCACCCGGTGCAGCGCTGGATCGCGTTCCGGGAGTGGGGCCCGGGCCCGGTACGGGTCCTGGGTGGGCCGGGAACGGGGAAGACGACGGTCGCCTCGCACCGCGCGGTCGTCCTGGCTCGCCGGCGACCGGATGCCAGGGTGCTGTTGGTCGTGCCCGACGAGCGACGGTCCGAGGCGATGCGTGCCAGGCTGGCGGGTCTGGTCGAGGCGTCCGTGTCGCGTCGCGTCGAGGTGCGCGACGTCGGGGAGCTGGCGAGACGGGTGCGGGCCGAAGCCTCGGACGGCGGTCCGTCCGGGGTGGGACGGGCGGAGGCGGAGGAGTGGCGGGCCGTCCTCCAACGGTCGGCGGAGCTGTCCGCGCGGGAGCGGGCCGTGCTCACCCCCGCCTTCCTCACGGCCGAGTACCGGGAGGTGCTCGGCGGGCGTGGGCTGGCCGGTCTCGACGGCTACCTCGCGGCGGACCGGGGCGACCGGGCCGTCGAGTTGGATCCGGCCGAGCGGGCGACGGTCTGGCGGCTCGCCCGTCGCTTCGAGGACCACCTCCGGGACCGGGGAGCGATGACCAGCTCGGTCCTCGCCCGTACGGCCGCCGACCTGGCCGAGCGGGCGGCGCGGGAGACCGGAGCACCGAGGGTCACCCGCTACCACCACTTGGTGGTGGATGACGCCCAGGACCTCGACCCGACCCACTGGCGGTTGTTGCGCGCCCTCGTTCCCGTCGGGCCGGACGACGTCCTGCTCTGCGTGGACGCCTCGCAGCGGACGACCACCACCGAGCAGGAACTCGGTGGTCCCGAGGTGGGGGAGTCGGTTGAGCTGGTCCACGAGCGACGAGCCACCCTCGAACTGGTCCGGACCCGCTCCGATCTCTTCGGCGACCTCGTCGACGTGGGCGGTGGGAGCGGGCTCCGATCGGGCCGCGCTGGTCCGGCCGCGTCCTTCCTCGCCTTCGACACGGCCGAGAAGGAGCGGCGGGGAGTCGTCGAACTCGTCCGGGCCTGGCGGGTCCGGCACGGTGCGGACGGGGGCACCGCCGTGCTCGCCACCACCGCCCACGAGGCGGATGTGCTCGCCCGGCGGTTGGCCTCGGCGGGCCTCGGTGGCGTACGGCTCGGCGAGGTCGTCGCGGAGGGGGCGGTGTCGGTGTGGGTGGGCACGCTGGTCGATGCGGTCGGCTGCGCGTTCCGACGGGTCGTCGTGGTGGGAGCGGACGCGGAACGGCTACCGGCACGGAACCTCTCGGAGGCGGGGGCGGCCGGGTTCGCCAGGCTGCTGGAGCGGCGCGAACGACGTCTCCTCCACCTCGCCTGCGCCCGCGCGTCGGACCAGCTCGTGATCACCTGGACGGGCGAGCCGTCCCGGTTCCTGGCCCGGCCACAGGTGGCGGGCTGAGGAACGCCCGCGCGGTGCGGACCCCGAGCCCGGTCAGAGCGCGCCGCCGGCGGCCTCGGGCGCGGTCGGGTCGGAACCACCGTCCCCGACGGTCTCCCTGGCGAGGAAGTTCTCCACCTCGAACAGGTTGCCCTGAGCGCGGCGCACCACGTTGAGCAACGTGGACATCTGCGCCACCTCCTCGACCTGCTCCTTGAGGAACCACTGCATGAACTGCTCGCCGAGGTAGTCGTCCTCCGCCCTGGCGGCCTTCGCCAGCGCGATGATCTCCTCGGTCACCTCCCGTTCCTGTTCGAGGGCCAGGGCGATGAGTTCCTCCACCTCACCGAATTCGTTGCGCACCTCGTCGACACCGGGAATGGCGGGGTCGAGGTCGTTGTCGAGGAGGTAGCGGACGATCATCATCGCGTGATTCCGCTCTTCCAGGGCCTGCTGGTAGAAGTGCTTGGCCAGCTGGGGAAGGTCGTGGGAGTCGAACCAGACCGCCACTGCCACGTACTGCTGCGAGGCGGTGAACTCGTTGCGAACCTGGGCTCGCAACAGGGAGTGGAAGGTCGACTCGACATGCTGGATCTTCTTCGCGGAGACGGACATGAATTCATCGTAGTGGGTCGTTGAGAGTGTGACGACTTGTGGCGACGTGTCTCACGAATTCTTTCGCGCCCACAGGTGAGGCTTCCTTTCCTTTGTGTTGCCTCATATTTCTGAGGTTCGCTTAACCAAACCACGTATTCCTGACCTGTCCCGGTGCGGCCCGCTCGTCTGGGTGAGAAGTTGGTGACCTCCGGTAATCCTCGCAGTTCAGGGGTGGTTCTCCCCTGTGGATGAGCGTTCGTGCCCGAGGCGGTGCCGCTGCCATGATCGCGGCGTCGTCAGGCCGGCCTCGGTCGCGGTCGAGCCCGAGCGCCGCATCCACCCAACACCGGGACAAGGAGTCGGAAGATGGAACGAACTCGCCCATTGGCGGTGGTATCCCTCGGGATGCTGCTCGTGTCCGCGCTGTTCGCGGTCTCCGCGAACGCGTCCTCGGCGCCCGGTTTCGGGGACTGGGTCGCGGCCGAGCCCGGGGTGAACGGTCCTGTCGCGTTCACCGGGGTGGCGGGTATCGGTCACGGGCGGACGGTCGCGGTCGGGGTCGACGACCAGGGGCCGGTCGCGCTGCACGAACGGGACGGCGTGTGGACCGCGCTGCGCCTGCCCGGGCTCGCCGAACCAGCCGCGGTCGCCGGCCCGGCACCCGACCAGGTCTGGGCGGTGGGCGGCGGGCTGGTGTGGCGGTTCGACGGCGTTCGGTGGACCACCGAGGCCGTTCCGGCGTCGGGTGACGCCGGGCGGGCGGAGCTGGTCGACGTCGCCGTGGCGTCCTCGGGTGAGGTGTGGGTGGTGGGGACGACCCGGCCGCCGGGTGGGGGCGAACGGCCCCTGCTGCTACACCGGACGGCCACGGAGGGCCGGTGGCACGTCCAGGAGCCCCCCGTGGCCGGGCGGGCCCGGCTCACCGCCGCGCACGCGAGGAACGCATCGGACGTGTGGGTGGTCGGGGAACGCCCCGACCTGGACGCTCCGTTGATCCTGCGGTGGGACGGCCGCTCCTGGGCGGAACACGCGGGGCCGGCGGGTGAGGACGGATCGGTCGTGCTCCTCGACGTCGTCGGGGTCAGCGACCGCGAGGCGTGGGCGGTGGGCCGTGCCCTGGCGCACGACGGCGACGCCGAACCCCGCCCGTTCCTGGCCGAATGGGACGGGCGGCACTGGTCGATCCCGGACACGCCCATCGCCGACGCCGATCTGCGAGCCGTGACCGTCTACCGGAGCGAGCCGGTGGCGGTGGGCCGCACCGCGGAGGGTGGTCCCTACCTGCTCCGGCGCAGCGACCGCCACTGGCAGCCGTGGCGGGTGACGGGTCTGGACGGCCTGGCCCTGGTCGACGTCGACGCCGCGCACGGATCGGTCCTGTGGACGGTGGGGACACCCACGGGCCAGGGCCTCGGGTCCGGGCTGGGCGGCTACCTCGGTTCCACGAGCCGGTAGGCCGGGCGCGGCAGGTGGTCGGGACGGCACCGGCCTCCCACCCGGGCGGGGTAGCGGGCGGGAAGGGGCGTCCGTGGGCGCGGTCGCGCCGCCTCCCGTCCCGCTCACCCGGTCGCGGGGCGAACGGCCCACCGCGGACCCCCACCCGGCACCGGGGCATGCCTTTTCGGCCGGTGCCGGTGCGGTCGATGTCTCAGACCTGGTCGCGGACGAGCGGGCAGGACATGCAGCGCGGGCCGCCTCGGCCAGACCCGAGTTCGGAGCCGGAGATCCGCAGCACCTCGATGCCCTGGGCCTCCAGCCTGGCGTTGGTCTCCACGTTGCGCTCGTAGGCCACCACCACGCCCGGTGCCAGCGCGAGCGTGTTGTTCCCGTCGTCCCACTGCTCCCGCTCCGCCGTCACCGGGTCGAGGCCGGTCTCGATGACGCGGAGGCGTTCGATCCCCATCGACTCGGCGGCGGCGGTCAGGAAGGGGGTCGGCCCGCCGATCCGGAGCGTCCCGTCCGGGCGCGCGGTGATGGGGAAGGCGGTGAGGCTGTCCTGGACCGCCGGGTAGAGCACGACGGCGTCGGTGTCGACCATCGTGCACAGCGTGTCCAGGTGCATCCAGGCTCGACGTTGCTCGATCGGTACCGCGAGGACGGTGTGCGCGAGGCCGTCCGCCAGCACCGACCGAGCCAGGGACTCCGCGCCGGCCGGAGTGGTGCGTTCGCCGACGCCGATGGCCAACACCCCGGGGGCGAGCAGCAGCACGTCCCCGCCCTCCACCGGCGCCGAGTGCGCCCCGTAGGCGCGCCTGGCGCGGGTGAAGCGGGGGTGGAACGCGTAGATGAGGTCGGTCAGGGACGTCTCCCGGCGGCGGGCCGGCATGGTGAGCGAGGTGATGCCGACCCGGTCCCCGATCCACACCGAGGAGTCCCTGGTGAACAGCAGGTTCGGCAGCGGGTCCACCGCGAAGTCGTGGGGGTGGCGCATCTTCCTGACCAGGGAGCCGCCCTCCGCCGCCGGCAGTTCCTCGAAGGTCATCCCCGCCGTGAGCACGGAGGCCAACGTCGTGACGTCCGCCTCGCTGAGGTACGAGCGCAGCACGTCGGCCAGGTCCAGGCCCAGGCGGTGCTCGTCGACGGCGGCCACCACACCGGCCGCCCGAGCCCTGGGGTCGGCCAGGGCCTGGGACAGCAGGTCGGTGAGCAGGAGCACCTCGGAGCCCCGAGCCCGCAGGGTCTCGGCGAAGGCGTCGTGTTCCTCCTGCGCCCGGTCGACCCAGGGGATGCCGTCGAAGAGCAGCCGGTCGTTGTTGCGGGGGGTGAGGCGTTTCAGTTCTTCACCCGGCCGGTGGAGGAGAACCGAACGTAGCCTTCCCACCTCGGTGTGCACCGATCCGGCCGGCTCTGGTGCCTGTTGGTCGAGGGTCGCGGTCGCCGTCGCTTCCGATTCCACGCGTTCCAGCCTAGTGAAGGAGCGGAAGGAAAGCCGGCTCTGACGGGGATCTGTGGGTAATTACGATCGTAATCATCGGTTCCTCTGGTTGTTCGTTAAACCTGACGCCTAACCAAGGGTGTCATCGTTGCGCGTATGGGTTACCCCACTACTGGTCGCACCGGGCAGCGGAGGGTAGCGGGGGCCACCGTCCCCCGGGTGCCCAGCGGAGTGAGGACTACGCCGAACCACCCCGCGAGGTCCGTCCGGTAAGTCCTACGCTCTCCGATGTGAAAATCCATGAGCGGACCATCCTGAACGGCAGGGTGGTGATCGTGACCGGTGCTGGCAGGGGCATCGGCCGCGCCGAAGCACTGGAGTGCGGGAGACAGGGCGCCGCCGTCGTCGTCTCCGACCTGGACGAGGCGGTGGCCACCGAGGTCGTCGACCAGATCAGGTCCGAGGGCGGGCGCGCGGTCGCCAGCGTCGGGGACGTCTCGGACACGATGGTCGCCGACGCCCTCGTCACTCGCGCCGTCGCCGAGTTCGGCCAGCTGGACGCGCTGGTCAACAACGCCGGTTTCGTCTCGGACCGCACCGTCGCGAAGATGTCGGACGACGAGTGGGACTCGGTGCTGCGCGTGCACCTGCGCGGCCACTTCACCTGCACGCGGGCCGCCTGCCGCTACTGGAAGGAGTCCGAGCGGACGGGGCGCCTGGTGCACACCACCTCCGCCTCCGGCATCCTCGGGAACTTCGGCCAGAGCAACTACGGCACCGCGAAGGCGGGCATCGCGGCGTTCTCCACCATCGTCGCGATGGAGATGGCCCGCTACCAGGTGACGTCCAACGCCATCGCCCCCTCCGCGATCACCCGGCTCACCGAGGACCTGCTGCCCGACGAGGAGATGCGGGAACACGAGCGCGCGGCGGAGGAGCACGGCTTCGACTTCTTCGCGCCGGAGAACATCGCGCCCCTGGTCGCGTACCTGTGCTCGGCGGACTCCGGTCACATCAGCGGCAAGGTGTTCGGGGTGCAGGGTGACAGCATCGAGCTGTACCAGCCGTTCACCTCCGTCGCGGAGATCACTGCCGGCAACAGGCGGTGGCGCCCGTCGGAGCTGGACGGACGCATCGACGACCTCTTCAGCGACGCCTGCGTGCAGGCCGGTCCGGAGAACATGATGGCCAGGATGCGGTACGGCATCCTCAGCACCTGACGCCGGCGGCTTCCCCGGAGGATGGCTCGGCCCCGAACGAGCCGTCCGTCCGGTCTGGCGGGGACCGGCGCCCCGCACCTCCTCGTCCCGCCCCCCACGACCCGCTGGTCGAACGGCGGACGCCCGCCCCGCGACCCTCGCGCGGGTGGGGAGTGCTCCGACCGCCCGGCCCGGGTTCGAGGAACGGGGACGCTGGCCCCGGACCCGATCGCCCATCGATGGCCCCGACCCCGAGCCGCGTGGCGGTGGTCCTCCCGGTGTGCCATGCCGGGGCCGCCGTGTTCCGCGCGGAGCTGTCCCCGCCCGTTCTCGGCGGTCTGCCGCCGCTGGTGGGGCTCGCCGAGGTCATCCGGGCGTGGACGGCGCGGCACCGCCCGGACCCCCCGGACCGTCCCGGCCGAGGTGGTCGAACGGGTGCCGCCAGCGCGCGCCGATCCCCTCCCCCGGGTCAGTCGCGGGGATGGTCCTCCCCGCGTTGGCGGAGGCGGCCGGTCCGGCCTGGTTCGGGCCCCTCCGGTCCGGGCGGACCCCGACGACGTGCGAGATGGGCGGCTGGGGGCGCGCCGACGGAGCGTGAACGCGCCCACCTGGCGGCCGCGCGGGCCGGACAAGGAGGTGAGAGGTCGCGCTGGCCTGGTCCGCCGGTACGTCGACGTGGCAGGACGCCGCTGGTGTCGCTCGTGGCGGTCGACGAGGGGCAGGTCGACGGGCGGCAAGCCGCTGCTCTGGGCTACCACCGGACGTCGCACACGGCTTTGGTCAGAAGTGAGCGCCCCGGCCGGGCCGACGCCTCACAGCGGAGGCATCGCCGGGCATCCGAGCAGTCGTCCCTCGACGAGGTGGCATCGGGGCGGTGGGGCCACCTCCGGAGCGCGGGGGCGCCCGGGGGACCTCCGCGTCGCCCGGGTCCCGACGACGCGCGGCGCGGGTCAGGGCAGCCAGGACAGGTGTGGTCCGAGCAGCGCGTACCCCACGAAGGCGACGACGTCGATGAGCGCGTGCCCCACCACCAGGGCCCACAACCGGTTGGTGCGCTGCCAGTACCTGGCGTAGACGAGCCCCATCACGATGTTGCCGAGGAAACCGCCGAACCCCTGGTACAGGTGGTAGGTGCCTCGGAGGACGGCGGAGAACCAGAGTGACGCGTTCTCCGACCAGCCGAGCTGCCGCAGCCTGGTGATCAGGTACCCGACGACCAGGATCTCCTCGGCCCAGGAGTTGCCGACGGCGGAGAGCACCAGGGTCACCGAGCGCCACCACGCCTCGTCCAGCGTGCTGGGCAGCACGGTCAGGTTGATGCCGATCGCCCTGGTGACGAGGTAGAAGGCGAGACCCGGAACGCCGATGATGGCGGCGAGCCCGGCTCCCCTGGCGAAGTCACGCCCGACCTGGGCCCGGTCCAGGCCGATCCGGCGCAGCGCGACACCCGCGCGCCACAGCAGGTAGACGCCGAGCGCGCCCCACGACAGCAGTTGAAGCACGCTCGTGAGCTGCCGGGCCAGGTCGAGCAACCCGATGGTGGCCTGCGGGACGTTGATGGCGACGGACTGCTCCGAGAGCGGTGCGGGCCGCAGCAGGGAGTCCAGCAGGGACAGCAGGCTGCGCAGCCCGGACAGTCCGAGTGTCGCGGTGAAGACGATGAGGAGTTCGATGACGACCGCTCGTCGCTGACCCGGATCGGAGATCACCTCGGGGTCTGCTGGGCGGGCCGGGCGGAACCAAGACCGCGGCGTGGAGGGCACGTCCGCACCGTACAGCGGCCGAGGAGCGGCGGAAGGCGCCTCCGGGCACTCGGGACCCGGGCCGCGACCGGCCGACGGGCCGAGTGCGCGCACCTCCTCGTCGCGGAGGGCGCCGACCGGGTGGTGGCGGGCACGGACGTGCCGAACCGGCCGATGGCGGCGGCTTTCGACCGGGCTGGTTACCCGGTCGGGCAGCACTGCCTCGACCTGGCCCGAGGTGGGGTCGTGGCTGTCCGCGTGGGCGGGCGGACAGGACGGGTGCCCACCGGAACCGATGCCGGCGTGGCCGGCTGGCTCACGGCCCGGTGGTCACCGCTCGCACGAACGGGCAGCCCACGAGCCGGCGCAGCTCCAGCGAGAGCTCGCGCACCTCGGTGACCGGGCGGGAGAAGGCCAACCGGACGTCGTGGTCCCCGGTCACGGACTCCACCCTCAGCCGCAGACCGAACCGGTCGATGCCCAACGGCCGCACCCGACCGCCCCGCAGGTGGTCGGGAACGTGGCGGCCCAGCATGCCGACCACGTCCCGGTGCGCGTTCTCCAGGTGACGCAGCCAGTGCGGCTCCTGCCGGCAGAACGGGTCCGGAGTGGCGCCCGCGAACTCCTCCGGGCCCACGGGGCAGGTGCCCTCCGCGTCGGCGAGGACCATCGACGCGGGTGTGAGCCGGAGGAGGGACATGCCATGGCCGATGTCCAACAGCCGGGCGTCCGGGCGGCGCTCGGCGATCCACAGACCCGTGTCACGGGCCTCGCCCGGATCCAGCGCCGTGAGCAGGCCGGTGAACCACAACAGCCCCCGCACCGGCTCCCTGAGCGGTACCGGAGCCGGGTCGGCCAGTTCCAGCACCGCGGCCGAGACCCCCTCGTCCCCGCCGCGCAGCCCGGTCACCACCGGGTGCTCGTCCGGCAGCATGAGGGTGACCACCCCGTCCGGTGCGGTGTGGTGCAGGATCGGCTCGACCCGGGCCGCGCTGGTCTCGTCCGGCATCAGGGCCGCCCGGCCTCCGCGCTCGGCGATGCTCCTCGCGCGTTCGGCCGAGCCGGGGCCGGTCACGCGATGGTCGGGCGTCGTCACCACCAACTCACCTCCAAGAGTTAGGTGAGCCTAACCTGTTTTCCGCGTTCGGGGTAGTCGTGCCCGGCGGCCGACGGGTCGGCGTTCCGCTCACCCCGTCGCGCGGGACTCCGGGCCCCGGCGGGCCCAGGACCAGGCGTAGCGGTCGTCCTCGCAGGCGAGGGCCGCCTCCCCCAGCTCCAGCGGTCGGAAGGTGTCCACCATGACGGCGGTCTCGTCGAACCGTTCGGCGCCCAGGGAGGCCTCCACGGCGCCGGGCTGAGGGCCGTGCGTGCACCCGGCCGGGTGCAGGGACAGCGAACCCAGCCCGATCCCCGAGCCCTTCCTGGCCTCGTAGTCGCCCCCCACGTAGAACATCAGCTCGTCCGAGTCGACATTGGCGTGGTTGTAGGGCACGGGCACCGCGAGCGGGTGGTAGTCGACCTTGCGGGGCACGAACGAGCACACCACGAAGTTCGGGCCCTCGAAGGTCTGGTGCACCGGCGGCGGCTGGTGGACACGGCCGGTGATCGGCTCGAAGTCGGCGATGTTCAGCGCCCACGGGTACAGGCAGCCGTCCCACCCCACCACGTCGAACGGGTGGTGGGCGTAGGTGAGGACGGAGAGGCCGGCGCGGTGCCGGACCAGGACGTCGACGTCCTCGCCCTCGACCAGCAACGGCGCGGTGGGGGCGCGCAGGTCCCGTTCGCAGTAGGGGGAGTGTTCGAGGAACTGGCCCCGCGCCGACAGGTACCGGCGCGGCGGTCCGATGTGGCCGGTCGCCTCCAGGACGAGGAGCCGCAACACACCCCTGGGGAGGACGCGGTAGGTGCAGGAGGTCGGCAGCACGACGTAGTCGCCCGGGCCGACCTCCAGCGCCCCGTACACGGTCTCCACCGTCGCGGAGCCCGACCGCACGTACAGCAGCTCGTCGCCGACGGCGTTGCGGTACAGCCCGCTGTCGGCGTCCGCCTCCACGTACGAGATGGACACGTCGGGGTTCGCGAACAGCTGCCGCCGGCCCGTGACGGCGTCCACGGGGCCCGCCGGCCAGCTCAGCGCCGGGGTGCGGAAATGCCGGGGTTTCAGGGGGAGGTTGGGGGTGGTGGACCGGTCGTGGGCCTCGGCGGAGGAGGCGCGGCCGGCCCAGTCCGGCTCCCGCGAGTCGATGATCGCCGTGGGGAGTTCCCGGTGGTAGAGCAGGGCGGAGTCCGAGGAGAACCCCTCCACCCCCATCAGCTCCTCCGCGTACAGGCTCCCGTCCGGTGAGCGGAACTGGGTGTGCCGTTTGGGGGGTAACTCACCAACACTGCGGTAGTGGGGCATGCTGGCTCCCGGTGTTCGTTATGCGGACACCTTTGTTCATTGTTCGTTCCGGCACTAGCGTGTCAGCCGTGTCAAGCGCCGTTGAACTTCATGCTCCCGGTCCGCGGGGGATCCCTCCCCTGCTCGCGCGGTTGGTCGACGACGCCGCGCTCTTCCCGCCCGCCAACACCGGAATGGCCGAGGCGGTTCGCGGCCATCTGGAGGGACGGGCTGGTAACGCGGCCGGCGTCATGGGGCTGTTCCTCTGCCCCTCGTCGCGGCTGCCGGAACTCATCACCGAACTGATCAAGGCGAAGCCGCTGCGCCCGGTGGCGTTGTCGCTGGTCATCGACACCGGATTGGGGGGAGTGCCCAAGGCCGTATCCATCGTGGAGTCCCGCACCGAACTGCTGTCGCTGAACATGGTGGAGATGCCCGCGCCGTCCGAGGTGGACGACGTGTGGCTCGAACGCGTGTCCGAGTTCGTGCCGGAGGACGTCATCCGCGTCATCGAACCGCGCCGCGGCGGCGCCGGCTGGCTGGACAGCGTGCGGCGGGTCGCCGAGCACGGCTCGTGGGCCAAGCTGCGGTGCGGCGGCCTCACCCCCGAGGCGTTCCCCTCCGTCGACCAGGTGGCCGACTTCCTGTCGGTGGCCAGCAGCACCGGCATCCCCTTCAAGGCGACGGCGGGGATGCACCACGCGGTGCGCTACATGGACGAGGAGACCAACTTCCCCCACCACGGGTTCCTGAACCTGCTGGTCGCCTGCGCCAGGGCGCTGTCAGGTCGGGATGTCCGGGAGGCGTTGGCGAGCGACGACGCCACCGCGCTCGCCGAGGAGGCCAAGGAGCTCTCCGACGAGGCGGCCCGCGCCGTGCGGGGCGTGTTCGCCTCCTACGGCTCCTGCTCGTTGAGCGAGCCGCTCGACGATCTCCGTGAACTCGGCCTGCTGTGACCAGGTGACGCCGCACCGACGCGCGGGGGTCGCGTCGGTGTGCCCGCCATGCCGGACGCCGGCCGCGCCCGGTCAATTCGGTGGTGTACGACCACCTCCCTGCGGAAGGGTGATCGTGTGAGCTGGATCGACGACCCCGCGTTCAGCGCGGCCGACCCGTTCGGACCGCAGACCCTGCCCTACGGGGTGGGGCGGGTGCGCGCGGAGACCGCGACGGGTGCGCTCGTGCGGGTGGGCGACCACGCGCTGCCGTTGCGCCCACTGGCGACCCACCTCGGACCACGGCTGTCCGGACCACTGGCCGCCGACTCGCTGGACCCGCTGTTGGCGGCCGGGCGCCCGGCGTGGGCGGAACTGCGGGAGAGGCTGCGCGAGGTCGTCGACCGCGGATCAGCGCCGCCCGGCGCCGACCTCGTGCCGTTGGCGGAGGTCCGGCCGGTGCTGCCGTTCGCGGTCGCCGACTACGTCGACTTCTACTCCTCGCGGCACCACGCGGAGAACGTCGGTCGGATCTTCCGCCCGGACTCCGACCCGCTGCTCCCGAACTGGACGCACCTGCCGGTCGGGTACCACGGGCGGGCCGGCACGGTCATCGCCAGCGGAACCCCCGTGCGCCGGCCGAGAGGGCAACGGAGACCGCAGGGCTCCACGGGCCCGGTGTTCGGACCGAGCGAGCGGCTGGACATCGAGGCCGAGGTGGGTTTCGTCTGCGGCGGACCGGTCCGGGGCGAGGTGGGCACCGCCGAGCTGGCCGACCACGTCCTGGGGGTCGCGCTGGTCAACGACTGGTCGGCCCGGGACATCCAGGCGTGGGAGTACCAGCCGTTGGGCCCCTTCCTGGGCAAGTCGTTCGCCACCTCCCTCGCCCACTGGATCACCCCGCTGGCCGCGTTGGAGGCGGCGCGGGTGCCCACACCCCCGGCGCCGAACCCCCTGCTGGACTACCTGTCGGAGGACGAGCCCTGGGGCTTGGACCTGAGGCTCGAGGTCCGCTGGAACGGCACCGTGGTGAGCCGACCACCGTTCGCCGAGATGGCCTGGTCGCCGGCGCAGCAGCTGGCGCACCTCACGGTGAACGGGGCGACGGTCCGTCCCGGCGACCTCTTCGCCTCCGGGACGGTGTCCGGCCCGGACCGGGCGGAACGCGGTTCCTTCCTCGAACTGAGCTGGGGAGGCCGGGAACCGGTGACCCTCGACGACGGCACCACCCGTGCCTTCCTGCTCGACGGGGACACCGTCGAGATCACGGCCACCGCACCGGGACCGGACGGCTCGGTCGTCGGGCTGGCCGAGGTCACGGGCCGGGTACTGCCCGCCGACGTCGAGCCGACCGCCGTACGCGGTCCCGGACGCTGACATGTCCGTCCCCACCACCCGACAACCGGCGACCGCCACGAGCCCGGTGACGACGCGCGGCCCGGTAGCCGAGGAACCGGTCGCCGAGGTCGAGCTCCCCGGGCTCCCGCGCGAACGCTCCCTCACCCTCGAACGGGGGTTGGCGTTGTTGCAGGCGGTCGCCGAGGCGCAGTCCGACGCCCCGACCATCAGCGAACTCGCGGCCGCCATCCGGGTCAGTCGAGCCGCCGTGTACCGGCTGCTGGGGCCGCTCCAGGCGCGGGGCCTGGTCCGTCGGGAGGGGTCAAGGGTTCGGCTCGGTCTCGGCCTGCTCACCCTGGCGGGCAACGTGCTGCCCCAGGTGCGGCTGGCCGCGCTGCCCGCGCTGCGGGAACTGGCCGAACGGACCGGAGCGACCGCGCACATCACGGTGGCCGACGGCGAGGAGGCCCAGGTCGTGGCGGTCGTCGAACCCACCTGGACCGTCTTCCACGTCTCCTACCGGGTGGGCTACCGGCACCCGGCACGGCAGGGCGCGGCCGGGCGGGCCATCGACCTGTCCGCCGACCGGCACTGGGTGTTCTCCAGCGGGGAGATCCAGGAGGGCGCCTACGGCGTCGCCGCCCCGGTGCGCGGGGTGACCGGACTCCGGGCGAGCGTCGGGGTGGTGGCGCTGCGCCCGGTGGACGAGGCCACGGTGGGCCCGCTCACCGTCACCGCCGCCGAGGCGGTCTCGGCCGCGTTGACCTGAGCGAGGCGGTACCCGGCCGGCGGAACGGGAACCGGTGGCCGTGCGCGCTGCCCGAACCGGCACGGGTAACGGATGCCCGAGCGTCGGGATCAGGGCCCGGCCTGGCCGCGGCAGGGGCCCAGCCAACCGACCCGGGCGTTCGGCACGCCCGCCTGGCGCCGGCCAGGGCAACGGAAATGTCTCTGTGTGATCGTACTGTCACTCCAGGTGTTCAAGCTCGTGCTCGCAGCTGCCTGGGAGGCCGAACAGTGTCCGATCCCTTCGTCCACCTCCACGTGCACACCGAATACTCCATGTTGGACGGCGCGGCCAAGGTGGGGCCGCTGTTCGCCGAGGCGAGCCGACTCGGCATGCCCGCCGTCGCCATGACCGACCACGGGAACATGTTCGGCGCCGCCGAGTTCTGGGAACAGGCCAGCGGATACCCCGACGTGAAGCCGATCCTCGGGATCGAGGCCTATGTCGCTCCGGGGAGCCGGTTCCACCGGAAGCCGGTGTTCTGGGGCGGAGCTGGCAGCGGGGACGAGGGCGGTGACGTGTCGGGCCGCGGCGCCTTCACCCACATGACGTTGCTCGCCGCCGACGCGACCGGGCTCCGCAATCTCTTCCGGTTGTCGTCCCTCGCCTCGATCGAAGGGCAGTACAAGAAGCCGAGGATGGACCGGGAGCTCCTCTCCAGGTTCGCGAGCGGACTCATCGCCACCACCGGGTGCCCCGGGGGCGAGGTGCCGACCCGGCTGCGCCTCGGTCAGTACCGGGAGGCGTTGCGGGCTGCCAGCGAGTACCGCGACATCCTCGGCAAGGAGAACTACCTCGTCGAGCTGATGGACCACGGCGTGCGGGTGGAACGCGACGTGCGGGAGGGTCTGCTCACGATCTCCCGGGATCTCGGTCTCGCGGTCGTGGCCACGAACGACAGCCACTACGTCACCCCGGACCAGGCCCAGGCCCATTCCGCCCTGCTCTGCGTGCAGACCGGCAGTACCTTGTCGGACCCCAGGAGGTTCCGGTTCGAGGGGGCCGGTTACCACCTGAAGTCGGCGGCCGAGATGCGGGAGTACTGGGACCGGGAGGTTCCCGGAGCCGCCGACACGACCTTGGACGTCGCGGAACGCGTCGGTTCCTACGCCGAGGTGTTCGGATTCGTGGACCGCTCACCACTGTTCCCCATCCCCGTCTCCGAGTTCTCCGGCCGGGCCGGGCAGGTCCTGGGCGCGCGGCGGGTTCGGGTCCACGAGGTGGCCGGCGCGTGTCCCCTGGTGCTCCGGATCGACGGGTTCGACTCGCTCGCCGCGGTGGGGGAGGCGCTGGACGGGCACGAGGGAATGACACCGGTCGTGCTCGTGGGAGGAGACGGCGGTACCGCCGACACCCTGGTGTTGTCAGAGGGGGTGCGGGTGTCGGCGGACCTGTTGCGGGTGTTGGACCAGGTGACGGGGGTGACGGTCGCCTGACCGCCGGTGCCCCTGCCGCCGGGTCGCGCCGGCTCCTCGTCACGCCGGAGCCGTGAACCGCCAGTGATGCCCGTCGGGGTCCGCGACGTGCGCGACGTGGCCATCCCCGTCGACCTGGGTCGCCGGGGTGACGATCCGCGCTCCGGCGGTTCGCGCCACCCCGAGGAGGGCGTCGAGCTCGACACGGGACGCGGCGGTGTGGGTGAGGACGGTGGCGGAGAACCCGTCGCCCCGCCCGTCCACGCCGACATCCCCCGCGAGCGCCCCGCGCGGGAGCAGGCCGAGCCGGAATGCGCCGGCGGTCACGGTGAAGTCGACGAACTTGTCACCGTAGTCCCGGTCCACCCGCATCCCCAGCGCCGCGTAGAACGTCGCGGACGCCTTCGGGCTGCCAACGCCGAGGTAGACGGCGGTCTCCACGAGGCTGGCCGGGGCGACGGCGGGAGCGGTGTTCCTCTTGTTGACCGCCGCCAGTTTCCAGACCGCGCCATCGGGCGCCCGGTAGGCGGCGGCGAACTCGCCGAACAGCCGCTT
The DNA here is from genome assembly GCF_000429185.2 of Actinoalloteichus caeruleus DSM 43889. Classification (GTDB taxonomy): domain Bacteria; phylum Actinomycetota; class Actinomycetes; order Mycobacteriales; family Pseudonocardiaceae; genus Actinoalloteichus_B; species Actinoalloteichus_B caeruleus. The sequence goes on along the minus strand of NZ_AUBJ02000001.1, from coordinate 3,972,039 downwards.
CCTCGGTGGCCTGACCACGGTCGCACCTCGGGAGGTGGCGTTGTCGAGGAGGGCCTCGACCTCACTGGGCTGGTTGACGATGGCCGAGAGGACGAGACCCCGGAAACCCGAGCTCGCCGGATTCGCGTCGACCTCCGCGGCGAGCTCCTCGACCCCCCGGAGGTCGATCCGCCCGGAGCCGGCCAGGTGGAGCGACGTGGAGGGCTCCCCGCCGGTGGTCGCGAGCGGGTACGCCGAGGCGTAGAAGTCGGTCGCCTCGGCGACCCGGGGGACGCCGAGGGTGATGCGGTCAAGGGTGAGCCGCACGGGGGTGGTCCTTCGTCCGGGTGCGGTGGTCGGGACGGGGCGGGCGGCGCTCAGGCCGTCTGGTTGACGCGGACGAGGTTCCCAGCCGGGTCACGGAAGGCGCAGTCGCGGACCCCGTAGTCCTGGTCCGCCGGTTCCTGCACGATGTCCGCGCCCGCGGCTTCGAGGCGTTCGAAGAGACCGTCCAGGTCGTCGGTGGCCAGCGTGATGGCCGCGAAACTTCCCTTCGCCATCAGTTCGGCGATGGTGCGGCGCTCGTCCTCGGAGATGCCCGGGTCGGCGGTCGGCGGGTGCAACACGATCGACGTCCCGGGCCGCCCGCGCGGGCCGACGGTGATCCAGCGCATCTCCTCGTACCCGACGTCGTCGAGGACCTCGAAGCCCAGCGCGTCCCGGTAGAACCGCAGCGCGGCCTCGGGGTCGGTGTGCGGGAGGAAGGCGTGGTGGACGGTGACGTTCATGCCCGGAACGCTAGGAGTGCCTACCGGGGTCGTGCTTCTTGATTCCTGACCGGTCTGGTCACCTGTTTCGCGAGGCAGGGTGGAATCCCGGCCGCGGCCTGGGAATGATCCCGCCGATAGGTGCTCGGTGGTACTCCGACCAGTTCCGCGAACCTCGTGCTGAACGTTCCCAGCGACGAGAAACCGACCTCGAAACACACCTCGGTGACACTGAGGTCCCCTCGGCGCAACAGGGTCATCGCCCGCTCGATGCGCCTCGTCATCAGGTACGAATAGGGCGACTCCCCGTACACGCGTCGGAACTCCCTGCTCAGGTGCCCGGCGGAGACATGAACTCCCCTGGCCAGTTCCTCGACGTTCAACGGCTTGGCGTACTCGCGGTCCATCCGGTCGCGGACCCGGCGGAGCGCCACGAGGTCCCGCAACCGTTGAGCCTCCGTGCGCCCAGCAGTCATGGGGGCATCGTGCCACGTCACGGCGCTGGCGTTCCCAACAGCCGCCCCACGTCGTGGCGCGAGCGGGTGTCCTGGCGGTCACCATCCCCGGCCCCACCGGGGAGCGCCGCCTCCCTTGGTGCCGGGTCGTGCGCCCGGCGGCCGCCGATCCGGTCAGGATTCGAGAAGCCGGCGGAATCGGGGGCGGCTACCGTCGCGTCCAGCTCTGATGAACCCCCGCCAGGAAAGGACCAGCGATGAGTTCCACGTCGCACGGGGAGGCCGGGTCGAACTCCGGCGGTTTCTCCGAACAGGAACGCGCCGCCATGAGGGAACGCGCCCAGGAACTGCGGAAGGAGGCGGGGCGCGGCCGAGGAGGAAAGGCGGCCGCGGACGAGGCCGACGTGCTGGCGAAGATCGGGGAGATGCCCGAACCGGACCGTTCGTCGGCGGAGCGCGTGCACGCGATCGTCACCAGCCACGCCCCCGATCTGGCCCCGAAACTGTGGTACGGGCAGCCCGCCTACGCGAGGAAGGGGAAGGTGGTCTGCTTCTTCCGCAGCGGCGCCGCCGACAAGGAGCGCTACTCGACGTTCGGGTTCACCCCCGAGGCACGCCTCGACGACGACGGCGGCCTGTGGCCGACCTCGTACGCGGTGTCCGAGCTGGGTGACCGGGCGGCGGAGACCATCGCCGCGCTGGTCGCGAGGGCCGTGGGCTGATCGAGGACGGTGGAGGGCTCGGCCCGCGACGGCTGCCGACGGCGATGTCTCCGGCGGCCCGGCCGCCTCCCGCCAGCCGAGAGGAACCGCCCCGGCGGGGCAGGGGACCGGGCTGGTAACCCCGAGCGCCCCGCCGACGACCCACGGTCGTGGGAACGAGAGCGGGAGCGGTCCTCGCCGTCGCCCTGGCCGCCGTGGGGTGCGGCGGGGTGGTCGAGCGGGAACCGGACCGGACGACAGGTTTCCGGCAGGTCTCGCGGGAGGCGTTCGACGCCGACGGGCTGACGTGGCCGCTGACGGTCGACACCGCCGAGGTGGGCTGCGAGGGCGGCGGCGCGGTCGTGGTGGTCGAGGGAACCGCCTACGGCATCACCGGAGCCGCCCAGGCCGCCGGAGTCCCCGCCCTGCCCGAGGACCTGTGGGCGGACGACTCGGGGATCGGCCACGGGGTGAAGGTCACGGTGTCGGACCTGATCTCCGTCGCGGGCTGCTGACCCCGGGCCTCGCGACCGGGTCCCCCGGTCAGGTCCCGGCGGCACGACGGGGGCGGAGGGGGCGATGTTCCGTCCGCTGCCACGGGGTGCCGGTGGTGTGGTCCGCCCGGCTCCCGCTGGCCGGGCGGATTGGGAACAGCCCCGGCTCCGCCTGGGGTCGGGTGGCTGGTGGGGCTCTCGCGCGGGCGGTCGGCCTTGACGGCGTCGGCCAGGGCCACGAAGGCGGCCGGTGAGGTTCGACGATCTCGCGTGTCCGTGCCCGAGTCGACGTCCCTCGTCGGCTCGGGCTGGCGGGCGCGCATCCCGCGTCCCGGTGGCCGTCGGCACGCCCCGCCGCGTCGGCTCGCCGCACCGACCAGGGCCCGGCTGGCCACCGCGACGAGCCCGGCGGGCGTGGCTGGTGGTTGCTCCCCCACGCGGCAGCGCCGGGTGGGGTGGCGGTTCTGGGCCCTGCTGCCGGCAGGTGGAGTGACGGGGGTCATGACCGCAGGTCAGCGGGCCCGAATTCAGGACCAACGTCCCGGGAGAACGGGACCCTGACCGTCCGCTTCCCGGCCTCCGCCGCCCCTAGCGTCCTCGCTTGAGGGCGAGAGGAGCGGGTCGTGGAGATCCTCGACGTGGCGCGGTGGCAGTTCGGCATCACCACCGTCTACCACTTCCTGATGGTGCCGCTGACCATCGGTTTGTCGGTCCTGGTCGCGGTGATGCAGACCGCCTGGCACCGCACGGGCAAGCCCGAGTACCTGGCGATGACCAAGTTCTGGGGCAAGTTGATGCTCATCAACTTCGCGATGGGCGTGGTGACCGGCATCGTGCAGGAATTCCAGTTCGGCATGAACTGGAGCGAGTACTCCCGGTTCGTCGGGGACGTGTTCGGCGCGCCGCTGGCGATGGAGGGCCTGGTCGCCTTCTTCGTCGAGTCGACCTTCCTCGGGTTGTGGATCTTCGGGTGGGGCCGGCTGCCGAAGCGGGTGCACCTGGCCTGCATCTGGGCCGCGTCCCTGGCGACCGTGCTCTCCGCCTACTTCATCCTCTCGGCGAACTCGTGGATGCAGCACCCCGTCGGTGTCGCCCTCGACGAGGACGGTCGGCCTCGTCTCACCTCGGTGTGGGAGCTGCTGACCAACTCCACCGTGTTGGCCGCCTTCCCACACACCATCGCCGGGTCGTTCGCCGTCGCCGGGTCCTTCCTGGTCGGTATCGCCGCCTGGCACCTGGCCCGGCGGCACCGCGACACCCCCAAGGACGACCCCGACCGCCGGGTCTGGCACCGCTCGCTCCGGTTGGGCGGCTGGGTCGGGGTGGTGTCCTTCGCCGCCGTCGCGATCACCGGTGACCTCCAGGCGAAGCTGATGTTCGAGCAGCAGCCCATGAAGATGGCGGCGGCGGAGGCGCTCTGCCACACCGAGGCCCCGGCCGGTTTCTCGGTGTTCGCGGTCGGGGACGTGAGCCGGCCGGACTGCGAGAGCGTCAAGAGCATCACCGTCCCCGGGCTGCTCTCGATGTTGGCGCACAGCGACTTCTCCACCGAGGTCCGGGGCGTCGAGCAACTCGTCGACGAGTACACCGAGCGGTACGGGACGAACTACCCCGACGACCCGAGGCTGGGCGAGATGGCCGGCCAACCCATCGACTACGTGCCCTCCCTGCCCATCACCTACTGGGGTTTCCGGCTCATGATCGGCTTCGGGGTGGTCGCCGCCGGGGCCTGCGCGTTCGCGTTGTGGGTGACGAGGAAGGGCCGGGTGCCCCGGTCGCGGTGGTTCGCCCCGTTGGCGCTCGCCGGCATCGCGGCCCCGTTCCTGGCCAACACCTTCGGCTGGATCTTCACCGAGATGGGCCGCCAACCCTTCGTGGTGGTGCCCAACCCGACCGGCGTGGACGGGGTGTGGATGTACACGGCGCAGGCGGTGTCCCCAGGGGTGTCGCTGGGCTCGGCCGTGTTCTCGCTGGTCGCGCTCACCGCCGTCTACGCGGTGCTCGCCGTGGTCGAGGTGTTCCTCCTCGCCCGTTACGCCCGCGCGGGCGTGTCCGGGGTGATGCGACCGCCCTGGGAGGAGCCCGACGAGGAGGGGAAGTCGGGTGACGGCCCGGGTGGGAGTGACGGACGCGGGGGAGGCGGCGGTGACGTGCTCGCCTTCGCCTACTGAGCCCCGGGCGGGCCGTCCGCCCGCTGACCCGCCCGGCGCCCGGACCGGCCGCCCCCAGCCTGCCACCGGTTGAGAAGGAGACCGTCGTGGACCTGCCCACCTTCTGGTTCTGCGTGATCGCCGTGCTGTGGCTCGGCTACTTCTTCCTGGAGGGCTTCGACTTCGGCGTCGGCATGCTGCTCGGCCCCATGACCAGGGACGACACCGAGCGCCGGGTGATGGTGAACACCATCGGCCCGGTGTGGGACGGCAACGAGGTCTGGGTGATCGTCGCGGTCGGCGCGACCTTCGCGGCCTTCCCCGAGTGGTACGCGGCGCTGCTGTCCGGGGCCTACCTGCCGATCCTGTTCATCCTGCTGGCGTTGATCGGGCGGGGGGTGGCCTTCGAGTACCGGGGCAAGGTCGACAGCCACCGCTGGCGGCGGAACTGGGACCGGGTCATCCAGATCGGGTCGTGGATCCCGCCGCTGGGGTGGGGCCTGGTGATCACCGGCACCGCGACCGGGCTGCCGATCGATTCCAACGGTGACCTGCGCGGTGGGGTGATGGACCTGCTGCGGTTGGACACCATCCTCGGCGCGGTGGCGTTGACCGCGTTCAGCCTGCTGCACGGCGCGGTGTTCGTCGCGCTCAAGACCGACGGGACCGTCCGGCACCGGGCGCACGGGGTGGTGCGGCGGTTCGGTCCGCTGCTGCTCGCCCCGGTCCTCGCGCTGCTCGTGCTCGTCCAACTCCGCCAGGGCACCCTGTGGACCGCGGTCGTGGCGGGCCTGGCGGCGGCGGCCGGGGTTCTCGCCCTGGTGTGGATGCGGCTCAACCGGGAGGGGCGGGCCTTCGCCTCGCTGGCGGTGCTGATCACCGGGGTCGTGGTGGTGCTCTTCGGTTCGCTCTACCCCAACGTGCTGCCCTCCACGGTGGACGAGGCGTTCTCCCTGACGGTGGCCGGCGCGGCATCCAGCCCCTACACGCTGACCGTCATCACCTGGGTCGCCGCTTTCGGCACCCCAGCGGTGCTGGTCTACCAGGGCTGGACGTACTGGGTGTTCCGGCGGCGGATCAGCACGGCGAACATCCCACCGGTGCGGGTCCCGTGAGGCTCCACGACCCGGTGCGGGGAGGGCGACGGTGCGGGGCGGGCCGGTGGCTCGGCGGTACGTCCGCATGGCGGACGCGGAGGAGGTGACGGACGGGATGGCTCTGGACACCGACCGGACCCGCCCGGAGAGTGCAGGGGTGGGAATCTCCGCTCGACGGTTCCGAGGCCCGCTCGGACCGCTGCCGGCCCTGTCGACCTCGGCCCGCCGATCGCTGGTCGTCATCGGCCTGCTCGCGGTCGCCGACGCCGTGCTGCTCGTCGCGCAGGCGGTCGGTCTTGCCACCGCGCTCACCGGGGTCGTGGTGGACCGGGTACCCGCCGGGGACGTCCTCGCGCCCCTGGGGTGGGCGGCGGCGGCGGTCCTGGGCCGGTCAGTGGTCGCGTGGGCGCTGGAGTCGACCTCGGCCCGCGCGGCCGGAGGGGTCAAACGGGAGCTGCGGTCCGCGCTGCTCGACTCGGCCCTCGGCCGTGGCCCGGAGTGGATCCACCGGGGCGGTGGGGACGACGCCGTCGCGGGCGGGGTGGGCCGGCTCAGCAGTCTGGCGACGACCGGGCTGGACGCTCTCGACCCGTACTTCCGCGCCTACCTGCCCGCACTGGTGACGGCGGCGGCGGTGCCGCCGCTCGTCGGCGGGTGGATCCTGCTCACCGACCCGCCGTCGGCCGCGCTGGTGTTGGTGACCGTGCCGCTGATCCCGCTGTTCGCGGCGCTCATCGGGCGCTACACCGAGCACCGCTCCCGCCGGGCGGCCGACGCCACCGCCCGGTTGTCCGGGCACCTGCTCGAACTCGTCCGGTCCCTCGGGGTGCTCACCGCGTTCCGGCGGGCCGGTCAACAGGCCGAGGCGGTGCGACGGGTCAACGAGAGCCATCGGAAGGCGAGCATGGGCACGCTGCGGGTGGCGTTCCTGTCGGCGCTGGCCCTGGAGCTGCTGGCCAGCCTGTCGGTGGCGCTGGTCGCGGTCAACATCGGCCTCCGGCTGGTCTCCGGGTCGGTGGAGCTGGTCACGGCGCTGGTCGTGCTCCTGCTCGTGCCCGAGTGCTACCGGCCGCTGCGGGCGGCGGGAGCCGCCTACCACGCCAGCGAGGACGGGGTGGAGGCCGTGCGGCGGGTGCACGAGGTGCTCGTCGGCGGTACGGCCGCGGCGGTATCGGACGGTTCCTCCGAGGCGCCGCCACCTCGGGTGGCGGAACTGCGGGTGTCCGGGCTGCGGGTCGCCCGCCGGGACCGGTTCGCGCCGGACGGCCTGTCCTTCACCGTCTCCGCCGGTCAGATCCTCCGGCTCGACGCGCCACCAGGACCGAGCTCGGACCGGGGGCGGGTGGTCGGGGTCCGGGGCGCGGTGGCGGCGAACGACCCCCACCAGCGGCTCACCCCCGGACGGGTCCTGGCGCCGGACCGCGCCGGCGACCGGGGAATCGGTCCCAGCGGCAGCGGGAAGAGCACCACCTTCTCGGTCCTGATGGGTTTCGTCCGGCCGGACGAGGGCCAGGTCCTCGCCGACGGTCGGGACGTCACGCGGTGGGAGCCGGACCGGTGGCGGTCGGCGCTGGCCTGGGTCCCCCAGCACCCCCGGTTCACCGCGGAGACGGTCAGCGAGGAGTTGCGGTTGGCGCTGAGCGACCGGCCCGGGGCGACGGCCACCGACGCCGAGCTGGGGGAGGTAGCGGCCTCCGTCGGCGCCGCCCGGCTGCTCGGCCGGTCGGTCCGCACCCTGTCGGTCGGCGAGCGCCAACGGGTCGCGGTCGCCCGGGCACTGCTGCGGGTGCGGCACGGGGCCAGCGTGCTGCTGCTCGACGAACCGACCGCGAACCTGGACCGCGTCACCGCCGCGCGGGTGATGGCCGCCGTGGAGGACGCGGCCGATCGGGGGGCGGTCGTGGTGCTGGCGACGCACCGCCCCACCGCCGCCGAGGCGTCGCCCCCGCCCTCGTCCGGCGAGGCGACGACCGCGCCAGGAGGGGGCGGGGAGCCGGTGGCTGGTCCCGCCGCCAGCCGGCTTCGCGACCTGGTGGACCGGCGGACGGCCCTCGGCGTCGTCCTCGGGGCGTTCGCCCTGGCCGCGGGGGTGGCGCTCACCGGCACCGCGGCCTGGCTGATCGCCACCGCCGCCGGGCAACCACCGGTGCTCACCCTCACCGTCGCGGCGGTGTCGGTGCGCACCTTCGCGCTGTCCAAGGCGTTGCTGCGCTACCTGGAGCGGCTCGTCTCCCACGACGCGGCGTTCCGGCTGTCCGGCCGGCTGCGGGTCCGGCTGTGGAACGCCCTGGTCCGGCTCGGTCCGGCCCGGGTCCCGCGCCGTCGCGACTCCGACACGGCGGCCCGGTTGGTCGGTGACGTCGACCAGGTCCGGGACCTGGTCCCCAGGGTCCTGCTGCCGCCGGCGGCGGCACTGCTGGTCGGGGCGATGGTGGTGCTGGCCCACTCCCTGATCCTGCCGTCCGCCGGCGCGGTGACGGCGGTGGCGCTGGTGCTCGCGCTCGGCGGGGGGTCCCTGGCCGCCCTGGCCGTGCAGCGCCGGGCCGAGCGGCGGGTCGCGGCTGGTCGGCGTCGCGTCGCGGTCGGCGTCCTCGACCTGCTGGACTCCGCCGCGGACCTGGTCGCCGTTGGCGCGGCCGGGCGACGTCGCGCCGCGTTGGCCGAGGATGACCGCGAGCTCGGCCGGCAGGCCGCTCGGGCCGCGCTCGGCGCCGGTGCCGGGTCCGCCGTCCTCACCGCCGTCGTCGGCGCCGCCGCGCTGGCGAACCTGTGGCTGGGTGCGTCGGCCGTGGCCGCCGGGGCGTTGAACCCGGTGCTGGTCGCCGTGTTGGTGCTGTCCACCCTGGCGGTCGCCGAGGTCGTGGCCACCGTCCCACCCGCGGTGACCCAGGCGGGCGCGCTGCGCGACGCCCAGCGTCGCCTCGACGAGGTGTGGGGTGAGGCCGAGGACGACGGTGCCGTCGAACCCGGGGGAGCGACGACCCTGCCGTCCCCGGACGGCGAGGTGGTGCTGCGTGACGTGGACGCGGGGTGGCCCGGACACCGCCAGCCGGTGCTGCGGGAGGTGACGTTGCGGGTGCCCGCCGGAGCGCACGTGGCCGTGCTCGGACCGTCCGGGGCGGGGAAGTCCACCCTGCTGGCGCTCCTGCTGGGATTCGTGCCGCCGCGCACCGGCGTCGCCAGGCTGCCCGACCGGGTGGCGTGGTGCCCGCAGGACCCCGCCCTGGTTTCCACCTCCGTGCGGGAGAACCTCCGCGTCGCGCGGCCCGGGGCCGGGGACGCCGAGCTGCGGCGCGCGCTGGCGGTCGCCGGTCTCCCCGACTGGGGTGACCGGTTGGACGCGGTGCTCGGCAGCGGCGGACTCAGCGTGTCCGGGGGTGAGGCCGCCCGGTTGGGGATCGCCAGGGCGGTCCTCGCCGCCCCCGACTCGGGGCTGGTGCTGTTGGACGAGCCGACCGCCCACCTCGACGCCACCACCTCCCGCGAGGTGCTGGCCAGGCTGCGCGCCGAGTTCGCCGGGCGGACCGTGGTGCACGTCACGCACCGACCGGAGGAGGTGCTGGACGCCGACCTCGTCGTGGAGGTGCGCTCAGGCGCGGTTCGCGAGTACCAGGACCTCGACCTCCTGGTGCTGGCCGGTTCGGATCGGGCGCGCACCGAGGGGGCGGCCAGCGGTGACCGCGTCAGCATTCCCCGGCAGAACACGGGGGGCGAGTAGCGTGGCCGCTGCCATGATGGACTCCACTCTCGCCAGGGACACCCTGGCCGCGGCGACTGAGATCACCACGGCCGCCATGTCCCACGACGAGCCCGAAGCGGTGTTGCCGCTGGTCGCGCGGAGGGCCGCCGCCCTCACCGAGGCCGACCTGTGCCTGGTGATGGTGCGCGCCGAGGACGGGAGCCTGACGGTCGAGGCCGCGCACGCCGACCGGAACTCCGCCGGGCGGGTGCGGGACCCGATGGGCGCGGTGCTCTCCCCCCGCTCGGTGGCCTCCCGGGTCGCCCGTCGAGGGGTGCCGATGGTCGTCGACGACGTGACCGCCGATCCGAGCACCTCCCCGTTCGTGCCGCCGCAGCTGCGCGGGTACGGCCCGTTCGCCGTCGCGCCCTTCGGGACCCGGGAGCGCCGGTTGGGGGCGTTGGCGGTCTACCGGTGGCGGGGGGCGAGGTCGTTCGCGCCGACGACGGTCGAGGTGCTGGCGGCCTTCGCGGCCCAGGCGGGGTTGGCCATCGTGCTCGCCGAGGGTTCCACCGCCCGGCAACGGGTGGCGGTCTACCAGGAGCGGGAGCGGATCGCCCGCGACCTGCACGACGTCGTCGTGCAACGGCTGTACGCCGCCGGGGTGCGGCTCGACCTGCTCGGCCGTCGGCTCGCCGGCCGGCTGGAACCGGCGGACGAGGCCCGGTTGGCCGACATTGTCGAGCAGTTGGACGGCACGATCGGCGAGATCAGGGACACCGTCCGCGAGCTGCGGTCCACCGACCCGGCCGACCAGGGGGCCGCCGTCGACCTGCCCGATTCGGTGCGGGCCGAGGTGGCCACGGCGGCCGGCCTGCTCGACCTCACCCCGACCCTGGACCTGGTCGGTGGGTGTGACGACGTGCCCGTGGTGGTCGCCGACCACGCGCGGGCCGCGCTGCGGGAGGCGCTGTCCAACGTGGTGCGCCACTCGGGAGCCCGGTCGTTGGCCGTCGAGCTGCACCGCTACCCGGGGGGCCTGCGGCTGCGGGTCGCCGACGACGGCTGCGGTATCCCCCGGGGTGTCACCCGGCGGGGGCTCCTCCACCTGGAGGAGCGGGCGGCGGCGGCCGGTGGCCAGTGCCGGGTGGAGTCCTCCCCGGACACCGGGACGACGGTGACCTGGGAGGTACCGCTGTACTGAACCGGGGTGAGGTCGACTCGCGGTGGGGGCCGGCTGCCACGACGATCGCCTCATGACCCATGTCGTCCCGAAGCAGGGCAGGACCACCATCCCCGGGAACACGCTCATCGTCCCGACACCCGAGCACGGCCGTGAGCTGGCGCTCCAACTGGCCAGGCACTCCGTCCAGCACATCCAACCCGACCACGAGATCCTCCGCGGCGGCCGGCCCCACTACGCCACCGACCCCGACAGCCTCATCGAGGCGGCGCAGGTCGTGGCGACGGAGTTCGCGACCATCGCCGCCGCCAACGACTACTGGCGTTGATCCTCCCCGGTGCCGGGCCCGTCGGGGTGCTCGCCCGGCGGTCCCGGCCCGTGGTGTGAGGCGACGGGAACCGGGCCTCAGGCCAGGACGCCCCCGTCGATGGGCAGCACCGCCCCGTTGACGAAGGAGGCGCGGGGGCTGGCGAGGAAGACGACGCCGGCGGCGATCTCCTCCGGCCTGCCGTACCGCCCCATCGGGTTCATCGCCAGTTGGGCGGGTGCGGACGGTCCGCCGGCCGGGTTCATGTCGGTGTCGACCGAGCCGGGCTCGACCACGTTGACCGTGATCCCGCGCGGGGCGAGGTCGCGGGCGGCGCCCCTGCTGTAGCCGACGACGGCCGCCTTGGTCGCCGAGTAGTCGGCCCCTCCGGAGAGGGAGGCGCGGCTCCCGAGCGTGGATCCGATGGTGATGATCCGGCCACCTTCGCCGAGGATCGGGGCCGCCGCGCGGATGGCCGCGACCACACCGCCGACGTTGATCCCGAACTGGCGGTCGAAGGCGGCGGCGGATCCCGTGTCGTCCAGGGGACCCCGCACCGACACTCCGGCGTTGTTGACGAGCACGTCCAGCCGTCCGAAGTCCCGGGCCACCGCGCGGACCAGTTCGCCGACCTGATCCGGGTCGGCCTGGTCGGCCCGGTACGCGGCGGCCCGTACTCCCCGGTTCCGCAGCTCGCGCACGACCTCGTCCGCCAGCGCTTCCGACGTGCCGTAGCTGATGGCCACGTCCGCGCCCTCGGCGGCCAGCGCCGCCGCGACGGCGGCCCCGATCCCCCGCGAACCGCCCGTCACCAGCGCGACCCGTCCAGCCAGTTCTTCCGACATGTGCCCTCCGTCCCCAGGGGTGTGGGCGGGCGCCCACACTTCTGTACTGATAGGTACAGAACGGGGACTGTACCCTAACGATCGGTACAGAAGTAGGGGGTGCGCATGGCGGTGGGGCGACCGCGCGGGTTCGACGTCGACGAACGCCTGGACCGCGCGCTGGAGGTCTTCTGGCGGCAGGGTTATGAGGGCACCGCGCTGTCCGACCTCACCGAGGCGATGGGGATCAACCGGCCCAGCCTCTACTCGGCCTACGGGAACAAGGAGGAGCTGTTCCGGGCCGTGGTGCTCCGCTACGCCGAGGGGCCTGGTGGTCACCTGCGGGCGGCACTGCTGGCACCCACGGCGCGAGCCGTGGTCGAACGACTGCTCAGGGGCACCGTCGAGGTCGTGACAGCCAGGGACCACGGCGGATGCCTGTTCGTCCAGGCGGCACTCGCCACGGGAGAACAGGGAGGGCGTCCGCGCGACGAACTCGCCTCCTGGCGCCGCTCCGGAGAACTGGAGTTGCGGCGACGGCTCCAGCGGGCGCGGGACGAGGGGGACCTCCCCGGGGACCTGGACGCGGCCGACCTCGCCCGGCACGTCATGACCACGTCCCACGGGCTCGCCGTGCAGGCCACGCACGGAGCCACCCGCGCGGAGCTCGACCGGGTCGTCGAGCTGTTCCTGTCCGGCCCGCCCTGGGCGGAGTCGCCCGCCTGAGCGGGGCGGGCCGCCGCCCCTCCGGGCGACCCGCCCGAGGATGACCGCGCCGCCAAGGGCGGGCGAGTGTCCGCTGACGGCGTTCCGCCCCGGCGGCACCAGGCCCAACCCGGGGAGTCCAGCCCGACCGGAGGCGCTCCCCTCAGGGGCGCCGGCCGCGACGGGCGATCCAGGCGGCGGCCTGCGTCCTCCGCTGCATCCCCAACTTCGCCAACACCGAGGTCACGTAGTTCTTCACCGTCTTCTCGGCCAGGAAGAGGCGCTGGGCGATCTGCCGGTTGGTCAGGCCCTCCCCGATCAGGTCGAGCACCCGGCGTTCCTGTTCGGTCAGCGCGGCCAGTTCCTCCGGGGTCTGCTCGCGGCGGATGCGTTCCAGCACCCGCTCGGTGGTGACGGAGTCCAGCAGGGACCGGCCCGACGCCACCTCCCGCACGGCGGTGACCAGATCCTGGCCTCGTACCTGTTTCAGCAGGTAGCCGGAGGCACCGGCGATGATCGCGCCCACCATCGCCTGTTCGTCGTCGAAGGCGGTGAGCACCAGGCAGCGAGGTGGGCGGTCGAGCTGACGGAGTTCGCGGCACAGTGACACGCCGTCGCCGTCGGGGAGGCGCACGTCGACGACGGCGACCTGGGGGGCCACCAGGCGGGCCCTGGCCAGGGCCTCGCCCGCGCTGCCGGCCTCGGCCACGACCTCGATGTCGTCCTCGGAGTCCAACAGGTCCCGCAGGCCTCGGCGGACGACCTCGTGGTCGTCGACGAGGAGCACACGAATGGGCACGGCACCACGCTACGACCCGAGCGGCCAGCCCTTTCGAGGGCTGCCCCCCCGAGGTGACGGCGGCTACGTCCGGGCGGGTGCCTGCTGGCACTCGCCTATGTCGAGTGCCAGTTTTTTGGCGAGTTCGGGAACAACGCCAGCGCCGGCACCGTTGGCACTCATGACAGGTGAGTGCCAAATCGGGTCGGTGGGAGTGGGGCGGGGAACCCCGTCAGCCGAGCCGGTGGGCACGCACGGGACCGAGTGCCGATTCGGAGCGGAGAGGGAGTTCGAGATGACCACGAGTGCTCGTCGACCGGTGTGGGATCCGTTCAGCGCGCTGGTGCGCGGTGTCGACAGGGATATCGACCGCAGGTTCGACGCGATGGTCGACCGGGCCTTCGGGGCCCGGCGCGCGGCCGGGTTCGTCCCGGCGGCGGACGTGGTGCGCAGCGGTGAGGACGTGCTGATCACGCTGGAGCTGCCCGGGGTGGACATCACCAACGACGTCGCCGTCGAGGTGTCCCAGGGCCGGCTGGTGATCAGCGGCCAGCGGCGTGAGGAGGAACGGGCCGACAGCGACGCGGTCCTCGCCAGGGAGATCAGGGGCGGCGGTTTCCGCCGCGAGTTCGCCCTGCCCCGGCACGTGACCGCCGAGCAGGTGAGCGCCGACTACGACCAGGGGCTGCTGCGGGTCCTCGTGCGGCAGGTCACGCCCCGCGAGGCGGTGGCCACCCGGGTGCCCGTCCGGCAGGCGGCGGTGGGGACGACCGTCGAGCCCGCCGAGCCCGAGGGCGAGCGGCCCACCTCGGAGTGAGCGATCAGGTGACCCCGGCCCTGCGCGCGGGCCGGGGTCACTGGTCGGGGTCAACGGATGTCGGCCAACACCTCGTCCCATGCCGCCGCGATCTGCCGAGCGCAGGTCTCGGGAGCGACGCCACCCACCCCCGTGCCCAGACCGGGCATCGCGACGCTGCGCACGGCGTGCCGGACCGGCATGCCGCTCTCCAGCAGTCCCTCCGCCCAGAGCCGGAGCACGGCTCGCGCGGCGAGGTAGGGGTGCACGGTGTCCTGGGGAAGGAGCTCCCCGGGTTCCCGCATGGTCGGCGCGCTGATCAGCCAGCCGGGCCGGGCCGCCCCGGTGGGCACCGCGAGCGATTCACCCACCGGCAGCTCCCCACCGTGGTAGGCGAGTACGGCACTGCGGACGTGCTCCTCGACCTGGGGGAAAGCCCGGGCGTAGAGCGCGTCGATGCCGCCGCGCATCCAGCCGTACGAGTTGGCCGGGCTGACCACCGCGTCGACGGGAAGTTCCAGGATGGAGCCCTGGTGCACGCTCATTCCCGGTCTTGCCTCGGAGATCTCGTGCCACGCCTTCGCCATGCGGTCGTCCAGCGCGCAGAGCACCAGCTGGAGCTGTTGGCCTCCTCGGAGTGTGGAACGCACCGAAACGTCGGTCACGCCCCAAGCATTTCAGGAGCCCGACCGCCGACGTAACCAGGGCGTCCGTTGCCAACCAGTGATCTTCATCCACCAGGGTGGAAGGGCTGTCCTCCAGGCGGGAGATCGTCGCCGTCCGTTCGTCCCCACCCCTCGACGGCCACCCCCGGCAGGCCCGTAGGGTGGCGAACATGCCGCGTGTCGTCTATCTCGGTCCCGAGGGAACGTTCAGCGAGCAGGCGGCACGGGCGCTGGGGCGCGCCGAGGTGCTTCCCGGGGGCAGCGCGCTCGCGCCCTCGGCCACCATCGACGAGGCGGTGCGGGCGGTCTCCGGGACCTCGGACGCCGAGCCCACCGCCGAGCTGGCCGTCGTGCCCGTCGAGAACAGCGTCGAGGGCTCCGTCGTCGCGACCCTGGACGCGCTCAGTTCCGGTGCGCCCACCGTGGCCGTGGCCGAGACCGTGCTCCCGGTCCGCTTCAGCGTGCTGACCCGCCCCGGAACCACCCTGGACCGGGTGCGCACCGTCGCGACGCACCCCCACGCCGCCGCCCAGGTGCGGAACTGGTTGGCCGAGAACGTCCCCCGGGCGGCCGTGCTGCCCAGCACCTCGACCGCTGCCGCCGCCAGGTCGGTCCGGGACGGGGAGGTGGACGCGTCGGTCAGCACACCGGTGGCCGCCGAGCACTACGGCCTCGCGGCCGTGGCCGAGGACGTCGCCGACGTCCGGCACGCGGAGACTCGCTTCCTGCTGCTCAGCCGGCCCGTCGCGCCGCCGCCGCCCACCGGGTGGGACCGCACCTCCATCGCGGTCGTCCTGCCCAACCACCCCGGGTCCCTCGCGGGTGCCCTCCACGAGCTGGCCCTCCGCGACATCAGCCTGAGTCGGATCGAGTCGCGGCCGACCAGGAACCGCCTCGGCGAGTACCGCTTCTTCCTGGACCTCGACGGTCACGTCGGCGAGTCGAGGATGGCGGACGGTCTCGCCGCCCTCCGGCGCCGCTGCGTCACCGTCCGGTTCCTCGGTTCGTTCGCGAAGGCGGACGCGATACCGAGGGTCCACGGCCCCGACGAGGGCCGGCACACGTCCGACGAAGTGTTCGCAGAGGCCAGCGCGTGGGTGCGCGCGGTCAGGGAGGGGAGAGAGGTATGAGCGCGTTCCGGCTGGTCCTGGCGAGGCACGGCGAGACCGAGTCCAACGTGGGCGGCGTGCTCGACAGCCGACCGCCGGGCCCGCCCCTCACCGACCTGGGCCGCCTCCAGGCGGAGGCGCTGGCCGAGGAGCTGGCCGAGGAACCGGTCGTCGCCGTCTACGCCAGCGTGGCGACCCGGGCGCGGCAGACGGCCGCGCCCCTGGCCGCCCGGCACGGCCACACCGTCGAGGTCCTGGAGGGCGTCCACGAGGTGCAGTGCGGCGAGTTGGAGGGCCGCTCCGACGTCGACGCGCTCAGGACGTTCCACGAGATCTTCGGCTCCTGGCACACGGGACTGGTGAGCAGTCGCCTCCCCGGCGGGGAGTCCGGCCAGGACGTGCTCGACCGCTTCCTCCCGGTGCTCGAGGAGCTGCGCGACCGGCACCCCGAGGGCACGGTGGTCCTCGTCAGCCACGGAGCCGCGCTGCGCCTGGTGGGGGGCTGGATCGCCGAGAACGTGACGGGCCGGGCGGCCGACGAGGTCCTGCTGCCCAACACCGGCCGCGTCGTGCTGGAGGCGGACACCTCGCTCGCCTCCGGGTGGCGCTGCGTGTTCTGGACCGGGCACGACGACATCGGCGACGACCAACCGGCCGGCGCGGGCGCGGCCGGCGACTGACCAGCGGGCCCGGGGCTCCGGCTCAGGCCCAGCCGAGCTCGTGCAGGGTCTCGTCGTCGATGCCGAAGTGGTGGGCGATCTCGTGGACGACCGTGATGGCCACCTCGTCCACCACCTCCTCCTCGCTCCCGCACATCTCCAACAGTGGGCTCCGGTAGACGAAGATGCGGTCCGGCAGCATCCCCGTGTAGGTGGAGTCGCGTTCGGTGAGCGCGACCCCCTCGTACAGCCCGAGCAGCCCGGGGTCCTCCTCGTTGTGGTCCTCCACCAGGACGACCACGTTGTTCATGGCGGCGGCGAACCGCTCGGGCACGAGGTCGAGCGCCTCGGAGACCAGCTCGTCGAAGCGGGCCCGGGACATCTCTACCGGCATCAGTTTCCTTCGCTGTCCGGTTCACCCGACCGATCGGGGGCGTCGGACGGGGGAACCGCGTCCGACGGCTCGCCCGAGGGCTCGGCCGGCGTGGACGGTTCCTCGGTCGGCACCGGCACGCCCGGCCGCACCGTCTCCGACGGAGGCGGTGCCGGCTGGTCGCCCACGGTGATGTCGCCGGTCACGCTACCCGTGATCGGGGCGTAGCCGCTGCCGTCCGGGAGCAGCTGCGCGACGAAGCATTTGACCTTCCTGGTGCCCGCTTCCCAGCTCTCGGGCGCCAGCGTGCTCCACGAGGGGACCACCCCCTTGTCGACGACCGGCATCCCCGCGTACTCCGTCGAGGCCTCCCGGCATGCCGGCGCGAGGTACTCGTCCTGCGCGTCGGTCCCCGGGTAGGCGTCCGGGAACTGGTCGGAGAGGTCGATGACGGAGACGATCTCCTGGGCGTGGGGCTCCGCGCAGTCGACCGGATCGGCCAGGTTCGCGCCGTTGATCCCCAGGCAGACGCCGGGCTCGTGGACGTCGGCCTGCTCCAGCTCGGCCACCCGTCCCGTGATCGGGTAGAGCCCGCCGGAGATCGTGGTCAGCTGGAGCGCGCAGTGCATGGTCCGGTCCCCGTCGTCCCAGGTGTCCCGGTCCGGGGTGAAGGCGTTGACGCTGAACCGGCCGTACGGGTCGAGCTGGCCGCTGAGGTAGTCCCTGGACAGCGGGACGCACTGCTGGTCCTTGAGCTCCAGCCACTGCTCGGGCGTGGGGAAGGGGGCGTCCTCGTCGGCGTAGGGGAAGTTCGGCTCCGGCGGTCCCGGCGGCTCGACGCCGTCGGAGGGTTCGGTGCCCGCACCCGGTGCCGCCGCCGGACCAGCGGGGGGAGCGTCCTCCCCGCCCTCCGGGACGACCTCGCCGTTGTCGTCGACCTGGATCTGCGCGAGGTCGACCTTCCCCGTGACCTCGAAGAGGTGGGGTTCGCCGCAGGTCACGGTCCGGATGTCCGAGGCGTCGTCCTCGGTCCAGAACAGGCACTCACCCGGGTTGGCCTCGAAGACCAGCTGGTACGGCTGTGGTTCCTGCTCGGTCTCCTCGCCACCGCGTTCGGCGCCGGGACTGGGGCGGTCACCACCGGGCCCACCGACGGGCAGGATCGCCAGCGCGGTCGCGATGAGCACCGCGGTCGCGCCGAGCACCGCGCCGATCATGATCACGCGCGTGTTGCGGCGGCGGGGGTTCTGCCGTTGCTCGCTCTGCTCGCTCATCTCGGGCATCTCATCCATCATGCCTGCTCAGGAGGTGCACACTGATCGTGCTCCACCTCAACCTACCTGGCCAAATTCGTCCATTCGGGTGAAAATAAGGTCCAACGGTGGGAATTTTGCGTCCCAGTTACCAAGGAAGCACGGTGCCGTGGGGGTAGCCAATGACGAATCACGACCGAGACCACGACCCGAAGCAGCCTCCCGAGAGTAATGAGGGCGGGTCCGACCGGCATGTCGAAGGCGGCGGAACCACTCCACCGCCTGGCCAGCGGGGCAGCGGGCCGATGTCGTCCCGTCCCACGCCACCACGGCGGGGCCAGATCCGGCAGCAGGAGTTCGGGGTGACCAAGCCCCGCGAACCCACCCTCGCCGAGAAGCGGGCCCGGATGGCAGCGGAGCGGCGTCGCCGCGAGGAGGAGGAGCGCGCCGCGGCCGCCGCCGAGGCCAGGGCGAGGACCCGCAAGCGCGTCCTCATCGGCGGCGGCGTCACCGTCGGCGTCGTGGCGCTGGTCGCCGTGATGTACGCGGCCGCCCAGCCCAACGAGGAGGTCACCGCCTACTGCGTCGACTCCGAGGACAACGTCGTCGAGGACGAGAGCTACTGCGACCCGCAGCAGGCGACCTCCAACGGTGGCTACGTCGGGACGGGCGGTCTGATCTGGATCGCGGGGAACAGCTACCACTACAACTACGGAGGGACCCCCAACCCGGGGGGCACGGTGTCCGGGGGGACTACTGTGCGTCCCAACAACGCGGAGATCAGGACCCAGTCCGGGACGACCATCCAACGGGGCGGTTTCGGCACCGGACGGGGCAGCGGGGGGAGCTGACCAGGTGCACCGGGAGATGTCGGAGCCAAGGCCGGACTGGCGGCAGCGGGTCGAGTCGCAGGGGCTGGTCTTCGGAACCCCCTCGCGCGGCCGGGACGGGGAACCACGTCCCTACTGGGACGAGTCGGTGCACTACGTGTTCCAGCTCGACGAGGTGCTGTCGGTGGAGGCTGACGTCGAGCTGCTCCACTCGATGTGCCTCGAAGCGGTCGAGAACGCCGTCGCGGCCGACCGCTTCCGGGACTTCGGCATCTCCGAGCAGGTCTGGCCCTACGTGGTCGAGTCGTGGAAACGGCACGATCCGTACCTCTACGGGCGCTTCGACCTGCGTTACGACGGGACCGGGCCGGCCAAGCTGCTCGAGTACAACGCGGACACCCCGACCTCGCTGCTGGAGGCCGCGGTCGTGCAGTGGCACTGGCTCACCGACACCCACGAGGGGTCGGACCAGTGGAACTCGATCCACGAGAAGCTGGTGGCCCGGTGGGAGCACATCGCCGGTTCGCTGCCCTCCGACGAGATCCACTTCACCTGGTCCGGGGGCGACAGCACCGGTGAGGACCACATCACCGCCGCCTACCTCCAGGAGACCGCCGCCGAGGCCGGCCTGAACACCGTCGGCCTCCCCATCGAGGAGATCGGCTGGGACCCCCTGCTGGAGCGGTTCGTCGACCTGGAGGAAGCCCCCATGTCGACGGTCTGCAAGCTGTACCCGTGGGAATGGGTGGTCGACGACGTCTTCGGCGAGCACGTCCTGCCGTCGCAGCCCCAGACCCTCTGGGTCGAACCGCTGTGGAAGATGCTGCTGTCGAACAAGGCGCTGCTCGCCGTCCTCTGGGAGATGTACCCCGGCCACCCCAACCTGCTGCCGGCCTACCTGGACGACCCGGGCATGCTCACGGAGTACGTCCGCAAGCCCCGCCTGGGACGGGAGGGCGCCAACATCAAGATCGTCGCTCCCGGGATGGAGCAGGAGACGGGCGGCGTGTACGGGGACGAGGGCTTCGTCTACCAGATGCTCGACCCGCTTCCCGAGTTCGACGGCATGCGCCCGGTGCTGGGCGCCTGGGTGGTCGGTGACGAGTCGGCGGGGCTGGGGATCCGGGAGTCCGCCGGGCTGGTCACCGACGACGGAGCCGCCTTCGTGCCACACCGGATTCCCGGCTGAGACGCGAACGAGTTCCCAAAGCGTTGCATAACGGTCAAAGATCTGGACCCGCCGGTCGCCTGGTGGTCCATCTCGGGTAAGACTTGGTCCGCCGACAGGCCGCAGTGGCCAGTCAGACCGGAGGAGGTTCCACGCCGTGGCCAGCCCACTCGCCACCCAGACCCAGCTCGCCCTGAACGCGGACTACTTCTCGATGCTCGGCCAGGGTGTGGGCGCGATCGCCCTCTACGCGGTCGTGGGGCTGTTGCTGATGCTGGTCGCCTTCTTCGCGATCGACCTCACCACACCCGGCCGGCTGAACGAGTTGGTGCGGGCCGGCAAGCCCAACGCCGTGGTCATCACGTCGTCCGGGTTGTTCAGCATGGCCCTGATCGTGGTCGTCGCGATCTACAACGCCTCCGGTGTCCTGGTGGAGGGCCTGATCGCCGCCGTGGTCTTCGGTCTCGTCGGCATCATCGCCCAGGTCGTCGCCGTGCGGGTGCTCGAGTGGGTGGCGCGGGTCCAGATCGGTCAGCTCATCCACGACGACGAGCTGACCGCCGGGAGCTTCGTGGTGGCCGCCGCGCACCTCGCGCTCGGCCTCGTCGTCGCCGTCTCCATCATCTGACGTCTCCGCCGCCGACCAGCGAGGGAAACCGTCCGATCGGCTGTCGGCGCCCACCGGCCGGCCGCCGGTCCCGCACCCCGGCCGGCCGTTCCCCGCTGTCACGCCGTCACGTCCTCCGCGACCTCGCGGTCGAGGGTGACCCGAACCAGGGCGGCGGCCAGCCGGGCGTAGTCCTCGGGGTCGTCCACCTGTGACGCGAGCCGCTCGGGGTCGGTGGGCAGGCCCACGCGCCTGGCACCGTCGAGTGCCTTCCGGTCGAAGTAGGGGCGCAGCCCCGGCCACACCAGCTGCGCTTCCCGGCAGAAGATGTCCGCCCCGGTCGGCCCGATCCTGCGGAACTCGGTGAGCAGCTCCCGCAGCCGGTCGCGGTCCAGGACCCTCGTGCCGTTCTCGGTGCGGGTCGCCTCGTCCCGCATCCGGCGCAGATCGCCGCCGTACCGGTCGCGCACCAGCTCCGCGCCCTCCCGCAGCGAGGTCGCGGTGCTCTCGTCGTACCGGCGGTAGTGGGCCCTCCCCAGCGCGTCCACCAGCTCCTGCCAGTCCGCCGCCGCCACCTTCGCCGGAGTTCCGTAACCGCTCCTGACGAGTTCGCGGGACGTCGCCATCGCCAGGTGCGACTGGACCGGCGCCGAGGCCAGCATGGACAGCACCAGCAGCCGGTACAGCGGCGCCGGCTTGTCCGCGAGCGAGACACCTCCCTCGTCCGAGTAAGTCCGCCCCGCGCGGTCCAGCAGGACACGAACCTTCCCCTTGGCCATCTCCGACCGCCCTCCCCTCCGGCTCCCCGCCCAGTCGGCCCGGGCGCCACGGCCGCGCCGGCGGCCACCACGAGCACAGCGGAACGCTGCCCATCGGGGTACCCGCGCCTCCCGGGCCCGACACCGCGCGCTGACCTGGCCCCCGTCGGCACCCCGACCTCCGGTCGCGCCCGGTTTCGGCCGGCGGGCCGCGTCGGGTCCGCTGACGTAACCTGCGGGGTATGGCGGTTGATGTCTCGGACCAGGCGCTCGCCGGGCTCGGCCGGCGGGTGCGGAGGCTCCGCACCCGCCGAGGACTGAGCCAGCAGCAGCTGGCGACGGTCAGCGGCCTGAGCGAGCCGCACCTGTCCCGGTTGGAGAGCGGGGACCGGCTGCCCTCCCTGAACGTGCTGGTGCGGCTGGCGGCGGGGCTGGACGTGTCGGTGGCGGAGTTGTTCACCGACCAGCCGCCGGGGCCCGCCGCGGTGGTGTTGCGCGGTGAGGACGTGCCCAGCGTCAACAGCGGGGGCCTGTCCGCCCAGGTGTTGACCCCTCGGGCGGTGGTGCCCGGTCTGTACGCGGCCCGGTACCGGCTCGAACCCGTGCGGCGTGACACCGACCTGGCCACCCATGATGGCCACGACTGGGTGTACGTGCTGGAGGGTCGGTTGCGGATCGAGTTCGGTACCGAGACGGTGCTGCTGGGTTCGGGTGACAGTGCGAGTTTCAGTTCGCGGGTTCCGCACCGGTTGGGGGCGGAGGGTGGGGTGCCGGTCGACTTCCTGGCGATCGGCTGCACCCGGTGACGCTGGTTCCCGGGATCCGGGCGCTGGTGCGCGGTCTCGGTGTGGTCAGGGGGGTCCGAGGACGTCGGTGACGGCGCAGGCCGTGTTGTCGGGTGCGCCGGCCTGCCGGACCAGTTCACCGAGGCGGTTCACGGTCTGGGTTGGGGTGCCGGCGGCCAGGAGCGCTCCGCGGAGCCGGGGTTCCGGGATGACGGCGTGCAGGCCGTCGGTGCACAGCAGGTACCGGTCGCCGGGTCGTGCCTCCCTGAGGTGGAAGTCCGGGTCGCCCGTTCCTGGGAGGGTCAGGGCCCGGAGCAGCGCCGCCCGGCGCGGGTGGGCGGCCGCCTCCTCAGCGGTCAGCCGACCCTCGTCCACCAGGGACTGGACGAAGGTGTGGTCGTGGGTCAGCTGCGAGAACTCACCATCCCGAAGCAGGTAGGCGCGGGAGTCGCCGATGTGGGCCAGGGCGAACCTGGAACCGGACCACAGCATGGCGGTCACCGTGGTACCCGCCTCCGCCAGCTCGGGCGCGGAGGAACCGAACTCCCGAACCGCCTCGGCGGCGTTGGACACCGCGTCCCCCAACACGACGGCGACGTCCCCGTGCCCCTCGGCCCGGTCCAACACCCGCAGCGCCTCGACGGCCGCCGCGCTCGCGGTCCGATCCGACCCCGGCGCGCCGAACCCGTCCGCGACCACCTGGAGCCGACGCCCCGCGAACACCACGTCCTGGTTGTTGGGCCGCACCGGTCCGCCGTCCACATGAGTGGCCGAGTCGAGCAGCCAACCCCGTGCCTCCGTGGGCATTCCGTTGTCCTTCCTCGTCAGACGACGGACGAGGTGGGTGGCCAGCTGACGCCGGGCCGCGGTGTCCGCCTCCACCTGGCGCCAGTAGGAGGCCACCTCCGTGGCGGCGGCGGCGGGCGGCAGGTCCGCCACGACCCGGATCCGGGCCAGTGGCATGCCCAACCCCCGCAGCGACGCGACGAGCCTGGCGCGGTCCAACTGGTCCCGGTCGTAGGACCGGTACCCCGACCACGAGGCGACCCGGGCGGGCCGCAGCAGACCCAGCTCGTCGTACAACCGCAGCGCCTTCGGCGTCAGACCGGAGGCTCGCGCGAACTCCCCGATGCTCAGGCCGGCCATGTCCCCTCCTCGTCCCGGGCTCCTCGCCCGTGTCCACGACACTGGGCTCTGACCCAGGGGGAGGGTCAAGCGGCGCGGGTGCGCCCGGCCGGGGCCAACCCACCGCACCGCCACCAGCCGACCGGTTCGCACGAGTTCGACCTGTCGTGCGGTCCGTCGTCTGGCGGTGCCGTCGCCGGTCCGTCCGGAGGTGGAGCGCCCTGGCGTCCCGATCGGCCGCCGAAGGGGTTCCCGCCCGTGGGCCGCCGGGGGGCGCGGTACCGGTCGCCACCCGTGGGGCCGGGCGCCCGGCCGGCGGGTGATCTCAGGGGCGCAGGGCGGGCAACACCTCGGCGGCGACCGCCTCCAACACGCTCTCGTGCCCCGCGTACGGCCCGTCGGACCTCGGCCAGTGCACGACCACGTCGGTGAATCCCAGCTCCCGGGCCCTACCCAGGGCATCCCGGAAGTACTCCACGCTCGTCAGCCCGTACTCGCCGCCGGAGTCCAGGCTCAGGTACCGGTCCACGCTCGCGCTGCCCCTGTTCTCCGAGGCGAGCACCTCGTCCATGACCGAGGACAGCTCCACCACCGAGCTCCACCACTCCCGTTCGTCCTCGGTCTGCCGACCGGTGGTCACCCAGCCGTCGCCGTGGCGAGCGACCAGCCGCATGGACCGCCTGCCGTTCGCGGCCAGGACGAAGGGAGCCCGGGGGCGCTGCACGCAGCCGGGGGCGCTCCTGGCGTCGACGGCCTCGTAGTAGTCGCCCCGCCAGGTGGTGCGGTCGTTGGTCAGGACGGTGTCGAGGAGCTCGACGAACTCGCCGTACCGGTCCACCCGTGCCCGAGGTGGTAGTTCCCGCCCCCCGAGCACCTCCACGTCGTAGCCGGCACCTCCGGCGCCGATCCCGACCAGCAGCCGGCCGTCGGAGACGTCGTCCAGCGCGGCGACGTCCCTCGCGAACGGGATCGGGTGCCGGAAGTTGGGGGAGGCGACGTAGGTGCCCAACCGGATTCGGCTCGTCACGAGAGCGGCGGCGGTCAGGGTGGGCACGGCGGAGAACCAGGGCCCGTCGACCAGGGACCGCCAGCCGAGGTGGTCGTAGGTCCAGGCGTGGTCGAAGCCGTACTCCTCGGCCGCTCGCCACTTGGGTTCGGCGGCCCACCAACGGTGTTCGGGGAGGATCACGATGCCAACTCGCACGCGGGTTGACCTTACGTGTCCGGGTCCCGGACGGGAAACCACCTCACGATTCTCGTGGAGCCCCGCCACGGGTGGTTTCGGCCGGTTCGGGCGCTTTCAACTGTCGATGTTCGGGCATCTGGGGCAGGTTCGCAGCAGGGAGCCAACAGGAAGGGGTGACCGCATGAACCGTCGTCTCCGAGGCCCGCTCGCCGCCGCCCTGCTCGGCTCGGTGCTCGCCGTCGTCGTCGACGCCGGGCTCCCGACGAGCCCGCGGAGCGCCGCGGCGGCGGTGACCGTGGCGGCCGACCAGGCGGAACCGCCGGCGGACCGACACGACTGGAGGTCGAGGTCGGGTCTCGGGGGTTCCTCCCCGGCGGCCGGTGGGGACGATGGCGGGAACCGACCCCACGAGGGAACCGGGGACCTGGCGGACGCGCGGGGGGTGCGGTTCGACCCCGACCTCGCCGGCCCCGGCGCGGAACCGGAGGCGGACACCACCCCCTACTCAGTGATCGGCGAGGACGACCGGCGGCGGGTGACCAGGACCACCGCGTACCCGGCGCGCGCGGTCGTCTACCTCACCCACAGCACCAGCTGGTGCACCGGCTACCTCTACGCCGCGGACATGGTCGCTACCGCCGGGCACTGCGTGCACGGTGGGCCGGGCGCCGACTGGAAGACGAACTTCCGCGTCTACCCGGGGCGGAACGGGACGCACGCCCCCTACGGCTACTGCGAGGTCCTCGACGCGTTCGCGACGGTGGGCTGGACCAGGGACGGCAGCATCGACCACGACTACGCGGCCCTCCAGCTGGACTGCACCGTCGGTGCCACCACCGGGTGGTTCGGTCACCAGGCGCCCGGCCCCGTCGCGGTGGGCGCCACCACGGTCACCCAGGGGTACCCACAGGACCGGGAGCCCTCGGCCTCCCAGTGGCAGAGCGTCGACGAGGTGCGCCGGGTGACCGACCACCGCGTCTACCACCACAACGACACCTTCGGCGGTCAGAGCGGTGCCCCGATCTACCTGCCAGCGAGTTCCTGCCACCCGTGCGTGGTGGCCGTGCACGCCTATGGCTGGGGCGTGGAGAACAGCGGCACCAGGATCACCGACGAGGTGTTGGGCAACCTGACCCGGTGGCGGCGGACGTGACGGCGGCCACCGCCACCGCCGTGCGTGACAGGACGAGGTGCCGGGTAGGCCATCCGGATGGTCAGCTCCGCTCGCCGCTTACCAGCGGTGATGGTGGCGCCGGAATAATTCCACGGACTGCTCTGTTCCAGTGGTGAACGGTTGCACCGGCTAACAAACAGGATGGGGAGAACGATCAGACCAACGGAGATGCGACCGACGACCACCGAGGAAGGGACAGGCGTATGGCCCGACGACTGACCACGACGCTCGCTGCTTTCGGTTTGGCCATCATGGCCGCGTTCGGATTCCTGGCGATCAACCACTCGAACCCGGCCCCGACCATAGATATTCACCTCGTCGTCGCGGCCGACTAATGTTACCGCCACCTGAGGCGAGCCGACCGCGGGGGTGGACCGACGGTACGCGAGTCATTCCCGTCCACGCCGACCAGCGTGAACAGGGGACACCCGCCCCCGGCCGATCCCCGCGTCGGCATACCGGGCACGGGCCGGGCGCTCGTGCCCCCGAGTGAGGACGGCCACGTGGAGAAGCCCGGCCTGGTCGCTTCCGACGTGGACGGCACCCTGCTGGACCCGCTCGAACAACTCCGCCCACGCACCGCCTCGGCGGTCTCCAGGGTGCTCGACGCCGCCATCCCGATGGTCCTCGCCACCGGCCGCTCACCTCGCTGGGTGTACCCGGTGGCGCGGGCGCTGCGCGTCGGCGGGCTCGCCGTCTGCGTGAACGGCGCGGTGATCCTGGACGTCGAGCGTCGGGCCGTGCTGAGCACCCACGCGATCGACCCAGTGCTGCTGCGCGACGTCGCCGACGTCGTGCTCGACGCCCTGCCCGGTTGCGCCCTGGCCGTCGAGCAGTGCGTGGACGCCGACCCGCCCACCCAGCCGCCCGAGGACGACACCCGCGGCGCCCCGGTGGCGTTGGTCGGGCCCGGCTACCTGAGTCCCTGGGGCGTCCACCAACGAAGCCCGGTCCCCCTCGCCGAACTGCTCGGGCGCCCCGCCGTCCGGCTGATCGTCCGCCACCGGGGGGTGTCCAGCCGCGAGATGGCGAGAACGGTCGGGCCGCTCGTCTCGGACGCCGTCGAGATCACCTACTCCACGGACGACGGCCTCATCGACGTGATGCGCGCGGGGGTGAACAAGGCGTCGGGGCTGTCCGAGGTGGCCGACCTGCACGGCGTCGACCGGGCTGACGTGGTCGCCTTCGGCGACATGCCGAACGACATCCCGATGCTGCGCTGGGCTGGGCACGGTGTCGCGATGGAGAACGCGCACCCGGAGGTGCTGGCCGTCGCGGACGAGACCACGACCTCCAACGCCGAGGACGGCGTGGCGCGAATCCTGGAGCGCTGGTTCTGACCGAACTCCGTCCCGCCCCTCGGGCACCGCGCTGACGGGTGGGCGCCGCCAGCCGTCCCGAACACCCGCGGCGGCCGTTCCTCCCGGTGTGCCGCCGCCACCCGGTCCGGAGCCGCACGGGCGCGCACCAGTCCTCCGCTGGCGCGCCCAACGGGTCATCCGGCCGGTGGGAGGAGCCCGGGGCGGGAGGCGCCGGCGCGCGGACGGCCGCGACACCGGTTCCCGTGCCGCCGACCTCGCCACCGCGCGTCGGCCCGTAGCCCACACGCGGCATTCCCCGTCGCGCCCGGCCAGCCAGGGGTGCGTCTGACCTGCGACGACGTCGACGACCTGTGATGTCCTCCCGCAGGCGCTCCGCGGTCAGCCGGGCAATCATGTGGTTCGACCGACGCAGGGAGGACCCGTGTGCCGACGACACCGACCACGCCGGGACGTCCGGTGAGCCCGCCGTCATGGACGTGACGGAGGCCGCCGCCCGGCGGGACCGCACGCCGGAGGAACCAGCCCCCGCCGCCCAGGCGGGTCCGACGGTGCCGAGGTGGCCGAGCGAACGGGTGCTGGCCCCGGCGGTGATGCTGGTGCTGACCGGGATCGCCGCGGGACTGCCCCTGGTCGGGAACCGCATCTTCTACTACTGGGACGACACCGCGGCGGCGGCCGTGGGGATCTGGCACCGGGTGGCCGAGGCGGTCCTCGCCGGCAGGTTACCGCTACTGGAGCTCGACATGTGGCGTGGCGGGAACCTGGTGGGCGAGGCGGCCACCGGCATGTGGAACCCCCTGGTGCTGGCCGCGAACCTCGCCACCCACCAACTCACCAACCTGGCGTTGGCGATCTCGCTGGTCAAGGCCGGGTTCATGGTGCTCATGGCCTTCGGGACGTACCTGGTGGCCCGGGACCACGGGGCCAGGCCGTGGGCCGCGGCGCTGGTGGGCCTCGCCTTCCCCCTCGCCGGCTACAACCTGTTCATGGACGGCACCGCGTGGATCAACGCGCAGATGACCACCGCGCTCGTCCCCTACGTGTGGTGGACGGCGCGGCGGGCCGTCCACCGGGGCGGTTCCCTGTTCTGGGTCGTGCTCGCCGGCTACCTGTGCTCCTCCATCGGTAGCCCGTACGGCCTGCTGGCCACCGCCCTGGTGGTCCTCGCCGTGATGGTCGAGGGGTGGTGCTCCGGGCAGCGGTGGCGGGTGGCCGGTGTGGCGGCGGCGGGCGTGGCGACGGCGCTGGTGACGGCCTTCGTGTTCATCCCGCTGGTGGGCACCTCGGTGGTCGGGTACCGCCAGGACAGCCCCACCTTCAACGACGGCTTCCTGGTGCCCACGCTCACCGACCTGTTCGGCCTGAGCAACCCCGCGTTCCAACCCTTCGTGACGACCTTCGGCCTGCCGGTGATGGAGTTTCCCGGCCTCTACCTCGGGTGGTTCCTGCTGCCCACCCTGCCGTGGCTGCGGTGGGGGGTGCTCCGGGACCGCTGGCGGCCCCTGGTGGGACTGGCCGTCTTCGGGGGCGCGTCGCTGGTGCTGATGCTCGGTCCGTCCAACCTCTGGATGTTCCGCTGGCCGGCCAGGCTGATCCCCTTCTTCCTGCTCGCGGTCGCGCTGACCTGGGCCGTCGTCGCCAGTGGCGGTTTCCACCGCACCCGACCGGTGGCACGGTCCGCCCTCTCGGTCTCGCTGGTCGCGTTCGCCGGCTACCTCGGCTGGGCGTCGGTCCCGGACACGCTGCCCCGGCAGCTCCTCGGCGCGGCGGCGGTCCTCCTCCTGCTGGTCCCCCTGCTGGCCGGGTGGGCCAGCAGGGCCGGCGGGTTCGTCCTCCTGGCGACCGGCACCGTGGGCGTGCTCGCCCTCCAGTTGACCTGGTTCCCGTCCAACGCCAACACCGCCGGTTACCAGTTCCCCCTGCACGCCGACGAGCTGCGCGACCGGTTCGCGGACCGCTACCAGGGCATGACCGTCCAGTTCGCCGACCTCGCCAGGGCGGACCCGGCCACGGTCGAACCGCACGGCATCTACCGGGACGTCCTCTTCGGGTCGCTGTACACCATCCCGGAGGTGGAGACGCTCACCGCCTACAGCGGGATCGGGTTCTCCGCGCTGGACGGGGCGCAGTGCCTGAACTTCTACGGCAGCGTCACCTGCCCGGAGGCGTGGGAACGTTTCTGGCGGCGGCCCCTGGGAGGACCGGCTCCGCTGGTGGACCTGCTCCGCGCGGAGACGGTCGTCGCCCAACACGCCCTCGTCGACGTGCGGGAGGAGCCGGCCCCGCCAGGCTGGGAACGCCAGGAGGTCACCGACTTCGTCACCGTGTGGCGGCGGACGGAGCCGCTGCCCCACCCTGACGGGCGGGTGTCGCACGTGCCGGCCGGTGTCGAGGTGACACGGGACGAGGTGGTCGGCCGGAGCGGGGAACTCGTCGACTTCACCCGCGACGACCCCAGCGCCCCCACCCGCCTCACCTTCGCCAGGCTGGCGTGGCCCGGGTACTCGGCCAGCGTCGACGGCGCCCCCGTTCCCACGAGGACCGGGCCGGACGGCCTCCTCCAGGTCGAGCTGCCGGCCGGGATGGACGGCGGATCCCTGGAGCTGCGCTGGAACGCCCCCGGGCTCGGGCTCGGCATGGGCCTGCTGGCCGCCGGCCTGGTGTTGACCGCCGGCCTCGTGCTGGTGACGACGACGCACCGCCGACGGCGGCGCCGGTCGGGCGACTCCGAGGTGTCCCCCGTGGAGCCGACGAGGACGACCGAGCCGACCTCAGCGGCCCCGGAACACGAACGGAAGGAGGACCACCACGACAGCGGACACCCGTGACCGAGCGGAGGGACGGTGGATCCGATGCGAGAACGGTTCCCCACGGGGGAGACGGCGCGCGTGACCGGCCGGCGACTGGTCTCGCTGGTGGTGCCGGCCTGCGACGAGGCGGCCAACGCGCCAGGGCTCGTCGCGTTCTACCGCCAGGTCAGGAACTCCTTCCCCGACCTGGACTTCGAACTGGTGGTCGTCGACGACGGCTCAGAGGACGGCACCGCCCAGGCGGTGGTCGACCAGCTCGGGCCGGGTGACATCGCCAGGGTCGCGGTCCTGTCCCGCAACTTCGGTTCCCACGCCGCCGTGACCGCTGGCTTCCAGCTGTGCCGGGGCGACGCGGCGATCACGCTCAGCGCGGACCTCCAGGAACCTCTCAGCGCCGTCGCCGACTTCCTGGCGGGGTGGAGGTCGGGCCACGACATCGTGTGGGGCGTGCGGCGGGTCCGTTCGGTCCGGCGTGGACCGTCGAACCTGTCCGCCCTGGTGTTCTCCTGGCTGCTCCGCCGACTGGGGCAGATCCCCAACATCCCCGAGGAGGGGCCTTCCCAGGTCCTGGTGTCCCGCGCCGTGTTGGACGTGCTGGCGCGCATGCCCGAGCGCAACCGCAACATCATGGGCCTGGTCGCCTGGGTGGGTTTCGCGCAGGCCACCATCACCTTCGACCAGCGTCCTCGGCCCGCGGGCACCAGCAAGTGGACCACCAGCCGGAAGATCAAACTCGCCCTGGACTCCTTCGTCGCCTTCTCCTACGCGCCCATGCGGGCGGCGATGGTGGTGGGAGCGGTGCTGGGAGCGGTGGGCGTACTGCTCGGGGCGTCCGTCGTCCTCACCGCGCCACTCACCGAGCTCCCCGTGGGGTGGCCACTGGTGATCGCGGTGATGTGCGTGATCGGTGGCGGGCAGCTCGCGTTCCTCGGTCTGCTCGGCGAGTACCTGTGGCGTGCCGGCGACGACGGTCGCGGTCGTCCGGTGTTCGTGGTCGACGAGGTGCGGGACGTGGGAGAGCCACCGGGCCAACCGCCCACCGCGTCCCTGAAGGACTCCCACCCGCTCCCGGGCGAACCGGCAGCCGGGCCCGGTGCCGACGTGGAGGAGGACCCGGCGGGACGGCCTCGACGGAACTCGCGCCGTGCCCGCCCGCGTCCCGACCCC
This sequence comes from Actinoalloteichus caeruleus DSM 43889, assembly GCF_000429185.2. Classification (GTDB taxonomy): domain Bacteria; phylum Actinomycetota; class Actinomycetes; order Mycobacteriales; family Pseudonocardiaceae; genus Actinoalloteichus_B; species Actinoalloteichus_B caeruleus. The sequence continues at coordinate 3,941,133 of NZ_AUBJ02000001.1, read as the reverse complement.
GATCCTCCGGAGCCAGCGGGTAGCTGGTGAACGCTCCTCCACGCCCACGAGGCCCTGGAGAGCGACCGGGCGCGGCGACGAGCTCGGAGCGGCACCTCGGGACGGGGGACCGGAGCCGACCCGGGGACCGGGGTGATCGATCGCGCCGCGCCGCGCGCCGCTCGGCGGCACCGGCCCCGACTGAGGACGCCGCCCTCCCCGACCCGCATGCCATCCCCAACCCGCACGCCATCCCCGAACCGCGCTCCCCGACCCGGCGGGTCACCCCGCCGTCCACTCGTGCACGCCCGCCGCGCGGGAGCATCTCCCCCGCGCGTCCCACCAGGAGCCGGCGGCCACCGGAGGCAGGCCGGCGCGGGGAGTTCCAGGAGCCGAGCCGATGTGGTGGACGCCGGCCGCGCGGCAGGGGAGCGCGGGCGCGGGCCCGGCACCGTGGCGACCTGGTCCGCCACGATCCGGCCAGCCCACCACGAGGGCAGCCGAACCGGGGTCAGCCGTCCCCGGCGCGCCGCAGCGCGAGGCGCGCGGTCAGCGCCGCGCCGCCAGCCGTGAGCACGTCCGCGAGGACGAACATCAGCCGTGACGCGAGGGTGAACGCGATGGCCTGGGCTTCGGTCAGACCCGCGGCCAACAACGCGGCGAGCAGGATCGCGTCCCTGACGACCGCGCCGGAGGGCAGGAAGAAGACCAGGATGCCCGCGTTCATGCCGATGGCCATCGCACCGACGCAGACCAGGACATCCCAGCCAGTGACGGCTCCGCTCGCCGATGCCAACAGCCAGAGGTGCACCCCGAACAACCCGTACGCCGTCAGGGACAGCCCGAGGACGCGGCCCACCGTGCCCCACCGCAACCGCTCCGCCGGTGGGGGACGGCGGAGGACCCGGAACACCAGGGCCGCCGCCCTCGTCAGCACCGCCGGGTGCAACGCCACCAGGCCAACGGGCAGGAGCAGGTAGAGCCAGGCCGCGCTGGGGGTGTCCGCGAGCAGTACCGGGGCGGCCAGCACGCCCAACAGCAACGACGCGACCATCGAGACACCGAGGTGGATGAGGGAGCCGCTGAAGATCCGTGCCCGGGGCAGGCCGGCCCTCCTGCCGAGTTCCATCTGGAGCAGGTACGCCCAGACCGTCCCGGGCACGTACTTGCCGAGCTGGCCGACGAGGTTGATCTGCGCCCCGCGAACCAGACCCACCGGCGGACCGAGGTCGTCCACCACCGCCTGCCACGCCAGGGTGCCGACCAGGATGCCGACCACCGTCGCCGCCGAACTCAGCGCCGTCACGTACCAGGGGATCTCGACCAACGCCGCCGACACCTCGGACCACCGGCCCACCACCGCCCAGGCCGTCGCGGCGAGCACCAGGACGAGCAGGCCCCGCTGCGCCCAGGCGAGCAGCCGGGCCCGCCGCGACCGACCGGGCACGTCACGGCTCTCCTCGCCCCCGCCCGCGGGGCTCTCACTCGGGTCTCGCTGGCCCGTGACCTCGACCGGCCGTCGGGCGCCGGCCGGTTCGGCGCCCGCCACGACCCCGGGTTCGGCCGGCCCGCCGGCTCCCCCCGCACCACCGACCGGCCCGGCGGGCCTGTCCCTCGCGCGGAACCACATCGGCGGCGCCTACCCGGTCACCGTCGTCAGCCGGGTGAACTCGCGGAGCAGGTCGTGGCCGTCCCACACCGGGGCGAAGCTCAACGCCGACCCGACCGGGACGATCCGGTCGATCCCCCGCCCGCCGAGGCGTTCGGCCAGGGCGAGGAGTTCGCCCCGGTCGAACCCGAAGTGGGTCAGGGTCTGGTCCTCGCGCCGCACCAGCCCTGCCAGCTCCTGGAGGGAACCCACGGCGCGGTGGGGGAAGGTCGCGACGCCAAGCCAGTCGCGGGGGATCTCCGCCTCGGGGGCGAGCTCCAGCGTCGCGACGGCGTCCCCCTCGAAGCTGACGGACCTCGCCGCCCCGGTCGCGGCGAGACCGTAGGCGCCGACCCGTTGCCGCACCGCCATCGCCGGCTCGGGGCGGAACCCCTTCTCCCCGACGACGTCGAGCAGCAACCGGGTGAAGTCGCGGGCCGCCTCGCGCCCCTCCGCCTCCGAGCCCACCCAGAACACGGCCCTCGGCGAGGAACAAGCCGCCTGGTCGAACCAGAAGGCGTCGTTGTAGAAGCCGCCGAGCACGGAGCGCCGGGTGGTCTCGTCGGTGCGCCGCCACGACGCCGAGGAGATCACGGCGAAGGACGACCGGTTGGGGAAGGTGAGGTCCCGGGCAGCCGGGGCCAGCGGGAAGGCGCGCAGGGCCGTGACGGACGCGTCGCCGCCCCAGACCACCCTGAGGTCGCACTCCGAGGAGAGGGTCGCCGTGACCGAGTCGTCCCGTCCGTAGCCGATGAGGCGTTGGGTCGCGGCCACCGCCGTGGCCACCTCGGGTGGAGCGTCGCGCAGGGCCTCGTGCATGGCGGTGAGGACGGCGGAGGCGGCCGCGCCCGAACGTTCCGACAACCTGACCACGTTGGTGTTGCCCGCCAGGGCGGACAGCGCCCAGGAGTAGACGAAGATGGTGTCGACGTTGGCCGGTGGTACGTGCAGGACCAGGCCCCGGGGGAACCGGAGCGCGCTCTCGGCGCCGCCGGGCCCGGCGGGTGCGGTGCCGGTCGAGGGCGAGTCGCCGAGCGCGTCCAGGGTCCTGGTGAGCTCCCCCCGGCGGAGGAAGAACCCGAGCGCGGCGAGTTCCGGGTGGCGGCGGGCCTGGGCCGGTGCGAGGAGCCTGGCGGCGAGGTCGGTCAGGAACCGCACCATCCGCTCGTCCCCGACGCGGAGATCACAGCGGACGGCACCGACCGCCAGTTCGCGGAGCAGGTCGGGGGCCGGGAGGGACGGCCCGGCGGGGAACCGCGAGGTGACCTTCATGGGCGGCCTCCCGAGGGTCCGGTGTTCCTCGGCCCGGAGAACGTGTCACCGCAGCCCCTCGCCTCCGCCCTGGGCAGGCGGCCCGTCACGGAGAAGCGCTTGCCGGGCCAGTCGCCGTCGTCGACTCCGTGGACGACGCCGACGTCCTCGGTGAGCAGGACGTGGCCGGGGTAGGACCGGGGGAGCGTGCTGACGACCTCGATGACCCCGGGTTCCCCTACCGGCTGTTCCCGCCAGGTCCCGGGTTCCCTGACGATCACGTCGGCGAAGTCGGGGCAGTACAGCGACCCCCCGGACGGTCCCTCGAGGAAGACCGTGCCGATCTGCTCGACCATGCCGTAGTAGTTGTGGATGCGCCGCAGCCCGGTGTCGGCGGCGAAGCGTCGGCGGAACTCGGCGTTGTCGACCGCCCGGTCCGCCAACCTCTTCCAGCCGCCCGAGTGCACCAGCACGCCGTTGGACAGGTCGAACCGGTGGTCCCTGGCGATCTCGTAGAGGTAGCGCCAGACCATGAACGTGAAGCCGAACACCAGGAACGGGGAGTCGCCGTGCCGGCGGAGGAACTCGGCGACCGCGCCGGGGTCGGGCCGGTCGTCCTCGTCCAACACGTACACGTGGTCCCGCCCGAAGTTCGCCATGCCCAGGACCCCGGCTCCCCGGGCGGAGAAGGAGGTTCCGCCGCGCGCCGTCGACGCGCTGTCCACCATCAGCATCGGCAACCGGCGGGGGCCGAGCACCGCGCGCAGGGTCCGCGACAGCTGCCTGGTCTGCGCCGCCGCGCTCTCCCGGTCGAGGTGGATGCGGGACACCGAGGCACCGGTGGTCCCCGAGGAGGTCAGCACCCGGAAGACCGCCTCTGCCGGCACGCTGCGCAGATCGTGTTCCTTGAACAGCCGGACCGGGAGCCACGGCAGGTCGGAGGTGGTCGAGGCGGCGGCGGGACGGGGAACGCCGAGCGCGGTGAGGATCCGGTCGTACTCCGGGCAGCCGTCGCGGTGCCGTTCGGTGAGGTCGACCAGTTCGGGCAGGAGAGCGGCCTCCCGCCCCGGCTGGTCGAGCCCGAAGACGTCGGCGTCCTCCCCGCGGGACGAGGGGGTGGGGGCGGAGCCGTTCCCCGGGTGCCCCGACCCGGGCCCGGCGTCCGGTCGCTCAGCGGCGGTGGTCACGTGCCGGCCTCCAGGGTGCGGTAGTCGGTCTTGCCGCTCGGCAGCAGGGGGAGACGGTCCACTGGTCGAACGTCGAACCCGGACGCGTGCAGGCGCAGTTCCGCCGCCAGCGTCCTGGCCACGGCTCGGCAGGCCTCGACGGTCCCCCCTTCGAGGAAGACGACGACCCGATCACCGTCCGCGACGGCGGCTCCCGGACCGACGTGCCCCGTCCTGCCCCGGAGGAGCCGCTCGACGTCGTCCAGGTTGACCCGGTTGCCGAAGACCTTGCCGATCCGGGAGAGGCGTCCGGTGAGGAACAGGAAGCCCTCCTCGTCGAGGTAGCCGAGATCACCGGTCGCGAGGACCCCGCCGAGTTCGTCGCCCGACGACAGTTCGGCGGCTGACTCCGCGTAGCCCATCATCACGTTGGGACCCTGGTAGACGACCTCGCCCTCAGCCCCCGGGCTGGTACTGGTCGCGCTCCTGCCCCGGCGTGGCGCCGGTGCGCCTCCGGCGGTGTCCTGGTCGGAGAGGGAGCGGATGGTGAAGGTCCCACCAGGAACCGGCCGGCCCACCGACCCGACCCGCCCTGGCAGTTCCTCGGCGGGCAGGCAGGCCATCCTCGGCGCGGCCTCCGTCTGGCCGTACATGACGAACATGCGCCCTCCCACCGCGGCCATCGTGCGGTGGAAGTAGGTGACGAGTTCGTCGCGCAGCCGCCCCCCGGCCTGGGTCACGGTGCGCAGGCTGGGGTGCGCCGCGGGGTCGAACCGCAGTCGTCGCAGCATCTCGTAGTGGTAGGGGACACCAGCGAGCGAGGTGATCCCGTACCGGTCGACGGCGGTCCAGAACGGCCGTTCGAGGACGCCGTGCCCGGTGACGACCACCGTCGCGCCGGCGGCGAGGTGGCTGTGGAGCACGGACAGCCCGTAGCTGTAGTGCAGCGGGAGGCAGGTGGGGGCGATCTCGGCGGTGGTGATGCCCAACGAGGCGATCACGGACCGGGCGTTGGCGAGGACGGCCCGACCGGAGAGCCGGACGAACTTGGGGCTGCCGGTGGAGCCGCTGGTGCCCAGCAGCAGCGTGAGGTCGGGGTGCGGCGGTGGGGCCTCCCCGCTGGCGAGCCGCCGCCACCCGTCGGCCGTCGGGAGGTACCCCTCCGGTGCCCGTTCCCCGTCGGGGGTGCCGAGCACGGCCGCCGGTTGGAACCTGCCGATGAGGTCGGCGAGGACGGCGTGCGGGGTGGCCGGATCGAGCAGTGCCACCGGCCGGCGCGCGGCGAGGCCACCCAGGTAGCGCTCGACCGTGCCGGTGTCCACGCCGGCGAGCAGGAAGAGGGGGCCGGGCCCCAGGTTGACGAGTCCCTCGGCGAAGCGTTCCGCCCTGGCCAGCAGGTCCGAACCCGACCACGTGGTGCCCGTCGCGGCGTCGACGAGCGCGCTGCCAGGGTGGACCAGGTCGGCGAGCACGGTGTCGGTCCGGAGCGCGGTCACAGCACCAGACCCCCGTCGACCCCGATGACCTGTCCGGTGACGAAGCTGGCGTCGTCGCCGGCTAGGAAGCGGATCACGGTGGCGACCTCCTCCGGGCGGCCCAGCCGACCGAACGGGCTCGATTCCCGGGCGTGGCGCAGCGTCTCCTCGGACTGGGAGCGGACGAGGTCGGTGTCCACGACCCCGGGGGCGACCGCGTTGACCCGGATGCCGTGGCGCCCGAGTTCCTTGGCGGCCGAACGGGTGAGGCCTCCGATCGCGGCCTTCGACGCCGCGTAGGCGCTCTGCCCCACGCTGCCCCGCTCGCCCACGATCGAACCGAGCAGCACGATCGACCCGCCGTGGGCCCGGGTCATCACCCGGGCGGCGGCCTGCACGGTGTTCAGCGCGCCGACCACGTTGGTGTCGAGCAGCGAGCGGACGTGGTCCTCGCTGATCATGCCCAGCACGGCGTCGGCCAGGACACCCGCGTTCGCGACCACGATGTCGAGCCGGCCGAGTTCCCGTGCCGCGCCCCGGATCGCGGTGGCCGTCGCGCGCCCGTCCGTGACGTCCAGCCCCATGCCGATGACCCGGGAGTCGGTGGCGGCGGCCACCTCCGCCGCCCTCTCCTTGGCCGTGGTCTCCGAACGTCCGGTGAGCACCACAGCCGCCCCCGCCTCGGCCAGCGCGGTCGCGGTGGCCAGGCCGATGCCGCGGGTGCCGCCGGTGATGACGGCGACCCTGTCCCTGAGTTCGGTCACGGCTAAGTACCGCCCCTCTGCCCCGGAACGCCGGTCCTACCGGCGTTCTCCGATTCCGTCAGGACCGCACTGCTCTGACGTCAGACTACGAGCGTCGCGGGATTCCGCTCGTCGAATTCGCGCCGCCGTCGATTCCACCGCCGGCGCGACGACGTGCGGTACCGGTTCCGCGTCGGAAGGCACGATCCGGAAAAGCTGATCTCCCTCCGTCGGAGGGTTCCCGATTCGCTGTTCGGTGATTCGTCGGTGCGCGATCAGCCTTCGGGGACGCCCAGGTTCTTGAGCATGTCGGCGGCGACCTTGAAACTGCTCATGTCGATCACCTGGTCGGTGTCCAGTTGGACGTCGAACTCGTCCTCGACCGCCGCGACGAGCGTCATGTGACCCACGGAGTCCCACGCGTCGACCCCCCGGTACTCCAACTTCTCGACCTCGACGTCCTGGCCCAGGTCCAGTGCCTGGACGAACACCCCGCGAAGCCGTTCGACAAGCGTCATGTCCTGCGCCCCCTCGTCGGTTGCCGCGTCGCGCTACTCCCGGTCCACCCAGCTCCTGAGCAGGTCGGCGAGCCGGGTGGGCAGTCCGTCGGCAGGGAGTGGTCCGGTTCCCCTGAGGAGGGGGGCCAGTGCCTCGACGGCGGTGTCGCCGCAGCCCTGCCTGCGCAGTCCGATCTCGTTGATCCCGGTCGTCCTGGCCGGATCGCCCACTGCGATGGTGAAGGCCCCGACCGTCCGCCGCACGACGGCGCCCATCCCCACCATCGCCCCCGGCCCGACCTCGGACCGCTGGTGCAGCAGCGCGCCCATGCCCAGGTTGGCCTCGTCCCAGACCACGCAGTGCCCGGCGACCTGGACCGTGGAGGCGAGGGTCACCCGGTTCCCGACGGTGCTGTCGTGCCCGAGGTGGACGCCGCTCATGAGATAGCACTCGTCGCCCACCCGGGTTGGTGTGGCGGTGCCCTGGTTGATCGTGGTGAACTCCCGCACGACGTTCCGGTCGCCGATCACCAGCCCGCCACCAGCCATCTCGCCTTCCCAGCCGATCGGGTGTGGCCCGGACCGGTATTCGGCGGGAGTTCCGATGACGGAGTGTGGTCCGATCCAGTTCCCATCGCCTATACGAGTGGGTCCGGTTATCACGCAAAAGGGGCCTATGACGTTGTCCTCGCCGAGCTCGACCTCGGGGGACACGGCGGAGCTCGGATGAATCCTGTTTGCCACGAACACCCTTTCCGTCGCGGTGTTACCGGGTAGTCGTCCCGCTGTTTGGCGGGCGACCGGGACACGGTGGCGAGTACGGTGATCCTGCGCACCGGGAATTGGTCGGAAGATCACCCTACCGCAATGCGGGAAATGATCTGTGGAACCGAAAGGCGGCCGCATGATCCCCATTACCGCCATCGACGTCCAGGACGCCGAGCCTCTGGTCAGCTCCGTTCTCCGCTCCGGGCTGATCGCGCAGGGGCCGATGGTCGAGCGTTTCGAGGAGTCCTTCGCCCACGCCGCCGGCGTGCCGCACGCGATCGCGGTCAACAGCGGGACGACCGCGTTGGTCGCCTCGCTGGAGGTGCTCGGTCTGCGGCCCGGCGACGAGGTCGTCACCTCCCCCTTCACCTTCGTCGCGACCCTCAACGCGATCCTGGAGGCGGGCGCGACCGCCCGGTTCGCCGACATCGGCGACGCCGACTACTGCCTCTGCCCGGAGGCGGCGGCCGCCGCCGTCGGCCCCCGCACCACCGCGCTGATGCCCGTGCACCTCTACGGCCAACCGGCTGACGTCCACCGGCTCGGCGCGCTCGCCACGTCGAGGGGGCTGGCCCTGGTCGAGGACGCGGCACAGGCCCTCGGGGCCACGGTCGACGGCCGACCGGTGGGTTCCTTCGGGCTCGGCTGCTTCTCGCTGTACGCGACGAAGAACGTGACGACCGCCGAGGGCGGTGTCATCACCACCGAGGACGACCAGCTCGCCGAACGGCTCCGGGTGTTGCGCAACCAGGGGATGCGGCAGCGCTACCAGTACGAGGTCGCCGGGCACAACTACCGGATGACCGACGTGCACGCGGCCGTGGGCCTGCCCCAGCTCGGCCGGCTCGCCCAGCTCATCGACAGCCGGCAACGCAACGCGGAGACCCTCTCCAAGGGCCTCACCGGGATTCCCGGGCTGCGCCTGCCCGCCGTCGTGGACGGTCGCACCCACGTCTGGCACCAGTACACCGTCCTGCTCGACGACGACGCCGCGGTCGACCGCGACGAACTCGCCGCCAGGCTCGGGGAGGCCGGCGTCGGCACCGGCATCTACTACCCCCGGCTGGTGTTCGACTACGACTGCTACCGCGACCACCCCGGGGTGCCTCGGGTCAGCCCCGAGGACTTCCCCGTCGCCCGCTCGGTGGCGAGGCGGGCGCTGTCCCTCCCGGTCCACCCCAAACTCACCGCCGACGACCTCGACGAGATCGTCGCGGCGGTCCGGGGGGTGCTCGGAGGATGACGCCGGAGCCGAGAGCACGGATCGCCCTGGTCGGCGCCGGTGCGATGGGAACCCTGCACGCCCGCGTGCTCAGCCAGTCCGAACGCTGTGACCTGGTGGTGGTCGTCGACCCGAGGGAGGCGGTCGGCACTCCCCTCGCGGACCAGTGCGGCGCCAGGTGGCTGCCCGAGCTCGGTGAGCTGGGCGACGTCGACGGGGTCGTCATCGCCTCCGCGACCGAGACCCACCACAAGCTCGCCAGGCAGGTCCTGGAACAGGATGTCCCGCTGCTGGTCGAGAAGCCGGTGTGCGACAACCTCGCAGGCAGCGAGGAGGTCGTCGCACTCGCCGCCCAACGCGACGTCCCCCTGATGTGCGGGCTGCTGGAGCGGTACAACCCGACAGCCATGACCGCGCTCTCGCTGGTCGACGACCCGGTCCACGTCAGCGCCACCCGGCACTCGCCCTACGCGCCGAGGATCAGGACCGGGGTCGGCTGGGACCTCCTGGTCCACGACGTGGACCTGGTCATCCGAGCCTTCGGCGGCACGGCCCCCCACACGGTGCTCGGCCGTGCGGGACGCTTCCACGACAGCTCCGAACCGGGAGCGGAGGACGTCGTCGAGGCGTTGCTCGGGTTCGCCGACGGCGCGCTGTCCGCCGTCTCCGCCAGCAGGATCGGCCAGCGCAAGGTGCGCACGCTGGTGATCCGCGAGCTGAACCGGTTGATCGAGGCCGACCTGCTCCGGCGGGACGTCACCATCTACCGGCACGTGTCGCTGGACGCCGCGACCCCCGACGGGCGCGGTTACCGGCAGCAGAGCGTGATCGAGGTGCCCGAGCTGGTCAGCGGGCGCGAACCCCTCGCCGCGCAGCTCGACCGGTTCCTCGACCTCATGGCGGGGCGGGTGGACGCCGCCGACGAACGCGCCGCCATCCTGCCGGCGCACCGCGTGGTCGCCGAGGTGCTGCGGGGAGCCTCCGTGCGCTGACCCGGAGCCCGGCCGCGCGGCCCGCGTTCGGCCGGCGCCGCCGGGGACGGCCGGGTCATCGGCGACGCCACAGCTCGGGACGCCACGCGGAGGCGGCGTCGACCTCCGAGGTCATCGCCGGCACCTCCGGGTCCCACCCACCCGCCGTCCCAGCCGGGAGGAAGCCCGCGACCCGGAGTTCCTGGTCCAGCACCTCCGGGTCCAACGGCCAGGTCGGGAACGTCTCCGTCTCCTCCCGGAGCGTCCCGCGCTCCCCGAGCACCTGGTACCGGAACGTCCAGCGGTCCGGCCCCGCCCGGTCGCCCGGCGCGCACCGCACGGTTCCCGTGTAGACGTCCGGACCCAGCCGTGTCGAGGGCAGGGGCCACTCCTCGGCGGCTGGAGAACCACGCCGAGGGCTGTCCACCACCAGCAGCCCGCCCGGGACGAGGGCCCGTGCCACCGCCGGCCAGAGCGCGTCCTCCCGCTCCGCGGGCGGCAGCCCCGCGGCCAGGTTCACGCACACCGCCAGGTCGGCGACGCCGGCCAGGCCGGCCGCCCCCAGCGGGTGGGGGTGCACCCGAACGCGGCTCCGCACCCGGTCCGAGGCGGTGGCGAGGCGCCCCATCAGCACGGCCCTCATCGCCCGTGACGGCTCCACCGCGTGCACGGGGACCTCCGACTCCTCGGCCAGCACCCAGGTCATCGCCCCGGTCCCCGAGCCCACCTCCAGCACGCCGAGCCGCGCGCGCCGCGCGGACGTGGCGAGCCACGTCCGCGCCCACTCCCGGTAGCCGTCGAGGTGGAGCAGGTCGTAGAACTCGGCCGTCACCGAGTACGGGTCCCCCGGCGGTTCCGCCGGTTCTCGGTCTCTCGACATATCTCGGCTGGATAGCAGGCGAGGCCAACTCCGGCCACCTCACGGCCACCCGCCCGGGCCCGCCCCGGCGATACCCGCAGGTGTGGGCTCGGAGAACTCACCCGATCCGGTGAGGACGGTCTTGCGCCCGGCCGGTGAGGTGAGGCACGTTGCCTCCCGGTCACCCTCGCGGTCGGGTACCCATAGCCCCGACGGCACCACACGAAGACCGGAGGCCGAACAGCCCATGAGCAAGGTTCCCAACCTCACCCTGAACAACGGCGTGGAGATCCCCCAGCTCGGCTTCGGGGTGTTCCAGGTTCCGCCGGAGGAGGCCAGGCAGACGGTCGCGACGGCGCTCCGCACCGGGTACCGGAGCATCGACACCGCCAAGGCCTACAGCAACGAGAGCGGAGTCGGGCAGGCGGTCGCCGAGTCCGGGCTGCCCAGGGAGGACGTCTTCGTCACCACGAAGCTCCTCAACGCCGAACAGGGCTACGACTCGACCCTGCGCGCCTTCGACGCCAGCATGACCGAGCTCGGCCTCGACTACCTGGACCTGTACCTCATCCACTGGCCGTTGCCCGGCCGGGACCTGTACGTCGAGACCTGGAAGGCGTTCGAACGCCTCTACGGGGAGGGCCGCGTCCGCGCGATCGGCGTCTCCAACTTCACCATCGACCACCTGAAGCGCCTGTTCGACGAGACGGAACTCGTCCCCTCGATCAACCAGGTCGAGCTGCACCCCAAGCTGCAACAACCGGAACTGCGGGCTTTCCACGCGGAACACGGCATCCTCACCGAGGCCTGGAGCCCGCTGGCCCAGGGCGAGGTCCTCGCCGACCCGGTGGTCACCCGACTCGCCGAGAAGCACGGGCGGACCCCGGCGCAGGTCATCCTGCGCTGGCACCTCGACATCGGCAACGTCGTCATCCCCAAGTCGGTCACCCCGTCCCGGATCGAGGAGAACTTCGACCTGTTCGACTTCCACCTCGACCCGGAGGACGTCGAGTCCCTCGCGCCGCTGGACTCGGGGACCAGGGTCCTGGGCCTCGACCCGGCGACCTTCAACGGCTGAGCCAGCCACCGAACCGGTGACAAGGCCGCCCGGTCCGGAGCCGCCCATGACGAGGACTCCGGACCGGTGCCCCCACTAGGGTGGCTCGGTGGAGCTTCCCTGGTTCGTCTTGGTGGCCGGAGTGGCCTTCCTCGGCTCGCTGGCTCCGATCTTCAGCGTGGAGCTCTACCTGGTCGGGATGGCGGTCACCCGCCCCGAGCTCCCCTGGTGGGGGCTGGCCCTCTCGATCGCGTCCGGACAGCTCGCCGGCAAGCTGGTGCACTACGCGGCGGCGCGCGGCGCCGTCGCGCTGCCCTGGCTCCGCGATCCCCGCTCCGCCCTGGGTACCAGGCTCACCGGCCTGGTCCGGAGGCTGGAGATCCTCTCCGCCCAGCGGCCGTGGACCTGCGCCGCCGTCGTCCTCGGCAGTTCCACGGTCGGCCTGCCGCCCTTCACCTTGCTGGTCCCGGCGGCCGGCGCCATCCGGCTCCCGTTGCGGGTGCTCCTCCCGCCCGCAGTGCTGGGCCGGGTACTCCGCTTCGGCGTCATCGCCGCGACCCCCGGGGTCTTCCACGACCTCTACCTGGGAGTCGTCCCGTGAGCCGCTGGCATCGGCTGCTAGTGAGCCGGCCTCGACCTGCGCGCGTCGGCCAGCGCCGTCCTCACGGCTCCCGCCGGTCCGCCCCGCCCCCACCTCGGACCCGTTCGGCCTCGGCCCGGACGTGCTCCTCGTCGTAGCGCTGGAACACCCTGGCGGGGTTCCCGGCGGCGAGACTCCGGTCCGGTAGGTCCCTGGCCACCACGGACAGCGGCTGCACCGTCACGAAGTCCCCGATCACCACGCCGGGCATCACGAAGCAGAGCCCCCCGATGAAGCAACCCCGGCCGATCCGCACCGGCTTGCGTTCGATCAGGTCGGAACCGCTGTGGTTCTCCAGCATCATGTTCGCCAACCAGCTGGAGTGGGTGAAGATCAACGTGTTCAGCCCGATGCTGGTGTGCTCGCCGATCTCCAGCCCACCGCTCGCGTCCAGGACGGCACCCTCACCGATCCAGCAGTGGTCGCCCAGGACGAGCCGCTCGGGGCTGACGACCTTGGCCCGCTCCCTGATCCGCGTGCTGGGGGGGAGTCCGAGCAGCCGGGCCCGTTCGCTGTCGTTCATGTACTGGCCCACGAGGTCCGTGAGGATCCCGGGCCGCAGGCGCCTGCTGCGCTCGTCGTCGAGGAACATCAGCGGCCCAACCTGGCGTCGACCAGCGCGGTCATCCCCTCCCGCACGGAGACGGCCGGCTCCCAGCCCAGGACCTCCCTGGCCCGCCGGATGTCGGCCGCCCGGCGCGACACCAGGACGTCCCGGGGGTTGAACCTCGGCTCGACCTCAGCGCCGACCGCGTCGATCAGGATCTTCGCCAGCTGCGCGATCGTGGTGTCGATGCCCGTCCCGATGTTGATCGGCAGGCCGGCGCGTTCGCTCTCCAGCGCGGCGACCACCGCGCGGGCCAGGTCCGTGACGTGGACGAAGTCCATCGACTGCTCGCCCCGCCCGTCGATGACGGGCGGCAGCCCGTTCGTCAGCCGGTCCAGGAAGTGGTTGATCACCGAGGTGTAGTAGGCCTCGATGCGCTGGCCAGGGCCGTACACGTTGAAGAAGCGCAGCGCGTTCCAGGACAGGCCCTGCCGGCGTTCGTAGAAGCGGAGCAGGTCCTCCCCGGCGCGTTTGCTGATGCAGTAGGGCGTCAGCGGGTCCAGGGGGTCGTCCTCGTGCATCGGGAGGCGGCTCGGGTCCCCGTACACCGAGGCGGTGGAGGCGAACACGAGCCGGCGCACCCCCTCGTCGGCGGCCGCCGCGAAGACGTTGTTGTTGCCGACCATGTTGATGTCGATGCTCTCGTGCGGGTCGGCCGTCGACTTGTTGATCGACACCGTCGCGAAGTGGATGACGTGCGAACACCCCCGGACGGCCTCGCGAACCGCCCCGCCGTACCGGACGTCCTTCTCGACCAGTTCCACCTGTCCGGTGGCGGTCAGCTCCTCCACCCGGGCGCGGTCCCCTCGGCTCATGTTGTCGAAGAGCCGAACCCGGTAGCCCCGGTCGAGCAGGAGGGGCAGCACGTGCATGCCGATGAAGCCCGCGCCACCCGTGAAGAACACCGTGCCAGCCGTCATCCTCGCCTCCCTGTCCTCCCACGGGCCTGGTCGACCCGCGGCCCCGCCGTTGACCCGCCACCTCTCACCCGAGCCCGGCGATCCCCTCCCGCACCGCCGAGGCGACCCGGTCCACCTGCTCGTCGGTCAGGTTCGCGTGCATCGGGAGCGCGAGCTGGCGCCGGAAGAGGTCCGCGGACACCGGGCACTCCCGGTCGGACCCGTAGACGGGCTGGAGATGGCAGGCGTAGGTGCCGATCGTCGTCTGGACGCCCGCCGACCGCAGGGCGAACGCCAGCCGGTCGCGGGAGACCGACGGATCCACGGTGACCAGGTACGCCTGCCACGGGTGTTCCCGGTCGGCACCGGTCACCGGCAAGGTGATCTCGTCGAGGTCCTTGAGCAGCTCCTGGTAGCGCTCGGCGACGCGCCGGCGCGCGTCCAGCAGGGCGGGGAGCCGGTCCAGCTGGACCCCCATGATCGCCGCCTGGACGTCGGACAGCCGGTAGTTGTGCCCCAGTTCGGTGAAGGAGGGGATGGGCAGGTCCACAGCCCCCTCCCGGGTCAGGGCCGGCGCCACCCCGTAGGTGTGCAGCGTCCTCGCCCGGTCGACGAGGTCGCCTCGATCACTGGTCAGCGCGCCCCCCTCGCCCGAGGTGATGCCCTTGCGGCCGTGGAAGCTGAAGGTGGCCAGATCAGCCAGTGAGCCGGCCGGCCGACCCCGGTAGCGGGCGCCGGCCGCGCACGCCGCGTCCTCGACGAGGAAGAGACCGTGCCGGTCCGCGACCGCCCGGAGCGCGTCGTAGTCGGCGGGCTGCCCGGCGACGTCCACCGCGACGATGCCTACCGTCCTCGGGCCGACGGCGGCCAGGGCGGCGGCCGCGTCGAGGGTGAGGGTGTCGGGCCGGACATCGGCGAACACCGGGGTGGCCCCGGCCTGGGCGACCGCGTGCGCGGTGGCCGGGAACGTGTAGTCCGCCACCACCACCTCGTCGCCGGGCCGCACGTCGAGCACCAGCATCGCCAGGTTGAGGGCGGCACCGCAGTTCGAGGTGGCCAGTGCGTGCGTGGTCCCGGCCACCGCCGCGAAGCGTTCCTCGAAACGCGCGCACGCCGGTCCCGCCCCGGCCAACCAGCCGGACCGGAAGACCTCGGCGATGGCCGCGAGCTCCGGTTCGCCCACGGTCGGCTGACCGAGGGCGATGTCGTCGATGTTGTCGGGCATGGCACCCCGCTTTCCTCGACCGAAGCGAGTATAAGTCGGGTGCGGCCGGTCGGCCCGGGGAGCGGAAGCCCGTGACCAGCACGGTTGTCGCGGGGTGACGTGACGGGGACCCGTGGCCGGCCGGGGTGCGCAGCCGGGTGGAGGGGATGAGCGATGGCCCACGTGACCGTGATCGGCGGCGGGGTGGTCGGCCTCGCGGTGGCCAGGGAACTCCGGGTAGTCCGGGGCCACCACGTGACCGTCCTGGAGAAGGAGAACGGCTGGGCCCGCCACCAGACCGGCCACAACAGCGGGGTGCTGCACGCCGGCCTCTACTACCGACCGGGCAGCGAGAAGGCCAGGATGTGCGTGGCCGGTAACGCCTCGATGGCCGCCTACGCCCGGGAGCACGGCGTCCCGGTGTCGGTGTGCGGGAAGCTCGTCGTCGCCACCGACGAGGCGGAGACCGGCCGATTGCGGGACCTGGCGGCCCGGGCCGAGGCCAACGGGGTGCCGGCGCGGGCGATCGGACCGGACGAGGCGAGGGAGCACGAGCCGGCCGTGCGGTGCGTCGCCGCCCTCCGGGTGGAGTCGACCGGCGTCGTCGACTTCACGGGCGTCTGCGCGGCGATGGTCGAGGAACTCACCCGGCACGAGGCCGACCTGCGGCTGGGGACGGAGGCGTTGGCCGTGCGCCGCGCGCCGGGACGGGTGGAGGTGGCCACCGGGACCGGCGTGGTGCGGGCCGACGCGCTCGTGAACTGCGCCGGCCTGCACAGCGACCGGATCGCCGATCTCGCCGGGGTGCGGCCCAGGGCCCGCATCCTGCCCTTCCGGGGGGAGTACTACGAGTTGCGGCCCGACCGGCGCCACCTCGTCACGGGGCTGGTGTACCCGGTCCCGAACCCGGAGCTGCCCTTCCTCGGTGTGCACCTGACCCGGATGCTGGACGGTTCCGTCCACGCCGGCCCGAACGCGGTGCTGGCCCTGCGCAGGGAGGGTTACCGGTGGCGTGACGCCTCCGCCCGCGACCTGGTCGAGGTGATCCGGTTCCCGGGAACCTGGGGCCTGGCCCGCCGGCACGTCCGGACCGGGATCACCGAGACCCTGCGGTCGCTCTCCCGGGCGCGGTTCGCGGCGGACCTGGCCCGCCTGGTCCCCGACATCGGCCCGGCGGACATCGTCCGCGCTCCGGCCGGGGTGCGGGCCCAGGCCGTGCTGGCGGACGGACGGCTGGTCGACGACTTCCTCATCGAGCTCGTGCCCCGGCAGGTGCACGTGCTGAACGCCCCCTCGCCGGCGGCCACGAGCGCCCTCGAGATCGCCACCCGCGTCGCCGACCGTGTGAGCTCCGTGTTGAATTGACCGCGAACCTCCACCCGCCGCATTGTTGCGCCTCGTGACAGGTACCCTCGTTTTCCGTGGACTTCGAGGGTTATGACCTGATCGTTGTTGGCTCCGGTTTCTTCGGGCTCACGGTGGCCGAGCGGACCGCCAGCCAGCTGGGCCGCCGAGTGCTGGTGCTGGACCGGCGCCCGCATATCGGCGGAAACGCCTATTCGGAGGCCGAACCGGAAACCGGTATCGAGGTGCACCGCTACGGAGCGCATCTGTTCCACACCTCCAACAAGCGGGTCTGGGAGTACGTCAACCAGTTCACCGACTTCACCGACTACCAGCACCGGGTCTTCACGATCTACCAGGACCGCGTTTACCCGATGCCGGTCAACCTGGCGACGATCTGTGAGTACTTCGGCAAGTACATGACGCCGGACGAGGCCAGGGCGCTGGTGGCCGAGCAGGCCGGTGAGATCGACTCCGCGGCCGCCCGGAACTTCGAGGAGAAGGCGATCTCCCTCGTCGGCCGGCCCCTGTACGAAGCGTTCTTCCGCGGTTACACAGCGAAACAGTGGCAGACCGACCCCAAGGAGCTCCCGGGGGCAACCGTCACCCGGCTGCCCGTCCGTTACAACTTCAACAACCGCTACTTCAACGACACCTACGAGGGGCTGCCGGTCGACGGCTACACCGCGTGGTTGGAGAAGATGGCGGAGCACGAGAACATCGACGTCAGGCTGAACGTCGACTTCTTCGACGTTCGCGACCAGCTTCCGGAAGGCGTTCCGGTCGTCTACACGGGAGCCCTGGACCGGTACTTCGGTTACGCGGAGGGGCACCTCAGCTGGCGGACCCTCGACTTCACCCAGGAAGTACTCCCGGTCGGTGACTTCCAGGGCACCTCGGTGATGAACTACGCCGAGGAGGAGGTGCCCTACACCAGGATCCACGAATTCCGGCACTTCCACCCGGAGCGGGACTACCCAACCGACAAAACGGTCGTGGTGAAGGAGTACTCCCGATTCGCCGAGGACGACGACGAGCCGTACTACCCGATTAACACCGCCGAGGACCGCGCCAAGCTGGAGAAGTACCGGGAATTGGCCAAGCGGGAGGCCAAGGAGCGCAAGGTGCTGTTCGGCGGCCGGCTCGGCACCTACAAATACCTCGACATGCACATGGCGATCGGTTCCGCGCTGAGCATGTACGACAACAAGATCGCCCCGTTCTTCGCCGACGGTCGTTCTCTGGACGGCTCGATGGAGGACTGACGGGAAACGTCCGGGCCGCCCTGGAATGGGTGCGACCCGAGTCGCCGCCGGGTACCGTCGCGACACGCTGCCACCCAGTCGGGTGTGCCCACAGCGAGCGCGGTACCCGGCGGTAGCTATATTGAGAGCCATGAATTGACGGTGCCGGACAGTGGAAACCCGGTTTCGGGTGAGATTTCTGTCAAGCGCCAGGTGTCAGTCGGGCCGAGGGACTGTGTCGGGTGAGGAGTCCGTCGCCCGGAGTGACCGGCGGGGGTGGCAGCCCGTCGGAGCGTTCGGGTGGGCGCGTTGCCGACCGGGCAGCGCGACCGGAGTGTGACGACGAACACCGCCGCCGGTCGATCAGCCGGAGGCGGGCCACGGCCCGGGTGGTCACGGCAGTCCCTCCCCACCGCCGGACGCGAACCTGAAGACACGACCAACGGCCACTCGACGGAGGACCGACTCTCCAATGCCCCCCAAGACAGCAGCCAAGAAAGCCGTGGAACCCACCCAACAGGCGGCGGTGGGCACCCTGGAGCAGCCAGCGCCCCAGAGCGGCGCCCTGCTCCAGCGCATCCTGTTCCCGCGCCTCGGTGATCCGCTGGACGTGCGGACCCTCTACATGGACGAGGACGAGACGAACCAGCACCGCACCCGGTCGCTGTCCAGGACGTCGGGCACCATCCCGGCCCAGTCCGAGGTCTCCTTCGCCACGTACTTCAACGCCTTCCCGGCCAGCTACTGGCGGCGGTGGACCACGCTGGAGACCGTCGAGCTCCGGCTGCGCGTCGAAGGCGGTTGCCGCATCGACGTCTACCGCTCCCGCGCCAACGGCACCCGCATCCACGTGTGGGGTGACGTCGTCCGGGACGGCGGCGAGGTCAACCAGTCCTTCGACCTCGGCCCGTTCGAGGACGGCGGCTGGTACTGGTTCGACATCACCACCGACCAGAACGAGGTCGTGCTGAGCCAGGGCGGCTGGTTCTCGCCCACGCCGGCACCCAGCCGCGCCTCGGTGTCGATCGGGATCACCACGATGCGCCGCGACGACTGCGTCGCCACGCTGCGCACGATCGCCGAGGACCCGCTGCTGATGGACGCGGTGACCGCCATCGTCGTCGCCGACCAGGGCAAGGACAAGGTCCGCGAGGCGGAGGCCTTCCCCGAGGCGGAGCGCGCGCTCGGCGACAAGCTGCGCCTGTACGAGCAGGGCAACCTCGGCGGTAGCGGCGGTTTCGCGCGGGGCATGTACGAGGCCCTGACCGCCACCGACTGCGAGCAGATCCTGTTCATGGACGACGACATCGTGCTGGAGACCGACTCGGTGCTCCGGGCGATCGCGTTCTCCCGCTTCACCGAGCACCCGACGCTGGTCGGCGGGCAGATGCTCAACCTCCAGGCGCGGTCCCGGCTGCACTCGATGGGCGAGGTCATGGACCGCGCCAAGTTCATGTGGCGGCCCGCGCCGGGCTCCGTCGAGGACCACGACTTCGCCGAGGAGTCCCTCCGGGAGAGCCCGGTCTTCCACCGCCGGACCGACGTCGACTACAACGCGTGGTGGATGTGCATGATCCCCCGTTCGGTCGCGGAGGAGATCGGCCTGCCCCTGCCCATCTTCATCAAGTGGGACGACACCGAGTACGGGCTGCGCGCCAGCCACGCCGGGTACCCGACGGCGACGGTGCCCGGGATCGCCGTCTGGCACATGTCCTGGGGCGAGAAGGACGACCTCACCGACTGGCAGGCCTACTTCCACACCCGCAACCGCCTGATCACCGCCGCCCTGTACCACCCGGAACGGCGGGCGACGACCATGATCAAGGACATGCAGAAGCGCTCCCTGCGCTACCTGCTGCGGATGGAGTACTCGGCCGTCGCCCTCCAGCAGATGGCCATCGAGGACTTCCTGCGCGGACCCGACGAGCTGTTCGACACCCTGCCCACCGCGCTGGGCAAGGTGCGGGAGCGTCGGGCGCAGTTCGACGACGGCCGGGTGCTGCCCACCGCGCGGACCCTGCCGCTGCCGTCGATGTCCCAGGTCCGCGCGGAACGCTTCATGCGGCCCCCGACCAACCCGCTGAGCATCGGCAAGGCGCTGGTCGAGGTGCTGTTGCGGAACCTGTTGCCGGTCAAGCCGCAGCACCGGGACCGCCCGGAACTCAACCTGGCCGGTCGGGACGCCCAGTGGTTCCTGCTCGCGAGGCTGGACAGCGCGACGGTGGCGACCGCGGACGGCCGAGGCGTGACGTTCCGCCGCCGGGACCGCGAGTACTTCTGGCGGACGCTGCGGACCTCGGTGCGGAACAACATCACCCTGCTGCGGCAGTTCCCGAAGCTCCGCAAGCAGTACCGGAAGGCGATGCCGACCCTGACCAGCAAGGACGCCTGGAAGAAGGTCTTCTACGGCGGCTGAATCCCCCCGGAGGATCCCCGCCAACGGTGACCGAACGCCCCCGCCGGACCAACGCGATCCGGCGGGGGCGTTCGTCGTGTGCTCACCTCCAGGATGACCGCCGGGCTCCCGCACCGGGTCTCCCGCCGGCCGGACCACCGCGGCGCGCACCGGTAGTCCTGCGCCGGAACGCGGGCGGAGGTCCGCTCAGCGCCTGGCTCGTTGCCCGTAGGCGGCCACGCTGTGGCGCAGTTCGCTCAGGTGCGCGGTGGCCACCGTCGAGAAGTCGACGACCATCCTCCCGCCGTCGGCGAGGTCGATGCTCGTGGTGTCACCGTCCCGGACCAGGCTCTCCAGGTCACCGGACAGGCTCTCCGAGGTCGAGTGGTCGACGGCGAGGACGATCGGGCTGCCACCCGCGACCAGGTGCAGGGTGAGGGCGTGTTGTTCGGTGCTCATGGGCACCATCCAAGCCCGTCGCCACACCGCTCGCGAGACGGTTCACCGACGGCGTACCGGTGTTCACCCACCGCCGAACCGGGGCCCTACCCGGCCCCGGCGCGCCCAGCCCACGGTGAGGTTGAGCCCGTCCTCGGGGAACCCGGGGCGGACCCACCCGACACGGTCGTCCGCGCGGCCCTCAGGCGCGGAAGAAGCGCTCCTGCTGACCCTGGCGCACCAGCCTCAGCCACTTCACGAAGGCCTTCGGGTCCCGCCGGACACCGAGGAAGTACAGGCCGAACCGGAACACCTCCAGGAGGCCGAGTTTGCGCATCCCCGGCTTGGAGAGCAGGTAACCGCGGTTCCGGTAGGTGTAGTACCGCTTGATCGGGTCCTCGGGATCCTGGGCGTGCAGCCGCCCACCCAACATCGGCTTGAACTCGGCCGATCCGTCCGGGTGGACGAAGGTGGTGCGGAGCGACGTTCCGAAACGCAGCCCCGACCGTGCCACCCGGCGGTGGATCTCCACCTCGTCGCCCCGGAAGAACATCCGGTAGTCCGGTACCCCGACGACGTCCAGGGTGCTGGCGCGGAACAAGGCGCCGTTGAAGAACGAGGCGATCCCCGGGAGGAAGTCCTCACCCAGTTCGTCGCGCTCCCGCTTCCAGGTCAGCCCCCGCCGCATCGGGAAGGCGAGCAGCTCGGGGCGGTCGATGTTCACCACCACCGGCGAGACCACGGCCAGACGTCGCCGCTCCGCCTCGTCGAGGAGGATCTCCAGGGCGTTCTCGTCGGCCGGGCGGCCGTCGTCGTCACCCAGCCAGATCCACTCCGCCCCGAGGGACAACGCGTGCAACATGCCCAGGGCGAAACCGCCGGCCCCGCCGAGATTGCGCTGGGACAGCAGGTACGTCGTGGGGATCGGACAACCCGCGACCACGTCGGCCGCCGACTGGTCCGGCCCGTTGTCCACCACGATGAGGTGGTCGACCTGCCTCGTCTGCGCGGCGATGACCTTCAGCGAGTCGGTCAGGAGTTCCCGGCGGTGTCGGGTGACGATCACGGCCACCACGGCGCCCTCGGGCAGGGTCACGTCCTCGCCTCCCCGGCGTCCGGATGCGGTGCTCACGCGCCCTCACCCGCGGGAGCGGAGGCGGGCGAGCCGTGGCCGAGCCTCTCCATGGCTTCCTGGCTCATGTGCTCGTACGGGTCCCGCCCCTTGTACGCGGTGAGGACATCCCTGATCGGGCCCTGCATCCGGACCTGGCCCTTGTCCATCCAGATCGCCTTCGTGCACAGCTCCATCAGCATCTCGTCCGCGTGCGAGGCGAACACCAGCAGGCCGGAGCGTTTGACCAGGTCGTTGAGCCGGTCTCTCGCCTTCGCCAGGAAGGACGCGTCGACGGCGCCGATGCCCTCGTCCAGGAGCAGGATCTCCGGGTCGATCGAGGTGACCACACCCAACGCCAGCCGAACCCGCATACCCGTCGAGTAGGTCCGCAACGGCATCGACAGGTAGTCGCCCAGTTCGGTGAACTCGGCGATCTCGTCGACCCGTGACTCCATCTGCTTCCTGGTCATCCCCAGGAACAGACCCCGGATCATGATGTTCTCGATGCCGTTCATCTCCGGGTCGAGACCGACACCGAGGTCGAAGACCGGGGCCACCTTGCCGACGATCCTGGAGTGGCCCCTGGTCGGCTCGTAGATCCCGGAGAGCAACCGCAGCAGCGTCGACTTGCCGGCGCCGTTGTGGCCGACCAACCCGACCCGGTCGCCGTGCGCGACCGAGATGTTGATGTCCCGCAACGCCTCGATGACCGGCACCTTGCTGTCGGTGCCGATCTTGCCGCCCGCCTTGTTGAGCACGGCCTTCTTCAGCGATCGGGACTTCGCGTCGAAGATCGGGAAGTCGACCGATGCGTTCCAAACGTCAATGCTGACCACGTGTCAAGGCCTCACTCGGGGCGGGGGTGGAATCGTTGGCGGTGTCCGGGGCACGGGGAGCTGGCTCCAGTGTGCGCCTAGACCCAGTAGGACACCCTGGCTCGGTAGTTGCGGAGCATGAGCAGCGCGACGGCCCAGCCCACGACCGTGATGGCGCCCACCACGAGCCAGTTGGTCAGGTTCGTCTCCAGACCGAGCATCGGGCGCCGGACCATCTCGATGAAGTGCATGAACGGGTTGAGCTGGGCCAGCACCGCGCGCTCGCGGACCACGGCGCTCTCGCTGTTGATGAGCGTCTCGTAGCTCCAGACGATCGGCGTCAGGTAGAAGAGCAGCTGGACGATGTTGCCCGTGATCGGTGGGATGTCCCGGAACCGCGTGCTGATGATGCCCACCAGCAGTGAGGCCCACCCCGCGTTGACGACGAGCAGCGCCAGCGCCGGGACCACCAGCAGCAGCGACAGGTCCACCGGCTGCGGGAAGATCGCGAAGATGATGACGTAGATCAGCAGGTTGTGGGCGAAGAACAGGGTCTGCCGCCACACCAGCCGGAACACGTGCGTCGTCACCGGCGCGGGGAGGTGCTTGATGAGGCCCTCGTTCGCGATGAAGACCTGCGCGCCCTCGTTGATGCAGTTCGAGATGAAGGTCCAGCAGATCAGTCCGACGGCCACGTAGGGCAGGAACTCGTGGAGCGGGTTGCCGAACAGACCACCGAACAGGATGCCCAGCGCGAGCGTCATCACGCCCGTGCTGATCGTGATCCACAGCGGGCCGATCACCGAACGGCGATAGCCCTGCTTGATGTCCTGCCAACCCAGGTAACCCCACAGGTTGCGCTGCCTGGCTGCCTGGGCGATGTCCTGGAACGCGCGGCTCCACGTACGGGAGGAGTTCGCGGTTGTGGGATTCGCCTCATCGAGGGTGCTGCTTACCTGCACGAAGTGCAGCGTACCGGCGGCACCTGAACGGCTTACTCGCTGGTTCGCGGTCTGGCCCTCACCGTAAGCGGTGAAGCCTTCCGCCCCAGGTGGGGGAGGGTGTCACGTGGCGTGACCGCCCCCACGACGTGGTGTTCCTCGCGGTGCCGCCCGGTGCGGCACCGCGAGGCGGACACGACGCTCAGAGGTACTGGCCGGTCCCCCGCAGCGGACTCTGTTCACCCGGATCGGTGACCTTGGTCCCCGGGGGCAACGCGCCGCGACGCATCTGCTGGAGCTGTGCCTGCACGGCCATGTGCTGGGCGAACAACGCCGTCTGGATGCCGTGGAAGAGCCCTTCCAACCATCCGACCAACTGGGCCTGCGCGATCCGCAGCTCCGCGTCCGTCGGTGTCCTCCCCTCGGTGAAGGGCAGGGACAGCCGCTCCAGCTCCTCCACCAGTTCCGGCGCGAGGCCCTGCTCCAACTCCTTGATCGAGGAGGTGTGGATCTCCCGAAGCCTGTTCCGGCTGGCCTCGTCGAGCGGAGCGGCCCGGACCTCCTCCAACAGCTGCTTGATCATCGTGCCGATGCGCATCACCTTGGCGGGCTGTTCGACCAGGTCGTTGACGTCCTCGCCGCCCCCGGCGTCCTCGGCTCCCTCCGGCACCTGCGCGGTGCCGATGGGGACACCGTCCTCGCCGAAGATCACCACCTGCCGACCAGGGGCCGCCCGCTGGTCGCGGGACTCGTCCTGGTACTCGCCGGAGTTCTCGTCGGTCTCGTGACTCATGGATCCATCCTCGCGCTGTCGACTGGCCCGGGACGAGCCGGGCCCACCCGCCATCCTCCGGGTCGGGTACCCGGACCGGGACCGGACGACGACCCCGGGACCCCGGGCCCTCCACCGTACGTACGGCGTTGGCGCGGCCTCCGACGTCGCTCGGCTCCGCGAACCGTCTCCCGCTCGCGCTGGCTGGTACTCGTGACGCCCCAGCGGGCGGATGAGTTCCCGCGCGGATACCTCCGCCGTCCCCGCCCCGCGCTCCGGTGGCCCGCCCCGTCGCGGACCTGGTCAGAGCCGGAACGACCCGGTCCTCGCGAGGGTGCTCGAGGTTCCAACAGCTCGTGTGGGACGTCGCGGAGCCCAGGACAACCTCGCCGCCGCCCACCGGATGGGTCAGGGGCCCGTGTTCCGCTGACTGCGTGTCGTCCTCCGCCTCCGACCGGTCAGCCGGGTGATGAGACCGGGGCCCCGCCGGAACCACTTCGCTACCCTGTGCTCACGGATGGTGATGGGGTCGCGGGCGGGTGCGACGGCGGTGGCGACCCCACCAGCGCGCGGGAGGGCCGGGCGAGGTGGAGGAGAGCGAACGGTCCCACGCCGAGCTCGGCGCCTGGCTGCGGCTCACGCCGCTGCTGACCGAGTACCTGCCCTTCCCCGCCGGTTCGTTGCGTGCCGCCGCGCTCGTCCGGGTGCTGGACGAGGTGGTGCTGGGCGACCGCAGCGTCCTCCTGGAGTGCGGCTGCGGGTGGGCGTCGGTGGTGATCGCCCGCTTCCTCGCCCGGAGGGGCTTCGGACGGTTGCTCTCCCTGGAGGACGACGGCGAACGCGCCGCCTTCGTCACCACCCAGCTGCGGCGCGAGGGGCTCACCGAGGTGGCGAGGGTGGTGCACGCCCCGCTGGCCGCGCATCCCGGCTCGGTCGACGATCTGCCCTGGTACGAACCGGGGCAGGTCTTCGAGATGGTGACGCGGTACGTGGACCGCAACGGCCTGATCGACCTGGTGCTGGTCGACGGTCCCCACGGCGGGGGACCGGACTCCGGGCTGATCCGGTACCCGGTGCTGCCCGTCGTGCGAAACGCGCTGGCCCCGGGAGCGGTGGTGCTCCTGGACGACGCCGACCGCGCCGGGGAACAGGCGGTGATCCGGCACTGGACGACCGAGTTCGGGTTGCGGTTCACCCGCGACGGGATGAGCGGGCTCGCCGCCGCGACACTCACCGTGTGAGCCGCGGCGGCGGGCCCTGACGGTCTGAACCGGGCGCGGCGCCGGTTCAGACCGTCAGCAGGACCTTCCCGACCACGGTCCCGCCGTCGAGCAGTTCGTGGGCGCGTCCGGCCTCGGCCATCGGGATCCGGTCGTGCACCACGGGGCGGATCGTGCCATCCGCCAGGAGCGGCCAGACCCTGGCGACGACGTCGGCGACGATGCCGGCCTTGCCTCCCGGGCCGGTCACCGGGCGCCCCCGCAACGCCGTCGCCGACACGCTCGCACGCTTCGCCAGCAGCGCGGACAGGTCCACCTCGGCTCGGCGCCCGCCCTGCATGCCGATCACCACCAGGCGGCCGCCCACCGCCAGGACCTCGATGTTGCGCCCCAGGTACTTGGCCCCGATGTTGTCCAGCACGACATCCGCGCCCCGGCCGCCCGTCGCCCGGGCCACCTCCTCGACGAAGTCCTGTTCGCGGTGGTTGACCAGGATCTCGGCCCCGAGCTCACGGCAGCGGGCCAACCGTTCCTCCGAGCCCGCCGTCGTCGCGACCGTCGCGCCGAGCGCCCGGCCGAGCTGGATCGCGAAGGTCCCGACCCCGCCCGCCCCGCCGTGCACCAGCAGCACCTCGCCCTTGGCGAGCCGGGCCACGTCCACGAGGTTGGACCACACGGTGCACGCCACCTCCGGCAGCCCCGCCGCCGTCACCAGGTCGACTCCCCCCGGCACCGGCATCAGCTGCTCGGCCGGCACCGCCACCTTCTCGGCGTAACCGCCACCTGCCAGCAGCGCGCACACCTCGTCCCCGACCCGCCAGCCGGTCACGCCCCTGCCGAGCGCCGCGACGGTGCCCGAGCACTCCAGACCCAGGATGTTGGACGCGCCTCGGGGCGGGCGGTACCTCCCCTGCCGTTGCAGAAGGTCCGCCCGGTTCACCGCGCTCGC
Organism: Actinoalloteichus caeruleus DSM 43889; assembly: GCF_000429185.2. GTDB lineage: Bacteria > Actinomycetota > Actinomycetes > Mycobacteriales > Pseudonocardiaceae > Actinoalloteichus_B > Actinoalloteichus_B caeruleus. The sequence continues at coordinate 3,914,915 of NZ_AUBJ02000001.1, read as the reverse complement.
CGTCACGTTGACGACGACTTCGCCCTCCGCCGGCCTGGGATCGGGCAGCGGTGCCCACCGCAGCACCTCCGGGCCGCCGGGCTCGCGCACTGTGATCGCTCGCATGACAGAACCGTACGGCCACCGAGGGTCCGCGTCAGCGCTGACGGCGGCGCGTCGTCCAGCATCACGAGCTGAGCGGCGAAGGAGTTCCGGGCGGTCGCGGGCTCGGGAAGGATGGTGCGATGTCGACAGAGAACCCCTGGCCCTTGGGCGACCTCGCCCTCACCTCTCCCCGGCTCGAACTCCGGCCGGACGACGACGAGGGACTGCGGGAACTGGTGGAACTCGCGCGGCAGGGCATCCACCCACCCGAGCGAATGCCCTTCACCACGCCCTGGACCGATGTGCCCGCGCACGAACTGGGCGTCAACACGGTCCGGTTCCACTGGCGGCAACGCGCCGAGGTCACCCCCACCACCTGGGCCATCAACTTCCTCGTCCGCCTGAACGGAACGGTGGTCGGAGTGCAGCAGCTGGCGGCGGCGAACTTCCCCGTGGTGCGGACCGTGGTCAGCGGGTCCTGGCTGGGGATCCGCCACCAGGGCCGTGGACTGGGCACCGAGGCACGGGCCGCCGTGCTGTCCTTCGCCTTCGACCACCTCGGCGCCCGGTTGGCCAGGACCGGGGCCTTCGAGGACAACCCCGTCTCGGCGGCGGTCAGCCGTCGCCTCGGGTACCGGGAGGACGGGACCCAGGAGGTCGAGCGACGGGGTGAGCTCGCCACGATCCGCCGGTTCGTCGTGAGCGCGGAGGGCTTCGACGCGCACCGCCCCGAGTGGCGCGTCCAGGTCGCCGGCCTGGACCGCTGCCGCGACTTCTTCACCGGCTGGGAGCACTCAGGGTGACGATTCGAATCCCCTGGGTGCGCGAGGGGAGGTACCTTCGTCGGCACGGGTTCCCCGCACATGTGGCCAGCGGCCGGGCGGCGGCACACCCGCCACCAGCCCTCGGCGGGGCCGGCTGACCGGAGCCGCCCGTGCCCGTTCCCTGGGAGGCACCATGACCACGTCCTCGTCCCGGCGGCGGATCACCACGACTGGCGTCGGGCTCGCCGCGGCCGCGAGCCTGGCCGTCGTGGGCCTGCCCGCGGTGGCCGACACCGAGCCGGTCACCGGCGGGGCGACCGGCGCACCGAGGGCTGCTCTCCCCGAGCGGGTCGCCTCGGCGATCGAGCTCACCGGGCTCAACCGGCACCTCGTCGCCTTCCAGCGCATCTCCGACCGGCACGGCGGGACCCGCGCCGCCGGTGAGCCCGGCTACGACGCGAGCGTCGACTACGTCGTCGCCCGGTTGGAGGAGGCTGGGTTCGACGTCACCACTCCGGAGTTCGAGTACGAACGGTTCACGATCGACGCCGAACGGCTGCTCGTCTCCGGGGCCGAGCTGGACGTCCAGATGTTCACCTACTCGCCGTCGACGCCGGCGGGCGGGCTCGACGGCCCCCTCGTACCGCTACCACCCGAGGGTGAACTCGGATGCGATGCGGCCGACTTCGTCGGGGTGGACGTCACCGGAGCGATCGCCGTGGCCCGACGCGGCGAGTGCGCCTTCGCCGAGAAGGGACGGCTGGCCGCCGATGCCGGCGCGGCCGCGTTGCTCGTGGTCAACAACACCGAGGGCCCGGTGCACGGCACCCTGGGAGACGCCGACGCAGGCGTCATCCCGGTGGCCGGCCTCGACCCTGCCGACGGGGACGCCCTGTTCGACGCCGCCGGGACGCCGGCCACGCTGGAACTCCTCGGGGAGGCGACCGTCGACACCAGCCGGAACGTCCTCGCCCAGACCAGCACCGGGCGCACCGACAACGTGGTCGTCGTCGGTGCCCACCTCGACGCCGTGTACGCCGGCATCAGCGACAACGGCACCGGAAGCGCGGCGCTGCTGGAGACGGCGCTGCGGCTGGGCGCCGCCCCCGAAGTGAACAACGCGATCCGGTTCGCCTGGTGGGGAGCGGAGGAGCTGGGGCTGCACGGTTCCACCCAGTACGTCCGGTCGCTGGACGCCGAGCAGCAGCTCGACATCGCCCTCTACCTGAACCTCGACATGATCGGCTCACCCAACCCCGGCTACTTCGTGTACGACGGGGACGGTTCCGACGGCTCCTCCGAGCCAGGACCCCACGGATCAGCCCAGATCGAGCGGGCACTCGTCGACCACCTCGCCGCACAGGGGATCGAGGCCGAGGGCACCGCGTTCGACGGCCGGTCCGACTACCGGGAGTTCGTGGCGGTGGGCATCCCGGCCGGTGGGCTGTTCACCGGGGCCGAGGGTGAGATGACGGAGGAGCAGGCCGCGAAGTGGGGCGGAACGGCGGGGGACGCCTACGACCCCCACTACCACCAGCCCGAGGACGACCTCGACAACGTCGACCGCCGAGCCCTGCTGGTCAACGCCCGCACGGCGGCCCACGTCGCCACCGCCTACGGGCTCAGCACCCGGGAGGTGAACGGGGAGCCCGGCTCGCGGCGTCAGGCCGCCGAGCCGGGTCAGCTGGCGGACGGCGCTCCGATGCTGCCGAGGACGGGACGGCTGGCGTCGCGGTGACCTCCCCCTCCGGAGGAGGAGACGGCTCACCATCCGGTGGAGTGACACTGGCACAACACTGTTACGACCACCGGGTGTATTCGGCGCGAGCCTGAACGGAACCGGCGGTTCGCCCTGTCGAAGCCAATAACCTAGGTGGGTGGACGCAGGAACGCGGGTCGAGCCCAGGTGGTTGAGCAGCGAGCAGGAACGGGCGTGGCGGGCCTACTTCGTCGGCAGCTCCCTGTTGGCCTACCAGCTGAACCGGGAACTCCAGGAAGCGCGGGACATCACGCTTCCCGACTACGAGATCCTGGTCAGGCTCTCGCAGAGCCCGGACCGCCGCATGCGGATGAGCCAGCTCGCCGGGGAGGTCGCCTCGTCGAAGAGCCGGGTGTCGCACCAGATCAACCGGATGGAGAACGCCGGGCTCGTCCGCCGCATGGAGTGCCCAAGCGACGGTCGAGGCGTCTTCGCGGTGCTCACCGACCAGGGCATGGACCTGCTGCGCAGTGCCGCGCCGACACACGTCGCGGGCGTGCGGGCCCACCTGATCGACCTCCTCGACGAGGAGGAGCAGGCCGTCCTGGGCAAGGTGTTCACCCGGATCACCGACCATTTCGGTGGGGAGCTCTGATCTGGCGCGAGGCGCCGTCTAGGCTGGGGCACGAGGAAGCGTGGCAGAGCGGCCGAATGCACCCGCCTTGAAAGCGGGAGACCTGTCACAGGGTCCGGGGGTTCAAATCCCTCCGCTTCCGCCGCGGTGGTGGGGTGGTCTTCCCCGAGCCGGGAGGACCACCACCCGGATGAGTCGGCCCCTGGCCGCCTCCCACGTCCTCGCCGCGTGAGCCACCGCTCCCTCCCCAGTGGGCCCGGGAAAACCATTCCCGCCCAGCCGGGGCGTGCGCCTAAGGTCCTCCCGTGGCCCTTCTCCGCGACATCGTGTTCGACTGCCGCCACCCCGCCTCCCTCGCCCGGTTCTGGGCCGCGGCGCTGACCGGGTACGAGGTCGCTCCCTACGACGAGGCCGAGCTGACCCGGTTGCGGGCGGAGGGGATCGAGGACCCGGAGGACGACCCGCTGGTCCTCGTGGAACCGGCGGAACCGGGCGCCCCCCGCGTCTTCTGCCAACGAGTACCCGAACCCAAGGTCGTCAAGAACCGCGTCCACCTCGACCTCTGGGCGGAGGACCTCGCTTCCGAACGCGACCGCCTGCTGGGACTCGGCGCGGTCCTCGTCCGGGAGGCCGACGACCTCCTGGTGTTCGCGGACCCGGAGGGCAACGAGTTCTGCCTGCTCGCGGACTGAGGACGTCGGGTGGGCCAGCCGCCGCGGGGCCACGACGGACTCGCCGGTACCCCGTTGGTGCGGTGCCGGCGGCCGGTCCGCCCCGGCGGTCAGTGCTCCAGGTAGCTCGTCGCCGCGACCAGGAAGAGGTCGTTCTCCTCCCGGTCGCCGATGGTCACCCTGACTCCCTCGCCCGGGAACCCCCGAACGATGATCTTGTGGTCCAGGCAGTGCTCGGTGAAGGCCGCGGTGTCCTCGCCGAGCGGGAGCCAGACGAAGTTGGCCTGGCTGGGCGGGATCTCGTAGCCCAGGTCCAGCAGCCCGTCGCGGACCCGTTCGCGCTCCCTGGAGATCTCGGCGCACCGCACGAGCAGCTCGTCCCGTGCCTCCAGGGAGGCGACCGCGGCGGCCTGGGCGACGGCGTTCACGCTGAACGGGAGGTAGACCTTCCGTAAGGCCTGCGCCACCGACGGGGTCGCGTAGCAGTAGCCGACCCGGAGACCTGCGAGCCCGTAGGCCTTGGAGAAGGTCCGGAGCACGGCCACGTTGTCGCGCCCGGCCTCGAAGCGTCGCCTCGCCACCTCGATGCCGTCCGGTATTCCGGGATCGGTGACGAACTCCCGGTAGGCCTCGTCGAGCACGACGAGGACGTGTTCGGGGACCCGGTCCAGGAAGTCCTCGATCTCCTCACGGCCGAGGGGGGTGCCGGTCGGGTTGTTGGGGTTGCAGAGGAACACCAACCGGGTGGCTGGCGTGATCGCCTGGGCGAGGGCGGCGAGATTGAGTCGGTGACTCTCCGTAAGTGGCACTCGTACCTGTCTCGCGCCCACGACCTGGACGATGATCGGGTAGGCCTCGAAGGACCGCCAGGGGAAGACGACCTCGTCGCCGTCCTGGCAGGTCGCCTGGACCAGCTGCTGGCACAGCGACACGGACCCGCAGCCGATCGCGAGGTGGTCCGCCTCGACGTCCAGGTGGCGGGACAACGTGTCGACCAGCAGCGAAGCTCCGCTGTCCGGGTACCTGTTGACCTGTGTCGACGCGGAGGCGATCGCCTCGATCACGCTGGGGAGGGGCCCGCCGGGGACCTCGTTGCTCGCCAACTTGACGGCCCCCGGCACCGAGCGCCCCGGAACGTAGTTCGGGAGGTCGGCCAGGTCAGCCCTCGTCCGTACGGTCATCCGCGAATCCTCCGCAGCTAGCCCAACCGTGTCACGCTATTACTCGAACGGGTGCCCTGGCCAGTGCCCGGTTCCCGTACCCGTCGATGTCGTCCCTGGATCATGCCCAGGAGACGAGACGGTTGTCACTGCACCAGCCGCGTAAACCTGTTCTGTCGCTCTCCGCACCCTGGTGTTGACGAGGGTTCACTCCGCCGTGGTTGGCTGGAAGCCATGACGCAGACCCGCACCGAGACAGTTCCGCTCACGGACGGCAGGGAGTTGACGGTGACCGTCGCGGAACCCGAGAACACCGTGCGCGGGGGCCTGGTGCTCCTGCACGGCAGACGCGGGGTCGTCGACCAGCTCCGCGAGCTCGCCGTCGGTCTGGCCGCGGAGGGGTGGCTGGTGGCGGCTCCGCACCTGGGGGAAGACCGGAGCGGTCACGACGGCGGCACGGGTGACCAGCTGCTCGCCGACACCGACGCCGCCTGCGTCTGGCTGGTCGACCGGGGGGTGCGCGACGACCAACTCGGGTTGCTGGGTTTCGGCGCCGGGGGTACGGCCGCGCTGCGGGTGGCGACGCAGCGGAGCCTGGGAGCGGTCGTGAGCGTCGCGCCGGACGCCGTCACCCTTCCCGACGAGGACGACGGCCGCTCCCTCGTCGAGCTCGTCTCGGAGCTGAGCTGCCCCTGGCTCGCGCTCTACGGGAGTGACGACGAGTCGGACCAGGGCCTGGTGCGGCTCCGCGACGCGGTGGACAGCGCCTCCGCCGTGGCGAACGTGGTCACCTACCCGGAGTCCGAACACCGGTTCGACCAGGACGGGGTCGCGGCGTCCGAGGCGTGGCAGCGCACCTTGACCTGGTTCGACGCGCACCTGCGCTGACCTCCCCCTCCAAGCCCCGGCGCGGTACCCATCCCGTCACTCCCCGGTGCCCCTACCCCCGAGCGGCCCCTTGGCGAACGCCTCGGATTGGGCTAGGAAGCGAGGTATGGCAGGCAACGAGGCGGCCACTCCCGAGGTGCTGTGGACACCCGCTCTGGCGGGGAGCAGCGCGCTGGAGCGGTTCGAGACCTGGGTGCGCGAACGCCGTCCCGAGGCGTTGGGCGGCTCCGCTCCGCCCAGTGGGCCGTCCGGCTACGAGGCGCTCTGGCGGTGGTCGGTGGCGGACCTCGATGGTTTCTGGTCGGCGGTGGTCGACTTCCTCGGAGTCCGGTTCCACCGGCGTCCCGCGTCCGCCTTCGCCGGTGGGGGCATGTCGGAACCGAGGTGGTTTCCCGGGGCGACGCTGAACTACGCCGAGCAGGCGCTGGCGGGGCGGCCGGGCTCGGACCTCGCCGTCGTGTTCCGACGGGAGGACGGGGCCGGGGAGGAGTGGTCCTTCGACGAGCTCCGCGCCCGGGTGGCGGCCCTGCGGGCGTTCCTCGTGGCGGCGGGGGTCGGCCGGGGTGACCGGGTGGTCGCCCTGCTGCCGAACGCGCCGCACGCCCTCGTGGCCCTGCTGGCCACCGCGAGCATCGGCGCCGTGTGGTCCTCCTGCTCCCCGGACTTCGGCACGACGGCGGCGGTGGACCGGTTCCGGCAGATCGAGCCGGTCGTCCTCCTCGCGGTCGACGGCTACCGGTACGGCGGTCGTTCGTTCGACATCCGGGGGAAGGTCGAGGAGCTCGCGAGCCAGCTCCCCACCCTGCGGACCGTCGTCCTGGTCGACTACCTCGGTGAGGCCACCGCCAGCCCCGGGGGCATCGGTTCGGCCGACACGATCGGCGGCGTGCGGGCGGTGCCCTGGGACCAGGCGCTCCGAGCGCACCCGAACGCGCGGCTGGCCTTCGAGCCGGTCCCCTTCGACCACCCGCTGTGGGTCCTGTACTCCTCGGGGACGACCGGGCTGCCCAAGGGGATCGTGCACGGGCACGGCGGCATCGTCGTGGAGCACCTGAAGGTGTTGGCGCTGCACGCCGACCTCGGGCCGGGTGACCGGTTCCTGTGGTTCACCACCACCGGCTGGATGATGTGGAACTACCTGGTGTCCGGCCTGCTGGTGGGGGCCACGGTGGTGCTCTACGACGGTAGCCCGGCACATCCGGAGCCCGACGCGTTGTGGCGGTTGGCCGCCTCGACCCGCGTCACCTACCTGGGGATCTCCGCGCCGTTCGTCCACTCCTGCCAGAAGGGGGGAGTCACCCTCTCCGGGCTCGACCTGTCGCGGGTGCGGGCGGTCGGTTCGACCGGTGCTCCGCTCAGCGAGGAGGGTTTCCGTTGGCTGGCGGAGCAGCTCGGGGCCGACGTCCAGATCGCGAGCGTGTCCGGTGGCACCGACGTCTGCACCGCCTTCCTGACGAGCGCTCCCACCGTCCCGGTCTGGGTGGGGGAGTTGTCCTGCCGGGCGCTGGGAGCCGCGGTGGAGGCCTACGACGAGAGCGGCCGCCCGGTGGTCGGCGAGGTGGGCGAGTTGGTGGTCACGCGGCCCATGCCCTCGATGCCGGTCTTCTTCTGGGGTGACTCCGACGGCGCTCGGATGCGGGAGGCCTACTACGAGGCCTTCCCCGGTGTGTGGCGGCACGGCGACTGGGTCCGCCTCAGCCCACGGGGGTCCGCCGTGATCCACGGCCGCAGCGACTCGACGCTCAACCGGGGCGGGGTCCGGATGGGGACCTCGGAGTTCTACCGCGTCGTGGAGAGCCTTCCCGAGGTACTGGACTCACTGGTCATCGACAACGCCGGTCCGGCGAGGCCGGACGGGGAGCTGGTGTGCTTCCTGGTGCTGGCGGCGGGGGCGGAGGAGGAGGCCGTGGTGGCCCGTGCGCGGGCACTGCTCCGGTCGACGCTGTCGCCCCGCCACGTCCCGGACAGGTTCCTCCGGGTGGGGGAGGTGCCGAGGACGTTGAACGGCAAGAAGTGCGAGGTTCCCGTCAAGCGCGTCCTGGCCGGGGTGCCGGTGGGCGAGGCGGTCAGCCGGGAGGCGCTGGCGAACCCGGGCGCCCTCGACGGCGTGGTGCGTGCTTTCTTCGTCGACGAGGGTCCTGAGCTGGGGAAACAGGTTTAGGGGGACCCGGTTTTGCCCCCGGTCCACCCGGTTGTGTAATGTATGCCGCGAGCGACCGAACGAGGTCCCGGGAGGCTTCGCCTAGTCTGGTCTATGGCGCCGCACTGCTAATGCGGTTGGGGGTTTAAGCCCCCTCCCGGGTTCAAATCCCGGAGCCTCCGCAGCACCGGCCGGAAACGGCTGGTCACAACTGAACAAGCGCCCGTAGCTCAACGGATAGAGCATCTGACTACGGATCAGAAGGTTAGGGGTTCGAATCCCTTCGGGCGCGCATCGGACGACCCCCCTGGCGACAGGGGGGTCGTTTCGTCTGTCGGCCGGCCCCTGTCCGCTGGCCGCGCTCCCCGGTCGCGGTGGCCGGTGTGATGATCCCCACGTCCGGCCAGCCCGGGTGTGCCCCCGCGGCTCCCGGGCGACGGGCTGTGGCGGGTTCCTCGGGTCGGCGCGGGGGTGAGGGCCGCGGGTGGGGCCGGCGCTCCCCGGCCGTCCGGTCGCGGCTCTTCTGGCGGTGGGCCGCGTGGCCCACGGTGGCGCTCCTGGCCCAGGGGCTGGCGGGGGCGTGACCGGTCTTCCGGAATGGCGGCTCTTCGTGCCCGACCGCTGTTGTTCACCAAAAAGTGATCAACAGTCTGCGTAACGGTTACGGCTTGTGCGTAACGCTCGCCGGTTCGGCCAATTCTGTCCGCTTGCTGGTCCGCATTCGCCCTCCGACCGGACTAGCAGCTATTGGGCGAGTTATCCGGTGTCGAGGAAGCGCCGGGTAATTTCGCTCACCCCGAAAGGTGACTTCAGTCCCAGGTGCGCGGGGTATGTGTCGGCAGGTTCTTCACTTTCCGTTGCCGCGCTGCTGGGAAAACCACATTTCATGGTCCGGATGCTTCCAGTTCGGTATCGGCACGCAACCTTCGGTCGGCTCGCGCATCCTAGGGCGGCGACGCGCTCCGAGCCGGTACGACACGGGTGACGTCCAGTGTGTCCGCTGACGAGGCAACCCGCTCAGAGAACGGGCAGGTTGGGCGAGCGAGTTCCCGACATCCCGGCGTGTCCCGTGGCGGGCCGAGCTCAGCGGGGAGGAAGCTCGGCGGGGTCGAAGCCGGCGCTTCCCGCAATGCCTCACCCAGGGGGACGAATAACCGGGCGGTTCCGGAAACCGGGCGGGGTCTTGCCGCACGGGAATTGACGCGTCGGCTAAAGTCGTGCCGTCCGCCGAACCGGAAAAACGGGTCGGCCCGTCAACGGGCCGCCGGAACCGGAGCGCCCCAACACTCACGCCGATGGGGGCACCGGGGTCGCGGCGGCGGGAAATCGTGGTCTACCCCTGATCCAGTCCGCCGGTCGGCGGTTTCCCGGACCTCTGGTCCGGAAGAGAGGAGAGACATGAGACTCGGGTTGCGCCTGGCGCGAGCCGGCGCGGCACTGCTCGGCGCGGCTGCCCTGCTCGTCGGCACCGCACTGCCGGCCGCCGCGTCCACCAAGGGCCACTACGACAACACGAACGAGGTCAAGGGCGAGAGGATCCACCTGACGGACCGCTCCTCGGTCCCGACGGTGCTGCTGCCCCTCGTCCTCGAGGACGGCACCGAGCTGCTCACCTACTGCGTCGAGCTGACGGTCACCGCCGCCAACAAGGCTCCTTACCACGAGGTGCCGTGGGACCAGTACCCCACGGACCAGAACGCCTCGTTCCCCACCGCGCCCGGCAAGGTGCTGTGGATCCTGCAGAACTCCTACCCCCAGGTGTCGGTTGACGAGCTGAACGCGCAGCTCGGCACGAACCTGAACGTGGAGCGCGCCGTCGCCGGCACGCAGGCCGCCATCTGGCACTTCAGCAACGGCTCGAAGCTGGCGGGCAACAACGGCCGCGACATCCAGGCCCTGTACCGGCACCTGACCGGTGAGGCCAACGTCGGTGTCGACCAGCAGCCGACCCCCACGCTGGCGCTGAGCCCGGAGAGCCACTCCGGTGCCGCCGGTGAGCTGATCGGCCCGTTCACGGTCGAGTCGAGCGCCGGGACCGTCGGCCTGGCCCTCCAGGGGCCGGAGGGCGTCACCCTGGTCAACAAGAACGGCGAGGAGGTCAACCCGATCTCCGGTGACGTGCCGACCGACAGCATCTCCGAGCTGTACGTGAGCGTCCCCGAGGGCGCCGAGGCCGGCGAGGCCACCATCACCGCGAACGCCTCCGCCACCGTCAACACCGGCCGCCTCTTCGTGGGTGACCCGTCGGGTGACTGGAGCGGGGCCAGCCGCAACGCCCGGGACAGCAAGCGCACCCAGTCGCTGATCGTCGCGGAGGGCAAGCCCACCAACCTGGACACCTCGGTCCGCGTCGACTGGGTAGGCGGGCCGGTCGCTCCGCCCACCTCCGAGACCCCGGAGCCGAGCGTGCCGGAGACCCCGCAGCCGAGCGAGCCGGCCCCGAGCACCACCCCGAGCGTGCCCGAGGCCCCGGAGACCACCACTCCGGCCCCGCCGGCTCCCGAGCGCCCGGACAACGAGGACGACCTGGCCAACACCGGTGCGTCCATCTGGCTGCCGCTCGGCCTTGGCGCGGTGCTCCTCGGTGGCGGTGCCACCGCACTGTTCCTGATGCGGCGCAAGAAGCAGGCCGAGGTCTGATCCTGACCGCGTCCTGAGCAGGGCGGGCCGCCGGTCCCCGACAGGGGCCGCCTCTTCCCGCTCCCACACCACGGGGCCACCTCCCAGCCGGGAGGTGGCCCCGTCGGCGTTCCCGGCCCTGGTGCGTCGGACCCTCCCCGGAACCTTTTCCCGGGGCACGGCGTCGGAAGAGGTGAGTGGCGACCCGCTCGTCGACCAAGGGGTCACGCACGCGACGGTCCACCAGCCGGCCGCCACCACGGGAGGGACGGGCCACACTTCACGTGAGCACCGGAGACCAGGGGGTGGCCGTGTTGACGGGTTCGGTGGTGGCCGCGCTGGTGGGCGGCCTGGTGGCGGTGTCCCCGTTCCCCGCGCTCGGTCCGGCGGAGGTGGAGGAACCGGAGACCGGGCCGATCGCCGTCGGTGCCGCCAACCCCGTCGACGCCCCGTTGCTGGGGCCGGGCGACGGCGAACACGCGGACACCATCCGCCCCGGCGAGTCCCGCTTCTACGCGCTGCCCGCCGCGCCGGGCTCCTGGCCAGCCGTCACCGTCGCGTTGCGTCCGACGGCGGACGGCGCCGGTCCGCCGCCGGGCGCCTGCTCGTCCCGGCTCCGGGTCGCGCTGCTGACCCCGACCGGCACCGAGCCCGACTACGGACCCGAGCCCCGGAACGCCGCCTTCGGCAACTCCTCGGAGGCGAGGGTCGAGGTGACCAGCGCGTCGCCTGTCGAGGCTGGCGACCCGTTCGGAGAAGCGGCCAACGGGTCCGGCTACTGGTACGCCGTCGTGAACCTCGAGGCCGACGACTGCTGGAACCGGTACCCGGCCGTCTCCTTCCCCCTGGGCCTCGGCGTCGACGCCGAGCAGGACGCGCCGTTACCGCCCTACCCCGAGATCGGCGTGCCAGGGGCACCGACACCGTCGGGTGCCACGACGTTGCCCGCCGACGGCACGGCCACGGTCGCCACGCTCCACCCCGGGGAGAGCCGGTGGTTCGCCGTTCCCGTGGAGCCGGGGAGCAGGATCGGTGCCACCGCGCTGTTCAGCGGTGACCCGCAGGCCACGTCCCCGGAGTGCCCGGCGCGGGTCAGCCTTGCCCTGCACTCCCCGGGGAACACCGTCCTCGGCCGCGACGTCGACTCCTTCACCGGGACCAGCGTGGTCGGCGCGTCCATCTCCGTCGCCGAGGGTGCGCCGGGTGCGGCCGGCCGACAGGTCGGGTTGGCCGGGCTCCACCTGTTGCGGATCGAACTCGCCACCGGCCTGTGCGGCGCGACGGCGTCCATCTCCGATCTCGGGTACCGGGTGCGCCTGACCGCGGTGGCCGGGCCGGTGGACGAGGTCGGCTGGCCCGTTCCCGGGTCCGAGGAGGGGGAGACGGCCGGTGACGGTGGTCAGCGGGACGGCGGTGCCACCCCGGGTGCCGGCACGGGCCGGCCCGCTGACGGCCACGCCGCCGAGAGGGCGCTGGTGGACCTCACCGGGTGGCCGAGCTGGCTGTTCCTCGGGGCCACCGCCGTCATCGTGGTCGCCGTCGTGCTGGCGGCCAGGGGCGGCCACCGGCCCCCGGGCCGTGGTGTCCCGCAGGGGAGGGAGCCGGTGGTTCCCGTGAATCCCGACGCCGTCGCCGCCCGGTACGACGAGGGCGGCTGGCGGCGGTACTCGGCGCTGTCGGCTCCGGAGGACGCGGTCGTGACCAGGCCGTTCCGATCGCCCGAGCCACCCGGTCCCGAGCGGTCCGACCGGGACGGCTGACCGGCCGCGGTCGACCCCGCCGACCCGCCGACCCGCCGGTCGCGGGTCCGGGAGTTCTGGTCCGGCCCGGTGTCAGACCCGCACGGCGAGCGCCAGGCCCTGGCCGACGCCCACACAGGCGGCGGCGACGCCGATGCCCCCACCACGTGCGCCGAGGTGCCGGCACAGGTCGGTGACCACGCGTGCCATCGACGCACCGAGCGGGTGCCCGTAGGCGAGCGCGCCCCCGTGCACGTTGACCCGCTGGGTGTCGATGGTCGGCAGTTCGTGGAGCACGGACAGCACGACGGCGGAGAAGGCCTCGTTGATCTCCCACAACGACACGTCGGACGCGCGGACGTCCAACCGGTTCAGGAGGCGCTGGATCGCGGGTACGGGGCCGAGCGGGAACCGAGCCGGGTCGACCGCGGCGACCTCACTGCCCACCACCTCACCCAGCGGAGTGACACCCAGCTCGCCGGCCGCCACCTCGGTGCCGATCAGCATCGCCACCGCCCCGTCGTTCAGGGGAGAGGAGTTGCCGGCCGTGACGGTCCCGTCCGGGGAGAAGGCGGGTGGCAGGGCGGCGAGCTTCTCCGCGCTGGTCTCCGGGCGCACCGACTCGTCCCGTCGGACAGTCTGCCCACCCGGCGTCCGCACGGCGAAGGCGAAACCCTCGTGAACTCCCGCGTCCCAGGCCGCCGCCGCCCTGCGGTGGGACCGGAGGGCGAACTCGTCCAACCGCGTCCGGTCGATGCCGAGTTCCCACGCCACCCGCTCGGCGGCCGCGCCCAGCGCCAACGTCCACTGCTCCGGCATCCTCGGGTTCACCAGCCGCCATCCCAACGCGGTCGAGACGACCTCCATGCGGTCGGGTAGTTCGCGGTCGGGCCGGGCCATCACGAACGGCGCGCGGCTCATCCCCTCGACCCCGCCGGCGATGACGAGGTCCGCGTCACCCGCGCGGACGGAGCGGGCGGCCTGGACCACGGCCTCACCGCCCGAGGCGCAGAGCCGGTTGACCGTGACACCCGGAACCGTCACCGGCAGGCCGGCCAGGAGGGCGGCCATCCTGGCCACGTCCCGGTTCTCCTCCCCGGCCCCGTTGGTGTTGCCGTAGACGACGTCGTCGATCGTCGCGGGGTCCAGGGCCGCCGACCCGTCCGGTCCGTGCCTGCGCAGGAGCTCCAGGATGGGCAGGGCTGCGAGGTCGTCCACCCTGACCTGGGACAGTCCGCCCCGGTAGCGGCCGAAGGGAGTGCGGGCGGCGTCCAGGATGAGTGCGCGGCGCATGCGCCTATCGTGCCGTACGACCGGCGGTGGGGATGCGGACCGATCGCAGGCGCTCGGTACCCCCGAACGCGCGGGGTCCGGCGCACGGCCTCAACCAGCCGGGTCCGGGCGCCGGCCGCTGACGAGGCCGCCGGCCAGGCCGGTGACGCGTGCTCCACCCCTGCCGAGCTCCGCGAGTTCGTCGAGCGCACCGGGCCGATGCAGGGGGAGCTCGAACGCGATGGTCGGGGTTTCCCCGGCCCGCTGCCGTCGGACGTGGGCTCGGTGGCCGTCCTCGACCGCCGCCCGGAGGGAACCCGTGGTCGCCAGCGCGCCCCGCGCGACACCGAGCCGGCCGAGCGCGTCGTCCAGCGCCGTCAGCAACGCGTCCCGGTTCCCCTCGCACATCGCGCGGACCAGGCCGGGCCTGGTCCCGGCCACCCGGGTGCCGTCGGCGAAGGAACTGGCGGCCAGCGTCGCCGCCAGCGGACCACCGTCCTCAGCCACTGCCGAGAGCACCTCGGCCAGCAGGTGGGGCAGGTGGGAGACCCGAGCCACCGCCGCGTCGTGTTCCCGGGCCGGCGCGGGAACGACCTCGGCGCCGCAGTCGAGCGCCAGGCTCGCCACCTCCGCCCAGACGGCCGGGTCCGCCTCGTCGGTGGTGACCACCCAGGCCGCCTGGGTGAACAGGCCGGCGTCCCCCGCATGCCAGCCCGAGGAGGCGGTGCCCGCCATCGGGTGCCCGCCGACGTACCTCACCCCCGGCGCGTGCGACTCGACAGCCCGCAGCACCGGCTCCTTGACGCTGACCACGTCGGTGAGTCGGCAGCCGCCAGCGTGCTGGTCGACGAGCCGGAGGACCTCGGGGACCGAGGTGAGCGGGACGGCGACGACCACGAGGGCGTCCTCCTCGGCTGCCCGGCGCAGCGCGGTCGCGGGTGGGAGGACGTCGACTCCCTCGGCGGTCGCCGCCTCGGCGTCCACCGGGGACGCGGTGGCCGCCCAGCAGCTTCGTCCGGCGGCGGTGGCGGCGCGCAGCACCGAGCCGCCGATCAGTCCCAGGCCGAGTACGCAGATCGGAGTCACCCGATCATTGTCGGTCACCTGCCCGGCGTCGTGTTCAGGTGAACGGTGCGACGGCGACGGGCCGAAGGGAATACCGTGGGGACATGGAGGTCGAGGAGCCGCTCTCGGGTGTGGCGTTGGCCGTGCTCAGGGAGGACGGCCAGTGGCGGTGTCGGCGGATGTCCGACGGGGCGCTGTCGGATCTGGACAGGGCCATCACCGAGCTGCGTGCCACGCGGTCGACGGGGGCGGTCTTCGGGCTGCTCAACGTCGACGACGAATTCTTCCTGATCGTTCGACCCGGCCCGGGCGGAGTGGACCTCCTGCTCTCCGACTCGGCCGCCGCTCTCTACTACGACGTCGCGGCGGACGTGCTGGACCTGTTGCGCATCGACCCGCCCGACGAGGACGACGACGAGATGTGGCCCGAGGGCGACCTCGGCCTCCTCGCCGATCTCGGGATGCCCTCCGGTGAGATGGTGGTGGTGGTCGAGGAGGACCGCTACCCCGAGGAGCAGTTGCGGATCATCGCCCAACGGTGCGGTTTCGCCGACCAGTACGACGCGGTGATGGCCGACCTCGACCGTGTTCCCTAGACCCTTCACCCGCCCTGCCGACGAGGAGCTGGTCAGGGCGGCGATGGCCGAGGCCCTCCGCGCGGAGGCCGCCGGCGACGTGCCCATCGGCGCCGTCGTCCTCGATCCCACTGGGCGGGTGCTGGCCACCGCGCACAACGCGAGGGAGGAACTCGGCGATCCCACCGCGCACGCCGAGGTCCTCGCGTTGCGGCGGGCGGCGGCCGTGCACGGCGACGGGTGGCGGCTGACGGGGTGCACGCTCGGGGTCACCGTCGAACCGTGCGCGATGTGCGCCGGGGCCGCGGTGCTGGCCAGGGTCTCGCGGGTGGTGTTCGGGGCGTGGGAACCGAAGACCGGCGCGGTGGGGTCGCTGTGGGACGTGGTGCGGGACCCGCGGGTGCCGCACCGGACGGAGGTCGTCGGCGGGGTGCTGGCGGCGGAGTGCGCGCGGTTGTTGGACGACTTCTTCCGCGAGCACCGTGGCGATGATGTGTGACCTGGGCCACAGCTAGGTGTGGCGGGTGGGGCGGTGGGCATCCTCAGGTCAGAGAGCGACGCCACGAACGGGGAAGCCAACGGTGTGCCCCGTGGTAAGGGGGAGCCGCCTCACTTCGACGCGACGACGTGCGGGAGGGGCCGCGACTCCAGGAGGGAGAGTTCCATGAGCGTCTTCGACAAGGCCAAGCACGGAGCCCAGGAGCTGGCGGGCAAGGCGAAGGAGGCCCTCGGTCGGGCGACCGACAACGAGGAAGTGGAAAACTCCGGCAAGAAGGACAAACTGTCCGGTCAGGTGAAGAAGACCGGGGAGGACGCCAAGGACCGCGCCGCTGGTGCGGTGGACGACGCCAAGAAGAAGTTCGGCGGGAACGACTGAGGTTCGTCTCGACGGATGAACGGGAACGGGTCGACGACCGACCGCTTGTCGTGCGGCCCCGGCCGATGGCCGACGGAGCCGCCCGCCCGCCCCGCTCGAACGGCGAACCAGCGCGAACGCTGCCACGATGGGCCCGTCCCCCAGGGGCGGGCCCATCGCTCGTGTGTGGGCCCGGCGGGGTGGGCGGCGAACGAGCAGGGCCCGGCTGGGCGCCATCGTCTGCGGGGGTGTGGATGACCGAGGCGTGGAACGACTGTGCCGACGAGGTCGAGGACGCCGCCCTGGCGCTCCGCATCGCGGGTCGGGACGCCGACGCCTTCGAGATCCTGGTGCGACGCTACTCGGGCCGCGTGTCGAGGATGGCCCTCCGGATGTTGGGTGATCGCGGCGAGGCGGAGGACGTCACGCAGGACGTCTTCGCGACGGTCTGGTGCCGGGTCGGTGAGCTGGCCGACCCGGGTGCGGTGCGCACGTGGCTGTTCCGCATCGCTCACCGGCAGTGCCTGGCGATCCTGCGCAAGCGGCGTGACCGGCGCACCGACCCGCTGGCCACGATCCCGGAGTCCGGGACCACGGCCATCGCCACCGCCCAGGTGGATGGTCGGTTCCACCCGGAGCGGGCCGCGACCGCTTCGGCGGGGGTCGACGCCCTCTACCGGGCGGTGGAGACGCTGCCCTCGCCGCAACGGGCGGTCTGGCTGATGGCCGAGGTGGGCGGGGTGTCGCACGCCGAGATCGCCGCCGTGGTCGGCGCGTCCGAGCAGGCCGTCCGGGGACGCCTCGCCCGGGCCAGGACGCGACTGGCCGTCGTGATGCGAGCCTGGCGCTGATCCCTCCCGGCCCGAGTGGTCCCGTGGACCACTCGCGAGGCGTGGTGGGACCGCCCCACCGCCGCCAGGGGAGGGGGGCGTTCGGGTGGGAACGGCAATCGGATATCCTTCGTCACGGTAGCGTGTCCGAGCGGCCTAAGGAGCACGCCTCGAAAGCGTGTGTGGGTGCAAGCCCACCGTGGGTTCGAATCCCACCGCTACCGCCAGCAACCAGCGAGAACGCCGGTCCACCACGTTCGAAGTGGACCGGCGTTTCGCGTGTCCGGAGGTGCTGCCCCTCCGTTCCCCGTCCTCGGCGCCGTCCTCGGCCCCGGCCCGGCCAACGGCCTGATGGCGCCACGACCGCGAGGTCCCTGCGAGGTGGGAGGGGGCTGAACGGTCCGGCCACGCCCTCCGAACCCGCGTCCCGAGCCGGCGCCCGGCAGGACGACCGGAGGATCACCTGGTGGAGGGCCGGCGGCCACCTGTTGGGCGGTATGCCCCCGCCGCGGCGACGTGGGAGTCTGCACGGGGGAGCGATCGACACGGGCCCCGCACGGAAGGACACGGCGGCGGCCCGGCACCAGGGAGGCCGTTCCTCCACGGGTCACCTGGGAGTTCCGAAGGCGAACGGCCGCGTGGACGCGGACCGGTACCGGTGCCGGCGGCGAACCCCGGCCGGTCCACACCGGACACCCAACACCGCGTGCGCGCCGGCGGTGTCCGCACCGAAGTGAGGTGGGCGTTGATGTCCGTCACCCGCGGTCTGTCCGTGCTCGTCCTGTCCGCCCTGCTGATCGTCTCCTGTGGGACGGAGGAGGACGTCGTCCCGTCCGAGGGCCCGGCGCCCACGGCGGGAACGACGACGCCGGACGAGGTCGAACCCACCCCGCACCCCACCATGACGACCGAGCCGCCGGGGACATCCGCCCCGACGGGGAACGGCTCGGTGGACCCCGTGCCACCCGGTGCCGGAGCACCCACCGCCGGCTGCGACACCCACCCGGTGCCCCGGGTGGAGGTACCGCGCACCCACGAGTTCCAGGTCGTCAGCGAGAACGGCTGCGACCAGGTGGTGCTCGCGTTCCGGACGGCGGTGCCCGAGGTCATCGGACACCAGCTCGACGCGGAACCGCCGCTCTGGGGCGGCTCAGCGGAGCCGGTCCCGGGCATGGCGGCCGACGGGCGGACCCAGTTCCTGCACGTCTACGTCGCCGCTCCGGTGACCGGCACCCTCGGCCCGAGGGGGTACGAGTTGCCGTGGGTGCGGGGTGTCGTGGTCAACGACGCGTCCCACGGGACGGTGGAGCTCACGATCGCCCTGCCGGCGGGGCCGGGAACCGACCCGGTCGACTACGAGGTCCTCGTCGAGGACAACCAGGTCGTGGCCCGCTTCTGACGCCCTGACCCGCGCCGACCCCGGCCGCCCGCCGCTCGGCCCCGCCGGCCACTGCGGCTTCGCGGAACGGGCGGGGGAGCGCGCCCGCTACCCGCGCCGTCCGTCCCCTCAGGAGCGCCCGGAACGGCCGTCGGCTCCGTCCAGGACGGTCGTCCCCCGGACCCGAGGGCCTCGACCCGCCAACGACCTTTCCATGCCGTCTTCCCGCAGTTAACTCGTCCGGGTGAGGATGCACGAACGCATCCGATGTTGGAGGACGAGTGACTTTCCCATCCTTACCGGCGCCGAGACGCGCGGTCGCCGCGCTCACGGCGCTCGTCGCCGGGGCGGGGCTGGCCACGTTGCCGACCGAACCCCTCGCGCGCGCGGCCGAGGAACCGGCCCCCGCCGGCGCGCTGATCTCCGAGGTGTACGGCGGTGGCGGCAACTCCGGCGCGACACTCACCACCGACTTCGTCGAACTCGGCAACCCGGGGGACCACCCGGTCACGGTGGACGGCTGGTCCGTCCAGTACCTCCCCGGCACTCCGCGTCCCACCAGCCAGTGGCAGCACACCCCGCTCGTCGGGGAGATCCCCGCCGGCGGCCACTTCCTCGTGAGCCAGGCCAGGGGCAACTCCGGCTCCGTCGAGCTGCCCACCCCCGACGCGCGCGGCGACATCGCGATGTCCGCCACCGCCGGCACCATCGCCCTCGTGAACGGCACGGAGAGACTGGACTGCCTCACCCCGGCGGACTGCGCGGCCGACGCCCGCATCGTGGATCTCGTCGGTTACGGCGACGCGGTCGTCCGCAACGGCGAGCCGGCGCGCGGGGCGAGCAACACGAGGTCGGTGGCCAGGGACGGTGACCTCACCGACACCCGGGACAACGCGGCCGACTTCACCGCCGGCGAGCCGAACCCGGTCAACGCCTCAGGGGAGACCCCCGGGCCGCCAGGGGAACCGGGGAACCCGCCGGGTGAGCCCGGTGAGCCCGGTGAGCTCCGCATCCACGACATCCAGGGCACCACGCGGGTCTCCCCGCACACCGGCAGTCAGGTCAGCGGTGTTCCCGGCATCGTCACGGCGGTGAACGCCTTCGGCTCCGCCCGGGGGTTCTGGTTCCAGGACCCCGAGCCCGACGGCGACCCCAGGACGAGCGAGGCGCTCTTCGTCTTCACCTCCGACCGCACCCCGGATCTGGCGGTCGGGGACGAGGTCCTGGTGAGCGGAACCGTCGTGCAGTACCGGCAGGGCGGCGCGTCCAGCGCCAACCAGTCGCTCACCCAACTGGAACGTGCCTCCTGGGAGGTCGTCTCCAGCGGCAACGGTCTGCCGGAGGCCGAGCTGGTCACGCCGAGCACCGTGCCGACCACGCTCGCCCCCGACGCCTCCGGGGGCAGCATCGAGGACCTGGAGCTGGACCCCGAGCGCTACGCCCTCGACTACTACGCCTCCCGTGAGGGCATGCTGCTGCGCGTCGACGACGCGCCGGTGGTCGGCCCAACCGACGCCTACAACGCGCTGTGGGTGACGACCAAGCCGGCCCAGAACCGCAGTGCCAGGGGCGGGACGGTGTACCAGGGGTACGGCGACTCCAACACCGGTCGGCTCAAGATCGAGTCGCTCATCCCCTTCTCGGAACGGCCGTTCCCCATCGCCAACGTCGGGGACGAACTGCGTGGGACGACCCAGGGGCCGCTCTGGTACTCCCAGTACGGCGGCTACCTGATCAGGGCCACCACCCTGGGCCAGCACGTCGACAACGGGCTCACCCGGGACGCGGTGCGCCCGGCTCGGGACTGGGAGCTCACGGTCGCGACCTACAACGTGGAGAACCTGTCCCCCTCGGACGACCAGACGAAGTTCGACCGACTCGCCACGGGAGTCGCCGAGTACCTGGACGGGCCTGACATCGTCGCCTTGGAGGAGATCCAGGACAACACCGGACCGACGGACGACGGCGTGGTGGACGCCGACCGGACCCTCGACCAGTTCGTCGAGGCCATCCGCGCCGCCGGCGGCCCGGGATACGAGTGGCGGCAGATCAACCCCGAGGACAAGGAGGACGGCGGCCAACCCGGTGGGAACATCCGCAACGCCTTCCTGTTCAACCCGGAGCGCGTGTCCTTCGTGGACACCCCCGGCGGGGACGCCACGACGGCTGTCCGAATAGAGTCCGACGCCGACGGCGCCGCACGGCTCTCCGTCTCACCGGGCCGGATCGCTCCGGACAGCCCGGCCTGGGACAGCAGCCGCAAGCCCCTGGTCGGTCAGTTCCGTTTCGAGGACCGGGACGTGTTCGTGGTCGCCAACCACTTCAACTCCAAGGGCGGGGACCAGTCGCTGCACGGCCGTTACCAGCCCCCGAACCGGACCTCCGAGATCCAGCGGTTGGAACAGGCGGCGTTGGTGCGCCAGTTCGGCGACGCGCTCCACGCGAAGGACCCCTCCGCGAACCTGTTGGTGGTGGGGGATCTCAACGACTTCCAGTTCTCCCCCGTCCTGACCACCCTCACGCAGGGCGGGCGCCTGCACAACCCCCTGGTGGACCTCCCGCCCACCGAACGCTACGGGTACGTGTTCGATGGGAACTCGCAGTCCCTGGACCACATCCTGGTGGCCGGGGCGTTGGCGCACCGTGCCGACTACCAGCCCGTCCGGGTCAACGCCGAGTTCGCCGACCAGGCCAGCGACCACGATCCCCAGGTCGTGGCGTTCCGACCGCTGTCCGGCGACCCGGCGGTGGACGAGGCCGAGGACGCGCGGTACTACGGCGGCGGACGGCCGCCGGGCGAGGGCGGTGACACCAGGTCGCCGGAGCGGCCCGACCAACCCGGTGGCGGGGCCGGCGACCACCGGGACGGGCCTCCCCCCGCCGCGGGTGGCGACGACCTCGCGCGCACGGGCCTCAGCGGGGTGCTCCCCCTGATCACCGGCGCGGTCATCCTGCTCGCCGTGGGCGGGGCCGCCGCGTACTTCGCCCGACGCCAGCGCGGCGAGGCGAACTCCCCGGACTCCGAAGGGACCGGGACGACGAGCTGACCACGACCAGGCCCGGAACCGGCGGATCGCCCGGTTCCGGGCCGGACGGGCGACGCCGACGCCTCGTCCCGGTAGCGGTGTGGATCGTGCGACGACCAGGGCCGGGTGCGCGCGGGGCACCCACGCGGACGCGACCGGGCGACCCGTCGCCGTTCGCCGGGCACGCGTGGGGGCGACGGATGCGCCCGCCGGCGAACGGCGGGGCTCCGCGCGGGCGGACGTGACGGGAGCGGCCCCACCGTCCCGGAGGCCGGGCGGTGAGCCACCCGAGCCGGCCCCGTGACGGCGAGCCGGCCGGGCGAGCGGGCTGCGGTGGGAGGCGGTGCACCGCGAAGCGGGCCACGAGGCCCCCCGAACACGAAGAAACCCCCGGGTGACCGGGGGTTTCTTCCTGGAGCGGAGGATACGGGATTTGAACCCGTGAGGGGTTTGAGCCCCAACACGATTTCCAATCGTGCGCCCTAGGCCGCTAGGCGAATCCTCCGCCGCAGAGCTTACACGAAGGGGTTCCCGTCCTCGGGACAGGGCGGTGCGCGGAGCCCGGGCGGGGATGGGGAGCGGCTCGCGCGCGGCGGGGAGCGGGCACACCGTCCCGTCCGCCGGGCGCCGCGCGGGTCCGGCTCCGCCTGCCGGCGGCCCCTCCCCGTGCGAGGAGACGCCGACGCTCGGTGACCTCGGTGGTCCCGGTCCACCGGCCCCGCACGCCGGGCCGGGGCGGGGTGGACCCGGTGCCACGGAACGAGTGCCCCGAAGGGAGGACATCGGTGGCGGTGGGTCGCTCACGACCTGGCCCCCCTTTCGTGTTCGTGCGTAACCTCGTCCTACGGGGGTCACCCCGGCTTCGCCCCCTCCCATCCGCATCTCGGGTGCGTCATGTCGGCTCCGCGCTCCGCCGGGACCCCGGCCCGCCGGTCGGCACCGGATCCGAATCGCGGTTCCGGCGCCTCGGAGGAGACCGTGGACATACCGTTCGCCGAATCGGACTTCCCGGCCCGCCCGTACCCGGGTGCTCGTCCCCCCTGCTCCTTCGTCTCAGCCGACGGGGTCTGCTACCCGTTGTCCAGCGACCCGGGCGCCGCGGCGGGATGGCGGGTGCGCCCGGCGTGGACCGACCTCGACGACTGGCTGGCCTCCCGGGGCGTGGAGCCAACGTCCGCCCGGTTCCCGGTGCTCACCTACGGCTCCAACGCGTGCCCCGGCAAGATCGGCTGGCTGCGGACCTCCCTCGGCCTGGCCGGGCCGGTGGTGGCCCTGCGCGCGAGGTGCAGCGGGCTGGCGGCGGTGTGGGCCTCCGGGTTCCGGGTGGTCGACGAACAGCGACCAGCCACCCTCGCGGCGGCCCCCGGAACCAGTGAGCGGCACTTCGTCTGGCTCGCCACCAGGGAGCAGATTCGCGTGCTCGACCGCTGCGAGGGCCGGGGTGAGCGGTACCGGCTCGTGTGGTTGCGCACCGGCCTGGTGACCGTGGACGGCGAGGGGGAGGGGCTGTCCGTCCTGGCGTACACGGCGGCGACCCCTGTCCGGATGCCGCTGCTCCGGGATGGGCGACCGGTGCGGTGCTGCGAGGTACCGCAGGGGGAGGCGGCCCGGGTGCGAGGGGAGACCGCGACCTCCGACGGACTGGTGGTCCTGGAGGTCCACGGCGAGCCCTCCTGGCAGGACGCCCGCGGTCGCGGGGCGGGGCGGGCCCCGGTTCGCGCCTCACGGCCCCCCGCCGGAGACGTGGCCGGCCGTCCACTACACTGACCGTGGACCCCGTGCGGCGTCCATCCTGTGAACTCCCCCAGGGCCGGAAGGCAGCAAGGGTAAGCGGGCTCTGGCGGGTGCACGGGGTCCCCTTGTGCCCGGGGCTGCCCCGACCCGGCCCCTGAGCTGGCCGTCAGTGCGGTTGCGTAGCCTCTTGGTGTGGCACTGGCTCTCTACCGCAGGTACCGCCCGGCGACCTTCGCCGAGGTGGTCGGCCAGGAACACGTCACCGACCCGCTCCGCACCGCGCTCAACGCCGGGCGGATCAGCCACGCCTACCTCTTCTCGGGGCCGAGGGGCTGCGGCAAGACCTCCAGCGCCCGCATCCTGGCGCGGTCGCTGAACTGCGTTCGGGGACCGACCGCCGACCCGTGCGGAACCTGCTCCTCCTGCGTGGCCCTGGCTCCGGAGGGGCCGGGGAACGTGGACGTGGTCGAGCTGGACGCCGCCAGCCACGGTGGTGTGGACGACGCGAGGGAACTGCGCGACCGTGCGTTCTACGCACCGGCCGAGTCCCGCTACCGCGTCTTCATCATCGACGAGGCGCACATGGTCACCACCCAGGGCTTCAACGCCCTGTTGAAGATCGTGGAGGAGCCTCCGGACCACCTGGTCTTCGTGTTCGCGACCACCGAACCGGACAAGGTCCTGCCGACCATCCGCTCCCGGACCCACCACTACCCGTTCCGGCTGATGCCGCCGGCGGTGGTCCGCGACCTGCTGGAGTCGATCTGCTCGGCCGAGGGCGTGGCGGTCGAACCGCCGGTGTTCCCGCTGGTCGTCCGGGCCGGCGGTGGTTCGGGTCGGGACACGCTCAGCGTGATGGACCAGTTGCTGGCCGGCGCGGGGGCGGAGGGTGTGACCTACGAGCGGGCGATCGCCCTGCTGGGCGTCACCGACGTCGCGCTGATCGACTCGATGGTGGAGGCGCTGGCCGCCGAGGACGCCCCCGGTGTCTACGCCGCCGTCGACCAGGTCATCGAGGCGGGGCACGATCCCCGGCGGTTCGCCACCGACCTGCTCGAGAGGTTCCGGGACCTCCTGCTGCTCCGGGCCGTCCCCGACGCCACCGACCGGGGCCTGGTGTCCGCGCCCGAGGACGGGCTGGCCACCATGACCGGGCAGGCCGAACGGTTGGGACCGGCCGCCCTGACGCGGTTCGCCGAGATCGTGCACTCGGGGCTGGGGGAGATGCGCGGGTCCACCTCGCCCCGGCTCCTCCTGGAACTCCTGTGCGCCCGGATGCTGCTGCCGGCGGCGGAGTCCTCGGGGCGGGCACTGCTCCAGCGGGTCGAGGCCGTCGAGCAACGCCTGGCGGCGGGCGGCGGAGCCGTGGCGGCCCCGGTTCCCGGGAGCGCGCCGACCCCGTCCCTCCCCGCCGCCCACGAGGAGGGGGCGCCGCCCCGGAGAGCGTTCCAACGGCCCAGCCAGGCGCCCGCGCAGCCGCCGTCGACGGCGGAGCGCCACGAGGAGGCCCAGCGGCCGGAGCCCCCGCGCACCCCGGAGGCGGCCGCCCCGGCCCCACCGGAGGAGACCCGCCCCGCCGCCCCGCCGCCCGCCCCGGTGGCTCCGGCCCCGGCACGGGACACCGTCGACGTCGCCACGGTCCGGAAGATGTGGCCCACCCTGCTCTCCAAGGTCCGGGACCACAGCCGCAGCCTCGGCGCCATGCTGACCGACGCGGTGGCGCACTCGGTCGCCGACGGCGAGGTGGTGTTCACCCACCCGGCGTCGGCGCTGGTCCGCCGACTCTCCGACACCAGGAACAGCGAGATCATCGCCACCGCCCTGCGAGAGGTGCTCGGGGGGGACTGGCGGGTCCGCTGCGTGTCGGCGGAGGAGGCGGCCCGGCTCGGCCAGGGTGGTGGAGCTTCGCCCGCCACCGGTCACCAGCCGGCCCCGGCGCCCGCCCGGCGCCCCGAACCGCCGCGTCGGGCTCCCGAGCCGACTCCACCGAGGCGGACCGAGACCGCGCGTCCGGCGCCCCGGGCGGTGACCGCCGAGGACGACATCCCCCTGCCACCGGAACCCGACGAACCGGAACCGCCGGACCCGGACCCGCCCGCCGGGGCGGCGAGCCCAGCTCGAGGGGCTGCGCCGAGGTCCAACGGCCACACGCCAGCCACCGACGTCGCGGTGCCCCCGGGGGGCACGGCCGTCCCGGGCGGCCCCGGCGCGGAGGGCCCGGAGGGACCGGACGACCCCCGGGACGTGCGACCGCCTCGGGACCCGCAGGAGACGGCGATCCAGCTGCTGTCCGAACAGCTGGGCGGGCGCCTGGTGACCTGAGTTCCTCGGCGAGCCCCCGGGGCGGCGCGGCTCGTCCGAGCACCCGGCGGGACGGCTAGGCTTGCGGCGACGCGAGACCGACGACCTCCGTCGAGAGGAGCCATGGTGCAGCCCGGTGGCCAGCCGAACATGCAACAGATCATCCAGCAGGCGCAGAAGCTTCAGCAGCAGGTGATGGAGGCCCAGCAGGAGCTGGCCGAAGCCGAGGTGACCGGCACCGCCGGTGGTGGCCTGGTGCGGGCCACGGTGAACGGTTCCGGAGAGCTCCAGAACCTGGTCATCGACCCCAAGGCCGTCGACCCGGAGGACACCGAGACCCTCGCCGACCTGGTGGTCGCGGCCGTCCGCGACGCCAACCGGGAGGCGCAGGAGCTGGCGCAGCGCAAGCTGGGCCCGGTGGCCGGCGGCCTCGGGGACATGGGAGGGCTCGGGCTGGGCGGCCCCGGCGGTCCCGCGCTGCCCGGTTTCCCCGGGCTGTGACGACGGCCGGAGCGGCGAGGCAAGGAACGGTGGAGTGTACGAGGGCCCAGTCCAGGACCTGATCGACGAACTCGGGCGGTTGCCCGGAATCGGTCCCAAGAGCGCGCAGCGCATCGCCTTCCACCTGCTCGGCGCCGAGCCCGCCGACGTCACCCGGCTCCAGGAGGTCCTCCAAAGGGTGAAGGAGGGCGTCACCTTCTGCGACATCTGCGGCAACGTGTCGGAGCAGGCGACGTGCCGGATCTGCCGGGACGCCCGCCGGGACGCGGCGCTGGTGTGCGTGGTCGAGGAGCCCAAGGACGTGCTCGCGGTGGAGCGCACCCGGGAGTACCGGGGGCGCTACCACGTCCTGGGTGGGGCGTTGGACCCGTTGTCCGGGGTGGGGCCCGACCAGCTGCGCATCCGGGAGCTGCTGGGCCGGATCGGTGGGCAGTACGGCGGTGCGGAGGTGACCGAGGTCATCATCGCCACGGACCCGAACACCGAGGGGGAGGCGACCGCCACCTACCTGGTGCGGATGTTGCGGGACTTCCCCGGGCTGACGGTCACCCGGCTGGCCTCCGGGCTGCCGATGGGTGGGGACCTGGAGTTCGCCGACGAACTGACTCTCGGCCGCGCGCTGTCCGGGCGCCGGTCGGTGTGATCCTGGCCGTCGGCGGCGCGGAGGACCGGGTGCGAGCCGCACCGGACGGTGCCTCGGTGCGCCGGCGCTCCCGTCCGCCGGCTGGCGGCTCCTGCCGCCCTGCCTGGAGCGAAGTCCTGCCGATCCCCTCCGGCGTGCCCGGTCGACGGGTCGTGGCCAGGTCGGTTCCGCGCGTCGTTCACCGGGGGCGGGGGGTGCGGTGACGGGGTCGGCGAACGCTCGTGCGGTGCTGGACAGGGTGCTGTCCCGTCCTCCACGACTCGGCCGCACCAGGTTGGTGTCCGTGGACGGTCCCTCGGGGAGCGGCAAGACGACGCTGGCCGAGGACCTGGTCCGGCTCGGCCGGGAGCGGGGGGTGCGGATCGACGTCGTGCCCACGGACCACTTCGCCACCTGGTCGGAACCGGTGGGCTGGTGGCCTCGGCTGGAGCGGGCGGTGCTCGCCCCGCTGGAGCGGGGCGAGGTCGCCCGCTACCAGCGGGTGGAGTGGCGCGGCGGTGAGCCCGTTCCCGGGGCGTGGCTGGAGGTGCCGCCACCGGACGTGCTGGTGCTGGAGGGTGTCTCCTCGGCTCGGGTCGAGGTGGCGGATCGGGCGAGCCTCCTGGTCTGGGTGGAGCATCCCGACCCCGCCGTTCGGTTGGAGCGGGCGGTCGCCCGGGACGGTGCGGGAACACGCCCTCACCTGGTGGAATGGCAGCGGGTGGAAACCGAGTGGTTCCGCCGGGATTCGACCCGTGAACGGGCTCACGTCCAGATGACGAACCCGTGACGTCGTTTTGCGATTTCGTGACCCCCCGTGCTGGTTGCGCGATCGTGATCCGTGACACGTCCGATTCTTGTCCATAACCCGTTAGGGTCTGCCATCAATCCGTCAGTAACCGTCAACGACTGAGGTGCACGATGGCCGTATCCAAAAGGGCCCTGAACCCCAGGCTCCGGCGACTCACGACCGTGGGTGTCGCGGGCGCTGTGGCCTTGTCCCTGTCCGCCTGCGCCGAGTCCCAGCGGGGCGACGGTGGCGGCGACGACGGAGGTTCGGGCTCCGGAGGTGGCACCTTCACCTTCGGTGCGGCCGGCGCCCCGGCGCTGTTCGACCCTTTCTACGCCTCGGACGGTGAGACGTTCCGCGTCGCGCGCCAGATCTTCCAGGGCCTGGTCACCTTCGCGCCGGGCGATGTCGACGTCGTTCCCGAGCTGGCCACGGGTTGGGAGTCCAGTGACGACGGCCTGGAGTGGACCTTCACCCTCCAGGAGGGGGTGTCCTTCCACGACGGAACCCCCTTCGACGCGGACGCGGTCTGCTACAACTTCGAGCGCTGGTACACCCAGGAGGGCGCCGGCCAGAGCGAGGCCCTGTCCTACTACTGGAAGCAGAACTTCGGCGGCTTCTCCGACGGCGCCACGCCCTCGCTGTACGAGTCGTGCGAGGTCGACGACGAGCACACGGCGACAGTCACCCTGACCAGGGCCACGGGCAAGTTCCCGTCGCTGCTCGGGCTGCCCGCCTTCTCCATGCAGTCGCCCACGGCGTTGGAGGAGCACTCGGCCAACGACGTGCGGGCCGAGGGTGACAGCTTCGTGTTCTCCGAGTACGCCAGGGAGCACCCGACCGGGACCGGCCCCTTCGTCTTCTCCTCCTACGACGAGGGCAACGGCACGATCGAGCTGACCCGGAACGAGGAGTACTGGGACGAGGACGGCAAGGCGAACATCGAACGGCTGATCTTCCGGATCATCCCGGACGAGACCGCCCGCAAGCAGGAGCTCCAGTCCGGCGGCATCGACGGGTACGACCTGCCCAACCCCGCTGACTACCAGCAGCTGCGGGACGAGGGCTTCCAGGTCGAGGTCCGGGACCCGTTCAACATCCTGTACCTGGGCATCTCGCAGAAGGACAACCCGGCGCTGCGCGACCTGCGGGTCCGGCAGGCCCTCGCCCACGCCATCAACCGGGAGGGCCTGGTCAGCTCGACCCTTCCCGACGGCGCCGAGGTGGCGACCCAGCTCTACCCGGACAGCGTCGAGGGCTGGTCCGCCGACGTGCGGACCTACGACTACGACCCGGAGCTCGCCGAGGAGCTGCTGGCCGAGGCCGGTCACGAGGACCTGACGGTCGACTTCTGGTGGCCCACCGAGGTCACCCGCCCCTACCTGCCGGACCCCCAGGGCATCTTCAACGCCATCTCCCAGGACCTGGAGGCCGTCGGCATCACGGTGAACGCCGTCAGCCGTCCGTGGGCCGGCGGGTACATCGAGGAGTCCAACCAGGGCAACGCCCCGCTGTTCCTGCTCGGCTGGACCGGTGACTACAACACCGCCGACAACTTCCTCGGCTCCTTCTTCAGCTCGACCGAGGGGCAGTTCTACACCGGGGAGTCCGACTGGGGGCAGCAGCTGGCGGACGACCTCGCGGCGGCCGACTCCGAGCCGGACGAGGAGATCCGCACCGGGCTGTACGAGGAGATCAACGAGAACCTGATGAGCGAGTGGCTGCCCGCGATCCCGATCTCCCACTCCCCGCCGGCGATCGTGGTGGCCGAGCACGTCGAGGGCCTGGTGACGAGTCCGCTGACCGCGGAGGAGTTCAACACGATCACCGTGGAGTGAGCCACCGACACCGGATCTGATCGCTCCCACCACAAGGAACCCTCGTGCTGCGCTACACCGTACGGCGGCTCGGACAGCTGATGCTGGTCGTTCTCGCCCTGTCGGTGCTGCTGTTCGCCTGGCTCAGGGCGCTCCCGGGAGGGCCGGTCTCGGCCCTCCTGGGAGACCGGGCCACGCCGGAGTCCGAGGCGGCGCTGCGCGCCGACCTCGGGCTCGACCAGCCCATCGTCCTCCAGTACTGGAGGTTCGTGGCCCGGGCGCTGAGCGGCGACTTCGGCACCTCGACCGGCGTCCAGCGGGGGACACCCGCGCTGGACGTCTTCCTGCAACGTTTCCCGGCCACGCTGGAACTCGCGGTGTTGGCCATCCTGATCGCCATCGCGGTGGGGATCCCGCTCGGCTACCTGGCCGCCCGGCGACGCGGCCGGATCCTGGACAACCTGAGCATCACCTGGTCCCTGGTCGGGATCGCGGTGCCGGTCTTCTTCCTCGCCTTCCTGCTGAAGTGGATCTTCGCCGTCCAGCTCGGTTGGCTCCCGGCGTCCGGGCGCCAGACCGGGGGTATCGACGCCACCAGGGTCACCGGCTTCTACGTCCTCGACGGCATCCTGACGCAGGAGTGGGACGCGGCCCTCGACGCGTTCGTCCACCTCCTGTTGCCGGCGATCGCCCTCTCCACCATCCCGTTCGCGGTGATCTTCCGGATCACCAGGGCCGCCGTGCTGGACGTCCTCGACGAGGACTACGTGCGCACCGCCAGGTCGAAGGGGCTCGCCGGGGCGGTGATCCGACGCCGGCACGTGCTGCGCAACGCCATGCTGCCGGTGGTCACGACGATCGGCCTCCAGACCGGGGCGTTGCTCTCCGGTGCGGTGCTCACCGAACGGGTCTTCAACATCCCCGGGCTCGGCCAAGCGCTGGCACTGGGCTTCGAACGCAAGGACTTCCCGGTGCTCCAAGTGGTGATCCTGGCGTCCGCGATGACGTACGTGCTGGTGAACCTGCTCGTGGACCTGTCCTACGCCGCTATCGACCCACGGATCAGGACACGCTGATGGCCATCGGTACCAGTCGCAAGGAGCGGATCGACTCGCTCGCGGAGTCCAGCGCCACCGAGACCGGGGTGAGCCTCGCGGCCTCCGCCTGGCGTCGGCTGCGCCGCAACCCCGTCTTCCTGGTGGGCGCGTCCATCATCGGGCTGTTCGTGCTGCTCGCCCTGATCGCCCCGCTGATCGCCCCGCACGACCCGGGTGTGCGGATGCTCGCCGACCAGGTGTCGCGCGCCACGAACAGCATCCCGCCGGCGCAGGAGGGGCATCCCTTCGGCGGTGACCAGCACGGCAGGGACCTCTTCTCCCGAGTCCTGCTGGGTTCCCAGCAGACCCTGCTGGTGGCGGTGCTGGCGACCGTGATCGGTCTGGGCGGGGGCCTGACCCTGGGTACCCTGGCCGGGGCCTTCGGCGGGTGGGTGGACTCCCTCGTCATGCGGATCGTGGACGTGATGCTCTCGGTCCCGTCGCTGCTGCTGGCGGTGTCCATCGGGGCGTTGTTCTCCGCGCAGACCCAGTTCACCGTGATCCTGGCGGTCGCGATCGTGCAGATCCCGGTCTTCGCCCGGCTGTTGCGGGGCACGATGCTCGCGCAGCGGGAGAGCGACCACGTGCTCGCGGCCCGGTCGCTGGGCGTCAGGCAGCGGTCGATCGTGTTCCGCCACATGTTGCCCAACGCCCTGGGCCCGGTGATCGTGCAGTCGACGTTGGTGCTGGCGGTGGCCATCATCGACGCGGCGGCGCTGTCCTTCCTGGGGCTCGGGGCGGCCGACGACTCGGTCCCCGAGTGGGGGCAGATGCTCGGCAACGCCCAGAACGTGATCGATTCCCATCCGCACCTGGCTTTCTGGCCAGCGGCCTGCATCATCGTGGTGGCCCTCGGCTTCACGCTGGTCGGCGAGTCGCTGCGGGACGCTCTCGACCCGAAGAGGCGGCGGTAGACATGGCGCTGCTCGAAGTGCGCGATCTCTCGGTCGTGTTCCAGCGCAAGGGTGAGGATCCCTTCGCCGCGGTGGACGGCATCAGCTTCGACGTGAGCCCTGGGCAGATGGTGGGGTTGGTCGGCGAGTCCGGCTGTGGGAAGTCCGTGACCTCGTTGGCGATCATGGGCTTGCTCCCCCAGCGCGGGGTGCGCGTCGGCGGCACGGTCGAGTTCGAGGGGAAGGACCTGCTCCGGCTCTCCGACCGCGAGCTCGCCGACCGCCGCGGTCGCGATCTGGGCATGGTCTTCCAGGACCCGCTGTCCTCGGTGAACCCCGTCATCCCGATCGGGGTCCAGGTCAGCGAGGTGCTGGAGCGGCACGAGGGCCTGCGGCGCCGGGAGGCCGCGCTCCGCTCGGCCGAGTTGCTGGAACGCGTCGGCATCCCCGACCCCGGCCGCAGGTTGAAGGAGTACCCGCACCAGCTGTCCGGTGGGATGCGCCAACGGGCGCTGATCGCGATGGCGCTGGCCTGCAAACCCCGGTTGCTGATCGCCGACGAACCCACGACCGCTCTCGACGTGACCATCCAGGCGCAGATCCTCAGCCTGCTCTCCGAGCTGGTCCGGGACACGGGAACGGCCCTCATCATGATCACCCACGACCTCGGTGTCGTGGCCGGCATGTGCGACGAGGTCAACGTGCTCTACGGCGGTCGGATCGTCGAACGGGCCGGGCGACACGAGCTGTTCGCCGAGCCCCGCCACCCCTACACGGCGGGTCTGCTGGCCTCGATCCCCCGGCTCGACGCGCCCAGGGGGGAGCGGCTGACCCCGATCCGGGGTTCGGTCGCGGACAACATCCCGTGGGCGGGTGGGTGCGCGTTCGCCCCCCGGTGCCCGAACGCGGTCGACGCCTGCGTCGAGCGCGGTCCGGAGATGACCCGGGAGGGCGAACGGCTGTTGCGATGCCACAACCCGGTCGGGCGACCGGCACCCAGTGAGGAGGTGCCGGCCCGGTGAGCGCGGCACACGACGAGTCGGCGAACGCCAGCACGGTGGCCTCGAAGGAGGACCGGGTGCTGGTGGAGGTCGAGGACCTCAAGGTCCACTTCCCGATCAAGCGCGGCGTCTTCCTCGACCGCACCGTCGGCCACGTCTACGCGGTGGACGGCGTCGACCTCCGCATCCGGCGGGGCGAGACCTACGGGCTCGTCGGCGAGTCGGGGTGTGGGAAGTCGACCCTGGGCAGGGCGTTGCTGCGCCTGGTCGACCAGACCGGGGGGCGTGTCGTCTTCGACGGAGTGGACCTCTCCACCCTCAAGGGGGAGCCGCTGCGGCGGATGCGCCGTCGGATGCAGATGGTGTTCCAGGACCCGATGTCCTCGCTGGACCCGCGCCAGTCGGTGGCGTCGATCCTCGTGGAGGGGCTGCGGGCCCACGGCCTGGACACCGACCGGGTCGCCACCGACCGGCGGCTGCGGGAGCTCCTGACAGCGGTCGGCCTCCCCGAGACGGCGTTGCGCAAGTACCCGCACGAGTTCTCCGGTGGTCAACGGCAGCGGATCGGGATCGCCAGGGCGCTGACGGTCAACCCCGACCTGGTCGTGGCGGACGAGCCGGTGTCGGCACTGGACGTGTCCGTCCAGGCGCAGGTCATCAACCTCCTCGGGGACCTCCAGGAGGAGTTCGGCCTGACCTACCTGGTCATCGCGCACGACCTCGCCGTGGTGCGGCACATCTCGGACCGGATCGGTGTGATGTACCTGGGTGGGCTGGTGGAGGAGGCATCCTCCGACGCCCTGTACCAGGAACCGCTCCACCCCTACACCCGAGCACTGCTGTCGGCGGTCCCGGTGCCGGACCCGGAGCTGGAGGACCGCCGCGAGCACATCCTCCTGTCCGGTGATCTCCCGTCGCCCGCCGCGCCGCCGCCCGGCTGCCGGTTCCACACCCGATGCCCCTGGCGGCAGGCCGACCGGTGCGACACCGAGCGCCCCGCGCTGCGCGAGGTCGCACCAGGGCACCGGGTGGCCTGCCATTTCGCCGAGGACATCCGGGACGGGCGAATCGCCCGGCACGCGGTGGCCGCGGAGGCGGTGGACGCCACGACCGGCCTGCCGGGGGTGACGTCGTCCTCCGCGGCGGGACCGGCCTCCGTCACGGAGGTGTTGGGACCCTGATCGGGGACCGAGGGCCGGGCGCGCGGCCCTCGGGTCCGCCCCGGCCGACACCCGTCGCCGGGGCTCCGGCGGACGTGGCGACGTGCCGGTGGATCCACGACGCGATCCGCCCGGCGTTCCGGCTCACGACGTTCAGGTGCGTTCCCGGTAGTCGCGAGCTGGTCGCGTTCGGGAGGCGGGCCGCGAGCGCGACGGCGACGGCGCGCATCCAGGTCGGGCTCGAGGTGGAGAAGGGCAGGTGCACCGGCATCGTCAGCCGGTCGAGCTCCGGTTCCAGCGGGTCCCGGCGCCATGAGGTCCAGCCGACCCGCGCCTCCGTCACCAGACGTCCGAGCTCGGGGGGTGGGACCGCCGGCGCGGATGCGGGCCGGGGGCCGGGTGGGGAGAACGCGGCCGCGAAGGCCGGGCCCACCCGGGCCGGGGGGAGAGCGGCGATCCGGTCCATCTCGGCGGTGAACTCCGCCTGACCCGGCCACCGGGGACGGTTGCCCAGCCACGCGATGTCCACCAACGTCAGACTGGTCACCCGATGTGGGCGGGCGAGGGCGAAGAGGATCGCCGCGAGGCAGCCGCAGGAGTGGCCCACGACCGACACGGGCCCGTCGAAGTGGTCCAGGTGGTCCTCCACGAGACGGGCCTCGTCCGCCACCCCGTACGCCGCGAGGGTGTCGGCCGAGCGCCACGCCGGGCCCCACGGGATGGCCGTGGGTTCCAGGTGGCGCTCGGCCAGCTCGGCGGCCAGGGTGGCGTAGGTCCGATCAGGGCGGGTCAAGGCGCCGGAGACCAGCACCACGCGCGCGGTCATCGGTCCCGGTCCCGACGCCGTCGGGACGGTGGTGACCAGGGTCGTCGGTGGGTGGCAGGTCCACAGTGCACACGGCCGTGATACCCGTGGTCGAGCACCGAGTCGAGGACTATCACCTGACCGAGTGAGAGGATGTCCTCGCCGGGCAGGTCGCCTCAGGACCGCGCGGCGGCCGCCCGGTACCAGGCGTCGAGCGCGGCGTGGTCGGTGCTGGCGGTTCCCCCGTCGAGGTGCGCGCGGAGGCCGTCGAGGATGCCGTGCCAGCCGACGGCGAAGTCGGCGGCCGGCCCCTGGTCCACCGCCCGGTGGCGGAGTACGAGCTCCGTTCCCCCGTCGGCGGCGGTCGCGAGTTCCCATCGCACCGTCGAGGGCGGTTCGTCGGACCAGCACCAGCTGTGCTCGAGCAGCGTTGGAGCCTCGACCACTGCGACGGTGCCCTCCGCGCTGCCCTCGTCACCGAAGTCGAAGAGCACGGACCCGCCCGGCCGGACCTCGATCCGCACGCCGGGAAGCCACTCCCGCTGGTGCTCGGGTTGGCTCAGGGCGGACCACACCCGGTCGATCGGGTGGGCGAGGTGCCGCCGGAACAGGATCTGCCAGGCCCCGTCATCCCCCAGGCCGAGCGTTCCCGCTTCCGGGGGAGGCGCGAGGTCCCGGGGGTCCGTCGTCCGTCGTTGGTGCTCCACGTCCTACTCCTCAGTCCGCTGTCGGCGTGCTGCCGTGGGTCGACTCGGCCGCGAGCCGGTCGAGATGGTGTTCCAACTGGTCCAGTCGGCGCGACCACCGGTCGCGCACCCGGTCGACCCAGTCCCCGGCCTCGGCCAACGAGGCCGGGACGAGGTGGTACACGCGTTGTTGGGCCTCGGACCGCCAGCCCACCAGGCCCGCCTCCCGCAGTACCCGCAGGTGGCGGGAGACGGTGGGCCGTGCCGTGCTGAACTCGCCCGCGAGTTCCCCCGCGGTGCGGTCACCGTCGGCCAGCAGCTCCAGCAGCCGACGGCGGGTGGGAT
This sequence comes from Actinoalloteichus caeruleus DSM 43889, assembly GCF_000429185.2. Lineage (GTDB taxonomy): Bacteria > Actinomycetota > Actinomycetes > Mycobacteriales > Pseudonocardiaceae > Actinoalloteichus_B > Actinoalloteichus_B caeruleus. Next base: position 3,879,763 of record NZ_AUBJ02000001.1, on the reverse strand, counting down.
CGGCGAGAGCCTCGAACACCGCGTGCGTCATGACCGATTAGTAGCACGACAGCTACGTAGCTGTCCAGCTACACAAGCGTCGCGGGCTGAGTCTGGGCGCGCGAGGTGGGTCGCGGAGGCGGCGCGGTGGCCGGCCCCGGGTCAGTCGCCCTCGGTCGGCCCCGGGCGAGGGGTGGGCAGCGACCCGGTCGCGTTCCGCTCACCGCTCGCCGCCTTGTCGAGGGCCAACGCCAGCTGGGCCGCGTCGGATGCGCTCAACACCGCCGTCTCCCCGGGAGGGGTGACGACGGCCACCCGGTCTCCCATGACGAGGACGCTGATCCGACGCGTGCGTCCGGAGAAGTCCACGCAGTTGACCCACCAGCGCAGCTCGTCGTCCGATCCGGTGTCCATCATCGTCTCCTCGTTGGAGCGGCGGGCCGGGTGCGCCAACCGTACGTCCGGGGAGGGTGGGCGGCGACCGAAGGCTCGTTCGGCTGGGTGGCGATGGTACGCCAGGAGCGGTAGCGGTCCGATCACCACGAGTCGCCGGAGCGCACCACCCCGGCTCGGAAGAACGGCGGGAACCGGTCACGCACCGCGTTCCCTCCTTCACCCGCTGGGCGACGCGGGTTTTCTTGCCAACAAATTCATCCATTCGGGGGGTGTGTGAGGGGTGTGAACGGCATACTCACTCGTGCCCTGGGGTCCACTTTCGCATCGTCGTACCGACCGGGGAGTCCTCGCGACTCCCCGGTGCGGTGCGCGCGGTTCACACAGGAGACACCCTTGCGAATCCGTTCATGGTCCCCCCTCGTCGCGGTCGCCGCCTCCGCGGTGGTGCTGGCCGGTTGTTCCTCCACGGAGGAGGGCAACGCCGAGGCGGGTTCCTCGACCCCGACTGAGGCCACCTCCGAGATCGCCCCCGAGAGCGAGGTGGCGGAGGACGAGGAGGTCGACGCCTCGGACGTCCCGGTCGAGCCGGCCGGTGAGTTCTCCGGGGAGTTCACCCCGCAGGGCACCGAGCTCGCGCTGGGTGAGCCCGCCTACATCCCCTTCAAGTACGCCGACTCGACCGGCGTCATCAGCATCACCCTGGACGCGATCGAGCAGGGCTCGCCCTCCGACCTCGACCCCCTCGACATGGGTGACCAGGTCGCCGGCCTGGTGCCCTACTACCTCAAGTACACCGTCACCAACGAGAGCGGCGACGACCTCGCCTACGCCTCGGTCGGCGGGACCAGGGGAATCCTGCCCGACGGTTCCCGCGCCCAGGACCTGACCATCATCTTCGGCGGTCTCGACCAGTGCGACAGCGGGTCCGCGGGCGGCGACTTCACCGAGGTCGGCGCCAGCTACCAGGCCTGTGACATCTCGCTGGCCCCGGAGGCCACCGAGGTCGCGGGCTTCGAGATCTGGCGCAACGACCGGTCGGACGAGGTGCCCGGCACCGACTACTCCGCCGAGCCGGTCCGTTGGTGGAAGTGATCCGCAGGCCGTAGGCGCGGGGGTGGTCGGCCGGTTCGCGGCCGACCACCCCGCGTCGTCAGCGGTTGGCCCTGTTGACGGCGGAGACGACCGCTCGCAGCGCCGACGCCACGGTGGAGGTGTCCACCCCGACGCCCCAGAGGACCCGGTCGTTCACCGCGCACTCCACGTAGGAGGCGGCCTTCGCGTCGTCGCCGGCGGACAACGAGTGTTCGACGTACTCCAGGACCCTGACGTCGTACCCGACCGTGGCCAGCGCGTCCACGAAGGCGGAGATCGGCCCGTTGCCGGCACCGGTGATCTGCTGTTCCTCGCCCTCGACCACCACGTCCGCGACGATCTTGCTCGTCCCGCCGCCCTGGACCTGGTACCCCCCGAGCCGGAGCGGCGTCACCGCGTCCAGGTACTCGGTCGCGAAGACGTCCCACATGGCCTTCGGGTCGACCTCGCCGCCCTCGGAGTCGGTGACCCGCTGGACGAGCTTGGAGAACTCCATCTGCAACCGCCGGGGCAGGTCGAGCTGGTGCTCGGTCTTCATCACGTAGGCGACCCCGCCCTTGCCGGACTGGGAGTTGACCCGGATGACCGCCTCGTAGCTCCTGCCGACGTCCTTAGGGTCGATGGGCAGGTAGGGGACCGCCCACCGGTACTGGTCCACCTCGGAACCGGCCGCGGCGGCCTCCGCGCGCAGTGCGTCGAAGCCCTTGTTGATGGCGTCCTGGTGGCTGCCGGAGAACGCCGTGTACACCAGGTCACCGCCGTAGGGGTGGCGCTCGGGCACCGCGAGCTGGTTGCAGTACTCCACCGTCCGCCGGACCTCGTCGATGTCCGAGAGGTCGAGCTGGGGGTCGACACCCTGGCTGAACAGGTTCATGGCCAGCGTGACCAGGCAGACGTTCCCGGTGCGCTCACCGTTGCCGAACAGGCAACCCTCGATCCGGTCCGCGCCCGCCTGGTAACCCAGTTCGGCGGCCGCGACCCCGGTTCCCCGGTCGTTGTGCGGGTGCAGCGAGAGCACGATGGAGTCCCGGCGGGCCAGGTTCCGGTGCATCCACTCGATCGAGTCCGCGTAGACGTTCGGGGTGGCCATCTCCACCGTGGCCGGCAGGTTGATGATCACCGGGTTCTCCGGGGTGGCGTTCCAGATCTCGGTGACCGCGTCGCAGACCTCCACGGCGTAGGAGAGCTCCGTGCCGGTGTAGGACTCCGGTGAGTACTGGAAGCGGAACCGGGTGTCCGGGTACTTCCTGGAGACGGCCAGCACGGTCTCCGCCCCGTCCGTCGCGATCTTCTTGATCCCGGCGCGGTCCTTCCGGAACACCACCTCGCGTTGCAGGATGGACGTCGAGTTGTAGAGGTGCACGATCGCCCTCGGCGCACCGGCCACGGCCTCGAAGGTGCGTTCGATGAGCTCGGGACGGGCCTGGGTCAGTACCTGGATGCTGACGTCCTCGGGAACGGCCTCGTCCTCGATGATCTCCCGGACGAAGTCGAAGTCCGTCTGGCTGGCGGCCGGGAACCCGACCTCGATCTCCTTGAACCCCATGCGCACCAGGAGGTCGAACATCCGCCGCTTCCTGGCGGGGGACATCGGGTCGACCAGCGCCTGGTTGCCGTCCCTCAGGTCGACGGCGCACCACAGCGGTGCCTCGGTGATCGTCCGGTCCGGCCAGGTCCTGTCGGGCAGGGAGATCGGCTCGACCTGCTCGGCGAAGGGCCGGTACCGGTGGAAGGGCATGGCGCTTCCGAGCTGGCGGTTCCAGTGCGGCTGTCCGACGGGGGCCGGGCGGGACGGGGTCCGGAGCCTGCTGGCGGCGGCCGTCAACGCGTCGGAACTGGGGATGCTCACGTGGTCTCCTCTGTCTGCCTGTGCTGTGTGCGACGACCGGCGTCGGCAAACCTCCGCGCCGGGGAGCCGGTCTGGTCAGACCCCGTCGCGGCGGAGAAGCAGCAGGCCACGAGCCACGGCCCGAGCCTAACCCCGACCGGGACCCGATCGGAAGCCGGCTGTCCACGATCTGGGCGTTCACCTCGTTGACCTGGGGGGACGGTCGTCCAGGCTGTCCGCCACGTCGTCCACCAGCCTTCAGGGTGCCGGCGGAACCCCTCGCCCGGGCGGGAGGGTGGCGGAGAGCACACCAGCCGATGTCCCCACCGGTGCGGTGCTGGACCTCCCGTCCTCGGCGTCCGACACGGGAGCTCGCGCCTCCCCTCGAAGTGGGTGGCGGGTCGGTCCGGCGAGCCCATCGCCACCCGGTGACGTCCTCGGCCCTGGCGCCACCCGGCCAGCCCCTCCTCGGTCCGTCCCGGCCACCCCGACGGGTCGGACCCGTCGGCCCGCTCGCCGGGGGACGGCCCCCTCGCTCGTCCGGCACCGGACAGGGCGCTGCCGGCGGGAGGCGGATCTTCCCTCGCAGCCCGTCACCCGGCACACTCGTGGGCATGGCGGCACGGAGACAGCGCGGTCCCTCGACCGTGGCGACACTGATCAACCTCGTCGGCTTCGCGCTGGCCGCCATCCTGGTAGGGCACATCGTCTTCACCCTGTTCGGCTGGGGGGAGAACCAGGAGTTGGTCTCGACGGTCGCCGACGCGGCCGACTTCCTCTCGTTGTTCTTCCCCGGCCTCCTCGACGCGGGGAACCCCACTCTCCAACTGCTGGCCGACTACGGGCTCGCCGCCGCGTTCTGGGTGTTGGTGATGGGCGTCGCCGCGAAGATCTTCGGCTGAGCCACCCGGTCCCGAGGCGGTCGCGGGACTGGCGATCAGTCGGCGCCCGGGTACGCCGGGTGCGCCCAGTCGCCGTGGAAGACGAGTTCGGACAGGTCGCGGCGGACCCGGGGACGCGCGTCCCGCTCCCTCGTCACCGGGTCACCGGTTCCCGGGGCCGCCAGGTGGCCCACGGCGATGACCACCCGGGCCTCGTGACTGTCGGGGATGTCGAACAGCTCGGCGACGGCGTCGCTGTCGAAACCCGCCATCTGGTGGGCGACCAAGCCCTCGGCGACCGCCTGGAGGACCAGGTTCTGGGTAGCCAACCCGAGGCCGTACTCGGCGTAGGGCAGGGGTTGACCGGTGCCGTCCAACACGGTCGCGACGCCGACGACGAGCGCTCCGGCCGACTGGGCCCATCCCCGGTTCCCCCGGTTCAGGGTCTGGAGGATCCGGTCGAACGTGTCGTCCCCCCGCCGGCCGAGCAGGTAGCGAGCTGGTTGGGTGTTCCCCCACGACGGCGCCCACCTGGCGGCCTCGAAGAGGGCGCGAAGCGCCTCCTCGCTCACGGTCGCCGTCGGGTCCAGCGACCGCGGGCTCCAGCGGCCCGCGATCAGCGGGTGCACGGGAGCACTGGTCTCGGCCCACCCGCCCCGCCGCTCGTCCGGTGCTTCGGTCTCCGTCACACGGCACCTCCCGGCCCTCCGGCTTCGGCGCCACCCTACCGAGGGGGCGGGTACCGGGGCAGTCCCCGTGCCGGGTACTTCCGCCCCCGCTCCGGATCAGATCGCGTAGGGCCAGGCGGTCAGCGCGTACGCCCCGAACCACGATCCCGTGACGACGACACCGCCCAGCACGGCGGCCACCGTGCCGGGACGACGGCGGGACAGCGCGACGGCGGCGGGCAGCAGGAGGGTGAACGCGGGCAACAGCAGACGTGCCTTGGAGTTCATCAGCCCGTTGGACCCGACGTCCATCATCAGCACACCGGCCGCGTACACCATGAGCGGCCAGGAGACGCCCATGCGGATCCCCACGAGCAGCAACACCACCGCTCCCACCAGGATCGCCACGGTGGCGACCTCCAGCACCGAGGGAGCCGAGGCCAGCACGTCGAGGGTGAAGCGGAGCGTCGCCGCCCCGCCGTCGAAGCGGGAGTCCCACCCCCGCTCCTGGAGGTCGAACCAGCCCGTCAAGGAACCCGTGCTCGTGGCGACCCAACCCAGGTAGGCGAGCAGCCCCAGCGGGGCGAGCAGACCAGCCACCCAGGGCCGCCACCCGTCGCGGCGGGAGAGGACCGCGACCAGCGCCGCCAGCCCGACGGCCATCACCAGAGCCCCGGCGGTGGGGCGCACCAGACCGGCCGCGGCGGCGCACAGGCCGGCGACCAGCCACCGCCGTTCGACGACGCCGACCAGCGCCCAGGCGGCCAACGCGCAGAACAGGGCCTCGGAGTAGGCCATGGACAGCACCACCGCCATCGGCGAGGCGGCGAACAGCGCCACCGTCAGCAGTCCCGCCCGGCGGGAACCCCCGACGTGCTCCCCCAGCCGCGCCAGGGCGTAGGCGCACGCGACCCCGGAAACGGTGCTCACCGCGAAGGCGGCACCGACCAGGCCCGCCCCCGGCAGCTCCGACACCCACCGCACGAGCAACGGGTAGCCGGGGAAGAAGGCCAGCGGGGTCTCGGCGGAGCGGTTCCCGAAGGCGTCGACCAGGGTCGGCGGTACCCCCGCGTAGCCGTACTCGGCGATGCCGAGGAACCACTGGCCGTCCCACACCGTGCGCGCGTCCGTGGTCGACACGTCGTTGGCATCGGCCATCCACCCCAGCACGAGGAGCCCGATTCGCACGAGTGCGAGGTAGACCACACCGGGAGCCAACAGGTGGACGGCGGGGTGTCGGGTCCAGCCCGCCGGGAGCCGCCACCGACGGTCCGTCGAACCGGCATCCCCACCCAGGTCAGGGTCGTCTTTCCGGGGTGTGTTCGCGTGGGCCGACTGGGCCTCCGCATCTACGCGCAACGCGCTCCTCCGCACCACTCGTCAACTCGGTCGCCCAGGCTACTTCGGGCCATTGGTACTCGGGTCCGGCGTTAGTTCTCTGTACGCTGACTTGGCGGCGGGGCTGTCCAACTGCTGCCGAGCTGCTTCGGGTCGGGCCGTCCCGCACTGCCAGACGGACTGACCTGAGGAGGTTTGGACACGTGGCGCTCGTCGTCCAGAAGTACGGCGGTTCCTCCGTGCAGAGCGCGGACCGCATCAAACGGGTCGCCGAGCGCATCGTCGAGACCCGCAAAGCGGGGAACGACGTGGTCGTCGTCTGCTCCGCGATGGGTGACACGACCGACGAGCTGCTCGAGCTCGCCAAGCAGGTCTCGCCCTCGCCGCCCGAACGCGAACTCGACATGCTGTTGACCGCCGGCGAGCGGATGTCCAACGCCCTGGTCGCGATGGCGATCCACTCGCTGGGCGCCGAGGCGCTCTCGTTCTCCGGATCCCAGGCCGGCGTGATCACCACCGGCGCCCACCAGAAGGCGCGGATCATCGACGTCACCCCCGGCCGGGTGCGCCAGGCGCTCGACGAGGGCTACATCGTCCTGGTCGCCGGTTTCCAGGGGGTGGCCCAGGACACCAGGGACATCACGACCCTCGGCCGTGGCGGTTCGGACACCACCGCGGTGGCCCTCGCCGCGGCGCTGAAGGCCGACGTCTGCGAGATCTACACCGACGTGGACGGCGTGTACAGCGCGGATCCCCGGATCGTCCCCGACGCCCGTCACCTGAGCATGGTCCCGTACGAGGAGATGCTCGAGCTGGCCGCGTCCGGGGCGAAGGTGCTCATGCTGCGGTGCGTCGAGTACGCCCGCCGGTACGGGGTGCCGGTCCACGTCCGCTCGTCGTACAGCAAGAAGCCGGGAACCATCGTCACCGGGTCAGTGGAGGACCTTTCCGTGGAACAAGCCATGATCACCGGAGTCGCGCACGACCGTTCCGAGGCGAAGGTGACGGTGACCGGCGTGCCGGACAACCCCGGCGTCGCCGGGCGGATCTTCCGGGTCGTCGCCGACGCCGAGATCGACATCGACATGGTGCTGCAGAACGTGTCCGGCACGGTGTCCGGCCGTACCGACATCACCTTCACCCTGTCCAAGACCAACGGCCCGACCGCGGTGGCGGAACTGGAGCGGATCAAGGACGAGGTGGGCTTCGACCAGGTCCTCTACGACGACCACGTCGGCAAGGTCTCGCTGGTGGGAGCGGGGATGCGCTCACACCCCGGTGTCACGGCCTCCTTCTGCGAGGCGTTGGCCACGGCCGGGGTGAACATCGAGATCATCAACACCTCCGAGATCCGGATCTCGGTGCTGATCCGGGACGACGACCTCGACGTGGCGGTCCGCGCGATCCACGACGCCTTCGGGCTCGGCGGCGACGAGGAAGCCGTGGTGTACGCGGGGACCGGGCGCTGACGGCGGCCGACCAGTAGTCGAGAGGAAGAACCAGAACATGAACGACACCACCGGCCGGACCCGCCCGACGATCGCCGTCGTCGGTGCCACCGGGGCCGTGGGCACCGTGATGATCGACATCCTCAACTCCAGGGAGACCGTGCCCTGGGGTGAGATCCGCCTGATCGCCTCCGCCCGGTCGGCCGGGAAGCGGATGACCGTGCGCGGCACCGAGCTGACGGTGGTCGAACTGACCCCGGAGGCGTTCGACGGCGTCGACGTCGCCTGCTTCGACGTCCCCGACGAGGTCTCCGCCGAGTGGGCCCCGGTCGCGGCCGCCAGGGGCGCCGTCGTGGTGGACAACTCCGGTGCCTTCCGGCTCGACCCGGAGGTCCCCCTGGTGGTGCCGGAGGTCAACGCGGAGCAGGTGCACCGCCGGCCCAAGGGGATCATCGCCAACCCCAACTGCACGACGCTGTCGATGATGGCGGCCCTCGGGGCGTTGCACCACGAGTTCGGCCTGACCGAGCTCGTCGTGGCGTCCTACCAGGCGGCGTCCGGCGCCGGCCAGGCCGGCGTCGACCGGCTCCACGCCGAGGTGGCTGCGGTCGCGGGCAAGGACGTCGGCAGTCGGGCTGGTGACGTCGCCGAGGCGCTCGCGGCGGCCGGGTTGCCCGCCGAGTCCCCGTTCCCAGCCCCGCTGGCGCTGAACGTCGTGCCGTGGGCCGGCTCCCTCAAGGAGGACGGGTGGGCCTCCGAGGAGTTGAAGGTGCGCAACGAGTCCCGCAAGATCCTCGGGATCCCGGGGCTGAAGGTGTCCGCGACCTGCGTGCGCGTCCCGGTCGTCACCACGCACTCGCTCGCCGTGCACGCCACGTTCGGCCGGCAGGTGACGGTGGCGGCCGCTCGTGAGGTCTTCGCCCGCCAGGAGTCCGTCGTACTCCGGGACGACCCGGAGCGGGGCGTCTTCCCGACGCCGGCCGAGGTCGTGGGTGGTGACCCGACCTACGTGGGCCGCATCCGCCAGGCGTTGGACTTCCCGAACACGCTGGACTTCTTCGTGTGCGGGGACAACCTGCGCAAGGGAGCGGCCCTGAACACCTACGAGATCGCGGAGAAGGTCGCCACGTCCTGATCCCGCGCCTCACCCGATCGAACGAGCGGCTCGTCGACACCGGCGGGCCGCTCGTCGCTTGTCACCGTTCACTCGACGCATATCACCCGGTCGCGCGGAGAATCGCCGAAAAGTTGGGTTGACGAAGCGCCGTTGTGGTTAGCACATCGCGCGGGGCGAGAGACGGGAGAGCACTGTGGTCGGGGAGACCAACTTCGGACGGGAAGGACGCGGGGACGGCGGAGCGGCGGTCCCGGGTGGCGGCGGGAACCCGACGGGCACCGGCCCGCTGGCGGGCGTCCGGGTCGTGGAGCTGGCGGGGATCGGGCCCGCGCCGTTCTGCGGGATGCTGCTCGCCGACCTGGGCGCGGAGGTCGTCCGGGTGGACCGGCCCGATGGCGCGCACCTCATCGACGACGGCCGGCACGACCTGTTGGGGCGCGGCAAGCGTTCGGTGGCGATCGACCTGAAGGACCCCAGGGGCGCCGCGGCGGCCCGTGACCTCGCGGCCACCGCCGACGTGCTGATCGAGGGGTTCCGGCCCGGGGTCGCCGAGCGGCTGGGTGTCGGCCCCGCCGACTGCGCGGCCAGGAACCCGGCCCTGGTGTACGGGCGGATGACCGGCTGGGGCCAGGACGGGCCACTCGCGCACACCGCGGGGCACGACATCGGCTACATCGCCGTCACCGGGGTGTTGCACTCCATCGGCCGGGCGGGGTCCCCACCGAGCATCCCGCTGAACCTGCTCGGCGACTTCGGGGGCGGCGGGATGTACCTGGCCGTCGGCGTGCTCGCCGCGTTGCTGCGGGTCGCCCGAGGGGGCGCGGGGCAGGTGGTCGACGCCGCCATCGTCGACGGGACCACGCATCTCGCCACCTTCGTCCACGCGATGCTCGCGGCCGGGCGGTGGCGCGACGAGCGGGGTGCCAACCTGCTCGACTCCGGCGCGCCCTACTACGAGGTCTACGAGGCGTCGGACGGCGGCTACCTGGCGGTGGGTGCGTTGGAGCCGAAGTTCTACGCGGAGTTCCTCCGGCTGCTGGGGGTGCCCCCCGAGGTGGGTGCGCGTGAGCCGGACCGGTGGCCCGAGCTGCGGGAGACGTTGGCGGCCGCCTTCAGGACCAGGACGAGGGACGCGTGGGCGACCGTCTTCGCGGACAGCGATGCCTGCGTGGCCCCGGTGCTGTCGTTGCGGGAAGCGGCCGCTCACCAGCAGCTGGCCGCGCGGCGCACCTTCGTCACGGTGGACGGGGTGCAGCAGCCCGCCCCGGCGCCCCGCTTCGCGGGGACCCCCGCCGCCATGCCCGGGCGTCCCGCGCTGCGCGGTGAGCACACCGAGGAGGTGCTCCTGGAGTGGGGAGTGGCGAACACCGCGGACCTGCTCGCCTCCCGCGTCGTCGTGCAACGGCAGGAGCACGTCGGCGAGCAGGTGGCGGTGGACACCGCGTCGCGCTGAGGCCGCCGTCCCCTCCGAGGAGCGCGAACGTGGTCGGGCGGTGCGGCTCCCACCCTCCCCCCGCTCGCCGTCCGGACCAGCGAGCGGGGGAGAGCACCGCTCGCGGGCCCACGCGCGCCTCCTCGGTCACCGGACCCGGCTCTGGACCGGGTTGGGGCGCGCCGGCGGGACGAGTAGCCGTGGCGTCGGGCACCGAGCGCTACCGGGGCGGTGCTGGTCGGGGGACAGTGGGCGTTCCGTCTCCTCGACGGGCGGTCAATGTTGACCACATCGGTTACTTGACTGATTCCAGATTAAGTGCTGAACTGGGGACACCATGAACGACGCCAACGCCCTGTCACCGGCCCCGCCGGCCGTCCCGGACACCCGGGCCGCCCTGCGGGCCGCTGGGCTGCGAGTGACCGCCCCACGTCTGGCGGCGCTCGAATGGCTCGCCGAGAACCCGCACCAGACGGCGGACCAGGTGGCGGTCGCGGTGCGCGCGCGCTTGGGGACGGTCTCCACGCAGGCCGTCTACGACGTGCTGCACGCCTGCACCTCCGCCGGGTTGCTTCGCCGGATCGAGCCGGCCGGGCATCCGGCGCGGTTCGAGACACGGACCGGGGACAACCACCACCATCTGGTCTGTCGGCGGTGCGGACGTACCACCGATGTCGACTGCGTTCGCGGCGCGGCGCCCTGCCTGCACCCGTCGGACGTCGCCGGTTTCACGGTGGACGAGGCGGAGGTCGTGTTCTGGGGCCTGTGCGCCGAGTGCGCGGGTTGAGAACGGGCAGTTCCTACCACGGATGGAACGACGAGGAGGACGCGTGGCCGAGGCGCGCTACACCACGAACAACGTCGGGATCCCGGTCGCGAGTGACGACCACTCGCTGACCGCGGGCCCGAACGGGCCGATCCTGTTGCAGGATCACTACCTGATCGAGAAGAACGCTCAGTTCAACCGCGAGCGGGTGCCCGAGCGCGTGGTGCACGCCAAGGGCGGGGGCGCCTTCGGGTTCTTCGAGGTCACCGAGGACGTCAGCCAGTACACGAAGGCCGCCGTCTTCCAGCCGGGGACTCGGACCGAGAGCCTGGTCCGGTTCTCCACGGTCGCCGGTGAGCTCGGCTCGCCGGACACCTGGCGCGACCCGCGCGGGTTCGCGATCAAGTTCTACACGTCCGAGGGCAACTACGACATCGTCGGGAACAACACGCCCATCTTCTTCATCAGGGACCCCATCAAGTTCCCCGACTTCATCCGCTCGCAGAAGCGCCGTGCGGACAACCACCTGCGCGACCACGACATGCAGTGGGACTTCTGGACCCTCCAGCCCGAGTCGGCCCACCAGGTCACCTGGCTGATGGGCGACCGGGGTCTGCCCCGGACGTGGCGGCACCAGAACGGCTACGGCTCGCACACCTTCCTGTGGGAGAACGCTGGCGGCGAGAAGTTCTGGGTCAAGTACCACTTCAAGACCGACCAGGGCATCGAGTACCTGACGCAGAGCGAGGCCGACCAGCTCGCGGGGCAGGACGCGGACTACCACATCCGCGATCTGTTCAACAGCATCAAGGCGGGCGAGCACCCGTCCTGGACGCTGTACGTGCAGGTCATGCCCTACGAGGACGCGGCGGACTACCGGTTCAACCCGTTCGACCTGACCAAGGTGTGGCCGCACGGCGACTACCCCCTGATCAAGGTCGGCCGGATGGTCCTCGACCGGAACCCGGACAACTACTTCGCGCAGATCGAGCAGTCGGCCTTCGAGCCGACGAACCTGGTGCCCGGCATCGGGCCGTCCCCGGACAAGATGCTGCTCGGCCGCATGTTCTCCTACCCGGACGCCCACCGGTACCGGATCGGCGCGAACTACGCGCAGCTGCCGGTGAACCAGCCGAAGGCCCCCGTCAACAGCTACTCCAAGGACGGGGCCATGCGCTACTCGAACCCGGGTGACCCGGTGTACGCGCCCAACTCCTTCGGTGGCGCGCACGCCAGCGCCGCGGTGGCGGGTGAGACGGCGGCAGGTTTCGGGGTGCGGGACGAGATCGTTCGGTCCGCCTACCAGCTGCACTCCGAGGACGACGACTTCGGCCAGCCCGGCACCCTCGTTCGGGAGGTCCTCAACGACGACCAGCGCGCTCGGCTGGTCGGCAACATCGTGGGGCACCTGAGCAACGGGGTGTCGAAGCCAATCCTGGAGCGCGCGCTCCAGTACTGGCGCAACGTCGACAAGGGACTGGGCGACAAGGTGGCCGAGTCCTTCGAGAGCTGACGCGTCCACGGGGGCGGGCCCACCCTCCACCCTCCCCGTGGCGTTCGCGCTGCCCGGCCAGCACGTGGAGCTGGCCGGGCAGCGCCGTGTCCCGGGCGCCGAAGTCTCCTCCTCCGTGACCAACCTGCCCCGCCCGATCACTCGCTCGCGTCACTTCGTCCCCCTTCTTGGCGGTACCCGTGTGGGCCAATTGGCGGGACGATCTTCTGGTGTGAAATTCACCACCAAGGGAATTGGTGGGTTGTTCGGTGACATGAAGGGGGCGAGCAACGATGGCGCACGCGACCTGGCTGGCCGACGTCCTGCGGGAACGAGGGCTGCGGGTCCACGAGGAGGCCGGTTGGAAGGAACGCGGGCACGGCGGCCTCGGCGAGATCCGCGGCGTGATGCTGCACCACACGGCCGGGCCGGCGGAGGGCAACTACCCCTCGCTCGCCGTGGTCCGGGACGGCACCTCTGCTCTCACCGGACCGTTGGCCCAGCTCGGCCTGGCGCGCGACGGCACGTGGATCGTGATCGCCGCCGGGCTCGCCTACCACGCGGGGCGGGGAGGGCCCTGGCGCGATGTCCCCGTCGACACCGGGAACGAGCACCTGCTCGGAGTCGAGGCCGAGTCGGTGGGCACCAGGCGTGACTGGACCGAGGCCCAGCTGGACTCCTACCCGCGCGGTGTGGCGGCCCTGCTCACCCACGTCGGCCTCGGGGTGGAACGCACCATCGCGCACAAGGAGTGGGCCCCGGGGCGGAAGAACGACCCCGCGCACTGGCCAGGCGACATGCGTGCCTTCCGGGACACCGTGGCCGGCCACCTGGGAGCGTGACCGATGACCGCCGTACCCCCACCCACCGCCGAGGAGATCGCCAGCGCGGTGTGGAACGCCTTCATCAACTTCCACGGCACCGGTCGCGGCGCACCGGCCTGGCAGATGCTCTCCGAGGCGAGCAAGTACGCGGGTCTCGCGGCCGCCAACACGGCCGCGGTCCCGGTCGGGGCCACCACGGCCGAGGAGGCGCCCGCCGTCCTGCCGGTGAACATGATGACGGCGAGCCTGTACGCGCTGTTCCGCCAGTCCAGCCACGTCGACGAGCCCCCGCCACCTCCGGCCCACGCGGGCGCCCCGGGGCCCGGGATCACGGCGAGCCCGCGGCGGTCCTTCCTCGACCTGCTCCGGGAGGACGTCCTCGCCGTCCTCGGGCCGGACCGCGCGTCCGAGGCCGAACGGATCGTCCGCCGGGTTTCCGCTCGGATGACCAGCTGACCAGCGCCAGATCGCCTCCTCCTGGCTCACCCCACCCAGGCGGGCGCGGTGACTTGACCTCGAGTTGGCTTGAGGTCCTAGGCTCGGCCACCCGCCGGGTCGCACGGTGTGGGAACAGCCGTTTCGGCGGGTCACAGGAGCCGATGCGAATGGCAGGATGGGGAATCATGACGATCACGGTGGTGGGCCTGGGCGGTTCGATACGCGACGATTCCCAGTCCGAGCGGGTGCTGAGGACGGTGCTGGCCGGCGTGGCCGAACGCGGCGCGAAGACCTCCATCCTGACCGGCTCGGATCTCCTCCTCCCCTTCTACGACCCGGCGATCAGCGAGCGCACCGCCCGCGCGGAGCGCCTGGTGGCCGAGCTGCGGGACGCCGACGGAGTGGTGCTGGTGTCCCCGGGCTACCACGGCACGGTCTCCGGTCTGGTGAAGAACGCGCTCGACTACGTCGAGGACCTGCGCACGGACGACCGGCCCTACCTGCACGGCCGGGCCGTCGGCTGTGTCGCGACCGCCAGCGGGTGGCAGGCCGGGGTCAGCACCCTGAACGCCCTCCGGTCCATCGTGCACGCCCTCCGGGGCTGGCCGACCCCGCTCGGAGCCTCGTTGCACTCAGGACAGGTCCGGTTCGACGACATCGGTGGCTGTTCCGACGACGGTGTCGCCGACACCCTGCGCACGATCGGGGAGCAGGTCGTGGACTTCGCCGAGCAGTACCGGCGCTGACGCGCGTCGACGACCTCCGCCCAGGCCCGGCCAACTCCGTTCGAACCGGCGGTGCCCGGTCCGAGCCGGGCCGGGGCACCGGTCCCGAGGACGAGCGCGGGCCGCCTGAGCTCCAAGGCCACCGAGCATAATCACCGCACTCCCGGGTACCCGGCAAGAGTGGCGGACAGCCGCCACGTCGGTCGGCCGGCCGGCCCCGGCCGGGGCCGGACCAGCACCACACGGGAGGCGGAGGGTATGAGCGCGCGGTACACGGCGGCGGCGGTGTCCGTCGGCGACGGACGGGACGGAGAGGTCCGCAGCGACGACGGGGTGATCGACGAGAAACTCGCCGTCCCCGCCGAACTCGGCGGCCGGGGCGGCCCCGCCACCAACCCCGAGCAGCTGTTCGCGGCGGGTTACTCGGCGTGCTTCCACAGCGCGGTGCTCCAGGCCGCGAGGCTCTCCGGCATCAAGGTCGCCGACAGCCAGGTCGCGACCCAGGTCGCCATCGAGGTCGACGAGGCCGACACCGGCTACCGCCTCGCCGTCAGCCTCCGCGCCCACCTGCCCGGCCTGAACCAACCGCAGGCCGACGAGCTCGTGGAGGCGGCGCACCATATGTGCCCCTACTCCAAGGCGACCCGGGGGAACGTCCCCGTGAGGGTCAGCGCGACCGTCTGAGCGCCAGCCGCCCACCGAGGGTGGGCGCGGCCCACCGACCGGACTCGTCATCCACGGAAGAGGTGTGACAGCCATGAGCAGCAACAGCCCCATCACCAGCACCCTCGGCGACTCCGAACGGGACGTCACCGGGCGGGCGCTGCGAGCCACGCTTCTGGAGCTGGTGGACCTGTCCCTGATCGGCAAGCAGGCGCACTGGAACGTCGTGGGCCCGTTCTTCCGCAGCGTGCACCTGCAGCTCGACGACCTCGTGTCGATGGCGCGGAAGTACTCCGACAAGGTCGCGGAGCGGGCCGCAGCACTCGGTGTCTCGCCGGACGGCAGGGCCAAGTCCGTGGCCGAGGGCTCGGGCCTGCCGAACTACCCGGACGGTTGGCGCCAGGACGGCGACGTCGTGCGGGACGTGGTCGGCATCCTGGACGACCTGGTGCACCGTGTGCGCGCGAGGATCGACGAGACGGACAAGACCGACCAGGTGACGCAGGACCTGCTGATCGCGTTGACCGACAAGCTGGAGGAGGCCCGCTGGATGTGGCAGGCCCAGCTGGCCGGTCGGTGACGGTCGCCCTCCGGGGCTCCCACCGCGGTGGGAGCCCCGGAGCGCGGTCAGCGGCACGGACCGTCGGACGCGGCGGGCGCGGCGAGCCTCAGCCGGCCGCGAGAGCGCGCCGGGCGAAGTGCACCTCGGCGGCCCGCTGGCGCAGCGACTCGGCGACCACCAGCGACCCGTGCCCCGCGTCGTAGCGGTACACCTCGTAGGTCGCGCCCAGCGCCGCCAACCGGTCGAGGTAGTTGTCGATCTGCCGGATCGGGCAACGCGGGTCGTTCTCCCCCGCCAGCACCAGGACCGGCGCCCGCACCTTGTCCACGTAGGTCAGCGGGGAACAGTCCCGGTACCGCTCGGGGACCTCGTCCGGTGACCCACCGAACAACGCGCGGTCGAAGGCCCGGAGCGGTTCCATCTCGTCCTCGTAGGCGGCCAGGTAGTCCGCGACCGGGACACCCGCGATGCCGGCCGCCCACCTGTCCGGCTGGGTGCCCAGCGCCATGAGCGTCAGGTAACCGCCCCAGGACGCCCCCTCCACGACGCTGCGGTCCGGGTCGGTGAGGCCGCTGGCCACCGCCCAGTCGTGAACGGCGGCGACATCCTCCAACTCGGTGAGCCCCGGCCGCCCCTCGATGGCGTCCCGCCACCGCGAGCCGTACCCGGTGGAGCCCCGGTAGTTCACGTGCACCACGGCGAACCCGGCGTCGAGCCACAACGCGCGGTAGGCGGAGAACCGGTCCTCGTCGGCCGCGTGCGGTCCGCCGTGGAGGCTGAACACGGTGGGCAGCGGTCCGTCCGGTGCGTGCTCCGGACGGGCGTACAGCGCGTGGACCCGCCCGCCGGGGCCCTCCACGAACGCGTCCCGCAGCGGTTGGGACGGCGGCGCCGGCGTGCCGCCCGGCTGGAGGATCACCGCGTCGGATCCGTCGGTGTAGAGGGCCCGGACGGCGGCGGGGCGCTCGGCGGAGGACAACGAGTACTCCACCGTGCCGTCCGGCCGGACGTCCGCTCCCGTGACCGTCCCGGTCGCGGTGGGCAACCTGGTCAGGGCGCCGGAGGCGAGATCGTAGTGGTACAGGACGCAGCGGGCCTCGTGCTCGTGGGTGACCAGCAGGGCCGTGCCGTTCGGGTACCAGCTCGCCGACAACTCCCCGGGCAGGTCGATCAGGAGTTCGGTCTCCGTGTCGTTCTCCACGTCCCAGATCAGCAGCTCGGACCGGCCTCGGCGTTCGTGGCTGACCAACAGCCTCGGGTCACCCGCGATGAGCGGGAACCCGAGCGCGGACAGCGACTTGCCCGTCCCGTCCCACTTCTCCGCTACCGGCGCGTCGTCGACCTCGTCACCGCGCACCCGCAGCACGCGGAGCGCCGGGTGGCGGGAGTCACCGTGTTCGGAGTGGGCCAGCACCAGCAGCGACTCGTCGTGGGAAAGGGCCGCGACATCCGCGTCCTGTTCGTGCTGGTAGATCACCCGAGCGGGGTGGTAGCCGCCGTCCTCGGCGGCCCTGCTCGCCCAGATCGTGGTGCCCTCGTCGGTGGAGGCCCCGCAGACGACGACCTCCGCGCCCAGGGCGAGACCAGCCGGGTACCCCTCGTGCACCCCGGGTGGTGCCGCCGCGACGCTGGCGTCCACCGGCAGGCCGGCGAACGGCTCGGTCACCCAACGCCCGAACTCGTTGCCGTCCGTGTCCGAGAACCACCAGATCGTCTCGCCGTCGGGGCTGATGGTGGCGTAGGTGGTCCCGTTCGGCCGGTCCGTGACCTGACGGTGCGTCTCGGTCGCCCGGTCCCAGGCGTAGACCTCCCAGACACCGCTGGAGTTGGACACGTACAGGTTGCGGTCGGGGGCGTCCAGCGCCCAGTCGGGGAGTGAGTTCCGAGGCGCGCTGAACCGGGCGCGCCACCGCTCCTCCTCGGCCGGGTCGTCGAACAGGGTCTCCGGGATTTCGGCGCTGGGATGCTTGCTCACCCCCTCGATCCTGCCCGATACCCGCAGCGGGCGAAACGTTCGCACGCGACCACCACGGACGGTCCGACCCGGCAGGGTGCCGGCGGGGGAGTGCCGCGTCCTGCCTCGGCTGGCTCCACGGGCGCGCCGCGACCCCCGTGGGTAGCCCAACCGGCCGGGCAGGTGTCCCGCCGGAGGCAGGTCAGGGGAGGGCGATGGGGTGGCGGTCGTACCCGCCGCCCGCGCACTCGGGGCCGTGGGGGTGGAACGTCAGCGTTCCCCCAGCCTCGACGCAGCCACGTACCGGTACCGAGGGGAGCAGGTTGGGCTGGGAGTCGGTCGGAGGCCACGGCGGCGCACCGCCCATGAGGGCGAGCGCGAACACGACGGCACCGAGGGCAGGACGGGAGTCCATGAGGCTGGAGGCACCTTCCCGGAGACGAGCTGGCGACCCCACTCTCGCAGCATGGATCGGACAGGTGAACGGCGACCGCACCATGATCACCCGATCGAGGAGGTCCCGCCGGCCGCGCTCGGCTGGGCCGGGCCGCCTCCACACATGACGAAGGCCCAGGTCGGGGAACACACGACGTTTCCCTGACCTGGGCCTCCGGTCTGTCGGGGTGGCGGGATTTGAACCCACGACCTCTTCGACCCGAACGAAGCGCGCTCCCAAGCTGCGCCACACCCCGATCGTCTTGCGACCAGCCCCGCAGGGGCCTCACCGCCTGACGGAACAGAGTCTAGCCCATGCCCCCACCCGCCCGGAAACCGGCCGTCGGTTTCGCCGGCACCGGCCCGGAACCAGCCTCGCGAGGTCGTGGCACCAGGGTCAACAGGCTGGCCTCCGGCGGGCAGGCGAAGCGGACCGGCGCGTAGGGCGACGTCCCGAGGCCCGCGGAGACGTGGAGCCAGGTGTGCGCTCCCCACCGCGAGGCCCCGCGTGCCCGCGAACGGTCCAGTTCGCAGTTGGTCACCAGGGCACCGTAGAAGGGGACCCGCAACTGGCCACCGTGGGTGTGGCCGGCGAGCACCAGGTCGTAACCGTCGTCGGCGAAGCGGTCCAGGACCCGCGGTTCCGGGGAGTGCGTCACACCCAGGGACAACCTGGCCCGGGGGTCCGGGCGGCCCTCGATGTCGTCGTAGCGGTCCCGGCGGAGGTGGGGGTCGTCGACGCCGGCGGCCACGACCAGCTGGCCCCCCACCCGGAAGCTCCGCCGCTGGTGGGTCAGGTCGAGCCAACCTCGCTCGGTCAACGCCGCCCGCAGATCCCGCCAGGGCAGCGGCACGCCGTGGATGCGCTTGGTCCGGCGGACCGGCAGCAGGTACCGCGCCGGGTTCTTGGGTTTGGGCGCGTAGTAGTCGTTGCTGCCGAAGACGAAGACCCCGGGTCGATCGAGCAGGGGGCCCAGTGCCCGCAGTGCGGCGGGAACAGCCTGGTGGTGCGCGAGGTTGTCCCCGGTGTTCACCACCAGGTCCGGTTCGAGCGCGTCCAACGCGGCCACCCATTCCTGCTTGGAGCGCTGGTTCGGCGTCATGTGCAGGTCGGAGACGTGGAGGACACGGATCGGCCGGCTTCCGGGCGCGAGCACGGGCAGCGTGACGTTCCGAAGCGTCCAGTGCCGTCGTTCGATCCCGGCGGCATAGCCGACGGCCGCGACCCCGAGGGCGGCGGTTCCGATCAAGGTGCGCCCGAGAGTGTTCACCCGATTCAGCTTACGGCCTCGGGTCTGATCCGCCCGACCGGCGATGGGTGCGGGACGGACCGGGCCGCTCCGACCACCGCGATCACCCGAGCCAGCCGGCCACGGCGTACGTTCCGAGCGTGAGCGATCTCGAGGAACGGCTGCGCGCCGATCTGGTGGCGGCGATGAAGAGCAGGGACACCCGCGTGGTCGGAACCCTCCGCACGGTGCTGGGTGCCATCGGCAACGCCGAAGGGCGGACGGGCCGCCCGCTGACCGAGGCGGAGGTGACCCAGACCGTCGCCAAGGAGGCCAGGAAGCGGGACGAGGCGGCCGAGGCCTTCGGGTCGGCCGGTCGGGCGGACACGGCCGAGGCGGAGCGGGCCGAGGCGGACATCCTCCGCGCCTACCTCCCCCGTCAGTTGGGGGAGGACGAGCTCACCGAGCTCGTCGGCGCCGCCATCGAGGAGGTCGGAGCGCGGTTGGGCCGGCGACCGGGCCCGGCCGACCTGGGACAGGTGATGAAGGCGGCCACCGCCAGGGTGGCCGGCCGCGCCGACGGGAGCCGGGTGGTGGAACTCGTGCGGGCCGGCCTCCAGGCTTGAGCAGGAGGCCGGCCCGCGGGTAACGGAGTCAGTTGCCCTCGCCCACCGGTGGATCGGTGGGCGGTTGGTCACCGCCGTCGTCCGGGGGTTCCGGTAGCTCGGGCTGGGTTGGCTCGGGTGCGGGCGGAGGGACCGGCGGCACGCTGGGCCCACCCTCCTCGGGCGGGGGAGCCGGGGTGCCGCCCTCGCCGGGCGGCTGATCCGTCGGACCGGGTTGCTCGGTCTCCGCCGGCGGCACGTACCCGGTGCTGACCGAGATCGTGATCGTGTCCCCGGGGAGGGCGAAGCCCCGGGGGGACTGGGTCACCACGGTGCCGCGCGGCTCGCTGCTGTTGGTCTGCGCCTCGGACACCTGGTAACCGGCCTCCTGGAGGACCGTGCGGGCCTGGGCGGCGCCCATCCCGACCACGTTGGGAACCTGGTGGTCCTCACCGCCGAACTCGAACTTGGGGTCCAGCGCGGGCAGCGGAGCCACCGGCAGGCCCTCGTGCACCCCGGTCATCGTCGCGAACCACGTTCGGGCGGGGATGCGCCCTCCGTAGATGTTGCCGTTGTCCCCGCACAGCATCGGCGGGTCGCCGTCGCAGATCCCCTGCACCGAGGTCCCGTCGCTGAAGGTGAGCACCGCGCCGGCCATCTGCGGGGTCGCGCCGATGAACCCGGCGGACATGTGGTTCTGGGTGGTGCCGGTCTTGCCGAGCATCGGCCTGTCCCAGCTCACCTGCTGGGCTGCGGCCCGCGCGGTGCCCTCCGTGTCGTCCTTGCTCATCCCCACGAAGAGCGCGTCCGCGACCTCCTTCTCGACCGCCTGCTCGCAGTCGGCCTCGGTGATCGCCACCGGGTTGCCGTGCCGGTCGAGGACCTCCTCGATCGGGGAGGGCGGGCACCACACCCCGTTGCTGGCGATCGTCGCGGCGACGTTGGACAGCTCCAGCACGCTCGTCGGGGTGAAGCCGAGGGTGAAGGCACCGATGCCCCGTTCCTTGAGGAACTCCGCCTGCGGGAGTCGCTGCTCCTCGCGCTCGGCGGTGGGGTCGATCTGGCCGCCCTGGTGGTTGATGCCGGTCATGCCCTGCCGGAGGCCGAGGCGCTCCGCCATGTCCACCACCGCGTCGAGCCCAACCCGCTCCTGCAACGCCACGAAGGAGGTGTTGGGGGACTTCGCCAGGGCGTCCTGGAGGGTCATCCGGGCCGGGTACCCGTCGTTGTCGTTGCTGACCTGGTAGGGCGCCCCGTTGTTGAAGTACACCGAGGACACGTGGGTGGTGGGCACGTCGACCTCGTTCTGGATGCCCATGCCCGCCTCGAGGGCGGCCGCCGCCGTGAAGGTCTTGTAGATCGACCCCGCACCGAACATCGTCATGCCGCTGGGCAGCGGGTACATCGTCTGACCGGCCTCGGGGTCCAGCCCGTAGTCCCGGTTGGCCACCAGCGCACGGACCTTGTGGCCGTCGTGCCCAGGCTCCACGACCGCCATCGCGTTCGCGATGCCCTCGGTCGTCTTGGGCACCTGGTCCTCGGCCGCGCGCTTCGCCATCTCGGTGATCGAGTGGTCCAGCGTGGTCCGGATCGTGTAGCCGCCGCGCTTGAGCTGGTCCTTGGAGAAGCCGGCGCTCGCGAGGTAGTCGATGACGTACTCGCAGAAGAAGCCGTCGCTCGGCCCGGCGCCCACGCAGTCGTTCGGGGGGCGCCCCAACGGCTGCGCGAGCCCGAGGGGTTCCCGTTTCGCCTCCTCGGCGGCCTCCTCGGAGATGTGCCCCTGCTCCGCCATCAACCCGATGACGATGTTGCGCCGCCGCTTCGCCTCCTCCGGGTTGCGTTCGGGGTTCAACGAGCCGGGGCTGTTGACGATCCCCGCGAGCAGGGCGGCCTGCGGAACGGTCAACTGGTCCGCCGTCGTGTTGAAGTAGGTGCGCGCGGCGGCGCCGACGCCGTAGGTCTGGTTGCCGAAGGGCACGATGTTCAGGTAGCCGGCGAGGATCTCCTCCTTGTCGAGGTTCTGCTCCAGTTGGAGGGCGATCCGGATCTCGCGCAGCTTCCTGGCGGGGGTCTGCTCGATCGCCTTGGCCTGTTCCGCGGGGCTGTCGGCGGCGACCACGTGCACCAGGTAGTTCTTGACGTACTGCTGGGTGAGGGTGGAACCGCCCTGCGCGATGCTGCCGGACATCTGGTTCGTCACCGCCGCGCGGAACGTGCCCCGCCAGTCGACGCCCTCGTGCTGGTAGAAGCGCTGGTCCTCCACCGCGATGATGGCCGCCTTCATGCTGTCGGCGATCTCGTGCGGCTCCACCAGCACCCGGTACTGGTCGAACAGGTAGGCGATGGGGTCGCCCTCGGAGTCGGTGATCGTGCTGACCAGGGGAGGGTCCGTGGTCACGAGGTCGGCCGAGAGGCTGTCCACAGTGTCACTCGCCTGGTTGGACGCCACGCCGAGACCGCCGACGGCGGGGAACAACACCCCGGCGGCCAGTACCCCCGCGAGCACGCAGAGTCCGAAGAGCTTGAGTACGCCAGCCCGAAACCGCACCCGCTCAGCGTACGTCCGGGGTGGCGCCCGTATAACGACGAAGTGAGGTAGCACCACTCGAAATGATGACTAAGGGTTGCGAAACGGGTGACAGACCGTAATGTTTGTCATACCCGGTGAAATTGATGGAACCAATCTGCTCTACAGTCCGTCAAGGTCTCACGACAAGGTAAGACAGGGCGTTCCATCGGAACGGAATGTCACTGACCGCGGGTGCCGGGGGGGCACCTGGTGAGTCGGAAGACACAAGGAGCTGGGGGACATGATGTTCATCCAGGGGGATTGGCGGGTTCGAGCGGCCTGCCGTGACGAGGACCCTGAGCAGTTGTTCGTCCGAGGAGCGGAACAGCGCAAGGCCAAGGTGGTCTGCATTGGCTGTCCGGTTCGTACCGAGTGTCTGGCCGAGGCGCTGGACAACCGCATCGAGTTCGGTGTCTGGGGCGGGATGACCGAGCGGGAGCGGCGCGCGCTGCTCCGTCGCAGGCCGGACGTCGAGTCCTGGCGCGAGCTGTTGGAGGCCGCGCGCCGCCGCCACACCGACATCGAGTACCAGGTGTCCTGACGGGACACGGTGACGCCGGGCCGGCGCGACGAGGGCGTCGGCCCGGCGGCCCCGCCGAATTGCGTGATCAACCAGTTGTCCGCCCATTGGCCGGCCGTCCGGCCAAATTCCAGGCGATTCCCGATCGCTTTCGCCATTAGCGCGGGAGCGCGTGGGGCTAACCGGCGTCGGGCCTACTCGCGAGTCGTTCGCCGATCTCACGGAGACCCCGCATATCGTGAACATCTTTCGCGAGTGCTGGGACACCGATGATCGGCACTCCCGGATGAGCCCTGGTGAAGCGTGACAGCAACCGGAGTTCGCGGTCCGCGACCGACACCCGGTCGGCGTGCAGGCGGAGCACGGCGGCGGCGAGCGGGGCACCTCCACCGAGCTGGTCCGCCGCCGCGAGGGCGCTGGCGGCCGGCAGGTCGGTGAGCACCGGGTGGGTGCGGTTGGCGACGAGACCCGCCAACGGCATCCGCTCGGTGGCGAGCCGGTCGACGAAGTAGGAGGCCTCCCGCAGGGCATCCGGTTCCGGGGCGGCCACCACCAGGAACGCCGTGCCCGGGGAGCGCAGCATCCGGTAGGTGTGCTCCGCCCGCTCGCGGAAACCCCCGAACATGCTGTCGAAGGCCTGCACGAACGCGGAGGCGTCCGCGAGCAACTGGCCACCGACGATCGTCGAGACCGCCTTGCTGAACAGGCCGAACCCCGCGCCGACGACCCGCCGGATGCCCCGCCCGCCAGCCCTGGCCGGGCCGGCCAGCAACCGGATCAACGTGCCGTCGAGGACCGTCGACAACCGCTGCGGCGCATCGAGGAAGTCCAGTGCGGACCTGCTCGGCGGAGTGTCCACCACGATCAGGTCCCAGTCCCCCTCCGCGGCCAGCTGCCCGAGCTTCTCCATCGCCATGTACTCCTGCGTGCCGGAGAAGGACGAGGAGATGGTCTGGTAGAAGGGGTTGGCCAGGATCTGCTCGGCGCGTTCGTCCCCCGCGTGGGCCAACACCATGTCGTCGAAGGTCCGGCGCATGTCGAGCATCATCGCGTGCAGCTCGCCGGCCGGTTCCTCCTCGGCGAACTCGACCCGACGAGGCTGGTTGCCCAGCTCCCGGAGCCCCAGCGCCTGTGCCAGGCGTCGGGCCGGGTCGATCGTCAGCACGACCGTCCTCCTGCCGAGGCGCGCGGCACGCAACCCGAGCGCGGCCGCGGTCGTCGTCTTGCCGACGCCACCCGAACCGCAGCACACCACGATCTCGGTCCTCGGGCTGGCCAACAACCCGTCGACGTCGAGCGCGGCCGGCCGACGACGGCTCCCGGCCGCTGGTCCCGGTGCCGTCATCGCAGGCCCTGGTCGCGCATGGTCTCGGCGAGCTCGTACAGCGAGGCGAGGTCGACGCCCTCGGTCAGCTCCGGCAGTTCCAGCAACGGCAGGTCGAGCTGGCGGAGGTGCCGCCACGCCTCCTGTTCGGACCGCACCCGCAGGGCGTGCTCCACCGTCTCACCGACGAGCCCGTCCAACTGGTCGTCGGTGAGGGCGAGACCGGCCGACTCCAGCCCGGCCCGAACGCGGGCCTCGTCGAGACGGCCGTCCGCCGCCGCGGCCACCGACCGGGCCGGCAGCCGGTTCGGGCTGATCCGGTTCACCACGACGGCGCCGGGGCGCAGGTCGGCGGCATCCAGTTCCTCCACGGCCTCGACCGCCTCCTGCGCCGGCAGCTCCTCCAAGGTGGTCACCAGGTGCACCGCGGTGTCGCCCGAGTGCAGGAGCCGCACCACCCCCTCGCTCTGGGCCCGGATCGGACCGACCTTCGCGAGGTCGACCATCGCCCGCGTGACGTCGAGGAACCGCACGATGCGGCCGGTGGGTGGCGCGTCCACCACGACCGCGTCGTAGACGTGCCGTCCCCGCTGGTCGGTGCGGCCGGCGCACTCCTTGATCTTGCCTGTCAGCAGCACGTCCCGCAGACCGGGAGCGAGGGTGGTGGCGAACTCGATCGCTCCCATCCGGCGCAGCGTCCGCCCGGCGAAGCCGAGGTTGTAGAACATGTCGAGGTACTCCAGCAGCGCGGCCTCGGCGTCCACGGCCAACGCGCGGACCTCACCACCGCCCGGTGCGAGCGCGAGCCGCTCCTCGGAGTAGGGGAGCGGCGCGGTGTCGAAGAGCTGGGCGATCCCCTGCCGCCCCTCGACCTCCACGAGCAGTACCCGACGGCCCCCGTTGGCCAGCGCGAGCGCCACCGCGGCGGCGACCGTCGACTTCCCGGTGCCACCCTTACCCGTGACCACGTGCAGCCGGACCCGCGCGAGCTGCTCGGTCCATCCGGAGCTTGAGGCCCTCACACGGTCAGCCTAAACGCCACGACACGGTCCGGCTCCCGTGCAGTGCCACCACTCCTCCCACCCGGGTACCGGGCGAGCCGGGACACGGGTCAATCCACCATCGTCAGCACGGCCACGGCGATGCCCGCGGCCGCCACCAGCCCCCAGGCCACGGTCGAGGGAAGCCACAACGCCACGCAGAGGATCGCCACCACCAGCACCGCCGAGGCGATGGCGCCGTTGCGGACCACGTCCCCGCGCGACCGTCCCTTGCGGTCCCTGGCCTGCGCCATCACCACGAGCACCAGGATGCCGCCGAACAGCACCAGCAGGGCGGTGGCCGCCATCCGCCAGATCTCCACCCAGCCACATTACCGACTCGATCCCATCACTCGGTCCCGCCGAACGGTGGTCGGGGAGTCCCCATCCGTGGGACGCGGACGGTGGCCCTTCCGTTACGACTACCCTCCGACACATGACCAAGTGGGAGTACGCCACGGTGCCGTTGTTGATCCATGCCACCAAGCAGATCCTCGACCAGTGGGGCGAGGACGGTTGGGAGTTGGTCACGGTGCTGCCGGGGCCGACCGGTGAGCAGCTGGTCGCCTACCTCAAGCGTCCCAAGGGCTGAGCGCGGAGAGATGAGTGAGGACATGAGGCCTTCCTGGACCCAGCGAATCCAAGAGATCGGGGTGTCGCTGCCCGCGGTCGCCGCGCCGGTGGCCGCCTACGTGCCAGCGATCCGCACCGGCTCCCTCGTCTACACCTCCGGTCAGGTACCGATCGTCGACGGGGCGCTCGCCGCCACCGGGAAGGTCGGGGGCGACGTCAGCCCGGAGGAAGCCAAGCAGCACGCCAGAACCTGCGCCCTCAACGCCCTCGCGGCGGTCGACGCCCTCGTCGGGCTGGACTCGGTGGTCCGGATCGTCAAGGTCGTCGGCTTCGTCGCCTCCGCTGACGGGTTCACCGGCCAGCCCGCCGTGATCAACGGTGCCTCCGAGCTGTTCGGCGAGATCTTCGGCGAGGCCGGCCAGCACGCCAGGTCGGCCGTCGGGGTGTCCGAGCTGCCGCTGGGCGCCCCGGTCGAGGTCGAGATCATCGTCGAGGTCGACTGAACGGGGTTGCACGATGGGGCGCGACATGCGGGATCTCCGCCACGAACTGCTGCTCAGGTTGGCCGGGCGACTGCCCGACCGACAGCTCTGGCGGTTCCGCGACTGGCTGGCCGGTGACGCCGACGCGGTACTCGCCAGGACGCTGCCCCGCGCGCTGGCGCACGGCAGGCTGGGACTGACCGACCACGAGCACGAGCTCCTCGCCGAGGGTTTCCTGCCCGCCGGTGCCGACCCCGTGCTCGTGGCCGCCATCCCGGCCCTCGCCGAGGAGCCAGAACCCGCGCACGTCTTCGGGGTCTCCCCGGCGGCCGTCAGCGACGTGCCGGTGGAGGTCCCCCACGGAGCGGACTCGACGCCGGTGGTTCTCGGAGCCATGCTCCGCGGCCGCCCCGGCGTCCGCGAGGTCCGGTTCGCCTGGCGGGCACCCGTCACGGGCGGCCCACCCCGGCGAGTGCTCCTCGTGAGCGCCGAGACCGGACGGATCGGCCTGACCGCCGAGTTGCAGCGCGTGTTGCGGGCACTCGGCGAACGCGAACCGCGTGTCGAGGTCGTCCCTCCGTCGATGACCCTGACCGCCTACCACCGGGCCGCCTGGGTCGGGTCAGAACCGGTGGTCACCGGCCTGAACCACGGGCAGTTAGCCCACGTCTGAGCTTGCTTGACGCCCGTCCGCCGGCGGCGGGTCGGAAGGAGAGAACGGCATGGCGGAGGCCACGCGGAACGGCGACGACCAGGACCGTCGCGTCCCGACTCGACTGCACGACCTGCTGCTGGGGCTCGCGGGGAGGATCGACGACGAGTCGCTGACGGACGCCAGGGAGTTCCTGGCGCTCGCCGAACCGGACCAGGCCGCGGAACTGGTCGTCGGCGCCCTGGTCGCCGGTGACGTCGCACTGCCAGCCGCGACCAGGGCCGAGCTGGCGGACCTGCTGGTCGAGGTGCGGTCGGACGCCGCGCTGGCCGACAGGGTGCGGGAGCTGGGCGACGAAGGGGTCGGTGCCCACCGGTTCGTCCAGGACAACGCCCCGGAACGCGGGGTCGGGCAGGCCGTCGCCGGCCTCGGCCGTCGGTTGTCGGCGGTGAGTTCCCTGCGATGCGCCTGGCGGGTCACACCGGCCGGGGCCGCGCCGATGGGTACTCCGCAACGGGTCGTGGTCGTCGAGTCCACCGACGCGGCCGTCGCCCCCGCCACCGCGTTCCAGGTCGCGCGGGCACTCGACGCGGCGGACCTGCCCGCGACCGTCGAGGTCCTGTTACCAGGAAGACCGGTCCCCGAGTACCAGCGGGCCGCCTCGGACGCCGGGGTCCTCGTCGACCTGAACGGTCACGCGCGTCCCGGCCCCGACGGTGGGCGCGAACCCGAGCGGGGCGCGGGGCCGGGCCCCGACCGCGAGCGGCCCCGGCGGAGCGCGAGGCCGGCGGCACCCGCACCACCACCGACGAGGAGCCGGCCCCCGCCGAGGCGCACGCCGGTCGTCGACGGCGACCGGACTCCGAGGAGGCGGCTCCTGCTGGCCGGAAGGACGACCAGGGCGTCGCGGGTGAGCCACCACGGCCGGAGGCGGCCCCTTCCGCGCCCCGGTCTCCGCGACGCGGCCCGGACACCGCGCCGTCCGGCGCGGACCAGCAGGTCACCGAGCCCGTGGGCGAGGTGGTCGCGGAGGACCGTCGCCCGCCCCGCCCACCCCGAGGGCGTCGCTACCCGGCCACCACGGTCCCCGAGGCGACACCGGAACTGTCCGACGAGGACGTTCCGGGAGAGGCGGACACCCCGGAACGGGCCGCCCCGAGGCTCGCCGAGAACGTCCGGGTGCTCCGACCGGCCAGGGACGGCTCCGGGCGAACGCCGTCCAGCGGCCGGGGAGGTCGCCCCGGGGACGAGGCCACCGACCAGGAGGGCTCCACGGCCGCGAACGAGAGGACGCCGGCCCCGGAGCAGCCCGCTCGCCGCCCCGAGCGGGCGAGCCGGCCCGCGCCCCGGCCGGAGGACGTCGGCCCGGTCCGCCCCGATACCGACCCAGCCCCCGACCACGGGCAGGCGCAGGCCGCGACTCCCGTGTCCAGCGGCCAGCCCCGCGCCGCCGCCGGTGCGCCGACCGCCGACCGGGCGGTGCCGGGCCCGGAACGGCCTCCGGGGGACGAGGGCAAGCTGAACGGCAGGGAACGGGACCTCCTCCGGCAGCTGCACGAGGAACTGGCCGAACGGGACCACGAGGGCACGGCGACGGGCCAGCCGAGTTCGGAGGCCGCGCGAACCCCCGCGCCCAGGCGCGCGGTGTCCGCGCCGAGCAACGTCGAACAGACCGGGCCCATCAGCCGCCTTTCCGCCAGTGCTGGTGGCCACCCCACCTCTGGGCCACAACGGCCCTACACGAACGGGCATCCACCGTTCCCGCCGACCGCCTGAGCAGCCGGCGGAGCGGCCGTCAGGCCGGGGTGCCGAGCCGTACCCCGGACGGTGAGCCGGCCAGCGAGGTGGCGGCGGCGAGCACGCGTTGCAGGTGCAGTCCTCGGGCCACGTCGCAGGGGTGCTCCCGGGCTCCGCTGTGCACCATGGCCACGAAGTCGTCGAGCATCGAGGCGTAGCAGTCCGCCCGGGAGGTCTCCGGCGCTCCCAGCGCCCGGAGGCCACCACCGCCGAAGACCGACACGTCGGTGACGGTCGGCCTCGCGGGGAAGCGCAGCGACAGCGACAGCGTGCTCGTCACGCCGCCCTCGTGGCCGAGCACGAGCTGCCAGAGGTCGTCGGGGGAGCGGTGGGCGGCGAGGACCTCCACCACCGGGCCGAGCGCCGCGTCCACGAGGTCCACGGCGTGCGGCCCCACATCGAGCAGCCCGCCGTCCTCGTGACGCCACGAGGATCCCGTGTTGCCGTCGTCCAGGAGCGCGCCGGACAGCCAGGTGACCGAGCCACCGGCCCACCCGCCACCGTCCTGGAGGCCGGCGAGCCACTCGCGGGTCTCCGGGGCGAACCGGCGGGTCAGCATCACCAGGGAGCACACCTCGCGACGGCGGACCTCCTCCGCGAGACGCGAGGCGGACGCCAGATCGGCGGCGAGCGGTTTCTCCAGGATGACGTGCCTGCCGGCCGACGCGGCACTGGTCGCGAGCCCGGCCTGGACGGACGGGGGTACCGCGAAGGCGACCACGTCGACGCTGGCCACGAGTTCCTCTGGGCTGGACATCACCTCGGCGGAGTACGGCGCGGCCAGCTCGGCGGCGGCGTCGGGCCGTCGGGACCACACCGCGACGAGACGGGTCCCCGGGTGGTCGTCGATCCCCGGGGCGTGCGTCGTCCTGGCCCACCGGCCGGCCCCGACCAGACCGACCCGCAGTTGATCCTCCACCACTGGTGCCGGGGCCTCGGCGTCCAGTGGTCCGTCGTCGTGGGCTGGAGAAGTAGGCACGACACCATCTTTCCCGCTCCACCCCGGACGCCAACCATGATCCGACTGATCCGAGGCCCGGTTCAGTCGGAAGGATCATCACTCCAAGATCAGGGGAACCCGGATCTCCACACCGTCGGCGAGGCCGACGAGCACCGAGCCCTCGTTCCACGCCACCCGCCACGGACCCGCCGCCACCGAGCTCGAGGGCACCGGCACGGCGCGCAGGACGGTGTCCTCCCCGTCGTGCCGGTCCACGAGCACCACCTCCGCTTCCTCGGACGAGAACAGGGTCGCCGGTCGCTCCCGCAGCTCGACCACGAGTGATGACCGCCCGGTGGCCGCGGCGACCTCGGGCGGGGCGGTGTCGGAGGCGGGTGCGCGCCCGCCGTGGGGTACCGCCAGCAGCAGGAGGAGCACCCCGGTGCCGACCGTCCCGGCGATGACCCCGAGCACCAGGGTCAACAGCGGCACCAGGCACCCCCGGACCCGCCGTCCGTCCACAGCTGGCTCCACCCGTTCCTCCTCGTGACGCACCAGCTCATTCTCGCGTGGTTCCCCCACGAGGGCCGGGCGCCTAGGGTGGCACCGTGCCCCCGCTGCCAGAACCGTTCGACCTGCCGCCGGAGCTGGTCGACTCGCTCTCCGCCGTCCCGGGGCGCCCACCCGCCACGCCGAGGGACTCGGCGAGCGTCGTGCTCGTGCGCGACCACCCAGCGGGCGGTGTCGAGGTGTTCCTGATGCGCAGGGCAGCCACCATGGCCTTCGCCCCGGGCATGACCGTCTTCCCCGGCGGATCCGTCGACGGCAGGGACCGGGTCGGGGGCGCGGTCCGGGCACATTGGGCGGGCCCCGCGCCGGAGTGGTGGGCCGAGCGCTTCGGCTGCGCGCCCGACCTCGCCGCCGCACTGGTCAGCGCGGCGGTCCGCGAGACCTTCGAGGAAACCGGTGTGCTGCTCGCGGGAGCCGACGACCGCGATGTCGTCAGGGACGCGGGCCGGTACTCGTCGGCGAGGCCGCTCCTCGAGAGCGGCGCCCTCTCCCTCGGGGAGTTCCTCGCGGCCAACGAGCTCGTGCTGCGCGCCGACCTCCTCACTCCCTGGGCGAACTGGGTGACGCCCGAGGTGGAGGCGCGTCGCCACGACACCCGGTTCTTCCTCGCCGAACTACCACCCGGACAACGAGCTGACGGCAGGACCTCGGAGGCCGTCCAGGCGAGGTGGCTGACCCCGGCGGCCGCGTTGGAGGAGTGGCGTCAGGGCGACCGCGCCCTGCTCCCCCCTACCTGGGTGACCCTGTCCGAACTCGCCGACCAGGACAGCGTGTCCTCGGCACGTCGGACCCCCCGCGTGATCGGCCGCACCGTTCCCCGCATCATCCGTGAGGGCGGCCGGCTGCGAGTGGTGGTGCCGGAACCGTCCGAAGGGGGCCGGGCCGTCACGAGGCGGGGCGGGCCCCCACGGTCCGGGACGAGCGAGCGGATGGGGGGCCGTCGTGACCGAACCGCGTGGTGGTGACCTCCCGAGCGACGCGCACCCGGCGTACGGGAGACGGCGGGACGTGGCGGACGTGGCCTCGGTGTGGCTCGCGAACAACCCCTCGGCCATGACCCTGGAGGGCACCAACACCTGGGTCCTCCGGGCCCCTGGCGCGACGGGTCGGGTCGTCGTCGACCCGGGACCGGACGACGAGGAGCACCTCCGCCGGGTCGGTGAGGAAGGCCCCGTCGAACTCGTCCTGCTCACCCACGGGCACCACGACCACAGCGCGGGGCTGGCCCGGTTCGCCGACCTGGTCGGCGCGCCCTCGGCCGCGATCGACCCGCGCTGGTCGTCCGGAGAACCACTCGTCGACGGCGCGGTGCTCGACGTGGCCGGCCTGCGGCTGGAGGTGCTCCACACCCCGGGCCACACCGACGACTCGGCGTGCTTCCTCGTCCACGGCGGAGCGGGTCCGGTGGTGCTCACCGGGGACACGGTGCTGGGGCGGGGGACGACGGTGCTGACGGGGAGCCTCCGTGACTACCTCACCACCCTCCGAGGGCTGGCCCGGGTCCCCGCCGGAACCCGTCTGCTGCCAGGGCACGGTGCGGAGTTGCCCGATGCGGCCGCGACGGCCCGCGACTACCTCGCGCACCGCGAACGTCGGCTGGACCAGGTGCGCGCCGCCCGCGCTCGGCTGGGCGCGACGGCCACCCCCGTGGAGGTGGTGGCCGCCGTCTACCCCGACCTCGACCCGGCGCTGTCGTTCGCCGCGGAGCAGTCCGTCCGGGCGCAGCTCGCGTACCTGGACGAGGAGGGCTGACCACCCCGGCGCGGTCGCCGTCCTCAGCCCCGGGGGGATGGTGGTCGGGTGGGGGCGACGAGGTGGGTCACCGCCACACCGTCATCGCCAGGGTCCGCCGTGAGCACGGATCCCCGCCGTTCGTGGGCGGGGACGCGCAGTTCGACGACGCGGCCCGTGAAGCCGCGCAGCGCGTCCACCAGGTGCCGGGCCTGGTAGGTGCGGGAGATCCGGTTGCCGGCCACGTCGGCCTTCACGGTCTCCTCCGACTCGCCGATGGTCGGATCGCTGCCCAGGACTCGGACACCGCCGTCCTCGGCGACGAGGGTGAGGAGCCCGCGCCCTCCACCGAAGGTGGCCGCGCGCCGCACCGCCGCGGTCAACTCGTCCGCGTCCGCCCGCAGCACGCAGTCGACATCGGACGGGAACAGCCGGTCCGAGTTGGGGAACGGTGTGGCGAGCAGCGCCGTGGTGACGAGGGTGCCCTCCCACGACAGCGCGAAGCGGTCGGTGTCGGCTCGCAGATCGACCTCGCCCGACCGGGGGAGCTGCCTGGACAACTCCGCCAGGAGGGCGGCGGGGACCAGGACGTCCAGGTCGGCAGCGTCCTCCGCCGGGCCGGGGAGGGGGATCTCCGCCTTCGCGAGTCGGAAACGGTCGCTGGCGAGCAGCGCGAGGACGCCGTCCTCGACCGAGAGCCGCACGCCGGTGAAGACGGGCAGCGCGTCGTCACGCGACGCCGCCGCCGCGACGACCGCCAGCGGCCCGCGCAGCGCGGCCGAGGGCACGGACAGCCGGTGCGGAGGTGAGGGCGCCAGCCCCGGGTGCGCCGCGAGATCCATCATGGGAAGGGCGAACCGCGCCCGACCAGCGCGGACCGCGAGGCGGGACCCCTCGACGACCAGGCGGACCTCCGGTTCGGCCAGGGACCGCAACGTCTCGGCCAGGGGACGGGCGGGTACCAGGACCGAACCCTCGGAACCCACCAGGCCGTCCAGGTCCGCCTGGAACCCGCGCTCGTGGTCGGAGGAGGCGACCCGTACCCCGGTCGCGGAGGCCACGACCACCACGCCACCGAGCACGGGATCGGTCAGGCGCCCGGGCAGGAGCCGGACCAGCTCGGCCAGGCGAGTCGCCAGCGGTGTGGTTGGCACTGTGGCGTCGAGACCCAGGTGGGCGGTCATGCCGGCAACCTAGTGGTCTCCTCCGACAGTTCCGGCGCACGTAGCCGTGTGGGTTCAGGTGGCCGAGCTGGCCGCGTGGGAGTCGGCGGTGGGGCGGGGCGTCCTCCCGTCGTCGTCCGGCTCCCTCTCCTCGGCGGCGACGGTGCCGCGGAACAGGAACACCAGGCCCGCGATCACGACTCCGCAACCGGCCGCCGCGAGGAAGGCCTGGGGCACGCCCACGTTCTCGACCAGCTGGCCGCTGATCGACTGCCCGAGCCCGATGCCGACGGTCACCGAGGTGATCACCCATCCGAACGCCTCGGCGGCCTTGTCCGACGGCGCGACCGCCTCGACCGCGAGCGAGTGGGCCATCGACTGCGGAGTGACCAGCGCGCCGACGACGAACATCACGGCGGCCAGCCCCGCCAACGTCACCGGAACGGCCAGCAGGGTCGTCAGCACGGCGAACCCGCCGAGGAGCACCGGCAGGCGGAGGTGGAGGGGGCGTGGCCACGGGCGGAGCCCGTACAGGAGGCCGAAGACCACGGAGCTGACGGACCAGAGGCTCAACAGGAGCCCGCCGATGGCGGGGTGACCGGCCTCGGTGGCGGCGGCGGGGACGGCGACCTCGACGAACCCGATGACCACACCGAAGCCGAGGACGGCGAGCGCCACGGTCCGCATGCCCGGGACGGCGAAGGCTCCCAGCAGGTGGGCGAGCCGGGACCCGCCGTCAGTCCGGGCCGAGGTGCGCTTCGCCCGGGGCTCCGGGCGCCAGGAGCGGACGGTGGTGGTGAGGGCGAACCCGGTGCTGCCCCCGACCATCGCCACCGTTCCCACGACGAGACCGGTCCCCGGCCAGGGTGATGCCGCGAGCAGCCCCGCCAGGCCCGGGCCGAGGATGAAGAACACCTCCACGCTGATGGCCTCGTAGGAGAGCGCCGCCGTGCGGGCGGGGCCCGGCGGCAGGAGCCTGCGCCAGAGGGCGCGGGACGCCGTTCCGAGCTGGGGTTCGGACAGTCCGATGCACAGGGCCAGCGCCACCAGGGCCGGCACCGGCGCCGAGGACTCGACCAGGGCGATCTGCCCGCAGGCGAGGACGACGAACACCGAGCTGATCGTCAACAGGGGCCGGGTCGGCCCCAACCGGTCGACGATCCGGCCCTGGACCACCGAGCCGAACGCGACGCCGAACAGGGTGGCCGCGGACACGAGCCCGGCGATGGCGAAGGAACCGGTCCGGTCGCGGACGTAGAACAGGATGGACATGCCGATCATGGCGATCGGCAGCCGTCCGACGAGTGAGGTGATGACCGGCCATCTGGCCGCGGGGGTGCTGAGGGCCGCGCGGTAGTCCGCGAGGGAGGCCGAGTGCGACACGGGCCCAGTCTGCGCTCTTTGGTACGGGAGTACCAATCCGTTTTTCGGGTGTGTTGTGTCACCAGGACGGCCTAGACTGAGTGTGGTCGAGCCGTCACGGCCCACTCGTCGGACGCGGGTGGTCCCGGTTCACCAGTCAGGTCATCACTCTTGGTATCGAAGTGCTTGCTCTCTTCGTGGCCGGTAATCGGCGCGGGCGAGTTCAGCGTTACTCTTGGCTACGGGAGTGTGAGTTAGGTTTCAGCTTGGTAACACTGCCGAGCGAATCGTGGAGGGGTAGGCAACGCGGGGAACCCCGTATCCGTCTACCTCGTAGATGTTCCGTTCTCCACGGACGCCATCCGTGGAGGGCAGCGACACTGAGTACAGTGTTGGTGACGGTGGGATGTTGACGGAAGCGGTCGGGGCCGTGACCGTGCCGAGTGAGGCGAAATCCCCCCGTCACGTGAACTGACTCCTCCGGAGATGCGGATCGGGGCCGTGGCCGGAGGGTGGGAAGGTGTGGCCGTCGGGGGACGTGCTACGCCAACGACGGAAGGGTCGGAGCGCCGCGTCGGGGGCGGCGCCCGACCCTTCCGTCGTCTCTCACGTACTGGGCACCCACGGTCATGGCGAAACCCTTCGATGCGTGTTTCGAAGGAACCGGATCTGGTGCCGGCGTCAGACCGGCGGCGCCGAGCCTCCGATGGGCGTGCCGGGGCACGCCACCACTGGGAGTCCCGGGCCTGGAACGTGCGGAGCCACACGTCCCACGGGTGACGGTCGCGTCCTGGGTCAGCGGGCCCGTCGAGCCAGCCGCTCCGGGTCCAGGATCAGCACGCTCTTGCCCTCCAACCGCAGCCAGCCGCGGTGGGCGAAGTCGGCCAGGGCCTTGTTCACCGTCTCGCGGGAAGCTCCGACCAGCTGGGCGATCTCCTCCTGGGTGAGGTCGTGCGTCACCCGGAGCAGGCCCGCCTCCTGGCTGCCGAAGCGCTGCGCCAGCTGGAGCAGCGCCTTGGCGACCCGGCCGGGTACGTCGGTGAAGATCAGGTCGGCCAGCATGTTGTTCGTGCGCCGCAGTCGCCTCGCCAGCACCCGCAGGAGCTGCTCGGCGATCTCCGGACGCTTGCTGATCCACTCCCGGAGCGCGGGGCGGTCCATGCTGAGCGCTCTGACCTCGGTGACCGTGGTCGCCGTCGACGTCCTCGGCCCCGGGTCGAAGATCGACAACTCACCGAACATGTCGGACGGCCCCATGATGGCCAGCAGGTTCTCCCTGCCGTCCGGGGACTTGCGCCCGACCTTGACCTTGCCGGACTGGATTATGTAGAGCCGGTCGCCGGGCTCACCTTCTGTGAAGATCACATGGCCGCGTGGGAAGTCCACGGGCTCCAGTGTCTGAGTCAGCGCCTCGATGGCCGCCGGCTCGACACCCTGGAAGATCCCAGCGCGTGCCAGGGTCTCGTCCACCTCATCCCTCCTGTTGAGAGGCGGCGGCAGCCCGTGACTGGGTACCCCTCGTTACGAATACCTGATGGGTGCCGCCGATCGCTCCTTGCAGTCTAAGACGGGCGGCGTGATCTGCGTGGACGCAGCCTTCCCGCGCGCCCCGAGCGGCGCAGCCGGAAGAGTTCGAGCGCCCGCCCGATGCCCTGCTTGAAC
Source organism: Actinoalloteichus caeruleus DSM 43889 (assembly GCF_000429185.2). GTDB lineage: Bacteria > Actinomycetota > Actinomycetes > Mycobacteriales > Pseudonocardiaceae > Actinoalloteichus_B > Actinoalloteichus_B caeruleus. The sequence goes on along the minus strand of NZ_AUBJ02000001.1, from coordinate 3,843,506 downwards.
AGCGCCCGCACCTCGTCCGGGCGAGCGTTCTCCAGCAACTCCTCGACGTCGTTCTCCTGAACGACCCCGTGGCGGATTCCCTTCTCGACGCGCTCCATGAAGAGCGCGAAGAGCATGATCACAACGGGGACGGCGATGACGAACCAGGCAGTCATGATGTGTCCGATGGTGGCGCATCACGGTGGGTGGCGGCGCCCGGGGTCATGGGTGACCCCGGTAGCCCTTTCGGAATACCCTCGACCTCTCCTCGTCCAGGCTAGGGGTGAGGAGGTGGGCACGCGAACCGATCAGCGGAGCGGGCCGCCGCCGCTGGTACCGACGCGACCGACCACCGACCCGCCTCTCGGCGGGGAACCGCCGTCCCCGGCGGCCGCCGCCCGTACCCTGTGGGAGTGCCGTCCCCCGCGAAGTCCTCCGCGCCCCCCGGCCGTGCCGGTGAGACCCGGCTCGCCCTGGTCCGCCGGGCGAGGCGCATGGACCGCACCCTGCGGACGGCCTATCCGGACGCGCACTGCGAACTGGACTTCACCACCCCGCTCGAACTCGCGGTCGCCACGATCCTGTCGGCCCAGTGCACCGACCGGCGGGTCAACGAGGTGACGCCGGCGCTCTTCCGCCGCTACCGGTCGGCTGCTGACTACGCGGCGGCGGACCGGACCGAGCTGGAGGAGTTGATCCGTCCGACCGGCTTCTTCCGGAACAAGGCGTCGGCGTTGATGGGGCTGGGCGCCTCCGTGGTCGAGCGGCACGGGGGCGAGGTGCCGCGCACCCTGCCGGACCTCGTCGCACTGCCCGGCATCGGCCGGAAGACCGCCAACGTCATCCTCGGGGACGCCTTCGGGATCCCGGGGATCACGGTCGACACCCACTTCGGCCGGCTCACCCGCCGGTGGGGCTGGACGAACCAGAACGACCCGGTCAAGGTCGAACACGAGGTCGGAGAGCTCATCCCCAGGCGGGACTGGACCATGCTGTCCCACCGGGTGATCTTCCACGGTCGCCGCGTGTGCCACTCCAGGACGCCCGCCTGCGGAGCCTGCCTCCTGGCCAGGGACTGCCCCTCGTTCGGGGCCGGACCGACGGACCCCCTGCTGGCTGAGCGGCTGGTCCGGGGCCCCGAAGCCCCCCGACTGCTCCGGCTGGCCGGCGTCCCGGGACACGAGGGCACTCCCGACGAGCCGGCGGGAACCAGCGGCGCGTCGGGTCCCGGTGCCGCTGGACCCACGCCGCCGGCCCAGGGGGGACGGACGTGAGGTCCAGCGTCAGGTGGACCGTCGTCGTGGTGGTCCTCGCGGTCGCGGGCATCGTCGCGCTCTGGCCGAGGGAGGGGGACACCCTCCCCCCGACGGCCTCCGACGACGCCACCGACCCCGCCGTGGCGACCACGCTCAACGCGCTCGACGTGGTTCCGGTGACCCCGCACGACGGGGGTGAGCGGGGTGACCTCGCCGCCGTGGTGGGGGAGGGACCCGCGCTGGTCAACCTCTGGGCCACCTGGTGCGGGCCCTGCGTGGACGAGCTACCGGTCCTCGACGAGTACGCGGCGGGCCAGGACGCCGTCCCCGTGTTCGGGGTGCAGGTGCAGAGCGACCGGGACGCGGGTAGACGGATGCTCGACGAACTCGGGGTGGGCTTCCCGACGGTGCACGAGGACGGGGACCAGCTCCGACGCCTGGTCCGGGCCCCCGTCATGCCGACCAGCTTCGTGGTGGATGCTGCCGGCGACATCCACCGGGTCGAGCCACCCCGCGCGTTCGCCAGCGTCGACGAGGTGGAGCAGGCGGTGCGGAGCTATCTGGGGGGAGGCCGATGACCGAGCGAGCGAGCGCTCACGGCGATCTGGGGCGGGGCGGAGCGTTGGTCGATCCGCGCAGCACGCCACCCTGGCTCGGCCCACTGGTCGCGGCCAGCGACCACATGGAGTCACCGTCGCCGACGGCGGGTGGTGGCGTCGCGGAGAGCGTCCGACCCGCCGCGGTGCTGGTGCTGTTCGGGGAGGACGGCAGCCCGCTGGGCCCGGGTCCGGACCTGCTGTTGTTGCGCAGGGCTGACGGACTGACCCATCACCCCGGCCAGGTCGGTTTCCCCGGTGGAGTCGCCGAGGACGGCGACGACGGACCCGTGGCGGTGGCCATTCGGGAGGCGGAGGAGGAGGTCGGTCTCCACCGCGCCGGGGTGCGTCCGGTGGCGTTGTTGCCGGAGCTCTACATCCAACGGTCGAAGTTCAGGGTGACACCGGTGATCGCGCACTGGCGGCAGCCCTCGCCGGTGCGGCCGGTCGACCTCGCGGAGACCTCCGCCGTCGCCCGGGTCCCCGTCCGCTACCTGGCCGACCCGGGCAACCGCTTCCAGGTCCGGCACCCCTCGGGGTACGTGGGCCCCGCCTTCGCCGTGCCGGGGATGTTGGTCTGGGGGTTCACCGCTGGGCTGATCTCCAGCCTGCTCTCCGTCGGTGAGTGGGCGGAGCCGTGGGACGCCACTGACATCCGGGATCTGGCGGATGCCTGGCAGGCGGTGGAGGCCCCGGCCGGGGCTGGCGGGACGGTCGGCGAGTGAACTGGGTCGACGCGGCCGTCCTGGTCGCCGTCGTGCTCGGCGCCATCTCGGGGGTCCGGCACGGCATGGCGGTGGCAATCTGCGCTGGCCTCGGTGTCGCCGGAGGCGCCGTCGGGGGCCTCATGCTGGCGCCCTGGGTTGCCGACCAGCTGGAGGGGCCGTCCGTCCAGCTCGCGGTGGCCCTGAGCATCCTGTTCAGCCTGGTCGTCATCGGGCAGCTCGCCGGCGTGTACGTGGGCAGGAGCATCAAGCGGAGGTTGGGGCACTCCCGGCTGAGCCGCGTCGACAACTTCCTCGGTGGCGTCGTCCAGGGCCTGATGGTCGTCCTGGTGGCCTGGCTCGTCGCCCTCCCGATCACCTCGGCGGCATCCGTGCCCTGGCTGGCGGCCGCGGTCAAGGAGTCCCGGGTGCTCGGGACCGTCGACGACGTGATGCCACCCGAGGCGAAGGGGCTCCCCAACGAACTCGGACGGCTCTTCGCCTTCTCCGGGTTCCCGCACGTCCTCGACCCGTTCTCCCGAACCCCGGCGGCGGAGGTCGACCCACCCGACCCGGAACTCCAGGCGAGCGCCACGGTGCGACGGGTCAGGGAGAGCGTGGTTCGCGTGCACGGCCAGGCGAGGAGCTGCCAGCGCCTGCTCAACGGCAGCGGGTTCGTGGTCGCACCGCACCGCGTGATGACCAACGCGCACGTGGTCGCCGGAGCGGACCAGGTGACGGTGGAGGTGGAGCGGGCGAGCCTGCGGGCCACCGTCGTCCTGTACGACCCGAGCCGGGACGTGGCGGTGCTCGATGTCCCCGACCTGTACGCCGAACCACTCGACTTCGCCCCGGACCCCGCGGCGACCGGCGACGGGGGGATCGTGCTCGGCTACCCGTTGGGCGGCCCCTACACGGCGAGCGCAGCCCGGATCCGGCAGCGGATGACCCTGACCGGCCCGGACATCTACGACCAGAACACGGTCGAACGGGAGATCTACACGGTCAGGTCAGCCGTGCGCAGCGGGAACTCGGGAGGACCGCTCGTCGACCCGGACGGACGGGTCCTGGGCGTCGTGTTCGGAGCCGCGGCCGACCAGAGCGAGACCGGGTACGTGCTCACCAACGCCGAGATCGACGAGGACGTCCGGACGGCCACCGGTCTGACCGACGAGGTCCCGACAGGTGAGTGCTCCGCCTAGGTGATCCGCCCCGGCCACCCTCGGCGAGGTCAGGACCGAGCCCGCCCGTGACGGATCAGGCCGTCACCCGCGTGAGGAAGCGGACGAGCAGGTCGTTGACCCGGTCCGGGGACTCGTGGTGGGGGAAGTGGCCGACGCCGGGCAGTTCCACGCGCTGCGATCTCGGCCCCGTCCAGGGGCTGGACCTGGCGGCCGTCGCGGGGAGGAAACACGGGTCGAGCCGCCCGTGCACCTGGAGGACCGGAACCGTGGCCCGCCGGTCGACGGCCTCGGCGAAGTGCCGCCCGTCGGATCGGAACTGGGAACGCACGCTCCAGCGGTAGTACTCCATCGCCGAGTGCGCCACCCCGGGGATGAGCATCGCGGTCCGGTGCGTGCGCGCCACCTCCGCGAAGTCCGACGTCTGCCGCCAGTCCGGCCCCGACCACCCCCGCAGCAGTGCCTCGACCTGGCTCGCGGCGTTCCTGGTCAGCCGCGTCTCGGGGAGGCGGGGCAGTTGCGCGGCGAAGAGGTGCCGCGCACTCCGGGCCTGGGCGCGGGCGGTTCGCCGCAACGGTCGGGTCAGCCCGAGCCAGATCGCCCGCCGCAACGCCAGGGGATGCGCACCACCGAGGACCGTGATCGAGTTGACCAGCCTCGGGTGCAGGGCCGAGAGCGTCCACGCCAACATGCCGCCCCAGGCGTGCCCCACCAGGTGCGCTCGCTGCTCACCCAGCGCCTTGACCAACCCGGCGACGTCACCGGCCAGCGTCCAGCCGTCATACCCCCTGGGGGGCTTGTCGGAGTCGCCGTAGCCGCGCAGGTCGACGGCGACCGCCCGGTAACCGGCCTCGGCGAGCGCGGTGAGTTGCCCTCGCCAGGCCCACCAGAACTCGGGGAAACCGTGCAGCAGGAGGACCAGGGGCCCCTCACCGAGCTCGGCGACGTGCAGGCGGATCCCGTTGGCCGAGACGTCGTGGTGCGCCCACGGGCCGGCGAGCCGGGCGGTGGACGGGTCGGGTGGCAGGCTCACCGTGGCGGTTGCTCAGCCGGTCCGGTCCGGGTCGCCGCCGTCGAGGCGGTCCCGGTGGCCGCTGAAACCAGCGGCTGTCTCCCGCACCGTGCTGATGGTTCGTTCGGGCTTGCGGATGCTGCGGACCCGGCGGTATCCCTTGTAGGCGAGGAAGCCGGCGACCAACAGCATCAGCAGGAAGACGATTCCGAAACCCGCCCACCGGGGCAGCCACACCGCCAGCAGCTCGGCGAACGTGAAGAACAGGAAGAAGGAGCTGAAGGCGAGGACGGTGAGGGCCAGCACGAAGTAGACGCTGCCCCGCAGGCCCTTCTTGACCTCGGCCGTGATCTCCTGTTTCGCCAGCTCGACTTCGGCCCTGATCAGGGTGGACATGTGAACGGTGGCCTGGCGGACCAGGTTGCCGATCGACTTCTCCCCGGCGGCTCCGTCGGTGCGGTCGTCCTCGGACAGCGGGATCGAGGGGATGGGTGGTGTCCCCTCTCCGTCCCAGCGTCCGTTGCTGTGGTGTCCGGCGCTGCTCACCGCGTCATGGTGCCATGTCGCCGGACACCCGCACGCGCGACACGGGTGATCTCCACCTGGGCCCGTTGGCGCTCCGCCGGACGGCCGAAGCGGAACCGCCGAGGTGAGCTAGGTAATCGTTGCCCCCGGAGAGCGGGGCGGCCGGCGTATGTTGCTCGGGTGTCTGAGAACGCCGCTGACGAGAGAACGCTGGACGGGGTGCCCTGGGCGAAGCTGGTGATCATCGGACTGGTCGCGGGCGCGCTGTCGGGGCTGTTCGGACTCGGCGGTGGCGTGGCGATCGTTCCGCTGCTGGTCACCCTGGTCGGATTCGACCAGCGGCAGGCCGTGGCCACCTCGTTGCTCGCGCTGGCCCCGCTGTCGGTCGCCGGGGCCGCGTCCTACGCGTGGCACGGCCAGGTCAACCTGTGGATGGCCGTGCCGCTGGCGGTCGGGTGCATGACCGGCGCCTGGTTGGGCGCCTCGCTGTTGAACCGGGCGCCGCTCGCCCTGCTGAGGTGGGCCTACGCGGTCGTGTCCATCTGCACCGCCGTCTACCTGTTGGTCGGGCCGGCGCCCCAGGTGTCCTCGGACGTCGGGCCCGGGTGGCCGCTGCTGTGGCTGCTGCCGATCGGGCTGGCCATCGGCGTGCTCTCGGCACTGACCGGTATCGGGGGCGGGGCCATCATGGTTCCGGTGATGCAGCTGGGGTTCGCCGCGCCCGCGGCGATGGCCAAGGGGACCTCGCTGCTCGTGATCACCCCGACCTCGATCCTGGGCGGGGCGCGCGCCCTGCGCAAGGGGAACGGATCGCTGCGCGCGTCCTTGTGGATCGGCTGCTCCGGGGTGTTGGCCACCGTCGCCGCCAGCCAGTGGTCGGTGGTGATGGACCAACGGCTGTCCGACCGGCTCTTCGCCGCGCTGTTGGTCTTCGTGGCCCTCAAGACCGTCTGGGGGGACCTGCGGGCGCTCCTGCGGCGGCGCCCCCGCGCTCGGACCGCTGACCCGGGTCAGCCCGCGAGCGCGTCCGCGATCGCGTTCGCCTCGGTGGCCCCGGTGGTGAGCGCCGCACAGCAGTGCTGGATCCACCGGCCGACCGCCTCCGGGTCGCCGCTGGCGAACCCCTCGGCCGCCGAACGGTAGTCGTCGCGCCGGCGGAGGAACGCCACCTCGGGCACGACCAGGCCCTTCGGGTCCAGGCCGGTCGCGATGGCGGTGAGCCGAGCCGCCGCCCTGGCCACCAGGCCGTCCGCCGAACCGAACGGTCGCAGCGCCAGCAGCTCGCCGTGCACGACCGCGACCAGGACCGGAGCTGGCGCCCGCGTGCCACCGGCCACCAGCTCGGCGAGCAGCGTCAGCCGGTCCGTGGCACCAGCGTCGGCGCGCGGCCGGCCGAGTCCCGCGCGGCCAGCGTCGTCGACGAGGTCGGCGGCCGCGAGCACGTGCATCCGCGCCAGCACCTGGCCTGGCGCCCGCTGCCACGTGGGGAGGAGGCCTCCCAGCGCCTCGGCCAGCCGGAGGGAGCCCGCCAGCACCGGATCGCTGACCGCACCGGAGTCGGGAAGCGTGACGGCGGCTCCCTCGATCCCCGCCGAGGCGCGCGCAGCCCGCACGGAGGCCTCCGCGCCCGTGGTGGCCCAGCCACGCCGGTTCGCGGGGTGGCGGTGCACCGCGTCGACGTCGGCGCGAGCACGCCGCACGGCCTCCTCCACGCCGGGAAGGCCGAGCAGCGGGGCGAGGGGGTCGGTCATGAGGCGGACAGTACCCAACCGGTGGGCACCGCGACACCAGCCGGCGCCGCCCCCGGTTGGCGACCACCACCGTCCGGGCGGACATCCGGGTCGCCACCCGGACGGGGGAGGTGGTGGCGTCCTGGCGCCGCCGCGGAGCTCGCGCGGACTCCCCGGCTCGGACCTCGGGCTGCTACCCAGAAGGCCGCCCGACGTCTACGGTCACCCTCACATGATGATGTAGACCACGCAGGGGAGGTCCTTCGCGATGACCAACGACACCGGTCACTCCGAGGCCGAGCACGACGCCGTCACCCTGGACAACCTGCTTCGCGAGAGCAGGGAGTTCCCACCGAGCGAGCGGTTCGCGTCCCAGGCCAACGCCACGCCGGACCTCTACCGGGTGGCCGACCGGGACCGCCTGGCGTTCTGGGCCGACCAGGCCGACCGCCTGCGCTGGGAGACCCGGTGGGACGAGGTGTTGGACTGGTCGGACGCGCCCTTCGCCCGCTGGTTCGTCGGGGGCCGGCTGAACGTCGCGGTGAACTGCGTGGACCGGCACGTGGAGGCCGGCCACGGCGACCGCGTGGCCATCCACTGGGAGGGCGAACCCGGCGACACGAGGACCATCACCTACGCGGACCTCCGCGCCGAGGTGTCGCGCGCGGCGAACGCGCTGACGGAACTGGGTCTGCGGGCCGGTGACCGCGTCGCCGTGTACCTGCCGATGATCCCGGAGGCGGTGGTCGCCCTCCTGGCCTGTGCGCGACTCGGGCTCACCCACAGCGTCGTGTTCGGCGGTTTCTCGGCGGAGGCGTTGCGCGCCCGCATCCAGGACGCCGAGGCGAAGCTGGTCATCACCAGCGACGGGCAGTACCGGCGCGGCAAGGCGCTACCCCTGAAGTCCAACGTCGACCTGGCGCTGCGGGACGCGCCCAGCGTCCGCCACGTCCTCGTGGTCAACCGGACCGGCGCCGACGTGGAGTGGACGGCGGACCGGGACCTCTGGTGGCACGAGACCGTCGACCGGCAGTCGCCCGAGCACACCCCGGAGGACTTCGACTCGGAACACCCGCTCTTCATCCTCTACACCTCCGGCACGACGGGGAAGCCGAAGGGGATCCTGCACACCTCGGGTGGCTACCTGACCCAGGCCGCCTACACCCACCACGCCGTCTTCGACCTCAAACCCGAGACCGACGTGTACTGGTGCGCCGCCGACATCGGCTGGGTCACCGGGCACTCGTACATCGTCTACGGTCCGCTCGCCAACGGCGCCACCTCCGTCATGTACGAGGGCACGCCCAACACCCCGCACGAGGGCCGCTGGTGGGAGATCGTGCAGCGCTACCGGGTGTCGATCCTGTACACCGCTCCCACGACGATCCGGATGTTCATGAAGTGGGGCAGCGACATCCCGGCCAACTACGACCTGTCCTCGTTGCGCCTGCTGGGCAGCGTCGGTGAGCCGATCAACCCGGAGGCGTGGATCTGGTACCGCCAACACATCGGCGGCGGGGCGACCCCGGTCGTGGACACCTGGTGGCAGACCGAGACGGGCGCCATCATGATCTCCCCGCTGCCGGGGGTGACGGCGACGAAGCCCGGTTCCGCCATGCGGACGTTGCCCGGGATCTCGGCGGAGATCGTCGACGAGACGGGTGAGCCGGTCGGCCCCGGCGGGGGTGGGTACCTGGTGTTGACCGAGCCGTGGCCGGCGATGCTCCGCGGCATCTGGGGTGACGACGAGCGCTTCCGGGACACCTACTGGTCGCGGTTCGCCGATCGCGGCTACTACTTCGCGGGCGACGGGGCGAAGTACGACGAGGACGGCGCGTTGTGGCTGCTCGGCAGGGTGGACGACGTCATGAACGTCTCCGGCCACCGCATCTCCACCACCGAGGTCGAGTCGGCGCTGGTCTCCCACGCCGCCGTGGCCGAGGCGGCGGTCGTCGGCGCCAGCGACCCGGCGACCGGCCAGGGGATCGTCGCGTTCGTGATCCTCCGCGGGGACGCCACCGAACACGCGGGCGGCGACGAGCTCGTGGCCGAGCTGCGCCAGCACGTGGCGACGGTCATCGGTCCCATCGCCAAACCCCGGCAGATCATGGTCGTCCCCGAGCTTCCCAAGACCAGGTCGGGCAAGATCATGCGCCGCCTGCTGCGGGACGTCGCCGAGAAGCGCGAACTCGGTGACGTCACGACCTTGCAGGACTCCTCGGTCATGGAGTTGATCTCCTCGGGTCTGGGCAAACCCGCCGACGACTGACGCCCGCGTCGTTCGGACCGGTGCCCGGCGGTCTCCTCCGACTGCCGGGCACCGCCGGGCCCGTGGCGCCTCAGGCGTGCGTCAGCTCGGTCAGGGCGGCCCGGACGTGCCCGTCCGCCTCGTCGAGCGCCTGTCGCGCCCGGTCGGCGTCGACGCCGGCGAGCAGGGTCACCAGCGCGGTCTTGACCTCGCCCTCGGCTTCGGTCAACGCCCGTTCGCAGGTGACGTCGTCGGCACCCGTGGCCTCGCGAAGGATCGTCACCGTCCGTCCGCGCAGCTTCGCGTTGCTCGCCTGCATGCTGACCATCAGGTTGGAGTAGGTGCGGCCGAGCCGGACCATCACCGCGGTGGAAAAGGCGTTCAGCACCAGCTTCTGGGCGCTTCCCGCCTTCATCCTGGTCGAACCGGCGATGACCTCGGGGCCGGTGTCCACGGCCAGTGCCACGTCGGCCTGCTGCCGGCAGGTCTCCAGGTTGGAGGGGTTCGCGCTCACCAGCGCCGTCGTGGCTCCCAACCGCCGGGCGGCGGTCAGCGCCCCGATCACGTAGGGGGTCCGCCCGGACGCGGTGAGCCCGAGCACGAAGTCGCGGGCACCCGCCGCCCGTTCGATCGCGGAGGCACCGGCGTCGGCGTCGTCCTCCGCGCCCTCCAGGGCGTGGGCGAAGGCGGCCTCACCACCGGCCTGGTGGACCACGAACAGGTCCGGTGGAACGTTGTAGGTGGGCATCAGTTCGGCCGCGTCGAGGACCGCGAGCCGGCCGGAGGTGCCCGCTCCCACGTAGTGCACCCGGCCGCCGGAACGCAGCGCGTGGACCGCCAGGTCCACCGCGATCGCGAGCTGCGGGAGCACCTCGCGGACGGCGTCGGGCACCAGCCGGTCCTCTGAGTTGATCATCCTGAGGATGTCGGCGCTGGGGAGCAGGTCGATGTCCGTCGTTCTCGGGTTGCGCGTCTCCGTGGGGGAGTTGACGCGTACCACCGTCTGGCCCGTCCGCATGTTCATCAGATGCCGTCCCTCGCCTTGCGCCTGCCATCCGGGCGACTTCCCAGACGCTGTCCCACGACCGCGGCGTAGGTGACCTCCAGCGCCTCCTGAGCCGTTTCGTAGTGCTGCTGGGCGACCCCGATGAACAGGCAGTCGATCAACGTGAGCTGTGCGATTCGGCTCGCCATCGCGCCGCTGCGGAAGGTGGTCTCCCGGGCGGCGGTGGTGAGCACATGGTCCGCCACCTCGGTGATGGGCGCGCGGGGGAAGTTGGTGATGGCCACCGTGGTGGCTCCCCTCGCCCTGGCCACCCGCAGCGCCTCGATGACGTCGGCCGTCGAGCCGGTGTGCGAGATGCCCACCGCGACATCGTCCTCGGAGAGCACCGCGGCCGAGGTCAGCGCGATGTGCTTGTCGTTCCAGGCGAACGAGACTCGCCCGATCCGGTGCAGTTTCTGCTGGAGGTCCATCGCGACGAAGGCGCTGGCCCCCACGCCGTACACGTCCACCCGGCGAGCGGCGGAGACGCGGTCCACGACCTTGCGGAGGGCGATGGGGTCGAGCTGTTCGGCGGTTTCCTCGACCGCCCGGGCGTCGGCGTAGGCGACCTTGCCGATCACGTCGTGCAGGTCGTCGCCGGGGCCGATCTCGCCGCCGAGCTTCTGCTCGTCGCGGACGGCGTTCCGGGCGGTGTCCGCGGCGAGGGCGAGCCGCAGTTCCGGGTAGCCGCGGATGCCGATCGCCTTGCAGAACCGGGTCACCGTCGTCTCGCTCGTCCCGGCGGCCTCCGCCACCTCGGTGATGCTGCGGTGCGTGACCGCCGCCGGGTCCTCCAGTACGACGTTGGCTACTCGCTGCTCCGCTCGGGCCAGGCCAGGTAGCAGTGAGCGGATCCGAACAAGAGGGCTGCCCTCGGTCTGCGCCGCGCTCTGCCCGATACGCTTCGTCACGTCGGAAACTTACTAACAATCATTTTGATTGGTCAATCCTCGTATCCATCTCGTCATCACTCGGTTATCTCGATCGCCTCGAAGGCCGTTCCACCACCAGGAACGTCGCGAAAACCCGAGAAACGCCGTTGCGGAACGGCCTATCGCCGAACGGGCCACCCGCGTTATCACCGTTGCCCGCTTGTTTACGAAACGTGTTAAAGCCACCCGTTAGTGGTTGCGCGCTCACCGCAACGGATGGTGGTGGGAAAAGGGCCGGGATGGGACGGGCCGCGTCGGGGGCGGCCGAACGCGATCGGCCCGTGACCACGAAGCGTGATCACGGGCCGAGGTCCGGCGGGGGCGACAGGGCTACGGAGAGTTCCCGTCGCCGCGGCCGACCACGGAGGCCAGCGCATCGGACACCGCCGCCCGTGCTGGGTTGATCGAGCCCCAGTCCCGAGAGGGGTGCACCCGGTTCGTGAGCAACACGACGACCGAGTTCGAGAGCGGGTCGAGAACCAACGAGGTACCCGTGTAGCCGGTGTGCCCGGCGGTGAGGGGACCACTCAGCCCTCCCATGTAGAAGGGCTGGTCCAACTCGAAGCCCAGCCCCCGGGGGTTGCTCGGGAAGGCGTCGTTGTGGTTGGTGAGCATCTGGCGAACCGTGCTCGGCCGGAGGATCCTGGCCCCGCCGTAGCACCCGCCGTTGAGCATCGTCTGACCGAACACCGCGAGGTCGTCGATGGTGGAGAACATCCCGGCGTGGCCGGAGACCCCGCCGAGCGACCAGGCGTTCTCGTCGTGCACCTCGCCGTGCACCATCCCCCTGGCCGGCACGACCTGGTACTCGGTGGCCGCGACGTCACCCACCGGGTCGTCCGCGTTCCGGAACCCGGTGCCAGCCAGCCCGAGCGGTTCGGTGACGTCCCGCCGCAACAGTTCGTCCAGTGGCAGGCCCGTCACCCGCTCCAGCACGACCATCAACGCGATCATGTTCAGATCGGAGTAGACGTAGGCGCTTCCCGGGGGCACCTGCGGGCGTACCGCGAGGACGGCCCGGAGCCGGGACTCCCGATCCGGCCAGTCCCGCCACAGCGGCAGGAACGGCTCGAGCCCGGAGGTGTGCGTCAACAGCTGGCGAAGGGTCACCCGCTCCTTGCCGTTGTCACCGAACTCGGGGACGTACCGGGACACCGGGGCGTCCAACAGCAGGGCGCCCTCCTCCACCTGCCGCATGACGAGCACCGACGTGAAGAGCTTCGACAGCGAGGCGATGTCGAACACCGTGCCCGTCCCGGCAGGGCGCTGCTCCTCGCCTGGCAGCTCACGGCCCTCGCCGTCCGCGTACCGGAGCGCGTACCCCGCGGAGTCCCGCCGCAGCACCACGTTCTGGTGGGCGTACAACACCGCGGCCCCGGCGAAGAGGGGACGGCCCGTGGCGGGTTCCGCCCAGCGCCGCAGCCGGTCCGCCGCCTCGACGAGCGGCGTGGAGTCCAGGCCGAGCTCCTCCGGGGACCCCTCGCGCAACGTCGGACACGACTCCGCCGACCACGAGGAACTCGCCGACGTCTCCCCGGCCCCCCAGCCAAGACCACTCGCCAGGAACACCGCCGTCACGCACAGGGTGGACAGGGTGGCGCGCACGGTCACCTCCCCGGGTAAGTGAGGTGGGGAGCCCGCCGCTCCTCGAACTCGGCCAGCTCGGCGGCCCAGGACCCGGTGATCTCCTCGACCGGGGCACCCGCGTCCACCATCGTGCGCAGCGTGGCCGACCCGGCCAGCTTGTCGATGAAGTGGTCGGGACGCCAGCCCCACTCGTCCGGGTAGAGCTGGCGCGCCGACACCAGCATGCTCACCCCGACCTCGATCGGGTCCACGGCCGCCGGATCCGTCACGTGCGCGGTCACGCCGCCGCACTGGACCCCCTCGTGCTTGCCGAAGGTGGGCACGAAGTAGGTCTCCCGGAACCGGACGCCCGGCAAGCCCCGATCGTTGAGCCACCCCGCCCACCGCCAGTCCAGGCCCGGCGCGCCCACCGTCTCGAACGGACGTGTCGTGCCCCGGCCCTCCGAGAGCACCGTCCCCTCGAACAGGCAGGTGCCCGGGTACAGGGTCGCGGTGTCGGGAGTGGGCATGTTCGGGCTCGGTGGGACCCACGGAAGTCCGGTGTCGACGAACACCTGCCCCCTGTCCCAGCCCTCCAGGCGCACCACCTCAAGGGAGGGCACTCCGGAGCCCGCGTCCTCGGGAAGGAACTCGGCGTCGAACAGGCCGGCCAGCTCCCCGGCCGTCATGCCGTGCCGCAACACCACTGGCTTCCGGCCGACCCCCGAGGCGAACGCCGGGTCGAGCTGGGGTCCGTCCGCCCGGCCACCGATCGGGTTCGGACGGTCGAGTACCACGAACGAGACCCCGGCCAGCGCGGCGGCGTGCATCGCGGTGTACATCGACCAGATGTAGGTGTAGAAGCGGGCACCCACGTCGGCGATGTCGAACACCACCGTGTCCACCCCGGCCTTCCGGTACATCGCCGCCAGAGCCCCCGCGTCGACCCCGTAGGCGTCGTACACGGGGATGCCGGTCCTCGGGTCGACGTAGTCGCCCTCCGAACCGCCCGCCTGCGAGGTGCCCCGGAACCCGTGCTCCGGGCCGAACGCGGCGACAACGTCCACTCCCTCGGCCGCGTGCATCGAGTCCACGACATGCTCCAGGTCGGCGAGCACCGCCGTGGGGTTGCTCAACACCCCCAACCGACGTCCCGCCAGCGGTGCCCAGGCCCGCGCCGCCAGCTGGTCGGCTCCGGTGCGCACCGGGCCGCCCTGGCGTGCGAGGGCGGCGCCGGAGCCCTCCTCAACCGTCGAGCCAAGCGCGGTACCCGCACCCGCCGCCAGGACCGGTGTCACGGCCGTGGCCGTCAGGAAGCCGCGCCTGCTCAGCCCCCGGGAGGACCGGCCAGCCGTCCCGCTCTCGCCCGTTCGTCCCGCCATCGCCGGTCACCAGCTCAAACCGTGGCCGAAGGGGAACCGGTCGCCGGAACCGGCCGGCTCGGGCACCGAGACGGGCAGGGAACCCCGAGGACTCGTCTCCCCCAGCAGCACCCGGGCCAGCGATCCCATGGTCACCCGGTTGAAGGAGTGGGTCGCCACCCAGGTCCCGGCCTCCTCCACGTACGCGGCGTCGTAGGGGTCCCGCACGGCCACCGCCACCACCGGTTGCCCCGTGGCAACGAGCTCGCGCACCAGGTCCCGCTGCCCCGAGCGCGCGTCCTGCCACGCGCCGTTGGTGAGCACCACGGTGAGGTCGTGCTCCCCGGCGGCCGCCGTCGCCCGGCCGATCTGCTCCCGGCTGGGTTGGAAGTCGTTGGGCAGCGTCGTCGTGGTCGCGCCGCGCTCGCCGAAGCCCTCCGCCAACGCGGCGGTCGTCGCCTCGTCCCACCCGGCCACCAGCACGCTGCCCGGTGCCGAGTCGAGCGGCAGCAGGTCGGCGTCGTTCCGGAGCACCGTCACGGTGCGGTCGGTGATCTCCCGCGCCGTGGCGAGGTGTTCCTCGGAACCCACGAACGCCTCGGCGTGGTCCGGGTCCACGTGCGGCTCGGCGACGATGCCCCGGTCCCACTTGGCGCGCAGCACCCGCCGCACGCTCTCCTCGATCCGTTCCTCGGTGAGTTCGCCGGACCCGACGGCGTCCAGCACGCCCTGGACCGCCACGTCCAGGTGCTGCGGCATCAGCAGCTGGTCGGCGCCCGCGAGCAACGCGAGCACCGGGATGCGGTCATCCGGGTACTGCGAGCGGACCCCCTCCATCTGCAGCGAGTCGGTGTAGATCAGGCCGTCGAAGCCCAGCTCCTCCCGGAGCATGCCGGTGAGGATCGTCGGTGAGAGCGTCGCCGGCATCCCCGAGTCGTCGAGACCGGGCACCATGAGGTGGCCGCTCATCACCGAGTCCGCGCCCGCCTCGATCGCGGCTCGGAACGGAGGAGCGTCCAACTCCTCCCACTCCTCCCGGGTGTGTTCGATGATCGGGAGGTCGTGGTGGCTGTCCACGTTGGTGTCGCCGTGCCCGGGGAAGTGCTTGATCGAGCTCGACACGGTTCGTTCCGGCGCATCGGAGTCCTGGTAACCCTCGACCTGGGCGGTGACGAAGTCGGCCGCGAGCTCCGGGTCGGAGGAGAAGGAACGCACCCCGATCACGGGGTTCGCCGGATTGACGTTCACGTCCGCGACGGGCGCGAAGTTCTGGGTGATGCCGACCGCCCGCAGCTCCTGTCCGGTGATGGCGGCCGCCGCACGGGCGTCCTCCACGCTGCGGCCCGCTCCCAACGCCATGCTGCCGGGGAACTCCGTGGCCGGGGCGCCGAACCGGAGGACGGCGCCCTGCTCCTGGTCGATGGAGATGGTGAGCGGGACACCGGCTCCCGAGGAGAGCGCGGCGTCCTGCACTCCGTTCGACAGCTCGGCCACCTGCCGAGGGCTCTCCAGCGAGTCGGTCCAGGAGAAGTGGATGATGCCGCCCAGGTGGTACCGCTGGATGATCTCCGCTGGGGTGGCCAGGCCGA
Organism: Actinoalloteichus caeruleus DSM 43889; assembly: GCF_000429185.2. Lineage (GTDB taxonomy): Bacteria > Actinomycetota > Actinomycetes > Mycobacteriales > Pseudonocardiaceae > Actinoalloteichus_B > Actinoalloteichus_B caeruleus. The sequence goes on along the minus strand of NZ_AUBJ02000001.1, from coordinate 3,827,782 downwards.
ACTCCTCCAGGTTGCTGTCGTGGGCCGTGTCGGCGCTGGTGCCGTAGACGTAGGTGACGAAGAGCTGGCCGACCTTCTCCTCCAGGCTCATGCCGGCGATGGTCTCGTCGATCCACTCGGTCATCGCGTCGGCGGCCTCCCCGCCGCCCGGCGCCGCCGACTCGGAACCGTCAGATGTGCCGCCTCCGGCGCACCCGGCCAGCAGGGCCGCTCCCACCCCCAGTGCGAGGAGCTGCCGGGACCTGCGTGTCGTGCCCATCAAACCTCCTGGAAGCAGCGGTGGGCCGGAGCTCACGGTGGTGGCGGCCCAGTCGTCACGTCAACGCCTGACCGACTGGGGTCCCGCTCTGGAAGCTACCCACCTGGTGATGGAGGGTCAACGTCACACCACGCAGCGTGTTGCCAGGGCGTGGCGCTTTGGTGCTCCCGGGCCCGAACGGATGGATCTTGAGCCAGGTTATTACTCGATGGAGTGGTGCCGGAGCGAGGAGGGGGCGGGGGTGCCGCCGTCAGGCAGGGGCCCCGCCGGCGGCGCTCGGGAAGGCCAGGAGCGCGACCCTACGAGCGGTGGCGAGCTGACCCGTTCAGGTGGTGGCCGCACCCGGCGCGGGGGCAGGAGGAGGGCCGAGCGGGAGCCGGTCCGAGCCCGCCGCGCGCTCGACGAGAGGGAGGCATGGGTGGGCGAGGGTCCCGTGCGACCGTTCCACGGCGGCGGTGGGGGCGCGGCGGTGGAGACGGACGATGGCGCGCTCCCCTCGGGTGGAGGGGAGCGCGCCATCCGACAGGAACTGAGCGCGGCCCCAGGCGTTCAACTGTGTCGTACTTTCAGGACTCGGCGTCCGGCGTCCCGTACGCAGTCCCTTGCCGACGAAAGCCTCCCGCGGCGTGCTGAGCGTGGGTGCCCGCCGTTCGAGCCAGGCGCCCTTCCGGGGTGGATGACGCTTCTCCTCCGCGTCATCCCTGGCCGTACGGGCTCCTCAACTCCTTTGTAGCTCGACTCACCGCCCCCGGCAAGGTGCCCGTTCGAGTGGAAAGGCCGGCTAGGGGCGGCCGCGTCTCAGCCGCGGTTCCGACGACGGCGAACCCCGAACCAGGCGACACCGGCCGCCGCGACCGCCCCGAGGCCCACGGCCGCCGCCGCCACGGCCGTCCCGGACGGGGTGGGGATCTTGTTGCGGAGCGAGACCGGGTGGTCGAAGGTCAACGACGGCCACCCCCGCTGCGCGGCTTCCTTGCGCAGCGCGCGGTCGGGGTTGACCACGGTGGGATGGCCGACCGCGCCCAACAGGGGGAGGTCGGTCACCGAGTCCGAGTAGGCGTGGCTCGAGCTGAGGTCGTACCCGCGCGTCTCCGCGAGCTCCGCCACGGCGACGGCCTTGTTCTCCCCGTAGCAGTAGAAGTCGATCTCCCCGGTGTAGCGGCCCTCCGTGACCACCATTCGCGTGCCGATGCTGTGGTCGGCGCCGATCATCCGCGCGATCGGGGCCACCACCTCCTCCCCGGACGCCGACACCACGACCACGTCGTGCCCCTGCTCGCGGTGGTCGGCGATGAGCTGGGTCGCCTCCTTGTAGACCAGGGGATCGACGATGTCGTGCAGGGTCTCCTCCACGATGGACCGGACCTGTTCCACATCCCACCCGGCGCAGAGCGAGGTGATGTGCGCGCGCATCCGGTCGGTCTGGTCCGCGTCGGCCCCGGCGAGCATGAAGACGAACTGCGCGTACGCGCTCTTGAGCACCGCGCGGCGGTTGATGAGCCCTTCCTGGAAGAAGGGCCTGCTGAACGCGAGGGTGCTCGACTTCGCGATGACTGTCTTGTCGAGGTCGAAGAACGCGGCCACCCTGGGGGGCCGCGTCGTCTGCTCGGCGCTCTTCGTGGCCGTCACGTCGACAGCATAGGTGCCGGTAGGTCATAGTGGGTGAGCGCTCGCGCGGACTCGGCGCATCGGAGCCTCCGAGCGGGATACAGTAGAGACGTCCGGCAGCGCCGGACGGGTTCAGCTCGACCCCCCGGGGCTGAACCCCTGACGACCCCCGTCCCTCCCCCCTGGCGGGGGTCGTCCCATCTCCGGGGTCGGTCACCCGCCAGCACGCGACCCGCCCAGGCCCCTCCACGCGCGCCGTGGGTTCCGCGCTCCTGACCCGCGCCGGCCGAGGCCATCCCGTTCCTCCCGCCTCCTCGGTGGGCCGTCCGGACGCCCGCCTCGGGGAACGGTGCCGATCAGCGACCTGGACGCCGGCAAGCTCGCGGTGTTCCCGCTTCCCGGTGCGGCGAGCGGCTTCGGGGCGCGCCCGGAGCCGAGCCGAGGGACCCCGCCCGACGCGAGCGGGGCCTGGAGCGCCGAGGTCGCCGCGCGGACGTGCCCCGCGCCGCCCACCGGAAGCGGCGACCCCCGCTCCGTCCGACGCGGGGGCTCGTCGCATCGCCGTTCGCGCGGCGGGAGGGACCCCGCTGGCCCGGGGACTCCCCGTCACCCCACCCCTGCGCGGAAGGGGTCCCTCGCCCCCCGGGGGGCGAGGACACCAGCCGGCTCGGAGGCGTGCGGTCGGCAGCGCGACACCGGCGTGACACCTGGCAGTGGCCGGTGGGGAGACGTACTCCTCGGTCGGCCCGGGACGCGGCTCGGCGGCCGAGTTGTCCACAACCGACGGTTGTCCACAGGGCGGTGTCCAGCCCCTCGTCGGAATCCGGAGACCGGGCCACTGTGGAGACGCGAGTTCGGGACGTCGTCCCGGCAGCCGTCCGGACAGGAGGTGCGCGGTGGAGACGCGAACGCTGGTGCTCGTCGAGGACGACGAGCTCGCTGACGAGGTGCTGCGGGTCGCGGCCGCGGCCGGGTGCGAAGTCGATCGGGTGTGGGACATCGCCGAGGCGCGACGGCGGTGGGCGGCCGCACCCCTGGTGCTGGTCGGCGCGGACACCCTGCCCCGGTTGCCCGAGGCCGGCCTCGGGCGGAGACGGGGAGTTCTCGCGGTTTCGACCAGTCCGCTGCCCGAAGGGAACTGGCGCGCGGCGGTGCTGCTGGGCGTGGACCGGGTCGTCACACTCCCCGGAGACGACGAACTCCTGGTCACCGCGCTGGCCGACGCCACCGAGCCCCCCGCCACCCGCGCCGCCCCCGTCGTCGGTGTCCTCGGTGGCCGGGGCGGGGCGGGAGCATCCACGTTCGCCGCCTCGGTGGCCTGGGCCTCGGCCAGGTGGGGCGGCCATCCGCTGCTGGTCGACTGCGATCCCCTCGGAGGGGGCCTCGACCTGGCGCTGGGCATGGAGAAGGTGTCGGGCCTGCGGTGGTCGGGCTGCTCGACCGCCACCGGGCGGCTTACCGCGAGCACGTTGCGCTCGGCTCTCCCCGCGGTGGACGAGGGGGCGGGACGGCTCACGGTGCTGTCCTGCGACCGTCCGAGCGCCGGAGGAGCGCCGACCGAGCCGCCCAGCCCGGAAGCACTGCTCGCCGTCCTCGACGCCGGGCACCGAGCCGGAGAACCCGTGGTCCTCGACCTGCCCCGGGAGCTGCCTCCCGCCGTCGTGGCGTGCCTGTGGCGGCTCACGCTCTGCGTGCTCGTCGTTCCCGCGGAGGTCCGGGCCTGCGCCGCGGCCGGTGCGCTCGTCCGTCGGCTCACCCACCACGGTTGCGAACCCCGACTGGTCGTCCGTGGCCCGGCTCCGGGAGGACTCACCGCACGGGACGTCTCGACAGCCGTCGGAGTCCCGGTGCTGACGACGATGAGACCGGAGCCAGGTCTGGCGGGGCGCCTGGACCGGGGAGCCTTCCGAGGCCGTCCACGCGGCCCTCTCGCCACGGCGGCGGAACGGGTGCTCGGCGCGGCGGGTCCGTCGGCGGCGCAGGGGAGCGCGGCGTGAATCCCTCGACGAGCACGACCGCCGGTGAGCGGGTGCGCTCCGGAGCGCTCGTCGCCCGCACTCGCCGCAGACTGGCCGAATCGGCGTCGCCCACGACCCCCACCGCCATCGCTCGCGCGGTTCGCGCCGAGGCCGGTGTGGTGGGACATGCCGACGTCCTGCACGCCCTCCGCGTCCTGCACCAGGAGTTCGCGGGCCTGGGCCCGCTGGCCGAACTCGTTCGGGACACCACTGTGACCGATGTGCTGGTCACCAGCCCGGACGAGGTGTGGGTCGACCGGGGCGGCGGCCTCGTGAGAGCCGACGTTTCCTTCGATACCGAGGACGCGGTCCGCCGGCTCGCCCAACGGCTCGCGGCGGCGGTCGGGAGGCGTCTCGACGAGGCGTCTCCCTTCGTCGACGCCTGGCTTCCCGAGACCACGTCGCACGGCGAGGTCCGCCTGCACGCGGTGCTGCCACCCATCGTGCGGTCCACCAGCCTGTCGCTCCGGGTTCTCCGGCCCGCCGCGCACACCTTGGCCGGACTCCGGGCCAGCGGCACGTTCGACGAGAGCATCGCGGTGCTGCTGCGCCAGGTGGTGCTCGCCCGCCTCTCCTTCCTCGTGGTGGGCGGGACCGGTTCGGGGAAGACCACCCTGCTCGCGGCGATGCTCGGTGCGGTCCCGCCAGGGGAACGCGTCGTCTGCGTCGAGGACGCGCACGAACTGCGCCCGGACCACCCGCACTTCGTACGACTCGTCGTCCGTCCCCCCAACGTCGAGGGAGCCGGTCGCATCAGCACCCGCGACCTCGTCCGCCAGGCGCTGCGCATGCGACCTGACCGGTTGGTCGTCGGCGAGGTGCGCGGTGAGGAGGTGTGCGAGTTGTTGGCCGCCCTGAACACCGGCCACGAGGGCGGAGCCGGGACCCTGCACGCCAACTCGCCCGCCGAGGTGCCAGCCCGGGTGGAGGCGCTGGCCGCCCTGGGAGGGCTGGGGCGGGCCGCTCTGCACAGCCAGCTGGGAGCGGCTGTCCGGCTCGTGCTGCACATGGTCCGCCTACCCGGCGGCGACCGGGTCCTCGACTCGATCAGCGTCCTGGCGAAGGAGACCGACCGTGTCGTGGTCACGCCAGCATGGCGGCGGGGAGCTGGGCGGGGGCCGGCGTGGGAGGACCTGGCGGAGCTGGTGCGCCACCGAGGGGGGTGGGCTTCGTGTTCGGCCTGATCACGCTGGCCATCGGCACGGCCCTGCTTCCGCTGCCCGGGGGCGGCGCTGTTCGTCGTCTGAGGCGCGGCGCCGCGGGGCCCGAGCGCGGGCTGGGAGGACGGGCAACGCGCCACGCGACCGGAGCCTTCGTCCTCCTCGGTCCCGCCGTCGCGGGTCTGGTCGGCGGCTGGGCGCTCGGGGTCTCCAGCGTCGTGGTGCTGCTGGGGTGGTGGGCGCGCCGAGGCGCGTCTCGTCGCATCGCCCGAACGCTCGACGTGACCAGGGATTGGTGCGCCAGCCTGGGCCGGCTGGTCGCCGACCTCAGATCCGGCGCCCACCCGGAAGCGGCGGTGCGGCGTGCCGCCGCCGACAGCGGGTCGGAGGTGTCGGCTCTGCTGGATCGGGTGGCGGCCACGGTTCACCTGGGAGGCGACGTCGAACGCCAACTGGCGCGGCCAGGCGCCACCGGGCTCTCCTCCGACGTCCCCGCCCGGCTCGGTCGCGCCTGGTCGTTGGCGACCACCCACGGGCTGCCGCTGGCACTCGTCCTGGACGCCGTGCGCTGCGACGTGGCGCACCGGCTTCGGTTCGCCGACAACGTGCGGGCGAGGATGGCCGGCCCCCGGGCCACGGGAACACTGCTGGCCGGACTCCCCCTCCTCGCGCTCGGGCTGGGGGAGGCGGTCGGGGCGGGGCCGGTCGCGGTCCTGCTGGGTACGAGCGCCGGCGGAGCCCTGCTCGTCGCCGGGTCGTTGCTCGTCACCACCGGTTCCTGGTGGATCCACCACCTGACGACCAGGACGATCCGATGACGGCCGTCACCATCATGGTCTGGGCGGTGGCGGTCGTGGTCGCGCCACTCGGTTGGCGGGTGGCACGGCGTCGCCTTCGGACCACCAGCCCAGTCCACGAGCGCCGGGTGAAGATCCTGACCAACGGGCCGGCGGTCCGAGCGGGGGCGGCGGCGGTTGTCGGGTTCCTCCTCGCGGAGGGGCCGGCCGCCCTGCCGGTCGGAGTGGCCGCTGCGGTGCTCACCGTCCTCGTGGACCGTTGGCACGCCGGCCGGCGGCGGAGCCGGCCGCCGGACCCCGCGACCCTCGCCGCCACCTGGGACCTGCTCGCGGCCTGCCTGCGCTCGGGGATGTCACCACCCGCCGCCGTTCGGCTGGCGTCCGACGAGCTCGACCACTCGGACTGCCGCGTCGTGGCCCGCCCCCTGCGGTTGGTCGCCGACCTCCTCGTGCGGGGGGAGGACGCCGCGACCGCCTGGAGACCCGCCCGCGCCCAACCGGAGCTGCGGGAGCTGGCCACCGCCGTGCGGCGCAGCGCGAGCGCTGGGTCGGCGCTGGCGGAGACAGCGGAACGGCTGGCGCGCGAATCGCGAGCGGCCGCCCTCGACACCGCCGAGGCCGACGCGCAACGGGCGGGCGTGCTGGTGGCCGCGCCACTCGCCCTGTGCTTCCTTCCCGCATTCCTCCTGCTCGGAGTCGTGCCCGTGCTCGTCGGACTGGCCGCCGACGTCCTCTCGACCTGGTGACTCGACCACCCTCCACCGTCCACACCGCCTCCACCCACCCCCTTCCCTGAGGAGCAGCCGATGTCCCGCCCGTCGTTCCAGGGGCCATCGCCCCTGGCCCGTCTCTACCGCCGTCTTCGGCAACCCGACCAGCCGCGATCGTCCTGGCCGTCGTGGCACGCCGCCAGGTGGGTGGCCCGGTCCCGGACACGAGCGGCGCCCGGGCGCCACCGCTCGGTGTCCCCCTCACGAGGACCGGCCCAGGTGCTCCCCGCGTCCGCCACGACCGGCGAGGAGGGGATGAGCACCGCCGAGTACGCGATCGGGACAGTGGCTGCCGCCGCGCTCGCGGCGGTGCTGTACACGCTGGTCACCGGTGACTCCGTGGCCTCCGCGCTCGCCTCGCTGGTCCAACGCGCCCTCTCCGTGGGCTTCTGATGGCAGCGGCCCGTGAACGACCTGTCGCGCGCGCCCCGCGCGAGGAGGTCGCCGTCAGCGCTGAGCGGGGCGCCGTCACGGTGGAGGCAGCACTGGCCATCGGCTCCCTGGCCGTGGTTCTCGCACTCGCCATCGGCGCTCTCGCCGTGATGGTCGCCCAACTGCGCTGCCAGGACGCCGCCGGGATCGCCGCCAGGCTCGCCGCACGGGGAGAGCAGGGCCGGGCGGAGGTCGCGGTCCGGCGGGTCGCGCCGGTCGGGGCGAGCCTGACGCTACGAGTCCAGGGTGACGAGATCGAAGCCCTGGTCGAAGCGGCCCCCCTCGGGGGGCTGGTCCCACCGGTGAAGGTCACCGCTCGCGCCTATGCGGTGGCGGAACCCGACGTGCCGACCGGCCGACCGGCCGGCCCGCCCCCGACACCCCGCCCCGAACAGGCGTCGGCGCCCGACACGGCTGCCCCACCCTCGTCAACACCACCCGTCACCCCACGTGCGGCCGGGAGCGGCAGGGACTTCCCGGTGTCGTCGCGGGCTGGCTCGGAACCGCACGAGCTCCACCCCGCCTGGGTGCGGAACTCACCGGGAGCGGGCCGCCGTGGCCGGCGGGGGGCGGATCGGTGGGGATCTCCCTCCCCGCACCTGGGCACGCGACCACGCGGTGTTCGATCGGTGCCGCCGGACGTGCGGCGTGCGGGGGCAGTCGGGGGTGTCGCCACACATGCCCTCCGAGCGGGACCGAAGGCGGCCGGGGAACGCTCCCCGCCCGGGACCTCACGTCGAGCGGCATCCCGGACGGGCCGACCACGGATCGGTTCGCGGGGAGGTGAGCCAGCGTTGTCCGGTCTGAGCCCTGGATCGGGCGCTCCCAGCTTGGAGGGAGGTTTCGCCACGATCCTGTCCACGGTGTTGTTGGCGGTACTGGTGATCGCCCTGGCACTCGGTGTCGCCCTGGGTGTCGTCTCACTCACCCGCCAGCGAGCCGTCACCGCCGCCGAGCTGGCGGCCCTCGCGGCGGCCACCCGGGCGCTGGAGGGCGACCCGAACGCCTGTGGGGGCGCGGAGCTGATCGCGACGAGGATGGACACGGTCCTGGTCTCCTGCGAGCCGGGAATCGCGGACTACCGCGTGGAGGTGCGCGCCGAAGCCCCCGGGTTCGAGTTCCTGGGTGCGGTCCACGCCCGCGCCAGGTCCGGTGTCCTCGTCGCCCGGTGAACCGGGTACCACCAGCGGCCCGCGGCGGGTCGTGGCCGCACCGGGTAGCGGTGGCCGGTCGGCCCTCCTCGGCCGACCACCGGCATCTCCCGCCCGGGCCGAGCCGCCCTGGGAACGGCCGCCAGGGCGGGGAGACCTGCCGGGGCAGCGGTGGACGAAGGCGCCAGCATCCTCGGCGGGCTGGGTTGTCCCGCACGCGTCGAATGGTTGTTGACCGGCGGTGAGCGGCGGGTTCGGCGCGATTCGGTGTTCCGGGGAGGAACGCGGGGCGAAGTGGAACCTTCGGTCGCCCGGTCAGGTGGGTGCACTCGGCGTGCCGTACCTACCGGCTGTCGACGAGTGGTTATCGAGTGGCTCCCGGCTGCCGTTGACTGGTTGTGGGCGGTGATCGAGATCTCACCCACGAAGAACCGCAGTGGTGACATCAGGAGAGGCGGACAACCATGGACTGGTCCGGAGGATGGCGTGATGCCTTCCGCATCGAACTCCGCGCCGAGGCGATCGGCCTCGCCTGGCGGAAGTGGCCGGTCTTCCCTGGCAGCTACCTCGACGGTGGCCAGTGGGTGGGCGGCGACGCCGCGGCCGAGCACTCCGGCCCGGTGCCCGTCGAACCCGACTGGGCCGACCACCTCCTGGTGGACGCGAACAGGGCCGCTTCCTGGTGGTCCGTGCGTCCCTACAGCCTCCTGCTGGCCACCGGCTACGTCGTCGACGCCGTGGAGGTGGACGCACCCTTCGGTCGCCGCATCGCCAGCACGCTGCGCCGCCGGCACGCCCAGCCCGTCCCGATCGTGGCCACCCCGGACAACACCTGGCTCTTCCTGGTCGCCGCCGGCTCGACGACCCCCTCTCGAATCCTCGCCCAGCCTGGCGTCGTGCTGCACGGCAGGGGAAGTTGGATCACCCTTCCGCCGACCCCCGCCGAGCACGGTGTCGTGCACTGGCGGGTCAAGCCTTCGGTGTGCGGGTGGAAGCTGCCCTCGGTGACCCTCGTGGAGGAGGCCGTCGCCGCCGCCGTCCGCGCGGAGGCCCAGGAACTGCGTGCCCGGGGAGAGCGCCTGCTCACCGTGCGCCGTTGACGGTGCGCCGCGCTCACGACCAGCGCTCAACCGCCCTCGTCCGCCGACCCCAGTGGTGCCACGAGAGGGGTACCCGACCGCCGAAGGCACGACAGCACCAGGTCCAGCACCACCACCGCCCCCGCCTTGTCCAGCGGTTCGTTGCCGTTCCCGCACTTGGGTGACTGAACGCAGGACGGGCATCCCGCCGAACACTCGCAGGAGGTGATGGCCTCCCGCGTCGCCGCCAGCCAGGGCATCAGCGCGGAGAAACCGCGCTCGGCGAATCCGGCTCCCCCCGGATGTCCATCGTGGACGAACACCGTTGCCTCCCCGGTGTGCTCGTGGACCACGGTGGAGACGCCGCCGATGTCCCAGCGGTCACAGGTGGCGAACAGCGGTAGCAGGCCGATCGCCGCGTGTTCGGCCGCATGGAGTGCGCCGGGGACGCGCGCCGGGTCGAGACCGGCGCCCCCCGGCGCCACTCCGCGCACCAGCTCGTCGGAGAGGCTGTACCAGACCGCGCGCGTCCGCAGGGTCCGGCTCGGCAGGTCCAGCGGTACCTGGTCGAGCACCGCCCCGCTCGGGGCCCGCCGCAGGTATCCGACGACCTGGGAGATCACCTCCACCTCGCCGAAACCGACCGTGAGACCACCCGGGTACTCCAGCCGTCTTTCCTCCCCCACCACCACGACGTCGGTGACCGTGCGGGGGAAGGTGCTCCAGTCGGGTGTTTCCCGGTGCACCAGGGCGAGGTGTTCGGCGAGGTCCAGTTCGTCGACGACGAACGACTCACCCTGGTGCAGGTACACCGCACCGGGGTGCACGGACGAGCACGCCGCCTCGGGAGCCACCGTCCCGAGCAGGCGACCGGTGTCCCCCTCCACGACGACGACCTGCTCACCGCCCGACCCCCGGATGTCCACCTGGCCGTGGGGTCGGTCCCGGTGGGTCCAGTACCAACCGGTCGGGCGGCGCCGCACGACTCCAGCCTCCACCAGTCCAGCCAGCACCGTCTCGGCCTGCCCACCGGCCAGGGCGGGTAAGCAGCCCGGGGTGAGCGGCAGTTCCGCGGCCGCGCAGGCCAGTTGGGGCGCCAGGACGTGGGGGTTGGCCGGGTCGAGCACGGTGGACTCCACCGGTGCCCCCAGCAGTGCCTCGGGGTGGTGCACCAGGTACGTGTCCATCGGGTCGTCCCGCGCCACGAAGACCACCAGCGAGCTCTGCCCAGCCCGCCCCGCCCGCCCCGCCTGTTGCCAGAAGGACGCCCGGGTCCCCGGGTAGCCGGCGACGACCACCGCGTCCAGGCCGGCGATGTCGATGCCGAGTTCCAGTGCGCTGGTCGTGGCGAGCCCCAGCAGCTCGCCGGACGCCAGTGCCCGCTCCAGCTCCCTGCGCTCCTCCGGTAGGTAGCCGGCGCGGTACGAGGCCACCCGCGCTGGCAGACCCGCGTCCACCTGCCCCAGCGCGTCCCGGGCGTGCAGCGAGGCCAGTTCGGCGCCCACCCTCGACCGGACGAACACGAGCGTCCTGGCACCGGCGACGACGAGGTCGGTGAGGATCCGCGCGGCCTCGGCCCCGGCCGACCTCCTGCTGGGCGCCGCTCCCTCCACTTCCCCGTCGGAGGAGAGCGGAGGCTCCCACAACGCGACGACGCGTTCGCCGCGCGGCGCGGTGTCCCGGGCGACGGCGACGCACTCCCGACCGGTGAGCAGGGTGGCGCTCCCCTGGGGATCGGCGGTCGTCGCGGAGGCCAGGACGAAGACGGGGGAGGCCCCGTATCGAGCCGCGATCCTGGACAGGCGCCGCAGGATCACCGCCACGTGCGAGCCGAACAGGCCGCGGTAGGTGTGGCACTCGTCGAGGACGACGAACGACAACCGGCGGAAGAACCGCGCCCACCGCTGGTGCCGAGGCAGGACACCGAGGTGGAGCATGTCGGGGTTGGTGAACACCCACCGGGAATGCGAACGCACCCACTCCCGGTCCTCCTGGGGGGTGTCGCCGTCGTAGGCGGCTGGCCGCACGTCCCGCTCCGACAACTCGAGGGCGGCCCTGAGCTGGTCCGCGCCAAGGGCTTTCGTCGGTGACAGGTAGAGCGCCGTCGCCCTGGGGTCGTCGGAGAGACCAGCCAGGACCGGGAGCTGGTAGGCCAGTGACTTCCCGGAGGCGGTCCCGGTGGCGATGACCACGTCCTGGCCCGCCCGCGCGAGGTCGGCCGCCGCCACCTGGTGCGCCCACGGCCTGTCGATACCGAACCCCCGCAGACGTTCCACCAGGGCACCGGGCACCCAGGCCGGCCAGTCGGCATGCTCCCCGTCCCGTGCCGGCAGCGTGGCGACGTGCGTCAGCGGGTCCTCGCCCGCCGTGACGCCACCCAGTACCTGGTCAAGCAGGGTCCTCGCGTGTCCCCGGTCCATGCCGCGAGCCTCGCACAACCGGACCACCAGATCTTGGCCGGTCCACCTCCGCTAGCAGGCGATCAACGATTTCGGCGAGCTTTGGCCGAAGAAAAGATGAGTTGATCGACACACCGTGAGGTACGCCACCAATATGGCCAATACAATCCGCGCCCATGACGCGGGTCGCCACTCTCGTGACAGGCCCGGACACAGAAAGCGACCAATCAGGAGGACGGAATGTCCCGGCTCCACCTCGCCCAGAGCACCTGGGCGCAGGGCCTAGAGCTGTCCGGGGGTGATTACGGCGTCGTCGCCGTCGTCGCCGTCGTCGCTCTGGCCGCTCTCGCCGTCGGATACTTCCTGCTTCGGGAGGTACTCGCCGCCGGGCAGGGCAGCAGCAAGATGCAGGAGATCGCCGTCGCCGTCCAGGAAGGGGCGACGGCCTACCTGAGCAGGCAGTTCCGCACACTCGGCGTGTTCGTCGCTCTGGTGTTCCTCCTCCTGTTCGCGCTCCCCGCCGAGGATGCGAACGAGAGGATCGGCCGGTCCCTGTTCTTCGTGATCGGTGCCGCGTTCTCCGCGGCCATCGGCTACCTCGGGATGTGGTTGTCCACCAGGGCCAACCTCCGGGTCGCGGCCGCCGCCGGTGAGCCCGGCGGTCGGGAGAAGGCGACCAGGATCGCGTTCCGCACGGGTGGGGTGGTCGGGATGACCACGATCGGCCTTGGGCTGCTCGGCGCGGCGGTCGTGGTCATGGTCTACGCCGGACAGGCACCGAAGGTCCTCGAAGGCTTCGGTTTCGGGGCCGCCCTGCTCGCGATGTTCATGAGGGTCGGCGGCGGCATCTTCACCAAGGCGGCCGACGTCGGCGCGGACCTGGTCGGCAAGGTCGAGCAGAACATCCCGGAGGACGACCCGCGCAACGCGGCGACCATCGCCGACAACGTGGGCGACAACGTCGGTGACTGCGCGGGCATGGCCGCCGACCTGTTCGAGTCCTACGCCGTCACCCTCGTCGCGGCGCTGATCCTGGGTACCGCGGCATTCGGCACGCACGGCCTGCTGTTCCCGCTCATCGTGCCCGCGATCGGCGTGTTGACCGCGGTCGTCGGCGTGTACACGACGAAGGCGCGCCAGGGTGAGAACGGCCTCCGAGCGATCAACCGGGCGTTCTACCTCTCGGCGGCGATCTCGGCGGTGCTCTCCGTCATCGCGGCCTTCGTCTACCTCCCCAGCACCTTCGCGGAGCTGACCGGCGGCGAGAACACGACCGAGGGCAACCCCGCGCTCATCGCCGCCGCGGCGGTGTTGATCGGCATCGTCCTCGCTGGGGTCATCCTCTGGCTCACGGGGCGGTTCACCGGCACCGAGCACCGGCCGGTGCGGGACGTCGGCCGCAGCTCGCGGACGGGGGCGGCCACCGTCATCCTCTCGGGGATCTCCGTCGGCTTCGAGTCCGCCGTGTACACGGCGCTGGTGATCGGCGCGGCCGTCTACGGGGCGTTCCTGCTCTCCGGCTCGATCACCGTCGCGCTGTTCGCGGTGGCCCTCGCCGGCACCGGACTGCTCACCACCGTGGGCGTCATCGTCGCGATGGACACCTTCGGCCCGGTCAGCGACAACGCCCAGGGCATCGCCGAGATGGCGGGGGACAGCGATCCGGAGGCCGCGCGCATCCTCACCGACCTGGACGCGGTCGGAAACACCACGAAGGCGATCACCAAGGGCATCGCGATCGCCACCGCGGTGTTGGCGGCGACCGCGCTCTTCGGTTCCTACACGGACGCGATCCAGACGGCCTTGGCCGGTATCGCCGGAGTCGTGACCTTCGACCTCTCCGGCTTCCTCGTCTTCAACCCCGGGCTGCTGGTCGGCCTGGTGATCGGGGCAGCCGTCGTCTTCATGTTCTCCGGGCTCGCGGTCAACGCGGTCTCCAGGGCGGCCGGTGCCGTGGTCATGGAGGTCCGTTCCCAGTTCCGGAACAACCCGGGGATCATGGACGGGACGGTGCGTCCCCAGTACGGCCGAGTCGTGGACATCTGCACCAAGGACTCGCTGCGGGAGCTGGCCACTCCTGGCCTGCTCGCCGTGTTCGCGCCGATCGCGGTGGGATTCGGCCTCGGGGTGGGCCCCCTCGCCGGCTACCTGGCCGGTGCCATCGGGGCCGGGACGTTGATGGCGGTCTTCCTCGCCAACTCGGGCGGCGCATGGGACAACGCGAAGAAGCTGGTCGAGGACGGGCACCACGGGGGCAAGGGCTCGGACGCGCACGCGGCGACCGTGATCGGGGACACCGTCGGAGACCCGTTCAAGGACACCGCCGGACCCGCCATCAACCCGCTGCTGAAGGTCATGAACCTCGTCGCGGTGCTCATCGCCCCGGCGGTGGTCACCCTCTCGGTCGGGGACGGCGCGTCGCCGGTGGCCCGGGCGCTGATCGCCCTGGCCTCGGTGACCATCATCGTCGTCGCCGTCGTGATCTCCAAGCGGCGCTCCACCGCCATCGGTGAGGAGGCTCCCGAGGAGACACGGGACCCCGCCAACACGACCGCCTGACCCACCGGGCGGTCGGGGGTGCCGGCGTCGTCGCCGGCACCCCCACCGGCGATCGGTCGGTCTGACCCACCGCCACGACTCCGCCCGGCCCGGCACGGCACCCGCTCGTGATCTACTTGTGCCCCTTCGGAGTAGAACGTGTGTTCTAGGATCGGGGACGAGCGGGGAAGGCACGGGCGGGTGCCCTCGCGGCGGAGGTTTCGTGTGTGCTCACGTCCTCCCCGTCACCCGCGCGACGGCCCAGCGTGAGCTCGCGGCCGCCGTGGCGCCGCCGTCCCCGTGCGCCGCCGTGGTCGCGGGTCCCGCGCTTCTCGCCTCCGCCGGCCGGCGTCCTCCTGAGGTGGACCAGCCTCTGGCCAACGTCGCCCGATGTGGGGTCGAGGCGGCGCGGCCAGCGGAACGGCATGACTCTGAGTAGCCATGAGGGGCGCCGGCCGGCCCCGGCGGTCGGGGGCGCGGAACACAACGGCCCAGGCTGGACGTTCCACTCCTGGAACGGGTGGGGCGGGGGCGCGCCCAGGTGGCTCCTGAGTCACCCTGGGCAGCGCGGAGTGTCGCTGTCGGTGCACACTGGCGAGTCCGGGAACCGAGTGAGAGCAGGAGAGCGTGGCAGGGTCGACACGGGCGAAGAAGGGCGGCGGGAGCCGTTCGGGGGGCTCCGGCGGTCGTCGGCTGGTGATCGTCGAGTCGCCCGCCAAGGCACGCAAGATCTCCTCGTACCTGGGGCGTGGATTCGTCGTCGAGTCCTCCCGGGGGCACATCAGGGACCTCCCCCGGGGAGCGGCCGACGTACCGGCCAGGTACAAGAGCGAGCCGTGGGCCCGCCTCGGCGTGAACGTCGAACACGATTTCGAACCGCTCTACGTCGTCACCCCCGACAAGAAGTCGACCGTCAGCGAGTTGAAGGACGCCCTCAAGGACGTCGACGAGCTGTACCTGGCGACGGACGGCGACCGCGAGGGCGAGGCCATCGCCTGGCACCTGCTGGAGACGCTGAAACCGAAGGTGCCGGTGCGCCGCATGGTGTTCCACGAGATCACCGAGCCCGCCATCAGGGCGGCGGCGGCGAACCCGAGGGATCTGGACCACTCCCTGGTGGACGCCCAGGAGACCCGGCGCATCCTGGACCGGCTCTACGGCTACGAGGTCAGCCCCGTGCTGTGGAAGAAGGTCATGCCCAAGCTGTCCGCCGGCCGCGTCCAATCGGTGGCGACCCGCATCGTGGTGGAACGCGAGCGGGAGCGGATGGCCTTCGTCTCGGCCGACTACTGGAACATCGCCGCCGTCCTCGACGGCGGGCCCGAGGCACAGCCCCGCACCTTCCAGGCGCGGCTGGTCAACGTCGACGGGGACAGGCTCGCCACCGGCCGGGACTTCGGGCCGGACGGCCGCATCCGCTCCGGCGAGGTGCGGGTGCTGGCCGAGGACGAGGCACGCCAGCTCGCCCGTGGTCTCGACGGCGCCGAACTGACGGTGTCCAGCGTCGAGGAGAAGCCCTACACCCGCAGGCCCTACGCGCCCTTCATGACGTCCACCCTGCAACAGGAGGCCGGGCGGAAACTCCGCTTCTCGGCGGAGCGCACCATGCGGACCGCGCAGCGCCTGTACGAGAACGGCTACATCACCTACATGCGGACTGACTCGACGACCCTGTCGGACACCGCCATCACGGCGGCGCGTTCCCAGGCGGCGGAGCTGTACGGCGACCGGTACCTGTCACCCCAGCCCCGCCAGTACACGCGGAAGGTCAAGAACGCGCAGGAGGCCCACGAGGCGATCCGCCCCGCCGGTGAGGTGTTCCGCACTCCGGGCGAGGTCGCGGGGGAGTTGGAGACCGACGAGTTCCGGCTCTACGAGCTGATCTGGCAGCGGACCATCGCCTCGCAGATGGCCGACGCCAGGGGCACGACGCTGAGCGTGCGGATCAGCGGGACCGCGCGTGACGGCGAGCGGTGCGTGTTCGCGGCGTCCGGGCGGACGATCACCTTCGCCGGTTTCCTCAAGGCCTACGTGGAGTCGGTGGATTCGGAGGCCGGTGGCGAGGCGGACGACGCCGAGCGCCGACTGCCGGTGCTCACCGAGGACCAGCGGGTCACCGCCTCCTCCCTCGACCCGGAGGGTCACTCCACCAACCCGCCGCCCCGGTTCACCGAGGCAAGCCTGGTCAAGGCGCTGGAGGAGCTCGGGATCGGCCGCCCCTCCACCTACGCCTCCATCATCAGCACCATCCAGGACCGGGGGTACGTCTGGCGCCGGGGCTCGGCCCTGGTGCCGTCCTGGGTGGCCTTCGCCGTCGTGGGACTGCTCGAACGGCACTTCGGTCGCCTCGTCGACTACGACTTCACCGCCGGCCTCGAGGACGAGCTCGACGGGATCGCCGCGGGCCGCCAGGAACGCACGGCGTGGTTGTCGGACTTTTACTTCGGGGGTGACATCGGCCCGAGCGGATCGGTGGGCCGAGCGGGCGGGCTGAAGAAGTTGGTCGGCTCCGGCGTCGAGCACATCGACGCCAGGGAGATCAACTCCATCCCCATGTTCACCGACGCCGACGGGAGGACCGTCACCGTACGGGTCGGCCGTTACGGCCCCTACCTCGAGCGGGAGGCGGCGCCCGACGCGGCCGGGGGGGAGGGCGCCCAGCGCGCCAACCTGCCCGAGGACCTGCCGCCGGACGAGTTGAACCCCGAGATCGCCGAGAAGCTGTTCGCCACTCCGATGGAAGGGCGTTCGCTGGGCACCGATCCGGACACCGGGCGCGAGATCATCGCCAAGGAGGGCCGCTACGGGCCCTACGTCACCGAGGTCCTCGGTGAGGACGAGAAGGGCAAGCCCAGGACGGGATCGTTGTTCAAGTCGATGTCGCTGGACACGATCACGCTCGCCGACGCCCTGCGGCTGCTGTCCCTGCCCCGCGTCGTCGGACGGGATCCGGAGACCGACACCGACATCACCGCGCAGAACGGCAGGTACGGCCCGTACCTCAAGAGGGGAACGGACTCCCGTTCGCTCGACTCCGAGGCGCAGCTCTTCGACATCACCCTCGAGGAGGCCCTGCGCATCTACGCGGAGCCCAAGAAGCGGGGGAGGCGCACGGCCGCCGCCGCCCCGCCGCTGCGTGAGCTGGGCTCCGACCCCGCCTCCGGCAAGCCGATGGTCGTCAAGGACGGCAGGTTCGGCCCCTACGTGACCGACGGTGAGACCAACGCCTCGCTGCGCAAGGCCGACGCGGTCGAGACCCTGACCGACGAACGAGCCGCCGAACTGCTGGCGGAGCGGAGGGCGAAGGGCACCACCCCGAAGCGGGGCCGGAAGCGCGCGACGTCCAGCAAGTCCTGACCGGGCCGCCGAGGCGGGAGCACCGGAGCAAGGCCCCGGGCGGCGGTTGGGCGCCCGCCGTCGGGGCACCCCTACCCTGAGGAGGGTGCTCAGGAGGTGGCGCCTATGTTCGGGGACGCGTTGACCGGGCCTGACGGGACCCAGGCCCCACCCGCCCCACCGCCGCGGACCGACGCCGCCGGTGGTCCGGTGACGGCGTGGACGGCGGTTCGGCCTGGCGAACCCGGTGCGGTGGCAGCGCCGGTCGCCGCGGTGCGCCCACCCGAGCCGAGTGAGCGGATGCGGCGCGCGGCCGAGCGGGAGGGCGGGCTCTGGGGGGCGGCCCCGCGCCCGAGCCAGTCCCGAGCTCCTCACCGGGAATCCGTCTCCCCCGAGGTGTGGGCCGAGAGCGCGGCTGGCTCCTACCCCATGCCCGAGGTGATCGCGGAGCGGCCCGGCCCCACTCCCCATCGACTGCTTCCGCTGGTCATGGCGCTGCTGATGCTCGCGGTCATCATCGGTGCCCACTGGGTCTCATGACCTTCGGGGGAGGCGGGATGTCCGTTCCGTCGTCCTGCCGTGCTCCCCGACCCCTGACCGAGGGACCGGTGTCCTCAGCGAATCCTCAACGTCGGGGACGTAGCGTGCGAAGCCGGGGTCGGAGGGGACGTGCTGTGATCGCTGTCATCACCCGGACAGCCGGTTCGGCCGTCTTGATCACATTTTCCGACTACTCTGAGCGCAGGTCCTTGCAGCGACGGCCAACAGGGGGTGGTCAGCATTAGCGCGGCGCAGCCGGCCATTCCGACTGGCCAGCAAACCGGGGGAACGGGCACCACGACCGCCCACCGGATACGGAGCGTTCTGGCCATCCCGGCGTTCCGCCGGTTGTGGATGGTCAGCGCGATCTGCAGCATGGGTGACTGGCTGTCATTCCTGGCGCTGACGGGACTGGTCGCCAAGTTCACCGACAGTTACCTGGCCCAGAGCTTCGCCCTGAGCGCGGTCGTCCTGACCCAACTCCTGCCGGGCTTGTTATTCGCCCCGGTGGGGGGGATCCTCGCCGACCGGTTCGACCGCCGCAAGGTGATGGTGGTCTGCGACAGCCTGCGATGCCTGTTCTTCCTCTCCATCCCGCTGGTCGGTTCGCTGTCGGACAGCGTGACGGGCCCACTGCTGTGGCTGTTCGTCGCCAACTTCCTCATCGGCTGCTGCGCGCTGCTGTGGATACCCGCGAAGGACTCGGCGATCCCCAACCTGCTGCGCCGGCGGGACCAGGTGGAGACCGCCAACCAGCTCAGCCTGGTGATGACCTACGGCATCTCCGTGATCAGCGGTGCCGGGTTGTACGCGCTGATCACGGCGATCGGACCGATCCTCCAGCTCGAGAGCGAACTGGGTATCGCCTACATCGCGGTGGTCGTCAACGGTCTGCTCTTCCTCACGTCCGCCATCCTCGTGGCGACCAGGATCCCGGAGCTGTCCCTGCGGCGCAGGGTCGGTGATGAGGCCTCGGGGGAAGCACGGGAGACACCCCAGCCCGCCTCCGAGGGGAGCGACGGCGGCGAGGCCGTGGCCGCGAAGCGGCCAGGAGCGCTGTCAATGCTCCGGGACGGGTTCCGCTTCATCGGCACCACCCCGTTGATCCGCGGTCTGGTCATCGGTGTCATCGGTGCGGTGGCCGCGGGGGGCGCCGTGGTCGCCACCGCCCAGCTCTACTCCAACAGCCTCTCCGCCGGTGACACCGGGTACGGCCTGTTGTTCGCCGCCATCTTCCTCGGGCTGGCCGGTGGCATGGCGGGTGCGCCCAAGTTCGCGCAACGCATCCCGCACAACCGGCTCTTCGGCTCGGCCATCGTCGGGGCCGGCCTGGCCCTGTTCCCGGTGGCGCTGGCCCCGCACCTGTGGATCGCGCTCCTGGTGGTCCCACTGGTGGGGGGATTCGCCGGTGTGGCCTTCCTGACCGGTCTCACCATCATCGGCACCCAGGTGGACGACGCGGTCCGGGGACGGACCGTCGCGATGGTCCAGTCGCTGCTGCGGGTGGTGCTCGTGGGCGCCCTGGCGCTCGTGCCGACCCTGCTGGCGATCCTGCGGCCACGGACGCTGTCCTTCTTCGGGGCCCAGGTCGAGGTCGACGCCACCCGGCCCATCCTGCTCGGGGCCGGAGTCGTGGCCGCCGTGCTCGGGGTGGTCGCCTACCGCCAGATGGACGACCGGCGCAGCCGGCCCATCCTCGCCGACCTGCGAGCCGTCTTCCGGTCCAGGCGGGAGGGCAACGGCCTCCTGATCGCCGTCGAGGGGGACACGGCGGTGGACACCGCCGAGCAGGCGCGGCGGCTCACGGACTGGTTGACCGCCGGCGGCAACCGGGTGGTGCTCGCCGCTGACCCGGCGTTGGACGAGCAGCGCCTGCGCAACGTGCTCAAGTCAGTCGAGGTCTCGGGTGCTCGGGCCAACGCGCTGGTAGCGGCGGCCGTGCGCAGCGATGTGGTGGAGCAGGTGGTCCGCCCCGCGCTCGACGGGGGCGCCGTCGTGGTGATGGAACGCTACGTGGACAGCCCGCTGGCCCACTTCGGCGCGGCGGCGGGACTGGCCCAAGGCGAACTCGAGGGGCTGGGGGACTGGGCGACCGGGCGCCTCCACGCGGACATCACGGTGCTGCTCGACCGGGAGCCCCGTTCGGACGGGGGGGCCGGCACCGAGGACCTCAAGCACAACTGGCAGGTGAAGCGGCTGCTGGGAGAGATGGCGGCCGCCAATCCCGACCGCTACCTGGTGGTTGACGCGGACGGCAGTGAGGACGAGATCGAGCGGCGTGTCCGCGAGTCGGTGGGGCGCGTGCTGCGGGACCGCCGCTTCCGGATGATCAGCGACTCCCAGGGGTACGAGGGGCGGACGGTCTCGCTGCCGGAGGCCTGAGCCGCCGGGTCCGTTCGCGAGGGGCTCGCCCGCTCCGGGGGCCCCTCGCGGGGGACTGCACAATGTGGGGATGACTGGGAGCGTGGAAGCCGTCCTCGGCCAGCCGGCGGTTCCCACCACCGGTGTCTGGGCGGAGGTCGTGGGCCAGCGGTCGGTGCTGGCCGAGCTGTACGCCGCCGCGGTCGCCGCGGCCGGGGCGGTCTCCGGCGGAGGGACTGGCGGGGGCGCCATGACCCACGCCTGGCTGTTGACCGGCCCCCCCGGCTCCGGGCAGACGACGGTGGCGCGGGTGTTCGCCGCCGCGCTCCAGTGCGTCGTCCCCGGTCCGGTACCCGGGTGCGGAGCCTGCCAGGGGTGCCGTACCGCGCTCGCCGGGACCCACGCGGACCTGCGGATCGTCGCGCCGGACGGGTTGTCGATCTCGGTCGCCGAGATGCGCGCTCTCGTGCAGACGGCGGCCAGGCGACCCACCGCCGGCCGCTGGCAGGTGGTGTTGGTGGAGGACGCGGACAGGTTGACGGAGGGGGCGGCGAACGCGCTGCTCAAGGCGGTGGAGGAACCAGCGGAGCGGACGGTGTTCCTGCTGTGCGCCCCCTCGGACCACCCCGACGACGTCCCGGTGACCATCCGGTCCCGATGCCGGCCGCTGGCGCTGGGTACCCCCCGCCCAGCGGAGATCGCCAGGGCACTGCGTGACCACGACGGAGTGGACCCCGAACTCGCCGACTGGGCTGCTTCGGTGTGCGGGGGCCACGTGGAGCGGGCACGTCGCCTGGCGGCGGACGAGGCCGCCAGGCAGCGTCGTGCGGCGGTGCTGGCGATACCCACCGCGCTCCACCGGTCCGCCGACGTGTTCCGGTGCGCGGACGAGCTGGTCAAGGCCGCTGAGACCGACGCGGTCGAAGCCAACGAGATCCGGAACGAGGAGGAGAAGGAGGCGCTGCGCACGGCGATGGGCGCCGGCGGAACGGGGAAGGGCACCGCCGCGGCGACCAGAGGAGCGAACGCCGCCGTCCGGGAGCTGGAGAAGCGGCAGAAGTCCCGGACCACCCGCACCCAGCGTGACTCGCTGGACCAGGCGCTGATCGACCTCACGGCCTTCTACCGGGACGTACTCGTCCTCTCGGCCGGGGCGGCGGTGCCGCTGAACCACCCGGACCGGGAGGCGGACAGCCGGTCGGCGGCGGCGCGGTGGACGCCGGAGTCGACGCTGCGCCGGCTGGAGTCGGTACTGGAGTGCCGGGACGCGCTCGCCGCGAACGTCAAACCGCGCATCGCCGTGGAGGCCATGCTCATGGTGCTGTGGCGCGGCTGACCTGACCGAGCTCCCGGTGTGCGGGGCACTGGCCCCGCTGCCTCGGACGGGGCGCGGGCGGACCCGCCTGCCTCCTCCCGTGGGCAGGCACGAGGTCGCCGGAATACCGACCCCGCTCGTCCCGGTCGCTCCCCGTTCGCTAGACTGTTCGTGCTGTGCCCGCAGCGCGCCGCCTTAGCTCAGTCGGCCAGAGCGACGCACTCGTAATGCGTAGGTCGAGGGTTCGATTCCCTCAGGCGGCTCAGCCCGAAGCCCAGGTCTCCCGAGGCCTGGGCTTCGTCGCGTTCGGGGGCTCTCGTCGGGTAGGAGATCGATGGGACGGGTCCGGCTGCGACGGGCTTGGCCGCTGATCGCGGCGACGTCTTCCCGACGGCGCTCGCGGCGAGCCCT
This sequence comes from Actinoalloteichus caeruleus DSM 43889, assembly GCF_000429185.2. GTDB lineage: Bacteria > Actinomycetota > Actinomycetes > Mycobacteriales > Pseudonocardiaceae > Actinoalloteichus_B > Actinoalloteichus_B caeruleus. The sequence continues at coordinate 3,805,608 of NZ_AUBJ02000001.1, read as the reverse complement.
ACGCCGCCCGATCGGCACGCATCGGTACCACCGCCACCTCGGTCCTCACGCGTGACCGCTCAGAACCGCAGCACGATCCAGTGCGCGAGTACGGGCGAGACATCCCCAACGACATCCAGCTGAGGACCGTAGTTGTACCCAAGTGCGATGAGTGCGATGGCAAGAAATGCGCGGAACGAACGAAAGCTGGGATTGGGGTATATCCAGGAGTGGGTGTGGAACATCACTAGGACCAGGCCCGCGGTGACAACCGGTAGCAGTGCCCACTCCCACCACGTGAGCCGCATGTCGTTGACCAGATGGGAGTAGGCGGCCGCTGTGACGAACAGGGTGAGGAACAGAGTGGCTCCCGCGTACCGGAATATGTGGTAGTGGAACACTCCGTGATCGCGCTCGTAGTAATTGACATCCCCGTGGATGTCACGCGCCCGCACGACGTTGGTCACGTCGCCCGAGTAATGGTTGATGTGGGCGAATTCCTCGTCGTCATCCTCGTCCGCGCAGTCGTCCTCGTCCTCGTACTCGTACTCTCGCATCGCCTGACCCGTACTCGTCGCTGGTCTCGAGCCGCCGTGCGCGAACGGCCGGGGCCTGGGAGAAATCGTGCCAGCGGCGCCCCTGACGTGGGACTTGGTCGCCCAGCTTCACCAGATCGGGGCACTCGTCCTCGGCGGCACGTGGCCGACAGCCGGGGCAGCGGGAGCGAGGGGGTCTCCTGTTCCCTGTCCGCAGGGGAAATGTCGGGGTGGTGTGGCTCGGTGAATTCCGTCCCGGGCGGTATGGGTGTGTGATGAGCCGTAGGCGGGCCGGGGACGTGCGGCCTGGTCCAGTAGTGTGCTGTTCGCTGGGCGGATCACGATTGCGGAGAATCGCGTTGCCCCGGAGCCGGTTCATCCTCGGGTACGTCGTTTCCTGACGAGGTGGTTCCTCCTTGTCGTGAGGGATTTCCGCGCTTCCTCCCGCTGATACGGCGTCAGCTGGCCACCACCGACGCCGCGTGACACGGAATGCGCTGCCGGGTCCGGGCCTCAGGTCACGGGTTCAGGCGGAGGGTCTCCACCAGCTGCTCGGGGTCCTCGTGGCGGACGAGCAGGGAGGAGCCGTCCACGAAGGTGAACCCCAGGAACCACTCGGGAAGCGCGGCGCGGCCGAGCGGCGCCGCCGAGACCGACCGGAGCTCCGGACGGTCCACCTCGTGCAGGGCGACGACGCCACGTTCACCGGCCCCACCCCGCACCTGGCGCAGCAGGCCGCCGAGACGGCCCGCGAAACCGGCTTCGTGCCCCCCGGGTGAGGCCTGGGCCGGCTCGCCGCTCGCCACCTCGCCCGCCTCCACCAGCACCGCGAGCCGGCGGTTGGACAGGGCGAGGCGACAGCGTGCGCCGGCGTGGGTCAGCGCGTCGCCCAACCGGACCGCGTGGTCCCCGGGGTCCACCCCGGTGATCCACCCCCACATCGCCGGGTCGTGGGCCCACTCGTCGTCCGACCACCCGCCGGCCGCCAGTGGGGCGGTGAGCGCGGGTCGCGCGATGTCGGTGTTGGTGGCGAGCGCGCTTGGCGCGGTGGGGCGGTGGGGCAGGTGGGTTCGGCCGCCGAGGCTCGACCCCAGGTGCCCGGCGCCGGGGCCACCGAGCACGGCGAGCAGCAGTTCGCCCCGTTCGGCCCGGGTCCAGGTTCGGGACAGCGCTCGTGCGGTGAGTTCGCGGGACACCAGGAGGTTCCGTTCTGGTTCGGGGTCGGGTGCGGGTCAGGAGGACGCGAGGGCGAGCATTCGGCGGGCAGCCGCCTCGGTCCGGCCGGGGGCGGCGAGTTCGAACGCGGACCCGTCGTCGAGGACGACACGCAGGTAGTGCGGGGGGACGCCGCTGCTGCCGCCGCCCTGCTTCCTCGCCACCACCCCCACCGACCGGACCCGACTGGCCGGCAGTTCCACCCGTGCGGTGGCGAGAGGCAGACTGCCCCGGAGGGGTGGCGCTGCCGGGTCCCCGTTGCCGAGGATGCCGGTGCCGAAGCGTCGGGCCCGGTCGAGCAGGCCGGTGTCCGCCTCCGCGGGTGTTCCGCTCGTGGAACCGGTCGCCTCGGTGCCGGAGGGCAGGAAGGAGAGCAGGGCCAGCCGGGTGGAGGTGAGGAACCAGTGGTCACCCGGAGCGAGCGTGTCCACCCCACTGAGGGTGGACACCGCGAGGCACTCCGGACCCGGGCCGGTGACCAGGGTGGTGGGCACCTGGCCAGGGTCGGAGCTGAGGTTGTCGTTGCCGGAGAGGGCGTCCACCAGCCCGAGGAGCGCGCCTCCCGCCGCGCCGCCGACGGCGCCGGACGTCCTGGCGAGCCAACCCCGCCGAGGCGCGCCGTGTTCGTCCAGACCCGCGACGTCGAACCGCAGCCGGGCCCCGAGGGGCGTCGCGAGCCGGATCCGTTCGCTCGGCGCGCACCAGGTGTGCCGTGCCGCGAGCACCTCTACCACTGGAATCCCCGTTCCTGGGCGGCTCGTCGTTCCTCAGCGGAGGGTTCGGGTGTCGCCGCGTCATGGGCGAGTTCCGCGCCCTGCTCGATCGCGGCCGAGGTGAGCTGGTCGCCCGCCGCGGCCATCGCCGCTCCGCTGGTCCTGCTCTGACCGCCGAGCGCGTTCCGCAACACGGCCTCGCTGATGTTGGTGGCCAGCGCCTGGGTGCCCTCGACGCCGGCGGAGAACCGGTTGCCCGTGGTGGACGCGAGCGTGCTCCCATCGGCCCTCGTGAAGATGTTGACCAACGGGTTCCCGTCGACGCGCCGCATCGCGAACCGCTGCGCGGCGTTGCCGCTTCGCAGCGACCCCGCCTGGTTGACGAGGTCCCGGAAGGGGCCCCGCAGTCGAGTGAGCAGCGCCTCCAGCCTGCGCACCAGCTGCCCGATCCGCTGTTGCAGCCTGGTGACCCTCATGGTGAGCCGGATCCCGGTGCTCCCGACCTGGATGGTGGTGGTCACGTTCGCGGCGGCGACCGAGGCTCCGGCGGTGATCCAGGCCGCCGCGAGCGCGGCCAACCAGGAGACGATCAGCCCGATGACCAGTTCGGTGATGAGCTGGATGGTGAACTCGACGAAGGCGTCGAACAGGTCGGCGACCAGGTCCAGGACCTGCCGCAGGTCGCGGATGTCGGCGGCGAGGGCGGCGACGCCCTCCGCGAATTCCGCGAACCGCGAGCGGAAGGCGTCTCCGGCCTCACCCCGCCACGAGTCCTCCGTGGCCTCGGCTCGTCGACCCTCGGCCTCCGAGACCTCGTCCAGCCAGCGGGCGACCTGTTCCCAGCCCTCCCCAGTGGCCCGCATCTGCTCCGGGTCGCCGATGGCCCACTCGGCGATCTCCACCAGGGGGCTGAGCACGATGGACACCAGGAAGCCGAGCCCGTTGCCGACCAGGGCCTGTCCCGGTGACCGGATTGCCTCCAACAGTTCCAGGCGTCCCGTGATGGTCGCGGCGGTGATCTCGGGCGGTGTGGTCGCGTCCTGGAGGTCCTGGTAGGCCCCGGACCAGGAGCTGCCCCGGGCCGCGGCCTGGCCGAACCAGCCGCGCTGGTCCGCGTTCTCGTTCAGTTCCTCGAAGCTGGGTGGGCCGGTCACCGCCCACCTCCGCGCAGGGTGTCCCCGATCGACTCCAGCGCGCGGGCCAGGCCGTCGTCGACGCCGAGGTAGGTGGCGGCGCTCTCCCTGGTCATCTCGGCCCCGGTCCGCAGGAAACCGGCGGCCTGGGTGGCGAGCGCCTCGCACTCCTCCAGCGCGGAGTGGTATCCGCCGCTGAGGTGCAGCGCGTCCCCGATCGGGCCGAAGCACTGGTCGTCCACCCTGGCGCGGTCGAGTAGCGCACCCAGCTCCTCGAACTTGTCCGCGAGTCGCTCACTGCCGGCCCCGTGGGCCAGCAGCGCCTCCGGATCGACGTCGAACCCGGTCACGTCGCCTCCTACCGCAGGAAGGTCTCGGGCGGTTCGTCGGACGGACCACCGCCGGGGTCACCCCGGGGTGCGGACGGGGGGTCCTCGTCCGGACGGGGGACCGGGAAGTCACCGGCGGAGGACACCGCGTCCCGGATGCGCTGGGCGTCCTCGCCGAGCACGGGACCGACCATCTCCTCCAGGCGCTCGGCGGCATCGCGTGTCGCCGCCCGCACCGTCTCCAGGATCTCCTGTCGCAGCGCCACGTGGCTCCGGTCGGTGGCGGCCGGGGAGAGCCGGAGGTCGACGAGTGCTCCGGAGGGCGTGACGGTCGCCGTCACCACCCCACCGGAACTGGTGGCGACTCCTCGAACCCCGCTCAACCGTTGGCCGAGTTCCGTGACCTGCCGTGCGCGTTCCTCGAACGAACGCAGGAGGTGCCCTACCCGGTCGGACGCGCCTGAGGTCATGCCGACTCCTCCGTGGAGTGTTGGCGTGCTCGGTGATCGGCCGCGCCTCCAGTCAACCAGGAGGTGTGCTCCGGGTAGATCCCCTGACCGGGTGCATCGCCCGCGGCCGTTCGGGGCGGTCAGCGGTCGGCGTCCCGTCGGCCCACCACCGGGGTGCGGCCCGGCGTCCCGGCACGCGCCGTGCCTGGTGACGTGACCCCGGTGGGAGCGGAGGCTCGGAACGACCGTGTTGATCCGTTCGAGTGAAGATCACGGCTGGGACGTCATCCCTCCGGGGGCACGTGCTCTCGGCCAACGGAGGAGGTGCTGATCATGTCCATGATGAGTGGCACTGTGATCGGGATCATGGTGAGTTGGTGGGTGCTGACGCTGGTCTGTCCGCTGGCGCGGTACGTGCGCCGGTCACGACGACGTCGTCGCGTCGTGGACCGGGTGCGCTGGGAGTTACGCGCCTTCCGGCGGGGTGCGGTGTCCCCGCGAGGAGGGGCGTCGGACGTCGAGGTGGAGGGGGAGCGGGAGTTCGGACGGAGGTCGGCCGCCTGATCCCTCGGGTGAGGAGGCGCGCCGGCGCTCGAGGCCCGGCCGAGGACGGTGCCGACCGAGGTCGGGAGCCGGGGCGAGCGGTGGACCGGTAGTCACTCTTCAGGGGGTACACGGGCCGCGTGAGCGCGCCGATGGAGGGCGTGTCGGGCGACGATCGTCCCCGTTGCCCCTCGCCGAAGGACGTGGCCCGTGCGCGCACTCTTCCTGGCGGCCGTCGTGGCCGCGCTGTCCACCACCGCCGTCTCGCCCGCCGAGCCGAGGAGGGAGGTCGCCGCCGCCGAGGAGGCCACCTCGGCGGAGCCCGCCGCGCGCATCGTGGGAGGGGTCGGGGGCGACGAGGACTACCACTTCGTGGTCTCGATCCAGCGTCCGACCGAGGGCAAGGACCACTGGTGCGCCGGAGCGCTCGTGGACCCGGAGTGGGTGCTGACCACGGCGCACTGCGTCCAGGGCGAGCTCACCGCCTACACGGCCAGGGTCGGGACGAACCACCGGTCCGAGGGCGGCAGCTACGAGCGGGTCGTCGAGATGGTGACCCATCCGCACTGGAACGGGCACACCGGGGACATCGCGCTGTTCCGGTTGGCCCGGCCGGTGCCGGCGCCGACGCTGCCGCTCGCCGCGCGGCGACCTCCCGAGGGAGCGACGGTTCGGATACTGGGCTGGGGCAAGACCTGCGGCACCTTCGAGTGTTCCTGGGAGTACCCGGAGCTGCTGCGGCAGCTCGATGTTCCCGTGGCGGCGGCCGCCGGCTGTCGTGCCGCCGGAGTGGACGCCGCCACCGAGCTCTGCCTGCGGGTGAGCAGGGATGCCACTTCCTGCTACGGGGACTCCGGCGGCCCGGCGGTGGTCAGGGAGGGTGGGGCCTGGCGGCTGGCCGGCCTCGACTCCCGGGGCGGCGACCCGGTCTGCGGAGTTGGCGGGCTCGTGTTCACCGAGGTGACGGTGTACCGGGACTGGGTTCGCTCGGTCATCTCCTGATCCCGATCCCCCTCGGCCCGGACCTGCCGCCAGTCAGGGCCAGGAGGGCGGAGCGGCGGTCGACGGTCGTGATGGCGGCTCGGCCACCGCTCGCCGCGGGTCACCCCGCTGAGCCATCGTCCGCCCCCGGCCCCCGGCCCCGGCCCCGGCCCCCGATACCCGGGCGCCTGGTCGGCCCGGACGTGCCCTGGGCTGATGCCGCGCCCTTGGGACGGGAAACGCGCCAGGGCCAGCCGACGCGCCTGCCCACGACGCGCCTGCCCACGACGCGCCTGCCCACGACGCGCGATCCGCGCCGTCGAAGCGGTGGGGCCGCGAGCACCGCGATGGCGCGGGGTGCCCGGTCGGTCACCTGGAGCAGCTGAGAGTCGGCTCATAGCCAAATCGGTTGCCGGCCGTCCCTGATCGGCGGAAGCTTGCTTCGTGCAACTAGTTGTGTGATGCGGGCAAACAGGGGTTGGCGATGCGGGAACCGGACGAGGAGACCGACGCGGTCGCGGCGGTGCGGCGGGGCCAGCGGGCCTCACCCCGTTTTCCCACTTCCACGCCCGCCCCCGCCGTTCCGGTGAGCTCGCCGCCGCGCTCCGGACGGAGCCGTCCACGGTGAGCCGACGGGTCGCCGCGCACGTGCGGGAGGGGCCGCCGCGCGGTGCACCGGGGCCGGCCGATCGCCGAGCGCGCCCGCTCGCCGTTCGGGGGAACGGCGACGGTCCGCTCCAGGAGCGGTGCCGATCCCGACGCCGACTCCACGGCCGTGTCCTCGACGGCGGGGGCGTGGCGGACGGCGAGGCGCTGACCCCCCAGCCCGCCAGGCCGAACACGGCCCGTGCCGAACGATTACCAACTCGTACCACCGAGCTCGCCGACGAGCGGGCCGGTCCACTCAGGGGAAGTGAATGAGCAACAGCATGGCGGCACGGGACACCGGTCCCCGCGCCGACGGGGGACTGACCCACCGGCAGGTACTCACCATCATCAGCGGCCTGCTCGCCGGCATGTTCCTCTCCGCGCTCGACCAGACGATCGTCTCCTCGGCGATGCGGGTCATCGCCGACGAACTGCACGGGCAGACCGCGCAGGCCTGGGCGACCACCGCCTACCTGATCACCGCGACGATCTCGACGCCGCTCTACGGCAAGCTGTCCGACATCTACGGCCGGAAGCCGATGTACCTGACGGCCATCACGGTCTTCGTCGTCGGCTCGGCCCTGTGCGGCGTCGCGGCCTCCATCTACCAGCTCGCGGCCTTCCGCGCGGTCCAGGGCCTCGGCGCCGGCGGGCTGATGTCGCTGGCGCTCACCATCGTCGCGGACATCGTCAGCCCCCGGCAGCGGGGCCGGTACCAGGGCTACTTCATGGCCGTCTTCGGCGTGTCGAGCGTGCTGGGGCCGGTGCTCGGGGGATTCTTCGCCGATCTGGACGACCTGGCCGGGGTGGCCGGCTGGCGCTGGGTCTTCCTCGTGAACGTGCCCGTGGGCGTGGTCGCCTTCCTCATCGTCGCCAAGGTGCTCAACATCCCGCACCACCCGGTGCGGCACCGCGTGGACTACTGGGGAGCGGCCGCGCTCGTCGTGGGCCTCGTCCCCCTGCTGACGGTGGCGGAACAGGGCAGGGAGTGGGGCTGGAGCTCACCGCTGTCGCTGCTGATGTTCGCGGTCGGCACCGTCGGGCTGGTGGCCTTCGTGCTGGTGGAGCGGCGGATGGGGGACGAGGCGCTGCTGCCCCCTCGGCTCTTCCGATCCGGGACGTTCCGGCTCGCCAACGTGCTCAACTTCGTGGTCGGCCTCGGGATGTTCGGCGGGATGATGTCGGTCCCGCTCTACCTCCAGATCGTGAAGGGGCTCAGCCCGACCGAGGCCGGGCTCATGATGTTGCCCACCACCTTCGGGATCATGGTCGCGACCGGGGTCGTCGGCCAACTCATCGCCAGGACCGGACGGCTGAAGGTCTTCCCGATCCTCGGTACCGGGCTGCTCACCCTGTCGTACCTGTTGTTCTCGCAGGTGACGGTGGACACGCCGCTCTGGCAGATCGGTCTGGTCATGGTCGTCCTCGGCGGCGGGCTCGGCCAGTGCATGCAGACGCTGACCCTCTACGTGCAGAACGACGCCCCGCCGAGGGACTCCGGGGCGGCGACGGCCTCGGCGAACTTCTTCCGCCAGAACGGGGGGACCGTCGGAGTCGCGGTGTTCCTCTCCGTCCTGTTCTCCGTCGTGGGGGACCGGATCACGTCCGCTTTCGAGTCGGCCGCGCGGACACCCGAGTTCCAGCGCGCCCTGACCGACCCCGCCGTACAGGCGGACCCCGCGAACGAGCGGTTCCTGGCGTCGCTGGAAGGAGCTGGCGGCGGGTCCGCTGGCCTCGACCTGAACGACACCTCGTTCCTGAACGGGCTGGACCCGAGGTTGGCGCGGCCGGTGTTGGAGGGATTCGCGAGCGCGGTCGGCACGGTCTTCCTGATCGGACTTGGCGTGGTGGCCTTGGCCTTCGCCCTGTCCTGGTTCCTCCGGGACGTGCACCTGTCCGACCGTTCGAACCTCGAGCAGCTCGCGGCGGAGCGCGCGGCGGCCCAGGCCGAGGGTGCGCCGGAACCGAGCGCTCGGTCGGAGGAGGGAACCGCTCGGGGGGCGGAACCTTCGACGACCAGCCAGGTCTGATCGTGTTCGGAGGCAGGGTGGCGCGGGCCCGGCGGGCCGGTGACCACCCTGCCTCAACCCCACCTGGCGGTGGGCGCGGACCCGCTCAGTGGTCCGAGGTCCTCAGCCGCTCGTAGGACCGCTTGATCTCGGCCTCGGCCTCGGCCCGGCCGACCCACATGGCGCCCTCGACGCTCTTCCCCGGCTCCAACTCCTTGTAGACGGTGAAGAAGTGCTGGATCTCCAGCTTGTAGAACTCGGCGAGGTGGTGGATGTCCCGCAGGTGCTCGGAACGGGGGTCGTCGGCGGGGACGCACAGGACCTTGTCGTCGCCGCCCTTCTCGTCCCGCATCCGGAACATCCCGATGGCACGGGACCGGATCAGGCAGCCGGGGAAGGTCGGTTCCTGCACCAGCACCATCGCGTCGAGCGGGTCGCCGTCCTCACCCAGCGTGTTGTCCACGAAGCCGTAGTCGGCCGGGTACTGGGTCGCGGTGAACAAGGTCCGGTCGAGACGGATCCGACCCGTCTCGTGGTCCATCTCGTACTTGTTCCGCTCCCCCTTGGGAATCTCGATCGTGACGTCGAACTCCACTCGGATCCTCGCTTGTTCTGTGTGGGTGCGGCGCGCCGACCGCACCGTGCGTCCTGCTGGTGCCCGCGTCCTAGTCTGGAGCGCGAACTTCGTCGAAGCCGCGTCCGAGCCGCCGTCGCGGATGTCACTCCAGTCCCGTGTTGCCCGAATGACTGCCAAGGAGCTCCGAGTGTCCGGAACCGGACAACCACCGGTGGGTGCGCCCAGGCCACCGGACGACCGGCCGACAGGCCGGACCGACGGTGCGCAGGACCGCTCACGGGACCGCTTTCCGGACGGCACCGTACCCCGTGGCCCAGCGGAACAGCAGCCTGTGTCGGCCTCACCACGGTTGGAGGGCCAGGTTCCGTGGCCATCCTCACAGTCCGGTCCCCCCGGGCAACCGCCTCCCCCCGGCGCTCCACCGCGTACTCCACCCGGCGGGCAGCCCCAGCCGGGGCAACCGCCCATGCGCGGTGTGCTGCCCGTGAACGAGCGCGACGCGGCGGGGGAGCAGCACCCCGGGCCTGGCGGGCGCCCAGGGGGCCACCCGCGCGTCCGGCGGGTGCCGCCGGCGCGGGGCCGGCCGCGACCTCGCTCTCCGGCTCGCTGCCGTTGGACGGTCCGCCTGCCGGTGACCGGCCGACGGCCGCGCTCCCCACGCCGCCGCCCCCCGCGCGCCCGCCCTCCGATCGCGGGCCGAACCCGGCCCCACGCCCGCTGGGCCGGCCGGCCCGCCCCGCCGGGCCGTCCGGGCCGCGCGGGGTCGGGGCGCGCCCGGCCGGACCGCCGCCAGGCCCGCCCGGCGGCGCCCCGAGGCACCCGGGGACCCCGCCCGCCGGGATGCCGGCGTCGCACCGGCCGGGCCCGCCACCCACGTCCACGGCTCCGCCCACCCCGGCCAACCCGGACGCGCTGCCGACGGTGCGCACCCGGGTGCCCACGCCAGCCCACGGCCTCCCCACCCCCGGGGGACCAGACCCCCTCGGCCGGCCCACCGCCGCGCCCGACGGCGACGCCGCCACCGGCCGGGGCGGCACCACGTTCATGCGGCCCGACCCCGGCCCGTCGGCGGCCTCGTCCTCGAGCGAGGAGACCGGGGATACCCCCCAGGCCCCGGTCGCCACGGCCCCCGAGGGCGTGGAGCGGGCGGAGGAGTCCGGGGGGAGCCCCCTCCGGGAGGTCCGCCGACGGAGCCCCCGGAGGACGAGGAGGAGAGGCCGGCGCCGAAGGGGCGAGGCCGCCTGCTGGCCATCGGAGCCCTGGCCCTCGTGGTCGCGGTCGGCACGGTGACGGCGTTCACGGTCGAGCCGGTCGGACGGTTCCTCGGTCTGCGTGGGCCCGAGGTGGCCCCCGGCCCACCCGCCCCCCCGGCGGTGGAGCCGGATCCGGTGCTGCGCGCGCTCGACCTGGGCGCGAGCGGCCCCTCCGCGGAGGGGCTGACGGCGCGGCTCGACCAGGTCGGCGCATCCCCGGCGTTGGGCAACCTGAGCGGGGTCGTCCTCGACCCCGCCAGCGGTGAGACCCTGTGGGCTCTCGACGAGGCCGTCCCACGCACACCGGCGTCCACCACGAAGCTGCTCACCGCGGCGGCGATCCTGCTCACCGTCGAGCACGACACCACTCTGGAGACGCGGGTCGTCCAGGGGGAGGAGCCGGGGACCCTGGTGCTGGTCGGCGGCGGCGATCCGACGCTGTCGGTCCTCCCCCGTGACACACCGACCTACAACTACCCCGACGCCGCCCGGCTGGACGACCTCGTGGAGCAGGTCCAGGCGGCCACGTCGGAGCCGGTCGAACGCATCGTGGTGGACGCGAGCCGGTACACCGGTGAGCGGCTCGCCCCGGGCGTGGGCGAGTCGGACGTCCCGGGCGGGCACATCGCGCCCGTCGAGCCGGTGATGCTCGACGTCGACCGGCAGGACCCCCTCCTCGCGACCACCCCGCGTTCCTCGGAGCCGGCGCTCGCCGTCGGGCGGGCGCTCGGTGAGCGGCTGGGCGTGCCTCCCGACGCGGTGGCGGTCAGTCGGGAGCCGGTGGCGGGAGAGGGAGCGACCGTTCTCGGCGAGGTCTCCTCACCCAGCATCGAGCGGATGGTCGAGTCGATGGTGTTGACCTCCGACAACACCCTCGCCGAAACCCTCGCCAGGGAACTCGCCATCGCCACCGGGCACGAACCGAGCTTCGCCGGAGCCACCACCGCCATCCTGGAGGTCCTCGCCGAGCACGGGCTCGACGTCTCCACGGTCGCCCTCTCCGACGCGAGCGGGATGTCCACCGAGAACGACATCTCCCCGGCCGTGCTGGCCGAGCTGCTCGCCGAGGCCGTCGGGCCGGACCGCCCGGACGAGGTCGCCATGATGCTGCGCCCGATGTTGCCCGGCCTGCCCGTCGCGGGTGCCAGCGGAACCCTGGGTGGCAGGTACATCGACAACGCGCGGGAGGGCCGCGGCTGGGTGCAGGCCAAGACGGGCACCCTGACCGGGGTGAGCACGTTGGCGGGCATCGTCACCGACGTCGAGGGCAAGCTCCTCGTCTTCGCGCTGATGTCAGACGGGGCGAACACCCTGGAGGCGAGGGCCGCCCTCGACGAGATGGCCGCGGCCATCCGCACCTGCGGCTGTCGCTGAACGGGGCGGGCGGGGCCGGGAAGGGGGCGCACGGTCGGTGAGGGCCCCGGCACCGCTCGCGGTCACCTGCCCGGGGTGCCCTCCGGTAGCGTCTGGGGTGTGGACGCCAAGTCAGTGGCAACCGTGCCCGCGCGGGTCGACCGGACGGGCCCCATCGCCTGGGACGTCGCCAGGTCCACCGCGGTACGCCTCGTCGGCCGAGGGCCGCAGGTGCCGATGGAGGACGCACTCCGCGCCGTTTCGGGGCTCCGCGAACTGAGCGGGGAGGCGGAGGGCCACGTCAGGGAGCTCACCGGGCTCGGGCACGACCTCCCCCTGCGGGAGGGGCTGGTGCTCGACCGCCCGGGGTGGGCGTCCTCCGCGGTGGAGGGCATGGCGGCCCTGGTCGACCGGGCCATGCCCGCTCGGCGTAACGCGGGGTTGATCGCCGCGCTGGCCTCGAAGGCGGCCGGCGTCCAGGCCGGAGCGGTGCTCGCCTACCTCGGTGGGCGGGTGTTGGGCCAGTACGACCCGTTCGGCGGCGACGACGGGCAGGGGCGGCTCCTGCTCATCGCGCCCAACATCGTCGGGGTCCAACGTGCGCTGCGGGTGCCGCCGGCCGACTTCCAGATGTGGGTGTGCCTGCACGAGGCGACGCACCGGCTGCAGTTCACCGCCGTCCCGTGGCTGCGCGACCACTTCGCCACCGAGGTGGGAACCCTGCTCGGGTCGATGGACGAGACCGTCGTCGGAGCGCTTGACCGGCTACCCGAGCTGGTGCGGGCTCTCCGCAACCGGCGGTCGTCCGACGGCGGCGAGCCGCCCGCCCTCGTCGAGCTGCTCCAGTCACCGGCCCAGCGCGCCCACCTGGACCGGCTGCTGGCCCTGGGCACCCTCCTCGAAGGGCACGCCGACCACGTCATGGACGCCGTCGGACCCAGGGTGGTGCCCTCCGTGCGGCGCATCCGGGCGCGGTTCACGGTGCGCCGGCGAGGCGGCGGACTGCTCGACCGTGCCCTGCGGGTCCTGCTGGGAGTGGATGCCAAGGTGCGCCAGTACGCCGAGGGAGCCGCCTTCACCAGGCACGTCGTCCGGCGGGCCGGCATGGACGGGTTCAACGCGGTCTGGACCTCACCGGAGACCCTGCCGACCCGCGCCGAGATCTCCGAGCCGGCGGCCTGGCTCCGTCGCGTGCACGGCTGAACGGCCACGCGGCGACGGCGTCGTGACGTGAACGATGAGTGACCGAACCCCCGCCGTGTCCCGCACGCGGGTCGCGGTCCGGGCCCTGCTGGACACCGCGACGAGTGGGGGGCACCTCGAACCAGGCTGCCTCGACGTGGCCTGCTCGGGTGGCGCCGACTCCCTGGCCCTGGCGGCCGCGGCCGTGTACGAGGGGCATCGTCGCGGCCTGGTGGTGCGGGGCGTCGTCGTGGACCACGGCCTCCAGCCCGGTTCGCGCGAGGTGGCCGAACGGGCGGCCGAACAGCTGGTCGGCCTCGGCGTGGACGAGACCCTCGTCCTCCGACCGGAGGTGGCCGGGGGAGGAGGGGTCGAGGCCGCTGCCCGCCGTGCCCGGTACCAGGCCCTGCGGGGGGCGCTGCGTGATCCACGCCAGCTCGTCCTCCTCGGCCACACCCTCGACGATCAGGCGGAAACCGTCCTCCTCGGGCTGGGGCGCGGCTCCGGTCCCCGGTCGATCTCGGGTATGCGCGCCCTCGACCCGCCCTGGGGGCGCCCGTTGCTGGGCTGCTCCCGCGCCGTGACCGCGCGGGCGTGCCGCGAGCTCGGACTGGAACCCTGGACCGACCCGCACAACAGCGACCCGAGGTTCACCAGGGTGCGGCTCCGCCGTGAGGTGCTCCCCCTCTTGGAGGAGGTGCTCCAGGGGGGTGTCGCCGAGGCACTGTGCAGGACGTCCGCGCAGCTCAGGGAGGACGGGGCCGCGCTTGACCAGTGGGCCGACGAAGTGCTCTCCCGAGCCGGGAGTGACCAAGGACACGGTGCGCTGGAGGTCCGGGCCGTCGAGGGCGCGCCGGTCGCGGTGCGGCGCAGGGTGCTGCGCGGGTGGCTGATCTCCCACGGGGCTCGTGAGCTCACTGACCTGCACCTGCGCGCTGTAGATGATCTTGTCGGGCGCTGGCGCGGGCAGGGCGGGGTGTGGCTACCGGGAGGGTTGGTCGTCGAGCGCGCGCATGGCAGGCTTCAGGTCGGTCGCCCGGCGGGGTGAGCCTCGGCGACGCGGCCTGGCGACCACCCACGACTGGACCTGATTCCCAAGGGGATGCCCTCCGTGTACGACGGCGACATCGCATCGGTACTCGTCTCTGAAGAGCAGATCAAGGACAAGGTCACCGAGCTGGCCGGTCGGCTGGCCGAGGACTACCCGGCCGGGTCGAGATCGACCGACCTGCTCCTCGTCGGCGTGCTCAAGGGCGCCGTCATGTTCATGACCGACCTGGCCAGGGCCCTGCCGGTGCCCACCCAGCTGGAGTTCATGGCGGTCAGCTCCTACGGCTCCTCCACCTCCTCCTCGGGAGTGGTGCGCATCCTCAAGGACCTCGACCGGGACATCGCCGGCCGGGACGTGGTCATCGTCGAGGACATCATCGACTCGGGGCTCACCCTGTCCTGGCTGCTCAAGAACCTGAGCACGCGGGGCCCGGCGTCCATCGAGGTCTGCACCCTGCTCCGCAAGCCCGACGCCGTGCAGGTGGACCTGCCGGTGCGCTACGTGGGCTTCGACATCCCCAACGAGTTCGTGGTCGGCTACGGCCTCGACTACGCGGAGCGTTACCGCGACCTGCCCTACATCGGTTCGTTGGAGCCGAGGGTGTACTCCAGCTGACCGGCAGGACGGCCCGTTCGGCGGTAGGCGACCACCCCGGGTGAGGTGACCCGCCTCACCGCGAGATGCGGGGTGGTTCCCCTCCAGGGGGGAACTTTCCCGAGGGGCGTTCCGTTGGACCCCACGTCAGGCGCCGTGCGAGGACAGCACGGCGGTGCCGGCCAGCCGGTGCCTGTACGTACGGACCGCCGCTCGGGCCGGGTGGTACCACTCCGGGGGTGGAGGCCGCCGTGGGCGGTACGCTGGTCCGAACGGGGAGCCATTGCCCGGGCGGCGCCCAAGTTCCGCCCGACACGCACGCCAGGGAGGGTCGAGGCCGGAAGACGGCCGTAGCCGAATGGACCGTAAGCGCCTGCTCCGCAACCCATTCATCTGGATCCTGCTGATCCTGCTGTTGATCGTGGGGTACAACGTCCTGTCGGACGACACCCGTGGCTACCACGAGGTGCCGACGTCGCAGGCGCTTGAGCAGATCGCCAACGGCAACGTCCGGACCGCCCAGGTGGAGGACAAGGAGCAGCGGCTCCGACTCACCCTGAACTCCCCGGTCGAGGGCAACGAGCAGATCATCACGCAGTACCCGGCGGGTGGCACCGAGCAGATCGTCGACGCGCTGCGGGGCGCCTCGGGCATCGACGAGTGGGACACCACCGTCAACCAGGACAGCCTGTTCACCCAGCTGCTGATCTACATGGTCCCGCTGGTCCTGCTGCTCCTCCTGCTGCTGTGGATGATGAACAACGCCCAGGGTGGCGGCAACCGCGTCCTGAACTTCGGCAAGTCCAAGGCCAAGCAGCTGAACAAGGACATGCCCAAGACGACCTTCTCCGACGTCGCCGGTGCGCAGGAGGCCGTGGAGGAGCTCTACGAGATCAAGGACTTCCTCCAGTCGCCCGGCCGCTACCAGGCGCTGGGAGCGAAGATCCCGAAGGGCGTCCTGCTCTACGGACCGCCGGGAACCGGGAAGACGCTGCTGGCCAGGGCGGTCGCCGGTGAGGCCGGTGTTCCCTTCTACTCGATCTCCGGATCCGACTTCGTCGAGATGTTCGTCGGCGTCGGGGCGTCCCGGGTGCGTGACCTGTTCGAGCAGGCCAAGCAGAACGCACCCTGCATCATCTTCGTCGACGAGATCGACGCGGTCGGCCGCCAGCGCGGCGCCGGGCTCGGTGGCGGGCACGACGAGCGGGAGCAGACGCTGAACCAGCTGCTCGTCGAGATGGACGGCTTCGACTCCCGGGGCGGCATCATCCTGATCGCCGCCACCAACCGTCCCGACATCCTGGACCCCGCGCTGCTGCGCCCCGGTCGTTTCGACCGGCAGATCCCGGTGGCCGCCCCCGACCTGGCGGGGCGGAAGGCGATCCTCCGGGTGCATTCCAAGGGGAAGCCGCTGGCGCAGGACGCCGACCTCGAATCCCTGGCCAAGCGGACCGTCGGCATGTCCGGCGCGGACCTGGCCAACGTCATCAACGAGGCCGCCCTGCTCACCGCCCGGCAGCAGGGGCAGTTGATCACCTCCGCCGCGTTGGAGGAGTCCGTCGACCGCGTCATCGGCGGGCCCGCCCGCCGCAGCCGCGTCGTCTCCGACAAGGAACGCAAGATCGTCGCCTACCACGAGGGCGGGCACGCGCTCGCCGCGTGGGCGATGCCCGACCTGGAACCCGTCTACAAGCTGACCATCCTGCCGCGAGGCCGAACCGGAGGGCACGCGTTGGTCGTGCCCGAGGACGACAAGGACCTCATGACGCGGTCGGAGATGATCGGGCGGCTGGTGTTCGCCCTGGGCGGGCGGTCGGCCGAGGAGTTGGTCTTCCACGAGCCCACGACGGGTGCGTCCTCCGACATCGACCAGGCGACGAAGATCGCCAGGGCGATGGTGACCGAGTACGGCATGAGCCACCGGTTGGGCGCGGTGAAGTACGGCAAGGACGAGGGCGACCCCTTCGTCGGCCGCACGATGGGAACGCAGCCCAACTACTCCCTCGAGGTCGCGCACGAGATCGACGAGGAGGTGCGCAAGCTCATCGAGGCCGCGCACACCGAGGCCTGGGAGATTCTCAACACCTACCGCGACGTGCTCGACGACCTCGTGCTGGAGCTGTTGGAGAAGGAAACGCTGCAACGGCGTGACCTGGAACGCATCTTCTCCCGGGTGGAGAAGCGGCCGAGGATCACCGCCTTCAACGACTTCGGTCACCGCACCCCCTCCGACAAGCCGCCCATCAAGAGCCCGGCCGAGTTGGCGAAGGAGCGCGGCGAGCCGTGGCCCCCGGTGCCGGCCGTGGAAGCGGCTCCGGAGCGACCGGCCGCTCCCGAGCAGGGCGCGGGCGCCGTCGAGGAGCCGAGCCAGCAGCAGCCGGACCAGCCGGCCGAGGGGCAGCCGGACCAGGGGCCAACGCAGCAGGCGCCACCCCAGCAGGCGCCGTGGCCGGGAGGCCAGGCCGCGCCGCAACCGGCGGTGCACCCCAACCACCAGGCGACACGCCCCATCCCCAAACCCGCCGGTGGTAGCCGCTCCGGCCCGCCGAACTACGGCGCGCCCCCCGGGTGGACGCCGGCGACCTCGCCGTGGACGCCGCAGTCCTCCGGGTGGACCCCCTCCTGGGAGCGCGGGACGAACCCGAACTGGGAGCAGCAGCCGTCCACCTCTCCGGAGGGCGAGAGCGGTGGGGTGGCGCGGGAACCCGCCGCCGGCGAACCCTCCGGGGCCGAGAAGCCCGACGAGGGCGGCACGGCACCGGACACCGGCGACGAGGGCACGCGGCGGTTCAGCCGTGACGAGTTGCCGGGGCAGCAGGGGCCCAGCGCGGGATCGGGTCAGCAGGAGCAGCCCGACGACCCTCGGCGCGGGACGAGGAACGACCAGGAGGACGGTGATGGTCGCTGACCTCCGGAGAGGGCAGCGGTGACCGGCACCTTCGAGGACCTGGACGGTGACCTGGTCGCCCCCACGACCGGTCCCGGCCGGTTCGACCAGGCACGTGCCCAGGCGGCGATCCGCGAGCTGCTGATCGCCTGTGGCGAGGACCCGGACCGCGAGGGCCTGGTGGAGACACCGGCCCGGGTGGCCCGGGCCTACCGGGAGATGTTCGCCGGGTTGCACACCGACCCGGACACGGTGTTGTCCAAGACGTTCGACGAGAGCCACGAGGAACTGGTGCTCGTCCGGGACATCCCGATGTTCAGCAACTGCGAGCACCACCTGCTCCCCTTCCACGGGGTGGCCCACGTCGGGTACATCCCCAACGAGCGGGGGCAGGTGACCGGCCTGTCGAAGCTGGCCAGGCTCGTCGACCTCTACTCGCGGCGCCCCCAGGTCCAGGAACGGTTGACCTCACAGGTCGCCGACGCCCTCGTCCGACGGCTCGCCCCGCGTGGCGTGATCGTGGTGATCGAGGCGGAGCACCTGTGCATGACCGTTCGCGGGGTGCGCAAGCCCGGGGCCAGGACGACGACCTCGGCCGTTCGGGGCCTGCTCAGGACCTCGGCCTCGTCCCGCGCCGAGGCGCTGAACCTGATGCGCTCGGGCTGAGGGGAGGGCAACGCTCCGCACTGGTGCGCGCACCGTGCGGGCACGGCCAGAATGGCGGCAGGTCGGACATCGAGCTGAGGAGCGATCCGCCGTGTTAGTACAGGAGACGCACCACGTTCCACGGGTGCTGCCGATGCCGGGCCGCTGTGCCGTGATGGGCGTGCTGAACGTGACGCCTGACTCCTTCTCCGACGGTGGCCGCTACCTCGACCAGGCGCAGGCGATCCACCACGGGGTGGAGATGCACCGCCAGGGAGCCGACATCATCGACATCGGCGGCGAGTCCACCAGGCCAGGGTCGTCCCGCGTCGACGCGGACGTGGAGATCGCCAGGGTCGTACCGGTGATCAGGGAACTGGCGGCTCTGGGCGTCACCCTGAGCATCGACACGTCCAGGGCGACGGTCGCCGAGGCCGCGCTCGCCGCCGGCGCGGCCGTCGTCAACGACGTCTCCGGTGGGTTGGCCGACCCCGGGATGGCCAGGGTGGTCGCCGAGGCGGGAGCCCCCTGGATCCTCATGCACTGGCGGGGCCACAGCAAGGGCATGAACAGCCTGGCCCGCTACGAGGACGTGGTCTCCGACGTGCGTGCCGAGCTCCTCACCCGGGTCGACGAGGCCGTGGCGGCCGGCGTGGCCCCCGAGTCCCTGGTGCTCGACCCGGGCCTGGGGTTCGCCAAGAACGCCGAGCACAACTGGGCACTGCTCAACCGGCTCGACGCCCTGCTGGAACTCGGGTTCCCGGTGCTGGTGGGCGCCTCGCGGAAGCGGTTCCTGGGAGCCGCGCTCGCCGACCCGGACGGGACCCCCCGCCCCCCCGCCGGCCGCGAGGTGGCCACCGCGACGGTGTCTGCCCTGTCGGCCGCGGCCGGGGCGTGGGGCGTGCGGGTGCACGACGTCGTCGGTTCGCTCGACGCCATCACCGTGGAGCGGGCCTGGCGTGCCGGGGGTGCGCGGTGACCGATCGCATCAGGGTGACGGGGGTCCGGGCGCGGGGACACCACGGGGTCTTCGAGCACGAGCGGCGCGACGGGCAGGACTTCGTCGTCGACCTGACCGTGTGGGTGGACCTCTCCGGCGCGGCGGCCACCGATGATCTCCGCGACACGCTCGACTACGGCGCGCTGGCGGAGCGGATCGTCGCCGTCGTCGGCGGCCCCCCGAGGAACCTGATCGAGGGGGTGGCCGCCCAGATCGCCGACGAGGTGATGGCCGACCGGCGGGTCCACGCCGTCGAAGCCACCGTCCACAAGCCCTCGGCGCCGATCGCGGTGCCGTTCGACGACGTCGCCGTGACCGTCCGCAGGTCGAGGCGCGGCGGCCGGGGAGCCTCGTGACCAGGGCGGTGCTCTCGCTGGGCTCGAACCTCGGCGACCGCTTCGCGCACCTCCGGTCCGCGGTGACCGGGCTCGGCGCGGCCGTGGTCGCCGTGTCCCCCGTCTACGAGACGGCCCCGTGGGGAGTGACCGACCAGCCGGACTTCCTCAACGCCGTGGTCGTGGTCGACGACGCCGGGGTGGACGCGTGGGGCTGGTTGTACCGGGCTCGGGAGCTGGAGGAGGCCGCTGGGCGGGAGCGCACCGTCCGGTGGGGCCCGCGCACCTTGGACGTGGACGTGGTGACCGTCGACGGTGTCCGGTCGGAGGACCCGGAGCTGGTGTTGCCCCACCCCGGCACCCCGGATCGGGCGTCGGTGCTGGTGCCGTGGTTCGACGTCCAACCGGAGGCGGTCCTGCCCGGGCACGGACCCGTGCGGGAACTGCTGCGGAGCGTGTCCAGGGCGGGGGTCGCGGTCCGCTCGGACCTGGATCTGCGCGGAGCGGCCGGGCGTTGAGAGACTGGGGCCGTGCGACGACCAGGATGAAGGAGGCGGGCGGATGAGATTCACCAGGGCCCGCGACCTGCTGGCCGTGGGACTGGGCAGCCTGCTCGTTGTCTACCTGCTGCTCACCCTCTTCTACTCGTCGCTGCCCCGCCTGCCGACCTTCGCCGGTGCCACCCTGGTGCTCATCGGTGCGGTGGAGGCCGTCCTGGGCTTCTCGATCCGCGTCCGGGTGCGTGAGCGGGACCGGCGAGGCGCCGTTCCCCGGGAACTCGCCCTGTTCGCGGCGCGTGCGGTGGCCCTGGCGAAGGCGTCCTCGCTGCTGGGTGTGATCATGCTCGGGGCGTGGTTGGCCGTGTTGCTGTACGTCTCACCGCACCGGGGCGACTTCGACGCCGCGGCTGGGGACCAGGTGACGTCGCTGATCGGCGTCGCCTGCGCGGTACTGCTCGCGGCGGCCGCCCTCTGGCTGGAGCACTGCTGCCGAGCGCCGGAAGACCCCGACTCCGACGAGGACCGGAACAACCATGACGACTAGGCGCGTACCGCCGTGCGGCCGGAGGCAGGACGCTGCCCCCGTTCCCGCCGGCACGAACCCCCCGTCGGCGGGTCCTCCCGCTCGTCCGAGGTCGTGGGAGCGGCCCCCCGCCACAGGTCTCGGTTCGATTACCGACCGGTACCGTGTGGCGTTATGAGCGGCCTCTCTGGCTCGGATGACGAGCGGAACCGTGTCGGCCGTGGTCCCGTTCTCTGGATCGGCGGTTGTGCGCTGGCCCTCGGTGCCACGGTGCTGCTGCTGCTCAGCGACGACGCCCGCCTCCTGCGGTTGGGCATCGTCGCGGGACTGTGGGCCGCGCTGTTCGGTGCCTTCGCCGCCGCCCGGTACCGGCGGGAGGCTGCCGAGCGGGCGGACCAGTCCGAGGAACTGCGGCGGGTCTACGAGCTGGAGCTGGAACGTGAGGTAGCCGCGCGTCGTGAGTACGAACTCGACCTGGAAGCGGAGACCCGCCGGCAGGTCGAGGACGAGCTGCGAGCGGAGTCCCAGGAACAGCTGGCCGGTCTCCAGCGGGAGCTGGAGACGCTGCGCCGCGGCCTGGAGTCCCTGCTGGGCGGGGACGTCCTCGTCGAACGGGTGGCGCTCCGCGCCGAGTCCACCAGGGTGCGTTCCCTGTCCGACCAGGGCGGGCGGGTGATCTCCTCGGGTGAGCAGGAGAACCCTCCCGTGCGCGCGCTGGCCGTCGGTGCGCGGACGGTCGATGACGCCGCCGAGGTCGAGCCCGATCCCGAGGCCCGCCAGGGGAACCCGCCTCCCGCTCCCGCCGACCGGACCCAGGTGATCGGGGGTGCTCCGACGGGTCGTCCTCCCGCGCCGGGCAGGCCGGCGCGTGGCGGCCCGGCACCCGCCGGACACCCGAACGACCAGGGCCCGCCGCCCCCGAACCCGGACCACCCCCGGGGCGGAGCGCCCGGGCCGCGTCGGCCCCAGCCGGCACCCAGCTCCCCCCGAGGGGAACCCCCCGTCCCCGCCGAACAGCGTCAGCCACCCGCCGGCCCGGATCCGGCTACCACCCGCGTCCCCCATCCCGCCCGGCCACTCGAGCCCGGGGAGGACCCCCGGTCCGCCGCCGGTGGCCCGCCGCGCCCACCCGGCCGACCAGGAGGGCGGGGACCAGCGCCGCGCCCGCCGGCGGAGCCGGAGACGGTGGCCCGCCCCGCCCCTCGGCGTGCCCCGCAGGGCAAACAGCGGCAACAGCGGCAACAGCGGGAGGAGGCCACCCGGCAGCTCCCCCGCCCGCAGCGGCCGCGCCGGGCGCAGCCGCCGGCGCCCCCGAAGGCGCAGCCGGTCGCCGCCGCGGCGGAGGCGGAGGCAGTCGAGGACACCCCGGCCTGGGAGGCGGTGGACGCCTGGCAGCCCGACGTCGCCGAGGAGACGACCCCGGAACCGAGGGAGAGTGCGAGCGAACCGCCCGCCGAGCCGGAGGACGCGGGAGCGCACGCCTCGGGCCGGTCGGTCAGCGAGCTGCTGGCCGCCTACGGGGAGGACAAACCGCGCCGCCGCCGTCGGCGCGGGAACTGACCACGGCGGCTCAGCGGTCGATGTCCCCGACGACCACCGCGAAGGAGGCGAGCACGGTCGGCAGGTCGGCCACCCGGCAGCCGACCAGCAGCGGGGAGAGCGCCTGGACGTTGTTGAAGGACGGCGTCCGCAACTTCAGCCGCCAGGGGGTCCGGTCGCCCCGGGACACCAGGTGGACGCCGGTGACCCCCAGCGGTGCCTCCGTCCACACGTAGACCGACCCCTCGGGTGGTTTGACTGCCTTGGGCAGCCGCAGGTTCACCGGCCCGGGTGGCAGCCGGTCGAGGCAGGAGCGGACCAGCCGCAGTGCCTGGTCCGCGTCGTCGAGCATGCACTCCACCCGGTCCAGGGCATCGCCCCGCGTCCCCAGCCGGGGGGTGACGCCCAGCTCGGCGTGGGCCGGTCCCGGATCGTCCCGCCGCAGGTCGAGGTCGACGCCGGCCGCCCGACCCGCCGGGCCGGTCACACCCAGCCGCAGGGCCGCACCCGTAGTCAGGACGCCGAGCCCGCGGTGCCGGTGTCGGAAGTCCCCGTCGGACACCGTCACCGACCTGGCGGCGTCGAGCCCCCTCGCCACCACGTCCAATGCGGCGCGGACTCCGTCCCGCCACCCAGCCGGCACGTCCTCGCGGAGCCCGCCGACGCGGTTGGCCATGAAGTGGATGCGTCCGCCCGCCGCCTCCTCCAGGACCCGCTGGACGGACTCCCGCGCCCTGACCAGTCCATCCCGGGCGGCTACGTGCCGAGGTCCCCGGCCACCCGCCTCGGCCACCGGGGCGAGGAACACGACCAGGGCGAGGGCCCGGTTCAACTCGCAGAAGGCGGTGCGCAACCAGCTCGCCCGGTCGGGCACCGTCATGCCCAGCATCCGCTCCACCGCCATCGCCACCGCCATCTCGTTGCAGAAGGCGGCGAGCCAGTCGTGCCGGTTCGCCAGGGCGAGGATCTGCCGGTAGTCGCGGACCTCGAAGAGCTTCTCGGCACCCCGGTGCAGGTGCCCCACGAGCGGGGTGGCGGAGGTGATCACCGGGTCGTCGGCGGGTCCCGACACCGCGAGCCGGAGCCGGTAGGCACCGTGCGCCGCCGGGTGGAGGGGACCCAGGTCCACCACGCGGTCCACCCCGAGGTGGGCGGCTCCCGCGCCGACGCCGACTGTCATCTGGTCAGACACGCGCCCATGCTCGCACCGCCACCCCCGCCCGCCCTCCCGGTGGTCGGGAGGGGGACCCGGGACGCGAGGTGGCTCGGGGCATCGGACGAGGGCTCCCCGGCCCTCCTCGACGCACCGGTCGGCCCGGTGCCCCTCGCGGCGGTCCGGAGCCTCGCCCGGGCGCGCGCCTCAGTGGACCGGGCTCCGGCCCCCGGACGCCAGCACCCGCACGGGGAGGGCCACCTCGTGCACCAACCAGCCGAAGCCCCCGAGCCCCTCGGGAGACGTCAGTTCCGCGACGCCTCCGCTCCGCGCGGCGGCGTCCAACCAGCCGAACGGGTCGGTGGCCGCCAGCGACGGCGACGGGGCCGCGCGGACCACACCGAGGTCGGCGAGCACCCGCCGCTGGGTGGTCAACGTGGTGCGCAGCGGCCCCCCGACCCCGGCGTGGACGGCCGCCGCGCACGCGTCCAGCGCCACGTGGGCCGTCAGATCGCGGGAACCGTCGGGGATCGGGGCCACCCGCCGTCCGCGCAGGTAGCCGGCGAGGGTTCCGGCATCCACCCGACCGGCGAGCCGGTCGGCCAGCCGGTGGTGGTAGTCGACGGCCACCGCGACCCCGGCCCGGACCCCGCGCACCACCGAGGTCCACGCGCGGTCCCGAGGTGTCCCCGCCTCCGCCCGGAGCTCCGCGCCGCCCCGCGCGCGCCGACCTATCGGCCACCAGCGCCCCAGCCACGCCCGGACGGCGGCGTCCACGGGGTCGAGCACCGCCTCCCGACCCGCCGAATCCACCCCGACCCGGCGCCACCGACCGCCGCGTCGCACGAGCACCGGGCAGGGAACGGCGTCCAGCCACTCGTTGGCCACGACCAGGCCGACCACCCGACGCGGCGGCGTGGAGCGCCAGACCACGCCCGGAACCCGGCACGCGGGCGACGGGGCCACGTCGACGGCGGTGACGACCACCCTGTCCGCGAGCCTGGACGGGGCCCGTTCCCGAACCTCCTCGGCGAGCTCGCCGCCACCCGCCCCCACGTCGACGAAGTCCACCCGGGCTGGCCGGCCCAGCGCGTGGTCCACTCGGTCGAGCAGGGTCACCACGGCCTCGGCGAAGGCCGGCCCCACCAGGGGGGAGGTGCGGAAGTGCCCATCGGGCCGTTCGCCCCGCGCGAAGAAGCCGTTCGGGCCGTAGAGCGCACGGGACCAGGCCAGCTCCCAGTCCAGCATCAGCACAGTCTCCGACAGCGGTGCCCTCGGCTGGGCGGAACCCGGCGGCGCGAGCGGCCCAACGCCAATAAGGTTCGGAAGGGAACGGCCAGGACCGGAGGCCGTGTCCTTCGACTACCGGCCGGGCGCTCGCCGCCGGCCCTGGCGCGAGGTGGGCGGCGTGGCGATCGACGAGCGGACGCCGGTTCGGCACCTGACCAGCGCGCGCCTGGAGCGACGTCGGGTCCTGCTGTGGCCGGTCGTCGTGCTCGTGCTGCTGGGCGTGTCCGGCCTCGCCCTGCTCGGCGTCGCCACCGCCAGGGTCGGGTTCGTCCCGGTGATCGTCGGTGCCCTGCTGGCCCTGCTCCCGGTCGGCCCCGTGCTGGCGGCCTTCCTGTGGATCGACCGGTGGGAGCCGGAACCGCCGAAACTGCTGCTCGCCGCGTTCGTGTGGGGTGCGTGCGGGGCCACCGGGTGCGCCCTGCTGATCAACAACACCGCCGAGGTCGTCGGGGAGTCCCTGCTCGGAACGGGAGGTGGTGACGTCGTCGCGGCCGTGATCTCGGCGCCCCTGGTCGAGGAGGCCGCCAAGGCCCTGTTCGTCGTCGGGGTCTTCCTCCGCCGCCGGGTGGAGTTCGACGGGATCGTGGACGGCATCGTCTACTCCGGTGTCACCGCCATCGGGTTCGCCTTCACCGAGAACATCAACTACTTCGGCCTGGCCTTCCGCGAGGGCGGTTTCGGTGACCTCACCGGCGGTATCGTCGCCGTCTTCGTGCTGCGGGGCATCCTCACCCCCTTCGCGCACCCGCTGTTCAGCGCCATGGTGGGCATCGGGGTCGGTATCGCGGCCGGGTCGAGGAAGAAGTGGGTGCGAACGACGGCGCTGCTCGTGGGATACGTCCTGGCCGTCCTGCTGCACGCGGTGTGGAACGGAGCGGCCACGCTGGGCGGCGGCGCCACCTTCGTCGACACCTACTTCGTCGTCATGGTGCCGATCTTCGTGGCGACGCTGGTGCTCGTGCTGTGGCAACGACGCCGGGAACAACGGACCGTCGTCGCCCAACTGCCCGGCTTCGCCGAGGAGGGCTGGATCGCCCCCGGCGAGGTGACCCTGCTCTCCAGCCTGCCCAGCCGGAAGGCGTGGCGGAAGGCGGTGCGGGAACGGGCGGGCGCGGAGGCCGCCCGCGCGGTCCGCGAGTACCAGCACGCGGTCACCGAGCTCGCGTTCCTCCGGCACCGGGTCGCCCAGGGGCTCCCGGTGCCCAACGCCGCGCGACGGCAGGCGCAGGCGGTCGGGGTGCTGCTCGGCGCCCGCGCCGAGGCCGTCCGAGACGGCCTCGTCCGCAGCGCCGCGACCAGGGCCGCCCACGCCGAGAGGCGGAGGGGGACCCGCCCCCGGCGTTGAGCGTTGATCGGGGAGCGGGGAGCGGCGCCGCACGGGGCCGGCGTGAAGCTGCTCACCCGACCGAGGACCGGGCTCCTCCCAGCGGCTACCCTCGCGGCTGTCCGGTACCCGACGGGAGTCGGGACTGGAACACAACGAAGGAGTCGCGCACGATGAGCGCTGTGGTCCCGGGGGCCGCTGGCGAGGATGCCAGCCTCGGAGGTCGGCCAGCCAGGCTGGCGACCGGAGTCATCTCGGCGGGACGCGTCGGCGCCGTGCTCGGCGCCGCCCTCGCCAAGGCCGGGCACGTCGTCGTCGGTGCCTCGGCCGTCTCCTCGGCCTCGCGCCGCCGGGCCGAGGAACTGCTCCCCGATGTTCCCCTGCTACCACCCGACCAGGTGGCTCGGCGTTCCGACCTCGTGGTGCTCGCCGTTCCCGACGACGTCCTCCCCGGGCTGGTGCGCGGTCTCGTGGCGACCGGGTCGCTGCGTCCGGGGCAGATCGTGGCCCACACGTCCGGCGCGCTGGGGGTGTCGGTCCTGCGTCCCGCCGCCGAGGTCGGGGTGCTCCCGGTGGCGCTGCACCCCGCCATGACGTTCACCGGACGTCCCGAGGACCTGCAACGGCTCGCCACCTGTTCGGTGGCGGTGACGGCCGCCGCCGGCGAACCCGACGAGCCGAGCACCAGCACGGCCGGCGGAATGGGCTGGCACGTGGGCGAGGCGCTCGTCGTGGAGCTCGGAGCCGAACCCGTTCGCGTGCCAGAGGAGGCTCGTCCCCTCTACCACGCGGCGCTCACCCACGGGGCCAACCACCTGATGACGCTGGTGGGTGACTGCCTGGAGCTCCTCGAGTCCAGCGGGGTGCGGGAGTCCGGCCGTCTCCTCGGGCCGCTGCTCGGAGCGGCTCTCGACAACGCCCTCCGGCACGGGGACCGCGCGTTGACCGGCCCGGTGTCGCGGGGTGACGTCGGCACCGTCCGCCGGCACCTGGAGGTCCTCTCCGAGGCAGCGCCCCAGGTCGAACCCGCCTACCGGCTGTTGGCAGCGCGGACCGCCGATCGCGCCGAGCGGGCCGGTCTCCTGCCGCCCCACGTGGCGGACGACGTGCGGACGTCACTCGACGAGGAGGACCGATGACGACCGATCCCGCCGCCCGCCCGTTCCGCCCCGGTGAGCTGACCACCCACACCGACGTGGAGGCGTTGTCGAAGGTCACCAGGACGCTGCGTGCCGCCGGCCGGCGGGTGACGCTGGTCCCCACGATGGGTGCCCTGCACGCCGGTCACCGCGAGCTGATCCGCCACGCCCGTCGAGTGCCCAACTCCGTCACCGTGGTGTCGGTCTTCGTCAACCCGTTGCAGTTCGGTGACGGCGAGGACTTCGACCGCTACCCGAGGGACCTCGCGTCGGACCTGGAGGTGTGCCGGTCCGAGGGCGTCGAGCTGGTGTTCGCCCCGACCGCCGAGCGGATGTACCCGCACGGCCGTTCGGTGAGCGTGCGTCCCGGCCCGCTGGGTGACGAGCTGGAGGGCGCGGCCCGGGCCGGCCACTTCGAGGGCGTCCTCACCGTCGTCGCGAAACTGTTCAACATCGTGCGGCCCGACGTGGCGTTCTTCGGGGAGAAGGACTACCAGCAGCTGGTGTTGGTGCGGCGGATGGCGCGCGAACTCAACCTGGACACGGCCGTGGTGGGCGTTCCGACCGTACGGGAACCGAGGGGACTGGCGCTGTCGTCCCGCAACGCCCGCCTGCGGGAGGACCAACGCGCGGCGGCCGTCGCCCTCTCCGCCGCGCTGACCGCCGCCGTGCACACCGCCGGCGCCGGTGCGGCGACCGCGCTGGCCACCGCCCGTGAGGTGCTGGCGGCCGAACCCGCGCTGGACGTGGACTACCTGGAGCTTCGCGGGCCGGACCTGGAACCGGCGCCCGAGGAGGGCAGTGCCCGCCTGCTGGTCGCCGCGCGGATCGGTGACGTCCGACTGATCGACAACGCACCACTCGTGCTGTCTCGGCCCGACGACACCGCCTCGGGCACGACGTTCGCCAGCTGAACCGAGCCGACCGCAGGAAAGAGAGGGCACCTCCATGTTCCGCACGATGCTCAAGTCCAAGATCCACCGCGCGACGGTCACCCAGGCCGACCTGCACTACGTGGGTTCGGTGACCATCGACGAGGATCTGATGGAGGCGGCGGACCTGCTTCCGGGTGAACTGGTGACCATCGTGGACGTCACCAACGGCGCACGGCTGGAGACCTACGCCATCCCGGGTGAGCGCGGCACGGGTGTGCTGGGGATCAACGGCGCCGCGGCGCACCTGGTGCACGTCGGCGACATCGTCATCCTGATCGCCTACGGCGTGATGGACGAGGAGGAGGCGAGGACCCGGCCGCCGAGGGTCCTCTTCGTCGACGGCGACAACCGGGTGCTGCGACAGGACGGCGACCCCGCCGGAGTGCCCGAGGGGTACGGGTTGCGGTCTGGGGCGGTCGTGGCGGGAGGCTCCGAGGACCAGCCCGGGGAGACCGCGGACGCGGCGCGGTCGGACGCGCCGCTCCAGACCGAGGGCTGAGCGAGACCGCTCGTAGCCGTGGATGAGGGAGAAGGGGCAACCGGTGCTGCTTGCCATCGACATCGGTAACACCAACATCGTGCTCGGCCTGTACACC
Organism: Actinoalloteichus caeruleus DSM 43889; assembly: GCF_000429185.2. Taxonomy (GTDB): domain Bacteria; phylum Actinomycetota; class Actinomycetes; order Mycobacteriales; family Pseudonocardiaceae; genus Actinoalloteichus_B; species Actinoalloteichus_B caeruleus. The sequence continues at coordinate 3,777,197 of NZ_AUBJ02000001.1, read as the reverse complement.
GGCCGAGGGGCGGACGCCACGCTGCTGCGCGACTGGCGGATGCGTACCGACGCCAGGATGACCGCCGACGAGCTGGCGCTGACGATGCGGGGGCTGTTGGGCGAGCACGCGGATCGCATCACCGGCGTCTCCGCGTTGTCCACGGTGCCCGCGGTGCTCCGGGAACTCCGGGTGATGTTGGGCCGGTACTACTCGTCGGTGCCCCGGATGCTGGTGCAGCCGGGGGCGCGGACCGGTGTCCCGCTGCTCGTGGACAACCCCAAGGAGGTCGGCGGTGACCGGGTGGTGAACACCCTGGCCGCGCACCACCTGTACGGGACCGCCTGCGTGGTCGTCGATTTCGGAACCTCGACCAACATCGACGTCATCTCCGAGAAGGGGGAGTTCCTGGGCGGCGTGTTCGCGCCCGGGATGGAGATCTCGGTGGACGCGCTGGCCTCGCGCGCGGCGCAGCTCCGCAAGGTGGAGCTCGTCCGGCCGAGGGCGGTGATCGGCAAGAACACCGTCGAGTGCCTTCAGTCCGGCATCCTCTACGGCTTCGCGGCCCAGGTCGACGGCCTGGTGCGCCGCATCGTGGGTGAACTCAGGTCGGGTGGGGACACACCGGTCACCGTTATCGCGACGGGGGGACTGGCGCCGCTCATCGTGGGGGAGACGGAGACGATCGACCACCACGTCCCCGACCTCACCCTGGTCGGTCTCAGGCTGTTCTACGAACGCAACGTGCACTGAGCCGCTGCCCGCTCGTCAGCCGGGCGGCCGCCCGTCAGCGGCGGACCGCCCGGTTCACGACGGCGATCTGCGGGAGGTCGAACTCACCCTCGCGGGTCTCCGGCCTCCCGGCGAGGTAGGACCGGAGTTCGGCCCGCATCCGTTCTCGCTCGTCCGGGTCCTGGACCAGTACCCACGAGTGGGTGGAGATCATCTGGACCAGTGACTCGGCCGTGCGGCGGTGGGCGTGCTCGAAGCGGGCGGTCTCCACGGGCGCGAACCTCGGGTGCGCCGGGACGTAGTCCGGGTCCTCCTCGCTGATTCCCGGGCTGGGGATCCCGGTGCGCTGGAGACCCGCCACCCACTCCCGCCGGTCGTCGTTGTAGTTGGTGAGCGCCGCCACCACCCCGCCGGGCCGCAGGACGCGGGCGATCTCGTCCAGCGCCCTCGGCGCGTCGAACCAGTGGAAGGCCTGGCCGACCGTGACCGCGTCGACGGAGGCGTCAGGCAGGGGTAGGGCCTCGGCGTTGCCGTCGAGGACGCGCACGCCCGGCACCCGCCGGGTGAACTCGGCGCGGAGCCGGGGGTCCGGCTCGACCGCGACGGTCTCGGCGGCGAGCCCGCGCACGGACCGGGTCACCTTTCCCGTGCCCGCCGCGAGGTCCAGCACGGCGACGTGGGGTCTGGACAGGACCGGCTCGAGGGCCCAGCGCACCGCCAGGTCCGGGTAGCCGGGTCGGTGCTCGGCGTAGTCCTGGGCCACCTGCCCGAAGGAACCGGCCTGCGCGGCGTCCGAGCGTCGATCGTCGGCTGAGCCGACCGCAACGTGATCCACTCCGAGGATGGTATCCGGTTGGGGGTATTGGGGGGAAGGAACGTAGTCTGTTCCCCCGTGAACGGGCAGCCGGACAATGACACTGTGACCAGCGAGGACACCCTTCCCGAGCAGATGCGCGTGCGCCGCGAGAAGCGGGAGCGGATGCTTGCGAGCGGTATTGAGCCGTATCCGGTCTCGCTCCCCGTCACGCACGGCCTCGGGCAGGTGCGCGCGGAGAATCCCGATCTCGCCCCGGATACCTCGACTGGGCGGATTGTCGGGGTCGCCGGCCGGGTCATGTTCCTCCGAAACACCGGAAAGCTGTGTTTCGCCACGCTCCGTGCTGGTGACGGCGCGGAACTGCAGGCAATGGTCAGCCTCAAGCAGGTGGGGGAGGAGGCTTTGTCGGCCTGGAAGGCCGACGTCGACCTGGGCGACCACGTTTTCGTCTCCGGCGAGGTCATCACGTCCCGCCGGGGCGAGTTGTCCGTCCTGGTGGACGAATGGCGAATGGCCTCCAAGGCTTTGCGGCCGCTGCCGGTGGCCCACAAGGACCTGGCCGAGGAAACCCGGGTGCGGCAGCGCTACGTGGATCTCATCGTCCGCCGGCAGGCGGCGGAGACCGTGCGCACCCGGTCCGCCGTCGTGCGCTCCCTGCGCGAGTCCTTTCACGAGCGCGGCTACCTCGAAGTCGAGACGCCCATGCTCCAGACCCTCCACGGCGGGGCCGCGGCCCGGCCGTTCCTCACCCACTCGAACGCCTTCGACATCGACCTTTTCCTGCGGATCGCCCCCGAGTTGTATCTGAAGCGGTGCGTGGTCGGCGGAATCGAGCGGGTTTTCGAGATCAACCGCAACTTCCGGAACGAGGGCAGCGACTCCTCGCATTCGCCCGAGTTCGCCATGCTGGAGTTCTACGAGGCCTACGGCACCTACGACACGATGGCCGTCCTGACCCGCGAGCTCGTGCAGGAGGCGGCGACCAGGGTCTTCGGCACCCAGGTCGTCACGCTCGCCGACGGTTCCGAGTACGACCTGTCCGGTGAGTGGGCCTCGCTGACGATGTACGAGTCCCTCGCCGAGGCGGTGGGGGAGGAGGTCACCCCGGAGACCCCCGCCGAGCGACTGCGGACGTTGGCGGCCTCCCACGGGCTCGACCTCGCCGGCGGCGGGGCGAAGCTCGGCCACGGCAAGCTCGTCGAGGAACTGTGGGAGCACCTGGTGGGCTCGGCGCTGCACGAGCCGACCTTTGTCCGGGATTTCCCGCTGGAAACCTCCCCGCTGACCAGGCAGCACCGGGACAAGCCCGGGGTCGCCGAGAAGTGGGACCTGTATGTGCGGGGTTTCGAGCTGGCGACCGGCTACTCGGAACTGGTCGACCCGGTCGTGGAACGGGAAAGGCTGCGGGAACAGTCCAGGCTGGCGGCGGCCGGGGACGAGGAGGCCATGCAGTTGGACGAAGACTTCCTGCGGTCACTGGAGTACGGAATGCCCCCCAGCGGCGGCACGGGAATGGGGATAGACCGCCTGTTGATGGCTTTGACCGGACTGGGCATCAGAGAGACCATCCTCTTCCCGCTCGTGCGCCCTGAATGAACCAGCGGAACTCGCTAGGCGGAGTGCGTCCTGCCGAAAACGCGTTAGTATTGTGGGAACAGCGACCGGTATTTTGATCGTCGCTACCGGTCGGGAACTGGTCCCGGAACCGGCATGGGCTGGCCCAGGGCGGGCCTGAGCCTTGAGCGAGCTTTTGGGGAAGGACGAGGACTATGGCGCAGAAGGTAACCGTCACTTTGGTCGACGATCTCGACGGCAGCGAGGCCGAGGAGACCGTTGACTTCGCACTCGACGGTGTCGCTTACCAGATCGACCTCTCGTCGAACAATGCCTCGCAGCTCCGCGACGCGCTGGCGAGCTACGTCCAGGGCGCCCGGCGTTCCGGTGGTCGTCGTCGCTCCGCTGGTCGGGCGCCCGCCGGCAGGAGCAACGGAAGCACCACCACTGCGGACCGCGAGCAGAACCAGGCGATCCGGGAGTGGGCCCGGAAGCGGGGGATGGAGGTCTCGGACCGGGGCCGGATCCCCGCCGAGGTGCTCGAGGCCTACAACAAGGCCAACTGATCGCCACCGGAGGTCGACCGCCCCAGCGGCCCTGCTCCACGGGCCCGCTGGGGCGAAGCGCGCTCCACCTGGCCGTGGTGTTCGGTTAGGCTCGCCTCACCAACGACGTCGGCTGGGTTGGGGGCTGCATGAGGTGGGGCGGGAGGGGGACGCCGGCGGTCGCGTCCACTCGCGAACGGGCGCACGCCACGTCCACCTCGGACACCCGCGGCGGTAGCCCGCCGCCGGCTGTCGCCGTCGTGGACGCCGTCCGACCGAGGCTGGTCCTGGTCGGAACGGGGCCCCACGCGCCAGACGGCGTGCGGGCACCGGGGCATCGGGGCACGTCGACCCCGGCCGAGGGGCCAGACGGCCCCCAACTCCCCGGAGTGGGCGGGGCGGGGGCCGGCGGCGCCGCCTCCCCACCGCCCGCGCCGCCTCCGGACTCCTGGTCGGTGCCGAGTCCCGCGTGAACACGGAGGAGCTCGCGGGTCCTGGCGCGGGTGGGACCACCGCCGTGGGCGCCCTGCCGGTCGACCGATCCCGGTGTGGAGCGGGCCGGAGCACCCGGCTCGCGGCTTCGCCGGTGCGGGGGGCACCCGGCCACGAGCTACCTCGGCCGGCTCGGTGTGACGCCGGGGACGCGCGAGGTGCGTCCACCCCTCGGGGACGGCTGGTCGCTGTCGCCGGAGGAGGCGGTGGCGGGGTCCGGGAGGGGGGAGCATGACCAGGCCGGTCCCGGCGCGGCCCCGTTCCCAGGACCGACCCGGTCCACCGGACGCCCGGTTGGGCGCGCGGTCGTTGCGGCTGTCCTACGGCGAGCGGGTCGTGGTCCACGACCTGGACCTGGACGTGCTCGACAACACGGTGACGGCCGTCATCGGCCCGAACGGGTGTGGGAAGTCCACCCTCCTCCGGGCGCTGGGCCGGCTCCTGACCCCGGCCGAGGGCACGGTCCTCCTCGACGGGAAGCGGATCGACCGGCTACCGACTCGCGAGGTGGCCCGGGTCCTCGGCATCCTCCCGCAGTCACCGACCGCTCCGGACGGCCTGACCGTGGCGGACCTCGTGGCCAGGGGGAGGCACCCGCACCAGTCCTGGTACCGCCAGTGGTCCTCCGCCGACGAGGAGGCGGTCGCCGATGCGCTGCGCATGACGGGGATGGAGCGGCTGGCTGATCGGGCCCTCGACGAACTCTCGGGTGGGCAGCGGCAGCGGGCGTGGATCTCGATGGCGCTCGCCCAGGGCACCGAGCTGCTCCTGCTCGACGAACCCACCACCTACCTGGACCTCGCGCACCAGATCGACGTGCTCGACCTGGTGGAGCGGTTGCACACGACCAGGGGACGAACGGTCGTGATGGTGCTGCACGACCTGAACCTGGCCGCCCGGTACGCGCGCCGACTGGTCGCGATGCGCGGTGGTGAGGTGGTCGCCGAGGGGGAACCGGCCGAGGTGCTCACCGAGGACCTGCTGTTCCACGTCTTCGGGCTCGACGCCAGGGTCATCGAGGACCCGGTGTCCGGGACGCCGCTGGTGGTGCCCGTCGGGGCACGCCATCGCACGACCGTCTAGCGCCACCGGCCGGGCCCGAGCGCATCCCGAGCTTCAGGGGGTGGGGAACGGTCACGACCGCCGGTTCGGAACGGCCACCGCCCCCCAGCCGGGTACCTCCTCAGTCGCCACCCCGGCGGACCCGGTCCGCCCGTTCCGCGTCGGAGACCCGGGGGCAGGTCACGCAGGCCCGCTCGACCCCGGGGAGCGCGTAGTGGAAGCAGCAGCTCTGCCGGCGTCGGGTCCAGTGCTGGCCGTTGTCCTCGCCCGTCACCGAGTAGAGGGTCGACCCCGAGGTGAGGGGGTCGGTGTCCGAGCACCCGAGCACCAGCGAGGCGTCGCCGACGCCGGCCCCCTCGTCGCCACCCAGCCGCCCCGCGTTCCAGAGGGCGGTGTCGAGCACGTCCGTCGCGGCGGCCCACAGGGTGCGGCGACCGAGCCGGGTGTGGGGGCGAAGGCCGTGACGAACCGGGCCGCGTGGTCGACGAAGCGCGCGCGGAGCAGCGCGGCCAGCGCCCGCTCGTCGGCCACCACCGTCGCCCGCGCCGTACCGGCCGCCGGGTCGTCGGGCAGGCAGGCGAACCCCTCGCTGAGCAGGGCCACGCCGTCGACGTGTGGGCGGGAGTCCGCGAGCCGGAACGCCAGGTCCGCCGGCCGGAGGTGCGGAACCCGCCGGGCGGTGTGGAAGAGCATGCCGGCCAGGAACCCCGGTGCGTGCAGGTACCAGCTCATCAGGTACCCGGAGGTCGTGCGGTCCGGGGACTCACCGAAACGTTCCCGTAGCCAGTCGCCGAGCCGCGCCTGCCAGGACGGGAAGAACCCGGGGTCGGCGAGCGCCCGCGCGCAGCCGACCCACGTCTCCCCCTCCTCCGGTGGGGCGCCGAAGCGCAGGGCCATCCAGCTGGGAGCCCGCGTCGCCTCGATGGAGTGGGCGATCGTCGTGCCGGGCTCGGGGGCGGGCGGAGCGCTCCGGTGACCCGCCCGGACGCGGGTGAGCATGCTCACGACGTCACCTCCGGCTCGTTCCGCCACCTGGTGTTGGTTCACCCGATGGGTTCCTCGTCTCCTCTGGCCCTGTCCTCCCGGGTACCCGGCGGCCGGCTGTTCCTCCTCGGTTCCGCCCGGCGGCCGGGGCAGGGTTGCCTAACCTTATCCCCGAGGGGTGGCGTGGTGCGCGACCCGGTACCGCCAGCGCGTTCGCCGGGGTCCAGCGGCACGGGGCTCCCCGCCGGGAGTCGGGCCGGGACGGCGGGTCCGCCAGGGCACCGAGCGGCGGCTCGGGCCACCCGAGGTCGGACGCGCGCGCCGGTGGCGACCGCGTGTTCGCTCTGGGCGGACAGCCGGCACAACCCAGCGTGACCAGGAATTCAGGGCGGCCCCGGCCCGTTGAACCCGCTGTCGGACGTGTGACGGCCGCTTTCCGGAGCTAACGGAAGCACGCCGCAGCGAGAATGCCTACTACAGTGGTCGTAGGGTGCCGACCTCGTCGCAGAGCGCCAGTGGGGCTGCGTGTCACTGCCTGGGGCGAGTTGGAAGCCGCTGTCGCCGCTGTCAGGGAGTGCGAATGTTCGAAAGATTCACCGACCGCGCGAGGCGGGTTGTCGTCCTGGCCCAAGAAGAGGCCAGGATGCTGAACCACAACTACATCGGCACTGAACACATCCTCCTGGGCCTGATCCACGAGGGTGAGGGTGTCGCCGCCAAGGCGCTGGAGTCGCTGGGGATCGCCCTGGAGGGCGTGCGCCAGCAGGTCGAGGAGATCATCGGCCAGGGTCAGCAGGCTCCCAGCGGGCACATCCCGTTCACGCCGCGCGCCAAGAAGGTGCTGGAGCTGTCGCTGCGGGAGGCGTTGCAGCTCGGCCACAACTACATCGGTACCGAACACATCCTGCTCGGCCTCATCCGCGAGGGTGAGGGCGTGGCGGCGCAGGTGCTGGTGAAGCTCGGCGCGGACCTCAACCGCGTCCGCCAGCAGGTGCTGCAGCTGCTGTCCGGCTACCAGGGCAAGGAGCCGGCCGAGACCGCCGGTCGTGGTGAGGGCACCCCGTCCTCGTCGCTGGTGCTCGACCAGTTCGGTCGCAACCTGACCTCCAGCGCCCGCGAGGGCAAGCTGGACCCGGTGATCGGCCGGGACAAGGAGATCGAGCGGGTCATGCAGGTGCTGTCCCGCCGGACGAAGAACAACCCCGTCCTCATCGGTGAGCCGGGCGTCGGCAAGACCGCCGTCGTCGAGGGGCTGGCCCAGCAGATCGTGCGGGGCGAGGTTCCCGAGACGCTGAAGGACAAGCAGCTCTACACCCTCGACCTGGGCTCGTTGGTCGCCGGTTCCCGTTACCGGGGTGACTTCGAGGAGCGCCTGAAGAAGGTGCTCAAGGAGATCCGCACCCGGGGCGACATCATCCTGTTCATCGACGAGCTGCACACGCTCGTCGGAGCGGGCGCCGCCGAGGGCGCGATCGACGCCGCCAGCATCCTCAAGCCCATGCTGGCCAGGGGTGAGTTGCAGACGATCGGCGCCACCACCCTCGACGAGTACCGCAAGCACGTCGAGAAGGACCCGGCGCTGGAGCGCCGCTTCCAGCCCATCCAGGTGGGCGAGCCCTCGCTGGACCACACCATCGAGATCCTCAAGGGCCTGCGGGACCGCTACGAGGCCCACCACCGCGTGTCCATCACCGACTCCGCGCTGGTCGCGGCGGCCACCCTGGCCGACAGGTACATCAACGACCGCTACCTGCCGGACAAGGCGATCGACCTGATCGACGAGGCGGGCGCCCGGATGCGGATCCGCCGGATGACGGCGCCGCCGGACCTGCGCGAGTTCGACGAGAAGATCGCCGACGTCCGCAGGGACAAGGAGTCGGCGATCGACGCGCAGGACTTCGAGCGGGCCGCCAGGCTGCGCGACGAGGAGAAGCAGCTTCTCGCGCAGAAGGGCGAGCGCGAGAAGCAGTGGAAGTCCGGTGACCTGGACGTCGTGGCGGAGGTCGACGACGAGCAGATCGCCGAGGTCCTCGGCAACTGGACCGGCATCCCGGTCTTCAAGCTGACGGAGGAGGAGACCACCCGCCTGCTCCGGATGGAGGACGAGCTGCACAAGCGGATCATCGGCCAGGAGGACGCCGTGAAGGCGGTCTCCCAGGCGATCCGCCGCACGCGGGCCGGGCTGAAGGACCCCAAGCGCCCCTCCGGCTCGTTCATCTTCGCCGGGCCGTCCGGTGTGGGGAAGACCGAGCTGTCCAAGGCGCTGGCGAACTTCCTGTTCGGTGAGGACGACGCGCTCGTCCAGATCGACATGGGCGAGTTCCACGACCGCTACACCGCCTCGCGGCTGTTCGGTGCTCCTCCCGGCTACGTCGGCTACGAGGAGGGCGGGCAGCTCACCGAGAAGGTGCGCCGCAAGCCGTTCTCCGTCGTGCTGTTCGACGAGATCGAGAAGGCGCACCAGGAGGTGTACAACACGCTGCTCCAGGTGCTGGAGGACGGCCGCCTGACCGACGGTCAGGGCCGGACGGTGGACTTCAAGAACACCGTCATCATCTTCACCTCCAACCTGGGCACGCAGGACATCTCCAAGGCGGTGGGCCTCGGGTTCTCCGGCAGCGGGGAGCAGGGCTCGAACTACGAGCGGATGAAGCAGAAGGTCAACGACGAGCTGAAGAAGCACTTCCGCCCGGAGTTCCTGAACCGGATCGACGACATCATCGTCTTCCACCAGCTGACCGAGTCCGAGATCGTTCGGATGGTGGACCTGATGGTGACCCGCGTCGAGACGCAGCTCAAGAACAAGGACATGGCGCTGGAGCTGACCGAGAAGGCCAAGAAGCTCCTGGCCAAGCGGGGCTTCGACCCGGTGTTGGGTGCCAGGCCGCTGCGGCGGACGATCCAGCGGGAGATCGAGGACCAGCTGTCGGAGAAGATCCTGTTCGGCGAGCTGCAGCCGGGTCAGATCATCATCGCCGACGTCGAGGGCTGGGACGGCGAGGACAAGCGCGACGACGAGGCCCGCTTCGTCTTCCGCGGCGAGACCAAGCCGGTCGAGGTCCCGGACTCGCCGCCGGTGGAGCTGTCCGGCTCGGGTGGGTCCAGCACCGAGAACCAGAACGACACCGAGAACGACTGATCCCGGCACGAGGCCGGAGGAGGCCCCGCCGACACCCGTCGGCGGGGCCTCCCGCATGCGGTGGGTCGGGCCTCCTCGTTGCCTCGCGAACGTCGCCGCCCCGAGCGGCGGGGGTCGGGTGGTGGGCGGCGCATGACAGGCTGGCCCCATGCGCGTGGCGATGCTCGGAACGCTGGAGGTGCGCACCGGCGACGGCGGCGTCGCGGAGATCGGCGGTCGCTTGCTCAGGGTGCTGCTCGTCCGGCTGGCGCTCGACGTCGGGCGCTCGGTACCCGTGGATACCCTGCTGACCGACCTGTGGGCTGGTGATCCTCCGGCGGGAGGCGCGAACGCCGTCCAGACCCTGGTCGCACGACTACGCCGCTCGCTGCGACCGCACGGGGCGGCGGAGGCGATCCGGTCGGGAGGCGGCGGCTACTGGCTCGACCTGGACCCGAGCGACGTGGACATCCCGCGCGCCGAACGGCTCGCCGCTCGCGGCCGGGCGGCGGCCAGGGCCGGGGAGACGGCCGGCGCGGCGCGGAGCCTCACCGAGGCGCTGTCGTGCTGGCGCGGACGGCCGCTGGCGGACCTCCCGCCGTTGCCCTTCGTCGAGGAGGCCCGCCACCAGCTGGTCGAGAGCCGCCTCACCCTCACCGAGGACTGGGCCGAGGCCCGGTCCGCTCTGGGGGACTTCGCCGAGGTGGTCCGCGGGCTGGAGCCGTTGGTGCGTGAGTGGCCACTGCGCGAGCGACTGGCGGGCGCGCTGATCGAGGCCCTCGCGGCGGTCGGACGGCTGGCGGACGCCCTCGCCACCTACGACCGTCTCCGCCGCGCCCTCGCCGAGGAGCTCGGTGTCGATCCCTCACCTGCCCTGCGGGGCCTGCACCTCCGCCTGCTGCGGTCGGACCGGCCCAGCTCGGAGACCGAACGCGAGGTGTCGAGCGCCGCCGGGACGCGCCGCGAGCTCCCACCCGCGCGGCGGTCGCGTGGTGGACCTCGGGTGCCGGTCACGAGTTTCGTCGGTCGGGAGGCCGAGTTCGAGGTCGCCCTGGAACTCCTCGACCGGTCCAGGCTCGTCACCCTGGTGGGGCCGGGCGGTGCGGGGAAGACCCGGATGGCGACGGAGCTCGTCGGAGCGATCGGCACCCCGGCCCCCTCCTCGGGGCCGGACGACCAGGGAGACCCGGGCGAGGCCGTCTTCGTGGAACTCGCTCCCGTCGGCGACCCGGCCGAGTTGGTGGACGCCCTGGTCAACGCCCTCGATGTCCGCAAGACCGCGTTGATGCCCGCGCAGGCGGGGTGGCGGCAGCCCATCGTCGAACTGGTCGACGTGCTCGCCAGCCGGCCGTCGTTGCTCGTGCTGGACAACTGCGAGCACCTGGTCGATGCGGTCGCCCCCCTCGTCGCGGACCTGCTCGCCAGGTGTCCCCGGCTCCGGGTGCTCGCCACCAGCAGGGAAGCCCTGGTCGTGCCAGGGGAGGCCCTGTGCCAGATCGGGTCCCTGAATGTTCCCGACGACGGGGCGGACGACGCCGAGATCCGCCAGTCGCCGGCGGTCCGGCTCTTCGCCGACCGGGCAGCCGCCGTGTCGCACGGGTTCCGGTTGACCGACGAGAACGTCGAGGCGGTCGCTGACGTGTGCCGCCGACTCGACGGGCTCCCGCTGCCGATCGAACTCGCCGCCGCCCGACTGCGGTCGATGACCCTCCGCCAACTCGTCGACCGGTTGGACGACCGGTTCCGCCTGCTCGCCGCCGGCGCCCGCTCCGCGTTGCCCCGGCACCGCACCCTGCGCGCCGTGGTGGAGTGGAGCTGGGATCTGCTGCTGCCGCAGGAGCGGGTGTTGGCCCGGCGGCTCGCGGTGTTCGCCAACTCCGCCACCGTGGAGTCGGCCACCGAGATCTGCGCCGGCGAGGACCTGCCCGCCGACGACATCTTCTACCTGCTCACCTCGCTGGTGGACAAGTCGCTGGTCGACATCGTCGACGACCATGCCGGCCGCGGCCGGTACCGGATGTTGGAGACGGTCCGCGCCTACGCGGCGGAGCGGTTGCGGGACGCGGGGGAGGACGGCCGGCTCCGGGCCACGCACGCCCGGTACCACCTCCGGCTCGCCCAGTGGGCCGACCGCCTGCTGCGGGGCCAGGACCAGCTCACGGCGATCGCGGCGGTCCACGCCGAGCACGACAACCTGCACGCCGCGCTCCGCTGGGCGGTGGAGACGTGTGAGGCGGACCTCGCGCTCGAGTTCGGCATCGCCCTGGGCTGGTACTGGTGGCTCTTCGCCAACGAGCCGGAGGCCGCCGCCCGGATCGCGGAGATCCTCCGGGTCGCCGACGAAGCGGATGTCGAGGGGACAGCGACCGACCCCGCGGCCCGCGCGGCGCTCCGCGCGATGCACGCGGTCCTCCGGGCGACCTTCGCCGAAGCGGTGGGACCTGACTGGGGCGAGCTGCACCGGGCCTGCCGGGAAACGGAGGCGATGCTGCGATACCCGGTGCTGACCATGATCGAGCCGGTGCTCGCCCTCTACGCCGGGCGGCCGGAGGCCGCCCATGCCAGCCTGGCGAGGGCGTCCGCCTCACCGGACGCCTGGGCGCGGGCCATCACCCAGTTGAACCGGCTGTTGCTGCTGGAGATCGAGGGGCGGTTCGAGGACATCCGGGCGGCGGGGGACGAGGTGGTCCGGGCCCTCACCGCCGTCGGCGATCGCTGGGGGACCAGCCGGGCGTTGTTCACCCAGCTCGTCCAGCAGTCCCTCGAAGGGGACCACGAAGCGGTGCTGCGCACCGGCGAGCGCATCCTGGCGCTGGTCACGGAACTCGGTGCCGAGCCCGACATCGTCCACGTGCGGGTGTGCATGGCCCAGGAGAAGATCCGCGCCGGCCGGCTCGACGAGGGGGAACGGGAGATCCGCGAGCAGTTGGCCGCCTCGCTCCGCGCCGGGCGTTCCAGCCTGGAGGCGGGGGCGCGGTGCCTGCTCGCGCAGGTGCACCGCCATCGGGGGCACCACGTCCAGGCGAGGGAGGAGCTGGCGAGGGCCAGGTCACGGTTGCGGGTCCAGCGGCACGAGCTCTCCCAGCAGTTCGTCGGCCTCGTGATGCTCGAGGAGGCGTTGCTGGCGCTGGGGGAAGGCAGCCCGGGTGCCGCCAGGGCGTCCGCCGACGAGGTGCTGGCCCGCTTCACCCGCCCCTACGAACGTCCGATGATCTCGGTGGCCGCCGAGATCCACGCCGAGGTGGCGCTGCGAACGGGCGATCCGGCGGGAGCCGCCCGGCTGTTGGGCGTGTCGCACGCGCTGCGGGGGACCCTGGACGAGGGGAACCCCGACCTGCGCCGGGTGCGGGAGGGGGTGCGGGCCGCGTTGGGGGACGACGAGTGGCACCACCACTTCTGGTCGACGGCCAGCCTCGGCCAGGCGAAGGCCGAGGAGGTGCTGCGGGCCGGGAGGCCGGGGTCGTTGCCCGACGCTCCCGGCCTCGGCTGAGGTACGGCGGGTGTTCAGCCGCGGCTGAGCCGCCGCCGGTAGGCCCAGGACGCCGCGGGGAACAGCACCAGCAGCAGGCCGGCCATCCACAGCAACGACGCCACCATCGGTCCGGCGACCTCCCCGCCGATCATCAGCCCACGGGCGGTGTCCGAGAGCTGGGTGATGGGGCTGATGTTCACCCAGGCCTGGAGCCACCCTGGCATGGTCTCGGTGGGCGCGAAGATGTTGCTGCCGAACATCAGCGGCCAGATCACGACCATCGACATGCCCATCACGGCCTGCGGGCTGCGGACCAGCATCGCGAGCAGCACCGACAGCCAACAGATCGACAGGCCGAACGCGATCACCAGCAGTACCGCGACCAGCACCGACACCGGGTCGGTCGTCGCCCGGAAACCGAGCAGCATCCCGAATCCCAGCAGCACCGCCAGGGAGACCGCGTACCGGACGATGTCTCCGAGAACCGCGCCCACCAGGGGAGCGGACCGGGCGATCGGCAGGCTGCGGAACCGGTCGAACACCCCCTTGGAGATGTCCTGGCTCAACGCGAACCCGGTGCCGAGGCTGGCGGTCAGGGCGATCATCACCATCAGCCCGGGCAGGACCAGCTGGAGATAGGCGTCCGTGCTCCCCGCGATCGCCCCACCGAAGAGGTAGACGAACATCAGCAGCATCAGGATCGGCTGGAGGGTGACGTCGAGCAGGGTCTCCGGGGACTTCCGGATCTTGGCGACGCTGCGGCCGGCGAGGATCAGGCCGTGCCTGACCATGCTCCCGGGCCGGGAACCGGAACGGGCGGGTGGGGACACGACGGCGGTGCTCATGCCAGGTTTCCTTCCTTGACCGGTGCCTCGGTGATCTCCTCGGGCCCGGTCGTCCTCCCGGTCAGCGCCAGGAACACGTCGTCGAGGCTCGGCAGGCGCAGGGCCAGCTCGTCGGCGACCACCCCGGCGGCGTCGAGCCTGCGGACCAGCGTCGACAGCACGACGGGGTCCTCCACCGGCACCGTGAGGAGGTTGCTCTCCTCGTCACGGTGCGGCGCCCGACCGACGAGGTCGGTCAGGATGCCAGCGACGGTGTCCAGGTCGGCTGGCAGGCTCGTGCGCACCTGGAGGGACTGGCCCCCCGTCCTCCGCTTGAGCTCGTCCGCCCGCCCCTCCGCGACAACCCGGCCCTGGTCGATGACGGTGATCCGGTCGGCGAGCCGGTCAGCCTCCTCCAGGTACTGCGTGGTCAACAGCACGGTCACCCCCTCGTCCGCCAGCGAACGGACCATCGACCAGACCTGGTTGCGGCTGTGGGGGTCGAGGCCGGTGGTCGGCTCGTCCAGGAAGAGCACCTGGGGGCGGCCGACCAGGCTCGCCGCGAGGTCGAGCCGCCGGCGCATCCCACCCGAGTAGCCCTTGGCTGGCCGTCCGCCGGCGTCGGACAGCTCGAACTGTTCCAGCAGTTCCTCCGCCCTGGCCCTCGCGGACCGCCGGTTCATGTCCAACAGGCGCCCGATGAGGGCGAGGTTCTCCAGGCCGGTCATCTCCTCGTCGAGCGCCGCGTACTGCCCGGTGAGGCCGATGATCTCCCGGACGCGGAGCGGTTGACGGCTGACGTCGAAGCCGCCGACCGACGCCTGCCCCCCGTCCAGGCGGAGCAGGGTCGCGAGAATCCGGACGGCGGTCGTCTTCCCCGCGCCGTTCGGCCCCAGCAGGCCCGCGATGCTGCCGGCGGGCACCGACAGGTCGACCCCTGCGAGAGCGGTGTGCTCCCGGTACCGCTTCACCAGGCCTTCGGCCTGGATCGCATACGACATGCTTTCCTCCCCTTGGGTGTTCGTCCGCCACCCTGCCCCCCGGAGCTGGCGGACCGCGCACAGCCCGCTGTCACCGTTCGTCCCCCTGCTGTGCGCAGTTACCCGGATGACTGGTGGATCTGACCCGGCAGTCGTACACCCACGGCGACATGACTGGCTGGCCGTCACCCCGTGGGGGACGGCGTCAGGGGCGGGCGAGCGGGCGCGGCAGGACGAGCGGAGCGGTGCGTGAGGGCGGCGGTCGCCGCCCACACGGGTGGCGGTGGGCGCAGGCTACCCGCCTACCGGCCCTGATCGCCGTTCCACGCCGGGAACGCGGCCGAGTGGGAGGTCCGACGGGGACGCGGATGGCGGTCGCGGACCGGACCGGGCAGGGGGCGGCGACCTCGGCAGGGGAGACATCGGGAGGCGTTCACCTCACCGCAGGAGGTCGTCGAGCGCCCGGAGGGTGTCGAGGGCCGGCCCGGGCAGCGACACGCCCCGGCCGTGCCGCACCTCCGCCTCCCGAGGGTTGACGCGCACCAGGGCACCCGTGGCCGCGCTCGCGAGTTCGGCCTGACGTCGAACGGTCGGAACGGCGGTGCCCGCTCCCACCTCCACGACGACGAGCCTGGCCCTCCGGAGCTCGCGCCGCCACCGCACGTACTCGGACATCACCGCCTCGGTCCGGGTGCCGAGCCAGGCGCCGTCCCCGAACATCAGGATGTTCGGGCGGGCCACCGCGCCGCAACGCGGGCAGGTCGGGAGCGGCGACGACGCGCGCATCGTCTCCGCGTCCACCGTGAGCCGGACATCGTCCGCCGGCCACACGTCCGGCCCGCAGGGAACACCGCACTGGAGGTGGTGGATCGAGCCGTGGCACTCGACGACCTCGTCCTCCGAAAACCCCGCCCGTTGGAACTGCCCGTCGACGTTGGAGGTGAAGACACGGACGCCCCCGAGCAGGTCCGCGCCCCAGGACCGCAGCACCCCGAAGCCCGCGTGCGGCAGGGTCGACCGGTACAGCTCGAGGCGGTGGCCGTAGAAGCCCCACGCCAGTTCCGGGTCGGCGTCGAAGTGGACCGGGTCGGCCAGCTCGACGAAGTTCACCCCGAGGCGGCGGTAGGGCGGGTAGGCACGCCAGAACCCCTCGTCCCCCCGGAAGTCCGGGAGGCCGGAGTCGACGCCCATGCCCGCCCCGGCGCAGACCAGCAGCGCCTCGGCGCCGCGCAGGAGTTCGGCGGCGCGGTGCAGGTCGTCCTTCGTCATCCCTGCCCGGCGGAGGGTTCCACGTGCTGGACCACCTCGAACTCCAGGAGGTCCGCCCCGCTGGCGACCGGCTTCGCCCGTTCCCCGGAGTGCGCCTCCTTCGCCGGCCCCCCGGCCCAGGCCTGGAAGTCCTCCTCCGTCTCCCACCGGGTGTAGACGAAGTACCTGGTGTCCCCGCTGACCGGGCGGAGCAGTTCGAAGCCGAGGAAACCGGGAGCCTTCTCGACCGCGCCGGCCCTGGCGGCGAACCGCTTCTCCAGCTCCGGGCCGGCGCCCTCGGGAACCTCGATCGCGTTGATCTTCACGACTGCCATGCCACGACCGTACCGGGGAATCGGGCAGGTGACGGCGGATGTTCGGGGTCGGGCGCCCACCCGGCCGACGTCCCGGTGCCCGTCGGTCATCTCGCGAGGAGCGTCGAGACCTTCCCGGTGACCGTGTCGACGATCCCCACGCCGCTGACCCTGGCGTGGATCGCGGGCACCGGGCGCAGGGCGGCGAACCCGGCCACCAGCTGCTCGCCGGTGATCCCCATGGCCAGCGTGCAGTGCGGGACCCACGAACCGGGCAGGTAGTACGCGGAGGGTTGCCGCACGCCACCGGCGAGCACGTCATGCACGGCGGAATGCACCGCGAGCAGTTCGACGTCCACCATCGCCCCGAGCATGAGCACGTCCTCGCTGGTCGTGAAGGTGCCCACGGTGTGCAGCCAGAGGTCGGGCAGGTGGATCCGGTCCAGTTCCCCGGCGAGCTCCCGGCGGATGGGCACTGGGAACGCGGCCCCCATCGCCAGGGTCAGGTGCGGCCGGTGCTGCCCGTGGCCCAGCCGAGCGAGACTGGGCACCCCGGCCCGCTCCAAGCGTTCCCACAGCACCCGAACGGCCCGTTCGGCCTCGTCGTCGAAGTAGAACACCAGTGCCTCAGCCACGAGGCGCAGTGTGCCCCGGCGAGGCGGCCCCCGGTGGCCGGATCGGTGAATCCACCCGAACGGCGCGCGGGCACCCGGGGCGGCGGCGGGCGGCCGCTCACCCGCGTTCCCCGGTGGGACCAGGGCGGCCGCGGAGGTCCTCAGCGCTCGCCTGGCAGCGCGAACAGGCCCTCGTCGGTCTGTTCCATCAACCCGTCGACGAGCAGGCTGTCCAGGCAGCGGTCCCGCTGGCCCGCGTCCGCCCACACCAGGTCGAGCCGGTGCCGCTCGACGGGCCGGTCCGACCCGCGCACCACGTCGAGCAGCAGCCCCCGCACCTGGCGGTCGGTCCCGGCGAAGCGCTGCACGGGTTTCGCCGGTCCGCTGTAGGCGGGGCGGCCGGCCCGCTGCCAGGCGCAGTCGGACAGGACGGGGCAGTCGGCGCACCTCGGCGACCGCGCGGTGCACACGATCGCGCCCAACTCCATCAACGCCGCCGAGTACCTGGCCGCCCTCGACTCGGTGGTGGGGAGCAACACCGCGACGTCCGCCAGGTCCCGTGTCGTCGACGGAGGACCGGCGTCCGCCGCGCCGTGCACCGCCCTGGCGACCACCCGCCGGACGTTGGTGTCGACGACGGGGGTGCGTTGACCGTAGGCGAAAGCGGCGACCGCCCGTGCGGTGTACGCGCCGATCCCGGGCAGCGCCAGCAGGACGTCCACGTCCGAGGGGACGACGTCGTCATGCCGTTCCGCGATCTCGGTGGCGGCCGCGTGCAGGCGCAACGCCCGCCTGGGGTAGCCGAGCTTGCCCCAGGCGCGGACGACCTCGCCCTGGGTCTCGGCCGCCAGGTCCGACGGGCGCGGCCAGCGCGCCATCCAGTTCAGCCAGACGGGTTCCACCCGGGACACCGGCGTCTGCTGGAGCATGATCTCGCTCACCAGGACGCCCCACGCGCTCGTGTCCGGATCACGCCAGGGCAGGTCCCTGGCGTGGACGTCGAACCAGGCGAGGACGGTGTCCGGCGGCAGTTCTCGGCTTCTCATGACGGTCTGATCCTGGCAGTGCGTCCGCGCGGGGACGACGCGGGGTGGTGGCCGGCGGCCCCACACCCCACGGGTCCCGGGGGGTCGGCGCCCCACGGAGGGCCCTCGCCGGAACGGGGTTGAGTTCGACCACCCCGAAAACGGGTCATACGACACGCGTGGCTGAACGAAAGGCCATTGCTCCACCTGGAGTAGTGATCGGGTTACCGTCGGACGCGTGATCCAACCGACCGGCCCGCTGCCCCCCACCGTGTACTGGCGACGTCGCCTGGTCGCACTCGGTGGTGCGATCCTGGTCGTGGTCCTGGCGCTCTGGGCGGTGGCCGCCGCCTCCGGCGGCGAGGACACCGACCGGGCCGCGTCACACGAGGAGGCCCCGGTGAACCCGCCCGGCCACCCGCCGCCCTCCCCGGATGCCGGTCCCGGCCCGGCCACCAGCACCCCGTCAAGCCGTCCCGCCGGGTCCGAGGACCCGGCGGAGGACGGCGCCCCCGGTTCCGCCCGTCCCGGGACCAGCGGGGCCCCGGCGTCTTCCTCGGCCCCACCGGGACCCCCACCGGTGTGCCCAGACGAGGCGATCTCCGTGCGGGCGTCGAGCTCCGGACCCGAGCACCGGGTCGGGCAACGACCGGTCCTGAGCCTCCTCGTCACCAACGAGGGGACCGAGCCGTGCGCGAGGGACGTCAACCGGGAGCTGCGCGAACTGACCGTCACCACGGCGGACCAGCGGACCGTCCTGTGGTCCAGCAACCACTGCTACTCGGCGGACCAGCCAGAGGTGCCCGTGCTCGACCCCGGCGAGGAGCTGAACTTCGAGATCACCTGGGCGGGCAGGACCTCGGAACCAGGGTGTCCCACCGACCGGCAGCAGGTGCCGGCGGGGGATTACCTCCTGGTCCCCAGGCTGGGCGAGCTCGTCGGCGAACCGGTCCAGTTCCGGCTCCTGCCCTGACCGGGCGGCCGGTGTCCCGCCAGCCCTCCGACCGTCGGCCCAGCTCGCCAGGCCGCCCGTCGACCGCGCATAACTCCGCAGGTCACGGCGTTGTGTGCTTTTCGCATGCGGAAGCTAACGAGCCGAACACCGTTCAGCGTCTTTTCGCTCCCCACGCCGGTCGCGCACCGTCACGCGCGCTAGCTTCGCGACTATGTCGCCCAGCCGGGGAAGCGCCCCTGAACCGGGCCGGACACGGTGAGAGCGAGAAGACGCTTCACCGCCCGGCTGCTCGTCCTCCTGACCGCCGCGTCCCTCGGGACGGCGACCACGGTCGACGGGCCGACCGCGCGCGCACGGCCGAGCGAACCGCCTGCCCTCGTCGCCGCCGAGGACACGACGGCACCGATGAGCCCGGGCGAGCAGGCGGCCACCTACCCGGACGGGCTGTCCGAGGCGATCCGTCGAGACCTGGAGACCGACCCCCGCACCTACGCGGTGCGCGCCGTGCGGGCGGCCGCCGCGGCGGAGACCGCCGAGGAGCTGCGGGAGTCGCTTGGTGACCGATTCGGCGGAGCCTGGTTCGACCCGGACGACGGTGGCCTGAACGTGGCGGTCACCAGCCAGGCCGCCGCCGAGACCGCGCGAGCCGCCGGAGCGCGGACGCACCTCCGAGGGCTGGACGCCCGCAGGCTGTCCGAGGCCGCCGACCGCGTCCGGGACTGGGTGAGCGAACTACCCGTGGACCAGGAGGCCCTGGTCCACGCCGTCGGCGTCAGCTCCAGGACCAGCACCGTCGAACTCACCGTCGTGAACAGCCCTACCGGGCGGGAACTCGCGGCCCGAGCACCCGAGGACGACGTCCGGGTCAGCGTCAGGGTCGCCGATCACCGGCCCCACCCCCAGCTCGACCTGTTCGGATGGGACGGGATCACCTCCCGCCGCGAGGACGGCGGCGCCGGGCGTCCCTGCTCGCTCGGGTTCAACGCACTCGACGCGGTGGGGCGGGCCACCTCCCTGACCGCCGGCCACTGCGGGCACGGGGGCGCCAGCCAGGTCAGGAGCCGACGGGACGGCAGCCTGATCGGCATCTTCGAGGCCGTGTTCTGGGACAGCCTCACCGGGGGCGGGCGCGGCCACGACCACGCGGTGGTCCGCATCACCGACCCGCGGTATCCCATGCGACCCGGGGTCACCGACCAGCGCGGTGACACCCTGCCCGTCGAGACCGTCGCCGCGCCGATCGAGGGCATGCCGGTCTGCGTGGTCGGTCAGGCGTCCGGCTGGGAATGCGGCACGATCGACGCGGTGGAGGTGGACGTCCGGGTCGACGACCTCGCCGGGGGGCTCCACCGCCAGCTGACCTTCCAACACGACGCCTGCACCGCCTCCGGCGACAGCGGCGCTCCGGTCCTGTCCGGGACGGCGGCGATCGGTCTGCACTCCGCCGGAACGACCACACCCGGCGGTCACCGCTGCCCGACGGGGGTGGCCCGCACCGCCGGCTACGCCCAGCCCCTGGCGACCAGCGTCCTGCCGGCGCACGACGACGAGCTGCGCATCCTGACCACCTCCGACGACAGCGACGGCGACGGTGTCCCGGACCACATCGAGCTCGCCGACGACCCCACCGCCGTGCGCGACGAGAACGGCGACGGCGTCCCGGCCTACCTCGACCCGGACGAACCGCAGCTCAGGACGCCGGTCGTCACGTTCCCCGAGGACGGTTCCCGGCACACCGACCGGCTGCTGCCGCTGATCGGCACCGCGAAGCCGAGCGCCGAGGTGACCGTCGAGTACCGGGGGACCAGGACGACCACGGTCGCGCGAACGGACGGGTCGTGGCGCATCGACCCGGAGGAGGAACTGCCACTCGGCCGGTACGAACTCGCCGTCTCCCAGTTCTGGACCGCCCCGAACGGGAGCGAGTGGCAGTCCGGCCTCGTCATGACCTCCTTCGTCGTCTCCCCGCCAGAGCCCGAGATCAGCGCGCCGGTCACCGGCTGGCAGACCACGAACAGCCGCCCGGTGATCGCCGGGACGGGCACCCCAGGAGCCGACGTGTCCGTGTCGGTGGACGGGCACGTCGTGGGCGTCGCCACGGTCGGCGGGGACGGGCACTGGTCGGTGACACCCGCCGAACCCCTGCCGGACGGCGCCAGGACGGTGACGGTCGAACAGGAGGTGGACAGCGTGCTGTCCCAGCCCACGACCGGCACGCTCACCGTGGTGGGCTCGGGGAACGTGCCACCACCGGAGGTCCACGCCGGCCCCGAGGGGTCCGCGGTGGCCAAGCACGCCGAGCCCCGGGTCGTGGAGGGGACGCAGGGCGGCGGCAGCCAACCCAGCCGCTTCGTCGACCAGGCCGCCGAGGGTGAGGACGACGGACTGCTGCGGTTCCTCCCGCTGCTCACGGTCGCCGCCCTGGCCCTCGCGGTGGGCTCCGGCCTGACCTTCGGGCGCCGGCGGCGGGAGGGCGAGGACAACGTCGAGGTCTGAGCGGCTGTCGGGGCTGGCCGGCGGTCAGCCCCGCGCCAGGTCCCGGAGTGCCGCCAGCGCCGCGCCGAGGTGGGGCACCTCGGTGACCACGACGTCCTCCGGAACCCGACCCGAGTCCGGCGGCACCAGTGCCCGCCGGAAACCGAGCCGGCCCGCCTCGGCCAGTCGACGTCCCAGCCCGGTGACCCGGCGGACCTCGCCGGCGAGCCCGACCTCCCCCAGGACCACGAGGTCGGAGGGCAGGGCGACATCGGCCTTGGCTGAGGCCACGGCCAGCGCGAGCGCGAGGTCCGCCGCTGGTTCGGTCACCTTCATCCCACCCACGGTGGCGGTGAAGACGTCGGCGTCACCGAGCCGGACCCGACCGCGTCGCTCCAGGACGGCGAGGATCATCGACACCCGAGCGGAGTCCAGCCCGCTGACGGCACGTCTGGGCGTGGCCAGCGTGGAGGCGGCGACCAGGGCCTGGACCTCGGCGAGCAACGGCCGCTTGCCCTCCACGACGACGGTGACCGCCGTGCCGGGCACGGTCACCTCGCGGTCGCTGAGGAACAGCCCGGACGGGTCGGGGAGACCCACGATGCCGTCGTCCCGGAGTTCGAAGCAGCCGACCTCGTCCGCCGCCCCGAAGCGGTTCTTCACGCCCCGGATCATCCGCAGCGTCGAGTGGCGGTCGCCCTCGAAGTGCAGCACGACGTCGACCAGGTGTTCCAGCACCCGGGGGCCGGCCACGGAACCGTCCTTGGTCACGTGACCGACGAGGACCACCGGGACCCCGCGTTCCTTGGCCATCGCGGTCAGCGCCACGGTGACGGCCCGGACCTGGGTCATCCCGCCGGGGCCGCCATCGGCCTCCGGGGACTGCATCGTCTGGACCGAGTCCACGATGAGCAGACCGGGACGTACCGCGTCCACGTGCCCGAGAACGGCGGACAGGTCGCTCTCGGCACCGAGGTAGAGCCGTTGGTGCAGGCTGCCGGTGCGTTCCGCGCGGAGGCGCACCTGGCCGGCCGACTCCTCACCGGTGACGTACAGCGCCGGCTCGTCCGAGCTCGCCGCCCACTGGTGGGCGACCTCGAGCAGCAGGGTGGACTTCCCGACTCCCGGCTCACCGGCGAGCAGCACCACCGCCCCGGGAACGAGCCCGCCGCCCAGGACGCGGTCGAGTTCCGGCACGCCGCTCGGGCGGGCCCTGCTCGACTCGATGTCCACCTCGACGATTGGTCGCGCCGGGGTCGAGGGAGCCCCGGCGGCGAGGCGGCCCGCCCCGCTCACCCCGCTCGTCCGAGCGGCGGGCATCTCGCCGATGCTTCCCCACGCCTGGCACTCGGGGCACCGTCCCAGCCACTTGGCCACCTCGTGGCCGCATTCCGCGCACCGGTGCCGGGGTCGGGGGGCCCTGGTGTTCTTGGTCGCCACGACCCGCAAGGTAGGGCAACCGCCCGACGGGTCCGGTCAGGGGAGGGTGCCGCGCCCGGGGAGGTGGGCGCACGCTGACCGCCGGGACTGGGCGGGATGGCCGTCCCAGCTGCCGCGGGGGAGCGGGACGGCCGAGACGTCAGTCGCCGCGGGTCGCCGGCTCCGGGTCCTCGCCCACGGGCACCTGAACGCTCAGCGACCCGGCGTTCTCGAACTCGAACACCAGTTCCACGTTCACGCCAGGGTGGACCTCGTCGTGCAGGCCGACGAGGGTGAGGGAGAGCACACCGATGTCCGCGACGTCCTGGCCCGACTGGGCGGCGTCCGTCTCCGGCGCCGACTGGCTCATCTCGGCGGAGGGCTCCCCCGCCTCGGGAGTGGAGGTCTCCAGCTCGGAGGTCGCCTCACCCAGGCCCGTCGCCACCAGCTTGGTGCCGGCCGGCAGCGCGGTGTCGCCCTCGACCGTCACGGACTCGGCCGACGGGGACGTGACCGACAGCAGCGTGTCGGCGCCGGTGCCGCGGTTGACGATCGTGACCGAGACCGGGGCATCCGATCCCGCCGGGTAGGCGGGCGGGTCCTGCTCGGTGGGGAAGGTCAGCTTCGCGTCGCGGACCGCGATCGTTCCCGCGTCCGCGTCGGCGCCCGCGATCACGGGCACCTGCGAGCCGGTCTGCGTGATCTGCCCGGCGCTGCACCCCGTGAGCAGCAGGGCGGCACCCAGTCCGAGCGCGGCGGGGAGCATGCCTACGCGACGCGTGCGGGACGGGAGCGTCCTGCTGGCGCCTCCGACTCCTGGTGCCTCCGGTGCGCCTGTCACGTGCGGTCCTCCCTCTGACCGGGACTGCGGTGGCATGTCCGTGGCGGTAGCTGACGTGTCGGCAGCCTATCCAAGGCTCACCAGCCGCTCACAACCAGATCCCATCAGGGGCGCACGTCCACCCGTTCGGTGCGCCAGCCTGGATCAACGGGTGGGGAAAGGGGCGTCACATGCATGGCGGTCCGGGGTTTGTCAACCCCGCGCACGGCCCCTGACCTGCAACAAGGGTTCGCCGGCTGCTCGGGGTCAGCTTGTGTCCCGTGTTAAGATGGGCGAAGCGAAAGGGGCAGAGGACACATGGTTTTCAAGGTCGGAGAGACCGTCGTCTACCCGCACCACGGTGCCGCTCTCATCGAAGCAATCGAAACCCGAGTAATTCAGGGCGAGGAGAAGCAGTACCTCGTTCTCAAGGTAGCCCAGGGCGACCTCACGGTGCGCGTCCCCGCCGACAACGCCGAAATCGTCGGTGTGCGGGATGTCGTGGGGCAGGAAGGGCTGAACCGGGTCTTCGAGGTGCTGCGTGCTCCGCACACCGAGGAGCCGACCAACTGGTCCCGGCGGTACAAGGCCAACCTGGAGAAACTCGCGTCCGGCGACGTGAACAAGGTTGCCGAAGTGGTGCGTGATCTGTGGCGGCGCGAGAAGGACCGGGGCCTGTCGGCTGGCGAGAAGCGCATGCTGGCCAAGGCGCGGCAGATACTGGTCAGTGAGCTGGCTCTCGCCGAGGGCACCGACGAAGGCAAAGCGGAGACGCTGCTCGACGAGGTCCTCGCGACCGCTTCCTGACCCCCACGGACTTCCGCGCCGTGGGGCTTCCGTTCCGCGGCTCACGGGGGACCGGCCGGAGTGGCCGGCTCCCGCTCGCGGAGGGGCTCGACGTGCCGGCCGTCCGCCGCCGGCCGGTGGTGGAGCCGCAGGCGGCGGGTTTCGGTGGAGTCGTTGCGAGTGGAAGAACGTGTCATGGAACGGCGGTCGTGGTGACCGTCGTCGCACTGGTGCCCGCGGCCGGGCACGGGGTTCGGCTCGGCGCGGGCCGACCCAAGGCCCTCGTGACGGTCGCAGGTGAATCGTTGCTGGTCAGGGCAGTTCGTGGCCTGACCGAGTCAGGTTCTGTCGATCGGGTCGTCGTCGCCGCGCCGACGGACGAGGTGACCGAGGTGACCGGGCTGCTCGCGTCGTTCGGGCGGGCCGTGGACGTCGTCGCGGGAGGCGAGACCCGCACCGACTCGGTCGGGCTGGCCCTGCGGGCGGCGCTCACCGCCCTGCCGAACACGAGCGTGGTCCTGGTCCACGATGCCGCGCGGGCGTTCATGCCCACCTCGGTGATCAGGTCAGTGGTGGACACGGTCCGGGCCGGGGCGGGAGCCGTCACACCGGTGCTCCCGCTCGCGGACACCGTGAAGGAGGTCGACGCCACCGGCTTCGTCCGCCACACGCCCGACCGCGCCGTGCTGAGGCTGACCCAGACCCCGCAGGCCTTCGCCGTCGACGTGCTGCTGCGGGCTCACGGGCTGTCCGCTCGGACCAGCCCCGACGACCCGTCCCGAACCGGGCGATCCGGCGCGGGACCCGGCGCCACGGATGACGCCGGGCTGGTCGAGCGCCGTGGCGAGAAGGTCCTCACGGTTCCCGGCCACCCCCACGGGTTCAAGATCACCACCCCCTTCGACCTGGTGGTCGCCGAGGCACTGGCCGCTGCGACCGCGGGCGACCCCACACCGGAACGGAGCGCGACCAGCGGTGAGTGACCTGATGCCCAGGGTGGGGCTCGGCACCGACGTCCACCCGGTGCTCGCCGGCCGGGCCTGCTGGATGGCCGGTCTCCGCTGGGAGGGCGTCGACGGCTGCGCCGGTCACTCGGACGGCGACGTGGCCGCGCACGCGCTCTGCGACGCGGTCCTCTCCGCCGCGGGGCTGGGAGACCTCGGGGCAGTCTTCGGCACCGACTCCGACCGGTGGGCCGGCGCCCACGGCGTCGAGTTCCTGGCGGAGGCGAGGTCCCTGGCGGCCGAGGCGGGTTTCCGGCTCGGCAACGCGGCCGTGCAGGTGATCGGCAACGCCCCCCGCATCGGCCCCCGCCGCGCGGAAGCCCAGCGGGTGCTCTCCGAGGCCCTGGGCGGCCCGGTGAGCGTCACCGGGACCACCACCGACGGCCTCGGGCTGACCGGGCGGGGCGAGGGCGTCGCGGCGATCGCCACCGCACTGCTGCTCCCCGTGCGGTGAGCCGCCCGAGTCCGGCACGACGAAGGCGCGGGACGGCCACCTTCGGCCGTGGGACGGCGGCAACAGGAGCGTGACCACCGCCCGCCGCCCGCCTAGGGTGGACGGCATGGCGATCGACGGGGTGCTCTTCGACTTCTCGGGAACCTTGTTCCGGTTGGAGCCGGACGGCTCCTGGTTCGACGGTTCCATCGGGGACCCCGGGATGATCATGGACTCGGCCGGGCAGGACCGGCTCCTGCGCGCGCTGATCGCCCCGACCGGTCCCGGGGCGGGGCTGCCAGCAGGGCTCCAACGGGCCTGGGAGCGGCGGGACCTCGAACCGGAGCTGCACCGGCTGGTCTACGTGGAGATCATGCGCGGCGCGGGGGTGTCCACCTCCCACGCGGAACACGTGTACGAGCTGATGCTGGACCCGGCCCACTGGCGCCCCTACCCGGACACCGAGGTCGTCCTGCGCGGCCTCCGCGACCGGGGGGTCAAGGTCGCGGTGGTCAGCAACATCGCCTGGGACATCCGGGCCTCCTTCGACCGGCTCGGGGTGGCGGACCTGGTGGACGCCTACGTGCTGTCCTACGTCGAGAACGCGGCGAAACCGGACCTGCGCCTGTTCCGCACCGCGTGCGACCGGCTGGGCCTGCCGGCCGGCCGGACGCTGATGATCGGGGACAGCGAGGAGGCCGACGGCGCCGCGGCGGCCCTGGGGTGCGACTTCCAGCTCGTGGAGCCGGCTCCGGTCGCCGACCGGCCGGACGCCCTGCTGCGGGCGTTGCGTGAGCGGGGTCTCCTTGACGAGACGGTCGTCGGGTAGGCGATCATGGTGGTGGCGGGCCGTCCCCTCGACTCGCCCGGGAGCCGCGACCACCGCCCCCGGGTCGCCCGCCCAGCGGGTGGCCATCGCGCCCCGTGACCGGCTTCCGCGCGCTGCTTCCGTACCATCTCGGCTGTGAGCCTGCGCCTACACGACACCGGCACCCGCACGACCAGGGAGTTCCGTCCCCTCACCGAGGGGGCCGTGTCGATGTACGTCTGTGGGGCCACCGTCCAGGGCGCACCCCACATCGGCCACCTCCGCAGCGGGCTGAACTTCGACGTGCTGCGCCGCTGGCTGGAGGCGGACGGCTACCGCGTGACGATGGTGCGCAACGTCACCGACATCGACGACAAGGTGCTGCGCAAGGCTGAGGCGGCGGGTGTCCCGTGGTGGGAGTGGGCCGCCAGCAACGAACGTGCCTTCCAGGACGCCTACGACACGCTGAACTGCCTCCGGCCCGCCATCGAGCCAAGGGCGACCGGCCACGTCACGCAGATGGTCGAGCTGATGGAACGGCTGATCGATCGCGGCCACGCCTACGCCGCCGCCGGCGACGTCTACTTCTCGGTCACCAGCTGCCCCGACTACGGCACCCTGTCCGGTCAACGGCTGGACGAGATGCAGCAGGGCGAGACCGCGGCCGAGGGCAAGCGCGACCCCCGGGACTTCACCCTGTGGAAGGCGGCCAAGCCCGGTGAACCCTCGTGGCCGACCCCCTGGGGACCCGGGCGGCCCGGATGGCACCTGGAGTGCTCCGCCATGGCCACCTACTACCTCGGGGACCGGTTCGACATCCACGGCGGTGGCACCGACCTGGTCTTCCCGCACCACGAGAACGAGCTGGCCCAGTCGACCGCGGCGGGAGACCCCTTCGCGCGGTACTGGCTGCACAACAACTGGGTGACCATGGGCGGCGAGAAGATGTCCAAGTCACTGGGCAACACCCTCGCCGTCCCGGTCCTCCTCGAGCAGGTCCGGGCACCGGAACTGCGCTACTACCTGCTGACCGCCCACTACCGCTCGACCCTGGAGTTCCAGCACGAGGCCCTCCGGGAGGCGGCCACCGCCTACCAGCGGATCGAGGCCTTCGTCCGCCGTGCGGTGCGCGTCGCCGGGCAGCTCGACCCAGCCCTCGCGGTCGAGGCCCTGCCAGCGCGGCGCGGCGAGTTCGCCGAGGCGATGGACGACGACCTCAACGTGCCGAAGGCGCTGGCGATCATCCACAACCAGGTCCGGCACGGCAACCAGCTGCGCGCCGAGGGCGAATCCGAACGGCAGGCCCTCGCTGAACAGGCCGGCACAGTACGCTGGATGTTGCAGGTGCTCGGGCTTGATCCTCTCGACCCCCGGTGGGGCAACGCCGAGGCCTCGGAACTCCCGGCGACGGCCGCGCTGGACGCGCTGGTCGGACAGCTGCTCGCCGAGCGGCAGCGCAGCCGGGAGGAGCGTGACTTCGCCACTGCCGACGCGATCAGGGACCGACTGCTGGCCGTCGGCGTGGCTGTCGAGGACGGACCGGACGGACCGGTCTGGACGTTGAAGGGCACCAACTGATGGCAGGCAACTCCCAGCGCCGTGGCGCGATGCGCAAGCCGGGCACCAAGAAGGGCGCGGTCGTCGGCTCCGGCGGGCAGCGGCGCAAGGGGCTGGAGGGCAAGGGGCCGACTCCACCCGCCTCGATGCGTCCCAACCACCCCGCCAAGAAGCGGGCGGACGCCGCGAGGCGGCAGGAAGCCGCCCGGCAGCAGCGGGCGAGGGCGGCGGGCAACCAACCGGAGACGATCGCGGGTCGCAACCCGGTGGCCGAGTGCCTGCGCGCGGGTGTCCCGGCAACGGCGCTCTACGTCGCGTTGGGGATCGACGCCGACGACCGGGTCAGGGACGCGGTCGGCCTGGCCGCAGAGCGGGGCATCTCCGTGCTGGAGGTCGCCCGCACCGAACTCGACAAGATCACCCAGGGAGCCCTGCACCAGGGCCTGGCGCTCCAGGTGCCACCGTTCGACTACGCCCACCCCGACGACCTGCTCACCGCCGCCGAGGAGACCGGGCGCCCGCCGCTGCTGGTCGCGTTGGACGGCGTCACCGACCCGAGGAACCTCGGAGCGGTCATCCGCTCCGCCGCGGCCTTCGGGGCGCACGGTGTCGTCATCCCGCAGCGCCGCAGCGCGGGGATGACGGCCGTGGCCTGGCGCACCAGCGCCGGCACCGCCGCCCGCATCCCCGTCGCGATGGCGACCAACCTGACCAGGACCCTGAAGGACTGGGCGAAGCAGGGACTCATGGTCGTGGGACTGGACGCGGACGGGTCGGTCGAGCTCGACGACCTGTCCCTGGCCACCGACCCCTTGGTGATCGTGGTCGGGTCCGAGGGCCGGGGGCTGTCCCGGCTGGTCCGGGAGAACTGCGACGCCACCGTGTCGATCCCGATGGCCGCCGGAGTGGAGTCGCTGAACGCCTCCGTCGCGGCCGGTGTGCTCCTCGCGGAGGTCGCCCGGCGTCGCCGGCTGCGCTGACCCCACTCCTCCCGGCCGCGGCACAGACCTGGGGGAGTCATGTCGTTCGCCAGCCCGCTCTTTCTCTGGTACTTCATGCCCGCCGTCCTCGCGGTGCTGCTGATAGCGCCGCGAGGGTGGCGCAACGGCGTCGTCGCCGTCGCCAGCCTGCTGTTCTACGCGAGCGGGGCCGGCGGTACGACGCTGCTGCTGCTGGTCTGCATCGCGGTGAACTACCTGGTCGCACCCGCCCTCGAACCGGACGAGTGGGATCTGGGGCGGGCCAGGAAGCGGTGGATGCTGATCGGCGTCATCACGCTGAACGTGTCCATCCTGTTCGTGTGGAAGTACGCCGGCTTCCTCACCGAGCAGGCCGCGGTGCTCGCCGGGTGGTTCGGCCTGGAAACCCCGGTGGTCGAGCTGGCCCTGCCCATCGGCATCTCCTTCTACACCTTCCACCACATCTCCTACGTGGTCGACATCTACCGGGGCGAACGGCGGGCACTGCGGGACCCCGTGTCGTTCGTGACCTACATCTCGATGTTCCCGCAGCTGGTGGCGGGACCCATCGTGCGTTACCACGAGATCGCCGACCAGCTCCCGCAGCGGCGCACCCACCGGCTCGACGACATCGCCGCGGGCTTACCCCGGTTCGCGCTCGGCCTCACCAAGAAGGTCGTGGTCGCGGACTCCCTCGCCCCCGTCGCCGCCGCCTGCTT
Source organism: Actinoalloteichus caeruleus DSM 43889 (assembly GCF_000429185.2). Taxonomy (GTDB): domain Bacteria; phylum Actinomycetota; class Actinomycetes; order Mycobacteriales; family Pseudonocardiaceae; genus Actinoalloteichus_B; species Actinoalloteichus_B caeruleus. The sequence goes on along the minus strand of NZ_AUBJ02000001.1, from coordinate 3,747,502 downwards.
CGCCACGCCAGCCGACGAGATGACCTTCGCCGTCGCGTGGCTCGGAGCGATCACCTACACGCTCCAGCTGTACTTCGACTTCTCCGGCTACTCGGACATGGCCATCGGCCTGGGCCGGATGCTCGGGTTCCGGCTGCCGGAGAACTTCGCCCGGCCCTACTCCTCGGTGACCGTCACGGAGTTCTGGCGCCGCTGGCACATGTCCCTCTCCCGCTGGTTCCGCGACTACGTCTACATCCCCCTGGGCGGGAACAGGGGGGGCAAGCGGAAGACCTACCGCAACCTGTGGATCATCTTCCTGCTCACCGGGATCTGGCACGGCGCGAACTGGACCTTCGTCGTGTGGGGCCTGTTCCACGGAGCGTTGTTGGTCGCCGAGCGGGCCATGGGCTGGGACCGGGCTCCTGGCGGGGCAGCCGCCGCCATCGGCCGCCGGGTACTGACGATGCTGCTCGTGACCGCCGGCTGGGTCGTGTTCCGGGCACCCGACCTGTCGTCAGCGCTCAGCGTGCTGGCCAACATGCTCCTGCCGGACCTGGCCGGGCTCACGTACGACGTGGAGTCGGCGCTGAGCAACCAACGGCTGTTGATCCTCGTGCTGGCCGCCACCGTGTTCCTGCTGCCCGGGCGGAGCGTGACGGGCCCCTACCTGGAGTCGGCCCGCACCCGGCCAGCGGCGGTGTTGCGCGTCGCCGTCGTCACCGCCGGTCTCTGCTACGCGGCCATCCTCGTCGCCACCGGCACCTTCAGCCCCTTCCTCTACTACCAGTTCTGATCCTGGGCGGGTTCCTTTCCCGGTGGGGAGACGGTTGCCCGGGTGTCCGTACGCAGCGTCTCGCGTCTTGCTCGAATTGGAGGTCACGCGGCGCCGAGGCGGTCCAGGCGCCCGCCATGCGGTGGGACGGGTTGGGCCGACCGTGGGTAGCGTGGATCGAACGGCCGGAATGTTGGTACCGGTGTTGGTAGTTTCTGCCGTGGCGGTGCTTGTGGAGGGAGATCTGATGTACATCGAGAATGGCGGTGGGGGCACGCAGCCGGCGGCCATGCCCGAGGCCGGCAAGATGATGGGCAGCATCGGACGGTTCAGCGCGGCCGCTGCCGCCGGTAAGGTGTCGATCGATCCGGAGAGCGCCGAATCAATGGCGAGGAAGATCGACGCGATAGCCGTAAGAGCGAAGGACCGGCGGCGCCGGGTCGACCAACTGGACCAGGATGTACCCCTCGGTTCGAGCCCGGTGGCCCTGCAGATGTCCGCGCAGACCAGGCTCAGCGCTGCTGGGACGCCGCAGTCCGCTAAGGAGAATCTCGAGCTGTACATCGAGGCGTTGACGGAGTTGGCGGCGGCCATCCGAGCCAGTGCCCGGCGTACTCAGGCCGCGGATGAACAGACCGCAGCCGAGTTCAACCGGCTGGGAGGGGATGAGGCGTGAGGCGCAGGGGCGTGGGTGTGTGGGGAACAGCCCTGGGACTGGTGGGACTGCTGTCTGCCTGCGCGAGCGCGGAGCAGGGGACCGCGGTGGCCGTGGGGCCGACGGTGGGTTCCTCCCTTCCGGGGAGCGCCGATCCGTCGGTGGGTGGGAGTCCCGGTGAGCAGCCGGGGGTGGATGTGGCGGCGGAGCTGTCGGAGATGTTGCCCTGTGAGATCCTCAGTGACGAGGAAGTAACCGCTCTGGGCTTCGACCCGGAGAGTGCCACGTTCGATGACGTCGGCCTGTCCTATGATTGTGTCTATCGTTTAGCACACGAAGCCAGTCCGCTCATGGCAATTCATTTGAACTGGAGACGCAGTGTTGATCAGCTGAATCTGACGAACTACACGGTTGAAGAGATCGATGTGGGTCCATTGCGCGCGCTCCGCATCATTGACAAAACCCCGTCAGAACATTGTCAGATTTCGGTAGACTTGAGTGAGCAGGCCCATGTGTCAGTTTATGTGCATTACGCGGGAACAGTCGAGCATGCGTGTGCTCTAGCGGAGGACACCGCAGCGGCGGTGGAGCCGTTGTTGCCTCGGTCTTCGGGCTGACCAGGATGACGGTGGTGTTGCTCGGGTGCGGGTGATCCAAATCGGGACACTCCCAAATTCTTGGTGCGCCGAGGGCACTGCTCTCATTCATTCCTCGTCGTGGGCGGCGGGCAACGGCATGCGGGATGTCCGTGGTGAGGTGGCGGGCGGTAGTTCGCCTCCACGCTGTCCCAAAAGAGACTGCCCACATCGAGGCATTGACGGAGTTGGCGGCGGCCGTTCGAGCCAGTGCTCGGCGCACTCAGGCCGCGGATGAACAGACCGCAGCCGAGTTCAACCGGCTGGGAGGGGATGAGGCGTGAGGCGCAGGGGTGTGGGTGTGTGGGGAACAGCCCTGGGACTGGTGGGACTGCTGTCTGCCTGCGCGAGCGCGGAGCAGGGGACCGCAGTGGCCGTGGAGCCGACGGTGGGTTCCTCCCTTCCGGGGAGCGCCGATCCGTCGGTGGGTGGGAGTCCCGGTGAGCAGCCGGGGGTGGATGTGGCGGCGGAGCTGTCGGAGATGTTGCCCTGTGAGATCCTCAGCGACGAGGAAGTGGACGATCTCGGTTTTGATCCGGAGAGTGCCTCGTTCGATGACGTAGGCTTGTCCTATGCCTGTGACTACCGTCCTCCTGGGGGCGGACGTCCACCTATGTCCATTCAGCTGAATTGGCAACGCAGCGTTGACCAACTGGACCTGACTAACTACTCCGTCGAGGAAAAGAGCGTGGGGCCGTTGCGTGCTCTCAGGATTGTCAGCGGAGCCGACTCGCAACACTGTCAGGTGTCCGTCGCTCTCAGCTCGGAGGCCCATGTGTCAATCTTCGTCCATTACGGGGGGACGACCGAGCAGGCGTGTGCCACGGCGGAGTCAGTCGCGGCTGCTGTGGAGCCTAAGCTGCCTCGGTCCTCGGGATAACCGGGAAAACGGTACTACTCCACGAGTGAGAGTGACTCCCCTCGGCCTTGGTGGTTCGTTGGAAGAGTTTCGTTCCTCATCTTGCGTGGGTTCGGAGGCTGGGGTCGTTGGGCTTCTCGCGCCCTCCCCATGGACTGGGGTCCGGTGAGGGGGAAGCCTGACCGTTGGCGATTTCAGCAGGGCTGCCATGCTATTCAGGCGTTGACGGAGTTGTCGGCGGCCATCCAAGCCAGGGCCCTGCGTACTTAGGCTGCGGATGAACAGACCGCAGCCGAGTTCAACCGGCTGGGAGGGGATGAGGCGTGAGGCGCAGGGGTGTGGGTGTGTGGGGAACAGCCCTGGGACTGGTGGGACTGCTGTCTGCCTGCGCGAGCGCGGAGCAGGGGACCGCGGTGGCCGTGGAGCCGACGGTGGGTTCCTCCCTTCCGGGGAGCGCCGATCCGTCGGTGGGTGGGAGTCCCGGTGAGCAGCCGGGGGTGGATGTGGCGGCGGAGCTGTCGGAAATGCTGCCCTGTGAGATCCTCAGCGACGAGGAAGTGGACGATCTCGGTTTCGATCCGGAGAGCGCTTCGTTCAACGACGTCGGAGTGTCCTACTCCTGTAATTACCGTCCACCGGCTGGGGGAACTCCGCTCATGTACATTGGTCTGGACTGGAAACTGAGTATTGATCAGCTGAACTTGAGCAACTTCATCGCTGAGGAAATGAGTGTGGGGCCGCTGCGTGCGCTGAGGATCACCGACAAGATTGATCCAGAGTCGTGTCAGATGTCTCTGGCGCTGAGCGAGCAGGCCCACGTGTCGATTTTCGTGAAGTTCGGAGGGACGACCGAGCAGGCGTGCGCCATAGCGGAGGAGACTGCTGCGGCAGTGGAGCCGTCGTTGCCTCGGTCCCCGGGCTGACCGCAGCGAGGTGGTGCTCCCCGGTTGTGGCTGATTCAGGACGGCGCTTGTCCGTATTATCGTTTTTTGAGGGAAGTGTTCTTGTGGGGGCAGCGTCGTGTGGTATTCATATTGCGAGGGGTGGTGAGTGCTTTATCCCTTCACGATCTCCCCGTGGGCTGGTATTTCTACGATTGCGCACCTGCCGCATGTTTATTTCGGCCTGTTGTATGTCAGGGTGACAGAGGTGACGGTGTTGTAGGTCGGTCCAGTACTTGACGTGTTCGTGAGGTGGATGAGCAGAACGCAGCCGAGTTCAACAGGCTGGGAGGGGATGGGGCGTGAGGCGCAGGGGTGTGGGTGTGTGGGGAACAGCCCTGGCACTGGTGGGACTGTTGTCTGCCTGTACGAGCGCGGAGCAGGGGACCGCAGTGGCCGTGGGGCCGACGGTGGGTTCCTCCCTTCCGGTGAGTGCTGATCCGTCGGTGGGTGGGAGTCCCGGTGAGCAGCCGGGGGTGGATGTGGCGGCGGAGCTGTCGGAGATGCTGCCCTGCGAAATCCTCAGCGACGAGGAAATAACCGCCCTGGGCTTCGACCCGGAGACCGCCACGTTCGATGACGTCGGCCTGTCCTACGACTGCCGATACCGTTTCCCGGGCGGAGCGGATCCGGTCATGACGATTCACCTGCACTGGATGCGCGACGTTGATCAGCTGAATCTGACGAACTACACAGTTGAAGAGATTAGTGTGGGGTCGTTGCGTTCACTTCGGATTGTCGGCAAAACCCCGTCAGAACATTGTCAAATTTCGGTGGACTTGAGCGAGCAGGCCCATGTGTCAGTTTTTGTGCATTACGCGGGAACAGTTGAGAACGCGTGTGCTCTAGCAGAGGACACCGCAGCGGCGGTGGAGCCGTTGTTGCCTCGGTCTTCGGGCTGACCAGGATGACGGTGGTGTTCCTCGGGTGCGGGTGATCCAAATCGGGACACTCCCGAATTCTTGGTGCGCCGAGGGCACTGCTCTCAGTCGTTCCTCGTTGTGGGCGGTGGGCAACGGCATGTGGGATGTCCGTGGTGAGGTGGCGGTCGGTAGTTCGCCTCCACGCTGTTCCACAAGGGATTGCCCATATCGAGGCGTTGACGGAGTTGGCGGCGGCCGTCCGAGCCAGTGCTCGGCGTATTCAGGCTGCGGATGAGCAGAACGTGTCTGCTTTCAACAGGCTGGGAGGGGATGAGGCGTGAGGCGCAGGGGTCTGGGTGTGTGGGGAACAGCCCTGGGACTGGTGGTGCTGCTGTCTGCCTGCGCGAGCGCGGAGCAGGGGACCGCAGTGGCCGTGGGGCCGACGGTGGGTTCCTCCCTTCCGGGGAGCGCCGATCCGTCGGTGGGTGGGAGTCCCGGTGAGCAGCCGGGGGTGGATGTGGCGGCGGAGCTGTCGGAAATGTTGCCCTGTGAGATCCTCAGTGACGAGAAAATAACCGCCCTGGGTTTTGATCCGGAGAGCGCTTCGTTTGATGACGTCGGCCTGTCCTATGCCTGTAGTTACCGTTGGCCAAGTGGGGGACTCACGCTCATGGCCATCGACCTCAATTGGAAGCGAAGCGTTGATCAACTGGACTTGACTAATTATACATCCGAGGAGACAAGTGTAGGGTCGTTGCGGGCGCTCAGGATCGTTGACAAACCCGAATCGGAGCACTGTCAGATGTCGTTGGCGCTTAGCTCGCAGGCCCATGTAACAATCTCCGTGCATTATGCGGGGACGGCCGAACAGGCTTGTGACCTAGCGGAACAGGTGGCGGCGGCGGTGGAGCCTGAGCTGCCTCGGTCCTCGGGGTAACCGGGAAAACGGTACTACTCCACGAGTAAGAGTGACTCCCCTCGACCGAGGTGGTTCGATGGGAGGGGTTTTTCGGCATGCCTGGCTCGGAGGTTGGGGTCGTTTGGCTTTCGCGCTCCCCTCATGGACTGGGGTCGGCAACGGGGAGCCTGGCGGGTGGCGATTCCAGTAGGGCTGAACTGCTGTTCGGGCGTTGACGGAGTTGTCGGCGGCGTTCGAGCCAGTGCTCGGCGTATTCAGGCTGTGGATGAGCAGAACGCAGCCGAGTTCAACCGGCTGGGAGGGGATGAGGCGTGAGGCGCAGGGGTGTGGGTGTGTGGGGAACAGCCCTGGGAATGGTGGTGCTGCTGTCTGCCTGCGCGAGCGCGGAGCAGGGGACCGCAGTGGCCGTGGGGCCGACGGTGGGTTCCTCCCTTCCGGGGAGCGCCGATCCGTCGGTGGGTGGGGGTCCCGGTGAGCAGCCGGGGGTGGATGTGGCGGCGGAGCTGTCGGAGATGTTGCCCTGTGAGATCCTCAGTGACGAGGAAATAACCGCCCTGGGCTTCGACCCGGAGAGTGCCACGTTCGATGACGTCGGCCTGTCCTACGACTGCCGCTATCGTTTTCCGGGCGGCGCGCGTCCGGTCTTGACGATTCACCTGAACTGGATGCGCGGCGTTGATCAGCTGAATCTGACGAACTACACGGTTGAAGAGATCAGCGTGGGGCCGTTGCGCGCACTCCGCGTCATTGACAAACCCGCAGCGCAGCATTGTCAGATTTCAATGGATTTGAGTGAGCAGGCCCATGTGTCAGCTGTTGTGGATTACGCGGAGACACTCGAGGAGGCGTGCGCCCTAGCGGAGGACACCGCGGCGGCGGTGGAGCCTGTGCTGCCTCGCTCCCCCAGCTGACCGCAGCCGATGGCCGTCTTCGCCGGCCGTGTGGGTTGTCCGTCGAACCGCCCTGCGTGTTCGCTGGCGGAACGGGTGAGCTGGGAGGCGGAACGCGTGCCCTCCCGCCGACTGGTGGTCGTGGGTGCGGACCCGCCACTCGTCGACGAACCGGGTCAGGGCCGCGGTAGCGACCCGCTCCGCCGAAGAGGAACGGGCGGGGGGGAGGAACGGAACCGGCGGCCACGCGCTGCCCGGCGACGGGGTGGGTGGGACTGTCAGCGAGGGCCTTCGCGAGGGCCGCCGAGTGCGGCCAGTTCGGTGGCGAAGGCGGGATGCGGCTGGGCGAACCGCACCCACTGCCCGTCCGGCGTGACTTCGGCGGAGAGCACCGCGTTCCAGCCGGAGCGGCCGAAGACGAAACCGGAGCAGATCACGGCGGCCACCCCGAGGACGATGGGGAGGCCGAGCAGCGGCTGCGGTTCCCCGAGAGCCAGGAAGGTCACGACCGCCGCGAGGGCGACGGCGAGGCCCCCGAACAGCAGGGCCCGTGCCGTGCCGCGCAGCCGGGATCGGTGGGCGAGGCACGACTCGCAGAGCGGCCAGCCGGTGAGGGAGACCCCGCGCTGGTTCTGCGCGTTCTCCGCGACGCGGGCGGCGATGCTGACCGCTCCCGCCTGGGCGGGAGTCCCCTTGGTGGTGGGGCGTGTCACCAGCGCGACGTCCTGCCAGGAGCTGGCGGGCGCGCCGTGCCTCGCGCAGCGCCCGGGACGTCGGCGTTCGGCGGCGAGCCAGGCCGCCGGAACGACGAGGGGCTCGTCACCCCGGTGTGGCGCCATCGGTCCTCCCGTCTCGGTACCGACGCCGGTGGGCGCGGCGTTCGGCGGAGATCCTCTCATTGTTTTGGCCCAGGGTTCACTCCTTTCGGAGTACGGTCAGGCCCGGCAGCACTGGGTGAGATGGGGCAGACCACATGGAATTCGAAGCCAGGACGGACAGCATCCGGGCCTTCGCCGACCGGGTGGACGGTCTGGGGCAGGACGTGCCGAACGCCACGAGTTACATCAGCACGCACCTGGACATCGGTTACGCGGACGCCCGGCTCTTCGCGACGATCGCCGCCGCGTGTGACAGCGCCAGGGAGGCGCTGCTCACCAGCTACGAGCACCTGCGGAGCATCTCCGAGGAGTCCGCGGCCGAGCTGCGTGGCGCGGCGACGATGTACGACAACACCGACGAGGACGAGGCTCGGCGACTGGACGCCACCTACGCCGGCTGAACATCGGAACCGGTCGCGGCCGTCCGCCGCCAGTGAGAAGGGAACGAGGAACACATCGTGGCCGACACGCCGTCGAGCAATCTGACCGAGCCGGTGCCCGAGACGCTGGTGCCGGGCGGTATCGCGAACGTGCTGGGTGCCAGCCAGTACCTGAGCCCGACCTACTGGATCAGTGAGCTGACGAACCTGATCTGCGGTACCAACCCCACGGAGTGGATCGCCCAGCAGTACGTGGGCGACTGGGAGCAGGCATCCAAGGCGGGGGGCGCGCTCGCGAACCTGGCCGAGTTCAACACCGACTTCGCGGCGGACGTGAGGGGCGCCACCGAGGACGTCGCCCACGACTGGACCGGGAACGCCGCCGACCAGGCCACCGGTTACCACCACCAGCTGGTCGACGCGCTGAACGCGCAGGTCGACGACCTCAAGGACGTGGCGCACCAGTTCCAGACGATGGCGCAGGGCGTGTCCTCCACGACGAACGCCATCAAGAGCACCTTCGAGGGGCTCTGCGACACGATCATCGCGGCCGCGATCAGTGCGGCCGCCGCGGCCGCGACCAGCTGGACCGTGGTCGGCGGCATCATCGGTGGCTCCGCCACCGCCGCGGCGATCGCCAACGGCGTCCGGCTCTGGGCGAAGATCATCGAGCTGATGGGGACCGCCTGGGACATCGCGCAGGCCTTCTCCGGCACGGTCGCCGGTTACCTGGGCGGTCTGCGCGGAGTAGCCGACCACGAGCTGCCCGCCGGCGGCTACGACCACCCGGGGGTGAACCGGTGAGCAGTCCGGAGCAGGAGCCGATGATGGACGTGGCGGGCGGGGATCCGGCCCTGTCCCGACACCTGCGTGACTCGTTGAAGGTGCTGCGCGACGCCAGCGACAACCCGGAGTTCCAGCGGTTGGCCGACGACATCATCGCCGGTCGGCAGGGCCTGCGGGCGGCCGCCACCTCCGACCTGTTCGCGCAGGCGATGGCGCCGCACGTCGGGCAGTTCGTCGAGCGCTACGAGCAGCTCTCCGAGGAGGAACGGGAGGAGCTGGCCCGGCAGGGGGAACGGCAGCTCGCCGAGCAGCGGGAGGTCATCGCCGAGGAACGCCGCGAGGCCGAGCGGCGGGCGAGGCGCCGGGACGACGACGATGACGACGACGAGGGCGGCGGCGGCTTCCTCCAGCGCGGTTGGTGATCTCCGTGGCCCGTGCGCGGGTGTGGCGGCCAGCCCTCACGGTCGGCGGCGGACCTCGTCACCCACCTCTCGGCGGGTGGCGAGCCCAGTCCCGGGCAGGTGCGGACGGACGGCCGTCGCGCACCGCTGGTGGCCGGGCGAGATCCGGGTTTCCGACCTGGGGAGAACCCCGGCTCGTTACCGTGTAGTGGTGGTAGCGCAGGGGAGCCGGGAGTCCACGGGCTGGCAGCCGAGCACTCCGGGGCCGGAGGAGCCGCCGGGCGGCCAGGGCCTGCCCGAGGTGCACGAGTCCTGGCTGCCGAGGGAGCACTCGCTGTACCGCCCGAGGCACGGTGGCAGGCAGCTGGTCGCCCTCGTGTCCGCCGCGGTGTTCTTCGGTGCCCCGTTGGCCGCGTACGCGGTGGGAGCGCGGGCGGCGGAGATCGAGAACCGCCCGCTGGTCGAGTTCCCGTCACTCTCGGAAGGCTGGGGTTTCGTCACCGGCCTGTCCCAGTGGGCCACGGACAACCTCGTCTTCCGCGAGGCGGCGGTCCACGCGGCGGACGGCATCAGTCGGGGGGTCTTCGACGACGGTTCGCCGTTCGGTGGCCAGCGTGGCGGCTCCCCGCTCGACCAGGGGCCGATCGCTCCGCCCGTCCCGCAGGAGGACACGCCCCCCTCGGAGGACGGCCCGTTGATCCTCGCAGAGTCCAGCGAGGTCATCGAGGGCAAGGAGGGGTGGCTCTACTACGGCTACGACATCGAGGGGAAGTGCTCCCAGAACCGTCCGATCGACGACACCATCGACGGCATGCGTGAGCTGCGCCGGGTGGTGGAGGAGTCCGGCCGACGGCTGGTGGTGCTGGTCGTGCCGGACAAGAGCACCGTGGTCCCGGAGTACATGCCGGACCAGTACCCCGGGATGGACTGCGCCGAGGAGGTGCGGGACGAGCTGTGGCAGCGGTTACCGGACGAGACCGGCGCGATCGATCCCCGGGTGAACCTGATGCAGGGCGGAACCGCCGCCTCCACCTACCACCGGCTGGACACGCACTGGAACGACGAGGGCGCCATCATCGGGCTGCGGCGGATCGCCGAGGCGGTCCAGCCGGGGGTGACGCGGTCCTGGCGCACCGTTCCCGACGGCCGGTGGGACCACAGTCCTGACCTCCCGCCGCTCCTCGGGCGCGCGGAGACCGAGGAGACGACCCGGTTCCAGCTGCGACCGGACGGCCGGACCGACCGCACCCGGGCGCGCACCACCCGGATCACCGAGCCGGTGCGTTTCGAGTCGGAACCGATCGAGGGAACCGTCCCCGAGAAGGTGGCGATGCTCGGTGACTCCTTCATGATCTCCACCAGCCGCTACGTCCCCGCCGCCTTCAACGATCTGACGTTGATCAGTTACACCGTCGCGCACACCGACCGCCAGCTCATGTTGGACGTGCTCGCCGACAGCGAGGTGATCGTCGTGCAGGCGGTGGAGCGGGTGTTGGCCAGCGGGGTGGCTCCCTTCGCCGATCCCGAGGTGGTGGCCGACATCGAGCGGACCCTGTCGGCCAACCCGCGCTGAGGCCTGGCGGGCGGGACCTGGCGGAGGTGGCCGGCCCGGCTTCCTCGACGGCCTGGCGCCTCCCGTGCCGCTCCGGACCCCGCCTCCTCGCCCCCCGGGGCTGGGCGGCACGAGGACGGGCCTCCCGATCAGCCGGACGCGACCAGCCGGCGGTGTCTCGCGCCGCCCACGAACCGGCAGACGAGGTAGATCAGGAACGAGATGGCGGTGACGAAGCTGCTGATCGGCACGCCAGGGGCCAACGAGAGCACGATGCCACCCAGGACGGCGATCTCGGCGAAGACGACGGCGAGGAGCGCGGCGAGGGCGGGGTTGGCGGTCACACGGGACGCGGCGGCGCCGGGCGTGACCATCAGCGAGAGCACCAGCAGCGCGCCGACGATCTGCACGGCCAGGGCGGTGGCGATGCCCACGAGCACCGCGAACACGGGTGTGAGCACCCGCACCGGGACCCCCCGCGCGACGGCGACACCAGGGTCGACGCTGGCGAACAGCAGCGGGCGGTAGAGCAGCGCGAACACCAGGATCACCGCGAGCGCGGAGACCGAGAGCAGCACGATCCCCGTGGAGCTGACGCCCACGATCTGCCCGACCAGCAGGCTGAACTTGCTCGACGCCCGCCCCGGGTACAGGGAGAGCAGGAGCACGCCCAGCCCGAGGCCGAACGCCAGCACCGCGCCGATCACCGAGTCGCGTTCGCTGCCCCGCTGCCCGAGGAGCCCGAGGATGAGCGCGGCGACCACCGCGCCGAGCAGGGCGCCGGTGCCCACGCTCCAGCCGAGGAGCAGGGCGGCGGCGGCGCCGGTGAAGGCCAGCTCCGCCGTGCCGTGGACCGCGAAGGACATGTTCCTGGCGACCACGAGGGGGCCGAGCACGCCGGACACCAGGCCGAGGACCGCCCCAGCGAGGAGGGCGTTGCGCACGAATCCGAGCTCGAGGAGGTTCAGCGTCGTGTCGATGTCGAAGAGGGCGTCGAGGTTCACGGCTGTCGTCCCTCGGTCTCGTCGGAGACGTGGTGCGGTTGTTCGGTCTCCAGACCGCCGCCGAGGTCGACGCGGTGCCCGCTCTCGGCCATCACCATGATCCGGTCGCCGAGCCGCAGGACGCGCACCGGCGTCCGGTACAGCTCCGACAGCACCTCGGAGGTCATCACCTCGTCGGGCGGGCCGATCCGGAACCGTCCGTCCACCAGGTAGAGCACCCGGTCCACCACCGGCAGGACGGGATTGATCTCGTGGGTGACGAAGACGACCGCGGCGTCCCTGTCCCGTGCGGACTCGGCGATGAGCTCGCTCACCATCCGCTGGCTCGCGAGGTCCAGGGAGAGGAGGGGTTCGTCGCAGAGCAGGACGTCGGGGGCGCCCACCAGCGCCTGCGCGACCCTCAGCCGTTGTTGTTCCCCACCGGAGAGCAGACCGAGGGGTCTCGACGCGTACCCGGTGGCGTTCACGGCCTCGACGGCCTCGCGGACCCGCCGCCGTCGGTCGGCCCGGCCTCGCAGTCCCAGCCCCCACCGGTGGCCGTCCAGGCCGAGGCCCACCAGGTCCGTCCCCCGCACGGTGACGGTGCTGTCCACCGCCCGCTGCTGCGGGATGTACCCGATGCGGCGGGAACCGCGGCGCACCGCGGTGCCGCCGATCTCGACCTCGCCGCCGCTGAGGGGCTGGAGGCCGAGGAGCACCCGGAGGAGGCTGGTCTTGCCCGAGCCGTTGGGACCGAGCACGGCGACGAACTCGCCTGGCATCACGTCGAGGTCGAGCCCGTCCCACAGCACGCGGTCGCCGTAGGCGAGGCGGGCCGAGCGCAGCCGCACGGCTGGCGGGCGGTCATCGTGGATCATGGTTTCCGTCCGGTGGGCAGGGGCCGGTGGACGTCCCGGTCGAGCGCGGTCAGCGGCCCAGCGCGGCCGCCAGGGCGTCGACCTGGTCGGTCATCCAGGCCAGGAAGTCGTCCTGGCCCTCCGGCAGTGTCTCGGTGAATTCCACCACCGGCATCCCCGCCTGCTCCGCGCGGCTCAGCATCTCGTTCGTCACACCGGTCTCGGTCTGCGGGTTGTTGATCATCACGTCGGCCTCGCCGCCGTCGATGATCTCGTTGATCTCGGCGATGACGGCGGCGGGCGGGTCGGTCTCGTTGTGCATCGCGAGGTGCATGCCGGCCGGGGTCAGATCGTGGATGTGCGCGTCGGCGAGCAGGTAGGTGGCCACGGACTCGGTGGAGAGCACGTGCGGGTGGCCGCCGTCCTCGCTTTCGCCGAGTTCGGCCACCGAGGTGGCGAGTTCGTCGATCCCGTCCTGGAACTCCGCCAGGTTCGACCGGTAGCCGTCGGCGTTGTCGGCGTCGAGTTCGCTCAGCTCGTCCGCGATCCGCTCGGCGACCTCGGACACCACGGCCAGGTCGTACCAGACGTGCTCGTTGTCCTCCGCGCCGTGCTCGTGGGAGTGCTCGTCGTGGTCGTGGTCGTGGTCGTGGTCCGCTGGTTCCTCGTCGTGGCCGTCCTCGCTGTGCTCGTGGCCGTCCTCGCTGTGCTCGTGCCCGTGGTCGTGGGAGTGGCCCTCGACCCCGGCCACGGCGGCGGCCTCGACTGCCGGGGTGTCCAGGCCCTCCGAGGCGATGATCTGGCTGACGAACTCGTCGTACCCGGCGCCGTTGTGCACGATCAGGTCGGCGCCCACCAGCTCGGCCGCGTCCGAGGGCTGGCTCTCGTAGGAGTGGGGGTCGGCGCCAGCCTCGTCGATGATGGACACGACCTCGACGTTCGAGCCACCGACCGCGGCGGCCACGCTGCCCCACACGTTGGTCGAGGCGACCACGGTCAGCCCGGAGGAGCCCTCACCGGCGTCGGCGGCGTCACCCTCGCCACCGTTCCCGCCGCAGGCGGTGATCAGGGCCGCGGTCGCGGTGAGGCAGCCCACCGTCAGCCAGTGCCGTCGATTACGGAGGGTCATAGCATTGCCTCTTTCTGCCCCCGGCGCAGGGAATGGAAACCGTTACCGTTTGCAGTGTAGACGCAGTTCGGTGTGGTTCCGCAATCCCCGGCCGGAGTCGCCGCGCGGAGCTCCCAGGGCTGGTGTGCGCAGCACAGCGGCCCCGGAGTGACTCCGGGGCCGGTGTGGTTGGTGGGTGCGAGGTGCGTCGTCACCCTGCGCCGCGTGGCGTTGGCACTTCGCTCCCGACGCCACCCGCCGCGTACGTTCCGTGATCGTCATTCCCTCCCTGGGGGGAGGTCCGTGTTCCGCGAGGTGAAGAGGTGCGGGTCAGGCCGTGGGAGCCTTCGTGGTCTCCAACCTCGCCCCGGACTCGGGGTGGAAGAGGTGCACCTCGTTGTCGTCGCGCAGGGTCACGTTCACCGTGGAACCGATCGAGGGCGGGGTGCGACCGTCGGTCCGGACGATGAAGCGCTCCGCCGTGCCGCCGATGTCCACCGAGCCGTAGACGTAGGCGTCCGCGCCCAGCTCCTCGACGAGGTCGACGGTGAGCTTCATGCCCACCTCGTCGCCCCCGGTGAGGCGCAGCGATTCGGGGCGGACCCCGAAGGTGATGGTCTTGGCGTCGTGACCGGCCACCACCGACCGGGGCAGCGGGACCGTGAGGCCGTCGAGGACCGCGCCCTCGGACGTGAGGGCGACCGTCTTCAGGTTCATCGCCGGCGAACCGATGAAGCCAGCGACGAAGGAGTTCGCCGGCCGCTCGTAGAGGTTGCGCGGGGTGTCGCACTGCTGCAGGAGGCCGTCCTTGAGCACCGCGACGCGGTGCCCCATGGTCTGGGCCTCGACCTGGTCGTGGGTGACGTAGATCGTGGTCGTGCCCAGCCGGGCCTGGAGCGCGGCGATGTTCGCACGGGTCTCCACCCGCAGCTTCGCGTCGAGGTTCGACAGCGGCTCGTCCATGAGGAAGACGGCCGGCTCCCGGACGATCGCGCGGCCCATCGCGACCCGCTGCCGCTGACCACCGGACAGCGCCTTCGGCTTGCGGTCGAGGTAGGGGGTCAGGTCGAGCATCTTCGCGGCCTCGGCGACCTTGGCCTTGATGGTCTCCTTCGGCACGCGGCGCAGCTTCAGCGCGAAGCCCATGTTCTCGCCCACCGTCATGTGCGGGTACAACGCGTAGGACTGGAAGACCATCGCGATGTCCCGGCCCTTCGGCGGCGTGTGCGTGACGTCGTTACCGCCGATGTGGATGGCGCCCTCGTCGACGTCCTCCAGGCCGGCGAGCATCCGCAGGGCGGTGGACTTGCCCGAACCGGACGGGCCCACGAGCACGAGGAACTCACCGTCGTTGACCTCGAGGTCGAGCTGGTCGACCGCTCGGACGGGCGGGTTGCCCGGGTAGACCCGGGACGCTTTGACGTAACTGACTCCGGCCATGCGGGCCCTCCGGTTTCCGTGTCCGCGCTTGCTCTCGCGGGAACACATCTTGACGCCGAGTGGAAGCAAGACGACGTACTCGTTGACAGGGACGGAACTGACCAGGACCGCCACCCGCGAGGGCCAGGACTCCGCCCTCGAAGCGGTCAACCCTTGACACTGCCTGCGGCGAGCCCTGAGACCAGGAACCGTTGCACGAGGTAGAAAACCACGGCCGCGGGGATCGCCACAAGGATGGAAGCAGCCGCAAGATGGCCCCATTCGGTCCGGTTCTGCTGAACGAACACCTGGAGGCCCACCGCCAGGGTCTTGGACTGGTCGGCGGCGGAGAGGAAGGCCGAGGCGAAGGCCACCTCACCCCACGCGGTGATGAACGCGTAGAAGCCGGTGACCGCCAGGCCAGGCCTGGCCAGCGGCAACATCAACCGCCAGAAGACCCCGAACGGCGAGAGCCCGTCCATCCGGCCGGCCTCGTCGATCTCGCGGGGGATGCCGTCGAAGTAGCCCTTGAGCATGTAGGTGCAGAACGGCACCGCGGTGGTGCAGTACACGAGCACCAGCCCACCGGCCGACCCCTGAAGGCCCAGGCTGAGCAGCAGGTTGTAGAGCGGCACGATGAGCACCGCGAAGGGGAACATCTGCACGACGAGGAAGAAGAACAACAGCCCTCGGCCGCCGGGGAAGTTGAACCGGCTCACGGCGTACCCGGTGCTCGCCGCCAACATGACCGCGAGGACCGTCGTCAGCCCCGCGATCAGCAGCGAGTTCCCGAACCAGGCCAGGAAGTCGCCCTTCTCGCCGGCGAGGATGCGCGCGTAGTTGTCCAGGCTCGACTCGTTGATCAGGCTCGGACTCGCCTCGATGGCGCGGGAGTCCGGCTTGAAGGAGGTCACCAGGACCCAGAAGACGGGGAAGACGGCGATCAGCGAGGCGACCACCAGCGCGGCGTGCAGCCCGAAGCTCGCCGCCGGGGAACGCCGGCCGCGGTGACCGGACCGGGGCGGGGCGGGACGGCGCCCGCCGGACGGGCCAGCCCGGCCGCTCGTCTGGAGCGAGGTCACGTCCATCTCAGTCGGCCTCCTGTGATCGCAGGGCGCGCAGGTAGACCCCGGCGAAGACCAGCAGGACGGAGAGGATGAGGACCCCGTAGGTCGAGGCGATCGCGTAGTCCCTGGTGGCGCCGGAGAAGAAGCGTTCGAACGCGTAGGTGATCAGGATGCGCGTGTGCGGGTTCTGGCCGGTGATCAGGTAGATGACCGGGAACATGTTGAACGTCCAGATCACGCCGAGCAGGATCACGGTGCTCGACACCGGGCGCAGCCCGGGCAGGGTGATCTGCGTGAAGCGTTGCCAGGGGGTGGCGCCGTCGATCTCGGCGGCCTCGTAGAGGTCACCGGGAATGGACTGGAGGCCGCCCAGGAGCGCGACCATCATGAACGGCACCCCGAGCCAGACGTTGACGATGATCACGGCGACCATCGCCACCGGTGACTGGCCGAGCCACACCGGGGTGGGCAGGCCGACCGAGCCCAGCAGCCAGTTGATGAGCCCGTAGTCGGCGTTGAACAGGTACCGCCAGGCGAAGGCGCTGACGAAGGCGGGGACCGCCCAGGGGAGGATCAGCAGGATCCGGTAGAGCGTCCGGAACCGCATGGGACGGTTCAGCAGCAGTGCCAGCCCCAGGCCGATGCCGTAGTGGAACGCGACGCAGATCCCCGACCACACCAGGGTTCGGAGCAGCACCCCCCAGAACGACCCGTAGGCCGGATCCCCGGAGAGCACGTTCAGGTAGTTCGCGAGCCCCACGACGTCGTAGTCGGCCTCCCGGCCGAGCACGGGGTTCGCGATGTTGCCCTCGTTGATGTTCGTGAACGTGAAGAAGACACCCTGGGCCAGCGGGAGGATCACCAGCCCGCCGACCACGACCACCACCGGCAGCACCAGGGCGTAGGCGTACCAGTACCGGTCGAGGAACCGCCGGACGCGCCCGCGCCGCTCGGTGCCGCCCCGGGGGCCGGGCCGGCGGTGCTCCGCCGCCGCCCCCGTCGTCGTCGCGACCACGGCTCAGCCGATCGTGTAGTCGGGAACGACGGTGTCCTGGTACGCGGTGGCGACCTGTTCTGCCGCCTCCGCCGGGCTGAGGTTGCCAGCCAGCACGTCGGCGTAGCCGATCTTGAGCGGGTCGAACAGCTCGTTGCCCTCGGCGATCCAGGGGCGCGGGTGAGCCCGCTCGACGGCCGCGCTGAACGCGGAGACGACGGGGTGCTCGGCCACCTCCGGGTCCTCGTACACCGACTCCCGGGTGGGCAGCAGGCCGAGCTCCACGGCCACCGTCGTCTGCGCCTCCACCCCGCTCATGCACTCGATGAGGGAGACCGCGTCGTCGGTGCGCTCACTGCCCTGCCGGATGACGTAGTCGTGGCCGCCGACCGGTCCGTTGCCGTCCCCGTCGGCGGGGCCGGGCAGCGGCGCCACTCCGAGGTTCTCCGGGTCCTGGAAGGCCGCCCCGTCGAGCAGGTCGGCCACCGCCCACGGCCCGTCGACGATCATCGCCACCTCGCCGGAGGCGAAGGCGGCCTTCATGTTCCCGTAGGAGTTGCCCGGGTCCTGGGCGGTCCTGGCCGCGCCCTCGTCCAACAGCGCGCGCGCCGTCCCCAGGCCGGCCACGGCCTCGTCGGAGTTGACGACGATGGTCTGGTTCTCGACGTCGAGGAGGTCGCCGCCGGCCGAGTAGATGAAGGGCAGGGCGTAGTAGCCGTCGTTGTTCACGAAGAACGCGGAGTCCCCGCCGAGGTCGGGGGCGATGTCGAGCAGTTCCTCCCAGGAGGTCGGCGGTTCGACGCCGGCCTCGTCCAGGAGCTCCCGGTTGTAGAGCAGGGCGAGCGTGTCGGTGACCTGCGGGACGGCGTAGGTCGCGCCGTCGAACTGGGTGGAGCTCCAGGGGGTGGCCAGGAAGTCGCCCTGGTCGTCGAGGCCGGTTCCGGCGAGGTCCTGGATCAGGCCGTTGTGGGCGAGCTGGGCGACCCAGGCCACCTCGGCCCTGAGCACGTCGGGGCCCTGCCCGCCCTGCGCGGCGTTCTTGAAGTTGTTCAGGGCCTGGTCGAAGGCGACCTGTTCGACGGCGACCTCGAAACCGCCGCTCGCCGCGCAGCCCTCGGCGAGGTCGCGGAAGACCGCTGACTCACCGGGGCCGCTGGTGTCCCAGAAGACGACCGGCCCGTCCTGGTCGTCTGATCCGCCGGAACCGCCACAGGCGGTCATCGCCAGCACGCAGCCGAGTCCCAGCACGCCGGTTCGGCCGAGGGTGTTGAGGGTGTCACGCCGCATCGTCGCTGTCGTCCCCTCTGTGGACGCGCCGACCGCCCGGACTGGCGGCCGAACTGAAATTTTTTGCAAGCTGTGTGACGCGAATTGCATACCCGTGAGCCAGCTCACGTCAAGGTCCTTTGGGTAACCAAGCCGTAACAGCAGGTTCTTGGGGCCACCTGCCGGGTGAAGAGGTTTGAAAAAACGTGCCGTCACCGGCACGCTACGGCCATCGGCGTGCGCAGGACGCGCAGGAGAAAGGGGCGACCCGCTGTGGCCGGACTATCCGAGATCGCGAGCGCGGCCGGGGTCAGCGTCTCCACCGTCAGCCGGGTGCTGAACCGGCGGGCCGGGGTGAACCACGAGACCAGGCAACGGGTGCTGGCCGCGCTGGCCGAGCTGCCGCACACCTCCCGGGGCGTGGCGGCGCTGGGGAGGACGGGGGTGGTCGGCCTCCTCGTTCCCGAGCTGTCCAACCCCGTGTTCCCCGCCTTCGCCGAGGCGTTGGAGACCAGGGCGGCCCGGGCGGGTTTCTCGTGCGTGCTGTGCAACACGCGGTCCTCGGAACCCGACAGCCTCGGCGAGGAGCAGTACGTCGGGATGCTGCTCGCCAGGGGGGTCACGGGGATGATCTTCGTGTCGCCCGGGATCGCCAACGTCAGCCCCGCGCGACGGACCGCCAGGAGCGCCTACTACCACCAGCTCGTCAACGACGGGGTCCGCGTGGTGTTCGTCAACGGCGGGGTGCCCTCCGCGGACATCCCGGACGTCGCCGTCGACGAGCAGCTCGCCGGCTACCTGGCGACCCGCCACCTCCTCGACCTGGGGCATCGCCACATCGGTTTCGTCAGCGGGCCGGCCCGTTCGCTGCCGTCCCGGCTGAAGCACGCCGGCTGGGCCACCGCCCTGGAGGAGGAGGGGCTGGCGGCGAGGCCCGCCCTCGTGTCCCACGCGCCCTACGGGGCGGGCGGCGGTGCCAGGGCGCTGGGGGAACTGCTGGACAGGGAGCCGGTGACGGCCGTCATCTGCTCGTCCGACCACATGGCGCTCGGCGCGATCCGGGAGTGCCATCGGCGGGGGGTGTCCGTGCCGGACCAGCTGTCGGTGATCGGCTTCGACGACAGCCCGCTGGCCGACTACTGCACCCCGCCGTTGACGACGCTGGCGCAGCCCATCGCGGAGATGGCGCGGGCGGCGGTCGAGGAGTTGGCCGCCCGGCTCGACCCCGACGCCGGGGCGCAGCCGGTCGGGGCGCACACCCGGATCTTCCGGCCGAGGCTGGTGGTCAGGGAGTCGACGGCGCCCCTTCGCTGAACTCCCGGAACCCGGTGCGGGCCCCCACGGGTGCGGGGCGGCCGGCGACGGGGCACGCGCGGAAAATACCCGCGTCGTGGCGTGGGTCGCCCTGGCTTCACCAATTGGTTCTGAACCGTTACGGTCACTTCATGGTGCGGTCCATCAGTTCTCGCCGGCCGGCAACCCTGGCCTCGCTGGCGGCGGAGCTCGGCGTGTCCAGGACAACGGTGTCCAATGCCTACAACCGTCCTGACCAGCTCTCACCCGAACTCCGGCAACGCGTGCTCGAAGCCGCTCGTCGGGTCGGCTACCCCGGTCCGGACCCGGTCGCGCGGTCCCTGCGCACCCGCAAGGCGGGCGCGCTGGGTCTCCTGCTGACCGAGAACCTCTCCTACGCCTTCCGTGACCCCGCGGCCGTCAGCTTCCTGGAGGGCCTGGCGCTCTCCTGCGAAGCCGCGGGGCAGGGGCTGTTGCTGGTCCCGGCCAATCCCGAGCGGGAGGACCTCGCCGCGGTGCACCGGGCGGGGGTCGACGGGTTCGTCGTCTACTCGGTGCCCGACGACGATCCCCACCTGGCCGCCGTGCTGGAGCGCCCGGTGCCCACCGTCGTCTGCGACCAGCCCAGCCTCCCAGGGGTCGACACGGTCGGCATCGACGACGGTTCCGCGATGACCGGCATGGCCGACCACCTCATCGGCCTGGGGCATCGACGGGTCGGGGTGGTGTGCATGCGGCTCGGACGCGACCGCAACGACGCCATCGCCTCGCTGGACCGGCAGCGGTCAGCGCACTTCCACGTGCAGCGCGCCCGGCTGGTCGCCCTCGCCGCGGCCTTCGAGGCGGTTGGGGTCCCGTGGGCGCAGGTACCCGTCGTCGAACGGTTCGACCACAGCGTCGAGTCCGGCGCCTCGGCCACCGCCCGGATCCTGGATCTCGACCCTGAGATCACGGCCGTGGTCTGCACCTCCGACATCCTGGCGCTCGGCGCGCTCGAGGAGGCCAGGCGTCGCGGCCTGCGCGTGCCCCAGGATCTGACCGTGACCGGCTTCGACGGCATCGCCGAGGCGGAACGGGTGGGGTTGACCACCGTGGTGCAGCCGGTGCGGGACAAGGGCGCGGAGGCGGGCCGGCTGCTACGGGAGCAACCGGACCACGGCCGTCCGAGGAAGATCGTCCTGCCGACGAGCCTGCGGACCGGTAGCACGGCCGCGCCACCACGGAACAGCCAGGAGCGCTGGTTCGGGCCGTGACCGGCCGGCGTTCTCCGCGCCGGCCGGTGGTCGGCCGCCCCGGGGACGCCCTCCGCATCCGGGCGGGGTCGGATGTCCGCTGGGGTTCGCTCGCGGGAGCGTGAGTTCAACGGCCCCGTTGGGACCGTGCTGCCGTCTCCCCCAGGTCGTCCAGGGTGAGCCGGTGCCGGGGCGGCGAGTCCAGCACGGTCCGCCGCCTCGTCCGCAGCCGGTCGTCGACGTGCAGCAGCTCGCCTGGTGCCAGTGATCGCCAGTCCGGGCTCTCGTCCATCGGTTCGCTCGCGACCACGACCGAGGAGCAGCCCGCCAGGGCGTCCGAGCGGACCCGGACGGTTCCCGCCGCGCTCGCGTGGTCCAGGTGCCGCCGGCGCCCGTTCGGCGGAACCACGCGTTCGAGGACGACGAGATCGTGCGTCTCCGGGTACCGCAGGGCCCACAGCTCCGTCGGTGTCGTCAGGACCACGTTGAGCGCGTAGACGGGCAGGTTCTCGGCCACCCACCGCGCCGCCTCGGTCAGTCCAGCACCGACGTCACCGCCGTTCCGCTCGGTGTAACGGGTGACCAGGGCGAGGAACCGCTCCGAGTCGGTGTCCCCCTCGACGAGGGACAGGTGCCGGCCCAGTTCGCGCTCCAGGACGGGCAGGTCCCCGATCACGCCGTTGTGGGCCAGCATCCGCCCCCGTTGGAGGAACGGGTGCGTGTTCTCGGGCCTGGCCGGCCCGGAGGAGGCGTAGCGGATGTGCGCGAGGAACGTGGTCGACTCGCGGTGCCGCGCCTCCTCCGCGAAGGCCCGGTCCTCGTAGGCGGCGATCGGCTGCTTCTCCACGAGGGGGAGGCCGTCCTCGGTGAAGGTCCCCAACCCGGTGCCGTCCGGTTCGCGCCGGCTCTGCTCCGCCAGGCTGTCCGAGACGTCGAGCAGCCAGAAGGTGGCCGACATCCGCCGGGGCGCACCGGACAGGCCGAACAGTCGACACATGAGCACTCCCCGCTCTTCGACCGGCAACGGTCCTCCCAGCGTGACCGCCGGCCGGCCCGCCGGCGCGCCGATCAGCCAGGGCGGGCGCGCGACCCGTCCAACGGCGGCGACCGGCCCCGGGACAACGGCCACTTCCGGCCAACATGCTCGTCCGAAAGGGTGAAGTCCGCGAGCCGTGACGGCGGGCGCCCCACCCGGACGCCGAGCCCGGTGACCGCACCGATCGAGGTGAGGGCCGCCAGGCACCGCCCCATCCGCGAGCCGCCAGATGCCCAGTTCCCGCTGATGTCGGCCACCCCCGGCGAACCTGGACGGGTTCGAGGCGCAACCGACCGGGCGGCGGCCGTGGTGACCTCCGTGGAGCGGCGGGTCTCGCTGTTCTTCGGCGTGGGGAAGGGGACCCGGTCCCCGCGCGCGGGAGGTGAGGAGAGGTCGACGGGTGGAGGCGCCGGGGGAACGCGCCCGAGCCCGCGTTGGTGGAGCAACGGGTTCACCGGGTCGGCGGGAGGGCACGCGGCCCCGGCCACGGGGGCATGCCCCGAGCAGGCCGGCCGTCCACACCCGGAAAAGCCGACGGGGCCCGCCGTTCTCGGCGGGCCCCGCGACGGAACTCATCCCCGGGAGGGGAGGAGCGTCAGACGGCCTCGGACAGCAGCCTGGCGCACCGGATCAGACCCACGTGCGAGTAGGCCTGTGGGTGGTTGCCCAGCGACCGCTCCGCGATGGGGTCGTACTCCTCCGGAAGCAGCCCGGTGGGGCCGGCGGCGTCGACCAGCTGTTGGAACAGGTCCTCCGCCTCCGTCCGCCGACCGGTCAGCAGGTAGGCCTCCACCATCCAGGCCGCGCAGAAGTGGAAACCGCCCTCGTCCCCGGGCAGCCCGTCGTCCCGGCGGTAGCGGTACACCGTCGAGCCGCTGCGCAGCTCGGACTCGATCGCCGTCACCGTCGACTGGAACCGGTCGTCGGTCGGGTCGATCAGGCCGGAGAGCCCGACGAAGAGGGAGGCCGCGTCCAGGTCGACCCCGTCGTAGGCGGTGGTGAAGGACTGGACCTCGTCGTTCCACCCGTTCTTCAGCACGTCCCTGGCGATCTCGTCCCGCAGGGGCTCCCAGGTCGGGTCGACCTCGCGGCCGTAGCTCTCCGCCAGCCGCACCGCGCGGTCCAGGGTCACCCAGCACATGACCTTCGAGTAGACGTGGTGCCTGGGCGCGTGGCGCTCCTCCCAGATCCCGTGGTCAGCCTCGTGCCAGCGGCGGGACACCGCCTCGGCCATGGCCGTCACCAGCCGCCAGTCGTCGTCGGTGAGCTTGCCCCTCGACTCGGTCAGCATGGCGATCAGATCCACCACCGGGCCGAAGACGTCGAGCTGCACCTGCTGGTTCGCCAGGTTGCCCACCCGGACGGGGCGCGAACCCGCGTAACCCGGCAGGGTGTCGATCACGGCCTCCGGTGGGAGGTTGGTGCCGTAGATCGTGTAGAGGGGGTGGAGCCGTTCCGGCCCCGGGAGGGTCTCCAGAACCCGGTGCAGCCAGTTCAGGAAACCCTCGGCCTCCTCGTGCGACCCGAGCGAGACCAGGGCCTGGGCGGTGAGAGCCGCGTCCCGCAGCCAGCAGTACCGGTAGTCCCAGTTGCGGACACCACCGATCTCCTCCGGCAGCGAGGTGGTCGCCGCGGCCATGATGGCACCGGTCTCCGAGTGGCACAGCCCCCGGAGGGTGAGCGCCGAACGGGCCACCAGGTCGGTCTCCACCGGCGGCAGCGACAGCCCCTGGACCCAACTGGACCAGTACTCGCCCGCCCGCTGCCGACGCTCCTGCTCCGCGATCTCGCCCGGCCCGAGGTCGTCGGTCCCGCAGCGCAGCTCGAGCACCACGTCGTGACCAGGGGAGGGCTCCACCACGGCACGCGCCGACTCGTGCATGCCGTCGGAGGTGATCTCCCAGACGACGCCGGGAGCGCGCAGGACCATCGGCTCCGAGGTGCCCACGACCCGGAGGCCGTCGGCCTCCGCGATGAGGCGGACCGGCACCTGGCCGAACTCGGGGCGGGGAGCGAACTCGACGCTGGCGGTCGTGTTGCCCGAGACGACCCGGACCACGTCCGTCCGGTGGGAACTGGAGTAGTGGTCGAGGTAGTCGGTGACCAGCAACCGGGACCAGCGGGTTTCCACCACCATCGTCCCGGGCAGGTACCGCTGGCCCAGTGGGAGGCCGTTGCGGTTGGGCTTGATGGAGAAGTGGCCAGCGGTGGGACCGCCGAGCAGGTCGGCGAAGACCGCCGCCGAGTCCGGCTCCGGGTGGCAGAGCCAGGTCAGCCGGGCGTCCGGGGTGACCAGGGCGACGGTTCGCTCGTTCGCCAACATGCTCAACCGCTCGATGGGCGGAGCCTGCTCACCGAACAACCAGGTGCGCCGTTCCTCCAGGAGGAAGGCGAGGACCGTCGCGACCGCCTGGGCGTCGTCCACCCGGTAGGCGGCGGCGGTGTCGCCGGGGCCGACCTTGATGCCCATGTCGGGGCCTTGGAGGCTCCGGAAGGCCTTCTCGTCGGTGACGTCGTCACCGAAGAACAGCGCGGCGGTCGCGCCCACCTGGTGGCGCAGGGTGTCCAACGCGTTGCCCTTGTTGGTCTGCACCACGGCGAGTTCGATCACCGCCTTGCCCTCGGTGACCTGGACTCCGTCCCAGGTCGCCGGGCCGGTGCGCACCGTCTCCAGCACGCGTTCGGCGACGGCTGGTTCCGCTCGCCGCACGTGGACGGCGACACTGGCGGGTTTCACCTCCAGGTGGATTCCCTGTCCCTCGTCGGCGAGGGGATCGAGTTCGGACTGGATGCGGCGGAGCAGCGTGGTGGCCTCGGCTCCGAGTTCGTGGACGAATCCCACGTCGAACTCGGAGCCGTGGCTGCCCACGAGGTGCACCTCCGCGGGCAGCCGGGACAACGCGGCCAGATCACGGAGTGCCCGGCCGGAGATGACCGCGGTGACGGTGGCGGGCAGCGCCGCCAACGACCGCAGCGCGTGCACCGACTCCGGTAGCGGCTGGGCATGGTCCGGGTCGACGACAATGGGAGCGAGTGTCCCGTCGTAGTCACAGGCGACCAACAGGCGCGGCGTCCTCGCAAGCTGGACGATCGCGCGCCGAAGTTCGGCTGGGAGGGCCTCGGCGGTCAACGCCTCCTCCTCACGGCGTCAGGGATGGGTAAACGAATGAACCTTAGCGGTTCGGCTGCGCCCCCAAAGCCTCGAGAAAAGATCGCGCCCAGCGATCGACGTCATGATTGAGAACTTGACGCCGCAGCGCGCGCATCCTACGGCGTCCCTCCGCCGGGTCAATGTTCAGGGCAGCCTCAAGCGCGTCCTTCACGCCCTCCAGATCGTGGGGATTGACCAGGAAGGCACTCGTGAGTTCGGCGGCGGCTCCCGCGAACTCGCTGAGCACCAGCGCGCCGCCGAGGTCGTTCCTGCAGGCCACGTACTCCTTGCAGACCAGGTTCATCCCGTCGCGGACCGGGGTGACTACCATGACGTCGGCAGCGCAGTAGAAAGCGACGAGGTCCTTGCGGTCGATGGACGAATGCAGGTAATGGACCGCCGGTCGGCCGAGGCGGCTGAACTCGCCGTTGATGCGCCCGACTTCCCGCTCGATCTCCTCCCGCATCTTTTTGTAGTGCTCCAGACGTTCTCGACTTGGAGTCGCCAACTGCACCATGACCGTGTCCGAGGCGTCGACCCGTTCCTCGGCCAGCAGTTCGCGGAAGGCGTGTAGCCGCAGGTCGATGCCCTTGGTGTAGTCGAGCCGGTCCACGCCCAGCAGAATTCGCCGGGGGTTGCCGAGGTCCGCGCGCAGCTGCGCCGCCCGCCGCGCGCTCTCCTCGCTCGCGGCCAGCTGGTCCAGCGACGAGGAGTCGATCGAGATCGGGAAGGCGCCAACGCGGACGGGGCGGTCCCCGACCTGGACGACTCCGGGGCGGTTGCGCACCCCCACGCTGCCCTTGGTGGGTTGGAACCCCGCCAGCCTCCTGGCGAGCCAGAGGAAGTTCTGCGCGCCACCCGGACGGTGGAAGCCGACGAGGTCGGCCCCGAGCAGTCCTCGCACGATCTGGGTGCGCCAGGGGAGCTGCATGAACAACTCGACCGGGGGGAACGGGATGTGGAGGAAGAAGCCGATGCGCAGGTCCGGGCGGAGGTCCCTGAGCATGGCCGGGACCAGTTGGAGCTGGTAGTCCTGCACCCAGATGGTGGCGCCCTCGGCGGCCACCGACGCGGTGGCCTCCGCGAACCGCTGGTTGACCCGCACGTAGACGTCCCACCACGTCCGGTCGAAGACCGGGGTGGCGACGACGTCGTGGTAGAGGGGCCACAGGGTCGCGTTGGAGAAGCCCTCGTAGTAGTCCCGGAACTCGTCCGAGGACAGGCTGACCGGGTGCAACCGCAGGTCGCCGTCCTCGAAGGGAGCGACGTCGGCGTCGGCGATGCCCGGCCACCCCACCCACGCCCCCTTGCGGGCTCGCAGGAACGGCTCGAGCGCCGTCACCAGCCCGCCAGGGCTGTGACGCCAGCGCTCCGTCCCGTCGGGCAGTCGTTCGAGATCGACCGGAAGGCGGTTGGCGACCACGACGAAGTCGGC
This sequence comes from Actinoalloteichus caeruleus DSM 43889, assembly GCF_000429185.2. Classification (GTDB taxonomy): domain Bacteria; phylum Actinomycetota; class Actinomycetes; order Mycobacteriales; family Pseudonocardiaceae; genus Actinoalloteichus_B; species Actinoalloteichus_B caeruleus. The sequence continues at coordinate 3,721,148 of NZ_AUBJ02000001.1, read as the reverse complement.
ACCCGTTGAAGCTGGTGTCGTGCTGCCCACTGGCCAGGCCTCCTCAGCAGCGACGAGAGTCGAACGGTGTGGCCACCTGCCCCGACCTCCGTTGGCCCTGGTGGCAGCCGGTGACTCTCCGTGTCATCCTCCATTGTTGAGGCTAGCCACAATTCGTGCTGATTGGTGGACGCAGTAAGCGCGATCACATGACCGTGAGTAGTTGAATCGGCTGCCCGTCGCAGCCCGCGATCCGCCACCTCGCGCAGGTCGGACGAGTTCGGGCTCGACGGGGGCCGAGCCCGCCGTGCTCACTCGAGGCGACGGCGCGACGGACGCAGCGGTCCCGACATCCTCGGGCCGGAGAAGCGCCGTTCGAGCCGACCGATGCTGGTCCGGACCGGCTGCGCGAGGAACTCACCGAGGACGACCCCGGCTCCGAGGCCGAGGCTCACCCCGGCGGCGAGGACGGCGTCGGACAGCCCGGCGGTCAGGTTCCCCTCGGCGGCGAGCTGGTAGACGGCCCGGTAGGTCGCCAGTCCCGGCAGCAGCGGCGTGATGCCCGAGACGACCACGATCAGCGTGGGCAGTTTCAGGCGCCTCGCGAGCAGGCCCCCCGCGAAACCGATCACCACGGCGGCTCCGGCCGAGGCCGGGATCGGCCCCACGAGCGCCGTCAGCGACAACGTGCTGTAGGTGAGCTGGCCGAGCGCGCCCGCTCCACCGGCGACCAGCAGCGTCCGCAGCGGCGCGTAGCTGGCCAGCGCGAAGCACACCGCCGCCATACCGCCGGCGACCACCAGCAGCGGGAGCTGGCTGGCTGCGGGGGGAAGCCTGGCCGCGACGTCGGTCGTGGGCGCGCCGAGCGCGACCCCGATGCGCAGCGCGACGATCACCCCGGTGACCAGGCCCGCCGTCATGATCAGGATCTCGCCGGCTCTGCCGGCGGCGGTGACGTTGTACCCGCCGACCGCGTCCTGGGCGACACCGACGACGGAGAGCCCGGAGAGGAGCACGACCAGGTTCGCGGCGACCGCGAGCGAGGCGCTCCCCCCGCCGAGGACCCCGGACTGGAAGAGCAGCAGGGCCGCCCCGGTCGCGACCGCGCCTCCGACCGCCTGCTGGAAGAAGAACGGCAGGGCACGGCGGTTGAGGAACCGCCCGATCTGGTCGATCAGCGCGCTGACGAGCGCGGCGAGTCCGGTCAGGAGGGGGCCGGCGCCGATGAGCACGGCGATCGACGCCGCGAGACCGGCCCAGGCGAGGGAGGACACCCATCGCGGGTAGGGGTGGGCGGCGTTGGTGATGCGTTCGAGCTCGGCGTAGGCGTCCTCGGCGCTGATCTCGAAGCCGGTGATCCGTTGGACGAGGTCCTCGGTCGCGGTCAGCCTGCTGTAGTCGTGGGAGCGGCTCCGCACCACTCGCAGCGTGGTGATCGGGGCCTTGCCGGAACCGAGGTGACAGCACACGGTGATGGACGTGTAGATGACGTCCACCTCGCAGTGGGGGAGACCGTAGGCGTTGGTGATCGCGATGACCGTCGCGGTGGCGTCGGCGGCACCCGCGCCACTCGCCAGTTGGACCTCGCCCACCCGCAGGGCGAGGTCCAACACCAGGTGGATGGTCGACGCCTCGGGGAGCTGCGGTCCATAGACGGCGGTGTTCGCCACCGTGGCGGGCGTCGCCTCCTTCCGGCGCAACGCTTCACGGGCCCGCTGGGCGATACCCACGGACCGGCCTCCTTCACCTCGTGCCTGCTCGGTCTCTGCTGGCGTGGCCGACCGGGGTCGACCCGGGACAGGGGTCTGAGATCACCACGCCGCTCACGACATCGGCGGCGGGCTCCCCTCCGTTGCGGGTCCGCGTAGTGGCGTGCGCCACCCTAGGTCGACGTGGTCCCCGGCCGCCTCACCTGCGACAACCGGGGGATGGCCTCGGCGCGGGTGGTTCGGCCCCGCGCGCCCGTCGGTGCCCAACGCGTGGACCGCCGAACTTTGTTCCTGCTCCTGATCGTCCCGCCGCCGGGGACGGGCGGCAACCGGCGTGGCGGGGCTCCCAGGGCGGTGAGCCGACCGCGACCGGCGGTGGTGGCGCGGGGAGCGCCGGCGGGCGGCCGAACCCGTCGCCGGCCCACTCCTCCCGGACGCTCGGCCCCGCGGCCCCACCCGAGAACCGGTCTCCGGTGGATCGAAGGGACGGTTCCGGGGGCGTGCGCGGTGTCGATACGATGTGCTCGGCGACCGCGACGCCCCAGGGCGGGTCGCGGTCACCCGCCGACGTAGCTCAACTGGCAGAGCACTCGCCTTGTAAGCGAGTGGTTAGGGGTTCGAGTCCCCTCGTCGGCTCCATCGCTGGTCAGAGGGCATTCGGGGCGCGACGGCCGCACCGGGTGCGCCCGGGGACCACTCGCCACGCGGCTGTCCCCGGCCCGTTCGGGTCGTCCGCCGGTTCCGGGCGCTCCCCGAGGTCGCCCCCGTTTCCGTTCCCGCTCCGGCCCACCGCCGGCCCGAGCGCGGTCGCGGCCCGCACCCTGGTCGCGCTCCTCGGCAGCTCACCACCTCACCGCGAGGCGAGGCGCGCCCGCGACCGGGGCGCCGCCACGCCGGTGCCAACGCCCACGCCGGTGCCCGCACGGGTCGACATCCCGCCGGTGCGGGCCGGGCGGTCCGCCGAGTCACCGTGGAGGTGTTCCGCAGCCGGGGCGCGGACCTGTCGCCCACCCCGGCGCGGCCGTGCCCGTGGCGGCTCCCGGGCGCCGGCGGTGCCGGGATCAGGACCGTCGGGGCGACCGGTCGCTCGCGGGTGGCCGGCCCGCGCTGGCCCATACCGGGGTACCGACTCGCCCATTCAGGAGATGCGGTGCGGGAAGATCCGTCCTACGGTGAGTTGATCAGTGAAACATCACGCTCCGTGGGCGCGATGTGCGGTATGAGAACACAAACGTCACCCGTTCATGGGGAGAGCAGTCACCCGGCCGATGAACGCCGGCGCAGCCTAGCACAATTGGCCGTGTTAAATCAAGGTTAATGTGCTTCTTGTCACGCCGTTTTCTGTGAATCCACTGGTAGATGCCGGGTCGCGCATTCGCAGATCTGCCGGGAAACGGGACCTCTGTTAGGTTGACAAATTATGACCACGGCACACCCGAATTCTGAAAGCAGCGGAAGTGGGTCAGTGGCGCAGGTGGCGATCGAATCGCCGAATGTGTCGGACGGATCCGCCATGTGGCGCCTCGCGCGCGATTCCGGGGTGCTGGACCTGAACTCGTCCTACGCCTACGTGCTGTGGTGTCGTGACTTCTCCCGGACATCCGTCGTCGCTCGCGTGGACGGCGCGGTCGGCGGATTCGTCAGCGGCTACGTGCGCCCGGACGCGCCGGACACGATCATGGTGTGGCAGGTCGCCGTCGACGAGCGCCACCGAGGTCGCGGACTGGCCGGCGGCATGCTCCGCGAGCTCGTGGACCGGGTCACCCACACCGGGGTCCGCTACCTCGAGACGACGATCACCCCGGACAACACGGCGTCCATCCGGTTGTTCACCGCGCTGGCCAGGAACCGCGGCACCGAACTCGAGCGACGGGAGCTCTTCCCGGCCGACTCCTTCCCGGACTCGCACGAGGGCGAGGACCTGTACCGCATCGGTCCCTTCCGCCCCGCCTCCTCCGGAACCTGACCCGCCGGTCACCCAAGACAGCGACCAAGATCGATGAAGCGATTACCGGTCACGGGAGCGACGTTGTCGCACGGCCTCCCGCCGGGTGAGTCCGTCGCCGCCGGTGCAGATATCGCAATCCTAGAACGGACGGAGAATCGTGAACGTCTTCGAGAGTCTGGAATCCGAGGTTCGCAGCTATAGCCGTACCTGGCCGACGGTATTCGACCGTGCGCTCGGTAGCGAACTCTTCGACGAGAACGGCAAGCCGTATCTGGACTTCTTCGCCGGTGCCGGCGCCCTGAACTACGGGCACAACAATCCCGTGTTCAAGGAGGCACTGATCGACTACATCCGGCGGGACGGGGTGACGCACGGTCTCGACATGCAGACCGTCGCCAAACGGGACTTCCTCGAAACCTTCAAACGGGTCGTCCTCGAGCCGAGGAACCTCGACTACAAGGTGCAGTTCCCCGGCCCGACCGGTGCCAACTCGGTGGAGTCCGCGCTGAAGCTCGCGCGCAAGGTGACCGGGCGTGAGTCCATCATCAACTTCACCAACGCCTTCCACGGGATGACGCTAGGCGCGCTCTCGGTCACGGGGAACTCCATGAAGCGGGGCGGCGCGGGGATCCCGCTGGTGCACGCCACCCCCATGCCCTACGACCACTACCTGGACGGCCAGACACCGGACTTCATCTGGTTCGAGCGGTTGCTGGAGGACAGCGGGAGCGGGCTCAACGAGCCGGCGGCGGTCATCGTGGAGACGGTTCAGGGCGAGGGCGGCATCAACGTCGCCAGGGCGGAGTGGCTGCGAGCCCTCGCCGACCTGTGCAAGCGGCACGGGATCCTGCTCATCGTCGACGACGTGCAGATGGGCTGCGGCCGTACCGGCCCCTTCTTCAGCTTCGAGATCGCCGGTATCCAGCCGGACATCGTCTGCCTCTCGAAGTCGATCGGCGGCTACGGCCTCCCGATGGCGCTGACCCTGCTCCGCCCCGAGCTGGACGTCTGGGAGCCGGGTGAGCACAACGGGACCTTCCGGGGCAACAACCCGGCCTTCGTGACCTCCGCCAAGGCGCTCCAGGAGTACTGGACCAGCGACAAACTGGAGAAGAGCACCCTGGCCAAGGGTGAGCAGATCGGGCGTTGCCTCGAGGAGCTGGCCCAGGAGCTGAAGCCGGCGGGCCTGGAATCGCGTGGGCGGGGACTGGCACGCGGGCTGGCGTTCGACGAGCCGGCACTGGCGGGTCGGGCCAGCGCGGCGGCCTTCGAACGGGGGCTGCTGATGGAGACCTCGGGGCCCAACGGCGAGGTGCTCAAGCTGATGCCCCCGCTCACCGTGACGGACGAGGAACTGGAACGCGGCCTCGGGATCGTCGTGGACTCGGTGCGGGCCGTCAGCGCCAGCTGACCGGACAGGCGACGACGTTCGCGGGCCCGCCGTACCACCCCGCCGGACGTCCCCGAAGAGACAGTCGAAGGAGTCAAACGTGATCGTACGGTCATTGAGCGAGATCGAGGACACCGAGCGCGACATCAAGACGCCGAACTGGCGCAGCAAGCGCATCGTGCTGGCCAAGGAGGGTGTCGGGTTCTCGGTGCACGAGACCACGCTCTACGCCGGCACGGTGAACGACTTCTGGTACGCGAACCACATCGAAGCGGTGTTTGTGGTCGAGGGTGAAGGGGAAATCACCAACAAGGAGACCGGCGAGACCTTCCCGCTGGCTCCGGGCAGCCTGTACTTGCTCGACGGGCACGAGCACCACCAGGTGCGGCCGAGGACGGACATCCGGACGGTATGCGTCTTCAACCCGCCGGTCACCGGGCGTGAGGTGCACGACGAGAACGGCGTGTACCCGCTGATCGTGGAGAAGGCGGAGCAGGACGAGCAGGCACCAGCGAAAGCGGCCAACGTCGAGTGAACCGGGACGGGGTTCTCCGGTAGTGACGAGAGGGGTTGACGCCACCACCACCTGACCCGTATGCCGGGACGTGGGGATTTCGACCGCGAGGTCGGCGCGGGGCGGGTGCCGCCCTGGCGCCGACCGGCGGTACGCCAGTCCCGGGACCCGAACAGCGACGAGCCCGGACCACCACCACATCGCGGATCGACCCGTGTTTCCCTCGGGTCGCCGATCGGGAATTCGCCTAGGAGGCAATCACATGACTGTGGCCGACGTGAAGACCGATGACCTCTACCCGACCCGGGTCGGGACGGAGCCGGCGCTGATCAAGCGAGAGGACCCGGTGGCCTGGCCGGGGGTGGACTCCGGGCCGATCGACGCCGACACCTTGCGGTCCTACGACGACAAGGGCTTCCTGACGGTCGAGGGGCTCCTGACGCCGGCCGAGGTGCAGAAGTTCTGGCAGGAGCTCACGCGGCTCTCGTCCGACCCCGAGGTGAAGGCGGACGAGCGCACGGTGGTGGAGAAGTCCTCCAACGAGGTCCGCTCGATCTTCGAGGTGCACAAGATCAGCGAGGAGATCGGTCGGCTCGCCACGGACCCGAGAGTGCTCGACCGCGCGCGGCAGATCCTCGGCTCGGACGTCTACGTGCACCAGAGCCGCGTGAACTACATGCCGGGTTTCAAGGGACGAGGCTTCTACTGGCACTCGGACTTCGAGACGTGGCACGCCGAGGACGGGATGCCGAGGATGCGAGCGGTGAGCATCTCCATCGCGTTGACCGACAACTACCCGTTCAACGGTGGTCTGATGCTGATGCCCGGCGCCCACCGGACGTTCGTCTCCTGCGTCGGGGCCACCCCGGACGACCACTACAAGGAGTCCCTCAAGGAGCAGGAGATCGGCGTCCCCGACCAGGACAGCATCAGCAAGCTCGCGGCGGAGCACGGGATCGAGCAGTTCACCGGCCCGGCCGGCTCCGCGCTGATGTTCGACTCCAACTCGATGCACGGCTCGGGCAGCAACATCACGCCGTTCCCCCGCTCGAACATCTTCATCGTGTTCAACAGCGTGGACAACACCCCGGTGGAGCCGTTCGCCGCTCCGCAGCCGCGTCCGCCCTTCGTGGCGAACCGGTCCGACTTCACCCCGTTGTCCCGGTGACGTCGGCACCACGTTGACCCGGGGCCGTGGGCTCCCGCGCGTTCCTGGCGTCCGGCCGGGATGGCGGGGGCCCACGGCCCTCGGTCGTCAGGTCGGTCAGACCCGGCGTGTTGGGTGGCGTGCCCACCGCCCCGGGGCCGCTCGTCGGACCGCCCGGTGTGGTGTGGCGGCCCGTGGCCTCCGTGTCAGGCGACCAGGTAGCGCTGCTCCTCGAAGGTGTCACCGGCGCAGGTGGCCCCGAGGTCGTGGCCCACGCGTTCGATGACGTCCGCGAGTTCCAGCCGCGCCAACCAGGGGCGGGGCAGCACGGCGGTGCCGTGCAGGGCCCCGAGGATGTTGCCGGTCAGACTCGCTGTCGAGTCGCTGTCGCCGGAGTGGTTGACCGCCAGCCGCAACGCGTCCGGGAACTGCGCCGCCCTGCGGTGGGTGAGCGCCGAGTACACGGCGATGGCCAGCGCCTGCGATCCCACCCAGCCGGGACCGAGACCCATCACCGACTCCGCGCCGGGGCCGCCCTCGGTGGGTGCCCGGCCGAACGCCCGCGCCTCCAGGGACGCGCGGGCGGCCCCGAGATCCCGTTCGGCGAGGCGGACGGCCGAGGCCAGGCTCTCCGCGGTGTCGGGGTGGTCCCGCAGCACTCGTCCCGTCACCTGGTCCACGGCGTCGGGCAGCGACCGCCGGCGTACCGCCACCAGGTGCACGAGGAGCGCGAGCGCACCGGCGGGGGCCCAGGCCGCCGGGTGGCCGTGGGTGAGGGCGGCGAACTCGCACCCCATCTCGTAGGCGAGTTCTCCCGTTGGCGCGAACCCGGCCGGAGCGGCGCGCACCACGCCGCTGCACCCGTTCGCCCGCTGGTACTGCTCGCCCTGGGTGGGGGGTTCGGCGCTGGAGAGGGCGCGGAGGCAGGCCAGTCCGGGAGCGCGCCTGGCGTAGAGCCGGGGATCGGCGAGCAGCCCCACCGCGTCGCGTTCCGGGCGCTTGCGCTGTTGGGTTCGAAGCCAACGCCGATAGCCGCTCCACACCTCACGGGCCGGGTCCCAGATCTGGAGGTGCTTCCCCCGCACCCACGCGCTCAGGTAGCCCTCGGCGGTGAAGAGGGTGAGTTGGGTGTCGTCACTGATCAGGGCTGGCTTGGGCGGTTCGGTGACGCCGTCCTGCCCGTGACGCCGGCGGATCTCCGCGAGCTGGTGGAACTCGACCGGGGCGCCGAGCGCGTCGCCCAGCGCTCCGCCCAACAGGCAGCCCGCAGCCCGGTCGACCACGGTGGTCGCTGTAGCCACGTGCCCTCCACGCCAGGATGTCAACGAGTCGACAGTAGCCGGTTTGGATCACCCATAAGGGTGGTAGCGGCCCCCACCTGGGGACACGCCGTGCGTCAGGGAGGCGTGAGAGGTCGACATCGGACCGCCTTGGGCGATGAACACCCTTCTTCCGGGTGAGGTTCACCTCGGGAGGTGGGCACCAGCGGTCGGAGACCGCGCGTCGTCCACGCGGCACCGGCCGGCGTCGAACCGGGACCACCGGCCGACCCCTCGGAGCGCACCCCTGCCATCGCCCCAGCGCCGGTCAGTACGGTGAAGCGATCACGGGGAGTTCGGCGAACGCCTACGTTGTCGAATCGAGGCGGGGGAGCGGGTCCGTCCGCCCGAAGGCGGCGATGGAGGCGACGAGGCGGTGCTGAACGGCGACGACACCCCCGGCGGGCAACCAGGAGCGCGTTTCCTCCTGCTCGGTCCGGTCGAGGTCACCGTGGACGGGCGGCCGGTGCCGCTCGGGAGCCGGGCGGTGCGGAGTGTCCTCGCGCTGCTGTTGCTGAACCGGGGCACCGTGGTCCCCACCGAGCGCATCGCGGAGATGCTGTGGGGACACTCCCCACCCGCGAGCGCGCGCACCATCCTGCACGGCTACGTCTCGCGGCTGCGCAGGCAACTGGCGGCCCTCCCCGGGGATTCCCCGGCCGACATCCGCACCAAGCCCCCCGGCTACCGGATCGAGGTGGACGGCGCCCTGATCGACCTGGTGCGCGCTCGTGACCTGGCGGCGTCGGCCGGTGCCGACGCCGACGACGCCCCGGGGCCGGACCGGCGGGCCAGGCTGCTCCGCCAGGCGCTCAAGCTGTGGCGGGGACCGAGCCTGGGCGACCTCTCCGACGAGGGCGTGCTCGGCTCGATGGCCCACTCCATCGAGGAGTTCCGCCTCGACCTCGTCGAGCAGCGGGTCGCAGCCGACCTGGAACTCGGCCGGGAGGGACTGGTCACCGCGGAACTCGTCCGCCTGTTGGACGAGCATCCGCTCCGGGAACGGATGGCCGCGCACCTCCTGGTCGCCCTGTACCGGCTCGGTCGCCGGGCGGACGCGGTGGCCCGCTACCAGGACATCCGACGGCGGTTGCGCGAGGAGTTCGGCGTCGACCCCTCGCCCCACCTCCAGCGGACCTACGAACGGGTACTGCGGGACGACCCGCTGCTGCTCGGGTCGGGGAACCGGCCGGCGATCGCCGCTGGCCGCGACGCGGCCGCCCCCCGCCAGCTGCCCCCGGAGGTCGGTGGCTTCACGGGACGGGCACGGGAGCTGGCGAGGCTGCGCGAACTGTGGGAACGCCGACGTCCGACCGAGGCGGAGCGTGCGGGCTCCGGCCCCCGGATCGTGGTGCTCGCGGGGCCGCCGGGAGCGGGGAAGAGCGCCCTGGCGGTGACCTGGGCGCACCGCGTGCGCCACCACTACCCCGACGGGCAGCTCTTCGTGCACCTCGGTGGGGCCGACGGGCGGAACGGCCCGGTGCCACCCGACTCCGCCCTCCGGCAGCTGTTGGTGGGACTGGGCGTCCGCGACCGGGACGTGCCCGCCGGGGTGGCGGAGCGCGCCGCGGCATTCCGGTCCTCGGCCGCCGACCGCCGGCTGCTGCTGGTGTTCGACGACGCCGCGAGCACCGAACAGGTCCTCCCCCTCCTGCCGGCGGGCCGGGACTGCCTCGTGCTGGTCACGAGCAGGCGACGCCTGGAGGGGTTGGTGGTGCGCAGCGGAGCCGCGCTCCTGCCGCTCGGCATGCTGGCCGAGGACGACGCGGTCGAACTGCTGGCGGGTGCCCTTCGGGACGTCGGCGGCGAGATCGACGGGACGAACACCGACACCGTGGTCGAGCTGGTGCGGCTCTGCGGTGGGCTGCCGCTGGCGCTCCGGATCGTGGCCGCGCGGATCATCGCGGGCGGCGGGTCGGGGCTCGCCACCCTGCTCTCCGAGCTCGGTGACGAGCGGGACCGGCTCGTCCGACTGGCCGTGGAGGACGACGAGATCAGTGTCCGGGGGGCCTTCGACGTGTCCTACCGGGACCTGCCACCCGACCACGCTGACGTCTTCCGCCTGGTGGGAGCCCATCCCGGGTCGGAGATGACCGACCACGTCCTCGCGGCGATGGCGGGGCGCCCCGTACGGGAGGTCAGCGTGGTGGTCGACGAACTGGCCTCCCGGCACCTGGTCGACCGGGTCACCCCCGACCGGGTCGGCGCGCACGACCTGCTGCGGCTCTACGCCCGCCAGCTCGACGTGCCCGACACCGGTCCCGGCTCCTCGCCCCGGCACCGCATGGTCGCCTACTACCTGGCCGCCAGTGAGCGGGCGCGGGAGGCACTCCAGCTGTCCAGCCAGCCGGTCAGGCTCGAACCGCTGGCACCGGAGGTCGAACTGCCGGAGCTGGGCGACGCCGTCAGCTGGTACGACCGGGAGTGGGCCAACCTGGGGCAAGCCGTGGCGACGGCGGAAGCCCTCGGTGAGCACCGCCGCGTCTGGCGGCTCATCTGGTCCCTCATGCCCTACGTCCGTTTCCGGCACCTGCTCGACGAGGCGGGCGGGCTCTTCGAACGGGGACTCGCGGCGGCCAGGCAGGACGGCGACAGGCTGGGGGAGTGCCTGATGCTGCGGGGACAGGTGAGCGTGGCGCTCTACGGTTCCACCGGACTGCCGGCCGCGCTGGACCGCGCGGTGGCGGCGTCCGAGATCGCCGAGGAGCTGGCCGGGCCGGAGCTGGTGGCGGCGACCGTCGCCGACCTCTTCACGGTCCGGGTCCAGCTCGGGCTGTTCGAGGAGGCGAGATCGGTCGGCGAGCGGACGCTCACCCTCTACCGCGAGTTGGGGGACGTGGCCGGGCAGGCGATGGCGTTGAACAACCTCGCCCTCCTCGACCAGAACGAGGGGCGTCTCGACTCCGCCTTCGCCCGGTGCCTGGCCGTTCGGGAGCTGTACCGGATCACCGGGCGGCCCTTCCACGAGGCGGTCGCGTTGAACAACCTCGCCGAGCTGGCTGGTGAACTCCGGCGGTGGGACGCCGCGCGCGACTACGCCGAGGCGGCGCTGCGCGTCGCCGGTGGGTGCGGGGCGACGGTGCAGGAAGGCAAGGCCCTCATCAGCCTGGGCGACGTCCACCGGGCCTCCGGCGACGAGGAGCTGGCCCTGGCGACCTGGCGGCGGGCGGAGGAGCTGCTGCGGCCCACCAGTTCGCCGATCCTCCGCGAGGCCGAGCAGCGGATCGCCGAGGCCAGCTGACGGCGCGAGTCGACGACGTGCCGGCGCGTCCCCGAGGGGAGGGCGGGACCCGGACGTGACGGACCAGGCGTGGTCCCGCCGGACCGGATCGGGCAGGCTGGAGGCGTGACCGAGCAGCCGAGGGAGGACGTGGCCGAGGTCAGGGCCGCGCCCGCGCAGCAGGAGTCGCTGGCCGCCGTGCTCGGTGGTCGCCGAGGGGCACTGGACGCCACCGCGCCCGCGGTCGCGTTCGCCGGGGGGTGGTTCCTCGGGGACTCGTCGGTGGGTGCCGGCGCGGCCGCCGCCCTCGTCGTCGGACTCGCCGTGGCGCTGTGGCGGTTACGGCGCGGCGACCGTCCCCGCGCCGTCGTGCTGGGGCTGCTCGGTGTCGGGCTCGCCACGGTGATCGCCCTGTACACCGGCCGCCCGGAGGACTTCTTCCTCGCGCAGCTGATGTCGAACGTGGGCAGCGTGGTCGTGTGGGCGGCCAGCATCCTGATCCGCTGGCCGTTGCTGGGCGTGGTGGTCGGGGGCGTGCTCGGGCAGCGGACCCGGTGGCGTCGGGACCCGGCGCTGTTGCGCGCCTACAGCCTCGCGAGCTGGATCTGGGTCTGCCAGTACCTCGTGCGGGTCGCCGTGTTCCTCCCCCTCTGGTTGGCCGGGCTGGTCGGCCCCCTGCTCACCGCGCGGGTGGTGCTCAGCTGGCCGTTGGTGGCGCTCTGCCTCGCCGTGAGCTGGTGGGTGCTGCGGCGCGCGCTTCCCACCGAACACCCGGGGATCCGGCACCCCCGGGAAGCGGAAGGAGGTACCGGCGCCCCGCCACCCCGGGACGGCGGCCGAGCCGGGAACGGGTCGTTGGCCGACCAGCAGCCATCCACTCCGTATTCCCCCGACGTCGGCCGCGAGGCGACCTCACCGGCGGTGGCCGGCCCCGGTGGCCAGGAGGAGAGCGCCACCGAGCGCTGAGCGGTGGTGCCGGGACGTCGCCTGGTCAGGGGGAGAGCACCGGGTCCTGGTCGTGGCCGAGCAGCCGGCGGTGGGTGATCCGCGCCTGACGGCGTCCGGCCAGCCGGTTCAGCGCGAGCCAGGCCGCGCCGGCCGCGGCGTCGCCCGCCGCCAGGGGAGTGCCGCCCCAGCGGCGCGCCAGTTCCGCCCGGACGACCGCCCCGACCGAGGTCCCCTCGCCGAGGACGCTGCCGCCCATGACGAGGGGCGTCGTGTCCGAGGGGGGCCGGATGAGCGCCAGACCGGTGGCCAGCGCGAGGGCTCCCGCCCGCGCGATCTCCGCCGCCGGCGCGTGCCCCTCCCCGACCGAGGTGTCGACGAGCGGCGCCAGGGCGGCCAGGTCGATCGGTGGCCGACCGTTGACCGCCGTCAGCAGCCGCTGCTTCAGCGTGATGCGATCGCGCCTGTCCGGGGGGAGACCGCCCGGCACCTCCACCACCAGCGCGGCGAGGACGGCGTGGGACAGCGCCCCGCCGGGGCTGTCCGCGTCCAGTTCGCGCAGGGTGAGCCGCACGGCCTCCCGCCCGAGCCAGAACGCCGACCCCTCGTCGCCGAGCAACCAGCCGTGGCCACCCGCCGTCCGCACGAGACGACCCTGGTCGACCGCTCCCAGCACCGATCCGGTGCCGGCGATCACGACACTGCCCGTCGGCTCCGCCGTGGCCGAGGCGAAGGCGACCTCGCAGTCGTCGATGACGTCGACGGGGCAGCGGAGTCCCAGCGACCGCCAGGACTCGTCGAACAGCTCCCGAACCCTGGGGTCGGTCATCTTGCTCGCCCCCGCCAGGCCCAGGACCACGTACCGGACCAGACCCGGGTCGAGCGAACCGAGGGCCGAGCGCATCGCGGCACCGACCTCCCGGACGGCGATCTCCGGGGGGTGCGCGTTCGGGTTGCCGCCACCTCGGCGGCTCACCCGCACCCGCGTGCCGTCCAGGCCGGCGAGCAGGGCGCGGGTGGACGTACCCCCGACGTCGAGGCCGAGCACGAACTCCGCGGCAGTGTTCATCGGCACCTCCTGGCTGCGAGTATCCGGCACGGACCGCCCCGGGTCACCCGTTGGCGCGAGGGTGACCTCGGGTACGCGCCAGGTGGGTCACCGCGGGGTCGGCGCGGCTACTCCGTTCAGAGGTACCGTGAGGATGCCCGTCTCACCCAACCCCCTCGGTGAGGCGGGCTCCCCCGGCCGCCAACCGAGCCGGGGCCGGTGTGTCCCGCCCTGGTCCCGAGGGTCGGCGTCCGGTCTACTTCGGATCGGTCGAGGTCTGCCCGTAGTTGTTGGTGACGATGACGATGACCCCGGGGGCGGCGTCCCGGATGCCGTCGAACCTCGGCTCCACGGGGATGCCGAACGCGGCGCCGATCTCGCCGGCCAGCTGCTCCTCCGGGGTGCCGGGCCGGTAGTAGATGGTGGTGGAGGGGATCACGCCGGACGAGTAGTTCCCCACCTCCGACACGTCCCATCCCGAGTCGCGGAAGTCGCCGGCGGCCCGGTTCGCGAGGCCCCGCACCGTGCTGTTGTTGTACACCCGCAGTTCCGGCAGCTCCCCGCCGTCGTCGCCGGAGGCGGTCGATCCCGGTCCGGCGTCCTCGGAGTCGGACCCCGATCCCCCCTCGGAGCCCTCGGTCCCCTCCGGCGCGCCGGGCTCGTCCCCCGGTGCGCCGCCCTCCGCCGTCCCCTCGGGCCCCTCGGTCTCGTCGGCGTCCTCCGAGGACTCCGGAGACGAGGACCCGGACTCCGGGGCCGGGCCGGTCGGGGACGGCGAGCCACTCGACGTTCCAGCCCCGGAGGTCAGCGTGCTCTCCGCGGCGGTCGGTTCACCGTCGTCCTGGGTCAGGCTGACGACTCCGACGACGAGGGCCAGGATCGCGACCGCGAACATGCCGATGGCGGCGATTCGTAGCGGACGTGCCGAACCAGCGGGATCGACATTGCTCACGGGACGGGCCTCCAGGGCGATCGTGGTCTGGACTCGCTGGGGATTCCTGGTCTACTGGGGATCGAAACCCAGCCCCCGCGCGGTGCCGGCGCGGCGCCGGCTCCCTCGCAGGCGGGACAACCGTCGGGCGAGCATGGGATCGGCACGACGCGCCGCCGGCAGGTTGATCAGGACGTCCAGTCGCTCGTAGTAGCCTTCCGGGGACATTCCGAACAACTCCTGGACCGCCTGCTCCTTGGTGCCCGCGTACTTCCACCACTGGCTCTCGAATGCGAGGATGGCGCGGTCGAGAGCGCTGACTCCAGAGTCCGGCTCCGGCGTGGGTGGCAGAGCCTCCCCTGCGGCGTCCATCTGGGCTCCTCGCCTGACGGTCCGAGATCCTGGCGTCCAGCGAATGACACTCGTGTCATTCCGTGTCATTACATCATGTCAGCCCGTCACGAGCAGCCGATATCGACACGCGGGCGGTCAGCGGCGGCACTCCTTCGGTGAATGGCCCTGCCCTGGGACAACGCTCTCCCAACGGGCGCGCCCCTGGTCCGAGGATCGTGCGCGCGCCGGCGGCGGCGGAGCGGGCCGACCGGTGTGTCCCCCGTTCGGACCGAACGCATAGGGTCACCAGCATGGCCGTTCACCCCATCCGGATCGCGGGCGACCCCGTGCTGCACCAGCCGACTCGTCCGGTGGAGACCTTCGACGACGAACTCGCCCGGCTCGTCGAGGACATGTTCGAGACGATGGCGGCGGCGGAGGGTGTCGGACTCGCCGCCAACCAGATCGGGATCGACCTCCGGATCTTCGTCTACCACTGCCATGACGACGAGGGCGACTGGCACCGCGGCGTGGTCGCCAACCCCGTGCTGGAGACCTCCGAGATCCCCGAGGGGATGCCGGATCCCGACGACGACTACGAGGGCTGCCTCTCCGTGCCCGGTGAGGCGTTCCCGACGGGACGGGCGCGCTGGGCGAAGGTGACCGGGCAGGACCAGCACGGCGAGCCCGTGGTGGTCGAGGGAACCGGGTTCTTCGCGCGCTGCCTCCAGCACGAGACCGACCACCTCGACGGCTACCTCTACGTGGACCGGCTCATCGGCCGGTACAAG
The DNA here is from genome assembly GCF_000429185.2 of Actinoalloteichus caeruleus DSM 43889. GTDB lineage: Bacteria > Actinomycetota > Actinomycetes > Mycobacteriales > Pseudonocardiaceae > Actinoalloteichus_B > Actinoalloteichus_B caeruleus. Next base: position 3,705,874 of record NZ_AUBJ02000001.1, on the reverse strand, counting down.
CGGGAGGCCCGACGGGCGCTCAAGGCCAACCAGTGGGGACGGCCCGGGCTGTCGTGGGACCCCGCCACCGAGTCGGCGCGGGAGCAGAGCTGATCGGTCCCGTTCCGTTCCAGCGGGCTGGGGCCGGTCCCGGTCCCGATGGCGGGTACCCCGCGCGGGCCGGGTGGCGGCGGGACACCGGGCAGCGCCTCGGCCCGCCGGCCGGGGCCGGGTCCCTCCGCGCGCCGATGCGCCCGGCAGCCGCCGCGCGTCCCGGCAGCCACCGCTCCTCCACGGCGGACGGACGGGCGGTCGCGCCGGGGGCGGGTGCGCCGCCGTGCCGCCCGCCGGCCCCGAGGGCGGGTCGGCCGTGACCGTGCGGCGCACCGGCTGGGCTCGTGGTCGGGCCCGGCCGCGCACGATCGCGGTCTTTACGGGTGCCGCGCCTGGCCGTTAGCCTCGGCCGAAGACAACCGAACACACGCGGGAGCTCGCGCCAGAGCGGGCTGAGAGGGCGACTCGTGCCGGAGCACGGGTGTCGCCGACCGCATGAACCTGTCCGGGTAATGCCGGCGTAGGGAGGTGCCGCGATGGCGGCCGAGTCCGTTCCGTTCGACCTCGGGGAGTCCGGGAACCCGAGGGTCACCACCGGTCCGATCAGCGGATCGCGCAAGGTGCACGTCAGCACGCCGTCCGGGCTGCGCGTCCCCCAACGCCGGGTCACCCTCACCAACGGCGAACACCTCGACCTCTACGACACCTCGGGCCCCTACACGGACTCCGAGGCGACCGTGGACGTCCGCCGCGGGCTCGAACCGCTCAGGACGACGTGGATCACCGACCGGGAGGCCACCGGCGGTGGCACCCAGCTGTCCCTCGCGCGCTCCGGTGTGGTCACCCCGGAGATGGAGTTCGCGGCGGTGCGGGAGGGAGTCCCGCCGGAGCTGGTGCGCGACGAGGTCGCGGCCGGCAGGGCCGTCATCCCGGCCAACCGTCGCCATCCCGAGTCGGAGCCGATGGTGATCGGCAGGCGGTTCCTGGTCAAGGTCAACGCGAACATCGGCAACTCGGCGGTCACCTCCTCCATCGAGGAGGAGGTGGAGAAGATGGTGTGGGCCACCAGATGGGGCGCGCACACCATCATGGACCTGTCGACCGGTCGCCGAATCCACGAGACGAGGGAGTGGATCCTGCGGAACTCCCCGGTCCCGGTCGGCACCGTGCCCATCTACCAGGCGTTGGAGAAGGTCGGCGGGGACCCAGCCCGGCTCTCCTGGCCCGTCTACCGCGACACCGTCCTCGAACAGGCCGAGCAGGGCGTGGACTACATGACGGTCCACGCCGGTGTCCTGCTCCGGTACGTCCCGTTGGCCGCCCACCGCGTCACCGGCATCGTCTCCAGGGGCGGTTCGATCATGGCGGCCTGGTGCCTCGCGCACCACGAGGAGAGCTTCCTCTACACGCACTTCGAGGAACTCTGCGAGATCTTCCGCGAGTACGACATCACCTTCTCCCTGGGGGACGGCCTGCGTCCCGGCTCGATCGCCGACGCCAACGACGAGGCGCAGTTCGCGGAACTCCGCACCCTCGGGGAACTGACTCACGTCGCGCGCCGACACGACGTCCAGGTGATGGTCGAGGGCCCGGGGCACGTCCCGATGCACCTGATCGAGGAGAACGTGCGGTTGGAGGAGGAGCTCTGCGGAGAGGCGCCCTTCTACACCCTCGGCCCGCTCGCCACGGACATCGCCCCGGCCTACGACCACATCACCTCGGCCATCGGAGCCGCGATGATCGCGCGGGCGGGTACCGCGATGTTGTGCTACGTCACCCCCAAGGAACACCTCGGGCTCCCGGACCGGGACGACGTCAAGACCGGTGTGGTCGCCTACCGGATCGCGGCGCACGCCGCCGACCTCGCCAAGGGCCACCCCCGGGCCCGGGAGCGGGACGACGCCCTGTCCAGGGCACGCTTCGAGTTCCGCTGGGTGGACCAGTTCCACCTGGCCCTCGACCCGGACACGGCCCGGGCCTTCCACGACCAGACCCTGCCGGCGGAACCGGCGAAGACCGCCCACTTCTGCTCCATGTGCGGACCGAAGTTCTGCTCCATGCGCATCAGCCAGGACGTGCGGCGGTTCGCGGAGGAACGCGGCCTGACCACGGAGCGGGCGGTCGAGGAGGGCATGAGGGCCAAGGCGGCCGAGTTCACCGCCAGTGGCGGCTCGGTCTACCTGCCGGTGGTGGAGCGATGAGCCCCCGGTCGACCCCCGGCCCAGGGGTGACGCCCCGGACCGCCCTGACCATCGCGGGTTCGGACTCCGGCGGCGGCGCTGGTGTCCAGGCCGACCTCAAGACCTTCCTCGCCTGCGGGGTCCACGGCATGTCCGCGATCACCGCCGTGACCGTCCAGAACTCGCTCGGCGTCAGCGGGTTCCACGAGATCCCGGCGGAGACGGTGCGGGACCAGGTCCGGGTGGTCACCACCGACATCGGCGCGAACGCGGTGAAGACGGGGATGTTGGCGAGCGCGGGGATCATCGAGGCGGTGGCGGGGACGTGCGACGAGCTCGGGATCGGCCGGGCGGCCGAGATCCCGCTCGTGGTGGATCCGGTGGCCGCCTCGATGCACGGCGACTCCCTGCTGGCGGACAGCGCGCTGGGCGCGGTCAGGGAGGTGTTGCTGCCTCGGGCGACGCTGACCACCCCGAACCTCGACGAGGTGCGGCTGCTGACCGGTGTCGAGGTCACCAGGCGCGCGGACCTGCGCAAGGCGGCCGAGGCCGTGCTGGCCCTCGGACCGCGGTGGGTGCTGATCAAGGCGGGGCACCTGGCCGCCGACTCGGACTGCGTCGACCTCCTCGTGGGCGCGGGTGGTGAGGTCATCGAGCTGCCGGGCCCGCGTCATCCGACGGAACACACGCACGGCGGCGGCGACACGCTCGCCGCGGCCGTGACCGCCGCCCTGGCCCAGGGGCGGGACCTCGTCGACGCGGTGCGGGTCGGCAAGCGGTACATCATGCGGGCGGTGGCCGCCGCCTATCCGCTCGGCGGCGGCGTCGGGCCCGTCTCGGCGTTCTGGCGGGTCTCCGACGTCCCGTGGTGAGTCCGTCCCCCGTCACCGGAAGACCCGCCGGGACTCCCACCGGGTAGGCACCGCTGGGGGCGGCCGGGCCGCCCCGGTGCCGGGGCCCCGGTCGTGGCGGGGCGGGTGCCCGAGGCCCTACCGCCAGCCAGGTGATCAACCAAAGGCTGATCGATGATCACTCCCGGTGATCGTTCTGGTGGTGTTCGGCGCGGGGCCCGCCTCGGTCAGCCGGTGGCCCGGCCCGACGTCACCGGTCACCCCGGCCGCTCCCCGTGGCGCCGACCCCGCCGCCCGGTGGGGCGCGAGGGCGCGCCGCGGGGCCGGGCGGTGAACGGAGGGGCCCCGCCCGGTCGGGCGGTGGCGCCGCCTACCACCACCCCCGCCCCACCCGCCTCGGCCGGTCTCCCGGCCAGGGCTCGAGAGCCGCTCCGGGGGTCCGGGCGTTCGGCCGGCGGGTGCGCGGGGCCGCACAACCGCACACCGGTCGCGCCGTACCGTCCGCCGGTCGGGCGATCGGGTAGCCCGATCGCGGCGTGAAGTCCCGGCAACGCGGTCATGATCCTGTCGCGTGTCCTCCCCACGGGGAGGGACCGTCGCTGAGTGGGGCGAAAGCGCGGTGTGGTCGAGCGCCTCATCCCCGTCCCCGCCGCGAAGGGCCCTGGACGGGGTGGCTCGGCCCCGCCGCCGCCCCCGTCGGTCACCCCTTCCCCGCTGGGCCTCCGCGCGGCACCGGGACACCGGCGCCTCCCGTGGACGTCGCCGTAACGCTCCGCGTTCCGGGGGCAATAACAGAGCAGGTGCCCCGTGCGCCCGAGGGCCGCTCCCGGGGAGCGGCAGGGGATGGCGCGGTGGGGCCCGGCACGAGATCGGGGGGTTGCCGTGGCGGCAGGACGGTCGGCCAGACCTTTTCCTACTCTCGGGTGGTCCTTGCCCGCTGAGCGTGTGGTGCGGTCACTTCGTGTAGTTGATCAGGGAACATTCTCGTCGTGGTTGGTTGGGTGCTGACAGGCATACGGTCGCGACCGTCAACTCGCCTGAGCGTGGAGCTGCCGGTTCGGCAGCTCGTGATGACGGCCGTGGCGGTCGGACTCGCCACCGGCGTCGCGGTGCCGCTCGGCCTGGACCGGGTGGCCGTCCTCGGTGGGCTCGTGGCGGTGCTCACGCTCGTCGGAGCGAGCGTCGGGCCGCTGCGCGCCGACCTGAGAGCGATGGTGTGGTTGGGGCCGCTCCTCACCGCCGTCGTCGCGGTGGGGCCGTCCCTGGAGGGGCCACCGGCCATCGTCGTGGCCTCGCTGGTCGTCCTGGGGGCGGGCATGCTGCCCGCCCTGGGCAGCGGCTACCTGCGGGTCGGGCAGGTCATGGCCACCACCACCCTGCTCGCCCTGACCACCGGCCTGGGCGCGGGCCAGGACCCGGTGTTCCTGGCGGCGGGCGGGGCCTGCGGTGTGCTGCTGGCCGTCGTGGTCCGGATCGCCGCGGGCAAGGACGACCCGTCCGGACCCACCCGAGCCGCCGTGGCGGCGGCCCTCACCGACCAGACCCCCGGCGGGCTGCACGACGCCGCCCGGGTGTGGCGAGCCGACGGCACCAGGGCCTGGCTGGGTGAGGTGCTCGCGGGGGCCGCCGAGTACCGGGCCGGCCGGGCCATGCTGCTGGCCGGCGCGGCGAGGTCGACCGGGGTCGAGGCGCGGAGGCTCCGCACCATCGCCAGCGACGCCGAGCTGGTGGCTGGGGAGCTGGCGGCGGCCGTCACCGCCCCCGCCTGCACCGGGCTACCGGCGATGGCGAAGCTGGACCCGGCGGCGAAGGTGCTCGCGGAACGCGGGGCGGAGCTGCCCCCCGCGGTGGGGATGGTGCGGTCCGGCCTGGACAGGGTCCGCCGCGCCGTGGTCGACCGGAAGCCGGACCGGTTGGCGAGGCCGTCGTGGCGGGGCGTGCTGCTGCGCGCCCTCGGCGTGCTGACCGCGCACCTCTCCTTCCGGTCCTCCCTGTTCCGGCACTCGCTCCGCTGCGCGCTCGCGGTCGCCGGAGGCATGTTCATCACCCTGTGGCTGGACACGCCGTCCGCGGCCCCGATGCTGCTGGTGCTCTACCTCGTCCTCCAGCCGATCACCCGCGACACGATGGAGGGGGGCCTGCAGCGGACCGGGGCCTCGGTCGTCGGTGTCGCGCTCGCGGCCGGGCTGGTCGCGCTGCTGCCCTGGCCGTGGGTGCTCATCCCGGTGGCGCTCTTCGCCATGATCGCCGGCGTGTCGGTGCTGCGGACCAGCTTCCCGCTGCTCATGTCCGGTGTGGTGGCCGTCGTGCTGCTCGTCCAGGTCCCGGCCACCGAACGGCCCGTGGCGGCCGTCCTGGTCAGCTTCGGCGCGATCACCGCCGTCGGGGCCACCCTGGCACTGATCCTCGGCTACGCCAGCTACCTCGTGCTGCCCAGCAGTTCGTTGCCGAACGTCGGCCGGACCACGCGGATGGCGGCGCTGGCGGTCGGCGAACTCACGCGAGGCGCCTACGGGGCACGGGACACCTCGGAAGGTCGCAGGGCCTTGCGCGGTGCCTACGTGCGGTCCCTGCGACGCACCCAGGACCTGCTCGGGCTGCCAGCGCGGCTGGAGGAGGCCGGCCCGTCCGCCGAGGAGGCCGCCCGCCGAGCGGGGGCGGCGCTGGACGCCCTGCGGGCCGCCGTCGGCGGCGTCGCGTTCCGCCCCCAGGAGGTCCGGGAGCGTCTCACGCCCGTGCTGCGCCTGGCCGACGAGGAACTGAGCGAGGTGGGCCGCCGCGCTCCCCGCGAGGAACGACCGGACCTCGCCGGGATCGAGCTGCTGGCCGGGCCGGTCGTCGAGGGCGCCTACCTGTCCCGGTTGGCGGTGGACGAGCTGGTCGAGCTGGGGAGGGAGCTCTCCGAGGACGCCGAGCAGGAGGCGACACCGGACGCCGCCTTCGAGCACGCGTTCCGGTACCGGTCCTGGTGAGGACGGGCGCGGCGCCCGCGCCGGCGGAGCGGTCTCACCACCCGCCCTCGACGGCTGGGCTGGAGGCCCGCGCCCAGAACCGCCGGGGGATGCGACCGGCCAGGCGTGCCTCCCGACCGGCCCGGACGGCGTCCCGCATCGCCCGCGCCATCCGCTCCGGTTCGTCGGCTCGGGTGACCGAGGTGGCGAGCAGCACCGCGGCGCAGCCCAGTTCCATGGCCAGGGCGGCGTCGGAGGCGGTCCCGATGCCGGCGTCCAACACGACGGGCACCGACGCGCGGTTCACGATGAGTTCGATGTTGTGCGGGTTGCGGATGCCCAGACCCGAACCGATGGGTGAGCCGAGCGGCATCACCGCCGCGCAGCCCGCGTCCTCCAGCCGGCGCGCGAGTACCGGGTCGTCGTTGGTGTAGGCGAGGACGGTGAAGCCGTCGGCCACCAGTCGTTCGGCCGCGTCCAGCGTTTCGAACGGGTCCGGGAGCAGCGTGTCCTCGTCGGCGACGACCTCCAGTTTGACCCAGTTCGTGTCGAGCGCCTCCCTGGCGAGCTGGGCCGTCAGCACCGCCTCCGCCGCGCTGCGGCACCCGGCCGTGTTGGGCAGCGCCCCGACCCCGCACCGGCGGAGCAGGTCGAGGACTCCGGGGCCTCCCGAGGTGTCGGCCCTGCGGAGCGACACGGTGGTCAGCTCGGTTCCCGAGGCCACCAGCGCGCGTTCCAACACCGACAGGTTCGCGGCCCCGCCCGTCCCCAGCACCAGCCGGGACGAGAAGCGGCGACCGGCGATCTCCAGCACGTCGTCCATCGACCTCACCCTCCCTGTACCGCTGTCAGCACCTCGAGCCGCGCGCCGGGCGTCAGCTCGGTCCGCGTCCACTCGGCGCGGGGGACCAGCTGGCCGTCGAGCGCGACCGCGGTCCCCCGCGCCGGTGCGCCGGCGGCGGCCACCGCCCCCGCGACCGTGCACGACTCGGCGAGCTCGTGCGCGCGGCCGTTGATCAGCACCCGCATCACCGCACCTCCTCCACGTGGTCGGCCCCGCCCACCGTCGCGAAACGCGCCGGGTCGGTCGCCGACAGCAGTTCCTCGGCGTCGGTCGACGCCGAGGTGAACGCCGCCCTGGCCAGCCCGAGCAGCCGGCCGACCAGCTCGACCGTCACCGGCGTCAGCAGGAGGCCGTTGCGGTGGTGGCCACTGGCGACCAGCAGCCCGGGTTCGAGCGCGCCCACCAGCGGGACGTTGTCCGGGCTGCCGGGTCGCAGGCCCGCGATGGTCTCGGTGACCTCGTACTCGTCGAGGGCGGGGACGAGCGCGCCCGCGTCGGTCAGCAGCTCGCGCACCGCCCGCGCCGTCACCGAGGTGTCGAAGCCGTTCTCCCGTTGGGAGGCGCCCACCACGAGGCGGCCGCCGTCCCGGGGCACCAGGTAGGCGGTGCGGCCGTGCACCGAACCTCGGATCACGCGCCGGGGCGGTGGCAGGCTGCCCGGGGTCGCGGCGAGTCGGATCACCTCGCCCTTCACCGGGCGGATCAACCGCTCCAGCCCGGGGTGCAGCTGGCTCGACCACGCGCCGGCGGCCAGCACGACCACGTCGCACTCCCGGGTCCCACGCTCCCCGTCCTCGCCACCGCCCACGTCGAGCCGGGGCGGCCCGCCGGGACCCACGCGCGTGGCGCGGCGCAGCAGCACCCGGCCACCGCGTGCCTCCTCCGCGAGCCAATCGGTGTCGAACACGGCACCGGCGGCCCGCGCGGCGGCGCGCACCGTCCACAGCAGACGCCGGTTGTCCACGGCGAGGTCGCCGGGCACGTGGAGCCCGTGGCGGACCGCCGGCCCCAGCGCCGGCTCCAGCGAGCGTGCCTCCCGCCCGGACAGCGCGGTCACCTCCCGGCCGCGCGCGGCGAGGTAGCGGGCCAGCCGTTCCAGGTCGGCCCGGTCCGCACCGTCCACTCCGACCAGGAGGCCGCCCTCGGCGGAGAGCAGCGGGCCACCCGGCGCGCGGTCCGCCGAGCCTCCCGCCGCCACCGAGACGGCCGAGGCGAACGCGGGCCAGGACTCCAGCGACGCGGAGCCGAGTCGCAGGGAGATCTCCTCCCCCGGCCAGGCCTCGGAGACGGGGGCCAGCATCCCACCGGCCACCCAGGAGGAACTGGTGCCGGCCGGTTCCGGACCCACCACGACCACCGACCAGCCGGCGGTGGCCGCGTGCCAGGCGACCGCGCTGCCGATCACCCCGGCGCCGACGACGACCAGCTGGTTCGTTCGATTCACCGATGACACACCACTCACCACGCTCCCTGCGCCGGCATGATCCGGATCAGGTTCCACGGTCGGGGCCGGCAGGCCCCCTCTCAGCCTGGTGCCCCAGACTCCCGTGCGGACTGCCCTCACCGTAACCCGGCGGCGGGGCCGGGAACCACCCGCCCGCCCGGGGAGGTCGGCCGGGTGGGGTCCCACGGACGTCGTCACCCGCGCGACGCGTCTCCTAGGCTCACGGGTATGCCAGGACTGACGGGAGAGCGGGTACGGGCTCGGCTCGCGGCCGCCCGGCTCTATCTGTGCGTCGACGCCCGCCGGGACAGGGGCGACCTCGCCGAGGTGGTGGCGGCCGCGTTGGCCGGCGGGGTGGACGTCGTGCAGCTGCGGGACAAGGGTGGCCGGTCCGGGCCGCTGGAGGCTCGGGAGGAACTGGCGGCGCTGCGGACGATCGGGGAGCTGTGCGCCGGGCACGGCGCGCTGCTCGCGGTCAACGACCGGGCGGACATCGCGTTGGCGGCCGGGGCCGACGTGCTGCACCTCGGGCAGGACGACCTGCCGGTCTCGTGGGCGCGTCGGGTGGTCGGGGAGGACGTCGTGATCGGCCGGTCGACCCACGACCGGGGCCAGGCGGACGCGGCCGCGGTGGAGCCCGGGGTCGACTACTTCTGCGTGGGCCCCTGCTGGACCACCCCGACGAAACCGGGCCGACCGGCCGCCGGGCTCGACCTGGTGCGCCACACGGCGCGGCGTTGGGGGACCGACGGCCGGCCCTGGTTCGCCATCGGCGGTATCGGCCCGGAGCGGTTGTCCGAGGTCCTCGACGCCGGAGCGGAACGGATCGTCGTCGTCCGGGCCATCACCGAGGCGGCCGATCCCCGGGAGGCCGCCTCAGCCCTGCGGAAGCGGTTGCCCCCGGCCTGAGGGGGCGGGCTTCGTCAGGCGGTGCGCAGCGTGAGGCCCCAGGCGGCCAGCAGGGGGTTGACCGGCAGGACGTGGTCGCTTCCCCCGCCGCCGGGGCACGGTCCACTCGCGAGCAGGAGCACGCCCTGGGCCTGGTTGCCGCTGACGACCGGCGTCCCCTCGTCACGGCCGTGGTCGGAGCACAGCGTCGTCCTCGTGAGACCGGAGACGGTGCCCTCCGGGAACGCCACCGACTGGTCGTGGGCCAGCACGTTCCCGCACCGCCAGCCCGAGGTCGAGGTGGTGGCGCAGACGGCGCCACCCATTGGGACCAGGGTCGAACCGAGGACCGCTGTGCCGCCGCCGGCGCGACCGACGCTCGGGCTCAGGGTCCACGCGTCGGTGGTCTCCACCCAGGCACCACCGGGGACGGGGTACGTGCTGCCCCGGACCACGCCGACGAGTTCGCCTCCGGTGGTGCGCACCTCACCTCCCACCGGGCCGCACCGGCTCGTCGCGACGAAGCCCTCGGTCACGGTGAAGCCCACGACGCAGCGGCCGGTGTCGACCAGGAAGGCGTCCCCGCCGCGGATCTCACCGCCGGTGCCGGCGGAGGGGGACGGCGCCGCCGTCACGCCGCCGCTGGCGGCGAGCAGCGCCGCCACGACGGCCGCTCCGGTGACCAGTGCGCGGAAAGTTCCTCTCATGGCTGCTCCCTGGGGGTGGTCCTGCTCGGTGGCTGGGGGAGTGCGTTCCCCCGGTCCGCGTCCGGGCGGTGCTGGGCCGCCACGCACCCGGGGTCGATCAGTGGCGCGCGCCGCGCCGGGGCGGCGGGTGTTCCGACGGGACGGGCCGCCCATCCGGTCGGGATGGGCGGCCCGTGTTCACGAGTGCGGAGGAGTGCCCGGATCAGCCCCTGGTCAGGGACAGGCCCCAGCGGGAGAGGATCGGGTTGAGCGGCTGGAAGTAGGTGGTGCCGCCCCAGGTGCAGTTGCCGGAGCCACCGGAGGTGACGCCCTGGGCCTGGCTGCCGCTCAGCCAGGAACCACCGGAGTCACCGCCCTCGGCGCAGGCGTTGGTCCTGGTCAGGCCGCTGACCGCGCCCTGGGCGTAGAAGACGGTCTGGTTCTTGGCCTGGACGGTGCCGCAGCGCCAGCCGGTGGTGGAGCCGGACCGGCAGATGGAGGCGCCGACGGCGGCCTCGGTGGAGCCGCTGACGGTGACGGTGGTGTTGCCGCTGTAGCGGTTCACCAGGGGACGCGGGGTCCAGTTGGCGTTGGTCCGGACGTAACCCATGTCGCTGCCCGGGAAGACCGAGCCGGCGACCTGGCCGGAGGAGACGCGGTTGTAGCCCTGGGTCGCGGTACCGACCCCACCGCAGTGGCCCGCGGTCACGTAGCCGACCGACACGGAGAAGCCGACCGAGCAACGGGAGCCACCGAAGTAGTAGGCGTCGCCGCCGATGATGTCGTAGAGGGTCCGGGGCTGCTCGGTGCTCTCCACCACGGTCACCGCGTCGGCGTTGACCCCGGAGTCGGCGACGAAGTCCGCCGCCGCCTCGCCGCTGCCCAGGGCGGTGGTCACCACGACGGTGTTGTCGGCGGTGTCCACGTACCAGCCGGTGACGCCGTCGGGCACCTCGGTGGTCTCGTTCAGGGTCGACACCACGCCGTCCAGGCTGTCGGCGCTGTAGGCCACGACCTCCGGGGTCGCCCCTGCGGCGCGAACCTCGTCGGCCTTCTCGGCGGTGGTCACGCCGACGACGAGGGTGTTGGTGTCCCCGTCGAAGTGGGCCCCGCCGAACGACGAACCCAGGCTCGCGCGCAGCTCCTCCTCGGTCTCGACGGCGGTGGCCTCCACCGCGACCCTCGTGAGTGCCTCCTGCTCGGTCAGGCCGAGGTCCCGCTGCATCGCCGAGAGCATCTCCGGCGAGGCCACGGTGGCGTCGGGTCCTTCCGGGGTGTCCGCGCCGGCTGGCAGGGCCAGCGCGGTGGCCGTGCCGGCGGCCGCGACCAGGGCACCGGCGATGCGGGCCAAGGATCTGTTCCTCATGTTTCGCGTCTCCCTTGTAGGGGTGCAGGGATATCCGGGGAGGGGAGTGGGTCTGGCGAGAGGCCCCGCCCCGGAGGTGCCTCGTCCGAGGTGGACTGGGCCGTGCCGGTCGGCGCGACTGGGCTGGGCACCAACAGCCCTGGCTCATGGGCTTCCGCGGTTCGGCTGTGGCGGTGAGAGGTGAGCTCGGTTGTGGACCTGGACGGCGTCGTCAGTGGGTGTCCGACGTGAACAACTGGGTCCTCTCCGTTCACACCGGCGTCGCCGCCGGTTCATCCAGGCCCCCGTTGGAGTGAAAGTCTTGGCTCAGGATCGTGTTACGGATATCCGCCAATCGGGGAAAAACCGTCACAGTCGTCGGACCGGCGCTCACGTCCCGTAATGGCGTTCCGCTGTCGTACCGCTGTTTCGGTCGTTGTCCGGTGAACGAGTCATGGTCCGAACGGGGGTTGGTCCTGGACCGGATGCCGAGCACCCGTTCCGCCCGGTCCCGCGTGCGGCACGCACGTCAACGGGCGGCCTCCCCCGATCGGAGGAGGCCGCCCGTTGACGAACCGAACAGTTTTTGTCAGAAACCCGCGACTGGGCCGCTCGGGATCAGGAGGTGGTCAGGCTCAGCCCGAACTCGGAGAGGATCGGGTTCAGCGGCTGGAAGAAGGTGGTGCCCCCCAGGGTGCAGTTGCCGGAGCCGCCGGAGGTGACGCCCTGGGCCTGGCTACCGCTCAGCCAGGAACCACCGGAGTCGCCGGGTTCGGCGCAGGCGCTGGTCTGGGTCATCTCGTGGACGGCGCCCTCCTGGTAGTTGACGGTGACGCCCTTGGCCTCGATGGTGCCGCAGTGCCAGCCGGTGGTGGAGCCGGAACGGCAGACCGAGGCGCCGATCGCGGCCTCGGAGGAACCGCTGACGGCGACGGTGCCGCCGTCGTAGTCGTTGACCGCCGCGGTCGGCGTCCAGCTGGAGTTGGTCTCCACCCAGCCCATGTCACTGCCCGGGAAGATCGAGCCGGCGACGGTGCCCTGCGACTGCTGGTTCACCCCGGAGGTGCTGGTGCCGACGGTGCCGCAGTGGCCGGCGGTGACGAACCCGCCGTCCACTGAGAACCCGACGGAACAGCGCGAGGCGCCCGGGTAGTAGGCGTCACCGCCGACGATGTCGGCGAAGGGGACCGGCGTGGAGTTGGCCTCCTCGACGACCCGGACGGTGCCGTCGCTGGCCGCCCGGTCGAGGAAGGCGTCCACCTCGGCGTCCCGCAGCTCCGGGTCCACGGTGACGACGACGGAGTTGGTCTCGACGTCGACCGCCCAGCTGCTCACCCCGGCGGGGGCGCCCTGGCTGGACGCGGTCTGGTCGATGGCCGACTTCACCGACTCCAGCTCGACGAGGGTGTGCTCCACCACGCGAGGCACCGCACCGGCGGCCCGCACCGCGCTCGCCTCCGCCTCGTCGGTGACGGCCACGACGAGCGCGCCCCGCTCGGCGTCGAAGACGGCGCCGGCGAAGACGCCGTCCAACGTGCGGGTCAGGGTCTCCTCCGCGGTCGCCGCGGCCGCTTCCTGGGCCAGGCGGAGTTCGGCTTCGGCGGCGTCGAGGCCGAGGTCCCGCTGCATGGCGAGCAGGACCTCCTGGTCGGCGCTGACCGGGGCCGGGGCCTCCTGGTCGGCGGTGGCGGGGAGGGTGAGGCCAACGGTCGTTCCGGCGGCCAGCACGACCGCTCCGGTAACGCGCGCCGCGATTCTCCGATTCACTAGATGTCTCCTTGTTCACGAGTGCAGGGACACCCCGCGGGCGGTTTCTTGGCAGGGGCCCGCCCGCGGGTCTCAACTCGTAGCGGACCGGGGTCGTGGGAACCCCGGTCGAGGGGATCAGCGGTCTCATCGACTCGCGCCTGGCGGAGGACGACTGTCCGGACGCCGCGCCGCTGTGTGCTCGGTCGCCCTTCCCTGTCGATTCCACTTCAGACCATTACGGATGATTACCATCCGGTAGCTAGACGTTATTAAGCCGTTACTGCTGTCCGGAAGCCATCATTCGGAGTCAAAGAAACGGCTGGACGGCGGATAGACGCGCCGTTTTCGTAACCCATGGTGTTGATCTAGTGCACACAGTGGTGAACGTGTGTGTGGTCAAGTTGGTGAGTTACCGGCATCGCTTACCGCGCGGACGGGAAGTGACCTACCAATCACGCGCATGTTCCCGCGCCTTCTCCGTGGCGATATCGGGCGAATCCCCGGAAGGCCCCACGGGGGCGCTACTGGTGGTGGATGACCGAGAACGTGGCGGAGGGATGACGGCGGCCGTCCTGAGCGGGACGCGTACCGGGCGGCCGAACCGTGCCATGTGGACCTGGCCTGGCGGACGAGGACGGCGAGAACGCGTGGTGCGCCGCCGGCTGGGGCCCGATGCGACCGTGGCCGCGCTGCTCGACGCCGGGTGGGGCTCCGGACGGGGGGAGCAAGGGGAGTGGACCCTCGGCCGATCTTCTCGGCGGCATCCCAGGGGCGGGTGGAGGCGGTCGCCTCGGCCCGCCGTCGACGCGGACCCCGACCCCCGATGTGGACGGGAACGGGAACGGCGCGCTGCTCGCCGCAGTGGAGCGCTGCTCGCCGCCGTGGAGCGCGGCTCCCCGGCCGTGGTGCGGCTGTCGCTCCAACGCGGTGCTCGGGCCGATGAGCGGCCCGGGCGGAACAGGACTCCGGCGGAGGCCGCCGCGGCCTGGCTGACCCGGGCGGTGGCGCGCGCCGCGCGACCAGGCGCGTGCCACGGGTGCCGCACTGGAGGCGCTGGTCAGGGAGGAGGAACCGGTGGACGCCGGCACCGCCGGCACCACCCCGCACCGGCTGCGGGTACCCGGGGCCGGGCCGTCCTGGAACGGCAGGACGGCCACCGGCGGTTCGCCGACGAGCTGGCGGGTCGCTGGACTCGCCACCGGGGCCCGTGGGGGAAGGAACGGTCCACCCGGGAAATCGGCTCGTGCGGGACTCAGGTGGCCGGGACCCGGTCCGGGATCTCCAGCCGCGCTCCCGGCGCCGGCTCCTGGTCGTCCTCCTGTTCCCCCGCCCCTTCCGGCTCGTCCTCGGCCGGTGCCTCCGTGGTCGTGGGCGGCGGCTCGGTCTCGGACGGCTCGTTCCCGGCCGGTTCCCGCCCGGGTTCCTCGCCGGACGTGGTGGGAACCTCGGGTGCACCAGTGGTCCCGGTCCCGGCGGGAGGGGCCGGGTTCGGCGGGTCGACGACGTCCGCCCCGCCCGCTGGCGGGTCCTGCTCGGCCGGCGGGGGCACGTCGTCCCGGCGGAAGAGGGGTTCACCGCCGAGGATGCCGCTGATCGACGTTCCGGTCGAACCGCCGGAGAGGGATTCGCCCCGTACGAGCTCGACGCCGACGATGGCCGCCATCGCGAGGAGGAAGGACAGCACCCCGCCAGCCACGATCATCCGGGTGGGACGTCGCCGACGAGGGGGCTTCTCCCCTGGTCCGTCGGTCGGCAGGCGGTTCGTCCCGGCCGATGTCGGCAGGAGGGCCGTGCTGTCCGCGTCCCGGTGCCCGCCGACGCCCTGCCCGAGGAGCTCCGTGTCGGGCGGCCGAGCGCTCGCCTCGCCTCGGATCGGCGTGTCGGGCGGGCCGGCGTCGCGCGGCGGAGGGCCCGCCAGCCGGGCGGTCGGTGCCCCGGGGCTCGGGTGCGGCACGGTCAGCCGCGTGGTCGGTTCGGTCGCCGAGCGGGGACCGACCGGGTGGGACGGGCTGGCGACCGGGCCTGTCCGCCCGTCGCCGACGGCTCGGCCGGCGGTGCGTTGCCGGCGTCGACCGAGCGGGGCCCTGGCGGCGGTCGCCCGAACGGTCTCGGCGGTCCGTTCGAGGTAGCGCTGGTAGACCGCGCCACCGACCGTCGACACCACGCTGGCGACGGCTGCTCCGGCCACGGTGCCAGCCACCCCGAGCTGGGAGCCCAGCACCGCCGAGGTCACCGCGGCCAGCGCGCCGGCCGTGATCTGGGCACCGGACAGCCCGAACGCGCCCCGCCGCTCCGCCGGTTCCCCGTCCTCAGCCGGGGAGCCGCCCTGGCGCGCCAGTCGGGTCGTGAGCTCCTGGTCGTGCTGCTCGCGCATGGGTCCCCTCGTGGTCGCGCTCCGTTTCCGGCCCCACCCGGGCCTCGGGATGACAACGAGGAAGACGTGCCGATTTATCCCCCGGTTGGCGGATGGTGATATCGCCCACTTGGGCTAACTGGGGTGTCGTCCCGGTTCCCGGGCGCGAGTCCGCCAGCCCCGTCGGGCGGGTTGATGGTCGTGACGAACTTGTACCTGTCCCCCCGGTAGAGGGAGCGCACCCACTCGACGGGGTGGCCTTCGGCGTCGAAGGAGTGCCGGCAGAGCAACAGCATCGGGAGGCCCACGTCCGCCCCGAGTAACTCGGCCTCCTCGGGCGCCGCGAGGGCGGTCTCGATCGTCTCCGTGGCGTGGCCGAAGCGGACGTCGAACCGGTTCCGCAGCACCTGGTAGAGCGAGTCGCCCTCGCTCAGGCAGCGGCGCAGGCCCCGGAAACGGCCCAGGGGGAGATGGGTGGTCTCGATGGCCATCGGTTCGCCGTCGGCGAGCCGCAGGCGTTTCAGCCGGAGCAGCTTGGCGCCCGGCCGGACGTCCAACAGCCTGGCCAGCTCCGTCTCCGCCGGGTGTTCCTCGGCCGCGAGCAGCCGGGACTGCGGTCGCATGCCCTGGGCGAGCATGTCCTCGGTGTAGGAGGAGAGCTGCAAGCGCTGGGCCACCTTCGGCTCCGCCGCGAAGGTCCCCTTGCCCTGGATCCGGAGGAGACGCCCCTCGACCGTGAGATCGGCGAGCGCCTGGCGGACCGTCGTCCTGGACAGGCCGAACTCGGTCGCGAGCGATCTCTCGGTGGGGATGGGCGTTCCGGCGGGCATCGACCGGAGCAGCTCGAGCAGGTGCCGTTTGAGCCCCCAGTACTTGGGCTCCCGGGTGTGCCCGGTCCGGCTCCCGCTTTCCCCGCACGGCGGTGTGGCGTCGAGCATGGCCTCCTCCTCGGTGACGTCCGGCCTGCCTGTGCTCTCCAGGATGCCGAGCCGTTCCCTCGGTTCCCACGTTGTCACAGGGTGACTCCGATCTTCCTCCGTCCGCGCGATCCCCGGCACGGGGCCGTCGAAGGCGGCCCGACCAGGCCGAGGAGGGGTCCCGCCGCCTCCCGCTCCGGTGGCCGGTGCCGGGCACTCGCCCGGTCGGCGGCGGTGGACGGCGGGCCCCGGTGGGTAGTGTTGGTCTGGACCACTGCGGGCGTCGGACCGGTGTGCCCGAACCCGGTTGGCGACGGCCGCCCTGAGTGGCCGGGGCGGCTGACCCGGCGGAACGAGGCGGTATGAAGGCGGAAGCGGCGTCGGCCACCACGGCCGGTTCCCTGATGGCGGACGAGATCGCGGCGCAGCCGGCGGTCTTCCGAACGCTCCTGGCGGCCGGACCGGAGATCCGGGCCCTCGCCGGGGACATCACCCGGCGACGTCCCCGGTTCGTGCTGTTCGCCGCGAGGGGGTCCAGCGACCACGCGGCCCTCTACGGCAAGTACCTCGTGGAGACGCTGCTCGGTCTGCCCGCCGGCCTCGTCTCGCCCTCGACCACCACCCTCTACGGAGCTCGGCAGGACCTGCGCGACGTCCTGCTGGTCACCGTCAGCCAGAGCGGTGGTTCCCCGGACCTCGTCGAGGTCGCCGCGACCGCGCGCGACCAGGGCGCGTTGACCGTCGCGGTGACCAACACGGAAGGGTCGGACCTGGTGTCGGTCACCGACGCGGCCCTGTCCGTCCGGGCGGGCGCGGAACGGGCGGTTGCCGCCACCAAGACCTACACCGCGACCCTGCTGGCCCTGTACCTGCTCGTCGACGCCCTGCGAGGCGGTCACGGCGAACGGGCGGAGCCGCTGGGGGACCTGGCGGACGAGGCGTTGGCTGGGGCCGCCGCGCCGGTCGTGGACCTCGCCTCGCGACTGCGCTTCGCGGACCGGCTGCTCACCGTCGGTCGCGGCTACTCCTCGGCGACGGCGGGTGAGGCGGCGCTCAAACTCGCCGAGACCAGTTACCTGCTGACCCGCGCCTACAGCGCCGCCGACCTGTTACACGGACCGGTCGCCGCCGTCGACGCCGACACCGCGCTCCTCGCCGTCACCAGCGTCGGCCCGGGCGGCACGTCGACCCTGGAGACCCTGGAGGCGGTGCGGGAACGAGGCCCCTTCGTCGCCGCGATCGGATCCGCCTCGGCGTCCGCCGCACCCGACGTGGGGGTGGCCCTGCCGGCTACTCCCGAGGAGGTCGCCCCGGTGCTGGAGGTGCTCCCGGCGCAGCTGCTCGCCCTGGAACTCGCCAGGGCCCGGGGAGTCGACCCGGACCGGCCCCGGGGGCTGAACAAGGTGACCAGGACGCGCTGACCACTCCGGCGCGGACGGCCGGGGACGGCTGGGGCACGTCGAGCTGGCGACGCCGCCGGGGGGTGGTCGTGCGCGGGTGCGGCCTCCTCGGGGAATCGCGCGGCCCGAGGAACTCAGGCGGGGACCGCTCCCACGTCGTCACCGTCGGGGGTGCGCTGGCGCAGCTGCCACGCGAGTGGCACCGGTAGCGCGCTGACCAGCCCGGCCAGCACCACCAACGCCACCGACAGGCCGTGGTCGAGAACGGCGACCCCGTTGCCGAAGACGAGGGTCACCGTTCCGAGCAGGCCGAAGACGATCCCCACCGGGGCGGCCGACCGGACCCAGTGGAACAACGCGATGGTCACCAGCACGGCGACCGTCGTCACCCCGAGCACCGACCTGTCCAGCGCGAGCTGGAGCCACACCGAGCCCACGGCGACGGCGCCCGAGGTCACCGCCAGCGCGAAGGCCAGGATCTGGCGCTGGGCTCGGTTGCTGCCGGGGTTGGCCGGGGTGCCTGGCATCGCCACTCCTCGTCGGAACCGGAAACCGTCCAGGTGATCCTATTCACCCCACCCCGGGCGGGCGGCCCCTCGGGTGCGGGGGCGGTGGATCGCCCTCGCCGACGCGCCGCCGCCCACCTCGCCACCGAGGATCATCCGGGGGACGAACCGTCCCGCCGCCGGTCGTCCCGGTCGGGGGAGGTGGTCGGAGCGTCCAGCCCCACCGCCTCCGCGACCGTCCGCAGCCCGGCCTGGCGCACCCGCCGGGCCAGGTCACGGTGCACGGCCCTGGGCCAGAACGGCCCACCGTAGATGAATCCGGTGTACGCCTGGACCAGGGTGGCGCCGGCGCGGATCCGGGTCCAGACGTCCTCCGCGGACTCGACACCGCCCACCGAGACCAGCAGGACCCGGTCGCCGACCCTGGCCCGCAACCGCCGCAGGACGGCCAGCGACCGCTCCCGCAACGGGGCTCCGGACAGCCCGCCGGCGCCGACGGCGGCCACCTCGGCGTCCCCGCTGCGCAGGCCAGCGCGCCCAGTGGTGGTGTTGGTGGCGATCACCCCGTCCAGGCCGAGCTCCAACGCCAGGTCGGCCACCGCGTCGACATCCTCGTCGGCCAGGTCGGGCGCGATCTTCACGAGGAGCGGCACGCGGTGGGCGACCGCCTCGTCGAGGGCGGCCCGCACCTCGGTGAGCAGCGGCCGCAGCAGCTCCACCGCCTGGAGGTTCCGCAGGCCGGGAGTGTTCGGGGAGCTGACGTTGACCACCACGTAGTCGGCGTGCCGGGCGAGCAGCTCGGCGCCGCGCCGGTAATCGGCGACCGCCTCGGCCTCCGGCACCACCTTCGTCTTGCCGATGTTCACCCCGAGGCCCACCCGCCCCGACCGGGGCCGGGTGGTCAGCGCCCTCGCGGTGGCGGCGGCTCCGTGGTTGTTGAAGCCCATCCGGTTGACGATGGCCCGGTCCTCGACCAGTCGGAACAACCGCGGCTGCTGGTTTCCGGGCTGCGGCTGCCCGGTGATGGTGCCGATCTCGACGAACCCGAAGCCGAGCGCCCCCAACGCGTCGGCTCCGGTGCCCTCCTTGTCGAAGCCGGCGGCGAGGCCCAGCGGGCTGGGGAGGTCCATCCCCAGCGCCCGGACGCGCAGCTCCGGATCGCGCGGCACGAGCCATCCGCGGAGCAGACCGCGCACGCCGGGAACGGCGCAGATGGCCCGGAGCAGCCCGAAGCTCACCCGGTGGGCGGTCTCGGCCGGGACGCGGCGCAGGACCAGCGAGAACAGCAGTCGGTACATGGTCTCCCCGAGAGTGGTCGATCCCGCGCGCGCCGCCGCTTCCGCCGGCCCGCCGGGCACGCCAACGGCCGACGCGCCGGCGTCTGCCGACAACCTACGCGGTGGTCGCGCACCCCTGGGACCGGGTTCGTCACCGCTGGGAGGCGGCGTAGGCCTCCAGTTCCGCGAGCTGCGCGGGGTCCAGTGAGGGGCGCACCGACTCCCGGGCGGCGGCCAGGTGGTCGGCGGTGACCTCGGTGGCCTCCAGGTTCTCCCGCATCGCGGTCAACGCGGCCTCCCGCACCAGGGCGGCGCAGTCGGCGGCCGAGTACCCGTCGAGGTCGGCGGCGAGCGCGTCGAGGTCGACCTGGTCGGCCAAGGGCGTGTTCCGGCTGGCCGACCGCAGGATCGCGGCGCGGGCCTCACCGTCCGGCGGCGGGACGTAGACCAGGCGCTCGAGGCGACCCGGCCGCAGCAGGGCGGGGTCGATCAGCTCGGGCCGGTTCGTCGCCGCGAGGATGACCACGTCCCGCATCGGCTCGACACCGTCCAACTCCGTGAGCAGGGCGGCGACCACCCGGTCGGCCACCCCGCTGTCGCTCGACCCGCCCCGGCGGGGGGCGAGGGCGTCGACCTCGTCGAGGAAGACGAGGGTGGGCGCGGCCTCCGCCGCCCTGGCGAAGAGTTCGCGCACCGCCCGCTCCGACTCGCCCACCCACTTGTCCAGCAGCTCGGCGCCCTTGACGGACATCACGTTGAGCTGCCCGGTGCCGGCGAGCGCGCGGACGAGGAAGGTCTTCCCGCAGCCGGGTGGGCCGTAGAGCAGGACGCCGCGCGGCGGGCGGACCCCGAGCCGGGCGAAGGAGTCCGGGTAGCGCAGCGGCCACAGCACCGCCTCGGTGAGGGCCTGCTTCGTCTCGGCCATGTCCCCGACGTCGTCCAGCGTGAGCCCGCCGGTCTGGAGCGTGTCGGAGGAGGACATGGAGATCGGCCGGACCGAGGAGAGCGCGTCCAGCAGGTCCCCCTGCCGGATGCTGGGCCAGCCGGGCCCGGCCTCCTCCGAGGTGGCGGTCTCGGGGCTCGCGGGTACCGGCTCCTCGGTGGTCGCCTGGTCGGCAGGTGCGGCCGGAACCTCGACGGTGTCATCCCGGCTGGGTGGTACCGCGAAGCGGGTCGTCTCGCCGCCATCCTGGTCGGGGGGCACGGGAAGGCGCGTGGTCCCGCCGCCACCGCCCGGCGCCGGCAGGGCCAGGGTCTCCCCGTGGGGTGACACGTCCACGACCTCCGCGTCGGTGATCGCGTCGGCCACCTCGCTCGCCAGGTCACCGCCTTCGGCGGTCCGAGCGGTACGGGTCTCGCCAACCGGGTCGGCGAGCAGCTCGCCGTCCACGACCTCCTCCACCGGCGCCTCCGCCTGGGGGGCCACCGGTGCCGTCGCGGTGTCCGTGGCCGCCCCCTCTCGCTCCGGCGGCTGCCGCAGCGCCGCGCGGACCGCCGCCTCCCGGCGCAACGCGAGCAGGTCGGCGGTGACGAACCCGGGAGTGCGCTCGGCGATCACCCCGAGGTCGACGTCGTCGGACAGCGGAACGCTGCGCAGCAGCATCCGCAGCACCTCGGTGCGGGTTCGGGTGTCCGGCGGGACCAGGACGAGTTCACGGTCCAGCAGCTCCGGATCACGCAGCCGGGGGTCCACCCCCTCCGGCTGGGCCGTGGTGCCCACGATGGCGAGCCTGCCGTGGTGGCTGCTGGAGCGCAGCGCGTCCAGGACCACGGTGGTCAGCGGAGGAGGGTTCGCGCCGGGGACCAGGGCCTCGATGTCGGTGACGAGCAGGACGCAGTTCCGGCCGGCTGCGGCGTGCGCGGAGGCGGCCGCGACGGCGTCGTGCACCCGCTGCGACGCGGTGCCCGCCTCCAGGGCCGCCACGCTGGGCGCGGACACCTCGACCAGCTCCGCGTCGACCGCACGGGTCACCGCGCGCACCAGGGTCGCCTTGCCCACTCCCGCCGGCCCGGCCACCAGCACGCCGAGCCGGGAGTTCGCTCCCAGGCGTTCGAGCAGCTCGGGACGTTCGAAGGTGAGCCGGAGCCACTCGGTGAGCCGCGCGGCGGCGTCCTCGGAGCCGACCAGGTCGCTGACGCTCGGTGCCTCGGGGCGGACCGGAGCGGTGGTCGCCCCGGTCGTGCCGGTGGCCGTTCGGGCGGCGTCCGAGGCCCGGGGAACCGTGCCCCCGGGGGAGGAGGCACCGGTGGTCGGGGTGCCACCCGCCGGGGTCGCCGCCGGGGTGGGACCGGGGGACTGCGCGAACCTGCCCGAGGGGCGGGAGCCGGCGGAGTAGTCCCTCCCGGTCGAGTCCCGCAGCGGGGCCGCGTCCCGCCAGGAGAGCTGGGTGGACGGTTGGACGGCCACCGGACCGTCCGGCTCGGTGGCCGTGACGGTGAGCAGTTCGTTGGTCCAGGTGATGCCGATCGCGTTGGACAGCTTCCGACGGGCGGTGCTGAGGTCCACCCCGGAGGGCGGGGCGACGTCCTGCGGGAGGAGGGAGACCGTGTCGCCCACGCTGAGCACCTTGCCCGTCAACGCCAGCCGGAGCGTCTCCGGTGGGAGGGAGGCGGCGGCCATACGGGACCCGGCGACCGTGACGGATCGGGCCGCGCTGACCTCGACGGGCGCGACGACGACCTCCGCTCCCTCGGCCAGGCCCAGGTTCGACAGGGTCAGGTCGTCCACGAGGATGACGCCGGGCGCCGCTCCCCGCCCGGTCGCGACCGCGGCCAGGGCCGAGGTCACGCGACTCCCGGTGAGTCGGACGGCGTCCCACGCCGTGAGGCCGAGCGCGTCGAAGACCTCGGGATGGAGCCGGACGACACCCCTCCGGGTGTCCAGCGCGGACGGGGAGAGCCGAGCGGTCAGCGCGATCACCCGACCAGATTACGTGCCGGCGCGGCGCCGGACCGTACCCACCACGGAACCCGGGGGATCCGAGGGGCCCGGGGGTCGGGTGTTCAGGAACGTCGGCGGAGCCCGAGTCGACGCCAGGACCGGCGGGCGCCCACCGGTCCGGACCCGCCGCTCTCCGCCCGGACGGCGTCACCGGCCACCCTGGGGCGCAGTCGAGGACGCCGCAACCGCAGCCTGCTGGTGCTCCGCCGGATGGCGCGCCGTTCCCCGGCCGGTACGTCCCACGCTTCCGGGTGCCTGCTGAGCCAGCGGTACCGGCGAACGGCGAAGGGCACGTGCGCGAGGTAGAGCACGATGAAGGTCGCCAGGACCAGCAGGGGGTAGGTGATCACGGCCGCCGCGAGCAGCCCCACCAACATCAACAGCGGTGCGATCGCCTTGGCCGGCACCTTCAGCGTCTTGAACGACAGGGTCGGGACCCGGCTGATCAGCAGTCCGCCGATCGCGATCACCCACAGCGCCACCACCAGCTGGGACGACCACCAGCCCTCGCCGGACTTGAGGGAGATGACCAGGGGGAAGAGCGCCGTCAGCGCGCCGGCGGGCGCGGGAACCCCGACGAAGAACTCCTTGCCGAACGGCGGGCTCTTCGTGTCCTCCATCAGCACGTTGAACCGGGCGAGCCGGAGCACCGCGCACACGGCGAAGAGGAGGCAGACGACCCATCCCCATTGGCTGCCGTGCAGCGACCAGATGAAGACCACCAGGGCGGGAGCGACGCCGAAGGAGACGGCGTCGGCCAACGAGTCGAGCTCGGCCCCCATCCTGCTGGTGGCGTCCAACAGGCGGGCGAGGCGGCCGTCCAGTCCGTCCAGCAGCGCGGCGGTCGCGACGGCGGCGACGGCCGCGGCGAAGCGCCCGTCGAGCGCGAACATCACCGATGAGAGCCCGGCGCACAGCGCCAGCACGGTCACCGCGTTGGGCACCAGTCCGATGCCGGGCGCTACCCGTGCCATGCGCTCAGCCCCCCGCTGCGGCCGAGGAGGGCTCCGGGAGTTCCGCGATGACGGTTTCGGCGCCGACGGTGCGCTGTCCCGGCTCCACGAGCACGCGGCTTCCCGCCGGCAGGTAGAGGTCCACCCGCGAACCGAACCGGATCAGGCCGTAGGTGTCGCCCGCCGCGACCCGCTGGTCGGCGGCCACCTCGCACACGATGCGCCTGGCCACCATGCCCGCGATCTGGACCGCGACGACGCGGTGGCCGTCCTCGGTCTCCAGCACCAGGGAGTTCCGCTCGTTGTCGTCGCTGGCCTTGTCGAGGTCGGCGGAGAGGAACTTGCCGGGGCGGTACGCGACCTGGCGCACCACTCCCGACACCGGGGTCCGCTGCACGTGCACGTCGAAGACGGAGAGGAACACGCTGACCCTCGTCAGCGGGGTGGCTGGCAGGCCGAGTTCGACGGGCGGGACCGCCGTGTCCACCTGGGAGACGGTGCCGTCCGCGGCGGACACCACGAGCCCGGGCCGGCTGGGGGTGACCCTGCGGGGTTCCCGGAAGAACCAGGCGCACCAGGCGGTGAGGACGAGACCGAGGCCCCCCAGCGGGCGGGAGAACCGCCTGAGCACCAGGGCGAGCCCGGCGGCGGCGGCGACGAAGGGGCGTCCGGCCGGGTGCATCGGCGGGACCACGGACCGGGCGAGGTGGAGGAAGTGCGCCAGCGTGCCGGGACGCTCCTCGGCCGACGGCTCGGGCCGCTCCGTCGCTGGGGGCACCACCGGGAGGCGGGTGGTGTCCTCGCTGTGGTTCTCACGGCCCCGCGGGGGTCGCGGTGTGTCGGTGCTCATGTCGGCAGTCCGTAAGCGTCGAAGGGTGTCCCCGTGCATCGCACCCGATCGGGTGGCACGGAGGCGCGGCACACGGTACGCGCCCACCGCGAGCGTAACCAGGGGGTGGCGGAGCGAGAGGAGTGGATCAGCGCCGCACCCGACGGGCTGGTCACCGGGGCCCTCCCGGAGCTGGCGCGTCCCGGGCCGCCGAGCTGGCGAGCCCCGGGCCGGTCCCGGGCGCGAA
This sequence comes from Actinoalloteichus caeruleus DSM 43889, assembly GCF_000429185.2. GTDB lineage: Bacteria > Actinomycetota > Actinomycetes > Mycobacteriales > Pseudonocardiaceae > Actinoalloteichus_B > Actinoalloteichus_B caeruleus. The sequence goes on along the minus strand of NZ_AUBJ02000001.1, from coordinate 3,681,480 downwards.
CACCAGAGGGCGAACCGTGCGCCCCCCGACGGCACACGGTCCACCCTGTCCTGGGGACCACGACGAGACAACGACTCAACTCGAGCGGTCGGGGTGGGAGTGTCGGAATCCCACCGGCAGGCCCTGGCTCCCGGGTGGAGACGGGCCGGGACGTCGTCCAGTGGCCCGGACGGTCCGACCCGGCCGCCACCGCCGCGGCGGGGCGACGCGGGTTCCTGGCGACACCACCACCGTGTCCTGGCCGCCGAACGGCGTGACCTGCGTGCGCGACCAGCGTACTCAGCCAGGACACGGGGGATCAATAGCGTCCGGTAATGAGTTGATCACGAATCGTGAGTCATCGTCGTTACCTCGTGCGGCGTCGGAGGAAGCCGTCCTTGTCGACCACTTGGGCGTCGACGAGTTGACGCCGACGACCGGGACCGGTGCCTCGTCCGGGGCCGTCAGCGCCGGGAGCGGGTCCCCAGCAGCCGGAGGACCACCAGCAGCAGGACGGCTCCCACCGCCGCGACACCCATGCTGGGGAGGTCGAAGGCGAAGGCCCGGTCCTCCCCGGTGACCAACCGCCAGACGAGGCCGCCCAGGGCCGCGCCGACGACGCCGACCAGGATGCTCACCAGGCAACCCTGGCGTTCCCGTTCCCGGCCCCCGACCACCAGGTTGGCGGCCCAGCCGACGATGGCTCCGAACACGATCCATGACAACAGGCCCATCCGACCAACCCTAGCCCCGGCGGAGGGGGGGCGACCTCGCCTCGCCGCGGGTACCCCGTCAGTTCTCGCCGGGTCCACCACCGGTGCGGCTCGGCCCCCCGAGCAGGAGCACCTCCACTGGGGTGTCCGGCTCCACCACCGTCACCTCCGGCGCGATCTCCACGAGGCAGTTGGACTCGGCCAGGGCGGACAGCAGGTGCGATCCGGCGGCTCCCACCACCCGGACGGCTCCGGTCTCCAGGTGGTAGCTGCCGCGGCGGTACTGCCGCTTGCCCGAGGGGGAGGACAGGGCGGCGCCCTCGAGCACCGCTCGGGACCGGGGCCGGTCGGTCACGTCGAACCCGGCCGCCCGTCGGAGGGCCGGCCGCACGAAGACCTCGAACGACACCAGCGCCGAGACCGGGTTCCCCGGCAACGCCACCACGGGGACGCCCCGGTAGCGACCACTGCCCTGCGGCATGCCCGGTTGCATCGCGACCTTGGTGAAGGTGACCCCCTCACCGGCGAGCGCGTCCTTGACGACCTCGTAGGCTCCCGCGCTGACCCCGCCGGTGGTGAGCAGGAGGTCGGCATCGGCCAGGTGCGGCCGCACCGCCTCGTGGAGGGCGCCCACGTCGTCGGGTACGAACCGGACCGCCGTGGCGTGGCCACCGGCCTCCCGGACGGCGGTGACGAGCATGACGGCGTTCGACTCGTAGATCTGCCCGAGGCCGAGCGGCTCGCCGGGCTCGACGAGTTCGGAGCCGGTCGAGAGGACCACGACGCGGGGACGACGGCGCACCGGGAGCTCCGCGAAGCCCAGCGCGGAGGCCAGGCCGAGCTGGGCCGGCCCCAGCTCGCTCCCCCGGCGCAGCACCGTGGTGCCGGCCGGGACGTCCTCCCCCGCCCGCCGGACGTGGCGGCCTTCCTCGGGCGCGAGACCGATCGCGACCTCGCGGGTCCCGCCGTCGGTGTGTTCGACCGGGACGACGCAGTCCGCGCCCAGCGGGAGCGGGGCCCCGGTCATGATCCGTTGGGCGCTGCCCACTGCCAACGGCAGCACCTCCGGCGCGCCGGCCGGCAGGTCGGCGGTCACCGGCAGTCGCACGGGGCGGTCCGGTGAGGCTCCCGCGACGTCGACGGACCGGACGGCGTAGCCGTCCATGGCGGAGTTCCGGAAGGGGGGCAGCGGGATGGAGGCGACCAGGTCCCGCGCCATCGCGAGTCCCGCGCACTCCTCCAGCGGGGACCTGGTGACCTCGGTGGGTCTCAGCAGGCTCGCGACGTGCTCCTGGTGTTCCTCGACTGGTACCAGCGGAGGTGTCCTGTTGTCCTGGGCCACCCGATCATGGTGCCCTGCGTGGCGGTGGGACCGGCCCCGCGACTCGCCCGGGCTCACGCGGGCCACAGAATCGTCCGCGCCCGGGGCGCGCGGCCACCCGAGGCCGGTTCCGACGCGGTGGGTACGAGGGACGGAGGACTACCAGTGCAGGTCGTGACACGTCACACCCCGGGGTACGGGGTGGCGCGGCTGGTGCTCGGCGGTGGTGAGCAGGCCCTGGCGGAGGTGGGAACCATGATGGCGACCAGCTTCGGCGTGGCCGTGGAGTCGCGCCGGGTCGCCACCGGTCGGGGCCCGGGACGGGGGTTGCGCGGTGGCGGCACCCAGGCCACCGGTTTCACCGCTCCGCCCCCCGGTGGGTGGGTGGACGTGGCGCCCAACCAGGCCGGGGACCTCTACATCGTGGAACTGGACGGGCGTTCCGGGTGGTGCGTTCGGGCCCGGTCCTGGCTCGCCGTCGCCGGCACGGTGGTCTTCGACCGGGACTGGCCTGGCCTGCGCTCCCTGCTCGGCTCGGACGAGGGGTTCCTCACGCACGCCGGCGGGCACGGCCCGCTCGTCCTGTCCTGCCACGGCAGCCTGGACGTGGTGAACCTCAAGGCGGGGGAGGTGATCACGCTCAACGCGGGGCACGTGCTCGGGTACCGGGACGACACCAGGGTGCGGCTCCGCGCGCTCGACCAACTGGGGGAGCAGTCGGTGCGGACCGGCGCGGGGCTGCTCCTCGACGTCGTGGGGCCGGCCCGCGTGCTCACCCAGACGCGGGTTGCCCGTACCGTGAGGACCTGAGGAGCAGGTGGTTCCCGTCGTCTCTTTCCGCGCCCGGTGGCCGCGGGATCGGTGAAGCGCCTGTGAACGGGTATCACCGAGCGTTAGGCTGCGAGTCGTGTCGGAGGACCTCACCGGAAGCCGATTGGGGCACTACCGGATCAACGGTGTGCTCGGCCGAGGTGGCATGAGCGTCATGTACCGCGCCACGGACGAGCGCCTCGGCCGCAAGGTGGCGCTCAAGGTGATCGCGGAGCACCTGTCCGGGGACGCGGAGTTCCGCGAACGCTTCGTCGACGAGGCGCGGAACACCTCGGCGATCGACCACCCCAACGTCGTGCCGCTGTACGACTTCGGTGAGGTGGACGGCCTCCTCTTCATCGCGATGCGGCTGGTCGACGGGGCCGACATGGCGACGCTCATCAAGGACGGTCCGCTGGCACCGCAGCGAGCGCTCGCCCTGCTCGGGCAGGTCGCCGAGGCGCTGGACATGCTGCACGACCGGGGTCTGGTGCACCTGGACATCAAGCCGGCGAACGTGCTCGTCACCAGCAAGGAGTCCAGTGAGGAGCACGTCTACCTCGCCGACTTCGGGCTCACCCGGCGCGGCGCGACCGGCCACCGCACCCAGGGCGGGGACTTCCTCGGATCGCCGACCTACGCCGCCCCCGAGCACCTGCGCGGGGAACCGGTCGACCCGAGGACGGACGCCTACTCGTTGGCGTGCGTGCTCTTCGCCTGCCTGACCGGGCGCCCGCCGTACCGGGGGCAGGTCCCGCAGGTGATCGAGGGTCACCTGGGTCGCGAGGTTCCCGCCGTCAGCTCGGTCGTCGCCCTCCCGCCGGCCATCGACGAGGTCCTGCGCCGGGGGATGGCCAAGGTCCCCGGACAGCGGTACGCGAACTGCCGGGAACTCGTGGCCGCCGCGAGGACGGCGCTGGCGGGCGTCGCCCAGCCCGACCACCCCGCTCCGCCGGTGGGCCGCGAGACCGTGCCAGGACCGGGCACGCCGGCCGCTGGCTGGGCGCGCCCTGGGGTGCCGACGGGGCCGCCGTCCAGCCCCACCGGTCTGCCCCGTCAGAGCCCCGCTGGTCTCGCCGAGCCCATGCGCTTGCGGCCGCCCTCGCCGGCGCAGTCCGCGTCGTCGTTCGCCTCCAGCGGTGGGGGTGGCAACCGTTGGGTGTTGCCGCTGATGGCCTTGGCGGCGTTGGTCGCGGTCGTCGTGCTGGTCGTCGTCATCGTCAACTCCTGACACCCTCCAGCCCCCGAGGGCGCCGGCACGAGAAATCCCGAGGGTTCCCGCCGGCCTCGTTCCGGGTCGTGCCTGGTCACGGCGGGGGTGTCCTCGCGGGCGTGTGGCGCGCCCTCTCGTTGTCGCTTGCACTCATCGCCGCAGAGTGCTAAACACGGAACTGGCACTCGCTACTGGTGAGTGCCAAGGCCGGGACGGTGAGGCTGGCAAGGGGCCCCGCATGGAGGGGCAGACCGGTCAGTCGTCCGTCGCGGGCACCGAGCCTGGCCCATTACGTGTCCTGCTGTGGGTACCCACGTTCCCGCAGCGCCCAATCGCCGGAGGACAACACCGCAATGGCCAAGTTGATTGCGTTCGACGAGGACGCGCGCCGCGGTCTCGAGCGTGGTATGAACACCCTCGCCGATGCTGTCAAGGTGACGCTCGGCCCGAAGGGTCGCAACGTCGTCCTGGAGAAGAAGTGGGGCGCCCCCACGATCACGAACGACGGTGTCTCGATCGCCAAGGAGATCGAGCTCGAGGACCCGTGGGAGAAGATCGGCGCCGAGCTCGTCAAAGAGGTAGCCAAGAAGACGGACGACGTCGCGGGTGACGGCACCACGACCGCGACCGTGCTGGCTCAGGCCCTGGTGCGCGAGGGTCTGCGCAACGTTGCCGCCGGCGCGAGCCCGCTGAGCCTGAAGCGCGGCATCGAGAAGGCCGTCGACGCCGTGGCCGAGCAGCTCCTGAAGGCCGCCAAGGAGGTCGAGACCAAGGAGCAGATCGCCGCCACCGCCGGCATCTCCGCCGCCGACTCCAGCATCGGTGAGCTGATCGCCGAGGCCCTCGACAAGGTGGGCAAGGAAGGCGTCATCACCGTCGAGGAGAGCAACGCCTTCGGCCTCGAGCTGGAGCTCACCGAGGGCATGCGCTTCGACAAGGGCTACATCTCGGGTTACTTCGTGACCGACACCGACCGCCAGGAGGCGGTCCTGGAGGACCCGTACATCCTCCTGTTCGGTTCGAAGATCTCCAACGTCAAGGACCTGCTCCCGCTGCTGGAGAAGGTCATGCAGGCCGGCAAGCCGCTGCTGATCATCTGTGAGGACGTCGAGGGCGAGGCGCTGGCCACCCTGGTCGTCAACAAGATCCGCGGCACCTTCAAGTCGGTCGCGGTCAAGGCCCCCGGCTTCGGCGACCGCCGCAAGGCGATCCTCCAGGACATCGCCATCCTCACCGGTGGCCAGGTCATCAGCGAGGACGTGGGCCTCAAGCTGGAGAACGCCGACCTGTCCCTGCTCGGCCAGGCCCGCAAGGTCGTCGTCACCAAGGACGAGACGACCATCGTCGAGGGCTCCGGTGACACCGAGCAGATCGCCGGTCGCGTCAGCCAGATCCGCAGCGAGATCGACCGCAGCGACTCCGACTACGACCGGGAGAAGCTGCAGGAGCGGCTGGCCAAGCTCGCCGGCGGCGTCGCGGTCATCAAGGTCGGCGCGGCCACCGAGGTCGAGCTGAAGGAGCGCAAGCACCGCATCGAGGACGCGGTGCGCAACGCCAAGGCCGCCGTGGAGGAGGGCATCGTCGCCGGTGGTGGCGTGGCCCTGCTGCAGGCCGCCGAGGCCGCCTTCGCGGACCTGGTGCTGGACGCCGACGAGGCCACCGGCGCCAACATCGTCAAGGTCGCCGTCGAGGCCCCCCTCAAGCAGATCGCGGTGAACGCCGGTCTCGAGGGCGGCGTCGTGGTCGAGAAGGTCAAGGGCCTGAAGGCCGGCGAGGGTCTGGACGCCGCCAGCGGCTCCTACAAGGACCTCGTCGAGGCCGGTATCACCGACCCGGTGAAGGTGACCCGTTCCGCGCTGCAGAACGCCGCCTCCATCGCCGGTCTGTTCCTGACCACGGAGGCCGTCGTGGCCGACAAGCCGGAGAAGGAGAAGGCCCCGGCCGCTCCCGACGCCGGCGGGATGGACTTCTGAGCCGTTCCACGACCGCTGGTCGACAAGGGGCCGGTCCGCGTCTCGCGGGCCGGCCCCTTCGCCGTGTTCCGGGACCGGGGGAGGCGGTGACCGGGTGGGGCGCCGACCGGGCCGCGCACGGGAGTGCTCGCTGACCGCTCGCGGCGGGAGGACCCGAGCTGGTGTGGTGCCGGTGTCCTCCCAGTGCCGGTGGCGGCGGTCGTCAGTCGGTGCCCCGCTCCGGCACGAGGAGGCAACAGCCCAGGTAGAGCACGACGGCGATACCGAAGCTCGCCAGCGTGAGCACCAGGAAACCCACCCGTACCAGGGGGGTGTCGACGCCGGTCAGGTCGGAGATCCCGCCGCAGACCCCGCCGAGCATCCGGTCAGTGGTGCTCCTGCGGAACCGGCGTCGGATCCTGCTGGTGAAGTTCCCGTCAGCCATGCCACCACTCTGGCCGGGGCGCGTCGCCGATCCATCGGGGATGGCCCCGATCCCGCCCCTTGACCCCGTCCGAGGCGGATCCGGGGAACCGCCTGGTGGGGGGCCGTCCGTCATGGCGTGAGGTCGGCACCGGGCGAGGTCGAGCGGGGTGCCCCGCCCTGTCGGGGAGCGAGGCGTCCGTTCCCCGGTGGAACATGGCGGGCGAACTGGAATTCCTCGGCCGGGTCCGACGACCAGGTCAAGGTCCGCGCACGACCACGCCGAGCACCCGCCGGCCACCGCACCCCACGCCGACAACCCGCGCGACAACCACAACCCCTCCGGTGCCCTGGGTGGCGCGTCGATCTCCGGCCACGGGTTCTCCGCCCAGTTCGCGGAGCTGCTGGCCAACGCCCACTTGTCAGCCGGGGCAGGGCGGTGCTGGGCGTCGAACCCCGATCCGGGTGCTCCTCGACGCCTGAGGGGGTCCTCAGAGCAGACGGCCCGGTCTCGTCGCCTCGATGTGCCGAAGGCCCGTTCGCAGGTGACTGATCAGCTCGGTGGTCTGGCGGGGGGTGAAGGCGACGGTGATGGGGCTGCCCTCGATGCGCAGCGACAGCGTCATGTCGTTCCCGTCGGGTTCGACGACGAGGGTGACCGGCCCCTCGGTCTCGTGCCGGCACGCCACTCCGAAGCGCATCTCCGTGCTGAGCGCCTCGATCAGGTGGAAGAGGCCGCGCCACTCCAGGGTGACCGCGAACTTCGCCGTGGAGGCGAGCCGGAGATGCAGGCGGTTCCTGTCCTCGCTCAACTCGATCTGGTTCGTGCACGCCCCGTAGACAGCGTCGGTGCCGGCCACCCGTCGGTAGAAGTAGAAGCTGCGCGTCGCCGGCATCGGGTTCACCTCGCTGGTCACCCTCGGTTGCGGGCGACGGGTTGGCGCCAGTCGGTTAGGCCGTATGGGTGGTTTCAGCGTACAAAAAAATCGATCACCGGGAGATGAGGCTACCTAGAGTATTTGTAAGCGCTGTCCGAGGGACACCCGTACGGTTGGTGATGCCGGTTCTCGCCTTCAGGGCGTGACCGCTGGTGGCCCGACTGGGGCCACCTGCCGTGTGGGTGTCGGCTGGAGGACCGAGATGCGCTACCGGGTGCCGACGCTGGCACTTGCCCTGTCCCTGCTCGCGGCCGGTTGCACCGGGGGTTCACCGGTGGTGGCCCGGCCTCCCGAGCTGGACGCCGCCGGGGCCGGAGCGGCCCAGGCACCCGACGACACGTTCGTGTTGGTGGCCACCGGCGACGTCCTCGTCCACCCGGCGTTGACCGAGCAGGCGGAGCTGGACGCCGCGGAGACGGGCGAGGGGGAGCGGGACTTCCGGCCCCTGTTCGCCGGGGTCGCTCCCCTAGTGGAGGACGCCGACGTGGCACTGTGCCACCTGGAGGTGCCGATCGCGCCCGCCGAGGGCCCGTTCCTCGGCTGGCCCAGGTTCAGCGCGCCACCGGAGGTCGTCACGGGACTCGCCGCCACCGGCTACGACGTCTGCACCACCGCCTCCAACCACACGGTCGACCAGGGCGAGGAGGGGGTCATCCGCACCCTGGAAGCCCTGGATGACGCCGGGCTCGGCCAGGCGGGAGCCGCCAGGACCGAGGAGGAGGCCCTCACCCCGCTCGTCCGCGAGGTGAACGGCGCGCGAGTCGCGCACATCTCCCACACCTTCAGCTTCAACGGAGTGCCCCTCCCCGAGGGCAAGCCCTGGATGTCCAACACGCTCGACCCGGAGGAGATCCTCGCCGGGGCCCGCCGAGCCAGGGAGGCCGGCGCCGAGGTCGTGGTCGCCAGCCTGCACTGGGGTGTGGAGTACGTGCACGAGCCGACCCAGGAACAACAGGACCTCGCCGAGCTGTTGCTGGCCGACGACGCGATCGACCTGATCATCGGTCACCACGCCCACTCCGTGCAGCCGTTCGAGCGGATCAACGGCAAGTGGGTCACCTACGGGCTCGGCAACCACGTGGCCAGGCACGCGGAGCCGCGCGGCATCACCGAGGAGGGCGTGGCCGCGCGCTTCACCTTCGAGCGGGACGAGGCGGGCGACTGGGCGGTCACCGTCGCGGAGTACGTGCCGACGCTGGTCGAACTCGGCCCACCGATCCGCCTGGTGGATCTCACCACCGCCGACATCGAGGCCCCCGGTCGGGCCGAGGCGCTGGCGCGGACCGAGGAGGTCGTCCTCAGCCGGGGAGGGGCCGAGCACGGCCTCACCCGCTACGCCGGCTGAGCCCCCGGCCCCCGGCGGCACAGCCCCCGAACCTGGTGCCGGGGCCGCCCCAGGCCGGAGAGCGGCGGCTCCCCCGGTGCCACCGCCCCGCGCGTGGCCGACATCGGCCACGCGCGCAACCCCCACACCGCACGGCCTGTGTTGATGAGGACACCAGAAGTCAACCAGGAAGTGAGCTCATGGGCTTACCAAGATCGAGGATCGCCACCCTGGCCGCCCTGTGCCTGCTCGGCGCCGCGTTGGGGCCGGCCACGGCGGCGGCGTCACCGGACCGAGCGGCGGCGGCCGCCGACCCGCCTGCGACCGGGAGCCCGAGGGACGACGTCCCCGCTCGGGTGACCCTGGTCACCGGCGACCAGGTCTTCGTGCGCCGTGACGACGACGGTGCGCTCGCGGTCACCGGGGTCCGGATGGCCGAGGGCCGGTCGGACGTCGGGTACACCCGGGTGCGGCTCGACGGTCAGGAGTACGTCTACCCGCTCGACGCGCTCCCCCTCGTCGCGGCGGACCGGATCGACGAACGGCTGTTCAACGTCTCCCTCCTCGTCGACCAGGGCTTCGACGACCTCAGGTCTCCCGACCTCTCCCTGCTCGCCACGGGCGCGGACGTGGTCGGGACCTTCGCGGAGCCGGGGGAGGGCGCCGGGGTCGCCGTGACGAGGACGGTGCCCGGCCTGGACGTCAGCGCGCTCACGGCCCCCAAGGAGGACGCGGCCGCGTTCTGGGAGGAGATCCGCGACCCGGACCCCGGCGCCACCGAGTTCGCCCACGCCTCCGGTGGGCAGAAGCTCTGGCTGAACCAGCGGCTCCGGCCCACCCTCGTCGACAGCGTCGCGCACGTGGGCGCTGCGACCGCCTGGGAGGCCGGGCACACCGGGGAAGGCGTCACCGTGGCCGTCCTCGACACCGGGTACGACCCGGAGCACCCCGACCTGGTGGGCAACGTGGCGGGGGCGGAGAACTTCGTCGACCCGGATGCCCCTCCCGGCGACGGTGTGGGGCACGGAACTCACGTCGCCGCCACCATCGCCGGGTCGGGAGCGGCCTCGGACGGCGCCTACCGGGGCGTCGCGCCGGACGCGGACCTGCTGCACGGGACGGTCTGCGACGACTACGGCTGCCCCGAGGACGCGATCCTCGCCGGGATGCGCTGGGCAGTCGACTCGGGCGCCCGGGTCGTCAACCTCAGCCTCGGAGGTGGGCCGTCCGACGGCACCGATCCCCTCGCCCAGGCCATCAACCAGCTCACCGAGGAGACCGGTGCCCTCTTCGTGGTGGCCGCGGGCAACTTCGGGCAGGACCGGGCCGTCGCCTCTCCCGGCAGCGCGGACGCCGCGTTGACCGTGGGCGCGAGCACGAAGAGCGACGAGCTCGCCGACTTCTCCAGCAGGGGCCCGCGCGTCGGGGACGCCGCCGTCAAGCCGGAGATCAGCGCGCCAGGTGAGTCGATCGGCGCGGCCAGAGCCGCCGGTACCGGTGGGTTGGACGGCCTCGACGAGCACCACGTGGCCATGTCGGGCACGTCGATGGCCGCCCCGCACGTCGCGGGGGCGGCGGCGGTGCTGGCCCAGGCGCACCCGGAGTGGGACGCGGCTGAGCTGAAGGCCGCCCTGGTCAGCACGGCTCGGGAGATCGGGGGGACCACCGTCTACGGGCAGGGGGCCGGACGGCTCGACCTGGCCAGGGCCAGCGGACAGCGGGTCCACGCCGAACCGGGTGCGGTGTCCTTCGGCTCGGTCGAGTGGCCGGTCGACGAGGAGCGGACCCCGGCGGCGGAGACCGTCGTCCTGCGCAACGGTGGTGCTGGGCCGGTCGACCTGGAGCTGGACATCGTCGGCGTGGGTGGCGAGCCGCCAGCCGGGATGTTCGGGCTCTCCTCCGACTCGGTGACCGTGCCGGCCGGCGGCGAGGTGCCCGTCGAGGTGACCGTGGACCACGCGGCAGCGGGTCCGGGCGGGACCCTGGCCAGCGCGGCCCTGGTCGCCGAGGGCGACGGGGACGTGCTGGTCCGGGTCGCGCTGGGCGCGGAGGTCACGCCGGAGACCAGCTCGCTCCGCGTCGAGGCGACCGCGTACTCGGGCCAGCCGGCCGCCCTCAGCCTGAACCTCGTCCAGAGCCGCACCACCGGGGAGGCGTGGGCGACGTACCAGGATGAGGCGGTGGCCCTCCCACCCGGTGACTACCGGGTGCTGACCCTTGCCCTCGACCTCTACACCCCGCCGGGCGGTGGGGCGGGGGCCTACTGGGACCGGGTGTTCGGCATGCGGGAGGTGAGCGTCGGCACGCGGGACGAGGTCATCCGGTTCGACGGCACCGCCGCCTCGGACGTCCGGGTCCGGGTCGAGGACCCCGCCGCTCGTCCCCTCGGCGGGATGTTCGCCGAGACCGGGATCATCTCGGAGGCCGTGGCCGATGGCGACTCCGTGCTGATGAGCTGGTCGACCAACGGCCGCGAGCACGTCCTGCCCAGCGGGCCGGCCGACGGCCTCGCGCTGTTCCACACCGCCCACTTCGGCAGCCCTGAGCTGTTGTTCTCCGTGGGAGACGAGGACGCCCTCGAACTCCAGCCGCAGATCTTCGGCCTCGGCGAGCTCCAGGAGCCGCTGAGCGCCCCGCTCGTGGACGTGGGGGACGGCGCCGAGCTCCCGGACGTCGACGGGGCGGTCGCGGTGCTGGACCTGCCGGACGCCGGGTACGACGCGCTCGCGGAACGCATCGGGGAACTCGTCGCCGCCGGGGCGAGCGCGGTGTGGACCACCGGCTACCCCGAACCCGGGTCGACCTGGGACATCCCGGTGCTGGGCGGGTACGGCGTGGAACTGTTCCAGATCCGGGAGCGCATCGCCGCCGGAGCGGACGAGGCGACCCTCACCCCGCGTGACGCGTCGGCCGCCGCCTACCTGCTGCACGACGAGGTGCGGGGCGGGCTGCCCGACGGCCACGAGTGGTCCTACACCCCGGACGATCTCGTCGAACTGGCGCTGCGGGCGCACTCCGTGCGGGACGCGGAGCACCGCACGAGCGTGGTGGCCATCCACGAGCGGGGCGACCTCGTGTTCGGCGCGGAGGCCACCGTGCCGGCGGGCACCGAACAGCGCGCCTTCGTCACCCCGGGGCCGTGGTCCTTCGAGTACTCGGTCAGCACCGACATCATGGATCCGGTCGGGGTCCACATCACCGGCACCGAGGACTACCAGCCGGGCGGCTCGTACGCGCTCGACCTGCTGCGCGGCCCGTTCGGTCCTCGCCTGACCGGAGTCGGTACCGACCCGTTCACCGGACGGGAGGTGCCCTTCGTGGCGAGGACCGGGGACAGCCTCCGGGTGAACCTCCCGATGCTCCAGGGCCAGGACACCGGCGCCCGGGGGATGGTCTTCCCGAACGACTACACGGGGGAGACCGTCCTGAGTTCGGCCGGCACCCAGGTGGGCCGCAACGACTTCCCCGGGATGGGCACCTTCCTGCTCGACCCGGAGGAACGGGAGTACCGGCTGGCGGTCAGCGCCACGCGGGACCTCCCCGGGATCGCGGTGGGCACCGAGGTGCGGAGCGAGTGGACCTTCCCCAGCGCGCGCACCGGGGACACCACGCCGCTCCCGCTCCTCGGGTTCGCCTACCGGATCCCGCTCGACCTGGAGAACGCCGCACCGGCCGGCGCCGAGTTCACCTTCGGCCTCGGCGTCCACCGGCAGGAGGGGTCGGACGGGGAGGGCACGGTCGGAACGCCGTCCGTCGAGTACTCGGCGGACGGCGGGGAGACCTGGTCGGCGGCCCTGGTCGAGGCAGACGGCCCCGAATGGCTGGTCAGCCTCCGGAATCCCGGATCGGGCGTGGTCGCCCTGCGCACCACGGCCAGCGACGGGGGCGTGACGTACACGGAGACCCTGCCTGACGCGTACCGGCTGCGCTGAGCCGGTGCCCCCGCCCGCCGCGCCCTCGGCGGGCGGGGGTGCGTCGGCTGCCCGCCGCGATCAGCGTCGCCGGGACTCCTCGGCCAGCGCGGCGACGCGGCCGAGCCGGTCGACCCACCACCGCGCCGTGGACGCGTCGGCCCAGGGGAACCCGGCGTCCGCTGGTCCCACCTCCGGGGAAGCGCGGGGCACCGGCAGCCACCCGCCGGCCGGGACGGGGCCGTCCGAGGTGACGTCCGAGGTCAGCAGGGAGCCGGTGCCGAGCCCGCAGGCGAAGTCCAGCTCGGGGAGCGCGCCAGCCAGCGCGACCCCGGCGGACAGGCCAACGCCGCTCTCCAGGGCGGAGGACACCACGCAGGGCAGTCCGCAGGCCTCCGCCACCGCGAGCGCCGCCCGCACCCCGCCCAGCGGGGCGACCTTGAGCACCGCCACGTCGGCGGCACCGGCCACCGCCACCGCGAGCGGGTCGGCCGCCCGGCGGATCGACTCGTCCGCCGCGATCCGCACCCCCCGCTCCACGACCCGACCGCGCACCTCGGCGAGCTCCGAGACGGTGCGGCACGGCTGTTCCACGTACTCCAGGCCGCCGGCCGCGCGGTCGAGGACGGCGATGGCCCCGACGGCCGCGTCGACCTCCCAGGCGGCGTTGGCGTCCACCCTGATCGCTCCCGCCGGCCCCAGGGCGTCGCGCACCGCCGCCAGCCGGTCCGCGTCCTCGGCGAGGGACGACCGGGGGTCGGCGACCTTGACCTTCGCCGTCCGGCACCCGGAGGCCCGGACCAGCCGGTGCGCCTCCGCCGGGGGCACCACCGGAACCGTGCAGTTGACGGGCACCCGCTCGCGCAGCGGCCCCGGCCACCCCGAGGTGGCCGCCTCGACCGCGCTGAGCAGCCACGGGACGCACTCCTCGTCCCCGTATTCCCGGAAGGGGGAGAACTCGCCCCAACCGGCGGGGCCGCGCAGCAGGACGCCCTCGCGGACCGTGATGTCCCGGAACCGGGTCCGCATCGGGATGGCGTAGACCCTGGCCAGCAGGTCGTCGACGGCACCAGGAACGCGGACGGCCGTGCCGCCGGTCGTCACCCCACCTCCGGCAGCGCCGGGCCGAGCAGGTCGTCGGCGTCCACGATCCGGTAGGCGTAGCCCTGTTCGGCGAGGAACCGCTGCCGGTGCGCCGCGTAGTCGGTGTCCAGGGTGTCCCGGCTGACCACGGAGTAGAAGTGCGCCTGCCGCCCGTCACCCTTCGGTCGCATCACCCGGCCGAGGCGTTGCGCCTCCTCCTGCCTCGACCCGAAGGTCCCCGACACCTGCACCGCGATGCTCGCCTCGGGCAGGTCGATGGAGAAGTTGGCGACCTTGGACACCACCAGCGTGCGCAACTCGCCACGACGGAAGGCGTCGAACAACGCCTCCCGCTCCTTGTTCTTGGTCGCGCCCTGGATGACGGGGGCGTCCAGGGCGGCTCCCAGTTCCTCCAGCTGGTCGAGGTAGGCGCCGATCACCAGGGCGGGCTCGGTGCCGTGCCGGTCGAGGATCGCCCTGACCACCGGGATCTTGGTGGCGGCGGTGGAGCACACCCGGTACCGCTCCTCGGCCTCCGCCGTCGCGTAGGTCAACCGTTCCGACTCGGTCAACGTCACCCGCACCTCGGTGCAGTCCGCCGGCGCGATCCAGCCCTGCGACTCGATGTCCTTCCACGGCGCGTCGTAGCGCTTCGGTCCGATCAGGGAGAACACGTCGCCCTCCCGCCCGTCCTCGCGGACCAGGGTGGCGGTCAGTCCGAGGCGACGGCGGGACTGGAGGTCAGCGGTCATCCGGAACACCGGAGCCGGCAGCAGGTGCACCTCGTCGTAGACGATCAGGCCCCAGTCCCGGGAGTCGAACAGCTCCAGGTGCCGGTACTCGCCCTTGCTCCTCCGGGTGATCACCTGGTACGTGGCGATGGTGACCGGTCGGATCTCCTTGCGTTCCCCCGAGTACTCGCCGATCTCCTCCTCGGTCAGGGAGGTGCGGGCGATCAGTTCACGCTTCCACTGCCTCCCGGCGACCGTGTTGGTGACGAGGATGAGGGTGGTCGACTTCGCCCGGTCCATCGCGGCCGCTCCGACCAGGGTCTTGCCAGCCCCGCACGGCAACACCACCACGCCCGAGCCGCCCGCCCAGAAGGCGTCCGCGGCCTGCCGCTGGTAGTCGCGCAGCTCCCAGCCGTCCTCCTCCAGAGTGATGGGATGCGCCTCCCCGTTGACGTAGCCGGCGAGGTCCTCCGCCGGCCACCCGACACCGAGCAGCACCTGCTTGAGCCGGCCGCGCTCACTCGGGTGCACCACGACGGTGTCGTCGTCGATGCGGGCACCGAGCATCGGCGCGATCTTCTTGTTCCGCCGCACCTCCTCCAGCACGGCGCGGTCGAAGGAGACCAGCACCAGCCCGTGCACCGGGCTGTTCGTGAGCTGGAGCCGGCCGAACCGGCCCATCGTGTCGACGACGTCGACCAGCAGCGGCTGCGGGACCGGGTACCGCGAGAAGCGGACCAGGACGTCGACCACCTGCTCGGCGTCGTGTCCCGCCGCCCTGGCGTTCCACAGCGCGAGCGGGGTGATCCGGTAGGTGTGCACGTGCTCGGGGGCACGTTCGAGTTCGGCGAACGGCGCGATCGCCAGTCTGGCCTCCTGCGCCTGCTCGTGGTCGACCTCGAGCAGCAGCGTCTTGTCGGACTGGACGATCAGTGGACCATCGGTCACGGATTCAGCGCTCCTTCCGCTGGCTGGGCCGTCCACCAGTGTCCCACCGGCGGAGGGGTGCTCGGGCCGGGTGAGGGCGCGGGCCGGTGGGCGGGACGTGGCGAGGGGTGACCGGGTCGCGCGCTCGGGGAGGACGCGGAACGGGGCGCCCCGGCGGTGCCGGGACGCCCCGTTCGGGCCGACGACGGGTTCAGCGCGGTCGCTGGACGGTGACGCCGCGCTTCTTCTTGGTCTTCATGTGCTTCTTGCGGCCCTTGCCGCCGGCGCCGTTGCGGCGGTTCTTCGGGGCCGTCACGGTCCGCTGGCCCTTCGGGGTCCCACCATCGGCGACGTGGACGCCCTGGTCGCCCGTCCCGGCTGCCTCCGAGGTCACCTGGGGCGCGGAGCGCGTGGCCGGCTCCTTGCCGTGCAGCAGCCGGGCCACCTCGCTCCGGAGGGAGACGAACGCGTCGGACTCGCGGGTGGTGATCTGGTCCCGCACCGGGGGCAGGTCGACGGGCAGCTCGGCCACCACCGTCGCGGGGGGCTTGGACAGCACCAGCACCCGGTCTCCCAGGTACACGCTCTCGTCGATGTCGTGGGTGACCAGGAGCACCGTGGCGTTCAGCTCACGCCGGACCCGCAGCAGCAGGTCCTCCAGCTCGAAGCGGGTCTGGGCGTCCACGGAGGCGAACGGTTCGTCCATCAGCAGCAGGGAGGGCCGGCAGGCCAGCGCCCGCGCGATCGACACCCGCTGCTGCATCCCACCCGACAGCTGCCAGGGGTACTTCTTGCCGGCCTTGCCGAGGCCCACCCACTCCAGGGCCTCGGCGGCCCGGCTGGCCCGGTCGTCGGCGGACACCCCGCGTGAGCGCAGGGGGAACTCGACGTTGTCCCGCACGGTGAGCCAGGGGAAGAGCGAGCGGCTGTAGTCCTGGAACACCACGGCCAGGTCCTCCGGCACCCCGGCGACGGTCTCGCCCTTGAGCCGGACGGTCCCGCCGGTGGGGGTGTGCAGGCCGGCGATGGCCCGCAGGAGGGTGGACTTCCCGCAGCCGGACGGGCCGACGATGCAGGTCAGCTCCCCGGTCTCCACGGTGAAGGACAGGTCGGAGATCGCCGTGTAGGCCGTGTCACCCGATCCGTAGGTGTGGCCGAGGTCGGAGACCTCCAGCATGGTCGTCATCGTCATCCTCCTGCCTTGGCCGTCGCGGGGGCGGCCTCACGCTTGGGTTGCCAGCCGAGCATCCGCCGCTCCAGCGCGAGCAGCGCGTTGTTGAGCAGGTAGCCGAGCGCCCCGAGCAGCACCAACCAGGCCCACATCGTGTCGAAGGAGAAGGTGTTCTGCGACAGCTGGATGCGGTAGCCGATGCCGTGGTTGGACGAGACGAGCTCGGACATCACCATGAGGATCAGCGAGATGGCCAGGCTGGTCCGCAGCCCGGCGAAGATCTTGGGCAGGGCCGCCGGGAAGACGACCATCCTGATCCACTCGGTCCGGGAGATCCGGAAGGACCGCGCGGTGTCGGTCTTGACCCGGTCGACGGACCGGGCGCCGTCCACGCTGTTGAGCAGGACCGGCCACAGCGCGCCGAAGACGATGGTGGCGATCTGCATCTGGGCGCCGATGCCGAAGGCGACCATGAACACGGGGATCAGCGCCGGGGGCGGTACGGACCGCAGGAACGTCACCAGCGGGTTCAGGTACTCGTAGGCGATCCTGGACCGGCCGAGCGCGAGCCCGAGCGAGATGCCCACCACCGCGGTGATCAACCAGCCGCCCAGCGCCCTGGCGAGGCTGGGCAGGATGTCCTCGTAGACGGTGTCGGCGAGGAAGAGCTGGGTGGGCTCGGCCACGAACCACAGCTCGGCGCAGAACTGGACGATCTTCGACGGGGGTGGGAAGAAGACGCTGTCGGAGATGCGGGTGACGATCTCCCACACGACCACCGCGCCGGCGAACACGAGCCAGCGTTCGAGGAAGCCGAGGGCCCGGCGTCGCGGTTGCTCGCTCATCGGGCCTCCTGGGCGATCTCGTTCCAGCCGAAGAGCCGCCGTTGCAGCCATTCGAGCCCGTAGTTGCTGAGCAGACCGATGACCCCGGCGACCAGCGTGCCGGCGAGCACCAGGTCCATCTGCCGGATGCCCTGGCTGACGCCGAGCATCCAGTACCCGATGCCGGCGGTGCCGCCGCCTCGGAGTTCGACGCTGATCACCAGGATCAGGGCGATGGACGCGGAGATGCGGACTCCGGTGAAGATGAAGGGCAGGGCGTTGGGCAGTGCCACCCTGGTCATGATCGCCGCTCGGCCCAGGCCGAAGGAGCGGGCGGTCTCGACGTACATCGGTTCGAGTTCGTCGAGCGCGTAGATGGTGTTGAACAGGATCGGCCAGAGCGCGCCGAAGACGGCCAGGCTGATCTTGGTTTCGGGGCCGTTGCCGATGAGCACGATCAGCAGCGGGATCAGGGCCACCGGTGGCACCGGCCGGATGAACTCGACCAGCACCTTGGTGGCCCGCCGGACGGCGGGGTAGCTGCCGAGCAGCAGGCCGAGGGGGACGGCGATCCCGGTGGCGACGGCGAGGGCGATCAGCCAGGCGAGGACGGTCGCGATGATCTCGCGGAGGAACTCCTCGGTCGCCAGGAGTTCTCCCAACCGCGCGAAGACCATCGAGACCGGGGGGAAGAGGTTCTGCGGCGCGAACCCGGCGTGCCCGGCGGCCTCCCAGAGGAGGAGGAAGCCGGCCACGCCGATCGCGCCCCTGAGCGCTGAACGCATGAGGTGTCAGTCCGTCGTGGTGTGATCAGTGAACGGCGATCAGTCCTCGGGGAGCGGGACGATCATGTCCTCCACGTCGATCGGCTCCTCGATGAAGGAGAACTGCGACATGAGGGTGGCCACCCGCTGGATGCGCTCGGCCTCCAGGGTGGTCGGGAAGGCGCCGAAGTTCAGGACGGAGACGATGTCCTCCTCGATGCCGGCGACCTCGGGCAGGATCTGCTCCAGCTCGCCCTGGTCCACCAGCGCTTCGGAGGCCCGCACCAGCGCGCGCTGGAACGCGGCCACGGTCCTCGGGTTCTCCTCCGCGAAGTCCGCGCTGACCACGTACCCGCCCAGTGGCCACTCGGCGGTCGGTCCTTCCGCGGCGTCCAGGACCTTGAACGCCCCGTACTCCATCGCGGCCTGGGTCAGGAACGGTTCCGGGAGGAGGGCGGCCTTGATGTCGCCGTTGGCCAGGGCCGTGGGCAGGTCGGGCATGGCCATCTGCTGCCAGTTGACGTCGTCGTAGGCGACGTCGACGCCGTTGGAGGTCATGGCGGAGATGGAGAGCAGGTCGGCGAGGCTGCGTTCGGCGTTGATGCCGATGCTGACGTCGGCGAGGTCCTCGGGCGTCTCGACCCCGGAGTCGGGCACCGTCATGATCGCCACGTTGTCCTCGAGGGCGGTGTACGCGTCCCCGACGATCTTGAGGTCGGCGATGCCGGAGGCCTGCGCGGCCATGAAGGCGACGTGGCTGCCGTAGGTGAAGTCGAGCGATCCCCCCGCGAGCGAGGCGATCGCCTCGGCGCCGCTGGTGGTGCGCTCCGTGGTGACGTTCAGGCCCTCGTCGGCGAAGTAGCCGTTCTCGTCGGCGTAGAAGATGGGCGCCACGTCGATGATCGGGTTGTAACCGATCGTGATGTCCGACTTCTCAACCTGGCCCCCGCCCTCGGCGGCGCTCTCGTCCGCTCCGCTGGACCCGTCGAGCAGGCCGCAGCCGCTCAGCAGGGCAGTCAACGAGAGAGCGGTGCCCACCGCGGCCACCCGTACGGGCCGCGACGTGGGCGCCGTCCACCGGTTCGGTCGAACCATGTGATGCTCCTTGATGATGTGAGAGGACTTCGGCGAAAGTGGCGATTCGCCTGGCCGGCCGGGCGACAAGCGTCAGAGGCGTCACTATCCGTGCTCGGTTGATCGCCATTAGATCACTCGATTACTTCGCTTAGGTGAGCGAACGATCCCGTTTTGCGCTACTTCAAGTAACTTTCTGATCAACTTGCCAAATCGATAGTCCGACTGGTGGTACCCGCACTGCTCGAATGTCGGAGTGGTGCTTGCTCGGTCGCGGGGCGTGGTCGACGTCCGGGGGTGGATCTCCGGAGCGCGCTGACGTCGTGCCGTGGCCGAGGGGTGAGCGGATCGCGATCTTCCCGCATGTCGGAGTGGCCGACGCCACTGCCGCCCCGGTGTCCGAAGTAGAGTGCGGGGACCGAGGGTCGCCGTCGCTCCGGTCGGGAGGTGACACCGCTCGCCCGGGCGGCGAGGGCCGGTGGTCCGGCGTGCCGGCGGGCCGTTCGCCGCCGGGTCGGCGTCGCGATGCGGACATGGCCTCATCTCTGGGAGTGTGCTCGCCTTGGCAAGACACGAGACACCCTAAACGGGGGCATTACTGGAAACAACCGGTAGTTTTTGAGACGATGCCAACCCAATTGGGTGGTCTATCGGGGGATGTCCGGCGTGGCGACTTGCGCTGCGTGAGTATAGTGGCGCGGCGACGCTCGTTGCCTTCACGAACATGACGGGGCCGAGGCGTCGCGAGTCGATCAGGGAGTGGGATGGCAGGGGTCCGGCCGCTTCGGCTGCGCGCAGCGGGAGGGCCAGGGGCTCCGGCGCAGCCGCGGGGCCGACCGGTCGCGGTGCGGGGGCCGTGGCACTCCTGCCAGCGGCACCGAGGCTGCTCCCGGATCCCGGAACTCGTCGACGCTCGACTCCGCTCCCTCTGTCACCCCGAGTTGGAGGATTAACTAGCCGTGCCAGGTCAGAAGGCGTCCTCCGGGATTGATGCCGCCGCTGACGCCGACGAGGCGCGCGGTGCGGAAAGCGACGGCCGCCCCAGTGCGGTCGGTCAGCAGGGCGCAGCGCGCGACTCCGGCGTCGAGCCAGCCGAGGACAACGCGAACGAGGTCGCGTTGTCCCCGAAGCGCAGTGGCCGCTGGCGGCTCCAGAACTGGAAGGTCCGCAACAAGCTGATCGTCATCCTGCTGGTGCCCACCCTCGCGGCGGTGGTGCTCGGCGGGTTCCGAGTCCTCGACCAGCTGCGCGCCGCAGACACCTACGCGTTGGTCGTGCGCAGCGTCGAACTGTCCCAGCGGATCACCGGTCTCGCCCACGAACTCCAGCGTGAACGCGACCTGGCCGCCGTCTACATCGCCAGCGGCCGGGAGCGCAACGACGAGTCGCTCACCGAGGTCATGGGGCAGGTCGACTCCGCCGTCGCGAGCTTCGACAGCGCCGCCGGCGTGCTGGCCACCGACACCGCCTCGGTGCAGTCCGCCCTCGACCGGGCCCAGTACCGCCTGGGCACGCTGGGCGTCCTGCGGGAACGGGCGGTGCTGGGCTCCCAGTACCCGCACGTGGCCGTCATCACCACCTACACCAGCATGATCGACACGCTGTTGCAGCTCAACCGGGAGCTCGCGGCGAGCGCGGCCGACACCGAGGTCAGCTCCACCTTCCGTGGGACCGAGGCGGTCGCCAGGGCCAAGGAACAGATCGCCATCCAGCGGTCGGTGCTGCTCACCGCCGCGCAGGAGGGTTCCTTCGTCACCGGGCAGACCGACGTGGTCTCCCGGGCCAGCGCCCAGTACGCGGCGGCGCTCACCGAGTTCCAGAACACCGCCTCGGTGTCGGAGGCGAACTTCTACGCCGACACCGTCACCGGTCCGGAGGTCGACCTGAGGAGCCGCCTGCTCCAGCAGGCACTGGCCAGGTCGGGCGGTGAGGGGGGCCTCGGCATCCCCGTCGCCGAGTGGAACCAGGCCGCCGCCACCACGCTCGACCTGATGCGCCAGGTGGAGGACGGCCTCCAGGGCCAGCTGCACGGCGAGGCCGAGCGGTTGGCCGGCGACGTCCGCACCGCCGCCTACCGCGACGCCGGTCTGGTGCTCGGCACCCTGGTGCTCGCGCTGGTCCTGATGACCGTCGTCCTCCGGTCGATGCTGAGCCCGCTGCGGACGCTGCGGACGACCGCGCTGGACGTGGCCCACGAGCGCCTGCCGGCGGTCATCGCCCAGATGCGGGACACCGACAACGAGATCCCGAAGGTCTCCGTGCCCGCCGTGGACGTGCACACCCGCGAGGAGATCGGTCAGCTGGCCCGCGCGTTCGACGCGGTGCACAACCAGGCGGTCCGGCTGGCCGGTGAGCAGGCCCTGCTCCGGGCGAACGTCAACGCGATGTTCGTCAACCTCTCCCGCCGCAGCCAGACCCTGGTGGAGCGGCAGCTGGGCCTGATCGACCGGCTGGAGCGCGACGAGCAGGACCCGGACCAGCTGGCGAACCTCTTCGAGCTGGACCACCTCGCGACCCGTATGCGCCGCAACAGCGAGAACCTGCTGGTCCTCGCCGGCACCGACACCACCCGGCGGATGGCCAAGCCGGTCCCGGTCGGCGACATCCTGGGCGCGGCGGTCTCCGAGGTCGAGCAGTACGCCAGGGTCACCGTCTCCAGCACGCCCGAACTGCTCGTGCAGGGCCGTGCCGTCAACGACCTCGTCCACCTCATCGCCGAGCTGCTGGACAACGCGACCGCGCTGTCCGACCCGAGCACGAAGGTGACGGTGCGCACGGCGCACAGCCGCAAGAACGAGCTGATCATCGAGATCACCGACCGCGGTGTCGGTATGCCGGACGAGGAGCTCTCGGCGGTCAACGAGCGGCTGGCCAACCCGCCGCGCGTCGACGTCGGGGTCTCCCGGCGGATGGGTCTGTACGTGGTCGCCCAGCTCGCCAAGCGGCACGAGATCCGCGTCCGGCTGCGCAGCGAGTACCTGGAGGGCGGCATCATCGCCCTCGTCGTCGTGCCAGCCGCGCTGGTCGTCCGGCCGTCCTCGGTGCGGGGAACCGCCGCCGGTGCGCTCGCCCCGCCGCCCGGTCCGGCCCAGCCGCCCGCCGCGGTCGTCAGCCAGGGTGGTGCCGCCGACCCGGCTTCGGTGCCAGCGCTCCCGCCCGGCGGCGACGCCGAGGACGAGTACGAGTACTACGACGAGATGGAGGAGCCGGCGTCGCCGGCGCTGAACAACCTCGACAGCGGGGTGTTCGACGCCAGCGCGGTGCAGGACGCCGGCACCACGGCCACCGCCAGCACCAGCTCCTTCTTCTCCCCGGCTCCGGAGAACCAGGCGGCCGAGCAGCCGGCGCCGGCTCGCCGCCCCGACCGCGGCGCCGACTTCGCCAACCGGCTGTCGGGCGCCCGCCCGGTCGGGCCGGAGGACACCGCCCACTTCAGCCCGACGGACGTCGACGACGCCCAGGGCAGGGCCGAGGAGCCCGAGGGCGCGGACGACGACTGGGCCGACGCCCAGGAGGCGCTGGGGGCATCCCAGGAGGCGCCGGCCGCCCCGCCGGCCAGGCCGGTCGACCGCCCCGCGCGGCAGGCGGCCCAGGCCGGGAAGCGGCAGGCGCCCGAGGAGGAGAGGGACCCGAACGCGGACCTCGACGCCCCCACCGAGCGGCTGCCCATCTACGAGGAGGTGCTGTCGCAGTGGTTCCAGCCGGAGGACCCGGACGCCGCTGACGACCAGCCCGCCGAGGAACCCGCCCCCGCCCCGCAGGCGCAGGCGCGGCAGCCCGCTCCCCGGCCGGCCGCCGGCAGGGACCAGGCCGCACCGTCCGGCAACGACCACCGTGGTCCTCGGCCGCTGCCCAAGCGGCCGGACCGGTCCGCGCCGACGGAGATCGTGCGACGGCCACGCCCCGCCGACCGGCCCGCCACCAGGGAGCCGGAGCGCCCCAGGAGACGCCCCCGCCCGCACCACCGGTCGCCGAGAGCGCTCAACCGGAGTCGACCGGTCAGCACAGCTGGCGTTCGGCCGGCGACGAGGGGTGGGAGGCCGCCAAGACCGTGCTCAACCAGAGCCCGGAGGACACGACGACGGCGGGGCTGCCCAAGCGGGTGCCCAAGGCCCAGCTGATGCCGGGCTCGATCGCTCCGAAGAAGGACAAGTCCAAGACCCCACCGAGGGTCAAGCCGTCCGAGCAGTCCCCGAGGAGCACCGCTTCTGGAACGGCACCCGCCCCCGCGTCGACCGGGCAAGAGCGCTTCGGCCCCGTTCGCTCGGCCGACTCGATCAGAGGCAGGATGTCCAACTTCCAGCAGGGACTGCGGCGTGGCAGGCACCATAGGGTCGAGACCCTGGTGAACACCGGCCCGTCCGCAGCACAATCACACCAGTCCACCGGCCGTCACGACGAGGAGCAGGAGTGACCGCTTCCGCCCAGCAACCAGGCAGCTTCGGTTGGTTGATCACTGATTTCGTACGGCGTGTCCCCGGCGTCGCCCACGCGGTGGTCGTCTCCGCGGACGGCCTCCTACTCGCGGGTTCACACGGCCTGCCCCGGGACCGGGCCGAGCAGCTCTCCGCGGTTGCCTCCGGCCTGATCAGCCTCACCCAGGGCGCCGCCCGGGTCTTCGACGCCGGTGAGGTGGCGCAGACCGTGGTGGAGATGGAACAGGGCTTCCTGTTCCTGATGTCCATCAGTGACGGCTCCTGTTTGGCTGTCCTGGCGGCACCGAACTGTGATATCGGTTTGGTGGCCTACGAGATGACATTGCTCGTCGAGCGGGTCGGGGCCCAGCTCACGCCAGAGCTACGAGCCCAGTTGCAAGGTGCTACCCGCAGGTGACCTCGCAGGTGAACTTACGGAGTGATCGGTGATGACCACTGACCCTGGTTCCGGTGACGGACGTGCTGGCGACTGGGCCAGCCGCCTCGACCTCGATGGCTTCTACGGACGATCCCATCACCGGGACCGGGCCGAGCGGCACCACCGGGACGAAGACGTCGACTACCTCGTCGGAGACCCGGACCGCGCGCTCTTCGGTGGACCTGGCGCCGATTTGCTCGGCACGAGCATGTCCGACAACTATTCCGACGGTTACGCCGGGGAGTACGCCGACCGCGGCTACTCCGACGGCTACCAGGCCCCGCCACCGGTCGACGAGACCGAGCAGAGCTGGCCGGAGTACGAGCACGACGACGAGGAGAGCCGGGATCCGCTGGTGGAGACCGGTTCCCTCGTCCGCCCCTACGCCAGGACGGGCGGGCGGACCCGCCCCGATTATGATCTTCCCATCGAGGCGTTGGTCTCCACCAGCGATCGTGGCCGCGAGCAGCGGACCGCGGCGCTGGCCGAGCACCGGTCGATCTGCGGTCTGTGCACCGAGACCCGGTCGGTGGCGGAGATCGCCGCGCACCTCCGGTTGCCACTGGGCGTGGTCCGGGTGCTGATCGGCGACATGGCGAGTCTGGGGCTGGTCCTCGTGCACAACAGCGGCCTGGTGACGGGTGACGGGCCGTCTCTCGCGTTCCTGGAAAGGGTGTTAAGTGGGCTTCGCAGGCTTTGATCCCCAGCGGAATGCGGAACAGAAGCAGGCGACCACATCCACGAAGATCGTCGTGGCCGGAGGGTTCGGCGTCGGCAAGACGACCTTCGTGGGCTCGGTCTCCGAAATCGTGCCGCTGACCACTGAAGCTGTCATGACGGAAGCCAGCGTGGGGGTCGACGACCTGACCGCGACGCCGGGGAAGGTGACCACCACGGTCGCCATGGACTTCGGCCGGGTCTCGCTGGACAGCGACCTGATCCTGTACCTGTTCGGCACGCCCGGCCAGCACAGGTTCTGGTTCATGTGGGACGACCTCGTGAAGGGCGCCATCGGCGCGATCGTGTTGGTCGACACCCGCCGGCTCGCCGACGCGTTCGCCTCGATCGACTTCTTCGACGACCGGGAGCTGCCCTACGTGGTGGCGGTGAACTGCTTCGACGGCATGTTGCACCACCGGATCGAGGATGTGCGGGAGGCGCTCACGATCGACGAGAACGTGCCGATCGTGACGTGTGACGCGCGCAACCGCGACTCGACGAAGCAGGCGCTGATCACGCTGGTCGAGCACGCGATGCGGCAGCGGCTGGCCGTGCACAGCGGCAGCTGAGGCACACCGGTGGCCGTGGCGGGTGCCGCCGGCGGCCATCGTTCCGGCAGTCCGGGTGGGGCCGCTGCCGGCTGAGAAGAGAGGTGGACCCGGGCCAGGAGGGAGTCGTCGGGGGCTCCCGGTCCGGGCCGATGGGCGGAAGCGGCACGAGTCCGACCGCGGACGCGGTGCCACCGCCGCGCCGGCAGCCCACCACCGGGGCGGACCCTCCGGGCCCCGGATCGGAACACCGCCGGGCGCGACCGGTCGAACTCGACCGAGGATCAGGACGGCAGCCGGTACCGGAGCAGCACCACGTCGCCGACCGGGCGAGCCTCCACCAGGGTCATGCGTCGGTTCGACGTCCAGGGGAACTCGCCGTCGCCGACGAGGCGCGGAGCCCGGCGGTCCCCCACGAAGAACGGCGCGACGACCAGATGGAGTTCGTCGACCAGCCCGGTCGTGAGGAACCAGGTGTGGATCGCCGTGCCCCCCTCGACCAGCAGACGGCGCACCCCCCGCCCCGCGAGGTCGGCGAGCACCCAGGCCAGGTCGACCCGGGGCCCCGCGTCGACCACGACGGCCCGACCACCGACGTCCCGACCCAACACGCCGGCGGCCCGATGGGGCGCGTAGACGAGCTTCTCCACCGTCCCCTCGGTGAAGAAGGCCGCTCCGGGGTCGAGATCTCCGCTGGTGGTCAGCGTGACCTTGGTCGGCGAGGGCGGAACTCCCCTCGCCACGCGCGCCCGCCGCCGGTCCTCGGACCGCACGAGGAGTCGCGGGTCGTCCCGGCGGATGGTGTTGGCGCCCACGAGGATGGCGTCACAGCCCGCGCGCACCTCGTCCACCCGGTCGAAGTCGGCCTCCCCGGAGAGCAGCAGCCGGTCGGGCGAGGCGTCGTCGATGTGACCGTCCACGGACATCGCGCAGCTCACCAGGACATACGGCCGGTCCTCACCCATCGCGTTCCTCCTCGTTCGCCGC
The DNA here is from genome assembly GCF_000429185.2 of Actinoalloteichus caeruleus DSM 43889. Classification (GTDB taxonomy): domain Bacteria; phylum Actinomycetota; class Actinomycetes; order Mycobacteriales; family Pseudonocardiaceae; genus Actinoalloteichus_B; species Actinoalloteichus_B caeruleus. Next base: position 3,655,213 of record NZ_AUBJ02000001.1, on the reverse strand, counting down.
CCACCGTGGGCACGGCGTCACGATCCTCCCGCACCCGGATGGCCGGAACCGCCCCGCCAGCGGGGCCAGCCGCCCGCCGGGGACGCGGCCAGGGGCTGGGTCGGCACGCCCACCTCGGGCGCTGGCAGGGTGGGGGCATGTCTGCCACCACGGACACCGGCGGGCGCGCCGAGCGCGGCGACACCTCCTGGCACCCGGGCTCCGCCGGCGGGCCGTCGCGGTTGCCAGCCGGGCAGGGCCGGGCGACCTCGGCGGTGCGCACCGGGTCGTCGTACCGGGAGCACCCCGCCACCTCGCTGTGGCCGGGGCTGGCCGTGCGGTGGACCCAACGGGTCCCGGACGGCACACGCCACCACCAGCTCGTCCTGCCGGACGGGGCCGCCGACGTCGTGGTGTGGGACAGCGGCGTGGTCGAGCTGGTCGGCCCCACCATGGCACCGGTCGTGGTGGGCCTGGCGGGCGGGTCCCGGTGTCGTGCGATCCGCGTCCGGCCCGGGGCGCTGTCAGCGGTGTTCGGTGTCCCGGCGTCCCTGCTGCGTGACGAGGTCCTCCCCCTGGACGCGGTGCTCTCCCCCGCCGCCGCGCGGGAACTCACCGGGCTGGCCCTCGGGGAGCCGGGGGCGGCCGGTGCGACCCGCACGAGGTGGGCCTGTTCCGCTCCCGATCCGAGGGTGCGCCGAACGGTGGACCGGCTGGCGCGGGACCCGGCGGCCCGGGTCGAACGGATGGCCGCCGACCTGGGGGTGTCCGGTCGGCAGCTCCGCCGCCTGGTGCTCGCGCACGCGGGCCTCGGGCCGAAGGAGCTGCACCGCACGTTCCGCCTGCACCGGTTCCTCCGCCTCGCGGAGTCGCCGCACCGCCAACGGAGGTCCCTGGCCGGGCTGGCCGGGGAGGCGGGGTACGCGGACCAGGCGCACCTCTCCCGGGAGGTGCGGGCGCTGTCCGCCCTCAGCCCCGGCGACCTGCTCCGCCACCGGGCGGGCGAGGACGGTGTGACCGGTGCGGGGTGACGTCGGCGGAACGGTTCGGACCGGGGGAGGCCGTCGTGGCGGACCGGCCTCACGGATCCCGGTCCGCCGCCGAGGCCGCCGGTCCCACCAGGAGCGCGAGGCCACCAGCCCAGCCCATCGCCGTCGCCGTCCGGTACTGCCGCCGATCCTCCGGGGACACCTCCAACGCCGTCAGTCCGCTCTCCACCACCCGGACCAGCGTCGAGGTGGGTGACCGGGCCTCCAGTCGCACGGTGACGGTGGCCAGCCCGCCCGGCTGGGGTGGGCGTTCGGGAAGCGTCGAGCACCGGTAGCGGAGGAGCGTCGGCGGGTCGAACTCCTCCACGACCCCGAGGTACCCGCCGTGCTCACGCCGGCGGTACTCGACCAGGCCGCCCGCCCTGCCGTCCAGGGCCGCGCCGTCGAAGGCGTACCAGACCCGAGGGTGGTCCGGCCGCGTCACCAGTCGCCAGGCTCGTGGCGGCGGCACGTCGAGCACGACCTCCTGCCGCACGCTGCCCTCGTCCACCCTCGCCCCGCTCGTCCCTCGGTGTTCCCGCTCCATGACCGCATCCGGAGCACGAGGCCCGGAGCGGGAACGACGTCGCGTCGGCGCGGGTCAGGCCGACGGGACGGCTGCCGCCGCCCGGTCGCCGCACCCGGGGCGCCACCACCACACCGCGTGCCCACGTCCCCGCGGGCAGACTCGACGGCGACAGCGGGACGTTCGGCGACCGCCGCCGTTCCCACCCCGGCCCCACTCGGGGCGGTCCGCGCGGTCCGCCCGGGAGCGACATGCGAGCCGTCCAGGACGCGGTCCGAGCGTTGACCGCGAGGAACTTCACCCACGTTCGGCTGCCCGCGCGTGGCCGGACCGCGCGCGCCGAGCTCTTCGCCCGCGACCACGGGCTCCACATCGACCTGCTCAGGGTCACGGGATTGGCGGACGCCCACGCGGCGAGGATGGTGGCCGGCCCCAGCGGCCCCGGGAACGCCACCCTGCTGTGGGCGGCGGAGGGAGGGTTCGTCGAGGTGGTCGTCGAGTTGCTCTCCCTGCCCGAACCGGGTGAGCCGGGGGCGCCGACGTCGCCAAGCTACCGGGTGGTGCGTCCCCGGTACCTGTGGACCCGCCCGCCGTCGGGCCGCACCGGTGCGACGCCGCTCTGGTCGCCCAACTGATCAGGGCGGCGGGCCGCCCGAACCAGGCGACGCGGCTCCCCTCAGTCCTCCACCAGGGCCGCGCTGGTGATGCGGTGCAGCGGGTACCGGCAGGCGGCCTGGTCCTGGTCGAAGCCCTCCACGTACCCGCCGCCGATGCGGACGGGGCGCACCACCCGCTGGGTGGCGGTGCCGTGCGAGTCGACGAAGCCGATCCAGATGCTGCGCCCGGCGCGGACGGCCTGGTGCAACAGGCTGAGCGCCGCCGACGAGCTGGTCCCGTTCCCGACGCCCGAGGAGGCCGTGCGACCCCGTTGGGCCGCTCCGGCGCGGTCGCCCGCCCGGAGGTGCGCGACCAGCTCGAGCACCCGCTCCTCACCGAGGGCGCCGGTCGGCACGGTCCGCCGGCCCGGAGCGGCGCGCCGGGCCGTGCGGCGTCCGGGGGGTCGCAGATCGAGCAGCTGCCCGCCGGTGTCCTCGGCGGCCGGGGCGAACCCCGCCGCCCGCAACTCGGCGAGGACGTCACCGAGGGGTAGCGGGCTGATCGCCACCGTGGGGGCGATCCGGCGCAACCCGAGGTCGGTCGTCCTGGGACTGCTCAGCACCTCGGCGAGCAGGACGGGGTCCTCGCAGCGGACGAAGCACTCCGCCGTGCCGACCCTGAGCAGCCCGTGCCGCCGCGCCACGTCGTCGAGGAGGTAGGACAGCGACTGGGGGACGGGCGTCCTGGACCGGGTGCGGAAGAAGTCGTGCAGCTCGGCCGCGGTGTGACCGGCGTCGAGAGCTCGGCGCACCGTGCTCTCGGTGACCCGGTAGACGGTGGCCCCTCCCGCGGACTCCACGTCCGCGACCAGCCCCATCATGTCGCTGAGCCCGGGTTCGAGTGGGCCGGGGGCGACGACGGTCAGGTCGGCCTGGACCAGCACGTGGTCCACCGGCGGGGGCATCGCTGCCCCCATCAGGCGGGTCGGCTCGTCCTCCGGAGGCGCACCGCTCGCCTCGGCGAGCAGCGCCCTGCCCGCCGTGGAGAGCCCGCCCAACGCCAGCACGCCGAGCGAGGTCGCCTCCTCGACGGTCCACCGGGCCAGCTGGTCCCGGAGCCGTCCGCCGCGGCGGGGGGCCCGCCAGGCGAGGACCGCGACGGCCCGTTCCTGGTCGCGGACCACCGTGCCCGGGGCCAGCCCGGCGAAGAGATCCAGCACGCGGACCCGTTCCAGGGGGGCCTGCGGGAAGCGCAGGTCGTCGGAGAGCGGGCCGAGCGCGCGGTCGCGCTCGTCGCGCGCACCCGTCCGCCCGGGGAGGCGGGGGAGGTGGAGCCACGCCCTGGCCAACGCCCCCCAGCGCAGCTCGGGGGGCGCGCTCAGCCACTGGTCCGCCGTTGTGCTGAGCAGCCAGTCGCCCGACTCCTCCCCGCTGGCCGCGACCAGCCCCGCGCCCACCGCCAGCTCCACCAGCAGGGCGGCGTGCCCCTCGGCGCAGTCCACGGCCTTCGCGACCCGTTTGAGCTCCCGGACCGCCAACCCGCCGGACTTCAGGATGGGCGGGGGGTCGGCCGACCACAGGCGCAGCACCGCCTCCACCTGCCGGCCCAGTTCCATCGCCGCGCCGGCGGCGGTGGCGTCGACGAGTGCGGCGTCACGGGGGGCGGTGTCCAGGACCGGTGGGGTGCCGCGGAAGCCCGGGAGCGGGTCGGAACCGCGCAGGGCCAGCCCGACCTCCCTGGGCAGTTCGACGGTCTCGCTGTCCCGCCGCACCAGCAGCCCCGCCGCCAGCAGGCGTTGCACGGGCGTCCGGGGTGGTGTCGGCACCGGGCTGCCCGCCTCCCGGGTGGCCCCGACCGGCGGGCCCGCGGCGAGGGTGTCGAGCAGCCGGCGTTCCGGTTCGCCCAGTTCCGCCACCCTGGCGAGCGGGTCGACCCCGGCCAGGTCGGGGACCGACCTGCCCAGCCCGGCCGGGTAGGGGCCCAGAACCTCGCGGAGGCTGGGGACGACGGCGAGCTCAGCCCCGTCGCCCACGGTCCACACCAGCGCGCGGTGCGTGAGCGTGGTGAGCGAGTCGCGCAGCGGTTCGGCGGGTACCGCGTCGCCCAGCAGCCGGTCGAGCTCCGACCGGGAGGCGGGCCGACGGTCGGCGTCGAGGACCAGCAGGGCGGTGAGGATGTCCAGGCAACGGGCGTCGAGGTCATCGCAGGCCCGGGCGACGGACACCCGGACTCCGACGCGGGTGGCCAGGACCGAGCTGTCCGCGGGGGGCGGGGTGGCCACGTCAGGGCGCGCCCGCAGCAGGGCCGCGAGCGTGCCGTCGTCCTGGTCACGCAGCCAGTCCGCGAGTGAGGTGCCGGGCATCGGCGTCCACGTTAGCCCGTATCGGGCACACTGATGAGCAGCACCCGCCGCCCGTGGGGCCGTCAGGCGGCCGTCCGCCGGGTGCGAGACGACCCGTTGCGATCAGGAGGAGCCGTGGCCAAGCCTGTGCCGAGTGACCGGATGGAACCGACGTGGCCGGACGTCCACGAGGGCAAGTACGCGGTGAGCGAGCTGGCCGCCCCCGTGGCCGGGGCGCTGTCCCCCTTCGGTGAGGTGGAGTTCCCGCTGCCCCAGGACAAGCTGCCCTACCGGCACCCCGTCACCAGGATCAACAGGTGATGAACGTCAGACTGTGACGCCTCCGGGCGGCGCGCTCGCCCCGCGCCGCCTCCGGGGGCGCGCACGCCGCCCCAACTGCGGCTTCCTCCTCCGCCGGGCTGCTCCACCCCTGATCGCCACGCGAGCGCTGTGAACTACGCTGTCCCAACGCTATCGCGCCTGAACAGGTGAAACAGGGAGGACACGATGCCGGTTCCCGGCCCCGGCTACGCGATCACCGTCCGCGTGGAGGCTCCGCCGTCCGCGAGCGCCGCGGGTGATCTCACCAGCGCGGTCGGCAGGGTCGGCGGTGTGATCACCGCCTTCGACATCGTCGAGTCCCACACCGACCGGATCGTCGTCGACATCACCTGCAACACGACCTCGACCGAGCACGTCAACGACATCACCCAGGAGCTCGGTTCGCTGCCCGGCGTGACGGTCAGGAAGGTCTCCGACCGGACGTTCCTGGTGCACCTCGGCGGGAAGCTGGAGGTGCACTCCAAGGTCGCGCTGCGGAACCGGGACGACCTCTCCCGCGCCTACACGCCGGGCGTGGCCCGGATCTGCCAGGCGATCGCGGCCAACCCCGACGACGCCCGCCGGTTGACCATCAAGCGGAACACCGTCGCCGTGGTGACCGACGGTTCCGCGGTCCTGGGCCTGGGCAACATCGGTCCCGCCGCCGCGCTGCCGGTCATGGAGGGCAAGGCGGCGCTGTTCAAGAAGTTCGCCGACGTCGACGCCTGGCCCATCTGCCTGGACACCCAGGACACCGAGGAGATCATCCGCACGGTGGAGCTCCTCGCGCCGGTCTACGGCGGCATCAACCTGGAGGACATCGCCGCGCCGCGCTGCTTCGAGATCGAGCACCGGCTGCGCGAGAAGTTGGACATCCCGGTCTTCCACGACGACCAGCACGGCACCGCGATCGTGGTGATCGCCGCTCTCCGCAACGCCCTGCGGGTCGTCGGCAAGGAACTCGAGAACTGCCGGGTGGCCGTGTGCGGCGTCGGGGCCGCCGGGTCGGCCATCATCCGACTGCTGCTGCGCACCGCCCCCGCGGACGTCCTCGCCGTGGACGTGGACGGCATCGTCCACACCGGTAGGTCGGACATGGACCCCAACATGAAGTGGATCGCCGAGCACACCAACAAGGAGGGCGTGACCGGGTCCCTGCACGACGCGCTCGTGGGAGCCGACGTCTTCATCGGGGTGTCCGCGCCCAACCTCTTCGGCGCCGAGCAGGTCCGGACGATGGCCGACGACGCGATCGTCTTCGCCCTCGCCAACCCGGACCCCGAGATCGACCCGCTCGAGGCGCAGCAGCACGCCGCCGTGGTCGCGACGGGCCGCAGCGACTACCCGAACCAGATCAACAACGTGCTGGCCTTCCCCGGGGTCTTCCGGGGCCTGCTCGACGCGCAGGCCCACGAGATCACCGACGACATGCTGGTCGCCGCGGCGAGCGCCGTGGCCGACGTGGTGGACGGCGAGCGGCTGAACGCCTCGTTCATCGTGCCGAGCGTGTTCGACACGGCCGTCGCGCCGGCGGTGGCGGAGGCGGTCCGCGCCGCGGCCGAGCGGTCCCGGGAGGGCTGAGGGTCCCGGGGCGAAAACGGGATGACATCCGCCGCCCCGGTGGCGCAGGCTACGGCCGCGCCCCGGCGAAGGGGGCGTGGACTCCGACGGCGGAAGGTGCCCTCCACCATGTCATCCGGTTCCACCTCCGGGAACACCCCGGTGTCCGTACGCCTCGCGGTGGCCGAGGACGTCCCGGCGATCGGCCGCGTGCTCGCCTCGGCCTTCTCCGACTACCCGTTCCTCCGGCACACCGTCGCCGCCGACGACCACGCCGAGCGGGTGCGCCGGGGCCAGGAGCTGATGGTGGGGCGCATCGCGCTGCCCCACGGCCGCGTCTGGCTGGCCGAGTCCGGTGGGAGTGTCGTCGGTGCCGCGGCGTGGACGACGCCGGACACCGACGTCGAGGCGGCCTTCGGCCCGGTGGCGGCCGAGGTGGGCGAACTGGCGGGTGACCGGGCCGCGATCGCCGCCTCCGTGGAGGAGGCACTCACCCCGCACCGCCCCACCGAGCCCGTCTGGTTCCTGGCGACCATCGGGATCGACCCGAGCTGGCAGGGGCGGGGCGTGGGTGGCGCGCTCCTCCGGCCGGGACTGGCGGCCGCCGAGGAGGCGGGCTCAGACGCGTTCCTGGAGACCTCCGACGAGCGCAACGTCCGCTTCTACCAGCGGCACGGCTTCCGGGTGGTCGCCGAGGTGGACCTGCCCTCCGGTGGCCCGCGCACCTGGGCGATGCGGCGGGTGCCCGCCGGCTGACCTGGGGCGCGCCGGCGCACCTCCCACCGCCTAGGATCATGCGTCATGGACCAGCGTGCCCGGCTCTCCCACGTCGACGACACCGGTGCGGCCCGGATGGTGGACGTGTCGGAGAAGGCGGTGACGGCCCGCGTCGCGGTCGCCAGCGGTGTCCTGCGCACCACCCGGGAGGTGGTGGACCTGATCGCGGAGGGCGGTTTGCCCAAGGGTGACGCGCTGGCGACGGCGCGACTGGCCGGGATCATGGGCGCGAAGCGGACGCCCGACCTGGTGCCGCTGTGCCACCCCCTCGCGCTGTCCGGTGTCGAGGTCGACCTCCGTCCGGACGAGGACAGCGTGGCCATCACCGCCACCGTCCGGACCACGGACCGGACCGGGGTGGAGATGGAGGCGTTGACCGCGGTCACGGTCGCGGGACTCACGCTGCACGACATGGTGAAGGCCGTCGACCCGGCCGCGGTCCTCGACGGTGTCCGGGTGGAGAGCAAGGACGGGGGCAGGACGGGCTCATGGACACGGCCGACCGACCGGAACTGACGTCCGACCCTGGCGAGGCCAGGGTCATCACCGCGTCGAACCGCGCCGCCGCCGGCGTCTACCCGGATCGCACCGGGCCCCTGGTCGTCGACTGGCTCCGGCAGCGGGGGTTCCGGGTCCCCGACGCGGTCGTCGTCCCCGACGGGGCACCGGTGGCGGAGGAACTCCGACGGGCGCTCGAGGACCGCGTCTCGGTCGTGCTGACCACCGGGGGCACGGGGATCAGCCCGACCGACCGCACCCCCGACGTGACCCGGCCGTTGTTGGACCGGGAACTCCCCGGGCTCGCCGACGCGATCCGGCGGTCCGGGCTGCCCGCCGTTCCCACGGCCGTTCTCTCCCGCGCCCTCGCTGGCACCGCCGGTGCCACCCTCGTGGTGAACCTGCCCGGGTCGACAGGCGGGGTGCGCGACGGTCTCGCCGTCCTGGACGGGGTGTTCGCCCACGCCCTCGACCAGATCGCCGGTGGCGACCACCCCCCGGCCGTGCCCTCGGAGCCCTCGGGTGGCGCGGCGGACGAACAGCCGGCCGGGCCGGCAGCGTCGGGAACCGCGTCGCCGGCGACGGGGACGCCCGCGCGCCCCACCTCGGCACCGGGGCCGGAGATCCCCCTCGTGTCCGTCACGACGGGTCCGCTGAGCCTGGCGGACCACGCCTCGGCCGTGTCGCGCCGGCAGGCCGGTGCGGTGGTCACCTTCTCCGGGGAGGTCCGTGACCACGACCACGGGCGGGCTGTTCGGGACCTGGAGTACGTCGCGCACCCGAGCGCGGAACAGGTGCTGCGGGAGGTGGCCGAGGACGTGGCGGGCCGTATGCCCGGCCTGCGGGCCCTCGCCGTCAGCCACCGGGCGGGGTGGCTCGCCATCGGGGAGTGCGCCCTGGCCTGCGCCGTGGCCGCCGACCACCGGGCCGAGGCGTTCGCGGCCTGCGCCGAACTCGTCGACGAGGTCAAGCGGCGGCTCCCGGTGTGGAAGCGGCAGCGGTTCGCGGACGGTAGCGAGGAATGGGTGAACTGCCCGTGAGCGGTGGCCGCCCACCCGCGCATCCGGTGCGACATCCGTTGGGCGGCTGAGGGCGCGACCGAGGGCGATCCACCGTATCGCCCCCCTCCTGACGTGCGAATATCCACCATCGGATACGGAACTGGGCCGAGGGGCGGGGCGTCGGAGACGGTGACGGCCCCGTCGCCGGCAGCGCGGTGTCGACACCCGGTCCGAGGCCGGGGTGCCGGTGCGGGGCTTCCCCCGTCCCGCGACACCAGGAGGCCGCCATGGCCGGTTCGGGCTACGAGCTCGACGATCCGGACACCCTGATCACCCAGGGCCCCACCCTGCTGAACTCCCTCGCCGAGGACGCGAACACGGCATCCGAGTACGCCATGGAGCACATCATGGTCAAGTCGGAGGAGTTGGGCCTGGTCTACGGCTCCCTCGTCGAGTTCTGCACCCAGGTCGCCACGGCGATCTCCGGGAACGCGCTGGTGCTGCGCTCCCGGATGGAGGAGTCGGCGACGGCGATGAAGGCGGCGGGCGAGGACTACGCCGGGTTGGAGGAGTCCGAGGCCGCCAGGATCGACGCGACCTACTCGCCCGAGCACTCGTTCGACCAGGACTGACGGCTTCCGGCCCGGAAGGAGTTCGACGCATGGCAGCCAGCAGTCCCGCCGAGGTGCTCACCGCGCCGGAGGCGGAGGAGGTGATGCCGACGTGGGCCGAGAAGGTCCTCGGGTTCACCGACTGGTTCAGCATCACCCACTACATCAGGATGGGGTGCAAGGAGCTACTCGGAGTCGACCCCGTCACGGAGCTCGGCGAGAAGATCGTCGGGAACTGGGAGGAGGTCGGGAAGGCCGAGGCGGCGCTGAACAACCTCGCCGAGTTCCACGGCGCCTACGCCGACCAGCTGGCGGACCTGGTGCCCGGTCTCGCCTGGGAGGGCAACGCCGCGTCGGCGGCCGACGACTACTTCGGCAGGGTGGCCGAGGCCCTGCGGGAGCAGCGGACGGTGATAGCGGAGGCCGCGGAGGGCTTCGGAGAGCTCAAGCGCGCCATCTACTTCCAGTTGAAGGCGCTGGAGAACATCATCTCGGCGCTGGTCGACCTGGTCATCGAGCTGATCTTCGAGGCGTTGGGCGGAGCCACCGGACTGTTCACGGCGGGCACGACCACGGCGGTCGCGATCGCCGCCGCCGTCTACACCATCGGCAAGGCCCTGGCGAAGTGGGCGCAGGCCATCGAGGCCATCGGCCTGATGATCACGGCGGTGTACGCGCTGACCGGGATCGTCCAGGGGCTGACCGCCTCCCTGAACCTCGAGGAGACCGTCCCGCTGCCCGGGGCGGGCTACACGCACCCAGGAGGGAGCTGACGTGTCGACCACCGGTGGGAATCCCGAGTCCCGGGAACCGATGCTGGACATCGCGGGAGGAGACGAGGCCCGTTCTCGGCGCATCCTGCGTTCGGTGCGAGCGGCGCGGGACCGCGCGCGGGACCCCGAGCTGCGGGCGTTGCTCGACGATGTCGCCAACGGGCGGCGGGGGGCTCGGGACCTGTTGCGCGAACCCGCGTTCGCCAGGGCCGCCGCCCCGGCGCTGGTCAACCTCGCCGACGCCTACCGAGGGCTGAGTGAGGAGGAGCGGGCCGAGGCGGCCGAGGAGGGCCGGCGCCAGGAGGAGGAGGTCCAGGCGGAGGTGGACGCCGAGCGGCGGGCCGCGATGTTCGGGCCCCCGCCGAGCTCTCGGGGCCGCCGCCGCGACGACGAGGACGACGACGAGGACTTCGAGACGCGCGGCTATCTGCGTTGAGCGGCTGACCGCGTCGAACGGCCGCTGGCTGGGCGACGGGCCGGGGGAGCCGGTCCGGGGCACCGGCCGGTCCCGCGTCGTCACGTCCCGACACGCGAACGCCGAGGTCCCACCGCCCGGGGGAAAGCGGTGGGACCTCGGCGTGGGTTCGCGGTCGTCAGGAACCGTTCACCAGGATGACCTGACCGGTGTAGATCAGGTCGGCGTCGTTGATGACGTCCTCGTTGTCCTCGTGGATGCGCTGCCACGTGGTGCCGTGCTCAGCCGCGATCTTGGACAGCGTGTCGCCGGCCTCGACGGTGTAGTTGCCCTCGGGGTGGTTCTGGATGTCCGCGGGCTGGGCCGGGGCCGGGGCGGGGGCGGGGCCTCCGCCGCGACGGGCTCGGGGGCGGGCTCCGGCGCGGGAGCCGGCTCCTCGGCGGCGACGGGCTCGGGGGCGGGCTCAGGAGCGGCGACGGGCGCGCCCTCCTGCAGGTGCCAGCCGGTCTTGGCGCTGCAGGCCGGCCAGGCGTTGGGGCCCTGGACCGCGAGCACCCGCTCGGCGACCGCGATCTGCTGCTCACGGGTCGCCTGGTGAGCCATCGGCGCGTACTCGGTGCCGCCGAACTCGACCCAGGTGGTCGGGGAGAACTGCACACCGCCGTAGTAGCCGTTGCCGGTGTTGATGCTCCAGTCTCCGCTGCTCTCGCACTGCGCGAGCGTGTCCCAGTCAGCGGCCTGCGCGGTTCCGGCCATGGCCAGCGGGGCACCGACGATGGCGCCGGCGACGGCGATCCGGGCGAAGGTGCGGCTGGAAGCGGAAGCCTTGCGGTGCTTGCCTTGGTAGCGAGACATGTCCCTCTCTCCTACCCGCGCCTGCTGGAATCCGGTCCCGCTCGTGGCGGGGCGGCTCCCTGTCCGGCCTGGCGCTGGATGCGCCCTGGCTTTCTGAGTCCCTGTCCGGCTCTGTGGTTCGGGGGTGGGGAGCCCGCTGGACAGGGTTCGGCGCGGCGGACTCCTCGGTTGTCATGGCCGTTCGGGGCGACCGAGAGGCGACGCTACGTAAGCGCCGGACAAATCCCAAACCCTATCAATGGTGACGCTCGTCACAGTAACACGGAGGGGTGTTCATCGATGCGGCCATCGTGCCTGGTCAGCGGGCCGTTATCCCCCCGTGTCCATCCTGATATCGATCACGGCGCGTGAGTCCTGGCTCACGTTCCTTGCTCACGGTAGGCGATTGGGCGATCGACGGATGGTGATTACCCCCAAAGGGGTGAGGATGTGAAGTTCTTGTAGGGGAACGCTGGATGCGGAGGGTCAACGACTCGTTCAACCACCGGCGAACGGCGGGAGGACGTCCAGCTCGCTCCCGGCCGTGATCGGCGTGTTCCGGTCACGCACCGCTACACCGTCGAGGAGGAAGCTGCACCCGCGCAGCACCCGGCCCAGGCGCTCCCCGTGCCGGTCGCTCACCATCGCCAGCACCGCCGCCACCGTGGGCTCGCCGTCCGGGAGCGGCAGGGACTCCTGGCCCGTGCCGGCGGCCGCCCCGGCGCCCGCGAAGTACCGCACGACGATGCGGTTCCCGGCCTCGGGCGGCGACGTTTCGTGGCTCATCCTCCGCATCCTTCCTGGTGCTCCCTCCTCCGCCGCCTCGAGGTCCGCCGAGGGGGCGCGCGGCGGGGGCGCGCTCCTCATCCGTCGAGCAGGTGGCCGATCCGGCGCACGTGCTCCTCCACCCGGGTCTCGGGGATCCGGCCCGCGAGCAGCAGGGAGACGAGGCCGTGGCAACAGGCCCAGAAGAACTCGGTCACTCCGTCCGCGTCCTCCGACTGGTGTCCCCGTGCGACGAGCTCCCGCAGGGCGAGGAACGTCCGCCGGAGTTCCTCCGGGGTGTCGGCGGTCGCGAAGACCAGGCTCGTGGGCGCACCGAACATCACCTCGTACAGGCGGGGGCGGCGGCGGCCGAACTCGACGTAACGGCGGCACAGCCCCTCGAAGGGGCGGGCGCCCCCGGCGCGCGCGACGCTCTCGATCTCGCCGGTGAGGGTGTCGAAGCCCCGTCGGGCGATCGCCGCGACGAGGTCGTCCCGGCTGGCGAAGTGTTGATAGATGACGGGTTGGCTGTAGTCGATCGACCGGGCGACCCGACGGGTCGTCACCGCCTCCCAACCCTCGCCTTCGGCGATCGCCAGGGCGACGTCCATGATCTCGTGACGGCGAGCGAGCCGGCGGCGCTCCCTCGGGTCCGTCGGGGGCGGGTGCTCCTGGCCCGTCATGCGGCGCTCACCAGGAAGCCAGCGGCGATGAGCATCAACACGGCCGTCGCCCCATGGATCCCGTAGGCGGCGCTCCGGCGCCCGTCGGCGCGGAGCACCGTCACCGCGTCACCGATGGGAACGATGGTGAAGGCGGCGACGGTCCACCCCAGGGTGGCGGCCGGGGCGGTGAACAGCACCGTGAAGGCGACGACCCCGGTGGCGAGGTCGCGTACGCCCTTGAGGCGCAGCCAGGCCACGTCCCTGCCCTCCGGGACGGAGGGCAGGCCGAAGCTGGCCGCCATCGGGCGGGGCGCCAGGAGGTAGAGGACGCCGATCGTGAGGATGGCGAGTCCCGCGAGGGTGGCGATGGTGACACCAGCGGTGGCCACGCGGCTCCGATCTTTCACTGAAAGGGAATCTGTCGATGACAGTACCACGTGCCGCCGCCCGGCCGAGGATTTCCAGCGCCCCCAGCGCCCCCAGCGCCCCCAGCGCCCCAGCGCCCCAGCGCCCCCAGCGCCCCCAGCGCCCTCGGCGGGCGCCTGGCGGCGGGTCCCGACGCCGGACGTCGTCCCCTGGCGGCCCGGACGTGCCGTCGGTGACGCGCTGCCGGCCGACTGGTCAGGGGAGCGCCGGTGGGGACTCGGCCCGCTCCCCGTGCCCGGCCACCTCGCAGGGAGCCGGGCGCTGGTCGTGAACGCGTTCCAGGACGAAGTCGGCCCGCTCGGCGGGCGTCCCCCTCGGGACGAGCACCGTCTCGTAGCCGAGTTCGCGGTACACCGCCAGCATCACCTCGCAGGTCCGTTCCGCCTCCGCGTGGTCCTGCCTCCGCTCCGCGTCGTGGTGGAAGATCTCCGGCCAGTACGGGGTCACGAACACCAGGCGGTGGTAGGGGACCTCCCGCGCCGCCCGCTGGACGTGCGGCGGCACCCTCGCACCGGACAGCCGCAGGTAGCCGAGGACGTCCGGCGTGCCCCGGTCGAAGAAGACCGGTCCCGCCTCCTCGGCGGCGGCGCGGTACGAGCGGAGCTCCCAGCAGAGCATCAGCTCGGCGAACAGCGCGGGGTCCGCCCAGGGCAGTGCCGGTCCGCCCACCAGCACCTGGTCCTGGATGATCCCGCGCCCGGCCTCTCGTGTCACCGCCATCCCTCGGGCCGCCAGCTCGTCGAGGATCGTCGTCTTGCCCGACCCCGGCCCCCCGGTCAGGACGAAGAACCGTTCGTCGGGCGCTCCCCGCCCCGGGACACCTGTCGTGCTCCGCACTTCCTGTCCTCTCCTCCTCGGGGGCGAACGTCCTCGCCCGTCCCCCGCTCTTCCCGTCCGAGCGGCACGCTGGTGCCAGACGCGGCCGCGGGCGCCCTCCGCCCGCGCGTGCGTCCCGCCTGCGCGTCGCCGGCACTGCCGCTCAGGAGCGGAGGTGACAAGCACGGGAAACGGGAGACGGGAACACGGTGGAGCCCGCGCCGGGCCGTCATCCCCGACGGGCGTGGAGACGGCTCAGCCGCCGATGGCGCTCATCGGGCGCTGGGGCTGGACGAAGTCCTCGTCGTCGATCCCGTGGCCGGCGGGCTTCCCCCACATCGCCTCGCGCCAGGCCGCGGCGATGCCGTCGTCGTCGGCCCCCGCCCGGACCAGTGCCCGCAGATCAGTCTCCTCCTGGGAGAACAGGCACGACCGGAGCTGCCCGTCGGCCGTGAGCCTGGTGCGGTCGCACGCCCCGCAGAACGGTCGGGTGACGGACGCGATGACGCCCACGGTGCCGGGACCGCCGTCCACGAGCCACCGCTCGGCGGGCGTGGAACCCCGGTCGTCGGTGGCCGGCGTGAGCCGGACCGACTCGGAGAGCAGCTCCAGGATGCGGTCGGCCGTCACCATCGCCGACCGGTCCCACCCGTGCTGCGCGTCGAGCGGCATCTGTTCGATGAACCGGGGCTCGTACCCGTGGGCGAGGCAGAACCGGACCAACTCGACCGCCTCGTGCTCGTTGACCCCGGGGAGCAGGACCGCGTTGACCTTGACCGGACGCAGTCCGGCCTCCGCCGCCGAGGCGAGGCCGTCCAGGACGTCGGCGAGCCGGTCCCGCCGGGTGATGCGCCGGAACGTCTCCGGCCGCACCGAGTCGAGCGACACGTTCACCCGGTCCAGGCCGGCGGCGGCCAGCGCGGCCGCCCGGGACCGCAGCGAGATGCCGTTCGTCGTCAACGAGATCCCCGGCCTCGGACTCAGCGCGGCGGCGGCCGCCACGATCTCCTCCAGGTCCGGGCGCAGGAGGGGCTCCCCTCCGGTGAACCTCAGCTCCGTGACCCCGAGGCGCTCCACCGCGATCCGGACCAGCCGGACCACCTCCCGCGTGGTGAGCAGCTCCCGGGCGGGCAGCCAGTCCAGCCCCTCCGCCGGCATGCAGTAGTGGCAGCGCAGGTTGCACTTGTCGATCAGTGAGACCCGCAGGTCGGTGGCGACCCGTTGGTAACGGTCCACGAGTTCTGGTGTCCCGGGCCGGGGTGGCAGGTCCCGGGACCGGGGGACCCTCGGCATGCCCAGATCAACCGCCGTCATCTGTCCCAGCCTAGAGTGCGGCGGCGAAGCCGCCCGGGGAGCGGGCACCCGGAGCTGGGTCGGAGGGGTCGATCCGACGGGCGGTGGCCCGCCGGTTTACCATCCGCGGGTCAGCCGCCCGGTCGAGGACCGCCCACCGGGGACGGCCAGGAACACGCAGGCGAGGTGCCCATGTCCGAGCGCGCCGGGCGAGCGGCCAGGCTCGCGGAGCTGAGCCGCGAACTCGGAGCGGCGACCGCCCTGCTCCACGGTCGGCTCGCCGAACGACTCGGCCTGTCGCCGACCGCCTACAAGTGCCTCGACCTCGTCAGCCGCGCACCGGTACCCCTCAGCGCCGGGGAGATCGCCGAGGGAGTCGGGTTGTCCACGGGCGCGGTCACCGGTCTGCTCGACCGCCTCGAGGAAGCGGGGTACGTCGTCCGCGTCCCCGACCCGGACGACAGGAGGCGGGTCCGGGTCCGGCTCGCGCCCTCGCCGGTGCCCTCCGGGACCGTCGAGGCACTCGTCCCGTTCACCGAGGAGCTGGTCGCCGAGTACGGGGACGAGGAACTCGCGGTGATCGAGGACTACTGCCTGCGGATGATCGGCGCCGTCCGGGAGGCCATCGACGCCGGCGACGAGCGGGGCCTCGGCGCGCCGCGCGGCGGTGTGCCACGGCGGCCGGTCGGCCGCCGAGTAGTGTCGCGCCGTGCCGCTCTACCGCATCTCCGAGGCAGCCGGGCTCCTGGGGGTCAGTGACGACACCGTCCGCCGCTGGCTCGACTCCGGGCAGCTCGCCGGTGAGGTCGACGCCGCGGGTCGCAAGGTGGTGGACGGCGCGGTGCTCGCCGCCTTCGCGGGTTCCACGGCCCGCGCGGTGCCCGATCCCTCCGCCGTGGGTCGCTCGGCCCGCAACCGGTTCGTCGGCCTGGTCACCGACGTCGTCGCCGACACCGTGATGGCCAAGGTGGAGCTGGTGTGCGGGCCGCACCGGGTGGTGTCGCTGATGAGCACGGAGGCGGTCCGCGAGCTGGGGCTGGAACCCGGGGTGCTCGCCGTCGCCGTCGTCAAGTCGACCCACGTGGTGGTGGAGACGCCGCGGCCCCCGACGTGACCTCCGGCCGGAGAGCGCCGATCC
This sequence comes from Actinoalloteichus caeruleus DSM 43889, assembly GCF_000429185.2. Lineage (GTDB taxonomy): Bacteria > Actinomycetota > Actinomycetes > Mycobacteriales > Pseudonocardiaceae > Actinoalloteichus_B > Actinoalloteichus_B caeruleus. Next base: position 3,638,849 of record NZ_AUBJ02000001.1, on the reverse strand, counting down.
CGGCGGACCGGCGGACCGGACGAGTCGGACACACCGGTAGCGCTGACGGTGCCTCCCGTTGCAGCATGTTTCGGTGAGCGAGGCAGCGAGCGTCCCCGAGTCCGTCCCGTCCGAGGAGCCGGCCTGGTCGTACCTGTTCGACATGGACGGCGTGCTGGTGCACGAGGAGCACCCGGTCCCGGGAGCCGGTGAGCTGCTCGCCGAGCTCACCGAGCGCGGGATCAGGTTCATGGTGCTCACCAACAACTCGATCCACACCCCCCGCGACCTCCGGGCCCGGCTGCTCGGCAACGGTCTCGACGTCCCCGAGGACGCGATCTGGACCTCCGCCCTGGCCACCGCGCAGTTCCTGGACGCCCAGCGGCCGGGCGGGTCCGCCTACGTGATCGGCGAGGCCGGGTTGACCACGGCCCTGCACAAGGTCGGGTACGTGCTCACCGACCGCGATCCCGACTACGTGGTGCTCGGGGAGACCAGGACCTACAGCTTCACCGCGATCACCAGGGCGGTGCGCCTGTTGGAGGCGGGTGCGAAGTTCATCGCGACCAACCCCGACTCGACCGGCCCGAGCCGGGAGGGGTCGCTGCCCGCGACCGGTGCCGTCGCGGCGCTGATGGAGCGGGCCAGCGGGCGGGCCCCCTACTACGTGGGCAAGCCCAACCCGCTGATGATGCGGTCCGCCCTGCGCGCACTGGGCACCCACTCGCAGAACACGTTGATGATCGGTGACCGGATGGACACCGACGTCCGGTCGGGCCTGGAGGCGGGCATGCCCACCATCCTCGTCCTCTCCGGGATCTCGGGCCGGGACACCGCCGAGGCCTACCCCTACCGACCGACCCGCATCATCGACACGGTGGCGGACCTGGTCGGCAGGTCGGCGGACCCGTTCCCCGGGTGACGGTCGCGGTCCTGGGGCCCGTGGGCGCTGGCCCGGCCCGGCCGGCGGTCAGGCGTACAGCGAGCCGCGGAGCACGGTGACCGCGCGGCCGCCGAGCCGGACCCGCTCACCCTCGAGCTCCAGGCGCACCCGCCCGCCCCGGGCGGAGACCTGCTCACCGAGCAGGGACGAGCGTCCCAGCCGCTCCGACCACCACCCGGCGAGGACGCAGTGCGCCGAGCCGGTCACCGGGTCCTCGGGGATCCCCTGTTTGGGGTAGAAGCACCGGCTCACGAAGTCGGCTTCGCCGGCCGTCTCCTCGGCAGTGAAGATCACCCCACGCCCCGGCAGGGACGCCAGCGCGGCGAGGTCCGGGCGCAGGGCGCGGACCTCGGCCGGCGACGCGACCTCCACCAGCAGGTCCTCCCGGCCCATGCCGATCCCGGTCACGGTGACCTCGGGGAGGCCGGTGGGCGGAACTCCGTCCACCCTGCTCGGCGGGTCGGCGGGGAAGTCCATCTCCACCCAGCCCCCACCCGTGGAGACGCAGCGCAGCTCGCCGCTGCGGGTGGTGAAGCGCTGGCTGCCACCGAGCACGTGAGCGGCGGCCAGTGTGGCGTGCCCGCACAGGTCCACCTCCGTCTCGGGGGTGAACCACCGCAGCGGGAGGGCTTCGTCCTGGTCCTCGGCCCCGATCTGCACGAAGGCCGTCTCCGAGTGCTTCAGTTCGGCGGCCACTGCCTGCATCCACTCCGGGTCCCGGAACCCGGGGAGGAGGACCACTCCGGCGGGATTACCGCTGAACGCCCGGTCACTGAAGGCGTCCACGAGGTATACGTCAACCGACATGGCGAGACCCTAGCGGGCCGACGCGCACCGGGTGGTCCTTTCGCGCGCAACTGGTTGGCAGTTCACGGCAGGTGGTTCCCGGTACGCCCAGTTCGCGAGGGGAGCACCCGCCGCGAGCGGGTCAGTTGCTCGCTCCACCCAGGTGGGAGGCCCGGGGGCCGCCCGGTTTGGCGATGCCCCTGGCCGGCCGGCGGCGCTGCGCGTGGGCGGACAGGTGCGGGGCGAGCAGGGTCGCCGCGATGGCCGTGACGGAGTCCGCGGCCTCGGCTGGACTGGAGCTGGGCAGCAACAGGTGGCTCAGCGTCAACCGGACGATGCTCTCGGCGTAGAAGACGGTGGCGGAGGGAGGCATCCTCGGCAGCTGCTGGCGGAGGTGCTTGCTGATCAGCTCCACGGCGGCCCGCAGCGTGACGCGGTCCGGCGCGTGGAGGAACGGGAAGAGGGCGGTGGCGTTGATCCCGGTGAGGATGGACGTCAACAGCGGGTCCTCGACCGTGCGGTCCAGCGTGTGCCGGACGGCGGCCTTCACCCCCGCCACGGGGTCGTCCGAGGCGGCGAGTACGGCGCCGACACCGTCGAGGTAGGCGTGCGCCCTGCTCAGGGCCACCGCGTGGGCGAGGGTTTCCTTGCCGCCGAACTCGTTGTAGACGGTCTGCCTGCTCACCCCCGCCGTCGCGGCGACGTCGCTCATCCGCAACTTGTGGAACCCGCGTTCGGTGAGGAGCTCGACCGCCCCCGCCAACAGGGTGTCCCGGAGCGACATCTTGACCCGAACGGGCAACCGGGTGGCCGAGTCCACGGAGATCATTCTTCCGGACAGCGCTTCGATGTCAATCGACCGGCGGAGTCGACGCCGACCACCCAGCCCGGGGCCGGAGGGAGCCGAGCTCCCCGGAGGGCAGGGCCCGGCCGGGACCGGCTCCGGTCATCGGGCGGACCGGCGGGTCCGCCGGGCCTGGAACAGCACCGCCACGACGCCGACCGCGAGGCCGACCGGGGTGAGCAGCGTCCCGACGTTCAGCCACACCGGCTGGTCCTGGTAGCCGAGGCCGTACCCGGCGAAGGTGCCCAGCACCGCCAGCAGGCCCACCGCGAACAGCACGAACGCTATCGGCAGGGCGATGCTCCGGGAGGACTTCGACGACATGAGGCTCACCTTACGCCGCGCCACGGGGCGGCCGGTAGCGAGGCGACCGCCGTCACCGGGGGAGGGGCGGGGGCAGTCGGGACCCAGGACGGCGGAACGGGCTCGACGTACCCCTTACGCTGGAGGGAGACGCGTCCTGGCTTGGGACCATGACGGCGGCGTACCGGTCGGTGCGATCCGCCATGATGCCTGGGTCCGGGCGCGTTCGTCGTGCCGGGGGAGACGAACCCAGTGCACCGGAACGACATCCATCGACGACAGGGAACGGTGAGGACAGTGCCGAGCGGCAGGGTCAAGTGGTACGACGCGGAGAAGGGCTTCGGCTTCGTGACCCAGGACGGGGGCGAGGACGTCTACGTTCGCGCGTCCGCCCTCCCGCCGGGGGTGGAGGCGCTCAAGACCGGCCAGCGGGTGGAGTTCGGCATGGCCGAGGGCCGCCGAGGTCCGCAGGCGCTGTCGGTCAAGCTGCTCGACGCGCCCCCTTCGGTGGCCGAGGCGCGGCGGCGTCCCGCCGAGGAGCTGCACGGCCTCATCGAGGACATGATCAAGCTGCTGGAGGCGAAGGTCCAGCCGGAGCTGCGCCGGGGCCGCTACCCGGACCGGCGGAACACCAAGCGGATCGCCGAGGTGGTGCGGGCGGTCGCCCGCGAACTGGAGCCCTGACGCCGTCCCGGCGGAGCCCGGTGCCGGTCGCGTGGCCGAGGGGGCGCCACCCGCCGGAACGGGCACCGCTGGTTCGGGGCGCGGCCTCGCCGCCGGCGGGACACGGGTGAGCCGGTGGACGTCCCCCGGTGCGAGGGCAGGCGGTGTCCTCGTCAGCCGGTCGGCCTCGTCGCCGGCCACCCCCCCGTCAGCGGTCGTCCACCGAGAGCACCCAGGTGCCGCGCGTGATGAATCCGACGCCCCCCTCGGGGTCCTCGACCAGCACCGCGCTGAACTCCTGGATCTCCACGGTCTCCAGTTGGGCCGCGTCATCGGGGAGCCGCAGCGTGTACGCCTGGCGTTCCCCTGGCGGGAAAACGGGGCTGCGGGCCTCCACCTCCTCGCCGTCCTCCCGGTAGCGGAAGGTCACCTGCCACGGGGCGTCCCCCACCTCGCCGGGCACCGACACCTGGAGCGGGTACCCCGGCGGTACCCGCAGCTCCGCCACCGCCTCCGGGTCGACCGAGCACTCCTCGATCAGCACGTCGCAGTGCTGGGCGGGTCCGGTCCGGGCCGTCTCGCCCGCCGCGTAGAAGGAGACGGCCGGCACCGTCGGACTCGCGCAGCCCGCGACGGCGAGCCCTGCCAGTCCTGCGGCCCCCACGGCGCGGAGCCGCCGTCCCGTTCGTCCGCCGCCTCGCCCGGCCCGTGTCCTCAGCTCCCTGATGCGCACGGCTGGAGCTTACGGTGCGGTTCCGGGCGGACCGCCCACCCGGCGGGGGCGGGGGCCACCGGGAACCCGTCGATCAGCCGTCGCCTCCGGGGCCGGCTCGACCCGGCGGCGTCCCCGCCTCGTTCGCCGGAGGGGGGTGGTCCGGCCCGGCGCCGGACCCGGGGCCCACCGGTGGACCGGCGGCCAGGAACGGCAGCGGGCTCCGCCCCCGTCCGATCAGGATGGTCTGGGTGAGCCCGACCGCCACGAGGACCGACAGCACCGCGAACCCGACCCAGTAGGTGGGCGGCAACAGCAGCCCCAGCGCGCCACCGGACACCCAGCTCAGCTGGAGCACGGTCTCCGACCGCCCGAACGCCGACGCCCGGGCCTCCTCCGGTAGCTCCCGTTGCAGCAGCGAGTCCAGGCTGACCTTCGCCAGCGCGCTGGCTGTCGCTCCGACGAGGGCGACCAGCAGGGCGGTGGGGTAGCCGGCGGCGATCGCCGCGAGCGCGGTGCTGGCCAGCGCGGCGCCCACCACACCGATGACCACCTGGTCGGGTCGGCTCATCCGGATCCGGCTGCCCACGGCGTTGCCCAGCAGGTTGCCCAGGCCGGCCGCTCCCGCGAGGAGCGCCAGCATGAGCACGTGCATCCCCGCGGTGTCGTCCGTCGCCTGGATGGCGAAGGCGGCGAAGAACGTCAGGAAGCCGGTCAACAGGCGCGCGGTCCCGGCGCCCCAGAGACCCAGCACCACCAGGCGGCCCAGGGGCTGTCGCGCACCGCCCGGCCGGGCGCCGAGGGTGGCCCGCACCTCCCCGTCGGTGTTCTCCACCCAGGCGGGGACGCGGAGGCACAGCGCCGTCCCCCGACCGCGAGCAGCGCGGCCCACCAGAGCGCCCGCCGGAGCCGAACAGCGCGACCAGTCCGGTGGCCAGCGCACCGGCGACCGCTCCGGCCGCCAACCCGAAGATCGTCAGGCGGGAGTTGGTGCGCACCAGGGAGACCTCGGCGGGGAGGACCCGGGGCGTCACCGCTCCCCGGAGCACGCCGAACGACTTGGACATGATCACGCAGCCCAACGCGGCCGGGTACAGCACCCAGCCGTCGGGGTTCAGGGCGATCACCACGACGAGCAGGGCCCGGGCCGCGAAGGACGCCCCCAGCGCGTACCGCCTGCCCTGCTGGATCCGGTCCAGTGCCGGCCCGACCACCGGAGCGACCACCGCGAACGGGGCCACCGTGATCAGCAGGTAGAGGGCCACCATGCCCCTGCTCTCGCCGGGGGCCGCCGAGAAGAACAAGGTGTTGGCCAGCGCGACCGCGATGGCGGCGTCCACGGCGACGTTCGCCATCACCGCGTAGGTGAGGCGGTCCAGCCCCGTCCGCGCCGCCCCGTCGGCGTGCGCGGCCCGCCAGAAGAGGTCCACCGCGTGCAGGGAGAGCTGACGGGCCCGGTACAGGGCGACCCGGGTCACGGTGAGCTTCCTCGGCGGCGGTCCGCCGTCGCGGAGCGGGCGGGTGTCACCACCCCGCCGGCCATCCCGCTCGGGTCCGGAGCCGGGTGGCGGTGGTGGGGTGAGGCGCCGCGTGGGGTCCTCGTCCCTGGTTCCGGCCCCCTCCGCCGCCGGATCACCCGGTGCGGGCGGGTTCGGCTGAGCCCGTGGGTGCTCCTCCGCTGGCCGGGGGCCGCCCCACCCCGGGTGCCGCACCGGCGCGGTGTGCCGTTCGGTCGGCCCGCCGTGGAGTCCCTGGTCCGGCGCGCGCGCGGGGCGGTCGACCGGTGGGGGGATGGAGGGCTGGTCGGTCCACCCCCGCCGTGGCCGACGTCCCCACCGGGTGCGGGCCCCGTGCGGGGAGTCCTGTTCCGGGGGCGGTGGTGGTGGCGGAACGTGCTGTTCACCAACCCAACGACGCTTGCGCCCCAACCCTCCCGACCTCCTCGCGTGTCGGAGTTCCGGTGGCGGGAACGACTCCCACCGGAACCCATCCTGCACCAGGACGACGCACGACGGGGGCGGTACCGCCGTCGCGGTCGGCCGGGGTCGTCCCCGTCGCCGCGAGGGAGGGGAGATCCGTGCCTGGAGTCCACCCGCGCGGTCCGCACGGCTCGGTGTGGAGCGGCCGGTGTGGCCTCTGCGAGGTGCCGCCGTGGACGTCCGAGCTCAGAGCAGCGTGCCGATCAGCCGGCCCAGCGCCACGGGGTCCTCGGCGTGGGCGAGGTGCCCGTGTCCGGGGAGGAGGGTGGTGCGCGACAGCGGCAGCAGGTCGGCGACCCGCTCGAAGGCGTCGCCGTAGGGCGGGCGCCCCTGCTGTGCTCACCGAGGACGAGGTCGGCGGCGAGGCCGGACCAGGCGGCGTCGGGGCGGAACCGGTTCAGCGCGGCGTGTTCCTCGGGAAGGGGAGCGGCGAGTTCCCGGAGCCGTGCCCAGGCCGGCGTGCCGCGCAGGGCCGCCACCCGCTCGCGCGGTAGGCGCGCGATGTCCACGTTGACGATCTCCACCCTGGTGTCGAGGTCGGCGCCGCGCAGCGCGGGCAGGACGTGCTCGGCGAAGGGCGCGAGCACCGGTTCGTAGGCCACGACGCCGAGGACCCGGTCGTCGAGCGCCGCCGCCTCCAGGGCGATGGTGGCTCCGTAGCTCCACCCCACGAGCCGAACCGGGCTCGCCAGCTCGTCGACCCAGGCGAGGAGGTCGGCCACCTCGGTGCGCGTGGAGTAGTCCTCCCCGAGCGGTCCGCTGCGGCCACGCCCACGCCGGTCGAGGACGAGCGTGGGCTCGGGACGGCCGAACGCCCCGGCCACGGGGAGGAAGTCGCGGGCCTCGGCCAGCACCCCCGGGACGACGACGAGGGGCGGCCCTTGCCCGGCCCGCCACCGGCCGTGGAGCCGCGCTCCGGCGCGGTGGACGAGACGGGACTCCCAGCGCATCGGCCCTCCAATTCTGGAGTGGTCATTCCAGAATTGGAGGGTAGTCGGCGCCCTCGCTCCGCTCAAGCAGAATCCCGGGCATGGGCACACCGGGACGCGGGCGACGACGCGGCTTCGACCGGGACGAGGCGCTGCTGACCGCCACCCGGTTGTTCTGGGAACGCGGCTACGACGGCACCTCCCTCGCCGACCTGACGGGCGCGATGGGGATCTCCCCGTCCAGCTTCTACGCGGCCTTCGGCGACAAACGCACGGTGTTCGCCGAGGCCGTCCTCGGGTACATGCGGCGTTACACGGCCATCTACGTCGACGCGGCCGGTGAGCCCACCGCGCGCGCGGCGGTGGAACGGCTGCTCCGGGACTCCGTGGACGAGTTCACCGACGAGGACCGGCCGATGGGCTGCCTCACCGTCAGCGCCGCCATGACCGGCGGCGCCGACACCATCGACGTGCGCAGGACCCTGGAGGAACAGCAGGTCGCCCTGACCGCCGTCGTCCGGGAACGCATCGAGCGGGACCTGGCCTCCGGCGCGCTGGGCGCCGAGGTGGACCCCGAGGCCTGGACGGAGTGGGTGCGGGTGGTCTGGGAGGGCCTGTCCAACCAGGCGAACGCGGGCACCCCACGGGAACGGCTGCACGAGGTCGTCACGCTCGCCCTGCGTGCCTGGCCGAGCTGACGGAGCGGGAGGGGCGGGGAGGGGGGAACCACCGGTGGCGGGGGCACTCGCCTGCCTCAGCCGTCGACGAACCGCACCCGGAACATCGACGGCCACAGCTTCCCCGTGATCAGGAACTCGTCGGTCCCCGGCAGCGCCGCGATCCCGTTCAACACGTCCACGCCCGCCTGCTCCTCCGGAGGTAGGAGGCCGGAGGCGTCCACGACGTCGGTGACAGCGCCCGTCCCCGGGTCGATGCGGAGGATGTCCTCGCTGAACCAGACGTTCGCCCAGACCCCGCCGTCGACGCACTCCAACTCGTTGAGGTTCCGCTGCGGTGCCCCCGCGTTCGTGACCGCCACCGAGCCGAGTTCGGCGAAGGTCTCCGGGTCGCGGAAGGTCAGGACGTCGGTGCCGTCGCTCATCACGAGCCGATCACCGTCGTGGCAGATCCCCCAGCCCTCCCCGGCGTACTCGACGCGGTCCAGCTCCCGCAGGGTGTGCCGGTCCCGGAGCAACGCGGTGCCGTCCTGCCACGTGAGCTGCCACAACCGGTCGTCCACCACCGTGATGCCCTCGCCGAACAGCGGTGGCGGCAGGTCCTCGTGGGCCAGTCGTTCGCCGGTGCCCAGATCGGTGGCGCGGACCCAGGACGACCCGACCCGCCCGGTCGCCTCGTAGAGCACGCCGTCGGCGACCTCCAGCCCCTGGGTGAACGCGGTGACGTCGTGGGGCAGGACTTCGATGACGTCGACGGCCAGCCGCTGTGGGACGCTGCCACCGTGCGTGACGTCCTGCTCGGCCTGGTTGACAAAGTCCTCGGAGGAACCCGCGTCCTGCTCTTCGGCAGGCGGGAAGCAGGCGGCGAGGACGAGCACGGGGGCGACGAGCAGGCCGAGGACGGCTCGGCGCGGGCGGGCGCCACGACCGACCCGTCCGGGGCCGAGGGGCCGCGCACGGGGGACCGGGCGAAAGCGCACCATGACACCCTGGCACGGGAGCGGGGAGATCAAAAGGCGTCGGGCACAATTGACGCCGTGATGTCAACTCCCACGCCCTACGACGCCGATGTTGACACCGCCTCTGACCAGGAGGAACCGGTCGAGGCGCGTGAACCAGCCCCCGAGCTCGCGGCGGCGGTCGACCTGGCTTGGGAGGCCGCCCAGCAGGAGGCGGGCAGCGAGGTCGTCGGTCAGCACGTCGACGTCCTCGCGGAGGACGACTCCGCCGCCACCCACCTGTTCGCGGCCACACACCCCGGCTACGTCGGCTGGCGCTGGGCCGTGACCCTCGCCCACGCGGGCCCGGGCAGCCCGGTGACGGTGAGCGAGGTCGTGCTGCTGCCCGGCCCCGACGCGCTGGTCGCCCCCGAGTGGCTGCCCTGGGACCAGCGGGTCCGCGCCGGCGACCTCGGCGTCGGTGACCTGTTGCCGACCCCTGCGGACGATCCCCGGCTGGTACCCGGCTACCTCGCCAGCGACGACCCCGCCATCGAGGACGTCGCCAGGGAACTCGGCCTCGGTCGGCACCGCGTGCTGGGCAGGCACGGCCGGGTCGAGATCGCCGAACGGTGGGTCTCCGGTGAGTTCGGCCCCGACAGCGACATGGCCAAGAGCGCCCCGGGGAACTGCGGGACCTGCGGTTTCTACCTCCCCCTCGACGGCTCCCTCGGAGCGGCCTTCGGTGCGTGCGGCAACGAGCTCGCCCCGGCCGACAGCCGGGTCGTGCACGTCGAGTACGGCTGCGGAGCGCACTCCGAGGCGGAGGGTGGCGGTACCTCCCCGGTGCCCATCGCCGAGGTCGTCTACGACGACGCCGGCGTCGACCTCATCCCGGTGGGGACGGTGAACCGCATCGCCGAGGGCGAGCGCCGTCCCACGAAGACCTCCGCCGGACCCGCCGCCGCCGGGGAGCCGAGCGACCCGGCGCCGGAGCTGGCCGGCCCCACCGCCCCGGCCAGCCAGGACGAGGGCACCCCCGACACCACGACGGCCGGGAGCCCGGTCGCCGACGGCGCGGGCGAGGCTCACGGGGAGGGTGCGGCGGCGGGGAACGCCCCGGCCGACGCGGAGGCCCCCGCCCCGGTGGACGAGCGGGACCAGGAGGAGACCGCGCCCGCTCCCCGCGCCCGCCGCCGCCGACGGTCCTCCCCGGGGTCCGGTCAGCAGCGGTGACCGGACGGCCGGCCGACCAGGCGTCCGACCCGGACGACCCCTTCGGCACGGGACGCATCCGGGCCGCCGTCCTCGGGGCCTGGCGCTCGTCCCGCACCCGGTTCCGGGAGGACGCCAACAGCGAGGAGGACCTCCGGTACGGCGGGTACCGGGACCGCGTCGCGGTCGAGCTGGCCCAGAACGCGGCGGATGCCGCCCTGGAGGCGGGAGTTCCCGGGGAACTCCTGGTGACCATCGCCGAGGGCGGCGCCGGCCCGGAACTGCGGGTGGCGAACACCGGTCGCCCGCTGGACGCGCGGGGAGTCGAGGCCCTCTCCTCGCTGCGGGCCTCGACGAAGGCCATCAGCCCCGAGGCGACGTCCGGCAGGTTCGGCGTGGGGTTCGCGGCGGTCCTCGCCGTGACCGAGGAACCCCGGATCGTCTCCAGGGACGGCGGGGTGCGGTTCAGCGCCGCGGCGACGCGCTCCGAGATCACCGCCATCCCCGACCTCGCCGACCTCGTCGCGGCCAGGGACGGCGCGGTCCCAGTCCTCCGGTTGCCCTGGCCGGCGCCGCCCGGCGAACCGGGCCCACCCGCCGGGTTCACCACCGAGGTGCGGCTCCCGCTGGCCCCGGGAGTGGACGGGGAGGCGCTGCTCGCGGTATTCCGGGACCAGGCCGAGGACCTGCTGCTCGCCCTGCCCGGCCTGCGGCGCGTCCGGGTCGGTGCCGACGACTGGTCGTGCGAGGAGACACCACTGGCCCCGCCGGCGCCCGGCCCCCACCCAGGCGACGCCGCGGCACCCCACCCGCCCCCCGCGCTCTCCAGGATCGTGGTGCGGACCCCGGACGGGGCCCGGCGGTGGTTGGTGGCCAGCGCGAGCGGGGAACTGCGCGTGGAGCCGACCGCACTGGGCGTCGAGTCCCGCCGCACCGACTGGTCCGTGCGCTGGGCGGTCCCCACGACCACCCAGGGCACCCCGGACCCGCTGTCCGAGGACGTGCTGCACGCCCCGACCGGGACCGACGAGGCCACCTCCCTGCCGGCCCGCCTGCTCGCCGACGTCCCGCTCGAACCGTCCCGCCGCCGGGTGCTCCCCGGACCGGTCACGGATGCCGTGCTGGCCGAGGCCGCTCGCGCCTACCCCGCCCTGCTCCTCGCGGCCGAGGGGTCGGACCGGACCGAACTGGTGCCACGACCAGGGTTCCCCCGGTCCGACGTGGACTCCGCGCTCCGGGAGGGCGTCCTCACCGCGCTCCGCGCCGAGCAGTGGTTGCCCTCGGCTGACGGGCGGCGGGTGGCGCCAACCGGAGCACGCGTGTTCCCTGACCTCGATGCGGAGCTGGGGGTCGCGCTCGCCCCGCTGCTCCCAGGACTGGTGGCCCCCTCGGTGTCGCACCGGAGGGCGGCCAGCGCGCTGGCCGCCCTCGGGGTCGAGCGGGTCAGCCCCGCCGACGTGGTCGAGGAGCTGGCCGGGATCGCCCGACCGCCGTCCTGGTGGCGTTCCCTCTACACGGCGCTCTCGGCGCGGCTCGCCGAGGATCCGGACCGGCGGGAAGCGCTGGGCGGACTGCCCGTCCCCCTCGTCGACGGCCGCACCGCCACCGGCCCCCGCGACGTCCTCCTCCCGGCCCCCGGGCTGGTGGACGCCGAGGAACTCGCCGAAGCGGAGATCACCGGCCTGCGGCTGGCGCACCCCGAGGTCGACCACCCGCTGCTGCGCGAGTTGGGCGCGAGGGAGGCCGGCCCCGCCGAGCTGCTGGATTCCGAGCCACTCAGGGCCGCGGTGGACCGCAGCCTGGATGACGCGGACGCCGGGATCGACGTGGCTTCCCGCGCCGACCTGGTCCTCCGCCTTGTCGCCGAATCGGGCGGGAGCGGGACCAGACCGTGGTTGGCCGCGCTCGCCCTGCCCACCGAGGACGGCGACTGGGCCCGAGCCGACGAGGTGGTGCTGCCGGGTTCGCCGCTGCGCGCGGTGCTGGCCGAGGACTCCCCCCTGGCCACGCTCGACGCGGCGTTCGCCGACCGGTGGCCGGCCCCCGTGCTGGTCGAGATCGGGGTGCTGGAGACCTTCGCCGTCCTCCACGACGAGCACCCCACCGGACCCGACCACGACCTCGCGGACGAGGAGGAGTGGTGGGACGCCGCCGGCGCCGAGGACGACGGTCCCCGTGAGCTGATCGCCGTCCGGGACCTCGACCTCGTCGACGACCACGAGTGGCCCTCGGCGTTGCGGTTGCTGCGAGCCCGCCCCGACACCTGGCGAGCCGTCACCGCGACCGGCTACACGAGTTGGTGGCTGGCCAGGCACGCCCTGCTGGCGGGCCGCCCGCCCCGCGAGTGGCGGCTGGACTCGGCCACCGCGCTCGCCGGCCTCCACGACCCCGTGCCCGACCTCGGTCTGGCCGGGGAGCACGGCGGGGTCACCCTCGACCCCGTGGCGGTGACAGAACTGCTGGTCGCCGCCGGCGTGCGCGCGGGACTGCGGGTCGAGGACGCCGAGGACGCCGAGGACCTGCTCGGGCGGCTCGGGGACCGGGGGCGGGACGTGTCCGAGGGGGTGGCCCTGCGGGCGCACGCCGAGCTGGCCGTCGCCGTGCGCTCCGGGCGGGTGAGCCCGGAGGACGTCGATCCGCCCGACCACGTCCGCTCGCTGACCGGCGGCTGCGTTCCGGCGGACGAGGCGGTCGTCCTGGACGGTCCGTGGTTCCTGGCGGTCGCCGACGCGGCGCGGCTGGTCGCGGCCGGTGGCGACGGCCGGCCGGAGAACGGCTCCTCATGGCCCGGTGGCGCGGGGGCCGGCACCGGCGTGGCCACCGGGTGGGCGAGTGGCGAGGACCTGGCCAGGCTGTTGGACCTGCCGCTGGCCTCGGAGCTGTGGGGCGCCGAACCGGTCGGTGCCGGCCGGCCGGCCGAGCTGGCCCGGCTGGCCGGGGGCGCGGCGGTGGCCGACCTGCTCGCGTTGCCCGGCGAGGGGGAGGGAGCCCCGGTCGTGCTGGTGCACGACGGCCTGGAGGTGGTGTGCGAGGGCCGCCGGCACCAGGTGCCGTGGTGGGTCGACGGCACGGGGCGGGCGCACGCCACGGACACTCCCCGGGCACTGGCGGCGGCGCTGGCCTGGAACACCGGGCAGTGGTCCCACCGCCACCTGCTCGCCGCGCTGCTGGTCGCACCCACCACCGCCACGCTGCTCGGCTGACCGGGCGGACCGGGAGTGCCACCCGGGCGAGCCGGCGCAGCGGGCCGCTCACCGGCCTCGTCGGGCCGCCCCCCGACGACCGCTCGGAGGGGCGCGGACCGGATCCGGTCTCAGGACCCGGTCTCAGGCACCGACCTGGGCGGTGCGGGAGCCCCGTTGCCGGGCCCGCCGCTGCCACCACATCACCCCGTAGCCCATCAGCCCCAGCACCGATCCGGACAGCGCGGTCCAGACCAGGGTGGACAGCTCGGCGGAGGTCGTCAGGTTGAGCACGAGGAGGACCAGGAAGGCCAGGGCCCACAGGGCCGTGCCCACCAGGACGACCGGATCGGACCGAGCCAGCCGCTCGCTGAGTGGGGGCAGGTCCTTCCACCGCGAGGGCGGACCCCCCTGGTGCTCATCGTTCCCGTGCGACTCGGCCACGACCGCCAGATTACGCCCGAACCGCCGGCCGAGGTGACGCCCGGGTGGCCGGGTCAGCCGCCGAAGGCCGCCTGCAACGGGCCGACGGCGAAGTAGGCGACGAACGCCGCCGCCACCACCCACAACAACGGGTGGATCGACCGGGCCTTGCCGGTGGCGGCCCGGATCAGCACGTAGCTGACGAAGCCCACGCCGATCCCGTTGGCGATCGAGTAGGTGAAGGGCATCACCACGATGGTGAGGAACGCCGGCAGCGCGACACCGAAGTCGGTGAAGTCGATGTGCCGCACCTGGCCGATCATCATGGCCCCGACCACCACCAGCGCGGGGGCGGCCGCCTCGATCGGCACCACCTGGTACAGCGGGGTCAGGAACATCGCGGCCAGGAAGAGCAGGCCGGTCACGATGTTCGCCAACCCGGTCCTGGCGCCCTCCGCGATGCCCGCCGCCGACTCCACGAAGACGGTGTTGGACGACGCGGAGCCGGCGCCGCCGGCCACCGCGCCCACACCCTCGACGAACAGGGCTCGACCGACGCCGGGCAGCTGGCCCTTGTCGTCCATCAGGTCGCCTTCCTTGCCCAGGCCGGTCATGGTGCCCATCGCGTCGAAGAAGTTCGCGAGGACCAGCGTGAAGACCAGCAGGCTGACGGTGATGGCGGGCAGCCTGGTCCAGGCGCCGAAGGAGACGTCGCCGACGAGTGACAGGTCCGGCAGGGACAGCCACTGCTCGGGCAGGCCCGGGTAGCTCAGGTTCCAACCCGTCGGGTTGTCCGGACCGCCGCGGCCGGCTCCGGTGAGCCACTCGGTGACGACCGACAGCACGGTGCCGCCGAGGACGCCCAGCAGGATCGCGCCCTTGACGCGCCGGGCCACCAGCACGCCGGTGAGGATCAGGCCGACGACGAACACCGCCGTCGGCCAGGAGGCGATGGAGCCGTCGATCCCGAGCCCGACCGGCACCGTGGTGCCCGCCTCGTCGGGTATCCGGCGCACGAAGCCGGAGTCGACGAGCCCGATGAAGCAGATGAAGGCGCCGATGCCGGCGGCGATCGCCGCCTTGAGCGGAGCGGGGACCGCGTTGAACACGGCGGTGCGGAAGCCGGTCGCCACCAGCACCAGGATGATCAGGCCGTCGATCACCACCAACCCCATCGCCTCCGGCCACGTCATCTGCGGAGCGATGGTGACCGCGACGAGGGTGTTGATCCCCAGGCCGGCCGCCAGGCCGAACGGGTAGTTGGCGACGAGCCCGAAGAGGATCGTCATCACCCCCGCGACCAGGGCGGTGGCCGCCGCGACCTGGGGGACCGTGAGGATGTCGCCGTTGACGTCCACCTTGGCGCCGGGGTCGTCGGCCGAGAAGCTGCCGAGGATCAGCGGGTTGAGGACGATGATGTAGGCCATCGTGACGAAGGTGACCAGGCCACCCCGCATCTCCCGGGACACGGAGGAACCGCGTTCGGAGATCTTGAAGAACCGGTCGAGCCGGGACCTGCCCGGGGGCTCGGACGAGTTCTGGACGGTGGTGCCGTCACCGTTGCTGGACATGGTGCTCCCGTACTGGACTGGATCGGTAGGCGCGACGGCGCGCGCGACCGCGTCGTCGGGCGCCTCGTCGGGGACGCGGGGGTGGCGGGTCGGGACGTGGCCTCGCCCACCCGGGCGCCCGGCTCCGTCGACCTCCCCGCAGCGACCACCCCGCGTCGCCCGCGTGCGGGACCATACCCCTCGTCGAGGCAGGCCACCGCCACGCTCCGCCCCCTCGGCCCCCACGGGGCGTCCTGCTCGGTCGGACGGGGGAGCGGCACGGGGTGGGACCGACGCGCCGTCGGCGACCACGTGTCCGATGTGCCGCTTCCCAGACGGCTCGGTGGCGGGGTGAGCCCCCGCCACGGCCCCTCGTGCCGGGGTCGTCGAGCGGTCGAACCGGCTTCGGGTCCTCCCGGCCACGGGGACGGGGTTGGGCTCGGGGAGGTGGCGCGCGCCCGCGGTCGACGCCGGGGACCGCTTCCCCGTCGGTGCTCCGCCCGGGCGGTCGGAGGAGTCGTCGTCGCCCGGTCGCCCTTCCCGTGAACCCCGCCAGCGCTCGTCCTTCTCACACCGTCGAGTGAAAGAACTGAACGGTTGTTGGCCATATCGAGGCGCGGGTTTGGCCCTTATTGCTCCGAACGGATGATATCCGCGCATTCATCCTGGGCGTGGGGTGCGTCGCGCTACGGTGCTCCCGTGTTCGCCCCTGCCTGCATTCGTCTCCGGTCCGGATTCGTGGCCCGGTGCCTCACCGCTCGTGTCGAGCGGGCCCGGTCGGGGCCGTGGGCGCGTCGGACAGCCCTGACCGGCGCGTTCACGGGTGGTGGTCGGTGTTCCGCGCCCTTCCGGTGACGGCTGGAGGTGGATGGCGCGTCGGTCGTATTCCCCGAGAAACGGGCGCGGGGATGTCCCGATCGCCGCCCCGGGTAATTGTTCGGGGAAAGGATCGGCCTTTGTCGGGCGCCCGCGAATTCGCGCATCCGCCGCCCGCTCGTCGCGTTCACCCGTCGAACTCGGCGCGGTTCACCTCGGCGGGGCCGGTGCGTGGGGCCCGGTTCGGAAATGACTTCCCACCGGAGCGTTCCCCGGCGTCGACCGGACACCGTTCCCGTGGCGAACCCCGTCGGCGTCCCGTTCCGCCCCGCCCCGTGCCCCGGGCGCCCACGACGAGGGGGCCACGGCACCCGAGGACCCCGCCGCCCTCGTCCCCACGCGCCTCGACTCCCGTTGGAGACACGCATGACCACCTTCGACCTGATCGACGAACCCTGGCTGCCGCTCGTCTGCGGTAGCGCGGTGGGGGAGGTGTCGCTCGCGGACGCCCTGCTGGACGCCCACGAGTTCGGAGACCTCGCCGGTGGTCAGCCCACGATGGCACCGACGCTGCTGCGACAGGTCCTGCTGCCCGTCGTGCTCGACGCGCTCGGCCCGATGACCAGGGACGTCTGGCTCCGGACGTTCCGTGCTCGACGGTTCGACGCCGGTCAGCGCGACCGGATCGGCGGGTACCTGGCGGAGTGGCGACACCGCTTCGACCTCTTCCACCCGACCGCGCCCTTCGCGCAGGCCGCCGGGCTGCGGACCCCGAGCAGCAGGACCAGGCACGTGCTCGCCACCTCGCCCCGCCGACGGGACGGCACGGGGCCACCCGCCCCCAGCCCGGCCCCGGGCTGCGTCCCGCCGAGGCCGCCTGGTGGCTGTTGCACGTCCACTGCTGGGACTCGGCCGGCATCAAGACCGGCGCGCTGGGCGATCCCCACCTTGTCGCGGGGAAGACCACGGGCAACCCGGCCGGGTCCCTCGGGGGGCTGGGGCCGGTGCTGCCGCTGGGTACCACGTTGTTCGACACCCTGCTGTTCAACCTCCCGATCGGGCCGGCCACCCCCGGCGACAGCCCCCAGTGGCGTCGGCCGCCGACGGGCGCGAGGTGGGTGTCCCGTCCAGCCGTCGGTCCGCTGGACCTGTTGACCTGGCTCTCCCGGCGCGTGCTCCTGCTCCCGGTGGGTGGTCAGGGGCAGCCGGTGCGGGTGCGGCACGCCGTCGTGACCGCCGGGGACCGGCTCAGCGGGGGTGTGGGGGAGTTCGAGCCGCACAGCGTGTGGACGGGGGGCCGGGTGGCGGAGGGGGACGAACCGTCGTGGCGACCCCGCCGGCACGTTCCCGGACGGCTCGGGTGGCGCGGTCTGTCCTCCATGTTGGCGCTCAACCCCACCTCGGGCGGGGAGCCCTCCTGCCCGCCCCGCGTGCTCGACGTGCTCGGCGGCCTCGTCGGCGACGAGGGGGTGCCCGACGACTACCCGCTCCGGCTCGCTGGTTCCGGAGTCGTCTACGGCTCGAAGTCGGGCACCGTGGACGACGTCCTCGCCGACACCGTCTCCGTGCCGGTCCGGGTCCTCCGCTCGGAGGAGGCGCGGCTGCGCGCGGCCGTCGCCGAGGTGTGCCAGCAGGCCGAGGAGCTGGCCAGGGCCGCCAACAGGCTTTCCGAGCGCCTGCTGTCCGGTACCGGGACGGACTCCCCGACCTGGAACGGTGGTGAGGCGGTCGGGGACAGCGTGTTGGCGGCCCTGGACACCCAGGTCCGCCGGTTCCTGGTGAAGTTGAGCGCGGACGCCGCCGTGGCGGGGCAGGGGGACGTCGAGCGGTTGCGGACCGCGTGGGAGGCGGCGGCGGTGGGGGCCTTGACGAGGGTCGTCGGGCCGCTGCTCGCCACGCCGGCCGGGACCGCCCGCACCACCGGGAGGCAGCGGGTGTCGGCGCAACTCGCGTTGGGCACCTTCCGGCGGCGAGTGCGGGAGATCCTGCCGAGGGCGCGGTGGTCACCGGAGGGCCTCGCGTCCGGTCAGGCCGAGGGTTGAGGACGTGCCGGGCCGGGGTGGGGAGCCGCGCCACCCGTGCCGGTGCTCACCACATCGCCCGAACCCGGACCGGCCGACTGGCCCGAATCGGCCAGGAGGGGTTCGTCGAGCGGGAGCCGCTCGTCCTGACGGGTGAGCGGTGTCGACCGGTTCGGTGTGGACGGCCTCGCTGCCGTGCCCGTTCCCTGGCCAGGAGGCTCCCATGCGCCCCACTCGGCACACCGGCGCTTCCCCGGTTCCTCGGGCCGTGACCGGGGGATTCGCGGTGCCGCCCGAACCGTGTCCGACGCGCGACGGTGCCCAGGCCCCGGTCCTTGTCGAGGTGGGGCCGGGCGGTCGGCTCGTCGTGGTGCGGTCGGGAGCCCAGGAGAGCGTCGCCTTCGGTCTGGACCCCGGAACGGCGACGCGGGTCGCCGACGCGCTGCGCCGGCCGGCCGGATCGGTCTTCACCGCGTTGCACCCCGAGGTGGTGGTCGCCTCCCTCCTGATCGAACCGGCCTCGACCGGTGCGGTCGCCACGCTGACCGGTGACGGTCGCGTGCTGTGGAGCGCCCGAATGCCGACGGAACGGGTGGAGCTGCTGGCCTCCCTGCTCAGGCGAGGGGCGGCGGCCGCGTTGGGCGGAGATCCCGAAGTTGGTGGGCCCGGGAGCGGCAGCTCGCCGGCGAGCCGGGCGGTGGGGCAGGCCTGACCGGCGCACGGCCGTCCCCCTCGGAACACGAGGGCACGCAGAGTTAGTGAGGTAGGCTAACGACGTGTCCGATTACCTGGACCCCGGGTTGGCGAGCAGGCTTCGCGTCGCGGTGGTGCGCCTCAACCGACGGCTGCGCGCCCAGCGTGCCGACGCGTCGGCGACGTTGACCCAGCTGTCCGCGCTGTCCTGCCTCTACAAGTGCGGTCCGCTCACGCCTGGTGAGCTGGCGGCGAAGGAGGGGGTGCAGCCGCCGTCCATGACGCGGGTGATCGCCGCCCTGGAGGACGCCGGCTACGCGACGAGGCGGCCCCACCCGACCGACGGGCGGCAGGCCATCGTCGAACTGTCCGAGACCGGGCGGGCCTACATCGTCGCCGAGGTCACCGCGCGTGAGCGCTGGCTGGAGCGCCGGCTCGCCGAACTCGACGACTCGGAGCGGGACGTGCTCCGCCGGGCCGCCGAGATCATCGACCGGGTCGCCGGTTCGTGAGACGAGGCGGGTTGGTGACCAGCGGGTCGTGGAGAGGGGACGTGGCGTAACCGATGCCGGGGTACGCGTCGGGCGGAGGAGGCGGTGGCCGGAACACGGGTGACGAGCAGCCCACCCGAGACTCGCCCCAGCGGGAACCGAGTGGCTCGGACGAGGCTGGTCCCGTGCCGGACTTCGCCGCGACCCAGGAGTTCCAGGAGCCACGCGACCACGCGCCCGCGCGCGGGGGGATGTTCGCCTCGTTGCGGGTGCGGAACTACCGGCTGTACGCCTCCGGGCAGATCATCTCGCTGGTCGGTACCTGGATGCAGCGGATCGCCCAGGACTGGCTGGTGCTCAAGCTCTCCGGGGACAGCCCCGTCGCGCTCGGCATCGCCATCGCACTGCAGTTCATCCCCACGCTCGGCCTCACCCTGTGGGCCGGTGTCCTCGCGGACCGGCTCGACAAGCGGAAGATGCTGATCGTCCTCCAGAGCGGGATCGGCGCCTGCGCGCTGGTGCTCGGGCTGTTGGTGCTGGGCGGGGTGGTCGAACTCTGGCACGTCTACGTGCTCTGCCTGGTCCTGGGCTGCTTCACCGCGTTCGAGACGCCAGCCCGCCAGTCCTTCGTGATGGAGATGGTCGGCCGTGACCAGGTCGCCAACGCGGTGGCGCTGAACTCGATGACCTTCAACACGGCCCGCATCGTCGGCCCGGGCATCGCCGGGTACGCCATCGCCTGGATCGGCACCGGGTGGTTGTTCGTCGTCAACTCCGTGAGCGTCGTGGCGGTGGTCCTCGGGCTCGTCCTGATGGACCCGGACAAGCTGTTCCGCTCCGACCCGGTGCCGCGCGCGCGGGGGCAACTGCGCGAAGGCCTGCGTTACGTGCGGGGACGACCCGACCTCACCGTCCTGATGGGGCTCGTCTTCCTGGTCAGCACGTTCGGCATGAACATCAACACCACCCTGCCGGTGATGGCCAACAACTTCTTCGAGGCCGGCCCTCAGGGGCTGGGCCTGCTCTCCACGGTGCTCGCCGTCGGGACCCTGACCGGGGCGGCGATGGCGGCCCGCCGGAGCAGGGACGGCACCCCCAGCCTCCGCCTGCTGCTCGTCGCGGGCATGGTGTTCGGCTGCCTGGTCGTGATGCTCGGCCTCATGCCCACGATGGGGCTTTTCGGAGCCGTGCTGGTGCCCACGGGCATCGCCTTCATGACGTTCAGCCTGACCGCCAACGCGACGGTGCAGCTCACGGTGGAACCGCACATGCGGGGGCGCGTGATGGGCCTCTACATGCTGGTGCTGCTGGGGGGAATGCCCCTGGGGAGCAGCCTCTCCGGCTGGATGGCCGAACACATCAGCGTGCCCTCCCCGCTGATCGCCGGCGGGGCGATCGCGTTCCTGGCCTCGCTCACCGCCGCCGGTCTGATGGCGCGGGTGCGCAGGCGTGAGGCGGCGGGGGCGCTGGCGGCCGCGACCGCCAGCGGGCGGCCCGGGAGCTGAGGATTCCCGTGACGCGCGCGGGCTTGGCAACCAGCGAAGGATAGGTTAGCCTAACCAACATCCGCTTCGTGGTGGGAGCGGTAGTCAGTTCGGGAACGGGTCGGCCCCGCTCGCCATCGGTGAGCGGGGCCGACGCCCGCTGGTGGCGGCGACGGCACCGGGTGCGCCGGCGTCCCCGCCCCTCCCGTCAGTGGTTCCGCACCGGCCAGGCGTGGACCGGCTTGCCCTCCCGCATGTGCTCCAGGTACTCCTCCAGCATCCGCGACAGCGCCTCCTGGCGTCCGTGACCGGCGTCCTCCCAGGCCGCGACGGTCTGCCGCTGCCAGTTCGCGCCCGTCTGCCGGGTGAGGCAGCGCTGCTCGATGATCCCCAGGTACCGGTCGCTGACCGCCGCCGACACCCCCAGCCGCGACAGGCCCTCGTGGGCCATCGGCAACAGCCTGCGCAGCACGAGTTCGTGCGGCGGGGTCCAGCCCACGCCGGGCCAGTACAACTGGGCGTCCATGCCGTTCCTCGCGCCCGCGTACAGGTTCTCCTCCGCCGCGTGGAACGACATCTGGCTCCACAGCGGACGCTCCTGGTCGACCAGCGCCCGCTGCGCCCCGTAGAAGAACGCCGCGTTGGCCATGATGTCCGCCACGGTCGGCCCGGCCGGCAGCACCCGGTTCTCCACCCGCAGGTGTGGTCGCCCCTCGACGACGTCGTAGACCGGGCGGTTCCACCGCCACACCGTGCCGTTGTGCAACCTGAGTTCCGCGAGCTTGGGCGTCCTGCCGATGTTCAGTGCCTCCAGCGGGTCCTCCTCGTCGGTCTCGGGCAGCAGACCAGGGAAGTAGCGGGCGTTCTCCTCGAACAGGTCGAAGATCGAGTTGATCCACCGCTCGCCGAACCACACCCGTGGGCGGACCCCCTGGTTCTTGAGCTCGTCGGGGCGGGTGTCGGTCGCCTGTTGGAACAGCGGGATCCTCGTCTCGTGCCAGAGGGCCTTGCCCAGGAGGAACGGGGAGTTCGCCGCGATCGCGACCTGCACGCCCGACAGGCACTGGGCGGCGTTCCAGTGGTCGGCGAAGTCCTCCGGCCGGACCTGGAGGTGCAGTTGGACGGAGGTGCAGGCCGACTCGGGCAGGATCGAGTCCGCGTAGCTCCGCAGCGTCTCGGAGTCCCGCCCCGGCAGCGGAGACCCCTTGAGGTTCAACAGGATCTCCTCGCCGCGTGACGAGAAGATCTCCTTGTTCAACAGGTCGAACCGCGAGCCCACGGACAGCCAGTGCGGGTCGAAGTGCTCGGTGCGCAGCGTCGGGAGGATGCCGATCGCGGCGAGCCTCGCCCCGGTGTCCACCGCCTTGGCCTCGGCGTTGCTCAGCGCCTGCCGGAGCTCCTCCTCCAGCTCCACCGCCTCGTCGCCGGCGAGTGGGCGCGGGCGCACGTTGATCTCGATGTTGTACTGCCCCAGTTCGGTCTGGAAGGCCGGGTCGGCGATCTTCTCCAACACCTGCGCGTTCGCCATCGCCGGTCGGAACTCCTGGTCGACCAGGTTTAACTCGATCTCCAGGCCCATGCGCTGCCTGTCCTGCGCGAACCTGTCCTGTGCGAGCATCCTGGCAAGCGCTTCCAGGCACCGTTGCACCTTGTCGCGAAAGCGCTGCCGGTCCTCCCGGCTGAACGACCGCGCCCCCAAGTCCTGTCCCATGTCGCCTCCCATGGTGGCTCTCGAGCGGACGCTCACCGTGACACAGCCGTAACCCGCTCGCTAGCGGCCAAAACGGTGCTCCCCGTCACGACACGATCACTCAGCGCGCACGCCGGGGCGGGGACCACGCGACAGGGGGGTTACCCGCCCGGCCGGTCCGGAATCCCCGTGGTGCGAAACTCGGGCCGTGGCACGAGTGACTGAGGTGACCGACCCGGGCAGCCCCCTGCTGGACGACTTCCGCGATCTCACGACCGCGGACCGGCGGCCCGACCGGCCGGGGGGACGCGGCCTGGTGATCGCCGAGGGCGTGGTGGTGGTGCGCAGGCTCCTGGCCTCCGCCTACCCGCCCCGCGCGCTGCTCGGAGTGGCCCGCCGGGTGGAGGAGCTCGGCCCGGAACTCGCCGGGGTCGACGTGCCCGCGTACGTCGCCCCGGCCGAGGTGATGGCGGAGGTCGTCGGGTTCCACCTCAACCGGGGGGTGTTGGCCGTCGCGGACCGGGCACCCATGCCGGACGCCGTGGAGCTGGCATCCCGGGCGCGCACCCTCGCCGTCCTCGAAGGCGTCGGCGACCACGAGAACCTCGGCGCGATCTTCCGCAACGCGGCCGCGCTCGGGGTCGACGGGGTGCTGCTGGGGGCCGGCTGCTCCGACCCGCTGTACCGCCGCGGCGTCCGCGTCTCGATGGGACATGTGCTCCGGGTGCCCTTCGCGACCCTGCGCCCCTGGCCCGACGGCCTCGACGCGCTTCGGCGGGCCGGTTACCAGGTCGTGGCGTTGACGCCCGACGCGAGGGCCGCACCCCTGGCCGGAGCCGGTCTGGCTGGTCGTCGCGTCGCCGTGCTGCTCGGTTCCGAGGGGCCCGGGCTGACCGAGGAGGCGATGAGCGCGGCCGACCTGAGGGCGCGCATCCCGATGGCCGGTGACGTGGACTCGCTGAACGTGGCGACGGCGGCCGCCATCGCCTTCCACGCCCTCGCCCCGGCCAGCTGACGCGGGCGACGCCAACGGGTCAACGCGGTCCCAACAGGCTGAGCGCCAGGACGAACCAGCTGACCAACACGCCGCCGGCCACGCCGTGGGCGACCCAGCGCCACACCGCGCGCCGCGCGAGCAGCAGGACGGCCGGGGCGAGCCCGCCCACCACGACGAGGTTCGCGACCAGGAGGGCGAGCGGGCCGTCGGTGAGCAGGTCGAGGAAGAGCGCGGACAGGCCGACCGCGACCGGCCCCCCGGTGAGGGCGCTGGCGGTCAGGCCGGTCGCCCAGGGGACGGGTTCCGCCGCGGTCGAGGTGCGGGAGGCGCGGGCGCCCGGTGGCGCCGAGACCAGGACGACGCGGTCGACCAGCGGATCGACGTACCGCACCCGCGACCGGGTGGCCCTGGCGAGCCGGTGGGCCAGCCTGCGGCCGCGCTCCGAGACTAGTGCGCGGTTCCCGGCCTCCTCGTGGGCGCACACCGCCTCGACGACCTCGGCCCACTCCCGGAGTGACGCGGCCAGGTCGGGGGGCAGCCGGGTCCGCTCCCCCTCGATCTCCACCAGGGTCCCGTCACTGACCCGCGTCACCACCGGCCGCCCGCCCTGCGCCCGAAGCTCCACCCGCCCCACCCCCGGCCCGCACCACGCCGTTCGTCGTGCCCCAACGAATCCGACGTCCAGTATGTTGGATCGTCACGGATTCGTCGTGGGGTGGTCCCCGCCGAGTGCGCTCGTGGTCGATCAGACCAGGGAGTCGCGCCAGGCCTCGTGGAGGGCGTGGAACCGGCCGCCCGCCGAGCCGATCAGCTCGGCGGGCGGCCCGTCCTCGACGATGCGACCACCGTCCATGACCAGGACCCGGTCGGCGATCAACACCGTGGACAGCCGGTGCGCGATGATCACCGCGGTCCGGCCCCGCAGGACGGTCTCCAGCGCCCTCTGAACCGCCTGTTCCGCCGGCAGGTCGAGGCTGGAGGTCGCCTCGTCGAGGACCAGTACCGCGGGCGCGGCCAGGAACGCCCTGGCGAAGGCGATCAGTTGCCGTTGCCCGGCGGAGAGCCGCCCGCCCCTTTTGTGGACCTCGGTCCGGTACCCGTCCGGCAGCGAGGTGACGAAGGGGTGGGCCCCGACGGCCCTCGCCGCCGCGACCACCTCCTCGTCGGTGGCCTCCGGCCGCCCCAACCGGATGTTGTCCGCGATCGAACCGGAGAACAGGAACGACTCCTGGGTCACCATCGACACCGCCGTGCGGAGGTCCTCGTCGGCGAGATCCCGCAGATCCACGCCGTCCAGGGTCACCCGGCCGGCGCTCGGGTCGTAGAAGCGCGCGAGCAGCTTCGCCAGGGTGGACTTGCCCGCCCCGGTCGCGCCCACCAACGCCACCGTCTGACCAGCGGGAACCTCGAGGTCGAACCGGGGGAGCACCGGCGGGCGGTCCTCGCCGTACCCGAACTCCACCCCCTCGAACCGCACGTCACCTCGGGAGGACACCAGCCGTACCGGCTCGGACGGCTCGGCGACGTGGGGCGCCTCCGCCAGCACGCCCGAGATCTTCTCCAACGCGGCCGCCGCTCCGGTGTACGAGTCGAGCACCATCGCCAGCCGGTCCAACGGCTCGTAGAAGCGCCGCAGGTACAGCAGGAAGGCGGTGAGCACCCCCAGTTCGAGGCGGCCGTCGGCCACCCACCAGCCGCCCACGGCCAGCACGACGACCAGGTTCAGGTTCCCCAGGCTCCGCGTCGCCCCGACGAAGACCGCCAGCACGTCGAGCGCACGCTTGTTGGCCCGGCGGAACTCGCCGCTCGCCTCGCCCATGATCTCGTCGTTGCGGTGCTCACGCCGGTAGGCCTGCACGGCCCGGACCCCGTTCATCGTCTCCACGAGGTGGGTGATGACGTTGGCCATCGAGGAGCGGGTCCGGCGGTAGGCGCTGCGGGACCGCGACCGGAACCAGCCGGCGACCAGCACGAGCGGGACGAGTGCGGCCAGCATGATCAACGCCAGCGGCGCGTCCATCCACAGCAGCAGGGCCGCGATGCCGATCATGCTCAGCAACGAGGTGAACAACCCGTCGAGGCCCTCGGCGAGCAACCGGTCCAGCGATTCCATGTCGGAGGTCATCCGGGAGATCAGGCGCCCCGACGTGTACCCCTCGTGGAACGACACCGACAGGCGTTGCGCGTGCCGGAACAACCGCTGCCGCAGCTCCAACAGCACGTCCTGGCCGAGCCGGCCGGAGAGGGTGATGAAGGCGAACTGGAGCACGGCCGAGACGATCGCCGCCCCCGCGTAGCCCAGGACGAACCAGAGCAGCGGTTCCGGCCTGCCGTCCAGCGCGGCCGGCAACCCCACGTCGATGGCGCCGGCCACCAACAACGGCCCGGCCAGGTAGGACGCGTTCTGGAGCACGGTCAGCAGCAGCGCGAGCGCCACCGGGCCCCGACGGGGGCGGATGAGTTCGCCGAGCAACCGACGGGACCGGCGTTCCAACCGGAGGCTCGCCTGGCCCTCCGGGTCCTCGACGTCCTCGGCCGCGACGCCGCGCCAGTCGTCACCCGGGGTGCTCGTGTCGGTCGGAGACGGGGTGGTGGTCGGAGCGGGCGAGCGCCCCGCGTCCGGGGTACCCGCGTCAGCCGGGTCGCTCATCGGGATGACACCTCGTTCCCCGCCGGCTCCGCGACCCCGTCGCGGCCGTCCTCGTCATCGGGCGTGGCCAGCAGTGCCCGGTAGCCGGGCTCGCTGGCCAGCAGTTCGTGGTGGGTGCCGACCGCCGTGACTCGACCGCCCTCCAGCAGCGCGACCCGGTCGGCCAACCGCACGGTGCTCGGGCGGTGCGCCACCAACAGCGACGTGACCCCGCTGAGCACCCGCCGCAACGCGGCCTCCACCTCGGCCTCGGTGTGCACGTCGAGGGCGGACAACGGGTCGTCGAGGACCAGCACCGCGGGACGCGCGACCACCGCCCTGGCCAGGGCCAACCGTTGCCGCTGCCCGCCGGACAGCGAAAGCCCCTGCTCGCCGATCCTGGTGTCCAGCCCCCAGGGCAGCGCCGAGACGAAGTCGAGCGCGTGCGCCACGCGGAGCGCGGCCACGACCTCCTCCTCGGTCGCGTCCGGCGCACCGAGCCGCACGTTCTCCCGCACGCTCGCCGAGAACAGCACGGGATCCTCGAACGCGGTGGTCACGGCGGTCCGCAGGTCCGCCAACCGCAGGTCCCGGAGGTCGACGCCGTCGAGGGTGATCCGTCCGCCCGTCGGGTCCGCCAACCGGGAGGCCAGCGCGGTCAGCGTCGTCTTCCCGCACCCGGTGGCGCCCACCAGCGCCATCGTCTCCCCCGGCACCAGGGTGAGGTCCACGCCCCGCAGCACCTCGTCGTCGCCGGCCCGCTCCTCAGCGCCGCCAGAACCCGAGTAGCGGAAGCGCACGTCCTCGAAGCGGAGTTCACCCCGGACCGGGCGTGGCAGGTCGGCCGGCTCGGCCGGGTCCTCGATCTCGCGGAGGCTGTCCCGCACCTCCCAGTAGCGGTCACTGGCCGTGGCGGTCTCGTTGGCCTCGCTGAACAGCCAGCCCATCGAGTCGATCGGGAACCGCAGGTACGCGAGGATGGTGATCGCGGCCACCAGCGAGCCGACCGTCATCGTCCCGGTGGCGACCCCGTAGCCCCCGTAGGCGATCATCGCAGCCACACCGATCTCCGGCAGCACCATGATCCACATCCACACCCAGCCCAGCAGGTGGATCTTCCGCAGCTCCGTTCCCCGCAGCTGCCGGGCCTGGGCCGCGAAGTGGCGCGCGAGGTGCCGCCCCCGGCCCAGCGACTTGAGCACCCGCACCCCGAGCACGGACTCCTCGAAGGTCGTGGCCAGGTCGCCCTGCTGGTCCTGGGCGAGCCGGGACTCCGAGTTGTACCGGAACTCGACCCGCAGGGTGATCAGCGCGGTGGGGATCCCGATCACGACCATGATCAGCGCGAGCACGGGGGAGATGGAGAACAGGATCGCCAGCCCCACCAGGATCGTGATCGTGTTCACGACGAGGAAGACGCTGGTGAAGGCGAAGAACCGGCGGATCGTCGAGAGGTCGTTGACGGCACGGGAGAGCAGCTGGCCGGAGGGCCACCGGTCGTGGAATGCGACCGGGAGCCGTTGGAGGTGGTGGAAGAGGTCCTGCCGCATCCGGGCTTCCACCGCCGTGGTCGGACCGGACATGATCCGGCGACGAGCGAGGTGCAACCCGGACTCCACGAGACCCAGCAGGAGCACCAGCCCCGCCATCCACCCCAGGCCGGCCAGGTCGCGCTCCGCGACGGGCCCGTCGATCGCGGCGCCGATGGCCAGCGGCATCGCCAGGCCGGCGAGCACCGCCAGCAGGGCGAGCAGCGTGGCGGTGACGAGCGGTGTCCGGACGGTGCCCGCGTACGGGGAGAGCCGCAGCAGCGCTCTCGTCGCGGATCGGCGGGCCGCCGTCTCCCCTCGGGGTGGAGGTGAGGAGAGTTCCGACGGGTGGCCACCGGGGAGGTCTGGGCGAGTGGGGTCCGCCGTGTTCGCTGGGGCCGCGGTGTCGGTGTCGGTGTCCATGGCGAACTCGACGGTACGACGAGCCTCCCTCGGCGGCGACTGGTTTTTCGTGGGGCGCACGGTGCGACTGTCGTCGGTCAAGCGCGGTTGAGGTCAAGCCCGATCCGTGCGTCACTACCAGCATGGCGCTCCCACGAGAGGTCACCTACCTGCGCACCTCGGCGACGATGGCGTTCCCCGCCGGTCGGTTGCTCGGCGTGGTGGGCGGTCAGGGGTACGTGCTGGCCCCGGACGGCTGGGCGAGGTTGGGCTCGACGCTGCCGTCCACGGTGGCGGAGATCGGTCGGGAGGAGGCGGAGGAGTGGTGTGAGGACCAGGGGTGGCCCCTGACGCTGCTCGACGACTCCTGGCCCACCACGCCCTGACCGCCGGTCGGGGTGCGCGGTCGCCCGGCGCGTCCGCCGTTCGGGTACCCGCTGGCCGTCCCCGAACACGACGAAGCCGGTCGGCTCCCGCGTGCCGACCGGCTCCCTCATCGGGTCAACCCCGCTGGGACCTGACCCCGAGTAAGACGTCCTCCCAGGACGGGACGATGGGATGGCTCTTCTTCACCCGCCGAGTGCCCGGTCGGGCGGCGCCCACCTCCGCCGGAACCGAGTCGTCGGTCTCGTGACCCGTCCCGTCCTCGAGCTCGGGTGCCTCGACGCCCTCGGTGACCACCGGCAGCGCGGCTTCCGCGTCGACCGGCTGGTCGGGCGTCCGCACCTCGACGTTCACCTCGGCGAGGGTGGTGTCCACCCCGTCCGGGGCCTCCAACGCCTGCCTCGCCAGCCGCGTCACCGGCCGGACCGTGCGCAGCTGCCGGCTCGGCGACGGGTCGAGGAGGTCGGCGGCGTGCTCGTCCAGGGCGGTCACCGTCCCGCCGTGCGCACCCGGGTGGAAGATCCAGTGCGCCCGGTTGTCGGACCGGCCGGCCCGCCAGTGCAGCTGGACGATCCACTTGCCGTCCTCGCCCCGCCAGGAGTCCCAGTTCGCGTCCGTGTAGTCCTGGCCACGCAGCCCGAACGAGTGGGACACCACCTCGCCGAGGGTCTGGACGTCCGGCCCGTCCTCCCGCATGGGGTGGGCGCGCTGGGCGCGTTCGGCGGTCTGCGACCGTTCGAGCAGCACCGGGTACGCGAACCGTTCCACCCGGTGGCACGGGATCCCCGCCGCCTCGGACACCTGCTCGACCGTCGCCCCGGCCCGGATGCGCGCCTGGATCTCACGCGGCCGCATCTGGTTGTCCATCTCGGCCTGGACCTGGCCCAGCCTGGTCACGTCGCCCCGGGCGGCGGCGAGCAGCCGCGCGTCCACCGGCAACGCGAAGCGCTCGCCACGAGCCGGGTCTTCACAGATGACGGTCTTGCCGTCGTCATCAAGCCCGACGACTCGCAGCGCTCGCATCACTACCTCCCCGCTGACTCCACCTCATCAGACCGACGGTAGGTTGACTCAGTGATCTACCCGGGCAGGCGCGCCGGTCCCTAGCACGAACCGAGCCCCGGCGGTGTAGCCCTACTGTGCCAATTTTTCACCCACACGGCAGCTTGCTATGCCTTAGATCTTGCACTCTTCGGGGAGAGGGCGCTAGCGGAAAACTACTCAACGCCCCATTCAGCCCAGTCTTTCGACGACCCAGTCGATGGCGTGGGTGAGGGTGGTCACGTCCTCCGGTTCCACCGACGGGAACATGCCAACGCGCAGCTGGTTGCGGCCGAGCTTGCGGTAGGGCTCGGTGTCCAGGATCCCGTTGGCGCGCAACGCCTTCGCGACGGCCGCCGCGTCGACGGACTCGGCGAAGTCGATCGTTCCCACGACCTGGGAGCGGTGGGCGGGGTCGGTGACGAACGGCGTCGCGTGGGGCGAGGCCTCGGCCCACCCGTACAGCCTCGCGGCCGAGTCCGCAGTGCGCGCGGTCGCCCAGTCGAGGCCGCCGTTGTCGAGGATCCACTCGATCTGGTCAGCGAGGAGGAAGAGCGTCGCGACGGCCGGCGTGTTGTAGGTCTGGTCCTTGCGCGAGTTGTCCAGCGCGGTGGGCAGGGACAGGAACTCGGGGACCCAGCGGTCGCCGGCGCCGATCTCCTCGATCCTGGCCACCGCCGCCGGGCTGGCCAGCGCGATCCACAGGCCGCCGTCGGAGGCGAAGCACTTCTGCGGGGCGAAGTAGTAGACGTCGAAGTCCTCGGCGCGGACCGGCAGGCCGCCGGCGCCGCTCGTCGCGTCCACGGCGACCAGCGCGTGGTCGGAGCCCTCCGGGCGACTCACCGGGACGGCGACCCCGGTGGAGGTCTCGTTGTGCGCCCAGGCCACCACGTCCACGCCAGGGGTGGCGGTCGGCGCGGGGGCGGTACCGGGCTCCGCGTGGACCACGACGGACTCACCCAGGAACGGAGCACCGTTGGTCACCTTGGCGAACTTGCTGGAGAACTCGCCGAAGGCGAGGTGCAACGCCCGCTCACGCACCAGCCCGAAGGCCGCCGCGTCCCAGAAGGCCGTCGTGCCACCGTTGCCCAGCACGACCTCGTAGCCGTCGGGCAGCGAGAACAGGGTGCGCAGGCCCGTGCGGACCCTGCCGACCAGGGACTTGACGGGCTTCTGCCGGTGGGAGGTGCCCATGAGGGCGGAACCCTCGCTCGCCAGCCTGCTCAGCTGCTCCGGGCGCACCTTCGACGGTCCGCAGCCGAAACGGCCGTCGGAGGGTCGGAGGTCGTCGGGCAGGACCAGGGTGGTGGGGTCGACCGTCTGCGTCATGGGGGCTCCTCCGGTCGGAGCGTGAGTTCTTCCGTTCCGGCGCCTGGCCGGATCACCTGGCGGGAGCAGTCTCGCAGGTGCGGAGGACGGCCCGTGTCCCAGGGTCAGGGCGGTGGGCCGCCGTCCTGGTGGACTTCTGGCCGTTCGTCCGGTTTTTCACCCCCGGTCGGTCACACCGCGCGCGGCACCCGGGAGCGAATTCGGCCGATCGAGTGGACTGGATCGTTCCCGTGATCGATTGCGCTGGTCAGGGCGGGCGCTCTTGATCGACTCATCACGCACGGTGTGGTTATCCTCACTGGAAAGGGTGCTTTCAGTGCGGGGTTTCCGGGAAATACCGTCCTCGTCCACGGGTGTCGCCGGCCACCGATTCGGGAGCGTGATTGATGTCCGAGGTTGATGTTGTGCTGCCTGCCATGCGGGTGTCCTACGAGGCGGGACCCCTCGACGAGGGGTCGCTCGCGGAGAGCTGGCACGAACAGCTGGGACTGTGGCTGGCGGAGGCGGAGTCGGCCGGGGTGCCGGAACCGAACGCGATGGTGTTGGCCACCGCCGACCCGAGTGGGCGCCCCTCGTCCCGCACGGTGCTCGCCAAGGGGCTCGACGAGCGGGGGCTGACCTTCTACACGAACTACACCTCCACCAAGAGCCATGACCTCCAGGCGACGAGGTACGCGTCGGCGACCTTCCCCTGGATCGCCCTCCAACGACAGGCCACGGTCCGGGGAACCGTCGAACGGGTGAGCCCCGCCGAGTCCGCCGAGTACTGGGCGCAACGGCCGAGGGGATCGCAGCTGGGCGCGTGGGCCTCGCCGCAGTCCAGGGTCGTGTCCAAGGGGAGCCTGGACGCCGCCCTCGTCGCGATCGAACGACGGTTCGCCGACGTCGAGCGCATCCCGGTGCCACCGCACTGGGGAGGATGGCGGATCCGACCCGAGACGGTCGAGTTCTGGCAGGGACGGCCGGACCGGCTGCACGACCGGCTGCGCTACGTGCACGACTCCGACGGCTGGAGAGTCGAACGGGTGGCCCCCTGACGTCGCGCGGCGGTGGTCAGCGGGACGCCTCGATGACGTACGCCGGCTGCCACCAGTAGTCGAACAGGCGGTGGGAGGAGACGGTGCCGAATCCGGCGCTCCGGAGCTCCGCCTCCCAGCTCGGCACGGACTGCTCGTAGTTGGCCCTGGCGCTCCCGGCGTCGAAGAACCCGAGGACCACCGGCACCAGGAAGCCCAACCCGACGAGGTCGCGGTGTTCGGTGTACTCCCGGACGCCCTGCTCGGCCTTCGCCAGCACCGGGAGGAACCACTCGGGGGAGAACGGGCGCGTGGTGTCCGGAACGTCGAAGACGACCAGCAGGAAGGACTCGCACCGGTCGCGGATCCACTCCAACACCCCGGATCGGCGGTCGGGCGGTAGGGCGTCGAAGGCGAAGGTGGACTGGACGACGGTCCACCTCTCGCCGTCCCACTCCCGCTGGACGTCCTCGATCCGGGCGTGCCGCACGCGGTGGGGCACGCCCGACTCCGCCAGCCCGGCCCTCGTGCGAGCGAGCAGCTCAGCCGACGGCTCGACCACGTCGACCCGGGAGAGCCCGGCATCCAGGACCGGCAGCAGGGCCATCCCGTCCCCGACGCCCACGTCGAGCACGGTGGGCGCGTCGAACCGGTGGTAGTGCCGCCGGAGCGCCTCCTGGGTGGCCGAGTAGAGGCCCACGTTGCCGCCACCCCGGATGAACGCCTGGAACGCGGCGGGCGTGTCGTAGACGCGGTCACCCCGCGTGTGGCCGGAACCCAGGTACAGCGCCAGCAGGCGCGCGAACTCACCGTCGGGATCGAGTTCGACGGCCAGCCGCGCCGCGGCCAGGGCGGTGTCGGGGGCGCGGTCGTGATGCGCCCAGATCGCGAGGAACAACGCGCTCTCGGGGGCGCTGGTCCCGGCGAGCAGGTCCCCCGGCGCCTCGCCCGCCAGCCGCGCCGCCGCCATCCGTGACACCGACATGCCGAACCCCGATCCCTCGCTGGAAGTCCCGTCGCCTCGCCCGCCCGCGTCCGTCGAGGGCGGTCCGCCCGGGCCGGGGTGACGACCGGCGGGAACCGGCCCCCCGGCGTGGCGGGTGCCCGCGACCATGATCGCCCCGAGCCGCGTGGACGGACACTAGTGAGGGACGGGCGGGCCAGCAAGAGGCCGAGCGGCCACCACCGCGCCCCCCGCACCTACCCTCCGGGGCGGGTCGCCCGGGGCTACCGGCGGCCGCCCCGCCACCGCCAGCCGAGGGCGGGATCGACCACGACCACCGGGCCGGCCGTCCGGCCCCCGGCCGAGGACTCCCACGACCGCGCGCCGCTGGCCTCGGCGACCCCGCGGCCCCTGCCTCCCTGACTGGCCGCGTGGGGGCGGACACCCGGCCGCGCCCGCCAGGACGGCCTCGCCTCGTCCCCCGGGTGACCTGGCCGACCGGGGCCACGCCAGCGCACCGCGACCTCCTGGCACCGCCACTGGACGGGCCTCACCGGCCGGTGAGGCGTCTAGTCTGCCGTGGTGTCCGAGCAGAGCCTCTCCGATCCGGAGGACCCACCGGAGCGGGAACCACGACGTTCGCTGTGGTCACGGGTGGTGCTCGACACCACGCCCCTGCGGGTCGCGCCCTTCCGCCGGCTCTGGCTGTCGACGGTCGTCACCTCCCTCGGCGCCCAGTTCGCCGCCGTCGCGGTGCCCAAACAGCTGTTCGACATCACCGGGTCCTCGGCCTACGTGGGACTCGCCGGGCTCTTCGGGTTGGTGCCGCTGCTCGTCTTCGGCCTGTGGGGTGGCGCGGTCGCCGACTGGATGGACCGGCGCGACCTCATGTTGGTCACCAACAGCGGGATCGCGCTCACCGCCCTGCTGCTGTGGTCGCAGGCGCTCGCGGGAACCACGTCGGTGTGGCTCGTCCTCGGCCTCTTCGCCCTCCAGCAGGCCTTCTTCGCGGTGAACATGCCCGCGCGGGTCGCGGCGGTCGCCCGGCTCATCCCACCCGCCCAGCTGCCGGCCGCCCAGGCCCTCACCGCGACGGTCGCCCAACTCGGCGCGGTGGTGGGCCCCCTGCTCGCCGGGGTGCTGCTCCCGTTCGTCGGGTTGGCCACCCTCTACCTGGTGGACGCGGTGGCGCTCGGCGCCGCCCTCTGGGCCGTGTGGCGACTGCCCGCGATGCCCCCGCTGGCCGGGGCGCCCCGCCGCCCGGGGCTGCGTTCGGTGGTCGAGGGGTTCCGCTACCTCTCCGGGCACCGCGTCCTGCTGGCGGGGCTGCTGGTGGACGTCATCGCGATGGTCGCCGGGATGCCCAGGGCGCTCTTCCCCGAGATGGCGGAACGGACCTTCGGGGACCCGCCGGGTGGCGGAGCCGCGCTCGGCCTGCTCTTCGCCGCCATCCCCGCGGGGGCGTTCGCCTGCGGGCTGCTCTCCGGTTGGGTCACCCGCGTCGCCAGGCAGGGGGTCGGGCTCACCGTGGCCGTCATCGTGTGGGGGCTCGCGGTGATCGGGTTCGGCCTGGCCGGCTCCCTGTGGCTCGCCGTCGCCTTCCTCGCACTCGGGGGCGCCGCCGACCTGGTCAGCTCGGTCTACCGGGGCGCGATGCTCCAGGTCGCGGCGACCGACGAGATGCGGGGCCGGATGCAGGGCGTCTTCACCGTCGTGGTCGCCGGCGGCCCCCGGCTGGCCGACGTGCTGCACGGGACAGCGGCCGCCGCCATCGGCACGGCGACCGCCGTGGTGGGCGGCGGCGTGCTCGTCGTGCTGCTCACCGTGGTGGCGGTGTGCGCCCTGCCGGCACTGTGGCGGTACCGGGCGCCGTCCTGACCGGCCGAGACCGAGCCGGTCGAGTCCGGACCGGACTCGGAGTCGGAGCGCGCCGGGGTGGGCCTGTCCGGGATCAGCCCCGCAGCTCGGGGAAGTCGGTGTCCCGGTACTCGTCGGCACGCCGGGTGCCCCGGTGCTCGGCCCCCCGCAGCTCCACGCGCCGGATCTTGCCCGACACGGTCTTGGGCAGCTCACCGAACTCCAACCGGCGCACCCGCTTGTACGGAGCCAGCCTGGTCCTGGCATGCGCCAGGATGGACCGGGCCGTCGCCTCCGACGGCTCGTGCCCCTCGGCGAGCGCCACGTACGCCTTCGGGACGGCGAGCCGCACCGGGTCCGGCGCGGGCACCACGGCGGCCTCCAACACCGCCGGGTGCTCCAGCAGCACGCTCTCCAACTCGAACGGGGAGATCCGGTAGTCGCTGGCCTTGAAGACGTCGTCCACCCTCCCCACGTAGGTCAGGTGGCCGTTCGGTTCCCACCTGGCCACGTCGCCGGTGTGGTACCGCCCGTCCCGAGTCGCGCTGGCCTGCTGTTCCGGAGCGTCCTGGTAGCCCACCATGAGCGCCGCCGGCGGTCCCCCCGCGAGCGGGATCGTGATCTCCCCCTCGCGGGCCGGTGCCCCCTCGGGGTCGACCAGTTCGACGTCGTACCCGGGCAGCGGCCGCCCCATCGAGCCCGGCGTCACCGGTTGACCTGGCGTGTTGCCGACCTGCGCGGTCGTCTCCGTCTGGCCGTAACCGTCGCGGACCGTGAGGTCCCACGCACGGCGGACCCGGTCGATGACCTCGGGGTTCAACGGTTCGCCGGCCGCCACCACCTCGCGGAGCCGGGGCGACCACCGCTCCAGCTCCTCCTGCACCAGCATCCGCCACACCGTCGGCGGCGCGCACAGCGTCGTCGCCCCGCACCGTTCGACCTCGTCGAGCAGCCGGGAGGCGACGAACGGGCGTTGGTCGACCACCAACACGGTCGCCTCGGCGTTCCAGGGGGCGAACAGGCTGCTCCACGCGTGCTTGGCCCAGCCGGGGGAGGAGACGTTGACGTGCACGTCGCCGGGGCGGAGCCCGAGCCAGTACATGGTGGAGAGATGGCCCACCGGGTAACTGGAGTGGGTGTGCCGGACCAGTTTGGGCAGGGCGGTCGTACCGGAGGTGAAGTACAGCAGGAGCGGGTCGTCGGCCCTCGTCGGGCCGTCCGCCACGAACCGCGGGCTCGCCGCCCCCGCCTCGGCCAGGTCGTGCCAGCCCTCCACCGGCCGGCCGACGGAGATCCGCGTCCAGTCGCCCTCGACACCGTCGAAGCCCGCGGTCCGCTCCGCCGCGCTGACCACGTGCCGCACCCGGCCCCGGGTCACCCGGTCGGCGAGGTCGTCCGGACCCAGCATCGTGGTGGCCGGAATGATCACGGCGCCCAGCTTGACGCAGGCCAGCACCGTCTCCCACAGTTCGACCTGGTTGCCCAGGACCACGAGCACGTGGTCGCCTCGACGCACGCCCGCCGCCCGCAACCAGTTCGCGACCCGCGAGGAGCGTTCGGCGAGTTCGGCGAAGCTGAGCCGCAGCTCGGTCCCGTCGTCGTGGACCAGCCAGAGCGCGGTCCTGGAGCCGCCGTTCGGCGCGGCGGCGAGCACGTCGAACCAGTCCAGCGCCCAGTTGAACTCGTCGAGAGCGGGCCACCGGAAAGCCTCGACGGCCGCGTCGAGGTCGTGGCGGTGCTGGAACAGGAGGTCGCGCGCGGCGCGGAAGGCGGTGGTGGCCGGGGACTCGGGGATCGCGTCCCCGGCACGGCCTGGGACGTCGGCGTTCGAGATCTCGTCTGCCACGGCATCCTCCTTGATGTCCTCCCCGAACCGTAGTCACGTCGGGCCGCGTGACGCGAGCGCCGGCCTCCACGGGGGAGATTCGGGGCGGCGGCCTTCACGCTGGGCTCCCGGAGGGGCACACTCTGTGGTCATGGCGGCGTCCGAGATGTCCGAGCGCGGTTCCGACGAGCCATCCTCGCGCGACGGCCAACCCGCGCTGCGCCGGGTGATGGGCACCCGGCTGCTGCTGCTGTTCGTGATCGGCAACATCCTGGGCACCGGCATCTACGCGCTCACCGGCCGGGTGGCTGGAGCGGTCGGCGGGGCCCTGTGGGTGCCGTTCCTGGTCGCCTTCCTCGTCGCGTTCCTCACGGCGTTCAGCTACGCGGAGCTGGTGGGCCGGTACCCGAGGGCCGCCGGCGCGGCCCTCTACGCCCACCGCGCCTTCCGGCGCCCCTTCCTCACCTTCATGGTGGCCTTCGCGGTCATGTGCTCCGGCATCACCTCGGCCGCCTCGGCGGCGCGGGCGGTCAGCGGCGACTACCTCCAGCAGTTCGTCAGCGTGCCCTGGCTGGCGGTGGCGGTCGGCTTCCTGGTGGTGCTCGCCCTGGTGAACTTCCGGGGTGTCGTGGAGTCGTTGGCCACCAACGTCGTCCTGACCGTGGTCGAGCTCGCCGGCCTGCTGATCGTGGTCGGGATCGGAGTGGGCGCGGTGGCCAGCGGGGCCGGGGAACCGGCGAGGCTGCTGGAGTTCAACGCGGAGCAGGGGCCGCTGCTCGCGGTCACCTCCGCGACCGCGCTCGCGTTCTTCGCGCTGGTGGGATTCGAGGATTCGGTGAATCTCGCGGAGGAGGCGAGGGACCCGGCCAGGGTGTTCCCCCGGGGGCTGTTCTGGGGGTTGGGGATCACGGGACTGGTGTACCTGGCCGTCGCCCTCACCACGTCCCTGCTGGTCCCGACGGACGTGCTCGCCGGGTCCACGGGACCGCTGCTGGAGGTGGTGCGGGCGGGGGCCCCGGCGTTCCCGTTGATCGTCTTCTCGGCCATCGCGATCTGCGCGGTGACGAACTCGGCGTTGATGAACATGCTGATGGCGAGTCGACTGCTCTACGGGATGGCTCGGGAGCGGATCATCCCCGGTCGGTTCGGCCTGGTGCACCCACGGCGGCGCACCCCGTGGGTCGCGATCGTCGTCACGACGGCGGTGGCCGTGGTGCTGGTGAGCACCGTGGACATCGCCCTGCTCGGTGGCACCACCTCGCTGATGTTGCTGGTGGTGTTCACCGTGGTCAACGTCGCGGTCCTGGTGCTGCGCCGGGAACCGGTGGCGCACCCCCACTTCCGGGCCCCGACGGCGCTGCCGGTGCTCGGCGCGGCCACCTGCCTGTACCTCGCCAGCCCGCTCACCGGACGACCGGTGGAGGAGTACGTGGTGGCCGCCGTGCTGCTGGCGGTCGGCGTCGGGCTGTGGGCGCTGAACCGGTTCGTCCTCGGCCGTGCCGCCCGGGGTGGCCGGTCGGCGGCGCGTCCCCCGGAGCCCTCCCCTTCGGAGGGAGGACCGGAGTGAGACCGGCTGATCCGTCGTGACGGGCGGTCCGGTGCGCCGGCCGGTGGTGGGTCAGGGCGGCGGGGGAATGCGTCCGACAACTCGGCGGGTGCCGGCCAGGACGGTTGACAGTGGGACGGCGGGCGGTGGTTGACTCCCGCCATGAGCATTCGTCCGGTCACCGGAACCCAGTTCGAGATCGCGCACGGTTCCAGTCGCTGCGTCCTCACCGAGGTCGGCGCCGCGATCCGGGTGTTCGAAGTGGACGGCAGGCCGCTGGTCGAGACCTACCCCGAGGATGTCCTGCCTCCCTACGGATCGGGGACGCAGCTGGTGCCGTGGGCGAACCGGGTGGCGGACGGCCGGTGGGTCCTGGACGGGGAACCGCAGCAGCTCGCGCTCACCGAACCCAGGAGGAACAACGCCATCCACGGCCTGACCAGGACCGTGTCCTGGGAGGTCCGGGAGCGGACCGCCTCGTCGATCCTCTTCGCGACCACGGTCAACCCGCAGCCGGGCTGGCCCGTCGCCCTGGCCGCGACCCTCGCCTACGCGCTCTCCGACGACGGCTTGACCGTCACCTACGGCGTCGAGAACCTCGGGGACCGCCCGACGCCCTTCGGCGTCGGAGCCCACCCGTTCCCCCGCGCCGGGCATGCCCGCACCGAGGACTGCGTGATCCGGCTCGCCGCCGAGACGCGGCTGCCGGTGGACGATCGCCTGTTGCCCACCGGGTCGCCGGTCCCGGTGGCCGGCACCGACCACGACTTCCGGGTCCCGCGCCCGCTGGGGGCGACGCGTCTCGACACCGCCTTCGGCGGTTGCCGGCCCGGATCGGACGGACTGGTGCATCACCAGGTGCTGGCGCAGGACGGTACCGGCGTGGACATCTGGGCGGAGCCGGTGTTCGGGTGGGTGCAGGTCTTCACCCCTGATGACTACCCCGGGCGGGGCCTCGCGGTGGCGATCGAGCCGGTGACCAGTCCGCCCGACGCGCTCAACTCCGGTACGGACCTGCTCACGGTCGCCCCGGGAGAGCGCTGGACCGGGTCCTGGGGGATGCGGCCGGTGTAGGCCGGGGCCTGACGGCGGCCGGGACCGGTTCCGTTAGCGTTGCTAACCATGAATGTGGCGATTCGTGGCGGATACGTGGTGCCGGTTGACGGGGAACCGATCAGCGGCGGCACCGTTCTCATCCAGGACGGCAGGATCACGGCCGTCGGTCCGGACTCGTCGGTCGAGGTGCCCGCCGGGGTGTCCATCGTGGACGCCTCGGGCCAGTGGGTGCTCCCCGGTTTCGTGGAGTCGCACGCTCACCTCGGCGTGCACGAGGAGGGCGAGGGCTGGGCCGGCAACGACACCAACGAGATGACCGATCCCAACGGTGGCCGGCTGCGGGCGATCGACGGGATCAACCCGGCGGAGCAGGGGTTCCGGGACGCGCTGGCCGGGGGCGTGACCACCTCGGTCATCAAGCCGGGCTCGGGCAACCCGATCGGCGGGCAGACCGTCGCCGTGAAGAACTGGGGCCGCACCGTCGACGAGATGCTGGTGCGGAATCCCGTCAGCGTGAAGAGCGCGCTCGGGGAGAACCCCAAGCGGGTCTACGGGGAGCAGAAGCGCCTCCCCTCCACCCGTCTCGGCGTGGCCGCCGTCATCCGGGACGCCTTCCTGAAGGCGCAGGACTACCGCGAGAAGCGGGCGGCGGCCCTGGAGAAGGGGGACCCCTTCGAGCGGGACGCGACGTCGGAGATCCTGGTGCGGGTGCTCGACCGGGAGATCCCGTGGTGCCAGCACACGCACCGCGCCGACGACATCGCCACCGCGATCCGGTTGGCCGACGAGTTCGGGTACCGGCTGGTGGTCAACCACGGCACCGAGGGGCATCTCATCGCCGACCTGCTGGCGGAGCGGGACATCCCGGTGATCATCGGCCCGCTGTTCACCAGCCGGTCGAAGGTCGAGGTGCGCAACCGGGGCCTGCGCAACCCCGGCATCCTCGCCAGGGCTGGCGTGCGGATCGCGATCATGACCGACCACCCGGTGGTGCCGATCGAGTTCCTCGTCTACCAGGCCGCGCTGTCGGTGAAGGAGGGGCTCGACCCGGCCGAGGCGCTCCGTTCCCTGACGGTGAACCCGGCCAGCATCATGGGACTGGACGACAGGGTCGGCTCGCTGCGCCCCGGTCTCGACGGGGACGTGGTGCTGTGGTCCGGTGATCCGCTGGACATCATGAACCGGGCGCTGCGGACGTTCGTCAACGGGCGGGAGGTCGCCCGTTTCGACGAGACCCGGGGCGAGCACGTGGTCGTCGACCCCTACTACCGCGAGGCGTGACGTGATCGTCGTCGGAGGTGAGGCACTGGTCGACCTGGTGCCGGCCGCGCGTCCCGAGCCGTCCGGGACCACGGAGTTGGCGGACCTGTCCCCTCGGTTGGGCGGCGGTCCGTACAACGTGGCCATCGCGCTGGCGTTGCTGGACACCAGGGTCGCGTTCCTGTCGAGGGTGTCCGAGGACGCCTTCGGGCGCGCGTTGGTCGACCGGCTCGACTCGTCGGGAGTGGACCTGTCGCTGCTCCAGCGGGGGCAGGAGCCCACGACGCTGGCGGTGGTGGGGTTGGGTGCGGACGGTTCGGCCCGGTACACGTTCTACGTGGAGGGCACGGCCGACCGGGTGGTCGCCGACCCGGGTCCGCTCCCGGCCGAGGTTCGGGCGGTGTGCCTCGGCACGCTGGGCATGGTCCTCGAACCCGGTGCGAGCCGGTACGAGGACCTGTTGCGCCGGGAGTCGGCCAGGGGAACGCTCGTGGCCCTCGACCCGAACATCAGGGCCGAGATGATCGAGGACGCGGCCGCGTACCGGCGCCGCTTCCTCGGGTGGCTGCCGGACGTCGGACTGCTGAAGCTGTCGGTGGAGGACGCCGCCTGGCTCGCCGGGGTGGAGCTCGGCGAGGACCCCGAGGAGGGGTTGCCCGCGGTGGTGGCCGCCGCCCGGGAGTGGCGGGGCGCGGGGCCCGCCGCCGTGGTCCTCACCCTGGGCGGGGACGGGCTGCTCGCCCTCACGGGGGATGACGAGGTCGTCCGCGTGCCGGGGGTCCCCGTCGAGGTGGTCGACACCATCGGAGCGGGCGACACGGTCTGCGCCGCGTTGTTGGCCTGGCTGGAGGACCGGGAGCTGCTCTCGCCCGACCGGCTCCGCGCGGCGGGGCGGGAGGCCTGGGAGGGCGCGCTGGGTTTCGCCGCCCAGGCGGCGGCGATCACCTGCTCCCGTCCGGGAGCGCAGCCACCCCGGTCCGGGGACCTCGCCGGGTGGAGGTTGAACTCCTGACACCTGCCTGACCTGGTGGTCCGGCGGTGTCCGGGCACAAGGAGTTCCGGGACAGGTCGACGAGGTCCCCGCGAGCGCCGGGAGATCGTCACGGCCGAATTCCTCGGGCTGAGGAAACGGTTCGCGATCTCCCGGCCTCGTTCACCGCTGGATCAGAGAATGTCGATTCCGAGGTTGACCAGCAGGTTGATCAGAGAGTCAATGATGATCACAGCGTTTCACCTAACCTGGAGTGATTCCGATTCCGATTCTTTTTCACGTTGCGGCCGCAGAAGGAAAGCTATCTCGTTGATCCGTTGTTGTCGTCACCCGAAACGGCAGCATGATCGTCACGTTTCGTGACTGCCCTGCACGAAGGGTGATCCGGCGTGGGAAGGATTGCGCGGCCCGTCGTGTCGAACGAATGACGCCACGACTGTCCGTAGTCGACTCGGGCTGCATGCGGAGCGTTTTATGGTCCTCACTCGTCCGTGGCGCCGTCATCAGATAGGCGGAGAAGTGGGGGAACGTCTCGGGCTGCTCTGCTTGAGCGACACCGTCACCCACACGAGTGGGCTGGACGCCGTGGGTGCGCGTTCGGGTGCGGAGTGTGATGCCCCTCTCGTTCTCGGGGAGCGCCATCCTGAGGGTGCCCGTCGGGGTGCGGCCGCCCCTCCGGAGCGCCCGGGGGAGCGCGTTCCCCGCCCTGGTGCGCGGCAGATCACACCCCGCTCGGCCACGGCATGTGACGGTGGTCCCACCTGGGCCTTCTGGTGAACACCACGGGTAGGCGAGGGGGAATTCGGCGACTAGCGTGAGCAACGACAGGACCCCGACGAGGCGGTGCTGACGTGCGACCGGTGGCCAGCCCGGCCGGGCCCCTGCGGCCGGAGGTGGCGATCCCACTCGCCTGCGCGTCGTCTCGTCCGAGTGTGAGAGGGACTCGCATGCCCGCCGACGCGAATGCCCATCGTTCCGTTGCGCTGCGCCACCAGGGCAGCGACCACGAGATGGCGTTGATCTCCCCGGCCGAAGGCGCACCGGGTGTTGATGTGAAGAAGCTGCTCGCGGACACGGGGCTGGTGACGCTGGATCCGGGCTTCGTGAATACCGCGGCCTGCTCCTCCGCCATCACCTACATCGACGGTGACGCCGGAATTCTCCGGTACCGTGGTTACTCGATCGAGCAGCTCGCCGAGCGGTCGAACTTCCTCGAGGTCAGCTACCTCCTCATCTACGGTGAGCTGCCCACGAAGACCGAACTCGACGAATTCACCGAGAAGGTCCAGCGGCACACCCTGCTGCACGAGGACCTGAAACGGTTCTTCGACGGCTTCCCCCGGGACGCGCACCCGATGCCGGTGCTGTCCTCGGCGGTGTCCGCGCTGTCGACCTTCTACCAGGACAGCCTGAACCCGCTCGACCCCGAGCAGGTCGAGATCTCCACGATCCGCCTCCTGGCCAAGCTGCCGACCATCGCCGCGTACGCGTACAAGAAGTCGGTCGGCCAGCCGTTCCTCTACCCGGACAACTCCCACGGCCTGGTGGAGAACTTCCTCCGCATGACCTTCGGCCTGCCGGCGGAGCCCTACGACGTCGACCCGGCGCTGGTGAAGGCGCTGGACCTGCTCTTCGTGCTGCACGCCGACCACGAGC
The DNA here is from genome assembly GCF_000429185.2 of Actinoalloteichus caeruleus DSM 43889. Lineage (GTDB taxonomy): Bacteria > Actinomycetota > Actinomycetes > Mycobacteriales > Pseudonocardiaceae > Actinoalloteichus_B > Actinoalloteichus_B caeruleus. The sequence goes on along the minus strand of NZ_AUBJ02000001.1, from coordinate 3,596,070 downwards.
AGAACTGCTCCACCTCGACGGTCCGCCTGGTCGGCTCCTCCGAGGCCAACCTGTTCGCCAGCATCTCGGCCGGCATCAACGCGCTCTTCGGTCCGCTGCACGGCGGCGCCAACCAGGCCGTGCTGGAGATGCTGGAGGGCATCCACAAGGACGGCGGCGACGTCGACACCTTCGTGAACCGGGTCAAGAACAAGGAGGCCGGGGTCAAGCTGATGGGCTTCGGCCACCGGGTCTACAAGAACTACGACCCCAGGGCGGCCATCGTCAAGCGCACCGCCGACGAGGTCCTGGGCAAGCTGGGCGTGAACGACCCGCTCCTGGACATCGCGATGAAGCTCGAGGAGCGCGCCCTCTCCGACGACTACTTCGTGCAGCGGAAGCTGTACCCGAACGTCGACTTCTACACGGGCCTGATCTACAAGGCGATGGGCTTCCCGACGCGGATGTTCACCGTGCTGTTCGCGCTCGGCCGGCTTCCCGGCTGGATCGCCCAGTGGCGCGAGATGATCAACGACCCGGTGCGCAAGATCGGCCGGCCGCGCCAGCTGTACACCGGCTACACCGAACGCGAGTTCGTGGCCATCGACGAGCGCTGAGCCGCTCGCACCAGCGCCGGCGGGCGCGCCGTGGGCCCCTCAGGGTGTCGGGAGTCCTGAGGGGCCCACGCGCGTCCCGACCCGGTGAGCCGAGGCCCCTCCCCGCCCCGACCTCGGGCGGAGGGCCGCCGTCGTCCTCGGATGCCGGGGGCGGACCTCGCCGGCGGCACCACGCCGGACCCGAGGGCGCGACCCCTCGACCGGAGCCGTCCGGGCGCGGACGTGCCCCCGCACCGGCTGGTCGACCTCCCCCGCGACCTCGCGGTCGCCGGTCCGCTCCGGCCAGCACCCGCCCCACTCGTGGTCCGGTCCCGGGTTGGCCCGCCCGGTGGGAGCGAGCGCGGTCCCCCCGTCGTCCCCGAGGCCGACGACCCGGAACGACGACGGCCCGGCCGGAGTGATCCGGCCGGGCCGCCCTGGTGTTCCTCCCGGGTTCAGCCGCGCAGCGCGTCGCGGAGCTTGACCCGGCTGCCCGTGCGGAGCACGGCGTTGCTGTACAACCGGCCACCGACCCAGACGAAGACACCGGTCGCGGCGATCGACAGCGCGACAGCCAGTGCGATCTCCCACGGCTCGGCCACACCCAGCGCGGTCCTGGTCGACATCAGGGTCGGCGAGAACAGCGGGACGTAGGACAACACCGCCGACACCGTGTCGTTGGCGTCGTTCATCAGGCGGGGGAAACCGATGACGAACGGCAGCACCGCCAGCAGGGTGATCGGCGTGGTGACGCTGCTGGCGTCCTCCTGCCGCGACACCAGCGAACCCGCGGTGGCGAAGAGCGCGGCGAAGGAGAGGAACCCGAGCAGGTACCACATCACCGTCGAGAGGATGGTCAGCGCCGCCGCGCCGGGGAGGGTGAACGCGTCCAGCGCGACGCCCGCGACCACCCCGACGATCCCGATCGCGGCGACCTGGATCAGCCCGACCGTACCGATGCCCAGGACCTTGCCCAGCATGAGCTGCCAGGGCCGCAGGGTCGACAGCAGCAGCTCGACGACCCGGCTCGCCTTCTCCTCGATGACGCCCATCGTGACCATCGACCCGTACAGGATCACCGCCATGTACAGGAGGAAGGCGGAGGCGACGGCGAGCATCAGCCGCTGGCCCAGGTCCTCGTCGACCTGGCCGAGCGCCCGCACCTCGACGGTGGTGCCGGCGACCTCCTGCTGGACGGCGACGGGGTCCAGTCCGGCCTCGCTGATCCGCTCGTTCAGCGCCTGCTGCTGCACCACGGCGGTCAGGACCCCGTTGAGCTGGGTGTCCAGCTCCTCATCGACCACCGCCACCGGCTCGCTCGGCGATCCCGTGAGCAGGACGTCGAGGTCGCCGTCCCGGACCCGCTGCTCGGCCGCGGCGGCGTCGGTGACGTCCTCCACCTCGATGGTCTGCCCGAGGGCGTCCCCGGCGACGGTGAGCTGTTCACCGATCACCGCGGTGTCCGAGGTGACCCCGACCCGGCTGGTGCTCTCGCCGTTGCCCAGGAAGGAGATGAGCGCGATGTAACCGCCGATGGCGAGGATGATCGCGAGCGTCCCGAAGATGAAGGCCTTCGACCGCACGCGGGTGGTGATCTCGCGGCGGGCCACCAACCAGGTGCCCTGGGCCGCGCCCACCTGCCGCTGCTGGGTGGGGGCGCTCATGCTGCGACCTCCTGGGTGACGACGTTGCGGAACAGGTCGGTGAGGGTCTGCTGCTGGGTGGCGAACTCGTGGACCGGGCCGGTGGCCAGCGCGGCGTGGAGCAGCGCCTGGTCGTCGGCGGAGTCGTCGAGCTCGACGAGGAACCGGCCGCCGTCCGCCTCCAGGGTGGTGACCCCCGGAACGCCCTCGGCCCAGGTCGCACCCGCCCGGGGCGCCACCACCAGCACCCGGCGGTTGCCCTGGCTGCGCAGCGCCTCCACGGTGTCGCAGGCGACCATCTCGCCGCCCCGGATGATGCCCACCCGGTCGCACAGCCGTTCGACGAGGTCGAGCTGGTGGCTGGAGAAGACCACCGGGCAGCCCTCGGCCGCCTTCTCGCGCAGGACCCCGCTCATGACCTCGACCGCCACCGGGTCGAGACCGGAGAACGGTTCGTCCAGGATCAGGACCTCGGGGTCGTGCACCAGGGCGGCGGCCAGCTGGACCCGCTGCTGGTTGCCCAGGCTCAGCTTCTGCACCTCGTCACCACGGCGCTCGGCCACGCCGAGCCGTTCGGTCCAGGCCTCCATCGCGGACTGCGCCGCGCGGCCGCCCATGCCGTGGATCTGCGCCAGGTAGACCAGCTGCTCGCCCACCTTCATCTTCGGGTAGAGGCCGCGCTCCTCCGGCATGTAGCCGATGCGGGCGCGCACGGCGAGGTCGACCGCCCCGCCCTTCCACCGCACCTCGCCCGAGTCGCTGGCCAGCACACCCAGCGCGATGCGCATCGTGGTGGTCTTGCCGGCGCCGTTGCTGCCGACGAAGCCGAAGAGCTCGCCCGCGGCGACGGAGAAGCTCAGTTCCCGCAGCGCGGTGCGCTCCCCGTACCTCTTGGTCAGCCGGTCGAACTCCAACATCGATGGGGTCACACCAATTCCTCTCCCCAGCTAGGCCGGTCGTGTTCACCGGCGGGTCCGTGTGCCGGCTCCACCCGCGTGGGCGGGGCCGGGGTGGCGGTCGCGGCCGGACGCGGAGCGCCTCGACGGCCGCCCGCCCTCAGTTGCCCATTCCCACGGGCTGTCCCTCGCGCGTGCTGGTGGTGGCGCCCTGGCAGCCGTCCGCCTCCCCCGGCGGCGTGGGCTCAGTGGGGCGGGACGGGCCAGCGTCGGCCGGCGGCACCGGAGGGACGTCGACGATGTCGGCGTCCTCGTCGGGCAGCATCCAGGCGAGCAGGACCGTGGGCAGGCAGGCCAACAGGAACGTCACGGCCGCGAGCACCGCGGCCCCGCTCACCGCCGAGCGCGGCGAGTCCGCGGTGACGACCAGGTACGCCGCGACGCAGAGGTTCGCGGGGATCACCAACTGGAAGGAGACGTGGGTCAGGCGGTCCCGGAGCGTCCGCTCCCACTCGTCCAGGGTGGTCGTCATCGACTCCGCGATGGTGTTGGTGAGCACTCGCAGCAGGAACCAGCTGAGCACGCACAGCAGGTAGACGGGCAGGTAGACGAGGAGGAACGCGTCGCCGAGCGAGTCGACCGACGCCGTGGTCACCACCAGGGACGCGGCCAGCAGGGCGTGGCACAGCACCGCGGCGCGGCGGCGCCGCCGCTGGCGCAACGAGGGGAACCAGGACGACTGGCGTTCCCGCCACCGGTGTTGCGCCTCGGCGCTGTACTCGCTCCACTCCCGTGCCCTGCCGGCGATGCCCCTCACCGCTCACTCCTCACCGGGCGGTAGACCGCCTGAGACAGCGGAGCGAACGGCTGGCGGCTGAAGACCGCCTCCACGGGGAGGTCGAAGACCTCGCAGATCCGCATCGCGAGGTCCAGGCTCGGGTAGTGGTCGCCGCGTTCCAGCGCGCCTACCGTCTGCGGGTTCACCTCCACCGCCTTCGCCAGTTCCGTCCTGCTCATCCTGCGTTCCGCCCGGAGCACGGCCAGTCGGTTGTGGATGGGCCGACTGGCTCCTCGCCGCACTGGGCTCATGGGGTGGGAGTGTTGCAAAAACCCAACAGGATGACAACTTGATCGGCAGAGTCGCTACTCGGAGTAGTAATCCGGTGGAGAGGTGACCCGGGTTTCGTTCCTTCGTTTCACTCGTCTGGCGGTGGTGGTGTCCGGGGGCGCGGGCTGGTCGTGATCGCTCGTTCTCGACGTCATGTCGCGTCCGGGCTGGCGATCTCGGGCGGTGCGGTGCTCGTCCCCGCGTCCGCCGCGGCGAGGCGTTCGGGCGCGGCTGCCATGCCCGCCGGCCCCGTTCCCGTGGGCTGACCCATCACCGAGGCGGCCAGGGTCGCGACTCCGGCTCGTACCCGCTCGGCCGGCCAGTCGTCGAGGTGGGCGACGAGGTCGCTGCGCACCGCCGCGAGGAGGGCGTGGGCGAGGAAGTCGGCGGCCTCGGGGCCACGCGCCTCGGCGATCAGCTCCGCGAGTTGACGGTGCCAGTGGTCGTAGCCGGCGTTGGTGTACGGGCTCCCGCTTCCCTGGTTCTCGAGGGCCCGCGCCAGGGCGCGGTTCTCGGACTTGAAACGGAGGGTGGCGGTCATGAGGAGTGTGACGTTCTCCAGCGGGCTCCGCGCGGGATCTGGCGCCAGGGATGTGCGCAGCCGCTCCGTGCGCTCCTCGTAGAGCGCCCGGATCAGGCCCGCCCGGTCGCCGAACCGGCGGAAGAGCGTGCCCTTGCCCACCCGGGCCTCGGCCGCGATGTCGTCCATCGACACCCGCTCCGGGTCGTCGGTCGCGTCGAAGAGCCGCCCGGCGGCCCGGAGGACGGCTTCTCGGTTCCGTTCGGCATCGGCACGCACCGGGTGCCCCCTTACAACCGGACCGTCGGTCCGATAACGTAGTGGACTGTCAGTCCGGATCGTACTGGTCCGGAACGCGACCACGAAGGGGCCACCCGTGCCAGACGATCCCGCCGACCTCCTCCACCGGGGCGTCGCTTCCCTGCTCGCCGGCGACATGGCCGGCTTCGTCGACCTCTACGCCGACGACGCCGTCCTCGAGCTGCCCTTCGCGCCACCCGGAGCGCCACGCCGGCTCGAAGGGCGGGCCGCGATCCACGAGTACCTGCGCGATTACCCCAACCGGCTCGACGTCCGGGAGATCACCGACACCATCACGCACCGGACGGACGACCCGGGCACCATCATCGTGGAGTTCACCGCCAACGGCCTCGTCGTGCCCACCGGCCGGCCGTACCAGGCGCGGTACGTCACCGTGCTCTCCACCCGGAACGGGCGCATCCAGCACCACCGCGACTACTGGAACCCCCTCGCCTTCCAGCCCGAAGGCGGGGAGGGGGGCGAGCGGTGACCGTCCTCGTCATCGGTGGCACCGGCACCACGGGCCGCCTGGTCACCAGGGAACTGCGGGAACGCGGGTGTCCGAACCGCGTGGCCAGCAGGAACGGGACCGGGGATCGGGTCCGCTTCGACTGGTACGACGCCTCCACCCACCGGAACGCCCTCAGCGGAGCCGACGCGGTGTACCTCGTCGCGCCCGTCGGCGACCCCGACCCGATGCCGGTCATGGGGCCGTTCCTCGAACTCGCGGCCAGGGGCGGCGTCCGACGGGTGGTGCTGCTCAGCTCGTCCGCCATCCCGGCGGGCGGGCCGGGCCTGGGCGCGGCGCACGCCCGCCTGGGGGAGCTGTTCGCCGAGTGGGCGGTGCTCCGGCCGTCCTGGTTCATGGAGAACTTCACCGGCCACCACCCCCACGCGCGTTCGGCCAGGGACCACGGGGAGATCGTCAGCGCCACCGGCGACGGTCGGGTCGCCTTCGTCGCCGCCGAGGACATCGCCGAGGTGGCGGTCAGCGCCCTACTGGACCCCACGCCCCACAACACCGACCACGTCATCACCGGGCCGGAGTGCCTCAGCTACGACGACGTGGCCGCGACCCTCAGCGAGGTCACCTCGCGTCCGGTGCGCCACCGCCGCGTCAGCGTCATCGAACTGGCCGGGAGGCTCGCGGACGCCGGCGTCCCGTCGGAGTTCGCCACCGTCCTCGCCGCGATGGACGCGGCGATCGCGGACGGCGCGGAGGACCGGACGACCACCGTCGTCCGGGACCTCACCGGGCGCCCACCCCGGCCGTTCCGGGAGGTGGTGTCCGCCGCTTCGGGGCCCAACGGCCCCTGACCCTGACGCCCGCGCGGCCGGGACGCCTGGGCGTCCCGGCCGCCTGCCTCCGGCGCCCGCCCCGGTCGGCGGCGGGGAGGCGGGGCCGAACTCAGAGCTCCACGAGCATCTTCCCGATGTTCTCGCCGCGCAGCATCGCCAGGAACGCCTCCGGCGCCCGCTCCAGCCCGGACATGGTCGTCTCCCGGTGCCGCAGCCGGCCGGTCCGCACCCACTCACCGACCTCCCCCAGGAACCGTTCCCGCACGTCGATGTGATCACCGACGATGAAGCCCCGCGCGGTGATCCGCCGTCCGACCATGAGACCCAGGTTGCGGGGGCCGGGCGGGGGCTCCGTCTCGTTGTAGGCGGAGATGGCCCCGCACATCGCGATGCGCCCCCCGGTGCGCATCGCCCCGATCGCCGCCTCCAGGTGGTCGCCGCCCACGTTGTCGAAGTACACGTCGATGCCGTCCGGCGCGGCCTCCGCGAGCTGCTCGGACACCGGGCCGTCCTTGTAGTCGAAGGCCGCGTCGAAACCCAGCTCCTCGGTCAGGTAGCGGACCTTCTCGGGGGAACCCGCGCTGCCCACCACCCTCGCCGCCCCCCGCAGCGCCGCGATCTGGCCCGCCACCGAGCCCACCGCCCCGGCCGCGCCCGAGACGAAGACCACGTCACCGGCCCGCTGCTGGGCGATCTCCGCGAGGCCGACGTACGCGGTCAGCCCGGTCATGCCCAACACGCCCAGGAACGTCCCCGGCGCCGGGTCCTCCGGACCGCCCGGAACGGGCAGTGCCCGGTCGGCCGGCACCACCGCCCACTCCCGCCAGCCCAGCTGGTGTGACACCAGGTCGCCGGGGGACACCCCCTCCGCCTGGGACTCCACCACCCGGCCCACCGCCCCGCCCTCCAGTGGCTTCCCCAGCTCGAAGGGGGAGACGTAGGACCTGCCGGCGTTCATCCGCCCCCGCATGTAGGGGTCGACGCTCATGACCACGTTGCGGACCAGCAGCTCGCCGGGCCCAGGCCGGGGGACCGGGGCCTCAGCGAGGTCGAAGTTCTCCGGCGTGGGCCAGCCCGACGGGCGGGACGCCAACCGGACCTCCCGGGCCGACTCGGGGACGGTGTGCTGTTCGGCGGACACGGAACCACTCCTTCATGACGAACCCGTTGACGATGACGTCCCCGTTCGCCCGGCCGGGCCGGCCGGCACGGGGGCTGGCTCGATGCTGGCCAGGCGGCGGTAGCGGAAGCCGAGCCTCTCGTATACCCGGATCGCGGTGGTGTTAGTCGAGTCGACCATCAGCGCGGCCGTCCCCTCCCGCAGCAGGGCGTCCCGCAGGAAACCGGTGACCGCGCCGCCCAAGCCCCGGCCCCTGGCCGTCGGGCAGGTCGCCACCCCGGCGATCAGGGACACGCCCGGCGCGGGCCAGGAGTCCGCGCCCACGGCCACGAGCCGGCCCCCGGCGTCCCACCGGCCCGCCCACCGGGTCGCGGCCGGATCGCCCGGCCACAGCCAGGAATCCGGGTTGGCCCGGCGGAGCAGTTCCGCCGCCTCGGGCAGCTCCCCGGCCGACAGCCACCGCACCGAACCCGCGCCCGGTGCCCCCGGCTGGGGAGCCGCGATGTCCATCCACCCCCAGGACACCAACCGGCCCCGGTGGTCGTCGGCGGCCAACAGGAGTTCGGCGAGGCCCTCGGACGCCGTCAGCCGGAACGCCGGACCCGCCCGTTGCCCGAGCTGGCGGAACAGGGTCCGAGCCGAGGCGGTGTCGAGGTCGGTCCCACCGAGCACGAGCCGGTCGCGGCGGAACAGGCCAGGGGCGACCACGGCGACGACCCCACCGAGCCGCCACGCGGACCCGCCGGAACGGGGGTAGGAGGGGGTCAGCACCTGGGACGCCCAGCGGAGCAGCGGGTCGTCGGTCGCCTCGGCCACCTCGCCGGGCGTGAGGAGTGGACGCACGACCGGCATCATCCCGCCGGGGCGGCGGTGGTGGCCAGGCACCGCGACGCACCTCACCGCCAGCGGCCCCACCCGGCGGAGGCGCACGCCACGGCTCCTCAGGGCTGCTGGCGCCGGCGGAACAGGCCGCGCCGCTGCAGCGTCGACCTCAGTTCCTCGAAGGCGGCGTCGACCTCGTGACCGCAGGCCTCCAGGTCGGTGTACGGGGTCGACCGGTCCGGGCGGGGCAGCGGGGTCATCCGGAGCCACCGCTGGTCCCAAAGCACCTCCACCGCTGCTTCCCACCGCAACCGGGCCGTCCACCGGGTCACGTGCTCCCTTTCGGCGGCCTCCTCGCGCCGCCGCTCGGCGGCCACCAGCTCGCCGCGCAGCTCCTGGGCCCGCTGCTCGTCCCGCTCGCGCAGCCGCTCCACCGAGTCGGTGACCAGGCCGCAGATCTCCCGGTAGGCGTCGGCGGCCGAACTCGGCTCGGTCACGGGACCAGCCCTCCCATCCCGGCGTTCTCCTTCGGTGCCCCGACGGGCCCGGCCGCGTCGCCCCCGGCCGGGTCGAGGTCCACTTCGCAGGGGATCAGCACCTGGGGACCGGTCGCGGCGGCCCGGTCGAAGAACAGGCCCCGCTGCGGGCGGGGAGACCAGGAGATCACCTGGTTGGCGGCGAGACTGCTCAGCTCCTGGCCGTGCACGTCGAGCGCGACGAAGGCGCCGATGTCGTCCAACCCGCCCCCCATGAGCAGCGCGTTCCGCAGCCGGGACGTGGCGCGCCACCAGCTGAGCACGTGGGTCCCCCTTTCGGGGCCGTGCCGGAGCACCGCCTTCAGGTCGTCCAGGCCCGTCCGCATCCCGGTGCCCCGCTCCTCCAGCTTCGGCAGCGCCGCGTCCGCCCCGAAGAGCAGCAGGTAGTGGGGGCCGGGCGTCTTGTCGTTCCCGGTGACCCCGGCCGCCACCTCGGCCAACACCTCGGGGAGCCGGGACGGGTCGGTGATCGGCTCCCCACCGCCCGGAACCGCCGGTCCGTGACGGTCGGTCAGGAACCGCGCCAGCTCCGACGCCTGCCGCTCCGCGTCATCCACGAAGCACAGCACGGTGAACCGGGCCTTCTCCGCCCACTGCTCGGACAGCGACCGGGCGGCGGCGGACAGCACCCGGCAGGCGTCCTCGCGCGCCGAACCGAGCACCGCCAGGTTCCGGCCCGGCGTCCGCTCCAACGGGAGCCGCGCCGCACTGCCCGCCACGTCGATCACCTGCCCGAGCAACGCGACCGGGCCACGTCCGGAAGCGGACGCGTCCGGGCCCAACGACTGGAAGTCGGGCAGGTCCCGGAGCCTGGGCACCCGGCTGCCGTCGAAGAGGGTCGGTTCCCGCGAGTCGGTCCGGGACCGCCACATCTCGACCTGGAGGCGGTCGAAGGTGCCCCGGCTCGTGGAGTCGGGAACCCGTGCCACCTCGTTGCCGTACGGGACACCCGAGTCGTGGTTGATGACCGCGTGCCAGCGCGGGATCTCCATCGCCGCCAGGTTCGTCTCCGTGAGCACGCGCCTCGCCTTGGGCAGGGCGATCCGCATGATGAACTGCTCGAAGATCGCCGGTTTCCCCCAGAACGCCTCGATGCCCGACACGTCCTGACTGGACAGCACGAGGTGGATGCCCTGCGAACGGCCCCGCCGCGCCACGTCCTCCAGCAGGGCCGCCGCCTCGTGGGTCACCTCGTCCCGGTCGGCGAACAGGTACTGGAACTCGTCGATCACGGCGACGATCCTGGGCCACCTGCCCTCCGGGTCCTCCGCCCGCAGTTCCTCCAACTTGGTGACCTCGTGCAGCTTCGCCCGGTTCGCCCGCCGGCGCATCTCCTCGGCGAGGAAGCGCAGCAGCGCCAGCCCGAACTCGCGGTCCTGGTTGACGTTCACCCCGACCAGTCGCGCGTGCGGCAACCAGCTCGGGTCCTTGCGCCCCGGCGCGAACTGGGCGAACGACACCCCCTCCTTGAAGTCGAGCAGGTACAGCTCCAGCTCGTCCGGGGAGTAGCGGGCGGTCAGCCCGCCCAACAGGGCGTACAGGAAGTTGGTCTTGCCGGAGCCGCTGGGCCCGCCGATGAGGGCGTGCGGAGCGGTGTCACCGAGCGAGACGTAGACCGGCTCACCGTCGTGGTGACCAACCGGGGCCTGCACCCCGGAGCTGGACCGGTAGCTCCACCGCTCCCCGGGCAGGAGGTCCGCGAAGGTGGAGACCCGGCTGCGGCGGTCGACCATCTCGTCCGCGATCGCGCCACAGGCCCGGGGAACCAGTTCCCTGGGCAGCGGCGGGTCCGGGGTGACGGTGACGTGGGCGCCGGTCATCGTGCACCGCGCCGTCTGGTCATCGCCGAGCCGCAGCGACTCCACCGCGCTGTTCACCGTGACGGGCAGGTCGACCAGGATCAGCACCACCCCGCACGACAACCCGTTCCTCGCGATGCGCTGGAGCTTCTGCTGCTGCTCCTCCCGCAACGCCGAACGGTTCCCGAACAGCACCGCGACCCGCCACGGTTCCTTCCGCCGCCCGGTCTCCTCGCTCAACGCGCCGAGCGAGGGACGCCCGTCCACGAGCACGCTGGTGTGGATCCGGCGGATGTGCTCGGCCAGCTCGTCGAGCAGGTCGTGCGGCCGGGCCGGGTCGTGCACCGTGAGCAGCCCTGCCCTGGCCAGCGGGTACAGCCCTGGCAGCGAACCGGTGAGCTGACCGACATCCCACACGTGCAGGTGCACCAGTCCGGGCTGGAAGTGGCTGAAGACCCGCAACAGCAGGCTCTCCACCATCGTCTCGGCCGTGATCCTCGACTTCGGCGTCGAACTGATGTGCAGGTGCGCCCCGTCCAGCAGCGGCACGGCGACCGGGAACGGCGCCGAGTCGGGGACCGCGTCCACCCTCGCCGTCCCGACCCGCCACAACTGGGGGGTGCCGCCCCCCTCCAGGGTGCCGTCGCTGGTGCCGGGACGCCCCAACCAGTCGCGGGGAGCGTCGCCGGCCGCCCCGGGCGCGGTCCGCCGCACCAGGTCGGCCAACCGTTCCGGACCCCGGGTCGTCCACGGTCGGAACACCTCGTCGCGTTCGGCGACGGCGCGGTCGAGGACCGGGCGCAACGAACGGTTCGGCAGGCAGCGGGCGAGCGTCTCGTCGGTCGGGAGCCGGTCCACCCCGGTCTCCCGGAGCCACAACTCGAACATCAGCCGCGCGTGGTCGAGCGACGCCGCCGACTGGCGGTTGGCCGCCACCCCGAGGAAGTTCGCCACCGCCCGCCGGAACCTGTCGAAGGATTCCTCGATCCGCCGGCGGCGGTCACCTCGCCTGGTCACCTGGCGACCCCGTCCCGGCAGGACGACGGCCGACGGGGACGGCCGGCGGCCGGCGGTCCGGCCACCGCCCGCTGTGGAACCGCGCACGGGCGGGGGGACCTCGGGTGGGCGTCGGTGAGCATCACAGTCTGGCCAACACGCTCTGCACGGAGGTCTCGACCTGGACGACCAGGAGGGACAGCTGTTCCAGCGCCTCGGCGGCCCGTTGGGCCTCCGGCGGCACCAGGGACTCGTGGTGGTCGGAACTGAGCTCGCCGAGCAGGGCCAGCGCCCGGTCCGTGCGCTGGCGGACGTCGAGCAGCCCGGCCGACGCGCCCCGCACGTCGTCGACGACGGTCAGCAGCGCGGCGCGCAGCTCCTCGATGGCGGACACCTCGGATCACACCTCTCCTGGCTCGGGAGGATCACAGCCTCGCCGCGTACCCGTCCGTCGTGGTCACACACGCGGAGAGCTGGCCGTAGGCCTGGTTCACCAGCTCGACACCCTGGGACAACATCACCTGCGACTGCTGCACCTCCGGCTGCATGCTTCCCTGCATCGCGTTCGTCAGCGTGGCCTGCGCCCGGTCCACCCGCTCCTGGATCTGCCGCAGCATCGTCAGCGCCTCGTTGATCTCCTGGTTGGCCTGCGCGATACCCGCGCGGACCTCCTCCACACCTGCCATCCGACCGATGCCTCCCAGCCGCCGGGTCCCACCATCCAGTGTGCCGGCTCGAATTCGTCGCCGCGTCACACAGAGGTTAGTAGGTGATCAAAATTCGGGGCCAGACAGCGGCGGCCCGACGACCACCTCCCGGAGTCCCGTCCGGTCACCCGGCCAACGACCTCACCCGAACGGCCGGGTCGGCGGGACGCGGCCCGTTCGGACGGTGACCGCCTGAGGGAAAGTCCCCGCGGCGCCACGCGGGAACCGGGCTGCTCCGGTCCGGCGCACGGCCCTCGCCCGAACGGGCCCCGATCCGGCAGATGCCCGGATCGGCGGCTTGTCGCCCCCGAACCGATGTGTCGACAATGCGAGGTCCTGGTCACCGGACTCCGCCGGAATCCGATGGGGAACACCGGCGTGATCCGGTCACGACCGCCCACTCGCGGTGGTGCCCGGACCCGGCGGGCCGAAGGTGTCGGAGCGGACCGGGCGGGCGCGGGCACGCCACCACAGGTCCTGGAGGACGGTGCACATGGCACGACATCCGCGTCCCTTCCACCTCGCTCTCGCCGTGGCGGTCGCCTCGGCCCTCATGTCGGCCGGCCTGGTGCCGGCCACCGCCGAGCCGAACCCGGCCGAGCCCGACCCGGTGGAGTTGGTGCGTGTCAGCGCCGTGGGTGAGGACCGGCAGGCGCTCGCCGAGCGGTTGTCCGGAGCCGGGTACGACCTCGTCGGCCGCGAGGGTGACCACCTGGTGGTCCTGGGGGACCAGGCGACGGTGGACGAGCTCGCCGCCGACGGCGCCCGGGTGGTGGGCCGGGAGCCGGCGGTGTCCTCGGTGGTCCCGATGGCCGAGACGGCGACCCCGCTGCCGGCCCGCCTGGCCGGCGAGGAGTACCCCACGTTCTACGGCGGATACCGGACGGTGGAGGGGCACTACCAGTTCGCGGAGGACGTCGCCGAGGCGTACCCGGAGCTGGTGCGGCACCTGACCTACGGGGAGTCGTGGGAGCGGGAGCGGGACGCCGGCGCCGGCCACGAGTTGCCGGTGCTGTGCGTGACGGCCGACGCCGAATCGGGATGCGTGCCTGAGCCCGATTCGGAGAAACCCCGGTTCCTCCTGATGGCCCAGATCCACGCGCGGGAGGTCACCACGAGCGAGATCGCGTGGCGGTTCGTGACGTCACTGGTGGACGGGTACGGGCGGGACCCCGAGATCACCTCCGTGCTGGAGGGCACCGAGATCTGGGTGGTGCCCAACGCCAACCCGGACGGCACCGCCCTGGTGGAACGGGGCATCGAGGAACAGGGACTCGGAAGCACCAGCCCCGCCTGGCAACGCAAGAACACCAACGACACCGACAGCACCGTCCCCTGCGGCACCGGCGGTTCGTGGTCGGGCAACCACGCCGGGATCGACCTGAACCGCAACTGGGACACCCGGTGGGCGGAAAGCGGCTCCAGCTCCAACCCCTGCGGGCAGACCTACCACGGCTCCGGCCCCAACTCCGAACCCGAGACCCACCAGCTGGCCGACCTCTTCGACCGGTTGTTCCCGGCCCAGCGCACCGAACCCGACGGCTCCGCGCCCCCGGACGCGCGGGGTGTGCTCATCACCCTGCACACCTACGGCGACTACGTGTTGTTCCCGTGGGGCAACGCCGTCGACGGCCCGGCGCCCAACGACCAGGGCCTGCGGTCCCTGGGCTTCCGGATGAGCCACTACAACGGTTACGAGACCGGCCGGCCGCCCGAGGTGCTCTACGGGGTCTCCGGAGCCACCGACGACTACTCCTACGACCGGCTCGGCGTCGCGTCCTTCACCTACGAGCTCGGGTCGGCCAGGACCTGCAACGGCTTCCACCCCGCCTACGCCTGCCAGGACCAGCTGTGGGGCGAGAACGCGGACGCCCTCCTGTACGCCGCGAAGAGCGCCAGGGCACCGTACGCGCTCGCGCTCGGCCCGACGGTCTCCGACCTGAGTGTCGTCCGGGCCAACGGGCCCTGGGCCTCGGTGTTCGGCACCGCCGACGACGACGCCTACGGCACCAACGGAGTCGGCCGGCCCGCCGCGCAGGACGTGGTGGCCGCCGAGGCCTACGTCGGCGGCCTCCCCTGGGAGGGCGGCACACCGCTGCCCCTCCGCGTGGTGGGTTCGGGCCCGACGGTGGAGCTGGCGGGCACCTTCGCCACGACCGGGCTGGGTGCCGACCGCCAGTTGGTCCATGTCAGGGCTCGGGACGCGGAGGGCAACTGGGGACCGTTCACCGCGGCCTGGTTGGACCCCGCCTGATCCGCGCTCCGAGACGCGGGCACCGGGCGGGCGGCTGACGGCCGCCCGCCCGGCTCACCCCCACCAGGACCAGTGCTGTTCCTCCCGGGGCAGCGCGGAGCGGTGCGCCGTGCGCAGCTCCTCGGCGCGGGACGGCGCGGGGTCGGTGACCGTGGCCGACTCCGGCTCCTGGACCCAGCCGGTGAGCGCCGTCTCGGTGCCGGGGGCCGGCGCGCGCCAGCCGACGTCCTCCTGCCCCTCGACCCGCCCCGGTTCCTGCTGCCGGGCGGACACCTCCAACCCGACGATCCCGTTGCGCGGCGTGCTGGTGGTGCTCCAGCTCATCACCGCCACCGAACCGGTGCGAGCCACCTCGGACCAACCCGACTTCCCGAGCCTGCGCACGGCGTCGAGGACGGCTTCCTCGACACCACCCTCGGCCGGCCCGAGATCCAACCGGACCCGGTACCGGGTCGTGGTCAGCGAGGCGGTGTCGGTGATGCGGGGGTTGCTCGTCAGCCGTCCGGCGATGGCCCTGGCCTGCCACTGGGCACCGGCGGACCGTTCCGCCAGCACGTCGACCTGGAGGGCGAGCAGCGGGCCGCCGGACACCGGAGCGGGAGCGTCCTCGGACGTCTGGGCGGGAGCGGGTGGTTCCACCGGGTCGGAGGTCTCCGGCTCCCGCAGGTCGAGCGCCGGCAACATGCTCTCCCCGAGCCAGGCCTCGACGAGGATGCGCTCGCCACCCGGGACGAGGGAACCGATCAGCTCGGGGTCGTCCACCACCGTCCACGCCGTCGGGGGCTCACAGCTCAGCCTGGAGGCGGCGAAACCCGGGCCGAGGGCCCGGAGCAGGCGGCGCACCGCCCTGCCGAGGGTGGCGCCGGCCTCCTCCCCGTCGTGGACGGGGATCTTGCGGCTGATCGTCAGGGCCCAACACCCCGGCTCCTCGTGCGAGCAGTCCCACGAGCCGACCACGTCGCCCTCGGAGAGGGCGATCAGGTCGTCGCAGGCGTCTCTCGCGTGCCGGTCGCTCCCAGCGGCGACCACCACGGTGACGAGTAACTCAAGCTGCTCCTCCACCATCGCAGTCAGGATTCTCCACTAGTACGCGCGGCAACGGGACCCGGACCGACCGGAGCGGACCGGGGGGCAGCCCCTCACCCTGGTGGCGGAGCGCGGCTACCCTCGGTACCTGGCCGGTGTGGACACCCAACCACGTCGACCGAGGTGTTGTCACCTGCCGACTCCGGGTCCCGCCCGCCGCCGGGCCGGCCCCTGGGGGAACCGCCGCCGCCGGTCCGGCGGCAGGCGGCGGAAGGGGCGCCCGACGGCACCGCCGGACGCCCCTGGGATGGTCACCGCGCCGTCGACGCGCGGTCCGGTTCACATCGAGAAGTAGGCGCTGCCCTCGATGCGGCCACCGTCACAGACCGGCCCCAGCGTCCAGGACGCGGTGAGCGGATCGGTCTCGTCCGGTGGGATGACGTTGATGCTCACCGGCTCGGGACCGCACGGTTCCTCCTCGGGCTCGCCCTCGCCCGGGACGACGGTCCAGTGCAGCTTCTTCGCGGCGCTCGCGTTCGGCCCGAGCTGGACCAGCTGGGGGCCGGGGTCGTTGGTGCGGCGCAGGTCCGTGGCGATGGCCCGGCCGTTCTCGTCCACCAACTCCAGGCCGCCGTAGCCGTAGACGCTGCACGTGCGACCACTCGTGTTGGTCAGCACGAGGTCGGCGTAGCGGTTGCCCGCCGCGGCGTTGAGCGGTCGCACCTCGCCCTTGAGCTCGCTGGTGTGGCACCGCTCCTCGGCCACCGAGGACTCCGTCGCGTCCGAGCGTTCCGGGCTGGGCGGTGGCCCCCCGGGCAGGTCCGACTCGGACGGCGCCGCCTCGCTCTGGGTGGAACTGGGCCCCGGGGACTCGGACCGGGTCGGATCCGACGTGGTCGTCGTCGTGGGTGGAGGTTGGGCCTGGTCGTTCTCGCCGTCGGTGGGCGCCCCTCCGCAGGCGGCGGCGAAGCCGAGCACCGCGGCCAGTGGGAGTGCCACCCTGACGAGCGAGCTCCTGAACGGTCTCATGGAGATCACCTCCCGGCCGCGGTCGTCTGCTGGGCCGCGACGCGACGAGTGTTCCGTGCCTGTACGAGAAGGACGGCGCAGACGCCCACATGGTTGCCCTTCCACGGCTCGCTCGCAGAGTTGGTGGACGGTCACCGGGGACCCGGCCGCGCGCGGTGATCACGGTCCGGGGCGAGCGAGCCCACGGCGGTGACCGTCCCGGCCACTGCCGGGGCACGGTCGGACACACGTGGTGTCGAGCCGGGGGCCAGCGGCCGCGCTCGCGGGGCCATCGGCGCGGTCCCTCCCCACGGACCGGTGAACATCGACTCAACACGGCACCCGTGGCCCGACGGCCCCGCCCTGGCCGACTCGCACGCGTGCGGTCCGGGCAGCGGGTCGCCGCGTGGCACGAGGCTCCTCCGGGCAGCACCGTCCATCGTGGAACGGCGTGGGTGCACCAGCGGGTCGCCGCTCCCCGGCACGCCCGGGACGCCGCCGGGAGGCCACCACGGACCGCGCGGCAGCGGTCCCCCCGTCGCCGCGACGCCTTCGGCGGGGTCCGGGCCGGCGCGACCTCCGCCGGCTGGTGGGGATCGGTGACCAGCCGGGCAGCGGCCGCCGGGCCGGTCTCCTCCGGCGGGCACGCCGCCAGCGCCACCGGGTAACCAGGTCCGACGGGAGCGGGCCCGCCGAGGGCCGGCTCCGCCCCCGGACCACCGTCAGCGGACCCACCGCGCTCCCCGACCGACCGGACCCACCCCACGGCGTCCTCGGGACCCGCGCGCGGTCACCGATCCCGAGGGGCCGCGGTGGGGCCGCCGCGAGGGGCCGCGCTCGTCCCCGCTGCCACCGCCGCCGGGCCAGGGGGCGCGACCAGCGGGCCGGGGCCGGCACGGGTCAGGGAACGGGCGCCACCGGCACTCCCCGGACCGCGAGGTCCTCGATGTCCTCGGGCGGTCCGGGGGCGCCGAACAACGGCCCGTACGCCAGGTCGCAGCCCAGGTCGTGCAGCCGGCGCACCTCCTCCTCCGACCTCACCGCGTCCGCGATCAGGGTCACGTCGAGCTTCCGCAGCATCGGCAACACCGTGCGCAGCACCTCGTTGTCGACGCTGTCCTCCCCGTGGTCGGTGGTACGGGTGCCCCACGCGGACACGACCAACGCCTCCACCGGCATCGACTCCAGCTGGGAGAAGCAGGTGTAGCCGCTCATCCGGCGGAGCACGAGGTGCACCCCGAGCTCCGTCAACGCCACCAGCGAGTCCCGGAGGTCACCGTCCTCGTCCAGGATCGCCCGTTCCCAGCACTCCACCTGGAGGTCGGAGGGCGTGAGGCCGTTCGCCTCCAGCGCGTCCCGCACGTCCGCCACCAGGTCCGGGTCGGCCGTGTGGCGGTCGCTGAGGGGCACGCTGATCACCGCCCGCAAACCGCAGCGGTCCCGCCACCTCCTGAGCTGTTCACAGGCCTGCCGCAGCATCCACCGGCCGATCGGGATGATCTGCCCGCACTCGGTGGCGACGTCGACGAAGTCCCGGGCGCCGAGCATCCCGTGTTCCGGGTGGTCCCACCGCGCGACGGCCCGCACCGCCGCCAACGACGCGTCCGCCAACCGCACCACGGGTTCGTAGTCGAGGTAGAACTCGTAGCGGCGCAACGCGGTGGGCATGGTCGCCGCGAGGGCGGCCCGCTGGCGGTCCCGTGCGGCCAGCGACTGGTCGTACAGCGTCCACTGGGCGCGACCGTCCCGTTTCGCCCGGCGCAGGGTCTGCCCCGCCGCCCCGAGCAGCTGGAGCGGCTGGAGGTCGCCCACGACCCTTTCCACCAGGCCGGCGCTGGCGGACACGGCGATCTCCTCGCCGAGGACGGTGATCGGCTCGCTCACCACGCCCAACGCCCGCTCGACCACCGCGGCCGTCTCGGCGGCACCGGGGGAGTTCGCGATGAGCACCGCGAACTCGTCACCGTCGAGCCGTGCCACCATGCCGCCGTGCTCCCGGAAGTGGTCGCGCAGCCGCCGCGCCACCGTCCGCAGCACCTCGTCACCGGCCTCGTGCCCGAGCCCCTCGTTGAGCAGCCCGAACCCGTCGATGCCGAACTGGCAGAGCGCGACCCGGCCGGCCGGGCGCAGCTCGGCGAGGACGCGCTCCAGGGTGGACAGCAGCACCGACCGGTTGCGCAGACCCGTCAACTGGTCGTGCGACACCTGGTACCGCAGGTGCTCCTGGAGCAGGTAGACGTCGCTGAGATCCTCCACCAGCACGACGTGGTAGTCGGGGGAGCCGTCGTGGTCGCGCACCAGGGAGACCGCGACCCGCGTCCAGATCGGCTCGTCCTGGTTGAGCAGGAAGCGCACGACCAGCCGGAAGCGGTCATCGATCCGACCCACCGCCTGCTCCAACATGTTGGAGCGGATCTTGTCGACGTCCTCGGCGTGGACCAGGTCGAAGAGATCGCTGGCCAGCAGCTCGTCCTCGCTCATCCGCAGCAGCTGGAGCATGGCGGGGTTGGTGCTCTTGAACCGCCCGTCGAGGTTGATGGTGGCCACGCCGCTGGCAGCCGAGTTGAAGACGGTCCGGAACCGTTGCTCGCTGTCCCGCAACGCCTCCTCCGCCTGCTCGCGGGCGTTGACCATCGCGGCCTTGAGCGCCTCCTGCCTGTCGAAGACGTGTTTGCGCAGCGCCTCCGTGAAACCCGCCGCCAACGCCCCCTGGACCGCGGCGATTCTCGCGCGGTTCTCCGGTGAATCCGGCAGTTCCAGGATTCTCGGCAGTTCGCGGCCGATCAGGGTAAGACTGCGTGACAGTGTCGCGGAACTGGTGAAATTCCTGCCGATCAGCGCGCGGCCGGCGTCCTCCACCGCGCGCGTGGACAATTCTCCGTTCAGGAGCGCGTTTCGCAGGTCGTCCGCCAGGTCGGCGAGGAACTCTATTGTCTCGTCCCGGGACAGCGGCGCGTAACTGGTCAGGTAGATCCCGTCCGCCCACTGTTCCGCGAAAGGCGCATCACGCGCGGTGTCCGGTCCGTCTGGTTCGGGGTCCATGTCGCTCACGTTCTCGGTCACGGTGTCACACGGCTCCAGCGTTCGGTCCTCCCGGTGCCTGTCGGTAGGTGGCTCGCCGGGGGGAACCGCGTGGTTCCCGCCCGGGGCGGCAGCCGGCGACCGGCTACGGTAGCCGCCCCGCCGAGCGGGCCGTTCGACGGTCCCCGGGTGTCGGGACGCCCTTCCCCTGCCGCCGACCCAGAGGTCGCCGCACGAGGAACCATCCGGCGAACACGGGTCCGACCAGCCATGACGTCATCCTTCGCTCCACGCGTGCGGAGCGCGTGGGCAGCAGCGCCGATGTGCGCCGCCCCGAGTAACGGTCCGGTGTGGACCTCGGCTCGGCTCCGCTCCACCCACCGGGGCGTGCCCGGTGGCACGGCGGGCGAGGTGTGGTCGCGGCGCGGCCCGGAGGCGGCGCCCCGCACGACGCGCGGGGACGGGAGGCGGGTGGCGGTCCTGGCCGAGTCCGCTGGTCCG
The DNA here is from genome assembly GCF_000429185.2 of Actinoalloteichus caeruleus DSM 43889. GTDB lineage: Bacteria > Actinomycetota > Actinomycetes > Mycobacteriales > Pseudonocardiaceae > Actinoalloteichus_B > Actinoalloteichus_B caeruleus. The sequence goes on along the minus strand of NZ_AUBJ02000001.1, from coordinate 3,575,939 downwards.
ATGTCGACAACCGTCGAAGGCCAATCACCGTGATTGGTCACGACGTACCTCCCGGAGAACGCACGCGGACGAGTCTACTGACCGGGATGACACCCGTTGCCGAAGATACAGCACCAGCGCTCGACGCCGGCTGAGCCGAGCGTCGGATCACTTCCGACCCGATTCGGCGACAATAGGAGCTCCGGGTGGCGGGGCGCGCGGAAGAACCCGTGGTGACGGAGCGGGGCCGCCCTCCCAGTGGAGAATGTCCCACGTGAAGGGCGGCCCCGGTGCCGCTGCGCCTTTCGTTCGAATGCGCGGGCCTACTTGGCGTAAAGCGCCTCGATCTCGGCGGCGAAATCCTTGCTGATCGCGGCACGCCGCAGTTTCAACGATGGCGTGACGTGACCGCCGGCGATCGTGAAGTCCGTGGGCAGGACCCGGAACTTGCGCACCGACTCGGCCCGGGACACCGCCCGGTTCCCCCGGTCCACGGCCTCCTGGACGGTCGCCAACAGCTCCGCGTCCTCCACCAGGTCAGCGATCTCCGTGTCGGCCGGGCGTTTGCGGTCGGTCTTCCACTGGGCGAAGCCCTCGGGGTCCAAGGTGATCAGCGCGGCGATGAAGGGGCGACCATCGCCGACCACCAGGCAGTTGCTGATCAGCGGGTGGGCCCTGACCCGGTCCTCGATGTTCGCGGGAGCCACGTTCTTGCCCCCCATCGTCACCAGCATCTCCTTCTTGCGCCCGGTGATACGCAGGTAACCGTCGGAGTCCAGCTCACCGAGGTCACCGGTGTTGAACCAGCCGTCCCGCAACGCCTCCGACGTGGCCTCCTTCGCGTTCCAGTACTCTCCGAACACGATGGGACCGCGCACCTGGATCTCGCCGTCGTCGGCGATCCGCACCGAGTGCCCCGGCAGTGGCTGACCAACGGTTCCGAGCTTCACCCGCTCCGGGGAGTTCACCGTCGCCGCCGCCGTCGTCTCGGTCAGCCCGTACCCCTCGAAGATCTGGACGCCGATCCCCCGGTAGAAGTGGCTCAACCGTTCTCCCAGCGCCGAACCACCGGAGATGACGTGGCGAAGCCGTCCGCCGAGCGCGGCCCGCAGCTTCGCGTAGACCAGCTTGTCGAACACCGCGTGCTTGACCCGCAACGGCAGCGGGGTGCGGCCCGCGTCGAGGGACTTGCTGTACTGCGCCGCGGTCTTCGCGGCGATCGCGAAGACGCGGCCCTTGCCCTCGGAGGCCGCCTTCTGCTGGGCCCGGTTGTACACCTTCTCCAGCACGTGCGGCACGGAGAGGATGAAGGTGGGGCGGAACGTCTGGAGGTCCCCGCTCACCTCCGCGATGTCCGGCGTGAACGCCGTCCTCGCCGCGGCCCTCGCCACGGCGAAGTGCACCATCCGGCCGAACACGTGGGCGGTGGGCAGGAACAGCAGCGTCGAGGGCTCCACGCCCTTCTCCCCCCGGAAGAGCTGGGGGAGCACGCCGATGCCGTTGTCGATCTCGGCGTAGAAGTTGGAGTGCGTCAGGACGCACCCCTTGGGGTTCCCCGTCGTCCCGGAGGTGTAGATGATGGTGGCGGTCGCGCTGGTGGGCGTCGCGGAACGGCGGGCGGTGACCTCGTCGTCGGAGCTGTCCGCTCCCAGCGCCCCGATCGCGTCCACGGCGCCGTCGTCGATGGTCCAGACACGCTTCAACGTGGGCAGGTCGGAACGCACCGACTCGACGGTCGCCGCCAGCTCCGCCGTCTCGACGATCAGCGTGGTCGCCCCCGAGTCGGAGAGGATCCACCTGATCTGCTCGACCGACGACGTGGCGTAGATGGGCACGGTCACGGCGCCGACGGCGAGGATCGCGAAGTCGAGCAGCGCCCATTCGTAGCGGCTCCTCGACAACAGGGCGACCCGGTCGCCCTGTTGCACCCCGTCGGCGATCAGGCCCTTGGCCACCGAGGTGACCTCGTCGCGGAACTGGCGGGCGGTGACATCCCGCCACGCCGTGCCGACCTTCCTGGCGTACACCGGGCGGTCGCCCTCGCGTTCGGCGTTCTGGTAGACGATCTCGGCCAGGCCACCCGACACCCCGTCGTCGGCCAGGGACGGAAGGCTGAACTCTCTCACTGCGGACTCCTCGCGACGTCAGCGGCTGGGCTGGGCCTGCCCGCCCCACGGTCTCAAGGTGAGTCCACCGCCCTCCCGTCGATGGCAGGCCAGGAACGTATCGTGTCCGGAACTCGTCGATTGGGCAAGACTTTGCCCTGATGGCTCGATGGATCCGCCGTCCGGTCCTCGGGTCCCGTCACGGCGCGCAGGGCCCCACGCAGGCATTACGCCGAACGAGTGGGCGGTCGAGGCCGCTGTGACCCGCGCTCCCGCTGGTCACGTCCTGGTCACGCTCGCGGCCCCCAGCTCGGTGAAACATCGTTGTTCGGGTCAACCCACCGTCAGATCCGTTGATAATGATCCACGCGCGCCGGGGACATCTCGTTCGGATCGACCGAAAACCGGTGCGCGGAGGTGATGCGACGTGGCCGTTCTCGAGACCGGAACCGACCTGCTCTACGGAAGCCTGCCAGCGGGGCTGCCCTGCTGGATCGACCTGCGAACCCCGGACCTCCCGGCTGCGGAGGACTTCTACCACCGGCTGTTCGGGTGGGAGTACCACCAGGAGGACGGCTACACGCTCGCCCTGCTCGACGGTTACCCGGTGGCCGGTCTCTGCCCCAGCCAGGACAGCGCCCCAGCCTGGACCCTCTACCTGGCGGCCGACGACGTCGAACGCACCTCGGAACGGGTGCGTGAGACCGGCGGGAGGCTGCTTCGCCCCAGCGCGGAGGTGCCGGGTGTCGGGCTGCGCGCCGTCGCCCGTGACCCCCACCTCGCGGAGTTCGGATTCCTGCGGGCCAGTCGGAGCTGGCAGTTCCACGTCGGGGTGCCCGGTTCCCTGATGTGGGGCGAGCTCATCACGACGGGCCCGAGGACGGCTGACGAGTTCTACGGGGACCTCTTCGACTTCCGCGTCGACCAGCACGGCCGAGGGGCCACCGCCGACTTCGCCGTCTGGTACTCGGGCGGCGAGTCGGTGCTGGCCAGGGTGCGGATGGTCCCCGACGTGGTCCGCACCAAACCCCACTGGCTGATCTACCTGGGAGTCCGGCCCGAGGACGGCGTCGACGAGGTGCTGCGCCGCGCCGTCACGGCGGGAGCCGAGGTCAGGGTCGACCCCTTCGATGGTTCGTACGGTCGGGTCGCGGTCATCCGGGACACGGCCGGCGCGCGGGTCGCCCTGCTCGACCAGACGCGGGCGGTGGGCTGGGGGCATGACCACGACCCCTACGACGACTGAGACCGCCAGACCGGCGCCCGGGCCCTCGGGGGCCGGCGGGTGGGGGCGGTCAGGACAACAACTGGCTCCAGTGGGTCCAGAACACCGCCACGACGAGGCCGACGACGGAGAGCGCCCACGCCGCCAGCACCGGGCCCCGGTAGGCCACCAGCGCCCGGCCGAACCCGCCGAGCCGCAGGTGGCCCCGCTCGATGTTGTGGGTGGTCGTGTACCAGAAGATTGGCACGGTCACCGCCCACACCACCATGCAGTAGGGGCAGAGGGCCGAGATGTTGAAGAAGCTCTGGAACATCAGCCAGTGCACGAACACCGTGCCCAGCGTGGCTCCCAGTTGGAGACCCAGCCAGAACCACCGGGGCAGCCGGGCCCCGGCGAGCACCGCCGCGCCCACGGTCACCACGGCCGGGAAGGCGGCCACGCCGATCAGGGGGTTCGGGAAACCGAAGAGCGCCGCCTGGGGGGTGGTCATCACCGAACCGCAGCTCAGCACGGCGTCGAGGCTGCACGAGGGGATGTACAGCGGGTCCTTGAGCAGCTCGATCCGCTCGACCATGAGCACGAACGAGGCGAGGAAGCCGAGGAAACCACCGACGGTCAGCAACCAGCCGAGACCCCGCGTGGGGGAGGGGGCACCGAGGAGGTCCTCACTCCCCGTCTGGCCCGGCTCCCGCGAGTCGGGCGAGGCCTTCCCCGAGGGGCCCTCGGAGTCGACGGTGTGGGTGGCCAGCTGTTCGGACATCAGCGGCAATTCTAGACCCGCGACGGGGCCTACCAGCCCTGTCGAGCGGTACCGATCGGGTGGATTGCTCCGGTTCACGTCGCGCCCGGGGCCACCCGGTGGCACGGCTCACGTCCGTCCGGGCTCCCGCGGCTCCAGCTCCGTCCGGGGGGACGCGGCCGAGGGCGGCGGCGCGCAACGTTCACCGACCGCCCGGCGATAGGGTGGTGAGGGGGAACCAGTGCGGTGACAGTGGCGATCAGGGAGTAGATCGGTGGGAGGCTTCATCGAGGCCCATCTCGTCCCGGTTCTTTTCATCGGGGCGTTTGTGGTCGTTTTCAGCGGCGCGGTCGGCGCCATGCTCACCAGGGTCGGAATGAGGACGATGATCCTGGCGCTCGCGATTCTCGGCATTTCCTTCGTGCTGGTCGTTCCAATCATCCCGCTGCTGGTCTGCGCGGCGGTCGGCGTGCCCGTCGGGTACGTCGTCCACCGGCGGGTGCGGCAGCGCTACTCGGAGGCGGCCGAGCCTCCGCTCGGCGCGGGGCGCTGATCAGGCACGATGCCGACCCTCACGTCGGAGCGGTGCCGGTCCCGGTTCGCGGGCAGCCCGGTCGCGAGGTTGGCCACCGTGAGCGGCGGTGGCCAACCCCACCTCGTTCCCCTCACCTTCGCCGTACTCCCGGACGATCCGGACGTGCTCGTCAGCGCGGTCGACCGGAAACCGAAGAGCGGCCGCCGGTTGCGACGACTGGACAACATCAGGGACGACCCGCGGTTCAGCGCGTTGGTCGATTCCTATGACGCGGACTGGTCGGCGCTCTGGTGGGTTCGCGCCGACGGGATCGCCGAGGTCCGGGAGGAACCGGACGAGAGCGCGGCGCGGGCGTTGCGGACCAAGTACCCGCAGTACCGGGACGCCGACCCCTTCGACGCGCTGGTCCTGCTCCGGGTGCGGCGCTGGAGCGGCTGGACCGCCACCTGACCAGCCGCCGGGGGGAAGCCGGCTCCCCCGGCACCCTCAGATCCGGACGACCACCTTGCCGTGGATGTGGCGGCTGGCGAAGTCGGTGACGGCCTGCTTGGCCTCGTCCAACGGGTACACGGCCCCGACCTCGACCCGGAGGCGCCCGGAGGCCGCCCGGGCGGCGAGTTCGGCGAGATCGCCGGGGCGGGGGGTCATCTGGCCGATGTAGTGGGCCGTCACACCCCTCCCCAACTCCGTTGGTCCTCCGAGAGGTGACACCACCCGCCCGCCGGGGCGCACCGCCTCGGCGCTGGCCACGATGTCCGGCCCGGCGTTCACCAGGTCCAGCACCACGTCGACCCCGTCCGGTCGGAGGGCGAGGGCGTCCCGAACCACCTGCCCCCGCGTGTAGTCGACCATCTCCACGGCGCCCAGCGAACGCACGTAGTCGCGGTCGGTGGGCTTCCCGGTGGCGAGCACCTCGACGCCGGCCGCCGTGGCCAGTTGCACGGTGTAGAGGCCGATGCCACCGGTCGCACCGATCACCAGCATGGACGAGCCGGGTCTCAGGCCGGCCGCGCGCAGCAGGTGGGTCGCGGTCAACCCCGACTCGGGAACGCCGGCGGCCCGCACCGGGTCCAGGCCGGCCGGGCGGCTGGCCAGGTAGGGGCCGGACTCGATCAGGGTGTACTCCGCGACCGTGCCGGACACGAAGGCCGAGTACCCGAGGACCTCGTCGCCGGGAGCGTGGTCGCGAACCCCGTCACCGACCGCGACTACGACCCCCGCCGCGTCCATCCCGACGGTGAAGGGGTGGGCGATCGGCATCTGCTCCCGCATCGAACCGAGGATGAGGGCGAGGTCAAGCGGGTTGAGCGCGGCGGCCCGCACCCGGACGAGGACCTGGCCGGGAGCCGGTACCGGCTCGGGGACGGACGCGAGGACGAGCGCCTGGTCGAGGGCGCCGTAGTCGGTGGCGACGAGAGCTCTCACGGTTGCCTCCTTCACCGGCCTTCACCAGGCATGGTCGCTCCACCGTGCGGCGTCCGCGACCGCAGCGCCCGGGTGGGGGTGAAGGGCCGGGCCAGGCGCTAGCCGCCGAGCGCGAGACTCCCGAAGCGGGCGGGCCCCACCGGCTGGTAGCGGGCACGGATCGCCCCGGCATCGGTGCTCGCGGTGTCGACCAGCCGGACGGTGCGGGACGGCAGTCCCTCCGCGAAGAGCCGCCGGCCCGCGCCCACGACCACGGGGAAGGTCCAGAGGCGGTACTCGTCGACCAGGTCGGCCTCCAGCAACGCCCGGACCAGGGTGATGCTGCCGTGCACCTGGAGTTCACCGTCGGTGGTGTCCCGGAGGCGGGTCACCTCGGTCACCAGGTCGCCTCGGACCACCTCGGTGCCGGCCCAACCCGGCGTGCCGAGGGTGCCGGACACCACGTGCTTGGGCAGGGTGTTCAGCGCGGTGGCGATGGGGTCCTGCCGGTCGGTGACCAGGGGCCAGTGGGCCGCGAAGATCTCGTAGGTGCGGCGACCGAGCAGGAACGCGCCGGCCCGGCCGAAGTCCTCGGCGATGATCCGCAGCATGTCGTCGTCCACGTGGGGTGCGACCCAGCCGCCTCGGTCGAAGCCGCCCGAGGGGTCCTCCTCCGGCGCTCCAGGGGACTGGACGACACCGTCGAGCGACAGCTGGGTCGTCACCGTGATCTGTCCCATCTGGACCTCCTCATCCCGGCGGGCTCCCTGCCCCCGGGAGGGAAACGGTACCGGTGTCGAGGCCTCCGCACGCCCGTCCCAGGACCAGTCCCGCTACTCCGGCCGCGCTGGGCTGGGACCGCGGTCGCGCGGGCGCGGGCGGTCGCGGGTCCGCGTTCCCGGCCAGACCGACTGGTAGCCTGTACGCCGTACCGTACGGCGTACGAAAGGATGGCGATGGCGGACGATCCCATCGAGGAACCAGCATTCGAGCCCAGCCCCGAGGACGTCGCCAGCGTGCTCGCGTGGTTCGACGACTACGACGAGCTCGCGGCGACAGCCCAGGTCGAGCGGATGGCGGACCTGGCGATGTTCCCGTTGAACTCGGTCACCGACGACGCGGAGGGCAACGGGAGCGCTTCCTGGAGCGACCGGGAGCAGTACGTCCGGGAAATGACCGAGATCGTCGGCGACGGCGCGCGGATGGAGTCGGTGCGGACCCCGCACTTCCTGAGCCGTTCGCTGGTGTTCGTCGTCACGGACGCCACCTACACCCACGACGGGGTGCGGCACCGGATGCGGTACGGCGACCTGCTGATCCGGAGGGAGGGACGCTGGTACTTCCAGACGATGGTCCAGGGCGGCTGGGGCTGACCCCGCCGTCCACGGCACGGGGTTCTCCGGTCTTGAGGTGCCCCGGGGGGACGTCAGGGCGGATCGTGGCGCTGGTCGGCGAAGCCGCGGCACGCGGCGGCCCACGACCTGTGTGGCCCCGGCTGGATTCGAACCAGCGACACCCGCTTTAGGAGAGCGGTGCTCTATCCCCTGAGCTACGAGGCCCTACCCGTCATTCCGAACATCACGTCAGATGCTCGGAATGACGGGCACAGCCTATCGTGCCGGGACTCCGGGAGAACGGCCGACCCCCGACGCGTCGGGCGGGCCCACCCGCCCGACGGCCCTTCCCGCCCGCCCGCACGTCGGCTCGGAGGCCGCCCACTGCCCGGCGATCACAGCTGGGGGCACGCTCAGCTGCCACTCAGGCTCTGCCGTGGCGTGAAGCCCTTGTCCTCCGGGGGAGGCTGCACCTCGACCCGGTTGCGGCCCTGCTGTTTGGCCCGGTACAGGGCGACGTCCGCCGCCGTGAACAGCTGGTCGAGCTGTGAGGGGCCGGCGGCGACCCCGATGCTCACCGTCGGGGGCCGGGTCGTCTTGCCCAACACCGTGCGCCAGTCGTGGGTGTCGACCGCCGCCCGGATCCGTTCCGCCACCACCGGGCCCGCGTCGAGCCTGTTCTCCGTGGCGTCCACGAGGAGGATGACGAACTCGTCGCCAGCCCACCGGGCGACCAGGTCGTCCGCCCGGCACTCCCGCCGCAGCAGCTGCGCGATCTCCCGCAGCGCCGCGTCCCCCGCGGCGTGACCGGCATCGTCGTTGACGTCCTTGAACCAGTCGACATCCACCAGCACCAGCCACGGAACGCGTCCCTTGGACGCCGTGCGCTTGATGAGTCGGGGCGCGCTGCGCTCCAGGCCGAGGCGGTTCACCAACCCGGTCAGCGGATCGCGGGCCGCGGCCTCCCGGGCGGCCACCGCCGCCCGGTGCGCCTGCACCGCCAGCCGGCGCTGTTCCAGCGCCTGCCCCATCGCTTCCTTGAGCGTCTCCGTCACCTTCCGGCTCGCCGCCAGGCCCCGTCGGAGCGCGTTGGCCTCCCCCCGGTGGTCGCCCAGCCCGGCGCAGATGTCGGCGAGGTCCTCGGCGAACCGGTGGATCAGGGTGGTGTCCCCGGTGCGTTCCACGCCGTCAAGCGCCTCGGCGGCGAGCGCCCGCGCCGGGACAAGGTCGTCGCGGTCCCGCGCCGAGCAGGCCAGTACCCACCGCGCCGTGGCCGCCGCCCACCCGTCGTCCGCCGCCTCGGCGAGCAGCAGCGCCCGGGAGCACTCCTCCTCGGCCTCGGCGAGACGGCCAACGCCCACCAGGGACCGCGCATGCGCCACCAGCAGGCTCCGGTGCACCCGACCGCCCTCGACCAGGGACAGCCCCTCGGCGAGGAGGCTCCGGGACTCGGCGAACACCGCCCCCGCGTTCTCGCTGGCCTCCTGCGACGCCAACATGTTCAACGTCCCGCCCAGCCGCTGGAGGCAGGCGGCCAACGTCGCGTCGTCCTCGGTCCCCCGGGCGACCTCGACCGAGAGCCGCAGCATGTCCAACGCGGCCCTGCGATGCCCCATCGAGTCGATGAGGTGGCCGAGCAGGCCGAGGGTGTGCGCGGCGGTGCGCCCCTCCGGGCGTTCCGCGTCCAGCTCCGTCCAGCCCTCGGCGGCTAGCTCCAGGGCCAGCGTGAGCCGGTCCAACCGCCAGGCCGCGATGGCCCGGTTGACCAACATCGCCACCCGGTGCCAGCCCGTGCGCGGGTCAGGCCGTTCGAGCACCGCGTCGAGCAGGGTGTTGGCTTCGTCGGTCTGCCCAGACTCGACGAGAAACCGCACCCTCTGGTCCTGCGACGGAATATGCTCCGTCAACGGCGAATAGTCGTGCTCACTCACCGACAGACATCTCCTGACCGACTTTCCACCTCGGCTTCGCTCGTACCCACAGGTGTTGTCGACAGGCTACTCGCGTAGCCCAAGAACAGGTGCCAGCATGTTGTGGTCCGGCGCCCACAAGTTCACCCATACCAGTGTCCGCGCAGCATACGGCCTCGCTGCTCCGTCACTGAAGGGTGGTGTTGCCTCCAGTGGGCAACTGAATGGCGCGCCTTATTGCCTGAGCGACGCTGCGTAGTGGTGGCCCTTGGTCGGAACGCTGCGTAACTGTTTGTCCCGCTCCGGAACTGCCGCCGTCGACCGCTGTTTCCGGCCCGCCGATTATCGACGCACCGCCCACGACCCCACTTTTCCCGAGCGCCATTTCCCGCTCGGGCGTGCCCGGCGGCGGCCGGACCCCGCCTGGGTACCCGAATCGTGCTGTTACGGTCCGTGCGCCCCGCCGGGACCGGGAGTAGGGGCCTGCCGTACCCCCGGCTCGACGTCGTCGTCGCCGCGGGATGGCGCGGCCGGGCGGTGGTCCGGTCGCCACGACCGACGATTCTCAGCTCGCTCTCAGGGCGAAAGGTAACACTGCCTTCATGCGCATCCTCGTAGTCGACGACGACCGGGCCGTACGAGAGTCGTTGCGGAGGTCGTTGCGGTTCAACGGCTACCAGGTGGAACTGGCCGCCGACGGGCAGCAGGCGCTGGCCGCGGTCATGGGGCTGGCCCCGGACGCGCGCCCGGATGCGATGGTCCTCGACGTGATGATGCCGAGGTTGGACGGGCTGGAGGTGTGCCGGCGCCTCCGCGGGGTGGGTGACGACCTGCCCATCCTGGTGCTGACGGCGCGGGACGCCGTCTCCGACCGGGTCGCGGGGTTGGACGCCGGCGCGGACGACTACCTCCCCAAGCCCTTCGCCCTGGAGGAGCTCCTCGCGCGGCTGCGCGCCCTCCTGCGGAGAAGAGGTCCGGCGAACCCGGCCGAGGACGAGGTCGACGTGCTGAGCTTCGCGGACCTCGAACTCGACACCGGTACGCGGGAGGTCCGGCGAGGCGAACGGCGCATCAGCCTGACCCGCACCGAGTTCGCGTTGCTGGAACTGTTCATCGCCCACCCCCGGCGCGTGCTGACCAGGACGCGCATCCTCGAGGAGGTGTGGGGCTATGACTTCCCGACCTCCGGGAACGCGTTGGAGGTGTACGTGGGCTACCTGCGGCGCAAGACCGAGGCGGGTGGTGAACCCCGCCTCATCCACACCGTTCGGGGGGTCGGCTACGTGCTGCGGGAGACACCTCCGTGACCGACGCCCACCGACCACCCCAGCGCACCGTGGGGATCGAACGCTGGAACGACTGGCACCAGCGGATGGCCCTCCGGACGCGGGTCAGCATGCTCGCGGCCATCTGCGTCGGGGCGGCCGTCGCGCTGGTCTCCCTCGGCGCCTACCTGGCCGTGCACAAGAGCCTCTACGACGAACTCGACCGGAGCCTGACCCAGCGGGCGACGCAGGCCGTGGGCGAGTCGATGGCGGCGTCCCAGCTGCGGTCCGCCCCGGCCGTCGTGCTGGTGGCCTCCGACGTGCAACTGGGGCTGGTGTACGCCAGCGGCGAGGTGCTCTCCGCCGGTACGCGGGCCCCGGCGACGGGTCGGGCCGAGCTGGCGGTGGCCCGGGGAGAGCTCCCCCGTTCGCTGCGCACCGACACCGCCACCGACACCAGGGTCATCGCCCTGCCCATCGGCACCGGGGCGGCCCTGGTCGTCGCCCAGCCGCTCGACTCGATCCGAGGAACCCTGGGGCTGCTCTCGGTGGTGCTGGCCGTCGTCGGCGGCGCGGGCATCGTCGTCGCGGCGATCGCGGGAACGGCGGTGGCCAGGGCGGCGCTGAAACCGGTGGAACGGCTGACCGCCGCCACGGAACGGGTCGCGACGACAGGTGACCTCAGACCCATCGTGGTGTCCGGCGACGACGAGTTGGCCCGGATGACGATGAGCTTCAACACGATGCTCGGGGCGGTCGCGGAGTCCCAGGAGCGGCAACGCCGCCTGGTGGCCGACGCCGGGCACGAGCTGCGCACGCCGCTGACCTCGCTGCGCACCAACCTCGAACTGCTGGTCGCCTCCAGCAAGCCCGACGCCCCCCAGCTGTCCCCGCAGGACAGGATGGAGATCTACGAGGACGTCCGGGCGCAGATCAACGAACTGTCCAACCTGGTGGGGGACCTCGTGGAACTCGCGAGGGAGGACGCGCCGCAGGTGGTGCACGAGCCGGTTGAGCTGGTCGACGTCGTCGAACGCGCCCTCGACCGGGCGCGACGGCGGGCACCCGGCATCGCCTTCGAGGTACGCCCGCACCCGTGGACCCTGCTGGGTGATGCCAACGCCCTGGAACGCGCGGTGCTCAACCTGCTGGACAACGCCGCGAAGTGGAGTCCCCCGGAGGGCACCGTGCTGCTGACCATGACCCCGGAGAACGACACCACCATCAGGGTGGAGGTCGCCGACTCCGGACCGGGCATCGCTCCCGCCGACCTGCCCCACGTCTTCGAACGGTTCTACCGGTCCCCGGAGGCCAGGACCCTTCCCGGGTCCGGGCTCGGACTGGCGATCGTGAGCCAGGCCGCCGAGCGCCACGGGGGGACGGTCCGCGCCGGGCGCGCCGACACGGGCGGCGCCCTGCTGACGCTGCGGCTGCCCGGCCGGGCGGGTGTGTGACGTCGACCCGGGTGCCGCCCCGACCCGCGCTGCTCCAGCCGGGTGCCGCCCGCACCGGGTGCCGTCCGCGTCGCTCCGGTCGCCCGCGCTGCTCCAGCCGGGTGCCGCCCGCGCCGCTCACAGGCTCGGGTTATCAACAGCGCGACCGTGACCAGTGGAAACAGCGCGGAACAGCTGAGTAGGCTGGCACAGGGGCCGCTCCCCCGGAGAGGGTGGGGGCTGCGTGGGGGACGTCCTGGTCGTCTCCCCCTCCTCCTCGGGAGCGGCTCGGAAGCGCTCCGCGACGTCTCGGTGGGGCGGCGGTGGGGGCAGTGGGACCGGCGGGACTGGCCACTATCGGACCCGAGTTCCGGCTGGTTCGGCATGGGCCGGCCATAGGATCGGGGCCGCTCATGGTCGTGTGCGAACGGGGGAGGAACCGGAGTGCGGCGAACAGTCGCCCAGCTGGCCGACGGCCGGGAGATCATCTACTTCGACGCCGATCCGGCGGCGCCAACGCGTGGCGCGTCCGACACCCGTGACCTGCCCCCCTACCAGCCGGCCTCCGAGATGCGCCGCGATCCGCTCAGCGGCGAGTGGGTGGCGATCGCCGCCCACCGCCAGTCGCGCACCTACAAGCCGCCGGCGGATCTCTGCCCGCTGTGCCCCTCCACCGCCGACCGCCCCACGGAGATCCCGGAGGCGGACTACGACGTCGTCGTCTTCCAGAACCGGTTCCCGTCCTTCGGGACTCCCCCCGGCGTTCCCGTGCCCGTGGGAGACGAGCGGGCCGCGACCGTGCTCGCCGGCGTCGACGGCGGCAGCCTGGTGCCGAGCCGCCCAGCCGTTGGCCGCTGCGAGGTCGTCTGCTTCACCTCCGACCACGACACGTCCTTCGCCCAGCTGACCCCGGCCCGTGCCCGCACCGTCGTGGACGCCTGGGCCGATCGGACGGCGGCGCTGGCCGCGACGCCCGGGGTCGAGGAGGTGTTCTGCTTCGAGAACCGGGGCGAGCAGATCGGGGTGACCCTCCACCACCCGCACGGTCAGATCTACGGGTACCCCTTCGTCACCCCCAGGACCGCCCGCCTCCAGGCCCAGGCGGAACGGCACCACGCGTCCCACGGTCGTCCGCTGCTGGGCGACGTGCTCGACGCGGAACGGGCCGCCGGAACGCGGGTCGTCGCCGAGAACGAGCACTGGACGGCGTTCGTCCCCGCGGCGGCACGGTGGCCGGTCGAGGTCCAGCTGGTGCCCCGCCGGCAGGTGGCCGACCTGCCGGCGCTCACCTCGGACGAGCGGGACGCCTTCGTTCCGCTCTACCTCGACCTGCTCGGACGCCTCGACCGGTTGCACGACCAGCCGTTGCCGTACGTGGCGGGCTGGCACCAGGCCCCCGTGCGGGCCGACCGGGAACGGTCCTGGTTGAGGTTGGAGGTCTTCTCCGTGCTGCGCGGCCCGGACCGGCTCAAGTACCTGGCGGGGTCGGAGTCCGGGATGGCGGTGTGGATCGGTGACGTGCTGCCGGAGCGGGTGGCCCAGCGGCTGCGTGAGCTCGGCTGAGGTTCTCCGACGCGGGCGCCCGGCCCTCCCCGGCCCGGGCTGGGACCGCCGGTCACGCCTCGACGCGGGTGGGTGCCGCCACGGTCCCGACACGCTCTGTGCGGAAACCAAGGAGGATCTCAGGCCCCTCTCAGCCGGACGGTGCACAGTTGTCCCATGAGCGATGAGACCTCGAAGCCGGAGAACGATCCCGACCGTTCCCCGGACCCCGCGTCGGGTGCGGGATCTGGGGGAGAGGCAGATCGCACGTCGCGGCCCAGCCCGAGCGAGGACGCCGCGGGGCACCAGCCCTCGGGTCGAGGCCCGGACGACCGTCCGGACGAGCAGGCGTCAGCGCCAGGAACCGCTGGCCTGGGCGGTCCGCCGGCCGCCGAGAGCGGGACGAACGGGGGATCTCGACAGCACGGTTGGGAGCCCGCCCCACCGCGTCACGGGGAGGACACCTCCGGACACGGCCACCAACGGCCGGGCGGCCAGCAGGAGTCACCGACCCCCCAGCGCTACACGCCCTACGGGCTGCCCTACTCGTCCTCGGCCCAGCACCACGGCGGCCAGTACCAGTACCCGGGCAGCCAGTACGGGGCGAGCTCCGGTGCGCACGGCGGCAGCGGCCAGCCCGGTCCGTTCCAGCCCGTGCCGGAGCACGGCTTCGGGAACAACCCGGAACACCACCGCCCGGCGGCCGCCGGGCGCGGGAAGGGAACCGGGCGGCTGGTGGCGGGGGTCGCCGCGCTGGCCCTGCTGGCCGGCGCCGTCGGTGGCGGCGTGACCGGGTGGATCGTCAGCGAACGGGCCGGCGGGGGCTCCTCGGTGAGCGCGCTCGACCAGCAGCCGCCCGCCCGCAACGCCAGCAACGCCCCGGAGGGGTCCGTGCAGCAGGTGGCGGAGAAGGTGCTGCCCAGCGTCACCCAACTCCAGGTGCGGGGACAGAGCGGAGCGGGTGAGGGATCCGGCGTGGTCCTGAGTTCCGACGGCCTGATCCTCACCAACAACCACGTGGTCGAACCGGCGGTCCAGGGCGGGCAGATCGTCGTGGCGTTCGCGGACGGCACCACGGCGCCAGCCGAGATCATCGGCCGCGACCCCTCGTCCGACCTGGCCGTCGTCAAGGCCAGCGGCGTCTCCGACCTGACCCCCGCCGAACTCGGCCGTTCCGACGACCTCTCCGTCGGGCAGGACGCCGTCGCGATCGGTTCCCCGTTCGGGCTCACCGGCACGGTGACCAGCGGCATCATCAGTTCCCTCGACCGCCCGGTGCGGGCGGGCGGCGAGCAGGGCACGGAGGCCACCGTCCTCGACGCCATCCAGACCGACGCGGCCATCAACCCGGGGAACTCGGGTGGGCCCCTGGTCGACATGGAGGGACGGGTCATCGGCATCAACTCCGCCATCTACAGCCCCGGCGCGGGCACCGGTCAGGCGGGATCGGTGGGACTGGGCTTCGCGATCCCGATCGACCAGGCCCGGCGGATCGCCGACGAGCTCCGGGAGAACGGCGTGGCGACCCGGGCAGTCCTCGGGGTGCAACTGGCGGTCGATTCCCGGCAGAACGGGGCCGACGTGGCGCAGGTCATCCCCGGCGGCGCCGCCGCCGAGGCCGGCGTCGAGGAGGGTGACGTGGTCACCAAGCTGAACGACCGGGTGATCCAGAGCAGCGACGCGTTGATCGCGGCCGTCCGCTCGGAGGAGCCGGGTGCGACGGTGACCCTGACCGTTCGGAACCAGGGCGGCGGCGACGAGCGGGAGATCCAGGTCACCCTGGGCAGTGAGACCGTGGGGTGAGAGCGGTGCCCGTGGCCGGGCCACGGGGAAGATCTGTTCACTCTCGGGGGAGGGTTGACGGAGATTCGGGCGACTTGCCCACGTTGGGTTACGGAGAGTGGTAGTTGATGGTGAACGACCAGATCTGGGCGACCGACATCGTGGACACCAGGGTCTTCGATCCGGTCACGCCCACTACGGTGACTCGCATGGAACGTAGCCCGCAGCGCTTGGGACGAGCCCTCGTCGTGATCGTCGACGACCGGGTGGCACAGGGGGAGCACGGGGACTCCATCGGCCCGTTGGTCACCGAACTCCTGGAGGAGGCCGGTTTCATCGTGGACGGCACGGTGGCCGTGGCCGGTGAGGTCGTGGACATCCGCAACGCGCTGAACACGGCGGTGATCGGTGGGGTGGACGTCGTCGTGACGGTGGGAGGGACCGGGGTGTCCCCCCGTGACGTCACCCCGGACGCCACCCTCGGGGTCCTCGACCGGCCGATCCCGGGCATCGCGGAGGCCCTGCGCGCCTCCGGGCTGGCCGCCGGCGCGGTGGACGCCGGCATCTCCCGGGGCCTGGTCGGTGTCTCGGGGAGCACGCTGGTGGTGAACCTGGCCGGTTCGCGGGCCGCCGTGCGGGACGGGATGGCCACGTTGACGCCACTGGTCACCCACGTGATCGAGGAGCTGTCCAGCCTCGACACCCCATGATCACGACGGGGACGTCCCAGCCCTGACGCGGTTCGACGGGAACGAGGACGAGGGACCGAGGGGACCGGAACGAGGAGGGAGGGGCCGGCCGCTGACGGGGCCGGCCCCTCCCCGCTTCCCGCGCCCGTCCGCACCTGACCGGGCGGTGGGCGCGGTGTCGAATCGGTCAGACGTCGGGACCTTCCCGCTCCCGGCCTCGCGCGCCGATCAGCGGTGGAACGATCACCGTCCCCGCCCGGCCGGGCACGGGTCACCATCACCGCGGAGGCCCGTTGCGGGCCCGCGCGCGTCGTGGCGCTGAGGTCGGGTCAGGCTCGCCCGTCCTTGTTCTGGCCCTCGTCGCCCGCGTTGGGGTCGAGCGCGTTCTCGACCTTGTTGCTCACGTTCTCGATGTGCTCCGTGTACTTCCCCCCGGTCATCTCGTCGACCTTGGACGCGGCGGCGTCCACTCCCTGGGCGGCCTTCTCCCTGGCCTGCTGAGCCAGTTCCTTGGCCTTGTCCAGGAAACCGTTCATCGATGACTCCCTCTCACACTCAGATGACGGGACGCGCGCGGCGGCGCGGCCCACCCACTCATCATCCCGCAACCGAGCGCTGATCCGCGTGAGCCGCTCGAGCGGGTGAGGGCGCCCGGACGGGAACGCCGGACGCGGTGCGAGGGCCGCCCGGCGCGGCAACCGGGGGATGGCCGAGCGTGCCGCCGGTCGGCGGCTACGGAGCGGACCGCCGTGGGCATGTGCTCCCGGGGTCGTTTCCCCACCGGGGCGGCCCCGACGGATACTGCGTGCATGGCAGAGCGGGACAGGCCCGAACGTGGTCGGCGGCGGGTGACCAGGCCGGCGGACGTCGTCGGAGAACTCCTCCCCGACACGACGTCCGACGAACGGGACGACCAGGAGCGCTACTGGCAGGAGCGGTCGGCGGAGGACTGGTACCGGGAGAACCGGCCACCCCACCACGACGGCGGGTGACACGCGACCCCCGCACCGGCGGGGACACCCGCCGTGCCGCTCCGAGCCGGCGTGCCGTCCACGGACTCCCGCCGTGCGCACCGGCCCCGGTCGCGTCGGTGTCAGCCCCGGTCCCGTTCGAGGACCGCGCCCTCCTCGGCGGTGCGCCGCTGCTCGCGCAGCAGGTCCCGGATCTCGGTCAGCAGTTCCAGCTCGGTCGGGGTCGCCGCGGCCGGCTCCTCGCCGCGTTGCCGGCGTTCCTGGAGCTTGTTCATCGGCAGCACGAAGATGAAGTAGACGACGGCCGCGACCATGAGGAAGTTGATGCCGGCCGTGATCACCCCGCCGAAGTCGACGGTGATGGGCGTGCCGTCCGGCGAGGTGCCGATCCTGATCCCGAGATTCCCCACGTCCGCCGGGCCGACCGCGTCGAGGATCGGCTGGATCAGGTTCTCGGTGACGGCCGTCACGATCGCCGTGAAGGCGGAGCCGATGACCACGGCGACCGCGAGTTCCACGACGTTGCCGCGCATCAGGAAGTCCTTGAAGCCCTTGAGCACGGGCCCTCCTTCGTTCTGGTGGTGTCGTCGTGTCCGGTGGCTCACGACGGGAGGCCGATCCCGCGCCCAACTGGCGCGCGGCGGGAACATCGCCCGCGCACCGAACGGGGTCAACCCTTGACCACGCAGGGGAGCGGATGATCAGCGCAGCGTGATCGTAATCTGCGTCCTGAGCGTCGCCGCCGCGACCTGGTGGCCGAGCGTCTCGGGAAGGGCCACCACGACGAACGAGCCCTGGGTGGCCGCGCCGTCGGCGTCGACGACCGAGACGACCGTGACATCCGTGGCCAGGACATGTCCAGCCCCACCCGGATCCAGTGAGACCAGATCCACCCGGGCTCCGGGGCGGACGAGGTCCACCACCGCCGGGTCGTGCGGGCGGACGGGTACCGCGATGTGGCCGGGACGCCCGGCCACCGTGAACCGCGCCTCGGTGAGGACCTCTCCCGCCTGGACGGGGACGAGGGGAAACCGGCCGGCCGCCTGGTCCGGCGCGGTCAACGCGGCGGCCGGGACCGCCTCGGGCGGCAACTGGGCGCCGCGCACGGCGCTCACGTCGACGGGCGTGCCAGGAGCGAGGTCCGTCGCCGCCACGAGCGTGGTCACGGTGTCGGCTCGCCCCTCGCGATGCGGCACGTCGTGCCCGGGGAGGAGCACGAGGCCCACCACGGCCAGCGCGGCGGCCACGGCGAGCCGGAGCAGGGTGACGGCGCGTGGCGGGCCGGACCACGGCGGGAGCGCGGCCCGGCAGCGTCGCCAGACCGAGGAGGAGAGAGAGCTGGCCCCACGTCCCGTCCCGCCGCGCATGTCACTGTTCCTCTCGCTCGTACCCGCTGGTCGCGGCCGAGATTACGAGGAAGGCGTCGATGGGGGCGGAGACAGCGGAGCCAGCTGTGGACAACCTGCGGGGTGGGGACAACCGCCGGTGAGCGTCCCCGAGCCCGGTGCCCGTCAGGACGTGCTGGCGGCCTTGCTGGACCCGCTCGACGCCGTGCTCTTGCCGGAGTCCGACGAGGACGAGTTCGAGGAGGACGAGGAGTTCGAGGAGGAACCGGAGTCGCCCGACTTCGTCGCACCCTCACTCGACGAGGAGGAACTCTTCGCGGCGGTCCCGCCGCCGGAGCTCCTGCTGTCGGTGCGGTAGAAACCGCTCCCCTTGAACACGACCCCCACCGAGGAGAAGAGCTTGCGCAGCTTGCCCTGGCACTCCGGGCACGCCGTCAGTGCTTGGTCGGTGAAGCTCTGCACCTGCTCGAACCGGTGGTCACACGCGGTGCAGGCGTACTGGTAGGTGGGCACGGTTCGTATCCTCCGTGAGCATCAATTTGGCACTCGCCTGGGGACAGTGCCAATACAGATAATGCGCCAAGGTCGTGCCTCCGCGCAAACACCCCCCGGCCCTCGGCTGGTCACCGGGGGAGGTGGAGCAACCCGCGTCCGGGAGTGATGACGCTGGTCAGCAGGGCGTCGTGCGGGCCGTGGGGCAGCTGGTCCACGAGTTCGGCGTCCCGGACCACGGCCGCCGTCAACGCCGACGGAGCGGCCAACGGGAGTGAGCGGTCGTAACAACCGCCGCCGCGCCCCAGCCGCACCCCGGCCCGGTCCACGGCCAGTGCCGGCACCAGGATCGCCGTGGCCTCGGACAGCGCCTCCGGGGCCAGGAGCGGCCCCGAGGGTTCCAGCACGCCGAGGTTGCCCGGGCGCAGCATCGCCTCCCCACCGTACTCGGCCCACCGCATCGGACCGTCCGGTTCGACCACCACCGGCAGCAGCACCCGGCAGCCGCCCTCGCGCAGGGCGTCCACCAGGTGGAGCGACCCCGGCTCGGTGCCGAAGGGCACGTGGGCCGCGACCGTGGTCCCCGCCCTGTCGCGGGCCACCTCACTGATGACGGCCGTGATCCTCTCCGCCTCCGCCCGTCGTTGCTCCGGCGGGACCGCCCGCCGGGCGGCCAGTAGCCGTCGTCGCCAGGTCCGCTTGGCCGAACTGGTTCCTTCAGGTGGCACATCATCCGCCCGGGTCACAGTGCGTCACGTTACGTGCGCAGTCGAGGCGCGCCTCGGATGGCTAGGCTCTCCGGGTATGAGCCCGACGAGCGCGTTCCAGACTGCCATCGTCCCTGCCGCCGGACTGGGTACCCGTTTCCTGCCGACGACCAAGTCCGTGCCGAAAGAGCTGTTGCCGGTGGTGGACACCCCCGCCATCGAACTCGTCGCGGGCGAGGCCGCGGAGGCGGGCGCGGAACGACTCGTGATCGTGACCTCGCCCGAGAAGTCGTCGGTGGCGCGCCACTTCGAGCCACGCCCCGAGCTGGAGCGGACGCTGGAGGAACGGGGCAAGACCGCCCTGGTGGAGAAGGTGCGCCGGGCGCCCCAGCTGATCAGGGCGGAGGTCGCCATCCAGGAGCAGGCCCTCGGGCTCGGGCACGCCGTCGCCTGCGCCAGGCCCAACCTGAACGACTCGGACGAGGCCGTGGCGGTGCTGCTGCCCGACGACCTCGTCCTGCCGACCGGGGTCCTGTCCCGGATGGCCGAGGTGCGCGAGCGCTTCGGCGGGAGCGTGCTCTGCGCCTTCGACATCCCCCGGGAGCAGATCTCCGCCTACGGGGTGTTCGAGGTCGAGGACACCGGTGTGGAGGACGTGCTGCGGGTGCACGGGATGGTCGAGAAGCCCGCCCCCGAGGACGCGCCGTCGACCTACGCGGCAGCCGGGCGCTACCTGCTCGACCGGGCCATCTTCGACGCGCTCGACCGCATCACCCCCGGTGCCGGTGGCGAGCTGCAGCTGACCGACGCGGTAGCGTTGTTGATCTCGGAGGGCCATCCGGTCCATGTCGTCGTGCACCGTGGCGGACGCCATGACCTGGGAAATCCTGGCGGGTTCCTGCGTGCCGCGGTGGACTTCGCGCTCTCCAACCCGGAGTATGGCCCCGAGCTGCGGGAATGGCTCCGTCACGTGGTGGCCGATCCCGCGGGCACGATCGAAGGGGGAACGCGGTCCAACTGACCGCGTCACGTTTGAACGACGGTGGCGGTGAGTTCGTGGCGATGAGGTCGGTAGACGAGCAGCTTGCGAAGGTACTCGCCGCCGCGGTCCGACCCTCCCCGGTGCGGGTGGCGATCTCCGAGGCCCAGGGGCTGCTCTGCGCGGAGGACGTCGTGGCCGAGCGGGCGTTGCCCGGCTTCGACCAGGCGGCGGTGGACGGCTACGCGGTGCGCAGCGTCGACGTGCAGGCCGCCGCGGAGGAGTCCCTGTTGATGCCGGTGATCGGCGAGATCGACGCCGGGTCGCGGCAGCCGCGCCGCCTGCAACCGGGGCAGACGGTCCGCGTCGGCACCGGAGCTCCCCTGCCCACCCTGGCCGACGCGGTGGTGCCCGTGGGCTACACCGACGAGAACCCGGCGAAGGTGACCGTGCGGCAACCGGTGCCCTCGGGTGCCTTCGTCCGCCGGGCCGGGGAGGACGTCCAGGCCGGTGACGTCGCGGTCCGTCGCGGGGCGGTCATCGGGGCCGCCCAGGTGGGCCTGCTGGCGGCGGTCGGACGCGGCAAGGTGCTGGTGCACCCCCGTCCCCGGGTGTCGATCATCTCCGTCGGTGAGGAACTGGTCGACATCGACCGGAACCCCGGCGGCGGCCAGGTCTACGACGTCAACTCCTACGCCCTCGCCGCCGCGGCCAGGGACGCCGGTGCCGAGGTGACGAGGGTGGGCATCGTCAGCACCGACCCCAGACGGTTGCACGAGGTCGTCGAGGGACGGCTGCTGCTCTCCGAGCTGGTCGTCATCGCCGGGGGCGTCGGCGGGAACACCGGGCACCAGGTGCGGGCCGCCCTCGCCGACCTCGGGGAGATCGACGAGTCCAGGGTCACCATGCACCCCGGCTCCACCCAGGGGTTCGGGCGGCTCGGTCCCGACAAGGTCCCGACCTTCCTCCTGCCGGGGAACCCGGTCAGCGCGCTCGTCGTCTTCGAGATCTTCGTCCGCCCGTTGATCCGGACGGCCCTGGGCAAGAACAACCCGCACCGCCGGGTGGTGACGGCCCGGCTGCTCGCGCCGATCGCCTCCACCAAGGGCCGGCGCGGCTTCCTCCGAGGGCAGCTGCTCCGGGACGGCACCAGCCAGGAGTACCTGGTGCAACCCCTGGGGGCCGGTGGATCACACCTGTTGGCCTCGCTGGCCGAGGCCAACTGCCTCATCCTCGTCGACGAGGACGTGACCGAACTGGGCGTGGACCAGGACGTGCACGTCAGCTTCCTGGCCCAGCGCGGCTGAGGGAGGACCCGGTGGTGACTGGCGTGGTGGCACGGAGGCCAGGAGGGCTCCGCTGAGCGCGACCCAGTTCAGCAGGCACCCGGGCTGGCCGGAGAGGCTCGGCCCGGTGATCGTGCCCGCCGGGGCGGTGGAACTGCGCCCGCCCCGGCTCCGGGACGGCGGGGCGTGGAGCTCGATCCGGCTTCGTGACCGAGGCCACCTGGAACGGTGGGAACCCAGTTCCCCCGAACGCTGGGAGGAGCGCAACGGGGTCCTCGCCTGGCCCAGCCAGTACGGGGCGCTGCGGCGGATGGGGCGGCAGGGCACCGCGCTGCCCTTCGTGATCGCGGTGAACGGCGAGTTCGTCGGCCAGTTGACCATCGGCAACGTGATCCGAGGGGCGCTGTGCTCGGCGTGGGTGGGCTACTGGGTGGCGAGCACCCGGGTGGGTGGTGGAGTGGCGAGTGCCGCGGTGGCCCTGGCCGTCGACCACGCCTTCCACGCCGCCGGGCTGCACCGGCTGGAGGCGACCGTTCGCCCGGACAACGGGCCCAGCCTCCGGGTGCTGGAGAAGGTCGGCTTCCGCAGGGAGGGCCTGTACCGCCGGTACCTCAACGTCGAGGGCGGTTGGCACGACCACCTGTGCCTGGCGGTGACGGTCGAGGACCTGCCCCGGGGCGCGGTGCACGCGCTGGTCACCCAGGGACGCGCCAGGCTGGCGTGATCTTGGCTACGTTCCGGGTGCGCCGCCCGCAGACCCGAAAGACGTTCACCGTTGACGGAGACGCCACCCATCGATGATCATTACGTGGCTGAGTGGTCGCGCTCGGTAGTCGTCGAACGCGACGCGGCAGAAGTCCGGGATGCGAGCGGCGCGGTGCGAGGGGTTCGGTGACCAGCCACAACAGAGTCAGGCCCCGCCGGGAGGCGGCAGGAACCCACTCGATGGGTCACTGAGCGACAAGGCGCACCGACGATTGCTGTCGATCCTGGTGGATGATCTCCAGGGCGATCAACCCCACACTTGCGGAACGTGGAGATTCCGGCGCGCCTCCGACGTAGGTGTGACTGGTGTGGCTAGCGTGACGAACGCAGGAGCGTGCTGTTCGTGGCTAGGGGGAGGTGGCGAGGCACGTTGAGTTCTCTGATATTCGTTGGGCTGGCGGTTGCGTGGCTCGTCGTGCTCGTGCCCATGATCGCGCGACGTCGTCGGGAGGTCTCGCGTACCGCTGATTCGGAGCTGGCGGCCAGGGTGGTGCGGCGAGGCCGGAGCGCCGATGCCGTGCCCGCCGCCAGGAATGAGTTCGAGGAGGAACTCAGCGTGCCGGAGAAGGAGCGGGACGAGGACACCGATCTCGACGACGAGGGCGGCGGGGAGCCCGGGAACGACGAGGATCAGTGGCGGTCGCTCAACGGCGACGACGTCCGCGCCGGCCGGCGGTACCGACCGGGGCGGGGGGGTTTCGACCCGGAGGCGGCGGCCAGGGTCGCCAAGGCGAAGTACGCGTTCCGCCAGCGAGTGGTGCTGGCGCTGATCACCCTGGCGGTCGTGCTCGCCCTGGTGGCCGGTTTCGCGGCGATGCCCATGCTCTGGTGGGCGCACGGCGCGGTCGACCTCGGGCTGCTCGGCTACCTCGTCTACCTGCGCAGGCAGGTGCGGATCGAGGAGGCCGTGCGCCAGCGGCGGGCGGCCCGCATCGCCGAGGCCGAGCGGCGTGCCGCCGAGGGCCACAGCCACGTGCGGCCGGTCGGCGGCGTGAGCCAGGGCGCGGGCGGACAGCGGACGGGTGGCTCCGTCGCCGGCTACGTCCCCGGCGCCACGCAGCGTCCCAACCACCACGGCGCCTTCGCCGTCGAGTTGGACGACGACGACCCCGCCTTCGACGAGTTAGACGTACCGCACCACCCCTACTACCGCCGAGCGGTCGGGGAGTGAGCGCGGCGCCCGGCTGGGTGGGGGTGGGTGCACCCCCCTCGTCCGGGCGCTGCTATGCTTTCGACGCACAACGGAACATGGGGCTGTAGCGCAGTTGGTAGCGCGTCTCGTTCGCATCGAGAAGGTCAGGGGTTCGATTCCCCTCAGCTCCACCATAGAGGGCCTACTGGCGCCTCGACTCCGCTTATCGAAGCAGGCCCGTCTCCGCTGGAGGCGGGCTTAGTGGTGTTCTGGGTGTCGGGCTGGACGGCGTGGTGGTGAGCACCGCGGGCGCCGTGCGTTCGTGCTCTGCGATGCGAGGTCCTCGTCGATCAGACGATCGTGGCGGCCCGTGCTTCCGTCGCCCGAGCAGGTCGCGCAGCCGGGTGGGTAGCGACGACGCGGCATGTGGGGCCGGCTCAGGGATCGCCCTCTGCTCAGCTGGATGTTGGGCGAGGGCGGCGGCCGTACCGCTCCCTGTGCGCGTGGACGAGGGTTCGCACGAGGCTCGGTTTGGGGGCGCGGCGAATGTTCCCCTTGGTGAAACGCGCCCTCGTCGGCAGGGTGTCCTGATTCCCGGTCGTCTTTCAGGAATGAGCGCGCGAAGAATCATTCCTCCCCTTCGGGAATCTCCCGATGGATGGTGGTGATCGTGAC
The DNA here is from genome assembly GCF_000429185.2 of Actinoalloteichus caeruleus DSM 43889. Taxonomy (GTDB): domain Bacteria; phylum Actinomycetota; class Actinomycetes; order Mycobacteriales; family Pseudonocardiaceae; genus Actinoalloteichus_B; species Actinoalloteichus_B caeruleus. The sequence continues at coordinate 3,551,644 of NZ_AUBJ02000001.1, read as the reverse complement.
AGTGTCGCGTCCTATCTGGAGACGATTCGCCCTCGGTCGATGCTCGTGCTGGCTGACCAGGTCGGTGTGCTGGTCAGGCTGCCGCGTCGTCGTCACCGGTGCGCGGGCGAATATGAGCCGGGTATCCGGTGTGGGAACACCAAGGCGTTTCGGCGTGGCTGCTGAGATGATGTTCGCGCTGGGGCGGTGACGACGTCGGTGGGTCAGGGCATGTCGGTCCCGGGTCCACCGCCGAATGTCGGTATGCGAGCCGCGCATGGCAGCAGTGCGAAGGTATCGCTTGTCGTCATTCCTGTTCTCCCGCAGGGTTGTGGTGACCACCAGGTAGGGGATACGGGCACCGTGAACGAAGCGAAGAGCGGGTCGGGAGTGGGGCCGCTGATCTCGTTGACCGGAGTGGTGGTCAGGAAGGTCGGGCGAGTCCGTCGCGGCGTGGACGCGGTGCGATCGCGCGCCGGATTCCACTCGACACCACAAAGCGGAGTAGAGAACAGGGAACCAGCATGACCACGTGGTTGATCACGGGGGCTTCTCGCGGTCTCGGTCGCGAGCTCGCCGAACAGGTCCTGGAGCGCGGAGACAGGGTCGCCGCGACGCTTCGGGAGCCCGAGCGGCTCGACGGCCTCGTCGAGGAACATGGTGATCGGCTGTGGCGGAGGCAGATGGACGTCACTGACACCGCACGGATCGAGAAGGTACTCGGGGAGGCGTTCGCCGACCACGAGCGTATCGACGTCATCGTGTCCAACGCTGGTTACGGCGTCTTCGGTGCTGGCGAGGATCTCACCGACGCACAGGTCGAGCGCGTGATCGCCACCAATCTCACCGGCTCGATCCAAGTCGCGCGCCGAGGCGTCCCGTTGCTGCGTGACCAGGGTGGCGGGGTGCTCGTCCAGCTTTCGAGTATGGGCGGGCACATCACCTTTCCAGGATTCGCGATCTACCATGCCAGCAAGTGGGGAGTCGAAGGCTACTTCGAGGCACTCGCCCAGGAGATCGAGCCGTTCGGGATCAGGACCGTCCTCGTCGAGCCGGGCATGGTCCGGACGGGTTTCTACGACGCGGCCGAACGGGTCCCGGTCAGTGAGCCCTATCGCGGCGGGCCCGCGGACTTTCCCACACCGAAGGTCGACGGCATGGTCGGCAGCCAGTCGGGCGTCGCACACGCGATCATCGAGGCCGTGACGTCCGGTAACCCGCCCCTGCGGCTGCTGCTGAACTCGGATGCCTACGACGCCGTCACCTCCACCGTGCGGCGACGACTCGCTTCGTTGGAGAGCCAGCGGGACTCCTCCCGTGCGGCGGACGAGGAACGCACCCGGTGATGAGCGGAATCCGCCGCCACTGGAGCGGATACTTGCTGACATGTCCGAGGTGACGCTCGTTGGCTTGCGCGTGGTGGTGGAAGTCGCTCGACGAGGATCCTTCACCTCGGCCGCCGAGGCGTTGGGTTACACGCAGTCCGCCGTGTCACGGCAGGTCAGCGCGGCGGAACGCGCGGTGGGAAGCCCTTTGTTCGAGCGGCGGGCGCGCGGTGTCCAACCCACCGCGGCCGGTGAGATCCTCCTACGGCACGCCAGGAAGGTCCTCGCGCACCTGGAGGCGGCCGAACTGGAGGTGGCCGGCCTGCGGGACCGGATCGCGGGCCGGCTGGTCGTGGGGGCCTATCCGACGGCCGCCGCCGCGCTCCTGCCCCAGGCCATCGCACGCTTACGCGCGGCTCACCCGGCGTTGACGGTGCGGCTCTGGGAATCCGGCAGCCCCACTCAGATGCGCAGGCTACGGGCGAGGCGCATCGAGGTCGCGGTGGTGGCCGTCGGGGACGGGCTGCCCGACTACGACTTCACCGGCCTGCGCACCGAGGCGGTCCGCACCGGCAGCGGACTCGGCGTCGCGGTCAGCATCGATCACCCGTTCGCCGAGCGGGACGAGGTGGACACCCACGACCTCGCTGACCAGGTGTGGATCGTCGGTACGAGCAAGGAGGACGAACCGCAGTTCGGCGCGTGGCCGACGCTTGCCCATCCCACCATCGGCTACGGGACGCCAAGCTGGCAGACACGCCTGGGTCTCGTCGCCGCCGGTCTCGGCGTATCCGTCCTGCCCGGCCTGGCGGCTGGCACCGTGCCCCGGGGAGTGACGTGGGTGCGTGTTCGCGATACCGCGTTCGTGCGACGGCGCGAAACCCTGCTGGTCACGGACGGAGACCGTTCCGCCGCCGCCAGCGCCTTCATCCGCGCGGTTCGCGACGGGCTCCCCACCCCGGCCGAGGCGACCGAGCCACCCTCGTGATCCGACGAGCAGGATCGGCACCCGGGCACACGCCACGCAGGTCGGGCGGTCTTCCCGCGCTCCGACCTCGCACCGTCGGAGCAACGCGCTTCCTCGGTCCGGGTGGTGGTGAAACCAGGCGGTGGCGGGCACGTCTCGACCTGGTCGGGGGTGCATGTGTCTCTGACGTTCCCGCCGGGCCCACCGCGACCTGATGCGCCGCCGCCGGGACGCCCGGCTCACCCAGTGGGGCGCGTTCCTCGGAGGAAGCGGTCGACGGCGGCTTCCACGAGGTCGTCGAGCAGTTCCGGTTCGACGATGTCGCCGTTGGCGAAGGTCGCGAGTCCCTGGAGGGTGGCGAGTAGGACGATGCCGATGCGTTCGGGGTCCCCCGCCTCCAGCGCGCCCTGGTCCTGCCCCTGGACGATCAGGCTGTTGAGCAGTGTGAACGGTGCGGCCGCCGCGTCGACGACCCGTCGCGCGCCCGGTCGGTGCTTGCTGGTGTACATGAGTTCGAGCAGTGCGGCGTTCTCGGTGGCGAAGCGCGTGTAGGCCGTCGCCGCGGCGCGCAGACGTGCCGGGAAGCCGTCGCCGGCTGCCGCGAGGGCGGTGCGAAGGACGGCGTCGAGGCGGGCGAACCCCGCTTCGGCGAGCGCGTCCAGCAGCGCCTGGCGGTCGGGGAAGTGCCGGCGGGGTGCGGCGTGGCTGACGCCGACCTCCCTGGCCAGGTCACGGAGGGACAGCTGGTCGGAGCCGTGCTCGGCCAGGGAGCGCTCGGCCGCGTCGAGCAGGGCGGCGCGGAGGTTCCCGTGGTGGTAGGGGCGTTCGGGGGTCGTGGCTGGCACGCCCCGAGGGTAGCGAACCGTGTTTCCGTTGACGACATTGTTTCCAGTGGCTACTTTGTAGCTCATGACAACATTCAGTGCGTCGGACGTTCCTCCCATGGCCGGCCGGACCGTGGTCGTCACGGGGGCGAACAGCGGGATCGGCCGGGCGGCGGCCCAGGTGTTCGCCGCCAGCGGCGCCCGGGTCGTGCTCGCCGTCCGCGACGAGGGCAGGGGCCGGGAGGCCGCCGCCGCGATGAGCGGCACCGTCGAGGTCCGCCGGCTCGACCTCGCCGATCTCGCCTCGGTCCGCGCGTTCGCGGACGGGGTCACCGAGCCCGTCGACATCCTCGTCAACAACGCCGGCATCATGATGCCGCCAATGACCCGCACGGCCGACGGCTTCGAGTCCCAGATCGGGGTCAACCACCTCGGGCACTTCGCCCTCACGAACCTGCTGTTGCCGCTCGTCAGAGGACGCGTCGTCACGATCTCCTCCAACGCGCACCGGGTGGGGTCGATCGACTTCGGCGACCTGAACTGGGAGCGGAGGCCCTACCGGGCGATGGCCGCGTACGCGCGGTCGAAACTCGCCAACCTGCTGTTCACCTCGGAGCTCCAGCGGCGACTCACCGAGGTCGGATCGCCGGTGCTCGCCACCGCCGCGCACCCCGGTCTCGCCGCGACCAGCCTGCTCCGGAACAACGGCCAGCGGCGGGTCCTCGACCGAGCGCTGCGCGCGGTGACGGACCTGGTCACGCAGAGCGTCGAGGACGGCGCGCTGCCCACGTTGTACGCGGCCGTGGCGGACGTCCCTGGCGGCGCCTACGCCGGCCCGAGCGGTTTCCTGGAGGGACGCGGTGCTCCCAAGCTGGTCGGTCGTTCGGCGCGGGCGCGGGACACCGAGCTGGCCCGCCGCCTGTGGGCGGTGTCCGAGGAGCTGACCGGGGTCACCTTTCCCCGGCGGCGGCTCGAAGGCGTGCCCCGGACGGAGGCGGAGGCCTGAGCCGGGGTCGAGCGTGGCCTCCCGGCAGGTCTCGGGCTCGCTGGCAGGCCCGTGCTCAGGGCCCGGCGGTGGAGCTGGGATGGAGTTCCCGCCGGGTGCGCGCCGGTCGCGCCTCGCCCCGGCGGGGGAGAGGCCGGTCGCGGGTGCTCCGTTCCCGCCGGGAACGGGGACCGGCGAGCGAGCGCCTCCGATCATCGCCCGCGCTGTCGACGGAACACGGGGACCGGCGGCACCCGGTGCGCGAATGGTGACCCGCACGGGCGCACTCCCGTGGTGGATCGCCCGGGACCAGGCCGACGACTCCGCGCGGGTCCCGGTCCCGTCGCCGGACGTCCCGGCTTCCAAGATGCGGGGGGCGGTCCGGACCACCAGCCGAGGCCGCCCGGCGAGCCAGTAACCCCAGTCAGGAGTCCCCACCTGAGTGGCGAGGAACGAGCCAGGGCGCGCCCTGGCCCTCCGTGGCCTGGTGGCCGCCCGGTCAGGGAGGAGGCGACAGGTAGCCGCGGGAGAAGGCCACGGCCACCGCCGCGGCCCGGTCGTGCACACCGAGCTTCGCGTACACCTGGACGAGGTACGTCTTCACCGTCGACTCGCTGATGAACAGGTGCTTCGCCGCCTCCCGGTTGCTCGAGCCCCGGGCGATCAGCTCCAGCACCTCCAGCTCGCGCGGGGACAACGGTTCGGGGACGGGTTGGCGTACCTCCCGCAGGAGCCGGGTCGCGACGCTGGGCGCCAGCACCGCCTCGCCCCGCGCCGCCGCCTCCACGGCGCGGAACAACTCCTCCCTCGGCGCGTCCTTGAGCAGGTAGCCCGAGGCGCCGGCGTGGATCGCGGGCAGCACGTCGCTGTCCCTGTCGTAGGTGGTGAGCACGAGAACTCGGGAGGGAACCTCCCGCCGGGCGAGTTCGGTGATGGCCGTGACGCCGTCCGTCCTCGGCATCCGCAGGTCCATGAGGATGACGTCGGGGCGCAGCCGTTCGCCCAGGACGATCGCCTCCGCTCCGTCGCCGGCCTCCCCGAGGACCTCGAAGCGGGGGTCGGGGGTGAACATGCCGCGCAGGCCGTCCCGCACCACGGGATGATCATCGACGATCAGCAGGGAGATCACCGGGTTCCCCCGGTCGCCGGGATCGCGGGAACGGATGCGGAGATGGCGGTGCCACCCCCGGGCTCCGCCTCGATGTCGAGGCGTCCCGCCAACCTCCGCACCCGCTGCCGCATGCCGGCGAGGCCGAACCCGCCACCTGGGGAACCGTTGGCGCGCGGGGAGGTCACGTCGAATCCCACCCCGTCGTCCCGCACGTCCAACAGCACCCGGTCCGGGAGGTACGACAGGGTCAGTCCGACCCGACTCGCCCCCGCGTGCTTGGCCACGTTCGCCAACGCCTCCTGCGCGGTCCGCACCAGCGCGACCTCGACGTCGGTGTGCATGGGGCGGGCGTCGCCGGTGGTGGTCAGCACCGCGTCGACGTCGTGCGTCTCGCACCACCGGTGCACCACGGCCGCGATCGCCTCCGGTAACCGGGCGTCGGCGAGCAGTTCCGGTTCCATCGCGTGCACCGTCCGGCGGGCCTCGGTGAGGCTCTCGCGGGCCAGGCTCATCGCCTTCGTCAGGTGCCGTCCGGCCGTCGAGGGCTGGTCGAGGGTCTGCTCCGCGGCCTGGAGCTGGGTGACGATACCGGCCAGACCCTGCGCCAGGGTGTCGTGGATCTCCCGGGCCATCCGCTGCCGCTCGTCCAGCACGCCCGCCTCGCGGGCCCGCGCCAGCAGTTGGGCGTGCAGGTCCGCGTTCTCCTCCAGGGCCGCCTCCAGGCGCGCGTTGGCCTCGTGCGATTCGACCAGCGCCCGTGTCCGCTCGCGTCCGCGTCTTTCGGCCGTGTCCAACAGGGAGTAGCAGGACCCGGCCAGGACCACCGAGACCAGGGAGGTGACCGCCCACTCCCACCAGTCGCCGGTCAGGACGTTGTGCGCACCTCCCTGGTACGAGACGGACATGATCATCGACGTGGTGGCGGCGCCGAGGTACCGCCAGTGGCGGTCCAACCGTTCGAACGCGTGGACGTAGCCGATGAAGGCGAAGATGCCGTACCAGGGCGCGAGCACCACCAGGACCGCCGCCAACACGGTCAGCCCCGCGTAGTGCACCCTGGCCGGGGTGGGGTTCTCCCACCAGCGCGGGTTGGCGTCGAAGCAGGCCAGCCAGAGCGCGGTGGCGAGCGTGACACCGAGCACGCCCGGGATCTGGACGGGGGTGTCCCGTTGCGCCAGCGCGGCCGAGGTGCTCACGGCCAGCAGGACGTAGGGGAGGACGGCGAATGCGGTGCCGACCCGGTGGTCCCAGTCCCCGTGCGGCTCGGTCCCGATGCTCACGACTCACTCCCAGCGGAAGTACCGCGCGGCCAGGCCACCGGCCACGAGCGTCCACCCCAGCAGCACCGCCACGTGCGTGGCCTGGGGCCAGTGGCCGGCGGTGGCGTCCTGCAATGATTGCACGGCCGCCCCCAGCGGGGTGAGGTCGCTGATGGTCCGCAGGACGTCGTTCATCGAGTCGCGGGGAATCCACAGGCCGGCGAAGAACATGTTCGGGAACAGCAGCACCGTGCCGATCGCCCCCGCACTCCTGCCGCTCGGCGCCAGCGACGCGACGAGCAGCCCGACGGCGAACATCGCGGAGATGGTCAGCAGGTACGCGGCGAGGTGGGCGGCGAGGTGGCGGGGCAGCCCGACGTCGAACACGAGGCGGGCGGTGGCCAGCACGACGAGGACGGTGGCGACGGACAGGGCGGCGGACATCAGCAGTTGCGCGCCGAGCATGGTGAGGGGGCGCACGGGCGTGGTCCGCATCCGTCGGAGGACGCCCTTCTCCCGGTAGGAGGCGAACTGTTGGGGCAGGCCGGTCAACGCGAAGAGGGCGACGCCCAGCGCGACGATGATGGGCACGTACAGGTCGATGACCCGCAGCCCTCCGAGGTCCGGGATGGGTTCGCGGAACGAGGGGACCGCGCCGAGGATGACCAGCAGGGCCGGGGGAACCGCGAGGGCGAACAACACGCTCATCGGTTCCCGGAAGAACAGCCGGGTCTCGGTGGCGGTGAGCCGGTACAGGGCGGACAAGGGATCTCCTCAGGAGCTGGTGGGGCGGCCGGTGAGCGCGACGTAGGCGTCGTCGAGCGAGGTCTGCTCCACTCGGAGGTCCTCCGCGACGATCCGCTGTCGGGCGAGCGTGCTGGTCAGGGCGAGCAGCAGGTTTCCCGTTCCGGTCACGACGAGCTGGCCGCCGGCCCGCTCCACGGCCGTGACGCCGGGGATGGCGGCGAGGACGGCCCGGTCCACCGGCGCGGACGGCCGGAACCGGACCCGTTTGCGGTCGTCCACCCTGGCGACGAGTCCGGCCGGGGTGTCGATCGCGACGACCCGGCCACCGTCGATGATGGCCAGCCGGTCGCAGAGCCGTTCGGCCTCCTCCATGAAGTGGGTGACCATCAGGATGGTCACGCCCTGGTCGCGGATGGTCTCGACGAGGTCCCAGGTGTCGCGGCGGGCCACGGGGTCCAGGCCGGTGGTGAGCTCGTCGAGGACCGCGACCCTGGGGTTGCCGACCAGCGCCAGCGCGACGGACAGCCGCTGCTTCTGCCCGCCGGACAACCGCCGGAACTGGGTGTCGATCTTGTCCGTGAGGTTCAGGGTGTCGATCAACGTCCGCCAGTCGGCGGGATGGCGGTAGAAGGAGGCGTACAGCTCCATCGCCTCGCCGACCCTGAGCTTGTCGGGCAGTTCACTGGTCTGGAGCTGCGCGCCCAGCAGGTGCGGCAGTTCGCCGGTGCCCCCGTGCGGATCGATGCCGTGGACGCGCACGGACCCGCCGTCCGGGGTGCGCAGGCCCTCGACGCACTCGACGGTCGTGGTCTTGCCGGCGCCGTTGGGGCCGAGGATGCCGAAGATCTCGCCCTGGTCGACGGTGAAGCTCACTCCGTTCACCGCCACGTGGTCGCCGTAGCGTTTGACGAGGTTGTCCACCTCGATGATGGTCATGGTCGAAGCCTGACGCGTGCCCTGGTGCGACGGGACCGGTCACGCGGGCAGGGCTCGGTGTCCGTCCGGTGGGGGTGGCCCTCCACCAGTCGGTGGAGGGCGGGTGGTCCGGGGTGGGCGGTGCTCAGCCCGCGGTGGTGGCGGCCTCGGGTGCCGGCGTGTCCTGGTGAGCGGGCACCGAGGGCGGTGCACCCGGGCGACGAAGCCGACCGGGACGACCACAGGGCGCACAGTGCCGGACCGCCCCAGCCTCGGGAGCCGTCCTTCGCCAGCCCCAGCGTGACCCAGCCGGTGACGACGCCAGCCCGTCCGGATCGCCGGCGGCAGGCGGGCCGGTTCGATCGTCATGCGGTCGCCCCTCCACGCACCGGCTCCGTGCGGCGCGACCGGCGCCGGTTGGCACCCGTCCCCTCGTCCCGAGCGTGCGGCGCATCCGCCGTCGTCCGCTGAGGACGACGCGTGGGACACCAGTCCCGGTGGGACGGGGCGGCGGAGGAGCGTTGTCCCGGCACCTCCGGCCCCGTGCCACCGACCGGTCCGCGTTACACCGTCCTCTCCGGTCTCCTGGCGAGGACCTCCAGGTAGTGCGGGTTCGTCATGATCCCGAGGATGTTGCCGAACGGGTCGACCACCGAGGCGGTGACGAACCCCGCCTCACGCGGGGTCGGTGCCTCGTGGGAGGTGGCGCCCATGGCGAGCAGGGTGTCGTGCACGGCGGGCAGGTCGTCGACCGCCCAGTGGACGACCGCCCCCGCCGGCCGTTCGGTCGCGGCGTGTGGAGCCCAGTGGCGGGCTAGCAGGCCGAATTCGTGCTGGTAGTCGCCGATGCGGAACTCGATGTACGCGGGCGGCCCCTCTTCCGGCCGCACGAAGTAGGGATCGATGCCGAACAGCTTGGCGTACCAGGCCGCGGCGGCGCCGACGTCGTCGGCGAAGAAGGTGGTGGTGGTCAGTCCTCGCAGCATGGGTTCGCCTTCCGTTTCCGATGATCGCGGGGACGACCGTAGGAGGAGAAGTGCTCACCTCCTGGCCACTTTTCCCGGCAGACTCGGCGGATGCGTGCCGACCGCCTCGTCGCGATCCTCATGCTGATGCGGACCAGGGCCCGGGTGACCGCGGCCGAACTCGCCGCCGAACTCGAGGTCTCGGTGTCCACCGCCCGCCGTGACCTGGAGGCGTTGTCCTCGGCGGGTGTTCCCGTGTACCCGCAGCCGGGCAGACACGGCGGGTGGTCGCTGGTGGGCGGGGCGCGCACCGATCTGAGCGGGCTGACGGCGGGAGAGGCGACCGCGTTGTTCCTCCTCGCCGGGCCGGGGGTTCCGATGACCAGCGAGCTCCGCTCCGCCATGCGGAAGCTGTTGGCCGCGCTGCCCCGGACGTTCCGGGGCGACGCGGAGGCCGCCTCGGGTGCCCTGCTGGTCGATCCCGTGGCGTGGGGCGGGGCCGGACGGGTGCGGCCCCCGCTGCTCGGGACGCTGCGGGACGCGGTGGTGCGCGGGCGACGGGTTCGGCTGACCTACTCGGGCCGGTCGGAGTCGACGAGGCTGGTCGATCCGTGGGGGCTCGTCGACAAGGACGGCACCTGGTACCTGGTTGGCGGGACGGAGCGGGGGCGGCGCTCCTTCCGGGTGGACCGGGTGGTCGACGTGCTCCTCACCGACGAGGCGGCGCACCGGCCGCCGGGGTTCGACCTGTCGGAGGTGTGGGGGGAGGTGGTTCGTGACGTGGAAGGGCGGCGGTCCGGTGTCGTGGCGACGGTGCTCGTCGTGGCGCGGTACCTGTCCGCGTTCCGAGCGCAGTGGGGCCGGCACTGCGAGGTGGCGGGCGAGGGTGGGGACGGCCGGGTGCGGGTGCGGGTCTCGGCGCACCGGGCGGTGTCGGTGGCCGAACAGCTCGCGGGGTGGGGTGCTGTCGTGGAGGTGGTCGAGCCGGCGTCGGTCCGGGACGAGTTGGCCAGGATCGGCGCGGAACTCGTCGGGCGTTACGGACCGGCAGCGGAGCCGCCCGGGGGAGGAGGCCCGGGAGCGTGAACGTCCTTGGGCGGTGCCATGACTGGCCCGTTCGCAGCGGTGGTGGCTGCCGGGTGGCTCCTCGGTATCAAGGAGCCCACCGGCGATTTGCTAGTGCCTCGTCCGGGCCGGTGTCACATGCGGTCCGGGGCACTGATGCCGAGCAGGTTGAGCCCGTGTCGCAGGGTGCGTGCCGTGAGCTGGCAGAGGGCGAGTCGGTTGCCGCGAACAGGTTCTTCCGCGTTGAGGACGTGGCAGGCTTCGTAGAAGCTGGTGAAGGCGCGGGCGAGGTCGTAGAGGTATCCGCAGAGCTTGTGCGGCTCCAAGGTCTCGCCGACCTCGGTGAGGGCCGTGTCGTAGGCGTCGAGCTGGAGAGCCAGCGCCCGTTCAGCGGGCTGGAGCTCGATGGTCGGGTCGATCACGACGTGAGGGTCTCCAGCTTTGCGCAGGATCGAACGGATACGGGTGTGCGCGTACTGGAGGTAGACGCCGGTGTTGCCGTTGAACGAGACCATGCGGTCAACGTCGAAGGTGTAGTCCTTGATCCGCGAATTGGACAGATCGGCGTACTTGACCGCTCCGATGCCCGCCTGTTCGGCGATCTGGTCCAGTTCCTCAGCGGGGAGGTCGGGGTCCTTCTCGTGGACCACGGCGCGGGCACGCGCCACGGAGTCGTCGAGCAGATCCATCAGGCGGACCGTGCCGCCGGCGCGGGTCTTGAAGGGGCGGCCATCGGGGCCGAGGACGGTGCCGTAGGGCACGTGTGCCGCCTCGACGTTGTCGGTGAGCCACCCCGCGCGGCGAGCCGCCTCGAAGATCAGCTGGAAGTGCAGGGCCTGCCGGGAGTCCGTGACGTAGAGCAGGCGGTTGGATTTCAGGTCGTGGATGCGGTAGCGGATCGTGGCGAGGTCCGTGGTGTCGTAGCCGTAGCCACCATCGCGTTTGCGCACCATCAGGGGGATGGGGTTGCCGTCCGGGCCAGTGACCTCCTCGGAGAAGATCACGAGAGCGCCTTCGCTCCCCACGGCGATTCCCGCCTCAGTCAGTTCGGTCACGACATCGGCGAGCAGGTGGTTGTAGAACGATTCCCCAACCGAGTCGTCGGGCGTGAGCAACACGCCGAGCCGGTCGTAGATGTCGCGGAAGGCCCTCTCGGACTCGGCGACGATCTCCCTCCAGCGTGTGACGGTGTCGTGGTCGCCGGACTGTAGCGCGACCACACGGCGGCGAGACCGGTCGGCGAATTCCGGGTCGGCGTCGAACAGAGCGCGGGCGGTGCGGTACAGATCGTCGAGCGCGGAGGCGGCGGAGGTGCCCGGCTCCAGCTCGTCGTGGTGCCAGGTGGCTTCCGGGTGCTCGTCGAGGTACTGGATGAGCATCCCGAACTGGGTGCCCCAGTCGCCGAGATGGTTTTGACGGATGACTTCCGCTCCGAGGAAGCCGAGGACACGCGCGAGGCTGTCGCCGATGATCGTGGTGCGCAGGTGCCCGACGTGCATTTCCTTGGCGATGTTGGGTGCCGAGTAGTCGATCACGGTCCGCTGGCCCTCATTGGGGGTGCCGACGCCGAGACGAAGGCTGGCCAGGCGAGCGGCGAGCTGGTTCCAGATGAGCTGGTCGGGCACCGTGATGTTGAGGAACCCCGGGCCGGACATGTCGACACGTGTGATCGGCCCTCGGTCGCCAGCCACGGCCGCGATGAGCGCGTCGGCGAGTTCGGTGGGCCTGGTGCGGGCGCGCTTGGCCAGGGCGAGGGCTGCGTTCGACTGGAAGTCGGCGTGCTCGGATCGCCGGACGAGTGGATCGGCTCCGGCCAGCTCTGGGCGGGCATGGGCGATCGCCTGGGACACGCTGTCGGCGACCTGGCCGAGCAGCGGCAGCACCTCGTGGTTCGTCACTGAGTAACCCTCCTTCTCAGCGTTCATCGTCCCAAGGCAAGACGCCTAGCCTGTATGCGGTCCGGAGTTGACCCAGCGCGGAATGTAGCGATCGGTGATCGGCCTCGAAACCGACCGCCTCGACCTGGTGGCGGAGGCCGCCACCCGCGAGAACTGGACCAGCAGCAACGGAAAGGTGCCGCACATGCGTGATCTGCCCACGGCCGCCTGGCGCAAGTCGAGCTTCAGCGACGTAGGAGGCAACTGCGTCGAGGTCGCTCCACTGCGCGATGGCCGGATCGCCGTACGGAACAGCAAGCAACCGGAAGCGGGGGCGGTGTTGTTCACCCCAGCCGAGATGGATGCCTGGATCAAGGGCTGCAAGGCGGGCGAGTTCGACGACCTGGCAGGCACGGGCCGCTGACTCCGCGCGGTCTGCTGGAGGCTCGGGGACGGCCGGCTTGAGGGGGACTCCCACCGCGCGGTGATCTCGGTGGGAGTCCCGACACCGCTCCGCACTCGGCCCATCGGCGCGGTGGGTGATGTCGTGTTCGGGCACGCGTGCCCGGCGGCGGGCCACGGTGAGGCACGAACCTGCCGTGGCCCTGCCCCGCCCCCGGGGCTCGACCTGCTGGCTGGGCGGCTCCCCGTGACTCGGGGCGACCTCCGGTGCGCTACCGCCGGATGGCGTGGTCGACGAAGTCGAGCAGCGCGGGGATCTGGTCCACCAGGCGGGTGGAGTCGTCGACCGCCCACGAACCGAGCACGCCGTCGGCGCACCGCAGGATGATGGTCGCGACGCCGCGCGCGTCGAAGTCGCGGAACTCGCCGTCCCGTTGTCCTCGTTGGAGGATCTCGGTGAGCGCGTCGACCTCCTCGGTGAGCTCGCCGGCGAAGGCGGGCGAACCCTCGGGGGTGCGGTGGTTGGCCATGATCTGGCTCATGGCCAGGAACTCGGCGCGGTGTTCGGCGTAGAACTCCAGCTGTGAGCCGATCCAGGCCCTGACCTGGCCCGACGCGGTGCTCTCCGCCTCGACGTGGCCGCTCATGCGCTCCCAGCCCCGTTCGAAGAACTGGGACACCACCAGCCGGAGGATCTCGTCCTTGTTCTCGAAGTGGTAGGTGATGACGCTCTTGCTGATCTCGGCCTTCTCCGCGATCCGGGCGAGGGAGGTGCCGGCGTAGCCGAGTTCGGCGACGACCTGGGTGGCCGCCTCGACGATCTGGGCGCGGCGAGCTCGTTCGATGAAGGAACGGCGTGGCGGGTGGTCGTTCGGATCGGGGCGTTCTGCCATGCGCGGATCGTAGGCCGCGCCGGGAGCCCGTTTCCGGCTCCGCGCGTCCCCGGCGCTCATGTCGCGGCGTGGACGAACAGCAGGGCCAGCCAGGACCAGCCCAGGGTGATCACCAGCTTCTGGATGAGTCCCAGGCGGGCGGAGTCGTTCTCCCAGGCCTGGCCGAAGGCGTGGAAACCACCGAACAACGCGACCGTGACGGCCCCCGAGAACCAGGTCCAGAGTGGACCGGGCAGTGCGAAGGTGGCGACGAGGGAGGCGACGGGCAGCGCGGTGAACACGGCGGCGCCGGCGTGGTCGTGCAGCTGGTGGCGGCGGCTGACCTCGGTGGGCGTTCCCTCCGGGGTGCCAGGGGGATAACCGCGCATCGGATCCATCGGGAACACGCCGGAGGCCACCAGGGCGAGACCGAAGAAGCCGACCACGACGGCGAGGGGGACGCTGCCCACCTGCGCGGGCAGGGCGGGCGCGGCGGCGGTGATCAGCAGGCCGCAGACGATGAAGTTGGTGGTCTGGAGCCAGCCCCGGTCGCCGAGCGCGAGGGCGCTGACGGGGTGTCGGACAGGGCGGTAGCCCGGTCTGGTCAGGCCGTCCAGCAGGAACACCACGACGAAGGCCACCGCCGCTCCCGCGCCGGCCCAGAGCAGGGCTGTCACGAGCCGCTCCTGGCCTCGTGCGGTCCGGGTGTGGTCCGTGGCGTCGGCGGGGCGGGTGGGACGGGCCTGGCGGGCGGGGCGGGACGTTTTTCCGTACGCATGGACCGAATGTAGTCCAGTCGGACTGTTTCCGGGTCGCGTGGTCGGAAGCTGGCGTTGCGGGGTCGTGGGGTGGCTGGTCCGAGGGGGCGCGGGGTCGGACCGCCCGGAGTGGACAGCGGCCGGGGTGGACAGCGGCCGGGGTGGACAGCGGCCGAAGTAATTGTACGATGGTTCTAGTTGTCTTTATGTCCAAATACTTGGGGGACGCATGACTGGGATCTCGGACCGACTCGCCCCGCCCCGGGCCGGCGCTCGGGAGTGGTGGGGCCTCGCCCTGTTGGCGTTGCCCACCCTGCTGCTGGGGCTCGACGTGACCGTCCTGTACCTGGTGCTGCCGGGGCTGGCCGTGGAACTCGAGCCGAGCGCCACCCAGACGCTGTGGATCATGGACGCCTACGGTTTCCTCATCGCCGGCTTCCTGATCACGATGGGGACGCTGGGCGACCGGATCGGGCGGCGCCGACTGCTGATGATCGGCATCGCGGCGTTCGGGGTGGTCTCGGTGTTCGCCGCGTTCGCGCCGACCGCCGAGGCGCTGATCGTGGCGCGTGCCCTGCTCGGGGTGGCGGGCGCGACCCTCATGCCCTCGACCCTGTCCCTGATCAGCAACCTCTTCGTCGACCCGAGGCAGCGCGCGGTGGCGATCGGGGTGTGGGCCACCATGTTCGCCCTCGGGATGGCCGCCGGGCCGGTGCTCGGCGGAGCCCTGGTGGCCACCTTCTGGTGGGGGGCCGCCTTCCTGGTCGCCGTTCCGATCGCCGTGGTCGTCCTGGTCGCGGCTCCGCCGCTGCTGCCCGAGTACCGGGCCCCCCGCGAAGGCGCGTTCGACCTGCCCAGCGTCGCGCTGTCCCTGCTCGCGATGCTGCCGATCGTCTACGCGATCAAGCACGGGGCCGCCTACGGGGTCGACGCCGCGACCCTCGTCGCGGTGCTGGTCGGTGGCGTCTCCGCCGTCGTGTTCGTCCGCCGGCAGCTGCGGCTGCCCTCCCCGCTGCTCGACGTGTCGCTGTTCTCCAACCGGGCCTTCTCCGCCGCGCTGACCGTCCTGCTGGTGGGGCTCGTCGGCGTCGGCGGCGTCATGTTCCTCGTCACCCAGTACCTCCAGCTCGTCGAGGGCCTCTCCCCCGCCGCCGCCGGGCTCTGGATGGGGCCGCCGGCCCTGGCGATGCTCGTCGCGGCGATCGGTGCCCCGCTGCTGGCCAGGCGCTTCCGGCCGGGCCTGATCATGGCCGCCACGCTGGCGATGTCCCTGGTCGGCTACCTGTGCCTCGCCCTGGCCGGGACCGGGGAGCGGCTGGTCGTCGTGGTCGGGTTCGCCCTCGTCTACCTCGGACTGGGTGCCATGGCGGCCCTGGGGACCGACATCGTCGTCGGCGCGGTGCCCCCCACCAGGTCTGGGTCGGCGGCGGCCATGTCCGAGACCGTCCAGGAACTCGGGGTCGGACTGGGTGTCGCCGTCCTCGGGAGTCTCGCCACCGCCGTCTACCGGGCTCGGATCAACCCGCCCGCCGAGCTGGACCGGCCGGTCGCGGACGCGGTGGGTGACAGCCTGGCCGGAGCGCTGGCCGTGGCGGACGGGACGACGACGCGGGTGGTCGAGCAGGCGAGGATCGCCTTCACCGACGGGCTCAACCTGGCGGCTATCGTTGCGGGTGTGGCCATCGCGGCGGTCACCGTCCTGTGCGTCACCGCCCTCCGGCACATCGGCCCCTCGGGCGGTTCGGAGCACTGACGACCCGCCCACGGGAATGTCGGGAGTAGGGCGTGGGTGACGAGGGCACGACCACGGACGGGCGGCGGGTCCGAGGGCAGCGCCGGCGAGCCCAGATCATCGAGGCGACCCTGACCGTCGTCCGCCGGGACGGCGCGGCCGGTGTGACCCACCGCGCCGTGGCGAAGGAGGCCGGCATCACGACGAGCCTCACCACCTACTACTTCGCCACTCTCGACGACCTGCTGGTGGCGGCGCTCACGGAGGTCGCCGACACCTACACCGATCACATCCGCCGGATCATGGACACCAGCGACGACCCGGTGCGGGACTTCGCCGCGCTGGTCGCCGCATCGGCCGGGGAGGGGCGTGAGCGGGCCCTCGCGGAACGCGAACTGTCCACGCTGGCGGCGCGCCGACCCGCTCTCCGGCCGGTGGCGCGCCGCTGGCGCGAGCGTGTCGCCGACCTGGCGCGGCTCCGGACCTCCGACCCCCGCGCGGTGGAGGTGTTCGTGGCGATCGCCGAAGGTCTGTGCGCCGCGATCCTCCTCGACGAGGGCCGGGCGGACCCGGAGCACGTGCGCGCGGTCCTCGAACGCGCCCTGGTCGAGCGCTGACATCGAGCGCCGACCGGTCGACGGCTGACGCGGACGTCACTTCCGAGCCCCTTGTTCCCTTAGGTAAGCCTTGTCTAAGCTGCGCGGGTGATGATGGCGCAGCGGGATGCGATGACCGGTCGGTCCCTCGTGATCGGCTACGGCGGCTCGCCGGTGGTGTCGGGCGCGTCGATCGAGCTCGCCGCCGGACGGGTCACCGCGCTCGTCGGTCCCAACGGGTCCGGCAAGTCGACCGTCCTGCGTGGTCTCGCCCGGCTCCAGGCCCTGAGCGCGGGGGACGTGCGGCTCGGGGACGGCAGTGACGCCGCCGCCCTGTCCGCGCGGGACTTCGCCCGCCGGGTCACCCTGCTGGCGCAGAGCCGGCCGACCCCGGCGGCGGTGACGGTGCGGGAGGCCGTCGAGTACGGGCGGCACCCGCACCGCCGGGGCTGGCGGGGCAACGATGTCGGGGGGCCGGCCGCTGTCGCGCGGGCCCTGGAACTCACCGGCATCGCCGACCTCGCCGACACCGACGTCGACATGCTCTCGGGCGGCCAGGTCCAGCGGGTGTGGTTCGCCAGCGCCCTCGCCCAGGACACCGGGGTGCTGTTGTTGGACGAACCCACCAACCACCTCGACCTGCGGTACCAGATCGAGGTCCTCGAACTGGTGCGCGAACTCGCCGACGAGCACGGGGTGGCCGTCGGGGTGGTCCTGCACGACCTGAACCAGGCCGCGGCCGTCGCCGACCGCGTCGTCGTCATGTCCCGGGGCTCCGTCGTCGCGGACGGACCACCCCACGAGGCGCTGACCGGCGACCAGCTCAGCGAGGTCTACGAGATCGAGATCACCACGTCGGTCAACCCCGTGACCGACGAGCTGGACATCCGCTCCCCTCGGCAACGGGTCCGCCGGACCGTCGCGTCCTGACCCGATCCCACACCACCTCCGTACCGTGCTGACGGGGCGAGACCCCGCCGCGCGCGAAGGGAACCATGAGAACCTCACGAGCAGTACCCAGCCTGTTCGCCCTGACCGCGGTCGCCGTGCTGACCGCGGCGTGCGGCACCACCCACGAGGCGGCCACGACGACGACCGACCCGTCCGAGGGAGCGTCCGACCAGGCCGTCAGCATCGTCGACGCCCTCGGTGAGACCGTGGAGCTCCCGGCGCCGGCGACCCGGGTCGTCACCCTGGAGTGGATGCACACCGAGGTCGTCACCAGCCTCGGCGTCGACCCGGTCGGGGTCAGCGACGTCGCCGGGTACGAGAGCTGGGTGGGTGCCAGCGTCCCCCTGACCGGTGACCCCGTCGATGTGGGCGTCCGACGGGAACCGAGCGTCGAGGCCATCGCCGAGCTGGAGCCGGACCTGATCCTCGCGCCGGAGGGCGGGATCCCCGACGGGGCGATGGAGCAGATGGAACGCATCGCTCCCATCGCCTTCCTCGGCGGGTCGAACGCCTCCGATCCCATCGGCTCCATCCTCGAGGACTTCCAGAGCGTGGCCACCCTCCTCGGGAAGGAGGACGTCGCCGAGCAGGTCATCGCGGAGATGGACGAGACGATCGAGGCGAACGCGGCCGCGATCGAGGAGGCCGGTCTCGCCGGTACCCCGGTCGTCCTGGCCTCCCCGTACGCGGAGGGCGCGAACCTCACGATCCGCATGCACGGCCCGCGCACCGCCGTCCAGGCGGTGGCCGAGCGCATGGGGCTGGCCTCGGCCTGGGAGGACGAGGGTGACGACGCCTTCGGCCTGTCGAACATCGACATGGAGGGCCTGACGGCGCTCCCGGACGACACCAGGCTGCTGTACTGGGGCAACGACGACGAGGACGACGTGGTCGAGACGGCGATGGCGGGCAACCCGGTGTGGGAGAACCTGCCCTTCGTCCAGGACGGGAACGTCCACCGCGCGGCCGTGGGGGTCTGGGCGTACGGCGGCCCCGAGTCGCTGTCCGCCTGGAGCGACGACCTCGTCGCCCAGCTCGTCACCCAGTAGGAGTTCACGTCGTGACGACCGCTCCACCGGAGACGGCCCGGCGAGCCGATCCGACCAGCGCCGAACCCGCGGAGGGCACTCGCCGTCGCCCCTGGCTCCCGCTGCTGGTCACCCTCGTGCTCCTGGCCTGGCTGTCCGTGGCGGCCGCCGTGCACCTCACCCAGGGCACGGCGGCGCTGAGCGTGGCGGACCTGTGGGCCGTGCTCACCGGAGGCGAGTCGCTGGACACGGCCGCGGCGGTCGTCACGGCTTCCCGCGTCCCGCGCCTGCTGGCCGCCGTGCTGGTCGGCTGCGCGCTGGGCATCGCCGGCGCGAGCATGCAGGCGGTGGCGCGCAACCCGCTGGCCGCGCCCGACACCACGGGCGTCAACGCCGGCGCCCACCTGGCCGTCACCCTCGCCGCGGTGCTCGGCGCCCAGCTGGGGGCCGTCCCCAGCATCGCCGTCGCCTTCTGCGGGGGGCTCGCGGCCGCCGCCGTGGTGATGGGGCTGTCCGGTGGTGGGGCGGCGTCCCCGGTGCGGCTGGTGCTCGCGGGCTCGGCGATCACGTTGGGCCTGTCCTCGATCACCTCCGCCGTGCTGCTGTTGTTCCCCTGGGAGACCCAGGGGCTGTTCGCCTGGGGGGCTGGTTCCCTCGGGCAGAACGGGGTGGGCGCGGTTCGGGGTGTCCTGCTGTTCGCGCTCCCGGTGGCCCTCGCGCTCATCCTCATGGCCCGGCGCCTCGACCTGCTCCAGCTGGGGGACGACGCGGCCAGGTCCCTGGGCGTGCACGTGGGCCGCACCCGTGCCGCGATCGTGGTCCTCGCCGTGTTGCTGGCGACGAGCGTGGTCACGGTGACCGGTCCGATCGGTTTCGTCGGTCTCTGCGCGCCGCTGCTGGTGCGCCTCGTCGCGTCCCGGGTTCCGGGCCTGCGCCGGCACCGCACGTTGTTGCCGCTGGCGGCCCTCGCCGGCACCGCGCTGGTCCTCACCGCGGACATCGCGCTGCGCGCCACCTTCGGTTCGGTCAGCGGCGTGACGGTGCCCACCGGGGTGGTCACCAGCGTGATCGGCGCCGTCGCGCTCATCCTCCTCGCGACGAGGACCAGGTCCACCCTGGAACCCGACACGCTGATCACCATGCGTGGCGGCACCGGGTTCGGGCGCCGGCACCCCGGAGCGGTGCTGGCCGTCGCGGGTGCGGTGCTGGTCGGGTCCGTCGTGGCTGGCGTCCTGCTGGGCGACAGCACCGTCCTGCTCGGCGACCTGTGGAACTGGGCCACCGGGCGCGCCGCGCTGATCCTGGAGATCGTCCTGGACAGCCGGGTGCCGCGAGTGCTGGCCGCGCTCCTCGCCGGTGCCTGCCTGGGGCTCGCCGGTGCCCTCGTGCAGACGGTCACCCGCAACCCGCTCGCCGACCCGGGGATCCTGGGTGTGTCCAGCGCCGGCAGCCTGGGCGCCGTCATCGTGATCGTCGCGGCGGGCGCGCCCGCCTTCGTCCTCGTCCTCGGCGGCTCCCTCGCCGGGTGCGCGCTCGCCGGTCTGCTGATCTTCGCGTTGTCCTCCCGGGGAGGGATCAACCAGGGGCGGATGGTGCTGGTCGGCATCGCCATCTGGGCGGGCACGTCGGCGGTGACGACCCTGCTGCTCGTCCGCACCGACCCGTGGAACCAGAACAAGGCCCTGACCTGGCTGGGTGGCTCGACGTTCGGCGCGAGACCGGTCGAGCTGCTGCCGATGGTCGTGGCGCTGCTGGTGGCGGCCGTGGTGGTCGCGCGTTCGCACCGGGATCTCGACATCGTCCAGATCGACGACACCACCCCGAGGGTGCTGGGCGTCCGGCTCGACGCGAGCCGCGTCACGCACGTGGGTCTCGCCGTGCTCCTGACCGGGGCGGCCACCTCGACGATCGGCCCGATCGCCTTCGTGGGCCTGGTGGCCCCGCACGCGGCCCGGATCCTCGTGGGCAAGCGCCACCTGCACCAGCTCCCCCTCACCGTCCTGCTCGGCGCGGCCCTGGTGGTGATCGCGGACGTCGTCGGCCGGACCGCGCTCGCACCCGCGCAGTTGCCGGCCGGCCTGACGACCGCGGTCGTCGGCACCCCGTACTTCCTGTGGTTGCTGTGGCGGATGCGGGCCGGCCGGGGGCGGGGCTGACGGCGGGCGCGGGGGCCGGGGAGCCGGGGCACGGGCGACGAGGGAGAACGGCCGGTGAGGAGCGGATGGGTCTCCGGTGAGGAGGTCGACGACGTGCCGCCACGACCCCCGGTCGACGGCGGTCCCCTCGACTGGGGTGCCCTCGCGGCGAGCCTCACCGACGAGCTGGACGACTTCGCCAGGGCCACGCTGGACGGGGCGGGCGGCGAGCGGGTGTACGCCGTCGCGGTGCACCGCTTCCACGCCGAGCCGGGCGGGGCGATCTCCCTGCCCGTCTTCGCCGCGGCCGGCGAGGAATGGCTGGACCGGCAGGCCCCCGAGGCCCGGGAGGAGCTGCGCTGGAGCGCGGCCGACTGGCCGTGGCAACGCTTCGACGACTGGCGGGAGCCGGGGTCCTGGCTGCGGTGGGGCGAGCGGGTGACGGCGGAGGCGGTCCAGGGCGGCCTGGACCGGTGGCACGCGGCGCACCGGAGGTTCCTCGACACGGTCGTCCGCGCGTGCGAGCGGGTGGCCGCCGGCCTCGCCCGGGACTTCCCGCGCGCCCCGGTGGTCGTCCCGCTCGACCCGGAGGTCGAACCGCGGGGCCGGGCGATGCCCGCCTGGTCGTGGTCGGGACGAGCGGGTGGCACCTCAGACGTCGCTGAGCGGGGAGGCGGCCGCTGCTGACCGGGCGGCCGCCGAGGGCACCCCTCCTAGTCGAGGACGGTCCGCGTGCCCGTGATCTCCCGCAGGGCCGCCCGCAGCCGGACGTCGTCGGCGAGGCCGCCGCCTGGCCCGGGCACCCGCGCGTCGGACTCGAGGACCGGTGCGAGGGCGGCTGCGACCCGGGCCCGCAACGCGGGCCGGGGGGCGGACGCCTCCCGCACCGGCTCGGAGATCTCCTCCGCCACCCGCACGCCGTGGCCGGAGGAGATCGAGGCGGTCAGGGCCGAGAGGCCCCAGTCCACGGTGTCCTCCGGGGAGATCGCTCCCAGCGCCCACAGCGCCCGCACCGCGACGGCGGTGGCGTGGTGGTCAGGGCCGGACCACGAGGGGCGGCCGTTCCCGGCGACGTCCCGGAGCAGGTCCACCCAGCCGGTCCGCGACCGGGTGTGCCCTCCCACCAGCTCGTTGCCGAGCGCGACGGCCTCCGCGAACGGGCGCCCCGCCGCGTCCGCCACCGCCAGCAGGGTGGGCCACATCCGCTCCACGTCCTCGTGTTCCGCCACCGCGCGAGCCGCGACGAGCTGGCATTCCCGGGCCTGGTGGGAGGTGCGCGCGGAACCGTCGAGCAGCCGGAGGCAGGCCGCCCGGACGGCCGGCGAGTACCGCGTGACCCAGACGGCGAGCAGTTCGGCGTCGGCCCTGCCGTCACCCCCGACGAGTTCCCACGCCTCCTCGAAGGTCAACTCGTGTTCGTGCGGGTCGAGTACCGCCCAGGTGGTGAGGAGCCACGCCTCGGCCGCGTCGGAGTCCGGCCGGACCGACCGCAGCGCCCTGGCCGTGCGGCGGCGGAGGCCGATCGTGAACAGCGCGGAGTGGTGCGCGGCCGCCTTGGCCAGCACGCGGCAGGCCCCCGAGGGCGCCAGCGCCACCGACGCGAGCGCGATGCGCACCGTGTCGTCGGACTGGGGAAGACCGGCCACCAGGTCCAGCCAGCGGGGCGCGGCCCCCGGCCAGGCGGTGATGGCGCGGCCGGCGAGCGACACGAGTTCCCGGTGGGCCCAGGCCGGGTCGCGGCGGCCGGAGGCGCCACCGAACACGAGGGAGAAGGGGACCCGGGTCGTGCCGTCCTCGACGTGGGGTTCGTCGGGAGCTCGGAGCACGGCCTCGGCGAAGGTGGTCCACCTCGGGTCCCGTGCCCCGAACAGGACGGCGGCCCCGGTGGCCAACACCCTCGCCCGGTCCGGGTCGGGCACCGCGCCCGGGGCGGGGACCGCGCCGACGAGCCTGGCGACGCCGTCGCAGACCTCCGGCGTTCGTCCCCGCGCCCCGTGGCGGAGCTCGCCCAGGGCACCGGCGAGGACGATCGCCGCTCCGGTGGGCGGGGCCTCGTCGACGAGCCCCAGCAGCGCGTCCAGCGCCGTTCCGGCGGTCGACCGGGAGGACTCGGCCACCCCGACCCAGGCCGTCGCGAGGTCGGCGACCGGGACCGAACCCGTGTCCCGGAGCGACCGCAGCGCGGGTACGGCCGACGGGCCGGCGGCCCGCACCAGGGCGTCGAGCGACCGTCCCGCACCGCCTCCCGGGTACCGGTCGGCCTCACCCGGCCACAGCCGCACCAGGTGCTCGACGGCGCCGGGGAGATCGGTGCCGGTGGCCACCGCGCACCACGCGGCGGCGAAGATGACGCCGTCCGCGCCGGCCGCCACCACCACCCGGAAGTCCTCGGCGTCGAACGCGCCCAGCCGGATCAGGGGCTCCACCAGCGCGCTGGCCGCGCCGACGTCCCGTTCGTGGCCGAGCCGGCTCCGCAGCGGCCCGACGATCTCGGCGACCAGTTCGCGGTCGTCGACGTGGACCACGCACCCGTAGGCCGCCTCCCGGATCCGGGCGTCGGGGTCGTCCAGGATCGGGACCAGCGCGCGGACCGCGTCCCGCGCCGCGGACCGGGCGCGCTGGTCGAACAGCTCGAGGTCCGTGCCCGCCGGGAGATGGGTCGAGTCACGGCCGGCCCCGGTGGCGACGGCCTCGGTGTAGGCGCGCAGCAGCCGCAGCGAGCCGACCCTGCCGGGGCGTCGGGGGAGAGGGCCACGTGGACGAGCAGGGGGAGCGCGGCGATCGTGGCCGGGTAGACGCCGCCCTGGTGCAGGATCGAGCCGAACAGCTCGGTCGCGGCCTCCTCCCAGTCGTCGTCCCGGAGCCGTTCGATCAGTCCGGGGGTGTCCTCAGCCGGCCCGTAGGCGTGGACCAGGGTGGACCAGTCGATCGGCTGGGGTGGGGCGACGTCACGTGCGTGCACTCTCGAAGGCTAGCGACCGGGGGCCACGACGGACCTGGTCACGCGGTGGTCGGAGTACAACGGTGACCTGATCCCCGCGCACCCCGGGGTTCAGCCCGGAATGCGGACGGCGTGACCGCTGACCCGGATCCGAGGGTCGTCCGGTCCGACGCCGACGAGGAGTTCCCCTCGGCGTCCCATGTCCTCCCCCTGGATGATCCGGATCCCGCGCGGTCGCGGCACTCGTCCGACGGCGCGCAGATAACCGCCGAAGGCGGCCGCCGCGGCGCCGGTGGCCGGGTCCTCGACCACCCCGCCAAGGGGGAAGGGGTTGCGGGAGTGGACGGTGCCCTCGTCCTGGGACCAGAACAACTGGGTCGTCTGCCACCCGCGTTCGCGGCTCACCTCGGCCAGCGCGTCGAAGTCGTAGTCGAGCCGGGCCAGCCGTTCCCGGGTGCGCGCCCCGAGTATGAGGTGGTCGTTGCCGGCGAAGGACACGTGCGGCGGCCAGGCCGGGTCGAGGTCCTCGCGGGACCACCGGAGGGCGGCCAGCGCGTCGGTGACCTCCTCCTCGGAGGCGGGACGCGAGCGGCTGGGCACGCTCGTCAGGGTGGCGGCGGCGGGACGGCCGCCGTCGGTGGTGACGGGAACCGCGCCGGCGGGGGTGTCGAAGACCAGGCGCCCGGAGCGGCCGTGGTGCTCGGCGAGCGCCACCGCCGCGGCGACCGTGGCGTGACCGCAGAACGCCACCTCGGCCAGCGGGCTGAAGAACCGCAGGCCGTAGCGCTGGCCGTCGGTGTCGGTCGGGTTGAGGAAGGCGGTCTCGGAGTAGCCGACGTCGGCGGCGATACCGAGCAGGGTGTCGTCGTCGAGGCCCCGGGCGTCCAACACGACCCCGGCCGGGTTGCCGCCGGCGGGGTCGCTGGTGAAGGACGCGTAGCGCAGCACGGTGGTCATGTCCCCACGGTGCCCGCTGGCGGTCATCGAGTCCAACGATGAAGTCCGATGGCGTTCATCGAGGAAGCCGATACCGTGGCCAGGTGGACACGAACCTCCTCCGGACGTTCCTGGCCGTGGCCAGGACGGGGAACTTCACCAGGGCCGGTCTCGAACTGCACGTGGTGCAGTCGACCGTGACCAGCCACGTCAGGGCGCTGGAGTCCGAGCTGGGGGTCCGGCTCCTCGACCGGCTCCCCTCCGGAGCGCGCCTGACCCAGGTGGGTCGGCGGGTGGCGGAGCTGGCGAGGGGGGTGCTCGACGCCGAACACCAGCTGCTGCTCGGGGCGCGGGGCGGGGACGTGGTGGAGGGGGAGGTGGTCATCGGTGCCACCGAGTCGGTGTGTGCCTACCGGCTGCCGCCTGTCGTCGCGGGCCTGATGACGAGCTTCCCGGACCTGCGGGTCCGGCTGCACCCGCTCGGCACGGCCGCCGCGCTGCGGGAACTGTCCAGGGCCGACGGCGGGGTCGACATCGCGTTGGTGCTGGAGGAGGAGGTCGCCGGGGACCACGCCGTCACGAGGATAGGGAGGGAGCCGGTGGCCCTGGTGGCCGGTGCGGAACACCCGGCGGCCAGCGGGCCCCAGTCCTGGCACGACCTGGCCGGGTACACCTACTTCCTCATGGAGGAGGGCTGCCACTACACCGACCGGTTCCTGCGTGATCTGCGGGCTGCCACGGGCGGGCGGCCCCGGGTGACCCACTTCGGCAGCGTCGAGGCGGCCAGGTCCTGCGTGGAGGCGGGGCTGGGCCTGTCGGTGTTGCCGGTGGTGGCGGTGGGTGGGCCGCTGGCCGAGCGGACGCTCCTGCGGGTGGATGGCCCGGTGTTGGCGGAGGTGCCGCTCCTGCTGGTGACGAGTGCCCGCCGGTGGGCGTCCCCCGCGGTCACCGCGGTGGCCGAGGCGATCGCTCGGTCGGTCGGCCCGCCACCGCGCGGTCGGCTCTGAGGAGGCGAGTGCCCCGGCCCGGTCCGCGCCGTCGGGGAGGTCCCACCTGGCGGGGTTCGTGGTCGTGGGCGAGGACCGGGGTCCGCGCCCACCCACGGCGTTCCGCCCCCGGGCGCCCGGGGGCGGTGTCCGGCGCGAGCGGCCACACCCCCAGAGCGGGTCCGCTTCCGCCGGGCCCGGCCGGGTTGGGCCGGGTGTCGGAGGCGTCCTGCCGTCAGTGGCCGCTCGCGCCGAACTCGCGCGGCGAGTCACACAACACTGTTACTCGCGGGTCGAGAAGTCATCTGTGACGAACGACGCGGCGCGGGCTCGCCCGCCGCCGTCCTGTCCGGCCTGGTGGTCGGTCAGCCGACCGCTCGTCGCCGGTAGAGCACGGCCGCCAGCGGTACGGCCACCGCGGTGATCGCGGTCCACCAGATGACGGCGGCCACGCCGGCCCCGTCGGCGGGCACTCCCAACAGCAGTCCCCGGACGGCGTCGATGACGAGGCTGATCGGCTGGTTCTCCACGAAGACCCGCAGGGCGGTCGGCATGGTCTCCGGGGGGACGAAGGCGCTGCTGGCCTGGGGCAGGAAGAGCAGGATCGTCCCGTAGCCGCTGGCCGCGTCCACGCTGCTGGCCAGCAGCCCCAGCAGGGCCGCCAACCAGGCGAAGCCGAGCGCGAAGAGGACCAGCAGGCCGATCGCGAGCAGCCATTCCAGCACGCCGGCGGACGGGCGGAACCCGACCAGGAGCCCGACCAGGATGAGGGTGGTCAACGAGATCAGCGCACGGGCCACCGTGGCCACGACGTGGCCGACGAGGACCGCCGAGGCGGGCATCGGCAGCGACCGGAACCGGTCCACGATCCCGTTCGTCATGTCCTGGCTGACCGAGCTGGTGGTGGACATCGCGCTGATGCCGACGCCGATGGCGATGACCCCGGAGATCAGGTAGTCGACGTAGGCGCCTCCGGTGTCGATCGCACCGCCGAAGAGGTACCGGAAGATCAGCAGGATGCTGGTGGGCACGGCGACCGCGAGGACCACCTGTTCCGGACTGCGCCTCAGGTGCCGCAACCCCCGCCCGACGAGGACGGCGCTCGCCGAGGTGGCTCGGCGGACCGGGGAGGGCAGCGGCGGGGCCGGGGTGAGCCAGGGCATCGTCTGAACGCTCATCGCCGTGCCTCCACGGGGGCCGGGCCGGTGGACGCGCGGTCCTCGGTCAGGGAGAGGAACACGTCGTCGAGGGTGGGTTTGCTGACCTCGAAGTCGGCCACTCGCACGCCGGCGTGTCCCAGCCGGCCGATCAGGTGGCCGAGTTCGTCGACCCCGTCGACCGGGACGCTCAGCCTGGTTTCCCCGGTGTCCCGTGCTGCCTCGGATGGGAGCAGGAGCCGCGCCGCGTGGTGCCGTTCGGCCTCGGTGGCGAAGGACAGGTCGAGACGCGCGGTGCCGATCCGCCTCTTGAGCTGGTCGGACGTGCCCTCGGCTGCGATCCGCCCGCCGTTGATGAGGGCGACCCGGTCCGCCAGTTGGTCGGCCTCCTCCAGGTACTGGGTGGTGAGCAGGATCGTGACCCCGGAAGCCAGCAGTTCGCGGACGGTGTCCCAGAGGCTCACCCTGCTCCTCGGGTCGAGCCCGGTCGTCGGTTCGTCGAGGAAGAGCACCGGCGGACCGCCCAGCAGGCTGGCGGCCAGGTCGAGGCGTCGCCGCATCCCACCGGAGTAGGTGCGGACGGGTCGGTCGGCGGCCTCGGTCAGGTCGAAGCGTTCGAGCAGGTTCTGGGCGTCCCGGCGGGCGGCGCGACGGTCGAGGTGCCGCAGGCGACCCATCATCACCAGGTTCTCCCGCCCGGTCAGCAGGTCGTCGAGGGTCGCGTACTGACCGGTCAGGCCGATGGATCTGCGGACGGCGGCCCCCTCCGTCACGACGTCGTGGCCGTTGACGGTGGCGGTGCCCGAGTCGGGCTGGAGCAGGGTGCTGAGGATGCGGACGGTGGTGGTCTTCCCGGCGCCGTTGGGGCCGAGCAGGGCCAGCAGCGTTCCGCGTGGCACGCGGAGGTCGACGCCGTCGAGCACCTGGGTCGACCCGAGGGAGCGGCGCAGGCCGCTCGCCTGGATCGGAAAGGCGGTGGTGGTCATGTGGTGTCCCCGTGAGGTGTAGGGAGGCGGGTGACCCGCCGGAGAGAAACTGTGTACGTCGCACACTGTTGTGTGTATTTCATACACAGTTTTAGGATCGTCGTCAACCGACGTGATGGGTGGGCGATGACAGCGGACGGCGAGGACGCGCGGCCAAGCAGCCTGGAACTGCTCTGGCGGGACCAGATGGCACGACCGTCCCGGGGGCCGAAACCGAGGCTGAGCCTGACGAAGATCGTCGCCGCCGCCATCGCGGTGGCGGACGCCGAAGGGCTCGACGAGCTGTCGATGCAGCGGGTCGCGGCCGAACTCGGCTACAGCACGATGTCGCTGTACCGGTACCTCTCCGGCAAGGAGCAGCTGATCGACCTCATGGTCGACGCCGCGACTGCCGGCCCTCCCAGTGGGGCGGGCGCGCCCGGCGGCTGGCGGGAGGAGGTGGAGATCGTCTCCCGGGGCCTGGTCGACCTCTACGGCCGGCACCCGTGGCTGGTCCGGGCCCAGCTGAACACGCCGCCGATGGGTCCCAACCAGCTCGCGTGGATGGAGGAGCTGTTGCGCGCACTGGGCGGCAGCGGCCTGAGCGAGGAGGAGACCCTGCTCACCGCGCTGTTCCTGACTGGCGCGTTGCGCGACCTCTCCCGGATCAGCCTCGACCTGGGCAGTGCCCGTGCGGGCGACCCCTCCGGTGAGTCCGCCGCCCACATCCAGAACTACGCCGCCACGCTGGGCGCTGTCGTCGACCCCCAGCGGTACCCCAACCTGGTGCGCCTCATGTCGGCCGGGGTCTTCGAGGGCGGTGATGAGGGGCGCCCCGAGGACACCGGGAGCGCCATCGACTACGGGTTGGCCCGGATCCTCGATGGTGTCGAGGCGCGCGTCCGCGCGACACGCCGCGGCTCCGACCAGGAGGTCTGACCCGCCTCGTCGACCTCGGTGACCCGGTCGCGCCCGCCGGGGGGTCCCGCGTGTCCGCGTGACCGGGGTCGGGCTCCGGCGCGGCTCCGCCCGGCACGTGGTGCGTTCCTCCGGCTGGGCTGGCGGGGGGCGCCCGTTCCCGACGGGGCCCTCGATCGCGGGTTCCCGGGACGGCGTCGGCCCGCCCCCTGTCCCCGTGGGGCGGTTCTTGCCTGGGTCCCCCGTGGCGGTGGGGGGTTCGTCGGTCGTGGCGGGAACCTCTCGCCCACCCGGAGGGTCCGGGCTCCTGTCGGCATGGTGGCCCCGGGGGTTCTCGCGGTCAGTGCGCGCGCTTCCGTCGCAGGTCAGCGGCCTTCTCCTGGTGGTGGAGCCCCTTTCGTCGGTCGCACGCCGGGAATCGTCCTTGTCGTGTCTACTCCTCATGTGGTTCACTACATGAGTAACGAACCCAAGGACGCCGGAGGACGTACGTGTTCGATGACCGGAGTCCGATCTACCAACAGATCGCGGACAAGATCAAAAACGACGTGCTCTCCGGAGAGCTCTCGGCGGACACGCAGGTCATGTCGACCAACCAGTACGCGGCCTTCTACCGGATCAACCCGGCGACGGCGGCCAAGGCCTTCCGCCAGCTGATCGACGAGGGCGTGCTCTACAAGAGGCGGGGAATAGGGATGTTCGTCAGCGGGGAGGCCAGGCCGGTGCTGTTGGCCCAGCGCCGGGAGCGCTTCTTCCGGGAGGTCGTCGACGTGATGCTGGCCGAGGCGCGGGTCCTCGGCATCTCGCTCGACGACGTGGTGCGGCACATCGAGACCGGAAGGGGGACCCAGAAGTGACCTACTCGATCGAAGCCCGGGACCTGCGGCTGGACTACCGGGGATCCCCCGCGCTGCGCGGGATCGACTTCCGCCTCGCCGGAGGTGGGATCTACGGCCTCATCGGACGCAACGGCTCCGGGAAGACCTCGCTCTTATCGCTGGTCGCCTCCCTCGCGAAGCCCACGGCCGGCACCCTGCTCGTGGACGGGGAGGACCCGTTCGAGAACCCGAGGATCATGCCGGACGTCTGCCTGGTCCAGGACCGGATCAAGGACTCCGGTGACGAGATATGGAAGGTCGGGAGCTTCCTCCGGACCGCCGCCGCGCTGCGCCCCCGCTGGGACCAGGAGTACGCGGACCGCCTCGTCGACCTCTTCGAACTCCCGCGGCGGAAGCGGATCTCCTCGCTCTCGCTGGGGAAGAGGTCGGCGCTCAACATCATCGTCGGGCTGGCGTCCCGGGCGCCGGTCACGATCTTCGACGAGGCCTACGTCGGGCTGGACGCGCCCTCCCGCTACGCCTTCTACGACGAGGTGCTCGCCGACTACATGGCCCATCCCCGCACGGTGATCATGTCCTCCCACCTCGTGGAGGAGGTGGACTCGTTGTTCGAGGAGGTCCTCATCCTCGACGAGGGGCGACTGCTCGTGCACGAGGACACCGACGACCTCCGGAGCCGGGGAGTCAGCCTGACCGGGCCGGCCCAGGCCGTCGACGACCTGCGCCACGGCCTCACCGTCCTCAACGAGCAGGTCCTCGGCGGTACCAAGTCGATCACCGTCTACGGGGACCTCGACGAGGACGCCCTCTCCCGTGCCAGGGCGGCCGGCGTCGAGGCCGGACCGGTGCGCCTCCAGGACCTGTTCGTCCACCTCACCCGGAAGGACCGGCGATGACCACCACGACCCGACGTAGCCCCGCGCTCACGGTCACCCGCCTGGTCGCTCCCACGATGCTGTGGATCAGCGCCCTCTACCTCGCGATCGCCATCGCCGTCTTCACGGTCATCGCCTACGTGGAGCTGGGCCTCGGCGAGCGGACCGACGAATCCACCAGCCACGCGGAGCTCCTGGCCAACAGCTCCCCCCGCTTCTTCCTCGGCTCGCTCGCGCTCATCGTCACCAGCACCCTGCTCGCGCACTACCTGCCGATGGGAGTGACCCGCCGCCAGCTCTTCTGGGCGGGAACCACCCTGGCCCTCGGTGGCGCTGCCGTCGCCGCGGCGGTGATCGCCGGCCTGTTCCTCGTCGAGTGGTTCGTCCTCGACGGGACGGGCATCCCGATCACCTACCGCACCCCGCACCTGTTCGACGGCTCGACCCAGGTGGGCACGGTCTTCCTGGAGCACTTCATCGCCCTGGCCGCCTTCATGGTCCTGGGTTGGTTGATCGGCTCCGTCTTCGGCAGGTACGGCGGTTGGGGCGGGCTGGGACTCCTGCTGCCCTGCCTGCTGCTCGGGCTGCTGCCCGAGGCGTTGCTCGGCGTCGGCTGGGTCGGCCAGGCCTACGACGCGCTGGGCATCGAACCACTCCCCACGGCGGCCAGCGTCCCGCTGGGGATCGCCGCGGTCGCCGTGATGCTCCTGCTCAACCACCGGCTGATGCGGGACATGCCGCTGCGCCGGCCGACCTCCTGACACCAACCGGAACCACAGAGACGAGAGGGTGAACCATGACGGTGATCGACATCAGGGGTCTCCGCAAGAGCTACGGCGGGCGGGCGGTCGTCCACGACGTCGAGTTCAGCGTGGAGGAGGGGGAGATCTTCGGCATCCTCGGCCCGAACGGGGCGGGGAAGAGCACGAGCGTGGAGTGCCTGACCGGGCTGCGCGAGCGGGACGGTGGCGCGGTGAAGGTCCTCGGTCTCGACCCGGCTCGGGACCGGCAGGCCGTGCGGGAGCGGGTTGGCGTGCAGCTCCAGGAGAGCCGGTTGCCGGACAAGATCACCGTCGCCGAGGCGATGCGCCTCTACAGCTCCTTCTACCCGAATCCCGTCGACTGGCGGGACCTGGTGGACCGGCTCGGCCTCGGGGACAAGGTGAACTCCCGCTTCGGGAAGCTCTCCGGTGGCCAGAAGCAGCGCCTCTCGGTGGCGCTGGCCCTCGTCGGTCGGCCCAAGGTCGCGGTTCTCGACGAGTTGACCACCGGACTCGACCCGCAGGCCCGCCGGGACACGTGGGGGCTGATCGAGAGCATCCGGGACTCCGGGGTGACCCTGCTGATCGTCACGCACTTCATGGACGAGGCCGAGCGGCTCTGCGACCGGCTCGCCGTGATCGACGCCGGCCAGACGGTGGCCATCGACACCGCCGCGGGGTTGGTCCGCCGGTCCGGGCTCCCGCACCGCATCCGGTTCCGGGCGGTGGGGGAGCAGGTGGAGGACCTCGTCGCCCAGCTGCCGACGGTCAGCGGGGTGGAGCGGCGCGGTGAGCACCTGGTCGTCGTCGGCGGCGAGGACAGCCTGACCGAGATCTACGAGGCCCTGCACCTCAGGGGAGTCCGGGTGACCGACCTGCGGGTCAACCAACCCGGTCTCGACGACGCCTTCGTGGAACTGACCGGCGCCGACCGCGCCGCCGCCTGACGAACCACCCGTTCCGCACCTCCCGCCACCAACGCTCCGGCCCGCTCCCGGCCCGTGGTCGTCAGCACCGACCCCCGGGAACTCCTCCCGCCCCGCTGTCGGAAACCCGACCGGTAGGCGCACCGGCCCCCGGCCCCGGAGAACGGCGGGTCGCCCGCTCCCGCCTCGACATCCTGGTCGTCCGCCGAACGGCCGCTCAGCCGCCCGCCGCCCGCGGTCGGGCCGCCGGCTCGTCCCAACGTCCGTCCGGCGCGATCACCGCGCCACCACCGCTCACGTTCTCCTGGGGGACCACCATGTCCGCTGTCCGGACCACCGTCACCACCGAAGTCCGCCTCTTCCTCCGCGATCCCGTCGCGGCCGGGTTCGCCCCGATCTTCCCCGCGCTGCTGATGGTCCTGATCGGTCTGATCCCGTTGGGGGACGAGGACTTCGGGGGACGCGCGCTCATCGACATCTACGCGCCGATCGCGATCAGCATGGGCGTCGCGATGACCGCGCTGGTCAGCCTGCCCACCTTCATGGCCACCTACCGGGAGCAGGGGGTGCTCCGCCGGCTGTCGGCGACGCCGGCCCGGCCGTCGGTCGTGCTGGCGGCGCAGGCCGCCGTCAACTGCGGGGCGGCGGCCGTGTCGATCATCCTCGTCCACCTCGTCGGCGGCCTCGCGTTCGGGCTGAGCGCCCCAGGGACCCTCGTCGGTTACCTCCTCGTCCTCGTCCTGGGAATCGGCTGCCTGATGTCGCTGGGCCTGGTGTCGGCCGCGCTGTGCTCGAACGGCCGCGTCGCCTCGGGCGTGGGCAACGCCCTGTTCTTCCCGATGGCGTTCTTCGCCGGGACCTGGACCCCCGGGCCGGCGATGCCCGACCTGGTGCGGGCCATCAGCGACTTCGTCCCGCTCGGCGCCCTGGTCCAGGCCCTCGACGCCACGGTGGTGGGCGAGTGGCCGAGCCCGCTGCACGTGGGGGTGCTCATCGGGTGGACGGTCCTCGGGAGCGTGGTGGCCGCCCGGTTCTTCCGCTGGGCCTGATCCGGTGGGCGGGCGGCTGGTTCCGGGGTGGTCGGGGGCCGGAACCAGCCGTGGCGTCGCCGTGGGCGCGCCGGGTCCGGCCCGCCTCCCCCGGCCCCGATCCCGATCCCGCGCCCGACCGCGGGGTCAGCGTGGCCGGGGGAGGAGCAGGCGTGCCAGGGCGTTCCTCGGCGTCGCCAGCCGGTCCGCCTGGGCGACCCGGGACAGCAGGTGCGCGCCGGCGGCCACCCGTTGCGCGGGCCGGCGGCGCGCCCGGTCGTAGGCGCGGAGCCCGGCCGGGACATCCGATCCGTCGCCCACGCTGTCGGCCAGCGTGACGGCGTCCACCAGGGCCTGGCAGGCGCCCTGCCCCAGGTTGGGGGGCATCGCGTGCGCGGCGTCCCCCACCAGCGCCACCCGGCCGGCGACGAAGGACCGCAGCGGTGGGCGCAGCTCGTAGAGCCGGTTGCGCAGGATGGTCTCGCCGTCCATCGCCGCCAGCAGTTGGGGGACCGGGTCCGGCCAGTCCCCGAAGAACTGGCGGACGTGGGCCAGGTCGTCGGGCGGGGGCGGCGCGTCCTCGGGGCCGCGAATGGTGGCGTACCAGTTCGTCCTGCCCGGGGAGATGCCCGTCAGGCCGAACAGCGACCGCCGCCCCCAGATCTCACCGTGCCCCTCGACCTCGATGGGTGCCACGCCCCGCCACGCGACCCCCCCGGCGTACCGCACCTCGGTGCGGTCGCCGAAGAAGGCCGGCCGGACGACGCCGCGGATGCCGTCCGCGCCGACGAGCAGGTCGCAGTCGGCGAGCAGCGCGCTCGGGTCGTCGATCTCGGCCCCGAACCGGACGATGCCCTCGGGGACCGCCGCGTTGAGGGTGGCCAGCAACGTCGGCCTGGCGACCAGCACGGTCGGCAGGCCCGCGCGTCGTTCCATGCGTTCGGCGTCGGTGCCTCCCAGGACCCTGCCGGTCGAGGAACGGAGGACGAACGAACCCTGCCGGACCGCGACCCGCCGCAGCTCGTCCACCACCCCCAGCCGTTCCAGGGCCCGCTGCGCGGCGGGCCACATGCCCAGTGCGGTGCCCTCGGGGCGGTGGGCGTGGTCGCGTTCCCACACCGACACGTCCCACCCGCGATGTCCCAGCGCGGCGGCGCAGGCCAAGCCCGCGATGCCGCCGCCCACGACGACAGCTCGTCTTCCCATGCCCGTAAACTACACCTGTAGTGAGCAGTGGTGCGCGGGGATCCGGGAAGCGGCGGTCACCGTCCGGTGGCCACCGACACCGCAGCGGCTCGCGGGCGTGGACGTCCCGCTTCCCGAGCGGGGTGGCGGCCACCCGGAGCGGTGGCGGCCCGCTCCGCCTGCGACGCTGGCTCGTCACGAGAGGCCACGGGAGGAGTGAGGAGCGAGGTGGCGGAGGCCAGGGCGGTCCGACCAGGGAACCCCGACGGCGGGGCACGGGGGGCGCCTCCCCCGCCGCACCGACGGGCGGATCCCTCGTCCACCCGGCGGGACCAGGTGTTGGCAGGGGCGGTCCGGCTGCTGGCCGGGGGCGGTCCCCGGGCGCTGACCCACCGCGCGGTGGACGAGGCGGCCGGTCTGCCCGCCGGTTCGACCTCGAACCTGTTCCGCACCCGCGACGCTCTCGTCGCCGGGGTGCTCGACCACATCCTCGCCGAGGAGGAGGCACTCGTGGCGGGGGCCGCCGGAGCCCAGGCCCCGGCCACCCCCGACCAGCTCGTCGCCTACCTGGTCGGGTTCCTCGACCAGATGCTCGGCGTCGGACGTGACCTCACCCTCGCCCGTCGGGCGCTGTTCGCCGAGGCCGGGGTCCGCCCCGAGGTGAGACGGGAGATCACCGAACGCACCCGGTTCTTCTGGGAGCTGGGCGGCCGGTGGCTGCGCGGGCTCGGCGCGCCGGACCCGGAGCGCCGCGCCCGGTTGTTGCTGGCCATGATCGACGGGATCATCACCGAGCGGCTGGTCCGCCCCGAACCCCCGCTGGACGTCGAGGAAGCGGTGGAGCTGGTGCTGCGCGGGATCCTGTCCACCCCGTGACCGGGCACGGCCACCCGGGGAGCCGGGCGGCCCGGCCGAACCCGACCCCGGGCCGTCCCGCGCACCCACCGCCACCAGCACCCCCTGGCCCGGCGGGCCGGCTACCGCCACGAGGGCAGCCACAGCTCCGCGTTCCACCGCCACGGCGTGATCGGCTCACCCACCAGCACCGGCCACAACCACACGAAGTTGGCCACCACCAGTCCGACGTAGAGCGCCACCACCAGCAGGCCCGTGCCACGCCGTTCCGTTCCCCGGCGCGCCGGGCCGAGGATCTGGCCGAGCACCAGGGTCAGACCGAGCACCAGGAACGGCGCGACCGGGGTGATGTAGAAGAAGTACATCTGGCGGTCCAGGTTCGAGAACCACGGGAGCCAGCCCGCCAGGTAACCGACCAACACCGCCGTGTACCGCCAGTCGTAGCGGGTGACCGCCCGCCACAACGCCCAGGCCAGCATCGGGAACACCAGCCAGTACATCGCCGGCGTGCCGATCAGCATCAGCGCGCCCA
The DNA here is from genome assembly GCF_000429185.2 of Actinoalloteichus caeruleus DSM 43889. Lineage (GTDB taxonomy): Bacteria > Actinomycetota > Actinomycetes > Mycobacteriales > Pseudonocardiaceae > Actinoalloteichus_B > Actinoalloteichus_B caeruleus. The sequence goes on along the minus strand of NZ_AUBJ02000001.1, from coordinate 3,516,247 downwards.
CGCACTCGTCCTGCCCGCAGCCGGTCACCGAACCGTCGTAGTAGTAGAGCATCGCCCGCAGCCCCATCGGCCACGTCCACGGCTTCGACTCCCAGGCGTGCGGGTCGTCCGGGTCGGTGACCAGGCCGTTGTGGAAGTCCAGCACGCTGCCGCTGTTGAACCACAACGCCCGCAACGCGTCGGGGACGAACCAGAAGGCGGACGAGGTGCCGACCCCGTCGCCGACCGCGTGCCGGTCGAAGGCCGTCTCCGACCCGAACCAGGCCCACCAGGTGGCCAGGTAGGTGGCGATCGGCACCGCCACGAACGCCCACAGCCCGGGTCCGAGATCCCGACGCGCCGCCCCGAGGAAGGGCCGGTCCACCCCGGCGGCCCGTCGGGCCGTGTAGTCCCAGAACACGCAGAGCACCGCGAACGCGGCCAGGAAGTACCCGCCGGACCACTTGACCCCGCAGGCCAGGCCGAGCAGCACACCCGCGCCGAGCCGCCACCACCGCACACCGAGCCGGGGGCCCCAGACGCTGTCCCCGGTCCGCCCCTCCCGCACGACGACCGCCAGGCGATCACGGACCTGGTCGCGGTCCACGAGCAGGCAACCGAACGCGGCGAGGACGAGGACCGCGAGGAAGATGTCCAGCATCCCCACCCGCGACTGCACGTGGCTCACCCCGTCGGCGATCAGCAGCACCCCCGCGATCCCACCGAGGAACGTCGAGCGGGTGAGCCGGCGACCGATCCGGACGATCAGCAGGATCGACACGGTCCCGGCGACGGCGGCGCTGAACCGCCAACCCCAGGCCGTGTACCCGAACAGCCACTCCCCGACCGCGATGAGGTGCTTGCCCAACGGGGGGTGCACGATGAGCCGGTAGCCGGGGTTGTCCTCCACCCCGCCGTTGCGCAGCACCTGCCAGGCGTGCGGCACGTAGTGCTTCTCGTCGAAGATCGGCGTGCCCTGGTCCGTCGGGTGGCCGAGGTTCCAGAAGCGGATCACCCCGCCGACCAGGGTGAGGGTGAGCGCCACGACCCAACCGCGCAGGCGGTCGGCGGGCATCGGCCGGTTGAGCCTGGCGAGCGCCGTCTCACGACCACCGTCGGGCGGTTCCACCGGCGGGATCTCACCCACGCCCACCACCCCCTCACCGGCGGGCGACGGGGTGGCCGTGGTGTGCGGTGCGGGGACGCTCACGGCGCCGATCGTAGGCTTGACCAAGTGGGCAACATATCCGGAACCGGTCGACTCGTTCTCGCCGCTACCCCGCTGGGCGACGCCGGCGACGCCTCCCCGCGACTCGTCGCCGCGCTGCGAACCTCGGACGTGGTGGCGGCCGAGGACACGCGGCGGCTGCGCGCCCTCGCCAGCACCCTCGACGTCGTCCCGACGGGGCGGATCGTCAGCTACTACGACTCCGTCGAGGCCGCCCGCACGCCGGGCCTGGTCGAGACCGTCCGGGACGGCGGCACCGTTCTCGTGGTCACCGACGCCGGCATGCCCAGCGTCTCCGATCCGGGGTTCCGCCTGGCCAGTGCCTGCGCCGAGGCCGGGTTGCCGGTGACCTGCCTGCCGGGGCCCTCCGCGGTGACCACCGCCCTCGCGGTGTCCGCCCTGCCCTGCGACCGGTTCTGCTTCGAGGGGTTCCCACCGAGGAAGACCGGGGAACGCGGCCGGTGGCTGTCCGCCCTGCGCGAGGAACCCCGCACCACCGTGTTCTTCGAGTCCCCGCACCGCCTGGCCGACACCCTGGCGCAGGCGGCGGAGCTCCTCGGGGCGCAACGTCCGGCCGTCGTCTGCCGCGAGCTGACGAAGACGCACGAGGAGGTGCGGCGGGGCGGTCTCGGGGAACTCGCGGCGTGGGCGGAGGCGGGAGTGCGGGGCGAGATCACCGTCGTCCTCGGCGGCGCCGAGGCCACCGGCGTTCCCGATCCGGCCAGCCTCGTGGGCGCGGTCGAGGAACGGGTGGCGGACGGCGAGCGGCTGAAGGACGCGGCCGCCACCGTCGCGTCCGCCACCGGGGTGGGGAAGAAGGAACTCTACGACGCCGTGCTGCGCTCCCGACGCGGCTGATCCCGCCGGCGCCGGGCGATATCGCGGCCCCACCCGAGCCCCCGGCCCCGAGGGTGGACGCGATGACGAGGGCCGGTGTCGGTCCACCGCACCCCTCGTGGATCCGTCGTCCTCGACGCCGGCGACTCCCGGCCCGCTCGCCCGGCCCGGGCCCTAGCCGGTCGGCCCACTCGGCCCGGTCGGCCCACTCGGCTCGTCCGGCCTGGTCGGCGGTGTGGACACGACGACCGAGCCCGCATGCCGTGGGCGGCCGGCCGATCTCCGCACGGACCGCGCCGGCTCCGGGTGGTCCTCCCCGACCCTCCCGAACCGCGGTCGACCCGACGTCCGGCCCGCGCCGGCCGCGGCGCGAGCCGGTCGGGAGACCGGAGCCGGAGCGGGGCCGGGCCAGGGCCAGCCGGCGCGAGGACGACCGACCCGGTGCCGGCACCTCGGCGGGGAACGCCGTGGTGCGCCCGCGAGGCCAGGCCGAGGGCAGCGGGGCGGGTACCCGTCCGGCGGCCCGACGGCGGCCAGGCGCGCGGCCACCCCGAGGCGGGGCGGCGATCAGGAACCGCCGTTCCGACCGGCCGGGTCGGAGCGGGGCCAGGAGGGGAGCACCGCCCGGAGCCCTGGGGCCGAGGCGATCTCGGCCGGGAGCGCGCCCGGAGGGCCGAGCGGGAGGACGCGGGGCCGGCCCTTCCTCAGGAGAGGTCGCGGAGGACAGCCCGGCCGTCCTCGGTGAAGGCCATGCCCGGGTTGTGCACGACGTCCCACCGGAAACCCTCCGGGTCGGCGACGTAGGCCTGGTAGCCACCCCAGAAGGCGTGCTCGGCGGGGCGGACCAGCGAGCCGCCGGCGGCGACGAACCGCTCGACGACCGCGTCCACCTCCGCCTCGCTCCCCACGTTGCACCCGAGGGTGAACCGACCGGGGCCCTCCTGCTCCAGGGGCGCGCCGCCCAGGTCCTCGGCGAGTTCGGCGACGCCCCACAGGCTGAGCAGCAGGCCGTGCCCGACCTGGACGAACACCGTGTCCTGGATGTCGGCGACCACCTCCCAACCCAGGCCGTCCCGGTAGAAGCGGCGCGCCCTGTCCAGGTCGCTGACGCCGAGCGTGACCACGGTGAGGTGCTGCTGTGCCATGACGTTCCGTTCCTTCCGCGCTGTCGCCCTCCGTGCGGGGCGACAGCGAGGCTAGGCGTGCCCGGGTGGCGTGTCGTGAACGAAACGGACATCCCGGCCGGATTCCCGTGAGCGGGTGACGGCGACCCCGGCGCACGCGGCCGGATCCGCCGACCCTCGGGAGGGCGGGCGGGCCGGCGGCGGGCGAACCACCGCCGGGGGCGGCGAGGGGCGGGTCGCGCTCCGGCCTGACCTCACCCCCGGACCTCGGACCGCTCCTGGTCCGCCAACAGCGCCAGCAGCGGTGCGGCCTTGGTGCGGCACTCCGCCCACTCCACCGCCGGGACGGAGTCGGCGGTGATCCCGCCGCCCACCCCCAGCGCCAGCTCGGCGCCACCCGGGGTGGGCGCGTACTCCAGGGTGCGGATCGCGACGTTCAGTTCCATCCCGGCCACCGGCGACACCAGGCCGACCGCCCCGCAGTAGACCTCACGCGGCGTCGCCTCCAGTTCGGCGATCAGCTCCAGCGCCCGGACCTTGGGCGCTCCGGTGACCGAGGCCGGCGGGAAGGTGGCGGCCAACAGCTCGGCGTCGGACACGCCCCGGCGGAGCTCGCCCACCACGGTGGACACCAGGTGCCACACCCCCGGGTGGGGTTCGACGCCCAACAGGGAGGGAACGGTGACACTGCCCGGCTGGCACACCCGGCCCAGGTCGTTGCGGGCCATGTCGACGATCATCACGTTCTCCGCGACGTCCTTGACCGAGGCCCGCAGCCGGCCCGCGTTCCCGTCGTCGGCGGGGCCCCGGCGGGGCAGCGTGCCCTTGATCGGACTGGTGCGCACCGTGCGGCCCCGGCGGGCCAGGAACAGCTCGGGGGACAACGACACCACCGCGCCCCAACCACCGGACAGGTAGGCGGCCCGCGCCGGCGCCAGGGTCGACACCCCCCGGACGAACAGCTCCAACGGGTCGCCCTGGAAACCAGCCCTGATCTCGGTGCACACGTTGGCCTGGAAGACCTCACCCGCGCCGATGGCGGCCAAGGCGCCGAGGACCGCCCCCTCGTGCCGTTCCGCTCCCGGTAACCGGACCGGGCTCCTCGCCGGTGGACCGGCCATCCCCGGATCGTCGCCGTCGCCGTCGCCCCGCACCGGGCACCCGTCGGCCCGGACCACCTCGGCCAGCTCGGCGGCCAGCGCCACCGGCTCCTCCCCGCCCGCCGGGACCAGTGCCTCGAACCACCAGTTCCCGTCCTGGTCGAGGCGCAGCACGTGGTCCGCGTACCCCCACACCGCCGCCGGCATCCGGCGGGCCCGGTCCCAGACCCCCGGGTCGGTGAGGCCGTAGCCCAGGTAGCCGAACCAGCCACCGCCCACCACCCCGGCGGGCAGCCCCGGGTCCTCGGTCACCGGCCAGGTGACCGGCCGGTGGAACGCCTCGGCCGGCGGCACCGGCTCCAGCCGCACCGACGGGGCGATCACCGCCGCCGACCCGAACCAGTCGCCGCTCAGGGCGGCGGGCCCCGGCGTCCCGCTCCTCGTGGCCCGCGCGCCGAGCGCGTCGAGCACCTCACCGGGCGTCGTTCCGCCCGGCACGTCCCAGCGCCACGCCACCGTTCGCACGACGGCCCATCCAACCCGGCGCGCCCACCGAAACCAAGCGGGGGTGACCGGCGCGACGGCCCGGGGAGGGGTGAGCCCCGGCCGTTCCGGTTCCGCCGGGCCGATCCGCCGACCCTGGCGGCGCGTCCGGCCCGCGCCGCCGGCGGGGCGGTGTCGTCACGACGTCCGCCCCGGCACCCGTGGGGGCCGGGGCGTCACGCGTCCGTAGGCTGAACGCATGAGTGCCCCCGTTCTGACCGCGGTGGCCTGGCCCTACGCCAACGGCCCCCGCCACATCGGTCACGTCTCCGGCTTCGGTGTCCCCTCCGACGTCTTCTCCCGCTACCAGCGAATGGCCGGGAACCGGGTGCTCATGGTCTCCGGCACGGACGAACACGGCACGCCGATCCTGGTCCAGGCGGACAAGGAGGGTCTGACGCCCAGGCAGACCGCTGACAAGTACAGCCGGATGATCGCCGAGGACCTGCGCGGTCTGGGCATGTCCTACGACCTGTTCACCCGCACGACCACCGGCAACCACTACCAGGTGGTGCAGGAGATCTTCCTGGCGCTGCACCGCAACGGTTACGTGACCGCGCGCACCACCACCGGCGCGGTCAGCCCCTCCACGGGACGGACGCTGCCCGACCGCTACATCGAGGGCACCTGCCCGATCTGCGGGTACGACGGTGCGCGCGGCGACCAGTGCGACAACTGCGGCAACCAGCTGGACGCGGCCGAACTGATCAACCCCCGGTCCAGGATCAACGGGGAGAAGCCCGAGTTCGTCGAGACCGAACACCTCTTCCTCGACCTGCCCGCCTTCACCGAGACCCTCGGGAAGTGGTTGACCACCAGGACCGACTGGCGGCCCAACGTCCTGAACTTCACCAGGAACCTGGTCGACGACATGCGACCCCGGCCGATCACCCGCGACCTCGACTGGGGAGTGCCGGTGCCGCTGGACGGCTGGCGGGACCAGCCCCTGAAGCGGTTCTACGTGTGGTTCGACGCGGTCATCGGCTACTTCTCGGCGAGCGTCGAGTGGGCCCGTCGATCCGGGGACCCGGACGCGTGGAAGGCCTGGTGGACCGACCCGAAGGCCCAGGGCCACTACTTCATGGGCAAGGACAACATCACCTTCCACGCCCAGATCTGGCCGGCCCTGCTGCTGGGGCACAACGGGACGGGGGACAAGGGGGGCAACCCCGGTGCCTTCGGTGAGCTGAACCTGCCGGACGACATCGTCTCCAGCGAGTTCCTCACCATGAGCGGCTCGAAGTTCTCCACCTCGCGCGGCACCGTCATCTACGTCAACGACTTCCTGCGGGAGTTCGGCCCGGACACCCTCCGCTACTTCATCTCCGTCGCCGGCCCTGAGACCCAGGACACCGACTTCACCTGGGAGGAGTTCGTCCGGCGGACCAACTTCGAGCTGGCCAACGAGTGGGGGAACCTGGTCAACCGTTCCGTGGCGATGGCGGCGAAGAACGTGGGCGCCGTCCCCGCACCGGTGGCCCCCACCGCCGAGGACGAACAGCTCAAGTCCCTGGCCAGGGGGGCGTTCGACGTCGTCGGCGGCCACCTCGCCCGGTCCCGCTTCCGGGCGGCGGCCACCGAGGCGATGCGGGTGGTCAGCGCGGCCAACAAGTACCTCTCCGACCAGGAGCCGTGGAAGCGCAAGGACGACCCGGAGCGCAGGGACACCATCCTGCACACCGCGCTCCAGGTGGTCTCGGACGCCAACACCATGCTGACGCCGTTCCTGCCGCACTCCGCGCAGCGGGTGCACGAGCTCCTCGGCGGGAGCGGTGTGTGGGCGGCGCAGCCCGAACTGCGGGATGTCGAGGACCTCGACGTGCCCGGCAGGGAGTACCCGATCCTGACCGGCGACTACGCGGCGGAGCAGGCCAGTTGGGAGTCCCGGGAGATCCAGCCGGGAACCCCGTTGAGCAAGCCGAGCCCGCTGTTCTCCAAGCTCGACCCGGAGCTGGGCGAGACCGGCCCGGAGTGGGCTCCGATCTCCTAGGGCGACCAGGCGCGACGCACGACGAGGCGGGACGGCGGCCACGGCACCGTCCCGCTTCCGCCGTGCCCACCGTCGGCCCGCCGCCGCATCCGTCCCGTGGAAAGGACCACGCCGTGAGTGACCGTCGCCAGCCACCGCCTGTCCCGGAACGCCTCGCGGCGGACACCGTCGACGCGCACACGCACCTGGACGCCTGTGGGGCGCGGACCGCCTCCGAGGTGGCCGCGATGGTCGACCGGGCCGCCTCCGCCGGCGTCACCCGGGTGATCACGGTCGCCGACGACCTCGGCTCGGCCCGGTGGGCGGTGCGGGCCGCGCACTGGGACCCCCGGGTGTTCGCGGCCGTGGCCCTGCACCCCACCCGCACCGCCGAGTTCCCGGAGCCGGTCCGCGAGGAACTGGCCGCGCTGGCGGCCGACCCGAGGGTCGTCGCGGTGGGGGAGACCGGGTTGGACTACTACTGGGACTACTCGCCACCCGCCGCGCAGCTGGCGGCGTTCCGCTGGCACGTGGCGCTGGCCAAGAGCGTCGGCAAGCCGCTGATGATCCACGACCGGGAGGCCCACGAGGACATCCTGCGGGTCCTGGAGGAGGAGGGGCCGCCGGAGCACGTCGTCTTCCACTGCTTCTCGGGGGACGAGGACTTCGCGCGGCGGTGCGTCGACGCCGGCTACGTGTTGTCCTTCGCCGGCACCGTCTCCTTCCGCAACGCGCGCGACCTGCACGCCGCCGCGGCGCTGGTGCCCGAGGACCAGCTGTTGGTGGAGACCGACGCGCCGTTCCTCACGCCTCACCCGTTCCGGGGACGGCCGAACGAGCCCTACTGTGCCGCCTACACCGTGCGGGAGCTGGCACGACTACGTGGTGTGACCGAACTGGCGGTCGCGGCGGCCGCGAACCGGACGGCGGACCGGATCTTCGGGTTGAAATCGGTCACGGAACCGACGTCCACTAGTGCGAACGAGTGAATTTTTGGGTGATCGCGAGCACAGCCCAGGTTGATCTCTTGGCCCCCACGCCGAATGCCGTTACGGTCCCGAGATCGTAAGCCGGGATGGGGACACCGAGGTGGCTCCGCCGACGTGCGCGGTGCACGCCTACCAGGCGTCACCGACCGCCCCGCCTCGCGCGACACCCGTGGCGGGCGGGCGGACGGCGCTCCGCCGCGTCGCGGGACAACCGGTCCAGTCGTGGTTCTGGCGTGGCCGACGGCCACGCGTCGGGGTTGAGGGACGAACCGCAACGACCCCAGAAACACCTTGAGCCGCCCCTGCCCGGAGGCACGAAGGCTGGACGACAGGTGAACAAACGCACGTTTCTGCGCGCGGTGATCGTCGCTGTCCTGACCGTCCTGATCGGTGGTTCCGGTACCGCGATCGCGATGGACAAGTCCATCACGCTCACGGTGGACGACGAACAGCGGATCGTCCGCACCTTCGCATCGACCGTGGCCGGCGTCCTGGCCACCGCGGGCTTCGAGGCCGGCGAACAGGACGCACTCGCCCCCGCGGCGCAGGCGACCGTCGTCGACGGAAGCCAGGTGGTCCTCAAGCGCGGCCGACTGCTCACCCTCCGAGTGGACGGCGAGGAGCGCGAGGTCTGGACCCACGCGCTGACCCTGGACGACGCCCTCAACGAACTCGGCATGCCCACCAACGACGCCGAACTCTCCGTCGACCGGCACCAGCGCATCCCCCTCGACGGGATGACGGTCGACCTGAAGACCTCCAAGCTCGTCACGCTCCTCGACGGCGCGGAGGACCCCCGCCAGGTGGCCACCACCTCGGCCACCGTCGGGGAACTGCTGGCGGACCAGGGGGTCGCGCTGGAGGGCGACGACGAGGTCACGCCCCCCGCCGACACGAAACTCGTCAACGACCTAACCATCGAGGTCACCCGGATCCGCTCCGAGGAACGCACCGAGGAGGTCGAGATCACTCCCGACGAGGAGCGGATCGACGACCCGGAGATGGAGAAGGGTGAGGAGGAGGTCGAGGAGGAGGGCCGCCCCGGGCTGCGCGAACTGACCTACCTGGTGACCCTCGTCAACGGCGAGGAGACGGAACGGGAGCAGATCCGCGACGAGGTGATCCGCGAGGCCGAGAACAGGGTCGTGCGGGTCGGCACCAAGCAGCCGCCGGCAGCGGATGCGCCCCCGGTGCAGGACGGAGGGGTCTGGGACCGCCTCGCCCACTGCGAGTCCACCGGCAACTGGCAGATCGTCAGCGCCAACGGGCTCTACTACGGCGGCCTCCAGTTCAGCAAGCCCACCTGGGACGCCTACGGCGGCCAGCAGTACGCCAACTACCCCAACGAGGCGTCCCGAGAACAGCAGATCGCCGTCGCCACCCGGCTCCGCGACGCGAACGGCGGCAGCTACGGCTCGTGGCCGGGCTGCGCCGCCAAGCTGGGGCTGCCCACGTGATGACGTAGTGTCTCGCGGAGTGAACGACGATCCGCGCGGCGGAACCCCGGCCGGGTCGAGCGCGCTGCTCGGCCCGGCCGACGTCCGTCGGATGGCAGAGCAGCTGGGCGTCCGGCCCACCAAGAAGCTGGGCCAGAACTTCGTGCACGACGCCAACACGGTGCGCCGCATCGTCGGCGCCGCCGACCTGCGTCCCGACGACGTCGTGGTCGAGGTCGGCCCGGGGCTCGGCTCGCTCACGCTCGCCCTGCTGCCCGCCTGCCAGCGGGTGCTGGCCGTCGAGATCGACCCGGTGCTCGCCGACCGGCTGCCGCGCACCGTGGCCGACCGCGCCCCCGAGCTGCGGGACCGGCTCACCGTGCTCCACGAGGACGCCCTGCGCGTCACCGGCGACCAGCTCGCCGGGGCCACCGCGTTGGTCGCCAACCTCCCCTACAACGTGGCCGTCCCGGTGGTGCTGCACCTGCTCGCGGAGGTCCCCACCCTGCGCACCGCCCTGGTCATGGTGCAGGCCGAGGTCGCCGAACGCCTCGCCGCCGGCCCCGGCAGCCGCGTCTACGGGGTGCCCAGCGTCAAGGCCGCCTGGTACGCCGACGTCCGGCGGGCCGGCACGATCCCCCGGGGTGTCTTCTGGCCGGTGCCCAACGTGGACTCCGGGTTGGTCGCCCTCCACCGCCGGGACTCCCCGACCGGCGTCGACCGCGACGCGGTGTTCCGCGTGGTCGACGCCGCCTTCGCGCAACGCCGCAAGACCCTCCGCGCCGCCCTGGCGGGCTGGGCCGGCTCCGCCGCCCGCGCCGAACGCATCCTGCTCGCCGCCGACGTGCCGCCGGCCACCCGGGGCGAGCAGCTGCCGGTGGACGGCTTCGTCCGCATCGCCCGCGCCGAACGCATCCTGCTCGCCGCCGAGGTCGGCTGAGCGCCACGCCCACCGGACCGGGCGGCCGCTGCTCGGCCGGTCCACTCGCCCGTGGTCCCGGGTGGCGGGCCCGGGTGGCACGTGCCACCCCGGCCCCGGTTCGACCGGCGGTCCCGGTGCCCGCCGTGGCCGCCGGGAGCGGCTCGGCGCTCGAGGCTCCCCGAACCCCGGTCAGTCGCGGCGCAGGCTCGCCTGGATGCCGTCCAGCAGGCAGCGCAACGTCCACTCGACGTGGTCGTCCAGGTCGTTGTCGGTGGTCGCGCCGACCCACCGGGAGAAGGCCGGGTAGCGGCCACCGGCCGTGACGGACGACAGGTAGGGCCGCACCGAGTCCCGGAGTTCGGCCTCGTCGGCCAGCCCGCTGGACCGGCGCATCCGGGTCTCCTCGGCGAGCTGGAGCGCCGAGCCGATCAGGTGGCCGTCGAGGGCCGCGGTGATGCGGGTGAGTTCCCGTGCCGGGAGGCCGAGGGGTTCCAGCGCCGCCAGCCGGAAGTCCAGGTAGCGCAGGGCGTTCGGGCCGAAGGGTGGCCGCAGGTGCACGAGTTCGCCGAACCAGAGGTGCCGCCGGATCACCGACCAGGCCCGGTGGCAGAGCGGTTCCAGCTCCGACCGCCAGTCGCCGACCGGTTCGTCCGGCACGGGGATCTCCCCGTAGACGGCGTCGATCATCAGGTCGACGAGGCCGTCCTTGCTGCCCACGTACCGGTAGAGCGACATGGGGGTGGACGAGCCCAGCTCGGAGCTGACCCGGCGCATGGTGACGGCGGCGGCGCCCTCGGCGTCCGCGACCGCGACCGCGGCCCGCACGATCGCGGCCCTGCTCAGCGTGGTCGTCGTCCGGCCCGGCGGCTCCGGCAGGGTCCATACGAGCGCTCCGGGCTGTCCGGGTACCGCGTTGCTCAAGGGACACCTCCTTCGCGCGCATCTAACCATTGGTGTACTAAGTACATGTGATGTACGACGTACACGAAACTGAGGTCCTGATCGTGGGCGGCGGTCTGGTCGGGCTGTCCGCCGCCCTCTTCCTCGAGTGGCACGGTGTCCCCGCCGTGCTGGTGGAGAAGCGGGACACCACGTCGCCGCAACCCAAGGCCCGCCGGATCAACCTCCGGACGATGGAACTGTTCCGCCAGGTCAACGCCGAGGCCGACGTGATGGCCGCCGCGGCGGCACTCGCGGACTTCGAGGGGATGGCGGCCGGCCGGACGCTCGTGGAGGCGGAACCGCTCTCCTGGGGGCACGGCGAGGACGACCCGGCACCGGAGATCTCACCGTCCGACTCCTGCCTCTGCGCCCAGGACACCCTGGAACCCGTGCTGCGCGCCCTGGCGACCGAACGCGGGGCCGACCTGCGGTTCGGACACCGCGTGCTGGAGGTGGTGGACGACGGCACCTCCGTCACCTCCACCGTCCGCGACCCCGACGGCCGCGTCGGTGCCATCCGGGCGCGGTACCTCATCGCGGCGGACGGCGCGCACAGCCCGATCAGGGAACGGTTGGGCATCGCCAGGAGCGGGCGAGGGACCCTGGGGAGGTCCACCAACGTCTACTTCGAGGCCGACCTCTCCGCGCAGGTGCGCGGCCGGGAGTTCAACCTGTGCCAGATCGAGCACCCCGAGGTGCCGAGCATGCTGCTCACCGTCGACGGGGTCCGGCGCTGGCTGCTCATGGCCGACCCGGCCCCCGGCCGGGACCACGCGGGTTGGGCGCGGGCGGTGCGCACCGCGACCGGAGTGCCCGACCTGGACGTGCGCATCCTCAGCGCCCTCGACTGGGAACCCGGGATGTTCGTCGCGGACCGCTTCTCGGCCGGGCGGATCTTCCTCGCCGGCGACGCCGCCCACGTCATGCCCCCCTACCTCGCCGCCGGTGCCAACACCGGCATCCAGGACGTCCACAACCTCGCCTGGAAGCTCGCCCGGGTGGTCTCCGGTACGGCTCCCCGATCCCTGTTGGACAGCTACCAGGTCGAGCGCCACTGGTTGGGGTGGCTCACCGCCGACCAGGCCAGCGCGCAGACGGCGAACCTGCGCCAACTGGGCGTGGAGTCAGGGGACGGCACCCCGTCGCACGACCCCGTGGCCCTCCTCATGGGCTACCAGTACCCGGCCGGCGCCTTCGTCCCCGACGGCTCCCTCGCGCCGCTCGACCGGTTGGGGCTCACCGGGCAGCCGGGATCGCGACTCCCGCACCACAGGCTCGGCCCGGACCGGTCGGCCCTGGACCTCGTCGGCAGGGGACTGACCCTGCTCGGCGCCAGCGACACGTGGGAGCGGGCCGCGTCCGCCACGCCCGGGGTCGAGCACCGCCGGGTGGACGACCCGGCCTGGGCCGCGAGCGTGGGCATCACCGGCACCGGAGCGCTGCTGGTGCGCCCCGACCACGTGATCGCCTGGCGCTGCCCGACGGCACCCCGGGACCCCGCCGACACCCTCCCCGACGTGGTGGCCGCGGTTCTCAGCGGTCGGGGCTGACCCCAGCCGGTCGCGACCCGGGTGACCGGCGCGCGGTCGGTCCGCGAGGACCGGCCGCCCGGCGCCCGGCTCGGACCACCGGCCGCCTTCCGCCGAACCCCCGAACCGACCGGCCTCGGCGGGTGGGGGCGGTCGCCCGGTCCCGGCGGGGCGGGACGACTCCGGCCGGCGGAGCACCGGCCGACCAGGAGGCCCACCGCCCCGTCCGTCCCCCTTCGCGGGTGGGGGCACCCCGCCGGAGGGCGGTGATCACCCTCGGTGCTCGTTAGGCCGGTCGGGCAGTGTGGCACAGATCTACCCCCAACTACTTGCGGGCGGACGTTTCCGTTCGGTTTACTCATCGCGACAGCCCATCCGGAGCGGCCGAGAGACCTGGCTCGTTGACGCCGCAGCAACCACCCGTTCGCGGGCAGGTGCTAACGCCAGGATCGATGGAGCGAGCATGTTGATCGCCACCGCCCTGACCCGACGACGCGTGGTCGACCACGGCCGCCGGACCACGTCCGGCTGTCCACTCATGGGCAGCTGAAGGACGTCACCGGTCCCGCGGAACACCCCTGGTCCTCGTCTTCTTCCTGACCATCCCACCCGTACCGCCGCGCCCTCGCGCGCGGTCGCGTGTGGCTGGCTGCCGTCGTGTGGAGCGAACAATGATCACTGTCGAGAACCTCACCAAGAGCTTCCCCGGTAAGGGCGAGCACGTGCTCGCCCTGGACGGTGTCTCCCTCAGCGTCCCGGCCGGAACGGTCTGCGGCGTCGTCGGCCCGAGCGGCGCCGGCAAGTCCACCCTCGCCCGTTGCGTCGCCCTGCTGGAACGCCCCGACCGGGGATCGATCCGCGTCGAGGGCGTCGACCTGGTGGCCCTGCGCGGCCGTGAGCTGCGGGACGCGCGTCGCCGGATCGGCGTCGTCCCCCAGGGCGACTCCCTGCTGCGGCAGCGCACCGCCGCCGGCAACGTCGCCCTCCCCCTGGAGAGCGCCGGGGTGGCCGCGCCGGCCCGGCGCGCCAGGGTCGCCGAACTGCTCGACCTGGTCGGCCTCACCAACAAGGCCGGCAGCTACCCCGACCAGCTCTCCGGTGGCCAGCGGCAGCGCGTCGCGGTCGCCAGGGCGCTGGCGGCCAGCCCCTCGGTGCTGCTCGCCGACGAACCCACCTCGGCCCTCGACCCGGAGACGACCGGCTCGGTGCTCGCGGTGCTCGACCGGGTGCGCTCCGAGCTCGGGGTGACGGTGCTCGTGGTGACCCACGACATGGCCGTCGTCCGCCGCATCTGCGACGATGTCGCGGTCCTGGAGGGAGGGCGGGTCGTCGAGCACGGCAAGGTGCTGGACCTGCTCACCCAGCCAGGCAGCCGGATCACGGCCTCCCTGCTCCCCGAGGTCGACCAGGCCGGCACCACGCCTCGCGAGATCGGCCAGTACGACGTGGTCGCCGAGGTGGTCCTCGTCGGGTTCGCCGCCGTGGGAGCCCTGCTCCCCGAGGCGGCGCACCGCCACGACGTGGAGCTGGCCATCCTGGGCGGTGGGCTCACCAGGCTCGGTGAGACACCCGTCGCCCGCTTCAAGATCGGAATCAACGGCGAGCGCTCGGAACGGGCGCTGAGCTGGCTCGCGGAACGGGACGCCGTCATCCGCCGCGCGCCACGCGATATCGGAGGACTTGCCGCGTGAGGGAACCCACCCCGTGGGACCGGGTCTTCGACCTGGTGATCAGTGCCACCGGGGACACCGTCTACATGGTCGGCATCGCCACCCTGCTCGCCGCCCTCGGCGGGATCCCCCTCGGCATCGTGCTGCACATGACCTCGCCGACAGGGCTGTCCCCTCGGCGGATCACGCACCGCGTGCTGGGAGCGGTGGTCGACGTCGGCCGCTCGCTCCCGTTCGTGGTGCTCCTGGTGGTGCTCAGCGCGTTCACCAGGGCGCTCGTGCAGACGACCATCGGCCCCACCGCGGTCATCGTGCCGCTCACGGTGGGGGCGGTGCCCTTCGTGGCCCGGCTCGTGGAGTCGGCGTTGCGGGAGGTCAACGTGGCCGTCGTGGAGGCGGCCATCACCACCGGGGCCAGCAGGCTCCGCCTCGTCCGGAGCGTGCTGCTCCGCGAGGCGGGGCCCGCCCTGGTCGCGGCGATCGGAGTCACGGCGGTCACCCTGATCGGCTACTCGGCGATGGCCGGGGTGATCGGCGGTGGCGGGCTCGGTGACCTCGCGATCCGGCACGGCTACCAGCGCAACGACGAGCGGATCCTGCTGGCGTCCGTGCTGGTGCTCGGCGGGCTCGCCTGGCTCACCCAGCTGACCTCGGACTTCATCGCACGCACCATCGACCGTCGACGGTCGGCGTTGCGGGTGTGACACCCGCGCCGCCCCCGCCACCGGGGAGCGGCACACCAGCAAGTACACCCGTGCCGGGGACGACCATGCCCGGGCGCGGCAGACGCGCCTGCCCACGGGCCGGCGCCAGGAGAGAGGAAACCGGGAGTGCGACACCGTTCCCTGACCGCCGTCGCCATCGCGGCCGCCGCCGTCACCACGCTCGCCGCCTGCGGGAACAGCGAGACCGCGTCCGACGGGGGCGGTGACACCGACACCCAGGCCCCGGTCACCGCCGACGGTCCGCTGCGCGTCGGCGCGTCCGTCACCCCGCACGCGGAGATCCTGAACTTCGTCCAGGAGGAGTTGGCCGCCGACGCCGGCCTGGAGATCGAGGTCGTCGAGTTCACCGACTACGTGCAGCCGAACACGGCGCTGCGGGACGGGTCGCTGGAGGCCAACTACTTCCAGACGATCCCCTACCTGGAGCAGTTCACGCTGGACCACGGTGGCGACTACGAGTGGGTCGAGGGCGTGCACATCGAGCCGCTCGGGCTCTACTCGGAGTCGGTCGACGACGTCGACGACCTGCCGGACGAGGCGGTCATCGGGCTGGCCAACGACCCGGCCAACCTGACCCGCGGCCTGCGGCTGCTCGCCGACAGCGGTCTGATCACGCTCGCCGAGGGCACCGAGGACAACGCCACCGAGCTGGACGTCGAGGACAACCCGAAGAACCTGCGCTTCCAGCCGCTGGAGGCGGCCCAGCTGCCGAGGAGCCTCGCGGACACCGACGCGTCGGTGATCAACGGCAACTACGCCATCGACGCCGGCCTCAACCCGACCGAGGACGCCATCCTCCTGGAGGACGGCGAGGAAAGCCCGTACGCGAACGGCCTGGTCACGCTGCCCGAGCTGGTGGACGACGAGCGCATCCAGCAGCTCACCGAGCTGCTGCGTTCCGAGGAGGTCCGCGAGTTCATCGAGGGGACCTACCAGGACGGCAGCGTCGTCCCGGCCTTCTGAGGCCAGCCCTCCCGTCGGGAGCGGTCATGACGTCCGTGCGGCCGTGACCGGAGCCCCCTCGGGAGCCGAGGCGCGATGCCGGCCCGCGTCCGCCGGATACCCTTTCCTGGTCGTGGCCCTGCTGGTTCACGTCCAGGGCTGGTGACGAGTCGTCCATCCCTCTCGGGGGAGGGGATGGACGACGAGCCCCCGAAGGGCGGGGGAGCCAGCCGCCGGACGCGGTCGAGGCAGCTCGTCGGGCCGCGCGTGCCTGGGAATGTCCCACCGTCGCTGTGATTCGACTCACCGCCCCCGGGTCGGCCGGGCGGCTCCTGCCCCGGTTCCGCGTCGGCCGCTGTTCGGGTGGATCTCGACGCCGTCGGTTCGGTGGACACCTCGTCAGGGCGGCCGGCCGCCGCCCGGACGGCCCAGCGCAGGGGACGAGCACGAGGAACACCGTTCGGAGGACGCCTGGACGCCCGGCGCGATCGTTGGCCGATCGTGGCCACCTGCCCGTTCGGGCTACCCGAACCGAGCGGTCGGCGCGGCGAGGCAGCGCGGTTCCGCTCTACGGAGAGTGATCCTCACCGGTTCGGGGGCGGAAGATCGGCCAAACGCCCGTAGGCTGCAAGGGTGCTGGCAGTAGTACCGCCCCCGGTGACCGTTCGAGCCCCGGCCAAGGTGAACCTCCACCTCGCCGTCGGTGACGCGCGGGACGACGGCTACCACGAGTTGGCGACGATCTTCCAGGCCCTGTCGCTGACCGACGAGGTCACCGTCTCCGTCGCCGACGAACCCGGGCTCGACGTGACGGGCGAGGGAGCGGACACCGTCCCCCTCGACTCCTCGAACCTGGCGTGGCGGGCCGCCCGGGCGCTCGCCGAGCACGTCGGCCGCGACCCGGACCACCTGAAGGTCAGGATCGACATCCGCAAGTCCATCCCGGTGGCGGGCGGCATGGCCGGCGGCAGTGCCGACGCGGCGGCCACCCTCGTCGGGTTGGTCAACCTGTGGCGGTTGGAGATGGGGCGGGACGAGCTGTCCGGTGTCGCCGCGACCCTGGGCAGCGACATCCCCTTCTCCCTGCACGGCGGCTACGCACTGGGCACGGGGCGGGGTGAACGGCTGGTGCCGGTGTTGTCCCGGCACACCTTCCACTGGGTCATCGCCCTCGCCAGTCGGGGTCTGTCCACCCCCGACGTCTTCGCAGAGCTGGACAGGCTGCGCCGGGAGGGCTCGCCGCCCCGGGTTGGTGGCGTGGAACCGGTGCTGGAGGCCCTGTCCTCCGGTGATCCGCTCCAACTCGCGCTGCTCCTGGGCAACGATCTCCAGGCGGCGGCGGTCTCCCTCCGTCCCGCCCTGCGCCGCACGTTGCGGGCCGGGGTCAACGCGGGAGCCGTGGCCGGCATGATCTCCGGCTCCGGCCCCAGTTGCGCCTTCCTGTGCACCGACGGCGACTCCGCCGTCCGGGTCGCCGCCGAGCTCTCCGGGGTCGGGGTCTGCCGCACCGTGCGGGTCGCGCACGGTCCTGTCCCGGGCGCCAGGGTGGTCAGCAGCGAGGACAGCCCGCGCCCTACCCCACCCCAGGTGCACGCCTGATCCGACCGGTCAGCGGTGGCGAGATCCCGCTCCCGGGCTCGGGCACGCCAGGGCGGCGTGCCGGAGTGGTCCTCCGCCCATCCCCCGGAGGGGGCGCGGGAGCGTCGACCACCGTCACCTCACGTCGATATCACCTGAACGTCGCAATTGATCGAAGTTCACTGCGCGGCGGGCACCCGATCTGTTTGGCTGCTGTGAACAGGGGGCGGGTCGCCGACGCCGGCGGGCACCGGACCCGGAGGGGGAGGAGCCCCGCCGGGTGGTGTTCGGCGTGGACAAGGGGATTCGTGCGAAGGGGACCGGCCACGCGCTGCCCGCTCCCGGCCCGGTGGGCCCTCCTCCAGGTCTCGGCCCGCCCACCGAGCCACCGCGACCAGACCAACCGAAACGGCTGACCATGTCCTTCTCGTTCCGACTCACCGCGCAGCAGTACGACATCCTCTGGGAGGACGGTGGCCTCGGCCGCCACCCCTACCCCTTACGGGTCAGGTCCCACGGCGAGACCATGGACGAGCGCGCGGAGATCCGCCGCCGTGTCTACAACCAGCTCGCCGCCTCCGGCCTCGGGGACGGGATTCGCGCCAACACGGAGGTCGAGGACGCCCTGCTGATGATGGCCCGGCCACCGTTGGCCGTCGACATGATCTGGATGACCGACCTGAAGGAACAGGGCGGGCACCAGGCCCTGCTGGTCGCCGGGAACGGTGAGGTCGGGTATCGGGTCCGGGGGGAACTCGGGGGTGGCATCCGCGTCGAGGAGATCAGGGCCAGCAGCCTCGTCTACTCGGCGTTGGCCCTGTTGCCCGAGGCGCCGGCGGCGTCGATCCCCTCGGTCACCCTGCCGATGCCCGCCGCCGAGCCGCGCCCGGCGCCGACGGGCCGGCACCGCCGGGACGACGAGATCGACGAGGACCACAGCTTCCTGGAGCAGGACCGCCCCCGGGCGGCGGGAGCGCAGAGCTCGGCTGTGCGGACCCTGGAACGGGTCTTCGAGAAGCCCCGGCTCCGTACCGGCCAGATCGGGATCACCGTCCGGGACCGGCTGGGGCGCACGACCAAGGCACCCCTGATCCAGTGGTCGGACACCGAGGACGGGCGGATCGTCAACCAGGTCTCGGAGTCCCCGAACGGGCGGGTGGCGAACTTCTTCGGCGCCGACCACCGGAGGTTCGCCCAGAAGCTCGGGGAGGCGATCACGGCGCTCCGCGAGGGGCGGTGACCGGCCGGCGCCCGAGCGGACCGGGGGAGGGGCGGTGGGCCCCTCCCCGCCCGGGGTCGCCGACCGCCCCGGCCGAGGGGCCCGGCCGCCAGCCCTCGAAGGTCCGGGGCCGGACGCGACCCTCCCTTGCGTAGGCTCGGAGGGAGTGACGGCACGGAACGTGGCCGCCGTCGGCGTCCTCCCCCGCACGGGGAGGTGGGCCGGGCGGCCGGAAGCACGGAGCGGCTCAACGCATGGTGAACCTCGTCAACCTGGAGGACGTGTCCAAGTCGCACGGGGTGCGGACCCTGCTGGACCACGTCTCGCTCGGTGTCTCCCGCGGCGAACGCGTCGGCGTGGTCGGCCTCAACGGTGGTGGCAAGACCACGTTGCTCGAGGTGTTGGCCGGCAGTGAGCCCCCCGACTCGGGCCGGGTGAGCCACGTGTCCGACCTGCGGATGGCCGTGGTGACGCAGCGCACCGAACTGGCCGAGGCGTCGACCATCCGGCAGGCCGTGCTGGAACCCCTGGGATTCGCCGCCGAGCACGAGTGGGCGGCCGACCCCAGGGTGCGCTCCGTGCTCGGCGGACTGGGCATCACCGACCGGGGGTTGGACACGCGCATCGGCACGCTCTCCGGTGGTGAACGACGCCGAGTGGCGCTGGCCGCCGCGCTCGTCCAGGAGCTCGACCTGGTGGTGCTGGACGAGCCCACCAACCACCTCGACGTCGAGGGTGTCCGTTGGCTGGCCGAACACCTCACCGCGCGCCGGTGCGCGCTCATCGTCGTCACCCACGACCGCTGGTTCCTCGACACCGTCTGCACCCGGACCTGGGAGGTCGTCGACGGCCGCGTCGAACAGTACGAGGGCGGCTACGCGGACTGGATCTTCGCCAGGGCGGAGCGCGGGCGGCAGGCCCAGGCCGCCGAGGACCGGCGGCGCAACCTCGCCCGCAAGGAACTCGCCTGGCTGCGGCGTGGCGCGCCCGCCCGGACCTCGAAGCCCCGGTTCCGCATCGAGGCCGCCGAGGCGCTGATCTCCGACGTGCCGGAACCCAGGAACTCGGTGCAACTGCTGAGCTTCGCGAAGCGGCGGCTCGGGCGGACCGTCCTGGAGATCGAGGACGCCGACCTGCGCGTCGGGGAGCGGTCCCTGCTGTCGCGGGTCACCTGGCGGATCGGTCCTGGGGACCGCATCGGCCTGGTCGGGGTGAACGGGTCCGGCAAGACGACCCTGCTGCGGCTGCTGGCGGGGGAGCGGGAACCCGACGGTGGCCGCCGCCTGCGGGGGCAGACGGTCCGGCTGGCCCACCTGCGGCAGGAACTGGACGACCTGCCCGGTGACCTGCGGGTCCTCGAAGCCATCGAGGAGATCGCCCAGCGGATCGTGCTGGGCAAGCTGGAGCTCGCGGCGTCCCAGCTCGCCGAACGGCTCGGGTTCCCCAAGGGGCGGCAGTGGACCCCGGTCTCGGACCTCTCCGGCGGTGAACGCCGTCGGCTGCAACTGGCCCGGCTGCTGATGGCGGAACCGAACGTCCTGCTGCTCGACGAGCCGACCAACGACCTCGACATCGACACGCTCCAGCAGCTGGAGGACCTGCTCGACTCGTGGCCGGGAACCCTCGTGGTCGTCTCCCACGACCGCTACCTCGTGGAACGGGTCTGCGACCAGGTGGTGGCCCTCTTCGGCGACGGAGTGATCACCGACCTGCCCGGGGGCATCGAGGAGTACCTGCGTCGACGCCAGGAGGACCTGGACTCGGGCCGGGGCGGTGGCGGGACGACCTCCTCGGTCTCCCCGGCCGGCGGCGGGAAGAGCGCCGCCGCGAAGGCGACGGCCGCCGAACAGCGCGCCGTCCGCAAGCAGCTCGCCAAGCTGGAGCGTCGGCTCGACACGCTGACGGCGAAGGAGGAGCGGATCAACGACTCCATCGCCGAGGCCGGCAGCGACCCGCACCGCCTGACCGAGCTCGACACCGAACTCCGCAAGGTCGTCGCGGAGAAGGAGGAGGTCGAGCTGGAGTGGTTGGCCGCCGCCGAACTGGCGGAGGGCTGAGCCGGGCGCCGGGAGCATGAGGGGCGCGTGGTGCGCGCCCGCCCACGTGGTCCGGAGTCCCCTCCTCGGGGCTCCGTGCTCGGTCGCGTCCCTGGCCAGGGGCGGAGCCGTGCCGCCGGTCCGGTCTCCGACGGAGTGCCGGCGCGATCCAGCTGGCATGGCATGCCGTGGTGGGGCGCCCATTCCGCGGCAGCGGTCCCCGGGGCGAGGGCGGCCGGTCCGCTCGACGTCCCCACGGCGTCGACCGTTGGCCGGCCGGCCCGCGTCCGCCCCCGCCATCCCCGGGCACCTCTCGGCGCCCGGGTGAGCAGCCGCCGGTGGCGTCCGGCGCGGCCAGGCCCGTCGATCGAGATGACTCCCAGCGAGTGCGCCGTCGAAGACCGCCCAGCACGTCGGGGACGCTGACCCCTCACGGCGAACTCGCCCCCGCGCTGGCTCCGTTCAGTCGTGCCGAGACGCCGGGGACGCCCCGGTGGAGTACTGGTCGATCGTGTTCTCCACGCTGTCGAGCAGGCGACCGAGGACGCGGTCGAAGTCGACGCCGTCGTCGAACGCGCCAGCCTGGTAGACCCGCGTCATCGTCGGATAGCGCTCGACGTCGAAGTAGGTCACCCAGAAACCGCTCCACTCCTGCCAGTACTCGCCGTACCCCTGGCCGGTCTCACTGCTCTCCGCGGCCTCGCGCGCGGCGGTGGAGGCGAGGCCCCAGACGAGCCCGTTGACGAGTTCGACCACCTCGACCACCCGATGTTCCGGCAGTCCGGTGTCGATCAACGTGCGGAGCCCGGCCTCGTCGGCGTCGAGCACGTGCGGTGCGAGCGGAAGCCGGGTCCGGTTGAGCGTGAGCATCCACGGATGTCGTCCGAGCAGCGCGTGCAGCTGCCTCGCGTACTGCTCCAGGGCGGGACGCCAGTCGGCCTCCGGGTCGGGGAGCTCGAAAGCCTCGTACGCGCGGTCGATCATGAGGTCGACGAGTTCGGTGCGGCCGGGCACGTAGGTGTACAGGGACATGGCGCCCACGCCGAGCCGCGCGGCCACCCCGCGCATCGAGAGCGCCTCGAGTCCGGACTCCTGGACGAGGCCGATGGCCGCGTCCACGACCGCGGTGAGGCTCAGCCGCGCCCGGCGCCCGAGCGGGGACGGCGTGGGGCGGTCCCACAGCAGGGCGAGTCGGCGGGCGACCTCCGCCGTGGACCTCGGCACCGCCTCGGGCGGCGGGCAGGCGCTCGCGGGCTCCGATGTTCCCTGCCCCGTCGGAGCGGACGTCGGTCTCCTGTCAGTCACGCGACCAGCCTCCCAGACGTCGTGCCCGGATCGCACAATCCTCGTGGCAATTCCCGTACATCGTATGTTAATGTCGCTCGTCATTTTCGGTACACCGTACGCGAATGAAGGTTCCCATGATCCACACTGAGGGTCTGACCAAGACCTTCCAGCGGGGGAAGCAGCTCGTCCACGCGGTGAAGGGGGTCGACCTCGACGTCGCGCCGGGCGAGCTCGTCGCCTTCCTGGGGCCGAACGGAGCGGGCAAGTCGACCACCCTGCGGATGCTCACCACCCTGCTCAGCCCGAGTTCCGGTAGTGCGAGGGTGGCCGGGGCGGACGTGCGCACCCAACCAGCCCTCGTCCGCCGCCGCATCGGCTACATCGGCCAGGGCAACGGCGCCGGGCACAACTACCGGGTCATCGACGAGCTGCGCGCCCAGGGCTCGTTCCACCGGCTCGCGCCGGCCGTGTCCCGCGAGCGCGCGGCGGAGCTCCTGCGCGCGCTACAGCTGAACGGGCTCGAGAAGCGCCCCGTCATGAGCCTCTCCGGCGGGCAACGTCGTCGCCTCGACGTCGCGATGGGTCTGATGAACCACCCGCCGCTGCTGTTCCTCGACGAGCCCTCCACCGGCATGGACCCGCAGGGGAGGGCGAACCTGTGGGAACACATCATCCGGATGCGCGATGACCTCGGCATGACGCTCGTGCTCACCACGCACTACCTGGAGGAGGCCGACGACATGGCCGAGCGCGTCATCGTGATCGACCACGGCACGGTCATCGCCGACGACTCGCCGGGCAGGCTCAAGCTCGACCACGCCGACGACGTGATCACCCTGACCTTCGGCGCCGTGGACGAGGCCGACGTGGCGAAGCGGGCGTTGCGGGCGGACCAGCGCTACGCCGACCGCTTCGAGGAGCGGGCCGGGGAGGCGGTCGTCCTCGCGACCGACCACGGCGCACGGCAGCTGCCGGGCATCCTCCACCTGCTGGAGGCGGCGGGAGCCCGCCCGGAGGCGGCGGCGATCCGAGAGGCCACGCTCGACGACGTCTTCCTCAACCTCACCGGCCGCAGCCTGCGCGAGGACGACACCCCCGACGCGGCGGAGGACGGCTCGGCGGCGGCCAGGACCGCGAACACCACGGACGGAGCGGATGCCGCATGAACGCCCAGACGATCGAACACGTGCACGCCGCCGACGAGGACGGCACGGGCGGCCGCATCGGTCGCTTCCTGAGCGACACGCGAGCTGTCTTCACCCGCGAGATCGTGGTCGTGCTGCGTGACCCGTTCTCGTTGGTCTTCTCCCTGCTCCAGCCGTTGGTGTTCCTGGCCCTGTTCGCGCCACTGCTGGGAGGCATGGTCGGCGGTGACGGGATCGGCGACGCGAGCGCCCTGGAGTGGTTCCTGCCCGGAGTGATCGTGATGATCTGCGTCTTCGGCACGGGCATGACCGGGTCGAACCTCCAGTACGAGATGCAGACCGGGTCCTACGAGCGCATCCTCGCCTCTCCGCTGTCCCGCGCGTCCATCCTCACCGGGCGCGCGCTCAAGGAGTTCGCGCCCCTGGTCGTCCAGGCACTGGTGATCACGCTGGTAGCCGTACCGCTCGGCGTCACGCCGCATCTCGCGCACGTGCTCGTCGGGATCCTCCTCCTGGGAGTGTTCGGCATCGGCCTCGGCGCGCTGTCCTACGCCCTCGCGATCGCCACGCGCGGGAAGGAATGGATGTTCTGGACGGTGCAGCAGTCACTGACCTTCCCCCTGCTCCTGCTGTCCGGGATGATGCTCCCGTTGGAGACCGGCCCGGACTGGATGCGGACCGTGGCACGGTTCAACCCGCTCACCTACATCGTCGACGCCGAACGAGAGCTGTTCATGGGCACCTTCGCCTCGTCCACCGTCCTGTGGGGCGCGGTGGCGGCGGCACTGACCTGCGCGGGTGGGCTGGCGGTCGGGATCCGGACGATCCGCCGCTCCGCCCGGTAGCCCGCGAAGCGCGGTCCCGGCCCCGGGGGGGTTGCCCCGTTCCGCACCCGTCACCGGTAGTCCGGCGGAAGCTGACCGGGACCGGACCCCGGCTCGGGGTGTCACCGCGTGTCGACCCCCGGGCTCGGGTGCGGCGCGGGCCGGCGGGCGCCGGGACGACGGCTGAGGCGTGGAACGCTTCCGGCGACGTCGGGACCTAGAGCGCGTGGAAGGTGTTCTGCGCGGCCTCCAGGCCGGTGGTGACCACCGCCTCCGCCGCGTCGGCCGCCCGGTCGACGAAGAACTCCAACTCCTTGCGTTCGGCCCCGGAGAAGTCCTTGAGGACGTAGGCGGCCGGGTCCATCCGACCGGGCGGTCGACCCACCCCGAACCGGACCCGGAGGTAGTCGCGGGTACCGGTCGAGGACGTGATGGACCGCAGCCCGTTGTGGCCGCCCTCGCCGCCGCCCGACTTCAACCGGATCGCCCCGTAGGGCAGGTCCAGTTCGTCGTGCACCACGACCGTCCTGGCCGGCGGGATCTTGTAGAAGCGGGCGGCGCCGACGACGGGGCCACCCGAGACGTTCATGTAGGAACGGGGTTTCGCCAGGACCACCCGAACGCCGCCCAGCCGTCCCTCGGCGACGTCGCAACCGCTGCGGTGGCCCTTGTAGCGGGCGCCGAGCCGGCCGGCCAGCAGGTCCAGCACCATGAAGCCGACGTTGTGCCGGTTCCCGGCGTAGCGGGGCCCGGGATTGCCCAGTCCCACCAGCAGAAACGGGGTGTCCTCGGTTGTCACGGCCAACCCTTTCCAGTCGAGGCCCGCGAGCGGACCGACCCTACCGGTGCCGTGCCCCGGGACGGCGGGGTCGCACCCCTGGCCCGTCGATCCCGGAACCGGACAGCACGGCCGGCCGGTGGCCTGACCCGGTCGGGGGCAGGGAACCGGTCAGCGGCCGCGTTCCCGCAGGGCCATCTCCACCAGGTCGAGCAGGCCGTCGACGTCGTCCCGGTGGTAGCCCCGCCGGCCGGTCGGCGGGCCGCGGAACGCGACCCGACGCACGTCCCGCGCCGTCAACCGGGAGTGCCCGTCCAGCGCCTCCACCACGAGGCGGAGGAACGAGTCGACCTCGTCCACGTCGTAGCCCCGGGAACGGAGCAACCTGGGCGACTTCCGGATGACCACGTTGCTCACGTCGGCGGCGGTCAAACCCATGGTGCGGGTGTCACATCCTGTCTGACGGCGAGCGGCGCACCCCGAATCCGGGGTGCGCCGCGCGTGCTCGGTGTCTCGTCGCTGGTCCGAACGCGGCCCGACCAGGAGGTCGGGCGCTCGGATCAGCTCTCCTCGGACTCGCCCTCGGCCGGAGCGGTCTCCTCGCCGGTGTCCATCTGGGCGGCCGTCGGAGAGGCCTCCACCTTGACCAGCAGGGTGGTGGGCTCACTGACCAGGGTGACGCCGGAGGGCAGCGGCACGTCGGCGGCCGTCACCTGGAAGCCCTCACGGGCGCCGGCGACGGAGACCTCGAAGGACTCCGGGATGTTCAGCGCGTCGGCCTCGACCTGGATCTCGGTGAGCTCCTGGTCCACCAGGGTGCCGGGGCCGGGCTCACCGGCGACGGTGACGGGCACGTCGACGGTGACCTTCTCGCCGCGCTTGACCAGCAGCAGGTCCACGTGCTCGATGTAGTTCTTCAGCGGGTGGGTGGTGACCGTCTTGGTCAGGGCCAGCTCCGACCCACCGTTGGCGATGTCGAGGGACAGGACGGCGTTGAAGCCCTGCTCCCGGACGACCCTGGCGAACTCCAGCGCCGGCAGCGACAGGTGCTTCGGGTCGGAGTCGTGGCCGTAGAGGACGGCGGGGATCTTCCCGGCGCGGCGGGTGCGGCGGGCGGCACCCTTGCCGAACTCGGTGCGCGGCTCAGCGGCAAGACGTACCTGGGACACGGCGATGCACTCCTTGCTGGGGATGGCGGCGGACGGTCGATCAGCGTCGTGGTCGCGGCGGCGCGGCGCGCTCGTCGTGACAGAGCGCGGCCAGAGCAGCCGCCGCGTCGATCACACCAGAGCGTGTACTGGCCTCGCCGAGGCAACCCGACAAGTGTAGGCCGGGGCGCGGAGCAGCGGGAACCGGGGGTAACTCCTGGTCCGCACGGCCCACGCCCACGGCCCGGTGGGCGGCCGGGGGTCGCCGCCCGGTCACGGCCCGTCGCCGCCCACCTGTTGGGGGAGGCCCAGCCGAACGGGACGGGCCGGCACCAGCCGGGCGTGCCGGCATCGAGCGGGTTCCAGGTAGTCCGCCGGCCTCGCCGGCCCAGCACGCGGTGCGCTAGCCCCGCACCGACCAGCGGGATCCGAGGTAGGCGGCGAGGGTGGCCACGCACCAGCAGCTGAGCGCGGCCCCGAGCAGCCCCCACCACGGGAGCACTGACCAGCCGCCCTCCAGGGCGAGCACGACGGCCGGAGCGAGCGCGACGACCACGAGGAGACCGAGCCCGACGCTGGTGGCGGTCACCGCCGAGGCGTGCGCGGCGACGGCCGCCCCCCGGAACCGGCGGCTCGCCCCGACCGCCGCCAGGGTCGCCAGCTCCCGCCGGGTCTCGCTGACCGACAGCGCGGTGGCGACCAGCGCCAACGTGCCGCCGAGCACCGCGAGGGCCAGCGCCGCGACCACCGTGCTCGTGGCGAGGACCCGCTGCGCTTCCGGGCCCCGCTCCACGCCGAGGCCGTAGTGCTGCCCGACGTCGGCGGTGAGCAGTGCCCGCACCCGGTCCTCCGTGTCGCGGGTGATGTCCTCTGCCGGCACGTAGACCAGGTAGGGGTCGGCATCCCAGATGAGGCCACGATCGGCGGCGGCGGAGGCGGAGAGCAGGGCCATCGGTGTCTGCGCGTACGCGACGTCGACGGGGGCGTGGACCGCCTCGAAGTCGAGGGTGTCCGGGGCGGATCCGTCCGACTCGGAACCTTCCACCCGAGCCGTGGCGGTGCCCGAGTCGTGGAGCCGGTCGTCGAGCACCAGGACGGCGCCCCGGCGGAACGCCGACAGCTCCGCCTCCGTGGCGGGGCGGTCGAGCAGTGCGGGCAGGTGCCGCTCCGGCGTGACGACGACCTCGGTGCGCCACTGTGGGTATCCGGTGTGGGCCAGGCAGTCATCCACGTGGACCAGGTCGCCGGCCCCCCGGTCCACGCAGTCCTCCACCGGGGTCGACAGGAGCAGCGCGCCGGCGCCTTCCGGGTGGTCCCGCCGCGTGTCTGGGGGTGTTCGCGCGGGGCGGAGGGGGATCACCTCGTCCGTGCCCGCCGCCTCGGCCAGCGCGGCCAGCGTCGCGTCGCCGACCGGAGCGCTGAACGTCACCCACATCGACCCGTGCGGCACCTGGGGGACGTAGGCGTCCTCGGCCTTCCTGGTCAGGGCGCCCATACCGACCAGCACGACACCCGCGAGCACGGTGGTGCTGACCAGGACCACCGCGACCGCCGTGGTCCTCGACGGCGTGCGCGCCGCCGATCGCGCGCCCAACCGCGCCACTAGCGGGAGCCGGTCCGCGAAACGCGCCACGCGGGAGGTCAGGGCGCCCATTCCGGTGCCGGCGGCGACGACGAGGAGCAGGGCGGCACCGGCCACCAGCGGCGGCGCCGCGAGCAGGGCGCCCCCGACGCCAGGGCCAACGCCGAGCCCACCAGGCCGGCGGTGAGCGCCGGGCGGAAGCCCTTGCCCCCCGAGCTGCCCGGCAGGTCACCCCCGTGCAGGGCGGCGGCCACGTCCAGCCGCGCGGCGGGCTCGGCCGCTGTGCGCGCCGCCACCACCGGAGCCGACAATCCGAGCAGGAGGAGGAGGCCGATCTGGACCGGGTCCAGCCGGATCGGCCCCCAGATCTGGCCCTGACTGGCCGCGAAGGGATCGGACAGCAGCCGGGCGGCGAGCACACCGACGAGAACGGCGGCGACGGTGGCGGCGAGTCCCAGGAGGACCCCCTGGTAGGTGACCACCCGCCGTCGTGCGGCGGGATCGGCGCCGGCGGCCGCCAGCAGGGCCGATTCCCGGGCCGTGCTGCGGACGACCACGGTGAACACCGCGAAGATGACGAGGGTGGTCTCCGCCACGACTGCGGCCGCGATGACCAGGAGGAGGCTTCCCGCCCCCTCGGAGCCGGGGTGGCCGTGGTCCAGCAGGGCGTCACCCCGGGACCGGACCTGCCACCCGGCAGCCGCCAGTTCTGGGGTCTGGACGATTTCCTCCCGCGCGTACCAGGCGACGGTTCCGGCGTACGTCGAGCCCGTGGCGTTCTCCTCGCCCCGCGTGGCCTCGGGGGAGTGGTTGGCGGCGGTGGCGACGTCGACGACGACGAAGCTCCGGGTCGTGGACCCCGCGTCCGACACGATCCCGGTGACGATGGCCTCCTCTCGGCGGTCGCCGAGCTGGACCGTGGACCCGACGGCCAGATCGAGCCGGTCCGCCACTTCGACGGAGACGGCGACCTCCCCGCCGCGTCGCGCGTGGCGCCCCTCGACGAGGAGGTAGCGCCCCTGGTGGATCTCCTCGTCGAGGTCCAGGCCGTGCCCATAGGAGGCGACCTCCCGGTCCCCGAGGCGTGCCGGCAGCGGGGTGGTGACCTCGGGCACGAGCGGCACCTCGCGTCCGAGGCTCTCGGCCAGCGCCGACTCCGCCGAGCGTAGCGCCGCGTCCACCCCGTCCGAGCCGACCAGTTCCTGGTTCACCAGCAGGGCGCCGGCCTGCCCGAGCCGCTGCTCGGTCGCGGCCTCGGCCGTCGGCTGCGACGTCGTCGCCAGCACCGAGGCCGTCACCGCCATCGTCAATGGAAGGAAGATCGCCGCCACGAGGAGGGCGGTACGCGCCTTCCGTCGCGCCAGGGACCGCAGCGCGAGGCGGAACAGGAGACGTGTCGCGGTCACGAGGAGGAACCCTCCCGCCCGTCGTCGATCACCAGGCCGTCCCTCATGCGCACGACGCGGTCGGCTCGGGCCGCGACCGCCTCGTCGTGCGTGACGACCAGGCACGCCGCTCCGTCGCGCACCAGGCCGACGAGGGTGTCGAGGACCTGCCCGGCGGCGGCGGAGTCCAGGGCGCCCGTGGGTTCGTCCGCGAGGATCAGCCCGCGTTCACCGCAGATCGCGCGCGCGAGCGCGACCCGTTGCCGTTGGCCTCCGGAGAGGGCGTCGGGGTGGCGTGCCGCGAGGTCGTCGATCCCCACGGCGGCCAGCGCCCGTTCCGCCTCCGTCCGCGCGTGTGAGCGCTTCCGGCCGTCGAGCTCGAGGGGCAGCATGACGTTCTCGATGGTGTTCAGGGTGGGGACGATGTTGTAGTCCTGGAACACGAAGCCGATGTGGCGCCGGCGGTGGCGGTGTGATGCGGAGTCCGAGAGGGACGCGAGGTCCACTCCCGCGACGACCACCGTCCCGGAGTCGGCGGCCCGCAACCCGCCGGCGACGGTGAGGAGGGTGGATTTCCCGCAGCCGCTCGGTCCCATGACGGCCGTGAGGGAGCCGGCCGCCACGTCCAGGCTGACTCCCCGCAGCGCGGGCACCGGTACGGTCCCGGATCGGTACGACTTCCGAATGTCCACTGCTCGCAGCAAGAAGGTTCTCCCAATGGGCCTCGGAGGACATCCCGCTGCTGGATACCGGATGATCGCTCCGCTGGGTCGGACCGACAAGGCTACTCATGGCGCCGACCCGGTGGGAAATTCCTGATCGTGGAAGGGCGGGTAGTGGGATTTCGGAAATCTCGCTCCGCCGCGGGCTACTCGAACCGGAGTGCGTCCCGCGATGGCCGGCCCTGTTCCCGGGTGCATCGCGGTGCGCCGGAATCCACGCTGGCGTGTCAGGCTCCGGATGGCGGCGCGGGCCAGGGCATCACAGGTCAGGAGGGTCGGCGACCACCGTACGGTCGTGGTGGGAGGACTCCCCCTGCTCTCCGGTGGGCGGAGGTCGCCGCGTTCCCCTGCTGCGCTCGTCGAGCCCGTGGGATTTCCGGAGCGGATGCTGGTCCCGTGCGCGCGGAGGCGCGTGCGAAGAGCTCTCCGGTAGGCGCACAACGTTCTCCGCGTGCCGACGATCGGGGTAGTGGAATGCTCCGCGAAGGCGAGTTGGTGAGTTTCCGACTCGATATTCCCTGAATTCCGCCCGCTGGGCCGGGGTGGCCGGGATCGCGTCCCGGCTGGATCACGGTGAGCCCCGCGAACACGTCGTGCCCCGGTGTCCCGGCGTCGGGATTCTTCCGTTCGGGCAGACGGGGTACTACGTTCGGTGCCATGTCTGACACGGTCGGTGCGGGATCGGGGCGGGTGGCGGACGACGGGCCACCCGTGCGGGCCAGGCTGCGCCAACTCGGCCCCGGGATCATGGCTGCGGCCACCGGGGTGGGCGCGGGGGATCTCGTCGCCACCCTGGTGGCCGGTTCGCGGTACGGGTACACGCTGCTGTGGGCGGTGCTGCTCGGCACCGTGCTCAAGATCGCGTTGGCGGAGGCGGTCGGCCGCTGGCACCTCACGTCCGGGCAGACCATGCTCAGCGGGTGGCGCCAGTTGGGTAGCTGGACGCTGATCTACTTCGGCGCCTACGCCGTCGTCTGGGGTTTCGTCTACGGGGCGACGGCGATGTCGGCGTCCGCGTTGCCGCTCAACGCGCTCTTCCCCGTGCTCTCCGTGCGGGAGTGGGGGATTCTGTGCGGCCTCGCCGGGCTCGGCATCGTCTGGTTCGGCCGTTACGCGCTCATCGAGAAGCTCATGACGGCGCTGGTCGGCGTCATGTTCGTGACCGTGGTGGGCACCGCGGTCCTGGTCGTCCCGAACCTCACCGCGATGGCCGGTGGTCTGGTGCCCGACCTGCCGCCCGGGTCGCTCGTGTTCGTCCTCGGCCTGGCCGGCGGCGTCGGGGGCACGATCACGATGGCGGCCTACGGCTACTGGACCCACGCCAAGGGCTGGCGTTCCCCCCGCTGGCTGGCGATGATGCGGCTGGACAACACGGTCGGGTACGTCACCACCGGGGTGTTCGTCGTCGCCATGCTCATCGTCGGCTCGGAGATGCTGCTGGGGCAGGACGTGCTCTCCGGCGACCGTGGGCTGCTGACCCTGGCCGACACCCTGGACGCCAACTACGGCGAGTGGGCCCGGATCCCGTTCCTGGTGGGCTTCTTCGCCGTGTCCTTCAGCTCCCTCATCGGGGTGTGGAACGGGGTCAGCCTGCTGTTCGCCGACTGGTGGCGGGTGTTCCGCCACCGCGAGGCGCCGCCGGCGGCACCGGCGGACGCCGGTGCCGAGGCCGCTCCCGCCGACCGGCCGGAGCCGACGCGGCGGGTGGAGGAGGCGGCCGCCGCCGGGGAGGTGGCCTTGCCGGCCCCGCCCAGCGGCCAGGCGGACCAGCACGACTACGACCGGAGGGCCGGGGAGCGCAGCACCGCCTACCGGGGTTACCTGCTGTGGTTGACCTTCCCCCCGATGGCGCTGCTCTTCCTCGACCGGCCGTTCCAACTGATCGTCGCCTACGGCGTGCTCGGCGCCCTGTTCATGCCGTTCCTGGCGCTGACCCTGGTGCTGTTGCTCAACTCGCGGCGCACCCCGCGCCCGTACCGGTCGCGTTGGGTGTCCAACGGTCTGCTGGGGGTGTGCGTGGCGCTGTTCGCCGTCCTCGCCGCGATCGAGGTCGTCAACCTGTTCTGAGGAGGGGCTGGCTGGTGGCGGGGTCCGGCCGGTCGTCGGGAGGAGCGCCCACCGGCCACGCGGCCCTCGGCTGGCGGGACGCGCGGGCGCGGTGGCACGCGTGCCGCCAGCTCGCCAGCGGAGGGTGTCGACGGACGACGGGCCCGACCGGAGGACCGGTCGGGCCCGTCACCTCGTGCCGGTCAGGCGTCGCCGTCGAAGAGGCTGGTGACCGAGCCGTCCTCGAAGACCTGCTGGATCGCCCTGGCCAGCAGCGGTGCGATCGAGAGCACCGTCAGACCGGGGAAGTGCTTCTCCTCGGGGATCGGCAGCGTGTTCGTGAAGATGACCTCGCTGGCCCCGCAGTTGGCCAACCGTTCGGTGGCCGGGTCGGAGAGGACGCCGTGGGTGGCGGCGATGACCACCTCGGCCGCACCCGCCTCCTTCAACGCCTCGGCGGCCTTCACGATGGTGCCGCCGGTGTCGATGATGTCGTCGATCAGCACGCACACCCGGTCGCGGACGTCACCCACGACGCGGTTCACCATGGCCTCGTTCGGCTTGAACGGGTCCCTGGTCTTGTGGATGAACGCCAGTGGACGTTGCCCGAGGGTGTCGGCCCACTTCTCGGCGAGGCGCACCCGGCCGGAGTCCGGGGAGACGACGGTGATCTCGCGGTTCTGGTAGGTCTTCGCCACGTGGCCGGCCAGCAGCGTCTGGGCGAGCAGGTGGTCGACCGGGCCGTCGAAGAAGCCCTGCACCTGGGCGGTGTGCAGGTCAACGGACATGATCCGGTCGGCGCCGGCCGTCTTGAACATGTCGGCGACGAGCCGTGCCGAGATGGGCTCGCGGCCCCGGTGCTTCTTGTCCTGTCGGGCGTAGGGGTAGAAGGGCATGATCACGGTGATGCGCTTCGCGCTGGCTCTCTTCAGCGCGTCCACCATGATCAGCTGCTCCATCAGCCAGGTGTTGATGGGAGCGCAGTGGCTCTGGAGTACGAAGGCGTCGCAGCCCCGGACCGATTCCTCGAACCGGACGAACAGCTCGCCGTTGGCGAACTCGTAGGCGGACTGCGCGGTGATGCCGACGTTGAGGTACTTGGCGACCTCTTCGGCCAGGTCCGGGTGGGCCCGGCCGGAGAACAACATCAGGTTCTTCTTGGGAGTGCCAGCCATCGGGCTCACGCGCCGGTCCCTCCGAAGCAGTCGTACCTGAGCAAGATCAACACCGCTGTTTACCTCTCAAGACGTTACGGCTCGGTGCCGCGACCTTCACGGCCCCACGAACGGTACCTGTCCGGGCGTTGGCGCTGCGACCACATGACGGGCCGACCACGTCACACATCGGCCAACGGGCTGCTCCCATCGGCCGCGCCGGTGAACCCCCGGATGGCGGTGCCGTCCCGGCCCGGCCCGGCGCCGGTCGACGGCGGGGACACCGGTCGCGCGCCCTGGTCAGCCGGGCCCGCCGGACGGACGGCGTCTCGGAGGTGGGCGGCTCCGTCCCATCCGGAGCGGGGACCGCGCCCGGCCACCGGCGAGCGGACGACCCGCCACCGCCCGGCGCGGGACCGGGACGACACCACCGGCCCAGCCGAGCGCCAGTCGGCCGCGAACCGGGCGCCGCCCGCCGACCGAGCCCGGCGGGTTCCGGGGCGGACGACCTCGGCGGGCCGTGCCCGGAACGGCGTGTCTCAGGCCTCCGGGTGCTCCCCCTCGGCGGCGCGGCGGGCGCGGGCCGCGGCCTCGGCGGCCGCGGTGCCCGGACGACGGCGTTCCACCCAGCCCTCCAGGTTCCGCTGCGGGCCGCCGGAGACGGCCAGCGCGCCCGGGGGGACGTCGCGGCGCAGGACCGTCCCGGCCCCGCTGTAGGCGCCGTCCCCGACCGTGACCGGAGCGACGAACATGTTGTCCGAGCCGGTGCGGACGTGGGACCCGACGACCGTGCGGTGCTTCTCGACCCCGTCGTAGTTGACGAACACGCTCGCCGCGCCGATGTTGCTGCACTCGCCGATCGTGGCGTCACCGACGTAGCTGAGGTGGGGGACCTTGCTGCCCGCGCCGATCTGGGAGTTCTTCACCTCGACGAAGGTGCCGATCTTGCCCTTCTCCCCGAGCTCCGCGCCGGGGCGCAGGTACGCGAAGGGGCCGACGGTCGCACCCGCTCCGACCACCGCCCCCGTGCCGTGGGTGCGGACCACCACCGCGTCCGGACCGATCTCGCAGTCCACCAGGGTGCTGTCCGGGCCGACCGTGGCCCCCGCGCCCACCGTGGTCGTCCCGCGCAGCTGCACGCCGGGTTCGACCAGCACGTCCCGCTCCAGCTGGACGTCGACGTCCACCCACACCGAGTCGGGGTCGACCACGGTGACCCCGGCGCGCATCCACCGCTCCACCAGCCGCCGGTTGAGCTCCGCGCCGAGCCGGGCCAGCTGGACCCGGTCGTTGACACCCTCGACCAGCCACGGATCGCCGCACACCAGCGCTCCGGCGCGGCGGCCGTCGCCCACGGCGATCCCGAGGACGTCGGTCAGGTAGCGCTCGCCCTGCGCGTTCGCCGTCCCGAGCCGCCCCAGCGCGTCGGAGAGGACCGCCGCGTCGAAGGCGTAGACACCGGAGTTGATCTCGGTGATCGCGAGCTGCTCGGGGGTGGCGTCCTTGTGCTCCACGATGGCGGTCACCGCGCCGTCGTCGTCGCGGGTCACCCGCCCGTACCCGGTGGGGTCGGCCACGACCGAGGTCAGGACGGTGACCGCGTTGCCGGCGGACCGGTGCTCGGCGAGCAGGGCGGACAGGGTGGCCCCGTCCAGCAGCGGGACGTCGCCGTAGCTGACGAGGACGGTGCCCGCGTCGGCCGCGCCGTCCAGGGCGGCGAGCCCGCAGGCCACCGCGTGCCCGGTGCCCAGCTGCTCCTCCTGCACGGCGAGCCGGATCTCGCGGCCCATCCGGTCGCCCACGGCGTCGAGGTGCGCGCCGACCCGGTCGCGGCCGTGGCCGATGACCACGGCCAGCTCGTCCGGCCCCAGCTCGGCGGCGGCCCGCACGGCGTGCTCCACCAGGGACCGCCCGGCGATCGCGTGCAGCACCTTGGGGGTGGACGACCGCATCCTGGTGCCTTCGCCGGCCGCGAGGATGATCGTGCTGACGGGGCCCGTTCCGGCCTCGTCGGCAACGGGACCGGCGCTAGCACCGTGACGCATCGAGGATCTCCCTCCGCGGTTCTCCGTGAGGTCGGGCGGCGGCTCCGGGGTGGCCGGGACGCGGCGGACCCACGGTCGTTCGCCCTTCAGGGTGCCTGATCCTAAGGGGTGGTCGCCGGCCGGGCCGCGCGACGGCCCACGGAGTTGATCTCCGCTGTTGGTGGGTCCGGACGCGGGGCGACCAGCCGCCGCGCGCGGGGACGACCTCGTCTCATCCGCTCGGGGGTTCCCACAGTTCGGTGGTCAGCTCGCTCACCGACTCACCGGTGGGCCCGGCGGTGAACACCTGGCTGCCACCACCGCGCTTGGCCTGGTACATGGCCGAGTCGGCCCTGGCCAGGACCTGCCCGCCGCTCTCCTGGTCCCCGGTGGCGACGACGCCGATGGACAGCGTCACCCCCCGCGAGAGGTCGTGGGGCAGCGCGGCGACGGCGCGCACGGCGCGGTTGAGCGCGATCTCCGCCTCCTCCAGGGTGGAACCGGGCAGCAGGACCACGAACTCGTCGCCGCCGTAGCGGGCGACGGTGTCGTCGGCCCGCAACGCGTCGCGCAGCGTGCTGGCCACCACGCGCAGCACGTCGTCCCCCTCGGCGTGCGAACACCGGTCGTTGACCCCCTTGAAGCCGTCGAGGTCGCACAGCGCCACCGCCAGCGGGTAGGCCTGGGGAGTGCGGATGAGGGAGTCCAGTTCCTCGTCCAGCGCCCTCCTGTTCGCCAGCCCGGTCAGGGGGTCCTGGAGCGCCTGCCGCGCCATCGCGCCGTGCTTGCGGGTCAGCCTCTCGTGTTCCCGGCGGGTCTGGAGGGTGCCGAGCCGGGTCTCCCGCAGCGTCCACAGCTCGTCCTCCAACGCCGCGTTGTACTGCTCGAGCGCGAGGGTGGCCGCCTCCCCGTCCTCCGGGCCGCAGAGGCGCGCGAACTCGCGGGCCAGCGAGAGCCACAGTGGTGGTTCGTTCGGGTCGCTGCTGACCTCCTCCCGGGCCTGGGCCAGCACCTCCAACGCCTCCGCCTCCCGGCCGTCGGCCTCAAGGCAGCGGCAGAGGGCGAGGGAGACGATGATCAGTTCGCGGGGGTAGCGGCAGCGTTCGTGCAGGAGGCGGAGGGGTTCGACGTGGTCGGGGGAGGGGCGGGCGAGGGCGTGCGCGGCACCGACCACCGGTACCTGTTCCGCGGCCGGTCGCTCCCGGGCGCGCGGGTGCAACGAGTCCCGCCACGGCCCCTCGACGGACACCGCGATCGCCGAGGCCAGGGCGTAGCGGTCGGTGGCCTCCTCGTACCGGTTGGCCCGTTCCAGCCGCAGGCCCCAGCCCAGCAGCATCCTGGTCCGGTTGATCAGGTGCACGGAGATGTGGTGCGGTCCGCCGCTGCTGCGGATGTGCTCGTGGGCCCTGGCCATCACCTCGTCGGCGAGCTCGTACACGCCGAGTTGGGTGAGCACGAGGGCGACGTCGGACAGCGCGGTCGACAGCAGCCGCTGCCACGTGCGGCGGTCCATCAGCGGATCGGGGCTCAGCTTCTCGTCGAGCATCGCCATGGCGACGGCCGCCTCGGTCAACGCGGCGTCCTCCTCACCGAAGGCGAGTGAGGCGCGGCCCCGCAGCGCGTGGGCGTCGGCCTCCAGGGCGAGCAGCCCGTGGCGGCGGGTGTGGGCGACGAGTTCGTCCAGCAGGGGGACGGCGCGGTCCTCGTGGCCCTTCGTCACGAGCCGCACGACGGAGGCCGCGCGCAGCATCTGCGCGATCAGGCTGGGCTCGCCCCGGCGCTGTGCCTCGGCGAGGAGGTCCTCGACCTCGTCGGCGACGTCCAGCCGGACGTTGCGTTCGCTGATCTGGGAGGTGGCGATCAGTTCGTGCGCCCTGGCGACCAGCCACGCGTCAGAGAGCTCCCCGAGTACGGGTGCCTCCTGCTGACCGGCGGTCTCCTCGTGCAGCTGTGCACACCCCCCACGGCCCCTGCGGCCGCTCGTCCGAACGTCGACCCCGAACCCGCTCGGCAGGGCACTGGCCTCACCGCTCCGCCGCCAGGATTCGAACCTGGACCATCGGAACCAAAATCCGAGGTGCTGCCTTTACACCACGGCGGATCGCCCGACAGCCGTGACCGTCGTGCCAGGACATGGTGACACGTCCCGACATCACGGGTGATGGTGGCCACCACCACCATCGTTGTCGAGGGTGCGACCCTACCCGTGCGGGCGGGGTCGCGTGGGGGTCACCGGCCCGTTCCCCCGCCGTGCGCGGGATTTCCCCCGCGTCCACCCCGCCGGGAGGATGTCGTCCCACCGCCCGGGTGTCACCGCCCGGTCGTCCTGGTCAGGAACTCCCGCACGACCTCCTCGTACCTGTCCCGGTCCTGGTTCCACGACGCGACGTGCTCGGCGCCGGGGAACTCGTGGTACTCCACGGGCCAGTCGAGGGAGTCGGCCGCGGCCGCGAGCGCACGCGAGTCGCCCACTGGCACGGTCAGGTCCTCGTCGCCGTGCAGCAGCAGCGTGGCCGGCCGCCGCTCCGGCGGGTTGGTGAGGAGGTCCAGGTCCGCGAACGACAGGCCCGTCCGCCACCCGGCCACGAGTTCGGCGACGCGGCCGAAGACCTTCGGCATGCCCCGGTTGTCCGCCTCCAGGTCCAGGGTGGTGGACCAGTTCAGGACCGGGGCGTCCAGCACGACCGCGTCCACCCGCTCGGCCAGCTCCGAGTTCCCCAGGGTCTGACCCACCAGGGCCCCGCCCATGGAGAAACCGACCAGCACGATCCGTTCCGCACCCTCGTCCACGGCGAACTCCATCGCCGAGACGACGTCCCGCCACTCGGAATGGCCCAGGTGGTAGAGCCCGTCCTCCGAGGCCGGGGCGATCTCGTCGTTGCGGTAGCTGATGAGCAGCCCGGGGATGCCCAGCTCCTGGAGCGTGGGCAGCACGCGGAGCCCCTCCGCCCGGTCCGCTCCCCGGCCGTGCACCAGGACGGCCCAGGTGCTGGCCGCGTCCTCGGCGGGCACCAGCCAGGCCGGGGCCTCCCCGACCTCGGTGGTCACGGCGACCTCCCGGTAGTCCAGGCCGAGTCCGCCCGGGTCCCGCCAGCCCTCCCGGTCGAGACGTGCCGGGGTCCCGGCCGCCGGTGGCGTGCCGGCGACGAGTTCCCGTGCGACCAGGCCGTCACCGGCGGGGGTGGGGTCGCCGAGCAGGGCGGTGCCCTCCGACCAGAACAGTCCCGTGGTTCCCGGCGACCTGGCCGCCGGCGAGTCCGCCAACAGCACGCTGCCCTCGTCCGCACCGCGCACCACCTCGGGGTAGGTCTCGGAGTAGCGGACGGGGGTGAGTAACTCCTCCGTGTAGTACCACCCCACCCCGAGCAGGCCGGTCACGCCGAGCACCACCACGGCGCCCAGCGACACGAACAGCACCCGGCGCCGCCGCCCGCTCCGCGCGCGGCGCGCACCCCGGCTCCGGGTCCCGGTGGGATGCGCGTTCTCCCCGTCGGGAGGACGTGGGGAGGTGGTCGCCGGGGCGGCGGGAGCTTCGGACGTTCCGGCGCCGAGTCGTTCGGCGGGGGGCCGGGCGGGGATGTCGTTCCCGTCCGAAGCGCGCTGTGCGCGCGACGCATCCTCTGGCATCGCAGCATCATGCACCCCCTGGCCCCGATCGCCTACCGGTTCCGGGCAGCC
Source organism: Actinoalloteichus caeruleus DSM 43889 (assembly GCF_000429185.2). Classification (GTDB taxonomy): domain Bacteria; phylum Actinomycetota; class Actinomycetes; order Mycobacteriales; family Pseudonocardiaceae; genus Actinoalloteichus_B; species Actinoalloteichus_B caeruleus. The sequence goes on along the minus strand of NZ_AUBJ02000001.1, from coordinate 3,477,706 downwards.
ACACCCCCACTGGCCTCACGTCCCCGCTTAACTTACGCTGGCGTAGGTTACGGTTCCGTAGCCGTAGGTCCGTCCGCCCGAGCTCCGCTCGCGACCACAGGGGTGTGCCGCCGATGACAGCGACCCTCGAACCCGCCTCTCCGCCCGGTGAGAACCGTGGACCGAAGCCCCTGCTCCAGGGGGAGCGCTCCGCCGCGGCCCAGTTCTCGGTGTACCTGTTCGTCCTCGTCCCGTTCGCCGCGCTGATCGCGGCGGTCCCCCTCGCGTGGGGGTGGGGGCTGAGCTGGGTCGACATCGGCCTGGCCGCCGTCTTCTACGTGATCACCGGACTCGGCATCACGGTCGGGTACCACCGGCACTTCACCCACGGCTCCTTCAAGGCGAACGGCCCACTGCGGGTCGGTCTCGCCATCGCCGGCAGCATGGCCGTCCAGGGCCCGGTCATCACCTGGGTCGCGGACCACCGCCGGCACCACGCGTACTCCGACAAGGAGGGCGACCCGCACTCGCCCTGGCTGTTCGGCTCCTCCCCGGCCGCCCTCGCCAAGGGCTTCTGGCACGCCCACATGGGGTGGCTGTTCGAGTCGGGGGTCACCAACGCCGACCGCTTCGCCCCGGACCTGGTCGCCGAACGGCGCATCGTGCGGGTGCAGAAGCTCTTCTGGCTCTGGACCATCATCAGCTTCCTGCTGCCCGCAGTGCTGGGCGCGCTGATCACCTGGTCCTGGTGGGGCGGGGTGACCGCCTTCTTCTGGGCCGGTCTGGTCCGGGTGGCCTTCCTGCACCACGTCACGTGGTCGGTGAACTCGATCTGCCACATGATCGGCGAGCGCCCGTTCAAGGCCCGCGACAAGTCCGCGAACTTCTGGCCGCTGGCGATCCTGTCCTTCGGGGAGTCGTGGCACAACCTGCACCACGCCGATCCCACGTGCGCCCGCCACGGCGTCAAGCGGGGTCAGATCGACATCTCCGCCCGGGTCATCTGGTTCTTCGAGAAGGTGGGCTGGGCGACGAAGGTGCGCTGGCCCACGCCGGGGCGGCTCGCCAGGATCAGCGCGAACGAGGAGTGACATCCGGGTCCTCGGCGGACACGAGGCAGGGGAACACGGCGAATCGGTCAAAGGCTCCGCGTCGAAGCTCGGCGCGGAGCCCCCGCTTCTCGGGGCGGGTGATCGGCCCTAGGCTCCGGGGGTGGCGGTGCGACGGCGAGAGCGGGGGCAGGCCGTGACGGACGCCAGAACTCGGAAGGTCTCCAAACGGGTTCGGATGACGGGCAAGGAACGGCGGCGGCAACTGCTCGACATCGGCCGCGCGTTGTTCGCCGAACGCGGCTTCGACGCGGCCTCGATCGAGGAGATCGCGCACCGCGCCGGGGTGAGCAAGCCGGTGGTGTACGAGCACTTCGGCGGCAAGGAGGGCATCTACGCGGTCGTCGTCGACCGCGAGATGGAGGTCCTGCTCGACCGGATCATCTCCGCGTTGTCCGCCGGTCATCCCCGGGAACTCCTCGAACAGGCCGCGCGGGCGCTCCTGGACTACATCGAGGACTCGACGGACGGGTTCCGCATCCTGGTCCGGGACTCCCCGGTCGCGAGCGCCACCGGCACCTTCTCCAGCCTGCTCAACGACATCGCCAGCCAGGTCGAGAACATCTTCGGCCAGCAGTTCGCCGCGCGCGGGTACGACCCGGCGCTGGCCGCCCTGTACAGCCAGGCCCTGGTCGGCATGGTCGCGTTGACCGGTCAGTGGTGGTTGGAGGTGCAGCGGCCTCCCAAGGAGGAGGTGGCCGCGCACCTGGTCAACCTGGCGTGGAACGGGCTGTCCCACCTGGAACTGCACCCCTCGATGCGCACCGCCGACGACCGGGCCCCGGCCGAGCGCTGAGCCCGACGGGTTCGGCGGGCGGGTCCCCGTCTCGGCCGACCGGACGCGTCGTCCAGGAGCTCCCGCGGTGCCGGGCGGCTCGCGGTGCCGAGAGGCTCGCGCTGGCCGGGCGGACCGGGAACCCGGCGTGGGGCGGCCGTGCCAGCGCCCCGCGTCGGCCTCGGGGTCGGCCGGGCGGGTGGGACGCCGGTCTCCTGGCACCCGCCCGACCCCCCCCCTCACCCCCCCTCCCCCGCCCCTCACCCCCGCTCCCGCTCCGCGTGGCCGCCGTCGTGCCGCTCCCGTCTGCCCCCTTCTCCGCCGCTCCTGGGGGTGGCGCCGGGCGGGGACGTCGCCGACGCGCCGATGACGGACACCTGCCCGTGTCCGGCGGCTCCGCCCCCGGGCTCAGGCCGGGCTGACCCGCAACACGTGGTCGTCCTCCCGTTGGAGGTGGTCAGGTAGAGCGCTCCGTCCGGGCCGAGGTCGGCCGCGCGCAGCCGGCCGTGGGTGCCGTCCAGCTCCGGGGGAACGGTCATCCCGGTCACGGCCCCGGCCTCGTCCAGCTCGAACAGCAGCAGCTTGCTGCCCCGCAGGGCGGTCACCGCGACCATGCCGTCGAAGGGACCCCACTGCTCCCCGTGGAGGAACACCGCGTCGCACAGCGCCTCCGTCGTCGGCCCGCTGCTCCACGCGGCGGGTACCGCGTCCGGGAAGCGTTCCCGGTCGGTCATGGGGACGCTCTCGTCGTAGTCCTCCCTCGCTCCGCCCCGCGAGGGGTCCCACCCGTAGTTCGCACCCGGTTCGAGGAGGTTCACCTCGTCGTCGACGTCCGGACCGTGCTCGGCGACGAGGACCTGGTCCCCGCCCGGCCTCGGAGCCACCCCCTGCACGTTGCGGTGCCCGTAGGTGAGGACGAGGCGTCGCGCGGCGTCGTCGGCGTCGGCGAAGGGGTTGCCCTCGGCGGGCCCCCCGGTCGCCAGGTCGAGGCGGAGCACCTTGCCCCCGAGGCTGGTCAGGTCCTGGGAGGTGTCGGGACGTGCGGCGTCGCCCGTCCCGACCAGCAGCGCGCCGGTGCCGTCCAGCGCGAGCCGGCACCCCGAGTGCCGGCCGCTGTCGCTGATCGGCAGGCCGTGGAGCAGCGGGTCGGCCACCCGGTCGGCGCTGCCACCGTCGTCGTCGAGCCGCCAGGTCACCAGGCGCACGTCCACCGGCGTGCCGTCGGCGTCCTGGTGGGTCTGGCAGGTGGTGAAGCGCCGCGTCTCGGCGAAGTCCTCGTGCACCACCAGGTCCATCAGCCCGCCCTCGCCCTCGACGAACACGTCGGAGAGGTCGGCGTCCACCTCGGTGGTCGTCGCGCCCGGTTCGGTACCGGACACCAGGGTCAACCGGCCGGGGCGTTCGGTGACGAGCAGGCCGCCCTCGGGGAGGAAACCCACTCCCCACCCGTGTTCCAGCCCGCCCGCGACCTCCCGCACCTCCAGGCCGGCCGGCGGCGGCCCGCTCGGCGGCGGTGAACCGTCGGGCCGGTGGCCCGTGGCGTCCTCACCGCCGCAGGCGGTGACCACCAGGAGCGTCCCGGCTCCCAACACCCCGACGCCGACCCGGACGTTCCTCGCGAAGATCCCCATCGCCCCAGACTGCGCACACCGCGCCCCCCGGTAAACCCCGACCGGGCGGTTCTTCACCCGGAAGATCGAACGAACGCGACCGCCACCGGCGCGGGTCCGTGGGGTGAGGAGGACCGCACGGTGACGGACGCCCCGCCCGTCGCCGGCTACGCGCACCGGTCGTACGCTGTCCAGGAGACCCCTCCCGGGCGTGACTCGTCCCGGGCAGGGGTGTGTCCTGCGTTGCCGAGGGGATGTGCGCCGTGCCCGGTCCACTCGCTGGTCTGCTCACCACCATCCTGGCCGACGCCGGGTTCCGGGACGTCGTCCAGTCCGCCGGCACACCGGCGTTGCGCCTCCAGGGGCCGGCTGCCCTGCGACCGCTGGTCGCGGGAGCGCTGGCCGCCGACGACGGCGCCAAGCGGCCGGTCCTGCTGGTCACCACCACGGGCCGGGAGGCCGAGGAGAGCACCGCGGTGCTCTCCGACCTGCTCGGGGCCGAGTCCGTGGCGCACCTGCCGTCCTGGGAGACCCTGCCGCACGAACGGCTGTCCCCCCGGGCCGACACCGTCGGGGCCCGGTTGGCGATCCTCCGCAGGCTCGCCCACCCCGAGGAGTCCACGGCCGGCGCGCCGAGGGTGGTGGTGGCGACCATCCGCAGCCTCATCCAGCCGTTGGCGCCCAACCTCGGTGAACTGCGCCCAGTCCGCCTCCGGGTCGGGGAGGACCACGACTTCGAGGAACAGCTGGTCTCCCTGGCGGGCCTCGCCTACAGCCGGGTCGACATGGTCGAGAAGCGCGGCGAGTTCGCCGTGCGGGGCGGCATCCTCGACGTGTTCCCACCCACCGAGGAACACCCGCTGCGCGTCGAGTTCTGGGGCGACGAGGTCAGCGAGATCCGCCCGTTCTCCGTCGCGGACCAGCGCTCGCTGCCAGAACAGCGCCCCGAGCTCACCGCCCCGCCCTGCCGGGAGCTGCTGATCACCGAGTCGGTGCGCCAGCGGGCCGCCGCGCTGGCCGAGGAACACCGGGGTGACGCCGACCTCGCCGAGATGTTGGAGAAGATCTCCGGCGGGGTGCCCTGCGAGGGCATGGAAGCCCTCATCCCCGCGCTGTGCGAGGGCGAGCTCCAGCTGCTGCCGGACCTGTTCCCCCCGGACACCCACGTCGTGCTGGCCGACCCGGAGAAGATCCGGTCCCGTGCCGCCGACCTGGTGCGCACCGGGCAGGAGTTCCTGGAGGCCTCCTGGAACGCGGCCGGCGCGGGCGGTAGCGCCCCCATCGACCTCGGCGCCTCCGCCTACCGGGACCTCAACGAGATCGCCGAGCACACCCGCGAGTCCGGCCGCCCCTGGTGGACGCTGTCCCAGCTCCGGGTCGACGAGGAACTGGAGAGCGACTACCGGGGCGCCGACCCGGTCGAGGAGGGCCGTCCCCTCCGCCTCGACGTCCGCCCCGTCGACTCCTACCGGGGTGAGCTGGACCGCGCGTTCGCCGACCTGCGGGCGCACGCCAGCGCGGGCGGCGCCGCCGTCCTGACCTTCCCCGGCACCGGCACCGCGCAGCGGGCGGCCGCCCAGCTGCGGGAGGCGGAGGTCCCCGTGCGGTTGGCCGTGGACGGGCTGCCCGAACCGCCCGCCCCCGGCGTCGTGACCGTGACCAGGGCGTCGTTCGAGGACGGGTTCGTCACCGGCGAGAACGGCCTGGTGCTGCTCACCGAAGCCGACCTCACCGGGGGCCGAGGCGGTACCTCCACCCGCGACATGCGCCGGATGCCCTCCCGGCGCCGCAACGCCGTCGACCCGCTGGCGCTCAAACCCGGCGACCACGTGGTCCACGAGAAGCACGGCATCGGTCGCTACGTCCAGATGTCCCAGCGCACCGTGGCCGGCGCGACCCGCGAGTACCTGGTGCTGGAGTACGCGTCCAGCAAACGCGGTCAACCCGGCGACCGGCTCTTCGTGCCCACCGACCAGCTCGACGAGGTCTCCCGGTACGTGGGTGGCGAGTTGCCGACCCTGAACAAGCTGGGCGGCTCCGACTGGGCCAAGACCAAGAGCCGGGCCCGCAAGGCCGTCCGGGAGATCGCCGCCGAACTCGTCCAGCTCTACGCCGCCAGGCAGTCCGCCCCCGGGCACGCCTTCAACGAGGACACCCCGTGGCAACGGGAGCTGGAGGACGCCTTCCCCTACACCGAGACGCCCGACCAGCTCGCCGCCATCGACGAGGTGAAGCAGGACATGCGTCGCGCGGTGCCGATGGACCGGGTGATCTGCGGGGACGTCGGCTACGGCAAGACCGAGATCGCCGTGCGCGCCGCCTTCAAGGCCGTGCAGGACGGCAAACAGGTCGTGGTGCTGGTGCCCACGACACTGCTCGCCCAGCAGCACCTGAACACCTTCGTGGAACGGATGCGGTCCTTCCCGGTGACCATCAAGGGGCTGTCCCGGTTCACGGACGCGCTGGACTCCGAGCAGGTCATCGCCGGTCTCGCCGACGGTTCGGTGGACATCGTCATCGGTACCCACCGGCTCCTCCAGACCGGTATCCGCTACCGGGACCTCGGTCTGGTCATCGTCGACGAGGAGCAGCGGTTCGGCGTCGAGCACAAGGAGCACATCAAGGCGCTGCGGACCCACGTCGACGTCCTCACCATGTCCGCCACGCCCATCCCGAGGACCCTGGAGATGAGCCTGGCCGGTATCCGGGAGATGTCGACCATCCTGACCCCGCCGGAGGAGCGGCACCCGGTGCTCACCTACGTGGGCCACTACGACGACAAGCAGGTCGGGGCGGCGATCCGCCGGGAGCTGCTGCGGGAGGGGCAGGTCTTCTACGTCCACAACCGGGTGTCCACCATCGAGAAGGCCGCCCGGCGCATCAGGGAACTGGTGCCCGAGGCACGGGTGGTGACCGCGCACGGGCAGATGGGCGAGGACCGCCTCGAGAAGATCATCAACGGTTTCTGGGAACGCGAGTACGACGTCCTGGTCTGCACCACGATCGTCGAGACCGGGCTCGACATCTCGAACGCCAACACCCTGCTGGTGGAGCGGGGGGACCTGCTCGGCCTGTCCCAACTGCACCAGTTGCGCGGCCGGGTCGGTCGGGGCCGGGAACGCGGCTACGCCTACTTCCTCTACCCGCCGGAGCAGGCGCTCACCGAGACCGCCCACGACCGGCTCGCGACCATCGCCCAGAACTCGGAGCTGGGGTCCGGGATGGCGGTGGCGACCAAGGACCTGGAGATCCGGGGCGCGGGGAACATCCTGGGCGCGGAGCAGTCCGGGCACATCGCCGGCGTCGGCTTCGACCTGTACGTACGGCTGGTGGGTGAGGCGGTGGCCGCGTTCCGGCGCGGCTCGGGCATCGACGGCGCCGGGGAGGAGGAGCCGGAACTGCCCGAGGTGCGGATCGACCTGCCGGTGACCGCGCACCTGCCGCACGACTACGTGCCCGGTGAACGGTTGCGCCTGGAGGCCTACCGCAAGATCGCCGAGGCGGCCGACGCCGAGGCCCTGGACGCGGTGCGCGCCGAACTGGTCGACCGGTACGGGCGACCACCGGTCGAGGTGGAGCACCTGATGGCGGTGGCGGCGTTCCGCCAGCTGTGCCGCGACCGAGGGGTCTCCGAGGTGACGCTCCAGGGCAGCTCCGTCCGGTTCGCGCCAATGGAGCTGCGGGACTCGCAGCTCGTCCGGCTGCGGCGGCTGCACCCGAAGGCGACCCACAAGGCGGCGGTGCGCACCGTGTCGGTGCCCCGACCCACCGAGGGGCCGGCCGGGGGCAGGCTGGGCGCGCCGCCGCTGCGGGACCTCCCGCTGCTGGCCTGGTGCGAGCAGTTCCTGATCTCGATGACGGAACCGCGCCCCGCCGCCTCCACCGCCGGCACGTCCTGACCCCGTCTCCGGGGTGCGGGGCCGGTCGGTGGTGGTCGGTCCTCTCACCCCGGGAAGCGGCGTGGTGACGGAACGAGACGAGGAACTACGATCAGCTGGCTAACCGGATGCCGACCGTTCGTGAGAAGGTGTCGCCCGTGAGGACTACGCGCCGTTCCCTTCGTCCGACCGTCGCCGTGCTGGCCTCCGCCGGGGTGCTCCTCGCGGGCTGCGGTTCGGATCCCAGCCAGGTCCGGGCCGCCGCGATCGTCGGTGACACGGTCATCTCACTCGAGCACGTGCAGGACCGGTTGGACTCGATCTTCGAGCGGGACCCCGAGGTCCGCCGCCAGTTGGCCTCCACCGGCCAGATCGGCGAGGTCGGCAGGAACATCGTCACCCTCTCCGTGCAGCACGAGCTGATCAACGAGGTCGCCAGGCGGGAGGGGCTGACCGTCGACCAGGCCGAGGTCGACGAGCTCATCGACCAGCGGGGCGGCGCCGAGGCGGCCTCCGAGGGCACCGTCTACGACGCGTCGAACTTCCGGGAGCGGGTCGCCGACCAGCTGCTCATGCTGGAGCTCGGGCGCAAGTACTTCGACGGCATCGAGGTGGTCTTCGACTACACGCAGGCCGTCACCCGGGAGGACGCCCTGGAGAAGGCGGAGCGGTTGGCCGCCGACCCCGCCAGCATCGAGGAGATGGTCGCCGAGGACGCGGCGAGCGGGCTCCCAGGACAGCTCGACCAGCGCACGACCGCGGCCGAGCAGCCGCAGCTGGCCGGTCAACCGCTGTTCGGGGCGGCCCCGGGCACCGTGGTGGCGTTCCCCTTCGACAACCAGGGCGGGCAGTGGATGGTCGCCGTGGTCAAGGAACGCAACCTCGACGCCGCGACCGGTGAGCCCGGCCTGGCCGACTCGGTCGACCCGCAGACGTTGCAGTACTTCGGCTCCCGGCTGATGGCCCCGGTCGCCGACGAACTCGACATCAGGGTGAACCCGCGGTACGGCGTGTGGGACCCGGTGAGCCTGGGGGTGGCCCCGAACGCCGACGAGGTCGCCGGCATCCAGATCCCCCCACGTCAGGGGACCGCGACCGCCAACCAGTGAGTCAGCGGCGGCCGGGGGCAGCGGGGGTCCCCCGCGCCACCGGGCCGGTCGACGGCGTGACCGCACGGCCGGGAGGCCGGAAGACCACCACCCGGAGGGGGCGACGAGGTGTCCGAGGAGAACAGGGACAGGCGGGCTGCTCCGACGCTGGTCGAGGGCAGTGCCGTGCTGGTGGTGGAGGACCGGCCCGAACCGGGTGTCCCGGTCGCGGCCCTGCCCCTGGTGCGGGCCGCCCGGCACGTCCTCCTCGACCCGGACGTCCCGGCCTGGTTGGCCAGGGCGCTGGGCGGCGAGCCCACCCCCAAGCCGGCGGAGCTGTTGGCCCTGGCCACCCGAGAACCCGTCCTGCTCGTGGTGGTCGACGCGACCAGCCCGGGCGCCTCGGCGTTGCTGGAGGCCGGTGCCGCCGAGGTGCGGGGACCGGGGGAGGACGTCTCGCCGGATGCCTCCCCGGCCTGGAGCGGCGGCGCCGCCGGGCCGGGAGCGGCCCTGCTGGAGGCGGTCGCGGTGATGGACCGGCTGCGCTCGCCCGGGGGTGCCCGTGGGACGCGGAGCAGACCCACGAGACGCTGCGCCAGTACCTCGTCGAGGAGACCTACGAGCTGCTGGAGGCCATCGAGGACCGTGACCGGGGCGCGCTGCGCGAGGAGCTCGGCGACGTCCTGTTGCAGGTGCTGTTCCACGCCAGGATCGCCGCCGAGCACCCGGAGGCCCCCTTCGACATCGACGCGGTGGCCGCCGCCCTGGTCACCAAGCTCGTCGGGCGCCATCCGCACGTCTTCGGCGCCGAGTCCGCTGACCCTTCCGCGTCCCCGTCGGACGCCCTCGCGCAGCAGGCGCGGTGGGAGGAGCTGAAACAGGTCGAGAAGCAGCGGGAGTCCGCCGTCGACGGGGTGGCCTTCGGGCAGCCCGCCGTGGCGCTGGCGGCGAAGATCGCCGCGCGCGCGACCAAGGCCGGGGTGCCGGCGGAGTTCTTCCCCTCGGGTCCCGGCGCGGGGGAGCGGCTGTTCGCCGTGGCCGCCGAGGAACGGCGCGCGGGGGGTGAGCCCGAGGGCGAACTCCGGGCCGTGGCCCGAGCCTTCGCCGGGCGGATCCGCGCCGCCGAGCGGGCCGCGCGCTCCGTCGGACTCGACCCGCACCGGCTGGGGCCCGCCGACTGGGCGAGGTTCTGGCCGTCGGAGTGAGGGAGCGCACCGCCCCCGCACGCGGCTGACGCCGCCTCCCCTTCCGTGCCCGGGCCGGCTCGTGGTCCCCGTGAACGGACGCCCGCCTGGCCGACCACCGGACAGGCCGTCGTGCCCGGTCGGATTCGGCTTCGCCCACCCGGGAACGTTCGTCCCCGGCCGGCCGCCCGTGCCGCCCCGACTCTCCCGAGCGGGTGGCCGTCGCGGTGGCGGACGACGACCGGTCGCGCCCCCTGGGGCCGTCGGGCCGGGCCGCCAGTGGGGCGCCCGCCGGAGCCGACCTGGACCGCCAAGGGCCGGGAGGACCGGCGCCACGTGAGCCGCCTCGACCTCCGGCCAGCCGGCGCCAACACCGGACACCGCTCCTGACCAGCGGTCCACACCGCCGTGATCGTCATGGCGGCGGGACGCCCGAACGGGAAACCGGCCTCGCTCTACTCTGCTCTCGGTCGCGCTCAACGGCGAGGCGGCGGAACACCACTCGTTGCGTTACCAGAGCGGAGTACCCGAATGTCGCACGTTCCCGTGGCTGGCTGGCGCAAGTCGCGCCGCAGCACCTCGCAGACGAACTGCGTCGAGATCGGCTCCGGCCCCGCCGTGGTGGGCATCCGGGACACCAAGAACCGGGGGGCCGGGACCCTCTACGTGGAACCCGCCGTGTTCGGCGCGTTCCTCACCGCCCTCAAGGAGGGCCGCATCGGCACCGGACGCTGAGGCGGGCGTCCCGCCCCCACCGCACCTCCCCACCACGAGCGCCGAGCGCCCCTCCGGTGACCCCTTGGCGACGGTCGGCCAGGTGCCGAGCGCACCGCGCCGGGGTGGCCACGGACCGCCACCGAGTCGCCCGACGGCGTTTCCCGGGTGGGGAACGGCAATCATCCTGTTGGTGGGGGTGCCTCGTCGTTAGGGTGGCGGAGGTGAACATCGCCGGATACCTCCGCTTCCCTCATCTCCACGCGGATCTCCTCACCTTCGTCGCCGAAGACGATGTCTGGCTCGCACCGCTCGACGGCGGGCGCGCATGGCGGCTCACCGCCGACCGTGTGCCGGTGACCAACCCCCGGTTCTCCCCCGATGGCGGCCAGGTCGCCTGGACCAGCACGCTCGACGGTGGCCGAGCCGAGGTCCAGGTCATCGGCCTGGAAGGCGGGACCTCCCGTCGGCTCACCCACTGGGGAGCCGGGCGCAGCCGGGTGCTCGGCTGGCGGTCGGACGACTCCGGCGCGCTCTCCGTCGTCGCGGCCTCCACCGTGGAGTCCCACGGCGCCCGTTCGTGGGCCTACTCGGTTCCCCTCGACGGCGGGCCGGCCACCAAGCTGCCGTACGGGCCGCTCAACGACGTGTCCTTCGGACCCGACGGCCAGGTGGTGCTCGGCAGTTACACCATGCGGGACCCGGGGCACTGGAAGCGCTACCGAGGAGGCACCACCGGCAAGATCTGGCGGGACCTCGACGGGGCCGGGGAGTTCGAGCGCGTCCACTCGGAACTCGACGGCAACCTCGCCAGCCCGCTGTGGGTGAACGGTCGGATCGTCTTCCTCTCCGACCACGAGGGCGTCGCCAACCTGTACTCCTCGGAACCCGACGGTTCCGACCTGCGCCGGCACAGCGACCACGACCGGTTCTACGCGCGGTTCGCCAGCACCGACGGTCAGCGGGTCGTTTACCAGCACGCCGGTGAGGTGTGGTTGCTGGAGGACCTCGACGGCACTCCTCGGCGGATCGACGTCGCCCTGACCGGGGCTGGCGCGAACCGGCGCCCGACCACCGCCACCGCCAGCGACCACCTCGCCGCGGCGGTGCCGGACCACACCGGCCGGGCGAGCGCGGTCCTCGCGAGGGGCACCGTGCACTGGGTGAGCCACCGGGACGGCCCGGTGCGCGCGCTGTCGGCCACCCCCGGGGTGCGGGCCAGGATGCCCCGGTTCGTGTCCGAGCGGCAGGCCGCCGAGAACGCCCCGGCCTCGGTCGTCTTCGTCACCGACGCCGAGGGTGAGGACGCGCTGGAGATCGTGCCGGTCACCGGCGTGGAGCCGGGTGCCGAGCCCCGCAGGATCGGCGCCGGCCAGCTGGGTCGGGTGCTCGCGCTGGAGGTCTCCCCCGACGGCCTGACGGCGGCGGTCACCAACCACGACAACAAGCTCCTCGCCGTCGACCTGGTCAGCGGCCGCATCCGGGTCGTCACCCGCGCCGAGTCGAGCGACCCGGGGGACCTGGCCTTCTCCCCGGACTCCAAGTGGCTCGCCTGGTCCCACCCCGGCCCGGACCCGTTGCGGCACATCCGCGCGGTCAACCTGGCCGCGGCGGTCGGTGACGCCGACGAGCTGCCCGCCTCCTCCATCGTCGACGTCACCGAGCTGAGGTTCGTCGACACCGAGCCGGTCTTCACCCAGGACGGCAAGTACCTCGCCTTCCTGTCCGAACGGACCTTCGACCCCGTGTACGACGCGCACGTGTTCGACATGTCCTTCCCGAACGCCTGCCGCCCGCACCTCGTGCCGCTGGCGGCCCTCACCCCCTCGCCCTTCGGGCCGACCACGCAGGGCCGCCCCGCGCCTGGGGAGACGGGGGAGGACGGCGAGTCCACCGACAGCGGCGAGAGCAGGCAGGAGGCCACCGTCCTCAGCGTGGAGGGCATCGCCCAACGCGCCGTGCCCTTCCCCGTCGCGGCCGGGAACTACCACTCGCTGCTCCCCGTCAAGGGCGGTGTCGTGTGGCTGCGTGAGCAGGCCAGCGGTGTCCTCGGCGACGCCAGGCCCAGCCAGGACGCCAAGGCCGAGCAGGCCACGCTGGAGCGCTACGACCTGAAGGAGAACCGGCTGGAGGTCCTCGTCGAGGACGTCGACCGGGTCGCGGTCAGCGGCGACGGCACGAGGCTGCTGTTGACCGACGGGGGCGCGCTGCGCCTCGTCCCCGCCGACCGCAAGGCCGAGTCGAACGGGCCAGGCGGTCCGGTGGAGATCGACCTGTCCAGGGTCCGGTTCACCCTCGACCGGGGTCGGGAGTGGCGGCAGGCCTTCGACGAGGCGGGCCGCCTGATGCGGGACCGGTTCTGGCGGTCCGACATGGACGGCGTGGACTGGGCCGGTGTCCTCGACCGGTACCGGCCGCTGACCGACCGCCTCGGCAGCCACGACGACCTGATCGACCTGCTGTGGGAGACCCAGGCCGAGCTCGGCACCTCCCACGCCTACGCGGTCGCGCCCGGCGGCGGCGACCAGCAGCGGCGGCAGGGCAAGCTCGGCGCCGACCTGGTCAGGGACGAGGAGGGGAACTGGCGGATCGGCCGTGTGCTCCCCGGCGAGACCTCGGACCCGGCGGCCAGGTCCCCGCTGCTGGCCCCCGGCGTCGCGGTGCAGCCCGGCGACGTGCTCGTCGCGGTCGACGGCCAGCCGGTCGACCCGGTGACCGGCCCGGCGCCCCAGCTCGTCGGGAGCGCCGGGAAGGAGGTCGAGCTCACCATCCGCCCCGGTGCGGGCGGCGCGGTCCGCCGGGCCGTGGTCGTCCCGTTGGCGGGGGAGGAGGCCCTGCGCTACCAGGAGTGGGTGGCCGACCGCCGCTCCTACGTCCGGGAGCGGTCCGATGGCCGCCTCGGCTACCTGCACGTGCCCGACATGATGGCCGTGGGCTGGGCCCAGCTGCACCGGGACCTGCGGTTGGAGACCCAGTACGACGCCCTCGTCGTCGATCTCCGGGAGAACGGCGGCGGACACCTCTCGCAGCTCGTCGTGGAGAAGCTCGCCCGCCAGATCATCGGTTACCAGTTCGACCGGGACGGCCGCGGCCACGCCAGCTATCCCAGTGACGCACCGCGCGGACCGGTGGTGGCGTTGGCCGACGAGCTGTCCGGCTCCGACGGCGACATCGTCACCGGGGCCATCAAGGCGCTGGGCGTGGGCACGGTGATCGGGGTCCGCACCTGGGGCGGGACCATCGGCATCGACTCCCGGTTCCGGCTGGTCGACGGCACCCTGGTCACCCAGCCCGGCTACGCGACCTGGATGCGGGGTCGGGAGTGGGGCATGGAGAACCACGGTGTCGAACCCGACATCGAGGTGGTGTGCCGGCCCCAGGACTGGGCGGCCGGCCGCGATCCGCAGTTGGACACCGCGATCCGGGTCGCCCTGGAGCGGCTCGCCGAACGGCCGGCGACCGCGCCGCCGCCGTGGCCCAGCCCCCGTCAGGGCGGCTGACGCGAGGAGCCCCGGGGTGGACGCGGCGCGCCCGTGCTCGTGCCACCGGTGTCGTCGTGGCGCGGTGTCCTCCGCCCGCGACGACACCGGACGGCGCGGTGGCCCGGCGGACACCCGTCCGGCGGCTGCTCGGGGCCGGGAATCCCCTTCGGACGGTGGTGTCCGGGACCCCGGTTCCCCGGCTCCGCCCCGGATCCGGCGCGCACGGGGCGAGGGGTGCCGGTCGCGGTCCTCCATGCGCTACCGTCCCGGAGGCCATCACTGCGTGGCTCATCCGGACGCGACCGCGCGGGCTCCACGGGGCCCGGGTCGGCGCGAGTGAGGAGGACGGAGCGGTGTCGAACATGTCACCCGCCCCCGGGCGACGACGATGGGCCCGGTTGGTCATCGGGGGCGCCACCCTGGCGCTGGCGTCCTCGGCCCTGGTGGCCTTCGTGGCCAGGGACGACCCCGCCGACGGCAACTACCTCCAGGCCCTCGCGGAGGAGATGCCGGCCGTGGCGCCACCTGACCGGGGAGCCAGCCTCCCCCCGGTGTCCGTGGTCAGCGTCGACGGACCGACCCGGCTGGGTTCGCGTCCCCAGGACCAGCTCACCGGGTGGTCGGAGGCCCTCGCCGACCCCTTGAACATCCCCAGGGCCGCTCTCCAAGCCTACGGGTACGCCGCCGCGACCGTGCAGGCGGAGAACCCGTCCTGCGGGCTGACGTGGACGACGTTGGCGGCGATCGGGTCCTCCGAGTCCAACCACGGCCGGCACGGTGGCGCGACCCTGGATCGGACGGGACGTCCCAGCGAGCCCATCATCGGCATCCCGCTCGACGGGCGACCGGGGGTCAAGGAGATCCGCGACACCGACGGCGGTGAACTCGACGGGGACGACGTCTATGACCGCGCCGTCGGTCCCATGCAGTTCCTCCCCCAGACCTGGGCGGAGTGGGGGGTCGACGCCGACGGCGACGGGGTGGCCGACCCGCAGGACATCGACGACGCGGCGTTGGCGGCGGGCAACTACCTCTGCGACTCCGGTGGCGACCTGACCGAGTCGGAGGGGTGGTGGCGGGCGGTGCTCACCTACAACGAGAGCCGCGCCTACGCCACCGACATCCTCGAACGAGCCGAACGGTACGGACAACTCAGCCGCGACGTCCTGAGGTGAGGCCGCGCTCCCCGGGGCGCCCCGCTCCACACCACCCTCGGGCGCGGCTTCGACCGCCCCGGTCCAAGCCCCGGCTGGCGCTCCGGTCCCCGAGGAACGGGATGTTTCGGGCTACTCGTTCGTTATCGACCAGTAATCTGACGGCGTGGCCACCACTTTGCCGCTGCCCTCGCCCTCGACGCGTCCCCGGCGCCGTCGGCGGGGGCCAGCGTCCTTCCTCCGTTGGCTCCTCGTCCTGGCGTTGCTCGCCGGTTCGGCGTGGGTCGCGTTCCGGGTCCTCGACTTCGTGGACTCCTTCACACCGTCCCGGGGCGCGCCGGTGTCCACCCGCATCCCCATCGACCCGGCCGACGTGGAACCCCGCAGCGCCGTCCCCGCCGGCCCGGTCGCCGTTCCACCGGGCCCCGGGGAGGAGGCCGCGCCGCCGGCCGCGCCACCCGAGGTCGCGGAGCGGTCCGATCCGTCGGAGAGCGCCGCGCCACCACCACCTCCGGTGACGGTCGAGGAGTGGGCGGACCGGATGTCGACCGTGCTGGACGTCCCGGCCAGGGCGCTGCGCGCCTACGCGGCCGCGGAGGTCCGCATGCGCGCCGACATGCCGGCGTGCGGAGTGCGGTGGAGCACCGTCGCGGCGATCGGGCGCATCGAGTCCGACCACGGGCAGATCGGCGGGCGGACGCTGGAGGAGGACGGCCTGTCCTCGGAACCGATCTACGGGGTCCCGCTGGACGGCCGGCCCGGCATCCGGGAGATGATCGACGAGGACGCCAGCGCCGAGGCCGGGGAAACGGTCTACGTGCGTGCCGAGGGCCCGATGCAGTTCCTACCGTCCACCTGGGACATCTGGGGTGCGGACGGGAACGGCGACGGGGTCGCCGACCCACAGCACATCGACGACGCGGCCCTGGGCACCGCCCGCTACCTCTGCTCGGCCGGGGCCAACCTGGACGACGCCACTGACTGGTGGGACGCGGTGTTCGCCTACAACAACTCGGTGGACTACGGCCAACGCATCTTCGGCCTCGCCGAGCGGTACGCCACCATCGAGGTGCCCGCCCCTGACGGCGGTCCCGCACCACCTCGCGCCACCGCCGGGCCGGACACCGCGTCGAACGGCCGGAACCGGCCGGACGTCACCTCTCGAACAACGAGATCCGCGCCCGCACCTCGCCGAGCGCTTCCTGGTACTCGGGAGTGGGGTTCATCGACGCCGCCAGCCGGAGCTGGGTCCGTGCCTCCTCCAGCCGCCCCTGGCGTTGCAGGGTCCTGCCCAGGGCCAACCGCGCGTAGTGGTCGGTCGGGTCCATCTCCACCGCTGCGGCGAAGGCCGCCTCCGCGCGGCGGAGCTGCGCCGTGTAGTAGTAGGCCCGGCCGGCCAGCACCTGCACGCTGGGTTTGTCCGGGTTCTCGGCGAGCACGCGGTCCAGCACCCGCAACGCCTCGGCGGGCCGCCGCTGCTCCAGCAGCGCCTCCGCTCGGCGGAATGCCTCGTAGCTGTTCTCAGCCGTCATACTGTTCCCACGCTACGCCCGGAACCAGGCGTGTTCGACCGCCGTCCGGCTGGCTCCACCCGAGGCGGTGAGGTCACCGAGGGTGCCCGGCGACCGGCGGGGCGCGCGACCCAGGGGCCCGTGACGCGGGGTACCGCCGATCGGACGCTCCCCGTTGGAGTGATCGGTGGGGGGGGCGAGCGGGCCATCCGGCGGTTCCTCCCCCGCTCGGTAGTGGACGACCCGGTACCCCGTCACCTGGATGTGCGTGCCTCCACAGAGCGAAACTGGCGGCGGACTAGGCTCGACCGGAGTCCGTACCGAGGATGGTGAGGAGCACAGGTGGCAGTCATCGAGCAGGTCGGCGCCCGCGAGATCTTGGATTCCCGGGGCAACCCCACCGTCGAGGTGGAGGTGGCGCTGGACGACGGGACCCTGGCGCGCGCGGCGGTGCCCTCCGGCGCGTCGACCGGCGAACACGAAGCCGTCGAGCTGCGCGACGGCGACGCCGCCCGCTACGGCGGCAAGGGCGTCGAGCGCGCGGTGACGGGCGTGCTGGACGAGATCGGCCCCGAGCTGGTCGGGGTGGAGGCCATCGAGCAGCGGGTGGTCGACCAGAAGCTGCTGGACCTGGACGGGACGCCGGACAAGTCCCGGCTGGGCGCCAACGCGATCCTCGGCACCTCGCTGGCCGTGGCGAAGGCCGCGGCCGACTCCAGCGGTCTGGAGCTGTTCCGCTACGTCGGTGGCCCCAACGCCCACGTGTTGCCCGTCCCGCTGTTCAACATCCTCAACGGCGGCGCCCACGCGGACAACGACGTGGACGTGCAGGAGTTCATGATCGCCCCGATCGGCGCCGGCTCCTTCCGGGAGGCCCTGCGCTGGGGCGCGGAGGTCTACCACACGCTCAAGTCGGTGCTCAAGGGCCGTGGCCTGAGCACCGGCCTCGGCGACGAGGGCGGCTTCGCGCCGAACCTGGCCAGCAACCGGGAGGCCCTCGACCTCATCGCGCTCGCCGTGGAGAAGGCCGGCTACCGCCTGGGTCGGGACATCGTCCTGGGCCTGGACGTCGCCGCCACCGAGCTGTACGAGAACGGCACCTACACCTTCGAGGGCTCCCCGAAGACGGCCGAGCAGCTGGCGGAGTACTACGCGGAGCTGGTGGCCGCCTACCCGCTGGTCTCGATCGAGGACCCGCTGGCGGAGAACGACTGGGACGGCTGGGTGCACCTCACCGAGAAGTTGGGTGCCAACGTGCAGCTCCTCGGTGACGACCTGTTCGTCACGAACCCGGAGCGGTTGGAGGAGGGCATCAGCCGGCGGGCGGCGAACGCCCTGCTGGTCAAGGTCAACCAGATCGGCACGCTGTCCGAGACCCTCGACGCGGTGTCCCTGGCCCACTCGCACGGCTTCAAGACGATGATGAGCCACCGCTCAGGTGAGACGGAGGACACCACCATCGCCGACCTGGTCGTGGCGACCGCCAGCGGTCAGATCAAGGCGGGCGCGCCGGCGCGGAGCGAGCGCGTCGCGAAGTACAACCAGCTGCTGCGCATCGAGGAGACCCTCGGCGACGCGGCGCGCTACGCCGGCGAGCTGGCCTTCCCCCGGTACACCCCGGAGGCGTAGGCGGTGGCCCGACGTGAGCGGGAGCGGCCGGGTCGGCGGGGCACGTCCTCGCCGGCCCGGCCCAGCGAGCGCTCGCGGCGGACCCAGCGGAGCAGCGGGAAGATCACCCTGGTCAGCTCGCTGCGCCGGGTCGGGGTCCGCGCGCGCCGCACCCGGGGCGGACCGCGGACGGGCGGGGCGTTCGGGCTGTCCTCCACCCGGCGGGCGGCGGTGTTGGCGATGGTGGTGTGCGCCCTGGCGTTGAGCGTCGCGGTGCCGCTGCGCACCTACCTGTCCCAGCGCTCCGACGTCGCCGAGGCGGAGCGGCGCCTGGAGGAGCTGCGGACCGAGCGGGACGAGCTGGCTGCCAGACTGGACGAGTTGGCGGACGACCAGCAGGTGGAGGCCGAGGCCCGCCGCCGGTTGGGTTACGTCCGCCCCGGCGAGACGCCGTACATCGTCCAGCTGCCGCCCGGCCAGGAGCCGAGTGAGCAGGAGGACGAGGAGGACGACCAGGACCAGGCCTGGTACAGCAGGCTCTGGAACTCGATCACGGGAGATGGCTGAGATGAGCAGGGCCGAGCAGCCCAGGGTGACCGAGCCGGTGCCGGCCACCGACGAGGACCGGGCGGCGGTGGCCGAACAGCTCGGTCGGACACCACGAGGGCTGCGGGCGGTGGTCGCGCGGTGCCCGAGCGGCCACCCCGCCGTGGTGCGGACGAGCCCCCGGCTGGAGGACGGCACTCCCTTCCCCACGTTGTACTACCTGACCTGCCCCCGGTTGTCCTCCTCGATCGGCCGGCTGGAGGCGTCCGGCCTGATGCGGGAGATGACGGAACGGCTCTCCCACGACGAGGAGCTGGCCGCGCACTACCTGCGGGCGCACGAGTCCTACCTGGCGGAACGGGACGCGATCGAGTCCCTCGGCATCCAGGTCACGGCCGGCGGGATGCCGGGGCGGGTGAAGTGCCTGCACGTGCACGTCGCCCACGCGTTGGCGAAGGGCCCCGGGGTGAACCCCTTCGGGGACGAGGCCCTGGGCCTGCTCGCGGCCGAGTGGCCGACCGGCGAGTGCGCCGCCTGACCGGCGCCACCCGCGACGCGTCCTGAGTTCCCCGGGCCGCTCCCGGCCGGCCGGGTGCCGCGAAGCCGTCCGCGGGACCGCCATCCGCGTCGTCGGCTGACGACGTGACGGGCCACCTCCGCCGGGGCCGGCCGCACCCAGGTCCGGCTGGCGCGGCACTCCGGTCCCTCGGCCGTCCGCTGGTCGCCGCCGTCCCCGGGCCACCGCCCGCCCCCGGTGCTCGTCCGCGCCGCCCACCTGCCCGTCCAACGGGGCGGCTGACCTCCAGGTGGCTTCCCGCGACCGGCGGTGTGGCCGGTGGCCCTCCTGGGCCGGGTGCCCGTGCGTCCGCAGGGCACGGTCCTGGCGACGGTCCGGTTGCGGACAGGTGAAGGCTGGCTGACTGGTTCGCGCCGGCCCCGGCTCCGGGATGGCCGGGTCCACCGCCGCCCGGGCGGCGATCACCGGTTCGGGGGACCACGCGGAGCCCGTGCCCGCCGCTGGTCAGGGGCGGTGCCGGGCCTCGGGCCACCGGGGTGGCCGACGTGCGGGGACCACCCTTGTGGGGCCGGCCCACACGAGTGGTCCTGGCTCCCGTCTCACACGAGGACCACGAGGAAGCCGGTTCACTACTGCTGTGAGCTGAGGCAGACTGGCTCCGGCAGGTGGAGTTGGCGGAGGAGGGGCACCGGTGACCGACCTGAGTGGACGGGCTCCTGAGGGGGCGACTGGTTCGCGGCCGAGGTGGCTGTTCGGTCCGAACGGACGCCCGAAGCTCCCCGTCGTCGTCACCGCCTTCGCGGCGCTGTTGATGCCCTCCGCGGCGCTGGGCACGGCGACGCTCAACGTCGCGCCAGCCCTGGCGCAGGAGTCGGCGGACATCGCCCTGCCGGGCCCGGGCGGCGTGCTGGACCTGCTGCGCGACCCCCAGGACGGCGAGTTGTACGGGGCCGGCGGCCGACTGCCCGCCGGTGACCAGGTCAGCCCGGAGCTGCTCGAGGAGCTGCGGAACCGGGGCGGCGTCCCCGGTTCGCCGGGAGACCCCTTCAACGACCTGCCCGACGGCCCGCTCGGCATCCCGGCGATCGTGCTCGACGCGTACCGGAGGGCGGAGCGCGGCCTCGGCGAGACCCAACCCGGCTGCGGACTGCACTGGTCGCTGCTGGCGGGCGTCGGGCGGATCGAGTCAGGCCACGCCCGGGGCGGCAACGTCGACTCGGGGGGCACCACCCTCAGCCCGATCCTCGGCCCGCAGCTCAACGGCGGACCGGGGATCGCCGCGATCCCGGACACCGATGGTGGCCTGCTCGACGGGGACACCGTCTGGGACCGCGCCGTCGGGCCGATGCAGTTCATCCCGACCACCTGGGCCGCCTACGCGGCCGACGGCAACGGGGACGGGGTGGCCAGCCCGCACAACGTCTACGACGCGGCCCTCGCCGCCGGCCGGTACCTCTGCTCGGGCGGCCTGGACCTCCGGGTGCCGGACCAGCTCGCGGCGGCGGTGTTCCGCTACAACCGCTCCGACGCCTACGTCCGGGATGTCCTCCACTGGGCCAACGCCTACCGGAACGGGGTCACCCCGCTGCCGGGCGAGGACGTGCCGGCGGACCCGGACCGCAACCGCGACCCGGTGGCACCGCCGGCCAGTCCCCCCGGCGGTCCGGGCACGCCCGGCGAACCGGGAGGCGGCCAGCGGCCGGGCACCCCGCCCGGTGACGGAGGCGGACGGCCCACGAACCCGCCTCCGACCGATCCCGCGCCGCCGTCCAGCGAGCCGAGCAGGCCGCCGACGACGGCTCCGCCGACCACCACTCCGCCTCCGACGACGACACCCCCGACCACTCCGCCTCCGACCACTTCGCCTCCGACGACGCCGCCGGAGTCCTCGGAACCACCGGAGTCCTCCGTACCACCCGAGTCCTCGGAACCGCCGGAGTCCTCGGAACCGCCGGAGCAGTGCCCGCCGGGCAGCACGCGCCCGCCGGAGGACGACGCGGACGAGAGCACCAGCCCCACCCCGGCCCCCAGCACCACGGCGACCCCTGCGCCGACCGGCACCCCCTCCGTACCGGGCGGGAGCCAACCGCCCGAGGGCAGCGAGCCCCCCGGGGACGACGACGGTTGCGTCCCGATCGAGGATCCGGAGGACGGGGACCGCGACGAGGACGCCGTCGAGGGCGCGACCGCCGAGGACGAGCGTCGGCCCGGGGCCGACGGGGAGGACGGCGGGACCCCGGCGCAGGGGGGACTCGCCGCCCCGGCCGCCGTGCTCAGCCGCCCCGCCGTCGTGTCCCTCCCGCGCCGTCGGACCGGGAACGGCGAGTGGCCGAGTCCGTGACCACGCCGGTGCCGCGACCCCTGACACCGATGGACCACCGCCGTTGCAGACTGGACCTCCGTCCCCGCTGCTGAGGAGCCAGGTATGCCCAGAACGGCCGCGATCGACTGCGGTACCAACTCCATCCGCCTGCTGATCGCCGACGTGAGCGCGCGGGAGAGCGGGGGAACGACCCTGACCGACGTGCGCCGGGAGATGCGGATCGTCCGCCTGGGGCAGGGGGTGGACGCCACCGGCCAACTCGCGCCGGAGGCGGTCGAGCGGACCCGGGTCGCGCTCGCCGAGTACGTCGACATCATCGAGAGGTCCTCCGTCGACCGCGTGCGGATGGTCGCCACCTCGGCGACCAGGGACGCGCGCAACCGGGAGGACTTCTTCTCGATGGTTCGCGGCACGCTGGGAACCGAGGCCGAGGTCATCAGCGGTGACGAGGAGGCCCGGTTGTCCTTCGCCGGAGCGGTCGCCGACCTCGACCCCTCGGACGGCCCCTTCCTCGTGGTGGACGTGGGCGGGGGGTCCACGGAGTTCGTGCTGGGCGACTGGGATGGCGTCCGGGCGCGGGTCCGAGCCGCCCGCTCGGTCGACGTCGGGTGCGTCCGGCTCACCGAGCGCTGCCTGCGGGACGACCCGCCCACCGCCGAGCAGGTCGCAGCCGCGCGCGCCGTGGTCCGCGACATCACCGCCACGGCCTTCTCCGAGGTGCCGGTGGCCGAGGCCACCACCTGGGTGGGGGTCGCCGGAACGGTGACCACACTGTCCGGGCTGGCCCAGGGGCTGGCGGCGTACGACCCGGCCGCCATCCACCTGTCCCGGCTGAGCCACGAGCGCATCGCCTCGGTCACCGACTGGCTGGTCACCTCGCCCCACGCGCGACGGGCGGAGGAGAAGGTGATCCACCCCGGCAGGGTGGACGTCATCACCGGGGGAGCGGTCGTCGTCGCCGAACTCGCCGACCGGGTCCGGGCCACCGCCGGTATCGACGAGCTGGTGGTCAGCGAGCACGACATTCTCGACGGCATCGCCCTGTCCGTGGCCGGCTGACGGGTACCCACCGTCAGGTTGCCCCTATCGGGGGCTTAACCTGTCCGCTGTCCGGCGGATATGCGCTCAGCCTTCTGTAACGCTTCGTGCCTACGGTTGCTCTGGGTGTTTCAATGCGATCTGATTTTCGGGTGATCCTGTGGCGACTTCGTAATCCGTGACCTCTTGCTTGGCTGCGGATAGTGACTACGGTCGCTACATCGAAACCCGTCAAACGGGTCGGCCGCACCTGGCCGACCCCACCTGCCACGGCGACCGCCGTGGCACGAGCTGGAGGACGTTCCATGCGAGCAGGGCGAAGGACCGCCTTCGTCGCACTCCCAACGGCGGCCGCGCTGCTGTTGACGGCGTGTGGTGGAGGCGACAACGGTGGTGACAGTGCCGCCGACCCGAACTCCGAGGTGACCGTGTTCACCACGGAGCCGGAGAACCCGCTGATCCCGGGCGGCACCAACGAGACTGGCGGCGGCCGTGTGGTCGACACCATCTTCAGCATGCTCGTGCGGTACGACAACGAGGACGCCTCGTCGGTCAACGAGGTCGCCGAGTCCATCGAGGCGGACGAGGACGGTCGGGTCTTCACGATCACGATCAAGGACGACTGGAAGTTCCACGACGGCACCGACGTCACCGCCCAGAGCTTCGTCGACGCCTGGAACTGGGTGGCCTACGCCCCCAACGGCGCGCTGAACGCCAGCTTCTTCGAGAAGATCGAGGGCTACGAGGACGTCCACCCCGAGGACGAGGGCGCGGAGCCCGCCTCCGAGACCATGTCCGGGCTCGAGGTCATCGACGAGACCACCTTCCAGGTGACGCTCTCGGCCCCTTTCGCGATCTTCCCCGAGACCCTCGGCTACAGCGCCTACGCGCCGCTGCCCGAGGCGTTCTTCGAGGACCAGGAGGCCTGGGAGGCCGAGCCGATCGGCAACGGCCCGTTCCAGTTCGTCTCCCGCATCCCCGACCAGGAGATCAAGCTGGCCCGGTTCGAGGACTACGCGGGTGAGCAGCAGCCGCAGATCGAGAACCTGACCTACAAGGTCTACCAGAGCCTCGACGCCGCCTACACCGCCGTCGTCTCCAACGACCTCGACGTGCTCGACCAGATCCCGGTGTCGGCGCTGGCCGGCGACGCCTGGCAGACCGACCTCGAAGGCCGCACGCTGGAGGTCGACCTGCTCCTGAGCTACACCCTGAGCTTCCCGCTCTACGACGAGGTCTACGAGGACGTCAACCTCCGCCGCGCGCTCTCCCTGGCGATCAACCGCGAGGAGATGGCGGAGCAGATCTTCTTCGGCAACCGCCTGCCCGCGCAGAGCCGCGTGCCCGCCGTCCTGCTCGACGACCCCGAGGGCCAGTGCGAGTACTGCGACTACGACCCCGAGCGGGCCAAGCAGCTGCTCGCCGAGTCCGGCTACACCGGCGACGTGGGCATCACCTACAACTCCGACGGTGACCACCAGCAGTGGGTCGAGGCCGCCTGCAACAGCATCGCGAACACGCTGGAGATCGGCTGCAACCCGGAGCCGGTGCAGACCTTCAACGTGCAGCGCGAGATCGCCAACGCGCGCGAGTTCACCACCATGTACCGGACCGGCTGGAAGGCCGACTACCCGTCGATCGAGAACTTCCTGACCCCGCTGCTGCGCACGGGTGCCTCCTCGAACGACGGTGACTACAGCAACCCGGAGGTCGACGCCAAGCTCGACGAGGCCGACCAGGCCTCGTCGGTCGAGGAGGCCACCGAGCTGTACATGGAGGCCGAGCGGATGATCAACGAGGACATGCCCTCCATCCCGGTCTTCGACGACAAGGGCCAGGCCGGCCACTCGACCCGTGTCGAGAACGTGCACCTGAACCCGCTCCGTACGCTGGACGTGCTCTCGCTGTCCCTCGCCTGAGCCGACTGACCGGCACCGACGGGTCGGATCGCACGTGCGGTTCGGCCCGTCGGCGTGAGGGATCGAACACACCCCCCGCACCGACCTCGCCCGCCACCGTCACCGGACGGACGGGCTCGGACAGGTGAACAGGCCGGGTACCGTGGCCCAGATGGCACGGTCCCGGCCCTTCCGCCGTCCGGGCCCCACCCACCACGAACGGAACGGGGTTCAGGAGGACCCATGGGCCGCTATGTGGCCAGACGACTGCTACAGCTGATACCGGTCTTCATCGGCACGACGTTCCTGATCTACCTGCTGGTCTGGGCGCTGCCCGGAGACCCCTTCGCCGGCAAGTGCGGCGAACGCCCCTGCCCCGAGTCGTTCGTGGCAGTCATGCGTGAGAAGTTCAACATGGATGACCCGCTGTTCATCCAGTACGGCAAGTACCTGCTCAACCTGCTCCAGGGGGACTTCGGGGAGACCTTCTCCGGCACCTCGGTGGGCACGCTGATCAGCAACGCCTACCCGGTCACCATCCGGCTCGCGCTGATCGCCCTCCTCTTCGAGGCGCTGATCGGTGTCATCGCCGGCATCCTCACCGGCCTGCGCGGTCGGGGCTTCATGGACAACCTCGTCCTCGTCTCCACCCTGTTCCTGATCGCCATCCCCACCTTCGTCACCGGTTACCTGGTGCAGACCGTGTTCGGGCTCCAGCTCGGCTGGATCGCGCCGACGGTGTCGGGGAACGCGAGTTGGGGGGAGCTCCTGGCACCTGGATTCGTGCTGGCCAGCGTGTCGATGGCCTACGTGGCGCGGCTCACCAGGACCAGCATCGCCGAGAACAAGCGCGCCGACTTCGTGCGCACCGCCGTCGCCAAGGGGCAGCCGCAGCACCGGGTGGTGGGAGTGCACCTGCTCCGCAACTCGGCCATCCCGGTGGTCACCTTCCTCGGCACCGACCTCGGCGCCCTCATGGGCGGCGCCATCGTCACCGAGGGCATCTTCAACATCAACGGCATCGGAGGCCTGGTCTTCCGCTCGATCGCCCGGCAGGAGGGCACCACGGTCACCGGGGTCGTCGTGCTGCTGGTGATCGTCTACCTGGTGATGAACCTGCTCGTGGACCTGCTCTACGCGGTACTTGACCCGAGGATTCGCTATGACTGACCCGACGGCCGCGGCCAGCGCGGGCAAGATGGAGACCCGCGCACAGGAGGAGATCACCGCCGAGGGGCACGGCGCCCGGCCAGGCGGCGGAGCCGACGACGGCAAGCAGCGGAGCCTGTGGGGCGACGCGTGGGTGAGCCTGCGCCGCAGGCCGATCTTCATCATCTCGGCGGTCATCATCCTGTTCCTCACGGTGATGGCGCTCTTCCCCGGTCTGTTCACCTCGGTGGACCCGACCAAGGCCGATCTCTCCCTCGCCAGGCAGACGCCCTCCGCCGACGCGTGGTTCGGTTACGACCAGCAGGGCAGGGACATCTACGCCCGGGTGATCCACGGGGTTCGGGCCTCGCTGGTGGTCGGGGTGCTCGCCACCCTGGGCACCGTGCTGCTCGGCAGCCTCGTCGGCCTGTTCGCCGGCTTCTACGGCGGCTGGCTTGACGCGATCCTGTCCCGGTTCGCGGACGTCTTCTTCGGGCTGCCCTTCGTGCTCGGCGCGATCGTCATCCTGTCGACGTTCAACCCTCCCGGCACGCCCTACGGGCCGGTCCGGATCATCTTCCAGGTCATCTTCTCGATCGTCGTGCTGTCCTGGCCGGTGACGATGCGGATCATGCGGTCCGCCGCGCTCACCGCGAAGCAGCAGGACTACGTGAAGGCGGCTCGGGCACTGGGGGCGAGCCCGACCAGGATCATCTTCCGGCACCTGCTGCCGAACACCCTGGCCCCGGTGCTGGTCTACGGCAGCATCGCCCTGGGCACCTACATCGCCCTGGAGGCGACGCTGTCCTTCCTGGGCGTCGGCCTGCGGACGCCGGTGGTGTCCTGGGGCGTGATGATCAGTGACGCGAAGGAACTGCTCAGGATCGCCCCCCACATGCTGCTGTTCCCGGCGGGCGCGCTGGCCGTCACCGTGCTGGCCTTCGTCATGCTCGGCGACGCGGTGCGCGACGCCCTCGACCCGAAGATGCGATAAGGAGGTGCCGAACGTGTCAACGGAGGGACATCCGGCGGAACCGCCGAACGAGTCTCCGCTTCAGGACCCGGCGGCGCCGGCCGTCGTCCAGCAGGGTGCGGAACCGCTGCTGGCGGTCTCCGGCCTGCACGTGGAGTTCCGCACGCGGGAAGGCGTGGCCAGGGTCCTCAACGGGGTCCGCTACCACGTCGACGCCGGTGAGACGCTGGCGGTGCTGGGCGAGTCCGGCTCCGGCAAGAGCGTCACCGCCAACACCGTGATGGGCATCCTGGAGATGCCGCCAGCCGCGATCACGGCCGGAGAGATCCGGTTCCGGGGCGAGGACCTGCTCACCGCCACCGCCAGCCGGCGGCGGGAGGTCCGAGGCGAGGGCATCGCCATGATCTTCCAGGACGCGCTCTCCGCGCTGAACCCGGTGTTCACCGTCGGGTTCCAGATCGAGGAGCAGCTCCGGCAGCGCCGCGGCATGAGCAGGAGGGACGCCAGGAAGCGGGCGATCGAACTGCTCGACCTGGTGCGCATCCCCAACGCCAAGGGCCGGGTGCGGCAGTTCCCGCACGAGTTCTCCGGCGGGATGCGGCAACGGGCGATGATCGCGATGTCGCTCGCCCTGGATCCCGAGGTGCTGATCGCGGACGAGCCGACCACCGCGCTGGACGTCACCGTGCAGGCGCAGATCATGGACCTGCTCGCGGAGATCCAGCGCGAGCGGAACATGGGGATGGTCCTCATCACCCACGACCTCGGCGTGGTCGCCGAGGTCGCGGACCGGATCGCCGTCATGTACGCGGGGCGGATCGTCGAGGAGGCGGACGTCCACTCGATCTACCGCCAACCCGGCCACCCGTACACCCGCGCGCTGATGGACTCCATGCCGAGGCTGGACCAGCGCGGTCAGGAACTGAACACGATCAAGGGCCTCCCGCCGAGCCTGACCGCCATCCCGAAGGGCTGCCCGTTCCACCCCCGGTGCCCGATGGCGATCGACCTCTGCCGGGAGAAGGACCCCGAGCTGCTGCCGATCGCCGAGGGGCGCGTCAGCGCCTGCCACCGTAGTGATGAGTTGATGCGCGATGAGTGAGCCGATCCTCCAGGTGCGCGACCTGGTCAAGCACTTCCCCGTCAAGCGCGGGGTGCTGTTCCGGCGCACCATCGGACAGGTCAAGGCCGTCGACGGCGTCTCGTTCGACCTCAACAAGGGCGAGACGTTGGGCGTGGTCGGTGAGTCGGGGTGCGGCAAGTCCACCCTGGCCCAGGTGCTGATGCGCCTGGAACCGGCGACCTCGGGTACGGCGCTGTTCGAGGGCCAGGACATCTTCTCGCTGAACGGGTCGGCGCTGCGACGGCTGCGCCGGGACATCCAGATCGTCCTCCAGGACCCGTACACCTCGCTCAACCCGAGGATGACGGTCGGGGACATCATCGGCGAGCCCTTCGAGATCCACCCCGAGGTGGCCCCGAAGGGTGACCGCAAGGCGAAGGTGCGGGAACTGCTCGACGTGGTCGGGCTCAGCCCCGAGCACGTCAACCGCTACCCGCACCAGTTCTCGGGCGGTCAGCGGCAGCGGATCGGCATCGCCAGGGCGCTGGCGCTGCGGCCGAAGGTGATCATCTGCGACGAACCGGTGTCGGCGCTGGACGTGTCGATCCAGGCGCAGGTGATGAACCTGCTCGCGGAGCTGCGCCGCGAGTTCTCCCTGTCGTACGTGTTCATCGCGCACGACCTGTCCGTGGTGCGGCACCTCTCCGACCGGGTGGGCGTCATGTACCTGGGCCGCATGGTGGAGATGGGGACCGAGGAGCAGATTTACGAGCACCCCACCCACCCGTACACCCAGGCGTTGCTGTCCTCGGTGCCGGTGCCGGACCCGTCGCTGCGCGGCCAGCGGGAGATCATCCGGTTGACCGGGGACGTGCCCAGCCCGGTGTCCCCGCCCTCCGGGTGCCGGTTCCGCACCCGGTGTTGGAAGGCGCGGGACCTGTGCGCCACCGAGACGCCGCCGCTGGTGGACCCGGGGACGTCCCCGGTGGAGGGCGCCACCTGGCCGGGTGGTGACGAGGGCGCGTCGCACCCGAGTGCGTGCCACTTCCCGGAGGAGAAGCCGAAGGTCGTGGCCTGAAGACGGGTGGGGGTTGGTGGGCCGGGTGGTCCGCCAACCCGGCGGCCGGATGAGCCGGTGACGGGGCGGCGTTCCGCGCGGGACGCCGCCCCGCGTCATGCCGGTGGTCGGGGGCGCTGGCCCTACCGTCGGTTTCGGGGT
This sequence comes from Actinoalloteichus caeruleus DSM 43889, assembly GCF_000429185.2. Lineage (GTDB taxonomy): Bacteria > Actinomycetota > Actinomycetes > Mycobacteriales > Pseudonocardiaceae > Actinoalloteichus_B > Actinoalloteichus_B caeruleus. Next base: position 3,448,888 of record NZ_AUBJ02000001.1, on the reverse strand, counting down.
GGTGCGAGGTGGTCGCGGGTGGTCAGGGGAGCTCGGCGATCGGTCGCTCCGGGCGGTCCAGCCACAGCACGTGCTGCCAGTCCCACGGTTCACGGACCGGTGAGCCCCTGCTGCCGCCGGGACACGCGTACCGCCCAGCCCTCGGCTGTGGGGTGGGCGTGGGCGGTAAGGGCCTCGAAACCGGGTTGGCCGGCGTCGTTCCAGGCCCGCACCGATCGCCTGAGCTGGTGGAGCAGGCGATCTGACCCGGCGTGGTGGATCGTGCCGTCCGGCCGTACCACTGCCGCGCTGTCGTGGCCGGCGAGGCCGATCCCCCACCCTTCGGGGTCGCCAGCGGTGGCGGCCTGGTCGGGGTGGGTGGCCAACACCCATGCCTTGAAGCCGTCGCGGTTCTCCGGGGCCGACGGCAGCGGGGTCATCGTGGGGGTGAGGTCGCGCAGGAGTTCGGCGGCAGCGGAGGGATGGGCGTGCAGCGCGGCCCCGCTGATCCAGCACGGTCCCTGGGGTGTGTGTCGTGCCGCGTCCACGTAGCGGATCGGGAGCCGGAACTCGGTGAGGACCCTCGCGTGCATCTCGATCATGCTGCCTGGGTGCGGGCTGAGCAGCCACGGTTGTCCTCCCGTGACGTGGCAGCGCAGTACGGCGTTGGCCAGGGCGACCTCGGCGACCTTGACGGAGGTGACGACGACCGCACCCGGTGTCACCTGCTCCATCCACGGTCGCGGCAGGACGTGCGGGGTGGCCCAGGCGATGATCCGGTCGTAGGGGCCACCGGCGGCCCACCCCTGGTACCCGTCGCCGACGCGCGGGTCGACGTTGGTGGTGCCCGCGCGCCGGTGCAGGTCGTGCGCCCGGGCGATGAGCGCGTCGTCGATGTCGAGAGTGACGACATGACCCGACGGGCCAACCGCGTGGGACAGCAGCGCCGAGGAGTACCCGGAGCCGGTGCCGATCTCCAGCACGCGATGTCCAGGGTGGGCGTCGAGGCGTTCGAGCATGAGCGCCATCAGCGACGGGGACGTGGAGGAACTGGTGGGTGTGCCACCGGCATCGTGGCGGGTGATCAACGAGGCGTTCGTGTAGATGGCCTCCAGAGCGGCGCCGTCCGTGGCCAGGTCGTGTTCAGCCCGCTCGCCGGACGGGTCGTGCAGGACGAACCGGCTGACGAAGGCCTCGCGTGGCACGGCCAGGAATGCTTCTTCCCACCGGGAGCCGCGCAGGAATCCGTCGGCGCTGAGCTTGTCGGTCAGCTGTCGACGCAGCGGGGCGCTGTGGTGCGTGGTCGGGGTCATGGGTTCACTCCGAGGAGTTCGTCGGCGAGCGCCCGCGACAGGGGGAACGCGGCTTTCCTCTCCTCGGAGGTGGTGAGCTGCCGGGTCGGAGCGCCGGTTGACCTGGTCACGCGCGGCTCGCGGAAGCACCGGACGGAGGCTCGCTCGACCGCGCGGCACGAGGGGCTGTCCACTGGGCCGGGGTTCGCCGGGCGTCGGGTGCGCGCCCGCGGGGAACGACCGGGCGGCCAGGGGGTCGCCACGAGGGTGGGCATCACGTCCATCTCGGATTCTTACCACGCGTGATCACGACATTTCGGACGGTGTTCGCCGTGGTCCGGGTGGCCGTCCACGGCTCAAGCACCAGCCCCGCCTGCTGGGGAAGCGGCCACCCTCGGTGTGCGGCCAGGGCGGATGGTCGCCGGCGCCGCCACGAGGAGGGCTCCCGCCGCTCAACCGGGGAGGGCCTCGATCGACGGGAGGTCAGGGGGCGCACCCGGTCCCGAACCGCGCCCACCTCGCTCTCGCTCGGGTGCTGGCGTCTCGCGCGCCTCCCACCCGGGTGCCCGACGAGGACGCGCCCGCCCCTCCCGGGAGGGCGAGCGGGGCGGGCGCGCGGTGTGCTGTCCGTCGGGGACGTCCTAGCCGTTCAGGGTGTTCTCGATGAACTCGGCGAGGTCGGCGGACTGCTGGACCCGGGACTCCTCGTGGACGTACATCATGTGCCCCGCCTCGTAGTAGCGGAACTCGACGTTGTCCTGGAGCGCGGCGGGGATCGGCAGGTGCGCGAACACGTGCTCGGCGGCGAAGTGCGGCGTCGCGCCGTCGTGGTAGCCGCAGGCGACGTGCACCCGCAGGTGCGGGTTGGCGCGCATCGCCGTCGCCAGGTCGTCCGTGGACTGGACGTGCGAGCCCTCGAACTCGGCGTAGGACCACGGCTGCACCCGACGGGACAGGACCTCGTAGGGCAGGTCGTTGTGGTAACCCAGCTCGGAGCGCAGGTAGTGGTTGAGCGCGGCGCTGTAGGGGCCGGTGATCGCGTTCATGCTCGGGTCGGCGGTGAAGCGCTCGAACGCGCCGTCGGCCTCCCAGCCCCGGAACCGCCCGTCCAGCCGCCCCACGACCTCGCCGCGCTCGCGCAGCAGCTCGGTGAAGAAGCGGATGTGCTCGATCCGCAGGTCCACCTGGTCGACGTACTTCTCCGACAGCCCGGTGAGCCGCGCGAGGGTGGCCACCGCGTCGGCGCGTTCCTCGCTGGTGAGCCGGGCTCCCCTGGCCAGCGCCCACGGGTAGTCCCTGGCCGCGTAGGCCTCGGCCTCGTCCAGCACCTCGCGCAGCGGCCGGTCGCCGTGCAGGCCGTGGTAGTGCGCGATCGCCGCGTAGGTGGGCAGGAACAGCGAGTAGGGCAGGTCGTTGCCCTTGGTGAAGCGGATGGTTCCCATGTCCAGCACGCTGGAGATCAGCAGCAGGCCGTTCAGGTACATCCCGTAGCGGGACTGGAGGTGGTTGGCCAGACCGGCGGCCCGGAGGGTTCCGTAGGACTCGCCAGCGAGGAACTTCGGTGACATCCACCGACCGTTGCGGCTGGTCCACAGCCGGATGACCTCGCCGATGGAGTCCAGGTCGCCCCGGAAACCGTGGAACTGATCGGGTTTCTCGCCTTCGGCCGCCCGTGAGTAGCCCGTGGAGACCGGGTCGATGAACACCAGGTCGCTGTGCGCGAGGAGGGTCTCGTGGTTGTCGGCCAGTCCGTAGGGAGGGGGGAGCAGGTCGCCGGCGTCGCCCATCACCACGCGGCGGGGGCCGAGCACCCCGAGGTGCAACCAGACGCTGGACGAGCCGGGGCCACCGTTGAAGGCGAAGGTCACCGGCCTCGTGCCCGGGTCGGCGCCGTCCAGCGTGTAGCTGGTCACGAAGATCTCCGCCTTCGGGCGGTGCCCGTCGAACACCCCGTCGGTGTGCACCTCCTCCCGTAAGACGACGCGACCGGTCGTCGCTGTGTAGGGGAGGGTCCGTTCACCCACGGTCAGGCTGTGCTGGGTGGTGACCAGGTCGTCGGTCGGGGTCTCCGCCGTGCGGGTGGCCGTCGCGTCGGCGGCGTGGTCCTCCCGCTCGCTCGGCGCGCTCGCGCCCTCGGTGTTCGCCATGCGCCGCAGCCTACGGAGCGGACGCTCACGAGCGCGAGAACCTTCCGGTCACGTGCTGCCGCCGGGACGCGGTGCCCGGACATCGGGGGTGCTCACCCTGGTGGCTCCGGACATGACGAACGGCTCCGGTGGGCAGGGTGGAGGTATGGAGGAGACACCCTGGCCCGCCGCCGTCGCGCCCACGCTGACGGGGATCGACGAGCTGGACGAGGTCCTGCCCACCTGTCGGGCCTGCCCCCGGCTGGTGGCGTGGCGGGAGGAGGTCGCGCGGGTGAAGCGGGCAGCTTTCCGCGACGAGGAGTACTGGGGGCGGCCGGTGCCCGGGTTCGGGCCGAGGGACGCGGCGCTGGCCGTCGTCGGCCTGGCGCCGGCCGCGCACGGCGGGAACCGCACGGGCCGCATGTTCACGGGGGACCGGTCCGGCGAGGTGCTGTACGCGGCGATGTACCGCGCTGGGTTGGCGTCCCGGCCGGACTCGGTCCGGCCCGGGGACGGCCTGACATTGAGGTCCACGCGAGTGACCTCACCCGTGCACTGCGCGCCCCCGGACAACAGGCCGACACCCGGTGAGCGGGACACCTGCCGCCCCTGGCTGGCCCGGGAGTTCGAACTGCTGGCACCCACCCTGCGGGCGGTGCTGGTGCTGGGCGGGTTCGGCTGGCAGGCGGTGCTGCCGGTGCTCGCCGCCGCGGGCTGGCGCGTCCCCCGGCCCCGCCCCGCCTTCGCGCACGACGCCCACGTGGTGCTGCCCTCCGCGTCGGAGGGCGGTCCACTGCACCTGCTGGGCTGCTACCACGTGAGCCAACGCAACACCTCGACCGGCCGCCTCAGCCCCGGGATGGTGGAGGACCGGCTCCGCGCGGCGGCGCGGGTGGCCGACATCGCGGAATGAACTGCCTCACGCTGAGCCAGGGGGACGAGGGCCGGTTAGCCCGTTCGTGGTAGCCCTTCCAGGGCGGCGATTTGTCCGGTTCCCCGATACGGATGGTGTTTGCGCAGGGAGTGGAGAGCGAGCCGGGTCACAATGAGCCACCACTGAACGGTTCGGGTGACGTCGCCGGTGCAACCATGGAGGCATGGCTGGTGTGAAGTCCGGACCGACGCGCATTGTGATCGTCGGCGGTGGATACGTCGGAATGTATACGGCCCTGCGCCTACAGTCAAAGTTGCGCGGGCGGGAGGCCTCTGTCACGGTCATCGACCCGCAGCCCCACATGACCTACCAGCCGTTTCTCCCCGAAGCGGCGGCCGGGTCGATCGAGCCCCGGCATGTGGTGGTCCCGCTCCGGCGCACGCTGCGCCGGTGCCACGTGGTGACCGGGCGGGTCACGCGGATCGAGCACGCCCGCAACGCGGTGACCGTCGAGAACCAGGACGGTGTGGTCGAGGAGATCGAGTACGACCAGCTGGTCGTCTCGCCCGGTTCGGTGGCCAGGACGCTCCCGATCCCCGGGCTCCCGGAACAGGGGATCGCCTTCCGGACGGTCGGTGAGGCCATCTACCTCCGCAACCACGTGCTGTCCCGGCTGGACCAGGCCGCCTCGACGCAGGACCCGGAGGTGCGCAGGAAGCTGCTGACCTTCGTGGTGATCGGCGGCGGCTTCGCGGGGATCGAGGCGCTCGCCGAGCTGGAGGACATGGCGCGCTACGCCGTCCGCTACTACCCCTCGATCAAGCAGTCCGAGGTCCAGTGGGTCCTCGTCGAGGCCGCGAACAGGGTCATGCCCGAGGTCAGCCCGAAGATGGGTGTGTACACGGTGCGCCGGCTGGAGGAGCGCGGGATCCGCTGCTACCTCGAGACCCGGGTGGAGAGCATGGTCGACGGTCGCGTCGTCCTCTCCGACGGCACCGAGTTCGACGCGGACACCATCGTCTGGACGGCGGGGGTGAAGGCCAACCCGATGCTCCGGGACACCGACCTGCCCCTCGACGAGCGGGGCCGGGTGCGCTGCACCGCCGCCCTCCAGGTCGAGGGGACCTCCGACGTGTGGTCGGCGGGGGACTGCTCGGCCGTTCCCGACCTGTCCAAGGCCGAGACGGACCCCAACGCGACGTGCAGCCCGTCCGCCCAGCACGCGGTCCGGCAGGCCCGTCAGCTCGCGGACAACCTGATCGCCTCGCTGCGGGGCAGGCCGACCCGCCAGTACAAGCACGCCCACGTGGGTTCGGTCGCCGGCCTGGGTCTCTACAAGGGTGTCGCCGACGTGTACGGGATCAAGCTGAAGGGCTTCCCCGCGTGGTTCATGCACCGCACGTACCACATGAGCCGGATGCCCACCTTCAACCGCAAGGTCCGCATCGTCATCGACTGGACGCTCGCCCTGCTGCTGCGCCGCGAGGTCATCTCGATGGGGCAGATCCAGGACCCCAAGGCCGAGTTCGCCAGGGCCACCGCCAAGTGAGTTGTGCCACCGAGGCGGAAACAGCGTGGTTCCCGCCCGGGTGCGCCGTTCGGTTGAGCGCGCTGCTCCGTTCGCCCGGACCCCTTCGCCACTTCATGTAGTAGTTTTTCATTCAACTCTCGCTCAGATGGTCCAGTCGAGCGATAATGTTTCCGGCTCAACTTGACAGTGAGTAAGCCGAACCCGAAACTACTGCCCGGTGATCCACTCCAAGGTGTGGTTTCGCGCGTCGGAAAGAGGTGATCCTCCATGTCGCTGAAAGAGCTGGCAGCGCTGCTCCGTTCGGGTCAAGCGGAGGACGGGGCGCTCGCCGAGTACGCGGCGGAGTACGCCAGGGAGCAGAAGATCTTCCGGAAGAAGGACGACTGACGTGATCTCCGCCGGCGGGGACGCGGTAGCGCCTCCGCCCGGTCAGGCCGATCCCGTTCCCCCACCCCCCTCGAGCGCCCTGGGCGAGGTGCTGACGGCTCCGCTGTTGCTCCAGGGCCAGGACTACTTCTTCCGCGCCCCGAGCACCTGCCTCGACTTCCAGGAGCGCATGTACGCGGCCGAGCTCGTCGACGAGGGCTCCGGCGACTCCACCGTCGACCCGCAACCCTGCGTCCTCGTGCTCGCCCGCGCCGCCGACATGGAGATGAACGAGCTCTCCCTGGCCCTGGCGGAGCGGGACATCCGGCTCGTCCGCATCGACGCCGACCGCTGCCTCGACCTACCGCTCACCGTCTACCCGGACGCGCCGCTCGTCGAACTCGGCAACCGGCTCCTGCGCCCCCTGCTGGTCTGGCGCCGCCACTTCGACATCGCCGCCGTCCCCGCCGACGGGCGCTCGCTGCGCGGTGCCTACGCCATCGAACAGTGGACCGCCGTGAGCGACTGGCTGTCCGTCCGGCGCGACTGGTGCCACGTCAACAGCCCCCGGCACACCCGCAACCTCGACCGGCTCAGCCAGCTGGACGACGCCGCCTCCTTCGGGCTCCGGGTCCCGCGCACCGCCGTGACCACCCGCCCAGCCCGCAACCGCCCCGGCGGCGGCCGCTGCCTGGTCAAGACCGCCGGTCGCCACCTGCTCGAACCCAGGCCCGGGGCGCTCCACGGGTTGTTCCCGCGTCCGCTCGACCCCAGCCGGTCCCGTGACGTCGTGGAACCGGCTCCTGTCATCGTGCAACAGCACCTCGACGCGGAGGAGGAACTCCGGGTCTTCGTCGTCGGAGGCGAGCTGATCGCCTACCGCGTGCGCAAGTTGGACCCCGCCCAGCTGTGGCAGGACCCGGACGCCGTCACCGTCGAGGCCGTCGAGACCCCCCGGCCGCTCGCCGCGACCCTGCTCGCGCTGGTCCGGCACTGGCGGCTCGACATCGCGGCGTTCGACCTGCTCGTGGTGGAAGGCGAACCGGTGTTCCTGGAGGTCAACGTCAACTGCGACTGGCGGTGGTTCGAGTACCGGGCCGAGGACACCAGGGTGTCGAGGGCCACCCACGAGTGGGTCGCGTCGAGGTTCCAGGAGCTGCGCGGTGCGTCTGAAGGTCGCTGAGCACACGAGCGCGCACCTCGCGGAGGGCCGGGTCGTGCTCGACGACTACCTGCGCCACCGGCAGTTCGAGCTGACCGCCCCCCTCGCTCGGCTCTGCTGGGAGTTCCGGTCCTTCGCCGACACCGACGAGGTGCTCGCCGAACTGGACACCGAGGAACGGGCTGCCGTGTGGCCGGTGCTCACAGCCCTCCTCGACGCGGGGCTCCTGGTCGCCGAGGGCACTCCGGAGCACCGCGCGGAGCAGCGGTTGCTCGCCGCCTGGCGCGACGGAGGACCCTCGGCGCGCCAGTTCCACTACGCGACCCGCACCCTCCGGGACACGCCCTACGCCGACGCCGACGAACAGGACCGCGCACTCGCGGAGAGGGCGGTCACCGACCCCCCGCCGTCCCCGCTCCTCCGCCGGCGGGACGGGAGGGCGGCCGGGGTCCCCCTCCCGCCGATCAGCGCCCAGTGGACCGGCGATCGGCCCGCCGCCACGCTGGCGGACGCGTCCGGCGCGCGCTGGGGTGAGCGGCCCCTGCGGGACGTGCTGCTGGCACGGCGCACGACCCGGCGGTTCCGCCCCCGGCCGGTCGACGCCGCGCGGTTGGGCGACCTGCTCGCCGTGCTCGCCGGTCCGGCCCCGGGCCGGCCGGGTCCGGACCAGGACGGCAACCTCTTCAAGTCCTCGCCCTCCGCCGGGGCTCGTCATCCGATCGAGGTGTACCCGCACGTCCGGAGCGTGGCCGGGCTCGAACCGGGGTGGTACCACTACGACGCCGCGGATCACGTGCTCGAACCCCTCGGGCCACCGTGGTCGGCGGGGGAGGTGGCCGAGGCCAGTGGCGGCCAGGAATGGGTGGGGGAGGCGGCGGTCCAGCTCTGCCATGTCGCGACGCTCGAGCGGACCTGGTGGAAGTACGACACCGCGCGGGCATATCGGATGGTGCAGATGGACATGGGCCATCTCTCGCAGACCGCCTACCTGGTGGCGACGGCGATGAGCCTGGGCGTCGCGTTCACCGCCGCGCTGCGCGACGAGTCCTTCGAGTCCGTGCTCGGCCTCGACCGGGACCGGGAGATCGTGCTGGGGCTCACCGCCCTGGGCTGGCCGGGCGACGACGCCGCCGCCGATTTGAGATCATGAGCACAGGTGAGAATGAGAGGTGTTGTCCCACTCCCCGTGGAGCGGCCCGGATGGCAAGATCCGGTGGAGTTCCGTACGACGCGCAGAACCAGACCGGGTGGTTGGTCCGGGCGGGCGACTTCCGTCGAAGTGGCCCCCACGCGAGCCGTCCAGGTTCTAGGCTGCGCGCTGCCCCCGTAGCCCAATAGGCAGAGGCAGGCCCCTTAAAAGGGTCCCAGTGTCGGTTCGAGTCCGACCGGGGGCACAACCCTGATCCAGACCGCGAGTCGGCGGCCCCGGTGGTCCGCGTCGCGATGTCGGTCGTGACGTCGGTGGCGGCGTTATCGAGCGTCGGTGTCCGTCCCTCCCCGGCGCGGTTCCTCCTGTCAGTCTTTCGGCAGGAAGTGACCCGTGGTTGATCCCAGTCCGCGAATTTCTCACCCGTAAGGGTGTTATCCGGCGAGGAGTGGCGCGGCGGCGACGGGCCTCTCCCACCCCGGCGTCGGCGTGGGGGACGCGCGCTCGGTCCTCCCACGGGCGTTGCCCGCTCCCGTCCGGTACCTGGCCGGGCCGGGGCGGGCAGTCGCCGAGCCGGCCCCCGCGAGCCCGACCGGTCCAGCGTGGCGGCATCCCCGGTTCGCCCCCTCCCAGGGGCCGGCGGCCGGCGAGCACGAGGACCGTCCGAGCGCGCGCTCGGCGGGAGGCGCACTCGCCGTTCCGCCCCGGGCGGCGGGTCGGAGAGCGGCAGGCGCCTCGTCGGCGCCTCGGCGTGGCCGGGGAGCGGGTCGTCCCGCCTCCGGAATCCCCAGGCCCCACGACCGGCGTGCCCCGACCACCACCCGCGGTCGCGGCGCCCTCGGTCCCCTGCGCCACCACGGGACCGGTGCCCGAGCGCGTCCGCGCGCCCGCCCGCCGCCGTTCGCCCCCGGTACGGCCCGACGCCGTCACAGGTCGATGCGGTCACCGTCCGAGGGCACCTCCACCCCGCTCGCCACCACCGCCGCGAACTCCGCCGACGCCGGGTCCACCAGCGGGTTGGTGTTGTTCAGGTGGGTGTACATCCGCCGTGTCCCCGGGTGGCAGCGCAACCGGTCGAGGGTCCCGTCCTCCCCACCCACCGGGAGATGGCCCATGCCGGACTGCCCACCGCCCCCGGGCAGTCCGGTGGCATGCCCCAACTCGTCCCCGGAGTAGAAGGTGCCGTCCAGCACCGCGCAGTCGGCCGCCGCCACCGCCTCGTCCAGCCGGTCCGGCCAACGCGACAGGCACGGCGCGTACAGCAGTTCCCGCCCCGCCGACCGGTCCCGCAGCCGGTAGGCGACCACCGACGGCCCGGCATCCCGTACCCCGGTCCGGTACCGGGGGCGCTTCTCGCTGATCGCCACCGGCGTCGCCGTCAGGCCCTGGCCCAGCTCCGACGCCACGCCCTCGGCCGCCTCGTTCCACCGCCAGTCCCCGTAGGCGTCGAGCACCGGTCGCAGGCCGAGGGCTCCGGCGGACGGCGTGGGTCGGTCCAGCGACGCCAGCACCGCGGCCGGAGCGTGCACCGGCAGCCCCCCGCACTCGCGCAACGAGAACAGCCCGAGCGTGTGGTCCAGTTCGGCGTCCGTCAGCAGGACACCGCGCAGCGGGATCTGCCGCCGCCCCGGCCCCGGCCACAGCTCCGGCGTCGCCACGAGCTGGGTGGGGAGGTCGGGGCTCGCGTTGAGCAGCCACCAGTTCTCGCCGTCCACCGACACCGCCGCGCCGTCCTGGCCACGGCGCATCGCCTCGGTCCCCGCCCTGGAACGGGAGCACCGGCCGCAGGCGCAGTTCCACTGCGGGAAACCGCCGCCAGCCGCCGTGCCCAGCAGGATCAGCCGCACGGGTCCACCACCGCCGGTCCACCGCCCGCACTCGGAACCCGGGGGACCCGGCCGGTCGGGATCCCACGCCACAGCGGTCGCCCGGCCGCCGGGTCGGCCACGCCGGAGTCCTCCGGGGCGTCGGCGAGCAGGGCGGCGGCCACCAGGTGCCGATCCGGGGAGAACCGGCAGACGGGGTCGGTGGCCCGCGCGTCGCCGGTGAGCTGGAAGGCCTGGCAGCGGCAGCCGCCGAAGTCGATCTCCCGTCGGTCGCAACTCCGGCACGGGTCCCGCATCCAGTCGGTGCCCCGGAAGGCGTTGAACACCGCCGACTCGTACCAGATCTCGGCCAGCGGACGGTCCTGGACGAACTCCGCCGGGAGCCCGGTGATCACGTCCGCCGTCGGGCAGGGCAGGACCCGCCCGGCCGGGGACACGGTGAACTGCCTGCTGCCCCAACCGTGCATGCAGGGTTTGGGGTACTCGCCGTAGTAGTCGGAGAGGACGTAGACGACTTCCATGCCGCCCGCCAACCGACGGGTCTCCGCCGCCACGACTCGGCGGGCGTTGGCGAGCTGGCGCCGGGTGGGCATCAGCAGCCGGCGGTTGCGCAGACCCCAGCCGTAGTACTGCGTGTTCGCCAACTCCAGCCGGTCCGCCCCCAGATCCTCGGCGAGCAGGATGATCTCGGCGATCCGGTCCAGGTTGCCCCGGTGCAGCACCACGTTGACCGTGAGCGGGAGGTCCAGCCGGCGGACCACGGCCGCCGCCGCGATCTTGTGGTGGTGCGCCCGCGTGCCGGCCACCCGGTCCCCGGTGGTGGCGTCGGAGTCCTGCAAGCTCAGCTGCACGTGGTCGAGGCCGCGCGCTGCCAGCTCCTCGGCGCGGGCCGGGGTCAGCCCGAGCCCGCTGGTGACCAGGCTGACGTAGCACCCGAGCCCGGAGGCGTGGCCCACCAGCTCCGCGAGGTCCCGGCGAGCCAACGGTTCGCCACCGGAGAGGTGCGTCTGGAGCACGCCGAGCCGTCGCGCCTGGTCGAGCACGGCGATCCACTGGTCGGTGGTCAGCTCGGACTCGCGGCGCACCAGCTCCAGCGGGTTGGAGCAGTAGGGGCAGTGCAGGGGGCACCGGTGGGTCAGCTCGGCCAGCATCCCCCACGGGGCGGCGACCCCGGCTCCGGTCCCGTCGGGGGCGGCAGCCCCATCAGGCGCCGTCATGGTCGATCCTGATCAGCCCCATGCCGCGCAGGGTGTCGAGCAGTTCGAGGATCTGCTCCGGCAGCACGCCGTCGAACTGCCCCTCCAGCGCACGCACGATCTCCCCGACCGGGCTGTGCCCGTCGCACCGCAGCAGCACCGCCTCGCCCGTCTCGTTGGGCAGCAGCACCCCCTCCGGGTAGAGCAGGACGTGGCTGTCCCGGCTCTCGTCCCGCATGAGCTTGACGCCCCGCCCCAGCCGGGGACGGGCCGCCGGGTCGATGCCCGCCGTCACGAGGTCACCGCCGGCCGCCGCGCGGCGTGGTCGATCGCGTCCAGCATCGCGTTCAGCACCTCGCACTTGAAGGCCAACGCGGCCACCGCCGCGTCCTGGGACCCCCGGTCGCGGCAGTGGGTCAACACGAGGTCCAGCGTCGCGGCTCCCTCCGGCCCGGTGACCTCGATCCTGGTCAGGAAGTAGTCGAGCGCCCCGCCGTCCAGCCAGGGGTAGTGCTCCCGCATGGCGAGCACCCGCCGCCGCATCAGGCCGGGGGCGAACATCTCCGTCAGCCCGGAGGCCACCGCCTCCTGCCAGGGACGGCAGCGGGCGAACTCGACGTAGGCGTCCACCGCGAAGCGGACCCCCGGCAACAGCAGGCGCTCCGAGCGCACGGTCTCCTCGTCGAGCCCGGTCGCCTCGGCCAGGCGCAGCCACCGGTCCATGCCGCCCTCCTGGCCCGGCTGGCCGTCGTGGTGGGTCACCCGGCTGATCCACTGCCGTCGGACCTCGCGGTCCGGGCAGTTCGACAGGATCGCGGCGTCCTTCCGCGGCAACATCCGCTGGTAGTACCAACGGTTCGCCGCCCACAGCTGGAGGTCCTCCTTCCGCAGGGCTCCCTCGTGCAGGGCGCGGTGGAAGGGGTGGTCGTCCCAGTACCGGGCCGAGAGGGATTCCAACCGCGATCGGAACTCCTCCCGGCCCAGCACCTCCGTCGGCGCGCCCGTCATCCGCGGGCCACGTAGCTGGTGACCTCCATCGGCGTGGCGACCGCCCGGAAGTCCGGACGGACCCAGGAACGTCGCGGGGCCGGAGGTCGGCCGGCGGACACCGGTCGGAGGTCGGTCGCGCGGTCGTGTCGTGTCACAACGGTCGGAAGGCGCATGATCCACGCTCCTCGTCTGGAGGTGACTGCCCGCCGGTCGGCGGCTGCTTCATGGTGCGTGACGACGGGTGCCCCCGCTATTCACGGCGGCCGCGCCGTCGGTTCGGTGCGAAAGGTCCGGTTCCTCCTTTCCTCGGCGACCGTGCGGGGACCTCGTTCGGGCACAGGGGGAAACGGGAGTTCGGGAAGTGACGACTCGCATGGCGGGAAGTCCGGCGCCGTCCTAGCTTCCGATTCGGGTGGCGGGGCACGTCCGGTCCACGTCGAACAGGGCGGGTGAGGACGAGTGGCCGCCACCCGTGAACCTCTGACAAGGAGGCGTGAATGCGGTTTCGACGAGGAACTCTGGGCGGTGTCGCCACCACGCTGCTGATGGTCGTCGCGGCCACCGGAACGGTGTCAGCACAGCAGGACCCGCCGGATTCCGGCGAGCGGCAAGCACAACCGGAGCAGGTGACGACGGGACTGACCGTGCCGTGGGACATCGCCTTCCTCCCGGACGGCTCACCACTGGTCACCGAACGCAACAACGCGCGTGTCATGCGCGTGGTCGACGGTTCCGTGGTCGAGGAACAACGCATCCTCGACGCGGCGACCGACGGCATCCAGGACGGGGTCCAGGGCATCGCCGTCTCACCCGACTACGAGACGGACGGATTCGTCTACGTCTACTACGCCACGGCCCAGGACAGCAGGATCGCGCGGTTCCGGCTCGGGGAGCAGCCGGAGCCGATCCTCACGGGCCTGCCCCGGGCCGTCTACGTCAACGGAGGGGCGCTCGCCTTCGGCCCGGACGGATACCTCTACGCGGGTGTCCCGGCCCGGTACCCGCACGACCCGAACGGCGGGTACGACGAGGCGCAGGACCTGAACTCGCTGCGGGGCAAGATCGTCCGGCTTCGTCCCGACGGGCGGCCCGCGCCGGGGAACCCGTTCGGGACCCACGTCTACTCCTACGGTCACCGCAACGTGCTGGGGCTGGCCTGGGACGACGGGGGCCGGATGTTCGCCGTGGAGACCGGTGACCACGGCGCCGACGAGCTCAACAGGGTTCGGGCCGGCGCGAACTACGGGTGGCCGGTCTGCGAGGGCCCCTGCTCCGACGGCCGGTACACCGATCCCGTGGTGCACTGGACTCCCGAGGAGGGCACGCCCGCCGGGCTCGCCCACGTCCGGGGAACCCTCTACGTGACGACGCTGCGGGGCCAACGGTTGTGGGAACTGCCGCTGTCCGACGGCGGTGAGGTCACCGACCGGCGTGCCCTGCACGCCCACGAGTTCGGACGACTGCGGGCGGCGGCCGCCGCCCCGGACGGATCGTTGTGGTTCGGCACGAGCAACACCGACCAGCTCGGTGGCGCCGCGCCAGGCTCCGACCGCATCCTGCGGCTGGGCTGACGGCGCGGACTCCTGGCCCCCTTCCCCGCGGCAGACCACCTGCTGCGGGGAAGGGTGTCCTCAGCCCTGGCGCTGCCCCCAGCCCGGACCTGGCCGAGGGTTCCGCCCCATCCGGGGGCCGGCGCCCGAACGGTCAGGCGGGCAGCGCGACGACGATGCGGTTGTCCTCGTAACCCAGGTCCCCGCCGTGCCACCGCCCACCGCAGGTGACGAGCACCACCCGGTGCGCGCCCTCCTGGCCGAAGAGCGCCTCCGCGTTGGCGGGCAGCTCGTTCTTGTGCAACGTGTGGATCGCGCTCACCCGGTAACGCCACTCCTCCCCCCGCTGGTCGACCACCGTGAACACGTCACCGAGCGTGGTGTCCCAGAGCTCGGCGAACGGGCCCCGCTGACCCCGGAAGTTCACGTGGCCCGCGAAGACGGAGGCCCCGGACGGCGCGCCGAGACCCATGCCCCACCAGGTCGCCTCCTCCAGGTTCTCCGGAACGGGCAGCACCCGGTCCGGTCCGACCTCGCGTCGGACCAGGGCGGCCGTGCCGCCCTCGGGGAGCCGGATGGTCCCCGGTCGCTGGGCGGCGACCGGTCGGTCCCCCGACGGGGGGCGGGGACCTGGCCCGGACTCCCGCGCCGGGGGAGGGACGGCGGGTCCGGTGGACGTGCCCGGGTCGCGGTCCTCGGCCTCCTCCCGCCCGGTCCCGGCCGGCCCCTCGTCCTGCTCCGGTGCCCCCGTCGGGGAGCCGTCGGGCACGCCGAGCGGTTTGGGCTGGTCACCGACGGCGGCCATGCTGTTGCCGAGCACGTCGTCCCCGGCCCGCACGACGGCGTCGACCGGGACGGCGCTGCCGGTGACCTGCACCGTGGGTGGCCAGTACAGGCCCCCGAGGATGCCGAGGCTCAGCACTCCGATCCCGACGACGGCCGAGGTCCGCTGGCGGGCCGACCTCGACCGTTCGGGGTCCGCGACCTCCCACTCACCCACGTCGAGGGCATAGGTGCGGCGGTCGTTCTCGGCGGGCGGGTCGACGTCGCCGTCGGCCCGCTCCGCCCCTCGCGTCTCATCCACCTGGTTGGCCCTCTCTGCCGACCTCCCGGCCGAGGGGGCGGCGATGTGGTCCGACGACCGGCTAGCGCTGGTCCCCGGAGGTCATCCGACGTCGCCACACCAGTCCGGTCGCTCCGGCCGCGAGCAGCACCAGGAGACCCAGGCTGGTCAGGGTGACCGGGCTGATCCGGTTGACCGTCTCCGAGGAGGCGGTGACCAGGTCGGCCTCACCCGCCGGGATCGTGCTCGGCACGGTCGGCGGGTTGGGCTTGTTGGCGATGGTGAGGGTCAGGGTGTCCCCCGCCTCCACCAGCCCGCAGGCCGTCGGTGGGTTGGCCGGGTCGAACTCCTCCTCGTACCCGGCGGGAACCCCGACTTCGACCACGCAGATCTCCTGCGGGGTTCTGAGGTCCTCCAGCCGCGCGTAGCCCTCCTCGTCCGTGGTCACCACGAGCGGTTCGCCGTCGGGACCCACGAGTTCGGAGTCGTCCTGCCGCAGGGCGGGGCTGCTCTTGTCGGCGGAGGTGATCCGCAGCTGGACGTCGGCCACCGGGAGACCGGTCGAGGCGTCCACCTTGGCGATCTCGACGGCACCGGGGGCGGTGCGGGCGGTCACCGCGGCCTCGGCCGTCACCGTGTCCTCGCCACCGGTGGTGACGATGCGCTGCACGTCGGAACCGTCCTGCGGGACCTTGATCCTCGGCTGGTCGGCCGGGGTCTGCACGCTGACGTGGACCGAGGGGTTCTCACCGGTCGGCACGACGTCGAACAGCAGCGGGCCGCCGTCCTCCGGGGTCCGCAGGTAGCGCACCTGGGGCTCGGGCTCGCCGCTGTCGTCCTCCTCAGCTCCGTCCTCGCCCTCGGGGGTCTCGACGGGAGCGGTGGGCTGGGGGGTCGTGGTGCTCAGGGGCTGGGTCTGCTGGTCGGCGGCACCGTCGGCCGGAACGCCCTCCGCCGCCTCCTCGGTGGCTTCCTCCGCGGCCAGGTCGGCGGCCAGTTCGTCGTTGACGCTCAGGTCCTGCATGAGGATCTGCCGCGCCGGTTCGGCCACCTCGGGGTCGGCCAGTTCCGCGTCGGTCAGGGTGACCTCGACGGGGATGTCGGGCACGCCGTTGCCCGCGGTGTTGAGCAGGTCCACCCGCCAGGAGTCCGGCTGACCGATGACCTGCTCCCCTTCGGGAGCCGTCAACGACACCTCCCAGGGGCCCCGGTTGACCTCGGCGTCGGCCTTCATCGCCTCCACCGCCTCCTGGGTCTCCGGCGGCAGCTCGTCGAAGTGGAACTCGACGTCGTAGGCGATCTCCCGGAACCCGTTGGACGGGTCCAGGTCGGCGGGCGTGCGGGGGGCGGCGGTCCAGCTGTGCAGCAGGTGCGCCAGCGCGGACGCCTCGTGGTCGGACTCCGTCCCGCTGTAGCGGAGCAGCAGGTAGGAGATGTTGGAGGAGATCTCCGGGGACAGCGGGTCGCCCCACTTCGTCAGCAGCTGGTCGCCGTCGACGTACTCCTCCTCGGTGTCCGGCGCGCGGTAGGAGTACTGCACGCACCAGACCTGCTCGCCCTGCCAGACGTAGGAGCCGACCCAGTCGTAGTCGTTGGGTTTCCCCTGGTAGGGCTGCGGCGCGGTCCGGTGCCCCAGTCCCTCCTGCACGGCCGCGGCCGCCGTGCCCGGCAACGCGACCAGCGCCGCGCCGGCCAGCAGGGACGCACTGGCCAGTCCCGCGGCCACTCTTCTGAGCATGAATGCTCCTCGGTGTCCAGAGTTGGTGTCCAAGGGCGCGGTCCGACATCACGGAGCGAGTGCCCCCGACGGAGCGCCGGCCAGGAGCCGTGACCTGCCGCCGGGTCGCGCGTAACGTGTGGCCACGCGTCGAGGTTTCGCTCCCGTGATGCTGGTCTGGTCGCGCGTCATGCCACAAGCCGCCACTCGGAGGATGTGACGACAGGGAGAAGTTAGCTGCCTGTCAGAGATCCTGTCCAGTGCGTCACGATCATGGGCGTCACCGACACCGTTGATCGACTACCCCGGGCAGCGGCGGTCACGCTGCGCCAGATCGGGGTCACGTACAACAACTGAATCACGACCTTGGTCACAACCCGGTGAAGTCCGCGCGGTCGGAGGGAGGATCGGGGCCAGGGGCATCGGAAGAACGCTCGGGTGTCGGTAAAGTCGCCTTTACTCGAGTTGGGGAACCCTACGACACGCGTCACCGTTGACTCGGTAACGGCGTGAGCACGTTCCAGGAGGGCACAGGTGCGCACAAGCAGTAATCCCGCGTTCCGCAACCTGCCGGCAAGCGGCGGTTACGCGAACTTCGACAGCGCCGGCTTCGGCCAGCCGGGCTATGCGGGTCAGCAGACCACGCAGAGCGCCGACGACCGTCCGATCACCGTCGACGACGTGGTGATCAAGACCGGTATCACCCTGGGCGTGCTCGTGGTGGCCGCCGTGTTCTCCGCGATGAGCGGCATCCCCGCGCTGACCTTCGTCGGTCTCATCGGTGGTCTGATCCTCGGCCTCGTGAACGCCTTCAAGCGGGAGCCCAGCAAGGTGCTGGTCCTCGCCTACGCCGGTTTCGAGGGCCTGTTCCTCGGTGGCCTCAGCGCCATGGTGGCGAGCTTCTTCCCGGACACGGCCGGTTACGGCATCGTCGCGCAGGCCGTCATGGGCACCATCGGTGTGTTCGCCGGCATGCTGGTCGTCTACAAGACCGGTGCGATCCGCGTCACCCCGAAGCTCACCCGCTGGGTGACGGGCGCGCTGATCGGCGTCGGCGTCCTGATGCTGGCCAACCTCGTCGGCAACCTCTTCGGCGCCGACATGGGGCTCCGCTCCGGTGGCACGCTGGCGATCATCTTCAGCCTGGTCTGCATCGGCATCGCCGCCTTCGTCTTCCTGCTGGACTTCAAGGCCGCCGACGACCTGATCCAGGCCGGTGCGCCCGCCAAGTACGGCTGGCAGATCGCCTTCGGCCTGACCATGACGCTGGTCTGGCTGTACATCGAGATCCTGCGCCTGCTCACCTACCTCCAGGGCGAGTGACGCGCGCCGCGTCCAGCGGACCCGAGCACACGGGAGAGGCCCCGGCGACATCGCCGGGGCCTCTCCTCGTTCCTGGGGTTCCCTCACCGGTGGCGGGAAGGCGTGCGCCAGCCCCGAGGTGCGGGATCAGGAGAGGCGTTCGACGATCATCGCCATGCCCTGGCCCCCGCCGACGCACATCGTCTCCAGGCCGATCCGCCGGTCGTGGGTGCGCAAGGAGTTCAGCAGGGTGCAGGTGATCCGGGCCCCGGTCATGCCGAACGGGTGGCCGAGGGCGATCGCGCCCCCGTTGACGTTCAGCTTCTCCAGGGGGATGCCGAGTTCCTGGTACGACGGGATCACCTGCGCCGCGAAGGCCTCGTTGATCTCGAAGAGGTCGACGTCGTCGACGGTCATCCCAGCCCGGGCCAGCGCCTGCCGGGACGCCTCGACCGGGCCGAGTCCCATGATCTCGGGGGACAGCGCGGACACCCCGGTGGACACGATCCTGGCGAGCGGGGTGATCCCCAGCTCCGCCGCCCGCCGGTCGCTCATCACCACCAGCGCCGCCGCGCCGTCGTTCAGCGGGCAGCAGTTGCCCGCGGTGACCCTGCCGTTCGGCCGGAACACCGGCTTCAGCTGGGCGACCCCCTCGTAGGTGGTGCCCGCGCGCGGACCGTCGTCCGCCTCGACGACCCGCCCGTCGGGCAGGGTGACCGGGCTGATCTCCCGGGCGAAGAAGCCACTGGCGATGGCGGCCTCGGCGAGGTTCTGCGACCGCACGCCGAACTCGTCCATCTCCTGGCGGCTCACCGCGTTGGCCAGTGCCAGGTTCTCGGCGGTCTGCCCCATCGCCAGGTAGACGTCGGGCAGCTCCCCGTCGAGACGGGGGTCCCGCCACTCCTCGGCACCGTTCTCGGCTGCGACCTGGCCGCGTTCCGCCGCCGCGTCGAACAGCGGGTTCCTGGTGTCGGGCAGGCTGTCCGAGTTGCCCTTCGCGTAGCGGGACACGGTCTCCACCCCGGCGCTGAGGAAGACGTCGCCCTCCCCGGCCCGGATCGCGTGCATCGCCATCCTCGTGGTCTGGAGACTGGAGGCGCAGTACCGGTTGACGGTCGTGCCGGGCAGGTCGTCGCGGCCGAGGAGCACCGAGACCACCCTGGCCATGTTGAACCCCTGCTCCCCGCCGGGGAGCCCGCAACCGAGCATGAGGTCGTCGATGGTGGCGGGATCGAGCTCCGGCACCTGGTCGAGGGCGGCGCGGACCACCTGCGCGGTCAGGTCGTCCGGGCGCAGCCCGACCAACGAGCCCTTGTTCGCTCGCCCGATCGGGGACCGGGCGGCGGCGACTATGACGGCTTCCGGCATCGAAGCCCTCCTTGGCTTGGTTCGGGAAACAGTCTCCTCACCGTGAAGTTACTGGAGAGTAGGTGGTGGCGGAAGGTGGACCCGGCGGAGCTGGCGCCCGCTCTGGCGGAGCCTCACCGTTCCAGCCGGACACCAGCGCGGCACCAGCACCCCGCGACCCCCGGTGCCCGGTCGCTCCGGGCGGACCGCGCCGGGGCGAGCCGCTCCGGTGGTCGAACCGGCTCCGTCACCCCGCGTTCCCGCCTCCTCGGGGTCCACCCGGAGGCCCGGGGCGGCGGCCGTCTGGCGGGAGGCCGCCGGTCCACCCCGCGTCACCGGGCCCGCCGCAGCCGTTGGTTGAGCTTCGCGATGATCCGGTGCGTCGGCCGGCGGGCCTCCGCCAGCCGGGACCTCGTCGGGTGCTGGGGTAGCGGACCGCCCTCCCACACCCCGGCCACGCTGCACAGCGGGGGGAGCAGGATCGAGACGGCCGTCGCGTAGCCGGCCGCGCTCGGGTGGAACCGGTCCGCGCTGAACAGCTCACCGGGCCGGACCAGGAACTCCGGTGAGAGCAGGTCCGCCAGCGGGACCGGGTAGGCGCCCTCCCGCTCCGCCACCCGCCGCTGCGCCCGCCCCAGCGCCAGGCTCCAGCTGCGCGCGATCGACCGGAGGGGCTGCGGGATGGGGCGGATCGCCCCGAGGTCGGGGCAGGTCCCCACCACCACGCCCACCTCGGCCTCCCGGAGCCGCCGGACCCCGGCGCCCAACAGCGCGGCCGAGGTGCGCAGCGGCAGCTTGGTCGTGACGTCGTTCGCACCGATGATCACCAGCGCGACGTCCGGACGCAGGGCCACCGCCCGGTCGACCTGTTCGGCCAGGTCCTCCGTCGTCGAACCGCTCACCGCCAGGGTCGTCAGCCACACCGGACGTTCCGCCTCCTCGGCGAGCCCACCGGCGAGCAGCACGGCGGGCAGCTGGCTGGCGTCATCCACCCCCAGGCCAGCCGCGGAGGAGTCACCCAGGACCGCGAAGGTCAGCGGTGCCGGCGAGTCCGGCAGCTCCTCGGCCCGATGCGGCCCCGTCCCGTCCGGCAGGTAGACGCCGTCGGCCCGGACCGGTTCCCGATCCGGGATGCCGATCACCTTCCTGGCCGCCCGGGACTGTCCTGACAGGAGCCCGTAGGCCGCCCCGGTGAGCCCGGTGACCGCTCCCGCCGCGAACGCGGCCACCCGGATCGCGCGCGAACCCAGCACTGCAGATCCTCCTTCCGCCGGACCGGACCCTGGACACCACCCGGTCCCGACGCTCGTTCTCCCTGAATCATCTACCCAATTCCGGGGCGAGGCGTGCCGCTCCGGCGGAAGGGGGCGGCAGTATGCGGCTGGGGCGGTGGGAAACCTCCCGTCAGCTCCGGGGATAAGCTCCGAATCCGACACCAACCGAGCCGGCAGACGAGTGGGAGTGGCACGCGGTGGACTACGCCGAGCATGTGATGGACCTGGTGGGCAACACACCGCTGGTGCGCCTGAACGCGGTCGCCGAGGGGCTCAGCCCGCTCGTGCTGGCCAAGGTCGAGTACTTCAACCCGGGCGGCAGCGTCAAGGACCGCATCGCGCTGCGCATGGTGGAGGCGGCCGAGAGGTCGGGGGAGCTGCGCCCTGGCGGGACCATCGTCGAGCCGACCTCGGGGAACACCGGGATCGGGCTGGCGATGGTGGCCCAGCGCAAGGGGTACCAGTGCGTGTTCGTCTGCCCGGACAAGGTCAGTGAGGACAAGCGCAACGTCCTCAAGGCCTACGGGGCGGAGGTCGTCGTCTGCCCGACGGCGGTGGCCCCCGAACACCCGGACTCCTACTACAACGTCTCCGACCGCCTCGTCTCGGAGATCCCGGGCGCCTGGAAGCCCAACCAGTACGCCAACGAGAACAACCCCGCATCGCACTACGCGGCCACCGGACCCGAGGTGTGGCGGCAGACCGACGGCCGCATCACCCACTTCGTCGCCGGTATCGGCACCGGCGGGACGATCTCGGGAACCGGCAGGTACCTCAGGGAGGTGTCCGGGGGCGCCGTGAAGATCGTGGGCGCCGACCCGCACGGCTCCGTGTACTCGGGCGGCACCGGACGGCCCTACCTGGTAGAGGGGGTCGGCGAGGACTTCTGGCCCACCACCTACGACCAGGACATCTGCGACGAGATCATCGAGGTGTCCGACGGCGACTCCTTCGCCATCACCCGCCGGCTGGCCCGGGAGGAGGGCCTGCTCGTCGGCGGATCCTGCGGGATGGCCGTCGCCGCCGCCCTCCGGCTCGCCGAGCGCTGCGGCCCCGAGGACGTCATCGTCGTCCTGCTCCCCGACGGCGGCCGCGGCTACCTCGGCAAGGTCTTCGACGACGACTGGATGGCCTCCTACGGGTTCCTGTCCCCCGACCACAGTGGAGCCAGCGTCGGCGAGGTGCTCCGCCGCAAGGACGGCACCCTGCCCGACCTGGTGCACGCCCACCCGAACGAGACGGTGGCCGAGGCGGTGGCTGTGCTCCGCGAGTTCGGCGTGTCCCAGATGCCCGTGGTCAACGCGGAACCACCGATCATGGCGGCCGAGGTGGCGGGCGCCGTCAACGAGCGGCGGCTGCTCGACGACCTGTTCGCCGGCCGCGCCAAGCTCTCCGACCGGGTGGAGGAGCACATGTCGGAGCCGTTGCCCACCATCGGGGCCGGGGAGTCGGTCAGCGCCGCGATGCGGGCGCTGGCGAACGCGGACGGCGCGTTGGTGCTGATGGACGGCCGCCCGGCCGGCGTGGTCACCCGACAGGATGTCCTCGGCTTCCTCGCCGGGCGCTGAGCGCCGGGCGTGGGGTGCTCGCCGGGTGGACGACGGGCGTCGTCGTCGGTCGAACCTGTCCCGTACTGGCATAACGCGGGCACGGCATCCGATACGGTGACCCGAACGTAATGCGGAACTGATCCACCTCTAGGGGGTTACCACCCGATGAGCGCCCCACAGCCGCCGCAGGGCGAGCAACCAGCACAGTCCGAGAACGCGGAGGGCGGCACCGCCAAGCTCCCGGAGCCGTCGGCGGTGACTCCGCCCGCCGTGCCCGAGGGAACGACGCCGCCGGCTGGCGGGGGCGAGTCGGCCGACCAACAGCCCCCCTCGGCGGAAGCGGCGGCGCCCGCCGCCGAGCCGGCCCTGGCCTCGCCGCCGCCGGCCGCTGGCGGTGCGCCGAGCGGGACCGACTCCACGCAGGTCGTGTCCGGGGCCGGTGCCGACCGGCCCTTGGAGCAGCGGACCAGCGTGGTGAGCGCCCCGTCCGCCCAGGACGCCAACCCGGACGCGACCCAGGTGGTGCGCCCCGGACAGCAGGCACCGGCCGCGGCCGCCGCGCCGTCCAACCCGGACGCCACCCAGGTCGTCGCCCCGGGCCAGGCACCGGCGCAGCCCGCGTACGGCCAGCCGCAGCCGGGGCAGCAGCCCGGGTACGGGCAGCCGGGGCAGCCGCCGCAGTTCGGCCAGCCGCCGGGTGGGTTCCCCCAGCAGCCTGGGTACGGGCAGCCGCCGCAGTTCGGCCAGCAGCCCGGCTACCCCCAGCAGCCCGGTGGGTATCCGCAGCAGCCCGGGTACGGCGCTCCCGGCGGCTACCCGCAGCAGCCGGGGTACGGCCAGCCGCAGCCGGGGCAGCAGCCCGGGTACGGGCAGCCGGGGCAGCCGCCGCAGTTCGGCCAGCAGCCGGGTGGGTTCCCCCAGCAGCCGGGTTACCCGCAGCAGCCTGGGTACGGGCAGCCGCCGCAGTTCGGCCAGCAGCCCGGCTACCCCCAGCAGCAGGGGTACGGGGCGCCGGCCGGTGGCGCCGACGAGAAGTTCCTCAAGCTCGCCATGTTCCTCACCATGGGGCTGATGGGCCTGAGCGCTGTCATGCAGGTCATCAACATGGTCACCTTCGGGCAGTTCGCGATGACCAGCTCCCTCGTCGGGATCGTCCTGGCGGCCGGTGTGGGCGCCTGCGCGTTCTTCGCCGGGCAGCAGGGCCAGGAGTGGGGCCGGATCGTCATCACGGTCCTCGCGGCGCTGGGTGTCCTCGGCGGGATCATGGCCCTGACGACCGCTTCCATGCTCGGCGGGATCTTCCTCATCATCGCGGTCGTCACCCTCCTCATCTGGGGTGGCATCCTCGCGGTCTGGTGGCTGCCGGGCACCACGCGCGCGATGAAGGCCAAGCGCGGTGCGGGATTCGCCCAGCAGCCGCAGCAGATGCCACCCCCGCCCGGGTACTGATCAGCGAACGGCGAACGGGGGAGCCCGGCGGCCACGGACCCGCTCAGCGCGGGACCTCGTCGCCGGGCCTCCGCCCGTTCGGGCCGGCCGTCGGCCGCCCTCGGGCTGCTCCAAGCGGAGTGGCCCCTGCTCTACCCTGGGCCGCATGAGTCAGACCTCCTCCGGCGAGCGGTTCGGATTCGCGACCAACGCCATCCACGCCGGGCAGGAACCCGACCCCACCACGGGTTCGGTGATCGTGCCCATCCACGCCACCTCGACCTACGCGCAGGACGGCGTGGGCGGCCTCCGCGGCGGCTACGAGTACTCCAGGACCGGGAACCCCACGCGGACGGCGCTGGAGGAGTGCCTGGCCGCCCTGGAATCCGGTCGCTTCGCCCGCGCCTTCGGGTCCGGGATGGCCGCGACCGACGCCGTGCTCCGCGCGGTGTGCCGGCCGGGAAACCACATCCTCATCCCCAACGACGCCTACGGCGGCACCTTCCGGCTCGTCGACAAGATCCTCACGCAGTGGGGCATCGAGTACACGCCCGTCCCGCTGTCCGACCTGGACGCGGTGCGCGCCGCCGTCCGGCCCACCACCCGCCTGCTCTGGTGCGAGACGCCCACCAACCCGCTGCTCACCGTCGCGGACATCGCCGGCCTGGCTGGGATCGCGGCCGACGCTGACGCGCGGCTGGTCGTGGACAACACCTTCGCCTCGCCCTACCTCCAGACCCCGCTCGCGCTGGGCGCCGACGTGGTCGTGCACTCCACCACCAAGTACCTCGGCGGCCACTCCGACGTCGTGGGCGGCGCCGCGGTCACCTCGGACCCCGAACTCGACGAGAAGCTGGCCTTCCTCCAGAACGGCGCCGGCGCCGTCCCCGGCCCCTTCGACGCCTGGCTGACCCTGCGCGGGCTGAAGACCCTCGCCGTGCGGATGGATCGGCACTGCGACAACGCCGAGCGCATCGCGGTGGCGCTCGGCGAGCACCCCCGCGTCCGCGCCGTCTACTACCCCGGTCTGCCCACCCATCCCGGGCACGAGGTCGCGGTGAAGCAGATGCGTCGCGGCGGCGGCATGATCTCCTTCCTCGTCGACAGCGAGGAGGCGGCGCTGGAGGTGTGCTCCCGGACGAGGCTGTTCACCCTGGCCGAGTCGCTGGGCGGCGTGGAGTCGCTGATCGAGCACCCCGGTCGGATGACGCACGCGAGCACCGCCGGTTCGCAGCTCCAGGTCCCGGCGGAGCTGGTGCGGCTCTCGGTGGGGATCGAGGACGTCGACGACCTGCTGGACGACCTGCTCACCGCGCTCGGCTGATCCGCGCCGAGCCGTGGCGCCCACGCGTCACACGACGGACGGCCCGCCCCGGGCCGAGCCCCCTCGGGAGCTCGACGGGACGGGCCGTCATCGGGACCGTCGTCAGACCAGGCTCGGCGTCGCGGGCCTGGTCATGGCTGCCAACGCAGGACCGCGTCGGAGCCGGGATGGTTGGTGTCGGGCAGCTGGCCGGCGTCGAGACAACTGTGGACGAGTTCCACGGCGCCGTCGCGCTGCTCGTAGTACGGAGTCTCCGCGCAGTCGGCCCGTGTGACGGTGATCACCGCCACGGCGGCCAACGCAGTGGCCGCGGCAACGCTCGACACCAGCGACAGCAACCCCGGATTTCGGGTCACCTGCACGGCCTTACCTCCCTGCGCAATTCGGGGCTGGTCGGACAGACTCGCTGTCTGCCAAGGGTACTAGCCTTTTTCGTTACCAGTTCGAGAAATATCCACCCCTGAGCTGTTCGGTCGACCGTCGCCGGCCGTTCGCCGAACCGGTGGCGCTCCCCCGCCGCCGGCGCCGACCACCGTCCCCCACTCGGCGCAACCGCTGGCAGGATATGCCTCATGCGACTGGTCAGCGTTGATCGGATCATGGCCGCCCGTGAACTGTTGGCCGGAGTGATCCGTCAGACGCCAATCATGCACTCCCGGGTTCTCAGCGAGCGCTGCGGGGGGCAGGTTCACCTCAAGTGCGAGAACCTCCAGCGCACCGGTTCCTTCAAGATCCGGGGCGCCTACACGAGGCTGCACGGCCTGACCCCCGAGCAGCGGGCCAGGGGGGTGGTGGCCGCGTCGGCGGGCAACCACGCCCAGGGAGTGGCCTACGCCGCCTCCCTGCTCGACACCCGCGCGACCGTCTTCATGCCGGAGGGCGCGCCGCTGCCCAAGCTCGCCGCCACCCGCTCCTACGGCGCGGAGGTGCACCTGCGGGGCGCCGGGCTCCAGGAGAGCCTGGTCGCCGCCCGCGAGTACGCGGCCGAGACGGGAGCCGAGTTCATCCACCCCTTCGACCACCCGGACATCCTGGCCGGTCAGGGCACCATCGGGTTGGAGCTGCTCGACCAGCTCCCCGAGTTGGCCACCGTGGTGGTGGCCACCGGGGGTGGTGGGCTGCTGGGGGGCGTCGCGGCGGCGGTGAAGGCGCGCCGCCCGGACGTCAGGGTGATCGGAGCCCAGGCCGAGAGCGCCGCCGCCTGGCCGGCATCCCTGGCCGCCGGCGCGCCGGTGCCGGCACCTGAGTTGCGCACGATGGCTGACGGCATCGCGGTGAAGGAGCCGGGGCCGGTCACCTTCCACCACGTCTCCACCCTCGTCGACGAGATCTTCACCGTCAGCGAGGAGGCCCTGTCCCGAGCGTTGCTGCTCTGCCTCGAACGGGCGAAGCTGCTGGTGGAGCCGGCCGCGGCCGCGGCGGTCGCCGCCGTGCTCGACCACCCCGGCCGCTTCCCCGGCCCCATCGCAGTCATCCTCTCCGGCGGCAACATCGACCCGCTCCTGCTGTCGCACGTCATCCAGCACGGCATGACCGCCGGGGGCCGCTACCTCGCCGTGCGGGTGCGGATCTCCGACCGGCCGGGTTCCCTCGCCGCCCTGCTCGCCGAGGTCGGCGAGCTGGGAGCGAACGTGATCGACGTCGAGCACTCCCGGATCTCCGGGGCGCTCGCGCTCGGCGACGTCGACGTCGCCCTGAGCCTGGAGACCAGGGGGCCGAGCCACCGCCACGAGGTGGTGGCCGGGCTCACCCAGGCGGGGCACGTCGTCACCCCCCAGTTCTGAGGTGACCGACCCCGCGACACAGGGCGGGGCCGACCCCGTGGCCGGCCCCGCCAGGCGTTCGCGCGCCGCGCTCAGAGGTTGCCGCGCCGCTCCTGCTCCCGTTCGATCGCCTCGAACAGCGCCTTGAAGTTCCCCTTCCCGAAGCCCAGCGACCCGTGGCGTTCGATCAGCTCGTAGAAGACGGTCGGCCGGTCCCCGACGGGTTTGGTGAAGATCTGGAGCAGGTAGCCGTCCTCGTCGCGGTCGACCAGGATGCCGCGTCGCTGCAACTCGTCGATGGGCACCCGGACCTTCCCGATGCGGGCGCGCAGTTCCGGGTCCTCGTAGTACGAGTCCGGGGTGACGAGGAACTCCACGCCCCTCGCCGTCATCTCGTCCACGCTCGCGAGGATGTCGTTGGTCGCGAGGGCGATGTGCTGGCACCCGGCCCCCGTGTAGTACTCCAGGTACTCGTCGATCTGCGATTTCTTCTTGCCGAGCGCGGGCTCGTTCAGCGGGAACTTCACCCGGTGGTTGCCGTTGGCGACCACCTTGCTCATCAGCGCCGAGTACTCGGTGGCGATGTCGTCCCCGACGAACTCCGCCATGTTCACGAAGCCGAGCACCCGGTTGTAGAAGGACACCCACTCGTCCATCCGCCCCAGCTCCACGTTGCCGACGCAGTGGTCCACGGCCTGGAACAACCGCTTCGGCGATCCCTCGGGCCGCTGGATCGTGCCGGCCCTGGCGACGTACCCGGGCAGGTAGGGGCCCTGGTAACGGGAGCGGTCCACCAGCGTGTGCCGCGTCTCCCCGTAGGTCGCGATCGCCGCTCTGCGGACCGTGCCGTGCTCGTCGGACACGTCGTGCGGTTCCTCCAGGACCTGGGCGCCCTGTTCCCTGGCGTGGGCCACGCACCGGTCGACGTCCGTCGTCTCCAGGGCGAGGTCCACCACCCCGTCGCCGTGGCGGCGGTGGTGGTCCAGCAGCGGGCTCTCCGGCCGCACCCCGCCGGTGAGCACGAACCGCGCGGAACCGGCCTTCAGGACGAAGGCCCGGTGGTCGGCGTTGCCGGTCTCCGGCCCCGAGTAGGCGACGAGTTCCATGCCGAAGGCGTGCTGGTAGTAGAGCGCGCTCTGGGTCGCGTTCCCGCAGACGAACACGACGGCGTCCATCCCCTTCACGGGGAACGGGTCGCGCGACTCGTCGTAGTCGACCAGCCCGACGAGCTGCCTCATCTGGTCGAAGCTGACATCGTCGATACCTGGTGCCGGCACGGTCTCGGTCATGGGTTCCTCCACTGCCCTCGAACGCTGGGATGGCGCTGGTTCGGTGGCGCCAGCATGAGCAGCCGCCGGCACGCTGCGCAACGCGATCACTTCGTGTTGCGCAGATTGCGTAGTCACGGGTCCTGACACCGGGGCAGGATGGGCAGGGTGCACAGGGAGATGACGTGACGTCGCGGGAACGGCCCATGCTCGACCGGCTCGACGCGCGCCTGCTGTTGTTGTTGACCGACCACCCGAGGCTCGGGGTCCTGGAGTGCTCGCGGAGGCTGAAGGTGGCCCGGGGCACGGTGCAGGCCCGGTTGGACCGCCTGGTGCGGCTCGGGGCGCTGACCGGCTTCCCACCGCAGATCAGCCTGCCGGCGCTCGGCTACGGGCTGACGGCGTTCGTGGTCCTGGAGATCGCCCAGGGCCGTCGGGACGAGGTGGTGTGCCACCTGCGGCGCATCGAGGAGGTCTGCGAGGTGCACGCGACCACCGGTGAGGGCGACCTCCTGGTGCGACTGGTGGCCCGCTCGAACGACGACCTGCAACGCGTCATCGACGAGGTGGTCTGCGCGGAGGGAGTGCAACGCACCTCGACCTCGATCGCGCTGTCCACCCCGGTGGCGCCCCGGGTCCGCCCGCTACTGGAACTGGTGGCCGAGCCAACCGCCTCCCACGACGACCCACCACCAGGACGCGAACCGGGGCCCGACCCAGCGTGGGTCGGGCCCCGGTCGGGCAGTGGGGGTCAGGCGGAGTAGGGCACCGCCTTGACCAGGGTGACCTTCATCCGGCCGCCGCTGGGCAGCTCGTACTCGCGGTCCTCGCCCTCCTTGGCGTCCAGCAGTGCCTCGCCGAGCGGGGAGTTGGGGGAGTACACCTCCAGGTCACCCTGGAAGCCCTCCTCCCGGGTGGCGAGCAGGAAGGTCTCGGTCTCGTCGTCACCGTCGTAGCGGACCGTGAGCACCATGCCGGGCTGCGCGATGCCGGACTCGGTCGGGGCCTCGCCGACCTTCGCCACCCGCAGCAGCTCCTGGAGCTGCCGGATCCTGGCTTCCAGCTGACCCTGCTCCTCGCGCGCCGCGTGGTACCCGCCGTTCTCCTTGAGGTCGCCCTCCTCGCGGGCGGCGTTGATCTTCTCGGAAATGACGGGGCGGCTCGCGATCAACTCGTCCAACTCGTGCTTGAGCCGGTCGAAGGAATCCTGGGTCAGCCAGGTCACCTGGGTCTCGCTCACGGTCACCACTCCTCGTCTGTCCCGGGCACGGGTACGCGCCCGCAGCTATCCGGGCTTCCCGCCGGATACGGAAAAACACGGCCCACTGGGGACCGTGCCGTGAGGGCAGGTTAGCACGACGACACCCGGCCCGTCGCCGATTTCGGAGCGCCGGACCGGTGCGTGAGCTGCGGTTCACCCGCTTGGCGGCACCTCCGAATCCGGCTCGACGGACGAGCCTCTGGTGAGGTATTCGGGCACGTCGTGGGAGCACCCGAAGACCTCACCCATGATGGGAGGTTTCGAGGTCAACACGGTGCTGGTGTGCCTCGCCGGGGACTCGCCCGGCGGGATCAGCACCTCCCGCCGGCCCGACTCGTCGCCGTCCGCCGACCGCGCCCGCAGGACGCACACCGCGCTGCGGCTCGGGTCGTCCCGCATCACGTCGAAGGAGATGCGCAACGAGTGGTCGTCCGGTGCGTCGAACGAGGTGTGGTCCGCCGAGACCGGCGGGCTGCCCCAGTTCTGGTAGGCCGTGACGGAGGCCCACAGGCCCACCATCAGCACCGCGACCCCGGTCAGGGCGCCCACCCAGCGGGGGAACCGGCGCGCGGGGGCGCGACGGTAACGTCCGGCGGGCCGGCCTGGTGCTCCGTTGCTGGTCACGGTCTACCTCGACCTCCGCGCGAGGTTGTCATGGCTGCCGGGAACAATGGTCCTCGGGACGACGTTAGCTGTAGTCGTCTGAGCAGTATCCCCGGACGGTCCTCCGCGACGTCCCGGCGGGTGCGGTTACGTGTAGCAGGAGGGACGTCGGTTCCGAGATGGCCGAAAAGCTGCGTCTGATGACGGTGCACGCTCACCCAGACGACGAGTCGAGCAAGGGAGCGGCGACGCTCGCCAAGTATGTTGCGGACGGTCACGAGGTGATGGTGGTCACCTGTACCGGTGGTGAGGCGGGCAGCATCCTGAACCCGGCCATGGACCGACCGGACGTGCTGGAGAACATCACCGAGATCCGCCGGGAGGAGATGGCGAAGGCCGCGGCGATCCTCGGCGTCCACCACCGCTGGCTGGGCTTCGTCGACTCGGGTCTCCCCGAGGGTGACCCGCTCCCGCCGCTGCCGGAGGGCTGCTTCGCCCTCACCGACCTGGAGGTGTCCACCGAGGCGCTGGTCCGGGTCATCCGGGAGTTCCGCCCGCACGTCGTCATCACCTACGACGAGAACGGCGGGTACCCCCACCCCGACCACATCCGCTGCCACGAGGTGTCCGTCGCGGCGTTCGACGCGGCGCCGGACCCCGACCGGTTCCCGGGCGCGGGGGACCCCTGGCAGCCGTTGAAGCTGTACTACTGCCACGGTTTCTCCAGGGCGAGGATGCAGACCTTCCACGACACGCTCACGAGCCGTGGTGTGGAATCACCCTATGCCGAATGGCTGGAGAGCTGGGATCCGACCCGCCCGGACGTCATGGAACGGGTGACGACGCGGGTCGAGTGCGCGGACCACTTCGAGACGAGGGACGCGGCGCTGTTGGCCCACGCCACCCAGATCGACCCGAACAGCCGCTGGTTCGCCGTGCCGGTCGACATCCAGCGGGAGGTCTGGCCGACCGAGGAATACGAGCTGGTCCGTTCGCTGGTGGACACCACGTTGCCGGAGGACGATCTGTTCGCGGGAGTGCGTGAGAGGGTGTCCGTGTGATGTGGTCCGCTGGAGCGATCGCCGGGACGATGGTGGCTTTCGGAGTCGACAACCCGGGAGGGCAGGGTGAGGACTTCGGCAAGTCCTCACCGGTCGCTCTGGTGGTACTGATCCTGTTCTTCGTCGCCGTGGGTTTCCTCGTCCGGTCGATGACCAAGCACCTGCGGCGGCTGCCCACCAGCTTCGACGAGCCGGGCTCGGCCCAGGGGGAGGAGCGGGGCGGGCCCGCCGGCGACGTGCGCGGCGCCGACTCCTCCGACCCGGACGCCCCGTCGGCGACCGCAGGCGAACCTTCGGCGACCAGCGGCCACACCGGGCGCTGAGCCCCGGCGGCACCGGGGCGGGAGGCCGCCGCGCACCGTCCCCGCCCCGCCCCTCGGGGTGCTCAGAAGAACCCCGAGGGTGGCGCCGGGGACGGTTTGGCCGAACCATCCCGGACGGGTGCGGAGGTGCCGGCGAAGGCATCCAGGTCGCTCCCCTCGACCAGCCGGGCCGGTGCCGGATCGCCTGAGACCAGGCGGGTGAGCGCCGCCACCGGCAGCGGCGCGTGCGACGCCACGAGCACCAGGTTGCCGAAACGACGACCCCGCAGCACCCCGGGCTCGGCGATCAGCAGCACCTCGGGGAACACCGCGCGGAGGGTCGCCACCTGCCCCCTGGCGAAGGCCAGCGGTGGTCCGTCGCCGACGTTCGCCCCGTAGACGCCGCCGGAGCGCAGCACCCGGCTCGCCTGCTCCGCGAACTCCACCGTGGTGAGGTGCGCGGGCGTCCTCGCACCCGAGAAGACGTCGACCAGCAGCAGGTCGGTGCTGTCCTGGCGGTGCCCGGTGAGCCACTCCCTGGCATCGGCGGCGCTGACCCGGACCCGCGTGCGGGCATCCAGCGGGAGGCGTTCCCGGACGAACTCGGTCAGCCTGCCGTCCGGTTCCACGGCCCGCTGCCGGGACCGGGGACGGCGGGCCCCCACGTAGCGGGCCAAGGACAACGCGCCGCCTCCCAGGTGGACGACGTCCACCGGAGCGCCCGGCGGGGCCGCCAGGTCGACCACGTGGGCCAACCGCCGCATGTACTCGAACTCCAGGTACTCCGGGTCGGCCAGGTCGACGTGCGACTGGGGGGTGCCGTTCACCAGCAGCGTCCATCCCGAGGAGCGGTCGCGGTCCGGTCGCAGCTCGGCCACTCCCTGGTCGACCTCCCGGCTCTCCGAGGCCCCGCCCCAGCGTTGCCTGCCCCGTTCCGTCGCCGACCCACGTGCTCTCACCGCCCCAGTGTGCCGGGACGCCCCGGCCGACGCCGAGGCCGCCCAAGACCACTCGCGGCCACGAGCGGAGCTGGTCCCGGCTCCCGGTCCCGCCTCCCGGTCCCGCTTCCCGGCCCGGCTCCCGGCCCCGGCCCGCCGGGCGACGGCGAGGCGGTCGACGCAGTAGCGTCGGCGGGGAGTGGGCCCGGGCGGGGCATTCGGAGGGGACGGGCCGCGAGGTCCCGGTCCGCCGCCTCCAGCCACCGGGTGATCGCGGACACCACGGAACCTGAGAGGGTGGCGGTATGGCTGACCGGCTGGCGAACGCGACGAGCCCCTACCTGCGGCAGCACGCCGACAACCCGGTCGACTGGTGGCAGTGGGGGCCCGAGGCGTTCGAGGAGGCACGACGCCGGGACGTCCCGGTGCTGCTGTCGGTCGGCTACGCCGCCTGCCACTGGTGCCACGTGATGGCCCACGAGTCCTTCGCCGACCCCGAGGTCGCGGAGCTGATGAACCGGCTCTTCGTCAACATCAAGGTGGACCGCGAGGAACGCCCCGACGTGGACGCGGTGTACATGGAGGCCACCCAGGCGATGACGGGTCACGGTGGTTGGCCGATGACCTGTTTCCTCACCCCCGAGGGTGAGCCCTTCCACTGCGGTACCTACTACCCGCCGACACCCCGGCCGGGACTGCCCTCCTTCCCGCAGCTGCTCCGCGCCGTGGGGGAGGCGTGGGCGGAGGACTCGGCGCGAGTCAGGACGGCCGCTGCCGACATCGTGGCCAAGCTCGCCGAGTACGGCGGGCCGCTGCCCGAGGCCCCGGTGAACGAGGAGGTGTTGGCCCGGGCCCGCACCGCCGTGATCGCCGACGTCGACACCCGCCACGGCGGGTTCGGCGGCGCCCCGAAGTTCCCGCCGTCCATGGTCCTGGAGTTCCTGCTGCGCCACGCCGAACGGACCGGCGACGAGGGAGCCCTGGCCGTCGCGCTCTCCACCGCCGAGGCGATGGCAAGGGGCGGTATCTACGACCAGCTCGCCGGCGGCTTCGCCCGGTACAGCGTCGACGCGCGGTGGGAGGTGCCCCACTTCGAGAAGATGCTCTACGACAACGCGCTGCTGCTCCGGGCCTACGCCCACCTGCACCGGTTGACCGACTCCCCGCTCGCGAGGCGCGTGACCGAGGAGACAGCGTCCTTCCTGCTCCGCGAGCTGCGCACCCCCGAGGGAGGGTTCGCCTCCTCGCTGGACGCCGACACCGACGGCGTCGAGGGGCTGACCTACGTCTGGACCCCCGAACAGCTGCGGGCCGAGCTGGGGGAGGACGCGGAATACGCGGCCTCCGTCCTCGCGGTCACCGAGGAGGGCAACGTCGAGGGTGGCGCGTCCACGCTCCGGCTACCCCGTGACCCGGAGGACCGCGACCGCTTCGAGCGGGTGCGAGCCCGGCTGTGGGCGGCCCGGAACGGCCGCCCGCAACCGGACCGGGACGACAAGGTGATCACCGGGTGGAACGGGATGGCGATCGCCGCGCTGGCCGAGGCGGGCGCGGCGCTGGACGAACCGTCCTGGGTGGCAGCCGCCGAGGAGGCCGCAGGGCTCCTGCTGGACCTGCACCTCGCCGACGGGCGGCTGCTGCGCGGCTCCCGGGACGGTGTCGCCGGGGCGGCCCTGGGTGTGCTGGAGGACCACGGCTGCCTGGCCGACGGACTGCTCGCCCTCCACCAGGCCACCGGTACCCGGCGATGGCTGACCGAGGCGCTGGGACTGCTGGACGCCGCGCTCGCGCTGTTCCAGGACGAGGAGGCGCCCGGCCGGTTCCACGACACCGGCGACGACGCCGAGGCCCTCGTGCGCCGTCCCTCCGACCCCGGTGACAACGCCACCCCGTCAGGCGCGTCCTCGCTGACCGGCGCCCTGCTCACCGCCTCAGCCCTGGCCGGCCCCGAGGCCGCCGGGCGTTACCGGGAGGTGGTCGACCAGGCCCTGACCCGCCACGGGATGCTGGCCGAACGCGCCCCCCGGTTCGCCGGGCACTGGCTGTCGGTGGCCGAGGCGGTCGCGGCCGGACCGGTGCAGATCGGCCTGGTACTCGCGCCGGATGACCCGCGCGGCCGCGAGCTCCTCGCGGTGGCCCGCCGCCACGCACCGGGTGGGGCGCCCGTGGTGGCGGCGGTGGCCGGTCACGACGGGACCAGCCCGCTGCTCGCGGGCCGTGGGCTCGTCGGCGGCCAGTCCGCCGCCTACGTCTGCCGGGGCTACGTCTGCGACCGGCCGGTGACGGGGGCCAGCGAACTGCGGGACCTGCTGCTCTCCGCCCGGGAACACTGAGACGGGTCGTGCGCCGGAGTGGCAGCGCCAATCGGTTGGCGTGACGTCGGAACAGCCGGGAGCGGCCACTGGATGGCGTGCGCCGCCTCGGGCCCAGGACCGTGTCCCCGCCGGTAGCGGACCATGCCTCGCTGGGTGGCGGGCACGTTCACGGCCGCGTCGCGCGTACCCGCCGGGACAGACCACCGAGCACGGTGACCACGGAGGGCCGGGTCCCGTCCAGCGTGGGGATGGCGGCGGACGGTCGGAGCTGTTCATTGATCTTCACAGGAGGGGGCTTCCCTTGCTAGCGTGAGGCGGTCGCGTGTGGTGTCCGCGACGCGCTGGGTGTCGAGTGGAGGAACCTCCCGTTGCCGGGAGGAGCCACGACGTACGACCCGCGCGCAGCCGCTTTCCGGGGGCGGTGACTCGTGCCCCTGGAGGTCGTGGTTGAGGCGAAAGCGACTGGTTTCCCGTCCCGCGATGGAGGATGCCCACCCCCGCAAGAACGATGTCGTCCCGGACCGCCGTTCCGATGACCCCGCACTCGATGCGGCGACCTCGGGGTGGGGTACCACCCTGAGGTACGCGCTCCTGCTCCTCGTGCGACGGGGGAGCGTCGGTCTCGGCGCGCTGTTGTTGCTCGACTTCGCGCACCGCAGCGGTGTGTTGTGACCGCTCGGGGCGGTGGGGGTGCGGTGGGGCCGCGGGGGCTCGTCGCGCCCCCGCGCGGCCCCTCAGGCGTAGAGGACGAGCCAGATCGCGACGTAGTGGGAGAGCGCCGCGAGGGCCGTGGCGGCGTGGAAGAACTCGTGGTACCCGAAGGTCTCCGGCCAGGGGTTGGGCCACCGCGTGCCGTAGAACACCGCGCCGAACGTGTAGAGCAGGCCGCCGACCAGTAGCAGGGCCACGGCGGCGACGCCCCCGACCTCGGCGAGGTCGGGGATGACGAAGACGGCCACCCAACCGAGTGCGACGTAGATCGGCACCCCGAGCCACCGAGGCGCGCGCGGCCAGGCGAGTTTGAGCACGACGCCCCCGACCGCCCCGCCCCACACCACGGCGAGCACCAGGCGCCCGGTGTCCGGAGGCAGGGCGAGGAGGGTGAACGGGGTGTAGGTGCCGGCGATGAACAGGAAGATCATCGAGTGGTCCAGCCGCTTCATCCACAGCCGGGCGCTCGCGCTGACCCAGTTCCGGCGGTGGTACAGGGCGCTGACGCCGAACAGGCCGAGCACGGTGATCGTGTAGACGGTGGTGGAGAGGGCCGCCCGGGCGCTGACCGTGGTCGCCGCCAGCACGATCAGCGTCACGCCGGCGCCGATCGAGACCAGGAACGACCAGAAGTGGATCCAGCCGCGAGCACGCGGCTTCGGCGGTACCGGTGGCGGGGCGATGCCGTTCGTAGCGGTCACGCTCCCGAGGTTACGGCACCGTAGGTTACGCGTCAGTAGCGAGTTCCCCGTGGCGGGGACGTCGGGGCCACCGGGTCCTCGGCTGGCGAGCGGTGCAGCACGTCCGGCACGTTCACCGGCCGGGGCCGGTCGGTAGGCTCGTCCCGTGGGTGTGCTGACTCGGACACGGGACGTGGTCTACGGGGTCTACGAGTGGCGGCTGAGGAAACACCTCGCCGGTCTGCCCGCTCCCCGCCACGTCGGGGTGATCCTGGACGGCAACCGGCGGTGGGCGCTGGAGGCGGGCTTCGCCGATATCAGCGACGGCTACCGGGCCGGGGGCCGGAAGATCGCCGAGCTCCTCGACTGGTGCGCGGAGGCGCGGGTCGAGCTGGTCACGCTCTTCATGCTCTCCAGTGACAACGCGAACCGCCCCAGGGAGCAGCTCCAGCCGTTGCTCGACGTGATCGCCGACGTCGTGGACCAACTCGCCGAGCCGACGAACCCGTGGCGGATCAGGATCGTCGGCGCGCTGGACCTGCTGCCCGCCGACACCGCGGCGCGCTTCTCGGCGGCGGAGACCAGGACGAGGGACCGCGACGGGGTCGCGGTCAACATCGCCGTCGGCTACGGGGGGCGGCAGGAGATCGCCGACGCGGTGCGCAAACTGCTGCACGACCGCGCGGACCAGGGGGGCTCACTGGAGGAACTGGCGGACGAGCTCAGCGCCGACCACATCACCCGGCACCTCTACACCTCGGGGCAACCCGACCCGGACCTGGTGATCCGGACGTCGGGCGAGCAACGGCTCTCCGGGTTCCTGCTCTGGCAGTCGGTCTACTCGGAGTTCTGGTTCAGTGAGGTGCACTGGCCGGAGTTCCGGAGGGTGGACTTCCTGCGCGCGCTGCGCGACTACGCCAACCGCCACCGCCGCTTCGGTTCCTGAACCCGCGCGGGGCGCGGCCGGTGCGGCTGGGGGGAGCCGGCCCGCCCGGGGTGCCGGTGACCCGTTCGCCCGAGTTCGGCGCGGGATCGGTGACGCCCAACCCCCGGACAGGCGAAGGGCGCCCGGATCGCTCCGGACGCCCTCCGGGGGCAACGCCGAGGCGTTACCTCACTTGCCCGCTTCGATCTCGACCTTGTTGTGGTCCAGGATCGGGGCGTTGGTGCAGTCGTTGATCTGCGGCGAGGCAACCGGAATGATCACGCCGAGGACCGCGACGTTGTTGCCGCAGAGCTGGATCGGCAGCACGCTCAGGTTGTTGTCGTTCAGAATGTTGATGCCGTCGTTGTCGTAGCTGTCGGCGCTCGCGACGGGGGCCAGCATCATCAGACCGGCTGCGGCGCCAGCCACAGCACCTGCCTTCTTCATCACGATGTTCTCCTCAGGGTCGTGTGTTTCGGGAGTCCCGGTGCGCTGTTGCTCGCGGCCCACAGCTGAGCGCTGCGCGAGCAGTCATCCCTTGCGGGACGACGGTCCCCGTGCTGGACGCGCCCGGCGTCGTGCCTGGGGTTCCCGCCTCGTCGGAACTGACCTGCAGGTTGTTCCGACAGCTCCTCCGCGGGCGTTTACGGTCTCCGAGCCACTCCCGGCGACCAGCTTCGACAAGGACATCCCGACTCCTTCTCCTCCGCCTTCCGGAACACGCCGTGGTGCACTGTGGCCCGAACCGGAATTCGGGTCTGGTGGGGCGTCGGACGCCTTTCGGAGGGAAAACTAACAGGGGGTCCCGCGAATCGAAAACCGGATCACACCATTGAGTGAGAAACAGTTTCATGTTATTCGGGTTCACCTCGTCGATGGTCATCCTGAAGGGTGAAAATAGGGGGAATATCGAGGTTCACTCGGATAAGCAAAATTCCAGCTCACGGCCTCGTGCGGTGATCACTCCGTGTGGTCGCCACAGGTAGGACGTGGGGGGACGGGTCCTGATGGGAGGGTCTCCATCTGCTAAGAGACCCGCCGACGGCACCCTCGGTCGTGACCCGCGCCCGCTCGGCGGCGGCGCACCGCCTCCGGCGCATGTGACGAGTCGCTACCGTGGTTCGGCCTCGGGGCAGGGCGTGCCGCTGAGGACTCGCGCTCCACTCCGGAGCGGTCCTCGGGCGGTCCGCCCGAGACCCCGGATCGCCTCACCGAGTGGTTCCGGCGGCGGTGGTTGATCCGCCCGAGGCGAGTCGACCGCCGACAAGCGCACCCGCTGCCGCGGGTGTTTCACCTGTTCGGCCCTGGACAACGGGCGAGGGGCGCGTGGTGGGACCGCACGTAGCGTGCGGGTTTCCGTTCACTGAATCACCTGCCTGGCTGCCTGTCACAAAGCTGTGCGCTTAGGTAGCGTCCGGAAGCGGTGGGTCGTGTCGGAGGCGGCCTGCCCCGGGAGGCCCTAGTCGTGGCAGTGATCGGTACGGCGGTGGAACCGTTCGTCACGAGCGCGGGGCCGGCAGCCGGCCCGGTCGGCTCGCGGCGGCGTTCGCCCGACGGCGTCACCGACGGCCACCTCTGGGCGGGCCCGGCCCAGCGACGTGCGGCCGCGTCCGCGTGGCCGTGAGGGAGTTGCCGTGACCGCACCCCGTACTTCGAGGCGATCCTCCAGCCGTTCCACCACCCCCGGCGCCGACGCGCCGGAGGCGGGTCCAGCCAGCACCCGGTCCACCCGGTCCCAGCCGAGCCGCGCCACCGGCCGCCGAAGGACCAGCACGACCAGGACCGGGACGGGAACGGCCTTCGTGCTCGACACCTCCGTCCTGTTGTCCGACCCGTGGGCCGCCACCCGCTTCGCCGAGCACGCGGTGGTGCTGCCCCTCGTGGTCATCAGCGAGCTGGAGGCGAAACGGCACCACCCCGACCTCGGGTGGTTCGCGAGAGAGGCCCTGCGGCTCCTGGACGACCTCCGGTCACGGCACGGTCGTCTCGACCAGCCCGTCCCCGTGGGGGACGACGGCGGGACGCTGCACGTGGAGCTGAACCACTCCGACCCCCAGGTGCTCCCGCCGGGTTTCCGCACCGACTCGAACGACACCAGGATCCTGGCCTGCGCCCTGAACCTCGCGGCGGAGGGACGCCGCGTCACCCTCGTCACCAAGGACATGCCGCTCCGGGTGAAGGCCGCCGCCGTCGGACTGCCCGCCGACGAGTACCGGGCGCAGAACGTCACCCCGTCAGGGTGGACCGGCACGGTCGACCTCGAGGTGAGCGCCGAGGAGGTCGACGAACTGTTCCGGGCCGGGAGCGCCGACCTGGAACAGGCACGCGAGCTGCCCTGCAACACCGGGCTCCGGCTGCTCGCCGGCACGGCGAGCGCGCTGGGCCGGGTCACCCCGGACAAGCAGGTGAGACTGGTCAGAGGTGACCGGGAGGCGTTCGGACTGCACGGGCGTTCCTCCGAGCAGCGCATCGCCCTCGACCTGCTGCTCGACCCCGACATCGGGATCGTCTCCCTCGGGGGCCGGGCCGGAACCGGCAAGTCCGCGCTCGCGCTCTGCGCGGGGCTGGAGTCGGTGATGGAGCGCCGACGGCACCGCAAGGTCGTGGTGTTCCGGCCGGTGTACGCCGTGGGCGGTCAGGACCTCGGCTACCTGCCCGGCACCGAGAACGAGAAGATGTCCCCCTGGGGGCAGGCGGTGTACGACACCCTCGGCGCCCTGGTGAGCCGCGACGTGATCGACGAGGTCACCGACCGGGGGATGCTGGAGGTCCTGCCGCTCACCCACATCCGAGGGCGCTCACTCCACGACTGCTTCGTGATCGTGGACGAGGCGCAGTCGCTGGAGCGGAACGTCCTGCTCACGGTCCTGTCCCGGTTGGGCAGCGGTTCCCGTGTCGTGCTGACCCACGACGTCGCCCAACGGGACAACCTCCGGGTGGGCCGCCACGACGGGGTCGCCGCCGTCATCGAGAAGCTGAAGGGGCACCCGCTCTTCGCGCACATCACCCTCACCCGTTCCGAGCGGTCGCCCATCGCGGCGCTGGTGACCGAGATGCTGGAGGTCGACGTCGCCTGACGGGACGGCGGCGGGCGCTCAGTCCAGCGCCCGCCGCCGGAACCCGGCGACGCCCAACGCCCCGAAGAGCAGGCAGGACAGCACGAGCACCGGAAGGCAGACGGCGAGCGGCATGTGCGGGACCTCCGGGGCCAGCTCCGCCCGCATCCCCTCGCTCGCGTAGGTCAGGGGGTTCAGCACGCAGATCCACTGGAACCACGGCAGCCGCTCCAGGGAGGGCCACGGGAACTGCGTCGCACCGGTGAAGATCAGCGGGGTCAACACCACCGCGAACAGCACGTTGATCCGCCTCGGCGGCACCGCGGTGCCCATGACGAGACCGAGGGAGGCACCGGCGAGCGCGCCGAGCACCAGCACGACGACCGCCACCGGCAGCCCGCTCGTCCGCCACGAGATCCCGCCCAGCACCAGCGCCCCGACCGGGATCATCAGCAGGGCCGCCACCAGACCGCGCAGCGCCCCGAACACGATCTTCTCCACGGCGACGAGCGCGACGGGCATCGGCGCGAGCAACCTGTCCTCGATCTCCTTGGAGAAGCTGAAGTCGAGCACCAGTGGCAGCGCCGTGTTCTGGAACGCGCCGAGGAAACCGTTGAGCGCGACGATGCCGGGCAACAGGACCTGGACGTAGTCACCCTGCACGTAACCGAGGTCGGCGAGCACCTTGCCGAAGATGAACAGCAGGAAGAAGGGCTGGATGAGCACCTGGGCGAGGAAGGAGGGCAGCTCACGTCCCGTGACGAAGACGTCCCGCCAGAGCACTGCCAGGAAGGTCCGCGCCGCGACCCGGTGCCGACCCGCTGGCCCAGGCGCCGCCACCGCCCCGCCCGCCGAGCCGCTCACCGCAGCTCCCGACCGGTGAGCTGGATGAACACGTCCTCCAACGTGCCCCGACCGATCGACACGTCCGACACCGTGCCCCCGGTCGCGGCCACCGCGCCCAGCACGGTGGGGAGCACGCCCGTCGGGTTGGCGTCGAGGTAGACGCGCAGCGCGCACGTCCGGTCCCCCGCCCGACCGGGGGCCGCCGGCGCGATGCCCTCGCCCGGCCCAGCCTCGGGCGCCTCCCGCCCGGGCGACTCGGGGGCGTCCCCCAGCCCCGCCGCATCCCCCGCCTCGTCCCGCGCCCGGTCGACGTGCTCGACCCGCAGCACCGACGGCACCCTGGACACCGCGTCCACCAGGCCACGGGGGTCGGCTCGCCCCGGTTCCACCACCAAGGTCAGGGTGTTGCTGCCGGGCAGCGAGGAGGTCAGGCCGGCCGGTGTGTCCAGGGCCAGCAGGCGGCCGTGGTCCACGATCCCCACCCGGTCGCACAGCTTGGCGGCCTCGGCCATGTCGTGGGTGGTGAGCACGACCGTCACGCCCTGCCCCCGCAGGCTCAGCACCCTGTCGTGCACGAACAGGCGCGCCTGGGGGTCCAGCCCGGTGGACGGTTCGTCGAGGAACATCACCCGTGGCTCGTGCATCAGGGCGCGGGCGATCATCAGCCGCTGGGACTGCCCGCCGGAGAGCTTGTCGACCAGACCTCGGCGGTGGTCGGCCAGGCCCATCCGTTCCAGCAGCTCGTCGGCCAGTCGGTTCCTCCTGGCGCGGGGGACCCCGTGGTAGGTGGCGTGGAACAGCAGGTTCTGCCGGACGTTGAGGGAACGGTCGAGGTTGATCCGCTGGGGGACCACCGCGAACAGTTGTCTCGCTCGTTCGGGGGAGCGGACCACGTCCACCCCCTCGACCTCGGCGCGGCCGGAGGTCGGTAGCACCCGGGTGGTCAGGACGCCGACGGTGGTGGTCTTGCCCGCTCCGTTGGGGCCGAGCAGGCCGAACACCTCACCGTGTTCGACGGTGAACCCCAGTCCGTCGACGGCCCTAGTGGGCCGTCGACGGTACTGTTTGACCAGGTCAACGACCTCGACAGCGTTGCCCATCCCGCCAGGGTAGGACGGTGCCCGGTGCTCGGCGACCGCTGCGGCCGGCCCTGTTCACCAGCCGGCGGGCAGCGGGCGACCCTCCGCGAAACCGGCTGGGGGAGTTCGAGGACGGGACGGACGTTGACCTACGGAGATCCGTTACGAACGCGGTTGCGGTGGCCCGCCACGCGCCCGGTTGGCGGCCCCGCCGGGTGCTTCGGCAGGGGAGGCGGGTCACGCGGACTTCAACACCTGGGTAAGGCGCGAGCGCGACTCGGCGGCACCGGTGACGTCCGCGCGCCTGCCCAACGCCCTGCGGATTTCGGCCAGGTCGTCCTTCGCCCGCCGCGATTTCAGGGGTGCCTCCGCGCTCAGCGCTCGCTCACCGTGGATGAGTCCTTGACTCGCGTCGCCAACGTTGAGTTCGAGGATGGCGAGCTTCCCCAGGGAGAACGCGCGTGCGCGGGCCTGGGTTGGCGAACAGCGGGCGATGGACCGGCGCACGCGGTCACGCGCGTCGTCGATGTGGGCAGGAGCAACGAGAACCAGGGCAACCGATAGCAGGAGGAGGGAGCTACGTGAGCTGGCATCACCTACCGGAGCACGTGCGGGACGTGGTGCGAACGCACCTCGGGCCCGTGGTGGCCGCACACCCGGTTCGTGCGGGGCAGTCCGCCGACGTCGCCAGCGTACTTGGCACGGCGGCCGGGCCCGACGTGTTCCTCAAGGCCGTGCGCGGGGTGTCGAAGCGGATGCGGTGGCTTCGCAACGAGATCACGGCCGCGCCTCTGACGGGCGGTCTGGCCCCCGCCGTGCTGGTGGCCGAGGACGTTGGGGAGTGGTTGGTGGTGGTGTTCGAGCATGTGCCCGGACGCGCCGCGAATCTCTCCCCGGGGTCCCCGGACCTGCCTTTGGTGGCTGAGGTGGTCAACCGCATCGGCCAGCGGCCGGGTTCGGGGCTGAAGCCGCTGCGCGTTCGGTGGGGTGTCACGGACTGGTGGTACCGGCTGGCAGCGGAAGCACCCGATGCGGTGGTCGGGTGGGACACGGACGAGGCTGTGCGATGGGCCTCCCGGTTCCCCGGGGGAGCGGAGGGGGATCGCCTCGCGCACACCGACCTACACGGTGAACAGTTCCTGATCGAGGCGAGTGTCGTGCGA
Source organism: Actinoalloteichus caeruleus DSM 43889 (assembly GCF_000429185.2). Lineage (GTDB taxonomy): Bacteria > Actinomycetota > Actinomycetes > Mycobacteriales > Pseudonocardiaceae > Actinoalloteichus_B > Actinoalloteichus_B caeruleus. Next base: position 3,405,873 of record NZ_AUBJ02000001.1, on the reverse strand, counting down.
GTGGTGGACTGGGGTTATCCGGGGTGCGGCGCGGCCTGGGTGGATCCCGCGTTCCTGGTGCTCCGGCTCGTCGAGGCCGGGCACACCCCGCACGAGGCCGAGACGTGGGCACGCACCCATCTGTCGCATTTCGTCGACGACGAGCGCCTGACCGCGTTCGCCACGCACATCGCCGGGCTGTGGGGCTACTGGGCGGTGACCGGGGACATCTCGGGAGCACACGGTCGAGCGCGCCTCGCACGCGACTATGCCAGCTGGCGGCTCGCTCTCACGCGCGGTGAGTAACACGCCTCCGCCAGCTGAGGCCGACGGCGAAGTCGTTCCGCCGCGCCCGGGACTGGGTTGTCGCCGAGTCTCGAGTACCGCATTCCCCGGTCAAGCGCCTTCGACCCCGCTGCCCATCCCGCCAGGGCACGGCGCCCTCCCCTCCTCGGTGATCGCCGTATCGAGGAGGGGAGGAGCGCACCGGGCGGCCGCGTCCGCTCACCAGCCGGCGGGCAGCGGGCGTCCCTCCGCGAAACCGGCGGCCGACTGCACCCCCAGCAGGGCTCGTTCGTGGAACTCGGGCAGCGTGCGCGCGCCCGCGTAGGTGCAGGCGGAGCGGACCCCGGAACTGATGGCGTCGAGCAGGTCCTCGACGCTCTCCCGGCGGGGTTGCAGCAGCATCCGAGAGCTGGAGATGCCCTCCTCGAACAGACCCTTCCTGGCACGTTCGAAGGCGTCGTCGCTCCGGGTGCGAGCGGTGACGGCCCGCTTGGAGGCCATGCCGAACGACTCCTTGTAGGCACGTCCTGTCTCGTCGTAGCGCAGGTCACCCGGCGACTCGTAGGTCCCGGCGAACCAGGAGCCCACCATCACCGAGGACGCCCCGGCGGCCAAGGCGAGGGCGACGTCCCGGGGGTGGCGCACGCCCCCGTCGGCCCAGACGTGCCGGCCGAGTTCGGTCGCCGCCGCCACGCACTCCGCCACGGCGGAGAACTGCGGCCGGCCGACGCCGGTCATCATCCGGGTCGTGCACATCGCCCCAGGGCCGACCCCGACCTTGATGATGTCCGCGCCAGCCTCGGCGAGATCACGGACGCCAGCGGCCGTCACCACGTTCCCGCCGACCACGGGCACCGGCGGGTCCAGCGAGCGAACCGCGCGCAGGGCGTTGATCATCTTCTCCTGGTGACCGTGGGCGGTGTCCACGACGAGCGCGTCCACCCCCGACTCCACCAGCGCGGAGGCCTTCGCGGCGACGTCCCCGTTCACACCCACGGCCGCCGCGACCCGCAACCGGCCCTGGCCGTCCAGCGCCGGCCGGTAGATCTCCGAGCGCAGCGCGGCCTTCGCCGTCAGGACCCCGGCGAGCCTCCCGTCGGCGTCCACGGCCAACGCGGCCTCGGCGGTCCTGCCGTGCAGTCGGTGGAAGACCTCCCGAGGAGGGGTGTCGATCGGGACGACCACGATCTCGTCGTCGGCCACCTGGCCCACCCGGGTGAACCGGTCGACCTCGGCGCAGGCCGCCTCGTCCACCGTCCCGATGGGGCGGTTCTCCTCGTCCACGACGACCACCAGGCCGTGGGCCCGCTTGGGGAGCAGGTTGATCGCGTCCGCGACGGCGTCCCCGGCCCGGAGCACCAGCGGGGTGTCCCACACCGGGTCCCGCCGCTTGACCCAGCTGACGATCTCGCTGACCGCCTCCGGGGCCACGTCCTGGGGCAGGACCACGAGGCCGCCGCGGCGGGCGACGGTCTCCGCCATCCGCCGACCGGCCACGGCCGTCATGTTGGCCACGACGAGGGGCAGTGTGGTGCCGGTGCCGTCGCCGGTGGACAGGTCCACGTCGAACCGGGACTCCACGTCGGACCGGTTGGGCACCAGGAAGACGTCGTCGTAGGTCAGGTCGTGACTGGGGTGTTGTCCGTCGAGAAACCGCACTGTCGAAGCGTACGGGGACGACGCGGGAAAAAGCAGGTGCGCGCGGGCCGAACCCGTTCGCCCGGGACGAGGTCGGGCGGGCGGCCACCACGCCGCCCCGGGGTCGGGCCTGCCCCGAGCGCGCCGGGGTCGCGGTCAGGGAGGAGACCCGGGAGGGCCCGGATGCGGTGGGGCGAGTGGGGCGGGAGGGTCTCCGCGTGACACGACATCCGCACCACGAACGGCGTGACGGCGCACCGTCCCGAGGCCTGCGCCGACACGCGACTCCGCCGGCACTGGCCCTCGCCGGACTCTTCACGGCGCTCCTGCCCGCCGCGGCGGCCGCCGACCCGACCACCGGTCCCGAGCCCGAACCCGTCGCGTGGTCCTCCTGCGCGACCGAGCACACCCCGCCGGACCTGGAGTGCGCGACCCTCGCCGTCCCCCTCGACTGGGCGGCCCCGGACGCCGGGACCATCGACCTCGCGCTCAACCGACTGCCCGCGAGGGAGGAGGACGAGCGGGTCGGGGCGCTCCTGGTGAACCCCGGCGGTCCCGGTGGCTCCGGCGTGCAGACCGTCCAGTACGGCGGCATGGGGCTGGGAATGCCGGAGTTCCTGCCGCTGCGCGAGCACTTCGACCTCGTCGGGTTCGACCCGAGGGGGGTCGGCGAGAGCACACCCGCCACCTGCGCCCGCTCGCCGCACGACCACACCGTCAGCCACCAGCCCGCCAGTCTCCCCGAGTACGTCCAGCTGCTCCGGCACAACAGGGAGGTCGGCCTGGGCTGCCGGGCCGAGTCCGGGCGGCTGGTTGACCACATGGACACCGGCAGCGTCGCCAGGGACGTCGATGCGATCCGGGCGGCGCTGGGTGAGGAGCAGATCTCCTGGCTCGGTCTCTCCTACGGAACGGAGATCGGGCTGCTGTACGCGGAGCTGTACCCCGAGCGGGTGCGCGCGATGGTGCTGGACGGGGCCGTCGACCACAGCCTCGACCCGTTCACCGCCGCCAGGGACGAGGCGGTGGCCACCGAGGCCGCGCTGGGCCGCTTCGCGGACTGGTGCGCGGGCTCCTCGGACTGCGTGCTCCGGCACCGCGAGGTCGTGGAGGAGGTCCGGCGACTCCTCGACACCGCGGAGGAGTCCGGGGTGTGGAACTCCGACGCCGGCCGGTCCGCCACCGCGACGGAGGTGACAGCGGGTATCTACGGCTACCTGAACCTGCGCGACATGTGGCCGGCGCTCGCCGAGGCGGTGGCCGAGGCCCTGGACCCCGAAGGACCCGACGCCGCGTCCCTGGTCTCGGCCACCATGTTCGTCAGCCCCGGATACCCCGCCTACCGCATCGTCGGCTGTCACGACTTCACCGCCGGCACCCCCACCTACGCCGCGATGCGGGAACAGCGGCGGGCGCTCCGCGAGCTCGCCCCCGTCATGTGGCGGTACACCGAGTTCTCGGACTTCGCCAGTGGGTGCGCGGGCTGGCCGGTGGAGCCGGCGAACCCGCCGAGGGAGCACCAGGTGAGCGGAACGCCCACCGTGCTGGTCGCGACCAGTGCCCACGACCCGGCCACGCCGGCCCACTGGGCCGAGGCCCTCGCGGCCCAGTTCGAGGACGCCCGGCTGCTCACCTTCGACGGCGATGGCCACACCGCCGCGCTGAACTCCGGTTGCGCCAGGGAGCACGAGGCCCGCTACCTGATCGACCTGGAGCCGCCGCCCGAGGGGCTGGTCTGCCGGGACTGACCCCGAACACCCGTCAGGCGGGGGTGGGCGGCGGTCCGGCCCTCCCGGTCACCGCCCGCCCCCGCCCACTCCTCAGCGTTCGCCGCCGCGCGCCATCCGCAGCACGTCCAGCGCGTCGTCCAGCTGCTCGGCGGTCAGCTTGCCCGAGGCCACGTGCCCGCGTTCCAGCACCACGTCCTTGATCGTCTTGCGCTCCTTCAGCGACTGCTTCGCGATCGAGGCGGCCTCCTCGTAGCCGATGTAGCGGTTCAACGGGGTCACCACCGAGGGCGAGGACTCCGCGTACTCCCGCGCCCGCTCGCCGTCGGCCACCGCGCCGGCGACGACCTTGTCGGCGAGCAGCCGGGCGACGGCCGCCAGCAGCCGCGAGGACTCCAGCACGTTGCGCGCGATCACCGGCAGCATCACGTTGAGCTGGAAGTTGCCCTGCGAGCCGGCGAAGGCCACCGCCGCGTCGTTGCCGATCACCTGGGCCACCACCATCATCGTGGCCTCGGAGATCACCGGGTTGACCTTGCCCGGCATGATCGAGGAGCCCGGCTGGAGGTCGGGCAACTGGAGTTCGGCCAACCCGGTACGGGGTCCGGAACCGAGCCACCGCAGGTCGTTGGCGATCTTGAACAGCGACACCGCGACGGTCCGCAGCTGCCCGGAGGTCTCCACCACGCCGTCCTGCGTCGCCTGCGCCTCGAAGTGGTCCCGCGCCTCCACCAGCGGCAGGCCGGTCACCTTCGCCAGCTCCGAGGAGACCGCCGCGCCGAACCCGGTGGGAGCGTTCAGCCCGCTGCCCACGGCGGTGCCGCCGATGGGGAGCTCGCCCAGCCGGGGCAGGCTGGCGCGCAGCCGCTCCACGCCGTAGTTGACCTGGCTGGCCCAGGCCGCGGCCTCCTGCCCCAGGGTCACCGGTACGGCGTCCATCAGGTGCGTGCGGCCGGACTTGACGACCTCGGCCCACTCCTCGGCGCGCTTGCCGAGCACGGCGGCGAGGTGTTCCAGCGCCGGGATGACGTCGGTCACCACGGCCTCGGTGGCGGCCACCCGGATGGTGGTCGGGAAGGTGTCGTTGGAGGACTGGGAGGCGTTGACGTGGTCGTTGGGGTGCACGTCCCGCCCGAGGGAACGGGTGGCCAGGGTCGCGATCACCTCGTTGGCGTTCATGTTCGACGAGGTGCCGGAGCCGGTCTGGAAGACGTCGATGGGGAAGTGGTCGTCGTGACGTCCCTCCGCGACCTCGTCGGCGGCCGAGGCGATCGCCGCGGCGAGGTCGGCGTCCAGCACACCGAGCCGGGCGTTCACCCGGGCGGTGGCGGCCTTGAGCAGCCCGAGAGCCCGGATCTGCGACCGCTCCAGCCCACGCCCGGAGATGGGGAAGTTCTCCACGGCGCGCTGGGTCTGCGCGCGCCACAGCGCGTTCGCCGGCACCCGGACCTCGCCCATGGTGTCGTGTTCGATGCGGTATTCGCCGTCCGCTGCCGGAGCGCCACTCTGCTGCTCTGTCATGGCTCCTGTTTGTACCGGTTCGCCAGGGGCGGGGGCACCGCGACCTCGAACACATCACCGGTGCCCTTCGCCACATGCCCTCGCCGCCGGGGGCGACGCCGCCGCGCGCGATCACGGACGGCGAGGATCACCTGACGGGGGGTAAGATCGGGTGGAGAACCCCGTGCCCGGACCCAACCCGTGACGGAGGCGAACCGCGTGGACTCACGAGCCGGCGCCCGACATGGCGCCTGACACCACTGAGGACGTCGATCTGGTGGTGGTGGGCGCGGGGCCGGTCGGCCTGTACGCCGCCTACTACGCCGGTTTCCGGGAGCTGACGGTCGCGGTGGTCGACTCCCTCCCGGAGCCAGGCGGGCAGGTCACCGCCATGTACCCCGAGAAGCTCATCTACGACGTGGCCGGCTTCCCCGAGGTCCGGGGGCGCGACCTGGTGGAGGCACTGGTCGCGCAGGCCAACCGGTGGAACCCGACCTACCTGCTGGGTCGGCAGGCCAGGACGGTGACCGACCGGGAGGACGGCCGGGTCGACGTCGGCCTCGGCGACGGCGCCGTGGTCCGGGCGTCGGCGGTGCTCGTCACGGCCGGGATGGGGGAGTTCCGTCCCCGCCCGTTGCCGGTGGGTGAGGGCTGGCTCGGACGCGGGGTGGTGCACTTCGTCCCGCGCCTCGCGGCGCACACCGGTGAACGGGTGCTGGTGGTGGGCGGCGGCGACTCGGCCTTCGACTGGGCCGCCGCCCTGCACCCCTTCGCCGCCGCGGTCACCCTGGCCCACCGGCGATCGCGGTTCCGGGCGCACCCGGCGAGCGTGACCCGGGTGCGTGACCTGGGAATCCCGGTGCTCACCGAGGTGGAGGTGGCCGGGCTCGTCGAGGGTGACGGCGGGGAGCTCCGCGCCGCCGAGCTCCGCTCCTCCGACGGCTCCACGCGGGAGCTGCCCGTCGACACGGTGGTCGCCGCGTTGGGTTTCCTCGCCGACCTCGGGCCCGTCGCCGAGTGGGGGCTGCGGCTGGACAAGCGGATGATCGGGGTGGACAGCACCATGCGGACCAGTCGGGACCGGGTGTACGCGGCCGGGGACATCGCCGGCTACCGGGGGAAGGTCAAGTTGATCGCCACCGGCTTCGGTGAGGCGGCCACGGCGGTGAACAACATCGCGGTGCTGCTGGACCCCGAGGCGCACCTCTTCCCCGGGCACTCCAGCGACGGTGGCTGACGTCGCCAGCCGCCGCCGGAGGGGGACGCCGGCGCGCGGAGCGCCGGTCGTCGTCGGTCAGCCGACGTGGCCGTCGATCCACCCGGCGAGGGCGGTCACGTTCCCGTAGATGGACGGCCCGGTCGCGCACACCGGGCTGTCGTTACCGGAGCGGCTGGTGGCGCCGACCAGCTCCCAGCCGGAGCCGGTGGACCTGAGCTGCGGCCCGCCCGAGTCGCCGTAGCAGGCGCCGGCGTTCCCACCTGGGTTGTCGGTGCACAGTTCGGTGGCCGCGTTGATGCCCCAGCAGGAGGTCGCCGGCACGATCCGGGTGTCCAGCTGTTGCAGGGTGACCGGTGGCCCGCACTGCCCGGCCGGGCACGCGTCGCCCCAGCCGAGCAGCCTGGTCGGGGTCCCGGGGCCGCCGTCGCTCGTCGCGATCGGGATCGGTTCCTGGGCCACCGGGCTGGCGAGCCGTACGAGCGCGATGTCGTAGCCGAGCCGCTGGCCGTAACTCGGGTGGATGACGATCTGGCTCGTGCCGACCAGGGTGCCCCCGGAGGTCCGGTCGACGCTGCCGACCCGGGCGCGCACACCCGAGGGCGCGCTGCCCGTCACGCAGTGGGCGGCGGTCACCACCCAGTCCTCGCGGATCAGCGAGCCACCGCAGAAGTGGCTTCCGTTCGCGCGCTGGAGGGAGACCATGAACGGGTAGGTCTCGGTGGCGTCCTCACCGCCGACGATCAGCGGGCGCGCGGTCGAGTCCTCGGGCTCGGTGCTCGCCGTGGCGACGGCGGTCGACCCGAGGAAGGCCGCGGCGGCGGTGATCACCGCGGCGAGCGCTCCGCGCAGCGTCATGCGTTGTCCTTATCTTCTAAGTCCTTTCCGGCAGGGAAGGAGGGAACAACCTGACGCTAGGCAGGGCGCCGGCACGCGGTAAGGGGCCGAACCCCGCAACCGGACTGCGCCGTTCCGACGTCGGTACGGCCGGCGCCGTCCGGCTGCGTCACCGGGGTGACGGGGATGCTCAGGGCAACGGGGGCGGGGGGAGCAGTTCGGCGACGCCGCTGTCGAAGTCGACCGAGGAGAACGCGCGCAGCTTCGCGAGCCGGTGGTAACCCTCGATCATCCGCACCGTGCCCGACTTGGAACGCATCACGATCGACTGGGTGGTGCACCCGCCCGCCCGGTACCGGACGCCGCGCAGCAGATCGCCGTCGGTGACGCCGGTGGCGCAGAAGAAGGCGTTGTCGCCCGCCACCAGGTCCTCGGTCTCCAGGACACGGGAGAGGTCGTGCCCGGCGCCGGTGGCCCGTTCCCGTTCGGCGTCGTCCCTGGGCCACAACCTGCCCTGGATCGCCCCGCCCAGGCACTTGAGCGCGCAGGCGGCGATGATGCCCTCCGGGGTTCCCCCGATGCCGAGCAGCATGTCGATGCCGGTGTCGGGACGGGCGGCGGCGATGGCGCCGGCCACGTCACCGTCGGAGATGAAGTAGACCCGGGCGCCCGCCGCGCGGACCTCCTCCACGATCTTCTGGTGCCGTGGGCGGTCGAGCACGCAGACCGTCACATCCGAGACATGGATCTGCTTCGCGCGGGCCACCCGGCGGATGTTCTCCGCCACGGGGGCGGTGATGTCCACCACGGCCGCGGCCTCGGGGCCGACCGCGAGCTTCTCCATGTAGAAGACGGCGGACGGGTCGAACATCGCGCCGCGCTCGGCGACCGCGAGAACGGCCAGGGCGTTGGGCATTCCCTTGCTCATCAGGGTGGTGCCGTCGATCGGGTCGACGGCCACGTCGCAGTGCGGGCCGTCCCCGTTCCCGACGTGCTCCCCGTTGTAGAGCATCGGGGCCTCGTCCTTCTCACCCTCCCCGATCACGACGACGCCCCGCATCGAGACGGTGCCGATCAGGGTGCGCATGGCGTCCACGGCCGCCTGGTCGCCGCCGTTCTTGTCGCCTCGGCCGACCCAGCGGCCGCTGGCCATCGCCGCCGCCTCCGTCACACGAACGAGTTCCATCGCGAGGTTGCGATCGGGTGTTTCTCCGGACCGGTTCTGGTCCTTGGCACTCTCCGTGCCCGGTGTGGCGGCTGGCGGTGTGCTCATGGCGTCTCCTGACGATCGGCGCCGGTAGGCGCGCATACCCAGCGTGGTCGATGGTGGCAGAACCAGCCGGGCCCGGCATCGACGAGTCGGCGGTTGATCGAACAAGGTGGCGGCGACCACAACCAGGATGGTCCGGTGGTCGCCGCCGGGCACGCCGACCGCCGGATCAGCCCCGCGCGGGCTCGGGTTCCTGGCGTTTCCTGATCGGCTGCCGAGGACGGGCGACCAGCAGCTTGCTCAGCGGGCTCCGCAGCAGGACCTCGACCACCACGAGGGTGATGGCGAAGGTGGCCAGCACCAGCAGGGAACTCCGGACCAGCGTGGAGTTCGGGAACGTCTCGAACAGCCAGCTGCCGAACCCGACGCGGTGCAGCACGTCGATGAGGATCGGGTGCGCGGCGTACACGCCGAACGCCCGGATCGCCCCCAGGTCGACGGCCCGTCCGACCAGCCCGCGCCCGTCTCCCCTGCGCTCGTTCCAGGCGGAGGCCACCAGGTAGAGCGCGATGATGGAGACGACCGCCCAGGCCAGCATGGAGGGGTGCTGCGCGGACGCGGCGAGGTGCGGGGCGACGCCCTGCCCGCTCCGGTAGAGGTACACGCCGGTGCTGATCCCGAACCCGAGCAGGATCACCGGCAGCATCAGCACCCAGTTCCGCGTCACCCAGGAGTGCGCCCGGTCGAAGTGCACGGCGGCCAGCGCCCCCATCGCCGCGAACAGCACGTACATCGGGAACAGCTTCCACACGTGCTGGTGCAGCAGCACCAGCGCCGGGTGCTGCGGGCCGGGGAGCACCGTGACCCACAACATCGCGGCGAGCTGGATGGCGATCGCCCCGCACAGCAGCTTGCCGTGGTGGCCGGTGGTCTTCCTCACCAGCCAGCGGAGCGCGGGGAACAGCAGGTAGATCTGCATGGAGATCAACAGGAAGTACAGGTGGTACTTCGCGTCGCCCTTGACGATCTGCAGGACCGTGTCGTAGGCGACCGCCTGCCAGCCCGGCCAGGGGTCCGCGCTGCGGACGAGGGGTTCCCAGACGGAGTAGATGATCGACCACAGCAGGTAGGGCAGCACCACGAGTCCGAAGCGGCGCCGCCAGAAGGTGGTGGCCTTCGTGTCCCGGTGGTAGTAGCCGAGGAACAGGACGAAGACGGTGATGAACACGAACCCGTAGCGGGTGTAGTGCATCAGCATCGAGAGCCCGGCCATCTGCCGGTCGATGTCTGGGCCGTAGTTGATGGTGCCCACCGCGTGCACCATGACGACGCAGGAGAACAGAACGACCCGCATGAAGTCGATGCTGTAGTTCCGCCGACGCCCGTCCTTGCCGGTCGGAGCCGCCGGCTTGGCTAAGGGGGCTGCCTCCGAGGGCGTGGTTGCACTCAACGAAGAGTCCTTCCCGATCTCAGGCTGATGACGGCGAAGAGCGCGTTCGGTACGTCCCACGCGCCTGCCACGAATAGTGAGGAACCCTGTCTCGCTATTCGACTCTATTGAGTGAAAGTAGCTGCTTGACGAGTGGACCGCGAAAGCGGGCTTCCACGCAGAGGCCCGAAACCTCACTCTGATGATGGAACTCCACAGGGTGTGGGTGGTCGCGCGGTGGACGGCCCTCCGCCAGGTCGTGCCGTGGTGGGGCCGTGTCCGGTCCCGGTCACCTGCGGTGACCAGGGCCCACCGCCGCCGCTCGGCCCCCGGGCTGTCCGCCACTTCGGCACGGCTTGCGAGGATGGCCGGGTGGCCGAGAACTCCACCGACCCCAGAACGGGCCCGCCGGCCCCCAAGAGCAGGGCACAGCAGTCCACCCGTGACCTGCTGCTCTCGATGCTGCCCCTGCTGCTGGTCCTGTTGGCCCTGACGGGCCTGGTCGGCATGTGCAGCTTCAGCCCCGGTGGGCCGAGCGTCGACCCCGACGTCGGTGCCCGGTCGGACCCGGACGGCGACCTCCGGCGGGCGGTCGGCTCAGTCGACCTCGCCGTGCGCGAACCCGACCTGAGCGAGGACTGGCGGGTGAACAACGTGCGGGTCAGCCAGCTGGGCGACCGGGGAACGGTGGCCACCGCCCTCCGCGTCGGCTACCTGACCCCGGACGGCCGCTACCTCCGGCTGTCACAGTCCGACGCCGAGGAGGCGGAGCTCGTCGCCTTCGAGACCGGGGTGGACCCGGCGGGGCTCGGCACCGTGGAGGCCGCGGGACTCACCTGGGTCCGCTACGCCGCCCAGCGCGACGAGGAGGCCTGGACCACCGAACTCGACGGCCAGCGCGTGCTGCTCACCGGCAGTGCCGACGAACCGGAGTTCCGGGAACTCGCCGAGGCGACCGTGGCGGGTGACCTGGTGGAACCGGGCGCCGGAACCGCCACCGACGGCGGCTGAGCGGCACCACCACCGGCGGCCGACCGTTCCCGCCACGGCCGTACCTCGCCGCGCGCCGGAACCACCGCGACTCCCCGCCGATCGGGGCCAGGACGGCCCGCCGGATCGCGGGAACCGCCCGTGGGCACACGGGGAGGGAGACCGGCGGGTCAGGCCTCCCACCGGGGGGCCGGGCACGCGGCCACCAGAACGCGACCCGTGCCCCAGGTGGACCTCCGGCCAGCCGACGGGTGGTCGCGGAGCGGGCGCCCCTCGGGCAGCGGGGACGAGCGGTGCCACCATCGACCGGCACCGGCCGGCTTCCTCCTCGGCCCCACCCCCGGAAGGAGCACCGGCCTGGGTCACCAGCCGGAGAACCGCACCGACGACCCAGGTGCGAGGCGCGCGGACATCCCAGGCCCGCTCCCGCCGCGACACCCCCACCTCGGGAGATCGTCACGTCAGCGGCTCGGGGCCCGAGCCACGGTTCCACCGGTCGCCCCAGCCGTCCCCAGCCCGGCGACCCGGGGTCCTGGTCGGGAGCCACGGCGAGCCACGGGGCCACGGCTGGCGGACCCCCGCGCGGCGGGGGACTCGCAACGACCAGCCGAACCAGGCCGGGACGCGCCTGCCCCGGCCGCCGCGCCGGTCAGCGTGGCGGGTCGGTGTCCTCGACCGAGGCGAGCGCCCGGTCGACCCGCTCCCGCGCGCCCTCCAGATGACGTTCGCAGACCCTGGCCAGCGCCTCCCCGCGCTCCCACAACTCCAGCGACCGCTCTAGCGACAGCCCACCGGCCTCCAGGGCGCGGACCACCGTCGTGAGCTCGTCCCGCGCCTCCTCGTAGCCGAGAACGGCCAGGTCCTCGCCCGGTTCCAGGCTCGGGTCGCCCTCCGGGGGGCTCCCCGGCTCTCCGGACGGTCGGTGCAGCGGTTCGCGTGCCGCGCTCAGTTCGTCACTCACCCGGTCGGACTTCCCAGTCGTGTCTGGACGGCGACGACGACCGTCGCCACCGCCTGGTCGTAGCCGACGAACGCCTCGGCGAACTCCGCTCCGTCTCCCTCGCGGACGGCGTCGACGATGCGGAGCTCGGCGTCGGTCACCCGCCGGCGGTGGACCGAGCCCGTGGACATCCACCACTGGCGACCCGCGTAGGTCGAGGTGGCCTCGGACAACGCCAGCAACCTCGGCGCCAGGCCGCGCCGAGCCGGCGAGTGGCATCCCGCGAGCAGGCTCGCCCAGCAGTCCGCCGCGGCCAGGTTCGCCTCCTCGGCCCGCCGCCACACCACCCTGGCGCTCGACCTGGTCGGAGGTTCGTTCAGACTGTCCGCAGCCGTTCTCGCCGCGGCTACGGTGAGCGGGAGAAAGGTGGGTTCGCGCGCCGGGAAGGGCACCACTACCTCCGGTCACCACGAGGGGTCTGGTCGGATACGACAGCGCGCACCGCACCGTCGGCCACCCGGACGCGGAGTCGCGTGCCCGGCTGGGCGTCGGTGACGGAGGTGAGCACCCGTGGGGTCCCGTCCTCGTCGACGTGCTGCACAACCGCGTACCCACGGGCCAGCGTCGCGGCGGGTCCGAGAGTCGTCAACCGGGACCGTACCGATCGCAGACCGGTTTCCTCCGTGTTCAACTCCGTGACAACCGCACGCAGGCCACGCTCGCGTAATGTTGCCACTTCCTGGCCTCGATATGCCAGCCACTGGTGCGGGTCAGCCAGCGCCGGACGGGTCCGGACCGAGTCCAACAGGCGCCGTTCCCGGTCGACCCAGCCGTGCAGGGCACGCCGCGCCCGGTCCCGCAATACGAGGACCTTCCGCGTCTCCTCCGTGACATCCGGCACCAGGTGCCGCCCGGCGGCCGTGGGCGTGGAGCACCGGACGTCCGCCACGTGGTCGACCAGCGGTGTGTCGGGCTCGTGACCGATCGCGCTCACCACCGGCGTGCCGCAGGCGGCCACCGCCCGGCACAGCGCCTCGTCGGAGAACGGCAGCAGGTCCTCGACGCTGCCGCCACCCCGCGCCAGCACGATCACGTCCACCTCCGGGTCGGCGTCCAGGGCGCGCAGGGCGCCGAGGATGCCGGGCACCGCCTGCGCTCCCTGCACCGCGACGTTCTCCACCCGGAAGCGCACCGCCGGCCAGCGGGCCGAGGCGTTGGTCAGCACGTCGTGCTCGGCGGCCGAACCGCGGCCGGTGATCAGCCCGACCCGGTTCGGCAGGAACGGCGGCCTCCGCTTGCGCGCGGAGGAGAACAACCCCTCCGCGGCCAGCAGGCGGCGCAGCCGCTCGATCCTCGCCAGCAGCTCCCCGATCCCCACCGCCCGGATCTCGTCCACCCGCAGGCTCAACGACCCACGAGCCAGGTAGACGGACGGTTTGCCGTGCACCACCACCCGGGCACCGTCGGTCAGCGGCGGGTCGACGGACCGGAGGACACCCATCGGGCAGGTCAGGCTCAGCGACACCTCGGCCGAGGGATCCCGGAGGGTGATGAACGCGGTCCCGGTGCCGGGCCGGGCCGACAGCTGGGTCACCTGGCCCTCCACCCACACCGAACCGAGGCGGTTGATCCACTCGGCGATCTTCCGGGCGACGGTGCGCACCGGCCACGGCTCCTCCGGAGTGGTGGCGCCGCTCACGTCGCGCCCCCAGTCCGGGAACCGCCCCGATCGTCGACGGGGCACGAGGTGGGGGCGAGTGGTCGGCGGCCAGTGCGGTGGCTGGGGCCGGGCCGGGAGGTCGCCCGTCGGCCGACCGGGCGGGCTGTGGAACTCACTCGCCGGTCACCGTCCTGAGGCGGTTGGCCAGCATCCGGACGTACTCCGGTCGGGCGGACTGGCCCTGCTCGTACTCCAGCAGCGCGCTCAGATCGGCGGCGGAGAGGCCGCGCAGGTGGCCGCGCAGCTGCGGCAGGCTGAGGTCCGGGTACTCGGGCAACGCCTTCGGGGCCTCGGCGCGGGTGCCGGACCCGCCGCCAGCGGAGCCGGCCGATCCCCGACCGCCTGTCGCGGAACGGCCGGTGCCGGCCTCCTGGCGTCGCGAACGTGGCGGGCGGTGCGCCGTCGGACCGTCGTCGGCCGGGCGGGACGAGCGGGTGTGACGCTCCTCGTCCCCCGCACCACCGGACCGCGACGGCCGCCGCCGTCCGGTCCCGGTTCGCGCCCCCTCGCCCCCGGTCCGCACCTCACTCGTCCGGTCGGCCACCATTTTTTCGGTGGGGGCGTCCCCGGTGGCCCCGGCTCCGCCGGTCGAGGGTTCCGCCGCGCCGCCCCGTCCGCCGGTCCCGCGTTCGTCACCCGCGCCGTCCGCGCTACCGACCTCGTCCTCGTCGAACGTGGCCCACTCGGCCTGCGCCGGACTGTCGCGCAGCCCGGCCAGGGCCTGGTCGCCCCTGACCGCCAGCTCGGTGATGCCCTGCTGGACCCGCATCGAGAGCTGGAGCGCCTGGCTCGCGACGGTGATGGGCAGACCGACGAGGTGCTCGGGGAGTTTGCGGGCCTGTTCGGCGGCGGTGACGGCCACTCCGGCGGCGATCCGCAGGGGCAACGGCAGCGGTTTCATACCCCTAGCCTGCCGGAGGGCACCGCCGGCCCGCACTTCTCCTCGCGGGGACCAGCCGTTTCGGGACCGGTCGCGCCCCGGATCCGGGGAGCGCCCACCCCTCTCCGCCAGTGCCGGTCCCCGCCCAGGAACACGGCGGCGGGCCCCCGGCGTCGGTCGGCCGAACGCGGGTGGTTCCACGGCAGGTGCCGGGTCGGTGGGGAGCCGAGCGCGGCGGCACGACCCCTGCGGCGGCCGGCCGGGAGTGGGGTGGTGCCCCCAGGGCGGAACACCCGCCGCCCGACGGCCGTAGGGTGGGAGGCATGAGTGCCCAGCTCCCGGCCGACGAGAACGCCGCCCCCCAGGACGAGGCGACCCCGGCCAGCGACGCCCCCCGCAAGCGTGTGCTGCTCGCCAATCCGCGCGGATACTGCGCGGGAGTGGACCGGGCGGTGGTGACGGTGGAGAAGGCGCTGGAAACCTATGGCGCCCCCGTCTACGTCCGCAAGGAGATCGTGCACAACAAGTACGTGGTGCGGACGCTGGAGAAGCGGGGAGCCATCTTCGTCGACGAGACCGACGAGGTGCCCGAGGGTGCCCTCGTGGTGTTCTCCGCGCACGGTGTGTCGCCCGCCGTGCACGAGAGCGCCCGGGAACGCCAGCTCCGCACCATCGACGCCACCTGCCCACTGGTGACCAAGGTCCACCAGGAGGCCCGCCGGTTCGCCCGGGACGACTACGACATCCTGCTGATCGGGCACGAGGGGCACGAGGAGGTCGAGGGCACGGCGGGTGAGGCGCCCGAGCACGTGCAGCTGGTCGACCGGGCCGAGGACGTCGACAAGGTCGAGGTACGGGACCCGAACAAGGTGATCTGGCTCTCGCAGACGACGCTCAGCGTCGACGAGACGATGGAACGCGTCGAGCAGCTCAAGGACCGGTTCCCGCAGCTCCAGGACCCGCCTTCCGACGACATCTGCTACGCCACCCAGAACCGGCAGGTCGCGGTCAAGGCGATGGCTCCCGAGTGCGACCTGGTGCTCGTCGTCGGATCCCAGAACTCCTCGAACTCCAAGCGGTTGGTCGAGGTCGCCCTCGGAGCCGGGGCGAAGGACTCCCACCTGATCGACTTCGCCGACGAGATCGACCCGTCCTGGTTGGAGGGAGTCGAGACCGTCGGCGTCACCAGTGGCGCCTCCGTGCCGGACATCCTCGTCATGGAGGTCCTGCGGTACCTGGCGGACCGGGGCTGGGAGCAGGTCGACGAGGTCACCACCGCGAACGAGAAGGTCGCGTTCGCGCTGCCCCGGGAGCTGCGCAAGGCGATGTCCGACGTCCGCTGACCACACCCTCAGCACCGTGGTGAACTCCGTTCCAGCTCGACTGGGGCGGCGGACAGGGGGTCGCGGCTCGCGGGGAGCTGAGCGGCTGCCGGTGCCGCCTCGCCGGGAGGGCGCGGACCGCGCCGCCTGGGGCTCGCCGCGCGCCAGAAGCAGGCCGCGCGCCAGGGGCAGGCCGCGCGCCAGGGGCAGGCCGGAGGACGGTGGGCCGAGGTGGTCCGGGACCGTCACCCGGGGGCGCGGCTCGAGCCGGTGCCGGCCCGGCCGGATGCGGCCGCGCGCGTGCCGCTCACCTCGCGGGCGGCAGCACGGGCGTGCCGCCGGCGCCGGACGTGGACGCCCCGACCCGGTCCGCGAGCCTCCCCCGCGCGACTCCTGAGCGCCGGCACCGGACCCGTTCGCCGCGTGGGGACGCCCGCTCCACGCCCGCCAGCCGGAACCGGGCGGGCCACACCCCAGACCTCGTCGTACACGCGCGACGCTCGTCGCCACCACTTGGCCGGCACGGACGCCTCACCCCCGAGGACGGCCTCACACCCGAGAGGACGCCTCGACCTCGGACGCGTCGCGACGGGTGCGTGGTACCGGACTCGCCCGATACCCACGACGAACACCCGGATCACACCGGAAGCGGACCCACCCCGCCGCCCGGCCCCGTCGCCCGGCCCCGCCGCCCGGCCCCGTCGAACCGGCAGTCCCGGGGGCCGGCCCAGGCCCAGGAGGGCAGCGACGCCGGGAAGGGAGCACCAGCTCGGGACGCCACCTCCTGGAACGCGGAGGCGCACCCTCCGGATCCTGCCAGGAGGAGCGATGGGGACGGTCCTGAACCGGACTGGGTGGCGGTGACGATCCGACGAAGCGGCGTCCTCGGTCACGTCCGGACTCCCCAGCCCGTGGCGTTGGCGCGGCCGCTCTCCCCGAACGGAGTCCCCGCCGCCGTTGCCGAATCCACTGCCATCGGAGCGCCCTCCGCGGGCCGCGGTTGTCCGGGGCCGTGCCCGTCGTCCGAGCCCGTCGTGGTCCGCCCTGGACAGGGTTCTCCTCCGCGTTGGGTCACCGGCCGCATCGCCGCCGCTGGCGCCGCCTCGTGGGGTGGCGGCGGCTCCACGGCTCCCACGCACGCGGCGCGGAGCCGGGTCACCGACCCCGACGGGGGAAGGCGTGGAGCCGCGCAGCCCTGCTCGCGGGAGGGGCACTTCCGGCCCCACCGACCGTTCGCGACGGTGGGGCGCTCGTGCTCAGCCTCGGCGGCCGCGCACGCTCAGTCCAGGTCCTCGTCCCGAGGCCGGGGCGGCCGGCGTCGTCCCTCCGAGCTCCGCCCCTCCGCCCCCTTCCTCGGCCGGGGGCGGGGTCGATCGGCCGAGTCGGCGTCGCGTCCGGACCGGCGGGACGAGCCGGCGGTCTTCCCCGCCGCCCCGGACCGTCCTCCTCCGCTCCTGGGCGTTCCGCCCTTCTCGCGGCCCCGGCCGGCGGACGTGCCCTCCCGGCCCGCGGGCCTGCCCGCCTTGCCCCGAGCGGCGCGTGCGGATCGTTCGGAGCTCGTGGCCTCGTCCTTCGTGGACTTGCGGGCCGTGGAATCGGGCCGTGCCTTCTTCGTGGTCCCCGGCGCCTCCGCGTCCGGGTCCGTCTTCGGCGGCCGCCGCTGGAGCAGGAAGTACCGGGCGAATCCCGCTCCCACCGTCAGGGCCGAGGTCACCGCCATCAGTGGGAAGCCGTTGATGAGGGGCCACCCCAGCGAGAAGGCCATCGCGGCGAGGCCGGCGCCACCCGTCCCACCCGTGAGCCAAATCACCAGGGGCATGACCACCGCCAGGATGAGCGGCGGCTGCACGGTGGGACCAAACAGGTTTCTGCGACGCACCAGAGCGACCGCCAGTAGGCAGCCGAGGATGTATCCGGCCCACAGCAGGACACCGGGACCTCCCGACATCACTTCGATGTCGAGGAAGAGTCCGATACCGGTCAGGCCCGCTGCGAGCAGCAGGGCCGCCCACCACGGAAGCCCGCGAGTGGTTCCGAAGGCGGCGCGTTCATCCCATGGCACGGCAGCGACTTCGGGCTCTGAGTCGCGCGCGCGTTCGCGGTCACGGGCGGCTGTCACCCGTCCACCGTAATCGGTCACCGGCTGCTTGTTAGTGAGCCATCGTGAACTCACATCCCGCTCACCTGGCCTCGCTGCCCGCAATGGTCGATGAGTCCGGGTTGACCACCGTCGAATAGCGGTCCGTCCGCGCGTCGTGCGCCTCGGCCAGGGCAGGTTGGTCCGTCGAACCCGGCATCGCGACGCCGTTCTCGTCCCTCCTGACCTCCGCGATCGAACTCGGGCTGGCCGCCGTCTCCCGCAGTGGTTCCACGGCGTTCCGGAATCCCTCCAACGCGTCGAGTTCACGCCGCCGCGCCGACAGGAAGCGCTGGAGGTGCGTGCTGGAGAGGTTGACGGCGTCGACGGCACCGCTGGCCGCCCGGTACGCGGCGGCCGACTGGCGGCGGACCTGTTCCATGTCGGCCGCCAGCGTGCGTTGGGTGGAGGCGAACAGGGCCGCCGAGGCCACCACCCCGAACCCGGTCGGCCCGCACAGGAAGACCCGCCGTTCCAGCAACCACCTGAGCAGGTGGGGGTCGGTGTCCAGTGCCGCGACCACCGCCGCGTCGGAGGGGACGAACATCACCACGCCGTAGATGGCGTCCGCCCACCGCTGGTACTCCTTCCCCGCGAGCTCCAGTGCCCTCGCTCGGATGTTGCGCGCGTGCACCCGCAGGGCGTCCGCCCGCCGGGTGGGGTCGTCCGCCTCGACGGCCTCGATCCAGCTCGCGAGGCTGGCCTTGGAGTCGACCGGGACGCGGCGGTCGTCACCCACCGCCAGCACCATGTCGGGGCGTGCCGCCCCACCCCCCGCGAGGTCGGTCTGCAGTGAGAAGTGCGGACCCTCCCGGAGGCCGAGCGATCTCGCCGTCTCGATGAGGACGCTCTCGCCCAGTTCGCCTCGCCCGCTGGTGGAGGCGAAGGTCACCTCATAGCGGCGCAGCGCGGCCTGGTGTTCGGCTGCCCGGTCGCGCTCGGCCTCCACCATGGCCAGCGCGGCGTCCGTCCTGCGCACGGCGTCCGCGTAGAGCCGCCAGCCGAGGATGAGCGCGCCGACCAGGAGGGCGGCGACCACGACCGCGGCGGTGGTGATGACGACCGATGTCACGGGTGCTCCCGTCCTGAGTGCGTGTACCGGGGGTCGCGGGTGTTCGTGCTCGGTGGGGCCGTGCGTCCATCTCGGACGGGTGGGCGTCCGCTCGCCGTGTCCCCCGTGGACGGCCGTGCCCCGACTCCGATCATGGCGCAACTCCTGCCCGGAGTCCTCCCATTCCGCACTCGAACACACGTTCGAGTGCTTTCGGGTGGTCGCGTGACACCGATGGCCCCCGAGGTCCTAGCGTGGTGCCATGCGCCTCCTGCACACCTCGGACTGGCACATCGGCCGTACCTTCCACGGCCGGGACAGGCTGCCCGAGCAGGAGCGCGTGCTCACGGGTCTCGCCGAGCTGGTGGCCGACGAGGGCGTCGACGTGGTGGTCGTCGCCGGCGACCTCTACGACCGCGCCGTTCCCTCCGGGGAGGCAGTCGAGGTGTGCCACCGGGTCCTCGCCGCCCTGCGGGCCGCCGGCGCGACCCTCGTGGTGATCCCCGGCAACCACGACTCCGCGTCACGGCTCGGCGCATTCGCCGACTTCGCGGCGGTCGGCGGGCTGCACGTCCTCGCGAGGATCTCGCGGCTCCACGAGCCCGTGGTGCTCACCGACGCCCACGGTCCCGTCGCCTGCTTCGGCATCCCCTACCTCGACCCGGACCCGGCCCGGCACCACCTCGGCCTGGCCGGCACCGGCCACCGAGGACACACCGCCGTGCTGAGCGAGGCGATGGACCGCGTCCGGGGCGCTGTCGCGCGGCTGCCACCGAGCACCCGGACGGTGGTCCTCGCCCACGCCTTCGTCACGGGCGGGCAGGCCAGCGAGTCCGAGCGGCCGATCAGCGTCGGCGGCGTCGAACAGGTCCCCGGCTCCGTCTTCGACGGCGTCGACTACGTCGCACTGGGCCACCTCCACGGGCCTCAGGTCCTCGCCGACCACCTGCGCTACTCGGGCAGCCCGCTCGCCTACTCCTTCTCCGAGACCGCGCACCGCAAGTCCGTCTGGATCGTCGACCTCGACGCCGACGGGCTGGCCGGGGTGCGGTCGTACGCGCTGCCGGTGCCCCGAGCCTTGGCCACGATCTCCGGGGGGATCGAGGACCTGCTCGCCGACCCGGGGCTCCACGACCTGGAGGAGCACTACCTCTCCGTCACGCTCACCGACCGGGTCCGGCCGCTCGACGCGATGCGCCGCCTCCAGCGCCGCTTCCCCCACGCCGTGCACCTCGAGTGGCGGCCGGAGGGCGGCCTGGCACGGAGCCGGCTGAACTACTCCTCGGCCGTCCGGGGCCGTGACGACCGCGAGATCACCGCGTCGTTCGTCGAGCACTGCCGGGGCTCCGCGCCATCCGCCTCCGAGGCGGCGCTGATCGATGAGGCCCTGACCGAGACGGCGGGAGCACGGGAGTCCGCATGAGGCTGCACCGACTGGCCGTCACCGCCTTCGGCCCCTATCCGGGTCGGGTCGACGTCGACTTCGACGCCGTCGGGGCCGATGGTCTGTTCCTGCTCTACGGCGACACCGGCGCGGGCAAGACCACGTTGCTCGACGCGGTGGCCTTCGCGCTCTTCGGCACGGTGCCCGGGGCGCGGGGCGAGGCGAAACGCCTCCGCTGCGACACCAGCCCGGCCACCACCACGACCGAGGTCCGCCTGGAACTCACGGTGCAGGGCCACCGCCTCCGGCTCGTGCGCACCCCGGAGTACACCCGCCGCAAACGACGCGGCGCGGGCACGACGCTCCAGCGGGGATCGGTGTCCCTGACCTGGCTCGACCACCCCGGAGGCCAGGGGGTTCCCGAGGGGTTGACCCGGGCGGACGAGGTCGGGCGGACCGTCCAGCGGCTGCTCGGCATGACCCACCAGCAGTTCTTCCAGGTCGTCCTCCTGCCGCAGGGCGAGTTCGCCCGGTTCCTCAGAGCCGACACCGCCGACCGGGAGAAGCTGCTGGAAAGGCTGTTCGGCACCGAGCGGTTCGCGGACGTCGAGCGCTGGTTCCGGGAACGCCGCAGGGTCGCCCGCCAGCACCTGGACGAGGCCGCCGGCCAGGTGCACGAGGTGGTCACCCGGATCCGCCAGACCGCGGCCGCCGACCCACCCGGGGAGCAGCCGGTGTCCGAGTGGCTCGCCGCGCTCCGGAGGGATGCGCGCGCCCGCGAGAGCGAGGCGCGGGAGGCCGAGCGGCGGGCGGTCGTCCTGCGGGACGAGGCGACCGAGGCCCTCGCGCGGGCACGTGCCCTCGCGGAGGCCTGCCAGCGGCGGGACGAGCTCCAGGCGAGCTGGCGGTCCCTGGAGGAGGGTCGGGGCGACCGCGACGACTGGCACCGCCGCCGTGCCGCCGCCCGCGCGGCGGCCCCCGTGTCCTCCGCCGAACAACACCGGGTTCGGCTCGAAGCGGCCCTGGACCTGGCGAGGCGGGACGAGGCGGCCGCACTGGCCGAGGCGGTGCCCCACGGGTGGTCGCCCGAGGGTGGCGACGATCCGCGCACCGCCGCCGACCGGGCCAGGGAGGAGGCCGGCACGCTCGCCCCCCTCGTGTCCGAGGAGGCGAGGCAGCTCTCCGACACCCGGCGCCTGGCCGAGCTCGCGGGAAAGGTCAGGGTCGAGGAGGACCAGCTGGCCGAGCTCGCCGACCGGTCCGCGCTCCTCCCGGCGGAACTCGCCGAGGCCCGCGTCGGCGTCGAGGAAGCACGATCGGCCTCGGCCCGGCTCGACGGCCTCCGCCTGCGCCGACGGGAACTCGCCGGGCTCCTCGCCGACGCCCGGGGGCTCCCCGGGGCGGACGACGCGCTCCGTGCCGCCGAGGACCTCCTCCGGCAGCGGGTCGACGCCCACCAGGCGGCCCGTCAGGACCTGCTGGACGTCCGCCAACGCCGGCTCGCGGGGATGGCGGCGGAACTCGCCACCGGCCTCGTCGGAGGTGAGCCGTGCGCCGTCTGCGGCAGCACCGACCACCCCGCCCCCGCCGAGGCGCGGGCCGATCCGGTCACCGAGGACGAGGAGCTACGGGCCACCAGCCAGGAGGAGCGCACCGGCGCCGCGCGGCAGGTCGCCATCGCCGCCGTCCGGGACGCCGACGCCGAGGTGCGGCGGTTGCGGGAGCGCCTCGGGGAGTGGACGGAGCCCGCCCTCGCCGAGGAGCTGGCGGGGGTGGAGTCCGAGGAGAACAAGGCGGAGTCCGTCGTCTCGGAACAGGCGGACCGGGAACGCCTGGCGGACCGGTTGGAGGCGGAACAGGCCGCGCTGCACGGCCGCCGCACCCTCCTGGAGGCGGCGCTGGCCGCCACGAGAGCCGAGCACGACGCCCTGCGCGAGGTGGTGCGTGACCGCGACGAGCGCCTGCTCGCCGCCCGGGCCGGGTTCGCCGGCGTTGACGAACGCCGGGCTCACCTGCTCGGGCTCGCGGGCTCCCTCTCCACGCTCGCCGACGCCGCCGCCGAACGGGCCAGCGCGACGGACCGGGCATCCGAGGCCACCTCCGCGGTGGAGCTGGCCGCCGCCGGGGCTGGTTTCCCCTCGGTGCCGGCCGCGCTGGGCGCGGCCCTCGACGACGCGGAGTTCGCCGCCCTCGAGTCGGCGATCGAGGACTTCGACCGGCGGGAGGCGGGTGTCCGGGCTGGGTTGGCGGACGTCCAGGCCGCCGAGCTCCCCGACGAGGCTCCCGACCTCACCGCCGCCCGCGAGGAGGCGGAACACCACCAGCGCGCCGCCGACGACGCGGTCGCCGGCACCAGGGACGCCGCCCGTATCGGTCGGGAACTGGCCGAGCTGGGCGCGGAGTGGGCGAGGGCGGACGCCGCTCTCGCCCCCGTCCGGGCGGCCTTCGACGAACTCGACGCCCTGACCGACGTGGTGAACGGGCAGGGGCAGAACAGCCGCCGCATGTCCCTGCGGTCCTACGTGCTCGCCGCTCGCCTGGAGGAGGTGGCGATCGCGGCCACCGGACGGCTCTCCCGGATGAGCCAGGGCCGGTTCTCCTTCGTCCACTCCGACGCGGGTGGCAGCAGGGGGACCCGAGGCGGGCTGTGGCTCGACGTGCTGGACGACTACTCGGGGCAGGTGCGCTCGGCGAAGACGCTGTCCGGCGGCGAGTCCTTCCTGGCCTCGCTGGCCCTGGCGCTCGGGCTCGCTGACGTGGTGGCCGCCGAGACGGGCGGAGCGCTGCTCGACACGCTGTTCATCGACGAGGGCTTCGGCACCCTCGACGCCGAGACGCTGGACCTCGTGATGAACACCCTCGACGACCTCCGCGCCGACGGCCGGGTCGTCGGCCTCGTCTCCCACGTCGAGGAACTCCGGCAGCGCATCCCCAGCCGGATCCGGGTGCGCCGGGGCAGGGAGGGTTCGTCGCTCGAACCGGAGGGCTGCTGACCCGCGACCCGACGTCCGGTCGCGGTGCGGCCCGCGTCGAACGCGCCGCTCGCCCCGGTGCCCACGACATCGCCGGTCCAACCGGGGTCAGGAGGCCAGCCGGGACCAGGCCGGCGTGGGCGCTCACCGGGGGGAACGGCCCCTCCCGCCGCCCCGCGCGGCCACGCCACCCGTGGTCCGTACACTGGCCCGTCGTGAGTCTCACCCTTGGCATCGTCGGCCTGCCGAACGTCGGTAAATCCACCCTGTTCAACGCGCTGACCCGCAACGAGGTGCTCGCGGCGAACTACCCGTTCGCCACCATCGAGCCGAACGTGGGTGTGGTGCCGTTGCCCGACACCAGGTTGGACAAGCTCGCGGAGATCTTCTCCTCGCAGCGCACCGTGCCGGCCACGGTGTCGTTCGTCGACATCGCCGGCATCGTCAAGGGCGCCTCCGAAGGGGCGGGCCTGGGAAACCAGTTCCTCGCCAACATCCGGGAGGCCAACGCGATCTGCCAGGTCATCCGCGTGTTCGACGACCCGGACGTGGTGCACGTCGACGACCGCGTCGACCCGGGCAGCGACATCGAGACGATCAACACGGAACTGATCCTCGCGGACCTCCAGACGATGGAGCGCGCGCTGCCCCGGCTGGAGAAGGAGGCGCGGACCCACAAGGACCGTCGCCCGGCCCTGGCCGCCGCCGAGGCGGCCAAGGAGATCCTCGACTCCGGGCGGACGTTGTTCTCCGCGCGGGCCGAGCTGGACACCGACGAGCTGCGTGAGCTGAACCTGCTCACGTTGAAGCCGTTCCTCTACGTCTTCAACGCCGACGAGGGCGTGCTGACCAGCGAGGACCGGATGGCCGAGCTGCGGGAGCTGGTCGCGCCCGCCGACGCGGTGTTCCTCGACGCCAAGGTCGAGTCCGAACTGATCGAGCTGGACGAGGAGTCGGCGCGGGAGCTGCTGGAGACCATCGGCCAGCACGAGCCGGGCCTGCACGCCCTGGCCCGTGCCGGGTTCCACACGCTCGGACTCCAGACCTACCTGACCGCCGGCCCGAAGGAGGCCAGGGCCTGGACCATCCGACGGGGAGCGACCGCTCCCCAGGCGGCCGGCGTCATCCACACCGACTTCGAGCGCAGCTTCATCAAGGCCGAGGTCGTCTCCTTCGACGACCTCGTCGAGGCCGGCTCGATGGCCACCGCCCGTTCCGCCGGCAAGGTCCGGATGGAGGGCAAGGACTACGTGATGGCCGACGGCGACGTCGTCGAGTTCCGTCACGGGAACACCTCCGGCGGCGGCAAGAAGTGAGGGTCCAGCCGAACGTCGTACGCAAGGGGCAGGGACTCCCCCTCGTTGCCGTTCACGGCAACGGCGTCGACCACCGGCTGCTGCTCCCGCTCGACGACGACCTGGCCGCCTCGGGCTCCTGGGAGCGCATCTACCTCGATCTTCCGGGGTTCGGCCTGACACCGCCGCTGGATGCGGCGGGCGGTCTCCCAGAACTCGCGGACTGGCTGGTGGAGACGGTCCACGAACTCGTCGGCGACGAGCCGTTCGCCCTGCTGGGCAGTTCGCTGGGCGGCCTTCTCGCTCGTCATGTCGTCACCCGGTTCCCCGACCAGGTCCTGGGTCTCGCGCTCATCGCTCCAGTGGTCGACCCAGCCCCATCGCGGCGCGTTCGACCGGAGCGGTCCCTCGTCGTCCGCGATCAGGACCTTCTGCGGTCGTTGCCGCCCGCCGACGCCGAGGAGTTCACGAGCGTCGCGGCCCGGCAGACGCAGGAGTCCTGGGACGCGTTCCGCGTCCACGCACTCCCCGGCATCCGCGCCGCTGACCCTGATGCGATGGGCAGGCTCTCGCAGCGCTACTTCCTCAGGGCGTCGCCGGACACCGCGGGCACGTTCCAGGGACCGACCTTGATCCTCACAGGTCGCCAGGACCACGTAGTCGGGTATGAGGACCAGTTCGCGCTTCTCACCCACTACCCGCGTGCGACGTACCTCGCGCTCGATGGCGCCGGCCACAACGTTCATCTCGAACAGCCACGGATGGTGGGGACCGCGCTGCGTGACTGGGGGAGATGTGTCCAGGCAGCCTCGGGCGGCGTCGTCGAGGTGTGACACCTGGGGCGGCGATCCCAGGGAGGACGCGAGCCGGGGCGGGCTCTCCTGGCCCGTGATCCGGGCACCGCGCCGCACGCCATGGTCCTCTGGCGCGGTTCCCCCTGAGGAACTGGTACACCGCCGCGTCGGTCAGCTCGTCCGGGCGATCGGTGTCCGGCAGCCCGGTGGCGACCGGGGGTGGCGCGCCCGTTGACGTGGCGTGGGGGGTGATCCCGTTCTCCACTCCGGGGGTTTGTCCGGAGCACGCGCCTGTTCTGGCCCTCGTGAATCAGATCAACCAAGGGGTTCGAAGGCTTTCCCAGCCGAGTGCGTGACGTTGGGTTCTCCGGCTGGTGCTTCCTCGTATTCGTCAGGTCCAGGAGCGTGGGGTTCTCCGTCGCGAGCTTCGCGAACTCCGACTCGCGTGCCTCACCGGTCGCTGCCGCGCACGGCCCCCGCCGCCCGTGGGTTCCGGCGGTGCCCGGAACGCTGCTCGCCGGGGAAGATCAGTACAGGTCGAGTGCCTGGCGGATCATCCGGTGCCCCTGCCGTTCGAACTGCTCGTCCCCCACCTGGTAGGCCCAGACGGCCGTACCGACCGCCTCCCGCAACAGGGTCGCCCGCCACGGCGCGGGCTCGCGCGGGTCCTCGCCGTACCCGGCCAGGAAGGCGCGTTCGAGGTGCTCGGCGCCCTGCCACTCCTGGCGGGCCAGCCGGGCGAGGTCGGTCCACGCGGGTCGCGGCGCGGCGCGACCGAGGTCGATGACGCTGACCACTCCTTCGTGCAGCAGCCAGTTGCGGGGGTGCCAGTCGCCGTGCGTCGGGACCAGTTCGACCGGCTGGTGCTCGTGGGTGGCGATGGCGGCGCGGAGTGCCACGACGGTCGCCGGGTCGACGCGGTGTTCGCGGTCCAGCCAGGCCAGCGCCTTGGCGTCCGCTTCCGCCTCGTGGGTCTCGGAGACGACGCGGTGTTGGTGGTGGAACGCGGCGAGCAGCGCGCCGGCCTGCCGGTAGGTGTCGGGGTCGGCGACGGCATGGGGGTCGTCGAGGACGAGCCCACCCGGCAGGTGGCTCAGGGCCAGCACGTTCAGCTCCGCGTCCGCGTGCAGGAGGCGGTTGACGCTGGCGGTGGCCAGCCACGGGCCGGTCCAGCGCCGGTGCGCGACGATCTCCCTGGTGATGTGGTGGTTGGCCGGGCCGGCGGCCTTGACCACGATGTCGCCGGAGTCGGCGCGCAGGTGGAGGACGGTGGTGTCGACGAGTCCCCAGCTGTGGTCGGTGACCACCTCGAAGCCGGGGAACCAGGTGGACACCAGGGTGAGTTGCTCGTCGCTCAGTCCGATCCGCACCCGTGGATCGTAGGAGGGGCCGACGCCTGGGGCGGGTTCTCGTGGGGCCACCACGGACGGCGTCCTGGCGGGTGTCTCGCGCGGCGCTGGACCGGATGGTCCTCGCGGTGACCGGGTGGGGGCCGGAGCCGGGCCGGCGCGCTCCGTCTCGGACGTCCTCGTGCGGGCGGGGCGACGTGGTGGGGCGCCCCGGGTTGCTTCCCTGTGCAGTGGCTGACAACGGGTGCCCGTGGTGGCAACGGGCCTTGCTCCCGGCTCTTACACTGTGTCGCGCGGCGACGACAGGTTGAGCCGGTGACGTGACCGCGCGCAGCGGTCGTGGTGGAGAGGGAACGGTGGATCTTCGCGCGGTTGAGTCCAGGTTGCTGCGGTACGCGCCCCTGTTCCTCCTGGTCTCCCTGGTCCTGCACGTCGCCGCCAGCCTGCTGCTCGACCAGACCCAGTTGCCGAGCCTGCAGAGCCTGCGGGGCAACGCTCCGCAGTTGATCAGTGGGGATCTCTACGAGTTCACCTCGTGGAACCCGGACATCGCCGCGTTCACCACCCCGTTCACGGCGCCCCCGTTCGCCGCCGTGCTCCTGTTGCCGCTCGCGGTCGTCCCGTGGGGGGTGCTCCGGCTCGTCTGGCAGGGCGTGTCCCTCGTCTGCCTGTGGTGGATCGTGTCGCGGGCCATGCGTGTCTTCGCGATGTCCCGCGCTCCCGGTGGCGTGATCGGGGCGTCGGCGTGGCTGACGTGGCGTCGACGGGCCCTGGTCGCCACCGCGCTCGTGCTGTGGTTGGAACCGGTGCGGACGAGCCTGGTGGAGGGACACCTCAGCCTGCCGTTGGCCGCGGTGCTCGTCACGGCGGTCACCACGGGGCGCCGGGTGCTCGGGGGGGTCGGCGTCGGGTTGGCCGCCGGTATCAAGCTCGGGGCCGCCGTCGCGGGGATGTACTTCCTCGCGACGCGGCGGTTCACGGCGGCGGCGTGGGCGTTCGGCGCCTTCCTCGCCACCATCGGTATCGGGTTCTTCGTGTCGGCGCAGCAGTCCAGCCAGTTCTGGACGACGATCGCCGGCAGGGGGGAGCGGATCGACCCGGTCGCTTCGGTCGACAACCAGTCGCTGCGGGGTGCCTTGTCGCGGACGCTCGGCTACGACGTCGGGACTTCCTGGCCCTGGCTGCTCGCGGCCGTGGTGACCGCGGTCCTGGCCGGTCGGGCGTTGTACGCGACGATCCGCAAGGGTGACGTGCTGGGCGCGGTGGTGACGGTCCAGCTCCTCGGGCTGTTGATCGCCCCGGCCGCGTGGAGCCACGAATGGGTGTGGGTGGTGCCGGCGTTGGTGTGGCTGGTGTGCCACCCGATGCGCGCCCGCCCGCTCCTGGCCTCGACGACGGTGTTGTGGACCTTGCTGATGACGTCCTACCTCGTCCACCAGTTGCAGGCCCTGGAACCCGGGAAGGTCGACTTCTCGCGGCCGTGGCCGCTGGCCGCTCTCGGCTGGGCGTACCCGGTGGCGGCGCTGCTCACCCTGCTGGCGGTGGCGGCCGGGGCCCGGGCGGCCCCCAAGGTGCCACCCGTCCCGCCCCTCCCGCCCGGGTCCGGGCAGGCCAACGACATCTGGTTGCGGACCCGGGTGCTGCGGGGCCGGGTGAGTTCGGTGCTGAAGCCGCAGAACCGGCTGGGCCGGCGGAGTGGGCGGGCCGAGTCCGCGAGCGTGGAGAACGCGGAGGGCTGACGGGCCGCGCCCGGCGCCCGGGGTCGTGCTCGGGCGGTCAGCCGGCCATCACCCTCAGCACCTCGTCGATCTCCTCGGCGAGGGTGACGTCCGAGGCGGTGATCCCGCCGGCCACGTGGGTGGACAACCGGAAGGTGAGCGTGGCGTACCGGATGTCGATGTCCGGGTGGTGGTTGTCGTTCTCCGCGATCTCCGCGACCCGGTTCACGACGGCGATCGCCGAGGGGAAGCCGGCCAGTTCGACGGTGCGGACCAGTGCGCTGCCCTCCCGGCGCCAGTCGGGGAGCGTGCCAAGGGCGGTGGCGATCTGGTCCGAGGTCAGCAGATCGGTCATGCGTCCATGGTGGGGGTTCTCGGCGTCGGGCGCACCCGGCCGTTCCCCCCGCGCTGCCCGCTCGGAGGCGGGAGGCGTCCGAGCGGGGAGGCCGTCCCGGGGCGCGGGGTCGGGTCGTGCCCGGTCGCCGTGCGCCGGGCCGTGCGGGCGCCGCTGCTCAGCACGCCCCGTCGCTCGGCCGGGGGTTGGCCAGGCCGAACAGGGGCCGCAGTCGCAGCCCCACCCAGGTGCCCACGAGCGCGGCGACCGCCCACAGCCAGCCGGAGACGCTCCCGGTGGAGATCCCACCGAGGTAGGCGCCGATGTTGCAGCCACTCGCGAGGCGGGCCCCGACACCCATGATCACACCGCCCAGCACCGCCGCCAGCGCCGTGCGCCACGGGATGTGGCGGTGGAGGCGCCACGCCCCGGCGGCGCCGGCGGCGATGGCCGCGCCGACCATGATGCCGATGTTGGTCAGGCTGTTCTTGTGGGCCAGGACGGGGGAGGCCAGCATCTCCGCGTTGCCGGGCTCCTGCCAGAACGCCCACTGCTCGGGCTGCGCGCCCAGCACCTGGAGCAGCTTCGCGCCCCACAACCCGAAGGCGTTGGTCACGCCCCAGGTGCCGCCGGAGACGAGCAGGACCGCCGCCGCGAGGACAGCGAGGACGACGGCTCCGACGAGCATCGGCCAGGAGCCGCGCAGGACGCGGGCGGCGCCGCGCGCGGTGGGAACGGCACCGACCGGGGGCGGGTCGCGGCGGCGTTGCACCGCGACGCTGACGAGGACGACCAGCCCGAGCGCGGTCAGGGTGACCAGCCAGGAACCGAACCAGCCGACGTGGTCGGACAGCAGCGCGCCGGGCACGGTGGGCAGCGAGTCGAACCAGCCGTACTGCCAGGTGTAGAGGACCGAGCCGGCCACGAACCCGCCCAGGGTGAGGACGATGGTCGACTGCCCGGAGCCGACGGCGAAGAGGGTGCCGGAGGCGCAGGCGCCACCCAGCTGCATGCCCAGCCCGAACAGGAACGCCCCGAGGAACAGGGGCAGACCGATGTCCCCGGCGGCGGCGGAGGGGGTGGTGCCGAACAGGCCGGTCCCGGTGCCGATGAGCAGGGTCACCAGGGTCGCGGTGGTGCCGATGAGCAGGGCGTGCGCCCGGAGGCCGGAACCGTTGCCGACCGAGACGAGCTGCCGCCACGCGGAGGTGAAACCGAACCGGGAGTGGAACAGGGTGACGCCGAGCCCCAGGCCGATGACGAGGAGCGTGGCCTGCTGGGCGCCGTGCGCGAGCCAGACGTGCCAGCTCAGGGCGAGCGCGAGGAGGCCGGCGACCACCACGGGAGCGGTGCGGACCGGGGGAGCTTCGGGGGGCGCCGGTCGGATGTGCGAGGTCGGGGCGACGAGCGGACCCCCGAGGCGGTGGGCTGACGGGTGCCCGGCGCCGGTCTCGGGTTCCCCGGTGTCGGCTGGTGTCGCGCTCATGTCGGTGTCTCCATCGCGGAGGTGCGGGTTCGTCGGGCCACGGCGACGGGGTCGGTGTGGGCGTCGTGCCGGGACGCCCGCCTCGTCGTCGGCCGGGGCGGGCCGGTGCCCACCCCGGCGGGGCGCGGGGTCTCGGGCCGGACGACGACGTCCTCCCGGTTCGGGGCCCGATCCGGCGGTCAGGCTAGTTCGTCGGTGGCGTCGCGGGCAGGGGCGCGGGTGCCCGTCCAACATGGTGGGACCGGGCGGGATGCGCCGGCGGACTCGGTGCGGCCGGACCCGGATCGGGCATCGCCCTCGGCGTGGCACGCGTCGGTGTGCGGCGGCGTGTGCTGACCCGGGGACCAGGTCGGGGCGACCGGCATCGGCGGTCGATCGGAACGGGGCCCGGAGGGCTGGCTCGGCCGGGTGCACCGCCGTGCGACTGGGAGCCGGACACCGGGGACCGGGAACGAGGTGGGGCATCTCCTGGTGGGACGGCGCGGCCACGCCCCCGGCCGCGCCGAACGGACGCGGCGGCCGGCCGCCCACCGGACGAAGGGCCGTTACCCGGACCGGGTGCCCGGGTCCCCTCCGGCGTCGGCGTAGGGTGAATGCCGCCACGGGAGTCCGGTGCGCCGGGCTGAGAGGAGGGCGTGGTCCGCCAGCGGACCACGACGAAGCCCTCGACCGTCCAGCGGGAGGACCCGGTTCCCCCGCCACCTGATCCGGATCATGCCGGCGCAGGGAGGCCCCGCGTGACGGGTGGACGGCGGCCCACGCCCGGCCCACGTCACGGGAGGGTCGAATGTCCGGAGTCACCAGTCCAGCGGGTGCGTTCTCCACGCGCGCCGATCGGTTCCGCCAGCGCGGCCTGGCGGTCGGTCTGGTGACCGCCGTGGGCCTCACCGCCGGGTGCAGCGTCGTGGGGGGCGGCTCCGACGACGGGTCCGACGACTCCCGGTCGGTCGTGCTGGTGACCCACGACTCCTTCTCCTACGACGAGGAGGTCGTCGCCGCCTTCGAACGCGAGTCCGGCATCGACCTCGACATCCGGCAGAGCGGCGACGCCGGTGAACTGACGAACTCGCTGGTGCTGAGCAGGGACAACCCGATCGGCGACGTCGCCTTCGGCGTGGACTCCACCTTCGCCGGGCGGGCACTGGCGGAGGGCGTGTTCGAGGACTACCGGAGCCCGCGCGCCGAGCGGGGCGCCGACGACTACCGGGTGGCCGACTCGGACGCGTTGACCGCGATCGACGTCGGCGACGTGTGCCTGAACATCGACCGGGAGTGGTTCGCCGAGTCCGACGTACCGGCTCCCACCGGTCTCGACGACCTGCTGGACCCCGCCTACCGCGACCTCCTGGTCGTGCAGGACCCGGCGACGTCCTCGCCGGGGCTGGCGTTCCTGCTGGCCACCATCGCCCACGCCGGGGAGGACGGCTGGCGGGACTACTGGACCGGCCTCCGGGACAACGGGGTGCGGGTCACCGGGGGGTGGACCGAGGCCTACACCCAGGACTTCTCCGGATCGTCCGGGAACGGCCCCAGGCCGATCGTGGTGTCCTACGCGTCCTCGCCGGCCGCCGAGATCGGTGCGGACGGGACGCCGAGGACGGAGGCGCTGCTGGACACCTGCTACCAGCAGGTCGAGTACGCGGGCGTGCTCGCGGGGACCGACAGGCCGGAGGACGCCCGCGCGGTCGTGGACTTCCTGCTGTCCGAGCCGTTCCAGGCGCAGCTGGCCGAGTACATGTACGTCTACCCCGTGCGCGCGGACGTCGAGCTGCCCGAGGCCTGGCGGGAGGCCGCGCCGCTGCCCGAGGAGTCGGTGACCCTCCCAGCGGACGAGGTCGAGGGCAACCGGGACGAGTGGGTCTCGGAGTGGCGGGACCTGGTCCTGGGATGAGCCGCGTCTCCCGGGAGCGCCGCCCGACGGGCACGAGCGTGTCGGCGTCGACCCGGCGGCGGGTCGGGTTGGTGGTGCTGGCGGTCGTGCCGCTGGCGTTCCTGGTCCTCTTCTTCGCGTGGCCGGTGCTCGCGATCATCGCCCGGGGGTTCGGCGAGGGCGGTGTGTCCGACATGCTCGCCAGGGCGCAGACCTGGCAGCTCGTCGGGTTCACCCTGGGGCAGGCCGCCGCGGCCACCGCGTTGGCGGTCCTCGCCGGCCTGCCCCTGGCCTACGTCACGGCTCGACTGGCGGTGCCGGGCAGGGGCCTGCTGCGTGTCCTGGTGACGGTGCCCTTCGTCCTCCCCACCGTGGTGGTGGGGTTGGCGTTCCGCGCGTTGTTCGGGGACGGCAGCCTGGCCGCGATCGTGTTGGCGAACGCGTTCTTCAACGTGGCCGTGGTGGTCCGCACGGTGGGTGGGCTGTGGTCACACCTGGACCGCCGGGCCGAGGACGCGGCCAGGGCGTTGGGCGCCTCCCGGTGGCGCGCGTTCACCTCGGTGACCCTGCCGGCGTTGCGCCCGGCCCTGGGTTCGGCCGCCGCCGTCGTGTTCCTGTTCTGCGCCACCAGCTTCGGAGTGGTCCTCGTCATCGGTGGGGCCAGGTACCGCACCCTGGAAACCGAGATCTACCTGCGCACCGTGAACCTGCTGGACCTCCCCGGGGCCGCCGCGCTGTCCCTGCTCCAGCTGGCGGCCGTCGTCGCGGCCCTCGCGGTGGGGGCGGCGGCGCGTCGCCGTCGGGAGGGCGCGTTGGCGTTGCGGTCGAGCGCGGAGACGACCCGGCCCCCCACCGGCGGGGACTGGGTGGTGTTGGCCGCCGCCGGTGCCGTGCTGGTGGGGCTGCTCGTCCCGCTGGTCGCCGTGGTCCTGCGGTCGCTGACCACCTCGTCCGGCTTCGGGTTGGACGGCTACCGCGCGCTCACGGGAGGCGGCGAGGGCGGGGTGCTCCGGATCTCCGTCGTCGAGGCCGCCCTGAACTCGGTGCGCGCGGCGGCCGACGCGACGGTGCTGGCGATGGTCCTGGGCGGCTTGGCGGCGGTGGTGCTGGCCAGGACGAGGCGGGCCGGGGCCACCCAGTTGCTGGACACGCTGATGATGCTGCCCCTGGGCGTGTCGGCCGTCACCGTCGGCTTCGGGTACCTGGTGACCCTGTCGGCCCTGCCCAGCGGGTTGCGGGACTCGCCGGTCCTGGTCCCGTTCGTCCAGGCGCTGGTGATCACCCCGTTGGTGATCAGGATCGTGCTGCCGGTGTTGCGGTCGGTGGACGACCGGCTCCGGCAGGCGGCGGCGACGCTCGGGGCCGGTCCGGTGCGGGTCTGGTTGGCGGTGGACCTGCCCATGTCGGCTCGTTCGCTGGTCACGGCGGCGGGCTTCGGTTTCGTCATCGCCCTTGGCGAGTTCGGGGCGACGAGTTTCCTGGTGCGGCCGGAGACCATGACGCTTCCGGTGGCGATCAGCCGCCTGATCTCGCGGCCCGGCGAGCTGAACGCGGTCGCCGCCTACGCGGCCTGCACGATGCTGCTGGTGGTGACCGCGCTGGTGGTGGCGGTGGTGGAACGCATCAGGGTCCGCTCCGACACGGTCGGGGAGTTCTGATGGGACCCCTGGTGGTGGGCGGGGCCGGTGGGGCCGCGTCGTCGCCGCTGGCGGGGGCTGGGTCCCGTGGACGGGAGGAAGGTGGGGTGTCGTGACGCTCACGGTTCGCGGTCTCACGGTCCGCTACGGCGAGGTGCTGGCGGTCCGGTCGGTCGACCTGTCGGTGCCGGACGGCGGGGTCCTGGCGTTGCTGGGGCCGTCCGGCTGCGGCAAGTCGACCCTGCTCCGCGCGGTGGCCGGGTTGGAGGCGGTGGCGCGGGGGCGGGTGTGCTGGGACGGCGTGGACCTGGCCGGGACGCCGGTGCACCGCCGTGCCTTCGGGTTGGTGTTCCAGGACGGCCAGCTCTTCCCCCACCGGACCGTCGCCGGCAACGTCGCGTTCGGTCTCCGAATGGCCGGCGCCGACCGGGCGGTCCGGGACGCGCGGGTCGCCGAGCTGCTGGAGCTGGTGGGCCTGGCCGGCTACGAGCGGCGGCGGGTGACCCAGTTGTCCGGGGGTGAGCAGCAGCGGGTGGCCCTGGCCAGGGCGCTCGCGCCCCGCCCCCGCTTGTTGCTGCTGGACGAACCGCTGTCCGCGCTGGACCGCGAGCTGCGGGACCAGCTGGCGGTCGACCTGGCCAGGGTGCTCACCGAGACCGGGACCACCGCGCTGGTCGTGACGCACGACCACGACGAGGCGTTCACCCTCGCCGACCAGGTGGCGGTGATGTCCGAGGGCCAGATCCGCCAGGTCGACGGTCCGGAGCGGGTGTGGCGGCGCCCGGCGGACGAGCGGGTGGCCCGGTTCCTCGGCTGTTCCCGACTGGTGTCGGCCACGGTGCGCGACGGCTGGGCCGAGTCGGTCCTCGGTCGGGTCAGGGTGCCCGGTGACGTGCCCGACGGCGCGGTCCGGCTGGGACTGCGGGCCTCGGCGGTGCGGGTCACCCGAGCCGACCGGGGCGGCGGGACCGACGTGGAGGCCAGCGGCGAGGTCCTGCGGCGGGTGCACCAGCGTGACCACGTCCGCCTCCTGGTGCGGGTCGCCGACGTGGGAGAGGTGCAGGCCAGCACGCCCTTCGCCGGGGTGCCGGAGGTGGGGGAGCGGGTCCGGCTCACCCTCGACCCGGACGCGGTGGCCGTGCTGGCCGGTTGAGGCGCCGTGGCGCGCGGAACCGGTGCCGAGGGGCGGGCCGGGGCGCCCTCCCCGCCCGCGCGGCTGGACCGATCGCGTCCTCCCCCCGCCCCGGCGTGCCAGGGCGGCCCCTGGTCCGGTCCGGTGGTCACGAGTCCTTCGTGACCACCCGCAGCGTGGTCAGCGAGAGGCCGATCAGCAGGTAGCACAGGGCCCGCGCCGACGACTCGGCCATCACGTCCAGTGCCATCGGGTCCCGCAGCGGTTCGATGAGCGCCTCCTGCCACCCGGTGGTGAGCAGGTAGGGGGTGAGGAAGTCCAGCGCGGGGATCAGGCCGACGATCTGGAAGGTGATCAGCGCCCCCATCGCGCCCACCAGGGACAGCAACGGGTGTTCCGTGCACGCCGACAGCGCCAGCGCCAGGGAGGCGAACGCGGCCAGCTGGAGCACCACGTACCCGGCGATGAGCGCCACCCTGCCCAGGCCGACGCCGAACGGCAGCGTCGTACCGGACACCGTCAGGAAACCGCTCCCGCCGAGCAGCAGCAGCCCGGCGACGATCGCCACCAGCGTCGTCACCACGATCGTGGCGGTGATCGCGGACAGGACGCCGAGGGACTTCACCAGGATCAGCCGGGGCCGGCTGATCGGGGCGAGCAGCAGCGCCCGCAGGGTGCCGTGCGCGGACTCCCCGGCGAAGGCGTCCGCGGCGGTGAAGGAGGCGGCGACGGGTAGCGCCATCATCAGCAGCATCCCCATCGACGCCACCGGGAGGAGGAGGCCGTTGCCGGACAGCAGGGCGGTGATGCCGCCGCTCATGCCGTCGCCCGACAACGCGATGCCCACCCCGACCAGCACCGGGATGAGGGCGATCAACCCGATCATGACCAGGGTGCGGGGGCGGCGCAGCACCCAGGTGATCTCCGACAACAGCACCCGGAGCAGGGGGGCGGCGGTCCGCCCGGACGATGCGCCTCCCAGAGCCGGGTCGGGGGCGAAGCCGGTGGTGGTGCGTTCCGGGTCGGTGTCCAGCGCGGTCACGGGCCCTCTCCCTCGGTTGTCGCGCTCACGCCCTCGGTGAGCTGGGTGAAGAAGTCCTCCAGGCCGGCACGTTCGCGGCGGACCTCGTGCACCTCGACGTCGGACCTGACGAGCGCGGCGACCACGCGCGGCGCGGAGGTGCCGGTGAGTTCGACGCGGACCCCTTCGGACGAGCGCCGTGCCGACACGCCCTCGGCGAGCAGGGCCGTCACGGCGGCGTCGCGGTCCGGGGTGGTGACGAGCAGGGCCGGCCCGCCCGCCTCCAGCAAGGTGGCCAGGTCACCCTGGGCCAGCAGGCTCCCCCGGCTGAGCACCGCCACGTGGGTGCACACCGCCTCGATCTCGGCGAGCAGGTGGGAGGAGACGATGACCGTGGTCCCCGACCCCCGCAGCTCACCGATCATCCGGCGGATCTCCCGGGTCCCGGCCGGGTCCAGGCCGTTGGTGGGCTCGTCCAGCACCACCAGCCTGCGGGGCACGAGGAGCGCGGCGGCCAGCCCCAACCGTTGCTTCATGCCCAGCGAGTAGCCGCGGTACCGCCGCCGGGCGGCGTCGGCCAGCCCCACCCGCTCCAGGGCGTCGGCGACGGCGACCCGCACGGAGCCGCTCGGGAGCAGCGGTTCCATCGCGGCGAAGCGCAGCAGGTTGTCCCGACCGGACAGGAACGGGTAGAAGCCCGGGCCCTCGACCATCGCCCCCACGGCGGGCAACACGTCACCGGCCCGTTCGGGCAGCGGCCGGCCGAGGAGCTCGACGGAACCCGAGGTGGGTGTCGTCAACCCGAGCAGCATGCGGATGGTGGTGGTCTTGCCCGAACCGTTCGGGCCCAACATGCCGAGCACCGATCCGGCGGGCACGTCGAGGTCGACGCCGTCCACCGCCACCGTTCCGCCGTAGACCTTGCGCAGGCCCCGGGTGCGGGCCGCGTACTCGACCGGCGCACCGGGCGCGTCCTGGGAGGGGGTGGTGGCGGATCCCTCCGCCACCACCGCGTCACGCGTCCTCACCGCTGGGCCGCCAACGCCTCGGTCAGGACCTGGGCGGGCACCGCGCCGGCGGCGACCCGTCCGTCCTCGACGAGCAGCACGGTCAGCAGTCTGGTCTCGACGAGGTAGCCCTCGCCCCACTCGCCGGTCACCCGCTCACCGACCTGGTCCAGCAGGTCGGCGGGGTTCATCCCCGCCAGCTCGTCCTCGTCCCACTCGTCGGTGTCGATCCCGTCGAGGGTGTCCCGGAGGTCATCGGGGGACAGCCCGACCGGGGACTGGGCGATGACGACGCTCTCCCAGCCGGCGCCGTGCAGGGTGGGCGTCACCTCCGCCGGGTCCACACCCTCCGGCAGCGCGTGCGGGGCGTCCTCCGCCGGCGCCTCCGCGTCCCGCTCCTCGACGAGCGAGCCGGCCGGCGGGTCGAACTCGAACAGGGACTCGTCCTGCTCACCCAGGTCGAGTTCGGTGAACCCCACCTGGAACGCGGGGGTCTCCGTGCCGTTGGCCAGCACCGACACCCGCAGTGGCATGCGGGTGTCGCCGTCGACGGCGATCCGCACCTCCCGCACCAGGCTGCGCTGTTCCGGGGACGGGGCGAGGACCAGTTCGTACGCGGCGCGACCGGCGACCTCGGCGGTACCGTCCACCGCGACGCCGCTGTCCTCCCGTAGCAGGGCGGTGAGTTCGGCCGCCACCGACGCCGGGTCGCTCTCCGCCAGCTCCGGGTGGCCCTCGGTGGCGCGGTCGGCGCCGCCGACGTCGTCTCGGGTGGCGGTGCGTTCCTCCGAGTTCCAGGACCAGATGTTCCGCCCGTCGCCGACGAGGACGTCCTCACCTCCCCTGTGGCGCACCGCCAGCCGGAAGCGTTCCCCGCCGTCCGACCACACCTGCGCGCTGCTCGTCCCCGCGCCGACCCCGGCCGGGAGTTCGAGCCCGGGGATGGACGGGAGCCCCAGGTCGTTCTCGACCTGGACCGTTCCCCCGAGCGCCTGCGGCTGGACCGTCAGGACGGACTCGATCAGGTCCTCCGCGCTCACCTCCGGCAGCGCCGGCGACTGGCTCGCGCCCGCCGGGACGCCCAGCCACACCAGCCCGCCGGCGCCCAGGACGGTGCCGGCGACCGCGCCGGCCACCGTCAGCTTCCGCTTCTCCATGTCGTTCAGTCTCCTCCCAGGGAACCAGCCTCGGGTTCCGCTGCTCCCACGATGGGCGACGCTGGCTGAGACACCGCTGAGAACCGCGGCCGGTAGCGGCGGG
The DNA here is from genome assembly GCF_000429185.2 of Actinoalloteichus caeruleus DSM 43889. GTDB lineage: Bacteria > Actinomycetota > Actinomycetes > Mycobacteriales > Pseudonocardiaceae > Actinoalloteichus_B > Actinoalloteichus_B caeruleus. The sequence continues at coordinate 3,367,753 of NZ_AUBJ02000001.1, read as the reverse complement.
CACCGGCGCCTGAGCCCGCCGTCGGCGCTGGTCACCGGCCTTGCTGAGAGCCCGCTGAGAGCAGGGGCGGTGCCGCTGGGGGGAACCGGCATGCTGGACGCGTGAAACCCAGGGTGTTGGTGGCCGATGACGAGGCCGGAGTGCGGCGGGCCCTGAACCGGGGCCTCAGCGCGGAGGGCATGGACGTGGTGCTCGCCCAGGCGGGACCGGACGCGTTGCGCCTGGCGCTGACGGGGGCGTTCGACGCGATCCTGCTCGACATCATGATGCCCGGCCTCTCCGGTTACCGGGTGCTCGCCGAGCTGCGGCGCAGGGGGATCACCACCCCGGTGCTGCTGGTGTCCGCGAAGGACGGGGAGGTGGACCAGGCGGACGGGCTCGACCTGGGGGCCGACGGATACCTGGTCAAGCCGTTCTCGTTCGTGGTGTTGCTGGCCCAGCTGCGTGCCGTGCTGCGGCGGGCCGAGTCGCTGGGCGCGCGGGAGGGCGTGGTGTACCGGCTCGACGAACTGGTGTTGGACACCGCCGTGCGCGGCGTCACGTGGCGGGGCGCCGAGGTGGGGCTCAGCCCACGGGAGTACGCGGTGCTGCGGGTCCTGATGGGCCGGGCCGGGGCGGTCGTCGGGAAGGACGAGCTGCTGGCCGAGGTGTGGGGCGACGAGGCCGCCGCCACCCGCAACGTCGTCGAGGTGTACCTGGGCTACGTGCGCCGGAAGTTGCGGGCGGTCGGCGCCGGGCACCTGCTGCGCACGGTGCGCGGGCACGGTTACCTGATCAGCGGCCCCGAGCTGGCCGACACCTCGCTGGCCCCGGCGGCGCCGGGCGGGGAGCCGGGCCGCCGGTGAGGGGGCCGGTCGGTGGCTGGTGGTCGCGCCGGTCCCTGTGGGCGAGGATCTCCCTGGTCACCGCGGCCGCCACCCTGGTGTTGATGGCGGCGTTGTCCACCGTGGTCATCGCCCTGGCCGACCGGATGGTGACGGGTTCCGCCGACGACGAGTTGCGCCGCTCCCTGGTGAGCGCGGTCAGCGCCGTCTCCGAGGGGCAACCGCCCCCTTCGGTGCCGCCGGCCCTGAACCGACCCGCCGTGCGCGTGCTCGACACGGCGGGCGCCCCCCGGGACGGTCAACCCGTGCTGGGGTTGTCCGAGCCGGAACTGGAGGCGCTGCGCACCGGGCGGTTCGTCACCCGGGGCGGGTACGGCACGGTGTCCCGGGCCGTCGGCATGGTCACCAGCCAGCCGGACGGGTCCCAACGGCTGGTGGTGGCGGAGGTCGAACTCGCCGGCTACGGCGAGATGCGCCGGGTCGGCCTGCTCGTGCTGCTGCTGTGCTCCGGGGTCGGGGTGCTGGTGGTGGGGCTGGTGACCTGGGGCGCCGTGCGCGGCTCCCTCCGCTCGGTCGACCGGGTCCGCCGTGCCGCGCTCGGGTTGGCACCGGGCGGTCGCCTCCCGGTGCCCGAGGCCAGGGACGAACTGCGGACCCTCGCCGAGGAGTTCAACGGGCTGCTGGCCCGCCGCGACGAGGCGGTGGCGCGGTTGCGCCGGTTCACCGGCGACGCCGCCCACGAGCTGCGGTCCCCGGTGACCTCGATCCGCGCGCAGGCGGAGGTCGCGCTCGCCTACCCCGACCCCGACGACGCTCAGGAGGTGTTGGCCGAGGTCGTCACGGAGTCCAACCGGCTCACCGCCCTGTTGGAGGACATGCTGTCGTTGGCGAGGTCCGACGCTGGCGAGTACCGGGAGCCGGTGCCCGTCGACGTCGCCGAACTCGCCCGGCAGGTGGCGCGGCGGCACCGGCTCGACCAGCAGGGGCCGGCGGCCAGGCCCGAGCCCGGTGCGGGCGGGCCCGCCGACGCCTCCGCGTCCCGGCCCGGCGGCGAACCGCATGTCCCCGCCCCCGGATCGCCGGCTCCCCCTCGGACCGACTCGGGCGCCGCGTCCCACCACGCCGGCGACGGCCCGGCGGCCGGTGCCGTCGAGCTCGCGGGGGGACCTCCACCCGCTCCGGACGAGGCCGAGGAGTCGTTCCGGCTCCTCGCCGAACTCGACGAGTGGCCCGCTGCTGGAGTGGACGAGCGATCCACCGCCGGCGGGGTCGACGACGGTACCGGCGAGGCGGTCGTCGCGGGACAGCCGGACCGGGGCGGGCACCGGGGGGCGGCACGTCCCCGCCCACCCCGGGTGGTGCTCTGCTACGCGCCGGTGCCAGCGCTGGCGGCCGCCGACCCGGTCGAGGTGGACCGGGTGCTCACGAACCTGGTGTCGAACGCCGTGCGGCACACCCGTGTCCTGGTCCGGGTCACGGTGCTGCCAGCCGGGCGGCACGTCAGGTTGGTCGTCGACGACGACGGCCCCGGCATCCCCGAGGAGCACCGGGCCCGGGTGTTCGACCGCTTCTACCGGGTCGACACCGGCCGGGCCAGGCAGGAGGGCGGCACCGGGCTCGGTCTCGCCCTGGTCGCGGAGCTGGTGGCCAGACGGGGCGGCTGGGTGCGGGCCGGGGTGTCCCCGGAGGGCGGTGCGCGGTTCGAGGTGGTGTGGCCGGCGCACCCGACCGAGAAGTGACCGACCTGGGGTGCCGGTGGGGGAGCGCCGGTGGGAGGAGGACCGCCGCATCCGCGTCGTCCGCACCTGCGGAGGCGCGGGGCCCACGAGCATGAAGGCCGTTCCGGCTCCTACCGCTTCGACTCGGAACCGGTAGCCCGGCCGGCCAGGCCGGAGCGGGCGCCGTGAGGCCGCGTCCCAGCGTCCGCGACCACCCGGAGAGCCCGACCCGCCGTCCGCGTCCTCCCAGGCACCGGCACCATCGACGGATGCCCGTGTTGAGAACCACCGCGTTGGTGGACGCCGAACCCGAGACCGTGGCCGCCGCCCTCCGCGACCGCCGGCAGTTCGTGGACGACCCGGCCGCCGGGGTGCGGATGCGGGCCGTCGACGGCCCCGGGCTGCTGGGAGCGGACGAGTCGATCTCCTTCCACGTCCGGGTGCTGCCCGGGGTGTGGATCCCGCTGCGCACGGTCCTCACCGAGGTGGGTGCGAGCGGCTTCCGCTCCCGCTCGCGGCCCGGGCCGTTCTTCGAGCGGCTCGAGCACCAGGTCACCCTCGCTCCCACCGGGGCCGGGGTCCTCGTCACCGACGAGGTGTCGTGGACGACGCGGTTCGGGCCGCTGGGCCGGCTCGTCGACGTCCTGATCGGCCGGCGGGTGGCGCTGCGGGTGTTGGGGGCTCGGGAACGGGCGCTCCGGGACCGGGCGCGGGAACTCGGGGCGGCCCGGCGGGTGGTGGGTGCCGCGATCGTGCGGGACGGTCGGTTGCTCACCCAGCGGCGTTCGTTCCCCGTCGAGGTCGCGGGACGTTGGGAGCTCCCGGGCGGGCGGGTGGAGAGCGGCGAGACCGACTGGGACGCCCTGCGCCGGGAGTGCGCGGAGGAGCTGGGCGCGGAGGTGACCGTGCTCGACCGGGTCGGACCGGATCTCCCGCTGCCCGGCGGGTCCGTCCTCCGGCTGTACGAGGCGGTGCTGGCCGAGGGCTCGGCGGAGCCCACCGCCGTGGAGCACCAGGGGCTGCGCTGGGTGTCCGGGGAGGAACTGGACGGACTGGACTGGCTGGACGCGGACCGGATCGTGCTGCCCGAGCTGCACGCCCTCCTCCGTCCCCTGGACAGCGAGGTGGGCTGACCCCTCATCGCCCGTGAGCGGCCCGCCGCCCCCGCCGCCTGGGAGGGTGGCGGCAGCTGGTCGCCGAAGGCGAAGGACGTCGCCGGGGCCGGTGACGTACTGCTGTTCGTCCCGTTGGGCGCCCTGCTGCCCCTTCGGTTCGCGAACCTGCGCGCCATCGCCCGCGATCACCCTGGTGGTGGGAACGTCTCCGTCCTCCTCGGATGTGTGCCCGGTGGCATTCCCGACGGTCCGGGTGGTGTCGCTGTACGACGTCCTCGTCAACGTCGCGGTCCGGGCGTTGGTGGTCCCTTCGGGTCGCCTCCTCCCGCGTTCGAGACCGATGGGACGTGGGGTTGAAGGCGGTCCGACTGGCCGTCCGTTTCCTGTCTCCACGACGCGACGGGAATGTGGTGCGGGTACCGCTGGCGTAGTGGGACGCGGTGAGTCCCAGTGCTGCCTCGGGGAGGTCCCGCTAGGGGTGCGTCGTCACATCGTCACATCGTCACATCGTCACGTCGTCTCGTGGTCGCCGTGGGATGCGGATACCTGGGGTGGGTGGATGGTTCGCCAGTCCAGGCCGTCCAGGGTTGAGCAACCTTCGAGCAGGCCGTGAGCCAGCTCGTTCGCGTCGATCCGCGCGAGGAGGAGCGCGACCGGGTGCTCGGTGTCGAGGGTGTCCAGCGCGACGAGGTCACCGTCCCCTCCTGCCCCCGGCCGGACCAGCTTGCCCCCCGGCACGCGGTTCAGGTGGGTGACCAGACACTTTTCCGCTGTCAGTCCGACGACCGTGCCCGACCGGGCGTCGGTGATGAGCTCCGCGAGTGTCCGGGCCTGGGACGGCGCGAGGGCGATGGTGGTCGTGTGCAGGGTGAGGGCCAGCAGCCGGAGCGGGTCGATCTCCAACCGGCACGTGATGGCCGTCATGGAGCCGGCTTGGACGAGGTCGGCGGCCACGGTGATCCGCCAGTCCGTGTCATGGGACCTGGGCGGTGGGGGAGTGGTGTGGTGCATCGGAATCTCCAGAGCTGTCGGGAGGGAGGGGCGGGGCGGCGGAGAAGCCCACTTCGGGGCGGTCCGAGAGAAGGCGAGGAGGTGAGATCGCAGGGTTCGTGGCGACCGTGGCCCTGTGATGCCGCGACCCTCAGGGGCGCGGCCGGTCGAGATCGGGTGGTGCGGTACTCACGGCCGAATGGGCGTGGGGGGTGCTGAGGCGCAACAGAGCGACTCCCTCCGTGAGGAGGGTCGCGATCCGCTGAGCAGCGTCGATGTCGAACCGGGTCGTCCAGTCCGCGACTCCGGCGGAGGCGGGGAGCAGGCGACACATCGTCCCCGAAATGCCCTCCTCCGGTGTCACGACGAGGGAGCAGCGGGGGCTCATCTCGTGTGCGACGGGGAGGCGCGTCGCGGTACCCGTGCGCAGCGCCGTCGCCAGTCGACGGGCCTCGTCACGTGCGAGCCCGATGCTTCCCGCCCTGGTGGAGCCCAGGCGCAGGACGACCCTGGTGCGGCTGTGATCCAGCTCGACCTGGCAGGTGGAGGTCGACCGCCGTTCCACGTCTGGCTCGAGCGAGGCCACGACAGGCCCAAGCAACTCGACACGCTCGTCGAGTTCGAGCGAGAGGCAGCTCGTCAGAGCGGTCGCATCACTGACGTGTCCATGATGCTCGTGCCTGGGCTGCTCCAGAACCCGGCCTACACCCGCGAGATCATGCGGCTCGGTGGGGTGGCGCCTACCGAGGTCGAGAAGTGGGTGCGCATCAGGCAGGCGAGGCAACTGGTGCTCGGTTAACTGGACTTCATCGCCGTCCTGGACGAGGGTGTCCTGGCGCGCCCTGTTGGCGGCAGCGACGTCATGGCAAACCAGCTGCGGGCGATCCTCGAAGTAGCGGGCCGGGAGAGAACTACCGTGCGAGTGCTGCCGACGGGAAACCCGAGCATCGCACTGAACGGTTCCTGGGTGCCGATGTCCACCGGCCCACGCCCGGTGGTCCACCTTGAGCACCTGCGGTCCGGGCTGTTCGTCTTCGCCGAAGCGGATGTCTCGGCTTACGAGATCGCCACGGCTACTGTCATGTCCGCGAGCCTCGGCCCGGCGGAATCGTCGAACCTCATCCGGGACTACCTGACCACATTCGCGGCGGCAGCGAAGGAGTGACCATGTTCGAGACGTGGCGGAGGAGCACGCACAGTGGCGTGCAATCCAACTGTGTCGAGGTGGGGTCGTCGGTGGAGTTGGGGGTGGTGGGGATTCGGGACACGAAGAACCGTGGTGGGGGCGCGATCGTGGTGGGACGGGGTGCTTTCGACGCCTTCGTCGACGTGGTGCGCTCCGGCCAGCTGGGCTGAGCGCGTTCGGAACCCCGCCCGAGGGGCCCTTCGGGGCAGGGCGGAGCCGAGGGTGGCCGGGTGGTGGTGACCAGCGTCTCCGGTAGGCGGCGGCCCTTGCCGCGCGGAGTTCACGACTGATCGGTCGGGCGCCGGGCAGCCGCCGGCGGGGCTCCCGGGCGCCTGTCCTCGACCGGGCACGCCGGTCGTCCCGCGACTGGAGCCGCGTCACACTCCACCGGAACGACGACGACGGTGAGTAGCGCCCCGATAGCCTCCCGGAATGGCTTTCCTGCGTGGCGCGCTCCTCGTGCTGGCCGGCGTGGCGGGACTCGCGTCGCTGATCATGGTTTTCGTGCGGATGGAGGAGTCCTTCCGCCTGTCCCCTCTCCAGTGCCGTGGCAGTCAGATGAGCCGGGTGGGTCAACCGAACGCCGTCGATCTGAGCTTCTCGTGCGATTCCGACCAGTCCTTGCTGCTCGGGGCCCTGGGAATCGGGCTGTTCGGCCTGCTCATGGCGGTCATCGCCATCGCCCTCCGGCCCGCGTCGGCGGGCGTGCCCCGGCCACCCGCCCAGTCCTCGTACTACGCTGGTGGGGTTCCACCCACCGCCCAGCCCGGCGGCGCCGCCGGGCCCCGAGCGGGGGTGCGCCCGCCGCGCCCGCCGGCTACCAGTACCACCAGCCGGGCCAGCAGCCGCCCCCGCAGTGACCGAGCGGACAGCGTTCGGCCACTTCACGTGCACTAGACTGGATCAGGCCGCGCGTGCGGGTCCGCCGGCGGTCCTCTTCCTCCACCAACATCGTCAGGAGTCTTCGCGTGCCTGCTCCCAGTGCCGTCGCCGGTGAGCTCACCAGGACAGACCTGCGCAACATCGCGATCGTCGCGCACGTCGACCACGGCAAGACCACCCTGGTGGACGCCATGCTGCGCCAGTCGGGGGCCTTCTCCGCCCGCTCCGAACCGGTCGACCGGGTCATGGACTCCGGTGAGCTGGAACGGGAGAAGGGCATCACCATCCTGGCCAAGAACACGGCCATCCGCCGGGAGACCCCGGACGGCGCGGTCACCATCAACGTCGTCGACACCCCGGGCCACGCCGACTTCGGTGGCGAGGTGGAGCGCGGCCTGTCGATGGTCGACGGGGTCGTGCTGCTGGTCGACGCCAGTGAGGGGCCGTTGCCGCAGACCCGGTTCGTGCTCCGCAAGACCCTCGCCGCCGGCCTGCCGGTCGTGCTCGTCGTCAACAAGGTCGACCGGCCGGACAGCCGGATCGCCGAGGTCGTCGAGGAGACCCACGACCTGCTGCTGGACCTGGCCGCCGAGGTCGGTGCCGACGACTCGGTCCTCGACCTGCCGGTCATCTACGCCTCCGCCCGGGCCGGCCGTGCCAGCCTGGAGCAGCCGGCCGATGGCGCGCTGCCCGACAGCGAGAACCTCGACCCGCTGTTCGAGATCCTGCTCAACCACGTGCCCGCGCCCACCGGTGACCCGGAGGCCCCGCTGCGGGCCCTCGTGACGAACCTCGACGCCTCGGCCTTCCTCGGGCGGCTGGCGCTGTGCCGGGTGCACGCCGGCCGCATCTCCAAGGGGGAGACGGTGGCGTGGTGCCGGGAGGACGGCTCGACCCAGAAGGTGCGGGTCGCCGAGCTCTTCCTCGCGGAGGCGCTGGACCGGGTCCCCGCCGAGCAGGCCGCCGCTGGCGACCTCGTCGCCATCGCCGGCATCCCCGACATCACCATCGGCGACACCCTCGCCGACGCCGAGAACCCCGAGCCGCTGCCGAGGATCACCGTCGACGAGCCGGCGATCTCCATGACGATCGGGGTGAACAGTTCCCCGATGGCCGGGCGCAACGGCGGCGGCAAGCTCACCGCGAGGCTGGTCAAGGGCCGGCTGGACGCGGAGCTGATCGGCAACGTCAGCGTGCGGGTGCTGCCCACCGAGCGTCCCGACGTGTGGGAGGTGCAGGGCCGTGGCGAGCTGGCCCTGGCCATCCTCGTCGAGCAGATGCGGCGGGAGGGCTTCGAGCTGACCGTCGGCAAGCCGCAGGTGGTCACCAAGACCGTCGACGGCAAGCTGTGCGAGCCGTTCGAGCGGCTCACCGTCGACATCCCCGAGGAGCACCTCGGGGCGTTGACGCAGCTCATGGCCAACCGCAAGGGCACCATGGAGCAGATGGGCGACCACGACGGTTCCGGCCGCATCAAGATCGACTACATCGTCCCGGCCCGAGGGCTCATCGGCTTCCGCACCGAGTTCCTCACCGAGACCCGGGGCACCGGCATCGCCAACCACGTCTTCGTCGGTTACGAGCCCTGGGCCGGCGAGCTCCGCACCCGGCACAGCGGTTCGCTGGTCGCCGACCGCACGGGAGCGGTCACCAGCTACGCGATGATCCAGCTGGCCGACCGGGGCACCTTCTTCGTCGAGCCAGGCGCGGCCGTGTACGAGGGCATGGTCGTGGGGGAGAACCCGCGCGCCGAGGACCTCGACGTCAACGTGTGCCGGGAGAAGAAGCTGACCAACATGCGGTCCTCCACGGGTGACGAGCTGGAGCGGCTGGCCCGACCCCGCAAGCTCGGTCTGGAGGAGGCCCTGGAGTTCTGCTCCGCCGACGAGTGCGTCGAGGTCGCCCCGGACGTGGTCCGGGTCCGCAAGACCGTGCTGGACTCCACGCAGCGGGCCAGGGAGCGGGCCCGCGCCAAGACCCGAGGCTGAGCGCACCACCCGGCGGTCGGCGGTCCCCCAGCGGGGCCGCCGACCCCGTGCGTCCGGCCCCGGAAGGGCGGACCGGCGCGGCGTGGCCGTGGACGCAACCGGGAGAACACACCACGCCGGATACGGTCACCGCTACGCTCGGGCTGCCGTCGTGCGCCCGACCCCTGACCCGCGTCCACCGCTGGCGGTCAGCGGACAGGTACCGGTCACCCGTCGGTGCCACTGTCGACCAGCGCAGAACCAGAGGAGAGCTCGATGGCCGGGTCAGCGCCGCACCGGTCGCGGTGCCGGGTCAGCGCGCTCCTCTCGGCGCTGGTGACAGTCGTCCTCGTCGCGGCGTGCACCAACACCCCACCGCCCCCGCTCGTCGATCCCACGCACACCGACCAGGTGCCCAGCGACCCGGTGCCCAACGAGGTCGTGGTGGGCGTCGACGAGCTGTCCGGTGGTTTCAACCCGCACCTGCTCTCCGATCTCTCCGCCACCACCACCGTGCTCGCCAGCCTGCTGCTGCCCTCGGTGTTCCGGCCGGGACCCGGCGGGGATCCCCGGCTCGACCGGTCGGTGGCCACCTCGGCGCGGGTGGTGGACGCCGAACCGTTCACCGTCCGCTACGTCCTCCGGCAGGACGCGTCCTGGTCGGACGGGGCTCCGATCGCCGCCGAGGACTTCGACTACCTGTGGCAGCGGATGCGCGCCGAACCGGGAGTGGTGGACTCGGCCGGTTACCGGTTGATCGACGAAATCACTTCGCGGAATGGTGGAAAGGTCGTCGAGGTCACCTTCTCCGAACCGTACCCGGCGTGGCGTTCGCTTTTCTCCGATCTGTTGCCGGCACACCTGCTCAAGGATGCTCCCGGCGGGTGGACCGGGGCGTTCTCGAACACGTTTCCGGTTTCGGGAAACGCGTTCACGGTCAACGTGATGGACCTGGAACGCGGTGAACTCATTCTGGAGCGCAACGACAAGTACTGGTACAACCCGGCGTCGCTGGACCGCATCGTGTTCCGGGAGGCCTCGCACAGCGGTCTGGCGTCCGCGCTGGACAGTGACGACAACCAGGCGGCCATGCTGCGGGCCGACGCCATCGCCACCGGCCTGCTCGCCGGCATCGGGACACCGCTGGACCGGTGGACGGTGCCCCGGTCCCACCGGGTGGAGGTGCTGTTCCGGCCGGCGAGCCCACAGCTGAGCGACCAACGGGTGCGGCGGGCGGTGGCCGCCTCGCTCGACCGCGACTTCCTCATCGCCGCCGGAGCCCGCAGCGGTCCCTCCGCCGACCTGCGCGCCGACGCGCAGCTGCGGTCCCCGGTCGACCCGGCGTTCGCGTCGACCCTCCCCGAGGACTCGGTGCTGGGCAGCGGCGATCCCGACCTGCTCGTCGAGCAACTGTCCGAGGCCGGGTACGCCCTGGTCGACGGGCAGTGGCTGCGCAACGGCGTTCCCTTCGAGCTGGTGGTCGCGGCGCCGAGGGAGCAGGAGCCGTACACCTCCTTGGCCGGGCACGTGGCACGCCAGCTGCGGGACCTCGGGGTGGAGACCAGCCTGGTCACCCCGCCCGCCGACGAGCTGTACCAGATGTTGATGAGCGGGCAGCAGGGCGGCGGCGCGAGCGCCGGCACGGCCGGTGGCGAGGGCGAGAACCGGCCGATCGTGGACGTCGCGGTGGTGCCCCGCCCGACCGGCGGCGACGTCGCCACGGAACTGGCCTCCTGGTTCGGCTGCGTGCCGGCCGCGGTGGACGGCGCCCCGGTGCTCCCCGGCAACCCGGCGGGCTTCTGCGATCCCCAGCTCCAACCCGTCATCGACTCGGTCCTGACCGGGGGTACCCCGCTGTCCGAGGTCGAGGCCGAGCTCGAGGGCGCGCTCTGGCAGCGGGCGGTGACGCTCCCGCTCTTCCAACTGGCCGAGACGGTGGTCGCCACCGAGGAGCTCGACGGGGTGGCGCACACCAGACCGTTCCTCGGGCCCTTCTCCAGCGCCCTCCACTGGAGACGGGTCGGGGCCTGACGGAGTTCGCCTCCGCCTCGGGAACCCGTTCGCCGCGCGCCCCGGGAGGGTCGGGGGGAACCGGGCGCGGAATTGGGATCGGGCGGTGAGAAGAACACGCCCGTAACACCAGGGCAATAGTGTTCAAAAAACGGACGTGTCCGTTCGGTTAGTGGACGATAACCCTCCGCGTGCGAGGAGTCACCTTTTGGTCACGATCCAGTGTTCCCAGGTGACCGCCACCTGTCGCAGTTCTTACCGTTCCGCCAATGGCGAACCGGCTTCCGGGTTGGGCCGCTGATGGGTGGTTCGGGTCATGACCGTTGGTTGCGGTCCGCTGACCCAGTGCTAGGAGGGCACACCAATGAGGAGAACGAGGTCTGTCGCCGCGGTCGCGGTGACGATGAGCGCCGCGCTCGTGCTGAGCGCCTGCGGCGGCGGAGGCGGCGACAGCGACAACAACGGCGGTGGCGGGGGCGGCCTCAACGACTCCAGCGCGACCGGTGGGAAGGGCAACAACGGCGACGGCACCTACAACGTGCCGGAGGTCGAGCAGGGCGGCGACGTCACCGTCACCCACGACGCGGCCTACACGTCGTACAACAACGGCGCGCGCAGTGCCAACAACTTCAACAACACCCTCGTGTTGAACACGATGATCTCCGAGCCGTTCGTCGTCACCGACACGATGGAGATCCTGCTCAACGCCGACGTGATGGAATCGGCGGAGGTCACCAGCGAGGACCCGCAGGTCGTCGAGTGGAAGATCCGCGAGGGCGTCACCTGGTCCGACGGTGAGCCCTGGGACTGCAGCGACTTCTACCTGTCCTGGTTCTCCAAGAGCAGGCTGGCCACCACCGAGGACGGCGGTGAGCTGTTCGCCCCGGCCTCCACCACCGGTTACGACATCATGACCGGCAGCTGCGAGGACGACCGTACCTTCGTCGGCGAGTTCTCCGAGACCTACGCCGACTGGACCGGGCTGTTCGGCAGCAAGGCGATCCTGCCGTCGCACATCCTCGAGCAGGAGACCGGCATCGAGGACGTCCTGGAGCTCAGCGCCGACAGCCCCCAGGAGGAGCTGGACGCGGCCGCCGAGTTCTGGAACGAGGGCTGGAACGGGTTCAACCCGGACCTGATGCCCTCCTCCGGCCCGTACATGTTCGACAGCTGGCAGCAGGGCACCTCGGTCACCGTGGTGCGCAACCCGGAGTGGATCGGCAACCCCGGCGGGCCCGACAGCATCACCCTGCAGAACATCGCCGACGCCAACGCCCAGGTGACCGCGCTCCAGGACCAGCAGGTGCACGTCATCGCGCCGCAGGCCAACAGCGAGACCGCCGAGCAGCTCCAGGCGCTGACCTCGCAGGGCGTCACCTACGAGGCGAAGGCCGGTCTGACCTTCGAGCACCTCGACATCAACCTCGCCAGGGAGAAGTTCCAGGACCTCGCCCTGCGCCAGGCCTTCGCGGCCTGCGTCGACCGCGAGGAACTGGTCGACAAGCTGCTGAAGAGCGTCGACCCGGAGGCCGCCCCGCTGGGCAGCCTGCTGTTCCTGCCCGAGGAGCCCGGCTACGAGGACCTCTACAGCGACATCACCGGCCAGGGCGCCGACGCCGCCAAGGAGATCCTCGAGGAGGGCGGCTGGACCCAGGGTTCGGACGGCGTCTACGAGAAGGACGGCGAGCGCGCCTCGCTGACCATCAGCCACACCGCGCTGGACCGCCGCACCGACTCGGTCGCCCTCATCCAGGGCACCTGCGCCGAGGCCGGCATCGAGGTCATCAACGACACCGACGACAACTTCCTGGACACCCGCGTCAGCGAGGGTGACTACGACGTGGCCCTGTTCGCCTGGGTCGGCACCCCGTACAAGGCCTCCAAGGCCTCGCTGTACAGCATCGGCGGCGGCCAGAACTGGAGCGGCTGGGAGAACCAGGAGGCCACCGACCAGTTCGAGACCGTGAAGAACAGCCTGGACGAGGACGAGCGGAACGCCGCGCTGTCCGCGGCCGACAAGGCCTACGCGGAGGACGTCCTGTCCATCCCGCTCTTCCAGGTGCCCGACGCCTGGGCCTACGCCGAGAACGTGGACCACGTCACCTACCAGGGCTCCGACGGTGTGACCTGGAACGCTGCGGAGTGGGAGGTCACTTCCTGACATCGGTCGCGTGACACGGGGCCGGGCCGACAGGGTCCGGCCCCGTGTGCCACCCGAGGGTGGCACCGACCGGTGGCCCCTGCCGGTGCAGCCCGCGGCCGGTCCGCCTGGGACTGACGTTGGCTTCGTATCGAGGACGACATCGTGCTCCGCTACATCATCCGCAGAATCCTCATATCGATCCCCATCCTCGGGATCGGTTCCTTCCTGGCCTACCTGCTGGTGTCCGCGGCCGGTAACCCCATCGGCGAGTACCGGGCCACCCCCGGTGTCACCGAGGAGGACGTCCAGAACCTGATGATCGAGCTGGGGCTCGACCGTCCGATCTGGGCCCGGTACTGGGACTGGCTCACTGGTTTCCTCACCGGGGACTGGGGCGAGAGCCTCGCCCTCGGCTCGGCCAAGGCCGACGTCTACGAGGAGGTCATGCGCGCGTTCAGCGTGACCTTCCGACTCGTCATCGGCGCCGAGATCCTCGCGATCGTCCTGGGTGTCGCCATCGGCGTGCTCGCCGCGGTGCGCCAGTACACGATCTTCGACTACGTGGCGACCACCACCGCCTTCGTCATGTTCTCCATGCCGCTGTTCTGCGTGGCGATCGTGCTGAAGATGTACGGCATCCGCTTCAACGACCTGTTGGTGTCGATGGGCGGTGAGCGGTGGATCCGCACGATCCCACCGGCCCAGGGGTTCCAGGGGTCCTTCTTCGAGCAGTTCAGCCAGTACGTGGGCGTCTACCTCCTCCCCACCCTGAGCCTGATGCTCATCAGCTTCGCCGCCTACAGCCGTTTCCAGCGCGCCTCCATGCTGGAGACGCTGAGCTCCGACTACGTCCGCACCGCGCGGGCGAAGGGGCTCCGCCCGTCCCGGGTCATCTTCCGGCACGCCTTCCGCAACGCGCTCATCCCGGTGACCACGATGGTCTCCCTGAACTTCAGCGCGGTGCTCGGCGGCGCGATCATGACCGAGATGGTCTTCGGCTGGCGGGGCATGGGCAGTCTGCTGGTCGACGCGGTCGGCCAGAAGGACCCGCCGATGCTCATGGGCTGGCTGATGGTCACCGCCGTGCTGACAGTCGCATTCAACCTGGTCGCCGACATCGTGTACGGCTTCCTGGACCCGAGGATTCGCCTTGGCTGACACAGTGACGAAGACGACGCCGGACGACCCGGACACGACGCCACGGGCGGGTCACGAGTTCGACACCGAGGCGCGCAAGCAGTGGAAGATCGTGCTGCGGCGCTTCCTCCGGCACCGGATGGCGATGATCAGCCTCAGCGTGCTGGTGCTGATCGTGCTCGCGGCCATCGTGCTGCCCTGGTTCCTCCAGTACGACCACACCTACACCGGCGGCGGGCGCTACGAGGACCCCGGGCCCGATCACCCGCTCGGCACCGACAACCTCGGCCGGGACATGCTGGCGATGCTCGTGCGGGGAACCCAGTTCTCGCTGCTCATCGCCGTGGTCGTCGCCGCGATGGCCACCGTGATCGGGGTGACCCTCGGCGCGGTCGCCGGACTGCTCGGCGGTTGGGTGGACACGCTGTTCATGCGGCTGGTCGACCTCTGGCTGATCATCCCGCAGCTGGCCCTGGTGGCCCTGGCCGCGAGCGCCTTCGGCAGCAGTTGGTACCTGGTGGCGATCGCGCTGGGCCTGTTCAGCTGGATGTCGGTGGCCAGGATCAACCGGGGGCTCACCCTGTCGTTGGCGAACCAGGAGTTCGTCGAGGCGGCCAGGGCGATGGGCGCGAGCAACACCCGGATCGTGGTCAAGCACATCCTCCCCAACCTGACCGGGGTCATCACGGTCAACGCGACCCTCGCGGTGGCGACGGCCGTGCTCGCCGAGGCGGCGCTGTCGTTCATCGGCCTCGGGGTCAACATCCCCGACACCTCGCTGGGCCTGATCATCAACAACAACTACGCCCAGCTGGAGCTGCGGCCGTGGCTGTTCTGGGCGCCGTTCCTGGTGATCGTGCTGATCTCGCTGACCGTGAACTTCATCGGCGACGGCATCCGGGATGCCTTCGACCCGAAGCAGACGAAGGTGCGTGCCTGATGACGACGACAGCAGGTGACCTGCTCACCGTCGACAACCTGACGGTCGAGTTCCCGACCGACGACGGGGTGGTCCGCGCGGTCCGAGGTGTGTCCTTCACCCTGCGCCAGGGCGAGGTGCTGGGTGTCGTCGGCGAGTCCGGCTCGGGCAAGTCGGTGTCCTCGATGGCCGTGATGGGCCTGCTGCCCCGGAGCGCCCGCATCGGCGGGTCCATCCGGTTCCGCGACACCGAGATCGTCGGTCTCGGCCAGCGGCAGCTGGAGAAGCTGCGCGGCAACGACATCGCGATGATCTTCCAGGACCCGATGACCTCGCTGAACCCGGTGTACACCGTGGGCTGGCAGTTGTCGGAGGCCTACCGGGCCCACCACAAGGTGTCCAAGAAGGTCGCCTGGGCCAAGGCGGTGGAGGCCCTCGAACTGGTCGGCATCCCGCAGCCGGACCGGCGGGCGGCCCAGTTCCCCCACGAGTTCTCCGGCGGGATGCGGCAGCGGGTGGTGATCGCGATGGCGATCATCAACGATCCGACGCTGATCATCGCGGACGAGCCGACCACGGCGCTGGACGTGACCGTGCAGGCCCAGGTGCTGGAGACGCTGCTGCGCATCCGGGACGAGACCTCGGCCGCCATCATGATCATCACGCACGACCTCGGCGTGGTGGCCGGGATGGCCGACCGGGTCCAGGTGATGTACGGCGGGACCGTGGTCGAGTCGGGCCAGGTGGACGCCGTGTTCGAGCGGCCGAGGATGCCCTACACGGTGGGCCTGCTGGGCTCCATCCCGCACCCCGACCTGCTCGGCAAGCGGCTGACCCCGATCAAGGGCGCGCCGCCGTCGCTGATGAACCTGCCGCCGGGGTGCGCCTTCGCGCCCCGCTGCCCGCTGGCCGGCCCGGAGTGCGACGAGGCCGAGCCGGAGCTGGTGACGGTCGGCGTGTCCGGGCACACCAGCCGGTGCCTGAAGTGGGACGAGCTCGGGGGCGGGGACGACAGCCGGGACCTGTTCGAGCACGAGGAGATCGGGTCCGTGGAGAACCCGGCCTCGCTCACCCAGGCGGATCCGGAACTCGCCGTCGTCGAGGACGCGGCCGAGGTCGAGCAGCGCATGGCCCGCGAGGAGGGCAGCACCCCATGACCACCGCGAAGACGTCCCCCTCGGACACCGCACCAGCCGGGGCCGACACCGGCCAGCCACTGCTCGAGGTCAACGACCTGGTGAAGAGCTTCCCCGTGCGGGGGAAGGGGATCATCCCGCGCACCGTCGGCCAGGTGCAGGCGGTCGCCGGCATCTCCTTCGACCTGCGCGCCGGGGAGACCCTCGGACTGGTCGGGGAGTCCGGCTGCGGCAAGTCCACCACCGGCCGGGCCATCCTCCAGCTGCACCGGCCGACCTCCGGGTCGGTGCGGTTCGAGGGCAGGGAGCTGGTCGGTCAGACGGCCCGGCAGCTGCGGGCGGTCCGCCGGGACATGCAGATCGTGTTCCAGGACCCCTACGCCTCGCTGAACCCGCGCTGGACCGTGAACTCCGTGGTCCGGGAACCGCTGGAGATCCACCACTCCTCCTGGGGCGACAAGAGGATCCAGAGCAAGGTGAACAACCTGCTGGAGCTGGTGGGGCTCAACCCGGAGCACCGCAACCGGTTCCCGCACGAGTTCTCCGGGGGGCAGCGGCAGCGCATCGGCATCGCGCGGGCACTGGCCCTGGAACCCAAACTGCTGGTGCTCGACGAACCGGTCTCCGCGCTGGACGTGTCCGTGCAGGCCGGCGTGGTCAACCTGTTGGAGGAACTCCAGCAGCGGCTGAACCTCGCCTACCTGTTCGTCGCGCACGACCTGTCCATCGTGCGGCACATCTCACACCGCATCGCCGTGATGTACCTGGGCAAGATCGTGGAGATCGGCACCCGGGACGAGGTGTACGGGCGCGCCACCCACCCGTACACGCAGGCGTTGCTCTCCGCCGCGCCGCTGCCCGACCCGAAGGCGGAACGGGAACGCCAGCGGATCGTCCTGACCGGTGACGTCCCCAGCCCGGTCAACCCGCCCTCGGGCTGCCGGTTCCGCACCCGCTGCTGGAAGGCCCAGGACATCTGCGCCAGCGAGGAGCCGAAGCTGGAGGCACGGGGCGAGGACGGGCACCTGTCCGCCTGCCACTTCCCCGAGGTCCGGCCCCGGGAGAGCTGAACCGGGCCCCGGCCCGACGTCCCCGCTGGCTCCGGGCACGTCGGGCGGGGGTGCGGCGGCGGTGTCGGGCCGGCCCACCACGGGTCCCGAGGTGCCCCGTCGCCGCACGGCGGTCGACACGTTCCTTAGGCTGGCTCGGTGACGACTGCCCCAGCGCCCCGCCCGACCGCCACACCGCGGTTACTCCTGGTACACGCCCACCCCGATGACGAGAGCATCTGGACCGGGGGAACGATCGCCCGGTACGCGGCGCAGGGGGTCGCGGTCACCGTCGTGACGTGCACCCTCGGCGAGCAGGGCGAGGTCATCCCGGAGGCGCTGCGCGGCCTCGGCCCCGACCACGCCGACCAGCTCGGCGGGTACCGGGTCGGTGAGCTCCGGGCGGCCTGCGCGGTGCTCGGCGTGGACGACCACCGGTTCCTCGGCGGCATCGGCCGGTGGCGGGACTCGGGGATGCTCTGGGACGCACCCGGCTTCGCCACCGCCGCGCCCGACGCGCACCCCCGCGCCTTCGCGCTCGGCGACCTCGCCGAACAGACCGCCGCCCTCGTGGAGGTACTGCGCGAGGTACGCCCCCAGGTGGTCGTCACCTACGGCCCCGACGGGGGGTACGGCCACCCCGACCACGTCCGGGCGCACGACGTCACCATGTCGGCCACGGCACAGGTGCCCGAGGTCCTCCGCGTCTTCCACGTCGTCAACGCGGCGAGCGCCGTCAAGGAGGGGCTCGCCGAGATCGCCGCCCTCGGCGACGCCCACCCCTACCAGGTGCCCGCCGTCGGCGAGGTGCCCTCGACCCCCGACGACGAGGTGGACTCGGTGGTCGACGTGGCCGAGCACGTCCCGGCGAAGCTCGACGCGATGCGCGCGCACGCCACCCAGGTCCAGGTGTGGCACGGCGGCGGGGGCGAGGCCGTCTACGCCCTGTCCAACGACATCGCCCAACCGGTGCCGCGGGCCGAGTCCTATGTGCTGGCCAGCGGTAACCCGGCCGGCGCCGCGACGGACCTCTTCGGGGGCCTGCCGGGCGGTCGGGGGGAGGTCAGCCGATGAAGACGGTGCCTGACTGGCTCCTGCTCGCCATGCTGGTGCTCGACGCCGTGGTCCTCGCGCTGCTCGCCCTGTTCTTCCTGCCGTTCCGGATCGGTGTCGTCCCGGTGCCCTTCACCGCGGTCCTGGCTGGCGTCACCAACGTGCTGCTGGTGCTCGGCGCGGGGCGGATCTCGGGGCGGATGCGGGTGGCCGGAGCCCCGCTGTTCGCCTGGGTGCTGGTGGTCATCGTGTTCGGGGTCAGTGGGCCAGGCGGCGACGTCGTGCTCATGGGCGACTGGCGGGGTCTCCTCCTGCTGGCGCTGGGCGCGCTGCCGCCCGCGATGGTGCTGGGCACGCTCAGCGGGCGGTACCGGGCGTCGACCAGGGCGTCGCGCGGCGGGGCCGCCGGCGCGCCCGCCCGCCGCTGATCCGACCGGGCGGAGGAGCCTCAGCCCGGGGACCAGTACCGGTAGCGGTGGTGTTCGGCGCAGCCCAACCCCTCGTACAGGCGGCGGGCCGCGCGGTTGCCCTCGGTGACCTGGAGCACGCAGTGCTCCGCGCCTCGGTCGGCCGCCCAGCCGGCGAGCGCCCCGACCAGCGCTCGGGCCAGACCCGTCCGGCGGTGCTCCGGCCGGACCGCGAGGCGGGCGACGTGCAGCCAGCGGTTTCCCCGGGCCCCGACCACCTGGCCCCGCACCGCGGCGACGGGCACGCCGTCCACCGTGGACGCGCCGAACCCGACGACGTGGTCCCCCCGACGGGCGGGCGCGAGCACCGCTCGTTCCGCCGCCCCCGGGGCGCCGGTGCCCGCGGTCAGCTCCCACCAGGCCGGGCCGGGTGGGGCGAGGTGCACGCGGTGGGCCGGACCGGCCGCCGGCGGACCGGACACCCCGACGGCGTGGCTCCGGCCGCCACCGACCGAGACCAACCGAGACGGGACGCCCTCGGGCCGGGGTGGCGCGCCGCTCGTCCGCGCTCCACCCGCCAGCGCGGCGAGTGGTCCGCTGAGCACCAGCGTCTCCGAGTCGTGGTCGGGACGCCATCCGAACGCCCGCAGTCCGGCCTCGACGGGATCGCCCAGCACCACCTGGGCGCGGGGCACGATCCCGTGGGTCCCGGCGAATGCCAGCAGCAGGGGGGCCACCCGGGACACCTCCGCCGCCTCCGCGCCGGGCATCCCCGAGTTCGCCCGCAGGGTGAACCCGGCGGCGGCGCGGAACCGCCACCCCAGGACGCGCTCCTCGGTCACCGCCGGCCAGGCGTCGGCGCAGAGCTCCTCGACGACACGTTCACGCACCGACGCATCCTGTCGCGGCGCCTCCACGCGCGGAAGGCGATATGGGACGGCTCACGCCGAACAGCGGCCGCGGGCACCCCCGGTGGGGCCGAGCCGGAAACGGGAGGAGTGGACTCCGAGGGGGGTAGGGCACCAGGGTGGACGGCGAGAGATACTGGAGCGGCCGTGCGTCGAAGGTCCGCACGGGCGACTGGACGATGAGCAGGAGAGCCGCCGTGACCTACGTCATCGCTGAGCCGTGCGTGGATGTCCTCGACAAGGCATGCATCGAGGAGTGCCCAGTGGACTGCATCTACGAGGGCGACCGGATGCTGTACATCCACCCGGACGAGTGCGTGGACTGCGGGGCGTGCGAGCCGGTCTGCCCCGTCGAGGCGATCTACTACGAGGACGACGTCCCCGACCAGTGGTCGGCCTACACCAAGGCGAACGTCGACTTCTTCGACAAGCTCGGCTCGCCTGGCGGCGCGGCCAAGGTCGGCAAGGTCAGCGACGACCCCGCATGGATCGCGCAGCTGCCCCCGCAGGGGGAATGAGCAGGTGAGCACCAGTCGGACCGGTGGTCGTCGGCTGCCCGACTTCCCGTGGGACTCGCTGCGCGCGTCGCGGGAGCGCGCCGCCGCGCACCAGGACGGCCTCGTGGACCTGTCGGTGGGCACCCCGGTCGACCCGGTCGCGCCGGAACTGCGGGCCGCGTTGGCCTCGGTGTCCGACCAGGGCGGGTACCCGACCACCCACGGCACCCGCGAACTCCGGGAGGCCGTCGTGGCGGGCCTGGCCCGTCGACACGGCGTGGTGGCCGTGCCCACCGACGCGGTGCTGCCGACGATCGGTTCCAAGGAGCTCGTCGCCTGGTTGCCGACGCTGCTGGGCCTCGGGCCCGGCGATGTCGTCGCGATCCCCGAACTCGCCTACCCCACCTACGAGGTGGGCGCGCGACTGGCGGGAGCGGACGTCGTCCGCCTCGCCGACGGGGAAAGCCCACCACCCGGGACGCGTCTGGTCTGGCTGAACTCCCCGTCCAACCCGACGGGGCGCGTCCTGGGGGCGGCGGCGCTGGCCGATGCGGTCGCCACCGCGAGGGAGCTCGGGGCCGTCGTCGCCTCCGACGAGTGCTACCTGGCGTTGGGTTGGGACACCGAGCCCGTCTCCGTGCTGCACCCGGACGTGCTCGCCGCCTCCGGGGTGGGCGACTCCCTGTCCGGCCTGCTCGCGGTGCACTCCCTGTCGAAGTCCTCCAACTTCGCCGGCTACCGGGCCGGTTTCCTCGCCGGGGACCCGACGCTGGTCGCCGAGGTCCTGGAGGTGCGCAAGCACGCGGGGATGATCGTGCCCCGGCCGGTGCAGGCGGCGATCACGGCGGCGATGTCGGACGACCGGCACCTCGACGAGCAGCGGGCCAGGTACGCGGCACGGCGGGACGTCCTGCTACCGGCGCTGCGCGCGGCGGGGTTCGCCGTCGAGCACTCCGAGGCCGGCCTGTACCTGTGGGCCTCGCGGGGTGAGGACGCGTGGAGGACCGTGGCCTGGTTCGCCGACCGGGGGATCCTGGTCGCTCCGGGCGACTTCTACGGGCCGGCGGGCCGGAACCACGTCAGGGTCGCGCTGACCGCCTCCGACGAACGGATCCGTGCCGGCGCGGCCCGCCTCTGACGAGGGCGGCCCGCGCGCACCCGGCGGCCGGAGGCGCGCCTCGGCGACGACCGGTGGGCGCCGGTCGGCTCCGCCGCGCGGGACCGGACCCGGCCTCGCCGTGCTCCCGCGGCCGACGAGGCATGTCGGCGAACCGGTTCGCCGAGCGGCTGGACACGGGGCACCCGGGCCGACGGGCGGTGGGAGCGGCCGGCGCGGCCCCCGAGGGTGAGCGCCGGGACCGGGGTGAGCGGCGGCTTGGGTGAGCGGCCGGGTCGCGCTCGGACGCCGGGGCGCGGCCGTCCGGCCACCGCCCCGGCGTCGACGGCGGGGAGCCGTCAGTCGTTCGCGTGCAGGATGCTGTTCAGCTCCACCGCGGCACCCTCCCGGGGGCGGACCTCGACGGCACCGGTGGTCGAGTTCCGGCGGAACAGCAGCCCGGACCGACCGGAGAGGTCACTGGCCCGCACGAGCACCCCGTCGGGCAGGGTGACCTTGGTGCCGGCGGTGACGTACAGCCCGGCCTCGACCACGCAGTCGTCGCCGAGCGAGATCCCGATGCCGGCGTTCGCCCCCACCAGGCAGCGCTCCCCGATGCTGATGACCTCCCGGCCCCCGCCGGAGAGCGTCCCCATCACCGAGGCGCCGCCGCCCAGGTCGGAACCGTCACCCACCACGACACCCGCGGACACCCTGCCCTCGATCATGGAGGAGCCCAGCGTGCCGGCGTTGAAGTTGACGAAGCCCTCGTGCATGACGGTCGTGCCCGGAGACAGGTGCGCGCCGAGGCGCACCCGGTCCGCGTCCCCGATCCGCACGCCCGACGGGACGACGTAGTCGACCATGCGCGGGAACTTGTCCTGGCTGTACACCGTGACCGGCCCCCGGGACCGCAGCCGCAGCCGGGTCGCCTCGAAGCCCTCGACCCGGGCCGGCCCGTGGTTGGTCCACACCACGTTGGCCAGCAGGCCGAACACGCCGTCGAGGTTCAGGCCGTGGGGACGCACGAGGGTCGTCGACAGCAGGTGCAGCCGCAGGTACACGTCGTGCGTGTCGACGGGCGCCTCGCCGAGGGAACCGATGGTGGTCCGGACCGCCTCGACCCGGACGCCGCGCGCCTCGTCGGGGCCGAGCAGGTCGACGGCGGCGGAGCCCAGTTCCTCCCCGCATTCCTGGGCGGTGAGGACCCGCGAACCGACCTCGTCGGTCTCGGCGAGTCTGACGAAGGGGAACCAGGTGTCCAGCACGGTCCCGTCGTCGGCGATGGTGGCCAGTCCGACGCCGTGGGCGCCGCTCTCCTGGGAAGTGACGTCACTGCTCACGCCGGCAACGGTAACCCACCGTTGGCACCCCACCCCGGGCGCCGAGGAGGCCGGGCGCGGGTTCGGCGATCCCGGTGCCGGCCTCCCCGTGCCCGTCCCGCGTGCGCCCGGGTGGGTACTGTCCGGTGGCGTGACCGCAGACCTGGACCTCACCGCCGATCCCGTCGAGCTCACCGCGGCCCTCGTCGACGTACCGAGCGTGTCGGGGGAGGAGGCGGCCATCGCGGACGCGGTGGAGACCGCCCTGCGCCGCCAGGCGCCCCACCTGGAGGTCGTGCGCGACGGCGACGCCGTGCTGGCGAGGACGAACCTCGGCCGTCCAGGCCGGGTCGTGCTCGCCGGGCACCTCGACACCGTTCCCGTCAACGACAACCTCCCGCTGCGCCGCACGGGCAGCGGTTCCGACCAGGTGCTCCACGGCTGCGGGACGGTTGACATGAAGGGCGGTGACGCGGTCCTGCTCGGGCTGGCCGCCGGGTGCGTGTCGCCCCGGCTGGACCTCACCTTCGTCTTCTACGACTGCGAGGAGGTCGACGCCAGCCGGAACGGGTTGACCAGGATCGAACGGGAGCTCCCCGACTGGCTGGACGGTGACCTCGCCATCGTCGCCGAGCCCTCGAACGCGGTGATCGAGGCGGGCTGCCAGGGCACCATCCGGGTCGAGGTCAGCACCACGGGTCGACGCGCCCACACGGCCCGCGCGTGGATGGGGGAGAACGCCATCCACGGTGCGGGCGAGATCCTCCGCAGGCTGGCCGAGTACGAGCCCAGGAGGGTGGACATCGACGGCTGCGAGTACCGCGAGGGTCTCCAGGCGGTGTCGGTGAGCGGCGGTGTCGCCGGCAACGTCGTGCCGGACAGCTGCGTCGTCGCCGTCAACCACCGGTTCGCCCCCGACCGTTCGGTCGCCGAGGCCGAGGAGCACCTGCGGACGGTCTTCGACGGCTTCGGTGTCCGGGTGGTGGACCGCGCCGGCGGCGCGCTGCCCGGCCTGGGGGCACCGGCGGCCCGGGAACTGGTCGAGGCGGCCGGAGGTACCCCGGTGGCGAAGCTGGGGTGGACCGACGTCGCCAGGTTCGCCGCCAGGGGAATGCCCGCCGTCAACTTCGGTCCCGGCGACCCGACGCTGGCGCACACCAGGGAGGAACACGTGCGGGCCGCCGACATCACCCGGTGCGCGGACGTGCTCGGGCGTTTCCTGGCCTGACTCGCGTCCCACCGCGCACCGGGGTCCGTCGGGGATGTCGACGTGCTGGTCGTCCGCGTTCGTCCGGCCCGGCCCCACCATCGGCGTTCCGCCGATGGTGGGGCATCCGCTCCCCGACAGGTCGAACCGCCCGGTTCCCGACCGGGTTTCCGTAGGGTGACCAGCATGAGCACGGAGAACGCGTCCGCCCCTGGCAACGGCACACAACCGGCTGAGCTCGCCCAGACGCAGCAGGGTCCCGTCGTCGTGCGACGGACGCGCGGCAGGGAGACGACGACGACCGACCAGCGGTTGTTGGACTCCCGGGGTCCGTCGGACTGGGTGCACACCGACCCGTGGCGGGTGCTGCGCATCCAGGCGGAGTTCGTGGAGGGTTTCGGGGCACTCGCGGAGCTGCCCAAGGCGGTCACCGTGTTCGGTTCGGCGCGGACCGCGCGGGACGACCCGGAGTACGCGGTGGGCCGGTCCGTGGGAGCGGCGCTGGCGGACGCGGGGTTCGCCGTCATCACCGGTGGCGGTCCCGGCGCGATGGAGGCGGTGAACCGGGGTTGTTCCGAGGCGGGCGGCTACTCGGTCGGGTTGGGGATCGAACTCCCCTTCGAACAGGGCCTGAACCCGTGGGTGGACCTCGGGGTCAACTTCCGTTACTTCTTCGCCCGCAAGACGATGTTCGTCAAGTACTCGCAGGCCTTCATCGGGCTTCCCGGGGGTTTCGGCACCCTCGACGAGCTGTTCGAGGCGCTGACGTTGGTCCAGACGAAGAAGGTCACCAAGTTCCCGGTGGTCCTGTTCGGACGCCGCTACTGGCAGGGCCTCTACGACTGGCTCCGCGACTCGGTGCAGGGCGGCGGCAAGATCGGGGTCCCCGATCTCGCGCTGCTCCACCTGACCGACGACATCGACGACGCCGTCCGGGTGGTCGAGGAGGCGTACCAGGCATGGGAGGAGACCCACTGACCGGCGCGGTCACTCCCGACGACGACGACGACGGGGACGGGCGGCGGGGCGGCGTCCCGCCCCCGTGGCACGATCATGCCGTGCGGTTACGGCTCGGCTCTCGGGAGATGCACGGCGACCGGCCCCTGGTCATGGCGATCGTCAACCGGACCAGGGACTCCTTCTACGACCGAGGGGCGACGTTCGCGGAGCCGGCGGCGATGGCCGCCGTCGACCGCGCGGTCGACGAGGGCGCCGACATCGTCGACATCGGAGGTGTCCGCGCCGGTGCCCAGGGGGAGCGGGTCGACGTGGCGGAGGAGACCGCCAGGGTCGTGCCGTTCGTGCGAGCGGTGCGGGAGCGGTACCCGGACCTGGCGATCAGCGTGGACACCTGGCGCCACGAGGTGGCCGAGGAGGTGTGCCGGGCCGGGGCCGACCTGCTCAACGACACGTGGGCGGGTGCGGACCCCCGGCTGGCCGAGGTCGCGGCGGAGTTCGGCGTCGGGGTGGTCTGCTCGCACACCGGCGGTCTGGCTCCGAGGACGGATCCCCACCGGGTGCGCTACGCGGACGTGGTGGGGGAGGTCGCGGCGGAACTGGCCGCTCGGGCCGAGTCGTTGGCCCGGGCCGGGGTCCCGAGGGAGGGGATCCTCATCGACCCCACCCACGACTTCGGGAAGAACACCTGGCACGGCCTCGCGCTGCTGCGTGGGCTGGACCGGCTGGTGGGAACCGGCTGGCCGGTGTTGATGGCGCTGTCGAACAAGGACTTCATCGGCGAGACCCTGGACGCGGCGACCGAGGACAGGGTGGACGGCACCCTGGCCGCCACGGCGGTGGCCGCCTGGCAGGGCGCCGCCGTCTTCCGCGCGCACGAGGTGGCCCGCACCAGGAAAGTACTGGAGATGACGGCGTCGATCAGGGGGACCCGTCCTCCCGCGAGCGTGCTGCGGGCCCTGCGCTGAGCGGGGCCGGCACCGGCGAGGGGCCGAGGAGGCCCATGCCCTCCGGTGCTCGCGCCAGTCAGGCGCGGTGCCGGTGACGCTGCGTTCCCGTGTCTCGCGGACCCCCTGGCGTGCTTCACTCGAAGTAGTTACAGAACGTCCGAGAAATTCCTTCTTTCGGGGGAAAGTCCGGGGTGGGTGGCGGTGGCGGTGGACCGCGGCCACCTGGTCGGTGGGCGTCGCGGGCCGGGGGAGTCACGCCCCCGCTGGCCCGGTCGTGGCCACCGTCGCCCGGACGGACCCGCGGGTACCGCTGTATGGGTAGCGTAGCTACCGGCCACGCAGCGCTACGCATTAGACTTCTCACTGTGAAGTCGGACGCACTCCGTGGACATCTGGACGCGTTGCTGCTCGCCACCCTCGATGGTCGGCAGCTCCACGGTTACGCGATCATCGAGGCGTTGCAGCTGCGCAGCGGGGGTGCCCTCGACCTGCCCACCGGCACCGTGTACCCGGCGCTGCGACGGTTGGAGAGGGCCGGGTGCGTACGCAGCGCCTGGAGCACGGTGGCGGGGCGCAAGCGCCGCACCTACCGGCTGACCTCGACGGGAGAGCGCGCGTTGACCGCCGAGCGGGCCGCCTGGCGCGAGTTCACCGCCGCGATCGAGGGGGTCCTCAGTTCCGAGTCGAAGGCCGCCCGCGCCTGACCCGGCAGCCCGTCACCCGAGGGCCGAGCGCGCCGCCACCCGGCGAGACCGCCCCGGCTCGTGCCACGATGTGGTGCCGTGACCACTCTGTTTGTCTACTTCCTGATCGTGGCGATGGTGGCCGCCGTGGTCTTCCTGCTGGCTTCCCTGGTCTTCGGCCGAGGTGAGGAACTCGCCCCGCTGCCGCCCGGTGTCACGCCGACCACGCTGCCGGAGCGGGCTCCGACCGGCTCCGACGTCCGGGCGCTGCGGTTCCAACAGGCGGTCCGCGGGTACCGCATGACCGAGGTGGACTGGGCGCTGGCGGAGGTGGCGGACGAGCTGGACCGCCTGCGCGCGCGGGTCGCCGGACTGGAGGCGCGCCTCGCGCGGTGCGAGGACCTCCGGCGGGAACCGGAACCCGTGGAGGGGCAGCGCGCCGATCGGGGCGGCCAGCAGCGGGAACCGGGAACGGAACAGGGAGGCGACGCCAGATGAACACGGCCACGGTACGGGAGAGCGTGGACATCGAGGCCGCCGCCGAGGTCGTGTGGTCGGTGGTCACCGACTGGCCCCGGCAGCGGGAGTGGATGCTCGGCACCGAGGTGCACCTGGTATCGGGTGACGGGCGCGGGGTCGGCTCCCGCATGGTCGCCTTCACCGGGGTCGCGGGCCTGGGCGCGCTGGACTCGATGGAGATCACCGAGTGGTCCCCGCCCCACCGCTGCGTCGTCCGGCACACCGGGCGGCTCGTGCGCGGCGACGGCATCTTCGAGGTCGTGGCGCGGGGACCGGCGGCGTCGACCTTCCTCTGGAGCGAACGGCTGGTCCTGCCCTTCGGTCAGGTCGGCCGGTTCGGGTGGCCGGTCGTGCGACCCGGGTTCGCCTGGGGCCTGCGTCGTTCGGGCCAGCGGTTGGCCGAGTTGTGCCGGCGGGAGGCTGGCTGAACGGCGGCATGGCCGGTGGGCTCCGGTCCGAGCCGGTCCGCCCGGCCGGAGCCCCGCCGACGGTCAGTTCCCGGTGAACCGGGGCGGGCGCTTGCCCACGAACGCCTCCACGGCTTCCCGGTGGTCGGCGCTGCCCCCCGCCTCGTGCTGGAGGCGGGCCTCGTTCGCCAGCGCGTCCGGGAGGGAGCTGGCCGCCCCCAGCCGCAGCGCCTCCTTGAGCGCCGCGAAGGACGCGGTCGGGCCGGTCGCCATCCTGGCCGCCAGCTCCTGGGCGGCCCCCAGGGCCGTGCCGTCCGGCACCAGCCGGTTGACCAGCCCGACAGCCAGGGCCTCCTCGGCGCCGACCGGCTGGGCCAGCAGCATCATCTCCATCGCCCTGCCGTACCCGATGAGCCTTGGCAACGTCCACGACGCCCCGGAGTCGGCGGAGAGCCCCACGTTCGCGAAGGCCATCAGGAACCTGGCCGACCGGTCGGCGATGCGGAGGTCCGCGGCGCAGGCCAGCGATGCCCCCGCGCCCGCCGCGGCCCCGTTCACCGCCGCGATCACGGGTTTCGGCATACCGGTGATCGTCTCGATCAGCGGGTTGTAGTGGCGCTCCACCGTGGTTGAGGACGAGCCGTCCCCCCGCTGGAGGGCCTCGACGTGTTCCTTGAGGTCCTGACCGGCGCAGAACGCGTCCCCCGAGCCGCTGATGACGACCGCGCGGATGGAGCTGTCCTGGGACGCCGCCCGTAACGAACCGAGCAGGGACTCCTTCAACTCCAGGGTCAGCGAGTTGAACGCCGCCGGCCGGTTGAGCAGCAGGGTGCGCACTCCGGCGGCGTCGTCGACCAGCAGGACCGGTTCTGAGCTCTCAGCGGACATGCGGTGCCTTCCTGTTCGTGTCCCTGTTCGTGTCGCTGTCGCGGGAGGGGGAGCGAGGACGCCGTCACGGGGTGGGGAGCGCCGGCGGCGGAGCGGCCAGGCACCTCTCGACGTAGCGGTCGGCCGCCGGGGCGAACCGGGCCGTCTCGCCGTCGAACAACTCGGCCGCCCGGTGGCCGGTCCAGTCGGCCGGGAGCAGGGCCGGCGGCAGCCCCGGGTCCCGGAAGAGGAACTTGCGCCAGTCGTGCAACAGCCGCTGGGAGGCGGCGAAGGCCGCCGGTTCCCGTGACTCGTCGACCGCCGCCGCCAGGGGCCGCCACCGCGCCACGAACGCCGCGTAGTCGCGGGAGAGCCCCACCAGGTCCCAGGCCCTGCCGGCCAGGTCACGGTCGGAGCCCTGGTGGGCGGCGAGGAACGCGTGGGCTGTGAGGTCCTCACTGGTGAGCAGGTCCGGGAGTTCCGGTGACGGGCGGGGCGCGACCCACACCAGTGGTTCCACCTCGCCGTAGCCGAGCAACCCGAGCGAGGCGGCGATCCGCTCCCGCCGGTGGCGGTCCGACACGCCGGTGAGCACCAGGAGATGCCAGTTCCCGTCCCACGACCAGTCGCGGGTGCGGTAGATCCTCCCGGCGGCCTCGTCCAGCCGCCGTTCCGCCTTCGGCGTCAGCGCGTAACCCGGACCGGACGGCAAGCGTGTTGGCCGCAGCCACCCCTGCCTGACGGTGCGGGACACCGCCGTTCGCACGGCGGGACCGGCGAAACCGAGGGGTTCCATCAACCTGACCAGCGCGGCGATCGTGACAGCTCCGCCCCGGCGGCGGAGGTGTCCGCCGAAGAGGTCGAAGATCGCCGAGCGTGCCCGCACGACGCCTGAGTCTGGCACCTTCGGGCCCGCCCTACCAGCACCTGTGGATCAGCGCACGCGACACGAAGAGACCGGTTCGGTTTCACCGGTCGCCGCCGATAGGGGAGAATGACCCGGTCACCGGCGGACGGTGCGGTACGTCAGGTGGAAGATGTTGATGGAGGGAGCACGCTATGGCGGCCATGAAGCCCCGGACCGGCGACGGTCCCCTCGAGGTGACGAAGGAGGGACGCGGGATCGTCATGCGCGTTCCGCTCGAGGGTGGTGGGCGCCTCGTCGTCGAGATGTCGGCGGAGGAGGCCAGTGACCTGGGCGACGCGCTGAAGGCCGCTACGGGCTGACGTCGCGGCTGAGGCTCGGTGGGTCCACCCACCCGCCGCGACGCCCGAGTACGCGAGTCGGGCCCCGGTAAAGCTCCACGACCGGGGCCCTCGGCATCTCCCGGCCCGGGAGGCTGGCACCAGCCAGGTCCACCCGCGCCCCACCGCCGACCAGCTCGCCACCGCAGGAGTAGACGACACCCGTGTCACGAGGAGATCTCCCGTTGTCCGTTTCCCCTCCGTCCACCCCGGACCTCACCGGCCGGTTCCCCACTCCCTCGCCCACCGTCGTCCTCGAGGGCGATGACCGCGACCGGTCGACCGCGATCGCCGCGTTCGTCGTCGGCGCCGACGACGCGGAGTCGGTACGCCTGCCGGACCTGCCCGGAACGTACCAGGGCGTCCGGCACTGGCTCACCACCGCCGGTTTCACCGGGAAGGCGGGCTCCATCCAGCTGGTTCCCGCCGACCCCGAACCGGCGTGGGTCGTGGGCGTGGGTGCGGGAACGGCCTCGGACTGGCGGCGGGCCGGCGCCGTCCTCGCCCGTGCGGTCCGCGACCGCCGGGCGGCGGAACCCGAGCAACCGGTCGCCGACCAGGTGACCGCCCTGCTCCCGGAGGAGACCGACGGCGACGCGGTCGTCGCCCTGGCCACCGGGCTGCTGCTCGGCGGCTACCGGTTCAGGGTGAGCGCGGACGAGCCCCGCCTGACCCCGCCGACCTTCCTCGTTCGCCCCCCGGCCGCCCTCGACCCGGTGGCCACCGGGGAGGCACTCGCCGAGGCGAGCGTCCTGGCGGAGGCCACCTCGGTGGCCAGGGATCTCGCGAACACACCCTCCAACGTGAAGGACCCGGCCTGGTTGGCCGACTCGGCCGCGCTGCTCGCCGAGGACGTCCCCGGTCTTGACGTGACCGTTCGGGACGAGACCTGGTTGCGCGACCGGGGCTTCGGCGGCGTGCTCGCCGTCGGCGGGGGGTCCCGACGCCCACCCAGGCTCGTCGAACTCTCCTGGCGGCCCTCGGACAGCGGCACCGGTCCGCACCTCGTGCTGGTGGGGAAGGGAATCACCTTCGACACCGGTGGGCTGTCCCTGAAACCGGCCGAGGGCATGCACCTCATGCGGACGGACATGGCCGGCGGTGGTGCCGTGATCGCGGCGGTGCGTGCCGTGGCCCGGCTCGGCCTCCCCATCCGGGTGACCGGGCTGGTGCCCTGCGCCGAGAACCACGTCTCGGGATCGTCGTACCGGCCGGGGGACGTGGTGCGCCACTACGGCGGCACCACCACCGAGATCACCAACACCGACGCCGAGGGCCGCCTGGTCCTGGCCGACGCCCTCGCCTACGCGGTTCGCGACCTCGGCGCCGACGTGCTGGTGGATGTCGCCACCCTGACCGGCGCGATGAAGGTCTCGCTCGGTCTGCGCACCGGCGGGGTCCTCACCGACGACGACGAACTCGCCCGCGAGCTGGTCTCCGCCGGCGAGGCCGTCGGCGAGGCGTGGTGGCGGATGCCGCTCCTCGACGAGTACGCCTCCGAGGTCACGGGGGAGATCGGGGACGTGCGCCAGTGCCCGCCGGGGCCCGGTGGCATCACCGCGGCCCTCTTCCTGCGGGAGTTCACCGGCGCGACGCGGTGGGCGCACCTCGACGTGGCCGGTCCCGCCCGGTCAGACCGCGACTACGCGGAGGTGACCACGGGAGCGAGCGGCTTCGCGGCGCGGACGCTGGTCGGCCTCGCCCGGGACCGCGCCCGGCGCTGATCGTCGACCTGACCGCTCCACCGATCACCCGGTGCCCGACGACCGGTTCCCCGTCATCCTGTTGTGGCGCTGGTCACTTAGCTCGGGTATCACCCGTGGTCGCCGTCCCGGGTGCCTAGAGTCACCCGGGACGTGAAAAGGGTTGCCCGGGTGCCACTGGTCCACTCAGGACGGCGTGGCCCCCGTTCGCCGGGGTCTCGGCGGCGGGCCGGGACGTGTGAGTGAGAGCGGTCAGGTGACGACGACGACCCCGCGCGCGAAGTACGCGATCTGGTTCACCCTGGCGATGGTCGCCGTCTCCGTCGGGGTGCTCGTGTACCAGCTGTTCCTCGTCTACGTCCCGACGGTGTTCGGGCGGGACACGCTGCGGGCCGTCCGCTCCCAGGAGAGCGTCGCCTACCAGGACACCGGCGAGGAACAGCGCTTCGGCATGGAGTTCCTGGACTGGGACGGCGGCGAACTGCTGCTCACCGCCGACAGGTCCGAGGCGGGGACCCTCACCCAGTGTTCCGTTCGGGGCGCCGACGGCGCCTGGGAGACGGTGCGCCTCACCTACGCCAGGGAGTACGGCGACCTCGCCTGGCGGGGGACGCCCCAGGTGGCCGCCCCGGGCGAACTGCACTGCTCGGACAACGAGCGGGCCCAGGTGCGGGTGTACTCGGAGGACGTCGAGCGGGCCGGTGAGGTGCTGTCCCGGGGCTGGACCTGGCGGGTCGGTCTCCTGGTGGTCCTCCCCCTGCTCGCGGCGGTGCTCGCGCACGTGGTGGCCGGGGCGCTGTCCCGGCGGCGCGGGGCGAACTGAGCCGACCCCCACCGCCGGGTCCGCGGCGGCACCGGGCGGAACGCGGCGCGGGTACCCGTGCCGCTCCGTCCGCTCCGGGGCACGGACCGGGTTCCGGGGTCCCCGCGCGATCTCCCGTGGAGGGCACCGCGGGGCGGCGCGGCGCGTCCGACCCAGACCGCCGAATTCGAGGAGGAATTGGATGAGCGAGCAGTTCCAGGTCGATGTCGACTCGCTGGAGGGCTACGCGCGGAGCCTGGACGACCTCCAGGGCGCCTTCGACGCGCTCCGCGAGTACGCCGTGCGGTACGGCTGCGACAAGTCCGGCTTCACCGGTCTGCTCGCGCTGCTGCACCCGGGCGTCGACCTGGTCGGCACCCTGTTCGGCGAGACGTTGAACTTCGGGCAGGACCGGCTCGGCGGCACCGCGGACGGAATCCGGAGGAACGCGGAGGTCTACGCCGCCGCTGACCAGGCCGTCCAGGACCGCATGGTCAAGATCATGGAACAGGCGAACCGGGTCATCTGACCGCCACTCGGAGCAGCTTTCGCACTACTGGGGGAATCGCACCATGAGCTACCAGGACGCCAGCGCGCTGGCCGCACTCTCGTCACCACCCGAGCCCGTCGACCCCGGCGAGTCGATCGAGCAGATGGTCCGGGACGCCGGCTGGCGCGTCTACGGCGTGGACTGGGCCTTCCAACAGGTGACCGGTCAGAGCATCGTCGAGGGCGTGATCATGCCGATCACGGGCGACTTCGGCAAGATCGCCACCAACGGCGAGGCGTGGAACAAGGTCGCCGACGGCGTCAGCGAGCTCCGCCAGGCGTTGAACGACAACGTGGAGGTCGTCCGGCAGGAGTGGGACGGCGAGGCCGCGGTCTCCCACGAGACGTTCATCAAGGTCGTCTGGGGCGGGGGACTGCTCGTCGAACAGGGCGTCGCCAAGCTGATCGGCATGGCGTTCACCCAGACCGCCGAGGGGTCGAAGGCGCTCGCCAAACAGGCCCTGCGCCTGCTGGACTGGTTGGTCCAGAAGCTGATCGACGCGATCGCCAAGATCTGGATCCCCGCCTACGGCTGGGTGAAGGCCGCCCAGCTGATCTGGGACGCCTACCAGCTCTACCAGAAGATCATCGCGATCGTCGACTCGATCCAGGCGATCATCGAGAGCGCGCAGGCGATCTTCGAGTCGGTCCAGACGATCGGCTCGAAGCTGGCCGAGATCAAGGACGTCCGGAGCGTGTCCGACGCCGTGGACCTGCTGACCGACATCAGCGACGAGGTGCGGGACATCTCCGGCGAGGTCGGCAACATCCGGGACAACGCCGCGTCGATCCGGGACAACGCCTCCTCGGCGACCAGGGACCTCCGGGACATGAGCCGGGACGCCCGCGACTTCCGGTCCGACTACGACGAGTACCGCGACCGCCGCATCGACGAGCGGGACGGGCGCAGCGGCCTCCAACACGCAGCCGACGACCTGCGCGCCGACCTGCGGCAGGACTACCAGAACGCCAGGGACACGGTCCGGGACGGCTACGAGTCGGGGCGTGACGCGGCCAGGAACGCCTGGGAGAACCCGGGGCAGACGGTGCGCGACGGTGCGTCCTCGGCCTACGGCGCCGCCCGGGACGGTGTCACGGGCTGGGCGCGGGACCAGTACCAGGAGCGGATCGGTCAGCACGTCGACGCCGCCCGCGACGTGGGCAACGCGGCCCGCGAGGGCTGGGACGGGGCGCGCGGCGCCTACGACGCGGTGCGGGACGGCTCGGCGTGGAACGCGGCGAGGGACGGCGCCTCCACGGCGTGGAACGCCACGCAGTCGGCGATCAGCGACCCGGGCGGCGCTGTGCGGTCGGCGGGCGAGCAGGCGTGGAACGCTGTGCCGGAGGGGGAACGCGCCAACCTCAGCGAGGCCGGGCGGAACTTCCGCGATCTCGGTCGCGACGAGTGGCAGCGGTTCCGGGGGCGCGACGAGCCCACTGGCTCCTGAACCTGGCCGGCCCGTGAGGTCGGGCCGGTGCCGAACCCATGACGAAGGACGGTGTGATGACGTCTCCTGGATTCGACCAGGACAGCTGGAAGACCCCGCAGGTTCGTGCCGCCGAGGCGCAGCTGGGCGAGGCGATGGCCAGGAGCCGGGAGCTGATCAGGGAGTTGGAGCGGCTCCAGCCACCGGCTCCGCCTCAGGTCACCGAGGCCGATGTCCGCCAGATGGAGGAGGCGGCGAAGCGGGTCGACGCCGATCCCGCGATGCGGGCGCTCCAGACCAGGGTGGAGGCCGGAACGCTGAGTTGGCGGGACGTCCTGGAGGGCCGGGCTTACGACGATCCGGACGTGCGCCTGGCGTTGGAGAGCCAGATGACCGAGATGCGGGACATCTTCCAGCAGTTCGAGGAGGGCCACACCCTCGACGACGTGATCGAGGCCCGCCGGCAGGCGGAGAGCGGTGGCGAGGACGGCGACGGGGGCTTCCTGCGCTGACCGGTGGACCGGCGGCCTCGTCTCGGCGGCACGAGCGGGGGGACCGTCCCCACCGGGACCCCCGTCACCGCGTCCCCCGGCTCAGGGCGAAGTCCCGGAACTCGCGGACGGCGGGGGACAGCGGGCGGCCCGCCGCCCAGACCAGCCCGACGGTACGTCGTGCCGCGGGGCTGAGCGGGACCTCGACGACCCCGGCGGGAGGCCCGCCGTCGGCCTGCGGGACCAGCGCGATCCCCAGTTCGGCCGCCACCAGGCCGAGCAGGGTCACCGTCTCCTGTCCCTCGAAGGCCAGCCGGGGGCGGAAGCCCGCGGCCGCGCACAACTCGTCGGTGATGGCCCGCAGCCCGAAACCGGGTTCCAGGCCGACGAAGTCCTCCCCGGCCAGCTCACCGATCCGCACCCGACGCCGCCCGGCCAGCGGGTGGCGCTCGGGGACGGCGGCGACCAACGGCTGGTGGAACAGCACGGACGACGTCAGGCCTGGGTCCCCGGTCGGCGTCGGCGAGGTCAGGCCGAGGTCCACGGCTCCCTCCCGCAGGCGGTCGAGGATGGTTTCGTGGGGCGCCTGGGCCAGGCTGAACCGCACTGAGGGGCGGCGAGCCCGGAACCCCCGCAACAGCTCGGGTACCGGGCGTCCACCGAACGTGTGCAGGAAGGCGAGCGCGACCAGCCCCCGCTCCTCGTCGGTGTCGGCCAGCGCGCGGCGGCAACCGGCCTCCAGGGCCGCCAGGGCGTGGCCCGCCGACTCGGCCAGCGCCTGCCCCGCCCTGCTGAGCCGGATCCCGCGCCCCGCCCGAACCACCACCGGGGTGCCCAGTTCCTCCCCGAGGCGGGCGAGCCACCGGCTCACCGTGGGTTGGGGGACACGCAACCGTTCAGCCACCCGGGTGATGTGTTGTTCCTCTGCCAGGGCGCGGAGCAGCGCCAGCCGGGGAGCCAGGCCGCTGGCCAGCCGTGCTGGCCCATCATCCACCATCGCATCAATGTAGGCCGTTCCAGTCATTGGACGAATGAGTGTTGGCTTCCTAGCGTCTCCGGGGTGGGCAGGACGCAGAACTCGTCGTCGGCAGCGGAGCCTCCGACCACGCGGTCCGACGAAGGAGAGCGACGACGGGTCGCGGTGGCGATGCTGGCGGCCGGCCTGGCGGTGTTCGCGTTGCTCTACAGCGCGCAACCGGTCCTTCCCCAGCTCGCCGAGGAGTACGGCCTGGGGCCGGGCGGGGCGTCGCTGGCGGTGTCCGCGGCGACCGCGGGCCTGGCCGTCGCCGTCCTCCCGCTGGCGCTGGCGTCGGAGCGGTTCGGTCGCCGACCGGTGATGGTCGCGGCGGTCGTCGCCGCCGTCGTGATCGGTTTCCTCGTGCCGCTGGCCCCCACCTTCGAGCTGCTGGTGGCGGCCAGGGCGGCGCAGGGGATGGCGATCGCCGGTCTCCCGGCCGCCGCCACCGCCTACCTCGCCGAGCGCGGCCGGGGACGGGGGCTCGGCGCGATGATCGGCCTCTACATCGCCGGCAACACCCTCGGGGGAATGGCCGGGCGGGTGGTGGCCGGCGTCCTGGCGGGGCTCAGCGACTGGCGGACCGGTGTCGCCGTGGTGACGCTGCTGGCCGCCGCCTGCGCGACCGTCTTCGTCCTGCTGCTTCCCCGCCAAGGTGTTCCCACCCGGCCGGCCGGGACCGGTGGGCGCGTGCTGGCGGCGGGGGTGGTCGCGGCGCTGGGAAGGCGGGAGCTGTACGGGCCCTACCTGGTGGCCGCCCTCGGGATGGGCGGCTTCGTCGCGCTGTACAACGTCGTCGGTTTCCGGCTGTCGGCGCCTCCGTTCCTGGTCGCCCCGGCGGTCGCCTCGCTGGTGTTCCTGGCCTACGCGGCCGGCAGCGTGAGTTCGCCCGTCGCCGGGCGCCTGGCCGACAGGTTCGGGCCGAGGAGGGTGCTCGGGGGCACGCTCGGGGTGACCGTGGCCGGAACCCTGCTCACCCTGTCCGGGCACCTGCTGGTGGTCGTCGTGGGCCTGGTGGTGCTGACCGCCGGGTTCTTCGCCTCCCACGCGACCGCGAACGGGTGGTTGGGTCGCCGGTCGGCGCACTGGGCGCGCGGCCAGGCCGCGGCCGTCTACTGGCTGTCGTACTACCTGGGCAGCAGCGTCGGCGGGACCCTCGGCGGTCTGGCCTACGGGGCCTGGGGCTGGCCCGGGACGGTGGCGGTGGTGTGCCCGTGGTTCCTCGTCGCGGCGCTGGGCGTGGCGGTCCTCGGCCGGGCGGGGGAGCCGCCGCCGGGGCCACCCCCGGCGGCACCGGGCAGCGGCGAGGACGCTACTGGACGTCCCGCTTCGCCGCGATGAGCAGGCCCTCGCCGAACGGCAGCAGGAACGGGACCAGACGGGGGTCAACCCGGATCACCTCGGTCAACTGCCGCAACCCGGCGTGTTCCTCCTGGGTGCCCCCCGCGGCGGCGATCCGCAGCAGGTTCCCGAAGGCGAGCACTCCCCCGTCACGCAGCAGCCGCAGCCCCTCCTCCAGGTAGCTCGCGTAGTCCACCCAGCCCGACTCGACGAAGACCAGGTCGTAGCCCCCGTCCGTCAGCCGGGGCAGCACGTCCAGGCCCCGCCCGGTGATCAGGCGGGCGCGCCCGGCGGCCACACCCGCCTCGGCCAGCGCCTTCCGCGCCGCCCGCTGGTTCTCCGGGTCGAAGTCGATCGAGGTGAGCACTCCCTCACCCAACATGCCCCGCAACAGCCACAGCCCGCTGACACCGGCCCCGGACCCCACCTCGACGACCGCCCTGGCACGCAGGGACGAGGCCAGGAACCGCAGCGCCGCCCCGCTCCCGGGGCTGATCGGCTCGCACCCGAGCGCCACCCCGCGAGCCCGCGCGGCCGCCAGCACCTCGTCCTCCGCGAGGTAGTCCGCGACGAAGTCCTGCACCACGCTGAGGTCGGCCGCCGGAGTTTCGGGTGTCACAAGCAAGGAGGTTAGCGCCGCACCGCCCTGGCGGAACCCGAAGCGCCCCCTTATTCTCAGTGCCTGACCCGATCGCCGAGCCGCGCTTTCCGCCCGACGGTCACGGACCGCCCGCGCGGAGTACACGCCGTCTCCGCCAGTCGCCGGGGCGCGCTCCGACCCGCGGTTCCCCCGGGACGGTGTCCCACCCGCCGACGCGGGTACCCCATTCTCAGGGTCCTCTCAGCCTGTTCTCACCACCGCCTCATCCCGGTTCGAGAGGGTGAAGCCGCCAGCGAAGACGGTGGTGTCCCGCGAGGCGCGGGAACAACACGGGACGCGTGAGCGTTCCCCTATGGCAGTTAGCCCGTAGGAGGTGTCCTGCACACGATGCCTACCCAGCCGATGACCGCAGTTCCCCATGACACGGCGAGCGCATCCTCCGACGGGGTGGAGTCCGCCGGTTGGACGCCGCCGAGCTGGGACGAAGTAGTGCGGCAACACGCCGATCGGGTGTATCGCCTGGCGTTCAGGCTCAGCGGTAACCCGCACGACGCGGAGGACCTGACCCAGGAGACCTTCATCCGGGTGTTCAGGTCGCTCGCCTCGTACAAGCCGGGCACCTTCGAGGGGTGGCTGCACCGCATCACCACGAACCTGTTCCTCGACATGGTCCGCCGTCGTGCCCGACTGCGGATGGAGGGCCTGCCCGAGGACACCGACCGGCTCCCGGGCAGCGGCCCCAGCCCCGAGGAGGTGTTTGCGAACACCCACCTCGATCCCGACCTCCAGGCGGCGCTCGACGAACTCCCCCCGGAGTTCAGGGCCGCCGTGGTGCTGTGTGACGTGGAAGGTCTTTCGTACGAGGAGATCGGCGCCACGCTCGGGGTGAAGCTGGGTACGGTTCGGAGCAGGATTCACCGTGGCCGGCAGGCGCTCAAGGCGGCACTCGAGCGTCGCCGAGCCGGCGCCCTGGAGGACTCGGCATGACTGAACGGCACGGTCTGCTGCCCGAACACTGCCTCGCCGTGGACGCGGTGGTCGCGCTGGTGGACGGCGAACTGACCCCCGGCGCGCACGACCGTGCCATGAGCCACCTCGCCGGGTGCGTGCGCTGCGCCCGCCAGGCGAGCGCGCAACGCCAGGCGAGGGCCGCGCTGCGTTCCGCCGCCGCTCCCACCATGCCGGCGGGCCTGCTGGAGAGCCTGCGCGCCATCCCGCAGAGCGCCCAGCTCCCGACCGGGCCCGACGAACTCGCGGTCACCGCCGACGGCCAGATGGTCGTCGCTCAGCCAGGCGGGCAGGGCGGCAGGTTCGGTGGTGTCCCTCCACTCGGCTCCGGTGCCCCGTTCGGGTCGGGTACCCCGCTCGGGCAGGGCGACACCGTCCTCGGCGCGGGAACCTTCAACGCCGCACCGCCCGGGGCCCAAGCGCCCCGGCGCGCCCGCTCGCCCCGCGGCGGCCGCCGGCTGCGCAACGGGGCCGGCGTCGTCGTCTCGGGTCTCATGCTCGGGGCGGTCATGCTGGCGACGCCGTCGGGAGCCCCCGGTGGTCAGGTGCCGGAGCAGGCCGGAGCCAGGGACGGGCGCGAACCGGTCAGCCAGCCCGCCGGTGCCGCCGGCGGCCGGCCACCCGCTCCCCTGGCGACCACCGTCACCGCCACCGGAGACGCGCCCGTGGTCGGGAGGTCGAGCCCGCCCAGCGCCGGGTCCCGGGCGCCGGGCGCGCACCTGACGCCTTCCGCGCGCGACCACTCCACCCCCTCCAACGTCGACGGGAGCACCACCCCCGCACCGGTCGGTCCCTGACCGCCCCGGGTGGCGCTGGTCACGTCGCCCGCTCCTCGACGCAGGCCAGGCAGCCCCGGACCGTTAATGGCTGGTGGCCGGCCGACGCGGTGTGCCTATCCTTGCCCCGGTATGGGAACGCCTCCAGTGACTTCGACGGCCGAGATCGCCGCCCGCCTCCCCGAGCTGACGCTCCGGGACGAGCAGCGGCTCGCGCGCCGGTTGGAAGGCTCGCGCAAGGCGCGTGGCGAACCCGCGCGGGAGCGCGCCCTGAGCCGGATCACGGCGGACCTGGCGGCCGCGGAGACGCGGGTCGCGCGCCGCAGGGCCGCCACTCCCGCGATCCGCTACCCGGACGCGCTGCCGGTCAGCCGGAAGAAGGACGACATCCTCGCCGCCGTCCGCGACCACCAGGTGGTCATCGTCGCGGGGGAGACCGGCTCCGGGAAGACGACGCAGCTCCCCAAGATCTGCCTCGAACTCGGACGTGGGGTTCGGGGTGCCATCGGGCACACCCAACCTCGTCGGCTCGCGGCCCGCACCGTCGCCGAGCGGGTGGCGGAGGAACTGGCCACGCCGCTGGGGGAGACGGTCGGCTTCAAGGTCCGCTTCACCGACCGCTCCACCGACGACACCCTGCTCAAGATCATGACCGACGGCATCCTGCTGGCGGAGATCCAGCAGGACCGCATGCTGTGGCAGTACGACACCATCATCATCGACGAGGCGCACGAACGCAGCCTGAACATCGACTTCCTGCTCGGCTACCTCAAGCAGCTGCTGCCCC
Organism: Actinoalloteichus caeruleus DSM 43889; assembly: GCF_000429185.2. Lineage (GTDB taxonomy): Bacteria > Actinomycetota > Actinomycetes > Mycobacteriales > Pseudonocardiaceae > Actinoalloteichus_B > Actinoalloteichus_B caeruleus. Next base: position 3,328,059 of record NZ_AUBJ02000001.1, on the reverse strand, counting down.
GCCGACCCGATCTCAAGCTGATCATCACCTCGGCGACGATCGACCCCGAACGCTTCTCCCGCCACTTCGACGGCGCACCGATCATCGAGGTCTCCGGCCGCACCTACCCGGTGGAGGTGCGCTACCGCCCCCTCCTCGACGAGGACGACCCGGACCCCGACCGGGACCAGACCCAGGCGATCCGCGACGCCGTCGACGAGCTCAGCCAGGAGGGACCGGGTGACATCCTGGTCTTCCTCAGCGGTGAGCGGGAGATCCGGGACGCCGCCGACGCGCTCGAGAAGGCGAACCTCCGGAACACCGAGATCCTGCCGCTCTACGCCCGGCTGTCCGCGGCGGAGCAGCACCGGGTGTTCAGCCCGCACCCCGGCCGGCGGGTCGTCCTCGCCACCAACGTCGCCGAGACCTCGCTCACCGTGCCGGGCATCCGCTACGTGGTGGACACCGGGAACGCCCGCATCTCCCGGTACAGCCACCGGCTGAAGGTCCAACGCCTGCCGATCGAGCCGGTCTCCCAGGCCTCGGCCAACCAGCGCAAGGGCCGCTGCGGTCGGGTCGCCGAGGGGATCTGCGTCCGGCTGTACTCGGAGGAGGACTTCGACAACCGCCCCGAATTCACCGACCCCGAGATCCTCCGGACGAACCTGGCCTCGGTCATCCTCCAGATGACCGCGTTGGAGCTGGGGGACATCGCGGCCTTCCCCTTCGTCGAACCACCCGACGCCCGCAACATCCGGGACGGCGTCCAACTCCTGCACGAACTGGGAGCGCTGGAGGTGGACGAGGACGGTGGCCGCCGCCTCACCAGGCTGGGGCGGAAACTCGCCCAGCTCCCCGTCGACCCCCGGCTCGGCAGGATGGTGCTGGAGGCCGAGCGGAACGGTTGCGTGCAGGAGGTCCTGGTGATCGCCGCCGCGCTCTCCATCCAGGACCCGAGGGAACGCCCGGCCGAACGGCAACAGGCCGCCGCGGAGAAGCACGCCCGGTTCGCAGACCAGGAGTCCGACTTCCTCAGCTACCTGAACCTCTGGGACTACCTGCGGGAGCAGCAGCGGGAACTGACCTCGAACAGGTTCAGGAGGCTGTGCCGCAACGAGTTCCTGAACTACCTGCGGGTGCGCGAGTGGCAGGACGTGCACTCCCAGCTCCGGCAGATCGCCAAACAGCTCGACCTGCCGATGAGCACCGCGAGGGAGGAGCCGCAGCGCGTCCACCTCGCGCTGCTGGCCGGCCTGCTCTCGCACGTCGGGCTCAAGGAGGGGCCGAAGCAGGACTACCAGGGTGCCCGCAACGCCCGGTTCGCCGTCTTCCCCGGCTCGGCGTTGTTCAAGAAGCAGCCGAGGTGGGTGATGGCCGCCGAGCTCGTCGAGACCACCAGGCTGTGGGCGCGCGTCGTCGCCCGCATCGAACCCGAGTGGGTGGAACGCCTCGCGGGCCACCTCGTGAAACGCTTCCACAGCGAGCCGCACTGGGAGAAGCGGCGAGGAGCCGTGATGGCCCTCGAGCGGGTCACGCTCTACGGCATCCCGCTCGTCACCGGTCGCAAGGTCAACTACGGGCGGATCGATCCGGAGGTGAGCCGGGAACTGTTCATCCGCCACGCCCTGGTGGAGGGGGACTGGGAGACCCGGCACCGCTTCTTCCACGAGAACCGCCGGCTGCTGGCGGAGGTCGAGGAACTCGAGCACCGGGCGCGCCGCCGGGACATCGTCGTGGACGACGAGACGCTGTTCGAGTTCTACGACGCGAGGGTCGGGGCGGAGGTCGTCTCCGCACGGCACTTCGACACCTGGTGGAAGAAGACCAGGACCACCCAGCCCGACCTGCTGACCTTCGACCGGTCGATGCTGGTGAACGAGAACTCGGGGGGCGTCAGCCAGTCCGACTACCCGGACACGTGGCGGCAGCCGGGTCTGGAGATGCCGCTGTCCTACCACTTCGAGCCGGGTACCACCAGCGACGGCATCACCGTCGACGTCCCGCTGGCCGCCCTCAACCAGGTCACGCCGGAGCAGTTCACCTGGCAGGTGCCCGGCCTGCGGTCCGAGCTGGTCACCGCGCTGATCCGCACCCTGCCCAAGAACGTCCGGCGGAACTTCGTGCCCGTTCCGGACGTGGCCAGGACGGTGCTCTCCCGGATCAGCCCCGACTCGGAGCTGGCACTGCTGCCGGCGCTCGAACGGGAGCTCCACCGGCTGACCGGGGTCAGCGTTCCCCGCGACGCCTGGCGAACCGACCAGCTCCCCGACCACCTCAGGGTCACGTTCCGGGTGGTGGACGGCGACGGTGGGACCGTCGCGGAGGGCCGGGACCTCGGGGCGATCAAGGCGAGGTTGCGCGGCCGGGTGCGCGCCACCCTCTCCCACGCGGCCCGGTCACTGGAACGCACCGGGCTGACCAGCTGGAACGATCTGGGTGAACTGCCCACCGAGTACCGCCAGGACCAGGACGGGTTGACCGTCACCGCCTACCCCGCCCTCGTCGACGAGGGCGACACCGTCTCCGTCCGCATGTTCGAGACCCCAGGGGAGGCCCGGCGGGCCATGTGGCGCGGTTTCCGGCGCCTGGTCCTGCTCAACGTGCCCTCTCCCCTGCGGTCTCTCAAGAACAGCCTCAGCAACGCGCGGAAGCTCGCGCTGACCCGCAACCCGCACGGCGGCCTGCCGGCCCTGCTGGACGACTGCGTCGACTGCGCGGCCGACTCGATCCTGGTGGGAGCGGGGGCCCCGGGCAGGGACCCGGCCGCCTTCGACCGGCTGCGGGAGAAGCTCCGGAGCGAACTGCCCGCCCGGGTGCACACCGTCGTACGCCACGTGAGCGACACCCTCGCCGCGGCGACCTCCGTGGAGCGCGCGTTGGCCGCCTCCACCGCGCCCGCCCTCGCCGCTGGCCGGGAGGACGTCCGGCGGCAGCTGGCGGAACTCGTGTACCCGGGGTTCGTGACCGCGACGGGGGCGGCCCGGATCGCCCAACTCCCCCGGTACCTCCAGGCGATGGAACGCCGCCTGGAGAAGCTCCCGGAGAACCCCGCGAGGGACGCCCAGCTGACCGACCAGGTGGCGGCGGTACGCGAGGCCTACGACGACGCGCGTCAACGCCTGGCCGGGAGCGCGACCTCGGCCAGGGAACTGCGGAAGATCCGGTGGATGATCGAGGAACTTCGGGTCAGCTACTTCGCCCAGTCGCTCGGAACCGCCCACAGCGTGTCCGACGTGCGCGTCCTGCGGGCGATCGCGGATGTCGAGGACGCGCGGCGCTGACCGCCGCCGTCCGGACCCCCCGCGTCGTCGCTCCCCGTCCCCGGCCGACGGCCGGCCCGACCACGGGACGCCCTCCGGGGATACGCCCACTTCACCAGTGGTACCGCACCCTGGGAGCGCACGTGACGGACCTGGCTCGTGTTCGCCCTGGGACCGGGCGAACCCGGCCATCGCGGCCGTCACCGCACGGACCACCCGACCCCGGCCGGAGACGGTCGACGACGCCAACCGACGAAGAACGACAGTCCTCCCCGGCCCCGACGGCCTAAGCTGAGACCACCGTCGGCGCGTCGGACGTCGCCGGCTTCGGACCGACACGACCCCTACCGCTCGGGAAGCGATGAGTCAGCAGCTGCCGCCTTCCTCTCCTGGCCGAGACTCCGAGGGCACCGACCACGGTCGGAACGACGACCAGGCCGTCCGGCGGGACACCCCCGCGGGATCGGCCGCTCCGGTCAGCGCGCCGAGGGCGCCCCGGTCCGCCGAGGAGGCGGTGTTCGGCCGGCCCGACCATGTGACCGGCGCGTTCGACCGTCCCACCGGCTCGGCGGCCCCGCCGCCCATCCGGCTCCGGCCCCCCGAACACGCGGAGCTCGCGGCGGCGTTCGGACGTCCCACAGGTGGGGGAGAAGGTCCGCGGCGCCAGCCGGGTCCCTCCCGGCCGGTGACGCCCCCCGAGCCGACCATGTGGGCCGACGAACGGGACGCCTGGCGGGATCCGAGCGCGCCGGCCGTGCTGGGGCCGCCCGCTCTGGAGGCCGGGACCAGCGACGGTGACCCCGACGCCGAACCCCCGCGCGCGGCCGCGCGCTTGAGCGCCCGCGAGGTGCTCTTCGGGCAGCGGGTGAAGCCGACCGCGCTGGGCGCGTTGTTCGCGGCCGCCCTCCTCGTCGGGTTGGCCGGCGGTTTCCTCGGCCGGATCACCGCCGAGGGTGGCAGCGTGTTGAACCGTCCCGACGTGACGCTCGCCGAGGCCGACACCGCCGTGGAACGGGAGCCGGGTTCCCTCGCGGAGGTGGTCAGCCGGGTGCGGCCAGCCGTGGTCTCCGTCGACACCGGCGACGGTGCGGGTTCCGGCGTGGTCATCCACGAGGAGGGCTACGTGGTGACCAACGAACACGTGGTCGCCTCGGCCGCCGACGCCGACTCCCCCGACATCGACGTCGTCTTCTCCGACGGCAGCAGGGCGGAGGCCTCGCTGGTCGGCCGGGACCAGCGCACCGACCTCGCCGTGCTGAAGGTCGAGGTCGAGAACCTGACGGTGATCGAGCTGGGTGACAGCGACCAGCTCGCCGTGGGGGACACGGTCCTGGCCATCGGGAACCCGCTGAACCTCCCCAACACCGTGACCTCCGGCATCGTCAGCGCCCTGGACCGGCCGTCCCGGTTGCCAGCCGCGGAGACCTCGGTGATCAACGCCATCCAGACGGACGCGGCGATCAACCGGGGCAATTCGGGTGGGGCACTGGTCAACTCGTCCGGTGCCCTCGTCGGCATCAACACCGCGATCCGGGAGGCCACGCCGGGCGGCGGCTCCATCGGGATCGGGCTGGCCAACCCGGTCAACCAGGTGCGTCGGATCGCCGAGGACCTCATCCAGCACGGCCGGGTGGAACACCCGGACCTCGGGGTGAACCCGGTCACCAGGGTGTCGGGCAACCAGTACGGCGCCGAGGTGGCCAACGTGCGCGAGGGCGGGGCGGCGGAGCGGGCCGGTGTCCAGGAGGGCGACGTCATCACCAAGGTCGACGACCAGCCCGTGGGCGGCGCGGACGAACTGCTCCTCGCGGTCGGCCAGCGCCAGATCGGTGACGAGATCGAGCTGGAGATCGTGCGGGGCGACGGGGTCCTGGTGATCCCGGTCATCCTCGACTCGGACCAGAACCGCTGACCGGCCGGAACCGTCCCACCCGAGACCCTTTCGCATGACCGGGCAACCGTTAGGCTGTTCGCGGGTGCGGAGGAGGTGCCAGGGTGTTCGAGAACATTGGGTGGCCGGAGCTGTTCGTGCTGCTGCTCGTCGGTCTGTTCATCTTCGGCCCGGAACGGCTGCCCGCCGCTGCCGCCTGGTTGGGCAACACCATCCGCAAGGTCCGCGACTACGCGTCGGGAGCGCGTGAGCAGATCCGCTCGGAGATGGGCCCCGAGTTCGACGAACTGCGCAAACCGCTGGAGGACCTGCGTGGTCTCCGGAACCTGAACCCGAAGACGGCCATCACCGACCAGGCCAGGAAGCTGTTCGACGACGACCGGCCGCTGGCGGACGGCGCCCCGGAGAAGCCGAACGGCCATCCCACCGCCGGCTCGGGGCCCGCCCGCCCACCTGAGCCGTCCCTGCGGCCGGGGGAGCGCCCCCCATCGACCCCGACGCCACCTGAGCCCACGCCGGGGGAGGCCCGGAGGCGCGGGAGACCGGCCACGAACGCGATCGGGGCCGCCCGAGGGCGGCCCCGACCCAACTTCCCCCGATCGGCTCAGCCTGTGCTCCGCTCGGCTGGATTCGAACGGCGGACCGGCGTCACCGACAGCATCTGACCGGCGAGCCCGCGTGCGCGCACGGAGAGCCGCTTGGCGACGTCGAGCAGCACCTGGGCGGCGGGGGCGGTGGGCTCGGCGAGCACCAGCGGGGTGCCGGCGTCGCCGTTCTCCCGCAGGCGCTGGTCCAGCGGCACCTGACCCAGCAGCGGGACCTCGGCCCCCGCCGACCGGGAGAGCGAGTCCGCCACCAGCTGGCCCCCGCCACTGCCGAACAGCTCCATCCGCTGACCGTCCGGCAGTTCGAGCCACGACATGTTCTCGACCACACCCGCGATGCGCTGCCGCGTCTGCATGGCGATCGCCCCGGCCCGTTCGGCCACCTCGGCGGCGGCCTGCTGCGGCGTCGTCACGACCAGGATCTCGGCGTTGGGGATGAGCTGGGCGACCGAGATGGCGATGTCACCGGTGCCGGGGGGCAGGTCGAGCAGCAGGATGTCCAGGTCGCCCCAGAAGACGTCGGCCAGGAACTGCTGGAGGGCGCGGTGGAGCATGGGGCCACGCCACACCACGGGGGAGTTCCCGGGGGTGAACATGCCGATGGAGATGACCTTCACGCCGTGCGCCTGCGGCGGCATGATCATCGACTCGACCTTGGTGGGCTTGCCGGAGGCCCCCAGCATCCTCGGGACCGAGTGCCCGTAGATGTCGGCGTCGACGACGCCGACCGAGAGACCCCGCGCGGCCAACGCGGCGGCGAGGTTGACCGTCACGCTGGACTTCCCGACGCCTCCCTTGCCGGAGGCCACGCAGTACACCCTGGTGAGGGAGCCCGGTTCGGCGAAGGGGATCCTCGGTTCCGCCGAGTCACCGCGCAGCGTCCTGCGCAGTTCGGAACGCTGCTCGTCGCTCATCACGTCCAGTTCGACGCGCACGTCGGAGACGCCGGGCAGCGCCTCGACGGCTGCCTTGACGTCCCGGGTGATGCGGTCGCGCATGGGACATCCGGCGACCGTCAGGTAGATCCCGACATCCACCACTCCGCCCTCACCGACGGTGATGTCCTTGACCATCCCGATCTCGGTGATGGGCCGGTGGATCTCCGGGTCCTCGACCCGCGACAGCGCCTCGCGCACCGTCTCCGGCGAGAGTGCGGTGTCAGCCGGTTGGGCAGGAGTCACTTGCGAACACCGGGCCTTTCGTCGTTGATGAGGCTGCTGGACCTTGGTGCGGCCTCCATGCTACGGCGCGGGCACCCGCTGGTACCGGTCCCGCCCGCCGTTCCCCGGGTGGTCGTACCCGGGCGAACGCGGAGAGTCATCATTCCCGGGGGGCGCTGTGCGCACGGTCGCGCGCGTTCCGTAACATCGATCTCGTGTCGGATACCGTTCTCGGCCGATTACCCAACGGAGACGAGATCGCGGCTTGGCGCAGCTTCCTCCGGGCACACGCCCGCGTCACGCGGTGCCTGGAGGCCGACCTCATCGCCAAGCAGCGGCTCTCCCTGGCGGCCTACGACGTGCTCGTCCATCTCGCTGAGGCTCCCGAACAACGGCTCAGAATGACCGAACTGGCGGACGCGGTACTGCTGTCCAGGTCGGGTGTCACCCGACTCGTCGACAGGCTGGAGCGTGTCGGGCTGGTGCGCAGGGTCAGAGTCGACACGGACGGTCGCGGCGTGATGGCGGTACTCACGAAACAGGGCAAGGACCGCCTGCGCATGGCGGTCTCCACTCACCTGGCTGGTGTCAGCCAGTACTTCACCTCGGTGTTGCCAGGGGAGGAACTCGGGTCCCTGGCGGACACCTGCGCCAAGTTGGCCGACGGCCAGGTACCCAGGGCGGCCGGTCAGCGGGCTCAGGCCTGATTCGGGCGGCCCCGCCCGTCGAGGGCGGGGGGCGCCCTCATCCGGGGGCCTCCTCCGCCTCGCCCGGCTCCGGGACGAGGCGGTAGACCTCCGTCCAGGAGGGCGGCCGGTTGCGGCGGGCCGCCGTGAGCGCGGCGAGGGTGTCCTCGTCGGGTGTGACCAGCCGGGCACGCGTTCGCAACTCCAGCAGGTGCGAACGGGTGCTCGGCGACCGCACGGTCACCTGGCAGAGGGAGTCGTCGGCGAGGCCGGGCACCTGCTGTTCCCCCGGTCCGACCGCCACCCACAGCGCACCACCGCGCCACACGGTCCACACCAGCCTGGCCGGCCGGTTCCCGGGAGCCACCCACACCGCCCCGGCCTTGCGGAGGGCGAGGTCCAGCGTGCGGGTGGTGTCGGCGGTGCCAGCCATCCCCCCAGCATCCCAGGAGGGGGTGGACCGCGTGCGGGCGTGCCGGGCCCGCTGCCGTGCCGGCCCCGGATCCGAGGGGGAGCGAGAAGCCACCCGGGTCGGGTCAGGTCGGCCACGGCACGCGGGCGGCCGCTCCGCCTCGGTCGCCCGCAGGCGGTCCGGTCGTTCGTCGGCGCCCGCCACCCCTTCCACGACGTCCCGGTGAGCCCACTCGCCCGGCGCGGCACCGTGGAGTGGCCGCCCGGGTCCGCCCTGGCTCCCACCAGCAGCGTTCGAGGAACTCGACGGCGCGGGACCCGGCACCGCGACCGCGGCTGGCGGGCCTCGGCCTCCCCTCGGGCCGCGTCGATCCGAGCCGGACCGAGCGGTCCAGGGCCCCCGCCGGCCGGAGGTGGTCGCGGCCTCCGCTCCACGGTTCGAGCCGCTGGTCCTCGGGCCAGCGGACCTCACCGCGTCGGTGGGCACGCGTGCGCCGACGTCGGGGCGAGGGCTGGCGACCACGAGGACGTCGGTGTCTCCCGCCCGGTGCCGGCGCGGCTGCTGGTGGTGACGGTTCGGCGGGTACGGGCGGTCGGCGGTCCCCGCCTCCGCCTTCGCGAACAGGACGGACTCCGGCGGTCGCGCCCTTCGGGCCGGGTTCGACCTCGACGGCGGGTGGGACCCGCGCCCGGACCAGCGCGACGAGATCACTCCTTGTCCTTGCCAGGGGCAGCGGACGAGCACCACCGGCCTGGCCTCCGCGTGGCACACCGTCTCGGGGGTGGCGGCTCGGGCGCGCCATCGCCTGGCGCGGAGACGATCGACGAGGTGGCCCCGGGGCGGGCGTTGGTCGCGGCGGCCAGGGGGCCGCTGGTCACCCGGCGCGGGCGGCGCGGGACGCCACCCACCCACCCACCCACCGACCGACGTGCCCGGTCCGAGCTCCCCGGTTGGCTGTTCCCGGCCGCCTCGACTCGCCGTCGCCGGAACTTCGGGATGAGATGCGGAATGAGATCAGGGACCGGGAACGTTCGCACGGAGGACGGAAGGAGACGATCATGAGCCCACGACTCGGCCGTATCGGCATCTGGCGGCCCGCCCCGTTCCTGACCGGTGCGGTGGGGGCGGAGACCGCCGCGGAACTGGAGGAGCTCGGATACGGGACGCTCTGGGTGGGTGGTTCGCCCTCCGCCGACCTCGACGTCGTCGAGCACCTGCTCGCGGCGACGACGCGCTTGGTGGTGGCCACCGGCATCGTCAACATCTGGGACTCCCCGGCCGACACCGTCGCGGAGTCCTTCCACCGGATCGAGGCGCGGTACCCGAACCGGTTCCTGCTGGGGATCGGGGCCGGGCACCGCGAGGCGGTCGGCGCCGGGTACGTCCGCCCGTACACCCGGCTGGTGGAGTACCTCGACGAGCTGGACAGCGCCGCCCGCCCCGTTCCGCTGGACCGCCGCGTGCTGGCGGCGCTCGGTCCCCGCGCCCTGCGGCTGGCGGGTGAACGCACCGCCGGGGCACACCCCTACCTGACCACTCCCGAGCACACCAGGCGGGCGCGGGAGGTCCTGGGCGCCGGCGTCCTGCTGGCCCCGGAGCACAAGGTGGTGCTGGAGAGCGATCCGGCGACCGCCCGGGCCGTCGGTCGTCCCCCGGTCGCGAACCCCTACCTCAGGCTCGTGAACTACACGAACAACCTGTTGCGACTGGGGTACACCGAGCAGGACATCGCCGACGACGGCAGCGACGCCCTGATCGACGACCTGGTGGCCTGGGGGACCGACGAGTCGGTCGCGGCGAAGGTGACGGCCCACCTCGACGCCGGTGCCGACCACGTGTCGGTGCAGGTGCTGACGGCGGACGGAGCGGATCCGAGGCCGGCCTACCGGCGCCTCGCGACCGTGCTCCCGCTGTGAGGGTACGAGCGCGGTGACGGGGCGGGGTGGGTCGAGACCGGGACGGCCGCGCCTCCGTGGAACGAGACAGGGATCATGGTCGCCACGAACGATTCGCAGGAACTGCCAGTCGCCCTGATCGTTGGCAGGATGGAAGTTCCCGTTCACGGAGGTGAGAACCGGTGACCAGTCCCTTCGGCAGCTCGGGCAGAGACGCGCGCAGCGCGCCGAGACTGCCCACTCCGCCCACCGGGTGGCCGATCGGCTCGTACGGCACGTACGAGGAGGCGCAGCGCGCGGTCGACTACCTGGCCGAGAGCGACTTCCCGGTGCAGGAGGTGACGATCGTCGGTGTCGACCTGATGCTCGTGGAGCGGGTGACCGGCAAGCTCTCCTGGGGCAAGGTACTCGCGGGCGGGGCCGCCTCGGGCGCGTGGTTCGGCCTGTTCGTCGGAATCCTGCTCAGCCTGTTCAGCGGAACGGAGGGCGTCTTCATCGGGCCGGTGCTCGTCGGTCTCGGGACCGGCGTGCTCTTCGGGCTCCTCTTCGCGGCGGTCACCTACGGCTCGGCGCGGGGGCGGCGGGACTTCGTCTCCGCGAGCCAACTGGTCGCCGGGCGGTACGACGTCCTGTGCCATCCGCGCAACGCCGAACAGGGTAGGGATCTGCTCGCGAAGTTGGCGATGCGGCCACCGTCCGCGTCCTGAGGCTTCCACGAACGGGAATGACCCTAGTGGGGGTTGATTCCGGATTTGTCCGGTTAGGAGTCACCGACTGTGAGAACCTGGCCGAGTAACGGGCTGCTTGGAGACCCATTTTTATAACAGATCTCGCATCTTGCGCAGTACCTGTTGCGGAAGGTGATCAACGGCCTTAGGTTCGATGCGCCGTTCCCGGGGTGTGACGAGACGCACCCCGAGGCGGCCGGTCACCGCCAGGGCGGCGACCGGCGATCAGTGCGGGCACGACGTGGTGCCGGCTGTGGTCACCCGGGCGGTGTCGACGCGGTGCCGGGGTGTCGCCTCAGCCGTCGCCGGGAGGAGGCAGCGATGGGGCGCCCCGCGATGCGTGCGCGGCCGGGGCGGGCCGCGGCGGCTATGGGGGTCGCGTTGCTCGCGATACCGCTGGCGGCCTGCGGCGCCGACCAGCAGGGGATCACCGTCAACCTCTACTACGCGCCCGAGGACGGCCTGGAGACGGTTGTGGAGAACTGCAACCAGCGGGCCGCCGGGCGGTACCAGATCGTCTACAACAAACTGCCCCGAGGCGCCGACGACCAGCGGCTCCAGATGGTCCGGCGGCTGGCGGCCGAGGACCGTGACATGGACGTCCTCGGACTCGACCTCATGTGGACCCAGGAGTTCGCCGGTGCCGAGTGGATCCAGGAGTGGACCGGCGAGCACCGGGCCGAGGCGGAGGAAGGCACGCTGGAGGGGCCGCTCGAGTCCGCCAGGTACGAGGACCGGCTCTACGCGGCTCCGAAGAACACCAACGTCCAACTGCTCTGGTACCGGACCGACCTGGTCGACGAGCCGCCGGAGACCTGGGACGACATGATGGAGGCGGCCCAGGAGCTCAAGGACGCCGGGGACCCGCACACCATCCTCATCACGGGAGCGCAGTACGAGGGCCTGGTCGTCCACTACAACTCCATCACCGCGTCGGCCGGCGGGCACATGCTCTCCGAGGACGGCCTGCGCGCGGAGTTCGACGAGGGTGCCGTCCGCGCCCTCCAGGTGCTGCGCGACTTCGCCACCTCCGGTCTCGCGCACCCGGGCCTGACCAACGCGATGGAGGACGACGCCCGCCTGGCCTTCCAGACCGGCAACGCCGCCTTCCAGATCAACTGGCCCTTCGTCTACGCCGCCATGCAGGCGGAGACACCGGAGCTCGCCCAGAACGTCGGGTGGGCCCCCTACCCGGGGGTGGAGCCTGGCAGCCCCAGCCGGTCCACCATCGGCGGGTACAACCTGGCCGTCAGCACCTACTCCGAACACCCTGACGAGGCGTTCGACGCCGCGCTCTGCCTGCGCAACGCGGAGAACCAGAAGTTCTCGGCGATCAACAGCGGCGTGCCCCCCACGATCGAGAGCGTCTACGACGAGCCCGAGATGCTCGAGGCCTACCCGATGAAGGACGCGATCCTCGAGAGCGTCCAGAACGCGGCGAACCGGCCCTCGACCCCGGCCTACCAGAACGTCTCGACGGTGCTGTCGCACACGTTGTCCCCGCCCTCGGCGATCGATCCGGAACGAACCGCGGAGGAGCTGCGGGTGTCCGTGCAGAAGGCGCTGGAGTCGAAGGGGGTGCTGCCATGAGCGGGGAACGCCTCTCCGAGGACCAGGCGGCCCCCGGCTCCCCGGCGGACGGGACCGCCGAGCCGGGCCCGAGCCCGGCGGGCGGGTCGGGACGCGGTGGGCGGACCGGTGGCACCCGGTCGGGGCGCCGGACGCTCACCGAGGGACAGCGGTCGGAGCGCCGCCTGGCCCTGCTGCTGTGCGCTCCCGCCGCGCTCGTCATGATCGCGGTCACCGGCTGGCCGATCATCTACTCCGTCTGGCTGTCGCTCCAGCGCTACGACCTCCGGTTCCCGGCTGACCAGGAGTTCGTGGGCCTCGCCAACTACGTCGAGGTGCTCACCAGCAGCTACTGGTGGACTTCGTTCGGGGTGACCCTGCTGATCACCGTCGTCTCGGTCGCGATCGAGCTGGTGCTGGGCATGGCGCTCGCGCTGATCATGCACCGGACGATCGTGGGTCGAGGACTGGTGCGGACCTCGGCGCTGGTGCCCTACGGGATCGTCACCGTCGTCGCCGCCTTCTCCTGGCGGTACGCCTGGACCCCCGACACCGGGTACCTCGCCAACCTGTTCGCCCCCGGCTCCGCTCCGCTCACCGACCAGGCCAGCGCCCTGGCGATCATCACGCTGGCCGAGGTCTGGAAGACGACGCCCTTCATGGCCCTGCTGCTGATGGCCGGCCTGGCGCTCGTACCGGACGACCTGCTCAAGGCCGCGTCCATGGACGGGGCCGGCCCGTGGCAGCGGTTCATCAAGGTCATGGTCCCGGTGATGAAGCCGGCGATCCTGGTGGCCCTGCTGTTCCGGACGCTCGACGCGTTCCGCATCTTCGACAACATCTACGTGCTGACCTCGGGAGCACAGGACACCTCCTCGGTGTCGATCCTCGCGAACACGAACCTGATCCAGGCGCTCAACCTGGGGATCGGCTCCACCATGTCGGTGTTGATCTTCCTGTCGGTGGCCCTGATCGCGTTCGTCTTCGTGAAGCTCTTCGGCACCGCCGCACCGGGCAGTGACACCGAGGGGAGGCGCTGATGGCCGCGTTCGGAGGCACCGACACCCGGGCACGCAAGCTCAGGTGGAGCCTGCTGAACACCCTGGTGGTGGTCTACGCCCTCGTTCCGGTGCTGTGGATCATGTCGTTGTCGTTCAAGACACCCGCCACCCTCAACGACGGGAACTTCATCCCGAGGGAGTGGACGCTCGAGAACTACCGGTCGATCCTGTCGACCACCGAGTTCCTGCGGGCGTTGCTGAACTCGATCGGCATCGCCCTGATCGCGACCGCGATCGCCGTCGTCCTCGGCACGATGGCGGCCTACGCGATCGCCCGCCTCCAGTTCCCTGGGAAGCGGCTGCTCGTCGGGGTGTCCCTGCTCATCGCGATGTTCCCCCAGATCTCGCTGGTCTCGCCCCTGTTCGAGATCGAGCGGACCCTCGGCCTGTTCGACACCTGGCCGGGGCTGATCCTGCCCTACATCACCTTCTCGCTGCCGCTGGCGATCTACACGCTGTCGGCCTTCTTCCGGGAGATCCCCTGGGAGCTGGAGAAGGCGGCGAAGATGGACGGCGCCACGCCCGGCCAGGCCTTCCTGAAGGTCATCGCTCCGCTGGCCGCGCCCGGCGTCTTCACCACCGCGATCCTGGTGTTCATCTTCTGCTGGAACGACTTCCTGTTCGCGCTCACCCTGACCTCGACCGAGCGGTCACGCACCGTCCCGGTGGCGCTGTCGTTCTTCACCGGTGACTCGCAGTTCCAGGACCCGACCGGGTCCATCTCCGCGGCGGCCGTGGTCATCACGGTGCCGATCATCGTGGCCGTGTTGTTCTTCCAGCGCCGCATCGTCGCGGGCCTGACCTCCGGCGCTGTCAAGGGATGAGGTGACAATGTCAGACATCGTCTTGGACCGGGTGACCAAGCGCTACCCGGACGGCGCCCTCGCCGTCCAGGAGGTCAACATCGAGATCGCCGACGGCGAGTTCATCATCCTGGTGGGCCCGTCGGGCTGTGGGAAGTCCACCACGCTGAACATGATCGCCGGCCTGGAGGACATCACCTCCGGTGAGCTGCGCATCGACGGGACGGTGGTCAACGACCGGGCTCCCAAGGACCGCGACATCGCCATGGTGTTCCAGTCCTACGCGCTCTACCCGCACCTCAGCGTCCGGGAGAACATGGCCTTCCCCCTCCGGCTGGCCAAGCTGGACACCGCCACGATCGACCGCAAGGTGAACGAGGCCGCGAGGATCCTCGACCTCACCCAGCACCTGGACCGGCGGCCGTCGAACCTCTCCGGTGGTCAGCGGCAGCGGGTCGCGATGGGGCGGGCGATCGTGCGGAACCCGAAGGCCTTCCTCATGGACGAGCCGCTGTCGAACCTCGACGCCAAGCTGCGGGTCCAGATGCGCACCTCGGTGTCGCGGCTCCAGAAGCAGCTCGGCACCACCACGGTGTACGTCACCCACGACCAGACCGAGGCGATGACCCTCGGTGACCGGGTCGTGGTCATGCGCGGGGGAGTGGTCCAGCAGATCGGCGCTCCCCAGCACCTCTACGAGCACCCCGCGAACCTGTTCGTGGCCGGGTTCATCGGCTCGCCCGCGATGAACTTCGTCCCCGCCGCCGTCGCGGACGGCGGGCTCGCCACCGCGCTCGGCGAGATCCGGCTCACCGACCGGCTGCGGCGTGCGATGGAGCGGGCGGACGCGCCCCGCGAGGTCATCCTCGGCATCCGGCCCGAGCACTTCGAGGACGCCAGCCTGGTCGACGACCGGATGCGCGCCGAGGGAGACGTCTTCACCGGCCTGGTCGACGTGGTGGAGTCGATGGGGTCGGACAAGTACGTCTACTACGCGCTCGACGAGAAGGCCCGCTCCGCCGAACTGGAGGAACTCGCCGCCGACTCGGGCAGCTCGGACGTCCCCGCCAGTGAGGGCCAGCTGGTGACCCGGCTCTCGGCGGTCTCGCCGGTGCGCGAGGGCGACCACCACGAGGTGTGGTTCGACCTGGGCAAGGTCCAGCTCTTCGACCCCTCCACGGGCAGGAACCTGACCCTGGAGGCATGACGCACCCCGCCGGTCCCCGGCGCCGACCCCCTGGTCAGCGCCGGGGACCGCGTCGTACCGCTTCGATGATCTCGTCGTCCCAGCGGTGCGTCCGCATCAGCCGGTACCGCTCGCAACCCACGCGGAGGTACGCCTCCGCCTCGGTGCGGTCCGCGATCAACTCGGCCGAGCGGAGCAGCCGCACCACCGGGCGGAACTCCTCGTGGTACCAGCGCCGGGCGATCGTGGTGCGGTCCAGGAACGTGCCCTCGTCCTGCATGAGCCGGAAGCCCCAGGCCTCCACGGTCTCGCTGAGCTCCGTGTACTCCCAGGCGTCCGTCAGCACGACCGCCGCGCGCGCCTCCCCTGGCAGGGGGACCCGTTCCAGGAACAGCCGGCGGTCCGCCTTGACCATCAGGTCGCCCCGGAAACGGATCCCCGCCGCGTCGATCTTGGTGATGATCTCCGTGACGTAGGCGTCGATCGTGTCGTTGTGGTGCGCGATCGCCACCGAGACCCGGTGGTGGCCGTCCTGGACGAAGTGCAGGTCCCCGATCCGGTAGACGGCGATGGGCGGGACGGCCTCACCCCGCCGTTGCGCCCGCGCCAGCCGCTCCCACCGCTCCCGCACCCTGGTCGAGGTCGGGCGGAACCGGCGGTCGAAGTCCCTGGTCCGGTCCACGCTGCCGACCACGGTGTCCAAGCGGATGACGCGCAACCCCAGCCTCCGCTCGCCCACCTGGCCGAGGGCTTCGACGACCTCGGTGAACGGCAGCATGATGTTGACGTCGTCCGGCTCTCGTCGCAGCCAGGCCGAGAGCCGGGCCAGCACCTGTTGGCGCCGGGAGCGGAGGAAGTCGTTCTCGGCGTCCGCGTGGGGGAAGCCGGTGTCACGGCGCACGTTCCACCTCCGGGGTGGCTATGGAACGGGAATCTCGACTACACGGTGATAAGCGGCGTTGACCAGCAGAGTGTTACCCAGATGGCCCTCGCGCGCGCGGGGTCCGTACTCCGGATGGATATGGCCGTGGACCAGCAGCGGCGGCCGGAGGCGGCGCACCACGTCATGCAGGCAGCGGAAGCCGCGGTGGGGCGGGTCGTCGAGGTCGCCGCACCCGAACGGGGGCGCGTGCGTCAGCAGCACGTCCACCCCCCTGCCGTCCCGCCAGCGCCGCGCCGCCGCCCGGCGGCACACCCGCCGTCCCCGCCGGGCCTGCTCGCGTTCGGTCCACTGGTTCGCGCCCTCGCGGTAGCGGAGGCAGCCGCCGAGGCCCGCGATCCGGAGGCCCGCGACGTCGACCACCCGGCCGTCGGCGTTGACCGCTCCGGCGGGGCCGGGCCAGGAGACCGGCATGCCCCCTCTGGTCCACATCCCCCGCACCTTCGTGTAACCGCCGAGGTCCTGGTCGTGGTTGCCGGGGACGAAGACGCAGGGCACGCCGAGCTCGGTGCTCAGGTACTCGAGGTAGTCGAAGGGCAGGTCACCGGCGCCGAGGACCAGCGCGACGTCGTAGGCCCGGACCTGCTCGGTCCACAGCTTCTCCACGACCCCGTCGGCGACCGCCAGCACCCGCACCACCCCGCGAGCATAGGGGGGTGGCCGGGTGCCAGCAGCGACGACGGCCGCGCCTCGCGGCCCGGGCCGACGACCCCTCACCGCCGTCCCGGTGGGCTCAGGGACGAGTGCCCACCCACGACCGGTCGACGTCCGGGTGCACGACGAGGCTGTCGGCGACGTCGACCAGGTCGTCCATCGTCACCGAGCTCCCCTCGGTGGGCCGGCCGTCCCGCACGACCAGCCACCGCCCGTCGGCGGTCGGGACGACCAGCGACGCCGGTCGGCCACCGGAGGACCACGGGTGGTGCGGGGCGTAGAAGAACGCCGTCCCACCGAGGACGGGGGTCTCCACCGGGGGCGGCGCGCCGTCGGGCATCCAGGGCTGGTCCACCTCGGGGCGGTCCGGGAGGTACTCGACCTCCAGCTCCGCCTGGTAGTCCTCCTCGCCGGGCACGCCGGTGGACAGCAGGGCCGACCATGCCCGTTCGTCCCCGGGCTCGGCCCCCAGGGAGACCGAGCGCGCCGGGTTCGGTCCGTCGAGTTCCAGCGGCATCGGGAACTCGACGTGGACGTCGGCCCGGACCGACCGGGCGACGTCCGTCGCCACCCTGAAGGAATCCTCGATCGACGAGGCGGTGACCACGACGAGCACGTCCGGCGCGGGGAACCACGAGAGGCGACTGCGGTACCCCCGCTGGTCCTCGTTGACGTGAGCGGTGGTCGTGTCGTCCAGCTGGACCTCGGGCAGGTCGTCCAGGTTGTGGTTCGTCTGGGGGTTCTCGTACTTGAGCACCCACACGGTGACCGTCGGCGCCGTCACCGCCGCCTCCTCGACCGGCCCGCTGGTCCACGACCGGGTGTGGCTCCACTCGGTGGGCCCCTCGCCCTCCACCGGCTCGGGAGGGGGGGTGCTCTCGAAGGTCCGCCGGTACTCCAGGAACCCCTCCGGCACCCAGGTGGGTCCGTAACCGAGGGAGGCGGTCTCTCCCAAGAACTCCGTGTCGGGCGGTTCCTCGCTGGGAGGCGTGTCCGGCGCCGCGACCACCCCTGGTCCCCGTTCCCCGTCCGCCAGGGCGAGCACCGCGACCGGTACCGCGATGGTCGTGACGGTCGCGGCGGCGACGAGGAGCGTGCCGCGCCGCCGGCGCCGGCGGCGCTCCCCGGCCCGTTCGAGGCCGGCCAGTACCTCGGCCGGTTCCGGACCGGCGTCGGCCTGGCGCAGCAGCGCCTCCCTGATCAACCGTTCGTGGTCGGAGCTCATCACGCCTCCTTCAGGAGTGCTGGCCGGGTTCCGGGTGCTGGTGCCTCGGAGCGGAGGCCGTTCAGGGCGCGGGAGACGTGGCTGCGCACGGTGCCCACGCCGCAGCGCAGCAGCCGGGCGATCTCCCGGTCGGGCAGCTGCTCGTAGTAGCGCAGGACCAGGGCGGCGCGTTGCTTCCTCGGGAGCCGGGCGATGCGGCGGAGCATGGCGTCGCGCTCGTCGTACCGGGCGTGGGCGTCGTCGTGCTCGCGACTGGCCCGTTCGCGCAGGGTCCCGATCGCGTCGGGCGGCGTGACCACCTCCCCCGAGGCTCGTCTCCGCCGCCAGGACAGGAACTCGTTGGTGATCATCTTCCGCACGTAGCTCTCCGGTGCCTCGAGCCGTCCGATGCGTCTCCATCGGGACTGGGCTCGGAGCAGCACTTCCTGGACCACGTCCTCGGCCAGGTGCGCGTCGGAGGTGAGGACCGTCGCGTACCTCAGCAGACGTGGTAGTCGGAGGGCGACGAACTCGTCGAACGTCAAGGTGCGCCCCTTCGTGGTTGGCTACCCCTGGAACGCGCTCGCCGAGGTGTTCCGTCGCACCGGATGTCGTTTCCCGGTCACCTCGGGAGCGGCGGTCCTTCGCGGGTCCCCGGCACACGCCGGGCGCCCCGACATCCGGTGGTGCCGGTGCGGAACGCGTGGCCGATCGTTCCGTACCCGTTTCTCGAATCTGATGGCCTCACGTGAATCCCACACCGCCCGCTGTTCGGGCGAGCGCATTCATCCCTGCCGGCGAACAGTGGGGAAACGGTGCCGCGGGGTCACTGCGGAGCGCGAGTGGAGCTGTACACGGGAGAAAGATCATGACACGATCGCGGGAGTCCCACTCGGCGGTGCGGGATACCGGGATCGGATGGGTCCCCACCGAGGGAAACGGGGGCCGTCGCGGCGGTCCCCGCTCGGGTGGCCCGATTCCTCGTCCGCGAGGATCCGAGGGAGGGCTCCGTGGAAAGGAGGGACGTGACGTTCGACCGTCGCGCGTCGTGCTTTCCACCTGCTCCCACCCCGCTCGTCGCCCTGTCGGCCCCGCGGGCTCCCGCGCCCGTCCTGCCAGGGAGGATGTCGTCCGGCGCCTCGGCACACCACGATGTCCTCGGACCGGGTCACCATTTCGGTGAGTCCGAGTCCGAGTCCGAGTCCGAGTCCGAGTCCGAGTCCGAGTCCGAGTCCGACGCGGCGAACGGCGAAATCCCGAGGAGCGCGGCCGATCGCGCGCATCTCGGGTCGCCTGCTCCGAGTGCCGCCAAGCGTGCCGACCACCGCCCCCATTCCGCGGGCGCTGGTGGCCCGGAAGTGGGAACCGCCGCCCGCTCGCTTCCCGTCGACCGGGACGAGGCGGGATTCGTCATTCCGGGGGGAGTGGGAATCCGCGCATTCCCCCTGCGCTCCCGCCGTCCGGACACCGCTGCCCGCCCCGCTGGTCCGACATGCCGGCGAGAGCATCGCGGCCGAACCACCGCTCGTACGGTTTCCGCCCTTCTTTCCGCTGGGACCGCGTCACCCCACCTCCGGTGCCACACGTTCGTTCTCGGGGAGGGCGTTCCCTCCCGCTCCCGGTTCGCCGACGCGCGCGGAGGGCGCCCGGCCGGCCCCCGAACCCCACCGGGCCCTCGGCCCGGACCAGTCAGCGTCGTCCTCCCGGGCCGCCCCGAGGGGAACGATCCCGTGTCCGGCACCCCGACCCCCACCGGGACGTCTCGGACGACGGCCGGCCTCGACGCGGCGAGGCGGTCGGACGACCCGGTTCGACACCCTGGTACCGGTGGGGTCGCCCACACCGACCGGCGAGGGCGGGTCGGCACCCGGCAGACTCGGTGCCATCGGCGGCTGATCACGGCGACGCCGCCGGCGGCCGGTGACCCGATCGACGCCCCGGCCGCCCGACCGAGGTGGGGAGAGCAGATGGACGACGCCGGACTCGGGTCCGTGCGGGACAGCTTCCGCGACTTCGCGCACCGGCAGGCCGCGGGGGTGTCACCGCTCTACGCCGTTCTCGCCGAGAACGCCGCCAACGACGACGAGGTCCTCCGCACGGTGGCCGGGCTGCCCTCGGAACAGCCCCGTCCCGAGGCCCTGCTCGCGGCGGCGCACCGGCTGTTGACCGCCGAGCCGTGGTTGCCGCTGGCGGGTTACTACCCGGACCTCGGTGGGACCTCCGGCCCCGACGGCTCGACCTGGCCGCTCTTCCGGGAGTTCGTCCTGGCCCGGGCAGAGCGGATCGGCGCGCTGGCGGCCAGCCGCCCGGTGCGGCACAACGAGATCACCAGGTCCGCGCTGCTCTACCCGGCCCTGTCCGTGCTCGCCTCCGAGACCGGGAGGAAGCTGGGGCTGGTGCACCTCGGCGCCGAGGCGGGGCTGCTGCTCGGTGTCAACCACTACCACCACCGGTACCAGGGGGCGGAGGTCGGCGAGCTGTCCGCCGGTCCCGCCGCCGCACGGGTCCGGCTGCGGTGCGCGCTCGAACTGGCTCCCGGTGCCAGGTTCCCCACCCTGCCCAGGACGCTGCCGCTCGCCGCCACGATCGGGGTGGATTCGCGGCCGCCGGACCTCGACGATGACGAGGATGTCGCCTGGTTGGAGGCGTGCGTGTGGGCCGACCAACCCGACTGGTTGGCCAAGATGACCTTGGGTTTCGCCGCGCAGCGTAAGAACCCACCCGAAATGGTGAGTAGCGATCCGGTGGCGGGCATCGCGGCGGCGATCAACAGGGTTCCCCCGGACGCAGTTCCCGTGGTGCTGACCAGTGATCCCTGGTGGGCGGAACCAGCGACCGCGACCGTGCACCTGACCGCCCTGGCCACCGAGCTGGCGACCCTCGGCCGGCAGCGTCCACTGTGGTGGCTAAGCCATGACCCGGTTCAGGCGGGACTACTGACGGTGATCGACTCCGCCGAGGGTGCGGGTGCCGCCCGGGCCGCAGGTCAGGGCCACCTCCTCGGGCTCACCCGCTGGTCGGAGGGCCGCCCCGAGGCCAGGGTGCTCGCCGCGACGGATCGTGGCGGCCGCCGGATGCGGTGGCTGGCGGCCTGACCACCGGGCGACGTGCTCGCTGACCCTGGCCCGTCGACCCGTCCGGGCCGCCGCACCCGCCGTTCCACCGCTGCCCACTGTGGTGAAGCTCGCACCGGCCGGCGCCGGGAGCGCCGGGCCCGTGGTCCGGGAGCCGAGGGCCGCGCGGTCGGACGAGGCGCGTCGACCCGGGCGAGGAGCGCGTGAGCTCCGCGTGAGCCGTTGTCCAGCCAGAACTCCCCGACAGGGCCGACGGGACCCCGCCCCGTGCTCCGGCCGGCTGCCCGGAACGGATCAGCGTCCGGCGTTCGGCGGATGCGGGTGAAGCACGAGGAGTAGGCGGTCGGGCGCGTCCAGTAACACGGTGCCGGCGTGGCGCACGTATAGTTCACCCGGTTCGCCCATTGGCACAGAGCGTAATCGGGTTCAGGCTTGAGCGCGAAACGCTGACTCAAGCGCGCTAGGCGCTCTGCGGGACACCCGTGGAGTGCGGTACAACGGATCAGCAGGCACCAGCCAGGTGCGGCTAGCAGACGGGGATGGTCATCGTGAACCTCAAGAAGATCCTCACGTTCGCTGGGATCGCGTTGCTCTTGTTCTTCTTGATCAGCGATCCTGTCGGGTCAGGAGATGTCGTCAACAACATCCTGAACTCGCTCCGCCAGGCGGCCGAGGCCATCATCACCTTCGTCCGCAACCTGTTCTGAGACGTGTCGGGTGTCCGGCTGGTCGAGGTGATGACCAGCCAGGCGGTGCGCACCTCCTCCGGCGGTCGACCCATCGGCCGCTGACCAGGTCCGAGGCAGTTCTGAGAGTCAGGCGAGGGATGTAGCGGTGCTGGCACCACGAGATCCGGACGAGTACCTGCTCGACTCCGAGCGACGGGTGATCCGGGTTCGCAGGCACTGGGCGAGCATGATGTGGGACGTCTTCGAGGCCGGCGCGCTGCTCGTCGGCCTGATGCTCGTGTCCTACTTAGCCCCCCAGGACTCGGCTCTGATCCAGAACATGCTCTGGTACGCCGGGCTGGCGGTCGTGCTCCGCTTCTCCTACTACGTCCTCGAGTGGTGGGTGGAGCGGATCGTGATCACGGACAAGCGCTTCATGCTCACCACCGGCGTGTTCACCACCAAGGTCGCCATGATGCCCATCGGCAAGGTGACCGACCTGACCTTCCAACGCACCCTGGGCGGTCGACTCATGGGCTACGGGACCGTGGTCGTGGAGTCGGCGGGCCAGGTCCAGGGCCTGGACCGGATCGAGTACACGCCCAACCCCGAGGAGATCAACGACGCGATCTCCGAACTGGTCTTCGGTGAGAAGAAGACCGACAAGGACCGCTTCACCATGATGAAGGCCCGTCGCGCGGCGCTGGGCCGTCGGCGCGCGGTGAAGGCACGCTAGGTCCTCGGTCAGACTGGAGTGGTGCGCATCGACCTGCATACCCACTCCACCGCGTCCGACGGCAGCGACAGCCCAGAAGAGCTTGTCGCTGCCGCGGCACGCGCGGGACTCGACGTGGTGGCGCTCACCGACCACGACACCACCGTCGGGTGGGCGCCAGCCACCGCCGCCCTCCCGCCCGGCCTGCGACTCGTCCCCGGCGCCGAGCTGTCCTGCGTGTCCCCCGACGGCAACGGCCGCCACGTCACGGTCCACCTGCTGGCCTACCTGTTCGACGACACCTCGGGCGAGCTCGCGGACGAGCAGCTCCGGTTGCGCGCGGAACGCCGCGAGCGCCTCCTGCGGATGGCCGTGATGATGCGGGAGGACGGGTTCCCAGTCGATCCCGAGCTGCTGCTCGCCGAGCTCCCGGAGAGCTCGTCCGCAGGGCGGCCGCACCTGGCCGCCGCACTGGTCCGCGCGGGTGTCGTGTCCAGCGTGGACGAGGCCTTCGCCCGTTACCTCGGCGCTGGCAGCCCCTACCACCTCCGCCGGGCGGACACCCCGGTGCGCCGGGCGATCGAGATGATCAGGCGCGCGGGCGGCGTCACCGTGCTCGCCCACCCCTTCGCCAGGGCGAGGGGCCCGGTCGTCACGGCCGGGGTGATCACGGACCTCGCCGAGTGCGGCCTGGCGGGGCTGGAGGTCAACCACCCCGACCACGATCCGGAGACCCGCGCCGAGCTCGCCGGTATCGCCCGCGAACTCGGCCTCGTCACCACCGGCTCCAGCGACTACCACGGGGTCCACAAGTCGCTCCGCATCGGCCAGGAGACGACCGACCCGGAGCAGTTCGAACGGTTGATCTCCTCGGCGACCGGTAACCACGTCCGGGGTGGTTGACGGCTCGGGTCGGCCGGTCCGGCGGAGGGCTCCGCGCGTCCCGAACCAGGACCGAGGTCGGCGGGTCACCGCGAGCCGTTCCGGCGGGTGTGCGTACCGTGGCAGCGTGCAAGGGCAGTTGGGCTTGGAAGGCATGCCGAAGGAGCTGGTCCGGGTCACCCCGGCCAGGCTCCAACGCTGGGAGGACTGTCCACGTCGGTACCGCGCGACGTACCTGGACCGGCCCGCCCCGGCCCGGGGCGGCGCCTGGGCCCACAGCACCCTCGGGGCGGTGGTGCACAACGTCCTCCGCGCCTACTTCGAGAGCCCGCCGGACCAGCGGGACCCCGAGGACCTGCCGGTCCTGCTCCGCCGGTACTGGAAGGGCGACGGGTTCCGCGACCGGGAGCAGGCGGCCGAGTACCGGTCGCGGGCGGCGAAGTGGCTGGACGAGTACGCCCGTCGCCCGGAGGCGGCCGGGGAACCGGTCGCCCTCGAACGCTGGGTGTCCGCCCCGACCGGTGCGCTGATCGTCGAGGGCCGGGTGGACCGGATCGACGACCGGGACGGCCAGCTCGTGGTCGTCGACTACAAGACCGGGCGGCACGTGCTCACCACGGAGGACGCCCGCGACTCGCGGGCGCTGGCCCTCTACCTGATGGCGGCCCGGCGCACCCTGCGCCGACCCGGCAGCCGGGTGGAGCTGCACCACCTCCCGACCGGCCGGGTGGTGGCGTGGGACCACGACGCGGAAACGCTGGCCGAGCACCGGAGGCACGCCGAACGGATCGCGGAGGAACTCTCCGCCGCCGCGTCGGCCCTCGACCGGGGAGCTGACCCCGACGAGCACTTCCCGCCGCGTCCCGGGCGGGGCTGCTCGGTCTGCGAGTTCCGGCGCTCCTGTCCGGAGGGGAGGGCCGCCGCGCCCGACCTGGAACCGTGGGATCTGTTGGCACCGTGAGCGGAACTCACCGGCTACCCCGGCCCATCACCAACTCCACTGAGGACACCGACGTCCTCGGCCTTCGAGTGGTTCCCCCGTCGACCCGAGGCGGAGTGGCGAACCGGGGGTGGCGCGGGTTCAGCGGCGCCGTGGCCGCCGGGCTGGTGGTGCTCGCCCTCGTCGTGCTGGGCCTCCAGGTCCTCGCGCTGCACCGCGGCTACCCCGGGCCGGGGTACGGGTTCGTGGCACTTCACCTGGGGGCGAGCGTGGTCGCCGTCGGGCTGCAGGCGTACGCCGACCGCAGTGCCCGCTCCGCCCGGTGGTGGGCGCCGGTCCTGGTGGTGCTCGTCGCCGGGTGGCTGCTCTGGACCGGGTGGTGGCACTGACCCCCCACCCGGGGGCTGATCCCCGTCGCCGGGCGGTGCCGCGCCTCGATGGGCCGGGGCGGCGGAGCGGGGACGAGGCGACTCAAGGGCCGGCAGCGGGGCGGCCTCGGGGCGTGCCGCCCGGCCGGGGTCGCACGGGGCGTCGCCGGCCGCGGCCGCCTAGCTGAGCAGCCAGCGCTGCCAGGTGGGGACGAGCACGTCCAGCAGCCCCTGCGGGTTGTCCTTGTTGGGGTTGTGGCCCGAGTCCGGGACGGTGACGAAGTCGACGCCAAGCTTCTCGGCCATCTCGCGTTGGGTCTCCACCGACCACACGTCGTCCTGCTCGCCGCACACCACGAAGCCCCGGATGCGGTGTTCCTGGATCCGGGCGGCGAGTTCGGGAACGAGATCGGGTTCGGTGCGCAACGCGGTCGCCATCCCGAGCAGCCCGGCGGGCATGGACGAGACCAACCGGGCGCGCAGCAGGGTGCGCAGCTCACGCGGTCTGGCCGACCAGGCCGGGTCGTGCGCCTCGTAGATCTGGGCCGCCGCCTCCACGCCGTGCAGGCGCAGCGCCGGCTCGCACAACTCGATCAGGGAGAGCCTCGGGCCGGGGGGCAGGGCTGACGGCCCCGACGCGAGCAGGGTGAGACCCACGGGTTCGGCCCCGGAGAGCACGGCGGCCCGCGCGACCAGACCGCCGTAGGAGTGGCCGAGCAGCAGGACCCGGCGTCCCTCGGACCGGAGGCGGGAGACGAGGTTGGCGATCACCACCCCGAGCCGGGACGGTCGGTAGGCGTCCTCGTCGTCGGGCCCGTCCGACTGGTACTGGCCGGGAAGGTCGATGGTGAGCACGTCGAAACCCGCCTCCGTGAGCGGGTCGATCAGCGCGGCGAAGTCCTCCTTGGAGCCCGTGTACCCGGGCAGGAGCACGGCGGTGGCCAGCACGGTGCGGGCCTGTGACGTTCCGTGCAGACCTGACAGCTCGCCGTATTCGGTCGGGAGCTGGACCGGGATCGCACGGTGCGGACTCATCTCGGATCCACGCACAACAGTCACTGCATCAGTGTGCCCCATCCCGGGCCGATCACGCCTGCCCCGGGCGGGTTCGCCCACCACACTCCCGAGGCCGCCGGAGGTCCCCCGACCTGGTCGCGAACCCACCGCGTGCGGCCCGCGCGGGCGGGCCCCCCGCTTCGACGAGCGGTGCGGACTCGGGAGCGGACGCCCCGGCGGGCGCGGCCGGACCGAGGTGCGCGGGTCAGCCGAGCGCCACGACCTCGCTGGCACGTTGTTCCAGCAGCACCGGGCCGAGGACGGAGGTCCGCACCGGACCCGCGTGCCCGCCCCGGTCGACGGGCAGCGTCGCGACCCGTTCGCCGGTCACGGTGTCGACGACGGCGTGACCGCCGGGCTCGGGAACGAGCAACCGGCCCGCGAGCACCGCCCCGGACCCCAGGGTGTCCGGGACCGACCAGGACGGGCTCAGGTCGGACAGCGACAGGGCGACCGTGCTCCGACCCGTGTACCAGTAGACGTGGCTGGGAGACGCCGTGGTCTCGGGCACCTGGGACGACGCCCGGTCCAGGTCCTCGGCCGTGGTGTCGACCGGGTGCTCCGCCAGCCGGTCGCCCCGCTCGGTGTCGTACACGACGATCCGCGAGGGGTTCGGCAGCCAGAGGGCCAGGTGGTCGTCGGTGAGCGCGACGAGCCGAGCACCGACGTCGTCCAGGGTCTGGCTGTACGTCTCCTCCGGGCGGTCGCTGTCGTCCGGTTTCGCGGTCAACAGCGTCACCCGGTCGGTCACGTCCGTGGGGCACCGCTCGATGAGCGCCAGCCGGCCCTCGGCCAGCAGGGTGGACAGGTACCGGCAGTCGCTCCTCGGCTGCCGGTTCGGGTTCACCACGGCTGGCACGTCCCCGTACTCCAGGGTCATCACCATGTTGGAGCCGAAGATCTCCACGAACCGTTCGCCCGTCGTGGCGACGTAGCGGCCGTCGGTGACCAGTTCCGTGGCCGGTTCGGAGTCGCCGTGCCGTTGCCCGGCCCGGTCCCCGGTCGCCCCGTCCAGCGTGGTCACCTCCGAGCAGAAGTCGCCGCGCCGGTACACGGCGACGGCGCGTTCCCATGCCGCCGACACCGTGCACAGCTCCAGGTCACGCGCGTAACGCCAGCGGGGTTCCCCGGTGAGCGCGTCCCGGCCCACGACCTCGCCGCCCGAGGCGGTGGCGACGGCGGGCCCCGCGACCACCGGTGAACTCGTCGCCGGGCTGTCCGCCCGCCAGAGCTCCTGGAGCCCGGCGGGCAGCGCGACCGCCGGGTCAGGCGCCACGACGGGGAGCACGGACGGTTCAGCCGTCGTCCCGGCGAGGTCGCTGGTGCGCCAGAGCACCGCTCCCACCGCCAGCACGCCCACCATGAGCAGGCTGGCCACGACGACGTCCCCGCGTGTCCGCCGCTCAGGCTTCACCACGTCCCGCCCCTCCGCCCCGGGCACCAGCCGGCCGCTCGTGATCCCACGTCGCCGGATCAGCCGGCGTTCTCACCCTGCTGCCCGGAACCGCCGGCGGTGGTCGACTCCCCGGCCGAGCCCAGGCGCCGCCGCCTCCTGCGGCGCGGAGCGCCCCCACCCGAGGGTTGGTCGGCTGAGCCGGTCTCCTTCACGGCCTGCGACTCCTTGCTCTGCGGGCCGTTCTCACCGCCCACGGCGACGCCACCCCGGGTGCGCCGGCGCTTCCTGCGGCTCGGCGCGGGCCGGTCGGCAGAGCCCTCGGACGTCCGCTCGGCGTTGGCGGCCGCGCGGTCACCGCCGCGACCCCGGGTGGCGGTCCCACCCCGGCGCCGACGGTTCCGGCCGGCCCGCTCGTTGCGGTCGAGGTCCTCCACCGGCTCGGCGTCCAGACCCGGCCTCGTGCGGCGGCCCAGGGGGAGGCGACCGGAGGCGTCACGCGGGATGCCGATGTCCTCGAAGAGGTGGTCGGAGGTGGAGTAGGTCTCCACCGGTTCCGGGCGGCCCAGGTCGAGCGCGTCGTTGATCAGCTTCCAGCGGGGTTCCTCGTCCCAGTCGACGAGGGTGACGGCCACACCCTCGCGGCCGGCGCGGCCCGTCCGGCCGATGCGGTGCACGTAGGTCTTCTCGTCCTCCGGGCACTGGTAGTTGATGACGTGGGTGACACCCGCCACGTCGATTCCCCGGGCCGCGACGTCGGTGGCCACCAGGATGTCGACCTTGCCGGCCCGGAACGCGCGGAGGGCCTGCTCCCGCGCGCCCTGCCCCAGGTCGCCGTGCACGGCGGCGGAGGCGAACCCGCGCTCGGCGAGCTCGTCCGAGATCTTCTGCGCGGTGCGCTTCGTCCGCGTGAAGATCATGCTCAGCCCCCGGTCCTCGGCCTGGAGCACCCGGGCGATCAGCTCGGTCTTGTCGAGGGCGTGCGCCCGGTACACGAACTGCTTCGTCCGTTCGTGCACCGCACCCGCGTCGACCTCCTCGGCCCGGACGTGGGTCGGCTGGCGCAGGAACGTCCTGGCCAGGGTGACGATCGGACCGGGCATGGTCGCCGAGAACAGCATCGTCTGCCGCTCGCCCGGGACCATGCTGAGGATGCGTTCGACATCGGGCAGGAAGCCCAGGTCGAGCATCTCGTCGGCCTCGTCGAGGACCAGCCCTCGGATCTTGCCGAGGACGAGGTGGCGCTGTTCCGCGAGGTCCAGGAGCCGCCCGGGGGTGCCCACCACGATGTCGACGCCGGCCCGCAGCGCCGCGATCTGCGGCTCGTAGGGGCGGCCGCCGTACACGGCCAGCGTCCGCACCCCGAGGTGCTGGGCGGCGTCGGTGATGTCCCTGGTCACCTGGGTGCAGAGCTCCCGGGTGGGAACGACGATCAGCGCCTGCGGCGTCCCGTCACCGGGCAGCTCGGCCCGCTGGAGCATCGGCACGCCGAAGGCCAGGGTCTTCCCGGTCCCCGTCCTGGCCTGGCCGATGACGTCGTCGCCGGCCAGCGCCAGTGGCAGCGTGAGCTGCTGGATCGGGAAGGCGTGGGTGATGCCCGCCTCGTCGAGCGCCTGGGTGATCGCGGGCAGCACCCCCAGTTCGGCGAACGTGGGTGCCGCCGGCTCGGGTGGCGCCGACGCGTGCAGGGGGTGGGGCGCCGGCTGGGCGTTCTCGGCGCCGGTCTCGCTGTGGTCGATCCGCACCTCGTCGGGGGAACCGGTCTCAGCGGAGGCCGAGGGCCCCGGTGTGTCGGTGTCGTTGTTCGTTGTCAGAGTGATCGCCTCTCTCGTACCAGCGCGCACGGCTGTGGCAGGGCGCTCGACCACGGTCACGACACGTGAGCGACGTGCTCGTCGGTGTCCGGCGCGGGAGGGCCGAGGTTTCAGTGCGCGCACTCTGTGCACATGGCGGCGTGGCCGCCACAGTTCGGGTGTGCATCCGGTAGCACCGCCGCTCGTGAACGCCGCCGCGCGAGGGACCGGCTGGCTGGCGGTGCGCGATGACCGGCACATGCATCACCGTCAGGTTACCCCGAGAGGGCAACCAACCCCAGTACGCCGGACCCGAGTCCTGGTCGCGTCGCTCACAGGGCCGCCCTCCGGGGGCCGCGGACCGCCGCGCGGGTGGGAAAGCGGGGACCCCGCGACTAGGCTCCGCGACCATGACCACGTCTGATCGGCCCGCCCCCGAGCAGGGGGACGTCCGCACCGACCGAGGACCCGACGCCACCCCGGTAGCGGACGGGGTCGTCGACCTGCTGGGGGTGCTGGCCTACGGGGAACTGTCGGCCTTCGACCGGCTGGCCGAGGACGCCAGAACCGCGCCGACGTTGGCGGGACGGGCGGCGCTCGCGAACATGGCCGCCGCGGAGATGGGGCACTACCGGCGCCTGGAGGAGCACCTGGGGACGGTGGGCGTCCCCATCGAGGACGCGATGCGGCCCTTCGCGAAGCCCTTCGACGACTTCCACACCTCCACGGCCCCCCGGTCCTGGCTGGAGTCCCTGGTCAAGGCCTACGTGGGTGACGGCCTCGCCGCCGACTTCTACCGCGAGGTGGCGAACTGGCTCGACCCCCGCACCCGGGACCTCGTCCTGGAGGTGCTGGCCGACACCGGGTACTCGGCCTTCGCGGAACGCGAGGTCCGGGCGGCCTGCGAAGGGGACCGGTCGCTGCGCGACCGCCTCACCCTCTGGGCCCGCCGCCTGCTGGGGGAGGCCGTCACCCAGGCGCAGCGGGTGGCCGCCGAGCGGGACGGGCTCACGGAGCTGGTCATCCGGGGGTCGGGGGACCTGGCGGGCATCGGTGCGTTGCTGCGACGTCTCCAGACCACCCACACCAAGCGGATGGGAGCGTTGGGCCTGGGGTGAGGCCTGGCCGCGACGCCCGGCGCCAGCCGGGGTCCAGGGGGTGGTCGTGGCCCTGGCCGCGAGGCGGGAACAGCGGGGCCGCCGGCCCGACCCGGCCGCCCTCCCGACGAACGGGTGCGCGCCGGGCGGACCGCGAATTCCATTAGCCTGACCCGGTTGGTTCAGGATCGACGACCGGAGGTCGGCGTGGAGGTCAAGATCGGTGTGGCGGACAGCTCACGAGAGCTCGTCCTCACCAGCTCGCAGACACCGGACGAGGTGGAGACGGCGGTCAGCGACGCGCTGAGCGGCGAGCAGAAGCTGCTGAGCCTGGTCGATGACAAGGGGCGTCGCTTCGTCGTACCGACCGCGCGGGTCGCCTACGTCGAGATCGGCCCCGCGGACACCAGGCGGGTCGGGTTCGGCATCGCCTGATCTCGGCCGGGCCGCGTCCCAGCTCGGGGCGCGGCCCGCCCGCCGCCGGAGCGGATGAGCTGGCGACCCCCGGTGGATGTCAGGGGTGCTGGAGGGGGAAGCCGCTGATGCCGCGCCAGGCGAGGCTGGCGATCAGCTCGATCGCCTCCTCCTGGGGGACGAGCCGGTTCCTCGTCAGCCAGTAGCGCGCGGTCACCTGGCTCAGCCCCACCAGGCCCATCGCGACGAGGCTCGCGCGTTCCGGATCGAGACCGGCGTCGGCGGTGACGGCCTCGGCGATCAGCTCGACGCAGCGGGACATCGCGTGGTCGATGGTCTGCTCCACGGCCGCCTCGCCCCGGAGATCCGACTCGAAGACCAACCGGAACGACCCGTCCTCCGCGTTCACGAAGTCGAAGTACGCGGCCACGGCCGCGTGCACCCGGAGCTTGTTGTCCGTCGTCGACTCGATCGCCGTGTTCACACGGCTGACCATGTCCTCCACCTTCTGCTGGAGCAGGGCGAGGTAGAGCTCCAACTTGCCGGGGAAGTGCTGGTAGAGGACGGGTTTGCTGACGCCGGCCCTGTCGGCGATCTCGTCCATCGCCGCGGCGTGGTACCCGTTGGCGACGAACACGTCCTGCGCGGAGGCGAGGAGCTGCGCCCGCCTCTCCGTGCGGGGCAACCGGACCCCGCGGCCCGCCTGCTCCGCGGATTCGCGCGTGGTTTCCGTCATGTCTTCTCGCCTCCAGCATGTCCCGCACACCGTGCGGTGGTCCTGGCTCCGCCAGTTGCCTGACCTTACTCGCTGGTAGTCGCAGTTGTGCGGCACGGCTGCGGACGGGGCGTCACCTGTCCGAGTGGGCGGCACCCGTTCGGGCGGACTCGGTGGCGCTGCCGCCCCAGCGTTCCCTTGGCATCCTGGACGTATGACGGTGCCGACGTGGGGGGCGCTGAGCGCCCGGGTGCGGAGCCAGTTC
Source organism: Actinoalloteichus caeruleus DSM 43889 (assembly GCF_000429185.2). Lineage (GTDB taxonomy): Bacteria > Actinomycetota > Actinomycetes > Mycobacteriales > Pseudonocardiaceae > Actinoalloteichus_B > Actinoalloteichus_B caeruleus. Next base: position 3,296,646 of record NZ_AUBJ02000001.1, on the reverse strand, counting down.
ACGGCGGCCTGGGCGCAGCTCGGCCGGTGGCAGGGTGACCGGCACCGGGAGGCGACCGCCGGTCGGGTCGACGGCCGCCGGCCCGACCCGAGGAGGTCACTGACCTGGGTGCCCATGTTCACCGGGGAGGTGCCCGCCATCGACCACCGGCGACCGCCCTGGCCAGGGCGGCAGGTCGAGGTGGGGCGCGGCCGCGTGCACGTGCGGGAGACCCCGAGCACCTCCACCGAGGAGGCGGCACCCGTCGTGTGCGTGCACGGGCTGGCCGGTTCCGCCACCAACTGGACCGATCTCGCCGGTGTGCTCGCCGTCCGGCACCCGACCCTCGCCGTGGACCTCCCCGGATTCGGCCGTTCGGAACCCCCGGCCCACTTCGGGTACGGCCTCGACGAGCACGCCGACTTCCTCGCCGAGAGCCTGCGGCGGCTCGCCGGCGGGCCGGCCCACCTCGTGGGCAACTCCTTCGGCGGACTGGTGTGCGCCGAGGTCGCCGCCCGCTGGCCCGAGCTGGTCAGCACCCTGACCCTGGTGTCACCGGCGGTGCCCGACCTGAGGCCGAACCCGGGGCGGCTCACCGAGCCCCGCTACCCCCTGACCTTCCTCCCGCTCCTCGGCCCGAGGGTGCGGCGCGCGCTGGCCAGGGTGCCCCCGGCGCGGCGCGCCGAGCAGCTGCGCCGGTTGTGCTTCGCCAGGCCGGAACTCGTGCCCACCCACCGGCTCGCCGAGCTCGCCGACGAGCTCGCGGAACTCGGCCGCAACCCCTGGGCCGGTGTCGCCATGGGGGAGACCTCGCTCAACATGGTCAGGAGCTGGTTGGCCTCGGGCGCGCGTTCGCCGTGGCGGGTGCTTCGCCGGGTGCCAGCCCCGGCGCTGGTGGTCTGGGGTGCGGAGGACCGCCTGGTCAGCGTCCGCAAGGCCACGCGTACGGCGTTGGCGCTCCCGAGGGCTCGGCTGCTCGTGCTCCCCAGGACCGGGCACGTCGCGCAGATGGAACAGCCGATGGCGGTGGGTCGAGCGGTCCTCGGGATGATCGACGCCCTGGCCGAGGACCAGTGGGAGCCCGACGGTGGGAATTCACCCACATCGACCGCCGACACCAGGGTAGGAGGAAATGTTCTCGGTGCCTGATGTGGCACGCTTTGCGGCGTGGCACCGATGAACCCCGACGCCGGTGGTCCCGGCCGCCCCCGGCCCACCTCCCGAGGATCGGACAATCGGAGGCCGGCGCGGCGGCGCCCCAGCGAGAAGCGCTACCAGCGGGACTCGAGGCGGACCACGGGAGAACCGCTTGCCGCCTCCTGGGCCCCGGAGGCCGGAGCGCGGGACGAGGACCAGGCGGACTCGCCGAGGACCGTCGACGGTGGCGAGGGGAGCTCCTCAGGTCGTACCCGGTCCCGCCGGGCACCGAGCTGGCGGGTGTACGCCCTGCCCGTGCTGCTCGTCCTGACCATCATCGTCGCGGTCGACGTGGCCAGGACCCCGGGTGAGGACGCCGAGCACACGGCGGAGGAGGCCCCGAACTCCGACGCCACCGGAGGAGCGGGCGGCACCCCGGGCACGGAACCGGCGGAGCCCAGCGTCAGCTTCGACGCCAACCCGTCCTTCGACCCGGACGTCATCTCGGCGGAACTCCCGAACGGCGGCCCCTTCCCGACGACGGGCGCGGGGACCTACGACATCGTGCCGGGGCGTTCCGAGCCGGTGGGGGAGGGGGACTCCCTCCACCGCTACACCGTGGAGTACGAGGTCGGCTTCGACGTCCCCCTCGACGTGGAGGCCTACGCCAACACGGTGGAGGCCACCCTCTCCGACCCCCGCAGTTGGATCGGCAGCGAAGCCATCTCGGTGCAACGGGTGGACACCGTCGAGGAGGCCGACTTCCGGGTCATCCTGATCTCCCAGGCGCACGCCAAGCTCAAGTGCGGGGGCGGCGTCGACTTCGAGGCGTCGTGCCGCCGCCCCGAGGGGGTGTTCCTCAACGCCGCCCGCTGGGTGCGCGGGGGCCGCGCCTTCGAGGGCGCGATGGCCCAGTACCAGGCGTACCTGATCAACCACGAGGTCGGCCACTACTTCGGACACGGCCACGTCCCGTGCGACATCGACGGCGGCCTCGCGCCGGTGATGATGCAGCAGAGCTGGAGCACGAGCAACGACGAGCTGCACGAGCTGATCGAGGGAACCGGGCAGGGCGGCCAGGCCATCCCGGCGGACGGCAAGGTGTGCAAGCCCAACGGCTGGCCGCACCCGACGGTCGAGTGACCACGGCCGCCGGTGTCCGTGGTGTCCCCCGGCGTCCGCATGGCATGGACGGAGGCGGAGCCACCGCCCGGTACCCCGGTGCCGTCCACTGGTTGGGACGGGAATTCCGGTGGCCTGTCCGCGCGTTCCCCGGGAGAGGCACACTGTGCCGGTCTCGCCGGTGACGAGGAGGACAGCCAATGCCAGGGGCGACGCTACCGCCGCTTGTCGAACCCGCCGAGGAACTGACCAGGGAGGAGGTCGCCCGCTACAGCAGGCACCTGATCATCCCGGACGTCGGGATGGAGGGGCAGAAGCGGCTCAAGAACGCCAGGGTGCTGGTGATCGGGGCCGGTGGCCTGGGTAGCCCAGCGCTGCTGTACCTGGCCGCGGCCGGGGTGGGCACGCTCGGCATCGTCGACTTCGACGAGGTCGACGAGTCCAATCTGCAACGGCAGATCATCCACGGCCAGTCCGACCTCGGCAAGCCCAAGGCCGAGTCGGCCCGCGAGTCGATCGCGGAGACCAACCCCTTCGTCACGGTGAACGTCCACCGCGTCCGCCTGGACTCCAGCAACGCGCTGGACATCTTCCGCGAGTACGACCTCATCCTGGACGGCACCGACAACTTCGCGACCCGCTACCTGGTCAACGACGCGGCCGTCCTGCTCGGCAAGCCCTACGTGTGGGGTTCGATCTTCCGGTTCGAGGGGCAGGTCAGCGTCTTCTGGGCGGAGCACGGACCCCAGTACCGCGATCTCTACCCGGAACCGCCGCCCCCCGGGATGGTCCCGTCCTGCGCCGAGGGCGGCGTCCTCGGCGTCCTGTGCGCCTCGATCGGCTCGGTGATGGTGACCGAGGCGATCAAGCTGATCACCGGGGTGGGCGAGACCCTGCTGGGACGCCTGATGGTGTACGACGCCCTGGAGATGAGCTACCGGACGATCCGGATCCGGCGCGACCCCAACGCCGAGCCGGTCACCGAGCTGATCGACTACGACTCCTTCTGCGGAGTCGTCCCGGAGGACGCCCAGCAGGCGGCGGCCGACCACACGATCACGCCCAGGGAGCTCAAGGAGAAGTTCGACCGGGGCGAGAAGTTCAGCCTCGTCGATGTCCGGGAGCCCCACGAGTACGAGATCGTCCGCATCCCCGGTTCGGTGCTGATCCCCAAGGACCGCATCCTGTCCGGCGAGGCCCTCTCGGAACTGCCGCAGGACCAGCCCATCGTCCTGCACTGCAAGTCCGGGATGCGGTCCGCGGAGGCACTGGCCGCGTTGCACCGGGCTGGTTTCTCCGACGCCAGCCACGTCGGGGGAGGCGTGCTCGGCTGGGCCAGGGACGTGGACCCCGGTCTGCCGACGTACTGACCACCCGGCCGGGGGCGACGACCGGCGCCCACGCCGGGCGGACCTGGGTTTCTACCGCGTCCCGGGCCACCCACGGTAGCGTGCCTACCCGTGAGTGTGACCCCCGAGCCGCCGCCGTTGCACGTGCGTGCGGCGTTCGGTGCCAGGGATGACGAGCCGGAACCACTGGATCCGGCCGGCGTGTGGCGGTGCGGTGAGATCGTCCTCAGACCGGTGTCCAACCCGGCCGAGGCGGCGTGGGCGGCCACCATCCTCGGGGCACTGCACCCGGACGACCTGCGGCTCTCCCGGTCCGTTCGGTCCTCGGACGGGCGGTGGGTCGTGTCCGGCTGGGCGGCGTCCCGGTTCCTGACCGGGCAGCCGGAGGCCCGCCACGACGAGGTCGTCGCCGTCTCCCTCCGGTTGCACGACGCCACCGCCGGGCTCGCTCGGCCCCGGTTCCTCGACGAACGCCGTGACGTCTTCTCGGTCGCGGACCGGATGGCGTGGGGCGAGGAGGAGACCACCCTCGACCCGGACCGGGGCGGGCGGCTGTTCGAGGTGCTGCTGGGGTCCCGACGCCATTCCCGGCTCCGGGCGCAGGTGGTGCACGGCGACCTGTTCGGCAACGTGCTGTTCAGCCGGGACTCCTCGCCGGGCGTCATCGACTTCACGCCCTACTGGCGGCCGGCCGAGTGGGCCGCCGCGGTCGTGGTGGTCGACGGGCTCGCCTGGGGAGGAGCGGATCCTGGCCTGATCCGCAGGTGGTCCCACCTGCCCGAGTGGGAGCAGTCCCTGTTGCACGCCCTGTTGTTCAGGCTCGCGGTCAACGCCCTGCACCCGAGGTCCACGCCTCAGTCGCTCGCCGGGCTGGAACGAGCCACCCAGCTGGTGCTCGAGGTCCTCTGAGGACGCGCGGCCGGAGCCGCGCTCAGACCCGGGGGCGCACGCGTCCCAGACCCGCCAGCACCGGCACCGGGCACTCCTGGCTCACCTCGTCGAGGGGTGTGTCCGGCCGCCAGTCCTGCACGGGCACCACTCCGGGCGGTACCAGGTCGAGCCGATCCCAGAGGGCGTGCACGTCGGCCGCCGTCCGCAGCACCACCGGCGCCCAGGCCCCACTCGACCGGCTCCCGTCTCCGGGCCATCCCTCGCTGGTGGGATGGGCCAGCGCCAGGTAGCTGCCGTCGACCATGCGGTCCAGGTAGCCGTCGAGCACCTCCCCGATCGGTTCCGGCACGGCGGGCAGCGCGTCGGACAACAGGACGCCCAGGGGTTCGTCCGGGTCGATCACCGCCCGTGACTCCGCGTGGTCGAGCACCAGGGCCGGCGACCGGAGGTCGGTGAGGATGGCGGCGGTGTGCGGCACGAGCCGGACCATGTGCCTGGCGTGCGCCACCGTCATCGGGTCGTTGTCCACGTAGACCACCCGTGCGGGCCGGCCGCTGGCGGCGGCGATCTCGTGCACGCTGCCCACGCCGGGCAGCCCCGCGCCGAGGTCGAGGAACTGGCGCACACCTCGGCGGAGGAGGTACCGCACCGCGCGTCCCAGGAAGGAGCGGGTCTGGTGGATCGCCTGCCGGATGCCCGGGATCTCCGACTCGAGCACGTCCGCGGCCTCCCGGTCGACGGCGAAGCTGTGCGCTCCCCCGAGCAGGTGGTCGACGACGCGGGCCAGACCTGGAGCACCGAGATCAACTCGTGCCAGGTCAGGGCCATCCGAGTCCATCCAACACCCCAGTCAGCCGAACGTTGACGACGCAACCGCCGAAATCCTAGGCGGCTCACCCGCTCAGGTGAAATTTTCGATCTTCACGTGAGCGGGGTGCGCGGCGGGGTGCGCCCAGGGGTCGGAACCGGGGACGACCCCCTGTTCAGCGGGCCGAGGAGAGACGAGGATGGGCCGATGGCGCAGGACCACCGCCCGCTGCTCGGGCTGACCGTGGGGGTGACGGCGGCCCGCCGGGCCGAGGAACTGGGCGGGCTGCTGGAGCGCCGAGGAGCCCGCGTGGTGTACGGGCCGGCGATCCGCAGCGTCGCCCTCGCCGACGACGACCGGCTCGCGGCCGCGACGGATGCGGTGCTCGCCGCCCCGGTGGACCTGGTGGTGGCGATCACCGGTGTGGGTTTCCGGGGCTGGCTGGACACCGCCGAGGGCCGAGGGCGGCGCGAGGGCCTGTTGGGCCGGCTCGGAGCCGCCGAGGTGCTGGCCCGCGGGCCGAAGGCACGCGGCGCCGTCCGGGGGGCCGGCCTGCCCGATCCGTGGACGGCCGGCTCCGAGACGGTCGCCGAGGTCCTCGACGAGCTCCTCCGCCGGGACCTCGACGGTCGGCGGATCGCCGTTCAGGAGCAGGGGGAGCCGATGACCGAGTTCTGCGAGGCACTCCGTCGTCGGGGCGCCGAGGTCATCCCGGTCGGTGTCTACCGGTGGACCGACCCGGAGGACGTCGGCCCCCTCGACTCGCTGATCGACGCGGTGGCCCGGGCCGAGGTCCACGCCCTGACCTTCACCAGTGCCCCGGCCGCCACCAACCTGCTCCGCCGGGCCGAGCGGACCGGCAGGGGCGAGCCGCTCCGCCGAGCGCTGCGCACCTCGTGCCTCGTGGCCTGCGTGGGTCCGGTCACCGCGGCACCCCTCGAACGGGAGGGGCTGCCCGTCCGCACCCCGGACCGGCCCAGGACCGGGGCGCTCGCGCGCCAGCTGGAACGGGAACTCCCGACGTTCGTCGCCGCGACGGGCGCCGGTTGATACCGCCGCGCGCCCGGCGGCCCGGCGCCTCGCCCGGACACGACACCGAACGGGTGGGGGAGAGCCCCGTCAGTCCCGGGGCCCCCGTCAGTCCCGGAGCCCGGTCAGTCCCAGAGCCCCGACTGGCCCGGGGGCGCCGGCCGCCACCGGTACTGGCGCATGTCCACCCGCCGGTCCCGGGCGGCGACGCCCTCGGCCCGCAGCCGCTCGAGCTGACGACCGGCGAGGTGGGAGGCGACGGTCCCGTCCGAACGCAGCACGCGGTGCCACGGCAGGTCCGCGCCGTCCTCGGCCAGGATCCGTCCCACCAGCCTCGGGGAGGGCGCACCCGCGAGCTCGGCCACATCGCCGTAACCGAGCACGCGTCCGGCGGGGATCGACCGGACCACCTCGCGGACCCGCTCCACCAGTTCGTCGTTCACCCGGTCTGCCTACCACAGGGGCCGGCGCCGCCATCGGGGCAGGAACTCCGGACGGCGGCGCCCGGACCACGTCACGCGCCCGACACGCCGACGCGGGTGTCACCGGCGTCGGGGTGTCGTGGTTGCATCGGGGTATGAGCGCGCCAGCAGCCTCCCTGGTCCGTGCCCGCCGGCACGACGGCACGCCGCACCGGTGGGACCAGGCGGCGCTGCGGGTCCTCCACCACGGATCCGGCCTGCTCCGCGTGCTGGGCGGACCGGGCACCGGGAAGACCACCTTGCTCGCCGAGGCCGCCGCCCACCGGATCCTGTCCGGGAGCGATCCGGAAAGCGTGCTGGTGCTGACCTCGGGGCGGCGGGCCGCCTCGGAGTTGCGGACCCGGATCACCGGCCTGGTCGCGTCCCGGTCCGGGCAGGCGGGTTCGCCGGTGACGGTGCGGGAGCCGATGGTGCGCACCGTCCACTCCTACGCCTTCGGCATCCTGCGTCGTGAGGCGCTCCTCGTCGGTGCCCCACCGCCTCGGTTGCTGTCGGGCCCCGACCAGGACGCGGTGATCCGTGACCTGCTCGCCGGCGATGTGGGCGCCGGAGCGACGAACTGGCCTGCGCACCTCCGGCCGGCGCTGCTGCTCCCCGGCTTCGCGGCCGAACTCCGCGACCTGCTGCTGCGCGCCGCCGAACGCGGCCTCGGCCCCGAGGACCTGGCCGAGCTGGGGGAACGGCACGGCGTTCGGGAGTGGGTCGCGGCCGGGCGGTTCGGGGAGCAGTACGAACAGGTGAACCTGCTGCGCGCCGCGTCGGGGAGCGCGTCGCCGCAGGCGGCACCGGCGATGGACGCGGCGGAACTCGTCTCCAGCGCCCTGGGCGCGCTGGGGGCGGACGAGGAACTCCTCGCGACCGAACGGGCCAGGGTTCACCACCTGTTCGTCGATGACGCCCAGCACCTGGACCCGCTCCAGTACCGCCTCGTCCGGGAGGTGGGTGACGGCGCGCGGGAGCTCGTGCTGGCCGGCGACCCCGACCAGACGGTCTTCTCGTTCCGAGGCGCCGATCCCCGCGGACTGCTGGACGCGGACCCGGACGGGCGACGCACCACCGTCCTCACCACCGACCACCGGATGGCTCCCGCCGTCCGGGAGGCGGTGCGCAGACTGGCGGCGAGGCTCCCCGGTACCGGGCCGCAGCGCGACCTGCGCGGGCCCGCCGAGGCGGACACCGACGGCGGGGGCGATCAGGAGGTCCCCGCCCGCGAGGCGACCGACGGTGCGCCGCGCGCGTCCCGCACCTCACCGGCGCCGTCGCGGGCACCCTCCGGGACCGGGACCGGGACCGGGACCGACGCCGACACCGACACCGACACCGACACCGACACCGACACCGACACCGACACCGGGAGCGTGCGGGTCCGGGTGCTGGGCACCGCCGCGCAGGAGGCCACCTGGATCGCGGACGAGTTCCGGCGGGCACACCTCCTTGACGGCGTCCCGTGGTCCAGCATGGCCGTCGTGGTGCGCTCGGCCACCCGAGCGCTGCCCGTGCTGCGGCGCTCACTCGCCGCCGCCGGGGTTCCGTTGGCCATGTCCGCCAGTGAGGTCCCCCTCGCCCAACAGCACGCGGTCCGCCCCCTCGTCGAGGTGCTGCGCTGCGCCGGTGACCCCGACGCGCTCACCGAGGACACGGCCACGTACCTGTTGGGATCGCAGCTGGGCGGAGCCGACCCGCTGACGATGAAGCGGGTCCGACGTGAACTGCGCCGGCTCGCCACCGCCGCCGGGGTGGAACGGCCCTCGGGCGAACTCCTCGTCGAGGCGCTTCTCGACCGGGACTCCCTGGTCGGGCTGGACGAGCGCACCTCGGCCCCGGTCCACGCCGTCGCCGAGGTGCTGGGCGCGGCCAGGACGGCGGTCGCCGACGGGGCCAACGTCGAGGAGGCGCTGTGGCGGGCCTGGGAGGCGAGCGGGCTGCAGGAACGGTGGCTCGCCTGGTCCCGCCGGTCCGGTCCGGTGGGGGCCCAGGCCGACCGGGACCTCGACGCCGTCCTGGCCCTCTTCGACGCCGCCGCGCGCTTCACCCACCGCAGCGTCGGCAAGGGGCCGGCCGCGTTCGCGGAGGAGCTGATCGACCAGCAGATCGTCGGCGACTCCCTCGCGCCCACCGCGCCGACGGGGGAGGCGGTGAGCGTGCTCACCGCGCACGCCGCAGCCGGGAGGGAGTGGACGGTGGTCGCCGTCCCCGGCGTGCAGGAGGGGACCTGGCCGGACCTCCGGCAGCGGGGCTCGCTCCTGCGCGTCGAACGGCTCGTCGACCTCCTGGCCGGGCTGCCCCTCGACGTCCCGGTGTCCCCCACCGCCCCCCTGTTGGCCGAGGAACGTCGGTTGCTGCTGCTGGCGGCGAGCCGGGCGACCCGCACCCTGCTCGTCAGCGCGGTGCGGGGGGAGGACCAACAACCCTCCCGGTTCCTCGACGAGGTGGACGGGACGGACACCGACGCGGACCAGGAGGGGAAGCGCCAGCTGTTCCGGCCTCCCCGCGGCCTCGGACTGGCCGAACTCGTCGCCGAACTCCGGAGCGTGGTCTGCGCTCCGGTAGCGGAGGACGAGGACCCGGACCGGCGTGACCGGGCGGCGGCCGCCCTCGCCGAACTCGCCGTGGCCGGGGTCCCCGGAGCGGACCCCGCCTCCTGGTACGGGCTCGGAGCACCCTCCACGGACGACCCGTTGTGGCCCGACGGCGAGGCGCTGCGCGTCTCCCCGTCCACCGTGGACGTCCTGACCCGGTGCCCGTTGCGCTGGGTGGTGGAACGCCACGGGGGGCAGGACGAGGCGCAGCTGGCCTCGGTGACGGGAACCCTGGTGCACGCCCTGGTCGAACGGGCGGCGACGGGGGCCACGCCGGACGAGTTGCGGGCGGAGCTGGACCGGGCCTGGGAGTCGGTCGACGCGGGCGCGCCCTGGTTCTCCCGACGTGAACGCCGCCGGGTCGAGGCGATGCTCGACTCGTTCCTGGCCTGGTTCACCAGCAGCCGCGCCGAACTCACGCAGGTGGCGGTGGAACACCCGATGGACCTCAAGATCCCCCCGGAACGACCGGGCGGGGCGTGGCTGCTCGTCCGGGGCCGGGTCGACCGGCTCGACGTCGACGCCGACGGCCGTCCCGTCGTGGTGGACATCAAGACCGCTCGGGCCGCCGTCACCGCGAAGGCGGCCGAGGAGCATCCGCAGTTGGCCGTCTACCAGCTCGCGGCGGCCCTGGGTGCCTTCAGCGAGTTCGGCGCGGCGGACGACGACGAGACCGGGGGACGCGTCGTCCCCCCCGGTGGCGCGCGCCTGCTCTACGTGGCCAAACCGGACGCCAGATCCGGCTCCGCGACGGAACGGACCCAGCGACCGCTGGACGACGAGGGCGTCCGCCAGTGGCTGGGCACCGTCCGCGCGGCCGGGGAGGCCAGCCGTGGCCCGCGCTACGACGTCAACGAGAGCGAGGACTGCGACCGGTGCCCCGCGCGGTTCAGCTGTCCCCTCCACCCCTCCGGCCGCCAGGTCGGGGAGTGACGGCACCCCGTCCCGCGCTGGGGCAGGTGCCCGCGAGACGGGGAGTCGGCGTGAGGAGCTCGCGCCCGGGGTCCAGAATCGGGCTATGACGGTCACGGCGGAACGCGGCAGCGACCTGATCGGACCGGTGGAGCTGGCCCGCGAACTCGGGCTGGCCGTTCCCACCCCCGAACAGGTCGCCGTCATCGCGGCCCCGGTCGAACCCGCCCTGGTGATCGCCGGTGCCGGGGCCGGGAAGACGGAGACGATGGCCGCGAGGGTGGTGTGGCTCGTCGCCAACGGCATCGTCGCCCCGGAGCGCGTCCTCGGGCTGACCTTCACCCGGAAGGCCGCCGGACAGCTGGGTGACCGGGTGCGGGCCCGGCTGCGGCGGTTGGCCGCCTCGCCGCTGCTGGACCGCCTCGACCCGGGCGGGCAACGCAGGGCCGCGCTCCTGGCCTGCGACCCGACGGTCCTCACCTACCACGCCTACGCCGGGAGGCTGGTCGCCGAGCACGGTCTGCGGGTCCCGGTCGAACCGGGAGCCCGTCCGCTCACCGAGACCGCGGCCTGGCAGCTCGCGCACCGGGTCGTCTCCACCTGGACGGAGGACATCGACACCGACAAGGTCCCCGCGACCATCACCAACCTGGTGCTGGACCTGTCGGGAGAACTCGCCGAGCACCTCGTGGACCCCGACGACCTCGTCCGCTGGACGACCCGCTTCCTGGACGCGGTGGAGAACGCCCCGCGCGCGGCGCGGCAACGCGCCGGACTGCCCAAGGACCTCCAGCGGATCCTGGCCACCCAACGGCTCCGGGTCGCCCTGCTGCCCCTGCTCGCCGACTACGCCCGCCGGAAGCGGCGGGCGGGTGCCGTCGACTTCGCCGACCAGATGTCGCTGGCGGCGCGCCTGGCCACCGACCACCCGGAGGTCGTCTCCGGCGAGCGGTCGAGGTTCGGCGCCGTCCTGCTCGACGAGTACCAGGACACCGGGCACGCCCAGCGCGTCCTGTTGCGAGCGCTGTTCGGCGGGGCGGCCCCGATGCCGGTGACCGCCGTGGGGGACCCGGTCCAGGCGATCTACGGGTGGCGGGGGGCGAGCGCCGCGAACCTGCCCAGGTTCGCCAGCGACTTCCCCCGCCTCGACCAGCACGGCGGGGCAGGCCCCGCGCGGCAGCACCACCTGCTCACCAGTTTCCGCAACCCGCCCGAGGTGCTCGACCTCGCCAACGCGATCTCCGAGCCCCTGCGGGGCGGCGCGTCGAGTGCCGGGCCCGGGAACGGGACCGACGCGGACGGGGCGGTCCCGGCGCTGCGGGTCCCCCGGCTGCGCCCCGCGCCGACGCCGGTCCCGGTGCCGTCAGCGTCGCCCTCACCGAGGACGTCCGGGCCGAACGGGAGTGGGTGGCCAACCGGATCGGCGAGGAGTGGGAACGGTCGGTCGCCGAGACGGGGGCGCCGCCGACCGCCGCGGTGTTGGTGCGGCGGCGGGCCGACATGGCCGGGATCGCAGCGGCGTTGCGCGCTCGGGGGCTTCCGGTCGAGGTGGTGGGCCTGGGCGGTCTGCTGGACGAACCCGAGGTGCGCGAACTGGTGAGCGCGCTGCGCGTCCTGGTCGACCCCCTCGCGGGGACCTCGGCGGCGCGGCTGCTCACCGGATCGCGGTGGCGGCTGGGCGCTGCCGACCTGGCCGCCCTGTGGCGGCGCGCGCGCTCCCTTGGTGGGGAACAGGCGACGGCCGGGACCGCGACGGCGTCCTCGGGCGCCGGGGCCGAGGACGGGTCCGACGGTTCCCGGCGGGAGGGGGACGCGGGGGACGGCGGCCCATCGCTGGTCGGCGCCGCGGAGTCGGCGGAGCGCACCGGGCTGGTGGACGCGGTCGACGATCCCGGACCGCCGGGTCAGTACTCGCGGGAGGGGTACCGGAGGATTCGCGGGTTCGGCTCGGAACTGGCGGCGCTGCGGCGCCGGCTGGACCAGCCGCTGCCCGACCTGGTCGCCGACGTGGAACGCACGTTGCTGCTCGACATCGAGGGGCTGGCCAGACTGGACCGGGCCGGCCGCGCCCACCTCGACGCCTTCGCCGGCGTGGTGGCCGAGTTCGCCTCCGCCAGCCCCTCGGCGACGCTCCCCTCGCTGATCGACTACCTCCGTACCGCCGAACACGCGGAGGACGGCCTGGAGCCAGGCGAGATCGAGGTCGCGGAGGACCGGGTGCAGGTCGTGACCGCGCACTCGGCCAAGGGGCTCGAGTGGGAGGTCGTCGCCGTGCCGCACCTCGTGCGCACGGTCTTCCCCGGCGCGAGGAGGTCCACGAGCTGGTTGGGTTCGGTGTCGGAGCTGCCCGCCGAGTTGCGCGGCGACGCGGCCGATCTCCCCCGGTTGGCGCTCGCGGGCTGTTCGGACCGCAAGCAGGTGGCTGAGGAGTTGGCGCGGCACGCGGAGGAGTTCGAGGAGCGCCGGCTCACCGAGGAACGCCGGCTCTGCTACGTCGCGCTGACGCGGTCGGAGCGGGTCCTGCTGGTGTCCGGGCACTGGTGGGGCGAGACCGGGGCTGCGCCCAGGGGCCCCTCGGAGTTCCTGGAGGAGGTGCTGGCCGCCGTCGTCGGTGACGGCCGGGCCGGCGGGGACTCGCCGGTGGGGGTGTACCCGGGCGGGCGCGTCGAGGGGTGGGCTCCCCCACCGGAGCGGGATGACGTCAACCCGCTCACCTCCGAGGGGCGGACCGACGTCTGGCCGAGTGACCCGCTCGGTGACCGCCGCCCGGTCGTGGCGGCGGGCGCGGAGCTGGTGCGCCGGAAGATGGGTTCGTTCAGGAGGGTGGGGCACGCCTCCACCGGGGAGGACGGGCGGGCCGGCCCTCCCGCGTCCCGGATCGACCCCGTCCACGACCCCGAGGGGTGGCACCGGGACGTCCGGGTGCTGCTCGCGGAGCGGGCCGCGGCCGGGACCCGCCGCGAGGAGGTGCGGCTGCCCGGGCAGTTGTCGGTCAGCCAGCTCGTCGAGCTGGCCGCCGACCCCGAGGAGCTGGCGGCCAGGCTGCGCCGACCGCTTCCCCGGAAGCCGGACCGGCACGCCCGGCGGGGCACGACCTTCCACGAGTGGTTGGAGCAGCGGTTCGGCGCGACCAGGCTGCTGGACGTGGACGACCTCCCGGGGGCCTCGGACGAGGAGCTGCTGGAGACGGGCCTGGAGGACCTCCAGGCGGCGTTCCTCGACAGCGACTGGGCCGCTCGTACGCCGGCCGAGGTCGAGGTCCCGTTCGAGACCACGGTCGACGGGGTGGTGGTGCGAGGGCGGATGGACGCCGTGTTCGCCGACGAGGATGGGGGGTGGACCGTCGTGGACTGGAAGACGGGGCGGGCGCCGGCTCCCGACCGGGTGCCGGCGCTGGCGGTCCAGCTCGCCGCGTACCGGCTCGCGTGGGCCGCGTTGACCGGTTCGCCACTGGATCGGGTTAGGGCGGCGTTCCACTTCGTACCCGAGAACAGGACCCTGCGACCTGCGGATCTGTTGGACGTTGACGGCCTCCGGGACCTGGTGCGCAAAATCCCTTCTTCGGGTGACACCTGATCGAGTGGCGGTCCTTGTACCCCGGGCGTTTCCTCGCGACGATGCCCGCGATGTCGGAAAATACGCACTGGAAGCTGGCCACGTCTCCCACGACGGAGGTCCAGGTCGCAGAGGATGTTGTGGCGCTCAAGGCGCCCCTGGTTCGTGTTGACCGGGACGAGGACGGCACCTGGTCGTTCTTCGGTCCCGGCAGTGACGAGACGTCCACCCGGTCCACCACCCTCGGCGGTGTGGTGGACGCGTGGCCGCACGTCGCAGGGCTCACTGATCTGAACAACGGCAGCTCGGCCGTGTGGCACTGGGCCCAGCACGGCTGGGCCGTGGGCGGCGGCTGCACCTGCGGTCAGTGCAGTGACCCGGTCGCGGCGGACCTCGACCGGCAGTCCTGGCCGGACGCGCTGCCGCCCAACCGGCCGGTGCTCGTCGAGCGCAGGGTGCTCTCCGGTGAGGTCCGGTTGTCCGATCTCCGGCAGGAGGACGGGAACCTGCTCGTCCTGGGGCCGGGTGAGCAACAGCGGACAGCGGAGGAGATGGTGGCCATCGCCATCGTCGATGTCGTCCGCCGGTGGCCGCACAGCATGCACGCGTTGCGCGCGCTCCAGGAGGGCCGGGGGATGGAGTGGAATCCCGAGGCGCTGAACTGGCAGGAGTACGAGCTGGTCCCGGCCTGATCGGCCTCGTGGCGGCGGTGGGGAGGACGGAGCGGGGGAGAGTTCCCCGCACCGACGTCCCCTTCCCTGTCGGGGGCTCCACCGCCCAGTTCCGTTACCCGTGCCGACGGTGTGGACGGGACGGACGCGGTATCCCTCCCGGGTTCCCGGGAGTGCCGAGGTGCCCGGGCCACGGCCCGGCGCACTGCCTGTCGATCCCACGACGGGCACCGTCAGGCACGGTCGACGAAGCCCGCGCCTCCCGGCGCCCCTCGGATCCCGAGAAGTGCCGCGCACCAGTGCCGACGGCCGGTGGTGGCCGCCCGCGCCCCAGCTCGGGTGACGTCGGCCGGTTGGCCCACCCAGGGCGGGCGACGGCGGTACCACTCGGCTTGCGCGTGGCCGGATCCGGTGGACGCCACCATCCCGTGGCGGTCGCCGCTCGACGGGACGGGCGCCTCGCCGCGGCAGGGGCCCGGATCCCAGGGCTGCTGACCGACACCGTGCGCCGCGTGGGCCGACGCGGCGAGCGGGACAGGTGGACGGCGTGCGACGCGGTCCCCGTTCCCATCACGGACCTGAGTTCGCCGGAAATCACCGCCGACCACCCGGGCGGAACACCGGGGATCCGGGAGGCGGGTGGGGGCTCCTCAGCGCGGGGGTGACAGCACGCTGGTCATGACCCGGTGGTAGAGCAGTTCGAGCAGCCAGCGTCCGAAGACCGAACCCCCGAACTCCTGGGACCTGTCCTCCGGGCTGATCGCGACGGAGGCGTCCCCCTCCTCGTCGATCGTGACGACGCCGATCCCGTAGAAGTCCAGCTCGACGAGCGGCCAGGGGTCGGAGGTCTGGCTGGACGGCAGCACGACGGCGCACGGGGCGAGCGTCATCAGCGTGCCGCAGGACCGCAACGCCCTGCCGGCCCGGGACTCCGTGACCAGGACCCCGACGAGGTCCACTGCGGGCACCGGGATCTGGTCGTGCAGTGTCGGCTCGAACCACGAACGGAACCAGGAAGGGTCGGGTTCCGGGGGCCAGCCGTTCTCCATCCGCCAGCGGTGCACGTCTTCGCGCACCCGTACCAGGGCGGAGACGCGCTGGCCGAGAACGGAAACCTCGGTGATGAGCTGACCGCGCCAACCGAGCGCAGTGGCAGCCTGCTGGAGTGACGGCACCCCTACATCTAATCACCTGTGCTGGCGATGTCGTTACAGCGCGTCTGAATCTTTATCCAACAGCGGCTCAACTCTTCATCGAACGAGGACAGGGAGCCACTCGAAATCGCTGGTACGCATTCTCCTCGACAGCGCTGCGCACATTCTCGACTACCCGGTAAATCCGTTCTTTCACCAGGTCGCGACGGGGTGTCCTGTCAGGACGGCGGCCGCGACCGCCCTACGGTGGTCGAGCGGAGATCCCGCCCGACGGCGCCGGTTCCCCGGCCGGCGCCCACTTCGGCGGGTCGACCACGACGGGATGCGAGAGGCCGTGAGGGCGAGCATGCGGGCCGCGTGGCGGGGAGTGAGGCGCCCGGAGCGGCTACTCGCCGCGAAACCGGACAATCTGGTCGGCATCATTCGAATGCCCCACGCCGGCGTGAGTCCGCTGCGGTCGATCGCTCGCCGCCTCGTCGTCGCACTCGCGGCACTGCTCGTCTCCGTGGCACTGGTCTACGTCGAGCGGGACGGCTACCTCGACTTCACCGGCGGTGGTCTGTCCCTGCTGGACTGCTTCTACTACGCGAGCGTGTCCCTGTCCACGACGGGGTACGGCGACATCGTGCCGGTCTCCCCAGGGGCGCGACTGGTGAACGTCGTCGTCATCACCCCGCTCCGCGTGCTCTTCCTCATCATTCTCGTCGGCACCACGCTGGAGGTCCTCACCGAGCGGTCCCGGCAGACCCTGAGAATCCAACGCTGGAGGTCGCGGGTGAAGGACCACGTCGTCATCATCGGATACGGGACCAAGGGCAGGTCCGCGATCGCGGCCCTGATGAACGACGGCGTCGACGTGTCGGAACTCGTCGTCGTCGACACCGACCCCCGGGTGCTGGAAAGCGCCGAGGCGCACGGGCTGGTGGCCGTGCACGGGTCCGGCACCCGGTCGGACGTGCTCCGCATGGCCGAGGTCCATCGAGCCCGGTCCGTCGTGATCGCGCCGGACCGCGACGACGCCGCCGTCCTGATGACCCTGACCACCCGCGAGCTCGCGCCCCACGCGCAGGTGGTGGTGGCGGTGCGCGAGTCCGAGAACGTCCACCTGCTCCGGCAGTCCGGTGCGGACTCCGTCGTGGTGTCCAGCGAGACCGCCGGCAGGCTGCTGGGCATGGCGACCCTGTCGCCCTCCCTGGTCGACCTCTTCGAGACGATCATCAGCTCCGACGCGGAGGTCGTGTTGGCCGAGAGAGCCCTCACCCCGGACGAGTACGGGCGGTCCCCCCGGGACATCACCGGACCGGTGCTCGCCGTCGTGCGCGACGCCGGACTGGTCCCCGTCGACTCGCCGGAGGCGGCGGTGCTCCGCCCCGCGGACCGGGTGATCTACCTGCGCGACGGCGGGTCGGGCCAGGCGCGGCCGCCCGGCGACGGCGGGCAGGGCTGAACACCGGGTCGACTCGGCCGACGGGACACACACCCGGCGCACACCGAGCGTCTGGAAGCATGGCACACCGTGGTGAGGCGTGGACCCGCTCGATGGGTGCTGGTGATGATCGCGATGGGCGTGCTCGGGCTTGCCGTCGTCTTCGCCGCCACGAGGATCCTCCCCCTCAACGCCGGGACCGGTGAACTCCGCGAGACGACCGCCACCGTCCTCGTCTCCGGGGAGTGCGCCGCCGACGAGAACGACAAGGTGATGTTCACCGTCGACGGCGAGCAGCACGTCGCGGACCTCGAAGCCTGCGGCCACCACGAGGAACGGGAACTCGACGTCGAGGTGGTGCGGCTCGGTTCCGGCCAGTACCGGGTCTGGCTCGCGGGGACCAGCCCCGCCGGAGTGGGGGAGACCAACGACCGGGTCTCGGCGGTCCTGCTCACCATCGCGGCGGTGGGCGGAGCCGGACTGGCCTTCCTGCTCCGGCAGACCACCCGCGACATCCGGCGGATGCGGGCCCGCCGCGCGGGCGGTGCCACCCCGGCGCCCGGCCCCACCGGTCGCGGGAAGCGCGGGCTGGGCGCCGCTGGACAGGTACCGACCGCCCGCGCCGGCACGCCGGACGCCACCCAGGACCCACCCGGCGAGGACTCCGCGTACCGGGAGGGATGGGGGCTCGGGTCGGGCGCGAGCGGCCAGGACCCGCCCCGGTCCGACACCGGCGGTGCGCGCGATCCGGAGACCCCGCCGGGCGGGCTGGACGACCACCGAGGACAGGCGCCGGCGGGAACCGCCTTCTTCGCACCCGTGGACCACGAGCCGACACCGGCGGGGCCCAGCACCGGAACCGCCTTCTTCCCGCCCGTGGGCGCCGGCGAGTCGGACACCGGTGCTCGTGGTCAGGAGGGGACCGCGTTCTTCCCACCAGCCGACGGCGCCCGCCCGGAGGGACCGCCACCGGAGCCGCCTCCCGGCACGCCGAGGTGACACCACGCCTCCGCGCGTCGCCCCCACCGGGTTGGCCGGCCAGGGTGGCCGCGCTGCGTGATCCGGCTTCCCTCGACGGGCGCCCCGAACCCCGCCGCGCCCGTTCCCGGTGGGAAGGGGGGCCGCGTCAGGGCGGTCGGATCAGCTGACCTGGCCGGACTCCACGGCCCACGTGTTGCACTCGAAGGTCAGGTTGATCTCGTAGCCGTGCCGCATCCACGCGCCGTTCCGCTCCGGGGCACCGTGGTCGCGGGACCCGTTCTGCGGCCAGTCCCCCCGGTTGGCGGCGTCGTTGAGCGCCGCCGTCGCGGTGTTGATGTCGACCACGCCGGTCCGGTTCATCGCCGCCATCAACATCCCGCCGAAGCAGGATGCCTGGAGTTCCATCCGTCGCGAGATCTCCAGCCCCGCCGCGGAGTCGACGCCCACCTCGTAGCGGTCGTCCCACGCGGCCTGCATGATCCCGGCCAACGCCTGGACGTGGTGGCCGTACTCGTGCGCGAAGACGCTCAGGTAGGGGCCGGGGGAGTCACCGAGCCGTTCCTGCTGCGCGTGCACCGCGGCGGCCATGTAGATGGTCTGGTTGCCGCTGCAGTAGTAGGAGGACTGCGCGGTGCCGCACGGCGTGTCCACGGGCCCGTTGATCACCACCAGCGCCGGTTCGGTGCTCGGGAGGTTCACGGCCTCCAGCGCGTGGGACCACGAGTCGACCGCGCAGGGCATGGCCGACCGGTAGTAGGTCTCCTGCCCCGCCGCGTCCGGGCTGAAGCCGGCCAGCTGGCAGGCGGTGGTGTCGGCGGCACGCAGACCGCCCGCGTGGATCGGGTTGTCGGCGAGCAGCAGCACCGGGTGAGGCGCGGGCGGGGGAGGCGGCGGCGCCTCCTCTGTCGGCTCGACCAGCGGGGTGTCCTCGGTCGGTTCGGGGCGTTCGGGGCGTTCGGGAGGGACCGGCAGGTCCCTCGGCGGCGGTGTCGGCGGTGGCGTGGGGACGACGAACTCGGTGCGGCGTTCCGAGGCCTCCTGGCCGGACCGGGGTCCGCTGCCGGACGAGGCGACGGCGACGACGGCGACGACGGTGGCACCCAGGCCGATGGCCAGCAGCCAGCCAGGCCACCCGTTACCTCCCCGGCCCGGGCGCTGGGGTAACGGGGCGTCGCTGTCGGCGAATCGGGCGCCGGTCGGCGGCGCCGGGCGGGCGCCGCGCAGGGGGTGGGTCGGCATCCGTGCCGCCGGCCTGGGTGGCGGCAGCGGCTGGCGTCCCGGCCCCGTCGGGCCGGCAACCGGCATCGCCCCCGCCCCACCAGCGGCGCGGCCCCCGTCCGCCGGTGGCCTCGCCACGCCCTGGGCCCGCTGGTCGGGCCGCGAGGGGTCCGCGCCCCGCTGCGCGGCGCGGGCCCCCCGGCCGGTCCCGGGACGGCCCAACGGTCGCGCCACCGGCGGGGGCGCGACGGGACGAGGCGGCGGCCAGGACCCGTCAGGCGGGTTCGGCTGCGACATATGACTGGTTCCCCCTGTACGCGCTCACGGTTGTCGGCGGTTGGCCACCGCCGACCGGTGCCGATCCACCACGGCTCCGGGACCGTCCACGCGTCCGCGGAACGCACTTCCTCGAGGAGCGCTCCGGTGAACCGGCCCAGAGCATAGGTCGGCTCCGCTATTCTCCGCTGCCGTGTTGACTAACTGGGGGCTCACCGCGTCCGCCCTGATGTTGGCCGGTGCCGCCGGTCTCGGCGCGCCGGCGCCCGCCCAGGCGCCACCCGGGCTGCCGGGCACGGTGAGCGCCCAGGTCGACCTCCGGCTGGAGCGGGACGGATCGCTGATGGTCGTCGAGCACGTCCTCGTCCCGGACGGGATGTCCGCATCGAGGGCGGTGCCGCTCCGACTGCCCTCGGGGGAGGGGCTGGACCGGGTCTTCGAGGTGCGTGACCCGGTGGCCGAGGGCGCGGCGACCCTGGTGCGGGAGGACGACGGGTTCGGCTACACGGCCGAACCGGGAGAGTCGACGGTGCGGTACACCGTGGACGGCGCCGTCGCCGACGCGGGGGCCGGTCAGGAGGCCTACTGGCGGCTCGGCGGGTGGGACGTCCCGGTCGACTCGGTCACGATCTCCTTCGTCTCCCCCACCCAGCCCCGCACCATCACCTGCCTGGCCGGGCCGCCAGGCACCAGCACGAACTGCACCGTGTCCCAACTGGACGTCGGGCAGCCCGCCAGCGCCCGGGAGATCGGGGTGGAGCCCGGTGACCGCATCGACCTCACCGTCGGCCTGGAACCCGGGACGACGCCGGCCACCGCGCGGTTCGAGGAGACCTTCGACCTGGCCAGGGCCTTCTCCCTCCACCCTGGCAGCGCCGCCGGCCTCGGTGTGGTGCTCGCCCTCACCCTCGGCGCGGTGGGGTGGCTGTTCCACGCGCGGCGCCGGGACGCCCTGGCCCTCGCGCGGGAGAGCGACCCGGTCGAGGTGCTGGTGGCCGAGGAGGGCGGTGGTGTCGGCTTCGCCAGCCCCGACGGGGTGCTGCCCGGGCAGGTGGGCACCGTCGTCGACGAGCACGTCGACGTCGTGGACGTCACCGCGACCGTGGTGGACCTCGCCGTCCGGAACTACCTGTGGATCGAGGAGCTGCACGTCGACGACGGCGTCCTCGACTGGCGGATCGTGCGCCGCAACGAGCCGGACGAGGCGCTGCACCCGTACGAGCTCGCCGTGTACGAGGCACTGCTCGGCGGTGGCGGTGACCGCGCACCCCTGCGGGAGGTCCGGCTCAGCGACTGGCGTCGGGGAGGTCAGCGCATCGACCTGGCCCGCGTGCGGGACGAGCTGTACGACGACGTCGTCCGCCAGCACTGGTTCTCCGTGCGGCCCGACCGGGCCCGCAACCGGTGGTGGTGGGCCGGTGCCGCCCTCTCCACCGCCGGGGTCGCCGCGACGGCGGTCCTGGTCTTCACCACCGACCTCGCGCTGGTCGGTTTGGGCGTGCTCGCCGCCGGCGTCGTGGTCACGGCGCTCTCCCGGTGGATCCCCTCCCGGACCCGGCGCGGTCGCGACCTGGTCGCGCAGGTCCGGGGGCTGCGGCAGTACCTGGACACCGTTCCGGTCAGCACCGTCCCACCCGAGGACCGCGAGGTGGTGTTCTCCCGTTCGCTGCCCTACGCGGTGGTGCTCGGCGAGACCGACCGGTGGCTCACCGAGTTCGCCTCGGTGGACGTCGACGCCGACGGCACCCCGGGCCTGTACTGGTACGGCGAGGACCTGGGGGAGGACCGCCACGTGACCCCGGAGCTCGACCGGTTCGCGACCCACTTCCCGAGCTTCCTCGCCGAGCTGGACGGGGTGCTCGCCGAGTCGGGGCACCTCAGGTCGCTGCGGTGAACGGACCGGCCACCGGTGCTGCGCCGCGACCGGTCGGCAACACGCCGTAGCGATTGTGGGCGGTCGCGCCCCGAGTCGTAGGCTGCGGGGCATGGTCGACCACCTGCTGCACCGGTTCACCCTGCCCAACGGGCTGCGTGTGGTCCTGGCACCCGACAGGGCGGCTCCCGTCGTCGGCGTCAGCGTCCACTACGACGTCGGTTTCCGTTCCGAACCGGAGGGGAGAACCGGTTTCGCGCACCTGTTCGAGCACCTGATGTTCCAGGGCAGCGAGAGCCTGGAGAAGCTCGCGCACTTCCGGCACATCCAGAGTTCCGGCGGCACCTTCAACGGGTCCACCCACCCCGACTACACCGACTACCACATCCTGCTGCCCTCGGCCGGCCTGGAACGGGCCCTGTTCCTCGAGGCCGACCGGATGCGCGCCCCCAGGATCACCGAGGAGAACCTGCGCAACCAGGTCGACGTGGTGAAGGAGGAGATCCGCCTCAACGTGCTGAACCGCCCCTACGGCGGGTTCCCGTGGATCACCCTCCCGCCGGTGCTGTACCGGACCTTCGCCAACGCCCACAACGGCTACGGGGACTTCACCGACCTCGAGCAGGCGACGGTGGAGGACTGCGCCGCGTTCTTCGACACCTACTACGCGCCGAGCAACGCGGTGCTGACCATCGCGGGAGACCTCGACGTCGACCACGCGCGGGAACTCGTCGAACGCCACTTCGGCGACGTGCCGGCCCGCCGGACCCCGGAACGGCCCTCCTTCGCGGAACCGGCGCCGACCGAGGAACGGCGTGGCGAGCACGACGACCCGCACGCGCCGCTGCCGGCGTTCGCCGCCGGGTACCGCCTGCCCGACCCGAACGCCGACCTCGACGCCTACCTGGCCCACCTGGTGCTGTCCGGGGTGCTCGCCGACGGCGACTCGTCCCGGCTCACCCAGCGGTTGGTGCACGCCGAACCGTTGGCGATCGAGGTCGGTTGCCGGTGCGGCCTGTTCGCGCCGCTCGACGCGCGCGACCCGGACACCTTCCTGATCACCGTGGTCCACGCGCAGGGGGTCGACCAGGAGAGGCTCCTGACCGCGATCGACGAGGAACTGGAGCGGCTGGCCGTCGAGGGTCCGACCGAGGAGGAGGTCACCAGGGTCGTCGCGCGGTGGGCGGCCTCCCTGCACCGGGAGCACGACAGGCTCATGTCCCGAACCCTGCAACTGGGCGCCTTCGAGCTGCTGTTCGGACGTGCCGAGCTCGCCGCCGAACTCCCCGAGCGGTTGGGCGTGGTCGGCCCCTCGGACGTCGCGGCGGCGGCCAAGGCCCTGCGGCCGGAGTCCCGGGCAGTGCTCACCGTGCGCCCCGGCTCCGCCGCCAACGACGACACCGACGGAGGTGGACAGTGACCGGCCAGAACGTCGAGAGCCCGCGGCGGCGCACCGCGGAGGAGATCGGGAGCACCGACCGAGGCCCCCGGCCGCTGCCCGCGCTGGGGACGGCTCGGTTCGCCGAGCAGCCACCGCGCATCGACACCATGCTGCCGAACGGGCTCCGGCTCGTCGCCGTCCGACAGCCCACGGTGCCCATGGTGGAGCTGCGGCTGCGACTGCCCTTCGCCGGCACCGAACGGGACCACGCCGCCCGCTCCGAACTGCTCGCCTCCACGCTGCTGACGGGGACCGAGCGCCGCGACCGGGTGGCGATGGACACCGACCTGGCGATGGTGGGCGCGGACCTCGGCGCCGGGGTCGACCCCGAGCGGCTCAGCATCGCGGGCAACGCCCTCGCCAGCGGCCTCGACGCGTTCCTCGACGTTTTCGCCGACGCGGTGACCGGTGCCGCCTACCGGGACCACGAGGTCGACAGGGAACGCGACCGGCTGGTCGAGCGCATCGGGGTCGCCCGCAGCCAGCCCGGGACCATCGCGCGGGAAGCCCTGCAACGGCGCCGCTTCGGCGACCACCCGCTGGCCAGGGAGCTGCCCTCCACGAACGCCGTGCGCGCGGTCGACGCCGACCAGGTGCGCGCGCTGCACGACCAGTTGGTGCGCCCCTCGGGCGGTGTGCTGGTGATGGTCGGTGACCTCGACCTGGACGCGGTGGCCGACCAGGTGGGTGACCGCCTCGCCGGGTGGCGCCCCGGGCCGGCGACCGGCGGTCTGCCGGAGGTGCCGCGCATCGAGGGCGGGGACGTCCTGCTCGTCGACCGGCCTGGTGCGGTCCAGTCGCAGATCAGGTTGTCGGGGCAGGCCATCCCCCGGCACCACCCGGACTACCCCGCGCTGCAACTGGCGAACCTCGTCTTCGGTGGCTACTTCTCGTCCCGCCTCGTCGAGAACATCAGGGAGGACAAGGGGTACACCTACAGCGCGCACTCCACCTTCGAGTTCACCGGGGACACCGCCGGCGTCCTGTGCGAGGCCGACACCGCCAGCGGTGTGACCGCCGCGGCGTTGATGGAGATCCGGTACGAGCTGGCCAGGATGGCCGTCGCGCCGATCGGTGAGGAGGAGGTGACCGCGGCGCGGGACTACCTGATCGGTCTGCTGCTGATCTCGACGTCCTCGCAGAGCGGGCTCGCCGCGAACCTCCAGAACCTGGCGACGGCCGGGGTGTCCCTGGACTGGCTCCGCGAGCACCCCGATCGCCTGCGCGCGGTCACCGTGGAGCAGGTGTCCGAGGCGGCCCGCCGGTACCTGGCGCCGCCGAACTTCACCGGGGTCGTCGTCGGGGACGCCGCCGTCCTCGGCGAACCGCTACGAGCACTGGGAGATGTCGTCCTGCCGTGAGGTCGTCACAACACTCGTCAGCGCGGCCCGGTGGTGAGGTCGACTTCCAGCTGACCGGTTCTCCAGCCCTGTCCCGCTCCACGGTGGACCGCAGGGAGCTCGTCCGAGGTGACCCCGGTCTGTTGCGGGCGCTCTGGGAGAACGGACGGATGCTGGCGGTCGACCCGCTCGGTCGGGCCCTGGTCACGAGGGAGGAGGCCGCTCCGCACCGTCGACGGCTGGTCGACCGGCCGGTGACCGACGCGGAACCGCCCGAGGAGGCGGTGCTGCTGGGCGCGGACGGCGAGACGGGGTACTGGGCGGTGCCGGTCTCGGAGGGCGAGGCCGACGCCTGGGCCGAACGGGTCCCGGAGTCCGAGCGGGAATGGCTGGACCTCAGGTTCACCGGAGCGCTGCTCGACGACACCGGCGCCGGCCTGCTCACCACGGCGGTCGGGCTGCTGTCCTGGCACCGGCGCGCCGCGTTCTGCGCGAACTGCGGAGCGCCCTCGGTGGCCTCCCAGGCCGGCTGGACCCGGCACTGCACGGGCTGCGGCCGGGAGGAGTACCCGCGCACCGACCCGGCGGTCATCTGCCTGGTGCACGACGGTGCGGGCAACGTGGTCCTGGCACGCCAGCCCACCTGGCCAGCCGACCGGTACTCCATCCTCGCCGGGTTCGTGGAGACCGGGGAGTCCCTGGAGCACTGCGTGGTCCGCGAGGTCGCGGAGGAGGTGGGCGTCCAGGTCGGCGAGGTGCGCTACCTCGGTAGCCAGCCCTGGCCGTTCCCCCGGTCGTTGATGATGGGTTTCACGGCGCTCGCCGAACCCTCGGCGCCGCTGCACCCGGCCGACGGGGAGATCGAACAGGCGCACTGGGTCCCCCGGGACCGGGTGCGCACCGCGCTGCGCGCGGGCGGGGGCGTCCCGGGCCTGATCCTGCCCGGCGCGTCCTCCATCGCCAGGGGCATGTTGGAGGCCTGGGCCTCGGCCGGCTGAGGCCGGCCCAGCTCGACCGCCGCGCGCCCCGGAGCGGGCGTTCACACGTGGCGTCGGGACCGCCGGGGCGGCAGGGACCGCGCACCCCCATCCGGGTGCCACCTGCCGCCGCCGGTCGACGAGCGGTTGAGAGGATGCCCGCATGGTGGGTGAGCGGCGACTCCTGGACGGCCTCGACCCCGAGCAGCGGACCGCGGTGCTCGCTCCCCGCGGCCCGGTCTGCGTTCTCGCCGGCGCGGGTACCGGCAAGACCAGGACCATCACCCGGCGGATCGCCGCGCTCGTCCACCAGGGCCACGTCGCGCCAGGACAGGTGCTGGCGGTCACCTTCACCGCCCGGGCCGCCGCCGAGCTCAGGACCCGGTTGCGGGACCTCGGAGTGGGCGGGGTCCAGGCCCGCACCTTCCACGCCGCGGCCCTCCGCCAGCTGCGGTACTTCTGGCCCAGGGTGGTGGGCGACGCGCCCTGGCAGCTGCTGGAGCGCAAACCCACCCTCGTCGCCCAGGCAGCCCACCGGCTGGGCGTCGACACCGAGCGGGAGACACTGCGGGACCTCATCGCCGAGATCGAGTGGGCCAAGGGGACGTTGGTGACACCCGGCGACTACCCCCGTGCCGCGGCGCGCCGCACCCCGCCGGTGGCGGCGGAGCTCACCGCCCGCGTCTACGACGGCTACGAGCGGCTGAAGAACGAGGCGCGTCTCCTCGACTTCGACGACCTGCTGCTGCACACCGCCGCTGCTCTGGAGGAGCACCAGGAGGTCGCCGGCGAGTTCCGGGACCGGTACCGGTGCTTCGTCGTCGACGAGTACCAGGACGTGACCCCCCTGCAACAGCGGGTGCTGGACGCCTGGCTCGGCGACCGGGACGACCTCACTGTGGTCGGCGACGCCAACCAGACCATCTACTCGTTCGCCGGGGCCTCGCCGCGTTGGCTGCTCGGCTTCTCCCGCCGCTACCAGGGGTCGACGGTGGTGCGGCTCGAACGGGACTACCGCTCGACCCCGCAGGTCGTCGCGCTGGCCAACGGGCTCATCGACCGGGCGAAGGAGCGCCCGGCCGGTAGCCGGCTCCGGTTGGTGGGACAGCGCCAGGACGGCCCCGAACCCACCTACGGGGAGTACGACGACGAGCCGGCCGAGGCGAGGGCCGTCGCACGTCGGATCCGGGAGCTCGTCGAGTCGGGGACCGCACCGAGCGAGATCGCCGTCCTGTACCGGATCAACGCCCAGTCCGAGGCGTACGAGCAGGCGCTGTCCGAGGTGGGGGTCGCCTACCAGGTGCGGGGCGGGGAACGGTTCTTCGCCCGGCAGGAGGTGCGGCAGGCCGTGCGCGCCCTCCGCGCCGCCGCGGGGGAGGAGGACCCCGGACGGGACCCGGGGGGCCGACCGGACGCCGACCTGCCGGCACGGGTGCGGGTGGTGCTGGCCCCGCTCGGGCTGACCGCCGAGGCTCCGCCTGGCCAGGCCGCCCGGGAACGGTGGGAGTCCCTGCGCGCCCTCGCCGACCTGGCCGTGGAACTGGCCAGGGCGGTGCCGGAGGCGGATCTGCGCCGGTTCTGCGCGGACCTCGACATGCGGGCGGAGGCCCAGTTCCCGCCCACCGTCCAGGGCGTCACCCTGGCCTCGCTGCACGCCGCGAAGGGACTGGAGTGGGACGCGGTCTTCCTGGTGGGTCTGGTGGACGGGACGCTGCCCATCCAGCACGCCGAGGGTGACGACGCCGCGATCGAGGAGGAACGGCGGCTGTTGTACGTCGGCGTGACGCGGGCACGGGACCGGCTCTGGTTGTCCTGGTCGTTGGCCAAGGTGGAGGGCGGCCGTCGCTACCGGAGGCGGAGCAGGTTCCTCCACGGCGTGATACCCGATGGGCACCCGGTCTCGCTGGCGAGCCGGACCCGCCGGCGGGAGGAGGGGAACGCGGTCGGGACCGCCCCGCGCCCCACGTGCCGGGTGTGCGGCCGCGCCCTGGTCGGGGCGTCCGAGGTGAAGCTGACCCGGTGCGCGGACTGCCCCTCCGACGTCGACCAGGACCTGCTCGAACGGCTCCGCCGGTGGCGCGCCGAACGCGCGACGTCGCTGCGGGTGCCGGCGTTCGTGGTCCTCAGCGACGCCACGTTGCTGGCGGTGGCCGAACAGCGTCCCTCGGACCGTGCCGGCCTGGTCGCGATTCCCGGGATCGGGGCCACCAAGCTCGACAGCTACGGCGCCGACCTGTTGGCGGTTGTCCGGGAAAAGACGCAGCTCAACGGCTAGGTACTCACTCGTCCGCATGAAGTCGGAAAATCAGTTGCGCGGCCGACGGGCCGCCCAATAACCTGCACATGCCCGGGTCGGAAGACCTGGAGCCACTGGTGAGCCCGGTGGCGCTGCGTAGTGGAGAGGTGGTGGTCCCGGTGACGACTTCGCTGATGAGCAATCGTGAGCCCGGCTGCCCGACCTCCTGGGCAGTGGGGCGCCTTCCCTTGGCAGCCCTCGGGGTGTTTCCCGCCTCGGTACGAGCACGCCTCGGCTTCCGCTACGACGCCATCGATCGCCAGACCTTCCCCAGCGCGTTCGCGCCGTCTCCCATCAATCCTGTCGACATCCGCACAGGAGTGCGCCTGACCTAGGTCAGGACTCTCAGGCTTACCGAGGCCGCGGACCCGTGTCGACGGATCCGCGGCCTTCGTGTTTTTTCCGCCACCCAACGGCCCCGACGTGGCCGACTACAAGAGGAGAACGCATGTCCACCGTGACCGTCCCACTGTCGGATGGTTCACCTGCCCACTCGTTGACCGGCCGGCCCACGTCGGTTCCCCTGCCGTCCGCCGGTGAGTCCCAGCTCGGGATCGGCGAGCTGTTCACCACCGTTCCCGAGGAGGCCAACCTGCCCTGCCAGACCGAGGACCCGGACCTCTGGTTCGCCGAGGGCCCCGCCGACCTCCAGCGCGCCAAGCAGTTCTGCGGCGGTTGTCCGGTGCGGGCAGCCTGCCTGGCCGGGGCGATCGCCCGGCGTGAGCCCTGGGGCGTCTGGGGAGGGGAGATCTTCGAACGCGGCGACATCATCGCCAGGAAGAGGCCGAGGGGCCGTCCCCGCAAGTCCGACACGACCACCACCGCACTGAACGGCGCGAAGGAGAAGGCAGCATGAACGGCTCGAACATCTGGCACGAGGACCAGCTGGTGCCCAGGGTCAGGCTCATCGGCGCCGACCAGGCTAGCGAGGCCATACTGCTCCACGAATCCCTGGCCAGAGCCCAGATACGGGGTCGACGGGAGTCCCAGTGGCGACATCAACGCGCGGCGGAGCGAGTCCGCCGCGCACGTCGCTGGCGGTGGCTCGCCGCGTTCGCCGTCCGGCGGGCGGACGCGGCCGACGCCGCCTGACGACACGAAGGGCCCTGGCCCCGGCACGTGTCGCCGGGGCCAGGGCCTGGCATGACCCCGGGGCTGCCACTAGAGATGGGGAGTCGGGTCGCACGGGACCCACCGGAGGTCGGGCGGCGCGTCGGCGACCCGCGTGCCTGACGCCTGCCCGCCCCGCTCGGTCGATGTCGGTTCCCTCGCACCCGCACAGGCCGCGGAGAACGCGAGGACGCCCACGACCACCGTCGCGGTCATGATGTGACCTTTCATGCTGACAACTCCTCCACCAGGGTGGGCGTGGTTGGTCAGCAGGCAGCGTGACCGGTCGCCAGGCGGGAACGGCAGTCCTCGGCGTCATCGGTTCTCGTGACAGGTGTCAGCACGGCGGCTCGCCGAATCCCGCTCATGGCCGACGCCGGGAGCGGCGAACGCGCCACCGTCCCGAGAGTGGCGAGCAGGGTCAATCGGTGCGGAAGCCGGGGAGCCAGTCACCGACGATGCGCCGGGCGGCAACGGTCGCGCCCAGCTGGCAGAGGATGGCGGTGGTACCCATCGTGGTCCGGTAGATCATCAGGTACTCGGGCGGCAGGTTCAGCGAGCGGCTGGTGCGGAAGTCGGTCCCCCGCAGGTTGCCCACGCGGTCGGCCTGCCCCTGCATCCAGCCCCTGGTGAAGGTGAACCGCTCGGTGCGCAGTGGCTCGACCAGGGGGGAGAGGAAGGCCAGGACGTCCTCGGCCGCGAGCTCCGTCCTCGGCCCCAGGAAGCGTTCGGCCCGCAGGAACCGCAGTAATTCGTCCGGGTCGTCGCCGAGGGCCAGCCGGAGCAGCACGCCGAAGGTCGGCGGCGGCCCACCGGGGAGGCGCGCGACCGCGCCGAAGTCGATCACGATGAGGCGCCCGTCGCCGTCGAGCATGAAGTTGCCGGGGTGCGGGTCGGCGTGGAGGAGACCCACCTGGTGCGGCGCGGAGAAGTTGAACAGCGACAGCAGCGTCCCCGCGTGGTCCCGGTCGTCCTGGGAGCCGTCGCGGATGATGCCGGCCAGTCCCGTTCCCTCGACCCACTCGGTGACCAGCGCCCGGGGCGCGCTCGCGAGCACGCGGGGGACGCGGACGTTCGGGTCGTCGGTGTAGGCCTTGACGAACCGGCGTTGGGCGTCGGCCTCCACCCGGTAGTCGAGTTCCTCGGACATCCGTTCCTGAAGTTCGGTGAGCAGCGGTTTCACCTCGGTGCCGGGCACGATGCCCTGGATGAGGCGGCTGAACCTCTGGAGCTGGCGCAGGTCGGACATCAGGGCCTCGCCGGCCCCCGGGTACTGGACCTTCACCGCGACCTCCCGACCGTCGTGCCAGGTCGCCCGGTGCACCTGACCGATGCTGGCCGCGGCGGTGGGGACGTCGTCGAATTCCGAGAACCGGCTTCGCCACGCGCTGCCGAGCTGCTCGGTGAGGACCTGGTGCACGTCCCGCGTCGGCATGGGAGGAGCGGCGGACTGGAGTTTGGTCAACGCCTCGCGGTAGGGCTCGGCGTACTCGTCCGGAACGGCGGCCTCGAAGACGCTCAGTGCCTGGCCGAACTTCATCGCCCCGCCCTTGAGCTGGCCGAGCACGGCGAACAACTGTTCGGCTGTCCTGGCCGAGATCTCCGCGTTCACCTCGTCGGCGTCCCGGCCGGTCAGCCTCTTGCCCCAGCCGGCGGCGAAACGCCCCGCCGCTCCCAGCGGCAGGCCAGCGAGTTTTGCGGTGCGCTGAACGGTCCGACGCGGGATCTCACTCACCTGGCGATTGTCCCCCGGAACGGCCACTCGGCGACACCCATTCGGCCGGCTTGTCGGAACGGGTGGTGCCGGCGCGGTCGACGGCGGGACGGCATCCGCACCGGGGGTGGGGCTCCCAGGCCCGCGCCTGGAGGGTCGCGAACCGCAGGTCCAGTTCCAAGGTCGTGTTCCACACCCGTGGGCGGTCGATCCGCGGCGACGCGCCCCGGTCGAGGGCGAGCAGGCACTGCGAAGCGGCGAGCGCGGCCGTCGCCGTACCGGTCGAGCCGTCCACCGGTACGGGTCGTTCGGCGAGTTGCGCGGCGAGCAGCGGCCAGCAGGGGTCGGCGTCGGTCCTGGTGAGGTCGGCACAGCGCAGGCAGCTCGTGCGGCCGGGGACGACGAGCGGGCCCACGACGCCGACGCCGTCCCACACGCGTGCGGGCAGGTGGGGCACCCCGTCCGCCATCAGTTCGCGGACGGCGACGGGGTCGGGGAGGGGGACGTCCGCCAGCACGACGAGATCAGGGGTGCCCGGAGCGAGGACACCGGTCCGCACCCCGGGCACCGCCTCGGCGACCAGGGCGTTCGCCGTGTTCGTGCGGTCACGCCCGACGTCGGCGAGCCGGTACCCCAGCGTGGTGTCCTCCGGGCGGACCGTGCCCTTCGCCGCCACCCGTACCCGGCCCACGCCGCCTCGCGCGAGTTCGACGGCGACGGCCGGCGCGAGCGGGCCGTCCCCCCGCACCAGCACGCGGGCGTCCCGGAGGGCCGGTGGGCGGCCAGGAGGCCCCGTCGCGTGGACGCGATCACCGGCGGGGTCGGGCGTGGCGGGGCCCGCGTCCTCCAGCACCCCGTGCCGCGCCAACCAGTCGAGGAAGGCCAGCGCGGCGGGTGGCTCGGCCCTCGGGGCGACGCCGGGGTGGGGGGTGGGGACCAGGCCTCCGCCGGAGGCGCGGGAGTCGAGGCGGAGGCACAGCGCGACCAACGCCGGGGAGAGCCCCTCGACGACGAGTGCCGCACCAGCGGTCAGGCCGAACTGCACGGAGGCCGTACCCCGGCGGAGCACCGGCAGGCCGGCCCGGACGCGGGGCAGGGTCGGAACGGGGAGCGGAGGGGGAGTGGCCGGGCTGGCCGCTCCGGTGGTGTGCTCACGGACGTGATGCTCTCGGGTGGGTCGGCGGCGGGCAAACCGGTGTCCACAGGCGCGGCCGGTGGGGGCCGACGATTTCCGGACCGGCGCCACCGCGCGGTCGCGCCGGGGCGAGTCCCCCGCGCGCACCGGTACCGAGCACCGCCGGCCGTGCGGGCGACCGGGGTCAGCGAGCGCCGGGCCCACGTGACCGTGGGCCCGGCGGGTCGCGATCAGGAGGCCTTGCCGAGGATCCGCGTCATCTTCGTGCCGCAGACCGGGCAGGTTCCCTTGGCCATCCGACGGCCGTTCGTCTCCTCGACGGTACCGGTGAAGTCCCGCTTCTCCCGGCACTTCACGCAGTACCCGTTGTAGCTGTCCGCCACGGTTGCCTCCCTACGCTCGACGTGCCCCGAATCCGCCTGACCTCGTTGGGCCGAATGGCCTATTCTGCTCACCCAGGCGACGTCAAGCCACGCTATATGTGGCCGCTTCCGTCATCGGGTATGCGGCGCGGAGCGTGTCCAGTATTGGCAGGTCACGGCGATTCCGCCCGCCAAGCGGGCCGACGATTTCCGGTACGTTGGGTGATCGGCGAACCCCTGGTCGGGGGTACGCGCTCGCACCTACGGCGGAAAGTGGTGCGTCAGCAGCTGGCCAATGCGACCACAGGTCACCTCGGACCACTCGCCGGCGGGGTTTCCCGGCCGTTGTTGGCCTGGTCGGGCCAGTCCCACGAGGTCCGGGCGCCCCCGGCCCGGGCGACGCGCGGGCAGGGCGGCGACCTACCGTGGTGCCGTGGTGAGCCCCCAGGACGGCCCGCTGGCGCGGGTCCCGGACATGCCGCCAGCGGGGATGGCCCCGCCCGAGGTGGAGGTCAGGAGGAGCGCGCGCCGGCGGCGCACCGTCACCGCGTTCCGCGAGGGTGGCAAGGTGGTCGTGCTGGTGCCGGCCCGGCTCTCCGCCGCCGACGAGCAACGCTGGGTGCGGGAGATGCTGCGGCGGCTGGAACGCGGCGAGAGCAGGCGGCGGTCACGCGCCCGGAAGTCCGACGCGTCGCTCGCGGTCCGCGCCCGGGACCTCCTCGGGCGCCACCTCCCCGAATGCCCCGAGCCCGCCAGCGTCCGCTGGGTCCCACCCATGCGCACCCGCTGGGCCTCCTGCACCCCGGCCGAGGGCACGATCAGGGTGAGCGAGCGACTCCGGGACATGCCCACCTGGGTGCTCGACTACGTCCTCGTGCACGAGCTGGCCCACCTGCTCGTGCCCGGCCACGGGGAGGACTTCTGGCGGTTGGTCCACCGCTACCCGAGGGCCGAACGCGCGATCGGTTTCCTGGAAGGGGTCAGCGCGGCGGCGGGGCTGGCCATCGAACCCGCCGACGACTCGGCGCCCGTCGACTGAGCGCGCTCCGGTCAGGAGTGGTCGCGCCCCGGGACGGCCCCGCCGGGCCGGGCGTCCCGGGGCCACCGGGTGTCAGGGCCGCTCGCCGCCGCCCCGCCCCTGGTCGTCCTGGTCGTCGTCGGTCCGCTCCTCGCCGCCGGAGGACGCGTCCCCCGCCGCCGCGCTCTCCTCCGCGCGGCGGAGCGCCGCGAGCGGGTCGTCCAACTCGGAGGAGGCACGACCGAAGTGCTCCACGAAGTCGACGGGATCGTCCAGGTCAGCCGAGGTGGGCATCAGATCGGGGTGGTTCCACACCGAGTCCCGCTGCTCGACGCCGTGCCGGTCGGTGAGCCCCCGCCACAGCGTGGCGGCCGCCCGCAGCTGCCGGGGACGCAGTTCCAGCCCCACGAGGGTCGCGAAGGCCTGCTCGGCGGGGCCTCCGCTCGCCCGGCGGCGACGCAGCGTCTCCCGGAGCGCGTCCGCCCCGGGCAGCCGATCGCCCAACGCCTCGCCGACCACCAGGTCGACCCAGCCCTCGATGAGCGCGAGCAGGGTCTCCAGCCTGGTCAGCGCCTGCTTCTGCTCCGGAGTGCTGCGCGGTTCCAGCAGGCCCGAGCGCATCGCCTCCTCCAGGGAGGCGGGGTTGCTGGGGTCGACCTTGCCCGCCAGCTCCTCCATGGCGTTCGGGTCGACCCTGATCCCGTGGGCGAACTCCTCGACGGTCGCCAGCAGCCGTTGGCGCAGCCACGGCACGTGGGAGAACAACCTGAGGTGAGCGGCCTCGCGGGCCGCGAGGAAGACGAGGACCTCGTTCGCCGGGCGGTCCAGGCCCTGGGTGAAGCGGTCGATGTTGCTCGGCAGGAGAGCGGCCGTCCTCGGCTCTCCCAGCGGCAGCCCGATGTCGGTCGAGGTGAGCACCTCGGAGGCGAACTGCCCCAGGGCGCTGCCCAGCTGGGAGCCGTAGGCCATGCCCCCCATCTGCCCGAGCATCGACAGCAGGGGGCCCGCGTTCTGCTTCGCCTCCGCCGGCAGCATGTCGGTCCAGGCCGAGGACACCTGGCGCGCCACCGGGTCGCACAGGCGCCGCCAGGTCGGGAGGGTGCTGTCGACCCAGTCCTTGGCTGACCAGGTGCGCACGCTCTGGGCGCCGACCGGGAAGGTGGTGACCGGGTCCAGCCACAGCTCGGCCAGCCGGAACGCCTCCGTCGTCGCGTCGTGCTGTCCGGCCGATGGCGGTTGGTCCCGACCCCCGCTGTTGATCTGCTGGAGGGCGAGCTGTTTGGCCAGGTCGTAGTTCACCGGCCCGCTGGAGTGCTGCGAGGCCTGGCTGAGCATCTGGCCGAGCTGGCTGAGCATCTGGCCCAACGAGCCCATGTCGAAGCCCGGCATCCCCCCGGGACCGACTCCGAAGGGCGACTCGCCTCCGGACCGGCCCGAGGGATCGTCGCGCTTCCCACGGTCATCGGGATCCTGCGAGTTGAACCCGAAGGGTAGATCGGTCATGCCGTCAACCGTACGCGGCATGGGCCGACCAGCGTGGGATCGGTCCGCCGGGGTCGGTGGTGACCCGTTCCGTAGGCTGGGCCCTCGTGAGCCGCCGTACTTGGTCCCTGTTGGTGAGTGTCGCGTTGGTCGGCGTCTTCGCCGCCTTCGGGGGTTTCGTCACCGTGCCCTACGTGGCCCTCGGCCCGGGCCACACCTACGACACCC
This sequence comes from Actinoalloteichus caeruleus DSM 43889, assembly GCF_000429185.2. Classification (GTDB taxonomy): domain Bacteria; phylum Actinomycetota; class Actinomycetes; order Mycobacteriales; family Pseudonocardiaceae; genus Actinoalloteichus_B; species Actinoalloteichus_B caeruleus. The sequence continues at coordinate 3,262,101 of NZ_AUBJ02000001.1, read as the reverse complement.
TCGGTCTGGTGGCCACCAGCGGCGAGGTGGCTCCGCCGCCGCTGTTGGAGGAGGGGGACGCGCTCCCCGGTGAGACGGGCGCGGAACCCGACCCTGGCGAACTCCGGTTGACGACCGTGCAGCTCACGACGGACGTGACCCTGTTCGGCGCCCTGGGGCTGTGGGCCAGTGGCAACTACGCGCTCGCGCCCCGCGAGGAGTACTACCCGCCGGACCGCACCCGCGAGGAGATCGAGCAGGAGAACAGGCAGTCCTTCACCGCATCCCAGAGCAGCGCGGAGACCGCCGCGCTGCTCTACCTCGGCTACCCGAGGAAGGTCCTGGTCGGTGAGGTGTTCGGGGACGGCCCCAGCGACGGCGTCCTGGAACCCGGGGACGAACTGGTGACGGTGAACGGCGTCGACGCGGACTCGGCCGAGGCGGTGGTGGAGTCGCTGGCCGACACCGCGCCAGGGGACCGCGTGGACATCGTCATCAGCCGGGACGGCGTGGAGCGGGACCTCACCGTCGAACTCGGGGCCCGGGACGACCGGGAGAGCGGGTACCTCGGCGTCGCGCCCCTCGACCAGCCCGACGTGGACTTCGACGTGGACATCGAACTCGACGAGGTCGGTGGCCCCTCCGCCGGGCTGATGTTCGCCCTCGCGATCATCGACACCCTCAGCCCGGGGGAGATCACCGGCGGGACCCACGTGGCGGGCACCGGCGAGATCACCACCCAGGGCGCGGTCCGGCCGATCGGCGGCATCAGCTTCAAGATGCGCGCCGCGAAGGACATCGGGTCCACGGTCTTCCTGGTGCCGACGGGCAACTGCGCCGAGGCCGTCGCGAACGCGCCGGACGGCCTCCAGCTCGTGGAGGTCGAGACCCTGGAGGGGGCGGTGGACGCCCTGCGCCAGGTCCGCGCCGGGGAACAGCCACCGGACTGCTCCCCGAACTGACCGTCCGGCCGCCGCCGCTCAGGGGCGAAGCGTCGCCCGCAACGCCGTGACCAGGTTCGGGGCGAGCTCCGGGTGCTCGACGATCTCCTCGGGCACGAGGTCGTCCGCCCGAAGCCGCAGCACGCAGGCCGCCGAGCCGTCGCGCAGGACCGCCGCCACCAGGCGTGCCTCCCGGCGCTCCGGGTGGTTCGCGGCCTCCTCCGGGCTGACGGCGAGGCCCTCCTCGGACTCCGCGCCGTCCGCGCCGGGCGGCAGCACCACGATCTCCTGCGCCAACGCGCAGCCATCCACGGCGTCGGGCCACTCGATCCCGGACAGCGCCTCGGCGAGGTCACCGTCGGGCAGGGCGTCCTGCGCGATCGGCGTCAGTGTCGACCCGGGGTCAACCTGACCGACCAGGTTGGGTTCCCTCGCCAACAACGCACTGGTGCTGACCAGCGCGAACAGTTGGATGGGCTGGTCCCAGCCCCCGGAGGCCACGAACTCCTCCACCTCCCGAGCGGCGGCTGGCAGCGACCGGGGCAGTTCTGCGTCGTGTTCTGCGTCCACGGGTCCATCGTTCCGGTCGGGAGGGGACCCCACGACGGGGGGCTCCGAACGCGCGAGACGCCCACGTAGAGTTGGACATCGCAGGACGGACCGCACACCCCACCCCGGTGTGGTCACGTCCGGCCCCTGGTCCCTTGTCCTCAACCCGGGAGAGTGCGCTGTGGCGATGCGGAGTCCCGTCGGCATGCCCAAACTTTCCAGGCGAGCGCGGATCCTCATCGCTGTCGGTGCGGTGCTGCTGCTGTTGCTGTTGAGCGGATCGCGGCTGTTGAGCACCTATGTGGACTGGCTGTGGTTCGGGGAGGTCGGCTTCCGGTCGGTCTTCACCACGGTCCTGTTCACCCGAGCCGTGCTGTTCGTGGCGGTCGGTGTTCTGGTCGGAACCGTGCTCGCGCTCAGCCTGTGGCTCGCGTACCGGTCGCGTCCGGTGTTCGTGCCCGCCTCAGGTCCCGACGATCCCGTGGCGCGCTACCGCACGGCGGTGACGGCCAGGATCAAGCTGTTCGCCTTCGGTATCCCCGTCCTCGTGGGCATCGTGGCCGGTGTCGCTGGCCAGGGCAACTGGCAGGCGGTGCAGCTCTTCCTCAACGGCGGCGAGTTCGGGGTGACCGATCCCCAGTTCCAGCGGGACATCGGTTTCTACGCGTTCCAGCTGCCGTTCTTCCAGTGGCTGCTCGGTTGGGCGTTCGTCGCGGTGGCGGTGGCGTTCGTCGGCGCGCTGGTGGCGCACTACCTGTTCGGCGGCATCCGGCTCGCCGGGCGGGGTGGCGACCTGACCGGCGCCGCCAAGGTCCAGCTCGCGGTGCTGGCCGGCGTCTTCGTCCTGCTCAAGGCGGTCGCCTACTACTTCGACCGGTTCGCCCTGCTGACCTCGGAGCGCAACGACAACTTCGTCGGCGCCACCTACACCGATCTGCACGCGGTGATGCCGGCGAAGCTGATCCTGCTGTGCATCGCGGTCTTCTGCGCCGCGGCCTTCTTCGTGGGCGCGGTGCGCCGCAACCTCCAGTGGCCGGCCATCGCGACGGCCCTGCTCGTCGTGTCCAGCGTGCTGCTCGGCTCGCTGTGGCCCGCGGCGCTCGAGCAGTTCTCGGTCCGCCCGAACGCCAACCAGCGGGAGGCGCCCTCCATCGCGAACAACATGGAGGCGACGAGGGCCGCGTACGGCATCGACGACATCAACTACATCGACTACGAGGGGCAGAGCGACCTCGAACCGGCGGACCTGCGCGAGGACACCGCGACGATCCCGAACGTCCGGTTGCTCGACCCGAACATCCTGACCCAGACCTTCACGCAGCTCCAGCAGCGCCGGAACTTCTACGGCTTCCCGGACAAGCTCGACATCGACCGCTACACGATCGACGGTGAGACGCAGGACTACATCGTCGCCCTGCGGGAGATCAACACCGAGGGCCTGGCCGAGAACCAGCGGAACTGGATCAACCGGCACCTGGTCTACACCCACGGGAACGGGATCGTCGCCGCCCCGGCGAACGAGGTGAACTCGGCGCTGGCGGACACCGGCGGTGAGGGCGGCTACCCGAACTTCAAGGTCAGCGACCTGGCGACACCGGACGGTTTCGTCCCGGTCGAGAACCCGAGGACGTACTTCGGGGAGCTGGGCACCGCCTACGCGATCGTCGGGACCACCGACGACCAGGGCAACCCGTACGAGTACGACACCGACAACGACCGGTACACCTACACCGGTGAGGGTGGCGTCCCGATCGGGAACTGGTTCAACAGGCTGGTGTTCGCGGCCTACCACGCGGAACGCAACATCCTGTTCAACCAGGCGATCAGCCCCGACTCCAAGATCATCTACAACCAGAACCCCCGGGACCGGGTGGCCGACGTCGCGCCGTGGCTGACGGTGGACAGCGACCCCTACCCGGCGGTCGTGGACGGGAAGATCACCTGGATCGTCGACGCGTACACCACGCTCGACAACTACCCGTACGCGGAGAAGACGGAACTGGGTGAGGCGACCACCGACAGCCTCACGAACGCCCGGGGCGTGCCGGAACAGCTGGACGAGCGGATCAGCTACATCCGGAACTCGGTGAAGGCGACCGTCGACGCCTACGACGGCACCGTGACGCTCTACGCGGTCGACGAGGAGGACCCGGTCCTCCAGGCGTGGCAGAGCGTCTTCCCGGACACCGTGCAGCCGGAGAGCGAGATCAGCGACGACCTGCGGGCGCACTTCCGGTACCCGGAGGACCTGTTCAAGGTGCAGCGGGACCTGCTGACCCGCTACCACGTCGACAACCCGAGCGACTTCTACGCCAACGTCGGCTTCTGGAACGTGCCGTCGGACCCGACCGTGGGTGACGACCCGGGTGAGGCGAACACGCCGCAGCCGCCGTACTACATCCTGGCGGAGGACCCGGCCACCGGAGAGGCGACCTTCCAGCTCACCAGCGCCCAGGTGTTCCTCCAACGGCAGTTCCTCTCCGGCTTCATGTCGGTGAACTCCGATCCGGAGAACTACGGGGACATGACGGTCCTCAGGCTCCCCGTCGACAGCCAGACGCAGGGCCCGCAGCAGGTGCAGACGCAGTTCGTCTCCTCGACCGAGGTCAGCACGGAGCTGAACCTGTTGCGGCAGCAGGCCACCGACGTGCTCTTCGGGAACCTGCTGACCCTCCCGGTGGGAGGCGGTCTGCTCTACGTCGAACCCGTGTACATCGAGCGGAGGAACGAGGACTCCTCGTTCCCGCAGCTCGCCAAGGTGTTGGTGAGCTTCGAGGGCCGGGTCGGGTACGCGCCCACCCTCGCGGAGGCGCTCGACGAGGTGTTCGGCACCGGTGCCGGTGAGGGGGCCACCGACCCCACCGGGGAGGACGTGGAGGTCGCCGAGGGTGACGAGCCCTCGGGTACCGACGACACACCCACCCCACCGGAGACCGAGGAGCAGGGAGCGGGCGAGGACACGAGCACGCCGACCACTCCGCAGGCTCCGCCCGCCGACTCGGTCGACTCGGCGGTCCAGGGCATGGACTCGGCCCTCGAACGGCTCCAGTCGGCGCAGCGCTCCGGTGACTTCGCCGAGATCGGGCAGGCCTACCAGGATCTCGCCGAGGCCATCGAGCAGTACGAGTCCCTGCGGGGAGACGGTGGTTGACAGTCCAGCCGCCGGTTCCGGCCGGCGGCGCTGACTCCGTGAGCGACGCCCCGGGGGCACTCCCCCGGGGCGTCGTCCTCGTCCGGGCGCGGTGGGCCGAGCGGAGTGAGACGGGGGTCACGGCTGGATCTGGTCCCCGCGATTTGCGTTCGAGGTTGATCCGTTCTAAAGTAATTGAAGTCAGGGCGAGCGGAGGCCATCTCCGCAGTGGCCGGAGGCCAGGTCCTGAGCGACGCGGGGTGGAGCAGCTCGGTAGCTCGCTGGGCTCATAACCCAGAGGTCGCAGGTTCGAATCCTGCCCCCGCTACCACGAGGTCCCGCACACCGCGAGGTGTGCGGGATTTTTCGCATCCCGGGGTCGGTCCGGCCTGGTCGAGCGTCCGTGGGCGGCAGGCGCCGTCCTCCGCCGCGGCTGGCGGCTCGGCTGGTCGGGGGCCAAGGCTGGTGAGGGACCCGTATCCGCCGGTGATCCACGGCGGGCGCACCTGGACCCGGGCGCGCGGCGAGGGCCGAGAGCCGCCGGGACGGGCGGGGCGTGGCACCATCCAGCTCCCGGGCGGACCTCGTCGGCCCCGGGGGAGGGAGAAGCATCCCTGGTCGCGAGGGTGACGTCCCGGCGACGCCGTCACACGGCCCCTTCGGGAACGGTGGACGTCCACGCTGTCGGGAGTCCCACCGCTGGCGGCTCGGGCACGCCGCGGATGGTCACGAGTTGGTCTCCCGGTAGGGCACGCTCGGGGTGCGTGTCGGACCGGGCTGGGAGAGTGGCCGGATGGCGCTCGAGTTCCGTCGGACCCGGCACGACGACCTTCGGCTCATCCAGACCTGGCTCCGCCGCCCGCACGTGGCCCGTTACTGGGTGCACGACACCAGCGACGCGGGGGTGGAGCGCGACTTCGCGGGCAGCGTGCGGGGCACGGAGCCGTCCGAGGACTTCCTCGTGCTGTGGGGAGGCAGCCCCATCGGGTTCGCGCAGCGGTGCCGGATCCACGACTACCCGGAAGGGCATCGCGAACTGATCGAGCTCGTCGACGTCCCGTCCGACGCGCTCACCATCGACTACTTCATCGGCGAGCCGGAGCTGCTGGGGCGGGGTCTCGGCACGCTGTTGATCGAGGCCTTCACCGAGCTCTGCTGGCGGGACCACCCGGAGGCGAGCGCGATCATCGTCCCCGTCGCCACGTCCAACACGCCGTCCTGGTCGGCCCTGCGCCGCGCCGGGTACGCCGCCATCGGCACCGGGTACCTCACCCCGGACAACCCCCTCGACGACGGCAGCCACCACGTCCACCGGCTCGACCGGCCGACCCGCGGCCCGGAGGCGGACCCGCCAGCTCCGGGTGATCAGGGAGGACCTGGGCACCGCTGAGGCGGAGGGAGCGCCGCACGGGTGGCACACGACCTCCACCGGGACGGAACCAGTCGGTGCCCCTCCGCGTGTGTTCCGGGCTTCCGCCATCGGGGCCCGGGCGGTGGTGGGCCGCCGAGGTGGACGTCCCGTCGAGGAGCGCGGCCACGACCTCCGGTCCCGGGGTGGGGAGCGCAGGGGCCGCGCGGAGCGTGGTCCCGGGCCCCACAGCACCTCCGCCCTCCCCGCGACACCGTCGCGGGCCACCGGCTCGTCCGGTCCCTCGGGCCGGTGGCGCACTCACGGCTCAGGCGGCTCCCACGGCCGTCCGCGTCGCACCGGACGGAGCGCGCCGCGTGCCGCCCCGGGCGGAGCTGGCCGTCCACTCCGACCGGGCTCAGGGAGTCGGGGTCGTCGACCACGGCTCCCTGAGCCCTCCTCGCGCGGATTGGCGGCGGGGGTGGCGTCGGGCGGCTGACCGGACCCGTTCGCCGGTTCCCGGGGGCGGTGCGCGCCTGTCGGGCACATCGTGGGTGTCACCGCGGGTCAGAGCGTGCTTCGTGCGGGTGCGCCACCCTGGGGTACCCCCGGGTTTGCCGCCGTTTCGGGCATCCTCTAAGCTCTTCCATGTCGGGAGGAGCGGCGGTGGGAACCGCGGCGGCTGGCCCAAGGCCAGATCCCGAACGGCGCGGGGTGGAGCAGCTCGGTAGCTCGCTGGGCTCATAACCCAGAGGTCGCAGGTTCGAATCCTGCCCCCGCTACGAGTGGAACGGCCCCGGTCCAGTGGACCGGGGCCGTTCGGCGTTCCGGGGCGTCCCCTGACCGTGGACGGGAGATCAGTCCCTGTTGCCGGTGAACACCCGCCGGTCCGCGCGGTCCCCGAGCAACCGCCGCGACTCCTGTTCCAGCAGTTCTCGCAGTTCCGGGTGGAGGCGGGGCGACCAGTCCGCCAGGAACTCCTCCAACCCACGACGACGCGACCGGACGAACGCCGATGCGAGCCTCTTGCCCGCCGCCGTCAACATGAGGTAGCCGTCCCGCTCCCGCACCAGCCCCGCGTCGACCAGCTCGGACACGTACGGGGCACCCGTTCCCGGCTCCACCCCGGCCTGGTCCGCCAGCCACGCGCGGGTGCTCGGCCCCTCCCGCTCGAGGTTCGCCACGATCCAGCAGGACGCCGGGCTCAGGTCGACCTCGGCCGCCGCGGCGAGCCTGCGGTAGTAGTCGTGCCGCATGTCCCGGTCGGCGTAGCGGGAGATCGCCAGTCGCAGCTCCTCCCGCGAGTCCCGTGCGCTCGGCGCCGCCCCGAACCGGGTGCCCGGGTGACCGCCCCGCACCGAGTCGCGGAGCGGGACCTCCCGGAGGAACAGGCTCAGCAGGAACGCCACCGCCGCGACGGGGGCCGCCATCAGGAACACCGGGCTGAGCGCGTCGACGTAGATGTCGATGAAGGAGTTCGCCAGCTCGGGCGGCAGCTGCCGCACCGCCCTCGGGTCGTTCTCCAGCGTCGTCGCGTCGACACCGGGCGGCAGTGGCAGGTCACCTCCGCGCTCGGCCAGTCGGGTGTTGAGCCCGTTGGCGAACACCGCGCCGAACGTCGCGACCCCGAAGGACCCGCCGATCATGCGGAAGAACGTGTTGCCCGAGGTGGCGGTTCCGAGGTCCGCGTAGTCGACGCTGTTCTGCACGGCGGTCACCAGGACCTGGAGCACACAGCCGAGACCGGCGCCGAGCAGCGCGAAGTACAGCGACATCACGAGGGTCGATGTGCGCTGGTCCATCGTGCTGAGCAGCAGCATCGCCACCGTGATGAGGGCGGTGCCGACGATGGGGAACACCTTGTACCGGCCGGTCCGGCTGATCAGGTTCCCGCTGCCGACTGAGGTCACGAAGATCCCGAGGACCATCGGGAGCAGGTGCACCCCCGAGAGGGTGGGGGAGACGGAGTGCACGATCTGGAGGAACAGCGGCAGGTAGGTCACGGTGCCGAACAACGCGAAGCCGACGACGAAGGCCATCGCCGCGGCCACGGGGAACACCGGGTCGCGGAAGAGGCGCAACGGCAGCACCGGCTCGGCCGCCCGCCGGGCCGTGAGGCCCCACAGCACCAGGAGCACCACCGCCGCGACTCCCAGGCCAAGGACCACCGGGGAACCCCAGGGGTAGGTCGTCCCACCCCAGGTGGTGAGCAGGACCAGGGACACCGCCGCTCCCGCCAACAAGGTGGTGCCGAGGTAGTCGATCCGGTGCCGTCCGGCGTGGGCGGTCCTGGGCAGCACGACGGCGACGACGGCGAGCGCCAGCACGCCGAGCGGCAGGTTGATGTAGAAGACCCAGTGCCAGGAGAGGTGGTCCACGAACAGGCCGCCGAGGAGGGGGCCGGCCACCGAGGCGAGGCCGAACACGGCGCCGAAGACGCCCTGGTAGCGGCCTCGTTCCCGAGGGGGCACGACGTCCCCGATCAGGGCCTGCGCGAGCACGATGAGGCCGCCCCCGAAGAGGCCCTGGAAGGCTCGGGCCGCGATGAGCTGGGTCATGGTCTGGGCGATGCCGCAGAGCGCCGAGCCGACCAGGAACCCGATGATCGCGGCCTGGAACAGACCCTTGCGGCCGTACTGGTCCCCCATCTTGCCCCACAGCGGGGTGGAGGCGGTGGACGCGAGGATGTACGCCGTGACCACCCAGGAGAGGTGGTCCAGCCCGCCGAGGTCGCTGACGATCGTCGGGAGCGCCGTGGCCACGATGGTCTGGTCCAGGGCCGCCAACAGGACCGTCAACATCAGGGCGCTCAGGACCAGCGGCAGCGTGGTGTCGCCCGGCCGACCAGCGGCCGCGCGCGTTGCCGGCACCGACGCCATGCCACCTCCCGGGTCGCCCGGCCACGGGCCGACGGACCGTCCCGGCTCGTCGGTCCGCCAGTGTGGTCCGGGCGGCGGGTGGCGGCAATTCGATGGGGCTGGGCGCGCCCCCGCGACCGGGCACCCGCCGCCCCGGTGGTGGCCGAGGAGACGAACGGACGACCGGGACCGCCGTGCACCTCCGTCGGGACCCGATGACCCGCCGGAGGTGGGTGACCGGGCGGGTGGCCCGGCCGGTGGTGCTGAGGGCCGCCCCGCCTCAGGAGGAGGTCGGCCCCTCCGCCTCGGCCACCACCGCCCGCCACCGCTCCCAGGCGCGCCGCTCGGCGCGCTCGGTCTCCTCCTGCTCCGCCCGTTCCCGTTCGGCCTCCTCCACGCGTTCCGCCCACCGACGGGCACAGGCGGCCGAACAGGCCCGTTCGGTACCCGAGCGCCGGTGCTGTCCCCGCAGCGCGCGTCCACACACCCCGCACCGTTCGCCGTCGTCGGCCGGCGGGGGGAGGAACCGAGTCCTCAGGGTGCGGGCGCGTTCGGCGACCTGGTCCCGTACCTCGGCGCTCCGGGCGGCGGCCCTGTCTCGCAGCCAGCTGCGGTGCATTCGACGACTACCTCCGGTCGGGGGAATCTGTGCTCGGCCAGGGGGCCGGACCTCGTCATGCTCGACGGGGCGCCCGGAACGCGCGCGGCGAGTGCGCGATTTCCGCCCGATCGCATGGCCCTTCCCCGTCGGGCCGCGAAAGTGGGTGACGGGAGTCCCGGGCTTCCGGCTGGCGCGGACCGGCGATGTGCGGTAGGCGCCGCTGGCCGCCCCTGACCAGGCGATGTCCGGGGCCGGAAGGCCCGGAGGCGGGTGTGGAGGAAGGCGCGGCGTGCCACGGGCCGTACCGTCGCTGACCCTTTCGGGGCATCGTCGGGGGGACCAGCCAGGACAGGCCCCGGCCCGGCCTCGGCCACTGTGGACGAGCCGCGCGCGCCGTGGCACCGTGGAGCCGTGTCCGAGTTGAACTCAACGTCTGCCGCACTGCTCGGCCTGCTGCACGACGGTCCCATGACCGGCGGGCAGCTCGTCGCGGCGGTTGCCGAACGCTTTGGTGGGTTCTTCAGCGTCACCAGGAGCCAGGTCTACCGGGAACTTCCGGCTCTGGCGCAGAACGGCCTCTTGCGGCTGGGCAAACAGGGCCCACGCTCCAGCCAGCAGTACGTGATCACCGCCGCGGGCAAGCGGGCCTTCAAGGCATGGCTGAACACCGAACCGGGACCGGACAACCTCCGGAGTCCGCTGGTGCTCAGGCTCGCCTACGCCGGGTCTCTCACGGCTCGGCAGCGACGCGCCCTGGTGGAGGCGGCGCGACCGGACGCCGCCGCCAGGCTGGACGCCGCGAAGCAGGACGCGAAGGCGGCCGACGACCCCTTCACCAAGGCGGTCGCCGACTTCGCGGTCGCGCACAGCCGAGCCCTGCTGAAACTGCTCGACACCGTGCCGACGGACTGATCCCCACCACGAGTGGGAGGCGGGCCGGTTCGGGCGCGACCGTCCACCGGGCGGTCGAGCTCGACCGCCCGACCCGGGGCGGTGCCGACGCGCGGCCCACGGGCGTCCAGGCCTCCTGCTCCCCGGTTGAGCGCGGGCCCCCGCCGGACGCGTACGCTTCGTGTTCGTGAACCCCGACGTCGCCGCTGACCTGAAGGACCTGTCCACCACGCTGTCCAGCGTCGAGGCCGTCATGGACCTGGACGGCCTGCGCACCGAGATCGCCGAGCTGGAGAAGCAGGCCGAGTCCCCGAGCCTGTGGGACGACGTGGAGCACGCCCAGACCGTCACCAGCAAGCTCTCGCACAAGCAGAGCGAACTGCGTCGGGTCTCCGACCTGCGGCAGCGCCTCGACGACCTGGAGGTGCTCTACGAGCTCGCGGAGGAGGAAGCCGACGCCGGCTCGGCCTCCGAGGCCGACGACGAACGGGCGCGGCTGCGCAAGGACATCGCGTCGATGGAGGTCCGGACCCTGCTGTCCGGCGAGTACGACGACCGGGACGCCCTGGTCACCCTGCGCGCCGAGGCCGGCGGGGTCGACGCCGCGGACTTCGCCGAGATGCTGCTGCGCATGTACCTGCGCTGGGCGGAGCGCCACGGGTACAAGACCGACGTCTACGACACCTCCTACGCGGAGGAGGCCGGGCTGAAGTCCGCGACCTTCCGGGTCACCGCCCCCTTCGCCTACGGCACCCTCTCCGTCGAGCAGGGGACGCACCGCCTCGTCCGGATCTCGCCCTTCGACAACCAGGGGCGCCGGCAGACCTCGTTCGCGGGGGTGGAGGTCGTCCCGGTCGTCGAGCAGGCCGACCACGTCGAGATCGACGAGAAGGACCTCCGGATCGACGTCTACCGGTCCTCCGGGCCGGGCGGGCAGGGCGTGAACACCACCGACTCCGCCGTCCGGATCACCCACCTGCCCACCGGGATCGTCGTGTCCTGCCAGAACGAGCGGTCGCAGCTCCAGAACCGCGCCACGGCGATGGGCGTCCTTCAGGCCAAGCTGTTGGAGCGGCAGCGCCAGGAGGAGCGGGCCAAGCTCGACGCGCTCCGGGGTGACGGCGGCTCCAGCTGGGGCAACCAGATGCGTTCCTACGTGCTGCACCCCTACCAGATGGTCAAGGACCTCCGGACCGACTTCGAGGTGGGCAACCCGACGGCCGTGCTCGACGGCGACATCGACGGTTTCCTGGAGTCCGGCATCCGCTGGCGCCGGCAGTCCGAGAGCTGACCGGAGGTTCGACCGTCCTCGTCCCGCTCGCGCGGCACCGGTGGCCCGCTGACTCTTCGCGCATGTCAGACACCCTCGGTGACCGTCGTGAGCTGGGACGGGACGCGTCCGGGCCGCCGCACGGGCGTGAGTAGACTGGCCAGCCGTGATCCGGCTAGAGCACGTGACCAAGGTCTACAAGACCTCACCGCGCCCGGCCCTGGAGGACGTCTCGGTCAGCGTCGACAAGGGCGAGTTCGTGTTCCTCATCGGCCCGTCCGGGTCAGGGAAGTCGACCTTCCTGCGATTGCTGCTGCGTGAGGACGTACCGACCAAGGGCGAGATCCACGTCGCCGACTGGGATCTGACGAAGCTGCCCCGGCGCCGGGTGCCCCGGTTGCGGCAACGCATCGGCTGCGTCTTCCAGGACTTCCGGCTGCTCGTCAACAAGACGGTCGCCGAGAACGTCGCCTTCGCGCTCGAGGTCATCGGCAAGCCGAGGCACACCATCCGGAAGGTGGTGCCCGAGGTGCTCCAGCTGGTGGGGCTCGACGGCAAGGCCGAGCGGATGCCGAACGAGTTGTCGGGTGGCGAGCAGCAGCGCGTCGCCATCGCCCGTGCGTTCGTGAACCGGCCGCTCCTCCTGTTGGCCGACGAACCGACCGGTAACCTCGACCCCGACACGAGCCAGGACATCATGTTGCTGCTGGAGCGGATCAACCGCACCGGCACCACCGTCCTCATGGCCACCCACGACCACTCGATCGTCGACTCCATGCGTCGCCGGGTGGTCGAGCTGCAGTTCGGCAAGGTGACTCGTGACGACTCCCGGGGTGTCTACGGCGTTGGCCGTTAGCCCCGGCCCCGGCTGAACCACCCCGCCCTCCTCCCCCGAATTCGCAAGGATCGCTTCCCCCGATGCGCGCCAGTTTCGTGTTCAGCGAGGTCCTCACCGGCTTGCGCCGGAACGTCACGATGACCATCGCGATGATCCTCACGACCGCAATCTCGCTCGGCCTGCTGGGCGGCGGTCTGCTCGTCGTTCGCATGATCGACCGGATGGGCGAGAACTACCTCGACCACCTCGAGGTGTACGTGCACCTCACGGACGACGTCAGCCAGAGCGACGCGACCTGCTCGGACGAACCCTGTGCCGGCCTCCAGTCCTCCCTGCAGAACGCCGCGGGCGTCGAGTCGGTGGTGTTCGAGAGCAGGGAGGAGGCCTACGCCCGGTTCCAGCAGATCTTCGCCGGCCAGCCCGAGCTGGTCGACCTGACCCGCCCCGAGTCGCTGCCGGCGTCGTTCCGGGTGAAGCTGGAGAACCCGGAGCGGTTCGCGGCGCTGGAGGAGGAGTTCAGCGGCCAGGCGGGCGTGAACCGGGTGGTGGACCAGGCCGAGTTCCTCGACCGCCTGTTCGACCTGCTCGGTGGCGTCCGGAACGCGACGTTCGCCATCGCGCTCGTCCAGGCCATCGCCGCGCTCCTGCTGATCTCCAACACCATCCAGGTGTCGGCGTTCACGAGGCGGACGGAAGTGGGGATCATGCGGCTGGTCGGCGCGACGCGCTGGTACACGCAACTCCCGTTCCTCCTGGAAGCGGTGGTCGCCGGCCTGATCGGTGCCCTCCTGGCGGTCGGCGGCCTGGTCGTGGCGAAGCTGGGCTTCATCGACCGGGTGTTGCAGGGGCCGATCGAGGCGAACATCATCCCCGAGCTGTCGCTGGCCGACGTGCTGCTCATCTCACCGGTGCTGTTCGGGGTGGCGGCGGCCGTCTCGGCCGTGACGGGCTACGTCACGCTGCGGCTCTACGTGCGCAACTAGTGGTGGTGGCGCGGCGGTCCGGGGAAACGGTTTGCGAGGACCCGTAGAGTTCATCGCATGGCGAAGGAACGAGGCCAGAAGGTGATCGCGTCGAACAAGCGGGCGCGACACGACTACTCCGTGCTGGACAGCTACGAGGCCGGGATCGCCCTGATGGGCACCGAGGTGAAGAGCCTCCGGGCCGGACGCGCCTCGCTGGTGGACGCCTTCGCCACCGTCGACGACGGGGAGGTGTGGCTCCGGGGGCTGCACATCCCCGAGTACGCGCAGGGGACGTGGACCAACCACACCCCGAGGCGGACCAGGAAGCTGCTGCTGCACAAGGCCGAGATCCTGCGGCTGATCGGGAAGACGAAGGAGAGCGGGCTCAGCCTCGTGCCGCTCTCCCTCTACTTCAAGGACGGCAAGGTCAAGGTCGAACTGGCGCTGGCCAGGGGGCGGAAGGCCCACGACAAGCGGCAGGCCATCGCCAAACGGGACGCCGAGCGGGAGATGGAGCGGGCCGTGGGGCGGGCCCGCAAGGGCAAGTGGTGACCCGCGAGTGGAGTGGCGCGGGTCACGATCCGGGGTGGCGGGGCCGCTGACCTGCGCGGTCGCCGGTGGGGTCCTGTCCGGGCGCCGCCGGGTGCCGGCGCGCCACCCGGTGGGTACGGTCCCCGGGAGGGCCAGCTCCGGAAATGGGAATGAACCGGGTGGGCTCACGCGTTATGCTGGACGCGTCACGACAAGGGGGTGAACGGTTTCGACTCCGGACGGTGAGTCAGGGGAAGCGTGCAGGTGCAGGCGGGAGACCACCTAGAGCGTCGCCGCACAACAAATAAGCGCCGACAACAAGAGTCGCGCCGAGTTCGCCCTCGCCGCCTGAGCGAGGACTAACTCTGTCGGACCGGGAACGCCTTCGTCCCGGACCCCGGCATCATTGAGAAGGCTCAACTGCTAGGACTGGCTACGGGAACTGGCAGGACACCTCACAGTAGCTGGGCTCGTCACACCGGCAGGTTCGCGTGACCGGTGGAGTCAAGTAGAGGCTGAGCGGACTGCGCACGGAGAAGTCCTGAGGAAGCGTCGGAGGACCCGGGTTCAATTCCCGGCACCTCCACTCGAAACCCAGAGGGTGGCCCGCGACACGCGGGCCACCCTTCGTGCGTCCTGGCCCCTCGTCCCCGGGTGGGCCTCCGAGTGCGGTGAGGACGTCTCCCTCACCGCGCGGTGGCCAGGAGGACCCGGGCGAGCTCCTCGGGCTCGGTCAGCATCGGCCCGTGGTTGGTGGGCAGGTCGACGGAGGTGACGTCGAGCTCGGCGAATCGGTCGCGGGAGGTGGACCCCTCGCGGGGCCGGCCGGGCGGCGGGAAACCAGCGATGCCGTCCACGACCGCCCGGGTAACATGCCCTGTCATGGCAGCGCCCGCACGCAAGGTCTCCCTGACCGGAATCAAGCCGACCGGTGACCCCCACATCGGCAACCTGATCGGTGCGATCCGGCCCGCCCTGTCGCTGGTGGAGGAGCACGACTCGATCTACTTCATCGCCGACTACCACGCGCTCACCACGATCCGGGACCCGGAGAAGGTCCGTGAGTACACGCGGAGCGTCGCGGCGACGTGGATGGCGGCGGGGCTGGACACCGAGCGCACGATCTTCTACCGGCAGTCGGACGTGCCGGAGACCTTCGAGCTCGCGTGGGTGCTGTCCTGCCTGACCGGCAAGGGGCTGATGAACCGGGCGCACGCCTACAAGGCGATCCGGGACCGCAACGCCGAGGCCGGGCGTGACGACCTGGACTCCGGCGTCAACATGGGGCTGTACAACTACCCGATCCTGATGGCCGCCGACATCCTGCTGATGAACTCGGACCTGGTGCCGGTCGGTCGGGACCAGACACAGCACGTGGAGATCGCCGCCGACATCGCCGGCTCCTTCAACCACCACTACGGTGCGTCGTTCCGGTTCCACGTGCCCAAGGCCGTCGTACCCGAGGCGGAGGCGGGGCGGACGCTGCCCGGCACCGACGGTCGGAAGATGAGCAAGTCCTACGACAACACCATTCCGCTCTTCCTCCCGGAGCCGAAGCTGCGGAAGCTGATCAGGCGGATCCCGACCGACAGCGTTCCCGTCGAGGAGCCGAAGGACCCGGACTCGTCGCCCGTCTTCCGGATCCTGGAGCAGTTCGCCGACGCCGAGACCGTGGCGGAGACGCGGAAGCGGCTGGAGGCCGGCGGCGTCGGGTGGGGTGAGCTGAAGAACCAGCTCTTCGAGGTCCTCAACGAGCAACTGCGGGATCTCCGTGCCCGGTACGAGGAACTGATGGCGCCAGGGAGTGAACTCGACCGCGCGCTCGCGGAGGGTGCCGAGAAGGCGCGTCGCCGGGCGCGTCCGCTGCTCGACCAGGTCCGGGCCGCTGTCGGGATGTGAGCGGCCGTCAGCGGCCGTCAGCGGTGGCGGGGCGACCCGCCACCGTCCCGGGCGGGCCGGAGCGGCAGCCGGGTGATTCACCCAGGGCGGGCCGGGAGGGGGCCGCTGGCCGCACGCGTGGTAGCGGACGGGAGTCCCGTCATCACGGCGGTGCGAACATCATGACGAATTTCCCGTGAATCAAGCACGCGTTCTCGACACGGTTCACCGGGGTTGGTTCGATACCTCCGGGTTGTGACGTCCCGAACCCTCCGAACCGCAAGGAGAACCGTGCCCGCCCCCAGACCTGCCGGTCGCCGGCCCCGCGCCCTGGCCGCCCTCGCGCTCGGCGCGGTGACCCTGGCCGCGGTGGCCGCTCCCGCCGCCGCCACCGAGACGGTCGCCGCTGCCTCGGCCCCCGCCCCCCGTGACGGCTTCACGCTCACCCTGCTGTTCACCAACGACGGTGAGTCCGCCCTGCTCGGCGTGGACGCGGACATCGACGGTGACGGCCAGATCAGCCCGGAGGAGGAGCGCAGCTTCGGCGGTGTCGCACGAGCGAGGACACTCGTCGACCAACTGCGCGTGGAGGCGGCGACGGACCGCACCGGCTCTCCGCGCAGGGCCTCGCTGCTGCTGTCCGGTGGTGACAACTTCCTGCCCGGACCCGAGTTCGCGGCGAGCATCGACAAGGGCGCGCCGTACTACGACTCGTTGGCGATGAAGGCGATGGACTACGACGCCTCCATCATCGGCAACCACGAGTTCGACTTCGGCCCCGAGGTGCTCGCGGACTTCATCAACGGGTTCGACGGCACCCTCGACTTCGTCAGCTCGAACCTCGACTTCACGGCGGAACCCTCGTTGACCGCCCACACCGACGACGGCACGATCGTCTCCACGCGGGTGTTCCGCGAGGCCGGTGAGCAGATCGGCATCATCGGGCTCACCACCCCCGACCTGCCGGCGCTCTCCAGCCCGCGCGGTGTCCGGGTGCTGCCGGAGCTGGCGGAGATCACCAACGGCCTGGCCGAGGGCCTCGCCGAGCGGGGGGTGACCAAGGTCGTCCTGGTCTCGCACCTCCAGGACATCGACAACGAGCTGGCGCTCGTCCCGGAGCTCTCCGGGGTCGACGTCGTGGTCGGAGCCGGCGGTGGGGAGATCCTCGCCAACGACGGCGATCCGCTGGTGCCGGGCGACGTGGCCGAGCGGGAGTTCCCGCTGGTGGAGAAGGACAGGGACGGCCGGGTGGTGCCGGTCGTGACCACCACCGGCGACTACAAGTACATCGGTCGGATCGTGCTGAACTTCGACCGTGCCGGCGACCTGCTCGGGTGGGACGAGGAGAGGACCGGGCCGGTGCGGGTCGCCGGTGTCGGCGAGGACGCGGTGGAGCCCGATCCCTGGGTGCGGCGGCACGTCGAGGAGCCGGTGCTGGCCTACCTGGAGAACATGGCGGAGACGGTCGTCGCGACGAGCGAGGTCCCGCTCGACGGCGTCCGGGAGAACGTCCGGTCCCGGGAGACCAACCTGGGCAACCTGCTGGCCGACGCGGTGCGCTGGCAGGCGGCGGAGCAGGCCGACGAGTACGACGTCCCGGTGCCCGAGGTCGCCATCCAGAACGGGGGCGGCATCCGCAACGGCACGGTGATCCCGGCCGGCCCCGTCAGCGAGCTGAACACGTTCGAGGTCTCGCCGTTCGGCAACTTCGTGTCCGTGGTGCCCGACGTGCCCCGGGACCGGCTGCGCCAGCTGCTGGAGCGGGGCGTGGCGGCGCTGCCGGGGCAGGCGGGCCAGTTCATGCAGGTGTCGGGGATGAGGTTCACCTACGACGTGGAGGAGACGGCGCAGGTGGTCGAGGTGAACACCGGGGAGGTCCTGACACCGGGCGAGCGGGTTCGGGACGTCGTCCTCGACGACGGGACGGTGCTGGTGGCCGACGGTGAGGTCGTGGACGGCCCGGCGGTGTCGGTGGCGGTGAACGACTTCTCCGCTCGGGGCGGGGACGGTTACCCCTTCGTCGGCCTGGACTTCACCGTGGTCGGGCGCACCGACCAGCAGGCGCTCAGCGGCTACCTGCGGGAGGGGCTGGGCGGCACGGTCTCCTCGGAGCGGTACCCGTCCGGAGGAGAGGGCCGCATCGTCTCGGTGGGCTGACGGTCGTCCGGTCGCCCGACGAGGTGGCCGGTGGACGTGACCGGCGGGTCGATCCCCTCGTGGGGGTCGGCCCGCCGGCCTTCGTTCGGACGCGTCGCGGCTTCCGGCACCCAGGTGGCCGGGAGCGGACGTTCCCCTGGTCGGAGCCGGTCCCACCCGGACCACCGGTCCCGGCGCGGGCGCGGTCGGGAATGCGGGGAAGGGCCGTCGGCGTTGACCACGGCCGGTGGGCGGGGTCGGGTCGACGCTGGTACCCGACCGGATTGTCGGATTGGGGAAAGCACTTCCCCGTCTGTATTCTTAGCCAAGCTAAGAAGATTGAGGAGGCACACAGTGCGGTCGGCAGCCGGGGAACGACGGAAGAGACGGACTCCGGAGACCGGCGGCAGGCTACCCGTGGAGATCTGGGTCCTCTGCGTCGCGAACTTCGTGATCGCGGTCGGGTTCGGGATCGTCGCGCCCGCGCTGCCCACCTTCGCCGCGAGCTTCGACGTCGGCGTGACCGCGGTCTCCATGATCGTCAGCGCCTTCGCCGCGATGCGGTTGCTCTTCGCCCCCCTCGGTGGTCGCCTCGTCACACGGCTCGGTGAGCGCCCCGTCTACCTCGTGGGGCTCAGCATCACCGGCGTGGCCACCGGCGCCTGCGCCTTCGCGGCCGAGTACTGGCAGATGCTGCTCTTCCGGTCGCTCGGCGGCATCGGCTCCACCATGTTCACCGTGTCCGGGATCGCGCTGCTGATCCGACTCGCCCCGTCGACGATGCGTGGCCGCGCCTCCGGGCTGTGGGCGACCTCCTTCCTGCTGGGCAACATCGCGGGCCCCCTGATCGGCGGCGGTCTCGTCGAGACCTCGATCCGCGCGCCGTTCCTCATCTACGCCGGGATGACGCTGCTCGCCGTCCTCAGCACCTGGTTCTTCCTCCGGAACTCGGCGCTGGCCGCGCGGGAGGACAAGGACTCCAGCGACCCGATGAGCGTCCGGGACGCCCTGCGCAACGCCACCTACCGCGCCGCGCTCGTGTCGAACTTCGCCCACGGCTGGGCCGTCTTCGGCGTGCGGATCTCCCTCCTGCCCCTCTTCGTCGTCGAGGCGTTGCGGGTGGGGGAGAGCATGGCCGGGATCTCCCTGGCCGTGTTCGCCGCTGGCAACGCCGTGGTGCTCCTGTTCTCCGGTCGACTGGCCGACCAGATCGGGCGGAAACCCCTGGTGCTCGCCGGGCTGTTGGTCTCGGCCGGCGGCACGGCCTGGTTGGGGTTCACCACGACCGTCCCGGCCTTCCTGGCCGCGTCGCTGGTCGCCGGGCTCGGTGCCGGCCTGCTCAGCCCGCCCCAGGGTGCCGCCGTCGCGGACGTGATCGGCCGACGGGGAGGGGGCGGACCGGTGCTCGCCGGCTTCCAGATGGCCGCCGACGTCGGTGCCATCGTGGGCCCCCTGCTCGCGGGATTGCTCGTGGACGTCTCCTCCTACGGCCTGGCCTTCGGGGTGACCGGGGCCGTCGCCGTGGTCGCCTCCCTGTTCTGGGCCTTCGCCCCGGAGACCCTGCCCAAGGACGGCGGGGACCCGGCCGAGACCGGTTCGACGGTGGCCGCGGAGTCCGGGGCGCTCGACGAGGGGCCGGAACCGCCCAGCGGGGAACGGGTCGCCGAACCCACGCCGCCCCGCTGATCCGATCGCACCGGTGAGCCCAGTCGATCGGGTGAAATCGGACGCACCGGGGGCGGCCGGCCGGCGTGGAACGGGCGCCCAGGCGGGCGGCGGAACCCCTGGCACCTGCGCGGACGCCGTCAACCCTGCCCTCGACTGTCCTCAGCTCGCTCTCAGGACCGCTGAGTACCCTGCTGGGCGATCGGCTCGACGGCCCGCGCGGAGCGGACGGTCGCGGCCGCGGGTCGGCACGGAAGGGACGTGGACGTGGGAGGCGCGGAGCGCAACGCGCGGAAGAAGCGGCAGGCGAACCAGGGGGCGAAGGCGGTCAGCGCCGCCCGCGCGTCGAACCGCAACGCCAAACCCGTCGTGGTTGGCGTGGTGGTGGTGCTCGTGGTCGCCGCCGTGATCATCGGCGGGGTGCTGTTCACCAGGAACCAGGACCAGCAGCAGGCCGAACAGTCGATCCCCGCCGGCTCGGCCAGCGTCGACTTCGCCGCCCAGCGGGACGGCGCCGTGGTGGTGGCCGGCGAGGACACCGCACCGGTGACGATCGACCTCTACGAGGACTTCCTGTGCCCCGGCTGCGGGGCTTTCGAGGAGGCCTACGCCGAGCGCATCGAGTCCGAGATCGCCCAGGGCAACCTCCAGGTCCGGTACCACATGCTGCCGTTCCTCGACGCGGCCTCGGACCCCGCCGGCTACTCGGGCGACGCGGCCAACGCGACCCTGTGCGCCGCCGACGCCGGCCAGTTCCCCGACTACCACGCCAGCCTGTTCGCCGCCCAGCCCACCGAGGGCCGGCGCGGGTACGACGCCGACCAGTTCGTCGAGCTGGGCCGTGACCTGGGTATCGAGGGTGACGAGTTCGCGACCTGCGTGCGGGAGGGTGAGCACCGCGCCGAGGTGGACGCCGAGATGGAGGACATCCCCAACCGCGGCTACCTCCTGCAGGACGGGAGCTTCGGCACGCCGACCGTGGCCGTCGGGGAGCGGATGATCGACTGGGGTCAGCCCGACTGGCTGGACCAGGTGCTCGCCTCGGGGCGGTGACCACGGCTCGCGCTGGTCGCCGCACCCGCCGGTCGGCCCACCTCCGCACGCCGGTCGATGACCGCGTGCCCGGTGAGAGGGTGTAGCCCGCTCCACCGCGCTCCCGTCCCGCGCCGGGACAGAATCGGCGCGTGGAACGAGGACGAGACGAGGGGTGCGCCCGGTGAGTGACGAGTCGAGCTCCGGACTGGCACGGGTCCCCCGCGCCCTCCGGTTCTGCGCGGTGGGGGTGGGTCTCGGGGTGGCCAGCATGGCGCTGCTCCCGGTACTCCTCCTGCTGGCCGCGCTCTGCCTGCTGGGGGTGGGGTTGTTCCTGCTGCCGGTGGGGCTTCGGGTGCTCGCCCGGCTCGCGGACGTGGCGAGGCGGGAGACGGACCGGTTCACCGGCCGCCCCACCCCGGAGGTCCCGCGCGCGGCCGGCCAGCGGCTGGCCGAGTCGCTGGGCGACCCGGTGACCTGGCGCGACCTGCGGTGGCTCCCGACGTCGATGGTCGCGGGCACCACCTTGGGAGTCCTGGGGCTCGGCGTCGCGGTGACGCCGCTGGTGGCCTTGGTCGCGACCGGCTTCTGGTGGGTCTTCCCCGAGGACGAGCCGATGCGGATGCTGGCCGGGCAACCGGTGGACAGCTGGGGCAGCGCCGGGCTCCTCGGCGGCACGACCCTCGTGCTCGCCGTCGTGCTCGCCGTGGTGGTCCCCGTGGCCGCCGCCTCGCTGCTCGGGTGGATCAACCGGGTGCTGCTGCACCCCGGCGAGCGGGAACGCCTGGCGGCGAGGGTGGACACCCTCCGGGCGACGCGCAGCGGCGCGGTGAGCGCGCACGACGCCGAGCTGCGGCGGATCGAGCGGGACCTGCACGACGGAACCCAGGCCCGCCTGGTGTCCATCGCGATGCACCTCGGCCTGGCCGAGCGCCGGTTGGGCGACGACCCGCAGGCGGTGGGCGAACTGGTCGCGAAGGCGCGCGCCGGGGCCGAGGACGCCATGGTCGAACTGCGTGAGGTGCTGCGGCAGATGTACCCGCCGATCCTCTCCGACCGGGGACTGCCCGGTGCACTGGCCTCGGTCGCCTCGGACTGCGCGGTACCCACCGAACTGTCCGTCGGGGAGCTCGGTGAGGTGCCCGACCCGGTGGAGGCGGCGGTGTACTTCGTCGTCGTCGAGGCCCTCACCAACGCGGCCAAGCACAGCGGCGCGTCCCTGGTGACCGTCGCGGTCAGCAGGCAGGGCCGCTCGCTGCGCGCCGAGATCCGGGACGACGGCGCCGGTGGCGTCGTGGAGGGAGCGGGGACCGGGATCGTGGGGATGCGTCGCAGGGTCGAGGCGCTGGACGGCCGGTTGCGCATCGACAGCCCGCTGGGTGGACCCACCACGGTGCTCGTGGACTGCCCGTGCGAGTGGTGATCGCCGAGGACAACGTGCTGCTGGCCGAAGGGCTGTCGCTGGTGCTCACGAGTTCGGGGCACGAGGTGGTGTCCCGGGTCACCACCGGTGATGGCTTCGTCCGGGCCGTCGCCGAGCACCGGCCGGACGTCACCGTCGTCGACGTCCGGCTCCCGCCGTCGTTCCGGGACGAGGGCGTCCGGGCGGCGCTGCGAGCCCGTCGTGACCGGCCCGACCTCCCCGTGCTGGTGCTCTCCCAGTACGTGGAGGGGACCTACGCGCGGGAGCTGGTCGCGGACGGGGCGCGGGGAGTCGGCTACCTGCTCAAGGACCGGGTCGCGCGGATCGGGGAGTTCCTGGACGCGCTGGGCCGGGTCGCCGCCGGCGGCACCGCGCTGGACCCCGAGGTGGTCAAGCAGCTGCTGGCGCGGCGTGCGGGGCCGCTGGTCACGCTGACCCCACGCGAACGGGAGGTGCTGGGCCTGATGGCGCAGGGCTACGCCAACGGGGAGATCGCCGAACGCCTCGTCGTGACCGACCGCGCCGTGCACAAGCACGTCGGGAACATCTTCGCGAAACTGGACCTCCCGCCGGGGGACAGCGGGCACCGTCGCGTGCTGGCCGTGCTCGCCTACCTCGAGGGCTGACCCTCCCCCTGCCGCGAGAGCGGGCGGACGCCGAGGACGTCCAGGGCGTGGCGGTGGCGTCGGGGCCTCCCGCCGCCCGACGAGGGGGTCGCGACCGGGGACGGCTCGGCGAGCAGCCGGACGGCATCCGCGCCGTGCCCGTTCCCCACCCGTCGGGCCGGCTCGCGGCCGTCGATGCGGCTCCGCCAGCCCCCCGGCCCGACGTCCGGCGGCGGACGCCGGTCCATGCGACCCTCTGACCAGCCACCGCCGGCGGAGAGCCAGCGGCGGCGGAACGGCGCTGTGGCGGGAGCCATGAACCGGTTGGCGTGCGGCCGCTCGGGAAACCCGTGCGGAGGCCGTATGTCGACACGGCGGATCCGACCGTCGGCGGAGGTGTCGTGGTGCGAGAGGACGACTCGACCCGGACGAGCGCGGAGACGCGGAGTGGACCACCGAGCCCACGCCGGTCCCGCCCCGTCGCGAGCGCGCTCACCCTGTGCGCGCTGTTGATCGGGGTGGCCGGCCTCGGTGGGAAGGCGAGTTCGCCGCCGACCGACCCGAACGCGGCCAGGTGCGGCACGTCCGAGGACTACCTGGTGGTCACGGCCGGCGCGAGCATGACCCGGGGCTCGGTGAGCTCGGACTGGGTCGGCGCGCTCCGCGAGCGTCTCGGCCCGGCCGGGATCCGTTTCGTCAACGCCGGCGTGAACGGTGACACGAGCGCGGACCTGCTGGCCCGGGTGGACCGGGATGTCGTCGCCTGCGATCCGGATGCCGTCACCGTCCTGATCGGCACGAACGACGTCCGCACCGGCGTCCCCCTCGACCGTTACCGGGCCAACCTGGACGCCATCCTGGCACGGACCCGCGAGGGAACCGACGCGCGCCTCGCGGTGGGCACCCTCCCCCCGCTCGGGCCGGACCGGGACAGCGACGCGAACCGCCGCCTGCCCGGCTACAACGAGGTGATCAGGGACCTCGCGGAACAGCACGGCGTCACCCTGCTGCCGGTGGGCGCCGAGGTCCGGGAGATGCTGGGGTGGACGACCCCCCCACCGCCCTCCCCGGGCGAGCGGGCCGAGCGGGTCGGGGCGGTGCGCCCGACCCCACCGGAGGGTGCGGCGAGTCCGGCCGTCAGCACCGCCGCCCGCGTCTCGTCGTCGGCTGGCGGGGTGTACTCGGACAACCTGCACCTGACCGACCGGGGCGGCACGGTGCTCGTCCGCCTGGTCGGCGACTGGCTGCGCGGCGCGGGGTGACCTGGGCTCCACGACGGCTCCCGGTGCCCGCCCCGAGGACGCCGCGCACGCGCCCTCAGCCCGTCGCGTCGCGCACCAGGGCCTGACCCCGGACCCTGGTGTCCCGGACCAGGGCGCGCAGCGCGTCCGGCTCGCCCCGCGCGGCCAGCACCTCCCCGTGGAGGACGTCGAGACCCGCCCGGGAGAGCAGGTCCTTCTCGTTGGTCACCCATTCGCCCCGGGCGGCGAGGATGGCGTGCGCGTACTGGGTCGCGGCCACGGCGATGCCACCCAGGCACTGGGTGGCACGGGCGGCGCGGGCGTGGTTGTGCTCGGCGTAGTCGAGCGTGAGGTCCGCCCTGGCCGACCACACCGCCGGCGCCGAGCGGCGCAACGCCTCCGGGTAGTCCACGCGGGGGAGGGTCCCCCGTAGGACGCGGTGCAGGCCGAGTTCGCCGACCACCAGGTAGGTGGGGATACCGGCCAGGTGGAACATCAGGGGCTCGATGTCGAACTCGCCCCGGCTGGCGCGCGCCATCTGGGCGTCCACGACGTCGAGATCGCGGTAGTGCACGTCGACGGCCCTGCCCTCCACCCGGAGCCATGCGCCGCCGTTGAACACGCCGCCGCCCCAGGCGCCCAGCTCGGAGACCTCGCCCTCCCAGCCCACCGATCGCAGGTCCTCGGGGTCGAACGCCCCCCGGTAGTAGAGCGCCAGGTCCCAGTCGGAATCCGGGCGCTCCCTCCCCTGGGCGCGCGACCCGCCCAGGGAGACGGCGTGGACGCCGGGGAGGGCGTGCAGGGTGTCGGCGATCGCGGTGAGGAACGCGCTGTCGGTCACGGGGTACCCCTGTTCGAGATCGGGCCGGGTCGTCCGGACCGGGGACGGTCGCCGTGGGCGGGGCCACCGCTCCGCTGACCGTGCGAGGTCCCACGATCCCCGACCGGGTGGGCTGGTCCGGGCAGCGTGCCAGGCCTCGTCGGACCGGGGCCGATCGCCCCGGTGGTCCGTCCGCCACGGCCCGGCTCGGGCGGTCGCGGAGACCGACCCAGTGATGCCGAGCCCGGCCCCGGTTCCCGCTGGCACGGTGTCCTCGGCGGGTGGGTGGGCGCGTGCCGTGGCTGCTTCGGCGCGGAGGAGGAGCGGCCCGGTGCCGCCGCTCCGGGGAGCGGGCCAGGCCGGGGTGCCTCGGGCGCCCGAGCGGTACGTGCCCCGGTCAGGGGTGGTGGAGGGGAGAGGACTCGCCCTTCACCCGTTCGGCGCCGTGCGGGACGCGTACCCGACCTCGGTCACCTCAGCCGGTCCCGGTGGCGGGCGTCCTGTCGTCCCGGTCGTCCCTGGTCGGCCGGCGGGCCCAGAACGAGGCGATGGCCGCGCCGGAGATGTTGTGCCAGACCGAGAACAGCGCGGCCGGCAGGGCCGCGAGCGGGGTGAAGTGCACGGTCGCGAGGCTCGCCGCCAGGCCCGAGTTCTGCATGCCGATCTCCACGCTGACGGCGCGCCGGGAGGCCTCGTCCAGGCGGGCGGCCCGCGCGGCGAGGTAGCCCAGCAGGTAGCCGATGCCGTTGTGCAGGACCACGGCGAGCATCAGCAGCGCGCCACTGCTGATCACGGCGTCCGCGTTCGCCCCGACGACGCTGGCGACCACGAGGACCACACCGGTCACCGAGACCAGTGGGAGCACGGGCAGCATGTGGGCGACGAGGCGGCTGGCGAACACCCGCAGCAGGATGCCCGCGACCACCGGCACCAGCACCGTCTGAACGATCGAGAAGAGCAGCCCCGCCGTGTCCACCGGGAGGCTCGACCCGGCCAGCCACAGCACGAGCAGCGGGGTCATCACCGGAGCCAGCAGGGTGGAGACCGAGGTCATCGTGACCGAGAGCGCCACGTCCCCCTTGGCGAGGAACACGATGACGTTGGAGGAGGTGCCTCCCGGTGCCGAGCCGACCAGCACCATGCCGACCAGCAGGGCGCCGGTCAGCCCGAGCAGCGTGCCCACCAGCCAGCCGGCGACGGGCATGACCGCGAACTGGGCCACGATCCCGATCCCCACCGCCCACGGCCTCCGGAGCACCAGGGCGAAGTCGGCGGGCCGCAGGGTGAGGCCCATCCCGAACATGATCACGCCGAGCAGCAGCGGCACGGAGGGGGCGAGTGTCGCGGTGGGGCCGGGGAGGGCGAGCCCGACCGCCGCGCCGAGGATCACGAGGACACCGAACCAGCGACCGGCCAGCTCGGCGACGCGGGCGACCGCGCCCTGTGGTGGTGTCGACATCATCGTCCTCTCCGCCGGGTCCCCGTCCGCCAACCGGCACCGGGGCCGAGCCGAAGGGTATCCCCCGTTCGGGCGATAGCGAGACTGGTGGGACGGAAGAGCGCCCGGTGGCGGCGGTCATTTCCCAGTGGGTGGGAAGGGAGCTGTTCGCCCCCGTGTCCCGTCCCTCTCAACGTCGGGCGAACGCGGGCGCCCGCTCCGGGCGCGGGCCGAAGCCGATCAACGCTGCCAGCGCCCGCCGAGCGGCGGGGACGCGGCGCACCACCGCGACCAGCGGCCGGGGAGGGTTCGTCCGCCTCCCCGAGAACGCCGGCGCGATGACGGACCGGTGCAGCACCCGTTGCAACGCCTGGATCACGACCGTGGGCATCCGGCGTCGTCGCTGGACGCTCGCGAGGTCGCGGGGCGTGACGTGACCCCGTCGCAACGGGTCGGCCAGCAGGCGGGCGGTGGCCACGGCGTCCTGCACGGCGAGGTTGATGCCCACGCCGCCCGCCGGGGACATCGCGTGCGCGGCGTCGCCGATGCAGAGCAGGCCGGGGACCGACCACCGGCGGAGCCGGTTCAACTTGACGTCGAGCAGGTGCACGTCGTCCATGCTCCGCAGTGCCCCCGACTCCTCGGCGAGGTCGGGTCGGATCGCGGCGATCCGCCGCCGGAACGCCTCGACCCCTTCCGCCCGGAGCTCCGGATCCCGCCCCTTGGCCGCGAGGAAGGCGAGCTGCTGGAAACCCTCCCTGGCGAGGACGAGCAGCATCGCACCGTCCACGGACCTCGGGATGAGGGCCGGGACGGCCGTGCCGTCGTCGGTGCGGGGCAGGCGGAACCACCACGCGTCCAGCGGCACCGGGTACTCCACGGGTCGCAGCCCGGCCGCGCGTCGCAGCACCGAGGCGCGGCCGTCGCAGGCGACGGTGAGGTCGGCGTGGAGGACGCCCTCCTCGCCGTCGCTGGTCCGGTACCGCACTCCCGCGACCTTCCCGTGTGACCGGACCAGGTCGATCACCTCGGTGTTCCGGCGCAGGGTGAAGGTGCGTTCCTGGCTCGCCGCCTCCGCCAGCAGGTTCAGCAGGTCCCACTGCGGCACCATCCGCACCTCCCGGTGGGTCCCCCGGAGGAGCGTGAAGTCGGCGATCGTGACCGGGTCGCCACCCGGACCGGGGAGGAGGAGGTTCCCCAGCGGGGTCTGCGGCAGCGCCCGGAAGGCGTCTCCGAGACCCAACTCGTCGAGCAGGCGTTGGGTGGACGGATGAACCGTGTCGCCCCGGAAGTCCCGCAGGAAGTCGGCGTGCTTCTCCAGCACGGTGACCTGGATGCCCGCGCGGGCGAGGAGCAGGCCCAGCGTCATGCCGGCCGGTCCACCCCCCGCGATGAGAACCGTGCTCGTCGTCATCGTCGTCCCCTCACCGTCGTCGTCGGTGAAATCTGGAACGATGATATGTATATCGAAGTGCCACGTGTCAACCCCGAGGTTGTCGTGACCGCCCGACTCCGGCGAGGCCGCGGGGATGTCGTGCGGCGGCGAGCCGTGGTCGATCGCGCCGACGCGGTCCCCCCGTGCCCGGTCATCCGAGTCCGCTCGTGCCCGTGCGGCGAACGGTAGGGTCGCGGTGCGCCGAGGAGGGGACCATGTCGGAGCAGGTGGGTTCGGAACTCGTCCAGGCGGCGCTGGCCGCGAGCCGGGAGCGCGGGCAGGACGTCGCCGACGTACCCCTGACCGCCATCGCCGAGGCGGCCGGCATCTCCCGCAGCACGTTGCTGCGGCGGCTGGGCGGCACCCGCGCTCGCCTGGACGAGGCGGTCCGCGATGCGGGGATCGACCCCGGTGGTCGCCGACCAGTGCGGGAGCGGGCGGTGGAGGCGGCGGCCACCCTCATCGGCGAGCGGGGGCTCGGCGCGGTGACCCTGGACGCGGTGGCCGCGGAGGCGCGCTGCTCCCTGCCCAGCCTGCACACGGTGTTCGGGGGGCGGGACGGTCTGCTCGGGGCGGTGTTCGACAGGTACAGCCCGGTGCTGGCGCTCGACTCCCTCCGGCGTGACCCGCCCGCCACCACGGAGGACACCGTCCGCGCCATCTACCGCGCGGTGGTCGCGGCGTTCCAGCGGGAACCGCGCGTCATCCCGGCGATCTTCGGTGACATGCTCAGCCGGCCCGGCGGCCCGGCCGGCGAGTTCCTCCAGGAGAACTTCCCCCGCCTCTTCGGCAGCGTCGGGGAACTCGTGATGGGCGAGGTGCGAGCCGGGAGGGTGCGGCCACTGCCGATGCCGCTGCTCGTCCAACTGCTGGTCGGCCCCATGCTCATGCACCTGCTGCTGCGACCCGTGCTGGCCCCGTCGCTCGGTGACGAGCTGCCCTCCACCGACCGGGCGGTGGAGGAGTTCACGGCGGCCTTCCTGCGATCAACCCGCATGGCCGAACCCCCGGGGTGACGCGAGCGGCGGCCCGGCTCGCCGGCTGGTGGACTGCCCGGCCCCAGGCCGTCCGCCGCTCGTGCGGCACGCCGACCCGCCGAGCCCCTGCCTCCCGGCGCCGGGGTGGCACCGGGAGGGGTGCGGACGTCGAGCGGGAGCCCCGGCGAGGGGAGCCGCGCGCTCCGCGACGCGCGCACCGGCTCCCCGGCCAGCCCGCGAGAGGAACGCGGTGGCCGGTCCACGTGGCGTCCGTCGGTCACTCACCGCTCGCGCGGGTCAGCTGGTCCGAAGGGCGCGTCAGGCCCGGGGTGCGGTGTCCTCCGCGCGCTCCTCGGCGAGGAAGTCCAGCAGCAGGGTGGTCACCTCGGCGGGCTTGTCCAGCGGGGCCACGTGGCCGGCGTCGGTGAGCGTCACGAAGCGGGAGTCGGGGGCCAACTGGTGGGCGGTGGCCAGCTCCGAGTGGCCGACGAGCGGGTCCTCGTCACCCCGGATCCACAGGACCGGCATCCGGAGCCCCGGCAGCCGCGGGGTGTGGTCGAGCGCCATCCGCCACGGGCCGTAGGAGAGCACCTGCCAGTCGTCCAACGCCGGCTCGCGGTGCCGGTGCTTGGCCACCGACTCGGCGTGGGCGAGTTCGTGGAGGGTCTCGAAGTGCTGGGTGTCCTCACCGGCGGTGAGGAAACCACGCATCGACTTCCGGAGGTAGGTGGTGTCGCGGGCGAGGAACCAGCTCGTCGACCGCAGCATGCCCGGGGTGCGCAGCGTGAGCCAGGTCAGGAACTGCCAGGGGCGGCGCGCGCCGACACCGCCCGGCGCCAACGCCGCGACGCGCTCGACCCGGTCGGGGTTGTTCAACGCGTAGCCGAGCCCGACGCCGCCGCCCATGGACAGGCCGACCAACGTCACCTTCGCGATGCCCAGGTGGTCGAGCAGTTCGGTGATGATCTGTTCGAGGAGTTCCTGGGTGATGCGGCGACCTCGTTGCCAGGGGCGGCTGCCGCCGTGCCGGGGCCAGTCGATCGCGTGCACCCGGTGCGCCCTGGCCAGGCCCGGCAGGATCCCGCGCCAGGTGTACTCGGAGGTGTCCAGCATCGCGCCGTGCAGCAGCAGCACGGGGGGAGCGCCCTTGGGCCCGGCCTGGTGCAGCCGGATGGGTCCGCCGGCCAGGCTGAGGTCCGCCGACGACTCGAAGATGGACCGTGTCATGAGGGGTGCTCCTCTGTCGTGGTGGCGGGGTCGAGCTGGTGGGAGATCAGGTCGAGCTGTCCGAACTGGGCCTGGCGGGTCCGTTCCGGGTCGGGAGCGGTGTTCGCCTCGAGGCCGCGTTCGACGAGGGTGATGACCAGTTCGACCGCCCGGTCGAACTGCTCGGGGCTGATGGGCCCGACCACCGAGGACGCCGAGATGAGACCGATGCTGATGGAGCTGAGCACGATGGCCAGGGCGTCCGGATCGACCTCGGCGTCGAGGGCGCCCGCCCGCTGGATGGCCGTCAGGTACTCGACCAGCCACCGCCGCCGGGAGACGTACCGGTCGTCCTCGACGGAGCGGACGTAGGAGCCGAGCAGGTCGGTGTCACCGAGGTAGCAGCGCAGCATCAGCGGGTCGGCCCGCAACGCGTTCAGGCCGAGGCGCCACGCGAGGCTCAGCCCCACCGTCCCCTCGTGCTCGACGACCCGACGTCGCACGGTGGCGACGAGTCGTCGCATCGACCGGCGGAGCAGTGCGTCGAGCACGGCGGGCTTGCTGTCGTACTCCCGGTAGACGGCGCCCTTCCCGATCCCGGCGCGAGCGGCGATGCGGTCGATCGTCATGCGGTCGTAGCCGTGTTCCAGGACGAGGGCCTCGGCGGCGTCGAGGATCGCGTCCGGTCTGTTGGGGATCAGTGGTCGGGGCATCGCCTCTCCTGGGGACGTCGTAGTGACCACAATACATACTTTGGTCACTACGGGGGCGGGGTGTCTCGGGCGGAGGGGTGGGGGCGTCCTCGACGGCGGGGTGCGTGGGGCGGCGACGGGGTCGGCCGGTGGTGGCCGTGAGCCCGTGCCCAAGGTCTGGCGCGTCCCGCCTCCCCGCCCCGGCGGCGCCGCCCGGCCGCCCCACCCCCGGCGGCCGAGGGTCGCCGCTCCGGCCGACCCGGTGCTCGTCACCAGGGAGTTCCGCCACCGGAGAAGTCCTGTGAGGACTTCGCTGACCGGGCGTTCCCCACTCGCTCCCGTCCATCGCGTCGAGAGGAGGGCGCTTCCTCGGCCGTTTCGCCTCTCACTCGTTCGGGTAGACGACGGACCAGCGCAGCGACACGCACGGTGACACCGGGCGGTGGGTGGGAGGGAGGCAGCGGAGATGCCCGAGAAGGACGCGGACACGCCGAGGACCGCTGACGAGGAGGAGGCGCCCCGCGCCGGCCGGCGGCTGGGAGCAGCCCAGCGGGTGCGGGCGGCGCGGGACCAGTTCCAGGACATCACCGGACTCGTCCCGGAAAGCGTCTCCGGCCTGTCCCGCGCCGATGAGGGCTGGCAGGTGACCCTCGAGGTCGTCGAGCTCGCCAGGGTCCCCGACACCATGAGCCTGCTGGCCACCTACCGGGTCGAGGTGGACTCCGACGGGGAGCTCCTGGGCTACCAGCGGATCGCGCGCTACGCACGGGGGCAGGCCGACCGGTGACCCGGTGCGGGCGGCCCCGACCCGCCCCCGCCCGCCCACGCCACCGCCACTCCGCGCCGACCGGGCGCGGAGCCGACGGGAACGACATGCCGAGACGCTCCACGGCGCACGATCGCCGAGGCAGAAGAGGAGGCAGCGCACGATGACCGTCGCGACACAGCAGAACAGCCAGGCCAGCGGCTCGGGAGGCGGCCGGTCCGGCAGCCTGTACGACGTCCTGGAACTGATCCTGGACCGGGGACTGGTGATCGACGCCTTCGTCCGGGTGTCCCTGGTCGGCATCGAACTGCTGACCATCGACGTTCGGGTGGTGGTGGCCAGTGTGGACACCTACCTGCGTTTCGCCGAGGCCTGCAACCGGCTCGACCTGACGCACAACTCCAAGTCCGAGACCCTTCCGGAGATGATCGGGAGCATCACCGAGAAGGGCGCCAAGGGCAAGTCCAAGGGCGCGCTCTCCGGGGCGGTGGAGACGGTCGCGGAGTCCTTCCGGGACGGTCGCGAGGAGGCCTCCGGGAAGGGACGTGACGACGAGGAGCAGCCACGCCGTCGGAGCGCTCGCCGCAAGGAGGAGGCCAGCTGATGACGTTCTACCTGTACGGGATCATCCGAGGTGACCACCCCGCCGACCTGTCCTCCCACCACGGGGTGGGCCCGGACCGGCCGCCCCTGCGGGTCCTGCGCGACGGAGGACTGGCCGTCGTGGTCAGCGAGGCCCCCCGCGACCTGCGGGGGAAACGGCGCGACCTGATCGCGCACCAGCGGGTCCTGGACGCCCTCGGTGAGCAGGGCGCGGTGCTGCCCTTCGGTTTCGGGGTCGTCTCCCCCGACGAGGGCACCGTCCTCCGCGAGCTCGCGGCCGGTGCCGCCCACTTCTCCCATCTGCTCGACGAGGTCGACCAGATGGTGGAGATCAACGTCAAGGTGACCCACCGGGAGGACGTCGTCCTCCGCCAGATCCTCCTCGCCGACCCGGAGCTGCTGAGGCTCAACGAACGGACCAGGGAGGGGGCGGGCCACCAGGACCGGCTCCGGTTGGGAGAACTGGTCGCCGGTGCCCTGGACGTGCGCCGGCGGGAGGACGCCTCGGCCGTCCTCGACGTCCTGGGACCCGCGGCCCACCAGGTCAGCACGGTCCCGAGCGAGGTGGGCGGCCCGCTGCTCAACGCCTCGTTCCTGGTGCCCCGCGACGGCATGGAGTCCTTCCACGACCAGGTCGCCGTGGCCGAGAGGCGGTTCGGGGAATGGCTGGAGATCAGGGCCGTCGGCCCCCTCCCGCCCTACAGCTTCGTGGACCTCCGGGCGTCCACGGCGGCGTGACGAGCGGGTGACCCGTGGGTCTGCTGGGCATGGTGCTGGGACTTCCGCTCGCACCCGCCCGGGGGGTCGGCTGGACCCTCCGGCAGGTGCTGGCGGCGGCCGAGCGCGAGTACCACGCACCGGAGGCGGTGCGCCGGGAACTCGTCGAACTGGAACGGCAGCTGGAAGCCGGCCTGATCAGCGAGGACGAGTTCGACAGCCGGGAGGACGAGCTGCTGGACCGGCTGGCCGGACCCCGGCCGGGCGGAACGGAAGGGTGAGACGACGGTGAACACCGGAGCGAAGGTGGCGGTGGCCGTGGCGGGTGGATACCTGCTCGGTCGCCGCCGGAAGGCGAAACTCGCGATCGGCCTCGGGCTGTGGCTGGTCGGCAAGAAGCTCGACCTCGACCCCAAACGCATGCTGGTCACGGTGGCGAAGGAGATCGGCACCTCCGCCGACCTCAACGAGCTGCGGGAGCAGGCCAGGGAAAGCCTGTGGGAGGCCGGCAAGACCGCCGCCCAGGCCGCGCTGACCCACCGCGCCGACCGCCTCGCCGACACCCTCGGCGAGCGCACCCGCGCCCTCGCCGAACAGGGTCGGGACGCCACCGGCACCGCCGAGGAGGCGGCCACGAACGCCGGCGAGCGCGCCGAGGACACCGTGACGGACGTGGGGGAGTCGGCGCGCGACGCGGGCAGGTCGGTGCGACGGGCCTCCGGGAGCGGGGACGGCGAACCCGACGCGGAGGACGTCGACGGCGAGAGCGAGGACGCCCGGTCCGCCGAGGACGACGACGCGGCACCCACCAGGTCCAGCGGGCGAACGAGCACCCGGTCGCGCTCGAGCACGACCGGGGGTTCCCCAGGGAGGAAGTCGTCCTCGTCCGGTGAGGACTCGAAGTCCAGGGGCACCGGCGGGCCGACCGGCCGGACCACCAGGGCCGAGGGCGCGCGACGAGGCAGGACGACGAGCGGGACGACGACCGGCGGGTCGAGCGGCCGGAGCACGCGGACCAAGCGGGGTGGAGCATGACCAGGACCAGCGACGTCAAGGAGAGGACCGGGCGCGCGGACGAGCAGGGGCCACTGGCCAACCTCCGCGAACTCGCCAGCAGGAACGCCTCCGGCGAACGCCTCCTCCTGGAGGTGGAACGCCACCTCCAGGCACGGGCCAGGCACGCGCTGACCTGGGCGGGGCACCGGATGGGCGCCGCCACCCAGCGCCTGGCCGGCGGGGGCGACCGCTCGGTGTCGACCGACGACACCGGCGACGGGAAGGGCGGCCGAGGACCGCTCGGCGCGGTCCGCTCCGGCCTCTCCACGCTCGGCGGCCGCCTGCGCACCGCCACCCGGCGCGTGCTCGACCGCCGCGCCAGGAAGAAGGGCGGTGGCCGGTCCGTCACCATCGTCGAGGACCTCGACGTCGGCCTGCCGGTGCGGGACGTCTACGACCAGTGGACCCTGTTCCAGGACTTCGACCGGTTCGCCGAGGGTGTCCGCGAGGTGGACCAGGTCGACGACACCACCACCGACTGGTCGGCCAGGATCCTGTTCTCCCGGCGGACGTGGCGGGCGGAGATCCTCGAACAGGTGCCAGACGAACGCATCCGCTGGACCTCGGACGGGACCAAGGGCACCACGCGGGGCACGGTGACCTTCCACGACGTGACCCCCGACCTGACCCGGGTCCTGCTCGTGCTCGACCACCGGCCCCGAGGGCTGCTGGAGCGGCTCGGCAACGCCTTCGGCGCGCAGCGGCGCAGGGTGCGGCGGGACCTCGCCCACTTCCGGCGTTTCGTCTCCCTCCGGGAGGAACGGCCCGACGGGTGGCGTGGCGAGGTGCGCGACGGCGCGGTCGTCGACCGCGACGAGGAGGACCGTCCCGACGACGGGGCCACCCCGTCGGACGCGGACCGCTCCTCCGAACCGGACGACGCCACCGCCGGACGGCGGGACGAGTTCGACGCCGACGAGGACGACCACCGGGGTGAGGCGCGCGCCGAGGACGACGACGAGGACGACGACGAGGACGACGAGGAGGACGGACCCGAGTTCGAGGACGACGCCGACGAGGACGACCTGGGACCGGAGGACGAGGTCGACGACGCCGACGAGGACGAGGCCGCCGGGCGGCACCGGACCTCGGCGCGGCGCTGAGCGCGCACCGGCACCGGGAAGGTCTCGCGACGAGGAAGGAGGGGTCAGCGCGATGACAGAACCGATGGCCTGGTCCGGGGCGCCCTCCCGGGTCGCCGGCACCCAGTCCCAGTCGACGGGGGCGAACCTCGCCGACATCCTGGAACGGGTCCTGGACAAGGGTGTCGTCATCGCCGGCGACATCAAGATCAACCTGCTCGACATCGAGCTGCTCACCATCAAGCTCCGCCTGCTGGTCGCGTCCGTCGACAAGGCCAAGGAGATGGGCATCGACTGGTGGGAACACGACCCGACGCTGTCCTCCGGCGCCCGGCGAGGCGACCTGGCCGAGGAGAACGAACGCCTGCGGGACCGGATCCGGGCGCTGGAAGCCGGTGAACGCCCCACCCTCGCCCCCTCCGGTCGGACCGAGGCCGAACGGGACGGTCCCTCGGCTCCCCGGTCCGGTGCGGTGGCGGAGACAGAGGAGGATGCCCGATGACGGCCACGCTCGCCACCATCACCTACGTCTACGCCGTCACCACGAGCGAACCGGACAGCGGGCAGGGGCACACACCGCCCTCCGGTGGCATCGACGGCGCGTCGGTCCGGGCACTGCCGGTCGGCCCGCTGACGGCGGTGGTCAGCTCCCTGCCCCGCGACCACTTCAGCGAGGCTGCCCTCAAGGACAGCCTCAACGACCTCGGCCGGCTGGAAGCGGTCGCCAGGGGACACCACACGGTCGTGTCCGACATGGCGGCCCACCGACCGGTGCTGCCGTTGCGGCTGGCCACCATCTACGACGACGACGAACGGGTCCGCCAGATGGTGCGAGGTCGGGCGCGGGAGTTCCTCTCCGCCCTCGACCGGTTCGCCGGTCGGGCCGAATGGGGCGTCAAGGTCTTCACCGACGACACCCCGGCCCCGGCGGACGAGGGTGACCGGGCGGCACCAGCGCCCTCCCGCCCCACCACCCCGGGCGGTGGGGGCGCCGGACGCGCCTACCTGCGCCGCCGGATCCAGCGGCGCGAGGCGCGGGAACGGGCCTGGGAACGCGCGTCGGACCTCTCCACCCGGCTGGTCGACCGCCTCGACCAGCTGGCGGAGGCCCGGCGGAGGCACCGCGCGCAGGACAACCAGCTGTCCGGCGCCCGGGGCGGGAACGTGCTCAACGCGGCGTTCCTGGTGTCCGAGGAGAACACGCGGGCCTTCGCCGCGGAGGTGGAGCGGTGGTCGCGGGCCGAACCCGGGGTGCGGGTGGAGCTGACCGGCCCCTGGGTGCCCTACTCGTTCGTCCCCGATGGCCTGGACGAACGGACCTCGCCCGACCCCTCCCCGTCCACCGTGGAGCGGTGACCGGGATGGCGACCGAACTCGTGCCCGGCGACGAGGACGGTGACCTCCCGCTGGCCAACCGGGACGTCTCACTGGTGGACCTGCTGGACCGGCTGCTCGCCGGCGGGGTGGTGCTCACCGGTGACCTGACGCTGGCGATCGCGGACGTGGACCTCGTGCACATCTCGCTGCGGGCGCTGATCACCTCGGTGCGGCCGGACGTCCCCTCGCCGTGGGAGCGGTGAGGCGAACTGGACGGCACCCGAGGCCTGGTCGGGGCTCCTGGCCGGCGGCGCGGCGGCCCGACGACGGGCACCACCGGAGCGGTGGTGGAGTGGAAGGAGGCGGTGTGGCGGACACGGACGACGGCCCGACGACCGGCGGCGTGCCCTCGACGATCAGGATCGGTGGGACCCAGCCCGGCGGGCGGGCCGCGAACACCGCGGCCGGCGGGGGCGCGGACATGGACGGGGTGGGCGCCGGGGTCACGGCCGCGCTCACCGAGGCGGCCAGGGAACTCCCCAACCGCGTCGACGCCCACCCCGACACGGTGGAACGCGACCTGATGAAGCTCGTGCTGACCATCGTCGAGCTGCTGCGGCAGCTCGTCGAGCGGCAGGCGCTGCGCCGGGTCGACCAGGGCGACCTCACCGAGGAGCAGGAGGAACGCATGGGTCTCACGCTCATGCTGCTGGAGGACAGGATGACCGAGTTGCGTGAGCGCTACGGCCTGCGCGCCTCCGACCTGAACCTCGACCTGGGCCCCCTCGGTTCCCTGCTGTAGGTGGCGGCGTGGGCGCGCCCTCCCCATCGCCGGAACCGGTGGCCGGGTCGGCGGGCCGGTGCGGCGGGCACGCGGGTACCGGCCAACCCGCGCCCACCGGCACGGCGGCCCGTGCGGCCCCGAGAGGGAGGGCCAGGCGCGCGGGGATCAGTCCGCCCGCGCGGAGGACGCGGGCATGGCGACCTCGGTCCGGACGCCGTCCAGCCAGCGCACCGCCACCGACTCCGGCCCGACGTCGACCGTCGGGTCGGGCGGCGTCCCGCCGTGGCCACCGCCGGTGCCCCGCAGCTCCACCACCGCCGCGAACACCCCGTGCGGCGACTCACCCCGCGCGGCCAGCCACGGAACGGCCGTCCAGTCCGCGAGCGGGCCGGTGCCGCGCTCCACCACCACCCCGGCGTGCGGCAGGCCGACCAGCGGGCGGACCTCCGAGCTGAGCCGCGCGGTCGTCACCCGCGCACCGCACCCCGCCGTCGGCTGGTCGTCGTCCGCCACCGGCCAGCCGCCCAGGCGCACCGCCCGCCACCGCTGGCCGGGAGTGGGTGGCGCCACCCGGACGATCCGCACCTCCACGCCGTCCCGCACGACCGAGGCCACCGTCACCACCGGTCCCGCCGTCACCGGCCCGGTCCGGCCCGAACCGTGGTCGGGGGAGGCGTCGCCCGTCGAGTCGACCCAGCGAACCCGGCCGGAGGAGGCGGCGACCAGCACGTCGGGTGACCGGTGCTCGGCGAGGAGCGTCCCGAACCCCGTGCGGTGGGTGGCGCGTCCCCCGGCATCGAGCAGGACCACCGAGTTGTCCAGCGGGTCCGCCACCGTCGGACCCGTCAGCGGCGGGACCGTGGCCGTCGAGTACCCCAACCGGGCGTAGAGCGGGGAGTCGGCGACCTCAGCGCCGAGGACCGCGTGGTCGGTCCCGTGGTTGACGGCGGTGACGATGCCGTCGCGCCGCCGGGCGGTGACCAACCACCCGGGGGCGGTGACCACGGAGGACACGTCCGCCGTCTCCACCGGCAACGGCAGCTCCTGGTCCGTCCACACCGGGTGGTCGGCGGGCAGCGCCAGCCCGAGCATCCCCTTGGCCGCCCAGTACGGGGACGCCGGACCCGAGTAGGACTGCCGCATCCCCGGCCACCCGTGGTGCCAGCCCAGGGACAGCAGCCCGTCCCCGCCCAACGCCCCCCGGTCGACGAAGTGCCGCAGGACGCCACTCGCGGCCCGGCGGGCCTGGCCGGGGGCGACACCGCCGGTACCGGCGAGGGCCCCCACCCAGAACGGCGCCGAGGCGGCGAACCGGTAGACCAGGCTGCGCCCCTGGAGCAGCGGGGAACCGTCCGCGCCCACCAGCGAGACGGCGTCCCGCAGGTACCGGCGCAGGTCGCCGGCCCACGTCTCGCGCAACGCGGGCGGACACAGGGAACCGACGACGTCGAACCACTCGGCCCACAACAGCGGGTACAGGTGCAGCGCCCACCCGGTGTAGTGGTCGTAGGCGCGTTCCTCGGCGTGGTCGCTCAGCCACCCGTCGGGTCGTCGCAGCGACGCGTGCACCGCCAGGTCCGCCTCGACGTCCTCCCTGGACCAGGGGCCGCCGACCTCGCGGAGGAACGATTCCACCACGATCCGGAACCACACCCAGTTGATCGGCGGGTACGGCTGGCCGACGACGGTGCCCAGCCATTCGACGGTCCGCTGGCGCACCCCGTCGTCCAGCCGATCCCACAACCACGGTCGGGTGAGTTGGAGGATGAGCGCCACCGAGGCGGCCTCCACCTTCGCCTGCCCCAGCTCGTCCGGGCGGGGCCAGCGCTCCGGTGACGCCGGGTCGGTGCCGGCGGCCAGGCCCTCGGCGTACCTCTCCAACAGGCCCGTCGGGTCCGCGCCGCCCGCCCCCGCCACCCGGAACCCGGCCAGCAGGAAGGTCCTGGCGAAACCCTCCAACCCGTCGGAGAGCACGCCGTTGCGGCTCGCCGGCCCCGGCAGGTCGTACCGCGCGCCCAGCGGGGAGCGGTGGCGGGCGACGGCGGTGAGCATGTCGTCGGCGACCGCCTCCCAGTGCCGGCGGGTCCACCCCGTGCGCGGTGAGAGGTCCCTGTCCTCGGCGGGGATCACGCCTGCACCGCCAGCGACTCGCGGGTGACGGGAGCCAGCGGCGGCAA
The DNA here is from genome assembly GCF_000429185.2 of Actinoalloteichus caeruleus DSM 43889. GTDB lineage: Bacteria > Actinomycetota > Actinomycetes > Mycobacteriales > Pseudonocardiaceae > Actinoalloteichus_B > Actinoalloteichus_B caeruleus. The sequence continues at coordinate 3,223,150 of NZ_AUBJ02000001.1, read as the reverse complement.
CCCGGCCGCGTAGCGTTCGAGTTCGGTGAGCGCCGCCGCGCTCAGCTGCCGCGTCTCGGAGCCCAGCGAGCCCGCGACGTGGGGGGTGAGCACCACGTTGGGCAGGGTGTACAGCGGAGAACCCGAGGGCAGCGGTTCCGGGTCGGTGACGTCCAGGACGGCGTACAGGCGACCGCCCGCGCACGCCCGCTCCAACGCCTCGGTGTCCACCAGCGCACCGCGAGCGGTGTTGACCAGCACCGCGCCGTCCCGCAGCTCCGCCAGCTCGGCCGCGCCGACCAGGTGCCGGGTCTCCGGCAGGGAGGGGGCGTGCAGGCTGAGCACGTCGGCCAGGGGCAGCGCCTCCGCCAACGGCACGGGCTCCGCCCCCGCCGCCCGCACCGCCGCCGGGTCGGCCACCGGGTCCACCACCAGCACCCTGGCGAGGTCCAGCCGGGTCAGCAGTTCCGCCACCCGGCGGCCCACCCGGGAGAACCCGACCAGGACCACCACCCGACCCCGACCGGACAGTTCGCCGTGCCGTTCCCGGTAGCCCCAGTCGGCGCGGTGCACCCGCGCGTCCGCCGCCAGGAACGGGATCTTCTTGAAGGCCCACAACACGGCGGCCAGCGTGTACTGGGCCACCGGCTCCGCGTTCGCGTCGGCGGCGGTCGTGACCCGAACGCCCCGGTCGAACACGGCGTCGGTGACGTGCCCCCGAACACTGCCCGCGGCGTGCAACACCGCCCGCAGCCGGGGAGCCGCGTCCAGCACCTCGGCGGTCAACGGCGGACAACCCCAGGAGGTGATGAGCACCTCCGTCTCGGCCAGCCGGCGCAGCGCCGCCGGGGAGGACAGGTCGTGGGCGACCACCGGGTCACCCAGGGACGCCGCCGCCCGCAGCCGGGCGAGCTCCTCCGCCCCGAAGAGGGTGTCGAACCACGACGGGTCGAGCACCAGCGTCGTCTCCGGCCGCGACCGGGGGCGCCGTCCACCGCCGTCGGTCCCGTGCTCGCCGGGCAGGACCGGCCCCTCCGGCGCGCTCACTTGACGCTCCCGGCGGCCAGCCCGGAACGCCACTGGCGTTGGAGCACCACGAAGGCCACGATGAGCGGGACCACCGCCAGCAGCGAGCCCGTGATGACGAGCGGGGTGTAGGACGGGAACTGGGTCACGCGCGAACTCCACTGGTAGAGACCGAGGGTGATGGGGAACAGCTTCGGATCGGTGAGCATGACCAACGGGAGGAAGAAGTTGTTCCAGATGCCCACGAACTGGAACAGCAGGATCGTGACCACCCCAGGGCGCATCAGGGGCAGCGCCACGGTGAAGAACGTGCGCAGCTCCCCCGCGCCGTCCATGCGGGAGGCCTCCAGCAGCTCCCCGGGGATCGCGGCCTCCGCGTACGCCCTGGCCAGGTAGACCCCGAACGGGTTGGTGAGCAACGGGATGAACACCGCCCAGAACGTGTCCACGATCCGCAGCTCGGACGCCAACAGGTACAGGGGCAGCGCCAGCGCGGTGGTGGGGACCAGCACTCCGGTGAGCGTGACCGCGAACAACGCCCGACGACCGGGGAAGTCCAGCTTGGCGATCGCGTATCCGCAGGCCGAGCAGATCAGCGCCCCCAGCAGCGCGCCCACCCCCGCGTACAGCAGCGAGTTGACCGCCCAGTGCAGGAAGACGCCGTCCTCCTCGGCGAGGAGGTCCCCGACGTTGGTGCCGAGGTTCCACTCGCCCAGCTCGAACGCCCCCGTGGTGGAGAAGTCACCGAGGCTCTTGGTGGAGGAGGTCACCAGCCAGACCAGCGGGAGCACGCTGTACAGCGTCGCCAACACCAGGACGACGTGCACCGCGCTCCGGGAGGTCCACCTGCTGCCGTTCCGGTGCGCCCCGTTCATCCGGACCTCCTCGTGGACAGCCGCATCACCAGCGCCGAGAGCACCGCGCAGGCCAACGCGAGGAGCAGCGAGGCCGCCGCCGCCCGGCCGTAGTCGTTGGTGATGAACGCCGCCTCGTAGACGTACAGGCTCGGGGTCCAGGTGCTGGTCACCGAGCCGGTGAACGAACGGAGCACCAGCGGTTCGGTGAACAGCTGGAGGGAACCGATGACCGTGAACACGAGCGCGACGAAGATCGTCGGTCGGATGATCGGCACCTTCACCGACAGCGCGGTGCGCACCGGGCCGGCGCCGTCGATCCGCGCCGCCTCCAGCACGTCACGGGGCACGGTGCGCAACGCGGTGTAGAAGATGATCATGTTGTAGCCCATCCACTGCCAGGTGGCCATCGTGACGATCGAGGGCAGCACGCCCTCCGACCCCAGCGGATCCCACGGCAGGACGTCGTTGAGGGGGCCGATCCCCGGGCTGAACAGGTAGGCCCACACCAGGCCGGCGATGACGCCGGGCACCGCGTAGGGCAGGAACACCGCGAGCGACCACACCTGGCGCAGCCACACCACGGCCCCGTCCAACAGCAGCGCGAGGACCAGCGCGGCGCCCAGCATGAGCGGGACGTGCACCAGCGCGTAGCGGGCCACGTTCCACACCGACTCGGCGAAGGCCGGGTCCGACAGCACCGCGCCGTAGTTCGACAGCCAGACGAAGACGTCCTCCGGGCCGGAGAAACCCAACCCGGACAACCGCTCGGTGAACAGGCTCAGGTAGAGCGCGTACCCGATCGGCACCAGCACGGTGGCGAGCAGCAGCAGCGCGAACGGGGCGACCAGCAGCAGCGGGGCCAACCTGGCCCGACCCGCTCGCCCGCCCATCCGGCGGGGGGCGGGGGAGGGAGCCGGGCGACGAGCGGAGGAGTCCCCCCGGTCCGTGACGACGGTCATGCCGCACCACCGGCCCGCGCGGACAGCCCGCGTTCCCGCAACCCGGACAACGCCACGCCCTGCACCCGGCGCAGCGCGTCCGGGATCGTCGTCCGCCCGGCCGGCACCCCGCCGAAGGAGTCGGTGATGTTCGAGAACAGCCCCAGGGCGTTCGGCCCCCAGGTCCACTCGGGAACCCGCCGGTCCGCCTCCTCCAACACGTCGAACACCGGGTCGCCCACGAAGTAGTCCAACCCGACCTCGTCGCGGGCCACCTCCCGGTTGGGCAGGTAGCCGGGGAACGGCGAGGTGAACGTCGCCCCGATCCTCGGCACCTCCGGGTCGGTGCTCAACCAGCGGAGGAAGGTCATCGCCGCCTCCGGGACCTGGCTGTCCTCCGACACCCCGAAGGCGGTGCCGCCCTGCATCCCGTTGGCCGGCTCGCCGCCCCAGGTGGGCATCGTGGTGACCGCCCAGCGGCCGGTGTCGTCGGGAATCGACTTCTGCAACGTCCCCACGCTCCAGGACGCGCCGAGCAGCCCCCACAGGCGGCCCTCGTGCATGCTCGCGATCCAGTCCTGGGTGCCGGTGCCACCGCTGCCGACCAGGTCCGAGGAGATCAGGTCCTGCCAGTAGGAACCCGTCCGCAGCGTGCCCTCGCCGTCGACGTCGACCACCCAGGTGTCCCCGTCGATCCGCCACCACGGCTGGCCCGCCTGCCAGGACATCCCGGCGAAGAACGAGCCGTCGTTGAGCGGGAACGTCGTCAGCCTCGCCGCCGGGTCCGCCTCCCGCACCGCCTCGGCGGCCACTCGGAACTCGTCCCAGGTGCGGGGGACGGCGATGCCGTGCCGGTCGAAGAGGTCCGCCCGGTAGTAGAAGACCATCGGGGCGAGGTCCATCGGCACCGCCCAGGTACGGCCGTCCGGGCGGACCCCGCGCCAGGCCGCGTCCGAGTACCCCTCGGCGAGATCGCTCATGTCGTCGGTGATGTCCCGCAGCCCGCCGGTCGCCAGGACCTGGATCAGGCCCTGGTACTCCACGTGCAGGATGTCCGGCGCGTTGCGGGCCCGGATCGCGTTGGTCTGCTGCGCGTAGCCGCCGTCCAGACCGGCGGCGATGACGCTGAGCTCGACGTGCACCTCGCGCTGGGCGGCGTTGAAGGCCGCGACGTACCGGTCCATCCCGGTCAGCCACGACCAGATCCGCACCCTGGTCGCGCCGGAGGCGGTGGTCGAGGAGGAACAGCCGGACAGCGTCGCGCCGCCCGCGCCGAGGGCCGCCGCGCCCAGTGTCGCCCGCAGGAAGGCACGCCGCGACCAGCCGGTATCAAGCACCATTGCTTGGATGTCCCTTCTGGCGGTGGTTCGCGTCACTCCACCGTGTGAGAGAGTTCGACGTCAATCGTTGCGAGCGGAACCGAACGGAAACGAACAGGAACGAAAGTGACCGGGGTCTCGTCACCGGCGGGACCGGCTCCCGCCGACGAGGGGACCGGCCCCGGTCGGGCTCGCGCCGACGCCCCCGCCGACGACCCACGCGGAGGAGGACCACGATGCTGGCCTCACAGCGGCAGGAGCTGATCCTCGCCCTGGTGCAGCGGCACGGGACCGTCCGGCTGGCCGATCTCGCCGAACGGATGGGGGTCACGGCGGTCACCGTGCGCCGGGACGTCACGGCCCTGGCGGACCGAGGTCTCGTGCAACGCGTCCACGGCGGGATCACCCGCCCGCACCGGCCGAACCGCACCCCCACCGCACCCCGCCCAGCCCTCGGCGGGGCGACCGGCAGAACCCTGGTCGGGATGGTGGTGCCCTCCGTCGAGTACTACTGGCCGCACGTCGTGCAGGGCGCCCAGGCGGCCGTGGCCTCGGCCGGGAGCAGACTGGTCATGCGCGTGTCCAGCTACGACCCGACCGAGGACCGCCGGCAGATCAGCGCGCTGGTCGACCACGGCGTCCGCGTCGTCCTCGCCGCCCCCGTGGTCCACGGGGACGCCGGCCTCGACCTGCTCCGCTGGCTGGGGAGCCTGCCGGTGCCCGTGGTCCTGATGGAGCGGTTACCGCCGCCGGAGCTGTCGACCCTCGCGCTCGACGCGGCCACCACGGCGCACGCCCTCGGCGCGGGCCTCGGGGTGCGCCACCTGACCGCCCTGGGGCACCGGGCCGTCGCCCTGGTCACCTCCCGGACCAGCCCCACCAGCACCGCGCTGCGCGCCGGGTGGGCGGCCACCACCGCCGAACTCGGCCTCCCCCACGACACCGACCTGGACATCGAGGTGCCCAGCTACGGGACGCCCGGCTGGCCACCCGTCTACGACGAGGTCCTGCTCCACTGCGCGGAGCGGGGGGTGCGCGCGATGCTCGTCCACGCGGACCGGGAGGCGATCGGCATGGTCGAACGGGCCAGGGACCTGGGCATCGACGTGCCAGGGCGCCTGGCGGTCGTCTCCTACGACGACGAGGTCGCCGCCGCCTCCGACCCCCCGCTCACCGCCGTCCGCCCGCAGAAGCACCGCCTCGGTCAGCTCGCGGTCGAACTGGCCCTGGGCAGGGCGGCCGAGGGCGACCGGCGACCGGTGCACCGCGTCCAGCTCTGGCCCACCCTGGAGGTCCGGGAGTCCTGCGGAGCCGCTGCCCCCGCCAGCGAGCTCTGAGGGCCCCGCCCGCTCCGGCCCGCCTGGCCCGGTGGCCCGGAACGCGACCGCCACCGCCACTGCCACTGCTCCGCGCGGCACCTGCCCCACCCCGCGGTTCGGCGCGTGCTGCCCCGGCGCAGAGGGACACCGATTCTGGTGAGGCTGCCTCGGGAGCGGCGCGGAGTCGCTAGCGTCGGCCGGGCAGGTCGTTCTTCGTCGGAGGCCCCCATGAGTGCACGACCGACCCCCTCGACCCACCCGCTGCCCGGAGACGGACCGACGCCCTGGCCCGTGTTCTCGGTGGCGGAGCGCGGCGACGACATCGTGGCCGAGACCCCCGTTCCGGTCCCGGACCACCTGCCGAGGGAGATCCTCGGCTGGGCCACCACCGCCGCCCTGCTGTGGCCACTGGCCCTGATGCCCCTCCTCAGCCAACTGCTCGGAGCAGGGCACGTCCCGTGGTGGTGGGCGCTTCCCTGTGTCCTCCTGGTGTTCCTGGCCGCGGTGGTCACCGAGATCACCTACGACGCCGCCCACCGGATCTACGGGCAGCGCGCCACCGCGCTGCGGATCGCCGAGGTGCCCGCCCTGGCGGGCTGTGCCGCCGCCGGCGTCGGTACCTCAGCGCTGCTGCTCGGCCCCTGGCCTCCCGCCGACGGCGCCCCGTTCGACGTGGTGCTCGGTGCGCTGCCGGGCGCCCTCGGCGCCCTGTGCCTCCTCCTCGCCGGAGTGTCCGCGCTCCGAGCGCGACGCCGACTCCGCTACGTGCGGACCCGCCAGCGGACCATCCGGGCCCTCCGCGAGTGGGGCCGATCCGAACCCGGGGTGCTCACCGCCGTCGAGTTCCACCGGGAGTGGTCGGGCGGCAACCCACGTTTCGCCGCCACCGTGGAGGTCCCCGGCGCCCAACCCTCCCGGACGATCCGCGCCCACCTGGTGACCACACCCGACCAGGTCCCCCGCCTGGGCAGCGCGGTCCTGGTCACCACGGACCCGTCGGATCCGGCCGTCGTCCTCGTCGACCTCCCCGCCGAACCGCCTCCCCGCTTCGAGGCGGACGGCGGACGCTACCGGCAACCGTCGAACTAGCCGGGCTGAGTGGCGGGCTGGGCCCGCCTCCCCACCGACGGTTGGGACCGGTCGGACGAGGTGACGACGACCCACGCCCGCCCTGACCCCTCCGGACGCGCGGCGCGAGCCCGGAGGGAGCCGGGAGGAGGCCGCAGGGCGGACGGTGGGTCGATCCGGGGGAGGACCCACGTCGTCATCCGGCGGGCTGCCGCCCTGGTCGAGTCCTCGTGTGGGGGCGGCAGGGGAGGAGGGCCGGCCACGGCGGCCCCGGCGAGCTGTCGCGGTGGAGGAGGCCGGGGCTACCGGGAACGGCGAGGTCAGCCGGGCCCCACGACCGCTCCCCCTGTCACGGTGCGGCGACGGCCAGTACGCCGGTCTCCGTGCCCAGCATGAAGTCCGGGAACACGATGATGCTGTCGCCGTGTCGGTGGGCCCGGCCGGACAGGGCCCGCCCGGTGCTGCCCGGGTCGGCGGCCAGCGGGCCGATCTCCCTGGTCGAACCGTCCGCCAGCGCGACGGCGATCAGCGTGGCTTCCTCGCCGGCGGAACCCCCGTTGGAGATCACCAGGGCCTCCCCGTCCTCGACGCCGAGGAGCACGTGTTCGCAGCTGGTGGCGACGCCCTCCCACGCCACGGCGCCGGTCGTCACGTCGATGCGGGTCAGGTTGTGCTCGCAGCCGCCGCCGGGCGTGACGATGCGCAGCAGCAGGCTGTCCGGAGTGGTCAGGACCGTGTGCGGCGGGGCGTCCCCTCGCAGCGGGCTCTGCCCGAGCGCCGGCGGTGGACCTTCCAGCACGAGGTCGTGCGTGATGCTCCCGTCGTCGGGGTCGAACACCACCACCGGGCTGGCCGTCGAGTTCAGGGGGAAGTGCCCGAGGACCGGCGGATCGGTGGACAACAGCTCGGTGCCGGTGGGCTCCCCCAGCGGGATCACCGACTCCGGGACGAGGGTCTGCCACCGCACCTCCCCGGTCGCCGCGTCGATCCGGGCCACGTACCGGTGGTCATCGCCCAAGGTCAGGTTCCTCGGTCGGCAGTCGCCGTGCACGTAGAAGCTGTCCGGGGCCGGGGTGAAGCCGTACACCGAGCACCGGGCCGGCTGTTCCGGGTCCGCGACGGGGTTGGGCATCCGCATCAGGTCCCACAGCTCCTCGCCCGAGTCGGCGGAGAAGGCGCGCATCCTCCCTCCGTCGTAGTCGGCCAACACCACACCGCTGGTGACGGCCGGTCGACGGAGACCGATCTCGTCGGGCTGCGCAGGGTGTTGTTCGACCTCCCACACCGTCTCCCCCGTGTCGAGGTCCACCGAGGACAGCAGGTTGCACAGCTCGCCAGCCTCGCCGTGCACGACGAACACCCGGTTCTCGTGCGTCTCGGCGCTGACGGCGCAGTACGAGCTGCCCTCCGGAGCCGGCCGTTCCCACGTCGGCTCGCCGGTGCCCAGGTCGTGGCCGACCATCGTCCAGTACTCCGCCCGCACGGCGGTGCTCTCGGTGACCCAGCTGCCGAGCAGGTCGTTCTCGTAGGGCTGGGTGACGGGAGCCGGTGCCGCCCACAGCGGCTCCGTCGGCGCACCTGGAGGTTCCGAGGCCACACCGCCCGCGGCGGGATCGGGCGCCGGGGGGTCCTCGCTGCCGCCCCGGGTCAGGACGACGGCGGCCACACCGGCCAGGACGACGGCTGGCACCGTGACGAGCGCGATGACCAGGCCTCGTCGCCGGGGCTTCCGGGGCGGCGGCCCGGCGGGCTGCCCGTGGTTCCAGGGGGGCGGTGCCTGCCCGCCGGAGCCCGGGGGCGCTCCCGCCCAGCCCTGGGGGTTGGCTCCGCCCTGCCAGGGGCCGGGTTGGCCGCCGCCCTGCCACGGGTTCGGTTGGCCGCCGCCCTGCCACGGGTTCGGTTGGCCGCCGCCCTGCCAGGGGCCCGGACCCGGCTGGTCGCCACCGCCGCTCACCGTCTCCCCCTCCGGCTGTCCCCTGACGCGGCGGTGCTGGTCGCCGACGCGCCGCGCGCCGGCCGAGGTGTGGTGTCCATCCGTTCCTGGTGCCCCCGTCGTTGTCCTTCGGCCGGGTCGGGGAACTCCCCCCACCGTCCCAGCTCGACCACGTATCCGGCGCGAGCGGTCACCCGCCGTGCCGATGCCGACCGGACTCTAGCCCCAGGGGCGGACCCGATGGGGTGGTTTCGGCGGAGCCTGCTCCGACGAGGAACGTCACCAACGGTGACGCGGGTGGGGCTCCGCCGCGTCCCCGAGCCAGGGGGTGGGCTCTGACGCCAGCGCTCGGGGCGCTCGGCCGACGGCGTCCTTGGGAGCACGCGGACCCAGGACGGGACGGCTCGCGGAGGCCTGCCGCCGGGCACCCACGGCCTCCGCGAACCGATCCGGGCTCAGGGCGCGTCGAACGCGAGCACGGCGGTCCTCGTCATCGACGAGTCGACCGGGAAGACGACGACGCTGTCCCCGTTCCGGTGCGCGCGGCCCGTCAGCGGCAGCCACACCGACTCCGGGTCACCCCCGAGCGCGCCCAGGTGCCGCACCTGGCCGTCGGCCAGCGCCACCGTCGCCAGGGTCGGCGCACCGTTCGAGGAACCCACCGACACCAGCAACGGCTCCTCGCCCTCCACGGCGACCGGCAGCTGACCACAGGTGGTCTCGTCCGTCTCCCAGGCGATCGAACCGGAGTTCAGGTCCACCCTGGTCAGCGTCTCCTCGCACTCCCCGACGGCGGACCTGAGCACCAGCCCGCTCCCGTCGGACCAGGTCGGCACCGGCGGCGCCGCGCCCTGTTCCGGTTCGGGGTCCACCCCGATCGGGAGGCCGTCCACCACCAGGTCATGGGTGAGCGTGCCGTTCTCCGGGTCGAAGACCGCGATCGGCCCCGACCCCTCACCCCGCACGACGAGCCCGATCACCGGGGGGTTCGCGGAGAGCAACCGCACCGAGCCGGTCGTGCCCTCCTCGATGACGTCCCCGGGGACCACCGTCTGCCAGACGACCGCCCCGGTCTCCGGCGCGACCCTGGCGACGAAGCGCTGCGCCTCGCCGAAGGCGAACCGTTCGGGGGCGCAGTGCCCGCTGACGACGAGGAACCCCTCGGCCGGGGCGGCCTCGGTGGCACGGCAGGGCCTGGCCTCGGCATCGGCCGCGATCGGGTTCGGCAGTTCGACCTCCCACCGGATCTCACCCGTATCCGCGTCGTGCGCCGTGAGCCGTTCGGGGACGACGGAGGTCAGGGCGACACCGTCGGCCACCACGGGCCGCAACACGGCGCCGGGGTCCGGTTCCTCGGCCTCCGGCGTGACCTGCCAGCGCGTCTCCCCGCTGTCCAGGTCGACCATCGAGAGCTGGTCGCAGACGTGCCCGACGCCGTGCGACACGACGATGCCGTTCTCGTGGGTCTCCGCGCTCAACCCGCAGTACCGCTCGTCGCCGGAGGACGGCAGCTCCCAGCGGACATCCCCGCTGGCCAGGTCGTAGCCGATCACGGAACCGGCCTCCGCGCGGACCGCCGTCGTCCCCGTCACCCAGGAGCCCAGCAGCTCGTGCGCGAACGGGTCCTCCGAGGCGACGGGAACGTGCCACCTCGGCTCCTGGGCTTCGCCGACCGGCACCGCGCCGTCGACGCCCTCCCCGTCCTCCACCTCGGTGCCGGCGGCTGCCGGGGACCCGGACGGTTCGTCCCCGCCTCGGGTCAACACCACGGTCAGCACGATGCCCAGCACGACGACGGGAACCGCGACCAGCGCGGCGAGCAGACCGGTCCGACGCGGACGGGGCGGCTGGGGAGCGGGGTAGCCGGGCGCCCACGGCCCCGGCGCCGGCGGCGGGGCACCGGCTGCCACCCGGTCCCGGCCTGGGGCTGGTCCCCGCCCGGCGGTGGGAACGCGTGACCGTGCGCGGCGGCCGCCTCCGGCGGTGGCGGGACGGCGCCGGGCATCGGCGACCCGGACCACGGCGTTTCCCCGACCTCGCCGGGGGACTGGTCGGGGCCGGGGGTGGGGTGCGCCTCGCGGTCCTCGGAGGACGGTGGCGGGGTGGCCGACGAACTGTCGGGCCGGGGCGACGGGGGAGTGTTCTCGGGGTCGGTCACCGCGTCGACCTCCGCACGCCTCGGCACGCCATCGCGGCAACGACACGGGTCACCGACCCGGGGTGGGAAAAGACGGACATGTTCCTCTGGTCCTACTCGTCCGTGGAGGGAGAACGGACGGGGCGCTCGGGTCGAACTCCGACGCCTGCCCCGCCCCCACGGAAACCGGTGGGGCCCACTGCGGGCGCTCTTCCGGAGCAATCTAGGCCCCGCCCCACCCCCGGGCGTGCGACCTTCCGGCCCGTGCGGGGGAACCGTGGCCGAAAACCCGCGTTTCGCCGGTGCCCCCGGCCCCGGCATCTCCGCCAGACGGATGATCCGCCCCCGACCCGGCTCGCCCCGCCGGGCACGGCCGACACCCGGCAGGGCTCGACCCGGCGCGGTCCGACCTCGGTTCCGGCCCGGGGAGCCGAGCCGGCGACCACGTCCGCGCGCAAGCCCCGGGGGCTGGTCTCACCCACGGCTCGACCGGCTCCGGACCGCCGCCCGCGCCTGCTCGGCGGCCCGCGCCCAGTGCGGGGCGCCCACCCCCTCGGCGAGGGCACGCGCCCGGTCGTAGTGCTCGACCGCCGCGCCGGGACGCCCCAGGGTCCACGCCAGGTCGCCGAGGTGGTGGGCCACCGGGCGCAGCGCCACCAGGCCACTGCCCGCCCCGGCGATCTCCGCCTCGGCCGGCGACAGTTCCTCGTACAGCCGGTCCGAGGTCTCCCGGTCCGCCAGCAGCGACGCCGACACCGCCCGCAGGCACAACCGGGCCTCAAGGAACAGGTCCTGAGGCGACTCCGGCACGCGGCACGCGGCCTCCCGCGCCTCGGCGATCCGCCCGGCGGCCAGGAGACGCAGCGGGCGGCACCAGGGTTCGTAGTCGTCCGCGTCGCCGCCCGCCGCCGCCACCCGGACCTCCCCGCCGGCGGAGGCCGGTGGATCCCACCGGAGTTGGTGGCAGAACGACGCGAACTCGCGCAGACCCCGCTCGAGCCCGAACATGCCCGTCCCAGCCAGCCGCGCCGCCGCCGACCGGTAGGCGGCGGCCCGGCTGCCTCCCGGCCCGAGACGGAGGTGCGCATCGCCCGGTACCAGTCCGTGAGGACGCCGACCAGCGGCGACTGGTACTCCCGGCCCAGCCGGTCCGCCTCGGTCGCGTGGCGGTCGGCGGCGGTGAAATCCCCCAACGCGGAGCGTGCCTGGAGCGACACGAGTTCCCCGAGGATCTCGAAGGTCACCAACGAGTGGTCCCGGGCCAGCAGCGCCAGTTCCCCGCCGAGCGCGGCCCGCTGGTCCGCCAGGCCGGCACGCCAGAAGGTCTGCATGAAGCGCGCGTTCAGCGCCAGGGCCACCACGGCCGGATCCCCCGACTCCCTCGCCAGGCGTTCCGCCTCCTCGGCGGCCGCCAGAGGGCGGCTGTCCCGGCCGCCCCGGAGTTCCAGGGCCAGCGTGGCCAGCAGCCGGGCGCGGTCGACCACCCGGTCGACCGGCAGGCGGACCACCACCCTGTCGACGAGGTCCGCGATTCGCCGGGCCAGCCGCTGGTCGTCGCTCGTCGTCCACACCGCCGGCACGTCGAAGGCGGTCAGCGCCCGCACCACCTGGTCGTCCCCCAGCCGTTCCGCCAGGTCGAGCGCCTCCGACCGGCAGGAACGCGCCCCGCCGAGATCGCCGGCGACCGCGAGCGCCCGCACGAGCCCCAGGACGAGGTCGAGCCGTTCCTGGGCGGCCTCGTCCTCCGCCGAGGCCCCCGGAGGCGGACCGCTGAGTCGTGCGAGTCCAGGGCGTGCCGCCACCACCGGGCCGCCTCCTCCGAGGCGAACCGGGCCGCCGCGTCCGTCGCGGCGATCCGCGCGTACCGGACCACCTGGTCCGCCCGCTCCCGGTCACCCGTCAGCACGAGGTGGTGCGCGATCGTCGTCACCTCCCACGGCCGCAGCCGTTCCACGACGTCGGCGACGGCGCCGTGCGCGCGAGCGCGTCGCGGCCCCGACAGCTCCTCGTACACCGCGTCGCGCACCAGGGCGTGCGCGAACCTCACCCGACCGGCGCCGCCCTCGACCAGGAACCCGGCGCCCGTCGCGAGGTCGAGGGCGTCCAACACCCGTTGTTCGGCCCCGACCACCGCCACCAGGACCGCCACGTCGAACTCGGTCCCGATGATGGCGGCCCACGAGAGCACCGACGCCGCCGACGCCGGCAGCCGGGTGATGCGGTAGCGGACCACGTCCCGTACCCCGGGTGGGACCTCGGCCAACGCCTCCGCCCCCTCCGCGAGGAGCAGGCGGGCCAGTTCACGGACGAAGAACGGGTTGCCGCCCGTGCGTCCGCGCACCGCCGCCGCCGTCGCGGCGTCCACGGGGCGCCCGGTGATCGAGCTGACCAACCCCGACACCTCGTCCCGGTCCAGCCCGCCCAGGGCCACCCGGACCGGTTCGGCCCGCGCCACCTGCCCCAGGAACGTCGTCAGGGGCGCCGGTGGGTCCGTCGTCCGGTAGGTGCCCACCACCAGCACGGGGCCGGTGACTCCGCCGTTCACCAGTGAGGACAGCAGGCGGAGCGTTTCCTCACCCGCACGGTGGAGGTCGTCCAGCACCACCAGCACCGGCCCGTGCGCCGCCGTCTCCGCCAGGAACCGCGCCACCTCCCGATGCCACCGGAACCGGGCGGCCACCGCGTCCCCGGCTGCCGCCCCGCCCCTGGTGGGCGCGGTGCCGCGACCCGACGCGACCAGGACGCCCAGGACCTGGTCCCACGCCCAGTCCTCCGCCGCGCCCGTCTCCTCCGGGTTCGCTCCCCAGGCCACCAGCCACCCCCGCCCCGTGACCCTGGCGGCCAGGGCCTCCGCGAGGGCGGTCTTGCCTCCGCCCGCCTCCCCGGTGACCAGCGCGAGGACCAGCCCGTCCCGTGCGACCGCCTCCGCCGCGGCGCCATCCACGGCCGCCAGTTCACCCGCCCGCCCGACCAGGCGGGGGACGCGTGCGGACCGGGCAGGTCACCACCGCCGGGGCCGCCCAGCGCCGAGTCGGCCGCCGCCGGGCCTGAGGAGGCGGTGGCCGCCCGCCCGCGCCGGTTCGGCGTCGAGGCACCCGACCGCCCCCCGGCCCGATCGGTACCGAGGGGCTCGACGGGTCCCGCCGCCGGTGCCACCGGGCTCTCCCGTCCTGTCGAGGAGGGGCCGCCCGGGTCGGAACCGCCGGTGTCACGCTCCCACGGCCGCTCCGCCGGCAGCAGGTGCTCGGCCTGCGCCAACACGTCCGCCTCCAGCCGGCGCAACTCCGGCCCCGGATCCACTCCCAGCTCCTCGGCCAGCACCCGGCGCGCGCGGCGCAGGGCGGACAAGGCGTCGCCCTGCCTCCCGCCCCGGTACAGGGCCAGCGCCAGGAGCCGCCACCCCTCCTCCCGCCACGGGTGCCCGACCACCTGCGCCTCCAGGTCGGGCACCGCCTCCGGCCCCCGGCCCCCGGCGAGCAGGGCGGCGGCCCTGCGCTCCACCGCCACCAGCCGTGACTCGTCGAGGCGGTTGATCTCCGCCCGCGCCCACGGGTACTCCTCGAACCCCGCGTACGCCGGACCGCGCCACCACCCGAGCGCCTCGTCGAGCAGCGCGAGGGCCGAAGCGGGCCGACCGGAGGCGAGCAGTTCACCGGAGTCGGCGACGGCCGCCTCGAACCGTCGCGCGTCCACCGCGTCGGGGTCCACCCGCAGCGCGTACCCGGGAGGGGAGGTGACCAGCAGCCGGGCCGGGGCCCGAGGAGGCCGGTCGGGTTCCAGCACGCGGCGCAACGCCGAGACGAAGGTCCGCAACGCTCCCACGGCACCGGCGGGCGCGGGATCCCACAGGTCATCGACCAGGCGGTCCACCGGAACGACGCGACCCCGCGCCACCAGCAGCCTGGCCAACACCGCGCGGTGCCGGGGGCCGGGCAGGGCCAGCGGTCCTCCCGCGTTCCCGGCCGCCAGCGGACCGAGCACCGAGAACCACACCGACGAGGTCACCGACATCCTCTCCGCAGCCACCGGTCCGGCACTGTAACCGCGCCGCGGCGGCACAGCAGCCGGGGTGTGGTGACCCCGAGGAAGTCGTTCTCCGGCGCCGCATGGTCGACGAGCACCGTCCCAGTGACGGTGGGGAGCACCGGCGGCCACGCGCGCCACCTCCACCGTCGCGGGACGCGTGATCGGTGCCGCCGACGCCGGACCGGTGCGCCGGCCCGTGGTCGGGGGTCGGCTGGCCCTGACCACCGCGCCGCCGAGCGGGCACCCGGCCGCTGTCTCGGGCGGGGCCCGATGGCCACCACCCGGCCCTCGCGCTGGAGCCGGCGGAGGACGTCGACCTCGTTCTGGGGGAGTTCCCCGGCGGGGGGAGAGCACGTAGCCCAGGCGTCCTCGGATCCGGCACCCGAATTCGGCGCCAGACCCCGCCGGGTGGGCCGGCTCGTTCTCACGTGGCCGGCGAGACCAGCGCGGTGGCGCGCCGCGCGGGCCACGCTCATCCCGCGCTGACCCAACGCTGACGTGGTGCTCATCGCCTCGGCACACGCTCGGGGCATCGGCGTCACCCGGACGCCGCGCCCGAGAGGAAGGCACGAGATGAACAGCGACGTCCGCATCACCGGATTCGACTACCAGCGGGTCCCCGTCGCAGGGGGAGTGGAGTTGCACGTCGCCGTGGCGGGCACCGGGAGCCCGGTCGTCCTCCTCCACGGCTTCCCCCAGACCCACCTCATGTGGCGGCACGTGGCCGCCGACCTGGCCACCGACCACACCGTCCTCTGCCCCGACCTGCGGGGCTACGGGGCCAGCGACAAGCCCGCCGACACGGACGGGACCACCTACGCGAAGCGACGCATGGCCGAGGACGTCGTCACCCTCGCGCACGCGTTCGGGCACGAACGCTTCGCGCTGGCCGGCCACGACCGGGGCGCGCTGGTGGCGTTCCGCGCGGGACTCGACCACCCCGACGCCGTCACCCACCTGGCGGCGCTGGACGTCGTCCCCACCCTCGACACCTGGGACGTGCTGCGTGGAGTCAGCGCCGCCGTCGGATTCCACCTCTACCTGATGGCCCAGCCGCCCGGGCTGCCGGAGGCCCTGATCGGGGCGGCGCCGGACGCCTTCTTCGGCCACTTCCTCGACGTGTGGGGCCAGGACCCGGACGCCGTCCCGGCGGAGGTGCGGGCCGCCTACCTGCGGGCCTCCCGGGAGGCGGTTCCCTCCATCGTGGCCGACTACCGGGCCTCGGCCACCGTCGACATCGAGCACGACGAGGCGGACCGGCTGGCCGGCAACGAGCTGCGGATGCCCGTCTCCGTCCTCCAGCAGGACTGGGGCGCCGCGCTCGGCTACGACGCCGGCGAGGTGTGGCGACGGTGGGCCCCCGACCTCGCCCACTCGACGGTGTCCGCCGGGCACTTCATGGCCGAGGAGTCGCCCGGCGAGGTCGTCCACGCGCTGCGCGCCCTGCTGGCCCGCTGAACGGCCGACCGGTGTGTCGGCCGGACGAGGAGGGCTGCCCCCTGGTGCCGGCGTCACCCCTGCCGGCGTTCCGTGCCATCCCGGCGGCGTCCCGCCGACGGCGTGCTACCGGCCGGGCCGTCGTCGCCCCTTCCCACCGCCTGGCCCGACGGGACCGGTATCGGCGCGAACCGAACCGTTCGGGCCGGCCAGGGGCGACGACGGCGTTCGGGGAACCGGTCAGCGCAGGGTGCCCAGGGCGTCCGCGCTGAAGGGGGTGAGCTCCTCCTCGCGTCCCTCCAGGACCTTGCGCGCCCACTCGGGGTCGGCCAGCAGCGCGCGGCCGACGGCGACGAGGTCGAACTCGTCACGCTCCAGCCGGTCCAGCAGCCGGTTGACGCTCTCCACGCCGGCGCCCTGACCCGCGAAGAGGGCGGCGGGTTCGAAGACGGAGTCGAGGCCGACCGACCCGACGGTGATCACGGGCTTCCCGGTCAGCTTGCGGGTCCACCCGGCCAGGTTCAGGTCGACACCCGAGTCGGGGAACTCTGGCTCCCAGAAGCGGCGGGTGGACGCGTGGAAGGCGGTCACGCCCGCCTCGGACAGCGGGGTGAGCAGCCGCTGGAGCTCGTCGGGGGTCTCGGCCAGTCGCGCGTCGTAGTTGTCCGCCTTCCACTGCGAGAAGCGGAGGACGACGGGGAAGTCGGGAGCGACGCGTTCGCGCACGGCGGTGATGATGTCGGTGGCGAAGCGGGTGCGGGCGACGAGGTCGCCGCCGTAGCCGTCGGTCCTCCGGTTGGTGCGCTCCCAGAGGAACTGGTCGATCAGGTAGCCGTGCGCGCCGTGCAGCTCGATCCCGTCGAAACCGATGCGTTCGGCCTGGTGGGCCGCTTCGGCGAACGCGGTGATGACGCGGTCGATCTCGGTGGGGGAGAGGGCCTCACCGGCTCCCTCGGTGCCGTCCAGCGCGATCCCGGACGGGCCGACCGAGGGGGCCTCCGGGAAGGGCGGGTTGCCGGCGGGGCGTTGGATGCCCACGTGCCACAGCTGGGGCATGATCCGGCCGCCGGCGGCGTGCACCGCCTCGACGACGTGGCGCCAGCCGGCGAGCGGCGCCTCGCCGTGGAAGCGGGGCACGCTCTCCACGTCCCCGGCCGAGGGGTGGTCGATGTAGGTGCCCTCGGTGATGATCAGCCCGGTGCCGGCCGCGGCCCGGCGGGCGTAGTAGTCGGCGACATCCGTTCCTGGGACGCCTCCCGGTGAGAAAGCCCTGGTCATCGGGGCCATGACGAGGCGGTTCGGCAGTTCCGCCGAACCCAGGGTCAGCGGGCGGGCGAGGGCCTGGGCGACGCGAGTGGACATGGGGCTGGACTCCCGGGAGGTCGACGAATTGCTCCTTTGAAAGATACAGTTTCTGCCAGAAAACGCAACTGTGTCTGTGACGTTTTCGGCTCGGCATGTGGTGTCCGAGTAGGCTGCGGGGACGAACGGGGAGGTGCGACGGTGCTGGACATCAGGTTCTCCAGTGCGCTGGCCGTCATGTTCTTCCTGGCCATCGCCGAGGAGGAGGGCGCGCCGGTCGTGAGCAGCGGCCAGCTCGCCGAGCGCGTCGGCGCCAACCCCAGCCTGGTCCGCAAGCTCCTCGTCCCCCTGGGGCACGCTGGTCTGGTCGAGTCGATCAAGGGGCGGGCCGGCGGCACCCGACTGGCGCGACCGGCCGAGGCCATCACGCTGGCCGAGATCTACCGCTGTGCAGTCGGGGACAAGCCGTTGTGGGTGTGCCGGCCGGAGGTCGAGAGCGGGTGCGTCGGTGCCGCGCACGCCTCCGCCTACTTCGAGGACCTCACCGCACGAGCCGAAGGCGCGGTGCTGGCCATGCTCAACCAGGAGACGCTCGCCGACGGCCTCCGAGCGAGCCGAAGCCACTGCGCCCCCGGTCACGCCGGTTGACCCCACCCTCCCGGTCCGCTGGCGAGGGCGCCGAGGGGGCTCTCCGCCGTGACCACCGCCCGTGCCCTGGGAGGCGGGACGCGCTCCGCTGGTCGGGCTCGCCCTCGTCGCTGGGTCCTGGTCTGTGCCGGCCGGCGGGGCACTCGTGGCCGGGGAGTTCAGGTGCGCGAACCCGTGGTGCCGGGGTGGTTCGCCAGCTCGGCCGGCATCCGGGAGCCGTTCCCGTCGGTCCCGCTCCCGGAGGGAGGAACGGCGCGGGGTCCCGCCAGGCCGATGGCGAGGGCGGCGAGGGCGAGGCAGGACGCGCTCCACAGCAGCGGCACGATGCCGACGGCTCCGACCAGGCCTCCCCCGAGGAGGGCGCCGAGCGCGATGGCGGCCGTGAACAGGCCCACGTAGAGGCCGGTCACCTCCTCGACGCGGTCGGGAGCCGACCGCTGCATCCAGAGCTGGCCGGCGACCGAGAGACCACCGTAGGCCAGGCCCCACAGGCCCATCGCCACCCCGGCGACCCCGGTCAGGCCCGCCGACAGCGCGAGCAGGGCGACGGAGGCGGCGATGCCGCCGGCCAGGAGCAGCACGGTCGCGCGCGGCCGCCGCGCCGCGAGGGCCCCGGCCGCGAAGTTCCCCACCAGTCCGAACACCCCGTAGACGAGGAGCGCCACGGCGATCCCGCCGGCCGTCATCCCGTGCCCCTCGAGGGTGGGGCGCACGTAGGTGTAGGCGGCGAAGTGGGCGGTGACCAGGACGACGACCACGGCCAGTCCGCCGACGACCGCCCTCGAAGCCAGTGGTGACCGGCCGGCCGGCACCCCAACGGCCGGCTCGGTCCGAGGCCTGGGCAACCGGGGCAGCGTGACCAGCAGGGCGGCGGCCAGGACGACGGCGCTCACGGCCAGCGCGACGAACGCCGCCCGCCACCCGAAGGCGTCGCCGATGACGGTGCCGGCGGGCACGCCGGCCACCGAGGCTGCCGCGACCCCGCTGACGGCGCAGGACACCGCCAGCGCCGCATGACGGGCCCGACCAGGCGCGGGGCCACCGCCGCCGCCAGCCCCCACACCGCTCCCATCCCCAGACCGAGGATGACGCGGGAGACCACGAGAAGCCCGAACCCGTCCGCGACCGCGGTGAGCGCGTTCCCGGCCGCCAGCACGACCATCGACACCGCGAGGACCCACCGCCGGTCCACCCCACCCAGCACGCGGGGCACCACCGGCGCGGTGACCGCCGTGACCAGGCCGGTGATCGTCAGGCTGAACCCGGCCGTTCCCGAGCTGACCCCCAAGCCCTCGGCCATGGGCGTCAGCACGCCCACGGGCAGCATCTCCGAGGTGACGACCACGAAGGTGGACAGGGACAGGACGGCCAGCGCCACCCACTGCCAGGCGGTCGTGTGGTGGGAGCCGGTCCCGGCGGAAGCGGAGGAACTCATGCTCCCCAGGCAAGCAACGGGACGGCAGCCGAACAACGGCGATCTCCTCGCCGATCGATAAGCTCAGCTGATCGAACGTGGTCGGAGGGGGGTGCCGTGCACCAGGCCAACCTGCACCAGATCGAGTGCCTGCTCACGCTGGCGGAGGAGCTGCACTTCGGCCGCACCGCCGAGCGGCTCGGGTACTCGCAGAGCCGGGTCAGCCAGCTCGTCGCCGAACTCGAACGGCGGCTCGGGGTCCGGCTGGTCGAGCGCACCAGCCGGCGGGTCGCGCTGACGAGGTTCGGGGTCCAGTTCGTGGACGAGGTGCGTCCCGCCTACGAGGAACTGACGGCCGTCTTCTCCCGAGCGCGTGATCGCGCGCGGAGGCGTGAGCTGCGTGAGCTGCGAGTGGGCTTCCACGGCGACGTCTATGAGGAGATCACCGAGGCCTTCCGGTCGCTGCGCGCCGAGCACGGGGTGTCGATGGCGCTGAGCGAGGTACCGCTGGGTTCGCCCTTCACCGCCGTTGTGGAGGGTCGGGTCGACGCGGCGGTGGTGGAGCTGCCATGCCACGAGGCCGCGCTCACCGTCGGGTACCGGTTCCCCCCGCAGGACCGGCTGCTGGCGGTCTCGACGAACCACCCGCTGGCCCGCCGGACGTCGGTCACGGTCGAGGAGCTGGCGGAGTGGGACGTCGTCCGCCCCCTCGGCGACGCACCCGACTACTGGATGGCCGCGAGGGTGCCGCGCGCGACGCCGGCGGGCCTGCCGATCTCCTCGTCCGTAGCCATCTCCACCATCCACGAGGGTCTCGCGACGGTCGCCGGCGGAGAGCACGTGATGCTGGTCTGCCGTCCGCTCGCGGACCGCGCGGCGCGCCGGGACGTTCGCTTCCTGCCGGTGACGGGCATGGAGGCGTCCTCCCAGCTCGGGTTGGTGTGGCGCCGTGATCGGGGTGGCGACCAGCTGGTCACCCTGGCGCGGTTGCTGCGCACCGCCTTCACGGTCGCCCCAGCGGGAGCTCGGGCGGCGACAGCGGCCGAGGAGGGGCCCGGAAGGTCGGCGTCCCCGGTCGTCGTGGGCTGACGCGGGTGCCGGGTGGGCCACCGGCCACCACCGGGGCTTCCGCTCGGGTGGGGCGGCGGGCCGCGCCGCGCCTCCGGAGGAGGGGGCGTGGGCGAGGGCTTGAGGCCCTCCGTCCCGGGGCGGCGGCAGCCCACGAGCCCGCCGGGCCGTCGGACCCGGCCCGTCACGCAGTGCGCTGGCTGGCCGAGGTGGCGCGGCGGTTGGTCATGACGTGTGCGGGTGCAGGATGTGCGGCACCCCGGTCGGAGCGCACACCCAGTGGGCTCGGCTTCCCGGCGGTAGCTCCTCCAGCTCGTCGTTGGTGCCGACGCCGTGCGCCGCGAGGTGTCGGACGGCGTCGTCGAGGTCGTCGGTGGTCAGCTCCAGCCAGATGTCGGAGTGCGCGTAGTTGTCCACCCGGTCGAGCCACAGGGTGTAGGCGTCGAATCCACCCGCACCGAGCGCGAGACCATCCCGGTCGCCGCCGATGGTTCCTCGGTGACGTGGAGACCGAGCACGTCCCGGTAGAAGGCGACCGTGTCGTCGAAGCGCGCGGCGGGCAGTTTCATGGCGATGTTGGGGCCACCGCGGAACCGGGGACTGGGCATTGGTACCTCCTGGAGTGAAGTGCAACAGGATGATTGCACTAAATCCAGCGTTCATGCAATAGACTGGTTGCATGTCGCGGGATGGGAACGAGGACCGGATCGAGCGGGACATCCTCATCGAGGCCTCACCTCGAGTGGTCTGGGACCTGGTGTCCGAACCGGGCTGGTGGATCAACGGCGGCGAGATCACCCCGCACGAGCTCCGGGCCGACGGAGACGCCCGGGTCCTGGTCCGCGACCCGGAGCACGGCGTCTTCGCCGTGGAGACCGTCGACAGCCGTCCCCACGAGTACATCGCCTTCCGCTGGTACGGCGGCCCTTCGGAGGCTGGGCGCGTCGCCGCCCTCGGGCCTGGGAACTCGACGCTCGTCGAGTTCCTCCTCCGACCCGTCGGTACCTCCTCGGTCCGGCTGCGGGTGGTGGAGAGCGGCTTCGCGGAGCTGGACGAGACCGCACTGCTCCGGCGCAGGATGCTCGACGACAACACCGAGGGCTGGCGGCAGGAACTCGCGGCGCTCCACCGGCACGTCGGACGGACGGCGCGGTGAACGGGCCCGACCGGACGGTCGTGGAGATCTGTTCCGCTCTTGGGGACGACACGCGGTGGGCGATCCTCCGCAGGCTGGAGGCCGGTGCCGCCTCCGCCTCCGCCCTCGCCGAGGGCTTGCCCGTCACCCGGCAGGCGATCTCCCGCCACCTGGAGATCCTTCGGGGAGCCGGCCTGGTCGAGCGGGAGCGACACGGTCGGGAGTTGCGGTACAGGGCGGTGGGAACACGGCTCGGTGCCGCTGCCAACCAGCTGGGCCTGATGGCCGCGGCCTGGGACCGGCGGCTGGAACTCCTCCGGGAGCGGGCGACGTCGGGAACCGAGCCAGGGCAGCCGGGGTGAGCGGTGGTCCGGGCTTCGCCGAGTGCGTTCGCGCCACTGGGCCGGCCGCCACGGCCCGACCAACCCACGGCCGACCAGCTGATCAGGCCTCCTGGCCTGGCAGCCGCCCCTCGGGGTCACCTCCCGATCCAGAGGGGCCGCGCCATGACAGGGGTCGCCACGCCGGAAAGGCAGGGCGGATACGGCCCCGCCTCACGGCCATGCGGGGACGACATCCCGCGTCCGCTCACAGGACATCGACATCACCCCGCCCGACCTCGCGCCGCGGGCCCCCCCGACCGGCCTCCGTGGCGGACCAGCAGCGGCTGCCCCGCCCTGGGCACGTCGGACTCGCCACGGACGACCGCGCGTCGCACTCCCTCCTCGGGGTGGCGGAGGGCGGCGTCGACGTGAGGCGCGACGGGAGAGCGAGGTCCTTCCTGGCATGCGCCTCGCCTCCGCCGGTTCCGCGAGCCCGGAATGTGGTGGGAGTCCTCGGGTAGCCCCCGTGCATGGGTTCACGGCGAGAGCGGCCGGCGTGGCTCGCCCCCGGCCGTGATCCGGCGCCGTGAGGACCGACGCGAGCCCCGACCCAGGAGAGCGACATGTTGCGCAGGAACGTCGCGGACGGTATCCACCGCGTGGAGCACGCCCACACCAACTGGTTCATCGTGGAGGATGACGACGGCCTCACCGTCGTCGACGCCGGGCTCCCGACCTCGTGGGAACCACTGCGGCAGGCGCTGGCCGACCTGGGCAGGCGTCTCCAGGACGTCGAGGCGCTGGTGCTGACCCACGGGCATTTCGACCACCTCGGCTTCGCCGAGCGGATGCGGTCCGAGCTGGGGGTTCCCGTCCTCGTCCACGACAACGACGTCCCGCTGACCCGGCACCCCCGCCAGTACGGCCGATCCCGGCCGCTCAGCTGGTACCTGGCCACCCAGCTCAGGGCGGCGCCGCTGGTCGCCGGATTCGTGAGGAACCGCGCGTGGTGGCCGAAACCGGTGGAGGAGGTGCACCGCATCCGGGACACCGAGCTGGTGGTCCCGGGAGGCCCTCGGGTGTTGTACACCCCCGGCCACACCTTGGGCCACTGCGCGTTCCACTTCCCCGAGCGAGACGCGGTCATCGCCGGTGACGCGGTGGTGACCCTCAACCCGTACCGGGGTACGACGGGCCCGCAGATCGTCTCCGGGGCCGCCACCGTCGACCCCGAACGCGCGCTGGAGTCGTTGGACGCGATAGCCGAGACCAGCGCGCGGACCGTGCTGGTTGGGCACGGCGACGACTGGACGGCGGGGGCCGAACGTCTGGTGGAGCTGGCCCGGCGGCACGGCCCCTCCTAGCTGGGAGAGCACCCGCATGCCCGTCGTCCGCGTCCCGTCACGTCAGGGCGGGCTAGCCGCGGGCGGGCGCCGTGGCGCGGGGTCACCGAGGCCGAACCCGTTCCTCCAGCGCACCCGTTGGCGACTTGGTGGCCGGTCCCGGGTCGGACGGCGGGTTCCGCGTCCACGCCCTGATCCCGCCGGGTGGTGGCGGATGACTGAGTCGATCCGCGTCCGCATCCGCCAGGACCAGGAACTGGTGCGCACCGGACACGTCACCATCCTCTCGACGCGGACTGACCCTGACGGTCGTTAGTGAGACGGTGGTCAGCATCCTCGTCGACGTCGCGGCCGGAACGATGTCGCGGTCCTTCAGGACGGCGGCCGGTGAGGACCCGGACGGGCGCCATCCGCACCGGCTGGACCGACCCAGCGCCAGCGGGTCAATGTCAACGGCAACTGTCCGCGAACCACGAAAAACCCTCCTGACCTGGATGGTGATCCCGATCAGAAGGGTTTCGATGGTGGTGGAGCTGAGGGGACTCGAACCCCTGACCCTCACACTGCCAGTGTGATGCGCTACCAGCTGCGCCACAGCCCCGTGTCGCTCGCTCCCGGAGGACCGCCTCCGTTCGCTCGCAGGGATACAGTACAACACCCCTGGAGGGGTGTGCGCAGGGGGGTGCCTCGGCGTCGTCGAGCTGGGGGAGAACCGCCCTGAGCTGCGGGAACGAGGACGGTCCGGCGTGCGGGCCGGTCCTGGGGCCAAGGGGCGCCCGCTGCGGGGCCCGGACACGTGCGGTTGCCGGGCTCGCCGCCTTCCTCCCAGCCCGGGCCCGGCCGCCGCCTCCCTCGGCGCCGCCCGAGGTGGGGTCCTCCCCTCTTGGGGGCCGCCGGCGGGCGGGTGGTGCCCCGGGGGTCGCTCAGCGGCCGATCGGGGAGGTGGCCCGCTCCCCGAACCCGCCAGCCGGGGCGGCCGGCAGCTCGGCACCCGTGGAGCCATCACCCTCGGAGGGGGTCGGTCCGCCGCCCTCGCGCGCGTTCTTCCGGCGGGCCAACACCCCGGAGACGACCGCGATGCCCAGGCCCACCACGGCCAGCCCCGCGCCGACGAGGTTCGGAGCGGTGAGGCCCAGCCCAGCGCTGATGACCAGCCCACCCAGGTAGGCGCCGATCGCGTTGGCGATGTTGAACGCGGACTGGATGCTGGCGGCCGCCAGGCTCGGCGCGCCCTCCGCCCGGTCCAGGATCAGCGTCTGCACCGTCGGACCGGCGGCGAAGCCGGTCACGCCGATCAGGAAGATCGTGACGGCGGCGAGCACCTTGTCGTGCGCGGTGAAGGCGAACAGGCCCAGCATGAGGGCCAGGCCGGCGAGGAACCCGTACAGGCTGGGCATCAACGCCCGGTCGGCGAGCCGGCCGCCCAGCAGGTTGCCGATCGTCATGCCGACGCCGAACAACGCCAGCAGCCAGGTCACGCTGCCGGCGTCGTAACCGGCGACGTCGGTCATCATCGGGGTGATGTAGCTGAAGCAGGCGAAGGTCCCGCCGAAGCCGAAGGTGACGATGCCCAGCGCCAGCCACACCTGGGGCCGGCGGAACGCCCCGAGCTCCCGGCGCATGCCCGCGTCCCGTGGCGCGGGCTGCCGGGGGACCAGGGCCGCGACGCTGACCAGCGCCGCCGCGCCCACCAGGCCGACCATGACGAAGGTCCACCGCCAACCGACCTGCTGCCCGAGCAGGGTGCCGAGTGGCACGCCGACGACGTTCGCGAGGGTGAGCCCGGCGAACATCATGGAGACCGCCTTCGCCCGGTGTTCGCGGGCGACCAGGCTGGCCGCGACGACGGCGCCCACTCCGAAGAACGTCCCGTGGGGCAGCCCGGCGAGGACCCGGGTGGCGAGCAGGGTCTCGTGGTTGGGGGCCAGCGCCGATACCAGGTTCGACGCGGTGAACAACGCCATCGTGCCGAGCAGCATCGTCTTCCTGGGCAGGCGGGCGCCCACGGCGGTGAGCGCGGGCGCGCCGATCACGACCCCGAGGGCGTAGCCGGAGATCAGGTGGCCCGCCGTGGGGATGGACACCTCGTTGCCGGCGGCGATCTCCGGCAGCAGGCCCATCATGACGAACTCCGTGGTGCCCAGGCCGAAGGCGCCGACGGCCAGGGCGAGGAGGGCGAGTGGCACGACTTCTCCAGATCGGTGGTGAGGCGAGTGGTGGCCCGTCGTGCGGGTGACGACGTGGGTGACCGGCGCGGTGGGGAGGTCACCCGGGGAGGGGAGGACTTCCGAGTGCGGGACCTCGACCCTGAGGCACCCTCTGCCCAACCGTGCACGAGATCGCCCGCTTCCCAGAACCGGTTGTGAGGCGAGCCACCGCGAGCCGCCCGGGTGCCCGTCACGGGGGTGGTGCCGCCGCTGCCTAGGCTGAGCGGCGCGAGTCACCGTCCCCCAGTCCCCGAAGGTTCCCGTCCCGTGCTTTCCGACGTCGTGGATGTCCTGGCCTGCCCGCACTGCCATCGGGCCTGTTCAACGACCCGGTCGGGGCTGCGCTGCGAGGAGGGGCACCACTTCGACGTGGCCCGGCAGGGCTACGTGAGCCTGCTGACCGGACGCCACTCCGGGCACGGTGGGGACACCGCGGGCATGGTCGCCGACCGGGCGGACTTCCTCACCGCTGGCCACTACGCGCCGATCCGCGACCTGGTCGCCACCGCCGCCGGATCAGCCGTCGAGCCGGGGCGCGACGGCACGTGCGTCGTGGAGGTGGGCGCGGGGACCGGCTACTACCTGGCGGGTGTCCTCGATCGGCTGGCCGGCTCCCGGGGCGTCGCGGTGGACGTGTCCAGGTACGCGGCGCGGCGCGCGGCCCGCTGCCACCCGAGGGCCGGCGCGGTGGTCGCCGACGCCTGGGCGGGGTTGCCGGTGCGGGACCACGCGGTCGACCTGGTGCTGGACGTGTTCGCGCCGAGGAACCCGGCGGAGATGCGCCGGGTGCTGGCGGCGGACGGCGTGTTGCTGGTGGTCACGCCCGAGGACCACCACCTCGCCGAGCTGGTGGGGCCGTTGGGGTTGGTCGGGGTGGACAGCAGGAAGCAGGAGCGGATGGACGACCAGCTCGGCGCCCACTTCCGGTTGGTGGAGCGCGAGCAGGTGGAGTTCGGGCTGGCCCTCGGTCACGCGGACGTGCGGCGGCTGGTGGGCATGGGGCCGAGCGCCCACCACGTCCAGGAGGTGGAGGTCTCGTCGTGGTTGGCGGGACGGCCCGAGGTGGTGGCGGTCACCGGCGCGGTGGCGCTCTCGGTCTACCACCCGCGGTGACCGCCCTCCCGTCGGCGAGGTGGGCGCTCCGGGGCGCCGTCCGGGGGCGCTGATCCGAGGCTCCGTGCCGTCGCCGGCGCGGTGTCCTCTCCGGGAGCCGGTGGCCCGTTCGGGAGTCAGGAGTGTCGGGGTCGCGTTCCCGGGTCCTGTCCCAGATCGGGACGGTCGCGGTCGCGGTCCGGAGCACCTTCGCGTCGGTGCCCCTCGGGCTTCTCGGGAACGGAGCGGAACAGGGTGATCGCCGTCCGCAGTGGATTCGTCCCCCGATAAGCGTCGAGCCCGATTGTTGCTCCGTTGTGAAGTGAATCACCTGGTTTTCTCGTTTTCTGGGGTTCGCCCTTCGGTGGCGGAGGTCGAGAACGGGAACCTCGGCGCGGATGCGGGTTGTGGTCGGGCTTGTCCGCGCGGTTTCCTTCGAATTGCGCAGGTCACGTGCTTGGTTCGTCGACGTGAAGTAGATGTGAACGCAAGTGATTCCCGATGTCTTGTGTGCTTCTTGGTTGGTGGGATATTCTGCGGCGGAGTCCTCTTTGTTCGGTGGTGTGGTGGCCCGGCGCGGCTCCGGTGAACCGTCGAATCGCTCGCCAGGTGCTCTGGTCAGGGCGTTGAGGGGAAGTTTCCATTCCAGGTCTCCGCGCGGCGGGGCGGTGAGACCGCTCCGTGTGCCGTTCTCGCGGCACGTCCGGGCGGCGACGTCACGATTTCGGTCCTCCGGGACCGGTAGGAGAGGGCATGGACGTTACCTTGGGCGATGAAGTCCGCTCGGCGCGTGATCGCGCTGTCCTGGGGAACGGTTGTTCCTGCGTGGTCGGGAGCCACGAGTTCGCGGTGGTTTCCGTGGCGCGTTTCGCGAGCGCCACCCTTCGTCGTTACGAATGCGCGTGCTGTGATTCCTGTCGGGCGAGTGAGGTTCGGGTGCGGCCGGCGGTTCGGTCCCACCGGGGTTCGGACTGGCCGACGCAGGTCATCGGAGTGATCGGCGAGGACCAGCCGGGCACGCTGGTGGGCGAGCTCCCCGCACCGCGTTACGCGGCCTGACGGGGCCGGCGCCGGGTCGCGTGACACTGGGAGCCGATCCGCGACCGTCGGCGTCCACGGCGGGTGCGGCCGATGACACTCGTGGCCGCACCCGCCTCACCAGGTTCCCGCTCCGCCGGGACGCCCTCGGTCCTCCGCCTCGTCCCCGGCAGGCGTCCCCGGTGCCTGGTCGGCGTGCGGGACGACCATCCGCTGGTAGGCCAGCAGGGTGTCCCGGTTCTGGAGGTCCAGCCATTCCACGGCCTGGGCGTGGGTGGCGCACACCGTCTCCTCGGCCGGGCAGACACCGAGCAGTTCCTCCCGCAGAGCGGAGACGAACAGCTCGTCCGACCACCGCGTGGACCGCGTCGTCAGGACGAGGGGCGCCCGGTTGGAGCCCCGGGTCGAGTCGTGCAGGTCCCTGATGCGGGTTCGGGCCGGCACGGTGGCCACGGGGGCGGTCGCGCTGTTCGGACGGGCCCCGGTCGCGCCGTCGGCGTCTCCGTCGTGGCCGAGGTCGAGGGCCCGCAGCACCCAACGTCCGTCCTCCCGTTCCGGCCACTGGGGGAGCGACGTGCGGCCCCAGATGGTGTAGTCGACCCGGGCCGGTAGTCCCGGGGTGGGCGAGGTCGCCTCCGCGCACCGCAGGAGGACACCGGTGCGCGCGGGCAACGGCGAGTCCTGCCCGCCGAGTTCGGCGAGTTGGGAGACGGCGCGCCGGATCGTCGCCTCCGGGTTGGCGGGGTGCCGGGGGCTCGCGCAGTCCGCGCCCCGCACCAGCAGCCCCACCTCGTGTCCCTCACCCAGCGCGCGGAACACCGGGGAGTCGCTGCTCGGCGCCCTACCCGCGCGCCGCTCCGCGTGCGCGTCGTCGATCGCCGAGGCGGGGAGGAACACGGTGAGACCGGCACCCGTGGTGGTCGCCACCTCGGTCATCCGCCGCCACTCCGCCGGCGAGGGGGTGCCCTCGGCCGCGAGCAGGACGAGCTGGGGCGCCCGCTCGGCGGGGGCCAGCGGCCGCGGCCACCCGGCGCTCCCCGAGGAGAGCGTCTCCGGTCGCTCGTCGGGGAGCGCCCCCGGGTCGCCGCTCGGATCGGCCGCCGTCGGAATGCGCCGGCCGGCCGGCGGGGTGTTCGTTCCCCGGGAACGCTCGTCCGGGTCGGTCCACGTGATGCCGGCGACCACCCCGAACACGAAGAACAGGGTGGACCCGACCAGCAACCACCGCCGCAGCGTCATGTGTCGTTCGTCTCCTCGGTCCCGGTGTTCGCCGCCCCCGAAGCGGTGGGCACGGCCCCTCGTCGATCACGGAGTGATCGGGAGGACCGATCCGGGCGGCCAGCCACCTGATCGGTGACAACCACCGGTGTCCGGTGGCGGCGCGGGACGGCCAGGGCTATGGGGCGTGGAACGGGCGCTGCTCCGGGAGACCCGGCGGGTTCGACGACTGGGCGGGACGGCGAGGACGACCGCGCCCGGTCGTGGGCCGGGGCGGTGGGGAGGGAGGCGGGGCGGGGCCGGCCCGGTCAGCGGACCGGTCGGAACCGCACCCGTTGACCGGGAACGCACTGCGCGGCCAGCGGCACGTCCTCGGACACGACGACCGCGACCACCGGATAGCCGCCGGTCACCGGGTGGTCGGCCAGGAACAGCACGGGGTGGCCGTCGGGAGGAACCTGGACCGCTCCCGCCACCATGCCCTCGGACGGCAGTTCGCGACCGTCGGAGCGCCGTAGTTCTGGGCCGGACAGGCGCATGCCGACCCGGTCGGACTCCCCGGTGACCCGGAACTCCTCGTGCGCCAGGCGCGTGAGCGCCTCGGGCGGGAACCAGTCGTCTCGGGGGCCGAGCCTCACCCGGAGGACGACGAGGTCCGCCGGCGACGGCAGCCACCGCACCGGGGCGACGACGTCGGCCGGCCAGGAGCCGCCCGCACTGCCCACCGGCAGGACCTGGCCCGTCGAGAGGGGCGGTGGCCCCAGCCCGGAGAGCAGGTCGGTGGACCGGGAGCCGAGCACCGGTTCGACGGCCACCCCTCCCCGCACGGCCAGGTAAGCGCGCAGGCCCGCCACCGGGGCGCCCACCCTGAGCACCTGCCCGGCGAGCACCGGAACCGCGCAGTGGATGCCGACGGGCCTGCCGTCCAGCCACATCGGGCAGGACGCGCCGGTCAGCGCGACCAGCCCCGCCTGGCGGAACCGCACCGCCAGGCCGCCGAAGGTCAGTTCGAGCGCGGCCGCCGACCCGGGGTTGCCGACCAGCCGGTTCGCCAGCTCCAGGCTCGGCGGGTCGGCGGCACCGGACCGGGGAACGCCCATCGCCGCGTAGCCGGGGCGGCCCTGGTCCTGCACGGTCGTCAACGGGCCGGCCACCAGGACGTCGAACCCGGCGGCCTCGGTCTCCCCTCGCCGGGACGCGGGGACGCGTGGGACCGGCACCGCCCCCTCCCCGGTGTCCTCGGTGGTGGGACTCCCACGACCGAACTCCGGTGCGGTCACGACGCCACCTCCTCGAAGCGGACCACCGTGCCCGGCGTCAGCAGGGCCGGCGGGTCGCGCCGCGCGTCCCACAGGGGCAGCTGGGTGTGGCCGAGCAGCCGCCAACCACCGGGGGACTCCCTCGGGTAGACGGCGGAGAACTCGTCGGCCACCGCCACCGCTCCGGCGGGAACCCGGACGCGGGGTGAGGGCAGCCGGGGCACGCGCAGCACCGGGTCGCCGCCGATCAGGTAGCCGAAACCGGGGGCGAAGCCGCAGAACGCGACGCGGTAGCGGGCGGCGGTGTGCCTGGCGACGACCTCCGCGCTGGTGAGACCGGTCAGTTCCGCCACCTCGTCGAGGTCGGCGCCGTCGTACCGGACGGGCACCCGCAGTCCCTCGCCCTCGCTGGCCGGGGAGGGCGCGGGAACCTCGATCTCGTCGAGTTCGGACAGCAGGGCCGCCCGGTCGGTGCCCGCGTCGGCGTAGCGGAGCAGCAGGGTGCGCGCCGCCGGGACGTACTCGGTCACCCCGGTGAGCGGGCGGTCGGCGAGTGCCCGCCGTAGCCGTTCCACCTCGTCGAGCGAGTCGACCTCCACGAGGAACGCCCTGTCACCCACCGCCCGGGTGGCGCGCACCAGATCTCGTGCCGTCGACGTGGGGGATGGTGGCATGGCCCCTCCCGTTCGTCCGCGAGGACCGGGACCACGTTCCCGGCTCGGCGTCGTCGCTGGGTGTCCGTTCCCATCGTCCCCCATGTCGCGCTCGCCGTCGCCTCCGACGAGTCCCCCGCCAGTGGGAGGGCGCGGCCCGGGGCCGAAGGTCGTGCGGCCGCACAACGGAAGCGGGTCCTGGCTGTGCCGGGTGACGGGGCGCGCTCAGCGCGTCGTGCGGGCAGGCGTGGGTGGGGCGGCGCCCCGCCACCGGGTGGTCCCGCGGACGGGTTCCGCGCGGGTGGGACCGTCGGTCGGGCACACCGGCCGCACGTCGGCCCAGGGCCGGGCGGCGGGCCAGCGTGCCGCCGGTCAGCCGAACGCGCGGACCTCGACCCCGGCGTCCCGCAGGGCGTCCCGGACGCGCACCGCCAACGCCACCGCGCCGGGAGTGTCCCCGTGCACGCACAGCGAGGCGGGACGTACCGCCACGTCGGTGCCGTCCACGGCCCGGACCACGCCCTCGGTGACCATCCGCAGGCCGCGGTGGACGACCTCGTCCCCGTCCCGCACCACCGCACCGGGTTCGCGACGCGGGACCAGCGAGCCGTCCGGGCGGTAGGCGCGGTCGGCGAAGGCCTCCCGCACCGTGCGCAGCCCCGCCTCCTCGGCGAGGCGCAACCACTCCGAGCCGGGCAGCCCCAGGGCGGCCAGGTCCGGGTCGTAGTCCCGCACGGCCGCGACCAGCGCCTCCGCCTGCCCGGTGTGGGTCACCACCGCGTTGTAGAGCGCGCCGTGCGGTTTGACGTAGCGGACGCGGCTTCCGGCGATCCGAGCGAACCCGTCGAGGGCCGCGAGCTGGTAGACGACCTCGTCGGCGAGTTCCCGGGGTTCGACGTCGACGAAGCGGCGCCCGAAGCCCGCCAGATCCCGGTAGGAGACCTGCGCGCCGATCGTCACGCCCCGGTCGGCGGCCGCCGCGCACACCCGGCGCATGGTGGAGGGGTCCCCGGCGTGGAAGCCGCATGCGACGTTCGCGCTGCTCACGACGTCCAGCAGCGCGGTGTCGTCGCCGAGGCGCCACACACCGAAGCCCTCACCGAGGTCGCTGTTGAGGTCCACCCTGGGTCGCTCCACGGCCGCTCCACCTCCCGTGCCCTGACTGCGCCCACCTTAGGGGCGGCGGACCCGACCCCGTGGGGCGACGACCAGACCGCGGGCGCCGCCCGCGCCGGCGTGGTGGGTGCCGCCGCCGACGGCTACTCCGGGGCACGGACCGCGCCCCGCGAGCCATCCGGTGCGTCCCTCACCCGTCGGAACGGTGACGTCCTCCCGCCACCTGCGGTTCTGGTACCCGACCGGCTGGCGATGTCTAGTACGCCTACAGCCCAAGTGAGAGGTGAACGAGGCTCCGGTTTACGATCCGTGGTGTCGTGAGCGCCCGTCAGTGGGTCGCCCGCGCAGGTGAGAAGGGTCTACATGCCAGTGCAGGAGGCACCGTGACGGCCGTCGCTCCACAGCCGATAGCCACGCGCCCGTACAAGGCGCGGAGGGAGCCGAAAGGTTCCGTCCTGCTCCGGATGATGCGCACCACGGATCACAAGCAGCTGGGCATCATGTACCTGGTCACCGCGTTCGGGTTCTTCCTGATCGGCGGTGCGATGGCGATGCTGATGCGCGCCGAGCTGGCGCTGCCCGGGATGCAGTACCTGTCCCAGGAGCAGTACAACCAGCTGTTCACGATGCACGGCACCGTCATGCTGCTGCTGTTCGCGACACCCGTGCTGTTCGGCTTCGCCAACTACCTGATGCCGATCCAGATCGGCTCGCCGGACGTCGCGTTCCCCCGGTTGAACTCGCTGTCCTACTGGCTCTACCTGTTCGGCGGTCTCACCGTCGTCGCGGGCTTCCTGACGCCGGGTGGCGCGGCCGACTTCGGCTGGTTCGCCTACACCCCGCTGTCCAACGCCATCCACTCCCCGGGCCTCGGCGCCGACCTGTGGATCGCGGGTCTGCTGGTCAGCGGTCTGGGCACCATCCTCGGCGCGGTCAACATGATCACGACGATCGTGTGCCTGCGGGCGCCGGGCATGACGATGTTCCGAATGCCGATCTTCACGTGGAACATCCTGGTCACCAGCCTGCTGGTGCTGATGGCGTTCCCGATCCTGACGGCCGCGCTGTTCGGCCTGATGGCGGACCGGCACCTCGGCGCGCACGTCTTCGACCCCGCCAACGGCGGCGTGATCCTGTGGCAGCACCTGTTCTGGTTCTTCGGCCACCCCGAGGTCTACATCGTCGCCCTGCCGTTCTTCGGCATCGTCAGTGAGATCTTCCCGGTCTTCAGCCGCAAGCCGCTGTTCGGTTACAAGGGCCTGGTCTTCGCGACCCTGGGCATCGCGGCGCTGTCGGTGACGGTGTGGGCGCACCACATGTACGCGACCGGCGCGGTGCTGCTGCCCTTCTTCGCCTTCACGACGTTCCTCATCGCGGTACCGACAGGTGTGAAGTTCTTCAACTGGATCGGCACCATGTGGAAGGGCCAACTCACCTTCGAGTCCCCGATGCTGTTCAGCGTCGGCTTCCTGGTGACCTTCCTCTTCGGTGGTCTGTCCGGCGTGCTGCTGGCCTCCCCGCCGATCGACTTCCACGTGTCGGACAGCTACTTCGTGGTGGCGCACTTCCACTACGTGCTCTACGGCACCATCGTCTTCGCCGTGTTCGCCGGCATCTACTTCTGGTTCCCGAAGATGACGGGCCGGATGATGGACGAGCGGTTGGCGAAGTTCCACTTCTGGACGACGTTCATCGGCTTCCACGGCACCTTCCTGGTGCAGCACTGGCTGGGCAACGAGGGCATGCCCCGCCGCTACGCCGACTACCTGCCGACCGACGGGTTCACCACGCTCAACGTGATCTCGACGATCGCGGCGTTCATCCTCGGTGCCTCGACGCTGCCGTTCATCTGGAACGTCTTCAAGAGCTACCGGTACGGCGAGCGGGTGACCGTGGACGACCCGTGGGGCTACGGGAACTCCCTGGAGTGGGCCACCAGCTGCCCGCCGCCCCGGCACAACTTCACCGAGCTGCCCAGGATCCGCTCCGAGCGGCCCGCCTTCGAGCTGCACTACCCGCACATGTTGGAGCGGATGCGGTTGGAGGCGCACACCGGCGGCAGGCACGGGCGCCACGAGGACGGCCCGGCGGCGCCGTCCGAGCGGACCGCCAACAAGGTGGTCCCGCCGGAGGAGCGGTCGGAGGACCCCCGCGAGAAGTGACCCACGATCCACCATCCGAGACGAGCCCCGCGACTCCCGCCACAGGGAGGCGCGGGGCTCTTCTCGTGGACCGGGACGGTGAGTACGGTCGATCCGGACCCGGCCGGACCGGAGGTCCCCGCCGTCCCGCACGGCCGGCGGGTGGACGAGCGAACGAGGAGCACCGGAGCAGTGAGCGCAGCCGACACCACCGTGCTGATGACCGTGACGGGACCCGACCGGCCCGGAGTCAGCTCCGTGCTGTTCGCCGCGCTCACCCGGCACGGGGTGGACCTGCTCGACGTGGACCAGGTCGTCATCAGGGGGCAACTCGTCCTCGGGGTGTCGGTGTCCACGCCGCACGACCCCGAGGGTCTCCAGGAGGCCGTCGAGCAGGCGATGGCGTCGGTGGGCATGCGCATCGACGTGGTCATCGGGGAGCGGGCCAGCACGGCCACCGGGCCGGACTCCACCCATGTCGTCGTGGTGCTGGGCAGCCCGCTGTCCGCCCGCGCCTTCACCTCCGTCGCCAGGACGCTCGCCGTGCTGGACGTGAACATCGACGCCATCCGCCGCGTCGCCGACTACCCGGTCACCGGCCTGGAGTTGATGGTCAGCGCGGAGGACACCGGCGAGGACACCGACGCCCGGCTGCTGTCGGCGATGACGGAGGTGTCCGCGCGGGTCGGGGTGGACATCGCCGTGGAACGGACCGGGCTCGCCCGGCGCGCCAAGCGGCTCGTCGTCTTCGACGTGGACTCGACGCTCATCCAGGGCGAGGTCATCGAGATGCTCGCCGCGCACGCCGGTCGGGAGGCGGAGGTGCGGGCCGTCACCGAGGCGGCGATGCGGGGCGAACTGGACTTCGCCGAGTCGCTGCACCGCAGGGTGGCCGTGTTGGCGGGTTTGCCCGTGTCCGTGCTCGACGAGGTCGCCGGCGCCCTCGAACTGACACCCGGTGCCCGCACGACCGTCCGGACCCTGAAACGGCTCGGCTACCGCTGCGGGGTGGTGTCCGGTGGCTTCGCCCAGGTGGTGGCACACCTGGTCGACGACCTCTCCCTGGACTTCAGCATGGCCAACCAGTTGGAGGTGGTCGACGGACGTCTCACCGGGCGGGTGGTGGGTCCCGTCGTCGACCGCGCGGAGAAGGCGGCGGCGTTGCGCCGGTTCGCCGCCGAGTTCGACGTCCCCCTGTCGCAGTGCGTGGCGGTCGGTGACGGCGCGAACGACATCGACATGCTCACGACGGCCGGCCTCGGGGTCGCCTTCAACGCCAAACCGGCCCTGCGGGAGGTGGCGGACACCTCGCTGTCCGCGCCGTTCCTGGACGCGGTGCTGTTCGTGCTCGGCGTGACCCGGTCGGAGATCGAGGCGGCCGACAGCGAGGACGGCGTCCTCAGCCGAGTCCCGCTCCAGCCCTGAGCCGGCCGGGCCCGCCGCGAGGACGTGCGACCGGGGGGCGGTGCCAGCCGGCCCGCCCGCCGGGTCGCTACTGCCAGCCGCGCCAAGCCGCACCGGGTACGGGCGTCCCTAGGCCGAGGAGCGGACGCGCCTGACCGGTGACGTGGCGTGAGTTGGCAGGATTGGGGCATGTCCGTCCTCGCACCCCTGGCCGCCAGGTACGCGCACTGGCTCGG
This sequence comes from Actinoalloteichus caeruleus DSM 43889, assembly GCF_000429185.2. Classification (GTDB taxonomy): domain Bacteria; phylum Actinomycetota; class Actinomycetes; order Mycobacteriales; family Pseudonocardiaceae; genus Actinoalloteichus_B; species Actinoalloteichus_B caeruleus. The sequence goes on along the minus strand of NZ_AUBJ02000001.1, from coordinate 3,187,514 downwards.
CCTGCCGGCCGAGTCGACCGGAGACACCACGGAGGAGGACCCCGATCGGGTCGTCCTGATGCCGGTGGTGCTGCGCATCGAACGCGGCGACCCCCCGACGCGCACCGCGCTGCTGGAGGCGGCCGCCTCGGCTGCCCTCGCCGTCACCCTGGACGATCGCGCCGCGCCGGGCGGGGAGTGGCACGAGGCGGTCGCCACCTGGGTGTCGGGGCGCATCAGGAAGGTGTCCCGCCGGGCGAGGGGGGCGCACTGGCAGGCGGTCCAGCAGCTCCCGGGGCACACGGTGGAACTGCCCACCGGGTCGGCGAGGGCGCTGCTGCCGAGCCGGGTCGCGGACATGCCACGGGAACTGACCCGCCTCCAGATCTCCGGGAGCGAGGTGCCGGTCGACGAACCCGGCCCGCCGGAACCCGGAGTCCCGGTGCTCTGGCTGACGCCGGAGACGACGATGACGGCCGGCAAGGCGGCGGCCCAGGTGGGCCACGCCTCCATGCTGCTGGCGGCACTGACCGAGCAGGACACGGGCGGGGCGACCCGGCTGCGGGAATGGGCGGACCGGGACTTCCGCTGCGCGGTGCGCCAGGCCGACCACGCGACCTGGCGACGGGTGTCACCGGGCGCGGACCCGGCGTCGGCCTGGCGCGACCGGGGGGTCGTGGCGGTCCGGGACGCCGGGTTCACCGAGATCGCGCCGGGCACGGTCACCGTCATCGCCGAGTGGCGGTGACCCGGTGCCGTCCGGCCGAGGTGCCGGCTCGGCCAGCCCCGGAGCCGGCAGGTCCTCGCCGGTGGGAATCCGGGGCGGAGAGCCTGCCGGCATGCTGGGTTGATCGGGTCCGAACCGTGCTGAGGAGGGGGCGGTTCGCCGTGCACGTCGAGACGGGTGGAGCCGGCGCCGGTGACGCCGCGACCGGCAGGATGGTGGGCGGCATCGCCCGTTTCAGGGCCGAGGCCGCCGCCGGGAGGGTCTCGATCGACCCGGAGAGCGCCGAGAGCATGGCAGCCAGGATCGACGCCATCCGTGGCCGGGTAGCCCGGATGCCACGAGCCGAGCGCTCCCCGCTCTCGACGTGACCCAGGCGACACGAGCACCCGGCAGGAATCACCGGCGCCCCGGGTTGTACCCGGTATGGGGTTCGACACGGTGAGGCTGTCCCTGCTGGACCGCTCCCGCACGCGCGCGGGCTCGCCCGACTCGCGGGCGGTGTGGAACACCGTGGAGCGCGCGAACTGGGCGGAGCGGTTCGGGTACCACCGCTTCTGGGTGGCCGAACACCACGCCGTGCCCGGGGTGGCGGGGCGAGCCCGGCCGTGCTGGTCGGTGCGGTGGCGGCCAGGACCTCGCGTATCCGGGTCGGCGCGGGTGGGGTGATGCTGCCCAACCACCCACCGCTGGTGGTGGCCGAGCAGTTCTCCACGCTCTCCGCGTTGTACCCGGGCCGGGTGGACCTCGGGCTCGGGCGCTCGCTGGGTTTCACGCCTCCCGTCCGGCGGGCCCTGCGGCGGGACAGGGACGCCCCCGACACCTTCGCCGACGACGTGGCGGAACTCGCCGGTTACCTGTCCGGGACGGGCGCGGTGACGCTGCGGCCGGCGCCCGAGGAAACCGTGCCGCTCTTCGTGCTCACCGGCGGCGGCGGGGTGGGGCTGGCGGCCGAGGCGGGCCTGCCCGTGGTGGTCGCCGGGCCACTGCTGGACATCGACCGCGACCCGGGCCGGACCCGAGCGGTCCTGGACGGCTACCGGGAAGCGTTCCGGCCGTCCCCGAGCCAGCCCCGGCCCCACGTCGTGGTGTCCCTGGACGTCATGGTCGCCGACTCGGCGGCGGAGGCCGCCGACCTGCTGCTGCCGGAGGCGTGGGCGATGGCGGCCGCCCGGACGCGTGGCGAGTTCCCACCGCTGGAACCGGTGTCCGACGTCCAGGCCCGCGACCTGACCGACCGTGAACGCCGCTACCTGGAGGAGACCCGCTCCGGGGCGATCCACGGCGACCGGACCGAGGTGGCCGAGCACCTCGGCCGGCTGCTGGCGGTGACGGGGGCGGACGAGCTGCTCGCCTCGACCAGCACCTACGACCGGGACGCCCTGCGGCGCTCGGACCAGCTGCTCGCGGAGATCTTCGGAGCCCACCGCCCGGAAACCCTCCCCGGTTGACGCGGCCCGGGCCGGGCGCCGTACCCGGCCGCCGGAGGCGGTCCGGTGACGTCGCCGCGGTGTCAGTCCTCGGCGGCCCGGCGCAGCCGCTCCAGGGCGCCCCGCACCACCCCGGGGTCGGTGGTGGGCCAGAACGGTGGCAGGGACGCCCGCAGGAATCCCCCGTAGCCGGCCGTCATCAGCCGGGGGTCCAGGACCGCGACCACGCCCCGGTCGTGCACGGACCGCAGCAACCGGCCGGCTCCCTGGGCGAGCAGCAGCGCGGCGTGGGTACCCGCGACGGAGAGGAACCCGTTCCCGCCCCTGGCCGCCACCGCGCGCTGCCGTGCCGTGGCCAACGGGTCGTCCGGACGGGGGAACGGGATGCGGTCCATGACCACGAGTTGCAGGGACGGCCCCGGCACGTCCACCCCCTGCCACAGCGAGAGCGTGCCGAACAGGCAGGCGGCGGGGTCCTCGCTGAACTCGCGGACGAGCAGGGGTGTGCTGTCGTCGCCCTGGCACAGCAGTGGGACGTCGACCCGTTCCCGCAACACCTCGGCGGCCTGCTTCGCCGCCCGGGTGGAGGAGAACAGGCCCAGGGTGCGGCCGCCGGCGGCGGTGACGAGTTCGGCCAGCTCGTCCAGGTACTCCGGGGGCAGCCCGTCCCGGCCTGGCTTGGGGAGGTGCCTGGCGACGTAGAGGATGCCGCTGCGGGGGTGGTCGAAGGGCGACCCGACGTCGAGGCCGCTCCACGCCGGCCCGTCGGACCGGGGTGGTTCCTCCTCGGTGGCCACGCCGTCCACCGAGGCGGACGGGCGCGGCCCGGCGGGGAGCCCCCACTGCCGGCCCAGGGTGTCGAAGGACCCGCCCAGCGTCAGGGTCGCGGAGGTCAGGACCACCGTGCGGGGGCCGAACAGCTTCTCCCGCAGCAGACCGCCGACCCCGATCGGAGCGACCCGCAGCGCGGGTGGGGTGGCCGGGCCGTCGCCCCACGGACGCGTCAGCCAGACCACGTCCCGTCGTTCGGTGAGTTCGGGTTCGAAGGCGTCGAGCAGCCGGACGGCCGTGTCGTGGAGCTCGTCGAGACCGGACACCGCCATCTTCCTGGCCGCGCTGGCCTCGGCGTCCTCCCGGCGGTTCGGACCGAACGCGGACAGGCAGGCGTGCGCGGCGTCGCGGACCGCCGCGACGGCCCCGCCCAACGCGGGCGGCAACGCCAACAGCTCGCCGGGGGAGAGGTCCTCGAAGGTGAGCGCCAGGCCGTCACCGGCTTCGGCGAGCCGATCCGCGATGTCCTCGGGGATCAGCCGGCCGCACCGCCGGACGGCGGTGGCGATCTCGGCGGCCGTCAGTTGCACGGTGGCCACGGAGGTCACCCGGTCCACCAGGTCGTGCGCCTCGTCGACGATCACGACCTCGTGTTCGGGGAGGACGGGGGCGTCTCCCATCGCGTCGATCGCCAGGAGGGCGTGGTTGGTCACGACGATGTCGGCGCGGGAGGCCTCGGCGCGGGCGCGTTCGGCGAAGCAGTCCGACCCCACCGGGCACTTCGACATGCCCAGGCACTCCTTGGCGGTCACCGACACCTGGCGCCACGCCTGCTCGGGAACGCCGGGGACCAGTTCGTCGCGGTCCCCGGTCTCCGTGTCCGACGACCACTCGTGGAGTCGGCGGACCTGCCTGCTCAGCGCCGACAGTTCGAAGGCGTCGAAGAGCGCCGTGCCTTCCGGCTCGTCCGGGGCGTCGCCGTGGACCCGGTTCAGGCACAGGTAGTTCCGCCGTCCCTTGAGGATCGCGACGGTCGGTTCCCTGCCCAGCAGCGGGGCGAGCGCCTTCGCCAGCCGGGGCAGGTCGCGGTCCACCAGCTGCCGTTGCAGGGCGATGGTGGCCGTGGACACGACCACGGTCGTCGAGTGCGCCACCGCGTGGCGGAGCGCGGGAACCAGGTAGGCGAGCGACTTCCCCGTCCCGGTGCCCGCCTGCACGGCCAGGTGTTCCCCGGTGTCGACGGCCCGCGCGACCGCCTGGGCCATCCGCTGCTGGCCGGGGCGGGGCGCACCGCCCAGCGCGGCCACGGCCGCCGTGAGCAGCTGGTCGACGGGTGGGAGCCCGCCGTCGTCGGAGGACCGGGGGGTTGGCTCCCGCTCCGGATCGTCGAGGGTGGCGGTGCCGGCCTCCCCGGCCGAGGTCATGCTGGCGGGCGCGTCGGACACAGCGGGAGACGCTACCCGGTGGTGCCGTCAGCCCGGTCGGAGTGTCCCCGAACCGCGCCGTCCACCCCGCGCGTCCCGCCGGGCCGCGCCGCGACCGGGCGGATCGGGGGCGCGGTCATGCCCGCGTTCGGGCTCGTGTTCCGGTGTGTGTGCGGTGGGGCGACTCCGGGGGGCCGGGGCGGCGTGCTTCGAGGTGCCCTCGGGCTGAGCCGGGGGTCCGCCGCGCGGTGGGCGAGGGGCCGGGTGGCCCGCCCAGTCGGCCCACCTCCGGCCCGGCGGTCGGGGGCGCGGAGCCGGTGGGTACGAGCGGGGCGCGCCGCACCCCGCCCTGACGAGCTCGGACGGCGAGCCGGTCCGTGTCCCCCGCATCCGAGCGGTGGGGACCTCCCGGCCAGTCGTGGACCCCAGCCCCTCGGTCGGCCAGGTGCTGGGCGGCCCCGGGTGGGCCGAACATGCCGGGGGCCGCCGTCGACGTCGCGACGGCGGCCCCCGGAAGCCCGTGTGCGGCCAGGTCAGGACTTGCGGCCCCGGTTCACCAACGACCAGGCGCCGGGCAGCACGCCGGCGGCCAGCGCGGTCTTCAGCGCGTCACCCACCAGGAACGGGACCACGCCGACGGTCAGCGCCGCACCCAGGCTCAGACCACCGGCGATCATCAGCCCCGGCACGCCGACCGCGTAGATCACCAGGTTTCCCAGGGCCATCGTCCCCACCGTGCGGAGCACGGTGCGGTCGCCGCCACGGCTCGCGAGGGCCCCCACCAGGGCGCCGGCGAGCAACATGCCCAGCAGGTAGCCGACGGTGGCACCGGTCAGGTAGGCGGTGCCGCCCTGGAACCACGGCACGCCCATCGCGCCGACCGCCAGGTACACGCCCATCGCCGCCGCCGCGCGCCGCCACCCCAGCGCGGATCCCACCAGCAGGACACCGAAGGTCTGGCCCGTGATCGGGACCGGGCTGCCCGGAACCGGCAACACCACCTGAGCGGTCAGCCCGACCAGACCGGCGGCGGCGAGAACGAGGACGATGTCCCTCGCCAGTGCTCCCGGCACGACGTCGGCGAGCACTCGGTAACGAGGCGTAGTCGTCGGTGAAGCGGCAACGGACACGGAAACCTCCCTGGCACGAACAAGCCTGTCGGCGCGAGCCTAACCGGGACGGCTCGACCCCCGGTAGTGCTGTGGTCAGACGCACGAGCTCCCTCACCGCCCCTACCAGCGAGTAGGTCGGGGCGGGGGTCCTCACGCGGAGTCACACGGTCAGCGGATCCCCCACCAGTTCCGCCCCGGCGGTGGAAAGGTCCTCCCTGGCCTGGGCGACGGACTCCGGGGAGACCCCGGCGGTCAGGCCCAACAACACCCGGGTCGGGAACCCCGAGGCGACGGCGTCCAGGGCGGTCGCCCGGACGCAGTGGCCGGTGGCCAGCCCCACCACGTCGACCCGGTCGACCTGGTGGCCGCGCAGCCAGTCCGCCAGCGGCGTGCCCTGCTCGGTCGTGCCCTCGAACCCCGAGTAGGCGGCCGAGTAGGCGCCCTTGGAGAACACCGCCTCGATCCGGCTCACGTCCAGTTCGGGGTGGAACGCGGCGCCGGCCGTCCCCGCCACGCAGTGCACCGGCCAGGTGTCGACGAAGTCGGGGTCCCCGCTGAAGTGGCCGCCCGGGTCCACGTGGTAGTCCCGGGTGGCGACCACGTGGTCGTACTCGCCACCCCGGATCAGGTCCGAGACCGCCCTGGCCACCGAGGCCCCGCCGGCGACGGCGAGCGCTCCCCCCTCGCAGAAGTCGATCTGCACGTCGACGACGATCAGCGCGCTGGTCATGTCCTCACCTCGTTCTCCTCGCCCGTCTGTGGGGTTCCCACCCGGCCGCGTGTCCCACCCGGTCCGGTGGCGCGTTCGCGGTCAGGCGAAGACCGTCGGGATGGCCGGCTCTCCCCGGGAGAGGGTCAGTCCCTCCCACGGGACGCTCACCAACGCCCTGCGCAGCCGTTCCCGACCGTCCTCCAGCGTGGGCGCGTCCGCCACGGGGCCGCCGTCCCGCCACACCGGCCGTTGGAGCAACCGGTCGTGCGGGCCGAGTTCCGGTACCGGCCCGGCGGTGGGGAACACGACCTCCTCGGTGGCGGTCCCGGTCGGCCGGTGCCGGCGCAGCGCCGCCTTCCCCCCGCCCCGCGAGGTCTTGTGCGCGCTCCTCTTCTCCACCGGCCTGCCCTCCACCTCCACCAGCTTGTAGACCATGCCGGCCGCCGGCGCACCGGATCCGGTCACCACGGAGGTCCCGACCCCGTAGGCGTCCACCGGCTCCGCGCGCAGCGCGGCGATGGAGTACTCGTCGAGGTCCCCGGACACCACGATCTTGGTGCCGGTGGCGCCCAACCGGTCGAGCTGGTCCCTGGCCTGCCTGGCCAGTACTCCGACGTCTCCCGAGTCGATGCGGATCGCGCCGAGCTCCGGTCCGGCGACCGCCACGGCGGTCTCGATGCCCCGGGCGATGTCGTAGGTGTCGACCAACAGGGTGGTGCCGGTGCCGAGCACGGCGAGCTGGGAACGGAACGCCGTCGCCTCGTCGTCGTGCAGCAGGGTGAACGCGTGCGCCGAGGTGCCGGTCGTGGGTATTCCGTACCGCCGGCCGCACTCGAGGTTGGAGGTCGAGTGGAAGCCGGCGAGGTAGGCGGCGCGGCTCGCCGCCAGGGCCGACTCCTCGTGCGTGCGCCGCGAGCCCATCTCGATCAGCCGGCGCCCGTTGGCGGCGCTCACCATCCGGGCCGCCGCGGACGCCACCGCGCTGTCGTGGTTGAGCACCGACAGCACCAGGGTCTCCAACAGCACCCCCTCCCCGAAGGGGGCGCGCACCGTCATGATCGGCGAACCCGGGAAGTACAGCTCCCCCTCCGGGTAGGCGTCGATCTCGCCGCTGAAGCGGTAGTCCGCCAGCCACGACAGCGTCGCCTCGTCGACCACGCCACCGTCGGACAGCCAGGCCAGTTCCCGCTCGCCGAAGCGGAAGTCGCGCAGCGCCTCCACCAGGCGCCCGAGTCCGGCGACCACGCCGTAGCGCCGGCCCAGCGGGAGGTTCCTGGCGAAGACCTCGAACACGCAGTCCCGGGCGGCGGTGCCGTCGCCGAGCGACGCGGAGAGCATCGTCAGCTCGTAGCGGTCGGTGAACAGCGCGGTGCTCGCGGAGGGCAGTCCCGTCGACATAAGGCAGGAGCCTACGTCGGGGACCTGACCGCGTGCCCTGCTCGCGTCCGCACCGCGAGGTGAGGTGCGTGACAGGTCGGACGAATGGCTCATGTCACCATGGAGGCATGAACAGCCCAGTCGAGCTGGAGCGCGCCCAGGTCGATCCGTTGGGTCGCGAGGTCGGCTCCGAGGACCGGCCGTGGATGACCGTGGTCTGGAACGACCCCGTGAACCTCATGTCGTACGTGACCTACGTGTTCCAGAAGCTGTTCGGGTACAGCAAGGACCACGCCACGAAGCTCATGCTGGACGTCCACCAGAAGGGCAGAGCGGTGGTGTCCTCCGGGGGCAAGGACAAGGTGGAGGCCGACGTGGCGAAGCTGCACGCCGCGGGCCTGTGGGCCACGATGCAACGCGACTCCTGACCCACCCGCCTGTCCCGGCGGTGCCGGTCGGACCCGTCCAGGCGCACCGTCCCGCGCCAGGGCCGCCAGCGGCGGGCGCGCGGCGACCGGCGCGGATCGGCACGCGACCACCGCGTTTCCAGGATCACTGAGCACGGAGAGAAGGGGGATCGGCGCGGCCGGCGGTCGTCGGCGGTGCGCCGGAACAGCGCGATGAACGGGTGGAGCCGACGGGGAACGGTCCTGGTCACCGACTTCTCCAGGCAGGAGGCCGCCGTGCTGCGCGGCCTGGTGGGGCAGGTCCACGAGATGCTGTCCGGGCGGGCCGACGACGGTCCCAGGGACGAGCTGGCCGAGCTCACCGGGATCCGGACCGGGCACTCGACCGCCCCCGACGACCCGGTGCTCCGCCGGCTGCTGCCGGACTTCCACCGGGCCGAGGAGGAGGACGGCGAGCTCAGCGAGCGGGACAGCGACTCGGCGGCGGCCCTGCGGTCGGTGCACGAACCCGAGTTGCTGGAGCACAAGACCGGGGTGGCCCAGGTGGTGCTGGACACCTGCCCGGAGTCCGGCGGTCGCATCGAGCTGGCGGACGAGCAGGCCGACGCCTGGCTGGCCGCGCTGAACGACGTGCGGCTCGCCCTGGGCACCGCCCTGGACATCAGGGAGGACGGCCCCGAGGAGGTCGCGCAGGACGACCCCCGGGCCCCGCACCTGGGTGTCTACCACTGGCTCACCGTGGTCCAGGAAACGCTCGTGGAGGCGTTGACCTCGTGACCGGGGCCGGGACCGCCGACGTCACGCCGCCGACCCCGGGGCCCGGGAACGCCGTCACCGACGTGCCCGGCGTCCTGGTCGGCCACCACCACCGCCTCGACGCCGGCTGGGCGACCGGCTGCACGGTGCTGCTGACCCCGGAGGGCGTCACCGCCGGTGTGGACGTGCGGGGCGGCGCCCCGGGCACCCGCGAAACCGACCTGCTGGCCCCGGGTCGCCTGGTGGAACGCGTCAACGCGATCTGCCTGGCCGGCGGGAGCGCCTACGGGCTCGCCGCCGCCGACGGGGTGATGCGCTGGCTGGGCGCGCGGGGACACGGGTTCCGGGTGGGCCCCGAACCGGGGAACACCGGCGGCGCCGTCGACGGGCCGGTGCCCAACGTCGTGCCCATCGTGCCGGCCGCCGTGCTCTTCGACCTGGAGGAGACCGCGTGGGGCCGGGTCCCCGACGCCGGGTTCGGCCACCACGCCTGCGAGGACGCCAGCGGGGAACCACCGGCCACCGGGTCGGTCGGCGCCGGTGCCGGCGCGGCCGCCGGCTCGCTGCGGGGCGGCGTCGGTACCGCCAGCGTCCTGCTCCCCACGGGGTGGACGGTGGGAGCGTTGACGGTGGCGAACCCGGCGGGTGAGGTGGTCGACCCGGCCACCGGCCTCCCGTTCGGCTGGCCCCTCGGCTTCCCCGGCGAGTTCGGCCTGGTCCCCCCGTCGGCGGACGAGATCCGCCGCGCCGCGGCCCGGCGCGCACCGGCCCGCTCCCTCAACACCCTGATCGGCGCGGTCGTCACGGACGCCGACCTGACCCGCGCCGAGTGCGGCAGGGTCGCGGCCGTCGCCCACGACGGCATCGCCAGGAGTGTCCGCCCCGCGCACTCGGTGTTCGACGGGGACACCCTCTTCACCCTGGCGACCGGACGCCGGCCGCTGCCGCCCACCGGACCGGCCCGCACCGCCCTGGTGGACGAACTCGCGCAGGCCGCGGCGGACGTCGTGGCCCGGGCCGTGGTGCACGCGGTGCTCGCCGCCGCGCCGGGGGGTGTGGTGCCCAGCTACCGGGAGCTCTACCCCTCGGCCCTCGGCTGAGGCCGGGGCGGGGTCGGGGTCCGGGGGCGCTCCCGCCGGCTTCGGGGTCCGCCTGGTCTCCCCGCTCGCCGGGCTCCCCAGCACCCACCCGGTGCCCCGCCTCCCCGCCACCGTTGTCGGAGCTCCTGGTCAAGGAGTCGTCGTCGCCAGGCCCGGCATGACTGGCGCCCCCAGTCGAGCGCATGATCCGGGGGTGGTGTCACCGGGTCTGGTGGCATCGAGACCGCTGATGGGGACACGGCCACCGGCTCGGGAGGTCTCGTCGTCACGGGGGTGCCGGCCGTCGACGCCCTGCCCGGTGACCACCCGCGGCGAGTGAACGGCAGGTGGACGAACAGCGGTTCCGGGGTGCTCCTTGGCCTGGATGTCGGCAAGGACGCCCCCGCCCGAGGCGGTCCCGTCCTCGGCGGGGCGGGGTCCCCGCGCCCGACGCGACCGGCCGGGGCCTGGGTACCGGCGCCGGGGCGACGGGCGCGAGGCACGCGTTGACGCCGGGCACGGAACCACTGGGCCGTCCGGAGGAGTCGGTGCCGTTCCCTCCCACGTGTGGCGGAAGTTCACCGTCGAGGCCGCTAACACTCCGTGGCACCCGACCGATGATCCGATCATGAACGCACCAGGGGCCAGGTGGTCCGTGCTGCTTCGCGACGATGCCAGGAACGACATCGCCACCGTTGCCTCGGCGCTGATGCTGACCCTGCACGTCAGCGCGGACGAGGCCCTGCGCCGCACCCTCGCCGTCCGAGGGCTCGGTTCCGCCGAGATCGCCAGTGCCGAGGACGTCGAGGAGGCCGAGGCGATCGCCTCCCGCCTCCAGTTCCTCGGGCTGTCCCCGACTCTGCTCCAGGAGGCATGAGGGTGAGCACTCCCGCGATGACCCCACCGGTTCCCTCGCGGGAGGCGGGCGGACACGCGGCGGCGGCCCTGCACGACGGCCGGGTGGTCCTCACGATGTCCGAGGACACCGCCGAGGTCCTGCGGCACCTCGTGGTGGAACTGGCCGCCGAACTCGCCGGGCCGAGCCGGCCGGCCGCTCCCGCGCGCCGATGGTGGCAGCACCGCGACGACCAGGACCTGGACCGCCGGTTGTTCCCCGCCGTCCACCCGGACCCGGTGGTGGAGGCCCGGTACGGGGACGAGCGGCGGGCCGGGCTGCGCGCCGAGGTGTTGGCCGCCGCCCGCAGGGTGTTGGCGGCCGGCGGTTTCGCCGAGGTGCGGATCGACCCGGCCGAGGTGCCCGACTGGATCTCCGTGCTCGGCCACGCGCAACTCCGCCTGGCCCGGCGGGATGACCTCCGGGTCGCGGCCCGCGCCCGCCGGGGTCGCCCGGACGCCGTCGCGGTCACCTGGTTGGCCTTCGTGCGGGGTCTCCTGGTGACCACGGTGTTCCCCAGCCTGGCCGGCGAGCTGCGGAAACTGGCCGCCGAAGCGGCCGCGCGAGGTCCGGTCGACGACCGCCGGCCCCCTGCCCACGATCTGGGATCGCCTCGACAGCGGCCGTAGGATTGACCTGTGCTGGTGATCCGACGCGACCTCGTGGACGCGATGGTGGCCCACGCCCGCCGGGACCACCCCGACGAGGCGTGCGGCGTCATCGCCGGACCGGAGGGCTCGGATCGTCCCGAGCGCCTCGTGGAGATGGTCAACGCCGAACGCTCGCCCACCTTCTACCGCTTCGACTCGATGGAACAGCTGCGGGTCTGGCGGGCGATGGACGAGGCCGACGAGGTCCCCGTCGTCATCTACCACTCGCACACCGCCACCGAGGCCTACCCGTCGCGGACGGACGTGTCCTTCGCGTCCGAACCGGACGCGCACTACGTGCTGGTGTCCACTCGGGACGCCCATGACGTCGAACTGCGTTCCTACCGCATCGTCGACGGGGTGGTCACCGAGGAACAGGTCGACGTCGTCGAGTCGTACATGTTCTCCCACACGGGAGCGGACGACGTGCCCGACGCCGACTGAGGCGACCCGGCCGGACGTCGTGCGGATCGGCGTCCCCTCCCCGAACACGGCACCGATCAGGAGGTACCACCATGGCAGTCAAGGTCTCGATCCCCACCATCCTGCGCACGCACACCAGCGGTGAGAAGTCCGTCGAGGCCAGTGGCGGCACGCTGGGACAGGTCATCGACGACCTGGAGTCCCGGCACGCCGGCCTGAAGGCCCGGCTGGTGAAGGAGGACGCGCTGCACCGCTTCATCAACGTCTACGTCAACGACGAGGACGTGCGGTTCTCGGGCGGGCTGAACGCCGAGGTCAAGGACGGCGACAACGTCACCATCCTTCCCGCGGTCGCCGGCGGCTGACGGGGTCACCTCCCGCCGGCCGCCGCCGCCCTCCCCGGGGCGAACCCACGAAGGAGCAGTCCGTGGCCAGATACGACTCCCTGCTCGACGCGCTGGGCGACACGCCGTTGGTGCGGCTCGCCCGCCTCTCACCCAGCGAGGACGTCCGGTTGTGGGCGAAGCTGGAGGACCGCAACCCGACGGGTTCGATCAAGGACCGGCCGGCCCTGGCCATGCTGGAGGCGGCCGAACGGGACGGTCGGCTCACTCCCGGCGCGACGATCCTGGAGCCCACCTCGGGCAACACCGGGATCGCGCTGGCGATGGCCGCTCGTCTCCGGGGCTACCGGATCATCTGCGTCATGCCGGAGAACACCTCGGTGGAGCGTCGGCAACTGTTGGCCGCCTACGGCGCGGAGATCAGGTTCTCCCCGGCGGCCGGCGGTTCGAACCAGGCCGTCGCGGTGGCCAAGGAACTCGCCGAGGAACACCCGGACTGGGTCATGCTCTACCAGTACGGGAACCCGGCGAACGCCGAGGCCCACTACTCGACGACGGGGCCGGAGATCCTGCGCGACCTGCCGGAGATCACCCACTTCGTCGGGGGGCTCGGCACCACGGGGACCCTCGTCGGCGTGGGCCGCTACCTGCGGGAACACCGACCCGGCGTGCAGGTCGTCGCCGCGGAGCCCCGCTACGGGGAACTGGTCTACGGCCTGCGGAACCTCGACGAGGGGTTCGTCCCCGAACTGTACGACCCCGAGGTCCTCACCGGCCGCTACTCCGTCGGCTCCTACGACGCGCTCCGCCGCACCCGGCAGCTGCTGACGGAGGAGGGCATCTTCGCCGGCATCTCCACCGGCGCCGTCCTGCACGCCGCGCTGGGTGTGGCCGAGAAGGTCGCCGGCGCGGGTGAGTCCGGTGACGTGGCGTTCGTGGTGGCCGACGGCGGCTGGAAGTACCTGTCCACCGGTGCCTACAGCGGTGACCTGACCGACGCGGCCCAACGCCTGGACACCCAGCTCTGGGCGTGACCGCCCGCTGCTCCTTCAGCCGTGGACCGGCCCCACCGGCGGTCCGGGGCGGCGGCGGTCCGCCCGGCAGCACGCGGAGGGTGGGTCGTGGTGGCGGTCGGGTCCGTCCGGAGGGGGGCGGCGTCCTCGCGGGACGGCCCCTGGAGCCGGACCCATGTCGGTTCCCCGGGAGGCGGGTCCCGGCGACGTGACCGAGCTGTTCCGCCGCCCCCTTGGCAGGTCGGTGAGCGGGGAGACGCGTTCGCGTCCTCCCCGCGGCGCCCTCCATCACACGGTGTCCTCGGGCCGCCCTGGTTCACCGGCCGCCGGATTGGGGCGATCGCTGGGCCGGGGTTCGACCGACAGCCCGCCGGGGCGACGCCCCCGGGGCGGCGCTCAGCGTGGCACCCGCGTCGACGAGGGCTCGCGCGCCCGCCGGTCCTCCGCCGCCGCCCCGCCGGGACGGCGTCGACCGGAGGCCGGGACGGTTCAGCCCGGGAACACCGTCGACGGTTGTCCGGCACCCACGTCGGGCAGGACCAGCAACGACCCCGCCTCCGGCTCGTCGGCCAGCTGCTGGTCGCCCATCCCGTGCCGGGCGGAGGTGACGTAGAGGTCGGTGAACCCGATACCGCCGAACGCGCAGGCCGTCGGCCGGCTCACCGGCAGGCGGAACTCCCGGTCGAACGCCCCGTCCGGCGTGTGGCGCCGCACCGAGCCCGCGCCGTACATCGTCACCCAGACGCAGCCCTCGGCGTCCACCGCGATCCCACCGGGGAGCCCCTCGGACCGGTCGAAGGCCCGGAACTCCCGGCGGTTCCCCAAGGCGCCGGTGGACGCGTCGAAGTCGAAGACGTCGATGCGACGGCTGGTGGCGTCCACGAAGTACATGAGCCGCCAGTCCGGGCTCCAGCCCAGGCCGGCTCCGAGGCCGACCCCGTGCAGGGCGACCCGCGCCGCCCCGTCCGGTTCGACGCTGACCAGCCAGCCGTCGGTGCCGCCGCCGTCCGCGCGGGTCGTCGTCGCCCAGAGCCGCCCCGAGGGGTCCACCGCCGCCTCGCCGCCACGCACCCCGTCCCTGGCCCAGTACACGAGCCAGGTGCGGGTGTTGTCGGTGTCGATCAACGCGACCCCGTCCCGCAGGTTCGTGACGATGCCACCCCGGGACCGGGGGCGGGCCGCGCTGACGATCTGCGGCACGGACAGGACGTCGTCCTGGTCCCTCGCCGGCTGGTACCGGTGGACCTCCTGGCTGAAGGAGTCGACCCACAACAGCGAGTCGGCGCTCGCGTCCCAGGTCGGAGCGGCGCCCAGCACCGCCTGGGCGGCCACCGCCACCTCGCACGTCGTCGTTTCCGTCACGCCCAGACCCTCCGCCCCCGCGCGGTCAACCAGCCCTGTCAACCCGGCTGAGCCTATCGGCTGATCATGACGGAAGGGTCGCGAGCGGTGAACGGTCCGCCGTCGACCTGCCGCCAACCCGGTGGCCCAGGCGCCCTGCTCAGGGGTTTTCCACCGGAGCGGCGGTCCGGGCGGAGGTCGACGCCGCACGGGGTCGTTCCTCGCCGGTCGGACCGGGGAGCGGCCAGGAAACCAGGGTGGCACCCGGGTCGTCCCGGAGGGGCGAAGTCGGTCCGGTGCGTACCCTCGAGGTGTGGATCCTGTGGTGAGCTCTCCCCGCCCGCCCGCGAAACGCGTGCTGCCCCCCAATCCCCGACAGGCCGCCGTCGTGGTCGGCGCGTTCGTCGCGCTCCTCTACGTGGTGCAGCTCGTCAACAGCCTCACCGGGGGTGGGCTGGTGCGGCACGGCATCCTCCCGCTGTCGCTCGCCGGCCTCGACGGGGTGCTGTGGGCGCCACTGCTGCACGGCAGCTGGCCGCACCTCCTCGGCAACACGGTGCCGGTGCTGGTGTTGGCGTTCCTGGCGATGTCCGGCGGGTTCGGGCAGTTCGCGGCCGTCACCGGCGTGATCTGGCTGGTGGGCGGGCTCGGCACCTGGGTCACGGGCGGCGTGGGGACCGCCCACGTCGGCGCGTCCGGCCTCATCTTCGGCTGGTTGGCGTTCCTGCTGGTCCGGGGGATCCTGAACCGGGCGCTCGGCCAGGTCCTGGTGTCCCTGGTGCTCTTCTTCGTCTGGGGCGGGATGCTGTGGGGCGTGTTGCCCACCACGCCGGGGATCTCCTGGCAGGGCCACCTCTTCGGCGCGATCGGCGGGCTGGTGGCCGCCTGGTTCGTCGCCAGGGCGAACAGCCGCGGCGCCGGCGCCGGGACGGCGCGCCCGAGGGTCCACGGCGGGTCCCCGTGACGCCCCGACCACCCGGCGACCGGGGGTGGCGGGAGATCACCGACCCGCACGCGCCCATCGGCGTCTTCGACTCCGGGGTGGGTGGGCTCACCGTCGCCAGGGCCATCACCGACCAGCTGCCCGCCGAGCACGTCCGCTACGTCGGTGACACCGCCAACGGCCCCTACGGTCCGCTGCGCATCGAGGAGATCAGGGAGCACGCGCTCTCCGTCGCAGACACCCTGGTAGACCAGGGGGTGAAGTTGCTGGTGATCGCCTGCAACAGCGCCTCGGCGGCCTGCCTGCGCGACGCGAGGGAACGCTACCCGGTCCCGGTGGTGGAGGTGGTCGTCCCCGCCGTCCGCCGCGCCGTCTCCGCCACCAGGTCCGGCCGGGTCGGCGTCATCGGCACCGAGGCGACCGTGCGGTCCCGGGCCTACCCGGACGCCTTCGCCGCGAACCCGAGGGTCACCGTGACCAGCGCGGCCTGCCCCCGGTTCGTCGACTTCGTGGAGCGGGGCGTCACCTCCGGCCGGCAGGTCCTCGGTCTGGCGCAGGGCTACCTGGAACCCCTCCAGGCCGCCGACGTCGACACCGTGGTGCTCGGCTGCACCCACTACCCGCTGCTGACCGGCGTCATCCAGATCGCGATGGGACCGGACGTCACCCTGGTGTCCAGCGCGGAGGAGACGGCGAAGGACGTCGTCCGGGTGCTCACCGAACGGGACCTCCTCCGCCCCTCGGAGCTGGTGGACTCCGCCGTGCGGTCCTACTCGGCCACCGGCCCGGCGGAACCCTTCGCGCGGCTGGCCCGCCGGTTCCTCGGCCCCCACTTCGCTGGCACCGGCACGGCCGTGCCGGCCGCCGCCGGCTGAACCGCCGCTCGGCAGGACCCCGTCCCCCACGACGGCAGCCCGCGTCGGACGCGGGTCCGGGTCGTGCGGCTCGGGCCGCCCGGTTCCGGCAGGCTGAGGGCATGTTGTTGACGGTCCTCGGCTGCGCCGGCAGCGTGCCCTCACCCACCTCGCCCGCCTCCGGCTACCTGGTGACGACCGGGCGGACCCGGATCGCCCTCGACCTGGGCAACGGCACCCTCGGCCCGCTGACCGGCCACGTCGACCCGTTCGAGCTGGACGCGGTCCTGCTCTCCCACCTGCACGTCGACCACTGCGCCGACCTGGCCGCGTTGGTCGTCGCCCTCCGCCACCAGCCGCGCCGTCCCCGGCCCGCGCGGCGCCTGCCCGTCCACGCGCCGCGCGGCGCCGCGCGGCGGCTCGCCGGCCTCTACGCCGCCGAACCCGGGTCGGCCGCGACCACGGACCTGACCGACGTCCTCGACTTCCACGACCTGGAGGACCTCACCGCGACCCCGGCCGTGATCGGTGACCTGGAGGTCAGCGCGTTCCCCGTTCCCCACTCCTGCCCGGCGTTCGGGTTCCGCGTCCGGCACGGCGACCGGGTCCTCGCCTACACGGGGGACACGGGCGGTGGTCCGACCGTCCGACGTCTCGCGGAACACGCCGACCTGCTGCTCGCCGAGGCGACCTGGCCGCACCGCCAGGGCGCCCCGCCCGGCCTGCACCTGTCGGGCCGGCAGGCCGGGGAACTCGCGAGGCGGGCGGGGGCGCGTCGGCTGCTGGTCACCCACGTCGCCCCCTGGGAGGACGCCTCGGAGGTCGCCGCCGAGGCCTCGCTGGCCTTCGGCGGGCCCACCGAACTGGCGGAGCCGGGCGCGCGCCACGAGGTGTGAGGGAGCCCGCCGGCCGAGCCGCCGCGCCACCACCGCGAGGAGCGACCGGCGGAGCGCTCCCCGGCGCGGCGGAGCGGCGCCGAGCCGGGCGGAGGTGGTCGGGTCCCCGCTCCGACACCCGGTGGGAACGACCGGTGGGAACGACCGGCGGGCCGCGCCGGCCCTCTCGGCTCCGTCAGAGCCAGCCCCGCCGGGTGAACAGCAGGTACAGCGCGACGGAGGTGACCACGATGAGGATCGAGGACGTGACGACGCCGCCGTGGTCCAGGTACCCGGGGTAGGGCAGGTTCTGCCCGTAGAAGCCGGTGATGGCGGTCGGCACGGCGATGATCGCCGCCCAGCTCGTCACCTTCTTCATGACGACGTTGAGCCGGTTGCCCTGGAGCGCCAACTGGGTCTCCCGCAGCGTGCTGGCCAGTTCCCGCACCCCCTCCAACCACTCGGTGGCCCGGAGCACGTGGTCGTGGACGTCCTGGTAGTAGGGCGTCATCCGGTCCCCGACGAGCCCGGTCGAGTCCCGCATCAGGCCGCCGAGCACCTCGCGCATGGGCAGCACCACCCGCCGCACCGCCAGCATGTCCTTCCGCGTGCGGAACGAGACGCGCTGCGCGCGGCGCATGTCGGTGTGCTCCTCGAAGAGCATCGTCTCCAGGTCCTCCAGTTGGTCGTCGAAGGACTGGACCACGTCGAAGTGCCCGTCGACGACGACGTCGAGCAACCCGTACAGCAGGGAGTCGACGGTCTGCGCGTCACGCCCCGGGCCGGTGTCCCACCGGTCCCGCAGCCGGTCCAGGTCCAGCCCGGGGGACCGACGGACCGTGATGAGCGCGTTCGCCGTCACGAACACGTCCACCTCCGAGAGGTGGACGCGGCCCTCCGCGTCATCGCCCTGCTGGCCCGGTGCCGGGGTCGTCCCGCCCGGCCCGCTCCGCGCCACGGGGGCGGTGTCCATCCCGGTGCGGTCGCCGGCGGCCCCGGCCGGTCCGCTGACCGCCGTTCGAAGGCTCGTCGCGAAGACGACGAGGAACAGGTGGTTGTCGTAGCGGTCGAGCTTCGGGCGCTGCCGCTCCTGCCCGGCGTCCTCCACCGCCAGCTCGTGCAGGCCGAGCTTGTCCGCCAGCCGCTCCAGGGTCGAACGGCTGGGGGCTGGCAGGTCGAGCCAGACGAGGGCGGAGCCCTCGCGGAGGAGGGCCGCCAGTTCGTCCTCGGCGACGTCCTCCCCAGCCAGGACCCCGTCCCGGTACACCCGGTTCGCGGCCACGACAGCGGATGCTAGCCCCCGGTGACCGGATCGACGCGGACCGTGGCAGCGGGTGTGTCACCGGGGTGGCCCCCCTCCGGTGTGGTGCGACGCCGAGGCCGGCGACCCCGGCTGGCTCGCTCGACGTCGCTCCCGCCGGCGTGGCGGTGGGTGGTCCCCGGCCCTGGTGGTCGGGGCGCGGGGGCGCGTGCCGGCCCGTCGAGTCGACTCCGGTCGCGGGCCGCCGATGTCCTAGGGTGACCGAATGGCTCGTGCGGATGGTCGACAGGACGACGCTCTCCGGGATGTTCGGATCACCAGGGGATACCAGCAGTGGCCCGCCGGTTCCGTGCTCGTGGAGTTCGGGCGGACCCGCGTGCTGTGCGCCGCCAGCGTGCAGGAGGGCGTGCCGAGGTGGCGTGCCGGTTCCGGGCTGGGCTGGGTGACGGCCGAGTACGCCATGTTGCCCTCGGCGACCCACACCCGGAGTTCCCGGGAGTCGGTCAAGGGTCGGGTCGGCGGCCGGACCCACGAGATCAGCCGGCTCGTCGGCCGCGCGTTGCGCGCCTGCCTCGACATGTCCGCGATCGGGGAGAACACGATCGCGATCGACTGCGACGTCATCCAGGCCGACGGCGGCACCCGGACCGCCGCGATCACCGGCGCCTACGTCGCGCTGGCCGACGCGATCACCTGGCTGGGCGCGGCGAAACGGCTCGCCGACCCCAAGCCGCTGTCCTGCGCGGTGGCCGCCGTGAGCGTCGGCGTGGTCGACGGCCGGGTCCGGCTCGACCTGCCCTACGAGGAGGACTCCCGCGCCGAGGTCGACATGAACGTGGTCGCCTCCGACACCGGGACGCTCATCGAGGTGCAGGGCACCGGCGAGGGCGCGACCTTCACCCGGTCCACGATGGACACCATGCTCGACTACGCGATCGCGGGTTGCGCGCGGTTGACCGAGATCCAGGCCGAGGCGCTGGCCCTGCCCTACCCGGGGGAGCTGCCGGGGGCGGCGAAGTGACGGGGCGCGACCCGGGGTCGGCGCACCGGCTGCTGGTGGCGTCCCGCAACACGAAGAAGCTCGACGAACTGCGGCGCATCCTCCTCACCGCGCACGTGCGGGACCTGGTGGTCGTCGGCCTCGGCGACGTGCCCGAGTTCCCGGAGGAACCGGAGACGGGCGCGACCTTCGAGGAGAACGCGCTGATCAAGGCGCGGGCCGCCGCGCGGGCCTCCGGGCTCCCCTCGGTCGCCGACGACTCCGGGCTCGCGGTGGACGCGCTGAACGGGATGCCGGGGGTGTTGTCGGCCCGCTGGGCGGGGCGGCACGGCGACGACCTGGCGAACCTCGAACTCGTGCTCGCGCAGACCGCCGACGTGCCGGAGGAACGCCGGGGGGCGGCCTTCGTGTCCGCCGCCGCCCTGGTCGTTCCCGGTGGCGGGCCGGAGGGCACCGACTCGGAGATCGTGGTGCGCGGGGAGTGGCGGGGCCGCCTCACCCGGGAGCCCCGGGGCGGGAACGGGTTCGGTTACGACCCGATCTTCCAGCCGGAGGGTGAGGGGCGGACCTCGGCGGAGCTCACCGCCGAGGAGAAGGACGCCCATTCCCACCGGGGGCGCGCCCTGCGCGCGATGCTGCCAGCCCTGCTCGCCCTCGCCGAGAGCTGATCGGGGAACCACGACGCTGGCGCCGGATCACCGGATCTCGCGCTCGCCCGGCACGCCCCGAGGGGAGTGGGCGGGTCCAGCCCGGTCGGTCCTGGGGGCGCCGGCGGTGCCCGGCCCGGGCTCGACCAGCGGCGTCCCGGTCGGCAGGGGTCTTCGGCCGCTCGTGCCGAGCGCCGCGCCGGCGGTGACCGCCGGGTGCTTCCCGCTGACCGCCCGCGCGCCTCGCCGGCCGGGTCGGCGCTCCCGCCCGGGCTGCGCCCGCCGACGTGGGCGGCCGCGTTCCTCGGCAGGCCCGGCCGGCGAGGTCGGCGGTCGAGATCCCTGATCGGGAACGGGAGGCCTGGCCGGCGGGACCGCGCACCGGGTGGTGGCGGCCCGCCTCCGGCGTGCTCGCCCTCAGATCCTCAGGTCCCGCCGGAGCTTGGCGACGTGGCCGGTGGCGCGCACGTTGTACAGGGCGGTCGCGATCCGGCCCTCCTCGTCCACCACGAAGGTGGAGCGGATGACCCCGGTGACCGTCTTCCCGTACATCTGCTTCTCCCCGAAGGCGCCCCAGGCGGTGAGCACCGCCTTCTCCGGGTCGGAGAGCAACGGGAAGGTCAGGTTCTCGGCGTCCCGGAACTTCGCGAGCTTCTCCGGCTTGTCCGGGGAGATCCCGATCACCGACAGGCCGGCCTCGGACAGCTCGGCGAGGTTGTCCCGGAAGTCGCAGGCCTGCTTCGTGCAGCCGGGGGTGCCGGCGGCGGGGTAGAAGTACACCAGCACCCGCTGGCCCCGGTAGTCGGAGAGGGAGACCTGGTCGCCGTCGGCCGAGGTGAGGGTGAAGTCGGGCGCGACGTCGCCGTCGGCCAGCCGCTGCTGCTCGCTCATGCCGGCCACCGTAGAGGGCGGGTGCCCCGGCCGGCCCACCCGCCTCCTGGGCTCCCCTCGCGGCGGTCGGTCAGCGACTCGTGCCACGCGGGTGTGCGGGTCTCCACGGCCTCCGGCCCCGGGACACCTGGCGTTCGACCCGCGCCCCGGGCATGCGCGGTGGCGGGCCACCCGGCGGTCGTGCCACCCGGCGGTCGTGCCACCGGGCGGTCGTGCCACCCGGCGGGGGCGCACGCGTCGGACCGCGTGCGCCCCCGCGCTGACGGGCCGGGTCAGCGGGCGACCTGGCGGCGCCGGAGCCAATCGGGGAGCCAGGCGTGCGCCACCACCCCGAGGACGAACACCAGCACCGCCAGGCCCAGCGCCCGCACCGAGAACACGTCGGACACCGGCCACGCCCACCAGGACCGCCCCCGGTCGCCCAACACCATGGCGGCCACCGCGTACAGGGTGGGCACCGTGGCCGCCGAGACGGCGGTGGAGAACCGGGACACCAGCAGGGCCAGCCCGGTGAACCCGAGGGCGTTGCGGGCGGCGATCACCGCCGTCGGTTGGAGGTCCGTGACGTGGAGGGCCAGGCACAGGACCCCGTACAGGCCGCCGAGCGCCACCAGGAAGGCGCTGTCGTACACCCGAACCGGACGCACCGCGTTCGCCTCCCAGTCCCGGGGTGCCCTCGACAGCAGGTAGGCGACGGACCCCGAGCAGAGCAGGGGGATCAGGACCGCCGCCGGGAGCGCGAGGGCGATGCCGCCCAGGACGTTGGGCGTGGGGACGAGGGTGGACCCGAAGGGCGCCACGAGGACGAGCGTCACCAACCACATCCCGGTGACGACGGGCAGGGCCCGGTTGGTCGCCCAGAACCTCACGACACCTCCGGCCCGAGCGCGTCCAGGTGGGACCCGCAGGCGGCCACCGCGTCCCGGGCACCGTGGAACCACGCGAGCTGGTCCTCCTCGGGGAGCCGGTGCAGCGCCGCCCAGTGCTCGTTCAGCTCCGGATCGTCGAACTCGTCCTCAGCGGTGGTCAGCCAGTCCAGGGCCAGGTAGTAGGTGAGGTACGTGCCCATGCCGCCGCAGCCTTCCGGCATGGAGGGGACCTGAGCGGCGACGATCGAACTGGCCAGGCTCTCCGGGGACGAGAAGGCGTTCATGGTGAACGTCCAGGTCTCCTCGTCGTCGGCACCCACGCCGTGGATCGCGCGGGTGGGTGCCGGGAAACCCCGCGAGGTCAGCTCGGCCACGGCGAGATCCACGCCCGCCCGGATCTCCTCGACCCTGTCGAGGTCCTCGGGGTAGACGCAGAGGGTGACGGGACCGTCGAAGCACTCGTCGGGAGCCGCCCGGAGAACGACCGGGTCCGGGCCGAGGTGCCTCGCGGTGGAGATCCCGCCCGCGAGGGCGGGAACGAGGACAGCCGCGCAGAGGACGGCACCCGTGGCGGTGGACCTCGGGCTCCGGTCGGGGGCGGAGCAGGCGAGGGCGAGGGCGAACGCGACGAGGACGCCACCGTTGACGAGGATCGGAGCCCACACCCCGGCGGGATCCACCTCCAGGTAGACGGCGAGCCCCCAGTCGGTGAAACCCGTGAGGTGGCGGAGCCACATCGGCTCCACGCCGATCGGGAGCGCCATCCAGCAGTACAGCAGGATGAAGCAGGAGGGGATGGCGATGAGGGGCCGCGACCACCAACCGAACGCGGCGCCGACGGCCGTGTGCGCGACGACCACCAGCACGGCGAGCAGGACGAACCGTCCGTCGGGCCCGCCGGGAACTCCCAGCAGGTGCCAGGAGGCGGTCAGGTAGGCGGCGAGCACCCCGACCAGGCCCGCGGCGGTGGCGGGCGCGACGGCGTCCACCACGACCCGGGCCGGGGTCCGGACCGGACGCCCGAACACCGCGCTGGCATCTCGGACCCGCCCCACCTCGCGGGCCGCGAGCGCGGCGGTCAGCGGGCCGAGGAGGAAGGCGGCCGAGGTGGCGGTGGCCGAGCCAGCCGCCCAGTACCGGTCCTCGGTCGCCAGCTGGGAGTTGACCCAGAGCCAGGAGAAGAGCGCGAGGGCCGGGGCGGCCAGCGGGAACAGCGAGCCGCGCCAGAGCACCGGGGTCCTAGGCATGGGTCCGCTCCTCGACCAGCGCCGAATAGGCGGAGGCCGCCTGGCGGGATGCCGGCAGCGACGGGTCGCCGTGGTCGAGGAACTCGGCCGGAGTTCCCGTGAACACGACCCGACCCCCGTTCAGCACCACCACCTGGCCGACGACCTCCACGAGGTCGACGACATCGTGGGTGGACACGACGACCGCGACCTCGGCGGGCAACCCGAGGAGGATCTCGGCGAACCGGTCCCGTTCTCGCGGGTCGAGCCCGGCGGTCGGTTCGTCCAGGAGCAGCACCCGGGACCCGTGCACCAGGCACTGGGCGAGGGTGACCCGGCGGAGCTGCCCGCCGGAGAGCCGGTTGGCCCTGTCCTGGGCGTGCGCGGCCATCCCCACCTGGTCCAGCGCGGGCAGCGCCGCCTCCCAGGCGGTGGTCCTGGACATGCCCTTCAGCCAGCCCGAGTAGGCGACCTGTTCGCGCACGCGGAGGCCCCGCACCGGGGTGGCCCGTTGCGGCAACCACCCCACCGCGCGGGCGTACCGGGCGCGGTCGCGGGGCTGGACCGGTGGAACACCGTCGCCGACGGACAGCGCGACACTGCCCGCACGTGCGCTCACGTTGCCCGCGAGGACGTTCAACAACGTCGTCTTCCCTGCGCCGTTCGGCCCAAGAACAATGGTTCGTCCGGAGCGCACGTGAATGCTCACATCGGTCAGGGTCGATTTCCTCCCGTCGTAGGAGAAGGTTATCCCGTGTGCCGTCAACATTGCCGAATATGCCTTTCCCTGAATTTCCCACAGGTTATCCACCAGGCCTCGGCGAGAATTCGGTCCGGGGAGATTCGGGGCGTCCGAGGGTTTCCGGTGACCCGACCGTCGTCCTCCGGAGGCTTCGGGTCGGCCAGCGCCATCGAGCGCGGAGAGGGCGGGGGCTCGGGGAGGGGGGCGGTGGATTCGGGAGCACGCACGCCCCGACTCGTGGCCCACTCCGCTGGCTCCGTCGTGCGCCCGCTCGCGGTCGGCGGAGGACCGCACGCCTCGGTTTCACGATCGGGAGGCCGGCGCCCGGAAACGGCACCGTGTCGGAGCCGGGAACCGGGGGCTCGGCGACGCGGGAGTGGGTCGAGGCCTGTGGTCGCGGTCGGTGCGGCGGTAGCGCGGGTTCGGGTCAGCCGGGGTGGTGGGCGATCGCGGCCCACCGGTGGCACCGGGTGGGCCAGCGCGGGAGCACGGCGACGCGGGAACGGGGGAGCCCGGTGCCCTGGGGCGGGCGGCTGGTCGGCGGCCGCCGGGGCGGGCGGCGGTGCGGCCGGGGGCGGGTCAGCGTTCCGGCACGGTGGCCAGTCGGGGCTCCGGGGCGTTCTCCTGACTGGGGACGTCGTGGTCGGCGGCCGGGGTGATCACGGACGTCTCGATGCGGGTCACGTCCGAGTGCAGCGTGGTCACCACCGCCCCCAGCAGGATTCCCACGACCGCGGAGGTGATGAGCGCCGCAGCGCTGATCACGTAGAAACGTAGACCCATGCCCGACCTCCCCAGTGAGTTCCGGTGACCGTGCGGTCGCTCTAGGTAAGACATCGTCACCCCGTCAGGCGGCGATGGCTACTCGAATCCGCGACTACCCCCGGGTGGGTCACCCGCAAACGTCCTGCTGGAAGGGCTGGTCGCCGACCGTCACCCCGCGCCGGGGGCCCGCGAGCGCATCCACCGCGCCCACGCAGGGGGAGACGCCGGCCTCCGCCGGCGGCGCCGCGTCCGCCGCGCCGGGTGCGGCGGAACCCCGTACCCACCCGGCCGCCGATCACTCCCCGAGAACACGAAAGGGGGGCATCGCGTCGGACGGGTGAACCCGGTGGTGGCACTCTGCCCATCTGGTAGGCAGCGGGTGAGACGGAACGGGCGCCTGGGGCGGATGGTGCGCCGGGTGGACGGTCGCGACGTCGTGGCAGGCGCCGCCCCGCCGCACCAGCGCGCCGACCGCCCACCCCGGGCCGCGCTCCACCCGGGTCGCCACACCAGCCCGGGAAAGGCGGCGCCCGTCACTCCCGCGTCACCACCACGTCCGCTACCGGACAGATAGGGTCCGCATTCGTGAAAGCTGTGCGTCGCTTCACCGTCCGAGCTCACCTGCCCGAGCCCCTGCGCGCCCTGGGCACCCTGGCCACGAACCTGCGCTGGACCTGGCACCCGCCGACCCAGGACCTGTTCGCCTCGATCTCCCCCCGGGCCTGGGCGACGGTGAAGGGCGACCCGCTGCGGCTGCTCGGCGAGGTGCGGGCGGAACGCCTGGAGCAGTTGGCCCGCGACGAGAACTTCCTCTCCCAGACCCGCGCCCTCGACGACGACCTGCGCCGGTACCTCACCGAGCAGCGCTGGTACCAGCGCCGCCAGGAGGAGCTGGGTGACCTGCCGGCCGCCGTCGCCTACTTCTCGATGGAGTTCGGCGTCACCGAGGCGCTGCCGAACTACTCCGGTGGGCTCGGCGTGCTCGCCGGCGACCACCTGAAGGCCTGCTCCGACCTGGGCGTCCCCCTGGTGGCCGTGGGCCTGCTCTACCGGTCCGGCTACTTCCGCCAGTCGCTGTCGCCGGACGGGTGGCAGGTCGAGCACTACCCGCTGATCGACCCCCGCGCGCTGCCCCTCGAACAGCTCACCGACGCCGAGGGCGCTCCCGTCCTGGTGCGGGTGGCGATGCCCCGGGGCCGCGTGCTGCGCGCCCGGATCTGGCAGGCGAGGGTCGGGCGGGTGCCGCTGCTGCTGCTGGACACCGACCTGCCCGAGAACGAGCCGGAGCTGCGCGGCATCACCGACCGGCTCTACGGGGGCGACCAGGACCACCGCATCCAGCAGGAGATCCTGGCCGGGATCGGCGGGATGCGGGCGGTCCGCGCCTACTGCCAGCTCACCGGCCACCCCCAACCCGAGGTGTTCCACACCAACGAGGGGCACGCCGGTTTCCTCGGCCTGGAGCGCATCCGGGAACTCACCGAACAGGAGGGTCTGGACTTCGACCAGACCCTTGCCGCCGTCCGCGCCGGAACGGTCTTCACCACCCACACCCCCGTCCCGGCCGGCATCGACCGGTACCGGGTCGACATGGTCCGCCACTACTTCGGCGACGGCGGCGACCACGACCTGCTGCCCGGTGTCAGCACCCGGCGGGTCCTCGCGCTGGGCGCCGAGGACAACCCGAACATGTTCAACATGGCCAACATGGGGCTGCGGCTCGCGCAGCGGGCCAACGGGGTGTCCCAGCTCCACGGCCGGGTCCTGCGGGACATGTTCCGGGGGCAGTGGCCCGGGTTCGACGCCGAGGAGGTGCCGATCACCTCCGTCACCAACGGTGTGCACGGCCCGACCTGGTCGGCCCGGGAGATCAACCGGCTCTTCGGGGACGCCGACTCGGCGTTGGAACACGCCAGCAGGCTGCGCGGGGTCGAACCGATCACCGACGCGTTGCTGTGGGAGATCCGCTGCACCCTGCGGGAACGGCTCGTCGCCGAGGTGCGGCGGAGGCTGCGGGACGCCTGGCTGCACCGGGGAGCGTCCGAACTGGAACTGGACTGGACCGAGTCGGTGTTCGACCCGGACGTCCTCACCATCGGCTTCGCCCGCCGCGTCCCCACCTACAAGCGGCTGACGCTGATGCTGCGCGACCCGGACCGGCTGCGGTCCATCCTGCTCGACCCGGACCGGCCGGTGCAGCTCGTGGTGGCCGGCAAGTCCCACCCCGCCGACGAGGGCGGCAAGGCGCTGATCCAACAGGTGGTGCGCTTCGCCGACGACCCCGAGGTGCGGCACCGGATCGTCTTCCTGCCCGGCTACGACATGTCCCTCGCCCGGTACCTCTACTGGGGCTGCGACGTGTGGTTGAACAACCCGCTGCGCCCGCTGGAGGCCTGCGGCACGTCCGGGATGAAGGCGGCGCTCAACGGCGGCCTGAACCTGTCCGTGCGGGACGGGTGGTGGGACGAGTTCCAGGACGGTCGCAACGGCTGGTCCATCCCCACCGCCGACGGGGTCACCGACCCCCGACGGCGGGACGACCTGGAGGCCTCCGCGCTCTACCGCTTGCTCACCGACGAGGTGACCCCGTTGTTCTACGAGCGGCGGGAGGACGGCGTGCCGACGCGGTGGATGTCGATGGTGCGCCACACCCTGACCACGCTGGGGCCCAGGGTGCAGGCCAGCCGGATGGTGCGCGAGTACGTCGAGGGCTGCTACCTGCCGGCGGCCCGGTCGGCGGGCACCATGTCGGCCGACGACTACCGGGGTGCCCGGGAGGTGGCGGGGTTCCGCTCCCGCGTGGAGGCCGCGTGGCCGGAGGTGCGGGTGCTGGACAGCGACCTGTCCTACGACGGCGAGTCCGTGCCGCTGCTGGGGGCCGAGGTGACGGTGACCAGCCGCGTCGAGCTGGCCGGGCTGACCGACGAGGACGTCATGGTGCAGGCCGTCGTGGGTCGGGTGGACGAGGACGGCGAGCTGCACGAGGTGGTCACCGCCGACATGCGCAGGACGGAGGACGGTTCCTTCCGGGGCGAGGTGGTGTTGCCGCACGCCGGGGCCACCGGCTACACGGTCCGGGTCCTGCCCCGCCACGGGCTGCTCACCGAACCGGCCGAACTGGGCCTGGTGGTGCTGGCCGGCTGACGTCCCGACGCGCGGCGCGGCCCAGCACGCGGCGGCCCAGCGCGCGGTCGGCTCGCGGGTTCACCGCCCTTCCGGGGGGCGCGGCCGCCCTCAGCGGGGCGCCCCCACGTCGAGGCGTTCCCGCACGGCCGCGACCCGGGGCCACCAGGCGGCGAGTTCCTCGGCCCGGCCGAGCGCCTCGCGGGCCCCCGCGTTGTCGCCGGCCGCCATCCGGGCCCGGGCGAGGGTGGCCAGGTCGTCCGCGCGGGACAACGGGCCCTGGCTCTGGTCGGCGGCCAGCGCGGCGAGCCGCGCCGAGGCCGCCACGTCCCCGTCGAGCAGGGCGAGCGCGGCACGGGTCCCGTTCAGCCGGTGTTCCGGGTAGCCGAGCCGCACGGCGTCCGACATGGCCCTGCGCGCCACCGGCAGCCCGGTGTCCGGTTCCACCTGGCCGACCTCCACCGCGGACACCGCGAGGCCGGCCAGCCCGGCCAGGGCGAAGGACATCCGGCGGGGGTCGTCCCCACCGCGCTGGACCATGCCCATCGTCACCGCCACCGCCTTGGCGTACCGGCCGGTGGCCTCCAGGACGCTGACCTGGCAGGCGGAGGTCGACCAGGTCCCCGGCCGCGCCCGCGCCAGCCGGTCGGCGGCCGCGGCGGCCTCGGTCAGCTGACCGGCCAGCACCGCCTCGGTGACCTCCCGGGCGAGCGGGGCCGCCTCCATCTCGGCGAGCCGGGCACCGGAGACCCGGGGCAGGCGGAACAGCAGCCACCCGGTGGAGGTGCTGCCGGCCGTGTCGCGGGGGAGCAGCGCGTGGACGATCCGCGCCACCCCGCCGAGGAGAGCCCCGGTCCACAACGGATCGGGCACACCGAGCAGCGGGAGGGCGGCGGCCGTCGCTCCGGCCAGGGCGGAGCACAGACCCGTCGCCCACAACCGGAGGCGCACCGGGAGCCGGTCCGGGCTGATCGAGACCGACAGCGAGACGGGGACGGCCCGCACCGCGACCACCCGGCGCGGCGTGCTCCACTCCCGGACCAGCCGGCCGACGCCGACACCGACGCGGGTCACCCGCCCGCCGCCGAGCGCCGCCCCGAGCAACATGCCCAGCTG
Source organism: Actinoalloteichus caeruleus DSM 43889 (assembly GCF_000429185.2). Lineage (GTDB taxonomy): Bacteria > Actinomycetota > Actinomycetes > Mycobacteriales > Pseudonocardiaceae > Actinoalloteichus_B > Actinoalloteichus_B caeruleus. The sequence goes on along the minus strand of NZ_AUBJ02000001.1, from coordinate 3,158,765 downwards.
GAGCGCGAGGGAGACCCCCAACAGGCCCAGCAGTGCGCCGGACCAGGCCAGCAGGACGGCGAGCACCCCGTCGGCCAGGGTCATCGGCAGCAGCGCCAGCGGAACGAGGACGGCCAGCAGGACCCCTGGGCGGCGCAGCGCGGTGAACGGTCTCACAGGACCGGCACGCTAGCCGGGCCCGCCGCCCCGGTGGTGGGTTTTCGCCCTACTCCTGGGCCGGGAGCACGACCGCCACCGCCCCCGACCCCCGGGGACGAGCGCCGCCGCGCCGACCGGGGGTGACGGTCGAGCCGTCGCACACACACGAGGTCGGTGGTCACGGGTTCTCCGGCAGGCCCGGGAAGCCACGACCTCGTCGCGGAACCGGCAGGTCGTGGGGTGGCCGCGCGCGGGGCGGAGCAGGGGGACTGGCGGAATCCCTGTGGTGCGGACCACAAGCTGGATACAGTGCCAGAGGGTGAACTGTCGGTCACACCGTAGGCACTGGGGGATTCGCGATGGTGGTTCCGGGTGGCCCCGGGAGGGGAGGACCTCTGGGGGGAGGCGGCACTTCCGGCGGATATCCCGCGCCTCCGCCGGGTGCTGGCGGGGGCGGAGGCCAGCACGACCCGAAGGTCCGGGTGGCCAGGATCGGACTCGTCGGCGCGATCGTCACCACGCTGATCACGGCGGTGGCCGGGGTGTTCACGGCGTACTTCGCCGGTCGGGAGGTCGGGGGGAACGAGGCGGCCACCGTCACGGTCACCGAGACGGCCGCCCCCGACCCACCGGCGGTCACGGACACCGGTGCCGGGGGAACGGACGCGGCCGGTGACGAGCAGGGCCGGAACACGGCGGTCGCGGCGGTGGGCGAGATCCGGTTGGTGGACCAGACCGCAGTGGACGGCGGGTACGACTTCGACATCGGGTCCGCGACGGTGCTGCGGCAGGAGTACCCGGACGCGCTGGTGCAGAGCGGACCGTGCGAGGCCGCGATCACCTACAACATCCCGGCGGACGTGGGGGAGTTCCACACCGAGGTGGCCCTCTCGGACAGTTCGCCCAACACCAGCCGCACCCTGTTGACCCAGGTGGATGACGGGCCGGTCGAACGGACGAAGGTCGTCCCGGGAGTGCTGTCCGAGGTGACCGTCGACGTCTCCGCCGGGTTCCGGATCACCCTGGCGGTCGAGGCCGACGACTGCGACTACTGGGATGGCGCCACGTTCACGGTGCTCCCGAACCCGGTCTTCCGGCCCTGAACCGGCCAACCGGCCGGAGGTGGTGCGCCGAGGACGGTTCCCGGGCGCGGTACGACCACGGGGGGGCGGTTCGCCGAGGACGCCACCGCCCCGCCGTCCCAGGGCTCCGGTGGCTCCGCGCGGGGCCCGGGGGCACGCGCGGAGGGGCCGACCGAGCCCCGCGTTCGCGCCGCACGCCCGGGTCGGGCGCGCGGCGCGGGGTGTCACGGCACGGCTGGGGAACCGCCGGGCACCACGGGCAGGCCGGCGGCCTTCCACGCGCGGAAGCCGCCCACCATGTCGGTGGCGGCCCGCAGCCCCAGTGTTCGCAGGTCGCGGGCGGCGAGGCTGGAGGCGTAGCCCTCGTTGCAGAAGACGACGACCGGGCGGTCGGCCACCACCCCCGGGAGCCGGTGCTGGCCCTCGGGGTCCAGCCGCCACTCCAGCACGATGCGTTCCACCACGACGGCCCCCGGGATCTCGCCCTCCGCCCGGCGGTTGGCCATCGGCCGGATGTCCACCAGCAACCCGCCTCCCGTGCGCAGGCGCTCGACCCGCGCCGGTTCCAACCGGTCCAGCCCGGCCCGGGCCGCCTTCAGGAACTCCTCGACGCTCAACGCCGGCTCATTTCCCGAGCACGCTGGCATGGACGGCGCGGAGGGGCGCGGGCGCGAGGACGCCGGGGGAGCGGCTCGGCTCCTCCGAGGCCGTCGACCGTCGTGCCGGCGCGGGGAGGGCCGCGATTCGGTCGGGGATGTCGGCCAGGCTCCGGTACTCGCGGGTGGGGACGAGCGGCGGTGAGTAGGCGTGGACGGTGACCGCGTCACGGGCGCCCGTGTTGCGCACCTGGTGCGCGCGCCCGGCCCCGAAGCCGAGGGCGTCCCCGACACGGCGGGTCGCGGCCCGTACCGGCCCCCTCGGGTACCGGTAGTCCTCCCGCACCTCCCCGGCGAGCACGGTGAAGGAGCCCGCCGCCCCGCCGTGGTCGTGGGGTTCGGTGCCCTGGCCCGGCATCCAGGTCAGCAGCCACACCTCCACGCCCTCGGTCAGCGCGAGCCGCGCCCACCAGCGTTGGGCCGGCACGTACCTGGCGAGGCGCAGCAGTGGGGCGGCCAGGTCGAGGGCCGTCGAGCGGGTGAGGTCGCGGAGTTCCCCCGCCGACCACCGGAGGCGGTCCGGGCGCAGGAGTCGCCGGAACGCCGGGACGTCCAACGCCTCGTGGACGTCGACCTCGCCGGGTGCGGGTGGTGTGGCGGCCGGGTGGGCCGTGCCGGTGCCGTTCGGGCTGGTGGCGTCTGGGCTGGTGGCGTCGATGACCGGGGTGGTGGCGGGGTCGGTGGGGGACGGATGCGGCCGGTTCGTGCTGGTGCCCCCCGCATTGGTCGGGGAGGGCGCGGCGGCTGTCGTGGTGGTCGGAGCGGACATGGCGGTACTCCTGGGGCTGGGCGTGGACGGGGCGCGAGGCAGACGCGACACACCGGCCGCGCTGTCCGCGCGGCAGCCGACGAACCCTGGTGCTGACCTCGGGAACGGGAGGAGGCGCGGTCCGGGGTGGACCACCCGGCGCGGGTGGGATGAGGAACCCGGACGCCCGAGCGACGAGTCGGGCGGTGGACGTCAGCCGGTGGGGCGCGTCCCCCTACACACCGCGGACGCGACCAGGAGCAGGTCGACGGGGCGGTCCCGCCACATCAGCTTGGCGCCGGTCACGCCCGCAGTCTTCCAGCGGGCGTGGACTCGGAACAGTGGTCGCGCCACGGCGCCCACCAGGCGGGAAATCTTCCCCTGAACAGGCGAATATCCGCTGGAAAGGGGGATGTTGCCTACCGGACGTCGCGCCATGCTCGCCTCGTCCTGGTCGAACGGGTGGGCAGTGCTGCGGTCGTGTCGTCGGATCGGGCGCGCGGAACCACTGCGTGTGGCGCGTATTCGTTGAGAGACCAGGCCGCGTTGCCGGAACTCGCACCCGGCGAGCGGGGGACGGGGTGCGGTCTCCGCGTCCGCGCCGGGCATCGCACTGCCGGCACGACGCCCACCGCGCTCACCCGTTCCGGTCCGAAGGCGGGTTCTGGGGATGGCGAGCGGCCCGCCGGTCGTGGTGGACGGCCCGGCGAGCACCTCGGTGTCGTGGCGGGTCGTCGCCTATCGCATCTCCCCGGACTGTTGCAAACGCGCGGTTACGCGGAAGCAGTGATGCGCGCCACGCTCACGCCGCCGTCCCAGGCCGAGTCCTGGGTACAGATCCGGCTAGCCCGACAACGTGTGTTGGAGACCGCGCGCTGCACGTTCGTCCTCGACGAAAGCGTTCTCGCGCGGCCGGCGGGACCCGCAATCATGGCTGAGCAGCTGACGCACATAGCGGAGGTAGCCGAGGCAGGTCGGGCCGCTGTGCACGTTCTGCCCTACACGGCTGGGCTGACCATCGCGCAGAACGGCGGCTGGTTCCTCATCACCCCGCGCAACGGCCGCCGCGTCGTGCACCTTGAGCACTACCGTGCTGCGGTCTTCGTCTTTGCGGAGGGCGACGTGGCGGCCTACGTCGCTGCGACGGATAACCTGATCTCCGCGTGCGCCGACCCCGCCGCCTCACTGGGGATGGTGCGGGAGTACGCAGCCCGACACGCAGCAGAGGAGCAGCCGTGATCAGCAATTGGCAGAAGTCGACGCGGTCCGGCCAGCAGACAGCCTGTGTCGAGGTGGGGTCAACGCCTGACCTGGTCGGCATCCGGGATACCAAGAACCGCGACGGCGGAACCCTCCTTGTCGACCCGTCCGCCTTCGCGGCCTTGGTCGACGCCGTCAAGGCGGACCGCCTGCGCTGACAGCCCTTACCAGCCCCCGACTCCGTGCCGGGGCTGTGTTGTGTTCCGAGGGGTTCTACTCCATCCGTGAGGATGCGGCGCAGCAGCACGATCGGCTTACGAGGTCGCGACGGCTAGTGTTGTGACTGCGAGTTTCGAGCATCTATGCGAGCGGATTCTGTCGGCGCGCTGGACCCCCCAACTCGTCGCGGGATCTGATCACAAGTCATGCGAACACTCACAGAGGAGCATCATGACCACGACCACACTGGCAGGCTGGCGGAAGTCACGCCGCAGCGACGCAAACTCCAATTGCGTTGAGATCGGCAGCGCGCCTGGCGTCGTTGGCATCCGCGACACGAAGAACCGCGCGGGTGGCACCCTCGTCGTCGACCGGCCGGTCTTCGCGGCGTTGGTCGATGCCGTCAAGGCTGATCGCCTTCGCTGACAGTCCCAGCAGCCCCCGACTCCGCGCGCAGCTCTGTCTCCCCGGCCACCCATCCGTGAGAACGTCCCCTGCATCGGGTCGGCTTGTGGGGTCGCGGCGGTAGTGCCGTGACTGCGACTCTTGATCCGTCGGCCTCGGTTGAGGTCGTCGAGAAGTGCCGTGCCAGGCACGCAGAGGAACAACGGTGTTCACGTGGCGGAAGCGATACGACACCAGGAGCACCATGAAGATCACGCCGCTGCGCGTAGACCTCATCCCACAGATCCTCGCGCTCATGGACCGCGGGGCGCCCTACGTCAGGGCGCGCACTGCCTCCGACTACTGGCTCTACGCCACCCTGTTCTCCTCCACATGCCCCACCGCCCTCATCAACGATGAACTCGTCGGAGCGGTCATCGCTTTTCGCAGCCAGGACGCCCCGAGCGAGGTCTACATCCAGGACGTCATGACCCATCCCGGCCACCGCCGAGCCGGCATCGCCCAGTCCCTGATCGGCCACGTCCGCGACCAGGCAACCGCCTGGAACTGCACACGGATCTACCTCACCTCCGAACCCGAGAACACGGCCGCACAGGCCACGTGGGAATCGATGGGCTTCTCCAACGCCGGCGGCGATCGCATCGTCAACGGGGTCCCCGTCATCGCCAACTTCAAGGGCCCCGGCAAGGACCGTGCCGTCTACCAGCTCTCGATCTGACCGGTTCAGGAGAACGTTGCTGTCAGGCTCACCACGCCGCGATCCCTCATCCGCACCGCGACCCCGACACGCCGCAGGCCGACCAGTCGTTGCGCGGAGGCAGTCCCCAACCAGCGGGTTGTACGAGGCCTCCGGTCCCCTTGGTGCCAGGGACGCGGAGGAGTAACCGTGTTCATGTGGCGGACGAGCACGCGCAGCGGCGTGCAGGCCAACTGCGTCGAGATCGGTACGGCAGCGAGCGTGGTCGTCGGCATCCGGGACACCAAGAACCGGGACGGCGGAACACTCCTCCTCCCCCGGACTGCCTTCGCCGCGTTGGTCGACGCCGTCAAGGCCGATCGTCTGCGCTGACAGTCCCAGCAGCCCCCCGACTCCGGGCCGGGGGGCTGTGCTGGTGCCCCGAGGGGTTCTCGTCCCATCCGTAGGAACACGGCGTGCGGCGCGGTCGCACGGAGAGGGCACCCCAACCCCCACATGTCGCCAGCGTGCCCGGCACCGGCGGACAACGCCGGAGCGGCACACGGGTGCGTGGGGCGGAGGAGGACCTCCGCCCCACGTGGACTACCGCCGGGTGCCGTGCCCGGAGTCGGGCTCTGAGCCGAGAGGGCCGAAGTCGAGCGGGGCACCCGCGGGCCCGACGTCCTCCGGACCACCAGGTCCGAACTCGCCCGGCCCCACGCCGGTCGGCCCGAACCCACCCGGCCCGAACCCGCCCGGCTCGAATCCGGCCGCCGGGGTGGCGCCGGGAACGGGACCCGGAGCAGTGGAGGGATGAGCGGCCGGCGGCGAGGTGTGCGGGGCGGGGGCCGCCCACCCGGCCGGCGGTGGCGCGGGAGCCGGTGACCACGAACCCGGTGGCGGCCCGCCGGCCTGGCCCGGGGGCGCGGCGGGTGCCGCCGGCTCCGCGCCGCGCCAACCGGGAGGCGCGCCGGGGATCGTTCCGGGAGGCCCGCTCGGGCGAGGCGCGCGCACCGGTGGGCCGGCGGGCACGCCGCTCCCGGGCTGGGGGATCCGCCGGGCAGGCCCCTGCCCGGGAGGGGCGGACCCGAACGACGAGCCCATCCCGCCGGCCGCGCCCCCCGCCGGGCCGGTCGACGCTGGTGCGGCGGCCGGTGCCCCGACGCCAGGCCCAGCCGCTCCCGCGCCCTGCGGGCTGACCCCAGGGGCACCGGAGCCCGCTCCCTGCGGGCTGACCGATGGGGCGTCGGAGGCGCCCTGCGGGCTGACCGACGGCGCGGACGGTTCGTACCGGTGGAAGGTGTGCGTCTCGTTGGCCCCCGCGTTCGGGGTCAGGTTCTGCACGTGCGGGACCTGGGAGGGCGCCTCACCGCCGCGCTGGAACGTGTGCGTCTCGTTGGACCCGGCGTCCGGGGTGAGGTTGGTGACCGCCGGCACCGGGGTGGACCGCGCTTCGTTGGCCGTCTGGTGCCAGCTGTTCGCCGCCGACGTGCCACCGCTCACCGCCGATCCCCCGGCACCGCTGAGGGAGTCCATGCTGAACGGGTTGTTGCCCTGGCGGACCTCGTTCAGCGCGTTGGAGGCGACCTTCTCGGCCGCGCCCCGGGCCATTCCCTCGGCCATCGCGTCGAAGCCGCCGGGCGCGGGGGTGTCGCCCTTCGGGAAGAGGGACCCGCTGGCCGAGCTGACCGCGCCGCTGACGACGCCCCCCGCCGCCGACTCGGTGATCCGGTCCGCGTCGAAGTTGCCCTGGAGGGCGTCGCCGAGCGCGGTCTTCGCACCGGCCTTGATGCCCTCGGTGATCGGCTTGCCCGCCGCGTCCAGGAGCTGGTTGGCCACCCCGTCCGTGGCGCCGCCCCCGCCGCCGGTGAGCTGCCCGGCGCCACCGCTGACGGCGTTCACGACCCCGTCGGCCGTCGCCTCGGCGGCCGCGGTCCCGGTCCGCCCCCAGTCCCACTCCTGCCGGTTGCCCTCGGCCATCTGGATCGACTGGATGACGACGTCGGGCAGCACCTTCTTCAGGTATGCCTTCGTCAGCTCCTTGACCAGCAGGATGAACAGCTGTTTGACGATCTCGCGGGTCGCCATCTGCGCGAGGGGGATACCGGCGGTGCTGCCGCCGAAGGTCCCGGCCGCCGCAGCGATCATGATCGCGATCTCGATCGCGAGGATGACCAGCTGGGCGATGATCATCATCTTGGTGTACTCGACGTTGAGCGCGCCCGCGTCGCACTTCTCCGCCAGTGCCCGGCAGATCTCCTCCAGCGTCGGCAGCCGCTCCTCGCCGCCACCGGTGTACTCCGTCCAGGCCGCGCGGATCGCCTCGGCGGTCTCGCCCTCCATCTGCGCGAGCACGGCGGTCGCGGCGGCGTCCCCGCTCGCGGCCACCTCCGCGACACCGTCGGCTGCCGTCATCCACGCCTGCGACAGCCGGCGCAGCGCCTCCTCGTCACCCTCCGGCCAGTTGGAGCCGACCACGATCGGCAGCAGCCACCGGCACTCCTCGGGGATCAGGTTGTCCCACTTGGACATGTCGAACTCCTAGGCCATCCGGTCGAAGTGGTCGGCTGATTCCTCGTCCATCTGGTCCCAGGTGTCGGCGGACGCGTCGATCTGCGTCCGCATCTCCCGGATCCCCTCGACGAGCGTCCCGAAGTACTCGACGACGGCCGGGGCGGTCGGGGCGTACTCCTGGGCGAAGGCCTGGCCGGACTCGTCGGCGCCCCAGCAGTCGCCCTCGGCGTCGATCGCGGCTCGCAGGGTGGTGAGGACGTCCTCCAGCTGCGCTGCCGTGCTTTCGAACTTCGTGTTCTCCGTCCGGATCTCGGCGGTCCGGACCTCGTACCCGCCGCTCACCAGCGGCCTCCCCGCATGACGGAGCCGCCGGTGTCGTCCTCGTCATCGTCCTCGGGCCTGCCGCGCGAGGTGAGGGGCGCGCCGCCGACGTTCGGTGGAACTCCTCCTCGGCTGGTCGAGGGGCTGGGCGCGGGGCCGCCCTCGGCCCGCTCGGCGCGCTCCGGCGGTGGTTCGGGCAGCGTCCCGGGGGTCCGCAGGGACGGGGCCCCCTCCACCAGGTCCGGCAGGTCGGGGACACCCCGGTGCAGCGGCGCGAACAGGTCGCTCACCTGCTGCCGCACCTGGTCGCCGGCCTGCTGGATCACCTCGGTCAGCGTGCGGGAGAGCTTCTCGGGTGTGCTCCTGCTGAAGGCGGTCGGGGCCAGGACGATCTGTTCCACGGTCCCGGTCGAGCCGACCCGCACCGTCACCAGCCCGTCCCGCGAGGTGACCTCCGCGTTCGCCTGGGCGGCCTGTTCCTGGACCTCCCTGATCTCCTCCTGTTTTTGGCGGAAAGTGCTCAGGAGGGAATCCATCGTCTGACGCATCGCGGAATTGCGCGCCTCCAGGTTCGCGATGTTGTTCCCGTGGTTTTCCACACGGCGTCCTTTCCGTCGTTCGTGGTGACCTGGTGGGCAGGTCGTGCCTGTTCCTGGCCCGTGACCTGCTGGTCCGGTGATCCTGTTCGTGTGCCGGAATCCAGCGCTCCGTGCGTCGAGTCGACGACGTGTCCGGTGCGGTGGCCGTTTTTTTCCGGGGTCGTGTTTCGCGGCGGTCGTTCTCGGGTGGGACGTGGTTCGTCCGACACCCGTTCCGCGTTGTTCCCATTTCTCGCGGCGCGGTCGCCCGGCTCCGTTCCGTGACCGCGACTCCGGGTGCCACCCCGTGGCGGGTGGCCGCTCTTCGTGGGGAGGGCGGGGGAGGCGTGCTGGTGCGGCGTCCCCGTCGCTGGCCGTCGCCGGCTCCTGGCGCGGGGGTGGAGCGGTCCGGTGCCGTCGGGCCCGCGCGCCTGGCCCGGCGGGGGCACCGGGGGCCGCGCCGGTGCGGCGGCGTGTCGGGGCGGCTACCTGGAGCAGTGGGGCACCCGATCGGGAAGTGCGCTGGCCCCGGCCGTCACAATGGGTGGGTGACCGACCGGGGCTTGCAGGGCGCGACGAACGTAGGGCCGCGGCAGCGCGGCGAGGACAGCGACGCCGAGGCGGTGGACGTGACCGACCTCGTGATCCGGATGGACGGGGTCGGGGTGCGGCGCAACCGCAACGACCTGCTGTCCGGGGTGGACTGGAGCGTCGAACTCGACGAGCGGTGGGTGGTCCTCGGGCCGAACGGCGCGGGCAAGACCACGCTGATCAGGCTGGCCGGGGCGGAGATGCACCCGTCCAGCGGCACGGTCCACCTGTTGGAGGAGCGGCTGGGCGGAGTGGACGTCTTCGAGCTGCGACCGAGGATCGGCGTGTGCTCGGCGGCGACCGCGCAGCGGGTTCCCGGCGAGGAGATCGTCCGGGACGTGGTCGTGAGCGCCAGCTACGCCGTCATCGGGCGGTGGCGCGAGCGGTACGACGAGCTCGACACCGGTCGGGCGGAGGAGCTGTTGGCCGCGCTCGGCGTCGGGCACCTCGCCGACCGCCCGTTCGGCACCCTCTCGGAGGGGGAGCGCAAGCGGACCCTGATCGCCAGGGCGCTGATGGCCGACCCGGAGCTGTTGCTGCTCGACGAGCCGGCGGCCGGCCTCGACCTGGGCGGCCGGGAGGACCTGGTCGCGCGGCTGAGCCAGCTCGCCCTCGACCCGGACGCCCCCGCGATGGTGCTCGTCACCCACCACGTGGAGGAGATCCCGCCCGGGTTCACCCACGCGATGCTGCTGCGGGACGGCGCGGTGGTCGCGCAGGGACTGCTCGACGAGGTCCTCACCGAGGAGAACCTGAGCGCGACCTTCGGGCAGGACCTGAGCCTCGAACGGTCCGGCGACCGGTTCTTCGCCCGCCGCCGGGGCTGAGCGAGGACGAGCCGGTGGGACGACGGCGCGCCGCCGTCCCACCCCGGTCGGCCGGTCAGCCCTCCGTCCCCTCCCAGGGGCGCGCGAACTCGGGCATCGTCGGTGTGAAGCGGTAGGCGTCGCGCTGGCCCAGCAGGTGGTCGAGGGCCGGCCGGGCCGGGGCGGCCGGTGGGGCCGTGTCGCCACCGGCTCCGGCCCCGCTGGGCACGTCGGGTTCGGGAGCGGACGTCGGGCGGTGGGCGGGGAGCGGGGCCGCCGGGGCGGGAGGACGGGCGTCCTGGACCTGGTCGTCCGCCGGCCGGGGCGGGGCGACCGGTTCCGGGGCCGGCGGTTGCGGAGCCGGTTCCGGCGGGGCCACCGGCTCCGGTTCCGAGGGTTCTCCGCCGCAGTTCCCGCTCACCAGGGTCACGTACTCCGGGAAGTACTTGTAGGTCACCGGTTCGTCGTCGAAGCGGATCGGAACCGGGACGCCGTCGTGCCGTTGTTCGAAATGCAGGTGGAACTGGCCGGCGGAGCCCACATCACCCACCTCGCCGATCGGATCGCCGGACCGCACGACGCTGCCGGTCCGCGCCATCGAGGCCGTCCGCATGTGGACGTACCGGGTGGACCACCCGTCCCCGTGGTCCAGGACCAGGTACGAGGACCCGTCGCCGTACACGCCGTTCTCGGCGACCGTCCCGGCCCTGGCGGCCACGACCTGCCGGCCGTCCGGCGGGCTGCCCTGACCGAAGTCCAGTTGCGCGTCCGGGTAGGCGTGCCCGGTGTGGGTGTAGGCCCGCCAGGTCTCCCCGCACGGGAAGGGGAGGTGGAAGAGCGGGTGGGGGGCGGACACGGCGCGTGCCCCGCCGTCGACGGCCGGTGCGGTGGGTGCCGTCGCGAGGCCGGCGACGACGGCGGCGGAGGCCGCCAGGATTCCCATCCGTCTTCTCGTGCTCCCACGGCCCGAACAGTTTTCTGGGTTCATCGATCAGTCCTTCTCAGCAGGAGGTGCCGTGCAGGAAGTCGATATGGCGCCAGTCGGCTGTGCTGGAATTCCGCGTCAACCAGTCTGCGAGCAGCGTGTTCCGCGCGCCACGCCGGAGCACGCGTGAGTGAGCGGCGGAATTCGACCGTTCGGGCCGGGGAATTGCGGTTCCGTGGGGGACGTGCGCTCGACACGGGGATAACGGGGCGGTCCGGCGGTGGGGACCGACGCCCGACGGATTCGCCGGACCGCCGATCGAGGGGGGACCGCCGAATCCCCGGGCGTCGGCCCGGAATCCCGAGTCGCCCGCCACCGCGTCCCGCGCCCGCCGGCCCCGACCGTGCCGCCCCTCCACCCGGTGGTCGCCGGGGGCCACGAACGCTCTACCGCACGGTAACCTTCGTCCCGGCGGGGGCCGGAGATCGGACGGCCCAGGGCTCGTGAGGAGGACACTGGCGTGGGTGAGTTCGTCACACTGGAGGCCACTGCCGGGGTGGGGACCATCCGGCTGCACCGCCCACCGCTCAACGCCCTGAACAGGGTGCTCCAGCGGGAGTTGCGCACCGCCGCCGAGGACGCCTCGGAACGCTCCGACGTCCGGGCCGTGGTCGTGTACGGCGGGGAGAAGGTCTTCGCCGCCGGCGCGGACATCAAGGAGATGATCGACTCCGGGTACGCGGAGGCGTTGGCTGGGCAGCGGAACCTCGCCGCCGCGCTCGACGCGGTGGCCGCCATCCCCAAGCCCACGGTCGCCGCCGTCACCGGGTACGCGCTGGGCGGCGGGCTGGAACTGGCGCTGTGCTGCGACCACCGCATCGCCGGCGACAACGTGAGGGTCGGCCTGCCCGAGGTCCTGCTCGGGGTCATCCCCGGTGGGGGCGGGACCCAGCGGCTGGCGCGCCTCGTCGGCCCGGCCCGCGCCAAGGACCTGATCTACACCGGCCGCTACGTCGACGCGACGGAGGCCAGGGAGATGGGACTGGTCGACCGGGTCGTCGGGGCCGACGAGGTCCACGCGCGGGCGGTGGAGTGGGCCGGCCAGTTCGCGACCGGGCCGGCCGTCGCCCTCGCCGCCGCCAAGGCCGCGATCGACGGTGGCCTCGACGGCGACCTCGACAGCGGGCTCCGCCTGGAGGGCCAGTTGTTCGCCGGGCTCTTCACGACGGAGGACCAGAAGACCGGAATGCGTTCCTTCGTCGAGAACGGGCCGGGCAAGGCCGTCTTCGACGGCAAGTGACCCGCCCGCGCGGGACGACCAGGGAGGTCGACGTGACCGATCAGCTCACCGGCGAACCGGACGCCCAGCAACCCCGTCCCCACCCGCACGCCAGCGCGGAGGAGGTTGACGCGGCCTGGAACGACCCGAAGCTCGCCAACGTGCTGTACCACGACTGGGAGGCGGCCAGCTACGACGACAAGTGGTCGATCTCCTACGACCAGCGCTGCATCGACTACGCGGTCTCCCGCTTCCGGGCCGTGGCCGGTGACGTCGGTCGCCCCTACCCGACGGCGCTGGAACTGGGGAGCGGCACCGGCTTCTTCCTGCTCAACCTGATGCAGGGCGGCGTCATCGAACGCGGCTCGGTCACCGACCTGTCCCCGGGGATGGTCGAGGCGGCGCTGGCCAACGCCGACCGGCTGGGGCTGGACGTCGACGGCCGGGTGGGGGACGCCGAACGCATCCCCTACCCCGACGACAGCGTCGACCTCGTCGTCGGCCACGCCGTCCTGCACCACATCCCGGACGTCCGGGCGGCCATGCGGGAGGTCCTGCGGGTGCTCCGCCCTGGCGGCCGTTTCGTGTTCGCCGGCGACCCGACCCGCATCGGCGACTTCTACGCGCGGAGGCTGGGACGGGCCACCTGGTGGCTGACCACCAACCTGACCCGGCTGCCCGCGTTGCGGGACTGGCGCCGGCCGCAGCGGGAGCTCGACGAGTCCTCCCGCGCCGCCGCGCTGGAGGCGGTCGTGGACCTCCACACCTTCGATCCCACCGAGTTGGAGCGGACCGCGCTGGCGGCGGGCGCGGTCGACGTCCGCGCCAGCACCGACGAGTTCACCGCCGCCCTCTTCGGGTGGCCGGTGCGGACCTTCGAGGCCGCCGTGCCCCCCGGCAAACTCGGGTGGGACTGGGCGATGTTCGCCTACCGGACCTGGCAGCGGCTCAGCCGCTTCGACGAACGGGTGCTCGCGAGGGTCCTGCCCCGGGAACTCTTCTACAACGTGTCCGTGACGGGGGTGAAGCCGGACCGGCCCGTCCGGTTGCGCGGGTGAGCGCCCCCCGGCGCGGCACCGCCCGCCGCCCGCCGCACCCGTTCCACCGCCGGTGGGGCACCGAACGCTGATGGGTTACACCTTCACCCTCGACGACGTGCGGTTCCTGGCCTGCGAACGGGGGCGGGCCGCGCTCGCCGCGCTCGCCGACCGCCCGCTCACGGCGGCCACCCGGCTGGCGGACGTCGCCGCGGCCAGGTCGCTGGTCGGGGACGACCGGGCCGCCGCGCTGCTCGAGACCGCCGTGCTGCGCCGCCGGGCCGCCGGGCGGCTGCGGTGGGCGGACGACTGGCTGTTCACCGAGGACGCCGTCCAACAGGCCACCGCCACCGTCGTGGCCGAACACCGCGCCCGCCGGCTCGCCGACCGCGACGTGCACGACCTGACCTGTTCGGTCGGTGCGGACCTCGTGCCCCTGGCCGCGTCGGCGCGCCGCTGCCTCGGCAGTGACCTCGACCCGGTGCGCCTGGCGATGGCCGCCCACAACGCGGCCGTGGCCGGGGTGGCACCGCTGCTCGTCAGGGCCGACGCCGTGCGCCCGGTCAGCCGGAACGCGGTGCTGCTCGCCGACCCGGCGAGGCGGGAGGCCGGTGGCCGCCGCACCTGGCGCCCCGAGGAGCTGGCACCGCCGCTCCCGGAGCTGGTCGCCGCGGCCCGGGGCCGCGACCTCGTGGTCAAGGCGGCCCCGGGGCTGGACCCCGACCTGGTGCCGTGGGCCAGGGAGGTGGAGCTCGTCTCCCTCGACGGCGGGGTGCGGGAGGCCGCCCTGTGGTCCGAGGGGCTGGCGACACCGGGCGTGCGCCGCCGCGCGAGCGTCCTCGGCGGCGACGGGAGCGCCTGGGAGCTGACCGACGCCGATCCGGACGAATGCCCCGTCCGGGAACCGGGGGAGTGGCTGGTCGACCCGGACGGCGCGGTGGTGCGGGCCGGACTGGTCCGCCACTACGCCGCCCGGCACGGCCTCGGCCAACTCGACCCCCGGATCGCCTACCTGACCGGGGACCGGCCGCCCCAGGGGGTGCGGGCGTTCCGGGTGCTGGAGCACGGCCGCTACGGCGAGCGGACCCTGCGCGCCCGGCTGCGCGAACGGGAGGTCGGGCGGTTGGAGATCCTCACCAGAGGGGTGTCCGTGGACCCCGACGCCCTGCGGAAGCGGTTGCGGCTCCGAGGCCCGGCGGAGGCGACGGCGGTGCTCACCCGGATCGGGGATACCCCGGTGGCCTTCCTGTGCGAGGCCGAACGCACCTGACGCCGCTCCCGGTCGACCGGCCCTCCTACCGTTCCCGCCGGCACTGGCAGGCCCAGGCCACCAGCCAGCCCGTCTCGGCGACGGCGTCCAGCAGGTAGACGGGGGAGATGCGACCGCGGCGCACGTAGACGAGGTCCACGGCGAGCAGGGTCGCGGCGGTGCCCACCCCGAGGATCCGCGCCTGGCGGTGGCTCTCCCGGCTCCGCCCCGTCCGCAGCTGCCCGAGTCCCGCGACGACCAGCAGCCCACCGGTGGTGTACTGCAACCAGTCGTCGACCTTCCTCGGGCCGAAGACACTCTCGAAGCTCCTGATGCTCACCAGCGGCCACAGGCCGCCGAGCAGGGTGAACGCGCCCTGGCACCGGGCGAGCCCCCGAGGGCCGATACGCATCCTGGACCCCTTTCCGCTGGTCGTGACTCGGTGGTCCCGGAGACCTCCACCCGGGGCGGCCCCGGGGGGACCCGTGTCCGGGCACGTCCGCCGGTTGGGGAGTGCCCCGGAGGAGCCGATCAAGTCCTCCGACCCGCCCCCGGTGCTCGCCCCGCCGGGCTCGTGGCCCCCTGGGGAGGTTGGGGCGGCGGAGGCCGGCGCGTATCTTCCGCTGGGTGAGCGCGCTCTGGGAGTCCCTGGTGTCGATCCGGTCGTGGTTCCGCCGCGACCCGGAGCAGGCGAGGTTCCTGACCCGGGAATCCCTCCGCTGGGTGATCCGGAACCGGGCCTTCACCCCGTGGTACCTGGTGCGCTACCTGCGGCTCCTCCGCCTCCGGGTGAGCCGACCGCAGGTCGTCCTGCGCGGCATGGTGTTCCTCGACCGGGGGGTCAGCATCGAGTGCCGCGCGGGCCACGGGCGGTTGGAGCTCGGGCGCTGGGTGCACGTCGGCGCGGGGACGGCCGTGCGGTGCCACGAGGGTTCCCTGCGGATCGGGGACAAGGCCGTCCTCGCCCAGCGGGTGACGGTGAACTGCTACCTCGACGTGGAGATCGGGGCCGCCTCGCTGGTCGCCGACGGGGTGTACGTCTGCGACTTCGACCACGTCACCACCGACCCGCACCGCCCCATCAAGGACCAGGGCATCGTGAAGACCCCGGTGCGGGTGGGGGAGGACTGCTGGCTGGGGACGAAGGCCACCGTCCTGCGGGGCAGCCGGATCGGCCGGGGGTCGGTGGTGGGGGCCAACGCGGTCGTCCGGGGCGAGCTCCCGCCCTACGCGGTCGCCGCCGGGATCCCCGCCCGGGTGGTGCGTCGCCGGGTCCCGGACGGGCCGGCAGGCGGTGGCGACGAGGCCACCGGCGGTTCGGCCGGTGGTGGCGCCGAGGGCACTGGCGGTTCGGCCGCCGGCGGGGCCGGGGCCGAGGGCGTCGCGGGGACACCGGTCGCGGGCTGACCGACCGGACCGGGCTCCCCGAGGGCGGGCCCGCCGGCTGGTGGCCGACGCCGCGCCACTCCGTCGAGGTGGGAGTCCGCGCTGGCCCCAGGCGGCGTGTGGCGGGGCGCGCCCGGCCTGCCCCGTCCCGGGCCGGTCAGGCCCGGCGCCGAACACGTTGCCCGAGGGGATCTTCGGACGTCCCAGCACGGTGGCGGGGCGCTGGCTGGCGCCCTCGTACTCGCGGGCGGTGTCCGCCGCGATGCGGTCCCAGTCGAAGTCGGTGGCCAGGCGGGCGAACGCGGCGTCCGCTCGCTGGCGCGCGGCGGCCGGGTCGTCGAGGACCTGGCGGACCGCCTCGGCCAGCCGGGGGATGTCCCCGGGTGGGAAGGAGACGCCGGTGCTCCCGTCCCGGACCACCTCGGCGAGGCCGCCGGCGGTGGAGGTGACCAGCGGCACGCGGGCGGCCGCCGCTTCGAGGGCGACGATCCCGAAGGGCTCGTACCGGCTGGGGAAGACGGCGGCGTCGGCGGTGGACAGCACGGCCGCCAGCTGTTCGTCGGGGAGGTGCCCGACGAACCGGACGGCCTCGGCCACCTCGTGCCGCTGGGAGTCGGCCACGAGCTCGGTCGCGTGCCGGCCGCTGCCCGCCACGACGAGCGTGGTGCCCGGGTGGTGGCGGCGGATCTCGGGCAGCGCGGCGATGAGGTCCTGCACGCCCTTCTCCCACTCCAGTCGTCCGAAGAAGACCAGGGTGGCCGGTCGCGCCCGCCCGGCGGCGCCCGTCGGGACCGGGGAACCGGCGCCGTCGGGTGCGGGGAGGGCGGTTCGGGTGCCGGGGCGACTCGGGTGGCGGGGGGCCGCTGGCCGCCGGTGTCGTCACGCGACGCGCCAGCACCGCCGGTCGCGGGGACCGGAGGCGGGGCAGCCGCGAGGGCCGCCGTTCCCGGCCGCCCGGTCCAGCGGTGCGAGTCGATGCCGTTGTGGAGGACCACGACCCGCTCGGCGTCCACGTCGAACAGGTGGGTGACCTCGCGGCGCATCGCGGCCGAGCAGGTGATCAGCAGGTCCGCCCTGTTCGCCAGCCACCACTCGACCGAGTGCACCTGCTGGTTCAGGCTGTGCGAGAGCCAGCCGCTGTGCCGGCCGGCCTCGGTGGCGTGCAGGGTCGCCACCAGCGGGACGTCGGCGGCGTCGGCCAGTGCGGTGGCGGCGTGCGCCACGAGCCAGTCGTGGGCGTGCACGACCCTCGGCCGCCAGTCCCGGAGCAGGCGCATGCCCTCCCGGACCATCGAGTGGCCCATCGCCAGGGTCCAGGCGACCAGGTCCCGTTCGAAGGTCAGGTGGGGTGGGTCCTCCGCGACGCGCAGCACCCGCACCCCCTCCCGCCGCTCCTCGACGGTGGGGTGGGTGGTCGCGTCGCTGCCCGCCGGATGCCGGGCGAGCACCACCACCTCGTGTCCCTGCCGGGCCAGGCGGGTGGCCAGCGCGTGCACGTGCCGCCCCAGACCGCCGACCACGACCGGGGGGTACTCCCACGACAGCATCAAGACCCGCACCCGCTGATCCTCCCACCGGCGTCCGGTCCGTCGCGGACCGCGTGGAGGGTCGTCTGGTCGGCCGACGCCCGGTCAGGGTGGTGGATCAGCCCGTCAGGCCCACCACCGACGGCGGGAACGACCTCACGGAACGGTCGGCGGCGCCCAGGTCGCGGGCGTCGAGGTGGCCGAAGGGGCCGTCGTGTCCCCGCAGCCGCTCGGCGAGGCGCGTCGCCTCGGCCCGGTCGCCGCGCTCGACGAGGTCGGCCAGCCGGTGGAAGTGCCCGGCGTGTTCGTGGGCCCGGTGGAGGGCGTAGTCGGCTGCGGAGTCGCCGGTGACCATGAAGGCCCAGTCGCTGGAGACCGCCAGCAGCGCCTCCCTGTCCAGTTGGTCCAGCACCGGGTCGCGGTAGGGGGTGCGGTGCCGGTCGCTGAGGTCGACCAGCCGCCGTTCGACCTCCCGGTTGGCGGCGGCCAGGTCGGCGACGCGGTCGCCGTTCCACACCCGCCAGTCCCGGCCGACGCCCCAGGAGCAGGGCGGCGGCTGGATGGCCGGCCCCGGTTCGTCCTCGGCCACCACCTCGCCCAGCGTGCGCACCCGCACCCCCGCCTCCGGCAGCGCCCGCAGCACCCCCTCCAACCACTGGGGGCCCTCGTGCCACCAGTGCCCGAACAGTTCGGTGTCGAACGCCGCCACCAGGGTCGCGGGCCGACCCGTGGCCTCGGCCTGGCGGAGCAGCCGGTCCCGCACCGAGGTCACGAAGTCGTCGACGTGCTCGCCGACCCGGTGGAGGGCGCGCGCCGGGTCGTAGGGGAGCTTGTCCTCCGGGGCGACGTCCCGCCCGGTGACCCTGGCCGGTTTCAGACCGGACGGGTGGTCGAAGGTGTGGAAGTCCCGGTAGTCGGCGTGCCCGGGGTATCCGTCGTCCGACCACACCCGCAGCGACAGCTCGGTGTCCCTGGCGAAGGCGACGACCTCGGAGTCCCCGAGCAGCCGCACCGGGATGTCGTCCCCCGCGAGGTCCGGCAGCGCGGCGCCCTCTACCACGAGGTGGGTGACGCCCTCGGCGGCGTAGTCGTGCTCCATGCCCGGCGCGTAACCGCACTCGGGCGCCCAGATCCCGCCCGGCGTCCCGCCCAGCCGGTGCCGGCCGTCGGCCAACCCCACCCGCAGCGCGTGACGTCGCAGCCGGCGACCCAGCAACGGTTGGAAGGGGTGGGTGGCCGGCCCGCCCAGCACCTCCAGCGCCCCGGCCGAGCGCAACCCGGCCAGGACCGGGCTGGCGCCGTGCCGCCACCGCGACTCGAAGCGGTCCAGCGCCCACGCCGAGCGCCGGTACTCGGCGGCGGCCACCTCCCGCAGCGCCGGGTCGTGGCCGCGCCAGCGGCCGGCGGCGTACTGGGCGCGGAGTTGCCAGTTCCCCAGCCAGGAGTGGAACTCGCGGAGGCAGTGCGGGTCGTCGAGCTGCGCGGCGAGCACGGGGGTGACCCCGAGCGAGAGCAGGCCGCGCCGCCCCTCCTCGGCGAGGCGCGTGACGACGTCGAGCACGGGGAGGTAGCTGGCGGCCCAGGCCTGGTGCAGCCACTCCTCGCCCACGGGCCAGCGCCCGTGGTGGGCCAGCCACGGGAGGTGGCTGTGCAGGACCAGGCAGACACTGCCGATCGGCTGCCGCGCGGTCGTACTCATCGGGTCACCGTACCGGCAGAAGATCACCGGCCCGGCCCGGTCGACCGGCGGGGTGGTGACGGCACCCGGAACGAGGCAGTGAGCACCGTCACGTCTGGTGGCGTGCCGCTCGTCACCGCGAGAAGCTACCGGTGAGTAACATGAGTGGTGTTGATGTCCACCAGGTGACGGACAGTGCCACTGTGCCAGGGGGGTGCCGACCTGGCAGGGTCATGCCAACTGATCCGCCGTGCGCGAACACCCCGTGACCCGCAGGAGGTCGATGGAGACCATGAACATCGTCGTGTTGATCAAGCAGGTGCCCGACACCTGGTCCGAGCGGAAGCTGACGGACACCGACCACACCCTCGACCGCGACGCGGCGGACGCCGTCATCGACGAGATCAACGAGCGTGCCGTCGAGGAGGCGCTGCTGCTCAAGGAGGCCCACGGCGGCAAGGTCACCGTCGTCTCCATGGGCCCCGACCGGGCGACAGATGCCATCCGCAAGGCGCTGTCGATGGGCGCCGACGAGGCCGTCCACATCAGTGACGCCGCCCTCCACGGCTCGGACACCATCCAGACGGCCAAGGTGCTCGCCTCGGCGATCCGGACGATCGAGGGCGTGGACCTCGTCGTCGCGGGCAACGAGGCCACCGACGGCCGGGCCGGCGCCATCCCCGCCATGCTCGCCGAACTCCTCGGGCTGCCGCAGCTCACCCACGCCCGCCGGGTCGAGGTCGAGGGCACCGAGGTCCGGGTGGAGCGGGAGACCGAGGACGGCATCACCCACCTCGCCGCCGAACTGCCCGCCGTGGTCAGCGTCGGCGAGAAGATCAACGAACCGCGCTACCCCTCGTTCAAGGGGATCATGGCGGCCAAGAAGAAGCCGGTGACCACCCTCGGTCTCGGCGACCTCGGCATCGACCCCTCCGAGGTCGGGCTGGCCGCCGCGTTCACCTCGGTGGTCGAGTCGGCACCCAAGCCCCCGCGCGGCGCCGGAGAGCGCGTCGAGGACCAGGGCGACGGTGGCGTGCGCATCGTCGAGTACCTGGCAGCGCAGAAGCTCGTCTGACCCAACGAGGAGAGGAAGGCAGTCATGTCCGAAGTCCTGGTCCTCGTGGACCACGTCGACGGTGCCGTGAGGAAGTCCACCCTGGAACTGCTCACCGCCGCCCGCCGGCTCGGTGAGCCCTCGGCCGTGGTGGTCGGCGCCCCCGGCACCTCGGCGAAGATCAGGGAGAGCCTGGCCGGCCACGGCGCCGCCAAGGTGTACGTCGTCGAGTCGGACACCGCCACCGACCTGCTCGTCACGCCGCAGGTCGACGCGCTCGCCCTGCTGGCCGAGCGGACCTCCCCGGCGGCGGTGCTCGTCAGCGCCACCGCCGAGGGCAAGGAGATCGCCGGCCGGGTCGCGCTGCGCACCGGATCGGGGTGGTTGGTCGACGTCGACGACATCGCGGCCGACGGCGTCGCCACCCAGTCGGTGTTCGGCGGCGCCTACGTGGTGAAGTCGAAGGTGACCACCGGCACGCCGGTCATCACCGTGCGACCCGGCGCGATCGACGCCGAGGCGGCCGAGGGGGCGGCGACCGAGGAAGCGGTCGAGGTGCCCGTGGCGGAGGCCTCCAAGCCGGTCCGGGTGACCGGACGCGAACCCGTGGTCGCCGGTGACCGCCCCGAACTCTCCGAGGCGTCGGTCGTCGTCTCGGGTGGGCGCGGTGTGGGCAGCGCCGACAGCTTCTCGGTGGTCGAGGAACTCGCCGACGCCCTCGGCGGCGCCGTCGGAGCCTCCCGGGCGGCGGTCGACTCGGGCTACTACCCCGGCCAGTTCCAGGTCGGCCAGACCGGGAAGACCGTGTCGCCCCAGCTGTACGTGGCGCTCGGCATCTCCGGGGCCATCCAGCACCGGGCCGGCATGCAGACCTCCAAGACGATCGTGGCCGTGAACAAGGACCCGGAGGCGCCGATCTTCGAGATCGCCGACTTCGGCGTGGTCGGCGACCTGTTCACCGTGGCGCCGCAGCTGTCGCAGGAGGTCGCCAAGCGGCGCGGCTGACGCCCGCCGCTCGGTGACGAGCACCCCGGTGGCCCCGGTCGGCGTCCCGCCGCCCGGGGCCACGTCGTGCGCACGCGGTCGGTGCTTCCCGCTCCCGCCCCGCTCGCCGGGGAACGGGCGCTCACGACGTGAGCCCACCCCGAGCCGGGCGAACGCCCCTCGGCTCGTCCTGCCACGGATGTCATCGAGTCCGTACTGACCGGGGACGGGTGGGCGCCTTTCGCGGCTCCGGTGTCGGTGTCGGCTGATCCGGGCGGGCGCGTAGGAGGAGGTGAGCCCAGCGGACGATTAACCTTGTAATAGGCCTAAGGGCGTCGTGGTCGCATAGCGCGCATAGTGCCGTCAGCTCTGGGTCATCAGTCTGTAGGCGGCCTGAAGTTCCCGAGCCTGCGGCATCCGGCGAGCCTCGGCCGCGCGCACGACTTCGGCAGCCCGCCAGAAGTTGGAGGGCACGACGCTGCCCGTACGCATCGCGGTCAGCGCGGAGTCGGCCGCCGAGTCGACCTCTCCAGTCTTCACCTGCACCAAAGCCAGATCCAGGTAGGCACTGGCGAGTCTCCTGGGCCATCGGCCTGACTCACCAGCTTTCGGTGTCAACTGGTCGATCACATGCTCAGCGTGTCCCGCTGCTGCCGGATCTCCCAGCCACGACAGGGTGGTCGCGGTGTAGGCGCGGCGTTTCGTTCCGTCGTACCGGTAATGGTGTTCCCGTTCGTCCGCGTCGAGCGTCGGCAGATCAGCAGCTAGGGAGTTCACGGAGTCGACGGCGTGGTAGGTACTCTCGGAATCACCGAGGCGCGCGAGCACGCGGCCCTGCTGGGCGGTGGCCTGGACATGAATCGACGAACCGACCGGAGCGAGGTACCGCGCGGCCTTCGTGAGGTCGTAGGCGCGACGTAGTTGGCCGGCAGTGAGCTGACGCCAGGCCTCGGTCTCCGCCGCCCATGCCCGGATCTCGTCATGACCAGCGTGTCTCGCCAGTGACGCTGCCGCACGGAGTCTGGCCGTGGCCGCGTCGTGTTGGTTCAGGTCGATGTGGATCGTCGCGGCCAGCAGGGAGTACCAGGCCCCGGCAACGACCAGCCGCCGGTGTGCGGACAGCGAGAGTTTGGGGCCGTCCAGCAGTTCGGACACGTACCCGAGGTGACTGGTGACCTGAGGTAGCAGCAGCGACGGAGCGGCGGACGAATAGGCGATGGCCATCTGGTCGAACCCCTCCTCCAACTGCTGGAGAGTGCTGTCGCCAACATCGGAGGCTTCGACGCGGCGGGCGAGTTCGATCGCGGCGAGCGCATCACCAGCGCCACCGTCGACCTGGTTGAGGGCCATTGCGGGTGCGGCGGTGCGTAGTGCGTCTCCCAGGACTTCGGCGAGTGCTTCCACGACATCAGGACTTGGCTGCGAGCGCCCGGATTCGTAACGACTGAGAGCGGATTGCCCGACGTGCACACGGCGTGCTAGTTCGGTCTGTGTCCAGCCTCGTTCTTGGCGCAGGCGCCGCAACATCCGTCCGAAGTCGGGCATGATTCCCTCTTCTCCCCGGAATCGTCCCCGCCGGTGCCTCCACCTGGTCGCGTGTAGCGGTCACGTTGGGCGGGGATTCGCGAACAGGCTACCCACGGGGGAGCGGAGCGAAAGAAGCTCGTCCAGGTTCCATCGCGCGGTTCATGAAGCAGGCCGGACTTCGACTCTTGCCGTTCCTGATGGCTCGGGCGGGCGTTCCGCTCGTGCTCCGTTCGTGCTCCGCCCTGGTTCACGCCCGCCGGTGCCAGTCCGCGCAGCCGGTCAGTTCGGCCGACTGCGGTAACGGGCCGGCGGGCGAGCGGAGGCCGGGTCGGGTGAGGTCACACGCTCGGCCGGCCACGGGTTGTCCCCCTCCTCGGGGGTGCGGGTTGCCTCGCCGCATCCGGCGACATCGAGGAGCGGTGTCTGCCGACCGAGAGGGTGAGGTGCCCGACAGACTCGGAAGATGAATCATCACGCCCGAGCAACGTTGTTTCCCCCAACCCAGTCGGCGGCCCCAGTCCGGTTCCGCGTCGGGCGGGGGCCGTCCCACCCTCGGTGGGTGACCCGCCTCGCCCCCGTCGGCCGTCGCGTGCCTGCCGAGCGGCCCGCGACCCCCGTTAGGCTGGGTCAACGATGGCCTACCTCGACCACGCCGCGACGACCCCGATGCGACCGGGCGCGGTGTCCACCATGAGCGCGGCGCTGCTGACCCTGGGCAACGCCTCGTCGCTGCACGCCTCCGGTCGTCGGGCCCGCCGCACCGTGGAGGAGTCCCGGGAGGCGATCGCGGACGCCCTCGGCGCCCGCCCCTCCGAGGTGATCTTCACCGGCGGTGGGACGGAGAGCGACAACCTCGCGGTCAAGGGGATCTTCCACGCGCGCCGCGCGGCGGACCCCCGCCGGCGCCGCATCCTGGCCTCCGCCGTCGAACACCACGCCGTGCTCGACGCCGTGCAGTGGTTGGCCGACCACGAGGGCGCCGACGTCACCTGGCTGCCCGTCGACCCGACCGGGCGGGTGCACGCCGAGGTCCTGGCCGAGGCCATCGCCGAGGACCCGGACGCGGTGGCCCTGGCCACCGTCATGTGGGCCAACAACGAGATCGGCACGGTCAACCCCGTCCCCGACCTCGCCAGGACCGCCGCCGCGCACGGGATCCCGCTGCACACCGACGCCGTGCAGGCGGTCGGAGCCGTCCCGGTCGACTTCACGGCCAGCGGGGCGAACGCCCTCACCCTGACCGGGCACAAGGTCGGGGGCCCCGCCGGCGTGGGCGTGCTCCTCCTCGACCGGCAGACCTCGTGTACCCCGCTGTTGCACGGAGGAGGGCAGGAACGGGACGTCCGCTCCGGGACCCTCGACGTCCCGGCGATCAGCGCCCTGGCCGTGGCGGTCCGGGAGGCGGTCGGCGAACAGCGGGAACAGGCCGCCCGGCTCGCGGCCCTGCGGGACGACCTGGTCGCCGCCGTGCGCGCCGCCGTCCCCGACGCGGTGCTCAACGGGGACGGCGACGGCCCCGCCACCGGGCCCCACCCGGGGCGGCTGCCGGGGCTGGCACACTTCACCTTCCCGGGCTGCGAGGGCGACAGCCTCCTGATGCTCCTCGACGCGAAGGGCATCGAGTGCTCCACGGGCTCGGCCTGCACGGCCGGCGTCGCCCAGGCCAGCCACGTGCTGCTCGCCGTGGGCGCCGACCCGGCCACCGCGCGGGGCTCCCTGCGCTTCTCGCTGGGGCACACCTCCACGGCCGAGGACATCGCCGCGGTGCGGGAGGCGATCGGGCCCGTGGTGGCCCGGGCGCGCAGCGCGGGCCTGGCCGGGGCGCGGCGGCGCGGCGGACGGACACTGCGAACTTCGGCGGAGGTGTGAACCTTGCGAGTCCTGGCGGCGATGAGTGGGGGAGTGGACTCGGCGGTGGCCGCGGCGAGGGCGGTCGCGGCCGGCCACGACGTGGTCGGCGTGCACCTGGCGCTCTCCGCCAAACCCGGCACCCTCCGCACCGGGGCCAGGGGGTGCTGCACCATCGAGGACTCCCGCGACGCGCGCCGCGCGGCTGACCTCCTCGGCATCCCCTTCTACGTCTGGGACTTCGCCGAGCGGTTCCGCGAGGACGTCATCGACGACTTCGTCGCCGAGTACGAGGCCGGGCGGACCCCGAACCCGTGCATGCGGTGCAACGAACGCATCAAGTTCGAGGCCCTGCTGGAGAAGGCGTTGGCCCTCGGTTTCGACGCGGTCTGCACCGGCCACTACGCCAGGATCGCGCCCACCGCCGACGGGGCGGGCGTCGAGCTGCGCCGGGCGGTGGACCCGGACAAGGACCAGTCGTACGTCCTGGCCTCCCTCCGCCCCGACCAGCTGCGGCACGCGCTGTTCCCGGTCGGGGACACGCGGAAGCCGGACATCCGCGCCGAGGCCGAACGGCAGGACCTCGCCGTGGCCAGGAAACCGGACAGCCACGACATCTGCTTCATCCCCGACGGCGACACCCGGGCGTTCCTCGACGCCCGGGTCGGCAACCGCTCGGGTGACCTCGTGGACGACGAGACGGGGGAGGTGCTGGGCCAGCACGGCGGGGTGCACGGCTTCACCGTCGGGCAGCGCAAGGGCCTGGGGCTCGACCGCCCCTCGGCCGACGGGCGCCCGCGTTACGTGCTCTCGCTCGAACCCGTGTCCGGCACCGTCCGGGTCGGCGCCTCCGAACGGCTGGCCGTGACGGAGATCGTCGCCGACGACGCGGTGTGGCCGACGGGGCGGCCGCTGGACGGGCTGGTCGAGTGCGTCGTGCAGATCCGGGCGCACGGCGGCGTCGCCCCGGCGGTGGCCGAACGGGACGGGGACCGCGTGCGGATCAGGCTGCGGGACAGCGTCCGGGGGGTGGCTCCCGGGCAGGTCGCCGTCCTGTACCGGCCGGACGCGGACGCCGGTGACCTGGTGCTGGGGGCGGGCCGCATCAGCGCCACTTCCTGAGGTCACCCCGCCGGGCGCTGGGACGGGACCCCTCGGAGCCGGCCCACCGCCCACGGCGCGGCGCGCGGACCGTCAGGCCGGGGCCCAGTCGGTGTTGGCGCCGCAGACCACCACGCACGGCAGCCGGCCGGGGACGTCCCCGTCGAGCCAGGCCGCGAAGGGAACTGCCGCCGCCGGCTCGGCGGCGATGCGGAACTCCTCCCAGAGCCGGTCCCGCGCCGCCAACAGCCGCGCGTCCTCCACGAGCGCCGACCGCAGGTTCTCGGCCGACCCGAGCACCGCGAAGGGGTGGTCCCCGACGCGGGTCGCCCCCAGCGCTGACGAGGCGACGGAGTTCACCGGGGCGTCCACCGGCTCGCCGGCCTCCAACGCGTGGCCCAGCGACGCGCAGCCGACCGGCTCCGCCGCCACCACCGTCCGCTCCGGCCCGACGGCGAGCACCGTCCCCGCCGCGAGCCCACCACCTCCGGCGGCCACCGCCACCGTGTCCACCTCGGGGAGGTCCGCCACGACCTCGGCGGCGACCGTCCCCTGGCCCACGACCACCTCCGGGTCGTCGTAGGCCGGCACGTACCGCACGCCCTCGCCGCTGGCGGCCAGCACGGCCGCCGCAGCGGCCTCCGCGTACCGGTCCCCGTGCCGGACCAGGGTCGCCCCGGTCGCCTCGATCCGCCGCGCCTTCCCGTCGGGAACGGTCGTGGGCACGTACACCTCGGCCGGCACCCCGAGCAGCCGGGCCGCCGTCGCCACGCCCAGGCCGTGGTTGCCGCCCGAGGCCGTGACCACCCGGCGCGGCCGGTCGCCCGCGAGCAGCGCGTTCAGCGCGCCTCTCAGCTTGAACGAGCCGGTCAGCTGCTGGTGCTCCAACTTCAACACCAGGGGACGCCCATCGACCTCCACCCGGAGCAACGGGGTGCGGCGCAGGTACGGGCGCATGCGGCTGGCCGCGGCCCACACCATCTCCCTGGTGGGGACCGGCCCGGACCGGGCGGGACGGGACGCGGAGGCGCGATGACCGGCGGACTGGCTGGTGCTCATCGGCACACTCTGCCAGGCGCGCCGCCGGGAAACGGCAACCGGGGGCGGGGGCCGCCCTTCCGGTGGTTCCCGCCGGATGGTAGGTAGTGCGATCGTGAACTCGGCAGCTCGCACCGCCCCCTGGCCCGCCGGCACGGCCACCGCCGTCGGGTCGATGCCCGGCACCGACCCCGTGGAGGCCGCGAGAACGGTCCTGGGGGAACTGCCCGACCTCCCCCACCTCCCGGAACTGCCGGCCAGGGGACTCGGCGCCGACCTGATCGGCCGCGCGGCCGGGCTCCTCGTCAGCATGCCCTTCGAATCGGTGCCCTCCGGCTACCGCCTCACCGGACGCCCCGGGGCGGACCACCGGCGCGCCGTCGACCTCCACCACCGGGACCTCGACGGGCTGGACCAGGCGCTCCAGGAGGCCGGGCACCGCCCGCCCCTGCTGAAGGTCCAGGTGGCGGGCCCGTGGACGCTCGCGGCCGGGCTGGAACTCCCCCGGGGCCACCGGGTCCTCACCGACCAGGGGGCACTGCGGGACCTCACCGAGTCGTTGTTGGAGGGACTGCGGGATCACCTCGGCGAGCTGCGGTCCCGCACCGGCGCCGACCTGGTCGTGCAGTTCGACGAGCCCACGCTGCCGGCGGTCCTGCGGGGGAGCCTGCCCACCCCCTCCGGGTACGGGACCGTGTCCGCCGTCTCCGAGCCGGACGCCGTCCGACTCCTCCACGAGGTGGTCGAGACGACCCGGGAGGTGACCGGCGCGCCGGTGTTCGCCCACTGCTGCGCCCGGCGTCCTCCCGTGCGCCTGTTCGCCGAGGCCGGGGTGGACGTCGTGTCCTTCGACGCGGCCTCCCTCGACGGCGCGGACACCGCGTTCTGGGACGAGCTCGGCGAGACCTGGGACGGCGGGACGAGGCTGGCCCTCGGCCTGGTCCCGGGCACCCCGCCCACCGGTCCGCTCGACCTCCGGTCCGCCGCGGCACCGGCGTTGGCCGTGGCCGACCGCCTCGGCTTCGCCCGGCCACGGCTGGCTGACCTGCTGGTCCCCGCCACCGCGTGCGGGCTGGCCGGCGCGACGCGGGACTGGGCGCGGACGGCCCTCACCCTGGTGCGGGACCTCGGACGTGCCTTCGTCGAGCCGCCGGAGAGCTGGGGCGGGTGAGGCCCGGGACGGGGACCAGGGCGCGGCGACCGGAACGGGTGACACGGCCGACGAGTTGGGCGGGCCGCACGACAGGGTGGTGCCATCGGCGCCGAGGTCGCGCACAATGGGCGCTGTGAAGAGGTTCCTCCGCCGGGTCTGGTCCTCCGAACCCGACCCAGGCGACCAACTGTCCGACGGTGATCCGTCCAGTACGGGCGCCGAACCCGAGGTGGCGGCCGCGGCCTTCTGGCGACGCTGGGAGGAACTGCTGCCGGTCCTGAGCTCCGCACTCGGTGACGGCGAACCCCACCGCGTGGAGCACGAACTCTGCTCCGCCGTCGAACTGCTGCACCCCGACCTGCACTTCTCGGTCGAGCGGGGCGTCCACGCCATCTACGCGCTGGTGATCAGCGGCCAGGGCGACCCCGCGTTGCGCACCTACACCGACGCCTGGATGGCCGCCGCGCCGCCGCAGAGCGCGATCTGGGAATACCACGACGCGGTTCCGCCGGTCCCCGACCCGACGGGTGTCACCGTCAACTTCGGCGCCCACCGCATCGAACTCGCCGACGTCCGGGTCGCTCCGCTGGTCGACGAGTCCGCGGGGCTGGTCGACGTCGCGGTGTTCCACCCCCTGATGGCCGAGCTCGCCGACGCCGCGAAGGCGGCCATGACCTTCCTCCCCCTGGACGCCACGCTCGGGGAGCGGCTGGCGGCCGACCGCCTCGGCCGGGTCGAGACCGCCGAGCGCGAGCCGCACGGAGCGATCGGGTTGCTCGAGTTCCGCGAGATGGTGCGTGAGCTGGACGAGAGCCAGCGTCGACCCACCTGATCCGCGTCACCCGCCCCGCCCCACGGCCGGCCGAACCCGGGTGGCCGGCCCGGGTGTGCCGGTGAGCTCGTCGAGAGCTCGGCCGGGCGTGCCGCCCCTCCCCGGGCCGGGACGGGCCCGACCCGAGGCCCGGCGGACCCCGCTCGCGTCGACCCGCGCGGCGGCTCGCCCCGACGTCACCCAGCCGGTGTCAGGTGCTCGTTCTAGCCTCTTCGCGTGACCAGCGAGCTGCCCCAGGAACCCGTGAACCCGGCGACGTCCAGCCCGGTCGCCGCCGACCCGGCCTCGCCGACGACCGTCGACCAGCCGGAGGTCGCCGAGCGGCAGGGCGTCGAGGACGTTCCCACCGAGGTGCGTGAGCACCACCAGCGGCTTGCCGAGGAGATCAGAGGGCACCAGTTCCGCTACTACGTCCTCGACGCGCCCACCATCGCCGACGGCGAGTTCGACCGGCTCTGGCAGGAACTGCTCCGCCTGGAGGAGGACCACCCGGGCCTGGCGACCCCGGACTCGCCGACGCAGGCCGTCGGGGGAGGGTTCTCCACGGACTTCACCGCCGTCGACCACCTCGAACGGATGATGAGCCTCGACAACGCCTTCGACGACGAGGAGCTCTCCGCCTGGTCGGACCGCGTCGGCCGCGAGGTCGGGGACCAGGCGCACTACCTGTGCGAACTGAAGATCGACGGGCTGGCCATCAACCTGCTCTACCGGGACGGCGTGCTGGTCAGGGCGTTGACCAGGGGTGACGGTCGCACCGGTGAGGACGTCACCCTCAACGTGCGCACCATGCGGGACGTCCCCGAACGGCTCAGCCCGAGCGACGAGTTCCCCGTGCCCGCCCTCGTCGAGGTCCGGGGCGAGGTCTTCTTCGCCGTGTCCGAGTTCGCGGAGCTCAACGCCCGGCTCGTCGAGGCGGGCAAGGCGCCCTTCGCCAACCCCCGCAACGCGGCGGCGGGCTCCCTCCGGCAGAAGGACCCCCGGGTCACGGCCACCCGCCCGCTGCGCATGATCAGCCACGGGATGGGCCGCCGGCAGGGTTTCGAGCCCACCCGCCAGTCCGAGGCCTACGCGGCGCTGGAGGCCTGGGGCCTGCCCACCTCGGCGAACGCGAAGGTGCTCGACACCGTGGAGCAGGTCCGCGCGGAGATCGCCTACTGGGGCGAACACCGCCACGACGCCGAGCACGAGATCGACGGCGTGGTGATCAAGGTCGACGAGGTCGCCCTCCAACGGCGCCTGGGCAGCACCTCCCGGGCGCCCCGCTGGGCGATCGCCTACAAGTACCCGCCGGAGGAGGCCACCACCAAGCTGGTGGACATCCGGGTCAACGTCGGCCGCACCGGCCGGGTGACCCCGTTCGCGCTCATGGAACCGGTGAAGGTCGCCGGGTCGACGGTCAGCCTCGCGACCCTCCACAACGGAGACGAGGTCCGCCGCAAGGGGGTGCTCATCGGGGACCGCGTGGTGATCCGCAAGGCCGGGGACGTCATCCCGGAGGTGCTCGGCCCGGTCGTCGAGGCCCGCGACGGCACGGAGCGCGAGTTCACGATGCCCACCCACTGCCCCGAGTGCGGTACGGAACTGCGGTACGAGAAGGAGGGCGATGTCGACATCCGCTGTCCCAACGCCCGCTCCTGCCCGGCGCAGCTGAGGGAACGGCTCCACCACCTCGCCGGGCGCGGGGCCTTCGACATCGAGGTGCTCGGCTACGAGGCGGCCACCGCGTTGCTGGCCTCCGGCGTCCTGGAGGACGAGGGTGAGGTGTTCGACCTCACCGCCGACACCCTGCTCCGGGTCGACCTGTTCCGCACCAAGGCCGGCGAGTTGTCCGCGAACGGGCACAAACTGCTGCGCAACCTTCAGACGGCCAAGGAGCAGCCGCTGTGGCGGGTCCTGGTCGGCCTGTCGATCCGGCACGTCGGACCCACCGCCGCGCAGGCGTTGGCGCGCGAGTTCGTCACGGTGGACCGCATCGAGCACGCCTCCGAGGAGGAACTCGCCGCCGTCGACGGCGTCGGCCCCGCGATCGCGCGTTCCGTCCGCGAGTGGTTCGCGGTCGACTGGCACCGCGAGGTCGTCGCCCGGTGGCGGCGGGCCGGGGTGCGCATGGAGGACGAGCGGGACGAGAGCGTCCCCCGCCATCTGGAGGGGCTGTCCATCGTGGTCACGGGCTCGTTGGAAACCCTGTCGCGTGACGAGGCCAAGGAGGCCATCATGGCCCGGGGCGGCCGGGCGGCGGGATCGGTGTCCAAGAAGACGGCCTTCGTGGTCGTCGGTGACTCCCCGGGGTCGAAGTACGACAAGGCGGTTCAGCTGGGCGTGCCCGTGCTGCGGGAACCCGGTTTCCGGGTGCTGCTCGACGACGGGCCGGACGCGGCAGCGGCCCTGGCCGAGCGCGCCGACGAGTCGGGGGACGCCGCCGACTGACCCGGGCCCGTACCGCCCGGGTCGTTCCCGGGCGGCTGAGGACCAGGACCGGCCGGACACGGGTCCGGCGCCGGCCGACCCCACACCTGCCGGTAGGCACGGAACGAGGACAACGATGATGCGGAGCATGGTGCACAGCGGCTTACCCGTGATCCGTCGCCCCCTGGCGACCGAACTGGCGGAGGTGGGCGAGCTCACCGTCGCCGCCTACGACGAGGAGCGGTTCCTCGTCGGCAACGAGGAGTACGCGGAGGAGCTCCGGGACACCGGCCGCCGTGACCGGGAGGCGGAACTCCTCGTCGCCGTCGTCGACGGCCGGGTGTTCGGCACCGTCACCGTCGCCGCCGCCGGCACCCCCTTCGCCGAGATGGCCCGCGACGGCGAACTCGAGTTCCGGATGCTCGCCGTGCGCCCCGAGGCGAGGGGGCGCGGGGTGGGAGCGGCCCTGACCAGGGCGGTGCTGGCCAGGGCCGGTGAACTGGGCGTGGAACGGGTGGTGTGCTGCTCCCAGGAGCGCATGACCACCGCGCACCGGGTGTACGAACGCCTCGGCTTCCGCCGCCTGCCGGCACGGGACTGGTCGGTCGACGGAATCCGGCTGCTGTCCTTCGAACACCCGCTCGGCGGGGGGAACTGAGCAGCGTTCGGGACGTCGGACGACCAGCGGGCGGCCAGCGGCCGCCCGTCTGGGTTCCGGCCGGGCTAGCGCCCGTCCACGAGGATCGTCGCGACGATGCCGGTGAGGTGGGCCAGCCGCGCCAGCTCCGAGGCCCGGAACATCGGCCCGCCGGGCCGCCCGACGAGCAGGACCCGGTCCGGCTTGCCCAGCGGGGTGGCCGCCAGCTCGGTGCCCAGCTCCCGCCAGGTCGCCGGCACCCACTCCTCCTCACCGTCCAGGATGGCGGCGTGGTCCAGTGGTAACCACGGCAGCCGCAGCGCCCTGGTCTCCGGTGCGGCGGCGCTCGCGGCGAGGCGGAACGCGCCCTCGCCGTTGTCGCCCACGATCATCGCCCACCCGGAGCGGACGATCCGTGGCACGCCCTGCACGAAGACGTCAAGACCGGTGCTGGGATCGGAGGCGATGTCCTCGACGAGTTCCAGTTCGCGGAAGGTGTCGAGCACCCCCGCGTAGGGGCGGACCGCGTCGACCTCGACGCCGTCGATGGACTCGGCGGCGGTGATCAGCACGTCCGGCAGCCGACCCGAGGGCAGTTCGACCACCAGGTCGTCGATGGCGACGCCGGAGCCGCGCTCCACCACGTCGACGCTGAGGATGTCGGCCCCCGCCTCTCCCAGAGCGGTGGCCACCGCGCCCAGCTTGCCGGGCTCGTCCGGCAGCTGTACGCGGATCAGGAAGGACACTGAATCCACAGCCTCCTGCTACTGTGCGCGGAACCTCGCCGCCCGCGCGGTGCACGGCACGTCGCCGCCGAATGGTGACAGATCAGCGCCCTGGGACGGGATCGCCGCCCGCGCTGTCGATCAAGCATCCCACTCGCCGTCAACGCGGAAAAGGCCCCCGCCGCGAATTCGTGTGAAATCGCCGTGACCCGTTGTTCGGGCGCGTGTTGGGGCGGGGCCGTCCACCCGTCCAGTCTGGCAGCTCGACGAGGACGGGTGATGGCGGGGCCGGCCGGTCAGCCCCCTTCCCGACGCTCGTGGCGGTGGACGCGGGCCGGTACGGGGTGGGACCCGCCCACCCATAGAATGGCGAGGTCATTCCCTGTCCACCATCGCGAACCACGATCAGGGGGTTCTCGTTTTGCCCGCCATTTCCCGTGACGAGGTCGCGCACCTCGCCCGGCTGGCCAGGCTGGCCGTGACCGAGGAGGAACTGGACACCTTCGCCTCCCAGCTCGGCGTGATCCTGGAGTCGGTGGCCAAGGTCGGTGAGGTGGCGGCCGGGGACATCCCCCCCACCTCGCACGCGGTGCCCCTCACCAACGTCTTCCGCGCCGACGAGGTCCGCCCGGGCCTGACGCAGCGGGAGGCGCTCGCCGCCGCCCCCGCCGTGGAGGAGAACCGTTTCCGCGTTCCGCGCATCCTCGGGGAGGAGCAGTGAGCAACCCCGTGTCCGACGAGATCACCCGGTCCACGGCCGCCGAGCTGGCCGAGCGCATCCACCGCCGCGAGGTGAGCGCCGTCGAGGTGACCCAGGCCCACCTGGACCGCATCGCGGGGGTGGACCCCGAGATCAACGCGTTCCTCCACGTCGACGGGACGGGCGCTCTCGCGGCGGCGGAAGCCGTGGACGCGGCGCTCGCCTCGGGTGAGGCGCCGGCGTCCCCGCTGGCCGGCGTCCCCCTGGCGCTGAAGGACATCCTCACCACCAAGGGAGTGCCGACCACCTGCGGCTCCCGGATGCTCGAGGGCTGGCTGCCGCCCTACGACGCGACCGTCACCCGCCGGCTGCGCGAGGCGGGCGTCGTCGTCCTCGGGAAGACGAACATGGACGAGTTCGCGATGGGCTCCTCCACCGAGAACTCCGCGTACGGCGTGACCAGGAACCCCTGGGACCGGGACCGGATCCCCGGCGGCTCCGGCGGCGGCTCCTCGGCCTCACTGGCCGCGTTCGAGGCCCCGCTGGCCATCGGGACCGACACCGGCGGCTCGATCCGCCAGCCCGGCGCGGTCACCGGCACCGTCGGCGTGAAGCCCACCTACGGGGGCGTGTCCCGCTACGGGCTGGTGGCCTTCTCGTCCTCCCTGGACCAGGCCGGCCCCTGCGCGCGGACGGTCCTGGACGCCGCGCTCCTGCACGAGGTCATCGGCGGCCACGACCCGCTGGACTCCACCTCCATCGACGCGCCCGTTCCCCCCGTGGTCGCGGCCGCCCGGCAGGGCGCCAGCGGCGACCTCACCGGCGTCCGCGTCGGCGTGGTCACCCAGTTCGCGGGGGAGGGCTACCAGCCCGGAGTGCTGCGGTCCTTCGACGCCGCCGTGCAGCTGCTCGCCGAACTCGGCGCCGAGATCGTCGAGGTCTCCTGCCCGCACTTCGACTACGCGATGGGCGCCTACTACCTGATCGCGCCCAGCGAGTG
Organism: Actinoalloteichus caeruleus DSM 43889; assembly: GCF_000429185.2. Lineage (GTDB taxonomy): Bacteria > Actinomycetota > Actinomycetes > Mycobacteriales > Pseudonocardiaceae > Actinoalloteichus_B > Actinoalloteichus_B caeruleus. Next base: position 3,124,743 of record NZ_AUBJ02000001.1, on the reverse strand, counting down.
CTCGTCGAACCTCGCCCGGTTCGACGCGATGCGCTACGGCCTGCGGGTCGGCGACGACGGGGCCAGGCTCTCCGCCGAGGAGGTCATGTCGCTGACCCGGGAGGCCGGCTTCGGCCCGGAGGTCAAACGCCGCATCATGATCGGGACGCACGCGCTGTCCTCGGGCTACTACGACGCCTACTACGGGCAGGCGCAGAAGGTCCGCACCCTCATCGCGCGCGACTTCGCCGCCGCCTACGAGAAGGTCGACGTGCTGGTGTCGCCGACCACCCCGACCACCGCGTTCCGGATCGGGGAGCGGGTGGACGACCCGTTGGCCATGTACCTGGCGGACCTGTGCACCATCCCGGCGAACCTCGCCGGGAACGCCGCCATGAGCGTGCCCTCCGGGCTCTCGGACGAGGACGGGCTGCCGGTGGGCCTCCAGGTCATGGCTCCCGCGCAGGCCGACGACCGGATGTACCGGGTCAGCGCCGCCTTCGAGGTGGCGCGGGACGCCGCGCAGGGCGGGCCGCTGATCCACCGGGTCCCCGACCTGGCGGTGACCGCCTGATGGCTCCGGTTCCGGGACGGCCGTCGTGCTGACCCGGATCGAGGTCGACGGCTTCAAGTCGTTCGCCGACTTCGGGTTGGACATCCCGCCGTTCCTGGCCATCCTCGGCCAGAACGCCAGCGGGAAGTCCAACCTGTTCGACGCGATCCAGCTGTTGGGGCGGCTCGCCAGCTCCCCGTCCCTCTACGACGCCTGTACCGGGGCCAGGGGGGACCTCTCCGAGCTGTTCCGCTGGAAGGGCGACGGGACGGCCGTCAACCAGATGCGCTTCGCCGTCGAGGTGCTGCTGGAGCCCACGGTCGTCGACCCCTTCGGCCGGCAGGTGCGGGTCACGCACACCCGGCTGCGGTACGAGCTGGAGATCGAGCGCCGCACCGTCGAGGACGGCTCTCCCCGCCTGTTCGTCGTCTCCGAGGAGGCGCGACCCATCCGCCGCAAGGATGACGACTGGGTCCGGGACCAGCGGGTCAGCCGGGAGTTCCGCGACGCCAACCTCGCGTACCGGCGGACCTCGGCCCTCCTCGTCACCGAGACCAACAGCGCGGGGGACGCGGTCTTCTCCATCCGGCAGGAGGGAAACCAGGGGCGGGCCCGGCAGTTGCCGGCGCACGCGGCGGAGGCCACCGTGCTCTCCAGCATCACCTCCACGGTGGAGTTCCCCCTGCTCTATGCGCTGCGCCGCGAGATGGAGTCGTGGCGTTTCCTCCAGCTCGACCCGGTCGCCCTGCGCAGCCCCAGCACGCCGGAGCAACGGGGCGACCAGCTCGAACCAGCCGGCGGGAACCTCGCCAAGGTGCTCCGGAGGATCGAACGGGAGACCACCCTCGACCAGGGCAGCGTGCTGGACGACATCACCGTGGACCTCGCCCGGGTCGTGCGCGGGTTCAGCGGGGTGGAGGTGGAGGAGAACCCGGCGACCGGCCAGTGGGAGATCCACCTCGACACCAGCGACGAGGGCAGGGTGAGCGCGCGCATCGCCTCGGACGGCACCATGCGGGTGCTGGCCCTGCTCGCCGCGCTGCACGACCCGAAGTACCGGGGCCTGATCTGCTTCGAGGAGCCAGAGAACGGCATCTTCCCGCAGCGGTTCAGGGCGCTGGTGGAACTGCTCCGGAACCTCGTCACGCACCCGGTGGAGGCGGACGCGGGGGAGGAGCCCCTCGCGCAACTGGTGCTGTCCAGTCACTCGCCGCTGGTGCTGTTCGTGGTCGACCCCTCGGACATCATCGTCATGGACTGGGTGAGCAGGGTCGAGCCCGGCGGCGGGAGCAGCCGGGTCTCGCGGGCCCGTCCGCTGGACGAACCCTCCCGGGTGAGCAGGAGCCGGGGTGGCGTCCGGGCCGGTCAGGCCCAGCTCGACCTTGAGGTTCGCGCGGTGTCGCGGCACGAGCGGCGCGCGCTGCCCGGGATCGACCGGGAGCACGCCCGGCGGTTGCTGGAGGATGACTGAGTGCGCCCGCTCAACACGGCGATCCTCGTGGAGGGGCCCACGGACGAGACGTTCTTCCGCGTGATCGTGTTCCGCGCCCTGCGTGACATCGGGAACACCGGGACCAGCGCTGGTTTCGACCTGGCCGAACCCCTCACCTTCCGTCGGAGGCAGGACAGGCCCTGGCAGCGGTTCACCGAGCAGGTGGCCGAGCTCACTCCCCGCCCCGACCTGGTGTTCTTCCACTACGACGACAAGAACGGCGACGAACGTAAGCGGAGCTGGGTCCCGATGCTGTCGTGCTGGGAGACGGCGGGGCGCGGCGGAGGTCCCGGGCTGCCGCCGCTGGTGGAGTTGGCCCCGGTGCGGGAGATGGAGGCGTGGGCGCTCGCCGACACCGAGCTGGTCAACCGGCTCGCCCGCCGCGCGCCGAGCGCCGGTGATGTCTTCGAGGCGGACCGGCTTCGGGATGTCGAGCGGCTCAGCGACCCCAAGAAGACCCTCACCGAGGCGATGAACGCCGGGCGCGGGCGTCGTCGCAGGCGGGACGTCGAGGCGTACCTGCCGTTGCTGGCGGAGCGGGCCCGCCACACTGAGCTCAGCCGGGTTCCCTCCTACGATAGGTGGCGGCGACGTACCGCCGACAAGCTCCGCGACCTGGGCTTTCTCCGGTGAAGTCGTGAAGGGTCGACAGTCGGACCGAATGGGATGAGGAGACGCACAAGTGGCGGGTGACCGCGAGATAACCGACAAGCTGGACGACGACGAGCGGCAGAGCCTGATCAAGATCCTGTTCAACCTCGGGGGTCTGGTGTTCGGCGCGGTGGGTTCGCTGTCGGAACTGCGCAAGGCCCGGCAGGAGTCGGACCGGCTGTCGCTGGTCAACGCCGTGCTGCACCTGGCGGCGCTGGTGACCTCCGCCGGCCTGCTGTTCCGGAGCGTGCGGAGGGGCAGGAAGAAGTGAGCGCTCTCGTTGACCTGATGGACTACGACGACGTCCTGGCCACCTACGACCCGGTCCTCGGGCTCGAGGTGCACGTCGAGCTGTCCACGAACACCAAGATGTTCTGCGGCTGCCCCACCGACTTCGGTGGCGAGCCCAACACGCAGGTGTGCCCGACCTGCCTCGGCCTCCCCGGCGCGCTGCCGGTGGTCAACGGCAAGGCGGTGGAGTCGGCCATCCGCATCGGGTTGGCGTTGAACTGCCAGATCGCCGAGTGGTGCCGGTTCGCCAGGAAGAACTACTTCTACCCGGACCAGCCGAAGAACTTCCAGACCTCCCAGTACGACGAGCCGATCGCCTTCGACGGCTACCTCGACGTCGTGCTGGAGGACGGTGAGACCTTCCGGGTGGACATCGAACGGGCCCACATGGAGGAGGACACCGGCAAGTCGCTGCACGTCGGCGGTGCCACCGGTCGTATCCACGGCGCGGCGCACTCGCTGCTGGACTACAACCGGGCCGGTGTTCCGCTCATCGAGATCGTCACCAAGCCGATCGTCGGCGCCGGCGAGCGGGCCCCCGAGGTCGCCAGGGCGTACGTGAGCGCGCTGCGTGACCTGCTCCGCGCGCTCGACGTCTCCGACGTGCGCATGGACCAGGGCTCGCTGCGGTGCGACGCGAACGTCTCCCTGATGCCCAAGGGCGGCGACACCTTCGGGACCCGCACCGAGACGAAGAACGTGAACTCGCTGCGCAGCGTGGAGCGGGCGGTGCGGTTCGAGATGTCCCGGCAGGGCGCCGTGCTCTCGGGTGGCGGATCGATCGTGCAGGAGACCCGCCACTTCGACGAGTCCAGTGGCAGCACCTCGGCCGGCCGTCGCAAGGAGACCTCGGAGGACTACCGCTACTTCCCCGAACCCGACCTGGTGCCGGTGGCGCCGTCCCGGGAGTGGGTGGAGGAGCTGCGGGGCACGCTGCCCGAGCTGCCGTGGGAGCGCCGTCGGCGCATCCAACAGGAGTGGGACCTGTCCGACGCCGAGATGCGGGACCTGCTGAACGCGGGGGCCGTCGACCTCATCGCCGCGACCGTCGAGGCGGGCGCGTCCTCGGCGGAGGCCCGGTCCTGGTGGGTGTCCTACCTGCTCCAGCAGGCGAACCTGCGGGGCGAGGAGCTGGCGGCGTTGCCCATCACGCCGGTCCAGGTGGCCAGGGTCATCGAACTGGTCACCACGGGCACCCTGACCAACAAACTCGCCCGGCAGGCGGTGGACGGTGTCCTCGCCGGTGAGGGCGAGCCCGACGAGGTCGTCGCCGCCCGTGGCCTGAAGGTGGTCTCGGACGAGTCGGCGCTGCGCACCGCCGTCGAGGCGGCGTTGGCGGCCAACCCGGACGTGGCCGAGAAGATCCGGGGCGGGAAGGTCCAGGCCGCCGGGGCCATCGTCGGCGCGGTGATGAAGGCCACCAAGGGCCAGGCTGATGCCAAACGCGTTCGTGAGCTGGTCATCGAGGCCGTGTCCGCCTGAGCCGGTCGCCGGGTCGTGCCCCGACCGCCGAGATCGGTGGCCCGGGGCGCGGCCCGGTGTTCGCCCGCGCGGCGTCGGTGGACGAGCCGGCTGGTGCCGGCATCTCGGGGCCGGCCGCCACCCGAGGGCTCCGGCCGGCCGGGTGGTGCCGCCCCGGGCGAGGGGGTCGACCCCGGCCGGTGCCGGGTCCGATCAGTCCTGACCGCCCACGGCGGTCTCCGGCCGGATCGTGACCAGGACGCGGTCGTCGGACGACTCCGGTTCCCCACCCTCCTTGTTGCGGGTGCCCAGCCACATCTCGTCCTGACCGCTCCTCACCAGTGGCCCCAGTCGGCCGAAGAGGTCGACCATGTTCGGCTCGGGGGCACCGAGGAAGTCGCCCTCCGGGCCCAGTGGGAAGTTCGCCGCCGCCGAGTCCTCGGTGAGCAGGACCACCACCATGTCCTCCCAGGCCGCGCACCCGGCGACCCCGGGCCGCTCCGGCCAGTTCCACGCCGCCTCCCCGAGCGGGCCGTCGAACTCCACCCGGTGCAGCAGGTCCAGCCCGTCGGCCCGGTCCGTCACCCAGGTCTGACCGGTCTCGGGTGCGACGCAGATCCCGCGCGGGGAGCTCAGGCCGCTGGCGACGGCCAGCGATGCCGTGCCCGCCGTTCCCTCGGGCGTGTCCGTGCCCGGGGTGAAGCGCAGCAGTTTGCCGGCGGGGGAGCTGGGGTCGGTGGCTTCCGAACCCGAGGGGGCCCCGGTGGCGATGAGCAGCGCGCCAGCCGGGTCGAGGGCGAGCGCCCCACCGGTCTCCGGCCCGCCGCGTGGGATCCCGGTGAGCACCGGTCTCGGGCTGTCCCCGCGCGCGACGCGCACCACCCTGTTGTCCTCCGGGGTGCTGACGTAGGCGTAGACGAGCTCGTCCTCCAGGTAGTCCGGGGAGAGGGCGATCCCGAGCAGGCCGCCCCCGGAGGGGTCGACGTCGACGGTGGCGAACTCCTCGTACCGGTCCTTGCGCTCCGGGTCGTCCTGGATGGCGACCCGCACGATCCGGCCGGTGGTGGCCTCACCCACGAGCGCGTGCTCCCCGTCGGGGAGCACGGCGATGCCGCCGACCGGGTCGAGGCAGGTGGCGACGACCGCGACGTGGTGGTCGACGCACCCCTCCGGTGGTGGCACGGGAGTCGACTCGTCCGGCTGGTCCCGCCGCTGGCGTTCCGGGGTGGAGTCGAACGGGGTGGGCTGCACCGGGGTCGGCGTCCTCGGCTCCGACCATTCGGCGCCTCGCTGGTCCTGCTCCGAGAAGTCGGCGCAGCCGGCGGTCACCAGCAGTGCGCACAGCAGGCCCCACGTCGCCTGGCGGCGTGGACGCGGTGGTCGTGAGCTGCGGAGCATAGGTACGCAGCCTAGGCGTTGGACGGTGAGCGCGTGGTGAGCGTGCTCCCGGCGGTCGCCCGTCGAACCCGGCCGATCCTCGGAGGTGTCAGCCCGCCGCTCACTCGTTAGGGTGCTCGGGTGACTGTGACCGTGCTGGTTCCCACCGCGTTCGGCGCCGAGGTCCTCGGCCGGGTTCCCGGTGTCGTCCCCGTGCTCTTCGACCCGAAGTCCACCGAGCTGCCGGCGGAGGCCGCCGAGGCGGAGGTGTTGGTGCCCGGTTTCCTCGCGGCGGAGGGGGTGCTGGACCTCGTCGGGAGGCTACCGAGGCTCCGGTTGGTGCAGCTGTTGACGGCGGGGGTCGAGCCGCTGGCTGGTCGACTGCCCTCCGGGGTCACGCTCTCCAGCGGTCGGGGCGCCCACGGGGGGAGCACCGCGGAGTGGGCGATGGCGGTGCTGCTGGCCACCTACCGCGACCTGCCCCGGTTCCAGGACGCGCGGGCCCGGGGAGAGTGGGACTACCACCCGACGGAGACCGTGCAGGGGAAGCGGGTCCTCGTCGTGGGTGCGGGGGACCTCGGCAGGCAGTTGGAACGCCGGCTCCTCGCCTTCGACGCCAGCTGCACCTTCGTGGCGCGCACCCCACGGGCGGGAGTCCTCGGGTTGGACGCCCTGCCGGCGGAACTCCCCCGGCACGACGCGGTGGTGCTGATGGTGCCGCTGACACCCGAGACCACCGGGCTGGTCGACGCCGCGTTCCTCGCCGCGATGCCGGACGGCGCCGTGCTGGTCAACGCCGCCAGGGGCCCGGTGGTGGACACCGACGCGTTGGTCGCCGAGCTGTCCTCGGGGCGGCTGCGCGCCGCCCTGGACGTGACCGACCCCGAGCCGCTGCCGGCGGGGCACCCGTTGTGGGAGGTACCGGGGCTGGTGCTGACACCCCACGTCGGTGGCAGCGTGAGCGGGTCGCGGGAGCGGAGCTGGGCGGTGGCCGCCCGGCAGATCGAGCTCTTCGTGGCGGGTGAGGAGCCGACGAACGTCGTGCGGGGCGCCTACTGACCCCTCGCCCGGCCGGCGGAGGGGCGTCACGGGTTCATGGCGATCTGGTGGTTCTCCGCGCCACCGCCGATCACCGGTGTCTACCCTGGCCTCGTGCACTACAACGATGGCGATTCCGGTAACACCACTCCGATGCGGGCTCCCGGCGCGGCGGACCACGCGGGCGCGGATCCAGGGCCGGCCTTCGGTCTGCTCCTGCTCCGCCTGGTGGTGGGGGGAATCTTCATCGCGCACGGACTGGAGAAGTTCTTCACCTGGGCCGGCACCCCGGGGCTCGACGGCTTCGCGGACAGCCTGGCCGACATGGGCTTCACCAACACCGACGCGCTCGCCATGACGACGGCGATCACCGAGATCGTGGCCGGCGGGCTGCTGGTCATCGGTCTGCTGGCCTCACTGGCCTCGGTGCCGCTGCTCGGGCTCGCGGTGGCGTCGGTGGTGTTCACCTTCGACGAGGGCTTCTTCCTGACCCAGGCCGGGGGCTTCGAGTACAAGCTGCTGCTGGCCGCCGCCGCGGCCGCGTTGGTCTTCACGGGGCCGGGACGGTTCTCCCTGGACAGCGGGCGGCCCTACTTCCGGTTCCCGTTCCGCACGGCCCTGATCTTCCTGGTGCTCGGTGGTATCGCCACGGCCGTCGTGCTGTTCGTCTTCCGGTGACGCCGTCGGCGGCCCCGGCCGCCGTCCACCCCCACCACGAGGAACGGCCCGGTCACCCATCATGGGTGACCGGGCCGTTCCAGGTCCTCGCCCGGTGCGGGGGCTCAGAGTCGCGGGTCGCGCACGGCTCCCATCGAGGCGGGCGTCGCGAGCCGCGCGTACGCGCGCAGCGCCGTGGACACCTTCCGCTGCCGGTCCACCGGCTGCCACGGACGTTCGGACGCCTCCATCTTGGCGCGTCGTTCGGCGAGGACGGCCTCGTCCACGAGCAGGTCCAACCTGCGTTCCCGCACGTCGATCAGGACCTGGTCACCGTTCTCCACCAGGCCGATCAACCCGCCACCGGCGGCCTCCGGGGAGATGTGGCCGACGGAGATGCCCGAGGAACCACCGGAGAAGCGGCCATCGGTGATCAGGGCGCACTTCTTGCCGAGCCCGGAACCCTTGAGGAAGGCGGTCGGGTGCAGCATCTCCTGCATCCCCGGGCCGCCGGCCGGCCCCTCGTACCGGACGACCAGCACCTCTCCCGGCTGGATCTCACGGGACAGGATCGCCGACACCGCCTGTTCCTGGCTCTCGACCACCCGGGCCGGCCCCTGGAACCGCCACAGCTCCTCGTCGATCCCGGCGGTCTTGATGACGGCGCCGTCCTCGGCGAGGTTGCCGCGCAGCACGGCGAGGCCACCGTCGGCGGTGTAGGCGTGCTCGACGTCGCGGATGCAGCCGCCCTCGGCGTCGGTGTCCAGGGAGACCCACCGGTTCTCGGTGGAGAAGGCCCTGGTGGTGCGCACGCCGCCTGGTGCGGCGTGGAAGAGCTCGACGGCGCGTTCCGACGCCTCGCCGGAGCGGATGTCCCACTCGGCGAGCCAGCTCGCCAGGGTGGGCGAGTGCACCGAGCGCACGTCCCGGTGGAGCATCCCACCCCGGTCCAGCTCACCGAGGATGGCGGGGATGCCGCCCGCCCGGTGCACGTCCTCCATGTGGTAGTCGGAGTTGGGGCTGACCTTCGACAGGCAGGGCACCCGCCTGCTGATCGCCTCGATGTCGGCGAGGTCGAAGTCGACCTCGCCCTCCTGGGCGGCGGCCAGGATGTGCAGCACGGTGTTCGTCGAGCCGCCCATCGCCATGTCCAGGGCCATCGCGTTCTCGAAGGCCTTCCTGCTGGCCACCGACCTGGGCAGGACGGAGTCGTCGTCCTGCTCGTACCAGCGTCGGGAGATCTCGACCACGGTGCGACCGGCGGCCAGGAACAGCTCCCGGCGGGCCGCGTGGGTGGCCAGGGTCGACCCGTTGCCAGGCAGGGCGAGGCCCAGCGCCTCGGTGAGGCAGTTCATGGAGTTCGCGGTGAACATGCCGGAGCAGGAGCCGCAGGTCGGGCAGGCCGAGCGTTCCACCTCGGAGAGGCCGGCGTCGTCGACCTCGGAGCTCGCCGACGCCGAGATCGCCGTGATCAGGTCGGTGGGTGCCCGGGTGACACCGTCGACGGCGACGGCCTTGCCGGCCTCCATCGGACCACCGGAGACGAACACGGTGGGGATGTTCAGCCGCATCGCCGCGTTGAGCATGCCCGGCGTGATCTTGTCGCAGTTGGAGATGCAGACGAGCGCGTCGGCCTGGTGTCCCTCGACCATGTACTCGACGGCGTCGGCGATGACCTCGCGGGAGGGCAGCGAGTAGAGCATGCCGCTGTGGCCCATCGCGATGCCGTCGTCGACGGCGATGGTGTGGAACTCCCTGGCGACCCCGCCGGCCTCCCGTACGGCGCCGGCCACCAGGTCGCCCATGTCCTTGAGGTGCACGTGGCCGGGCACGAACTGGGTGTACGAGTTGGCGATGGCGACGATCGGCTTGCCGAAGTCGGTGTCGGTCATGCCGGTGGCACGCCACAGCGCACGAGCCCCCGCGGCGTTGCGGCCGTGGGTGGTGGTGCGGGAGCGGAGTTGGGGCACAGCTCCTCCCAGGAACCAGCGTCTGTCGTGGTCCGGGTCGACGTGTTCGCCGGCCCGGGAGCCCGGAGGTGGGCTCGGTGTCGAACTGTCGGACTGGGGCGGTGGCTCCCCGGGCGGGGGTGGGGCCAGGCGCGCCGCCGGGGCGGTACCCATGAGCGGACGCGGTGACCGGCGATCCCTCCGGGGGTCGCTCTTCCGCCGCGCACCGACCCGTGCCCGGGTGGTGACCCGGGGCGACCGGCCGGTCACCGACAGCCCAGTGGTGGATGGGCGGTGTCCCCGACACTACTCCGGTCGGGGCGCGGGGCGTCCTGGCCGGTCGCGCCCGGTGCGGGCTCTCAGCGTCCGGAGTCCCCGGTCCTCGAGGTCGGGGCGGTCCCGGCGGAGTCCGGGTCGGCCTCGCCCGAGCCGCCCTCGGTGGGGGAGGCCTCGGCGTCGCCGGCCGGAGCCTCGGGGGTCTCCGCGTTCTCGCCCGCCGGGGACGTGTTCGTGTCGGTGTCGGCGGCGGCGAGGGGGTCGGGAACCTGGCCGCCGCTGGCGAGGGAGAGCAGCGGGAGGTCCCGTGGCCGGACGGCCGGCAGTGGGAGTTCCGAGTCATCGGACCGGACCGCCCGCACCGTGGACTCCCCGACGATGCGCAGCGAGTTCACCTCGGACCAGGGCAGTTCGATGGTGCCCATCATCCGGAACACCGTCAGCCCGGAGGTCGTGGCGACCGTCCGCCACCGGTGCAGGGCGAAGGCCAGGGCCAGGGGGACCAGGTAGACCACCTGGAGGCCGGGTGCCCCGAAGGCGACCGGCGTCGCGCACAGCGCGAGGAATCCGATGCCGAGGTAGGCCACGGGGGAGAGGCGGAACGTCACCGGCCTCCGCTCGACGTCCGTCTCGGCTGGCTGCTTCTCGTCCACCGCGCTCATGCCCCGATACTCCCACCGGTGCCGGGCCCGGGAACGGCCTGGTCCCGACCCGCCCGGTGCTCCCGTCCCGCCCCTGCGCGACGCACACCACCGGGGGCGGTGACGACGTGCCGCGTGCGCCCGGGGGCGCACGACTGGTCCAGCAGCGGGTTCGGCCTTCCGGGGATGAGTGGGTCGCCCGGTCAGCGGAGCGTCCTCACTGCCGGTGAGGGGAGTTTGCGCAGGTCGGCGAGTCGCCTCCCGCCCGTGGTGTCCACCATTCGGGACGGTGTCCCGCAGAGTTGACGCCACTGACCGACTGTGGCAACCTACGACCCGTGCTGCGACTGATTGACGTTCTCGTACTTCCCTGGCGCGTCGACGCTTAGGGAATCGCAGCGTCGACGCGCCAACCCTCGCGTGGCCCTCCGGGGCTACCGGGGGTTTTTTGTTTGACGGCCCCGCACTCTCGAGATCAACGAGGCAGAGCACATGACCAGCGCCAACGCACGACCAGCCCCGGCTCCGGCCCCCGCCGGTCCGGCCAGGCCCAAGCCGGCGCCGCCCACCGGCGCGCCCGTGCAGGTGACGGGCGCCCAGTCGCTCGTCCGGTCCCTGGAGGAGGTGGGCTGCGAGGTCGTCTTCGGAATCCCCGGCGGCACCATCCTCCCGGCCTACGACCCGCTGCTGGACTCGCGGAAGGTGCGCCACGTGCTCGTGCGCCACGAGCAGGGCGCCGGTCACGCCGCGACCGGTTACGCGCAGGCCACCGGGCGGGTCGGGGTGTGCATGGCCACCTCGGGTCCCGGCGCCACCAACCTCGTCACGCCCCTCGCGGACGCGAACATGGACTCCGTCCCGGTCGTGGCGATCACCGGCCAGCAGACGCGCGGCCTGATCGGCACCGACGCCTTCCAGGAGGCGGACATCTGCGGGATCACGCAGCCCGTGACCAAGCACAACTTCCTGGTCACCGACCCCGCCGACATCCCCAGGACGATCGCGGAGGCGTTCCACCTCGCCTCCACGGGACGCCCGGGGCCGGTCCTCGTGGACATCCCGAAGGACGTCCTCCAGGAGACCACCTCCTTCGCGTGGCCGCCGGAGATGAAGCTGCCCGGCTACCGCCCCACCTCGCGTCCGCACGGCAAGCAGGTGCGCGAGGCGGCCAGGATGATCAGCGCCGCCCGCCGACCTGTGCTGTACGTGGGCGGTGGCGTGCTCAAGGCCGAGGCCGTCGCGCAGCTGCGCGACCTGGTCGACCTGACCGGGATCCCGGTCGTCACCACCCTGATGGCCCGGGGGGCCTTCCCGGACTCGCACCCCCTGCACCTGGGCATGCCCGGGATGCACGGCACGGTCTCGGCGGTCACCGCCATGCAGCGGGCGGACCTGTTGATCGCGCTCGGAGCCCGTTTCGACGACCGGGTCACCGGCCGGCTCTCCTCCTTCGCGCCCGAGGCGCAGGTCATCCACGCCGACATCGATCCGGCCGAGATCTCGAAGAACCGCCGTGCCGACGTGCCCATCGTCGGTGACTGCCGGGAGGTGATCGTCGACCTCCTCGACGCGCTGCGGGACGAGTTCGACCACGGCGGACGGGCGGACCTCGCCCCGTGGCGCGCCCAGGTCGCGAACTGGCAGCAGCGGTTCCCGCTCGGCTACGAGTGGCCGGCCGACGGGACCCTGTCGCCGCAGTACGTGATCGAGCGGATCGGTGCGCTCGTGGGGCCCGACGCCGTGTACACGGCCGGCGTCGGGCAGCACCAGATGTGGGCGGCGCAGTTCATCCGGTACGAGTCGCCCCGCAGCTGGATCAACTCGGGCGGCCTCGGCACGATGGGGTACGCGGTGCCGGCGGCGATGGGCGCCAAGATGGGCCGGCCGGACACCGAGGTGTGGGCGATCGACGGCGACGGTTGTTTCCAGATGACCAACCAGGAACTGGCGACCTGCGCGATCGAGGGGATCCCGATCAAGGTCGCCGTCATCAACAACGGGAACCTGGGCATGGTCCGCCAGTGGCAGAGCCTGTTCTACTCGGAGCGCTACTCCAACACCGACCTGGGCACCCACAAGCACCGCATCCCGGACTTCGTCCAGCTCGGGGAGGCACTGGGCTGCGCCGCGTTCCGCTGCGAGTCCCGGGAGGAGGTCGACGCGACGATCACCAGCGCGCTGGAGATCAACGACCGCCCCGTCGTGCTCGACTTCGTCGTCGGCAAGGACGCCCAGGTGTGGCCGATGATCGGCCCTGGCGCGGGCAACGACGAGGTCCAGGCGGCCCGGGGCATCCGGCCGGACTTCGACGAGTCGGACGTATGAGCCGGCACACGCGCCACGGTCGGACAGCCGGACGGGATTCCGAGGAACAGGAGCAGGGCAGATGAGTCGGCACACGCTCAGCGTGCTGGTGGAGAACAAGCCGGGTGTGCTGGCCAGGGTGGCCGGCCTGTTCTCCCGACGGGGCTTCAACATCGAGTCGCTCGCCGTGGGGGAGACCGAGTACCCGCACATCTCCCGGATGACGATCGTCGTCGCGGTGGACGAGTTGCCGCTCGAACAGGTCACGAAGCAGCTCAACAAGCTGGTCAACGTGATCAAGATCGTCGAACTGGATCCGGTGGCCTCGGTGCAGCGTGAACTGCTGCTGGTCAAGGTCCGCGCCGACGCCACGGTGCGCACGCAGGTCCTCGAGACCGTGCAGCTCTTCCGCGCCAAGGTCGTCGACGTCGCGCCGGAGGCCGTGACGGTGGAGGCCACCGGGACGGCGGACAAACTGGACGCGCTGCTGCGGATGCTCGAACCCTACGGCGTCCGCGAGATGGTCCGGTCGGGCATGGTCGCGCTCGGTCGGGGGGCGCGGTCCATCACCGCCTCCGCGGTGCGCTGAGCCGACCGCTCGCGCTCGTGGAAGCACACCACAGAACACCACAGAGAAGGAACCAGGAATGAGTGCCGAGATTTTCTATGACGACGCCGCCGACCTCGGGGTGCTCCAGGCCAGGAAGGTCGCCGTCATCGGCTACGGCAGCCAGGGCCACGCCCACGCGTTGAGCCTGCGCGACTCCGGCGTCGACGTCCGCATCGGCCTCGCCGAGGGCTCGAAGTCGCGGGTGAAGGCCGAGGAGGAGGGGCTCCGGGTCGTGACGACCTCGGAGGCCGCCGCCGAGGCCGACGTGATCATGATCCTGGCTCCCGACCACCTCCAGGCCGGGATCTACGAGAAGGACATCGCTCCCAACCTCAAGCCCGGCGACGCGTTGTTCTTCGGGCACGGCCTGTCCATCCGCTACGGGCTCATCACCCCCCCGGCGGACGTGGACGTGGCGATGGTCGCGCCGAAGGGCCCCGGTCACCTGGTGCGCCGGCAGTTCGTCGACGGCAAGGGCGTGCCCGCGCTCATCGCCGTGGAGCAGGACGCCACCGGCAACGCGCAGGCCCTCGCCCTCGCCTGGGCGAAGGGCGTCGGCGGCACCCGCGCCGGTGTCATCAAGACGACCTTCAAGGAGGAGACCGAGACCGACCTCTTCGGTGAGCAGGTCGTCCTCTGCGGGGGGACCACGGCGCTGATCCAGGCCGGGTTCGAGACGCTGACCGAGGCCGGTTACCAGCCGGAGATCGCCTACTTCGAGGTCCTGCACGAGCTGAAGCTCATCGTCGACCTGCTCTACGAGGGTGGCCTCTCCCGGATGCGGTACTCGATCTCCGACACCGCCGAGTACGGCGACCTGACGCGGGGTCCCCGGGTCATCTCGCCGGCGGTCAAGGAGGAGATGCGCCGCATCCTGGGGGAGATCCAGGACGGGACCTTCGCGAAGGAACTGGTCGCGGAGGAGGAGGCCGGGCGCCCGAACTTCAAGCGCCTGCGGGCCGAGGGCGAAGCTCACCCGATCGAGGAGGTCGGCAAGAAGCTGCGCGGCCTGATGTCCTGGGTGGACCGCCCGATCACCGAGACCAACTGACCCCGGTCGTGGTCATCAGCCGGCGGTCCGGACGGGTGGTCACCCCCGGACCGCCGGCACCTCGTGCGGGAGCCATCTCCTGCGGGTATACGGTTCGTCGCGCAAGGTGACAGCTCCGGTGGGCCGTCCCGAGGACGTCCTCCACCGCCAACGCAGGGAGAGTGCCCGGTGAGTCACGAGATCCAGCGCGAGGGCAACGAGGTCCCGATCTACGACGACAAGGCGCATGTCCGGGGCAAGCTGGACATCTCCAACGCGGAGTGGATCACCAGCACGGAGGACGACGACCAGAAGGGCGTGGAGATCGCCTTCGTCGAGGAGTACATCCTCATGCGCAACGGAGCCGACCCGGAGGGGCCCGTGCTCGTGTTCACCCAGGCCGAGTGGGACGCCTTCGTGGAGGGCGCCAAGGACGGCGAGTTCGACGAACCGTGATCGGCGGCCGGCCGGGTTTCCCAGGGAGTGGGAGGGCGTGGTCCGTCCCGTTTCCGGTTGGGAGTCCGGTTCTCCCCGTCGTTCGTCCCGGCATGTGGACGGGTCGTGGCCGTGGGCAGTCAGCTCCGTCACCCTTTGAGAATCCTTTCACAAGCTCGGGCTAAGCTGCCCGTGCCGCTCCACCGACGGGGTGGCCGAGGATCGCAACCCTGGAGCATGTCTGTGAGCACCCCCAGCCGTCCTGTTGCCCTGATCGCCGAGAAGCTGGCTCCTTCGGCGGTGGAAGCGCTTGGTGACGAGGTCGAGGTCCGTCACGTCGACGGGACCGACCGGCCGGCGCTGCTGTCCGCGGTGGCCGAGGCGGACGCGTTGCTCGTGCGTTCCGCGACCAAGGTCGACGCGGAGGTGCTGTCCGCGAGCACCAGGCTGAAGGTGGTGGCCAGGGCGGGCGTCGGTCTCGACAACGTCGACGTCCCCGCCGCCACCGAGCGTGGCGTCATGGTCGTCAACGCCCCGACCTCCAACATCGTCTCGGCCGCGGAGCACGCCGTGGCGCTGCTGCTCTCCGTCGCGCGCCGGATCCCGGCGGCCGATGCCAGCCTTCGTGGTGGCGCCTGGAAGCGCAGCTCCTTCTCCGGGGTGGAGCTGCGGGGCAAGACCGTCGGTGTCGTCGGCCTCGGCAAGATCGGTCAGCTCGTCGCGCAGCGGCTGGCCGCCTTCGACACCGAGCTGATCGCCTACGACCCCTACGTCTCGGCGGCCAGGGCCGCGCAGCTCGGTATCGAGCTGGTGAGCCTCGACGAGTTGCTCTCCCGCGCCGACGCGATCTCGATCCACCTGCCCAAGACCCCCGAGACCAAGGGGTTGATCGGTGCGGAGCAACTGGCCCGGACCAAGAAGGGCGTGCTGCTGGTCAACGCCGCCAGGGGCGGCCTGGTCGACGAGGACGCCCTGGCCGAGGCCGTGCGGTCCGGTCAGGTGGGTGGCGCGGGCGTCGACGTCTTCTCGACGGAGCCGATCACGCGGAGCCCCCTCTTCGAGCTGCCCCAGGTCGTGGTGACCCCGCACCTGGGCGCCTCGACCGCCGAGGCGCAGGACCGCGCCGGGACGGACGTGGCGCGCTCGGTGCTGCTCGCCCTGCGCGGCGACTTCGTGCCGGACGCGGTGAACGTGCAGACCGAGGGCGCGGTGGGGGAGGAGGTCCGGCCCTACCTGCCGCTGACCCAGAAGCTCGGGGTCGTGCTGACGGCGTTGGCCGCCGCCTCCCCCGCCTCGGTGACCGTCGAGGTGCGGGGCGAGCTCGCGGCCGAGGACGTCAGCGTCCTGCCGCTCGCGGCCCTGCGGGGCGTGTTCTCCAAGGTGGTCGAGAGCCAGGTCACCTTCGTGAACGCGCCTCGGCTCGCCGCCGAACTGGGCGTGGCCGTGGACGTGCGCAAGGAGAGCGAGAGCGCGAACCACCGCAGCCTGGTGACCCTCCGGGCCGCGCTGCCCGACGGCTCCTCCCTGAGCGTCTCGGGCACGCTGACCGGCCGGGGGCAGGTGGAGAAGCTCGTGGAGATCAACGGCCGCCACTTCGACCTCCGCGCCGAGGGCAACATCGTGTTGCTGGAGTACAGCGACCGGCCCGGCGTGATGGGCACCGTGGGCACGCTGCTCGGCGAGGCCGGGGTGAACATCGAGGCCGCGCAGATCTCGCAGACCACGGAGGGCACCGACGCCACGATGCTCCTCCGGGTGGACCGCCCCGTGACCGGCAACGTCCTGGAGCCCACCGGCGCCGCCATCGGCGCCCGCACCGTGCACGCGGTGTCCTTCGACTGAGACCGGGCCGCCTGGGCGGGGGCGGGACTGCCGTCCCGGCCGGGACTCGCGGTCGGCGAGTGGACGCGTCCCCCGCCCGGGCACCTTCTTCGGCGACGCGTGGCCCCGGCACCCAGGGCCGGTCCGTCGCCGGCGCCGCCATGCCGTCGCGGGCGGGGTTTAGTCGGACCGCGCGGCGGCGGTCACGGCCGCCCGCCCGGGACCGCCCGCGCCGGGTCGGTGTGACGAGATGGCGGGTTCCCGCTCGCCCCGCCCCGGTCAGCGCGGTGTCCTCTTCGGTCGAGCGGCCGGTGGAGGTCGTCGCCCACCACGCCAGCCCCGGCTGCGCCCGCTCCTCGGCGCGGCGCGGCGCGGTCGTCGCGCCGCCCGCCGTGAGCTGCGCGGTCGTCGCCGGCTCGGCCGACCGGGTGGCCCCCTTCGGCGCGTCCCCCGAGAGCGGCCCCACCACCGGGTGAGGGGCGGTCCGGCGCTCGACCAGTTCCGGTCGTCCTCGCTCCCACTACCGTGATCACCCGGTGGCTGGCTGTGCCACGGATTCTGCCTCAAGCCGTGACAATTCTGTTCAAATCAGTGTGGAGTATTCACCCTTTCGGCGTAGCTGAAGGGCCTGGCAATCGCGTTAAGTTCCCTCCTTGAGGCAGGACCAGGTGTCGTAGAGGGCGCGACGCCGGGCCAGTTCCCGCTGACGAGGGCGTCCGTTCGGGAACGACGTCGTGACACGTCGCGAACTGGCGATGGTCGGAGAAGGCCTCGCTAGGGGTATCCAGAGTGAGTCGTACCCGAAGAACAGGGCTGAGAGCCCGGACGGGTTCCGCCGCCGCCGGACCACGGCGGGGGGCGCGGTCCGCCGTGGCGCTCACCGCCGTCCTGGCGGTGACCGGCCTGAGTGGAACCGCGGTCGCGCAGGACTCGGTGGAGACCGACCTGCCGCTGGCCGACGGCCTCGCCGCCGCAGCCGGCGGCTCGACGGACACGCCGCTGGACAAGGTGGCGCCCGCCGTGGCCGCCGCTGCCGGCGACATCGCGGTTTTCATCGAGCTGGAGAGCCGGGCCGCCGTCGACGTCTTCGTCGAGCAGCAGCAGGCGGGGGCGGGGGACGACGCGGCGCAGGACGCCGCCGTCCGCGCCAGGACCCGCACCGAGCGCACCGCGGACATCGTGGTGGACGACCTGGCCGCCCGCGACCAGAGCGCCCAGGTGCTCTACACGACCTCGAACGCCGTCCCGGGGGTGGCGGTCACCGCCGACGCCGAGCGGGTTCGCCAGCTCGCCGAACGGGAGGACGTCCGGTCGATCCGGCAGATCACGCCGGAGGAACGCACCAACTCCACCGCCACCGCCCTCACCAACACCGTCAAGGCCTGGCAGAACACCGGGCGCTTCGGTGAGGGCATCCGGATCGGCATCATCGACGACGGCGTGGACTACACCCACGCCATGTTCGGCGGGCCGGGCACCCGCGAGGCCTACGAGGCCGTCGACCGGGACGTCGCCGACCCCGCGTACTACCCCACGGACAAGGTCGTCGGTGGTATCGACCTCGTCGGGGACGACTACGACGCGAGCAGCGCCGATCCGGCGCTGAACACGCCGAAACCGGACGACAACCCGATCTCCTGCGGCCGGCACGGCACCCACGTGGCCGGTAGCGCCGCCGGTTTCGGGGTCAACGCCGACGGGAGCACCTTCGACGGCGACTACTCCGAGCTGACTCCCGAGGCACTCGACGAGATGCGCATCGGACCGGGCACCGCGCCCGAGGCGCTGATCTACTCGATCAAGGTCTTCGGCTGCGCCGGATCGACCGCGGTCACCGCCCAGGCCCTGGACTGGGCGCTGGACCCCGACCAGGACGGCGACTTCGGCGACCGGCTGGACATCGTCAACCTCTCGCTGGGGAGCAACTACGGCGCGCCGGACGACCCCAACAGCCTGTTCGTCCGCAAGCTGAACCAGCACGGCGTCGTCACGGTCTTCTCGGCCGGCAACGGCTCCGACCTCTACGACATCGGTGGCTCGCCCGGGAACACCGCCGAGGCGATCACCGTCGCCAACACGCGTGACTCCTACGTCCTGCGGGACGGCGCGCGCGCCACGGCCCCCGAGTCGGTGGCCGGCGACTACGCGGGCCAGTACAGCCAGGACTACGCCGGTTACGCCGGCCTCGACCTGACCGCGCCGGTCGTGCCGTTGACCACCGAGTCCAACCTCGACGGCTGCCAGCCGTTCTCCGAGGCCGACGCGGCCGAGGTCGCGGGCAAGATCGCCTGGCTGGAGTGGGACGACGACGACAGCACCCGGCGCTGCGGGTCCGCCGGCCGCACGGACAACGCGGAGGCCGCCGGGGCCGCCGGGGCCATCTTCTCCTCCACCGAGGAGCACTTCTCGGCCGGCATCGCCGGTAACGCCGGGATCCCCGTCATCCAGTTCACCGGGAGCGCGACCGAGCGGCTGCGGCCGGCGCTGGAGAGCGGCGAGCTGGAGATGCGGTTCGCCGAGGAGCTGCGCACCTCGGTGAAGACCTA
Organism: Actinoalloteichus caeruleus DSM 43889; assembly: GCF_000429185.2. Classification (GTDB taxonomy): domain Bacteria; phylum Actinomycetota; class Actinomycetes; order Mycobacteriales; family Pseudonocardiaceae; genus Actinoalloteichus_B; species Actinoalloteichus_B caeruleus. Next base: position 3,105,632 of record NZ_AUBJ02000001.1, on the reverse strand, counting down.
CGACGAGGCCCTCACCGACACCCCGAGCCCCAGCACCTCGCGGGGGACACGTGGTCCGGTCGTCAAGCCGGACATCGCCGCCCCCGGTGACACCATCGCCTCCGCGCTCTCGGGCAGCGGCGACAAGCCCGCAGTCCTCAGCGGAACGTCGATGGCCGCGCCGCACACCACCGGTGTCGCCGCGATGCTCCGCGAGACCCGTCCGGACTGGACGCCCGAGGAGATCAAGGCCGCGCTGATGAACACCGCCGGCGCGGACATCACCACCGGTGGCGCGGAGGGGACCGTCTACGGGCCCAACCGTGTCGGTTCCGGGCGCATCGACGCGGCCGCCGCCCTGGACAACCAGGTCCTCGCCTACGTCGAGGACGACCCCGGCGCGGTGAGCGTGTCGTTCGGCGTGGTCGAGGTCGCCGGCCCCATCGCGCGGAGCAAGACCGTCAAGATCGAGAACAAGGGCGGCCGGGCCGAGAGCTACGACGTGTCCTACGAGGCCGCCACCGAGATCCCCGGCGTCCGCTACGAGCTGTCCCGCCGCAACGTCACGGTCCCGCCCGGGGGCCAGGTCCGGCTGGACGTGACCCTGAGGATCGACGATCCCTCGGCCCTGACCAGGACCGCCGATCCGACCATCGCCCTGGAGCAGGCCGGCGAGGCCCGCCAGTACGTCTCCGACGCCTCGGGTCGGTTGCTGCTGACGCCCAAGAGCCGCAACGGCGTCGACCTGCGGGTGCCGGTGTACGCGGCGCCGAAGCCGGTCGCCGAGATCCAGGCCTCGTCCTGGGTCCGCGTGCCCGAGGGCGCCGACCAGGGGGTGCTGAACCTGACCGGCACGGGCCTCGACCAGGGTGAGGGCAGCGAGGCCTACCGCTCGCTGGTCACCGCGCTCGAGCTCCACGGGGAGAGCCCTCGGCTCCCCGAGTGCACCGAGGAGGTCGTCGTCGGCTGCACGGTCAACGAGACCGCCAAGGGCGGTGACCTCCGGTACGTGGGCGCGACCTCCACCGCTCCGCTCGCCGTGGCCCAGGGGCGGCCGGAGTCGGCGATGCTCGCCTTCGGCATCACGACGTGGAGCAACTGGTACAACGTCGGGAGCAACACGACGCCCTTCGTGGACATCGACGTCGACGGTGACGGGGTGCCGGACTTCGAGACCTACGTGACCAAGTACACCAGCAGCGACGTGCTGGTCGCGGCGACCGTCGACCTCAACGCCCCCAACCACCCGGTGGTCGACGTCCAGCCGGTCAACACGCGGTTCGGTGACGTGGACACCAACGTCTTCGACACCAACGTGCTGGTGCTGCCGGTGTCGCTGGCGGCGTTGGGGATCGACCCCACCGCCGAGGCCGCCCCGCTGTCCTACACGGCGGGGGTCTCCGGGCGGTACGGCCAGTACGAGGCGGGGTCCACCCTGATCGACCTCATCGACGAGCCGATGGCCTTCGACCCGCTCAACCCGGGCCTGTGGGTGCAGGGTGGCGGCGACGCGGCGGTGTCCTACCACGCGAGGCCCGGAACCGCCCTGGTGGTCAACCGGGACGCGGAGGTGGCCGGGGACGCCAGCCTCCTCCTGCTGCACCAGCACAACGCGAGTGGCCAGCGGGCACAGGTCGTGACGGTCGGCAGCACCCCGCCGATCGTGTCCTGATCACCTGACCGAGTGGACGGTCCCCCAGCGGCCGCCACTCTCACCCGGCGGGGGTGCTCGGGTCCGGTCGCGGGCCCGAGCACCCTTGCTGTGTTAACTCGGAAGGGGGATTGTTGGTCGAGTGATCGCCCGCGGCGCGGGAAAGATCACCTCGAACGGGTGTCCGGTATGTGAGTGGCAATTGCCGGGCAGGTAGCCTGCGCGGTGCGAAATGGTCCCGTGAAATGGGATCGCGACCCAGGAGGTGTGTGGATGCGGCTCGCTGTGATCCCAGGCGACGGGATCGGGCCCGAGGTCGTCGCCGAGGCGTTGAAGGTGCTCGGCGAGGTTGTTCCGGATGCCGAGATCGTTCGTTACGATCTCGGGGCGGCGCGCTGGCACTCCACCGGGGAACTGCTACCCGAGTCGGTGCTCACCGAACTGCGGCAGCACGACGCGATCCTGCTCGGCGCGGTCGGCGACCCGTCGGTACCCAGTGGCATCCTCGAGCGCGGCCTGTTGCTGCGCCTCCGCTTCGAGCTCGACCACCACGTCAACCTGCGACCGGCCCGCCTGTACCCGGGCGTGCGGTCGCCGTTGGCGGATCCGTCCGACATCGACATGGTGGTGGTGCGCGAGGGGACGGAGGGACTCTACGCCGGCAACGGCGGGCTCCTGCGCAAGGACACGCCGCACGAGGTGGCCACCGAGGTGAGCATCAACACCTCCTTCGGCGTGGAGCGTGTGGTGCGGGACGCCTTCGCGCGTGCCGCTGGTCGGCCGCGCAAGCACCTCACCCTCGTGCACAAGACCAACGTCCTGACCCACGCCGGTTCGCTGTGGTCCCGGGTGGTGGAGGAGATCTCCCTCCAGCACCCCGAGGTGTCGGTCAGCTACCAGCACGTCGACTCAGTGACCATCCACATGGTGACCGACCCGAGCCGGTACGACGTCATCGTGACGGACAACCTCTTCGGGGACATCCTCACCGACCTCGCGGCGGCGGTCACCGGGGGCATCGGCCTGGCCGCGAGCGGGAACCTCGACGTCACCCGGCGCAACCCCAGCATGTTCGAGCCGGTGCACGGCAGCGCTCCGGACATCGCGGGCCAGGGCGTGGCCGACCCCACCGCCGCGGTGCTCTCGGTCGCGCTGATGCTCGACCACCTCGGCTACCGCGAGTCGGCGAAGCGCATCGAGGCCTCGGTGGCCTTCGACCTCGCCACCCGCGACCACGCGTCCCCCGGTGCCACCTACGCCATCGGTGACCGGTTGGCCGCGCTGGTCTCGTCCAACGACCGGGTCTCGCGCTCGGTCGAGCTGCCGCCGAGCGCGTGATCGGCGGGTCCGTCCCCGGCACCGCCGGGGACGGACCGCGCCCCGGCCGTGATGCCGGGGCTGGTCGTCGCCGGCCCCACGCCACGCCACCCGGCTCGTCCGACGTGACCACCATGACCGGATCGCCGCGTTCGGCACCCCGGCGGCGTCCCCGGGAATCCCCGTCGTGGCGACCAGCCCGACCGCCCGTCGTCGACCACGGCCAACCCGCTCACGCCGGCCAGCCGCGGAGCCGGGCCGACACCCGCCCGTCGAGCGAGCAGCTCCGTTCGAGGTGGCCGCCGGCCGGCGGCCCCGGTGGTTCTCGTCCCGTGGGCGCGCGGGCACCGGACGCGTTCGCCCGCCGAGAGAGGCGCCCCCGCCACCTCCGCCGGGACCGACGCGACCGCCTCCCGGATACTGGGAACTCGTGACCCCCATGTGGACCCCGAGCACTCCGTGTGACATCATGCTCCGCATGTCTCACCGCAGCGTGATCATTATTCCCCGGCGCGCCGAGTAAGTGCTTGCACAAGCACCTCGGCGCGCAGACCTCTCGCATTCCGGCGAGGGGTCTTTTGTTTTTCCCGGCCCTGACCGCAGCAGAACCCGAACCGCGATCCCTGATGAGCACGGCAGGAGTTCCCCGTGACCCGCTTCGCCCCGGCAGCAACGCCCCTCGGTGACTCGTTCCACGTCTACGACACGACGCTGCGTGACGGCGCGCAGCGCGAGGGCATCTCCTACTCGGTGAACGACAAACTGGCGGTCGCTCGCCTGCTGGACTCGCTCGGAGTGGGCTTCATCGAGGGCGGCTGGCCGGGCGCCCTCCCCAAGGACACCGAGTTCTTCGCCAGGGCGGCCTCGGGCGAACTGCCGCTGCGGCACGCGGTGCTCGTCGCCTTCGGGGCCACCCGGCGCCCCGGGGTGCCGGTCGCGGAGGACCAGCAGGTCGCCGCGTTGCTCGACGCGCGGACGCCGGTGGTCACCCTCGTGGCCAAGGCCGACCGCCGCCACATCGAACGGGCGCTGCGCACGGATGTCGCCGAGAACGAGGCGATGGTCGCCGACACGGTGCGGCACCTGGTCTCCGAGGGCCGGCGGGTCTTCGTGGACGCCGAGCACTTCTTCGACGGCTACGCCCACGACCCCGACTGCGCCCTCGGCGTGCTCACCGCCGCCGTGGAGGCCGGCGCGGACGTGGCGGTGCTCTGCGACACCAACGGCGGCTGGCTGCCCGGTCGGATCGGGGAGGCGGTGGCCGAGGTGGTGGACCGCACCGGGTTCCGGGTCGGCATCCACTGCCAGGACGACACCTCCTGCGCGGTGGCCAACTCGCTGGCCGCCGTCCGGTCCGGCGCCAGCCACGTGCAGTGCACGGCGAACGGCTACGGGGAACGCGCCGGCAACGCGGACCTCTTCGCCGTCCTCGGCAACCTCGTCACCAAGATGGACGTCCCCGCCCTGCCCCCGGGCCGGCTGGCGGAGCTGTCCAGGGTCTCGCACGCCATCGCCGAGATCGCCAACCTCGTGCCCGACACCCACCAGGCCTACGTCGGGTCCTCGGCCTTCGCCCACAAGGCGGGGCTGCACGCGAGCGCGATCAAGGTGGATCCCGAGCTGTACAACCACCTCGACCCCGAGGTGGTCGGCAACCGGATGCGGGTCCTGGTCACGGAGATGGCCGGCCGGTCCAGCATCGAACTCAAGGGACGCGAGTTCGGGCTGTCGCTGGCCGGCCGCTCCGACGCGGTGGGGCGCACCGTGCGCCGGGTCAAGGAGCTGGAGGCCAGGGGCTGGTCCTTCGAGTCGGCCGACGCCTCGCTCGAACTGCTGCTCCGGGGCGAACTGGACCGGGACCAGCACGAGGAGCTGGCCGGCGGCGCCGAGCACGCCACTGCCCCGCTGGAACAGCCGTTCCGCCTCGAGTCCTACCGGGTCGTCCTCGACCACCACTCGGACGGGACCGTGGTGGCCGAGGCGACGGTGCGCATGCACGTCGAGGGCGAGCGGGTGATCGCGACCGCCGAGGGCACCGGCCCGGTCCAGGCGCTCGACGCCGCGCTCCGCAAGGCACTCGCCGGCCGACTGCCCTGGGTGGACGAGGTGGAACTCGTGGACTACAAGGTCCGCATCCTCACCGAGGACGCGGTCGCCGAGGGGGGCGCCGGCGCCGTCACCAGGGTGTTGGTGAACTCCACCGACGGCGAGCGGGAGTGGACGACGGTCGGGGTGCACGGGAACATCGTCGAGGCCAGCTGGCTCGCGCTGTGCGACGCGCTCGTCTACCGGTCGACGCGCCAGCCGGTGGGCTAGACGTGGCGGCCGTGGGCGGCGCCGGCGCGCTGTCCTACGGTGTGCAGGTCGTGCCAGCACTTGGAACAGGAGGACGACACGTGCGTTTGGGGCGGATCGCTCATCCCGAGGGGACCGGGTTTCCCTTCGTCGCAATCCAGCGGAACGACGAAGGCGACGAGGTCGCGGCCGAGATCAGGGAGCACCCCTTCGGCACGCCCGACTTCACCGGCCGGCAGTGGCCGCTCGCCGACGTTCGCCTGCTCGCGCCCATCCTGCCGAGCAAGGTGGTGTGCATCGGGAAGAACTACGCCGAGCACGCCAGGGAGATGGGGGGCGAGCCCCCGGCCGACCCGGTGATGTTCCTCAAGCCGTCCACCTCCGTCGTCGGCCCCGCGCTGCCGATCCGGCTGCCAGCCGACTCGACGCACGTCGACTTCGAGGGCGAGCTCGCCGTCGTCATCGGGCAGCCGTGCCGTGACGTCCCCCGAGCGAAGGCGAAGGACGTCATCCTCGGCTACACCGTGGCCAACGACGTCACCGCGCGGGACCAGCAGCGGGCGGACGGGCAGTGGACGCGGGGCAAGGGGCACGACACCTTCTGCCCGCTGGGCCCGTGGATCGAGACGGAGATCGACCCCTCCGACCTCGCCGTCCGGACCGAGCTCGACGGCGAGCTGCGCCAGGACGGCCGCACCTCGCAGCTGCTGCACGACGTTCCGGCGCTCGTCGAGTGGGTGTCCCGGGTGATGACGCTGCTGCCGGGCGACGTGATCCTCACCGGAACGCCGGCCGGGGTCGGTCAGATCCGAGATGGGCAGTCGGTGTCGATCACCGTCGAGGGAATCGGAACACTGACCAACCCGGTCGTCTCCCGTTGACGGGTCTGGTGGCCGTTCGGTCCACCGCCCCGTCCCGCCGCGCGGGTGATCTGCGGGCGAACGGTGGCGCGTGTTCCGGCACGAGGCCGACGGCCACCAGGTAGGCGGGGACGGCCCGCAACAGGGGGAACCGGCGGAGCGCCCTCACCAGGAGCGGCGGGGGTGTCGAGGGGGCGCGGGGGTCGCTGTCCAGCGCGTCCTGGAGGAACCCGGCGTGCAGCGCCCGTTGCATGCCCTGGGTCACCGCCGTGGGCAACCACCGACGGCGTCGGACCCTGCGGAGGTCGGCGGTGCGCGGCCGCCCGGTCAGCAGGGGGGCGGCCAGGTACCGCGCGGCGGCCACCGCGTCCTGGACGGCGAGGTTGATGCCGACCCCGCCCACCGGCGACATGGCGTGCGCCGCGTCCCCGATGAAGAGCACGCCGGGCGCCTCCCAGGTGCGCAGCCGGTCCAGGCGGACCGACAACAGCCGCACCTCCTCCAGCGACGTCAGCGAGTCCATCCGGTCGGCGAGCCAGGGCAGCAGATCGCTCACCCGTCCTCGGAAGGCCGGCAGCCCCTCCGCGAGGACGCGGTCGTGCTCGCCCTTGCGGATGAGGAACGCGCACTGGAAGTAGTCGCCCCGGTCGATCAGGACCATCGCGCGGCCCCGCCCGAACCGACCGGTCGCTCCCTCGACGTCGCCGGGTCGTCGGGGGAGCCGGAACCACAGCACGTCGAGGGGGACACCGAAGGAACGGGCCCGGAGGCCGGCCTGCTCGCGGAGGCGGGAGTCCCGCCCGTCGCAGCCCACCACGAGCCGGGCCGCGATCTCCCGCACCCGACCGTCCGCCTCCCGCACCCGCACTCCGGTGACCTGCCGGCCCCGTCGGACCAGGCCGACGGCCTCGGTGCTCATCCGCAGCTCGAACGTGGGCTCCCGAGAGGCCGAGGCGGCCAGCATGTCGAGGAAGTCCCACTGCGGCACGAAGGCGATGTGCTTGTGCGGCCCCGGCAGCCGGCGCAGGTCCGCCAGCACGACGGGACCCGAGTCGGTCAGGAGCTGGAAGCGTTCGACCAACCGGTGGGGCACCGCCTCGAACGCGGGTCCGAGACCGAGTTCGTCCAGCAGCCGGAGGGTCGAGGCGTGCACGGTGTCGCCCCGGAAGTCGCGGAGGAAGTCGCCGTGCTTCTCCACGACGGTGACCTCCACGCCCGCCCGGGCCAGGAGCAGCCCGAGCACCATCCCCGCCGGCCCGCCGCCGATCACCACGCAGTCCGTGGTCCGCATCCGGCCCCCCGCCTCCGCCGCCCCTCGGACCTACCAGTGTCCTGAGCGGTCGCGAGGACCGTCAATTCATCGTCGGATGGGTAGCCAGCCCATCCCACCGGTCGGGGCGGGGTCGCGGGGCGGGACCGCGCGAGCGTCCGCCCGTCCCACCAGCGGAGTTGATAGCCTCACGTGTCCGTTCCGCAGGTGTGTGTTGGAGATCTCCGCTGATGCTCGATCGAGCCACCGTCGACGCGTTGTTCCCGTCCGATCTGCCCGAGCCGGAGCACTGGGAGCGGCGCTACCCGCCCCGTGCCCTCCCGGAGGGGGCCAAGGTCACCCGGATCGGTCCCTCGCCCACGGGTTTCATGCACATCGGCGGCGTGTACGTCGGCATCATCGACAGTGACGTCGCCCAGCACAGCGGGGGGACCTACCTGGTGCGGGTGGAGGACACCGACCAGTCCCGGGAGGTCGCCGGGGCGGTCGAGCAGTTCGACCGCGCCTTCGAGTACTTCGCCATCCAGCCCGACGAGGCCGGTGACTCGGGCGCCTACGGCCCCTACCACCAGTCCCAGCGCTCGGAGATCTACCTCACCTACGTGCGGGAGATGCTCCGCCGGGGCCGCGCCTACCCGTGCTTCGCCACGAAGGACGAACTCGCCGAGATCACCTCGGCCCAGCAGGCGGCGAAGCTCCCCACCGGGTACTACGGGCGGTGGGCGATCTGGCGGGACGCCGACCCGGCCGAGGTCCAGGCCAAGCTCGACGCCGGTGAGCCGTACGTGGTGCGGTTCCGCGCCGAGGCCGGCCCCCAGGACCGGGTCCACTACACCGACGCCATCCGCGGTGAGCTCGAACACGAGGCCAACAGGAACGACGCGGTCATCCTCAAGTCCTCGGACCAGCCCCTCCGGCTGCCGACCTACCACTTCGCGCACGCGGTGGACGACCACCTGATGCGGGTCAACCTCGTCATCCGCGGCGAGGAGTGGATCTCCTCGGTGCCACTGCACCTCCAGCTCTTCGAGGCCCTCGGTTTCGACCAGGTCGAGTACGCCCACATCGCTCCCCTGATGAAGCAGCAGGGGGGGAGCAGGCGGAAGCTGTCCAAGCGCAAGGACCCGGAGGCGTCTGTCGACTTCTACGTCGAGGCCGGGTACCCGTCCGAAGCGGTCCGCTACTACCTGCGCGGACTCGCCAACGGGCGCCTCGCGGAGCTGCCGCTGGAGCAGGCGCTGGCCGAGCCCATCAGGCTGGCCGAATGCGGGGTCGCCGGCCCGCTGGTGGACCTCGTCAAACTGGAGGACATCAGCGCGGACCACATCGCGACGTTGTCCGGCGAGACCATCGTCGAGGCGGTGTCGGCGTGGGCCGCCACTCACGACCCCGACCTGGTCGCGGTGCTCGACGCTGACCGGGACCTCGCGCTGCGGGCGCTCTCCGTCGAGCGGGACGGCGTGGAGAACCCGCGCAAGGACCTCCGCAAGTGGTCGGACTTCCGCCCCGTGTACGGCTTCTTCTTCCCCCAGCTGTTCGCGGTGGTGGACGACCCGGCCGACGAGCGCCTCGGCGGCCTCGACCCCGAACTGGTGCGCACGCTGGCGGCCGACTTCGCGGACGGGTACCAGCCCCTTGAGGATCCCCAGGAGTGGTTCGGGCAGATCAGGGAGCTGGCCGCCCGGCACGGCTTCGCGAGGAACGCCAAGGAGTTCAAGAAGGACCCGGACGCCTACCCCGGCTCGATCAGGGAAGCCTCCCAGCTGGTGCGGGTCGCGCTGACCGGGTCCACCAGGAGCCCGGACCTGGCCTCGGTGGCCCGTGCGCTCGGGTCGGACGAGGTGTTGCGGCGGGTCCGCGCCCTCGCCGCGTGAACCACCCCGTGACCGGCCGGAAGGCCGGTCACGGGGGGTGATTCCCTGGATCGATGCAGGTCGGGGCCAAATCACTCCGCTGGGGGGCATTCGCACGCTGCGCCAGTACCTAGTCTCACGGGGTGACATCCGCGCTTGCGACTTCCTCGGGCACTCGGCTGCACCGCGTTCGGGCGGTCTGCCTCGACATCGATGACACCCTGGTCGACTACTGCACGTCCGCGCGGACCGGTCTGGTCGAACTGCTGGGCGACGACCAGTCCTGGCCCATGTGGCAACGAACCTCGGAACGGCACCACGCCAGGTACGCCGCCGGCGAGGTGGACTTCGACACGATGCGCCGTCAGCGCACCCGCGCCTTCCTGACCGACCTGGGGCGCCAGGTCGACGAGGAGGAGGCCGCGGCATGGGAGCAGCGGCGCCTCACCGCCACGGAACGCACCTGGACCCTCTTCGACGACGCGGTGCCGTGCCTGCGCTGGTTGCGGAGCGCGGGTCTGCGGGTGGCCGCCATCACCAACGCAGCTGGGGCGTACCAGCGCCGCAAACTCGCGGCGGTGGGTCTCGGCGACGCCTTCGACCGCCTGGTGATCTCCGGTGAGCTGGGAGTGGCCAAGCCCGACCCCCTCATCTTCCACACCGCCTGCGCCGAGCTCGGGGTCCGACCGGAGGAGGCGGTGCACGTCGGGGACAAGGTGACGCTCGACGCCCTCGGGGCGCGCGACGCCGGTCTGCACGGGGTGTGGCTGGACCGGCGTTCCCTGGGCGACCCGGTGCCGTCGGGCATCTCGGTGATCTCCGGGTTGGCCGAGCTGCCCGACCTGCTGTTTCGGCTCGAAACCCCGGCCTCCTGACGGCACCTTCCCCGCTTGGGGGGACCCGGTTCTCGTTCGCTCTGGCGGGTGGTCTAATATCTTCACCAACGGCAGGGCGAGTCCCCCGGTGAGAGTCGAGAGAGTCTGACCGGAAGAAGCTCCGAACGTTTTGGTATGCTGAGGCAGGCCGGAGTTCGAAGCAATTGTCCTCCGGGCAATGGGGTATGGTGTAATCGGCAGCACGACAGGTTCTGGCCCTGTTAGTCTAGGTTCGAGTCCTGGTACCCCAGCGGAGAGAGTTCCACGCGATACCGTGTGGATCGCTCTCGGTTCTACGGCCCCGTCGTCTAGCGGCCTAGGACGCCGCCCTCTCAAGGCGGTAGCGCGGGTTCAAATCCCGTCGGGGCTACGGTGATGACCGGGGATTCCGTTTTCGGAATCCCCGGTTTTTCGTCGTTCCCCTCCGCTTCGCCGCGCGACGCACGCCGCCGGTACGACGATTTCCCGATCGCTATTCGTCGATCGGCTCGCCAGGAGAGGACGTGACGGCCCGCGGCGGCGTCGTGCGGCCGAACGCCCTCACCCGTTCCCCGCTCTCGCGGGTGTGGTCCGCCACTCGTCGCGCGGTGCGGGGCTCCGGCCGGACCGTGGGCGGACCGGCTCACTGGTCGACCTCCCCCGCCGCACCGGTGGCCCGCCGGACGTACCCCGGCCCGCGCTGCCGAGCTGGTGATCCCCGTGCGAGGACCACTCCCAATCCGGACCGGTGCCCGCGCCCCTTCCCCGGTCGCGGCGAGCCGAGGGGGCCGGTGTGGGGCGGAGGAACCGCTCTGTTAGGCTTCCACCTGGTTCGAGGCCCCGTCGTCTAGCGGCCTAGGACGCCGCCCTCTCAAGGCGGTAGCGCGGGTTCAAATCCCGTCGGGGCTACAGGACGAAGGACCCGGGACTCCGTGACGGAGCCCCGGGTTTTTCGCCGTTCGGGGAGGTCCCGCCGGTCTCCGGCGTCCGCCCTGCGCGCAACCGGGACCTCGTCCGCGCCCTTACCCGGTCGCCTCAAAGCTTCACGTGCAGGGCCTCGGCCGCCCCGAGGAGGTCGGCGGCCCACCGTGCGCCGGGTTTGCGCCCGATCCGTTCCACCGGGCCGGACACCGAGATGGCCGCGGTCACCACGCCGTTGGCGTCCCGGACGGGAGCGGAGACGCTCGCCACCCCCGCCTCGCGTTCGGCGATGCTCTGGGCCCACCCGCGACGTCTCACCTCCAGGAGCGTGCGCTCGCCGAAGACCGCGTCGACGAGGATGGCCCGCTGGGTTCCGGGGTCGGACCACGCCGCCAGGACCTTCGCTCCCGAGCCGGCGGTCATCGGTAGCCGGCTGCCGACCGGAACGGTGTCGCGGAGCCCGCTGGGCGGTTCGGCGGTCGCGATGCAGATCCGCTGCATCCCGTCGCGCCGGTACAACTGCACGCTCTCGCCGGTGATGTCCCGAAGCCTGGGAAGTACCGTGGCGGAGGCCTCGATGAGCGGGTCGCTGGTCGCCCCGGCCAGTTCCGTGAGCGCCGCTCCCGGCCGCCAGCGGCCGTCCGCTCCCCGCCGGAGGAGGCGGTGCACCTCCAGGCCCACCGCCAGGCGGTGCGCGGTGGCCCTGGGCAGGCCCGTCCTGGTGCAGAGTTCCGCGAGCCCGCACGGATCCTGGGCGACCGCCCTCAGGACGGCCACCGCCTTGTCAAGCACGCCGATGCCGCTATGCTGTCCCACGTCCCGATACTAATATCTCGTTATCTGGGATGTCCAGATGTTGGGATCACCACGTCGACATCTCGTGCTGGGAGGAGCAATGGGCCGCACGCTCGCGGAGAAGGTCTGGGACGCCCATGTGGTGCGTCGGGGGAGCGGTGACGAGCCAGACCTCCTCTACATCGACCTCCACCTGGTGCACGAGGTCACCAGCCCCCAGGCCTTCGACGGTCTTCGGCTGGCCGGTCGGCCGGTGCGCCGACCCGACCTGACCATCGCCACGGAGGACCACAACGTCCCCACGACCGGGATCGACCTGCCCATCGCGGACCCGGTGTCCCGCACCCAGGTGGACACCCTGCGCCGGAACTGCGCCGAGTTCGGGGTTCGCCTGCACCCGATGGGCGACGTCGACCAGGGGATCGTGCACGTCGTGGGGCCGCAGCTCGGGTTGACCCAGCCCGGGATGACCGTGGTGTGCGGGGACAGCCACACCTCGACCCACGGTGCGTTCGGGTCCATCGCCTTCGGTATCGGCACCTCCGAGGTGGAACACGTCCTCGCGACGCAGACGCTGCCGCTGAAGCCGTTCAGGACGATGGCGGTCAACGTGGAGGGAACGCTCCGGCCCGGAGTGACGAGCAAGGACATCATCCTCGCCGTCATCGCCAGGATCGGAACGGGCGGCGGGCAGGGCTACATCCTGGAGTACCGGGGAAGCGCCATCGAGGCGCTGTCCATGGAGGCCAGGATGACCGTCTGCAACATGTCGATCGAGGCGGGCGCGCGGGCGGGCATGATCGCCCCGGACGCCACCACCTTCGAGTACCTCAGGGGGCGGCCGCACGCGCCCACCGGAGCGGACTGGGACGCGGCGGTCGAGTACTGGAGCGGGCTGCGGACCGACCCGGACGCCGAGTTCGACGCCGAGGTGACCATCGACGCCGACGCCCTCACCCCTTTCGTCACCTGGGGCACCAATCCCGGGCAGGGCCTCCCGCTGGGCGAGCGGGTGCCAGACCCCGCCGGCATCGCGGACGAGAACGAGCGCTTCGCGGCGGAGAAGGCCCTCAGCTACATGGACCTCACGCCGGGCACCCCGCTCCGGGAGGTCGCGGTGGACACCGTCTTCCTCGGCTCCTGCACCAACGGCCGGATCGAGGACCTCCGCGCCGCCGCGGAGGTGCTGCGGGGCAGGAAGGTCGCGGGTGGGGTGCGCATGCTCGTCGTACCCGGTTCCATGCGGGTGCGGGGCCAGGCCGAGGCGGAGGGACTGCACGAGGTGTTCCTGGAGGCGGGGGCCGAGTGGCGGTCCGCCGGGTGCTCGATGTGCCTGGGGATGAACCCGGACCAGTTGGCCCCCGGCGAGCGCAGCGCCTCGACGTCCAACCGGAACTTCGAGGGCCGCCAGGGCAAGGGCGGTCGCACCCACCTGGTGTCACCCCTGGTCGCCGCCGCGACCGCGGTCCGGGGAACGCTGTCCTCGCCGGAGGACCTGCCGGCAGCCGACCTGGCCGCGGCGAGCTGAGCGCACCCGACCACTTCCCAGGAGAGGTGACCGAACATGGAAGCATTCACCACGCACACCGGGGTCGGCGTGCCGCTGCGCCGTTCCAACGTCGACACCGACCAGATCATCCCCGCCGTCTACCTGAAGCGGGTGACCCGCACCGGATTCGCTGACGGCCTCTTCGCCGCCTGGCGGTCCGACGAGGGGTTCGTCCTCAACGACCCGAGGTTCTCCGCCGGGAGCGTCCTCGTGGCGGGCCCCGACTTCGGCACGGGTTCCTCCCGGGAGCACGCCGTCTGGGCGCTGGGGGACTACGGGTTCCGGGTCGTCATCTCCAGCCGTTTCGCCGACATCTTCCGGGGCAACGCCGGAAAGCAGGGCCTGCTGGCGGCCCAGTGCGCCCAGTCGGACGTGGAACTGCTCTGGAAGCTGCTGGAGCAGGAGCCGGGGACGGAGGTGACCGTGGACCTGCGGGAGCGGACCGTCACCGCCGGGGAACTCGTGCTGCCGTTCACCATCGACGACTACACGAGGTGGCGGCTGCTGGAAGGTCTCGACGACATCGCGCTGACCCTGCGCGAGGTCGGCACGATCGACACTTTCGAGGGGAGTCGGCCCGGCTGGCTGCCGACCACCACCCCCGTCGCCGGTTCCTGAGGGCCTGGCGCCGGTTCTCGTTGTGCCGCAACGGGAACCGGCGTCCACCGGGCGTCCCGATCACGGCCGAGGCGAGGCGGAACTCCCCGCTGCCAGGGCCAACTCCCGCCCCGATGACCGCGGTTTTCCCCTGTCGCAGAATGGCGACCCCCGCGACCTCGGCTTACCGTGGCGCAGGTGCCTGTCCTGACAGGCACAGAATCGGCGCATCGCCGAGGGCGCTGTGTTTGTCTCGGGAGAGGGACTGAAGATGAACAAGGCCGAACTCATCGACGCACTCGCCGAGCGTATCGGCGACCGCAAGACCGCCACCGCGGCGGTCGACGGAGTCCTCGACCTCATCGTCCGCCGCGTGCAGAAGGGCGAGAAGGTCAACATCTCCGGTTTCGGGGTCTTCGAGAAGCGGGCCAGGGCGGCACGCACCGCCCGCAACCCCCGGACCGGGGAGGCGGTGCGCGTGAAGCGCACCAACGTTCCCGCGTTCCGGCCCGGCACCAACTTCCGGGAGGTCGTGGGCGGGCAGCGGAAACTGCCCAGGGTGCCCGCCGCCAGGGCGACCACGACCACCACGACCACCACGGGCCGGGGCCGTGGTGGGACCACCCCCACGAAGACCACGGGAACCGGCAAGACCGGGCCCGGGCGGACGAGCACCGGCCGCTCCACGGCCACGAAGTCCACCACCAGCCGGCAGACGACGGGGCGAACCGGGACGACCAGGACCAGCGGTTCGAGCCGGTCCACCACGTCGACCACGGGGCGCAAGACGAGCACCGGTACCCGGTCCAGCGTGCCCCAGCCCCGCTCGTCCTCCACGAAGAGCGGCAGCGGACGTTCCGGTTCGTCCGGCACCACCCGGAGCACGTCGACGTCGACGAGGAGCACGTCGGGCAGCCGGTCCACCTCCGGGGGCACCAAGTCCCGCACGGGGGGTTCCAGCCGGCGCACCACCTCGCGCAGCGGCGGCTGAGCGTTCGGCGCCCTCGCGGCCGGTCGGCCCGTCACCAGCCCCTCGGGTTGGAGATGTAGTCGGCCGCCACCAGCACCGGCCGCGAGGGCAGGAACGACAACACCCAGGTGCTCGCCTTGCGGCTGCGCGGGGCCGGGAGTTCCACCCCGCCGTTGGCCGCCAGCCGGGACAGCAGGCTGGGAATCGCCCCGCCCTGGCTGCACACCACCACGGTCTCCGGCAGCCCGACCAACGCCAACAGGCGGTCCTCGGCCGCAGCCGGCTCCCGAGCGAACGCCTCCTCGGTCAGCGCGGGTTCCGCGACCACCGCCGCGCCCAGCGCCCTCGCCACCGGCGACACCGTGTCGAGGCACCGCGTCATCGGTGCCGAGTGCACCCGGGTCGGCCCGAACACCGGCAACAGGTCCGCCAGCGCCTCGGCCTGTTTCCGGCCACGTCCGCTGAGCGGCCGGAACTCGTCGGCGCCCGCCCACTCCTCCCGGCTCCCCGCCCTGGCGTGCCGGACCAGCAGCACCGTCCGCAGGTCTGGTGGCGCGGCGGCGAAGCGGTCCAGCACCTGCCGGTCGGCCTCCCTGGTCAGGACGGCCCTCGCCTCGTGGACGGGAAGCCACCGCAGGTCGTCGACCTCGTCCCCCGGCCCGAAGTCCCCGCCGAGGGCGTGGGCGCTGAAGTACTCGACCACCGTGCGCCCCGCGCCGTCCGGCGAGAGGACCCGGTAGCGGACCGAGCCGAGCGACCTGCCCAGGGCGACCGCCATACCCGTCTCCTCGGCGACCTCCCGGACGGCGGTGGCCTGCCGGGTCTCGCGGGGGTTCCGCTTCCCCTTGGGCAACGACCAGTCGTCGTAGCGGGAGCGGTGCACCACGGCGACCTCCGCCCCGTGCCCGGTCGACCGCCAGCGCCACACCACCGCGCCGGCCGCCCGCACCGTTCGCGTATCCCTGCTGCTCGCCACTGCCCCCACCAGCCCGTGTGCGCCAACCCGTCCGGCGCGCTCCTCCGCGCCGACGAGAACCTACCTGGGGAGCGCGCGTCTCACCCGGTGGCCTGGTACCGGCGCAGCAGTTCGTACTGGTGGTCCCGGACCCGCTCGCCCTCGGTGGGTGAGGGGTCCCACTCCCCGTCCGGCCCCAGCACCCAGCAGCGGACGGACGGGTGCAACGCCGAACGCATGACCGAGTCGAGTTGGTCGACGAGGTCCGGGTCGGTGATGCGCACCTGGATCTCGATCCGCCGGTCCAGGTTGCGGTGCATCATGTCCGCGCTGCCGATCCAGCGCTCACCCGCGCCCACGAAGTGGTAGATGCGGGAGTGCTCCAGGAACCGGCCCAGGATGGATCGGACGTGGATCCGGTCGGACAACCCGGGGATCCCCGGCCGGAGCGCGCAGATGCCGCGCACCACGACCTCCACCGGGACGCCCGCCTGGGACGCGCGGTACAGGGCATCGATGACCTGCTCGTCCACCAGGGCGTTCACCTTGATGCGGACTCCGCTGAGCTCACCGGCCCTGGCCCGCTCGATCTCCCCGTCGATCCGTTCGATGATGCCGCGCCGGACACCGTGCGGCGCGACCAGGATGCTGCGGTAGGCGGTCTGGCTGGCGTAGCCGGTGAGGGAGTTGAACAGGTCCGTGAGGTCGGCGCCGAGGTCGGGTTCCGAGGTGAGCAGCCCGATGTCCTCGTAGGTCCTCGCCGTCTTCGGGTTGTAGTTCCCGGTGCCGATGTGGCAGTACCGGCGGATCGTGGTGCCCTCCTGCCGCACCACCAACGCCACCTTGCAGTGGGTCTTCAGGCCGACGAGCCCGTACACCACGTGCACCCCGGCCCGCTCCAACGCCCGGGCCCACCGGATGTTGGCCTGTTCGTCGAAGCGCGCCTTGATCTCGACCAGCGCCACGACCTGCTTGCCCGCCTCGGCCGCGTCGATCAGGGCGTCGACGATCGGGGAGTCGCCCGAGGTGCGGTACAGCGTCTGCTTGATCGCCAGCACCTTCGGGTCGGCCGCGGCCTGTTCGACGAAGCGCTGCACGCTCGTCGAGAACGACTCGTAGGGGTGGTGCACCAGGATGTCCCGGCGGCGCAGCATCGCGAAGACGTCCTTGGGCGTCTCACCCTCGCCGAAGGCGGGGTTGGTCGCGGGGACGAAGGGGCGGTCCTTGAGCTGAGGGAGGTCGACCCGGTGGAGCAACGACAGGCAGGACAGGTCGAGCGGCCCCGGGACCCGGACGACGTCGTTCGGGTCGACGTCCAGTTCGCGCAGCAGCAGCTCCAGGGTGTGCGGGCTCATGGCGTCGGAGACCTCCAGCCGCACCGGCGGTCCGAACCGGCGACGGGCGAGTTCCCGTTCCAGGGCCTGGAGGAGGTCCTCGTCGCGGTCCTCCTCCACCTCCAGGTCGGCGTTGCGGGTCACCCGGAACACGTGGTGCTCCATCACCTCCATGCCGGCGAAGAGCCGGTCGAGGTGAGCGGCGATCAGCTCCTCCAGCGGGAGGAAGGTGATCGCGGTCGTCTCGCCGCTGGGCTGCACCTGGATCAGCCGGGGCACGTTGTTCGGCACCTTGACCCGGGCGAAGCGGGGAGCGCCGCTGGAGGAGTCCCGGACGATGACGGCGAGGTTCAGCGACAGCCCGGAGATGTAGGGGAACGGGTGGGCGGGGTCGACCGCGAGGGGCGTCAGCACCGGGAACACCTGCTCGCCGAAGTAGATCGACATGAGGTGCTGCTCGGCCCTGCTGAGGTCGCTCCACCGGACGATGCGCAACCCGTGGGTCTCCAACGCGGGGCGGATGTCGTCGAGGAAGGCGTTGGCGTGCTGCTCGGCCAGTTCCTGCGTCCGGGCGGAGATCCTGGCGAGCTGTTCGCGGGGTGACAGCCCGTCGGAGCTGCGGACGGAGAGCCCCGTCTCGTCGCGGCGTTTCAGGCCGGCGACCCGCACCATGTAGAACTCGTCGAGGTTCTCGGCGAAGATCGCCAGGAACTTCGCGCGTTCCAGCAGCGGCTGGGAGTCGTCCTCGGCCAGCGCCAGCACTCGCGCGTTGAAGTCGAGCCAGGACAGCTCCCGGTTCAGGTAGCGGTCCTCCGGCAGCCCGGTCGAGGTCGGCTCGGTCGGGGTCGCCGCGGGGGGAGCCGGGGGGAAGGCGCGACCGGAGTGGCCGCCGTGGGAGATCGCGGCGCTCTGGGCGTCACCGGCGGGACGCGGTCGCTCCGCTCCGGCGGCGACGGGGCGTGGCGCGACCACCGCCGCCAGGTCGGCCCCCGGAGCCGGGGAACCCGATGGACCGGTCCGCTCCGACCGCCCCTCGGCGCCCGCGCCGATGTCCGTCCGCTCGTCCGCCCGATCCCGTCGACCCGTCCCACGCTCCGCTTCCACGAGTCCCCATTGTCCTCCTCAACGACCCCCAACGGGCCAGGAGATACGCGCATTGGGGTGAACATCCGGCGACGGCGGCACGGCGGGTGGGAGAACGAGGGCGACCGTGCCGTCGGCGGCGCGCCACACCGTGACGCGTTGGCCGCTCCGCGGCGCGATCCAGCCGCCCGAGGTCACCGCGACCGCCGGCACGTCCACCAGGAGTCCGTCGTCCCGCAGCACCGTCAGCGAACCGTCGTCGAGGATGTCGCACACCGTGGCCTGCTCGGCCCGCCTCGGCGGCGGTGACGGGGACCCGGTGCCGTCGGGGTGGTGGGGCGAGGTCGTCCCACCGGTGGGCGAGGTTCCCGGCGGCGGGGTGGGTGAGGTGGCCACCGCGCCACCGTAGCCAGCCCCGGTGCGCACCGCTCCGGGTGGCGGCGAGGGGCGGCCGTGGCCGCTCGCCCCGCCGTCCGGTGGGCGCCGGGCCGGTCATGCCCCCCGGCGCGCCGGCCGACGCGCGCCCACCTGGTCCGCCCGCTCGAACAGCTCCGCCGTCCTGGGGCCCAGCCCGAGGCTCGCCGCCTCACCCAGGTCGGCGGCGGTGTCCACGTCGCAGCGCAGAGTCGGCCAGCTCCCGCGCAGCTCCACCGCTCCCGCCTCCCGGTGCCGGCGGGCCGAACCGACCCCGAACCGGGGGTCCAGGGCCTCACCCCGCGCGGCCAGCAGGAAGGTCGTGCCCGTGCCTTGTCGGTCGGGGCAGAACCCCCGGCTCTGGCCGGCCGCCGCGATGGCGGCACCGAGTTCGAGCGCCGTCAGGGCCGGCAGGTCGGCCTGCAACGCGCCGATCCGGTCCGCCCCGACGTGGTTGCGCAGCCACTCCGACCCGTGCCTGAGCGCCGCGTTCAGCCCGGCGTCGTGGTGATCGGTCACGACGGAGAACCCGTCCGCCCGCACCGCCGCCGCCGTGGTCGAGTCCGCGGTCAACACGTGCACTCGCCGCACGCCCACCGCCTCCCTGGCCGCTGTCGCCGTGTCCAACGCCAACGCGATGACCAGGGAGGAGTGCAGGCGCGGGTCCCGCGCGCCGCCATCGAGCGCGCCGAGCAGCCGCGACTTGGCCGCATGCAGCATCTTGACCGGGATCAACAGGTCCACACCGCCATCCACCACACCATCCTGACCGACGTCGTGGTGTTCTGGCGAGACCCCCGCCTAACCTGTCGGACAGGCGGTGGGCACACTCGCGGCAGGCCGATGCGCGACCCACCGCCGGCCGAGGACGAGGGAGGGCTGGGTGACCACCAAGGTGACCAGGGAAAAGGGGGGGTTCTGGGTCGGGTTCGCCGCAGCCGTGTTCTACCCGGCGATCCGGTTGTTCTCCCGCAACGAATTCCGTGGTGGTGATCGTCTCCCCCGTGAGGGCGGCGCCCTGGTGGTGTTCAACCACATCTCCGAGATCGACCCGGTGTACGACGCCGTCGCCGTGCACTCCGCCGGCCGGGTTCCGCGGTTCATGGCCAAGCACAGCCTGTGGAAGGTGCCCGTGGTGGGATCGCTCCTGCGCGGTGCCGGCCAGATCCCGGTGTACCGGGGTTCCGGAAACGCCCAGCGGAGCCTGCGCGCGGCGGTCGAGGGACTGGGTGCCGGGAAGGTGGTCGTCATCTACCCGGAGGGGACCGTCGGGCGGGACCCCGAACGATGGCCGATGTACTCCAAGACCGGTGTCGCGCGGCTCGCGCTGGACACCGACGTCCCGGTGATCCCGGCCGTGAACTGGGGCACGCACGAGGTGCACGACTACCAGACCAAGAAGTTCCGCCCCTCCCCGCGCCGTCGTCGGGTGGTCGTCGAGTTCGGGGAACCCGTTGACCTCGATGCCTACCGGGGACGCCCCCGGGACGCGGCGCTGCTCCGCGAGGTGACCGACGCCGTGATGAGCGGGGTGCGCGACCTGTTGGGGTCCGTGCGGAACGAGACACCCCCGGTGGCCTTCCACCGGCCCGGCGGCCGGAGCGGCACCGACTCCGCCGCCTCCGACGGGGACGCCGCCGGGAGCGCCACCGACCCGGTGGACGGCGCGGCCGACGCGGCCACCGACGCCGAACGACGGCCGGGGAAGGACGGGGACTCCCCGGTGGAGCGGGCGTGAACGCCCCCGTCCCGCACCGCGTCGCGGTGCTCGGCGCCGGGTCCTGGGGTACCGCGTTCGCGAAGGTGCTGGCCGACGCCGGTCGGGAGGTCGTGCTGTGCGCGCGCCGCACCGAGGTCGCGGAGGCGGTCACCACCAGCCGTTCCAATCCCGACTACCTCCCCGGGGTCCCCCTGCCGGCGAACCTGACGGCCACCGCGGACCCGGAGGCCGCGCTCCGGGGCGCCGAGGCGGTGGTGCTCGCCGTGCCGAGCCAGACGCTGCGGGCCAACCTCGAGTCGTGGCGCTCCCTGCTGCCGCCGGCGGCTCCGTTGGTCAGCCTGGCCAAGGGCGTCGAACTGGGCAGCCTGAAACGCATGAGTGAGGTCATCAGCGAGGTCGCCGGGGTGGGTGGTGACCGGGTGGCCGTCGTCACGGGGCCGAACCTGGCGAAGGAGATCGCCGACGAGCAGCCCACGGCCAGCGTGGTCGCGGCCGAGGACCCGGCGTTGGCGCTCGCGCTCCAGCGCGCCAGCTCCACCGGCTACTTCCGGCCCTACACCAACAGCGACGTCGTCGGTTGCGAGCTCGGTGGCGCCTGCAAGAACGTGATCGCCCTCGCCTGCGGGATCGCCGGCGGCCTCGGCTTCGGGGAGAACACGGCGGCGACGCTGATCACCCGGGGTCTCGCCGAGATCGCCCGCCTCGGTGCCGCGCTGGGCGCCGACCCGCAGACCTTCGCGGGCCTGGCCGGCATGGGGGATCTCGTCGCGACCTGTTCCTCCCCGCTGTCGCGGAACCGCACCTTCGGGGGCCGGTTGGGCGGCGGCGCCACGCTGACCGAGGCCACCGCCGCCGGCAACGGACAGGTCGCCGAGGGTGTGAAGTCGTGCTCGTCGATCCGGGAACTCGCGATGCGCCACGGCGTCGAGATGCCCATCACCGACGCGGTGCACCGGGTCTGCCACGAGGGGCTCGCTCCTCGGGCGATGGCGTCCGCCCTGCTCGGTAGGGCGAGGAAGGCGGAGTGGTCGTGAGTTCAGGGGCAGCGGAGTGGGGCGACGGGACCCGGTGCGTGCACGCCGGGCACGAACCACCGAGGACGGGCGCGCCGTTGCGCCCCGGGCCGGTCTTCGCGGCCCCGTACCACCTGGCGGGAGCGGAGGACATGCCCGCCGTCCCCGGTGCGGTGGAGTACGGCCGGTCGGGAAACCCCAGCTGGACCGCTCTTGAGGAGTCCATCGGCTCGCTCGACGGTGGGCAGTGCGTGCTGTTCCCGTCGGGGATGGCCGCGATCAGCGCCCTGCTCCGCGCGGTCCCCCGGCCAGGGGACACGGTCGTGCTGCCAGCCGACGGGTACTACGGGACGAGGAACTTCGCCGCGGCCGACCTGGCCAGGACCGGCGTCACGGTCCGGGAGGTACCGGCCAGGGGACCCTGGTCGGACGAGGTCCTGGCCGGCGCGTGCCTGGTGCTGTTGGAGACGCCGGCGAACCCCGGTCTCGACGTGTGCGACATCGCCGCGCTGTCCGCGATGGCGCGGCGGGTCGGTGCCCTGGTCGCCGTCGACAACACGACCGCGACGCCACTGGGCCAGCGGCCGCTCGAACTGGGGGCGGACGTGGTCGTCGCCAGTGACACCAAGGCGTTGACGGGGCACAGCGACCTGCTCCTGGGGCACGTGTCGACCGCCGATCCCGAGTTGGCCGACCGGCTCCGGGCCGGGCGCGGGCGGGACGGTTCCCTGCCCGGCCCCTTCGAGGCGTGGCTCGCCCACCGCAGCCTGAGCACGCTCGACCTCCGGCTGGCCCGGCAGGCGGAGAACGCGGCGGCGCTGTGCGCGGCGCTCGAGGGACATCCGCTCGTCACGAACCTGCGGTGGCCAGGGCTTCCCGGCGACCCGTCCCACGCGGTGGCCAGGGCGCAGATGCGCCGGTTCGGCGGCGTGTTCCGCTTCGAACTGCCGGACGCCTCCTGCGTCTCCCAGCTGGTCCGGCGCAGCTCGCTGCTCGCCGAGGCGACCAGTTTCGGCGGCGTGCACTCGACGGTGGACCGACGAGCCCAGTGGGGCGACGCCGTCGCGCCGGGGTTCGTCCGGTTCTCCGCCGGCTGCGAGGATTCGGACGACCTCGTCCGGGACGTGGTGGCCGCGCTCGACGGGGTGGCGCGGGACTGACCGCCCGGCGGGCCCGGGGTCCGACCCGGCCTGCCAAGGGGCTCCGGGGCGCTGGTGGTGGGGCCGAGGCGCAGGGTGCCCCGGGTGCGCCCGCGACCCGCCGGCAGCGGTGGCGGCCGTCCTGTCCCACCTGGCGGGAGGCCGGTTCGCGCGTGCCGCTGCCGGAAGGGTGATCTTCCTGGCCTCGGGGTGGTTTGGGCTCGGTCCTCGACGGGTATGACCGCGCGAGTGACAGGGCGGACGCGCGAGAGGTGCGGGGACAGGCTGTGCGGTGGTTCCACCAGCGACGACGGGCGTGCCCGCCGGGTGGCCGGCGGTGCGATCCCGGGGGGCCGAGCGGGCGGGTCACCCGCGTCGGCCACCGATACTCCCGGTGATCAGTTTCTCGCCCGTTCGAGGTTTAGTCACCAAAGTGGAGGATTCTTGACCAGGTTGGCGTGTGCCAGGTTGACGCCCAACCCCGGTCTTGGTTTTCTTAGTCACGGCCCAGGAGCCCGCCCGGTCACGGACGGCGTCACCAGGACCCCGCCCCCGTGCGGTCGACGGGGCTTCGGGCCGCATCCGAGGAGGAACATGCACCAGCGCGGTGGTCGTGAGCGGAGAGGTCCCCTTGACCTCGGCCGTGCCGCCAGCGCGCTGTGTCGTCAGGGCTGACGTTCGTCCGCCGGCGCAGGGCCGGACCGTTTCGCCCGCCCCCGGGGCCACCGGGGATGAGACTTCCCTACCGAGCAGAGGACTTCTGTTGTTCGCCGTGCCTGCAAACACCATCGCGCCGCCCGCACAGCGGTCGGCCGCGCACCCCGTCCGCGTCGCACTCGAGACCGTCGCCAACCGCGCGCACTGGGCGCACCGCCTGCGCTACGACCCGGAACGCCGCTGGTCGGACCTGCTGGAACGCACCGACGACCAGGAGATCTGGCTGCTGTCCTGGCTCCCGGGGCAGCGGACCGAGCTGCACGACCACGGGGGCGCGGTCGGCGCGTTCACCGTGGTCAACGGTGTCCTCACCGAACGGGTGGTCCGGGAACAGCCGGGTGACAACCACCTGGAGGTGATCTCCCCGCTGGTCGCCGGCCAGTCCCGGGTGTTCGGTCCGCACTACGTGCACCAGGTCGTCAACGAGGGACCGGACCCCGCGGTGTCGGTGCACGTCTACCGGCGGGCCCGGCAGCCGATGTCGGAGTACCGCCTCGACCCGGTCGCGGGGCTCGTCCCGACCGGTCGGCGGAACTGGTGAGCACCCGCCACCACCGCCCGGCGCCGCCCGCCTGACCACCGGGACCCGGGCGGCCCGGGGTGGGAACGGCCGCCCGGCCCCTCGGCGGCGGGCGGGACCCGCCGTGGGGGGAGGAGCGGACGCCCGAGGGAGGGGTCCGGGCTGGTGGTGGCGTTCCGTTCCCCCGTGCCCGCCGTGACGCGGCCCTCAGCCCAGGGCCTGGCCGGCTCGCCGCCGGACGTGGTCGGGCACATCGCTGTCCCCGGGGAGCAGCGGACAGGGCTCGGGCTCGCCCCACCGCTGGTCCAGGGGCAGCACCCCGGCCCACCGGGTGCCGTCCGCGACGTCCTCCTCGTCGTCGCCGGGAGGAGCGGCCCGGACCTTGACCGCCGCCTCCGCCAGATCCAGCGCGAGGACCGCCGTCGCGGCCAGTTCCCGTTGCGTGGGAGGTCTGGCGTGGTCCCACGAGCCCGGAGCCAGCCGCTCGGTCACCGCGCGCAACCCCGCCAGCTTCGTGACCGGGTCGTCCACCAGCGTGGGCGTGCCGTGGATGACGGCCGACCGGTAGTTCACGGAGTGGTGGAACACCGAACGCGCGTACACCACGCCGTCGAGCAGGGTGACCGCGACGCAGGCCCGCGCGCCCTCCGCCAGGGCGCGCAGGCTCGCCGCGCCCGTGGATCCGTGCAGGTAGAGGGTGTCCCCCACCCGTCCGTAACAGGTCGGGAGCACCACCGGGCTCCCGTCGAGGACGAGTGAGAGCTGGCAGACCAGGCCGGCGTCGAGGATCGAGTACAGGGTCTCGCGGTCGGTGACGGACCGCCGCCGGCCGCGTCGTACGGTGCTGCGGGGGGTGGGGGACAGCGGCTGTGTGGTCATGGCACGAGTGTGCTGACCCCGAATGGCATTCTGGAAGGGCCACAGAACAGCGATTTGGAAAGGCCACTTCGTCGATGACGCGTGGTGAACCCGCGACCGAGATCCCGGTGAGCCTCGACCGAGGGGCGGGAACGCCGCTGGCGGTGCAGCTGGCCGACGCGCTCCGGGCGGCCGCGGTGGACGGCCTGTTGCGGGCCGGGGACCGGTTGCCGGCGACCAGGAGGCTGGCCGCCCACCTCGGGGTGAGCCGGACGGTGACCACGGCCGCCTACGAACAGTTGCACGCCGAGGGCTGGCTGACCGGGCGGCACGGTTCGGGCACCTACGTCACCACCAGCCCCCCGAGCGGCGCGGCCCAGGAGACCACCGTGGACGCCGCCGAGCCGGAAGTGGGGGAGCTGGTCGACCTCACCCCGGGAGCCCCGTGGTCGGAGGGCATCGACCGGGCCGCGTGGCGGCGGGCCTGGCGCGCGGCGGCGGAGGTCCCGCCGATGACCCGGCCCCGGCGGGCCGGGCTGCCCGAGTACCGGGCCGCCGTCGCCGAACACCTGCTGCGGCACCGGGGCCTGGCGGTCCCGAGGGCTCACGAGGTCGACAGCCCGGTGATCGCGACCGCGGGAACGACCGCCGGCCTGGTCGAGACCGTCCGCGCCGTCCTGCGGCCCGGGGACGTCGTCGCCGTCGAGGAGCCCGGGTACCAGCGGGCGGTCAGCGCGCTCCTCGCGGCGGGTCTGCGCGTCGTGCCCGCGCCGGTCGACGGGGACGGCCTGCTCGTCGACCGCGTCCCCGCCGGCGTGCGGGCCGTGTACTGCTCGCCGGCACACCAGTACCCGCTCGGGGGGCGGCTCCCGGCGGCGCGCCGGGTCGCCCTGGTCGAACGGGCGCGGCACGACGGTTTCCTGGTCATCGAGGACGACTACGACGGCGAGCTGCGCTACGACGTCGCGCCGCTGCCCCTGCTGGCCGCGCTCGCCCCGGAACACGTCGTCCACCTCGGCACCACCAGCAAGATCCTCACGCCGACGCTGGGGGTGGGGTGGATGGTGGCCCCCGGATCGGTGCGCCGGGCGGTGCTGGACGCGCGCGACCGGTCGGGCGTGGGCCCCGCCGCGGCGGGCCAACGGGTGCTGGTCGAGCTCGCCAGGCACGGAGACCTGGGCCGGCACCTGCGCCGCACGCGGCGGGAGTTCGCCCGCCGCCGCGGCGCTCTCGTGGAGGCGTTCACCTCGGCCGGCCTTCCCGTGCTCGGGGACGAGGCGGGTGCCCACCTCGTGCTCCCGCTGCCCTCGGCCGCCGAGGAACAACGGGTGATCGGTTCGGCGCGGCGCGCGGGCCTCGCCCTGGACGGGCTCGGCCGGCACCACCAGGGCCCCGCCGGGCACTACGGAATCGCCCTCGGATACGCGGCCTGCTCCCCCCGGGAACTGGCCTCGGCCATCCCCGTTCTGACCCACCTCGTCGCCAGGGCGTGGTGACGCGGAATACCGGATTGCGCCGAGTGGGTGGAGCGACCGGCCGGTAGGGTCCAGAGCCATGACGCAGCGCAAGATCCGGGTCGCGGTCGTCTTCGGCGGCCAGAGCAACGAGCACGCCATCTCCTGCGTGTCGGCGGGCAGCTTGCTCGCGCACCTGGACCGGGAACGCTTCGAGGTCGTCCCCGTCGGCATCACCCGCGAGGGTGGCTGGGTGCTGGGTGGGGACGATCCGGAGCAGCTGGCGATCCGGGACCGGGCGCTGCCCGAGGTGGACGGGACCAGCGCGTCCCTGGTCCTGCCTGGAGGAGCCGGTGGTGACCTCGTCCGACTCGACCCGGGGCGCGAGGGGGAGCTGCTCTCCGGGGTGGACGTGGTGTTCCCCGTGCTGCACGGCGCCTACGGCGAGGACGGGACCATCCAGGGGCTGCTGGAGATGGCCGGGGTCCCCTACGTCGGACCGGGTGTCTTCGCCAGCGCCGCCGCGATGGACAAGGAGTTCACCAAGAAGCTGCTGGCGGCTGCCGGGCTGTCGGTCGGGCGGTACGTCGTGCTCCGCCGCGACCAGGCGACGCTGACCGAGGACCAGCGGGCGGACCTCGGTCTCCCCGTCTTCGTGAAGCCCGCCAGGGCCGGTTCGTCGCTGGGCATCTCGCGGGTCACCGACTGGTCCGCGTTGGACGAGGCCATCGCGGAGGCCCGGCGCACCGACCCGAAGGTCATCATCGAGGCCGCGGTCCGGGGCCGTGAGGTCGAGTGCGGGGTGCTGGAGTTCCCCGACGGGGAGGTCCGTGCCTCGCTGCCGGCCGAGATCCGGATGGTGGCCGAGGGTGTCGACTGGTACGACTTCGAGGCGAAGTACCTCGACGACGTGTGCGAGTTCGACATCCCCGCCAAGCTCGACGACGCGGTCGTCGAACGGCTTCGGGACCAGGCGGTGACGGCGTTCACCGCCCTGGACTGCCAGGGACTGGCCCGTGTCGACTTCTTCGTCAGCGACGAGGGCGAGCTGATCGTCAACGAGCTCAACACCATGCCCGGTTTCACGCCGATCTCGATGTACCCGAAGATGTGGCAGCACACCGGCATCGACATCGGCACGCTCACCAACATCCTCGTGGACACCGCCCTGGCCAGGGGGACCGGCCTACGGTGAGGGTGGGCCGGCGGGCGCGTCGGACGGCCACGGCACGCTCGGCAACACCGTGATCAGGGTGCCGAGCCCCGCCTGGTGGAAGCGGCGCAGGGTGTTGGCGTCGTCGGAGATGACGTTCAGCTCCCCGCCGCGCCGCCGGAGCCGTTGGTAGGTGGACACCAGGGCGTACACGCCCGCCCGGCCCACGAAGTCGACGTTGCCCAGGTCGACCACCATGCGGGTCGCCCCGGTCCGCAGGCAGTCGGCGAGGAATCCCCAGAACATCTCGGCATTGGTCGTGTCGAGCTCGCCGACGACCTCGACGACGACCCAGCCGTACCGAAGTCCGTGGCGGAGCCGCAGATCCCAGGTGTCCCCGTCCGCCTCGTCCACCATCGGCCGCGTCGTCATACCCGCCTCCTCACACCACCGGGGCGAGATGACCGTGGCACCCCGTCCTGTGATGAGAAGTGCCCGCTCGCGCCCTTCCCGAACCGTGTCCTCACTCGGTCGGGGCGAGCCGGCGAGGGGCGCGCCCGCCGTCGGTCCCTGGCGGCTCGTGGTACCGGGACGTGCTCGACGGTCGGTGCGCCGTGTCCGGGGCACCGGGCCTCGGGACCGGGGCCACCACCCTCGGCCGAACCCGCCCCCGCGGACGTGGGGCCGCCCGGCGCTGCTCGTTCCGGGGACATCGCCTCACCCGGGTCGGGACGGTGCCGCCCCACCCACCCACCCGCGTCCGCGTGCTGGCCGGGGACCGGGTCCCGTCCTCTGCCAGCCGAGGTACCGTCCCGGGCGGTGGGGACCGTGGCGCGGTGGCCTCCTGCCGACCCGAGTCCGGTGGTGGCATCCCGGCGAGCCCGAGCCCGTCCCATTCGCCGGTGCTCCACAGCCCCGCCGGCATCCGACCCTGGCGGGGAGAGGTTGGTGTCCCGTGGCCCCCGAACTCTTTCCCCGCTCCCTGCCGGTGTTCTCCCACCTGGCTGGGCTGCCCGCCGGGCACTCCTGGCTCGCGGGGCTCCCGGATCGGGTGGACCGGCTGCGGAGGCGGTGGGGCCTGGTGCTGGGCGCCCCGCTGCGGGGCGGGACGAGTTCCTGGGTAGCGCCCGCCCGCCGCCCGGACGGCACCGAGGCGGTGCTCAAGGTGACCTGGCCGCACCCGGAGGCCTCCGCCGAACCCGACGCGTTGCGGCGTTGGGCGGGCCGGGCGGCCGTTCGGCTGCTCGACGTGGCCGGCGACGACAACGCGTTGCTCCTCGAACGGGTCCGTCCCGCCACTCCCCTCGCCGCGGCGGAGGAGATCCCTCCCGCACGCCGGCTGGAACTCGCGGCGGAGGTCGTCGCTGAGCTCTGGTCGGTGCCCGTTGGTGGAGGAGTGGCGGTACCCGGGCTGGCGGCCGTGTGCGCGGGCTGGGCCGAGGTCACCGCGGCCAGGGCTGGCACGCCGGGAGCGGACCTGGACGCCGGGCTGGTGCGCCGGGGAGTCGAACTGCTCCGGGAGCTCCCGTCCAGCGCGGATCGCGCGGTGCTCCTGCACGGCGACCTCAATCCCGGGAACCTGCTCGCCGCGCGCCGCCGGCCCTGGCTGGCGATCGACCCCAAGCCGGTGCTCGGCGACCCGGCCTACGAGCTCTGGCCGTTGGTCGAGCAGGTCGACGACCCACGTGACCGGCCGTCGGTGTTGGCCAGCCGGTTCCGACTGCTCGCCGACGTCCTGGGCTTGGATCCCGCCCGGGTGGCGGCGTGGGCGCTGGCCAGGACGGTGGAGGGTGCGTTGTGGAGCGCCGCGCACGGCGACCCGGCGGGCGGTCGGTCGGCGATGGCGGTCGCGCCGGTGCTCGCCCGGCTGGCCGGGGTCTGACCACGCTGCGGCTGGCACCGGGCGGGTCGGGGGAGTTGGAACGGCGCGTGGCGGCGCGGGACGAGCCGGCGAACCGCGCTGGCCGGTGGACGAGGACCTCCCGGACAAGCCGCCCGCCACCGGTGGCGCTCCGCCGCCCGGGGGACCGCACCCGAGGTCGGGGTCACCCCACCTCGACGTCGACCGCTTCCAGCACGGCGGAGATGGCCTCGGAGACGTCCTGGATCGGACCGCTTCCCGTGTCGTCCGGCACCGTGAGGGCCACCCCCACCGGCCGGTCCACCGCCGCCCAGGTCGTCATCCCGTCCCCCGGCATCTCCAGCCACTGGACACCCGAGACCTCCACCAGCTCGGAGGTCGGTACCAGATCGGCCGGTGCCCCCAGCCCGCACCGCACGACCACCGGGTCGTGGTCGGCGTTGCCCCAGGCCATCGCGCCGGCCGGGGCGGGATCCATCAGCTCCCGGACGGTCAGGGTCTGCCCGGCCGAGACGGTCTCCTCGGGGAGCTCGGCCAGCAGGGCGGCGCACTCGGCCGACTCGGCGTCGGGAGCGGGAACGCTGGAGAGCGGTAGCGGACCCGTCCGGCGCTGGCCCTGTCCGTCGTACTCGTCGGTGGCCTCCTCGACGGGGGGCGAGGACATCGCGATGCCGGCGGCGCCGACACCCAGCGCGACGGGCAGCGCGATGGCCACGACCACCACCGCACGGGGGAACCCACTCGACGGCTTGTCCGACATGGGATCCATGACAGCACGCCGAGTGGGTCGCGACCACGGCGGGGGAGGGTCAGAGGCGGACCACCGGGCACGTCAGCGTGCGGGTGATCCCCTGGACGTTCTGGATGTTGGCCACCACGAGCTGCCCCAGCTCGTCCACGTTCGGCGCCTCCGCCCGGACGACGACGTCGTAGGGGCCGGTCACGTCCTCGGCGGTCGTGACACCGGGGATACCGGAGATCTGCTCAGCCACCGCGGCTGCCTTGCCGACCTCGGTCTGGATGAGGATGTATGCCTTGACCACGGCGTGCCCCTTCGTGTCGTCAGTGTGCTCGGGGTAGGAACGTGAGCAGCAAGGTACCCCAGCCGCCGACGCGGTCGGGGCTTGGAGACTTTGGAGGTCCGCGTGCAGCCGGAACCGGCGCAGAACCCGGACACGGTCGCCGGGCTCGGAGAGTTCGGGTTCATCGAGCGCATCACCGGCGGTCGGCCGCAACCGTCCACCACCCTGCTCGGCCCCGGCGATGACGCCGCCGTGGTCGCCGCGCCGGACGGGCGGGTGGTGACGTCGACGGACGTCCTGGTCGAGGGGGTGCACTTCCGGCTGGACTGGTCCAGCCCCGAGCAGGTCGGGGCCAAGGCGGTCGCCGTCAACGTCGCCGACGTGGCCGCGATGGGAGCCGTTCCCACCGGGCTGCTCGTCGGGCTGGCCTGCCCGCCCACGCTCACCGCCGAGATCGCCGACCGCATGACCGAGGGCATGTGGCAGGAGGCGTCCAGGGCGGGCGTGGGTGTCGTCGGCGGTGACGTCGTCTCCGCCGGGAGCATTGTGATCTCTGTCACCGCCTTAGGGAGTCTGCAGGGCAGGGAGCCGGTCACGAGGTCGGGCGCCCGGGTCGGTGACGTGGTCGCCGTCCGAGGGCGACTCGGCTGGTCGGCCGCCGGCCTGGCCGTGCTCAGCCGAGGCTTCCGCTCGCCGGGAACGGTCGTCGGTGCGCACCGGTGCCCGCAGCCCCCCTACCAGGCAGGCCCCGAGGCGGCCCTGGCCGGCGCGACCGCGATGATCGACGTGTCCGACGGGCTCCTGGCCGACCTCGGGCACATCGCGGTCAGCTCGTCGGTCGCCATCGACGTCTGGGCGGAGCGGATGGAGGTGCACCAGCGCCTCGTCGACGTGGCCTCCGCCCTGGGGTCGGATCCCCTGCACTGGGTGCTGACCGGCGGCGAGGACCACGCGCTGGCCGCGACCTTCCCGTCGGCGGCCGCGCTGCCCCCGGGGTGGCGCGTGGTCGGCACGGTCAAGGAGGGCAGCGGGGTGACCGTGAACGGACGGGCCTACGAACGGCCCGTCGGCTGGGAGCACTGGCGCTGACCACGACCGGCGCCGGAGGTTGGACACGCCCAACCGAACGCCCGTGGTGGACGGCGTGTCGAAATACGTAGGCTGACACGCATGCAGCTTCGTCTCCTGGCCTTCGACCACCCCGACTCCCTGACGCTGACCGCCGCCGTGCAACGGGAGTACGTGGTCCGGTACGGGGAGGAGGACGTCACGCCGGTCGAACCGGCGCAGTTCGCCCCGCCCAACGGGCTGTTCGCCGTCGGGTACCTCGACGACCGACCGGTCGCCTGCGGTGGGTGGCGGCGGGTGGCCGAGGCGGAGGACGGGGTCGGGCCCGACGACGCGGAACTGAAGCGGATGTTCGTCCTCCCCGACGCCAGGGGGCGCGGTCTCGCCAGGTCGTTGCTGGTCTACCTGGAGGTGTCCGCACGCGACGCCGGCTGCCACCGGATGGTGCTGGAGACCGGAACCGAGCAGCCGGAGGCGATGGCCCTCTATCGTTCGGAAGGGTACGAGCCCATCCCGAACTTCGGCACCTACCGGGAACACCCGCTGAGTCGCTGCTTCGCCAAGTCCCTCCTCGACGTGGCCGGTCTGCCCGCCGTCGGCTGACCGCCAGCAGCGGTCGGGTCGGTCCCGGGGCCGACCGAGAAGCCAGTCCGAGGAGGACGACCGGATGACCGTGTACGCCCTGGACGACGCCGTGCCCGAGATCCACCCCACCGCCTTCGTCCACCCCGACGCGACCGTGATCGGACAGGTCCGGCTCGGCGCGCAGACCTCCGTGTGGCCGGGTGCCGTCCTGCGCGGCGACTACGGCCGGATCGAGATCGGAGACCGCAGCAACGTGCAGGACGGCACGGTGGTGCACTGCACCGAGGAACACCCGGCGCTGGTCGGGCAGGACTGCGTTCTCGGGCACAACGCCCACATCGAGGGCGCCGTGGTCGAGGAGGGTGCCCTCGTGGCCTCCGGGGCGGTGGTGCTCAACGGCTCCCAGGTCGGAGCCGGTGCCGTGGTGGGAGCGGGCGCCGTCCTGCCCTTCGGCATGGTCGTGCCGCCCCGGTCGATGGTGCTCGGCGTGCCGGCCAAGATCTGCCCGGACCGCGAGGTTCCCCCCGGGGCGTGGCGGCACGTCGTGGAGAAGTACGTCCGCAACGCCGCCCGCTACCGGGAGGGCCTCCGACGCCTCGACTGACCGACGCCCCGGCTCCGGCGGCGGGCACCCGGGCGGTGCGCGGCGCCGTCGGTCCTGATCGCTAGAGTCCCGGCCGTGGTTGGACGTCCGTTGAACGAGGTTGTCGAAGCCGGGTGGAGCGCCGCTCTCGAACCCGTCGCCGAGCAGATCGCCCGAATGGGGAACTTCCTGCGCGAGGAGGTCGCCGCCGGACGGGGCTACTTCCCGCCGGGGCCGAACGTGCTGCGCGCCTTCCAGCAGCCCTTCGACGAGGTGCGGGTGCTCATCGTCGGCCAGGACCCCTACCCGCGTCCCGGCCACGCCGTGGGCCTCAGCTTCTCGGTCGCGGAGGACACCCGCCCCCTCCCCCCGAGCCTGAACAACATCTTCAAGGAGTACGTCTCGGACCTCGGCCACCCCAAGCCGTCCCACGGAGACCTGACCCCGTGGACGCAGCAGGGCGTCCTGCTGTTGAACCGGGTGCTCACCGTGGAGGCGGGCCGGATCGGTTCCCACCGAGGCAAGGGCTGGGAGCAGGTGACCGAGCAGGCGATCCGCGCCCTGGCCGCGCGGGGTGGCCCACTGGTCGCCGTGCTGTGGGGGCGCGACGCCCGCAGCCTCGCGCCGCTGCTCGGCGACGTGCCCTGCGTGGAGTCGCCGCACCCCAGCCCGAACTCCGCCCACTACGGCTTCTTCGGATCCCGTCCCTTCAGCCGGGTCAACGCGCTGTTGGAGCAGCAGGGGGCGCAGCCGGTGGACTGGAAGCTGCCCTGACCGGGCGTTCCCGGCGCGGTCCGAGACCGGGTGCGCGGGACGGCGGTGCGGCCCGCCGGCCGGGGTCCTCGCCGGCTGCCGGCGCTCAGCGGGCGGTGTAACCGCCGTCGACGGGCAGGGTCACGCCCGTGATGAACCGGGCCTCCTCCGAGGCGAGGAACGCGACCGCCGCCGCGACGTCGGCCGGCTCCGGCGCACCCGGGAGCGGGTTCATCCCCGTCAGCTGGGCCCGCATCGCCGCCGGGTCCTCCGCGTTCTCGATGAAGTTCTCCACCAGGGCCGTGAGCACCATCGTCGGCGCGACCGCGTTCACCCGGATGTGCCGGTCCGCGTACTCGATCGCCGTCGCCCTGGTGAGGCCCACCAACCCGGCCTTGGCGACCGTGTACGCGGGGATGTTCGGGAACGCCGTCAGCCCGGCGGTCGAGGCCATGTTCACCACCGAGCCACCGCCGGAGCGCAGCAGGGCGTCCAGCCCGTACCGCAGGGTGTGGAACGCCCCGTCCGCGTTGATCGCCATCACCCGGCGCCAGTTCTCCAGCGGGTGTTCGTGCGTGATGCGTTGTTCCCCGTCGATGCCGGCGTTGTTGACGACCACGTCCACCCGCAACTCCTCGGCGAGTACGTGCTCGAACCCCTGCCGCACCGACTCCGGGTCGGACACGTCCACCCGGACGGCGGTCGCGTCACCCACGCTCCGCGCGGCCTCCCTGGCCGCGTCCAGCGCGATGTCGGCGATGACGACCCGGGCGCCCTCCGCGCCGAACCGGCTGGCGATGGCGAGTCCGAGGCCCGAGGCCCCGCCCGTGACGAACACGACCCTGTTCTCGAACCGCATGGCCTGCCCTCCGACCGGTCGGGACCGCTGCCCACCTGTGTAACAGCGAAGCGACGACGGCGCAGGGCCGGAGCCGGGGACCTGGGACCGCCTGGCCTGGGCGGGCGCTGGAGGCGGAGCGCGCCGGCCCCCACCCACCCCCGGACGCGCGGGAGCCCGGAACTCCGACGTTGGCACGTCCGAGTTCCGGGCTCCCGTCGAGCACTCGGCCTGTCAGCCGCGAACGACCTTGCCTGCCTTCAGGCAGCCGGTGCACACGTTCAGGCGCTGGCGCTGGGAGACGCCCACCTTCGCGTGCACGGTCTGGATGTTCGGGTTCCACCGACGGTTGGTACGGCGGTGCGAGTGCGAGACCGACTTGCCGAAGCCCGGCCCCTTGCCACAGACGTCGCAGACGGCAGCCACGTCAGACACTCCTTACGTTGGGTACGCGCGCTCCCGGCGGTCGTGCCGCCGGAGGCGATATGAGAACCCGGGCCGGGCCGGGCAACCACAACAGGTTAACCGCTGTCCGCGAGCGGCTCCAAACCGGGACCCCGCCGCACCAGGGCCGGGTGGCCAGCACCGAAGCTGGGGCACCCCGGGGAAACGCCCGCCGGCCGGGCGGGGGCGCGGAGGTGAGGAGCCGGCGAGGATGGTGTAAGACCGAGCCCAGTTTCCCGGTCCCCGCGACGGGCCGGGACGGTGGAAGCGGAGGAGCTCCTCGGTGCGGAACCTGGACGTGCTGTTACTCCGGAGGTGGGCGGAGGACTGTGTCGCCGCGTTGGAGCTCCACCGGGAGCGGATCGACGGCATCAACGTGTTCCCCGTCCCGGACGCCGACACCGGCACCAACCTGCTGAACACGATGCGCGCCGCCTCGGAGCGGGTCGCCCCCCTGCCCGGCGGGGCCACCCTCGGCGAGGTGGCGTCCGCCCTGGCCACCGGCGCGTTGCTCGGCGCGCGGGGCAACTCCGGCGTCATCCTGTCCCAGATGCTGCGAGGGCTCGCCGAGGCGGTTCGGGACCTCGACCTGGTCGACGCGCCTCGGATGGCGCACGCCCTGGCCGGCGTGGAGCGGGTCGCGAGGACAGCCGTGACCGAACCCGCTCCTGGCACGATGCTCACCGTGCTGGCCGGGTGCGTCGAGGCCGTGGAGACCTCCTCGGGGAACACCCTGCTCGACGTGCTCGCGGCGGCGGTGGCGGGAGCGGAACGGGCGCTGCTGGCGACCCCCGGGCAGCAGGACGCGCTCGCCGCCACCGGAGTGGTGGACGCCGGTGGCTGCGGTGTCCTGGTGATCCTCGACGCCCTGTTGGCGCTGGTCGAGGACCGGCCACCGAGCGCGGACGGCGCCAGGCGGGACGCGTTGTCCCGCGTTCCGCTGCGCACCGGCTCCGGCGACTCCACGACCCGAGGGGCCGCTCCTGACGCGGACGAGCTCGGGGATGACTACGACCACGAGGTGATGTACCTGCTGGCGGACTCCGACGAGGACCGCGTGGCCGAGCTGCGCGTGGCGCTCACCGCGATCGGGGACTGCGTGTCGGTGGCCGGGGACGGCGCGGGCCACTGGGCGGTGCACGTGCACTGCGCGGACGTCGGGGCCGCCGTCGAGCGTGGCATCGAGCTGGGTCGACCACACCGGGTGCGGGTCCGTCGTCTGGTGACGGCCTCCGGGCGGCGGCCGCCGGGGCCGGCGCGCCGACGTCGACGTCCGGCGTCACCGAGGGCAGGGCGGTGGTCGCGGTCGTGGCCGGTGAGGGCTGGCTGAGCTCTTCCGGGCGGAGGGGGCTGTCGTGGTGCCGGGGAACAGCGCGGGGCCCGAGCTGGACGCCGCACTGGATGACGCGCTGCTCGAGGCGGGCGCCCGGCACGTCGTGCTGCTGCCCAACGGCCGGGGGTTGACGGCAACCGTGGAGCAGGCGGCCGGCCGGGCCTGGGAACGGGGCCGGGAGGTGGTGGTCGTACCCACCGCCTCCCCGGTGCAGGGCCTCGCGGCGCTCGCGGTCCACGACCCCGGTCGACGTCCCGCCGATGACGCGGTCAGCATGGCCGAGGCCGCCGCCGCGACCAGGAGGGGAGAACTCATGGTGGCCAGGCGCGCCGCCCTGACCTGGGTCGGTCGCTGCGAACCGGGAGACGTGCTGGGATTGGTGGACGGCGAGGTCGTGCTCATCGCCGACGACGTCCCCTCCGCCGCCGCCCGGCTGCTGGACCGCATGTTGACCAACGGAGCGGAGATCGTGACCGCCCTGACCGGACAGGACGCGCCCCCCACGCTGCTCGGTTCGATCACCGGGCGGCTGCGGGCGGACCACCCGGAGGTGGAGTTGACCGGGTACGACGTGCGGGTCCCGGACGCGATCCTCCTGGTGGGTGTCGAATGACCCCGGCCCGCCCGACCACCACCGGCTCGGCCTCCGGTGCCGGCGCCTTCGGGCGTCCCCGGGCAGCACGGGCCCCCAGCGCCCGCCGGCCGCCGGGACGGCGTTCCGCCGCGGTCGCCGGCGCTGGTCGGACGCGGCGGCGACCACCGGGCACCTCGTCACGGTGGTGTCGGCGGGAGGTGGGACAGTGACCTCGATGGACGCCCCGCTGGAGCCCCTGCTCGGGGCCAAGACCGCCAAGGCCCTGGAGACGGCGCTGGGGATCGGCACCGTCGGTGACCTGCTCTACCACTTCCCTCGGCGGTACGCCGAGCGCGGCGAGCTGACGCGCATCGCCGGGCTGGAGACCGACGAGCACGCCACCGTCCTGGCCCAGGTCGACCGGGTCAACAGGCGCACCATGCGCTCGCGGCGCGGGACGATCCTCGAGGTCAGGATCACCGACGGGCAACGCACCCTGAACTGCACCTTCTTCAACCAGGCCTGGCGCGAACGCGAGCTGCTCCCGGGCCGGCGCGGGCTCTTCGCGGGGAAGGTCACCAGCTATCGGGGGGCGCTCCAACTCGCCAACCCCGAGTACCAGCTGATCGGGGTTCCCGAGGCCGGGGGAGCCGACGGCGACGAACAGGCGGCGGCCGAGGAGTTCGCCGCCGCGCTGATCCCCGTCTACCCGGCGGCCCAGGGGCTCCCCTCCTGGTCCATCGCCCGCTGCGTCCGCCAGGTGCTGGACGTGTGGGAGGGGAGCGAGGACGCGTTGCCCGCCGACCTCCGCCGCCGGCACCACCTGCTGGGCTTCGAGGAGGCCATCCGGCGCATCCACCGGCCCGCCGACCACCGGGAGCTGGCGGTCGCCAGGAAGCGGCTCAAGTGGGACGAGGCCCTGGCCGTCCAGCTCGCGCTGGTGGGACGTCGGCACCTCGTCGAGGAGCGGCCCGCCCCGCCGTGCCCCCCGGTCGGCGACGGCCTGCTGGCCGCCTTCGACGAGCGGCTCCCGTTCACGCTGACGGCGGGGCAGCGGGAGGTGGGTGGCGCGGTCGCCCAGGACCTCGCCGCCCGGCACCCCATGAACCGGCTGATCCAGGGCGAGGTGGGGTCGGGCAAGACGGTGGTGGCCCTGCGGGCGATGCTCCAGGCGGTGGACGCCGGTCGGCAGGCGGCGCTGCTGGCCCCGACCGAGGTGCTCGCCGCCCAACACGCCAGGTCGCTGGCGGAACTGCTCGGAGACCTGGCGTCCGAGGGCGAGCTGGGCGCCCCTGAGCACGCCACCCGGCTCACCCTGCTCACCGGTTCCCTGCCCGCCGCGAAGCGCAGGCAGGCCCTCCTGGACGCGGTGTCCGGCGCCGCCGGCATCGTCGTCGGGACCCACGCCCTCATCCAGGACCGCGTGCGGTTCGCCGACCTCGGCTTGCTGGTGGTCGACGAGCAGCACCGGTTCGGGGTGGAACAGCGTGACGCGCTGCGCAGCAGGGACGACAGCGGGACCAGCCCGCACCTGCTGGTGATGACCGCCACCCCGATCCCCCGGACGGTCGCGATGACCGTGTACGGCGACCTGGAGGTGTCCGCGTTGCGGGAACTCCCCAGCGGGCGCTCCCCGATCAGCACCTCGGTCGTGCCGGTGGCGGAGAAACCGTCCTGGCTGGACCGGGCGTGGCAGCGGGTGCGGGAGGAGGTCGCCGCCGGCCACCAGGTCTACGTCGTCTGCCCCCGCATCGGCGAGGACGGAGCGGCGGGAACGGCGGGACAGGGCGGCAGACGCGGCGGGGACGCCGAGGAGGACCTCGACGAGCTCGCCCCGCCGGACGAGGGCGGAGGCGCGCGGCGACCACCGGTCGCCGTGCTCGACGTCGCCCCCCGCCTCGCGGAGGGGCCGTTGCTGGGCCTGCGGATCGGGGTCCTGCACGGCAGGTTGCCCGCCGAGGAGAAGGACACCGCGATGCGGGCCTTCGCCGCCGGCGAGCTCGACGTGCTGGTGGCGACGACGGTCGTGGAGGTGGGCGTCAACGTCCCGAACGCCACGGTCATGGTCATCCTCGACGCCGACCGCTTCGGCGTCAGCCAGCTGCACCAGCTGCGGGGCCGCGTCGGCCGAGGCTCGGCGCCGGGACTGTGCCTGCTGGTCAGCGAGGCACCGTCCGGCACCTCGACCATGCAGCGACTGGACGCGGTCGCCTCCACCACCGACGGGTTCGAACTCGCCCGCCTGGACCTGGAACTGCGTCGGGAGGGCGACATCCTCGGCGTCTCCCAGTCCGGCCGCCGTTCGACCCTGCGGTTGCTGTCCCTGATCTCGGACGAGGACCTCATCGCCGAGGCGCGGGGCGAGGCGGAACGGCTGGTGGGGGAGGACCCGCACCTCACCCACCACCCCGGGCTGGCCCGGCTGGTCGCGGCGATGGTCGACGACGAACGGGCCGAGTATCTCCAGAAGACCTGAGCTCGCCGCACCCCGACCTCGGGTGGGCGACCGCCCCACCACCCGGGCGACGAGCCCGCCAGACCGGGCGGGACGCCGCCCGCCGACCGGGGCCCTGACCAGGGCGTCACGGGAGGTGGGACCAGCGCGGTCCCCGACCACGCGCCTCCGCCGCCACCCGGTTCCCCCGACGCGCCGGTGGCCGGGGGCGCACCACTCCGGCCGCGTCTGGCCACTGGAACGGCACTCCCGAAAAGTAGGACGAAGCGGGTAACGTCCCTGCTCGCGACACTGGCCCATCGGAGGGAGCGCGCATGTTTCGGAAGGTCCTCGTCGCCAACCGCGGGGAGATCGCGATCCGGGCATTCCGAGCCGGCTACGAGCTCGGAGCGAAGACGGTGGCCGTCTTCCCGCACGAGGACCGCAACTCCCTGCACCGGTTGAAAGCCGACGAAGCCTACGAGATCGGCGAGCCCGGCCATCCGGTGCGCGCCTACCTGTCCGTGCCGGAGATCGTGCAGGCCGCGCGCCGGGCGGGCGCCGACGCCGTCTACCCCGGCTACGGGTTCCTCTCGGAGAACCCGGAACTCGCGCGGGCCTGCGCCGAGGCGGGGATCACCTTCGTCGGCCCCACCCAGCAGGTGCTGGAGCTGACGGGGAACAAGGCGAGGGCGGTCGCGGCGGCCCGCGCCGCCGGCCTGCCGGTGCTCGCGTCGTCGGAGCCCTCCTCGCGCACCGAGGACCTCCTCCGCGCGGCGGAGGACATGACGTTCCCGGTGTTCGTCAAGGCGGTGGCGGGCGGTGGCGGGCGGGGTATGCGCCGGGTGGAACGGCCGGAGGCGCTGCGCGACGCGCTGGAGGCCGCCATGCGGGAGGCCGAGTCCGCCTTCGGTGATCCCACCGTCTTCCTGGAGCGGGCGGTGGTCAACCCGAGGCACATCGAGGTCCAGATCCTCGCCGACGCCACCGGTGAGGTCATGCACCTGTTCGAGCGGGACTGCTCGGTGCAGCGACGGCACCAGAAGGTCATCGAGATCGCGCCGGCCCCGAACCTCGACCCGGCGCTGCGGGAGCGCATCTGCGCCGACGCGGTCGCCTTCGCCAGGCAGATCGGCTACGTCAACGCCGGCACGGTGGAGTTCCTGCTCGACGAACGCGGCGAGCACGTGTTCATCGAGATGAACCCGAGGATCCAGGTCGAGCACACCGTGACCGAGGAGGTCACCGACGTCGACCTCGTCCAGTCCCAGCTCCGGATCGCCTCCGGCGAGACCCTGGCGGACCTGGGGCTCAGCCAGGAGACGGTCAGCCTGCGCGGCGCGGCCCTGCAGTGCCGGATCACGACGGAGGACCCGACCAACGGTTTCCGCCCCGACACCGGCCTGATCAGCGCCTACCGTTCGCCCGGTGGGTCGGGCATCCGCCTCGACGGGGGAACGACCTTCGCCGGCACCAACATCAGCGCCCACTTCGACTCGATGCTGGTGAAGCTCTCCTGCCGGGGACGCGACTTCCCCACGGCCGTCTCCCGGGCCCGCCGGGCCGTCGCCGAGTTCCGGATCAGGGGCGTCGCGACCAACATCCCGTTCCTCCAGGCCGTCCTCGACGACCCGGACTTCCGGGCGGGCCGGGTCACCACCTCCTTCATCGAGGAACGCCCCCACCTGCTGACCGCCCGCCACTCGGCGGACCGGGGCACCAGGCTGTTGACCTACCTCGCCGACGTCACCGTGAACCGTCCGCACGGGGAGCGGCCGTCCCTGTTGGACCCCGCGCACAAGCTGCCCGAGACCGACCTCTCCGAACCGGCCCCGCCGGGTTCCCGGCAGCGGCTGGCCGAGTTGGGGCCGGTCGGGTTCGCCCGGTGGCTGCGGTCCTCCGACGCGGTCGCGGTCACTGACACGACCTTCCGGGACGCGCACCAGTCGCTGCTGGCCACCCGGGTCCGGACCCGGGACCTGGTCGCCGTCGCTCCCCACGTGGCCAGGATGACCCCGCGGCTGCTCTCCCTGGAGGCCTGGGGCGGAGCCACCTACGACGTGGCCCTGCGGTTCCTCTCCGAGGACCCCTGGGAGCGGCTGGCCGCGCTGCGGGAGGCCGTGCCCAACGTCTGCCTCCAGATGCTGCTGCGGGGACGGAACACCGTGGGGTACACGCCGTACCCGACGGACGTGACCAACGCCTTCGTCCGGGAGGCCGCCGCCACCGGCATCGACATCTTCCGCGTGTTCGACGCGCTCAACGACGTGGGCCAGATGCGGCCGGCGATCGACGCGGTGCGGGAGACCGGTTCCGCCGTGGCCGAGGTCGCACTCTGCTACACCGGTGACCTCTCGGACCCGGGTGAGCGCCTCTACACGCTGGACTACTACCTCCGGCTCGCCGAGCAGATCGTGGCGGCGGGTGCGCACGTCCTGGCGGTCAAGGACATGGCGGGGCTGTTGCGCCCACCGGCGGCGGCGACCCTGGTCTCGGCGCTGCGACGCGAGTTCGACCTGCCGGTGCACCTGCACACCCACGACACCCCGGGCGGGCAGCTCGCCACCCTGCTGGCGGCCGTCCACGCCGGGGTCGACGCGGTGGACGGGGCCGCGGCCTCGATGGCTGGCACGACCTCCCAACCCCCGTTGTCCGCCATCGTCGCCGCGACAGACCACACCGAGCGGTCGACCGGCCTCGACCTGCGGGCGGTCTGCGACCTCGAGCCCTACTGGGAGGCCGTGCGCCGCGTCTACCAGCCGTTCGAGTCGGGGCTCCCGTCCCCGACCGGGCGGGTGTACCGGCACGAGATCCCGGGTGGGCAGCTGTCGAACCTGCGGCAACAGGCCATCGCCCTCGGGCTCGGCGACCGGTTCGAGGAGATCGAGGCCACCTACGCGGCCGCCGACCGGATCCTGGGCCACCTGGTCAAGGTC
This sequence comes from Actinoalloteichus caeruleus DSM 43889, assembly GCF_000429185.2. GTDB lineage: Bacteria > Actinomycetota > Actinomycetes > Mycobacteriales > Pseudonocardiaceae > Actinoalloteichus_B > Actinoalloteichus_B caeruleus. Next base: position 3,063,930 of record NZ_AUBJ02000001.1, on the reverse strand, counting down.
ACCCCCTCCTCCAAGGTGGTCGGGGACCTCGCCCTGCACCTGGTGGGGGCGGGTGTCGACCCGGCCGAGTTCGAGGCCGACCCGCAGCGGTTCGACATCCCGGACTCGGTCGTCGGGTTCCTGCGCGGAGAGCTGGGCGATCCGCCCGGCGGGTGGCCGGAGCCCTTCCGGACCAAGGCGCTGGCGGGCCGCGCCGAGCCCCGCCCGGTGGTGGATCTCACCGAGGAGGACCGGGCCGGGTTGGGCTCGGACCCGAGGACGACGTTGAACCGGCTGCTGTTCCCCGGGCCGGCTAAGGAGTTCGCCCAGCACCGCGAGGCGTTCGGTGACACCAGCGTCCTGCGGACCAAGGACTTCCTGTACGGCCTGCGCCCGGGCGAGGAGTACTCGGTCGACCTGGAACGCGGTGTCCGGCTGTTCATCCACCTGGAGGCGATCGGCGAGGCCGACGAGCGCGGCATGCGGACCGTGATGGCCACCCTCAACGGGCAGCTGCGGCCCATCCAGGTCCGGGACCGGTCCATCGCCTCGGACGTGCCCGCCGCGGAGAAGGCGGACCGGGGGAACCCCGGTCACGTCGCGGCGCCGTTCTCCGGGGTCGTGACGGTCTCGGTCGTCGAGGGCGACACCGTCGAGGCCGGTCAGACCGTCGCGACCATCGAGGCGATGAAGATGGAGGCTGGCATCACCGCCCCGAAGGGCGGAACGGTCCGTCGGCTCGCCATCGGCGGGGTGCAGCAGGTCGAAGGGGGCGACCTGCTGATCGAGCTGTCGTGACCGGCGGCGGGGCCGGACCCGGCGCACCCGGGCCGGCCCCGGCCGGGAGCGGCGAGCCCGGCCGGCGATGATGGGCCGGTGACCAGGATCGTCGCCGGAACAGTCGGAGGTAGGCGGATCGCGGTTCCGCCCAGGGGGACCCGACCCACCTCGGAACGGGTGCGGGAGGCGCTCTTCAGCGCGCTCGCCGCTCGGATGGAACTGGAGGGAGCCCGGGTCCTCGACCTCTACGCGGGCAGTGGAGCGCTGGGGCTCGAGGCGTTGTCCCGGGGCGCCGAGCACGTGACCTTCGTGGAGGCCAACCGGCGCGCGGCGGACGTGCTCAGGCGGAACGTCGCCGACCTCGGGTTGCGGGCGAGGTCGGAGGTGGTGCTGGGCACCGTGCCGGCGGCCTTGGCCGGTCCACCTGCCGAGGGCTACGACCTGGTCCTGGCCGACCCGCCCTACGACCTCCCGCCCGGCGACCTGAACGCGACCCTGGCCGCGCTCGCGGCCGGCGGCTGGCTGGTCCCCGAGGCGCTGCTCGTCATCGAGCGCGCGGCGCGTTCGCCCGAACCGGAGTGGCCGGCCGACCACCGCGCCCTCCGCGCCGCGAAGTACGGCGACACGGTGCTGTACTGGGCCGAACGGGACGGCTGAGGGCGCCGAGGGGGTCGGGGCGCCCCCGCGTCGCCCGGCGGCCCGGGTGGCCCGTCCTCGGCGGAGGTGATGCCGATCACCCTGCGGTCGGGAACCGGGGTTTCCCCGGTTCCTGCTGCTAGCGTCCGGCCCATGAGACGTGCCGTCTGCCCAGGCTCGTACGACCCGGTGACCAACGGCCACCTGGACATCGTGGAACGGGCCGCCGGGCTGTTCGACGAGGTCCATGTCGCGGTCCTCTACAACACGAGCAAGCACCGCCTGTTCAGCGTCGAGGAGCGGATGGAGATGCTCCGCGAGGAGACCGCGCGCTGGCCGAACGTCAGGATCGACTCCTGGCCCGGCCTGCTGGTCGACTACTGCAAGGAGCACGACATCAAGGCCATCGTGAAGGGACTGCGCGCGGTCAGCGACTTCGACTACGAGCTCCAGATGGCTCAGATGAACCAGCGGCTCTCCGGGGTCGACACCCTGTTCATGCCGACGAACCCCCTCTACAGCTTCCTGGCCAGCTCGCTGGTCAAGGAGGTCGCCGCCTACGGCGGGGACGTCTCCCCGCTGGTGCCGCCGAAGGTGGACCGCCGGCTGCGGGCACGGTTCGCCGAGCGGGCGGCGCAGCGCGACTGACCACCGGTGCGCCGTGCGGGGCGACGCCGAGGCGCTGCCCCCGGAACGGCGCCGCCCCACCGCGACGGCGGTCGTGGGCGACACCGCCCACCGGGAGGTGCCGGCGACGGTCCCGACACGGCGACGACCAGGTGCCGCCCCGGCGAGCGGTCGTTCCTGGCACCCGGACCTCGGGTCAGATCAGGGGGAGCTTCAGCCCGTGGTGGCTGGCCTGGAAACCCAGCCGTTCGTAGAAGCGCAGCGCGTCCACCCGCCGGACATCCGTGGTGAGCTGGGCCAGGACGGCCCCCCGCTGCCGCGCCTGGTCGAGAGCCCATTCCAGCAGCGCCCTGCCCAACCCGCCGCCCCGCTGGTCCTCCCGCACGCGCACCGCCTCGATCTGCGCTCGCGTCGCCGCTCGCCGCGACAGCCCGCTGATGAGGGTGAGCTGGAGGGTGCCGACCACCTCGCCCCCGAGGTCGGCGACCACCAGGAGCTGCCTGGGGTCGGCGTCGATGTCCTCGAACGCGGCTCGGTAGACCGGGTCCCCCGGCGCCTCCCTCCCCGCGCCGAGTTCGTCGTCGGCCAGGAGGCCGATGATCGCCGGCAGGTCCTCGCTCCTGGCTCGGCGGAACACCGGCGGTGACGTGGCCGGGGTCCGGGCCGGTGATGACGACGACATGGCGTCCTCCTGCTCCTCATCGACGACGGGGTGCTCCGAACTCGCCTGACTGCTCCGTTCGGGGGGTAGGACGGTATCGGACACGCGCATTCCCACCACATCCCTGACATCCGCGTCCTGTCAGGGCAGACTGGACGCTGGATCACAGACTGGGTCGCTGGGGAGAAGACAGACGTGTACCGGGTGTTCGAGTCGCTCGACGAGTTGGTGACGATCGTCGAGGACGCTCGCGGTGTCCCCATGACCTCGGGATGTGTCGTCCCCCGTGGCGATGTCCTGGAGCTGCTCGACGAGGTCAGGGATGCCCTGCCGAACGAGCTCGACGACGCGCAGGACGTCCTCGACCACCGCGACCAGATCGTCAACGAGGCCACCCAGGGCGCCCAGCAGTCGGTGGAGACCGCCAGGGCCGAGGCCGAGCAGACCCTCGCCGAGGCTCGCGCCGAGGCCGACCGCCTCGTCACCGAGGCCCGGATGCGGGCGGAACGGATGCTCGCCGAGGCCCACTCCGAGTCGGACATGGTCGTCAAGGCCGGCAACCACGAGTACGAGGAGTACGTGGCCAGGGCCCGCTCGGAGGCCGACCGGATGATCCAGGCCGGCCGGGCCGCCTATGAGCAGGCGGTGTCCGAGGGGCAGGCCGAGCAGTCCCGGCTGGTCTCCCAGACCGAGGTCGTGCACGCGGCGCACGTGGAGTCGACGCAGATCGTGGACCGCGCCAACACCGAGGCGGAACGCCTGCGGTCGGAGTGCGACGCCTACGTCGACGCCAAGCTCGCCGACTTCGAGGAACTCCTCAACCGGACCCTGCGGACGGTGGGCAAGGGGCGCCAGCAGCTGCGGGCTCCCTCGCGCACCAGCTTCGACTACGGGGACTGGGACCGGGGGCCCTCCGACTGGGAGCAGAACACACCCACGGTCTCGAACTGAGCACCCCCGCCGCTCCTCGGCGCGCCCCCACGGGAGCCCGGTCCGCTCGTCTGCGGGCCCGACGGCCCCGGCCACCAGGTCGTTCGCCCGCGCCGGGACCTGGCCCTGGCACCCTCGGCGGCGGTACGCTGGACGGTCGGCAACCGACCCGACCCGACTACGTGCATGATGGCAACCACTATGTCGCAGAAACCCGTATCCCGTTCCTCCTCCGGTGGCGGCGCGCTGCCGACCGGGCCCTGGGTGATCGACACCCGTGATGTCGGTCGACGCCCTGGCATGAGCCGGCGCTACCACCGCTCCATCCCCGCGCCGGACAGCTTCTCGCTCGACATGATCGGGGTTCCGAGGGGCGAGGAGATCACCCTCGACGTGCGCGTCGACTCCGTGATGGAGGGCGTCCTCGTCGCGGGGACGGCGAGCGCGCCGCTGACCGGTGAGTGCTCGCGGTGCCTGGAGCCCATCGAGGACTCGGTCGAGGTGGAGATCACCGAACTGTTCGCCTACCCGGACAGCGCCACCGAACAGAGCACGGACCCCGACGAGGTCTCGCGGATGGTGGACGAACTCGTCGACCTGGAACCCGTCGTCCGGGACGCGCTGCTGCTTTCGCTACCATCCTCTCCGCTGTGCGCGGAGACCTGCCAGGGTCTGTGCGTGGAATGCGGTCGGAGATGGGCCGAACTCGAGCCCGGCCACCGCCATGAGACGATTGACCCTCGCTGGGCCGCTCTGCTGGAGCGGACCAGCGGCCAAGAAGACAAACCAGAGGAGAACTAGCCGTGGCCGTCCCGAAGCGCAAGATGTCGCGGTCCAACACGCGCTCCCGTCGCGCCCAGTGGAAGACCACCGCGCCGACCCTGGTCGCCTGCTCCAACCGCACCTGCCGCCAGCCGAAGCTGCCGCATGTCGTCTGCCCCGAGTGCGGCACCTACGACGGCCGTCAGGTCGCTCGTCCGGCCTGACCGCTGTCAGCCGACGAGTAGTTCGTGGGGGGAAAGGCAGACAGGGGCCGGTCGGTGGACCCAGCCCTGCTGTTGAACGCGCTCGGCGTCGAGCTCGACGCCGAGCTGTTGACGCTGGCTCTGACGCACCGGTCGTACGCCTACGAGAACGGGGGGCTGCCGCCGAACGAGCGGCTGGAGTTCCTGGGCGACGCGGTGCTCGGGTTGGTGATCACCGATCACCTCTACCGCAGGCATCCGGAGCTGCCCGAGGGGCAGCTCGCGAAGCTGCGCGCGAGCGTGGTCAACATGCAGGCCCTGGCCAGCGTGGCCCGGCAGCTGGGCGAGGGTGGGCTGGGTGCCCACCTGTTGCTCGGCCGGGGTGAGGAGCTGACCGGCGGGCGCGACAAGGCGAGCATCCTGGCCGACGGCCTGGAGGCGGTGCTGGGCGCGGTGTACCTGCAACACGGCATCGAGATCGCCAGGCAGACCGTGCACCGCATGTTCGACCAGCTCCTCGAGGAGGCGCCGCTGCGTGGCGCCGGCCTGGACTGGAAGACCAGCCTTCAGGAGCTGACCGCCGCCGCGGGTCTCGGGGTGCCCGAGTACCGCGTCGAGGAGGAAGGTCCGGACCACCGCAAGGAGTTCACGGCCACTGTTCTGGTGGCTGGGAAACCCTCCGGCAGTGGTGTGGGCCGCACGAAGAAGGAAGCCGAGCAGCGCTCGGCCGAGGCCGCGTGGCGGCTGCTCTCGGACCAGCTGCGCGGCGAGGACGAGGGCGCCGGCGCCGAGCCGACCGACGGGGACTGACCCGCTGGTCCGGCGGGGTCGCCGCCCAGGACCGGGAGACGTGTCGCGTGCCAGAGCTGCCCGAGGTGGAGGTCGTCCGGCGGGGTGTCGCCGAGCACGCGGTCGGCCGCCGGGTGTCCGAGGTCGAGGTGCTGCACCCCAGGGCGGTCCGCCGGCACCTGCCGGGGCCAGCGGACTTCGAGGGGCGGCTCACCGGGGCCGTGCTGGCCGCCGCGAGGCGGCGTGGCAAGTACCTGTGGCTGGAACTGGACGAGGCCGACTCCGTGACCGGGTCGGAGCTCGCGGGTACCGCCGTCCAGGCCGACGCGACCACGGCCATGCTGGTCCACCTCGGGATGAGCGGGCAGCTGTTGGTCAAGGACGGGGCCGCCCCGGACGAGAAGCACCTGCGTGTCCGGTTCCGTTTCGCCGATGGCGGGCCGGAACTGCGTTTCGTCGACCAGCGGACGTTCGGCGGTCTCTTCCTCGCCGAGACGGTGACCGTGGACGGCGAGTCGCTCCCGGTGCCGTTGTCCCACATCGGGCGTGACCCGATGGACCCCCGTTTCGACCTGGACGCCGCCGTGTCGGCGATCCAACGGCGTCGTACCGGGATCAAACGCGCCCTGCTCGACCAGACGCTGGTGTCGGGTGTGGGCAACATCTACGCGGACGAGGCGCTGTGGCGGGCCGGGCTGCACTGGGCGTACCCGACCTCGGTGCTGTCCGCCGCCGACTGCCGTCGGGTGTTGGACGAGGCGGCGCGGGTGATGCGGGCGGCGCTCGCCGCCGGCGGAACCTCCTTCGACGCGCTGTACGTCAACGTCAACGGTCAGTCCGGCTACTTCGACCGGACCTTGGCGGTGTACGGGCAGGAGGACCGCCCCTGCCGCCGGTGTGGGGCCGCCGTCCGCCGCGACCCGTTCATGAACCGCTCCTCCTTCTCCTGCCCGGCCTGCCAACCGGTGCCGGCCGACGCCCACTTCTGACGCGGGTCCCCAGCGAAGTTGCCGGCCTTGCGCTCTCCGGTGTCGCGCGGCGCCCGTGGTTCACCGTGCCTCGCTCGCCCCCGCGTGGACGGGGCCCCGGCTGTGACCGCGCGGTTCCCGAGGTGAGCTGAGCGCGGCCCAGCTCGGCGCTCCCTTCCCTGCCCCGCACTCCGTCGTGCTCGCGTCCCTCGTGGTGGCGCGGGAACCCGTCCGTCGATTCTCCGGCCCGAACTACTGCGCGGTGCGTGGTAGTGTCCGGAGCGGAGGTGCGGTCGTGGATACGAGTCAGCTGCTACGGGGTGTCCTTGACCTCGCGGTGCTCGCGGTGCTCCGCGAGGAGGACGGCTATGGCTACGAGGTCCTGCGTCGTCTGCGGACGGCCGGATTGACCGAGCTGGGGGACGCCTCGGTCTACGGGACGTTGCGCCGGCTCTACCAGGCCGGTCTGTTGACCTCGTACGTCGTGCCCAGCGACGAGGGGCCGCATCGGAAGTACTACAGCCTGAACACCGCCGGGCGGGCCCGGCTGAAGGAGTCGGGCGACACCTGGCGGCGGTTCGCCGGGATCATGGCGCGACTGGTCGAGGAGGAATGAGCGTGCCAGCGAGGACACAGCTACCGGCCGCGGCGGTCGACTACCGGGATCGGGTCGCGGCCGGATTGCGCGGCTTGGGGGAGCCCGAACGCGAGGAGGTCCTGGAGGACGTCGAGCTCAACCTGGCCGAGGTCGTGGCGGAACTGGGCCCGGACGTGGACGCCGAGCGCCTGGAGTCCCGGATGGGGCCACCCGAGCGCTACGCGCGGGAGTTGCTCGCCGCCGGCGGGTACTCCGCCGCCGGCCAGGACGCCCCACGGCGGAGGCTGCCGGTGTCCGCTGGGCTCGCGCTGGTGACCTGCGGGATCGCCGCGACCGTGCTGGTCCTGTTCCTCACCGATGTCCTCTCCATCCACGACATCCCCTTCTTCCTCGACAGGTACACCCTCCGCCAGTGGACCGCCATCTTCCTCGTCGTGGTCCTGCTGGCGGGGCTGGGGATCGCGGCCGGTCGCCTCGTCGTCGCGTACCGTGCCCGCGCGGCGGCCAGGGGGCCGGACGAGTCGCGGCGGGGGCCGTCCCCGGCGTCGCTCGCCCTGTTGTCCGGAGCCCTCGCCACCCTGGTGTTCGTCGGTGCCGGGGTCGCGGGACCGACCGAACCGGAACTGATGGGCGTCCTGACCGCGGTGGGCGCCCTGCTGGGGGCGCTCCCGGTTCGCTGGCTGGCCAGGCAGGAACCCGAGGTGCCCTCGGCCCGTGACACCCCCGCCGCCCGGCGGGGAGCGCTCCTGCTCGCCGCCGCGGCCTCCTCCTCCTTCTCCCCCGTGGCCGCCTTCGCCGTGAGGCTGCAGCCGGGGTGGTGGCTGATCCGTGCGGTGCTCCTGGGCTGGGCGGGAGCGGTACTGACCGGGTCCGGTGTGCTCGGCGTCCTGGTCGCGACCGCGCTGCTGTTGCCGCTCTCGGTCGTGCTGGGCGAACGGTCGAAGCGCGACCGGCGGCTGTGCTGGGTGGCGGCTCCGCTGAACGGGCTGGCGGTCGGGCTGTTCTGCGGCCTGCTGGCCGTGGCGGTGAACCCGTCGCCGAGCACGCCGATCCAGCACGCCAGCCACCAGCAGAGCGCCGGGTGGGTTCTCCCGGAGTCGGGCAACATCCTGCCCTTCGACCGGAACGGTGAGCTGCTCGACGAGGTGTACCTGTTCGACGGGAGCGGGAACCCGATCGAGCTCGCCAGGGAGTACTGCACCAGGTACGGGTGGTCGGAGCGGTCGTGGGACAACCTCTTCCCCCGTCCCGAGGTGGAGATCCTGCTCCACGGGGAGTGCGTGGAACGGCCCGTCGACCGGCCCGCCGCCATCATCCCCGACGTGCCCCACGCGCCCGCGAACTCCGAGGTGAGCGGGGCCGACGACGACCGGGAGGAACAGGGCGCCGGGGCGACCGGCGGGCCGGGGGCGTCGGAGGACGCTCCCTCCGCCGACGAGGACGGGGACGAACCGGTGGGAACCAGCGACGAGGGGACCGCGGTGGACGGCGACCCCGAGGACGGCCCCCTGGCCACCGACGACCCGGTTGAGGAGGACGGGGGGTCGGGGAGTGGTGCGCGGCCCGAGGACGACGAGGGCTCCGGGCGAGACGCACGACCCGAGGACGACCGCCGGTCGCCGTCCTCCGGGGAGCCCGGGACGGGGGACGTCGAGGCGCCCTGACCTCCGGCGGGTGGTCCGTTCGGTCCCCTTCTCCCGGCTGACGCCAGGCGCACCGCGAGCGGGCCCCCGAGGGACGTGCCGGTGGACGCTCGCCTGTCCGTCCACCGGGACCAGTGACATCGTCACCAGGATCCCCACCCGCCCGTTGGGGTGACTCGCGCTGCGGACTCCCTCCTCCACCCCCTCCATAGAGGGGACGGGGCGGAGAAGGGAGTCCGGGCGATGGGGGACGTGGCCTACCTCCTGATCCTCGGAGCGGTGCAGGTGGCGTTGTTCGCCGCCCTCCGGGGGTTGGACCGGCTGTGAGCGGGATCGCAGCCGGGACCCCGGCCAACGTCGTGGGTGGGCTGCTCGCGCTGGCGCTCATCGCCTACCTGGTCCGGGTGCTCCTGCGACCAGACCGCTTCCGATGAACCCCGCGACCGCCGGTCTGCTCCAGATCGCGCTGCTGCTGGTGGCGTTGGCGCTGTCCTACCGGCCCCTCGGCTCCTACCTGGCCCGGGTGTACGACAGCCCGGTGCACAACCGGGCGGAGCGGGTCGTGTACCGGATCTGCGGTGTCGACCCCGAGGCCCAGCAGCGGTGGACCGGGTACGCAACCGGGGTGCTGTGCCTGTTCGGCGTCTCGGCATTCCTCCTCTACGCCCTCCAGCGGGCGCAGGGCGTCCTGCCTGGAGGGCAGGGACGTCCGGCGGTACCACCCGACACGGCCTTCACCACGGCGATCGGCTACGCCACCAACACCGACTGGCAGTCCCAGCCTCCCGAGGTCACCACCGGGAACACCCTGCTGCTCGCGGGGCTGACGGTGCAGAACTTCCTGTCCGCCGCCGTCGGGGTGGCTGTCGCCGTGGCCCTCGTTCGCGGGTTGGCGCGGGAACGTACCGACCGGATCGGCAACGTCTGGGTCGACGTCACCCGGGGCGTCGTGCGGGTCTTCCTCCCTCTGGCGTTCCTCGGGGCGGTCGTGCTCCTGGTCGGCGGCGTCGTGATGAGCTTCGCCGGGCCGGTGGTGGTGACCGCGCTGGACGGCGCCCAACACAGGGTGCCACTGGCACCCGTGGCGGCGATCGAGTCGGTCAAGCTGCTCGGCAGCAACGGGGGCGGCCTCTACGGAGCCAACTCGGCCCACCCTTTCGAGAACCCTTCGGCGTTGACCAACCTCGTGCAGGTCTACCTCATGCTGCTCGTCCCGGTCGCGCTGCTGCGCACCTTCGGCGTGATGGTCGGGGACCACCGGCAGAGCCGGCCGCTGGTGTCCGTGGTGGCGGTCGTGGCCGCCGCGGTGCTCTGCCTGGTCTGGGCGGTCGAGTCCCGCGTACCGCGGGGCGCCGCCCAGGTGGCCGGGGCCGCTCTGGAGGGGAGGGAGAGCCGTTTCGGCGTCTTCGGGAGCGCCCTGTTCGCGGTCGCGGCCACCGGGACCTCCACCGGGGCCGAGAACGCGGCGCACAACACCTTCGGCGGCCTGGCCGTCGCCGGGCTGCTGGTGAACATGGTGCTCGGCGAGATCGCGCCGGGTGGCGTCGGCAACGGCCTCCACGCGCTGCTCGTGGTGGCCCTGCTCGCGGTGTTCCTCGCCAGCCTGATGGTCGGGCGCACGCCCGAGTACCTGGGGAAGAAGATCGGCAGGGTGGAGCTGAGCGCGGTCTCGGTCGCCGTCCTGACCATGCCACTGCTGGTCCTCACCGGCACCGCCGCCGCCCTCGCGCTCCCCACCACGCGGGACGCCCTCGCGGAGGACGGGCCGGCGGGTGTCACCGCCGTCCTCTACACCTACGCCTCGGCCGCCAACAACAACGGCGGCGCCTTCGGCGGTCTGGACGTCGGGGGCGGCTACGTCCAGGTGACGGTCGGACTCGTCATGGCGTTCGGCCGGTTCCTGCCCGCACTGGCCGTGCTCCGCCTCGCCGGCGCCTTCGCGGAACAGGGCCGGAGCCCGGTCACCGCTGGAACCCTTCCCACCACGGGCCCGCTCTTCGGGGCACTCCTCGCCGGAGTCGCGGTCCTCGTCGCGGCGCTCACCTTCCTGCCGGCGCTCGCGCTCGGCCCGCTGGCCGGGGCGCTGGGATGAACACCGACGTGCGCCCGCACACCCCGCCGGGTACCGCCATCACCGCCGGTCAGGTCCTCGGAGCGGTCCCCGACGCGGTGCGGCGGCTCGACCCCAGGTCGGCGGTGCGTCGCCCGGTGATGTTCGTGGTCTGGGTGGCCTCGGTGCTGGTCACGGTCCTCGTCGCACTCGCCCCCAACGTCTTCGGGGTGCTCGTCACCGCCTGGCTGTGGCTCACGGTGTTTTTCGCCAACCTCGCCGAGGCGGTCGCCGAGCGTCGGGGTCGTGCCCAGGCGGATGCGATGCGGCGTTCCCGCACCGAGACCGTCGCCCGGCGGGTCTCCCCGGACGTGGAGGAAGTCCCGCCCGCCGGTTCCGGTGATCGCGTTCCCGCCGGGGACCTGGTCCCGGGCGACCTGGTCGTCGTGGGCCCCGGCGAGGTCGTCCCCGGTGACGGCGAGATCCTCAGCGGTCTGGCCTCAGTGGACGAATCGGCCATCACCGGCGAGTCCACCCCGGTGGTGCGGGAGGCGGGTGGCGACCGGTCCTCGGTCACCGGCGGCACCACCGTGCTCTCCGACAGCCTGCTGGTACGTATCACGGCGGCTCCCGGCCAGTCCGTGGTGGACCGGATGATTCGCCTGGTCGAGGGAGCCCGCCGCCAACCAACCCCGAACGAGGTGGCGATCACCGTCCTGCTGGCCACCCTGTCCGTGCTGCTGGTGGCCGCGGTCACCGCGCTCCAGCCGATCGCGGCCTACTCGGGTGCCCGCCAGCCGGTGCTCGTCCTGGTCGCCCTCGCGGTGTGCCTGCTCCCCACCACGGTGGGAGCGCTGCTGCCCGCCGTCGGGATCGCCGGGATGAACCGGCTCGTGCGGCGGAACGTGCTGGCGACCTCGGGGAGGGCGGTGGAGGCCGCCGGCGATGTGGCGACGCTGCTGCTCGACAAGACCGGAACCATCACCTTCGGCAACCGCATGGCTACCGAACTGGTCCCGGTCGACGGCGTCGGGGTGGAGCGGCTCGCGGCCGCGGCTCGTCTCGCGAGCCTCGCCGACCCCACCCCCGAGGGGCGCAGCGTCGTGGAGCTGTGCGCCCGGGAGCACGGGTTGAGCGCGGACACCACCTCCGACGAGCGGGCGGCCGTCCGGGTGCCCTTCACCGCCAGGACCAGGATGAGCGGCCTCGACCTGCCCTCCGGTGCGGTGGACCAACCGGTCCTCATCCGCAAGGGCGCCGCCGCCGAGGTCGTCCAGTGGGTGCGGGACCGCGGCGGGCACCCGCCGGCCGGCCTCCCGGGGATCGTGGACGCCGTGGCCAGGCAGGGGGGCACGCCCCTGGTGTGCGCACGAGCCGAGGGGGGACACGCCGAGATCCTCGGAGTCGTGCGGCTCGCGGACGTCGTCAAACCGCACATGCCGGCGCGGTTCGCCGAACTGCGGCGCATGGGGGTTCGCACCGTGATGATCACCGGGGACAACCCGGTCACGGCGGCGGCCATCGCCGAGCAGGCCGGCGTGGACGACCACCTCGCCGAAGCCACCCCGGAGGACAAGATGCGGTTGATCCGGGAGGAGCGGCGTGGCGGACGGCTGGTGGCGATGGCCGGCGACGGCACCAACGACGCACCGGCACTGGCCGCCGCCGATGTGGGGCTGGCGATGAACAGCGGCACCACCGCCGCGAAGGAGGCCGGGAACCTCGTCGACCTCGACTCCGACCCCAGCAAGCTGATCGCCGTGATCGGCGTGGGCAAGCAGCTGCTGATCACCCGGGGGGCGTTGACGACCTTCAGCATCGCCAACGACCTCGCCAAGTACTTCGCGATCCTCCCCGCCATGTTCACCGCCGTGCACCCCGGGCTGGGGGCGCTCAACGTCATGGGGTTGGCCTCCGCGAACTCGGCCGTGCTGTCGGCTGTCGTCTTCAACGCCCTCGTGATCGTCGCTCTCATCCCCCTGGCCCTGCACGGCGTGCGGTACCGGCCGCTCGGTGCCGCCACCCTCCTGCGTAGGAACCTGCTCCTGTTCGGCGTGGGCGGGTTGGTCGCTCCCTTCCTCGGCATCTGGGCGCTCGACCTGGCCGTCAGGCACCTCCCAGGGCTGGGGTGAACACCGTGCCCGCCTGGCTACCGCGTCCGGCAGTGGCGGCCCTGCGGCTGCTGCTCGTGCTCACCGCGCTGACCGGCCTGTGCTACCCGGCGGCGGTGTGGGCGGTCAGCCGCTTGCCTCCGCTGCGCGCCGCCGCGGAGGGCTCCCCCACCGTGACCGACGACGGGACAGTGGTGGGTTCCGCGCTGCTCGGGGTCGACCCGGTCGACCCGCTCGCAGCCGAACCGACCGCCGACCGGTACTTCCACACGCGGCCCGCCGGCAACGCCGCCACGCCCCTGGGCCCAGGAGGACCCGACGGCTCGGGGGCGACGCCCTACTCGATCACCGCGCCGGAACTCGTCTCGCTCGTCGAGGAACGCCGCCGACTCGTCGCGGACCGCGAGGGGGTCCCCGTCGAGGAGGTGCCCGCCGACGCCGTGACGGCCTCCGCCTCGGGGCTCGACCCCCACGTCTCGCCCGAGTACGCCACCCTCCAGGTCCCCCGGGTCGCCAGGACGAACGGGCTACCCGAAGCCCGAGTCCACGAGCTGGTGGCCCAGCACACCCGGGGCCGCCGGCTGGGCTTCCTCGGGGAGCCGACGGTGAACGTCCCGCTGTTGAACCTGGCCGTCCAGCTGGCCGCGGACCAGGGCGGACGACGGGGCGGCCACGACGAGGTCGGGGGCCGCTGACCAGCGGCGAACACCCCAGGAGGGAGCAGACTGGACACGTGGACGGACGGCGGAACGGCGACACCCGTCGAGGGGAGCTCCGCATCTACCTCGGCGCGGCGCCGGGCGTGGGCAAGACGACGGCCATGCTCGCCGAGGGACACCGGCGGCGGGACCAGGGGGTGGACGTCGTCGTCGGCCTGGCGGTGACGCACGACCGCCCGGCGGTGCGGCGCCTCGCCGCCGGCCTCGAGGCACTCCCGGTCCGGCTGCCCCGAGGGCCGGAACAGGGATTCGCGGAACTCGACGTGGCCGCGGTCCTGCGGCGCCGGCCGGAACTCGTCCTGGTCGACGAACTCGCGCACACCAACGAGCCGGGGAGCCCCCACCCCAAGCGGTGGCAGGACGTCGAGACCCTGTTGTCCGAGGGCATCGACGTGCTCTCCACCGTCAACATCCAACACCTGGAGAGCGTCAACGACGTCGTCCAGACCATCACCGGGGTCCGGCAGCGGGAGACCGTGCCAGACTCGGTCGTGCGCCAGGCCGAGCAGATCGAACTGGTCGACCTCACCCCCGAGGCACTGCGGCGGCGCATGGCCCAGGGCGACATCTACCCGGCGAGCAGGGTGGATGCGGCGCTCTCCCACTTCTTCCGGCCCGGGAACCTCGGGGCGTTGCGGGAACTGGCCCTGCTGTGGTTGGCCGACCAGGTCGACGTCGCGCTGCTCCGCTACCGCTCCGACCAGCACATCACCGACACCTGGGAGGCACGGGAACGAGTTGTCGCCGCCGTCAGCGGCGGGCCCGAGAGCGAGACGCTGATCCGGCGCGGCCGCCGGGTCGCCAGCCGGGCCGGCGCGGACCTGCTCGTCGTCCACGTGCTGCGGGGGGACGGTCTCGTCCATCCGCCGATGGAACGGCTGCACCGCTACCGCCAGCTCACCGCCGACCTGGGCGGCACGTTCCACACCGTCGTGGGAGACGACGTGACGGACGCGCTGCTGGACTTCGCCGGGGGCGCGAACGCCACCCAGCTGGTCCTCGGTGCCTCCCGTCGGTCCCGGCTCGCACGGCTGCTCCGGGAGGGCGTCGGGCGGGCCGTCGTCTCCCGCTCGGGAACGATCGACGTGCACCTGGTGCCCCACCGGGAGGAACGACGGGGACGGCGCGACCGGCGTGACGGGCTGGTCTCCCACCACCAGCGCCTCGCCGGGTGGGTGCTCGCCGCCGGGTTGCCGGTGGTCGTGAGCGTCCTCGCGTCGGTGGTCGCGGGCAGGGTCGGCCTGGTCTCCGACGTCGTCGGGCACCTGCTCGCCGTCACGGTCGTCGCCCTCGTGGGCGGCGTGGCCCCGCTCTGCTGGCGGCGGTGCTCGGCGGGTCCTGGTCGGGGTCCGGCCCGGTGGCGGCCCCTCGTCCCTCAACGGCCAGGAACAGCTCGTCGTCCTGCTCGCGATGGTCGTCCTCGCGGTGCTCGTCGCCGCCGTCGTGAACCAAGCCGCACGGCTGGCGAGGCAGGCGGCCCGCGCTCGTACCGAGGCGACCCTGCTGGCCTCCTACGCCCGCACGGTCCTCTCCAGACCCGACTCCCCGGAGCTGCTGCTGGGCAGGATCAGGGAGAGCTTCGGCCTCTCCTCCGCGGCGCTGGTGGAGCGGGTGGACGGCGAGTGGGTCGAGGTCGCCGCGTCGGGGGAGGAGCTGCGTGGCCACCCCGAGGACGTGGACGCCACACTCGCCCTCACCGACACCGTCCGCCTCGTGCTGCGGGGCCGCCCGCTGCCGGCCGAGGACCAACAGGTGCTGGAGGCCGCCGCGGGGCAGGCCCTCGGCGCGCTCCGCCAGCGCCGCACGGAGGCGGCGGCCACCGAGGCGCGGCAGGAGGCGGCGGCGGCCGAGCTCCGCGCCTCACTGTTCGCCGCGTTCGGCTACGACCTGCGCACCCCGCTGACGACGGTGCGCACCGTGCTCGACACGCTCTCCGGCGACCGCCGCGGCTTGTCGGACGCGGACCGCGCCGAACTGCTCGACACCGCCGTCGCCGCGACCGACCAGCTGGTGGGGATGGCGGACAACCTGCTCGACACCGCCCGGCTCTCGGTGGGCGGAGTCCACCCCGTGTCCCGTCCCGTGCGGCTCGGCCAGGTGCTCGACCGGGCCACGGCCGGCATCGCCGGAGCGGACCGGGTGTCCGTGGAGTTGACCGACGACCTGCCCGCCGTGTCGGCCGATCCCGACCTGCTCCGCCGGGTGGTCGCGAACGTGCTGGACAACGCGCTCCGCCACGGCCGGGGCGGACCGCCTCCCGACGCCGCGGTCCGCGCCAGCCGGCTGGCTGACCGGGTGGAGCTGCGGATCGTCGACACGGGTCCCGGCCTGCCCCCGGAGGCGGTGGACACCGTGTTCGCGCCGTTCCGGCGGCTGCCGCACCCCGACGGCGCTCGTCGCCCGATCGGGGCTGGCCTGGGGCTGACCGTGGCGAGGGGTTTCGTCGAGGCGATGGGCGGGTCGATCCGCGCCGAGGACACCCCCGGAGGTGGTCTCACCGTGGTGATCGTCCTGCCCGTGGCCCAGGCGGCGCCGGAAGCGGGGCCGGGGACGTGGGACGCGGCGGCTCCGGGCCCACGCCCGCCGGTGCGGGGGACACCACGGACCCAGCGACGAGCCGAGGTGGGTGACGAGCGATGACCACGGTCCTGCTCGTCGTGGACGAGCCACTCCTGGTCCGTGCGCTGCGCATCACCCTCGACGCGCACGGCCTGCGGGTCGTCAGCACCGCTGACCTGGGAGGAGTCCGGGACCTAGCCGACGAGGACCCGCCGGACGCCGCCTTGCTGGACATCGGTCTGCCGGGCGACTCGGGGTCGGAGGCGGTGCGGTCCCTGCGGTCCGCCGTGGACTGCCCGGTGGTCGTGCTCACCGGGCCACCCGGTGTTCGCGACGAGGCGCGGATCCTCGACGCCGGGGCGGTGGGCTGCCTGGTGAAACCCTTCGCGGTGGCCGAGCTGCTGGCGGTGCTGGGAGCCGCCGCCACACCCCAGGACTGACCAGACGGGCACGCGGGCACCCGGGCCTCCCCGCGGTGGGAGGCGTGCGCGAGGACCGATCCCCTCGGCGCGGTACCGGTCCGAGGGGCGAGGTCGGGCACCGTGCGGTTCGGGGCGCCCCGCCGGGCGAGCGGTCGGTGGGGACGGCCGGGGTCGAGGGTGGGTGGCACCGGGCCTCGACCCCGGGGGTGTCCCCGCCAGGGGCAGCGCCCGGGTCAGCGCTCGTCGGCGCCGTCGGTCTCCGGCGCTCCCGGGCCGGTGCTCACGGAGGGGAGGCTGGCCCCACTGCTGCTGGGCGCACCCGGGTCGGGCGGTGGGGGCGCCCCGCTGTCGTCCCCGCCACCACCCCCGTCGTCGCCGCCGGGCGGCTCCTCCGGGTCGGGGTCCGGCTCGGGGTCACTCGTGTCGGGGTTGCTCGGGCCCGGGTTCGTCGGGCCCGGGTTGGTCGAACCGCCGCCGGGACCGCCGGTGTTCGGGGGCGGGTCGGGCGGCGGCTGGTGGGGGGAACCCGGCTGGCGGCCGGTGTCGGCCTCCCCGCCGCCGGGTTCGCCCACCCCCGTCTCGTCCTGGGTGTTCGCCGGAGCCTCCACCGTGGAGGGGACGGCGGAGCCGCTCGGCTGCGACGACGGTGGCGCCGAGGGAGCGGCGCTCCGGCTCGGCGTCGCCGAGGGCGGCGAGGACGGCTGGGGGAAGTCGCTGCGCACGACGACGTCGTGCCGGTTGACCGGCTCGGGCTCGGCCAGCTGGCCGGAGTTCGAACCGAGCGCGGCGATGGTCGCGAAGGCGGTCGCGGTGACCACGCCGACCGCGGCCAGGAGCACTTTGGGAGCGGCGGTCGGCCGCTCCTCGTCCTCAGTGGGAGTGGACAAGCGTCATCCTCCGAAAACCTGGGTCCAGTACCAACCGTCGGTGTCCAGGCCGACTCCGATGGCGACCACCGAGCAGTTGAGGATGTTCTGCCGGTGGCCCGGCGACTCCATCCACATGTCCATGACCTGTCTCGCGTCGCGAGCCCCCATGGCGATGTTCTCGCCCGCCGCGCGCGGGTACCCCGCCTCGTTCGCCCGCTCCACGAAACCGCGGCCGTCCGGGGAGGAGTGCGAGAAGTAGCTCTGACTGGCCATGTCCTCGCTGTGCCGCTGCGCCGCGACGACGAGCCGGTGGTCCACCTGCACGGTGGCGCAGCCGGCCTCCCGCCGGGCCTCGTTGACCAGGTCGACCACGGTGGCCACCTGAGGGCCGCCACCAGGGGGCGCCGGTCGCTCCGGCTCGGGCGGCCGCTCGGTCACCGGCGGGTCGGCGGGCTCGCGCACGGGGGGAGCCGCCGGGGGTTCGGGCGTCACCTCGGTGGTCTCCCCGTCCTCCGCCGCTCCCGTCGTCTCCTCCGGCTCCTGGCTCGCCGGAATGCCGCTGGCCGGGGCCGACGGCTCTCCGCTGGGCTCGTTCCCCGTCGAGGAGACAGGTGTGGGGGAGGTGGTGTGAGCCGGTGGCTCGACCGTGGCTAAGGCGGCGACGTCGGGTCCGGCTGCCTCACCGTCCCCCTCACCGGTCAACAGCGAGGGGAGGGACAGCGCTCCCGCGGTGAGTGCGCCGATCGTGAGAGCGACCAGACCGGCGGTGGTGCTGGCGCCGCGTCTGCTCGGTGGCCCGATCACGGGCAGGGACGGTACCACGGATGAGGCGACCATGCAGTGACTCAGCGTCGCGTACTCCACCCGGTTCGAGTGGACTCGATCAGGCAGCATGTCGGGTGTGGACAGTACGCGGGACAGGGAGGACGCCGTCCGGCTGAACGCGTGGGTGGCCGGACGGGTGCAGGGCGTCGGTTTCCGGTGGTGGACGAGGTGCCGGGCCCTGGAA
Source organism: Actinoalloteichus caeruleus DSM 43889 (assembly GCF_000429185.2). Lineage (GTDB taxonomy): Bacteria > Actinomycetota > Actinomycetes > Mycobacteriales > Pseudonocardiaceae > Actinoalloteichus_B > Actinoalloteichus_B caeruleus. The sequence goes on along the minus strand of NZ_AUBJ02000001.1, from coordinate 3,045,615 downwards.
CTGGGGCTGACCGGTCATGCGACGAACCTCGCGGACGGTCGGGTGGCCGTCGTCGCCGAGGGGGACCGGGCCGCCGCCGTCCGACTGCTCGAGTCGCTGCGATCCGGCACGACACCCGGGGCGGTGGACACGGTGGTGGTGCGCTGGGCCGAGGCGGCGGGCGGGCTCACCGGTTTCGAGGAGCGGGCGGAGCGGGACTGAGCCGAGACGGGCCGGAGGAATCCGCGCACACCGGGACCACCGCCGTCCGACCGGTGCGCCCGGACCGGGTGCGCGACGGCGGGGGGTACCCGGTGGCGACTGCGGGCCGTGTACCCGCTCACCGGTCCGAAGGACGCCTGACCGTGGGAGTGGGTCCTCTGACAGCCGACGCCGAGCGGCGCGGAGCCCGTTCGACGACGCTCACCTCGGGCTCAATGGGTATGCTCGCAGCGCGGTGCCGACCCGCGCCACGGCCGAAGAGGCGTGGTCGCTCCGCCAGGTCAGCGTGGGTGAGGCGCCCGGCAAGGGCACTCCCGCGGCGGCCGTCGACGACCGGCCCGCCGCTCCCGTCCACCGGGACCGGCGTGCAGCCGGCTCCGTGACGAGCAGGGCGCGCCGACGCCCCCGGTGGCGATCGAGAGGTCCGTTTCCCCGTGCATCTGAAGAGCCTGACGCTGAAGGGCTTCAAGTCCTTCGCCTCGGCCACCACCCTGCGGTTCGAACCCGGGATCACCTGCGTGGTCGGTCCCAACGGCTCCGGGAAGTCCAACGTGCTCGACGCGTTGACCTGGGTGATGGGGGAGAAGGGCGCGAAGGCCCTGCGCGGGGCGACGATGCAGGACGTCATCTTCGCCGGGACCTCCGGGCGCCCCCCGCTCGGTCGCGCCGAGGTGACGCTCACGATCGACAACTCCGACGGCGCGCTGCCGATCGAGTACACCGAGGTGTCCATCACCCGCCGGATGTTCCGCGAGGGCGCCACCGAGTACGAGATCAACGGCGACTCCTGCCGGCTGCTCGACATCCAGGAGCTGCTCTCCGACTCCGGGATCGGGCGGGAGATGCACGTGATCGTCGGACAGGGGCAGCTGTCGTCGATCCTGGAGTCCAAACCGGAGGAGCGGCGGGGTTTCATCGAGGAGGCGGCGGGCGTACTGAAACACCGCAAGCGCAAGGAGAAGGCGCTGCGGAAACTCGACGCCATGCAGGCCAACCTCACCCGGCTCACCGACCTGACCAGCGAACTCCGCCGGCAGCTGAAGCCGCTGGGGAAGCAGGCCGAGATCGCCCGCCGGGCCCAGACCGTTCAGGCCGAGCTCCGGGACGCCCGGCTCAGGCTGGTCGCCGACGACCTCGTCACCGCCCGCGCCGAGCTGGCCAGGGACGAGCAGGACGAGGCCGCCGTCCGCGACCGCCGGTCCGAGGTGGAGCGGATGCTCCAGGACGCGCAGGCGGAGCAGACCCAGCTGGAGGAACGGCTGGCGGCCGACGTCCCGCGCCTCACCAGGGCACAGGACACCTGGTACCAGCTCTCCGCACTCGACGAACGACTGCGCGGCACCGTCCGGCTCGCCCAGGAGCGGCTGCGGCACCTGTCCTCCGCCAGCGCCGACCAGCGCCCGGGACGGGACCCGGAGGAACTGGAGGCCGAGGCCGAGCGGACCGCGGAGCTGGAGGAACAGCTGCGTGAGGAGGTCGTCGAGGCGCGGACCAGGATGGCCGAGACCGAACTCGTCCGGTCCGACCTGGAGGCCGAGGTGAAGGCGGCCGAACGCGCGCACCTCGCCGCCGTCCGAGCCGTGTCCGACCGCAGGGAGGGGTTGGCGCGACTCAGCGGTCGGGTGGACGCGCTCCGGGGGAAGGTCGGGGACACGACCGAGGAGCTCGGGCGGCTCTCCGAGGCCCTGGAGGAGGCCGTCGAGCGCGCCGAGCTCGCCGCCGCCGAGCACGCCGAACACGAGTCCTCCGAGGACGGCGCCGCCCTGGACCAGCGGGAGCTCGCCGACCGGGCCACCGAGGCCGCCCGGGCACGCCAGCTGGCCAGGGACCGGGTGGCCGAACTCGTGGCCGAGGAGAGGACAGCCGAACGCGAGGTCGCCTCGTGGCGGGCCAGGGTCGAGGCGCTGTCCCTCGGGCTCCGCCGGAAGGACGGCGCCGGGGCCCTGCTGGCCGCGGCCGACCGGGTCCCCGGGCTGCTCGGGTCGGTGGCATCGCTGCTCACCGTGGACAGCGGCGCCGAGGTCGCGTTGGCCGCGGCGCTCGGCCCGGTGGCCGACGCGGTCGCCGTGGCCGGCCGCGAGGAGGCACTCGAGGCGTTGCGACTGCTCAAGGAGGAGGACGCCGGACGGGCCGGGCTCCTGCTGGCCGGCGGACCACCCACCGGGTCGTCGCCGCGACCACCCCTGCCCGCCGGGGCGACCTGGGCGGCCGACCGGATCAGCGGCCCGGCGTCGCTGCGGCCCGCGGTGGAACGCGCGTTGCGTGACGTGGTGGTGGTGGCGGACCTGCCCGCCGCCCGTGCGGTGCTCGACGCGCTGCCCGGGCTGACCGCCGTCACCTCCGAGGGCGACGTCCTGGGGGGCGACTGGGCGAGTGGTGGCTCGGAACGGGACCAGAGCGTCATCGAGGTGCAGGCGGCGCTCGACGAGGCACGCCGGGAGCGGGACGCGGCGGCCGAGCGGGTGGACCGGGCCACCGCCGCCGTCGCGGAGGCGAGGGAGGCGGAACAGGCGGCCCGCGACCTGGTCAGGAGCACCCAGGAGGCGGTCAACGAGGCCCGCGTGCACCGGGCCCGGGGTGGGGAGCGGCTGAACCGGCTGCGCCAGGCGGCGTCCTCCGCGCAGGCGGAGGTCGGCCGGTTGACGACGCAGCGGGACAAGACCGACCAGGCGCGCCGGGACGCGGTGCGCGACCTGGAGGAGTTGGAACGGCGGCTGTCCTCGGCGCAGGGCGAACCCGAGGCCGAGGAGCCGGACACCGAGGAACGCGACGCGGCGGCCCGGCGCCTGGCCGAGGCGCGCGAGGTCGAGCTGGACGCGCGGCTCGCCGTGCGCACGGCGGAGGAGCGAGCCCGTTCCGTCCAGGGCAAGGCCGACCAGCTGCGCCGCGCCGCCCACGCCGAGCGGGAGGCCCGGGCTCGGGCCGAGGCCGCCCGGGCGGCCAGGGCGCGGGCCGCGGAGGTGGCCAGGGTGGTCGCCAGGGCGGGTGAGAGCGCCCTGGGAAGGCTCGCGGTGTCCGTGACCGCCGCCGCGCACGCCAGGGACGTCGCCCAGGCCAGGCGCGCCGAACGCGAGGAGGCGCTGACCGCCGTCCGCAACAGGGCGCGGGAACTCGGGACGGTGCTGGAGAAGCTGATCGACGCCGCCCATCGGGACGAGGTGGTGCGGGCCGAGCGCCGTCTGCGGATCGAGCAGCTCGAGGCGAAGATCGCCGAGGACTTCGGCATCGGGCTGGACGAGCTGGTCGCCGAGTACGGCCCGACGGTCCCGGTTCCGCCGAGCCCGGCGGAACTGGCCGAGTTCGAGACCGCGCGCGAGCGCGGTGAGCAGGTGGTCGCGCCGGCCCTGGTGCCCTACGAGCGGGCGACCCAGCAGCGGCGCGCCAAGCGGGCGGAACGGGACCTCTCCCTGCTGGGCCGGGTCAACCCGCTCGCCCTCGAGGAGTTCGCCGCGTTGGAGGAGCGGTACCGCTTCCTGTCGACGCAGCTGGAGGACCTCAAGGCCACCCGCCGCGATCTGCTGACCGTGGTGAAGGAGGTGGACGAGAAGATCCTGGAGGTCTTCTCCACCGCCTACACCGATGTGGCCCGGGAGTTCGAGGTCGTCTTCGCCACGTTGTTCCCCGGTGGCGAGGGCAGACTGGTGCTCACCGACCCCGACGACCTGCTCACCACCGGGGTCGACGTCGAGGCCCGTCCCCCGGGGAAGAAGGTCAAACGGCTCTCGTTGCTCTCCGGCGGGGAGAAGTCCCTGACCGCCGTGGCGATGCTGGTCGCGATCTTCCGGGCCCGGCCCTCGCCCTTCTACGTCATGGACGAGGTCGAGGCGGCCCTGGACGACACGAACCTGCGCCGGCTCATCGGCCTGCTGGAACAGCTCAGGGAGACCTCGCAGCTGATCATCATCACGCACCAGAAGCCGACCATGGAGATCGCTGACGCGCTCTACGGGGTGAGCATGCGGGGCGACGGCATCACGACGGTGATCTCGCAGCGGCTGCGGGATGCCACCGACCGGGCGGGCGCGCTCGCCGCGGTGGCGGCGACACTCGACTCGGGTGGGGAGGAGACCGGCGTGGGGACGCCTGGCGGGTGAGGGTCGTTCCGGCTCCGCTCCGGTGGGTCCCTCGGTTCAGCCGAGGCAGCGGGTGGTGGCGATGCCGCTGAGGAAGCGACGCCACTCCGCCGACTCGAAGGTCAGCACCGGCCCAGCTGGGTTCTTGGAATCCCGGACGTCGATGACGTCGGGCCGTCGTGCGATCTCGACGCAGTTCCCGCCCCCGTTGCTTCGGCTGCTCTTCCGCCAGCGCACACCGGGCAACTGTGTGCTCACTCACTCTCCTCCTTGCTATCCCTCGTCCGCGGGCGGCAGCAGAGAACGGGCCTCGGACCACCGTCCGAGGCCGCCCCGCCACACGAGCTAGCCTTCCAGGAACTCGTCGATCAGACGTTGGATCAGGCTCGCGGAGTCCCCGGGCGACAGCGCCGTGTCGCGAAGGTGGTCGAAGATCTCGTTGTACCGCGCCACGTCCTCGGCGACCTCGATGTAGAGCCCCTTGCTCAGGGTCTCCAGGTACACGACATCGCCTTCGTCGTCGGGGAAGGACAGAGTGGTGAAGGCCGTGCCGAGGGAGGAGTGCACTCCGGCGCTGAACGGCAGCACCTGGATGGTGACGTTGTCCAGCTCAGCCTTCTCCAGGAGCCCTTCCAGCTGACGCGCCATCACCTTCGCACCGCCGATCAGCTGCCGCAACGCGGCCTCCCCGACGATCGCGTGCAGCGCGAGCGGGTCCTCCTCGCTGAGCCGGGACTGCCGTGCGGCGCGGAGCTTGGCGCGGCGCTCGATGGTGTCCACGTCGATGTCCGAGCGCCAGGCCTGGATCACCTCCCGCGCGTAGTCCTCGGCCTGGAGCAGCCCGGGGATGAGGTCGATCTCGAAGGTGCGGATCTCGGACGCGTCGGATTCCAGCCCGATGTACGATTCGAACCAGTCGATCACGGCGTCGCCGTAGATCTCCCACCACCCTTTCCGCCGGCCCTCCTTCGCGAGCTCGACCAGGGAGATGGCGCGGTCGCCCGTCACGCCGTAAGCCGCGAGCATCACCGTGACGTCGTTGGGGTGGGCCGCCTGCTGGGCGCGTTCCAGTTTGGACAGCTTCGCCGGGGAGAAGTTCAGCAGCGGCGACGCGGCCTCCAGGGTGAGCCTGGCCTGCTCGCGGAGTCGCCGTAACTCCCGGGCGAGTTGGCGCCTCCGTGCGGTCGGGTTGCCACGTTGGGTCACCCGTGCCTCCTTTGTCACCCCTACGAATGATCAAGCCCCGCTCCTACTGGACTCTACGGAGGGGTGGGACCCCATCGCGTTACTCGTTCGGGTGAAACCATCGAAAGTGTCCGTTGGGCTCTTGTCTGGTTGAAAATTTCACGGGATGGTAGGTCGGTGCCGGGTGCGCCGCATTCGCGGGGTGGTCGACAACCGCGATCCCGCGTTGCGCGTCACCCGTCGGTCCCGTTCGACGCGCCACCACATTAGAGGGTCGGCTGCGCGGCTCGCGGTACTGACTAGGTCAGTAACCAGAAGAGGTGACAGGCATCATGCGAATGGCTGAGACGCGCACCTTCACTTTCTACCGACGTGTGACAGGCAGTGATATTCGCAGTGGTCCTTGCACCAATCAGGTGGAGTTGAGTGAGGACAGACGTGGACTGTTCTTACGTTTGGCATCCACCGCGCGATTCTCCATCCTTCTGAACCGATCAGGTGTCACTGGACTGATCGACGCGGTGGCGGACACCGCCGGACCCGCACCGAGCGATGTCACGGGCACGCACGATCTTCACGGCGTCATGCGGATGCGGGTCACGCGCCCGGCCGACGGCCGCGCGGTCACGCTCACCCTCGCACCGGGCGACGACGAGATCAGCGTGGTGTTCACCTCCCACCAGCGGGAGGAACTGCTCGGGCACCTGCGCGGCGGCCTGGACCTGCTGCGCGGCCCGTGAGAGCCGCCAGACCTCACCCGCCCGCGACCAGGTCCCCGTACTCGGGGTGCCGACGGATCCACTGCTCCACGAAGGGGCACCGCGGGCGCACGGCGAGGCCCCGGCCCCGGATGTCGTCGAGCGCGCGCCTGGTCAGCTCCCCACCGACGCCTCGGCCGCCGAGTTCCGGTCGCACCTCGGCGTGGGTGAGGACCAACAACCCGGGTTCCCGCTGGTAGTCGAGGAAGCCGCCGGGCCTCCCGTCCACGAGGACCTCGTAACGCGATCGTTCCCACACGTCCCGCACCTCGATGTCCACGCCGTGCCACCCCTTCCCGTCGCTCCCGCGCGGCCCCACCCCGATCGTCCCGTCAGGAGGAGGTACCCGCCGTGTCGGCGTCCGACACCCGGGGGCGGGTCCCCGTTCCGCCGTCGGGCGAGACCGGGTCGTCGTCGCCGGAGGCGGGAGCGGGGACGTCGTCGCGGTGCCGCAACGACAGCAGGCCACCCACCACCAGGGTGATGAGCACGCCCAGCGGCGTGTACCACGGGAAGGCCAGCGCCAGGTCCTCTCCCCCGACCGGGATCTTCACCCCGAAGGCGATCAGCAGTACCCCCACGACAGTGCAACCGAAGGCGACCAGCGCGTCGCCCTGACGGGCCCGCTTCACCAGCAGCCCCAGCAGGAAGGCGCCGAGGAGCGCCCCGTAGGTGTAGCTCGCGATGCTCAGGCCCATCTCGACCACGGGGTTGTCCGTTCCCGTGAACAGCGAGGCGAAGACGACGAAGACCAGCGCCCACACCAGCGTCCAGATCCTGCCGTGCCGCAGGATCACGGAGTCCGCCAGCGGTCGCCGGCTGAACCGTTGGTAGAGATCGCTCACCGTCGAGGTGGACAACGAGTTCAGCGACGAGGACAGGGTGCTCATCGCGGCGGCGAGGATGCCGGCGACGAACAACCCCGACAGGCCGGGCGGGAACTCGGTGATGACGAAGGTGGGGAACAGGTCGTCGTTGGTGGCCATGCCGAGCTCGGCCGGCGCCGCGCCACGGTAGAACATCCACATCATGGCCCCGACCAGCAGGAACAGGGCGAACTGGAAGAACACCACGACGCCGCTGACGATCAGGGCGCGCTGGGAGTCGCGGACGTCGCGGCAGGCGAGCAGCCGCTGCACCATCAACTGGTCCGCGCCGTGGGAGGCCATCGCGAACACCGCCCCGCCCAGGACCGCGGTGACGAAGGCGTACTGGTTGGTCAGGACGTGCGAGCCGAAGTCGAGGAACTGGAGCTTGCCCGCCTCCACCAGCCCCGAGAACCACCCGTCCGGCAGCCGACCGGCGAGCAGCGCCACCGCGACGAACCCGCCCGCCGTGTAGAGGGCCATCTGCACGAGGTCCACCCAGATCACGGCCCTGATCCCGCCGAGGTAGGTGTAGACGACGGTGAACAGGGACAGGCCGAGGATGATCTGCCAGAACTCGGCCTCCACGCCGAAGGTCGCCAGGAGGATCTTGACCGGGATCGCGGTGGCGAACAGGCGCACCCCGTCCGCCAGCAGCCGGGTCACCAGGAAGGTCACCGAGGTCGCGCCCTGGAGCCCGCCGCCGAAGCGCTTCCCCAGGAAGGCGTAGGCGCTGACCAGGTTCCCCCGGAAGTAGCGGGGCAGCAGCACGAAGGCCACCACGATGCGACCGATCAGATAACCGATCGCCAACTGCAGGTAGGTGAAGGACCCCAGGTACGCGACGGTCGGCACGCTGATGACCGTCAGCGCGGACGTCTCGGTGGCCACCACCGAGAAGCACACGGCCCACCAGGGCAGGTTCCGGCCACCCACGAAGTAGTCGGAGGATGAGCGTTGCCTGCCCGCCAACAGGACGCCGAGCACCGGCATCAGCAGCAGGTATCCGACGATGACGGCAAGGTCCAGGGTGTGCACGGTGCCTCCCGATCAGATCGCGGTGGGGAGCTGCCGGTCGACCTCACCGAGTAGGAGGCGTCGGGGCCGCTGGGGGTGTGGTTGGGGCAGGGTCAACGGGTCCGCACCCGGGGTGATGGACCCGAGCAGCCTCGGACCGGAGGCACCGGTGGCCGACGGCAGGTTGGCTGGGAGGCCGTGCCAGCCGAGGAACCCGAGAAGCGCCGCGAGGCAGGCTTCCTTGCCGTCGGAGGGGAGACCGAGAGCCTCGGCGGTGACCACCTCGGCGGGTGCGACGGCCCTGGCCAGGGCGGACATCAGGGTGCGGTTGCCGACGCCGCCGCCCGAGACCACCACCCGGTCCGCCCGGTGCCGCGCGCACGCGTCCGCGACGGTGCGAGCCGTCAGCTCGACCAGGGTGGCCAGCAGGTCAGCGGTCCCGGGCCGCCCGTCATCAGGGCGGTCCCCCCACCACGAGGCGAGCGCGGTGCGCAGGTAGTCGCCGTTGAAGTACTCCTTGCCGGTCGACTTCGGCGGCGGGGCCGCGTAGTAGGGATCGGCCAGCAGCCGGTCGAGCAGCCCGTCCAGCACCCTGCCGTCCGCCGCCAGGGTTCCCCCCGGGTCGTGGTCGTGCCGGCCCCGCGTCAACTCGAGGCACGCCGCGTCCAGCAGTGCGTTCGCCGGGCCGGTGTCGTAGGCGACGACGTCCGGGCCCGAGGCCACGGTGATGTTGGCGATCCCACCGAGGTTCAGCGCGACCGTGGTCCCTCGGCTGGGTGGCTGGTCGGAGCCGGCCGACACGGCCGCCAACCACCACGAGTCCAGCAGGGCCGCCAGCGGCGCACCGTGCCCCCCTGCCGCGACATCCCTGGCACGGAGGTCGGAGATCACCGGAAGGCCCGTGGCCTCGGCGATCCAGGCTGGCTGCCCGATCTGCAACGTCCCGCGACAGCGGCCCCCGTCCACCCAGTGGTAGATCGTCTGCCCGAGTGAGCCGACCAGCCCGGCCGCGCCGCCTCCCCACCGGGCGAGGCCATGTCGCGCGGCGGCGGCGAAGGCCTGCCCGACCTCCGTGTCCAGCTGGCAGAGTTCGGCCGTGTCGCACCGGCCGGGCGGGAGGGCCGCAGCCAGGCGCGCACGAAGCCGCGGGGGGTACTCGACCGCGTCGGTCCCCAGGGTGTCCAGCCGCACCGCGTCCCCGGACAGGGCGAGGTCGACCACCGCGACGTCGACGGCGTCCATCGACGTCCCCGAGATCAACCCGACCACCCGAGAACTCTTCACCTGATGTGGTCTAGAGCACTTCGCTGCTTCGCGCAAGTGGTTGATCGCGGTAGGTGAACCCCGGGCGGGGCTTCCGGCCTGATGGCCCCCGGCCCCCGGCCCACCACACCCACCCCGCCCCCGACCGTGCGGCGGGTGACGTGCGTCCAGTGCGAGGATGGGGCGGTGTCAACCACCCTGATCTGGATCATTGCCGCTGTTGCCGTGGTGCTGGTCGTCGCGCTGGTGACCGGTCTGCTCCTGGCACGCCGAAGGCGCATCAGCCTGCGCGAGGAAGCCCGGCGTTCCGAGGAGCTCGATCAGGGCCGCCCGGGCGCGCGGGGCGGCGGGTACCAGGCCGGCGGGGGAGTGAGCCTGTCCTCGGGCTCGGCGGCCCCGCCGACGACGGAGTCCCCGGACCGCCCGGCCACGGCTCCCGCCACCGACCAGGAACGGCCGCCGACGCCACCGCCCACGGCGGAGGCGCCCAGCGAGGCCGCCGAGCACCCGGTGACCGAGCGGACGGAGACCGACGGCCAACCCGGGGTCGGCGACGACGCCTCGGTTCCCCGCGACACCGCCCGCCGGGACGTGGTGGATGTCGAGCTCCCGGAGGACGGTGACCAGGCGACCACCGACCCCGGGACCACCACGGACATCCCACCGCGCCGTGCCCCCGAACCGCCGAGCACGACGCCACCGGCGGTCGAGCCGCCGTCCCCCCCGGTCCCCCGGCCGAGACCTCCGTCACCGAGCCGGAGGAGCCCTCGGCTCCCACCGAGCCCATCGCACCCACCACCGGCCGACTGGAGCGGCTCCGAGGACGCCTGTCCCGGTCGCGGTCCACCCTCGGGCAGAGCCTGCTCGGCCTGCTCGGCGCCGGTGATCTCGACGAGGACTCCTGGACCGACGTCGAGGACACGCTGCTGCTGGCCGACCTGGGGGCCTCCGCCACCGCCGAGATCGTGGAGAAGCTGCGCGCCAGGATCGCGACCAGCGGGGTGCGCGACGCCGACCAGGTGCGGCGAATGCTGTCCGAGGTGCTGGTCGAGGCCCTCCAGCCGGGCTGGGAACGGTCCGTTCGCGCGCTGCCGCACAGCGGGCGGCCGGCCGTGGTCCTCGTGGTGGGGGTCAACGGCACGGGCAAGACCACCACGACAGGCAAGCTCGCCAGGGTCCTCGTCGCCGACGGGCGTCAGGTCCTGCTCGGCGCGGCGGACACCTTCCGGGCCGCCGCGGCGGACCAGCTCGCCACCTGGGCGGAACGGGTCGGGTCCGTCGTCGTCCGGGGACGTGAGGGGGCCGATCCCGCCAGCGTGGCCTACGACGCCGTGCGCCAGGGCATCGAGCGGGAGGCCGACGCCGTCCTCGTCGACACCGCGGGCCGGTTGCACACCAAGACCGGGCTGATGGACGAGCTGGGCAAGGTCAAGCGGGTCGTGGAGAAGCAGGCCGAGGTCGACGAGGTGCTGTTGGTGCTCGACGCGACCACCGGTCAGAACGGGCTGGTGCAGGCCAGGGTGTTCTCCGAGGTCGTCGACGTCACCGGGATCGTGCTCACCAAACTCGACGGCACGGCGAAGGGCGGGATCGTCTTCCAGGTCCAGCGGGAGTTGGGCGTCCCGGTCAAGTTGGTCGGCCTCGGTGAGGGGCCGGACGACCTCGCGCCCTTCGAACCCGGCGCTTTCGTGCGTGCGCTGCTCGACTGAGCGATGACGACACCGGTGGAGGCGGTCGCGGGCCCCTCCACCGGTGTCGCCCTCCAGCGAGTGGCTGAGGAGCAGCGCGTCATCCTCCGGTGAACCGCTGACGCCGTGCGGTGGCACGGCGTTCCGTCATCTGCCGGGTGTCCCTACTCCGTCCGTGGTGACTACTCCGCCGAATCGGTGATCTCACCGTGAATTCTCGCCGTCCGGTCTGTCCTTACCGGGAACAGGTGTGCAGTGTTGGTCCACCCGCCGGCACCGGCTGGGTGACGGCGGTCCAACCTCACGACGGAGGACGGACGAATGTTGCGAATACTGGGGCGGGTCGCGGTCGCGCTGCTGGCGTTGACCCTGTTCACCGGCACCGTGTCGGTGGCCACGGCGCCGGAGGCGCACGCCTACAACTGGACGAGAACACTGCGGGTGGGGGACAGCGGCGCCGACGTCCGCGAACTCCAGATCCGCGTCGCGGGATGGGCCGCGGGCAGCTCCTCCCGCACCCACATCGCGATCGACGGTCAGTTCGGCCCGGCGACGGAGGGGGCGGTCCGCCGCTTCCAGTCGGCATACGGCCTCGCGTCGGACGGCATCGTCGGCCCGGCGACCCAGGCCCAGCTGAACTGGCTCGAGGCCTCGGACGGCTCCACCCGGCACTTCAACTTCTCCGAGTTCCACTCGAAGGACGGGGCCGGGTTCAGCGGCGGGAACGTCGGGGCATCCACCGTTCGGGAGAACGTCCGGCGGCTGATGTACAAGCTGGAAGCGATCCGCAAGAAGGCGGGTGACCGGCCCATCACGATCAATTCCGGTTTCCGCAGCCGGTCGCACAACTCGGCCGTCGGTGGCGCGGCCAACAGCCAGCACACCTACGGCATCGCCGCGGACATCGTGGTGAGCGGACGCTCCGTCAGCCAGGTCATCGGCTACGCGCAGACGTCCGGTTTCTCCGGAATTATCCGGTACTCGACCTTCACCCACGTGGACAGCAGGGTGGAGTACTCCTACGGCGGTGGCGGGTACTACTGGGCCGTCTGACCCACGGGGAACCCCAGGTGAAACCGGGTACCAGGTCGCGGGGCGGGAGCGCGGGGCGCTCCCGCCCCGTCGCGTGCCCCGCCCCCGCGCGGCGGAGATCGACGCCCGGAGGAAGACGATCAGGGGACACGCCGTCGTAACGAGGAACATTCACACTTCACGGCGCCGAAACCTCCAGGGACGACGACGGAAATAGCCGGCATCAATGCTCGCGCCAGTTCGGTCTAATGGAGGCGACATGGATAGTGGCGATGCCGCGTGGGTGCTCACCAGCGCTGCCCTGGTAATGCTGATGACGCCCGGCCTGGCGTTCTTCTACGGCGGGATGGTCCGCGCGAAGAGCGTGCTCAACATGATCATGATGAGCCTGGGGAGCATGGCCGTCGTGGGCGTGCTGTGGGTTCTCTACGGCTACTCCATCGCGTTCGGGCAGGACGTCGGCGGTGGCCTGCTCGGTGACCCCACCGAGTTCCTCGGGCTCCGTGGTCTCATCGACGGATCGGCCATGTCCGGCTCGATCCCCACCATCGTGTTCGTCGCCTTCCAGGCGATGTTCGCGATCATCACGGTGGCGTTGATCTCCGGCGCCATCGCCGACCGCGCCCGGTTCGGCCCCTGGCTGGTCTTCGCCGGCCTGTGGGCGACCCTGGTCTACTTCCCGGCCGCGCACTGGGTCTTCTCCTTCGACGACGAGGAGACCGGCTACGTCGGCGGGTGGATCGCCAACAGCCTGGAGGCCATCGACTTCGCCGGTGGGACCGCCGTCCACATCAACGCCGGGGCCGCCGCACTCGCCCTGGCGCTCGTGCTCGGCCGCCGCCGCAACTGGCCGCAGGACCCCGGGCGACCGCACAACCTGCCGTTCGTCGTCCTCGGCGCCGCCCTGCTCTGGTTCGGCTGGTTCGGCTTCAACGCGGGTTCCGCGTTGGCCGCCGACGCCACCGCCGGACTCGTCATGGTGAACACGCTGGTCGCCACGGGAGCCGCGATCCTCGGTTGGCTGCTGGTCGAACGGATTCGCGACGGCCACGCCACCACCCTCGGCGCCGCCTCGGGCATCGTCGCCGGTCTGGTGGCGATCACCCCAGCCGGCGCCTCGGTCAGCCCGGTGGGCGCGGTGGCCCTGGGTGTCCTCGCCGGCGCCGTGTGCGCGCTCGCCATCGGTCTGAAGTACCGGCTGGGGTACGACGACTCGCTCGACGTCGTCGGCGTCCACCTGGTCGGCGGCATGATCGGCACCGTCATGATCGGCCTCCTCGCCTCGGAGGAGGCGGGCGGAGTCGCCGGGCTGTTCTACGGCGGTGGCCTCGACCTGCTCTGGCGGCAGACCGTCGGCGCCCTCGCGGTCCTGGCCTTCTCGTTCGTCGTGAGCCTCCTGCTCGCACTCGCCATCAAGGCGACGATCGGGTTCCGCGCCAAGCCGGAGGACGAGGACCTCGGCGTCGACCGCACCGAACACGCCGAGAGCGCGTACGCGCTGGCCGGACCCGCGACCGCGAGCCGGACCGAGTCCCCTGGAGCAGCACCCTCGGGCTCCACCGACGGCCCGGTGATCGCCGAGAGGAGTTCCCGATGAGGCTGGTCACCGCCATCGTCCGCTCGGCCGCGCTGGACGACATCAGGGCGGGCCTCGACCGCCTCGGCGTGCTCGGCATGACCGTGAGCGAGGCGCGCGGCTACGGCCGGCAGAAGGGCCGCACCGAGGTGTACCGGGGTGCGGGGTACGCCGTCGACTACATCACCAAGCTCCGGGTGGAGGTGCTGGTCGACGAGACCAGGACCGAGGACGTCATCAGGACCGTGGTCGAAGCGGCACGCACCGGTGAGGTCGGCGACGGCAAGGTCTGGGTGACACCCGTGGAGACCGTCGTGCGGGTCCGCACCGGCGAACGCGACTCCGAGGCGATCTAGACCGTCGCGCGACGACCACCGCCGCCAGGAGACCCGAAGGGCCCCGTTCCCGTCCAGGGAACGGGGCCCTGCCACGTCCGCCGTCCTCCACGTCCCGGCGGTGCGTCCTCCTGGACGAGCCCGCGCGCCTGGCCCCGTTCCGCCGTTCGGCGGTCTACGGTGACAACACCGCCCGGACTCCGCACGGCGACCCCGGTGACCGCCCCCAGACCCGGATGCGTAGGACTACACAGCCCGAATGAAGGGCCTTCACGCTGCCCCCAGAAGATCGCGGACGCCACCATTGATCACGTCAGGCCGGGAAGCCGGGCCTGCGAGGGAGCCGAGGGTTTCGCCCCCACAGGGGGTGGGGCGAAACCCGCACGGCACCGGTCGCGGCCTGACGGCGCGGTGACCGGGCGGGTCCTCCGGGGGAGGAGGACCACCGCCCTGTCGAACCGGCGTCTGCTTCCGGGGTGGCCGTACGAGGGGTCGGTCACCCCGGGGTGCCGGGCCCCGGTCGTGCCGGCGGACCCGCTGTCCCACCGGGGGGTGGGCGGCGACGGGACGTCCGACACGACCACGGCCCCGACAGCGGAAAGGCGTCGGGGCGAGGGGTGAGGGTGTGGGAAGGGGCCGACGGATGGTGCGAAGGGGGAACCGTCCGTCGGCACACCCGTGCGGGCCAAGGGCGGCCGTGCCTCCTGCGGGCCCGGGTCTTCGCGGCACACGGTTTGGCGTCTCCGCTCCTTGCTGTTCGGCGTTGCTGCTCCGTTCGGCGCAGGTGCGCCGATTCCCGCTGGTTCGTGGCGTCGCCGTTGGTAGCGTTGGCCGGTGCGGCGTACCGGCTGAGGTCGGTCCGCGAGGAGGATGTGGGAGGCAGTGTGCACATCGAGAGCGACGGCGGCGGTGCCGGTTCCGCGTTTCCCTCGACGGCGAAGATGACGGGCAGCATCGCGGCGTTCGGCGCGGCCGCTGCGGCGGGCAAGGTCTCGATCGACCCCGAGAGCGCCGAGAGCATGGCCGCCAAAATCGACGCGATCGCGGCACGCGCCGAGGAGCGTCTTGGCAGATTCGAGATTTTGGAGCAGGGCGTTCGTCTCGGTTCCAGTCCAGTAGCTTTGACTATGGCCGAGCAGGACCTGGTGACGGCAGTGGGCACGCCCACCTCGGCTAAGGAGAACCTCGTGCTCTACATCAAAGCACTCGAGGATCTCGCCGCGGCCATCAGGGCTTCCGCCCGTAACACCCGAGGTCGGGATGCTGAGAACGCCACCCGGCTTACCAATATCGGAGACGACCTCGTATGACCGGTTGGACACGCCGTCAGAATTCAGCTGCGGGTGTTATGGGAGTTGTTGCCATGCTCGTGGTTGTGGCGGGCTGCACCTCGGAAATCCCTGGGAAAGCTCTTTCTGCCTCCGAATCGGCGCCGAATAGTCCTCATCCGGCGGACGCATCCCCTGTCGAGGCCGGGGCGAACTTCGACGATGAGTTGGCGGCCATCTTGCCCTGTGGTATTCTTGCTGACGATCAGATAATCGACTTGGGGTTTGACCCCTCGACTGCCCAGTTCGATGATGTCGGCATTCTCAACCTTTGTCAGTACAGGCCGGCTCCTTCGGAGCGTCCTTTGATGTCTATCAACATCGGCGTGGACCAGTCATTGGATGAGCTGAATCTGACCAACTTCAACGCGATTGATCACCAGGTCGGCCCACTGCGAGCACTGTTGATCACGGACGACCGTGATCCGAACAAGTGCCAGATTTCGATGGAACTCGGGGAAAACGCCCACGCCACGGTTCGCGTGATGTTCACCGACTCACGGGAAGCGGCGTGTGAGGCAGTAGAGCGGCTGGCTGCTGCCGTGGAGCCCGAACTGCCCCGCGAGACGCCGTGATTCCCCGTCGGGCTGGTGGAGTCGTGGGCGGCACTGAGGGTAAGGACACGCAAGGCAACGGGGTGTTCGAACCGGGCTACCCCTGTGCTGTGGGGGCATGACTGTTGTTGGATGTCGGCCGAGGGCGGCAGTGCTTCCTGAGGACCCTTGCTCGAGCGGCACGCGGTTCGGCGTCTCCGCTCCTTTCGGGTGCGTGCTCCTTGTGGTGCTGGAGAGCCACGTCATCACCGCGACGGTGATGCCGGCTGGTGGGGGGCGGTCTCTCGGTCCGGGTGGCCGGGAGGATTGCGCTTGATCTGGGTGCGCTGTTCGCCCGTCCCTGCTCCGTTCGGCGGAGGTGAACCGATTTTCTCCGGTTCGTGGTGCCGCCGTTGGTAGCGTTGGCCGGTGCGGCGTACCGGCTGAGGTCGGTCCGCGAGGAGGATGTGGGAGGCAGCGTGCACATCGAGAGCGACGGCGGCGGTGCTGGTTCCGCGGTCCCCTCGACGGCGAAGATGACGGGCAGCATCGCGGCGTTCGGCGCGGCCGCTGCGGCGGGCAAGGTCTCGATCGACCCGGAGAGCGCCGAGAGCATGGCCGCCAAAATCGACGCGATCGCCGTTCGTGCGAACAAGCGACTCAGGCACTTCGACGTTTTGGAGCAGGGCGTTCGTCTTGGTTCCAGCCCGGCGGCGTTGACGATGGCCGAGCAGGACCTGGTGACGGCGATGGGCACGCCTACTTCGGCCAGGGAGAACCTCGTGCTCTACATTAAGGCGCTCGAGGACCTTGCCGCGGCCATCAGGGCTTCCGCCCGTAACACCCAGAATCGGGATGCTGAGAACGCTACCCTGCTGACCAACACCGGAGACGACCTTCCATGATCGGTTGGACACCCCGTCATCGTTGTGCTGTGGCTACTGCTGGTGTTGCCCTGCTCGCCGTTGTGACGGGCTGCACCTCGGAAACCCCTGGGCAAGCGCTCTCCGTCCCCACGCCGGTTCCAGGTAGTTCTGATACAGCGGGCACATCCTCGGTCGAGGATGGGTCTTCTTTCGATGAGTTGGCCAGAGTGCTGCCTTGTGAGGTGCTCGACCCTGTTCAAGTTACGGACCTGGGGTACGACCCCTCGACTGCTGACTTCGAAGACGCTGGCCTCATTTTCATGTGCCATTACATGGCGGCGCCGTTGGAGTACCCGCTGTTGTCTATCAACATCGGCGCGAACCAGGCTTTGGATGATCTGAATCTGACCAACTTCAACTTCGTAGATTACCAGGTTGGTCCGTTGCGTGCACTGTTGATTACTGACGACCGTGAGCCGAACAAGTGTCAGATTTCGATGGAACTCGGGGAATCAGCCCACGCTACTGTAATAGTCAGCCTCACGGAGTCGCGGGAGGAGGCGTGTGAGTCCGCTGAGCGGGTCGCTGAAGTCCTTGAACCAGAACTGCCCCGTGAGGCGCGGTGAGCCTACCCTCCGGAGGGAGTGGGGTGGCACTGATCGCGAGGGTGCGAGAGGCAGCGGTGTGGTTGGCTGAGCTGCCTCAGCCACGGTCGAGGGCAGACGCTGTTTGGTGCCTTCTGCTGGATCTGCGGGAGATGTGGAAGCGGGTTGGTGGGGGCGGTGGGAGGGGGAACCGGTCCGTCGGCGCACCCGTGTCGGACGGGTGCCAGGTCGTGCCTTCCGATGGGCCTGGCCTGTTCGTCATGGTCGTTCGATGCTTCCGGTTCGGACACGGGTGTCGGTAGGTGCGTGAGAACGGACCAGCTGTCACCAGAGATCGCGTCGCTCTCGAGGGTGGTGGCGGGTGGGTCGGGGGCCGTGGTGGCGGACTTCGTTCGGGTTCGCGCTCTGCTGTTCGGCGTTGCTGCTCCGTTCGGCACAGGTGCGCCGATTCCCGCTGGTTCGTGGCGTCGCCGTTGGTAGCGTTGGCCGGTGCGGCGTACCGGCTGAGGTCGGTCCGTGGCGGAGGATGTGGGAGGCAGTGTGCACATCGAGAGCGACGGCGGCGGTGTCGGTTCCGCGTTTCCCTCGACGGCGAAGATGACGGGCAGTGTCGCGGCGTTCGGCGCGGCGGCCGCGGCGGGCAAGGTCTGATCGACCCCGAGAGCGCCGAGAGCATGGCCGCCAAGATCGACGCCATCGCCGTCCGAGCCCGCAAGCGGCTCAGGTACTTCGAGTTTCTGGAGCAGGACGTTCGGCTTGGTTCCAGTCCGGTGGCGTTGACGATGGCCAAGCAGGACCGGGTGACAGCGATGGGCACGCCTACTTCGGCCAGGGAGAACCTCGTGCTCTACATCAAGGCGCTCGAGGACCTTGCCGCAGCGATCAGGGCTTCCGCCCGTAACACCCAGAATCGGGATGCTGAGAACGCTACCCTGCTGACCAACACCGGAGACGACCTTCCATGATCGGTTGGACACCCCGTCATCGCTGTGCTGTGGCTACTGCTGGTGTTGCCCTGCTCGCCGTTGTGACGGGCTGCACCTCGGAAACCCCTGGGCAAGCTCTCTCCGTCCCCACGCCGGTTCCAGGTAGTTCTGATACGGCGGGTAGGGCTGTTGAAGATGGGCCGTCGTCTGAGGAGGAGTTGGCGAGCGTGCTGCCTTGCGAGGTCCTCGACGCCGAGCAAGTTGCTGACCTGGGGTTCGACCCTTCTACTGCTGACTTCGAAGACGTCGGCGTTATTTATGCGTGTAGTTATACGGTGGCGCCGTTGGAGACCCCGCTGTTGTCTATCAACATTCGCGTTGATCGAGCTTTGGACGAGCTCAACCTGACCGACTACAACCTGACCGAATACCAGGTTGGTCCGCTACGCGCGCTGTTGATCACTGACGACCGTGAGCCGAACAAGTGCCAGATCTCGATGGAACTCGGGGAATCAGCCCACGCGACGGTCGTGGTCAGCTTCACGGAGTCTCGGGAGGAGGCGTGTGAGTCCGCTGAGCGGGTGGCCGGAGTCCTCGAACCAGAACTGCCGCGTGAGGCGCGGTAGTCCCGCCGATCGTCGGCTTGTCCGAGACTGGTGGGGGTGGCGCCGTCCGCGGCGCGAGGGGTAACGGTGCCACTGCCCGGGTTGTTCCGGTGGTTGCGGCGCGGCCGCTGGTCGATGTCCCGTACGGGGTGCGCGACGCGCGTGCGCAGGAGTGGAGCGGGGCGGGCGGAGGTGACCTCGCGGGCGGTGGTTGGCGAGCCTCACCGCCCTGGGAGGCTGGTCCACTTCGGTGACGAGGCCGGGGGCTCACGGTAGGGGTGGGACGCGGGTGCGAACCGAAGCCTGCCTTCCGCACTGGCGCAGGAGGTGAGCGGGGGCATCGGCGAGGTGTGACAGGCACCCGAGACCGCTGTGTTCGGCTGCTGGTTCCCGCTCGGCGAGGGCCGACGGGCGGGTGATCCCCTGAACAGCGACCGGAGCCAGCTCGCGCCTCGTGTTCCTCGCGCCCTCGGGTGGAGGAGCCGTTCCGACTGGCCTTTGCGGGACCCGTCCCAGCATCAGGCGGACGGGCCCCGTCCCGGGGTCAGCGTGGGCGGGTCTCCGTGGTCTCCTCCTCCACCTCGATCCGCTCGGCGCGCACGCGTTCGGTGATGGTCTCCTCCTCCAGGTAGACCTCACTGGCCAACCGCACGCGCTCGACGGGCACGATCTCGCGGGAGATGACCGGCCGCTCCTCGTAGAGCACGATCTCCTGTTCCTCCTCCCCGAGGTCCAGGTGCTCTCCGTAGGCCGCTCGCTCGGTCTCCGACACGGCCTCGGTCCGCAGGCGGGCGCGTTCCCGTTTGAGCGACACGTTGACCTGCACGGTCTCGTTGACCACGTACTTGCGCAGCCGGGCGCGTCCGACCCGTACCCGTTCGGTCCGCACCAGGAGCCGCTCCTCGAAGCGGGTCATGGTGCTTTCCTCGTCGGTGGTCAACGGTGCCTGTTCCCTACCGGTCGCCTCCTCGACCGGCACGGGTGCCGTGACGGCCCCCGGGTCGACGGGCGTGCCGGGGGCGTCGGTAGTGACCGGCGGTGGCGGGGCGACGGTCGGGGTGGGTGCGGTCCGTTCGGTGCTGCGCTCCGGCCACGTCTCGGCCCGGTTCGTGGCCAGCGGCATGTCAGCGGCCTGCGCCATGGCGTCGGCGGCGGGCGGCGGTGGTGGGGTGGTCGCTCCGGCCGCGGACGCCTCGGCTGGCCGCTGGCTCGGCGTCTGGAGCGGTTCGCCGGCGGTGGCCTCCCCAGGGGGCGGCGGCCCGACGGGGGGTGTTGCGGCGACCTCGCCGCTCTCGGAGCGTTGCTGGGGCGGGGTGGGCGCGTGGACGGGTCCTGGCGGCTCGGTGGCCGTGTCCTGCGACGTCGCGGTCCGTTCCTCGGCGCCGGACAGCTGCTCGCCGCTCTCCCGCTGTCGCGGCAGGCCGTAGTAGTCGTACAGCCTGCGCTCCTCCTCGAAGGGCAGCTCGCCGCGCTCCGGGGAGACATGGGGCGCGTCCTTGACCTGGTTCTTGCTGTAGCGCACCTCGATGCCGCCGTTCTCGGTCATGTGCATCCCGGCCATCGGCACGAAGATCTCGTGCATGCCGAAGAGGCCGGTGTGCACCGTCAGCCAGGAAGGT
This sequence comes from Actinoalloteichus caeruleus DSM 43889, assembly GCF_000429185.2. Classification (GTDB taxonomy): domain Bacteria; phylum Actinomycetota; class Actinomycetes; order Mycobacteriales; family Pseudonocardiaceae; genus Actinoalloteichus_B; species Actinoalloteichus_B caeruleus. The sequence goes on along the minus strand of NZ_AUBJ02000001.1, from coordinate 3,025,139 downwards.
TCGCCGGATGGGCCGTCCAACCAGACCTGCGCGACCTTGCCGATCTTCTGACCGTCCGCCCCGTAGACGGTCCGGCCGGGAAGCTCCCTGATGTCCTGCACGTCACTGGTCATGTTTGCCACCTCCAGACGACTACTCTGATTGGAGTACCCGCGGGGTGGTTCTGCCAGGCGAAATACCCGAAGGTGTGAGCAGTCGTCGGTGGTTCCGGGGGACCTCGTCCTCCTGCCGTGACAGGGGTTCTCCGGGGCCGGGGACGCCGGGCCTCCTCCCGACACCCACCCGGTGGTGGGGACGCGGCCGGGGACTCGGACGCCGAGCCCACCCGGGCCGCGCGCCCGGGAGCGGTGAGGCCGGCCCGTGATCGCTGTTCCGCGCGCGTGTCGCGGGCGCGTGCCGCCGGCCCCGGATGCCGTGCGACGGCTTCCCACCCACGCCCGCGATCACTCTCGGTGACCATGTTGGCGGCCGCGCCGCCGGTCGGCTGAGTGCCTTCCCAACCTCGCCCCGCAGGGCCACTATCGATCACAGCGCCCAGGTGACCGACGGGCGGGGTGAGGGGGAGGAAAGCCATGTGGTCGAGCCGGCAGGATGTCCTTCGACTGTTCCGCATCGCCCTGCGCCGCCCGCCCTGGCACCTCGCCCTCGCCCTGCTGATCTCGGCCTGGACCCTGGCCTGGATCGTGGGTCACTACCTCGTCGGCGACGGCTGGAGTCCGCTGCGGGTGCCGGAGGCTGCCCTGGCCGGTCTGGGCGCCGATCTGGGTGGGGTGTCCTCGGCGGTGCGCGGGTGGCTGGCGGAGGACTCCAGGGCGCCGCTGCTGCGAACCCTGGGCTGGTTGGCGGGGGTGGCCTGGGCCGCGACGACCCGGCGGGCGCAGTTCTCCGCCTTGCTCGGGTGGGTCGCGGTGATGGTGTCCGCCGAGGGACTGGGCTACCACGCGGCGGTGCACCGAGCGGTGCTCGGGATGCTGCTGTTCATGACCGTGCTCTACCTGGCGGCGCTCCCCTTCCGGCGTGCCGTGGTCGACCGCACCGCCCGGTTGCTCCCCCCGGACGTCCTGTCGGCGGGGTCGCTCGCCGCCGCACTGGCCGCTGTCGTTCCCCTGTTGCTCCCCGCCGCCGTCCTGCGCCGGGTGCTCCGCCCCTACCTGACGTTGCCACCTCGCCTGCGGTCGGCCGACCTGCCTCCCGTGGTCCCCACGCCACGTCCGCCGGCGGAGGAGCCCATCCCCGTCGATCCGTCACCGCCGGTGACGGCGAACGAGGGGTTCGTCCGGCCCCGGGACCCGGGGTCCGGCGAGATCGTGGCGGTTTTCCCGGACGGGGCCGCCGAGGGCGCTCCCCACTCCCCGGACAGGTGAGTCGAGTTCCTGGTGCCCGCGTCACGGGCAGGGGGCGGTTCCTCCGCGAACTCCCACACCTCCGTGCGGTCGGGGCCGCACCCCGTGCCCTTGTCAGGTCGTGCCGGCCGGCCGGGGGAGCGGCGCGTCGGGGCCAGGAGCTACGGGAGGTATCGACCGCCGTGCTCCCGGGTAGCCGAGGACCATGACACACCGGGATGACGACGGTTCGAGGAAGCGCCGGACGCGGGAGGAGTACGAGCGCGGGTTGTACGACTACCACGACCCGACCGGGGGGTTCGGCGGGGCGGCTCCCGCTCGCAGCGCGTTGACCCTCAGGTTGTGGCTGGCCGGGTTCGGCGTGCTGTTCTGCGGGGTCGTGGGAGTGCTGCTCCTCCTCAACGGGTTCGTGGCGTTCGGGGTCGTCCTCGTCGTTCTCGCGGTCGTCGCGGTCGTCGACTTCGGCTGGGTCCTGCACCGGAAGCGGCGTGGCGAGCCGGGCTGAGGGACCGCGCCGGCCGTTCGGGGCCGGCGAGCGACGACGAGGCCCAGCGCGCGACGCCGGGCTGTCGAGGGGAGAGGTGCTGGGCATGGCAGCGGGCAGGGACGAGTTCGACGTGGTGGTCGTCGGCGGTGGGGCGGTCGGGGAGAACGCCGCCGCTCGGGCGTCGGCCGGTGGTCTTCGCACCGCCATCGTGGAGGCGGAGCTCCTGGGCGGGGAGTGCTCCTACTGGGCGTGCATGCCCAGCAAGGCGTTGCTCCGCCCCGGACAGGCGTTGGCGGCGGCGCGTCGGGTCCCCGGAGCGCGTGAGGCCGCGGGGGACGGGCTGAACGTCGCCGAGGTCCTGGCCAACCGGGATTCCTTCACCTCGCACTGGGACGACGGGGGGCAGGTCGAGTGGGCGGAGGGCGTCGGGCTCACCGTCCTGCGCGGACGGGCCCGGCTGGTGGGTGAGCGAGAACTGGAGGTCGTCACCGGTGGGGAGCGACGTGAGGTGTCGGCGCGCCACGCGGTGATCCTGTGCACCGGCAGCCAGCCGGTCACGCCGCCCGTCCCCGGGCTGGCCGATGTCCCCACCTGGACCACCCGCGACGCGACGAGCGCCCGTACCGTTCCCGACCGCCTCGCGGTGCTGGGAGGCGGTGTGGCCGGTACGGAACTGGCGCAGGCCTTCGCCTCGCTGGGCTCGCAGGTGGTGATGGTGGTCAAGGGCGAGCGGGTGCTGAACCGTTTCGAGCCCTTCGCCGGTGAGCTGGTGGCGGAGGGTCTGCGGGCGTCGGGGGTGGAACTGCTGCTGGGGACGGAGCTCGACCGGGTCAGCGGTAGCGGGGGAGGGATCCTCCTGCACCTCTCGGACGGCCGCGAGGTCGCGGCCGACCAGTTGCTCGTGGCGACGGGACGACGGCCGGCCACCTCGGACCTCGGCCTGGACTCGGTGGGGCTCACCGAGGGCGGCGCGCTGACCGTCGACGACAGCGGGCTCGTGCACGGGGTGCCGGGCCGCTGGTTGTACGCGGCCGGTGACGTGACGGGGCGAGCTCCGCTGACCCACCAGGGGAAGTACGACGCCCGGGTGGTGGGGGACGTGGTGGCCGCCCGCGCCTCCGGGGTGGGCGAGGCCGACCAGCCGGAGCCGTGGACGCGGTACCGGGCGTCGGCCGACCACGTCGCGGTACCGCAGGTGGTCTTCACCGACCCCGAGGTGGCGAGCGTGGGCCGCACCGAGGAGGAGGCGCGGAGAGCGGGCCTGCCGGTTCGGGTGGTGGAACTGGACATCGCCGTCGGTGGTTCGGCACTGCACGCGGCGAACTACCGGGGCACCGCGAAGATCGTGGTCGACGAGGAGCGGCGGGTGCTGGTCGGGGTCACCTTCGCGGGCTACGACGTGGCGGAGCTGCTGCACGCCGCCACGGTGGCCGTGGTGGGCGAGATCCCGCTGGACCGGCTGTGGCACGCGGTTCCCGCCTACCCCACGATCAGCGAGGTGTGGCTGCGGTTGTTGGAGAGCTACGGTCTCTGACCCGGGCAGCCGAACCCGGGTCCGCCTCTCGTGGACGCCGCGCGACCCGGCGAGCGGCATGCCGGGCCAGCGGGCGGCACGGCACGGAGATCAGGGTTCCGAGGACGAAGGGGGGCGGGCTCAGCGGAGGTTCACCCGCAACGCGTTCCTGGCGGCGGCCTGGAGGGTGGCGTCCTGCGGATCCGCCCCGCCCTCGGACCACACGGCCTGCGCGATCCTGACCTCGGCCCCCTCCCGCGAGGTGACGAAGGCCGCGCCGTGGAAGTCGTCGGGCCCGGTCGGCCACTCGTGCCCGTCGCGCAGCAGGTCGTCCACCCCGCCTCGGCCGGGGGACTCGACGAGGTCCTGGAACGCACCGGCGGTGTCCTCGTCGGCGAAGGTGGCCACGGCGAGGGAGACCCCGACGGCTCGACCGTTCACCGAGAGGTCGAGGAGACCTCGGGAGAGCGTCGAGCAGTCGTGTTCCCGCAACCAGGTCCGCACGTCCCCGAAGGCGTTGTCGGCGCACCCGGTGCCCGAGTCGGCGGCGACCTCGCGGTACTCGGCGGTGTTCTCGCCGGCCGAACTCTCGGGCTGGTCGGCGTTCACGTCCTGGTCCGAGCCGGACAGGGCGAGGACCACTCCGCCAGCAGCGAGGACCCCGACCCCGACGACGGCGGCGGCCCAGCCCTGCCAGGTCAGCCTGGTGCGGCCGGTGGTGGGGCGGTGCGGGCCGCTGCTCGGCGGGGGTTCTCGCGTGGTGCCAGTCGGCCCCACCCCCGACCGGCCGGTCGACGTCGTTCCCGTCGTGGTCGCGTCGGACCCGAAACCCTCGCGTGCCAGGTCCTCCTCCGTGAGGCCGGCCAGGTCGGTCATGCCGGCGGCCAGACCCGACCCGGGTGGGAAGAGCAGGTCGAGGACGCGTCTGGCGTCGGCTGGCTGGCACGGCGCGGGGTGGTCGGCCAGCTCCCGGGCCGCTCCGAGAACCGTGGCGGGGCTGGGGTGGAACACCCGGACGCCCGCGTCGCGGTCGCCGGGGGCCTGCTCCACCCGCTCGACGAACGGTCCAACCGCGATCAGGGTCCGGACGGGCGGCACGGTGCCGGGTAGCCGGTTCAGGCGGGACTGGATCTCGGCGGTGAGCGTCCGCGCGGCGGCCGCCGGATGTGGTCCTCCTGCCTGGGTGGGCAGGGGAGTGCCGTCCAGGTTCCACGGGGCGTCCAGGGGGGCTCGCAGTGCCCGCACCGGTTCGGGCAGGTCGACACCGACGACCACCAGGACCGCCCTGGGCAGCACCAGCACGGCGTCGACCTGGCCGGCCGAACCGGCCGGGCGTCCGCCGAGGACTCCGACGCCGCCGAGCAGGGCGCGCCCCGTTCCACACGCGACGAGCGCCGCTCGCAGGTCGTTGCCGACGGCGCTGACGGGTTCGCCCAGTCTGACCAGCCTCACGCGGCCACCTCCTCGGACGTCGTTTTCCCGCCCCGACCTCGCGCGGGCCGTCTCACGGTAGCGCTGACATGAGGACGGTTCATGTTACTGCCCGGTATACCGATCTCTGTGCTCGTGATCACTGGTTCGACAGTGAACCACCGGGGTACACGGGCCAGCAGAGGGTGAAGCGACCGGGGGACGGTTCGGGGTTGCCGCGCCGCCCCTCGATCGCGTTCGTGTGGCGGGCACTGCGCCGTCCGGTGCAGAATGACCGAGCGGTTAGGCCATCGGTGTGGTCCAACGCCCGCTCGAAGAGGTCGTAGGGGAAGACGTCCCTCGTCGAGCAGCGGAGGTCAGCAGTGAGCACCAGTGGCAGCACCAGTGGCGTCATCTACGTCCACTCGTCGCCGTCCGCGGTCTGCCCGCACGTCGAGTGGGCGCTGTCGGGCGCGCTCGGTGGGCGGGTGGAACTGCGGTGGACGGCGCAGCCGGCCGTCGCGGGTCAGCTGCGCGCCGAGCACGAGTGGACCGGGACAGCCGGCACGGCCGGTCGCCTGGTCACCGCGCTGCGCGCGTGGCCGATGCTCCGGTTCGAGGTCACCGAGGACCCCAGTCGGCACGTGGACGGCGAACGGTTCTGCTACGTCCCCGGCCTCGGCCTGTGGCGCGCCCGGACCAGCGCCAACGGCGACATCATGGTCACCGAGGACCAGCTGAGGTCCATGACGGCGCTCAGCGATTCCCCGGAGCGCTTCAACCACCGGGTGGGCGAGGTGCTGGGCACCGCATGGGACGACGCCCTGGAGCCGTTCCGCCGGGCCGCCGACGGCGCCGGCGTGCGCTGGCTGCACCGGGTCGGCTGAGCCCCACTCCCCGCGCGGGGAGCGAGCGGGCTCCCGTGACCGATCAGTCCCCCGTGACCGACCAAGTCTCCCGTCCCCGAGCGTGCTCCCGTCCCGTCGGTCCGCACGGGCGGCGCGAGCCCGGCGGCCCTCACCGGGCAACCGGCCCGAGCCGCGACCGGTCCCCGTCCTGGCACCGCCGGCCCCGCCACCTCGTCCTGCCCCGCACGGTGGTGGCGCGGGAAAGGACCCAGGCGCCCGTTCCCGTGCCGCCCCGGCGGCCGGCGGCCCCGCCATCGCCGACCGTCCCGTCCGACGCTGCCCGCGTTCCCCGGCGCGGACCTCACCTCCCTACTCCGGTCGCGCCGACGCGAGCGCGCCAGAACCCGATGTGGACGCCCCCCGGCCGGGGATGGCCCGGGACCACCCGAGCGGGGGATTCCCCAGCACGACAGCGGTTCCCGTCCCGCCACTCCCTCGTCCGGGTCCGCCCGACGCGGAAGGAACGGAGGCACCCGGCACGGTCCAGCCGCGCGACGCCGCCGCAGGCCGCCCCACGCCGCGAGGCGGGCGGACGATCCACCGGACCCCGACTCGTCCATCGAGGGGGCCCGCCACGTGTGACACCCTTTGCCGGTGGCACCCAGACAGTCAGCCGGCCGGAGGACCAGCGGCTTTCCCCTGCTGATCGTGTCGCTCGCGGTGATCGCCGTGGTGCTCGGAGCGCTCGTCGGCGCTCTCGGGCGGAGCTGGTACGCGGGGGACGACGAGGGCGAGGCGCCAGCGGGCGAGGCCACCTCGCCGGTCGAACCCCCCGCACCGGACGGCCCGGTCCGGGTCGAGCTGACCCCCGACGCGCGGGCACATCCGGATCACGAGGCGATCCTCGCTCTCGTGAGCGCCCACTTCGAGTCCATCAACGCGCGTGACTACGGCTCGTGGGCGACAACGGTGGTGGAACGCCGGGTCCGCGACACCTCCGAGGAGGACTGGCTCAGCAGGTACCGGTCGACCCGAGACGACCACGTCGTCGTCCACCGCGTCGAACAGGGCCCCGAGGACAGCCTGCGGGTTCTGATGACCTTCGTCAGCGGTCAGGACCTCGCCGACGCCCCACCCGAGATGCCCGCCGAGTGCGTCCACTGGCGGGTGGTGTACCCGCTGGTCGTGGAGGGCGGCGAGCTGCGCCTCGACAGCGGCCGCCCGGGGAGTTCGAGCCCGGGCGCCTGCGGCTGAGCACGGCGACGAGGCGGACGGGCGCGGTCGTGGTCCCGCCGCTCGCGGCGGACGGTGGAAGGGGATCCCCACGGCAAGGAGATGGGTCCGGCGGGGGATCCCGGTGCGCTGACCCCCGTGAGCGCGCCGAGACGGGGGCGTGGTCGGCCGAGTTCCCCGACACCCCACGGCCGCGCGCGGGACGGCCATGCGGAGGGCGGGCGCGCACCGGGACGGCCCGGGCATCGCCCCACCCACCCACGAACGCGGAGGGCGGCTCACCGGCACGGCCGTACCGGGGCCGACGAACCCCGCGCGGCGGTCAGAGCGGGATGTTCCCGTGCCGGCCGCGTGCGGCGGGTGCCGCCGCCAACGCCTCGGCGACCCGACGTCGGGTCTGGGAGGGCTCGATCACCTCGTCGACGACCCCGATCGCCATCGCGCGGTTCACGCCGCCGGCGATCCGCTCGTGTTCCACGGCGAGCCGCTCGTGCAGCTCCTCGCGGTCCTCCTCCGCCGCGGCGGCCAGCGCCTTGCGGTGGAGGATGCCCACCGCCGCCTTCGCGCCCATCACCGCGACCTCGGCCTCCGGCCAGGCGAAGACGGTGTTGGCGCCCAGCGACCGGGCGTTCATCGCGATGTAGGCACCCCCGTACGCCTTCCTGGTCACCAGGGTCACCCGGGGGACGACCGCCTCCCCGAAGGCGTGCAGCAGCTTCGCGCCGCGCCGCACCACGCCGTCCCACTCCTGGCCCACGCCGGGCAGGTAGCCGGGCACGTCGACCAGCACCAGCAGCGGGATGCCGAACGAGTCGCACATCCGCACGAAACGGGACGCCTTCTCCGCGCTCAGCGAGTCCAGGCAGCCGCCCCGCCGCAGCGGGTTGTTGGCGATGACGCCGACCGACCGCTGACCCAACCGGCCCAGCCCGACGACGATGTTGGGCGCCCACTTGGCCTGGAGCTCCTCGAAGGAGGTGCCCACCACGCCCTCGTCGTCCTCCTCGGTGTCGAGGATGGCGCGGACCAGGGGACGCACGTCGTAAGCCCGCTTCGCCTGCTCGGGCAGCAGCGCCCGGAGGTCGGCCTCCTCCCGCACCGACTCCGGGTCGTGCACCCCCGGGCGGGAGAACAGGCCGGTCAGGCGCCGGGCCCGACGGTAGGCGTCCGGCTCGTCGTTCGCGACGACGTGCACCACGCCGGACTTCTTCCCGTGCGCCTCCGGACCGCCGAGCGCCTCCATGTCGATCCGCTCGCCGGTCACGCTGCGGACCACGTCCGGGCCGGTGACGAACACGCGGCCGGCCGGCGCCATGATCACCACGTCGGTCAGGGCCGGGCCGTAGGCGGCGCCGCCCGCCGCCGGGCCGAGCACGACCGAGATCTGCGGCACCTTGCCGGAGGCGCGGATCATCGCCGCGAACACCTGCCCAACGGCGTCGAGGGCCTCGACACCCTCGGCCAGCCGCGCTCCGCCGGAGTGCCACAGCCCGATGACGGGGCACCCCTCCTCGAGCGCGGTGTCGATGGCGTCCACGATGCGCTGGCACCCCTCGGTGCCCATCGCGCCGCCCATCCTGGCCGCGTCGGTGCAGTAGGTGATCACGTCGACCCCGTCGATCCGACCGCGGGCGGTGAACACGCCGCTGGCGTCGCGGGTCGTGATCGGTGCCAGCGTGCCGGCGTCGAGGAGCTGCGACAACCGCAGTTCCGGGTCCCTCGGGTCCGAGTCGGCGGCGGGAACCACCGGCTCCGGACGAGCTGCCAGGGCGGTCATCGAATCTCCTCGCGACAGGTGTTGGGGCTCGACGCCCCGACACGACGGGTGATCACGGGGTGAACGCGAGTGCCACGTTGTGCCCGCCGAACCCGAAGGAGTCGTTCACGGCGGCCGTCAGGCCCGCCTTCCTCGGTTCGTCGGCCACGACGTCGAGCTGGACCTTGGGGTCGAGGTCCTCGAGGTTGAGCGTCTGGGGGATGACCTCGTGGTGCAGCGACAGCACGGTCACGATCGCCTCGACGGCACCCGCCGCGCCCAACATGTGCCCGAGCGCGGACTTCGGGGCGGTGACCACGGGGTGTTCGCCGATCGCCGACCGGATCGCGGCGGCCTCGGCCACGTCGCCGACCGGGGTGGAGGTCGCGTGGGCGTTGACGTGCCCCACGTCCTCCGGGCTGAGACCGGCGGTGCGGATCGCCTTGCGGATCGCCCTGGCCGCGCCCTCACCCGTGGGTTCCGGGCCGGTGATGTGGTGGGCGTCGGCGCTGGTACCGATGCCGGCCAGCCGCCCGTAGACCTTCGCGCCCCTCGCGGCCGCGAACTCGGCCCGCTCGAGGACCATCATCCCGGCGCCCTCACCGAGCACGAACCCGTCCCGACCGGTGTCGAAGGGCCGCGACGCCCGCTCCGGCTCGTCGTTGCGGGTGCTCATCGTCCGCGCCTGGGCGAAGCCCGCGACCGGCAGTGCCGTGATCACGGCCTCCGCGCCACCGGCGACGACGACGTCCACCTCACCGGCCACCAGCATCCGGTACGCCCAGGCGATGGCCTCGGCGCCGGAGGCGCAGGCCGACACCGGGGCGTGCACGCCGCCCTTGGAACCGAGCTCCAGGCCGACCCAGGCGGCCGGGCCGTTCGGCATGAGCATCGGGACGGTCAGCGGGGACACCTTGCGCAGCCCCGCCGTCTCCAGCAGGTCGTCCTGCGCGAGCAGGGTGCTGGCCCCGCCGATCCCGGTGCCCACGACCACGCCGAGGCGCTCGGGGTCCAGCTCGGGGGCGCCGGCGTCGGACCACGCCTCGCGGGCCGCGACGACGGCGACCTGCTCACAGCGGTCCCAGCGGCGGGCCTCCACCCTGGCGAGCACGTCGGTCGGCTCGACGGCCAGCGAGGCCGCGATCCGAACCGGCAGGTCGAACCGCTCCGGCCAGTCCGCGTTGATGGGTCCCACCCCGCTGCGGCCGGCCAGCAGGGCGTCCCAGGTCGACGCGACGTCCCCGCCGAGCGGGGTCGTCGCGCCGAGCCCGGTCACGACCACCTCGGGAGAGGTCATGCGTTGTTGGCGATGTAGTTCACCGCATCGCCGACGGTCTTCAGGTTGGCCAGCTCGTCATCCGGGATCTTCACCCCGAACTTGTCCTCGGCCTGGACGGCCACCTCGACCATCGACAGCGAGTCGACGTCCAGGTCGTCGACGAACGACTTGTCCAAGTCGACGTCGTTGGCCTCCACACCCGCAACCTCGACGAGGATGTCGACGAGACCCTTCTGGATGTCCTCGTTCGCCACTGGCGTTGTCCTTCCTGCTTGCTTTTCCGCTGGTCGGGCGCTCGGGTGGCCCGACTCGGCTGTCCGTGGTGTGCGGTGACCCGCACGGAGAACGGGGCGGTGCGCCCCGGCGGGACTCACCGGCCGCGGGGCGCCCGGCGCGTCGTCGGAGGAACCCGCCTCACGGGCAGACCACCACCTGGCTGGCGTAGGACAGGCCCGCGCCGAAGCCGACGAGCAACATGACGTCGCCCTTGCTCAGTTCCCCCGCGGACCGCATGTGGTCGATCGCGATGGGGATGGAGGCGGCGGAGGTGTTCCCGGTGTGCTGGATGTCCTTGGCCACCACCAGGTCCTCCCGTGCGCCCTTCGACCGCAGGCGCTTGGCGATCGCGTCGACGATGCGCGCGTTCGCCTGGTGCGGGACCAGCGCATCGATGTCGGACAGCTGGAGCCCCGCCGCCTCGACCGCGCGCTCGGCGACCGGCGCCACCTGGGTGGTCGCCCAGCGGAACACCGACTGCCCCTCCTGGAAGATGTACCGGCCCTCACGCAGGTAGATCAGGTGCGACAGGTCACCCGCGCTGCCCCAGGACACCGGGCCGATCATCGGCTCGTCCGCCGGGCCCACCACGGCCGCGCCCGCGCCGTCGGCGAAGATGATGGCGTTCGCGCGGTCGTCCCAGTCCACCCAGTCCGTGAACCGCTCGGCGCCGATGACCAGCACCCGGCGGGCGGAGCCGCCGCGGACGAGGTCGGAGGCCGTGTTCACGGCGTAGCTGAAGCCGGCGCAGGCCGCGTTCAGGTCGAAGGCCGCTCCCGCCTTGATGCCGATCGCGTCGGCGGTCTGGGCGGCGGCGTTCGGGATCGGACCGGGCATCGTGCAGGTCGCGAAGACGACGGCGTCGAGGTCGGAGGGCGACAGACCGGCGTCGGCGATCGCCTTGGAACCCGCCTCGATCGCCATCGTCACCAACGACTGGTCCGGGTCCGCCAGCTTTCGGCTGACGATGCCGACCCGTTCGCGGATCCACTCGTCGGAGGTGTCGAGTCGTTTCGTCAGATCGTGGTTGGTGACGACCCGGTTCCCGGTGCTGCTGCCGAAGCCGAGGAGGCGGGTGCCGACCGGTCCGGTGCGCAGACTCAGCCGTGGACGTTGTTTGGTCACGCGTTACCACCAGAGAGGTCGGTGTGATGGTCGTGGATGAAGGCGGCCACCCGGTCCAGGTGGTCCGGCGTCTTCAACGGCAGGGTGGGGAGCTTGTGTTCCCGCTTGACCAGCCCGGCGAGCGTGCCGGCCGGCGGCAGCTCCACCACCGCCGCCACTCCCAGGTCCACCAGCGTGGCCATGCACGAGTACCAGTCCACCGGACGGGTCACCTGCGCGACGAGCCGGGACATCATGTCCGCGCCGCTCTCCACCGGGCGGCCGTCGGCGTTCGACAACAGGGGCGTCACCGGGTCGGACACCGACAGGGCCTCGACCCGGAGCCGCAGGGCCTCCTCGGCGGGCGCCATGAAGCGGGTGTGGAAGGCGCCGGCGACGGCCAGCGGGCGGACCCGGGCACCCGAAGGGGGTTCGGAGGCCAGTTCCTGCAACGCGGAGATCTTGCCCGCCGCCACGATCTGGCCGGTCGCGTTGTGGTTCGCCGCGTCGAGGCTGAGTTCGGCCAGGGCGGAGAGGACCTCGTCGCGGTCCCCGCCGAGCACGGCGGACATCCCGGTGGGTTCCAGGGCGCACGCACCGGCCATCTCCCGGCCCCGCACGGCGGCCAGCTCGACGGCGTCCGCCGGCGAGAGCACCCCGGCGGCGGCCGCCGCCGCGAGTTCGCCCACCGAGTGGCCGGCGACGGGCACGCCGGGCGGCAGGTCCACGCGACGCCGCAGCTCCTCCAGCGCCAGCAGTGACAACGCCACGATCAGCGGCTGGGTGATGGCCGTGTCCTTGATCTCGTCGGCGTCCGCCTCCGTGCCCAGCCGGACGAGGTCGAGGCCGGTCGCCTCCGACCAGGCCTCGATCCGGTCACGGGCACCGTCCAGTTCCAGCCACGGCGAGAGCATGCCGGGGGCCTGGGAGCCCTGTCCCGGAGCGAGGAGCGCGATCACGTCATTCACTGAACACGGCACGCCCGGGCGGCTGGGATGCCGGGGGAGACGAAGTCCGTCCCGCGATGTTGTGGAATACCTACAACCCCTCCGTCCTCCCTGGGAGGGGAGCCGGGGGAGGTGACTCAGGGGTGACAGGGGTCACGCCCTGGGGTCCTGGGCTGGGGTCGGTTCGGACCGCCGCCGGGCGTCCGCGCCACCACGGCAGCGCGCCAGGGGATCCCGGCCGCCCCGGCCCGGTGCGCCGGCTCCGCGCGCGACGGCCAGCGGCACCAGGGCTTCTGGTCCCCACCCGGCGTGGCGCCTCGGACGGGCGGGCGAACGGCGGGGTCGGGTGGGCCGGCCGGCGGGCACGGCTCTGGTCGTGATCTCCGTCCGTAGGGTGACGGCATGCGGAGAATCGGTGACACGGACCTGGTGGTGCACCCGCTGAACCTGGGCGGGAACGTGTTCGGCTGGACGGCCGACGAGCGGCGTTCGTTCGAGGTGCTCGACGCCTACGTGGCGGCGGGCGGGAACTTCGTGGACACCGCCGACGTGTACTCGGCGTGGATACCCGGTCACGAGGGGGGAGAGTCGGAGCGGGTCCTCGGTAGCTGGATGACGTCCCGGGGCAACCGCGACGACCTGGTCATCGCCACCAAGGTGGGCATGTGGTCGGAACGTCCCGGCCTCTCGGCGGCGAACATCCGCGCGGCGGCGGAGGACTCGCTCCGCCGGCTGGGCACCGACCGGATCGACCTCTACTACGCGCATGTCGACGACCAGGAGACGCCGCTGGAGGAGACGCTGACCGCGTTCGACGAGCTCGTCCGGGCCGGCAAGGTGCGCCACATCGCCGCGTCCAACCACACGGCGGACCGGCTGGCGGAGGCGCTGCGGATCTCCGACGAGTCGGGACTCGCCCGGTACGTCGCGCTCCAGCCGCACTACAACCTGGTGGAGCGGTCGGGTTTCGAGGGGGAGCTGGAGGCGCTGGCGCGGCGGGAGGGGCTGGCGGTGTTCCCCTACTTCTCCCTCGCCAAGGGTTTCCTCACCGGCCGGTACCGGTCCGCGTCGGGGCAGGAGCACTCCAGCCCGAGGGCGTCCGGGGCGCTCGCCTACCTCGACGAACGGGGGGAGCGGGTCCTGGCCGAGCTGGACCGCGTCGCCGCGGACCGGGGTGTCCCCGTCGCAGCAGTGTCCTTGGCGTGGTTGGTGGCCCAACCCACCGTCACCTCGGCGTTGGCCAGTGCCCGGACGGCCGGGCAGCTCGCCGAGCTGCTGCCGTTGGCCGACGTCGAGCTGAGCGAGGACGAGGTGGCCGCGCTCACCAGCGCCTCGTCCTGAGCCCGGTTCGGGCTGGCTGCCGGGGTTGTGCCGCCGTCCAGGTTCGCGCACCGACCGGGGTAGCGGCCGGTGGGGGCGGTCGCCCGGGTGCCCCACCGCCCCGGCCCGGGCGCCCGGTCGGGCGCCGCGTCGGAGCGACGGGAGGCTCGTCGTGGAGCGCGGCTCGTCGTGGAGCGCGGTTCCCGGCCCGGTGCCGGTGCGGGGCGTCGGCGAGGCACCAGGTCACCCCGGCGTTCGTGTCAGCGGTTCGCGCGGGGGCCGGGCTGGCCGGGTGGAGGACGTCGATCAGCCGTCCGTGGTCCCGTCGCGCGGCTGGTGCGGCCGTCCGCGCCTCGGGGTCGGGTCACCAGAGCCCCCGCGCCTGGGCCAGCCGTCCCACCTTCAACGCGACCTGGAGCACGAGCGAGTCGCGGGGGTCCGCCGGGTTGTAGCCGGTGACCTCGCTGATCCGGCGGAGCCGGTAGCGGACCGTGTTGGGGTGGACGAACAGCGCGCGTGCGCAGCTCTCCAGCACGCCACCGACCTCCAGGTACGCCTCCACGGTGTCGAGGAGCCCGCCGCTGCTGTCCACGAGCGGCAGCATCACCTGTTCGACCAGCTGCCGTTCGGCCTCCGGATCGCCGGCGAGGGCCCGTTCCGGCAGCAGCTCGATCGACCGGACGGGGCGGGGAGCTGAGGGCCAGGCCACCACGGCGCGCAGCCCGGACAGCGCGTCGTCGGCCGACCGGTGCGCCTCGGCGAGGCTGTCAGTCGTCGGGCCGGCCACCACCGGACCCTCACCGAAGGCCTCACTGATCCGGGGCAGCACCGCGTCGGCGTCGGCCTCGTCGATCGTCCCACCCAGGACCACGACGAGGCGGGAGCCCTGCACGCCCAGCAGGGCCGGCCGCCCCAACCGGGCCGCCCGGCTCCGCACCTCGTACAGGACCTCCTGCGGATCGGTGGACGGCGGGTTGCCGACGAGCACGGTCGCCGCGACCGGCTGGTCCCAGCCCAGCGCGGACGCCCGGGAGAGCAGCGACTCCTCGGCGTCGCCCCGGACGATGCCGTCCACGATCAACGCCTCCAGCCGGGCGTCCCAGGCGCCCCTGGCCTCGGCGGCGGCCGCGTAGGAGGTCGCGGCGGAGAACGCGATCTCGCGGCCGAAGCGGAGGATCGCGTCGGTGAGGACGGCCTTCTCCTCGGCGTTGCCGGCGAACTCCGGCAACCGCTTCTCGAAGGTGTCGATCGCGGTGCGCACCAGCTCCACCGTCTGCCGCAGGCTCATCCAGCGGGACAGGTCGCGGGGAGCCGCGCGGAACGCCTCGGTGCTCAGTCGGAGGGCCGCGTCGGGGCTGCGGAGCCACTCGAGGAAACCGGACACCCCGATCTGGGTGATCAGGAGCACGCTGGCGCGTTGGTCGGCGGGCAGCCGTCGGAACCACGGGAGCTTCCGCTCCATGGCGGTGACGCTGGCGGTGGCCAGTTCCCCGGAGGCGTACTCCAGGCTCCGCATCGTCTTCCCGGACATTCCGGACGCGGAGTGCCCGGGGTCGTCGGCCGTGCGCATAACGGCCAGAATCCCACGTCGCCGGTGACCGCTGCGGCAGGGGCATCGCGGACCCGGTCCTCCCCGAGGTGGGGCCGGGGTGACGATGACGCGATGGACCTTCGACTCGGTGCCGACACCGACGGCGTCGTGCTGCGTGGCTGGCGGATCGACGACCTCCCGGCGTCGCGGGGGTGGCGGTCCGCCGACGCCGGGGGACGCCGAGCGGTGGGTCGACCGGCGCGCCGGGTGGCCGAGCGGACCCGGCGGCGAGACCGACGCCCCGGAGCGGTCTCGTGGTGGCCGGTGGCGGCACCGACCAGCTCCTCGGCCAGGTCAGCTGGTACCGGGAGTGCGAGTTGACGGACTGGCGTCGGCTCGGTCCGCTGCTCTTCGACGAGACGAGCTGGGTCCGGGGGTGCGGTACGACCGCCCTGCGGCTGTGGACCGACTACCTCTTCGCCGCGACCGACGCGCTCCGCCTCGACTACGCCACCTACTCGGGCAACCCCGGCACGATCCGGGTGGGCCAGCGGTTGGGGCTACCGGGAGGAGCGCCGCCCGTGGCGGGACCGGCGGTGGGCGGGCTGGGTCACGACGCGGTGATCACGGGTGTGCTCCGGGAGGAGTGGACCGAGCGGTGGGGCGGTGCCGGGACCGCTGGCTGAGCGGGCGGCGGGAGGACGGTTCACCCAGGGGGAGTGCCCTGTCGCGTCGTCGCCGACCCACCTCCCGCCCCTGGTGGCGCGCTGACCGGGTGGTGGTGGACTTCTCCCGTCGTGCCCGATGGTCCCGCTCCCGATCCTGGTGTTCCGCAGCGCGCCCGGCGGCTGGCCCGGCCTGGTCCACTCGTCCCCGTCCTGGTGGCAGGGACGGAGGATGCCCGCCGTCCTCGCGTCCCCGTCGCGGCGCGCACGTCGACCCGTGGCCGCGGTCACGGGGGACCGTGGAATATCGGAGGCGCGGCACGGGTTCGAGATGCCGAGCAGAGTGCGCTCCGGGGCTCGGTGGAATTCCGAACCGGCGGTGAGAGTCCGCGACCCGGCGTCGCCGTGCGACCAGCACGGGATGCCGGTTGATCCGGTGGGATTCCGGAACCGACGGTGACAGTCCGGATGGGAGGCAGCGCACGCGGGCGGGTGTCGTCGTGCCATCGGCGTGCCCGCGTCGCGTCGTGCCGACCGCCGGGGACGGCCGTAGGAGGACGCGTGAACGTTCTGGTGGAGCACCAGCTGACGCTGTTCGGGCAGCAGGTCTCGTGGGCGGAGCTGATCGGGCAGCTGTGCGCGCTGGCGGTGGTGTACCTGGCGCAGCGGCGGACGTTGTGGACCTGGCCGGTCCAGGTGGCGGCCACGGTGCTGCTCTTCAGCGTCTACCTGTCGGCGCAGCTCGGTGGCCTGGCCGTCCGCCAGGTGGTGATCCTGCTGATCTCGGTCTACGGCTGGTGGGCGTGGACCAGGCGCCGGGACCCGGTCTACGGGGTGACGGTCCGCTCGGCCACCGGTGTGGAACGGGTCGTGCTGGCCCTCGCCATGGTCGGCGGCACGGCGGCCGTCGCGTTGCTGCTCGACGCGCTCGACGCCTCGTGGGCGCCCTGGCCCGACGCCTGGATCTTCGTCGGCACCGTGGTCGCCTTCGCCGCGCAGGGCCGAGGGCTCACCGAGTTCTGGCTGGTCTGGTTGGCGGTCGACGCGGTCGGTGTCCCGCTCCAGTTCGCGTCGGGGCTCTGGTTCAGCGCACTGGTCTACGTGGTCTTCGCGGTGTTGGTCGTGCGCGGTTGGCTGAGCTGGCGGCGCAGCGCGTCCGCGATCGAGCGGAGCGAGACCTCCCCGGCGGCGTCCGGCTGAGCGTCCCGCCGCCGCGGGTGATGCGCGCGGACCCCACCCTGGCGGACCGGGCTGGGGTCCGGAGTGACGTCCTCCGAGGGTGCGCGGGCGCGTGTGCTCGGCGGTGCCGCCCGCCCGCCGGCGGCACCCACCGACCCAACCCGGGATGTGATGCCGGTCTCACCTGAGTGGTGGGTGGCGGGTCAGGCACAGCGTGTGGTGCGCGTCAAGTCTTGACCCGAACCCCGTGGTTTGGTGGCTTTGCTCCGTGATCGTCCCAGCGCGCGGTCACGGAGAGGAGAGCACATCGTGCGGATCCCGACACGGAGAACCCAGGTCCGTTCCCTCAGCGCCACCGTGGCGGTGGCGGCCACCCTCGCCCTGGCCGGAGTCAGTCCGGCCGCGGCCCAGGACACCGGCGGCGACACCGGTGTGGACGGCACGCCCCGCACCGGCTTCGAGCTGTCCGGTGGTGAGCGGTGGACCACCCTCGACGAGGAGACCGCCTTCCTCGACACCGTCGTCGCCACCAGCGACCGCGCCGAGCTGGACGTCCTGGCCACGACCGAGCAGGGCCGGCCGATCCGCCTCGTCCGCATCGGGGACCCGGTGCCGGAGGCGGGCCGGGGCGGCACCCAGGGGCGGGTGTCCGTCCTCCTGCTCTGCCTCCAGCACGGCAACGAGCCCTCCGGACGGGAGGCCTGCCTGACGACGGTCCGAGACCTCGCGCTCAGCGACGACCCGGCCGTCGAACGGCTGCTGAGCACCGCCTCCGTCCTGGTGATGCCCACCGCGAACCCCGACGGACGTGCCGCCAACACCCGGGGGAACGGCGACGGCGTCGACATCAACCGCGACCACCTGGCCCTGGAGACGGGGGAGGCGCGCACCATCGCGGCCGTCCTGCGGGACCACCAGCCCGACATCGTCTACGACCTCCACGAGTACGGCCCCACCCCGCCCTACTACGACCGGGACTTCCTCTCCCTCTGGCCCCGCAACCTCAACGCCCACCCGGACGTGCGGGCGCTCGCCGAGGAGCTGTCCGAGGACTACGTCCGCCCCCGGGTGGAGACCGACGGCTTCTCCAGCGGCGTCTACGGCCTGTGGACCGACCCGGAGACCGGCGAGCCGATCCGGCAGGTCGCCGGCGACGGCCAGGAGCGGATCCTCCGCAACGCGGCGGGGGTGAAGAACGCCGTCGGGCTGCTCGTGGAGACCCGGACCAGGGCGTTGACCGAGGAGGAGCTGGCCGACCCCGCCCTGAACAACCGCCGGCGCGTCGACTCCCAGCTGTCCGGGATCGACGGCGCGTTCGAGTTCGTCCTCGAACGGGGTGCCCGAGCGGCCGCGACGGTGGGCATGGCGCGTAACCTGGGCATCGCCAACCGAGGCCCGGTCTACTTCGGTGGTGCGGACAACGAGGAACCCGCGCCGGAGGAGATCGAGCGCGACCGCATCTGTGGGTACCGGCTCACCTCGGAACAGCTCGCTGAACACGGTGAGGTGCTCCAACTCCACGGCCTCCGGGTCCGGCAGGACTCGGACGGCGCGGTGGTTCCGCTCGCACAGCAACTCCGGAATCTCGTTCCGCTGCTGCTCGACGAGCGTGCCGACTTCTCTCTCACCGTGGGAGAACCCCTGAGCCGCTGCTGACGGCACCACCTCGGCGGACGACGACGCCTGCCGGTCGGGAGCACTGACGAGCTCCCGACCGGTGCGCCACGCCTCGCGGCCCGGTTGGCGGGACGACGGCCAGTACGGCAGGAGACTGGCCCTGGGGCACACGGGAGGCGAGATCGTGACCGACGAGCAGCTGCGTGACTTTCTCGACCGACAGGACCTGGTCGGACTCCAGCGCTGGTTGCGGGAGCAACCCCCGCACGAGATCGCGGCCGAACTGTCCAGGCTGGACACCGCCGAGATGGCGGTCCCGTTCCGGCTGCTGGACAAGGAACGTGCCCTCGACGTCTTCGAGGAACTCGATCCGGTCCACCAGCAGGAGGTGCTGACCGGGCTCCGGGACAGCGCTGCCCGCGAGCTGGTGGAGGGGATGGACCCCGACGACCGCGCCCGCCTGATCGACGAGGTGCCGGCGAAGGTCGCGAAGAAGGTGCTCGCCGGGCTGAGCTTCCGCGAGCGGCAGATGACGGCGGCCCTGCTCGGCTACCCGGAGAACTCCGTCGGCCGGGTGATGACGCCCGAGGTCGTCGCGCTGCACCGCACCCTCGACGTCTCCGAGGCGCTGCGCGTAGTCCGGACCAAGGGCCGCTCGGCGGAGACCGTCTACACGCTGCCCGTGGTGGACGACGGCCGTTACCTCATCGGCGTCATCTCACTGCGGAGCCTGGTCACCGGGCACCCCGAGCAACGGATCGACGACCTCACCGACGTGGAGGTGCCCACCGCCGCGGCCACCGATGAGGCCGAGGCCGCCGCCCGGCTGATGCAGGAGGCGAACCTGCTGGCCCTGCCGGTGGTGGACAGCGAGAACCGGCTGCTGGGGCTGCTCACCTTCGACGACGCGTTGGAGGTCATCGAGGCGGCCGACACCGAGGACGTCGAACGGCAGGCCGGTGCCAGCCCGCTGGGCCAGCCCTACCTGTCGGCCAGCGTCGTCAAGCTCGCCCGGTCCCGGGTCGTGTGGCTGCTGTTGCTCATCGTCGCGGCGACCCTCACCGTCAACGTCCTCCAGTACTTCGAGGACAACCTCGCCGAGGTCACCGCGCTGGCCCTGTTCATCCCGCTCATCACCGGCAGCGGCGGCAACGCCGGCTCCCAGTCGGCGACCTCGATCGTCCGGGCGATCGCCGTCGGCGACGTGCGGCTGGGCGACCTGCCCAAGGTGGTGTGGCGGGAGGGCCGGGTGGGCCTGCTCCTCGGTGTCGCGCTCGCCCTCATCGGTCTGCTGATCGGCGGGTTGCTCGTGGGCTTCGACCTCGCCGCGGTCGTCGCGGTGTCCCTGGTGGTGGTGTGCACCTGGGCGGCGATCGTGGGCGGGAGCATGCCCCTGCTCGCGAAGAAGCTCGGGGTGGACCCGGCGGTGGTCAGCGCCCCGATGGTCACCACCCTGGTCGACGCCACCGGGCTGATCATCTACTTCATGACCGCGCGCGTGGTGCTCGGGCTCTGATCGTCCTCACGGGAGAGTGAGGACGACGGGCCCGTCGTCGGTCACCGCGACGGTGTGTTCGACGTGGGCGGCGCGGGAACCGTCGGCGGTGCGCAGCGCCCACCCGTCCGCGTCCGTGGTGTGGTCGTGGGAACCACCGGCGGTGAACATCGGTTCGATCGCCAGCACCAGACCGGGCCGCAGCAGGGGACCGTGCCCGCGCGTCCCGTCGTTCGGCAGGTGCGGGGCCTCGTGCAACGCGCGACCGACGCCGTGCCCGCCGAAGTCCCGCAGGATGCCGTACCCGGCCTTCCGACCGATCGCCCCGATCGCGGCCGAGATGTCGCCGAGCCGCCCGTCCACCCGGGCCGCCAGGATCCCGGCCTCCATCGCACGGGTGGTGTTGTCGATGAGTTCGAGGTCCTCGGGGCGGGCCTCGCCGACGACGAGGCTGATCGCCGAGTCACCGTGCCAGCCGTCGAGCACCGCCCCGCAGTCGACGCTGAGCAGGTCGCCCTCGGCGAGCCGGGAGCGGTCCGGGATGCCGTGCACGATGACGTCGTTCACCGAGGTGCAGATGGAGCCGGGGAACGGGGTGGGGGCGAAGTGCGGGCGGTAGCCGAGGAAGGACGGCTGGGCGCCGGCGTCCCTGATCATGGTGTGCGCGATCGCGTCGAGTTCCAGCAGGTGCACCCCCGGCTGGACGTGCTGGCGGACGGCGGCGAGCGCCCTGGCCACCACCCGGCCGGCCTCCCGCATGGCCTCCAGTTCGCCGGGTGTCTTCAGCTCGACCACGTTCTCCCCGTTCCTCGTCGCCAGGCGAACAGTAGTACCGGTACCGCCGAGGCGCGGAGGGCGTCCGCCGTTCGGACGGGGTGGTCGAGCGCGCGGGTGGCTGGGCCGCGTGCCGATCGGGGCGGGGCGGGTCGCGGAGCGGGCGCCACCGCCGGTGGGGCATGGGGCGGTCCGGGGTCGGTCGCATCGTCGTGATCGCCTTCCGCGTCGGGTCGGCGGCCGGCGACCCGGCCCGGTCTGCCTCGGACGTCGGCCGGGGGCGGTGCCCCGCTGGCCGGCTCCCGGCGGCGATCACGGGACCAGGGGGTGGAGGCCGGGCCGCCGCCCGGAGGGCGCTCCCGCCCCACCGCTGGGCGTCCGGGCCGGGAATCGGGTGCGGCGGCCCTCCGGAGCCCGGGGTGGACGGGACTCGTGGGAGTCGGGGAGGTGCTCCGAGCGGCCTCGCGCCGGACCAGCTGGTGCGCGGCACCCGGCCAACCGGGGTGGGGGCCGGACAGCGCTGACTGCGTTCCCGCTACCGGCCCGCCGAGCCCCGGGCGGTCGAGGGTCGGGTGGTCGAAGGGGTCGTTGAGGGGGGTGGTCGTTGAGGACTCGGGCGAGGTCGACACGGCGTGGGGCCGCCGCCGAAGCGCGGCGGCCCCGAGGACGGCTCGATCAGCGCAGTGCGTGGCCCGCCTTCACGGCGGCCAGGAACTGGCCGTACTGGGTGGCGGTGAGGGTCAGGATGCCGCCGGAGGGGTTCTTGGAGTCCCGGATGGCCGCTCCGCGTGGATCGGTCGCGATCTCCACGCACGCGCTCTTGTTGGTGCTCCGGGAGGATTTCCGCCAGTGGTGGCCGTCGGTCGTCCGGGATGTCTGCTCGGCGGTGGCGGACAGGGGGCGGGTGGTGGCGGCGGAGAGGACGGCCATGGCGGGCTCCTGATCGGTTTCCTGCTGACAACGCCGTCAGCAGGGGGCAGGGATTTTAACACCCTCTGTGTTACCAGAGTGTTACCGCCAGTTACCAGTATCTATAGAGTGAGATCGTCGTCCGACGGCCCGCGTCATCCCTGGGGACGCGGGTCGGGTGGAGCGGCTGTCGTTCGACTCCTCGACCACCGACCCCGTGGCCACGCCCAGCGGAGCGGCGACGAGGTGACCCGTTCCGCCGGCACGGGACGTGGTCGCAGTGCCGGCGGAGCCGGGAACCCGGTCAGGGCCGCTACTCCCACCACCCCGCCGCCGGCACGGAGGTCGACGACGAGTCGGTGCCGGGCGCGGGTGCCCCGGCGGGCGGCCCTGGCCCGTGATCGGGATCAGTCTTTCCCGGTGTCCGGGCCGGAGGTCGGCTCGTCACCGTCGAGCCAGCGGTTCAGGTTCGCCACGTGGGCCAACTCCGCCTCCACCCGGCGACGTTCCTCCTCGCCGAGCGGGATCGTCCGCAGCGTCGCCATCGCGTCCTCCGCCTCCTCGCGCGACTCCAACGCGACCAGTGCTTCCACCAGGGTGGCCAGGGCGAGCGCCCGCTCCACCGGCGGGGCCTGGTCGCCGTGCCGGCGAAGCCAGGACCGCAGGGCCCGCACGGCGGCCTGGTCGTCGTTCTTGAACTCGCGGAAGTTCCGCACGTTGTCCAACACCCTGGCCAGCCCGGTCAGCTTCTTCGAGCCGCCGTACTCCAGTTCCTCCGGCTCGTCGCGCTGGATGAAGATGAGCGAGTTCCCGGTGGGGTCGACCAGGGTGAACCGGGTCGCGCCCGGCCGGTAGCGGGTGATCCTCGGCCGCCCCTTCGCGAGCACCTTCCCGTAGGCCTGGCGCATGGCCTGGGTGATGGCCGCGTGGTACGGGGCCACCGAGTCGACCATGACCAGGCAACCGCCGGCGTCCTCCCGGGCGGGGTCGGTGCCGGGCGGCGCGGAACCGAAGTGCACCACCACGCCGCCCCAGTTCATCGCCAGGTAGACGTAGGGCTTGGTCTGCCGGAAGGTGACGGTGAAGCCGATCGCCTCGTAGAAGTCCGCCGTCTCGTCCACGGAGACGCAGGGCAGTGTCGGCACCATCGTCTCGGTGGGTCGTGTCGTCGTCTCGGTCACTCTCGTCCGCCTTCCGCTCGTGGCCCAGGGGCGAGCCGGCGGCCAGTCTGGCCTGCCAGGGTGCCGTCGCGCACATAGAGAGTCCATTGAGGACTGACGAGCGGGGAGGATGCGGCGCCGGAGGCGTCGCGTTGCCGCTCGTTCGCGGCGGGAGCCGAGGAGGCGCGGGGGCGGCAGAGCGGGGAGGCGGGCCCGGCCGTGGCCACCACGTCCGCGCACGCGGGCGGCCGCCGTTCGCCTGCCGGGTGCTCGCCTTTCCCCGTCAGCGTCGGAGGGCGGCGAGGAAGCTCCGGAACTGGGTGTGGGTGAGCAGGAGGGCGGGGCCGCCGGGGTTCTTGGAGTCTCGGATGGCGGCCCAGTCGGTGCCGGTGGCGATCTCCACGCACGCGCCGTTGTTGGCGCTGTGGCTGGACTTCCGCCAGCGGGCGGTGAGGAGGTGGGGAGGGTTCATGTGGGCTGCCGCCCTTCCTGGTGTGGATGGGGACGCGGCTGCGGGATGTCGTCGGCGACGAAGGCTCGCCCCTACCGGTGCCTCCCCGGCTTCGGGCGATCGCGAGTGGGCGGCGTCGCCGGGTGGGCAGGACGGGACGGCTCCCGGTGCTGGGGAGGCAGGAGGAAAGCTCATGACCCGCGCCGCTGTCGGCGGGGCGGGCAGTGTGGGCCGCTTTCCTGCTGTTGTCGACGCCGAGCTTCGGTCAGCTGTTCTTGAGGGAGCGGAGGAAGTTCCGGTACTGGGTGGGGCCGAGAAGGAGTGCGCCGCCGTCCGGGTTCTTGGAGTCGCGGATGGCGGCCCAGCCGGTGCCGGTGGCGATCTCGACGCACATGCCGTTGTTGGTGCTGTGACTGGACTTCCGCCACCGTGCGGTCGAGAGCTGGGGAGTGGTCATGGGGCTGCCGTCCTTCCTGCGGGGAATGGCGACGCGCTGCGGTGTGTCGTTGGCGAGGAACGCTCGCCCCTGCTGCTGCTTTCGCGGCTGCGAGGGATCGCGAGCGGGCGGCTCCCGACGCGAGGGCGGTTCGGCCGGCGACGCTGGGGGAGTAGCACGAGACTCAGTCTCCAGCGCCCCCGCGCGGGTTGGGGTCAGGAGCGGTGCGGGCGGGCTTTCCCGCCGCTGCTGAAGCCAGGCCTTGGTCAGATGTTCTGGAGGGAGCGGACGAAGTCCTGGTAGCGGGCATGGTCGAGGAGGAGCATGCCACCCTCCGGGTTCTTGGAGTCGCGGATGGCGGCCCAGCCGGTGCCGGTGGCGATCTCGACGCAGTTCCCGTTGTTGGTGCTGTGGCTGGACTTCCGCCAGCATGCGGTGGGGAGCTGGAGGGGATGCATGTCGGCTGCCGTCCTTCCTGCTGCGAGACCGGCCTCGTCAGCGGGATGCCGCTAACGCGACCGTGGCTTCGCCGTTCGGGGCGCGGTGCGGGCAGGGCACATCCCAGTGTGCGGCAGCAGGACCGCCGCCGGGAAGCCCGTATCGTGCGTTCTCGGTCGCGCTCCTGCCCCTGATACGCGGGCAACAGCTTCCCGGCGGATGTCGTAGGTGGACTCGGTTAGCCCCGCTTGACGGAGTGGATGAAGCTCCGGTACTGGGCGGGGCGGAGGATGAGTGCGCCACCCTCCGGGTTCTTGGAGTCCCGGATGGCCGCCCAGCCAACCCCACCAGCAACTTCGACGCATGTTCCGTTATTGGTGCTGCGGGAGGACTTGCGCCAGAAAGCATCAGCAAGGTTGGTGCTATTCATGGTGGCCTCCTGGCTCACTTGCCTCGATCATGTCCTGGAGGAGAGTGATGGACTCGTCCGGGGAGAGCGCGACGGACCGTGCGCTCTCCGCAGCCATCTTATAGGACGTGACCTGGTCGAAATCCTGCACGTAGACGGCGCCGTCGAGCAGCTCCGCGTAGGCGATCGATCGGGCCAGGGTGAAGTCGAAGGTGTAGTACGGCCCCAGGAGGGCCGCGTGTGGTCCGCGCTCGGGTGTCACGAACTGGAGCGTCACGTTGGGGAGTCGAGCGAGTTCGAGCAGGTGTTTGTACTGGTCCTGCCTCGTCTGCTCGGTGCCAACGGCAAGGCGGAGGGCGGCCTCGCCAACAACCGCTTGCAGTTTCAGCGGAGCCGGCCCGGTGAGCCGCTGAGCCCTGGCGAGTCGGAACCCGGAGAAGCGTTCGTTGTGGTCGGCCCGGACGAAGCCGGTCGCGCGCGTGAGTTCCTGCGCGTACTCCTCAGTCTGCAGCAGTCCGGGGATGACCGTCGGCTCGTAGACGAACTCGGACTCGGCAAGTCCTTCCAGGCCAATGAAGGTCCGAAGCCAGTCGGGCATGACATGGGACCAAGGGGCCCACCAGGCGCGGCTGTCCGAGCTGCCCGCGAGCGAGCACAAGCGGTCGATGTCCCGTTGCGGCACCCCGTAGAAGGCGAGGACCGTGGCCACGTCGTCCGGGTACTGCTGGTGGTTGCCGCTCTCCATGTGCGCGAGCTTCGACTTCGTGAACGGAAGCTGAGCGGCCACCTTCGACAGCGAGAGTCCCGTCTGCCGCCGGTAGTTGGCGAGTTCCACGCCGATCAACCAACGCAGTGCCGACGGGTCGGTGCGGTCAGCCATGGGTCGGATCTCCCCTTCGCGCATCACCAGATCTTCGCGCAGCCGACGTGGCTGGCGCACTCAGCCTGGCGTGCGGGATGCGGATCACACCACCGCTCGTTTGGGTGATCGTTCCACGAAACGTTTCGCGATAGGTTCGCCATGCTTGATCGGAGTAGCACATCCACGACTGGAAGGGTTCCTGTCATGTCGGATCTGCCACCTCACCGCTCGTTGGCCTGGCTGGGTCGTCGCTGGTTCGGCGGGGATGTCCCCACGGCTCGGCAACTCGCGGCCTGTGCGCCTCGGGTGTTCGCGTTGTGCGACGCGGACCGCTCCACGGTCGACCCCGACCCGTCCTCGGTCCGGTACTGGGGGATGTCGCTGGGCGACTCCTCGCTGCTGGCCTTCCCCAACGGGAACCTCTTCGCCTCCAGTGGGACACCGGAGGAAGCCCGCCGGCTCGCCGCGATCGTGCGGCCCACCCGGCTCGTCTGGCCGCACTCCTGACACGGCGGCACGGGCGGGGCGGGTGCGAGCCAGGCTCCGCCCGTGCGCGGCCGGCCGTTCGGGTGGTGCGGTCCGTCGCGATCGCGGCACGATGCCCTGGCCCGAGGGCCACGCGGTCGCCGACGACCGTTCCCTGGAGTTGGGCGGGCGGGTCGCGCCGGTGCCCCTGGGTCTCCGGCCGGCGGCAGCTTCCCGGCTACTGGGCCTGGCCCTGGCCCTGGAGCTGGAGCTGGGGCCGGAGGTCCTGGTCCGCGCCCCGGTCCACTTCGGTCGGTCGCCGGGAGTGGCCGGCACCGGACACGGTTCTCCCGGCTACTGGGACGAACGCGCCGGTCCGCCCGCGGGGCGGCGCGTCCGGGCCCGAACATGGCGAAACCCCCTCGGACTCCGTGCGCCCGAGGGGGCTTCTGCTGCACAGTGTAGCGCACTGATCACGCAGCGCGATCAGTGGGTGGGATCAGGCGGAACCCGGGTCCGAGGTCTGCGGACCGGCGGCCTGCACGTCGTCGATCTGGAACCGGCGCGCGGCCTCCGCCGCCACCGAGTAGTCCAGGTCGCCGCGCCTGGCCAGCGCCAACAGCGTTCCCACCACGATCGACTCGGCGTCGACGTTGAAGAAGCGACGCGCGGCCGGCCTGGTGTCGGAGAAGCCGAACCCGTCGGTGCCCAGGGTCAGCATGTCCGTCGGCACCCAGGGGCGGATCAGGTCCGGCACGGCACGCATCCAGTCGGACACCGCCACGACCGGGCCACCCGAGGCCCCCTGGAGGGCCTTGGTCACGTACGGCACGTGCCGGCTGGAACCCGGGTCGCGCAGGGCGGCCTTCTCGGTCTCCACGGCCTCGCGGCGCAGCTCCGACCACGAGGTGGCCGACCACACCGCGGCCCGCACGCCGTACTCCTCGGCGAGGATCTCCTGGGCGCGCAGCGCCCAGGGCATCGCCACACCGGAGACGAGGATCTGCGCGGGCAGGCCCTCCCCGGCCGGGGCGTCCGCGTAGCGGTACAGACCCCGGAGCAGGCCGTCGATGTCCAGGTTCTCCGGCTCGGCCGGCTGCTGGTACGGCTCGTTGTAGACGGTGAGGTAGTAGAAGATGGCCTCCCCGTTCGGGTAGTCCTCGCTCTCCCCGTACATCCGCTGCAACGCGTTCTTGACGATGTGCGCCAGCTCGAAGGACCAGGCCGCGTCGTAGGCGACCACGGCCGGGTTGGTCGCGGCCAGCAGCAGCGAGTGGCCGTCGTTGTGCTGGAGGCCCTCACCGGTCAGCGTGGTGCGGCCGGCGGTGGCGCCGAGCACGAAGCCCTTGGCCATCTGGTCGGCCGCCGCCCACAGCCCGTCGCCGGTCCGCTGGAACCCGAACATCGAGTAGAAGATGTAGATCGGGATCATGTTCTCGCCGTGCGTCGCGTACGACGTGCCGGCGGCGGTGAACGACGCGGTGGACCCGGCCTCGTTGATGCCCTCGTGCAGGATCTGGCCCTGCTCGCTCTCGCGGTAGGCGAGCATCAGCTTGGCGTCCACGGACGTGTACATCTGGCCCTGCGGGTTGTAGATCCGCTGGGTCGGGAACATCGAGTCCATCCCGAAGGTCCTGGCCTCGTCCGGGATGATCGGCACCAGGCGCGGGCCGATCTCGCTGTCCTTGGCCAGGTCGCGCAGCAGCCGGACGAACGCCATCGTCGTGGCGACCTCCTGCTTGCCCGAACCCCGCTTGAGCACGTCGTAGACCTTGTCGCCCGGCAGCACCAGCGGCTTGGCCTTGACCTGGCGCTCCGGCAGGAACCCGCCCAGCTCCTGGCGGCGCTTGAGCAGGTACTGGATCTCCGCCGAGTCCTTGCCCGGGTGGTAGTACGGCGGGCGGTACGGGTCGGCCTCGAGCTGCTCGTCGCTGATCGGGATCCGCAGGCTGTCCCTGAACTGCTTGAGGTCGTCCAGGGTCATCTTCTTCATCTGGTGCGTGGCGTTGCGACCGGCGAAGGACGGGCCGAGGCCATAGCCCTTGATGGTCTTGGCCAGGATCACCGTCGGCTGGCCGTGGTGGTTGGCCGCCGCCTGGTAGGCCGCGAAGACCTTCCGGTAGTCGTGCCCACCGCGCTTGAGGTTCCAGATCTGCTGGTCGGAGAAGTCGTTGACCAGCTCCTTCGTCCTCGGGTCCCGGCCGAAGAAGTGCTCCCGGACGTACGCGCCGTCGTTGGCCTTGTACGTCTGGTAGTCACCGTCGGGGGTGGTGTTCATGAGGTTGACCAGCGCGCCGTCCTTGTCGGCGTGCAGCAGGCCGTCCCACTCGCGACCCCAGATGACCTTGATGACGTTCCAGCCGGCGCCCCGGAAGAACGACTCCAGTTCCTGGATGATCTTGCCGTTGCCCCGGACCGGCCCGTCCAACCGCTGCAGGTTGCAGTTGATGACGAAGTTCAGGTTGTCCAGGCCCTCGTTCGCGGCGACGTGGATCAGGCCCCGCGACTCCGGCTCGTCCATCTCGCCGTCGCCGAGGAACGCCCAGACCTGCTGCTCCGAGGTGTCCTTGATGCCCCGGGCCTGCAGGTAGCGGTTGAACCGCGCCTGGTAGATGGCGTTCATGGGACCCAGGCCCATCGAGACCGTGGGGAACTCCCAGAAGTCCGGCATCAGCCGGGGGTGCGGGTACGAGGGCAGTCCGCCGCCGGGGCCGGCGTGCGAGAACTCCTGCCGGAAGCCGTCGAGCTGGTCCTCGGACAGGCGGCCCTCCAGGAACGCCCTGGCGTAGATGCCGGGCGAGGCGTGGCCCTGGATGAAGATGTGGTCGCCGCCTCCGGGGTGGTTCTTCCCTCGGAAGAACCAGTTGAAGCCGACCTCGTACAGCGTCGCCGATGAGGCGTACGTCGAAATGTGTCCTCCGACACCCACCCCTGGTCGCTGGGCGCGGTGCACGGTCATGGCGGCGTTCCAGCGCAGCCAGGCCCGGTAGCGGCGTTCGGTCTCCTCGTCACCCGGGAACCACGGCTCGACCTCGGTCGGGATCGTGTTCACGTAGTCGGTGCTCGTCAGCGGCGGCACCCCGACGCCGCTCTCCCGAGCCCGCTCGAGTAGCCGCAACATCACATACCTGGCACGCTGCTTACCAGCGGCGGAGAGCACCGAGTCGAAGCTTTCGAGCCACTCGGTGGTCTCCTCCGGGTCGATGTCCGGAAGGTGTGCGGCAAGGCCGTCACGGATGACACGTACCCGCTGGGGGGCGTCCGCGGCACCTTTGCCGTTGCTCTGCGGGGCCAAGGGATCTCCTCGCCAACGTCGACAGTCCTGGTCATTGGGATTCACCCAACTGTCCCATCCTCCACCATCTTCCTCGTTACCCGCGCGTGGCGTCACTACTACCGGTGGGTAGTTGTGGTGAAGTAACCGCACTAGGTTGGACCCGCCGCTTGAAAAAGTGGCCAGGGATCGCAACGATCGCAACAGCACGTGTGCGGGGGCCTGCCGGCCGTCGCAACCACACGACTTGGAGGAGTGAGGAAGCCGTGGTCGCCGCGGGAGACGCCGCAAAGGTCGGTGTCGCCGAAAAGCTCGGTATCGAGCCCGACATGGTCGTCCAGGAGATCGGTTGGGACGAGGACGTCGACGACGCGCTTCGTGCGGCGGTCGAGGAACGCAGTGGCAGTGAGCTGCTCGACGAGGACGCCCAGGAAGTGGTGGACGTCATCCTGCTGTGGTGGCGGGATGGTGACGGGGATCTCGTCGACGACGCGCTCGTCGACGCGACGTCCCCCCTCGCCGACAACGGCTTCATCTGGGTGCTGACACCCAAGACGGGCCGTGACGGGCACGTGGAGCCCTCCGTCGTCGCCGAGGCGGTGACGACGGCCGGTCTGTCGCAGACCTCGACGGTCAGCCTGCCGGGCGAATGGTCGGCGACGCGCCTGGTACGCCCGAAGCGGTGAACATCAGCCGCCGGGGGCGATGACTAGGGTGGTTGGGGCACGTCGGGTCGACGTGCCCCACCGCACCCCCTAGACCTCGGAAGGCGGCCTCATGGCGCTCGACGTCGGTTCGGAAGCCCCGGACTTCACGCTCAACGACTACAACAAGCAGCAGGTCACCCTGTCGTCGTTCCGCGGCCAGAGCAACGTGCTGCTGGTCTTCTACCCGTTCGCGTTCAGCGGCCTCTGCCAGGGCGAGCTGTGCCAGGTGCGGGACGAGTTCCAGGAGTACCAGAACGCCGACGTGACCGTCCTCGGTGTGTCGGTGGACACCACCTTCAGCCTGAAGGTGTGGGCCGAGCAGCAGGGCTACACCTTCCCGCTGCTCTCGGACTTCTGGCCGCACGGCGAGGTCGCCAAGGCCTACGGCGTCTTCAACGAGGCCGGTGGCCTGGCGAACCGGGGCACCTTCCTGATCGACAAGGCCGGTGTCATCCGCTTCGCCGAGGTGAACCAGCCGGGCGAGCCCCGGGACCAGGAAGCCTGGAAGAAGGCCATCGCGGCGCTGCCGGCCTGATGACCGACTGGCGCTGGGCGGGCGGTAACCTGTCCAGCGTCGATCGGGCGCATAGCTCAGTGGGAGAGCACTCGCCTTACAAGCGAGGGGTCGTAGGTTCGAACCCTACTGCGCCCACCACCAGCTTCTGACCAGCGCGAACGCGGCTCGGATCCGCCGGCTGGCGATCGCTGCGGCGCCGTGGGCACCTCGCCACGCGGATCATCGAGGGCGCGCCGCCTGGTGCCGGCCGCCTGACCGGGTCTCGTTGGCCCGTGGCGTTCGCAGCCCGCCGCGACCGTTCCCGGTCCAAGCCGGGTGACCCAGTACGGAGAGTGCCGGCACCGGGGTTCGGCCGGCCAGCGGTGCCCACGAGCGGACCGCTCGGGCTCGGTCCGCTCGCACACGAGCACGCGCCCGCCCCACGGCCGCACCGCCAGGGCCCGCTCGCGCGGCCGCGCGGGGTTCTCGGCGGCGGCCGGCTTCGTCGGTGTGGACTGGTCCTCGGTCCTCGGTCCTCGGTCCTCGGTCCTCGGTCTCGGCGAGGCTGGTCCACAAAAACAACAGTGCTGTTATGTTAGCGCTGTGACATCACCTGACCCGACCACTCGCGGCTACTGGCGCGATCTCATCGCCCTCCAGCAGGACATGGACGAGGAGATCGCGCGTCTCTACGCCGAGCACGGCCTCGCCGGGGTGCGCCCCCGCTTCGCCTACCCGCTCATCCGACTGGCCCACCAGGGCCCGATGACCATCCGCGACCTGGCTCGGAGCCTGGGCCGGACCCATTCGGCGGTCAGTCAGACCGTGACCGCGCTGCGGGGCGAGGGGTTGGTGACCACCGAGCCGGGGCCCGATGCCCGCACCCGGGTCATCCACCTCACCGACCGCGCCCGTGACCTGCTGCCCTTCCTCGAAGCGGAGTGGAACGCCACCGAGGACGCCTGCGCCGAGCTCGACGCGGAGCTTGCCTCGGGCCTGGCCGAGTACGTGGCGGCGATGCGGGCGCGGCTCACCGAACGCGGGTTCCACGCCCGCCTGCTCGACCACCTGGACTGGCGCTCCGAGGCCGGCGAGACGTCCCGGACCGACGGCGACGGCGTCGGGCGATGAGTCGGAGGTCCGGACTGGTCGACCTCCGCCCCCTCGCCGCCAGCGCCGCCTACCGCCGGCTCTGGGTGGGGACGTCGCTGACCTCGCTCGGTCACCAGATGACGGTGGTCGCCGTGCTCTTCCAGGTGTGGCGGATGACGGGGAGCCCGGTGTGGACCGGCGTCGTGGGGCTCGCCTCCGCCATTCCGCTCGTCCTGTTCGGCGTGGTCGGCGGCTCCCTCGCCGACTCGCTCGACCGCCGCACCCTGGTGCGCTGGACGACCCTCGCCCAGGTGGTGGTCGTCCTCGGTCTCACGGGGCAGGCGCTCGTCGAGCTGGAGAGCCTGCCCGTCCTGCTGGGCCTGGTCGCCGCGCAGTCGGCCGCCGCCGCGCTCGGGGCCCCCGCCCGCCGCACGTTCCCGGTGCGGCTGCTGCCCCGTGACCTCGTCTCCGCCGGGATCGCCCTCCAGCACCTCACTTTCCAGGCCGCGATGCTCCTCGGGCCCGCCGTGGCCGGGTTCGTCATCGGCCGGTGGGGGCTGACGGCCTGCTACGCCGTCGAGGCGGTCGCCTTCCTCGTCTCCCTGTACGCCGTCCTGCGGCTGCCGTCGCTGCCGCCGAGGGGAGCGGAGGAGCACCGGCCGGGGATCCGGTCCATCGTCGAGGGTGTGCGCCACATCACGCGAACGCCGGTCGTGCGCGGCGCGTTCGGCACCGACCTCTTCGCCACCTTGCTGGCGATGCCGATCGCGCTCTTCCCGGTCGTGAACGAGGCCCGTTTCGGGGGAGCCCCGGAGACGCTCGGGCTGTTCCTGTCCGCCGTCGCGGTCGGGGGAGTCGCGGCCGGCCTGGTGTCGGGGTTGGTCACCAGGGCGGACCGGCCCGGCCTTGTCCAGTCGTGGGCGGCCGGCACGTGGGGGGTGGCCCTCGCGTGCTTCGGGCTGGCCGATCCGCTGTGGCTCGCGTTGGCCATGCTCGCCGTCGCCGGTGCCGCCGACACCGTCTCGGTGGTCTCGCGGGCGGCGCTGGTCCAGCTGGCGACCCCCGACGGCCTCCGGGGTCGGGTCTCCTCGGCGGAGCACGTGGTGGGCGCGGCCGGCCCGGACCTCGGCAACGCCAGGGCCGGCGTGGTCACGGGGCTGACCTCGGCCTCGTTCGCGCTGGTGTCCGGCGGCCTGCTCTGCGTCGTCGGCGTGCTGTGGATCGGGCTGCGCAACCGGGAGCTGCGTTCCTTCCGGGTCAGCGAGCGGCGGGAGGGCACCACCCCGGCCGCCGGTGCCGGGGCGGGACCGGGCACCTGACGACGGTGGAACGGCGCGGGCCGCGATCCCACCGGAACCGGGACGGCCCTGGTCGCTCAGCCAGGAGACCCGGGGTGGTCGGTGGCCTCCGGTGGTGGGGGTGGTGTGCCGAGGACGGGTCGGTCGAACAGGGCGGACGCCACGGCTGCGAGGTGCGGGGCGAGGTCCTGCGGAGTCGCGGCGCTGATGGCGGGGGTGCCCACCACGGACCGCAGGACGCCGATGCCGAGCATCCAGGCGCTGAACAGCTCCGCCCGCAGTGCCGCGTCCGGCGCGTCCGAGAGCCGTTCGAGGGCGCGCACGTAGGTGCCGCACAGCTCCTCCCGCAGGTGGTCCCGCGCCTCGTCGTGCGCGGAGGAGCGCAGCATCGCCACCAGGGGGTGCTCGCCGGCGTACGCGGACCAGTCCTCGAAGAGCAGTGAGTGCAGCAGCCGGGCGGGCAGCTCCTCCGGTGGCCCGTCGAGCGGGGTCGTGGGCGTCCTGGCGGCGGCGGCCTCCTCGAAGAGCCCCTTCTTCGAGCCGAAGTAGCGGAAGACGAGTGCGGCGTCGACCCCGGCGTCCCCCGCGATGTCCCGAACGCTGGCCGCTTCGTAGCCCTCCTTGGCGAACCGGTGCCGAGCGGCCTCCAGGAGGCGTTGCCGGGTCGCGGAACGGTTCCTTCTGCGCGGCTCGGCCACGGCGTCCTCCCATAAGTCATCAAGCGTTGACAAATGTGGCTGGTTCTGACTAGCGTACAAAGTCATCGACCGATGACTTTTGGGGTGGAAATGGTCAAGGATCTAGTCGTGTCCGGCGGCACCACCGGCATGGGCGCGGCACTGGCGAGGCACTACCTGGCGGCCGGCGCGCGGGTGACCGTGGTGGGCCGGAACCCCGAACGCGGCCGGCGGTTCCTCGAGGAGGCCGCGAGCATGGGGGCGGGCGAGCGGGCGCACGCCATCAGGGCCGACCTCACCTCGGTGGCCGAGAACCGGCGGGTGATCAGCGAGATCCGGGAACGGCACGACTCGCTGGACGCCCTCGTCCTGTCGGCGATGGTGCCGTTCCAGCGCCGCGTCGAGACGCCGGACGGGTACGAGGGCGCCTTCTCCCTCTACTACGTCAGCCGCTTCCTGCTCAGCTACGGCCTGACCGACCTGCTCGAGAAGGGCGACAACCCGGCGATCGTCAGCATCGGCGGCACGGGAATGACCAAGGGACGACTGCACTGGGACGACCTCGCGCTGCGGAACGGCTGGGGCATCCTGCGCGCCACCCTCCAGGGCGGCCGCGCCAACGACCTCCTCGGCGTCGGCTACCCGCTCAACCACCCGGACGGGCGCACGCGCTTCGTCCTCGTCCACCCCGGGTACACCAACAGCGGGCTCAACGGCGTCCCACAGCCGACCAAGGCCCTGATGGCGGTGATGGGCGCGCTCTTCGCCCGGTCCGTGTCCAGGAGCATCGTCCCCATCATCAGGCTGATCGACGAACCCTCCGACCAACGGCTGATCGCCTGGGACCGGACCACACCCGTCGACCTCGGCCTGCGCACCCTCGACCCCGACGACGCCCGGCGCCTGTTCGACCTCACCCGCCACCTGGTGGCGGAGGACTGAGCGCCACCGACGGCCACGGCGTCGCGCGGATGTGGCTGGCGACCACGCCGCGCGCGCCGTCGCCGGTGCACCGGCAACGGGCCGGGCGAACCGATGACCGGCCCGACACCACCGCGCCCCCAGGGACCGGTGGCCTCGCACGACCGTCCACAGGGGGCCGGACCGGCCAACCCCGGCTCGGTAGGGCGTCCGGATGGGCGGGCCGGGGGCGGCCCGCCGTCTCCGCTGGCCCACCGGCCATGACGCGGCGATGACCCCCATCACCACCGAGCCGGGCCCAGCCTCGCAAACCCGGCTACACGTTTCCTACACGTCCCGCCCCCGGCGGCCCCGCCACGCACGGCGACGACCGCGCCGAGGCGGACCGGACCCGCCACCGGGGGCTCAGGCGTCGTGCTGGGTGAGGTCCGCGCCGTCCCAGGTGGTGTGCGTGCAGGCGACGCCAGCGCCGCTCTTCGGGCGCAGCACGTCGTAGATGTGCATGCGGGGGATCTTGGGGGAGACACCCCAGCCGCTGGGCCAGGTGATCAACCAGTCCATGTCCAGGTCCACCAGCAGCCCGAGCATCCGGGCGATCGTCGGATCGTCCAGCCGCTCGAACGCCTCGTCGAGCAGCACCAGCCGCAGCGGCGCACCCGCGCCGCCGGCTCCCGCACCGTCACCCTCGCCGACGTCCACCGCGTCGTAGAAGGACGCGGCGGCGGCGAAGAGGGCGACATAGGACACCAGCCGGGTCTCCCCGGAGGACAACTGCCGCAGCCGGCGCACCCGGGGCCGGCCGTCCGGCCCGTCGTCCCGGACCCGCACGGTGAAGGAGTGCCACCCCCGGTAGTCCAGCGCGCGGGTCAGGATCTCCGCGTACCCCCTGGCGTGGGCGTCCCGTTCCGACTCGATCCGCTCGGTCACCACCCTGCGGAGGAGCGCGTCCTGGTCGGAGTCCCGTTCACCCAACGGCGTGCGCACCAGGTCGAGCGCCTGACGGGTGGCGTCGTCCAGGGCGGGGGAGGGGCGCCACTCCAGCTGGACGTGCACCCCCTGCGACGAACGAGCGCGGTCCAACACCGCGTTCATCCGCGCGCACAGGTCCTCGGCGACCGCGATCTGCCCGCGCAGCCGTTCCGCGAGGTCCCGGATCAGGTAGTCAGCGAACACCGTCTGGTACCGCTCGTTCAGGTAGCCGCGCTGGGTGGCCAACCGGTCGCGGACCTGCCGCGCGGCCACCGCCACCGGCCGGGGCCCGTCCTCCCCGCTGACGGTGATGCCCAGGACGCCCGCGTTCTCCGCCGCCGTGATGTCGTGGGTCCCGGCCAACGCCACCTGGAGGGTCTGGAGCCGGGTGATGACGGTGGTCTCGCTCGCCGGGCGGCTCTCGGCGAGTTCGGACACCAGCGCCAGCGCGGCGCGGGGGTCGGGCGGCGGTTCGGCTGGGGCGGCCCCGGCCCGCTCCGTGCCCGGGGCGCCGACCGGCGCGTCCCCTCGGGTCCGCGAGGTCGTCGTGAGGGCGGCAGCCCAGGTGCCGGGGGAACGCAGCGCGGCCGTGAAGGCCGTCGACGCGCGGTCCGCCTCGGTCTCCCGTTCCCCGAGCTGGCCCTG
This sequence comes from Actinoalloteichus caeruleus DSM 43889, assembly GCF_000429185.2. GTDB lineage: Bacteria > Actinomycetota > Actinomycetes > Mycobacteriales > Pseudonocardiaceae > Actinoalloteichus_B > Actinoalloteichus_B caeruleus. The sequence continues at coordinate 2,989,153 of NZ_AUBJ02000001.1, read as the reverse complement.
CTTCGTCTCCAACAGGGTGGCCAACGTGGCCAGCCGTTCCCTGGCGGTCATCACCGCCTCCCGCGCCGCCGGCAGCTCCTCCCGGACCTCGGCCCGCCGCCGCTCCAGATCGGACATCCGGCGGGCGGCGTTCTCAGCCTCGCCACCCACGCTGCTGGTCAACTCGGTCAGTGACCGCCGCTGCTCCCCGTAGGACCGGCAGGCGCGCAGCGCCAGCTCCTCGGCCTCGGCGCGGTCCGCGACGGCCGCCTGGTGGTGCGTGCCCGCCTCCGCCAGGTCGTCCACGGCGCCGACGCACCGACCGACCAGCACGTCCCGCAACTGCTCGACCCGATCCCTGGCCTCGGTGGCGTGCCGGTGCGCCGCGTCGAGACCGGCGGCGTCCGAGGGCAGCCCCGCCTCGGTGGCCCGCTGCCGGAGTTCGGTCTCGGCCGCGCCCCACCGCTCCTCGGCGCGGCGGTGCTCCTCGCGGAGCCGCCGCGCCCTGTCCTCGGCGTCCGAGGCGGCGCCCGCCGCCCCCGCGAGGGCCGCGTGCGCCGCGACGAGCTCACCGTAGTCGGGGAACGCCGCCAGCTGCCGGTCCAGCAGCTCCACCTTCGCCCGTGCCTCGGACTCGGTGCGTTCGGCGGCGGCCAACGCCCCCCGGAGCTCGTGCAGCTCCTCCTCCAGCGCACCGATGCGTCGAGTCCTGGCCGCCTGCCTGGCGCCGGCGCCGACGAACTCGGCGGTGTCCTTCGCGCCCGCCCCGTACAGCACCCCCGACCACCACCTGCCGTCCTCGGACACGCTCAGCGGGGTCGGCCCCGTCGGCGCCCGGTCGGTCAGCGGTACGGACGACAGGAGGCGCCGCACCAGCTCCTCGGGCACCGGGCCGTTCGGATCGACGGCCGGGACCAGCACCTCGGCCAGGGTGCGGCGGCCGTCGGCCGCCGGTTCCTCCGGTGCGGGGTCGGACCACGCCGTCGCCAGCAGGGTCCGCACCACCGGGTCCGCCGCACGGGCGTCCACGGGAACCCACGCGGTGAGCAACCCGCAGGAGGCGAGGGCGGCCTCCACGCCGGCGCGGGCCGGGGGAGCCACCTCCGGCCGGAAGTCGACCAGTTCCGCGAAGGAGGCACCCGGCGGGGCGGTGTCCGGATCCGGGGATCCCGCCGGCCTCCGCTGCTCCCCACTCCGCAGCGCCGCCAGCTCGGCGTCGCGCCTGTCGACCTCGCGCCTGACCTCGGCCACCGCGTGCTCCGCCTCGACGGTCGACTGCGACGCGGCCTGCCGCGACGGCGTGAGCCAGAGGCGGGCGCGTTCCGCCGCCGACCTCGCCCCGTCCCGCACCGCCCGCAGGTGCTCGACCTCCACCAGTTCGAGCACGGCCGCGTCCGGCTGTCGAGCACCAGAGAGCGGGACGGACTCGGAGAACCAGCTCAGCGCCCGTTCCCGCCACAGCTCCGCCGACTCCACCAGCCGTTGCTCGGCCTCGTTGCGGCGGCCGGCGGCCTCGGTCGCCGCCACCTGGGCGGCGCGGGCGTCCCGGGCCGCGTGCTCGACCCGGGACGCCTCCTGGTCGAGGGCCACGGCCTGCCGGTGCAGCGTCGACACCAGCGCGGCCCGGCGGCGACCCGCACCAGCGACCTCATCGGCGCCCCCGGCCGCCGAGCGGAACCCGGCCGCCAGCTCCTCGGCGTCGACGACGGGCGGCAGCCGGCGTTCCACCACCACCGGCTCCGCGTCCGGGTCGGGCTTGGCCAGGACGGACTCCTGGCGCACCGTGACGCGTGCCGAGGGCAGGCCGGGCACCCGGGGGCACATCTCGGGGTCGAGGCCGGCGTGCCGCAGGCCGGTCCGGGCCGCGCTGGCCAGCTCGGCCGCCGCGTCCCGGTTCTGGGTGAGCCGACGTGTCGCGGCCAGCACCGCGTCGACCGCCCGGTCCTCCTGGGCGCGCTGCCGAGCGGCACCCTCCAACGCGGCCTCGGCGGCCCGACCCGCCGAGGTCACCAGTGCCTCCCGGTCGCGGAGATCACGCAGGCCCTGGTAGCCGGGCAACGCCATCTGGGTCGCGATCGCCGACTCCAGCTCGCGTTCCCGGTCCTCGGCCGAGGCCACCCTGGCCGTGGCGAGGGAACACTCCTGGTCGGCCTCGTTCCGCTGCTCGGTGAGCCGCCTGATCTCGGAACGCAGCGACGCCAGGGCGCGGTCGGCCGAGGTCATCCGCTGGCCCAGGCCCAGCAGGGCACCCCGCACGTAGCTGGCGTAGGTGGTGACGAACGCTCCCAGCGCGTCGTCCGCGGTGCTCAGCCGCGCGATGTTCTCCCGGATCGACTCCAGGTCGTCGAAGGAGGTGGCGAGGTTGTCGATCACGGCCGGGTCGAGCGGGGGGAGCGCGTCGGACAGGATCTGCTCCAGCTGCCCCTCCAACACCTTCAGCCCGACGTCGGGGTTGCGCAGGGTGCGCTGGAGGTGCAGGAGGTCCGCGTACCGAGCGGCGGGCACCTGGTAGACGAGGTCGGCGACGCGGGCCCGGAACCCGGCATCGTCCAGCACCCGGTCCGCCCCGAGGGTCTCCCGCAGCTGCGCCGGGCCGAGCGGGACCTCGTCGGCGCCCACCAGCCGCAGCTCGAAACCCACCCGACGGGGGGTGATGAACCGCCACGAGTCGGTGATCTGCTGCGCGGCCTTCGACGCCTTGACCCCCAGGCCGCAGGTCAGGAACTCGGGGCCGACGGGAGTGCGGCGAACCAGCTCCACCCACGCGTAGCCGATCCGGTTCGGCCCGCCCTGGTAGTCGTCGAGCATCAGCCGCCGCATGCTGACGGTGTCGAAACCTTTCGACCCCAGTTGCCGGAGATCACCGTCGAGGCAGAGCGGCAGCAGCAGCTCCAGCGTCCGCGACTTCCCCGACCCGTTGGTGCCCTGGAAGATGGCGCGGCCACCGGAGAAGTCGAAGGTCTGCTCGGCGTACTGCCAGATGTTGACGATCCCGCCTCGGTTGAGCCGCCAGCGGTCGGGCTCGCTCACTGTTGACCTCCTGCCGCCGGCGCGGTGCTCGCCGGCCTCGACACGCCGCGAGGCGTGCTGGTGCTGATGGGAAGCTGCTGCCGCACGGTGCTCACCCCTCGTCGAAGAGCGACCAGACCGGTGGGGCGGACGGTGGTTCGGCTGGCTCCCGGAGCGCCCGGCCGGCACCCGAGGAGAGGGGTTGGTCGTCCGCCGTCGGAGCCCAGCGGTGCGCCGCCGGGCTCAGCGACCACCCACCTCGGCCGTCGCTCGTCGCCAGCCCCAGCCGTTCCAGCAGCGCCAGCACCTCGCGGCACAGCTGGTGCGGGTCCTCGGTCGCCTGGCGCGACCAGGCCGCCGGGTAGGCGTTGACCAGGTCGTCACAGGTCTGGAAGACCTCGGCGGTGGTCACCGGGTGGGTGCCGTCGGCGTCCGGCTCCCGCAGGCCGAGCAGCTCGGGCAGCGCGAGCAGCGCGATGCGGGCCACCGTTCCGGTGCCGGGGAACACGACGTCGGTCAGGTACTCCTCGGGGTCGGTGACCGCCACCCCCTCGACCCTGGTCTCGGTCATCAGGCCGAAGGCCCGGTCGAGCAGCACCGACTCCCGGCGCTGGTTGCGGCGCAGCCACGTCGACTCGGCGTCGGTGAGCTCCGCGTGGGTGATCACCGGGTCCTCCACGAGCCGACGTCGCAGGGTGTGCTCGACTCCCCGTGCTCCCGGCCGGGCCGCCAGCACGACCAGGTCCGCGCCGTCCTCGGCCTCCCGCAGCGGGCCCGCGACCAGGAGCGCGAGCAGGTCGGTGTCCACGGTGATCAGCGCCTCGGTGGGGGCCTCGTTGCTCCACGGGCCCACCGTGCCCTCGGTCTCCGTGATGACGCCGAGCGCCACGAGGTGCCGCAGACCCGCCGTGAGCGCCCGCCGGTCGGCGTAGTCGTCGACGACGGCGATGCCCGCCTCGACGGCGGCGGCCCTGATGTCGGCGACCAGCCGGGACAGCAGGATCTGCCGACCCGCGCCGGTGAGGCAGGCCACCGCGAGGGCGAAGTACGCGTACGCCCGGGGCGTCAGGCCGGGTTCACCGCGGGTGGCGTCCTGGCCGGGCCCCGTCTTGTACAGGCGGGCGAACCGGCGCTCCACCACCAGCCGGTACCCCAGCACGGTCGTGAACAGCTCCACCAGCACCGCCCGGTGCCGGTAGACGAGCGGGAGCAGGTCGCCGTCGGGGCCGTCCGCCCGCAGCAGCGGGCGGCGCAGCAGCACCCGCGCGCAGCGCGCCACGTCCGCCGCGTCGATGTCGGGCAACTCGTCCAACAGGGCGAGACCCGCGTGCCGCCCGCTGGTCGACCGCCGGGTGCGGTCCCCCCTCGGCGCGCTCACCGGTGTCCCCCCGCCCCGTGGGAACCGCCCCTGACCGCCGGTTCCGCGCACAGGCTGACGGTGGAACCGTGCAGGGTCAACGAGCCGCTGGTGCTGGTGATCGTGGTGCGGGCGTCGGCCTCCGGCGTCACGGTGAGCCGCAGACCCCGCACCGGGTCCCGCACCGACCCGGGGTCGCCGTCGCGTTCCCGCTGCGCCATCGCCAGGGTCAACAGCTCGCACAGCACGCCCAGCGCCGGCGGGGACAGCGGCACCTCGGTCAGCCGGGGAGCCGCCGCGACCAGTTCCGCCACGGCGTCCTCCTGCTCCCGTGCCTGGGTCCTCGCCTGCGCGAGCAACGTCTGCTCGGTGATCGGGTCGAACACGACCCGGGAGGTGCGCCCCCGCGCCCCCCGGTCGCCCCTGGACCGCACGCTGACCGTCACGTCGATGACCGGCCCGTCCCGCCACGGCGTGTGCTCGTCGTCCCCGTCCAGTTCCGGCGAGGGCAGCAGGTTCCGCGACGGGTACAGGCCGAAGGCCGCCGCGTACAGCGTGTCCGCCCCCGCCTGGTCCGCGCCGTCGAACCAGCTCGCCAGCCGGAGGAGGTCGGACCGCCGGCCCGGCAGCCCGGCGCTGCCCGTGGTCGCCCGCTTGACGTTGGCCAGCAGGGCGCCGATGGCGCGGGTCGTCGCCTCCCGCAGCGCCGTCACCTGGCTGGGACGCCCGGGGCCGTCGACGAACCAGTCCGTCAACTCCCGCCAGTCGGCCTCGGTGCGCCCGCGGCCCCGCTCGACGGTGTCGCCCCACTGCTCGGTCCAGCTCCGCGCCGGGCCCACCAGCCGCAACAGCTCGCTCCTGGCCTGCCGCAGCCCGGCCAGGGCGTCGGCGATGCCGGGCGTGTAGCGGAGGACGTCCTCCACCACCATCTGGATGTACTCGACGAGGACGGAGCGGAACCCGGAGATGTCCGCCGGCTCCAACTGGTGGCGCGCGACCATCTGCCCCAGGTAGGCGTAGAAGTCGCGGACCGTGTCGGCGAGTTCGGCGTGCTGGAGGAACAGGGTGGTGACCTGCTCCGCGAGTTCCTCCCGCCCCTGCCTGGCAGCCCGGCTGGAGGGGTCCTCGGTCTCGGCGAGCAGGGTCCGCGCCAGGGTGGAGCCGAGCTGGTCCAGTCCGCGTTCGATCGCCGGCAGCAGTTCGCGCGACACCTCCCGGGCCCCCTCGGGGACCTGGAGCAACGCGTCGGCCTCCCGCTGGACCCGGAGGGCCAGCTTGCTGATCTGGTAGCGGACGCTGCCGTGCTGGAACTCCGCGATGCTCGCCGCCACCATCTCGCGCCGGCCGTGCACGAGGTTGCCCCACTCCACCAGCTGGCGCAGCCGCACTATGACGTTGTCGATGCGGTGCTCGCCCTCGTCGATCAGCCCGGCCCGCTCGGCCGGTGCCAGGGCCCCGGCGACCTCGCCGGCGGAGAGGTCGGCGAGGAGGGTGGAGGAGAACAGCCGCATGATGGCCAGGTAGGTGCGCCGGTAGTCGCGGGCGGTCAGGTACGCGTAGAGCTGGAGCCGGGCGGCCTGCCCGCCCGGTGCCCGCCGCCCGGTCGTCCGCGCGCCCGGTTCGGACGTGGCGTCGGTGGTCTCGGGTGGTGACGGGGACGCGCTGACCTCGGCGGCGGGGGGCGCGACCGGTGCCGCCCCCGGAGACGCGTCGACCGGGGTCGCGGGGGGCACCGCCTGATCCATCACGCCGTCCTGGAATCTCGTCGTCGTCCTGCCCGTGGGGTCGCCGTGCGGTGACCCGGCTCGCTGATCGCACTCCGGGGCACGTCCCCGCCGTCCGGCGCGGCCACCGTGGAACCAGCGGCCCGTTCCCGGACACCGCGCCGGCCGCCCACCGCGCCGAGGCCCGCTGTCAGGACAATCTAGAGGTGACGGGCCCGGACCCGGCACGGCAGGTCACCCTAGACGATCGCCCCACCGGGGGCGTCGGCCCGCCGGACCTCCCCACCGATCGGCTGACGACGCCACGCTACGGTGACGCACTGCGAGGACGCCTGGGGTGATGCGGCGACGCGCCGCGTCCCCGTCGGCTTGGGAGCGGTGCGCCGAGTGGGGTTCGCCCGTAGGCCGGGGGCCGGGGCCGGCCACCCCGTCGGCGGACCGGGAAATGGGGGCAGGGTTGAGCGCGGCGCGCGCCATCGGACTGTTGTTGGGAGTCGCCGCCGACGCGGCGTTCGCGGATGCCAGGAAGCACGGGGTGAACTCGGCCCTCCGCAGGCTCGCCGCCGGTGCGGAGCGCCGGCTGCACGCCGACGACAGGGGACGGGGCCTCGCCTACGTCGGTCTGCTCGCCGGTGGGGCCGTCACCCTCGGCATCGCCGTGGAACGCGTCGGTCGGTCACGTCCACTGGTGCAGGCCACCGCCACCGCCGCCGCCACCTGGGCCGTGCTCGGCGCCACGGCGGTGACCGACGAGGGGACGTCCATCGCCCGGCACCTCGACGCCGGCCGGTTGCCGGAGGCCCGCGCGCGCCTGGCCGCGCTGTGGGGACGCCCGCCCGGCCAGCTGGACGGCCCGGCGCTGGCCAGGGCGGCGGTGGAGACCGTGGCCCGCCAGGCCTCCGAGTCCTCGGTGGCCCCGTTGTGGTGGGGCGCGCTCGCCGGCGTGCCGGGACTGCTCGGCCACCGCGTGGTCACCCTGCTCGACGAGCGCGTGGGCCACCGGACGGCGCGTTTTCGCAACTTCGGGTGGGCTGCCGCTCGTTCGGATGATTTCGCCAACTTCGTTCCGTCACGGTTGACCGCCGCGTTGACGGCGGTGTGCGCGCCGGTCGTCGGCGGCTCGGGGCCTGGAGCGTGGCGGACGTGGCGGCGGGACGCCGTGGCGCACCCCAGCCCGAACGCCGGACAGGCGGAGGCCGCCTTCGCCGGCGCCCTGGAGGTCCGGCTGGGTGGCGGCGCCGCCTACCACGAAGGGGCGGAGGAACGACCGATGCTGGGCGACGGCCGGACCCCCGACGCGGGTGACGTCACCCGGGGCGTCGAGCTCTCCCGCGTGGTCGGGATCGTCGCGGCGGCGGGGTCAGCGGCCGCGGCCGTAGCGTTGGGCCAGCTGCGCCGCCGGCGCGGCCTCGTCCTCCCGCAGGGCTAGCGTCAGCTCCTCGCGGGCGGAGCGGCGGCCGCCCGCCCGCTGGCGGTCCGGGTAGGCCTCCCGCCACACGTAGTACACGAGCCCGCCCAGGGCCATCGCCCCGAAGGCCAACCACTGCCAGCCGTAGGCCAGGTTCAGGCCGGAGTTCAGGCGGGGCAGCGGGAGGGCGCCGAGAACGCCCGGCTGCTCGGCGGCGAGCATGAAGTAGCCCGGCCGGATGTCCACGCCGGTCGAGGCCGCGAGGGTCGTGGCGTTGACCGAGTACAGCTGGAGGTGGCCGTCCTCCTCGAACCCGGGGCGGCCCCGCCCGTCCCGTTCGTCCAGGCGGACGCGGGTCGTCAGGCTCACCTCCCCACCGGGCGCCGGTGCGTAGTCGGGGACGTCCGTCCCCTCCACGGGACGGACATAGCCCCGGTTCACGAGCACCACGTCACCGCCGGAGAGCCGGAACGGCGTCAGCACCTCGTAGGCGGGCTCGCCGTGCACGGTGCGCAGCCTGGCCACGCCTTCGTGCTCGGGCAGGTAGGTGCCGGTCAGGACGACCCGGCGCCACTCCTCCTCCGGCCCCGGGGCGGCACCCGCCGGCAGGACGTCCTCCACCGGCACCGGCGCACCGTGCAGGGAGGACTCGATCGCCTGGTTCTGGGCCCGCTTGTCCGCGTGCCGCCCGAACTGCCACGGCGCGAGAAGCGCGAAGGAGAGCGCGGCGAAGATGAGGACCCCGGCTGTCAGCCCGAGCCACCCCGGCCGCAGCATGAACCGGAAACGCACGCCCCTACGGTAGGTCACCGCCAGGACCGGCCCGAACCGCGTCCCGCCAGATGAGGCGCGCGGCACGCCCCCGGCCCGCCCGGCCACCCCGCCGCGACCCCACCACGTGGGCACGGGTGGCGGTGCGGTCAGTGCCGGCTCCCGCCCAGCGCGGCCCGGCCGGCCTCGGCCGCCCGCGCCCCGTACCCGCCACCGAAGAGCACCGCGTGCACCAGCAGTGGGAACACCTGGTGCAGGCCGACGCGGTCCCGCCACCCGGGCGCCAGCGGGCGCACCTCCGCGTACGCGTCCACCAGCCGGTCGAGGTGGGGAGCGCCGAAGAGGCGGAGCATCGCCAGGTCGGTCTCCCGGTGGCCTCCGTGGGCGGCCGGGTCCAGCAGCACCGCACCAGGACGGCGCCGCCGCTCCGTCCAGAGGAGGTTGCCGCTCCACAGGTCGCCGTGCAGCCGCGCGGGCGGCTCGGTGGGGCCGGCCAGGTCGGGCAACCGCTCCTGGACCTGGCTCAGCACCGCCCGCTGGGAGGCGTCGAGCCGACCGAGATCGACGGCGCGGCGCAGGTAGGGCTCGAGGCGCTGTTCCCGGTAGAACGTCGGCCAGTCGGGGGCCGGCTCGTTCGTCATGTCCAGGGCGCCGACCACCGCCCGCCCCGGCCCGCCGGGTGGGGCGGCGCCGAAGGCGGGAGCGCCGGCCGCGTGCAGGGCCGCCAGCCCACGGCCCAGCTCCTCGGCGGCCGCCGCGCTGGGCGCACCGGGTGGGACGAAGTCGAGCACCAACCACCCCTCGCCGGCCGCCACCACCCCTGGCGCGAGGCCAGGCACGGCGTCGGCGATCCACCGCAGCCCCGCGTCCTCGGCCGCCACCGCCCGACCGGCCCGGTCCCGGTGGACCTCCGGGGCCTCGCCCGGCGCCTCGGAGCCAGGGCGGACCGGGAGCTTCGCGACGACGCGGGCGCCGTCCACCAGGTCGACGACGAAGACCGCGCCGATGTCCCCGCCGGGCAGTGACCGAGCGGTCACCGCGTCGGCGCCGAGCAGGTGCGAGACGGCCCTCCTGGCCGCCTCGGCCGAGGTCACGTCCGCTCCCGGATCCAGTCCAGCAGGCCGGGAACGGCCGCCTCCACCATGGCCAGCACCTCCTCGAAGTCCTCCACCGGCCCGCCGTAGGGGTCCGGGACGTCCGGGCCGTCGGCGGACGGGTCGAAGGACCGGAGCAGCCGGACCCGCTCGGGTGGCACGCGCCGGAGCAGGGCCCGCTGGTGGCCGGAGTCCAGCGCCACGAGGAGGTCGGCGTCCCACTGCTCGCCCCCGATCTGGCGGGCCGAGTGCGCCGTGGGGTAGCCGGCGCGCGCCAGCACAGCCCTCGCGTGGGGCTGGGCGGGTTCCCCGACGTGCCAGGACCCGGTGCCGGCGCTGCTCACCCGGACCTGGTCGGCGAGGCCGGCCCGCCTGAGCCGTTCCTCGAGGACGAGACCGGCGATCGGCGACCGGCAGATGTTCCCGCTGCAGACGAAGCACACGTGCACCACGCCCACCACCCTAGGCAGGGGCAGCGCCGGGAAGGGCCGGCCGGCGGGTGCGGGCCGGCCCGACGGCCACCGACACCGGCCGAACGCCTCGACGGGAGCGGTCGGCACGCCGGGGCCGACGCGTTCCGGCCTAGGCTGGCGCACCGGAGCCGGTTCGGAGCCGGGCAGGAGAGAACGTCAGGCGGCACGCGCCGCCGGAGGAGGTCGACGGGTGACGGTCAGGGTCGCGGACGTCGTCGAGGTGTTGGAGGCGGCCTACCCGCCGGAACTCGCCGAGGACTGGGACGCGGTCGGTCTCGTCTGCGGTGACCCGGCGGAACCGGTCCGGCGGGTGCTGGTCGTCGTGGACGTCACCCCGGAGACGGTGCGGCAGGCGGTCGACGGCGGCGTCGACCTGGTGGTCGCCCACCACCCCCTGCTCCTCCGGGGCGTGCACGGCGTTCCGGCCGACACCGTCAAGGGCTCCCTCGTGCACCGCCTCATCCGCCACCACGTCGCCCTGTTCTGCGCCCACACCAACGCCGACACGGCCAACCCCGGTGTGTCCGACGCCTTGGCGGCGGCCCTGGGGCTGCGCGTCACCTCGGCGCTGCGGCCGGTCGGCGACCCTGGCGCGCCCCGGCCCCTGGGCATCGGCCGGGTGGGTGAACTACCCGAGCCGCTGCCCTTCGCCCGCTTCGTGGAACTGGTGGCGGAGTCCCTGCCCACGACTGCCTGGGGAGTGCGGGCCGCCGGCGACGCCGAGCGGGTGATCCGCACGGTCGCGGTCTCCGGCGGCGCGGGCGACTCGATGCTGGGCCTGGCCGCCGCGTCCGGCGTCGACGCCTACGTCACCGCCGACCTGCGGCACCACCCCGCCTCCGACCACCTCGCGGCCGGCACGGTGCCGGGTGGGCGGGCGCCCGCGCTGGTCGACGTCGCGCACTGGGCCAGCGAGTGGCCCTGGTGTAATCAGGCGGCCGAGGTGATCAGCGCCGGACTGCCCTCGGACGTCGAGGTGGAGGTCTCCCTGCTGCGCACCGATCCGTGGACGCTGCGCGCCGAACCGTCCCGGGAGCCCGACGTCCGGGATGTGACAGGCTGACTCCTCCGTCCGGTCGCCCCAGCCCGCTTTCGAACCAGGGAGGACGTCGCGTGAAAGCAGCCCCCGCGGTCCAACGCACACTGCTCGATCTCGCCGAGATCGACATCGAACTCAACCGGGTCGCCCACCGCAGGGGGTCCCTCCCCGAGCTCACCGAGATCACCGGGATCGAGGCCGAGGCGGCGACCAGCCGGGACGCGGTGACCGCCGCCGCGACCGTGCTCGCCGACCTCCGCCGGGACGCCGACCGGCTGGAGAAGGAGGTCGACCAGGTCCGGGCCAGGGGCAAGCGGGACGAGGACCTGCTCAAGGGGGGGAACGTCTCCGCCCGGCAGGTCGCCGACCTGGAGCACGAACTGGAGTCGGTGCGCCGCCGGCAGGCCCTGCTGGAGGACGAGCTGCTGGAGCTGATGGAACGCATCGAGGCGGCCGAGACGCAGGTCTCGGTGGCCGAGGGCGAGTTGGCGGAGGTCCGCCAACGGCTGGGTGACGCCGAACGCCGCCGCGACGAGGCCCTCGCCGACCTCGGCACGGTCGAGACGCGGCGGACCGAGGCCCGCGAGGCGGTGGTCGGATCCGTTCCCGAGGGCCTGCTGGCGCTGTACGAGCGGTTGCGCGCCCAGAAGGGAACCGGGGCCGCGCTGCTCCGGGCCCGCCGCTGCGGCGCCTGCCGGTTGGAACTGGACCGCACCGCGTTGTCGGAACTGCGCAAGGCGGCCCCCGACGACGTGGTCCGCTGCGAGGAGTGCGGTGTGATCCTGGTGCGCACCGGGGAGTCCGGGCTGTGACCTCGAGGGTGGTCGTCGAGGCCGACGGTGGTTCACGGGGCAACCCGGGGCCCGCCGGCTACGGTGCCGTCGTCTTCGACGCCGACACGGGTGCCGTGCTCGTGGAGCGGGCCGAGGCGCTGGGTGTCGCGACCAACAACGTGGCCGAGTACCAGGGCCTGATCGCCGGGTTGCGGGCCGCCGACGAGCTGGGGGCCGCCGAGGTGGCGGTGCGGATGGACTCCAAGCTCGTGGTCGAGCAGATGTCGGGTCGCTGGAAGATCAAACACCCGCAGCTCCAGCCGCTCGCGCTCACCGCGCGGGACCTCGCCCGCCGGTTCGACCGGGTGAGCTACGAGTGGATCCCCCGGGCCCACAACGCGCACGCCGACCGGTTGGCCAACCAGGCGATGGACGCCCAGGCCGGGAACGGTCGGGGCGCGGCGAGGGAGTCGGCCGGCGGCGGTGCCCCCGCCCGGGACCGCGCACCGTCCAGTCGGGACGACGAGGCCCACCGAGGGAGCGCCCGGGCGGCGCCGACCGCCGCGCGGTGGTCGGGGGCCACCGGGGTGCCCACCCGCCTGGTGTTGGTGCGGCACGGGGAGACCGAGTACTCCCGCCAGCGGCGGTACGCGGGACGAGGGGATGTCCCCCTCACCGACTTCGGTCACGAGCAGGCCGCCGCGGCCGGTCGCCGCGTCGCGCGGCTGGTGGCTGACGGGGACTCGACGCCGGTCCCGGTGGTCAGTTCCCCGCTCAGCAGGACCCTGGACACCGCGAAGCTCGTGGCGGACGCGGTACGCGGGCAGGTCACGGTGTCCGAGCGGCTCGTCGAGTGCGACTTCGGGGAGTGGGACGGCCTCACCTTCGGTGAGGCGGCCGAGCGGGACCCGGACCTCCACGCGAGGTGGTTGCGGGACGCGAGCGTCGCACCGCCCGGCGGGGAGAGCCTGGACGAGGTGCACCGCCGGGTGCGGCGGGCCAGGGACGAGTTGATCGCCGAGCACGGTGGGCGCACCGTGGTCGTGGTCAGCCACGTGTCACCGATCAAGGCGCTGCTGCGGATGGCACTGGACGTGGGGCCGAGCCTGATGTACCGCCTGCACCTCGACGTCGCCTCGATCTCCGTCGCCAACTTCTACCCCGACGGGCACGCCTCGGTGACCTTGGTCAACGACACGACCTTCCACCCGGCCCTCGGCTGACCGCCGCCGGTCCGCCCCGCCGCTCATCCGCAGCGCCCGGGGCGGGCGGCCGGGACCTCCTCGTCCGGCCACACCAGCAACACCGCGCAGGGCGCGTGACCCACGACGAAGCGGGTGGCCGGTGCGAGGCTCTTGGGGCCGGTGAGCCGCAACCGCCCGTCCCGTCCGCACACGAGGAGGTCCGCTCCGGCGCAGACCGACAGGACCTCCCGTTCGGGGCGGCCGACCCTGGACACCGTCTCGCAGCCGCGTCCGAGCAGGCGGCGCCCCCTGGCGAGCAGGCGGTGCGCGGCTGCCTGGGCGAGCTCGTTGACCTGCTGGGTCGGCACGCGTTCCTGTCCCCGGCCGAGGAACCCGCGCAACCCACCGGCCGGGGTGTCCCCGTCGGGGGGAATCACGTGCAGGAGCACCACGGACTCCGCGTCGTGGGTGAAGTGGGTGGCGGCGGACAGACACGATCGCCACCCCGAATCGGTGACCCAGATCACGATTCGCCTCATGGTGGTCATCCTGCCGCACCGGGTCGGACCATCCACAGGGTGAACGGTCGGATCGCAGCGGCCTTGTGACGCGGTCCGCCGCTCCGCGTGGGATCTCCCGGCGGGGTGGGCCGGTCGGCCGCGTGCCGCTCGCTCGACGCCCGGCCACTAGACTGAACGGGGGGATGAGTCGGCCGGGCGGCCGCGACGGCGCGCCGCGTCGTCGAGGAAAGTCCGGACTCCACAGGGCAGGGTGGTTGTTAACGGCAACCCGGGGCGACCCGCGGGACAGTGCCACAGAAAACAGACCGCCCGGTCCGCCTCGGCGGACCGGGTAAGGGTGAAACGGTGGTGTAAGAGACCACCAGCACCCCGGGTGACCGGGGTGGCTCGGTAAACCCCACCCGGAGCAAGGCCAAGAGGGCGGGAGACCGCCTGCGCGAACGTTCGAGGGCTGCCCGCCCGAGTTCGCGGGTAGGCCGCTGGAGCCTGTCGGTGACGGCAGGTCTAGATGGATGGTCGCCGGCCGTCGGACCGAGAGGTCCGGTGGTCACAGAATCCGGCTTACAGGTCGACTCGTCCCCCTTCTCGGTCCGTGCGCCCGCGAGCGGCGGGCGACCGCCCGCCGTCGTCGGTCGCCGGGTGGCGGCCGGCCTGGTGCCGAGGGGAGTGTTCCCGGCCCCGCCGTGAGCCGTGTGCCCGTTGACCCCCCGTGCTCCCCCCGTCGTCCTCCCGTGCCGTGCGGGAGCTGGCGGCGCGGCCCCTCGGGCGGCGGCGGGTCGACCGCGGCCGCGGATCGCCCGCCCCCGTCGCCCCCGTGTCCCACCCTCCGCCGGTCCGCCGGACGTCCCACCGCGCGTCGGGTGGTGGTGAGCAGTGGTCGCGTCTCCTGGCCGGTCCCCGGTGCGCTCCCCTCCGTGCCCTCCTGGGGAGGGGAACCGGCATGAACAACACCTGTTGCGAAAGAAGTGTTGCGCAACAAGTGTTGCGAGAAGTAGTCTGTGGTCATGGCAGAGAACAGGGAGGGTCGCCGAGACCCGAAGGCGCTCCGGGCACTGGCGCACCCCGTCCGCATCGCGCTGATGGACCTGTTGGCGGAACGCGATCGGACCGCCACCCAGTGCTCGGTCGTGCTGGGGGAGAGCGTGGCGAACTGCTCGTACCACCTCCGCACGCTCGCCAGGCACGGTTACGTCGAGCAGGCCGGTGACGGCGGCAGGGAGAAGCCCTGGCGGCTCGCCAGCTTCCACCAGACCCTGGTGATCGACGGAGCCGACGACGAGTCCGACCTGGCGAGCGAGGCGGCCACCGAGGCGTTCCTCGAACACGACTTCGACATCCTCCGGCAGGGCATCCGCACCCGGGCCCGCGAGCCGGAGGGGTGGCGGGAGGCGACGGGCGTCGTCAGCGCCACCACCTTCGTCACCCTCGAGGAGATGCGCGAGCTCCGCCGGGACCTGATGCGGGTCCTCGAACGCTTCACCGACCGGCTGGAGAACCGCGACGCCCGCCCCGATGGCGCCAGCCAGGTGCGCCTCGTCCTCGGTATGACGCGCCGGCCCGGTGTCGGGCCGGAGCCGTCGCCGCCCAGCGGCGGCTGAACCGCGCCCCCTCGACACCCCTGCCCACCGTGGCACCCACTCGGGGCCACCCCACACCGGAGAAACCGGAGAGAACCATGGACGCCTGGACGGAACTCGCCCTGATCGACGCCACCACGAGCCGGCACCACCGGCCCATGAGCGACGCGCACGCGCGCGGTGGGCACGGCGGCCCCGGTCGCACTCCCCGAGCGACGAGGGGCAGGGAGGAGAGACCGGCGCACCACCAGTGGTCGTGGTGGCACGCCCGGCGACTCGCGCTCTGACCGGCAGCTCGTTCCTCGCGCCCCGGGAACTCCGCGCTGGAGTCCGCGTCGTCCCCTCCCCGCCGGGCTCGGTCCCCGCCGACGAGACGCACCGCCGCCCGGGGAGGGAGCGCGAGAACCGCGCCCACCGGGGGAGACGGCGCACCCCGACGAGGAGGCCCGCCGCCGCGCGGCCCAGCCCCGGGATCGGCGCCGGCGTGCCGGGCCGGTGTGCCGGGCCGAACCCCCGAGGAACCGGGTCCAGCGGTTCCCGATGACGCGGTCCGGGGCTGTCAGGGCCCGGGTCGAGGGGTCGGCCACGTGCCGGGACCTCTCGCCCGCCGCCCGCCGGCACCCGACATCCCGGGGACGTGCGTCGAGGCGGAGGCGGTTCCGGTCACGCGGCCCTCGAAGCACCGCTTTCCTACCGAGGCACAAGGGAGCGACCACGGTGGTCGCCCCTTCGGCATCCCGGTTGGCGGACGCCGTCCCCGGCCCACCGAAGCCGGTTCCTCCTCGGGGCCGTGCGTGCCCGGCGTGGTGTCGGCCGGGTCTCCCGGGCGCGGGTTCGGCCCCAGAGGACACCGCCCGCCGGTTCCCCCGGTCTCCGCGTCCCACCGGGAGCGGGCGGCTGGGCCGTCCCACCCGAGGCTCCCGACGACCACGAGCTCCCCCGGGTGCGGTGGATCAGCACCGAATGCGCTGTCCGGCCCGGTGTACTGGGCCATCCGGGTGGTTGAGTGTGGGCTGGCTCAAAGCCGAACTCGGGACGATCCGCCGCCGAGCGAGCGCCGGCATGCCCGGGAACTGCGCGGATACCCCCACCGCCGCCGGACATCGCCCGCCGTGACCGTCCCATCGGGACCAGGTAGCCCTGGTTGGAGTCGTGCGGTGTGAAGATCGTCTCAGGTAGCCTGGAACCGTTCCCGGCCGGAGGAACGGCCTCCCGTCGTTGCCCGGCAGGGGATCCGGAACCAGTGGGACGCACGGGGACCCCGATCGTTCCACGGCTTCGGGGTGCCCGAAACAACCGCGCGCGTCCGCGACCAGGCCGTTGTGGACGACTGGCGGTGGCAGGGGATGCGGCGGCGTTCTGGCCGCCACACCACGAGCCACCCGGTCCTACCACGGTGGGTCACCACCAGCTCGCAAGTGAGTGAAACCGCCCGGCAGTCGGGAGAATCCCGGGCCGAGCAGTGACGTCGCCGTCCGCCGTGCCGATGATGGGTGGAGCCAGAAATGCATGTGACCTGGGTCGGAGGGGACGCCGTTGGGCCGACAGCCGGCACTGGCGCCACTACCCCTTGTCACAGTGGCGTGTTGTACTCGACAGTGCCCACAGTCGCCGAGGCCACCAGTCCCGGTGACGCCGACAGCGCTCCTCGCCTTCAGGAGTTAGGACCATGACCGCCACGGCTTCCACGATGATCGCCACCAGCCTGGAGACCACCGGGCTCACCGACTGGATCATCGGCAACATCGTTCCGCTCCTGCTGCTCACCGTGGCCATCCTGATGCTGTGGTTGGGCGGCGGGCAGGGTGACAACGCCGGTGTCATGCGCCGGGTCGGCGGTGTCCTGATCGCGCTCGGTGTCATCGGGCTCGCCGTGACGGGAGCCGGTGTGAGCATCGGTGAGTGGATCGCGGGCCTGTTCGCCGCCAGCCCAGGGTGAGCCGTGCGCATCCGCACTGACGACGAGATCTACCGGGTCGATGCCGTCTGGCTCGGCCCGCCCCGCGCGACCTTCCCCTGGCGCGCGCGGTACGTCGCGTGGGGAGTCGGCCTGTTCGTCTTCCTCGCGGTGTTGACCGTCGAACGGCAGATGGGGATCGGGTTCGGGTTCTTCTCCACGGCCTGGGCCGTGGTGATCACGATCGTGCTCACCAAGATCATCTGTTCGCGGATCAGCCACGAACGGCCGTTCGGCTCGGTCATGGCGCTGTGGGCGCGAGAACTGACCGCACCCAGACAACGACATTCCGGAAGGGGCGGCGCGGTGAGCGCGTCGCGGGTGAGGGTCAGGAACGGCCGCCCGCGACCGAAGCGGGCCACCAGGAAGTCGGCCCGCCGGCGCCAGGCGCGCGGCCGCTCCCGGACCAAGGAGGTTCGTGGTGTTCCGACGTCGGCGCGATAGGAACCGAGGTTCCCGAGGGGGCGCCGCCCAGCGGCAGACCGCTCGCGGCGGCAACACCGCGAGACGGCACGCGGAGCCACCGCTGCCACCGGTGGAGCAGCAGCGCGGCCGCCCCTCGGGCAAGAAGGCGCGCCGGCTGCCCGGGGAAACGGTGATCCCCAGCTACACGCCGTCCATCAACGCGCGCAGCATCGACGGCCACCTGCTGCGCACCGGGCAGGACGTCTACGCGTGGTACCGGCTCGCCCCGCAGCGGTGGTCCTTCCGCTCCGACTCGCAGCGGCAGGACCTGATCCAGGCCATCGCCGGCCAGTACTCCGAACTCCAGGGCCGGTGGCTGCACCTGCGCGTCACCACCCGGCCCTACCCCATCCGGATGTGGGCCGAGGCGCACGTCCACAACGCGGTGGGCCGGCCGCCGGACAGCCCCGGCGCGATGTCCTTCGACGACTACATGGTCGGCGAGCAGCAGCAGCTGATGGGCCGGTCGATGGCGGAGAAGGAGGTCTACATCGGAGTCCAGGTGCAGACCCGCAACGCCCTCGACCGGGCCGTCGAACGCGCCGCCCCCGTGCTCCGCCGGATCTTCCCCGAGGCCGTGGACGCCGAGCTCGTCGCACTCGACAGCGAGATCGAACACCTCGACCAGGTGATCGGCGGCAGCGGGCTGGAGGGCGCTCCCGTCACGGCCGAGGAGATGTCCTGGCTGATGCACCGCTCCTGCTCGCTGGGGCTGCCGGCACCGCGCAACATGCCCGCGGTGCCGGGCTCCACCTGGGAGCCGGAGGACCTCGCCTCCTTCACCGACGCCGCCGACCTGCACCAGGAGCCCTACTCCCCGACGGTGACCGTGCGCGGCCGCACCGGGTCCAACGCGGGGATGACCCGGCACGTCGCCGTCCTGACGGTGGGGATGACCCACGGCCTCCAGATCCCCGAGGTCGACGACCCGTGGATGCAGCGCTCCGACCGGCTGCCCGCCCCGGTGGAGTGGTCGGCGCGGATCTACGTGCGGCGCCCGGAGGACGTCTCCGGTGAACTCCAGCGCCAGATGAACAAGGTGCGGTCGCAGGTCCGGCACTACACCGACGAGCACGAGCTGGAGCCGCCCCAGTCGCTGGCCCGGCAGGCGTCGAGGGTGCTGGAGATCGACGACGAGATGACCACCGGGTTCACCGCCCTGGCCACCCGGGTGCGGTCCTGGTGGCGGCTCGCGGTGTCCGGACCGACCGAACGGGACGCGCTGCGGCTGGCCCAGCAGATCCTCGACCTCTACAAGCCCAAGATCGCCATCGAGCACCCGGAGGGGCAGTACGCCCTCGCCAGGGAGTTCATCCCCGGGGAACCGCTGGCCTCCAGCGCCTACCTCCGCCGGGGCTCGGTCATCTGGGCGGCCTCGGCGGTCCCGGCCGCCACCGCCGACGTCGGCGACCGCCGGGGCATCCTGCTCGGCGAGACCTGCACGGCGACCCGCCGCCCCGTCGCCTGGGACCCCTGGATGGCCCAGGAGGTGCGGGACGGCTCCGGGCTGTCCGCCCTGGTCGCCGGGCTCGGCGGCGGCAAGTCCTTCCTGGGCGGCGGCGTCGTCTACAAGACGCTCCGCGCGGGCGCGCACTGGACCCTGCTGGACCCGTCCGGGCCGCTGGCGGCGCTCTGCGAACTCCCCGAGCTGCGCCCGTACGCCCGGCCGATCAACCTGCTCAACGCCCAGCCCGGCATCCTGAACCCCTACCGGGTGGTCGCGGAGCCGCAGCTCGAACACTTCGCGGACGAGGACGACCCGGAGCGGGCCTGGCGCAGGGAACGCGCGCTGTCCGCCGCGACCAGGCGGCGCCTCGTCCTGGACGTCCTCACCGGACTGCTGCCCTACGAGGTGTCCCGCCTGGCCCAGACCAGGATCGTGCTGCTGCGCGCGGTCCGGAACGTGGGCGGCCGGCCGGACGCCCACCCCGGCCTGGTCTTCGAGGCCCTGCGGCGGGACGCCACCGAACACCGCGAACACGCCCTCGCCGTGGCGGACTTCCTGGACGAGATGCGTGAGCGCATGTCGCTGCTGATCCCGGAGTACGACGACGACCCCTACTCCCACCAGCGCGACGACCGGCTCACCGTGTTGACGATGGCCGGGCTGACCATGCCGAAGGACGGGGTCGGCCGGGAGCACTGGACCGACGCCGAGGCACTCGGCGTCGAGCTGCTCAACCTCGCGGCCTGGCTCACCCAGCGTTCGATCTACGACCGCCCCAAGGCCGAACGGAAGGGCGTCTGGATCGACGAGGCCTTCTTCCTCTCCGAGGTGCCCACCGGGCGCGTGCTGATGAACCGCTTCGCCCGGGACTCCCGCAAGTGGAACGTCCGGGTGCTGCTGTCCAGCCAGATCCCCGGCGACTTCCTCAAGATCCAGGGATTCGTCTCGCTGTTGGACTCCGTCTTCATCGGACGGCTCGACGACGAGGACGCCCAGGCCGACGCCCTGCGACTGCTCAAGGTGCCGGTGGGAGCCGGCTACGAGCAGGTGGTCGCCAGCCTGGGCCGCCGGCCCGGCGGCGAGCGGATGGCGACCGAACGGGACCAGGCGCCCCGGCAGTTCATCTTCGGTGACGGTGCCGGCGGCGTCGAGCGCATCCGCATCGACTTCTCCGGCCCCCACCTCGCGCACCTGCGGGACGCCCTGGACACCACGCCGGGGCACACCGCGGAACCGAAGGCGGCGCGACCCGCGGTGGACCCGGTCGAGACGGACGGCCTGGACCCGACCGTGCCGGGCGGAGCGGACGACAGCCTGGACAGCATGTACTTCAACGGAGTCGGCGCGGGTGGCTCCCCGTCCACCGGCAGCCGGCCCCGCCGGGACAACCGGGGGGATCCGACGTGACGGCGGTTCTCGTGCTGGCGGTCGTGGGGGCGCTGGTCGCCCTCGCGGCCCTGCGGACGCGGGCACGGGACACGCGGCGGGCGGAGGCCCCGCCGCCGGGCACGACCGCACCGGCCCCGGAGGAAGTGCTGGCACGGCGCACCGGACGACGCCGTCGGGGGGTGCTCGGCGTCGTCGTCCTCATCCTCGCCGGGCAGGTCGTGCTCGGTGGCCAGGCCCACGCCCAGGACAGCGGCTGCCGGATCGCCCCCAACCCGGAGCGGCCCGGGGCCGGCATGGTGGGCGCCCTCGACCCGGCGCCGATCGGGCGAGGCGTTCCCGGGACGGTCTACGACGAGGTCGGCTACGCCGGTCTGGTCTGGCACACCTACGACCTCGGCTGCGGCCCGGAGGGGATGCGCAACCCGAACGCGGTCATCGACACCTGGGCGGGCAACCAGCTCTTCAACGTGGGCAAGAACATCGTCGGCGCCACCATCGGCCTGCACTACGCCCTGCTCACCGGCACCATGATGGCCCCCCTGGACGACCTCGTGGTCACCGGGACCAACGCCCTCTACAACACCGTCTACACCCCCTGGTTCGGCCTGGTCGCCGTCGTGCTGGGCGTGCTGCTGTTCCGGTACATCTGGCGGGGCGAACTGGCCACGATCAGCAAACGGGGGCTCTGGGCGCTGGCCGGCATGTGGCTGGCCGCCGCCACCTACCTGACCCCGCTGATCTACACCCACCTGCTCGACGACCTGCTCATCAAGGGCACCTCCGCCATCCAGGGCGGCTTCCTGGAGGAGGTCGGGGTCGACGAGCGCAACGCGCTGCCCAGCGTGCTGCACCAACACGTCATCTACGACAACTGGCTACGCGGGGAGTTCGGGGCGAACGACGCGCCGCAGGCGGAGGAGCTCGGGAGGGACCTGGTGCGGGCCCAGGCCTGGACCAAGGACGAGGTCGCCCAGAACCTCGACGCGGGCTCGCCCGACGAGAAGAAGGCCGAGTTCCACGAACTGGCCACCCAGATGGGCAGCACCTACGGCTACTTCCAGGGCGTGGACGGCAGCCGGATGGGCGCCGGGTTCCTGGCGATGGTGCAGTCCGTCGCCTACGCCCTGTTCCAACTGCTGGCCAAGGCGGCGATCCTCCTCGCCCAGGTGCTGTTGCGGGTGCTCATCCTCGCCGGGCCGATCATCGGTCTCGTCGCCATGATCCACCACGACATCCTCCGGCGGATCGGACGCGCCGCCGGCGCCACCCTGCTCAACGTGGTGGTCGTGGCCGCGCTGGCCGGCCTGCACACCATGGTGCTCAACTGGCTGTTCAGCCCGGCCCGAGGGTTCGACCTGCTCACCCAGATGCTGCTGGCCGGCCTGATCACCCTGGTCCTGTTCATGATCGCCAAACCCGTCCGGCGGATCTGGCAGATGATCGAGCTCTCCGCCGGGGCCGTGGGCGCCGGTGTCCCCGGCGCCCCCCAGGGGCTCCTCTCCCGGTGGCGCAAACGCCCGGACACCACTCCGCAGGACCGGTTCTGGGAACAGGTCAGGGAAGGCGAGGACGACGCCACGCCGGGGCCAGTCCAGGGCCGTGGACGGGTGCGTCCCGAGGGGACCGTGCCCCCGGTCAACGCCGCCGTCGAACGGCTGGACCGCCGGGCGGCTGCCGCGGCCCTGCCCGTGGGTGCCACGGCGGCGCGCGCGGACCCGAACGTCCCCCCCGAGGGAGGAGTCCGGGCCAGTACCAGCTCACCGGCGCTGCCACCGGGGCGGCGCAGCCGGATCACCGACACCTCCCCGGTCACCGACCGCGGCTGGGACCGGGTCGGCGAGGACGCGGTGATCATCCCCTCGCAGGTCCCGACCAGCCCCGGACCCACCCACCCGACCTCGCCCGCCGCCCGCCAGCCCCGCCGGGCGGAGATGGAGATGGTCGCGGGGCGCCCGGTGTTCGTCGTCTACCGCCCGTCCAGAGGACTGGAGGTCAGGGACGACGGCGGCAGTCACCCGAGTTGAGGAAGGAGCGACCGTGCCCATCCGCACCAACCGCGGCCGCGCCGCCGTCTACCGCAAGCTGTGGGGGTGGCCGCTGCGGTCACCCCGCCACCTGACGGCGACCGTCGTCCTGCTGCTGGCCGCCGTCGTCGGTGTCGGGGTGGTCGTCTCCGACGGGATGCCCTTCGCCGGCGACGCTGACCAGGGGCAGGCCGGCCCCTCAGCCAGCCCGACCCCGCCGGCCGGGGAGGAACCGGGCGCTGGGCCGTTCCCGACCCGCATCGGGACCGCCGAGCCCCCCGCCACGACGACCACCACGCCGTGGGAGAGCGCCGAGCCCCCCAGCATCTCCGTGCCGGACCTGCCCCCGGAGTCAGCCGCTCCCGACCCCGAGGGGCTGGCGGTCGCCGAGGCGTGGATGCGGGCCTGGGTCACCCACGCGCCCGGGGACACCACCGAGCAGTGGCTGGCCGGGATGGAGGAGTACACCACCGACGAGTACCTCACCATCGTCGGTCTGTCCGATCCGGACAGCGTGCCCGCGGACGCCGTCACCGGGGACCCGGTGCCGGTGGAGTCCACGACCACCTCGATGCGGGTGCGGGTGCCGACCGACGTCGGGGAGGTCGAACTGTTGTTGATGACCACGGACCAGGGGTGGCGGGTGTCCGGCCACAACCCGGTGGAGTGACATGAAGACCGCGATCATCTCCCTGCTGGCCGTCGTCGTCATCGCGGCCGGTGTCGTCGTGTACGGCCTGAACACGGTGATGCGGCAGAACATCGCAGCCCAGGCCGGCACCTACGGTTACTGCGGTCCCGCGCTCGGCACCTGGGGCGGGACCGACGCCGGCCTCGGTGAGCGGGACGCCGCCGGTCTCACCGAGGAGTCGCTGACGATCACCGGTCAGATCATCACGATGGGCAAGCAGCGCGACCTCTCCCCCCGGGCCTGGCAGATCGCGATCCAGGCCGGGATGCAGGAGTCGCGGCTGCGCAACCTGACCTACGGCGACCGCGACTCGGTCGGCATCTTCCAGATCCGGGGCATGCACGGGTCGCTGGAGGACCGGCTCGACATCGCCTGGCAGATCACCTGGTTCTACGACACCCTGGAGCGGGTCGAGCGGTGGGAGGCGATGCGCCCCGGTGACGCCGCGCAGGCCGTCGAACGATCCGCCTACCCGGACAAGTACCACCGCTGGGAGTCGATGGCCGTCTTCCTGATCGACCAGCTCGGCGGCGTGGACGACATCTCCACCTGCGAGGAACTCCCGCCCGCCGACGAGCGGGCCACGCTGGCCATCCAGTACGCGGTCGACCAGATCGGCAAGCCCTACGTGTGGGGTGCCGCCGGCCCCAACACCTTCGACTGCTCCGGGCTCACCATGCGGGCCTGGGAGGCCGCCGGGGTCACCATCCCCAAGTACTCGCAGAGCCAGTACTTCCAGGGCGGCACCAAGATCCCGCTGGACCAGGCCAGACCGGGCGATCTCATCTTCTGGGGCGGTGGTCGGCAGCCCTCCAGCATCGACCACGTCGCCCTCTACATCGGCAACGACGAGGTGATCCACGCCCCGCAGCCGGGTGACGTGGTGAAGCGGGCCAAGATCTGGGACGGCGGCAAGCTCGTCGCGACCGCCATCCGTCCCGGGCCGAACGTGTCCCTTGTGTAATCGCACCTGACTGGAGGAGGCGCATGTTCCCGTCCGATCCCCTGTCCCGGCCGCCGAGCCCGCCGGCGTCGAGCTCACCGCTCCGGGACTACCTGGCCTCGACGCAGGCCCGGGCCAACACCGGGGTCGACCCGGCCTACGCCGTGCTGCCCCGGGTCCTGGTGGAGTCGATGCCCCTGCCCTGGCAACAACAGATGGTCCACCTGCTCGCCGAGTTCCACCAGGCCACCGGGCACCGCCCCTGGCCGCTCTACCGGGTCGTGCCGTCCCGGTCGGAGCGGCTGGTGGATCTCGACGAGGAGCAACTGGCCGAGATCGGTGCCCTGGTCGAGATCGACGCCGTCGGTGAGATCGTCTACCGCGAGCGGAACGGGCGTCGCATCGAGGAGCCGGAGCAGCAGCAGGTCCTCGTCGCCTGCCCGGACCCCCTGACCTCCGGCCGACCGGCCCCCGGGCGAGGGGCCGCCACGCCGGCCGGGGGCATCCCGGAACAGGGCGACCACGCCCCCGCCGCGGGTTGGTGACCGGCGCCCCGCCGCGACGCGGGGCGCCCGTCCAGCCGCCCGCTGCCCGGCGGGCGGCCGTGCGTCGGCTGACAACCGGCTCCGCCCGTGCCACGCTGGAGCGCGTGGTGGATCCGCAGGGCTGGTACTACTGCCTGAAGCACCGTGACGTGGAGCGCGGCGCCGGGTGTCGCGCGTTGGACCGACTCGGTCCGTACCCCGACGCGGCGAGCGCCGCGAACGCCCTGGAGATCGCGCGCCGCCGGACCGAGGAGGCGGACGAGGCGGACCGGGCCTGGAACGAGGACGAGGACTGAGCCGCCCGGCTCCGGTACGCCGACGGGTGGCGCGGAGGGGGCGGCGGGTGCGTGACGAACTGGGGGCCGAGGTGCCGTTGACCGGCCCGCCCCGCCGAGTCGTGTCACTGGTCCCCTCGATCACCGAGGCGGTCGCCGTCAGCGCGCCGGGACGGCTGGTCGGGGCCACCGAGTACTGCGCGCACCCGGCCGACCTCGACGTGAGCAGGGTCGGTG
The DNA here is from genome assembly GCF_000429185.2 of Actinoalloteichus caeruleus DSM 43889. Taxonomy (GTDB): domain Bacteria; phylum Actinomycetota; class Actinomycetes; order Mycobacteriales; family Pseudonocardiaceae; genus Actinoalloteichus_B; species Actinoalloteichus_B caeruleus. Next base: position 2,964,271 of record NZ_AUBJ02000001.1, on the reverse strand, counting down.
GGTCGAAGTACCCGGTGGTGGAGTCGGTGCTGGCCCTGGCCCCCGACCTGGTCCTCGCCAACGCCGAGGAGAACCGCCCCGACGACGTCGCGCGCCTCCGCGAGCGGGGTGTGCCCGTCTTCGTGACCGCCGCGCCGGAGAGCGTGCCCGCCGGACTGGAGTCCCTCCGCCGGGTCCTGGTGGACTGCCTCGGGCTCGGGGTGCCGGACTGGTGGTGGAAGGCGGCGTCCCGCTGGGAGGGCACGCTCGTCCGCCGCTGGACCGCCGTCATACCGGTGTGGCGACGTCCCTGGGTGGTGCTGGGCGGTCGCACCTTCGCCACCGACGTGCTCCGGCGGCTCGGCGTCGCCAACGCCTACGCGGACCTGGCCGACCGCTATCCCCGGCCGAAGCTGCCCGAGCTGGTCGCCCGGTTCGACAGCGGTGCCGCCGACCTGCTGGTGCTGCCCGACGAGCCCTACCGGTTCACCGGAACGGACGGCCCGGAGGCCTTCCCCGGGGTGCCGAGCGCCCTGGTGTCGGGACGCCACCTGACCTGGTACGGGCCCTCGCTGGTCGAGGCACCGGACGTCCTGCTCGACCAGCTCGCCGCCGCCGGCCGCTGAGGAGCCGGCGCTCCGCCGGGACGGGGTCCCCGTGGCCGGGACGACGGTTCGTGGGTGGTGGCCTCGGTGGCCCGCTCCGCGTCGTCGTGGCCGAGTCCCCTCGGCTCGCGCACCGAACGCGGCCTGGCGACCCGCGGCACCTGCCCCCGCGCTCCTCCCGCAGCCGGGCCTCCTGGTCGCGGTCGCCCGCGAGGACGGCGTGGCTCGGCGCCGACCCCTGGCGTGGCGGTCAGAGGAGGCCGCCAGGTCGCGACGCCGTTCTCGGGACGGCGACGGGCGTGCTGGGGGCTCTGCCGGAGGGCACGGCCGGGGTCCAGCCGCCGGACGACGCCCCGGGGTGCCAGCCGTCGCGGACGCCCCCGGGGTCCGCCGGCCCCGCCGAGGTCCGCGATCGGGAGCCGGCCGTTGGCTGGCGCGCCGCCGCGCCGGGGTCGCGACGGCGTCCCCGAGCGAACCGGACGAGCGCGGTGCGGGCGACCCGGTTGCTCCGGCTGGCGGGCCGACGACCGTCGATCGCGCGGGCGCGCTGCTCCGAGCGGTGGTGGTCGCCGCGCCCGGCCGGCGCAGCGCCACCCCACGAACGGAGAGTGACCTCCGCTGACCAGTGGTGATGATCTCCTGGTCGCGGGGGTGCGACCGGAGCTGCCGCCAGCGTTCCCACCGGCGCGAACGTAAGGTGAGGACATGGCGCGTGCGCAATTCGGTGCGGAGACCTCGACCGGGGGCGAGTTCGTCCGTCAGCCGAACAGGTTCACCCACCGGATCACGTCGGACGGTTCGTCCCCCTGGCCGGTCGAGGCGGGGCGGTACCGGCTCATCGTGTCCCTGGCCTGCCCCTGGGCCCACCGGGCACTGATCGTGCGTCGCCTGCTCGGCCTCGAACAAGCGATCTCGCTCGGGGTGGTGGACCCGATCCGGGACGAGCGGGGCTGGCGCTTCAGCCTGGACGAGGGGGGCCGCGACCCCGTGCTGGGCATCGAGTACCTCTCCGAGGCCTACCTGGCCACCGACCCGGAATTCCAGGGGCGGGTGACCGTGCCCTGCCTGGTCGACGTGCGCAGCGGCCAGGTCGTCACCAACGACTACCCGCGCATCACCCTGGACCTCGCCACCGAGTGGCGGGACCTGCACCGGCCCGGCGCGCCCGACCTCTACCCCGCGCCGTTCCGCGCGGAGATCGACCAGGTGAGCGAGCCGATCTTCCGGAACGTGAACAACGGGGTGTACCGCTGCGGGTTCGCCACCTCGCAGGAGGCGTACGAGGCCGCCTTCCACGACCTCTTCGGCGAGCTCGACCGGCTGTCCAACCGGCTCCTCGGCCAGCGCTACCTCGTGGGTGACTCGATCAGCGAGGCCGACATCCGGCTGTTCACCACCCTGGTCAGGTTCGACGCCGTCTACCACGGCCACTTCAAGTGCAACCGGCAGAAGCTCAGCGAGCTCCCGGTGCTCTGGGCCTACGCCAGGGACCTGTTCCAGACCCCCGGGTTCGGCGAGACGGTGAACTTCGACCACATCAAGCGGCACTACTACCAGACCCACGAGCAGCTCAACCCGAACCGCATCGTGCCGGCCGGGCCCGACCTCACCCGCTGGCACGACCCCCACGGCCGCGCCTCCCTCGGCGGCACGCCCTTCGGGGAGGGCACCCCGCCGACCGGGCTCTCGCTGATCTGACGGCGGTTCGGCCGTGACCTGGCGCCCCTGGCCCCGGTGCGCCCGCCGCTGGCCGCCTCGGCCAGCCGGGGACGGCGGTGCCGTCCCCGGGCCCGGACGGGGGCCAGGCCCGAGGACCGGGACGTGACGTGACGTCAGAAGGAGTGCTCCTCCGCCGGGAACCGCCCCGAGCGCACCTCCTCGGCGAACTCGGCCGCCGCGCCACCCAGCACCCCGGCCACGTCCGCGTACCGCTTCACGAAACGGGGTTTCCGGCCCTGGTTGAGGCCGGCCATGTCCTGCCACACCAGCACCTGGCCGTCGCAGTGCGGTCCGGCGCCGATGCCGACGGTGGGCACGGCCAGCTCCTTGGTGATCCGCTGCGCGACGTCGGCCGGCACCATCTCGAGGACGACCGCGAAAGCCCCGGCCTCCTGGAGGGCCAGCGCGTCGGCCAGCAGCTCCTCCGCGCCGTCGCCCCTGCCCTGCACCCGGTAGCCGCCCAGGCCGTGCTCGCTCTGCGGCGTGAAGCCCAGGTGTCCCATCACGGGGATGCCGGCCGCCACGAGCGCCTCGACCTGGCGGACGAACGGCCGGCCGCCCTCCAGCTTGACGGCGTGGGCGAGGCCCTCCTTCATCAGGCGGGTCGCGTTGGACATCGCCTGCTCCGGCGAGGCCTGGTAGGTCCCGAACGGCAGGTCCGCCACCACCAGGCTCCTGCTCACCGAGCGGGTGACGGCCCGGACCAGGGGCAGCATCTCCTCCATGCTCACCGGGAGGGAGCTCTCGTACCCGTACACGTTGTTGGCCGCGGAGTCACCCACCAACAGCACCGGGATACCCGCCTCGTCGAAGATCCGGGCGGTGTACATGTCGTAGGAGGTGAGCATCGGCCAGGTCTCGCCGCGCTCCTTCATCTCCCGCAGGTGGTGGATGCGCACCCGGCGGTGGGGCCTGCTCCTGGCGCCGGCGCCCGTCCCGTACGGAGCGGGCTGCTCCCGCTCCGCCGAATCACGAACAGCAGTCATCGTCGACCGTCCTCCCTCAAGGCCACCACGGGTCCCTGGGTCGTCGCGAAGTGGTTCCCCCGAAGGGTGGCACGGGCGCGCGCCCCCTACGCCCGGGTTGCGAGGGACCTCACAGCACGGGTCGACCCGGGCAGGAAGGGGAGGGGAAGAAGCCTCGTCCGGGGACGGTCCGTGCGACTAGCCTCGTGTCCCCGGCGGCGGGGCGGGCCCCTCCGCGCACGTCAGAGGAGGACACGTGACCCTCGACCGGCAGGACCCCGCCGAATCGGGTACCGACCGGGAGCTGTTGACGCAGTTCCTCGACTTCCACCGGGCGACCCTGCGGCTCAAGTGCGACGGGCTGAGCCCGGATCGGCTGGCCACCCGCTCGGCCCCGCCCTCGGTGCTGTCCCTGCTGGGCCTGGTCCGCCACCTCGCCGACGTCGAGCGGTACTGGTTCCGCCGCGTCCTCGGCCAGCAGGACCTGCCCGCGCGCTTCTATTCCACCGCCAACCGCGACGGGGACTTCCTCGACATCACCCCGGAGAACGTCACCGAGGCCGAGGTGGAGCGCGCGTGGGCCGCCTGGCGGGAGGAGGTCGACCACGCCAGGTCCCTGGTCGAGGCGACCGATCTCGACGCGCTCCGTCAGTGCCCGCCCGGGGACGGCCGCCAGGTCTCGTTGCGCTGGATCCTGGTCCACATGGTGGAGGAGTACGCCCGGCACAACGGCCACGCCGACCTGCTCCGCGAGGCCCTGGACGGCACGGTCGGGGAGTGACTGGCGGCCACCGGGCAGCCGCCCGCCCTCCCCACCCACCACCCGTGCAGGGGGCCGATCCGGGTCAGGACCCGTTCGGCAGCGGCTCCCGCCAGCCGCTGGTGATCGGTAGCCGCCGGTCCCGACCGAAGGCCCGGAAGGTCGTCTTCGTCCCCGGCGGGTACTGGCGCCGCTTGTACTCCGCCCGGTCCACCAACCGGACCACCCGCTCCACGAGCTCGGCGTCGAACCCGTCGGCCACCAGCTCGGCCAGCCCCCGATCGCCCTCGATGTAGCCCTCCAGGACCGCGTCCAGCAGCTCGTAGTCGGGCAGCGAGTCGGTGTCGACCTGGCCGGGGCGCAACTCCGCCGACGGCGGCTTGCTGATCGAGTTCGGCGGGATCGGCGGGGTCTCCCCCCGGCGCTCCGCCTCCTCGTTCCGCCACAGCGCCAGCCGCCGCACCATCGTCTTGGGGACGTCCTTGATCGGGGCGAAGCCGCCGACCGCGTCCCCGTAGATGGTCGAGAAGCCGACCGCCAGCTCGGACTTGTTGCCCGTCGCGAGCACAAGGTGGCCGTCCTGGTTGGACAGCCCCATCAGCGTGACCCCTCGGCAGCGGGCCTGCACGTTCTCCTCGGCGAGCCCGGTCAGGCCGAGCTGGTCGACGAAGACGGCGACGCTGTCGACGATGGGCTGCGACGAGTAGTGCAGGCCGGTGCGCTCAGCCAGGTCGGCGGCATCGTCCCTCGAGTGGCCGGAGGAGTACCTGGAGGGCATGGAGACGCCGTGCACGCGGTCGGCGCCGAGCGCGTCGACCGCCAGCGCCGCGCACACCGCGGAGTCGATCCCGCCGGAGAGCCCCATCAGGACGGTGCGGAACCCGTTCTTCTCCACGTAGTCCCGCAGGCCCGTCACCAGCGCGCCCCACACCTCGGCGGATTCCGAGAGGGGCGCCGCGGGGGTGGGGGCGGCCGCCGCCGGGTACGGGGGGAGCGGGTCGTCGCCGATCACCCGGCGAACGACCTCGAAGCCCTCCCCGTCCGGCCCCCCTCCGGGGTTGCTGGCCAGGTCGAGGTCCACCACCAGCAGGTCCTCCTCGAAGCGGGGGGACCGGGCGAGCACGGCGCCGTCCCCACCGCACACCAGGGAGTCACCGTCGAAGACCAGTTCGTCCTGACCGCCCACGAGGTTGACGTAGGCCATCGGGACGCCGGTCCTGCTCGCGTAGCCCGAGACCAGGTCCCCCCGCGCGTCCCCCTTGGCGCGTTCGTAGGGCGAGCCGTTGACGCAGACAACCAGGTCCGCGCCCTCGGCCGCCAGGGCGTCGGCCGGTCCGGGGCGCTGCCAGATGTCCTCGCAGATCACGACGCCGAGGTCGACCCCGTGGAAGCGCACCACCGGCAGTCGGCGGCCTGGGAGGAAGTACCGGAACTCGTCGAACACGCCGTAGTTGGGCAGGTGGTGCTTCGCGTAGCGGGCCACGACCTCACCGCCGTGCAGTAGTGCCGCCGCGTTCCTTGGCCCCTCCTCGTCGCGGTCCAGGTAGCCGACGACCACCAGGGCTTCGCCGCAGCCGGCCTCCCGCAGCCGGACGGCCAGCCGGTCCAGCTCGCCCCGGGAGCGGGCGGCGAAGGAGGACCGCAACGCCAGGTCCTCCACCGGGTACCCGGTGAGGACCATCTCCGGGAAGGCCACGAGGTGGGCGCCGGCCGCCACCGCCCGGCGGGACCAGTCGAGGACCAATTCCGCGTTACCCGTCACGTCGCCGACCTGAGCGTTCACCTGAGCCAGGGCTATCCGGAGCTGCGCCATGCGTTCATCTTCCGCCAGTCGGGGGACGGCCGGCCTACCGGGCGGCGAGGAGTGGCCCACCTCATGGCCGGCTCGTCCGTTCGACGGTCCCACGGTCCGTCGTCGTCACATCGGGGGCCAGTGGACCTTTCGCCGCGCCAGTGGACGTGCGTGCCACCCTGGCAGGATGAGCCGGGTGGGGAAGATCCGGACATGGGGCGCGATAGCCCTGGCGGCGGTGTGCGTCGCGTGCACCAGCCAGCCGACAGACGACCAGACGCCGGAGCCCTCGGCCGCGCAGCCGGGCCCGGCGGGAGCGGTGCCCGACGGCCTCGAGGACTACTACGGCCAGCCGGTCGAGTGGCGGGGCTGCGAGGACTTCGCCACCAGCCCGGAGGAGGAGACCGCCGTCGGCGCGGACGGTCTCGAGTGCGCCCACCTGCGGGTGCCGTTGGACTACGACGACCCCGAGGGCGAGGAGATCCGCCTCGGGGTGCTGCGGCGGCCGGCCGAGGACCCCGGCACCCGCATCGGGTCGCTCCTGGTCAACCCCGGCGGCCCCGGCGCGGGCGGGGTCCCGACGGCGGCCGCACTGGCCCCCGAGATCGCGGACACCGAACTCGGACGCCGCTTCGACCTCGTCGGGTTCGACCCGCGAGGCCTCGGCACCAGCGAACCCGCCCTCCAGTGCTGGACCACCGAGGAACGGGACGCCTACCGGGTCGACCAGGTGGCCGACGCCTCCCCGGAGGCCGTCGCCCGCAACGACGCCGACCAACGCGCCTACGCCGAGGCCTGCGAGCAGCGCAACGGCGCCGAGTTCCTCGCCTCCCTCGGAACCACCACGGTCGCCCGCGACCTGGACGTCCTGCGTTCCGCCCTCGGAGACGAGGGGCTGACCTACCTCGGCTACTCCTACGGGACCCGGCTGGGCAGCACCTACGCCGCCCTCTTCCCGGACAACGTGCGCGCCCTGGTCCTCGACGGCGCCCTCGACCCCGACGCGGACCCGGTCGAACAGCGCGTGGACCAGCAGGCCGGCTTCCAACTGGCCTTCGAGGCCTTCGCCGACTGGTGCGCCGAGCAGAGCCCGTGCGTGCTCGGTTCCGACCCCGACCAGGCGGTCGAGGTGTTCCGGGAGCTGGTGGACCCGCTCGCCGACCAACCCGCGGCCGCCGGCGAGCGGCTGCTGTCCTACCCCGACGCGATCACCGGCACCATCCAGAGCCTGTACGCCCAGGACTTCTGGCCGGTGCTGAACCAGGGGCTGATGCAGCTCTCCGTCGGTGACGGCAGCACCCTGCTGCTGCTCGCCGACGTCTACAACGGGCGATCGCCGACGGACGGCTCCTACAGCACCATGATGGACGGGTTCACCGCCGTGCGGTGCGTGGACGACCCGCCGATCACCGACGACGAGGTCCTCACCGAACTCGACCGGCGCGCTCGGGAGGCGGCCCCGTTCCTCGACGACGGTGGCGAGCCGGGCCCGCTGCGGGACGCCTGCGCGTTCTGGCCGGTGCCCCCGAACGAGGCCCCGCCCGCCCCGGACGCCGAGCGGCTCCCGACCACGCTCGTCGTCTCGGTCACCGGTGACCCGGCGACCCCCTACGAGGCCGGGGTCGAACTCGCCGACGCCCTGGGCGGACGACTGCTCACCTACGAGGGCAACCAGCACGGCGTCGTCCTCCAGGGGTCGGACTGCGTCGACGAGATCGCCACCGACTACCTGGTCGACCTCGACGCGCCCGCCGAGGACGTCACCTGCTGACCCGGGTGCCGCCCCGCCGGACTCGGCGGGGCGCAACACCCGGGTAACCGCCATTGCCTAGGCTGCCCCCATGGATCGCCAGCAGGACTTCGTGCTGCGGACGCTCGAGGAGCGCGACATCCGCTTCGTGCGGCTCTGGTTCACCGACGTGCTGGGCTTCCTCAAGTCCGTCGCGATCGCGCCGGCCGAGCTCGAGGGAGCCTTCGCCGAGGGCATCGGCTTCGACGGATCGGCCATCGAGGGCTTCGCCCGGGTGTACGAGTCCGACATGGTCGCCAGGCCGGACCCCTCGACCTTCCAGGTGTTGCCCTGGGAGACGGCCGACGGCCAGCACTACTCGGCGCGGATGTTCTGCGACATCACGATGCCGGACGGCTCCCCCTGCTGGGCCGACCCCCGGCACGTCCTGCGCCGGACGCTGTCCCGGGCCACCGAGTCCGGCTTCACCTGCTACGTCCACCCCGAGATCGAGTTCTACCTGCTCAAGGACCTGCCCGACGACGGCAACGAGCCCGTCCCCGCCGACTCGGGCGGCTACTTCGACCAGGCGAGCCACAACGCGGCCCCCCACTTCCGGCGTCACGCCATCGAGGCCTTGGAGGACATGGGCATCTCCGTCGAGTTCAGCCACCACGAGGCGGCACCCGGCCAGCAGGAGATCGACCTGCGCTACGCCGACGCGCTCACCATGGCCGACAACGTGATGACCTTCCGCTACGTGGTGAAGGAGGTCGCGATCAAACAGCAGGTCCGCGCCTCCTTCATGCCCAAACCGTTCACCGCGCACCCGGGCTCGGGGATGCACACCCACATGAGCCTGTTCGAGGGTGACCGGAACGCCTTCTACGACAGCGAGGACCCCTACGAACTGTCGGGCACCGGCAAGGCGTTCGTCGCCGGGCTGCTCCGCCACGCGAGGGAGATCACCGCCGTCACCAACCAGTGGGTGAACTCCTACAAGCGGCTCGTCGCCGGGGGAGAGGCCCCGACCGCCGTCTGCTGGGGGCACGCGAACCGCTCCGCGCTGGTCCGCGTCCCCATGTACTCCCCGGGGAAGGCCTCGTCCCGGCGGGTGGAGATCCGCAGCCTCGACTCGGCGTGCAACCCGTACCTCGCCTACGCGGTGACGCTCGCCGCCGGGCTCAAGGGCATCCAGGAGGGTTACGAGCTCCCACCGGCCACCGAGGACGACGTGTGGTCGTTGACGGAGTCGGAGCGCCGGGCGGCCGGTTACGCCAGCCTGCCGCAGAACCTGAACGAGGCCCTGGGCGAGCTGGAGTCCTCCGAACTCCTCGCGGAGACGCTCGGCGAGCACGTGTTCGACTTCTTCCTCCGGAACAAGCGCGCCGAGTGGGACGCCTACCGCAGCCACGTCACCCCCTACGAGCTGAGGACGTTGTTGCCGGTGCTGTGAGGGGCGGACCAGGGGAAACCGGCTCAGCACGACCAACGGTCCCGCGCGGACGATAGATTCGGCGCCGTGAGCGAGCTCCCTGCCAACGGCAAGAATCCCGCCGGGGCGTCGCCCTCGGCGTCACCCGTGCCCGCCGACCAGCCGACCACGGACGACGAGTCGGCGGCCTGGTTCGACCACTCGACCGCTCCGAACGGGGAACCCGCAGCCGACCGAGCGCACCGGGGGCCGGCAGGGACACCGCCCAACGCCTTCGGCGCGTTGCGACGAACCCTGCCACCGCGCCCACCCGCCGACCAGCAGGGCGGTGATCCCAGGCAGGAGCAGCGGACGTCCTCGCTGTTCACCCCGGCGATGCCCGTCGACGGACCGCCCATGCCCCCGCCGCCCGGCACCGTTCCGGGGCCTGGGCTGCCCGCCCCACCCGGTCCCGCGCCCCAGCAGGCCCCACCGGCCCGCGCGGCGGGTCGGCCACCGGGGCCAGCCCCGGCCGGTCCGCCGTCCCGGCCGCCCACCCCCGTGGAACCGCCGCCCGACGCCGTCACCTCGCCGCTGCCCAAACGGGGTGCGCGGCGCCCGGAGCCACCGCTGGCGACCGGAACGGCTCCCACCGAGCCGTTGCCCGCCTTCCCCCCGACGCCGGTGGTCCCCCCACCGTCCAGGGAGGAACACGCCCCTCCCGCGCCGAGGAACACCGAACCGCGCCCTGGTCCCGGCGGCGCCACGCCGGCCACCCCGGGCGCCCAGCCCACTGCGCGCCCCGCCGCGCCACCGGCAGTGCCTGGACCGCCACCGGCAGCGTCGGCCGCGCCACCCGCGGCGACGACGGACGCCGCCGCTCCGACGAACGCGCCGCCGGCGGCTCCACCGGCAGCTCCGACGAACGCGACGGCGGCACCCGCCACCCCACCGCACACCGGGGCGGTGCCGCCCACCCCGCCGCCCCCGGCGGCACCGCGACCGAGCGCCACCGCGCCGCACCAGGCCGAGCCGGCCCCACCCCCCGCGCCCCGGGAGGGGACGACGGGCAACGGGCAGGGGCGGGACGCCCAGCCCGCCCAGCCCTCGGCCGGCGCAGCGGCCGGACCGGTGCCCACCGAGGACACCCGGCCGCCCGAGCCGGAGCAGGTGAGCTCCGAACCGGAACCCCGCACCGAGATGCTGCGCCGGTGGCCGCCGGCGGACGTCGACTCCCTGGACGACTCCCAGGACGACTCCACGGAGGACAGCCTCGAACTGGCCGAGCAACCCGCGGACCGCCCCCGGGACACGCCACGACGTCCCGTCACCGTGTGCACGGTCGCGCTCCCCGGTGAGCGGGCGGCGGCCAGCGTGCTCCGGGACTCCCTTCGGGACCACCACCCAGAGGCCCGGTTCGTCACCCTCACGATCTCCACGGCCCCACCGGAGACCGGCGACGACCCCGTGCTCACCCCCACCGACATCGGACTCGGCGTGGAGGAGTTCCACCGCCTCGCCACGTCCTGCGATCCCGAGCAGCTGCGAGCCGTGCTCCGGCCCCGCCTGCTCGCCCACCTGGTGCGCGGCGGCGAACCGGTGCTGTGCCTCGACCCCTGGGTGCTGGTCGTGGGCCCGGTGCTCGACGCGGTGGCCGAGGCGGTCGCGGAGCGCCCGGTGGTGCTGGTGCCCAGGACCCTGGACCCAGTGCCCTCGGACGGACTCCGTCCCACCCCGGCTGAGTTCGCCTCCGCGGGCACCTTCGACCCGGGGCTCGTGGCCGTCGGTCCCGGCGCCGAACGGTTCCTGACCGACTGGGCCGCGCAGCTTCGGGCGGTGCCGGGCGCGTCCAGCGCCCTCGACGCGGCACCCGGACTCGTCGAACACCGGGTACTGCGCGACCGGGGCATCGGGTTGTCGGTGTGGAACGCGGACCGTCGACCGCTGGGACGGGACATCGACGGCCGGGTGACGGTGGACGGGCGACCACTGCGGACCATCCACTTCGGAGGGTTCGACCCGCACCGCCCCTGGCTGCTGTCCACGGTCTTCGGCGACCGGCCCCGGGTCCTCCTCTCCGAACACCCGGAACTCGCGGCGCTGTGCGCCACCTACCGCGCTCGCCTGGTGCGCGCGGCCGATCCCGCCGAGGCGCACCTCGGGTTCCGGGAGGTGCCGGACGGCAGCGGGCTGGAGATCCCGCCACACCTGCGACAGCAGTTCCACGAGTGCTGGCGACGGGCACTGGCCACCGGCGGTGAGGCCCCACCACCCGCGTTCGGCGCTCCCAGCGGCGGAGTGGCCGCTGCCACCGCGTTCCTGCGGTGGGCCGCCCAGCCCCCCGAGCCGGACGACCGGACGGGACGCCGCGACACCTCGGGCGTCAGCCGGTGGACCTGGGCGGTCTGGCTCGCCGACCGCCGACTCCAGGTTGACTTCCCCGACCCCTGCGGAACGGACCGCGCCGCCTACCGGGACTGGTGCGCCGGGCCGGGAGTCGCGGCCGGGCGGATCCACCCCGAGGTGTTGCCCGCGTCGGGGGCCGGCGCCAGTCCGACGCTGCTCGACCAGCTCGGGGTGTGCGTCCTCGGTGCGGGGGAACTCGCCGACCGCGTGCGGCTGGCGGTCGAGCACTCCGGCCTGCCGACCGCCGACGAACCCCTGTACCCGGTGGTGCTGGCCTGCGGGCCGGACGCCCCGGTCCCCTCGGACCGTTCGGTCATCCGGATCAGTGCGGACGGGGCGCCCTTCGCCCCTGGGGTGTCCGAGCTGTGGGTGCTCTCCGAAGCCTCCCGCCGGCTGGCCGCCCGGGGGACGAACCGGCCCGTCCGCACGGTCGTGCTCCCCGTCGCCGACCGGGGGGAGATCGACGAGACGGCCCGCGCCGCGGCCCGGGCACGGTGGGGCATCCCCGAGGGGACCGTGTTCTGCTCGTCGGCCGACCACGCCGACGAACGGCGGACCAACCCGCTCGGCGTGGTCGCGGCCTTCCTCGCGGCCTTCCCGGACCGCCGGGACGTCCGTCTGGTGCTCCGGGTGTCCGGCGCGGCCGACTTCCCCGAGTCCGCCGAACGGCTCCGGCTGGCCACCGCCAACGATCCCAGGGTCCTCCTCTTCGCGGCGGCGGACCTGACGGCGGACGACCTCGTCGACATCGCCGACTGCGTCGTCTCCCTGCACCGGGGCGGTGGCGACGGGGCTGGCGACGCGGTCGCCGCCTGGCTCCTGGGGGTCGCGGCCCGAGGAGTGCCCGTGGTCTGCACCGACCAGGGCGCGACCACCGAGCAGCTGGGCCGGCAGAGCGCGGCGTTCGTGCCCTGCCTGGACGGCGGGGCCGAGCCGGACGGCCGGTCGGCCGCCGACCTGCTCCGGCACCTCGCGGACAGCCCCGAGGTCCGGGTGGAACTGGGCCAGGCTGGGCGCTCCGACGTCACCGCCCGGTACGGGGCTCACCCGACGGGGGAGGCCGTGCGGGGAATGGTCGAGCAGACCTACCGGGCGTGGCGGGCGGGCCGGGCACAGGCGCCGGTCGTGGCGGAGGACCCGCTGCGGGCGCTGGTGGTCGCACGCCACGCGCTGCTGCGTCCCGTCGACGTCGGGGGGACCACGAGCAAGGTCCCGATCGCCCCGGCCCTCCGCAAGGCGGTCCTCCGGGTGCTCCACCACTACGACACCCACATGCGGGAGATGCTCACGGCGCTGGTGGACGGGGTGGAGCGAACGGCCCGCGACCTCGTCGCCCGGCAGGACGACGCCGACCGGGACACCAACGCCGTCGACGTCGAGGCGTTGCGCGCCGAGCTCGCCACCGTCGTCGGCCGGCAGGGCGACCTCGCGGAGCACCTCGTCGGCGCCGACGACGCGGTGGTGCGCGCGCGGGCCGACCTCGCCGCCCAGCAGCAGCGGCTGCGTGTCGTGGAGGAGGCGGTGACCACCGACTCGGAGCGCCGGGACCGCCAGGTGGAGCTGCTCGCCGAACGCCTCGACGGGCTGGCCGGGGTCCTCGACCGGACCTTGGACCGGATCGACGCCGTCGAGGCGCGGTTGACCGAGGCCATGCGGGACCGGGACGGTCGCCTCGAGTCCCGGATGCGCCACGTCGACCACGCCGTGCGCACCTCGGACGCGTTGCGGCGCGTGGTGGTGCGCGAGCACCAGCGGCAACACCCCGCACCCGTCGAGGGCGCCACCTCGATGGTGCTCTGCGACGCCGGGCTGTTCCGGTTGCCCGCCCACGACGGCGTGATGCTGCCGTGGCTGTCCAGCCACGGCGTGTGGGAACCGGACGTCTCCACCGCCTTGGACGGGCTGCTCGAACCCGACGGGGTGTTCCTCGACGTGGGAGCGCACGTCGGGTACCAGACGACGAGGGTGCTGAGCAGGCTCGGCGCGAACGGGAGGGTGGTGGCGGTCGAGCCCTGCCCGGAGGCGGGCGCGCTCCTGCGGCACAACGTGGAGCTGAACATCGTGCCGGAGAACGCGGGGAGGCTGACGGTCGTCGAGGCGGCGGCGTGGGACCAGGCGACGCGGCTGGTCGCCGAGCCCGACCCGGGCGGGGGGCTGCGCGTGCGCTCCGGGGCGGACGGGGTGCCGACCACCTCACCGGGCGACCCGGAGCGGGACGAGAACGGGTTCCCCGCCGAAGGCCCCGCGTCCACTTCGGACGGAACCGGGACCACGGCTCCCGGTGCGGTGCCAGTCCCCGAGACCGTGCGCGGGGTGCGGCTCGACGAGGAGTTGGTCGGTCTCCAGGCCTTCGAACACGGCCGGTTGTCGGTGGTGCGGGTCGACACCCCGGGCAGCACCTGGCGCGCGCTGCGCGGGCTGTCGCGGTTGCTCCGGCGGGACCACCCCTCGGTCGTCTGCTCGATGTCGGTCGTGGACGGGAGCGAGCTGGGAGACGACCCGGCAGCCGCCCTGGACGAGATGCGGTCCTGGGGGTACGAGCTGGCCCGGTTGGACGGTGGCCCGGCGCTGGAACCGGCGGAGGTGCTCCGCTGGGGGCGGGAGGCCGGCGGCCGGGTTCGCCTGTTGCTGCGTCCCCGGGAGACGCGGGCACCAGGCGTGTGAGGGGGAGCGGGTCCCGGGGCACGCGCTGCCCCGGGACCCGCTCCGACCGGCCGGGAGGCGGTCGGAGCGGCGGTCGGTTTGACGGGGAGTGGGCTGGCTGGCTAGTCTTGCCCACGCCGCGAACGCGTCGGACGGAACAGGACTTCGGAGCCTGGCGAGGACGGCGACGAGCGACTGGGGCCGAGCGGGTTGACATCGCGATCACGGACCCGGTATTGTTGCGCGGCAGCCAGGCAGGGACCACGACGGTAGTCGTGGGATGAGCACGGACTGGCGACTCCCACTCCCAAGGTTCGACAGGGACGGGATCGTCATGCGTGGTCCACCTGACTGGCGTATCTCGTCCAGTGCGAGGACATCGCGTGAGCGGTGCTACTCGTCGGGTGCGGTACTCGGAGGAGGGGCCACCCCCATCGGGGGTGAGGATCTCCGCCTGGTAGCGTTCCCGGGCGTTGAAAACAGCAACACCACTGAGCAGCTCGGACCTGACACGGATCTGGCGAGGCCAAGACGCGGCCCCCGAACGCGACAGGGAAAAGCAGCCCAGTACGCTCCATATTGACAACAACAAAGCCAGGAGTTCACCGCCAACCGGTCGAAAGCGCCGAGTTGACGGAACGAACGAAGATCGGTTACGTTGACCCGGAACCGGAAAACACCGCACACACGGTGCTGCCCGGAACCACACATTGACAACACAGTTCCACGATATTCGGAAACGGTCGTGACCAGGCCAAACCCGGTGAACACCGGATTTGACACCAGGAAACACCGACCGATACGGTGGAACGGCCAGACCGGAAAGAAACACCGGTCCACCGGAAACGGTGCACGGTTCACCACGGTGACACCGACACCCCCCGGGAAACACCGGAAACACGGTCTGGTAGCGTTGACAACACAACACGACGGAAACAGCGACGGCCTTCCCGGAAGGGTGGTCAACGGTGATTCCGGTTCCGCTGAGAAAACGGCGGTTTCCACGGAAACCCCGGATTTGACCCGGTGGAAACGGAAATGCTAAGCTGGTTCCAGCGAAAAACGGGAACTCCCTGAAACACCGGATGGGACATCACGGGAACGTGGTGGTGGGGGTTACCGGACACAAGCTTCAGATACGAGAAGAGTGCGTCCCAGGACGACGGGCCCACGATGTGGGTGTGGGGTTCTGGTGTGGCGTGTGTTCTTTGAGAACTCAACAGTGTACCGATATAATAGCCAGTAGAGCTAAATATGAACCCTCGTTAGAGGAGTTCCTTTGAGTGACGGTGGCATTCCCTGCCCTCCGGGGTGGGTGTGAGTGTCATGCGTCGAATGTAACAGAATCAAACCTTTATGGAGAGTTTGATCCTGGCTCAGGACGAACGCTGGCGGCGTGCTTAACACATGCAAGTCGAGCGGTAAGGCCCTTCGGGGTACACGAGCGGCGAACGGGTGAGTAACACGTGGGCAACCTGCCCTGCACTCTGGGATAACCTCGGGAAACCGGGGCTAATACCGGATACGACCTTCCCCCGCATGGGGGTGGGTGGAAAGTTCCGGCGGTGCAGGATGGGCCCGCGGCCTATCAGCTTGTTGGTGGGGTAATGGCCTACCAAGGCGACGACGGGTAGCCGGCCTGAGAGGGCGACCGGCCACACTGGGACTGAGATACGGCCCAGACTCCTACGGGAGGCAGCAGTGGGGAATATTGCGCAATGGGCGAAAGCCTGACGCAGCGACGCCGCGTGAGGGATGACGGCCTTCGGGTTGTAAACCTCTTTCAGCGCCGAAGAAGCGAAAGTGACGGTAGGCGCAGAAGAAGCACCGGCTAACTACGTGCCAGCAGCCGCGGTAATACGTAGGGTGCGAGCGTTGTCCGGAATTATTGGGCGTAAAGAGCTCGTAGGCGGTTTGTCGCGTCGACTGTGAAAACCTACAGCTTAACTGTGGGCGTGCAGTCGATACGGGCAGACTTGAGTTCGGTAGGGGAGACTGGAATTCCTGGTGTAGCGGTGGAATGCGCAGATATCAGGAGGAACACCGGTGGCGAAGGCGGGTCTCTGGGCCGATACTGACGCTGAGGAGCGAAAGCGTGGGGAGCGAACAGGATTAGATACCCTGGTAGTCCACGCCGTAAACGGTGGGCGCTAGGTGTGGGGGATTTCCACGTCCTCCGTGCCGTAGCTAACGCATTAAGCGCCCCGCCTGGGGAGTACGGCCGCAAGGCTAAAACTCAAAGGAATTGACGGGGGCCCGCACAAGCGGCGGAGCATGTGGATTAATTCGATGCAACGCGAAGAACCTTACCTGGGTTTGACATGCACTGGATCGCCTCAGAGATGGGGTTTCCGTAAGGTCAGTGTGCAGGTGGTGCATGGCTGTCGTCAGCTCGTGTCGTGAGATGTTGGGTTAAGTCCCGCAACGAGCGCAACCCTTGTTCCATGTTGCCAGCACGTAATGGTGGGGACTCATGGGAGACTGCCGGGGTCAACTCGGAGGAAGGTGGGGATGAGGTCAAGTCATCATGCCCCTTATGTCCAGGGCTTCACACATGCTACAATGGCCGGTACAGAGGGCTGCGAAATCGCAAGGTGGAGCGAATCTCTTAAAGCCGGTCTCAGTTCGGATCGGGGTCTGCAACTCGACCCCGTGAAGTCGGAGTCGCTAGTAATCGCAGATCAGCAACGCTGCGGTGAATACGTTCCCGGGCCTTGTACACACCGCCCGTCACGTCATGAAAGTCGGTAACACCCGAAGCCCGTGGCCCAACCCTTGTGGGGGGAGCGGTCGAAGGTGGGACTGGCGATTGGGACGAAGTCGTAACAAGGTAGCCGTACCGGAAGGTGCGGCTGGATCACCTCCTTTCTAAGGAGCATGTATCCCACTGCTTCGGTGGTGGGGTGGTCACTGTCTCAGGCGTGTGTTCTGGGGGTGACTGCTCAGTGGAATTGTGGACTGCTGGTTACCCGCATGGCTGTTCTGCTGTGTGGTGGTGAGTACGGCTCCTGCTTTCGGGTGGGGGTGGGGAAAGCTGCTGTGTGGTGGGGTGGTGGTGTGGTCGGTGCACTGTTGGGTCCTGAGGGAACACGCGTGGTGCGTGGGTCTTCTGGTGGTGCTGTCCCCGAGTGCCATACCGTCTGGCGTGCCCCTGGTGGGTGTGCGGGGTTGGTGGTACTCAGTGTGGGGGTGGTGGCCGGTTGTTCTTTGAGAATTACACAGTGGATGCGAGCATCTTTGTGGTCAAGTAAGTAAGGGCACATGGTGGATGCCTGGGCATCAGGAGCCGATGAAGGACGTGGGAGGCCGCGATAGGCCTCGGGGAGCTGTCAACCAAGCTGTGATCCGAGGATTTCCGAATGGGGAAACCCGGCCAGAGTCATGTCTGGTCACCTACACCTGAATATATAGGGTGTGTGGAGGGAACGCGGGGAAGTGAAACATCTCAGTACCCGTAGGAAGAGAAAACAACCGTGATTCCGTGAGTAGTGGCGAGCGAAAGCGGATGAGGCTAAACCGTGTACGTGTGATACCTGGCAGGGGTTGCGTATGCGGGGTTGTGGGACCCACCGGTCGAGGCTGCCATCTCGGCGAGGAGTCAGAAAACATGGTGTTAGCGGAAGACGTCTGGAAAGCGTCAGCGTAGAGGGTGATACTCCCGTACGTGAAAGCACTGTGTCTCCTGGAGGGGATCCCAAGTAGCAGCGAGCTCGTGGAATTTGCTGTGAATCTGGCGGGACCACCCGCTAAGCCTAAATACTCCCTGATGACCGATAGCGGACTAGTACCGTGAGGGAAAGGTGAAAAGTACCCCGGGAGGGGAGTGAAATAGTACCTGAAACCATGTGCCTACAATCCGTCAGAGCCTCCGTTGTGGGGTGATGGCGTGCCTTTTGAAGAATGAGCCTGCGAGTTAGTGATACGTGGCGAGGTTAACCCGGGTGGGGTAGCCGTAGCGAAAGCGAGTCTGAACAGGGCGTCAGAGTCGCGTGTCCTAGACCCGAAGCGGAGTGATCTACCCATGGCCAGGGTGAAGCGCGGGTAAGACCGCGTGGAGGCCCGAACCCACCAGGGTTGAAAACCTGGGGGATGAGCTGTGGGTAGGGGTGAAAGGCCAATCAAACTCCGTGATAGCTGGTTCTCCCCGAAATGCATTTAGGTGCAGCGTCGTGTGTTTCTCATCCGAGGTAGAGCACTGGATGGCCGATGGGCCCGACAAGGTTACTGACGTCAGCCAAACTCCGAATGCGGGTGTGTGAGAGCGCGGCAGTGAGACTGCGGGGGATAAGCTTCGTAGTCGAGAGGGAAACAGCCCAGAACGCCGGCTAAGGCCCCTAAGTGTGCGCTAAGTGGAAAAGGATGTGGGGTCGCCCAGACAACCAGGAGGTTGGCTTAGAAGCAGCCATCCTTGAAAGAGTGCGTAATAGCTCACTGGTCAAGTGGTCCTGCGCCGATAATGTAGCGGGGCTTAAGCGCACCGCCGAAGCCGTGTCATTCACATGTAGAGCTCCATCTGTCCCTTTTGGGGGGTGGGTGTAGGTGTGTGGATGGGTAGGGGAGCGTCCTGCACTGGGTGAAGCAGTCGCGTGAGCGGGTGTGGACGGTGTGGGAGTGAGAATGCAGGCATGAGTAGCGAAAGCAGAGTGAGAAACTCTGCCGCCGGATGACCAAGGGTTCCTGGGCCAGGTTATTCCGCCCAGGGTAAGTCGGGACCTAAGGCGAGGCCGACAGGCGTAGTCGATGGACAACGGGTTGATATTCCCGTACCCGTGTGGATGCGTCCCTGGCGAGGCTGGTGATACTAACCGCCCGTGGTGCTGTCCTGCTTTCGGGTGGGGTGGTGGCCATGCGCGGGATCTGAGCTGGTAGTAGCCAAGTGATGGGGTGACGCAGGAGGGTAGCCCCGCCAGTGAGTGGTAGTACTGGTGTAAGCGTGTAGCCAGGAGAGGTAGGCAAATCCGCTTCTCTGTTAATGGTGAGACGTGATGCATAGCCGAATGAGGCGAAGTAGGGTGATCCCATGCTGCCGAGAAAAGCCTCTAGCGAGTGTCTACGCGGCCCGTACCCCAAACCGACACAGGTGGTCAGGTAGAGAATACCAAGGCGATCGGGTGAACTGTGGTTAAGGAACTCGGCAAAATGCCCCCGTAACTTCGGGAGAAGGGGGGCCGTGTGGCGTGAAGCCCTTCGCGGGCTAGCGTTGTGTGGCCGCAGAGACCAGGGAGAAGCGACTGTTTATTAAAAACACAGGTCCGTGCGAAGTCGTAAGACGATGTATACGGACTGACGCCTGCCCGGTGCTGGAACGTTAAGGGGACCGGTTAGTCCTTCGGGGCGAAGCTGAGAACTTAAGCGCCAGTAAACGGCGGTGGTAACTATAACCATCCTAAGGTAGCGAAATTCCTTGTCGGGTAAGTTCCGACCTGCACGAATGGCGTAACGACTTCTCCGCTGTCTCAACCACAGGCCCGGCGAAATTGCACTACGAGTAAAGATGCTCGTTACGCGCGGCAGGACGGAAAGACCCCGGGACCTTTACTATAGCTTGGTATTGGTGCTCGGTTCGGCTTGTGTAGGATAGGTGGGAGACTGGGAAGCGGTCACGCTAGTGGTCGTGGAGTCAATCTTGAAATACCACTCTGGTCGTACTGGGTGTCTAACCTCGGACCATGATCTGGTTCAGGGACAGTGCCTGGTGGGTAGTTTAACTGGGGCGGTTGCCTCCCAAAGGGTAACGGAGGCGCCCAAAGGTTCCCTCAGCCTGGTTGGCAATCAGGTGTTGAGTGTAAGTGCACAAGGGAGCTTGACTGTGAGACTGACGGGTCGAGCAGGGACGAAAGTCGGGACTAGTGATCCGGCACTGGCTGGTGGAAGCGGTGTCGCTCAACGGATAAAAGGTACCCCGGGGATAACAGGCTGATCTTGCCCAAGAGTCCATATCGACGGCATGGTTTGGCACCTCGATGTCGGCTCGTCGCATCCTGGGGCTGGAGTAGGTCCCAAGGGTTGGGCTGTTCGCCCATTAAAGCGGCACGCGAGCTGGGTTTAGAACGTCGTGAGACAGTTCGGTCCCTATCCGCCGCGCGCGTTGGAGACTTGTGGAAGGCTGTCCCTAGTACGAGAGGACCGGGACGGACGAACCTCTGGTGTGCCAGTTGTACCGCCAGGTGCATGGCTGGTTGGCTACGTTCGGAAGGGATAACCGCTGAAAGCATCTAAGCGGGAAGCCTGTTCCAAGATGAGGTCTCCCACCCACTTTGTTGGGGTAAGGCCCCCAGTAGACGACTGGGTTGATAGGCTGGAGATGGAAGCACGGTAACGTGTGGAGTTGACCGGTACTAATAGGCCGAGGGCTTGTCTACGAAGGTGTTACGCATCCACTGTGTGATTCTGGGAGTGCAACTGGCTCCCTGCCCTGGGGTTGGTTGGGGTGGGGTGTTGGTTAGAGTGTTTCGGTGGTGATAGCGAGAGGGAAACGCCCGGTCCCATTCCGAACCCGGAAGCTAAGCCTTTCAGCGCCGATGGTACTGCACCTGTGGGGGTGTGGGAGAGTAGGACGCCGCCGAACTTTCTTTCACCGGTGGGTGGAGGGGAATGTGGTTGAGCACCTGGTGGGTGCTCCCGGTTCTCCTCCACCCACTTTTTTTGTGCGCCCAGGGCACCCGCCACCGACCGGGGCCGGGAACGCGGTGGTCCCTCGTTCGCGGCGGGTGCGGCTTCTCGACGGGCTTTCGGCGGGCGGTTGGACCGCTCGCTCGTCCCACGACGGCAACGTTCTGAATTCGATGTGGTGGAGGGCGTCGGGGGCAGCGGCGTTCTCGGGGCCGTCGGGCATAGCATCGTCGTCGTGACGAGTGTGCGAGTTCTTGTTCTGCAACCCGACCCGTCCGATCCGCCCGCCCGCCTGGGTGAGTGGCTGCGCTCCGCGGGTGCCGAACTCGACATCATCCACCCGGATCAGCAGGAAGTGCCCGAACTCGGCGAGTACCACGCCCTCGTGTGCCTGGGAGGGCGGGTTCAGGCCGAGGACGTCATCGCGCACCCGTGGTTGCTGGACGTGCGGGCCCGGCTGACCACCGCGGTCGGGAAGGGACTACCGACGTTCGCGGTCTGCCTGGGCGCTCAGCTCCTGGCGGCTGCCGCCGGTGGCCGGGTGGAGGCGAGCCCCACCGGCCCGGCGGCTGGGCCGACGCTCGTCGCGAAGCGGGACGCCGCCGTCGAGGACGAGTTGTTCGAGGACCTCGTCCTGATGCCCCTGGTCGTGCAGGCGCACCGCGACATCGTCACCCGCCTCCCTCCCGGGGCGACGCTGCTCGCCGCCTCACCGAACTGCCCACACCAGGCGTTCCGGGTGGGAACGGCGGCCTGGGGCACGCAGTTCCACATCGAGACGACCCCGGAGATGATCCGCGACTGGTTCGACGCCGACCCGGAGTTGGCCGCAGCGGCGCCGGCCCGGGCGCACTCCACCGCCGCGCTCGCCGAGGCGCACGAGGAGATCGAGGCCACCTGGAAGCCGATCGTCACCCGGTTCGTCCGCATCGCCGCGCGACGCGCCGGACTGGAACCCCGGGAGCCGGGCCCGCGTCGCCTCCCGCTGGTCTGACGGCGGACCCGGAGGTGGCGGAGGACAGCGGGCCTCGGTGCTCCCGGCCGCGCGCCGGTGTCGGCGGGGCCGCCGGCACACCGAGGCCGCCCGATCCCGAGTGCAGGACAACCGGCGGAGCCCCGGGACGTGGCATCCGGCGGGACGGCAGTCTGGAGGACCTGTGATGGCGGAGGAATCGCGACCAGCACCCTGGTTGGGCCGTTTCGGGCTGACCGACGCCCGAACCCACCCGATGCTCGCGGCGGCGGGGTGGTGGGAGGCCGACCGCGTTCCCCCCGGGCTGGAGCCCGTGCTGGGCGCGTTGTCCGCCTCCGCCGACCCCGACCTCGCGCTGCGCGGTCTGGACCGGCTGCGGGAGTCCCTCGGCGCGGACTGGCCCGAGCTGGACGAGGCGTTGCGCACGGACCACGACCTGGCCGTGCGGCTGTTCGCGGTGCTGGGCGCCAGCACCGCCCTGACCGACCACCTGGTGGCTCACCCGGCGGAGTGGCGGCGCCTCGACGGTGAACTGCTCGACGACCCACCCAGCGAGCGCGAGTTGACCACCGAGTTGTGGTCCTCCGTCGGGGCGGTGGGGCCGGGAACCCGCTCGGAGGACCCGGGGGACCCGGCACCCGCGTGGGGAGCGGGTGCCGGGGCCGTACGTTCCACCCTGGTCGGGATCGAGGCGGTCCGCGCCCTCCGCACCGCCTACCGGGGCATGATGCTCGACATCGCGGCCACCGACCTGAGCCAGCGCGGCACCGGTTGGGAACCCGAGCGGTACCGCCTGGTCGCCGGCGCGCTGTCCAACCTGGCGGTCGCGGCGCTGCGTGCCGCGCTCGCGGTCGCGGTGACGGAGGTGCTGGGCCCACCCTCCGAGGACGAGGACCCGTCGGACGCCGAGCTGCCGTTCCGCCTGGCCGTCATCGCGATGGGCAAGTGCGGAGCGGGCGAGTTGAACTACGTCAGCGACGTCGACGTCGTCTTCGTCGCGGAACCGCGCCCCCCGGCGGAGGAGGTGGACGCCGGGAGTGCGGGGGACGAGGGGGACGGAGCGCCGCACCGGGCGCTCGCCACCGCCACCAGGGTCGCCGCCGAGGCGATGCGGATCGCCGGTGAGGCATGCTTCCAGGTCGACGCCGCACTGCGCCCGGAAGGGAAGGCCGGTGCCCTGGTGCGGACCCTGGAAGGGCACCTCAGCTACTACCGGAGGTGGGCGCGCACCTGGGAGTTCCAGGCGTTGCTCAAGGCTCGGCCGGTGGCCGGTGACGCCGCGCTGGGCAAGGCGTACCTCGACGCCGTCACGCCGATGGTGTGGACGGCGGCGGACCGGGACGACTTCGTCTCCGACGTCCAGGAGATGCGCCGGCGGGTGGAGGACAACCTGCCGGCCGAGCTCACCGAGCGGGAGCTGAAGCTGGGGCGCGGCGGGTTGCGCGACGTGGAGTTCGCCGTCCAGCTCCTCCAGCTGGTGCACGGTCGTTCGGACGAGGAACTGCGGGTTCCCGGGACGGTGCCGGCGCTGGGCGCGTTGGGGTCCGGCGGGTACGTGGGGCGGGTCGACGCCGCCGAACTCACCGAGTCGTACTGCTTCCTCCGGCTGCTCGAACACCGGCTCCAGCTCCAGCGCCTGCTGCGCACCCACCTGTTCCCCGCGTTCGACGACGTCGCCGGCCTGCGCTGGCTGGCCAGGGCGGCCGGCCTGCGCTCGGACGGTCGGCGAGGTCCGGGGGAGGTGTTGTTGTCGGAGTTCCGCCGGCACGCCGCCCGGGTCCGCCGACTCCACGAGAAGCTGTTCTACCGCCCGCTGCTGGAGGCGGTGGCCCGGGTGCCGTCGGAGGCGCTGCGGCTCACCCCGAACGAGGCGACCGCCCGGCTGGCCGCCCTCGGGTTCACCTCCCCGGAGGGCGCGTTGCGCCACATCGGGGCGCTCACCGAGGGGGTGTCGCGCCGCGCGTCGATCCAGCGGGCGCTCCTGCCGGTGCTGCTCGACCTGTTCGCCGACACCACCGACCCCGACGGCGGCCTGCTCGCCTACCGCCGGGTGTCCGAGGCGTTGACGGACACTCCTTGGTACCTGCGGCTGCTGCGGGACAGGGGCGCGGTCGCGGAACGCCTGGCCTTCCTGCTGGGGACGTCCAGGATGGTCCCCGAGTTGTTGGTCCGCGCGCCCGAGGTGCTGCGGCTGCTGGTCGACACCCCGGAGCTGGTGGGGCGGGACCCCGAGGAGGTGGCGCACTCGCTGGGCAGCGCCGTCGCCAGGCACGGCGACCCCGAACAGGCGGTGCTGGCCGCCCGGTCGCTGCGCAGGCACGAGCTGCTGCGGGTGGGGTGCGCGGACCTGCTGGGGCTGATGGAACTCCCGTCGGTGTCCCACGCCCTGTCCCGGATCTGGTCCGCCGTCCTGGAGGCGGCGTTGCGGGCCGCGGCGGGCGCCGTCGCGCCCCGCTTCGGTCCCGAGCCGCTGGCCAGGGTCGCAGTCATCGGCATGGGCAGGTTGGGGGGTGACGAGCTCGGGTACGGCTCGGACGCGGACGTCCTGTTCGTGTGCGAGGCCGTGGAGGGCGTCGAGGACCACGACGCCGTGCGTTACGCGACCGCCGTGGCCGAGACGCTGCGCCGGCTCCTCAGCGCACCCAGCCAGGACCCCCCGTTGCACGTCGACGCCGACCTGCGTCCCGAGGGCCGGAGTGGCCCGTTGGTGCGGACGCTGGAGTCGTACCGCATGTACTACGAGAAGTGGTCGGACACCTGGGAGGCGCAGGCGCTGCTGCGGGCACGACGGGTGGCCGGGGACGAGGAGCTCGGCCGCCGGTTCACCGAGTTGATCGACCCCGTGCGGTATCCGGCCGGTGGGCTCGACGAGGCCTCGACCATCGAGATCCGCAGGATCAAGGCTCGGGTGGAGCACGAGCGCCTGCCGAGGGGGATCGACCCGACCACGAACACCAAACTCGGCCGGGGCGGGCTGTCCGACGTGGAGTGGACCGCGCAGTTGATCCAGCTCGGCCACGCGCACGAGGTGCCGGGGCTCCGCACGACCTCGACCCTGGGAGCCGTGCGGAGCGCCGCGGCGGCTGGACTGCTGGACGAGGCCGACGCCGAGGCGCTGCGGGCCGCGTGGACGATGGCCAGCCAGGCGCGGAACGCGACGACGCTGGTCCGGGGCAAGGCGTCGGACCAGCTGCCGGGGCACGGTCGGGACCTCGCGGCGGTAGCCAGGACGCTGGGATATTCGGTCTCCGAGGACCCCGGGGTGTTCGTCGACGACTACCGGCGGGTGACGCGGCGGGCCAGGGCCGTGATGGAACGGGTCTTCTACGGAACGGGCTGACCCGGGCCCCCGGGCTCGTCGGCGCGGGTCCCGTCCCCTTCCGGCCGTCGTGGTGCGGGTGGCGCGGGCGGGGGCTCGCCGTCCGGTGTGCCCTGGGCGGGAGCGCTGGTGCCAGCAGCGGTCCCGGGGCCGGTGCTGGCCCGCAGGGTGGCCAGCTCGCCGCGCAGCGCGCGGAGCTCGGCCATGACCGCCGCGTGCTGGACCGCCTCCAGGCTCTGGTCCTCCGCCCACCTGGCGGCCGACAGCTGCATCTCCACCGCGCTGACGAGGACCGCGATCAGCAGGTTGAGCACGACGAAGGTGGTGGACACGATGTAGCAGACGAAGAAGATCCACGCCATCGGTTGGTCCACCATGACGGTGTCCGCGATGTCGGGCCAGTTCTCGGTGGTCAGCACCTTGAACAACGAGAACAGGGCGATACCGAGGTGCCCGAAGAGTTCGGGGGCGATATCGCCGAAGAGGTGGACGCTGATCACGGCACTGATGTAGAGGACCAGCAACAGCAGGGAGAGGACGGAAAGCAGGCCGGGGACGGCGCTGAACAACGCGGAGACGATCCGACGAATGGCGGGGACCGCGGAGATCAGTCGCAGACCGCGCAGCACCCGCAAGACGCTGAAGGACGTCGTGGTGGGGACGAGGGCCACACTCACCACGATCAGGTCGAACCAGTTCCACGCGCTGCGGAAGAAGCCGGTCCGGTACACGTAGAGCCTGGCCAGGAGCTCGACGGTGAAGACGGCGACCGCCGTGTGGTCGATGAGCAGCATCGTCTCGCCGTACCGGCTGGTCAGCCACGGGGATGTCTCCATCCCGAGCACGGCCGCGTTCACGAGGATGACGGTGATGATGAACTGGTTGAATCTCCTGGCTTCCACCACCGCGCGGACCCGGTCGCGAAGCGCCATGCATCCCCCGTTGTCCCGTGCACGTGAACGGGACGCCAGCTTACTGGAGAACGCGGGGGAAAACGCGTCGATAAAATGGTGAACCACTAGTGCACTGATTGGCGTGAACCACCGTTGAACCGTTTCCGGACCGGTTGGGAGAAGCACACGACCGTCGTCCAGGAATGGTGGGTCGGCGTTTTACGGGAGTTCGCCTCGGTGGGGAGCGGCGGGGCGCCGGATGGGCACGGGTGTCCCCCCGCCGTGGCGGGGGGACGGGCCGTGATCATCCCCAGCCGCCGGCGTCGGCGGTCGTGGCGACGTAGTCGGCGAAGTCGCGGGGCTCCCGGCCGAGCGCCTCCCGCACTCCGTCGGAGAGGTGGTCGTCCGCATGTCGGCGGACCAGCTCGCTGAGACCGGTGACCGCCCGCGCCGCACCGGCCGGGTAGTAGCGGTCGGTGAGGTGGCGTTCGTACTCGTCGAGGGGGAGGGGGACGCTCCGGATCGTGCGCCCGGTCGCCGCCGCGATCGTGTCCAGCGCCTCGGGGATGCTGAGGGCCCGAGGACCGGACATCGTGTACACCCGGCCGGCGTGCCCGTCCTCCGTGAGGGCGGCGACGGCGACGGCAGCGATGTCCTCGGCGTCGATGAACGGGTGCCGACCGTCCTCGGTGCCGTAGCGGACCTCACCTTCGCGCACGCCCTCGGCCAGGAACGGTTCCTCGCTGAAGTTCTGGGCGAACCAGACCGGGCGCAACAGCGTCCACTCGACGCCGGACCCGCGCACGGTGTCCTCCCGGCTGATCACCGCTGGGTTGGACGTCTCGATCCCCTCCCGCGCCGACAGCAGCACGAGGCGGCGCACCCCCTCCCGGGT
The DNA here is from genome assembly GCF_000429185.2 of Actinoalloteichus caeruleus DSM 43889. GTDB lineage: Bacteria > Actinomycetota > Actinomycetes > Mycobacteriales > Pseudonocardiaceae > Actinoalloteichus_B > Actinoalloteichus_B caeruleus. The sequence continues at coordinate 2,937,567 of NZ_AUBJ02000001.1, read as the reverse complement.
GGCGAGGCTGATGAAGGACTCGAAGTGGCTGAGCGGCCCGGCGTCGTCGGGGACGACGTACACGCCGTCGGCGCCGCGCAGCGCTGCCGGCCAGGTGGTGTCGTCGTTCCAGTCGAATCGGGTGGGGGCGCCGCGGGACGCCACGCGCGCGGTGTGGCCCCGTTCGGTCAGCTGCGCGGCGACCCGGCGGCCGGTCTTCCCCGTACCGCCGAGCACCAGGATCGTTTTCGCTGTCATGGGACGAGTCAATCCGAACGCACCGAGACTCGGAACCGTTCAAGGTCTTGGTGCGATGTCCGATCGTCTCGCCTAGGAGGAAGGCACGTCTCTCGGTTCCGCCACGGGGACCGAGGTGGAGCTCGGTCACCAGGGAGCCGGCCCGGGGCCGACGACAGCGAGGGCCGGGTGACCACGGCGGTCACCCGGCCCTCAGCCGGCGATCCACGGGACGGGGTGTCGACCACGCGGGTGGTGGACACCCCCTCCCGTCACACGTCGTAGTACAGCGAGAACTCGTAGGGGTGCGGCCGCAGGCGGATCGGGTCGATCTCCTGCTCCCGCTTCAGCGAGATCCAGGTCTCGATCAGGTCGGGCGTGAAGACCCCGCCGGCGAGCAGGTACTCGTGGTCCCGCTCCAGGTTGTCGATGACCTCGGACAACGTCGCCGGCACCTGCGGGACGTTCTTGGCCTCCTCGGGCGGCAGCTCGTAGAGGTCCTTGTCGATCGGGGCCGGCGGCTCGATCTTGTTCTTGATGCCGTCGAGGCCGGCCATCAGCATGGCGGCGAAGGCGAGGTAGGGGTTGCCCGAGGAGTCCGGGCAGCGGAACTCGACCCGCTTGGCCTTCGGGTTGCTGCCGGTGATCGGGATGCGGATGCACGCCGACCGGTTGCGCTGCGAGTAGACCAGGTTGACCGGGGCCTCGTAGCCGGGGACCAGGCGGTGGTAGGAGTTCACCGTCGGGTTCGTGAAGGCCAGCAGGCTCGGCGCGTGGTGGAGCAGCCCGCCGATGTAGTGCCGCGCGGTGTCCGACAGGCCGCCGTACCCGGACTCGTCGTGGAACAGCGGCTTGCCGCCGGCCCACAGCGACTGGTGGCAGTGCATGCCGGAGCCGTTGTCGCCGAACAGCGGCTTGGGCATGAAGGTCGCGCTGCGGCCGGCCTGCCAGGCGACGTTCTTGACGATGTACTTGAAGAGCTGCAGGTCGTCGGCCGCGTGGAGCAGGGTGTTGAACTTGTAGTTGATCTCGGCCTGGCCGGCGGTACCGACCTCGTGGTGCGCGCGCTCCACCGTGAAACCGGACTCCATGAGCTGGAGGGAGATCCGGTCGCGCAGGTCGGCGAAGTGGTCGGTGGGTGACACCGGGAAGTAGCCGCCCTTGTACCGGACCTTGTAGCCCTTGTTGCCTCCCTCCTCGTCGGCGCCGGTGTTCCACCAGCCGGCCTCCGAGTCGATCTCGTGGAAGGAGGCGTTCGCGGTGGTGTCGAACCGCACCGAGTCGAAGACGTAGAACTCCGCCTCGGGGCCGAAGAAGGCGGTGTCGGCGATGCCGGACGCCGCGAGGAACTCCTCGGCCTTGCGGGCGACGTTGCGCGGGTCCCGGCTGTAGGGCTCGCGGGTCAGCGGGTCGTGCACGAAGAAGTTGACGATGAGGGTCTTCTCGGCGCGGAAGGGGTCCAGGCGCGCGGTGTACGGGTCGGGGAGCAGCAGCATGTCCGACTCGTGGATGGACTGGAAGCCGCGGACGGACGAACCGTCGAAGGCGAGGCCGTCAGCGAAGGTGTCCGCGTCGAACGCCGCGGCGGGCACGGTGAAGTGCTGCATGATGCCGGGCAGGTCGCAGAACCTGATGTCGACGAACTTCACGTCCTCGTCGGAGAGGTACTTCAGGACCTCGTCGGAGTTTTTGAACACCCTCGCTGGCTCCTTACACGGGTCAGACACATCGAGTGGCCCCCAGTTGGCGGAAGCCATCACCGGTCGCTAGCAGCAGTGCGCCAGCGACGCTAAGTGGGACGTATTGCCCTGCCATCAACCGCATGTTTCGCGGCTGTTAACACAGCAGGATGTGACTGACATGATATGTGCGGCCGTCTGACCTGGCCCCGGACCGAAACGCCGCGAATCGGTCGTTACGCTGGGGTCCGTGAACAGGTGGACCGGCTCGTGGCTGTCCGGCCCCAGCGCGGCGCTCGACCCGGAGGGTCGGCGGGCCGCGGCGGAGGCAGAGAACCAGCGGTGGCGCGGCGAGCGCCTCGGCCTACCCGAGACGGGTCCGGGCTCCGTCGCCCGACCCCGGCGCAAGCTCGCGGCGCTGCTCGTCGACCTGATCATGGCAGCCCTCGTGGCCGGTCTGTTCACCGCCCCCGAACTGCCCCGGAACTGGAGCCTGTTGGCCTGGGTGCTGCTGACCGTGGTCCCGGTCGCCGTCGCCGGTTTCACGCCGGGCATGGCGCTGCTGGGCATCCGGGTCGCTCGGCTCGGTGGGGCCGCCCGGGTGGGCTTGCCCCGAGCCGCCGGTCGCACCGTGATGATCTTCTTCCTGATCCCCGCCGTGGTGTGGGACCTCGACTACCGGGGTCTGCACGACCGGGCACTGGGCACGGTCGTGGTGAACACCCGCTGACCTGGTCGTCCGGCCGGTGTCCTTGTGATCGTGACCCGGGCGCCGACGGAGCGTCCCGCCTCCCCGGGGGCGTCCTGGACCGGGTCCGGGGGACCGGTGGTGCCGACCGCCGCGCACCTGTCACATCGTCCGTCCCCGCGACCGCGGGCTCGCTGACGCGCCGGCTCGGTCGAGTCGTTCGGAGGCGGGCCGTCGAGGAGGCCGCGCCGATCGCGCTCCACGGGTCGGTTCCGCACGTGCCCGCGTAGGCCGTCCGAGGAGACCGCCCCGGTTCGTCGCCGGGTCCCTCTCCCGCGCGCGAGGGACGTCGGCCCCTCCAGACGGTCGAACGCCCCCCGGAACCTGGTCCGGAGGGCGTTCCCCGCCTCGATGCGTGGCCCTGGCCCGTGGGAGGAGCTCAGCGGCGGCGGATGGCCCGCTGCATGTTCCGCATCCGCGCCCCCTGGGGCATCGGCCCCTTGGGCATGGCGTTGCCCTTGCTGGCCAGCGCGGCGAGCCTCGTCTCCAACACGTCCATCTGCGCGACGCTGATGTTACGGGGGAGTTTCATGAGGTGGCGCTGGAGCTTCTTGAGCGGGACCTCCCCCTCCCCGTTACCGACCGTGAAGTCGTAGATCGGAGTGCTGCCCACCACCCGGGCGACGCGCTTCTTCTCCTGTGCGATGAGTCCCCGCACGCGGTGCGGGGCGCCCTCCGCGACCAGGATGATGCCGGGGCGCCCGATGACCCGGTGCACGGCGTCGAGGTGGGTGGTGCCGGCGACGGCATTCGTCACGCGCCAGCGGCCGCGGATGTTCTCCAGCGCCCAGCCGGCGGCACCCGGCTGCCCGTCCGCGCGCTGGTAGACGGTGCGCTGGACGCGGCGGCCGAACACGATGACCGCGGCGAGGGCGCCGAAGGCGATGCCGACCGGCAGGAAGAACCATTGCAGCCCCAGCAGCAAGCCCAGGCCGAAGACGACGAGCGCGGTGCCGAGGAAGGCGACCAGCATCCACGGGATGAGCCGCTTGTCCTCGCGGCGCTGCATCTTGAACGCCTCGAAGATCTGCTTGCGGCGTTCCCTCGATGCCTGCCGCCGGGCGCTCTTCGCCGCCTTGGACGCTTCCTTGGCGGCCGCCTTGTCCGGCTTTCCAGCCGCTTTCTCCTGCTTGGGGGCCATACGACCAGGATACGGGGGAGGTCGCGGCCGGCCGCCCGTGGGGAGACGGCCGAGCCGGGACCGGAGCCTCGCCCTCAGCCGGCCCGGAACGGGCCGCCCCCGTGCGGCACGGGGGCGGCCAGGGTTCTCACCGCGCCAGCAGGGCGCTGGCCTCCTGCGCGGCGGGGCTCTCACTGAGCAGGTGGCTCAGGTTCTCGGGCAGTTCCTCGCCTCGGCGGCGCACCGCGCCCGCGTACAGCCGACCGGCGCGGTAGGAGGAGCGGACCAGCGGGCCGGCCATGACCCCGGTGAAGCCGATCTCCTCGGCGGTCCTGCTGTGCGCCACGAACTCCTCGGGCTTGACCCACCGCTCCACGGGGTGGTGGCGGACGCTGGGACGCAGGTACTGCGTGATGGTGATGATCTCGCAACCCGCGTCGTACAGCGACTGGAGCGCCTCGGTCACCTCGTCGGGCTCCTCGCCCATGCCGAGGATCAGGTTCGACTTGGTCACCAGACCCGCGTTCCTCGCCTCCGTGATGACCCGCAGCGACCGCTCGTAGCGGAAGCCCGGCCGGATGCGCTTGAAGATCCGAGGAACGGTCTCCACGTTGTGCGCGAGGACCTCCGGACGACTGGAGAAGACCTCGGCGAGCTGGTCCGGGTCGGCGTTGAAGTCCGGGATCAACAGCTCGACACCCGTCCCCGGGTTGAGCTCGTGGATCTGGCGCACGGTCTCGGCGTACAGCCAGGCGCCGCCGTCGGGCAGGTCGTCCCTGGCCACTCCGGTGACCGTGGAGTACCGCAGGCCCATCGCCTGGACCGACTCGGCGACCTTGCGCGGTTCGGTGCGGTCCAGTGCCGCCGGCCGCCCGGTGTCGATCTGGCAGAAGTCACATCGGCGGGTGCACTGGTCACCGCCGATGAGGAACGTGGCCTCCCTGTCCTCCCAGCACTCGTAGATGTTGGGACAGCCGGCCTCCTCGCAGACCGTGTGCAGGCCCTCGCGCCGCACCAGGCCCTTCAGTTCGCGGTACTCCGGACCCATGCGCGCGCGCGTCTTGATCCAGGATGGCTTCTTCTCGATGGGCGTCTGGCTGTTGCGGACCTCAAGTCGCAACAGCTTGCGCCCCTCCGGTGCGACCGTCACACGCCCACCCTACGCGTCGTCGTGCTGTGGTCCACGCCATCCGGTCGGGCATCCCGGCGGAGGACGTGGACCCGGCACCAGGCGTGCGCTCAGCGTGGATCGGGCGTCACTCCGGTGAGCGTCGCCGTGAGGTCCCACAACTCGGCCGCGACCCGCGTGTCCTGGGCCGCCGCCGTGGAGGACACCTTCTTCGGACCGCCCCTGGCCTCGCCGGGGCCGTCGGGCCCGTAGTAGTCACCGGACCGCACGTCCGGCATCGTCGCCGCGTACAGCTGCGGGCTGGCCCCGTCGGCGACGGGCTGGGTCATCACGCGGTTGACCAGCCCCCACCCCTTCTCCATCCAGGAGCTGCCCCGGGCCCTGGCCATGTTCCCGCCGAGCTCGGTGGCCGTCATGCCGGGGTGCGCGGCCACGCTGAGCAGGTCCAGGCCAGCCGCCCTGGCACGGCGGTCCAGCTCGAAGGCGAAGAGGAGGTTGGCGAGCTTCGACTGCCCGTAGGCCCGGCCCGCGTTGTACTTGCGGTACTCGTAGTTCAGGTCGCTCAGATCGAGGGAACCGGCGCGGTGGGCGATGGAGCTGAGGGTCACGACCCGCGCCCCCGGCCGCATGAGGCTGGGCATCAGCAACCAGGTCAACGCGGCGTGGCCCAGGTGGTTCACCCCCATCTGGAGTTCGAACCCGTCGAGGGTCCGCGTCAACGGCGGCGCCATCACGCCCGCGTTGTTCATCAGGATGTCGATGCCCTCCGGGCAGAGCGCCCTGGCCGTGCTGGCGGCCTGCCGCACCGAGGACAGGTCCGCGAGGTCTAGCTCGACCAGTTCGGCCTCACCGCCGGCGGCGCGGATCTCGTCCACCACCGGCCGCCCGCGTTCGGCCGAGCGGCAGGCCAACAACACTCGTGCGCCACGGCTGGCGAGGGTGACCGCCGAGTAGCGCCCCAACCCGGAGTTCGCTCCGGTGATCAGGACGTTGCGGCCGGTCTGGTCGGGGATCTGGGTTGCGCTCCATCTGGACATAGCTCACAACTACCGTGTGGCGATCCGTGGTGCCACGGCGGCCCGGCACCGGAGACCACCGCCGTGCCGGGACCGCGCCCTCCGCCGTGTCGAGGCCCCCGGTTGGCCCTCGCTCCGGTCGCCCTGCACCCTTGGAGCCCGTGAACGATCGCATCGAACTCCGGGTGTTCACCGAACCCCAGCAGGGCGCCACCTACACCGACCTGCTCCGCGTCGCGCGGTGCGCCGAGTCGGCCGGTTACGGCGCCTTCTTCCGTTCCGACCACTACCTGAAGATGGGCTCGGTCTCCGGCCTGCCCGGCCCCACCGACGCCTGGGTGACCCTGGGCGGCATCGCGCGGGAGACCAGCACGATCCGGCTGGGCACCCTCGTGACCGCCGGGACCTTCCGCCTGCCCGGTCCGCTCGCCATCACCGTCGCCCAGGTCGACGAGATGTCCGGCGGCCGGGTGGACCTGGGCCTGGGCACCGGCTGGTACGCCGAGGAGCACGCCGCCTACGGTGTTCCGTTCCCGCCGCTGGCCGAACGGTTCGACCGCTTCGAGGAGCAGCTGGAGATCATCACCGGTCTCTGGGGCACGCCGGAGGGTGAGACCTTCGACTACGAGGGACGGCACTACCAGATCAGCGACTCGCCGGCGCTGCCCAAGCCGGTGCAGCGGCCACGGCCGCCACTCGTGCTCGGCGGGAAGGGCAAGAAGCGCACGCCGGAGCTGGCCGCCCGGTTCGCCGACGAGTTCAACCTGCCCTTCGTCGACATGGAGACGGCGGCGGAGCAGTTCGAACGGGTGGACCGGGCCGCCGTCGCGGCCGGGCGGCGCGCGGGCGACATCCTCCGGTCGGCCGCGCTGGTGCTGTGCGTCGGCCGGGACGAGCCGGAGGTGGCCCGCCGCGCCGCCGCGATCGGCCGGGAGGTGCCGGAACTGCGGGAGAACGGGCTCGCCGGCACGCCGGGCGAGATCGTCGACCGGATCGGGCAGTGGCGCGAGCGGACCGGTGTCCGTCGGCTCTACCTCCAGGTGCTCGACCTGGCTGACCTCGACCACCTGGAGCTGGTCGCCTCGGAGGTGGCGCCCCAGCTCGGGTGATGGCCCGCCTCAGCCGGCGGACTGGATCCGGGAGTCGAGGGCGAAGGTGACCGCTCCGGCCCCGGCCGGTTCCGCCGGCTCCGGCCGGGCGGGTCGGTGGGTCACCGGCAGCGCGCCCTCCAGCGCGTCGAGCACCGCCCGCTCGACGAGCGGCAGGACCTCGGCGACGGTCACGGTCCGCCCGAGCTCCGCGGTCAGGGACGTGGTGCCCGCGTCGCTGATCCCGCAGGGCACGATGCGGTCCCACGCCGACATGTCGGGATCGCAGTTGATCTCCAGGCCGTGCATGGTCACGCCCCGCTGCACCCGGATGCCGAGCGCGGCGATCTTGCGTTCGCCACCCCGCTCGTCGGCGGGCACCCAGACGCCGCTGCGGCCCTCGACCCGCCCGGTGCGCACGCCCAGCTGGTCGCACACCGAGATCAGCGCCTGCTCCAACCTCCGGACGTAGTCCACGACGTCGACCGGTTCGGCGAGTTCGACGATCGGGTAGCCGACCAGCTGACCGGGGCCGTGCCAGGTGATCATCCCGCCCCGGTCGACGTCGATGACCGGGGTGCCGTCCTGCGGTTTGTCCGCCGGCCGGGTCCGCTTGCCCGCCGTGTACACGGAGGGGTGTTCGAGCAGGAGGAGGGTGTCGGGCCCGTCACCGGCCTGCCTGGCAGCGACCAGTTCGCGCTGGAGGTCCCAGGCCCGCTGGTACTCGATGAGCCCGAGATGCCGCACGACCACCTGGTCGCTCGCCGACCGGCACGAGGTGGACGGGGCGGAGCGGAGGGGTTCGTCGTTGCTGCGCACGGACCTGACCCTACGCCCGGCCGCGCGCGGGTCGCCGGCGTGGCCGGCGTGGTGCGCCCGACGCCACAGGCGAGGACGTGCGACCGCGTTCCCGGCTCAGTCGTTCAACGCGGCCACGAGGGCGGAGTTCAGCGCGGGGTGGTGGAAGTGGAACCCGTGTTCGGAGAGGGCCTTCGGCACGGCTCGCTGGCCGGTGAGCACCAACTCGTCGGCGATCTGGCCCAGGAGGGCGCGCAGCGCCACCCCGGGAACGACCCAGGGCGCCGGGCGCCCCAACGCGGTCGACATCACGCGGGTGAACTCGGCGTTGGTCACCGGCGCGGGCGCGGTGAGGTTCACGGGGCCGTCGAGGCCGTCGGTCTCCAGTACGAACCGGAGCGCCGCCAGCTCGTCGTCCATGCCGATCCACGACAGGTACTGGCCGCCGCTGCCCAGCCGGCCCCCCAGCATCAGGGAGAAGAGCGGCCGCAGCGTGCCGAGCAGTCCACCTCCGGAGCTGAGCACGATGCCGTTCCTGGCCAGGACGACGCGGGCGCCGGCCTCCCGCGCGGGGCGCACCGCGTCCTCCCAGTCGCGGCACAGCTCCGCGAGGAACCCCGACCCGAGCGGGGCGGTCTCGTCCACGGCGCGGTCCCCGGTGTCGCCGTAGTAGCCCACGGCGGAGGCGTTGACGAGCACCGGGATCCGGTGTTCGGCGACGGCGGTGCTGAGGACCTCGGTGGGCACGAGCCGGCTGTCACGCAGCACCTGTTTCCTGGCGTGGTTCCACCGGCGCCCGAAGATCGACGCCCCGCACAGGTTCACCACCGCGTCGGCGCCCTCCAGCGCGTCGTGGGGCACGTGGCCGGCGGGCGGGTCCCAACTCCGTTCGCTGGCCGCCCTCGCCGGTCGGCGGACGAGGCGCACCACCTCGTGACCGGTGTCCTCGAGAGCGGAGACCAGGGCGGAGCCGACAAGACCTGAGGAACCAGCGACCACGACGCGCATTCCTTGATCGTGACGCATCGGCGTCGTCGACGCGACTCCGTCCCGCTCCGGTCGGTCGCCCCGCCGGCGGGCACGGAGGGAGCGACGGGATCGTGGTGGGCAGGCGAACCGGTCGACCGCTGTCGGAGCACAGCGTCGGGGTGGCCCTCCCGCCGTCCCGGCATCGAACGGCGCCGGGCCCCGCCACCGGTGGTGGCGGGGCCCGGGGTCAGCGGGGTGGCGGCGTCAGAGACCGAGGTCGGACTCGAACGCGCCCTCCTCCAGCCGCTGCTTGATGGTCGCCAGGAACCGGGCGGCGTCGGCGCCGTCCACCAGGCGGTGGTCGTAGGACAGCGCGAGGTAGACCATCGACCGGATGGCGATGGTGTCGCCGCCGGACTCGTCGCTCACCACGACGGGCCGCTTCACGACGGCCCCGGTGCCGAGGATGCCGACCTGCGGCTGGGCGAAGATCGGCGTATCGAACAGCGCGCCCCGGCTGCCCGTGTTGGTCAGCGTGAAGGTGCCACCGCTGAGCTCGTCGGGCGTGATCTTGTTCGTCCTGGTCCGCTCGGCGACGTCCGCGATCTTGCGGGCGAGCCCGGCGAGGTTCAGGTCACCAGCGTTGTGCACCACCGGGACCATCAGGCCGCGATCGGTGTCCACCGCGATCACCAGGTGCTCGGCACCGTGGTAGGTGACCTCCTTCTTCTCCAGGTTCATGGAGGCGTTCAGCTGCGGGTGCTGCTTGAGCGCCTCCACCGTGGCCTTGGCGAAGAACGGGAGGAAGGACAGGCCCACGCCCTCACGGGCGGCGAAGGCCGCCTTGGCCCTGGCCCGCAGCCGGGCGATCCGGGTGACGTCGACCTCGACGACGGTGGTGAGCTGCGCGGCGGTCTGCAACGACTCGACCATGCGGGTGGCGAGCACCTGCCGCAGCCGCGACAGCTTCTCGGTCCGGCCCCGGAGCTCGCTCTCCCGCACGGGCTCCGGCGTGGGCGCGGAGCCCGTGGCCGGAGCGGGCGCCTGCTGCGCGGGGGCCTTCTTGGCCTCGACGGCGGCGAGCACGTCCTGCTTGCGGATCCGGCCACCGACACCCGAGCCCTGGAGGGTGTTCAGGTCGATGCCGTTCTCGTTGGCGAGCTTGCGCACCAGCGGGGTGACGTAGGGGTTCCCCCCGCCGTCCGCGCTCGGCTGCGCCTGCTGCGGCGCGGCCGGAGCGGGCGCCGGAGCGGGTTCCTCCGACGGGGCCGAGGGCCGAGGGGCGGGAGCCGGTGCCTCGGCGGGGGCCTCCTGGGCGGGGCCTCCTGAACGGGCGCCGGGGCGGGCTCCGGGGCGGCGGCCTGGGCCGGCGCGCCGGAACCGATGACCGCGAGTCGTCCGCCCACCTCGACGGTCTCGTCCTCGCCCGCCACGATCTCCAGCAGCGTGCCGGCGACCGGGGAGGGGATCTCGGTGTCGACCTTGTCGGTGGAGACCTCGAGCAGGGGCTCGTCGACCTCGACGCTGTCCCCGACGTTCTTCAGCCACCGGGTGACGGTGCCCTCGGTGACGCTCTCACCCAGTGCGGGCATCTCCACCGATGTGCCCTCGGCGGAGCCGCCGCCGTTGCCGGCCCCGGACGCCGCCGGCTGCGGGGCCGGGGCGGGCTGCTCGGCGGGCTGGGGAGTCGGCGCTGGGGACTCGGCCGGCTGCTCCTGGGCGGCGGGGGCGGAAGCCGGCTCCTCACCCGAACCGTCGTCGAGCTGGGCCAGTTCGGCGCCGACCTCGACGGTCTCGTCCTCCTGGGCGATGATCCGCCGCAGTACTCCGGCGGCGGGGGAGGGGATCTCGGTGTCGACCTTGTCGGTGGAGACCTCGAGCAGGGGCTCGTCGACCTCGACCCGGTCGCCTTCCTTCTTCAACCACCGTGTGACGGTGCCCTCGGTGACACTCTCACCGAGCGCCGGCATCTGGACGGAGAAGGCCATCTTTTCGCTGACTCCTCGTGCTAGTCGCTCGTGGGACTTAGTTCCTCGCTCCGGCTTCAGCCGTGCGCGTGCAGGGGCTTACCGGCCAAGGCGAGATGTGCCTCCCCGAGAGCCTCGTTCTGGGTGGGGTGGGCGTGCACCAGCTCGGCGACCTCGCCGGGGAACGCCTCCCAGTTGTAGATCAGTTGTGCCTCGCCGATCAGTTCGCCGACCCGGGCGCCGATCATGTGCACGCCGACCACGGGACCGTCCTGGCCCTTGGCGCCGGCCTTGACCAGCTTCACGGCCCCGGAGGTTTTCAGGATCTGGCTCTTGCCGTTGCCGCCGAGGTCGTAGACGAGGGTCTGGACCTCGCCGTACTTCTCCTTCGCGGCGGTCTCGGTCAGCCCGACGGACGCGACCTCGGGCTCGCAGTAGGTGACCCGGGGGATGCCGGCCTCGTCGATGGTGGACGGGTTCAGCCCGGCGATCTCCTCCGCGACGAAGATGCCCTGCTGGAAGCCCCGGTGCGCGAGCTGGAGACCGGGGACCAGGTCGCCGACGGCGAAGACGCCCGGCACGCTGGTCCGCAGGCGCTCGTCGGTCACCACGAAGCCCCGGTCGGTCGCGACGCCGACCTCCTCGAAGCCGTGACCCGCGCTGTTGGGGCCACGCCCCACGGCGACCAGCAGCAGGTCCGCGTCCAGCTGCTCCCCGGACTCCAGGTTCACCGACACCGAGGTGTCGTCCTGGGTGACCCCGGTGAAGCGCACCCCGGTCTTGAAGGTGATCCCCCGGCGGCGGAACGCGCGCTCCAACTGCTTGGAGAGGTACTCGTCCTCGTTGGGCACCAGGCGGGGCAGGGCCTCGACCACGGTGACCTCGGCGCCGAAGGACCGCCACACGCTGGCGAACTCCACGCCGATGACCCCGCCACCGAGCACGACGACCCGCTCCGGCACGAAGTCCAGGTTCAGCGCCTGGTCGCTGGTGACCACGCGGCCGCCGATGTCCAGGCCGGGCAGGCTGCGCGCGTAGGAACCGGTGGCGAGCACGACGTGGCGGCCGGTGTAGGTGACGCCCTCCGCCTCGACGGTGGTCGGGGAGGTCAGCGTGCCGGCGGCGTTGACGTAGGTGATGCCCCTCGACTTCACCAGGCCCTGGAGGCCCTTGAAGAGGCGGTTGACGACACCGTCCTTGTACGAGTTGACCCCGGCGATGTCGATGCCCTCCAGGGAGCTCTTCACGCCGAACTGATCACCATCCCGGGCCGAGTCGGCCACCTCGGCGGCGTGCAGCAGCGCCTTGGTCGGGATGCAGCCGCGGTGCAGGCAGGTTCCTCCGAGTTTGTCCTTCTCGACCAGGACAACGGACAGACCCAGCTCTGCCGCGCGCAGCGCGCACGCGTAGCCGCCGGAGCCGCCGCCGAGGATCACCAGATCGGCGGAGGTGTCAGTCACGGGATCTCCTTGACAGGCAGGTTGGCGAATCGCTTACGGATACACCCTAGGCCGGTCGGCGGGGTACCCGGTGCCATCTTGTCACCACGTATCGCCAGTTGGCGAAGGGGTCCGGCTGGGCGGCCCCCTCGGCGGGGTCAGATCACCCAGGGTGCACGCGCCGGGTCGTGCGCGTGGTGGTCGACGGGAACGGGCCGTCCGCCGAAACCGTTGCGGAGGAGGGACCCGTGGCCCGAGCCCTGCTGGCAGGATCGGGACAAGCGAACAGGAGGTGTCCGTTGTGGGTCTTTTCGATCGGTTCCGACGTCGTCGCCAGCGTCCCGGGACGCTGCGTACCTCGTCCAAAGCCGACACCAGCCACCTGGAGGAGTGGGCGGCGTCCCGGCGCGGCGTCGAGGCGTACGTGGAGCCGAGGACGGCGGTGACCGAGACGACCGTGGTCCTGATCGCGCACGACGGGGAGTGGACGCGGAGACGCATCGACGGCCCCGAGGGCGCGAAGCAGTTCGCCAGGAAGCTGAGCATGCCGGTCTACGACGTGGCCCTCGTCGGGTATCCGCAGCGGATGCGCGACTACACGGCCCGGCAGCGCGCCTTACGCAAGCGATCCGAGCGGGAGGGGCGGACCGACTGAACGCCCGGTCCGCCCTCCCGAACCCCGAGGGGACGACCACGCGGCGGGTGGCGGGGGTCGCGAAGTGATCTGGCTCAACTTCGCGACCCCGGGCGTGCCGCCGGCGGGTCGGGTCAGCCGTGTTCGGCGATGTCGGCGAGCACGGCGGCGATGGTGCGCACCGGCAGCCCGGTGCCGCCCTTGGGCGTGTAGCCCCAGGGGCCCTTGTCGTTGAAGGCCGGGCCGGCGATGTCGATGTGCGCCCAGGGCAGGCCGTCCTTCACGAACTCCCGGAGGAAGTGGCCGGCGGACAGCATCCCGCCCCAGCGGTGGCCGGTGACGTTCGCCAGGTCCGCGAGCTTGGAGTCGAGGTCCCCGCGCAGCTCCTCCGGCAGCGGCATCGCCCACCCGCCCTCACCGGTGGCCCTGGCGATCTCCGCGACCCGGTCGCGGAACTCGTCCTCGCCCATGACGCCCGGGGTGCGCTTGCCGAGGGCCACGACCTGCGCGCCGGTCAGGGTGGAGGTCTCGATCAGGTAGTCGGGGTCGTCCTCGGCGGCCCGGGTGATGGCGTCGGCGAGGACAAGGCGTCCCTCCGCGTCGGTGTTGAGCACCTCGACGGTCTTGCCGCCGTACATGGTGAGCACGTCACCGGGCCGGTAGGCGGTGCCGGAGGGGAGGTTCTCGGCGAGCGGGACGTGCGCGATGACCTCCAGCGGGTACCTCAACCGCGCCGCGAGCACGACGCTGGCCACCACGGCGGCGGCGCCGGACATGTCCGAGGTCATCTGGTCCATGTCCGCCGGCGGCTTGAGGGAGATGCCGCCGCTGTCGAAGGTGATGCCCTTCCCGACCAGCGCGACCTTCTTCACGGCCCGAGGGTGGGCGTAGCGCAGGCGCAGCAGCCTCGGCCCGCGCGTCGAGCCGCCGCCCACGCCGAGGATGCCGCCGTACCCGCCCTTGCGCAGGCCCTTCTCGTCGAGGACCTCGATGTCGACCCCGGCTTCCTTGGCCAGGTCGGCGGCCCGCTCGGCGAACGACTCGGGGAACAGGTCGTTCGGCGGGGTGTTCACCAGGTCCCTGGCGGTGTTCACGGCGGAGGCGATGGCGGTGGCCGCCTTCAGCGTGGCCTGCGGGTCACCCTCGACGCCCGGGGGGAGCGCGAACTCCACCCGCCCGACCGGGCCATCACCCGGTTCGGTGCGGTACCGGGTGAAGCGGTAGGCGCCGAGCAGCGTGCCCTGCGCCGCCGCCCCGAGGTCCAGCAGCGACAGCAGGCTGACCGCGTGGCCGGTGCCGGCCAGCGCGCGGGCGGCCGCCCCGGCCGCCCGCCGCACCTGCTCGGCGGTGACCTGCTCCTCGGGCCCCGACGACGACCCGAGACCGGTCGCCACCACCACCGTGGCCGGCACCGCGCCGCGCGCGGGGATCTTGACGACCTCGTCGGCCTTGCCCTTGGCGCCGACCGCGGCCAACAGGTCCACCAGTCCACCGCCGAAGGCCGAGTCCACCTCGGCGGAACCCGGGGCGAGCGTGAGCCCGTCCGGTCCGGCGAGCGTCCCGATGATCAGGGCGTCGGCACTGGCACCGATAGGGTCACTGTCGGTGATGGCGAGCGTGGGTGCGGTCACGGCGGCTCCTTCGCTTGTCGTCTTGGTCATCCGCCGTCGGCGCCGTGGGCGCCGGCCGGCGGATCTGCGAATGTTAGCGCCGGACCAGCCGTGAGCTGGTGAGACCGTTGCCGACGAGAACGGTGGGGGAGTGGGGAACATGGACCGCGAGGCGCGAGGGGGTGGGGCCGTGGACGCGGGGACGAGGTCGCGGCGTCGCTCCGGCCGGCGGTGGGGCTCGCCCGGAGTGGTCGCCGACCTCGTGGCGGCGTCGGTCGGGGCCGGTGCCCTGCTCGGTGTCGCCTCGCTGGCCGGCGCGGCCGGGTGGTGGGCGCTGGCCGGTCTGCCCGTCGCGTTCCTGGTGGCCCTGTGCTGCGCTTCCTCCGCCCTGGTCATGCGGGCCTCGGTGGCCCACTCCTCGGGGGACTACCTGTCGACCCGGGACCAGCTGGGGGAGGTGCCGTCCCGGCTGGGCAACGTCGCCTTCCTGGTCGGGTACGGCCTCGCCGGAGCCGCGGTGGCCGGCGCGGCGGGCCGGTACGTCTGGCCGGAGCGGCCGCTGATCGCGTCGGCGGGCCTCGTGGTGGCGGCCCTGTCGGGAGTCGCGGCCCGGCTCGAACGGCCCCGGGGGGTGCGTTGGGGTCTCCCGCTGTTCGTGGTCGGCGTCCTCGGCCTGGTGGTGGCCGCCGCCGTGGGGGTGGACCCGGTGGCGTCCGGTTCGGCCACGGTGGTCGGGAGGGACTACGACTCGCTGCTCGGCGGGGTGGCGGGCGCGGCGGGGCTGTGGTTCTTCGCCATCGCCGGCTTCGACCGGGTGGTTCCCTCCACCGAGCGGCGGGACGACGGCCCGTCCGGCCCCGAGGACGAGGGATCCGTCCTCGGCGGCGGGATGCCGGGCAGGGGCGCGGTCGCCCTCGGGTTGGGGGTGGTCGGGCTGGTCCAGGCGGCGGTGCTGGCCGGGGCGCTGCACCAGCTCGGCGCGGACCGGTTGGCGTTGGCGCCCGCTCCGCTGCTCGACCTGCTGGTCGCGTCCGACGCCACGCCCCTGTCCCGTCTCGTGCGGTTGGCCGCCGCGTTGGCGGCACTGGCCGTCCTGGTCCCGGTGCTGCGCCGGCTCCGGGACGGGGTGCGGGTGCTGGCCATCGAACGGGACCTCCCCCTGGTCCTGGCGGGGCGGGGGCGGGGTGGCGCCGCTCGGCCTCCCGAACTCGCCGTGGCGGTCCTGGTGTTACCGCCGCTGCTGGTCCTCGACCCGGCCATCTCGATGGCGGTGGCCGCGTGCCTCCTGCTCGTCCACTACGCCTTCGTCAACGCCGCGGCACGGGTGCTCATGGCCGATGAGCGGAACTGGCCGATGCGTCTCGCCTGCACCGGCATGTTCGGTTCGGTCATCCTCGCGCTGAGCCTTCCGGTGGTGGCGCTGGTGACGAGCGGGCTGGTGCTGCTGGGGGGATCGGCCGTCCTCGCCCTGTGGGCGAGGTGGCGGCACCGGAGCCCGTGACGCACCTCCGCGGTCACACGACCTTCGACTTTCCGGGGGAGGCGCCGCGTGGCGCGCCACGGGTAGCGTTCGGCCCGTGACTTCGCCAACACCATCGCCCGAGTCCCGTTCCGACGACACCGGCCAGCCCGCCGGGACGCACTCAGCGCGGGGGCCCAGGAGGGGGCCGCTGCACGCCAACCACGAGCGGCGGGGCGCGACCTTCGCCCCGTTCGGCGGATGGGAGATGCCCATCCAGTACGCCGACGGAGGGGTGGTCGCCGAACACACGGCGGTCCGCGAGGCGGTGGGCGTGTTCGACGTCTCCCACCTGGGCAAGGCCACCGTGGCCGGCGCGGGGGCCTCGGACTTCGTCAACGCGTGCCTGACCAACGACCTCGGCCGGATCGGACCGGGGCAGGCCCAGTACACCCTGTGCTGCGCCGAGGACGGCGGGGTCGTCGACGACCTGATCGCCTACCTGGTGAACGACGACGAGGTGTTCCTGGTGCCCAACGCCGCCAACACCGCCGAGGTCGCCGACCGGCTGCGCCGGGTCGCCCCCGACGGGATCAGCGTGACCGACCAGCACACCGACCTCGCCGTCCTCGCGGTGCAGGGGCCCCGTTCGCGGGCGGTGCTGGAGGCGACCGGCCTGCCGGCCGACCTGGACTACATGGCCTTCGTCGACGTCGAGCACGGGGGCCGGCGACTGCGGATCTGCCGCACCGGCTACACCGGGGAGCACGGCTACGAGCTGGTCGTCGACAGCGACGGGGCCTCCGACCTCTTCGAGGCCCTGCTGGCCGCCGCCGGCGAGGAGGGCGGCCGGGCCTGCGGGTTGGGCGCGCGGGACACGCTGCGGACCGAGATGGGCTACCCGCTGCACGGCCAGGACCTGTCCCGGGAGATCAGCCCGCTGCAGGGCGGTGCCCGGTGGGCGGTGGGCTGGCGGAAGGACGCGTTCTGGGGGCGGGAGGCGTTGCTCGGGGAGAAGGCCGAGGGGCCGAGGCGCCGGCTGCGGGCACTCCGGGCCACCGGTCGGGGCATCCCCCGCTCGGGGATGCCGGTGCTGGACGGGCAGGGCGCGGTGATCGGCCGCACGACGTCGGGGACCTTCTCCCCGTCCCTGCGGGTCGGTATCGCCCTGGCGTTGGTGGACTCCGCCGCCGGTGTCGACCTCGGTGCCGAGGTCGTGGTCGACGTTCGGGGCCGCCCGCTGCCGTGTGAGGTGGTCAAGCCTCCGTTCGTGCCGTCCCACGTCCGATGAGGACGAACGAGGGACGACCGGGGCCGGGTACGCGCTGGGCCGCCGGCGCGGAGATCCTGTTCCGTTTCCTGCGCCCCGACGGCACCGTCAGCGCGGTGCACCCGGCCCGGGTCGTCTCCGACGACGGTGCCGCCGTGCTCTGCTGGGTCCTCGGCGGCACCGAGATCGTCGCGACCCGCCTGCCGGACGGCCGGCTGGTGCGGGAGGCGCCGCTCGAGCAGCGCTTCGTGTTGGGTCGGCGTCCCTGCCGGTCGCACTGGACGGGCAGTTCCACCCTCCGCTGGGTACCGGAGGGCCAGTGGGCCTCGGTGTGGTGGTTCTTCGGCCCTGACGGCGACTTCCTCGGCTGGTACGTGAACCTGGAGATCCCGTGTGGTCGGACGCCGTTCGGCGTGGACCGCCTCGACGGGGTGCTCGACGTCTTCGTCCGACCGGATCGGACGTGGGAGTGGAAGGACGAGGACGAGCTGGTCGCCGCCCTCGCGGCGGGGCGGGTGACCGAGGAGCAGGCGGTGCTGCTGCGGGCGGAGGGCGAACGCATGATCGCGCTCGCCGAGGCCGGTGCGTTCCCCTTCGACGGCAGCCACCTCGATCCGCCCGACCCGGACTGGCCCCGTCCCGAGCTGCCGGCGTGGACGTGCCCCCCGGAGGTGGACCCGCTGCCGAGTTGAGCCGCACCAGGGCTGTGACCAGCGCCTTCGGGGCATGACGGGATACTCGGACCTCCGACACTCCGAGACTCGATTCTCGGAGAGGGGAGAAAGTACTAGTCTGCACGCCATGACGCCCGAGACGCCCTTCACCAGGACCCTCACCGACCGACCGGCCTCTGCCGCCGAGCGGGCGAAGGTACTGGAGAACCCGGGTTTCGGTCGGTTCTTCACCGATCACATGGTGCGCGTCGACTGGGACGAGGACCTCGGGTGGCACGACGCGGCGCTGCTGCCCTACCAGGACCTGGCCCTGGACCCCGCGAGCATGGTGCTGCACTACGGGCAGGCGGTCTTCGAGGGGCTCAAGGCCTACCACCAGCCCGACGGTTCGGTCGCCACCTTCCGCCCCGGGTTGAACGCCGAGCGGTTCCGGGCCTCGGCCCGCCGGCTCGCGATGCCCGAACTCCCCGACGAGCTGTTCCTCGGGTCGCTCACCGAACTCGTCACCGTGGACCGCGACTGGGTTCCCCTCGGCGGGGAGGAGTCGCTGTACCTGCGGCCGTTCATGATCTCCACCGAGGTGGGGCTCGGCGTGCGACCGGCGAACCG
Source organism: Actinoalloteichus caeruleus DSM 43889 (assembly GCF_000429185.2). Lineage (GTDB taxonomy): Bacteria > Actinomycetota > Actinomycetes > Mycobacteriales > Pseudonocardiaceae > Actinoalloteichus_B > Actinoalloteichus_B caeruleus. The sequence goes on along the minus strand of NZ_AUBJ02000001.1, from coordinate 2,919,142 downwards.
CTACTCCTACCTGCTGATCGCCTCGCCGGCGGGGGCGTACTTCACGGGTGGGGTGAAACCGGTCAGCGTCTGGTTGTCCACCGAGTACGTGCGGGCCGCCCCCGGGGGGACGGGCGCCGCGAAGTTCGCGGGGAACTACGCGGCCTCGCTGCTCGCGCAGGCCGAGGCGGCCGCGCAGGGCTGCGACCAGGTCGTCTGGTTGGACGCCGTGGAGCGCCGCTGGATCGAGGAGATGGGCGGCATGAACCTCGCCTTCGTCTTCGGCGAGGGGGCGGGGGCGCGACTCGTGACGCCGGCGCTGACCGGCACCCTGCTGCCGGGGATCACCCGCCGCTCGCTCCTCGAACTCGCCTCCGACCTGGGCCTTCCCGTCGAGGAGCGGCGGATCTCCACCGAGGAGTGGGAGGCAGGGGCGGCGTCGGGGGAGATCACCGAGGTCTTCGCGTGCGGCACCGCCGCTGTGATCACCCCGGTGGGCCGGGTGCGGCACGCTGGCGGTGAGTTCCTGGTCGGTGACGGGGGACCGGTCCGGTGACGGCTCGCCTGCGGGACCGGCTGACGTCGTTGCAGCGGGGGTTGTCGCCCGACCCGCACGGCTGGATGCGCACGCTGGCCTGACTTCGGGGAGCCAGGCTTCGGCCCCGCCTTGGACGGGTGGCGCGCGGACGACCGGCTGACGGCGGGTACCTCGTCGACGCGTTCTCCGCCGGTGTGGTCCTGGTCGTGGCCGGTCCCGGCGATCCCGCCGGACTCTGCGCGGTGCCGCCCTCCCGCCGGTCGAGGGGGCGTCACCGCCACGGCGACGCCGGCTGCGGGGACGTTCCCGGCGCGGCCGGCCCCGCGCCGTGCGGTCCTCGCCCCGCGACCCGCACCATGACGCGGTGGACTCTGGACAGTGGTTGGCGATCACCGGTCTCGTTCTCGCTACCGCGGCCGCCCTGGGGACGGGTGGCTGGTTGCTGGTCGACCAGCGGCCTCGGCGGCGGTGGCAGCCGCTGCTGGTCCTCTGCGGCCTCGGGTGGTTGGTGGCGGCGGTGCTGCTCCTGTCGACCGTCGACGGGCTGTGAGCGCGCGGCGCGGGGTCCGGCTGGGCCGGCCCCGCGCGGTCACGGGGAGGAACGCCTTGACGACCTCAGTCGCGGACGGCCCCCGGCAGTGGCGGGGGAGCGATGACGGGACCGGACACCCCGGCCTCCTCGTAGGTCGCCATCTCGCCGAGCGCCCGCCCGGCGAGGGTCAGCAGGGGTAACGCGGCCAACGCGCCGGTGCCCTCACCCAGCCGGAGACCCAGGTCGACCAGCGGTTCCTTGCCGAGCTGTCGGAGGACGGCGTCGTGCGCCGGTTCGGCCGACCGGTGCCCGGCGACCCACCACCGGGCCGCGCCGGGAGCGAGGTCCTCGGCGAGCAGGGCGGCCACGCCGGTGAGCAGGCCGTCCAGCACCACGGGGGTGCGGCGGACGGCGGCCTGGGCGAGGAATCCGGTCAGGGCCGCGACATCGGCCCCGCCGGAGACGCGCAGCAGGTTGAGCGGATCGTGGGCCACCGGGCGACCCCGGCGGAGCGCGTCGCGGATCGAGGTGGTCTTGCGCATCCATCCCCGGTCGTCGACGCCGCTGCCCCGGCCGACGGCCGCGACGGGCTCGATGCCGGTGAGCGCGGCGGCCAGGGTGGCGGCGACGGTGGTGTTGGCGATCCCCATGTCGCCGACGACCAGCAGGTCGGCGCCGCCGTCCACCTCCTCGTCGGCGATGGTCCGCCCCGCCTGGACCGCCGCCACGACCTCGGCTTCGGTCAGCGCGTCCTCCCGCCCGATCACCCCGGAGCCGCGACGGACCTTGTGGCCGGCGATGGGGCCCGGCGTGTCGGCGTCGACGGCGATGTCGGCCACCCGGACCCCGACGCCGGCGTTGGCCGCCGCCACGTTGGCCGCGGCTCCGCCGGTGAGGAGGTTGGTGACCATCTGCGCGGTGACCTCCGGCGGGTAGGCGGAGACCCCGTTGGCGGCCACGCCGTGGTCGGCGGCGAAGACCACGAGGCGGGGGCGGGCGAACGGCCGTGTCGGGCAGGTGCCCTGGCAGGCGGCGATCCACACTCCCAGCTCCTCGAGACGGCCGAGGGAACCGACGGGCTTGGTCAGGCTCTCCTGTCGTGCGACCGCCTGTCGCCGGGCCTGCTCGTCGGGCCGGGGGACCTCCGGGAACTCGACGTCCCGCATGCTGGGCTCCGCACTGGACACGTGTTTCCTCCGTTGGCCTCGACGCGTCGGCTGACCTGTCCGCGCCAAGCCTGCCAGAGGGGCGGGCGGGCCCGGACCAACGGGGACGGCCACCACCTCGCCGGGCGGCCAGCCGGCGCGGAGTAGCGGGCGGGAACTCCTCCCGGCGTCCGGACGGCGGGACGACCTGGTCCGGCCGGGGGTGTCCTGGCTACGGTCGCACCGTTCGCACGGGCGAGTGAGGGAGACGAGAGTGAGCTACCGCTGGCGCTACCAGGATGCGACGGGCTCCGAGGTGGCGGGCCCGGAGATGGTCTTCGGCGAGCAGGAGGACGCCGAGGAGTGGTTCCAGGACGAGTGGCCGGCGCTGCGCACGGCCGGGGTCGCCTCGGTCACGCTGCTCCGGGACGACGCCGAGGTCTACGGCCCGATGAGCCTGAGCCCGGAGTCCTGAGCGGGCGGGCCGGCCGGCGCCCCGGACGGCGCCGGTCGTTCCTCGGTCGGTGGCCGGGCGGCCTGGCCGGAGCGCCCGACCGTCCGGCGGGCTGCCGGTGCCTCAGGGCTGGCGGGGCGGGTCGGGCGCCAGCGAGCCGTCCGGTGCGATGTGTTCGAAGATCTGTTCGACCAGGGTGAGGACGTGCGGGTCCTCCACGGTGTAGATGTGCCGGCGGCCCTCGCGTCGTGAGGTGACGATGCCGGCCAGCCGGAGTTTGCCGAGCTGCTGGCTGACCGTGGCGATGTTCACCCCGACGCGCGCCGCGAGGGTTCCGACGTCGTGTTCTCCCTGGGACATCAGCCACACCAGGTGGAGCCTGGTCGGCGTGGACAGCAGGTCGAAGGTGCCGGCCGCCGAGGCGAGCTGAGCCGTCGTGGGTCCGGTGGACGCTTCTGGCGGTCTCGTGCGCGCCGCGGTCTTGTCGTTCATGGTCCTTCCCATTGTCCTCGTCGCGAGGTGGCGGCGCCTGGGCCGGTCGTGTCCGGTTTCGGATCGATGCCGGATCAAAACTTCCACACTTGCGAAAACGTCTAAACGTGTGCCAGGCTGTGGGCCTCCGAAGGGGAGTAGTTCGCAAGCTCGTCGTCGACAGACTGGGGCCCAGGCCTCCGGCGGCGAGGCCCTGACCAGGTCAGGGTGAACGAGACCTTCGGCCATGACTCACGTCTGGCCGGAGTTCTGTCCCCGTGGCGAACCGGCCGGACCCGCTGAGGGGAAGGGTTCGATGTTTGCCAGGTTGTTCCGGCCGCTGGGGATCTGCCTGTTGCTGGCGCTGCCCGCGCTCGTGGTGCGCTTCGGTGGTGTCGAGACACCCCCGGTGCTGTCCCTCGCGGTGTTCGGCGCCGCGGTCGTCGCGTCGGCCTTCGTGCTCGCCTGGGCCGCCGAGGCCGCCGAGGTCGACATCTCCGGTGGTCTCGCGATCGCCCTGCTGGCGCTCATCGCGGTGCTCCCGGAGTACGCCGTCGACCTCTACTTCGCCTACACCGCGGCCGAGAACCCCGAGCACGTCGCCTACGCGGCGGCGAACATGACCGGGTCCAACCGGCTGCTGCTCGGGCTCGGGTGGTCGGTGGTGGTGCTGGTGGCCCTGTTCGTCGCGCGCCGCAGGTCCGGGAAGCCGATCCGGGAACTCGTCCTCCACCCCGGCTACCGGGTGGAGCTGGGCTTCCTCGCGATCGCCTCGGTCGTCGCCCTCGTGATCCCGCTGACCGGGCAGATCCACCTCGTGCTGGGGATCGCGCTCCTGGCGTTCTTCCTCTTCTACCTCTGGCGGGTGTCCCGGGTGGACACCCCGGAGGCGGAGCTGGTCGGGCCGGCCGCGGTCATCGGCGCGCTCCCGGCCCGTCGACGCCGTCCGCTGGTGGTCAGCCTGTTCGTCGTGTCGGCGGCCGTCATCCTGCTGTGCGCGGAACCCTTCGCGAACGCCCTGGTCGCGACCGGTTCCGTTCTGGGGATCGACGAGTTCCTCCTGGTGCAGTGGCTCGCCCCCCTGGCCTCGGAGGCGCCGGAGTTCATCGTCGCCATCCTCTTCGCGCTCCGGGGCAAGGGGGCGATCGCGATCGGCACCCTGGTCTCGGCGAAGGTCAACCAGTGGACCCTCCTGGTGGGGAGCCTGCCCATCGCCTACCTGATCGGCGGCGGTCCCGCCGCGCTCCAGCTCGACGGGCGCCAGATCGAGGAGTTCGTGCTCACCGCGACGCAGACGATGCTCGGTGTCGCGGTGCTGTTGGCCCTCCGCTTCCCCCGGTGGGCGGCGTGGACGCTGCTCGGGCTCTTCCTGGTGCAGTTCCTCTTCCCCGGCCAGGAGGCCAGGTACGTGATCTCCGGGGTGTACGCGGTCCTCGCGACCATCGCCGTGGTCCGCAACCGGGCGCACCTGGTGGCCACCCTCCGGGCACCGTTCGTCCGGCGGCCCACGCCGGAACGGGAACTCGAGGACGCCAGGAACTGACGGCGCCCACGGCTGGTCAGCGGCGGTCCGCCTCGCTGACCAGCCGCCGGACCCGCTCGAGCACCGGGGCGACCTCCGAGGGGTGCTGGGCGTCGATCGCCAGGTTGAAGTAGAGGCCGTCCCCGACCAGCTGGACGATCCTGGCCAGCTCCGGGTCGTCGATCTCGGTGAGGAGCGCCCGCAGGTAGCGCTCGTTCAGTTCGACGATGACATCCCTGGCCTGCCCCCCGGTGGACTGGGCGAGGAGGGTGGCCGCGACGAAGGAGCGGTGCAGCGGATCGCCCTGCTCCACCATCGAGGTCTCCAGGTGGTAGCGGGTGGGGCCGCCCGGGGCCTGGAGCATGAGCTGGACGTCCTCGACGCCCCGCGCCCGCAGCCGCTCCAACATCCCGGTGAACAGGGCCTCCTTGCTGCCGAAGTGGTACAGCAGCCCGCCCTTGGACACCCCGGCCTCCGAAGCGACCGCGTCGAGCGTCGCGGCCAGCACCCCCTTGTCGATGAGGAGGCTCTCCAGGGCGTCGAGGATGCGGTCGCGGGCGGCGCTCATGGGCAGCACCTTACTCAGTGGCACGGCTCCCCCTTCGGGGTGTACCGTCCGGACGGTACAGTTGATGAGGAGGGAATCATGTCAGGCGCGGTGGAGCCGGCGATCCGCGAGGGCGGACCCGCCCCCAGGGCGGGGACCCGCCAGTGGGCGGCACTGGCGGTGCTGATGCTGCCCGTTCTGCTCGTCGCGGTGGACAACACCGTTCTCAGCTTCGCGGTGCCCGCGCTCAGCCTGGAACTCGCCCCCTCGGGCACCCAGTTGCTCTGGATCGTCGACATCTACTCCCTCATGCTGGCCGGGCTCCTGGTCACGATGGGCGGGCTCGGCGACCGGCTCGGCCGTCGCCGGCTCCTGCTCGTCGGCGGCGCCGGCTTCGGCCTGGTGTCGATCCTCGCCGCCTACGCGACCAGCCCGGAACTGCTGGTGGCGGCCAGGGCCCTGCTCGGCGTGTTCGGCGCGATGCTGATGCCCTCGACCCTCTCCCTGCTGCGGAGCATCTTCCTCGACCCCGGCCAGCGCAGGCTGGCCATCGCGGTCTGGTCCTCCGCCTTCGCCGGCGGCGCCGCGCTCGGCCCGATCCTCGGCGGCTGGCTGCTCGAGCACTTCTGGTGGGGCTCGGTGTTCCTGGTCAACGTGCCGGTCATGGTCCTGCTGCTCGTGTTCGGCCCGCTGCTGCTCCCCGAGTCCCGCGATCCCGCGCCCGGTCCCTTCGACCTCGTCAGCGTGGGGCTCTCCCTCGCGGCGATGCTGCCGGTCGTCTACGGCGTCAAGGCACTGGCCAAGTCCGGCGCCTCGCCGGAGGCCCTGCTCTGCCTCGCGGCGGGTGTGCTCTTCGCGGTGCTGTTCACGCGGCGGCAGCTGCGGCGGCCCACCCCGCTGCTCGACCTGAGGCTGTTCCGGGACCGGATGTTCAGCGTCGCGGTGGCCAGCAACCTCCTCAGCGTCTTCGCGCTGGTCGGATTCCTGTTCTTCGTCTCGCAGTACCTCCAGCTGGTGCTCGGTCTGAGCCCGGTCGAGGCCGGCGTCCGCCTGCTGCCAGGGCTGCTGGCCCAGGTGGCGGCGGCCCTGCTGGCCGTCCTGCTCGCCCGCCACATCCGGGTGCCGATCCTGATCAGCGCCGGACTCCTCGCCGCCGCGTTCGGCTACGTCATCGCCGTCGGGCTGCCGGTCGACGGCGGAGCCGCCCGGCTGGTGCTCGCCTTCGCGGTGCTGGGCGCCGGTGTCGGCCTGGCCGAGACGCTGACCAACGACGCCATCGTCGGCGCGGTACCGCCCGCCAGGGCGGGCGGCGCGGCGGCGATCTCGGAGACGGCCTACGAACTCGGTGCCGCCCTCGGCACGGCGGTGTTGGGCAGCGTGCTCATCGCCGTCTACCAACGCGACCTCGTCGTGCCGACCGGTGTGCCGGGGGAGGATGCCGAGTCCGCCCGCGAGACCATCGCCGGTGCCCAGAGCGCCGCGGCCGGCCTGCCCACCGAGCTGGCCACCACGCTGATGGACAACGCGAGGGCGGCCTTCGTGCACGGGATGTCGGTGACCTCGGCCATCGGCGTCGCGATCATGGCGATCACCGGGATCAGCGCGGCCGTGCTGCTGCGTCGCCGCCGGGGCTGACGTTCCGACGGGACTGGCCTCGGCGGCCGCGCCGTGCGGGTGGGGCCGGGCCTCAACGCGGTCCCGGCGGCGGCCGATAACTCGTCTGGTTGACGGCGGGCCGGCCCGCCGGATTAGCCGAGCGGGATCGGGGGAACCCGGCGACTGGTCAGGGCGCCCAGAGCGCGACCACGCCGCCCCGCGCGGCGCGTCCGCCGCTCCGCCCGTCGGCCGAAGCTGACTCCTGGGAGGGGACACGTCCGTGCGCGCGGCCCGAATGATGTTCGTGACCGGAATGATCAGCGTGCTCGCCAGCTCGCTCACCGGCGCGTGTGCCGAGCCGTCCGACCGGTGCCAGGAGGTGCCGGACGGGGTGATGGACCGCATCCGGTCCGTTCTCACCGAGGAGGCCTTCGTCGCCGGGCCGGGAGCCGCGGTGAAGTCCTCCTCCTACCGGCACGTCTACCTGGTCGCGGTGCCGATCGGGGTTCGCGGTGTGGGCAACGAGACGGGGATGTGGGCCACCACCAGCCTCGACGGCCGCGGAACGCTGACGGCGGCCGGCGAGGTCGCCGCCAGGCTCAGTTCGGTGAGCTGGGGGCCGGAGGACCCCAGGGAGGGGGACGACGGCTGGCAGGAGGCGGCGTCCTGCGTCTGAGGCGGTCCACTCGCCCCCGCCGTGGCGCCAGGCCGGGGGCGGGTGAACCGCGCGGCTGATCAGGGGGAGACGGTCAGCATCGGGTCGCGCTCGACGACGTCACCCAGGATCTCGTCGATCCGGTCGAGCAGTTCCCGCTCGAGGGTCACGCCGGCCGCCTTGACGTTCTCCGTCACCTGCTCGGGACGGGAAGCGCCGATGATGGCCGAGGCCACGTTCGTGTTCTGCAACACCCAGGCCACGGCCAGCTGGGCGAGGGACAGCCCCGCCTCCTCGGCCACCGGCCTGAGCCGCTGCACCCGCTCCAACACGTCGTCCCGCAGCCAGCGGGAGACCATGCTCTTGGTCGACTCGTGCGACCCGCGCGAGTCGGCGGGCGGCTGCTGCCCCGGCAGGTACTTGCCGGTCAGCACGCCCTGCGCGATCGGGGACCAGACGATCTGGCTGATGCCCTCCCGCTCGCAGGTCGGCACGACCTGCGACTCGATGACCCGGTAGAGCGCCGAGTACTGGGGCTGGTTGGAGATGAGCGGGACCCCGAGCTCGCGGGCGAGCTCGGCACCCCTGGCGATCTGCTCCGCGGTCCACTCGGACACCCCGACGTAGAGGACCTTGCCCTGGCGGACCAGGTCCGCGAACGCGAGGAAGGTCTCCTCCAGCGGCACCGTCCGGTCGAAGCGGTGGGCCTGGTACAGGTCGACGTAGTCCACCCGCAACCGGCGGAGCGACGCGTTCGCCGACTCGATGATGTGCTTGCGGCCGAGGCCGCGGTCGTTGGGGCCGTCCCCGGTCGGCCAGAAGACCTTGGTGAAGATCTCCAGGCCCTCGCGGCGCTGCCCGGCCAGCGCGCGCCCCAGGACGGACTCGGCCTTGGTGCCGGCGTAGACGTCGGCGGTGTCGAATGTCGTGATCCCGGCGTCCAGCGCCGCGTGCACGCAGGCCTTGGCCTGCTCCTCCTCGATCTGCGAGCCGTGGGTCAGCCAGTTGCCGTACGAGATCTCACTGACGGACAGGCCGCTTCGGCCCAGGCGACGGAACTCCATGCCGGGATCGTACCCGGGTCTTTTGCCTCGTTAACGAGTTCGTGGTCGCAACGGCTGGCCGGTGTCGGTCGCCCTCGACCGGCGCCGCGTCGTCAGCTCCAGATGCGCTTGGCGTCCTTGGGCGTGACCCGAGGGCGGGGCACCCGCAGCTTGCGGATCTGGGTCGCCCGGGTGAAGGCGTACCAACCGAGGCCGAACCCGCGGGCGGTGGAGTCGGGGAACTTCAGCCGGACCCGCTTGACGATCATCCGGCCCAGGCTCACGCCCTCGACGATCATCACGATCAGCATGGCGGAGGTGACCAGGCCGGAGTACTGCTGGACCTCCATCGGCATCGCGACCAGCGAGACGAACACCAGCAGGGCCAGTGGCATGAACAGGCCCATCAGGTTGCGGCGCGAGTCGACCAGGTCGCGCACGTAGGCGCGCACCGGCCCCCGGTCCCGGGGCAGCAGGTAGCGGTCGTCCCCCGACATCATCCGCTCCCGCCGCTCGGCGGTGGCGCGACGCCGTTCCTCCTTGTTGCCCCGCATCCTGCGGATCGCCTCGCGCTGGGTCTTCGGGGGAGGGGCCACCGGACCCCGGCGGCGTGCCTCCGCCTCCCGGCGCTTGGGAGTGGGCCGCCCCTTGCCCGGCGTGTAGCCGGCGGGCGTCGTCTCGGCAGCCTCCTCCGCCACCAGAACCGTCTGGCTGTCCTCGGTGGGGCTGTCAGCGTTCGTCTTGCGGCGAAGGAACCTCACACACACCAGCCTAAATGAGGCCGCGATGTCGCGGACGGGAGTGTCGGTCCCGTCCGCATCCTGCCGGAACGGGCCATCCGCCGTCGCCGGCGCTCCCCGGCCCCGTCGACCTTCGTAGGCTGGCCGCCATGCGGATCCTGGTTGCACCTGACTGCTTCGGCGGCACCCTCACCGCCCCGGAGGCCGCCGAGGCGATCGCCGAGGGATGGCGGCGCGGCAGCCCCGGCGACGAGCTGGTGGCCCGCCCGGTCGCGGACGGCGGCCCCGGCTTCGTCGACGTCCTGCGCGCCGCGCTCGGCGGCACCGTGCACCGGAGGCGGGTGAGCGGGCCACTCGGCGACCCGGTCGAGGCGGAGTGGCTCGAGGTGCGCTCGGAGCGGGCGACCACCGGCCGCCGCTCCGGCACCGCCTACCTGGAGTCGGCCCAGGCCTGCGGCCTGCACCTGGTGCCGCGGCGCACCCCGGAGAACGCGGGACGCGCCGGTACGAGAGGAGTCGGGGAGCTCCTCGCGGCCGCGAGGGACGCCGGCGTGGCCACGGCCGTGGTCGGCCTCGGAGGTTCGGGGAGCACCGACGGCGGCGCCGGGATGCTGTCCGCCCTCGGCGCCGTCCCGGTGGGGGACGACGGCGCTCCCCTCGAACCCGGTGGGCTCGCCCTCACCGGCTGCGCCGGGATCAGGGGCACCGCGGACCTGGACGGGATGCGCGTGGTCCTCGCCTCGGACGTCGAGCACACGCTGGTCGGCGAGCACGGCGCCGCCGCCGTCTTCGGCCCGCAGAAGGGCGCCGACGCCGGGACCGTCACCGCCCTGGACACCGCGCTGACCCGCTGGGCCGACGCCCTCACCGCCGCCACCGGGCTGGACGTCCGCGATGTCCCCGGCTCGGGTGCCGCCGGCGGGTTGGGAGCCGGGCTGCTGGCGCTCGGTGGGACGACCGAGTCTGGCGCCGGTCTGGTCCGAACGCTCACGGGCCTCGACGAGGCCCTCGACACCGCCGACCTGGTGCTCACCGGCGAGGGGAGCTTCGACTGGCAGTCCCTGCGCGGCAAGCTGGTCACCGTCGTCGCCCGGGCCGCCGCCGACCGGGGCGTCCCCTGCCTCGTCCTCGCCGGCCAGGTGGCCGTCGGCCGCCGTGAGGCGGCGGCCGTGGGAGTGGAACGCGCCTTCTCCGTCGCCGAGCACGCCGGATCGGTCGACGCCGCCCTCGCCGAGCCGGCGCCCACCCTCACGGCGCTGGCCGCCGACGTCGCCCGCCAGTGGGGAGGGCGCTGACGCCCCGAGCGGGTGCGCGCACGTGTCCCCCTCCCGCCCTCCTGTGTCAGTATGGACGCGGGAGCCCGATCGGCTCCCGCACGAGACACGGGGCCGAGCTCGCCCCGACCAGCAGGACTTTGAGGGAGAGCCATGACCGCCCAGGAGACTGCCACCCAGGAGCCCGCCACCCACGGCGTCACGCTGAGCGACTCGGCAGCCACGAAGGCCAAGGCGCTGCTGGCCCAGGAGGGCCGCGATGACATGCACCTGCGGATCGCCGTCCAGCCGGGTGGCTGCGCAGGGTTGCGCTACCAGCTGTTCTTCGACGAGCGGATGCTCGACGGCGACGCGAGCCGCGACTTCGACGGGCTCAAGGTGGTCGTCGACAGGATGAGCGCGCCCTACGTGCAGGAGGCGGTGATCGACTTCGTCGACACCATCGAGAAGCAGGGCTTCACCATCGACAACCCGAACGCGACCGGTTCCTGCGCCTGCGGCGACTCGTTCCACTGACGGGCGCCAGCGCGGGGCACCCAGGTAGCGGGAGGATTCGGCCCGTGTCCGGCTCGACCGGGCACGGGCCGTTCGTCGTCCCCTGGCGCGGTCCCCCCGGCGTCGGGCCAGGGGTGCGGCTCCGCGACACCTGACCGCCACCCCGCCTGACGTCCCGCCCCTGCCCGGCCCGTCCTCGTCCGGTCGGGGGCCTCACCCCAGCGCTCGTGAGGTGCCGGTGGCACCGGAACGGGAGTGCGCCGCCGCCCAGGCCGCCGCCAGTTCCGACAGCGCGGTGGGTTCGTACCAGCGCGCGGCCGGCGTGGGAATCGTCGCCAACCAACTGGCCTGGTCGTGCCCCGCCGTCTCGCCCGGTCGGTCCTGCACGGGGAACTGGCGGGAGTGCACCTGGATCACGGTGCTCCCCTCGTCGACGTAACCCCTCTTGACCACGACGAAGCCGTCGTTCTCGACCCAGCGGAAGGTCAGGCCGAAGGCCCAGTACCGGCGCACCGGTCGGCGGGAGGGATCGGTCATCGTCACCACGCCCGGCACGCCCGCCGCGCCGAAGGCTCGTCATCACCGGCCATCAGCCGGCCCGCCGCGTCGAACCAGCCGTTCCCGCCAGCCGGCGGGCCCGGGCCACCGGGCGCGATGCCAGGTCAACCCGAACCCTGCCCAACTCCCCGCCCAGCGGCGCCGCGGCATCCGTGATCCCGGCCAGCAGCGGAGGCCACCCCGTCAGGCCGAGCGGACCCGCCGCCCGCTCCCGGGCGCTCCTCGGCGGCGCGCTGCCCACCGGTCGTACCTCCTGGCACCGGTCCAGGATCGCCTGCACCGAGTAGCGCTCGCGGCGGAGCCGGACCCGACTCGCCCGCATCCGGTCCATCTCCCTGGCCGAGGGGTGCCGTGGTCGGGGGGACCGCCTGGTGTTCCACATCGTCCAGCCGCCGCTGACCACCCCGAGGACGCCCAGCACAGTCATGATCGACAACGGGTTACTCCACATGGCCTTGACCTTCCGTGCGAGGCGGGCGTCGGCTGACACGGGTCTGCGGTCGCACTTTCTCGTCGTTTCACCACCGTAGGGCGCGGAAAATGACCAAGGAAGTCGCACGAAGGGGTAGGTGAACCAGCCGCTCCGGCAGGCGCGCCGACGTCCACCGCCACCTCCGGTGCCCCGGAGCGCCCGACCGCGTCCGGTCGGTGGCCGGACGGCGACGGTCGCGAGGGGCGCGGGAACGCGAGCGAAGCTCCCCGCCCGACCGGGGCGGTTCCGCCCCTCGGGGGCGGCGGGCTGGCGTGGTGGGTCAGGGCGCCCGGTGGGGCGGCCGCTGGCTTCCGGGTGCCAGCGAGGCGGCACCAGCGGAGCGTGGCAGGCCCCAGCGCCACGGGGGACACGGGAACCAGGTCGTGGGTTCGTGCCGGAGCGCCGGTCGGGTCGTGCTCGCGGACGGGACCGTCCCTGCCACCCGGCCGGGGCCGGTGGCGGCTCGGCTGGGGAGCGGCGCGGGTCGCCGCGCGGTGGCACCCGGAGCACGAGGGACGGGTGGAGCGCGCCCGACCACCCCACCGGCGGTGCCGTCCGCCGCCCGGCCGGTGGCCCCTCGTCGTGGTGGTGGGGGCCGCGCGTACGGGTGGCTGGGCGGGACCAGGTGGTGCCCGTGGGGCCCCTGCCGGGCGTGGTGTTCCTCATCCGGGCGGTGAAGGCGTGCCGCTGCGTGGTCGCAGCCGGCCCGCCACCGCCTTCGGTCAGCCGCAGTCGCCCACGCTGGGGAACCCACCGACCTGGTCAACGCACTCGTCGTCGACCTCCCAGACGGGGGCGGGCCGTGGAGCGGGCACCTCCGCCTCGGATCTCAGCAGGTCAACGGGGACCTGGCCGCCGTCGACGATGAGTTCGCGCAGCGAGGCCGGATCAATCCTGCCTGGTGTGTCCACACCGCAGACGGTAGGCAGCCGCACGGGCCGTTCCCACTGCTACTGGCCAGTAACATCGCCCGCGAGGCCCCCCTGACCGGGTTTCACTCGACTGGGTGGGGTGCCGGTTATGGAGCGTGACCGACACCCCGCTCGCGGCCGGGGTCGCCCTACACCCGGACGGGGTAGTGCGGCTCGGGGATCTCGGGGTTGATCCGCCCCTCCACGAAGATGCCGTGCCACAGCATGAACACGACCAGCGCCCAGATCCGCCTGCTGTGGTCGATGGAGCCGTTCCGGTGCTCCTCCATCATGGCGAGCACCGCGTTCTTGTCGATCAGCTTGTCGGTGTCCGAACGCTGGACGACATCCCGCGACCAGGCGTACATCTCGTCCCGCAGCCAGTGCCGGAGGGGCACCGGGAAGCCCAGCTTGCGCCGGTTGAGCACGTGCGCCGGGACGATGTCCCGCAGGGCCTGCCGCAGCGCGTGCTTCGTGGTCTCGCGGGTGATCTTCTCCTCCAGCGGGATGCGGGAGGCCACCCGGAACACCTCGGGGTCGAGGAAGGGCACCCGCAGCTCCAGCGAGTTGGCCATCGTCACCTTGTCGGCCTTGACCAGGATGTCGCCCCGCAGCCAGGTGAACATGTCGACGTACTGCATCCTCGTGACCGGGTCCCAGCTCTCGGACTCCCGGTAGGCACGCGCGGTGATGTCACGATGGGAGAGCACCGGGTCGAAGGTGCGCAGCACCCGCCGCAACTGGTCGTCGCGGAAGATCCGGGCGTTGCCGTAGTAGCGCTCCTCCAACGACAGGGCACCCCGGCGCAGCAGGTCCTTGCCCCGGACGCCCTCCGGGATCTTCGCCGAGACCCGACCCATGACCTTGCGCAGCGTGCCGGGCACCTTCTCGAACGGCGCCAGCGACAGCGGTTCCCGGTAGATCGTGTAGCCGCCGAAGAGCTCGTCGCTGCCCTCGCCGGACAGCACGACCTTCACGTGCTGGCGAGCCTCCCTGGCGATGAACCACAGCGGGACGAGCGCCGGGTCGGCCACCGGGTCGTCGAGGTACCAGACGACCGAGGGCAGGTGCTCCATCATCTCGTCCGCCGACACCGTGCGGACGACGTGCTTGACGCCGATCGCCGCCGCGGACTCGGCCGCCACGTCGACCTCCGAGTAGCCCTGCCGCTCGAAGCCCGTCGTGAAGGTGATCAGCTGGGGGTTGTGCTGCTTGGCCAGCGCCGCGATGGCGGTGGAGTCGATGCCCCCCGAAAGGAAGGAACCCACCGTCACGTCCGCCCGCATGTGCTTGGCCACCGAGTCGCGCATCACGTCGGCGATCTCGTTGTACAGCCGGTTCGAGTCCGCCGGCCCCTTCGTCGGGCGGGGGGCGAAGGTGGGGGTGAAGTACCGCTCGGTCACCGGCTGGCTGCCCGGCTCGATCGTGAACGAGGTGCCGGACTCGATCCGCCGGATGCCGTGGTGCAGTGACGCGGGCTCGGGGACGTACTGGAGCGTCAGGTAGTACTGCAGCGCGCTCTGGTTCAGCGCGGGCTGGAGGCCCAGGGACGGCGCCAGGTGCAGCAGGCTCTTCTTCTCACTGGAGAAGGCCACCCCGTGCGGCCCGGTGATGTAGTACAGCGGCTTGATCCCGAACGGGTCACGGCCACCGAAGACGACCTGCCGTTCGGAGTCCCAGATCAGGAAGGCGAACATGCCGCGCAGGCGACCCACCGCCGACGGGCCGAGGTAGTGGTAGGCGGCCACGATCGACTCGGTGTCGCCGTCCGTGCCGAACCGGGCACCGAACTGCTCGACCAGCTCCGCGCGGAGCTCGAGGTAGTTGTAGATCTCGCCGTTGAAGATGATGGTGTAGCGCTCGGGGGACTCGGGTGGCCCCCAGGTGAGCGGTTGGTGTGAGCGCTCGACGTCGATGATCGACAGCCGGTTGAAGCCGAAGACCACCTCGTCCCGCTGGAGCGTCGCGGTCTCATCGGGACCGCGGTGACGCTGGCAGCGCATCGCTTCCGCGACGGAGGCGCGAGCCGCCGTGGCGTCGTTCTCAGTGGGGCAGACCAGACCCAGTAGGCCACACACGCCGTTCCGCACCTTCCCGCATCGGGTTGCAGTTCTGACGTCCGTCGGGACGTCTGGCCAGTATGCCGGGGGCGGCGGCCGTCCGTCGCGGCTCACCCCGGGACGGCGGTGCACAAGTTGCTGGGCTACGCTTCCGCACGAGATCCGGCGGCGTTGCTCGCGCGCTGGACGTGGCGGCGACGCGGTACCGCCACGGCGGAAAGTCTGAGCGAGGAGGCGTCGAGTAGTGGGTCCGAAGGCAGCACGGCTGACCAAGCTGAGCGGTTTGTTCGGCCTGGTCGCCATCGCGACCACCGGATGCTCAGCCGGGGACGTACTTCGTTTCGGGTGGCCCGAGGGCATCACCCCGCAGGCGACCGACATGCGCCAGCTCTGGACCTGGTCGGTGATCGCCGCCCTGGTCGTCGGTGTCATCGTCTGGGCCCTGATCCTGTGGCCCGTCATCTTCCACCGCAAGCGCGGTGACGAGATGCCGAGGCAGACGCAGTACAACGTTCCGCTGGAGATCGTCTACACGGTCATCCCGGTGGTCATGATCTCCGTGCTCTTCTACTTCACGGCGGTGACGCAGAACTACGTCACCAACACCGAGGATGATCCGGACGTCACCGTCGACGTGGTGGCCTTCCAGTGGAACTGGGAGTTCCGCTACCAGGGCTACACCACCCCGGACGGCGACGAGGTCAGCACGATCGGCACGAGCGACGAGATCCCGCTGCTGGTGTTGCCCACCGACCAGGTGATCCAGTACGAGCTGTACTCGAACGACGTGATCCACTCCTTCTGGGTTCCCGAGTTCCTCTTCAAGAGGGACAACATCCCGAACCCCGAGGCGAACAACCAGGACAACGTCTTCCAGAACACCATCGACCGCTCCGGTTCGTTCGTCGGGCGGTGCGCGGAGCTGTGCGGCTCGTACCACGCGATGATGAACTTCGAGGTCCGCGCGCTGCCGACCGACCTCTTCGACCAGTACATGGGTCTGCGGACGCAGGACAACCCGACCACGGGTGCGCCCTACACGGCCGCCGAGGCGCTGACCGAGATGGACTGCGGTGAGCTCTGCGCCCCGCAGGCAGTCACCACCTACCCGTTCGAGACCGACCGCACGGCCCGCGAGGCCAGCACGCGGGACGGCAACTGACCGCGTCGGCGCAGCGGAGTTTGGGAGCGAGGACTCGATGAAGGTCGAAGCCAGGATCTTCGAGCTGACGGCGGTGTTCTGCATCGTCGTGGCGGTTGTCTACCTGTTCTGGGCGGGCGAGCCCGTCGGCGTCACGGCGTTGTTCCTGACCGGACTGCTGTCGCTGATGATCGGCGTCTACTTCCGGTTCATCGCGCGGCGGCTGGACGAGCGCCCCGAGGACAACCCGGACGGCGAGATCAGCGACGGCGCCGGTGAGCTGGGCTTCTTCAGCCCCGGGAGCTACTGGCCGCTCGGCCTGGCCGGGGCGTGCGCCCTGACCGGCGTCGGGCTGGCGATGTTCCACATGTACCTGATCGTGGCCGGGACCGTCGCGGTGCTGCTGACGGTGGGCGGTCTGCTCTTCGAGTACCACCGGGGTCCCGAGCACGAGTGACGGTACCGCCCGCGACGCGCGGGCCCAGGTAGTCGATGGAGGCCCGGATCACCGATCCGGGCCTTCGTCGTGTTCTCGGTGCCGGTCCGTCCTCCCGCCTCCCACGGCGGGATGGTCGGGCCACGGGAACCGAGCGGCGCGCGAAGCCCCCTGGGGTCCAGCCCGAGGTGCCTCGCCCGTCCTCGGCACCACCTCGACGGACACGGGCCGAGCGCGGACCTCGGGCCGCGCCGGGGACGACGCGGCGGTGCCGGTCCCACCGGCGCGGTGGGGGATGCCAGGGGACGGGGGCCGAGGTCGGTTCGCTCGGCGCCGGCGCGGCTCCCTCGCGACGCGGATCCCGACGGGGGTGAGGATCCCCCTGGGGCCGGCCCGCGCGGCGCGCAGCGATCAGCTCAGCGGCGGTACGGGGTCGGTGAGGAACGCGTGAGGTCTCGATGGGCGCCGCCCGGCGGGCCCCCTGTGCGCCGCCCTCGGTCGGGAGCCGTCGCCGGGATGGCGGGCCGTCAGCGTCCGGCCGTCACCGGAACCGGGAGCGCAGCGCGGTCGAGTGGTCGATCCACCGGGACAGCAGTTCGGCGGCGGCACCGGAGTCGATCGCCGCGGCCGCGCGCTCGAGATTGCCCCGGATGCCGGACGCCAACGGCCCCCGGAAGCCGTCGTGCGCGGTCAGCGCGCCGGCGGCGTTGAGCAGGACGGCGTCGCGCACCGGCCCGGCGCGCCCCGCGACCAGTTCACGCACCACCTCGGCGTTGAAGTCGGCCTCACCGCCGCGCAGCGCCTCGGCCGTGCCCAGTGGCACGCCGAGCGCGTCCGGGTCGACGACGTCCTGCCGGACCTGGCCGTCGTGGATGACCCACACCGTCGAGGTGGTGGTCGTGGTCAACTCGTCGAGACCGTCGTCACCCCTGACCAGCAGCACCGAGTTCCCCCGGCCCGCCAGCACACGGGCGATCACCGGCGCCATCCTCGGGTCGGCGCAGCCGATGAGCCCGGCCGACGGCTGGGCGGGGTTGGTCAACGGACCGAGGACGTTGAAGGCGGTGGGGATGCCCAGTTCCCGACGGGCCGCGCCGGTGTACCGCATCGCCGGGTGGAAGGTCGGCGCGAAGCAGAAGCCGATGCCCAGGTCGCGGACGCACTGCTCGACGGCCTCGGGTGTGAGGTCGATCGCGACGCCGAGCCTCTCCAGCACGTCGGCGGTCCCGCACTTGGACGAGGCCGCCCGGTTGCCGTGCTTGACCACGCGGAGCCCGGCCGCGGCCACCACGATCGAGGTCATGGTGGAGATGTTGACGGTGTGCGCGCCGTCCCCGCCGGTGCCGACGACGTCGACCGCCCCGGCACCGACCTCGATCCGGCGGGCGTGCCCGAGCATGGCCTCGGCCAGCCCCTCGATCTCCTCGGCGACCTCGCCCTTGGCGCGCAACGCGGCGACGAAGCCGCCGATCTGCGCTCCGGTTGCCGTGCCGCTCATGATCTGGTCCATCGCCCACGCGGTGTCCGCTCGGGACAGGTCGACGCGCGCGGTCAGCCTCGACAGCAGACCGGGCCAGGTCTGGACGGTGTCGGACACGGCGGCTCCGTTCAGCCGTGCACGACCGGCAACGCCGTCGTGCGGAGGACTTCGGCGACCGTCTCGGCCGCCGCCAGCGGGTCGAGCGGGTGCACCAGCACCGCGTCAGCCTGGGACCAGGTGGCCAACCACCGGTCGTCCCGCCGGCGGACCACGATCACGACAGGGGGACAGGCCGCGATCTCGTTCTTGAGCTGCCGCGAGATGCCCATCCCACCGGTCGGCTGGGCCTCACCGTCGAGGATCAGCAGGTCGGCGCCACCCTCGTCGACGACGGACACGACCTCGTCGATGGTGGCCGCCTCCACGTACCTGACCCGGCCCAGGTCCGGGGCGGGGCGCCGGCCGACGGCGGTCATGATCGCGTCCCGCACCTCGGGGCGGTGGCTGAACACCAGGACGTTGGTGATGTTCGTGCTCATCTGCGCCTGAACCTCCAGCGGGATCGCGAGCGATGCCCGCTGATGCTATCCGTTAACCGACCTCGGGTTGGAGGGCCTCCCAGCCCCGGGCGTCGCCGCCGAGCCGCTGCGCGAGGCCCGCCATCCGCGACCGCTCCTGGGAGCAGTGCAGCGCGTCGAGCAGCTGGGTGCGCGTGGCGGTGAGCGTGACCCGCCCGTCCGGACCGGCCTCGGTCCCCGTGCGCGCCGCGTAGCCCTCGGCCGTCACCGACTCCACCGCGCGCGCGACGCGATCGGGTGGCAGCACGAGGTGGTGCCGGAGCAACGCGGGCTCGGTGGGCCGCCACCTCGTCCCCCTGGCGAGGCTCGCCGAGGCGGCCTCGGTGTCGTCGAAAGCCGTGACGACCACCACGAGCCGGGGGTCGTCGGGATCGAGGTCAGGGCTCGGACGACGGCGGCCGAACCCCAACCGCCGCCAGAACCCGCCGCGTTCGGTGGTCATGTCCCGGTGTCCTCTCCCCCCGCCGACCCCGGCCGGTGGCCGTGGCCGGTGCTGGCCCTTCGGCAGGTCACGCCCGAGATCGTCTCCCCGGGGGGCGACGGGCGTGAACCTGGTCCGCTCGCGGCAACCTCATGACCCGAACGGGGCCGCCCGAGCGGCTCGGCCGTCCACGATGGCGACCCGTCGCCGCGCCGGACCCGGGACCCGACCGGGCGAGCGGAGTTCCTCCAAGTAATAATGCGTCGCGTGACAACGGCATCGCCCTCCATCAGCCAACGCGTGCACACGCTGAACCGACCCAACATGGTCAGTGTCGGCACCATCGTCTGGTTGTCCAGCGAGCTGATGTTCTTCGCTGGGCTCTTCGCCATGTTCTTCACGGTGAAGGCACAGAACGATGGGCCGTGGCCGCCGCCTCCGGCGGAGTTGAACCTCGCCTACGCGGCGCCGTTCACCATCATCCTGATCCTGTCGTCGGTGACATGCCAGCTCGGTGTGTTCGCGGCGGAGCGGGGCGACGTCTTCGGACTGCGTCGGTGGTACATGGTGACCCTGATCATGGGCGCCATCTTCGTCGCGGGTCAGGCCGGCGAGTACTACACGATGATCGTCCACCACGACACCACGATCGCCTCCTCGGCCTACGGCACGGTCTTCTACATGACGACCGGCTTCCACGGGCTGCACGTGATCGGTGGACTCGTGGCGTTCGTGTACCTGCTCATGCGGACGAGGATGAGCAAGTTCACGCCTGCCCAGGCGACCTCGGCGATCGTCGTGTCGTACTACTGGCACTTCGTGGACATCGTGTGGATCGGGCTGTTCGCCTGCATCTACCTGGTCCCCTGATCTCTTCCGTCCGTGCCTGAACTCGACAGCAAGGGTTGCCGCACACATGACCACCACCGCTAAGCGGCGGAGCGGGTTCCGTTCCAAGCTGCGCCGCCGGATCTCCGGCGTACTCGTGCTGGGCGCCGCGCTGTTCGGAGCGGGTGCGCTCTACAGCGCCCTCGTGCCCACTCCGCACGTCGCGACCGCCAGCGAGCAGGCCTCACTGGTGGCCGAAGGCGAGCGGCTGTACAACAACGCGTGCATCACCTGCCACGGGAGCAACCTGGAGGGCGTCACCGACCGGGGGCCGAGCCTGATCGGCGTCGGTGAGGCCGCCGTCCACTTCCAGGTCTCCACCGGCCGGATGCCGATGGCGCGCCAGGAGGCGCAGGCCCAGCGCAAGCCGTCGAAGTACTCCCCGCAGGAGGTCGACGCCCTCGGCGCGTACATCCAGGCGAACGGGGGCGGCCCCGAGACGCCGGAGGCCACCGGCGAGGCGCTGCGAGGTGAGAACCCGGCTCGCGGTGGCGAGCTGTTCCGCCTGAACTGCGCGTCCTGCCACAACTTCACCGGTCGTGGTGGAGCGCTGTCCTCGGGCAAGTTCGCCCCCGCGTTGGACGGGGTGACCGAGGACGAGATCTACACCGCGATGCTCACGGGGCCGCAGAACATGCCGGTCTTCTCCGACCGGCAGCTCACCCCGGAGGAGAAGCAGGACATCATCGCGTACGTCAAGTCCGTGTCGGACGGCAACAACAGCCCGGGCGGACTCACCGCGCTCGGCGGCTTCGGCCCGGCGGTGGAGGGCGTCATCATCTTCGTCGTCGGAATCGGCGCGTTGGTGGGCATCACCATGTGGATCGGAGCCAAGCAATGAGCGGGCAGGAGAAGGGCGTCCCGAGCGACGCCGAGCTCGCGGACATGAGCCAGGACGAGCTGGTGCGCCTCGGCGTCCAACTGGACGACGTCGAGCTGGTCAAGTACAAGGACCGGTGGCCGGTCAAGGGGACCAGGGCGGAGAAGCGCGCCGAGCGGCAGGTGGCGGCGTGGTTCATCCTCGCCGCGGTCTCGGGCCTGGCCTTCATCGTCCTGTACGTCGTCTGGCCGTGGCAGTACGAGAGCCCCTTCTCCGAAGGGCACTTCCTGTACTCGCTGTACACGCCCCTGATCGGCATCACCCTCGGCCTGTCCATCCTCGCGGTCGGCATCGGCGTCATCTCCTACGCCAAGAAGTTCGTGCCCGAGGAGATGGCGGTGCAGCAGCGCCACGACGGCGGGTCCTCGGAGGTCGACAAGCGGACGACCGCCGCCCTGCTCGCGGACTCCGGTCAGCGCAGCGGCCTCGCCCGGCGTTCGCTGATCAAGCGCACCGGGCTCGCCGGGGCCGGCGTGTTCGGCGTCGGTCTGGGGGTCTTCGCCCTCGGCGGGCTGGTCAGGAACCCGTGGGCGCACAGCGACAGCCCCGACTCCCTCTGGCACACCGGGTGGCGCTCCTACGACGGCGAGAAGGTCTACCTCCGCCGGGACACCGGAGATCCGCACGAGATCTCGCTGGTCCGCCCCGAGGACCTCAAGGCCGGTGGTTTCGAGACGGTCTTCCCGTTCCGCGAGTCCGAGCGGGGTGACGACCACGCGCTCTTCAAGGCGCTGCGCAAGTCGGACAACCCGGTCATGCTGATCCGGCTGCGGCCGGGCTCGGAACCGACCAAGCGCAAGGGTCAGGAGACCTTCAACTACGGCGACTACTACGCCTACTCGAAGATCTGCACCCACCTCGGCTGCCCGACCTCGCTGTTCGAGCAGCAGACCGGCCGGCTGCTGTGCCCCTGCCACCAGTCGCAGTTCGACGTGGTGCACAGCTACGCCAAGCCCATCTTCGGCCCCGCGACCCGGTCGTTGCCCCAGCTGCCGATCATGGTCGACGAGGACGGGTTCCTGGTGACCAACCAGGACACGTCCAACCAGGGCGACTTCATCGAACCCGTCGGCCCCGGCTTCTGGGAGCGCAAGTCATGACGACGCTGAACACCAAGCCGACCCGTCCCCAGGGGGCAGCGGCTCGGGCGGCGGCAGCGGGCGCCACCTGGGCGGACGACCGCTTCCACATGGCCAAGGGCATGCGGCGGCAGCTGAACAAGGTCTTCCCGACGCACTGGTCGTTCATGCTCGGTGAGATCGCCCTCTACAGCTTCATCGTGCTGCTGCTGACGGGCACCTACCTGGCGCTGTTCTTCGACCCGTCGATGGAGCACGTCGAGTACCAGGGCGTGCTGGAGAACATGCGGGGCATCGAGATGTCCCGCGCCTACGCCTCGTCGCTGGACATCTCGTTCGAGGTGCGCGGTGGCCTCTTCGCCCGGCAGGTCCACCACTGGGCGGCCCTGCTGTTCATGGCGGCGATCGTGGTGCACATGCTCCGCGTGTTCTTCACCGGGGCGTTCCGGAAGCCGCGTGAGCTGAACTGGGTGATCGGCATCCTGCTGTTCGTCCTCGGCATGTTCGAGGGCTTCACCGGCTACTCGCTGCCGGACGACCTGCTCTCCGGCACCGGCCTCCGGATCGCCTCCGGGATCGTGCTGTCGATCCCCGTGATCGGTACCTGGGTCCACTGGGCGCTGTTCGGCGGGGAGTTCCCCGGCTACGAGATCATCCCGCGCTTCTACACCATCCACATCCTGGTGCTGCCCGGCATCATCCTCGCGTTGATCGCCATCCACCTCGGTCTGGTCTGGTACCAGAAGCACACCCAGTTCCCGGGCGTGGGGCGCAAGGAGACCAACGTCGTCGGCGTCCGCATCATGCCGGTGTTCGCGGTCAAGGCCGGTGGCTTCTTCGCGGTGGTCTTCGGTGTGCTGGCGCTGATGGGCGGCATCTTCCAGATCAACGCGATCTGGAACATCGGTCCGTACAACGCGTCGCAGGTGTCCGCGGGGTCCCAACCGGACTGGTACATGATCTGGACCGACGGCATGACGCGACTATGGCCGTCGTGGGAGATCTACCTCGGGAACTACATGATCCCGGCGGTGTTCTGGCCGACGGTCGTGGGCATGGGGCTGATCTTCACGGTGGCCGGGGCCTATCCCTGGATCGAGAAGAAGTTCACCAAGGACGACGCGCACCACAACCTGTTGCAGCGTCCGAGGGACGCCCCGGTCCGCACCGGGCTCGGGATGATGGCCATCACCTTCTTCATGGTGCTGCTCATCTCCGGTGCCAACGACATCGTCGCCGAGCAGTTCGACATCTCGTTGAACGCGATGACCTGGGCCGGTCGGATCGGGTTGCTGCTGCTGCCGCCGCTGGCCTACCTGATCACCTACCGGGTCTGCCTCGGCCTGCAGCACCACGACCGCGAGGTGTTGGAGCACGGCATCGAGACCGGCATCATCCGGCGGCTGCCGCACGGTGAGTTCATCGAGGTCCACCAGCCCCTGGGTGGGGTGGACGACCACGGTCACGCGGTCCCGCTGCCCTACCAGGGCGCCGCGGTTCCGAAGCGGATGAACCAGCTGGGCTCGGCGGGCCACCCGGTCGAGGGGAGCCTGCTGACCCCGGACCCGCCGGAGGAGACCCGGTCGTTGCGGGACGCGCACGGCGAGAACGTCAACCTGCTCGGCGGGGAGAACCGTCGGGCCGACGAGTCGGGCCAGGGCGAGGGCGACGACGAGGGCATCGGCGGCGCCACGAACGAGGAGTCGCCGAAGAAGCGGTGACGACGTGGCACCACGTCGGACGGGGGCGGTCACCCACGGGTGACCGCCCCCGTCGTCGTCTCCGGGCTGGCGGGGGAGCCGGGGGTGGGGCACCGGCGCGGTCCGGTGGGTTGGCGGCTCCTAGACTGCGGGACAGCAGTGGGGTGTGTCTCCGGGAGGTTCCGTGATTACCGCGATCGTGCTCATCCAGGCCGAGGCCGACCGGATCCCCGAGGCCGCGCAGGCCATCGCGGACCTCGACGGGGTGACCGAGGTGTACTCGTGCGCCGGGGACGTGGACCTGATCGCCATGATCCGCGTCGGGGAGCACGAGCGGCTCGCCGAGATCATCCCGGGTGGGATCGGCCGGGTTCCTGGCGTGGTCGACACGGACACGCACATCGCGTTCCGCAGCTACTCGCGCCAGGACATCGAGGCCACCTTCTCCCTTGGCCTCGAGAACGGCGACTGAGGGAGGCTCGCGCCCTGGCCTGGTCAGTCGGGCTGCGCCTGGGCGGCCCGGCCGGCGGCGGCCCTGCCGACCCACTCGCGCCACGCCCCCGCTGACCAGGCCGGTTCGGTCCACGGCCGGGAGCAGCGCACCATCCGGGTTCCCGGGGTGGACAACCACCGCCAGAGGGCGGCGACCTCCTCCGCGGGTGCTCCCCGCAGCGGGCCGTCCTCCGGGATGACCGTCTCAGCCGAGCGGACGAGCAGGTCGACCACCGGCATCGGTGGCACGCCCCGCGGTGCGGAGCCGGCCGAGGTGAGCCGACCGTGGCGCACGACGGCGAAGTGCCACCCGCCCGCTCCGTCCGGCGCCGCCGCGACGAGCTCCTCGACCTCGGCCAGCGCGGCGAACCGCTGGCCCCGGTCCAGTGACTCCGCCAACCGCGCGGTGAGGTCCCGGGCGCGTGCGGCGTCCTCGAAGCGCCGTTCCCCGGCGAGGTGGTCGATGCGTTCGGAGAGGGTGTCGAGGAGCCGCCGGTCCCGGCCGGCGAAGAGCTCCCGCAGCTCGTCGACGGCGGGGCGGTAGGCGTCGACGTCCTGGCGGCCGACGCAGGGTGCCGCGCACCGGCCGAGGTCGAGGAGCGGGCAGGCCTGTCCTCCTGGTTGCCCACCGGCGGGGATGCGTCGGGTGCACTGCCGCACGGGGGACACCCGCCACAGGGTCTCGACCGCCGTGACGGCGGCCCGGCGCGAGGGGAACGGGCCGAACGCCAGGGGTCTCGGCTGTCGGACGACGCTGAGCCGGGGGTAGGCCTCGTCGGTCAGCGCCAACCACCATGTGCTGTCCGGCCTGGTGGACCTCCGGTTGTACCGGGGGCGGTGTGCCGCGAGCAGCCGGAGTTCCCGGACCCTGGCCTCGAGGGGGTGGGAGCACT
Organism: Actinoalloteichus caeruleus DSM 43889; assembly: GCF_000429185.2. Lineage (GTDB taxonomy): Bacteria > Actinomycetota > Actinomycetes > Mycobacteriales > Pseudonocardiaceae > Actinoalloteichus_B > Actinoalloteichus_B caeruleus. The sequence goes on along the minus strand of NZ_AUBJ02000001.1, from coordinate 2,894,162 downwards.
CCACGTGGTCCACCCTGGTCGCGAGTGCCGCCATCTCCCGGATCGGGGTCCTGGTCTCGGACGCGGTGAAGTACTGCCGGACCCGCCGGCGCAGGTCGCTCGCGGTCCCGACGTACAGGACCTCGTCGCGGGGGCCCCGGAAGAGGTAGACACCGGGCGCGTGCGGCAGGTGGGCGGCGAGTTCCCGGTTCCGCCGTCGCGCCGGGCTCACCTCGGGGGTGTAGTCGAGCAGTTCCTCCAGGGACCGCACCCCCAGTCCCCCGACCCGCTCCAGGAGTCCGTGCAACACGTCCACGGTGGCCCGCGCGTCGTCCAGGGCGCGGTGCGTGGGTGTGGTGGCGGCGTGGAAGTGCGCGGCGAGCGTGCCGAGCTTGTGGTCGCGGGTCTCGCCTCGGGTGAGCACCCGTCGAGCCAGGCGCAGGGTGCACACGACGGTGGGCCTCGGCCAGTCGTAGCCCTGGCGGCGGCACGCCGCCCGCAGGAAGCCGACGTCGAAGGAGGCGTTGTGGGCGACCAGGACGGCCCCCGACGCGAACTCGAGGAACGCGGGCAGCACCGTTCCCAGGCTCGGCGCGCCGGTCACCATGGCCTGGGTGATGCCGGTCAACACCGTGATGGCGGGCGGGATGGGATGTCCGGGGTCGACCAGCGTCCCGAACTCACCGAGCACCTCGCCGCCCCGCACCTTCACGGCCCCGATCTCGGTGACGTGGTCGGCCTCCGCGTTCCCCCCGGTCGTCTCGAAGTCGAGGACGACGAAGGTGACCTCGCGCAGCGGCGTCCCCAGTTCGTCGAAGGACAGTTGCGGGGCGGTGTTCGCCCCGGGGCCGGTGGGGGGTGCGCCGAGGAGCGGGTGCCTGGTGCTCACCGGCAGGAGGCTAACCGCCGCCCCTGATAGGGCGCGTCGGTCCGGTCAGGAGTTCCCCACCACCTCCTCGGGATTCCGGCGGACCTGACCGAGGTCCGGCGCACCCGGAGCCCGCCGCGACACCCCGGGAGGCGCGACCCGCCGTACGGCCGGTCACAAGGGGGCCGTGGAATTGGGGTGACTGGCCGGACGCCTTAGCCTGGTGTGATGCCGGCCGACACCGCAGGGACCGATCCACGCGATCCGTCCGACCCCGAGCAGCCCGCCGAGGCCGGCGCGCGTCAGCACGAGGACGGTGACGGGACAGCCGCCGAGGAGAACGGGGAGCCGGAGGTCGACTGGGAGGGTCTGCCCGAACCGGTGCGGCTCCGCCTCGCCGAGATCTCCGCATCGGCGCTCGGCGGGCTCTCCCTCGCCGATGTCCCCCACCAGCTCCGTCCGGTGGCGAGGTTCACCCCGGCCAAACGGGCGCGGCTGGGCGCCGTGCCCCTGCTCGCGACGGTGCGGGCCAGCCCCGCGTTCCGGGCGGCGGTCGCGAACTGGGCCCGCCGCAACCAACCCGAGTTGTTGGACGTGGGCCCGGAGGAACCAGCGGCCGCGGCCGCGGCCGGCCTGCTGGTGGGGGATCCCTCGGCGACCAGGCATGTCGAGGAGGTCGCGCGGCGGGTCGAGGACGCCCAGCTGCGGACCGAACGCGACGCGGCGTTGAACCAGATCGAACGTCTCACCGCCGAACTGGAGAGGGTGCGGGCAGCTCTCGACGAGGCGGAGGAAGCGGTTCGCGCGGCGCGGGCGACGAGCGAGTCGGATCTGGACCGGCTGCGTCGGCGGCTGCGGGAGCAGGGAACGCACCTGCGCGCGGCGAGGGACGAGGCCCTCGTGGCGCGGGAGGAGGCCGACCAGGCCCGCCGGGACGCCTCCGCGGCCGTGGAGCGGATGTCCGCGGAGCTGGAACGGGAACGGGAACGGACGGCGGCGGAACGGGTCCGCGCCGACCGGGCGGTGACCGACGCGGAGACCGCTCGTCAGGCCGCGCGGGAGGCCCGCCAGGCCGACGAGGTCCGACTGGCGCTCCTGGTGGACACCCTGGACGGTGCGGTCACCGGGTTGCGCAGGGAACTCGCGTTGGGTGGCAGCGGGCCGCGCCCCGCTGACCTGGTCGGCGGCGCGAGCCAGGCCCAGGGCGTCGGCCGGGTCGAGAACCCCGCCGCCCTGGACCGGCTCCTGGCGTTGCCGAGCGTGCACGTCGTGGTCGACGGCTACAACGTGACCAAGACCGGCTACCCCGACATCTCCCTGGCGCAACAACGGGATCGGCTCAACGGCCAGCTGGGGGCGCTGGCGGCCAGGACGGGAGCGGAGGTCACCGTCGTCTTCGACGGCGCGGGTGTGGTGGCGGTGCCGGTCGCCTCGGCGCGCGGGGTGCGGGTCCTCTTCAGCGACCCCGGTGTCCTGGCCGATGACGTGATCCGGGCACTGGTGGCGGCTGAGCCGGAGGGGCGCCCGGTGGTCGTGGTCACCTCCGACCGGGCCGTCGCCGACTCGGTGCGGCGTCGGGGCGCCCACCCGGTGCCCTCCTCGGTCCTGCTGGCCCGGTTGAACCGGATCTGACCCGCCCGCTCCGCCCACCCGTCCCAGGTGGACCGACCGACCGAGGGTTCGGCACCCGGCGGGGGTGGGCCGGTCGACCGGCACCGGGTTCCGGCGATCGGGTCGACGTGTCCGGAGCTGTCGTGCGTGGACGCGGGGGCCGGTGCCGTGAGGTGGCCGGCGTGGCCACCACACTCGCCGTACCCGTGGTCACCACGCTCGCCACGGTCCGTGTCGGGCGCGCGGGTTGCGTGCCGGTGACAATGCACACAGGGCGATCCGTCGTGGTCGTCGCCTGATGTGTGGAGCGACGCGGACGCCCAGGTCACGCTTCCAAGATCATCGGAACGGACCGTGGTCGATCTTCACCCGTTCCGGATCTTGTGCATGTTTTCACGATTTCCCTTGTCCGATGGTGGACTCAGGGCGCGGGGCCTCGTAGCCTATCCGAGACCTAGCGGCGGGCAGCCGCCCAGAAGGGCGGCTCTGCTGGTCACCGCCACATCAGCGAGTCGGGGAGCTGAGCCGGTCTCGCGCGTCGGCGGGTCCGACCGGGCATCGAGTGCCGGTCCGGGCCGGATGAGGACCGATGCCGCGGACATCTCCGGTCGGCGGTCAGACAACGTAAAGGAGTTGCGTGCGACGTGGCTTCGCATCGACGGAACCGCACGATGCGCGGTGCCTTAGCCGCCACCGCGGTCGCGGTGGCTCTGAGCCTCTTCCCCACGCCCGCTCTCGCCCAGGACTTCGACACCAAGGACGAGGCGGTAGCCAGGCTCCAGGAACTCCACGAGGAAGCGGTCGCCGTCACGGAGGAGCTGCACCAGGCCAACGACGAGTTGGAGGCCCGGCGCGAGGAGCTGCGTGAGGCGACCGAGGACGCCGAGCAGGCGACCCGGACGGCCGAGCAGGCGCTGGCCGAACAGGAGACCTTCCGCGACGAGGTGGACCAGCTGGCGAGCGCCTCCTACCAGGGCGCCCGGTTCAACAAGCTGTCGGCCCTGCTGGTGGCCGACGACCCGGAGGTCTTCCTCCAGCAGCTCTCCGCGCTCGACGTCCTCGCCAACGGCAACCGCAGGGCGATGGACCGCCTCTCCGCCGTGGTGACCCAGGCCAGCGACGCCGAGCAGGCGGCCGACGAAGCCAGGGCCGCCGCGGAGGAGGCCGAGGCCGAGGCGGTCCGGATCGAGTCAGAGCTGGGCGCCAAGCAGGAGGCGATGGACGCCAAGATCGCCGAGGTCCAGTCCTTCATCGACCAGAAGGAAGCCGAGGAGCTCCAGGTCCAGATGCCTGGCGTCGGCGAGGGCCAGACCGACTACGGGCAGGTGCCGCCGGGAAGCGGCACCGGGGCGCAGGCGGCGAACGTCGCGCTGGGCAAGCAGGGCACGCCGTACGTGTACGGCGCGACCGGCCCGGGCACCTTCGACTGCTCCGGTCTCGTCCAGTGGGCCTACGCCCAGGTGGGCATCGGCGTCCCCCGCAACAGCAGGGCGCAGGCGGCGGCCGGTGTTCCGGTGTCGCGGGCCCAGCTGGCCCCGGGCGACATCATCGCCTACGGCAGCCCCGTGCACCACGTCTCCATGTACGTGGGCGGCGGCAACGTCGTGCACGCCCCCACCACGGGCGACGTGGTGAAGGTCGTGCCGATCGACCGCGCGTCGAGCAGTCCCGTCACCGCGATGCGACGGGTCGCCTGAGCGCGAGCCGCTCCCGGCGGAGCGGCGGTGGAGTCCGGTGGGGCGCGGGAGGTCTTCCTCCCGCGCCCCACCGCCGTGCGGGGGCTGGGCATCCGGGGTGAGGTGGTCCTGGCCGCCCTCGAACCGCTGGGTCGGTAGGGAGTCGTGCCGGCCGGGGCCGGCGCTCCCGCCGGGCCGTCCCTCCTCCGGCGCCGTGCCCGCCCGCCCACGGGTCGGTTCGCTCCCGCGTCGTGCGCCCCCACGCCGTCCCTGGCGCGCGGCCGAACCCCTGATGATTCGGAGCCGAACGGAGCAGGGTTTGGTCCTACTGATCGACTGGGGAAGCACTTCGTCGCGCCAGATCGGCCGCCCACCGACAACCGGGCCGAAGTGACAGCGCAGAGGTACCTCAGTGTCACTGAGAGTCGCTACTCTCGGGGCGGCCTCGGCGTGGTCGGAGCGTTCCCCGGCGGCAGCGCGACCGGGGGTAGGGAGGGGCGCTGATGCTGATGTCGATGCTGCTCGCGATCATGTGCGGTCCGTGCAACGGTTCCGGCGTGATCCACACCAGGGAGGGCGCGGTCACGTGTCCCTGGTGCAAGGGTGACGGCGACCGGTGAGCCCGGGACGTCCCGCCGGGCGAGCCGCGAGGACTCAGTCGTCGTCCGCGTCGTCACCGAGGTACGGGGCCTGCGGCGGCGTCTCGTCCGCGTGGGCCAGTGCCCACCGCACGCAGGCGGCGCAGCGGGGGACGTGGGGACTGGCGTCCGATGGGGCGGGCCAGACCACGTCGCCGCACATCGCGCGGTAGCCCTCTGGCTCGGTCGGGCGTCCGATGTGGTGTGGCAGGATCCCGTGCCGCACCGGGCGGTCGTGCGGCCGTAGCCACCACAACGGGTACTCCCGCCTGGTTCGGCTCGGGGCGGTCCGCTCCGGCTTCCCCCACAGCCTCCGAAGCGCTCCCATGCACCAACGGTAGCCGATCTTCGCGGCGTGGCCTGGCGTTGTCACGCGGGTGAGGGGTGGGAGCGCGCGAACGTGGCGTGGCCCGGGCCGCTCCCGGACGTCCCGCCCGCCTTCCGCGCGCCGGCCCTGGCCGCCCGGCCCGCCGTGTACCCTCGCCCGGTGCGCCGCACGTTGCTGGTCACCAACGACTTCCCGCCCCGCCCCGGTGGCATCCAGGCCTACCTGCACGCCCTCGCCAGCGCGCTCCCCCCGGACGACCTCGTCGTCTACGCACCGGCGTGGCGCGGCCCGGGGGAGTCCGCCACCGAGTTCGACGCCCGCCAGCCCTTCGAGGTGGTGCGCCACCCCGGCGGGCTGATGTTGCCCACGCCGGACGTGTCGCGTCGGGCCAGGGACATCGCTCGTGCGCGGGGCTGCGAGGTGGCCTGGTTCGGAGCGGCGGCCCCGCTCGCCCTGTTGGGGCCGTCGTTGCGGGAGGCCGGGGTGCACCGTGTCCTGGCCAGCACGCACGGGCACGAGGTCGGCTGGTCCATGCTCCCGGGGAGCCGGCAGGCGCTCCGCCGCATCGGCGACGGCGCGGACGTGATCACCTATGTCAGCCGGTACACCAGGTCCCGGTTCGCCGCCGCGTTCGGGAGGTGGGCCGCGCTCGAACACCTCCCGTCCGGTGTGGACTCGACGGTGTTCCGCCCCGACCCGGCGGCCCGGGCCGAGATCCGCTCCCGTTACGGCCTGGGGGACCGCCCGGTCGTCGTCTGCGTCTCCCGCCTGGTGCGGCGCAAGGGGCAGGACGTGCTCGTCGGCGCGCTGCGCGGAATCCGGCGGCGCGTTCCCGGTGCGGCGTTGCTGATCGTCGGGGGTGGCCCCGACGAGGCCCGGCTGCGCGGGCTCGCCGCGCGGCACGGGGTGGACGAGCACGTGGTGCTGACCGGTTCGGTGCCCTGGGCGGAACTGCCCGCGCACTACGCGGCCGGCGACGTCTTCGCCATGCCCTGCCGCACCCGAGGTCGCGGCCTGGACGTCGAGGGGCTGGGCATCGTGTACCTGGAGGCGTCGGCGACCGGGCTGCCCGTGGTGGCCGGCGACTCCGGCGGCGCGCCCGAGACCGTGCGGGACGGAGTCACCGGGCACGTCGTCGACGGGCGCGACCTGGCGGCCGTCGAGGGCAGGGTCGGGGACCTGCTCGCCGACCCGGAGCGGGCCAGGGCGATGGGGGAGGCCGGTAGGCGGTGGACGGTCACCCACTGGCGGTGGGAGGCCCTGGCGGGACGGCTGACCTCGCTCATCCGGGGGTGATCGACCGTGACCGAGGCGGTCGCCGAGCTGTCGTGGCGCGGCGGGCGCGGTGCGCGGACGGGCACCGCCGGCCGGGGGAGCGCCGGGCGTCGACCCGCGGTGGGTGTCAGCGCCGGTACAGCTCCTCGATCTCGGCCGCGTAGCGTTCCGCCACCACGGCCCGCCGGACCTTGAGGCTCGGGGTGAGCTCACCGCCCTCCTCGGAGAAGTCGACGTCGAGCAGCGTGAACTTCTTGACGGACTCCGCGGCCGAGACCGCGCGGTTCGCCTCGTCCACCGCGCGTCCCACCTCCGCCCGCACCTTCGGGTCGGTGATGAGCCCGGCCCGGTCCTCCCCGGCCACGCCGTGCTCCTCGCACCAGGCGCGGAGCGCCTCGACGTCCAGGGTGAGCAGCGCTCCGACGAACGGGCGTCCCTCCCCGACCACCAGCGCCTCCGCGATGAGCGGGTGGGCGCGCAACCGGTCCTCCAGGACGGCGGGGGCCACGTTCTTGCCCGCGGCGGTGACGATGATGTCCTTCTTGCGGTCGGTGATCCGCAGGAACCCGTCCTGGTCCAGTTCGCCGAGATCCCCGGTGTGGAACCAGCCGTCGCCGAACGCCGTCCGCGTCGCCTCGGGGTCGTTCCAGTAGCGCTCGGCGACGATCTCGCCGCGCACCAGGATCTCGCCGGAGTCGTCCACCCGGATGGTCGTGCCAGGAAGCGGGCGGCCCACCGAGCCGACCCGGGTCGCCCCGAAGGTGTTGACGCTGGCCGCGGCCGAGGTCTCCGTCAGCCCGTAACCCTCCAACACGGGAAGGCCGACACCCCGGAAGAAGTGGACCAGCCGCTCGTTGAGGGGGGCTCCTCCCGAGATCGCGGCCAGGCACCGCCCCCCGGGGGCGGCGCGCAGCCTCCGGTACACCAGCCGGTCGAACACCGCGTGCCGCAGCCGGAGCCCCAGCGGGACCCCCGCGCGGTCCCGGGCCCGACTGTGGGCGACGGCCGTCTCCGCGGCCAGGTCGAAGATCCTGGTGCGGCCCGCCGCCCTGGCCCGCTCGCGGGCGCCCTGGTAGATCTTCTCGAAGACACGGGGGACCCCGACCATCACCGTCGGGCGGAAGGTGCGCAGGTCGCTCATGAGGTCCCTGGTGTCCGGGCTGTGCCCGAGCGTGGTCCTGGAGTGGATGGCGGCGATCGAGGTCGCTCGGGCCAGGACATGGGCGAGGGGGAGGAACATCAGCAGCGAGTTGCCCGGTCGCAGCAGTTCGGGAGCGCAGGCCATCTCGGCCCTGGCCTGGGCCAACAGGTTGCGGTGCGAGAGCACGGCCCCCTTCGGCCGCCCGGTCGTGCCCGAGGTGTAGATCACGGTGGCCGGGTCGTCGGCCCGCACCGCCCGAGCGCGGGCGTGGACCTCCGCCTCGGGGACCGCCCCGCCGCCGTCGACGAGGGCGGTGACGAGGCCGTCCACGCCGACCGCGGCCGTCGGAGATGGCGGGGCGGGGGCGTCGCCGGCCGCCGCCGGGTCATCGAACCGCCACACGGACACCAGCTGGGGCAGGTCGGCCCGTACCTCCTCCAACCGGTCCAGGTGGTCGTCGGACTCGACCACCACCAGTCGAGCCCCCGAGTCGGAGAGGATCCACCGGATCTGCTCGGGGGACGAGGTCTCGTACACGGGGACCACCACGCCCCGGCAGCCCACACCGCGAAGTCGAAGAGGGTCCACTCGTACCGGGTGCGGGACATCAGCGCGACCCGGTCACCGGGCTGGATGCCGGTGGCGACCAGCCCCCTCGCGGCGGCGAGCACCTCGGCCGCGAACTCGGCGGCGGTCACGTCCACCCACGCCCCCCGCACCCTGCGGCGCAGGCTGACCGCGCCGGCGAACCGGTCCGCGTTGGCCCACACCACGTCGGTGAGGTTCTCCTCCTCCTGCACGGTGGAGCTGGCGGGGACGGTGAACTCACGCACAGGTGCCTCCTCGCGGGCTCGTGCTCTCGCCCGTCAACCGCGACCCGACGGGAGTCGGCTCGCCCGGTTCCCCGCTCCGACCGAGGTCACCTCGTCCGGCGGGTGGGCCGCACGGCCATTCTGCCGTTCCGCCGAGGAGGGCCGATGCCGGGGCGAACCCCGCACCGGGCCCGCTTCTGCCACGCTGTCCGACTATGCCCGTGGTCGATATCGCCGACGACACCTTCCTCGCCGTGCCGCCCGAGGTGGCCGCCTCGACGCTCGGTGACGAGCGGCGCTGGGCCGGTTGGTGGCCCGGTCTCCTGCTGCGGGTGGAGGAGGACAGGGGGGCGGAGGGGGTGCGGTGGCGGGTCGACGGGCCGTTGGTCGGCACGATGGAGGTGTGGCTGGAACCCGTGCTCGACGGCACCGTGCTGCACTACTTCCTGCGGGCCGACCCGGTGGTGCCGTCCTGGTGGCCCACCGCACTGCTCCCACTGGCGCACGCCGTCGCCCGGAACCGGTGGCGGACCCGGGGGCGCGCGGTGGCCCTCGCCGTACGCGGTGAGCTCGACGGCACCCGGCCGCCCGGGGTCGACCCGGCCCGCCGGACCGGGGGCGGCGCCCAGCGGGAGCGGGGCTGAACGCGGGGGCGTTCCCACCGCCGGGACACCGAGGGTCGACGACATCCCGGGGTCACCCGACCAGCCAGTGGGTACCTTCGGGGCGTGCGGGTTCACGTGGTTTCGGACGTACACGGCAACGCCGAGGCACTCGCCAGGGCGAGTGCGGGGGCCGACGCGGTGGTCGTGCTCGGTGATCTGCTCGACATCGTCGACTACCACGACCACGAGCGTGGCGTGCTGGGCCGCCTCTTCGGACCGGACCGGGTCCGGACGTTCGCGCGCCTGCGGCGTGAGGACGGGCGCCGGGCCGCCGCCTACGTCCGTTCGCTGTGGGGGGAGCTGGCCGACCCGGCGGGGTCGGTCGACGAGCTGGTCCGGGAGCAGTACGACGTGCTCTTCGGCGCGCTGGACGCGCCCACCTACGCGACCCCGGGCAACGTCGACTCCCCCCGTCTCTGGCCCGAGTACGCCAGGGAGGGCCTGGTGATGCTCGACGGGCAGAGCGTGGACCTCGGCGGACTGCGGTTCGGGTTCGCCGGCGGCGCGGTGCTGCCCCCCGGGGTCCCGCCACTGACGGGGCCGGCCCCCTGGCGTGCCTACCTGCGCACCCCCGAGGACTTCGCCCTCGCCCTCGACGCCCTGGGCGAGGTGGACGTCTGGTGCACCCACGTGCCCCCCGCGCTCGACGAACTCTGCTACGACGTCGTGGCGCGCCGCGTCGAGATCGGTTCGGAGGGGCTGCTGGACCGGATCCGCGCCCAGCGGGCCCGGTGGGCGCTGTTCGGCCACGTGCACCAACCGTGGTCCGCCAGGGCGCGCATCGGCGTCACCGACTGCGTCAACGTGGGGCACTTCCAGCGCACGGCCAGCCCCTACGTCTTGCACTGGTGACCTCGGCTGGCACGGTAACCTGCCGAGCATGGCCGACCAGTCCACCCAGTCCATCCACATCGAGGCGGCGCCAGCCGAGGTCATGGCGGTGATCGCCGACTTCGCGGCGTACCCGGAGTGGGCCGGTGGGCTGAAGGAGACCAGTGTCCTGGCCGCCCGGGACGACGGGCGAGCCGAGCGGGTCCGGTTCACCCTGGACGCCGGGATCGTGAAGGACACCTACGTCCTCCAGTACGACTGGGCGGCCGACGGCCTGTCCGTCAGCTGGGAGCTGGTGGAGGGGCAGACCCAGAAGTCGCAGCGCGGGAGCTACCAGCTGCGGGCGGTGCCCGGTGGGACGGAGGTCGTCTACACGCTCGCCGTCGACCTGACCATCCCCATGATCGGGCTGTTCAAGCGGAAGGCCGAACGTGTCGTGATGGACACCGCCCTCAAGGGGCTCAGGCGCCGCGTGGAGGGCCGGGACTGACCGCGGCCCGGCCCCCCGGCACCCACCCGCTCCTTCTTCCCTGACGAGGTCCCCGTGCGACTCCTGCTGTTCACCGGCAAGGGCGGGGTGGGCAAGACCACCCTCGCCGCGGCCAGCGCCGCCCGCCTCGCCGCGCTCGGCGGCAAGGTGCTGGTGGTGTCGACCGACCCGGCCCACTCGCTCGGTGACGCGCTGGGCGTCCCGGTCGGGGACGGGGTGGCCGAACTCGACGACGGCCTCTCCGCCGCCCACATCGAGACCCGCTCGCTGGTCGACGGTGCGTGGGCCGGACTGCGCGAGCACCTGCGGACCCTGCTCTCCGGTGCCGGCCTCGACGAGTTCGACGCCGAGGAGCTGACCGTCCTGCCCGGGGTGGAGGAGATCCTGGCGTTGACCGAGGTCGCGAGGCTGGCCGCCTCCGGTCCGTGGGACACCGTCGTGGTGGACTGCGCGCCGACGGCGGAGACCCTCCGGCTGGTCGCCCTGCCGGAGGCGCTGGCCGGGTACCTCGAGCGGCTGTTCCCGGCGCACCGCCGAGCCGTCCGGGGCTGCTCGGCGGACTCGCGGGTGGCGGCCTGGAGCGCTGGGACAGCCTCGGGCGCGAGCTGGGGGCGCTGGCCGACCGGCTCGCCGAACTGCGGGAGTTGCTGCTCGACCAGGAACGGACGAGCGTGCGGCTCGTGCTCACCCCGGAGCGGGTGGTCGCGGCCGAGACCCGTCGGACACTGACGGCACTGGCCCTCCAGGGGGTGCGCGTCGACGGTGTCGTCGTGAACCGGCTCGTGCCCGACGTCGGCGACGAGACCGGAACGGCCGCCGACTGGTTGCGGCGGCGGCGTGCCGAGCAGGAGGCGGTCCTGACCGAGGTGCGCGAGTCGACGGACGTACCGGTGCGGGTGGTGCCGCACGTCGCCGACGAGCCGGTCGGCCTGCCCAGACTGGGTGAGCTGGCGCTCGCCCTGTACGGGGCGGACGACCCGCTGGCCGGCGCTCCACCGACCAGGCTGATCTCGGTGTGGCGTGAGGATGACGAGGGGGACTACCTGCTCCGCCTCGCCGTTCCCCTCGCCGCCGAGGCGGCGCTGGACCTCGCGAGGGTCGGAGACGAGCTGGTGGTCACCGTCGATGGTCGTCGTCGGCTCGTCGACCTGCCATCGGTGCTGCGGCGCTGCCAGGTGGTGTCGGCCTCGGCGGGGCCCGGTGGGCTGACCGTGCGTTTCCGCCCCGACCCCCGACTGTGGATGCGGTGAGAGATGAGTGACCCACGGCCGGACGACGGTCTTCCGGAGGCTGGCAGGCGGCTCCTCGACGAGCTCGGGCAGCTCCTCGACACCGTCCACCGGCGGGCGGAACCCTGGGCCGCTCAGCTGCGCGGGCGCGCGGAGGAGGGGGAGCGGCACGGCCCCTCCTGCGTGGGGTGCCCGGTCTGCGCCGTTTCCGGGCTGGTGCGCGGGGACCGCCCCGATCTCGGGGTGAAGGTGGCCGACCAGCTGCTCGGTCTGCTCGCGGTGGTGCGGAGCGCGCTGGACGAGACCAGCCCGGCCCCGGGCGCGACGGCCGGTGCCCGGGAGAACCGGACCGGGGACCGAACCGCCCAGGAACCGTCGACGGGCGGGCGGGACCGCGAGGACCCGCCAGCGGCACCGGACGGGCACGAGGACGTCCTGGACGTCGACCACGCCGACCCGGTGCCCGAGTCGGCGTGGACCAGTGGCGCCGTTCCGCGTCCCGACGAGGCGACGGCGGGCGACCCGGTCGCTCCCAGCCCCTCCCCGCCGGCGGACGCGCCACGCGTGCGCCCCATCGCCGTCCGCTGGGAGGACGGGTGCTGACCGTCGGTATCGACATCGGGGGTACCAGCATCCGCGCGGGCGTGGTCAACCCGACGGGCCGGGTGGTGGACCTCGCGACCACCCCGACTCCCCGGACCGAGGCGGAGCTGGACGCCGCGGTGGTCCGGGTGGTGCGCGAGCTGGGCGAACGGCACCCCGTCTCCGCCGTGGGACTCGCCGTGGCCGGGTTCATCAGCGAGGACCGCCGCCTCGTGCGCTTCTCCCCGCACCTCCCGTGGCAGGGGGCGGCGGTGGGGGACCGGCTGTCCGTCGCCCTGGGGACCCCCGTCGTGTTGGAGCACGACGTCAACGCGGCGGCACTGGCCGAGTACCGCTTCGGCTCGGCCCGGGACCGAGGGGTCGTCGCGATGGTCGCGGTCGGCACGGGTATCGGGGCCGCGCTGCTGGTCGACGGGCGGCTCTACCGGGGAGCGCACGGCGTCGCCCCCGAGCTCGGGCACCTCTCCCTGGTGCCGGGTGGGCGCCCCTGCCCGTGCGGCAAGACCGGGTGCTGGGAGCGCTACTGCAGCGGTACCGCACTCGTGGACACCGTCGTCGAGCTGGCCACCGACCGGTCGTGGCCCGGTTCCGGTCTCGCGGCCGAACTCGCGGCCGGGCGGGAACTGACCGGCGAGGGGGTGGCCGAGGCCGCCGTCGCCGGTGACCCGTTGGGGGCGGCCGGGCTCGACGAGTTCGCCGGGTGGCTCGGACGAGGCCTCGCCCTGGTGTCGGACGTCCTCGACCCGGAACTGATCGTCCTCGGCGGGGGTGTCGCCGCGTCGTCCGAGCTGTACCTGGCCTCGGCGGTCGACCACTACACCCGCGCGGCGACCGGGACCGGGCACCGCCCGCTGGCCAGCGTCGGGGTGAGCGCCCTGGGTGGTCGGGGAGGCATCGTGGGAGCGGCCGAGCTGGCCCGCGACGACCTGGTGGGGCGGGAGAGCACCCTCAGGGCGGCTCCGACCCGGTGAGCCGGGCGGGTCCGGGGGTGGTCCCCGTGCGCACCTCCGCCGGGCAGCCGCACCCGGCCGGACCGGTACGTGCCGGGTGCCACCGTCGTCCCGGCCGGGAGGCGCGCCCCTGGAGGGCCCGGTTCGGCAGGTCGGTCAGCGCGGCACGGGAGGCGTGGGCCGAGGGCGCCCGATGATCTCGGCATGCGGCCTACCGACGACCGGCTCCGTGGTCGACCGGCTCCGTGGTCGTGGAGCCCGGAGCCTCAGAGCCGGGCCCCGTCGTCCCAGCCCGAGTCCGGGGGCGGTCCCTGCCGCAGTTTGAGCAGGAGCAGCCCGACCGCTCCGCTGATCACCAGCAGCCCGAGGGGCAGCGCCACATCCCGGCTCAGGCCGAGCAGCGAGGGGAAGATCAGCAGCAACAGGCCCAGGCCCATCAGGGCGAGCGCCCCCACCGTGCTCCGCTTCGGGCGGGGCAGCGGCGGCGGTTCGGGGGGCTCGAAGTGCCCCTCGTCCTCCTCCGCCGCCTGGCGAGCGGCCCGTTCCCGTTCCTCCTCGGCGAGCGCTGCCGCGGCGGACTCCTCCCGGTCCTCCCGATCGCGGCGTTCGCGTTCCCGCTCCTCCTCGTCCGAGGTGGCGTCCCGGCGGCGCTGGCGGCCGTCCTCCTCCCCTGGCCAGGGTGGGCTGCCACCGGTGTCCCGGCGCAGCCCCTCGATGATCTCGGCGAACGCCGCGTCGATGTCCTCCGGGTTGTCCGCCCCACCCGGGCTTCGGGTCATGGCCGGTCTCCTGCCTGAGCTGCGTGCACCCGCCGCACGAAGTCGACACTCCGGTTGAAGATGATGTCCGCGTCGTAGTCGAGGGTGGCCACGTGGCCGCTGTCGGTCAGCACGACGTCGGTGACGTCGGTGCTCCGCACCGAGTCAAGCACGATTCGCGAGTTGACCGGTTCGACGACCTCGTCGACCACTGAGTGGAACAGTAGGACGGGTTGCCGAACTCTGCCGAGGTCCGCGCGGACGAGCCGCCACAGCTCGGCGAGGGTGGCCACCGACCGCAGCGGCAGGCGGTCGTAGCCCACCTCGCGCACCCCCGGTTTGGCGATGCCGCCCGCGATACCCCGGGTCGTGGGCATGACGTGCGCCAACCAGGGGGTGAGGGCCGCGAGCCGGCGCCGGGTCATCACCGACGGGTTGACCAGCATGAGCCCCGCGATGTCGGACTGGCGGAGCTCCGCCAGCCGCAGGGCCAGCGTGCCGCCCATCGACAGGCCGGCCACGAACACGGTGCGGCAGCGATCCCGCAACTCGTCCAGGGACCGTTCGACGCACTCGTACCAGTCCTGCCAGCGCGTCCTGGCGACCTCCCGCCAGTGGGTGCCGTGACCGGGCAACCGGGGGCAGCGCACCGAGTAGTCCTCGGCCGCCAACCGTTCGCCCCAGGGGCGGAGGCTGTGCGGGGAACCGGTCAGGCCGTGGCACAGCAGGACACCGACGTCGGCCGAGCCGTCGTGTTCGAACGGTTCGGCGCCGGGCAGCACGGGCACTGCGGCCTCCTCCGGGAGATCGGTCACGGGCGCACCCGGCACATCGTCGCACGCGGGACGGGCCACTGGCGGGGGGTGCGTCGCGGCCCGACTGGCTACGCTGGTGCTTGCTCCGGCCGCCGGTTCCCGGTCGCCGAGGGGGTTCCGGGTTCGTAGCTGAGGGAGGCGCAAGCCACAGTGATGTACTGGCTGATGAAGAATATCTTCATGGGCCCGCTGATGCGGTTGTTCTTCTGGCCGCGCATCGAGGGCGCGGAGAACATCCCCCGCACCGGCGGCGCCATCCTGGCCGGCAACCACGTCGCGGTGGCCGACTCCTTCTTCATGCCCCTCCGGGTACCGAGACGGGTCACCTTCCTCGCCAAGCGGGAGTACTTCACGGGGAAGGGCGTCAAGGGGTGGCTGAAGAAGGTGTTCTTCACCGGAGTCGGCCAGGTGCCCGTCGACCGTTCCGGTGGTTCGGCCGCGCAGGCGGCCCTGGACACCGCGGTGCGCCTGCTCAACGAGGGGAAGTTGCTCGGGGTCTACCCGGAGGGCACCCGGTCACCCGACGGGCGCCTGTACAAGGGCAAGACCGGTGTGGCCAGGATGGCGTTGGAGGCGAAGGTCCCGGTCATCCCGGTCGTGGTCTTCGGCACCGACAAGGCCAACCCCATCGGCTCCAAGATGTGGCGGCCGCACCCGATCCGCATCAAGGTCGGGAAGCCCCTCGACTTCTCCCGGTACGACGGACTGGCGGGTGACCGGTTCGTCGAACGGGCCATCACCGACGAGATCATGTACGCGCTCATGGAGCTGTCGGGGCAGGAGTACGTGGACATCTACGCGACCAAGGCGAAGGAGGAGCTGGCCAGCGGCACGCTCCCGGTTCCGCCCCGCGTCCCCGCGACCGAGGTCGACAGGCTCCCCCAGTCGAAGGCGAGCTGACCAGCCCGCCGCTGGTGCGCGGGCGGACGTCCCCGGCCCCCTCCACGCCTCGGGGTGGACCCCGAACCCGGCGTTCGAGGGGGCCCGGGCGTCTCCGCCCCCTCGCCCCGATCGGGTAAGGGCCCGCCTAGGGTGGGCGGGTGCGGTACTTCTACGACTGCGAGTTCATCGAGGACGGGGTCACCATCGACCTGGTGTCGATCGGGGTGGTCGATGAGAACGGTCGTGAGTTCTACGCCGTCTCCACCGAGTTCGACCCAGGACGGGCCGGTACCTGGGTCCGGAACAACGTCCTGTCGAAGCTGCCGCCTCCCGCCAGCCCGGTGTGGCGCGACCGCTCCCGCATCCGGGCCGAGCTGCTGGAGTTCCTGACCGGCCCGGAGTCCGGGCCGGGTGAGGTGGAGCTGTGGGCCTGGTACGCGGCCTACGACCACGTCGTCCTCGCCCAGCTCTGGGGTGCGATGCCGGCCCTGCCCCCTCAGCTCCCCCGTTTCACGAGGGACCTGCGGCAGCGGTGGGAGGACGTCGGCCGTCCCCGGCTGCCCGCACCCCCGGACGACGCGCACGACGCCCTCGCCGACGCCCGGCACAACCGGGAGCGGTGGCGGGTCATCGACGAGCGGTGGCGTTCGTTCGTGGGCCGCCGCGCGAGCTGACCGAGCCCCGGCCCACCCCTGACGGTCCGAAACCGACCAGGCACCGCCCGACACCGCCGTCCCCGCCCTGGGAGGCGGGCGTCCCGGCTCGCCGCCCGGGAGCGGGCGGTGTCCCCGTTGCGGCCCCGGTGGGCCCCGAGGACGTCGGCGGGGACCGGGAAGATCCCCAAGCCCCGTTGCTGCACCGATCCAGCGCATGGCAGTCTCTCTCCCGTAGTGATGTCAGCCACGCGGTAGCAGCGTGGCCGCACAGCTTCCGGCGACGGGCGTTCGAGCAGGAGACCGGGCGGGCCCGTCGCCGGGTCTTCAAGGGAGGCGAGTCGAGCAAATGCGCATCGGGGTGCTCACCGGAGGCGGCGACTGTCCGGGCCTGAACGCGGTCATCCGGGCCGTCGTCCGCAAGGGCGTCGAGGTCCACGGGCACGACTTCGTGGGCTTCCGCAACGGGTGGAAGGGTCCGATCGAGGGGCTGACCAAACCGCTCGGGCTGGACGAGGTCGAGGACATCCTCACGAGGGGCGGCACCATCCTCGGGTCGTCCAGGACCAACCCCTACAAGGTCGACGGCGGCGTCGAGGCGATCAAGCGCACCCTGGCCGAGGAGGGGGTGGACGCGTTGATCGCCATCGGGGGCGAGGACACCCTCGGGGTCGCCAAGAAGCTCACCGACGACGGTGTGGGCGTGGTCGGCGTGCCGAAGACGATCGACAACGACCTGAACGCCACGGATTACACCTTCGGTTTCGACACCGCCGTGCACATCGCGACCGAGGCGATCGACCGGCTCCGCACCACGGCCGAGTCCCACCACCGGGCGCTCGTCGTCGAGGTGATGGGCCGGCACGCCGGGTGGATCGCCCTGCACTCGGGGCTCGCCGGCGGGGCCAACGTCATCCTGGTGCCGGAGAAGCCGTTCAACGTCGACCAGGTCGTCGGCTGGGTCGAGCGCCGCTTCGAGCGGGAGTACGCGCCCATCATCGTGGTCGCCGAGGGCGCGATGCCCGAGGGCGGCGCCGAGGTGCTCCAGACCGGCGAGAAGGACGCCTTCGGGCACGTCCGGCTCGGCGGCGTCGGTACCTGGTTGGCCGACGAGATCGCGGCCAGGACCGGTAAGGAGTCCCGGGCGGTCGTGCTGGGCCACGTCCAGCGCGGCGGCACCCCGACGGCCTACGACCGGGTGCTCGCCACCCGGTTCGGCCTCCAGGCGGTGGACGCCGCCACCGACGGCGAGTTCGGCGTGATGGTCGCGCTGCGCGGGACCGACATCGTCAGGGTGAAGCTGTCTGAGGCGACCGAGAGCCTGAAGACGGTGCCCTCGGAGCGCTACGCCGAGGCCGAGGTGTTCTTCGGCTGATCCTGAAGGGCAACTAGCCCTTTCGGGTGGTATCGCCGAGCACGGGTGGGAGAGGCGACGTGGTCGTCCGGCTTCCGCCCGTGCTCGTGGTGCCTCCCGGGCCGGTTGGGCGTGGCCGGGCTCACCGACCGTTCCCCCCACCGCCGTCTCGGTCCGGACGGGCCACCGTCGGTAGCCGCTAAGCTGGCTGCCGTGAATTGGACCGTTGACGTGCCGGTGGAGACCCTGCCCGAGCTCCCGCCGCTGTCGGCCGAGCTGCGCGACCAGCTGGACGCCGCGTTGGCCAGGCCGGCCGCCCAGCAGCCGGAGTGGCCGGATCCCGAGGCCGTCCGCCAGGTGCGGGCGGTGCTGGAGAGTGTGCCGCCCATCACGGTTGCCGCCGAGGTCGACCTGTTGCACCAGCGCCTGGCCGAGGTGGCCAGGGGCGAGGCGTTCCTGCTCCAGGGCGGCGACTGCGCCGAGACCTTCGCGGACAACACCGAACCACACATCAAGGCCAACATCCGCACCCTGCTGCAGATGGCCGTCGTCCTCACCTACGGCGCGAGCCTGCCGGTCGTGAAGGTCGGCCGCATCGCCGGCCAGTACGCCAAGCCCAGGTCCTCGCCGACCGACGCGTTGGGCCTGCCCTCCTACCGGGGTGACATCGTCAACTCGCTCCGGGCCACGCCCGAGGCCCGGGTACCCGACCCGTCCAGGATGATCCGCGCCTACGCCAACGCCGGGGCGACGATGAACCTGGTCCGCGCCCTCACCTCCGCCGGAATGGGTGACCTGCACCGGGTGCACGACTGGAACAAGGACTTCGTGCTGAACTCCCCGGCCGGCGAGCGCTACGAGGCGCTGGCCGGCGAGATCGACCGGGGACTCCGGTTCATGTCCGCCTGCGGCGTCCGGGACACCAACCTGCACACGGTGGAGGTGTTCTCCAGCCACGAGGCGCTCCTGCTGGACTACGAGCGGGCGTTGCTCCGGCTGGACAACGGCAAGCTCTACGACCTGTCCTCCCACTTCCTCTGGATCGGTGAGCGCACCCGGCAGCTCGACGGCGCGCACATCGCCCTGGCCGAGCTGCTGGCGAACCCGATCGGCCTCAAGATCGGGCCGTCCACCACGCCGGAGATGGCGGTCGAGTACGTGGAGCGGCTCGACCCGGAGAACCAGCCCGGCCGGCTCACCCTGATCAGCAGGATGGGCAGCACGAAGGTGCGGGAGGTGCTGCCCGCGATCGTGGAGAAGGTCACCGCCACCGGTCACCAGGTGATCTGGCAGTGCGACCCGATGCACGGCAACACCGTCGAGTCCGTGACCGGGTACAAGACCCGGCACTTCGATCGGGTGGTCGACGAGGTGCAGGGCTTCTTCGAGGTGCACCGCGCGCTGGGCACCTACCCCGGGGGCGTCCACATCGAGCTGACCGGCGAGGACGTGACGGAATGCCTGGGCGGTGCCCAGGACATCTCCGACTCCGACCTGGCGGGCCGGTACGAGACGGCGTGCGACCCGCGCCTGAACACCCAGCAGTCACTGGAACTCGCGTTCCTGATCGCCGAGATGCTGCGCGCCTGATCCCGTGCCCTGGCGCCGGCGGTGCGGACGCCGGCGCGGCACCGCGAGGGGTGGGCACGTCGGTCCGACACGGACCGACGTCCCATCCCTCTTTCGTGTCTAAGCCCGTCGTGGCGCGTTTGCGGGAGCCCGCCGCTCGTCGTTGACTCTGATACCCGGGGTTCGGGACTGCTCGCCCGGACGAACGCCGTCCTGAGGAGAGTCATGGCCACACGACGTGATCTGCTGACCGGTGTGCTGCTCGGAGCGGGCGCGATGGCGCTGGGGGTACCGCGTGCCCTGGGCGCCACCGGTGGGGACGCGGCCCCACCACCCACGGCCCTGGCCGGGGTGGGTGACGGGCAGCGGGTGCCCCTCACCGAGGGCACGAGCCGGGTGGGCCTGCTCTTCGACAGGCCGTTGACCGGCACGGACGCCGGGGCCGTTCGCCCGCTCCCCTCGGGGGACTGGCGCCAGCTGGCCGTGGTGGAGGACGGGCGGGACGAGCTGCCACCCCGCACCTCCACGCTGGTGGCGGTGCCCCCGACGACCCGGTCGGTGGAGGTGCGGTTGCCCGCCGGTCACCACGCCGCGACGGTGCTGGCCTTCGAGGGTGGCGTCGAGGGGCGTGACGATCCGGTCGAGGACCTGACGCTGTCCGGGGAGGCGGGCCCGAGCCTGGGCGTGGTCAGCCGTGCCGGGTGGGGAGCGGACGAGAGCCTGCGGTTCGGCGCCGGCGGGGAGGAACTGTGGCAGCAGGAGTTCACCCGCCCGCAGGTGCTCACCGTGCACCACACCGCCATCGCGCCCTCCGCCGACCACGCCGCCGACATCCGGCACGTCTACCGGCTGCACGCCGTCAGCAACGGGTGGGGCGACATCGGCTACCACCTGTTGATCGACCCGAAGGGCCGGATCTACGAGGGACGGGTGTCCGGTACCGACGGCTTCCCCGTCTTCGACCGGGACCCCCAGCTCGGCGCGCCCCTGGCGGTGACGGCGGGCCACGTCGCCAGCTACAACAGGGGCAACGTCGGGGTCTGCCTGGTCGGGGACTTCTCCGCCTCGGCTCCCGCGCGCGACGCCGTCGACAGCCTCGTGCGGGTGCTCGCCGCCCTGTGCTCCTGGTGCGCGTTGGACCCGCTGGGCACCACGAACTGGACGGACCCGGTGACCGGCGCGGTGCGCGGGATGCCGGTGATCTCGGGTCACCGTGACTGGAAGGTGACGCAGTGCCCGGGAGATGCCTTCCTCCCGAGCTTCGACGAGTTGCGCCGCCTGGTCGCCGAGGCCTGAGACCGCCGCGCGGGAGCTCCCGCCCGGCGCGCCCTTCCGCCCGCCGAGTCCCCTCCGGCGAGTCCTGGACCGGCGTGCCCGATCCCGCCGACGGGCACGGCCAGACCCGACCACGCCCGAACGGCGCCGAGTTCGGTCCCCCGGCCGGGGGCCGGGTCCCCGTCGGGACCAGCCGGCCGGGTGCCGCCCGTGGGAGGGCGCACCCACCCGGCTCGGCGAGCACCCGCTGGAGGTGGGAGGCGATGGTCAACTGCCGGTAGGGTCGCGATCACTTTCCGGTTACCCCGGACGGTGACCATCCACCGAGACCACCGCACTCCTGGAGGGATCGCATGGCGTACTGGCTGTCCGAAGGCGACGACACCCGGCGGGACCGGGACTCCGCCGCGCCACGCCGCTCGACGGCGGGCCGTGGCGGGTTGGTCGCGGTCGCCGCGCTGGTCGGCGCGGCACTGCTCGCCCCCACCTCGGCCGCGGCGGCCGACCCGGCCCACCTCCCCGGCGGGACCGTGCCCGGCACGGCTGGCCCGGAGGTCGTCGCGCACCGGGGAGCGTCCGGGACGGCACCGGAGAACACCCTGGCCGCGATCCGCGCGGCCGACGAGATCGGCGCCGACCACGTGGAGATCGACGTCCAGCGCACCGCCGACGGGGAGATCGTGCTCATGCACGACTGCACGCTCGACCGCACCACCGACGCGGCGGACGTCTTCCCGGACCGCGACTCCTACGCCGTCGCCGACCTCACCCTGGCCGAGCTGTCCAGGCTCGACGCCGGCTCGTGGTTCGGGCCCGAGTTCGCGGGGAGCCGGTGCCCACACTGCGGGAGGCCGTCCGCGAACTGGACCCGGGCACCGGCCTGCTGCTGGAGGTCAAGGTCTGCGAGGGAGTGGAGGGGCTGGGCGCGGACATCGCCCGCGAGCTGCGGTCGATGCCCGACTACCTGTGGAGTGCGGTGCGCGGGGACACCCTGGTCGTGCAGTCCTTCGACCACGAGCAGATGCGGGCCTTCCACCAGCGGCTCGGTGTCGTCCCGGTGGGGCTGCTCTTCGGCTCGCGTCCCAGCGAGGCCGAGCTGGTCGCGGCCAGCAGGTGGGCCGAGCAGGCCAACCCCCGCTTCCGGGACACCGATCCCGCGTTGGTCGACCGGGTCCACGAACTGGGTATGGCGATCAACGTGTGGACCGTCAACGACGAGGCGGACATGCGCACCGCCGTCTCCCACGGGGTCGACGGCGTGATCACCGACCACCCCGAGGTGCTGCTCGAGGTGCTGGGCCGGAACTGAGCCCTGACACCACACCGGCTGGCGGCCGCTGGCCGCCAGCCGGTGCCCGGGGAGCCCGTCAGCTCGGCATGATCTCCCCACCGAGCGGCGCCAGGACCTCCCCCGTGTAGAACGAGGACAGCGCGGGGGCGGCGAAGAACACGTAGGACGGCGCGATCTCGTCAGGCTGCGCGGGTCGCCCCATCGGCACCTGCCCCCCGAAGGATCCCGTGCGCTCCGAACCGAGCGTGGCCGGGATCAGCGGCGTCCACACCGGGCCGGGCGCCACGCAGTTCACCCGGATGCCCCGGTCGACCAAGGACTGGGCCATCGACCGGGTCCAGGCGTGGATGGCCCCCTTGGTGGCGGCGTAGTCGATGAGCGTCGCGTTCCCCCGCAGCCCGTTGACCGACCCGGTGTTGATGATCGCGCTGCCCTCACGCAGGTGCGGTAGCGCCGCCTTCGTGACGTGGAAGTAGCTGTGCATGTTCGTGGCGAAGGTGCGCAGCCACGCCTCGTCCGAGATCTCCTCCAGGGAGTCCACCGGCTCCTGCTCGGCCACGTTGTTCACGAGCAGGTCGAGGCCACCCAGGTGCTGGACCGTCTGCTCGACGGTCTCCCGGCAGTGCGCCGGGTCGGCCAGATCCCCGGGGAACAGCACGCAGCGGCGTCCCTCGTCGGCGACGAGCTGGCGGGTCACCTCGGCGTCCTCGTGTTCCGAGAGGTAGGCCACCGCCACGTCGGCGCCCTCCTTGGCGAAGGCCACGGCGGTCGCCCGGCCGATCCCCGAGTCGCCGCCGGTGATCAGCGCCTTGCGCCCGGCGAGCAGGCCTCGTCCCACGTAGTCGGCCATGCGGTCCCTCGGCCCGGGCTCCATCGCCTCCGAGCTGCCGGGGAAGTCCTGTTCCTGCTCTGGCTGTCCGAGTCGGCTCACCTGCCACTCCCTCCCGGTCCTCACCCGCATCGCGCGCCACACCCGTCCGGGGGCGCCCGCCACGCCGGAGGACACTCGCGATGCGTTCCTCCACTTGTCCTTTCCTCGTACCCAGCGCGCCCACACCCACACCAGGGGCCCGGGGACGGGGCGCGCCTGGCCCTACTCCTCGGGCTCGACCCGGATGGCGCCCTCCTCGGTGGCGTCCGTCCGCTGCGCGGTCCGTCCGGTGACGTCCTCGGCGGCGAACCCGTTGTCGTCGACGACGTCCCCCTGGAGCACCACGCCTTCCCGCTGGGCGGGCTCGTCCGGGAACTCGTCGTCAGGGGGGAGCTCGTCCACCTCCTCCGCCGGTGTCTCCGCGCGGCCGCGGTCGGGCGCGTCGACCGGTTCGACGTCCGGCACCTCCTCGTTGAGCCGGGCGTCCAACCCCTCCCCGGCCCGCTGCTCACTCGGCGTCGTGCCGAAGCGGTTCGCCTCCGACCAGTCCTCCGGCGGTTCCACGCCCTCCTCCAGCGGGTCGACGTCGAGGTCGTCCTCGTCGAGTTGCTCGCTGACGCTCAGCGGCTCGTCGTTGTCCGGGCCCGGTTGGTGGACGTCGGGGATCTCCTGCCACGGCTCCTCCGAAGCGCTGGCGCTCATCATGTCTCCCTCTCGTGGTTCGTCAGGTCCGCCGGGCGCGACGAGTGGTGTCCTCCCGTCCAGCCGCGTCGGCCCGTTCGCCAGCGGGGTACCCAGCGGGCGGAACTGGCACGCTCCGCGACGGCTGGCCGGGCTCGGCACCGCCGTTCGGTCGGTTCTCCCCTGCTCAGGGCCCTCCCCTCGGGGCGGGGTGTCCCGGTGGCGCGGCAACCGGGCGTGTGAGTGGCGGCCGGACGGGGTAGGCGTCGGGAAAGGGGTGTGGGTCGGACCGGCGCGGTGTCGCACCGCGAACGGACCACCCCACTCGGCAGGACGAACGGACGCCCGCGCCGAGGAGGTTGTGAACATGGAGACAGGCCTGGTTCGCGAGTTGGCACAGGCCGAGGGGCCGGTCGCGTCGGTGTACCTGGACGTCACCAGGAGCACCGAGAACGCACGTCAGGAGATCGAACTGCGGTGGCGGGAGGCCCGGGAGGAGCTGGAGGACCAACTGGCCGACAGGCCCACGATCGACGCGTTGGAGGAGGCGCTGCGCACCGCCCAGCCGGCGGTCGGCGCCGCGGGCAGGGTGCTCGTGGCGGCGGACGGCGAGGTGCTGCTGGACGAGGAGGTCAGTGAGCCGCCGGCGTTGCCCTACGCGCGGTGGTCCCCGCTGCCCCAGGTGCTGCCCGTGCTCGCCGACTCCGCCCCCGGGGCCCCGCTCGTGGTGGCGGTGGTCGACCGGATCGGCGCGGACCTGCGGCTCTACGAGCGCAACGCGACGCTGCGGGCGGAGCACACGGTGGAGGGCGAGACCCATCCCGTGCACAAGGTGCGGGGCCTGGGGTGGTCGCACCACCGGGCCCAACAGCGGGTCGAGGACACCGCCGCCCGCAACGCCGGTGAGATCGCCGAGGAGATCGACCGCCTCGTGCGCCGGAGCGGCGCCGGGCTGGTCCTCGTCGCCGGCGAGGTGCGGGCCAGGAACGAGGTCCTCGCCGCGCTGCCCCCCAACAGCCAACAGCGCGCCGTCAGCACCGAGGTCGGCGGCCGAGCGGAGGGCACGGACACCGAGGCCCTGGAGGACGAGATCCGCGCACTGCTGCGGGAAAAGGTCGCCCAGGACACCCGGGACGCCCTGGAGGAGTTCCGCGCCGAGCTGGGCCGGGGGAGCGGCCGGGCGCTGTCCGGCCTCCGTCCCGTGCTCACCGCGTTGCGCGAGGGCCGGATGGACACGGTCCTGCTCCGGGCCACCGGGCTGGAGCAGCGGGTGTACGTGGGCCCCGAGCACAGCCAGGTCGCGGTGGACCGGGAGGAGCTCGGTCTGCCGGAGGAGGAGGTCACCACCGAACGCGCCGACGCGGCGCTGGTCGCGGCGGCGGCGTTGACCGGCGCCCACGTGCACCTGTTCGACGAGGACGAGACGGTACCGACGGAGGTGGGAGGACTGCTTCGCTACGCGGCGCGGTGAACGACCAGCGCCCGTCTCGCTCACCGACGTGGTGAGCGACCCCGACAAGGAGGACCACTGATGCAACGGGGCAGTGACCGGCACGGACCGAAGCGGGACGAGGAGTTGAAGGCGGAGACCAGGAGCATGATGCAGGCGAACCGCCCGACGAGGGCCGAGGAGGCACTGGAGGCGGAGCCGCCCGCCGACGACGACCCCGATGCCCTGACCGAGGTGCAGCGGACCGAGCGTCCCCGGCGGGACACGTCGGAGTGAGGACCGTCGACAACGGCGACGGGCGCCCCCGGGAGGTTCCGGGGGCGCCCGCGTGTGCTGCCCAGGTGGGACCGGCCGCGCCGGCCGACCCGGGAGGCCGACCCGCCGCTCGGGCCGGTGGCTGGGGCCACCGCCGGTGCGGGACGACCGGTGTGCTCAGGAGTCGGTGTGCCGAACCGGGCTCCGGTCCACCGGGATGTTCTGCACCGAACCGCCCGCCGTCGCGCCGTCGGAACCGACAACGGGGGTCTCGGCCTTGCCGTCCTCGTCCTGCATGGCGCGCATCAGCGTGCGGGCGAGCCCGAGACCGGTGCCGCCCAGCGACAGCGCCTTCCCGAACATGTCGCCGACGCCCTCGGCGCCGTTGAGCACCACCATGTGGTCCACGTTGCCGAAGGCGGTCGCCCCGGCCTGGACGATCTCCGGCCAGTTCTCCGCGAGCTGCTGCGCGACCACGGCTTCCTGGTTCTCCGCCAGGGCGGCGGCGCGTGCCTTGATCGCCTCGGCCTCCGCGAGCCCCTTGGCCTGCGCGGCCTCGGCGTCCGCGAGGCCCTTGGCGCGGGCGGCGGCCGCCTCCGCCTCACCGGTCGCCTTCGTCGCGGCGGCCTCCGCCTCACCCCGGGCCCTGGTCGCCTCGGCCTGCGCGGCGGCGGCGGTCTTCACCCTGGTGGCGTCCGCCGCGGCGCGGAGTTCGGTCTCCTTCGCCTCGGCCTGGGCCCGCGCGATCCGCGCGTCCCGCTCGGCGTCGGCGATCGTCCTGGTCTCGTAGGCCTTGGCGTCGGCCGGCTTGCTGATC
This sequence comes from Actinoalloteichus caeruleus DSM 43889, assembly GCF_000429185.2. Classification (GTDB taxonomy): domain Bacteria; phylum Actinomycetota; class Actinomycetes; order Mycobacteriales; family Pseudonocardiaceae; genus Actinoalloteichus_B; species Actinoalloteichus_B caeruleus. The sequence continues at coordinate 2,868,395 of NZ_AUBJ02000001.1, read as the reverse complement.
TCGGAGAGCAACCGCTGCTCGGAGAGGTTCGCCTCCAGCTCGGCCGCCCGGGTCTCCTGGACGACGACCTCCTGGCGGGCGGTGGCCTCGGCCAGCGGGCCGGACTGCCCCGACTTCGCCCTCGCCTGGTCGACCTCCGCCTGGTACCCAGCCTGCTGGATCTGGCTTTCCCGCACGGCGGCGGCCTTGCGGGCCTGGGCGGCCTGCTCCGCCTCGGTGGCCTCCTGGTCCCGCTGCGCCTCGGCGATCCTCGCGGACGCCGCGACGGCCGCGGCGTGCGGCTTGCCCAGGTTCAGGATGTAGCCCGACTCGTCGTCGATCTCCTGGATCTGGAGGGAGTCGACCACGAGGCCGAGCTTGCTCATCTCGTCCGCGGAGGACTGGCGGACGGCTCCGGTGAGCGCGTCGCGGTTGTGGATCAGGTCCTCGATGGTGAGGCCGCCGCAGATGGAACGCAGGTGACCGGCGAACAGCTCGTGGATGGTGTTGTTCATCCCGCTCTGCTGGTCCAGGAACCGCCGCGCCGCGTTGGCGATCGAGACGAAGTCGTCACCCACCTTGTAGATGACGACCGCGCGCACGGTCACCGGGAGCCCCTGCTGGGTCACGCAGGACACCTGGAGGTTGGCGCCGTGGGTGTCCAGTGACAACCGGCGCGCGGTCTGGAAACCGGGGATGACCAGGGTCCCCTTGCCCGTGATGATCTTGAATCCCATGCTGTCCGGGCGCGACTTGGTGTTCCCCCCGGTCCCGAGGCCAGAGATGATCAGCGCCTCGTTCGGCTCCGCCACCTTCCACAGCACCCGGAACAGCACGAACAGCAGCAGCAGACCGATGACGACCGCGGCCACCGAATACAGGACCTGTTCCTGCACGACTGGCTCACCCCCATGTCTCGAACGACGATTCCCTGCCAAGCGGAGCACGGCGTGGATGAGACGTGGAGGCGCGGCGATCGGTTGCCGACATCGTGGGGTGGCCGGCAGGTCACCCTCAGCCGATCGACTGCCAGGGTTCCACGTACACGTTGCGTGGTGGCTGGAAGTCGACCACGAGGACCTGGTTCCCCGGCTCGATCACCGCGTCTGGCCGCGCGGGGTAGGCGTAGAAGGCCTCCACGCCACCCCGGACGTGGATCATGACCTCACCGACCAGTCCGGGACCGATCCTGCCCGTCACCCGACCACGGTTACCGATCATGCGCTCCCTGCCTCGAAACGCCGTGTGCTCTCGGTGAGCATACGGGGTGTACCTCCTGTCAACTGCCGTTTTCCACACCGATCCGGTCTCGATCAGAAGATCGGGAAGTTGTTCAGCGTGACGGTCGACCCGGGCTCGACCCACGCCCCACCGGGCGGGGACTGCCCGAAGACCCGGCCCCGTTCCTCGCCGAACCACGAGTCGACCTCCACCGCGAAGTCGGCGTCCTCCAGGTCCCGCCGTGCCTCGTCGACACGGCGCCCGGTCACGTCCGGTACCTGGACGGCGTTGGAGACCACCACCTCGACCCGGTTGTCCTCGCCCAACAGCATCTCGGTGCCCGGGTCCGGACTGGTGCGGATGACGCGCCCGGCCTCCACGCCCTCGGCGAACTCCTCCCGCACGTCCGGTTCGAAACCGGCCGAGGTGAGGGTGTCCACGGCTTCGTCCCTGGTCTGGCCGGTGACGTCGGGGACGGGCACCGGCGGGGGACCCTTGCTCAGCACGACCCGGACCTCGCCGCCGATCGCCATCTCGGTGCCCGCCTCGGGATCGAGGCCGAGGACATCCCCGGCGGCGATCTCCTCGCTGAACTGGTCGAGGCCCTCGTCCCTCACCGGTGTCAGCCGGGCGTCCTCCACCAGCTCGTTGGCCTCGTCGAGGGAGATCCCCACCGCCACCTCGGGAACCACCGGCAGCCCCTTGGACACCAGCACCCGCACCCGGCTGCCGCGCAACGCCTCGGCGCCGCCCTCCGGACCGGTGTCGAAGACCTGGCCCAACTCCACCGAGTCGTGGAACTGGTGGTCGAGACTGGGCACGAGATCGGCTTCCTCCAGGGCAGCGACCGCGTCGGCGTGGGACATCCCTCGCAGGTCGGGAACGCTGGTCCACCGCCCGCTCCCGAACCACCACGCCGTGACGCCGATGACGAGCGCCAGGACCGTGACGATCGCCATCCAGATCACGAAGGACCGCCGGGACCGGCGGCGCTGGGTCGAGTACGGGTCCTGGACCGGGCCGCGGCGCTGACCGCCGGGGGGAGTCGGTGGGGCGGTGGGGTGGCCGGCGTGCTCCGCGCCGTGCGGACGGCCGTACTGGCCGCTCGCGTACTCGTCCCGGCTCAGCGCCCGGGTCCCCTGGGGGCCGATCGGACCGCCGCCAGCCGGCCCGGGATGCGGCGGGGGAGGCGGGCCGGGCTGGGTGTGCTGACCGGCGGGAGGGGTGACGGGGATGCGTTCCGTGGGCGGGCCGTCGGGTGAGGGGGGCGCGCCACCGTCCGAGGAGGGGGTCGCCGTCGAGGTCGTCGGCGGGGGCGTCCACACGGCGGTGGGCACGGGCACGGGTACCCGCCGCACGCCCAGCGCGTCCCGCACCCGGAGCAGCTCGTCCCGGAACGCCGTCGCGTCCGCCGGTCGGCGGGCGGGATCCCGGCTGGTGGCCCGCAGGACCAGCTCGTCGAGCGCGGGAGGGATCCCGGGCACGGCCTCGCTCGGAGGTGGAACGTCGCTGTTGACGTGCCGGTAGGCCACCGACAGCGGACTGTCGCCGGTGTAGGGGGGCCGCCCCGTCAGCATCTCGTAGAGCACGATGCCCGCCGAGTAGACATCCCCCCGGGAGTCGGTGACCCCGGTCTCCACCTGTTCCGGCGAGAGGTAGGCGACGGTGCCGAGGATGGTGCTGTCGCTGGTGAGCTTCGCGTCCGACACGGCTCGCACCAGACCGAAGTCCGCGACCTTCACCGCGTCGTTCGGTCCGATGAGGATGTTCTCCGGCTTGACGTCCCGGTGCACCATCCCGGCCCCGTGGGCCGCTCCCAACGCGCTCAGCACGGGTTCCAGGACGCTCAACGCGAGGGGGACCGGGAGCTCCCCGTCCTGGCGGAGGAGTTCCCGCAGGGTGCCACCGTCGACCAGTTCCATCACGAGGAACACGTGGTCCTCGGTGGGGCTGTGGTCCACCCCCTGGTCGTGCACCGAGACGATGGCGGGGTGGTGCAGCCGCGCGGCCGCCCGCGCCTCCCGCACGAAGCGTTCGACGAAGGTCCGGTCCGCCGAGAAGCGGTGGTCCATGACCTTGATCGCCACCGGCCGCTCCAGCCGGGTGTCCACACCGCGGTAGACCACGGACATGCCACCGCGGGCCAGCACGCTCTCCACCCGGTAACGGCCCTCCAGGGTCGCCCCGGTGAGATCCACCCCCCGTTGGTTCACAACTCCCGATCGTACGGAGGGGACGGGAGCAACCAACGCAGGGCATCACGGTGGGGGTATGGCAGGGTTGCTCCCGTGAGTGAGTTCCCCACCGCCTCCGACGTTCTCGCGCCGGAGGTCGAAGCACTGCCGCTGCCCGACATCGCGGAGCGGCTGGGCGTACCGGTGACCCGGGTGCACCAGCTCCTGCGCGACGGTCACCTGCTCGCCCTGCGCCGAGACCGGATCGCCGTGGTACCCGCCGCCCTCGTCGACGACCAGGGCGTGGTGAAGGGGCTGCCCGGCACTGTCACGGTGCTCCGGGACGGCGGCTACTCCTCGGAGGAGATCCTCCGCTGGTTGTTCACCGAGGACGACACCCTGCCCGGCACCCCGATCGAGGCGTTGCGCGGCAACCGGGGCCGCGAGGTCAAGCGCCGGGCGCAGGCCATGGCGTTCTGACCGGTCCGCACCGCACCGGTGACCGGCCCCGCCACCCTGGCGGGGCTCCGGTCCGGTCAGGGGGTCCTGGGCATCGCGTCCGGCCGCTTCGTCGACAGCCGCAGGGGGTCGGGCCGTACCAGCGACACCGCGGCCAACACCGACACCGCCAGCGCTCCCAGCAGGTAGAGCCACGAGTACAGCGCGGTGTCACCGTCGGGGAAGGTCACGAGCAGCAGCCACACCGAGGCGCAGACCATGGCGACCATCCCCGCCCCGGTCCACGCCAGGCCCGCCGCCAGCACGAGTGGCCAGCTGAAGTACCACGGCAGGGTCGCCGGGGACAGCACCGCGACCGCCAGCATCGTCAGGGCCGCCCGGCGGATGGCCTCCGACCCGCCGACCCGCGCCTTCCACCACTGCCACACGACGACCGCCAACAGGGTCACCATGCCCACCGTCCGGGTGACGGCCAGGAACGGTCCCAGCGGCACCGAGACGAACCACCCCGTCACCAGGTGGGCGAGCTGCGCCACCGCCGTGGGGATCGACAACCAGTTCACGATGATCGACGAGGTCTGGAGCGCGCTGATCCAGCCCAGGTCCACCCCGGCGACCAGGGTGCAGACCGTGAACGTCGCGATCGAGGCGCTCGCGCCGGCCAGGGCGGTCTTGACGAAGTTGACCCGCAACGACCCCGACAGCCGCTGGGCCCAGACCCAGACGAGGAAGGGCAGCGCCATCGCCGCGGTGGCCTTGACCGCGGCCGCCAGCGTCACCACCACGATCCCGGTCAGGTGGCGCCGGTCGAGTACCAGCAGCACACCCGCCGCCAGGAGACCCACCATCAACAGGTCGTTGTGGGGTCCACCGACCAGGTGCACCAGCATGAGCGGGTTGGCCGCCACGATCCACAGCGCCACGGCGGTCCGCCCACCGAGGTGGCGGGACAACCCCGGGACCGCCCAACAGATCATGGCCAGGCCGACGATCATCGCGAGCCTCGTCGCGATGACACCCAGGATCAGGTTCCCGCCCGTGATGATGACGATGATCTTCGCGAGGAGGATGAACAGCGGACCGTAGGGCGCGGGCGTGTTCTGCCAGACCCAGCTGACGTTCTCCGCGAGTGGACCCGGCAGCGCGGAGGGGCCCTCCTGGTAGGGGTCGAGGCCGTGCGCGGCCAGGTTGCCCTGCGCCAGGTAGCTGTAGGCGTCGCGGCTGAACAGCGGTGGCGCGAAGACCAGCGGAAGTGTCCAGGCGATCACCGCCGCCAGGACACCGTGCGAGCCGACCCGTTCGATGCGGACCTCGCGGCCCAACCGGACCCAGGCCCACACCGCGAGGCCCAGGCCCACGTACAGGAGGGCGTTCGCCAGGTCCTGGCCGTGACCGAAGCGGACCCAGCTCCATCCGGAGTTGGCCAGCAGCGGGTCGTGGTGCAGCACGCCGGCCGCGCCGACGGCGCCGAGCGCCATCGCCACGGAGCCGAGCACTCCCAGGAGCACGATGCGCAGCGGCAGCAGCTTGCGGAAGGCGCGGAGCCGCCGACCCAGCGAACGCCGTTCGGGCCGGTCAGGGGAGTCACGCGTGGCCTCGGGATCCGGGCTCCGGCGCCGGAGTAGGGGAGGCTGGGCAGCCGCCGCGGAGGTGTCGGGCGCGGGGCTGGATCGGGGCAACGATGGCGTGGACATTTCGGCTTATGTTCCCACAGCGGGGTATCGCTCCGTTGCGCGATCTGACCGATATGTGATCGTTCCTGGTCGGCTCGCACGCACGCCCCCGAGGCAGGCCGCCGGGGCGCGGTGCCCGGGCGGTGCGGGCGCCGGCCTCCCGGGAAGGGCTCAGCCCCGGGTGACGAGCGGCGAACGGCCGGCCTCGTCCGGCCGTTCGCACTGGCAGTGCGGCTCCAGTTGGGTGATCATCCGGTCCACCGCGTGCAGCAGCGCTCCGGTGCCGGCCCACACCCGGGGCCGTGGCGGCTGGTCGTCGAGCCGCTCGGCCAGGGCGTGCGCGCGGTCCACCGCTCGCCGCACCGCGCACTCCTCGGTCCGGGTCCCGCAGGAGCCCCCGTCCGCGAGGTGGCGCACCGCCTCGGCGACACCCGCGACGGCGTCGCCCCACGGTTCCGCGAGCGCCGAACCGGGGCCCGGGTCCGCGTCCCGGTCCCCGACGGACGGGGCGATGTCCGCCAGCTCGCTCAGGGGGTACTCCAGGTGGCGGAGGGTGGACAGCACGGAGGTGAGGTCCGGTGGGACGGGCTCGGAGCGCCGTCGCCGACCGATCCTCGGCCGGGGGTTGAACCGGGTGCTCTCCCGTTGCCAGGAGACGGCCCGTTCGGCCCGGCGGATGCGGCGGTCCAGGCCGTCCACCCGGTGGCACCAGTCGTCCACCTGGCCGGACCGCCACCCGCCCTCGTGGAGGGTTCCGGCGAACTCCTCCAGGAGGTCGGCCATCGCGGAGGCGAGGGACTCGATGGCGGTCCTGGCGTCCCTGAGGTGGACGGGTGGGAGGATCAGTATGTTGATGAGCGCCCCCAGCGCGGCCCCGCCCGCCGTCTCCGCCAGCCGGATCCCCAACATCGTCGGGTCGGCGGCCATGCCGTAGGTGAAGACCAGGAGCGCGGTCGCCGCGACCCACTGGCCGTTCTCCCCGAACCCGCGCCAGCGGCCGAGCAGGACGCCGACGGCGACCATCACCGCGAGGGCCGCGAGTTCGGGGCCGACGAGCCGCACGACGACGAAGGCCAGGACCAGGCCGAGGCCCACGGCGGCCACCTGTTGGAGCGCGCCGGTCACCGAGCGGTAGACGGTGGCCGACACCATGAACATCGCGGCGTACGGGGCCAGGAACGACTGGGGGAGGTTCAGCCAGTGCTCGGCGATCACCCAGGCGAGGGTGGCGGCGAGCGCGGTCTTCGCCGCCTGGACGAGCACGTCCCGTTCCGGACCCGCCCCCCGGAGCGCGGCCCCCAGCCAGGTGGGCACCGCGCGGAGACGTCGCCGGATCCCGTACTGGCCCAGCCTGCTCGGCCGTCGGCCCGCGCCCATCGACTCCCTCCCCGTCGCGGTGTCCCCGGTGAGGGCGTCCCGGCGGCGGCCGGCCCGCCGACCACGGCAGGGGTGCCGCCGGCCGCACCAGCCGTGCCGGGTGCTCCTCACGTGCGGCGACGACGGTAGGCACCTCCCCTCGGCGCCGCAACCGTGCGGGCGAGGACCAGCCGCGTGGCGTTCCCCACGGCACCCCCGGGTGCGGGCCGAGCGAGCGGGAGCGGGGGCCGGCTACTGGTCCCGTTTGGTCACCGACACCGCCAGTTCCGTCAGCCGACCCCTGGCCTCCTCGGTGACGGAGGTGTCCGTCAGCGCCCGCAGGGCGGAGTCGGTGTACTGGTCGATGCGGGCCTCCACCTCGTCGACCGCGCCGAGTTCGAGGAGGAGGGCGCGGGTCGCCGCGACCCGGTCCGCGTCCAGTTCGGGGTCGCCGATGACGCCCCGCAGTTCGGCCAGCGCGTCCGTCCGCCCCTGTTCCTCCGCCAGCCGGAGGCCGGCGGAGGCGAGCAGGGTCCGCTTGCCCTCGCGGAGGTCGTCCCCGGCTGGTTTGCCGGTCACCTCGGGGTCCCCGAAGACCCCGAGCAGGTCGTCCCGCAGCTGGAAGGCGATGCCGATGTCGGCTCCGAACCGCCGCAACCCGTCCACGACCGGCTGCTCCGCGCCCGCGATCGCCGCGCCGAGGTGCAACGGCCGCTCGACCGTGTAAGCGGCGCACTTGAGCCGGTTGACGTGCAGGGCCGTCTCCGCGTCCTCGTCGCCGCGCACCTGGCTGAGCATGTCCAGGTACTGGCCGGCCAGCATCTCGCTGCGCATCGCGTGCCACACCGGCAGCGATCGGGCCAGGGCCTCCGCCGACAGGCCCGATCCGAAGAACATGTCGTCGGCCCAGGCGAGGGCGACGTCCCCCAGCAGCACGGCGCTGGCCATCCCGAACCGCTCGGGAGCCCCTCGCCAGCCCTCCCGGCGGTGGTGGTCGGCGAAGGACACGTGCACGGTCGGCCGGCCGCGACGCAGGGGGGAGTCGTCCATCAGGTCGTCGTGCACCAGCGCGCAGCCCTGGATGAGTTCGAGGCTGCTCACCGCCCTCACCACGGCCTCGGTGCCCGGTGAGGTGAGGTCGCCGCCCGCCGCCCGCCAGCCCCACCAGGCGAAGGTGGGGCGGACCCGTTTCCCGCCTCCGAGCACCAGCCCGGACAGCGCGTCCACCGCCTGGGCGAACTCCGCGGACGCCAGCGCGACCGTGGCCCTCCTGTCGTGGAGGAACTCCTCCAGCGCGCCGTGGACGGCGGTGATCAGGTCTCGACCGGACTCGTCCCGTCCGTTTCTGAAGTGCTGCACCCGGTCATCCTCCGCGAGGGGCCACGACGGTGACGAACCTGGGGGGTGGACCCGGGCGGCGCGTTCACCGCGCGCGGTGGCGGTGGGGCAGGGGAGTCCACGTACTGGTACGCGAGGGCCGTTCCCTCGTTCCACCGATCAGGGCCTTCGTGGCCCGCCAACAGGGCGCTCCCACCATGCGGACGAGCGCGACGACGGGTACCACGCCTAGTCGTGAATCCGTAACCTGAGAGTCATGACGGCGGTGGTGGATCGGCTCCGTACGGACAGGCCGGTGTTCTCGGTGGAGTTTTTCCCCCCAAGGGATGATGCCAGCGAGCGGCAGCTGTGGCGCGCCGTCCGGGAGCTGGAGCCACTCGACCCGGCGTTCGTGTCCATCACCTACGGGGCGGGCGGGTCCAGCAGGGACCGGACCATCCGCACCACCGGCCGCATCGCGCAGGAGACGACGCTGGTCCCGATGGCGCACCTCACCGGCGTCAACCACTCGCTGGCCGAGTTGCGGAACGTGGTCGGCTGGTACGCGGCGGTGGGGGTGCACAACGTCCTCGCCGTCCGAGGTGACCCGCCCGGTGATCCCCTCGGCGAGTGGGTCGCGCACCCGGAGGGCATCACCTACGCCTCGGAGCTGGTGCGGCTGGTGCGTTCGCTCGGCCCTTTCTGCGTCGGCGTCGCCGCCTTCCCCTACGGGCACCCGAGGTCCGGTGACCTCGACACCGACACCGACCACCTCGTGGGCAAGATCAGGGCGGGCGCCGACTTCGCCATCGCCCAGTTGTTCTTCGAGGCCGACGACTTCCTCCGGCTCCGCGACCGGCTGGCCAGCCGGGGCTGCGACGCCCCGCTGCTGCCGGGTGTCATGCCCCTGACCACCGTCCGGACCCTGGACAAGACCGTGGAGCTGTCCGGTGCGGGAGTCCCGCCGTCCCTGGAACGCCGGTTGGCCCCCCACCGGGATGACCCGAAGGCGTTCCGCGCCGCCGGGATCGACGTGGTGACGGAGCTGTCCGAACGACTGCTGGCCGAGGGGGTGCGGGGTCTGCACTTCTACACCCTGAACAGGTCCACGGCCACCCGTGAGGTGATCGGCCGACTCGGACTGGCGCCCACCCGGGTCTGAGGCGAAGTGCGCGCGAACCCGAACGGCCCGGGAGGGACGCCCCGGAGCCGGGGGCGGATCAGAACGGTGTCTCGCCGGCCGGGAGCATCCTGCTGCGGCGCCGGGAGATCAACGCCATCATCAGCACGAACACCGTCGCGCTCCCCGTGAGCCCGCCGATCATCACCACACCCTGGGTCCACACCGAGTCCTGGCCGGAGGAGCGCACTGAAGCGTTCAGGTTGTAGACGCGACCTGGTTCCGGCGACCAGCTGACCCGGGTGCCCTCCACGTCACCGTCGGTGCGGCCCACCTCGTAGGGGAACTCGGCGACCACCGCGAGGTCCGCCTCCTCCCGGGGGATCTGCGTCAGGTCGAGGGAGCCGTGCACGGAGAGGGTCTCGTTCACCTGCCGGACGGTCAGCCGGTACCGGTCGGCCCACGGGCCCCCTTCCACCAGTTGGCGGAACTCTTCGGTGGTCAGCTCGGAGAAGGTCAGTCGGGTTCCGACGTAACCGTCCGCGTCGTAGGGCTCCGACTCCACCTTGGCGTCCAGCTTGGCGGGCGCCTGGAGTTGCGGCCCGACGTCGCCGACCTGCACGGGACGCACGGCCACCACGGCGTGCCCAGAGACCCTGGCGTTCTCGGAGACCTCCAACGACACGTCAACCCGGAGACAACCGGTGAGAACCAGGCCAACCAGCGCCAACACCGCGGCGGTCAGCAGCCGTCCCGATCGGGCAAGCGAGGATCGAGGCACCGGGTTCATTGCGTCATCGTGCCAGCTACCCCCGGGGGTCCGCGCGCTGTGGACCGTCCCCCACAGGGTGCCGGCGGCGCGTCTCCCAATCCCGCCAGGGTGTCGCCTGAACGATGCTCGCCGCTCGCGGAGGGTGTTCGTCACGTGCAAACCGGATGGGGGAACGCCGGGGTCGCGCGGTAGCGTGCCAGCCATGTCTTCCAGCCCGCAGGGTGTGCACCGGCTCAGTGACAGGTACGTCGAGGACCACGCCGCGCTCGAACCGATCGAGGCGACCTTCATGGGCGTCGGCGGCCACGACGACAGGTTGACGGACTTCTCCCCCGAGGGCTACGAGCGGCGGGGCGAGCTGGCCAGGGCGGCGCTGGCCTCGGTGCGGGCGGCGGAACCGGTCGACGCGGGGGAACGGGTCGCCAAGGAGGCGTTCGAGGAGCGGGTCGGCCTCCAGGTCGAACTGCACGACGCCGGGCTGGACCTGTCCGCCCTCAACGTCACCGCGAGCCCGGTGCAGGACGTGCGGCAGGTGTTCGACCTGATGCCGACCGCGACGGCGGAGGACTGGGCGATGATCTCGGCGCGGCTGAGCGCGGTGCCGGAGACGCTGTCCGGGTTGCGGGCCTCGTTGACGAAGGCCGCCCAGGACGGCAGGGTGTCGGCGCTCCGGCAGGTGACCAGGACCGCCGAGCAGTGCGAGACCTGGGCCGGCCAGCGGGGAACGCCCTCCTTCTTCGGCTCGCTGGTGGCGGGTGCCGACGCGGTGCCGGGCACGAGCGACGCGCTGCGGTCCGACCTCGCCGAGGGAGCCCGCGCGGCCTCGGAGGCCTACGGCGAGCTGGCCCGCTTCCTGCGTGAGGACCTCGCCCCGCTCGCCCCGAGGAAGGACGCGGTGGGGCGGGACGTCTACCAGTTGTGGTCCCGCTACTTCATCGGAGCGGAGCTCGACCTGCTGGAGGCCTACCAGTGGGGCTGGGAGGAGTTCATCCGCATCGAGTCCGAGATGAAGGAGGTCGCTGGCCGCATCAAGGCGGGCGGCACCCTCGCCGAGGTGGCCGGGGCACTGGACAACGACCCCCGGTACCGGGTGCACGGGCAGGACGCGTTCCAGCGGTGGATGCAGCAGCTGTCGGACGCCGCGCTCGCGGAGCTGCGGGGCAAGCACTTCCACATCCCGGACCGGTTGATGGACCTCGAGTGCCGGATCGCTCCCCCCGGCGGGGGGAACGGCGCCTACTACACCGGTCCGAACGAGGACTTCAGCCGGCCAGGCCGGATGTGGTGGTCGGTTCCCGCCGACAAGGAGGAGTTCTCCACCTGGCGTGAGGTGACGACCGTCTACCACGAGGGCGTCCCCGGCCACCACCTCCAGGTCGCGACGGCGGTGGACCAGTCGGAGAACCTCAACCAGTGGCAGCGGTTGATGTGCTGGACCTCCGGCCACGGGGAGGGCTGGGCGCTGTACGCGGAGCGCCTGATGCGGGAGCTCGGCTACCTGTCCGACGACGGGGATCTGCTGGGGATGCTCAACGCGCAGCTGTTCCGGGCCGCCCGGGTCATCGTCGACATCGGGATGCACCTGGAGCTGGAGATCCCCGCCGGTCACGGCTTCCACGACGGCGAGCGGTGGACCCCGGAGCTGGGCCTGGAGTTCATGCTCACCCGGACCATCGAGGACCCGACGAACGTGCGGGACGAGATCGACCGTTACCTGGGGTGGCCGGGGCAGGCGCCCGCCTACAAGCTCGGTGAGCGGCTGTGGCTGCGGGCCAGGGACGAGGTCCGCCAGCGGCAGGGAGACCAGTTCGACCTCCAGGCCTTCCACCGCCGCGCGCTGGAGCTCGGAGGGCTGGGGCTGGACGTGCTCCGCCGGCAGCTGAGCTCGTTCTGACGCGGACGGCGGGCGCACCGGACCCGCGACGGGTCCGGTGCCTCGAACCGGGTGGTGCCTCAGATCGGCAGTGCGCGTCCCAGCACGGCGAAGGGACGCGGGTCGCCGGCGAACCGGTGGTGGCGCAACACGTCCTCGAAGCCCATCCGCCGGTAGAGCCGCCACGCGCGACTCGGCCCCTCTGGCGTGGACAGCAGGACGCGTGAGCAGGGCAGGTCGCCGAGCAGTGCCCGCAACAGACGTTCCCCGGTGCCCCGCCCCTGTGCCGCCGGGGACACGTGGAGTTCGGTGAGTTCGAAGTAGTCGGCCAGCCACTCGGCGGCCGCCTGGTGCTCCCCGGTCCCGGTGAGTCCGCGCAACACCTGCTCGTACCACCACTGGCCCGAACCACCCAGGTAGCCGTAGGCGACGCCCACCATGTCCTCGCCCCGCAGCGCGGCGACCGCCCGCCAGCCCGGCCGGCTGATGTGGGACATCCAGGTCGACGCCCGCTGGTGCACGGCGCTGGGCGGGTACCGCATGGCGGACACGTAGATGCCGAGGGCCTCGGTCAGCCTGGCCCGCATCCCCTCCGGGTCGAGGGCGACGATCCGATCCGGCCCGGAGGCCTCCGGGAGCACGGTCACCTCGGGGCGTCCTCCTGTTCGGGAGTCGGGGCGGCACTCGCCCGCGTGACGCTGACCTCCCTCCCCCCGGTGACCGCGACGAGTTGGTCGACCGTGATGGGGAACAGCGAACGGGGGTGCCCCGCCGCGGCCCAGACGACCGGGTGGCGGCGGAGGGACGTGTCGACGAGGGTGGCGACGCGGGTCGGGTGGCCGACGGGGGCGACCCCGCCGATGGCCTGACCGGTGTGACGTCGGACGAAGTCGGGCGTGGCGCGGCCCACCCGGGTGGCGCCGACGAGACCGGCCAACGTGGCCACGTCCGCGCGGTGCGCTCCGGAGGTCATCACCAGCAGCGGTGCCCCGTCGGCGTCGAACACGAGGCTGTTGGCGATCGCTCCCACCTCGACACCCACCTGGGCAGCGGCCTGGGCGGCCGTCCGGACGTCGGAGTCCAGGAACCGGAGCCCGTCGGCACAGCCGCTCATGCCGGTGGACCGGAGGATGTCGACCACGGCCATGACCCCTGGGTGCGTCACCGAGTTCACGGGGACCATCAGACCACGACTTGAGCGAGGGGGATCTGGCGGGCTAGGGTGGCCCTGTTCGAACATCTGTTCGATCAAGGGTTGGGGTCCGCCCCGGCCCTCTCCGTCCGCCCGGTGGTCGGGGTGGGGGAAGCACCCCGACCACCGGGACGGCGTTCTCGGAAGCCGTCACGGCACCACCCGGGAGGAGTCCGATGTCCACCTCTCCGCACCGGCCTACCGACCTCGTACCAGGATCGGCGCCGGGCACGTCGTCCGAGCGGGGCCTCCGGTCCGCCTCGCTCCCGGACACCCCGACCCCGTCCGAAGCCCCGACCTCCCTCGCGGCGGAGCAGCTCCTGCGCCGCGCGAGGTCCGCGCTGGGCGAGGCCGCCCGCGCGTCCGCTGCCGACCGCAGGTATTCCTCGGCGTACCTGGCGGCGGTGCAGGGCGCCGCGGCGCTGGTGGCGGCTCGGGCGCGGCCGTCGGCCGCACGAGGCCCCACCAGCGTCTGGGTGCTGCTCGCCGACGCGGCCCCCGAACTCGGGGAGTGGGCCACGTTCTTTCAGTCGTGCTCGGACCGGCGGGCGGCGGTGGACGCCGGCGTGCACCGCCTGGCCCACCAACGGGTCGCCGACGAACTCCTCCGCCGCACCGACCAGTTCCTCACCCTGATCGATTCCACACTGCGGCTTCGGCCGGGCACGGGGAAGGTGGGAGCGTGACGACGGCTCCACTCGTGGACTACGAGAACCTGTTCACCACCGTGGGCGCGGAGGGCGCCGCGCTGGTTCGCGCGCTGCCCGCCGCCGACCCGGGCGGGGAGGTCCCTGGCTGCCCGGGCCGCACCCTGGGGGACACGGCGCGGCACGTCGGCAGGGTGCACCGGGAGGTGGCCCGCTGCCTGCGCGGCGCCGGCGGCGACGGCGCCGCGCATCCGGTCCCCACCCGAGGTCCCGAGCTCGCCGAGTACGTCCACGGCGGCCTGGCCGAACTGATGGCGGTGCTCGCCACCAGGGAACCGGCGGAACCCTGCCCCACCCTGTGGCCCGCCGACCCGCGCTGCGGCTTCTGGTACCGGAGGATGGCCCACGAGACCACGGTGCACCGGGTCGACGTGGAGGCGGCCTCCCTCGTCGACGTCGGGCCCGTCGAGTCCCCGATCGCCGTGGACGGCATCGACGAGATCCTCTTCCTGTACTTCGGTCACCGGCTCGCCGAACTCGCGATCACGGCCTCCCGCGAGGCGGTGGTCGCGGTCCGCGCCGGCGGACGGACCTGGCACGCCTCGGCCGGGGCCCGAGGATCGAGGGTCCGCCGGGTCGGGCCTGGTCCGGGAGGCGCCGTGGACGCCACGGTGTCCGGTGACCCCTCCTCGGTCCTGCTCTGGCTGTGGGGCCGGCTCCCCGACCGGGCGGTCACGGTCGACGGGGACTTCGACGCCATCGCGCAACTGTGGGCGTTGCTGCGCGTCTGCACCCGCTGACCTCGGGCCTGGGCACGCGCGCCGCCGCCCTCCGAGCCGTGCCGGTGACCGTGGCCCGTCGAGTCGGGACCGGATCGAGGGCGGCATCGGCGGGGTGAACGCGGGGGCGCCACCCTGCGGGACCACCCGATGCGTGCCACGGTCGTCGGGTGGTTGACTTCGGGTACACGCTCTTCACCGAGCAGGCAGATCCTCGGCAGTTGGTCCGCGACTCGGTCGCGGCCGAACGAGCCGGCTTCGACTTCGCCGTCAGCAGTGACCACTACTTCCCGTGGCTGGACGAGCTGGGGCACTCCGCGTACTGCTGGGCCGTGCTCGGGGCGGTCGCGCACGCCACCGAGCGGATGCGGCTGATGACGTACGTGACCTGCCCGACCATCCGGTACCACCCGGCGGTCGTCGCGCAGAAGGCCGCGACCCTGCAACTGCTCTCCGAGGGCCGGTTCACCCTCGGGCTGGGAGCGGGGGAGAACCTCAACGAGCACGTGGTGGGCCTGGACTGGCCGCCGGTGAACGTGCGGCACGAGATGCTCGCCGAGGCCTGCGAGATCATCTCGGCGCTGTTCGACGGCGGTTACGTCAACTACGTCGGCGAGCACTACCGGGTCGACTCGGCCAAGCTGTGGGACCTGCCCGAGGAGCGGGTCCCGCTGGCGATGGCGGTGTCCGGCCCCCAGTCGTGCACCGTCTTCGGCCCGCTCGGTGACCACCTCGTGGCCACCGAGCCCAAGGCCGAGCTGGTGCGGATGTGGGACGAGGCCCGACCCGGGCGGGCCACGAGCCGCAAGATCGGCCAGCAGCCGCTCGCCTACGGGCCGGACCGCGAGGAGGCGGTGCGGCGGGCGCACCGGCTGTTCCGCTGGTTCGGCGGTGGGTGGAAGGTCAACTCGGAGATCCCCTCCACCGCCGGCTTCGCCGCGGCGAGCCAGTTCGTCCGCCCCGAGGACGTCGCGGCGACCATCCCCTGCGGGCCGGACGTCGCACGCCACGTGGACGCCGTCCGACCGTTCGTCGAGGCGGGCTTCACCGACGTCGCGCTCGTGCAGGCGGGCGCGGACCGGCAGGACGAGTTCTTCCGGTTCGCCGAGGGCGAGCTGTTGCCGGCGCTGCGCGCGGAGTTCGGCTGATCCCCTCCGGGAGGGAGCCGATCAGACGACGACCAGCGGGGAGTGCGGGGCGGTGGGCAGCTCGACGGTGATGGTGTCCCCAGGCCTGATCTCCCCGCCCTGGACGACCACACCCATGATCCCCGCCCGCCGCACCACCTCGCCGCGGTCGTCCCTGCCGATCACCTGGCCCAGCAGACCGGGGCGGAAGCGGTTGATCTGGTGGCAGGGGTTGCGGAGACCGGTCACCCGCACTGCGGCGCCCCCTGGGAAGACGAGCAGGGTGTCGGTCGGTAACGCCACCAGGTCGAGCCCTGAGGTGGTCACGTTCTCCCCGAGCTCGCCGGGCCCGACCCGGTAGCCGAGCTCCCCCAACTCCCCCAACAACTCCTGGCTGATCAGGTGGACCTGCCGCAGGTTCGGCCGGGTCGGGTCCTTCGCGACCCTCGACCGGTGGCGGACGGTGGTTCCGGCGTGCGCGTCGCCCTCCACCCCCAATCCGGTGAGGAGGCGGATGCTCCGCTGCGCGGGTTTGGTGAAGGTGTGGGTCGCACTGCGGCTGACGGCCACGACGGCGCTCATGGCGAAGTCCTCTCGACCAAGCCACCGCCGGGCGGCGGCGTCCTCTGTTCGGCCCCCGCACACTAGCCGGTGCGCCGTGCGGGCGGAGGTGGTCAGAACTCTCGTCGGCGGGGGTCGACGCCGCCGGGCGGCATCCCCGTGGCCCGAGCGCGGCGACGAGCCAGGCCCCGCCCCCCCCGGCGACGGTCACGGCCAACGGCGCGGCTCCCTCTCTGACCGGGTGCGCCGTCCTCAGGGCGGCGACGGGACGCGTGCGGGCGGGGGCTGGCCGCGGCCGGCACCAGCGGTGACCCCGCTGCCCGTCCACTCAGTCCTCGGTCAGCTGGGAGCCGCTGATCCGCAACCAGCCGCTCGGCGAGAAGCGCGACCCCTCCGGCAGTGCGAGGCTCACGGTCTCGGGGTCCCCGTGCGTCCACGCGCAGAGCTGGTAGGGCCGGTCGACCGTGAAGCGGTGCGCGTGGGCCTCCCGCTGCCAGCTCTCCACCGTCAGGTCACGCCCCACCGCGCCGAGGAAGGCGGCGAGCTCCGCCTCGGCCTGGTCCGGGGTGCTGACGGCGCAGCGCAGGACCCGGTTCACCGTGACGAGTTGCCGAATCCGCCGGGTGCGCGCCCGGTGGCCGTCGCACACCCCGTACCGGGTTCCTGGTGCCAGGGTCGCGAAGGGGGAGCCCGCCGGTACGGCGTCCAGCCACAGCTGCCAGCAGCGTTCCTCGGTGTGGTGCCTCGGCGGTAGCCACCGGCCGTGCCGGCGCACCCACAGCAGGTCGTCCCCCACGGGGGCCGCCCGGTGAGCGCGGTGGGAGACGATCGAGCCGGCGACGCGTTCCAGCGCGTCCGCCAGCAGACCGGCCTGGCTGCGTTCGACGCCGATCGGCTCCTCGTTCGTGTAAGGGCCGCGTACCGCCAGGCCCGTCAACATCCGCCATCGGGTGTGCTCGATCGTCAACCACCGTCGTCCGGTGAGGCAGGTGCCCTCCAACTCGGTGGTGGAGCCCAACCTGATCGCGTCCGCGGCCCTCCGCGCCAGTTCCGGCGTGAGCTGGATGAGGCCGGCGTGCGGAGTGGTCCCCACGTGCAGCAACACCCGGCTCCCCGCGCGGTCGGGGCGCACGGTCACCAGTCGCGAACGTTCGCACAGCAGTTCCCTGCCGTGGACGCGGACGTCCGGTTCGCCGGTCATGACCGCTCCGCCCGGAGACGACCGGCCCGATCGGGCGCCGGGATGGGCTGGGGGGTTGGGTTCCTGGTGGGGGAGGCCGGCTGCGGGGGGCAGGCGGTCGGTGTTCCGGCGACGGGGAGATGGTCGGTCGTCGGTGGGGCCATCACGTGTCTCCTGGTTCGTGGTCCTCGCGGGTGGGAGCGCCGGTCCGCTCCCCGCCGAGGAGCGCTGCTGACAACCACCTCATCGGCGGGAGACGACGTAAGGAGCAGCGGCGTCACTCCGGCGAGGGGGCCCGAGCGGAAGGCTTCGCGCCGACCTGTGTTCCCCCTGCGACGAGCGGCGCCTGAGTCCTCCGAACGGGGGACATTTGGCGGCGGGCACCGGGTGAGGGGCGCCGTACGGCGGGGCGGAGCCCAGACCGGGCTTCCGGGGCTTCGGAGCGGGCGGGCGCGGCACTCGGGGCGGAGTCCGGGGGCGACAACGGCGGGACGCCCGACGTGAGCGGGTGGCGGGCGTCCGTACCCGCCGCCGCCCCGGCATGACGGGCGGTGCGGCGCGCGTGCCGGGGCGGGGCCGAGGAGCGGGAGCCGCGGCCAGGGAGAGGGATCTCCACCGCCGGTCCCTCGGGGCGGGAGATCGGGCGGGTGGCCGTCAGCCGCCGGCGGGGTTCGTCCGGCCGGAGGTGTGCCAGCCCGCTGTCGGTTGACTAACGTCGGTGGCACTTCCCCGGACGGCCAGGAGGACAGGTGGGCGCGCTCGACGGTAGGACCGCGCTGGTGACGGGCGGGTCCCGGGGAATCGGTCGGGGCGTGGTGGAACGGCTGGCGGTGGACGGTGCGGAGGTCGTCCTCAGCTACCGGTCCGACGCCGCCGCGGCCGCCGACGTGGTCGACGGTGTGCGCTCCCAGGGGGGCCTGGCCCACGCCCTCCGCGCGGACCAGGCCAGGGTCACCGAGGTCCGCCTGCTCTTCGAACAGGCGGAGGAACGGCTCGGCGGACTGGACATCGTCGTGCTCAACGCCGCGACGATCCGCGCGCCGATCTTCGCTGACGCGACCGAGGACGACTACGAGCACGTGTTCGACACCAACGTGCGGGGCCCGTTCTTCGCCATCCAGGAAGCCGGCCGACGCCTGCGGGACGGCGGGCGGATCGTCACGGTGTCCTCGGTGAACACCGTGGTGCGATCACCGACCGTGGCCCTCTACGCCGGGAGCAAGGCGGCACTCGAACAGTTCACCGTGGTGGCGGCCAAGGAATTCGGCGAACGGGGCATCACCGTCAACACAGTCTCGCCGGGGGCCACCGAGACGGACATGCTCCGCCAGGCCAACTCGGCGGAGGCGCTGGGAGCCCTGGCCGCCTCCACGCCGCTGGGTCGGCTCGGCCGGCCCGAGGACATCGCCAACGTCGTCGCCTTCCTGGTGGGACCGGACGCCGCCTGGGTCACGGGGCAGAACCTGCGCGCCGAGGGCGGCATCATCCCCTGATCGTGGAACACGAGCAGGGTCAGCCCCGTGCCCACGACATCAGTCCCGGGCGCGGGCGGAGAAACGCACCATGTTCCCGGCCGGGTCCCGGAAGGCGCAGTCGCGCACGCCGTAGGCCTGGTCGGTCGGCTCCTGCATCACGTCGGCTCCCGAGGCGCGCACGCGCTCGAACGTGGCGTCGAGGTCGTCGGTGAGGAAGATGACCCCCGGCATCGCTCCCTTGGCCGTCAGGTCCTGGAGGACGCGGTTGTCCTCCTCGGAGACGAGGGCACTGCCGGCGTAGAGGTTGATCTCCAGGTCGGGCTGCCCGGCCGGGCCGACCGTCAGCCAGCGCATGTTGTCGAACTCGTCGTCGAAGGTGTGGTCCGAGCGCACCTCCAGGCCCAGGACGTCGCGGTAGAAGGCCAGCGCCGCGTCCTGGTC
Source organism: Actinoalloteichus caeruleus DSM 43889 (assembly GCF_000429185.2). Lineage (GTDB taxonomy): Bacteria > Actinomycetota > Actinomycetes > Mycobacteriales > Pseudonocardiaceae > Actinoalloteichus_B > Actinoalloteichus_B caeruleus. The sequence goes on along the minus strand of NZ_AUBJ02000001.1, from coordinate 2,849,049 downwards.
GTCGACGAAGAGGAAGGTGTGGGACAAGGTCAGATTCATACCGAGGACGGTAGGGCGAGGCGCCTCCGACGTGCTTCTCGGTTTCTGCTCGGCCTGGCGAGGGCGCGGAGGTGGCAGCCGGGGAGCACGAGGGCTGGACGTGGCCGTGCCCGGTAGGCGCTCGGGCTCTCCCCGACGAGTTCGGTGAACCTGCTGCTGAACGAGCCGAGTGAGGTGCAGCCGACGGCCACGCACACCTCGGTCACGGACAGGGCGCCCGTGCGGAGCAGCGCCTTCGCGCGTTCGATACGACGTGTCATCAGGTACTGGTACGGCGTTTCCCCGTAGACCTGCCGGAAGCGTCGGGAGAAGTGCGACGTGGACATCAGGGCGGTGCGGGCGAGCACGGGGACGTTCAGCGGCAGCCAGTACTCGCGGTCCATCCTGTCCCGAGCCCGCCGCAACAAGGTGAGATCAGTGGTCGTCACCGGCCGAGCCTGACAGCGACCGCCGACGGTTCCCCGGCCGCCGGGCCGCCCGTCTCACCGGCCGGCCAGCCCCGCCTCCTGGGCGGCGATCGCGGCCTGGACGCGGGACCGCAGCTCGAGCTTCGCCAGGACGCGGGACACGTGGGTCTTCACCGTGGTCTCCCCGATGTGCAGTCGGCGCGCGATCTCCTGGTTCGACATGCCCTCGCCCAGGCAAGCCAGCACGTCCCGTTCGCGGTCCGTGAGCTGGTCCAGGTTCCGGGTGGGGGGCGGTGCCGGGGCGGCGTCGGCGAAGGCGGTGAGCAACCGGCGGGTGACCTGGGGCGCCAGCACCGCCTCTCCCGCCGCGACCAGGCGCACCGCCTCGATCAGCGCCGGAGCCTCGACCGACTTGAGCAGGAAACCGGCCGCGCCGGCACGCAGCGCACCGTAGACGTACTCGTCCAGGTCGAAGGTGGTCAGGACCACCACCTCGCAGGTCCCGGCGCCGACCAGCCGCCTGGTCGCCTCGATGCCGTCGGTGCCCGGCATCCGGATGTCCATGAGCACGACGTCGGGCCGCAGGTCGACGGCCCGGCGGACGGCCGTGGCTCCGTCGCCGGCCTCTCCCACCACCTCGATCCCCGGTGCCCCGGAGAGGATGAGGACCAGTCCCGCCCGGATGGCGGCGTGGTCGTCGGCCACCAGAACCCTGATGCTCACCTGTCGTCTCCCCTCACCGGCAACGCCGCGCGCACCCGCCACCGGCCGTCGACCACCCCGGCCGTCACGGTGCCGCCCGTCGCCCTCGCTCGTTCTCGCATGCCCGTCAGGCCGTGCCCGGTTCCACCACTCGGTGGGAGGCGGTCGGGCAGGGTGTTGGTGACGGTCACCAGCACACCGTCCACCGTCCGCTCCAGCACCAGGTCGACCCGGCTCCCGGGGGCGTGCCGGACGGCGTTGGTCAACGCCTCCTGGATGATGCGGTAGGCGGCGAGTTCCACCGCCGCGGGCGGTCCAGCCGGGGGCCCGGGATCCCCCTCGCCCACGGCGGCCCCCAGGGCGTTCCGGACCGCCACCCGGAGACCGGAGGCCCGCGCCGAGTCCACCAGGCCATCGACCTCGGCCAGCCGGGGCGGGGCGGCGACCTCGCGGACGCCCTCCTCGTCGCCGCGCAACATGTCGATCATCGCCCGCATCTCCGTGAGGGAACGGACGCTGTTCTCCCTGATCGATCCGAGCACGGTGCGCACGGTGGCCTGGTCACCCCCGCCGGCCATCGACAGCACGGCCTCGGACTGGATCGCGATCGCCGAGAGGTGGCCGGCGACGACATCGTGCAGGTCCCTGGCCATCCTCGCGCGTTCGTTCGCGATCACCGCTCGCCGGTCGAGCTCGGCGATCCTGGTGGCCTGCTCCGCGCGCTCGCGTTCGGCCGCGGCCGCGTCCCGGTGTTGGCGCACGTTCATGCCCCACCACACGGGGATCAGGACGACCGCGGCCACCTGGACCGCGGTGAGGAACGCGAGGGCGAGCAGCCCGGTCGTGGCCACGGTGACCACGAGGGAACCCACCAACGCCACCGGGACCAACGCGACCATCGCGCGAGCCAACCGGCGGGATCCGTAGTGCACGGCGGCGAACATCAGGTCCGCGAGGACGAACAGGACCGGCGCGCTGAACCCGAGCACGAAGTCCACTCCGGCACCGGCCAGACCGATGGCCAGCGCCAGCGGGGGCCGGCGGGCGCGCAGGAGGGTCCCGGAGCAGCAGACCCCCAGCACCAGGAGGCGAGCCCACTGCTGCGGCTGGTCGACGACCCCCGGCAGTGCCGTCGGGTCCTGGAGTTCGTAGAGCACCGCACCGAAGGTGAACAGCGCCACCGCGATCAGCGGGTCGCGCCAGGGCGGGCGGGCCCAGGCGGCGAGGGAACGGAGCGGACCGGACACCGCCACATCACAGCACGGCGGGCCGCCCGGCACGTCATCCCGACGACGGACCCCGGCGCGGCGGAAGTCCTCCCCCGGGAGGACGAGGACCGGACCAGATCGCCGACGCGCGGCTGGGACCGCCTCGGCCAGGCTGGGTGCCGTGACCGACCTCTGGCAAGCGCTGCGGGAGAATCCGCTGGTCGCGGCGATCGCGGCCGCTGAGATCCTCTTCTGGTTGTTGATCCTGGCCGGCCTCGCGGTGCGGTACGTGCTGCGCCGACGACGTCTCAGCTGGCTGATGTTGTCGTCCGTCCCGCTGGTGGACGTCGTGATCCTCGTCCTGACCGTCGTGGACCTGCGGGGAGGCGGCGATCCCGGGGCGGTGCACGGCCTGGCGGCGGTGTACCTCGGCGTGAGCGTCGCCTTCGGTCCGAGCATGGTGCGGTGGGCGGACCAGCGCTTCGCCCACCGCTTCGCGGGTGGTCCCCCGCCGGTGCGTCCGCCGCGCCGTGGCCCGCTGCGGGTGCGGCACGAGTGGCGGGAGTGGCGGAAGCTCGTGCTCGCCTGGGGGATCTCCTGCCTGGTGCTGCTCCTGCTGATCGCGCTGTCCCCGCCGGGGGGCGATGTCGGCGCCCTGTGGGGGTGGGCCATCCGGTTCACCGTGGTGCTCGTGATCTGGTTGGTCGCCGGCCCGCTGTACTCCACCCTGTTCCAGTCCGAGCCCTCCGACGAGGACGTGCCCTCGGCCCGGCCGGCCGTCGGGGCACGGGGTGCGGAGACGGCCCCGGTGTCCCGGCCGGACGCGCCGAGTCCGGCCGGGCCGCGCGACGCACCCCCGTCGTCCGTGGGGAAGGCGGCACGGGAGATCGCCAGGGTGGTGGGGTTCCTGCTGCTGCTCCCCCAGGGCGCGGTGGCGCTGTTCCTGGTGGCACGTGGTGAGCCGTCCGGCTGGGTGCTCGTCAGCCACCTGCCGGCCCCGTTCCAGGCGCCGGCGGCGGTCGTGGTGGCGCTGGCCGGGGTGGCTCTGCTCCTGGCGCTCCGCCGTCAGGAGCACCGGGTGGGCAGGCCCTGACCGCTCCACCCCGGCCGGAACGGAGGCGAGGGCCGCCAACGGTGGCGGGACCTCAGAGGACCGGGCGGTGTTGTTCGCCCGGTCCTCCGGGCGGCACGTCCGCCCGGCCCCGCTCGGCCCACCCGGGCGCGGCGGAGGCCTACCGCGGGCCAGCCGCCGGGGGCTCGTCATCCCCGGCTGCGTGCGGGATCACTCCAGGAGGCTGATGACCCCGCACGGGCAGATCGCGGCGGCCTCGGCCACGGAGGCCCGCTCACCCTCGGGAGGGCGGTCCTCGAGTACCACCACCCTGCCGTCCTCGTCGTCCTGGGAGAAGGTCGCGGGGGCGACCAGCGCGCACATGCCCGCCGCGCAACACCGTTCCCGGTCGACCGCCACTCGCACGGGGCTCACCAGGCCACGGGGAGCTGGTGGACGCCGTAGATCCCCATGTCCGACCGCAGGGGGACCGCGTCGGGTTCGACCGCGAGCCGGAGGCCGGGGAACCTGCCGAGCAGGGAGCCGAACCCGATCCGCATCTCCACCCGGGCGAGTTGCTGGCCGAGGCACTGGTGGATCCCGTGGCCGAAGGCGAGGTGGCTGGTCGACCGCCGCGTGATGTCGAGCCGGTCCGGCTCGGGGAACCGGGTGGGGTCCCAGTTCGCGGCCGGTACCGAGACGGTGACGCTGTCGCCGGCTCGGATGAGCTGGCCGTTCAGCTCGATGTCGTCCAGGGCGGTTCGGATCGGACCCACGTGGATCACGCTCAGGTAGCGCAGCAGCTCCTCCACCGCGTTGGGCAGCAGGGCGGGGTCGGAGCGGAGGAGGGCGAGCTGGTCCGGGTGCCGGAGCAGCGCGAAGACGCCGTGGGCGAGCATGTTCGCCGTGGTCTCGTGGCCCGCGACCAGCAGCACCATGCCCATCGTCGCCAGCTCCTCGTCGTCGAGCTGGCCTCCCGCCACCAGGTCGCTGAGCAGGTCGTCCTCCGGGTTCGCGCGCTTGTCCGCCACGAGCCGGCCCAGGTAGGCGCCCAGGCTCCGGAGCGCGTCGTTGCGGTCCTCGACGGGGGTGTCGAGGCTGAACAGCGTCCTCGTCTCCCGTTCGAACAGGGGCCGGTCGGTGGTGGGGACCCCGAGCAGCGCGCAGATGACGAGGGAGGGGACGGGAAGCGCGAAGTCGGCGACCAGGTCGGCTGGTTGGTCACCGCCGGCCATCAGGTCCAACTGGTGGTCGACGATCCCCTGGATCATCGGCTCCAACAGGCGCATCCGGCGCACCGTGAACTCCCCGGTCAGCAAGCGGCGGTACCGGGTGTGCTCGGGAGGGTCCATCCGGGTGAGAGCTCCCCGGGGGATGAAGCGCCTCGTTCCCTCGGCCATCGGTCCCGTGGGGATCGGGGCCCTGGCGAGGTCGCCTCGGGAGCTGAACCGGGGGTTGGCCAGCACCTCCCTCGCCTGGGCGTGACCGGTGACCAGCCACCCCTCGTGGCCGTCGGGGTAGGTCATCCGGCTCACCGGTCGTTGGTCGCGCAGCTCGACCAGGCCGCGCGGTGGGCTGAAGGGGCACTGCCGTTCCATGGGGAGGCCCTGGGGGACGGGTGTCGCATCGGTCATCTCTCGGTCCCTTCCGAACGGGTGGATTCGGGGCGGAGCGTGCCGGGTCGGTGACGTGGGGGTGATCGTACCCAATTTTCACGAATTTCGTGAATTTTAAGAAGTGTTTTAGTGTCGTTAGGCTGTGCCGACCATCGGTGGCGGAAGGGTGTGCGGATGTCCCGGATCAACGAGCGCGGCGCCGAGTTCGACCGGTACGTCGAGCGGTTCGCGCGCCAGATGGGGGACCTCGGGATGCCCCGGATGGCCGCCCGGGTGTTGATCGTCCTGCTGGTGGCCGACCGGAGCCGGACCGCGGCGGAACTCGGGGAGGAGCTGGGGGCCAGCGCGCCGGCGATCTCCGGCGCGGTCAGCTACCTGGGGCGGGTCGGCATCCTCGAACGCGAGCGGGAGCCCGGTCAGCGCCGGGACCGCTACTGGGTCGACGAGAACGTCTGGTACCTGACCCTCGTGCGCCGGACCGATCTCCTGCGGCAGCTCGAGGACCTCCTCAACGAGGGCGTTCACGTGGTCGGGGACGGCACGCGAGCCGGGGGGCGGTTGCGGGAGAGCGCCCGCTTCTGGGAGTTCCTGCGCGGTGAGCTCCCGCAGATCACCAAGAAGTGGCAGGAGTCGGACACCCCGACCAGTCCCGGCGGCGAGGCGGCAACCGGGAGGTGACCCACCGGCCGCCGCCGCCGACCTCCCCGCCGCCGCGCCAGCGGACGGGCCCGGGCCGCTCGGCACGAGGCCGATGCGGACCCGTGTCCCGCCCTGACCTGGCGGCCCGTGCCCCTGCCGTCGCATCCCTGGCTAACCCGGCTCGGAGGGCGCACCATCGGGGAATGCCGGAGAACACGTTCGGGGACTTCCTGCGGCACCGTCGGGAACAGCTGCGTCCGGCCGACGTCGGCCTGACCTCCAGCGCTCGGCGCCGCACGCCCGGGCTGCGTCGTGAGGAGGTGGCCGGCCGAGCCGGCATCTCCGTCGACCACTACGCCCGACTGGAACAGGGCCGGGGACGACGACCCACCGTGGCCGTGCTGGCCGCGCTGGCCAGGGCGCTGCTGCTCACGGAGGCGGAGCACGGCTACCTGCACCGCCTGGTCCTCAAGGCCTCCGACGAGCCGGCGGAGAGCGAACCCCTCGACGACCGCGCCCGGCTGCTGCTCGGCACGATGGACCGGGCTCCCGCCGTCGTGGTCGACCGGCGCTACGACCTGCTGGCGTGGAACGGGCCGGCCGACACGCTCTTCGGCGGGTTGGTCGACCGTCCCGGCGAACAGCGCAACCTGCTCTGGCTGCTCTTCTGCGACCCCGGTCTGCGTCAGCTCCTGGACCCCGTCGACGCGGACCGGATGGGCACCGAACTCGTCGGAAGTCTGCGGGCCCACGCGGAACGGCTCGATCCGGCCCTCGAACGGGTGATTCGTCGGCTGGCGGGTTCGAGTGCGGTCTTCCGGAAGATCTGGCCGCGCCACCGCTTCGTCGAACCTGGGTGGGGATCGGTGCGGATCCGCCACCAGGGAGTGGAACGGCGTGGCGTGGGCGAGGTCGTCAGGCTCGCCGAGTCCGAGTCCGAGTTCGGCGAGCCGGGGGCTCGGCCCGACCCGCCTCCGGCCGCTCCCGACGAGCTGTTCGCCGATCTGGACCTGGAGGAGGGGGCGGACGACTTCGAGGTGGCCCCGGAGGATCCCGACGCCCCACCGCCTCCTCCCGACTCGGCACCGCCCCGGGAGCTGCTGGCGGAGGCGGGCCGGGTGAGTTACGCCGTCCTGGGCCTGCCCGAGTCCGGCCAGCGGATGATCACGTTCCTCGCTCCACCCGGCTGCCTCGCCCGCCGTGCCTTCGCCGCGATGACGGCCGGCTGTGATCCGCGCGTCGAGTCGTGGATCGGGGAGAGCGGACTGCTGCGCTGACGACCGTCCCCGCCTCGACGCGGGGACGGCTGGCGGCGGAAGTGCCGGCGGCGGGGCCGGTGGCTGGCTCGACCGGGGCGCCTGGCTGAGCCGAGGGCCGAACCGGTCCCCGGAGCGGTCCACGGCCTGCGGATCCGGGGCGCCGGACAGGCGTCCAGCGGTGCCGGTGGGCGGGGAAGCGGGCCGGCGGGGCCAGGGAAGGGCACCACTCTCGGGCGGGGAATGGGCGGGATGACCTGGGCTTCTCGGCGGCGTGGGTGATGCGCCACGGCGGGATCCGGTCGCTGGCCGGTTCTCCTCGGGTCGTCGTGGTGGGTGGCGCGGGCACCTCGTCCCGGCCGTTGCCCGGGGCGCCGTCGCGGGACCTGCCTGGAGCCGGGTGCTCGCCGGCGCCCTTGTCGTCGGGAAGTCACGTACGTGAATTCGGGGCTTTCCCCCGAGCGGACGAAAATGCTGCTCCCGGAATGCCCCGTTGACGGCGGTGCGCGGCGCTGACGGCCAGCGGAAGTCCTTCGTCGGCGTGATCCGCCGTGCCCCGGGGAGGGTTTCCGATCGGCGGTGTCGAATGCTCCGAACCAGTGCCTCCGATTGCTGATGGGCATTGGCGCGTCGCACGGCGGTAATGGCGCATCCCCGTACCTCGCATTCCGGTCGCACCGCGGGGGAGGGGTGTGGCACCACCGTTTCCCGGGTCGCCGGCGGGCGGTGGGGGTCGTGGCGGTCCGGCGTGCCGGGGGGTGCGACGAGCATGGCGACGGGGTGAATCCTACCTGGTCAGGGGCCTCGTGCCCTGGAGTGGGCTCCAGGATTCCGGCTCGGGGTCGGATCGGCCCCGAGCGTTCCAGGACGAGGCGGCACGGGGGCCTCGCGGGCCGCGCGGAAACGGTCGCGCGGAACCGCTCTCCAGGGTGTCCGCGTGACGATCGGCTGGCTCCGGTGGGCGAGAGGAATTCGTGTTCTCCTTGCCGACCCGTGCTCCCGCGCTCGCGATCGCTGGGGCGACGACGACGTCCACGTTTGTCGTTGAATTGTCCACTTGCGCTTCGGTGACCGCTCGCGGCCGAATCCTCACCCCGATGTGAACCAGGAATGGGGTACGGCACATGATGTGGGGCGTTCGGTGGGCACCACGACGAGCGCCGCCCGTTTCGCTCGGGCCCATGCGAACCGCGACCGTGATGCCGGTCCGGTGGGAGGTCCACGCGGGTCCCCGTCGGGCGCCGGCGACCGGTGTCCGCACACCTGGAGGTATCCCGTCGTGAGGTTCGAGGACATGCTCGCGGGCACGGAATGGGAGGAGAAGGGACTGCACTGGCACGCCTACCTCGGTGCGGGGTCCCTGTGCCTCGACCGTTCCGACCTGCCGCCCCGGGAGGTGCTCCGCAGCCCCGAGCAGGTGGCCGAGTGGATCCGGGATCGGGCGGCGGAGGGCGAACCCCAACTCGTCCGGTTCGGCGAACGGTGGGTTCGCACGACCGACACCGAGTTCCTCGACGTCGCGTGGTTCCGCGATCTCAAGGTCGCCGAGCGGGGGGACTCGATCATCTGCTCCTGGCCGGCGGTCGGAGGCGGGCGCACCACGGTGTACGTGGACGCGGTCGCCGCGGACCAGTGCCCCTTCGACCACTGAGGAGTGAGATGGATTCCGCTGAGCGCACCCCCTGCCCGTGCCCCGGCGGCGGTCACTGCCGCTGGCACGGCGACAGCCTCTGCCCCACCTGCGGTGGACCCATGATCCCCGTGCAGGGTGGCGGGGGCATGATCTGCCCTCGGTGCTGACCCGAGCGGGGCCGACGGCCTCCGGTGGGCTCCACGGTCGGCCCTGGCGCGGGTCCGGTGCCGCCCGCCTCAGCGGACCCCTCAGCGGACCGCGCTGCCCAGCCGCCGGGACAACTCGGTCGCACCGTCGCGGATCAGCTTCTCCCACCGCTGCCAGGCGGCCTCGCCGTGGCGGATGGTCGGCACCGACATGCTCATCGCGGCCACCCACTCGCCCGAGTAGTCGGTCACCGGCGCTGCCACGCATCCGACATCGGGGTTGGACTCGCACATCTCGTAGGCGACGCCGGTCCGGCGCACCTCGCCGAGCTGGGCGCGGAGCGCGGCGGCCGAGGTGATGCTCCTCGGCGTCAGGGCGACCAGCTCCTGCTCCCGCAGGAGCTGGTCGAGCCGGTCGGCCGGCAGTCCCGCGAGCAGCACCTTGCCGACGGCGGTGCAGTGCGCGGGCAGCCGCCGCCCGACGGCGGAGATCATCCGGACCGAGTGGGTCGAGTCGATCTTGCACACGTACACGACCTCCGCGCCGTCCAGCACGGCGACGTGCACGGTCTCGTCGCACTCCGCGGCGACGCGCCGGGTGACGGCCTCGCCTTCCACGGCCAGGTCCAGGTCCTGTTGGTAGCGGGCACCCAGTTCCAACAGTCGGGGCCCCAGCTTGTACACCCCGTCCTTGCCCGGTCGCCTGGCCAGGTAGCCACGGCTGACCAGGGTGTTGAGCAGTTCGTGCGCGGTGGACCTCGGCAGGCCGAGCCGGGCGGCGATGTCCGGCGCGGACAGCGAGCTTCGTTCTCCGAGGAACAGTTCGAGGACATCGGCGGCGCGCATGACCGCCGGTACGAGTCGGGGCATCGCCGCTGGTCTCCTCGTGGCTGTGGGGTGGGCCGGAGCGGGACCGCTCCGCCGGCGACCCGGGATCGAACGGTGGGCGGACCGGGGGTCCGGTGCCCGGACCGTCGGACCTCGGCCGCCGCCGGCCCCGGCACGGAACGGTTCGAGTGCCGGGAGCCAGCGGTGTTCGCGCGGGACAGGCTACTCGGCGGTCACCGGGTCCGTGGTGACCCGCCCGTTGACCAGCCGGACGATGCCGTCCGGGTTCTCGTTCCGCAGGGCGGAGGGGAGCACCGCCGCCGGCGCGGCCTGGTAGGCGACCGGTCGTTGGAAACGGCGGATGGCCGAGGTGCCGACCGAGGTCGACCAGGCGGCGGTCGTCGACGGGTACGGCCCGCCGTGCTGCTGGGCGAAGCTGACCGCCACTCCGGTGGGGAACCCGTTCCAGACCAGGCGACCGCTGAGCGCCACCAGCCGGGCGATCGGCTCGGCGAGCCGGTCCTCCTCGCCGGGTTCGGCGTGCACCGTCGCGGTGAGGCTGCCGGGCACCTCGGCCAGCGCGGCGAGGACGTCCTCCGTGGAGCCGTACTCCACGAGGACGACGACGGGCCCGAAGTGCTCCTCGCGCAGCTGCTCGTGGCGCAGGTAGCCGGCGACGTCGGTGCGCAGCACCACCACCGGGGAGCGCAGGCCCCCTCCGTCGGCGACCACCTCCGTCAGCACGTCCACCCCGTCGAGGTCCCGGGTCTCGGCGAGCTGGGCCGCCAGCCCCCGCTGGATCTGCGGGGAGAGCAGGGTGCCGGGGCTGACCTGCTGGGCGGCGGAGGTGAAGGCCGACTCGAACTCCGCCGCACCGGCGGGGAGCAGCACGATCCCCGGCTTGGTGCAGAACTGCCCGTTGCCCATCGTGAAGGACTGCGCCAGCCCGGCCGCGATCTCCTCGGCCCTCGCGGCGACGGCCGCCTCGCTGAGGAGGACGGGGTTGGTGCTGCCCATCTCGGCGTACACCGGGATCGGCTCCGGTCGCGCCGCCGCCGCGTCGTGCAGTGCCCGGCCGGCCCGGAGCGACCCGGTGAACCCGACGGCCTTGACGGCCGGATCGATGACCAGGGCCTGCCCGACCTCGGGACCCGCACCGTGCAGCAGGGCGAAGACACCGGCGGGGAGACCCGAGTCCGCGACGGCCTCGACGACGATCCGCCCGGTCAGCTCGGAGGTCGCCGGGTGCGCGGGATGCGCCTTGAGCACGACGGGGGAGCCCGCCGCCAACGCCGAGGCGGTGTCACCGCCGGCGACCGAGAAGGCGAACGGGAAGTTGCTGGCGCTGAAGACGGCCACCGGCCCGAGCGGGACCTGGAGGCGGCGCAGGTCGGGGCGCGGCGGGATCGCGGAGGGGTCAGGGGTGTCGATGGTGGCGTCCAGGTGGGCGCCGCTGGCGATCAGGTCAGCGAACATGCGGAGCTGGGCGTTCGTCCTGGCCAGTTCGCCGCGCAACCGGGTCTCGCCCAGCGCGGTCTCCTCGTCCGCCGCGGCGACCAGCTCGTCGGCGGCCCCCTCGATCCCGGTCGCGATCCGCCGCAGCAGCTCGGCCCGGGTCGTCGCCGGGGTCGCGGCGTACACCGGGGCGGCCAGGGCCGCGGCCGCGGTCGCGGCACGCACCTCGGCCACCGTCGCCTGGTGGAAGGCGGGGCCCTGCTCACCGGTGGCCGGGCGGGTCTGCCGCAGATCGGCCGGCCCCTCGGTGCTCTCCTCACCGGCGATGAGGTTGGCACCGGTGAGCGCGCGGGTGCTCGGCATCGTCGTCCTCCTCAGTTCGTGCGCTGTCGACATGGGTGCTCCGTGGCGGCTGTCCGGTCAGCCTGGAGTCGCCCGGCGCGGGGTTCCGCTCCGGGGCGGTGCGTCTGGTCGCGGATCAGGCCGTGGCGTCCGGCACGAGCAGGATCTTGCCCAGGCCCGGCGGTCGTCGTTGCAGCAGGTCCAGCGCGCGTTCGTATCCGCTGAGCGGCACGCGGTGCGAGACGAGGGGGGCCAGGTCGAGCACACCCGCCGCCAACAGGCCGATCGTGTGGGCCCAGGCTGCCGGGCTCGCACCGAACACGCCCAGGACCGTCAGCTGTTTCAACGCGAACACGTCCGGGTCCATCGCGATCTCGCCCGTGCCGGCGATGCCCTCCAACACCACGGTGCCGCCCCGACGAGCGAGGTCGAAGGCCGTCGGGACGACGCTCGCGGCCCCGGTGGCCTCGAAGACGAGGTCGGCGGTGCCGGCGGCGGAGGACACCTCCTCGCCCAGGAGGCAGCGGGTCGCGCCGAACCGCTCCGCGAGGGGGAACTGGTGGGCGCGGCGGCCGACGACGGTCAGCGAGGCCGGCCGGTGGGCGGCGAGCATCTGCACCGCCAGCAGGCTGAGGGTGCCGGTGCCCAGCACGGCGAAGTGGCCGCCGGCGAGCGGAGGTGCGGCGAGCAGCCCGGCGGCCACGCAGGCGGCGGGCTCCAGCAGCGCGCAGTGCTCGAGTTCGGTTCCCGGCGGCAAGGGGTCGGGCAGGCGGTGGACGAGCCGCGCGGGCACGAGCACCCGGTGACTGAAGGCGCCCGGGTGGGTGAAACCCGTCTCCGCGTACTCCGCGGTGCACAGGGTGGGTTCCGCCGCCCTGCACCGGGCGCAGACACCGCAGGACCTGAACCCCTCGGCGATCACCGGGTCGCCGGGGCGGACGTGCCGCACGTCGGGGCCGACCGCCAACACCGAACCGGCCCACTCGTGGCCGGGGATGACGGGGTAACGCACGATCTCGGCCGGTCGGCGGCCTTCGAAGAGTTCCACGTCGGATCCGCAGATGCCCGCGGCCGCCACCTCGACGAGCGCCTCCCCCGGCCCGGGCTCGGGCGGCGCGTGTTCGATCAGCCGGTGTTGGCCGGGCCCGAGCACCTCCACCGCGACGGTGGGGGGCCTCCCTCCTGGCCAGGTCGCCGACTCCGCCGTACTCGCCTCGGTCACCTCGGACTTCCTCCCTGCCGAGTCTGGCCACATCGTGTCGTTTCCCGCCGGACGATATCCGAAATGCTGGACGCTATCGGGAATCTCCGTTCACCCTAACACCGGGAGAGGGGGTGGAGGAGGGGGATCGACCGGCCACTTCCTGCCGAAATATCTGCTCGAACTCGCGAACTTCCCGACCCGGGCCACTCTTGACGGTACTGATAACGAGGCCGTAGTTTTTGTTCGTAGATACGGAGTGTGTACGTGATTTCGGACAACCGTCGAGTGTGGGCCGCCCGAAGAGGTCTCCCCGACGGGTCCGACGGGCGCCGGATCCTGCGGCGCGACCCGGCGTGCGAGGACGGCACAAGACCGACGGGATGGTGTGGTGGCAGCGAACGAGGGACAACCGGCAGATCACGGTTCGGCGGGGCGAGCGCTGGTCGCGGGGCTGGGTTTCGGTGCGGGTGAACCCGCACCGCCCGCCTCCCCGGTGCGGTTCCCCGATGGCGGCGCGTTCCGCGTGGAGATTCCCTCGGTGGAGGGACCGGGGCCGCTTGCCGCCGTGCTCGACGAGATCGAGGCACGAGGGCTGCTCGTCCACCGCGTCAGCCAGGGCAGCGGCGTGATGATGCTCAGCGACAACGAGATCACCGAGATGCTGGACATGTGCGACCGCGCCCAGGTCGAACTGTGCCTCTTCCTCGGCCCGAGGGCCAGTTGGGACACCGGAGCCGGCCGGTACACCTCGGCCGGAGGGCTGGGAACCCGGGCGCGCGGCGGCGACCAGCTCCGCTACTGCGTGGACGACGCCCTGCGAGCCGTGGAGCTCGGCGTCCGCTCGCTCCTGGTCGGCGACGAGGGGGTGTTGTGGACGCTGCACCGGCTGCGCCTGGCTGGCAGCCTCCCCGCCGACACCCGGTTCAAGGTGTCCGCCCTGATCGGACCGGCCAACCCGGCGTCCTTCGCCCTGTTCGAGGGCATCGGGGCCGACTCCATCAACGTGCCAGGTGACCTGAGCCTGGCGCAGCTGGCGTCGATCCGGGCCGCCGGACGCGCCGCCATCGACCTCTACGTGGAGTCCCCGGACAACCTCGGCGGCTTCGTCCGCCACTTCGAGGCGCCGGAACTCGTCCGCACCGTGGCGCCGGTGTACCTGAAGTTCGGGCTCCGCAACGCGCCCGACATCTACCCGGTCGGCGAACACCTGCGGGACGTGGCGGTGCGCAGCGGCAGGGAACGGGTCCGACGCGCGGAGCTCGGCATGGCCCTGCTGGACCGCCACGGGCTCCTGGCCGAGGCGTCACCGCGCGGCGCCCGCGACATCGGCCCGTTGACCCGTCTGCCCGCGCCCGAGTGATCCCGCGAGCAGGCGCGGACGGCGGGGTGAACCCCATGACAAGGACGGCAAGGATGACAGGGACGGCACAGTGAAGATCTCCAACATTCGCACCGTGGTACTGGGCACGCCGTGGCGGAACCTCACCTACGTGGTGGTCGAGACCGACGAGGGCCTCACCGGCGTCGGCGAGGCCCGGATGCTCAACCACACCGACGCGCTCATCGGCTACCTCACCGAGGCCGCGCCGAACCACGTGGTGGGCTCCGACCCCTTCGACATCGAGTCCCTGGTCCACCGGATGTACAACCTGGACTACGGGCGGGCCGGCGAGATCGTGATGTCCGGTATCGCCTGCGTCGAGATGGCGTGCTGGGACATCGTCGGCAAGGCCCTCGGCCAGCCCGTCTACCGGTTGCTGGGTGGAGCCGTGCGCGACCGGATCAAGGCCTACGCCAACGGCTGGTACACCGTCGAGCGTTCCCCCGAGGAGTTCCACGCCGCGGCGAGGACCGTGGTGGAGCGCGGGTACCGGGCGCTCAAGTTCGACCCGTTCGGCCCCGGGACCATGGAACTCGACCACGCCGAGACGATGCGGTCGGTCTCCCTGGTCGAGGCCGTCCGCGACGCAGTCGGCCCGGACGTGGAACTGCTGGTCGAGATGCACGGCCGCTTCACGGCGGCCACCGCCTCCCGGCTCGCCCGGCTCCTCGAGCCCTACGACCCGGCCTGGTTGGAGGAGCCGGTCCCGCCGGACGACATCGAGTCGCTCGCCAAGTTCGCCGCGCGGGCCAACGCCCCGGTGGCCACGGGCGAGCGGTTGCACACCCGCCACGAGTTCCGCCAGCTGTTCGCGCTCCAGGCCGCCGACATCGTGCAGCCGGACATCTCCCACTTCGGCGGGATCCTGGAGACCAAGAAGCTCGCCGCCACCGCGGAGACGCACCACGTGCTCATCGCCCCGCACAACGTCGGTGGAGCGGTGCTCACCGCCGCGAACCTGCACCTGGCGGCCTGCACCACCAACTTCAAGATCCAGGAACACTTCAACGACTTCGCCGACTCCTTCGTCAAGCAGGTCGCGCCGGGCAACCCCGAGGTGGTGGACGGCTACTTCGCCCTGCCCACCGGGCCCGGTCTCGGCGTGGAACTGGATCTGGACGCGGTGGCCGAACACCCGCGCCAGCAGGCCAACTTCAACCTGTTCAAGGAGGGCTGGGAGAAGCGGGACACCGCTGGCTGAGCGGGAGGCGTGGGCGGTGCCCCTCCTGGCCACCGCCCACGCGCCCCGGGTGCCGACCGCCCTCAGCCCGGCAGGACACCCTCGTCGAGGCCCGCGAAGGAGTGGACGGGCAGGCCTCGGACCCCGGTGTCGGCGAGGTGGAGCGCGCCAGCGGCCGGTTCCGGGTCCGCCAGCCCGTCGCGGGAGGTGGTGACGTACAACTGGTCGAGGTCCGGGCCGCCGAAGGCGCAGGCCGTCACCTGGCGGACCGGGACCTCGACGACGGCCTCCAGCTCGCCCTCCGGCGAGTAGCAACGCACCGCCGACCCGCCCCACATCGCCACCCACAACCGGCCGTGGGCGTCGATCGCCATGCCGTCCGGCGACCCGTGCTCCTCCGGGATCTCGACCAGCGGCCGGCGGTTCAGGAACTCACCTCGGGCGGCGTCGAAGTCGAAGACGTCGACCCGGCCGGTGGGCGTGTCGACGTAGTACACGAGCTGGCCGTCCGGGCTCCACACCAACCCGTTCGAGATCGTCACCGGGGTGAGCACCCGGTGCGTGCCGCCGTCCGGGTCCAGACGCCACAGCGTGCCCCGTTCCGGTGTGGCGTCGAAGGCCATCGAGCCGGCGTAGAAACGCCCCTGCGGGTCACAGCCCCCCTCGTTCATCCGCACTCCCGGGTCCGACCACAGCTCGGGCAGGCGCGACGGTTCGTCCGCCCCTTCGGGCAGCACGGCGAACCCCCGGTCGATGGCCAGCACGAGACCACCCGACCGGTTCGGGCGGACCACCGCCGCGACCGAGCCCACCCTCGTCCGGGTGATCCCGCCGTCGGCCGCCAGGGTCAGGACGTCGCCGGCGAGCATGTCCACGAAGTGGAGTCGGCCTGTCGCGGGGTTCCAGACGGGCCCCTCGCCGTGGTGGGTCACGGGGTCGGAGACGGCTTCGGCTCTCATCGGCACCCTTCGATCGTCAAGTGGGACAACGGGGGGACCGTAACCCGGGGCCGACGGTCGGACAACGCTCACCGGCCCGGCCTGCCAGTGCCCGGTCGCTCCTCGCCCCCGGGGGAGGCCCGAGGCCGCCGACCGGTCCCCGGCTCCAGCGGCGGGCGGTGCGTGGTGTGGCACCGCGCCGGTCGTGTCCCGGCACCGGGCGAGGGCCCTCGTGGCGGGAAGGGGTCAGCCCACCGACCGGGGTGGGGTGCTGTCCCGCAGGACGACCTCGCCACGTACCCGTCGAACCCGCGGCCGGTCCGTCTGCTGCTCGTCGAGCACCAGGTCCACGGCCGTGGCGCCGAGCCGCTCCAGGGGCACCCGGACGGTGGTCAGCGCCGGGGTCACGTCGCGGAGGGTGGCGATGTCGTCGAAACCGGCCACCCCGACCTCGATCGGGAGGCGCACACCGTGGTCCCGGAGCGCGACCATCGCGCCGACGGCCATCACGTCGTTGACCGCGAAGACGCAGTCGACCTCTGCCCTGGTGGCGAGGAGTTCCTCGGCTGCCGAGTACCCGCCGTCGCGGGTGAAGTCGCCGTGGATCACGTGGTCGGGAGCGAGCGGCGCCCCGACCCTGGTGAGGCCTTCCCGGAACCCGGTCAGCCTGTCGCGGGCCGTGACGAGGTTGCGAGGACCGGCGAGCACCGCGAACCGGCGGTAACCGCGTTCGTGCAGCGCCCCGGCCAGCGAGCGAGCACCCGCGCGGTTCTCCAACACCACGGTGTCGACCTGGAGGCGGGGCTGGCTGACCAGCGCGACGCGCCCACCGATGGCCTGGAACTTCTCCAGCTCGGCGGAGAGCCGCTCCACCAGGCCCCGGTCGGTCACCCGGCTGCCGGCCAGGACCACCGCCCTGGCGCGTTGGCCCCGGAGCGCGGAGAGGTACTGGATCTCCCGTTCCGGGCGCCGCATCGTGCTCGACATCGTCACGATCAGCTGATTCTCCTCCGCGCTGCGCATCACCCCGGCGGCGATGGAGGAGAAGTAGGGGTCGGCGATGTCGTGCACGATCAACCCGACGACGTCGGTGCGTCCTCGGGCCATCGCCTGGGCCTGGGCGTTCGCCGTGTAGTTCAGCTCGTGGGCGGCGCGCACCACGCTCTCCCGCAGGTCCTCCCGGACCTTGCGGGGGCTTCCGCTGAGGACCCTGGACGCGGTCGCCAAGGACACGCCCGCCGCCTTCGCGACGTCGACCAGGGTTGCCGACACGACGGCACGCTGCGACATGTGATGACCCCCTGTGGCCGCGTCGCGCTCGACAGCGCCACCCAAGGAACGGAACCGTATCCCGCGACCAGCGTACGGGCGCGAGTCTTGGCCGGTCAAGGCGGTGCCGGTGGACCGGGATGTCCAGGGTGGACGCTGGTCGACCGCCACCGTCCCCTGTGCCCGGTGCACGGAGGGTGGTGGTGACCCCTCCGTCCGCCGGCGGTGACCGCCACGGTGACCGACCACCGCCCCCGCCCCACCGGCCGCCGACCCTCCCGGAGGGCCGCGGCGTGCTTCCCCCGCCCGGCGGGGCCACACCCGGGGAGGCGTGCCGGCCGCCCCAGCGTCCGCCGGGTCCGCCACCGGGTCCGGCGGACGCCTTGCCGGTTCCCGTCGGGCCTCCCTAGGCTCGGTCGCGTTCCGGCCCCGGGCCGTCGCCGGAGGGCAGGGGGCGAACCGGAACCGACAACGATGTCAACGGCCTTCCCGAGGGCGACGGGGCGTGTCCGGAGGCCGCGAGCGAGGAGGCGACAACGGTGGGGGACACGCTGCTCGTCGCGGACGGGGACCGGCACGGCGGCGGGGAGGTGGCGCTGGCGCTCGACGTCGGAGGGACCAAGATCGCCGGTGGCCTGGTGACCGGCGACGGCGCGGTACTCGCCACCGACCGGGAGGACACCCCGGGGGCCAGGGCCGACGCCGACGACGTCTTCCAGGCGGTGGAGCGACTGGTGCGGCGGCTGCTCGCGCTTCCGGACGCCGACAGGGTGGAGGTCGTCGGAATCGGCAGCGCCGCGCCGGTCCACCTGGCGGAGGGAGCGGTCAGCCCGGTCAACATCCCGGCCTGGCGGCGGTTCCCCCTGGTCGACCGGGTGCGGTCACTGCTCGGCGGCCGCCGCCCGGTCCTGCTGTGCGGGGACGGCCCGGCCTACGCGGCCGCGGAGCACTGGCTCGGGGCCGCTCGAGGGTTCGACGACGCGATCTGCCTGGTGGTGTCGACCGGAGTCGGCGGCGGGCTGGTCTCGGGAGGGCGACTGCTCCCCGGCCCCTCGGGCAATGCCGGCCACCTGGGGCACGTCGTGGTGGACGTGGACGGCGACCCCTGTGCCTGCGGCTCGGTCGGCTGCGTCGAGTCGATCGCCAGTGGGCCGTCCATGGTGCGTTGGGCCCGGGACCAGGGGTGGTCCGGACCGGGGACGGCCACCGCCCAGGACCTCGCCGGAGCGGCGCGGTCCGGCGAGCCGATCCCGGTCGCGGCCTTCGACCGAGCCGCTCGCGCCCTCGCCGCCGGCATCGTGTCCGCCGCCGCGTTGACGGAGGTACGGGTCGCGGTGGTGGGAGGCGGCGTGGCCCAGGCCGGGCCGCTGCTGTTCGCCCCGCTGCGCGAGCACCTGGCGGGCTACGCCCGCCTGCCCTTCCTCCGGGGACTCCTGGTGCGTGCGGGTGAGGTCTCGCGCGACGGCGGCCTCCTCGGCGCCGCCCGGGTGGCCTTCGCCGCGCGGGGGGACGCCGATCCGCGTCGGAGGTCCGGTTCGGGCGAAATCCGGTCGCGGGAGCCGCGCCGGGGCGGTTAGGGTTCGCCCGTGCCAGCACACCTGCGCCTGAACCGCTCGTCCACCCTCTCCGACGTGGCCGAGTACGCCTACTCCACGACCGTCGCTCCAGGAACCGAACTGATCTACACGGCGGGCGCCTGCCCGCTCGACGCCGAGGGCCGCACCGTGGCCGTCGGCGACTACGCCGGGCAGGCCCGGCGGGTGATGGCGAACCTCGCCACCGCCCTCGGCGAGGCCGGAGCCGGGCTCGCCGACGTCGTGCGCACCACCGTCTACGTGGCCTCCACTCGGCAGGAGGACCTGGTGACCGCCTGGGAGGTGGTGCGGGACTCCTTCGCCGAACACCAGCACGACCCGCCGAGCACGCTGCTCGGGGTGGCGGTCCTGGGCTACGACGACCAACTCGTGGAGGTCGAGGCGGTCGCCGCAGTTCCTGCCGCCGAGTAGTCCGAACCGGGCCGTGACCACGACCAGCCCCGGGTTCCGCCGCGACCTCCGGGGGAGCGGGTCAGCGGGCGCGCTTGCGGAGGCCCCGGTCCACCTCACTGCGTTGCTTCCCCCGTTCGGGGGACCGCTGCCGCTCCGCGTGCCCGGTGTGGTGCGGCAGGTGCTCCGATGCCTTGGACGCCCCCAAGGTGACCTGGGCATGACTCGGCGTGGTGCCCTCGGCCCTGGCCTGGCGGGCCCGGTTCCGGCGTTGGGTGTTGTCGCCTTCCATCTGTTTGCCCATGCCCTCGGGGTTCCCGCCGCCCACCCCGGCTAATCGCCGGACACCGGGGGTGGCGTCCGCCCAGGGCGGGAACGCGCCCCGGCGGTGGCCACCGGGACCTCCCTCGCCCGTCACGGGCCGCCCGAGGCCGGGCAGGGGCGACCTCGGCGGGCCGGCCCCGGGCCGAGGGCCCCGGTGGTCCTCCCGCCCGACTCCCGGGTGCCCCTCCTGGTGGCGCGGTTCCGTCCGAGCAGGGGTCCGGGCGGAACCAGACGTGGTCCTGGTCCGTTGCCCCCGCAGGAGCGGCACGTCACGTGACGCGAGGACGTGGGACGGAGCGGACCATGATCGGTTTCCTGGTGGCGGGCCTCATCATCGGAGCCCTCGCCCGGCTCGTGAAGCCGGGCAGGCAGAACCTCGGGTTGTTGGCCACCCTCGGACTCGGACTGGTGGGCTCGGTCATCGGCGGCACCATCGCCAGCCTGCTGGGCACCGGCGACATCTTCGAACTCAACATCCTCGGCTTCATCGCCGCGGTCGTCGCGTCGGTGCTGCTGATCGGCGTGGCGGAGGCACTCGTCGGCAGGCGGAGCGGCTGAGGGGCCCCGCGCTCAGGGCGGTCAGCCCACGACGGTGGGGCTCGGGTTGCGGAGCAGGTGACGTGCCGCCGCGACGACGGCGTCCGCGTCGATGCCCGCGGCGTGCGTCAGCTCCGCCGGACTGCCTGAGACCGGCATGTCGCGCACACCGAGAACGCGGACCGGTGGCCGGTCGGCCACTCCCGCCAGTGCGCTGAGGACCGCCTCGCCCAGCCCGCCTTCCGGCCAGTGGTCCTCCACCGTGATCACCGCCCTGCTCTCCGATGCCGCCGCGGCCAGGGTGACCGTGTCGATCGGCTTCACCGAGTAGCAGTCGATGACCTTGGCGAGCACGCCCTCGGCTTCCAGCACGTCGGCGGCCCGTTCGGCCTCGTCGACGGTGATACCGCAGGCGACGATCGTCAGATCGTCGTGGTCGGTGGCCCTGACCACCCGACTACCGCCGATGCTGACCTCCTCGTCCGGCGGCGTCCGCACCGGTGTCTTCCCACGCAGGGTGCGCAGGTAGCTGATGCCGGGGCGGTCGGCCATCGCCTCCACCAGGCGGGCTGCCTGGTTGGCGTCGGAGGGGTGGAGGACGGCGCTCCCGTGGACGGCTCGCAGCGCGGCCATGTCCTCCAGCGCCATCTGCGAGGGACCGTCCTCCCCGATGGAGACGCCGGCGTGCGAGCCGCAGAGCCGCAGGTCGGCCCGTGAGACCGCGGCCATGCGGACGAAGTCGTACGCCCGGCTGAGGAAAGCGCCGAAGGTGGAGGCGAACGGCACCCAGTTCCGAGCCTGCATCCCCACGGCGGCGGCGATCATCTGCTGCTCGGCGATGAACATCTCGAAGTAGCGGTCGGGATGCGCGCGGGCGAACAGCTCGGAATGGGTGGAGTTGGAGACCTCGCCGTCGAGCGCGACGACGTCGCCCCTGGCCGCGCCGAGAGCCGTCAGCGCCTCCCCGTAGGCGAGCCTCGTCGCGACCTCCTCCCCCACCTCCCACCGAGGTGGGGTCGCCTCCCCGACGGGGAAGCGGTGCGGAGTCCCGGTGTTCTCCGGGGCCGCGACCCGGACGCCGAGGTTCCGCTCACCGCCCAGTTCCCGCACGGCACCCTCCGGATCGTCGAGGGGCTTGCCGTGCCGTCCGGGCTGGTCAGCCACCGCCCGGACGCCGTGGCCCTTCTCCGTGCGCGCGAGGACGGCGGTGGGACGCCCGGTGGTGGCCACCGCCTCGGCGAACGCCTCGTCCACGGCCGCGAGATCGTGGCCGTCCACGACGACGGCGTGCCAGCCGAAGGCGCGAGCGCGGGCCGCGTACCCGTCCATGTCCCAGCCGAGCATCGTCTCCCCGGTCTGCCCCAGCCGGTTGACGTCGACCAGCACGGTCAGGTTGTCGAGGCCGTACCAGGCGGCGTGCTGGAACGCCTCCCACACCGAGCCCTCCGCCATCTCCGAGTCACCGCACAGCGCCCACACGCGGTAGGGCAGCCGGTCCAACCGCGCCCCCGCCAGGGCGAGTCCCACCGCGACCGGGAGCCCCTGGCCCAGGGAGCCGGTGGCCACGTCGGTCGGCGGGATGCGCGGTGTCGGGTGGCCCTCGAGCCTGCTCCCGAACTCCCGGAAGGACAGCAGCTCCTCGTCGTCGATGGCTCCGGCGGCCTTGAGCAGCGAGTAGTACAGCGGGGACGCGTGGCCCTTGGAGAAGACGAGGTGGTCGTTGTGGGGGTTGCCGGGGTCGGTGAAGTCGAGCCGCAGGTAGCCGTCGAGCAGGACGGCCATCAGGTCGGCCGCCGACATGGACGAGGTCGGGTGGCCAGACCCGGCGGCGGCGCTGGAACGCACCGAGTCAACCCGGAGCTGTTGGGCGAGTTCGTGGCGGAATGTCTGGTCTGCCATGTCGGGTGCACCCTCCTGACGGGTCGTCACGGTCGTGTCTGGTGCCGGCCCGCGCGCCGCGCGGTGGTCAGGCCCGGGACGTGGCGTCGAGCGTCCAGGTGGTCGCCAGGCCGAAGGCCAGGTGCGGGAGCACGTCGCTCGCCCAGTCGCGCGGGCGCCAGCGGCGGGGATCGGACACCCCAAGGGCGGCCATCGGGACGTCCGAGGCGGTCATGGCCGCCGCCGTGGTCGTCAGGACGGCGGTCGTGCGGGATGGTCGCCAGCCGAACCGGCGCGCCGCGCCGGCGGCGGCACCCACCGCGACTCCGGTCAGGATCCCCAGCAGGGCGCCGGCACCGCTGAGGCGGTCGCGGCGGTTCGCCGGCCTCCCTGGCACGGCCACCCCGGCGTGGCCGAGCAGCCTTTCCGCCGTCTCCTCAGGCGCCGAGCTGGGGCCGCGTCCACGCAGGACCATGTCCAGGTACGTGACGCCGTTCAGCGCGGTCGTCCCGGCAGCGCCGGCCGCCGCGCCCCGCAGTACCGAAACCATCATCCCGTCGGGGTTCCCCGGCGAGGAGCCGGGAAACCGAGGGACGGGGCCGAGGTGCTCGCGCGTTTCACCAGGCAGGTGGACAGTTCGATGCGGTCCGCCTCGGCGGTCTCGCCCCGCATCAGGCGCACCAGCAGGCCGATGGCCGCCGAGGCCATCTCGTTCAGCGGCTGGCGCACGGTGGTCAGCGCCGGTCGTGCCCACCTGGCCTCGGGCAGGTCGTCGAAACCCACCACGCTGAGGTCCTCGGGTACGGTCAGTCCCCGTTCCCGGGCCGCGTCGCAGACGCCCAACGCCATCTGGTCCGTGCAGGCGAACACGGCGGTCGGTGGTTCGGGGAGGTCGAGCAGGTCGCCGGCCCGCCGTCGCCCGCTCTCCAGGGTGAAGTCCCCCACAGCGATCAGCTCGGGGAGGACGGGCAACCCCGCCGCCGCCATCGCCGACCGGTAGCCCGCCAGCCTGGCCTGGCCGCACAGCCTGTCCTCGGGCCCGCTGACCACGGCGATGCGCCGGTGACCGGCCCGCAGCAGGTGTTCGGTCGCGCTGACACCACCAGCCCAGTTGGTCGCTCCCACGGAGGGGACACCCGGTGGCGGTACGGACACGGGGTCGAGCACGACGTAGGGGATGCGGTGGTGGCGCAGCCACTCCCGTTGCGAGGGCGTGGGTTCGACGAGGACGAGCAGCACACCGGCGGTCCCCCGGTCGGCCACCCGGTCCAACCAGCCCCGGCCGGTATGCCCGGTGCCGGTCCGGGCGGCCGAGACGACGATGTCCAGCCCCACCCGGTAGGCGGCGTCCTCCACCCCGCTCAGGATCGTCGTCGCCCACGAGGCGCCCAGGCCGTGGATGACCACGTCGATGGGACCTCCGACCCGGTCCCGGGGAGCGCGGACCACCGGACGGCGCATGTAGCCGCGACGTTCCAGTACCTCGCTGACCCGCCGCCGGGTGTGCGGGGCGACGTCCTCGCGCCCGTTGACGACCTTCGAGACCGTGGGTACGGAGACCCCTGCCTCCCTGGCGATCACCGCGAGGGTGGGGCCTCCGTGTGCTGTGCCGGGCATGCGAGGTGCCACCTCCGTCGACGTTGACCTCGAGCTGGCGGAGCCGGGGGAGGGAGGTCCCGCCGGCGGTGTTGGAGCGGAACGGGGAGCGTCGGTATCCGAGTTGATGCGGAGTTTCTACGGACGTCATACGATATTTCGGATACGGTAATCAGGCTCGTTTCCCTGGTCAACGTCCCGGTGTCTCCCTCGCGTACCTGGTTCACCAGCCGAGGGCCCGCCCTTGACCAGCCCGCTGAAAACGCTTACCGTAGATGGTCGCCAAGCGCGGTGTCCGATATTTCGGACTACTCGTGGGTCGCTGTTCGCGACTCGTCGGTGGCGGCCCGACGACGCGGGCGAACGAACCAGCCCGCCTCCGCACCCGGCTCCTCGGCGGACACTGGAGGTCGGGAGGTGGTTCCGCCGCCCCCCTTCCACCGCATGGTTGGAGGCGAGAACGATGAGTGCGAACAGAGCGGTCGCCTACGTCGGACCCGGCCAGGTCGAGGTGCAGGACATCGACTTCCCCGCTCTCGAACTGCGTGACGGCCCCGGGGTGGACCCCGCGAACGTGGGCCGCCAGTGCCAGCACGGCGTGGTGCTCAAGGTCCTGGCGACCAACATCTGCGGCAGCGACCAGCACATGGTCCGAGGTCGGACCACCGCCCCCCGTGACCTGGTGCTCGGTCACGAGATCACGGGCGAGGTGATCGAGGCCGGCCGGGACGTGGAGTTCGTCCAACCGGGCGACATCGTCTCGGTCCCCTTCAACATCGCCTGCGGACGGTGCCGCAACTGCAAGGAACGCCAGACGGGCATCTGCCTGAACGTCAACCCCGCCCGCCCTGGAGGCGCCTACGGCTACGTGGACATGGGGGGATGGGTCGGGGGGCAGGCCGAGTACGTGATGGTGCCCTACGCCGACTTCAACCTGCTGCGTTTCCGCGACCGGGACCAGGCCCTGGCGAAGCTCCTGGACCTGACCATGCTCTCCGACATCTTCCCCACGGGTTTCCACGGAGCGGTGACCGCGGGCGTGGGTGTGGGCAGCACGGTGTACGTCGCCGGTGCGGGTCCGGTCGGCCTCGCCGCCGCCGCGTCCGCGCGGTTGCTGGGCGCGGCCGTCGTCATCGTCGGGGACCTCAACGCCGAGCGCCTGGCGCAGGCCCGCGGCTTCGGGTGCGAGACCGTGGACCTCACCCAGGGTGGACTCGGCGAAAGGATCGCCGAGCTCCTCGGCGTCCCCGAGGTCGACTCGGCGATCGACGCGGTGGGCTTCGAGGCGAAGGCGCAGGAAGCGGGAGCGGGTGAGGCACCGGCCACCGTGCTGAACTCGGTCATGGAGGTCACGAGGGCGGGCGGCAGCCTCGGCATCCCGGGTCTCTACGTCACCGAGGACCCCGGCGGCGTCGACAGCGAGGCACGGCACGGCTCGCTGCGCATCCGCCTCGGGCTCGGCTGGGCCAAGAGCCACACCCTGCACACCGGGCAGTGCCCGGTCATGAGGTACCACCGCCAACTGGCGATGGCGATCTTGCACGACCGGGTGCACATCGCGAAGGCGGTGAACGCCACCCCGATCCCGCTGGACGACGCACCGCGCGGCTACGCCGAGTTCGACCGGGGCGCCAGCCGCAAGTACGTGCTGGACCCGCACGGTGCCCTCGACGGGGTGCGGGCGGTCTGACCCCGCCGCGGCGCCCTCGGAGTCCCACCGAGGGACGCCGCCGAGGCGGTGGCCCCGCGAGGTGGTCGGTCAGCTCACCGTTCGGTGGGACGGGCGTCCCCGGCGAACTCGTCCTGGAGCCGGGTGGCCGCGTGGCCGACGATCTCGTCGAGCTCGGGGAGCGGAACGACGTCCGCGTTGAAGCACTGGTCCCCGCGAACCTCGATCGCTCGGATCGGATGCGAGCGGGACAGGTTGACGGCCGCGTGGGGCACGCCGGGAGCGATGAACAGGGTGTCGCCGGGGTCGTGGAAGACCACCCGTTCGAGGCGTTCGCCCAGCAGTGTCACGGCGTTGCCCTCGATCACGTGGACGATCAACTCCGCGTCCCGGTGCAGGTGGGCCCGCGAGTGGTGCCCGGGGGGCATGTGCACGAGGCCGGCGCCGAGCTGGCTGGCTCCGCAGATCTCCTGGCTGATCGTGGTCGTGAGCAGTTGACCCTGTGGACCCTGGGCGGCATCTCCGGTGCCCGCCCTGGCGAGGTGCCAACCGTCGTCGCCGATGACGCTCATCGTCTCCCCCAGATGCGGCTCCCGGTGCCGGCGACGCGCCGCGACCGATCACTCCCGGTGCCCGGGTTCGTCATCGGGGCGACCCTGCTGGGGGAGCGCTGGATCGTTGCGTGAAAAAGTGTCGTGAGCTGCTGTTTCCGTGGGTGCAGCGTAGCGTTCCGCTGTGTGGGCACGTTCGTGACCTCCTGGGTCGGACAGGACGGGAACGGGACGGGAACTGCGCTGTGTGACCACCGCGACCGCCGGGGCGCGTCGTCGCGCCGGGCGGCCCCCGCCGGGCCGGCGCGGGCCGCCCGGCGGCCGGTCCCGGATGTCGCGGGTAGCGGCATCAACCATGCGCCGGGGGCAGGGGGGCAGGACAGGGCCGTCCGGAGCAACGTGGTGCGCCGCTCCCGACGCTGGCCGGAACCGGCCGGGTGGCAGCGCCGGAACGGCCACTCCCACTGGCCACCACGCTCCCGGCGCGGAACGCCCGCCGGTCAGCCCCGCAACCGCATCCCCTGGGGCGTGGCCCGGAAACCGGCCTCCCCGAGGAGATCGGCGAGCCGGGTACCCCAGGGGGCCTCACCTCCCGCCCGTGACACGGTCACCTGGTCCAACCAGCCGGCGCGGACCGCCCCGGCCAGGCCACCCGCCGCGGCCCGCAGCGGGAACTCGTCCTCGGTGAAGGCCAACAGCGACCGCCCACCCCGCTCCAGGTAGAGCGTGGCCACCCCGTCGACGAGCACGACCAGGGCCCCGGCCTTGCGCCCTGGCCGGTGCCTGCCCTCCCCGACGACGGACGGCCACGGAAGAGCCGCGCCGTGCGGCTGCGCCGGGTCCGTGGCGGCGAGCACGACGACGGACCGGTCGGCGGGCTCCTCCCCGGCAGGACGGGAGAAGGAGCGCAACCGGTCGATGGCGCCGGGAACCGCGAACTGCGCCGCTCCCAGCCCTTCCACCACGTAACCCCGCCGGCACCGGCCCGCCTCCTCCATCGCGCGCAGCACCCGGTAGATGCCCCCGAAACCGCCCGGCATCCGCTCGGTGTCCAGCGCCCCCCTGGTCAGGACGCCGTGGCGTTCCAACAGCACCTCCGCCCTCGCATGGGCCCGACGAGTCGGATCGGCCTCCCTGACCGGCACCGGTGCCCACCGGCCCCCCACCGAAGGGGGCCCCGAGCGGGAGGGCAGTCCGGGCCTGGCCGGCACCGAGGAGCCGGCCAGGCCGGCCCGGAGGGAGGCGTACCGGCCACGGGGAGCCCGTCGCCGCTGCCGGTGCCGGGCCCCGCCACCGGACACCAGGGCGCGCACCGGCGCCAGGGTGTCGTTGCCCACCAACCCCGCCCACACCAGGTCCCACAGGGCCGAGACCAGGGTGGCCTCGTCGGGCAGCGGTTCTCCCTCGGCGAGCAGGATCTCCGCCGCCCGGTCCGCCACCTGCCGGAAGAACAACCCGCCCCCCGACAGGGCGGACAGCAGCGCCCGGTGCGCCGGAGCGTCGGGCGGTTCCTCGGCGACCGGTGGCAACACCAGGTCCGCGATCTCAGTGGGTGCCAACGCGACCCAGCCGTCACCACCAGCCAACGCACCGGCGCCACACCACGTGACCTCGCCCGAGGCCGTCAGCTCGTCCAACAGGGCGGGGACGTAACCGGGCAGCCGCGCGGGCAGGATCAGGGACTCCACGGCGCTGGCCGGCACCGGCACCCCCGCCAGCTGCTCCACGACGGCCAGCACGTCCTCGGCGCCGGCTGGCCGCCGACCCGGTCGGCTGGAGATGCCGTGCCAGTGCGGGAGGAAGCGCCCCAACGCGGCCGGTTCCACCGGCTCGACCTCCGCGCGCAGCCGCGCCAGCGACGCCCTGCGCAACCGGCGGAGCACCTCAGCGTCGCAGTACTCGGTTGGTTGGCCGTAGCCGCCCGCGTCCGGCGGTTCGAGCGAGACCGGGCGCAGCTCGCCCCGCACCAGGCGGCCCGTGCCGACCAGGCGCTCCAACACCCCCGTCACCACCGCCACCCCCAGCCCGAACCGGGTCGCGGCCGCGAGCGCGGTGAACGGACCCCTGGTCCGCGCGTAGCGGGACAACAGGTCGCCGACCGGATCGGCCACCGGTTCGGTGAAGGCGGTCGGGATCCCGACGGGAAGCGCGACACCCAGGCCGTCCCGGAGGCGGCCCGCGTCCTCCACCGGGGCGAACCGTTCCTCCCCGGCGAGGCGCACCCGGATCACCCGCCGCTGCTCCTCCAACTCCCGCAGCCACTCGGGCCGGGCACCCCGGGCGGCGGCCTCCGCCTCCGTCAGGTCGCCCAACGCCCGCACCAGGTCGGCGGTCTGCTCGACGTCGCGCACGTGGCGGTCCGGCGCGGTGCGCGCCAGGGTCGCCTCGACCTCGGCCAGGACGTCCGGGTCCAGCAGCTCCCGGATCGCCTCCGACCCGAGGAGCTCCGCGAGCAGACCGGAGTCCAGGCTCAACGCGGCGGCGCGCCGGTCCGCCAGCGGGGCGTCCGTCTCGTACAGGAACATGCCGACGTACCCGAAGAGGAGGCTGCGGGCGAACGGCGACGCCGAGGGCGTCTCCACCTCCACGACCCGGATCCGCCGGTCGCGCACACCCGTCAGCAGATCGGTCAGCCCCGGCAGGTCGTAGACGTCCCGCAGGCACTCCCGCATGGTCTCCAGCACGACGGGGAACCGCTCGTACGCCGACGCCACCCCCAGCAGCTGGGCGGCCCGCTGGCGTTGCTGCCACAAGGGGGTGCGGCGACGGGGGTCACGGCGCGGCAGCAACAGCGACCGCGCGGCGCACTCCCGGAACCGGGCGGCGAACAGGGCCGAACCACTTACCTCCGTCCGGACGACGTCGTCGATCTCGGCCGGGTCGAACAGGACGTCCTCCGCGGTGGGCAGGACCTCGGCGCCGTCCTCGGTGACCGCGTCCACGACCCGGAGCACGATGCCGTCGTCGGAGTGCGCGATCTGGGCGTCCGTGCCGTACCTCTCCCGCAGTCGGGCGCCGATCGCCAGTGCCCAGGGCGCGTTGACCTGACCTCCGAAGGGGGAGTGCACCACCAGCTGCCAGTCGCCGAGCTCGGTGCGGAACCGTTCCACGACGACGGTGCGGTCGTCCGGTACGTGCCCGGTGGCCTCCCGCTGTTCACGGAGGTAGGCGAGCAAGTTGTCCACGGCCCACCCGTCCAGCCCCGCCTCGGTGGCCCGCCGCCTGGCCCCCACCTCTCCGGCCGCCCCGAGTTCCCGGACGAAGGAGCCGATCGCCCGCCCCAGCTCCAGGGGGCGACCGGGCGTGTCGCCCTTCCAGAACGGCATCCGGGCCGGCTGGCCCGGCGCGGGCACCACGATCACCCGGTCGTGGGTGATGTCCTCCACCCGCCACGCGGAGGTCCCGAGCAGGAACGTGTCGCCCACCCGGGACTCGTAGACCATCTCCTCGTCCAGTTCGCCCACCCTCGACCCGCTGCCGTCCTCGCTGGGCGGGGTGGTGACGGTGAACAGCCCCCGATCGGGGATCGTGCCGCCGGAGGTCACGGCCAGCCTCCCCGCGCCGGGCCGTCCCCGGAGCTCGCCGTGGACGCGGTCCCACACGATCCGCGGCCGCAACTCGCCGAACTCCTCGCTCGGGTACCGGCCGGCGAGCATGTCCAGCACGGCGTGCAGGGCGGAGTCCGGGAGCGCGGAGAACGGGGCGGCACGGCGCACCACACCGGCCAGCGCCTCGACGGTCCACGGCTCCATCGCCACCATCGCCACCACCTGCTGGGCCAGCACGTCCAGCGGGTTGCGCGGATACCGCAGAGCCTCGATCAGCCCCGCCCGCATCCGCTCGGCGACCACCGCGCACGAGACCAGGTCACCCCGGAACTTCGGGAACACCACGCCCTCGGAGACGGCCCCCACCTGGTGGCCGGCCCGCCCCACCCGCTGCATGCCGGACGCGACGCTCGGCGGCGCCTCCACCTGGACGACCAGATCGACGGCGCCCATGTCGATGCCCAACTCCAACGAGCTGGTGGCCACCACGCACGGCAGCCGCCCCGCCTTCAGGTCCTCCTCCACCCCGGCCCGCTGCTCCTTCGACATCGACCCGTGGTGCGCGCGGGCCACCGTCGGTGGTGCCCCGCCGGTGATCCCGGACCCGCCCACCGCCTCGGCGGGGAACACCGGGGTCGTGGGCTGGGGCTCGACCGGACCGCCCGCCTCCGCCGCGCGGTCCGCCGCGAGTTCGTTGAGCCGCGCCGTCAACCTCTCGGCGAGCCGTCGGGAGTTCGTGAACACGATCGTCGATCGGTGCTCCTCCACCAGGTCCAGGACCCGCCGTTCCACCGAGGGCCAGATGGAGGTGCCGCGGACCGGCCCTGCGGCCCGGACGTCACCGGCGCCGGGGTAGTCGTCCCCCAGCCCGGGAAAACCCTCCACCGGGCCGGCTTCCCCCGCCTCGGGGGTGGAGCGGCCAGCCGGGGCTGGTCCGCCGCCGTCGAGCTCGGTCATGTCGGCGACCGGCACCTCGACCGTCACCGTGATCCGTTTCGGGTCGCCGGGCGTGACCACCTGGACCGGCCGCCCGCCCGCCAGGAAGGCCGCCACCTCCTCGGTGGGCCGGACCGTCGCGGAGAGGCCGATGCGCTGCGCCGGTTCCGGGAGCAGCTCGTCGAGGCGTTCCAGGGACAGCGCCAGGTGGGCGCCGCGCTTCGAACCAGCCAGGGCGTGCACCTCGTCGAGGATGACCGTGGTGACGCCGCGCAGCGACTCCCGGGCCTGCGAGGTGAGCAGCAGGAACAGGGACTCCGGGGTGGTGACCAGCACGTCGGGGGGACGGCGCGCGAAGGCCCGCCGCTCCGCCTGCGGCGTGTCCCCGGTCCGGATGCCCACCCTGATCTCCGGTGGGTCCTGACCCAACCGGCGGGCCGTCTGCCCGATCCCGGCCAGCGGGGTGCGCAGGTTGCGTTCCACGTCCACGGCCAGCGCCTTCAGCGGCGACACGTAGAGCACCCGGCAGGCCGCCCCCTCGTCGGCGGTGCCAGGCGAGGTGGCCAGCGTGTCCAATGCCCACAGGAAGGCGGCCAGGGTCTTCCCGGAACCGGTCGGGGCGACGACGAGCGTGTGCTCCCCCCGGGAGATCGCCGTCCACGCTTCCCGTTGCGCCGAGGTGGGGGTGGCGAACGCGGCGCGGAACCAGCCGGCCGTCGCCGGGGAGAAGACGTCCAGCACGTCCGCCCTCCCGCCCGGTCCGCCGCTGGCCCCCGGGTCGTTCCGTCCTCGCCGTCGCGCACGCTGCCATCCTGACCGACCCGACCGACACCAGCACCCCTGGACCGGGGGTCCGGCGCGGGGAGCGGGCACGGCACCCGTGGAGCGCGAATCCCGGCCACCAGCCCCGGGGACGGCTCGTGACATGGCAGCATGAGCCCGATCCGTCCCCTGGTCGAGTGATCTCAGGGGGTGGGTGACCAGACGCGGACCAGCCCGCGCTGGACCGGCTGGAACCCCGAGGAGAGTCGCAGTGCGAGTCCTGTCCGTGGACCTCGGCACCTCGAACACGGTCGCCGTGCTCTCGGCGCACGGCCGGGAACCGAGGGTCGTCGAACTCGACGGTTCCGCCACCATGCCCTCCGCCGTGTACGCGGACGAGGACGGGGCACTCGTGGTCGGACGGGACGCCGAGCGCCGCGCCCGGCTCGACCCGGCCCGGTTCGAACCCAACCCCAAACGGCGGGTCGACGAGGGCACCCTCCTGCTGGGCACGACCGTCGTCACCGTCACCGACGCGTTGGCCGCGGTGCTGCGCAGGGTGGCGGAGGAGGCCAGCCGCCAACTCGGCGGGGAGGAGCTCGACGAGGTGCGGCTCACGCATCCGGCGAGGTGGGGCACCAACCGGCGGACGGTGTTGCTCTCGGCGGCCCGGCTCGCCGGCTTCACGTGCCGGCTGGTGCTGGTCCCGGAGCCCGTGGCCGCCGCCGCGCACTTCACCTCGTTCCCCGGTCGTTCGCTCGCATCGGGGCAGGCGCTCGCCGTCTACGACCTGGGGGCGGGGACCTTCGACTGCGCGGTGGTGGCGGCGACCGAGGACGGGTTCGTCGTCCTCGCCGAGAACGGGCTGCCCAACCTCGGTGGTCTCGACGTGGACCAGGTGCTGCTCGACCACGTCGGGAGCCAGGTCTCCCATCAGGAACCGGCGCGGTGGCAGCGGCTGCTGCGCCCCGGGACGACGTCCGACCGACGAGCCCAGCGGATGCTCCGGGAGGACGTCCGGGCGGCGAAGGAGGCGCTGTCGCGGCATTCCCAGACCGAGGTCCCGCTCCCGGAGCCCTTCCCGGACGTCCTCGTCACCAGGGCGGAACTCGACGCGTTGATGCGGGCCAACCTCCTGCGCAGCGCGACCGTGCTCGTCGACACCGTGACAGCCAGCGGGCACACCGCCGGTGAGCTCGCCGGGATCTACCTGGTCGGAGGATCCAGCCGTATCCCGCTCGTCGCCACCCTCATCACCGAGCGGACCGGCGTCCTGCCGGTCAGCCTCGACCAGCCGGAGACAGCCGTCGCCCTCGGTGCCCGGGACGTGCCGGGCACCGAGGCACCAGCCCTCCGCGTCCGCCCCGCCGGGCAGGCCTCCGCGCCCCCACCCGTCGCCCCACCCGCCAGCACGGGTCTCCCGACCGCTCCCCACCCGGCCCCGGGACTGGGCCCGCCCACCGGTGGCTTCCCCGTCCCACCGCCGGCCGGTCCCGTCGGTCCCGTCGGGCCGGGACTCCCCGGGCCGCCCCCTCCGTTGGGCGCACCACCGCCCCCGAGACGTCGTGGCCGGGGCACCGTCCTCCTCGCGCTGGGTGCCGTGGTGGCCGTGGTCGGCGGAGCCACCGCCGCCGTCGTCCTCACCAGGGGCGAGGACCTGCCCTCGGCCGCCGACTGCCACCAGCCCGGTCCCGTTGACGACGACGGGTTCACCGAGTGCATGCGCCAACTGGCGGGCTCCGTACCCGACGACCACCCGGGCCGGTGCGAACCCGGGAGCGGGACCGACGAGGGCCAGCCGGACGGGGTCCTGGTGACCTGCCGGTTCGCCGAGGGGACGCGGAGCCACACCCTCGCCTACAACCACGCGCCCTCCACCGAGGACGCCGAGAACACCGCCACGCTCTGGCTCGGCGGCTCCGACGGGGACCTGGTCCAGGCGGACTGGACGGGCAACGGCCTGAGCGGGCGCTACCGGGCCACCGTCGAGGAGTCGGTCGGTCGGCTCGTGTTCACCGTCGACGACCGCCCGGTGGTCGGTGTGCTGCTCACCTCCAGCGCCGACCCGGGAACACTGTCGGCGGACGTGCTCGCCGACTACTTCGAGGACCACGTTCAACCAGGGTTGGAGCCCTGACCCGCCGGTCCGCCGGCAGTGGTCCCCACCATCGACGGTCGTGGTCGCTCGGAGTAGTCGCCGCCGCTCCGGGTGATCCCTCGGCTGGCCCCACCGCTTCGCACAGCCGGACGTGTTCCCAGCTCACGGCCGCTGACACGATCGAGTAGTACCACCTCATCCCCCGGGTGCGGTCGGTAGTCGTGTGTCGGTCGATGGCGGGTGGTGCGGGCTGATGAGCTGTCATCAGGGTTTTTCGCTCGGCGGCGACGAAGGAGGAGCCGTGCCCGCCGATCGGCGGATTCTGGTCGTGCTCGTGGTCACCCAGATCCTCTCCGGGGTCGGGGTCGCCATCGGGGTGACCACGAGTGGCGTCGCCACGCTGCGGCTCGCCGAGTCCGAGGCGTTGGCGGGGCTGGCGCAGGCCACCACCCTGCTGGGGGCAGCGCTCATCGCGTTGCCGTTGGGGCGGATGGCGACGCGGCGCGGACGCCGGTGGTCGCTGTCCACCGGGTACGGGGTGGGAACGCTCGGGGCGGTGGTGGCCGCGCTCGCCGTCGGAGTGGGCAGTTGGCCGCTCCTGGTGGGGGCCATGCTCCTGCTCGGGGCGGGAACGGCGGCGAACTTCGCCGCCCGCTACGCGGTCGTCGACCCCGGCGGTACCGCGTCACCCGGCAGCGGAGGTCGGCGACTGTCCGTCATGGTCTTCGCGACCGCGGGCGGCGTGGTGGTGGGACCCAACCTCGCCGTCCTCGGCGAGAACGCGGCCGCCGCCGGCGGCCTGCCCAGTGACGCCGGCCCCTTCCTGCTGGTCGCCGTGACCTTCGCCCTGGCGGGGCTCGGAGTGCTCCGCTGGCTGCGGCCCGACTCCCTCCCGGCGGGGGTGCGTCCCCTACCCGAGGGTGGGGGACAGGGGAGCGGAGGGGTGCGCGTCAGCTCGCGGCCACGCGCGGCGGACTGGGTGGTCGAGCTCCGGAGGCTGCCCACCGAAGGGTTGTTGGCCCTCGGCGCCGTCGTCGCGGCGCACGGCGCGATGACCGCGATGATGACGATGACCCCGGTGCACCTCTACCACGGCGGTGCCTCCCTGAGCGGGGTCGGAGCGGTGTTGAGCTCCCACTTCCTGGGGATGTACGCGTTCAGCCCGCTCTTCGGCTGGCTGGTGGACCGGCACGGCGCGGTGCCGGTGCTGGGGCTGGGGGCGGCGATGCTGGTCGCCGGGGTGGGCCTGTCGGGCATGGCACCGGACCACGAGGCGCCCCAGCTCGCGGCGGGGCTGACCGTGCTCGGGATGGGCTGGTCGGCGCTGCTGGTGTCGGCGTCGCTCGCGCTGACCCAGGCCACCAGGCGCGAGTTCCGCCCCCTGCTCCAGGGGCTGTCCGACACGATGATGAACATGTCGGGGGTGGTGGGTGCCGTCGTCGCGGGTCTGGTCGTGAGCGCGGCGTCCTTCGCGATGCTCGGCGTCCTCGTCGGGATCGCCACGCTGCCGCTGCTGGTCACGGCCGTCGTCGTCTCGTTGCGGCACACCTGAGGCTCGGTGGCGCGCCACACCCGGCGTTGGGGGTGGGATCCCCGGCGGTGGGTCAGCGCTTGCGCTGCTGCCACCACCACCGGGCGGCGAGCGTGATCGAGGTGACGAGCGCCCCGATGAGGAGCAACTGCGTCACCGGAGAGGACAGGCCGGTCGGGTCTCCCTGGAACAGTGCCAACACGGCCTCCAGGCTAGCCGCCGCCGGGCGGGAAGTCAGATCCGTCGTGTTCGTCCGGTCCGTCACCCGGTCCCGGGGGGAGGACCTGGCCCGGCGGTAACCTGGGCTGGATGAGACACACCGTCTTCCGCAGGCAGATGGCCGAGGAGTTCGGCCGGATCCGTGCCGAGATGCTGGCCCGCGACCACGTCCTGTCGGCCCTCGGGGGCCGCACCGTCGACGACGCGCTCGAAGCCGGCGTCAACCCCCGTGAGGCGTGGCGGGCGGTGTGCGACGCCTTCGACGTGCCGCCGGAGCGCCGTTGACCGCTCCGGCGGACCTCCGTCAGGTCAGCCCGGCCCGGTGTCGGCCGGTGCGGTGCGGCCCGTATCGGAGCAACCGCTGCCGTTCGACCCGTTCGTGTTCGAGGTAGTGCGAGTAGGCCTCCCGTCGGGCCTCCTCGGCCCGGTGCCGCGAGTCCTCGCGCACCATCGCCTCCTGCTCGGGGGAGGCGTGCCCGTTGGCCAGGGCGGCCTCGGCCCTGGCGATCTCGTCGATCTGGGCGAGGCGGTGGCGATCGGCCGCGATCTCGCTCGAGTGGTCGGCGTTCGGCGGCTCGTGGTGGCGGGCGCGGACGTACGGGTTGTCCTCGGGGAGACCGCCGCTGAGCCGACCGTAGAGCCCGAGCGAGAGCAGCAGGATCCCGCACACGACGCTGAAGAGGACGTTCGGGATCTTGAACGCCAGCAGGTTCAGCGAGGTGTTGAGCACCGCCAGGTTCAACAGCCCGGACAGCAGGAACAGGGCCCCGATGACCGCCGTGGTCGTGGACGCCACCGCTCCGCCGCGCACCGCGGCGCCGATGAGCACGGCGCCCACCACGAGGGAGATCAGCGACAACAGCCCGTTGTTGGACAGTCCCAGGAAGTCCTGGCCCTCCGTGGTGAACAGCGGTAGTCGGTTCACCAGGCCGAGGACACCGAACACGATGATCACCACTCCGACGAGCGCGGCCCCGAGCCGGTACACCTTGCTCAGGGGGTGGTTGGCCGGAAGGTACTGGCTCATTCTCACGGCGGCCTCCTCATGACGTGCGCGGACAGCGCCAGGCAGTGGTGGCTGCCCCCAGTGTCCGCCCGTCCGGGTGACGACGCATCCCGTGGGGGACGCGGGCGGGAGGCGGTGGCCGGCCGAGCGCACCGGGCCGGCGGGTTCGGGAGCGGCGGCGCGGTCCACGATCACTCGATGGCGTGTTCCTGTGGTTGATCGAACACCTGTTCGGCTAGGCTGGGCCGTGCTGGTCGGGCCGCTCGCCTCCACCGCGACCGTCACGGTTGTCGGACCCGGGAGCTAGCGTGGAACCCGCTCGGCCGCCGCTCGGCGCGACGCGGAGCGGAGCCGTCCAGCCGACCGCTGACCCATCCTGGCCGCCGACCGGCGGACAGCGGCGGCGCCAGCCTGGGACACGCCAGCCGGAAGCACGGAGGTTGGTTCCGGCAGCCGTGGCACGCCCCCAAGACGACCCCACGCACGACTCGACCCGAGGTGGATTCCCGATGGCACCAGCAGCACCCGACAGGGAGAAGGCGCTCGAGCTGGCCCTGGCGCAGATCGACAAGCAGTTCGGCAAGGGGTCGGTGATGCGTCTCGGGGACGAGGGCCGGGCCCCGATGGAGGTCATCCCCACCGGTTCCATCGCCCTCGACGTCGCCCTCGGCATCGGCGGCCTGCCCCGGGGCAGGGTCGTCGAGATCTACGGCCCGGAGAGCTCCGGTAAGACCACGGTCGCCCTGCACTCGGTGGCCAACGCCCAGCGGGCCGGCGGGGTCGCGGCCTTCATCGACGCCGAGCACGCCCTCGACCCCGAGTACGCCAAGGCCCTCGGCGTCGACACCGACTCGCTGCTGGTGTCCCAGCCGGACACCGGCGAGCAGGCGCTGGAGATCGCGGACATGCTGATCCGCTCCGGCGCGTTGGACATCCTGGTCATCGACTCGGTCGCGGCCCTGGTCCCCCGCGCCGAGATCGAGGGCGAGATGGGGGACAGCCACGTCGGCCTCCAGGCGCGCCTGATGAGCCAGGCCCTGCGGAAGTTGACCTCCGCGCTGCACACCGCCAAGACCACCGCCATCTTCATCAACCAGCTCCGGGAGAAGGTCGGCGTGATGTTCGGCTCCCCGGAGACCACCACCGGTGGGCGGGCGTTGAAGTTCTACTCCTCCGTCCGGTTGGACGTCCGGCGGATCGAGACCCTCAAGGACGGGTCCGACGCGGTCGGCAACCGCACCCGGGTCAAGGTCGTGAAGAACAAGGTCGCGCCTCCGTTCAAGCAGGCCGAGTTCGACATCCTCTACGGGCACGGCATCAGCCGGGAGGGCTCGCTCATCGACATGGGGGTGGAGCACGGCATCCTGCGGAAGTCGGGGGCCTGGTACACCTACGAGGGTGACCAGCTCGGCCAGGGCAAGGAGAACGCCCGCCGGTACCTGCGGGAGAACGGTGACGTCGCCAACGAGCTGGAGAAGCGCATCAAGGAGAAGCTGGGGATCGGTCCCAAGCTCGACGACCCTGAGGAAGCCCCCGTCTCGGCCGACTTCTGAGCATGGGTGGTCCCACGGTCGGCGGTCCCGACGCCGCTGACGAACCACCTACCGATCGCCAGGCCGAACCTCCCCCGGACGAGGCCCAGGCGCGGGAACTCTGCCTCCGGTTGCTCACGTCCAGGCCGCACAGCAAGGCCGAGCTCAGGAGCCGGCTCCTCCGGCGTGCCGTGCCGGAGGAGGTCGCGGACGCTGTCCTGGACAGGTTCGACGAGGTTGGC
Source organism: Actinoalloteichus caeruleus DSM 43889 (assembly GCF_000429185.2). Taxonomy (GTDB): domain Bacteria; phylum Actinomycetota; class Actinomycetes; order Mycobacteriales; family Pseudonocardiaceae; genus Actinoalloteichus_B; species Actinoalloteichus_B caeruleus. The sequence goes on along the minus strand of NZ_AUBJ02000001.1, from coordinate 2,811,341 downwards.
CTGGTGGACGACGCGGCCTTCGCCGAAGCCTGGGTGCACTCCCGGCACACCCAACGCGGGTTGGGCCGGCGGGCACTGCTCAGCGAGTTGCGGCGCAAGGGGGTCAACCCCGAGGTCGCCGAGGAGGCGCTGGTCACCGTGGACGGCGAGGCGGAGGAGGAGCGCGCCCGCCAGCTGGTGCGTCGGAAGATGCGATCCACGGGTGGCGTCGACGTCCAGGCCCGGGTCCGGAGGTTGGTCGGGATGCTGGCCAGGAAGGGCTACTCCCAGGGGCTGGCCTTCCGCGTGGTGCGCGAGGAGCTGGCTGAGGAGGGAACGGAGGAGGAGGCGCTCGACGAGCTGCGTGACCGCTTCTGATCGCCGCTCGTCCGGCTCCGCCCGGTGCTCCCGTCGTCCCGAGCACGGGCCACGAGGCCATGCCCCCGCTGCCGGGCATTTCCGGGCACGGCCAGCGGGCCGGCCAGGGCCGACGCGGCGGACGTCCCCCTCGTGGCTCGGCCTGGCCGGCGGCTCCGCGCCGTCGGAAGTCGGCGACGGCGAGAACACCGGCCCGGGGGGCGGCGAGCCGGACCGGTGGCGCTGCCCGCCGGCCGGCCGTCCCGGTGCCCTCCCCGGAGCCGGACGCGCCGAGCTCCGGTGACCCAGCGAGACGTGCCAGGTCGGCGGCCCGGACGAGCGGGCAGCCAGCTGCCTGGGTCGGGGCCGCCGGCGGGCGCTGTGAGACCGAACACCGGAACTGCTGGGGAGGGCCCGCGACCTGGCAGCGGCGCCGGCCAGCCCGGTAGCGTGCGGCCCGGCGCGTGGAACGCGGCTGGAACGCGCCTCGGCCGGGTCGCGTTCCGGGACAGCAGCAGGACGACGCCACGAGGAGGGCGGCAGTGACGCGGACGGTGGAGACGACCGGCACCCGGCACATCGTGTGGGACTGGAACGGCACCCTGCTCGACGACAACCACGCGGTGATGGCCGGCGTCAACGCGGTCTGCCGGCTCTACGGCCGGGACGAGATCGAACTGGACTACTGGCGTGACGTCTTCTCCCGGCCCCTCCAGGAGTGCTACGCGCGTCTGCTCGGTCGTGAGCTGTCGCCGGTGGAGTGGGCGGAACTCGACGCCCTCTACCACCGCTCCTACGACGAGTTGCTGCACACCTGCGAACTCGGTGCCGGAGCCCGGGACGTGCTCCGCTCCTGGGGTGACGCCGGGCGGAGCCAGTCGCTGCTGTCCATGTGGTTCCACACCGACCTGGTCCCGCTGATCACGAAGCTGGGGCTGGTCGAGCACTTCAGCCGGGTCGACGGGCTGCGGGTCGACGTCGGCGGCGGTTCGAAGGCCGAACACCTCGAACGCCACCTGCGGGAACTCGACCTGCCGCCTTCCGAGGTGGTGCTCGTCGGCGACGTCCTGGACGACGCGGCGGCCGCCGGGCAGGTGGGAACGGGGTGCGTGCTCGTGACCACCGGGATGACGGCGCCCGACCGGCTCCTGGCCACCGGCTACCCGGTCGCCGACACACTGGCGGAGGCCGCCGCGCTCGCGCGTACCCCGGGCGTGCGGCTCGTCCCCAGCTGAGCCGGCGGGGGAGGCCACCGAGAGCCGAGCGCTCGGCCAGCACCCTTCGCGACCTCTCCCTTCCGGGAAACCGGGTGCGCGTTCCGCGATCTCCCGGCTACCGTCCTACCGGCCCGGGTGCCCCGCGCAGCGCCGGTCCGGCTCCCCGTGGTGCCACCCCTGACGCCAGCCGTCTCCCGACGGCACGCGTCCCCGAGAGGAGATGGGTGATCCCTGGTGGAAGCCGCACCGGTGGCCAGCGCGATCCGCGCCCCGCGCCTCGACCTGGAACCGCTCACCAGCCGCCACGCGGACGAGCTGGCCGAGGCGCTCGCCGATGACCGGCTGCACGGAGTACACCGGGGGACAGCCCGCCGACGCCGCTCGGTGGCGACAACGGTGCCTCCGGATGAACGCCGGGCCGGAGGAACCGGGGGAGGCCTGGTGCAACTGGGCGGCCCGCCACCGGGGCACCGGGCGGATCGTCGGCTGGGCGCAGGCGACGGTGCGGTGGGAGACGGGTGGACCGGCGACCGCGCTGCTCGCCTGGACCACCGCCGTCCCCTGGCAGGGCCGGGGGCTGGCCACCGAGGCCGCCCGCGCGATGACCGGCTGGCTCGCCCGGCAGGGGGTGCCGCGCTTCTCCGCGACGATCCACCCCGCCCACCGCGCCTCCGAACGGGTGGCGATGGCGGCCGGTCTCACCCCCACCGAGGATGTCGTCGACGGTGAACGGGTGTGGACGGGGGCGGCGGAAGTCGACTGACCAGGGCTCCGGCGGGCGGGCACCGTCACCTGTCCTCGCGTCCGAACCAGGAGGCCGACCCGGAGGCGCCGGCGACGGTCAGCCGCCGCGAGCACGTCCGGCACCTGACCACGAGCGCGAGGACGGCCCGGCACGGTCGGGCGCGTTCCGCGCCCGGACCCCCGTTGCGGGACGGCCACCCCAACGGCCCGCGAGGTCCTGCCGGAGCCGGGGCGTCACCAGGGGCGTGGGCGTACCCAGCTCCGTACCACCGGACCCGGAGGCGGTGCGGGTCCGGTGGTCGGTTCCGTTCGTTCGTCGCCCGTCTAGGCGGTGCGCAGGCTGGCCGCGGCCCTGGCGAGGTCGGCGACGCCAGTCCAGTCGCCGGCGGCCAGCAGGTCCCTGGGCGTCAACCAGGAGCCTCCGACACACCCGACGTTGGGGAGGGCGAGGTAGTCGGCGGCCGTCCGCGTCGTGATGCCCCCGGTGGGGCAGAAGCGGAGTTCCGGGAGCGGCCCACCAAGGGACTTCAGGTAGGCGGCACCGCCGGCCGCCTCCGCCGGGAAGAACTTCATCGCCCGGTGCCCACGTTCCGCGAGGCGGAGGGCCTCCGACACGGTGCTCACCCCCGCGAGGAAGGGCAGCCCGGTGTCCTCGACGGCGTCGAGCAACCGTTCGGTGCCGCCGGGCGTGACGAGGAACCCGGCGCCCGACTCGGCGGCGAGCCGAGCCTGCTCCGGCGTGGTGACGGTGCCGACTCCGAGGGCGATCTCGGGTACCTCGTCGGCGATCCGCCGCACGCCCTCCAGCGCCGCCGGGGTGCGCAGCGTCAGCTCGATGACCGGCAACCCGCCCGCGAGCAGCGCGCGGGCCAGGGGAACGGCGTGCTCCACGTCCTCGAGCACCACGACGGGGACGACGGGCGCGACGGTCAGCAGGTCGGTCGCGGTGCCGGGCTGGCTCACTGGTGTGCCTCCACTTCGCTCGGAGCGGGGCTGGCCGCCTCCGCTCCCCACGGCGCGAAGACGCTCGCGCCGTGCTCGGCCTGGCCCACGGAACCCCGCAACGCGCCGAACAGTTCCCGTCCGGTGCCGGCCCATTCTGCCTGGGTCGGCGGCAGGTCGGTGACGGCCCTGGCCGCCAGCTCCTCGTCGGGGACGAGGACTTCGAGGCTGCCTCGTTCGCTGTCCACCCGCACCAGGTCACCGTCCCGGATCCGACCGAGCGGACCGCCGACGGCGGCCTCCGGGGACACCTGGATGGCGGCCGGGACCTTCCCGGAGGCACCGGACATGCGGCCGTCGGTGACCAGGGCGACCCGGTGGCCGTGGTCGAGCAGCGACCCGAGCGCGGGGGTCAGGCCGTGCAGTTCGGGCATGCCCTTGGCCCTCGGACCCTGGTTGGGCAGGACGGCCACCAGGTCGGTGTTGAGTTCGCCCGCGCGGAACGCCGAGGTGAACGCCTCCTGGCTGGCGAAGACCCTGGCCGGGGCGATGACGGTGCGGTGTTCGGCCGCCACGGCGGACACCTTGATGACGGCCCGACCGAGGTTGCCGCGCAGCACGCGGAGGCCTCCGTCGCCGGCGAAGGGATCCGTCGCCGGGCGGAGCACCTCGGGGTCCAGGCTGGTGTCGGTGCCGTCCCGCCAGACGAGTTCGCCGTCGACGAGGAACGGTTCCTGGCGGTAGCGCTCGAGGCCGTGCCCGGCCACGGTGGGAACGTCGGCGTGGAGCAGACCGGCCGCGAGGAGTTCGCGCACGAGGAAGGGGACGCCGCCCGCCGCGCTGAAGTGGTTGATGTCGGCCGGACCGTTGGGGTAGACCCGGGCGAGCAGCGGGACCACGGAGGACAGCTCGTCGAAGTCGTCCCAGGTGAGGGTGATCCCCGCGGCCGCCGCCATGGCGACCAGGTGCATGGTGTGGTTGGTGGACCCGCCCGTCGCCAGCAGGGCCACGACGCCGTTGACGATCGTGCGTTCGTTGACGACCTCGGCCATCGGTGTGTACTCGTCGCCCAGGGCGCTGAGCGCGACGGCGCGCCGGCCCGCGTACTCGGTCAGCGCCTGTCGCAGGGGGGTGCCGGGCTGCACGAAGCTGGACCCCGGGAGGTGGAGGCCCATGACCTCCATGAGCAGCTGGTTGGAGTTCGCGGTGCCGTAGAAGGTGCAGGTGCCGGGCGAGTGGTAGGACGCTGCCTCGGCGGCCAGCAGGTCATCGCGGCTGGCCTGCCCCTCCGCGTAGAGCTGGCGGACCCGTGCCTTCTCCTTGTTCGGGAGCCCGGAGGGCATGGGGCCCGCCGGTACCAGGATCACCGGCAGGTGTCCGAAGGACAACGCCCCGATGACCAGACCGGGGACGATCTTGTCGCACACCCCCAACAGCAGAGCGGCGTCGAACATGTCGTGGGAGAGCGCGATGCCGGTCGACATCGCGATGACGTCCCGGCTGAACAGCGACAGCTCCATGCCGTCCCTGCCCTGGGTGATGCCGTCGCACATGGCCGGCACCCCACCGGCGAACTGCGCCACCCCGCCGGCCTGGCGCACCGAGTCCTTGATCCACGCGGGGAACTCGTCCAGGGGCTGGTGGGCCGAGAGCATGTCGTTGTAGGCCGACACGATCGCCACGCCGGGCTTGACCGCACCGCGCAACGCCAGCAGGTCCGAGCCCGAGCACGCGGCGAAGCCGTGTGCCAGGTTGCTGCACGGCAACCCCATCCTGACCGGGCCCTGGCTCGCGGCCGCCCGCGTTCGGGCCAGGTAGGCGGCCCGGGACTGGCTGCTGCGTTCGACGATGCGGCGGGTCACCGCGGCGACCACGGGATGCGGAGTGGTGGTCCGATCGGCGGCTGCGCTGTCCACGCTGCTGGCTCCTTCTCCTAGTCGACGGCCACCCGTCCGACGTGGGCGCCCGCGTCGCTGAATTCGGGTGCAGCGTATGCGAAAGAAGCTCGGGAATCCATTATCGATCCAGGAATCGATTCAGAACCCGAATGGTTGATAACCGGGATCGGGCAGGTCAGGCCGGGTGGCGGTGCTCGTCCCCGGCCCGGTGTGCGTGCCCCGCCACCGCGAGGCCAGGAGGGGGTGAGTGCCGAGCCAGCCGCCCTGGCCCGGTGAGCGAGGCGCTCGGTCGCCGTCTCGTCCGGATCGTCGCGCGCGCACCCGCCTGCCGAGGGGATCACCCCGGCTGGGGTGGTGGTGCCGGCGCCCGAGCCGGCGACCGGGGGACGAACGCCGTACCGGGGAGCACGTCGCCGCGGCCGGGGTAGCTCGCGGGCTTCGGGGGCCAGCGGACTCCGGACCGCGCGGTGGGAACCCGATCCCGACGGGCGGACGGGGGCCTAGGGTGGCGGAATGCCCGACACCGCCTGGAACGCCGCCCTCTACGACGAGCGGCACGGGTTCGTCTCCTCTCACGGGAGGGAGCTGCTCGACCTGGTGGACCCCCAGCCAGGCGAGCACGTCCTCGACGTCGGCTGCGGTACGGGTGACCATGTCGCCGCGCTGACCGGGCGGGGAGCGCACGCGGTCGGTCTCGACAGCAGCCCCGAGATGGTCGGGCGTGCCAGGCGCAAGTACCCGGCCCTCCACTTCGTCACCGGGGACCTGCTCGGCGTCCGGCCCGAGGACCTCGCCCCGCTGCCGGGCTCCGGAGCGGAAGCGATCCTGAGCAACGCCACCCTGCACTGGATTCCCCAGGCCCCCCAGGCCGCGGCGGCGTTGTTCCGACTGCTGCGCCCGGCGGGACGGCTGGTGGCCGAGCTCGGAGGCGCCGGCAACGTCGCCACCATCGTGTCCGAGGCGGAACGCCTCCGCGCCGACGAACGACTGCCGCCCGCCGACTCCCCCTGGTACTTCCCCACGCTCGCGGGGTGGGCCCTCGTGCTGGAGACGGCCGGCTTCGAGGTCAGGGCCGCCTGGCACTTCGAGCGACCGACCCCCCTCGACGGGGACGACGGGCTCGCCACCTGGGTCCGCATGTTCGGCGGCCACCTGCTCGCCGGCGTGCCCGATCCCGACGCGTTCCTCCACGCCCTCCAGGGCCGCCTGCGGGGCACCCTGGGCCGCGAGGGCCGCTGGTACGCCGACTACCGGCGGCTGCGGGTGGTCGCGGTGCGCCCCTCCTGACCGCCATCCGCCGACGAGCGTCCCGTCGGTCGCCCGCGAGTGGCCGGGGCCGGGCACGGGAGTCGCTCGGCCGCCCGATCCAGCCGTCCCGCCGCCGGTGTCTCCGCCGGTGCCCGGCGCCGAACGGACGAAGGGGCACCCCGCGTGGCGGGATGCCCCTTCGTCGTCCCCGGTCCGTGGTCAGTCGCCCACGGCGCCGAGTTTCCCTGGACGGTCACCCGGTGCGGTTGGGCCAGCCAGCCCGTCCGGTTCCGCTTCGCCGTCCGCCTTCCCGGTCGCCGCCGGCATGGCGGCCTCCGGGCGCAGCTTGCTGCGCTGCTGGCGGCGGCCGAGGTAGTTGGCCAGCCAGGACAGCAGCAGGCACAGGGCGATGTAGATGATCGCCACGACGATCGCGGTCGGGATCTGCGGACGCCCGAAGTTCGGGTCACTCCCCATCACCCGCGCGTAGCGCAGCAGCTCGTTGTAGGTGATGAGGAAGCCCAGCGAGGTGTCCTTCAGCAACACCACGAGCTGGCTGACGATGGTCGGCAGCATCGCGCGCAACGACTGCGGGAGCAGCACGTTCGTCATCGCCTGCGTCTTGCGCATCCCGATCGCGTAGGCCGCCTCCGACTGCCCCTTGGGCAGCGCGAGCACCCCGGCCCTGAAGACCTCGGCCAACACCGAGCCGTTGTAGAGGGTCAGGCCGACCACCACCGCCACCAGGGAGCTCACCCCGGTGCCGAAGTAGAAGACGAACATCAGGATGACCAGCGGGATCGCCCGGAAGAACTCCACGACCACCGTCGCCGGGACCCGCAACCAGGCGTGCTCGGAGAGCCGCCCGGCGGCGAAGACGGCCCCGAACAGCAGGGCGCCCACCGCGCCCAGCGCGAAGGCCTGCATCGTGAACTGGAAGGCCTGCAACAGGTCCAGCTGGACCTGCTTGTACAGCAGCCACTCCCAGCGCCTCGGGTCGAACTGGCCGGTGTCGTAGAACCGGTACAGGACGTACCCGACCGCGGCGACCAGCGCCGCCACCCCGACGACGCCGAGGATGCGGTTGCGGGCCCTGGCGCGCGGGCCCGGGACGTCGAACAGGACAGAACTCATCGGGCCACGCTCCAGCGCTTCTCCAACGCGCGTTGCAGCAGCGTCAGCGGGATCACCAGCAGCACGAAGATGGCCGCCACCCAGAGCAGGCCCTCGAGGACCGGTTCACCCCGTTCGGACAGGTTCTGCCGGATGCCACCGGCCTCGAAGACGGAGAAGCCGGCCGCGATCGTGGTGTTCTTCAGCAATGCGATCAGGGTGCTGACCATCGGGGGGAACACCGAGCGGGTCGCCTGCGGGAGGATGATCTGCCCCAGCGTCTGCCCGAAGGTCAGCCCGATGGCCCGCGCGGCCTCGGCCTGGCCGACCGGAACGGTGTTGATGCCGGAGCGGAACACCTCGCAGACGAAGGCGGCCGTGTAGACGGTCAACGCGGTGACCGCCGCCGTGAAGAAGGAGATGCGCACGATCTCCAACAGGTTCCACGCGAACGCGAAGAACAGGAACACCAGGGTCAGCGGGGTGTTCCGCACGACCGTCACGTACAGCGACCCGGCCGACCGGAACACCGGGACGGGGCTCACCCGCAGCATCGCCAGGAACGCACCCAACACCAGCGACCCCACCGCGGAGAGCGCGAAGAGTTGGAGCGTGGTGACGAAGCCGCGAACGTAGAGATCGGAGTTGTCCAGCAGGACGTCCATACGATTCCTTACCAGCCTGTGACGACGGCCGGCGGCCCCGGAGCTGGGTGCCGCCGGCCGTCAGTCCCTGCTCAGTACCGGTCGACCTCGGGCTGCTCGGCCTCGTTGCCGCTCTTGCCCAGGGTGGCGTCGTAGATCTCCTGCCAGCCGCCGTTGTCCCGCGCCTCGTCCAGGATGTCGTTCACCCGCTCGCGGAGCGCGTCGTCGCCCTTGGGCAGGCCGATGCCGTAGGGCTCGTCGGAGAACGTCTCGCCGACGACCCGCAGCGAGCCCTCCTCCTCGACGGAGGCGTAGCCGAGCAGGATCGCGTCGTCGGTGGTGACCGCGTCGACGGAACCCTGGAGCAGCTGCGTCACGCAGTCGGAGTAGCCCTGGAACTCGACGATGTTGCTCTCCTCGGTCAGGCCCTCCTCCCGAACCCGCTGGATCGGGGTGGAGCCCTGCGCGGAGCAGACCTTCTTGCCCTCGAGGTCCTCCGGCCCGTTGATCGAGTCGTCGTCCCCGCGCACCAGCAGGTCCTGGCCGGCGATGTAGTACGGGCCGGCGAAGTCGATCTGCTCCTTGCGGCCGTCGTTGATCGTGTACGTGCCGACGTAGTAGTCGATGTTGCCGTTCGCGATCTCCTGCTCGCGGGCGGCGGAGGCGATCGGCTTGTACTCGATGTCCGACGCGGGGTCGAAACCGAGCTGGGCCGCGATCAACCGAGCGATCTCGATGTCGAAGCCGGAGTACTCGTCGGTCGTCGGGTCGCGGTAGCCCAGGCCGGGCTGGTCGTCCTTGACCCCGATGATCACGTTGCCGCGCTCGGTCATGCGGTCGAAGGTCGGCGAGCCCTCCAGCTCGACGTCGGCCTGCACCGACTGCTCGACCGAGTCCGGCTCGGCGTTCTCGTCGGCCGGGCCGCCCTCGCGTCCACACGCGGTCAGCGCGAGCGCGCCGACGAGCAGACTCGCGGCGAGGGAGCGGTTCCTCATCGTCGTCTCCTGTGTTCTGTTCGGTGCGGCGCCGCACGCGCCGCGGGCTGGTGCCGGCGGGCCGGTCAGTGGGTGAGGATCTTGCCGAGGAAGTCCCGGGCCCGGTCGGACTTCGGAGCCTTGAAGAAGTCCTCGGGCGTGGAGTCCTCCACGACCTCGCCGTCCGCCATGAAGATGACCCGGTCGGCGGCCTTGCGGGCGAAGCCCATCTCGTGGGTGACCACGAGCATGGTCATGCCCTCCTTGGCCAGGTCCGTCATCGTGTCCAGGACCTCCTGGACCATCTCCGGGTCCAGCGCCGAGGTCGGCTCGTCGAAGAGCATGACCTTCGGCTTCATCGCCAGTGCTCGGGCGATGGCCGCGCGCTGCTGCTGACCACCCGAGAGCTGGGCCGGGTACTTGTCTGCCTGGTTGGCGATGCCAACCCGCTCCAGCAGTTGCCGGGCGCGTTGCTCCGCCTCCGCCTTCTCGGTCCTCCTCACCTTGAGGGGGCCGAGCGTGACGTTCTCCAGGATCGTCTTGTGGGCGAACAGGTTGAACTGCTGGAACACCATGCCCACGTCGGCGCGCAGCCCGGCGAGGGCCTTGCCCTCGGCGGGCAGGTCCTTGCCGTCGATGGCGATGACACCGGAGTTGATCGGCTCCAGCCTGTTGATGGTCCGGCAGAGGGTCGACTTGCCGGAACCCGACGGCCCGAGGACGACAACCACCTGGCCCCGGGGGACCTCGAGATTGATGTCCTTGAGCACGTGCAGCGGACCGAAGAACTTGTCCACCGAGGACATCCTGATCATCGGTGGCTGCCCGGACGTTGCGCTCATGGCCGCACACCATAACCGCACGGAGGAGTGGCGTCCCCACCTCGGCGAGGTCTGTAACCGCACCGGTACCTGGGGGTATCAACCCGGTCATCACCGCCGGTGGCCCCGCCCCGATGAACCGGCCACGGACCAGCTCGTACCCTGGTCAGCGGAAAGGGGTGCAGGGTGCAGCGAAGCTACGAGGTCCGCACGTACGGATGTCAGATGAACGTGCACGACTCCGAGCGGCTCGCCGGGTTGCTGGAGGACGCCGGGTACGTGCGGTCGGGGGCCGAGGCCACGCCGGACGTCGTCGTGTTCAACACGTGCGCGGTCCGGGAGAACGCCGACAACCGCCTCTACGGCAACCTCGGCCGGCTGCGTCCCGTCAAGGACTCCCACCCGGGCATGCAGATCGCCGTGGGTGGGTGCCTCGCGCAGAAGGACCGGGGCGAGATCGTCCGCCGGGCCCCCTGGGTCGACGTCGTCTTCGGTACCCACAACATCGGCTCGTTGCCGACGCTGCTCGAACGGTCCCGGCACAACCGGGAGGCCCAGGTGGAGATCGAGGAGGCCCTGGAGGTCTTCCCCTCGACGCTGCCCGCCCGCCGGGACTCCGCCCACTCCGGCTGGGTGTCGATCTCGGTCGGCTGCAACAACACCTGCACGTTCTGCATCGTCCCGGCCCTGCGAGGCAAGGAACGGGACCGCCGTCCCGGTGAGATCCTCGCGGAGGTGTCGGCGCTCGTCGCGGAGGGTGTCAGCGAGGTGACGCTGCTGGGGCAGAACGTGAACGCCTACGGAGTCGAGTTCGGCGACCGGCACGCCTTCGGGAAGCTGCTGCGCGCCTGCGGCTCCGTCGAGGGCCTGGAGCGGGTGCGCTTCACCTCACCCCACCCGAGGGAGTTCACCGACGACGTCATCGAGGCGATGGCCGAGACCCCCAACGTCTGCCCCCAGCTGCACATGCCCCTCCAGTCCGGCTCCGACCGGGTGCTGCGGGCGATGCGGCGGTCCTACCGGGCCGAGCGGTTCCTGGGCATCGTGGAGCGGGTGCGGGCGGCCATCCCGGACGCCGCGATCACCACCGACATCATCGTCGGCTTCCCCGGGGAGACCGAGGAGGACTTCCAGGAGACGCTGGAGGTGGTGCGGCGGTCCCGGTTCTCCCAGGCGTTCACCTTCCAGTACTCCAAGCGTCCCGGTACCCCGGCCGCGGAGATGGACGACCAGGTGCCCAAGGAGGTCGTGCAGGAGCGGTACGACCGGTTGGTGCGGCTCCAGGACGACATCTCCTGGGACCTCAACAAGGAGCTGGTGGGCACCGAGGTCGAGGTGCTGGTCACCGAGGGAGCAGGGCGCAAGGACGCCGAGACCCGTCGCCTCAGCGGGCGGGCCAGGGACGGCCGGCTCGTCCATTTCTCCCCGGTCGGGGGAGGAGTGGACGGGGAGGTCCGGCCGGGCGACCTGGTGCGGACGCTCGTCACGCACGCGGCCCCGCACCACCTCGTCGCCGATGGTGAGCCGCTGGCGCACCGCCGCACTCGCGCCGGTGACCACTGGGAAGCGGGTGTGCGTCCCAAAACCTCTGGTGTGAGCCTCGGCCTGCCGTCCTTCGGCAGGCCAGCGACCGAGCCGGCCCCGGTCGGCGGATGTGAGGTCCGATGAGCGAGTCGAGCCCGACCGACCAGGAGAGCCCCGAGGTGGCCGCGCTCCGGACGGAGATCGACGAGGCCGGTCACCGGGCTCGTCGCAGTTTCGAGCCGGGGCACCGGGCGGCCGTGATCGGCGCCGGCATGTTGCTGCTGGTCCTGGGCGTGGTGTTGCCCTGGGCCGGTGACTCCAACGGCATCGACGTCCTGCTGAGCCGGGTGCCACCCGAGCTCGGGGTCGGGATCCTGCCGCAGGTCTTCGCCGTGACCGTGCTGCTGTTCGGCCTGGTCGTCAGCGGTGTGGCCCTGGCCGTGCGTCGCTGGGGGCTGGCGTGGCTCAGCCTCATCGGGTGCGGGCACTCGATCTTCGAGGGGATGCTGGCGATCTGGACCCGCCAGACCGCGCCGGGCGCCCCCGGCCCGGGGATCGGTCTGCTGATCACCGTGCTCGCGATCTTCGTCATCACCCTCCAGTGGGTGAAGATCGCCTGGTCGAGGGACTGATCGAGCCCGACCCCGCGACGCGGGCGGCAGGGCTGGCGTCCCACGACCCCCGGGTGCCCTGCGAGGGACCGGGGGCTGCCGCGCCCCGAATCGCGTGGCGGATGAACGGGCGACTCTCGGAGTTCGGACCGGGCGTGGCGGGACCCGGCGCGGAACGGATCAGAACGGATCCTCCCCTCCCGTGGCTGGACCCGGCTGCCGCCAGCGGGCGCGGAACACCCGGGACGGGGACGTGGGCCGGGCGCGCCGCCCGAGGGGGCGTCGGCCGGCCGGACACCTGATCCGGGTCAACGCCGGTGCGTGGCAGCCTGGTGGCCGCCACGCACCGACGGGTCCTCTCAGCGGGTGGCCAGCGCCTGCTCCGCGGCCGTCAGCCACTCCCGCCACTGCGCCGCCTGCCGGTCCGCCTCCTGCGCCTTGCGCTTGTCACCCGAGGCCCTGGCCTTCTCCGCCTGCGCCTCGAACTGGGAGACCCGGTCCCGGAACTGGGCGACCCTGGCCTCCGCCTCCGGGTCGGTGCGCCGCCACTTCGCGTCCGCCGCGTTGCGCACCCGCTCCTCCACGGCCCGCAGCCGCGACTCCAGGTCGCGGATGCGGTTGCGGGGCACCTTCCCGATCTCGTCCCACCGGTCCTGGATGCGGGACAGGTGCGCCCGAGCCGCCTTCAGGTTCGTGGCTGGATCGATCTGCTCGGCCTCCGCCAGCAGTTCCTCCTTCTTGACGGCGTTCTCGGCGAACTCGGCGTCCCGCTCCTCGAAGGCCTCGGACCGACGTCCGAAGAACGAGTCCTGCGCCGCCCGGAACTGCTGCCACAGCTTGTCGTCCGCGTCGCGGGGGGCACGACCCGCGGCCTTCCACTCCGCCATCAGGTGGCGGTACCGCTCGGCGGTACCGGACCAGTCGGTCGAGTCGGCCAACTTCTCCGCCTCGGCGACCAGCTCCTGCTTCCGCGACTTGGCGGTCAGCCGCTGCCGGTCCAGCTCCGCGAAGTGCGCACCGCGCCGGCGGTTGAACGAGTCCCGTGCCCTGGCGAAGCGTCGCCACAGCTGTTCGTCCGTCTTCCGGTCGACGCCACGGATCTGCTTCCACTCGTCGACGATGGCCCGGAGCCGGTCACCGGCCGGCTTCCACTGGGTGGACTCCTCGGCGATCTTCTCCGCCTCGGCCGCCAGCGCCTCCTTCTTGGCCACGGAGTCCGCTCTGGCCTGCTCGCGGTCGGCCTTGGACCGTTCCACCGCCCGTTCCGCGACCTCCACCAGGTGGTCGATCCGCGCGCCCAGCGCCGCCAGGTCCCCGACGACGGCGGCCTCGGCCAGGCCGTCCCGCAGCTGGGTGGCACTCCCCAGGCTCTGCCTCGGGTCGCCGGCCCGGGAGGCCACCCGTGCCTCCAACAGCTCGACCTCGGTCACGATGTCGTCGAACCGGCGGGCGTAGTGCGCCAGGCCGTCCCGCGCGGCCCCCGCCTGCCAGGAGCCCACGGCACGTTCGCCGTCCGCCGTCACCACGTAGACGGTGCCCTCGTCGTCGACCCGTCCCCACCGACCAGGATCGGCCGAGGCCGCCGGAACCGAAGGTCGCGGGCGCGGTTCCGGCTCGCCGGCGGGGCGCTCCGCTGCCACGGTCTCCGGTGTTGTCTCGTGCTCGGTCATCGCCGGCTCCTCCTTGAATGCCCGCCTGATGCCCGTGAAGGTCACGGGCGCCCCGGGTACTTCCGGGGCCGAAGCAACGCGAGCGTCCACCCCACGGTGAACACCCGTGGGCGCATTCAAACAGGTGAACGTGCCCAGTGGTACCGCGAGTGCCGTCCTGAGCGGAAGGATCTGCCAATCGGTAGGCGCTAACCTGGGCCGGATGATCGTCGCCGCCGCTGTCCTGCCGACACCCCCGTTGCTGGTCCCGGAGCTGGTGGGTGGTGCGGTGCGACGAACGGAGGAACTCCGGGCCACCTGCCAGTCGATCGCCGCCGGACTCGCCGGGATCACCCCGATCTGGTGGGCGGTGGCCGCTGATCCCACCGGCCCCCGCACGGTGCCGGCCGCCGCCACCGGGACCTTCGCGTCCTACGGCGTCGACGTCCCGGTCTCGCTCTCCTCACGACCCCCGAGGGATCCGGCCGACCCGATGCTGCCGCTCCCCGCGCTGATCGCCGGGTGGCTGCGCGGGGCCGTCGACGCGGAGGAGGCGGAAACCCTGCTGCTGCCGCCCGACCTGAGCCCGGAACGGAGCCGTGCCTTCGGCGTCGACCTGTGGCACGGGAGCCCGACGAACCCGGCCCCCTCGGAGGCGGCGGGGGACCGACCGGTGGGGTTGGTGGTCCTGGGGGACGGCTCCATCCGCCACGGTGAGCATTCGCCCGCGCCGCCCCACCCCGCCGCCTCCGACTTCGACGCCACCGTCGCCGCCGCGTTCGCGGCGGGCGACCACGAGGCGCTGCTCCGGATGACCTCCAGGGCGGCGGACGAGCAACAGGCCACCGGCAGGGTCGGCTGGCAGGTCCTGGCCGGGGTGGTGGCCGCCTCCGAGCGGCGCTGGCATGTGCTGGAGAGCCACACGGATCGTGGGTTGGGCGTGGGCTACCACCTGGCCCTGTGGCGCTCGGAGGACGCGAACCCCGGCCCGGCCCCGGCCCCGGCGCGGAACGGTGGGGGCGCACCAGCCGGTGGTCGGGCGTCCTAGGGTTGGCCGGTGACCACCTCCAGGCCCCGCCTCCTCGTCGTGGCGGGCCCGACCGCCACGGGAAAGTCGGATCTCGCGCTCGGGCTCGCGACCGCCCTCGACGGCGAGGTGATCAACGCCGACGCGATGCAGCTCTACCGGGGCATGGACATCGGAACGGCCAAACTTCCCGTCACCGAACGGGCCGGAGTCCCCCACCACCTCCTCGACGTGCTGGACGTGACGGAGACGGCCTCGGTGGCCGCCTACCAGCGGCGGGCCAGGGCGATCGTGGAGACGCTGCTCGCGGCGGGTCGCACCCCGATCCTGGTCGGGGGGTCAGGGCTCTACGTCAGTTCGGTGATCGACGACCTGGAGTTCCCCGGCACCGACCCCGCGATCCGCGGTCGACTGGAGACCGAGCTGGCCACGGCCGGCTCCTCGGTCCTCCACGAGCGCCTCGCCGCCCTCGACCCGGCGGCGGCTTCCTCGATCCTGCCCAGCAACGGCCGTCGCGTCGTCCGCGCGCTGGAGGTGATCGAACTGACCGGCCGCCCCTTCTCGGCGTCCATGCCCGTACCGGGCCCGGCCCGGTACGGGGCGGTCCTCGTCGGGCTCGACCGCGACCCGGCCGCACTGGACGAGCGGGTGAACCGGCGGGTGGACCACATGTTCGCCGCCGGCCTCGTCGACGAGGTCCGCGCCCTGGACGCGGTCGGCCTGCGCGAGGGGCGCACCGCCGCGCGCGCTCTCGGCTACCAGCAGGTCCTGGCGGCGCTGGACGCCGGCGGCGGTCGGGAAGCCCTGTCCAGGGCCGCCGAGGACACCGCACGGGCCACCCGGCGTTTCGTCCGACGTCAACGGTCCTGGTTCCGCCGCGACCGCCGCACGCACTGGGTCGACGCGGGGCGTTCCGACCCGCTGCCCGAGGTGCTCGCCCTGCTGCGCTGACCGCGGTCGTCGACCAGCGACGGGCCGCCAGGTCGAGGGGCGTTCCGATGGCTGGCGGGGCGGCCGAGGACGGCACCGCGTCGAGGCCCCCGGCTGCCGCTGGCCTAGGCTGGATGGGTGAGTGGAGTGGAGTTCACCAAGGGGCACGGCACCCAGAACGACTTCGTCGTGCTGCCCGACCGAGGTGACGCGCTGGAACTGACCTCCGCCCGGGTCCGCGCGCTGTGCGACCGACGCGAAGGGCTGGGCGCCGACGGCGTGCTACGGGTCGTCCGCTCCTCCCGAACCGACCAGCTCGTCCCCGCCGACACCGCGGACTCCTGCTGGTTCATGGACTACCGCAACGCCGACGGGTCCGCCGTGGAGATGTGCGGCAACGGGGTCCGAGTCTTCGCGAGCTACCTGGTCCACCACGGCCTCCAACCGCCCGGTGAGTTCGTCGTCGGCACTCGCGCCGGTGGCCGTCGCGTCGTCGTGCACGACGACGCGACGGTGACGGTCGACATGGGCCGCGCGGTGGTGACCGGGCGGTCGAGCGCGGTCGTCGGCGACGCCGTCTTCGACGGGGTCTGCGTGGACATGGGCAACCCGCACCTGGCGTGCGTGCTGGACGCGTCGGCCGGCGACCTGCTCGACGAGTTCGACCTGGGCGTCGCCCCCGGGTACGACGCCCAGGTCTTCCCCAACGGGGTGAACGTCGAGTTCGTCCGCACCCTCGCTCCGGGGCGGGTGCGGATGCGGGTCCACGAGCGGGGGGTCGGCGAGACCCGCTCGTGCGGGACGGGGACCGTCGCCGCCGTCGCGGCGGCACTGGGAGAGTCCCACCAGCGGACCGGAACGGTGCTGGTCGAGACGCCCGGGGGGCTGCTCACGGTGACCATCGAGGAGATGACGAGCACCCTCACCGGCCCCACCGTGCTCGTCGCGTCCGGCCGCCTGGCCGAGTCCTGGTGGCGGGAGGCGGGCCGGGAGCCGGCAGTGGCACGTTCCTCCTGACCCGCCTCCCAAGACAGACCTGCCGCGTCTCAGGACACCGGCCGGGGGTTGCCGGCCGGGCCCTGGGGGGAGTTGTCGTCCGACGTCCCTGGCCGGTCCTCCTCCACCGCGTCCCGACGCAGTTCCTGACCGACGAACTCCTCCGGGGCCTCCCGCAGGAGGCGCATCGGCGCCACCAGCAGGAACGACGTCGACAGGACCATCCCCACCCCGGCGACCCACATCGTCGGCCGCAGCCCGACCAGCTCCCCGAGCGCCCCGCCCGCGAGGGAGCCGAGGGGGATGACGCCCCAGGTCAGGAACCGGGCGGACGCGTTGACCCTGCCGAGCAGGTCGTCCGGGCACACGGTCTGCCGCAGGCTCACGGCCAGGACCTGGAACGCGATCGTGCCGTAACCGCCGCCGAGGACACCCAGCACGAACAGGGACAGCGCCCACCCGGTGTCCGCGAAGGGGACCAGCAGGCGGAAGGGCGTCGTCACCACCATGATGAGGATCAGCGCCCGCACCTTGCCGAAGCGGGTCGCCCAGCGCCGCACCGTCAGGCCGCCGAGGATCCCACCGGCGCCGGTGACGCTGATGAGCAGACCCACCACCCCCTCGGGGAGCTGGAGGTCGCGGACGAGGAACAGCACGCTGACGGCCACGTAGACGTTCAGGAAGAAGTTGTGCACCGTGACGCACAGCGAGGTCGGTCTGAGCAACCAGTGCTGGAAGAGGAACCGGAGCCCGGCCGCCACCTCGACGGACAACCGGCCGCCCCGAGCACGTTCCGGTGGCACCTCCTCGTCCCTGATCCTGCCGAGCAGGGTGGTGGACCCCACGAAGCCCAGCACGCACACCACCACGGCGTTGGTGGCGCCGAGGATCTGGGCGAGCAGCCCGCCGAGCGGACGACCCGAGAACTGGATGACCTGGCGGGTGGTCTGGAGTCGCGAGTTGGCGTCCGGCAGGAGGCGTCGGCCCACGAGAGCGGGCAGGTACGACTGGCTGGCCACCTCGAACAGGGTGAACAGGGCACCGCTGAGGACGGCCACCACGTACAGCTGGGCCATCGTCAGCATCTCGGCCCACCAGGCGAGGGGGACCGAGGCGAGCACCAGCGCCTGGCCGCGCTCGGTCCACCGCAGCAGGGGGCGGCGCCGCAGGCGATCGACCCAGACACCGGCCGGCAGGCCGATGACCAGGTTGGGCACCGTGCCAGCCGCGGCGAGGAGACCCATCTCCAGTGGGCCCGCCCCGAACACCGTCGCCGCGATCAGGGGTAAGGCGACGAACTGCACCGCGTTGCCGAGCTGGCTGGAGAAGTCCGCCGACCACAGCAGGCGGAAGTCCCTCGACAGTGCCGGCTTCGGGGCACCGGGTTCGACGATCACGAGGGAACGCTTTCCGAACCGCCGAGCACCGGTCAACGGTTCGCGCGGCGCAAGGACGGTGAGCGGTCAGATCGCACGTCGGAAGGTGGGGCTGCTTCGGCTGGGCTGATCGGTGCCGCCGATCGGCGTGGCGCGGCGTGGCGAACGGCCGGCCGCCTCAGCGCCCGGACCAGCGGAACCCCTGGGGACCAGGGCCCGGCCGGCCCATGCCCGGCGCGGGCGTCAGGTACGGGACGGCACACCCGGATCGCCGTCAGGCGGCTCGGTCGCGGTCAACTCGACCATCGCGCGCACCGACGCCGGGTCCCGGTAGAGGGGCGACAGGACCACCCAGGCGATCGCGAGGCACTGCCCGACCGCCGCGACCACGAGTGCCTCCCGCACGCCCAGCCATTCCCCGAGGACCCCGCCGAGGAGCCCGCCGAGGGGGATGAGCCCCCAGGCGAGGAACCGGAGCGAGGCGTTCATGCGGCCGAGGAGGTGGTCCGGGGTGATGGACTGCCGGAGGCTCACCTGGGCGACGTTGTAGACGATGACGCCGAAGCTGAAGACGAATTCGCCCAGGGCGAAGAGCCCGAGCCGCCAGTCCTTCTCGGCGAACGCGCACAGCAGCCCGAACGGAGTGGTCAGCAGCAGCGACAGCCAGCAGGTCCGGATCTGTCCGACCCGTGCCACCCACCAGCCCGCGCTGAGCGCGCCGAGGACACCGCCGAGGCTGCCCGCCGCCATCAGCAGTCCGAGGGGGCCAGGGGCGAGACCGACCTCCCGGACCAGGAACAGCATGACGACCGCCTGGAAGACCCCGCCGAAGAGGTTCGCGGTCCCGGTGCACAGGGCGAGCGCGCGCAGCACGGGATGCGCGAACACGAAGCGCACCCCCTCCATGACCTCGGTGCGCAGCCGTTGCCCCTGGGGCCGGGGACGAGGTTCCTCCACGACGCGCATCCTGCTCAGCGAGACCGCCGAGACCAGGTAGCAGGCCGCCGTCACGACCACCCCGCCGCCGGCCCCCACGAGGTGGGCGAGGCCGCCGGCCGCCGGTCTGCCGGAGACCTGGGCGACCGACTCACTCGCCTGGAGCTTGGTGTTGCCCTCCACGAGCCTGCTCCTGCCCACCAACGAGGGCAGGATCGACTGGTAGGAGACGTCGAAGAAGACCGTGCACACCCCGACGAGCAGCGCGACCACCAGCAGGTGACCGAAGGTCAGCGCGTCCCACCACCAGGCCAACGGCACGGTGGCCAGGAGCGCGGCCCGAGCGAGGTCGCAGCGGATCATCAGTGGCCGTCGCCGTACCCGGTCCACGATCGCACCAGCCGGGAGACCGAGCACGAGGAAGGCACTGGTGCTCGCCGCCGTCAGCAGGCCCATCTCGAAGGGGCTGGCTCCCAGGGCCGTGGCCGCGACCAGGGGTATCAGGACTGTCCCGATGACCTTGCCGAAGTGGGCCGTGGTCTCCCCGGCCCAGAGGAGCCGGAAGTCGTGGTGGTGCCGGAGGCTGCTCCCCTTCACGCGGGGCGATCTTTCCCCTCCTCCGGGTGACGGTCAACCACCTGTCCTCGCCTGGCACCTCGTCCGTTGGGCGGAGCGGCGGCTCCGTGGACGCGAGGTCGCGGCCAGGCTGTCGACAGGGCGGGCCGGCCGAGGTGGGCGCGGAATGCGCGGCGGGCGGGAAGCGGGCGGCCGCTCGCCCGCTCGGCGCCGCCGCACCGTCGGACCGCCCGCACGGGCGCGAGCTCACCGACGAGGAGCAGGCGGGAACGGCCCGTCGAGGACCCGACCTCGCTGCTCCACCCGCCCGGAGTCCCGCCGAGGCGGGTTCCCTGGTGCCGGCCTCGGCCGGGGGCGAGCGCGCCCGAGGCGGTGCCCACCGGCGTCCGCCCGGCCGTCGTGGGCCCGGAGCCGGGTCTTGGGGACCGGGAGCGGCTGTCGACATCGAGGTCGGCGGCCTTCCACTCGAAGGGCTGCGGGGAGGGGCTCCTCGGACTGGTTGACGAGTTCGCCCAGCGCCGACAGGGACCCGGTTCGCGCCGCCGCGACGGCTGCGTCGCCCGGGACGAGGACGACCGACCGACTGGCGGCGGCGAGGCCGGGCCGGGGCTGGTGTCGGCTGGGCCGCCGCCCGTCCGTCCCCGGCCCTGGGGCGCCGGCCCCCGAGCCCCTGCCGCGCCCTCCGGAGCCGTCCTCCCCGCGCCCGGTGGCACCAACCCTCCTCGGGAGCGGAAAAAGGGTGGCCAACCGTGGGATGATGGACGCGTATGACGAACTTCGAGTCCGACCCAGAACTGGTCGAAGAAGAGACTCCGTCGACGGGTGACCTGGCCCTCGCCGACCGGGTGGCCCTCCGCAGGGTCGCCGGCCTCTCCACGGAACTCACCGACGTCACCGAGGTCGAGTACCGGCAGCTCCGCCTGGAGCGGGTGGTGCTCGTCGGCGTGTGGACCGACGGTGACAGCGCCTACGCGGAGGCCTCGCTGGCCGAGCTGGCCCGGCTCGCCGAGACAGCCGGCTCCGAGGTGCTGGACGGGTTGGTGCAGCGGCGCCCCCGTCCCGACCCCGCCACCTACATCGGTTCGGGCAAGGTGCGCGAACTGCGCGACCTGGCGGTGTCGCAGGGCGCCGACACGATCATCTGCGACGGTGAGCTGTCCCCCAGCCAGCTGCGCCAGCTGGAGGAGCGCGTCAAGCTCAAGGTGATCGACCGCACCGCGCTGATCCTGGACATCTTCGCCCAGCACGCGAGTTCGCGGGAGGGCAAGGCGCAGGTCGAGCTCGCGCAGCTCCAGTACATGCTGCCCCGCCTGCGGGGCTGGGGTGAGGCGATGTCGCGGCAGGCCGGTGGACGGCTGGCGGGCGGCGGTATCGGCGGCAGGGGTCCGGGTGAGACCAAGCTGGAGACCGACCGGCGACGGATCCACAAGCGGATCGCCAAGCTGCGCCGGGAGATCAACCTGATGGGACAGGCCCGGCAGACGAAGCGGAGCAGGCGCCTGGGCAGCACCACCCCCAACGTGGCGATCGCCGGTTACACCAACGCCGGCAAGTCCAGCCTGCTCAACGCGGTCACCGACGCCGGGGTGCTGGTGGAGGACGCGCTGTTCGCGACCCTCGACCCGGCCACCCGTCGTGGTGTGACGCCCGATGGCCGGCCCCTGACCTTCACCGACACCGTCGGCTTCGTCCGCCACCTCCCGCACCAGCTGGTGGAGGCCTTCCGGTCGACGCTGGAGGAGGTGGCCGACGCCGACCTCCTGGTGCACGTGGTGGACGGTTCCGACGCGGTGCCCACCCGGCAGGTGTCCTCGGTTCGGGACGTGCTGCGGGAGATCACCGAGGACCGCGAGAACCCGATGCCACCCGAGCTGCTCGTCGTCAACAAGATCGACCAGGCGAGCGAGGTCGTGCTGGCGGAACTGCGGCACCTCTTCCCCGACGCGGTCTTCGTGTCAGCCCACACCCGAGAGGGCATCGAGGACCTGCGCCAGCGCATCTCCGACGCCCTGCCCCGCCCGGGCGACGTGGTGGACGCCCTGGTGCCCTACTCGCGTGGTGAGCTGGTCGCTCGCGTGCACGAGGAGGGGGAGGTGCTGGAGGAGGAGCACACCGACACCGGTACCCGGTTGCGGGCCCGCGTGTGGCCGAACCTCGCCGCCGCGCTGCGGGAGTTCGCCGTGGACGTGCCGGCGCGCCACTGATGGCCGTCTCGTCGGCCGTGCTGGGGGTCGTGGCGCTCACCGTCCTCGGTTCGGTTCCGGCGGCGGCGGAGGCGCGACCGCCGGAGCCGGTGGAGTTGTGCAGGATGAGCGACCCCCGGCTGACGATGGTCTCCGGCATCGCCTCGGACGGCACGCACTGGTACGTGGTCAACGACCACGACCCGCAGGTCCAGGTGTTCGTCCTCAACCGGGACTGCTCGGTGGCGAGGGTGATCACCACCGGCATCGACCACTACGACGTCGGGGACGTCGCGGTCGCCCCGGACGGCACGATCTGGGTGGCCGAGACCGGCGACAACCGCCGGCGGCGGGAGCACGTCGCCTTCGTCCGCATCACCCCGGACGGGGTGGCGTCGCTGCACCGGATGACCTACCCGCGTGGTCCGCACGACGCCGAGGCACTGCTGCTGGACCGCGACGGCGTACCCCACATCGTGACGAAGGAGATCTTCGGAACCGCCTACGTGTACCGACCGGCGGAGCCGCTGCGCACCCCGGGGCCGGTGCCCCTGGAGGAGGTGGGCTCGGTGCGGTTCCGGAGCACCACCACGCCAGGGGGGCCGATCCCGGAGATGGTGGGGTCGGTGGCGGTCACGGGCGGCTCGGTCAGCGCGGACGGCACCGTGGTCGCGCTGCGCACCTACACCGAGGCCTACCTGTTCAGCGCCCCCGACGGCGACGTGGTGGAGGCCCTGGCCGGAGAACCGGTCAACATCCCGATCCCGGACGAGCCGCAGGGGGAGGCCGTCGCCCTCGAGCCGGATGGCACCTTGCTCTCGACCTCGGAGGGTGAGAACCAGCCGATCCGGGCCTACCCGGGCGCCGTCGAGCTGCTCGCCGAGGCGGAACGTTCCCGGGGGTCCACGGCGAGCGGCGAGGTCCCGTCCGAGGAGGAGGACCGCGGCGAAGCCGGGCGGGACCACGGGGAGGACGCCGCCCTCAGTGCTGACGACGAGGGGATGCCGGGTTGGCAGGCCCTGGGGATCGCCGGCCTGCTCGCGGCGCTCCTGACCTGGGTCGTGAGCCGTTCGCGGCGGGCCACCTAGACCCCGGGGCGGCCGGGCGGGAGGCCGAGGGGCGCTGGAGCGGGACGGACAGGGCGCCCCAGCCGACCCGTCCGTTCCCAGTGCCGCGCGTCCGGGGGTCTCACCTCCTGCGGGATGCCCACACCCTGGCCGGGGAGTGGTGACCCGGCCCTGGCGCCCGTCGCCATGCCGAACTCCGGCCGAGGGCGGACGAGGGCCGTGGGGACCGGCGCGGGTGGGTGGTCCGCACTCCCGGCGCAGCCAGCGCCAGCTCCCGCCACTGCCGCTCCTCGCTCGGCACGGCCCGTCGTGGTGGCGGCCCCCCGCGCGGCGGTCCCAGCTCCGCGACCGGGGCGGGAGCCGAAGGGCACCCCCACGTCCTTCCGAGGCGACGTGCGGCCCCGCCTCCCTCCCCAGCGCGGCGGCGGGGTGGTCAGAGCCGGCGGAGGACCGCCACCACCTTGCCGAGGATGGTCGCGTCATCACCGAGGATCGGTTCGAAGGCGGGGTTGTGCGGCATCAACCAGACGTGGTCCTCGCGCCGGCGGAAGGTCTTGACCGTCGCCTCGCCCTCCAGCATCGCGGCGACGACGTCGCCGTTCTCGGCGTCGGGCTGCTGCCGGACCACCACCCAGTCGCCGTCGGTGATCGCCGCCTCCACCATCGAGTCACCCGTGACTCGGAGCAGGAACAGGGAACCCTCACCGACGATCTCCCTGGGGAGGGGGAAGACGTCCTCCACCGCCTCCTCCGCGAGAACGGGACCTCCCGCCGCGATGCGGCCCAGCAGGGGTACGTAGGCGGGCGCCGAGGGAGTGGGCTCCTCCGTGGCTGGCACGACCACGTCGACCGGGAGCACGCCGACCGCGCGCGGCCGGTTGGGATCCCGGCGCAGGTACCCCTTCCGCTCCAGTGTGCGCAGCTGGTGCGCCACCGAGGAGGTGGAGGTCAGCCCGACCGCCTCTCCGATCTCCCGGATGCTGGGTGGGTAGCCGTGCTCGTCCAACCACTGCCTGATGACCTCGAGCACCCGTTGTTGGCGGCTGGTCAGCGCGCCGTTCGGAGGGGACGCGGCGCCCGTCGAGGGCACCTCGGACACGGCCGCCGCGCGGTCGGGGCCCAGATCCGGCTCGGTCCTGCGTGCCATCTCCTGTCCTCCTGGGCTGTCGCCCTCGTCGCACCGACGTCGTGACGACGTTCGGCTCCGGTCACCGTCGTGATTCCCGCGCAACCAGATGATCCGTGATCATCGTGCCGTCCACGCGTGGATCACCCGGGACTGCCGCGGAGGGAGTGGCGGTATCGACATCGCGCCGACCGTCGTCCGCCCCACTCCGCCGGGACTGTCGAGATGTCCACGGTAACGCGAACATACGTGAAGATCAAACACCTGTTCGAATGGGCGAGTCCCCCCGTCGCCCCGGTTCCCCGAGTGCCGGAAAGGACGAAGGAAATCGAACGTCTGTTCGGTTCGGAACGCGTCGCAATTCCTTGTTCGACGTCCACCGCACGCCTCGTCCGCCCATTCCGATCGCCCCGTGGGCGGCTGCGCTCGGCGCGCGCTCGGGCCGGGTGTCGGGTGGGGTGCCCGCTCGGGGTGGGGGTGGTTCGGGCGGGGGCGGGTGGCACGTCACCTGGGGTGCGCGCGCCGTGACGGAGCGGCGTACGGCCAGGTCGGGCCCACCCGTCAGGGCGAAGTCGGGGTTCACCCGTGTCGTTGCTTGCACCCGCTTCGGCCGCGTGTCTAGGTTTGGACCCCAACATCTAGTGTCGGAGTGCCGGGAACGCTCTACAGATTGGGGTTCGGGTGAGC
Organism: Actinoalloteichus caeruleus DSM 43889; assembly: GCF_000429185.2. Lineage (GTDB taxonomy): Bacteria > Actinomycetota > Actinomycetes > Mycobacteriales > Pseudonocardiaceae > Actinoalloteichus_B > Actinoalloteichus_B caeruleus. Next base: position 2,786,716 of record NZ_AUBJ02000001.1, on the reverse strand, counting down.
TTGGTGAACGATGCCCGAGTATCCTGGTCACCGGGCGCGGCGATGCCGGTCCCACCAGTGCGTACCGAGTTAAGGGGTGGATCGTGCGGTGTCCGTTCTGTCGACACTCTGACTCCCGCGTCGTCGACTCGCGGGAGGTCGACGAGGGACAGGCCATCCGGCGTCGGAGGTCGTGCACGGGCTGTGGTCGCCGGTTCACCACGGTTGAGGAAGCAGTGCTCGCCGTCGTGAAACGCTCCGGAGTGACGGAGCCGTTCAGCCGGAACAAGGTCGTCCGAGGCGTCCAGCGCGCCTGCCAGGGACGGCCGGTGGACGAGGACGCGCTGCAACAGCTCGCGCACCGCGTCGAGGAGGTCGTCCGGTCCACGGGCTCCGCCGAGATCGCCAGCCACGAGGTCGGTCTGGCCATCCTGGGACCACTCCGGGACCTCGACGAGGTCGCGTACCTGCGCTTCGCCAGCGTCTACCGGGCGTTCTCCTCCGTGGAGGACTTCGAAAAGGAGATCGCCGAGTTGCGGACCGTCCAGGCGGACGGGGAGGAGCCAGCCGAGGCCCCCTGAGGGCGTCAGCGGATCCGACTTCGGGGCCACGACGGCCCACACCCACACCCGGCAACGTGACGGGGCTGACGGCTGCCCGGAGGGCAGCCCCACCGCGGGTTGACCACGACCGGAACCGCCCGAGTGGCGGACGAACCACACCAGCAGGACGAGGAGAGAGCGGCATGACTGAAACCGTCGGGAGCGCCACCGGACGAGCCAGGGGCAAGGCGAAGTCCACCACTGGCGGATCCCGGTCGGCGGGAGCGAAGCTCCGGGTGGGCCGAGTGCACACCACGGAGGGCGTCCACCCCTACGACGCCGTGAACTGGCAGCACCGCGACGTGGTCATGACCAACTGGCGGGACGGGTCGGTCAACTTCGAGCAGCGGGGCGTCGAGTTCCCCGACTTCTGGTCGGTCAACGCCGTGAACATCGTCACCAGCAAGTACTTCCGGGGAGCGGTCGGTTCGGAGCACCGGGAGAACAGCCTCCGCCAGCTCATCGACCGGGTCGTGGGCACCTACGTCGCGGCCGGGGTCGAGCACGGCTACTTCGAGACCGACGCCGACGCGGAGATCTTCGAGCACGAGCTCACCCACATGCTGCTCCACCAGGTGTTCAGCTTCAACTCCCCGGTGTGGTTCAACGTCGGCACCTCCTCCCCGCAGCAGGTCAGCGCGTGCTTCATCCTGGCGGTCGACGACACGATGGAGTCGATCCTGAACTGGTACCGCGAGGAGGGGCTGATCTTCAAGGGCGGCTCCGGTGCGGGGCTGAACCTGTCCCGCATCCGGTCCTCCAAGGAGTTGTTGTCCTCCGGCGGCACCGCCTCGGGCCCGGTCTCGTTCATGCGCGGCGCGGACGCCTCCGCCGGCACCATCAAGTCCGGCGGCGCGACCAGGCGCGCGGCGAAGATGGTCGTCCTCGACGTCGACCACCCCGACATCGAGGAGTTCGTCGAGACCAAGGCCCGGGAGGAGCAGAAGATCCGGGCGCTGCGCGACGCCGGATTCGACATGGACCTGGGCGGCGACGACATCGTCAGCGTGCAGTACCAGAACGCCAACAACTCGGTCCGCGTCTCCGACGAGTTCATGCGGGCCGTGGAGTCGGGCACGAACTTCGGCCTGCGGTCCCGCACCACCGGCGAGACCGTGGAGGAGGTCGACGCGCGCCGGCTCTTCGACCGCATCGCCAGGGCAGCCTGGGAGTGCGCCGACCCCGGGATCCAGTACGACACGACCATCAACGACTGGCACACCTGCCCGGAGTCCGGCCGCATCACGGCCTCCAACCCGTGCTCCGAGTACATGCACCTCGACAACTCCAGCTGCAACCTGGCGTCGCTGAACCTGATGCGCTTCCTCGGCGAGGACGGTGTCTTCGACGCCGACCTGTTCGAGCGGTCGGTCGAGCTGGTCATCACCGCGATGGACATCTCCATCTGCTTCGCGGACTTCCCGACACCCGAGATCGGCGACACCACCAGGAAGTTCCGCCAGCTGGGCATCGGCTACGCCAACCTCGGCGCGCTGCTGATGGCGACGGGACACGCGTACAACTCCGACGGCGGACGTTCGCTCGCCGCGTCGATCACCTCGTTGATGACCGCGGTGTCCTACCGGCGGTCCGCCGAGCTCGCCGGCATCGTCGGCCCCTACGAGGGGTACGCGCGCAACGCGGACGCCCACCAGCGCGTCATGCGCAAGCACGCCGCGGCCAACGACCTGATCCGCACCCACAACCAGAACGACTCCGCCATCCAGGCCCGCGCCACCACCGCCTGGCAGCGCGGCCTGGAGGTCGGTGCCCGCCACGGGTGGCGGAACGCGCAGGCCAGCGTCCTCGCGCCGACCGGCACGATCGGCCTGATGATGGACTGCGACACCACGGGCATCGAACCCGACCTCGCCCTGGTGAAGTTCAAGAAGCTGGTCGGCGGCGGGTCCATGCAGATCGTCAACCAGACCGTTCCCCGCGCCCTGCGGGCGCTGGGCTACCAGCAGGAGCAGAGCGAGGCGATCGTCGAGTACATCGCCGAGCACGGGCACGTGGTGGACGCTCCCGGGCTGCGCCCGGAGCACTACGAGGTCTTCGACTGCGCCATGGGGGAGCGGGCCATCGCCCCGATGGGCCACGTCCGCATGATGGCCGCCGTCCAGCCCTTCATCTCCGGTGCCATCTCCAAGACCGTCAACCTGCCGGAACGGGCCACCGTCGAGGACGTCGCCGAGATCTACCGGGAGGGCTGGCGGCTGGGTCTGAAGGCCCTGGCCATCTACCGCGACAACTGCAAGGTCGGCCAGCCGCTGTCGGCGGGGAAGTCGAAGTCCGCCGCCGAGGAGGCCCCGGAACCGGTCGTCGAGTACCGGCCCGTCCGGAAGCGGCTGCCGAAGAAGCGGCCGAGTCAGACCGTGTCCTTCACGGTGGGAGGCGCCGAGGGCTACCTGCACGCCGGTTCCTACCCGGACGACGGCCTCGGCGAGATCTTCGTGAAACTGGGCAAGCAGGGTTCGACCCTGGCCGGCGTGATGGACGCTTTCTCCATGTCCATCTCGGTGGGCCTCCAGTACGGCATCCCCCTCGAGTTCTACGTGTCCAAGTTCCAGAACCTCCGCTTCGAACCGGCGGGGATGACCGACGACCCGGACGTGCGGATCGCCACCAGCGTCCTCGACTACCTGTTCCGCCGCCTCGCCCTGGACTACCTGCCGTTGGAGAAGCGCGCCGAGCTGGGCATCTTCAGCGTGGCCGAGCGGTCTGCGCAGGTCGCCGGGGAGAGCGGTGACGGGACCGAGCCGGTCGATCTGGAGGGGATGCGTTCCACCGTGGAGGCCGGGCAGGCCCCGGAGCGCCCGACGAGCGGTGCGGGCAGTTCGACCGAGCTCCTCGAACTGCGGCAGGGCAAGGAGGCGGACGCGCCGTTGTGCTTCACCTGCGGCACCAAGATGCGCCCCGCCGGGTCCTGCTACGTCTGCGAGGGCTGCGGCTCCACCTCCGGCTGCAGCTGACCAAGGGCACGAGCGGGCTCTCCCACCGGCCGTCGGCGGCAGGTGGGAGAGCCCGGTCCGCCGCGGACTCGGAACCCAGAAGTGCCGGGAGAAGTAGTCGTCAGGAACGGCACCCCTCCTGCCTCCTTTTCGACCTCGTCAGGTGCCGGTGGTGACGAGCTGGAAAAAGCGGTTGTTCATATGCCGCTCCGATGAGGCCGGTAGCGCCACGCCGTGCTGTGACGCGATCGCCCGTTCTATCTCCGCGATGAGGCAGGCGAGTGTGGCTGGGTTGAGGCGTCCTTGGCCGAAATGGGTGACAACGCGGTCGTATTCGCTTCGGAACAGGGTGCGGTACTGATCGTGCAACTCTTCCTCGTCGAGAGTGCTGGTGCCAACGACCCAGGAGAAGGGTTTTCTCCCGAACATCGTCTCGAATTCCTCGTAAGCTCGGTAGGTCCAGTAGGTGTCGTAGAACGACACGCAGGTTGCCCGGAGTCAGGCCCACAGGTACTGCGGATCCTGGTGGTTGGGCGCCTCGTGGTGGCAGCGTCCGCACAGCAGAACCAGGTTTTCAGCCGTGTTGGGGCCGCCGAGTGCGCCGGGGATGACATGGCATTTCTGCAACTTCGACCGGTAGCCGCAGCGCCAACAGCGTTCGTGCGCTTCACTCCAATCCACCGCGAGGTCGCTTTCGTCTTTCCGTGCCGACCAGTAGTCGACGATTTCGCGGATGGATGGGTTCGCTCTCGCTCTGTCCCTCATACGAGGGTTCCTCCTTCGTCGTGGGAGGGCGACAACGCCTGCGTTCATTCAGGATGCGGCCAGCTCAGTAGCCCCGGTCTGGCTTTCGAAGATCAATATAGACGTCTGTCGGTCGCCCGGCGGTGGTTCGGTGTGCTGATCCTTGTGCCTCGTCACACGTTCAGGGTGGCCGTCTGACGATGTTCCCCTGAATCAAGATGCCGGGCAAGGGGTTCGCCGACTGCCTGGCCGCGCCGGGCCGGCCCTGGTCGGCGAGGACTAAGCTCCGCTGAACGGGTGAGGCTGGGGGCGGCATGGGACGGCGACGGGCGAGTGGGGCACTGTTCGGCCTGGCGTACGGGGACGCGCTCGGAGCGGCAACCGAGTTCAGGACGGTCGCGGAGATCGTCGCGGAGCACGGCCCCGGCGGGCCGCGTGACCTGCGGGGCGACCCGGCCCTCGTCACCGACGACACCCAGATGACGCTGCCGGTGGGGGAGGCCCTGCTGCGCGTGACGACTCCTCCCGCCCTGAGCGCGGAGCGGGTGGAACCGCTGTTGCGGTCCGGGTTCGTGGAGTGGTCGCGCAGCCCCGAGAACAACAGGGCACCCGGGATGACCTGCCTGGAGGCGTGCGGGAGGTTGGCGGACGGGCTCCCGTGGCGTGAGGCCACCAACGACTGGTCCAAGGGGTGCGGCGCGAACATGCGCGTCGTGCCCGCGGGTCTCGCACCGGGACTGGCCGACCAGGAGCGAGCCGCTTTCGCCCAGTTCCAGGCGGCGCTGACCCACGGCCACCCCACCGCACTGGCGGCGAGTGAGCTCACCGCGCTGGCCGTGCGCTGGTTGGCCGACGGAATGCCGCCGGCCGACCTCCCGGCGGCACTGCGGGAACACTGCCGTCTCCAGCGGTCCGTCTACCACCACGACTGGCTCGGCGACCTCTGGGACCGGCCGGGCGTGCCCGACCCCGCGACGTACATGGCCCTCGGCTGGGACGAGTGCCGCTCGGCGATCGACCGGCTCGTCGAGGCGGTGGCCGCGCCGGATCCGTCTCGTGACCCCTGTGAGCGGACCGGGGCCGGTTGGGTGGCGGAGGAGGCACTGGCGACGGCCGTGCACTGCCTGTTGCTCCACCAGGGAAGTCCGGTGGACGCGTTGGCCAGGGCGGCCACGACCAGCGGGGACTCCGACTCGATCGCGTGCCTGACGGGTGCCTTCGCCGGTGCGGCGCTCGGGATGGACGCCTGGCCGGCGGACTGGGCCGGGCGCATCGAGTACCGGGACGAGCTGGCGCGCCTCGCCGCTGCCTGGGACTGAGGGCGCGGGCGCGTCCCCCGACCCGGGAGGTCCGCACCGCTCCTCCAGGCGGGTTCAGCGCCGAGGACCTCCTCCCGTGGTCGGTCGCTGGAAAAGGAGGTGCGGGGCGGTGCCGCCCCTTGCTACGGTCACCCTCGTGATCTGAGAGCGAGACCCGAGTGACCCGCTGTTCCAGCGTGGTACCGCCGCTTCGGTCGCCCTTCTGACGGGCGGCTTCCCCGCGCACCGTTGACGACCCCGTTCCCCGCCGGAACGTGGATCGGTCACCGTGCCGCGCACACCTTCCCGTGCGACGGGGTTCCGTCGCGCCCGCGTCCCCGAACCGCTCGCACGGTTCCCACCGGCGCGCCGGCGCCCCGTGACATCCCAGGAACGGAGGCCCCCCACATGGCCGCTTCCCACGACCAACCCGACCTGAGCGATACGGACCGAGACCGGGCGGTGCTGCCCGCCCGCCCGTCCGCACCCCTGGCCCTCCCCCCGGAGACGACCAACACCAGCTCGGAGGAACCCGTGACCGACGCCGACCAGCCCCGCAACCGCGCCGAGCGTCGACGTTCGGCGAAGAACCCGACCGAACGCGCTCAGCGAGGGGGGCAGGCGATGACCCGCCAGCCCCGGCGGTTCGAGGCCGCCAACCCCCGACAGCACGCTTTCCGCCGCCGGGGCTGACCTGGAGGTCAACGGTTCCACCTCGACATGGCCCACGAACCCGGATGCCGTTCAGCCATTCGGTCGGGTGAGTCGGGCTGGCCGCCCTGCCGGGAAGATGAACACGGGCCGAGCTCGTTGACGGCCCCACCGGCACGCATCAGGAGGGGCGGCATGGACGAGGGGACTCTGGTGATGACCGACATGGTCGCGGTTCGGGACGCTCTGGTGGACCAGTTGTCCCGGGTCGTGCAGAGCGCTCTTCTCGATCCGCTGGCCGCCCTCCTCGGCCGCCAGGAGGTCGACGAGCGGTTGGCGCCCCGGATGCGGGAGGAGGTGGACAGGTGGGCGGATGACTTACTCGGGGAGGACCAGCACACGGCGAGGTCCACGGCGGTGCGGCTGGTGTTCGCGCTGTACCCGGGGGCTGGCCCCTTCGACCCGCCCGCCACGTGGTGGCGGACGCCCTTCGGGCAGGCGGTGGCTCGCACGGTGGGGCACCCGACCGCGCTCGCCGTCTCCTACCCCGTGGCCGCGGCGATGATGGGCCTGGGGCGCCGGGAGGTGCACGACCTGGCGCTGCGGGGGGTACTCGACCGCCACCCGGACGGCGGGATCACGACCGCGTCGGTCCGGGCGATGCTCAACAGGCAGTCGCGGCGCTCCTCCTGACCCACCCGGTGCCCGGTCGATGCCCTGTCCCGCGCGCCCGCGCGGGAGGTGGCCGCCGCGGCATCGGTGCGCGTCCGGGGCCGGAGGGGGCCTCCGGCCCCGGTTCACCCCGCCGTGACGGATGCGGTACCGACCGGGCGACCCTGAGGTCAGGCCGTCGTCCGGGCCTCCCGCCCATGCACCGCGAGGGCGTAGATGACGAGGATGTCGAACGCGATGATCAGCGTCGTCCACAACGGGTAGGCGGCGAGGAACGCCAGGTTGACCAGCACGCTGAGACCGGCCAACACGATGCCGGTGATCCTCGCCCACTGGGCTCCGGTCATGATGCCGAGCCCGGCGAGGACGGCCACCACGCCGAGCACGAGGTGGATCCAGCCCCACGCGGTGAAGTTGAACTGGACCAGCAGGCCGTTCTCGGTGACCAGGAAGTAGTCGGACCGCAGTAGTGCCACCAGCCCCTGGATCACGTGGAACGCGCCGAGCAGGATCATGAAGATCCCCGCGAAGAGAACCCAGCCCTGGCCCGTGCCCTCCCGGCCGTCCCGGTGCAACACGGCGCCGCCGGCGGGCCGCCCGGCCGGCTGGTGTGACATGTGTGCCTCAGCCATAGCTCCTCCTCTCTCCGATGCCTTGGTGGTACCCCCGGGATCCCGCCTGAACCTCCCCCGCGCTGGGCGAACGGGGAATCCAGTGCGGCGCGGCGGGGAGCGCCGCCGGGCTTGGCGCGGTGCCCGCACCCACCCGGCGAAGTGAGCCGGAACACACTCGTTCGGCCGCTGGTGGTTGCGTGCCGTGATGGGTGCAAGCTGTCAGGATGACTGCTTCCCGGGGTGGCCTCTCCGTCTTCCTCAACGCCGTGGTCCGGCGGCCGGCCGTGATTGGCGCCCTCGTCCCCAGCTCCCCGCTGCTCGCCCGGCGGCTGGCCGCCGTCGTGCCTGGTCAGGGCGAGCCCGTCGTGGTGGAGCTCGGCCCGGGAACGGGGCCCGTGACCGAGACGATCAGCCGGCGGCTCGGGGACCGCGGTCGCCACCTCGCGATCGAGGTCGACACCCAGCTCGCCGACCACCTCGCACGCCGGTTCCCCCGCGTGGAGGTGGTCAACGCGGACGCGGCCCGACTGGACGAACTGCTCGCCGAGCGTGACATCGACCGGGTGGACGCGGTCGTCGGAGGACTGCCCTGGTCGCTCATCCCGCTCTCCGCGCAACGGGCGATCCTGCGACGCAGCGCGGAGAGCCTCGGGCAGCACGGAGTCTTCACGACCTTCGCCTACCTGCACGCCCTCCCGCTGGGGGGCGCCCGCCGGTTCCGGGCCCTGCTGGAGGCCACCTTCGACGAGGTGATGCCCACGCGCGTGGTGTGGCGCAACTTCCCGCCGGCGCTCACCTACGTCTGCCGGCGTCCCCGCGCCGGGCGCTGACGCCGCCCACCGGTTCCCGGGCGAGTCGCCGCCGACGCTCCGATCTTGACAGTGGCCACACCACTGGTGAAGGTTCTCCTGACAGGGAGCGCCGGCGTCGACACCGCACGTGATCGCACCGGCCGAGGTTCGGGAACGGGGAGCGCGCGTGGGGCTGGGAACATCGAGAACACTCGTTCGGCGTGGACGCGCCGTGCTGCTCGCGACGGCGGTCGCGCTTCCCCTGGCGGGAGCGTTACCAGCCAACGCGGGGCAGCGCCCGGACGCGGACGTCCCGGTCGCGGCGGGTGACGGGATCGTCCCGGTGTTCCGCGACGGCGTCGCCCAGCCGGTGTTCGACCCCGCGGACGCCCTTCGGGAGAGCCTCCACGTGCGGGCTCCGGTGGACAGCGACCGCGACGGGGTCGACGACGAGATGTACGTCGAGGTGGTGCGACCGGCTGGCACCGCCGACGGTCTCCAGGTCCCCGTCGTCTACTTCGTCAGCCCCTACTTCTCCGGCGGCAACCCGATGGAGTTCCACGACGTGGACGTGGAGCTGTACGTGCCGGACGCCGACGGCGCGGAGTCGGCGGGGGTGGCGCCGCGGACCGGTGGCGCCGCGCGCACCGCGGCCACCACTCCGAGGATCCGCTCGGCCTACGAGGATTTCCTGTTGGCCAGGGGGTACGGCGTGGTCTACGCGGAGTCCCTCGGCACGGGCCAGTCGACGGGGTGCCCCACCAGCGGGGGTGAGAACGAGACGGTGGGGGCGCGGGCGGTCGTCGACTGGCTGAACGGACGGGCCGAGGGTGTCGACGCCGGCGGGAACGCGGTGACGGCGGACTGGGCGACCGGGAGCGTCGGGATGATGGGCGTGTCCTACAACGGCACCCTGCCCAACGCGGTCGCGGCGACCGGGGTCGAGGGGCTCGACGCCATCGTCCCCATCGCCGCCATCTCCAACTGGTACGACTACTACCGCGCTGACGGCGCGGTGGTGGCGCCCGGCGGCTACCAGGGCGAGGATCTGGACTCGCTCGCCGAGTACGTGTACACGAGGAGCGACCGGGAGATCTGTCGCGAGGTCATCGCGGAGCTCACCGAACGGCAGGACCGGGTGACCGGTGACTACAGCGACTTCTGGGACGAGCGGAACTACGTGAACAACGCTCACCAGGTCGAGGCCGCCGTCCTCGCCGTCCACGGGCTCAACGACTGGAACGTGAAGACCAGGCACGTGGCCCAGTGGTACGAGGCCCTCGCCCGCCACGACGTCCCCCGCCAGATCTGGCTGCACCAGTCCGGGCACGTCGACCCACTCGGCCTCCGCCGGGAGGAGTGGCTGGACGCGCTCAACCGGTGGTTCACCAACTACCTGCACAAGGTGCCGAACGGGGTGGCGGACCAGCCCAGGGCCGTCCTGCAACGCGAGGACGGGAGCTGGGTGGAGGAGGCGGACTGGCCGGCCCCCGGCACCGAGCCGGTCGAGCTGCACCCGTGGCCGGGCGGCAGCGCGGTGGGGACCCTGACCGCCCGGGGAGCGGTGCCGGGCGGACCGACGGTCGAACGCCTGGTGGACGACGCGACCCGGCCGGCAGCCGAGCTCGTGGACGCGCCGAGGTCCGGGAACCGGCTTTCCTACACGAGCGCCCCCGTCAGGGAGCCGATGCGGCTGAGCGGAACACCCCGGGTCGAGCTGCGCGCGGCGTTCGCCCGTCCCGCGGCGAACCTGACGGTCGTCCTCGTCGACCGGGCGCCGGACGGCACGAACCGGGCGATCACCCGGGGCTGGGTCGACCCGCAGAACCGGGAGGACATCGCCAGCACGCTTCCGATCACCCCCGGGGAGTTCTACCGGGTCGATGTCCAACTCCAGGCGCACGACCACGTCCTGCCCACCGGGCACTCCCTGGGACTCGTCGTGCTCTCCAGCGACCGCGACTACACGTTGCGGCCCGCCCCGGGGGCGGGGATCGCCGTGGACCTCGCGGACACCAGGCTGGTCCTTCCCGTGGTGGGCGGAGCCGACGCGGTCGCGGCGGCGTTGCCGCGCTGAGCCCCGCGGAGCCGGGGCGCGGCCGGTCCGCGCCCCGGTTGTCCACAGCCACGTGGTTGTCCACAGGTCAGCGGGGCGGCGATGGCTGGTCGGGCATGCCGAGGTGAACAGTGGCGGCCATGACCCCGACACCGCCGCCCGCCCTGGCCTCCTGCGTCCGCCTGCACGACCCCGGTGAGGTCGTGGCCGCCGTCCCACACCTGCTCGGTTTCCATCCCCAGGAGTCCCTGGTGGTCATCTGCCTCACGGGTGAGCGGCGGTCCCGGGTCGGTCTCTGCCTCCGGTTGGACCTCCCACCCCGCGAGGACGAGACCGCCGTCCTCGACCACGTGCTGCCGCCGCTGCGCGGTCAGCGCGCCTCGGGCGTGCTGCTGGTCGTGGTCGGCGGCGGCGCCCGAGGTCGGCGCGGCGGACCGCCCCGCCGCGCCCTCGTCACGGCCGTCGAGCGGGCGGCAGCGGAGGCCGGGGTCGCCTGCCTGCACTCGGTGTGGGTGGCGGCGACCTCGGCGGACGAACGGTGGTTCTGCTACGACGAGGACGCCTGCTCCGGCCGCGTTCCCGATCCGGCGGGCACCGTGACGGCGGCGGCCAGCGCACTCGCCGGGTTCGTCACCTTCGCCGACCGCGCGGCGCTGGCCAGGCTCCTCGACCCCGATCCGCCGGCGGATCTCCACCGGAGATCGGAACTCCTCGGGCCGGTGGAGGAGACAGCGGACCTGGAGCGGGCCCTCGACGCCGGTCGTGCCGCCCGCGCTGACCTGTCCGCGGTGCACCGGGCGCTGGAACAGGTTGAGCGAGGCACGTTCGTCGTGACTGACGAGGACGTGGCGAGGATCGCCGTGGCGTTGTCCGAAACCCGGGTGCGGGACGCCTGCATGTCCTGGAGTTCGGGACCGCGTTCCGCGGCCGCCGAGCGGTTGTGGCTGGTCCTGACCAGGGCGACCCCGCCGCCGCACCGTGCGGAACCGGCCGCCCTGCTTGCGGTGACGGCCTACCTGCGTGGCGACGGGGCGCTCGCCGGGCTCGCCCTGGAGGCCAGCCGGGCCGCGGCGCCCGAGCATGCGCTGGCCCGGCTGCTCGGTCGGGCGCTCGCCGCCGGACTTCCACCCGACCGAGTGAGAAGGGTGGTCGCGGACGGAGCGGAGGAGGCCCGCCTGGCGATCGAGTCGGACGGCGAGGACGCCTGGTGACCAGGTCAGCGAGACGCGAAGGCCCACGCGTCGGCGACGATCCTGTCCAGGTCGGTGCGCTCCGGTGTCCACCCCAGCTCGGCGCGGGCCAAGGTGCTGGAGGCGATGAGCCGGTCCGGGTCACCGGGCCGGCGAGGGCCCACCACGGCCGGGATCGGGTGGCCGGTCACCCGCCGGCAGGCGTCGATCACCTCACGCACCGAGAAGCCGTGCCCGCTGCCCAGGTTGTAGATGCGGTGTTCACCGCCCACCGCATGGCTCAGGGCCAGCTCGTGCGCGTCGGCGAGATCGGTGACGTGGATGTAGTCGCGCACACAGGTGCCGTCCTCGGTGGGCCAGTCCTCCCCGGCGATCTGGATGTGCTCCCGGGTGCCCTGCGCGACCTGGAGCACGAGCGGGATCAGATGGGTCTCGACGGTGTGCCGCTCGCCGTACTGGCCGTGCGCCCCGGCGACGTTGAAGTACCTCAGGCTCACGGCGGCCAGCCCGTGCGCTCGCGCGTAGGAGGTGATGGCGTAGTCGATCGCGAGTTTGCTGGCGCCGTAGGTGTTGGTCGGCCGGGTCGGCGCGGACTCCGGGATCGGCACCTCCTCGGGTTGTCCGTAGGTCGCGGCGGTCGAGGAGAACACCAGCCGTGGCGTGCCGTGCTCCCGCATGGCCTCCAGCAGGCGGAGCGAGGTGACGACGTTGCCGTCCCAGTACTTGGCCGGGTCGGCCATCGACTCGGCGACGAGCGACTTGGCCGCGAAGTGCAGGACCCCGTCGTAGCCTTCGGAGAGCACGTCCCCGGCCACCTCGGCGAGGTCACCTCGCACGAACCGGCACCCGTCCGGCACCGCGTCGGCATGACCGGTGGACAGGTCGTCCAGCACGACGACCTCGTGTCCGCCCTCGACCAGGCGGGCGGCGCACACGCTTCCCACATAGCCCGCGCCACCCGTCACCAGCAGTTTCACGATGGTGTCTTCCCTTTCGCCGCGTCCCGCCCACGGCGGTCGGGACTGGGCGGCCCATTCTGCCCGGTCACGGCGGGTGGCCGAGGCCCCGGCACCCGGAGCCGCGGAGCTCCGGGTGCCGGCGCGGGGTCCCGCTCAGCGGTCGAGGTCCCGACCCGCGCCCGCCGCCGGTACGGCCGAGAAGAACCTGGGGTCCGCCAGTCCCTCAGCGCGGTAGGCGTCGGTGACGGCACGCCGCACCGCCGGACCGCGCTCGGTCTCGACGAGCGCGATGCCGGAGCCACCGAAACCGCCGCCCATCATGCGGGCCCCGGCGGCGCCGGCCTCCACCGCGACGTCCACCGCCAGGTCGAGTTCCGGGCACGACACGCGGTAGTCGTCGCGGAGGCTCACGTGGGATTCCGTCAGCAGCGCGCCGGCCTCCCACGTCCGGCCGGTCCGCAGCAACGCCACGGTGTCGCGGACCCGCTGGTTCTCCGTGACCACGTGGCGTGCCAGCGGACGCAGCGCGGGGTCGAGTTGGGACAGTCGTTCGGGCAGCTCGCGCGGCTCGATCGCGCTCAACGAGGTCACCCCGAGCTGCTTGACCGCCTGCTCGCAGCCGGCGCGGCGGTCGGCGTAACCCGACTCGCTGTGCTCGTGGCGGGTGCCCGAGTCGATGACGAGCACCTCGAGCCCCTCCGATGCGGGATCGAAGGGCACCTGTTCCCGTTCCTCCGTCGACACGTCGTACAGCAGCAGGTGGGCCTCCTGGCAGCACAGCGACGCCATCTGGTCCAACACGCCGGTCGGGGCACCGACGAAGTCGTTCTCGGCGAGCTGCGCCCAGCGAGCCACCTGGACGCGGTCGGAGTCGTCGGTGACGGGCCTGCCGGCAAGGTCCAACAGCGCCAGCGCGACCGCGCACTCCAGGGCGGCCGAGGACGACAACCCGGCTCCGCTGGGCACGTCGCCGGCGATGACGAGTTCCACGCCCTCCCGCTGGAGGCCCGCGTCCCGGAGGACCCAGGCGACCCCGGCCGGGTAGGCGGACCACCCGGTGACGTCACCGGGCTCCACCTCGGCCAACGGCACCGGAGCCGCCGCTCGCGCGTGCCCGGAATCATCGACGGTGGTCATCCCGACCAGCCCGTCCTCGCGGGGCGAGGCGGCCACCGCGATGCGGTAGGGCAACGCGAACGGCAGCACCAGACCACCGTTGTAGTCCGTGTGCTCCCCGATGAGGTTCGCCCGACCCGGGGCGGACCACACCACCTCCGGAGCCCGCCCGTGCAGCTCCTGGAAGGTGCGGGCCGCCCGTCTCCCCGGCGTCATCGGGTGCGTACCAACACGGCGTGGGCGATGCTGGAGACGATCTCCGCGCTGGCGACGCCCTCCACCTTCACCGGCTGGCCTGACGTGCTCGCCTCCACCCTGACGTCGTTGCCCGGCATCACGCCGGCCGCCTTCAGGTCGGCCATCAGGACCGGGTCGAGCTGCACGTGCTCGGCGATCCGGCTCACCCGGACCAGGCCCCCGCCCTGCCGGGCGACCTCATCGAGCCTGCGGAGGTCGGCGTCGGCCGGCGGGGCGGCGTCGCCGACCCCGAGTTTGTCCAGCCCCGGAATCGGGTTCCCGTAGGGGGAGGTGGTCGGGTGGTCCAACAGCGCTACCAGCTTGCGTTCGACGGCCTCGCTCATCACGTGCTCCCACCGACACGCCTCACTGTGCACGTGCTCCCACTCCAGGCCGATCACGTCCACGAGCAGCCGTTCCGCCAACCGGTGCTTCCGCATGACCGCGATCGCTCGTTCCCGGCCGGTCTCGGTCAGTTCCAGGTGCCGGTCGTCGGCCACCACCAACAGGCCGTCCCGCTCCATTCTCGCCACGGTCTGGCTGACGGTGGGCCCACTCTGCCCGAGGCGTTCGGCGATACGCGCGCGCAGCGGGACGACGCCTTCCTCTCCGAGCTCGTAGATCGTCCGGAGATACATCTCCGTGGTGTCGATTAGGTCGTTCACGCCAGCTCTCCTGTACGTTTTCGGAGCCAGAGGCATCAGAGGCGGACTAGCGGGGGCTGCCTGTTCGATGAGGTGCTTCCTCGACCGTCCTGATCGCGCGAGGCGATGCTGACCGGACTCCGGGTGACCCGACTCACGGTAACCAGCCCGCCGCCATTCTAGTCGTCTGTTCACACAGTGTTGTTCCCCCTGACAGCCGCCGGGGACGGACCGCGCGGAGTCTGGAACCGTATCGGACGGCAACGACATTCCCCGACCGTCGCGCGCCTCACCCCGCGCGCGGCGATCCGCGGACGAGAGAGGTGGGACATGGGGCCACTGGTCACCCCCGACGAACTGGCCGAACGGCTCGGCGCCGCCGGACCGACGACCCTGTTGGACGTCCGGTGGAGCCTGACCGGACCGCCCGGGCGGGAGGCGTATGACGCCGGCCACCTGCCTGGTGCCGTCTTCGTCGACCTCGACACCGAGCTCGCGGGACCGCCCGGTGCAGGAGGACGACACCCGCTGCCGGACGCGCAGCGCCTGGGCGCGACGCTCCGCGCGGCTGGGGTCGGCGCTGGTCGACCGGTGGTCGTGTACGACGCGGTGGACGGGTCCGCCGCCGCCAGGGCCTGGTGGCTGCTCCGCTGGGCCGGCCATCCCGAGGTGGCGGTGCTCGACGGGGGGTACGCCGCGTGGGTCGGCGCTGGTCACCCGGTCACCACCGAGGTGCCCGCGGCACGCCCTGGCGACTTCGAGGTCGTCCCCGGGGCGATGCCGGTGCTCGGCGCGACCGAGGCCGGCGCGTTGGCCGCGACGGGCCTGTTGCTCGACGCGCGCGCCCCGGAGCGGTACCGGGGGGAGGTGGAACCCGTCGACCCGAGGCCAGGCCACGTGCCCGGCGCGGTGAACGCGCCCTTCGGCGCCCACGTCACCGAGGAGGGGCGGTGGCGGAGCCGGGAGGAGCTGGCCGCCCACTTCGCCGGTCTCGGCGTGCGGCCGGGCCAGGAGGTGGGTGTCTACTGCGGGTCCGGTGTGACCGCGTGTTCGGTGGTGCTGGCCCTGGAAGCCGCCGGGGTCCGGGAGGCTGGCGCGCCGGCGGCGCTCTACCCGGGGTCCTGGTCGGAGTGGTCGTCCGACCCGGCCCGGCCGGCGGTGCTGGGGCCGGATCCGCGCTGAGCGGGACAGGCCCCGACACCGGTCAGCCCGCCGGCAGCCGCTCGACGGCGATGCTGATCGCGTTCTCCACCTGCGCGCAGTAGTCCCCGTCAAGCATCCCCAGAGAGTCCAGGTCGAACCGGAGGGCGTCCGGGGCGCCGTCCGTGGCGATCTGCACGGAGATGTCGCAGCGGCCGGGGTTGTACAGCTTGAAGGCGCTGTTGCCGGCGATGGTCATCGGCGCCACGTCGGAATAGGTGTAGTCCTCGACCACGCTCGGGCCGAACCCGGTGAACTGCATCTTCGTCCACGGGCTCGCGCCGTCGAGCGAGATCTCCCACTTGCACTCGTCCGGGAACTCGTCGCCACCCGCCTCGATCTCGACCGCGTCGGCGCCGAGCAGCTCGCGGAGTTCGTCAGAACTCAGCAGCTCGCACACCACGACGCCCTCGGAGGTCTTCACGGTGCTCACCTCGCCGGTGGGCACCTGGGGGACCCCGTCGAAGCCGAGGTCGGCCTCGTCGTCGGTGCCGGGGAACGCGGGTTCGGTGGCCGGCGGGGCCGGTGCGTCCGACGACCCGGTCTGCCCCTGGTCCGGTGCCGCGCCGAGGGGGATCGCGGTTCCGGACACCTCGGTGGCGCACGCGCTCAGCCCCGCGGCCAGCAGCAGAGCGCCGACGGCGTTCCAGGTTCGCCTCGTCATGAGGGCCCGCCTTTCCACGGCACGGGCCGTCGCGACGATCGCCGGCGGGCGTCGAAGGCGACGGCTGGGGTTGGACCGAGGGGCCTCGCCACGCGTGGCGTGGCACCACGCCCGTGTGCTTCCCGCGAGGTCCGCTTGACGGCAGAGGCTAACCCAGAGGAGTGATCATCGGCATCCGAATCGGTCAGGAGCACGCGAAGGGCGGTGCCGGTGGGGTGGAGGCGAAGGTGTCCCTCCTGCGGGAGGAGGTTGTCCGAGCGGTCCCGGTCCCGTCACCCCGTCGTGGAGCCGACCGCCCGAGTCGCCTCGTCCGGTCGGGCCGTAGCCACTACAGCGCGGTGCGCAGCCACTGCTCCACGCCCGCCACGTGAACGGTCGCCCAGGACCGCGCGACCTCCGCCTCGCGACTGATGATGGCCTCCGCGATCGCCCGGTGTTCGTCCAGAGTCCGGCGGACGGAGTCCTTCTGGGTCAACCCCCGCCACACGCGAGCCCGGTGCGTGGAGCTGGACAGGCTGTCGACGAGTGAGCAGAGCACCTGGTTCCCGGTGCCTTCCGCGACCCGCCGGTGGAACTCGATGTCGTTGGCGACCAGCTGCTCGATGTCGGTGTGGTCGGTGACCTCGTCGAGCAGGGGCAGCAGGCCCCTGGCGTCCTCGTCGGGCATCACCTGCGCCGCGATCGCCGCTGCCGCCGGTTCCAGGATGCGGCGCACCTCGAACAGCTGGAGAACGCTCTCGTCCTGGTGGAAGTCGACCACGAAGGCCACGGCGTCGAGCAACAACGCCGGGTCCAGGCTGGTGACGTAGGTGCCGTCGCCCTGCCGGACGTCGAGGACGTGGATCAGGGCCAGCGCGCGCACGGCCTCACGCAGGGAACTCCGGGAGAGGCCGAGGTGAGCGGCGAGGTCGGCCTCCCTGGGGAGCCGGTCGCCCGGCCGCAGCTCCCCGTCGATGATCATCTGTTTGATCTTCTCGATCGCCGAGTCCGTCAGCGCCACCCTGTCACCCACCGTCCACGTTCCGGCCGCCCCCAGGCGCGCGCCGTCACCAACAGTTTCCGTCACCACGCGGGGGTGCCGGCAGGCGCCCCAACCCCGTGGCCCAGGGGGGAGCCGCCGACCGGCCGGGCGTGGTCGGCGACGCGCGGGGCCCGCACATCGCGGACCGTGGGTGCTCGGGGGCCGGTGACCCGGCGTTCCACGTCGCCCCTCGACGGGACCTTCGCGGCGAGGAGTCACACCGCGACGGGGTACCCGAGCGGGTGGAGGACGCGAACCGCGCGGCGGCCCGGGTGGCCGGGCGCAGTCGCGGAGGACCACTGCAGGAGCAGGAGGAGCGGCCATGAGCACCGTGACGGACATGCTGAACACCTATCCGGCCGGTCTCGGCGCCGTCGACCGGACGGCCCTGGGGGAATGCGTCGAGGAGTGCCAGCGTTGCGCCCAGGCCTGCACCGCGTGCGCCGACGCCTGCCTGGCCGAACCCGACGACGAGTTGCCGATGCTGCGGAAGTGCGTGCGGACCTGCGCGGACTGCGCCGACGTCTGCGATGCCACCGCGCGTGTGCTCTCCCGGCACACCGGGTACGACGTGAACATCAGCCGCACCCTGGCGCGGGCGTGCGCGACGACCACGATCTCCTGCGCCGAGGAGTGCCAGCGGCACGCCGGCCGGCACGGGCACTGCCGGGTGTGCGCGGAGGCGTGCCGGCGGTGCGCCGACGCGTGCCAGCGCCTGCTCGCCAATCTCAGCTGACGTCGCGCGGCTGGCCGCCGGTCGCACCGGCGAGGGGCCGGTTCCGCCGCCCAGCCGGCGGACTCGCCGGTCGGCCAGGGAGGCGGCGCCGGTCCCGTCGCCCGTGCCGGTGGCATCCCCGACGCCCCGGGTGCGCCCAGCGCCCCTACCGGCGAGGACCGTGCCGGATCGTCGGTCAGCTGGCGGCCGGTGCGCCCCAGCCGTGACTGACCCGAACGGGCGACTCGGCGAGCGCCGTGCGGGGTACGGTCGGCCGCATGGACGCCGTGGTCGTGTGGGACGAGTCATATCTCGGTTACAACCTGGGGGAGCACCACCCGCTCAACCCGCGTCGACTCGACCTGACCATGCGCCTCGCCGGAGAGCTCGGGCTACTGACGGATGTCAGCGTCCTCCGGCCGCCCGAGGCGACGAGCGCGCAACTCACCCGGGTCCACGAGAGCGGGTACGTCGAGGCGGTGCGCGCCGGCCGTCGTTCGGTCGGCCTGCGTGGACTGGGGACGGTCGACAACCCCGTCTTCGACGGGATGCACGAGGCCGCGGCGCTGATCGCCGGAGGATCGTTGGCGGCGGCGCGCGCGATCCTGGACGGCGCCTCCCGTGCCATCAACATCGGTGGCGGCCTGCACCACGCCATGCCGGGGCACGCCGCCGGGTTCTGCGTGTACAACGACTGCGCCGTGGCGATCGCCTGGCTGCTCGACCACGGCGTGGAACGGATCGCCTACCTCGACGTCGACGTCCACCACGGAGACGGGGTCCAGACCGCCTTCTACGACGACCCCCGGGTGTTGACCGTGTCCGTCCACCAGCACCCCGCGACCCTGTGGCCGGGCACCGGACGTCCCGAGGAGCTGGGGACGGGCGCGGCCGAGGGGACGTCGGTGAACCTCGCGCTGCCCCCGGGTACCGGGGACGCCGGCTGGCGGCGTGCGTTCGAGGCCGTGGTCCCCGCGGCGCTCGCAGCCTTCCGCCCCCAGCTGCTGGTCACCCAGTGCGGCGCCGACACCCACCGGGAGGACCCGTTGGCGGACCTGCGGCTCACCGTCGACGGGCATCGGGCCCTCTACCGGCGGTTGCGGGAGTTGGCGGAGACGTACGCCGAGGGGCGTTGGCTCGCCCTGGGCGGGGGTGGGTACGCGCTCGCCCGGGTGGTGCCGCGCTCCTGGACCCACCTGATCGCGACGGTGCTCGACCGCGACCTCGCCCCGGGGACCGGCGTGCCGGGGGAGTGGGTTCGCTACGCCACCCCGTTCGCGGGGGGCGACGCCCTCCCCGCCACCCTGAGCGACGGGGTCGACCCCGGCTACCAGCCGTGGGACGGGACGGTCGACACCCCGGTGGACCACGCGCTGCTCGCCACGCGACGGGCGGTGTTCCCCCTGCTCGGGCTCGACGCGGATGACCGGCGGGACTGAGACCGGGGCGGACCCGGTGCGTGAGTGGCGCCACCCCCGGCCCGGGACGGGTAATCATGAGGCGGTTCGGAGCGACGTGTCAGGCAGGCGGCCCAGGGCGGAGTGATGACGGTGGACGACGGGCAGCGTGCGGGCGGCGACGATCCGGTCGAGGACCTCGGAGCAGGCGCGGCGGCGGACTACCCGAGGCACTGGCGGGCCGATGTCGTGCTCGCCGACGGCGGCACCGTGCACCTGCGGCCGCTGCGCCCGGCGGACGGGCCACGACTGGTCGAGCTGCACGCCAGGATGAGCGACCGGACACGGTACTTCCGGTACTTCGGGGCCTACCCGAGGATGCCCGAGGCGGACATGCGGCGGTTCAGCACCGTCGACCACCACGACCGGGTCGCCTTCGGCGCGTTCCTCGGCGACGACATCGTCGCCGTCGGCCGGTTCGACCGGCTGCCGTCGACCAGCTCCGCCGAGGTCGCCTTCGTCGTGGAGGACGCCCACCAGGGCCGGGGGCTGGGTTCGATCCTGCTGGAACACCTCGCCGCCGCGGCGCGGGAGCGTGGGCTGCGCCGCTTCGAGGCCGAGGTGTTGGCGGAGAACGGTCCGATGCTGCGCGTCTTCCGCGACGCCGGCTACTCGGTGCGGCGGGAGGTGGAGGAGGGCATCCTGCACCTGGAGTTCGACGTCGACCCCACCGAGCGCTCGGTGGCGGTGGCCAGGGCGCGGGAGCAGGCCGCCGAGGCCCGGAGCGTCCACAACGTCCTGCACCCCCGTTCGGTCGCGGTGGTGGGCGCCTCGGCGGACCAGGCCAAGGTCGGGCACGCCGTGCTGGCGAACCTGTTGGCGGCCAACTTCGCGGGGCCGGTCTACCCCGTCAACGCCGAACACCGGTCGGTGCGGGGTGTCCGCGCCTACGCCTCCGTGCTGGACATCCCCGACGAGGTCGACCTCGCCGTCATCGCCGTACCCGCGGCCCGCGTCGACGAGGTGCTTGACGCCTGCCTCGCCAAGGGCGTCAAGGCGTTGGTCGTCGTCACCTCCGGGTTCGGCGAGACCGGTGAGGACGGGCGTTCGCAGGAACGCCGCCTGGTCCGCGAGGCCCGCGCGCACGGGATGCGGGTGATCGGGCCGAACGCGCTCGGCGTGGTCAACACCGACCCCGAGGTGCGGCTGAACGCGACCCTGGCGCCGCGCCTGCCCGGCCGGGGGAGGGTGGGGTTCTTCTGCCAGTCGGGGGCGCTGGGAGTGGCGATCCTGGCGACCGCCGCCAACCGGGGACTCGGACTGTCCACCTTCGTGTCGGCGGGCAACCGGGCCGACCTGTCCGGGAACGACCTCCTCCAGTACTGGCAGACGGATCCGGCGACCGACGTCGTCCTCCTCTACCTGGAATCGTTCGGCAACCCCCGCAAGTTCGCCCGGTTGGCGCGCCGGCTGGGACGGACCAAACCCATCGTCGCGGTCAAGTCGGGTCGACACGCCGTCAGTCCCGCGCTGCGGGCCACCTCGGTCCCCGTGGACGAGGCCAGCGTGCAGGCGCTGTTCGAGCAGTCCGGGGTGATCAGGGTGGAGTCCCTAGCCCAGCTCTTCGACACCGCCCTCGTGCTGGCCAACCAACCGCTCCCCTCGGGCGACCGGGTCGCGGTGGTCGGCAACGCGTCGGCCCTGGGGGTGCTCGCCGCCGACGTCGCGCTCGCCCAGGGGATGAGGGTGGCCGGTGATCCCGTCGACGTCGGGGCGGGGGCGGGCCCGGAGGAGTTCGGTGCGGCCGTGCGCGACGCGGTGCGGCGGGAGGACGTCGACGCGGTGGTCGCGGTGTTCGTGCCCCCGCTGGCCGTGTCGGGAGCCGAGTACGCGCGCGCGCTGCGCGCGGTCGTCTTCGAGGACTCGCTCGCGGCCGCGAAACCCGTGGTGTCGACCTTCCTCGCCGCCGAGGGGGTCCCGGAGGAGCTCGCGGTGGGCGGAGCCGACGGCACGGCACCCGGCTGGGGTTCGGTGCCCTCCTACCCCAGCCCGGAACGGGCCGTTGGCTCCCTGGCGAGGATCGCCAGGTACGCGCGGTGGCGGTCGGCTCCGCAGGGTGACTTCGTCACCCCGGCCGGTGTCCGGACGGACCAGGCGAGGTCGGTGGTGGACGGGTGGATGGCGGATCCGCCGGAGGGCAGTGCCGAGGAGGCGGACGGCGGATGGCGGCTTCCCGACGAGGAGGCGGTGCGCCTGCTGCGCTGTTACGGGGTGGACGTCGTCGACTTCCGCCGGGTCCGCGGTTCTGGCGCGGCGGTGCGGGCGGCGGCCGAACTGGGGTACCCGGTGGTGCTGAAGTCACCGGACCGGCGGTTGCGGCACCGCAACGACCTCGTCGGGGTGCGGCTCGACCTCGACAGCGCCGACTCGGTGCGGGCCGCGCACCGGGCGCTGCGGGACCTGTCGGGTTCCTCCGAGGTCTACGTGCAGCGGATGGCGCCGAAGGGCATCTCCTGCGTGGTCGGGGTCCAGGACGACCCCTCCTTCGGCGCGGTGCTCTCGTTCGGGCTGTCGGGGATCGTCACCGACCTGTTGGGCGACCGTGCCTACCGCGCGGTGCCGCTCTCGGACGTCGACGCGTCGGAGCTGGTCCGAGCCCCGCGCGCCGCCCCGCTGCTCACCGGCTACGGCGGGGGTGAGCCGGCGCGGCTGGACGCGCTCGAGGACCTGGTGTTGCGGGTGGCGGCGTTGGCCGAGGACGTGCCCGAGCTCCGGGAACTGAGGTTGGAGCCCGTGTTGGCGTCCTCGGCGGGAGCGTTCGTGACCAGCGCGACCCTCACCATCGGGCCGCCTCCCACCCGGACCGACACCGGGCCCCGGCGGCTGCGCTGAGTTGAGGGGCCCGGAGTGGCCCCCGGGGACACCGTTCCGGGCGCGCTGGCGTCGGGGGTCCTCGGACCACGACACCCCGGGGACCGCGAGCCGGCGGTCACCGGCCGGGTCCCCGGGGTGGGGCCGAGTCCGTCAGGAGGAGGGCGGTCCGACGGTCTCGGTCTCGAGGACGACGGTTCGGTCGCCCAGGGGCTGGTCCAGGTCCACGCTGACCGCGCGGAACCGGATGTCCATCGTGCAGGGGCCGGAGGTCGGGATGTCCTCGGTGAGCAGGAGCGTCACCGACTCCTCGTCCTCGGTCGCGGAGGCGCTGACCGTGCCGCATCCGCCCTCCTGGCCCATCGCCCCGAGGACCGCTCCCTCATCGAGGGTCCAGACCTCGACCGGGTAGCCCTCGTCGATGGCAGCCGTGTCGACCTGTTCCTCGGGGACGTCGACCGCCTCGGCCGGGCGCGTCTCGGGTTCCTCCGCGCTGGGCGGGGCCTCCTGCTCGCTGCTGGTCGGAGGTGCCTGGGACGGTTGGCCACCCAGCCCGACACCACTGTCTTCGTTGGAGTCGGCGCAGGCGGAGATCCCCAGGAACAGGACGCCGGCGCCGACTGCGGTAGTAAGGCGTCTCATGCTCAGGAGACGGACCCGCTGGTCCGGCGGGTTGCCTCGGTGCCAGGTTTTTTCTCGTCCGTGGGGGCTGGGTGCTGGGGGCCCGCGCCGTCCCCGGGGCGGGAGCCGAGGTGGTGACGCCCCCGTCCCACGTCGGGACGGGCGCGGAGTTCCCGGACCGCGTGGACGCCCGGTGACGAGGTGGGGAGGCCCGGGACTCGGTACCGCGCGCGATGTCGCCCGCGGTCGCCGGCCTGGGTGCCCCGGCGCGGACGGCTCGGTGTTCGCGCCGCGTGCCCGCATGGCGGCCGCCACCGGAGCGGCCCGGCCTGGTCCGGTGCCGAGGTGGGTCCACCGTCGGCGTGGCGCCGGGGCGGTGGGAGGCCGACTCGTCCTGACCCCGGGTGGGTCCTCGGCGTCAGGACGCGTAGGCGCGCAGCCGCTCGGCCCGGTCGCCCTGCCGCAGCTTCGCCATCACCTCGCGCTCGATCTGGCGGACGCGTTCCCGGGAGAGCCCGAACGTGCGGCCGATCTGGTCGAGCGTTCGCGGCTGACCGTCCTCCAGCCCGTACCGCAGGCGGATGACGTTCTGTTCGCGCTCGTCAAGAGTGGCGAGAACCCGGCGGAGGTCGTCCTGGAGGAGGCCGGAGATCACCGCGTTCTCCGCGTCGGTTGCCTCGCCGTCCTCGATGAAGTCACCCAGTGGGGCGTCCTCCTCCGCGCCCACCGGCATGTCCAGGCTCACCGGGTCACGGGAGTGGTCGAGCAGGTCGGACACCTTGCCCACCGGGAGCCCCGACTCGTTGGCCAGCTCCTCGTGCGTGGCCTCCCGCCCCAGCTGCTGGTGCAGGTCACGCTTGATCCGCGCGAGCTTGTTCACCTGCTCGACGAGGTGCACCGGGAGGCGGATGGTCCGCCCCTGGTCGGCCATGCCCCGCGTGATGGCCTGCCGGATCCACCAGGTGGCGTAGGTCGAGAACTTGAAGCCCTTCGTGTAGTCGAACTTCTCGACGGCGCGGATCAGTCCGAGGTTGCCCTCCTGGATGAGGTCCAGCAGGGGCATGCCCCGGCCCGTGTAGCGCTTGGCCAGGCTGACCACGAGCCGGAGGTTCGCCTCCAGGAGGTGGTTCTTGGCCCGGTGCCCGTCCCGCACCAGTGCGCGCAGGTCAGAGCGACGACCAGGGGACAGCTCGGGGTCGGTGTCGAGCACGTGCTCGGCGAACACACCGGCTTCGATACGCTTGGCGAGGTCGACCTCTTGCTGAGCGGTCAACAGAGCGGTACGCCCGATCCCGTTGAGGTAGACCCGAACAAGATCAGCGGCCGGGCCCTGCGCATCGATGTCCGCCTCGGCGTAAGCTTCCGAAGTAGGGACGGTCTGCGGGACGGTCATTGACTTACCTCCCTGTCGGGATGCTGGAGCGCCGCGTCGGCGGGCGCGACGCGTCAGCGGAGGCCCGGGGATTCGCGCCACCGCTGCCGGGTTCCCAGGCCGTTTTCGACGTTTGCTACCCGCTCAACGCGGTGGATCGCGGATTCGTTCCCGTTCCGTTGCCAAAACGCGGTCGTGCACGTCACAGAAGTGGCGTTGTCACCCGAAGGGAGTAGTGGCGTTACTCGGGAGTGGGGTCTCGTGACGGGGACGGCTGGCCCATCCGACGACGTCAGACCTCCACGAGCACCGTGAAGGGGCCGTCGTTGACACTCTCGACCGCCATGTCAGCCCCGAACTGGCCAGTGGCGACGGTCGCTCCCCTCTCCCGCAGGTCGCGTACCACCTCCTCGACCAACGGCCGCGCGCGTTCCGGTGGTGCCGCCGCGGTCCAGGACGGCCGGCGCCCCTTCCGGGTGGCCCCGTAGAGGGTGAACTGGCTGACGACGAGCAGGGGTGCCCCGCTCGTCGCACAGGACTCCTCGTCCCGCAGCACCCGCAGTTCGTGCACCTTCCGCGCCAGCGCGCGCGCCTGGTCCGTGCCGTCCTCGTGCGTCACGCCGACCAGCACCAGCAGTCCTGGGCGCTCGATCTCGCCGACGGTCCTCCCGGCGACCCGCACCCGGGCCCGGGTGACCCTGGACACCACCGCTCGCATCCGGGCACCTCCCCACCACGAGGACCGTCCCCGAGGATGTCCGGACCGTACCCGGCGCCGGCAGGGGCGCCGTCGCCGACAGTGAGACGATGGGAGCGGAGGTGGTCTCGTGGCCGATTCACCGGCGCAGTCACGGCCCGTGCTCATCACGGAGGCCGCGCCGTCGCAGGACGACCAGCTCGCGGCGCGTCAACGCAAGTACATGATCATGATGTGTGTCCGAGGTGGCTGCGTGATCGCCGGCGTGCTCTGCTACCAGATCTGGTGGCTGGCGTTGCTGCTGGTCGCGCTGTCGGTGCCGTTGCCGTGGATGGCGGTGCTCATCGCCAACGACCGACCGCCGAAGAAGGCGGAGCGGGTGAGCCGGTTCAAGCGCGACCACCGGCGTCTCGAGTCGCGGGAGCACACCGTCATCGACCAGTAGCTCGCCGAGCCCGCCCCGCCGGGGCCGTCCGGCGCCATGCGGGGCGGGCGCTCCGGGTGGGGAGACGGGAACCGGTCCCCACCCGGCGGGACTCAGGCCGAACCGACGGCCTCGGGCAGCGACCGGATGACCGGCGGGGTCGCCGACGGGGGCTGCGCCCCGACGTGCCGCACCGCCTCCGTACCCGCGAGCACCCCGGCGGCCAACGCCTCCCGTGCCGAGGCGCCCCGCAGCCAGGCCGCGACGACGCCGGCGTCGAAGGCGTCGCCAGCCCCCGTGGAGTCCGCGCACTCCACCCGCGGCGCTGGCACCCCCCGCACACCGTCCCGGTCGACCCACCAGGCGCCCTCGGCGCCGCCGGTCACCGCCACCGCGCCCACCAGGTCCAGCAGCCCTTCGGCCGACGAGGGGTCGGCCGAACCGGTCAGGGCCAACAGCTCGTCCTGGTTGGGCAGCAGGAGGTCGACCCCGCGCACGGCCTCCAGGAAGTCCTCCGAGCCCTCCCTGGTGAGCAGCACGGCCGCCTGCGGGTCCACCGAGGTGGTGAGCCCGGCGGCCCTGGCCCCCCGCAACGCGGCCAGACCCGCGTCCCGGGAACTCGCGTCGAGCAGCACGTACCCCGAGAGGTGGAGGTGGCGGGGCGCGGACCACCCGGGCGTCCCGGCGAGGGCGGTGCCGTCGATGACGGCCGGGTCGACGTCCGACGGGGAGAACCGGGCGTTCGCCCCCCGGTCCGGCACCATCGTCCGTTGCCCCGTGCCATCGACCAGGACGATCACGCAGCACGTGGGCTCGTCGGGGTCGACGGCGAAGGCGCAGCGCACGCCGGCGGCCTCCAACTCCGTCTCGGTCTGCCGGCCCGCGGCGTCATCCCCGACGCGGGCGACCAGCACGGGGTGAACCCCCTCCCTGGCCAGCCAGGCGGCGGTGTTCGCACCGGCACCGCCGGCGGTCATCCTGATCCGAGCCCGGGTGTCCCCTCCGGTGACGAGCGGGTCGCGGTGCCTGGCCACGACGTCGAGACCGGCGTCGCCGACCACCACCACGGTCGGGGTGCCGTTCCCCGGCGGCGCGGTGCCCATCATGCCCGCACCGGTCCGGACCGCTCGGAGATGGCCACGGCGACGTCGGCGGCGACCTCGGCGTTGTGCACCACCAGGCCCTCGTTGGCGACGAGGCTCGCGCCACCGCTGCCCGAGTGGAAGTGCTCGAGGAGAACCGGTGTCACGTCCTTGCCCCGCACGTCCCGGCTCCTGAGCAGGTCGAGACCCTCGCGCAGCAGCCGGTCGTGGAGGTCCCGGTCCATCTCGACATCCGAGGGCACCGGGTTGGCCACCAGCACGCCGGAGTCGCCCGGGACCTCGGTCCGGTGGGCGAGCACGGTCGCCGCGACCTGGTCGGCGGTGTCCACCCGCCACGGGGCCGGCAGCCCGGAGTCCCGCAGGTAGAAGGCGGGGAACGCGTCCGTCCGGTACGCCAGCACCGGGACGGAGTAGGTTTCCAGCACCTCGAGGGTGGCGGGGATGTCCAGCACCGACTTGACCCCGGAACACACCACCACCACCGGGGTGCCGGCCAGGACCCCCAGGTCAGCCGACACGTCCCAGCTGGTCGCCGCCCCCCGGTGGACACCGCCCAGACCTCCGGTGGCGAAGACGCCCACGCCCACCGAGTGGGCCAGGGCGCAGGTGCTCGCCACGGTCGTCGCCCCGCTGAGCCCCAGCCCCAGCACGGGACCCAGGTCACGCTGGGACAGTTTCACGAGCCCGGCGTCGGGATCGCACACCCGGTCGAGCTCGTCGTCGGACAACCCGATCCGGGCGACCCCGTCGAGCACCGCGATGGTGGCGGGGACGGCGCCCCGCTCCCGGACCACGGCCTCCAGCCTGGCCGCCACCTTCCGGTTGTGACCTGGGGGAAGCCCGTGGGCGAGCAGTGTGCTCTCCAACGCCACCACCGGCCGGCCCTCCCGGACCGCGGTGGCGACCTCCTCGCTCGCCCGCGTGCGCATGGAGCTGACCACGCTCCGCCTCCTGTTCTCGTTCACCCCTGGTCGAACCATGGGGCATCATGGGTCATGTGAGTACGCCGACCCAGACTCTGCCTGATGTTGACACGCGGCCGGAGCACACCGAGGACACCGGTGGCGACGAGCCGAAGATGTTCCACTACGTGCGGAAGAACAAGATCGCCGAGAGCGCGGTCATGGGCACGCACGTGGTGGCGCTCTGCGGCGAGGTGTTCCCCGTCACGCGGTCGCCCAAGCCGGGCGCTCCGGTCTGCCCGGACTGCAAGAAGATCTACCAGTCGCTCCCGCCCGGCGGCGGTGACAGCTGATCCGGCGGCGGCCGCGCCGCTGAGCGCGGCCCCACCGACGGGCCCGGGCCACGAGCCGGGGGTGGTTCCGGTGGGGACAAGTCAGCCCCGGCGCCCTTCGTCCCCGTCGTCCTCCACCCGCCGGTGGCGTCCGCCGCCCATCCGTTCGGGCTGACCAGCCGCCTCCCCCGGTGGCGTGGCGGGCCGCGCGGCTCCGCCCGCGTCGACCGGCCGCCCCGCTTCCTCCTCCAGTTCCACCAGGTCGGCGGCTGGTCCCGCCTCGCCCGAGCCCGCCGGCGGGCCGTCCGCGTCGCCCGAGGTCCCGTGCTGGACCTGCCAACGGCGTTGGCTCTCCTCGCGGCGCAGCTGTTCGGCGACCCGTTCCATCCCGAGCCGCCGCCACCGGCGCCGTTCGCGGTGGGTCATCTTTGCCGGCCACATCTCCTGGATCGCCGCGTTGAAGTGGGCGCCCAACACGATGGCGAACCCGATGAAGAACGCGAACAGCAGGAACGCGATCGGCGTCGCGAGCGCCCCGTAGGTGTAGCCGGTGCCGGTGACCCAGGTGATGTACCAGCGGAGCCCGGCGCTCGAGACCAGGAAGACCGCCATCGCGAGCAGCGCTCCCGGCAGCCCCCGGTGCCACGGCAGTTTGTGCGGCAGCGCCACCTTGTAGAACATCGCCAGCGCGATGACCAGCAGGACACCGGTCACCGGGTAGTAGAAGTAACCGAGGACCTCCACGAGCGTCGGCCGCCAGCTCTCCGGGAACAGGTGCGGCAGCATGTCGGGGCCCAGCGCGACGACCGGGAGCCCGATGATGGCGACGACGAGGCCGGCGAGGTACAGCAGGAGCGAGAACAACCGCTGCCACACCGCGTTCCGCACGTCGTACTGCCGGTAGGCGACGGTGACCGCGTCCACGTAGGAGGAGATGGCCGAGGACCCGGCCCACAGCGAGATGACGAAGCCCAGGGAGACGATCTCCCCCCGGCCTCGCGTGAGCACGTCCTCCACCGTGGGAGCGATGATCTGCTGCACGACGTTGTCGCTGAAGATCGTCTCGCTGAACGTGATGATCTTCCCGTGGATGTTGTCCACGAGCTGTTGGCCGAACCACTCACCGAGGAAGCCCAGGCTCCCGAGCAGGCCGAGCAGCAGCGGGGGCAGCGACAGCGTCGTCCAGAAGGCCGCCTCGGCCGCCTCGGAGAAGATGTTGTCGTTCCAGGCACGTGACACGGTTCTGCCCATCAGCCGCAACGGCCCCCGCCGGGGGGTCGGGGTGCTGGTGGCGTCGTGACTGCTCTGAGGACCCATCGTCGGTCAAGGATGCGCTATGCGACGGTCCGCCCGCGTCGCGACCCCGGTCGAACGCCGCCCACCGCGTCGCGCCACGGCGGAGCCCGGGTCGGCCGGTAAGCTGTCCGGGCCCTCACCGCGTCCCTGGTGCGCACCGTCGTGTGAGGGCCTTTTGCGTGTCCGCGCCCGGCCTCGTGCCCGTCCACCGGAAGGGGTGCCAAACACTGGTGACCGAGTCGCAGATCGGGGTCGGTACTCCGGCCTCCACACCGGCGGCGGAGCAGCCACCGCCCGCCCGCCCGCTGCGGACCTGGCAGCGACGGGCACTGACCCGGTACCTGGCGACCGGGCCCGCCGACTACCTGGTGGTGGCCACCCCCGGGGCGGGCAAGACCACCTTCGGTCTGCGGGTGGCCTCCGAACTGCTGGCCGACCGCAAGGTGGAGGCGGTGACGATCGTCGCGCCCACCGAGCACCTGAAGCACCAGTGGGCGGAGGCCGCGGCGCGCACCGGCATCGCCATCGACTCCCACTTCCGCAACGCGGCGGGCGCCCACTCCCAGGACTTCCAGGGCGTCGCCGTTACCTACGCGCAGGTCGCCGCGCACCCCAACCTGCACCGGGTCCGGACCGAGCGCCGCAAGACGCTGGTGATCCTGGACGAGGTGCACCACGCGGGGGACGCGTTGTCCTGGGGGGACGCCGTGCGGGAGGCCTTCACCCCCGCCACCCGGCGGCTCGCCCTGACGGGGACGCCCTTCCGCAGCGACGACACGCCCATCCCGTTCATCCCCTACGAGCCGGACGGGGCCGGGGTGCTGCACAGCCGCGCCGACCACTCCTACGGCTACTCGGACGCGCTGAAGGACGGCGTGGTCCGGCCCGTGCTCTTCCTGGCCTACTCGGGGGAGGCCCGCTGGCGGACCAACGCCGGCGACGAGTACGTGGCCAGGCTGGGGCAGCCCCTCAGCAAGGAGGAGACGACCCGGGCGTGGCGCACGGCGCTGGACCCGTCCGGGGAGTGGATACCGTCGGTGCTCGCCGCCGCCAACACCCGACTTCACCAGCTCCGCGCGGCCGGGATGCCGGATGCCGGGGGGCTCGTCATCGCCTCGGACCACGTCACCGCGAAGGCCTACGCGAAGATCCTCGAACGGGACACCGGGAGCGCGCCCACCGTGGTGCTCTCCGACGACCCCACGGCCTCCAAGCGGATCTCCGAGTTCTCCGACTCCGACGAGCCGTGGATGGTGGCCGTCCGGATGGTCAGCGAGGGGGTCGACGTCCCCCGGCTGGCGGTGGGCGTCTACGCCACGAGCGCCTCGACACCGTTGTTCTTCGCGCAGGCCATCGGGCGTTTCGTCCGGTCGCGGCGACCGGGGGAGACGGCGAGCGTCTTCCTGCCCAGCGTGCCCGTCCTGCTGGAGCTCGCCAGCCAGCTGGAGGCGCAACGCGACCACGTCCTGGGCAAGCCGCACCGGGAGAAGGAGGGGTGGGACGACGAACTCCTCGCCGAGGCGAACCGGCAGCGCGACGAACCGGGCGAGGACGAACGCGCCTTCACCGCCCTGGAGGCCAGCGCGGAGCTCGACCAGCTCATCTACGACGGTTCCTCGTTCGGCACCGCCGCCTTCGCCGGGAACGGGGAGGAACAGGACTACCTGGGGTTGCCGGGACTGCTCGAACCCGACCAGGTGCGGGCCCTGCTCCGGCAACGACAGGACCAGCAACTCGCCGAGGCCTCCCGCAGGAAGGCCGCGGCGGACGCCGAGGCCGCGGCGAGACCACCCGAGCCCAAGGCACGGCCGAGGAACGTCTCCGAACACCTCACGGCGCTGCGCAAGGAGCTGAACACCCTCGTGGCGCTCCACCACCACCGGACCAGGAAACCCCACGGGGCGATCCACAACGCGCTGCGGAGCCACTGCGGCGGACCGCCCACCGCGATGGCCACCGTGGAACAGCTGGAGGAGCGGATCGCGACCCTGCGGTCCTGGTGAGCCTCGGGCGCCGGGCCCTACCGTCCCGGCGCCCGGCCAGCTCGGTGGAGCGGGTTCACGCCGAGGCGGCGGAGGGCGCCTTCAGCGCCTCGATGAGTTCGCCGAGCTGTTCGGCGCTGACATGGCCCACCAGGTCCGCCTCGCTGACGATCCCCACCAGCCGGTGGTCGTCGATGACGGGGAGGCGCTTCACCTGGTGCCGTTCCATCAGGTCGATCGCCTCCGACACGTCGGCCTCGGCGCGCACGCAGAAGGGCCGGCCCTCGGCCAGGTCCGACACACTGGCCCGCGTCGGGTCGTGCCCCTCGGCCACGCACTTCACGACGATGTCGCGGTCGGTCACCATGCCGTGGAGCTTGTCGTCGTTCCCGCACACCGGCATCGCGCCCACGCCGAGGTCCCGCATCCGCCGCGCCGCGTAGGACAGGGTCTGGTTCTCACCGACGCACTCGGCGCCCTGGTGCATCAGTTCGCGAACGGCAACCATCAGGGGCCTCCCTCTGTTCGTCACTGGTGCTGTTCAGCCTGACCTCCCAGGCGTACCCGGGTGGCGCGGCGGTCAACACGTCACCGGGCGGTCGAGTACGGCGGCCCGCCCCGCCCTCAGAGCCGCAGCAGCTCGGCGAGGGTCCCGAAGGAGTCGTCCCAACTCCAGTGTCGGCGCGCGAAGTCCCTGCCGGCCCGCCCCATCGCGGCGGCGCGCTCCGGGTCGACCAGCAGGTCCACCAACCGGCCCGCCACCTCGGACACGTCCCCACCGTCGACGAGGTGGCCGGTCCGGCCGTCCTCGAGCGTGTCCGGCGCCCCGCCGGAACGGCCGACCAGCACCGGCAGCCCACTGGCGGCGGCCTCCAGGAACACGATCCCCAGACCTTCCGGGTGCAGGCCCAGCCGGCGGGTGCGGCACGGCATCGCGAAAACGTCGGCGGCGGCGTAGTACGGCGCCACCGCGCCGTGGGGCACCGAGCCGGCGAGGACGACGGCGTCCTCCACTCCCCGAGCCGCCGCGATCGCGCGCAGGTGGGCCTCCTCCGGCCCGCCTCCCACCACCAGCAGGGTGGCCTCGGGCACCCGTTCGCGGACGAGCGGCAGCGCCTGGACGAGCGCGCGCTGGTTCTTGATCCGCACCAGCCGGGACACGCAGAGGACCACCGGGCGCTCGCCCAGCCCGTGGCGGTCCCGCACCACCCGGCCCTCGGGCGACGGGCGGAAGACTGTGGTGTCCACCCCGGGCCGCAGCCGGCGGGCGGCCGCCGCGGCCCGCGCGCTGAGCACCGGGACGATGCGCCGCCGGGTGTAGTCACCGAGGTAGGTCACCACGTCCACCCCGTCCCCGACGCGCCGCAGCGCGGAGCGGGCCCCTGGCAGCGAGGCCCACCACACCTCGTGCCCGTGGGTGGAGGCGACCAGTCGGCGGATCCCCGCAGCGCGCAGCGGGCCGGCCAGCAGCCCCAGGGGAGCGGCGGCGCCGAACCAGACCCGGTCGCAGCCGTGGGACGAGGCCACCTCCGCCGCGTGTCGGGCCACCGCCCGGGTGGGCAGCAACGTCCTCGCCGGCGAGCGGACCACGGGGAAGGGCAGTGCCCTGTCGAACTCCGCCGCACCCTCGGCGCGGGAGGTGAGCACCACCACCGACCCGCCGGGGAACCGCCGCACCACCTCGTACACGAAGGTCTCGATGCCACCCCGACGGGGCGGGAAGTCGTTCGTGACGACGAGTGTCCGGCCCATCAGCCCTCGCCCCCCAGCGAGCTCAGCGGCTGTCGAACGCCGGTCCCCGCACCGGGACGCGCGTGCGGCCCGGTGCCTCGGAGCTGGGCGGCGGCCGGAGCGGGTGGCCGCCGTGGCGCCGCGCGCATGACCTCCGGTCGGCAGGCGATCAGGAGGAACACCGCGAACCACCAGCGGGGATCACCCGCGACACCGGGACCGAGCAGCACCCGGGGCAGGCCGAAGACAGCCAGCGCGGGCAGGTACGGGTTGTGGTCGTACACCTCGGTGGGGTCGGACAGGTAGGGCGTGCCGGTCGTGACCAGCAGCCGCCCCGCGTCCTCGGTGACCCGGACCTCGGGCTGCGTCACCCCCGAGACGGTCAACACCAGAAGCGGCGCCACGACCGAGCCGAGGACGGCGCACCCCGTCGCGACACCCGGCACGCCCGGCCGGGGCCCCGCCGGGCCATCGGGTCCGCCGTACGTGCTCGCCGACCACCAGGTCCAGCCCGCCGTGACCAGGGCCGCCGTCCCGTACCCGAGCAGCGCCCCTGCCGCCCACACCCGGTGGGCGGGCGACGACGTGACCAGGAGCGTGGCCAGCGCGATGAGCGCGAACGAACCCCACACGACCGGTACCGACCACCGGGACCCCACCGCCGTCCACACCCAGCCCCGCGCCCGGACCAGCCAGCCCGGCCTCCCGCCGGCGCGCCCACTCGCCGCGTCCTCCCCGGCAGGAGCCAGCGAAGCAGGACCCCGCCCCGCCACCACGTCCCGCGTCGTCGCCACCGTCATCGCCCCTCCTCCTGGTCGGCACCGGACGCCGACCCGGCGGGACGCTAGGCACGGGGAGAGGTGGGAGTCGTCACGCCCGGGGACCAGGTCTCGGTGCTCCTCCAGGCGGAGCCGGGTGGTCGGGTAGGCATCCTCGGTGGGGACCGCTGTGCATCACCGCGGGTCACGCCCCTCCACCCCGGCGCAGACCCGGTCCAGTCCGGTTCGCCCTCGCGTCGCCCGCCGCCGGCAACCTCCGACCACGGGATGAGGAGCGGGCCCACCGCGAGGTGGACGCGCGCCGCCGCCGCTGGTCCCTAGCCTCGTCGCATGAAGCAGCGAGAGGACCCCCGCGACCAGCTGGCACGCTGGCGGACGGCGGCGGGTTCGCGGTTCCGGGAGTTCTGGACCGAGGAAAGGCCACCGCCACCGGGTCGCGCCGGGCGCGTCGTCTGGACGCTGTTGACCCTCCTGGCGGGGATCCTCGGGGTCACGGTGTTCTTCTACACGTCCGACCATTACAGCAAGGGCGCGCTCGAACTGCTCCACGGTCTTCCCCGGCTGCTCGTCGCGGCGCTCGTGTGCGCCCCCCTCGTCGTCAGCCGCTACCGACCCATGACGGCCTGGTCGCTCTCCCTGGTGGGCGTGGTCGTCCCCCTGCTGGCGCAACCCGTGAACGAGTACGCCGTCTGGCCGTGGCTACCGCAGGCCGTCGCCGTCTACCTCGTGGTCCAGTACCAGGTGGCCGCCCACCGACCCCCAAGAGTGGCCATCACGGCCTGGATGACCATGCTCGCGGTGGGGCCGCTGGTCGCCTGGGCGGTCGCGGGCGCCTTCACCGGCACCTCCGTCCCCTCCCTCGGATGGTTCTCCGTGCTCTCGGGAGTGGCCCTGCTGGTCGGGTACAACGTGCGGCTGCGCCGGCAGGCGAGCGCGGAGCTCCACCAGCAGGAGCGGCTCAGCGCGACCGAACGGGGCCGGCGGGAACTGCTGGAGGAACGGGCTCGTATCGCCAGGGAGCTGCACGACGTCGTCGCCCACCACATGTCGGTGATCGCCGTCCAGTCGGCCACGGTGTCCCGCCGGCGCAAGGGCATCAACGAGGAGGCCCGGGAGGAGTTCGACTCCATCGCCGCCGCCGCCCGGACCTCGCTCGGTGAGATGCGGCGGCTGCTCTCGGTGCTGCGCGCCGACGACAGCGAACCGGAGACGGAACCGCAGCCGCACCTGGACCGGCTCGGCGAGGTCGTCGACGCGACCCGGCGCGCGGGCACCCCGGTCTCGCTCGACCTCGGTGACCTGCCGGAGGACGTCCCGGATCTCGTGCAGCTCACCGCCTACCGGACCGTGCAGGAGGCGCTCAGCAACGTGGTGCGGCATGCCTCGGGTGCGACGAGCAGCGTGGAGGTGCGCGGGGACGGCCGAGGTCTCGTGGTGTCGGTGCGCAACGATCGACCGCCGGCCGACCGCCCCGGGGTGGCGAAGTCCGGCGACGGCTACGGCCTGCTCGGCATCCGCGAGCGCGTGGCCCTGCTCGGTGGGGAGACGATGATCGGTCCGACACCGGCCGGTGGTTTCCTGGTCACCGTGGTCCTACCGCTGGCGGAGCCGGGTAGTGGAGCCGACGAGGGGGAGAACAGGTGATTCGGGTCCTGATCGCGGACGACCAGTCGATGGTGCGCGCCGGCTTCGCCGCCCTCCTCGACGACGAGGAGGACATCGAGGTGGTCGGTGTCGCGGCGAACGGCGAGCAGGCGGTCCGCGAGGCCAGGGCGACCCGCCCCGACGTCGTCCTGATGGACGTGCGGATGCCGGAGATGAACGGCCTGGAGGCCACCCGGCGCATCCTCGACCCGCCGGCCGGTTCCCCCGCCGCCGCGCCCCTCCCCAGGGTGCTGATGCTGACCACCTTCGACATCGACGACTACGTGTACGAGGCCCTGCACTCCGGGGCGAGCGGTTTCCTGCTCAAGGACGCCGAACCCGAGGACCTCGTCGCGGCCGTCCGGATCGTCGCTGCGGGGGACGCGCTGCTCGCGCCCTCCGTCACCCGGCGGCTGGTCGAACGCTTCGCCGCGAACCCCCGCCCGGGGTCGCTTTCGCGGACCAGGCTCAACGACCTCACCGAGCGGGAGGTGGAGGTGCTCCGCCTCATCTCCCGAGGCAGGTCCAACCTGGAGATCGCCCAGGACCTCTTCGTCGCCGAGGCGACCGTCAAGACCCACGTGGGCCGGATCTTCGCCAAACTCGGCCTGCGGGACCGGGCACAGGCCGTCATCGTCGCCTACGAGACGGGGCTCGTCGCACCTGGGAGCGGGTGACCGGCCCCGCGCCGACGAGGGCTCCGGAGCCGCCGGCCCCGTCCGGGACACCGCGAGCGGCGCCGGCCGCCCGGCGCTGTCGAACGTCGTCGATGGTGTAGCGGACTCGTCCTGTCGGACG
Source organism: Actinoalloteichus caeruleus DSM 43889 (assembly GCF_000429185.2). Classification (GTDB taxonomy): domain Bacteria; phylum Actinomycetota; class Actinomycetes; order Mycobacteriales; family Pseudonocardiaceae; genus Actinoalloteichus_B; species Actinoalloteichus_B caeruleus. Next base: position 2,750,663 of record NZ_AUBJ02000001.1, on the reverse strand, counting down.
CGGCGAACGGCGGCGCCGTCCTGCCGCCGATCGCCGAATCGCGTCGGAGCTGACCAGCCCACCGGGTTGCTGCGGTCGTCGCAATCCGTGTCATTCACCGGACAGGATTCGAGCCATCCTCGTTCTCGCTGTTCCACCTCACTCCTTCCGGTGACTACCTTGTTGCCGTCAGCAACCAACGTGGGTCGCTGGGCTGGGCCACGCCCGGCGGGAAGTCGATAGGGGACGGCAATGCGCAGCAGGACCCTGCTCGTGATGGTCACCGGGGCCGCCCTGGCCCTCTCCGCGTGCGGAGCCAACCAGGCGGCCGACGCACCCGAGGAGGACAACGCCACCGGGGGCGACGGAGCGAGCGGACTGTCCGTCGGCGTGATCCTGCCCGACACGCGCAGCTCCGCGCGCTGGGAGGGCTTCGACAAGCCCTACCTCGAACAGGCCTTCGCGGAGGCCGGGGTGGACGCCGACATCCAGAACGCCCAGGGCGACATCCAACGCTTCTCGACCATCGCCGACCAGATGATCCAACGCGGCGTCGACGTCCTCGCCACCGTCAACCTGAGCAGCGAGAGCGGCGCGACCGTCCAGCGCAAGGCGACGGCCGCCGGCATCACCACGGTCGACTACGACCGGCTCACCCTCGGCGGGGAGGCCGACTACTACATCTCCTTCGACAACGTGCGGGTCGGCGAACTCCAGGCCGAAGGGCTCGTCGACTGCCTCGGTGACACCGAGGGCGCCGAGATCATCGAGATCCAGGGCTCCCCGACCGACAACAACGCCAGCCTCTTCCAGGAGGGGCAGCGGCAGGTGCTCCAGCCGCTCTACGACTCCGGGGAGTACGAGCTGGTCGACAGCCAACCCATCGACCAGTGGAACAACCAGCGTGGCGGCACGACCTTCCAGCAGATCCTGACCGCCAACGGCGGGAACGTCGACGGAGTCGTCGCCGCCAACGACGGGCTCGCCGGGGCGGTGATCAACGTCCTCCGGCAGAGCGGGCTCGCGGGGACGGTGCCCGTCACCGGGCAGGACGCCGACCCCGAGGCTCTCCGGTCGATCCTGCTGGGCGAACAGTGCATGACCGTCTACAAGCCGGTCTCCCTCGAAGCCCAGGCGCTGGTGGACCTCGCGCTCGCTCTCGCCGGAGGTGACGAGGGGGCGGCCGAGGAGCAGGTCAGTGGCACCGTCGCCGACGAGGTGGGCGAGCGCGAGGTGAACGCCGTGCTGCTCGAACCCGTCCTCGTGACCCGGGACAACGTCGCCGACGTGGTCGACGACGGCTGGGTCACCGCTGACCGGCTCTGCGACGGGGCGGTCGCTGAGCACTGCGCGGAACTCGGCATCAACTGATTCCCGTCAGGACGGCGGTGGAGGAGGACCCGGTGAATGACCAGCGGGCGGGGTCACCCGCCGACCCGACCGAGCCGGTGCGACCCGTGCTGCGGCTCAGCGGCGTCAACAAGAGTTTCGGGCCGGTGCACGTCCTCCACGACGTCGACCTCGCCGTGCGCCCCGGTGAGGTGACGGCGCTGGTCGGCGACAACGGAGCGGGGAAGTCCACCCTCGTCAAGTGCATCGCCGGCATCCACCCGGTGGACGGTGGGAGCATCCACTTCGACGGGGAGCCCGTCCGCATCACCAGCCCGAAGGACGCGGCGGACCTCGGCATCGAGGTCGTCTACCAGGACCTGGCGCTCGCCGACAACCTCGACATCGTGCAGAACATGTTCCTGGGACGCGAACGCACCAGGGGCGGTCTGCTGGACGAGACGGACATGGAGCGGGCGGCCAGGGACACCCTCGCCTCGCTGTCGGTCCGCACCGTGGCCTCGGTGCGGACCCCCGTCTCCGCCCTCTCCGGCGGGCAGCGCCAGACGGTCGCGATCGCCAAGGCCGTCCTGTGGAACAGCAGGGTCGTCCTCCTCGACGAGCCCACCGCCGCACTCGGCGTCGCCCAGACCAGGCAGGTCCTCGACCTCGTCCGGCGGCTCGCCGAACGCGGCCTGGGGGTGGTGCTCATCAGCCACAACATGAACGACGTGTTCGAGGTCGCCGACCGGATCGCGACCCTCTACCTCGGCCGGCTCGTCGCCGAACTCCCCACCCGCGACACCACCCATGCCCAGGTGGTGGAGCTCATCACCGCCGGCCGGTCCGGCGACCTCGGGCTTCCCCGAGCGGAGAACGTCGCGCTCTGAACCCGACGACCCCCCCACCAGTTCCGATGCCCAGGGGCTCCGGTGACCTCGGGCAGCCTCACCCAGCCCGCGAGGACGGCCATGACCCAGCTCTCCCCGAACTCCTCCTCCGGTGAGGAGCGAACGGAACCCACCGACGGGTTCGCCATCGACACCACCCGCCGCACCACCCGGGAGGCGCTCGGCGACTACGTGGCCCGGCTGCGTGGCGGGCAGCTGGGCGCGCTGCCGGCGCTCCTCGGCCTGCTCACCCTCTTCGTCGTGTTCACGGTCCTCTCCGATCGCTTCCTCACCCTGGGCAACCTCGCGAACCTGCTGGGCCAGGGCGCGGGGATCGTCGTCATCGCCATGGGCCTCGTCTTCGTGCTGCTGCTCGGCGACATCGACCTCTCCGCCGGCACGGCCTCCGGGGTGGCCGCGTCCGTGCTCGCCCTGCACCTGGTGAACAACGGCAACCTCCTCGGGGCGATGGGCACCGCGGTCTTCCTGCTCTTCTGCGGCGCCATCGTCCTCGCCGTCGTCCTGGCCCTGATGGCCAGGTTGTGGATCGGCGCGGGCCTGGCGACCCTGGGGCTGCTGCTCGTGGTGCTGGGTGTCCCGGCCAACCCGTGGCTGGAGATCCTGCTGGCCGTGTGCGTCGGTACGGCCATCGGGTGCCTGACCGGTTTCCTGGTAGCCCGGGTCGGGATACCCGCGTTCGTGGTGACGCTCGCCCTGTTCCTGGCCTGGGGCGGGGTCGTCCTCCAGTTCGTCGGCGTCGGCGGGACGCTGGGACTGCGGGACGACGTGCTCTTCGCCGTCGCCAACGGCAGCCTTCCCGTGTGGGGCAGCTGGCTGTTCGCGCTGGTCGCCGTCCTCGGCTACGTCGCGCTCGGGTGGGGACGTCACCTGCGCCAGGTGCGGGCCGGGGTCGTCACCGCGCCAACCCCGCTCGTGCTGGGCAAGCTGGGGGCGGTGGTCCTGCTGGCCCTGGTGGGCACCTGGCTGCTCACCCTGAACCGTTCGCCCAACGACCAGACCGTCATCGCCGGCGTCCCCTACGTGGTGCCGATCGTCCTGGTCCTGCTCGTCCTGGGGACCCTCGTCCTGGACCGCACCCGCTACGGCCGTCACATCTACGCCGTGGGCGGGAACCGGGAGGCGGCCAGGCGCGCCGGGATCGACGTCGTGAAGATCCGGATGAGCGTCTTCGTCGTGTGCTCCACCGTCGCCGCCATCGGCGCGGTGATCTACTCCTCGAAGGTGGGGTCGGTGGACCCCCAGGCCGGAGGCGGGAACACCCTCCTCTTCGCCGTCGGAGCGGCCGTCATCGGGGGCACCTCCCTGTTCGGAGGTCGCGGCCGGCTGCGGGACGCCGTCATCGGCGGCACCGTGATCGCCACCATCGACAACGGGCTAGGTCTCCTGGGGCAGCCGGCGGCCGTCGTGTCGATCGTCACCGGGGTCGTCCTGCTCCTCGCCGCCAGCGTCGACGCCGTCTCCCGCCGCCGGGCGGCGGCGGTCGGGCGCTGAGGGGAGCCAGCCGCCAACACGGCGGGTCCCCCGCCGCCCACACCACGCCACACACGCGGAAGCGGGTGGTCGGGAACTTCCCGGCCACCCGCTTCGCGGGTCTCACTGACGTCGTGGTGGTGCGTCTCGAGGCTGTCCGCCCAGATGATCAGCTCTGGAGGTCGGCAGCCAGCTCACGGAGTCTCGCCTCGTGCTCACGGGCGTGGTGAGCGCAGAAGAGGAGTTCTCCACCGGAAGGGAGTACGGCACGAACCTTCGCGGCGGCCCCGCAGCGGTCGCAGCGGTCTGAAGCGCGGAGCTCGGGGCGGGTGAGCGTTCCGGTCATCTTCCATCTCCCTCCGTCCCGGGGCCGGGGTATCCGACACCGTTGGGGCCTACCACGGTCCACCATCGTCCGGTCGAGGACCGGGCCGCGGTGTTCCGCGGTACCACTCTTTCAGACGTTCGAGCATCCGTCAGTGTTCCCGGTCCGAGTCGCGAGCCTCGTCACGCCCAACCACCCGGTTGCAGCAGTCGTCCCGACCCGGACGTCCCATCGGAGTACCGACGGCGACGGTGCCGTCCCCGCCCGTCCTCATCCCCTGGGTACCCCACCGGCGCGACACCCGCACAGGCACCATGGGGCGGTGTCGTTCCTGAGCCGATCACGTCCGCTCACCCCGCCGCCGGCGCCCGCGCTGTTCGTCGCGGGAGGGCTCTCCATGTACGTGGGGGCCGCGATCGCCGTCTGGCTGTTCGAGGAGATCTCCCCCTGGGCGGTGGCCTGGTTACGGGTGGTGGGAGCGGCGCTGGTGCTGCTGGCCTGGCGGCGTCCGGGACGGGAGGCGTGGCGGGGCCGCCGTCTGCTGCTGGCCGGGCTGTTCGGGACGGCGACCGCGTTGATGAACATCGCCTTCTACGAGGCGATCGCCCGGCTCCCGATGGGCACGGCGGTGGCCGTGGAGTTCATGGGGCCGGTGGTGGTCGCGGCGCTGGGGACGAGGACCCGGCGCGACGTGGGCGCGCTGGGCCTGGCGGTGCTCGGTGTGCTGCTCATCGCGGACGTCCGCCTGAGCGGTAGTCCCCTCGGCGTGCTCTTCGCCCTGCTGGCGGCGGCGTTCTGGGCGGCGTACATCGTGCTGGGCAAGCGGGTCGCCACCGGGGGCAACGGCTTCGACGACATGGCGGTGGGCTTCACCGTCGCGGCGGTGCTGCTCAGCCCGCTCGCGGTGGGCACCGGGCCGGTGTGGGGCTCACCGAGGCTGCTGGTGCTGGCCGTCGGGGTGGGGGTGCTCTCGACGCTGGTGCCGTACCTGCTGGACCAGATCGTCCTGCGCAGGGTCGGTCAGGCGCGGTTCGCGCTGCTGCTGGCGCTCCTGCCGGTCACCGCGACGGTGACCGGCCTCGTCGTGCTCGCCCAGGTGCCCGCACCGCTGGAGGCCGTCGGGATCCTCTGCGTGGTGGGAGCGGTGGCGCTGCGCACCCGGGACGACAAGCCGGCCGGCCCGCCACCCGAACCCGGCTGACCGGGCGCCACCCGAGGTGTGGAAGCGGTGTCGCCCCTGGCGGCCGCGCGAGACCCGAGCGAGTCTCCAGCGGGCCCGCCAGCGGCGCCGAGGGAGGCTGGCCGCCCGGGCCCGTCAGTTGCCCCCAGCGACCCGCAGGACCGCCCCGCTGGCGTAGGTGGCTCCGGGTGAGAGGAACCAGCTGATCGCGTGCGCGATCTCCTCGGGCTGCCCGGCGCGGCCCAGCGGGATGCGTGTCGCCACCCTGGTCGCGCGGTCCGGGTCCCCCGACGACGCGTGGATCTCGGTGTGCACGGTCCCGGGCGCCACCGCGTTCACGCGGATGCCCTCGGCGGCGACCTCCTTGGCCAGCCCCACCGTCATCGCGTCCACCGCGGCCTTGCTCGCCGCGTAGTGCACGTACTCGCCCGGGCTCCCCAGCGTGGCCGCCGCCGAGGACACGTTCACGATCACCCCGCCCCCGCCGCCCCGTGAGGTGGACATCGCGCGGACGGCCCGGCGGGCGCACAACAGGTAGCCGATCACCCCGACCTCGACGACCGACCGGAGGTCCGAGGTGTCGGAGTCGGCGAGCGGACCCAGCCTGCTGGTGATCGCGGCGTTGTTCACCAGGCCCGTCACCGGGCCCAACCGCTCCGAGGCCACCTCGAAGAGGCGGTCGACGGCGTCCTCGTCCGCGATGTCGACCGCGCAGGCGACCGCCCGTCCTCCGGCGGCCACGACGTCGGCCACGACCCGGTCGGCGGCGTCCCGATCCCGCCGGTACCCCACGACGAGGTGATGACCCTCGGCGCCGAGCAGGCGGGCCGTCGCGGCCCCGATGCCTCGGGAACCACCAGTGATGACCGTCACATTTCGCCTCATGTCCCGCCATCCTCCCCACGTCGGCCCAGGCGGCCGCCGAGGAGGGATGGTAGCCGGTGGGAGGGCTGGTCGGGAGGGCGCGAACAGGGCAGGGCAACCAGGTGGGAGGACGAGTGCCACCGCGCACCCGCCACTGTTCCCGACCCCGGACGGCATGGGCCTGGTTCACCGGGGAGGCGCGGGGACGCGCGAACGGGCGCCTCCACAGGGGAGACGCCCGTTCGCGTCGTCGTACCGCCGGGGCCGGCTCGGCTCAGTCCAGGTAGTCCCGCAGGACCTGGGAGCGAGAGGGGTGGCGGAGCTTCGACATCGTCTTGGACTCGATCTGCCGAATCCGTTCCCTGGTCACGCCGTACACCTGGCCGATCTCGTCCAGGGTGCGCGGCTGGCCGTCGGTGAGCCCGAAGCGGAGCCGCACGACGCCGGCCTCCCGCTCGGACAGGGTGGCCAGCACCGACTGGAGCTGGTCCTGGAGAAGGGTGAACGACACGGCGTCCACCGCCACCACGGCCTCCGAGTCCTCGATGAAGTCACCGAGCTGGGAGTCGCCCTCGTCACCGATCGTCTGGTCGAGCGAGATGGGCTCCCGGGCGTACTGCTGGATCTCCAGCACCTTCTCCGGGGTGATGTCCATCTCCTTCGCGAGCTCCTCGGGAGTGGGCTCGCGGCCCAGGTCCTGGAGCAGCTCACGCTGGATGCGACCGAGCTTGTTGATGACCTCCACCATGTGGACCGGAATCCGGATGGTCCTCGCCTGGTCGGCCATCGCACGGGTGATGGCCTGGCGGATCCACCAGGTCGCGTAGGTGGAGAACTTGTAGCCCTTGGTGTAGTCGAACTTCTCGACGGCGCGGATCAGGCCGAGGTTGCCCTCCTGGATGAGGTCCAGGAACGCCATGCCGCGGCCCGTGTAGCGCTTGGCCAGGCTGACCACGAGTCGGAGGTTCGCCTCCAGCAGGTGGCTCTTGGCCCGCTCGCCGTCCCGAACGATCCACCGCAGGTCCCGGCCGAGCTGGGGGGAGAGCTTCTCGCCCTCGTCCTCGGCCTTGCGGACGCGTTCGGCGGCGTAGAGACCCGCCTCGATCCGCTTGGCGAGCTCCACCTCCTCCTCGGCGTTGAGCAGGGCCACCTTGCCGATCTGCTTCAGGTAGGCCCGGACGGAGTCGGCCGACGCGGTCAGCTCCGCGTCCTTGCGCGCCTGGCGGAGCGCCTCCGACTCCTCCTCGTCCCAGACGAAGTCGCCACTAGCCTTGGCGGCTTCCTCCTCCTGCGTGTCCGTCTCGGCCAGCGTCTCCTCGGTCAGGTCGACCGCGACGTCGGCGAGGTCGTCGGAACCGGGGGCGGCGGCCTCCAGCTCCACCGCCTCGTCCAACTCGAGGCCCTTCTTGGCCTTGGTCTGAGACTTGCCCGCCGTGCCCTTCTCGCTCTTCCTGCCCCGGCCCTTGGCCGCCGGCTTCTTGGCGGAGGTCTTCCGCGGCGAGGCCGGTTTCTTCGCGGGTGTCTCTGCGTCAAGTTTGGCGGCCGCCTGAGCCGGGGTGGCCGTCGTCGACTTGGCGCCGCCCGCGGCGACGGAGCTGGAGCGTCGGGTTGCTGTGTTTGCGGCTGCCACGTACGCCCTTTCGCGACGATCGATCACGGCAAGCCGCAGGTCGCACACCTCGGCCGCCACGTGTTCGGGGAATTACCCGCCAGCCGATTTGGTCGATTGATCGGAGGGGGCGCGTTCCATTGTAACGACAGCCCGTGGGTGCGAACCCCCCGCGAGGCCCTCTCGGGGGAACGATCTCACCGGTACCGGCGTTCCCCGCCCGAGTGCGACGTGCCGCCCATCCCCGGCGGGTACCCGGCCGCCGCCCGGGGTTCACCCTGGTCAGCGGCCGGTGCGCCCCGTTCCTCATGTGCTCCCGACGGCCCGCGCGGCCGCGGCGGCACCGACGATCCCGGCGTCGTTGCGCAGCTTCGCCGCCACGATCTCCGTCCTGATGTCCAGGAGTGGGAGCCATTTGTCGGCCTTCTTGCTGACACCGCCGCCCGCGATGATGAGGTCCGGCCAGAACGCTCGTTCGAGCGCGTGGACGTACCGGTTGACCCGGACCACCCACTCCTCCCACGACAGCTTCTCGTCGTCCTTCACCGACGCCGCCGCCCGGCTCTCCGCGTCGTGACCGTCCACCTCCAGGTGACCCAGCTCGGAGTTGGGGATCAGCTTGCCGTCGAGGAACATCGCGCTGCCGATCCCGGTGCCGAAGGTGAGGACGACCACCAGCCCGCCACGGCCGGCGCCGGCCCCGTAGGTCATCTCGGCGGTGCCGGCGGCATCCGCGTCGTTGAGCACCACGACATCCTCGCGGCGGCGTCCCAACCTTTCCGCGAACAGGTTCTGAGCGTCGGTGCCGATCCACGCGTCGTCGACGTTGGCCGCGGTGTGCGCGACGCCCTGGCTCATCACGCAGGGCAGGGTGACGCCCACCGCTCCGTCCCACCCGAAGGACTTGGTGATCTCGGCCACGACGTCGGCGACCGCGTCGGGCCTGGAGGGTTGGGGGGTGGGAATACGCACCCGGTCGGCGGCGAGCTCTCCGGCCCCCAGATCGACCAGGCTCCCCTTGATGCCGGAACCGCCAATGTCGATGCCGAAGCCCCGGGTAGCGCCCATCCCGTGGTCCTTCCTACTCGATTCAGCTAATGGTGTGCAGAACCATAGGTCATCCCGGTGGGAAAGCGTGAGCTGTGTTACCCGCGCGATGGTCGGGACTCCCACCCTGTGATCCGATGGACGGGTGGCAGCAGACAAGTCGACGTCCCCCCTGTCCTCCCGACCCGCGCTCGCCGGTGAGGAGGTGGCCGAACTCCGTTCGACGGCGGTGGCGCTCGCCCGTGAGGCGGCCGAGCTGGTCCGGGAACGCCGGGGCTCGTTGGGGGACTACCAGGGCGGTGTCGACACCAAGAGCACGAGGACGGACGTCGTCACCGAGGCCGACCACGCGGCGGAGAGGCTGATCCGCCAGCGCCTCGCCGAGCTCCGGCCAGGGGACGCGGTCCTCGGCGAGGAGGGCGGCGGGGAGGAGGAGGCCGGGCCGGACGCCCCCCGTTGGGTCGTCGACCCGATCGACGGGACGGTGAACTACCTGTACGGCTACCCCTGGTACGGCGTCTCCGTGGCCGTCCAGTACGGCGGCACGTCCGTGGCGGGCGCGGTGGTCGAACCGGCGAGCGGGCGGGTGTGGAGCGCGGGGCAGGGCCTGGGGGCGACGCTGGACGACATGCCCCTCTCGGTGTCGGACCGGAGGGAGCTGGACACGACCCTGGTTGCGACCGGGTTCGCCTACGACCCAGCCCGCCGGAGCCGGCAGGCGTCCGCGGTCAGCTCGCTGCTGGGGGTGGTCCGGGACGTGCGCCGGGCCGGAGCGGCGTCACTGGACCTCTGCGCGGTCGCCGCCGGGTGGGTGGACGCCTACGCGGAGCACGGGCTGCACCGGTGGGACTGGGCAGCCGGTGCCCTGATCGCGGCCGAGGCTGGCGCCGTCGTCCGACTGCCGGGGTCGGAGCCCGGCGTGGCGGCCGACCTGGGCGGCTCTCCCGGGAGCCACGGGAGTGACCTCACGTTCGTCGCCGCCCCCGGCATCGCGGACGCGCTCTGGTCCGCGTTGCCGGGGGCGGGCTTCGGATCCGTCTGAGGGAGTGGTCGGCGCGGCCCCCGGGGCGGCGCGGGCGGCGACCCCGGAGGGGTCAGCAGCTCACGTCCCGGGCGGCCGCCAGCATCTCCTCGTCGAGGGCGGGGCCGGCGGTGTCGCCACCGTCGGACTGCTGGCCGCCCTGCTGGCTCGGCTGGTCGGTTCCCCAGGCCGCCAGTTGCTCCAGGATCTCCTTGGCGGCCGCGTTCGGTTTGACCTCGTCGAACTTGGAGCCGAGCGCGAGCGCGATCGTCGCCTCCTGCCGCTGGTCGCTGACCAGCTCAGCGCAGGGAACCGCCAGGCTCAGGGTCCTGGCCATCGCCGCGCTGTTCGGTCCGAACCGGATCTGGCCGTGGCAGTCCATGTCCTGGTCGGCGTACACGGGGTCGTTGTTCGGCCGGTAGGCCTGTTCGAACTCCAGCGCCGACAGTTCCTCGGCGATCATCGTCGCCTGGCCTCGGACGCCGTTGGCGTTCAGCACCGTCACCATCACCTGGGAGGGCGGGGCCGGGTCGGTGCGGTCCAGCGCGTCCCTCGGCATCGCCTCACCGGGCTCCGGTGGCGGTTCCTCGTCCGGGGCGGTGGTGCGCACCGAGGGCGGCGAGCACCTCGTGGCTTCCTCGATGGTCTCGATGTTGTCGAAGACGCCGGTCCACACCCAGCCGGCCACGCCCCCCAGCACGGCGATCAGGATTAACGCCGGTAGGGGCTTGCGGCGCCGGTACCTCGGCACGGTGTTCTGTGGTGTTCCTTTCCGGGCACCCACGTCCTGCAAGCCTCCCCCGACTCAAGCTTTGGATGACCCGGTTGACAGCCGGGCAGGTTGTTTTAGCCTATGCGGTCACCCAGCTTCGTGCTGGGCAGTGGCAGGCATGGTGGCGCCTTCGTGATCGTCGACCGGCCACTCCGGGCTCCCGGGGCGGGGTCGCCAGAGGTGATCGGGCGTCCTCGGCGGCCGGGACGACCGCCCTGGCTCGCCTCGGCGTCGACGAACAGGACTCCGGGTGGCCGGGAGGCACCCTGCCAGCCGGCGTACCCCGCACCTCTCCAGACGTCGGAATGATCACTCCGGGTTGCTAACTGTGATGTTTGTCACAACTCGTGGGTTGAGGTGGAGGTGAGGGAACAGCGTGTGCGAGCGGCCGTGTCCTCTCCGTTACGTCGACCGGGTGACCCGACGCTCATGGTCCGCGTTCGTGAGCTACCCTCGCCCCGCCCCGGACACGGTTACTGGCTCCCGCTGGTGGCCGGATCCGCGGCCCGAGGTGCGGACGAGACCTCCGTCACGTCGGGGATGGGCACAAACACGGGTGCTCGGACGTTGTCCAGCGGCACGAAACACAGTCTCCGTTGATCGCAGGGGTGAACACGATGGCGACCGACTACGACGCTCCGCGCAGAAGCGAGGCGGACGACCTCGCTGAGGATTCGCTAGAGGAGCTGAAGGCACGGCGGAACGAGGCCCAGGCTGCGGTCGTCGACGTCGACGAGGGTGAGAACGCAGAGAACTTCGAGCTGCCCGGGGCCGACCTGTCCGGCGAGGAGCTGACGGTCAAGGTGCTCCCGAAGCAGGCCGACGAGTTCACCTGCTCGCAGTGCTTCTTGGTGCACCACCGCAGCCGGCTGGCCGAGGAGCGCGGTGGGCGCTACGTCTGCCGCGACTGCGCTGCCTGAGAGCTCCGAGGACAGTGGGCCGGGGAGCCGGACGGGTGCCCGGCTCCGGCCACGACGACGCGGAACCCTCGGGACGGCTCCGTGCCCCCGCGTCCGTGCTCGGAGTGGGTGCCCGCGACGTCGGGTGACCGACCCGCCCAGCCGGGTCAGGCGTCGGCTGACGCCTCCTTCTCGGCGAGCAATGCGTCCCTGACCTCCTCCGGGCGGCGGGCGCTGAACAACCAGTAGGGCGTGGGGTCCTGGGGGTCGGTGATCTCCACCCACACCATCGGCCCGACCCAGGCGCGGTGGACGACGTAGGCCGCCGGGTCGAGTTCCCGTCCGAGCGCCCGGCCCTTCTCGGCCTTGTCGACGACCTCGACCTCTCCCACGAACCGGGTGGGAATCCGGGCGGGCCCCACGACCAGGTCGCCACCGCCGACCTCGACCCGTGCCCGGCCGAGCCACACCAGCACGGCGACCATCACCGTGGCGAGAACGACGTAGGGGATCCAGGCCCGGGGGCCCGGGTAGCCCATGTGGATCTGGACACCCAGCAGAACCGCCGCGCCGAGCGCTGGCGGCCACCCCCACCACGGCACGTAGAGGCGTTGCCGCGTGCGGGGGAGCCCCGACACGTCGCCCTGGGGACCGGCGGAGCCGGTGGTGACGTTCGGCGTGGGTGCCGTGCCCGTACTGTCAGTCACGTGGGTCAGAGTAGTCTCGCCGCTCGTGGTAGGCGTCGAGGTGTTGTTGACCCGGCTGGATCCGGCGGTTCCACTTCCCAGTTACGCGCGTGAGGGCGACGCTGGAGTGGATCTGGTCACGACCAGCAACGTGGAACTCGCTCCGGGAGAACGTGTGGTGGTGGGAACGGGGATCGCCGTGGCCCTCCCCCCCGGGTACGCGGGTTTCGTCCACCCGAGGTCCGGGCTGGCGGCCAGGGTGGGCCTGAGCGTCGTGAACACGCCGGGCACGATCGACTGCGGGTATCGCGGGGAGATCCGGGTCTGTCTGATCAACCACGATCCGAGGGAGCCCGTCCGACTGGAACGGATGGACCGCATCGCCCAGCTGGTGGTCCAACGGGTCGAAAAGGCGGAATTCCACGAGGTGGCCGAGTTGCCGCCGTCCGAGCGTGGTTCCGGTGGCTACGGTTCCACCGGAGGTCATGCCACTCTGGATCACACGGGGGCAGCGGTGGTGGGCTCCGGCCCGACCACGGTGGCGGGCGACACAGCAGGTGCGGCGGGCCCGGTGGGGTCGCTGGCGGCAGAGACGGAGGTGTGACGGATGTTCGGATGGGGCCGACGTCAGCGTTCCGAGCGGGACCGTGTTACCGAGGAGGAGGCCGCATCCGGCGGTGAGGTCGTCGGGCCGTTCGACGAGAACGAGGCCCCGGACGACAAGCTGAGCCGGCTCGACCTCGGTTCGGTCCGGTTGCCCGTGCCCAACGGGTCCCAGCTCCAGGTCGAGGTGGACCCCTCGGGGCCGGTCCGGGCCGTGCACCTGGTGACCCAGGTGGGGAGGCTGACCGTCAGCGCCTTCGCGGCTCCCCGGTCGAGCGGCCTGTGGGCTGACATCCGCACCGAGCTCGCCGAGCAGCTGGGCAAGGACGGGGCCCGCGTGCGGAAGGAACCGGGGGAGTGGGACACGGAACTGGTGTCCACCTCCCCGAAGGTCACGTTGCGCTTCCTCGGCGTCGACGGTCCCCGCTGGCTGCTGCGCGGCGTCGCCGCCGGGCCGAGTGAGCACAGCGAGGCGCTGGCCACCCTGCTGCGCGACGTCGTCCGGGACACGATCGTGGTGCGGGGTACCAACCCGCTGCCGGTGCGCACCCCACTGCCCATCAAGCTCCCCAAGCAGGTCGAGGCCCACCTCGAACAGGCTCGTGCCCAGCAGGAGGGCCAGGCGAAGGTGCGTGACGCCCAGGCGGCGATCACGCAGCGCAGGCAGACCGCGCGCTGACCCGTCGTCCGTGCCGTTGCCCGGTCTCCCGTCAGGGCGACGGCTCCTCCTCGACCAGTCATCCGCCCCGAACGGATGGGCGTCGTCGGGTGTGGGGAGGGAACGGACGACGGAGGGTGCCCGTCCTCACCGTTCCGAGAACGTTCGCCTCCGCTCAGTGATCGACCGTTCGGGGTGAACGGGTGCCGGGGCTACAGTGGTCGTGGGCGGACGGCGAGTTCCCGGCTGGTCGGCGCCCACGCGGAACGCTCGACGCGGTGGTGTCGACGGGCCGGGTCCTGACCCCACACGCCGAGGACGAGTTGCGGACGACGGCATGAGCGAACCCAGAACTACGCACACGGAACCCGAGCCGGAACCGACCGGTCCGGCGGTGTCGCCGACGGACGCCGCGGCACACGTCGCCGACCCAGCGGAACCGCCAGCACCCACCCTGCTCGAGCAGATGGGGGGCATCTCCGGGCTGATCGCGTCGGTGATCCCCGTGGTGCTCTTCGTCTCGGTCAGCGCGCTGACCGAGTGGCAGGTGGCGCTGTGGGCCGCCATCGGCGGCGCGGTGCTGATCGCGGTCTGGCGCCTGGTGCGCAAGGAGGCGCTCCAACCCGCGGTCTCCGGTGTGCTCGGCGTCCTGCTGTGCGCTTTCATCGCCTATCGCACCGGTTCCGAGCGGGGCTTCTACCTGTACGGGATCTGGGCGAGCCTCGTCTTCGGCATCGCCTTCCTGGTCTCGATGGTGGCGCGGTGGCCGCTGGTCGGGGTGATCTGGGCCGGGCTGAACGGCTCCGGCTTCGCCTGGCGGTCGGTACCGCGCGCGCGGGCGGCCTACCAGCTCGCCACCGCCCTGTGGACCGTGTTCTTCTTCTCCCGGTTCGTGGTCCAGCAGTGGCTCTACGACGCGGACGAGGCCGGCTGGCTCGGCGTGGCGCGCCTGAGCATGGGCACCCCGCTGACGGCGGTCGCGTTGTTGCTCACGATCTGGGCGGTGCGCCGCGCGAACCGGATCGTCGAGGAGGAGGCGGCGCGGGCGGCGCCCGAATCCCCGTCGCCGGCGGGAGCCGGGGGAACCGCCGACGTCCGGCCGTCCTCGGCTCCGGACGAGGTGGGTGCCGGCGGAGCGATGAGCGAACCGGAGGCCTCCCCCGCCTCCGCACGGGACAGCCGCTCACCTGGGAGTCCCTGAGCCGTCGTCCCCGAGGCGGCGGAGTTCGCCGACCCGGCCCCGCTGTCGGGCTGGATCGGCTGGATCACCCGGCGTGATCGCCGTCGCCGAGCGGCCGGCCCTGGATCGCTCCCCACCGCCCTGGTCATGTCCTGGTGGACGACGAGGGGCCAGCCACGGCTGGCCCCTCGTCGTCCGCGGCGGTGCTCAGCCGACGCGCGTCGTCGTGCCGTCCTCGACCGGACCCGCCGTTCCCCGCTGGTCCTCCTCGGCGTCCCGTTCGGGCGTGGTGGACGAGCCGGTGTCCTCGGGCCGTCGCTCCGCGTCCGGCGTCCGAGCCCACCAGGGCAGGTCCCAGCCGGCCGAGTTCTGCCACCACCGCCCGGGGGCGTCCTCCGGCAGGGTCGTGGTCTCCCCGGCCGTCGCGGGGTCGGTCCCCTCCGCCGTGCCGGAGTCGAGTTCCTGGCAGATCAGCGTGGTGAGGCCCGTGAGGAAGTCGGCCAGCGTCCACACTCCCTGGAGGAGGGAGAGGCGGCTGGTCGGTGACACCTCGTTGTCGCACTGCGCGGCGTCGTGCACGGGCCCGCCCACCACGACGTTGTCCTCGGTGGAGGAGATCGTCCAGTCGGAGGTTTCGCCCGTCTGCTCCCACACCACCTCGCCGTTGACGACGACCTGGGCGTGGAAGCGTTCCTGGGTCGTGTCGAGCAGTGAGTTCAGCGGTCGGGGCAGCAGCCGCGCGTTGCCCTCGTCCTGGTCGGCCGACGCCGTGGGAACGAGCAGGACGCCGGCGGCGACCGCGGCGCCGAGCACAGCCGCCGTCGCGCCGCGTGCGTGGCGGCGGACGGTCGAACAGGAGGTTTTCTCGTCAGGAGTCTTCACCTGGACAACCCTTCTCCATCGGTTACGAGGGGACTCCCCAGAAAGGGAGAGTGGGCGGCCCGCGCCGCCGGGAGTCGTTTTCCGTGTTCACCGCGTCGGACCGTATCAGCGGATCTTGCTGCGAAAGTGGACCCTTCCGCTCGACATTCCCGATATCACCTGTCAAGGCGTTGACCCTCCGTGCTCGAGCACCACCGAATGATAAAAGCGATCGCGATATGCGGGGTAATGCCTGTTCAGGTGGGGTCTGGTGTCGCGAAGTGGAGCTTTTTCCAGATCATTCCCCTGATTGTCGGAACAAAGGGTCAGGGATATCCTCCGCTGTCGGGTCCCCGTCGCCGATTTCCCCTGAAAGACTGGTGTGTCGTTGTCGGGGTGCCGGCGGTGGGGGCGTGGCCCCCTTCGCGGTGCGCGGGCCCGTCCGTCCGTTCTCGTCCCGCCAGGGGGCCGCGGCGACCGGGCGCCCCGCCGGCGCGGCACCTCCGCTGCCCGTTCGTCCGGCCCGGCTGGGGCTACGCTGGGTACGAGCGTTTCCCTGATGTCGGAAAGGACCCCGTCCCGCGGTGAGCACCTCTGCGCCGAGCCAGCGACCGGACTGGACAGGACATCGGATCGATCTGGAGGTCGGCCCTCCCGGACACGGTGGTTTCTGCGTTGCCCGGCACGAGGGCCGAGTGGTCTTCGTCCGGCACGCCCTGCCCGGGGAGCGGGTGACCGCCCTCGTGACCGAGGACAACGGCGGCGGCTACTGCCGCGCCGACGCCGTCACCGTGCACTCCGCCTCCCCGGACCGGGTCACCCCGAGCTGCCCGCTCTCCGGTCCGGGCGGGTGCGGCGGCTGTGACTGGCAGCACGTCCGCCCGGAGCGGCAGCGCGCGATCAAGGCCGGAGTGGTGGAGGAGCAGCTGCGCCGCATCGCCGGCGTCGACCGTTCCGTGGTCGTGGAGGAACTGCCCGGTGGTGTGCTCGGGTGGCGCAGCCGGGTACGGCTGGCCGTGGACGACGCCGGGGTCGCCGGGTTCCGGGCCCACCGCAGTCACCGGGTGGTCGCGGCGACCGGATGCCCGTTGTCCGTGCCGGGCATGGTCGACGGGCTGCTGGGACGGCGCTGGCGGCCGGGTATCGAACTCGACGTGACCGTCGACGCCAACGAGCAGGTGCACGTCAGCGAGCTCCGGCCGGGGCGCGGCTCGCGCCCGACCTCGCGCCGGATCGCCGGGGACGGAGTGGCCGTGCAGCGCGCCGCTGGTCGCGACTGGCGCGTCCACCCCCACGGCTTCTGGCAGGTGCACCCCGCCGCCGCCGACGTGCTGGCCGAGGCCGTCGGATCCTGGACTCGCGCCCCCAGGGGAGGGACGGCCTGGGACCTCTACGGGGGAGCGGGTCTGTTCGCCTCGGTGCTCGCCGAGCAGGTCGGCACCGGGGGAGCGGTGGTCGTCGTGGAGTCAGCTCCCCGCGCCGTCGCCGACGGCGAGCGGGAGCTCGCGGACCTCCCCCAGGTGAGCTTCGTGACGGGGCGGGTGGAGCGGGTGCTCGCCCGGGGCCTCGGTGGCGGCGCTCCCGACGTGGTCGTGCTGGACCCGCCCCGCAAGGGCGCCGGTCGTGAGGTGATCAGCCAGATCGGCGCAGCCCGCCCGGCAAGGGTCGTGCACGTGGCCTGCGACCCGGCTGCCTTCGCCCGAGACGTCGGGCTACTGAGGGAGCAGGGGTACCGGTTGGCCGAACTGCGTGCGTTCGACGCCTTCCCGATGACGCACCACGTGGAGTGCGTGGCACTCTTCGAGCAGGCGGACGGGAACGGGGATACCGCCACCACGACGCCGGCTGTTAGCCCCGAGGAGTGATTCCCTTCACGCTGGGTAAGTTCATTGGGGGGAACGCGCTCGAGTCTGTCCCGGCCCTCTACCCACTCCGGTGAGGCGCCGTCACGCCAGGCTCACACCCCGCAGCGACCGGGACGGTGCCCTCGGGTTACCCGTCCGTAGACTGGCGCGACGTAGTTGACCGGCCGCACCCTGTCCGTGGGAGTACGCCCTCGTACCTGGACGGGGCTGGCGAACGGCACTGAATTGAGGTGGAGTGGTGACCCTGCTCGAGTCCGTGCACAGCCCGGCTGATCTGAGGAGAATGGAGCTGGGTGAGCTCCAGCGACTGGCCGAGGAGATCCGCTCCTTCCTCATCGAGAAGGTCTCGCGGACCGGCGGGCACCTGGGGCCCAACCTCGGGGTCGTGGAGCTGACCCTCGCCGTCCACCGCGTCTTCGACTCACCCCACGACCCCGTCGTCTTCGACACCGGGCACCAGGCCTACGTGCACAAGATCATCACGGGTCGTCAGGGAGGGTTCGACCGGCTGAGGAAGCGGGACGGGCTGTCCGGCTACCCGTCGCGGGCCGAGAGCGAACACGACCTGGTGGAGAACAGCCACGCCTCGACCGCGCTCTCCTACGCCGACGGGCTCGCCAAGGCCTACCAGCTCCAGGGCGCCCGCCGGCACGTCGTGGCCGTGGTCGGTGACGGCGCGCTGACCGGTGGAATGTGCTGGGAGGCGTTGAACAACATCGCCGGCGACGGCAACCGCCCGCTCGTGATCGTGGTCAACGACAACGGCCGGTCCTACTCGCCCACCATCGGCGGCCTCGCGGACCACCTGGCGTCGCTGCGCCTGCGGCCCGGCTACGAACGCGCCCTGGAGAGCGGGAAGCGCACCCTCCAGAGCATCCCCATGGTCGGCCGTCCGATCTACGCGGGTCTGCACGCGGCGAAACGCGGGCTCAAGGACGCCATCAGCCCGCAGGCCATGTTCGAGGACCTCGGGCTGAAGTACTTCGGGCCGGTGGACGGACACGACCTGGGCGCCCTCGACGCCGCCCTCCGCCGGGCCAAGGCGTTCGGTGGCCCGGTCATCGTGCACGCGGTCACCAGGAAGGGCACGGGCTTCGCCCCGGCCGAGAACGACACGGCCGACCAGATGCACTCCACGGGTGTGATCGACCCGGTCACCGGGGAACCGGCCACGGCCTCCGGCGGGACGAGCTGGACCTCGGTGTTCTCCGACGAGCTCGTGCGGATCGGGGCGGAGCGCCAGGACCTCGTCGCGATCACCGCCGCGATGCTCGGGCCGACCGGCCTGGACAGGTTCGCCTCGGCCTACCCGAAGCGGTGCTTCGACGTCGGTATCGCCGAACAGCACGCGCTGACCTCGGCCGCCGGTCTGGCGATGGCGGGCATGCACCCCGTGGTGGCGGTGTACGCGACGTTCCTCAACCGCGCCTTCGACCAGCTGCTGATGGACGTCGCGCTGCACCGGCAGCCGGTGACGGTCGTGCTCGACCGCGCCGGGATCACCGGCTCGGACGGCGCGAGCCACAACGGCGTGTGGGACCTGTCGATCCTCGGTGTGGTGCC
This sequence comes from Actinoalloteichus caeruleus DSM 43889, assembly GCF_000429185.2. Classification (GTDB taxonomy): domain Bacteria; phylum Actinomycetota; class Actinomycetes; order Mycobacteriales; family Pseudonocardiaceae; genus Actinoalloteichus_B; species Actinoalloteichus_B caeruleus. Next base: position 2,731,841 of record NZ_AUBJ02000001.1, on the reverse strand, counting down.
GGGCATCCGGGTCGCCGCCCCCCGGGACGCCGACACCCTCCGTGAGGCGCTGCGGGAGGCGGTGCGGATCACCGACGGGCCCGGGGTGATCCGGTTCGCCAAGGGCGACGTCGGCGACCGGATCGAGGCCGTCCGGCGCGTCGGCCCGGTGGACGTCCTCCGGGAGGACACCGAGGCGGACGTCCTCCTGGTCGGCGTCGGTAGCTTCGCCGAACTGGCCGTCCGCGCCGCGCACCGACTGGCCGACCAGGGAATCGGGGTCACCGTGGTGGATCCGAGGTGGGTCGTGCCAGTACCCGAGGAACTGGTGGCGCTCGCGGCGGACCACCGGATGGTCGTCACGGTCGAGGACGGTGGCCGGCACGGAGGCGTCGGCTGGGCGCTGGCGGCGGCGCTGCGGGACGCGGAGGTCGATGTCCCCCTCCGCGACATCGGCGTGCCCCAACGGTTCCTCGACCACGGTTCCCGGGGAGAGGTGCTCGCCGAGCTCGGGCTCACCGACCAGGACGTCGCGCGCCGGATCACCGAGTGGGCCGCCGGGATCCTGGGTGAGGCGAGTGACTCGCCCGAGGTCGACGTCGCGGACCCGCAGCGGGTGCGGGACAGCGAGCGGAAGTGACATCGGTGACGCTGCCGCGGGCCGGGAAAGCCCAGCCCGCTCTCAGGTTCGTGTGGGACGGTTGGTGACGTGCGCATACTGGTCGTAGAGGACGAGCAGCCCCTGGCAGACGCGATCGCCCGGGGTCTGCGCCGAGAGGGCATGGCCGTTGACATCGCCTATGACGGTGAGTCGGGGCACGAGAAGGCGTCGATCACCAGATACGACGTCGTGGTGCTCGACCGCGATCTTCCGGGGCTGTCCGGCGACGAGTTGTGCCGGGAGATCCTCCGGTCCGGGGCACTGACGCGGGTCATGATGCTCACGGCGAGCGGCGAGGTGGAGGACCGGGTCGAGGGCCTGTCGCTGGGCGCGGACGACTACCTGGCGAAGCCCTTCGCCTTCCCCGAGCTGGTCGCCAGGATCCGCGCGTTGGGCCGGCGGTCCACGCCCCCGGTGCCGCCCCGGCTCACGGCCGAGCAGCTGGTGCTCGATCCAGCCTCCCGCACCGTCACCCGCAACGGTGAACAGGTCGACCTGACCCGCAAGGAGTTCGGCGTCCTGGAGGTGCTGCTCTCCGCCGGTGGTTCGGTCGTCAGCAGCGAGGAGCTGCTGGAGCGCGTGTGGGACGAGAACGCGGACCCGTTCACCACCACCGTGCGGGTGACCGTCATGACCCTGCGGAAGAAGCTCGGGGAACCGGCGGTGGTGGAGACCGTCGTCGGGTCCGGGTACCGGGTGCCGACCGCGGGAGTCGTGGAACCGGAGACCGACAGCGTCGCGGGTGCGAACACTGAACGCTGACCACCGCCCCGGCCGTCGAGGTCTCGGCCTCCGGGTCCGCATCACCCTGCTCGCGACCGGGCTCGTCGCCGTCGTGAGCGCGCTGCTCCTGTGGTTGGGCTGGATGCAGATCGGGCAGGCCCTCGCCGACTCGCCCCGGTTGCCGCGCGGTATGCGGGTCCGGGTCGACGGCGTCGAGGTCGAGGCGACCGAACTGACGACGCTGCTGCACGACCAGGCGAGGGACCGGGTCCTGGAGGTGGGGCTGCTGGCCTACCTGTGCGTCATCGCGGCGGCCTTCCTGCTCGCCTGGTCCCTCACCGGGCGGGTGTTGGCCCCGTTGCACAGGGTCACCGGCACGGCTCGTCGGCTGTCCGCCGAATCGCTGGAGGAGCGCATCGAGTTCGTGGGCGCGCGCGACGAGGTGGCGGAACTCGCTGACACCTTCGACGAGATGCTCGACCGGCTCCAGGCCGCCTTCGAGGCCCAGCGCCGGTTCGTCGCCAACGCGAGCCACGAGCTGCGCACGCCGCTGGCGGTGATCCGCACCGAGCTGGACGTCACCCTGGCCGATCCGGACGCGGACGTGGCGGAGCTCCGCAGGATGGCCGACGTGGTGCGGGACGCCACACGACGGGCGGAGCACCTCGTCACCGCGTTGCTGTTGTTGGCCCGCACCGACGCCACGGGGCTCAACGCCCGGGAGCCGGTGGACCTCGCCACCATGGTGGAGAGCGCGTGGCGCGCGGTGCGCGCCGAGGCCGCCGACCGGAAGCTCTCCGTCACCTTCGACACGGAGCCCGGCCTGGTGACCGGAGACCCGGCCCTGGTCGAGCGGATCGCCGGGAACCTGGTCGAGAACGCGGTGCGGCACAACGTGGAGGGGGGCTGGATCAGCGTGCGCACGAGCGGGGACCAGTCGGGTTCGCGGCTGGTGGTGTCCTCGTCGGGGCCGGTGGTCCCGCCGGAACGGGCGGCGCAGCTGCTCGAGCCCTTCAGCAGGGGCGGCGGCAGGACCTCCCACTTCGGCGCCGGCCTCGGCCTCTCGATCGTCCGGTCGGCGGCGGCCGCCCACGGCGGTCGTGTCGAGGTGGAGCCGGTGGACGGCGGTGGCCTCACCGTGACGGTGGAGTTCCCCGCCGCGCCCTGAGCCCGAGGGGGCGGCGGGACACGGACCCGGTGTCCCGGTGGGGCCGACGGTTCCCCGCCGACCCCACCGGAGTTGTCGACCGGAGTTCTCAGCCGGCCGCCGGGGACGCGACGCCCCTCGGGAGGAAGCGTTCCCCGTTGACCCGCTCCGCCACGCCGGTGCGGTCGAGGTACGGGGTGATCCCACCCAGCCAGAACGGCCAGCCGGCGCCGAGGATCATGCACAGGTCGATGTCCGCCGGCTCCGCGACGACCTTCTCCTCCAGCATGACGCGGGCCTCCTCGGCGAGCGCGGCCAGCGCGCGCTCCCGCAGCTCCTCCTCGGTGAGCGGCGCGTCACCCTGGTGCCAGAGCTCCGCCACCTCCGGGTCGAGCCGCTGCACGTTCCGCTCGTCCCAGGTCCACACCGCGGTCTTGCCGGCCGCCACGAACCGGCGCAGGTTCTCGCTGACCCCGAACCGGTCCGGGAAGGCGTCGTGCAGGGTCTGCGCGACGTGCGAGGCGACGGCTGGCCCGACCAGCTGGAGCAGGATCAGCGGGCTCATGGGCAGCCCGAGCGGTTGGAGCGCGCGGTCGGCGACCTCGAAGGGGGTGCCCTCGTCGATCGCGCCGATCACCTCGCCGAGGAACCGGGTGAGCAGTCGGTTCACGACGAAGGCCGGCGCGTCGGCGACGAGCACGCAGGACTTCTTCAGCTCCTTGCCCGTGCGCAGGGCGGTGGCGACGGTGGCGTCGTCGGTGTGCTGCCCCCGCACGACCTCCAGCAGCGGGAGGACCGCGACCGGGTTGAAGAAGTGGAAGCCCACGACCCGCTCCGGGTGTCGCAGTTCCGCGGCCATGTCCGTGATGGACAGCGACGAGGTGTTCGTGGCGAGCACCGCCTCCGGGGAGACGTGCTCCTCCAGCTCGGCGAACACACGCCGCTTCAGCGACAGGTCCTCGAAGACGGCCTCGATGACGAAGTCGGCGTCGGCGAAGGCGGCCTTGTCCAGCGAACCCGTGACCAGGGCTCGGAGCCGGTTCGCCTCGTCCGGCGAGACGCGCCCCTTCGACAACAGCTTGTCCACCTCGGCGTGCACGTAGCCGACGCCCCGGTCGAGCCGTTCCTGGTCGACGTCGGTGAGCACCACGGGAACCCGCAGGCGGCGGACGAAGAGCAGTGCGAGCTGGCTCGCCATGAGCCCGGCGCCGACCACCCCCACCTTGGTGACGGGACGAGCGAGTGACTTGTCCGGGGCGCCGGCGGGGCGCCGAGCGCGCTTCTGCGTCAGGTCGAACGCGTACAGGCCCGCCCGCAGCTCGTCGGACATGAGCAGCTCGGTGAGGCCCTCGGTCTCGGCCGCGTACCCCTCGTCCAGGGTGGCGTGGCGGGCCAGTTCGAGGAGTTCCAACGCCTTCGTCGCGCCAGGCGCCGCTCCCTGCGTCTTGGCCGCGACGAAGGCCCGCCCCCGGTCGAGGGCGGCGGTCCAGGCCTGGTCCCGGTCGATCTCCGGACGTTCGGGCCGAATCCGCCCCTCGAGCACCCCGGCCGCCCACCGCAGGGACTGCTCCAGGTAGTCGGCGGAGTCCAGGACCACGTCGACGACGCCGAGCGCCGCGGCCTTGGCGGGGCTGAGCCGGCGGTTCTGGTTGAGGGCGTTCTCCAGGATGACCGTGACCGCCGCGTCCGGCCCGATCAGGTTGGGCAGCAGTTGGGTGCCGCCCCACCCGGGGAACAGCCCCAGGAAGGTCTCGGGCAGGGCGAGCATCGCCGCGTTCGCCGCGACCGTGCGGTAGTGGCAGGAGAGCGCGAGTTCCAGGCCGCCGCCGAGCGCCGCCCCGTTGACGAAGGCGAAGGTCGGGATGGTGGACTCGGTGAGGCGGCGGAAGACCGCGTGCCCCGTGTGGGCGATCCACCGGGCCTGCTCGGCCGAGGTCAGCCGGGTGACGCCGGAGAGGTCCGCGCCGACCGCGAAGACGAACGGCTTGCCGGTCACCGCGATCGCGGCGGGCTCCGCGGCGAAGGCCTCGTCGAGCGCCGCGTCCAGGCTGAGCAGCCCCTGGGGGCCGAGGGTGGAGGGGCGCGTGTGGTCGTGCCCGTTGTCCAGGGTCACCAGGGCGATCGGTCGTTCGACGCCGGGCACGCGGACGAGCCTGGTCACCGACCTGGTCACGACCTCGTCCGGCATCGCGTTCCGCATGTCCTCGGCGGTGACCCCGCCCGTCGTGTCACTCACTTCGCGTCCCCGTTCCGTTCCCGACCGTCCCAGTGCGGGTTCTCCCAGATGACCGTGCCGCCCATGCCGATGCCGATGCACATGGTGGTGATCCCGTAGCGGACCTCGGGGCGTTCGGCGAAGTGGCGGCTGAGCTGGGTCATCAGCCGGACGCCCGAGGCGGCGAGGGGGTGGCCGCACGCGATCGCGCCGCCCCACGGGTTGACCCTGGGGTCGTCGTCCGCGATGCCGAAGTGGTCGAGGAAGGCCAGGACCTGGACGGCGAAGGCCTCGTTGATCTCGAACAGGCCGATGTCGTCGATCGTCAGGCCAGCCCTGGCCAGCGCCTGCTCGGTGGCGGGTACCGGCCCGACTCCCATCACCTCCGGGTCGACACCGGCGAAGGAGTAGCCGACCAGCCGCATCCCCACCGGCAGCCCGAGTTCGGTGGCCGTGTCCTCGCCGGCGATCAGCGCGGCGGTGGCCCCGTCGTTCAGCCCGGCGGAGTTGCCGGCGGTGACCCGGCCGTGCGGGCGGAAGGGGGTCTTCAGCGCGGCGAGGGCCTCGACGGTGGTGCCGGGGCGGGGCGGCTCGTCCTCGGTCGCCAGCCCCCAGCCGAGCTCGGCGGACCTGGTGGCCACCGGGACGAGGTCGGCGCTGATCCGACCGGTCTTGACCGCCTCGGCGAAGCGCTCCTGGCTGGTCGCCGCGTAGGCGTCGACCCGACCCTTGTCCAGGTGGGGGAACCGGTCGTGCAGGTTCTCCGCCGTCTGGCCCATGACCAGCGCGGAGGGGTCCACGAGCTTGTCCGCGAGGAATCGGGGGTTGGGATCAACGCCCTCGCCCATCGGGTGCCGGCCCATGTGCTCCACACCGCCGGCCAGCGCGACGTCGTAGGCGCCGAAGGCGATGCCGCCGGCCACCGAGGTCACGGCCGTCATCGCTCCGGCGCACATCCGGTCGATGGCGAATCCGGGCACCGAACGGGGCAGCCCGGCCAGCAGTGCCGCCGTCCTGCCGATGGTCAGTCCCTGGTCCCCGATCTGGGTCGTCGCGGCGATGGCGACCTCACCGACCCGCTCGGGCGGCAGTTGGGGATGTCGCCGGAGGAGTTCCCTGAGCGTCTTGACGACCAGGTCGTCCGCGCGGGTCTCGGCGTAGATGCCCTTCGGGCCGGCCTTGCCGAACGGTGTCCTCACACCGTCGACGAAGACCACGTTCCGAAGCGCACGCGCTGCAACGGCGTCGGCCACGGCGTGCTCCTTCTCCTCGCTGAGTGGGCCTGGGCGCGCTGCTCCGCGCCCGCTGACCGCGATGCTACCCGTCAGTAACCCAAACGCCAGGGTGGGCGGCGAAAAGATCGGGAAGCGGAGTCGGGCGGGTCGTTGGAGCGCTCCCATCGCGGGGCCTCCCCGCGCCGTGCCGTAGTGTGGCGACCCCGCAACGCGATCAGGGTGGCGGCACACGCCGCCCGACATCAGCCCGCGTTCCGGAAAGGACAGACAGGGTGATCCTGCTCGACAACCGTTGGGCCGTCGCGGTGCCCGGCGACGACCTGGTGACCGGGACTCCATCGTTCACCGTGGTCACGGTCGACCGGCGGCAGTGGCGGGTCCTCCTGGTGCTGGGGGACAGCCCCGGGCGCGGGACGCTCAAGGTGACCACCCGCGCGGCGGAGACGGCCGCCCTGACCATCGGCAACGCCTTCCTCCCCGGAGCGCGCGGAGTGGGACCGCTGGGCCAGGTGGACGGCGTCACCGCCGACGCCCGACCACGCTCCCTGGTGGTGCACCGCGCGCTCCGACGGCAGGCCCCCCTGGCCGTGTTGCGGCTCAACGGCCACCAGGCCACCCCTGCGCGGTTGGCCTACCCGGGGGACACCGCCGCCCGGCTGGCCGCGGCGCTCCAGCACGCCGCGGCCCTGCTCGAGTGATCCGCTGTCAGGCGGTGACCCGCAGCGCCTCGGTGAGATGGGACGCCGTGAGTTCCACCTGCCATTCGCGGGCGTTGCCCGCCCGCAGCGCCGCGCTCACCGCCTGGACGTCCAGCTGCTCCGGGGGCGTCCAGCACGTCCGGCGGACGAGATCGGGTTGGATGAGGTTCTCGACCGGCAGCCGCAGCCGCTCGGCGGTCTCGGTCAGCACGGCCCTGGCGGCGGAGAGCCGTGCCGCGGCCTCCGGGTCCCGGTCCGCCCACCGGTTCGGGGGTGGCGGGCCGTCCGAGGGCTGCGCCGGGCTGGGGAGCTCATCCGTCGGCAGCTCGGCCGCCGCCCGCAGGGCCGCCAGCCAGGTGTGCGCCCGCCGCCGCTGAGCCCGGCCCCGGAATACCGGCAGCGCCAACAGCTCGCGTTCGGTCTTCGGAGCAGCCTGCGCGGCCTCGATCACGGCCTTGTCCGGCAGGACCCGACCGGGGGCGATGTCCCGCGACTCGGCGACGGCGTCCCGGGCCAGCCACAGCTCGCGAACGGCCGCGAGCTGCCTGGGGGCGTGCACCCGGTGGATGCCCGAGGTCCGGCGCCAGGGCTGTGCGCGGGGCGGGGGAGGTGGGGCCGTGCGGACCCACTCGAACTCCTGCAACGCCCAGTCGAGCTTCCCCTGCCGGCGGAGTTCCTCCTCCAGGGAGTCCCGCAACGGCACCAGCAGTTCCACGTCGAGGGCGGCGTAGTTCAGCCAGTCCGCGGGCAGGGGACGACGTGACCAGTCGGCCGCGCCGTGTCCCTTCTCCAGCTCGTACCCGAGCTGCTGCCGCACGAGCGCCGCGAGCGACACGCGGGGGAAGCCGGCGAGCCGGCCGGCGAGTTCGGTGTCGAACAACGACGTCGGCCGCAGTTCCAACTCCGCGAGGCACGGCAGGTCCTGCGAGGCGGCGTGTAAGACCCATTCCGGCCCGGTGAGCGCCTCCCTGAGCGGGCCAAGCGCGTCGGCGACGGGGATCGGGTCGATCAGCGCCGTCCCCGCGCCCTCGCGACGGAGCTGGACCAGGTAGGCGCGATTGGAGTACCGGTAGCCCGAGGCGCGTTCGGTGTCGACGGCCACCGGGCCGGTGGCACCGGCCATCGCGGTGGCGACGAGCTGGAGCGCGTTGCGGTCGACGACAACAGGAGGCACGCCGTCGGCCGGGCGGCGCAGCGGTACCGCCGCGTTCTCGTCCGTGCCCTGAGCGTGTTTCCGGTTCTCACCGCCGCGGTCGCCGGGTCCGACCTCATCCGGGTTGGCTGGTTGAGCGTCCACGGGCGATGACCCTACGTGCCTCCCCCGTCCCCGGGTCCCACAGGCACTGCTGGAAGGTGGGGATGGCACGGGTTCGTGCCATCCCCACTCCACTAGCGGATCACGCCCGCCCGCATGGCCAGCGCCACCATCTGCGCACGATCACCGGTACCGAGTTTGCGGCCGATGCGTGACAGGTGGCTCTTGACCGTGAGGGCGGACAGGTTGAGCGCCTCGCCGATCTCCTTGTTGGATCGGCCGTCAGCGACCAGCTGCAACACCTCGACCTCACGGGCGGACAACTCGCGAGGCGTGTTGTCGGTGCCCGGAACCCTGGTGCCCGCTGCGAGGACGGGCGCCACACTCGGGTCGGCGTACACCCCGCCGTCGAGGACCCGGCGAACCCCGTCGGTGACGACCATCGGCGAGGCGGACTTCAGCAGGTACGCCTGAGCGCCCGCCTGGAAGGCCGCCCGTACCGCGTACGGGTCGTCGGAGGATGCCAGGACCACGATCCGGGGCCAACCGTGGCCACGGAGTTCCGTGACCAGGTCGATGCCACTCCCGTCCGGGAGCCCGAGATCGAGGATCGCAAGGTCGCATGGTCCGGTGGCCAGAGCACGAGCTCTGGCTTCGGCCAGCGACGCCGCCTCGTGCACGGTGCCGGCGCCCATCTGCTGCAACCGGGCGGCGATCGCCTCCCGAAGCAGCGGATGGTCGTCCACCACCAGTACCGAGAACAGCTCTTCCCGCGGGTGCGGGACCATGTTGGCCGGCAACGCGCCGGCTGGCGTGGTTCGAACGGCCTGACCTAAGCCGACGGCAGCCACGTCACTACCTCCCTGGAGTCGGTCGTGCCCCCCGACCGGCACCGGGACTCTCGACCAATCAGCCGCGCCACTGATCGACCGAAAGTGGTGTCGACTCGGGCAGCGTAGCCGGCAAACTGTCCCAGCGGGACGATCGAGGCGGGATCTATCCCGATTGGGTTGTCACCTGGCCAGGAACTGATAACACGTTCGGGTGACGATGCGAGTGTTGGCTAACGCGAGCGGCCCGTGGGGCGACATTCCCTTTTTGATCGTGCGATAGGTGGACCTGGCGCCAGCGGATGGTGGTGCCTCGGCACCACCGAACAGCGCAGCCCGTCGGGGCGCGGCCACCACCGGGAATCCGGGACGATCACGGCGGGCCGGTGTCCCGCCGGGTTCCATTCTGAGATCCCGCCCACTTCTCCGCTCGAGCGGGGTGCCCTCGACCAACCAGTCCCCGCGGGTCGCTCGGGGCCGACCCCGCCGAAGCGCGTCGAACGCCGGCGCCCGAGTCGACCAACCACGAGTGCCCCACCCCGGTGGCGCGACGGCACGACGGGCTGGGGCGCCACCGCGCCCGCCGCCGCGCGCCGATCAGGCGTGCGTGTCACCCCGGCGCGGGCCGAGCGTGGTCACCCCCACCGGCGGCAGGCCCACCGCGCTGGCGAGCAACCCGCACAGGGCGTCGCCGTGCGGGGCGAGATCGCCGCTGCCCGCCGTCCACGACCCCCGCAACTCCAGTTCGTGGGAACGGGTGGGCCCGGAGATGTCCCCGAAACGGACGGAGGACGTGACCGTCACGGTCCCCCCCAACGCGGAGAAGTCGGCCCCTCGGACCTCCAGGGCCTCGGTCAGCCAGGACCACCCGACCTCGGTCAGCAGTGGATCGGCGGCGAACTCGGGGTCCAGCTCCGCCTGCAGGTACACGACGAGCCGGAGCTCACCGCCCCAACCGCCGCTCTTCTCCGGATCGTGCAGCACGATCAGTCGGCCGGTGGCGAACTCGCCGGTCGGTCCCGTGACCTCCGCCGTCAGCGCGTACGCCCACGGGGCCAGCCGCTGGGGCGGGCGCACTTCCTCGAAGGTCAACTCGGGCCGTGGCCTCACCGACCGCAGCGTGGTCACCGCCAGCCGGAACACCTCGGGTACACCCGCCATCCCGGTCACGGCTGGCGACTGTAGGTGCATCCGGCGACGGAATCCCGCAGGCGCGCCGAGAATCTCGCGGGCAGTCCGACACGACGTCCCGTTCGGAGCCCGGCACCCATCGAGGGCCGGTGCCGGGCGTGGCGGACGCATGGGACGATGGGGGTGCCATGACGAATCCCTCCACGGTCTCGACGCGTCGGGACCTCACCCAGAGCCCTTTGCTGGTCGCGGCCTCCGGCGGGGTTCCCGATCACACGCCCGTGTGGTTCATGCGTCAGGCCGGCAGGTCGCTGCCCGAGTACCGCGAACTGCGGGCGGGCGTTCCGATGCTCCAGGCGTGCCTGACACCGGACATGGCCTGCGAGATCACGCTCCAGCCGGTGCGCAGGCACCAGGTGGACGCGGCGATCCTGTTCAGCGACATCGTCGTCCCCCTGGCGGCGGCCGGCGTCGACCTGGACATCGTCCCCGGTACCGGACCGGTGATCGCCGAGCCCGTACGGGACGCCGCCGCGGTGTCCCGGCTGCCGCGCCTCGACCCGGACCAGATCGCGCCCGTGGCGGAGACGGTGCGGATGCTGCTCGGCGAACTCGGGCGGACACCGCTCATCGGTTTCGCCGGTGCCCCGTTCACCCTCGCCTCCTACCTCGTGGAGGGCGGCCCGAGCCGCAACCACGAGCGGACCAAGGCGATGATGCACGGCGACCCCGGCACCTGGCACGCGCTGCTGGCCCACCTCGCGGACCTGACCCTGCTGTTCCTCCGGGAGCAGGTGGCAGCCGGGGTGGACGCCGTGCAGCTCTTCGACTCCTGGGCCGGTGCCCTCTCGGTGCGCGAGTACCGCGAGTTCGTGCTCCCGCACAGCAGCAGGGTGCTGGCTGGCCTGGCCGGCATGGGCGTTCCCCGAATCCACTTCGGGGTGGGGACCGGTGAACTGCTGGGATCGATGCGGCAGGCCGGCGCCGACGTCGTCGGCGTGGACTGGCGCCTCCCGCTGGACGAGGCGGTGCGCCGGCTGCGGCTGGCCGACCCGGACGCCCCGCTCCCGGTGGTCCAGGGCAACCTCGACCCAGCCGTGCTGTTCGCCGGCGAGGAGGTGGCGCTGCGGGAGACCGATCGGGTGATCACCGAGGGCCGGGCCGCCGCGGGGCACATCTTCAACCTGGGGCACGGCGTCCTGCCGGACACCGATCCCGGCGTGCTGACCCGGGTGGTCGACCACGTGCACGAGACCACCCGCCGCGACCCGGGGGCATGACCGTGGAGGGTGCCACTCCCGGCGGGACGCGTCGACCGTGACCCACTCGTCCGCGTCGCCCCGCGTCGCCGTCGTCGGAGGCGGAGTCGCGGGGCTTACGGCCGCCCACCGGCTGCGGAAGCGCCTCGGCCCCGACGCCCGGATCACCGTGATCGACCAGGGACGCGCGGTCGGGGGCAAGCTGCGGGCGGTGCCGGTGGGTGGCGTCCGGTACGACCTGGGCGCCGAGGCGTACCTGGCCCGGCGTCCCGAGATCGCCGACCTGCTGGGCGAACTCGACGTGGACGTCGACCTCGTCCACCCTTCGGGGGCCGCCCCCACGGTGCGCGCTGGCGGGCGCACGGTTCCGCTGCCCCGCCGCACCTTCCAGGGCCTCCCGGAAACCCCCCAGGCCGTGCGGGACGTGCTGTCCCCGGCGTCGGTCGAGGTGGTGGCATCGGAGGCCGACCAGCCTCCCGTCGACCTCGGGGGCCGGGACGTCTCCCTCGGCCGTCTCGTCCGGGAGCGGCTCGGTGACGAGGTGGTCGACCGGCTGGTGGATCCCCTGCTCGGGGGCGTGTACGCGGGCCGCGCCGACGACCTGGGCCTGCGGGCCACGATGCCGGGGCTGGCCTCCCGCCTCGATGAGGAACCCAGCACGCTGTTGGCGGCCGTCAGCCACCTGATGCCACCACCCGTCGCGGAGGGCCAGTCCCGCCCTCCGGTGTTCGCGACCCTGCGGGAGGGCCTTGCCACCCTGCCCGAGCTGTTGCTCGAATCCTCGGCCGCCGACCTCCGCCTCGGCCTCCCGGTCCGCGCCGTCGAACCCGCCACGAACGGGTGGCGCCTGGAGATCGGCTCTGCCGCCCGCCCCGAGTCGCTCTCGGTGGACCTGGTCGTCCTCGCCGTTCCCGCCCCCGCCGCGGCCCGGCTGCTGGCCGACGTCGCGCCTGGGGCGGCCGCGGCGTACCGGGAGGTCGAGCTGGCCTCGTCGGTCGTGGTGGGGCTGGCACTGCCGCCGGGCACCGTGCTCCCCGACAGCAGCGGCGTCCTCGTGGCGGCGGGGGAGCGCCACGACGACGGCACTCCGTTCACGGCCAAGGCCTTCACCTACTCGAGCCGCAAGTGGCCGCACCTCGCCGGTGGCGGGGACGCTCCGGTGCTGGTGCGCGGCTCGGTGGGCCGGTTCGGGGAGGCCTCCGCCCTGCGGCGGGGCGACGAGGAGATCACGCGGGGCGTGCTCGCGGACCTGACCGAGCTCCTCGGCACCCCGGTGCGTCCCCTGGACACCGCTGTCGTGCGCTGGGGTGGGGCGCTGCCGCAGTACGGGGTCGGTCACCTGGACCGCGTAGCGCGGATCACCTCGGGGCTCGACCCCGTCGTGGGGATCGCGGCGGCGGGCGCGGCCCTGGGCGGGGTGGGGGTCCCCGCCTGTGTGGCCAGCGGGAACGCGGCGGCCGACAAGGTGCTGGACGACCTCGACCAGCTGCGGGCCGCCCGGCCAGCCGGTGCGAGGATGTAGCCATGTCGCGGCTTGACTACCACGAACTGAACTCCACGATCCGGTACACGATGTGGTCGGTGTTCCGAGTGCGGGGCGGGAGCCTGCCCGAGGACCGCGCGGACGCGGCCACCGAGGCCCACGACTACCTGGAGTCCCTGGGGCCCCGGGGCGTCGAGGTGCGCGGTGTGTACGACGTCGCGGGCCTCCGCGCCGACGCCGACTACATGATCTGGTGGCACGCCGAGGAGGTGGAGACCCTCCAGGCGGCCTACACCGGTCTGCGGCGGACCGCGCTGGGGCGGGCCTCGGAGCCGGTGTGGAGCAACGTCGCGCTGCACCGGCCGGCGGAGTTCAACAAGAGCCACATCCCGGCGTTCCTCGCCGGGGAGGAGCCGCGCCGATTCGTCTGCGTCTACCCCTTCGTCCGCTCCTACGAGTGGTACCTGCTCCCCGACGCCGACCGGCGCCGGATGCTCGCCGACCACGGCAAGGAAGCACGCGACTACCCTGATGTGCGGGCCAACACCGTCGCCTCCTTCGCATTGGGCGACTACGAGTGGATGCTCGCCTTCGAGGCCGACGAACTGCACCGGATCCTCGACCTGATGCGCCACCTCCGGGGGACGGAGGCGCGGCGGCACGTGCGCGAGGAGACCCCCTTCTACACCGGGACCCGGGTGCCGGTCGGTGACCTGGTGGCCGCGCTTCCCTGACCTCGCGGCGGGGTCGGGTCCTCACTCGGCGAAGAACCGGCCCCCGCCGTCGACCCGCAGCACCGCCCTCGCCCCGCTGTCCTGGCACTGCCCGTCCTCGGCCAGGTCCCACGGGGTCAGCTCGATCGTCTCGTTGAGCAGCACGCCACCCCCGTTCTCGGCCAGCAGGACGCTCACCTCGGTCGGCACTGCCGACAGCTCGGGGATCGGGACGAACCCGGTGAGCTCCGTCCGTGCGCGCGGGTCCTCGCAGTCGGTGAGCGCGTCGAGCCGCCCACCCGCGGTGACCTCGCCCTCGGACAGGACGGGGGGTTCGGGTGCCTGCCACGAGAAGCGCGGGGTGGTCTCGGCGCCATGACCGGGCGGGGACGCGTCGGCCGGCACGGGCGAAGGCGGTTCGTGACGGGCTTCCGGGGTGTCGGTCGGGCGGCCGGGAGGAGCGCAGTCTGTGGACGTGGTCGCGCTCCGCACGAGTCGTACGGACTCGGAGGTGCAGTAGTCCTGCCAGCACACGTCCAGTTCGGCGGCCGCGACCCTGGCTCCCAGGGGCGGGTTGATCCGCAGTTCCACCCCGGGGGCCGCCTCGGTCCGCGCGCACGAGAGGGCCCCCGTCGCGGGGGCGGTGGAGGCGCAGCCGGCGAGGACCGTGGCCCCGAGCACCACGAAGGCCGAGCGGAGAATCCCAACCATGGCCGTAGGACGACTGGTGGGGGGACCACCGTTGCCCGGTGTGGCCATGTTGTGATGTTGGGTGCGCCGGCGGGCCCGGCTACTCGTCCTCGACCAGGCGCAGCGAGATGCTGTTGATGCAGTACCGCTGGTCGGTGGGCGTGTCGTACCCCTCGCCCTCGAAGACGTGCCCGAGGTGGCTGTGGCAGGAGGCGCACAGGACCTCGGTGCGGAGCATCCCGTGCTTGCGGTCCTCGCGCAGGATGACCCGATCGCCCGCCATCGGGGAGAAGAACGACGGCCACCCGCAGTGGGAGTCGAACTTGGTCGAGCTGCGGAAGAGCTCGGCTCCGCAGGCGCGGCACTCGTACACGCCCGTGGCCTTCGTCTCGACGTACTCCCCGCTCCAGGGGGGCTCGGTTCCGGCCTGTCGCAGTACCGCGTACTCGACCGGACCCAGTTCCTCGCGCCACTCCCGCTCGGACTTCACGACCCGAGGGGTCGCACCGACCACCGGTTCCATGCCCCTAACGCTAGTCGCACGGGCAAGCGGACGCTGGTCGGAGGGCGGAGACCCCTGTCACGCCCCGCCGCCGAGCAGGAACCCGAGCAGGGTCCACGCGGCGAGCGCGAAGAACAGCAACATCAGCCACACCAGGGCCACCGCGAGGGCCCGCCGTCCACCTCGCGCCCTGTTCGCCGAGTCGGTGAACTCGGTGACAGCCCGGAGCGACCCCTCCACCGTCATCGTCGGACCCGGACGGGACATGCGGTCGAGGTGCTCGGCGAAAGCCCTGACCTCGGGGTCGTCCGGGTCGAGCCCCACGAGTTCGTCCCGGAGGCGGTCCGTGCCGTTGCCTGGCACGTCACGTCCCTCGTCGGGGTCCTCGGCACCGAACCAGGTGTCGCGCATACGTCCACGGTAGCGAGTGGCGGCCACCTGGCCACCCGTTCGGCGATGGCGGGGCGGACGGGCCGTCGTGCCCGGCCGGGCGGGCCAACTCCTCGTACGGTGGACCACATGGCGACCGAGGCTCGTGAACTGGCGGTCGGTGAGCGGACGGTTCGGGTGACCAACCCGGACCGGGTGCTGTTTCCCGAGGTCGGAGTGACCAAGCTCGACCTCGTCGAGTTCTACCTGGCGCTGGGTGATGCCGTGCTGCGCGCCGTCCACCACCGGCCCACCACCCTGCGCCGGTTCCCCTCGGGCGTCGACGGCGAGTCGTTCTTCCAGAAACGCGTGCCCCGAGGCGCCCCCGACTGGGTCGACACCGTCCGCATCCGCTTCCCCAGTGGTCGCAGCGCCGACGAGATCTGCCCGACCGAGGTCGCCGTGCTCGCATGGGTGGCCAACCTCGGGGCCATCGAGCTCCACCCCTGGCCCGTGCGCCGCGACCGGGTCGAGCAGCCGGACCAGCTGCGGGTGGACCTGGATCCCCAACCCGGAACGGGGTTCGCCGACGCCGTCAGGGCGGCCGAGCTCACCCGGGAGCTGCTCGCCGAGCTGGGGTACCCGGGCTTCGTCAAGACCTCCGGTGGCCGAGGCCTGCACGTCCTGGTCCCCATCGAGCCGGAGTGGGAGTTCGTGACCGTGCGGCGAGCCGTGATCGCCCTCGCCAGGGAACTCGCCCGCCGCGAACCGGAGCTGCTCACCACGGCGTGGTGGAAGGAGGAGCGGGGGCGGCGGGTGTTCGTCGACTACAACCAGGCCGCCCGCGACCGCACGATCGTCGCCGCCTACTCGGTACGGGCCAGCCCGACGGCGACGGTGTCGACCCCGGTGGAGTGGGACGAGCTCGGCGAGGTCGACCCCCGGGACCTGACCACCCGCACCGTGCCCGGCCTGGTGGCCCGGCGCGGCGACCCCCACGCCGACCTGCGCTCCCACCCGAGCCGACTCGAGACCCTCCTCGAACTGGCGGACAGGGACGAACGTGACCACGGCCTGGGCGACCTGCCCTATCCACCCGACCACCCCAAGATGCCGGGGGAACCGGCGCGGGTGCAGCCCTCCCGCGCGAGGGGGCGAGGAACCGCCGATCGGGAGGCCTGACGGGGACCGGTCCAGGTCATCACCGAAACGGTTCAGGCGACTACGTTGGGTATGACCGCCGGCGTGAAAATGACCTCCTCGGTTCATCCGAGCAGCGGTCCCCGACGGGGTGCGAGCCCGGCGACGATCGACGAGGTGGCATTTTCGCGTTCCCGTTAGGAGGCTGACATGGAGATCACGACCAGCCACGCGCCCAGCCAGGGTGGTTGCAGCTGCTGTTCCGGGTGCACCGGCCCCGGCTGCGGCTGCTGCGCGGGCTGCTGAGCCCGTTCACCCGGTCAGCACGGCGTTGGATGTGCCCACCTCACGGTGGGCACACGACGTCGTTCTCCGGTGCCTCGCCGTCCACCAGGAAGGAGACGGCGGCGTCGGTCACGCAGGACGACCGCGCCAGCCCGCCGTGGCCGGTGCCCTGCCAGTCGACCAGGACCGCGCTGTCGAACCGCCCGGCCATCCGACGGGTCGCCGGGCCCGGGGTCACCGGGTCCGTCGCCGTGCTGACCACCATCACCGGCGGCGCGCCCCGAACCGTGTCGCCCTCGGTCCCCTGGTACGGCACCGGCCAGGCGGTGCAGTGCAGCAGTTCCTGGGCGAACAGCCCGCCGAAGGTCGGGTAGTCGGCGTGCCACTCCTCGCTGAGCTCGGCCACCTGGTTCGGCGGTAGGCGCAGCGCGGAGGCATTGCACCTGGTCACCAACGAGGCATCGAACCTGGGCGGGTCCAGCGGACCCTCCCACAACGTGTCCCGCAGCCGGGTGCCCAGCGGCACTCCGTCCCCGTCCCGGGCGGCCGCGACCGCCTCGGCCACCTCGGGCCACTCCTCCGGCACCGCGAGCCCGTCGAGGAGCACCCGGGTCAGGGTCCCGGGAGTGATCATCGCGTCGGAGGTCAACAGCGGCTCCCGGCGCAGCACTTCCGCCAGTTCCGCCACCGCACCGCCCGGGTCGGGACCGAGCGGGCAGTCCGCCCGCGCCGCGCACGACGAGGTGAACGCCTCGAACGCGCGTTCCGCCGTGGCCGCCCGCTCCTCGGCCCGGGCCAGGGCGTCCGAGCTCAGGTCCGGGACCCCGTCCAGGACCACGCGCCCGACGTGGTCGGGGAACCGCTGGGCGTAGGAGACCAGCACCTCCGACCCGTCCCCCCGTGCGATCGCGTTGATCCGGGACATCCCCAGCTCCAACCGGAGGACCTCCAGGTCACCGGCGGTCCGCGCCGGGTCGAAGGCCCGTGCCCGGTACTCGAGCAACCAGGTGCACTCCTTCGCGGCCGACGACGAGGAGGAGTGCAGGGAGTCCTGGCCGGCCACGTCGGTGACGGCGGGGTCGAACCCGACCATGTTCTCCCGGTCGTCGCCCCTGACGCAGCTGATCGGGTCGGACATGCCCGTGCCGCGCCGGTCGACGCCGATGAGCGAGAAGGTCTCCAACAGCTCGGCCGGCAGCGCCTCGGCCAGGCGCGCCGCGTACAACGAGCCCGGCGCCCCGCCGACGTCGTTGAGCACGACGAGGGGGACGGCACCGGTACCCACGCGCAGGACGTGGGTCGTGGCGGTGCCGAAGTTCGGTTGCTCCGGTGAGTCCAGGGGGCCCGTCACGCTGCCGCACTCGTAGGACCTGGTCTCCGCTTCCTGGGGCAGCCCGAGCCGTTGCCGAGTGTGCTGGGTGCAGTCGGCCCAGTGGATGGTGTGGGCGCCCGGCTCCTCCAGCGGGGGCAGCGGTACGGGGTCGGTCCCGGGTTCGACGGTCACCGAGCGGTCCGGGTCGGCGGCCACCGCCACCGGGGGTGGCGTGGACGCACCCGCCGAACACGAGGTCGCCGCCACGACGGCTGCGAGCGTCAGCGCCAGACCCACCGCGTGGCTTCGGGTGCGCGGCACGTGTCCTCCCCCGATCGGAACCGTCCTCCGCTGGTCGCCGGGCTCGGGTGGTCGGGCATCCCGTGCCCGACCACGTCCCGGTTGACGCAGAGACTACGCAAGACGCTCCCAGCGACCGGGTAACAGGGCGGTGAGCGGTCCCGAGGCGACACCCGGATGTCCTCGACCGGTGCCCGCGCGGCGGCCGAGGTCAGGGGGAGCCACGAACCTCCCCCCGGAGCACGGAGGCCAGGTCGAACCGCACGGGTTCATCCAACTGGTCGTACCCGCAGGTCACCGGGTCCCGGTCGGGCCGCCAGCGCAGGAAGCTCGTGGTGTGCCGGAACCGAGCCGGGTGCGCCCCCTCCAGGTGGTCGTAGCCCACCTCGACGACCCGCTCCGGCCGGAGCGGCTGCCACGGCTGCTCGGTGGATCGCCACCGGCTGATCTGGCCGGGCACCCGGCGGCCCTCGCCCGCCTCCGACGACCACGGGTGGTCGGAGGGCTCGACTGCCAGCGGCATCAGCTCGGTCGCCAGCGCGCGTCGACGCGCGGCGGTGAACGTCGCGCACACCCCGACGTGGTGCAGCACAGCGTGTTCGTCGTACAGGCCGAGGAGCAGGGAGCCCACCGCCGTCCCCGGTTCGGTTCCCTTGTGCCAGCGCAGTCCCCCCACCACGCAGTCGGCGGTGCGCTGGTGCTTGACCTTGAGCATGACGCGCTGACCGGGCTGGTACCGGTCGGTCGCGGCCTTGGCGATCACCCCGTCCAGACCGGCTCCCTCGAAGAGCTCGAACCACCGCCGCGCCGTCCCCCTGTCCCGGGTGACCGGGGTGAGGCGCACCCCGCCGGTCGAGGCGGGCACCATCCGTTCCAGCGCGGCCCGGCGGGCCTCGAACGGTTCGTCCACCAGGAGCCCGTTCGCGTCGGCGAGCAGGTCGAAGGCGACGAAGGTGGCCGGCGTCCGTTCCGCCAGTGCCCGAACCCGGGACTCGGCGGGGTGAATGCGTTCCGACATCGCGTCGAAGTCCAGCCGGTCGCCGACCGCGACCACGAGCTCCCCGTCGACGACGGCCCCGGCCGGGAGCCGATCGCGGACCTCCCGCACCACCTCCGGGAAGTACCGGTCCAACGACTTGCCGGTGCGGGACTGGAGGACGACGTCCTCGCCGTCCCGGAACACCAGGCAGCGGAAGCCGTCCCACTTGGGTTCGAAGAGGTAGTCCCCGGCGGGCAGATCGGCGACCGGCCTGGCGAGCATGGGAGCGACGGGAGGAGCCAGCGGGAGCGCCATGTCCCCATCGTGGGACCGGCGGCTCCGTCCCGCATGTCGCCCCGTGCCCTGGGGCCCCGTCACCCGGCCCGGCTGGCCGCCTGGGGGCCGCGCGGTGGTGAGCGCGGACCCGGCCCTGCCCCTGCCCCTGGGGCGGACGGCCGCCACCACGTCAGCAGCGGGAGCGAGGTGGGGTCCGCCGGTCCTCCGATGCGGCGCGCGCCCGTCCTGGTGGCTCTGCCCGGCGACCGCTGCCGGGACCTCAGCGGACCCGGTGCCGCTCCGCCGCGTCCAGTTCCAGGTGGACCGCCGCCGGCAGCCGTTCCAGCCCGAGCGCATCCCTGGCCCGGGCGAGTACCCGGTTCTCCAGCGCGCTCCACACCATGCGGATGTCGGTGCCCCGGCGCAGGGCCAGCAGGAGCCGCAAGGCCGGCCGCTCCTGGCTGCCCACGAGGGTCACCCGAGCCCTGGACACCCCGTCGATCCCCCGCGCGTCGTCCTGGACCGCCTCCGTCACCGCGCGGGCCGACACCCGGAGCTCGCCCTCCGCGTCGTCGAATTCCACGTCCGGGTGGTGCTCCGGGCGCGACGCCCGCAGCGCCCAGCGCACGCCGAGCACCAGGAGGACGAGCCCGAGCAGGACGGCGAGCAACCGACCCAGGACCCCGGAGCCGCCGAGCCAGTCGACCGCGACCGGGTCGGCCACCGGTCGGGTGGCGCGGTCGGCGCCCAGCCAGCCGGCCCCCACGACGAGCGCGAGGAGCCCGGCCAGCAGGGCGAGGGTGCCCACGACCGCCGTCACGGTGCGTTCCGTGGTGGCGGGCCGGGCGACGGCGGCGTGGGAACTCCTGCTCATGACAACTCCTCGCGATGGGATGGGGGGCGGGTGTTCGCCGTCAGGACCCCGGCCGCAGCCCGGGCGCCGCCGGACGTGACCCCGACGGCTCGGGGTGGCGTTCCCGGCGTTCCCGGGAGGAATCGATGGTGACGGTGACGCGCGGCTTCTCCCGCAGGGGCAGGTCGTCCACCAGGTCCCGCACGATCTCCAGCAGCCGCGCGCGCAGGGTGTCGTCGCCGTCGGTCGGGGCGGCGGCCGCTCGGACCGTGACGTGCGCCCGGGTGGCGGTGACGGAGGCCGAGCGCACCCCGGTCTCGGCCCGCACGCGGTGGCCCACCACGCGGGCCAGGGAACGGGACGACGTCGTCACCGTGACGTCCGGTGCGGGGTCGTGCAGGGCGAGGTGGTGTCGCCGGGCGGCGGCCGAGAGCAGGACCAGGAGCAGACCGGCGAGTGCGACCAGGGCCGCGGTGACGCGTGGGCCCGTGCCCTGCCAGGTGAGGGTGGAGGCCTGGTCCAGCCACTGGGGCCAGGGGATCCACAGCGGCGCGGAGGCCGGCCGCCACCACGCCCACAACACCTCGATGACGGTCAGGGCGCCGACGACCGCGACGGCGACCCCGATGAGGGTGGTGAGGATCCGGATCAGTGCGCGCATGTCTACTCCACCCGTGCCGGGGACACGCCCCGCAGGGCGACGATCCTGACGTCCACCGTTCGCGTCTCCCTGCCGGTGGCCCGGAGCAGTCCCGCGCGCACCCGTTCCCGGATCTCCGCCACCGCTGACCGCACCCGGCACGGGTAGCGGAGGGCGACGTCGAGCCGCAGGTGGAGCCCGTCCCCCGGGTCGGTGATCCGGACCTTGGCGCCCCCGTGCCCGCCCCCGCCCGAGGGGAGCACGGTGGGCGACTCCCCGACGGCCTGGCGCGCCACCTTGCGGAGCACCTGGTCCTTGATGGTGAGGGTCCCGCGTTCCCCGGCGTCGTCGGGCGGCGTGCGCTCGACCCGCGAGGGGCGGTCCTCAACCCCGGGTCCGGCCCCCTCGGATCCGGTGGGCCGCCTCGGGCTCGCCCGGTCGAGTCGGTGCGCGCCCGGCGTCACCGGTCCCGCCCCCGGCCGCGTTCGAACATGCCGCCGAGGTCGAGTTCACCGTCGAGGACCCGGCCGATCACGAGACCGATCAACCCGACGACCAGGGCGGCGAGGAAGGCGGCGAAACCGCCGATGGCGCCGGCGGCGCCGAGGATCAGGCCGGCCAACAGGCCGGTTTGGGTGGCACTCATGCGGGTCTCCTTGCTGGTCGACTTCGGTGCGGCGCTTCGGTCGCCGCTCCGCGCTGCGGGCGCCTGGTGGAGGTCACCGCACCCTGGCGTGGTGGCGTCGCCACCACCACCGGCGGAGGCACCGTCCGCACCGGACCGGGAACGACCGGTGGCGGAACGCGGTGACCACCACGGGTGGGTGGGAACGCGGGTCGGTGCCGTCGAGCCGGGGCGGGAGTCCGGCGGAGAAGGCCGCCGGGTCACCACCGGCGTCGGGGTGGTGCGCGCGGACGAACGCTCGTCGTGCGGCCCGCCAGTCAGCGGACCGAGGCGTTGACCGTTCGGGCACGGTCACCTCCCGCTGGCGACGCGCGGCGCGGGTGGTTCCGTCGAGACCACGACGTCGGCGACGGTGACGTCCACCGGCACGTCCCCCACCACGGTCCGGGCCAGGGAACGCAACTCCCGGACCACCTGCGGGATCGAGGCTCCGAACCGCAGGACCACGGCGATGGCGACCGGTTCACCCGCCTCTCCCACGGCCACCCCGCGTATCCGGGCGCCGGGCAGGAGGGTGTCGACGGCGGAGGTCCGGCTCTCGTCCAACCGTTCCACCGCCGGGTGGGACAGCACCTCCTGGCGCAACCGCTCCGCGCGGCCGCGAGTGTCGTCGTGCTCGTGCCTGGCTGGTGTTGGCTGCATGGGTTCACGCCCCCGGTCCGGTGTCTCCCGAGGTCACCGCTCCGATCCGGTGACCGTCGGCACCGGGATCACCGGTGCCCCTCGGACCACGCCCTCCCGGTTCGAGGCTCCCGACCGGGCCGGCGCGTCCCGTGCTCACTCGACCCGGGGGGTGGAGGGTTCCTGCTGGTCCTGGTCGGGGAGTTGGATGTCGTTGACCGCGATGTTGACCTCGATCACGTCCAGGCCGGTCATCCGCTCCACCGAGGAGATCACGTTGCGGCGCACCGCGCGCGCCAGGTCCACGATCGAGACGCCGTACTCGACGATGAGGTCCAGGTCGATCGCGGCCTGCTTCTCCCCGACCTCCACCTGCACCCCCGTCGCCGCGGACGTGCCGCCGCCGGGGATCCGCTCCTTCAGCGCCCCGAACGCCCTCGACACCCCGCCACCCATCGCGTAGACGCCGCCGATCTCCCTGGCGGCGATCCCCGCGACCTTCTGGACGACGGCGCTGGAGATGGTCGTCTTGCCCTCGGTGGTCTCGTCGGCGGTGCGGACCGCCGTGGAGGAGGCCCGGGGGCTCGGTGGCTGGCCGCTGTCGGTTCCGGTGGTCTCCTTGCTGGTCCTGCTCTGCGTCATGGGGGCAACCTTCTTCCCTGTCAGACCGGGTACCACGGGCGCGAGCGGAAACGCTCCCGCGCCGTTCGATGGCGTTACCCACCCTGATGCCGGCAGCTGGCACCTTGTGCCGTCAAACCCCCCTAAGGAGTGAGCCTCAGGGCTCCAGGACGTCCGTGACCAGGACCCGGACCGCCGGCGCGGCCGTTCCGAAGTGCTCGTCCAGGCTGGCGACGAGGTGCCGGCGCAGCGCGTCGGCCGCCAGCGGGACGCGGACCCCGTACCTTGCGGCGACCTCCACGGTGACCCCGTCCGCCGACACCCGCACCGTCGGGCGGCCCACCGTCGAGGTGCCGGCCGCGAAGTCGGCCACCTCCTGCCTGACCAGCAGGACGAGGGCGCCCCGGGACACCCGGATGCTCCCGCCGGCTTCGACCACCTCGACGGAGGTCTCCCGTTGCCGCACCGTGGCCAGGCCGTGGAGGGCCTCCTCGACGAGGTTCGGTGGGACGGCGACCTCCCTGGCCGCCTCCCGCCGCACCGGTTCCCACCCCGACGCGAGCTCCCGGAGCCGCCGCTGGCAGCCGGCGCAGCCGGACACGTGGCGCGCCAGCGTCGACGAGTCCGCGTCCGGGCGCCGCGCGGCGCGGTCGGCCACCAGCGCGAGCAGGGAACCGACCGGCGTGCCGCACGCCAGGACCTGGTCGTCTCCCGACCGGTCGAGGTTCACTGGACCTCCCTGAGTCTCCCGAGCAGTACCACCCTGGCCCGGTGCAACCGGGCGCGGAGGGCAGGGACCCCGACGCCGAGGATGGCGGCGATCTCCTCGTAGTCGAGTCCCTCGAACTCCCGAAGCACCAGCGGGACGCGCTGGGAGGAGTCGAGCGTGGCGATCGCCCGCTGGACCTGGTCGCCACGTTCCTGCCGCAGCACTCCCGCCTCGGGGCCACCGCCGGGCGCGGGCATCGTGTCCAGGATGGCCGCGGCCGCGTCGGTCATCGGCTGCTCCGGCATCCGTCGACGCCGGCGCAACCGACCGAGAGCGGCGTTGGTGACCACCCGGTACAGCCAGGTCGACGGTTCGGCGTCGCCCCGGTAGCGGGGCAGGGCGCGCCAGGCCGAGATCCAGGCGTCCTGGACGACGTCCTCGGCGTCCGCGCGGTCACCGACGATGCGCAGCGCCACCCGGTAGAGCCGGGGGGTGTGACGTCGGACCAGCTCGTCGAACGCGCCGTCCGCGCCGCCGACGGCGGCCTCCACGAGCTCGCGGTCCCCGTGCCCGACCAGGCGTTCCACTACGCCCGCCTGCCGTACCGGAGGAAGAGCATGCCGTCCTCCTCCAAGGTCGACAGCAGGGTCATGTCCCGCCGGACCGGCGGGTGTGACCCGAGCGCTGCCCGGCCGGTGGCGCCGCCGGCGAGAACCGGGGACACCGTGAGGCAGAACTCGTCCACCAGTTCGTCCTCGATGAGGGCTCCGAGGAGCTGAGGGCCCCCTTCGCAGCACACCCGACGCAGGCCACGGCGGCCCAGTTCCGCGACGAGGGTCCGAGGGTCCACCCGCGCGTCACCGGCGAGCACCACCTCCGCTCCGTCGTCCTCGGCCCGGCGGCGGCGTTCCTCCGGCGCGGCGGCGCAGGTCACGACGATGGTCTTGGCCACGACATCGGTGAGGAGGGGCGCACCGGGCGGTACGTCACAGGAATTGGTCACGACGGCGAGCGGCGGGACGCCGGCCAGCCCCCACCTCGCTCGGCGGGCCGTTCGCCTCTCGGTGGCGGTGATACCCCGGTAGCCCTCGGCCAGCGCCGTGCCCAATCCGACGAGCACGACGTCGGCGAGGTCGCGGAACAGGGAGAGCATCCGGCGGTCGGCGGGACCGGACAGCCCACCGGACGCCCCGTCCAGGCTGATGGCCCCGTCGAGACTGGCCACCATGTTCGTCCGGACCCAGGGCCGTTCGAGGGTCGGCGGATACGCGTGTAGCCGTTCCACCTCGTCCTCGGGAAGCTCGGGGAGGCCCTCGGCGGGCGGCGGGAAGAGCCTGCGCACCGGCTCATCCCACCACGTTAGGCTGGTGGCCATGCCCGGCACCTGCCTGACCGATCGGACACCGCAGGTCGGCGCGGACGAGTTGATCGCTGCGATGAGCCCGCCTCCGCAGTTCGACTCGGTGCGGTACGACACCTACCTCCCCAACCCCGACGAACCGAGCCAGGCCGAGGCGTTGCGGCGGTGCCGCGACTTCGCCGCCCGGGTCGCCGGGGGACGGCGTCGGTCCCGGTGGTCGCTGTTCGGGAGCCGGCGCCCCGACCCGGGGCCGAGGGGGATCTACCTCGACGGCGGGTTCGGTGTCGGCAAGACCCACCTGCTCGCCGCGACCTGGCACGAGGTACCGGCGCCCCGGGTCTTCGGCACCTTCGTCGAGCTCACTCACCTGGTCGGGGCGTTGGGCTTCGCCGAGACCGTGCGCAGGCTCTCGGATCACCGACTGCTGGCGATCGACGAGTTCGAGCTGGACGATCCGGGCGACACCATGCTGGTGACCAGGCTGCTGTCCGAGCTGATGTCCGCCGGGGTGTTCGTCGCCGCGACCTCCAACACCTTGCCCGACCGGTTGGGGGAGGGGCGTTTCGCGGCGGACGACTTCCTCCGCGAGATCCACGCGATGGCGAGTCGCTTCGAGGTGGTGCGGGTCGACGGCCCCGACTACCGGCACCGGGGCCTGCCGGAGGCTCCCGAGCCGGTGGACGACGACGAACTCGCCCGTCGCGCGGAGGCCGATCCCGACGCCACCCTCGACGGCTTCGAGGAGCTGTGCGCCCACCTGGCCCGACTGCACCCGTCGCGGTACGGGCGGCTGGTGGACGGCGTGAGCGCCGTCCACCTGCGCGGTGCCCGCCCGTTACCCGACCAGGACGTGGCGTTGCGCTTCGTCGCGTTCGCCGACCGCCTCTACGACCGCGACATCCCGGTGGTCGTGTCGGGATCCTCGGTCGCGGAGCTCTTCGGCGCCGACATGGTGCGCGGCGGGTACCGCAAGAAGTACCTGCGGGCGATCAGCCGCCTGACCGCCTTGGCCAGGAAGGGCGCCACTCGCCCGGCCGAGAGCGGGCAGGGCGCCGCCGGCTGACGGGAGCTCAGCGGCTCCCGAGCACCTCCCCGATGGCCTCGACGCCGCGGTCCAGCTCGGCCTCGCTGATCACCAGTGGCGGCGCGATGCGCAGCGTCGTCGACTGGGTCTCCTTGCAGAGCACCCCGCGACGGGCCAGTTCCTCCGACACCTGACGCCCAGCCGGGCCCCCCGGCGCGATCTCCACGCCGGCCCACAGGCCGCGACCCCGCACCTCGGTGACGCCGTGACCCACCAGCTCCCCGAGGCGGGAGTGCAGCCGTCCGCCCAGCTCGACGGCGCGGCGCTGGAACTCACCGGTGGACAGCAGCCGGATCACCGCCCTGCCGACGGCGCAGGCCAACGGGTTCCCGCCGAAGGTCGAGCCGTGCTCACCGGGTCGGAGCACGCCGAGGACGTCCCGGCTCCCCACGACGGCCGACAGCGGCAACAGCCCGCCGCCCAACGCCTTCCCCAGCGTGTACAGGTCGGCGCGGACCCCGTCGTGCGCGGACGCCAGCAACTCCCCGGTCCTGGCCAGCCCGGACTGGATCTCGTCGATCACCAGCAGCACCCCGTGCTCGTCGCAGACGCGCCGCAGGGTCCGCAGGTAGTCCGGAGGCGGGACCACCACTCCCGACTCGCCCTGGATGGGTTCCACCAGGACGGCGGCGGTCCGAGGGGTGATCGCGCGTTCCACCGCCGCGGCGTCGCCGTAAGGTGTCACGACGAAACCCGGGGTGAACGGTCCGAAGTCCGCTCGGGCGACCTCGTCGGTCGAGAAGGACACGATGGTCGTCGTCCGGCCGTGGAAGTTCGAGCCGGCGACCACGATCTCCGCGGTGTCAGCCGGCACGCCCTTGACCTGGTACGCCCACTTCCTGGCGACCTTGATGGCCGACTCGACGGCCTCCGCGCCCGAGTTCATGGGCAACACCAGCTCGGTGCCGGTCAGCTCGGCGAGCTCGGCGCAGAAGGGCCCGAGCTGGTCGTGGTGGAACGCCCTGCTGGTCAGGGTGACCCGACCGAGCTGCTCGACCGCGGCCGACACCAGGTCCGGGTGGCGGTGGCCGAAGTTCAGCGCGGAGTAGCCGGCGAGGAAGTCCAGGTAGCGGCGCCCCTCCACGTCGGTCACCCATGCGCCCTCACCGTGCGCGATGACCACCGGAAGCGGGTGGTAGTTGTGCGTGCTCCACCGCTCGTCGAGCGCGATCGCCTCGGAGGTGCTCCGCGTCGTCGCGTGAGCGTGGTCGGTCGTGACAGCCATACCTCAAGGCTAGGGGGCAATACCCGACCGGATCATGCGGCAAACCATGCTCATTATGACGATTCGTTGCGAATTCGACCATGAATACGGCGAAACGTTTCCGGCGGGCGAGTGGGCGAGCGGAGCGGCCCAGGTGCGCACGCACGGTGACCGGCGATCGTCCGACCGGCTGGTTGCCTCGGCGAAAAGTTTCACGTTGAGAACGACCGTGTTAAGGATGAGCCACGTTGCCCATGATCGGGAGGTATCCGTGCGTGCTCGTCTCCTGACCACCCTGGCCGGCGCGGCGCTCGCCGTCGCCACCGCCGTCTCCGTCGCCCCCGCCGCCGTCGCCCAACAGGACCTCGCCTACGCCGCGCTCGGCGACTCCTACGTCTCCGGTACCGGAATCGGCCAGTACGACCCCGACAGCGGGAACTGCCAGCGGTCGCCGCTGGCCTACCCGGAGCTCTGGGCGAGCGAGAACGCCGCGAGCCTCACCTTCGCCGCGTGTTCCGGAGCCACCACCGACGACCTGCTCGCCAACCAGATCGGCGCGCTCGACCCCGCGACCGACCTCGTCAGCGTCTCCATCGGCGGCAACGACGCCGGCTTCGCCAGCGTCATCACGACCTGCACGATCGGAACTTCCCAGGGCTGCGCGGACGCGGTCGCCGGCGCCCAGGCCTTCATCGCCGACGAACTCCCCGCCCGCCTCGACGCCACCTACGCCGCGATCAGTTCCTCGGCCCCCAATGCCGAGGTCGTCGTGATCGGCTACCCGCACCTGTTCTCGGCGGGCACCTGCCTGGTGTCCAACGAACGCCGCACGCTGCTGAACGAGACCGCGGACCTGCTGGCCGACGTGACCAACACCCACGCCGGTGCGGCCGGCTTCACCTTCGCCGACGCGCGGCCCGCCTTCCAGGGACGTGGCTACTGCGCCTCCGGCGCGTGGATCAACGGCCCGATGCTCCCGTTGACCGAGTCCTACCACCCCAACGCCAACGGCCACGCCAACGGATACCTTCCGGTGCTCAACGGCGCGGTGTCCTCGGTCGCCGCCTCCTGAGTGGAGCGTCCGCCGGGAACCCCGTTCCCGGCGGACCGCCTCACCCCACCTCGACGCGCACCCGGGGGCCGGCGAAGCACAGGTAGCCGGCGACCGCCGCCGCCTCGGCCAGCGGCAGGGGGTAGGTCCAGGCCACCTCGGCGCCGCTGACCTCAGGTGCCTCGAGGTCGAAGTACCCCGCGCGTCCCTTGTACGGGCACATCGTCACCCGCTCCGCCGGCACCAGGAACTCGCTCGCCACGTCCTCCCGGGGGACGTACCACCGGACGGGCAGCCCCGTCTCGAACAGGGCCACCGGACGCCGGGTCTCGGCGATCAGCAGGGACCCCGCCCAGACCCGGACGAGCCGACTCGAACGGCGGGTGTCGACGCGGTGGAAGGGGTCCCTCGGATGCGCGAACACCCGCTCGTCCTCCTCGAACCACGCGTCCAGGCGCTCGAAGTAGAAGGCGCCGAGCCCGGACAGGTTCGGGGAGCCCCGCACCGGGTCCGGGTAGGACCACACGACGTTCTCCAGCACCCGGTCACCCACCCGGAGGTGCCAGTACCGGGCATCGCCCTTGAAGGGGCAGTGCGTCCGGTGGTCGCTGTCCACGAGCTCTCCGCTGACGTCGGACAGCGGGAGGTACCACTGGGGGAGCAGGCCCGTCTCGTGCAGCATCCGCGCCCCGACGGTGTCCACCACCGTCTCGCCCGCCACCTCGCCGCGAACGCGGCGGTCCACCTCGTGCAGGTACAGGACGTGCGCCGGCGCGGCCGCCTCCAGGTCGAAGTTCAGGTGCCCGGCCAACGGTCGCGCGAAGGGACCCGATCCCAGGGTGAGTGACATGGCACCGACTGTAGGGGCTGCGGGCGACCGTGGCCGGTTCCGCGTTGGCGCGGGTCCCGTCAGGACGACGCGCGCAACGCGGCGAGCGCCTCGTCCGCGTGGATCTCCATCCGGAACTCGCTGCGCGTCACGTGCAGGAGCCGGCGGTCGGTCCCGATGACGAAGGTGTGCCGCTTCATCGGGAGGGGACCGATCCGCCGGACCCCGAACTGGGCGGCGACGGTGCCGGCGGGGTCGGAGAGCAGCGGGAAACCCAGGGAGTTCGCCTCGTCGAACTCCCGCTGCCGCTCGACCGCGTCGCCGCTCACACCCACCGGCCGCGCCCCCAGCTCGCCGAACTCCGAGGCGAGGTCCCGGAAGTGGCAGCTCTCGGCGGTGCACCCGGTGGTGAAGGCGGCGGGGTAGAAGAAGAGCACGACGGGACCCCTGGTGAGCAGGTCACCCAACGAGAGCGTCTCGCCGTGCTGGTCGGTCAACTCGAAGTCGGGGACGAGGTCCCCCGCCCGCAGTGCCATCGTGTGCCTCGGCAATCCAGTCCGGTCGCGCCCTCACGGCCGACTCGCCGCCACGGTACTACCGATCTTCCCGACGGGGATCACGGACGGGGTTCGATTGACTACCAGACGTGGCGCCGGTAGCGCTCCACGGTCAGGTCCACCACCTCGCGGGGCGCGGCGTCCCAGAGCCCCTGGTTGAAGATCTCGACCTCGATGGGGCCGTCGTACCCGGCGCGTTCCACGGCCTCGCGCAACCGCGCGAGCTCCACGCAGCCGTCACCCATCATGCCCCTGCCCAGCAGGACGTCGGCCGGGAGCGGCGTCACCCAGTCGCAGACCTGGTAGGACGCGATCCGCTCGCCGGCCCGCTCGATGGCCTGGTAGACGTTGGGGTCCCACCAGACGTGGTAGGCGTCGACCACCACCCCGACCTGTTCGACGGGGAAGCGGCTCGCCAGGTCGACCGCCTGGTCCAGCGTCGAGACCACGCAGCGGTCCGAGCAGAACATGGGGTGCAGCGGTTCCACCGCGAGCCGGACCCCGCGTTCCTGGGCGTAGGGGCCGAGCTCCCCGAGCGCGTCGGCCACCCGTTCCCGGGCGCCGTCCACGTCGGTGCTCCCGGCGGGCAGGCCACCGGACACCAGCACGAGCACCGAGGTCCCCAGCTCGGCGCACTCGTCGACCGCGCGGCGGTTGTCCTCCAGGGCGGCGGCCCGCTCCCCGGGGTCCGCCGAGGTGAAGAAGCCACCCCGGCAGAGCGAGGTGACCTCGAGGCCGGCCTTCCTGACCAGGTCCGCCGACCTGGCCAGCCCGTACTCGGCGACCGGCTCCCGCCACAGGCCCACGCCGGGCACCCCGGCGCGCACGCATTCGGCCACCACGGTCTCCAGGTCCGCGTACTTGATCGTCGCCTGGTTCAGGCTCAACCGGGACAGGTCGGCTCCCGCGAGGGGAGCGGCGTCGGTGCTGGTCACTGGGCCACTCCGGACAGTTCGAGGAACAGGCGCATGCGGCGCTCGGCGAGGTCGGGGTCGGGGAGGAGGCCGGCTTCGTCGGCGAGGACGAACAGCCTGGCCAGATGGGGGACGGACCGAGCGCTCTCCAGGCCGCCCACCATGCGGAAGTGGTCCTGGTGCCCGGACAGCCACGCGAGGAAGACGATGCCCGTCTTGTAGTAGTACGTGGGTGTCTGGAAGATGTGCCGGGACAGCGGAACGGTGGGGTCCAACAGCCGGTCGAAGGTCTCCTCGTCCCCGGAGTCCAGCGCCCGGACCGCCGCGACCGCAGCCGGCGCGATGGCGTCGAAGATGCCGAGCAGGGCGTGGCTGTACCCCCGGTCGTCACCCCTGATCAGCTCCGGGTAGTGGAAGTCGTCGCCGGTGTAGCAGCGGACGCCCGTCGGGAGCCGCCGCCGGAGCGCCACCTCCCGGTCCGCGTCCAGCAGCGACACCTTGATGCCGTCGACCTTCGCGCTGTTGGCCTCGATGATCGAGGTGAAGGTGTCTGTCGCGGTGTCGAGGTCGCGGGAGCCCCAGTAACCCAGCAGCTGGGGGTCGAACATCGGTCCGAGCCAGTGCAGGATCGCCGGCTCGGGCAACTGTCCCAACAGGTGGTCGTACACCCGCTGGTAGTCCTCGGGTCCGGTGGCCGCGCTGGCCAGGGCGCGGCTGGCCATCAGGATCACGGTGGCCCCGGCGGCCACGGCGACCTCGGCCTGCTCCTCGTAGGCCGCGATGATCTCCGGGATGCCGTGGTCACCGGGACCGAGCTGGTCGGTGCCCACACCCACGCCGAGCGCCCCACCGACCGACCGGGCCTCCGCGCCGCTGCGGCGGATGAGCTCGGCCGCCGTCGGCCAGTCCAGGCCCATCCCCCGCTGCGCGGTGTCCATGGCGTCGGCGACCCCGACGCCGTGCTCCCACAGGTGGTGGCGGAACGCCATGGTGGCGCCCCAGTCGGGGCGTGCCGGGACACCCGGGGTGTTGTCCGCGAGCGGGTCAGCCACGACGTGCGCCGCGGCGTAGAGCACTCGGCTGCTCGGGGGAGCGCCCTTGGCCGAACGCGGCGCGGTCGGTCGAGGGGTGTACTGGACGAGATCGCCGGCGTCTGTCGGCAGCGTGAGTGCCACGGGGTCAGCTCCGGTTCGTAGAAAGCGCTTACTGAGCCTCGAAAGCTAGGTGGAGGGCACGGGGTGGTCAAGGAGGTGCCCGCACTCCTGGCCGAGATCGGCCGGGGCCGCGCCGCGCGGGGGGCGAGCGACGGACAGTACGGCGTGCGGGAGACGGTGCCGCCCCGCACGACGGCCCGTTCCCGCGTGCTATCCAGGACCGGTCCCGAGGGGGACGGGTCAGGACCGATCGGAGGCGTGCAGGGTGGCGGCAACGTTGGCCGATGTCGCGGCCAGGGCGGGTGTGTCCAGCGCGACGGTGTCCCGGGTGCTCAACGGCAACTACCCGGTCGCCGAGGCGACCCGGCGGCGGGTGACCGAGGCGCTCCGGGAACTGAACTACGTGGTCAACGGGCCGGCCCGGGCTCTCGCCGCCGCCACGTCGGAGGTGCTCGGCGTCCTGGTCAACGACGTGTCCGACCCCTTCTTCGGGGTGCTCGCCAGCGGGATCCAACGGGAGGCCGCCGAGGCGGACCTGCTGACGATGATCTGCCACACCGCCGGCTCGGCCGACGACGAACTCAGGTACATGGAGCTGCTGCTCCGGCAGCGCGCCAGGGCCATCGTCGTCACCGGGGGCGGACCGGAGGACGACGGGCACCGTCGGCGGACCGCCGACCTGGTGCGGCAGAGCGTTTCCCGGGGGACCCGCGTCGTCTTCTGCGGACGGGAGGCACCGCCCGACAGCGAGGCGGCCAGCGTGGTGTTCGACAACGACGGTGGCGCCGCCGCCCTCACCCGACTGCTGCTCGCCGCCGGGCACCGCCGGATCGCCTACCTCACCGGCCCGCCCCACCACACCACGAGCAGCGCGCGGGTCGCCGGTGCCAGGCAGGCGTTGACCGAGGCCGGGATCGATCCCGACAGCTGCCTCTGGATCAGGAGCGGGTTCTCCCGGGCCGCGGGTCTGGAGGCCGGCCGCGAGCTGGTGCGCGCGGGCGTGGACTGCACGGCGGTGGTGGCCGGGAACGATCTCACCGCCTCCGGGGTCATCGCGTCCTTCCGCGCGTGCGGGGTCCGGGTACCGGAGGACGTCTCGGTGGCGGGGTTCGACGACCTGCCCGTCGCCGTGGACGTGGTGCCCGAGCTCACCACCGTGCGACTGCCGTTGCGGAGCGGCGCGGTCACGGCGGGGCGGATCGCGACCGGGGCGCGGCGGACGGCCCCCGGGGCCGTCGTGCGCATGCCAGCCGAACTCAGGAGCAGGGATTCGGTGGCGGCGCCCGGTGGCGGGCTGACCGGGATGGCCGGTCGTCTCCGCGCGCATTGAGGAATCGTCGGGACGGAGGAACCTCCGTCGCGAGGTCACGACCGATGGTCCCCGTCGGTCGCGAGTGAGATGGGCGTGTGGGTGGGAGGGCGACGTCCGCTCGCCACGGCAACCAAACGTGTTTCGCCGAATGCGGAGCGTCCGGGAAAGTCGGGGAAGGGCCGCTACCGTCACCAGGTGACCGGTGGTGACCCAATGTCGTGCCGACGATTGGAGGGTCAGCCGGCGCGGGTGGTGTCGCCCGCGAAACGTCGTCACGAGCCCGCTCGTAGTAGCGGGCAGTAGTCGGGATCATCGATCCGGTATCGGTGGCTAGTCGGTCGGGTGGTCCGCGAGCCCTTAAGCGGAGAGCCACGTCACGTCCCGGTGGCTCGTTTGCCGGGACCGGCGTGGGCGTGTCGTTGATTTTCCGTTCTCCTCGGTGAGCGCGGGATTACTCCCGTGGGCGCATTAACAGAGGTGAACCCGGGGTCGGGTCCCCGGGGTGCTCCCCCGGGGACCCTGGTTAACGGCGCTGTGACGTCCGCCCCATATACGCGTATCCCGGCACATTCGCGCTGTCGCGTCGATCGTGCCGGGACTGCTTGTCTCGCGCTGGGCCTACCACGGCCAGCGCGGATCAGCCGCGCTTGTCGTACGCCTCGATGACCTCGGCGGGGATGCGGCCGCGGTCGGACACCTTCAGGCCCTGCTCCCGCGCCCACTCCCGGATGGCCTGGTTGCGCTCCCGGTCCGAGGCCTGGCTCGGGGCCGGCTGCGCACCGGTCGCCCTGGCGGTCCGACCACCGCGCTTGCGGCCCCCCGTTCGGCGGGCGTTGTCCACAAAGGGCGTCAGCGTTTCCCGCAGTTTGTCCGCGTTCCCATTGGACAGGTCGATCTCGAACTCCACCCCGTCCAGTCCGAACTTAACGGTCTGCTCGGCCACTGAGCCGTCGATGTCATCGAGCAGTTGGACCGTGACCTTCTGGGCCATGTTGCACTCCCTAATTCCGCTGTTTCCCGATGCCCGCGGTTGGCATACGGTATCCCACTGCGGCAATCATAAACATGATGCTGATGGCGTGTCTCTTCGCCGTTGCGTGGGAAGCGCTTTGCGCGTGCGCCCGGATGGCCCTTGGTAAGGGGGGCCGTGCATCTTGCCGCAAGGCTTGTCGGCCGGG
This sequence comes from Actinoalloteichus caeruleus DSM 43889, assembly GCF_000429185.2. GTDB lineage: Bacteria > Actinomycetota > Actinomycetes > Mycobacteriales > Pseudonocardiaceae > Actinoalloteichus_B > Actinoalloteichus_B caeruleus. Next base: position 2,697,887 of record NZ_AUBJ02000001.1, on the reverse strand, counting down.
GAGGGGTTTCGGCTTCCGGTGACGATTCCGTTAGAATCAGGGTGCCGCCGCGGCTCTGCGGTGCCCGAGTTGTACACGGAAAGACTAGGTGATCATGGCCGAGCGTGTCTGCGTCGAACTGGTTGATGACCTCGACGGAGCGCCTGCGCAGTCCACCGTGCAGTTCGCCTTGGACGGGGTCAACTACGAAATCGACCTCTCGGATCGCAACGCGAGCCACTTGCGGGAAGTCTTTCGACCCTACGTGGAGCGCGCCCGGACGGTCACCCAGCGCAACGACCGCACGGTCAAGAAGGACCGGGTCGCGCGCAACAAACGTCGGGCTGATCAGCGCGAGGCGACCCAACGCATCCGGGAGGTCGCCGAACGGGGCCGGGCCCACCAGCGTGCCGTCCGGGAGGCCGAGGAGGAAGCCAGGCGTGCCGAGCTGGCCGCCGCGGCGGAGGCCTCCGCGCAGGAACTCGCCCTGAGCCAGCCGGCCCCGGCCCAGGAGGCCCCAGCCCAGCCCGCCGCCGACCCCACCCGCCCCACCGTCTCGCTTCCCCAGTTCAGCTCCGCCACCGGCTGAGCTGGCACCCCCGGCGCCGGCGGCGCGGACCCGCGTCCCCCGGTCGGCCCCGGGCGCACGGGGAACGAGACGGACCGACGTCGCCGGCAGAGCCCGCCGCGCGTCACGTGCCGTCCGTCGAGGAGCACATCGGGTGGAGTGTCCAGGCGGTGGGGTCGACCCGTGTAGCGGGTCCCACCAGCCACCGGTTCGGGCGGTGGCGGGGCCCCGAGGCACGGGAGCGGACGGGACGTCCCCGACCAGGCCCCTCGGCCGCCGCCCGCACTGACGGCCCGACGAGCCATCCCAGGCGTGACCGTGGGCGGGCCAGGGAGAGGGGAAACACCCGGTTCGCGGGATGGGGCGCCCCTCGGCCCCGACGCCACCGGCACGCCAGCCCGCACCTCACGGCGCTTCGCCCTCGGTCGTCCCCCCTCCCGATGCCACGGGGCCGGGAGGTTCCGCCGCCGACCGCGCGAGCACGACCACCATCGTCCGCAGCGTCGTGAGCAGGGGGACCGCGAGCAACGCGCCGATGACACCGGCCTGGATCACGCCGACGGCGATGGCCAGCGCCACCGCGAGCGGGTGCAACCGGACCATCCGGCCCATCAGCAGTGGCTGGAGGACGTTGCCCTCCAGCTGCTGCACGGCCAGCACCACGCCCAGCACCAGCACCGCGGTCAGCAAGCCGTTCGAGGCCAGGGCCACCAGCACGGCGACCGCGCCGGACAGGAAGGCCCCGATCAGCGGGACGAAACCCCCGACGAACACCAGCATCGACAGGGGGAGGGCCAGGGGCACGCCCAGGACCAGTAGGCCCAGGCCGATCCCCACCGCGTCGATCAAGGAGACCGCGGCGGTGGCGCGGATGTAGCGGCCCAGCTGGCGGAACGCCTGCCGACCCGCGTCGTCGGTCCTCGGCCGGTACCGCGCGGGAACGGCCAGCAGGACGAAACGCCAGATGCGCTCACCGTCGCGGAGGAAGAAGACCAGGACGAACAGCGTGAGGACGGCCCCGGTCAGGACCGCGCCGACACCGCCGGCGACCGTCACCGCCCAGGAGGCCAGCCGCGCCTGGTGCTCGGAGAGCCACCGGCTCAACCGGTCGGACAGGTCGCTGACCACGTCGTCGCCCAGCGGCAACGGCCCCTCGACCAGCCAGGTCTCGACGGAACCCACCGCGTCTGCCAACTGCCCGGCGAGTTCGCCGGCACCCGAGACGAGCGCCCCGATCACGAAGGTCAGCAGGAGCGTGAGGACGGCGAGACCACCCAGGATCGCGATCGCCGTGGCGAGACCGCGCGCGACCCGGTGCCGGACCAGCCAGCCCACCACCGGAGCCAACAGCGCCGACAGCAGCACGGCCAGCGCGGTCGGGACCACCACCGTGGAGAGGGCGGCGACCAGGTGGAGGACGAGGTAGCCGGCACCCGCGATGACGAGCAGGCGCCAGCTGAGCGCGGCGGTCACGACGAGACCCCTCGGGAGGGACGCGCTCACGGTGTCCACTCGCCGCCCCGGGGAACGCGGCCGGTGGCGCCCACGGCCACCGCCGCCCCCCGACGTGGTCACGGCCCCGTCAGGTTCGGGGCCACGGCCAGCCGAACCGGGTGCGCCCGGCGGTGGCGGTCCCGACCGGTGGTGCCCCTGGACCCCCCGACCGAACCCGAAAAGCTCCTGTGGATCACATGCATGTTTTCGCCTCGGGTGGGTAAGGACGAAGTAGCGCGGGTCGGCACGGGCCGCCGAACAGCGAACTACGGACCTGGGACAACTGCGGGGAGCTGAGCATGACGAGCACCAAGCGCCTACCACAGCCTGTGACGGAACTCTGGGACTGGCAACTCGAGGCGGCCTGCCGGGACATCGACCCCTCCGTCTTCTTCTTCTCGGAGGGGGAGCGCGGAGCGGCCCGGACGATCCGCGAGGAGCGCGCCAAGCGCATCTGCGAGACCTGCCCGGTGATGCTCCGCTGCCGCGCGCACGCGTTGGCGAGCGGTGAACGGTACGGGGTCTGGGGCGGCCTGGCCGAGGGCGAGCGCCGCGAGCTGTTGAACCGGCTCCGCGCGGAGACCAGGGCGGAGAGCGGGACCAGCGAACGTGCGCTGGAGCCCCAGTCGACGGGAGGCTGACCATGTCCAGCCACGACGAGGACCGGGCGGTCCCGCAACCGGACGCCGTGGAACAGGAGCGAGCCGCGGCTCCCGACGAGGAGGAGACGAGCGGGGACGCCGAGCACATCGCCGACCGGGCGGAACAGGCGAACCCCGCCGACGTCGCCGAGCAGCTGAGGTCCGAACCCCTGGACGAGGACTACCGGCCCTCCGACGGCTGAGCCCACCTCCTGGCGGTGGCCATCCCCGGGAGCACGACGTCGAGCTCCCGGCTCCCACCCGCGGCACCGAGGTGACGGGCAGCGGCTGACGACGTCAGCCGCCCCCGGTCGAGCGGCCCGGAACGCTACCCGGTGGGGGTAACGTCGTCGGGAGGGACCGGACGACGCGAGGAGCCCCGATGCACGGTTACACGCCGGACAAGGACAGTTACCTCAAGCGGCTGCGCCGCGTCGAGGGCCAGGTGCGGGGTCTCTCCCGGATGATCGAGAACGACAGCTACTGCATCGACGTCCTCACCCAGATCGCCGCCGCGACGAAGGCGCTCCAGGCCGTGTCCCTCGGCCTCCTCGACGACCACCTCCGGCACTGCGTCAGCGAGGCGCTGACCGAGGGCGGGGAGGTCGCCGACGAGAAGGTGCGCGAGGCCAGCGAGGCGATCGCCCGGCTCGTGCGGTCCTGAGCGGCCCGGTCGGCGGCGGGCCGCCGACCGTCACACCAGCTCGGAGAACCGTTCCACGTCGTTGGTCCGTCCAGCCACGATCAGCACGTCATCCCGCCTGATCACCGTGTCCGCCGTCGCGTACGTGAAGTCGGCCCCCTCCCGCTTGATGGACACGACGGTGACGCCGTACTTCGCCCGGAGCCTCGACTCGCCCAGCGGCAGGTCGGTGGCCTCGGCGGGGGCGACGGTCTTCGCCAGCGCGAAGTCGTCCTCGAACTCGATGAAGTCCAACATCCGGCCCGTCACCAGGTGCGCGACCCGCTCACCCATGTCGTGTTCCGGCAGGACCACGTGGTGGGCGCCGATCTGCTCCAGAATCCGCCCGTGCTGCCGGTTGATGGCCTTGGCCCAGATGTTGGGCACGCCCAGGTCCACCAACAGCGAGGTGGTGAGGATGCTCGCCTCCAGGTCGGTGCCGATGCCCACCACCGCTCGGCGGTGCTCCTGGGCCCCCACCTGCCGGAGGGCCTCGACGTCGGTCGAGTCGACGACCATGGTGTGCGTGAGTTGCTGGCGGAAGTCCTGGACCACCCGCGCGTCGTTGTCCAGCCCGAGCACCTCCCACCCCCGGTTGGCGAGCTCGAGCGCCAGCGAGCCGCCGAAGCGGCCAAGACCGATCACCAGGACGCGGTGCCCCGAGGGGGGCTTCCTGCGTTGACGTTTCCTAGCCAATGATGGGTCGCTCCTCCGGGAGTTCGTACCGCCGCGTCTTCTCACGAAGGGCCAGCGCGGCGGCGAGGGTGATGGGACCGAGTCGTCCGGCGAACATGAGCAGGACCAGCAGTGCCTGGCCCGTGGGGGGGAGGTCAGCCGTGATGCCCGTGGACAGGCCCACGACGCCAAACGCCGACGTGACCTCGAAGAGCGCCTTCTCCAACGGGAACGAGCTGATGAGCAGCAGGTAGACGGTGGACAGGATCACGACGGCCACGCCGATCAGCGCGACGGCGAGGGCCTGTCGCTGGACGTCGAGGGGGACCCGGCGGCCTGCCACGTGCGTGCTGGGGTGGCCCCGCACCTCCGCCAACAGCACGAAGAGCAGGACGGCGAAGGTCGTCACCTTGATCCCTCCCGCCGTGCCCGCACTGCCTCCGCCGATGAACATCAGCGCCGAGGTGCCGAGCAGGGTCGCCTGCTCCATCTCGCCGACCGCGACGGTGTTGAACCCGGCACTCCTGGGCATCATGCCGTGGAAGAAGCCGTTCATCAGCTTCTCGGGCACCCCCATCAAACCCAGGGTGGCTGGGTTGGACCACTCGAAGGTCGTCACCATGAGCGTTCCGAGGACGGCGAGCGCGCCGCTGGTGATCAGCGTCACCTTCACATGCAGCGACCAGCGGCGGGGGGTGCGCATCCTGCGCCACAGCTCCAGCAGTACGGGGAACCCGAGCCCACCCGCGGTCGCGGCCACCACCACCGGAAGCACGATCCACGGATCCCCCGAGAAGCTCTCCAGGTTGTCGCTGAACAGCGCGAAACCCGCGTTGTTGAAGGCGGCCACCGCATGGAACAGACCCAGCCGCAAGGCCTGTGACCAGGGTTCGTCGTACCCGACGAGGAAGCGGGTGACCAGGATGACCGCCGTCACGGCCTCGAACAGCAGGCTCGTACGGATCACGCCACCCACGAGCGCGCGCACATCACCCAGGTTCAGCGTGCCGGTCTCGGCCTGGGCCGAGAGCTGCATCCGGAGTCCCAGCCGGCGGGACACGACCAGGGCGAGAACGGACGCCAGGGTCATGATCCCGAGCCCGCCCAGTTGCACGAGCCCGATGAGCACCACCTCACCGAAGGTGGACCAGTAGACCGGGGTGTCGACGATGATCAACCCGGTGACGCACACCGCGGAGGTGGCGGTGAACAGTGCGGTGAGCAGCGGAGCGGAGGCCGGTCCCTCGGTGGCGAGGGGCAACGCGAGCAGCACCGTGCCGACGAGCACGGCAGCGGCGAAGACGAGGACCAACAGCCGGGCCGGGTACTGCCACCACTTGGTCGTGGCCATGGAGCGACCTCGCGGCCGCTTCCGCGGGCGCAGTTCGCCCTCGAACAGACTCACGGTGCTCAGTCCACCGGGGAGGGGGTGAGGTCGCCGTCATGCCCGGCCACGACGACCACGCGCTCCACGACCACGGCAGCGAGTCGGGTCGGCCTCCTGCCGGCCCGACGAACCGGGGAAGCGGGAAGCAGGGGCGCTCGGACCCGACAGCCGCACACGAAGCAGGGAATATACACCTGCCGAGCGCACCGCACCGGGCTGCCGGCGCATCGTCGAGACCCTCTCTGATCAGCACATTTCCGGCAGGTTGGTGGTAACGGATGCCGAGGGCGGACACCGCCGGGTCCAGGAGGGACCGGTGGATTCGACGACCGGCCCGACCGCTGCCTCCGGTGGGAATCCGCCGATGTGGGTGACCTCGGGTGGTTGGGGGCTCCAGCCTCGGGTAGGCAGACCCCATGAGGTCGCTGTGGCGTGGAGCCGTGTCCTTCGGGCTGGTGACGGTCGCCGTCCGGCTGTACCGGGCGACCGAGGAACACGACTTCCGGTTCCACCAGGTGCACCGGGAGGACGGCGGGCGGATCCGGTACCAGCGGGTGTGCTCGGTCTGCGGCAAGCAGGTCGGCAACGAGGACATCGCGAAGGGGTACGAGTTCGAGGACGGCCGGATGGTGATGCTCGGGCCCGAGGACTTCGAGTCGCTGCCGATCAAGACCGAGCACGCCATCGAGGTCCTCGAGTTCGTGCCCGCCGCCGAGGTGGACCCGATCTTCTTCCAGAAGAGCTACTACCTCGAACCCGACAAGGCGGCGGTCCGGCCGTACGTGCTGCTGCGCCGCGCCCTGGAGGAGGCCGACCTGCTCGCCGTGGTCAAGATCACCCTCCGCCAGCGGGAGACCCTGGCGATGCTGCGCGCCAGGAACGACGTCCTGGTCCTGCACACCATGCTCTGGCCGGACGAGGTCCGGAAACCGGAGTTCTCCTTCCTGTCCCAGGACGTCGAGATCCGGCCCCAGGAACTCCAGATGGCGTCCTCCCTCGTGCAGAGCATGGCCGGGGACTTCGAACCCGACCAGTTCTCCGACGACTACCGGGAGGCGCTCGGGGAACTGATCAGCGCCAAGGCCGAGGGCGCCGAGATACCCGAACGACCGGAACCCGAACGGGAGGGCGAGGTCATCGACCTCATGACCGCGCTGGAACGCAGCGTCGAGCAGGCGAGGACCTCCCGGGACGGCACCGGGGACCAGGACCGCCGGACCTCCCGGGGGCGCAGCGGCGGGGGTGGGAAGAAGAAGGCGGAGAAGGAGCAGGACGAGAAGACCACCCGGTCCGGCTCCACCCGTCGCACCGGCGGTAGGAAGAGCAGCGCCTGAGCATGGCCGACCTGGACGAGTACCGGCGTCGGCGGGACCCGAGACGGACGCCCGAGCCCGTCCCCGACCACGGCCCCCTCCCGCACGGCGCGGACGACGTGTTCGTCGTGCAGGAACACCACGCCCGACGCCTGCACTGGGATGTCCGGCTCGAACGGAACGGGGTGCTCGTCTCCTGGGCGGTGCCCAAGGGCTTGCCCGCCGAACCCGGCACCGTCCGACTCGCCGTGCGCACCGAGGACCACCCGCTCGACTACGCGGACTTCGAGGGCCGCATCCCGAAGGGGGAGTACGGGGCCGGTGAGGTGCTGATCTGGGACAGGGGCACCTACGAGACCCGGAAGTGGACCGACCACGAGGTCGACGTGGTGCTGCACGGCGACCGGGTGACGGGGCGCTACGTCTTCTTCGGTCGAGGCGGCGACTGGATGGTGCGACGGAGCGACCCGCCCCAGGACCCCGACCGGGTCCCGGTGCCCGACGACGTGGCGCCGATGCTGGCCACCGCCGGCACCCTGCCCAGCACCTCCGAGGACGACCAGTGGTGCTACGAGTTCAAGTGGGACGGCGCCCGGGCCCTCGCCGAGGTGGAGGGCGGTCGGCTCCGGTTGCGCAACCGTCGAGGCGAGGACGTCACCGCCACCTACCCCGAGCTGCGGGGGCTCGGGGAGCAGCTCGGCTCCACCCAGGTGCTGCTCGACGGCGAGATCGTCGTGCTCGACCAGGGACGCCCGAGTTTCGCGCTGCTCCAACGTCGGCTCCACGTCACCGGGCAGGCCAGGACCAGGCGCCTCGCCGAGGAACACCCCGCCACCCTCCTCGTCTTCGACCTCCTCCACCTCGACGGCCGGAACCTCTTCGACCTGCCCTACACGCGGCGGCGGGCGCTGCTCGACGAGCTCGCCCCGCGCGGACCCCACTGGCAGACACCCCCGTCCTTCTCCGGAGGGGGCGCCGCCGTCCTCCAGGTGAGCAGGGAACGGGGGTTCGAGGGCATCGTCGCCAAGCACCGAGACTCCCCGTACCGGCCGGGCCGGCGCTCACCGGCCTGGACCAAGATCAAGGACGTACGCACCCAGGAGGTGGTGGTCGGCGGCTGGCGTCCGGGGGAGGGCCGGCGGAGCGGGGTGCTGGGATCGCTGTTGCTCGGCCTCCCCGGCCCCGACGGGCTCCGCTTCGTCGGATCGGTCGGCAGCGGCTTCTCCGAAGCCGAACTGAGGAGCCTCACCGGCACGCTGCGCGAGCTGGCCAGCGCGAAGTCCCCCTTCGCCGGACCGGTGCCGGCCCAGCGGGCCCGGTCCGCCCGCTGGGTCGAACCCCGCCTGGTCGGTGAGGTGCTGTTCCAGGAGTGGACGCGGGACGGGCGGCTCCGGGCCCCCCGCTGGCGCGGACTCCGGGACGACAAACGGCCAGCGGAGGTGACCGAGGGTGCCTGAGGACCGGGTCAGCGTCGTCGTCGGCGACCGCCGCCTCCGCCTGACGAACCTCGGCAAGATCCTCTACCCCGAGGCGGGGGTGAGCAAACGGGACGTCATCGACTACTACGCCCGGGTCGCACCCGTCCTGCTCGGGCACCTCCGGGGACGACCGGTGACGCTGCGCCGCTACCCGGACGGCGTCGACGGGCAGTCGTTCTTCGAGAAGAACGCCTCCCGGTCGGCCCCGGACTGGGTGCCCACCGTCGAGATCCCCACCCCGGGCAGCAGCAAGGGAGCGGAGACGACGGAGTTCGTCCTGGTGGACGAGGTACCGACCCTGGTGTGGCTCGCCAACCTGGCCGCCCTCGAACTGCACGTCCCCCAGTGGCGGGTCACCCCCGACGGGGCGCGCGACACCCCCGACCTGCTCGTTTTCGACCTCGACCCCGGCCCGCCCGCGACGGTCGTCGAGTGCTGCCGGGTGGCGGAACTCCTCCGCGTCGAACTGGAGGCGGACGGGCTCGCCCCCCGGCCCAAGACCAGCGGGTCGAAGGGGCTCCAGCTCTACGTGCCGGTCACCGTGGCCGAGGCGGACCGGACCTCCCGGTACGCGAGGGAACTCGCCGATCGGCTGGCCCAGCGCCATCCGGAGGCCGTGGTGTCGACGATGACCAAGGCCAGGCGGGTGGGCCGGGTGCTCATCGACTGGAGCCAGAACAACCCGGCCAAGACGACGGTGGCGCCCTACTCGCTCCGCGCCCGCGCCCAGGCCACCGTGTCCACCCCGGTCACCTGGGACGAGGTGGAGAGCTGCGCCGCGCCGGAGGACCTGGTCTTCACCCACGGCATGATCCCGGACCGGCTCGACCGGTACGGGGACCTCTTCGAGGAGCCGCCCGGCGAGCACCCCCGGCTGTAGGTGACCCGCGTCCGGGGCGCACCGCCGTTGACCGGTGCGACGGGATGGGCGGATGTCGACGGCACGGTCGAGAACGCGACGGCCTGGCGCGACCACCGGGCACGGGCACCGGGCGTGATCCGCTCCCGGCCCACGCCCGCCGGGACCACCGCCAGCCCCGAACCGATCGTCGGCGGCGCCCCGCCTCGCCCGGCCGTGGTGCGGGGTGTGCCCCGGGCGGGCGTGGTGCGGGAACACCGGGAGAGCGGGACGGACCCGCGACGGGTACCTCCTCGACCGGGCGTCCCGGGCCCACCGTCACCCCACCCGGGGCTCCTCGCGGACGAGCGGCCGAACCGAGTCGCGGACGACGATGTGCGTCCCGAGCATCACGCCGGGGACCGCCGCCGTGGAATCCCGGGGGCGACCCAGGGCCATCCGCACGGCAGTGCGTCCCAGCTCCTCGTGCGGCACGTGCACCGTGGTGAGGTCGATGTCCGCCGACGGCGGCAGGTCGTCGAAGCCCACCAGGGAGACGTCCTCGGGGACGCGGAGCTCGTGCGCCCGCAACGCCTGGCGGGCGCCCGCCGCGATGAGGTCGTTCCCGGCGAAGACGGCGGTGAAGTCGCGCGGCCCGGCGGCGAGCCGATCCCGGATCATCCGGTAGCCCTCGTCCCGTTCCATCCGGCCCTCGACCTCCAACCCGGGGTCGTGGGGGACACGGTGGTCGGCCAGGGCCGCCCGGTAGCCGGCGACCCGGCTTTCCGGGGTGGTGTAGCTGTCGCGGCGGCCGAGGAACAGGATGCGCCGGTGCCCCAGCGACAGCAGGTGGCTGGTGATGGCATAGGCGCCACCGGTGTTGTCGTACTCGACGACGAGTGCGGGGACGTCGGAACCCAACGCGGGTCGGCCGCACAGCACCAGCTGCGAGCCGGCCGCCGCCAGGGCGCGGGCGTAGTTCGCCATGCGCTCGCGGTAGGCGTCGTCGGCGATCACGTTCCCGACCAGGATCACGCACTCGGCGTGCTCCTCGCGCATCAACTGGACCGTGGCCAGTTCGCGCTCGGGATCGCCGCCGGTGGTGCCGACGATGCACAGTTTGCCCTCGATCGCCGCCTGCGTCTGGACCCCCTGCGCCACGTGGGCGTAGTGCGGGGAGATCACGGAGTTGACGATGATCGCGACGCTGCGGCTGCGGGCGCCGGCGAGCCCCCGCGCGTTCGCGTTGGCCACGTAGTCGAGTTCGCGCACCGCGCGGAGCACCTTGCCCCGGGTCGCGGCGGCTCCCGGGTACGTCCCGGAGAGGATGCGGGACACCGTGGCGACGGACACCCCGGCGCGGGCGGCCACATCCCTGATCGTCGTCGGCCGCCGTCCCCCGCTGTCGGACGCCGCGCGCCGGCCCATCCGTACCTCCTCGTCACGCTGAAACGTGCTGGTAAAACGATTACACGCGATGGTTCCGGGCTGGCGCACTGGTGTCAAATCACCGCCGCGCCCACAGCGTGGATCGGAGGGAGAACCCGCGCCACCCGCCCAGGGGGAACGACGCGGCCACCCAGGATGCCGGCGCCCGCTCCCTTGACGGCACCGGCGGCACCGTGCTCCCATCCTTATGTAACCGTATACATGGAGTCGGTCCGCTACCGGGAAACGGCCGTGGTGGGGAGGGCGTAGGTGACGGCCGCCCGACATCCTCGGACCCCCGTCGGCCACTCCGGCCCACCGAACCGCGCGCACAGCGGCGGAGCGCCGTCCGCCCGCAGCGACCTCGCCCCCTGGTGACCCCGTCGGCCCGCCCGTGACGTTCCCCGGGCACCCGGCGGCCGGGAGGGCCCGCCCCGTGAGCACGGGAACGCGAGCCCACACGCCCGCCGCGTCCCCGGAACCCGGTACGAGGCCCTGAGCGTGTTCCGGGATCCGCCACGCCACCGCCCACCCCACCCCGCCCCGCGCCGCGCACCCGCCGTCCGGGTCCACCCCGCCGGTCCCGCCAGCGCCGCACCATCCGCACACAGCACCGCATGACCATCGGAAGTCAGGGAGGACTTCATGGCAGTCACGCGTCCCCGCCGCCGAGCCGCGACGATCAGCGCGCTGGTACTGACCGCCAGCGCCACCCTGGTGACCAACCCGCCCCACGGCGGTGACGACCCACCGGGCGAGCCGGCGATCTCGACGCCGCGCGTGATGGAGCGCCTCGACCGCGGTGTCGTGGCGGTGCGTTCCAGCGGCTCCGACGTCCTCGTCACCTGGCGGCTCCTCGGACTCGACCCGGACGACATCGGCTTCCACGTGTACCGCTCCGCCTCCGGCGGGCCGTACGAGCGGCTGAACTCCGAGGTCCTCACGGGCGGGACCAACTTCGTCGACTCGACCGCCGACCTCGACCAGCCCAACAGCTACCGGGTGCGTCCGGTGCTCGACGACACCGAACAGGATCCGAGCGGCTCCTTCACCCTGCCCGCGGACAACCCCGTCGAACCCGTCGTCCGCGTCCCGTTGCGACCCGGAGGCCCCGTCAAGTTCGTCTGGGTCGGTGACCTCGACGGTGACGGCGAGTACGACTACGTGCTCGACCGGCAGACCGCACCCCAGAAGCTCGAGGCCTACCGCAACGACGGGGAGTTCCTCTGGGAGGTCGACATGGGGCCGAACAGCATGGACCAGAACAACATCGAAGGAGGCTCGTCCACCCTCAACGTGGGCCACTGGGACGGGGTCACCGTCCAGGACCTCGACGGCGACGGGCACGCGGAGGTCGCCGTGCGCATCGCCAACGGGGTCACCTTCGGAGACGGGGAGACCTTCACCCACGACCACGACGACCACCAGTTCATCGCCATCCTCGACGGTATGACCGGCGCGTCCCGGGCCACCGCCGCCGTCCCCACGGACTACCTGTCCGACGGGCCGATGTACGCGCGCCTCGGCGTCGGCCACCTCGACGGCGTCACGCCGAGCGTCGTCTCCTACATGAAGAACCGCGTCGGCGACGGCGGCTTCAACCTGATGATGGCCGCCTGGAACTTCGACGGCCGCGACCTGACGCGGCAGTGGACGTGGCTGCGCGGCGACCAGAACGCCCCCGACGGCCACAACACCCGCATCGTCGACGTCGACGGCGACGGCAGGGACGAGATCGCCGAGATCGGCTTCGTGCTCAACGGGGACGGAACCCTCCGCTACAGCCTGGGGGAGCAGGGCATCGTCCACGGCGACCGCTTCCACATCGCCAAGATGGACCCGACCCGCCCGGGCCTCCAGGGGTACGGGGTGCAGCAGGACCACCCCGGTGGCCTGCGCGAGTACTACTACGACGCCAGCGACGGCACCATGCTGTGGCAGCACGTCGAGGAGGGCGTCAGCGACGTCGGCCGCGGCATGGCGGGCGACATCGACCCCAACCACCCCGGCATGGAGGTTTGGTCGTTCTCCGGCCTGTACAACGCGCCCACCAACACCCTCACCGAACCAGACACCTCGCTGGCGCCGTGGCCGCACCTCGGCCTGTGGTGGGACGGCGATCTGACGATGGAGCTGCTCAACGACGGCAAGATCGAGAAGTGGGAGCCCAACGACCCGAGACCGAGCAACAGCCTTCGAAGGCTGGTCACCACCTGGCGGCACGGCGCGGTCAACGCCAGCGGACCGAACCCGGCCTTCGTGGGCGACATCCTGGGCGACTGGCGTGAGGAGGTCGTTCACACCAACGCCGAGTACGACGAACTCATCATCTTCACCACGGACCAGCCGACGGACACCAGGATCTACACGCTCGCCCACAACCCCGCCTACCGAAACGGGATGACGCTCAAGGGCTACCCGCAGTCCCACCACCTCGACTACTTCCTCGGCGCGGACATGGCGCCGCCGCCCCGGCCGAACATCAGGTACGCGGGGGACTGACCGAGGACGGCACCGCCGTCGTCGCCACCACCGTCCGTTCGACGTCCGGGGCGCCTCGACGCTGGTCCGGGCGCCAACCACGCGGAAGGACGGTGGAGGGCGGCGGATGAGGGGGCCGGCTCCGGCCCGGCAGCGTCGCGGCACGACCGCTCACGAGGGGTGGCGACGGGCACACGAGCCCGGTCTGGCGCGACCAGGGGGCACCTGGGAAAACGACAACGGCCCTACCCGAACCTATCGGGTAGGGCCGTTGCGTTGGGTGGGCGATACTGGGATCGAACCAGTGACCTCTTCGGTGTGAACGAAGCGCTCTCCCCCTGAGCTAATCGCCCGTGGTTCCTGGTCGAGGGCGGAATCACTTCCGCTTGCTCGGCTGGCTCCGGTGCCTCCGGGGCTCCCCGGCGACGAGAAGAACACTACACCACCTGTTCGGCGGTCTTCGCCCGGGGGGTCGCGGCCGGATCATGGAACGGGAACGCCTGGTGGGCGGCCACCCGCCTCCTGGCACCCGCGTCTCCCGTGCCGAGGTGGGTCGCCTCCCGCGTCGCCCCTCCGGGCGGGTGGTCGGGGGCGCGCGAGAGCTCCCGGCGACGGCTCACCCTGTGCTTTTTCCCGCAATGTGATGATGGCCGGCGCGGCTGCGCTCTGGTTTGCTCAGGACGGACGATGGCGGCATGTGACAAGAGTGGAAGTGGCTCGCCGTGGCACTCACCGTGCGTCCAGGGCCAGTTGCGTCACGCAGCGAGATGACTGCCCGCTCCTCCCGGGCGGAGGTGGACGGCCAGGAGAGACTCCTCGGATTCTGGGCACGGAGCGCAGCTGGTCGGTCGCCCAACGAATTAGTTCTGACCCGTACGGGTGATGTCTCGGCCCAATGCGAGCATTTTCGGGTCTCTACGCGTCACAACTGTTGTGGTCGGTCGTTTCAGACCAGTAGTGAACAGGAGAGGGTAACAACAATGCGCAACGATCACGTGACGCTTTGCTCGAAGGCGGTTTTCGATCTGCTGGCCCCCCGCACACCGGCCGTGCCGGTGCACGTGGAGCTCCGGTACGACACCCGCGACCCCTACGCCATCGTCGCCGCGTTCCAGACGGGGCGGGGCGGCAGTGTCGAGTGGGTCTTCGCCCGCGACCTGCTCGCCGACGGACTCATCGCCGAGGTCGGTGACGGCGACGTCCGGCTGCGGCCCGCGATGGACAACCCCGAGGTCGTCGTCATCGAGCTGAGCTCCCCCTCGGGGCATGCCATGTTCGAGGCTTCGGCGCAGGAGCTCGCCGACTTCCTGGACCAGACCTACGACGTCGTGATGCCCGGCAACGAGAACCTCTGGGTCAACGTCGACGACGCGCTGGCGCGACTGCTCCCTCACGACCGGTCCTGACCAGCGGAAACGGCCGACCATGCGTGTTTGGGGACCCCCCGTTTGATCCACCAGGACGGGGTCCGCTAGAGTTCTCATCACGACAGCGAGGCAGGGACTCCCCGGGAGGATCCAAGCCCAGGGGTTCACCGCCTTGCTTCTGCGGACGTAGCGCAGTTGGTAGCGCATCACCTTGCCAAGGTGAGGGTCGCGGGTTCGAGTCCCGTCGTCCGCTCTGAGCGGCCGTAACGAGGCCGACGTCTCGGTGCGAGCCGGGATTCGGCGGAGTGGCCGAGTGGTTTAGGCAAGGGCCTGCAAAGCCCTGTACGCGGGTTCGATTCCCGCCTCCGCCTCGGGCGATTAGCTCAGTGGGAGAGCGCTACCTTGACACGGTAGAGGTCACTGGTTCAATCCCAGTATCGCCCACCAGTTATACATGGTGGTCAGAAGCCCCGTCGACGATCTTCGTCGGCGGGGTTTTCTGCGTTGTGGGAGCATTTTGGGAGCAGATGATGTTGCTGCGGTCCTGGTCGCGGTATGTGTTCGGGAAGCAGGGCTCCACGCTGCCGGTCGAGGCCCGTTCCCAGCGACGTTGGAGGCTGTCGCACATCTGATCGACCATGTCCTGCGTCACATGCGAGTACCGGCCCGCGATGCCGCGCCTCCGGTGTCCGAGGCGTTTGTGTTGAGCGACTTCGGGGACGTGGTCCTCGATGAGCCACGTCTTGTGGGCGTGACGGAGATCATGGAAGTGGAAGCCGGGCAGTAGGGGGCCCAGCCGCGTACGCGGTGTCCAGCCACGGCGGGAACCCAGAATCGATCTCGGAAGTTCGAGCGTCGGACGCCAGCGCGTCGGACACCGTCGCCCCGTGCACGCCCGGGTTGTGACCAGCGACCACGTAGAACCCGGGGGCGGCCTTGACGACCTCGCCGCTGTTGGCCTTCACGATGATCTCGCGGCGGTCGTCCATCGCGGGGTACACCACCGCCAACACGGGCGGCGGGATCAGGGTGGCATCGTCGATGAACAGGGTCCGGCCTTCCCTCATCGCCCGGATCAGCGGCCCGTGGACGAACGTGTACAGGCCCTCGGGGGTCTGGGTATACTCGCCCACGAAGTCCGCGACCGTGGTGTCGCCGTCACCCGCGACGGTGATCAAATCCGGGAAGGCGGCCTCGATCACCGAGGTCTTCCCGGTGCCGGGTGGAACGTACAACAGGACGGAACACCCCTGCCTCGCGCAACCTGCGCAACGCCGTAACGTCGGAAATTCCCGCCACCGTGCGCGGGTGATAGGGCTGTCCATTCGGCCGTGTCACCGGACCCGACACTACGTCGGGAACCACGGCGGAGAGTGTCGTCGGTGCCGCCGTCGCCCGGGGTCGCCGTGGGCGACGGGCCGAACCCGACCGCGCGGTGTGCGACGCGGACGCGGCGCCGCCCGTGGTGCAGGTGGCCTGATACCGCGCGGGTGCTGTCGATGTCCGCGCGGCTTTTCCCCTGTCCACCAGAACCGTGAGGGCGTTCGCGACGGCCCCGGCCGACCGGGTCAACACGTGCGCGACGGCCCGGGGCGTGTGGTCGACGTCGGGCCAATCGGCGAGACCGGCGGCCACCCATCGGCAAAGCTCACCAGCTGCCCAACCGGGCACCCGAGGAGACGATCGACGTGGTCGGGTCGGATGACGTGGGCGGGGCGGTCATCGCGCTGGTCCTTTCGATCTTCTACTGGTAGCGGGTGTCGGCGGTGGGCGCCGGGCCAGTGGCGACGGGCGGGGCGCGGTGGATTCTCGGGTGGCGACGTCGACCGGTAGGCGCGGTCCCTACTTCGCGTAGCCACCCGAGGGCACGGGCCGCAGCGGTCGGCAAATACCCGATCTGATGGGGCGGGAACGGTCTCGGGATGTCGGTAGTAGGTCTTGTTACGGAGCATGGCGAACACGACGTCGCAGCGGCGCCGGGCCAGGCAGGTCAGGGCGGCGTTGTGCTTCTTCCCCTCATCGCGTTTCCGCTGGTAATAGGCCCTGCTGGTGGGGTCGGACAGTGCTGCGAACGAGGCGGGAAAGAAGGCACGTTTAAGTTTGCGGTTGCCGGTGCGGGCCGGGTGCTCACCCTTGATCGAGGAGCCCGAACTGCGGGTGACCGGCGCGATCCCGGCGTAGGCGGCCAGGTGGGCGGAGGAATTGAACGCCGAAGCGTCGCCGACTTCCCGCAGGATCCGGGCTGCGGTCCTGACTCCGATGCCGGGCATCGAGACCTCCGATCTCGCTAACTGTCAAGCAGCGACGGGTTCGGCGTTGTATGCGGGTTCGCCGAAGGCTTTGATCGGGTCGTAGGTCTGTCCTGTGTGGAGGCAATGGTAGAGCTGGCCGAGCATGCGGTTGAACAGGTGCCGCAACGCGGCGGCGTGGTGGTCGCCGCGGGCGCGTCGCCGGTCGTAGTGGTCCTTCGCCGGACCTGGGCGGGGCATAGCCGCGAAGGCCCAGAGGAACCCGACCGCGTTCAGACGGTCGTTCTTCACCACGCGGCGAGTGATGGCGATGCTGCGTCCGGAGGCTCTCGTCACCGGTGCTGAATCGGCGTAGGCCTTGAGCGCGCGGGCATCGGCGAAGCAGTCGCGGTCGTCGCCGATCTCGGCCAGGAGCCGTGCGCCGCAGAGTTTGCCTATGCCGGGAAAGCTGGTGATCACCGCGTGATCGGGGTGTTGCCGGAACGCCTCGACGGCGACCTGGCCGAGCTGCTCGGCGTTGTCGCATTCGGCGTTGAGCGTTGCCAGCAGCGCAACAGCCTGACGCCCCAACGCTTCCTCGATGAGCGGAAGCTGCCGCAGCTGCGGAACCCGGAACGCTTGGTGGAGTTCGGCCGTCAGGGCGTCGATGCCGCGTTGCCGGCCGGCTCGCCGCAAGGCGGTCGTGATCCGGGCCGGCGTGAGCTTCGCGGCCGCCGGTGTCGGGGCGAGCGCGAGCAGCTGACGGGCTTCGGGGCGGGCGAGGTTGGTAGCGCCGCTGCGGCGAAACGCGGCGAGGAAGCCCGGGTAGTACTCGCGCAGCAGAGACCGCAGTTCTTGCAAGGCCCTGGTGCGGCGCCAGACCGCATCCTGGACGGCGCGGGCCAGGACCGCGACCGCGCGAGCGAGCTCCGTGTCGGCGGGCAGCTGACGGTGGGCGTGGGCGTCGGTGCGCAGGATGTTGGCCAGGACCATCGCGTCGGCGTGGTCGGACTTCTTACGGAAGACGGTGTGCCGTTCGCAGTAGCGCGCGACGGCCATCGGGTTGATCGCGTAGATCGCCCGCCCGGTTTCCCGCAGCGCGGCAACGAGCAGCCCGCGCGGGACTCGATCGCGACCGGGATCGGGTCCTCGCGACTGTCGCCGGCCTCGGCCAGCATGGCCGTCAGCTCGGCGAAACCGTCGGCGGACTCGGCAATGCGGCGTTTGGTCACCAGCTTGCCCTCGGCATCGACCAGGGCGACGTCGTGGTGGTGCTCAGCCCAGTCGATGCCGCAGAACACGATTGCCAACTTGCTCTCCTTGCTCACCTGTTTGGACTGGCTGGAACCCCTGGCGAGAACGTGCGGCGCCCTAATAACGAGGCTCTGTGGCCTTCCCTCCGATTGAGCCGTTCACGATCCCAGCGATCCGCACGACTCCGGTCCTGATGCCCGAGCTCCCAGGCTCCCGAGAAGCTGGGTGTAGGTCGTGCGGACGGGCTCGAACCACGAGCGCCATCCTTGATCAGCAGGCGTGACGGTGGCCCGGACGGGTATGATCCGCTGGCTCAATGAAGGACTCCAGGTCCATGGTCAGGACAAGGCGAGGGCTCAGGCCCCATGTATCGCCAGGCGTCGGCGGAACACGAACTGGAGAGCGAGCCCGAACCGAGCAGAGATCATGATTAGCTTCGGGCTCGTTCGCGTGTTTTTAGGTCAGGACCCCGGCAAGAGGGTGCGGATCAAGTATCTCCTCAACCTCGGTGGCAACCTGTTTGCGTTGCTGGAGAACGGTTGGCAAGCTCTCGGTCATCCTGGGCAGCACGGTGTCGGCGGCAGCGGACCCGGAACGGTCAGGGTCTGCTCCTGCAGCGCCGCCAGGATGCCGGTGACCAGCTTGTCGCCCATGCGGGGCGCGTGCGTGGTGGCGATCGAGGCGAGCTTGCGCCGTCCCGCCGTGCGGATTCCGGCGGGTCCACCGCAGCGGGAAAGGATCTCCAGCACCGCTGGATGGCTGATCCTGGGGCCGATGACGCGTTCCAGCGCGGGGTGGATTCCGGTGAGCAGACCGCGGATGCGGTTGCCGATCCGGGTGGTCTCACCAGCCAGGTCGTCATCGAAGCCGACCAGCACCTCCAGTTCGGCCAAGGCGTCGTCACCGACATCGACCGATCGCAGCGTGTGAGGCAGGGAGCGGGCGGCATCAGCGATGACGAAGGCGTCTCGGGCGTTGGTTTTGGCCCTGCCGGGGTAGAGGTCGGCGATGCGGCGCATGGCCAATTCGGGCAGGTAGGCGACCTGGTGACCAGCGGCGCGGGCGACCGCGACAGGCAGGGCGCTGATCGTGGCTGGTTGGTCGACCACCACCAGCAGGGGGCCGTGGGCGGCGAGCTTGTCCAGCAACGCTCGCAGTTGGGGTTCGCTGTTGGGCAGCTGCCCGTCATGCAGGCGATTTCCAGTCGGGTCCAAGCCGACGGCGTGGTGTTCGCCCTTTCCGACGTCCAGGCCGAGGAACACCTGGTAACCGCTGGTCATCCGTACTGTCTTTCGTCCGTCGCGGGTGGTCGCCGGTTGGGCATCGACGGCCGGCACCCACGTTACGACTGTGATGATCAAGGGTGCCGCCCCGGGCCGTGGCCTGACCCGCGTTACGACTGACCGGTGTGTCTTTGTCTCGATCCGTCGGCCTCGGTCCGGGGCGGTGCTTGCTGCCGCCGGGCTGGTGGGGCGTGTCCCGATAGGGGCTTTGCCGCACTGCGCATCTTCACAGTCCTGACCGCCTGATCGGCCCGGCGTCGGCCAGCCACCGGCGTTTCGATCAGAGCAGGAGCCAGCAGACCGTGCCGAGTACCCTTCGTCCTTCCTCCCAGTCCCAGGCTCGCGACGGCGAGGAGGTGGTCGTGGGAGTCGACACCCACAAGGACTTCCACGTCGCCGCGGTCGTCACGGCGCTGGGCGTTTTGCTGGCCAGCAAAGCATTTCCGACCACGCGAGCCGGGTATCAAGCTCTGGTGAAGTGGGCACGCGGATTCGGCGTCGTTCGGCGCGCGGGCGTGGAGTGCACGGGCTCCTACGGAGCCGCGCTTGCCCGCCACCTAGCGCCCGCTGACATCGACGTGTTCGAGGTCAACCAGCCTGACAAGGCCAATCGCCGGCGGCGCGGCAAGAACGACGTTCTCGACGCCGAGTCCGCAGCCCGCTCCGTGCTGAACGGGCAGGCCGGCGCGTTGGCCAAGGGAGGGCAGGGGCCAGTGGAAATGCTGCGCATGTTCAAGGTGGCGAAGACCTCGGCCCTCAAGTCCCGGACCCAGGCCATCAACCAGCTCAAGGCCGTCCTGGTCTCGGCCGACCCTGCGCTGCGCGACGAATTGCGCGATCTCAGCACCGCCAAGCTCGTGCAGCGGTGCATCGCGTGGACGCCCGCCACGCCATCCGACAGTGCTACCGCGGCTCGGTACACCCTGCGTCTGCTCGCCGCCCGGATCGACCGGCTTAGCCAGGAGATCGCCGACCTCAACGCGCAGACCGCCGCTGTCCTGGCCCGCCACAACCCCGCCATGCTCGACACCTACGGAGTCGGGCCTGACACGGCCGCGACCCTCCTCATCGCGGCCGGCGACAACCCCGAACGCTTGCGAAGCGTCGTTCGCCGCGCTGTGCGGTGTCAGCCCGGTGGAAGCATCCTCAGGAAGGACGCAACGCCACCGGCTCAACCGCGGTGGCGACCGCCAAGCGAACTCCGCGCCGCGCAGCATCGTGCTGGTCCGCCTGCGCTGGGATCGACGCACCCGCGACTACATCGACCGGCGTGTCCGCGAGGGCAAAACCAAACGCGAGGCCGTCCGGTGCCTCAAACGCTATATCGCCCGCGAGCTCTACCGAATCATCACCTCGCCCGAGCCACCGGCTGCACCAGCACGGCACGCTGCTTGACGAACAATAGGGGCATCGAGACCTACCCGATCGGTGGCCGTGTCCCTATCAGCGGTCCCTCGATGCCACCAGGCCTGGTGACACCCCCCGGATCAAGGGTTCGACTGGGGGCGTCAGTCATGCCGGGCCTGGCGACCACGACTCCTTGATCAGGAGCTACGAAAAAGACCTCCGATCTTGCTAACTGTCAAGCAGCGACCGGTTCGGCGGGCGGAGTGGACGGTTGGTGGAAGGCCCGGGTCTCGTCGTAGATCTGTCCTCTTTAGAGGCAGTGATAGAGCTGGCCGAGCATGCGGTTGAACAGGTGCCGCAGCGCGGTGGAGTGGCGGTCGCCGTGGTCGCGGCGGCGTCGGTAGTGGGCTTTGGCGGGTTCGCAGTGGGTGGCGGCGATGAAGGCCCAGAGCCAGCCGACGGCGGCGAGGCGGTCGTTCTTGACCCGCCGATAGGTGACGGAGATCGACCGCCCGGACGCGCGCGTGACGGGTGCGGAGCTGGCGTAGGCCTTGAGCGCGGGGGCGTCGGCGAACCGGGCGCGGTCGTCGCCGATCTCGGCCAGGACGCGAGCTCCGGTGGAGTCGGCCAGGCCGGGGAAGCTGGTGGTGATCGCGTAGTCCGGGTGCTGGCGGAACGCGTCCGCAGCCGCTGCGCCGAGGTCGTCGGCACCGCTGCAGGCGGCGTCGAGTGTGGCGAGCAGAGCGAGGGCCTGGCGTCCGAAGGCATCCTCCACGAGCGCGGACTGGCGCAGTTGCGGGATTCGCAGCGCCGCCTTGATGTCGGCGGCGGCCTGGTCGACGTAGCGGGTGCGACCGGCGCGGCGCAGAGCCGCGGCGATGCGGGCCTTCGACAGCGCGGCCCCGAGCGCCGGAGTCGGGGCGATCGCCAGGACCGCGCGGGCTTCCGTGCTCGCGAGGTTCGTCGCGGACTTGCCAGCGAAGGCTTCAAGGAAGGTCGGGTAGTACTCGCGAAGCATCGCGCAGTTCGTTGCTGGCCTTGGTGCGCCGCCAGATCGCGTCCTGTTGGGCGCGGGCCAGGACGGCCACGGCCTGCGCCAGGTCGCTGTCGGCCGGGATACGGCGATGCATGTGAGCGTCCACGCGCAGGATGTTCGCCAGGGTCATGGCGTCGGCGTGGTCGGACTTGGTGCGAGACACCGAGTGCCGCTCGCGATAACGGGCGACGGCCATCGGGTTGATCGCGAACACCGGGCGTCCGGTCGCCCGCAATGCGGCGACGAGCAGGCCACGAGGTGTTTCGATCGAGACCGGGATCGGGTCCTCGGCGGTGTCCCCGAGCTCGGCGAGCAGGCCGGTCAGCTCTGCGAAGCCATCGACGTCCTCGTTGACCCTCTTCTTCGCCATGAGCTTGCCGGCGCTGTCGACCACGGCCAGGTCGCGATGGACTTCGGCCCAGTCGATTCCGCAGAACAGTGTCAACCCACAACCTCCGGTCGTTCGATAATCTCTGCTGGTCAGAGACCCAACGAGAACGCGCAGCGCCCTAATGACGAGGCTCGATGGCCTTCCCTCCGATGAGCTGTTCGCGATCCCAGCGACCCGCACGGCAGCCAGTCTTCGCGTCAGAGCTCACCGGCTTCCGAGAAACAAGGCACCCACCGTGCGGACAGGCTCGAACCACGAGCACCAACCTGACCCAGCAAGATCGCGGTGGTGGTCCGACACGCCGAGCCCGCCGGTTTTGCATGAGGGCTCGAAGGCCCCAGTGGTACTCAGGCATGGCACTCGCGCGGCGGACCACCACCGCCGACATCGCGTCGGCCGGTCTCCCGTGAGGACTCAAGTCCAGAAAGGGGCAAGGCCTACCTCGATGCCGAGCAGGGGTGAACAGCCCGCCAAGACCCCAAGCTGCCGCTCTTTTTGGAGACCTCAGCGGGTCAGGTAACGGGGAGGCCTACACCGGTCCCAGCGGGCTGTTCGAGATTCATTAGGTAACGGGGAACCCAGACCACCTCGTGGCCTGCCAGCAACAGCCCGTCGGCCAGCCAGCGGGCGAAGCCCCGGCCGTCCTCGATGGCCCAGGTGACCGGTGCGCCGGTGATCGACCTGATCCACCTGAGCAGCACGCTGATCAGGGACGCGTCGATGCCGACGGTCAGCGGCTTGCCGACGCGCCCGCCGCCAGCGTCGACGGCCACCGCGACGTGGACGTGCTGTGCGGATCGATTCCCACTGTCACCATCAGTGCTTGTCCGCGTTGTCTTCATCGCCGATGACGGGACAGACGCGAACGCCCCGGCCTGGGGACAAACCTCGTGCGAGTTGACTGTTCAGCAGGCTTCTATCAAGTCACTCCTGGCCGGGGCGCTCGCCCTGCGGGCTGCTGTGGACAGACCAACGGAAGGCCCCCGACGGGGCACGTGTTCTCAGAGTCACCCAGCAGCCCGACCAGCGCTCGTCCCGTCGAACGAGCTCCGGCGCCACTCAGTGTGCACCACCAGGTGTTCTCGTTGCTGCCGCGTGTCAGGCCGAGCACGAGTCGCAGAAGTAGATGGGCATTCCCGTACGAATGGTGAAGTCGGCGCGGCGAGTCATTTTCTTTCCCCTGGTCCCAGGTGATGCTGTTCCGCGTGAAGTCGGGCAGGCCAGCTTCAACTCCGCGCGCAGCGCACCTCGAGCCTGCCGATAGAGGCACTCGTAGATCGTTTCATGGGAAGCGCGCATCTCAAGGTCAGTCGGATGGTCCTCGATCAGTCTCTCGCTGATCTGCTGCGGCGACCATTTCTCGCGCAGACTTCGGGCGACGCCGATCCCCCTTTGCGCGACGCTGAGCGTCGCCAGCCGATACTCACCTCGGCCACCCTTCGCCTTGATCTCTCGAGCGATCGTCAAATGATGCTTGCCGCGAAGGTGTCCAGGAAACTAGTGGAACAGTCCTCATCTTGAATCTCGGCTCAACTCAAGGGAAATGATTTTTCGCTCCACCACCACAATGAACCAGTCAATCATTGGGACAAGATCCTATTAGGACGTCGCTATGACCGATTGACCCCCGCCCTTGATCCTGCCCGTTGTAGTACTAGGATCTGGAGTGACACTGTTCGGGTTGAGAGGACTTTCATGCACCGGAGCACGATTGGCGCATTCCTGGACGAGTTGGCCGCGCGGACGCCGACGCCAGGCGGTGGCGCGAGTTCGGCCTTGCATGCGGCGCAGGCCGCTGCGCTCGTCGGAATGGTCGGCCGCTACAGCGATGGCGCGAAGTACGCCGAGCATGCCGACACGATTGGGCGAATCGTTGCCGAGTCCGATGACGTGCGCGAAGCTGCGCTGGCTGTCGCCGCGCGCGATGCCGCCGCGTTCGAGGCGGTCGGCCATGCCTACGCCCTTCCCCGCGGAACGGAGCCTCAGGAGGTCGAAAGACGACAGGCGATTGAGCGGGCACTGGTCGCCTCGGCCGCGCCGCCGGTCGAGGTGGTCGAGTTGACCGACCGCGTTGTCGGGCTCGCCGAGGGGCTGCTACCCATCGGGAACCGGAACGTCGTCACCGACATCGCCTGCGCGGCCGAAGCGGCCAGGGCCGCCGCCGTCACGGCACGAATCAACATCGAGATCAACCGGGCGGGTATCAAGGACGAGCCGACCCGGACCGCGCTGGCCGCCCAGGCCGCACGAGTCCAGGTCATCACCAAGCGGGCCGAGCGCGTGACCTCCGCTGTGCTGAAAGGGATCTCGAAGTGACGACTGTCCTTTCGGGTAAGGTACTCGCCGCACAGATCAAAAAGGACATTGCGGAACGGGTTCAGGCGCTCACTGCCCGAGGTGTCCAAGTGGGACTTGCGATCGTCACCGCCACTGATGACGAGGCGAGCGCCTGGTACGTCCGATCCATCACGAAGGCGGCGGCCGCCGTGGGAATCGCCGGACGGGTCGAGGAACTCGGGGTGACAGCGACGGAGAGCGACATCCGGAGCATGCTCGTCAAGCTGGGCGATGATCCCGGTGTCCACGGCATCATCCTCCAGACCCCGTTGCCTGACGGGGTCCGTTCGGAGCGTGTCTCCGTAGCCATCGCCCCGGAGAAGGACGTCGACGGCGCGAACCCCGAGTCATTCGGGCGGCTCGCCACCGGGCTCCGCGCGTTCGCTCCGGCAACGGCGCAGGCCGTCGTGGAGCTGCTGGATCACCACGGCATCGACCTGCACGGCAAGCACGCCGTGGTCGTGGGCCGGTCCACTGTGGTGGGCAAGCCGCTCGCGCACCTGTTGCTCGACCGACACTCCACTGTAACCATCGCCCACTCGCGCACCCACGGTCTCGCCGAGGTGACCAGCCGTGGCGACGTCGTCGTCGCGGCTGTGGGTCGCGCCCGTCTGATCACCGCAGATCACGTCGGCCCCGTTGCGGTCGTCGTGGACGTCGGCACCAATCCGACACCAGGGGGTGGATTGGTGGGCGACGTCGATCCTGGTGTCACTGGCAAAGCAGCCGCGCTGTCACCCGTGCCGGGCGGCGTCGGCCCGGTGACTACGGCGCTGTTGCTGCGCCACACCGTCGATGTGGCTGAACGCGCCGGGGCCGCCGTTGGATCCTGAACCGGCGACCTCCCTGCGCCACCACCGAGACCCAGATCACACTCGATTGACACTCTCAGTACTGGATCAGTAACGTTCCGTCTCGTCTTGGTGAGTGTTGGTTGGTCGTCGTAGGTCCGTGCATGCGCGGAACGAAGTGGGGGGAAGAGTGCTAACTGTGAGGCGAGCCTGTCGTGCCTCCGTCGCGACCGAGCACGGTATTCCACCGCGGTGCCACGGGTGATCGGCTTACAACGCGTGGCGAGGCGAGGCGCGCCCGAGA
Organism: Actinoalloteichus caeruleus DSM 43889; assembly: GCF_000429185.2. Taxonomy (GTDB): domain Bacteria; phylum Actinomycetota; class Actinomycetes; order Mycobacteriales; family Pseudonocardiaceae; genus Actinoalloteichus_B; species Actinoalloteichus_B caeruleus. Next base: position 2,672,585 of record NZ_AUBJ02000001.1, on the reverse strand, counting down.
CTTCGCGGTGTGACCGCACTGGAAGTACGGAACCTGCACAAGCGCTACGGGCAGCACGTCGCCGTCGACGACGTCTCCTTCACTGTCGAGAAGGGGGAGATCTTCGGCATCATCGGGCCCAACGGCGCCGGCAAGACGACGACCGTCGAGAGCATCGCCGGCCTGCGAACGCCCGACTCCGGCTCGCTCTCCGTGCTGGGGCTCGATCCGACCAAGGACCGGGCGGAGGTGCGTGAGCGACTCGGCGTGCAACTCCAGGAGAGCAGCTTCCCGGACGCGATCAAGGTCGCCGAAGCCCTCGAGCTCCACAGCTCCTTCTACCGGAACCCCGCCGACTGGCGCGAGCTCATGGAGCTCCTCGGGCTCACCGAGAAGCGCGACACCCAGTACAAAGCCCTCTCCGGCGGGCAGAAGCAGCGGCTTTCGATCGCGCTCGCCCTGGTCGGCAACCCGGAAGTCGCGATTCTGGACGAGCTCACGACGGGACTGGACCCGCAGGCGAGACGCGACACCTGGAGCCTCATCGAGCGGGTTCGCGACACGGGCGTCACGATCCTCCTCGTCACGCACTTCATGGATGAGGCGGAACGCCTCAGCGACCGGATCGCCGTCATCAACGGTGGCCGGGTCGCCGCGGTGGACACACCGGCTGGGCTGATCGCGCGGTCGAGCGGGGCGCGGCAGGTCCGGTTCCGCGTGTCCCAACCGCTGGACAGGAGTGTTCTGACCGATCTTCCCGACGTGACCGATGTCGAGATCACCGAGGGCCGCTGGCTGGTCACCGGCAGGGGGCAGCTCCTGAGCAGCGTCGCCGGGGCCCTCGCCAGGGCGCGGGTCGTGGCCGAGGATCTCCGCGTCGACCAGCGCAACCTCGACGACGCGTTCGTGGCCTTCACCGGACGCGCTCCCGAGTCCCCGGGGAACTCCACGAGGAGGGTCGGCTGATGCGTGCCCTCCTGAAGATGGTCAAGGTCGAGGGGACGCTCTTCCTCCGAGACTCCGCCACCGTCATCTTCGGTGTGCTGTTCCCGACGGGACTGCTGCTCGGCCTGGGTGCCATCCCGGCGCTCAGGGAGCCGTCGCCGGAAACCGGCGGGCTCCGGGACATCGACATCTGGGCGCCGACCGCACTGGTGTTCGGGATGGTGATGATCGCCGTGCAGCACGTCCCAGCGGTGATAGCGACGTACCGGGAGCGCGGCATCCTCCGCAGGCTGTCGACCACTCCCGCGCATCCGAGGGGAGTCCTGCTCGCGCAGATGATCGTCGCGCTCGCCTCCGTGGTCGTTTCCGCGGCGCTCATGACCTTCCTCGCGTGGGCGGTACTGGACATCGCACCGCCCGAACGACCCCTGGAGTTCGTCGTCGCCTTCGTCGTCGGCTACGCGGCGCTGCTCGGGCTCGGCATGGTGTCCGCCGCGGTGGTCCGAACGAGCAGTGCCGCGAACCAGCTCGGTACCCTCCTGTTCGTCGCGCTGATGTTCTTCGGGGGAGCCTTCCTGCCCCGTGTCGTCATGCCCGACGTGCTGCGCGAGGTCGGAGAGTTCATACCGCCGGGGCTGCAGGCCCTCACCGCGGCGTGGTCCGTCGAAGCGGGCCAGATCACCGCCACAGCTGGTGGGCAGCCCTTCTGGCCGCAGATCGCCGTGATGGCGGGTATCGCGGTGACCGCGAGCGCGGTCGCCGCCAAGCTCTTCCGCTGGGAGTAGATGTCGATGACGAGGGACGCCGGCACGGGTGAGCGGCTGAACTTCGCGGCGCACGAGTCCGCCATCAGCCAAGAGGCGGCGATCGCGAACCGCTCCCGGTTGGCCTGGAAAGCGGAGCAGCTCCGGGTCTGGGACCTCCTGCAGTTGGTCAGCCCGTGGCTGCTGCTGGCGATCTCGACCGCGATCCACTTCTCGTGGGTGCTCCCCACCTCCGGTGAACCCTTCTGGCCCGACGGTCCGGCCGTCCTCGGGCTGGTCGCGATCTCGGTGCTGTGGGTGCTGTTCGGTCACACCCTGCCCATCAGGAGGAGGACGCTGCGGCCCACGTCGGCGGGCATCTACCTCGTCGGGCTGCTGGCGTCGTGCGTCACCCTCATGACGTACTCCGACATCTTCCTCGTCTTCACCATCGCGGGCTTCTTTCACGCCTACCTGCTCAGGCCGTGGCCGTTGGGGGTGCTCGGAGTCCTGGCCACCTCCGTTGCCCTCAACGGCTCGGTCATGCGCGTATGGGCTCACCCGGCCCCCGACGTGCTCGCGGAGTTCATCCTGATCGTCGCCGTGCAGACGGCGGCGATCGGGGTGGGCATCCTGCTGACAGCGCACACCGAACCCGAGGAACGCAGGCGGGAGGAACTCGTCGAGCGCCTCGAAGCGGCACTGCACGAGAACGCCGGGCTCCACGCGCAACTCGTCGCCCAGGCCCGTGAATCCGGGGCGCAGGACGAGCGGCAGCGACTGGCCGGCGAGATCCACGACACGCTGGCCCAGGGGCTCGCCGGCATCATCACGCAGCTCCAGGCGGCGGAGCGTTCCGCGCGTGCGCCGGGCGAGGCGGAGGAGCACGTCGCGCGCGCACTGCGGCTCGCGCGCGACAGCCTGACCGAGGCCAGACGGTCCGTGCGGGCACTCGCCCCCCAGGAACTCGGGCGAGCGCACCTCCCCGACGCGCTCCGCACCCTGACCGAGCGATGGTCGGAGGACCAGGGGATCAGGACACAGGTGGAGGTCACCGGCACCCGAGAGCCACTGAGCCCGGCGATCGAGGTGTCGCTCTTCCGGGTCGCGCAGGAGTCACTGACCAACGTGGCCAAGCACGCGGAGGCCTCGCGTGTCGGTGTCACCCTGTCGTACACGGGCACCGAGGTGCTGCTGGACGTCCGGGATGATGGACGAGGCTTCACGAACGGGGTCGGCACCGGCTTCGGACTGACGAGCATGCGCCAGCGCATCAGAGGGGTCGGCGGTCACGTGGAGGTGCAGAGCGCACCGGGTGAAGGGACATCCGTCAGTGCGCGCGTGCCGGCGATCGCCCCTGGGGGCACGGGAGCGAAGGGGGAGACCGACGGATGATTCGTCTGGTAGTCGTCGACGACCACCCGATCGTGAGGGGCGGTCTTCGCGACACCTTCGCGGACGCCGAGGACATCCTCGTGGTCGGTGAGGCCGGGGACGGCGCCGAGGGCATCGAACGTGCGGAGCGGCTGGCAGCGGACGTGGTGCTCATGGACCTCCGAATGCCGGGCATGGACGGCGTCGCCGCGACCGCCGCCCTGCGGGAGCGGTCCCCGAACACCCGCGTGCTGATCCTGACCACCTTCGACAGCGAGAGCGACGTGCTGCCGGCGATCGAGGCGGGCGCCACCGGATACCTCCTGAAGGACGCGCTGCCCGACGAACTGACGCGCGCCGTCCGTGCGGCAGCGCGCGGCGAGCCGGTGCTCGCGCCGTCGGTGACCCACCACCTCATGGGTCAGGTTCGGAGGCCCGGCCGCGGCACCCTGACCGACCGGGAGAGGGAGGTACTCCAGTTGGTCGCGAACGGCAGTTCGAATCGGGAGGCCGCCACGGCCCTGTTCATCGGCGAAGCGAGCATCAAGACCCACCTGCAACACATCTACGACAAACTCGGCGTTCGTGATCGCGCCTCGGCGGTCGCCGAGGGCTACCGCCGTCGCCTGCTCACCTGACGCCCCCGCTGCCGAACATCGCTGGGCAGGACCGTCGCACGCGGCATCGAGGTCGGGATGAACGTCGACGTTCGCCAGGTGGCGGTGATGCGGCCCTTCGGTGCCCCGCGAGACACCGTCACACGCGGCACGCGCACCCGTCCTTCGGGTGGCGCCCCACCACCCGTGACCACGGTCCGCCGGTCCCAGTGGGCGAAGCGCGCTCCCCGGAGGCCTGGCCTGGGCACTGGTCCGGGTCGCCCGTCAGCACCCGCCCCTGACCGCGTCGTCGGGAGTTGGGGGTTCTGGCACACCGCCGCCGACACCATGCCACCGCAGGAGGGCAGGCTAATCCTGATCGAGGCCTCGGCTCGCCGCGACGGGTGGCCGTTCTCAGGGGTCGACGAACACCGCCGTCGGCACACGCGAAGCGGCGACACGGGCGTCACCATCATCATCGACCGCACCCGGTCACCGGTCCGGTGCCCGCTCGCCATCGTCGAAGGACGGTCGGCGATGGCGTTCGGGACCTGGCTGGAACGAGCGGGACCAGGCCTGGCGCGACAGCGGATGGCTCCCTCGAAGGAGGCCGTCCCCTTCCGGCTTCGACGTCCTGGCGCGTAGGCGACCCAGGCGTGGCCCACGGGGAGGGGGAAGGTCATCGCGCGCATCCGGTGCCGGTCAGCAGCAGGCCGGTCTTCGCGTGCGTCCTTCGGCGTGTCCCTGGCAGGCTCTGCTCCGTGCTCAACATCCGGATGAACGAGGTGGCGGTCCGCGCCCTGGAGCCGGGAGGCCTGGCGGGCGCGACCCCAGTGGCGGAGTTGGCTCCCGAGCTGCGCGAGGTGCTGGACGAGGGCATCGTGCGGGCCGGCCCGGCCCTGGTCTTCGCCCGACGCGCGACCCGTGCTCACGCACCCCACGCCGCTACCGAGGATCTGACCGCATGGGAGTGCGCGACGAACGAGATCCACCTGGATGACGTGGTTCCCGTCGATGTCGGATGCCTGGAGGACGGCGAGCCGGTGATCAGCGAGGCGGACCAGGTGCGGATGTCGCGGCACGGGTTGGGCTTCGCCCTGGAGGTCGTGCGGCTTGTCCGTGCGCTGCCCGAGCCCGTCGCGGTGCGCTGCATCGTGGGAGCGAACAGCACGAACGGAACCTTCAGGTTCCACCGTGCTCGACCAGGCGAGTCGTGGCTGGGCCCAGACGTGGACGGCTTCCTGGGTGACAAGCTGATCGTCGTCGACAGCGGGCCAGCGAGCCTGGGCGGTACCCCGTGGTGACGCCTCCACGCCGAGGCACGTCGTGACCCCTCTCAGGGGCGATGAGGACCCGGCGGGGATGCCGTCGTGCGTGCAGGCGTCCAGCGGTTGTGACCCCTCTTAGGGGCGATGAGGACCAATCCTCGCCAGCAGCCTCGTTGGAGTACCAGGGTTGTGACCCCTCTTAGGGGCGATGAGGACCCGTGGGCGGCGCCCCGCCTGCTCGACGTGGACGGGGGTTGTGACCCCTCTTAGGGGCGATGAGGACGTCACCCGCCAACGCTGACCGGTGGGCCGAGCTCGCGTTGTGACCCCTCTTAGGGGCGATGAGGACCCGAGAGTAAAGCCGCAGGTGGGAGGCTGTCCACGAGCGGTTTTTCGTGGCTGTTTTGCAGCGAACCCGAGGTTTGACATCAGACCCGGGGGGTTCGCTGAAAATGGTACGCGGACCTGCGGCTGCGCCTCGCCCGTGGTCGGGGCATCCCAGCGGGGTCCGTTGTCTCTCCGCGCTGTCGTAGGGGCCTTCTCGAAAGCTGGCTCGCGTGCGGAGGAAGACGTGCCGGGCGCTGTGGTGCCTGGTCGAACGGTGGGCCTGAGATGGTCGGTGTGCACGGTGCGGAGACACGGTATCGCGGAGAGTGCGAGTGGTAGGCGGAGGCGCCGAGGGTCAGCATGCGGCGGGGAGCGGGTCGGGTGGACGGCGTCTCGTGGAGGCGGTGGAACCCCGTCGGTGTATCGGGCGGGTTGCCGGTCGGGAAGGTCGTCCTGCACTGGGCGCCGTAAGGAAGTCGCGGAGGGAAGGGTCGGGGAGCCGGAGAGCTGGGACTGTCGTCGGTCGGTGCACCGCCTTCGTGAGCGCGCATTCGGGGCATCGGCCCGGCCGCCGTGGCCGGGCCGGTACTTCCGGTCCTACTCGGTTTAGTGGGCGGCGAGGGGGCGGAACGGGAACGGCTCGTAGGTGTTGTTGTCCTTGTCGAAGGTGTAGGCGGTCCAGCGGCCTCGACTCTGCGCGGCCAGCCGGGCTCCGAGAGCCACCCCGATGGCCACGGGGCCGCTGAGGAAAATCGCGTACTCCCCGGTGCGCGCCTTGTCAGGCGCATCGTCCTGCCATACACGGCAGACCTGCTCCACCACGCCCGTGTAGGTGGCGCGGTCCTCAGGCAACCTCTTGGAGTCGTGCCCGAGGATCAGGAGGTGACCGATCCCGTCGCGGCGGCACGCCTCCTTCACGTGCGTGGAGAAGTCCTTCCCCCGTCCCTGGAGGTCCAGGGCGAGAGCGGCCCTGGTCGGGTCGCCGCCTTCGATCGACTGCGACTGTTCGACGGTCAACGGTGTGATCCCGGGGCCATCATCGATCGTGCGCAGCGTCGTCGCCGGGAAGTAGGGAACGGCACCATCGCTCTGCCGGATCGCGTGCACCACGATCTCGCGAGCGTGCGTTTGCCCGAGCCGGGCACCGAACCAGAAGGCGACGTGCAGCGGCATGGTGGGGATCAGGTTGATCCGGGTGGCGTCCGGAGTGAGGTTCTCCGCCATCCTGATCGCTGTCATCGTCTCGTCGGCGAGCGCTTCGACCCGGGGCTGGTCCCAGAGGCTGTCGGCTGGCAACTCGACGTTGGTCTTCATGGTCACCGTGCACGTGCTCTGGCTGAAGCGTTCCGCCTGTTGCTCCAGTCGGTCGGCCTCGATCAGGCCTCGGCGGGGATCGCGGGCGGTGGCGGTGATGCCAATCCGCACCTGGCGGCGGGCCCGGCTCCGCAGCCACCACCCCAGGGTGATGAGCCCCAGTCCCCCGGCGAGCGCGAGGGCGAACCACCACCGCCCCCCGGGTTCGTCCGCCATGAAGGATTTGGCGAGCTCAACGCCGAACCCGCCCGCGACCACGCTTCCCACCGCGATCGGTGCCGTGCCGTCGGCCACCACGGCCCAGCGCCCGGTCGTGCTGTCAAGGCCACCGGGGGAGCCGACCACGTCCAGCCCAGCCAACCTCGTCGTTCCTGAATTCGTCACCGAAGCCCTCCATCTGGGCAGTTGGTTCCAGCATGTCGTGAGCCGACCGATCGACGAATCCTCCGCCGTCGATCCTTGTCACGCTCTTTCCCTCCTGCCGTCCCCGGAAGTTCCGCCAGTGAGTGTGGAAGCTCGTTCCGTGTGGTGGCGGGCAGAGCGGTGTGGCCCAGGCCAGAGAGGGATTCGGGTTCCCGTGCGGGGCCGAGTGGGTGCGGTACCACGCGGGACGCGGCGAGAATCACGGTACCGGAAGTCGGTGCACGCAGAAGCGGGAGGATGTTCCTGGTGAGTGGGTCCTGGGTAAGGGGTGGGATCCGGGGTGTGAGATTGTGCTTCCCCGCCGCCGCTGTCCCGAGGATCTCATTTCGGAAGGCGATTTCCGTGACTCGATGGTCATCTGGAGGAACGGGAAACCGGGCAGGTCGACCGGAGGCCCACGTGCCGCGCGGTCCCGGCTCGGAAGGGTTCCAGGGCCAGGCGTGGGCCGTGCCGCAGCGATATCAGAACGGCTCCGAAGTGGTCGTCGGGATATTGCCGACGCAATTATTCTCGCCGTGGAACCCGATGACCGACCCGAATTCGCCCATCCGGTAGGGTTGCCTGGTCGCGTCAGCTCAGGGGGGCTCGACGCGGTCGATCCAGTAGGCCCGTTCCAGGGGGTGGGTGTCGTGATGTGTGAAAACATGACCACGATGGAAAGCGTCAAGAAAATCAGTCACTGATCTCGGTCGCGGAGCTGGTCCTGTCCGAACTGGGGATGTGGCCGCTCGGTGACGGCTTGCGGGAAGATATCCCGAACACTCCAGGAGTCCCCTCGGCTGCGCGGCGAGTTCGGAACGGGCGAAAACGCGCCACCGCTCGGCTCGCGTGCTGTCCGGTTCGCTGGTAGCCGGGAAAATTCTTCCTCGGATGACGCGCCCAGTCTGTGCTCGGCCTGTGTCGATAAGTGGATTCGGCGTGGACGCCGAATCCACTTACCACGATGAGGCGCTGACCCGGCGTCGGCGGAACCCGCTCAGGAATCCGGTGTGAGGCACGCTCTCCTCGCGCCGCGCAGGCACACCGGCCCGTCGTGTCCTCGACATGTTCCACTGTCTCGAAGGGAGGCGAGTACGATTCCCAGCGTCATCAACCCTTACACCTTCGTGCCGTTCGCGCGGGTCGACCCGGAAACGTTCCGTCGGCGGCCGGCGGGTCATGCCCTCCTCGGTTCCTCCGATGAGGGGTGCGAAAGGTACTCCGGGCACGTCGAGGCCGTCTGGACGAACCACAGCCCGTTGCACCTGGCGACCGGTGAGGTCGAGAACGACGTCGCGGTCTTCCCCAACAGGCGCGACCCCGACACCGGCGAGTGGACACCGTTCATTCCGGGATCGACGGTGGCGGGAGTGGTGCGCAACCTGCACGAGAACCTGGTCGGTGGGTGCCTCCGCGTCTTCGACTCGGACTTCGTGCCCACCTACCGCGACGAGGTTGCCAACGCCCATTCCACCGCTGCCGGCGCCCGGGAAGGCTGGACCCTGGCCCAGGTCTCGGATGTGCGGCACGGCTGCCCCAGGAAGCTCCGGCTCTGCGACGAGGTGGTGTGGATCGAATCGACGGTGCTGGCTGACGTGTTGGGTGGCGCGGAGAAGGTCGTCACGGGCGCCACGGTCAGCCTCACCGATTCCGCTCGGAACTCGAGGGGGAGTAGCGCTCGGGGACGCCGGGTCATCAAGGCTCTCGGGGACGTCGAACCGGGGACCGACTGGGTTCTCCTGGTCACCGACGCCGCCGCGCGGGACGTGTCCCACCGGTACTACGTGGCCGCTGGCCTGCTCGGCAAGAAGGAGCACGCGCTCGAGGACAATGCCCACGACGCCTGGCAGCGGTTCCTCCGGCTGGTCGAGGACACCGACGACCTGCGGCAGGCACGCCGTGACGCGCGGGAGCAGGGCGAGGCCACCGCCGACCGGGAGCGGGAGGTGCGGTTCTCCGGTCCTACCGGCCAGCAGCGTCTCGTCGGGTACCGACACGCGGTGGGGCGGTCCGCCTACCCCGGCCAGGTGTTGTGGGTACGGCGGCGGAACGCGGACATCCTCGACTTCGCCGCGTCCGCGATCTGGCGCCACCCGGGTTCTGGCGCGGCGGGCGACCGGGTGCCTCCTGAACTGTTGGCCTGCTCCGATGCTGGTCATCTGTGTCCCACCTGCCGAGTCTTCGGTTCCGTCGACGCCAGCGAGACCGAACCCGAGGCGGGCACAGGCGACACCGAGCGTGCGGAGTACCGCGCCCGGCAGCGCTCCTACCGGGGCCACCTGCGGTTCTCCGACGGACTTCCCCTGAACGAGGTCCGGCAGAAGGTCCGGCGCTTCCCGATGTTGAGCACTCCGCGTCCCGGTGCCGGGCAGGCCTATCTGGACCCGAGGGGCAAGGGGCAGCACGCGCCGGAGGGGGAGCTCGCGCTCCGTGAGTGGGGCTCCCGCCTGGACAACGACGAGGATGGTCGGGGTCTTAGGCAGTTCCGTGGCCGGAAGCATTACTGGCTGACCCAGGACTACACCAGCCGCCCCTACTTCCGGCTACCCACCGAGACGATGCCGGCGGCCAAATCGGGAGCATTCGGGAAGGAGTCAGTCCGGGGCCGGTGCCTGGAGCCGGGCGCGCGTTTCCGGATCACCGTCTCCTTCGAGAACCTCGACCTGGCCGAACTCGGCGGTCTGCTCGCCTCACTCGACCCGGCCCTCGTGCTGGAGGTCGCCGACCAGGCCAAGCGCATCGGTTTCGGCGTGGGCCACGCCCGTCCGCTGGGCCTGGGCAGCTGCACTGGCGAGGTCCTCACCCTCACCACGCACACGGCGCGCGGCAGATACCTCGGCGAGACCGCCTCCACCGTCGCGGTCGCCGACGCCATAGCCGCGTTCGTCGAGGCCACGGACCCGGGGGTGCGCGGTGTGTGGCCGATGCTGACGTCCGCGTTGACCCTGGACCACGTCGACCCACGCTACGTCTACTACCCGACGAAGGGCGACCTCCGGTCGGGCCAATTGCACCCGGACGACCTGGAACCGGATTTCGAGTTCTGGCAGGAGTCGCGTGGTGTCGCCACGAGGAAGGAGGCGATGCCGCTGACCGTCCTCCCCGACATCACCGCACCCGCCGAGGCCCAGTTCGTTCCCCGAGCACGCCGTACGACCCTGCCGTCACAGGGCAAGGGGCAGCAGCGGAAGCCCTCCACAGGTGGCCAGCGTCATCAGGGCGCGGGGAACCAGGGCAAGAAGGGGCGGCAGGCCCAGAAAGGGAAGGGCCGTTGATGCGCACCTACCTGGACATCGCCGCGGTGCGCATCCAGCGCTACCTCGCGCGAACGCCCACCCTTCGAGGTCGGCGGACGGCCAGCGCCGCACTCGTCGACATGCGGTCGGTGGCCGCCGAGGCGCTGGCCGGGACCGGAGCCTGGCTCAATGCGGAGGCAGGTGAGATCGATGGTGTCGTCAGCCTCGAACTGGACTCGCCTGACGACGTCGACCGTGTCTCCGCCGTCGTGCTGCGCGCGCTCCGGCGACGGTTGCCCGGGGCCGAGTTCCAGGTCGTCTGGGCCACCGACCTCGACTACGTCACCGCCTACGCCGAGCAGATGCGACCCACGATCCTGAGCGGCCGCAGCCGGGTGGACCTGCCCACCGTGGCAGAGCTGCCCCTCGCCGCGCTCTGCCGACTGTGCGGCATCGACCCCGCAGTCACCACGGCCACCCTCGACGACGCCGAGCGGAACGTGTGCGCCGACTGCGTGGAGCGGGAATCGTGGCGGTCGCTGTCGGCCAGCCGCACCGGGGAACGCAGACTCGCGAGTCGTCTGAACCGCGAACCCGTCAACGGGGGGTTCGAGGCGCTGGCTGGCATGGGGCGGCGTGAAACGCGGATCGCGGTCATCCACGCGGACGGCAACCGGATCGGCGCCTTCTTCCGCCAGCTCGCCAACATCCCGGCCGAACGGCTGCGTGCCCCGGAAAACGCCCACCTGACCCGGGACAAGCTGGCTCTGGAACTGTCGAAGGCCACCTTCGAGGCACTCGCCGAGGCCACCATGTCGGTTCGGGGAATCCCCGGCCGGTCGCTGCCGCTGATCCTGCACGTGCTCGGCGGCGACGACGTCCTGGTGAGTGTTCCCGCCGACCACGCCTGGCAGTTCGCCCGCGCCCTGCTCGCCGGCTTCAACGAGCGGATGTCGCGCTTGGTGCGGGGGCTGGACCTGGAGGTCGAGATCTCCGCTCCCACCATGTCCGCCGCGATGGTCTTCGCCCGGCACGACGAGTCCTTCACCACCATCGTCGCGCTGGCCGAAAGCGCCCTCGCCCGCGGCAAACGGGCCGGCGCTGGTCGCTCCTCGTGGCTGTGCTTCCACGACCTCACCACCGAAGGGCGCCACGACGAGGGCAGCGTGGTCCCCCTCCACGAACTCAAGCAGAGGCAGGACGAGTTGACCGAACTCGCCAGGGCGCCGCGTTCGTTCCGGGAGAACCTCGCGTTGGCGCTCGCCGACGGCGGCCCCGAGGCGGCCCTCGCGCACAGCCGCCGAGTCGGCGTCACGGCGGGGACGCCGTTCCTCCCACGGCGCGGCTCGGATCCCGCACGCGAGGCGGAGCACACCCCCGCCGGCATGGATGGCGACTCACCGACGCGACTGGGCCTGGACACCGCACTGCGGATCGCGAGGTGGTGGTGATGGACATCGACATCACCTTCCACGGCCCCTTCCGCGTCGGTACCGGCACCCCGCACCTCGGGGTGGCGGAGACCGTCGATCCCGACGACCTCCTCCCCCCGAGCTCGCTCAAGGGGGTCATGCGTGCCTCCGCCGAACTGCTGCTGCCCACCCGCCCGGACCTGGTCGCCGAGGTCTTCGGTGCGTCCGGCGGACAGCACCGGGCCGCGCCGTGGCACTGGGGTCCCGTGGCGTTCACCATCGACCCCGTCGTGGTCCACCGCGCGCGCATCGCCATCGACCCCGTCACGAACACCGCGCGCGAGGGCGGGTTGTTCCTGTCCGACGAGGTGTGGTGCCCCAGTGCCAGCTTCTCCCTGCTCCCGATCCGCCCGCTGGACGCCGACGCGCGTCGACGGCACCAGATCGTGCTCGCCTGTGCCGCCGCCGGGGTGCACAACCTCGGCGGAGACCGGCGACGGGGGCTGGGCTGGGTCAGCCTCCGCCCGAGGGACGGGGCCATCGACGATGCCCTGCTGGAGGAGTTCGAGGCGCTTCGCGCCGCACGGCCGGGAGGAACGCATGCTTGAGGTGATGCTCACCGCTGAACAACCGCTGTCCCTCGGGGTGGGGGAGAGTGTCGGCAACCTGACCCGGACCCACCGGCACGTCCCGGGATCGGTGTTGCGCGGAGCCCTGGCGGCGGCGTGGATCGCCGAACACGGCGAGCCAGCGGGGGACCCGGACCTCCGGAACCAGCTGCGGGACACCTTCGAGCGCGGCGTGCGGTTCTCCCCGCTGTTCGCGGAGGGATCCTCCGTGGTGCCGCTCTCGGTACTGCGCTGCTCCTACCTCAGTGAGGCAGCCTGCGCCGACGTCGTCGTCGACACGGCGTGGGACGAGGAGGGAACCGACTGCCCGGAGTGCGACGGGCCGCTGCGTGCGGGCCGGGGAGAAGTCGAGTTCGTCGGCGCGGACGACCCCGTCGTGCACCGCACCCGCGTGGCGCTGAACCCGGACGGCACCGCACGCGACGGCGCACTGTTCACCCGCGAGGCCCTGAACCACCGCGACGGCGGCACGCCACGGCGCTTCCTCGGCACGATACTGACCAGGGACACCGAGACCTCCTGGTTGTCGGCGAGCCGACCCCTGCTGCTCGGTGGTGGCCGCAGCACCTCGGGGCTCGTGCGGTACGAGGCCACTCCGGGGACCGCCGCCCCGCCCACCGCCACCGGGCGCCGACTGGTCCTGCGGCTGGTCTCCCCCGGGGTGTTCGTCGACGCCGCCGGTCGGCCCAGCGACGTCCCGGACCTGTCCGTGCTGCGCGAGCTGCTGGGGGTCGACGTCGAGATCACCCGGCACTGGGTCCGGCGAGAGCGGCTGACCGGCTGGCACTCGGCCACCGACCTGCCGAAGTCGGAGGAGCACGCCGTCACCGCCGGTTCCACCTACGTCCTGGAACTGTCGGACGATCCGGACCCGACTGACCTGACCAGGCTGCTGGAGCACGGGGTGGGGTTACGGCGGGCCGAAGGGCTCGGGTGGATCGAGTTGGACCGGTGGCAGCCGCCGCCCGTCACGGCGGAGGACCACGCCGACGGATCGTCGAGGGCGAAGGCCGCGGCCTTCGCCGCCATGCTGGTCAGGACCGGGCACGGCCGGCGAATCCTCAAGGAGTTGCGCCTTTACCACTTCGCGTCGCACAGTGACAAGGCTCCCTCGGTCGACCACATCCTCGGACGGCCGGTGTTCCACGCCCTCGACGAACACCGGCGAAAGTTGTTGGACGGCTTGATGCGCAGCAAACAATCGTGGATCCCCGAGGTCGTCGCCGCACTGGAGATCCAGCTGCGAGGAGGTAACCGATGACCGCACGGCTGTTCGTCTCGGTCCGGCTGCGACTCACCTCACCAGGGGGCATCGCCGCACCAGAACTCCTCCAGCAGGACGACGACGGTCTCCTGCTCGGCACCGCCCTCCCGTTGGCCCGCACGGCCGAAGGAATTCCCAGGGTTCCCGCCACCTCCCTCGCCGGTTCGCTGCGCGCCCATCTCGGCGACCGGGCCGAGACGTTCCTCGGTGGCGCGACCGAGGAGTCCCCGCACCCGTCGGCGCTGTGGTTGTTGGGCACCCGCGTCGACCACGACGAGACGGTGCACCGGACGCGTACCGCGATCGACCGGGAGCGCGGCGCGGCGGCGGCGGGACCACTCCGGCGGTCCGAACACCTACCCGCCGGGACACGCGTCACCGCCTACTTCCGCCTGGACGACGTCGACCTCGGCGACGAACTGATCGACGCGCTCCTCAGCTGGCAGGCCACGATCGGCGGCGGCCGCACGATCGGCCACGGGACGTGCGCAATCGAGGAGATCCGGCGCGGCCAGCTCGACCTCGACACCCCGTCGGGGCGGCGAGCGTGGCTGACCCGGGGCGGGCTCGACCTGTTCGCCGAGGAGCACACGGAGGTCGTGCCGCTACGAACACCCGAACCTCCTGAGCCGGTGCTCCACCTCCCCTGGTCCGTCGTGGACGGTCTGCACATCGGTAACGGCGAGGTCGAGAGCAGGGGCGGGCAGAACGACGTCGCGCTCCTCCTCCGCGCCCCCGACGGCGCACCCGTCGTGCCCGGCAGCACCTGGAAGGGACTCCTGCGTTCGCGCTGTGAGTACATCCTCCGCTCGCTGGGGGCAGCCGCCTGCTCCCCGGTCGTCGACCTCGACACGAAGCGACCCTCCTGCGGGACCTGCCTGGTCTGCCGCGCCTTCGGCGCGGCGGCTCCCGGAGACGGTGCGAGCCGTCGTGGCCTGCTGGTCTTCCGGGACTCCCCGGTCGTCGGGGCGGAGGTCGTCGAGCAACGGCACGTCGCCCTCGACCGCGTCTTCGGTGGAGCCCGTCCCTCCGCGCTCTACTGCCGCCAGGTGGTCCGCTCTGGCACCCTCGACCTGACCGTCGACGCCCTGGGTCCCGTGCCGCCGGCCGTCACCGCCCTTCTCACCCTGGCCTGCCTCGACATCCACGACGGGCTGCTCGGCGTCGGAACCGCCACTACCCGAGGGCTGGGCACGCTCCGACTCACCCACGACGCGGGGGCCGTCGAGGCACTGCGCGCCGAGGCGGTCCAGACCCTCACCACCAGTGGCGTGCTCCACGCCACCGCGACGAGCGAGCGGAGCGCATCGTGAACAACCAGCTCACGGGTTTGCTCGACGGACGGGGACGACTGCCGTGGGCTCAGGCTCGCGAGCTCCTGACGGAGCACGTGTGCCTGTGGATCGACCTGGACGGCATCCATCTCGGCAAGGCCCCGGCCGCGCCACCGATCGCCACCCACCTCTGGGCGCGGCACCACGACGGGAGCCACTACGCACGGCTCAGGTTCGACGACGACCACGCCTACGTCGGCCTGCTAAACGTGCGCGAGAACGTCGCCGGCGGAGGTGCCGGCGAACCGGTGACGGTCCAGCGCCGGCCAGCCCGGCTGCGATCACCTCGCCACGCCGGGCACGCCCTCCTGGACACCCTCACCGTGGACTTCTTCGAGATCTCCGGTGCGGCCCCGGTCACCTTCCTCGACTTCGACCACCCTTCGGCAATGGACGCCACCTCATGAGGGTCCGACTCCAAGTCAGCAGCCAGGCCACGCGCATCCCCTGGGACCAGGTGCTGAGGCCCGGCCGAGGGCTCATCTACCACCTGCTCGCGGCGACGGCGCCGGAACTCGGTGCCCGGCTGCACGACTCGAACGCTCCCATGCCGGCCGGCCACGGAGCGCCCGTCTTCCCGAACGCGCCCCGGGTGCCGCGGACCTACGCCGTTCGGGGCCTCGGATATCTCGAACTCGGAAGCCCGCTGCCGGGACTCGCCGAGTCGTGGCACGAGGAGCTGACGCGGCGGAAGGTGCTCGACTGGGGAGGGACCGCGTTGCGCATCGAGGGCGCGGACCTCCTCGCCCCGCCCGCGTTCGATGCCGGGGTGGCCGACTTCGCCACCGAGACACCGGTGGTCCTGCGGCTGCTGCCGCCGAACTCCCCGCGAACCGCCGGCGGTGAGGTCGGACGGCGGCCATCGCTGCCCAACGTCCTGCCCTACGAGGAGGGCTTCGCCGAGGCGCTGCTCCACAACCTGCGACGCAAACTCGACACGCTGAAGCTCGACTCCGACATCAAGCTCAGCGAGGTCACTCCCACCGGACCGAAGAGGTCCTTCGCCATCGGGCGTGGCCGCCAGGCCGGCGCCACCGTGAGCGTGCGGGTGCACGGCGAGCCCGACTCCCTCCGGGCCCTCTGGGCCTGGGGCCTCGGTGCCCGCAACTCCGGCGGTTTCGGGTGGATCCGCCGCTGACCTCCGGGCACCGCTGACCGCCGACGCAACGCCGTCCCGCGTCAGGCGCCTGCCGTGGGTTCGGGCGCGGAGTACCACTGTCCGCGCCCGAACCGGAAGCGAGCATGAAGAGCGGATGCCTCACGTCTGCTGGCCAACACCCTTCCCGCGCTGGGTTTCCTCGCTCGGACGTCCGCTGACCGTTCAGGCCGTCACGGCTTGGCCCCTGGACGCCGCTACGCCTGGTCGGCCCCCGACGAGGCGCGATGAAGGCCACCACGCGGTGCGGAAGACAGCTGGCACAAGCGCATCGGATTGTGACCCCTCTTAGGGGCGATGAGGACTCTGACCTGCCACGCACAGCAGGAAGCCCCCGCACGTTGTGACCCCTCTTAGGGGCGATGAGGACAAGGAGAAGGGAGACCAGCAGGAGGAGCCCAAGCCGTTGTGACCCCTCTTAGGGGCGATGAGGACCCGAGAGTAAAGGCGCAGGTGGAGGCTGTCCGCGAGGCGTTTTTCGTGGCTGTTTTGCAGCGAACCCGAGGTTTGACATCAGACCCGGGGGGTTCGCTGCAAATCGTACTCGGACCTGCGGCTGCTCCTCACCCGTGGGTCGGAGCATCCCAGCGGTCGTCCGCTGTCTCTCCGCGCTGTCGTACGAGGCCTTCTCGAAGCTGACTCGCACGCGGAGGAAGACCTGCCGGGCGGTGGAGCTGAGGCGGTGCGCACGGTGCGGAGACACGGTATCGCGGAGAGTGGGAGTGGTAGGCGGAGGCGCCGAAGGTCAGCATCCAGACCGCTTTCATGGGTGGCTCGCCGACGGGGTGGGGCGCGGGTCGTGTCGGCCCCCGGACCAGGTTTCGTAGTCGTCCCAGGCTCCGAGCGTGAGGCGGCTTTCGAAACGGCGTGGTCGACCTGTCACGGGATCGGTGAAGGACAACGCCTTGGCCAGCAGTTGGAGTGGTCGGGTGAAGTCGTCCAGTGGTTTCTCGGTGAGCATCGGGTAGAAGTCGTCACCGAGGATGGGCAGGCCAAGCCCGGCGAGGTGGAGGCGTAGTTGGTGGGTGCGGCCGGTGCTCGGGAGCAGCCGGTACCGGCCCAGGCCGTCGCGGTGCTCGACGAGTTCGATCCGGGTCTCGCTGTTCGGGGCGCCCGGCACTTCCTGAGCGGTGATGACGCCGCGTTCCTTCACGATCCGCGAGCGCACGGTCCTGGGCAGTTCCACGGCCGGGTCGTGCGGCGCGACGGCCTCGTATTCCTTGTGCACCACGCGGTCGCGGAAGAGGGTCTGGTAAGCCCCCCGGAGTTCGGGGCGGACGACGAACATGAGCAGGCCGGCGGTCACCCGGTCCAGGCGGTGCGCGGGCACCAGGTCGGGCAGGTCGAGTTCGTCGCGGAGGCGCACCAGCGCGGTCTGGAGGATGTGCCTGCCCCGGGGGATGGAGGCCAGGAAGTGCGGCTTGTCGACCACCAGCAGGTCCTCGTCCTGGTGCACGATCCCGATCTCGAAGGGGACGGGCACCTCCTCCGGCAGGTCGCGGTGGAACCACAGCACCGCGTGGGGGACGAAGGGGCTGTCCGGGGCGAGCGGCCCGGAGTGGTCGACGAAGCCTCCCTCCCGGAAGAGGGCGTCGATGCGTTCGGGGGCGACTCGGGGCAGGCGGTCGACGAGGTGATCGCGGAGGGTCGCCCACGGGCCGTCCGCTGGCAGCCGCAGCCGCGCCGCGTCCAACCCGTTGCGCTGCGGCAGCGGTGACCTGGCCTTCCGTCTCATCGGCGGGAGCCTAGTCGAGCCGGGGGCGGTCGCGGGGTCGTGTGCGCCGCCCAGGTCACTGGCGGTGTCGGACCGGCGTCGCTTCGCCCACCGTGCCGCTCCGCCCACCGTCTTCGATTGCCGGAGGTGGGGGGAGGGGCAGAGCCGGCCACGCGGTGGCTTCCGGCGGCCGCGCGAAGGGGCACGCCAGGCGCGGGCGATGCGGGAGCTCGGCGACGTGGCGGGGAGGGCCTGCGGGGGCGAGGTCCTGCGGACCGAGCGGGGGAGTTGGCGACCGCGAGGTCCACGCGGGGGCCGGGCGACGTGGGGGCGAGCGCGCAGGGGGGAGGCGCGGCGGTGGTCGGCGGGCGTGGCCTCAGGGTGCTGGCGACCGGGTCGAGCGGTGGTGCTGGGCGCCAGCGGGTTGGTGGTGCGACGGTCGGTGGAGCGGTCCGGGTTGAGGCGGGGCGGGACCTGGTCCGTTCCGCACCCACACGCGTCGGCGGCCCGCGTGGCGGGCGGGTCGTCGTCCGCCGTCGAGTGGGCCACGACGGTGCGGATGCCCAGTTCCCGGCAGCTGCGGATGACGCGGAGCGCGATCTCACCCCGGTTGACGACCAGGACGCTGTCGCGTGGCGCGACGAGGACGGTGTCGCGTGGCGCGACCAGGACGGTGTCGCGTGGCGGACCAGGGCGGTGGCGTGACCAGGGCGGAGTCGGTGGGGCGCTCAGGAACCAGGGGGGCTGGGAGTGGACCCTCCGCTGATGCGTTCGATGGCGTCGACGGTGAACGCTCGTTCCAGGGGTTCGGTGCCCAGGGCGTGTTGGATGGTCAGTCCCTCGATGAGGCTGTCGAGCTGGCGGGCGGTGTCGGGGTCGAAGTGCCGTTCGAGGGCGTGGCGGGTGCGCCGCATCCAGTCGTGGGTGATCGAGCGGAAGGCGGGTTTCCGGGCCGCGAGGGTGTACAGCTCGTGGGTCAGGACGAGGTTCCGGGCGGTGTCGAAAATGTGGTGGTGGATGATGTCGGCGATGGCTGCCTTGGCCTCCTCGCGGTCGCGGGCCCGGCCCAGCCGGTGGTCCATCCGCGCGCTGACGGCGCCCGCGAACCTGCTGAAGGCCTCGCGGAGCAGTTCGTCCATGCCGGTGAAGTGGTAGGTCATGGAGCCGAGGGGCACGTCCGCCGCCCGGGCGACCTTGCGGTGGGAGGTCCCCGCGACGCCTTCCTCGGCGATGAGGTCCAGGGCAGCGGTGATGATGCGGTCGCGGCGTTCGGGGTCCACACGTCTGGTCGTCATGGCTCCACCCGTCCCCGGCCCGGTGTGCGGGCCCGATCGTCCTGTGGTCTCCCCTGGCGGCGGCCGCCTGGGCCATTCCCGCCGGTCGAGGTGTCCTCGGTCCTGGCGCAGCATTTTCCCGGACGTGGCCGCGCCCTCTTCCCGGACGTGGCCGCGCGCCCTCGGCGAGCCCGTGCGGGGCCGGCCATCCAGGTCTGGGCCCGCGGACCCGGGCGAGGGGCGGAGCCGGTGCGCGACCGCAGTGAACCAGGAGGTCCGGGCGTTCGGTGGACCAGGTGAGCCCGCACGGAGCAGGAGGGGCGGGACGGCGCGTCCGCTGAGGGGGCGGTCCCCGCGCTGGTGCCCGCGTCTGGCCGGCGGCGTCCGGTCGACGCGCTGGTCCGGCGGGGTGTGCCCCTATCGCACTGTCCGGGGACGGTGGGTAACGGGCTGACCGCTTGTGGTCACCGAGGTCCGCTCCACGTCCACGGCTTCGTGCGTACACTCGTACACCGCGTGTGTGTACGACCGTACACTCCCGTGTCGTCCTGGGAACTCCGCCCGCCGGAACCCGCCCCGTGGAACCGAGAGGTGCACTCGCTGTCATGGCTGCTGACGAGCAGGGGACCGTCGTGCCCCCCGAGCACCGGGAGACGGCCCGGCGGCGGTTCGCGTTGCTGGTGCTGTTCGCGATACCCGGGATCTCCCTCGCCTCCTGGGTGACCCGGACGCCCGCTATCCGCGACCAGCTGGACGCCACCACCGGGCAGATGGGCCTCGTGCTGTTCGGTCTCTCCATCGGCTCGATGACCGGGGTGATCTCGGCCGCCACCTTCGTCCGCCGGTACGGCACCCGCCGAGTCGCGGCGGTGAGCATGATGCTCATGATCGCCGGCCTGGCGGTCATCGGGCTGGCCGCGTTCCTCGCCTCCGCCGTGGTGGCCTTCCTCGGGCTGCTGCTGTTCGGCCTCGGGATGGGTGCCGGCGAGATCGCGGTGAACATCGACGGCGCCGAGGTCGAACGCCTCCAGGGCAGGCCGCTGCTGCCCACCCTGCACGGCACCTTCAGCCTCGGCACGGTCGCCGGCGCGCTCCTCGGGATCTGGTTCACGGCGGTCGACTTCCCCGTCGCCGTGCACCTGGCGGGGGTGGCCGGGCTCTGCGCCACCGCCGCCGTCCTGGCCGTGCGCGCGGTGCCCGCCGGCTTCGGCCAGCGTCCACCGGCGGCCACCCGGGGCCTGCGGGCCGCGTCGCGCCGCCAGTGGGAGGTGTGGCGGGACTCCCGCATCCTGCTGATCGGCGTCGTCGCCCTGGCGATCGCCCTCGCGGAGGGCGCCGCGAACGACTGGTTGCCGCTGCTGATGGTCGACGGGCACGGCTTCGACCCGACGTCCGGGTCGCTGGTCTACACGGGGTTCGTCGCGGCGATGACCGTCGGCAGGTTCTGCGGTTCGGTGGTCGTTCGGCGCTTCGGCCGGGTGGCGGTGGTGCGGGCCAGCGCCAGCCTCGGTGCGGTGGGGCTGGCCACGGTGGTGTTCGTCGACAACCCGGTGGTGGCCGCCTGCGCGGTGGTCGTGTGGGGCCTGGGGGTGTCGCTCGGGTTCCCGCTGGCGATCTCGGCGGCGGGCGACGGCGGGGGAGACGCCACCGCCCGGGTCAGCGCCGTGGCCACCGCCGGGTACGTCGCCTTCCTCGTCGGCCCGCCGCTGCTGGGTTTCCTCGGTGACCACGTCGGCCTGCGGGACGCGATGATCGTCGTGCTGGTCCTGGTGGTCTGCGCCCTGTTCGCCGCGGGCGCCACCCGGCCGCCAGCGGAGGACGATGACGGTGTCGGGCACGCCTCGGCCGGAACGCGGACCGGGTGACCAGCATGTCGGGCAGAGTGCCCGGCGCGATCGAGGAGTGGGGATGATCGTGGACGACCGTGCCACCGGGGTGTTGCTGCCCCGTGACCTGCCAGCCGGCCGGGTCCTCGACTTCGCGAGGGAGGCCGAGCGGTTCGGCTTCGGCGAGTTGTGGGTGGTCGAGGACCTCGGTTTCCGGGGTGGCTTCGCCCAGGCCGGGGCGGTGCTCGCCGCGACCGACCGCATCCGGGTGGGGATCGGGGTCCTGCCGGTCGGTGCCCGCGGCGTCGCGTTCGCGGCGATGGAGGCGGCGACGCTGGCGGAGTTGTTCCCTGGGCGGGTCGACATCGGCGTCGGTCACGGCATGCCGGACTGGATGCGGCAGGTCGGGGCGTGGCCGGCGAGCCCGCTCACCCTGTTGGAGGAGTACACGGTCGCCCTGCGGGCCCTGCTGCGCGGGGAACGGGTCGACGTGGCTGGTCGGCACGTGTGGCTGGACGGCGTCCGGTTGGAGACGCCTCCCGCCGTTCCGCCGCCGGTGCTCGCCGGGGTCCGAGGGCCGCGTTCGCTCGCGGTGGCCGGGAGGGTCGCCGAGGGGACTGTCCTGGCCGAACCGGTGTCCCCCGAGTACGCGCGCACGGCGCTCGGCAGCATCGCCTCGCACGGCCCCCACCGGCTGGTGGGCTACAACCTGGCCGTGGTCCACGACGACGGGGGTGCGGCGGTGGCGGCGGTCCGCCCCGCGCTGGCGCCCCTCGGCGAACCCGACTGGCGGCCCCACCTGGCGCCGCTGCCCTTCGCCGACGAGGTGGTCGCCCTGCGCGACGGGTGCGCGGACGGCGCCGAGTTCGCCCGGCGACTGCCGGCGGAGTGGGTGCGGCAGCTGGCCGTGGTGGGGACCCCCGACCAGGCGAGGCGGCGGGTGGACGTGCTGCACGAGGCGGGGGTGACGAGCACGGTGCTCATCCCGGTGGGCAGCGACCCGTTCGTGTCGTTGGCGTCCCTGGCCCGGGTGCTCTGAGCGGTTCCGGGGAGACGCTGATCAGCGTCGCCCGGACGTGTCGAGGACGTCGTCAACCGGCGAGCTGGGGTGCCGTTGGTGGGCGGCGGCTGCGCCCTGGCGTGGTCCGGCCGGGGATCCAGGGGACCGGATGAGGTCCTCGATCCGTCCGCGTGGCGTGGGGCGGTCCGACGGGTAGGCCGGTGGTCGCGCGACCACCGGGTCCCGCTCAGGGGGCGGGCGCTCGGTCCCGGCGCGGCTACCGGTGGCGGCCGAGCAGGCGGTCTGGGGTGATGGGCACGTCCCGGACCCGCACCCCGGTCGCGTGCCACACGGCGTTGGCGACGGCGGCGGCGGTGCCGACGATGCCGATCTCGCCGATCCCCTTGCTGCCCATCGGGTTGTACAGGGGGTCGGGCTCGTCCAGCCAGCTGACGTCGATGTCGCCGACGTCGGCGTTGGTGGGGATGTGGTAGCCGGCGTAGTCGCCGTTCACCACGTGCCCGAACCGGGGGTCCACCACGCTCTCCTCGTGCAGGGCCATGGACAGCCCCATGGTCATGCCGCCCATGAGTTGGGAGCGGGCGGTGCGCGGGTTGATGACCCGTCCGACGTCGAAGACCCCCACCATCCGGGGAACCCTGATCTCGCCGGTGACCGCGTCGACCCGCACCTCCGCGAACTGGGCGCCGAAGGCGTGCAACGCGTACCGGCCGACGGCGGTGTTCTCCGGCAGTTCCCCCACCACCTCCGCCCCGGCGGGCGGGTCGTCGCCGTGCCGGTCCCGGAAGGCCCGCGCGGCGGCGACGACGGTGGTGCCCCAGATGCTCAACCCCGAGGAACCGCCGGCGCCGACGGTCGCGGGCAGCGCGCTGTCCCCGATGACCAGGTCGACGGCCTCCGCCGGCACCGCGAGCGCGTCGGCCGCGATCTGGGTCAACGCGGTCCAGGTTCCGGTGCCCAGGTCGGAGGCGGCGATCTCCACCTGCCGGCGGCCGTCGGGCAGGGCGCGGATCCGCGCCCTGGACCCCTGCTGGGGGAACAGCGGGTAGGTCGAGGCGGCCATCCCGACACCCACCAGCCAGTCGCCGTCCCGGCGGCCCTGCCCGGCGGGCGGGCGGTCGGCCCAGCCGAACCGGGTGGCGCCCTCCCGCAGGCACCGCGCCAGGTGCCGGGTGGAGAAGGGCAGTCCGCTCTCCGGGTCGGCGTCGGGTTCGTTGCGGATCCGCAGTTCCACGGGGTCCATGCCCAACGCGACGGCCAGTTCGTCCATCGCGGACTCCAGGGCGAACATGCCCGGCGCCTCCCCGGGTGCGCGCATGATCACCGGTGCCGGGACGTCGAGCGGGACGAGGCGGTGGGTGGTCCGGCGGTGCTCGGCGGCGTACATGGTGCGGGTGGCGACGGCGGTCTGCTCCGCGAACTCCTTGAACCGCGCGGTGTGTTCGACGACGTCGTGGGCGATGGCCGTCAGCCGTCCCCGCCGGTCGGCGCCCAACCGCACCCGTTGGATGGTGGGGGTGCGGTGCCCGGCGTTGCCGAACATCTGCTGCCGGGTGAGCGCGCACTTCACCGGGCGTCCGGGGACGAGGCGGGCGGCGAGCGCGGTGAGCACGTGGTGGGCCTTCGGGGAGGCCTTGGAGCCGAACGCGCCACCCACGTGCGGCGAGTGGATCCACAACTGCTCGGGGTCCAGGTCGAGCAGTGGGGCGAGGACCTTCCGGATGGGGGACACCCCCTGGTTGGAGTCGTACATGGCGACCGCGCCGAGGTCCGCGGCGCCGGGCCAGCGGACGACGGTGGTGTGCGGCTCCATCGGCACGTGGTGCTGGACGGGTGTCCGGTAGGTCTGGTCGACGGTGGCGGCCGCGTCGGCGAGCGCCCCGTCGACGTCGCCGTGCGAGGTGTCGGTGTCGAAGCTCGGGTTGACGTGGTCGGGTCGGTAGCGCTCCGGGTGGTCGGCGCGGAGCACCACGTCGTGCCATTCCCGCTGGTACTCGACCTTCACGAGGCTCGCCGCGTGCCTGGCCACCTCGGGCGTCCCGGCGATGACGGCCCCGACGAACTGGCCGTGGTGGCGCACCTCGTCGTCCTGCAACACCCACAGTTCCAGGTCGTCTCGGGAAGCCAACCGGGGCGCGTTGAGGTGGGTGAGGACCGCCACCACCCCGGGCACGGCCTCCGCCTCCTCGGTGTCGACCCACCGCACCCGGCCCCGGGCGATCGTCGACCGCACCGGGAACAGGAACAGCGGGTCCTCGACAGGCTGTTCGTAGGCGTAGGGGGCCCGGCCGGCCACCTTCGCCGGGCCGTCGAGCCGTTCCCGGGGCCGCCCCGACTCGGCGGGGGCCGGCGGGGGCGTGCCGGTCATCGCGCTCCCTCCTCGGCGAGGCCGGTCAGCACGGAGACCAGCGCCTCGCGGGCCATCGTCGTCTTGAACGCGGATCCCGGGAGTGGTTCGGCCTCGGCGAGTTCGGCCTCGGCGGCGGCCCGGAACGACGCCGGCCGTGCGTCGGCGCCCCGGAGGGTTTCCTCGGCGCGGGTGGCCCGCCACGGTTTGTGGGCCACGCCGCCGAGGGCGATGCGCACGTCCCGGACGACGCCGTCGGTGACCGTCAGCGCGGCGGCGACGGAGACCAGCGCGAACGCGTAGGAGGCCCGGTCGCGGACCTTGCGGTAGGCCGACCGGGTGGTGGGCGGCAACCGGGGCAGGTCGACGGCGGTGATGAGTTCGCCGTGTTCGAGGACGGTGTCCCGCCGCGGTTCGTCGCCGGGGAGCCGGTGGAAGGCGGTGAGGGGGACTCCCCGATCCCCGTGGGCACCGGTGAGCCGGACGGTGGCGTCCAGCGCGGCCAGTGGCACCGCCATGTCCGAGGGGTGGACGGCGACGCAGTGTTCGGAGGCGCCGAGGATGGCGTGGTGGCGTTGCCAGCCGGCCAGCGCCGAACAGCCGGAGCCCGGTTCCCGTTTGTTGCACGGGGTCGCCGGGTTCTGGAAGTAGGCGCAGCGGGTGCGCTGGAGCAGGTTGCCTCCGGTGGTGGCGAGGTTGCGCAGCTGCCAGGACGCGCCGGCGAGGAGGGCGGCGGCCAGCATCGGGTAGTCGCGGCGGATGGTGGGGTGCGCGGCGAGGTCGCTGTTGCGGACCCCGGCTCCCACCCGGACGCCGCCGTCGGGCAGCGGGTCGATGTCGTCGAACGGGAGCCGGGACACGTCGACGAGCAGGCTGGGGGAGGTGATGCCCAGCCGGAGGTGGTCGACGAGGTTGGTGCCGCCGGCCAGGTAGGTGGCGTCCGGTCGGGACGTGGCGGTGCGCACGGCGTCCTCGACGTCGGTGGCCCGGTGGTAGTCGAAGGGGATCACGGCGCCTCCTCCGCCAGGGTCTGGCGCACGGCGGCGACGATGTTGACGTAGGCGCCGCAGCGGCAGAGGTTCCCGCTGAGCCGTTCCCGGATCTCCTCGTCGGTCAGTTGGACGGGGCCGGTGAGTTCGCCGGTGACGTGGCTGGGACGGCCGTCCGTGGCCTCGGCGAGCATGCCGACGACGGAGCAGACCTGGCCGGGGGTGCAGTAGCCGCACTGGAAGGCGTCCTGGTCGAGGAAGGCCCGCTGCACGGGGTGGAGCGTGTCGCCGGGGGCGAGGCCGTCGGCGGTGGTGACCTCGGCGCCGTCGTGCGAGACGGCCAGGGCGAGACAGCTGGTGATCCGCCGGCCGTCCAGCAGGACGGTGCACGAACCGCACTGCCCGTGGTCGCAGCCCTTCTTGGGGGAGGTGTTTCCGAGCCGGTCGCGGAGCGCGTCCAGCAGGGACGTGCGGGTGTCCACCCGCAGCGTGTGCGTGGTGCCGTCGACTCGCAGCCTGATCTCGGCTTCCATCCGCCACCCCACCTCCGCCGCTGTGCGCCGCCGAGCCCACGGTAGGGCGGGTGGGCCGGCGTCGCCCGGTGGAAGGGCCGCGCTCCTCCATGCGCTGGCGCCGGGTCGTGGTCGGGCGGGTGGACGATTACCCGCTCGGACCGGGACGGGGTGCCGCCACGGCGCCGTGGTGCTCGGGGGTGGTGCCCGTGGACGGCCTGGACTCCTAGGTGGCCTCGGTGGAGGTCGTCGATGCCCAGCGCTGCTCGATCGCGCGTCGAGACCCTCCACCACCGGGTGAGTGCGCGCCGCGTTCGGCCGGGACGCGGGCGACGTCCGTTCCAGGCCGGGAGGGTGCCGTGGGGGCGTTCGAGCTGACCGGCGGGGGTTGCGCACGTTCGGGCGGCGAGGCCGGCGGTGCTCAGGACGGCGTGGCGTAGCGGGCGGCGAGGGTGGCGGCCCGGTCTCGCAGGGAGGTCCGCAACCACTGGGGCTCCAGGGCTTCCGCGTCGGCGGCGAGCCGCCACAAGGCCCACTCGGCGTGCCTGGCGTCCTGGAAGGACACCTCCAGTCGAGGCCAGCCGTCCGGGCCGGTGTCCTCGGAGTGGACGGCCACCGCGGTGCCCACCAACTCGGCGCGCCGCGCCGGGTTCACCCGTACCAGCACGGTGATCTGCTGCCCGCCGGCGCGGAACCGCCTGCCGCGTTCCCGCCAGACCCCGGCCAGGTCGACCCGGTCCGGTCGCCGCGCCGGTTCGGGGAGCGCCTCGGCGGCCAGGACCCGGGACAGCCGGTAGGTGCGGTCCGCGCCGGACCTGGTGGCCAGCAGGTACACCTGGTCCCGGGCGGTGACCAGGCCGATCGGGTCCACCGTGCGCCACGCCGGGGGCTGCTCCGCCGCCGCGTAGTGGATGCGCAGCCTGCTCCCGGCGAACACCGCCCGCCGGACCTCGGCCACCACCGGGGTGGGCACCACCTCCTCGGCGACGAGCCGGCGTTCGAGGAGATCGGTCTCCGGGTCGACGAGCAGCCGTTGGACCGCGCCGGCCGCGCTGGCCCGGGAACCCTCGGGGAGCGCGTCGACCACCTTGCGCATCGCCGAGGCGAGCGCCGGCCCGAGGCCGAAGGCCTGCGCGCCGCGCCGCGATCCGACGACCAGCAGGGCGAGCGCCTCGTCGTGGTTCAGCCCGGTGAGTTCGGTCCGGAAACCGGGCAGCAGGGCGAAACCGCCGTGCCGGCCGCGTTCGGCGTAGATCGGGACCCCGGCGGTGGACAGCGCCTCGACGTCGCGCAGCACGGTGCGGGTGGACACCTCGAGTTCCCGGGCCAGCGCGGACGCGGACAGCCGGCCGTGTTGCCGCAGCAACAGCACCAGCGATACCAACCGGTCGGCGCGCACCCGGGAAACCTACTGGAAAGCACGACAGGAGGTGTCGTGTTTCGCTGCGAGGCTGTTCCCATGACAAGCAGGGCAGTGGCCACCGAACCGAACGACCTGGGCAGGTACTTCATCGAGCGCGGCAACGTGGGGGACGTCGACGGGTTGGTGGCGTTGTACGAGCCGGATGCCGTGCTGGCGTTCCCGCCGGGCACCGTCTCGAAGGGGCACGCGGAGATCCGCGAGGTGTACGAGCGGTTCGTCGCGGCCGCCCCGGAGCTCGAGCCGGGCCGGCAACACCCCGCGCTGGTGAGCGGGGATCTGGCGCTCACGGTCTCGACGCTGACCACCGGTGAGATGGCGGTGGAGGTCGCGCGTCGCCAGGAGGACGGGACGTGGCTGTGGGTGGTGGACCAGCCGGTGCTCCTGCCGGACAACGGGTGACCTGACGACGCGGTGGAGCCCCCGCGGTGACGCGGGGGCTCCCCGAGGACGGCGGCTGGCCGCGTCGATCGACTACCCGGGGGCAGCGGTCGACCCGTGGTGAGCGCGGGGGCCTGGCTCAGCGGTTGATCTGCTTGATCCGCAGCATCCTGGCGATGACCTTGTCCAGCTCGTCGTCCTGGAAGACCTTCTTCCAGTCGTCCTTGATGATGGTCTCCCGGCCGTAGTCCATCGCGATCAGGCAGGCCTCGGAGAACGGGTTCGATCCCTTGAGGGTGTTCGCCAACGCCACCTGGGTGTGGCCGTAGAGCATCGCCTTGGCGGCGGGCTCCGGGACGCCGACGGTGGTGACCGTCTCCTCCAACGCCTCCTTGAGCAGGGAGCCGATCATGCAGGCGATGGTCTCGACCAGGGTGGGTTCGAGGACGGCCAGCTGCTTCACCGTCACCCAGTGCACGTCCACGACCGGGGCGTACATGGTGCGGATGACCGTCTCGGCGACGTCCCGACGTTCGGTGTCGTCGGACTCGATGGCCGCGACGACCTCCTGCGGGGCGGCGATGCCGCCGAAGGTGTCCGCCCACTCCTCCTTGGTGGTGCGCTCCAGGAACACCGAGGGGTGGCAGGGGTGGGCCACGGCGTAGTGCAGGTCGTCCCGCTGGGCCAGCAGTTTGGCGTAGGCGGCGGCCGGGTCGAGGGTCAGCAGGATCGCGCCAGGGCGCATCACCGGCACCAGCGCTTCGGACACCGTGCCCAGGACGATGTCGGGCACGGCCAGGATGACGACGTCGCTCTCCTTCGCGGCGTCGACGCCGTCGATGACCTCGCGGCCCTTGCCGGCCAGCAGTTCCCGCCCGGCCGGGGAGTTCTCGCTGTAGAGGACGCGGAAGTCGCTCCGCTCCAGGTTCGCCGAGACCCGCAGGCCCATCTTGCCGGCGGCGCCGATGACCGCGACGGTCAGCTGCTCGGTAGCCATCACTCGCTCCTCAGGAATTCGATGTTGTGCCGCGTCCACTGGTCCTCCAGCCGGGCCGTCTCCTCGAAGGTGCCCTGCCACGGCAGCCAGTGCTCGACGATCTGGTTGATGTTCTTCTCGGCGGGTCGGACCCGGCCGATCATGTGGTGGTAGTCGAGGAGACCGGTGCCGAGCGGGCAGCCGGTGAGGGAGAAACCGACCCAGCCCGGTGACCGGGTGAAGGTGAAGTCCTTGACGTGGATGTTCACCACCCGGTCGGCGGTGCGGTCGACGACGTCGGTGGGCTGTTCGAGGCGGGCGACGCTGTTGGCCGGGTCCAGGCACACCCCCAGCCGGGGGTTGTTCACCGCGTTCACCACCCGCAGCAGGTCGGTTGTCGAGACCTGTTCGTAGGTCTCCAGGCCGAGGGTGACGCCGCGTTCCTCGAAGGCCGGGAGCGCGGAGCCCAGCGCGGCCACCGCCTCCTCGACGGTCGGCCGGTGGTCGGCGGTGTTCAGCATGGACCGCACGAAGGTCGCTCCGAGGGCCTCGGCGATGTCCAGGTACCGCAGCAGGTGTTCCGGCCGCACTCCCCGGGTGCCCAGTTCGAGTCGGACGCCGAGGTCGTCGGCGACCCGGCGGAGCTCGGTGAGCTGCCCGGGGGACAGCCCCTCGACCGGGGGGTGGTCGCAGATCTGGAAGACGTCGCCGCCCAGTTCCCTGGTCTCCGCCACCGCCTCGGCGAGGGTGACCGGCGTGGGCGCGGCCTCGGACAGCCGCCAGAAGTAGGCGTAGGTGCTCAGTCCCACCGCCATCGCGTGCTCCTTTCCACGGGCGGGGCCGTGCTGGTGCTCATCGGGCCCGTGCCCCCGCGCCGTGCAGGGCCAGGGCCTCGTCGAGGATCGCGGCGACGGCGTCGGGGTCGTGGGCGAAGCGACCGAGGAACAGCCCGCCGACCTCGGTGCCGAGGTCGGTGAGCAGACCGGGGCCGGCGCTGCCGCCGTAGATCACCCGGCTGCCGGCCCGGCAGGCGTCCTCGGCGAGCCGTTCGCGCAGGGCGGCGCACACCGTCGCGATGTGGTCGGTGGAGGCGGGTTCGGGGGCTCCGATCGCCCAGTGCGGTTCGTAGGCCACCACCACCCGGCCCGGTGCGCCGTCCTGGTCGGCGGCGGCGAGCAGCCCGCCCAGTTCGGTGACGCAGCGGCGGGCGGCCTCGGCGGGGGAGACCCGGTCGGGTTCCCCGACGCACAGCACGGGGGTCAGGCCGTTGCGCAGGGCGGCGGCGGTCTTGGCGGCGACGACCTGGTCGTCCTCGCCGAACAGGCGCCGCCGTTCGGCGTGTCCGACCTCGGCGTAGCGGCAGCCCAGTTCCCGCAACAAGGTCCCGCTGGTCTCGCCGGTGTAGGCGCCGGAGTCGGCCCAGGACAGGTCCTGCGCGCCCACGCCGACCCCGGTGCCGGCGAAGGCCGCCAGCACGGGCGGGATCAGCGGGGTGGCGGGCAGCGCGAACATCTCGACGAGGCCGCTGGTCACGGCCTGGTGGGTGCGGGCGAGGTCGGCGACCCGACGGCTCCAGTCCAGGGTCCTGGCCTGCCCGAAGTACATCTTCAGGCTCACCCCGACCGTGACCGCGCTGGCGTCCACTCAGGCCGTCCCGGTGTTCTCGTAGTCGCCGATCACCGCGACCTTCGCCGCCGAGGCGGACGACTGGTCGAAGCGGTAGGTCAGCCACTCCCTGGCCAGTCGCCGCGCCAGTTCCAGGCCGACGACCCGTTGGCCGAAGGTGAGGATCTGCGCGTCGTTGCTGAGCACGGACCGTTCCACGGAGAAGCTGTCGTGCGCGGTCACGGCCCGCACGCCCTTCACCTTGTTCGCGGCGATCGCGACGCCCAGCCCGGTGCCGCAGACCAGCAGGGCCCGGTCGGCCTCCCCGGCGGCCACCAGTTCGGCGGCGGCGATCGCCACGCTCGGGTAGGGGGTGTGGCTGTCGGCGTCCACGCCGACGTCCCGCACGGAGGCGACGAGGTCGTTGGCCTCCAGGTCCTTCCGCAGCGCTTCCTTGTACTCGTAGCCGGCGTCGTCGGAACCGACGACGATCCGCAGCCTGTCGCTCATCAGCGTCTCCTTCCTGCCCCTCGGGCTCGTCTGGTGGCTCTAGTCGGGGAGCACGTCGCGGACGGCCCGCACGATCAGGGCCAGTGACACCGCGCCCGCGTCGGGCGTGCCCACGCTGCGTTCGGCCAGCGGCCGGGCCCGGCCCATCCGGGGGACCAGGTCGGCCGTGCCCTCGGCCGCCCGTCCGGCCGCCTCGGCGGCGGCCTCCCACGCGGCACCGAGGGCGTCCCCGGCCTCGACCCGGCTGGACAGGGTCTCGGCGAAGGGCACCAGGACGTCGACCATCGTCTTGTCACCGACGACCGCCCCGCCCAGGCGCATGACGTCCTCCGACGCGGCGCGGACCCCGGCGGCGACCGCCTGCGCGGAGGGCCGCTGCTCGTCGCCGACCACGGCGGCCAGCGACCGCAGGGCCACGCCCCACAATGCGCCGGAGGTGCCGCCGGCCTCGTCGGCCCAGGCGTCGGCCGCCCTGGCCAGCAGCGTCCCGGCCCCCGCGTCCCTCGCGGCGGCCTCCTCCGCCGCCCGCAGGCCACCGGCCGCTCCCCGGCGCATCCCGATGCCGTGGTCCCCGTCACCGGCCACCGCGTCGATGCGCCCCAACTCCTCGGCGTGTTCCTCGACGGTGTCCCGCACGGCGGCCAGGGCGGCCAGCGCGGTGCGGGCCGAGGCCCGGGACTCCTCGCTGGCGGGCGGGACGACGTCCTGGGCCAGGTCGGGGATCTCGTCGTCGTCCGCGCCCTCGACCCTGGGCACCGAGCCCTTGCGGTGGGCGGGGCTGTCGGCCGGGGCCGTCCACAGCGGTTCCAGCTCGTCGGTCAACCAGAACAGGGTGAGGGAGGCTCCGGCCATGTCGAAGCTGGTGACGAGTTCGCCGACCTCCGGGTCGACGACCTCCAGGCCGGCCCGGTCGAGCAGCTGGGCGACCCGCCGGTAGACGACGAACAGCTCCTCGTACTTCACCGAACCCAGGCCGGAGAGGATGACGCCGACGCGCTGTCCCCTGGGGGTGTCGACGCCTGGGGGGAGTTCGGCGAGCAGGGTGGAGACGAACAGTTCGGCGAGCTCGTCGGCGGTCGGCATCGGCTGCTCGCCGATACCCGGTTCCCCGTGGATGCCCAGTCCGACGGCCATCCGGCCGGCGGGAACCGTGAACAGCGGTTCGGTGGAGCCGGGCAGGGTGCAGCCGTCGAAGGCCACCCCGAAGGACCGCGTGCGGTCGTTGGCCAGCCGCGCCAGCCGGGCCACCTCCGCGAGGGGGAGGCCGGCGTCGGCCGCGGCCGAGGCGACCTTGAACACGGCGAGGTCGCCGGCGACGCCACGTCGGCGGTCCCGGTCCCGTGCCGGGGCGCTGGAGACGTCATCGGTGACCGGTACCGCCTCGCAGGGAATGCCCTCGTCGAGCAGCCGCTGCCTGGCCTGGCCGAAGTGCAGGACGTCCCCGGCGTAGTTGCCGAAGGACAGCAGCACCCCGCCGCCGCTGTCGGCGGCCCTGGCCACGGCGTGCACCTGCTGGGCGGACGGGGAGGCGAAGACGTTGCCCACGGCGGCGCCGTGCGCCATGCCCTGTCCCACCAGGCCGGCGAAGGC
This sequence comes from Actinoalloteichus caeruleus DSM 43889, assembly GCF_000429185.2. Classification (GTDB taxonomy): domain Bacteria; phylum Actinomycetota; class Actinomycetes; order Mycobacteriales; family Pseudonocardiaceae; genus Actinoalloteichus_B; species Actinoalloteichus_B caeruleus. The sequence continues at coordinate 2,640,441 of NZ_AUBJ02000001.1, read as the reverse complement.
CGGGTAGTGGCCGGAGCCGCCACCGACGACGACGGCCACGTTCCCCGGGACCCGGGGGGTGGCGCGGATGACGCCGCCGGGGACGCGGCGCACCCAACGGCGGTGGGCGGCCACGAAGCCCTCCAGGGACTCCTCGGCGAAGTCGGACGGGTCGTTGAACAGTCGAGTCATCTGCTGGCGGCCTCCGGACCGCGGGGAACGAGAGGCGGGCGGGCGGTGGCCGGCCCCGCCCGGCTCGGGTCGGTCAGTGCCCGCCGGCGCGGGTCGAGGTGGGGGCGTCGTCGTCCACGGTTCCGTCGACCACGGGGTCCACGGCGCCCCGCCTGCTCAGGGCCACCATCAGCACGCCGGAGAGCACCATCAGCCCGCCGACCACGAACATGGGGACGACGTAGGAGCCGGTGAGGTCGTTGAGGAAACCGGTCACGTAGCTGGCGGCGAAGCCCGCGATGTTGCCCAGGGTGTTGATCAGCGCGATGCCGGCGGCCGCGGCCGCCCCGGTGAGGAACCGGGAGGGCACGGTCCAGAAGTTCGGCAGCGCCGCGAAGATCGCGCAGGCGGTGACGGTGATCACCGCGACGGTGGCGGCCGGGGAGTTCATGAACAACGCCAGCGGGATGCTGAGACCACCGACGACGGCGGGGACCGCGATGTGCCAGGTCTGGACGCCCCTCCTGGTGGCGTCCCGCGACCACAGGTAGAGGACGACGGCCGCCGGCAGGTAGGGGATCGCGGTGATCAGGCCCCGCTGGAAGACGTCGAAGGTCGTGCCGAACTGCTCCTCGAACCCGCTGATGATGGTGGGCAGGAAGAACGCCAGGGCGTAGAGGCCGTAGATGAAGCCGAAGTAGATGACGGCCAGCACCCACACCCGGCCGTTGGTGAACGCCGCCTTCATGCTGTGGCCCTGGCCGTCACCACCGGCGGACTTGGCCTTCGCTTCCTTGTCGAGGGCGGTGGTCAGCCACGTCTGCTCCTCCTTGGTCAGCCACTTCGCGTCGGCCGGCCGGTCGGGCAGGTAGAACCAGGTGATCACGCCGACGATGACGGCGGGCAGCGCGACGCAGAGGAACATGAAGCGCCAGCCCTCCAGGCCGAAGAACACGCCGTGCTGCTCGATGAGCGCTCCGGCCAGCGGCGCGCCGATGACCGTGGTCAGCGGCTGGGCCAGGTAGAACAGGGCGAGGATCTTGCCGCGGTGCTTGGTCGGCACCCAGAGGCTCAGGAAGAGGATCGCGCCGGGGAAGAAGCCCGCCTCGGCGACACCGAGCAGGAACCGCAGCACGTACAGCTGCTCGGCGTTCTGCACCCAGGTGAACAGCAGCGCGACGACGCCCCAGCTGACCATGATGCGGGCGAGCCAGCGCCGCGCGCCCACCTTGTGCAGGGCGATGTTGCTCGGGACCTCCAACACGATGTAGCCGATGAAGAAGACGCCGGAGGCGAAGCCGAACTGGGCCGCTGTCAGGGCCAGGTCGTCGTTCATCCCGTTGGGCCCGGCGAAGGAGATCGCCGTCCGGTCCAGGTAGTTGATGAAGAACATCAGGGCGACGAACGGCACGAGTCGGACGGCGACCTTGCGGATCGCCGAGCGCTCGACGGACGCGGTTGAGGCGGTGTCCACGCTGACTCCTCGGATTCACCGAACTCCCACGTTCGGCGGTGAACTCTGCCCGCTGCTGATCCTCCATCTGGGCTAGACGCAGCAGCGCGGAACGGCTGAGCACACGTTAGCCCTTCTTCGGAAATTGGTCACCGGTTGACCACCTTGAATTTTCACCGGATCGGTTTAGTAGGCCGTGACGGTGAGTCACGTCACTTTCGCCGGCTCCCGGCGGCGACCGGTCAACTGGTTGGTTGCCCTTCCGGGCGAGCGGTGGTTTGCTGGGCCGCGCCGCACGGCACGACCCGCTGACCAGCCCAACGACGGAGCTAAGGTGGCCCGCTCATGACCCTCGACGTGATCGACAGGGCGCGGGCCGGGCAGGTGGCCCTGGGCACCTTCGTCTTCGAGTTCGACTCCAACGGCATCGGTCGCCTCGCCGCTGGCGCGGGCGCGGAGTTCGTCGTCTTCGACGCCGAGCACACCGGCTGGGGCTGGGAGACCATCGGCCGCCTGCTGGCCACGACCCGCCCGGCCGGGATCCCCGCCTGGGTCCGGGTGCCCTCCGCCGAGGACCGCAGCGCGGTGAGCCGCGCGCTCGACCTCGGCGCGCGGGGGGTGATGGCGCCGATGGTGGAGTCCGAGGAGGCGGCGCGCCGCCTGGTGGCCTGGTCGGCCTACCCGCCGCGCGGTGTGCGGGGCGCGGCCTTCGGCATCGCGCACGACGACTACGTCGCCGGCGACTTCCTCGACACGATCGCCAGGGCGAACGACGACACCGTCGTGATCGCGCAGATCGAGACCGTGGCCGGGTTGGAGGAGGTCGAGCGGATCGCCGCCGTCGACGGCCTGGACGTGCTGTGGGTGGGTCACTTCGACCTGACGAACTCGATGGGGATCCCCGGGCGGTTCGACCACCCCGACTACCTGGCGGCCCTCGACCGGGTCGCCTCGGCCGCCGCCGACCACGGCAAGCTCGCCGGTTTCATGCCCACCAGCGTTCCCCAGGCCACCGACCTCGTCGAGCGCGGTTTCCGGCTGCTCGCCTACGGCGGTGACCTGTGGATCTACCAGAAGGCACTCGCCACCGACCTCGGAGCGATCCGCTCCGCGACCGATTCAGGAAGGACGTGAGTGGTGTGATCGACGCCGTCACCACCACGCTGCTCCCCCGCCGACCCGCCCGGTCAGGACGGGGCCGGCCATGACGCCCGAGACGACGCAGCCACGGTTCGAGGAGCTGCTGCGGCCGGTGGCCCGCGAGTCCACCGTCAGCGAGGTCGCGAAGCGGCTGCTGGACCAGCTCGCCGAAGGCCGCCTCGCGCCCGGAACCCGGTTGCCCTCCGAGCGGGTGTTGGCCGAGGCCCTCGACGTCGGGCGGTCCACCGTGCGCGGTGCACTCTCCGCGCTGGACATCCTCGGGATCATCGAGATCAAGCCGGGGTCCGGTTCCTACGTGCGGCAGACGACCTCCGACCTGTTGCCCCAGACCATCAACTGGGGGTTGATGCTCGGTCAGCCCCGGACCCACGACCTGGTGGAGGTGCGCCAGTTCCTGGAGGTCATCACCGCCCAGCTGGCCGCCACCAGGGCGTTGGACGAGGACATCGACCGCCTGGAGAAGCACCTGCGGCGGATGGAGGAGGCCGTCGACGACGTGCCCACCTTCGTCGAGGCCGACGTGGCCTTCCACCTCGAGACCGCCGAGATCGCCAGGAACTCCGTCCTCAGCGACATCCTGCACAGCGTGCGGTCCCTGCTCCAGGTGTGGGTGGCCCGCGCGGTGCGGGCCGACGGCACCACCGCCACCACCCTCGCCGAGCACACCGCCGTCTTCGAGGCCATCCGGTCCCGCGACCCGGAGGCGGCCGGCGCGGCGATGCGGGCGCACATGGACTCGGCCAGCGGTCGGCTGCGGCGATCGTTGGTGAGCCCGGAGGCGGGCGCGGAAGCCAGCTGAGCGGCTCGGGGGCCGGTCGGCCGTGACGACCGACCCCCGGCACCTGCTGCCGGGTCAGACCGACTCGCGCAGCCCGATCCGGTCGTGCAGCCGCCGCAGCGGCGCGGGCGCCCACCAGTTGGCCCGGCCCGCCAGTCGCATGAACGCCGGGACCAGCACCGCCCGGATCAGGGTGGTGTCCACCAGGATCGCGACGGCGACCCCCACCCCCAGCATCTGGATGTACATCACGCCGGCCGAGGCGTAGGCGGCGAAGGACGCGGCGAGGATCAACCCGGCGGCGGTGATCAGCGGGGCGCTGCGCTGCATGCCCACCGCAACGGCCGCGTCGTTGTCCCCGGTGCGGTCGTACTCCTCCTTGATCCGGGACAGCATGAACACCTCGTAGTCCATCGACAGCCCGTAGGCCACGCAGAACATCAGGATCGGGATGCTCGGTTCCAGCGAACCGGTGGCGGTGAACCCGAGCGCCCCGGCCAGGTTGCCCTCCTGGAACACCCACACCAGGGCACCGAACATCACCGACAGGCTCAGCAGGTTCAGCACCGTCGCCTTCACCGGGAGCAGCAGACTGCCGGTCATCAGGAACAGGATCGCGAAGGTGACCAGCAGGATCAGCGCGAGCACGAGCGGAAGCCGCTCGACCACGGTGGACCGGTAGTCGGCGAGTTCGGCCGGGTAGCCGCCGACCAGCACCTCCGAGGGGGCGGGCACGTCGCGAACCCGCTCGACCAGCCCGGTCGCGTCCTCCTCCAGCCCCTCCAGGTCGGGTACCGCCGACAACCAGGTGGCGTCCTCGCCGGCGAAGCGTTCCGGCTCGGCCTGGTCGGTGGCCACCAACTGGCCGTCCTCGTGGGAGCCGGCGAGGGAATCGACCCTGGCCACCCCGGGCACCTCGGACAGGCGCGCCGCGTAGTCGGCGAGTTCCGGTCCCCCGGCGGCCAGCGGGCCGGCGTCGGGCAGCACGACCTGGAGCGCGTCGACCTCCTCGGCGGCGAACTCCGAGCGCACCACCTCCTGGACCTGCCGGCTCCCGGTCTCCGGGGGCAGGATCCGATCGTCGGGGAGGCCGAAGCGGAGGCCGAGCGCGGGGGCGCCCAGGGCGAGGAGCGCGACGACGGCCACGCCGCCGAAGAGCACCGGTCGCCGCATGACCGCGGTCGCCGCCCGGTACCAGCGGCCGGCGGTTCCGGGCAGGGCGGCCTCGGGGCCGACCGGGGCCGGTGCCGTCCTCGCCCGTCCGGCGACCCGGTGCCCGAGGGAGGCGAGCACCGCCGGCAGCACGACGAGGGCGCCGACCAGCCCGCCGGCGACGATCGCGACGCCCGCGTAGGCGAAGGACCGGAGGAAGTCGAAGGGCAGGACCAGCAGGACCACCAGCGAGGCCGCGACGGTCACCCCGCTGAACACGACCGTCCGGCCCGCCGTGTCCAGCGTCCGCGCCGTCGCCTCGGAGACGGAGGCCCCGGCGCCCAGCTCCTCGCGGAAGCGGTGGATCACGATCAGCCCGTAGTCGACGCCCAGGCCGAGCCCCATCGCGAGGGTCAGGTTCAGGGCGAAGGTGGAGACCTCGCTGAACAGCAGCGGAATCCGTAGGAGCGACAGGGCCACCAGCATGGCCAGCACCCCGACGGCCAGGGGCAGCAGCGCCACCAGCGCGCTGCGCAGCACCAGTACGAGCAGCACGAAGACGAGCGGGAAGATGATGAGTTCGGCGCGGACGAAGTCCGACCTGGCCTCGGCGCCCGCGTCGCGGAACACCTGTTCCCCGCCGCCGATGCGGACGGAGGCCAGGTCGTCGTCACGGTCGAAGCGTTCGGTGAGCCCGGGGAGCACGGTGGAACGCACGTGATCGGCGTCGCCGGGGATCCGGGCGACCACGAGCGCGTGCCGCCCGTCGCGGCTGGCCAGGGTGTTCGCCCCGCCTCGGGTCCAGTAGGAGTAGGCCTCGGCGACGCCGTCGTGGTCGGCGAGTTCGCCGGTCAGGTCCAGGCCGTACTCCCGCATCTCGGCGGTGGAGACGTCCCCGGACTCGGGGGTGACCAGCAGGATGAGGTCGGGGCTGCCGGTGTCGAAGCGCTCGGCCAGCACCCGGCCGGCCTGGTCGGACTCCGAGCCGGGGGCCTCGAACCTCGACAGGGCGAAGGACCCGACGGCGGTGGCGCCGAGCACGCCGCTGAGCACGGTCAACGCGAGGCTCGCCCACAGCACCCGGCGCCGGTGGTGGGCGAGCCACCGTCCCAACCGGTGGAGCGGGCCAGGTGCGGGATTCGTCGGGTGACGGCGGGGAGCGGGGGTGTCGAGCGCGGTGCTCACCGGCGACCTCCCCGCTGGAACCCGGTGGTGGAGGACGGGCGTGGTCCTCGGTGCGCGTCGGGAGCCGCCTCGGTGCGGAGTGGGGTGGCGGGCTCGGCTGAACGGCCGCCGCCGTCGTGGTGGGGCACGGGCTTCGGTCCTCCGGTTAGGCTGGAAGCAGACCACGAATGCGAATCAAGACTCGTATTTGTGGGGGTGGACGCAAATTACAAGCGATCACTCGTGTTTGCAAGTCGTCGTGCGCGAGGAGGGACATGCCACGGGATCGAGCCGCCCGGCCGGCCGGTGACGCGGGGGCCGAGCGCGGCGCCGGGACGGCGGGCCGGGCCGAGGCCGGCGGGGTGCGCCGGCAGGCCAGGGGGCTGGCGCGGATGGCCGCCATCCTCGACGCGGCCGAGGAGGTCATCTCCGAGGTCGGCTACGCGGAGGCGACGACCAACGCGATCGCCGCCAGGGCCGGCGTCTCACCCGGCACCCTGTACCAGTTCTTCCGGAACAAGGACCAGGTGGTCGAGGAGCTGGCCGTGCGCTACGGCGAACGCCTCCGGGAGTTCTGGGCCGCCAGGACGACGCCGGAGTCGGCCGGGCGTCCGCTGCCCGAACTGGTGGACGGCCTGCTCGACGCGGTCCTCGCCTTCAAGGTCTCCCAGCCCGCCTTCTGGCCCCTGTTCTACGGTTCCGCGCTCCCCGACCAGCTCGCCGCCGTCGCCGCGGGGCTCCAGCAGGGCACGGTGGAGCGGATCGCGGGCTTCTTCGGCGACCGGTGCCCCGAGCTCACCAGGGAGCGGCGCGAGCTGCTGGCGACGATGACGGTGGGCACGGTGCGCACCATGATGCCGATGCTCCTCGGCGCGGACGAGGCGAGGCGCCGGGAACTCCTCACCGAGATCAAGGCGATGCTGGTCCGCTACCTGGGTCCGGCGATCGGCGTCGAGGGGCGGGCGGCCGTCGGCGACCCGGCGGGGGAACGCGCGACCGCCACCGACTGACGGGGCTACCGCGTCGCCCCCGCCCGTGAGCACGTCCGCCGGAGTGGGTTCGTCGGCGCGCCCCTGGGGCGAGGGACGGTCCGGGGGAGCGCCTCCGTTCCGGCCCCGGCGATGCGGGGGCGTGGGAGTCCACCCCTAACGCGAGCACGCGGGTCAGGGGCACGGCGGGAACGGGTGGTGCCGCCCGGTTCTCCCCGGCGGCACCCGCCGGTGCGTGGGCCCGGTCGGCCTCCGCCGACCCGGGCCGCGTCGAGCGCGGGCCGTGCCCGCTGGCGCGGACCGACGCGGGGCCGCGTCATCCGCCCCGGTGACCTCAGGGCAGGCGTTCCCGGATGATCTCCGCCCCCGCCGTCAGCAGTTCGGCGAGGGATGACGCGGCGGCCGAGTCGAAACCGATCCGCCAGTCGGGAGCCCGCTGCCCGACCAGGTGCACGATCACCCCGTCGTCATGCCGGGCTGGGGAGAGCGCGAGCAGGCACGAGTCCCCGTGCTGGCGGAGGACCGCGAAGTGCTCGGTGTCCCGGGACCTGATCGCCGCCGCGATCGCCCGCGCGGTGTCGCGGGAGACGCCGATGGTGCCCAGGGTGGTGGAGGCGAGGCGGACGATCACCACCGTCCGGTACTCGTCCAGCTCCACCTGGGCGGTCGAGCACTGTTGCCGGTCCAGGTCCCAGCCGAGGACGCGGTGGTACCACTGGTGCCTGATGTGGGCGGGGGCGGGCGAGAGGTCGAGGGTCGTCATTCCTGGCTGCTCCGTCCACTGGGAGGTCTCGGCTTCGCGGGACGCGCCCGGAGCCCCGGTGCTCGTGCCCGTCGCCCGTCCCTCCGACCCCGGGGCCCCGGGCGGTCAGGGCTCGACGCACCATGGGCGGACGCGGAGTCGGCTCCCTGCCCGCGCGCCCGGGACACGGGCCGACCGCGGTCCCCTCCGAAGGTCGAGAGACGAGCGTATTGCCAATACTTTCGCGTATTGACAATACGAGCAACTCCCTGAACGGGCGTATTGGTGCCGGTGGCGCCCCTCTTTAGGGTGATCGACATGGCAAGCACCCCCTATCGAGCACAGGCGCGGGCGCTGGGCGCCGAACTGCGCCAGCTCCGTGCCGCGGCACGGTTGACCGCGAAGGCGGTGGGCGAGGCCGTCGGCTTGTCGCAGCCCACCATCAGCCAGACGGAAACGGGCAAGAGGCTGGCCTCTCCGGAAGAGGTCGCCTCCATCCTGACCGTGCTCGGGGTGACGGGGTCGAATCGCGATCGGCTGATTCAGATGGCCCGCGACGCCCAACAACCCCGATGGCTCGCGGTCGGCGTTCCCGGACTTCCGGCTCAGGTGACGGCGATGATCGAATTCGAGCGCACCGCGGTGTCGGCCACCTCGGTCTCCGCCCTTCTGATGCCAGGGTTACTCCAAACAGAGGACTACATTCGCTCGATCATGGCCGCCTACGGTCATCCACCGAGTGAAAGGGAGTTCCGCGTCCATCTCAGGCTCAGCCGGCAGCGCGTTCTCACCGACGGTTCTCTCCAGTTCACCGCCCTCATCGACGAGGCCATCCTTCACCGGCCAGTAGGGGGAACCGAAGTGCTGGCGGGTCAACTCCGCCATCTCGTTCGGATGTCCGAGTTTCCCAACATCACCGTTCAGGTGGTTCCCGTGGGCGCTGGATACACCGCACTGCTCGAAGGATCTTTCGTGGTGCTCGAATTTCCCAAAGCGGCTCCCGTCGTGCACCTCGAACACGGGAACTCCGGAGTGTTTCTCGACGGTCAGGACGACCAAGCCGAAGTGGACGAGTTCCGCTCCTGGGCCGCTAGTCTCCAGCAGTCGGCGGTCAGTCCCTCGGATTCGCGAATACTGATCGGCGAACTGATCGAAAGGATGGAGCATGCACCACACCGTGCCACCCCGGACCCCGCTGGCGCCGGGCTGGAGTGACTGGCGCAAGTCCCGGCGGAGCGGCGGGCAGTCCGACTGCGTCGAAGTCGCCAACGGCCCCGGGGTCGTCGGTATCCGGGACACCAAGAACCGTTCGGGCGGCGTTCTCGTCGTGGACCGCGACAGCTTCGCCGCTCTGGTGGGCGCGATGAAGTCCGGGAGGCTCTGACAGGCGCGCACCGCGGCCGGCCCCCGGGGTGCTCCGGGGGCCGTGCCGAGCACCGCCCGCGCGGTGCCCCCGGTGCGGGAGGCGGACCGGCGGTCGGGCGGGTGTTCCCTCCCATTCCGGTCGGCGCTCGGAGGCGGCGGTCCCCGCCGGCGCGGGGGAACGGTCCCGCCGGCCGCGACCCCGCCCCCCGCCCGCCCCGCAGGCCGGATGCCCCACGCGGCGGCGGCCGTCACGCCCGCAGGAAGTCGAGCAACGCGGCGTTCACCTCGGCCGCGTGCGTCCACAGCAGGCCGTGCGGGGCGCCCTCCACCTCGACGTAGCGCGCCCGGGGCAGCAGCGAGTGGAAGGGGCGCGCGGTGGCGTCGATGGGCAGCACCCGGTCCGCCGTCCCGTGCACGATCAGCGCCGGCACGTCGACGCTGGGGATGTCCGAGCGGAAGTCCGTCACCCAGGTGTCGATGGCCTCGACCGAGGAGTAGGGCGAAGCCTGGGTCGCCGTGACCCAGTTGGCCCGCAACACCTCGTCGCTGACCCGATGACCCCGGTTCTCGTCGACGTTGTAGAAGTTCTGGTAGAACTCGGCGAAGTGCGCGTAGCGGTCCCGGACGGCGCCCTCCCGGATGCCGTCGAAGACGGACTGGTCCACCCCGTCCGGGTTCTCCGGCGTCCTGAGCAGGAACGGCGGCAGCCCCGAGAGGAACGCGGCGCGGGCCACGCGCTCGGACCCGTAGCTGCCCAGGTACCTGGCCACCTCACCGCTGCCCATCGAGAAGCCCACCAGGGTCACCTCGCGGAGGCCGAGGACGTGCAGCAAGCCGTTCAGGTCGGCCGCGAAGGTGTCGTAGTCGCACCCCGAGGTCGGCTTGCTCGACCTGCCGAAGCCCCGCCGGTCGTAGGCGATGACCCGGTGCCCGGCAGCCAGCAGCGGAGGGACCTGTTTCTCCCAGGACTGGCTGTCCAACGGGTACCCGTGGATGAGCACCACCGGCTTCCCGTCCTCCGGACCGTGGTCCTCGTAGTAGAGGTCGACGGTGGTGCTGTTCTCCTCGGCGACGGTCACGAAGGTCATGGCGACTGCCCTCCCGGCACGCGTGCTCGGTCCAGCCACCCGGGTACCCCGCCCGGCGACCGGCACTCCCGCGACCCGGGGTGACATCCCCGGCCCCGTCCCCGGGGCTGTCGGCCGGTCACGCGGTGGGTGGCGCGTACCGTTCCTCGGCCATCCGCACCAGCGCCGCCCGGTCCACCTTGCCGGTGGCCCCCAGCGGCAGCGCGTCCAGGAACCAGACCCGGCGGGGATGGGCGTAGGGCGCGCCGCGTTCCAGGGTGTGCCGGCGGATCTCCTCCTCCGTGATGCCCTCCGCGCGCACGAACGCCACCGGGACCTGGCCCTTCACCGGATGCGGGACGGGCACCACCGCGACCTGGGTGACCTCGGGCAGCGCGAGCACCAGCCGCTCCACCTCGGTGGGGTACACGTTCTCGCCCCCCACCTGCATCATCTCGTCCCGGCGCCCCACCACGTAGTGGTAGCCGTCCACGTCCCGCCAGGCGAGGTCACCGGTCCGCAACCACCCGTCCGGGGTGATGCGGCTGGCGGTCACCTCCGGCAGCCGGTGGTAACCGAGGGCCACGCCCGGGCTGCGGACCCAGATCTCCCCGACCTCACCCGTGCGCACCATGAAGTCCGTGCCGGCGTCGGTGCCGGCCCCGTCCCTGCCCGGCACCCCCACCAACCGCACCTCGGCTCCCGGCACGGGAATCCCCGCGCTGCCGGTGCGGATCGCGTCCCTCGGCGTCGCCAGCACCTGCGGGCCGCCCTCGGTCAGACCGTAGGCCTCGACGACGGGCACCCCGAGCCCCGCGGTGATCCGGCGGCTGAACTCCTCGCTCAACGGTGCCGACCCGCAGACCACGAACCGGAGTGAGCTCAGGTCCCGGCCGAGGTGGGAGCCGCTGGCCAGCAGCATCTCGTAGGTGGCGGGAACACCGGTGGTGTAGGTGCAGCGGTGCCGTTCCACCTCGGCGGGGATGCTGCGGGGGTCGGGGTCGGTGTTGACCACCATCGTCGCGCCCGACAGCAGCGCCGGCTTGACCACGCAGATCATCGCGTTCTTGTGGTACAGGGGGGCGGTGATCAGCCCCTTCTGGTCGGGGCCCAACCGCCAGAAGTCCCGGTTCGCCCTGGCGTTCCACAGCTGCCCGCCGTGGGTCAGCAGGCACCCCTTCGGGCGACCCGTCGACCCCGAGGTGTAGGGCTGCATGCACACCTCGTCCGGCCCCACCGCGACGGGGTTCACCCCGTCGTCCAACTCGGCCATCGTCAGGGTCGTCACCGTCTCGTCCGCGCCGAGGTAGCCGGCGGCGACCAGGCCGTCGCCGTCCCCGACGCCCAACCCGAGGTCGGCGGGCGCCGGCGGATCGGCCAGCTCCCGGACCGACCAGCCGTCGGTGCCGTGCGACCCGACGAGCAGGGGCCGGCCGGTGGTGGCGCCGGCGCCGCTCTCCGCCACGAGCTCCGTGGCCCGGTCCACCAGCGTGTCCTGGGCCACGACCACCAGCGGTTCCGAGTCGGCGATGACGTGCGCCAGCGCGGGCGCACCGGCCCGCGTGTTCAGCGGCACCGCCACCGCGCCGAGCCGGATCGCGGCGAACAAGGTCTCCAGGTAGCGGTGGTCGTTGTGGAACAACAGCGCGACCCGGCTCGCCCGGACGACGCCGAGCCGGGCGAGCAGGTCCTGCGTTCGCCGTACCCGCCGGTCGAACTCGCGGTAGGTGAGACTCGTCTCGCCCTGCTCGACGGCCACCGCGTCCGGCGTCGACAGCACGGCGTCCGACATCAGGCGCCAACCGAGGTTGTGCTCGACGGCGGCCGGCCGCCCGCTCAGCGCGGCCCGGGGGTCACCGGTGTCCCGTGTGCCCTTCATCGCGTGGTCGGCGCGCCCGCCGCCGGGCGGGGCGCCGCACCTCCCTCCCCAGGAGTGGTGACCGACCGAGTGGCCGGGACCGGTGAACCAGGACCTGTCCGCCCGCGGGTCACGGCGTGACGATGACCTTGCCGAAGACGAGCCGTTCCTCCAGCAGCCGCTCCGCCTCGGACACCCGGTCCAACGGCAGGACCGAGTCGATGACGGGGTCCAGGGTCCCGGCGGCCACGGAGTCCAGCAGGCCCTGGAGGTCGGCCCTGCTCCACGCGTTGCTGCCCAGGATGTCCAGTTCGCGGACCCACACGTAGGGCTGGAACTGGCTGACCTCGTACCCGCTGGTCGCGCCGCAGGTCACCACGCGACCACCGGGACGGGTGGCGCGGATCGAACCGGCCCAGGTGTCCGCCCCCGTGTAGTCGACCATCACGTCGACCCCGCGCTTGCCGGTCTCCCGCCAGATGCGGGCGCTGAAGTCCTCCTCGCGGGAGTTGATCAGCACGTCCGCCCCCAGCTCGGCGAGCCGGTCCAGCTTCTCCCGCGAACTGGCGCAGGCGATCACCCGAGCGCCGATCGCCTTGGCGATCAGCACCACGCCGGTGCCCACGCCACCGGCGGCGCCCAGCACGGCGACCGTCTCCCCCGGCTGGAGCTTCGCCCTGGTCACGATCATCCGTTGGGCGGTGCCGTAGGCGATCGGCAGCGCCGCGGCCTGCTCGAAGCTCACCCCGTCGGGCAGCGGGAGCAGGTTCGCCGCCGGGACCACCGCGTACTCGGCGAGGCCGCCGGGCAGGTCCTCGCCCAACGCCTTGCCGTGCACCAGCGGGTCGACCAGCACGCGGGTGCCCTCGGCCGGACCGGTGGTGTCCGGGCCGTAACCGGCGACCTCGCCGGCGATGTCCCCACCCGAGATGTGCGGCAACGGCAGCTGCCCGCCCGCCGTGCCGTTGCGGACGAAGACGTCCAGGTGGTTCAGGCCGCAGGCGCGGACGCGGATCAGCGCCTCACCCGGGCCGGGCTCCGGGGCCGGGTGCTCCCGCACGACCCGGCACTCCGGGCCACCCCGGTCCACGATCAAAGCCGCCTTCATCCGACGTTCTCCGTTCCTCGTCGTGCGATATTCAACAGGTCTGGTGCGGGTCCGCCACGCGGCGGGCCCGCCCCTCATCTCAGGAGGCGGAGCCGACCCGCTCCGCGTCCTCCCCGGCGGATCCCGGCGCGGGCGCCGCTGTCGACGCCACTCCCGGGGGGCTACCCGCCTCGTCCCGGCGGATGCGCCGGTACACGTGCGTCCGCAGCTCCCCGAACTCGGCGAGCCGCTTGGTGGCGACCTGGTCGCGTGGCGAGGGCAGGTCGACCTCGACCAGCTCCCGCACCGAGGTGGGGGAGGGGCCCAGCACCGCGATCCGGTCGCTCAGGTACACCGACTCGTCGATGTCGTGGGTGACGAACACGATGGTGATGTCGTGCGCCTCCCGGATCCGGAGGACGAGGTCCTCCAGGTCGGCCCTGGTCTGGGCGTCGACCGAGGCGAACGGCTCGTCCATCACCAGGATCTTCGGCCGGTAGGCCAGCGCCCGGGCGATCGCCACCCGCTGCTGCATACCGCCGGACAGCTGCCAGGGGTAGTGGTCGCCGAAGCCGGCCAACCCCACCTCGGCCAGGGCCTCGTCGGCGCGACGCTCGCGCTCGGCCCTGGGGACCCGCCGGGCCCGCAGCGGCAGCATGATGTTCTTCCGGACGGTCGACCACGGCATCAGGGACCGGCCGTACTCCTGGAACACGAGGGCCATGTCCGCCGGTGGTCCCGTCACCGGCCGGCCGTCCAACAGGACCTCGCCCGAGGTGGGGCGCAGCAGTCCCGTCATGCACTTCAGCAGCGTGGTCTTCCCGCAGCCGGAGGGGCCCACCACGGTCAGGAACTCACCGGGTCGGACGGTGAGGCTGACCTCGCCGATGGCCGGTGTCGCCCCGGCACCCGAGCCGTAGGTCTTGCTCACCGAACGCAGTTCGAGCACGAGAAACTCCCTTCCTCCGCCGTGGCCTCAGCGGGCCGAGGCGGTGTCGGCACGGGCGCCGGCGTGCCACCGCAGCAGCCGCCGCTCGACCAGGGTGAACACCAGGTTGACCAGGTAGCCCAGCACGCCGAGCAGGATGATGCCCGTCCACATGTCGAGGATGCGGAAGCCGCGCTGGGCGTCGAGCACGAAGAAGCCGATGCCGCTGGTGCTCGCCACCATCTCGCTGGTGACCATCAGGATCAGGGCCAGCGACAGGCTGGTCCTGGCACCGGCCATGATCTGCGGGGCCGCCGAGGGCAGGACCACCGACAGCAGCCTCCTGGCCCCGCTGACCTGGTACATCCGGGCGGTGTCCGCCAACGTGTGGTCCAGGCCGCGCACCCCGTCGATGGTGTTGAGCAGCACCGGCCACAGGCACACCAACGCGATGATCGCGACCTTCATCAGGTCGCCGATGCCGAAGACCAGCAGCGCGAACGGCAACAGGGCGGTCGCCGGGATCGCGCGCAGGAACTCCACGATCGGCTCCGTGGCGCGCCGCCACGACGCGGACAGCCCCAGCAGCAGGCCCAGCCCCACCCCGGCGACGACCGCGATGCCGAAACCGGCGCCCAGCCGCCACAGGCTGGGCACGGCGTCGGTGACGAACCGGTCGAACAGCCACACCTCGACGAAGCGGTCCATGATGTCCCGCAGCGACGGGAAGTAGTAGGACTCGGTGCCCAGCGAGCCGAACCACCACGCGGCCAGCACCGCCGCCGTCGTCACCACGGGCAGTAGCACCCGCACCCACCGGCCGGTCACGCGACGGCCTCCCGGTGGGAGGGATGCCAGTGCAGCACCCGGCGCTCCACGGCGCGGAACGCCGCGTTCAGGCCCCAGCCGAGCAGGCCGGTGGCGATGATGAGCGCGTACATGCGGTCGGGGGCGCCCGCGGAGCGAGCGAGGTTGATCGCGCCGCCCAGCCCGGGGACGCCGATGACGAGTTCCGCCGTGACCGCCAGGATCAACGCCGTCGCCGACGCGATCCGCAGGCCCGTGGCCAGGTAGGGCACCGCCGCCGGCAGCACGATCCACCGCAGCACGCCGAACCGGCCCAGCCGGAACGCCCGCCCGGTGTCCCGGGCCACCGGATCGGTGTCGCGGACGCCGTAGATCACCGGGATCAGCAGCTGCCAGAAGGCCGCGAAGGCCGCGAGGAACACCTTGCTGGCCGCGCCCGTGCCGATCGCGAGCACGACGAGCGGGATCAGGGCCACCGACGGGATCGGCCGGAGGAACTCCACGATCGGCCGGACCGCCGTGTACAGCAGGGGAACCGTCCCCAGCGCCAGCCCCACCGGCACCGCCAACAACACGGCGATGCCCAGCCCGGCGCCCCAGCCCTGGAGCGTCTGGCCGACCGACACCCAGAACGAGGGGTCGACGACCTGCCCGGCGAGGGCGACGAACATCTCGCTGGCCGGTGGGAAGTAGCGCGTGGGCAGCACTCCGAGCCGCGAGACCAGCTCGGCGAGCAGGAGCACGCCGAGCACCGTCACCGCGGGCAGCGCCGCGCCGGGCAGCCGGGGTCGTCCCGACCGCCCGTCGCGGGTGCCGGGGCCCGCGTGCTCGGGGCGGGTGGTGGTCGTGGGTGGTGTCATCGGCCCGTTTCCGAGGTGTTGGCGCCCGGGGCCACCAAATCGTCGGCGTTGGGCTGCTCACTGATCAGCCCGTACCGCTCGGTCAGCTCCAGGTAGGTGCGCAGCGAGTCCACGTCCATGCCCGGCTGGAACACCGGGAGCAGCATGTCCTGGGCCTGTTCGGCCGGGATGCCGAGGCTTTCGGTCAGGACCCGCCTCGTCTCGTCCGGGTTGTCGGTGGCGAACTCCTTGGCCCGGTCCATCGCCCGGGAGAACCTCTCGATGACCTCGGTGTTCTCGGCGGCGTACTGCCGGTTCGTCACCAGGTAGCCCAGTTGGGCGTCGGGCGTGGCCTCCACGAAGTTGGACAGCACCGGGCGGGCGCCGTCCTCCTCTGCCAGGCTCAGGTGCGGTTCCAGCTGCCAGATGGCGTCGACCTCGCCGGCGAACAGGGCCGCGTTCATGTCCGGGTAGGGCATCTCGACGAAGTCGAGGCCGGAGACGTCCACACCCCTGTTCTCCAACGCGGCCTTGATCGTCACCTCGCCGATGTTGTTCAGCCCGTTGACCGCGATCGTCGTGCCCGCCAGGTCCGCCGCGTCCTGGATGGGGCTGTCACCGGCCACCAGGATCCGGGAGATGTCCTGGTCCGGGTCGCTCCCCGTCCCGGTGGTGTTGGTGACGGCCTGGAGCGGCAGCCCCTCGCCGGCGGCGACGGCCAGCGACACGGTGTTGGAGTGCCCGAACTGGTAGTCGCCTCGGACGACGCCGGGGATGATCGCCCCGCCGCTGTCCGCCAACGTGATGTCGACGTCCAGGTCCTCCTCCTCGAAGAAGCCCTGTTCCTCGGCGAGGTAGATGGAGGCGGCGTCCGGGGTGGGGATGGTGGCCACCGACAGGGAGGTCGGGCCGTCGCCGTCCCCGGCCGTGTCCCCGCCGCCGCAGGCCGCCGCGAGCAGGGCCGTCGCGAGAACGCCGGCGATACCCAGCCGGGCACGGCCCGAACGGGGGTGGCGCTGTGGTCGCATCGTCATCTGGAACCTCTCGAAGGGCGTCACGCCGGAGGGGCGTGGTGGGTGGTCGGGTGCCCGGGCCGGGGTCAGCGGTCCCGGGACGGCGCCGGCTGGCGGATCGTCAACCGGGTGTGCTCGCCGAAGAGGGCCGGTGGGAGGGTGAGCAGGACGGCGGGGGAGGCCGGGTCGGCCTCGACGGCCCGCCACGCCGCACCGGCCGAGGCCAGCGCCCGCCGAGTCCTGCCGAGGTCGGTGCTGGTCAGCTCGACCGAGGCGAGTCCAACGCTCCGGTGCGCCGAGGCGTCCTCGACGGTGTGGGCCGGTGCCCCCGTCAACCGGGGCAGCGAGTCGGCGTACCAGCGGGCCGGGGCCGAGCCCGGTCCCGGCATGCCGATGGTCAGCTCGCCGACGCCGTGCACCACGTTGGGGTGCTCGGGTGGTTCGCCGCTGGTGGGTGAGGCTCCGTCCCACCGGATGAGGAACGGGTAGGGGCCGTCCATCCCGACACGCTCGGGGAAGAACAGCTCCCAGGACACCCGCTCACCGCCCGGGGTGGTGCGGCTCATCGACAGCCGGTGCGGCTCCGCGCGCTCCGGGGCGGCCAGCGACCCACCGTCCACGGGGGTGTTGGGGGGCAGCCGCAGCGCGTACCCGACCCAGCCGCCGCCGTCGCGGGACAACGCGCGGACCGTGCTCCGACCCAGGTCGCTCGCGGAGGCCTCCTCCGGATCGGTGACGGAGATCAGCTCCAGGTACTGCCCGTCGAGCACGACCAGGGCGTTCTCGGTGCCGTGCCCCGGGTGCCGGCCGCCGGGCCGGGCGTCGAAGCCCAGCGACCGGAGGTACTCGGTGGCGGAGGGCAGGTCGGCGACCGCGAGCACGAGGTGGTCGAGCACCACGGGCCCGGGCAGCGGGGAGGGCAGTCGAAGAGCGAACGGGGTGGCGTTGTCACCGGACATGGTGGGGCTCCAGGGCGGCCGTCGGGGTCAGCTGGGTGCACCATCGCCTCCCGGCGCCGTGACGGCCCGGGAGACGCCACCGACGGGGTCCGTCGGTGGCGGCTCTACCTCAGGGAGCTGCAGACGAGACCGAAGTCCACGTAGATGCGGCCGTAGAGGAGGTCCCCGACCGTCGCGGCGGCGATCGCCCGCGGGTCCGAGTGCTTCATCCGTTCCTCCACTGGCCGGGCGCTTCCGCCCTGGTCCGCACTTGCCACGACTGCTCGGGTGACCTGGTCGCTCACCCGGGGCACCCCACCGCGGCGGAGGGTTGCCGGCCAGCGAGCCGGGGCTTGGCGCTGGCACTCGTGACCACCAACGACACTAGCCACGAGATGCTTGATCCAACAACTTTCTATGACGCCGCTCACGGGTGCCGGCCGCCTTCGGCCGTCCCCTCGAGCGGCGTCGGTCCCGCTCGTCAGGAGCTGGCGCTCGCGGTGTGGTAGAGGCCGCGTCCACTGGCGACAAGCCGCCCTTGGCCGTCGTGCACGCGGGCCTCCGCCACGGCCAAGGTCCTGCCGAAGCGGACCACCTCGCCGACGGCGGTGAGGTCCTCGCCCCGCGACGCCGCCCGGTGGTAGTCCACCCGCATGTCCACGGTCGGGACGCCCCGCCCGAGGCGGGACACCAGCGCCCAGTCGGCCGTGAGGTCGACGATGGTGGCCAGGATGCCGCCGTGCGTGTAGCCGGCGTCCGGGTCGGCGACCCATTCGGGCCG
The DNA here is from genome assembly GCF_000429185.2 of Actinoalloteichus caeruleus DSM 43889. Classification (GTDB taxonomy): domain Bacteria; phylum Actinomycetota; class Actinomycetes; order Mycobacteriales; family Pseudonocardiaceae; genus Actinoalloteichus_B; species Actinoalloteichus_B caeruleus. The sequence continues at coordinate 2,622,169 of NZ_AUBJ02000001.1, read as the reverse complement.
CCAGGCGAAGGCCAACTCGATCCGGTCCTCGCCCACCGACAACACCCGGAGCCCCAGCCACTCGTGGAACGGGCCCTGCCGGAGCAGGCGTTCCACCTCGGTGGGGTCCGTGGTCGGGCCGGTGCGTCGCGGGTGTTCGGAGGCCGTGTCGGCGCGGTCGGTCATGCGGCTCCTTCCAGGCGGCACGACGGGCGTCCCCGACCTGTGGGGCACCCGAGTTCGGGTCCACCACAGCAGACCGGGCGGGGGGTGGGTGGCGGCTATGAGCGACGCCTCCCGGCGGCGCCACCCGCCGTGATCGCGGGACGTCGCCGCGTCACCCGGAGGCGGGCGGGACGCCCGGGCCACTCACGGACCCGTCGGGCGGTGCCCCGGGACAACGCCCCGGGGAGCCCGCCGCATTCCCGCGCCCGTCCCGGGGGGCGGGAACGGTGCCGGCCGCGCCTACCGCCGCCGTTCCTGGGCCGTGGCCGTGCCGAACACCCGGGTGACCGCGGCCTCGCGCAGCCGCTCCAGCCGCGCCGCCTGGTCCAGCGACCGCCGCAGCAGCGCGTCGAGTCGCTCCGTCCCGGGCCCCGCCCCGGCCGGACCCGCGTCCTCGGCCACCGCGCGCAACGTCCGCCACGCGCTCGCCAGGGACGTCACCACCAGCAGCAGACCTTCCAGTTCCACCACCGTGCTCAACGGCGAGCGCCCGCGCAGCTGCCCGTTGAGCTTCAACCGGCCCGCCTTCTCGGCGGCCCACAGCGCCCAGGTCTTGTAGTGCGCGACCTCCACGTCCAGCAGTCGCATGGCGTCCGCCAACCGAGCGCGGTCCTCCGCCATCTCGTCGGCCAGCCGGTCCAGTTCCGGTCCGTCGGGGGAGGACACCTCGGCCTTCGCCAGCCGCCGGGCCAGCTCCACGGCGGCGGTCGCCCCGGCGAGGTGGTCGTTCAGGTAGATGGCCAGCAGCCTGGACCGCTGGTCCGGCGGTGCCGGCTGATCGCTCCGCTCGGTCATGGTCCCCTCCCGAGGGCCGGTGGCCCTGACGAACACGTGGCACCAGGGGGCTACCCGGTGCCGGTGCGCTCATACCGTCGGTGGCGGGGCAGGGGGTCGCCGAGTCGAGCCCGGGCGGCCGCCGACCACCCTGCGTAGTGAGGTTAGCCTTCCCTCAGCGTTCCCGGTGGATGTTCTCGCGAGCCCCCGGGGCGGACGGGAGGATCGGGTGCGCGGCGCGGAACACCGGCGGACAGGGCCGGGACGGCGGTGACGGTGTCGAGGAACCCGGCGACGCCCCGGAGCCGTGCCCGCCGCTCGTGGTCGCGAGCGGTCGTGATCCCGACCGCCGTGGTGCTCCTCGCCGTGTTGGCCAGCCTCGCCGTCGGGTCGGAGGCGCTCGCCGCCCGCGAGGTGTTCCTGGCGTTGTTCGTCGACGACGGCGGGCGGGCCAGGGTGATCGTCCACGAACTCCGCGTACCCCGGACCCTGCTCGCCGCGTCCGTCGGCGCCGCCCTGGGGATCGCGGGCGCGTTGATGCAGTCGCTCACCCGCAACCCGCTGGCCGATCCCGGCATCCTCGGCGTCAACGCTGGCGCGGCCGCAGGGGTCGCCGGCGCCGTCGTGCTGCTCGGGCTGCGCGACTACTCCTCCTACGTGTGGTTCGCCTTCCTGGGGGCGGGGGTGACCGCCGTCCTCGTCTACGCCATCGGCACCGCCGGAGCCAGTCCGGTCCGGCTCGCGCTGGCGGGCACCGCGATCGGCGCCGCCCTCACCGCCGCCACCCAGTCCCTGGTCCTGCTGCGGCCCGACGCCTTCGACGAGTTCCGGTTCTGGGCGGTCGGTGACCTCGCCGGCCGGGACCCGGCGGTCGTCCGCACGATGATCCCGTTCCTGCTCGTGGGGCTCGTCCTCGCGCTCGCGGTGGCGTCGCCGCTCAACACCCTGGTCCTCGGCGACGACGTCAGCCGGGCACTCGGCTCCAGGGCGGGGGCCACCCGGGCCGTCGTCGCCCTGGCCGTGCTGCTGCTCAGCGGGGCCGCGACGGCCGCCGCCGGACCGATCGCCTTCGTGGGGTTGGTCGTGCCGCACATCGCCCGATCGCTCCTCGGCAGTGACCACCGGTGGTCACTGCCGGGAGCCGGCCTGCTGGGCGCCGCCCTGGTGCTCGTCGCCGACGTGCTGGGACGGGTGGTGCTGCCGCACGGCGAGCTCCAGGTCGGCCTCGTGGTGACCGTCGTGGGCGCGCCCTTCTTCATCGCGCTGGTCCGACACCGGAGGATGCCCCGCCTGTGAGCACCAGGACCCCGGCCGCCTCGGCCTCCCGCCGTGCCGACCGACCCGACCTGACCGGAACGGTGCTGGCCAGTCCGAGCGGGCGGTTCGCCGTACGGGTGGTCGCACGGAACGTGCTGGTCGGTGCCGTGCTGGCCGGTGCGGTGGTCCTCGCGGCGCTCGCCTCGCTCGGCTACGGCGAGGCCGGCTACGGCCTGGCCGAGGTGGTGCGTGTGCTGGGAGGCGCGCCGGGACCGGCGGGCGCGGAGTTCGTCATCCTGACCTTGCGGCTGCCCCGGGTGCTGGCGGCCGTGCTGGTGGGCCTCGCGCTCGGAGTCAGCGGGGCCGTGGTGCAGTCCCTCACCCGCAACCCGCTGGGCAGCCCGGACGTGCTGGGCTTCACCACGGGAGCGGCGACCGGGGGGATCCTGCACATCACGCTCGTCGGTGGCACCGCGCTCGCCGTCGCCGGTGGCGCGGTGCTCGGTGGCGTGACGACGGCCCTCACGGTGTACCTGCTCGCCCACCGGGGTGGGGCGAGCGGTGCCCGGATCGTCCTCGTGGGCATCGGGGTGGCCGCGATCCTGGCCTCCGTCAACTCCTACCTGCTCATCCGGGCCGAGCTCGACGACGCCCACCGCGCCGCCGTGTGGCTCACCGGGAGCCTCAACGGCCGCACCTGGGACCAGGTGGCCATCGTCGCGGTCGCGGCCGTGCTGCTCGTCCCGGTGGCGGCCGCGCTGTCGCGGCGGATGAGCCTGGTCGAGATGGGCGACGACGCGAGCAAGGGGCTGGGGGTCCCGGTGGAGGCGACCCGGCGCGCGCTGTTGGCGGTGGCCGTGGTGCTCGCCGCGACCGCCGTGGCGGTCGCCGGGCCGGTGGCCTTCGTCGCGCTCGCCGCTCCGCACCTGGCCCGGCTGGTCACGCGGTCCTCCGGGCCCTCGGTGCTGACGGCGGGGCTGGTCGGGGCGTTGCTGCTGACGGGCGGCGACCTGGCGGTCCGCTGGGTCTTCGCGCCCGTCGAACTCCCGGTCGGACTGGCGACCGGCGCGCTCGGCGGCGTCTACCTGACCTGGCTGCTGGCCTGGCGGTGGCGGCGGGAGGGGCGGCGGGGCGGCCGGCGCTGACCGGGCCGCCCCACCCGGCGGCGAGCCGGTCCAGCTCGGCCGGCCGGGGCACCGGCCGCGCCTCAGGCGAGGCGCTCGAGCACGTCCACCAGGTCGTCGATGACCCGGTGGGCGGCCGAGGTGCTGGCGCCGTCCCACCAGGTCGTCCGCGGCACCTCGAAGACGTTGCCGGCGCGCACCGCCGGCAGCCGTTCCCACAGGGTGCTCTCCGTGTAGGTGGTGAAGGTCGTGCTGACCTGGCCGCCCTCGAACGCCCCGCCGCCACCGAAGTAGATGATGGCGTCCGCGTCGTCCAGCCGGGAGACCTGTTCCAGGGAGACCGACGTGTAGGTCTCCCCCTCCGCCCCGGTGCTCGACTCGGTCCTGCGGACGCCGCAGTCGGTCAACACCTGGGACGAGAAGATCACCGAGTCGGTGACGATGCGCAGTTCGTCCGTGGTGAAGCGCAGCAGCGCGATCCTCGTCGTCCCGAGCACGTCGGCGTGGTCGAGGGCGACCCGGGCGGCGCGGTCCTCGTACTCGCGCACCCTCTCCTCCTGGGCCTCGGCGTGCCCGAGCAGGTCCGCGACCGCGCGGCAGCTCCGCCGCCACTCCACGCCGTCCCGCGAGTTCTCGTAGGCGACGACGGCCGTCAGCTCGGAGAGGGTCGCGTAGTGCTCCTCAAGGGACGCGATGTTGCCGATCACGAGGTCGGGCCGGAGCTGGGAGATGACCTCCAGGTTCACCTGGTTGAAGCCCAGGTGCTCGAAGTCCCGGTCGCCGCCGGGCAGGTACTCGGGGACGGCGACGTCCCCGTCGAGGGTGGCGGAGGCCACGAGGGGCGCGTCGTGCTCGAGCGCGACCTGCAGGGCCGTCACCGTGTCCAGGGTGATCACCCGTTGGGGCGAGAGCGGTATGTCGGTGCTCCCGAGCGGGTGGTCGACCCGACGGGTGCCCCCGGCGCCGTCGTCGCCCTCGGCCGGGGACGAGGAGGCCCCGCAGGCGCTCACCCCCCACACCAGGCCGGCGGCCCCGACACCGCCGAGGAACCTCCGGCGGGACAGCTGCCCCCACGCCGTTCTCGGCCGGATCCGGTGGGGCGCGAACGGGGGAGCGGTGCGTGTCGTGGGCACGGGAGGACCTCCGGTGGTCGGTGTGGTGAACGGCCCCGCGCCGTCGGCGGGTGCGGACGGGCCGAGGGGCTGAGGTGGAGCGGGAAGCGCGGTGGGATGTCGTGACGGCGCACGGGCGCGGGAGCCCCTGCCGGCGATTCGCCCGATCAGGAGCCGAAGGCGACGGCCAGCCTCGGTCGGCGGAGCTCGTCACGTTCGAGGGGGCAGGTCACGCAGTAGCCGTGGTCGGCGTCGGCCTTGTAGTCGAAGCAGCAGGTGCCACGGACCGCCCAGAGCCCCTCGCACACGGTCGGGGGGAAGTCGATCATCCTGGGCATGGCGCGGCGGGGCGCTCCCGCCTCGATCACGGCGGCGGCGAGCCGGCTGGCCCGTGCCCACGCCCCCGTCATGTCCCTGCCCAGCCGGCGGGCCGGGTTGAGCATGTAGAAGTGCAGGCAGTCGATCACGTAACCCCACAGGGTGCGGACGCCGACCCGGGTGTGCCTGGCCAGGTCCTCGATCACCGGGCCGCAGGTGGCGACGAGCCCGGCGGCGGCGAACCGGTCGAGCGCGTCCTCGTCGGGCACGACGGCCGCGACGTCCGGGTGGCCGGCCGGCGCACCGCCGGGCAGCACCGCCACCCGTGGCGCGGCCACCAGGGGGGTCCCCGTCGCCCCGTCGGCGAGGACCGGGAACCACACCCCGTCCGGCCGGAGTTCGACGGCCCGCCCGGTCAGGTACACCCCCGCCGAGACCACGAACACGAGTTCGCGGAACAGGGACCGCATGTACCGCATCGCCGCCGGCTGCACCTGCGGGGGGAGGTTCCCGTCCGCGCGCAGCGCGTCGAAGACCGCGCGGACCTCGCCCGCCGCGAACTCCTCCGCGCTGAACCAGCGGCGCGCGGGCTCCGGGGCATCGTCCGGGCCGGGAGTCGGCGCGCTCCCGAACGCGGGCAGCGGGGCGAAGGTGAGCGGTGCGCAGGCGTCGAGCAGCCCTCGCACGGGTCCAGCCAGGTCGGTCGGCATGATCGTCCTCACGCTGTGACGCGGAGCGTCGGTCTTAGGTGAGGCTACCTTAATTTGCTCGTCCGGTTGAGCGCGCACTGGGCCGGGCGGTGCGGGCGGCACGGTGCCGGTGGGGGTTCTCGTCAGGCGGATCGGTGACCCGCCTCGTCACGTGCGGTACCCGAGGTGTCACCTGTTGGTCATGTTCGCGTGCTGGTGCGCGCCCAGGGGTCGGGCCATGATGGGAGGAGTTCCACGGTGGGCGGCGCGGTGGCCACCGTGCGAGGCGGTCCGCCCATCGGGTGGTCGGAGCGGCGCACGGCTGGCGAACCAGACCGTCGTGCACTAGATGTAGTGATGTACTGTTTGTTCGACACCAGATGTGCCCATGAGACAAGGGGTGTGAGGTTCAGATGAGAGTCACGCTGGATCCACACGCCGCGCCGAGGGTCGCCACCGACAGCGCTCTGGTGGTGCGCCTCCGGTTGCGCACCGAGTTGGCCGGGCTCTCGGCCAGGTACCGGGGACGGGACGCCCTGGAGGTCGAGCAGGCGGTCCGGGAGGTGTGGCGCCGTGTCGCCGGTGCGGAGATCGGCCCCGCCCAGTTGGCCGACGTCACCTCCGAGATCCAGCGCGGCGAGGCACCCGACGTCGTCATCTCCGCGAGCTGACCGGGCGGGGTGCCGGAACCGGCTGCCACCGCCCCTCGCGGTGCGGTGGTGGGACTCGCCCGAGACGAGCCCTGTCGCCGGGAGGCGTGAACCCCGGCGGCCTCCCGCGTTCGCCTCCCCCGTGGCCCGCGTTCAGCGCGTGGAGCCCTCCTGGGAGCCCCACTGCGCCGACTGCGTGATCCACTGCACCCTGCTGGGCGCCTCGTCGGGCACGCCGTGTTCGTCCTCGACCCAGATCCACACCTCTGGTGGATCACCGTCGGTGAGATCCCAACGCGCGGTGACCATGCTGTCCTCCTCCGACTTCCTCCACGACCCCACCACGGGGTCGTCCCACTGGGATGTCGTGGACGGCGCCGGCCACGCTCCCGTCGAGCACCGCGCCCGGTGCTCGGGCACGCTCCCGGCGGGCGGCGGACGCGGATGTGATCAGGACGAACCGTAGCGGCTCCACCCCGCGCGTCGCCGGCTCGATACCAGCTCGTCACCGACATTCCCGCCTGTGGGGGAAGGACCCGGTACCCCGGCATCCCCCGAACGGGCGGTCGTTCGCGCGACGGCTGCCGGGCGGTCCGCCGGTCGCCCCGAGAGGGCAGCAGCCTACGCTCGAGCGCCGGCCCGCTCACCGCCAGCCCGGGGACGAGCACGCTCGGTGTCCGTCCGCCGGGCCACTGGCCCCCGCGCCGCGCGCCGGCCTCCGGGCTCCTCAGCCGGTGGGCGGCCTGGCGGCCCCGCCGCCGGGCGAGGCGGTTCCTTCCTCCTGGGCCTGGGACCACAGTTCCCGCAGCATCGCGTCGAACCCGGGATCGGCGGCGACCGTCCTGGCGAGCGCGGAAGCGAGGTCCGCGATCCGCCCCTCGTCCTCGGGATCGGCGGCCGCCGCGTCCAACGACCCGGTCGCCCGGTCGTCGTCGCCGAAGCGAGCCCTGACCAGCCGGGCCAGGGCGGTCACGGCACTCTGGCCGCCGTCCGTCAGCCCACCCGTGGCCCGGTGAGCCACCGCGCTGGCCACGGATGCCAGATCCGGGTCGGTCACGTGAACTCCTTCATGGCTGTCGCCGCCCGGCGGCCCGCCGGAGCGACCGCCTCCTCGAGGGTAGCAATTCGGACACTCCGGATGCGCTGGTCAGCGGTGGGCGCGCGACCGGTGACCCTGCGTTTCGGGGTGTGCCATCTCACCGCCCTCACCCCGGATGCCAGGTGATTGCCGTGACACTCTTTCGGCTGACTAACCATCGGTCGGCGCTGGGGCCGGCCTCCAACTCGAAGGGGTGGTGCCGGGGTGGCCGGGGCGGACGAGGACACGGGTGCCGACGGCACCGGCGGTCGGGGAAGGGCACGCAGGCTCGCGGAGTCCGCGCGGTTCCTGGTGGGTGGAGCCGCCGGCGCGGCCCTGCTCGTGTTGTTGAACGTCCCGGCGGGCGCGCTGTTCGGCGCGGTGCTCGGCAGCGCCATGGTGAACGCGCGATGGCCGGGCAGGCAGGTCACGCGGTCGGTCCGGGTGGTCGGGCTGGTGCTGCTCGGCTGCGTGGTCGGCGCGCGGGTCGACGCGGAGAGCCTGAGCGCGCTGCTGGGCGTCCTGCTACCGGCGGCCATCGGGGTCCTCGTCCTCCTCCTCGTGGACGTCGGGCTCGCCCTGCTGCTGTCGCGGGGCTTCGGCCTCGACGTCCGGACAGCCCTGTTCGCCTGCGCCCCCGGCGGGTTCGGCGAGATGGTGGCCGCCGCGCAGGAGGTCGGGGCGAAGGTGGGGGTCGTCGTCGCCATCCACCTCGTCCGGGTGTTGATCGTCGTGCTCGGCGTGCTGCCGCTGCTCATCCTCGTCCTGGGAGTGCCCTCATGACCGTGCTCGCGCTCGTGGTCTGCGGCGCGGCCGGCGCCGGCCTGGCCAAGCTGCTGCGCATCCCGCTGTGGCCGCTCATCGGCGCCATCATCGGAGCGGCGGCCTTCCACACCCTCACCGGGGAACCCGCGCAGATCCCCCGGGGCATCGAGATCGCCGCCCAGGTCGTCATCGGTACCACGGTCGGTTCACAGCTGGGCAAGGACGTGTTCTCGGTGTTCCGCACCGTCCTCGTGCCCGGTCTCGTTGCCGTCCTGGTCATCATCGGGGTCGGGGTCGGGCTCGGTCTGCTGCTCAACGTGGTGTTCGGGGTGGACATCCTCGTCTCGATGTTCGGTATGGTGCCGGGCGGCGTCGGCGAGCTGGTGGCCACGGTGACCAGCCTCGGCGGCGACAGTTCGGTGGTCGCCGGCATGCACCTGGTCCGGCTGATGGTGGTGCTCAGCGCTCTGCCGCTGCTGATGACCCTGCTCGAACGCTGGTTCGGGCGGCGCGGTGGCGGGCGCGAGGGCACCGCCGACGGCGAGGGACCCACCGGCTGACACCGAGCCCGCCAGCGGGCCGGCTCGCCCGCCCGCGACCTCGCCCGGACGCCAGGACGGCACCCGCGCCGGGGCACCGGCGAACCCCTGGGGAGGACCCGTGATCCAACTCGTCGCCGCGCCAGGGCGGCTCGCCACCGCCGTGGACCTGGCTCTCGACCGCGACCGGTACGACGCGGCCTCCGCCGCGCTGGCCCCGGAACGGGCTTCCGCCCGGGAGCTGGAGGGAGCCGACACCGTGCTCCTGGTGCCCCCGGCCGGGGAGACGTCGGACGACGACGGCGGCGCCGGCGTCCTGACGGCCGTGGTGGACGCGGCCCTCGCGGCCGGGGTCCGCCACGTGGTCTACCTGAGCGTGGCCGGTGCGCCGCTGTCGCCGCTGCGTTTCCACGCGGCCGTGGAGGAACGCCTCGACGCCAGCCCACTGGCCCACACGGTCCTTCGGCTCGGGATCGCGGCCGACGTGCTGGCACCGCTCATCCGGCGGGCCTCGGTGACGGGCGAACTGGTCACGCCGGCGAGGGCCGGGCGACTGGCGGCAGGAAGCCGCCGGGACTACGCGGAGGCGGCCGTCGTGGTGGCCGCCCAGTGCCCGGAGCACCGGGTCGTCGGGGAACTCACCGGCGCGTCCGCGTTCACCATGGACGACGTCGCCACCGAGATCGGTGCCGTCGCCGGGCGGAAAGTGGCGCACCGCCACGGCGAGGTGGCGGACGTCCTCGCGCTGCTGGCCGAGGAGGAGCTGCCGCCGGGCCCGGCGCAGGCGCTGGCGCGGCTGCTGGCCCTGCTGCCCTCCCAGGCGCTCGGCGTCGTCTCCCCGCACCTCGCTGGCCTGCTGCCGCGACCGCCGGCGACGCTGCGGGAGATCGTGCGGGACCTGCTCGTCGGACGTGCCTGACAGCGGAATGAGGGCGGCCGGCCGGGAACGCCGTCCGACCGCCCCGCCGGGGCGGCTCAGGGCTGCTCAGGGCGCCTCGGCCACGCTGGGTGGGCGGGAGCCCAGGTACTGCCACAGCAGGGGCGGGGCCACCCCGTCCTCGGCGGACCGCTGGCCGGTCACCGGGCACCCGGGTCCGGTGCCCCGCAGCCCACGCTCCGAGGCCGCGTCGTCGACCACGAACTCCGGTCGCAGGTGGTCGGTGTCGTAGTAGCGGTGGAAGACCGGGGTGAGCGCGCCCGACATGGGGGGCACGATCCAGCTCCAGTCGGCGGGGCATCGGCGTCCCGCCTTCTCCTCCTTCTCCACGTGCTTGAGGAAGCGGCGGGACTCGGTGTGGTGGTCGGTGATCGTGACGCCGTGCCGCTCGAACGAGTGGAGGACGGCCCGGTTGACCTCGACCAGCGCGCGGTCGCGCCACAGCGTCCGCTCACCGCCGGTGTCCAGGCCCAACCGCTCGGCCACCTCGGGGAGCACGTCGTAGCGGTCGTGGTCGGCGAGGTTGCGGGCCCCGATCTCGGTGCCCATGTACCAGCCGTTGAACGGTGCGGTGGGGTAGGAGACGCCTCCGATCGACATCCGCATGTTGCTGATCGCGGGGACGGCGTGCCACCGCAGTCCGAGTTCGGCGAACCAGGGCAGCTCGGGGTGGCTCAGCGGTACCTCCGCCACCGCGTCCCGGGGGACGGGCGCGAGCACCGGCCCCTCCCCGGGGGTCTCCACCAGCAGTGGGAGCACGTCGAACGGGCCCTTCGGCTCCGGTGGGCGCCACCCGCGTTCGATCAACGAGGTGGTGAAGTCCACGTACCGGGGATCTCCCAGCACGGAGCCGTCGGAGAGCCGGTACCCCGCGTACCGCACGAGCTGCTCGTTCCAGATGAGCGGCGCGGGCGAGTCCGGGCGGTCGGGCGCGAAGACCGTCATGACGGGCCGGAGCCGCCCGCCGTTGTAGGCGGTGTGGAGGTGGCGTACGCACTGCTCGGCGATGTCCGCCGCCCGGTGGACCGAACGCATGTCCCGAACGCGGAGGCTGCGCCAGTACAGCCGCCCGATGCAGCGGGCGCTGTTGCGCCAGGCGACGCGGGCGCCGAACGCCAGTTCCGCCGAGGTGTGGTGGTAGGAGCCGGTGAGTTCGATCTCCGTCCGCACCCACCGGATCCGGGGTTCGACGGGACCGGCGTCGGGGTTCTCCCCGTGGAAGAGGCGCAGGAACTCCTCCGCCTCGTCCATGTCGACCGGGGCCGCCGGGGTCGGCGCCTCCACTCCCGTGGCGAGGTGCCCCGGTAATTGCCATGCGCCGTTGTCGGAAGTCACCTCAGGGAACCTATCGGTGAAATCCCCCGATCGCGAACACCCGACCGGGGATTACCTGCCGAGTTCGTTCACGGCGTGTGACAGCGGGAGGAGGCCCGGGACATCGTCCCTCACTCGACGTTCCACGCGTGCCAGTGGTCGATCTCCATCCACGCGCTGACCCGCGCCCGGTCCCGAACCGGATAGGCGTCCCCGCCGTAGTGCCGGGAGAGCCGGTCGATGTCGGCCAGGGTCGGGTCGTCCACCAGCTCGACGACGCGGCCACGCAGGCTGACGTGCCGGTACCAGCTCTCGCTGTCGAGCACGGTGAGCGAGACCGCCGGATCGGCGCGGAGGTGGCGCAGCCTACTGCGGCCGGCGTCCATGTTGAGCAACACCCGGCCCTTCTCCCACAGGTACCAGGTGGCCACCGAGACGGGGCCACCCTCCGGGCGCACGGTGGCCATCACGGCCGGTTGCGGTTTCTCGAGGAAGTCGACGAGGTGCTGGGGCAGTGGCGGTTTCGGCATCGAACGCCCTTCCGGTGCTCCCGCGTGGCGACGGCGGGGAGTCCCTGTTGACGGAACGTGGTCGTGACGCGCCCCGCGCGGGACGCGCCACGTGATCGATACCCCGTTCCGCCCGTGCCCGGCGAGAGCGACCGGCTGATGTCACCCGAAAGGCTGAGTGGCTGGTGGTGCCCGGGCCGGGACCGTCGGCTCACCCCCTCGGGGGGCCGCTGGCGATCAGAGCGGCGCGGTCCACGCCGCGTTCCAGGTCGCGGGACCGACGACGCCGTCGGCGGTCAACCCCTTCTCCCGCTGGAAGGCGAGGCAGACGTCCTTGGACGCCTGGCCGTAGGCCCCGTCCACCGTGATCGACCACCCGCGTTCGCTCATCCGCCCCTGCCAGGTGGACACGCTGGCGTGTCGGGTGATCGGCGGATACCTGAAGTACACCCCGGGCCAGCCCGGCGGGTTGCCCGGCCCACCGCCGCCTCCGCCCGGGTCGAGCGAACCGTCGCCGACCATTCCGTAGAGGATCTCGCCCGGGCACGACGTCGCGACGTGGTCCCGGTGGCCGGTGATGCCGTTCGCCGCGTTCCCGGTCGCCCGCAGCGTCTCGATCGCCGACCTGATCCCATTCACGAGTGCCGTGGGAACCGAGTCCGAGGAACCGATCAACGCGCAGACCGCGTACCAGTCCTGGTTTCCCGAATTCGATCCGTTGGCGGCGGTGCGGGTGTTCGTCCCCCGACCCGTGAAAACGTGGTCGTGCACGCACACCAGGTACGTGTAGGCGATGTCGGCCCACCCGTTCCCGTCCATGTGCTGGTTCTGGATACCGCGCACCTGGGCGGCGCAGTCGGCGTGGTCCTGCCTGGCCACCGAGCCGGCACCGACGTAGTGCACGGCCACGCCGCCGTTCTGCGGGGTGATGTTGGTGGATCTGTTCGTCCAGGCCCGGGCACCCCAGCCCGAGCGGCTCACGAAAGTCGTCACGGCTGGTACTCCCTGTCGCAGTCGACCCCGGCGTCGAGGGGTTCGCCGGTGGACGGGTCCGCCGTGGCGGCGGCACCCCGGTCCACGGCGATCGCGGTGGCGGGGACGAGCGCCAGTCCGGCCGTGGCGACGGCCGCGAGACCGGCCGCCCCCAGGAATCTTCGACGGTTCGTCGTATTCTCGGACACCACTGATCCTCCCCAGTGAAACAACTTGGATCTGGGTTGCGAGTAATGTGACTGACGTGTGGAACGGCGTTCGCGCACTATTCCGCGTTCTTTTCCGCCGTTATTCCTCGAAATGCTCCCGGAAGCAACGAAAGCGTACCCCGGCCTTCTGGGGCGATCAATGCTCGACTGGCGATGTCAGCATGTTTGTGAGAAACCTACAAGATCTCGGGTTCGTCGGTCGTCGACGACACCGCTCGGCGCTGGGCCGTCCGCCGTCGTGCGTTCTGCTCACCCGATCGTCCGAACGGTCCAGTGGACGCCCGCCCGCGGTGCGACTGGGGGGCTGGCGGGGCCGACCGAGCCGCACGGCGGGGCCGGGGCCGGACGGCGCCCCGTCTCGCCCCGCCCACCGGCCACCGGCCTCCCCGCGCCCGCTGCTCCGGGATCGGAGCGCACCACGGCAGGGCGGGGCCGACCGGCCCCGGGGTAGGTGCGTCCCCGGCCGGGGTAGTTCCGAAGGGTGCGACCAGAGCCGAGCCGCACCGGCGGCACCGACGAGCCCGACCCCCGACGCTGGCGAGCACTGGGCATCACCCTCGGCGCGGGCTTCATGGGGCTGCTCGACGTCAGCATCGTCAACGTCGCCCTGCCCTCCATCCAACGGGGGTTGGCGGCCTCCCCGGCCGACGTCCAGTGGGTCGTCTCCGGGTACGCCCTCACCTTCGGCCTCACCCTCGTCGCGGGCGGCCGGCTCGGCGACGCCGTCGGACGCCGGCGGATGTTCCTCATCGCCATCAGCGCCTTCGCGGTCACGAGCGCCCTCGCGGGCGCGGCGCACCACATCGCCGTGCTCGTCGCGGCCCGACTCCTCCAGGGAGCCGCCGCCGGACTGCTGACCCCGCAGAACACGGGCCTCATCCAGGACCTCTTCCGGGGACCGGAACGCGGTCGGGCCTTCGGGATGTTCGGGGCGACCGTGGGGATCTCCACCGCGGTGGGACCTGTCCTCGGCGGGGTCATCATCGGTCTCTTCGGCGCCGACACCGGATGGCGCTGGGTGTTCTACGTCAACGTGCCCATCGCCCTGCTCACGCTGGTGGCCGCGCTGCGCCTGCTGCCGAGGCACACCGGCCGCGGCGCGGTGGGACGGCGGCTCGACCTCGTCGGCGCCGCGCTGCTCGGCGTCGCGGTGTTCACGTTCCTCCTGCCGCTGGTCCAGGCCGAGGACGGCGGCCTGGCCCGCCTCTGGTGGCTCTTCGCCGTCTCGGCTCTCGCCCTCCTGCTCTTCCTCCGGTGGGAGCGGCGGGTCGCCGCCGCCGGCCGGCTCCCGCTGCTGGACCTCCGGCTGTTCACCGGAACCCCCGGCTACGCCACCGGCGTCGCCCTGGCCACCGTGTACTTCTGCGGCTTCAGCGGCATCTGGCTGGTGCTGGCGGTCTTCTTCCAGACCGGCCTCGGCTACTCGGCGCTGGAGTCGGGGCTCGCCGTCACCCCCTTCGCCCTCGGCTCGGCCGTGACCGCCGTGGTGGCGGGCCGACTCGTGCCCACCTGGGGGCGCCGCCTCACCGTGACGGGCCTGGTCCTGGTCGCGCTCGGCCTCGGCGCCGTCGCCCTGATCGCCCCGCTCGCCCCCACCGACCACCTGGCCCTGGCGATGGCGGGTCCCCTGCTGGTGGCCGGCATCGGGGGAGGTGCGGTGATCTCACCCAACACCACGCTCACCCTCGAATGCGTCCCCGGCACCCTCGCCGGGGTTGCCGGGGGAGTGCTCCAGACCGGGCAGCGCATCGGCACGGCCATCGGGACGGCGGTGCTCTCGGCCGCCCTGCACGGCGCCGTGGGCACGGCGCGGGGCGGATGGCCGGTCGCGCTGTCCGTGGCGATGCTGTGCGCGGTCGCCTTCGTCCTGGCCGCACTGGTCCTCGCGGTGACGGAACTCCGGCAGCGCCGCCACCGCGCGTCCCCGACCGGCGGCCACCCCGAGGCGTGGCGGACGGACCCGCGACCGGGAACCACCTGAGGCCGACCGGTGGGGGCACGGCCCAGCCGACCCACGGGCGACCACGACGACCGGCGGAACGAAACGGCCGTGTCCGCGCGATCGTCCCGGCGGTCATCCCCACCGGAAGGCGACCGCGCGGCACCGCGGCCGACAATTCGCTGGACAGGAGGGTGCCCGGCTCCGCATCCTCGCGGGATGGACCTGCGCACGGTGACCATGGTGGAGCGCCCCGACCTCGAGAACGAGTTGTGGGAACTCGACAGTGGCTGGCCCGCCTTCATCGACCACGACCCCGTCACCGCGCTGCTCGACCTGGCCGTGGACCGGTTCCCGGAGTTCCAGCTCGTCGTGCTCGACGGTGACGAGGTGGTGGCCAAGGTCCACAGCGTGCCGTTCCACTGGTCGGACCGCGACCCGGACGAACTCGGCCCCGGCGGCTGGGACTGGGTGCTCACCACGGCGTTCCTCCAGGACCGCGAGGGGATCACCCCGAACGCGGTCAGCGCCCTGGAGATCTCCGTGCGGATCGACCTCCAGGGCAGGGGCCTCGCCGCGCGCGTCCTGGCGCTGCTCGCCGACAACTGCCGGCGGCTGCGGTTCGGCGACCTAGTCGCGCCCGTCCGGCCCACCCACAAGCACCAGCGGCCCCGGCAGCCGATGGGCGAGTACGCACGGGAAACCCGGGACGACGGCCTGCCCGCCGACCCGTGGCTGCGGGTGCACGCCAGGGCCGGGGGTCGTCTGCTCCGCCCCTGCCCCGCCTCCATGACCATCGCCGGCAGCCTCGAGCAGTGGCGTGAGTGGACGGACCTCCCCCTGACCAGCAGCGGCCCCGTGGAGGTGCCCGGAGCGCTGGTCCCGGTCGTGGTCGACGTCGACGCCGACCACGCCGTTTACGTCGAGCCGAACGTCTGGGTGCACCACGCACTCGACCAGCGGTGACCACCCACCAACGGACCCCGACGCCGGCCCGGCCACGTCACCCACCCGGCACGATCACCCCTCGACCCCGGATGCGCCGAGCCCGCAGCCGCTCGTACACGGCCGGCGCCTCCTCCAACCCGTACCGTTCGACCTCGGCCTCAACCTGACCCGACCGCGCGAGGTCCAGCACCTCCAGCAGCTCCCCCCGACTGCCCCAGTACGGCGCGGTGACCGTCGTCTCGAACGGCAGGGTCCCGAACCCCACCTCCACGGACCCGCCCTCCACACCGACGAGCACCACGTCGCTCTCCACGCCGGCGCAGGCGGCGGCGATCGCGGCGGTCGCGGGCAGACCGACGAAGTCGAGCACCACGTCGGCGCCGCCCCCGGTCAGTTCGCGCACCGCCTCCGGCGCCCGCTGGTCGGAAGGGAAGACCACGTGCGCCCCCACCTCGCGGGCGAGTGCCATCTTCTCCTCACTGACGTCGAGCGCCACCACCCGCGCGGACGTCGTGGCGCGCAGGATCTGGATGCCCAGGTGCCCCAGACCACCGGCCCCGATCACCACCGCCGTGCTCCCGGGCACCAGCTTCGACGCCGACCGCGCGATGGCGTGGTACGGGGTGAGGCCGGCATCGGTCAGCGGCACCGCGCGCACCGGATCGAGGTCCCCGATCGGGACCAGGTGCCGGGGATCGTCCACCAACAGGTACTCGGCCAGCGCGCCGGGCGCGCCGAGACCAGGAGGTCGGATGCCCAACCGGTCCGCGCGCAGGCAGTAGTTCTCCTTCCCGACCGTGCACTTCCGGCAGGTGCCGCACCCCCACGGGCCGTACACCACGCAGGACTCGCCTTCGGTCACCCACTCCACGCCCGGTCCGACCGCCGCCACCACCCCGGCGCCCTCATGGCCCAGGGTCAACGGGAGCGGGTAGGGGTACTCGCTGGCCGACCAGTCCATGACGGTGATGTCCGAATGGCACACGCCGGCGGCGGTGACCCGCAGCAGCACCTCCCCGGGCCCGGGCTCGGGCGTCGGGACGTCGACCACCACCGGGGGAGCACCGATCTCCGTGTACTGAACCGCTCTCATCGCGACGACCTCCTCGGGGGCGACCACGCCGCTCGACCGCCCTTGCGCTGCTGGCCGGGTGTGGGATACCCGAGCCCTCCCGCCTCAACCGCGCCAGCCAGGAAGGGCAGACCCGCACCAGCCCGGGTCATCCCGTCCCGGGTCGGGTTGGGGCGCCGCCGCCCGGGTACCCCGAGCGGCGGAAGGGCCCGTTCGACGACGACGCGCCCCTCCCCGTTCCCGCCGCGCGTGGGAGCGAGCGAGGGGACGCCCGGGAACGCCAGGAGGAGACATGCGCCTTCCCCCAGCCAGGGGACCACTGAGCGCCGCGGTCATCGAGGTTCTGCGCCAGTCCCCCGCCGAGCGGGTCTCCCTTCCCCCACGGGGCGCCGCCACCGACGAACCGTGGCACGACGACGACCTCCAGCTCGCGTTGTGGGTCTGCTACGAGCTCCACTACCGGGGCTTCGAGGACGTGGACGACGGATGGGAGTGGAACCCCGCACTGCTGGGGTGGCGCGCGGGAGTCGAACGGGACTGGGAAACCGCCCTGCTCCCCTTCGCCCCCTTCTCGGAGCCCCCGCCCCCAGGGACGTCCCCGCCGCCCTCCGCCAGCTGATCGCCGACTCCGACGGCCCACCGCTGGCCAGCTTCCTCCAGCGGGAGGCCACCCTCGAGCAGTTCCGCGAGTTCCTCATCCACCGGTCGGTCTACCACCTGAAGGAGGCGGACCCGCACAGTTGGGCCCTGCCGCGCCTGGACGGCCGCACCAAGGGTGCCCTGGTGGAGATCCAGGCGGACGAGTACGGCGGGGGGCACCCCGAGCGGATCCACGCCGAGCTGTTCAGGGTCACGATGCGTGAACTGGGCCTGTCCGACGCCTACGGCGCCTACGTCGACGAGGCGCCCGCCGTGATGCTCGCGGCGAGCAACCTGATGCACCTGTTCGGCCTCCACCGGCGCTGGCTCGGCGCCACCCTCGGCCACCTCGCCGCGTTCGAGATGACCTCGACCCTGCCGAACCGCCGGATCGGGGGCGGCCTGCGCAGGCTGGGCGGCTCGCCGGAGGCGGTCGAGTACTTCGACGAGCACGTGGAGGCGGACGCCGTGCACGAGCAGGTCGCGGCGAACGACCTGTGCGGGAGCCATGCTCTCGCCCGGCCGGACGCCGCTGGGGACACCCTCTTCGGCGCCGCCTGTTACCTGCGGCTGGAGGCGGAGTTCGGCGAGTTCGCCCTCAGCCGGTGGCGGCAGGGCGTCTCGACGCTGCGCTCGGCCTCGGGTGTGGGTCCGTCCGCACCGGTCGCCGTTCACCCCTGACCCCGGGCCCGCACCGGGGCGCCCGGCGGAGCGACCGCTGGCTGACCAGCAGATCCCGTGGTGAGCCGCTCGCCCAGCGGCGGACCGGGAGGCCACGGCCGGGACGCGCCCCTTCCCGGCTGACGGGGCGCACGAGGCGCCCGGCCCGTGGAGCGCGCCAGGCTCCCGGCCGCGCCGTTCGCGGCCCCACCCAGCCGGTGGCCAGAACCGTGACCAGCGCGCCGCGCCCGCCCCGGGCACGAACCCGTCAGACGGCGGGCCGCTGGCCCGTCAGGGGGAGTTGGGGTCGAGCACGCGGCGGGCGCGGCCGCCGGTCACCGACCCGGCGGCCGTTCGCGGTCCCCCGAGGCGCGGAACCGGGTCGAGTCGTGGGTGCCGTCGCAGAACGGCTTGATCGCCGACCGCCCACACCGGCACAACGCCACGGTCCGCCTGCCGGGTTCGATCCGTTCCCCCTCGGGGGTGAGCAACTCGTAGTCACCCCTGAGCAGCAACGGCCCGTCCACGCACGGCGTCACCGTCGCGGCGGGTCGTGGCCTCCTCGGCGCATCAGACGTCATGGCCGGGGAGTACCCGGTCTCGCGGCCGTCATCCCCGTCGCGCGCGGAGCGGCGGAACCCGCGCCGAGGACCGCGCTCGTGGAGCTCGGTCGGCCGGTGACCCCGACGACGCACCTCGTGATCCGGTTCGGACGTCCCGAATTCGGTCGGGGGACGAGTGGGCCACGCGGCCCGCTACCGGGCTGGCAGGAGGCGGGCCGGACTCACCAGCCCCGTTCCCTCCACTCCCCGAGTTTGGGGCGTTCCGCGCCGAGGGTGGTGTCGTCCCCGTGCCCCGGGTACACCCAGGTGTCGTCCGGCAGTACGTCGAAGATCCGCTGTTCGACGTCGGTGATCAGGGACCGGAAGTCGGCGGGCGACTGCGTCTTGCCGACCCCGCCCGGGAAGAGGGAGTCGCCGGTGAACAGGTGCGGGTGCCCCTCGGGGTCGCGGTAGAGCAGGGCGATCGATCCGGGCGTGTGGCCTCGGAGGTGGATGACCTCCAGCTCACACCGGCCGACGGGCAGGGTGTCCCCGTGCTCCAACAGGACGTCGGGCGGCACCGGCAGGTCAGCGGCGTCCTCCGGGTGCACGGCGGTGTCGACGCCGTAGGCCCCGGCCACCGCTCCCAGCGCCCGCCAGTGGTCGCGGTGCCGGTGGGTGGTGACGATGGTGCGCAGCCGTGCCCGGTCGTCGTCGTGGCCGATGAGGTCGGAGAGCCGCTCCGGGTCGTCGGCCGCGTCGATCAGGACGGCGTCACCGCTCTCCCGGCACCGGAGCAGGTAGGCGTTGTTGTCCATCGGGCCCACCGACACCTTGGTGATGACCAGGGCGGCGAGGGTGCGCACGGACTCGGCGCCCCCCGGTTCGACGTGACCCGTGTAGTCCTCTGAGCGCTCCACGAAGCCAAGCCTAGCCACCGGCGTATTCCCGGCTGGCGGCGCGGCCACGTCGCGGGATCGGTCACAGCGCGTGGCCGGCGCACCGAGAGACGCCGCACATGCCCGGCTGTCTTCCTGGAAAGGATCATCCTCGGTCCGTACCGTTAACTCGGTGTGAGCGGTGACCGTCACAGCCCGTCGCCGCATCCGTTCCGTTCCACGGCAGCCGGGGCGCCACCCGTGCCCGTCGGCCGCCCCGACCCCAGGGGGCCCGTGCAGTACACCGGAGTGAAGACGACCAGGTCGCCGCGCCGCATCAGTTGGGATGTGCTGCGGGTCATCGCCGTGCTCGCGGTGGTGTTCCAACACGCGACCCACCAGGTCACCATCAACCACCCGGAGTTGGGCGACCCGCCCTTCCGGTTCTCGTTGCAGATCGGCGCGGCCACGCTGCTGACGATCTCGGCGTTCTTCGTCTGCGAGACGGTGCGCAGGGGCAACACCCCGCGGTGGTGGTGGAACCGGGTCGCCCGGCTGTTGCCGGCCTACGTGGTCGCGGTGCTGTTCACCTGGGCGGCCTTCGCCGCGCTCGCGCCGGCCGACTGGTACGTCCCCACGCCGTGGGACGTGGCCGGCAACCTGCTGCTCCTCCAGTCGTGGCTGCCGTCGGTGCACTACGTCGACGGCGCCTACTGGACGCTGCCCGTGCAGCTGATGGCCTTCACCGCCGCGGCGCTCCTCTGGCCCCGGGGGCGGTGGAACACCTGGCACGCGCCGGCCCTCATCTGGGCCGTCGTGCTCGTCCCCCTCGGGTTGCGCCTCCTCTACACGCCGGACAGCCCGCAGTGGTTCCGGTTGCTCTTCGACGGTCTCGGCCTCCACCGGGCGCACCTGTTCGCGGCGGGCGCCGCGATCTGGTTCTGGAGCCGTCGCCGGTTGGGTGGCTGGCACCTGACGGCGCTGCTGGGCGTGCTGTTGGTCGCCCACGAGGCGCACTCGGCGGACCTGGCGTCCACCGTCGCCTTCGGTGTGCTGCTGGTGTTGATCTCCCTGGCGGCCGGCGGCCCGGACTGGGACAACCCCGTCCTGATGACCTTCGCCAGGCCCATCCGCTGGATCGGCGGCATCTCCTTCGGCGTCTACCTGCTCAACCAGGAGGTCGGCTACCTGCTGTCCAGCGTGCTGCTGACCAGCGGTGTCACCAGCTCCTGGGTGCGGCTGGCCGCGGTGGTGGCCCAGGCCATCCTGCTGGGTTGGCTCCTGACCAAGCTCGTGGAACGTCCCGCGCACCGCTGGCTGACCCGCCGGTTGCCCGAACTGCTGCGCTCCTGGCGGGGTTCCTCCGGTCCCGCCCCGGTGCCGGCGGCGGAGGCCCCCGCGTCCGGCGGGCGCGCCGAGGCCGAGGGCTCCCGAACGGACCACCCGGGCAACGGGCTCGGTGGCGAGCACGAGCGACCGGGGCGGGGTGAGCCCACCCGGTCGGTTGACGACCTGGTGGAATCCGCCGTCACCCAGCGGGACGGAGCTGGGTCGCGACGGGCCGACGAGGGCGCGGGGCGGGCGGAGTCGGTGGGGCAGCGACCGGCTGGCCCGGGGTCGGACCGGGGCTGATCCCGGCCGACCCGCCGACCGCGGCCGCGAGGAGTGCCGCGTCGACCAGGGCCCGGGCGTGGTCGAGGACGGCTCACACCGGCCAGGCCGGCTCGGGTCGTGCCCTGGGACGTCGCGGCCCGGGCCGGCGCTGTGACCGGGAAGGGGCTCGAAATCCTCTCGCCGGCGCCGGGTCGAGTTGTTACGGTCGGCGCGAGATCATCCCGCCTCGGGGAGCCACGCACCCAACGCGGCCCCTCCGCCCCCCGTCTCGAGAGCAGGTCCCGCCATGGCGTGTCGTATCAGCGAGATCGTCCTCGGTTGCCGCGATCCCGAGCTGCTGGCGCGGTTCTGGTGCGAGGTCCTGGACTTCGTCGTGCTCGACCGCGAGGACGGCGACATGGTGGAGATCGGGCCGCGCGAGGGTTTCGGCGGTCCGCAGCCGACGATCATCCTCAGCCGCCGGGACGAGCCGGAGCCGGGGAAGGCCCGGCTGCACATCGACGTCAACGCCACCGACCGCGACCAGGACGCCGAGCTCGAACGGCTGCTGGGGCTCGGTGCCCGTCCGGCTGATGTCGGCCAGACCGGCGAGGAGCCGTGGCATGTCCTGGCCGATCCGGAGGGCAACGAGTTCTGCCTGCTCAGGGCCCGCCTGGACCCGGTGTGATCCCTCGGCCGCACGGGCCTCCCCGACGCACCGCGGGTGCCCGCCGGCCCTGACCCGCCGTGATCGTTCTCGGGCAGGGCGCCAGGCGGAGCGGGTCCCGAGCGTCGGGGTTCCGAGGGGGGGGGAGCGCACCGGGACGAGGGCGCGACGTCGCCGATGGCCGCGCAGCGCGGACCACCGCTCCTCGTGCCAGCGCGAGCGGGGGCCGGGCAGGTGGGCGTGAGCGCTCAGAACCAGGAGGGCAGCGCCGGCAGCCGCCCGGTGAGGCCTCGGCCCTCCGACCGGCCCGCCAGCC
The DNA here is from genome assembly GCF_000429185.2 of Actinoalloteichus caeruleus DSM 43889. Taxonomy (GTDB): domain Bacteria; phylum Actinomycetota; class Actinomycetes; order Mycobacteriales; family Pseudonocardiaceae; genus Actinoalloteichus_B; species Actinoalloteichus_B caeruleus. The sequence goes on along the minus strand of NZ_AUBJ02000001.1, from coordinate 2,600,443 downwards.
AGGCGAGCATCTCGGGCAGGGGCCCCCAGACCTCCTGCGCGGGCAGGTCCTCCCGGCCCGGGACGTGCCAGCGGTGCCGGGAGCCGTCCGGCAGCCCGGCCACGACGACCAGCGGTTCCGTGTCCCGGTGGTGGGTGAGGCGGCGCATCACGTGTTCCACCAGCGCGACCGACGTCGCCTCGGGGACGTCCGGGAAGTCCAGGCCCGAGTCGAGGTCGACGAGGTGGATCCACACCTCGCACAACCGCAGCCAGGGCACCTCCTCGGCGGGGCGCGGCTGGTCGTCGTCATCGGTGAGCCGCACCGCCCACGCCTCCGGGGGCAGGTTCGCCACCGCGTGGGCGAACCGCTGGCTGGAGGCCAGGACATCCTCGACCAGGAGCCGCCAGGAGCGGTCGGCCCCCTCGACGATGTCGGCGTCGCGGTCGTCCAGGCTCGGGTAGGGGGTGTGCTCGACGCCGGTCCTGGCCCAGAGCAGGAGGTTGGAGGCGGCGTCCGCCTGCCGGGACAGGTGCGTGAGCACGTGTGCCCTCGTCCACCCCGGAACCCGACTGGGACCGGCCACCGCCGCGTCGTCGAGGTCCATGACGGTGCGCAGCAGGGCGCGGTCCGCTTCGGCCAACAACGCCCGACCCGCCGCCGCGCGGCGGGCGGCGCTGGCCTGGTCGTCGCCCGTCTGCGCCGCCGTCACCGTCCAGTAGCCGGCGGCCGGAGCCGAGGAGGATGCGTTCATCTCGCCCCCTACCGGGGTTGGTGCCCGCTTGTGGGGACCAGCCTAGACCCGCCGCGGGGGGCGTGGCCTCACACGAACAGGGGGTAGATCGCCCAGTTGGGTGACGGACCGTGACCGTCGTCTCGCGGCGTGGTGGACGCCAGCAGGAGTATCGTCCGACGAGGGGGCCCGGCTGGCCGGGGTCGACGCCGGCGGGCGACGCCTCGGTGGGGTCCGACGTGATCACCATGTGTGACCGCTGCCCGAGGTGGGCCGCGGGGGTCGGGCTCGCTCCGGCGGGTTCTGTCGGTGGCCGCGCCTAGCATGGGTGGGTCTGCCCCCTGCCTGGGTCCAGCCAGGCCGGACCGGTCGCCCAGCGACGCGGTCGGGGCCGCCGGGCCGATCGTGCTCGACGATGCCGAGGGACACGGGCAGACGACACGAACTCAGGACATCGCCGTACCCGTTCTCGAGGACGGCCGGCGGTTCTCACATCCATCATCAGGTGAAGGGACCACAGCGTGGCCGATCGCCTCGTCGTCCGCGGCGCTCGCGAGCACAATCTGAAGGGCGTCGACCTCGACCTGCCGAGGGACAGCCTCATCGTGTTCACCGGGTTGTCCGGCTCGGGCAAGTCCAGCCTGGCCTTCGACACGATCTTCGCCGAGGGCCAGCGGCGCTACGTGGAGTCACTGTCCGCCTACGCCCGCCAGTTCCTGGGGCAGATGGACAAGCCGGACGTGGACTTCATCGAGGGCCTCTCCCCCGCGGTGTCCATCGACCAGAAGTCCACGAGCCGGAACCCCCGTTCCACGGTCGGCACCATCACCGAGGTCTACGACTACCTCCGGCTGCTCTACGCGCGCGCCGGCAAGCCGCACTGCCCGACCTGCGGTGCGACGATCAGCCGGCAGACGCCGCAGCAGATCGTGGACCAGGTGCTCGACCTGGAGGAGGGCACCCGGTTCCAGGTGCTCGCGCCCGTCGTCCGGGGCCGCAAGGGCGAGTACGTCGACCTGTTCGCGGAGCTGCCCACCCAGGGTTACTCCCGGGTCCGCGTCGACGGGGTCGTGCACTCGCTGACCGACCCACCGACGTTGAAGAAGCAGGAGAAGCACGACATCGAGGTCGTCATCGACCGGCTGTCGGTGAAGCCCACCGCGAAGCAGCGGCTCACCGACTCGGTGGAGACCGCCCTGCGCCTGGCCGACGGGCTCGTGGTGCTGGACTTCGTCGACCGCCCGGCGCACGACCCGGACCGGGAGCGCCGGTTCTCGGAGCGGATGGCCTGCCCCAACGGGCACGCCCTTGCCGTGGATGACCTCGAACCCCGTTCCTTCTCCTTCAACGCGCCCTACGGGGCCTGCCCGACGTGCACCGGCATCGGCGTCCGCAAGGAGGTCGACCCGGAACTGGTGGTCCCCGACGAGGAGCGGTCGCTGGTCGACGGCGCGATCGCCCCCTGGTCCACCGGGCAGAGCGCCGAGTACTTCACCCGCCTGCTCGAGTCGCTCTCGGAGACCGTCGGCTTCCGGATGGACGTCCCGTGGCGGCGGTTGCCGGCCAAGGTCCAGAAGGCGGTGTTGCACGGCGTGGACGAGCAGGTCCACGTGCGCTACCGCAACCGGTACGGCAGGCAACGGTCCTACTACGCGGCCTTCGAGGGCGTGATCCCGTTCCTGGAGCGTCGACTGGAGCAGACCGAGTCGGACGCGGCCAGGGAGAAGTACGAGGGCTACATGCGGGAGGTGCCCTGCCCCGCGTGCAAGGGGTCGAGGCTCAAGCCCGAGATCCTCGCCGTGACCCTCGACAACGCGGAGTTCGGCGAGAAGTCGATCGCCGAGGTGTGCGCCCTGAGCGTGGCCGAGTCCACCCGTTTCCTCGCCGGGCTCACCCTCGGGCCCCGGGAGGAGATGATCGCGGGTCGGGTGCTCAAGGAGATCGCGGCCCGCCTCGGCTTCCTGCTCGACGTCGGCTTGGACTACCTCTCACTCGACCGGGCCGCCGGCACCCTCTCCGGCGGGGAGGCGCAGCGTATCCGGCTGGCCACCCAGATCGGTTCGGGGTTGGTCGGGGTGCTCTACGTCCTGGACGAGCCCTCCATCGGCCTGCACCAGCGGGACAACCACCGCCTGATCGACACGCTGACCCGGCTGCGGGACCTCGGCAACACGCTGATCGTGGTGGAGCACGACGAGGACACCATCCGCAACGCCGACTGGGTCGTGGACGTCGGGCCCGGGGCCGGGGAGCGCGGCGGCCGGGTGGTGCACTCCGGCAGGTACGAGGAGCTGCTGGAGAACACCGCCTCCCTCACGGGTGACTACCTGGCCGGTCGGCACACCATCGCGGTGCCGACCGAGCGGCGCCGGATCGACCGGCGGCGGAAGTTGACCGTGGTCGGCGCCAGGGAGCACAACCTGCGGGGGATCGACGTCTCGTTCCCCCTCGGGGCGCTGGTGTCGGTCACCGGGGTGTCCGGATCGGGCAAGTCCACCCTGGTGAACGACATCCTCGCGAGGGTGCTGGCCAACCGCCTCAACGGCGCCCGGATGGTTCCGGGGCGGCACACCCGCGTCAACGGGCTCGACCAGGTCGACAAGCTGGTCCAGGTCGACCAGTCCCCGATCGGGCGGACGCCGAGGTCCAACCCGGCCACCTACACCGGCGTCTTCGACCACATCCGGAAGCTGTTCGCCGCCACCACCGAGGCGAAGGTCCGGGGCTACCAGCCGGGCCGCTTCTCGTTCAACGTGAAGGGCGGCCGCTGCGAGGCGTGCGCCGGTGACGGCACGATCAAGATCGAGATGAACTTCCTGCCCGACGTCTACGTGCCCTGCGAGGTCTGCCGGGGCGCCCGGTACAACCGGGAGACGCTGGAGGTGCACTACAAGGGCAGGACCATCGCCGAGGTCCTCGACATGCCCATCGAGGAGGCCGCCGACTTCTTCGAACCCATCAAGGCGATCCACCGGCACCTGAGCACCCTTGTCGACGTGGGGCTCGGCTACGTGCGGCTGGGCCAGCCGGCCCCCACCCTCTCCGGCGGTGAGGCGCAGCGCGTCAAGCTGGCGAGCGAGCTCCAGAAGCGGTCGACCGGGCGAACCGTCTACGTGCTCGACGAACCGACGACCGGTCTGCACTTCGAGGACATCCGCAAGCTCCTCGGGGTGGTCAATGGACTGGTCGACAAGGGGAACACGGTGATCGTCATCGAGCACAACCTCGACGTCATCAAGACCTCGGACTGGATCGTCGACATGGGGCCCGAAGGGGGTTCCGGTGGTGGCACGGTGGTGGCGCAGGGCACCCCGGAGGAGGTGGCCGTGAACCCCGACAGCCACACGGCGACGTTCCTGCGGCAGGTCCTCGACGTCCGCGAACCGGCCGGCGTCTGAGGCGCGGGTGGCCGGCCGTGGTGGCGGCCGGCCACTCCGACCCCCGTCGTCTCGCCACCCGGGTGACGCGGCACCCGAGGCGGGGGCGCGCCGAGCGCCCCCTCGACGAGGAGCCGGTCAGCGCACCGGCCCGGTGTACTTCTCCCCGGGGCCCGCTCCGGGCGCGTCCGGGTGGGGGGACGTCTCGCGGAACGCCTTCTGCAGGGCCTGGAGCCCGTCGCGCATGGACGCGGCGTGCGGGCCCAGGTACTCGACCGAGGAGGTGACGAGCCCGGCCAGCGCGGTGATGAGGCGGCGGGCCTCGTCGAGGTCCCGCAGCTCGCTCCGCTCCGGGTCCTCGTCGGCCAGCCCGAGCCGTTCGGCGGCGGCGGACATCAGCATGACGGCGGCGCGGCTGATGACCTCGACGCTGGGGATCGTGGAGAGTTCGCGGACGTCCTGCTCGGCGTCCGAGTCTGCTGGCTGGTGCTCGTTCACGGCTGGTACCCTGACACGTGCGACCAGCCTCCGCGTCAGCGGGGGCGGCAAGTGGAGCACCGCTCCCACCCGGATCGCCGCGAGGTGGACGGGTCCGGTCCCCGGATCGCCGTCGGACGTCACGTCCGCACGGGATCCGGCTTCCCGCGTCGGACGCGGGAGCGTGCGCCGTGCGTGCGCGGACCGGTCGGAACGCGGGCCCCGAGTGTGTGAGCACCGGGGCTTTCTGGCGTTCACGGTGCGGCCATCGGCCCCGGCCGCAGACGTACGAAGAGCACGAACCGAGGAGGCCCCATCAGCGCCGACCCGCGCATCAACGACCGCATCCGCGTGCCGGAGGTCCGGTTGGTCGGACCCAACGGCGAGCAGGTCGGGATCGTCCGCATCGAGGACGCCCTCCGCCTGGCTGGTGAGTCGGATCTCGACCTCGTCGAGGTCGCACCGCAGGCACGCCCGCCGGTCTGCAAGCTCATGGACTACGGCAAGTTCAAGTACGAGAGCGCGCAGAAGGCACGCGAGTCGCGTCGCAACCAGCAGCTCACCGTGATCAAGGAGCAGAAGCTCCGGCCGAAGATCGACCCGCACGACTACGCGACCAAGAAGGGTCACGTGGCCCGGTTCCTCGGACAGGGGAACAAGGTCAAGGTGACCATCATGTTCCGCGGTCGTGAGCAGTCCCGGCCCGAGTTGGGTTTCCGACTGTTGCAGAGGTTGGCGGACGACGTGGCCGAGCTGGGCTTCGTGGAGGCGACTCCGAAGCAGGACGGCCGCAACATGATCATGGTGCTGGCCCCGCACAAGAACGCCAAGCCGACGCGTGCGAAGGGCGACTCGGAGTAACCGAGCGCGCCGGCACGCCCAGCGTGGTCCGGCAGCCCCCGGGCTGCCGGATCGCCGCTGACCCGCTCGGTCACCCGGGTGGGACGAACGATTGAGGACGGACATGCCGAAGCAGAAGACGCACAGCGGTGCATCGAAGCGTTTCCGGGTGACCGGTACCGGCAAGCTGCGCCGCGAGCGCGCTGGCCGCCGCCACCTCCTGGAGCGCAAGGAGACCCGGCTCACCCGCCGGTTGGAGGGCACCGCCGTCGTCGCCAAGAACGACGTGCCCAAGGTGAAGAAGCTCCTCGGTCTCTGAGACGGACCGGCGTGCTCCGCGCCACCTGACCCCGCCTCGGGCGGCGGACGGGACGGCGCGGCACCGCAACCAGCACTGACCCAGACCCCCAGGAGTGGCGTCATGCCGCTCCGAGAGATCGACAGGACGGAACCGTGGCACGCGTCAAGCGGGCGGTCAACGCCCAAAAGAAGCGCCGCACGACTCTCGAACTGGCCAGCGGTTACCGCGGCCAGCGGTCCCGGCTGTACCGCAAGGCCAAGGAGCAGGTGCTCCACTCGCTCAACTACGCCTACCGGGACCGGCGGGCGCGCAAGGGCGACTTCCGCAAGCTGTGGATCACCCGGATCAACGCGGCCGCTCGTCAGAACGGCCTGACCTACAACCGGCTGATCCAGGGCCTGAAGCTCGCCGATGTCCAGGTGGACCGGAAGATCCTGGCCGAGCTCGCCGTGAGCGACCCGGCCGCCTTCACCGCGCTGGTCGAGGTCGCCAAGGCCAACCTGCCCGCCACCCCGGCAGCCGAGGAAGCCGCCTGACCGGCAGGGACACCGGCGCCCGCCAGACGGGTGACATCGGACCACGACCCGGGGACGCTTCGATCCGGTACACGGAACGAACGCCCCGGGTCGTCGCCGCGAGGCGGCTGACCAGGAGGACCGGCCGGGAGCGGGCCGGCCGTTTCCTGGCCGAGGGCGCGCAGGCGGTCCGCGAGGCGCTCCGGTGGGCCGCCGACGGCGGGGGCCGGGTGCACGAGCTCTTCGTCACCGACCCGGCCTCGGGGCGCAATCCCGAGCTGGTGGCCTCGGCCCACGTCGCCGGGGTCCCGGTGAGCCCGCTGACCGAGCGCGCGGCCGACGGTCTGTCCGAGACGGTCACCCCCCAGGGGATCGTGGCGGTCTGCGACCTGGTGGAGGTTCCGCTCCGGGCCGCGCTGAACGGTCAGCCGAGGCTGGTCGCCGTGCTCGCCGGTATCGCGGACCCGGGCAACGCCGGCACGGTCCTCCGGGTGGCCGACGCCGCCGGTGCCGACGCGGTCGTCTTCGCGGGCGACACCGTCGACCCGCACAACGGCAAGTGCGTCCGGGCGTCCACCGGAAGCCTGTTCCACCTGCCGGTCGCTCGGTCCCGCGATCTCGACGCCGTGACGAGCGCCTGCCGGGCGGCGGGCCTGCGACTGGTCGCCGCCGACGGGAAGGGCGACGCCGACCTCCACGACGAGGAGGTCGCCACCACCCTCCGGCGGCCGACGGCGTGGGTCTTCGGCAGCGAGGCCCACGGGGTGCCAGCCGAGGTCCTCGCCTCGGTGGACACCACCGTCCGCGTCCCCCTGTACGGGGCGGCGGAGAGCCTGAACCTGGGCACGGCCGCCGCGGTCTGCCTCTACGCCACGGCCAGGGAGCAACGGGCGCCGCGTCCCTGACCCGTCGTCCCGGCCGCCCGGCCCCGGAGCACCAGCCCCCTGGGGCCACCGACATCCCTTCCGCCCCGGCAGGGGGCGTCGCACGGAGAGGCGAGATGGCGAAACCGCTGCGGATCACCACCCGCAACGCACGCTTCCAGCAGTGGCAGGCCCTGCTCACCAACCGCACCAAGCGGCAACGGGCCGGCGAGTTCGTCGTGCAGGGCGTTCGCCCGATCTCCCTCGCGGTCGAGCACGGCTGGCGGGTGCGCAGCCTGCTGTTCGACCACGAGCGACGGCTCTCCCGCTGGGCCAGCGAGCTGCTGGGGAGCGTCGACGCGGAGCGTGTCGCGATGGCCCCGGACCTGCTCCGCGAACTCGGTGAGAAAGCCGAGGAGACCCCCGAGCTGGTGGCGGTCGTCGAACAGCGCCCCGACGACCTCGACCGCCTGGTCACCGGGCCGGACTTCCTCGGTGTGGTCTTCGACCGCCCCTCCACCCCGGGCAACATCGGTGCCCTGGTGCGGTCGGCCGATGCCTTCGGCGCCTCCGGTCTCATCACCACCGGGCACTCCGCCGACGCCTACGACCCCCGGTCGGTGCGCGGCAGCACCGGATCGCTGTTCTCCCTGCCCGTCGTCCGATCGCCCAGCCACCGCGAGGTAGCCAGGTGGGTCGGATCGTCGCGGGACACCGGGCTGCCGCTCGCCGTCGTCGGCACCGACGAGCACGGCACGGTGGACATCGACGAGTACGACCTCACCGGTCCGACGTTGCTGCTCGTGGGCAACGAGACCACCGGCCTCAGCGCGGCGTGGCGGGAGGCCTGCGACGTGCTGGTCCGCATCCCGATCACCGGTGCGGCCAGCTCGTTGAACGCCGCCAACGCGGGCAGCGTCGCGCTCTACGAGGCCGCGCGGCAGCGGGCACGGGCACCGCGCGCACGGTGAGCACGGTGAGGGGCCGCGGACGCCCACCCCGGCCCTCGGACGCCCCGGGGGCGTCGGCCGGCCGGACCGGCGGCGGGAGCTGGGCGGTGCCCGCCCAGGCCCGCGCCTCGGGCGGCCGGGGCGTGCCGCCCCCGCGTTCCGAGGCGGCCGCTCTCGCCAGGACTACCGCACGCCGACCCCCGAGGTGGAGGGAGACCGGCCGTGGGCTACCAGCACGCGGTGACCCGCGAGAACTACCAGGACCTCGCCAGCGGGGCCGTGCTCCGCTCGGCACCGGGGCTACCGGCGTTCCCGGTGCGCCTGGCCTCCGAGGTGTTCCAACGGGCGGTGGCCCTGCGGGGTCGGTCCGGACCGGTGACGGTGTGGGACCCGTGCTGCGGCAGTGGTTACCTGTTGACCGTGCTCGGCCTCCTGCACCGAGCTGCCCTCTCCGCCGTGGTGGCCTCCGACCTGGACGAGCGCGCGCTGTCCCTGGCCCGGGCGAACCTCGCCCTGCTGAGCGACCGGGGCCTGACCGCCCGCGCGGCCGAGCTGCGGGCCCTCGCCGAGCGGCACGGCAAACCCGGTTACCGGGAGACGGCCGACACCGCGCTGCGGCTGCGGGCCCGTCTCGCCGGGGGCGGGGACGTACCGGTGACGGTCCTGGCGGCTGATGCCTTCGATCCGGCGCCCGCCGTGGCCGACCGCTTCCGGGATGGTCCGCCCGACATCGTGGTCACCGACGTCCCCTACGGGGAGCGCACCGACTGGCTCGGCCCGGGCGCCTCGGGTGGCACGGCGGGCATGCTGGGCGCGGTCGCCTCGGTCGTCCCGGCGGAGACGGTGCTCGTCGTGGCCACCCGAGGTCGGAAGGTCCCGCTGGCCGGTCCGCGCCCCGCCGGGTCGCTCCGCGTCGGTACCCGGGCCGTCGCCCTCCTCCGGGCCGGCCAGGTCGTCGATCCGTCCTGACGTCGCCGGGCGTCAGTCCTCGGGCGCCTCCGAGTCCCATGCGCACCTCTCGGCCACGAACCTCGCGGCATCGTCCTGGAGCACCTCGGTCCGGGACTCGATGAAGTCGTCCCACCTCTCCTCGAGGAGAAGTCGTTCGGTCTCGTTCGTCAGGCCGTGGGACCTGAGGACGAGGCGCCAGGTGTCCGGCGTGACCTCCCCTGGCCGCACGGCCAGGCAGCTGTCGAGTTCGTTGACGGGTACCGCCTCGTCCGGCAGGAGAACCCTGTTGGCGGCCCAGTCCTGGTGCTCCTCTTTCAGGCTCCGCCGCGGGACCACTTGGGGTGAGGCCGACGCCGCGGTGGGGCTGTCCCCGAGGAACGAGGACAGCTGGGAGTGCCCATACCGTTGGCCGGTGATCGGAGAACGGGGTCCGATAGACCACCAAGCGCTCAGCAGGATCTTCGTCTCCGCCGAGTTCGTCCTGAACCTGGTCAGCGTCGGCGCCCGCAAGCCGCCGGGGGGAGTATCCGCGGCGTCGACCAGCGCCGACACCGACGCGGCCTCGTCGTCGGACCGGACCTTCGCGCACAACGCGCGGACCGTGCTCATCACGCTGCCCCGCCCAGTGAGCGGACCACGAACGGCCTCCCGCCAATACCACCGGGCCAGCAGGACGCGCGACCGTCGTGATGGTTCCGGATGGTGCGCGAAGAAACGGGTCATGACTACGAGGAGGTAGCGGTAGGCGAGCAGGCTCACGTGCGGGACCCCGACCTCCTCCCGGAGGAAGACGACGGCTCGCTCCAGCGCCCGGGCCCCGGCGGCGAAGGCGGTGTCGCGATCCTCTCCCCGGAAGTCGAACACGCCCCGGCGCTCGTGGTTGCTGAACTCGACCCGGAGATCACGTGCGACATCAGGGCCTCTTCTGGCGAGTACTCCCTGCAGGACCGTGTTGCTGTCCAGGAGCCCGAAACCGAGCCCTCCACTGATGGCGTTGGCGATTCCATCGATGGTCAGGTTGCTTTCGTGGGAGTTCTCGTCGCCCGCGTACAGCGCGGAGAACACCTCGGCTCGTCGCAGTCGCTTCCCGTAGTTGTTCATCCGATCGAAAATGTCCTGGAGGACGGCTACCTCGTCGTGTTTCACCAGGTAGGCCGGCACGCTGAATTGCCGGATTTTCCTGGCGAGGGAGGTGGCCTCGTCGAGGTGCTCGGTGAGTTCCGGATGCTCCGCGAACCAGCGGAGGAGTCTCTGGAGGTCGAAGATGACCGGAAGCGGGACGACCCAGGGGTCCTGGCTGTGAGGGCGCAGCGAGAATTCTCTGGCCCGGAGGTCGTAGGCGATTCGGAATCGTGGGTCGTTGGCACCGTCCGGATGCAGCACGTTGGCCAGGCTTGTCAGGCGTTGTTGGCCGTCGACGACCCACAGGGCCTCGTTGGTGGCCGGTGCTTCGATCTCCAGTTGGCCGAGTTTGAGCAGCTGCGAAGCCGCGGGCCGGGACCACAGGAGCAGGCTGCCCACCGGGTACCCGCGAACGATGCTGTCGAAGAGGCGGATGACGTCCTGCCGGTCCCAGCGGAACTCCCGCTGGAAGTGCGGTATCCGCAGGCGGCCCGCCCAGGCTTCGCCCAGGAGTTTCTCCAGGTCGAAGGTGGTCGCCGTCGGTCGTGTCTGGAGCGAATCGGTCATCTCAACACCTGGGGGATTCGCGGGGAAATATCCCAGGAATGATGGTTCAGCTCGTTACTCCCCGCTATCCCCCTTCCGGGTAGTCCTTTCGCGAAAAACGCGGTCGCTCCCCGTCGCGTGGCTGGGCGAGAATTCGGAGACGGCCTGCCCGCCGACTCGTGGCTCAACGCTGACCGCCGACCGCGGTCGCGTGTCGGCCTGGGATGCCCGGCGGACATCAGGGGTGCACGCGCGTCCGCGCTCCTGATCGCGGCTCCCGGAACCAGATGTCACTCGGGGTGCGGGTTCGGGCACCGGTGAGCGCGGTCCGTAATGCGGTCGACGAGGGGGTGAACCGACGGCTTAGGATCGGACTGTTCAGCACCCCTGCGACCCGGGAGTCAACCGCGGCCATGTCCGGAGCCAACGACAGCTACGACCCCAAGGAGGTCGCCGCACTCGCGCCGGAGACCCTGGCACGCGCGGTGGAGGACGCGGCGTCCGAGTTCGCTGCTGCCGGTGACCTCGACGAACTCCGGGCGATCAAGCCGGCGCACCTGGGTGATCGCTCCCCGCTGCTGACGGCGCGTCGGGAGATCGGCGCCCTGCCCCCCGCCGCCCGGTCGGAGGCGGGCAAGCGGGTCAACGAGGCGCGGACGAGGATCGAGGCGCTGTTCCAGGAGCGGCTGACCGTCGTGGAGGCCGAGCGGGACGAGCGCGTCCTGCGGGAGGAGACCGTCGACGTCTCGCTGCCCTGGGACCAGGTGGCCCCGGGGGCGCGGCACCCGATCACGGCCCTGTCCGAGACGGTCGCCGACGTCTTCGTCGGCATGGGCTACGAGGTCGCCGAGGGGCCCGAGCTGGAGACCGAGTGGTTCAACTTCGACGCGTTGAACTTCGGCAAGGACCACCCGGCCCGCACCATGCAGGACACCTTCCACGTCGCCCCGGAAGGCTCCGACCTCGTGCTGCGCACGCACACCTCACCGGTGCAGGTGCGCTCGCTGCTGGACCGCGAGCTTCCCGTCTACGTCGTCTGCCCCGGCCGGACCTACCGGACCGACGAGCTGGACGCCACGCACACCCCGGTCTTCCACCAGGTCGAGGGCCTGGCCGTCGACAGGGGCATCACGATGGCCCACCTCAAGGGGACGCTGGACGCCTTCGCGCGCGGCGTGTTCGGTCCCGACTCCCGGACGCGGCTGCGACCGTCGTTCTTCCCCTTCACCGAGCCCTCCGCCGAGGTCGACGTGTGGTTCCCGGAGAAGAAGGGCGGGGCCGGCTGGGTCGAGTGGGGCGGCTGCGGCATGGTGAACCCGAACGTGCTGCGTGCCTGCGGTGTCGACCCGGACGTCTACTCCGGTTTCGCGTTCGGCATGGGCCTGGAGCGCACCCTCCAGTTCCGGAACGGCCTGCCCGACATGCGGGACATGGTCGAGGGTGACGTCCGGTTCACCCTCCCCTTCGGCGTCCAGGGCTGAGCGCTCGGCCGCGAGTCACCAACCGCCTCTTCGCAGAAAGGCACTAGCGCGTGCGTATCCCGGTTTCCTGGCTTGCCCAGCACCTGGAGTTGCCGGAGGACACCACTCCGGAGCAGCTGGCCGACGCCTTCGTCCGGGTCGGCCTCGAAGTGGAGGACGTCACGTCCCTGGAGCCGGTCACCGGTCCCCTCGTGATCGGACGGGTCGCCGAGATCGAGGAGCTGACCGGGTTCAAGAAGCCGATCCGGCACTGCCGGGTCGAGGTCGGAACCGTGCCGGCGTCCCCCGACCAGGGCCAGGAGGCCGACGAGCCGGACGGGAACTCGGGCGAGGACGCCGTCGGGCGGCCAGACCTGCGGGAGATCGTCTGCGGCGCCACCAACTTCCGGGAGGGCGACCTCGTCGTCGTCGCGCTGCCCGGCACCGTGCTGCCCGGCGGCTTCGAGATCTCCGCGCGCCGCACCTACGGTCGGACCAGCGACGGCATGATCTGCTCCGCCAAGGAGCTGGGCCTCGGCGACGACCACACCGGCATCCTCGTGCTCCCCTCGGGAACCGCCGAACCGGGTACCCCCGCCGCCGGGCTGCTGGGCCTCGACGACACGGTGATCGAACTCGCGATCACCCCGGACCGGGGTTACTGCTTCTCGGTTCGCGGACTGGCCAGGGAACTGTCCTGCGCCTTCGACACCCCCTTCGCCGATCCGGCCAAGGTCGACGTCCGGGAGGCTGCCGGGGAGGCCTGGCCGACCTCGATCCGGGACGAGGACCGCGCCCCGCGCTTCGTGCTGACCCGGTTGACCAGTCTCGACCCCACCGCGCCCACCCCGTGGTGGATGCGGCGGCGCCTGATGTTGGCCGGTATCCGGTCGATCTCCCTGGCCGTGGACGTCACCAACTACGTCATGCTCGAACTCGGGCAGCCGCTGCACGCCTTCGACACCACCGCCCTGCGCGGTGACCTGGTCGTCCGGCGCGCGGAGCCGGGCGAGAAGCTGCGCACCCTGGACGGGACGACCAGGGATCTGGATCCCGACGACACGGTGATCTGCGACGACTCGGGGCCGATCTCGTTGGCCGGCGTCATGGGCGGTGAGACGACGGAGATCGGTCCGAACACCACGGACGTGCTGTTGGAGGCCGCGAGCTGGGAGCCGGCGAGCATCGCCAGGACGGTGCGGCGGCACAAGCTGCCGAGCGAGGCCGCGAAGCGTTTCGAGCGCAGCGTGGACCCCGCCCTGCCGGCCAAGGCCCTCGAGCGCGCCATGACGCTGCTGGTCCGCTACGGGGAGGCCACGGTGCACCGGGGGCGGACCGATCTCGGCGCCATCCGCCGGCCGGCGGCGGTCACGATGGCCCTGGACCTGCCGGACCGGGTCGCCGGTGTCCGCTACGAACGGGGTGTCACCGCCCGGCGCCTGAGCCAGATCGGCTGCCACATCGAGGTCAGCACCGTCGAGGGCGCCGCGGTGGTCACGGCGCTGCCGCCGACCTGGCGGCCGGACCTCGTCCAACCCGCGGACCTGGTCGAGGAGGTCCTGCGGCTGGAGGGCTACGACACCATTCCCTCCGTGCTGCCGACGGCGCCGGCCGGTCGGGGCCTCACACCGGGGCAGCGGCGTCAGCGCGCCGTGTCGAAGGCGCTCGCGCACGCGGGCTACGTGGAGACCCTGCCGTTCCCGTTCGTGTCCTCCTCGGTGTGGGACGACTTCGGCCTCGACGAGGACGACCAGCGGCGTCGGACGATGTCGCTGCTCAACCCGTTGGAGGCGGACCGCGCCGAGCTGACGACGACGGTACTGCCGGGCCTGCTGGACGCGGTCACCCGCAACGTGTCCCGTGGCCGCCGGGACCTGGCGCTGTTCCACGTCGGTCAGGTCTTCCGCGCGAAGGACGAGCAGCCCCCGGTGCCCCCCGTGGCGGCGACCGGGCGGCCGTCGGACGAGGAGATCGGGGCGCTGCACGCGGCGCTGCCCGAGCAGCCGGTGCACGTCGCCGTCGTCCTCGCCGGGCAGCGGGAACTCCCGGGGTGGTGGGGCTCGGGGCGTGCCGCCGGGTGGGCTGACGCTGTCGAGGCCGCCCGGTTGGTGGCACGGCACGCCGAGGTCCCCCTGCGGGTGCGGTCGGCCGAGTACGCGCCGTGGCACCCGGGTCGGTGCGCCGAGCTGTTGGTGGGCGACGAGGTCGTCGGTCATGCGGGCGAGTTGCACCCGAAGGTGGTGTCGGCGCTGGGCCTTCCGGCGAGGACCTGCGCGATGGAGCTGAACCTGGACGCGCTTCCCCTCGTCGAACGCCGGCCGGCGCCCCGGGTGTCGGCCTACCCGCCGGTCCTGCTCGACCTGGCGCTGGTCGTGGACGCCTCGGTCCCGGCGGCCGAGGTCACCGAGGCGGTGCGCGCCGGCGCGGGGCCGTTGTTGGAGGAGGCCCGGCTGTTCGACGTCTACGAGGGCGAGCAGCTCGGCGCGGGCAAGCGATCCCTGGCCTTCGCGTTGAGGCTGCGGGCGTCCGACCGCACGCTGACGGTCGAGGAGGCCACCGAGGCCCGGGACGCCGCGGTGGCCGCCGCCGCCGACCGGTTCGGCGCGACCCTCCGGGGCTGAGGACGTCCGAGGTGGGGTCGGCCGTCCGACTGCGGTGTCCGGCCCCGCTCCCGCGGGTCGACGGAGGTGTGGGCCTCGGGGCGGTACTCCGGTCGGAGCCGGGCGACGGCCCCGGGGCCCGACACCGGCTCCCCTCAGGTCCGGGGGAGGGGACTCGCGGCGGTGTCGGCCCGTGCGAGAGGCGCGGTGCCGCGCTCGCCGGCGGGCTCACGCCGCAGGCGAGGTGTTCACGGTGAGTGCCCGATAGTCCTCCGTTGATCACGCACGGTAGGATTTCGGGGCTCGTGGCGGCGCCGGTCACCCCACCCGGGGTCGCCGGTCCGCCGTCCGCCCGTTCCGGCCCCGACGACCGTGGAGTGGCCCGTGCCCGACCCAACCGACGTGGCGCCCTCGAGAGGAACCGACCGCGTGCCGCCGGTGCTGGGCGGTCCCAGGACTGGGCGCCTCACCGGCCTCGACGGTTCCTTCCTCGCCTACGCCCGGCCGCGGAGCGGGGCGCACGCCGACGTCGGCGCGGTGCTGGAAGTGCGGGGCACCCCCCCAGGCGTCGCCGAGTTGCGCGCCGAGATCGCCGGTCGGGTGGGTGCGACGCCAGGCCTGCGGTGGGGGCTCGGCCGGTCGGGTCTGGTGCGGCATCCGCGCTGGCGTCCGCAGCGGACGCCCGACGTGGAACGCCTCGTCGAGCACCTCGTCCCGTCGGACGGCTCCGGAGAGGACGGCCTCCGGGAGGTGCTCGCGGATCTGCTGCCCCAACCCGTCCCCGAGCGGGACCCGTGGCGGATCTCCCTCGTCACCGGGTACGCCGACGACGAGTTCGCCGTCGTCGTGCGGGTTCGGCACGCCACCCACGACGGTGTGAACGTCGTCCGGCTGCTGCGGGACGTGTTCGGCGAGGGGGCGTCGCCCCCGGGCGGGGATCGCGCCGCCCCGAGGCGGGCCGGCAACCCGTGGCGAGGGATGGGGATCGTCTGCCGGGACCTGCTCAGCCGCACCGATCCCGCGCCCCCGCTGGAACCTGCCGGTGCGCCCCGGCGGTGGCGTTTCGCGGATGTCCCGCTGTCGTGGCTGACCGACCTCGCCCGGGCCGCCGGGGTCACCGTGAACGACGTGTTCCTCACCGCCTGGGCGATCGCGGTGACCCGGCACCTGCTGGTCCGGGGGGAACGTCCGCCGGCGGAACTGAGCCTGCTGATGCCGGTGGACACCGGCGACGGCGACCGCCCTCCGCTCGGCAACCACCTCGCGCCCGTGCGGGTGCGGATCCCGTTGGGCGACGGTGGCGCGGACGCGGCCGATCCGGCCCGGCTGCTCACCACGGTCCACGCCCTGACCGCCCGCATCAAGAGCACCCGCCGGGCCTGGCACGTCGCCGCCCTGCTCCGCCTCACCGACTTCCTGCCGAACCTCGTCCTGGGCCTCCCGCACCACCTCTACTGCCGGTCGCGGACGTTCCACTGCGTGGTGACGAACCTTCGGGGCCCGGTCGAACCGCTGCGTGTCGGGGCGAGCGGGGTCCGCCGGGTCGCCCTCCTGCCGATGACCTACCGGGCGCTGGGCCTCTCGGTCGCGTTCGCCAGCACCGGCGGCGTCGGGACCCTCACCGTGGTCGACACCAGCGCGGCCGACGTGGATGGTGACCTCCCCGGCCGGTGGGTCGCCGCCCTGGGCGAACTCGCGGCGGCGCTGGGGGTCGAGACCGATCAACCGGCCTCGCCGGCAGAGGCGGCGCCCCCCGCTCCGTCGCGAGCCGTCGTGGCCACGGGCGGCTCCGGTGAGCCGGCCGTGGACGGCCCTCCCGCCTCGGACACGGCTCCGCCACCCGCTCCGGGCATCGGGACTTCCGGGCACGGTGCGGGGCCGGGGCAGCCGCTGTCGGACACCGGCGTAGCGGCCGACACCTGAGCGGCGCCGGGTCCCGGTGCCGCCCCGGCGCGACGACCGGTGTCGGCAACGGACCGGAACGGAGCCCGGCGGAACCCGGCCCTGGCGGAGGGGAGTGTGCTTCCCGGTTCAGCCGGAGTGGGGGCCGGTCGTCGGGTGCGGAGACCGGGTCGCGGACGCGGCGCGAGGGTCACCGGCCGGTGGTGTGGTGTGGCGGTGCTCGGGAGCGGCCCCGCGCCGTACCGGGCGCGGTGGGCGGTTGACGAGCGACGGCGCACCAGGGCGGGACGGGTGGTCCGCTCGCCGCCGGATACCGGCCCGGCGTGGCCCGTGGGGGCGGCGGCGAGTACCGGGCCCCGGGGTGGCGTCAGCGGAACCCGCGCCGCCACCTCTCACCCGGGTTCGGCGTTCCACCGGCGGCCGAGTGCGCGGGCACCTGGTGCGGGTGAGCCCTGACGGCGGAGGACCCGAGACGGCGCGACCGCGCACCGACCACGGGAACTCGTCGGGCGGGCCCGCCATCCGACGGCCAGGAGCGGACCGGTGGGCGGGTGTTCAGGTGAGCAGGTAGCGGGAGGCGGTGCGCCGGTACTCCTGCTCGGGGTCGCCCAGGTAGGCCCACGGGACTGGGTGCAGCCGGTCCTCCATCCCGAGCAGGTGGCGGCGGGTCCTGGGCAGGTCCCCGGCCTGGGAGAGCGCTGCCGCGAACAGGTTGTGGGCCTCCCTCGCGCGCGGGTGCGGCACCGGGTCCCTGGACCACTTGTCGGACGCGTCGACGAGTTCGCCGGCGTTGTCCTCGAAGTACCGGGTGTGGATCCGGAAGTACTCCACGCGCCTCCTGGCGCGGAACGTCTCCTCGAGGTTGTGCAGGTACACCTCGAAGTGGGCGAGCGGCAGCACGGCGGTGAGGGGGTGCCCGGCGGGAGCGCGGGCGACGGTCTCCCGGGCGAAGCGCAGGCTCGCCTCGTGGGAGCCGCCCCACTTCGCGGCGAGCGCCTGCACCCGGTACCAGTGCGCGGGGTAGAGGGTGGGCGAGCGGAGCACCGTCTCCGACCACACCTCGTCCTGCTGCTCGCGGTCGACCTGGAGGCCCTGGCCCACGCACACCAGCACCATCCAGGGGCAGGGGTCCTCGGGGAGCTGCGCGGCGGCCTCGTGCAGCGGGGCCACGGCCTTGCGGAGGGTGGCGAAGAAGATCTGGTACCTGTCGTGCCCCACGTCCTCGGCGACGCCGTCGCCGCGCACGGTCCAGGCCTCGTGCCGGTAGACGCTGCCGGCGAGTAACCAGAGCTCCGGATCACCGGTCGCCGAGGCGGCCTCGGCGATCTCGTCCGCCCGGCCGATGAACGCCCGGCCGAGCACGTCGGTGCGCAGGGCGCGGGTCTCGTGGTCGTCCCTGCACTCCTCGAGAACGGTGCGCGCCGCGACCAGGGAACCGGTCTCGACGGCGGCGTCCAGGACCGTGTCGTCGTACGGATGGCCGAGGACCATCTCCTCGGGACCGGCTTGCCTTCTCCGTCTGCTGAACAAGCGCACCGGGGGACTCTAGAGCCGCTGACATGCCGGGAGCCAGCCTGTGTCCGCGTTGTGATCAAACACGCCGGCGGCGTCCGACACGCCGTGCCGGACCCGCGCGTCTCCGGCCGGCGACCGGTCCTCCTGTTGGGGGAACGGGCTCCCCGGCGAGCGCGCCGCGGGTACCTCCGTTCGAGGCCGGCCGCCCTCCGGGCGGTGGTCCGTTCGACGTCCTCCCGTGGCCCCGGTCCCGCCGGGCGTCCCCGGGAGGCGATCGCCCCGTGCCGGGTCCGCTCCGCCGCCACCGGCTGGCCGAGGGGCGGCGTCCGGTGTGGACCGGACGCGGTGGGCCCGTCCACCGCGCCGTGGAGTCGGGAACGCCGCCCCCGGTGCCGGGCGCCTAGGCTGGGGCGGTGCGCACCGAGGAGACGCCGGACCTCTCCCCGCTGGAGACGGCGATGGAGCTGTTGGACCGGCACGCCACCCTGAACGACCGGTACCGGCGCCTGATCGCCGACGCGCGCCCGGTGTTCGTCGATCCCGCTCCACGCGGCAGCCAGGTGCGAGGTGTGGCGAAGAAGCTCATCGTGCTCGTCAGGGCGGCACGAGCGGAACTCGACCGGGTGCTGGCCCCCGAGCAGGTCGCCGCCGTCGAGCGCGGCGAGCGGGTGGCGTGGCGGGTGCTCCGTGACGAGCCGCGCCGGGAGCCGGGGCCGGCCGCCGACGACCGAGGCGAGGGCCCGCGTCCACGGTGACGGGTGAGCGACGACCGAAGGGATGGGGCTGGTGAGTGGAACCGGAGCGGAGGGTGGGCCGACGGGTCGCGGGCGGCCCCGGTGCCGAGGAGCGGCCGGTCGCACCACCCCGACGGCGCCCGGCCCGACCCCGGTGGTGGGGTGGAGGAGCCGCGTCAGGCTGGCACCGGGCCAGGGAACCCGGCGCTCGACCGGTTGGGCGCGGCGAGGTACCTGGCGGTCACCACCTTCCGGCGGTCCGGTCAACCGGTGGTCACGCCGGTGTGGCTCGCCAGGGACGGGGACGCGCTCGTCGTGTGGACGGTCGCCGACTCCGGGAAGGTGAAGCGCATCCGGCACACGCCCACGGTGCGCCTCGCCCCGTGCGACGTGCGGGGTCGCGTGACCGGCCCGGAAACCGGCGGACGGGCGGTCGTCCTCGGCCCCGAGGACAGCGACCGCGCCCGTCGCCTGGTCTCGCGTCGCTACGGTCCGCTGGGGTGGCTCGTCGTCACCCTGAGCACCCTGCGGCGAGGGCGTACCGGAACCGTGGGGGTGCGGATCACTCCCGCTGGCGGCTGATCGACGAGCACCAGGTCCTGCCGGGCGCTGGCCGTGCCCCGCCGCGGCACCAGCCGCCGCGCCTCTGGCCGCCGGTTCGCTGGCCCGCCCTTCGGGAGGCGACGGGTCACCCGCACCGGACCGGTGTCGTGCGCCCGGGGGCGGATCCAGCTGGGAGTCGAGTGGCAGGGGCGCCCGGGAGGTGCGCGCCGCGCCTGGTCGCGGCGCGACGGTGGGCGCGGTCCTGCCGCCGCCGGGCGTCGCCAGGGTGGTTGTCCGGCCGGGACGCCCTCAGCGGTTGGTGCGAGAGGCGGGTGCGGCCGACAAGGGGGGCGTACCCGGTGTCGTCCTGGTCGGCGGGGGCCCCTGACGTGTCGTCCGCGCTTCGTGGGCGGCCACGTCCCGAGTTCGGCTGTGGTCGGGAGGGGTGTGGGGCGAGCGCGGGCCGTCCGGCGTGGCCGGCTGACCGGGCGGGCTGCGCGCGGCGACGTGCGGCCGCCGGGGGCGCGGCGCGGCGGAGCGGGTTGGTGGCGACGACCACCCGGTCGGCGGCCAGCGGCGGCCCCCGGATGGCGGGCATCATGGGTGGCGTTCGCCTGCCGCCGTGGTGGCCGGCGGGAACGTCGGGACGGCCCCGGGTCGTGGTGGTGCGGCGAGCGCGTTCCGCCCCCGGCCGTCCCGGGGCGGGGAGTTGGCTGGGTCACCACGACGTTGATTGATATTGCATGAATGTGCATAATCATCCACATGACGTTTCGGGTGGCCGTGACCGGAGCCAGCGGGTACGCGGGTGGTGAGCTGCTTCGGCTGCTGCTCGCGCACCCCGAAGTGGAGATCGGCGCGCTGACGGCGGCCAGCTCGGCGGGATCGCGGCTGGGGGAGCACCACCCGCAGCTCGCGCCGTTGGCGGACCGCGTCCTGGCGGAGACCTCCCCGGAGCGGCTCGCCGATCACGACGTGGTGTTCCTCGCCCTGCCCCACGGCCACTCGGCCGCGATCGCCGATCGGCTCGGCGAGGGGACGCTCGTCGTGGACTGCGGCGCCGACTTCCGGCTCACCGACGCCGACGCCTGGCGGCGGTGGTACGGGGGTGACCACGCGGGCAGCTGGCCCTACGGACTGCCCGAGTTGCCCGGCGCCCGCGATCGGCTCCGAGGTGCCCGACGAGTCGCCGTCCCCGGCTGCTTCCCGACCGCGGTCTCCCTCGCGCTGGCCCCAGCCCTGCGCGCCGGGCTCGTCGAACCCGACGTGGTCGTGGTCGCCGTCACCGGTACCTCGGGGGCGGGCCGCGCGCTCAAACCCCACCTCCTGTCGGCCGAGGTCATGGGGTCCGCCAGCGCGTACGGCGTCGGCGGGGCCCACCGGCACACCCCGGAGATCGCGCAGAACCTCACCGCCCTCGTCGACGGCGACGTCCGGGTGTCCTTCACGCCGGTGCTCGCGCCGATGCCCCGGGGGATCCTCGCCACCTGCAGCGCGCCGCTGACGGCGGCGCCCTCGGGGCCGCGACGCGTCCGGGAGGTCTTCGAGGACGCCTACCGGGACGAGCCCTTCGTCCAACTGCTCCCCGAGGGCACCTGGCCCACCACCGCCGGGACCCTGGGGGCGAACAACGTCCAGCTCCAGGTCGCCGTGGACCCCGACGCCGGCCGCCTCGTCGTCGTCGCCGCCGTCGACAACCTCACCAAGGGCACGGCCGGTGGCGCCGTGCAGAGCATGAACCTCGCGCTCGGGCTTCCCGAGACGACCGGACTGTCGACCGTGGGAGTCGCACCATGAGCACACCACCCCCAACGAACCCGGGCGGACTCACCCTGGACCGTTCGCGTGGCGTCACCACCGCCGCCGGGTTCCGCGCCGCCGGGATCGCCGCCGGCATCAAGGAGTCGGGCGACCGGGACCTGGCGCTCGTGGTCAACGACGGACCGGCCGACGTGGCCGCCGCCGTGTTCACCACCAACCAGGTCAAGGCCGCCCCCGTCCTCTGGTCCCAGCAGGTCCTCCAGGAACGCCGCGTCCGGGCCGTCGTCCTCAACTCGGGCTGCGCCAACGCCTGCACCGGCCCGGAGGGCTTCCAGGACACCCACGCCACCGCCGAGCGGGTCGCCGAGGCGCTGGGTGTCGGCGCGGGCGAGGTCGCGGTCTGCTCCACCGGGCTCATTGGGGAACGCCTGCCGATGGACCGGGTGCTCCCCGGGGTGGAGGCCGCCGCCGACGCGCTGGCCACCTCCGACCAGGCGGCCCTGGACACCGCGACCGCCGTGATGACCACCGACTCCCGGCCCAAGCAGGTCTCGACCACCCACCCGGCCGGCTGGTCGGTCGGCGGCCTGGCCAAGGGCGCCGGCATGTGCGCGCCCAACATGGCCACGATGCTCTCGGTGATCACCACCGACGCCGTGGTCGACTCCTCACTGCTCGACTTCGCGCTCCGGGCGGCCGTCGCCCGGACCTTCCACCGGCTCGACGTCGACGGCTCCACCTCCACCAACGACACCGTGCTGGTGCTCGCCTCCGGGGCCTCGCGGGTCAGCCCGGACGCCGGGGCCTTCACGGGAGCGCTCACCGAGGTCTGCGCCGACCTGGTGGCACAGCTGCAGGCGGACGCCGAGGGGATGACCAAACGGGTGCGCATCGAGGTCGTCGGCGCCGCCACCGAGGGCGACGCGGTCCGCGTGGCCCGCACCATCGCCGAGGACCACCTCGTCGGAACGGCCCTGTTCGGGTCCGACCCGAACTGGGGCCGCATCGCGATGGCGGTCGGTCGCGCGGACGCCGAGGTCGACCCCAACCGCCTGGACATCCGGCTCAACGGTGTCCTGCTCTGCGCCGGCGGGGTCAAGGCCGCCGAACGCCACGAGGCGGACCTGAGCGGCCCGGAAATCCTGGTCGAGGTCGACCTGCACGTCGGGGACGACGCCACCTTCGTCCTCGCCACCGACCTCTCCCACGGGTACGTCGAAGAGAACAGCGCGTACTCCTCATGAGCGGCCACGTCACCGACCCCGGGGGAACACCGGCCACCGGGCACCCGGCCGACGCGACGCCGGGGAACGACAGTGACCGCCTCGGGGAGGCCGCCGCCAAGGCCGCGGTGCTCGTCGAGGCCCTGCCCTGGCTCGAACGGTTCCACGGCGCCACCGTCGTGGTGAAGTACGGCGGGAACGCCATGGTCGACGAGGAGCTCAAACGGGCCTTCGCCCAGGACATGGTGTTCCTCCGCCTGGCGGGCCTGCGGCCGGTCGTCGTGCACGGCGGCGGACCCCAGATCAGCGCGATGCTCGGTCGACTCGGCATCCCGGGGGAGTTCCGGGGCGGGCTCCGCGTCACCACGCCGGAAACCATGGACGTGGTGCGGATGGTGCTCTTCGGCCAGGTCGGCCGCGAACTCGTCGGACTGGTCAACGCCCACGGGCCCTACGCGGTCGGCATCTCCGGCGAGGACGCCGGCCTCTTCACCGCCGCCCGCCGCCCCGCGGTGGTCGACGGGGCACCGGTGGACATCGGCCTGGTCGGCGACGTCGTCGAGGTCAACCCCGAGGCCGTCCTCGACATCATGCACGCCGGACGCATCCCGGTCGTGTCCACCATCGCCCCCGACGCCGACGGCGTCGTCCACAACGTCAACGCCGACACGGCGGCGGCGGCGCTGGCCGTGGCGTTGCGCGCGGCCAAGCTCGTCGTGCTCACCGACGTGGAGGGGCTGTACGCCGACTGGCCCGACCGCTCCTCGCTGCGGACGAGGGTGACAGCGCCCGAGCTGGAGCGGCTGCTGCCGGGGCTGGCCAGCGGGATGGTCCCCAAGATGGAGGCCTGCCTGCGCGCCGTGCGCGGCGGCGTCCCCGCCGCGCACGTGATCGACGGCCGGTTGGCCCACTCCGTGCTGCTGGAAGTCTTCACCCAGCAGGGGGTCGGCACGATGGTGTTGCCCGGTGAACCCGAGGGTGCCTCGGGAGGACAGGACGAGGAAGACCAGGCATGAGCGGATCGAACAGCGAGGGGCGGCAGCGGTGGCGGGCCGCGCTGATGAACAACTACGGCACTCCCGGCCGCACGCTGGTCAGCGGGCGGGGCGCGCACGTCACCGACGCCGAGGGCCGCCGCTACCTGGACCTCTACTCGGGGATCGCCGTCAACGCGCTGGGCCACGCCCACCCGGCCGTGGTCGGTGCCGTCAGCGAGCAGGTCGCCCGCCTGGGCCACGTCTCGAACTTCTTCGCCACCGAACCAGCGCTGGACCTCGCCGAACTCCTCCTCCACCACACCGGCTTCGGCTCCGAGGGACGGGTGCTGTTCACCAACTCGGGCGCGGAGGCCAACGAGACCGCGTTCAAGATCGCCAGGCGCACCGGCCGGCCCGAGATCATCGCCACCGAGGGCGGGTTCCACGGCCGCACGATGGGCGCGCTCGCCCTCACCGGGCAACCCGCCAAGCGGGCTCCCTTCGAACCGATGCCGCCGGGGGTCCGGCACGTCCCCTACGGCGACGTGGCCGCGCTGCGCGCCGCCGTCACCGAGCGGACCGCTGCCGTCGTCCTCGAACCCGTGCAGGGCGAGGGCGGCGTGGTGGTCCCCCCGGAGGGATACCTCACCGCGGCCCGGGAGATCACCCGCTCCGTCGGAGCGCTGCTCGTCGTCGACGAGGTCCAGACCGGGGTCGGCCGCACCGGCCGCTGGTTCGCCTTCCAGGCCGAGAACGTCGTCCCCGACGTCGTCACCCTCGCGAAGGGCCTCGGCGGCGGTCTCCCCCTCGGCGCCTGCGTCGCCAGCGGGGAGGCGGCCCACCTGCTCGAACCCGGCCAGCACGGCACCACCTTCGGAGGCAACCCCGTGTGCTGCGCCGCTGGCCTGGCGGTCCTGCGCACCATCGCCGACGAGGGCCTGCTCGACCACGTGGCCGAACTCGGCAAGGACATCGCGCGCCGGATCGACGGTCTCCACCACCCGCTGGTCGCCGGCGCCAGGGGAGTGGGCCTGCTGCTCGGGTTGCGGCTCACCCGCCCGGTGGCCCCCGAGGTCGCCGACCAGGCGGCCGAGGCCGGCTACCTGGTCAACCCGGTCCAACCGGACTGCGTGCGCCTCGCCCCACCGCTGGTGCTCACGCACGAGGACGCCCACCGCTTCCTCGACGCGCTGCCCGGCGTGTTGGACGCGGTCGCGCACCGGATCCCCACCGACCCCGACCACACCACTGCGAAGAGGACCCCCTGATGCCGCGGCACTTCCTGCGCGACGACGACCTGACCCCGGACGAGCAGACCGCCGTGCTCGACCTCGCCGACCGGCTCAAGGCCGACCCCCTCGGCTCGCGGCCGCTGGCCGGCCCCCGGTCGGTGGCGGTGATCTTCGAGAAGAACTCCACCAGGACCAGGCTGTCGTTCGAGGTCGGCATCGCGCAGCTCGGCGGCCACCCGATCACCGTCGACAGCCGGACCATGCAGCTCGGCCGCGAGGAGACGATCGAGGACACCTCACGGGTGCTGTCCCGGTACGTCGACGCCGTGGTGTGGCGGACCTTCGCCCAGGCGAGGATGGACGCGATGGCCTCGGTCTCCGCCGTGCCGGTGGTCAACGCGCTCACCGACGAGTTCCACCCCTGCCAGGCCCTGGCCGACCTCCAGACCATCCGCGAGCACCACGGGCGGCTGGCCGGCCTGACCCTCACCTTCCTCGGGGACGGCGCCAACAACATGGCGCACTCGCTCATGCTCGCGGGCGTGACGGCCGGCATGCACGTCCGGGTCGGCGCTCCCGAGGGCTTCCGCCCGCTCGCCTCGGTGCTGGAGGCGGCCAACCGGCGGGCGGCCGACACCGGGGGCTCGGTGCGCCTGGACCACGACCCGGCGCGGGCGGTCGAGGGAGCCGACGTCGTGGTGACCGACACCTGGACGTCGATGGGCCAGGAGAACGACGGCAAGGACCGCGTCGGCCCCTTCCGACCCTTCCAGATCAACGGCTCGCTGCTGGCCGGCGCGGCCGAGCGGGTCGCCGTCCTGCACTGCCTGCCCGCCCACCGGGGCTGGGAGATCACCGACGAGGTGCTCGACGGGCCGCACAGCCTGGTCTGGGACGAGGCGGAGAACAGGCTGCACGCCCAGAAGGCACTACTCTGGTGGTTGCTGGCGGACGGCGACGTCGCCGTCGACGGTGGGTCCGAGGGGACCTCACGATGACCCGCTCCTCCACCGCGGCCACCCGGGTCGCCAGGCAGGCCAGGATCGCCCAACTGGTGGCCCAACGGGCGGTGCGCAGCCAGACCGAACTGGCCGCGCTGCTCGCCGCCGAGGGAATCGAGACCACCCAGGCCACCCTGTCCCGGGATCTCGACGAGCTCGGCGCCGTGAAACTGCGCGGCGCCGACGGCGGGGCCGCCGTGTACGTCATCCCGGAGGACGGCAGCCCGGTCCGGGGTGTGGAGGGCGGGACGACCAGGCTCGCCCGCCTGCTGGGTGAGCTACTGGTCTCGGTGGACTCCTCGGGCAACCTGGCCGTGATCCGCACCCCACCCGGGGCGGCTCACTTCCTGGCCAGCGCGCTCGACCGGGCCGCACTGCACGACATCGTCGGCACCATCGCCGGCGACGACACCGTGCTTCTCGTCGCCAGGGAACCCCTCACCGGGGCGGACCTCGCGAGGCGGGTGAACGCGCTGGCGGTGGGAGCCGGCGGCCAGCGCGGCGGAGGCGGCACCGCACCCGCTTCGAACCCCATCGGGACCTCAAGCCCCGACCAGGGCGCAACCGACACTGACAAGACTTGATCACCTCGATCGCAGTAGTGACTGGAGAGCAACAATGACTGAGCGGGTTGTGCTGGCCTACTCCGGTGGGCTGGACACCTCCGTCGCCATCGGCTGGATCGCCGAGGAGACCGGCGCGGAGGTCGTGGCGGTGGCCGTGGACGTCGGCCAGGGCGGCGAGGACCTGGAGAGCATCCGCAAGCGGGCGCTGGCCTGCGGCGCGGTCGAGGCCGTCGTCGCGGACGCCCGGGACGAGTACGCGGACGAGTACTGCCTGCCCGCCCTCCAGGCCGGCGCGCTCTACATGGACCGCTACCCCCTGGTGTCGGCCCTGTCCCGCCCACTGATCGTCCGGCACCTCGCCGAGGCCGCCAAGTACCACGGGGCGACCACGGTCGCCCACGGCTGCACGGGCAAGGGCAACGACCAGGTCCGCTTCGAGGTCGGCATCGGCGCGCTCGCCCCCGACCTCCAGGTCATCGCCCCGGTCCGGGACTACGCCTGGACCCGGGAGAAGGCCATCGCCTGGGCGGAGGAGCGCGACCTCCCCATCGACGTCAACAAGCGGTCCCCCTACTCGATCGACCAGAACGTCTGGGGCCGCGCCGTCGAGACCGGGTTCCTCGAGGACATCTGGAACGCGCCCATCGAGGACGTCTACGAGTACACCGCCGACCCCGCCCAGCCGCGTGAGGCCGACGAGGTCGTCATCACCTTCGAGCGGGGCGTCCCGATCGCCATCGACGGCACCAAGGTCACCATGCTCCAGGCCATCCAGGAGATGAACCAGCGCGCCGGCGCCCAGGGCGTCGGCCGGCTGGACATGGTCGAGGACCGGCTGGTGGGCATCAAGAGCCGGGAGATCTACGAGGCGCCGGGCGCCATCGCGTTGATGACCGCCCACGAGGAGTTGGAGAACGTCACCCTCGAACGGGACCTCGCCCGCTTCAAGCGCCAGGTGGCCCAGCGGTGGAGCGAACTCGTCTACGACGGCCTCTGGTTCTCCCCGCTGAAGAACGCCCTCGACAGCTTCGTGCTCAGCTCGCAGGAGCACGTCACCGGCGACGTCCGGATGGTGTTGCACGGTGGCCGGGCCACCGTCACCGGTCGCCGCAGCTCGCAGTCGCTGTACGACTTCAACCTGGCCACCTACGACGAGGGCGACGCCTTCGACCAGTCGCTGGCCAAGGGCTTCGTCCAGCTGTGGGGCCTGCCCAGCAAGATCGCGGCCAAGCGCGACCTCCAGGGCGACACCCCGCCCCAGAGCCGGGACTGACGCGAACACGCGGGCGACGCCGGCCCCACGGGAGGAGCCGGCGTCGCCCGCCGTCGTCCCTGGTCCGAACCGGGCACCCGCGCGGCGCCCTGGCACCACCGGACCTGCCAGACTGCTGACCAGCGGGCGGTCCACCCCTCCCGGGCGGGCCGTCGACGTGGCGGCGGCCCCGCCACCAGACCTCCGACCAAGGTGAGAGAACGACGGTGACGAACGACAAGGCAGCGCCCGCCCGCCTGTGGGGTGGACGGTTCAGCTCGGGACCAGCCGAGGCGATGGCGGCGCTGAGCGACTCCACCCACTTCGACTGGGCGCTCGCGCCCTACGACATCGCGGGTTCCCGTGCCCACGCCAGGGTGCTGCACCGCGCCGGGCTGCTCACCGAGGAGGAGCTGGAGCGGATGCTCCGGGGGCTGGACACGCTGGCCGCTGACGTCGCCTCGGGCGAGTTCACCCCCACCAGGGACGACGAGGACGTCCACACCGCCCTCGAACGCGGCCTGCTCGACAGGCTGGGCCGTGAGCTGGGCGGCAAGCTGCGAGCCGGGCGTTCCCGCAACGACCAGGTGGCGACCCTCTTCCGGATGTGGCTGCGGGACGCCGCCCGACGGATCGCCACCGGCGTCCTCGACGTCGTCGACGCCCTGCTGGCGCAGGCCGCCACGCACCCGGAGGCGGTGTTGCCGGGACGGACCCACCTCCAGCACGCCCAGCCGGTGCTCCTCGCCCACCACCTGCTCGCCCACGCCCAGGCCCTCGTCCGCGACGTCGACCGCCTGCGGGACTGGGACGCCAGGACCGCCTTCTCCCCGTACGGCTCCGGGGCGCTCGCCGGCTCCTCGCTCGGCCTCGACCCGGAGGCCGTCGCGCTGGAACTCGGTTTCGACGGGCCGGTCGAGAACTCGATCGACGGCACGGCCTCCCGTGACTTCGCGGCGGAGGCCGCCTTCGTCCTGGCGATGCTCGGGGTGAACCTGTCCCGCGTCGCCGAGGAGGTCATCGTCTGGACGACCGCCGAGTTCGGGTACGCCGTGCTCGACGACGCCTGGGCCACCGGCAGCTCGATCATGCCGCAGAAGAAGAACCCGGACGTCGCCGAACTCACCAGGGGCAAGTCCGGCCGGCTCATCGGCAACCTGACCGGCCTGCTCGCCACCCTCAAGGCGCAGCCGCTGGCCTACAACCGGGACCTCCAGGAGGACAAGGAACCCCTGTTCGACTCCGTGCGGCAGTTGGACCTGCTGCTGCCGGCACTCGCCGGGATGCTGGGCACCATGCGTTTCGACACCGAGCGGATGGCGGCGTGGGCCCCGGCGGGGTTCACCCTCGCCACCGACATCGCCGAGTGGCTCGTCCGGCAGGGCGTCCCGTTCCGCGTCGCGCACGAGGCCGCCGGGGAGTGCGTTCGACTGGCCGAGGCCCGGGGCGCCGGTCTTGACCAGCTCACCGACGCCGAACTCGCCGCCGTGCTGCCCGAACTGACGCCCTCGGTCCGCGAGGTCCTCACCGTCGCCGGCTCCATCGCCTCCCGGGACGCCTACGGAGGGACCGCTCCGGCGCGGGTCGGTGAGCAGCGCCACCGCCTGGCGTCGCTGGTGGAGACCCAGCGCGTGTGGTCCTCGGAACCGGTGCGGACTTCGTGACACCGCCCCCCGCCCGGCCACGGCCCGAACAGTTCACCCGGGAGGAACTCGCCGTCGATCCGGTCGACGCGGTCCCCCTGGTGCTCGGTTCGGTGCTGCGCTCGGAGACCCCGCAGGGGCCGGTGTCGGTCCGCGTCGTGGAGGTCGAGGCCTACCGGGGGGCCGACGACCCGGCGTCGCACTGCTACCGGGGCCGGACCCGTCGGAACCAGGTGATGTTCGGTCCCGCGGGCCACCTGTACGTCTACTTCGTGTACGGCATGCACTTCTGCGCGAACATCGTGTGCCTGACCGACGGGATCCCCGGCGCACTGCTGGTGCGGGGCGGCGAGGTCGTCGAGGGCGTCGAGCTGGCCAGGTCACGACGTCCGGCGTCGCGTCGGGACACCGACCTGGCCAGCGGGCCGGCCAGGCTGACGACCGCGCTGGGGCTGACCGCGTCGCACGACGGCACCGACCTGACCGATCCGGGCAGCCCGGTGCGGCTGCTGCGGGGGGACACCGTCGCCCCGGACCAGGTGCGCCGAGGGCCCCGGGTTGGCGTCGCCACCGCGATGGAGGTGCCCTGGCGGTTCTGGGAGGCCGGCTCCCCGGCCGTCAGCCCCTACCGCCGGGGTGGGCGGCGGCGGGTGATCGCCGCGCCGCCGCCGACGCGCGACTGACCGGTCACCCCCGCGGCGCGTTCCGCCCGGGTCCCGGAGCCGCGGCGCCGGTCACGCGCTCCGGGGAGCGGCGGCGCCCCGGACGACGGGTGCGTCCCGCGCGGGGTGTGCCCCCGGACACGGGAACACCAGGGACGGGTGGCCCGGCGGATGGGGGACAATGGGCCGGTGAGCGAGCACATCCTTGACGAGCTGACCTGGCGCGGCCTGATCGCGCAGTCCACCGACCTCGCGAGCATGCGCGAGGACCTCTCCCAGGGCCCGCTCACCCTCTATGCCGGCTTCGACCCCACCGCGCCGAGCCTGCACGCGGGTCACCTGATCCCACTGCTGACGCTCCGCCGCTTCCAACGGGCCGGGCACCGGCCGATCGTGCTGGCGGGGGGCGCGACGGGGATGATCGGCGATCCCAGGGACGCCGGGGAACGGTCCCTGCACGCCGCGGACACCGTCGCCGAGTGGGCGAACCGGATCCGAGGGCAGCTGGAGCGCTTCGTCGAGTTCGACGACGGCGCCACCGGAGCGGTCGTGGAGAACAACCTGACGTGGACGCGTGACCTCACCGTCCTGGAGTTCCTCCGTGACCTGGGCAAGCACTTCCCGGTCAACGGGATGTTGGCGAGGGAGACGGTGAAGCGTCGGCTGGCCGGCGAGGGGATGTCGTACACGGAGTTCAGCTACCTGCTGCTCCAGGCGAACGACTACCTCCACCTGCACCGGCGCCACGGGTGCCGGCTGCAGATCGGCGGCTCCGACCAGTGGGGCAACATCGTGGGCGGCGTCGACCTGATCCGCCGGGTCGAGGGCGCCTCGACCCACGCCCTGACGGTCCCGCTCATCACCGACTCGGAGGGGCGGAAGTTCGGCAAGTCCACCGGCGGCGGGAGCGTGTGGCTCGATGCCGAGCTCACCAGTCCCTACGCCTGGTACCAGTACTTCGTGAACACCGGGGACGCCGACGTGGGCCGGTACCTGCGGTTGTTCACCGAACTGGGTCGGGAGGAGATCGAGGAGCTCGAACAGCTCACCGAGGACAAGCCCCAGCTGCGCGCCGCCCAGCGGCGGTTGGCCCAGGAGCTGACCACTCTCGTGCACGGAGCGGAGCACACCGAGCAGGTGGTGGCGGCCAGTCAGGCCCTGTTCGGCCGGGGTGAGTTCCGCGAGCTGTCGGCGAGCACGCTGCGCTCGGTCCTGGCCGAGGTGCCGACGGCATCGGTCCGGCTGGCCGACCAGCCCAGCATCGTCGACCTCCTCGTCGGGGCCGAGCTCACCCCGAGCAAGGGGGCGGCCCGGCGCGCCGTCGCCGAGGGCGGGGCCTACGTGAACAACACCAAGATCACCGACCCGGAGTGGGTGCCCACCCAGGACGACCTGTTGCACGGGCGCTGGCTGGTACTCCGACGTGGCAAGCGTCACACTGCGGGAGCGGAAGTGCTCATCTAACCTGGAGCCAGGTCCCCGGCGAACCGTTGACCAGCGGATTCGCCGGGCCGGTTGGCGCTGGTGGGGCAATTTGACTTGCCCGGCCGGGCAGGCGTACGTTAGTGATGTCAGCGCGGAACGGACTCCGGTGGCGGACGCTGAGCGGCGGCCACGGGGGACGGAGCGTAGGAGTTGTGAACCAGGCTCCCACCTCGGGTGGTAGAGTGGGCAACTTCCGACGAACAGCAGGCAGGACCACGTGACGCCCCCTCGCGGAGGCTGATTCGTGGTGGTGCTACTGTTCCGAGGCGCAAAACAGCGACACCACTGAGCAGCTCGGACCTGACACGGATCTGGCGAGGCCAAGACGCGGCCCCCGAACGAGACAGGGAAAAGCAGCCCAGTACGCTCCACTAGGCTCCACATTGACAACAACAAAGCCAGGAGTTCACCGCCAACCGGTCGAAAGCGCCGAGTTGACGGAACGAACGAAGATCGGTTACGTTGACCCGGAACCGGAAAACACCGCACACACGGTGCTGCCCGGAACCACACATTGACAACACAGTTCCACGATATTCGGAAACGGTTGTGACCAGGCCAAACCCGGTGAACACCGGATTTGACACCAGGAAACACCGACCGATACGGTGGAACGGCCAGACCGGAAAGAAACACCGGTCCACCGGAAACGGTGCACGGTTCACCACGGTGACACCGACACCCCCCGGGAAACACCGGAAACACGGTCTGGTAGCGTTGACAACACAACACGACGGAAACAGCGACGGCCTTCCCGGAAGGGTGGTCAACGGTGATTCCGGTTCCGCTGAGAAAACGGCGGTTTCCACGGAAACCCCGGATTTGACCCGGTGGAAACGGAAATGCTAAGCTGGTTCCAGCGAAAAACGGGAACTCCCTGAAACACCGGATGGGACATCACGGGAACGTGGTGGTGGGGGTTACCGGACACAAGCTTCAGATACGAGAAGAGTGCGTCCCAGGACGACGGGCCCACGATGTGGGTGTGGGGTTCTGGTGTGGCGTGTGTTCTTTGAGAACTCAACAGTGTACCGATATAATAGCCAGTAGAGCTAAATATGAACCCTCGTTAGAGGAGTTCCTTTGAGTGACGGTGGCATTCCCTGCCCTCCGGGGTGGGTGTGAGTGTCATGCGTCGAATGTAACAGAATCAAACCTTTATGGAGAGTTTGATCCTGGCTCAGGACGAACGCTGGCGGCGTGCTTAACACATGCAAGTCGAGCGGTAAGGCCCTTCGGGGTACACGAGCGGCGAACGGGTGAGTAACACGTGGGCAACCTGCCCTGCACTCTGGGATAACCTCGGGAAACCGGGGCTAATACCGGATACGACCTTCCCCCGCATGGGGGTGGGTGGAAAGTTCCGGCGGTGCAGGATGGGCCCGCGGCCTATCAGCTTGTTGGTGGGGTAATGGCCTACCAAGGCGACGACGGGTAGCCGGCCTGAGAGGGCGACCGGCCACACTGGGACTGAGATACGGCCCAGACTCCTACGGGAGGCAGCAGTGGGGAATATTGCGCAATGGGCGAAAGCCTGACGCAGCGACGCCGCGTGAGGGATGACGGCCTTCGGGTTGTAAACCTCTTTCAGCGCCGAAGAAGCGAAAGTGACGGTAGGCGCAGAAGAAGCACCGGCTAACTACGTGCCAGCAGCCGCGGTAATACGTAGGGTGCGAGCGTTGTCCGGAATTATTGGGCGTAAAGAGCTCGTAGGCGGTTTGTCGCGTCGACTGTGAAAACCTACAGCTTAACTGTGGGCGTGCAGTCGATACGGGCAGACTTGAGTTCGGTAGGGGAGACTGGAATTCCTGGTGTAGCGGTGGAATGCGCAGATATCAGGAGGAACACCGGTGGCGAAGGCGGGTCTCTGGGCCGATACTGACGCTGAGGAGCGAAAGCGTGGGGAGCGAACAGGATTAGATACCCTGGTAGTCCACGCCGTAAACGGTGGGCGCTAGGTGTGGGGGATTTCCACGTCCTCCGTGCCGTAGCTAACGCATTAAGCGCCCCGCCTGGGGAGTACGGCCGCAAGGCTAAAACTCAAAGGAATTGACGGGGGCCCGCACAAGCGGCGGAGCATGTGGATTAATTCGATGCAACGCGAAGAACCTTACCTGGGTTTGACATGCACTGGATCGCCTCAGAGATGGGGTTTCCGTAAGGTCAGTGTGCAGGTGGTGCATGGCTGTCGTCAGCTCGTGTCGTGAGATGTTGGGTTAAGTCCCGCAACGAGCGCAACCCTTGTTCCATGTTGCCAGCACGTAATGGTGGGGACTCATGGGAGACTGCCGGGGTCAACTCGGAGGAAGGTGGGGATGAGGTCAAGTCATCATGCCCCTTATGTCCAGGGCTTCACACATGCTACAATGGCCGGTACAGAGGGCTGCGAAATCGCAAGGTGGAGCGAATCTCTTAAAGCCGGTCTCAGTTCGGATCGGGGTCTGCAACTCGACCCCGTGAAGTCGGAGTCGCTAGTAATCGCAGATCAGCAACGCTGCGGTGAATACGTTCCCGGGCCTTGTACACACCGCCCGTCACGTCATGAAAGTCGGTAACACCCGAAGCCCGTGGCCCAACCCTTGTGGGGGGAGCGGTCGAAGGTGGGACTGGCGATTGGGACGAAGTCGTAACAAGGTAGCCGTACCGGAAGGTGCGGCTGGATCACCTCCTTTCTAAGGAGCATGTATCCCACTGCTTCGGTGGTGGGGTGGTCACTGTCTCAGGCGTGTGTTCTGGGGGTGACTGCTCAGTGGAATTGTGGACTGCTGGTTACCCGCATGGCTGTTCTGCTGTGTGGTGGTGAGTACGGCTCCTGCTTTCGGGTGGGGGTGGGGAAAGCTGCTGTGTGGTGGGGTGGTGGTGTGGTCGGTGCACTGTTGGGTCCTGAGGGAACACGCGTGGTGCGTGGGTCTTCTGGTGGTGCTGTCCCCGAGTGCCATACCGTCTGGCGTGCCCCTGGTGGGTGCGCGGGGTTGGTGGTACTCAGTGTGGGGGTGGTGGCCGGTTGTTCTTTGAGAATTACACAGTGGATGCGAGCATCTTTGTGGTCAAGTAAGTAAGGGCACATGGTGGATGCCTGGGCATCAGGAGCCGATGAAGGACGTGGGAGGCCGCGATAGGCCTCGGGGAGCTGTCAACCAAGCTGTGATCCGAGGATTTCCGAATGGGGAAACCCGGCCAGAGTCATGTCTGGTCACCCACACCTGAATATATAGGGTGTGTGGAGGGAACGCGGGGAAGTGAAACATCTCAGTACCCGTAGGAAGAGAAAACAACCGTGATTCCGTGAGTAGTGGCGAGCGAAAGCGGATGAGGCTAAACCGTGTACGTGTGATACCTGGCAGGGGTTGCGTATGCGGGGTTGTGGGACCCACCGGTCGAGGCTGCCATCTCGGCGAGGAGTCAGAAAACATGGTGTTAGCGGAAGACGTCTGGAAAGCGTCAGCGTAGAGGGTGATACTCCCGTACGTGAAAGCACTGTGTCTCCTGGAGGGGATCCCAAGTAGCAGCGAGCTCGTGGAATTTGCTGTGAATCTGGCGGGACCACCCGCTAAGCCTAAATACTCCCTGATGACCGATAGCGGACTAGTACCGTGAGGGAAAGGTGAAAAGTACCCCGGGAGGGGAGTGAAATAGTACCTGAAACCATGTGCCTACAATCCGTCAGAGCCTCCGTTGTGGGGTGATGGCGTGCCTTTTGAAGAATGAGCCTGCGAGTTAGTGATACGTGGCGAGGTTAACCCGGGTGGGGTAGCCGTAGCGAAAGCGAGTCTGAACAGGGCGTCAGAGTCGCGTGTCCTAGACCCGAAGCGGAGTGATCTACCCATGGCCAGGGTGAAGCGCGGGTAAGACCGCGTGGAGGCCCGAACCCACCAGGGTTGAAAACCTGGGGGATGAGCTGTGGGTAGGGGTGAAAGGCCAATCAAACTCCGTGATAGCTGGTTCTCCCCGAAATGCATTTAGGTGCAGCGTCGTGTGTTTCTCATCCGAGGTAGAGCACTGGATGGCCGATGGGCCCGACAAG
The DNA here is from genome assembly GCF_000429185.2 of Actinoalloteichus caeruleus DSM 43889. Taxonomy (GTDB): domain Bacteria; phylum Actinomycetota; class Actinomycetes; order Mycobacteriales; family Pseudonocardiaceae; genus Actinoalloteichus_B; species Actinoalloteichus_B caeruleus. Next base: position 2,565,209 of record NZ_AUBJ02000001.1, on the reverse strand, counting down.
GTTACTGACGTCAGCCAAACTCCGAATGCGGGTGTGTGAGAGCGCGGCAGTGAGACTGCGGGGGATAAGCTTCGTAGTCGAGAGGGAAACAGCCCAGAACGCCGGCTAAGGCCCCTAAGTGTGCGCTAAGTGGAAAAGGATGTGGGGTCGCCCAGACAACCAGGAGGTTGGCTTAGAAGCAGCCATCCTTGAAAGAGTGCGTAATAGCTCACTGGTCAAGTGGTCCTGCGCCGATAATGTAGCGGGGCTTAAGCGCACCGCCGAAGCCGTGTCATTCACATGTAGAGCTCCATCTGTCTCCCTTTTGGGGGGTGGGTGTAGGTGTGTGGATGGGTAGGGGAGCGTCCTGCACTGGGTGAAGCAGTCGCGTGAGCGGGTGTGGACGGTGTGGGAGTGAGAATGCAGGCATGAGTAGCGAAAGCAGAGTGAGAAACTCTGCCGCCGGATGACCAAGGGTTCCTGGGCCAGGTTATTCCGCCCAGGGTAAGTCGGGACCTAAGGCGAGGCCGACAGGCGTAGTCGATGGACAACGGGTTGATATTCCCGTACCCGTGTGGATGCGTCCCTGGCGAGGCTGGTGATACTAACCGCCCGTGGTGCTGTCCTGCTTTCGGGTGGGGTGGTGGCCATGCGCGGGATCTGAGCTGGTAGTAGCCAAGTGATGGGGTGACGCAGGAGGGTAGCCCCGCCAGTGAGTGGTAGTACTGGTGTAAGCGTGTAGCCAGGAGAGGTAGGCAAATCCGCTTCTCTGTTAATGGTGAGACGTGATGCATAGCCGAATGAGGCGAAGTAGGGTGATCCCATGCTGCCGAGAAAAGCCTCTAGCGAGTGTCTACGCGGCCCGTACCCCAAACCGACACAGGTGGTCAGGTAGAGAATACCAAGGCGATCGGGTGAACTGTGGTTAAGGAACTCGGCAAAATGCCCCCGTAACTTCGGGAGAAGGGGGGCCGTGTGGCGTGAAGCCCTTCGCGGGCTAGCGTTGTGTGGCCGCAGAGACCAGGGAGAAGCGACTGTTTATTAAAAACACAGGTCCGTGCGAAGTCGTAAGACGATGTATACGGACTGACGCCTGCCCGGTGCTGGAACGTTAAGGGGACCGGTTAGTCCTTCGGGGCGAAGCTGAGAACTTAAGCGCCAGTAAACGGCGGTGGTAACTATAACCATCCTAAGGTAGCGAAATTCCTTGTCGGGTAAGTTCCGACCTGCACGAATGGCGTAACGACTTCTCCGCTGTCTCAACCACAGGCCCGGCGAAATTGCACTACGAGTAAAGATGCTCGTTACGCGCGGCAGGACGGAAAGACCCCGGGACCTTTACTATAGCTTGGTATTGGTGCTCGGTTCGGCTTGTGTAGGATAGGTGGGAGACTGGGAAGCGGTCACGCTAGTGGTCGTGGAGTCAATCTTGAAATACCACTCTGGTCGTACTGGGTGTCTAACCTCGGACCATGATCTGGTTCAGGGACAGTGCCTGGTGGGTAGTTTAACTGGGGCGGTTGCCTCCCAAAGGGTAACGGAGGCGCCCAAAGGTTCCCTCAGCCTGGTTGGCAATCAGGTGTTGAGTGTAAGTGCACAAGGGAGCTTGACTGTGAGACTGACGGGTCGAGCAGGGACGAAAGTCGGGACTAGTGATCCGGCACTGGCTGGTGGAAGCGGTGTCGCTCAACGGATAAAAGGTACCCCGGGGATAACAGGCTGATCTTGCCCAAGAGTCCATATCGACGGCATGGTTTGGCACCTCGATGTCGGCTCGTCGCATCCTGGGGCTGGAGTAGGTCCCAAGGGTTGGGCTGTTCGCCCATTAAAGCGGCACGCGAGCTGGGTTTAGAACGTCGTGAGACAGTTCGGTCCCTATCCGCCGCGCGCGTTGGAGACTTGTGGAAGGCTGTCCCTAGTACGAGAGGACCGGGACGGACGAACCTCTGGTGTGCCAGTTGTACCGCCAGGTGCATGGCTGGTTGGCTACGTTCGGAAGGGATAACCGCTGAAAGCATCTAAGCGGGAAGCCTGTTCCAAGATGAGGTCTCCCACCCACTTTGTTGGGGTAAGGCCCCCAGTAGACGACTGGGTTGATAGGCTGGAGATGGAAGCACGGTAACGTGTGGAGTTGACCGGTACTAATAGGCCGAGGGCTTGTCTACGAAGGTGTTACGCATCCACTGTGTGATTCTGGGAGTGCAACTGGCTCCCTGCCCTGGGGTTGGTTGGGGTGGGGTGTTGGTTAGAGTGTTTCGGTGGTGATAGCGAGAGGGAAACGCCCGGTCCCATTCCGAACCCGGAAGCTAAGCCTTTCAGCGCCGATGGTACTGCACCTGTGGGGGTGTGGGAGAGTAGGACGCCGCCGAACTTTCTTTCACCGGTGGGTGGAGGGGAATGTGGTTGAGCACCTGGTGGGTGCTCCCGGTTCTCCTCCACCCACTTTTTTTGTGCGCGCTGAGGTGGGTGGGGTCGCCCGGCGCGGGTAGTTACGGTGGACCAAGCCATCGGTGTTCGTCTAGGAGGACAGGTGTCCACGTCAGGGGAAGGCCCCGTCGACCGCGATCGTTCGTCCGGTCCCCGCCACGGCAACGGGGGTGGCGGCCAGGGCCGGCCACGCCGTGAGCGTGGCGAGGGAGGCGACCGGGGGTTCCGCGCGGACCGCTCCCGCGACCGGCGTTCCGGTGGGAACGGCGGGGCCGCTGATCGTTCACGCGACTGGAACGAGCGGAGCTCCCGGGACGGCGAACGTCGTGGCGACCGGGGGCAGCCCCCGCGCGGTGACCGTCGTCGGCCCGGGGAGCAGGGAGGTTCCGGCGGCCAGCGGCCTCGGGACGAGGGTCGCGGGCGGTTCGACCGACGTCCCGCCGGCGAGGGTGACCGGCCGCGCCGGGGCGGCCCGGATGGGCGGCCCTTCCGGAACGACGGGCCTCCTCGCGGTGACCGTCGCTTCGCCGGCGGCGGTGGCGACCGGCGACAGGACCGGGGCGACGACCGGGGATCGCGTGGCTGGGAGCGCGGGGAGTCCCGCGACCGACCGCGTGGTGGGCCCAGGTCGGGTGACCGGAACCAGGGCGGCGGTTTCCGCCGTGACGACTCCAGGGACGACCGCCGGCCCTCCGGCGGGTACGGCGGCGATCGGCCGCGTCGGTCCTTCGGCGACAGGCCGGGTGGGAACCGCCGTGATGACCGCGACGGCGGGTTCCGGGGCGGCGCGGACCGTCGCGGTGGTTTCAGGGACCGCGACCGGGACGCGCGTTCGTCGGACGACCGTCCCCGGCGGCAGGGCCCGCCTGGTGGGCGGGGCGATGACCGGCGGGAGTGGCGGCGCGACGACAACCGGGGTTTCCGGGCTGGGCTGCGCGGCGAGGGCACCCGTGAGCGGGGGGGTTCGGACCGGGGCGACCGGCGGGACTTCCGGCGGGATGACCGCCCCAGGGATCGGGACGGCCGGAGCTCCGCGCGTCCGCAACGGACCTTCGACCGAGGTGACCGCCGCGACGATCGTGACCGCCAGGGCGGCCGGGACTTCCGTGACCGTCGGGATGACCGTGGCGGCCGGGACTTCCGCGACCGTCGCGACGACCGTGGCGGCCGTGGCGGCCGGGACTTCCGTGACCGTCGGGATGACCGGGGCGGTGCGCCAAGGCGGGAACGCCAGAGCGGAGGCGAACGCTGGGACCGCGGTGGCGCCGCCTCGGCCCGCCCGTCGGAATCGCGCTACCGCGACCGCGAGCGTCACCGGGACGACGACCGCAGGGGTCGGGACGACTACCGGGGTTCCGGATCGGGCGCCCCGCGCGGCGATCGGGGCCGGGACGAGCGTCCCCGTCGGGACGACCGGCGTGGCCCGGGCGAGCGCTCGTCCTCCGACCGCCAGTCCGGGTACCGGGCCGAGGGGAGGGACGGCAGGAGCGGGCGACCGGGCGGTGACCGCCCCCATCGCGGGCGGGACGACCGGCGGGACGCCCCGCGACGTCCCCGTGCCGAGGACGGGGCGGAGACCGCCGAGGACGTGGTGACCCAGGACCCGATGCCGGAACTGCCGGACGAGGTGGAGGCCGGTGACCTGGACACCGAGGTGCGGCGCTCGCTGTTGGGGATGCCCAAGGTGATGGCGGATCTCGTCGCCAGGCACCTCGTCGCCACCGGCGCGCTGCTCGACTCCGATCCGGAGCGGGCACTGCTGCACGCCAGGTTCGCCCGCCGGAAGGCGGCCCGGGTGGGTGTGGTGCGCGAGGCGGCCGGGCTGGCCGCCTACCACGCCGGGGAGTGGAACGAGGCGTTGGTGGAGTTGCGCGCGGCCCGCCGGCTGGCCGGAGGTCCCGGGCACGTCGCCGTGATGGCCGACTGCGAACGCGCCCTGGGAAGGCCGGAACGGGCCCTGGACCTGGCGCGGACCCCGGAGGCCCGGCAGCTGCCGGCGGACCAGGCGGTGGAACTCCGGATCGTCGTGGCCGGTGCCCGCCGTGACATGGGCCAGCTCGACGCGGCGGTCGTGGAGTTGCAGGGTGCGGACCTCGACCCGGCGCGGCCCCAGCCGTGGAGCGCTCGGCTCTTCTACGCCTACGCGGACAACCTGCTGGCGGCCGACCGAGGGGAGGAGGCGCTGCGGTGGTTCATCAACGCCGCCCAGGCCGACTCCGAGGACGAGACCGACGCCGACGACCGTGCGGTGGAACTGGCCTCCGAACTCGGCCGGACGATCGAGGGGACTCCCCTGCCGAAGTCCACCTCCCGCGCCGAGCGCCCGGCCGGAGGGACCACCGCCCGGGCACCCGAGCGGTCCGGCCCCGCGAGCGGTTCTCCCTCCGGAGACCGTGCGGCGGGGACGGCGGCGGACGAGCCGGGCACGCCGAGTGCCGAGGACGCCGGCGCCGCCGACACCGGCCGCGAGGAGGCCACCGGAACGGGAGCCGACGGCGGTGTTCCTCCCGGCGGGTCCGCCTCCCCGTCGCCGGAGGTCCCCTCCGAGGGGAACCTGGACGGACGGGACCACGCGGGAGAGGCTGAGACCGAGCACCGGCCGAACCAGGAGGACTGATGACGGAAGCGGGCGACCCCGGTCCCGACTACCTCGACCGGTACGACGCGTTGTTGCTCGACCTGGACGGCACCGTCTACCAGGGCAGGGAGGCGGTGCCGGGCGCGGTCGACGCGCTGCGCGCCGCCTCGGCCCGGGGCACCCGCTTCCGGTACGTCACCAACAACGCGGCACGCCCGCCGGAGGCGGTGGCCGAGCACCTCGTGGAGCTGGGCTTCGCGGCGGCCCCCGCTGAGGTGAGCACCAGTGCCCAGGCGGGTGCCTCGGTGCTCGCCGAGCGACTCGCTCCCGGCAGCACGGTGGCGGTGGTGGGTACCGAGGCGTTGCGCGCCGAGGTGTCCGCCGTCGGGCTCCGGCCGGTGCGCGCCGGTGAGCTCGACGATCCGGGCTCGGCCGTGGCCGTCGTGCAGGGGCACTCCCCGGAGACGGGGTGGCGGGACCTCGCCGCCGCCTGCCGGGTCATCCGGGGCGGCGGCCTGTGGGTGGCGTGCAACCTGGATCCGACGGTTCCCACCGACGTCGGTCAGCTGCCCGGGAACGGTTCGATGGTCGCCGCGTTGCGCACGGCCACCGGTGCGGAGCCGCTCGTGGCCGGCAAACCGAGGCGGCCGCTGTTCGACCAGGCCGTTCGCGGCGCGGGCTTCCGGCGTCCCCTCGTGGTCGGCGACCGCCTGGACACCGACATCGCCGGTGCTCGCAACGCCGGGCTGGCCTCCCTGCTGGTGCTCAGCGGGGTCTGCACCGGCCGGGATCTGCTCGCCTGCGTGGAGGAGGAACGACCGGACCACGTCGCCTGGGACCTCGCGGCCCTGCACGCGCCGCACGCCCACGGGGCCCTGCCGCGTGGGGAGAGCCCGGTCGACGCGGACGGCCCGGCCGGGGCCTGGGTGGTGGAGAGGTCCGCGGAGCCGGGTGCGGAAGGCCGGTTGGTCGTCCGGCACGCCGGCGGGGCCCACGCGCCGTCGTCGCTCGGGTTGTTGCTGGCGCTGTGCGCGGCCTGGTGGCCGGTCGGGGGGACCCGGGCGCGGTGGTGGCCGTCGACGACTCCTCGGCGGCCGCGCTGCGGGCGCTCCGCGTCCCCGTGGTCGGGGACTGAGCCGGCCCGAGCTGGTTCGCCGCTGGACCGGGCGGACGGGTGTGCGCCGGGAACCAGCGGTTCCTCCGCGTCGGAGGAGATTCGGTAGCGTTGTCGGGGCCGCCGCCGGTGCGGTGGAACGGTCCGCACCAGAGTGGAGCAGGAGTGCGCTGGGGATGAACTCTGACAGCACGCCCAGCCCGATGCTGTTCGCCGTCGCTCGCCCCGCCGATGTCGTCGGCGGGATCGATGAGGCGATGGCGGGGCTCGCCGACCTCGACGCGCTGCCCCCGGAGGAGCACGTCGCCCGTTTCGACGCGGTGCACGCGGCGCTGGCCGCCGCGCTCGCGGACGTCGACCGACTCTGAGGTGAACCAGTGCCACGACGTGCGAGGTTGGACGCCGAGCTGGTCCGCCGGGGTCTCGCCCGGTCACGTGACCACGCCTCCGAGCTGGTCGCCGCCGGCCGGGTGACGGTGCGCGGCGCGGTGGCGACCAAACCGGCGACCGCGGTGACGGCTGACGCGCCGCTGGTGGTGTCCGAGGCGGCGGATGACCCGGGGTGGGCATCCCGGGGGGCCCACAAGTTGCTCGGCGCGCTCGAGGCATTCGAGGGCGGCGGGCTGGCGGTCGCGGGCCGCCGGTGCCTGGACGCCGGTGCCTCCACGGGCGGGTTCACCGACGTCCTCCTCCGCGCGGGGGCCGGGGAGGTGGTCGCGGTGGACGTCGGCTACGGCCAGCTCGCGTGGCGGCTGCGGACCGACGAACGGGTGACCGTGCTGGACCGGACGAACGTGCGCGGGATCGACGCGGAGACCATCGGTGGTCCCGTCGGTCTCGTCGTCGCGGACCTGTCCTTCATCTCGCTGCGGCTCGTGCTGCCCGCCCTGGCGGCGTGCGCCGCGCCGGGCGCCGACCTGGTGCCGATGGTCAAACCGCAGTTCGAGGTGGGTCGCGAACGGTTGGGGAGCGGTGGTGTCGTCCGCGACCCGGAGTTGCGGGCCGAGGCGGTCCGATCGGTGATCGACGCGGCCCGGCCGCTCGGCCTGCGGGCGCGGGCGGTGACCGCCAGCCCGTTGCCGGGTCCCTCCGGCAACGTCGAGTACTTCGTGTGGTTCACCGCGTCCCCGACCGGGGAGGGGGCGGCGTCGCCGGGTGGTGACGTGCCGGAGTCCGGGGGCGGTGCGGGGCGGGCCGGTGTTCGGGACGACCGGGAGGAGGCGGACCGCGTGCGGGAGCTCGTCTGGGACGCGGTCAGGTCGGGGCCCGCGTGAGCGCGCGTGAGGTCCTGCTGGTGGTGCACACCGGCCGTGAGGACAACCAGCGCACCGCCTTCGAGGTGGCCAGGAGGTTCACCGAGGCGGGCTTCAGGTTGCGGGTGCTGGCAGAGGAGGCCCCTGACCTCGACCACGCCTGGTACCCGAACACGGTGGAGGCGGGGCCCTACGCGGCGGTGGGGACGGAACTCGTCTTCGTGCTGGGCGGGGACGGGACGCTGTTGCGGGCGGCCGAGCTGGCCCGCCCGGCGAGGGTTCCGGTCCTCGGCGTCAACTTCGGTCGGGTGGGTTTCCTCGCCGAGGCGGACTCCGAGCACCTCGCGGAGGCCGTCCAGGCGGTGATCGACGGTGACTACCAGGTCGAGGAGCGGATGACGATCGACGTCAGGGCGACGTGGAACGGCGCCGTCCTGACCGAGACGTGGGCGCTCAACGAGGCCAGCGTGGAGAAGAACAGCCCGGAGCGGGTGATCGACGCCGTGATCGAGGTCGACGGGCGGCCGGTGCTGGCGTTCGGGTGTGACGGGGTGCTGTGCGCGACTCCGACCGGTTCCACCGCCTACGCGTTCTCCGCCGGTGGACCGGTGGTCTGGCCCCAGGTTCCGGCGATGCTGGTCGTGCCGAGCAACGCGCACGCCCTGTTCGCGAAGACGATGGTCGTCGCGAGGGATTCGGTGGTGGCGGTGGAGGTCACCCCGGACAGCCATCCCGCCGTGCTGTGCTGTGATGGTCGTCGCACCGTCGAGCTGCCTCCGGGGTCGCGGGTGGAGGTCGTCGAGGGCGAGTGCCCCATCGGCCTCGTCCGGCTCCGACCGGGCAGGTTCTCCGAACGGCTGATCCGCAAGTTCGACCTGCCCGTGCAGGGCTGGCGCGGGCCGCCCCCGGCATGACCGGGGACCCCCGTCCCGCCGGTGGCAGCACGTCTCCTGGCGTCTTCCTGGGCAGGACGGCGCTGTTGGGGCTGTCCGGACGGGCGAGCAGGCCCGTCCCCCCGCAGCCTGAGCCACCCGTCGAGGCCGGGACCGACCTGGCCGGGGGGCGAGGTCGGCGGGCAGGGGCGGCTGAGGGACGTTCCGACCGCGGCGATGCCGACGCGGAGGAGACCACCGGCCCGCCAGGGCCAGGGCCGGCCACGCCCGACGCGGCGGGCCTGGCCGTTCCGGGGAGTTCCGGTCACCGGGCTGGGAACGGTTCCGCCGGGCACGGGAAGTCGGAGGACGCGTCCGCCGGCGGGGCGTGCGGGGCCCGGGACGAACGCCAATCATCACCCGACGGCGCTAGGGTGCGGTGTGTGCTGGCTGAGATGCGTATCCAGAAACTCGGGGTCATCGACGATGCCACGCTGGAGCTGCACCCCGGCCTGACCGTCGTCACCGGAGAGACAGGAGCCGGGAAGACGATGGTGGTGACGGGGCTGCACCTGCTCAGCGGTGGGCGGGCGGAGGCCTCGCGGGTGCGGGTCGGCGCCGACCGGGCGGTGCTGGAGGGCAGGTTCCTGGCGCCGGCGGGGACCGGGGCCGCCGCCGTGGCCTCGAACGCGGGCGCCGAGCCGGACGAGGACGGTGGCCTGATCGCGCTGCGCACCGTCGGGGCCGACGGCCGTTCGCGGGCGCACCTGGGGGGCCGGTCGGTCCCGGTCGGGGTGTTGGCGCAGCTCGCCGAGCAGACGCTCGCGGTGCACGGGCAGAACGACCAGCTGCGGCTGTTGCGCCCGACCGAGCAGCGGGCCGTGCTCGACCGGTTCGGCGGGGAGGGGATCACCGAACTCCGGGACCGGTACCGGGAGGTGCGTTCCCAGTGGCTGGGCGTCATCGAGGAGCTGACCGAGCGGCGGGAACGGGCACGGGAGTTGGCCAGGGAGGCCGAACTGCTGCGGCACGGCCTGACCGAGATCAACGCGGTCGCTCCCCGGCGTGCCGAGGACGTGGAGCTCCAGCAGGAGGCCAAGCGCCTCGCCGACGTCGACCAGCTCCGCGAGGCGGCGGCCGCCGCGCAGGCGGCGGTGTCCGGGGCCCCGGACGGCGACCCGGACCAACCGGGCGCGTTGGGGCTGCTCGGTGAGGCTCGGCGGCGGCTGGGAGGCGTTGACGACCCCCGGCTGCGGGACTTCGAGCCGAGGGTCTCGGAGGCCCTCGCGTTGCTGGTCGACGTGGGAGCCGAGCTCGGTGGCTACCTCGAGGACCTGGAGGCGGACCCGGACCGGCTCCAGTCGGTGTTGGCTCGCCAGGCGGAGTTGAAGGCGCTCACCCGCAAGTACGCGGCCGATGTGGATGGCGTGCTGGACTGGGCCGAGGAGGCGGAGCGCCGGCTGGCGGAGGTCGACACCTCCGACGACGCGGTGGCCGCGCTGCGGGCCAGGCGGGAGGAACTGGCCGCGCTGCTCGCCGGTCACGCCGGTGAGCTCAGCGCGGCGAGGGCCGAGGCCGCCGGTCGGTTGGCGGAATCCGTGACCGCCGAGCTGGGAGGGCTGGCCATGCCCCACGCCCGGCTGGTGGTGTCGGTGGCGGCTCGGGAGTGCGACGAGGAGGACCCGGCCGCGCTGAACGTGGACGGTCGGTGGAGGCACGCCGGGCCGGACGGGACGGACGACGTGGAGTTGCGGTTGGTGGCCCATGACGGCGCACCGGAACTCCCCGTCCACAAGGGAGCGTCGGGCGGCGAGCTCTCCCGGGTCATGCTGGCGTTGGAGGTCGTGCTCGCCCACGCGGATCCGGTGCCCACGCTCGTCTTCGACGAGGTCGACGCCGGGGTCGGTGGGCGGGCCGCGGTGGAGATCGGTCGTCGGCTCGCGCGGCTCGCGGTCACCCACCAGGTGGTGGTGGTGACGCACCTCGCCCAGGTGGCGGCCTACGCGGACCGCCACGTGGTCGTGGACAAGGGCAGCGGCTCCGGCATCACGCACAGCAGCATCAGGCGGCTGGAACCGGGGGAACGCGTCGTCGAGCTGGCCAGGATGCTGGCGGGCATGGAGTCGACCGAGACGGGGCGCGCGCACGCCGAGGAGTTGTTGGAGGTCGCGGAGCGGGATCGGGAGACGTTCCGGTTGGCCCACACCACGGGGTGAGGCTGGCCAACCACCCGAGGGGCACGCGGCGTGGCTTCACGTCGGACGGTGATCGTTTTGTCACGATCTGTCCATGAGAATCACTGGCCTGCTGAAACGGCGGAAACAGGAGCTGCCGGGAGTGATCGGAACGGCGCGGGTTGGCGGGCCCGAGCCGGAACTCCTGCGTCGGCTGAGCCCTGGGGACGTGGTGGTTCTCGACCACGTCGACCTCGACCGCCGGACGGTGGACCGCATCGTGGCGGCGGACGCGGCCGCCGTGGTCAACGCGGCCCCCTCCATCTCGGGTCGTTTCCCGGTGCTGGGACCGGAGCGGCTGCTGCGGGCGGGGGTGGTCCTGGTCGACGGCGCCGGGCCCGAGGTCCTGCGCGCGGTCCGCGACGGTGCGCGCGTCCGGGTCCACGAGGGGGCCGTCTACGAGGGTGAGCGGGAACTCGCCCGAGGGACGTGCCAGACGGCCGACACGGTGGCTGACCAGCTGGTGGAGGCCAGGACCGGGATGGTCGCCCAGCTGGAGGCGTTCTCCGCCGACGTCGTCGAGTTCCTCCGCCAGGAACGTGCCCTGTTCCTGGAGGGGGTGGGTTTCCCCGAACTCGACCTGGACCTCCACGGCGCGCACGTGCTGGTGGTCGCCGCGAACGGGGACGCGGACGGGCACCTGCGGTCGCTGCGGGGTTACCTGCGCGAGCACCGGCCTCGCCTGGTCGGGGTGGAGGGCGGGGCGGACCTCCTCGCCCGGGCCGGGTACCCGCCCGACCTCATCGTCGGTGATCCCGCCACGATCAGCCAGGACACGCTGCGGTGCGGCGCTCCGGTGGTGGTCCCCGCCCACCACGACGGGTACGCGCCGGCGTTGGACCGCCTCCACGACCTCGGGGTCGAGGCCAGCGGCGTCGCCTCGGGAGCCAACCCGGAGGACCTGGCCCTGCTGCTGGTGGACCACCAGGGCGCCGCGGTGGTGACCACCGTCGGGTTCGGCGGCAGCCTGGAGGAGTTCCTCGACCGGGGGCGGACGGAGTCACGGCCGTCCATGGTGGTCACCCGGCTCAAACTGGGCGCGAAGTACGTGGACGCCCGCACGGTGGCGGCGGTGCACCGGCGGGGCGTTCCCGCCTGGGCCCTGGTGGCGCTGCTGGGGGTGGCGGTGGTGGTGCTGCTCGCGGCTCTGCTGCTCAGCGGGGTCGCCGGGGTGTACCTCGCCGAGCTCGGTGCCGTCGGAGGGGAGGTCCTCTCGTGGTTGGGAGGCGTCGTCGCGTGAGCCCGTCCCGGTACCGGATGCTGACGGCCACCTCGGTCCTGCTCGCCCTCGCCGCTGGCGTCGTGGTGGGAGCCGGTGCCTCGGGGATGAGGGCGTCCGGCGCGCCGTCGTCGGGTGCCGAGCTCGCCGAACGCGTGGCGGAGTTGGAGGCGGAGCGGGCCGAGCTCCGGGAGCGGTTGGGGGGTGCCGAGGAGTTCGGCGCCTCGGTGGGGCCGCTGGTGGTCCGGGACGTGCTGGCCGGGCGCTCGGTGCTCCTGGTGACCACCGGGGACGTCGAGGACGCCGAGGCCTCGTCCGTCGCGGCGCTCGTGGAGGCGGCTGGCGGCCGCGTCGCCGGCGGGGTCGGGATGACCGAGGACCTCGTGGACGGGCGGCGGGCCGACCAGCTGCGTGAGCTGGCCCGGCGGCTGCTCCCCGCCGGCGCCAGCCTGCCGGCCGGGGGTGACCCGGGTTCCCTCGCCGGGGCGCTGCTGGCTTCCCTGCTGGTGGTCGACCCGGTGACCGGCGAACCCCGCTCGGAGGAGGTGGAACGGGAGGTCGCGCTGACCGCGCTCGCGGAGGCGGGCTTCCTGCGGGCGTCGGAGCCGGTGCCTCCCGCTGAGCTGGTGTTGGTCCTCACCGGAGCCGGGGTGGGCACGGCGGCCGGGGACGTGACGGGAGGCACGGTCCGGGAGCGTTCCCAACTGCTGAGGGCGGTGGTCTCCGAGCTGGCCCGCGTCGGGCGGGGAGTGGTCGTGGCGGGGCCGCCCGCCTCCGCGGACGCCGACGGGTTGGTGGGGGTCGTGCGGACGGACGCGGGCACCAGGACCCGGGTGAGCACCGTCGACACCCTCGGAGGTGGCGAGGGCTCGGCGGTGGCCGTGCTGGCGCTGCGGGCCGCGTGGGAGGGCGAGGTGGGCCACTTCGGGGGAGCGGGGAACGCCGGCCGTCGTTCCCCGCTGGCGCCGGGTACCTGAGCCGTCACCAGGCGTGGGGGCGGGTGGGGAACGCGGACGTGCGTGTCGAGGACCCGTTCCGTGAGGTGTTACGGTGAGGTCCCGTGGGTCGACGGTGGTTCGTCCCCCATCAGTCAGGACAATCCGGCCGCTGAGGCCAGACGCACGGGAATCACGGGAGCCTCCTTGGTGCTGCAAGCACGCACGATCAAACACGTGTTCGTCACGGGAGGCGTGGCATCCTCCCTGGGGAAGGGACTGACCGCCTCCAGCCTCGGACAGCTGCTCACGTCGCGCGGGTTGCGGGTGACGATGCAGAAGCTGGACCCCTACCTCAACGTCGATCCCGGAACGATGAACCCGTTCCAACACGGTGAGGTGTTCGTCACCGAGGACGGGGCGGAGACCGACCTCGACATCGGCCACTACGAGCGGTTCCTCGACCGGGACCTCAGCGGCCGCGCCAACGTCACGACCGGTCAGGTGTACTCGAGGGTCATCGCCAAGGAACGGCGTGGCGAGTACCTGGGGGACACCGTCCAGGTCATCCCCCACATCACGGACGAGATCAAGGCCAGGATCACCGCCATGGCCGAGCCGGACGAGCACGGTGTGACGCCGGACGTGGTGATCACGGAGGTCGGTGGCACGGTCGGGGACATCGAGTCGCAGCCGTTCCTGGAGGCCTGCCGGCAGGTCAGGCACGACGTCGGTCGGGACAACTGCTTCTTCCTGCACGTCTCGCTGATCCCCTACCTCGCGCCGTCGGGTGAGCTGAAGACCAAGCCCACCCAGCACTCGGTGGCCGCCCTGCGCAACATCGGCATCCAGCCGGACGCGCTGGTGTGCCGGGCCGACCGGGAGGTGCCCGAGTCCCTCAAGCGCAAGATCGCGCTGATGTGCGACGTCGACACCGACGGTGTCATCGCCACGCCCGACGCGCCGTCGATCTACGACATCCCGAAGGTGCTGCATTCCGAGGGGCTGGACGCCTACGTGGTGCGCCGGTTGGGCCTGCCGTTCCGGGACGTGGACTGGCGGGTGTGGGGTGACCTCCTCGACCGGGTCCACAACCCCGTGGACACGGTGCGGGTCGCCCTCGTCGGCAAGTACGTCGACCTGCCGGACGCCTACCTCTCGGTGACCGAGGCGCTGCGGGCCGGGGGGTTCGCGCACCGCGCGAAGGTCGAGATCCGCTGGGTTCCCTCCGACGAGTGCCAGGACGAGCAGGCCTCGGCGACGGCGTTGGCCGGGGTGGACGCCGTGCTGGTGCCCGGCGGGTTCGGCGTGCGGGGGATCGAGGGCAAGGTGGGGGCGATCGCCCACGCCCGGACGCACGGCATCCCCGTGCTCGGGCTGTGCCTCGGCCTCCAGTGCATGGTCATCGACGTGGCGAGGAACCTCGCCGGCCTGCCCGGCGCGAACTCCGCGGAGTTCGACGAGTCCGGTACCCACCCGGTGATCTCAACGATGGCCGACCAGACCGCGGTGGTGGCCGGTGAGCGGGACATGGGCGGGACGATGCGCTTGGGCGCCTACCCGGCCGCGTTGACCGAGGGGTCCCTGGTGGCCGCCGCCTACGGGTCGACGGAGGCGTCCGAGCGGCACCGGCACCGCTACGAGGTGAACAACGCCTACCGGGACAAGCTGGCCAAGGCCGGTCTCGTCTTCTCCGGCACGTCCCCGGACGGCAGGTTGGTGGAGTTCATCGAGCTGGCCGCCAAGAAGCACCCCTTCTACGTCGGCACGCAGGCCCATCCGGAGCTGAAGAGCCGGCCGACGCGGCCCCACCCGCTCTTCGCGGCGTTCGTGAAGGCGGCGTTGGACTACCGTGCCGCCGAGCGCCTGCCGGTCGAGTTCTCGGACGAGGCGACCACCGCTACGGTGTGATCGTGGCGGATGACCAGGTGACCAGGACCCACGGCACGCACGAGTTCGAGACGCGGGACAGCGTCGACCTCTACGAGGGGGCGGTGCTCGCGCTGCGACGTGACGACGTGGTGATGCCCGGCGGTGGCACCGCCCGCCGTGAGGTCCTGGAACACCCGGGTGCGGTGGCGGTCGTCGCCCTCGACGAGGACGACCGGGTGGTCATGATCCACCAGTACCGGCACCCGATCGGCCGGCGGCTGTGGGAGCTGCCGGCCGGTCTGCTCGACGTCTCCGGTGAGGAGCCCGCCCTGACCGCCGCCCGGGAACTCGCGGAGGAGGTCGGGCTGGCCGCGAGCGAGTGGTCGGTGCTGGTCGACGTCGCGGCCTCGCCCGGGTTCACCGACGAGGTGGTGCGGGTGTACCTCGCGACGGGCCTGTCCGAGGTGGAGCGGCTGAGCGGGACGGGGGACGAGGAAGCTGACCTCGTCCCGCGCCGGGTCCCGCTGGCCGAGGCCGTCGAACGGGTGTTCACCGGGGAGGTCGTGAACGCGGCGGCGGTGGCGGGAGTGCTGGCCGCGCACGTGGCGCGCACCGGGGCGGCCGCTGCCCGCCCGGTCGGAGCGCCGTGGCGCGACCGACCCACCCGGTGGGCCGCGCGGGTCGCGAACCGGGGCTGACGGGACGGCCCGGCCGTTCCGCCGTTGGCCCGGCCGGTCCCGCCCGCGGCCGTCCCGGTGTCACTCCCGCAGTCGCCTGCCCTCCCGGTCCCTGCCCCCGTAGGCGAGCAGGATGATGCCGTCGATCCAGCACCACAGCACACCCAGGCCGAACAGCGGCACGGTCACGAGCTGCGCGAGTCCCAGCGCGACCCGACCGGTGTAGATACGGCCGATGCCGAACCCCGGGACGATCTGGAGCACCCCCGCGACGACCTTCGACTTCGGGGAGAACTCCTCCTCGAACCTGGCGGGCGGCGGTGCCGGGTTGAGGACGACCGGGGTCGGGGGCGGAGGTGGCGGGGGAGGGGGCGCGTCGCGCAGCGGTTCCGGCAGGGGGCCGGGCAGGTCCTCGAAGAGCCTGATCAGTTCGCCCCGGGTCTTCGCGGCGGATGCCGAACGCATCCGCTCCTCGTACTCCTCCAGGTCGAGTCGACCGGCGCCGAGGTGATCGCCCAGCGCGGCCACCGCGGCCTCACGCTCCAGGGTGCCGATACGCAGGCTGTCTGGTTTCTTGGTCGCCACCACCTCATAATCCCCCGTCTGGCGTGCTGGTGGGGCACGGGGTGACCGCTTGTCTCCCGACCGTCATCGACGCCCCGCCGATATCCTCGTCGCGCCGGGCCCCGTCACCACCCGTGGGTCCGGCCGGGACGTGGGGAGGTGTCGCGTGCGGGTCGGGGTGCCTCGCGAACTGCGGGAGGGGGAACACCGGGTGGCGCTGGCGCCGTCCGGGGTCGTCGAGTTGACCCGGCGGGGCCACCAGGTCCTGGTCGAGTCCGGCGCGGGTGCGGGGTCGGCATTCCCCGACACCGACTACCTCGCCGCCGGCGCCCAGGTCCTCGCCGGGGCCGAGGAGGTGTGGGAGCGCGCGGACCTCGTGTTGAAGGTGAAGGCGCCCGGACCGGCGGAGTACCCGTGGCTGCGCCGGGGGCAGACGCTGTTCGCGTTCCTCCACCTGGCCGCCGAGCCCGACCTGACCTCCGCCCTCGTGGAGGCCGGTACGACCGCCGTCGGCTACGAGACCGTGCGGGCGGCGGATGGTTCCCTGCCGCTGCTCTCACCGATGAGCGAGGTCGCCGGTCGGATGGCCGCGCAGGTCGGCGCCCACTGCCTGGAACGGGCGCAGGGCGGTCGGGGGTCCTGCTGGGCGGGGTCCGCGGCGTCCCGGCCGGGAAGGTCGCGATCCTGGGTGGCGGGGTGGTGGGCACGAACGCCGCGCTCATCGCGCTCGGCCTCCAGGCGGAGGTGATGGTGCTGGACTCCGACCCGGCCCGGTTGCGCTACCTCGACCTGGTGCACCGTGGGCGGTTGCGGACCGTCGCCAGCAACGCCTACGAGGTGGAACGGGCCTGCCTGTGGGCGGACCTCGTCATCGGTTCCGCGTTGGTCCCCGGCGCGCCCACCCCGCGACTGGTGGGCGCGGACCTCGTGGAGCGGATGCGACCGGGGTCGGTGCTCGTCGACGTCTCGATCGACCAGGGCGGCTGCTTCGAGCAGTCCCGTCCCACCACGCACGCCCAGCCGACCTTCCGCGCAGCGGACTCGGTCTTCTACTGCGTCCCCAACATCCCCAGCGCGGTGCCGCACACCTCGACCTGGGCGTTGACGAACGCGACCCTGCCGTACGTGGCGGCCCTGGCCGACCGGGGCGCGGCGGAGGCGGCGCGTTCGACCCCCGCCCTGGCGGCGGGTCTGCAGGTGCTGGCGGGGACGCTGCTGCGCCCGGAGGTCGGGCGGGCCCACGGGATCCCGCACGGTTCCGGCGAGGAGGTGCTGGGATGAGCCCCGAACGGACGGGCGGGTCGGGAGGCGGGACCACCCTGCCCCCGGGCGGCGGGGTGACCGGATCCGACGAGGACGCGGCGGCGCCGAGCCAGGGGCGGGGGTGGCCCTCGCGGACGGCGGAGGAGGCGCCCGAGGTCGCCGATGTCCTCCTGGCGGCGGCGCGCACCTACCTCGACCACCTGGTGGTCGAGCGCGGCTTCGCCGAGAACACGATCGTCTCCTACCGGCGGGACCTGCGTCGCTACCTCTCGTGGCTCGCCTCGGCGGGGGTGCGGGTCCTCGACGAGGTCGGGGAGGGGGAGGTCAGCGGTTTCCTCGCCGAGCTGCGTGAGCCCAGCGGCGGCGAGCCCGGGCTCGCGGTGACCTCGGCCGCGAGGACGCTGGTGGCGGTGCGCGGGTTCCACCGCTTCTGCCACGAGGAGGGCCTCGCCCCGCTCGATCCCGCCCGTGGGGTGTCCCCGCCGAACACGCCCCGGCGGTTGCCGAAGGCGCTTCCGGTGGACACCGTGCTGAGCCTGGTGGCGGCGGCGGGTGACGAGCACAGCCCGCGCGGCCTGCGGGACCGGGCGCTGGTGGAGCTGCTGTACTCGACGGGCGCGCGGATCTCGGAGGCGGTGGGACTCGACCTCGACGACGTGGACGTGGCGGAGCGGGTCGTCGTGCTGCGGGGCAAGGGGGGGCGGGAGCGTGTCGTGCCGGTGGGCCGTCCCGCCCTGGCCGCGGTGGAGGCCTACCGGGTGCGGGGCCGCCCTGACCTGGCCTCCCGAGGCGGGGGAGGGCCGGCCGTCTTCCTCAACGCGCGGGGCGGTCGGTTGTCCCGGCAGAGCGGGTGGCAGGTGCTGCGGGACACGGCGGACCGCGCCGGCGTCGGTGCGGACCTGTCGCCGCACACGCTGCGGCATTCCTTCGCCACCCACCTCATGCTGGCCGGGGCCGACGTGCGGGTGGTGCAGGAGCTGTTGGGGCACGCCTCGGTGACCACGACGCAGATCTACACGCGGGTCACCGTGAACTCGCTGCGCGAGGTGTACGCGCTGGCCCACCCCCGGGCGTTGGGCTGAGCGGTTCGGCGGTCCGGGTGGCACGCCCCGCGCGCCTGGCCCCGGCGGTCCCGCTGACCGGGGACGGCACCGGGGACGGCGAGGCACGGGCGGTCGTGTCGGGGACCAGCCGAGTGATCGCCAGGTGTGATCGGTACCGCGTTTTCCACCCGGTCTGGCTACTGTCTGTCGTTGTCGCCACCCGAGTATGTTGATGTCGGTGCCCGACTCGGCCTGGGGCGTCCGGTCCGGCCAGGACCGGTGGTACGGCGAGGCGCGTTGCCGCTGCTTCGGGCTGCCCATAGGCTGCGCCTGGTCACGACCGTGGACACGAGGAGCTAGGTCACGATGTCGACACCGTCGCCTTCGCCGGTGGGACGGCCACGGGGCGGCAGGGTCGACCTGAGCATGGCGCCCGGCACGGTCGACCCCGGTGAGGACGAGGCCGCGGAGACCCTGGAGGGTGAGATCGGCCCGACCGGTCGTCCCCGCCGGCACGTCCCGGAACCGCCCCTGGTCGACAGCCACGGGCCCGCCACCGTCCTGGCGATCTGCAACCAGAAGGGCGGGGTGGGCAAGACGACGTCGACGATCAACCTCGGCGCCGCGCTCGCCGAGTGCGGCCGCCGGGTGCTGCTCGTGGACTTCGACCCGCAGGGTGCGTTGTCGGTGGGGCTCGGCGTGCAGCCCCACCAGCTGGACACGACGATCTACAACGTGATCATGGAGCGCGCGGTCGGTGTTCGCGACGTGGTCATGAAGACCCCCGCCGAGGGGATGCACCTGTTGCCGAGCAACATCGACCTGTCCGCGGCCGAGGTGCAGTTGGTGGCCGAGGTCGGTCGGGAACAGACCCTGGCGCGGGTGCTGCGGCCGGTGCTCTCCGAGTACGACTACATCCTCGTCGACTGCCAGCCCTCGTTGGGGCTGCTCACCGTGAACGCGCTCGCGGCGGCCGACGGGGTGTTGATCCCCCTCGAGTGCGAGTTCTTCAGCCTGCGGGGCGTCGCGCTGCTCATCGACACCATCGAGAAGGTCCGGGAACGGCTCAACCCGAAGTTGGAGATCACCGGGATCCTCGCCACCATGTTCGACCCGAGGACGCTGCACTCCCGTGAGGTGATGGCCCGGGTGGTGGAGGCCTTCGGGGACATCGTCTTCGACACGGTCATCAACCGCACCGTGCGGTTCCCGGAGACGACGGTGGCCGGTGAGCCGATCACCCGCTGGGCACCCCGTTCGGCGGGCGCCAAGGCGTACCGGGCGTTGGCCCGCGAGGTGATCGCCCGCTGACCCCGGCGTCCCTCCCCACCGCACGGCCCCGCCGGTCGGTGACCGGGCCGGCCGGCTCACGGTCCGCATCGGTACTGCTGGGAGACTGGGGCGAAGTCGGGGTTGGCCGCGAGGGGTGACAGCGTGGGTGCTTGGCGGGAGCCGCCGTTCGGCGGGGGCGGCCGAACCGGGAGGCGACGGGACGGCCCGGCGCGGGGGGTCGCCTCGGCGGTCCTGGGCGGCCCGGCCAAGCCGAGCGGGGAGGGTGCCCGGTGACTGGGGACCCCGGAGCCGTGGCGCCGTCTCCCGGTGCGGTTTCGACGGGGGTTCGGGAGGAGACGCCGCCGGGCGGCGACGCGGCCGGGGACGAGGCGGTGCCGGTGGCGGTGGCGAGCGGAACCGGTGCCGTCGGCGACGGCGACCCCAGGCCCGCGCACCGGTTCACGGTCCGGCTGACCAACTTCGAGGGACCGTTCGACCTGTTGTTGCAGTTGATCTCGCAGCACAGGATGGACGTCACCGAGGTGGCGTTGCACGAGGTGACCGACGAGTTCATCGCGCACATCCGCGCCCTCGGTGACGGGTGGGACCTCGACGAGACCACCGAGTTCCTGGTCATCGCCGCCACGTTGTTGGACCTCAAGGCGGCACGTCTGCTGCCGTCGGCCGAGGTCGAGGACGAGGACGACCTCGCCCTGCTGGAGGCCCGTGACCTGCTCTTCGCCCGCCTGCTCCAGTACCGGGCGTACAAGCAGGTGGCGGCGCTGTTCGCCGAGCTGGAGGCGGGGGCCCTGCGCCGGTACCCGCGGTCGGTGGCCTTGGAGGACCGGTTCGCCGCGCTGCTGCCGGAGGTGATGCTCGGGGTGGACGCGAACCGGTTCGCCGAGCTGGCGGCCGCCGTGTTCCGGCCCAAGCCGCCGCCGACGGTGTCACTGGACCACCTGCACGTCGCGAAGGTCTCGGTGCGCGAGCACGCCGCGCTGCTGCGGCTGCGTCTCGCCGAACGGGGCAGCGCCAGCTTCTCCGAGCTGGTCGAGGACTGCGAGGCGACGATCGAGGTGGTGGCGCGTTTCCTGGCGTTGCTGGAGTTGTTCCGGGAGGCCGTCGTCCTCTTCGAGCAGCCGGAGCCGTTGGGGGAGCTGGTGGTGCGGTGGGACGGCGGCGACGTCGACGACGCGCGGGCGGCCGCCGAGGCCGACCGGGCCAACCGCGAGGAGGAGGAGTACGGGTGATGCCATCGGAGGAGACGGCCGGGTCGGGTTCCGGCGAGGCACGGCCGGCCGGCGCCCCCGCCGCGGTGGTCGACGTGCCGCCGGGGGGCGGCGGGCCGGCGGAGGACCCCGAGGACCGGCCCGACCTGGGGCGGGAGGCGGACCTGGAGGCGGCCCTGGAGGCACTCCTGCTGGTCGTGGACGTCCCGGCCGGTGAACAGCTGCTCGCCAGCACGCTCGACCAGCCCATCGGTCGGGTGCGGGCCGCCCTGTACCGGTTGGCCAAGCGGTACCGCGAACAGGGCAGCGGTATCGACCTGCGCAGGGTGGGGGAGGGGTGGCGCTTCTACACGCGGGACGTCTTCGCCCCCTACGTGGAGCGCTACCTGCTGGACGGGCAGCGGTCCCGGTTGACCCGGGCCGCCCTGGAGACGCTGGCCGTGATCGCCTACCGGCAGCCGGTGACCAGGTCGCGGGTGGCCGCGGTACGCGGGGTGAACGTGGATGGCGTCATCCGTACCCTGTTGGCTCGGGGGTTGGTCGAGGAGACCGGGACGGACCCGGAGACCGGCGGTCTGCTCTACCGGACCACCGAGCTGTTCCTGGAGCGTCTCGGGCTGTCCTCGTTGTCCCAGCTCCCGCCGATCGCTCCGTTGCTACCCGAGGTGGACTCCATCGATGAGCTCTGACCAGGCACCACGCCGTTCCGACGCGGTCGGGGACGACCGAGGCCGACGCGTCGGCCGGGGGGAACCGGACCCCACCGGCCTGCCCGAGGGCATCCGGCTCCAGAAGGTGCTGTCCAAGGCCGGTATCGCCTCCCGGCGCGCGGCCGAGGACCTGATCGCCCAGGGCAGGGTGACCGTCGACGGGGCGGTCGTCACCGAGATGGGGCGGCGGGTGGACCCCGACACGGTGTCGATCCACGTCGATGGCATGCGGGTCATCGTCCGGGACGACCTCGTGCACCTCGCGCTGAACAAGCCCCGTGGCATGCATTCCACGATGTCCGATGACCGGGGCCGGTCGTGCGTGGGTGACCTGGTGGTCGACCGGCCGGAGCGGCTGTTCCACGTCGGTCGCCTCGACGCCGACACGGAGGGCCTGCTGCTGCTGACCAACGACGGGGAACTGGCGCACCGCCTGATGCACCCGTCCTTCGAGGTCCTCAAGACCTACCGGGCGGAGGTGCGGGGGCCGGTGGCGCGGGACGTCGGGCGCCGACTCCGCGCCGGGGTGGAACTGGAGGACGGCCTGGCGAAGGCGGACTCCTTCCGGGTCGTCGACGCCTACGCGGACCGGGTGATGGTGGAGGTCGTGCTCCACGAGGGCCGCAAGCACATCGTGCGCCGGCTGCTCGCGGAGGTGGGCCACCCGGTGCGCCGCCTGGTGCGCACGGCGATCGGGGAACTCCGCCTCGGTGACCAGCGGCCCGGCACCCTCCGTCGGGTGTCCCGCCGGGAGGTCGGGGAGCTGTACAAGGCCGTGGAGCTCTGAGCGCGCCGGTCCCGGCGGCCGCCTGACCTGGAGGCCGTCGGGGCTTGTCGCTCCGCTCACCGTGCGCGGCAGGTGCGGGCCGGCGGAACCGAGGGCGTCGCCGGGGGATCCGGTGCGGGCCACCGGGAGGAGCCGCTGTGTCGGGCTCCTCGGCCGGCGCGCGTCGCGGCTGGGTGGGAGCCGCCGACGGCGGCAGGGTGCCCGGCGGCCGCCGGTCGGTCGTCCCGGAGCGAGCCCCCGCCGTAGGGACGTGGGCTGGGGCGGCCGGAACCCGTCCACCCCGCCCCGTCCAGGCGCCGGAGTTCGCGGTCGCTCAGACGTGGGACCGCTGCCAGCGGCCGGCGGCGTCCGCCGCCCGCCGGAACTCCGAGTGGGGGTCCTGCAGGCTGCCGATGGCCACCGCCTCGCGCCGGAACAGGGCGGCCAGCAGCCAGTCGAAGGCGATGCGCACCTTCCGGTTGACGCTGGGCATCTTGGCCAGGTGGTAGGCGCGGTGCACCAACCAGGCGGGCAGGCCCTTCAGCCGCACCCCGTAGATCTCGGCGACGCCCTGGTAGAGGCCCAGCCCCGCGACGGAACCGATGTAGGCGTGCCGGTACTCGGCCGGCCGGTGCCCCCGGATGGTGGCGACGATGTTGTCCCCCAGCCGGTGGGCCTGCCGGGCGGCGTGCTGGGCGGAGGGACCACAGGTGGCGTCGGGGTCCTCGTCGATCCTGGTGAGGTCGGGCACGGCCGCGCAGTCCCCGGCGGCGAAGACGCCGGGCACGCCCGCGACCTGGAGGGTCGCTGTGCACCGGACGCGTCCCCGCTGGTCGAGCGGCAGGGTGGTGTCCCCCAGCATCGGGTCGGGGCGGACGCCGGCGGTCCAGATGACGGTGTCGGTGTCGAACTCGGTCCCGTCGCCCAACACGACGTGGCCGTCCTCCATGCTGCTGACGGTGGTCTCCAGGTGCACCTCGATGCCGCGTTCCCGCAGCAGGTCGACGGTGTACTCGCCCATCGGCCGGCTGACCTCCGGCATGATGCGGTCGGTCGCCTCGACGAGGACCCACCGCAGCTCGGCGGGGTCGATCGCCGGGTAGTCGCGGGTGGCGAGCCGGGACATGTCCTCCATCTCGGCGAGGGCCTCGATCCCCGCGTACCCGCCTCCCACGGTGAGGAAGGTGAGGAGCCGCCGGCGGCGGGCGGTGTCGGTGGCGCTCGCGGCGGCGTCGAGCCGGGACAGCACGTGGTTGCGCAGGTAGATGGCCTCGCTGACGGTCTTGAAGCCGATGCCCTGTTCGACGAGGCCGGGGATGGGCAGGATGCGGCTGATGGAGCCCGGCGCCACGGCCAGGATGTCGTAGTCGACCTCCTCGGTGGCCCCGTCGCCGTCGGTGACGGTCACCGTGCGGCGGTGGTGGTCGATGCCGCCGACCCGGCCGGTGATCACCTCGCAGCGCCGCAGCATCGAACGCAGGGGGGCGATGACGTGCCTCGGTTCGACCGAGGCCGCGGCGACCTCGGGGAGGAAGGGTTGGTAGGTCATGTGGGGCTGTTGGTCGATCACGACCACCGACGCCTCGGAGTGCCGCAGCCGCGACTCCAGCCGGAGGGCGGTGTTCAGGCCGACGTAACCGCCGCCGACGATCACGATCCTCGGGCGGGAGCCGCCGTTCTTCGCGCCGTGTGCCATGTAGGGAGACGTACCCAGGAGGTGGCCGGCCACACACCTCGTCCACCGGTCGCCTGGCCCGTGCGGGGTGGTGTGGTGGTCGCAGGGGCTGGCGCGCCCCACCCCGCGCGACGACGTCGGTGGTGGCGGCGCGGGTGGGCTCGCGATCGGGTGCGCGGTCCCCGGCGCCGGTCAGCCGGGGGCGGGGCGCGGACCGGCATGGCGGACCGGTGCCACGATCCGGCTGCCGTCCGAGGTGAGCACGGCGACCGAGGCCTGGTAGTGCTCGGCCACCCGCGCCTGGGTGAGCACCTCGCCGGGTGCGCCGGACGCGGTGACGGCGCCGTCGACGAGGAAGACCAGCCGGTCGGCGTACTGCGCGGCCAGGGTCAGGTCGTGCAGCGTGGTCACCACCGTGACCCCGTCCTCCCGGCGGAGCCGGTCCACCAGTTCCAGCAGTGCCTGCGCGTGGCCGACGTCCAACCCGGTGGTGGGTTCGTCGAGGAGCAGCACCCGGGGCTGTTGGGCGAGGACCCTCGCCAGCACGGCGCGTTGTCGCTCCCCACCGGAGAGGGTGGCCAGCGGCCGGGTCGCCATCCCGGCGAGGTCGAGCCTGGCCAGGACCTCGGCGACGACGCGGAGGTCGGAGCGTCCCTCTCGGCCCAGGGGCGGCAGGTACGGCGACCGGCCCAGGAGCACGTAGTCGGTGACGGTGAGACCGGTCGGGGGTTCGGGTGTCTGCGGCGCGTACCCCAGGACGCGGGCCCGTTGCCGGGGGCGCAGTCCGTCGATGGACGTGCCGTCCACGGTGACCGTGCCCTCGTGGGGCAGCAGCCCGGCCAGGGTCTTGAGCAGGGTGGACTTGCCCGCGCCGTTGGGGCCGATGACCCCGAGCCATCCGCCGGCGGGCACCTCGGCGTCGACGGCCCGCAGCACGGGGCGCCCCCGGTAGCCGGCGCTGATGTCGACGGCCCGCAGCCCGCTCACGCCCGCCCCCTGGTGCGGAGGACGAGGACGAAGAAGGGGGCACCGGCGAAGGCGGTGACGACGCCGATCGGGAGCTGGGCCGGGGACATCGCCGTGCGGGCGATCATGTCGGCGGCGGCGAGGAAGATCGCGCCTCCGACCAGGGAGAGCGGTACCACCACCCGGTAGCTGCCGGCGACGAGGAGCCGTACGAGGTGGGGGACGACGATGCCGACGAAGCCGATCAGCCCGGCCGCGGAGACGGCGGCGGCGGTGGCCAGCGACGCGGCGAGGAGCACGGCCAGGCGCACCCGGCCGGGGCGCACGCCGAGGGCTGTCGCCTCCTCGTCGCCCACCCCGAGGACGTCGAGGAGCCGGGCGCACAGGCACAGCACCGAGGAGGCGGCCACCACGTAGGGCAGGACCAGCAGCACCTCGCGCCAGCCGGTGGTCGTCAGCCCGCCGAGCACCCACGAGTAGATCTGCCGCAGCGAGTCCGTGTTCAGCTGCTGCACGAAGGTCTGGCCGGCGGTGAGGAAGGCCGAGACGGCCACGCCGGCGAGGATGAGGGTGCCGGTGCCGTGGCCGGCGGTGCGTCCGAGCACCCAGCTCAGGACGACCCCGGACAGGGCACCGCAGAAGGCCGCGAGCTGGAGCGGGCCGATCACCCAGTCCAGGGTGCCCGGGGCAGCCGCGACGACGATGGTCGCGGCCAGCCCGGCGCCGGCGGCGGCTCCCAGCAGGTACGGGTCGGCCAGCGGGTTGCGGAACACGCCCTGGAAGGCGGCGCCGGAGACCGCGAGGGCGGCTCCCACCAGGCAGGCGAGCACCACCCGGGGGACACGCAGCTGCCAGAGGATGGCCGCCTCCCGTTCCGAGAGCGGCGAGGTCCCCCCGGTCACCTGGGCCACCAGTTCCCCCACGACCCGCTGCCATCCGAGGTCGGCGGCGCCGAGGAGGACGGAGAGCAGCGTCACGGCGAGCAGCAGCGCGAGGGCGAGGGCGAGGTGACGAACCCGGAGCCGGGTCGCTCGGGGAGCACCGGCGGGGGCGGGTCCGGCCGGGGAGTCCCGGCCGGACCGCACGGTGAGGGGCACGGGGCGCCCGGTCAGTTCGTCCGCGAGCTGACGTCGCTGACGGCGGCGCCCACGGCCTCCGCGAAGTCGACGACCCTGGGGCCCCAGCGGGAGGCGAGGTCGTCGTCGAGCTCGATGATCCGGTCCTCCTGCACCGAGGAGAGGGTGTCCCAGCCCGGCCGCTCGGCGACGGTCTGCGCGCTCTGGCCGCAGCACACGGTGTCGGCGAGGAAGATGAGGTCGGGGTCGGCCTCCAGGATGAACTCGGGGCTGAGCTGCGGGTAGTCGCCGCCGTCCGCGGCGTCGGCGATGTTCTCCAGACCGAACAGGTCGTAGACCTGGCCGGCGAAGGTGCCGGAGGTGATGGAGAAGAAGGTCTGGTCGAGCTCGTGGTAGTAGGTCAGCGGTTCCTCGGGCATCTCGGTCGAGGCGACGATCCGATCGATCTCGGTGCGCATGTCCTCCACGAGCACCTCGGCGGCCTCCTGGTTCCCGGTGGCCTCGCCGAGGGCGACGAGCTGCTGGTAGCTGTCCTCCAGGTCACCGGCGGTCCCCACGACGAGGACCGGGACGTCGATGGCGGACATGGCGTCGAGCAGTTCCTGGGAGTCACCGGAGGAGATGACGAGGTCGGGCTGGTACTCGGTGACGGCCTCGATGTTGGGGCTGATCCCGTCGAGGTCGGTGGTCGGGGCCTCCGGGGGGTAGTCGGAGTAGGTGTCGGCGGCGACGACCGAGTCCCCGGCGCCGATCGCGAACAGCATCTCGGTGGCGGTGGGGGTCAGCGACACGATGCTGCTCGGACGTGCGTCGATGGTGACCGGCTCGGTGCCTCCCAGGGTCACCTCCACCGGGAATCCCGCCTCGGTGGTGTCCTGGGCGGAGGGGGGCTGCTGGGTGGCGGTGGCGGCCGACGGATCGGCGGCCTCCTCCCGGTTGGCGCAACCGGCGAGGGCGGCGACGCCGATCAGGGACAGTGCGGGCAGCGCCGCCAGACGAGATCGGAGGTTCACACCTGATCCTTGGGTTCGGCCGACACGCGGGGAGGCGGCCGACCCGCCGGACCGGGAGGTGCGGACGACACTCCACCCCTGTGCCGGGAGTGGTGACGTCGCGTGGAGTGGCAGGCGGCCTGGCTCGACCTGGTGGGCCATGACAGTTGCGGCACAGCGCCGGACTCCCACCGGACTTCGCTGCCACACACGCCGCCGGCCCCTGGTCGGCCGGCAGCGGCACCGTATCAGAACCATTCGAACGGATCCGGTGAATCGGCGGCGGCCGAACGGAGCAGAGCGCCTACCACCGGTGGGTGGCCGGTGGTGAACGCAGGGTGAATCCGTTCACCTCGGCTCCGGGGGTGGTGCCCGGATCGCGGGAGTCGTTGTCGGGATCGCCGCATGAGCCGGCTGGCCAGGTATTCTCGGGTGCGAGAGCCCTCCGCGCCGCTGCGGGTATCAACCTCGTCTATCGCTGTTGCCGGTGAAATCGTTACCCGACACGGCGAACTTCACTCTTGCGGTCGGTAGGGATGATGAGGTTACTGTTAGGGCCACATGAATGAAACGCCCGTGTCATCTTCCGGGTGTACGGAGCGGGCCATCGTCGTCCCGTCGAACCCAACCCCTGAAACTTGAGGATTCAAGTTCGTAGGACGATGAGGGAGGTCTGCCCGTGATCTTCTCCACCACCCCCGGCGCTACGGGGCTCTATCGTCCGGAGGACGAACGCGACAGCTGCGGTGTCGCGATGGTCGCCGACGTGGAGGGACGGTCGTCGCACGGCATCGTCGCCGACGCGCTCACCGCCCTGGCCAACCTGGAGCACCGGGGCGCGGCCGGCGCCGAACCCTCCAGCGGCGACGGCGCCGGGATCCTGGTGCAGCTCCCCGACGCGTTCCTGCGCGCGGTGACCGGTCTCGAACTGCCGGCACCCGACGAGCGGGGCCGGCACACCTACGCCGCCGGCGTCGCCTTCCTCCCCAGCGACGAGGAGGAGCGGGAACGCGCCGTCAGCCTGGTGGAGCGGATCGCCGACGAGGAACGGCTGCGCGTGCTGGGCTGGCGGGACGTCCCCGTCGACCCGGACGGCGCCGACGTCGGACCGAGCGCCCGTTCCTGCATGCCGCACTTCGCGATGCTGCTGGTCGCGGGAACGGAGGTGGCGCACCCCCCGGCCGGGATCGAACTGGACCGGCGGACCTTCTGCCTGCGACGACGCGTGGAGCGGATCAGCCGCGACGAGGGGCACGGGGTCTACTTCCCCTCCCTGTCCGCGCGCACCCTGGTCTACAAGGGAATGCTGACCACCGAACAGCTGCCGGCCTTCTTCCCCGACCTCAGGGACGCCCGGCTGACCAGCGCCATCGCCCTGGTGCACAGCCGCTTCTCGACCAACACCTTCCCGTCCTGGCCGCTGGCCCACCCCTTCCGCTACGTCGCCCACAACGGCGAGATCAACACCATCCGCGGCAACCGCAACCGCATGCGCGCGCGGGAGGCCCTGCTGGCCTCGGAGATCATCGAGGGCGACTTCGAACGTCTCTACCCGATCTGCACCGAGGACGGTTCCGACTCCGCCTCCTTCGACGAGGTGCTCGAACTGCTGCACCTGGGCGGCCGCAGCCTGCCGCACGCGGTGATGATGATGGTGCCCGAGGCGTGGGAGAACCACGCCACCAT
This sequence comes from Actinoalloteichus caeruleus DSM 43889, assembly GCF_000429185.2. Taxonomy (GTDB): domain Bacteria; phylum Actinomycetota; class Actinomycetes; order Mycobacteriales; family Pseudonocardiaceae; genus Actinoalloteichus_B; species Actinoalloteichus_B caeruleus. The sequence goes on along the minus strand of NZ_AUBJ02000001.1, from coordinate 2,536,807 downwards.
GGACCCCCGGCGCCGGGCCTTCTACCAGTTCCACGCCAGCCTGATGGAGCCGTGGGACGGGCCGGCCTGCGTCACCTTCACCGACGGCACGCTCGTCGGCGCGGTCCTCGACCGCAACGGGCTCCGGCCCGCCCGCTGGTGGCGCACCACCGACAACCGCGTCGTGCTCGCCAGCGAGACCGGTGTCCTCGACGTGCCGCCCGACCAGGTGGTCGCCAAGGGCAGGCTGCGGCCAGGCCGGATGTTCCTCGTCGACACCGCCGAGGGGCGGATCGTCGACGACGGGGAGATCAAGGACCAACTGGCCGCGGAACGGCCCTACGACGAGTGGCTGCACGCCGGGTTGTTGGCGTTGGCCGACCTGCCCGACCGCGACCACGTCGTGCAGAGCCACGACTCGGTGGTCCGCCGGCAGCTCACCTTCGGCTACACGGAGGAGGAGCTGCGGGTGCTGCTGACCCCGATGGCGGTGTCCGGCGCGGAGCCCCTCGGCTCGATGGGGTCCGACACGCCCGTCGCCGGCCTCTCGCAGCGCTCCCGGATGCTCTACGACTACTTCGTGCAGCACTTCGCGCAGGTGACCAACCCGCCGTTGGACGCCATCCGAGAGGAGGTCGTCACCTCCGTCGCCCGGGTGATGGGACCCGAGCACAACCTGCTCGACCCCTCGCCGGCCTCCTGCCGCCACGTGGTGCTGCCGCACCCGGTCATCGACAACGACGAGCTCGCCAAGCTCATCCACATCAACGACGACGGTGACCTGCCCGGCTTCTCCTGCACCGTCCTCTCCGGGCTGTACGAGGTCACCGGCGGCGGGCAGGCCCTCGCCGCCGCCGTCGAGCGGGTGCGGAAGGAGGCGTCCGAGGCGATCGCCGCCGGGGCCCGCGTCCTGGTCCTCTCCGACCGGGACTCCGACCACGACCACGCGCCGATCCCCGCGCTGCTGCTCGTCTCCGCCGTCCACCACCACCTGGTGCGGACCAAGGAGCGGCTCAAGGTCGCCCTGGTCGTGGAGACCGGCGACGCCCGCGAGGTCCACCACATCGCCCTGCTGCTCGGCTTCGGTGCCGCCGCGGTGAACCCCTACCTGGCCTTCGAGACGATCGAGGACATGGTGGGCACCGGGGAGATCACCGGCATCGAGGCGCACCGGGCGGTCACCAACTACGTCAGGGCGCTGGTCAAGGGCGTGCTGAAGGTGATGTCGAAGATGGGCATCTCCACCGTCGGCGCTTACACTGCGGCGCAGGTCTTCGAGGCGGTCGGCCTGGACCGGGAGGTCGTCTCGGAGTACTTCAGCGGCACCGAGTCCCGGCTCGGCGGGGTCGACCTGGACGTGCTGGCCGAGGAGGTCGCCGTCCGCCACCGCCGTGCCTACCCGGACAACCCGACCGACCGGGCCCACCGGCGGCTCGAGGTGGGCGGCGAGTACGCGTACCGGCGGGAGGGCGAACTGCACCTGTTCTCCCCGGAGACGGTGTTCCTGCTCCAACACGCCACCCGCACCCGGCAGGCCGAGGTGTACCGCAGGTACACCGAGGAGGTGGACCGGCTCAGCCGGGCCGGCGGCACGCTGCGCGGCCTGTTCCGGTTCCGCTCCGAGGAGCGCCCGCCGGTGCCGCTCGACGAGGTCGAGCCCGCCTCGGAGATCGTGAAGCGGTTCAACACCGGCGCGATGTCCTACGGCTCCATCTCCAAGGAGTCCCACGAGACCCTCGCGATCGCGATGAACCGCCTGGGTGGCCGGTCCAACAGCGGTGAGGGCGGGGAGGACCCCGAGCGGTTGTACGACCCGGAGCGCCGGTCGGCGATCAAGCAGGTCGCCTCGGGCCGGTTCGGCGTCACGAGCGAGTACCTGGTCAACGCCAGCGACATCCAGATCAAGATGGCGCAGGGCGCGAAGCCGGGGGAGGGTGGGCAGCTCCCCGGGTACAAGGTGTACCCGTGGATCGCCCGCACCCGGCACTCCACGCCGGGGGTCGGCCTGATCTCCCCACCGCCGCACCACGACATCTACTCGATCGAGGATCTCGCCCAGCTGATCCACGACCTGAAGAACGCCAACGAACGGGCCAGGATCCACGTCAAGCTCGTCAGCGAGGTCGGCGTGGGTACCGTCGCCGCCGGGGTCGCCAAGGCCCACGCCGACGTGGTGCTGATCTCCGGCCACGACGGGGGAACGGGCGCCGCCGCCCTGACCTCCCTCAAGCACGCGGGCACGCCCTGGGAGATCGGCCTGGCGGAGGCGCAGCAGACGCTGCTGCTCAACGGGCTGCGCGACCGGATCACCGTGCAGGTCGACGGCGCGATGAAGACCGGACGTGACGTGGTCGTCGCCGCGTTGCTGGGGGCCGAGGAGTACGGGTTCGCCACCGCTCCGCTGGTGGTCGCCGGCTGCGTCATGATGCGGGTGTGCCACCTCGACACCTGCCCGGTCGGCATCGCGACCCAGAACCCGGAGCTGCGCCGCAGGTACACCGGCAAGCCCGAGTTCGTGGAGAACTTCTTCCACTTCGTCGCCGAGGAGGTGCGTGAGCACCTGGCCGCCCTCGGCTTCCGGACCCTCGACGAGGCGATCGGCCACGCGGAGGTGCTCGACACCGACGAGGCCGTCGAGCACTGGAAGAGCCGGGGCCTGGACCTCTCGCCGGTGCTCACCGTGCCCGCCGGGGTGCGGGACGGCACGGCCCCCTACGGCGTCGTGCGCCGCCGGGTCCGCGCGCAGGACCACGGGCTGGAGCACGCGCTGGACCGCACTCTCATCCAGCTCGCCGAGGCGGCGCTGGAGGACGCCCACGCGGTGCGCCTCGAACTGCCGGTGCGCAACGTCAACCGGACGGTGGGCACGCTGCTGGGCTCGGAGGTGACCCGCCGCTACGGCAGCGACGGGCTGCCGGACGGCACGATCTCGGTGACCCTCACCGGGTCCGCCGGGCAGTCGCTTGGCGCCTTCCTCCCGCGCGGGGTCGCGCTGGAGATGGTCGGCGACGCCAACGACTACGTGGGCAAGGGGCTCTCGGGCGGGCGGATCGTCGTCCGTCCGCACCCCGACGCGCCGTTCGTCGCCGAGGACCAGGTGATCGCCGGGAACGTGATCGGCTACGGCGCCACCGGCGGCGAGATCTTCCTGCGCGGCCAGGTCGGTGAGCGGTTCTGCGTCCGCAACTCCGGTGCGGTCGCGGTGGCCGAGGGGGTGGGCGACCACGCCTTCGAGTACATGACCGGGGGCCGCGCCGTCGTGCTCGGCCCGACCGGGCGGAACCTGGCCGCCGGCATGTCCGGGGGCATCGCCTACGTCCTCGACCTCGACCCGGTGCGGGTCAACCAGGACATGGTGCGGCTCCAACGCCCGGACGCCGAGGACCTGCGGTGGTTGCGCCGCACCGTGGAACGCCACCACGAGCTGACCGGGTCCCGCCTGGCCTCCTCGCTGCTGGGCGACTGGCCACGGCGCTCCACCGGGTTCACCAAGGTGATGCCAGCCGACTACCAGCGGGTGATGGAGGCGGTGCGGATAGCGCGGTCGGAGGGCCGTGACGAGGACGAGGCGATCATGGAGGCATCCCGTGGCTGACCCGCATGGTTTCCTCAAGCACGCCAGGCAGGAGCCGGCGAAGCGACCGGTGGACGAGCGCCTCGGCGACTGGGACGAGGTCTACGCGGCGCTCGACGGCGGGGAACGCGAGCAGCAGGTGCGGACGCAGGCGGCGCGCTGCATGGACTGCGGTGTGCCCTTCTGCCACTCCAGCAGCGCGGGCTGCCCGCTGGGCAACCTGATCCCGGAGTGGAACGACCTCGTGCGGCGGGGGCGCTGGGACGAGGCGGGTGAACGCCTGCACGCCACGAACAACTTCCCGGAGTTCACCGGCCGGCTCTGCCCGGCCCCGTGCGAGGCCGGTTGCGTCGTCGCGCTCTCCCCGAGGGCGGGTGGCGCCGTCGCGATCAAGCGGGTGGAGCAGACCATCGCCGACATCGGCTGGGAACGGGGCAGCGTGGTGCCGGTGACGGCCACCGCCCCCACCGGTCGCTCGGTGGCCGTGGTCGGGTCGGGTCCGGCGGGGCTCGCGGCGGCCCAACAGCTCACCCGGGCGGGGCACGAGGTCACCGTCTACGAACGGGACGACCGGCTCGGCGGCCTGCTCCGGTACGGGATCCCCGAGTTCAAAATGGAGAAGAAGGTCCTCGACCGGCGGCTCGTGCAGATGCGTGCCGAGGGGACCCGGTTCGTGACCGGCTGCGAGGTCGGCGTGGACCTCACCGTCGATGAGCTGCGGTCCCGGCACGACGCGGTGGTGCTGGCGGTCGGCGCCCTGCGCGGCCGTGACGCCGACGTCCCCGGGCGGGAGCTGACCGGGGTGCACCTGGCGATGGAGCACCTGGTGCAGGCCAACCGCGAGTGCGAGGGCGACGGCCCGGCCGTGATCACCGCCGCCGGGAAGCACGTGGTCATCATCGGCGGTGGCGACACCGGTGCCGACTGCCTCGGCACCGCGCACCGGCAGGGCGCCGCGAGCGTCCTCCAGCTCGACCAGTACCCGGAGCCGCCGGGCGAGCGGGACGAGGCCAGGTCTCCCTGGCCGACCTGGCCGTTGATCCTGCGCACCTACCCGGCGCACGACGAGGGCGGCGAGCGCCGTTACGAGGTCGCGGTCGAGGAGTTCGTCGGGGACGAGGACGGGCACGTGCGGGCGGTCCGCCTGCGCCGGGTCCAGGTCGGACGCGACGCGGACGGCCGGCGCCAGGTGGTCCCGGTCGGTGACGAGGTCGAGGAGTTCCCCTGCGACCTCGCGCTGTTCGCCATCGGTTTCGAGGGGGTCGAGCGGATGCCCCTGCTCGACGGTCTCGGCCTGACCCTGTCCCCGCGCGGGAGCATCGGCTGTGGTGCGGACTGGCAGACCAGCCAGCCGGGCGTGTTCGTCTGCGGTGACGCCCACCGGGGTGCCTCGCTGGTGGTGTGGGCGATCGCGGAGGGGCGCTCGGTGGCCGCTGCCGTCGACGCCCACCTCACGGGCGGCTCGCAGCTGCCCGCCCCGGTCCACCCGACGGCCCTGCCGCTCGCGGTGGTCTGACCGGCCCGCACCGGGCGCGGTGGTCCGTCGCCGGACCACTCGACTTCTGGCCGGGGCACAACGGCGTGCCGCCGGCCGGGGCGACAGGGGGACGGCTCCCACGGGAGCCGTCCCCCTTACTTGTCCCGGTCCGTTGCCCCGTTCCTGACATCGAGGTCGCGGTCCGCCGCCGTCGGGCAGATACCGCCGAGGTGGGCGGCCGAACGCCGTGGGGGCCGACGACCCGGGGGCGCTTGCCGCTCGCTGGTCGGCGGTCCCCGGCACCTGCCGGGCGGACCACGGAACCGGATCGGTCCGGGCCGGTCGCGGGGCAGCGGGTGCGGGGAGGCTCACGGCGGGGACGGTCCGGCTGAACGGTGCCGACGGTGCTGGTCCTTCGGCGCCGGAACGCGTCGCTCCCGGACTGGTGGGCCCGAACTCCGGGTGCACCCGGTCCCGAACGCCGACCGGTGGCTCCCTGACGCGCCGAGGTACCAGGGAGCACCGCTCGCGGTGACCAAGGCTGGTTCGAGGTCCCCCGTGACCCGAGGACGGGTGGCGGTCGGCCGTTCGCGTCGGACGGGGCGAGCGGCCTCTTCCGGCCAGCGCACCCGGTCGCGACGCGAGTTCCCGCGCCGACGGCTCCCGCCACACCTGGGGTGCCGGCTCGTGCGGAGGGGCGGATGAGGCGAGCCGTGCCCGAGGTCGGCCGGGTCGGGGTTGCCGGTGCGGTCCGGGTGGCCGCGCGCCCGGGACGGGCCACCGTGCCCGGGGGAGCCGGCGCCCGGGTTCCCTGTTCCGCCTTTCGTCCCGGTCCCTGGCCCTGTCCGGCTTCCTGACCGGCGGGAACCGTCATCCGATGTCGGGCGGCGGCTCGGGGGGCGAACGCGGCGGGGTGGTCGACCGCGCATCCGGTTCCCGCCCCCGTCCTCGGTGGAAGCGGCCGCCCTCCGGCCGTGTCTTCCGGCTGGGTTCACCGTGGGACCCCGTAGGTGGATCGCCTCCACACTGGATCACCCGACAGGGGACGCGAAGGACACCGATCGGGAATCATTTCGAGATCTCTGCCACTTGTTCATCACAGAAACCACACGTAATCTCCGGAATCAGCGAAGCGCGCTTCACACGTTGTGGTGAATCAGTTACGGAACGAAATCGCCGTGTTCCGTTGCTGCCCTGGACAAAGGAGTGGCTGGATGTCCGCGTTCAAGCGCCGTGATCTGTTGGGTGGAGCCCTCGCGCTCGCCGCCTTCGCCTCGGTCGGGCTGTCATCGCAGGCGATGGCCGCCACCAACCGGCACCGGACCGGCGCCCCGGGCGCGCCCAACCTGACCCCGGGGGACAAGGCCATCGCCGCGCGGGTGGACGCCCGGCGCGCGCTCGAGCACATCCGCCACCTCAGCGAGGACATCGGTCCCAGGATCGGCGGCACCGAGTCCGAGCACAGGGCCGCGAACTACGCCGCGCGGGTGTTCGAGGACCTCGGCTACCAGGTCACCCAACAGCCCTTCGCGGTGGCGGACAAGTACCTGGCCGACGTGGTCCTGCCCGACGGGGAGCGCTGGCAGACCAGCGCCTCGGCGCAGGGACCGCTGGACGTCGAGGTCGAGGGGGGCGTCGTCGACGTCGGTGCGGGCACCGAGGCCGACTACCCCGCCGGGTTCACCGGCGGCCTGGTCCTCGTGGACCACACCACGGCCAACCGGGAGGCCCAGGTCCGGACCGCCGTGGAGCGGGGCGCGACCGGTGTGTTGCTGGTGGCGGCCTCGGCCACGCCCGACCGCAAGGCCGGCTGCTTCGTGCCCAGCCTCGCCAACCAGGTGCCCATCCCGGTGCTGGGACTCGCCCAGGCCCACGGCGAGTGGTTGCGGCAGCGGCTGGCGGCGGGCCCGGTGCGGCTGCGCGCGGTGTTGACCCGGCACTCCGACCTCACCTCGTACAACGTCCTCGCCGAGCGGCCGGCGACGATCGGTTCTCCCGCCACCGCGCCGGTGGTGATGGTCACCGCCCACTACGACAGCGTGCCCGGATCGCCGGGCGCCAACGACGACGGCAGCGGTACCGCGCTCTGCCTGGAACTCGCCAGGGTCTTCCGCAGCCTGCCCACTCAGCACACCGTCCGGTTCGCGCTCTGGGGCTCCGAGGAGCAGGGGCTCATCGGTTCCCGCTACTACGTCAACCAGCTCAGCGACGCCGAGGCGGCCAGGATCAGCGGGTGCTTCCAGAACGACATGGTGGCCACCAGCCACGACCCGGCCAACCGCTACTGGTTGCTGTCAGTCGACGGTGAGGACAACCTGACGACCCAGGGGGTCGCCGAGGCGGCCGCCCGCCTCGGCTACGTCCCCCACGTGTCCGGGCCCACCGCGCGCGGATCGAGCGACCACGTGCCGTTCCACGAGCGGGGCATCGCGGCGGCGAACTTCAGCTGGCGAGGCGAGGCGGGGCCGGCGCTGCTGGAGCCCATCTACCACACGCCCGAGGACACCATCGACCGCAACATCTCGCTGGAGCGGTTGCGGGTGTCCCTGGAGCTGGTCGGCGCCGCCACCTACGAGGTGGCCCGCTACCGGCGCTGACACACCGACCCGGGCGGCCCCCGAGGAGGGGGCCGCCCGGGATCCGTGTCGTTCAGGCGCGGTCGGCGCCGGCACCGTCCTCCGCCGGGTGCGCGGCCGCCAGGTCCCCACCCGCCGGCCTCCTCGGGCCGAACAGGAGGAACACCCCCGCCCCGAGCGCGATACCGGCGAGGTTGGCCAGCGCGTCCGCCCAGTCCGCGCTCCGCCCCAGGGGCAACAGCCCCTGGAGGACCTCCGCGACGAAGGCGTAGCAGAGGAGACCGAGCAGGAGCAGGCGGCGCGGGCCGCGCCCCCGGTGGGTGGGGGACGCGTCCCGCCGGTCCGGCGCGGGCCGAGGACTCCGCGCCCCGGCCACCATCAGGAGCCCCGTGACGGTGAGCAGCACGAACACCCCCACGTGGACCACCTTGTCGGTTCCCGGGGGCGCTGAGGGGACGCCGGAGGCCGGCGTGAGGAACACCACGAGGCTGACCAGGACGGCCAGCGGGAAGGGGATCGCGGACGGGCGCACGGCGTGGAACCTCCGGAAGGGGGTGGGACGGACGTCCATCGTCCCGTGCCGGCCATCCCCACCGCCGACGGCCGGAACCGGACAGCGTCGGTGGCACGGGCCCGTGCCACGACCGGCGGTCGCCGGGGTGCGGTCTCCGAGGGGCCTCGACCCGCTGTTCGCAGCACACCTCGCGTAGTCCCCGGACGGGGGGTGATCCCGGCTCCACCGGAAATCCACCTAGCGGGGAGTAGGCACAGCGGCGCGACAACCGGGCGAATCGCCCCGATCGAGCGACACGCCCCGCAAATCTGCTTCCGCCGTGCGGAATCGTGCCCACCAGCGGGATAGGCTGCGCAGACGTGAGCAGACGAGCGAAGATCGTATGCACGATGGGACCGGCGACGGCGAGTCCCGACAGGATCAGGCAGCTGGTGGGCGCCGGCATGGACGTGGCGCGGATGAACTTCAGCCACGGCGACCACGCCGACCACAAGCGCATCTACGAGCTGGTCCGCCAGGAGGCGGAGGCGAGCGGTCGCGCGGTCGGCATCCTCGCCGACCTCCAGGGACCCAAGATCAGGCTGGGGCGGTTCGCCAGCGGCCCGGTGCAGTGGGACACCGGGGAGACGGTCCGGGTGACCGTCGAGGACGTGCCCGGCACCCACGACCGGGTCTCGACCACCTACCGGGGGCTGGCCGAGGACGCCAAGGTCGGTGACCGCGTCCTCGTCGACGACGGCAAGGTCGGCCTGGTGGTCACGGCCATCGAGGGCTCGGACGTGGTGTGCGAGGTCACCGAGGGAGGCCCGGTCAGTGACAACAAGGGGCTGTCGCTGCCGGGGATGAACGTGAGCGTCCCGGCCCTGTCCGAGAAGGACATCCGCGACCTGGAGTTCGCCCTCAGCCTCGGTGTGGACTTCATCGCGATGTCCTTCGTCCGGTCTCCCGCCGACATCGACCAGGCGCACCAGGTCATGGACCGGGTCGGTTCCGGCCGGCTTCCGGTGGTGGCCAAGCTGGAGAAGCCGGAGGCGGTCGACAACCTGGAGGCGATCGTCCTCGCCTTCGACGGCGTGATGGTCGCCCGGGGCGACCTCGGCGTCGAACTGCCGTTGGAGCAGGTCCCCCTCGTGCAGAAGCGGGCCATCCAGATCGCCAGGGAGAACGCCAAGCCGGTCATCGTGGCGACCCAGATGCTGGACTCGATGATCAGCAACTCCCGGCCCACCCGGGCGGAGACCTCGGACGTCGCCAACGCCGTGCTCGACGGCACCGATGCGGTGATGCTCTCGGGCGAGACCAGCGTGGGGCGCTACCCGGTCCAGACGGTCGAGACGATGGCCAGGATCGTCCGCGCGGTGGAACACGAGTCGACCGCCGTGCCGCCGCTGTCGCACGTGCCCAGGACCAAGCGGGGCGTCATCTCCTACGCGGCTCGGGACATCGGTGAGCGGCTCAACGCCAAGGCGCTTGTCGCCTTCACCCAGTCCGGTGACACGGTGCGCCGGCTGGCCCGGTTGCACACCCACCTCCCGCTGCTCGCCTTCACCCCGGAGGAGGCCGTGCGTCGGCAGCTGAGCATGACCTGGGGCACCGAGACCTTCCTGGTGCCGAAGGTGGACTCGACCGACCGGATGGTGAAGCAGGTCGACCAGGCGATGCTGTCGCTCGGTCGGTATCAGCGGGGCGACCTGGTCGTGATCGTCGCCGGCTCCCCTCCCGGCACGGTCGGTTCGACGAACCTGATTCGAGTCCACCGACTGGGCGAGGAAGACCATGCGTGAGTAGGCTCACTGGTAGCTGAGTGTGCTCAGAATCCTTGTCGCTGCCCGCGTCATCGTAGGGTTGGTGGATGACCGAGATGGCGCGCGCAGCGGCGGAGGACCCCGCCGGTACCACCGCGGGGGCGGTGCCCCTCGATCCGGACGGGGTGCCCTACGGGCAGCCCGTCCTCGACCGGGTGGTGGCGTTGCTGGACCTGGAGCGCATCGAGGAGAACCTGTTCCGGGGCGTGAGCCCGGCCGAGTCACCCGTCCGGGTCTTCGGGGGCCAGGTCGCCGGGCAGGCCCTCGTCGCGGCCAGCAGGACCGTGCCCGCCGATCGCGGGGTGCACTCGCTGCACGCCTACTTCATCCGGGGCGGCGATCCCCGCGTTCCGATCGTCTACGAGGTGGACCGCATCCGGGACGGCCGCTCGTTCACCACCCGCCGGGTGGTCGCCATCCAGCACGGCAAGGCGATCTTCTCGCTGTCGGCCTCCTTCCAGGTCCGGGAGGACGGGATCGAGCACGCCGACGAGATGCCGGCTGGCGTCCCGGAGCCGGAGTCGCTGCCGACCCTCGCCGAGCGGGTGGCGCCCTACCGGGGCCGCATCGGCATCCACGGCCAGGCTCCCCGGCCCTTCGACATCCGCTACGTCACCGACCCGCCCTGGGTGTCGCGGGAGACCGGACCGCGCACCGCCGACAACCGGGTGTGGATGCGGGCGCACGGTCAGCTGCCCGACGACCAGGTGCTGCACGTCTGCCTGCTGGCCTACGTGTCCGACCTCACCCTGTTGGACTCGGTACTGGCCCGCCACGGCGTGTACTGGAGCCTGGACGAGGTCGCGGGGGCCAGCCTGGACCACGCCATGTGGTTCCACCGCCCCTTCCGGGCGGATGACTGGCTGCTGTACGACTGCGCCTCCCCGAGCGCCTCCGGCGCTCGGGGCCTGGCCACCGGGCGGTTCTTCGACCGGTCGGGCAACCTCGTGTGCACGGTCGTGCAGGAGGGGCTGCTGCGGGTCGCCGAGTAACCCGGACGTGGAGGTGGGCGGATTCCGCGCGGTGATCCGGCACGCGGAGTGACGAAAGTCCCGCGAACGAGCCGGTTCGGGGTGTTCCGCACCGGCTCGACGTCGCGATGATCGTCCTACCGGGTGTCTGGAGTGTCCAGGGAACCGTTACCGTTTCAGACGTGTCCGCACACAGCTGGAAGCAGACCCCGCTCAACCTCGCCCGCGGTGCCGCCATCGGAACGGTGGAGGTGGTGCCAGGGGTCAGCGGCGGGACGGTGGCGCTGGTCGTCGGTGTCTACGAACGCCTCATCGACGCCGCCGGCCACCTCATGAGCGCGGTCAAGCTCGCGGCCAGCGATCTTCCCCGGGGGCGGGGTGGGCAACGGGCCAAGGAGGAGGCGGCGCGCATCGACGTGCCGCTGGTCGTCGGCATCCTCGCCGGCATGGTCCTCGCGCTGCTCACCGCGGCTCGGGTCGTGCCCGGGCTGATCGAGGACTACCCGGTGGGGGCCAGGGCGCTGTTCATCGGGATGGTCGGGGCCTCGGTGGCGATCCCGATCCTCGCGATGGGCGGTATCCGCCGCCCGCTGGACTGGGCGCTGCTGCCGCTGGGGATCGCCGTCGGGTGGATCGTCACGGGGCTGCCCGCCGGCACCCAGACGTCCCCCCCGCTGTGGCTGGTCGGACTGGCCGCGGCGATCGCGATCTGCGGCCTGGTGATGCCCGGCCTCTCCGGTGCCTTCCTGCTGATGATCTTCGGGCTCTACGAGCCGACGCTCGAGGCGTTGAACGCCCGGGACCTGCCCTACGTCGGGACCTTCATGCTGGGCGCGATCCTGGGCCTCGGGGTCTTCGTGAAGACGCTCCAGTACCTGTTGAAGCACCGCCACCAGGCCACCCTCGCCGTGATGACCGGCGTGATGATCGGGGCGCTGCGGGCGCTGTGGCCGTGGCAGGACGAGGACCGCGCCATGCTGGCACCCGACGCCGACTGGTTGGGGGTGGTACCGGTCACCCTCCTCGGTGCCGGGATGGTCGTCGCGCTGATCCTGGTCGACCGGCACTTCACGAAGAAGCGTCAGGAGCGGGAGGGCTCGACGCCCGACGGCGGCCCCGACGGCGGGAACCCCGAGGACGCCGAGACCGTGGTGATGAACCGGGTCACCGACGACACCATCCGCATCCGCTGACCCTGGCCACGGCGGTCCGTCAGGTCGGCGCCGCCTCCGCCCCCGACTCCGCCTCCGCGGCGGCGATCGGCTCGGCCCACCTGGTGTCGATGTGGGCGTGCTCGGTCAGCTCCCCACCGATCGCCACGCGGATCAGGTAGCGCCCCCTCCGGTGGCGCGCGTGACGATGGCGCGCCGCGGCGCCCACCCCGAACACCTCGTCGAGGCCCCTCGACGTGATGTGACTCGGCGGATCACGCGAAGGGCCGGGTGGAGTCGGTACGGTAACGCGCTCGGCGGCCGGGTCGGACCGCTCGCCCCGACCCCGGAGGTGGTCCAGTGGCCCGCCGGTCGACCGTCGCTCCGCCGCCATGCGGGTCGGAGCGACCACCCCCCATCCGACCCGCCCCCGGACCCGACGCCCGCCTGACCCGGGTGATCGTCGTCGCTGGTGTCCCGGACCCTCGGGGGCAGCGGGACGGCGATGCGGGGTCAGGTGCTGGAGTCGTCCCGGAGGGTCGTCCTCTGGCGCGGGACGCTCGTCGCCGCCGTCCGCACCGAGCGACCCCACGCCGCGACGCCCTGGGTCGGGCCACGCACCTCCGTCCGCCTGGCCGTGGATCCCGTGACGCCGAGGCGTGCCCCGAGCTCTCGAGCGACGTCGAAGCCCGGCCCCGACAGGCTCGTCCGCTCCACGTGCGACGCGCGCACCACGCCCGCGCCATCCACGGCGGCTCTCGGCTCACCGGACTCGTGACGTGACGGGGGCCCGCTGACGACGCGAGCCCACCGGGGCGATCAACCACCTCACCCGACTGGAGACCCCATGACCACCACGCCCGACGACGCTGTGATGAGGCTGGCCCGCGAAGAACTCGCCGACGCCAACCGGGCGCCGTACGACGCCGCCACCCGTGCCGCGAAGCTGCGGAGGACCCACCTCGCCCTGTCCGCTGCGGCCGCCGGCGCATCCTGGCTGTCCCTCGACCACGCGCCCACCGCGCCGCTCGCCACCCTCACCCTCGTCGCCGCGTCCGCCGTCGGCGTCCTCGTCTACGCGGGGCTCCTGTGGATCACCGCGCCCCGCCTGCGCACCACCGCGCCCGTTGGTTGGTTACGGCTGGTGCGGGAGACGCCGGAGGAGACGATCGCTCGCTGGCAGGCCACGGTGAGCGATCCGGTGCGGCATATCGCCGAGAAGGCCGCCGTCCGCGCCCGCATCGGCGTCGCCAGGTACCGCCTGCTCCGCGCGGCGACGGTCGCCGTCGCCGTGCAGCTGGCCCTCATCGTCACCGGCACCGCGCTCGCCACCCTCTGACCAGGGGCCGGTCGCTCTCGGCGGCCGGGCCGATCCGCCCATCGAATGGCCTCCTCCCCGAGCCCTCCACCGTGCCCCACTGCCCGACCGCCTCCACGCGGTCCTACGAAGCCGTCCTGGACCAGTTCACGACCGTCCCCAGCGTCGGAGCATCAGGCGTCGAGGTCTCCTCGTGGTGGGGCACCACCACAGCACACCAGCACGGTCACCTGGGCGATGCCGATGCCAGCGGCCGACCACGGCGTCCCCACGTGGTCGGCCCGGCGCTGCCGGCGGGCGCACCACCACCATCAGCGTCCCCGCCGAGGCCCTGACCGTGCCCGGCCCTCTCACCGTCGCAGTCATCGAGTGGAGCTGCCCGTCCGCGCCGACACGTTCCCGGAGCGCCGCACGCGGCGGGCCGCACCGGTCCCCGCCGGGCCTGGGCTCGGGCCCTGCGCTCCGCGTGTTCTCGACGGGGTCACCCCGCGCGGTCGTGGGCGTCCTGGTCGTGGGGTGGGCCCGGGTGTCAGGGTGTGCGCACCCACTCCACCCGCAGTTCGTCCTGGGTGGCGAACCGGACGAGATGATCGCCGACGACGCGTTCGACGGTCGCGAGCCCGTCGGCGCCGGGGGCGGTGGCCACCATGCGCAGCCCACCCTCCTCCGCGGTGAGGACCGCGACGCCGCCCTCGCCGAAACGCACCGTCCCCACCGGTTCGTTCCACTCCGCGTCGACCCGGTGGCCGAAGTGGTTGGTGAGTTGTTTGGCGTACCGGGCGGCGCGGTGGGTGGGCACGAACGCCCGCGACTCGCGCCCGCCGTGGTCCGAGGTCTGTTCCGTCATGAGGTGAGGCTAACCTTCCCCGCTGGCGGTGTGGTGCGTTCGGGGGTGTGAGCTTCGCCCACCCGCGCGCTCCCAGCGGGCGGGACGGCCGCAACGTGCCGTTGGCGTGGTCGCACGGCTGCGTGCGGGCGGACGAGGGTGCAGGCTGGTGGGCATGGCAGACGACACTCGCGGGACCGCGGCCATCGGAGTGACCGGGCTGGCGACAATGGGCGGCAACCTCGCGCGCAACCTGGCGCGCAACGGGTACCCGGTCGCCGTGCACAACCGGACCTCGGCCCGGACGGAGGCGCTGGTCTCCGAACACGGCGACGAGGGGGTGTTCGTGCCCGCCGGCACCCTGGCGGAACTGGTGGACAGCCTCCAGCGACCGCGCCAGGTGATCATCATGGTGAAGGCGGGAGGCGCCACCGACGCGGTGATCGACGAACTCGCCGGGCTCCTCGAACCCGGTGACATCATCCTCGACGGGGGGAACGCGCACTTCGCGGACACCCGGCGCCGGGAGGCGGCCCTGCGGGAACGGGGCCTCCACTTCGTCGGCACGGGCATCTCCGGCGGGGAGGAGGGCGCCCTGCTCGGCCCCAGCATCATGCCCGGCGGTTCCGTCGAGGCCTACCGGCAGGTCGGCCCGGTCCTGGAGAACATCGCGGCCGAGGTCGACGGTGCCCCCTGCTGCGTGCACGTGGGGCCGGACGGCGCGGGGCACTTCGTCAAGATGGTGCACAACGGCATCGAGTACGCCGACATGCAGCTGATCGCCGAGTCCTACGACCTGCTCCGCGCCGTCGCGGGGCTCGCTCCGGCCGAGATCGCCGAGGTGTTCCGGACCTGGAACCAGGGCGACCTGGAGTCCTACCTGATCGAGATCACCGCCGAGGTGCTCGGGCACACCGACCCGGAGACCGGCGCGCCCTTCGTCGACGTGGTCGCCGACCGGGCCGAGCAGAAGGGCACCGGCCGGTGGACGGTGCGGGAGGCCCTCGAACTCGGAGACCCGGTTCCCGGTATCGCCGAGGCCGTCTTCGCCCGTGCCCTGTCCGGCGCGGTGCGCCAGCGCGAGGTGTGCGCGTCCCTCCCCGGGCCCACCGAGCCGCCGGGTGAGGTCCGGTCGGGGTTCGTCGACGACCTGCGGGAGGCGCTCTACGGGGCCAAGCTCGCCGCGTACGCCCAGGGCTTCAGCATGATCTCCGCGGCGAGCGAGCAGTACGGGTGGAACGTCGACCTCGCCGGCACCGCGCGCATCTGGCGGGGCGGCTGCATCATCCGGGCCCGTTTCCTCGACAGGATCGCCGAGGCGTACCGGACGCGGCCCGAGCTGCTGAACCTGCTCGCGGACGACTACTTCGCCGAGCAGGTCAGCCGTTCCCAGCAGGCGTGGCGACGGGTCGTGGGGACGGCCGCCGCCGCCGGTGTCCCCGCTCCCGGGCTGTCCTCAGGACTGGCCTACTACGACACGCTGCGGGCCAGCCGGCTGCCGGCGGCCCTGGTCCAGGGCCTGCGGGACTACTTCGGGGCGCACACCTACCAGCGGGTCGATCGCGACGGCTACTTCCACACCCTGTGGTCGGGCGACCGCTCCGAGACCGCGTCCTGAGGCCGCCGGAGGCACCGGGGGAACCGGGACCGGTGCCTCCGCCCGCCGGCTCTGGCGGTTCCCCACCGGCGGCCCATCCCGGTTGGATAGGGTTGTTGGGGTGTCCTACGAACTGGAGTTAGCGGGAACGAACGCGACCTGGGTCTTCGAGGCGGAGGGCATCCGCATCCGGTTCGTCGGTGGCCGGCGGGCCAATCCGCTGCACAGGGCGCTGGGGGAGCTGGTCGTCCCGAACGAGGCGCTGTCGGGTGTGATCGTCGAGCCGGGCAAGCGGCGCACCGACCTCGTGCTGCGGCTGCGCCCCGGAGCTGAC
The DNA here is from genome assembly GCF_000429185.2 of Actinoalloteichus caeruleus DSM 43889. Taxonomy (GTDB): domain Bacteria; phylum Actinomycetota; class Actinomycetes; order Mycobacteriales; family Pseudonocardiaceae; genus Actinoalloteichus_B; species Actinoalloteichus_B caeruleus. Next base: position 2,520,685 of record NZ_AUBJ02000001.1, on the reverse strand, counting down.
GCGTTCGGCCCCGTCCTCGCCGGCCGGTTGCCCGAGGCGGCGGACCCCTACCGGCTCTCCCTCCCCGGCAAGCAACCCGACCTGGCGCAGTACCACGCGACGCAGCTGCGCGACCGCATCTCGCTCAACCCCCGCGCCCTCGAACCCACCGACGGTTTCCTGGTGGTGCTGCCACCCGCTCCCCGGTCCATCAAGGGCTTGGACGGGGAGGTGGCCTTCGACGGTGAGACGCTGACCTTCACCTGGGGGTGGATGGCGGAGACGGTGAAGGAGCAGCTCGGCCCGCAGCGCGTCCCGCTGGAGAACATCAGCGTGGTCGAGTGGTCCCCGCCGACCGCCCTGGGAGGTTTCTTCCGGATCACGTTGAGCGACGGAACCGGGCTCTCGGCGCGCAAGCCGGACAACCCGGCCATGCGGGGCATGCCGGACAAGGACCCCTACGCCCTCGCCTACGGACTCGGTGACGGCAGCGTGGCGGACCTCCTGTTCGCCGCCGAGCTGCACACCCGGATCGTCGCGGCCCGGCAACGGGCGGAGCTCCTGCCGGCGGAGCCGGCGGCCCCCGTCTCGGAGACGGCCACGATCGCGGACCGCGCGGACGACGTGGTGGAGGCCATCAGGAAGCTCGGCGGCCTCCACGAGGCCGGGCTGCTGACCGACGAGGAGTTCAGCCAGAAGAAGGCCGAGCTGCTCGACCGGCTCTGACCACCCCGGTCCCGTCCCGCCCGTCCACCCGGCCAGGCGGTGACGACCCGCGAACCCCGGGTGCGCGGCACGCGCCCGGGGATCGTCCACCTACTCCGCGGCCTCGCGCAGACGGGCGAGGGTGCGGCTGAGCAGCCGCGAGACGTGCATCTGCGAGACACCGATGCGCTTGGCGATCTGGGTCTGCGTCAGGTTCCCGAAGAACCTCAGCAGCAGGATCTGGCGGTCCCGCTCCGGGAGCTGGGCGAGCAACGGCTGCAGGGTCTCGCGGTACTCCACGATCTCCAGCTCGGGTTCCTCCCGCCCGATGGAGTCGCCGAGCGAGACCGTCTCGTCGTCGAGCAACATCTCGTCCAGCGACGCGCTCCGGTAGGCGTTGCTCGCTGCCAGGCCCTCGAAGACCTGCTCCAACGGGACCTCGAGCCGTTCGGCGAGCTCCCGGGGGGTGGGGGCCCGGCCGAGGCTCTGCGAGAGCTCGCTGGTCGCCGAACTGATCGCCAGGTGCATCTCCTGGAGCCGGCGGGGCACCCGCACCGCCCACCCGGTGTCGCGGAAGTGGCGGCGGACCTCGCCCATGATGGTCGGGACCGCGAAGGACAGGAAGTCCGCGCCGTGGGTGGGGTCGAACCGGTCCACGGCCTTGATCAGGCCCAGGGTCGCCACCTGGGTGAGGTCCTCCTGGGACTCCCCTCGGTTGCCGAACCTCCTGGCGATGTGCTTCGCCACCGGGAGGTGCCTGGTCACCAGCGTCTCGCGCAGTTTCGCGTGCTCCGGGTCGTCCGGGCTGAGCGCGGCCAGCTCGTGGAACAGCGGGGTCAGGTGCTCGTAACGCTCGCCGTTGCCGTCGGAGCCCGGGTGCTGGTTGGGGGCCTCGGTCACTCGGCTACCGCCGTTCCTCGCTGTTTCACCAGCTCAACCTGTACCACACTGAGCCCGTCGTCGCGCGTCTCGACGGTGCTGTCGATCGAACTGGTCAGCGTCGTCAGCACCCGCCACCCGAAGGTGTCGGTACGCGGTCCCGTCGAGCTGGCCGACACCACCGAGGCGACGACCCGAAGCGCGGATTCCGCCACGTCGTACCGGCACACCAGCGTGGCGTCCGGCATGGCGAGGCGGATCAGCGTCGAGCACACCTCGTCCACCGCCAACCGCAGGTCCTCGATCGAGTCGAGGTCGAAGTCCTCCCGCATCGCGATGTCCCCCGCGATGCCGCGCAGCACCGGTAGCTGGTGCGGCAGCGCGGCCACCCGCACCTCCACCGAGTGGGGGGCGAGGGCCGCGCTTCCGTTCTGTTGTGTTGGCGACTGAGCGCTCACGTACCTACCTCATCGTCGCGTTCGGGTTGTGACCGGTGGGGCGTCCCGCCGCGGGCGCACGCCCGACCGCCGTCCGTCCTGCCGGCGGACCCGCTGATCATCGTGTCACCGTGGGCCACGGGTGTCACCCGAGACCCCCGCCCTCACCACGCTGCGGCTCCCGTGGCACGTCACCACGCCAACCCCCGGTCTCCGAGCCGCGCTGCTCGATGAAGTCCTTGAAACGGTTCAGGTCACCCCGAACCCGGGAACCGACCATCCCGAGCGCCGAGCCGGCCTTCTCCGCCAGCCCCGAGGGCTGGTAGTCCATCTGGAGGGTGACGCGCGTGGTCTGGTCGTCGATCCGGTGGAACGTGACCACGCCGGACTGGTCCGGCCCGTCGGTCGCCCGCCAGGCCACCCTCTCGTCGGGGTGCTGCTCGGTGATCTCGGCGTCGAACTCGCGGTGGGCGCCGGCGATGGACGTCTCCCAGTGCGTCAGGGTGTCGTTCACCTGGACGACCCGATCGACACCCTCCATGAACTGCGGGAAGCTCTCGAACTGGGTCCACTGGTTGTACGCGGCCTGCACCGGAACCTCGACGTCGACCGTCTCGGTAAAGGACGTCATGGCACATCACTCCTCAACGAACCGGGTTGCTCACTCCCGCCGGTTACCCACTCCCGCCGGAACCACACCTGTGGGCGATGGATCCGGGCCGAGCCGGGGCCGCCTTCCGGACGAACCGCCTACGCCGGTCGCCGAGCACGGAGGGCCGAGCAGGGACAGCCGAGCACGGAGGAGGCTGATCAGGGACAGCCGAGCACGCGACCGGCCCGCGTCCGGGAGGAGGTGTGCGGCGGCGGGCACTGGGTCGGACACCGGGACCCGGTGCGACCGGGACGGCTGGGGGAGTCCGCGCGCGGTGCTGGGTCAGTCCTCCCGGACCCGCGCCGGCTCGGTGAGCCGTTCTCCGGACTCGGAGTAGAGGACGCAGTACACCCGGGAGGTCCCGGCGGGGGTGAGATCCTCGTTGGCGACCGACCGCACTTTCTCCTCCCAGGACTCCCGGGTGGGAACGAGCGCTCGGAACCGGATGTCCTGCCGCTCCCCGAGGTCCACCAGCTCGGAGTCGAAGTACAGCCCGCAGGCCCCGACGGCCATGCGGACCAGGGTGTCCTCGCCAGGGTAGGCGGGGAACGCCGGCTCCCGTTCGTAGGAGGAGAAGAGGTTCCAGCTGGTGAAGACCTCGACATCGTGCGGGGTGTCGCACTCCACGGCCTCACCGTACTGCTGGCCGGCCCGCAGTTCTCCCGTCGAACAGGACGACCCCTCGTCCGCGGTCAGGTCGAAGACCGGGATCTCGCCGTCGCGGCCGTAACTCATCGGGGCGTCCATCGCCGGGTGCGGTGGGGTTGGTTCCCGCTCGGTCAGCAACCAGCGGTCGGTGAGCAGGCCAGCGGCGAACACCATCCCGGCGGCCAGCAGCGAGATGCCGGTCCGCTTCCAGGACCAGCCCGGGCGTGCCGGGGCCAGCGGGCCGGAGTGCTGGCCGAACGGATGGGTGGAGGGCCCCGGCTGTCCTGCCGGGAGGTGCGGTGTCGGCCCGGGGCCGCCCTGCGGCCCGGTCCCGCCGGCGGCCGTGTCGAGCAGCCCACCCACCTGCCGGGGTCCCAGCCGTCCCTCCGGGTTCCCCACGAGCAGCCCGGAGATCGCCGAGGCCAGTGGGCCCTGGCACCGGGTGAGGAAGGGGACCTCCGTCATGATCGCGTGCAGGGTGGACGCCGTCGTGGGGCGTTCGAAGGGCGCACGTCCCTCGACGGCGAAGAAGAGCGTGGCGCCCAGTGCCCACAGGTCGGACCCAGGGGTGGCGGCGCTGTCCCGGATGCGCTCGGGCGCCATGTACGCCATCGAACCGATCAGGGTGCCGCTCGTCGTCAGCCTCGGGTCCTCGGCCGCCTGGGCGATGCCGAAGTCCGTCAGCTTCACCCGACCGTCCGGCAACAGCATGATGTTGCTGGGTTTGACGTCGCGGTGCACGACCCCGGCCTGGTGGGCCGTGTTCAGCGCGGCGAGCAGTTGCCTGCCCATCGAGACGACCTGGTGGGGCGGGAGCGGACCCTGCCCCTGCACCACCTGGGACAGCGTCGGGGCCGCGATCAGCTCCATGACGATCATCGTCATGCCCTCGTCGGAGACCACGTCGTAGACGGTCACCACGGCCGGGTCGTTCAACCGGCCAGCGGTGCGGGCCTCCCGCAGCACCCGCTCCTCGAACACCCCGCGCTCCTCCGGGGGGATGCCCTCGGGAAGCCGCAGTTCCTTGATCGCCACTTGGCGGCCGATCACCCGGTCCTCGGCGCGCCAGACGATCCCCATCCCGCCTCGGCCCAGTTCGTCCAGCAGCTGGTACCGGCCCGCCACGATCCGGTTCCGGACCGCGTCCTCCTGGTGGGTCACCGACTACCTCCGGCCGTCCGCGCACCGGGGAGGGCACCGAACGACGTCGTCTCGTGAGTGGATCGAACCGCGTCCCGGGGAATCGCCGGACGACGCGGGAACATGCTACTGAGAGTCGGGAACGCGCTGATCGGTTCCCGCAACCGAGGGGAGATGACCCGTCCAGGGGAGCGAGGCGGTGACTGATCTCGCGGTGGTCGTTGGTTGTCGTCACCCGTGGGGAACCACGGGTGGGCCCGCCGAGCGCTGGTACCCGTCGGGAGCACGCCCTTCCGGAATCGTCGCCGGTCCGGCGGTCGACGATCAGCCGGAATGCGAGGCGGTGCCGACTCCTGGTCCTCCGGTGCCCGTCCGCGGTCCACGAAGGATTCCGCGGCGCCGGCAATTCCTGGCCCGTGGCGGGAACTTCGACCGGAAGTGATGGGGAAGGGGCCCGGAATCGTCGTGGAGACGGCGGATCCCGTTCCTCCCCAGCCCACCAGCCGGGCTCCACCCGGGTACGGGCCTGCCTCAACCCCGGAACGGGCCGGCCCCCGGGTGGGGACCGACCCGTTCGTCGACCGGAGCGGTGGGACTACGCCTTGCCGCTGGCCGGCTTGGGCTCGGTCGAGGAGGCGGAGGCGCCCTCGTCGGAGCGGTCCGGCTCCTCGATGTAGCCGTCCTCGATCAGCGTCTGCGAGATGTGCTCGGTGAGCTCCTCGCGCTGCCGCTTGCGCCGGGCCCGCAGCCAGGACTCGCGTTCCTCGTGGAACTGGCGCCAGGTCGCCACGCACATCCCGATCATGATGATGCTGAAGGGGAACGCGATGACGATCGCCGTGGTCTGCAACGCGGCGAGCCCGCTGTCTCCGCCCACCACCAGCAGCGCGATGGCGACCAGGCCCTCCACCACCGACCAGAACACCCGGCTCCAGGTCGGCGGCTCCGGGTTGCCACCCGAGGTCAGCATGTCGACCACGAGGGAGCCGGAGTCGGAGGAAGTCACGAAGAACAGCACGATCAGCACGATCGCGAAGACGGACACGATCATGCCGCCGGGCAGGTCACCGAGAACCCCGAACAGCGCGCCCTCGGTGTTCACGGCCCCGTCGACGACCAGGCCCCCCTCACCGAACAGTTCGCGGTAGAGGCCGGTGCCGCCGAAGATGGTGAACCACAGGAAGGTGATGACCGTGGGCACCAGCAGGACGCCGGCGACGAACTCGCGGACGGTGCGGCCCCGGGAGATGCGGGCGATGAAGATGCCGACGAAGGGTGCCCAGGAGATCCACCAGCCCCAGTAGAAGGTGGCCCAGGCCGCCTGCCAGGCCGCGCCCTCCTCACCCTGCATGGCGCTGACGTCGAAGCTCATCTGGAGCAGGTTCTGCAGGTACAGGCCGATGGACTGGACGAACTCCCGCAGCAGGAACAGCGTCGGGCCGGCGATCAGCACGAACAGCATGAGGATGGCGGCCATGCTCATGTTGATGTTCGACAGCCACTTGACGCCCTTCTTGACACCGCTGACCACCGAGAAGATGGCCATCGCGGTGATCCCGCCGATCAGCAGGATCAGCGCTGGCGTGCTGTCCGCCACCCCGTCGATGCCGACGAAGTCCAGTCCGGCGGCGACCTGGAGCACACCGAAGCCGAGCGAGGTCGCGACGCCGAACAGGGTGCCGACCACGGCGACGACGTCGATCACGTCGCCCCAGCGCCCCTTGACCCTGTCGCCAAGCAGCGGCTCCAGCGCCCAGCGGATCGACACCGGGCGGCCCTTGCGGTGCACCGCGTAGGCGATGGCCAGACCCACCACGACGTAGATCGCCCAGGGGTGCAGACCCCAGTGCAGGAACGTCTGCACCAGCGACTGCTGGCCGACCTGCTCGGGCGTGCCCTCCACACCGGGTTTGGGCGACGCGAAGTGGTTCAGCGGTTCGGCGACGCCCCAGAACACCAGCCCGATGCCCATGCCGGCCGCGAAGAGCATCGCGAGCCAGGAGGCGAGGCTGAACTCGGGCTCCTCGTCGTCCTTGCCCAGCTTGATGTCCCCGAAGTGGCCGATACCGACCCAGAGGGAGAAGACCACGAAGCCGGAGACGAGCGCGACGTAGTACCAGCCGAAGCCGTCCACGATGCTGCCCTGGACCGTGCCGATGATCTCCTCCGCCTGGGACGGGAAGATCACCGTCAGGGCCACGAAGGCCAGGATGATGGCGGCCGAGGGGTAGAAGACGCGCGGGGCGATGTGCCCCTTGCCTGTCTTCCCGCCGGGCTCGATCTTCTGGTCCGTTGGTGGCGAATCTGCTGAGGTGGCCACGAGTGGGCGCCTCCCAATGGTTGGCTGCTCAGTGTCCAGGGCCTTCCCGAACACGCGGAGAAACAACATAGTGCAGTCGTCGAGTGCCGCACGAGGTCACATCGTCGTGAAGTGATCCGAATGCTATCTACGCGTGGTAGCCGGAAAAACACCCACGGCATTACCGCTTCGTTATGCCCCTATCCGCAAAGCGTTATCCGTTGGGCGAATCCTCGGCGCGTACGAGACCGCACAACCCGAGCCGCCCGCCCACTGTTCCCGGATGCGGCCCGAATCACGCGAAATTCCACACTCGGGGTATTCGTTCCGGCGCGCAGCGTGACAATTCTGGTTGTCCGGGTCACAATGCGAGGTGGCTCGCTCACCCGTTTTCCGCGCCGGGCGGTCCCACCCGTGCGCCGGGCGGATCAGCTCGTGCGCCGGCCGGGTGACCCGTCGGGTACCTTCGCGCTGTGTCCATGCTGCCCGCCGAACCCACTCCGCCGCCGACCGGGTCCGACCTCGCGGCCCGCGTCGAGCGGAGCCTGCGCGAGTACCCCGACTTCCCCCAGCCCGGCGTCCTGTTCCGGGACCTCGGGGGGCTCTACGCGGACCCGGGCCTCTTCCGGGACGTCGTCGACGAGTTCGGGACGACCTTCGGCGGGGACGTCGACCTCGTCCTCGGGCTGGAGGCACGGGGCTTCGTCCTCGGAGCGGCGCTGGCCAACAGCTTGGGCATACCCCTGGTGCTGGCCCGCAAGCCCGGCAGGTTGCCCGGCGACGTCCACCGCGCCGGGTACTCGCTCGAGTACGGCGAGAACGTGCTGGAGATCCAGCGGGACGCCGTCGTCGGTGGGCACCGCGTACTGGTCGTCGACGATGTCCTCGCCACCGGGGGCACCCTCGCCGCAGCGGCCCGGCTCGTCACCGAGGCGGGCGGGACGGTCGCGGGCATGGGCGTGATCGTGGGTCTCGACGGGCTCGGCGGTGAGCAGGTGCTGCGCGAGCACCGCCTGCGGCTGCTGTGCACGGTGCCGGCGGGCGCCTGACCGGCGCGTCCACCGGCACCGCGCTGGGACGGCGACCTCGTCAGGCGGTCATCACGGCCTCCAGTCGACGCAGGCTCGCCTTGATCGCCCGCAGGTTCCGCTGGGGGATGCGGGCGAACTCCAACGCCTTCGGGGCGCGGGACGTGGACCAGTCGAACGTCTCGGTCACGTCCGTCGTGCCGTCACCGTTGTCCCGTAGCTCCCAACGCCACCGGTGGCCCCCGGCGTGCCGCCAGGCGATCAGTTCGTTCTCCCGGAACTCCACCACCGTGTTGGTGATGCGGTACGAGAGCCCCAGGCGCATGGACATCCCGAAGGTGCTGCCCAGGGAGAGCCGCTCCGGCCCGCCGGAGCGGGCCGAGAGCACGGTGCCCGAGCCGTCGACCAGGGCGTGCCGCCCGGGGTCGGCGAGCAGGTTGAAGATCCGTTCCGGCTTCGCCGAGATCGTCCTGGTCAGCGAGATCCGTTGTTCCGCCACAGGTCCTCCCCTGTCGGTCTGGTCGTTCGCGGGTGCTCGTCGGTGCGGGCCGGGACGCCCCAGCCGGGCCGGTCAGGCCGGCCGGTCCCGGAGCACGCAGGTCAGTCGGGCGGTGCAGCTGCGCCGGCCGGCCTCGTCCCGGACGATGATCTCGTAGGTGGCGGTCGTCCGGCCCCGGTGCACCGGGGTCGCCACCCCGGTGACCGTTCCCTCGGTCACCGCGCGGTGGTGGGTGCAGGAGAGCTCCAGGCCCACGGCGAGCCGGGTCGGACCGGCGTACAGGGACGCCGCGACGGAGCCGAGGGTCTCCGCGAGCACCGCGTTGGCCCCGCCGTGCAGCAGGCCGAACGGCTGCCGGTTGCCGGCCACCGGCATGGTGGCCTCCACCGACTCCTCCTCCCACCGGGTGATGTGGATCCCCATTCGGTCGATCAGCTGCTCGTCGGGGAACGCCAGCGGAGGCAGGCCCGCGGCGGCTCCGTCCCGCGCCAACGACGAGCTTTCCTGGTGCGGACGGGACTGCGTACTGCGCTCCACCGGGGCCTCCTGGGCGAGACGTCGCACAAAGGTGTCGTCTTGGCACCCTAGACTCGGCGGCCGTGCCTGTGACTGACGGTGCCAGCCAGCACCCGAACCAACTGCTCCTGCTCGACGGCCACTCCCTGGCCTACCGCGCGTTCTACGCCCTGCCCGCGGAGAACTTCCGGACGGGTGCCGGGCAGACCACCAACGCGGTCTACGGCTTCACGTCGATGTTGATCAACCTGCTGCGGGACGAGCAGCCGACCCACCTCGCGGTGGCCTTCGACGTCTCCAGGAAGACCTTCCGAACCGAGAGCTTCCCCGAGTACAAGGCGAACCGGTCCGCGACGCCCGACGACTTCAAGGGCCAGGTCGACCTGATCAAGCAGGTGCTCGAGGCCCTGGGCATCGTCACCCTCGCCGTCGAGGGGTACGAGGCGGACGACATCATCGCCACCCTGACCACCCAGGCGACGGCCGAAGGGGTCCGGGTGCTGATCTGCACCGGCGACCGGGACGCCCTGCAGCTGGTCAACGACGAGGTCACCGTGCTCTACCCCAAGCGCGGGGTGTCGGAACTGACCCGCTTCACCCCCGAGGCGGTGGAGGAGAAGTACGGCCTGCGGCCCGCCCAGTACCCGGACTTCGCGGCTCTCCGGGGCGATCCCTCCGACAACCTCCCCGGCATCCCCGGGGTGGGGGAGAAGACGGCGACGAAGTGGATCAGGGAGTTCGGCTCCCTCGCCGCCCTCGTCGACCGGGTCGACGAGGTGAAGGGCAAGGCTGGCGACAACCTGCGGGAGCGGGTGGCCACCGTGCTGCTCAACCGGCAGCTCACCGAGCTCGCCAGGGACGTCGACCTCGGTGTCGAACCTGACGACCTCGCGATGCGCCCCTGGGACAGGGACGCTGTGCACCGCCTCTTCGACGACCTCGAGTTCCGCGTCCTCCGCGACCGCCTGTTCAACACCCTGTCCAGCGCCGAGCCAGAGGCCGACGAGGGGTTCGAGGTCCGGGGCGGCCGGCTCCAGCCGGGAGCGGTCCGCGACTGGCTCGCGGAGCACACCTCCCCTGGGGACCGGGTGGGCCTCGCCGTACGCGGCTCCTGGGCGAGGGGGGCCGGAGACGTGGAGGGCCTCGCCGTGGCCACCGGCACCGGCGAGGGCGCCTACCTGGTCACCGAGGACCTCACCGAGGACGACGAACGGGCGCTCGCGGACTGGCTCGCGGACGCGTCGCGCCCCAAGGCGATGCACGACGCCAAGGGAGCGCTGCACGGCCTCCGGGGACGTGGCTGGACCCTCGAGGGCCTGACCAGCGACACGGCCCTCGCCGCCTACCTGGTCCGCCCCGGGCAACGGTCCTTCGAGCTCAGCGATCTCGTCCTCCGGCACCTCGGCCGCGAACTCCGCAGGGAGGAACCCGAGACGGGAGCCCAGCTCTCCCTCCTCGGCGACCCGGACGAGGAGGAGGGAGCCGTGGCTCGGGACACCATCGTCATCGCCAGGGCCACCGGTGAGCTCGCCGACGCCCTTGACGCGGTGCTGCGGTGGGGATCAGCCGCGGAGGGGACGGGTCCGGCCGGGGGAGGTCCCGTCCGGGACGGGGTGTCCCTGCTCGGTGAGCTCGAACTCCCGCTGCTCGCGGTGCTCGCCGAGCTGGAGTCCGCCGGCATCGCCGTCGACGCCGACCGGCTCGCCGGCCTGGAGGCCGACTTCGCCGCGAAGGTGCGGCAGGCGGCGCGGGACGCCTACGGTGAGATCGGCAAGGAGATCAACCTCGGCTCGCCCAAGCAGCTCCAGGTCGTCCTGTTCGACGAACTGGGGATGCCCAAGACCAAGCGCACGAAGACGGGCTACACGACCGACGCCGAGGCGCTCCAGAACCTGCACGCCACCACCGGCCACCCGTTCCTGGCGCACCTGCTGGCCCACCGCGACGCCACCCGTCTGCGCACCACGGTCGAGGGCCTGATCAAGGCGATCGCGGACGACGGGCGGATCCACACCACCTTCAACCAGACGATCGCCGCGACCGGCCGCCTCTCGTCCACCGAGCCCAACCTCCAGAACATCCCCATCCGCAGCGAGGAGGGGCGGCGCATCCGGGAGGCGTTCGTCGTCGGCTCCGGCTTCCAGGAGTTGATGACCGCCGACTACAGCCAGATCGAGATGCGCATCATGGCGCACCTCTCCGGTGACGAGGGTCTCCTCACGGCGTTCCGCGAGGGTGAGGACCTGCACACCTACGTCGCCTCCCGAGCCTTCGACGTCGCTCCGACCGAGGTGAGCGCCGAGTTGCGCCGGCGGGTCAAGGCGATGTCCTACGGACTCGCCTACGGGCTCTCGGTGTACGGTCTGGCTCAGCAACTGCGCATCTCGGCCGACGAGGCCAAGGCTCAGATGGAGGCGTACTTCGCGCGGTTCGGCGCGGTCAGGGACTACCTCCAGGCCGTCGTCGAGCGGGCGAGGAAGGACGGCTACACCGAGACCGTGCTGGGTCGCCGCCGCTACCTGCCGGATCTGACGAGCGACAACCGCCAGCGCCGGGAGATGGCGGAGCGGATGGCGCTCAACGCTCCCATCCAGGGCAGCGCGGCCGACATCATCAAGGTCGCGATGCTCGGCGTCCACCGCGCGCTCGTCGCCGCCGGACTCCGGTCGAGGATGCTGCTACAGGTGCACGACGAACTCGTGCTCGAGATCGCCGAGGGCGAGCGGGAAGCGGTGGAGGAACTGGTCCGGGCCGAGATGGGCAGTGCGTACCAACTGGACGTGCCGCTGGAGGTCTCGGTCGGCGTGGGCGCCTCCTGGGACGCCGCGGCACACTGACCGGGAGGTCACGTTGTTCAAGGTGGAGCGGTTCGATCACATAGTGATGACCGTCAACGACATGGACCGGACGGTCGCGTTCTACCGCGACGTGCTCGGCATGCAACCGGTCACCTACGCGGAGGGGCGCCAGGGCCTGGCGTTCGGGGTGCAGCGGATCAACCTGCACCCCGCCTCGCAGGAGATCGGGCCGTCCGCGACCTACCCGTTGCCCGGTTCGGTGGACCTCTGCCTCATCACCACCACCCCCATCGCCGAGGTGAAGGACCACCTGTGGGCCTGTGACGTGCGGATCGAGGAGGGGCCGGTCTCGCGGCAGGGCGCGCTCGGCCCGATGATCTCGCTGTACTTCCGCGATCCGGACGGCAACCTCGTCGAGGTCGCGAGGTACGAGGAGCTCTGAGCCGGGGTGGGGACCGGCCGGGTGCGGTCGATCCCCACCCGGTGCGGCGCGAGGCGGTGCCGGAGGAGCGAGCGGGTGGCGGGAACCGCCCGGTCGCGGGGGACGGGGCCGGGCTGGCGAGCGCGTCCGGCGTCGGGACCCCGCGATGGCCGTGGGCTGGCGCCATCACGGAGGTGCCCCGACCACCCTCGGGCGCTCCCGTGCGCTGCCGCCGGGGGCGACGCCCCGTGCCCGACGGGCCAGGCCCTACCGCCGACCCGGTCGGTGGCGTCGACCGCCCCCTGGGGCGTCCCTGGGCGGCGTGGCCGGGGGCGTTCGCGCAGGCGTGGCCCCCTCACCCGGGCGCGACGGCGGTGCCGCCGCTGTCCTCGAGCGGGGCGCGGCTCCGCCGGTGGGACGTGGTTCGCCAACGCCTCCGCCGTACCGGCCCTCCGTGGAGGCCGGTGGCGGGGGAGCCGGGCCGGACGAGGATCCGCCGTGCCGGCGGGACGAGCCACCCCCGTGACCGGGTCGGGGCCGGGTGCCCGGGCGCTGACCCGCCCCCAGCCACCGGCGTGGAGCGACCGGGGGTGTCGTCGGTCCGGTGTTCCCACCCCGGGTTCACCGCGGTGGCGGGGTCGGGCGTCCCCGCCACGCGCCGCCCCGGTCGCCGGACACGGCTCCGGGGCGCTCGCGGCTGGCCTGGCACGCGCCAGCGCGCCCGAACCGCGCCGGGCGGCGGGAGGACCGCCACGCGCCCGCCGCCGGGTGGTCGGTGCCGGCGGCCGTCGATGGCCGTCGGTGGCCGACTCCCTTCGGCGCGGGCGGCGGACCGGGCCGGCCCGTGACGACCGGCCCGGCGGGTTGGGCCGAGCCCCTGGGCGGCTCTCTCAGCGGCGGCTTCCGCCGACGAGCAGGACGGAGCCGTCCGGCTCCGTGCCGCAGTCGAACTCGCCGATCACGGTGTTCGTGGTCAGGTCGATGGTGCTCACCGTGCTCGTCTCGAACTGCGGGATCAGGGCGATGTCCTCGTCGGGGTGGAGGATCGCCGACGCGGGGATGCCCCGCATCGTGATCGACGCGATGTGCCGGTAGTCCCGGGTGTACAGGTGGACCTGGTTGTTCTGGATGTCCGTGATCAGCAGCCGGTTCTTCCTGATCGCGTACACCCGCAGCGGGTCCCCGTCGATGGGGAAGGACCGGCGCAGCCGCATCGAGGCGGTGTCGAACTCCAGCACCGCCGGGGTCTGCCGGGCACCCACGTAGAGGGTGCGCTCGTCCTCGCTGAGCGAGCAGCCCTCCGGCAGCGCCCCGGCACCCACCACCCGGGGCCCGACGGAGGCGACCCACGGGCGGACCACGGAGACCGAGTTCGATTCCAGGCCGGTGGCGAAGGCGCGCTCGCCGTCGCGGGTCACCGCGACCATGTGGGTCTTGCGGCCCCCGGTCGGCAGGACGGCGGCCGGGCGGGTGTCGGTGAGCGGGTCGTCGAAGACCAGCAGGGTGTTCGTGCCCTCGCTCAACACGAAGAGCCGGTCCTGGCGGTCGACGGCCAGTCCGTGGATGCGGTTGTGGGATCCCGTGCTGATGGTGCGCACGAGGCGGCGCCGTTGGAGGTCGACGACGAGGACGGAGTTCCCGCCCTGGCCCTCGTCGCCGGACATCCGCACCCCGTAGTGGCCGATGAAGGCGTAACGCTTGCGCCGGTCGGAGACCATCTCGTGCGGGTAGTCGGGCAGCCCGATCGTCGTCTGGCGCTCGCCGCTCGCGGTGTCGAAGAAGCTCAGCTGGTGGCTGCCCTTCTCGACCAGGGCGAGGATGTCGCCGGTGCGTCCACTGCCCGGTCGGGGGCGGTGGCCCCCGGCGAGCGCGCTCCCCGCGCCGGCCAGCCCCAGGCCGCCGGCCACTCCGCCCGCCGCCACGAGCTTGAGCATCGAACGTCTGTCCACCATCTCGTCTCCTCCTCGACCGAGGTACCACCACCCGACCCGCGGGGGGAGGTTCGCCCCCGCAGGTTGCTTGCGCAATCAACTGTGGAGTGAACAGGGGCGCGAAGTGAGCAGTCAATGGCTGGCTACCCCGATCGGCGGGGTGTTCGGCGGCCGAATGTCACACCGGGAATGCGACCGACGACGCAACGGTGACTGGGCTGGCCGGGTCAGGGGCGGGGAGCGGCCCCGGGTGACGGCCCCCGGCCCGGTCGCGCCGCGCCCTCGGCCAGCCGCCTCGGCGGTTCCGCCGGCGGTGGCGGTGGGCGCCAGTGGACGCGAGGTGGGGCGTCGCGTCGCAGGTCACGCTGGGTGTGCGCCGTCGGGGGTCGTGCCGGGCACGGGATGCGCGGGCTGGCGGGGTAGACGACTGGGGGGCCGCTGTTCCGTGGTCTCCACCGCTGGTCAACTCGATCCGGGGGAAACGTCACTCTCGTGAGATAACCATGTGGTAACTATTATTGTCCGATTTCGGAGTGACGCTGTGTCATCACGGGCCGTGACGCAGTCCGGTGGCGGGACGGGATTCCCAGATGGTCCAGAGCGGCCGGTAGCCCTGTCGTGGCCAGAACACCGAGCTGAGCGGGTTGGGCGGGTTGTAGTACAGGTAGGTGGCCCGCGCCCCCGCCGTGTCGAACTCCTCGTGCGCCCGGGCCATCAACAGCTGACCCACGCCCAGCCCTCGGGCTCCGGAGGCCACCGACACGCAGTTGACGTACCCGAGGAGGCCGGTGGGGAGGCGGGTCGACCCCGGGCTGCCCTCCGCCACGGGGCTCCACGCGCCCTCGGCGAGGCCGATCACCAGTCCGTCCACCTCCGCCAGCCAGACGGGGTGGTCCCCCGCCAGTCTCGTCCGCAGGGTCTCCGCCTTCAGGTCACGGGCGTCCGGGCGCAGGACGGTCCCGCCGACCAGCGCGGAGTACTCCAACTCCGCCATCGCCAGGTCCAGGACCTCCGTCAGGTCCGAGGGCCCGCCCCGGCGCACCCGGACCCGGTCGTCGACCGGTGCCGGCCGGGACGGGGCGGCGGTGGTCCTGATCGCGAGCACGCTCAGCGGCACGAAGCCGTGGTCGAGCAGCACCCGCGTCGCCTCGGCGTCCCGGCTGGGCCAGATCACCTCGACCGCCGAGTCCGGTTCGGCCGCCAGCCCGTCCACCAGTACCGGGCGGGCCGCGGCGAGGAGTTCGGCCAGTCCCTCCGCCCCCACCGAGCCGAGCAGGGGCGTCAGCTCGCGGCAGTACCGGGCCGACCACAGGCTGGACACGGTGCCGGGAGGGTGGTGGTGGAAGGCGACCACGCCCCCGACCACCCTGCCGTCGGGCAGGGCGGCGACCACCGGTTCTCCCACGGGCGCGACCCGCTGGGCCGGGATCACGGGGTCCAGTCGGGCGAAGCGCGCCGACTGCTCGGCGAGGAGGTTGCGGGTGGTGGTCATCGCTCGTTCCTGTCGCGGCTCGGGGGTGGCACCGGCCCAGCGTGGCAGCCCGTCCCGACGGCGCCGACCGTCAGCCGTCCGCCTTCTCCGCGCGGAAGATGGCGGTGCCCGGGAACAGCCGACCGCGCAGCGGGCTCCACTGCCCCCACACCCGGTCGTGCCCCGCCGGCCACTCCGGCTCCACCAGGTCGACGAGCCGAAGCCCCGCACCGACCAGGGCGCGGACGTGGTCGCCGATCGTCCGGTGGTACTCCACGTAGGTCGGCACCCCGTCCTCGTCGACCTCGACGTAGGGCGTCCGGTCGAAGTACGACTGGCGGACCGTCAGGCCCGCGGGGCCGGGATCGTCCGGGAAGATCCACCGCATCGGGTGAGTCACGGCGAAGACCCACCGTCCGCCGGGCCGGAGGACCCGGGCAACCTCGGAGGTCAACCGGTCGAGGTCGGAGACGAACGGGACCGCGCCGAACGCCGAGCACGCGAGGTCGAAGCTCTCCGAGGCGAACGGGAGCGCGTCCGCGCTCGCCAGCACCAGGGGGACGTCGACGCCGGACTCGGCGGCGCCCAGCGCGGCGTGGCGCAACATGCCGGCGGAAAGGTCCATGGCGACCGGGTGGGCGCCCCGCGTCCGAAGCCAGCGGGAGCAGCTCGCGGACCCGCAGCCGACCTCCAGGACGCTGGCTCCTCGCACCTCGCCGAGGAGCCCGAGGTCGCCTTCGGTGACGCCCTCCGGGGCCCACCGGAACTCGGTCAGCCCGAGGAAGTCTCCGTGTTCGCGCTGGTAGTCGTCGGCGTCGGCGTCCCACCACGCGCGGCTGGCGGCGCGGGCGGCGGCCGGCCCGGGTGTGGTGCGGGACACCCCGCTGGTGCCGAGGGTGTCCTCCGCGTGCCGGAACCTCGGGTCGCCGGTCGTCCCGGGTGCTGGCGACCCCGCACCCGGCTGGGGACTGTTCGTCACTCGTCCACCGACCCGTCTACCTGCGTTGATCAACTTCTTCGGATCGCATCCGGGTTTGCCCAGGGATCACCTGGGCGCGTACGATACCTCTGCGTTGTCAGACTGTTCCGCACCCGTCAGGGCCGCGAGTCGCGTGGACGCCGGAGTGGATCCGGGCCCGCGGGGGTCGTGCCACCGATCGGTGGCGAGCTACCGGCCCGTCGCGCGGAGGCCTACGATGGCGTCCAGAGCAGACAAGTGAAGCAAGTCGCCCGCTACCTCGAATCCATACCGGAGCCACCTACCTAATGTCCACCGACACCACCACTGTCCCGGCTGCCAACTCGTCGAAGCAGCAGGTTGCCGTCAACGATATCGGGACGGAGGAGGACTTCCTCGCGGCCATCGACGAAACCATCAAGTACTTCAACGATGGCGACATCGTTGAAGGCACCATCGTCAAGGTCGATCGTGACGAGGTGCTGCTCGACATCGGCTACAAGACCGAAGGCGTCATTCCTTCGCGCGAGCTGTCGATCAAGCACGACGTCGATCCGGCCGAGGTGGTCACCGTCGGTGACCACGTCGAGGCCCTTGTCCTCCAGAAGGAGGACAAAGAAGGTCGGCTGATCCTGTCCAAGAAGCGCGCCCAGTACGAGCGCGCCTGGGGCACCATCGAGGCGCTCAAGGAGAAGGACGAGCCGGTCAAGGGCACCGTCATCGAGGTCGTCAAGGGCGGCCTGATCCTCGACATCGGCCTCCGGGGCTTCCTCCCCGCCTCCCTCGTCGAGATGCGCCGCGTCCGGGACCTCCAGCCCTACGTCAGCCGCGAGCTCGAGGCGAAGATCATCGAGCTGGACAAGAACCGCAACAACGTGGTCCTGTCCCGGCGCGCCTGGCTGGAGCAGACCCAGTCCGAGGTGCGGAGCGAGTTCCTCAACCAGCTCCAGAAGGGGCAGGTCCGCAAGGGCGTCGTCTCCTCGATCGTCAACTTCGGTGCCTTCGTCGACCTCGGCGGGGTGGACGGTCTGGTGCACGTCTCCGAGCTCTCCTGGAAGCACATCGACCACCCGAGCGAGGTCGTCGAGGTGGGCCAGGAGGTCACCGTCGAGGTGCTCGACGTGGACATGGAGCGCGAGCGCGTGTCGCTGTCGCTCAAGGCCACCCAGGAAGACCCGTGGCGCCAGTTCGCCAGGACGCACGCCATCGGCCAGATCGTGCCCGGCAAGGTCACCAAGCTGGTCCCCTTCGGCGCGTTCGTCCGGGTGGACGAGGGCATCGAGGGTCTGGTCCACATCTCGGAGCTGGCCGAGCGCCACGTCGAGGTGCCGGAGCAGGTCGTGCAGGTCGGCAACGAGGTCATGGTCAAGGTCATCGACATCGACCTCGAGCGTCGCCGCATCTCGCTGTCGCTGAAGCAGGCCAACGAGGGCTTCACTCCCGAGATGGAGTTCGACCCGACCCAGTACGGCATGGCCGCCGAGTACGACAACGAGGGCAACTACATCTACCCCGAGGGCTTCGACCCGGAGACCCAGGAGTGGATGGAGGGCTACGACTCGCAGCGCGAGGAGTGGGAGGGCCAGTACGCCGAGGCCCAGCGCCGCTACGAGCAGCACAAGAAGCAGGTCACCAAGGCTGCCGAGGAGGGCGTGGACGTGGAGCCGGTCGGCGACCAGAGCTACTCGTCCGACACCCCGCGTACCGACTCCAGCGGTTCGCTCGCCAGCGACGAGCAGCTCGCCGCCCTGCGGGAGAAGCTGTCCGGCGGCGCGTGAGCGCGATCAGCCCGGATCTTTGATCCGCGCTGAGTGAGCCAGTACGGTCGTCAGAGCCCGCACCTCCCGAGGTGCGGGCTCTGACGCGTTTCGGGAGGGGTCGCTGTGCTGCGTATCGGACTGACCGGGGGCATCGGTGCGGGGAAGTCCACCGTCGCGCGGCGGCTGGCCGAGCACGGGGCCGTCGTGGTCGACGCGGACGAACTGGCCAGGCGGGTGGTGGCGCCCGGTAGCGAGGGGCTGCGGGAGGTCGTCGCCGCGTTCGGCGTCGGGGTGCTGACCCCGGAGGGGGCCCTGGACCGCCCGGAGGTGGCGCGGCGTGTCTTCTCGGACGAGGCGGAGCGGGCCCGCTTGAACTCGATCCTGCACCCCCGGGTGGCGGAGTTGGCCGCCGCGGCGTTCGAGGCCGCTCCCCCGGACGCGGTCGTCGTCCACGACATCCCGCTCCTGGTCGAGAAGGGGATGAGTTCCCAGTACCACCTGGCGGTGGTGGTGATGGCCCCCGAGCGGGTCCGGGTGGATCGGTTGCGTCGGACCCGGGGGATGACCGAGTCCGAGGCCCGGGGTCGCATCGGCAGCCAGGCGACGGACGAGGACCGTCGGGCGGCGGCGGACGTCCTGCTGGACAACACGGCGTCCCGGCGGGTGTTGCTGGCCGAGGTGGACGCCCTGTGGCGTGACCGCCTGGTCCCCTTCGAGCGCAACGTGCGACTGGTCCGCTCGGGTCGGGACGCCACCGCCCCGGTGCTGGTCGACCACGACCCGGACTGGGCGGCGCAGGCCGCGCGGATCGTCGAGCGGGTGCGCCGCGTGGCCGGGCCCGACGCGCTGCGCGTCGACCACGTCGGTTCCACCTCCGTTCCCCACCTGCCGGCGAAGGACGTCCTCGACCTCCAGCTGACGGTGGCGGACCTCGCGACGGCGGACGCCCTGGCCGCCCCGCTCGCCGCTGCCGGGTTCCCGCGTTTCGAGGGCATCGACTCCGACGCCCCGCAGCCGTGGGACCCGGACCCGGACCAGTGGCGCAAGCGCGTGCACACCTCGGCGGACCCGGGACGCGCGGTGAACCTGCACGTGCGGGTCGTCGGGACCGAGGGGTGGCGGTACGCGCTGCTGTTCCCGGCATGGTTGCGGGCGGATGAGGCGGCGCGGGCGGACTACGCCAGCCTCAAGCGCGCGACGGCCGAGAGGTTCGGCCGAGACCGCGACGCGGCGGCGTACACGGCCGGCAAGGAGCCCTGGTTCACGGAACGGTTGCCAGCGGCCGACCGGTGGGCCGCGCGGGTGGGGTGGCGGGCCGGGGACGAGACCGGCCGGACCTAGTCGGGGGACCAGACGGGGGCGGTTGCTCGAACCGGGGCGTGTGCGACCCCCGGGACCGGCTGGTCCCGGCGGGCCGGGCTGGTCGTCGGGGTCGGTAACGGCGCACCCACCGCCGACCCCGACGCGCTCAGCCCCCGGGCAGGGACCGGGTGATGCCGAGTCCCAACAGCCAGCTGCCCAGGTCGTGGTGGTACTCGCTGATCTCCTCCAGCGTGCGGTGCACGGTCCGCAGCGCCAGTTCGGCGTCGGCCGCGCGGAGGACGCGGCCGGTCACCGCCGCCGCGAACTCGGCCGAGTTCACGATGCGGGGAGTCCGCCGACCCTGGAGGGCGAGCCCCAGGAGGAGGTCGGTGGTCCGCCAGGAGCGGTGGTCGTGGGTGACCCTGATGGCCGTCAGCAGGGTCGGTCCGCTTCTGGCGTGCCGCGACCGGGGTCGGCGGCGCTGGATCCTGATGCCCTGGGCGGGCAGGACCCAGCTGACCTCGGAGCTGGTGAACGGATCGTCGGGTGTCGCGCTCTCGGTGCGTAAGCCCCAGTGCTCGACCCGACAGGTGGTGAGATGGTGACGTGTTCCGGACGGGTAGTTCCGGACCGAGGTGATCGTGTCGACCACATCGATCAACTGCGGTGTGACAACGGCGCCCACAAGCTCAGAGGGTAGCCATTTCGCCCCACTTTGTGATGAGGGGAACATCGTCTTTCTGTTACGAATCCGGCATTGTCGATCAGTGACTCCGTTCCGTTCCCGAATCGCGGGGAAGAACGACCCGGACAGCGGTTGACGAATTCCTCGTCAGCTGTCGGCGGAGTCGGTTGGCTCTCGCCAGGTGATCGTGACGCCGGTGGACGCGAGCCAGGCGGTGACGTCGTAGCCGTGCGCCGCGATGCCGCCGACGGCGTGGTGCGCCGCGGTCATGGCGCGTTCCGCGCTGTCAGCGGAGAGCAGGTCGGCCCGGACGGCCGCGATGAGCTCGTCGGAGTCCACCACCTCCACGCCGCGTCCGGTGCGGACGAGGATGTCGAGGTAGCAGTCGCGGGTCCGCCACCGCGCGGGGTCCTCCGGGGAACGGGTGATCTCGGCGACGTCGAGGTAGAAGTCGTAGTCGGCCTCCTCGCCGGGCCACCACGTCCACCGACTCAACCGAATGCGGTGTTCCGGCAACAGCCACGATTCCAGGTAGCGGAAGCGGTGGTGGTCCACCACCTCCCTGGCGAGGTACAGACCGAACTCCTCGCGCCGGTACTCGTCGACGGTGCGGCGGAATCCCTTCGGATCGGTGTTGGTCATGGTTCTGGTGTCGAAGAGCTCGATCTTGGGCGCGTGGATGTGCGGGGCGGCGGTGGTGGTCTCGACGCTCATGCACCAATAGTGCACATCCGGGGAAGGGGGCGGAGGCGCCCTCGCCGTCCGCGTGGTCGGGTGCTCACCCAGGATGAACTGGCCGGCCGGCCTGCCCGGGCCGTGGGGGCCCCTTCCTCCTCCGTCAGTGCGAACAGGGCGTCCCCGGGGTGCTGGGGTAGGCGGCTTTTTGATTACAGCGTCCCCCGCATGGGTGAAAATGCGCTGGACTGTGCTCCCCGGCGCGGGAGGGACCCGCGACGGTCGTGGAGGGACACGTGTTCGGGATTCTTCGGCCCTGCCAGCACACCCTGCCCCCGGCGCTGCGCACCGCCTGGATGGGGCACCTGTGCGGTCTGTGCCTCGCGCTCCGTGACGCGCACGGGCACCTGGCGAGGGTCGCGACGAGCTACGACGGGCTGCTGCTGTCGGTCCTGTTCACCGCCCAGCTGCCACCGGAGGGGACGCGCGCGGCCCAACGGGCCGCCGGGCCCTGCGCGTTGCGCGGCTTCCGGGGTGCCTCGGTGGCGGTGGGCGCGGGGGCCAGACTGGCGGCCACGGTGTCCCTCGCGCTGGCCTCCGCCCGAATCCGGGACCACGTGCTCGACGGCGACGGCCACTACGCGCGCCGGCCGGTGCGCTCGGTCGCCGGTCGGGTGGCCGACCGCTGGGCACGTCAGGTCTCCGCCGCCGGCCGGGGCCTGCGGCTGGACACCGACTCCCTGCTGGCGGTCGTCGCCCACCAGGACGAGGTGGAACGGGACGCTCGACCGGGCTCCGACGTCCGCGTGGTGACGGCACCGACCGAGTCGGCGACCGCCCAGGCCTTCGCCCACACCGCGGTGCTGGCCGGGATGCCGGGGAACGCCGACCCGCTGCGCGAGGCGGGCCGGATGTTCGGCCGGCTGGGGCACCTCCTGGACGCGGTCCAGGACCTGCCGTCGGACACCGCCAGCGGGGCGTGGAACCCGCTGACCGCCACCGCGACGAGCCTGGACCGGGCCCGTGAGCTCTGCGCGGAGGCGCTCGACGACCTGCTCGCCGCGCTGCGCCGGGTGACCCTCACCGACTCCCGCCTCGCGCACGCACTGCTCGCCCACCAGCTGCCCCGCTCGGTGCGCCACGCCTTCCGGGGGCACGTCGACGGGCCCCCGGCGGGACGCGAGGGGCAGGGCCACGGCCACCAGGGACGCACCACCCTGCCGGGGCTCCGGCACCTTCCTCCCGACCACGGTCATGACCGGCCGTACCAGGAGTACCCGGGGCAGGGACCGGGGCCCACCGATCCGCCCGACACCGGTGGCCCCGGCGGGCCGGGGGAGCGGTCGGGTGGTGGGGGTGGGAGCCGGTGCGGCTGCCCCCCGGTGCGGAATCCTCCCGTGCCCCGGGGTGTGCTCGCCGGATGCGGGTTGGCGCTGTGGATGACCTGCACCTGCCAGGTCTGCTGCCGTGACTCGTTCCCGGGCCCGTGGAGCGGCCAGCCCCGGACCGGTCTGTGCGAGAGCTGCGGTCCCTGCTGCGAGGCCTGCTCCTGCTGCGGCAACGGCTGCTCCTGCTGCGGGAGCTGCTCCTGCTGCTCCGACTGAGGCCGGGGTGGGGAGACCCACCCTCCTCGTGGCGGCGGCCACCGCGTCCGGACCCGCCGACGGGGTGAGTTGGCCCACCTGGTGGCGGAGGCCGCGCCCGGCCCAGCCCCCGGCGGGCCACCCCCGTCGGTGTTCCGGCCTACCCTCGTGGACGTGGGACACGCACCGATTACCGCCTCCTCCGCGTTCCGTCCGGTCAGCGACATCCCTCGCGCGGACGGGCGCTTCCGCGTCGTGAGCGACTACGAGCCCGCGGGTGACCAGCCGCAGGCCATCGCCGAGTTGGAACGGCGCATCCGGGCGGGCGAGAAGGACGTGGTCCTGCTGGGGGCCACGGGAACCGGCAAGTCCGCCACGGCGGCGTGGCTGATCGAGAAGGTCCAGCGCCCGACGCTGCTGCTCGCGCCCAACAAGACCCTGGCGGCTCAGCTGGCGAACGAGCTGCGCGGGTTCTTCCCGGAGAACGCCGTCGAGTACTTCGTCAGCTACTACGACTACTACCAGCCCGAGGCCTACGTCCCGCAGACCGACACCTACATCGAGAAGGACTCGTCGATCAACGACGACGTCGAACGGCTCCGCCACTCGGCGACGATGAGCCTGCTCACCCGGCGGGATGTCGTCGTGGTGGCCTCGGTGTCGTGCATCTACGGCCTCGGGACCCCGCAGTCGTACCTCGACAGGTCGATCCCGTTGCGGCTCAACGAGGAGGTCGACCGGGACGTGCTGCTGCGGGCGTTGGTCGACGTGCAGTACACCCGCAACGACCTGGCCTTCAACCGGGGCACCTTCCGGGTACGCGGGGACACCGTGGAGGTGATCCCCGCCTACGAGGAGCTCGCCATCCGCATCGAGTTCTTCGGCGACGAGATCGACCGGCTCCACTACCTGCACCCGCTCACCGGAGAGGTGGTCCGCGAGGTCGACGAACTCCGCATCTTCCCCGCGACCCACTACGTGGCCGGGCCGGACCGCATGGAACGGGCGATCGGTGAGATCGAGGCCGAGCTGGCCACCCAGCTGGAGTCGATGGAGCGGCGCGGGAAGCTGCTGGAGGCCCAGCGGCTGCGGATGCGGACCTCCTACGACATCGAGATGATGCGGCAGGTCGGGTTCTGCTCCGGCATCGAGAACTACTCGCGGTTCATCGACGACAGGCCTGCCGGCTCCGCCCCGGCCACCCTGATCGACTACTTCCCGGACGACTTCCTGCTCATCATCGACGAGTCGCACGTCACCGTCCCCCAGATCGGGGGGATGTTCGAGGGGGACGCCTCCCGGAAACGCACCCTGGTCGAGCACGGGTTCCGGCTGCCCAGCGCCCTGGACAACCGGCCGTTGAACTGGGAGGAGTTCGCCGACCGGATCGGGCAGACCGTCTACCTCTCGGCGACTCCGGGGCCGTTCGAGATGGGGCAGACCGGCGGCGAGTTCGTCGAACAGGTCATCCGCCCGACGGGGCTGGTCGATCCGGAGGTGCACGTCAAGCCCACCGAGGGCCAGATCGACGACCTGGTGCACGAGATCCGGTTGCGCACCGAGGCCGACGAGCGGGTGCTGGTGACGACGCTGACGAAGAAGATGGCGGAGGACCTCACCGACTACCTGTTGGAGCTGGGGATCAGGGTCCGGTACCTCCACTCGGAGGTGGACACGCTCCGCCGGGTCGAGCTGCTGCGGCAGCTCCGGATCGGTGAGTTCGACGTGCTGGTCGGCATCAACCTGCTCCGGGAGGGCCTCGACCTGCCCGAGGTGTCGCTGGTGGCCATCCTGGACGCGGACAAGGAGGGCTTCCTGCGCTCGGGCACCAGCCTGATCCAGACGATCGGCCGGGCCGCCCGGAACGTCTCCGGACAGGTGCACATGTACGCCGACACGGTCACCGACTCGATGCGGCGGGCCATCGACGAGACGAACCGGCGTCGGGCGAAGCAGGTCGCCTACAACGAGGAGCACGGCATCGACCCGCAGCCGTTGCGCAAGAAGATCGCCGACATCCTCGACCGCGTCCACTCGGAGGCGGAGGACTCCGAGGATGTCGTCCCGGTCGGTGGCTCGGGTCGGAACGCGTCCCGGGGCAAGAAGCCCGGGGGTGGCGGCCCCGGGTCCTCCAGCGCCGGCGTGCTGGAGGACCGCGATGTGCGGTCGATGCCGAGGGCGGAGCTCGCCGACCTCGTCGCCCAGCTCACCGACCAGATGATGCGGGCCGCGCGGGACCTCCAGTTCGAGGTGGCGGCCCGGCTGCGGGACGAGATCTCCGACCTGAAGAAGGAGCTCCGGGGCATGGACGCGGCCGGTCTCCAGTGAACTGACCGCGCCGTGCGACCCGGGGGAGCGGGCGGGCCGGTCAGGCCGGGGCCGGCCCCAGCGGGACGTCCTCCCACAGTGCGCGGCGGGCCGGATCCGTGGCCGGGACGGACCGTGGCTCGCCACCCCAGACCTCCACCGGGCCCGTGCCGCCGTGGAACGGGGTCCAGCCCGGGTCCCCGTGCGCGGCGAAGCGGAGGACCGCGGCGCCGACGTGCCGCGCCAACCGGTGCTCGTCGGTGCCCACCGCGCCGATCAGGAAGTCCGCGCCGGGGGCGTCCAGGGTGCCGAAGACGAAGGGCACGTCGGCGTGGTGCCAGGCCCGGACCCGTTGCCCGCTGGCGTCCCGCCGGCGGTCGAACAGGGCCAGCCAGGCGGCACCCCCGGCCGCCACCTGGCTCTCCACCAGCCGCGTCGCGTACTCGCCGTACCGGAGGTCCCCGAAGATCGTCAACCAGAGTTCCTCGACGGTCGCGTTGGGCAGCAGTCGCCGGTAGCCGGCGGGCAGGGCCGCCGGCAGTCCCAGATCGTCGGCGAACCGCGCGAGTTCGCCTTCGGTGCGCACCGGGTTCAACCCGCCCACCGCGTGGAACAGCCAGTACTCCTCCGTGGTGTGGGTGACCAGCAGGGGTGTCCCGGCGGCCGCCCCCTGGGCCAGTGACGGCGCCGGGTCGGCCCGGAGGAGTTCGCCGTCGACCACCGGCCCGTACAGCACCGGGTCGTGCCGCCACCGCCCCGGCCAGCGGCCCGCCGAGTGGTCACCTGCGACGAGGTCGGCGGCCCTGACCAGTGCCTCGGGTGGCGCCGAGCCGAGGTCCGCCGGTCGCACCCCCGCCGCCGTGGCGATGCGGTCGGCGACGGTGGCGGCCTCGGCGGGGGAGCGGAAGCCCTGTGGCGGGCTGTGCAGGATGGCGCGGTGGAACGGTGTGGCCCGGTCCGAGGCGGCCAGCGCCAGGACCGAACCGGCGCCCGCCGACTGCCCGGCGGCGGTCACCCTGTCCGGGTCACCACCGAACTCGGCGATGTTGGCGGCCACCCAGTCCAACGCGGCGAGCTGGTCCAGCAGGCCCCGGTTGTCCGGCGTCCCGGGCAGGTGACCGAACCCCTCGAAACCCAGCCGGTAGTTGACGGTGACCACGACCATGCCGGTGGCGGCGAGCCGTGCGCCGTCGAAGTCCGGCTGGGCGCTGGAACCGAAGGTGTAGGCCCCGCCGTGGAACCAGGTGAGCACCGGCCAGGGACCTCCCGATCCGGCGGGTGCCCACACGTTCAGGGTGAGGATGTCCTCCTCGTCCGCCGCCCAGACCGGCAGCCCGGTCAGTCGCGCGGACTGGGGCGCGACCGGGCCGAAGGTGACGCAGTCCCGGACGCCCGCCCAGGGCCGTCGGGGCCGGGGCGGGCGGAACCGGAGCGGTCCGAACGGCGGATCCGCGTAGGGGATGCCGAGGTGGGCCCGCACGCCGGGTGCGGCCTGACGGCCCCGGACCCGCCCCGAGGTCGTGGTGATCTCCCGCCGCACACGCGCTCCCGTCCTCGACCGGAACCAGTCGTGATCAGGATGCCAGCCGTGGCGGGGACCGGGTGGGTGCGGCCCGCCCGCCCTCCGCGGCGCGGGCGGGCGGCCTCAGCTGGTGATGTCCTTGCGGTCGAACACCTGGATGGCCAGCAGGACGAACACGGTGCCGTAGACGAACGAGGTCAGGACGCCCCTGGCCATCTCGTCCCAGCTGATGTCGGTGCTCAGCAGGTCGAACCAGTCGTAGCTGTAGTAGGTGGGGAGGAACTGGCGCAGGTCACCCAGGGCGGTGATCTGGTTGAGGATCTGGGACAGGATGCTGGCCATCAACGCTCCGCCCACCGCGCCCAACGGGGTGTTCGTGGCGACGGTGAGCAGCAGGGCGAGGCCGGCCACCCAGGTGTAGAAGAGCACCAGGTAGGCGATGATCATCAGCAGCACGACGACGCCCCGGCCCATCGACACCGATTCGCCGGTGGGGCTGATCAGGGGCCCGTTGCCGTAGGCGAGGACCCCGACGAGCAGGGACACCGCCGGGAGCAGCAGGAGAGCGAACACGGTGAGCAGGGCCGACACGATGGCCTTCTGCCGGAGCAGTCGGTGCCGGGGGATGGGCGCGGCCAGCAGGTACTTCAGGCTCGACCACGACGCCTCGCTGGCCACCGTGTCGCCGAAGAACAGGGCGACGACGACGACGAAGAGGAAGCTCACCGACACGAAGATGGAGAACAGCGCGAAGTTGACCCCGCTGCGGGTGGCGAGTTCCACCAGGCCGCCGCCGCTGACGTCGTCCTGACCGATCCGGAACGCCAGCAGCAGGACCACGGGCAGGGCGACCAGCAGGCCGAGGGTGAGTTGGGTGCGGCGCCGCAGCAGCTGGCGCCGCAGCTCGACCCTGATCGGCAGGGTGTGGTTCGCGCGGTACCCGGCGATCGACCCGTCGTGGGCCACCCGGCCGGCCGGATCGGCGTGCCGGCTGCGCTCCTCCAACACGGCGGCCGCCTCGGCGGACGGAACGCTCCCGCGTGCCGCCGGCTCCCCGGATGACGTGTTCCGATGTGGCTCGGTCACGGCGCCGACTCCTCTCCGACCATCTGGAGGAACGCGTCCTCCAACCGGCCGGTGGGCCCGGCCTGTTCGACCGCGATCCCGGCCCGCACCAGCTCGGTGACCGCCGCTCCCGGGCGCACCGGCCCGAGGAGGGCCTGCACGCTGCTGTCGTGGGCCTCGACCTCCGACACGCCGTCCATCGCGGCGAGCACCTCGGCCGCCCGCTCGGGCTGGTCGACGTGGAAGGTGTACCCGTGCCCGCCCGCGACGATGTCCCGGACCTCGCCGGTGGCCATGACCCGGCCCCGGTGCATCACGACCAGGTGGGTGCAGGTCTGCTCCACCTCGGCCAGCAGGTGGCTGGAGACGACGACGGTCCGTCCCCCCGAGGCGTAGCGGCGCAGCACCTCCCGCATCTGGTGGATCTGGGGCGGGTCGAGGCCGTTGGCTGGTTCGTCGAGGACGAGCAGGTCGGGGAGCCCGAGCATCGCCTGCGCGATGGCCAACCGCTGCCGCATCCCCTGGCTGTAGGTGGACACCTTCCGGTGCACCGCCGCGCCGAGGCCGGCGATCTCCAGGGCCTCCTCGAAGTGGGCGCTCTCCCGACCCCGACCGGTGGCCGCCCAGTACAGGCGCAGGTTCTCCATGCCCGAGAGGTGGGGGAGGAACCCGGAACCCTCCACGAAGGCGCCGATCCGGGACAGCACCGGCGCGCCGGGGCGCACCAGGTGCCCGAACACCCGCACCTGGCCGGCGGTGGGACGGATCAGCCCCATCAGCATCCGCAGCGTCGTGGTCTTGCCCGCGCCGTTCGGGCCGAGCAGCCCGAGGACCTGTCCCCGTTCGACCCGCAGGGAGATGCCGTCCACCGCGGTGAACCCGCTGGCGTAGCGCTTGCTGAGGCCCGAGATGACGATCGGCACGTCCTCCAGGTCGGGGACGAGGTCCGTCGAGTGCCGCCGGCGCCACGCCGAGACCAGCGCGAGGACCACGCCGAGGGCGACCACGCCACCAGCGCCGGCGAGCGCCCCCCACGGCACCGGGGAGGTGGCGTGCTCGCCCTGGGTCGTCGGGAGGGCCAGGTCGGTGTTCTCCGCGATGCCGACCACGTGGGTGACCGGCTCGGTGACGCTGGCGTAGGCCTGGTCGGTCGTGGAGATCGCGACCTCAAGCCGCTGGCCGCTGTCGACCGTGTAGGCGATGCCGGGCAGCGCGATGTCCACCTCCATCGGGGTGCCGTCGGCTGGTAGGCCGGTGACGCGGACCGGGGAGACGCCCTGTCCCGGCAGGGTGCGGGTGCCGTTGGGGCTGACCTCGTAGAGCTTGGCGAAGAGCACGGCGGTGCCGGAGGTGGCGGCGCCCGGCGCCTGGCTGACCTGGACGCGGACCCGGGGGGTTCCGGTGATCGTGACGGCCTCGGCCAGGGGCTCGGAGGTGAAGCGGGCCACCTGGCCGGGGACGTCCCGGTGGAGTCGGCCGGCGACGTCGGGCGAGCCGCCGAGCACGCCGGACAGCCCGGGCAGTCCGGTGATGGCGGCGGGCTGGCCCCCGGCCGGGGTGAGGACCGGCGTCGGGTCTCCGGTGATCCGGTGTCGTTGGAACTCGGTGGCCGCGGTGTCGACGAGGCCGGGGTACTCGGGAGCGGTCAGGGTGCGCACCCGGGTACCGCCACCGCCGGCGACGCTGCGCGGGATGCCGTACTCGAAGGTGGTTCCCGGGTCGGGTCCTCGGCCGGCGAGGTGGAAGTCGAACCACGCGCCGATCTGGTCCCGGACCTCGCCGGGTGTCCCGCTGCCGTCGTGGCCGCCGGCGAACCACACCACCTTGACCCGGCCGCCCGCCTCGGCGATCTCCCGGGCGTTGGCGTCGGCCTGGTCCAGGCCGAACAGGGTGTCCTGGCTGCCCTGCACGACCAGGCTGGGCACGGTGATGTTCTCGGTGAACCGCGCGGGGGAGAGGTCCGCGAGCAGGTCCACGGTCTCCTGGCTGGGTTCCCCGGTGGTGGCGAGTTCGACGTAGGCGGCGCAGAGCTCGGGGCTGAAGCGTCCGCAGCCGGGCGGGGTCGGCCCCGTGCCCCCGTCGGCGTCGCCGGTCCCGCCCTCCTCGGGAGTGGGGCGTGCGCCCTCGCTGCCCTCGTCGCCCTCGCCGTCCTCGTCGTCGGTGCCGAGTTCCGGCGAGGCGACCGGCGGTGCCTCCACGGAGGGGCTGCCGGCGGTGAACAGCAGACCCGCCCAGAACCGTTTGAAGACCCCGGGGTCGGGGAACGGGCTGGCGGCCGGGGTACCGGCCGAGGTGATCGGGGTGGCGTCCTCGGTGCCCGAGTTCGGGATGAGGGCCTTGACCAGGTCGTTGTAGGTGATGACCGGGGCGATCGCGTCCACCCGGTCGTCCGTGCCGGCCACCATGAGCGACAACGCGCCGCCGTAGGAGCCGCCGGTGACGCCCACCACCGGGTCCCCGTCCTCGGTGAGCACCTCGGGTTGCTCGGCCAGCCAGTCGATGAGGGCGGAGGCGTCCCGGACCTCGTGGTCCGGCGAGTTCAGCCCGATCAGCCCCTCGCTCTCGCCGAAGCCGCGCGCGGAGTAGGTCAGGACCACGAAGCCGCGGTCGGCCAGTTCCCGGGCGTCGCCGGAGACCTCGAGCTTGCTGCCGCCGAAGCCGTGTGCGAGCAGGACGGCCGGGGCGGGTGTGGTCTCGGGGAGGTAGACGGTGGCGTCGAGGCTGATGAGGCTGTCGGAGCCGGGCTCCTCGGGCACCTCCAGCCGGAACTCCCGCGACGGGATGTCGGAGGTGTCCTCGTCATCGGAGGGCCAGGCGATCGCGCCAGCCACGAGGAGCACGACCGCTCCGAGGGCGATCAGCCACCAACGATTCCGCGCGAGGAACGACACCAGTCGACAGTATGCGAAGTCGCGGGACCGGCCATGTCAGGGGTCACACTTTCGGGGACATTCCGGACAGTGCTCGTCAGGTGCGGAATCCAGCGTGGACGGCCGTCGTGCCTGGTGGTGGGGCATGTGGCGTGGTGCGTCGCGTGGTGGGCGGTGGTGGGCTCGAGGAGCCGCCCGACTCCCGCCCGAGGAGGTGTGGATCACGTCGCGGGTCCGGTGCGGCCGAGGATCGGGCGTCCACCGGGGACGGTGGGCGTGACCGCGCGTGCGTGTCGTCCCGGGGACGGTGGGCGTGGACCCCGGTGCGAGGTGCCGGTCTAGGGACGGTTGACCAGGGCGAGGAACTGGCTGAGCCGGTCGGTCAGGTACTCCTCGAGCGGGGTGTCCGCCTGGAAGGCCCACCAGGTCAGTGAGCCCTGCCAGTAGGTGGCGAGTGCGTGACCGGCTCCGGTCGGGGTTCCGGGGGCCGTCGAGAGCCGCGCGTCGAGCAAGGCGGTCAGTTCGGCCTCCCACGCGGTCCCTCGGCGGCGCAGGAGGGGGTCGCGGAGGTCCTCGCGCAGGATCAGCAGCCCGTTCGCGTAAGCCTCGGCGTCGGCGTACTGCCCTGACAGGCCCACCAGCAGTTCGACCGCTCCCCGGGGGGTCAGGGGGGTGCTCGCCGCGAGGGACCGCGTGGTGGCGTCGAGCTTCTCCCAGCCCTGGAGGAGGGCGCGCTGGATCAGCGTGGCCTTGTTCGTGAAGCGCTGGACCAGCGTCGCCGAGGAGAGACCGGACCGGGTGGCGAGCGCGGCGAAGGTCAGGTTCCCGACTCCGATGTCCCCGATCAGGGAGAGGGCGGTGTCCAGGACCTCCTCGTCGGTCCGGGTCTTGGTGCGTGCCATGCTATGAATATAAACGATCGATCGGTTATGTATGGCTGGGGAGGTTGGGCATGAGCCTGCGAGGAAGGGTCGCGTTGGTCGCGGGAGCGACGCGGGGCGCGGGGCGGGGCATCGCCGTCGAGCTCGGGGCGGCGGGAGCCACGGTGTACGTCACCGGCCGCACCACCAGGGATCGTGCCTCCGAGTACGGGCGGCCCGAGACGATCGAGGAGACCGCCGAGCTGGTCGAGCGCGCGGGCGGGGTCGGTGTTCCGGTCGCCGTCGACCACCTCGTGCCGGAGGAGGTGCGGGCGCTGGTGGACCGCATCCGCGAGGAACAGGGGCGCCTCGACGTCCTCGTCAACGACATCTGGGGTGGCGAGCTCCTCTTCGGGTGGGACACGCCGGTGTGGGAGCACGATCTCGACAACGGCCTGCGGCTGCTCCGGCTGGCGGTCGACACCCACCTCATCACCGCGCACCACGCCCTCCCCCTGCTGATCGAACGGCCGGGCGGTCTGCTCGTCGAGGTCACGGACGGGACCGTCGAGTACAACGAGCGGAACTACCGCGTCTCGCCCTTCTACGACCTCGCGAAGGTCGCGGTGAACCGCATGGCGTGGGCGCACGCGCGGGACCTGGTCAAGCACGAGGCGACGGCGGTGTCCCTGACACCGGGCTGGATGAGGTCGGAGATGATGCTCGACCACTACGGGGTGCGGGAGGAGAACTGGCGCGACGCGCTCCCCCGGGAACCACACTTCGCGATCTCCGAGACCCCTCGGTTCGTGGGACGTGCCGTGGCGGCTCTCGCGGCGGACCCCGACCTCGCCCGGTGGAACGGCCGGTCGCTGTCCAGCGGGGGTCTCGCCCAGGAGTACGGATTCACCGACCTGGACGGTTCGCGCCCCGATGCGTGGCGGTACGTCGTCGAGGTCCAGGACGCCGGGAAGCCCGCCGACACCACCGGATACCGCTGACCGGCGACGAGGCTGTCCCAGGGGAGTGGCTGGCGCCAGCCCCTGGGGCGCCGAGCGCGTTGGCCCCGGTAACCCGGTCGTCGCACCCCGGAACGGGAGCGCGGCGCGGTCGCCGGGGCAGGAGGGGTCTCCTCGACCCCGTGGGGGGTCGCTCCACCGCCGCCCTCGCCGAGGTCATCGGTTCCCGGCTGGCGGGGGGTCAGGGGTGGTGTGACCATGATCTCCCGGACCCCTGGCTGTTGGTGGGGGCCGCACATGGTGAACAATGGCGCTCGTACGTGGAGGGGAGTATTCCTTCGCGGCGGCATCGTCATCACGGCGCTCGACGCCCGGTGCCGTCGACCGGCCCACGGTCGGTGGAAGAGACCTCCGGTGGTCAGCTGTGCCTGCGCACCGGAGGAACGAAGTTCTATGGACATCCCCCACTGGTTGTGGTTCGTCACCATCGCGGCCCTCGTCCTGGTCGTGCTCCTCGACCTCCTCATCGTCGACCGCAAGCCGCACGAGGTCTCCATCAAGGAGGCCGCGATCTGGTCGGCCGTCTACGTGGTCGCGGCGATCGTGTTCGGCGTCGGCATCTGGTACTTCTCGGGCAGCACCTTCGCCGGGGAGTTCTTCGCGGGGTACGTGACCGAGAAGGCCCTCAGCGTCGACAACCTGTTCGTGTTCGTCATCATCATGTCCAGCTTCGCGGTGCCCGCCATCCACCAGCACCGGGTGCTGCTGATCGGCATCGTGATGGCGTTGATCATGCGCGGCGGTTTCATCGCGGCCGGTGCCGTCGTGATCGACCGCTTCGCCGCGGTCTTCTACCTCTTCGGCATCTTCCTCATCTACACCGCGTGGAAGCTGGTCAAGTCCGGCGACGACGACAGCTTCAGCGGCGACAACGCGGCCCTGCGGGCGGTGCGGAGGTTCCTGCCGGTCACCGAGAAGTACCACGGGTCGAAGAGCTTCGTGCGGATCGACGGCAAGCGGTGGGTCACGCCGATGTTCGTCGTGATGATCGCCATCGGCAGCGCCGACCTGCTCTTCGCGCTGGACTCGATCCCCGCGATCTTCGGGCTGACCCAGGAGCCCTACCTCGTCTTCACCGCCAACGCCTTCGCACTGATGGGGTTGCGGCAGCTCTACTTCCTCATCGGTGGCCTGCTGAACCGCCTCGTCTACCTCTCGATCGGTCTCTCGGTCATCCTGGGCTTCATCGGCGTGAAGCTGGTGCTGCACGCCCTGCACGAGAACAACCTGCCCTTCATCAACGGCGGTGAGGGCGTCCCGGTCCCCGAGGTGGGCATCGGGGTCTCGCTCACGGTCATCGGCATCGTCCTGGTCGTCACCACGGTGGCGAGCCTGATCAAGGTGCGTCGCGACCCGAGCGCCATCAAGCACGTGGAGAAGCCGCCGTCCGCTCCGGAGGCGGACGGCGAGGGCACCGCGCCCGCCGCTACCCCGACCGAGGACGTCGAGGACGGCGGCGCGAGCGGCGCCGGCCGCCCCGGTCGTTCGGAGGAGGGGGGCGGCGATCGGCGCTGACCGCTGGTCGCGTCCCCGCCGCAAGTCCCCGGAACCCTTAGTAAGTCTTGCTAAGCATCCGGTAGGTTGCCGCATGTGCGTCCAGACGACCTCTACCGACTGCGCTCCGCGCGCGGGGTGACCCTGCGCGAGGACCTGCTGATCGTCGCCACCGTGCGCCCCGACCGGGAGGAGAACTCCTACCTCGGCGGCCTGCACCGGCTCCCCCTCGACGGCGGGCCGCTCACCCCGTGGACCGAGTCGGAACGCGACCAGGCCGCGAGCATCTCGCCGGACGGGCGGTGGATCGCCTTCCTGCGGTCAGGAGACCCCTCGACGCGCGGCTGGGAGAAGGCGCCGCAGCTGTACGTGATGCCCGTCGGGGGTGGTGAGCCCCGACGGCTCACCCAGGCCCCCCTCGGCGCCGGAGCACCGGTCTGGAGCCCCGACTCGACCCGGCTCGCCTTCACCGCCCGCGTCCCCGAACCCGGCCGGTACGGCACCGACGAGGACGTCGCGCCCGACGAGGAGGCGCCCCGCCGGATCACGACCTTCCAGTACCGCCTCGACAACGTCGGGTTCGTGCTGGACCGGCGGCACCGCCTCTTCACCGTCGACGTCGAGGACCGCGCCGCCGAGGCGCGGGAGGTCGCCGGTGGCGACTCCTTCGACGTGCGGGACCCGGCGTGGACGCCGGACGGCCGGCGGCTGGTCTTCGCCGCGCAGCGCGACCTGAACGCGCGCGACACCCTGCACCACGACCTCTACCTCGTCCCGGCCGAGGGCGGCGAACCTCAGCTCGCCGTTCGGAGCAAGGGCAACGTCCACCTGCCCGTGGTCGGCGAGGACGGTGGCGTCCACTACTACGGCACCGAGTTCCAGGGTTTCGACTCGGTCGCCAGGAACACGGGCCTCTGGCACGCCGAACTCCCGGCCGCCGGCGAGGTCAGCGCCCCCACCCGGCTCACCGACCGCGAGACCGTCGACGTGCAGGGCCTCCGTCCCGCCGTGCCGACCTCGGAGGGCCTGCTGGTCGCGGTGCGCGTCCAGGGCTCCGTCCAGCTGCGCCTCGTGCCCCCGGACCCCGCCCCCACCCCCCTGGAGGGTCTGCGGCTGGTCGGCGACGCCGAGCAGGTGGTCACCGACTTCGACCACTGCCCCGCGTCCGGGCTGGTCGCCGCCGTGGTGTCCACCACGGAGCGACCAGGGGAGGTCGCGGTCCTGCGGCTGACCGAGGACGCCCCCGAACCCCAGCGGGTGCTCACCGACCTCGGCGCCGGGATCGGGGAGAGCGGCCTGGCCGCGGTGGAGGAACTGCGGGGCACGGGCGAGGACGGCTACCCGCTGCACGGGTGGCTCGTCCTGCCGGAGGGCCC
Source organism: Actinoalloteichus caeruleus DSM 43889 (assembly GCF_000429185.2). Taxonomy (GTDB): domain Bacteria; phylum Actinomycetota; class Actinomycetes; order Mycobacteriales; family Pseudonocardiaceae; genus Actinoalloteichus_B; species Actinoalloteichus_B caeruleus. The sequence goes on along the minus strand of NZ_AUBJ02000001.1, from coordinate 2,485,806 downwards.
CGGCCCCCACCCCGTGCTGCTCGTCATCCACGGCGGTCCCTTCCAGCACTACACCTGGGGCTTCTTCGACGAGGCGCAGGTGTACGCCTCCGCCGGCTACGCCGTGGTGCTCCCCAACCCCCGGGGCTCGGCCGGGTACGGCGAGAGCCACGGACGGGCGGTGGTCGGCGCGATGGGCACGGTTGACGCCGTCGACCTGCTCGGCCTGCTCGACCTGGCCCTGGCGCGCCCCGAGCTCGACGAGCGGCGGGTGGGGGTGATGGGCGGTTCCTACGGCGGCTTCATGACGGGCTGGCTGGCCGCCCACCACGGTGAGCGTTTCACCGCGGCCTGGAGCGAGCGGGCCGTGAACGCCTGGGACTCCTTCCACGGCTCCTCGGACATCGGCTGGATGTTCACCCACGGCTACATCGGTACCGACCCGGTGGTCTGGCGGGAGAAGAGCCCGCTCCACCACGCGGACCGGATCACGATGCCCTTCGCGGTCGTGCACTCCGAGCAGGACTGGCGGTGCCCGCTCGAACAGGCGCAGCGCATGTTCGTGACCCTGCTGGCCCAGGGCACCGAGACGGAGTTCCTGCTCTTCCCCGGGGAGGGGCACGAACTGAGCAGGTCCGGCCGGCCCAGGCATCGCGTCCAGCGGTTCGAGGCCGTCCTCGACTGGTGGGGCCGCTGGCTGCCGGTGACCCCTGGTGGGACGGGCTGAAAACCCTTCGCCGCTCCACCGCGCGGTGGGTGATGCTGAATCCATGACTGAGCGCGCAGTGCGTTGGACCGTTCGCCGAGCCACTCCCGACGACGCGTCCGACCTGGCCAGAATCAACGTCTCGGCGTGGCGGCGGTCCTACCGGGGCCTGCTGCCCGACGACTTCCTGGACGCCATGTCCCAGGACACCAGGGTCCCGGGCTGGGAACGTTGGCTCGCCGTCCCCGAGCCGGGCAGGGTGTTCGTCGCGGTGGATCGGCAGGGCCGGGTCGGCGCCTACTGCGGGGTCGCCCCGGTCCGGTGCGAACGTGACGCCCGGCCCGGCCTGCTGACCGCGGAACTGGTCGCGATGTACGCCGACCCCGAGGTGGCGGGTACCGGCGCCGGGCACGCCGTCCACGAGGCCGCCGTGAACTACCTGCACGCGCGGGGCTTCGAGCACGTCGTGTCGTGGGTCCTCGCCGGCAACGAGGAGGGCGCGCGTTTCTCCGAACGTCACGGTTGGCGGCCGGAGGGCGCGGAGATCGAGGCGGCGATCGGTGGCCGCCCCGTCACCGAGATCCGGTACGGGCGCGCCACCCGCCTCACCTGGCTGGGGGATCGGCACCACCCCCTGCCGGCCGCCGGCTGACCCGTCGTCCCGACCCGAGCCCGGCCCGCCGGCACCGGCGGGGCCCGTCCTCCCGACCTGGGCGCGGTGCGCGCACGCCGGGAGGGCGACCAGGTGGGGGCCGCGCGGAGCAGGCTCAGTGCGAGAGCGTGTAGTCCAGCTGGTGGCAGATCCGGCCCAGTGGCAGGTCCAGGCCGGGGTGGTCCAGCGGGATGAGCAGGTCGGGGTGTTCCGGGATGGCGCTGCCCGACGGCGGGTCCCAGAGGCAGACCGCCGGATTACCAGCATCCATCGAGGAGCGGTACCAGAGGCCGTCCAGGTCGTCGTAGGCCTCCCGGATCGCGCGGGCCCACGCCTGGGTCGCCTCCTTCGGGCCGCTGCTGATGGCCTGGGACGCGCCCGCCCTGGTCGGCCACAACCCGGCCACGTCCAGCAACTTCAGCGTTCGGCTCGGCCGCAGCACGACGAGCCGAGGGGAGCGCGTCCGCCGGTCCACGACCGAGGACGACTGGAACACCTCGGCCACGCACGTCCGGATCGACAGCGCGAAGTAGAGGACACCGTGACCCGAGTGGTCGGTGGGACGGCCGTTCGGGCTGAGCGGGTGGGAGTCGAAGCGGGCGTGCGGGAGCGGCCCGGTGGTCCGGAAGCCGTTCCAGGTCTGCGGGTGTCGCCCGGACGAGGTGTAGACGCGCACCAGCCGGGTGGCGTGGTGCACCGCGACGATGTCCTCCGACCTGCGCAGCAGCGCGCGCAGGGTCGCTGGTTCTGGCGGCTGGGGAAGCCGGGACATCCTGGCGCCGATTCCAGCTCGGCGCGGTCACACGGGACGGCCCAGCAGAGCAGCCAGCTCCGCCACGGCCTCGGGGGCACCGCCGGTGAGCAGCCATCGTCGTGGGGTGACCGGGTGGCCGTCCACCAGCAGCGTGGCCTGCGCGGTCATCATGAACCCGGCCACCACCAGGTCGGGCTGGTCGTCGGGCACCGCGTCCAACACCTCCGCGAGCCCTGGCAGGACGCCGATCTCGGTGAACTGCCAGGCGGGCAGCCGCCACCCCCCGCGCCCGCGCCACCCGGCGACCCGGCCGGCCGCGATCCTGGCCTCCACGTCGGCGATCCCGACGCGCAGCCGGTCGGCCGCCTCGGTCAGGGTCAACGCGGAGTCCAGCAGTACCGCTTCGGCGGCCACCGTGCCCGCTCGGTAGTCCGGTTCCCCCGGGTCCTGCGGACTCAGGTCCAGCCCCACCTCGGTGAGCACCCGCTGCTGGTCGGGGGACAGGAACGCCCCCGGGTCGGGGTGCGGGGGCGTCAAGCGGCGCGCGGCGTCCTCGACGTAGGCGAGGAACTCGCTCGCGTTCACCCGCAGCCCAGCCCGTGCGAGGGCCGCCTCCAACCCGGGAGTCATGCTGTTCAGGGTATCCCGCATACGGCTCATCGTCCGCGCCGAACCGACAGCCGCCGGGTAGCCGCGCCTGGACACACCCGGCGGAGCGGCGGGTTTCATCCGGTCGACTGGCGCGGGTGACCGTGCGCAGTGCGGGGCCGGGGCGCTCACCCCCGGGACCGGCCCCCGCACCGGCGATGGTCAAACCGACAGGTCACCGCTCGCGCCGGTGCGGATAGCATGCACCGGGCGGCCGGCAGGCCGCGTCAACCGGTCCGCCGGGGTCGTCGACCGCCGGCAGCAGCGATGGAGGAGTCACCGTGTCCCGACCGCAGGCCCCCGTTCCCGAGCCCACCCCGCTGGTCGTGGTGGCCGCCGGGACCACCGCGGGCAGCGCGGTGCGGGAAGCCGGTCTCCCCGGCAAGGGTCCCGACGCCGTCGTGGTCGTCCGCGACGCGGAGGGTCGGCTGCGTGACCTGTCCTGGGCTCCCGCCGAGGACACCGAGGTGGAGCCGGTCGCGGCCGACACCGAGGACGGCAGGTCCGTCATCCGCCACTCGGCGGCGCACGTGCTCGCCCAGGCCGTGCAGCAACTCTTCCCGGAGGCCAAGCTCGGGATCGGGCCCCCCGTGAAGGACGGCTTCTACTACGACTTCGACGTGGAGCGGCCCTTCACCCCCGAGGACCTGCGCGCGCTGGAGAAGCGCATGAAGCAGATCATCAAGGGCTCCCAGCGGTTCTCCCGGCGCGTGGTGGACTCGGTGGAGGCGGCCCGCGAGGAACTCGCCTCGGAGCCCTACAAGCTCGAACTGGTCGACCTCAAGAGCGAGGTCGACACCTCCGAGGTCATGGAGGTCGGCGGCGGCGAGCTCACCGTCTACGACAACCTCGACCCCCGGACCGGCGACCGGGTGTGGGGGGACCTGTGCCGGGGGCCGCACGTGCCCACCACCAGGCACATCCCCGCGTTCACCCTCACCAGGGTCGCCGCTGCCTACTGGCGGGGCAACGAGCGCAACCCCCAGCTCCAGCGCATCTACGGGACCGCGTGGGAGTCGACCGAGGCCCTGGACCGGCACCTGGAACTGCTCGCGGAGGCGGAGCGGCGGGACCACCGCCGGCTGGGTGCCGAGCTGGACCTGTTCAGCTTCCCGGACGAGGTCGGCTCCGGTCTGCCGGTGTTCCACCCCAAGGGGGGGCTGGTGCGCCGGGAACTGGAGGACTACTCGCGCCGGCGGCACGAGGAGGGCGGCTACGAGTTCGTCTACTCGCCGCACATCACCAAGGGCGCGCTGTTCGAGACCTCCGGTCACCTGGGCTGGTACCGGGACGGCATGTTCCCGGCCATGCACCTCGACGAGGAGCGGGACGAGAACGGTGTCGTGCGCCGGCAGGGGCAGGACTACTACCTCAAGCCGATGAACTGCCCGTTCCACAACCTGATCTACCGCTCGCGCGGGCGTTCCTACCGGGAGCTGCCGCTGCGGCTCTTCGAGTTCGGCTCCGTCTACCGCTACGAGAAGTCCGGTGTGGTGCACGGGCTGACCCGGGTGCGCGGGATGACGCAGGACGACGCGCACATCTACTGCACCCCCGACCAGCTGCAGGACGAGATCCGGTCGTTGTTGACCTTCGTGCTCGACCTGCTGCGCGACTACGGGCTGGACGACTTCTACCTCGAGCTGTCGACCAGGAACGAGGAGAAGTACGTCGGTTCGGACGAGGACTGGGAGCGGGCGACCGACGCCTTGCGGGCGGCGGCCGAGGCCTCCGGTCTGGAACTGGTCCTCGACCCGGGCGGCGCGGCGTTCTACGCGCCGAAGATCTCCGTGCAGGCCCGCGACGCCCTGGGTCGCACCTGGCAGATGTCGACGATCCAGGTGGACATGCAGCTGCCCGACCGCTTCGACCTGGAGTACACGGCGCCGGACGGGTCCCGGCAGCGCCCGGTGATGGTGCACCGCGCGCTGTTCGGGTCGATCGAGCGGTTCTTCGGGGTGCTCACCGAGCACTACGGGGGCGCCTTCCCCGCATGGCTCGCCCCCGTGCAGGTGGTGGGGATCCCGATCGCCTCCGACCACGTCGAGCACCTGCTCGGGGTGGCCAAGGAGCTGCGGAGCAGGGGCGTGCGGGTCGAGGTGGACACCTCCGACGACCGGATGCAGAAGAAGATCCGCAACCACACCACCCAGAAGGTGCCGTTCATGGTGCTGGCGGGAGCGAACGACGTCGAGAACGGCGCGGTGTCCTTCCGGTTCCGCGACGGTGGCCAGCTCAACGGGGTGCCGGTGGCGACCGCCGTCGCCGCCATCGCCGACTGGATCGGGCGCCGGGAGAACAGCTCCCCGACGGCCGAGACCTTCGAGCCGGCGGGGGCGGCTGGATGACCGAGTTCGAGGAGCAGCGGGGCGTCGGGGTCCCCGACCCGCTCCAGCGGCTGTGGACGCCGCACCGGATGAGCTACATCCGGGGCGCGGACAAACCCGGTGGTGATGACGAGGCCGGGTGCCCTTTCTGCCGGGTGCTCGGCCTGGCCGACGAGGACGGCCTGGTCATCGCGCGGGGGCGCACCGTGTTCGCCGTGCTCAACCTGTACCCGTACAACCCCGGGCACCTGATGGTGTTGCCCTACCGGCACATCCCGGACTACACGGACCTGGACTCGGCGGAGACGGTCGAGTTCGCGGAGTTCACCCAGCGGGCGATGCGGGTGGTGCGGGCGGCCTCGGCGCCCCACGGGTTCAACCTGGGCATGAACCAGGGGGCGGTCGCCGGTGCCGGCATCGCGGCCCACCTGCACCAGCACGTCGTTCCCCGGTGGGGAGGGGACGCCAACTTCATGCCGGTGGTGGGGCACACCAAGGTGCTCCCCCAACTGCTCGGTGAGACCCGGTCGCTGTTGGCGGAGGCCTGGCGGCGCACGGCCTGACCCCGGGGCAGCGTCCTCAGGGGCGGAGGATGACCTTCGTCCACCCTTCGTCGCGCCGGTCGAAGTGCTCGTAGGCCTCCGGTCCGCGCTGGAGCGGTAGTTCGTGGGACACCAGGAACGACGGCTTCGCCCGGCCCTCGTGGATCAGGGCGCGCAGCCGGCGGTTGTAGGCCTTCACGTTGGCCTGCCCGGTGCCGATCCGCTGTCCCTTGAACCAGAACTCGCCGAGGTCGAAGACGGCCTTGCCCTCCCTGCTCAGCTGGTCGGGTCCACCCGGGTCCTGGGGGAGGAACAGCCCGACCACGCCGATCGCCCCGGTGGCGCGGACGGATCCGACGAGGTCGTTCAGGGTGGAGGCGGGTTCCTCCCGGCCGTCGGGGTCGTGGGCCTGGTACCCGACGCACTCGCACCCCTTGTCCGCTCCGGTGCCGCCGGTCAGGTCGAGGACCTGCTCCACGGCGGGACCTCGGGAGTCGTCCACCGGGATGGCGCCGATGTCGGCGGCGAGCTGGAGGCGGTCCGGGTGGCGGTCCACGACCATGACCTTCGACGCGCCCCGCAGCAGCGCGGAGTAGGCGGCCATCAGGCCGACCGGGCCCGCCCCGAACACCACCACCGACTCGCCGACGGAGACGTCCGCCAGCTCGGTGGCGTGGTAGCCGGTGGGGAAGATGTCGGAGAGCATGGCGTAGTCGGCTTCCTTCTCCTCCGCGTCCGGGGGGAGCACCAGGCAGTTGAAGTCGCCGAAGGGGACCCGCAGGTACTCGGCCTGGCCGCCCTGGTAGGGCCCCATCCCGGCGTAGCCGTAGACGCCGCCCGCGGCACCGGGGTTGACCGTCAGGCAGTACGCGGTCCGGCCGTGCTCGCAGTTGGCGCAGAAGCCGCAGCCGATGTTGAACGGCAGGCAGACGCGGTCGCCGACCTGGACCCGGTCCACACCGGCTCCGACCTCCACCACCTCACCGAGGTTCTCGTGCCCGAGCACCCGGCCGGTCTCCAGGTCGGTGCGGCCCTCGTACATGTGCAGGTCGGAGCCGCAGATGTTGGTGCTGGTGATGCGCACCAGCACGTCGGTGGGCCGTTCCACCCGCGCGTCGGGGACGTCGGCGACCTTCACCTGCCGGGGTCCCTCGTACACCAGTGCCTTCACCTTGACCTCCCGGTCCCTCGGTGACGACCCGCTGGTGTCCCGCGGTCGGCGGGACGGGTGGGCGGGCCGTCGTGTGCGCGTGTCCTCCTCGTAGGGTGCCCGCCGTCACGGAACGCATGCCTCCTGGCCCGGGCTCGACCGGAGTGGGAGGCGCCGGTGCCGCTCGTCCTCGGGGCCGTCCTGTTCGATGGGTGGTCGTCCCCGCGCCGGTGCTGCTATATAGGGAGAGGTCTGCTGCCGATCGCTCGCCGAGGCCGGCTCGTTAGGCTGGAGCGACGGTCTTCCCTGCTAACAGGTCTGGACTACCTCCTGCGATGCTCAACATCTTCGCCCGCGCACCGGTGTCGCGGCTGACGGACCCGGTCGGCGCGTGGTTGGTGCGGCGGGGCCTGTCACCCAACGCGGTCACGGTCTTCGGCACGGTCGGCACCGTCGTCGGCGCGCTCTGGCTGATCCCGACCGGTCACCTCTTCCTCGGCGCCTTCGTCGTGACGCTGTTCGTGCTCTTCGACCTGCTCGACGGGGCGATGGCCAGGGCCAACGGTGGTGGCACGAGGTTCGGCGCGGTGCTGGACTCCTGTTGCGACCGGATCGCCGACGGCGCGCTGTTCGCCGCGATCACCTGGTACTGCTTCGTCCTCGCCGAGGACACGACGCTCGCGGCGCTGGCCCTGGTGTCCCTGGTCAGCGGGCAGGTCATCTCCTACGTCAAGGCGCGGGCCGAGGCGTCCGGGCTGAACGCCGACGGGGGGTTGGTGGAGCGCGCCGAACGGTTGACCTTCGGACTCGTCGGTGTCGGACTGCACGGTCTTGGCGTTCCCTACGTGCTGCCCGCGTCATTGTGGCTCCTCGCGGTGCTCTCGGTGATTACGGTGGTGCAGCGGCTGGTCGCCGTGTACCGATCCGCGAAGGAGAACGCAGCGTGAGTGACACGGTCGCGCGGGGGGCCGACTGGCGGGCCGCCCTGGCCGACAGGGGCTACGGGGCCGGCTGGGCGCTCGTCCGGACGGTGCCGCCACCTCTCGCCGACCGGCTGTTCACCCTCGGTGCCGACCTGGCCTTCGAACGGCGGGGCCGGGGGGTCCGGCAGCTGGCCCGCAACCTGCGCCGGGTGGTGCCCGACGCGGGACCGGCGGAGCTCGCGCGGCTGGTGAGGACGGCGATGCGTTCCTACGCGCGGTACTGGCGGGAGGCGTTCCAGTTGCCGGCCGTGGACCACGCCGCCGTCCGCCGGACCTTCGACCGGGGTATCGAGAACCCCTCGGCCCTCGACGAGGCGATGTCCGCCGGGCGCGGGGTGGTCGTCGCGCTGCCCCACAGCGGGAACTGGGACATGGCTGGCCTGTGGGCCGCCCACCGCTACGGGGGCCTGACCACGGTCGTCGAGCGGCTGCGCCCCGAATCCGTGTACGAGCGGTTCGTCGCCTACCGGGAGTCGCTCGGGTTCGAGATCCTGCCGGCCGATGGTGGGCGTCGCACGATGATGACCATGCTGGAGCGGCTCCGTGCGGGCGGGCTCGTGTGCCTGGTGGCCGACCGGGACCTCAGCAGTGGGGGCGTGCCGGTCGACTTCTTCGGGGAGCGGACCAGGATGCCGGCCGGGCCGGCCTGGCTCGCGGCCCGCACCGGGGCCACCCTCCTGCCCGCGACCACCTGGTTCACCCCGTCTGGTTGGGGGTTGCGGTTCGCGCGGCCGGTGGCGGCGGCGGGCGGCGCGGCCGGGGTGGCCGGGGCGACCCAAGCGGTGGCGGACGCGTTCGCCGAGGAGATCGGCCGCCATCCCGAGGACTGGCACATGCTCCAGCCCCTGTGGCTGTCCGACCTGCGGGCACGCGGCCGGCGGGCGGAGCCGGGGGACGCGCGGGTGGCGCCGCGCACCGGTCGGGAGACCGTGAAGGAGCCGCGACCGTGAGGGTGGGACTCGTCTGCCCGTACTCGCTGGAGGTGCCCGGCGGGGTGCAGGCCCACGTCGCGGACCTCGCCGCGACGCTGCGCGGCCTGGGGCACGAGGTCGACGTGCTGGCCCCGGCGGCCGAGGACGCAGAACTCCCCGAGTTCGTCACCTCCGCCGGTCGGTCGCTGGCCATCCCCTACAACGGTTCGGTGGCCAGGCTGTCGTTCGGGCCGAGGTCCTTCGCCCGGGTGCGGCGCTGGGTGCGGGAACACGAGTTCGACGTGCTGCACCTGCACGAGCCGGTGGCGCCGAGCCTCGCGCTGCTGGCGCTGATGGTGGCCGACGGGCCCATCGTCGCGACCTTCCACACCTCCACGCCCCGGTCGCGGGCGCTCACGGCGTTCCAGGGTGTGCTGCGGCCGTTCCTGGAGAAGATCACCGCCCGCATCGCCGTGTCCGACCTGGCGCGGCGGGTGCAGGTCCAGCACCTCGGTGGGGACGCGGTGCTCATCCCGAACGGGGTGGACGTCGGGTTCTTCTCCGAGGCGGCCCCGTTGGCCGGCTATCCACGAGCCGGGGGGACGGTCGGTTTCGTGGGGCGCTTCGACGAGCCCCGCAAGGGGATGCCGATCCTGCTCGACGCGTTGCGCCGCATCGCACCCGACCGGCCGGACCTGCGGCTGCTGGTCGTGGGCCGGGGGGACGGCGAGGAACTGCTCCGGGCGGCCGGGCCGGTGCTCGCCTCCCGGATCGACCTGCTCGGCCAGGTCGACGACGAGACCAAGGCCCGGGCTCTGCGCAGCGTCGACGTCTACTGCGCGCCCAACACCGGGGGGGAGAGCTTCGGCATCATCCTGACCGAGGCGATGGCCGCCGGCGCGGCGGTGCTCGCCAGTGACCTGGACGCGTTCCGCCGGGTCCTCGCGGGTGGCGGTGCGGGGGTGCTGCACGCGGTGGGTGACGCCGGCGCGTTGGCCGGGGAGCTGGCCGGGTTGCTCGACGACGACGACCACCGGGCGGGGATCGCCGCCCAGGGGCGACGGCAGGTGGAGACCTTCGACTGGCCGGTCGTCGCCAGGCAGGTGATGCGGGTCTACGAGACCGCGATGGCCGCGGACCCCCGGCGCGTCGCCGAGGCGGACGGGGAGCGGGCCGGATGACGGTGACCACGCTGCTCACCCTGGCGCTGGTGCTGCTGGTGTCGTTGGTGGTGCTCGGTGGGTGGTCGGTGCTGGTCGCGAACCGGCTGAACCGGCTGCACGTCCGCACCGACGCGGCGTGGGCCGCAGTGGACTCGGCCCTGGCGCGCCGGTCCGTGGTGGCCAGGGCCGTGGCGGAGGTGTGCCCGGACCAGGCGTTGGCGACCCGGCTGCGCACCGCGGCCGACCGGGCGGAGACGGCCGACCGCGACCGGCGGGAGGACGAGGAGAACGCGGTCGGGCGGTTGCTGGCCGAGTGGGACCGGGTCGCGCTGTCCCCGGGGCTGCGCGCCGAGCTCGAGGAGGCCGAGCTGCGGGTGATCCTGGCCAGGCGGGTGCACAACGACGCGGTGCGCGACACGCTGGCGTTGCGCCGGCACCGGGCCGTGCGGTGGTTGCGGTTGGCGGGTGGCGCCCCACCGCCGACCTACTTCGAGATCGCCGAGCCCGAGGGCGGGATGGACGCCGCCGGCACGGCGAGCCTGCGGTTGCGCCCGGCCGCCCGCGTGCTGCTCGTGGACCCCGACGACCGGCTGCTGCTCTTCGAGGGGATCGACCCGGTCCGGCCGACCGCGCCGTTCTGGTACACCGTCGGTGGCGGCGTGGAGGACGGTGAGAACCCCCGGACGGCCGCCGCGCGGGAACTGACCGAGGAGACCGGGCTCGCCGTCGCCCCGGCGGCGCTGGTCGGACCGGTGTGGCGGCGGTACGCCGTCTACAGCTTCGACGAGCAGGAGACGGAGACCGAGGAGTGGTACTTCCTCCTGCGGATCGCCGACCAGCTCGCCCCGGACACCTCCGGGTTCTCGGACCTGGAACGGCGGACGGTCCTGCGGCACCGGTGGTGGGACCTGGACGAGCTGGCCGCCTCCGACGTGACGGTCTACCCGGTGCGGCTCGCCGAGATGTTGCCGGAGGTGCTCGCCGGGGAGTGGGACGGCCGGACCCGGACCGTCCACTGACACCCGCGGCGTCGGCGTCCCGGCGTGCCCTGGCGGCCGTGCTGGCGCACCGGTTCGGGGGCCGCTGTCGCGGGCGACCGGCGTGTCGCCGACGGGGGTCGCGGCGGCCCGGTCGTGCGGACTCCGCCGACGGCGCCGGTGAGGTGGGAGGCCCGGGCCCCTCGTCCGCTGCTCGGTCACGCCTGGCGGCGGGTCAGCGATGTCGGCGGAGGAGCCGGGAGAGCGTCCACCTCCTGGGCACGGCGCCCTCGCGGACGAGCCAGCGGTGGAACCTCCGGGTGTCCTCGCGGGCGCCGACCCCCACCTCGCGGGGGTGGTCCTCGGCGTAACGGGCGAACAGGTCGGCGAAGGCATCCCCCAGGGCCGCGACCAGGTCGGGGCGGAGACGGCCCGCGACCCGCGTGCGTTTGGCGACCAGCGCCCTCGCCTGCGCCGCGATCCGGTCCGGCGGGAACCCCGGTGGCACGGGACCGGTGCCGAGCAGCGCCGCCACCAGCGCCCGTTGCCGGGCGGCGAGCTCGGCGCGCCGTGCCGTCAGCGGTTCCTCCGGGGTGGGCGGGTCGGAGGGGAGCGCCCGCCCGGCTTCGCGCCGCTGCCCGGGGTCAGCGGTCATCGTCGGCCCGTCGTGCGGGGGACCGGGTGGCGGTGCCGGCGAGGGCGGCGGCCCGGATCCCGGCGAGTTCGTCGGCCAACTCCGCGTCGGTGGGGTAGGCGTCGTCGCGTTCCACCATCACCCAGGGTGGCGCGGGTGCGCGTGCGGCCAGCTCCCGGACCAGGGTGAGCACCTCGCGGGGCACCGGGTGGGCGTGGGTGTCGTGGTACAGGCCGTCCCGCCACACCCCGCCGGCGACGTGCGCGTAGGCGAGGCGTTCCCAGGGCAGGGTGTCCAGGAACGTCGAGGGGGTCGTTCCGATGTTGTGCGCGTTGGCGTGGAGGTTGGCCAGGTCGACCAGCAGCAGGCAGTCGGTGCGTTCGACGAGTTCGGTCAGGAAGTGCTCCTCGCTGAGTTCCCGTTCTGGCCAGTCGAGGAGGGCGGCGATGTTCTCGAGGGCCAGCGGTCGGGGGAGGTCGCGTTGGACCGCGTTGACGTTGCTGACCAGGACGTCCAGCGCGTCCCTCGTCCTGGGCGGCGGGAGCAGGTGGCCGACGTCGAGGCCGCCGGCCCTGACGAAGGCGATGTGGTCGCTGACCACGGGGGCGTCCAGCGCCTCGCCCAGCTCGGCGAGGTGCCGGACCCGCCGCGGATCGACGGGTTCGGCCCCGGCGAGTGACAGCGTGACCGCGTGCGGGATGACCGGGGTGCCCCGGCGGCGCAGGACCTCGATGGACTCCGGGAGTTCGGTGGGGCTGAGGTTCTCGGCGACGACCTCGACGAAGTCCACGCCCGGGAGTCGTTCGACGGTCAGGTCGATCTCCGGGCGCCATCCGATGCCGATCCGGGGGGCCGGCTCCTCCGGCGTGTTGGGTGACGTCCTCACGTGTCCTCCTCCAGGGTGATCGTCCCACCGCCTCCGGGCAGGTCACCGGGTCTTCTGCCCAGGGCCGAGATGGCGCTCACCCGCCGCAGCCACCACCACCGCCGCCGCCACTGTCACCGCCGCCGCCGCAGGAGTGCGAGCTCCCTCCGCCGCCACCGGAGGAGGTACTCGCGGTGTGCAACGCGTCGCGCACCTCCGGATCCGGGTGGCCGGCGAAGCCGAGCAGCGCCACCGAGGTCAGGGCGGCCGGCCCGGCGGCCGACCCGCTACGGCTCCGGGCGGAGGTCGTCGGCGTGCCGCCCGGGAACCGGCCACGTGCTTCGGCGACGACGGCCTCCCCCAACGGGGTGCGGTCCGGCGCCCGGAGTGCTCGGAGGAGCACGAGCGCGACCAGCGCCAGGTTCACGACGACCAGCCCGATGAGGAAGCCGACGGGGCGGCCCGCGTTGACGCCGGTCACGAGGCGGAGGACGCCGAGGACCAGGGCCAGGTCCAGCGGGACCATCGCCAGCAGGCGCAGGGCGTGCCGCCCGGAGGGCACCACCAACCCCCGGTCCCTGAGGTCGGTGAGCAGTTCCCGTGCGGCGACGGTGCCCATCAGGGCCACCGGGCTGAGCCGCCGCCGTTCGCGGCCCGAGCCCGTCGACACCTCGACGGCGGCGAGGTGCAGCCGGTGGGTGGGTGTCGCGCCGGTGGCGTGCAGCCGCCCGCCCCGGGACACGCGCCACACGCCGTCGGCGATGAGTCCGGCGGTGACCGTGTCGGTGAGGCGCCTCGCGCCGCCGGCCAGGTAGGCGAGGCGGTGCGCGTCCACCTCGGGCGGCGGCCCCACCGCCGCCGTCCTCCGGCTCCAGCGGGGGATCGCCAGGCCCAGCAGCAGCCCGAACAGGAGGAGGACCGCGTACAGGGCCAGGAACGCCGGCCCGCTGATGCCCCAGGTCTGAGTCATGGTCTTCCCCCGACGGCGCACCGCCCACTCGACCGTGGGGCGCCCGATGTGATGGTAGGTGCCCGATCGGACGGGGGGAGCGGCTCGATGGTTCCGATCGTGTCACGCGGGTGGTCGACACCGGAGCGGCCGGGGGTGGTGGTCGACGGTCGGGACGGCGCTGGTGTGACCCGCTCCGGGGGCGTTCGGCCGGTGTTTCCTCGCGCAACCGAGCGGTCGCGCGGACGAGTCCTCCTCGCCGCGGTCGACACCCGGAGCGGCGTCGTCGGTCTCCACCGGTGACCTCCTCGGCCGGGTCTCCCGGCGTTCGGCGGGCGGGGGTGGCCGTCGCGGTCCAGCCCGGCTCAGGCGCCCCGCGCCTCGTAGCCCCAGAACGCGCGGCTGAAGTCGGCCCGTCCCGAGGTCAGCTGGTTCAGTTCCACCAGGTACCTGCTCAGCTCGGCCGCCGGGACCTCGGCCCGGACGACGGTCCAGCCCGCCTCCGGCGCGGGATCGGTCCCGAGCACCTGGGCCCGGCGTGCGGCGAGGTCCCCGAGCACCGAGCCGAGGCAGTCGTCGGGGGTGTGGATGGCCACTTCGTCGACCGGTTCCAGGAGGGGGAGGGCGACCTTGTTCGCCGCGTCGCGGAGCGCGAGCGCGCCCGCGGCCTGGAACGCCGCGTCCGAGGAGTCGACGCTGTGCGCCCGTCCGTCCAGCAGGGTGACCCGCACGTCCACCAGGGGCACGCCTTCGGTCAGGCCACGAGCCATCAACGCGCGGACGCCCCGCTCCACGCTGGGGACGAACTGGCGCGGAACCGACCCGCCCACGGTGCGGTCCTCGAAGTCGAAGCCCGCGCCCCGGGGCAGCGGTTCCACCTCGATGTCGCAGACGGCGTACTGGCCGTGGCCTCCGGTCTGCTTGACGTGCCGGCCGTGCCCGCGCGCGGGGCCGGCGAAGGTCTGGTGGAGCGCGACCCGCACCGGTTCGACGCGCAGGTCCACGTCCCCCACCCCGAGACGGGCCAGGACCAGGTCGGCGTGCCCTTCGCCGGTGCACCAGAGCACGAGCTGGTGGGTGTCCTCGTGTTGTTCGATCCGTAGCCCGGGATCGGCCGCCGCCACCCGGGACAGGTTCCTGCCGAGCAGGTCCTCGGTGGCCGGGTCGGCCACCGCGACGGCGATCGGTAGCAGCGGCTCCGGCAGGGCCCAGGGGCGGATGGTGAGGGGGCGTTCCGAGGCGGAGACCGTGTCGCCGGTCTCCGCGTTCGCCAGTCTGGTCACGGCGCAGATGTCGCCGGCCGCGCAGTGGCCGGTCTCCCGGAGCTCGGTGCCCAGCGGCGAGTGGATCCGGCCGACCCGTTCGGTGGTCGCGTGCTCGGGGCGGCCCGCCCCGTCCAGGCCGTGACCGGCGACGCGCACCCGGTCGTCGGGATGGAGCGTGCCCGAGAAGACGCGGAGCAGCGTCACCGGTCCGAGGTAGGTGTTCGCGAAGGAGCCCACCGCCTCGGCCAGCAGCGGGCCGTCCGGGTCGCCGCACGGGACCGTCTCCGGTGCGCCGTCCGCCCCCGTGACCTCGGGGCACTCCCGGTCGGCCGGGGAGGGGAGGACGCGTGCCACGACGTCCAACAACTCGGTCAGGCCGACCCCCCGGGTGGCGGAGACCGGGATGACCGGGTGGAGGTCCCCGGTGAGCACCGCCCGCGCCAGGTCGTCGAACAGCTGGTCCTGGGTGGGGGATTCGCCGAGGAGGTAGGTCTCCATCAGCGCCTCGTCCTCGCTCTCGGCGATGATGGCCTCGATGAGTTCGCGGTGGGCCGCGGCGGGATCCCGGAGGCCGATCCGGCCGCCACCCCGGGTGTCGGCCCGGGCGAGGACCGGGTGCGGAGCGGCCGGTTCCCCACTGGGGGTGGTGACCGGCAGGTACAGGGGGAGGACGCCGGGACCGAAGGCCCGGGCGCACTCCGCCAGCACCCGCTCCGGGTCAGCCCTCCGGTGGTCGAGCTGGGTGATGACCACCGCTCGCGGTGTTCCGGCCCTGGCGCACTCCCGCCACAACCGCGTGGTCGCCTCGTCCACACCGCCGTTGGCGCCGAGGACGAACAGGGCGGCGTCGGCGGCGCGGAGCCCGGCCCGGACCTGGCCGAGGTAGTCCGGGTAGCCCGTCCTGGTCGGTGACGGTGGTGCCCTCGTCCACCGAACCCGCCCTGGGGATGGTGCGGGTGGCCGCGAGCAGGGCCTCGACGAGAGTGGTCTTCCCGCCGCCCGACGGGCCGACGAGGACGACGTCGCGGATCCGTGTGGTGTCCACCGGCGGGGTGGCGGGCCGCCGGCCCTCTCCCGATCGCCTGTGTGCCATCGTCCGCACCTCCGACCCGTTGGGCGGGCGCGCCCCGCCGGCTGTCCCTCCCGGTCGGTTACCCGCCGGGCCGGTACGAATGCGCGCCGTCGACCGGCGTCCCGTGCCGGGGCTGGCGCTGCTGCCCGGGGCGGGCCGGCACCCCCGAGTGGTCTGCCGAAACGCGGTCGAACTGGCCACCTTGGTAGGCCACGTCGGACGTACGATGACGCCGACCAGGTAAGACGCGGTGCCGGTGGCCTGGCCCCCGGTGCCGGGTGACGCGAAAGGCGCGAGGCAGTGAGCTCGGTTGACAGCACGACGACGGACCCCACGAACGAGCAGGCGGCGCCGGTGACCGGGACAGCCCGCGTCAAGCGGGGCATGGCCGAGATGCTCAAGGGCGGTGTGATCATGGACGTGGTCACCCCGGAGCAGGCGAAGATCGCGGAGGACGCCGGCGCGGTCGCGGTGATGGCGTTGGAGCGGGTGCCCGCCGACATCCGCGCGCAGGGTGGCGTGGCGAGGATGTCGGATCCGGACATGATCGACGGCATCATCGACGCGGTGTCCATCCCGGTGATGGCCAAGGCCCGCATCGGTCACTTCGCCGAGGCGCAGGTCCTCCAGTCCCTCGGTGTGGACTACGTGGACGAGTCCGAGGTCCTCACGCCGGCCGACGAGGCGCACCACATCGACAAGTGGGCCTACACGGTCCCGTTCGTCTGCGGTGCCACCAACCTGGGCGAGGCGCTGCGGCGGATCGCCGAGGGCGCGGCGATGATCCGGTCGAAGGGGGAGGCCGGGACGGGCAACGTCGTCGAGGCGACGAGGCACATGCGGCAGATCCGTGCCGACCTGCGCCGCCTGACGGTGCTGGACGAGGAGGAGCTGTACGCGGCGGCCAAGGAGCTGCGGGCGCCGGTCGAGCTGGTGCGTGAGGTGGCGTCGCTGGGCAAGCTGCCGGTCGTGCTGTTCACCGCCGGCGGCATCGCCACCCCGGCCGACGCCGCGATGATGATGCAGCTCGGCGCCGAGGGCGTGTTCGTCGGGTCCGGGATCTTCAAGTCCGGCGACCCGGCCAGGCGCGCGGAGGCCATCGTGAAGGCCACCACCTTCCATGACGACGCGGACGTCGTCGCCAAGGTCTCGCGTGGCCTGGGCGAGGCGATCGTCGGCATCAACCTCAGCGACCTGCCCGAGGAGCGGCGGTACGCCAGCCGCGGCTGGTGACGTCGTCGGCGCGACCTGATCCGCCGGTGGTGGGTCCAGGTCGCGCGTCGACGGCTCGCGGTCGGAGGGGGTGGACCGGTTCCCGGTCCCTCAGACGTGTTCCATGATCAGCACCGCGCTGGTCCCGGGTTCCAACGCCTGGTAGTGGTGCGGCACGTCGCCGGGGAAGCTCGCGTAGTCGCCGGGGCCCAGGTCGATGACGTCGTCGTGGGGGCCGCAGCGCAGGCGGCCGTTGCTCACCACCAGGTGTTCGACGGTGCCCGGGATGTGGGGGTCGGCCTCGCGGGAGTTCCCGGGTTCCAGGGTGATGGTGTAGACGTCGCGCCGGGCTGCCGGTGGGCAGGAGGCCAGCAGGACCGCCTGGTAGGGAGCCGTCTCCGACCGCACCACCGGGCCCTCACCGGCCCGGACGACGCGGACCCTGGGGGCCGCGGGCTCGACGAGCCGGCTGAAGGGCACCCCCAGGGCCACTCCCAGCGCCCACAGGGTCTCGACGCTGGGGTTCCCGCCGCCGCCTTCGAGCTGGGACAGGGTGGACTTGGCGACGCCGGCCCGGCGGGCCAGCTCGGAGAGGGACATCCCCGCGCGTTGTCGTTCCCTGCGCAGCGCCCTGGCGATGGTCGCGAGGGGTGGGGCGTCGCCCGTTCCTCGGAGGGCCTCGGCCATTCGTTCGCTCCTTTGTACGATTGTTCGTTGTGACGAACGATCTCCTCCTGTTCAGGTTAGTGAGGCGGGCCCCGTGGTGAGCCCGTGGACCCGTCGACGCGGCCCGGTCCTGGAGCCGGAGGCACGTCGGGACATCGCCGCGATGGCGGTGGCCGTCGGCGTCGTCGGCCTGTCCTTCGGCGCGATCGCGGTGGCCAGCGGTCTGTCGATCTGGCTCGCGGTCCTGATGTCCCTGCTCGTGTTCGCCGGCGGCTCACAGTTCATGGCCGTCGGCGTCGTGGCCGCGGGGGCGCTCCGCTGGCCGCGCTCGCCGCCGGGCTCATCCTCAACGCCCGCCACCTGCCCTTCGGCCTGGCCATCGGCCACCTCCTCGGGCGCGGACTCGCCGCGAAGCTGGTCGGCAGCCACCTGATCATCGACGAGTCGGTGGCCTTCGCGATGGCCCAGCGGGATCCGGACCGGGCGCGCCGGGTCTTCTGGATCTCCGGGATCACGCTCTTCGTCGTGTGGCAGCCGGCCGTGGTGCTCGGCGGCCTGATCGGCGGCGCCGTCGGTGACCCCGCCGTCTTCGGCGTGGACGCCGCGTTCCCCGCGGCGCTGCTGGCGTTGCTGTTGCCCTCCCTGCGGGACGCCGCCACCCGCCGGGCGGCCCTCGTCGGCGGGGCGGTCGCCGTGCTCACCACTCCGCTGCTCCCCGCCGGCGTTCCGGTCCTGCTGGCCCTGTGCGGTGTCGCCCTGCTGCTGCCGTTGCCCCGCTGGGCGAGGAGGGAGTCCCCATGACCGTCACGACGATCGTGCTGCTCGCGGTCGGCACCTACGCCTTCCGCGTGGCCGGCCCGCTCCTGCGCGACCGGGTACGGCTGTCGGAGGCCGCGCGGCGGGGACTGGCCGTGGCGGCGACGACACTGCTGACCGCCCTGATGGCCACCGCCGCGCTCACCGAGGGGCCGGGATTCGCCGGCTGGGCCCGGCCGATCGGCGTCGCGGTCGGCGGACTCCTCGCCTGGCGCCGAGCCCCCTTCGTCGTGGTCGTGCTGGCGGCGGCCGGGACGGCGGCGGGCCTCCGGCTGCTCGGACTGCCCTGAACCGGCTGGCCCCCGTCCCGCCCGTACCGAGCTCACCCGCGCCTTCCGCCGACCGGGTGAGTACCTAAGATGTGACGTCGAGTGTTTTCCCAGCTTGGAGGTCTTCTCCGTGTCGATTGCGCAGCCGGTCGTCGGGGTGCTCGCACTCCAGGGCGACGTGCGGGAGCACCTGCTCGCGCTGGCCGAGCAGGACGTCGTGGCGCGCCCGGTGCGCCGCGCCGAGGAACTCGCGGAGGTGCACGGCCTCGTGCTCCCCGGCGGGGAGTCCACCACGATGAGCCGTCTGCTGGAGACCTTCGAACTGCTGGAACCGCTCCGCGACCGGGTCGCGGCGGGGCTGCCGGTCTACGGGTCCTGCGCCGGCATGATCCTGCTGGCCCAGGAGGTCCTCGACGGGCGGGAGGGACAGCACACCCTCGGTGCCATCGACATGGTGGTCCGGCGCAACGCCTTCGGTCGCCAGGTCGACTCCTTCGAGGCCGACCTCGACTTCGCCGGTCTCGGGTCGGGCGGGGACGCGGAACCGGCACCGCTGCGCGCCGTCTTCATCCGGGCCCCCTGGGTGGAGTCGGTGGGTGACCGGGTCGAGGTGCTGGCCAGGGTCCCCGAGATCCCGGCCGCCGGCCCCGCCGCCGGGCGGGTGGTCGCGGTGCGCCAGGGCAACGCGTTGGCCACCGCCTTCCACCCCGAACTGCTCGCGGCCGACGGCCGGGACGGCCGGGTGCACGAGCTGTTCGTCCGCACCGTGCGCGAGGCCTGACCCCCGGCCGCGCCCGACCGGAGGCGACTCGCCTCGTCCCGGCGACCAGTAGGATCGTCACGGCTCCACGCAGCGCCCGGAGCGCAGGAAGACGCATCGCGACGAAGACGGAGGAGAGATGAGCGGCCACTCCAAGTGGGCCACGACCAAACACAAGAAGGCCGCCCTCGACGCCAAGCGTGGCAAGCTGTTCGCCAAGCTGATCAAGAACATCGAGGTCGCGGCCCGCAGCGGGGGAGGGGACCCGGACGGCAACCCCACCCTGTACGACGCCATCCAGAAGGCGCGGAAGAACTCCGTCCCCCTCGACAACATCGAGCGGGCGCGCAAGCGGGGCGCGGGCGAGGAAGCTGGTGGGGCCGACTGGCAGACCATCATGTACGAGGGCTACGGCCCCAACGGTGTCGCCGTGCTCGTCGAATGCCTCACCGACAACCGCAACCGCGCCGCTGGTGAGGTGCGGACGGCGATGACCAGGAACAACGGTTCGATGGCTGACCCGGGTTCGGTTTCCTACCTGTTCAACCGCAAGGGTGTGGTGATCGCGCCCAAGAACGGTCTCTCCGAGGACGACATCCTCCTCGCCGTGTTGGACGCGGGCGCGGAGGAGGTCAACGACCTGGGGGAGAGCTTCGAGATCGTCGCCGAGGCCGGCGACCTCGTGGCGGTCCGGACCGCCCTGCAGAAGGCCGAGATCGACTACGACTCGGCCGACGCCAGCTTCCTGCCCTCCACCACGGTGCCCCTGGACGCCGAGGGCGCCCGCAAGGTGTTCCGCCTCATCGACGCGCTGGAGGACTGCGACGACGTGCAGAACGTCTTCGCGAACTTCGACGTCTCCGACGAGGTGATGGCCGAGGTCGGCTGACGACCGGGCCAGGGCGGCCCGGTCCCGGGTGTCCGGGCCCGGGCCCGCTCCGGAGGTCGTGACGGCTCCCCGCGACGCGGAGGGCTTCCTCCCAGCCCCGGTGGGGCGTCCCGTAGGGTCGCGCTGACGGGAGAAGTAGCGCGACGTCCCGCCCGGAGGTGCGTTTCGTGGCCGATGACCAGGAGCTCCGACGGAGGCTGCGGACCGCCGCCGAGGAGGACGGCGTCGCGATCGTGCACGTCGCCGAGGAGCGGAACGCGCCGCCCTTCGCCCAGACCGTCGGCGTCTACCGCAGTTGCGGCATGCCGGAGGTCGTGGTGATCGGCCTGCCGCCCAAGGTCGCCCACGCGGTGCTCAGCACATACTCGGAGCGGGCCCGCGCGGGGGAGGACTTCGTCCCGGGCCGGTGCTACGAACGGTTCCTCAAGGACCTGCCCGTCACCTTCGAACGGGTGCACCGGGGCTTCTACGCCGAGTACTTCGGGCACGCCTTCCTGCTCAACCGCAAGGGCACCTTCCCCGCCCTCCAGATGATCGTCGCCGCGCCGGACGGGTCCTGGCCGTGGCAACCGGACGCGCCGGGTGGGTTCGCCCAGTACCAGCCGGTGCTCACCGACAGCGGCCGCCCCGAGAGCTGGGTGCCGGGGGAGACCGGTCCCTGACGGGCCCGCCGCACCCCCGGACGGCTCCGGGCACCCCCGGGCCGGCCGTGCCCTCCGGGTGCGCCCGCGGGAACGCCGCCCCCTCACCTCCGCGCACGCGCGCCACCTGCCCGGGCGGCCACCGGCGGTGCCGGTCGGCCGGTGTCGACACCCGGCACGGCACGTGGCAGCCTTCTTGCGATGCCTGAGCTGCCCGATGTCGAGGGATTCCGTCGCGTCGTCGTGGAACACGCCCTGGGCCGGCCCGTCCGGGATGTCGTCGTGTTCGACGCCGCGATCCTGCACGGTGCCTCTCCCCAGGAGCTCGCCGCCGCCCTGCGCGGGCGTCGGTTCGCCCGGGCGGATCGGCACGGCAAGTGGCTGCTGCTGCGCTTCGAGGACCACGCCGCGCCGACCGGCGAGGACCGGCCCGCCGCGCCCGCCGACGGGAACCCGGCCGTTCCCGCCCCCGCCCCCGTCGACGGGGACGGCGTGGCAGGGGCCGGACGGGTGCCTGGGGGCCCCGTCCTCGCGCTGCACTTCGGGATGACGGGGTCGCTGCGCTGGCAGGCGCCTCCCGACCGCCGGCGCGGTCACCGCCACGACCGGGTGCGGATCGTCCTCGACGAGGGTGAGCTGCGCTTCCGCGACCAGCGCAAGCTCCAGGGCATCTGGCTGGCCGAGGACGAGCGCGGCGTCGACGAGCTGCTCGCCGGCCAGGGGCCGGACGCCGCCACCCTCGACTTCCGCGACTTCGACGCCCGCCTGCCCCCGTCCCGACGTGCCGTCAAGGCCGCCCTGATCGACCAGGGCGTCCTGGCCGGTATCGGCAACCTGCTCGCCGACGAGATGTTGTGGCGCGCGGGCATCCACCCGGACCGCAGCCTGGCCCGCCTGACCCCTCCCAGCGGCGGACGCTGCACCGCCAGCTGCGGCGGCTGCTCCCGCAGGCGGTCAAGGCCGGCCGGGTTCCCGACAAGAAGGGCTGGTTGACCGGGCTGCGGGACCAACCGGACGCCAGCTGCCCGGTCTGCGGCACCACCCTCGAGCACAGCCGCACCGCCGGACGATCCAGCCTGTGGTGCCCCCGCTGCCAACCACCGGGGTGAGCCGCGCCCGCTCCGGGCGCCGGGGAACCGGCCTCCGAGCCCCTCGCACGGCGGCGGCGGATCGGACCGCCGGTGGGAGGCGGGCGGGCGCGCCGCTCGCGGCGTGATCCACTCGAACCGGTAGCCTGATCGCTCGAACTGATGTTCGTCCGCCCCAGGCCGGGCGGTGGCCGGGTGGCCACCGGCACCGGAGGGCGGGCCGACCGGCGGGAGGCGAGGCGTGCGGGTGCTCGGCGTCGATCCCGGCCTGACCCGGTGCGGGATCGGTGTCGTCGACGGTGGCCACGGCCGGGCCGTGCGCTTCGTGGCCGTCGACGTGGTGCGCACGCCCGCCGACGCGGAACTCCCGGAGCGGCTGCTGGCCGTGTCCGACGCCGTCGAACGGTGGCTGGACGCGCACCGACCCGACACCGTCGCCGTCGAGCGGGTGTTCAGCCAGCACAACGTGCGCACGGTGATGGGCACCGCGCAGGCCAGCGGCGTCGTCGCCCTCGCGGCGGCCCGCCGTTCCCTCCCGGTCGTGTTCCACACCCCCAGCGAGGTCAAGGCCGCCGTGACCGGCTCCGGTCGGGCGGACAAGAAGCAGGTCGGGGCCATGGTCACCCGCATCCTGCGGCTCACCGAGGTGCCCAGGCCGGCCGACGCCGCCGACGCCCTGGCACTGGCGATCTGCCACCTGTGGCGGGGCCCGGTGTCCGCGCGGCTGGCCCAGGCCCAGGCCCAGGCGGCCCAGCTCGCCAAGGCCCACCGGGCCAGGCTGGCGGCGGCCAGGAGGAAGGAATGAGCCGGTGATCTCCTCGGTACGCGGAACGGTGCGCTCCGTCGGTCTCGACCACGCCGTCGTCGAGGTCTCCGGGATCGGGCTCGCCGTGCGCACCACCCCGACCACGCTGGCCGGGCTGCGACGTGGCGAACAGGTCGAGCTCGTGACCAGCCTCGTCATCCGGGAGGACTCCTGGACGCTGTACGGGTTCCCCACCGACGAGGTCAAGGAGCTCTTCGAACTGCTCCAGACCGTCTCCGGCGTCGGTCCCCGGCTCGCGCTGGCCATGCTGGCGGTGCTGGAACCGGACCAGCTGCGCACGGCGGTGTCCGAGGGCAACCTGACCACCCTCACCCAGGTGCCCGGCATCGGCCGCAAGGGGGCGGAGCGCCTCGTCGTGGAGCTGCGGGACAAGCTCGGCCCGGTGGCTCCCGCCGGCGGTGGGGACGGGGCGGCGGCGCCGGACGCCGGCCAGCGGCGCACCCACGTGGTCGAGGCCCTGGTCGGTCTCGGGTTCACGGCGAAGCAGGCGGAGCAGGCGGTGGAGAAGGTGCTGGCCACCGACGGCGGCGGGGACACCTCCGGGATCCTGCGGAAGTCCCTCGCGCTGCTGGGGCGCAAGCGGTGAGGCGTGGCCAGGTGGGACGACGTGAGGACGACGGGGCGGTGACGTGACGGACGACTGGGCGAATGACTGGGCGGACCTCGACGTCGGCTCCGGCGGAACGGGGGCCGGTCAGCGGGGCGGCGAGGACGCGCTGTCGACCAGCGCGGAACCCGGGGACCGGGATGTCGAGGCCACACTGCGGCCCCGGTCGCTGCCGGAGTTCGTCGGGCAGCCCCGGGTGCGCGAGCAGCTCGAGCTCGTCCTGACCGGGGCCAGGAACCGGGGTGCCCCTCCCGACCACGTGTTGCTCTCCGGGCCGCCCGGACTCGGCAAGACCAGCATGGCGATGATCATCGGGGCGGAGCTGGGCGCCTCGGTGCGGATGACCTCGGGGCCCGCCCTGGAGCGGGCCGGGGATCTCGCCGCCATGCTCTCCAACCTGGCCGAGGGCGACGTGCTCTTCATCGACGAGATCCACCGGGTGGCCCGGCCGGCGGAGGAGATGCTGTACCTGGCGATGGAGGACTTCCGGGTTGACGTGGTCGTCGGCAAGGGGCCGGGCGCCACCAGCATCCCGCTGGAGATCGCGCCGTTCACCCTGGTCGGCGCCACCACCAGGTCGGGGGCGCTCACCGGTCCCCTGCGGGACCGCTTCGGGTTCACCGCCCACATGGAGTTCTACTCCCCGGCGGAGCTGGAGCGGATCATCACCCGTTCCGCCAGCATCCTCGGGGTCGACCTCCGACCCGACGGCGCCCGGGAGATCGCCGGGCGCTCACGGGGCACGCCCCGGATCGCCAACCGGCTGCTCCGCCGGGTCCGCGACTACGCGGAGGTCCGTTCGGACGGCGCCGTCACCGTGGAGACCGCGCGGGCCGCCCTGCTGGTGTACGACGTCGACGAACTGGGACTGGACCGGCTGGACCGGGCCGTGCTCACCGCCCTGGTGCGGTCCTTCGGGGGAGGCCCGGTCGGGGTCTCGACGCTCGCCGTCGCCGTCGGGGAGGAGCCGGGGACGGTCGAGGAGGTCTGCGAGCCGTACCTGGTGCGGGCGGGCATGCTCGCCAGGACCCCCCGCGGCCGGGTCGCCACGGCCGCGGCCTGGGAACACCTGGGCCTGCTCCCGCCGGAGGACGCGGCGGCCGCGCAGACCGCGGGGCGGACCGCCCCTGGCGGCGAGGGTTAGAGTGGTGACGCACGGCGATTCGGTGCACGCGCACGAACGGAGTGTGTGCTCCCGGTAAGGGGCGGAACGCGGAGGACCTCTCGGGGACTGGCACACTGGGAATCGCAAACCCGAACAATCGGACGTGTCAACCCGCGTGGGCGTCCCCGAACGGAGAATGATGGAATCCTTCATCCTTCCGCTTTTCCTGCTGCTCATCGTGCTGCCGCTGTTCCTGGCGAGCCGGAAGCAGAAGAAGGCCATGCAGGAGATGCAGCAGCTCCAGGGCTCGCTGGAGGTCGGCGACAAGGTCATGACCACCTCGGGGCTCTACGCCACCGTCGCGGACACCAGCGATGACGAGACGATCGGCCTGGAGGTGGCCCCCGGCGTGGTGACCACCTGGGTGCGCGCGGCCGTCCGTGAGCGCGTGCAGCCGCCGGCCGAGGCCTCGGAGGCCACCAGCGAGTCCACCGACGAGACCGTCGGGCTGCCCGAGACCAACGGCCTGGCCAGCGAGCTGGCCGACGACAAGGACGGTTCGGACGCCGAGAAGGCCACGACCTCCGTCGGCGCCAAGGACGGCAAGAAGGACGACTGACCCGGTTGCCCGGGCTCGTCGGGCCCGGGTTCTCCAGGAGACGCCCGTGGTTGGCCTTCCACCGACGGTGGGAGGCCGACAGGCGTTCGTCGGGTCGCGGCACGAGGGTGACGCCCGGGCGTCCCGCCGCCTGGTGAGGACCGTTCGTCGGCGAGTCCGACCTGGCGGAAGACCTCGGCCAGCCCCGGCGTTATTCTCAGTGTCCGGAGGTGCTTCGGGGCACAAGCGGGCGGACCGCCGGCAGGCGGGCCGAGCAGAACGTCGAGAAGAGCCTGGAGCGTGCCGTTGAGTCAGGACGTCGAGCGTGCGACCACGGCGGCCGTCCCCGCGACGGGAAACCGGCAGCCGTCGGCGACCCGACGTGTCCGGGCTCGGCTGGCCAGGAGGATCACCGCGCAACGGTCCTCCTCCGTCAAGCAGGTGCTGGAACCGCTGGCCACCGTCCACCGCGAGCTGCACCCCAAGGCCGACCTGGCGCTGTTGCAGCGCGCCTACGACGTCGCCGAGGAGAAGCACCGCTCCCAGCGCCGCAAGTCCGGCGACCCCTACATCACCCACCCGCTGGCCGTGTCCACGATCCTGGCCGAGCTGGGGATGGACACCACGACGCTGGTCGCCGCGCTCCTGCACGACACGGTGGAGGACACCGACTACTCCCTGGAGCGGTTGAGCGCGGACTTCGGTGACGAGGTGGCGCACCTCGTCGACGGCGTGACCAAGCTCGACAAGGTCAAGCTGGGAGCGGCCGCCGAGGCCGAGACGATCCGCAAGATGGTCATCGCGATGGCCCGCGACCCGAGGGTGCTGGTCATCAAGCTGGCCGACCGGTTGCACAACATGCGGACGATGCGCTTCCTGCCGCCGGAGAAGCAGGCCAGGAAGGCCAAGGAGACCCTGGAGGTCCTGGCCCCGCTGGCCCACCGGCTCGGCATGGCGACCGTGAAGTGGGAGCTGGAGGACCTCGCCTTCGCGATCCTCCAGCCCAAGAAGTACGACGAGATCGTCCGCCTGGTCGCCAACCGCGCCCCGTCCCGGGACACCTACCTGCGGGAGGTCATCCAGCAGGTGTCGGCCAACCTCGACCTGGCCCGCATCGGCGCCAAGGTCGAGGGCCGCCCCAAGCACTACTACTCGATCAACCAGAAGATGATCGTCCGGGGACGGGACTTCGACGACATCCACGACCTGGTCGGGGTGCGCATCCTGGTCGACGAGGTCCGCGACTGCTACGCGGCGATGGGCGTGGTGCACGCGCTGTGGCAGCCGATGCCCGGGCGCTTCAAGGACTACGTCGCCCAACCGCGCTTCGGCGTCTACCAGTCGCTGCACACCACGGTCATCGGTCCGGACGGGAAACCGCTGGAGGTGCAGATCCGGACCCACGAGATGCACCGGACGGCCGAGTACGGCATCGCCGCGCACTGGCGGTACAAGGAGACCAAGGGCACCCATCGGGGCAAGGCCGTCGAGGTCGACGAGATGGCCTGGATGCGGCAGCTCCTGGACTGGCAGCGGGAGGCGGCCGACCCCGGCGACTTCCTGGAGTCCCTGCGGTACGACCTGGCGGCCCGCGAGATCTTCGTCTTCACCCCCAAGGGGGACGTCGTCACCCTGCCGACCGGCTCGACCCCGGTCGACTTCGCCTACGCCGTGCACACCGAGGTGGGGCACCGCTGCATCGGTGCCCGGGTGAACGGGCGGCTGGTCGCGCTCGAGCGGACCCTGGAGAACGGTGAGGTCGTCGAGATCTTCACCTCGAAGGCGGAAGGCGCGGGACCCAGCCGCGACTGGTTGTCGTTCGTCTCCTCGCCCCGGGCCAAGGCGAAGATCAAGCAGTGGTTCGCCAAGGAACGCCGGGAGGAGGCGATCGAGACCGGCAAGGAGGCGATCGCCAAGGAACTCCGCCGGGTGGGCCTGCCGCTCCAACGGCTGGTCTCGGCCGACACGATCGGCGCCGTCGCGCGGGAGCTGCACTACACCGACATCAGCACGCTGTACGCGGCCGTCGGGGAGAACCAGTCCTCCGCCAAGCACGTCGTGCAACGGTTGATGGCCCTGGTGGGCGGCGAGGAGCACGCCGAGGAGGAGCTGGCCGAGCGGTCCACGCCCTCCACCGTGC
This sequence comes from Actinoalloteichus caeruleus DSM 43889, assembly GCF_000429185.2. Taxonomy (GTDB): domain Bacteria; phylum Actinomycetota; class Actinomycetes; order Mycobacteriales; family Pseudonocardiaceae; genus Actinoalloteichus_B; species Actinoalloteichus_B caeruleus. Next base: position 2,458,612 of record NZ_AUBJ02000001.1, on the reverse strand, counting down.
CGCACCGGCGGCGGGTCACCGGGGACGCCGGCGTGACGGTCAAGGGGATGCGCGACATCTGGGTGAAGCTGGCCCGGTGCTGCACCCCGGTCCCGGGCGACGAGATCCTCGGGTTCGTCACCAGGGGCGGCGGGGTCAGCGTGCACCGCACCGACTGCACCAACGCCGACGACCTGCGCGCGGCCCCCGAACGGCTCGTCGACGTGGAGTGGGCGCCCTCGGCGTCCTCGGTCTTCCTCGTCGCCATCCAGGTGGAGGCCCTGGACCGGCACCGGCTGCTCTCCGACGTCACCAAGATCCTGGCCGACGAGCGGGTGAACATCCTCTCCGCGTCCGTCACCACCTCCCGCGACCGGGTGGCGGTCAGCCGCTTCTCCTTCGAGATGGGCGACCCGAAGCACCTCGGTCACGTGCTCAAGGCGGTGCGCAACATCGAGGGTGTCTACGACGTCTACCGGGTGACCTCGGTGGGCTGAGCGGGAGCCCCGCGCGCTTCCCCGGTGCTGGGCACCCCGCCGCCGGTGGAGCGCGGCACCCCAACGCGGCCCGGCTCGCGCGGCGGATGCCGGCGGGCCTGTCGCCCGGCCCCGGCCGTGACCCGCGCTGGAGGCGGGGCGCTGGTGGTGGCCCTCCCCTTCCGGTACGACCGGCGGGCTGTCGCTCCGTCCCCCGCCTGGTGGGTAGGGCGGGCTCGTCCGGCGCGTCGGCCGGCACCACCGCGCGAGCGACCCCCGGGCACGACGAGGCCCGGCCGCCGTGCGGCGGCCGGGCCTCGGGGGACGTCGTTCGTCCGGGTGGCTCAGCTCGCGATGGTGACGGTCTCGATGGTCACCTCGGTGTTGGGTGCGCCACCGCCCGCCTGCGCCTCCATGGAGCCGTCGTGACCGGCGGCCGCGATCTCGTCGACGACCTCGAGCCCGCCCTCGTCGATGGAGCCGAACACCGTGTACTGCGGGCCCAGGGCGTTGGAGTCGCCGTAGACCATGAAGAACTGGCTGCCGCCGCTGTTCGGGGCGCCGGAGTTGGCCATCGCCAGCGTGCCGCGCGGGTAGGTCTGCTCCGGGTCGATCTCGTCCGGGACGTTGTACCCGGGGCCGCCCATGCCGGTGCCGCTCGGGTCGCCGCACTGGAGGACCTCGAGGGCGTCGGTGCTGTCCACCAGCCGGTGGCAGGGGGAGGCGTCGAAGTAGCCGCTCTCCGCGAGGTGCAGGAAGCTCTGCACCGTGCACGGCGCCTGCTCACGGTCGAGGGTCAGCGGGATCTCGCCCTCGTTCGTGCCGAGGGTCACCGAGACGGTGCCCTCCGAGGGCGTCGGGTCCGGGTCCTCCGGCATCCCGACCTCGGGCAGGCCGTCGACGGGCGGCTGCTCGGCCTCGATGTAGGCGCAGGGGCCCTCCGTGGTCACCGCCTCGGGCATCTCGGGTTCGCCGCTGGTGGCGGGGTCGGTGGCGTCCGAGGCGGTCTGCTCGTCGTCGCCACCGCCCATCGTGGCCAGGAAGTAGACCAGACCGACGACCAGCACGGTCCCCAGCACGGTGGCGCTGACGCCGATCGTGCGGCGGCGCTTGGCCCGTTGTGCCCGGCGTTCCAGCTGGCGCTCCAGCTTGCGTTTGGCTGCCTGGCGGCGTTGCTCGTTGCTCGGCACCTCGCTCCCTCCCAGGGATCGACACGGCGGTGGCAGCCGGTGAGTCTATGTCGAGAAGCCGTACGAGCGTAGTGAGAGGTTCGTGCCTGGTGCGGTCGGGGCAGTCGACTCCGACCCGTGGCGGCGCGGGCAGGGCGGTGGGGAGCGCGCCGGGCCGGGGGCGGACGACCTCCGGCCGGCGGGGGCGGGAGGTCGGGGGACGGGCCGGGAGGGACCGCACCGTTGCGCCGACCGCCGACGGCCCCGAGCCGGTCGCGACCGTGGCGCCCGGCTCCGGTGGGCCGCCGCCATGCCCCCTCCTCGACGTCGTGGCGGGCCACCACCCGGACCGGGTTCGTGCCGTGCCTCCGCCGGTGACACCGCACGCCTCCGCCGGTGACACCGCACGCCTTCGCCGGTGACACCGCACGCGCGTCCCCGGCGCGTCGGCACCCACCCGGGTCGTCGGGTCGAGGCCGGAGCGGGAGCCGGGACGAGATGCCAACCGAGGTGGCCACACCGGTTGGCTAGGCTGTGGCGGGTCGCTCCGCGCTGCCCGGCGCTCACACGGTGTGCCGGACCGTCACGCGACGCGACCACGGACACCACCCCGCTGGAGGTTCTCGCGTGCTCGTCGTCGGCTTCCCGGCCGGTCCGCTCCAGGCCAACTGCTACCTGCTGGCACCGGCGGAGGGCGAGGGCTGCGTCATCGTCGACCCCGGCCAGGAGGTCGGGGAGCCGCTGGCCGAACGGCTCCGCACCCACCGGCTGACCCCGCTGGCGGTGCTGCTCACCCACGGGCACTTCGACCACTCCTACTCCGCCGCCTCGATCTGCGAGGAGTACGGGGTTCCGGTGTGGGTCCACCCCGACGACCGGCCGATGCTGGCCGACCCGCTGCGGGGACTCGGACCGGACGTCGCCGCGCTGCTGGGTGGGCGACTGGAGATGAGCGAGCCGGCGGAGGTCCGGGACCTCGCGGACGGCGCCACCCTCGAGTTCGGTGGCCTGTCGATCGGGGTGGACCACACGCCAGGCCATACCGGCGGGTCGGTGTGCTTCCACACCGGCCCGCCGGGAGGCGACGGTCCGGACCGTCTGATGTTGTCGGGGGACACCCTCTTCGCCGGTTCGATCGGGCGGACGGACCTCCCCGGCGGCGACCACGAGCGGATGCTGACGACCCTGCGGACCAGGGTGTTGACGCTGCCAGACGAGACGACCGTGCTGCCCGGCCACGGACCGACCACGACCATCGGCCGCGAGCGTGCCGTCAACCCCTTCCTGCGCAGAGGACTGTGATCCGCACACCATGACCGCCTTCACCGCACCCCGAGGCATCCCGGACTACCTGCCGCCGGAGTCCGCCGCGCTGCTGACCGTCCGCGACACCCTCGCCGAAGCCGCGCGACGCGCCGGCTACGGCTACGTCGAGCTGCCCGTCTTCGAGGACACCGCCCTCTTCGCGCGGGGCGTCGGCGAGTCGACCGACGTGGTCAGCAAGGAGATGTACACCTTCACCGACCGGGGCGGCCGGTCGGTGACCCTGCGCCCCGAGGGCACGGCCGGGGTGATGCGCGCCGTCATCGAGCACGGCCTGGACCGGGGACAGCTGCCCGTGAAGCTGTACTACACGGGGCAGTTCTTCCGTTACGAGCGCCCGCAGGCCGGCCGGTACCGGCAGCTGCTCCAGGTCGGCGTCGAGGCGATCGGCGTGGACGACCCCGCGCTGGACGCGGAGGTCATCGCGGTCGCCGACGCGGGCTACCGGGCGCTCGGCCTGACGGGGTACCGGCTGGAACTGACCAGCCTGGGTGACTCGACCTGCCGCCCCGAGTACCGGGAGCGGCTCCAGGAGTTCCTGCGGGCCCTTCCGTTGGACGAGGAGACCCGCCGGCGCGCCGAGATCAACCCCCTGCGGGTGCTCGACGACAAGCGACCGGAGGTGCGGGAGCTGCTGGCCGACGCTCCCCTGATGGTGGACCACCTCTCGCCGGAGTGCCGTGAGCACTACGAGGAGGTCAAGGAACACCTGACCGGGCTGGGGGTGAAGTTCACCGAGAACCCGCGCCTGGTCCGGGGCCTCGACTACTACACCAAGACCGCCTTCGAGTTCGTCCACGACGGACTGGGCGCGCAGTCCGGTATCGGCGGCGGTGGCCGCTACGACGGCCTGATGGCCCAGTTGGGTGGTCAGGAGCTGTCCGGCATCGGTTTCGGGTTGGGGGTCGACCGGACCCTGCTCGCGGCGCGCGCCGAGGGGCTGGCCGTTGGGGACGAGGCCCGCTGCGAGGTCTACTGCGTCCCCCTGGGGCAGGCGGCGAAGCGGCAGCTGGTGCGGATCGCGGCGGCGCTGCGCGGCGCCGGGGTCCGGGTCGACCTCGCCTACGGGGGCAAGGGGCTCAAGGGGGCCATGAAGGCCGCCGGGCGTTCGGGGGCCCGGTTGGCCGTCGTCGCGGGGGACCGGGACCTGGAGCAGGACGAGGTGCAGCTCAAGGACCTCCGGGACGGGTCCCAGCGCGCCGTCGGGCGTGCCGAGCTGCTCACCACCGTGAAGGAGGCGTTGGCCGGGTGAGTGAGCGGGCAGCCGAGACCGACCGCATCCCGCTCGACCTGCTCCCGCCGGAGTTCCTCCGCAAACGGGCGAAGTCGGTCGGGATCGGCGCTGTGCTCGTCGGGGCCGCCCTGGGCGGCCTGTTCGGCCTGGTCGGGGGGCGCACCGCCGGTCTGGTGGCGGCGGCGGTCGTCGCCGTTCCGCTGTTGCTCCTCGCCTGGGCGGAGTCGCGCCGTCGGTGTTGGCTCTCGGGCTCGGAGCTCTCCGTGCGCGCCCTGGGCACGCGGACCGTCGACCTGGCCGAGCTGACCGACATCACGGTGCTGGTCGCCGACCAGCGGGGTGTGCGGACCATCGGCGTCCTGGTCCAGGGCGGACCACGGCGGCGGCTGGTCAACGTGGCCGTGGCCCTCTACGCGGGTTCCGGCGGCCGGGAACTGGGCGTGTACGAGCTGCGGCGTCTCGCGGACGCCCTCGCGGCCACGGGGGACACCCGGGCGCTGGTCCTGTCCCAGTTGTTGATCGCCCAGCTCCGGGCCGACGCGCGTGGGGAGGCCGCCGCCGACCGGCCCCTCTACCAGCTGGCGTCGTTGGTGCCGGCTGGTCGGGTGCCCCGGCGGATCGGCTCCGACGCGGTCGCCCGCTTCGTCGCCGCCCTGGACTGATCCCGGCGGTCCCGCCGCGGCGGTCGCTCCGCCGGGGAGGAGGACGGGGGGCGGTGGTCCGGTTCCGAGCGCCGGCGCCGACCGCCGGCCTCGGAAGGCGCCCGTTCCCCCGTCCGCTCCCGGGTGTCCGACGTGCCGCCGGCGGGACCGTCCCCGTTCCCGTCCTCCTGCTCGGTGCCGCCGCCGTCCTCGGGGCCGGGGTCGGACCGGGGGGTGCGGTCGCCGGGGTTCGGCGGGTCCTCCCGGGAGGCGACGACGGCCGCGATCGCCGTGGTGATCGGGACCGCGGCGACCAGGCCGATGCTGCCCACGAGGGTTCGGACGATCTCCTGCGCCACCACCTGGGCGCCGACGAGCGTGCCGAAGTCGATCCCGGAGAGCGAGTAGGCGAGGAGCATCGGCAGCGCGGCACCCGCGTAGGCCAGGGCGAGCGTGTTCACCGCCGCCGAGATGTGGTCCCGACCGATGCGCAGCCCGGCCGCGTACAGCTGCCGCCACCCCAGGGCGGGGTTCGCGGCGCGGAGCTCCCAGACCGCGCTGGTCTGGGTGACGGTGACGTCGTCGAGCACGCCGAGCGCGCCGATCAGTGCACCGGCGAGGAGGAGACCGCGCGGGTCGATGCTGCCGCCGACGATGGTGATGAGGTTGGTGGTCTCGTCGTCCAGGCCGGTGAGCCGGGTCGTCGAGGCGAAGAACACCCCGAGCAGGGCGATCAGGCCGAGGCTGAGCAACGTGCCCAGCACCGCCGTCGAGGTCCGGGCGGAGAAGCCGTGCGCGAGGTACAGGACGATGAACATGATCACGCCGGAGCCGACGACACCGACCAGGACGGCGTCCTGCCCGGCGAGGATCGCGGGGAGCACGAAGAAGACGAGCACGAGGAAGCTGAGCGCCAGTCCGAGGAGGGAGGTCAGTCCCTTCCACCTGGCGAGCAGCACGACGGACAGCGCGAACAGCGCCGCGAGCCAGGCCAACGCCGGCCCGCGCTGGTAGTCCACGACCTGGTAGGACATCGGGTTGTCCGGCTCGCTGCCCGCGTAGGAGAGCACCACCTGGTCCCCGACCGCGAAGCGCGGGGTGCCGGGTTCGACGGGCAGGACCTGCGTGATGACCCGCCCCGCCCCCTCACCGCTGGTGAGGGTCACGTCCAGCCGCACGCAGTCCTGGTCGCCACCTCCTGGCGGCGGCGCGGGAGGTGGGGGGTTCGCGCCGGGTTCGGCCAGGCTCGTCTGGCACGAGGACGCCGCCGTGGCGGTGATGTCGCCGTTCACCGGTTCGGCGCCGAAGCCCAGTTCGGAGGGGTTGGGCGACTCGTACCCGGAGGGGTAGAGCCACACCATGCCGCCCAGGGCGGCCAGCAGGCACGGGGTGAGGAGCCAGGCCAGCAGCAGCCGGACCCGGCGCGAGGCAGGGGTGCTCGGCCCGTGCCCGTGCCCGTGTCCGTGCCCGGCTGGGGGCGGGCCCTGCGGCGGTGGGCCGGATCCGCCCCCGCCACCACCGGGGGCCGGGTTCCCCTCCGCCGGCCGCCTCCCTCGGACGCGGCCAGCCCCTCCACCGGGGGTCGCCGGCCGTCCTCCTGGGCGGGCTCGGCCGGCGCGGTCCCGCTCGGCCCCGGCGCCCCGCCGCTCACGTCGTGGCGCCGTACCCGGTTCGGAGCCGTCGTCCGGCCGGGGCCGGGCCCGTCGGGTGCCGCCCGGCGCTGAGGTCGGCGCCTCGGCACGCCCCGCGCCGGTGGAGGACCGGGACCCCGGCCTCGGGTCGGGCGGTGGGGCGGACGGCGGCTCCCCGGTCTCCCCGGTCTCCCCGGTCTCACCGGTTCCGCCGGGCACCGACGTGCCGGGGAGGTCGCCTCGCCCGTGGCCCGCACCCGCTGGTCGACGACTGCTCCTGGGCCGGCCGTCCCGGTGGGGGGAACCGGCGACAGGTGGTAGCTCGTCGGTGCGTTCGGTGGCGCTCTCCGGGGGGTGCTCCCGGCCGGGGGCGGGGGTTCCCGCCGAGCGGAACCAGTCCTGGTCGCCGTTGCCGTTCATCCAGACTCGCCGACGGCCGCCGCTTCGCGCGGCGGGAGCGCCGGGTCCTCCCCTCCGTGCTGGTCGGGCCGGTGGCGGCGCGTCCCCTGGGCACGCGTGGGCGGTCCGAGGACCGCCGGGGTGCGTCGGCCGCGACGCGGGACCGATCAGCGCCGCCGGCTCATCCTAGGTCCGGACCGGGCAGCGTGCCCGCCGTCACCGGCGCTGGTCCCAGCGGGCGCTGTGGACCGGCTGGACGGCGGGTGCGGCGTTGGTCCGGGCTCGCAGCCCGGCGCCGCCTCCCGCCGACGGCAGCTCGGGGCCGATGAGGTCCACCGGGGCGGGGAGAACAGGGGAGAGGGGAACGGGGGAGGGGCGGGTCCCCGGCCGAGGGGGCCGGCGCAGCTCAGCGCGCCGAAAGGCCAGCACCAGCACGGCGAGGACCAGGCCGGCCGCGCCGAACCAGAGCGCACGGGTCAGCCACCACTGGGTGCTCCAGCTGTCGGGCAGGTGCAGGTCCAGCGCGAACAGCGCAGCGCCGATGACGAAGAACATCGCGGTGAGGTGCCACAGGTACAGCGTCATGCTGTGCCGCCCGATCCAGCCGACCAGGGCGGCCACCGTGGGGCGGGCGGCCAGCCGTTCCAGGCGTCGCCGCCACAGCAGCGCGAGCGACAGGTGCAGCCCGGTCAGGGCGAGCAGGCAGACCGTCGGCGGGTTCATGTTCGACAGCGGGGCGCCCGGCATACCGACCATGCTGGCCGGGTAGGGCCCAACCGCCACCAGCAGCGCGAGCAGGGCCAGGCTCCCGAGGGCGCCGACCAGGAGCGTGCCGCGGGGGATCGTGGTCAGCGGACCGGCCGCGTAGGCGTAGCCGAGCAGGTACGGGACCGCCCAGACCAACACGATGTTGATCAGGCCGAGCACCGGCAGGTCCAGGGTGAAGCGCGCGAGGTCGACCAGCGCCGCGCCGGCGGCCACCGCGAGGGTCAGCCGGTGGCCGAACCGCGCGAAGGCGCGGAACAGCAGCGGCGACAGCAGCAGCAGGATCAGGTAGACGCCCAGGTACCACAGGAGCTGCGGTGCGAGCGTCGCCGCCGAGTGCGCGGCCGACGTCGGGACCCCGATGAGGGGCAACACGACGGCGGCGGCGATCCAGAACGCGGCGAACACCGCGACGGGCGGGAGCAGACGTCGGATCCGAGCCCGGACGAAGGACAGGGTCGGGCGCGGGCGGCGGCTGAGCTGGAGGTGGGTGGCGCAGCCGGAGGCGAAGAACATCAGCGGGATGACCTGGAACGCCCAGGTGGCCAGCCAGCCCCACCCGTGGACGAGGGCGTTGCCGATCTCCAGCTGATGCCCGTTCCAGGCCACCTCCGGGATGACCCAGTGCATCACGATCACGCAGATCGTTCCCCAGGCGCGCAGCAGGTCCACCAGGCGGTCCCGGCCCGGCCTGGCCGTCGATGGTCGGAGGGCGGTGATGCCCGCGGCGGGTGGCGCGGCTCCCGGGGCGGTGGCTCCCGCGTCCGCCCTGACGTCCCGGGCGGGCAGGTGAGGCCGGGGACGTGCCCGTGTCGGAGCGCTCATCGGCGGTTCCCGCCGTCGCCCGGCGGTGCGGCCCCGGTCCTCGGGTAACGGCGGTGGTTCGGCCGGGTCGGATGTCGTCCCGCCGACGGCCGGGCGGGCACGGTGGTCCTTCAGCGTTCCCGGCGAGTGGAGACGCGAATCGGTCATGTCGGTGCTCCCGGTGGTCGGTGAGGGGCGCACGAGGAGGACGAGTCCCCTCGGCCGGCGGTGCGCGACCGCCCGGGTCCGGTGCCCTCGCTTGACTGACTGGTGAACTGGTGGAGTGTCACCTGTAAGTGAGATCTTACATGCGTCGCAACCGGGTGCTCGTTGTCCGTCGCTCGAATGTGTGTTCGAATGCTCGCCGTGCGATGGGACGGACAGCGGGCGGACGGAGCGGCCCGGAGCGAGGCGGTGCTCCCCGGCATGGAACAGCCGCTACGGCTCCACGGGTTCCTCCGCGAGACCACGACGCCGGAGTTCGCGGGCATCACCTTCTACGAGGTGATGGCCAGGAGCGTCCTCAACCGGGTACCGGGCGGGTCGATGCCCTTCGGCTGGACGGTCAACCCCTACCGGGGGTGCACCCACGCCTGCGTCTACTGCTTCGCCCGGCGGACCCACACCTACCTCGACCTGGACGCCGGCCACGACTTCGACACCCGGGTCATCGTCAAGGTCAACGCCGGCGAGGTGCTCCGCAGGGAACTGGCCAGACCGGGCTGGACGGGGGAGCACGTGGCGATGGGCACCAGCACGGACCCCTACCAGCGGGCGGAGGGCCGCTACCGGTTGATGCGCGACATCCTGGGAGCCTTGGCCGACGCGGGCAACCCCTTCTCCGTCCTCACCAAGGGCACGCTGCTCCTGCGGGACCTGGACCTCCTCGAGCGCGCCGCCCGCCGCACCTCCGTCTCGGTGTCGATGTCGGTGGGTCACCTCGACGAGCGGCTGTGGCGTTCGGTGGAGCCGGGCACCCCCTCCCCCCGAGCGCGGCTGGACGCCGTGCGCCGGCTGACCGACGCCGGGGTGGGGTGCGGTGTGCTGATGGCCCCGATCCTCCCCGGCCTGGGGGATTCGGCGGAGCGGATCGACAGCGCCGTGGCCGCGATCGCCGCCGCTGGCGCGACGAGCGTGACGCCGGTGGTGCTCCACCTCCGCCCCGGGGCGCGGGAGTGGTACCTGGCGTGGCTGGCCCGGGAGCACCCTGGACTGGTCGAGCGGTACGAACGGCTGTACCGGGACGGGGCGTACGCGCCGAAGGCCTACCAGCGCGTCGTCGCCGAACGGGTCCGGCTGGCCGCCCGTGCCCACGGCCTGCTCCGTGAACGGCCCGGGGAGCACCGGGGCTCGGGAGCGACGTCGTCGGCGGCCCCGCCCAGCCGTCCGAGCCGGGAGCACGCCACCCAGCTCACGCTCCTCTGACCCACCGCGTTCCGGGGCGCCCGGACCCGGGCGCCGTGCCGGCCGCCGACGGGGACGAGGAGGCGGCGGCCGAACCCAGCTCCGGGCTCCGCCGGCGGGAGCGCCGGCTCGGGCGCGGGCGTGTCCGTTCGCCCGTCACCCGCCCGGAGTGTTCCCCGGACAGGTTCGGCATCCCACCGGAGCGGCGGCTCGCCGGAACCGGTCCGAACTTGCTTCACTTCCCGCGCGTCCGTGACCCAGCCGGAGGGACACCCCCATGCGCAGCTCCGCCGCTCCGAGTCGTCGCCCGCGCCCGGACCCCACCTCCGTGGCCGACACCGCCCGGCCCCGTGCCCGTCGCGGCGCGCCCGCACCGGGAAGGCGGCCCCTCCGCACCGCGCGGCGGGTCGCGGTCGGCGCGCTCGCGCTGCTCCTCGCGCTCGTCGCGCCGACGGCCCCCGGCGGGCGTCCGGCCGCCGCCACTCCCGCCGGGACGAACGGCACAGCCCTTCCCGAGCAGCGGAACGGGGGCGACCGCCTCTACGTGGGCTCGGCGAACCCCGACGCCGTGCTGGTGGTCGACCCGGCCGCCGGGGACGTCGTGCGGACGGTCCCGGTCGACGCCCCGCCCAGCGACCTGGCGGCCTCGCCGGACGGTGGCCGGGTCTACGCCCTGACGCGCGCCGGCGCCCAGGCCGTCGTGACCGTGATCGACACCGCCGACGGTGGGGTGGTGGCCACCTTCCCCGCCCGCGACCGCGATGCCTTCTACCTCGACGTCACCTCCGACGGGTCAATGCTGGTCGTCAAGGCCGTCGCCGGGGACACCCTGACCGTGCTCGACGCGGCGACGGGCGAGCTCCACGGCACGGTCGACCTCGGCGTCCGCACCCTGCGGCCGGTCAGCACGGACGACGGGCGGACCCTGTTGCCCGCCGCCGCCGCGCCCGAGGTGCTGGTCGTCGACGCGGCGGAGCTGTCGGTGGGCACCGCCCGGCTGCCCTCGCCGGCGGCGCTGCTCCGCCCGACCGGTGGGCGGCTCCTCCTCGTCGACCAGGGTGACCAGCGGCTCCTCCGCGACCTCGACGCGGGCACCTTCGAGGTGCTCTGGGAGGCGCGGACCGAGGTCGCGCACGGCGACGCCGCGGTCTCGGCGGGACCCGACGACCCGGTCTACGCGGTGCGCGTCGACGAGGACGCCGTCTCCGCCGTCGACCGGGAGACCGGCGCGGCCTCCGCCGTCCCGGTCGGAGCGGGACCCACCGCGTTGGCCGTCTCGGGGGACGGGCGACGGGTCTTCGCGCTCAACGCGCGGGAGAGCAGCATCTCCGTGATCGACGCGGCGGCGGGTGAGGTCAGCGCCACCCTCGACCTGCCGGGCGAGCACGCGCCGGTGATGACCCACCTGGTGCGCGCCGGATCTGGGTGAACCCCTCCCGCCCGGGACCGCGTGCCGCCGTCGCCTGGCGCATGGGTGCGAGATCGTGCCAGGAGGACGCCCGCACGACCCAGAAGCCGGCCGGGAACCGTGCTCGCGCCCCGGGCGCTCGCCCCTCCCGGTCACCCCACCTCGGCGGGCGACAGCGCGTCGCGCTCCAGGTTCAGCCACCCGCTCGGGGCGAACCGCAGCGTCGAGGGGAGCGGAACGGCGACGGTCTCGGCCACCTCGAAGGTCCAGGCCAACAGGTGGAAGTTCCTCGGTGAGCGGAACTTGTCCCGCGTGTACTGGTCCTTGTACCAGCCGTCGACGCTGAGGGTGCGGTCCTGGTCGCGGAAGAAGGTGCCCAACTGGTCGAACCCGTCGTCGAGCGAGGTGACGACGAAACGCGGGGAGACGCTGCCGACCCGGACCAGCCGGCGTAAGGCCCGGCGCCGGGAGGGGCCGCCGTCGCACACGTAGTACTCGAAGCCGGGGGTCATCACCGACAGCGGCGACCGGCTCAGCACCTGCCCCGCCGGCCACAGGTGCCAGCCGCTGTCCTCGGTGAAGGGCTGCGGCGGTTGCCACCAGCCGTGTCTGCGGATCCAGATCTTCGACCTGTTGTCATCGGTCACGTCGGACTCCTCCAAGGGGTCGGTAACGCCTGTTCATCGGAGCAAGCTGTGACGGTGTTGCAACTAGTCGTAACGGACGACGCCGCCGCGGCGCGATCGGGCGATCGGCCCCTCACTCGGGGGGCGGAACGCTTCGGCCGGATCAGGCGGGGCCGGGGGTCCGCGGTCCGTCGCCGGCGCGGGGGCCGGGCGATTCGCGGTCGCCGGGCCGTGGGCCGGGAAACCTGCTCGACGGCGGTGGTCGGGGATTGGCTAGCCTCTTGAGGTCACCCTGGCGTACCTGGCTGGCGACCCAGCCTACGCACATCTCAGGACAAGGAGACCCGAACTCGTGTTGCGCACGCATGAGGCCGGCGCCCTGCGCGCCGAGCATGTAGGCCAGACCATCACCCTCACCGGGTGGGTGGCGCGCCGTCGCGATCACGGGGGAGTGATCTTCATCGACCTTCGCGACGCCTCCGGCGTCGCCCAGGTGGTCTTCCGCGAGGGCGAGATGGCCGAGCGGGCCCACCGCCTGCGCTCCGAGTTCTGCCTGCGGGTCACCGGCGAGGTCGTCGTCCGCCCGGAGGGCAACGAGAACCCCGAGATCCCCACCGGCGAGATCGAGGTCACGGTCACCGAGCTGGACGTGTTGTCCGAGTCGGCCGCGCTGCCCTTCCCGCTCGACGAGCACGTGGAGGCGGGGGAGGAGGTCCGGCTGCGGTACCGGTACCTGGACCTGCGGCGTTCCGGTCCCGCCCGCGCGCTGCGGCTGCGCAGCGAGGCCAACCGCGTCGCCCGCTCCGTGCTCGACGAGCGGCGGTTCGTCGAGGTCGAGACCCCGACCCTCACCCGGTCCACTCCCGAGGGCGCCAGGGACTTCCTCGTCCCGGCCCGCCTCCAACCCGGCTCCTGGTACGCGTTGCCGCAGTCCCCGCAGCTGTTCAAGCAGCTGCTCATGGTGGGCGGGGTGGAGCGCTACTACCAGATCGCGCGCTGCTACCGGGACGAGGACTTCCGGGCCGACCGGCAGCCGGAGTTCACCCAGCTCGACATCGAGATGAGCTTCGTCGAGCAGGAGGACGTGATCGAGCTCGGCGAGCGCATCGTCTCCGCGCTGTGGGCCGAGCTGGCGGACCACGAGATCACCACGCCCATCCCGAGGATCACCTACCACGAGGCCATGTCGCGGTACGGGACGGACAAGCCGGACCTGCGGTTCGGTCTCGAACTGACCGAGATGACCGAGTACTTCTCGGAGACGACCTTCCGGGTCTTCCAGGCGCCCTACGTGGGCGCCGTGGTCATGCCGGGTGGCGCGGACCAACCGCGCCGCCAGCTCGACGCCTGGCAGGACTGGGCGAGGCAGCGCGGCGCCAAGGGACTGGCCTACGTGCTCGTCGCCGAGGACGGCACCCTGGGTGGCCCGGTCGCCAAGAACCTCTCCGACGGGGAGCGGGAGGGACTGGCCAAGGCGGTCGGCGCCGCTCCCGGCGACTGCGTCTTCTTCGCGGCCGGCCGGCCCTCCGACGCCCGGGCGCTGCTGGGGGCGGCCAGGCTGGAGATCGCGCGCCGCACGGGAATGGTCGACGAGGACGCGTGGTCCTTCGTCTGGGTCACCGACGCGCCCATGTTCGAGTCCGTCGACGAGACCGACGACGTCGCCGTCGGCTCCGGCCGGTGGACGGCGGTGCACCACGCCTTCACCTCGCCGACCCCCGAGTGGATCGACCGGTTCGACCAGGACCCGGAGCACGCCCTCGCCTACGCCTACGACCTCGTCTGCAACGGCAACGAGATCGGCGGTGGCTCGATCCGGATCCACCAGCGCGACGTGCAGGAGCGCGTCTTCGAGGTCATGGGGATCGGTTCCGAGGACGCGCGGGAGAAGTTCGGGTTCCTGCTGGACGCCTTCAAGTTCGGCCCCCCGCCGCACGGCGGCATCGCCTTCGGGTGGGACCGCATCGTCATGCTGCTGGCTGGCGCGGACTCGCTGCGCGACGTCATCGCGTTCCCGAAGTCGGGAGGCGGTTTCGACCCGTTGACGCAGGCTCCGGCGCCCATCACCCTCCAGCAGCGCCGGGAGGCCGGTGTTGACGCGAAGCCGGTCAGGAAGACCGCGGAGGCATGAGGAACGCGGGGTGTCCGGGTGCGACACGCCCGGACACCCCGAATTCACCTTGATGTACTACGCAGAGTGGCCAAATGAGGACCCGAACAGCGGTAGGGTCGGAAGAGATGAGTCTGGAGATTGCGGTCGGTCGGCCAACGGCGGTCGACGGCACAACCGAAGAAACCACTGGGATGACTCCAACGGTTGCCGCCGCTGAGTCCGCGCTGTCCCGTCGCTTCGGAGCCCCGGTGCGGCTGGGCGACCCGGAGGACCTGGGCGGCAGCGGCCGCGCTGTGGTGATCAGGGTCAGGGTGGTCGAGAACCCGTTCTCGCTGCCCCGATCGCTGGTGATCAAGCACTACCAGGGCCCCGCGCCCGAGGCGGCCGCCGACCCCTTCGCCCACGAGGCGGCCAGCTGCCAGTTGCTCACCGCCCTGCCCTCCGAGACCTGGGTGGGTCCGGAACTCGTCGGTCAGGACGCCAGCGAGCGGCTGGTCATCCTGGAGGACCTCGGCCGCGCCCCGACCCTGACCGACCGGCTGGAGGGCTCGGACACCCGGGCCGCCGAGACGGCCCTGCTCGCCTGGGCGAGGGGGCTCGGTCGCCTCCACGCCAGCACGGCCGGGCGGGAAGCGGACTTCGACACCCTGGTCCGCCGGCTCGGCGGGCTCGAACCGGCGCGGCCGGCCGCCGTCGAGGACTCCGAACGGATGCTGGCCGAGCTGCCGACCCTGCTGGCCGAGACGGTCGGCGTCGACACCCCGGACGCGGTGCTGGCGGAGTTGGGTGAGGAGGTCCGCCTCTTCGCGCGCGGCCGCTACCGCGCGTTCAGCCCTTCGGAGATCTGCCCGGACAACAGCGTCGTCACCAGCTCCGGGGTCCGCTTCCTCGACTTCGAGGGCGGCTGCATGCGCGACATCGCGCTGGACGCGGTCAACCTCAGCGTGCCCTTCGCCTCCTGCTGGTGCGGCTCGGCGATCCCCGCTCGCATGTCCCAGGCGATGCTCGCGGCGTGGCGGTCCGAGGTCAGCGCCGTGTGGCCCGAGCTCGACGACGACGCCGTGCTGATGCCGTGGCTGCTCAGGGCGCAGCTGCTGTGGGCCTGGCTGACCACCTGGAAGCTGTTGGGCATCGCCAACGAGCGGAGCGCCGACGTCCCCGCCGCCAACGACCACGGCGACCCGATCCTGCGGTACCTCACCCTGCTCACGCAGTGGGAGCGCCTCGCCGGGGACGAGCGGCTCAGCCCCACCATGCGGGAGCACGCCGAGCAGGTCGCGGAGGGCATCCGGGCGCACTTCGGCCTCAAGACCCAGCAGTTGCCCACCTACCCGGCCTTCCGCTGACCACGGCGTCCCCCCGGCGGTCGCCGGACCGACCCGACCGGGTCGCCGGGTAGCGTCGTCGCCGTGGCAGACGGACTCTTCGACGAGGGCCTGTTCGAGGCGCAGGTCCAGCAGGACGCCGACGAGGCGGTCGCGGCGAACGCGCCCCTCCCGGTGCGGATGCGACCCCGCACGCTGGACGAGGTGGTGGGCCAGGACCACCTCCTGCACCCGGGGGCGCCGCTGCGGCGGTTGGTCGAGGGCGGGGCTCCCGCCTCGGTGATGCTGTACGGGCCGCCCGGCACCGGCAAGACCACCCTCGCCTCCCTGGTGTCGCTCGCCACCGGTCGCCGGTTCGTCGCGCTCTCCGCGCTCTCCGCCGGGGTGAAGGAGGTGCGCGCGGTCATCGAGGAGGCGCGGCGTCGCCTCGGCCGGCGGTCCGAGCGGACGGTGCTGTTCATCGACGAGGTCCACCGCTTCTCCCGCACCCAGCAGGACGCCCTGTTGGGTGCGGTGGAGGACCGGATCATCCTGCTCGTGGCCGCGACCACCGAGAACCCGTTCTTCTCCGTGGTCGCCCCGCTGCTCTCCCGGTCGCTGGTCCTCCAGCTGCGGCCGCTCGAGGACGAGGCGGTCCGCGAACTCGTCCGGCGGGCGTTGGCCGAGGAACGGGGCTTGGGGGGACGGCTGGAGCTCGCCACCGACGCCGAGGACCACCTGGTCCGCCTCGCCGGCGGCGACGCCAGGAGGGCGCTCACCGCCCTGGAGGCGGCCGCCGAGGCCAGTGACTCCGTCGGGGAGGCCACGATCACCCTCGACACCGTGGAGGACACGGTGAACCGGGCCGCCGTGCGCTACGACCGGCAGGGCGACCAGCACTACGACGTGACCAGCGCCTTCATCAAGTCCATCCGGGGGTCGGACGTCGACGCCGCGCTGCACTACCTGGCCAGGATGGTCGCCGCAGGGGAGGACCCGCGCTTCATCGCGCGCCGGCTGGTCGTGCACGCCAGTGAGGACATCGGCCTCGCCGATCCGACGGCCCTCACCGCCGCCGTGTCCGCCGCCCAGGCCGTGCAGCTCATCGGGATGCCCGAGGCACGGCTCGCGCTGGCCCAGGCGACGATCCACCTGGCGACCGCCCCGAAGTCGAACGCGGTGATCACGGCGATCGACGCGGCGGTGGCCGACGTGAACCGGGGGGCGGTGGGCGCCGTGCCGCCGCACCTGCGCGACGGGCACTACGCGGGCGCCGCTCGGCTCGGGCACGCCGAGCGGTACCGGTACCCCCATGACGTGCCCGAGGGCGTGCTGACCCAGCAGTACCCGCCCGACCAGCTCGTCGGCCGCGACTACTACCAGCCGGCGGCCCGGGGAGCGGAACGGGCCCTCGCCGACCGGGTCCCCCGGCTGCGACGGGTGGTGCGCGGCGACGAGTCGAGCGGGGACGGAGCCGGCCGGGACGGCCAGTGAACCGGTGCGTGTCGTCGCGGGCGCGGCCCCGGGGGTGCGGGGCTCCGGAGGTGGCCGGCGAGTGCGGCCGGCCGCGCGGTGTGTCGCGGGCCGTCGCTGGTCCGCATGGCCGGCGACCCGGGCGTGTCCGTTGTTGATCACCGCGTGTGACACGATCCGGAGAATGTCGAGTGCTGCCACCGGACTTGTCGCTTGTTCGTGAGAAGTACGGGATGCAGCGGGGAGAATTCTGACCGGGAGTGCGGAACTCCTTGCTCGAATTGGTGAAATTCGGCGGAGGACTCACACCTTGTGGTCTTGGCGCTGGCATGGGCGCTGCCAGTCAAGTATGAAGTACCTGCTGGCGATCAAGCCGTGCGTCGGCCCGACCAGTGCGGGTAGTCCCCGAGCGGACGGGACAACCCGAGGTCGCGGTGGTCAGCGGCGACACGGTGACCACCGGACCGGGCGGGCTGACGGTGGCCCGGCGCACGACAGCCGCCAACGGTGGTTCGTGGCCACCAGTGGAAACCAGAGGACACGCCACAGCCGAGAAGCCCGCGGTGGTCCGGCCGGGAATCGGCACGGTCGGGAATCGCGCGGACCTTTCCGGT
Source organism: Actinoalloteichus caeruleus DSM 43889 (assembly GCF_000429185.2). GTDB lineage: Bacteria > Actinomycetota > Actinomycetes > Mycobacteriales > Pseudonocardiaceae > Actinoalloteichus_B > Actinoalloteichus_B caeruleus. Next base: position 2,441,249 of record NZ_AUBJ02000001.1, on the reverse strand, counting down.
GATCGGGTGTGATCGTGCTCAAGGGAGGGAAACGCGTATGGGCTGGCTGTTCAGCCAGATATTCCTGTGGTGCCTGGTTTCTTTCGCGCTCGGGGTGGTCGCGGTCACGCTGCTCGTGCTCCGCCCGATGCGGAGGCGGGCGAGCGGGGCGGCGGCGGCCGGCGACGCCGAGAACACCTCGGCGACGGACCAGGCGCCTCTCGACCACCTGCTCTCCGAGGGCGAGCGGGACGCCGCCCCCGTGGCGGGCTCCGACCGGCCGGCCGCCGACGGGCTGGAGGAGCCGGAGGACGGGTCGGAGGACGTGTCGGAGCGGGAGAAGCGGGACGCGGAGGCGCTGCGGGACGTACCCGTCTCCGTGATCGTCGTCGCCGACCAGGAGGAGACGTCGGCCGACCGCGCCGAGGAGGAGCCCGTGGGGTCCGCGAACGGTGCCCCGGGCACATCCGACCGGCGGGCCGGAGCCGCCGCCGTGGCCGGTGCGGGCGACGGAGCCGGCGCACCGGAGGCCGCCAGCGGCGCGACGTCGGTGCCCAGCGCCCGGACCGACCCCGACCTGAACGGCCGGGCCGCGACCAACGGGAGCCGGGCGCACGCGTCCGTGGAGGAGGACGGCCCGGCCGGCACCGAACTGGCGACCCCGGAACGCGAGGACACGCCCTCGACGGGCCCGTACCCGAACTCGGTGCTCGCGGAGGCCGATGCCACCGGCCACCCGGAGGGCTACCCGGTGAAGGCCAAGAAGCGGTCCATGACCTACCACACCGAGGACTCGCCCTACTACCGCCGCACCAAGGCGGACATCTGGTTCCGGTCGGCCGACGACGCCGAGCGGGCCGGCTTCGCCGCCTGGCGCGCCAGGCGGCGGGTGACCACCTCGGCCTGAGCGCCGCGAGGACGCCCACCGGGTCGACAGTCGCCGCCCGGTGGGCGTCGGCGTGCCCGGGGAGCGCTGGGCCCAGCGGCCCCACCGGCCGGCCCGGTCGCGCCCCCACGAGTCACCAGCCGTCGGGGGGTGGGAGCGGTGGCACGTCGCGCAGCGGACTGGGAACGGTCCCCCTCGGGCGGATGGCGTGCCGGTAGGGGAGTTCGGCGTACCCGGTCTGGACGAGGCGGTCGCCGTTGAGCGGGTACCGGGGGAACTCCGGCACCGTCAGGGATCCGGCCTCGATCCGGTCGGCGAGTTCCGGGAACCGCCGCCGGTAGGCGTCGATCTCGCCGCGCACCCGCCCCCACAGCCGGGGGCGCGCCAGGCCGTGCCGCTCCTCCAACAGGACCGCCAGGGGGCGGAGGACGCCGACCAGCAGCGCGTCCACCAGGTACTGGCGCAGCACGGGCCACGGCTTCCTGGGGAGCACCCTGTCGTGGGAATCGGGTTCGGGGCCGCGCTCGGGGACCGCGTCGAGGGACACGTTCACGTCGTCGATGAGGTCCTTGAGCACCGCCCCGGTCGGGAGCCCCCGCGCGTCGGTGGTGATCAGCACGTTCTCCCCGTGGGGGTTCACGGTGATCCCGTAGCGGTAGAGCAGGTGGAGCAGCGGGCGCAGCAGCACGCGCAGCAACGCGGCCACCCAGGCGTCCACGTCGTGGTCACCGGCCTCCAGGTAGGCACCCACCAGGTCGCCGCCGTGCGGGTCGACGTGCAGGACCGCGGCGAGGGGCCAGCAGCCCTGGTCGGGGCCGAGCAGCGGGTCCACGGGTTCCCGCCACACGCAGCCCAGCGTCTCCAACCAGGTGTAGGGGACCTCGCCGGCCGCGCTCAGCCGTGGGTGCCGCACCGTCACCGACGCCACCTCGCCCAGGAGGGTGGCCCCCCAGCCGGCGAACCGCTCGTCGGCGGCCCAGAGGCCCCGCAGCCACCGCGTCACCGAGGGCGCGGCGACGGTGCAGTGCGGCGGGATGCCCCGCCAGACGGCGGTGTTCAGGATGCGCAGCGGCAGCTTCACCTGGAGCCGGTCCGGCCTGTCCACGTTGGACATGGTCCGGATCGACTGGGTGGGCAGGTACCGGTCGGGGGCCGTGCCCAGTTCGACGATCCGCCCGGTGGCCAGCTCCGGAGCCCACAGGGTGCGCACCACGTGGTCGAGCTGCCAGGGGTGGACCGGGAACCACACGTGGGTGCCGGGGACGAGGCCGGCGTCGCGGAGTACGGAGGCGAACCGTTCGCGGGTGTCCTGGTCGAGTTCGCTGGCCACCACGCCGTCCTCGGAGAGGTCGGGGGTGCCGCGGAACTCGGCGAGCCCCCGCTGGACGGCCAGCCACGGCAGCCGCAGCGGGGTCCTGGCCTCCGGTGCGTAGGCGGCCAGGTCCGAGGCCGCGAATCCGACCCGGCCCTTGTTCGCCACCAGCCAGGGGTGTCCGGTGAGGTGGCCCTCCACTTCGGCGTGGCCGAGGGTGGCGAGTGTCCTCGCGGGCAGCGCCGTCGTCGCCAGCTCCACGTCGGCGGTGAGCGTCGCGGTCAGCTCCGACAGGTAGTTCGCCAGGGTGGCCGGCGGCATCCCGATCACGGGGGCCGCGTCGAGCAGGAACTGCTGGACGTCCTCCGCCGGTTGGGTGAGCCGGTCACCGAGCAGGCCGGTGGCCCGGCGGCGGATGCTCCCGGGGCAGACCGACCACCCGCCGAAGTCGGTGCGGTCGGCGGAGAAGAGGTAGGTGGCGGTGGGCAGCTCCAGGAGGTGGTCGCCGTCCTCCTGGCGGGCGGGGCGAAGGAGGTCCTCGAAGGACAGTTCCCCGATGAGCTTGGCCAGCAGGGCCCGGGAAGCCCTGGACCAGGCCGCCGCGCGGAGGGCGGTGCGGGTCGGTGGGGACGGGTGCCGGTCGTCCCGGGGCACGGGAGGGCCGTCCCTCCGTGTGGCGTCCTCCGGGGCGGCGCTCGACGTGCCCTCGGCGCCCCCGGGGGGCGACGGCGCGTCGCGGTCCGGTGTCCGCGTTCCCCGGACGCCCGGGGTGGAGCGCCCGGCGGAACCCGAACCGGGTTCGGCCGGGTCGGCGGCCGGGGCGGGCCGGGCCGAGCCGGCGGTGGTCCCCTCCGTCGTGCGTCGTGCCACCTCAGGCACCTCCGTCGAGCGTCGGTGGGGCGAAACGGGTGAACGCGGTGTCGCGGGGCGGGGGGTAGCACTCCCGGCCGGTGACGGCGTTGAGGATGGTCGCGTTGCGCACCGCACCGATGCCCAGGTCGGGCGCGGCCACCCCGTGGCTGTGCAGGTCGGCGTTGGAGACGAACACCCGCCCGGTGACGTGGGGGGCGAGCTCGACGGAGTGGTCGAGCCGCACCACCGGCCGGTCCGCGTGGTCGGTGCGGATCGCCGGCGTCAGCGGGTCGAGGAGGCTCGGGGGGCGGTGCCGGTAGCCCGTCGCCGCGACGACCAGGTCCGTCCGGTGCCGGAACTCCCGGCCGGTGTCGGCGTGGTGGCAGGTCAGGACGACACCCCCGGACGGGTCCTCCTCGGCTCCGAGCACGGCGACGCCGGCACGGAGTTCCACGTCGGCGGATCCCGGGCGCAGCTGCCGCCGGTAGAGCGCGTCGTGCAGCTCCTCCAGGGTGGATTCCGAGATGCCCTTGTAGTGCCGCCACTGCTCGGCGACGAGGGTGTCCCGCACCGCGCCGTCCAGGCCGTGGAAGTAGCGGACGTAGTCGGGTGTGGTCATCTCGAGCACGAGCTTGCTGTAGTCGAGCGGGGCGAACACGGGTGTCCTGGTCAGCCAGCTCACCGCCGGGGCCTCGGTTGCCCTGCGCAGCAGGTCGAGCGTGACCTCCGCTCCGGACTGCCCGGAGCCCACCACGGTGACCCTGCCCGCCTGGTCGACGGCGGTGGCGCGGCGCAGGTAGTCCCCGCTGTGCACCAGACGTTCGGCGGGGAGTCCGGCGAGTGCCGGGGGGATCGAGGGTTCGGTGCCGATCCCGAGGACCAGGTCCCGGGCCAGCACCGTGGTGGTGGTTCCCGAGGTGTCCCGGACGTCGACGGCGAAGCGGCCGGAACGGACGTCCCAGGTCACGGTCTCCACCCGGTGCCCGAACCGGACGGCAGGTAACCGGTCCGCGGCCCAGCGGAGGTAGTCCTGGTACTCCAGCCTGGTCGGGTGGAAGCGTTCCCGCACGTAGAAGCGGTACAGCCGGCCCCGGTCCCGGAGGTAGTGGAGGAAGGACAACGGGTGCCCGGGGTCGACGAGGGTCACCAGGTCCGCGAGGAAGCTGACCTGGAGCAGCGCGTCGTCGAACATCAGCCCCGGGTGCCAGCTGAGTTCGTCGTGCTCCTCGCAGACGACCAGGTCGAGGTCGTGCACCGTGGACGCGAGGGCGGCGAGTCCGAGGTTGAACGGACCACACCCCACCGCCAGCAGGTCGGTGCTGGCCGGCAGCGGAGCGGTGGACCGGGGTGGGGACGTGCTCACGTGGGGAGGTCTCCTTCGGAACGGGGACGCACCATGAGGGCGGCGAGTTTGTCGGGCAGCGTGATCTCACCGAGGTGGCGGAACCCGGCGGCCAGGAAGCACCGGACCGATCCGACGTTCGCGACGGCCGGTTCGGCCACCACCCGGCGGCAGGCCGGTTCCTCCGCCAGCACCGCGGTGGCGAGCGCGACGAGCAGCTCGCGGCCGAGGCCCTGGCCGAGCTGGGCGCGGTCCCCGATCGCCAGGTGGACCCCGACGTCATGGGGAAGGAACGGGTAATGGGCGGCCAGGCGGTTGCGGCACACCCGGTAGATCTCCAGGTACCCCAGGGGGACGCCGTCCCGGAGGGCCAGGACCGGCCGCGAGTGGGCACCGGCGAGTTGGTCGTCGATCTCCTGTTCCCAGCGGTGACGGGTCCAGGCCTGCGCCCAGAACGCGGCGACGTGCGGCGTGCGCATCCACTGGTAGACGAGGTCGAGGTCCTCGGCGGCGCGGGCACCGGAGCCGGGGGACGCCATCGCCCGCAGTCGCCAGCGCCCGGCGAGCTCCGGGACCGGGGGAGCCGGCACCTCGGTGCGGTCCGGGACGGAGGTGTCGGAGGGGGCCGGGCTGGTGGGAGGACTGCTCACGGGGTGGCTCCTGTCAGCGGGTTGGGGGCCGGCAGGTACACCGACTGGGCGTCCAGTGGGGCGAGGACCTCGTCGATGCCGTGGAGCCGGGTCAGCAGGTTGGCCTTGCAGGGGAGGGTGACGGTGTCCAGCCAGCGCCGGGCCAGCCGGTCGCCGTCCGGCCCGGCGGCGGCCAGGTCGGGCAGCGCGGCGCGCAGCCGGTCGGCGAGCAGGACCAGGCCCGTCTCCTCGGGGAGCAGCCCTTCCTCCCCGAGGCAGCCGACGACGGCCAGCGCCTGGTTGCGGAGGAGGTAGTAGGACAGGCGGTCGTCGACGAGGCGGTCGTCGACGACGGCGAGGGTGGACTCCTCGCTCCCGGTGCGGGCCAGCACCGAGGGCAGCCGGGACGCCGCCAGGTAGTAACCCTGGTTGTCGCGGAAGGCCCCGCCCACGACGTCCCCGGCGCCGTCGAGGCGGACGAGGGTGTTCTGCTGGTGCGCCTCCAACCCGATACCGGTCACGGCGTAGAGGTGCAGCATGGGCACGAGCACCCGGTCGGTGTAGTCGACCACCCAGCGCCGGGCCGCGGCCGGGCCGCGACCGGCGAGCAGCCCGCCGAGCAGGCTGGGCCCGCAACCCGGTCGGGGAGCCACCAGACCGGCCAGGCAGCGGTGTTCGGCGATGTCCTCCGGGGACTCGCGCACGGCGACGTCGAGGCCGGTGACCTCCGGGCCTCCCGGTCGGCCTGGGTCGTCGATGGCCAGCCAGCCCGGGTCCCGGATGATCCGGAAGCGCGGGTGGGCTCGCTCGGTGGCCTCGCCGTGGCCGGCGTCGAGCAACCGGTGGACCTCCAGTCCCCGCCGGAGTTCCGTGCGGGTCGACTCGCGTCGTGAGTTGGTCAGCCGCAGCCCGAGCGAGAGTTTCAGCATGACGGGGGAGCCGGGCTGGTAGAGGGTCCGCACGCTCGACGTGGGCCACCACGGCCGGCCGGCGGCGCCGAGCGGCACGAGGCGGCCCGAGCGCACCATCGCCTCCAGCCGTGGCCGGCGCACCGCGACGGCGGCCTGCCACGGGTGGGCGGGGACGAGCACCCGGCCGGGGGCGTGTCCAGGCCGGAGATCTCGGCGAGCAGCGCGGCGGTGTCGCGGCCGCCGAGCGCGGGCGAGCCGGTGACCGCGTCCTGGGAGACGAGGTCGGCGTCGACGGCGAACCAGTGGAGCTGGAACGAGCCCCGCAGTTCCGGCGAGTACCGCGCCGCCTCCTCCTCGGCCAGTCCGTCCCTGCTCTTGGCCGCCGGGTGGTGCAGGTGCCCCAGCACCAGGGACTGCTCGGCCGCCAGGAAGCCGTCCCGCTCGTCGGTCGGGCGCTCCCGGTGGTGGCGGATGAACCCCCGGACGCGGATGACCGAGTCGGCCGTCCGGGCCACGAGGTCGGCCACCTCGCCGGGGTCGACGCCGCCCCTGGCCGGGTCCCGGCCGGCCTCGCCCCGGGCGGCCTCGTCGGCGAGCAGGGCCGCGACGACGACCGGGTCGGCCTCGCCGGCGTCCTCCCCTGAGGTCCCGGTGAGGCGGACCGGCCCGAAGCGGTGCCATTCGGTGGGTGAGCGGCGCAGCACCGGGGCGCGCAGCACGAGGCCGCCGCGCCGGAGCGGCACGGTCAACTCCCCGGTGGCCGGTACGGCGATCGCCTTCTCCCGCACCCAGCAGCGCAGCAGGGCCTCCAGGTGGGCGTGCGCGGCCGCGACGCCCGGGTCCGGGTCGCACAGCGGGTCGGGGCCGGGAGGTTCCGATGGCCGGGGGGCGTGATCGTCGGCGACGGCCGTGCCGGCGGGCTGTTCGGTCATGCGTAGCGCTCCTTCCAGGCGGCCTCGGCCCGTTCTCCGGCGTCGAGCACGGCGGCGAGGATCGCGTCGAGGTCCTCGGTGGCGGCGGCCGGGTTGATCAGGGTGAGTTTGAGGCTGGTGAGCGGTGCGGTCTCGGCCCCGTGCAGCGTGACGGCGCTCCGCCCGACCAGTGCCCGCGCGTCCCGCAGCAGGTCGCGGCGCAGCGCGGCGTTCACGGCGTCGGCGTCGACGCCGGGAGTGGGCAGGTAGCGGAAGAGGAGGGTGCTGATCGTCGGCTCGGCCAGCAGTTCGAGACGGGGTTCGGCGACCACCAGGCCCCGGGCGTGGTTGGCGAGGTCGTGGCAGTGGTCGACCATCGCGCCGAGTCGGGCCCGGCCGTAGGCGAGCAGGGAGGTGGCGATCTTCACCGCGTCGGGTCGCCGGGTGGTCTGGAGGGTGTGGCCCAGCAGGCCGCCGAACCCCTCGGCGGCGTCGTCGGAGGGGTTGAGGTAGGCGACCTCCCGGGACAGCGGCGCGAAGGAGGCGCCGTCGGCGACGAGCAGGACGCTGGCCGGGGCGGGCTGCCAGCCCAGCTTGTGCAGGTCGCCGGTGATGGAGTCGGCGCCGGTGATGCCCGCCAGCAGGGGGGAGAGCCGTTCGGAGAAGAGGGTGCCGAAGCCGTGGGCGGCGTCGACGTGCAGCCAGAGGTCGTGGTCGGCGGCGATCTCGGCGAGTTCGGGCAGCGGGTCCACGCTCCCGAAGTCCGTGGTCCCGGCGGTGGCGACGACGGCGACCGGGGTCCGCCGGCCGGGGAGGTCGCGGAGTTCGCGCACGAGCGCCTCGGGTCGCATCCGCCGGTGGCGGTCGACCGGGACCGGGTGCACCGCGGCCTCACCGAGGCCGAGTGCCGCGCAGGCGCGGTGCAGGGAGAAGTGGGCGAGCTCGGAGCAGAACACGACCGGGCCGGGGAGGGCCGCGAGCCCGTCCTGCCGGGTGTTGATCCCCAGACGGGCCGCGGCGGTGTCCCTGGCGAGCAGGAGGCCGAGCAGGTTGGACAGGGACCCGCCCGGAGTGAGCACCCCGTCGGAGGCGGGGCCGAGGCCGGCGAGCCCGGCGAGGGTGCGCACCACCCAGCGCTCCACGGCCACCCCGGACGGGCCGGAGTCGTAGGTGTCGACGGAGGGGTTGGCCAGGGACACCAGGGCGTCGGCGGCGGCCGCGATCGGCAGGCTCGGTGCCTGGAGATGGGCGGCGGTCCTGGGGTGGCGGAGGTCGACCCCGAACCCGGACAGCGCGATCGCGAGCCGGCGCAGGGCGGCGGCCTCGCCGATGCCGCGTCCGGGCAGCTGGGGCGGACCGAGCAGCCGGTCGACGGTGTCGAGCACTTCGGCCGGATCACCGGCCGGCAGCGGTCGGCCGGGTGGGATGGCGTCCTCGCGGACGGCGGTGAGGTGGGTGAGGAGCTCCGCCACGGGATCGGACCGCGTCCAGGGTTCCGGGCTCGATGGTGGGGCCGGGACGGTCAGCAGGGACGCTCTGGCGACCTGGGGCACGGAACCTCCGGCGGGTGATCAGGGCGTTCAGGTAACCGAACGGCCACCGTACGTGTTGTTAGGTTAGGCTAACCACAACATCAACATTGTCAAGAACTGAGTCGCGGCTCACGTTCAGCCAGCGCTCGTGCTGATCTTGGTCGGGCGGGGGACTCCTGGCCGCCGCCGAGGCGGGACGGGGTACCCTGACCGCTGATCCCGTGAGATTCGCCGTCCGTCCCCGTGGACGAGCGCGGTGGAGTGTGGCGCCTTCTCACCCGACGGGCGTTCGGCGCCCGTTGTCGAACATTTCTCGTATTTCCCAGGAGGCATGTGTGTCGGCAGGCCAGATCGCCGCTCTCGTGGCTGCCGGCGCGTTCGTGCTGCTGGTGTTGCTGCTGGCCATCCCGCTGGTCAAGCTGGGGCGGACGCTGGACGAGGCGACCATCGCCATCCGCAAGGCGCACGAACAGTCCGAACCCCTGTTCACCGAGGCCAACACCACGTTGACCCACGTCAACACCCAGTTGGAGCGAGTGGACGGCATCACCTCGAACGCGCGTACCGTGTCGGGCAACGTCTCCGCGCTGAGTTCCCTGTTCACCGCGACCCTCGGTGGGCCGCTGGTCAAGGTGGCGGCTCTGTCCTACGGCGTGAGCAAGGCGGTTCGTCGGCGCGGGAAGAAGAAGGCCGGGGAGGACCGCCCGTCCCGTCGGTCCGGCCGCCGGGGAGGGCGTCGATGAGCAGGATGTTCTGGTTCGGTGTCGGAATCGCCGCCGGCGTGGCGCTGAGCAGGCGGGCGACCGCCGCCGCGCGGCAGGCCACCCCGGCCGGGGTGGCCGCCAACCTCGGCGAGGCGATCAGCGAGCTGGCGAGCGCGGTCGGTGCCTTCGGCGCGGAGGTCCGCGCCGGCATGAACGAGCGGGAGCGTGAGCTGGCCGACGTCGTCGAGCGGCGCACCGGGCTCCCCACCGCCCGCCGGGTCGACTTCGAGTACTCGGCGCGCACCGAGCGGTTCCGCCCGGTCGCCGGCGAACTCGCTCCGGCGGACGCGGCCAGGCCGGTCCGTGCCCGGTCCGTGGACCGGTCGGGGCGCGGACGAGCGCGTCGGGCGGAGAGCTGAGACCGGGCGGCCACCGCCGCCCGTCCTCCTCCGCCGCCCCCGACCGTCCCGACCACCGGCGCCCGCGGCGCCGCACCACGCGAGGAACCCGATCGTGCAGACCCACGAGATCCGCAAGCGTTTCCTGGACCACTTCGAGCGCGCCGGCCACACCGTCGTCCCCAGCGCCTCGCTGATCCTCGACGACCCGACCCTGCTGTTCGTCAACGCCGGCATGGTGCCGTTCAAGCCCTACTTCCTCGGTGAGGCCACCGCCCCCTACCCGAGGGCGACCAGCATCCAGAAGTGCGTGCGCACCGGGGACATCGACGAGGTCGGCAAGACCAGCCGGCACAACACCTTCTTCCAGATGGCCGGCAACTTCTCCTTCGGCGACTACTTCAAGGAGGGGGCCATCGAGCACGCCTGGAACCTGGTCACGGGTTCCGAGGCCGACGGTGGCTACGGCCTGGACCCGAACCGCATCTGGGTGACCGTCTACCACGACGACGACGAGGCCGCCGGCCTGTGGAAGCGGATCGCCGGGTTGCCGGAGGAGCGCGTCCAGCGGCGGGGGATGCAGGACAACTTCTGGTCGATGGGCGTGCCGGGACCCTGCGGCCCCAGCTCCGAGATCTACTACGACCGGGGCCCCGCCCACGGCCCCGACGGCGGCCCGGTGGTCGACGAGGACCGGTTCGTCGAGATCTGGAACCTGGTGTTCATGCAGGACATCCGAGGCGAGGGGCCGGGCAAGGAGGGCTACCCGATCCTGGGCACCCTGCCAGCCAAGAACATCGACACCGGACTCGGTGTCGAGCGGCTGGCCGCGCTGCTCCAGGGCGTGGACAACGTCTACGAGACCGACCTGGTCCGCCCGGTGATCGAGCGGGCCGAGGCGCTGACCGGGCGCCGCTACGGGACCAACCCGGTCGACGACGTGCGGTTCCGGGTGATCGCCGACCACGCGCGCTCGGGCGTCATGCTGATCGCCGACGGGGTGACCCCCGGGAACGAGGCCCGGGGCTACGTGCTGCGGCGCCTGCTCCGCCGCATCGTGCGGTCGGCCCGCCTGCTCGGCGTCACCGACCCGGTGCTCGGCGACTTCAGCGCGGTCGTGCGGGACGCCATGGCCCCGGCCTACCCCGAGCTGGCCACCGACTACGCCCGCATCGAGGCGGTCATGCGCGCCGAGGAGAACACCTTCCTCACCACGCTGGCCAGCGGGTCGAAGATCTTCGACCTGGCGGCGGGGGAGACCAAGGCCGCCGGCGGCACGACCTTCTCCGGGGACAAGGCCTTCCAGCTGCACGACACCTACGGCTTCCCCATCGACCTCACCATGGAGATGGCCGCGGAGGCCGGGCTCACCGTCGACGAGGACGGCTTCCGCAAGTTGATGGCCGAGCAGCGCGCCCGCGCCAAGGCCGACGCCGCCGCCCGCAAGACCGGCCACGGCGACCGCTCGGTGTACCGGGAGCTGCTGGACCGGGGCGCGACCGAGTTCACCGGGTACGAGGAGCTGGAGAGCGAGGCCACCGTCCTCGGGGTGCTCAGCGAGGGCGTGCGCACCGGGCACGCCGGCGAGGGCGACATCGTCGAGCTGGTCCTCGACCGCACCCCCCTCTACGCGGAGTCCGGCGGGCAGGAGAGCGACGCCGGGACCATCGTGGCCGACGGCCTCGAACTCGAGGTCGTCGACGTCCAGAAGGTGGCGCGCAAGCTGTGGGTGCACCAGGTGCGCGTCCGCCGGGGCGAGCTGGTCGAGGGCCAGCAGGTGCTGGCCAAGGTCGACCCGGAGTGGCGAGTCGGAGCGCGGCAGGGCCATTCGGGCACGCACGTGGTGCACGCCGCCCTGCGCGAGGTGCTCGGCCCCTCGGCGTTGCAGAGCGGTTCCTACAACAAGCCCGGGTACCTGCGGCTCGACTTCGCCTGGCCAGGGGGGCTCTCCCCGGAGACCCGCAGCGAGATCGAGGAGGTCTCCAACCTGGCGGTGCGCAGCGACTTCCCGGTGCACGTGCTCTACACCTCGATGCCCGAGGCGCAGCGGCTCGGCGCGCTGGCGCTGTTCGGGGAGACCTACGACGAGACCGTGCGCGTCATCGAGATCGGCGGTGAGTGGTCCCGCGAGCTGTGCGGTGGCACCCACGTGGAGCGCTCGGCGCAGATCGGCCCGGTCGCCCTGCTCGGCGAGTCCTCCGTCGGCTCGGGCACCCGGCGGATCGAGGCCTACGTCGGGATCGAGGCCTTCCGCTTCATGGCCAGGGAACGCGCCCTCGTGCAGAACGTGGCCGGCATGTTGAAGATCCCGAGCAAGGACGTGCCCGCCCGGGTCGAGAACCTGGTCGAGCGGCTGCGGGCCGCCGAGAAGGAGCTGGAGAAGCTGCGCGCGGCGGCCCTGCTGTCCTCGGCGGGGGAGTGGGCGGCCGCCGCCGAGGACGTCCACGGCGTCCGCCTGGTGGCCAGGGAGGTCAGCGGTGCCTCGGGTGGCGACCTGCGGAACCTGGCCACCGAGGTGCGCAACCGGCTGGGGGCCGGGCCGGGCGTCGTCGCCCTCTTCTCCGGGGACCAGGCCGCCGGCAAGGCCAACTTCGTGGTGGCGACCACCAGCGGTGCCCGCGAGCTCGGCGTGGCCGCCGGCAAGCTGGTCCCCTCCTTCGCCGAGCACATCGGCGGTCGGGGCGGCGGCAAGCCCGACATGGCCCAGGGCGGCGGCGGGCGTCCCGCCGGGATCCCGGACGCGATCGTCGCGCTGCGGGTCGGGCTGGCCGGTGCGGTGGCCGATCGGTGAGCCGCCGGGAGCGGGGCAAGCGGTGGCGGCCGGGTGACCCGGACCGCCCGGGGCACGCCGACGCCGGACCGGGGCGCCGCCTCGGGGTCGACGTCGGCTCCGTCCGGGTGGGCCTCGCGCTCAGCGACCCCGGACCGGTGCTGGCCACCCCGCTCACCACGCTGGCCCGCGACGAGGCGGCGGACCGGGACATCGACCAGCTCGGCGCGCTCGTCGCGGAACACGGGGTGGTGGAGGTGGTCGTCGGACTGCCCAGGACCCTGGCCGGTGACCACGGCGCCTCCGCCGACTACGCCAGGCGCTACGCCGCGAAGATCGCCGAGCGAGTGACACCGGTTCCGGTGAAACTGGCCGATGAGCGGCTCACCACCGTCAGCGCGACCCGCATGTTGTCCGATCTAGGGGTCCGAGGGCGGCGTCAGCGGCAGGTCATCGACCAGGCCGCTGCCACGGAGATTCTGCAGGGCTGGCTGGACGCGCGTGCGGCGGCACTCCGGCCCCAACCGGATACCTGTGAGGAGAACTCGTGAGCGATGACCTGGGCTTGTTCGAGGACGAGGCCGAGGAGGACCGCGCGAGTGACGCCCGAGGGGGCGGCGCGGGCAAGCGGCGGAACAGGAAGTCGGTGGTCACCCTCGCCGTGGCGGTCCTGCTGCTCGGCGTGGTCGGCGTGGGGGCCTACTACGGGGTGCGGGAGCTGTCCGGCATCGGGGGGTACGAGGACTTCGAGGGCGAGGGCAGCGGCAGCGTCATCGTCGAGGTGCCGGAGGGCGCGAACCTGAGCCAGATCGGCCAGGCGATGGTCGACGAGGGCGTGGTCGCCAGCGTCCGCGCCTTCACGGTCGCCGCCGAGCAGGACGCCCGGGCCCGGGGCGTCCAGCCGGGCTTCTACGAACTGCGCTCGGAGATGTCGGGCGAGGCGGCCGTGTCGATGCTGCTCGACGGCGGCTCTCTCGGCCAGGTCGAGATCCGGGGCGGCAAGCTGCTGCACGACGTCGACCTGCCCAACGGCGACGTCGACCCGGGCATCATCTCGCTGCTCGCCCAGGCGAGCTGCCACGAGGCCGACGGGGCCGAGTCCTGCGTCTCCACCGAGGAGCTGTGGGACGTCGCCACCAACGCCGACCTGGCCGAGTTGGGCGTGCCGGAGTGGGCGGTCGGCCCGGCGTCGGCCGCGCCCGCGCCGGAACGGCGGTTGGAGGGCCTGATCCTGCGCGGCATGTACACGGTGCGGCCGGGTTGGGACGCCCAGGAGATCCTGACCCACGTCATCAGCAGGTCCGCGCAGTCGATGCAGGCGATCGGCATGCCGGAGCTGACCAACGAGACCGGCTTCACCCCCTACGAGGTGCTCATCATCGGCTCCCTCAACGAGAAGGAAGCCGTCGAGCGCGACTTCGCGAAGGTCGCCCGCGTCACCTACAACCGGCTCCAGGCCGACCAGCAGAAGCTGGAGTACGACTCGACGGTCAACTACTGGAACAACAAGTCCGCGATCAGGACGCGGCCGGAGGAACGCGCCGACACCTCCAACCCGTACAACACCTACCAGCACCTCGGGCTGCCGCCCACGCCGGTCTCCGCGCCCAGCGTGGAGGCCCTCCAGGCCGCCGCCCAGCCCGAGGAGGGCGACTGGATGTACTTCGTGAAGTGCGAGACGGACGGCACCACCTGCTTCAACTACACCTTGGACGAGCACCAGGCGGACGTGCAGCGGGCACAGGAGGCAGGGGTGTGGTGACGGCTCGTGACGCGGCGCGTCACGCCGCCGTGCTCGGTTCCCCGGTCGAGCACTCGCTCTCCCCGGTGTTGCACGAGGCCGGTTACGCGGCCCTCGGCCTGGAGGGGTGGAGCTACCGGCGCATCGAGTGCGACGAGGTCCGGTTGCCGGGCCTGGTGCGCGGGCTCGGCCCGGAATGGGCGGGCCTGTCGGTGACCATGCCCGGCAAGAGGGCGGCCCTCCGGTTCGCCGACGAGGTCACCGCCACCGCCCGCGCGGTCGGGGCGGCCAACACCCTCGTCCCCGTGGTGGCGGAGGACGGCGGCCCCCGCTGGCGGGCGGACTGCACCGACGTCGCCGGGGTGACCGGGGCGTTGCGCGCCGCCGGCTACCGGCCCGCCGGCGGCCCGGGGCTCGTCCTCGGCGCGGGTGGTACCGCGAACGCTGCGGTGGCGGCGGTGGCGGAGTTCGGGTTGTCCGGGGTGACGCTGGTGGTGCGGGACGCCGCCCGCGCCGAGGAGACGGTGGCCTGCGCGGGCCGGGTCGGGCTCGACGTCGAGGTCGTCACCTTCGACCGGGTGTCCCTGCGCGCGCTGGCCGCCGAGGCCGACCTGGTGGTCTCGACGGTCCCGGCCGGGGCCGCCGACCGGCACGCCGAGCACCTCGCCGTGGCGCGGTGGCTCTTCGACGTCGTCTACGCCCCGTGGCCCACCCCCGTGGGCACGGCCGTCGCCGCCGCCGGTGGGCGTCTGGTCACCGGGTTGGACATGCTGCTGCACCAGGCCTTCGGGCAGTTCGAGCAGTTCACCGGCCGGGTCGCGCCGAGGGAGGCGATGCGGGACGCCCTGCGGGCCGCCACCGGGAACACCCTGCCGCTCCCGCTGGCCCCCGGGGACGTCTGAGACCCAGGCCGGCACCGACGCGGCCCGGGATGTCAGTCGACCGCGCCGTCGAGAACCCGAACCCCCGGCCCGAGCAGCCCGTCGGCGGCGGTGTCGGCGAGCACCGCCAACAGGGTGTCCCGCAGGGCGCGGGCGGCGTGCGTCGGCGCCGTGTCACCCCGGTGCGCCAGCGCCACCGTCCGTGACAGCCCGGGGGCGGCCAGCGGCGTCCTGCGCAGCCCGGGGCGGTCGGCCAGCACCATGCTCGGCACGATCGCGACGCCGAGCCCGACCTGGACGAAGCGGAGGACCGCGTCCAGCTCGCCGCCCTCGACCACCATGCGCGGTTCGAGGCCGGCCGCGCGGAACGCGGCGAGCGTGACGGTGCGCAGGTCGTAGCCGGGCCGGAACATGATCATGGGGTGGTCGGCCAACGCCCGGACGTCCAGCGGGTGCCTCGGCAGCGGGTTGGCCTCCGACGAGGCGACCACCAGCTCCTCCCGCAGCAGCTCCGTGGTGGACAGGGCGGGGTCGGTACCGCCGGGGGGAGTGATGATGAGGGCCAGGTCGAGCCGGCCCTGGGTCAGCTCCCGGATCAGGTCCTGCGAGCCGCCCTCCTCCACCACCAGCCTGATCCCGGGGAAGCTCTGGTGGAAGCGCCGCAGCACCGGGGCCAGCACGGTGAGGCACAGGCTCGGGGTCGCGCCGATCTGGACCCGCCCCCGGCGCAGTCCCACCAGTTCGCCCACCTCCCGGCGGGCCGTGTCCACGTCGGCGGTGATGCGGGTGGCGAGCGGGAGCAGCGCCTCCCCGGCCGGGGTGAGGGTGATGTTCCCCCGCGACCGGCGGAACAGGGCCGCGCCCAACTCGCCCTCCAGCGCGCGGATCTGCTTGCTCAACGAGGGCTGCGCGACGTGGCACTGGTCCGCCGCCCGGGTGAAATGGCGGGTCTCGGCGACCGCGAGGAAGTAGACGAGCTGCTGGAGGGTCACGATGTATAGCGTATGGCTACCAACAGCAGAATCTCCATATATTGGACGACTCGTGGTGTCTGGTCCTACCGTCGCTCCGTGACCCTCACCAGTGGTAAGGCAGCGACGCCTGGCCGCGCCGCCCGGAGCCCGCGCCGATCCGGTCCGCTCCGCCGGCTCTGGGCCTCCAGCGTGGGCAAGAAGGCGGTGATGGCCGTCACCGGCTTCATCCTCTTCTTCTACGTCGTGGCGCACATGGTCGGCAACCTGAAGATCTTCTTCGGGGAGACGGCCTTCGACTCCTACGCCCGCTGGCTGCGCGCGATGGGGTCGGCCGTCCTCGGCGAGAGCGGAGTGCTGTGGACCATCCGGATCGTCCTGCTGGTCAGCGTGCTCCTGCACATGACGGCGGCCATCCAGCTCGCGAGGAGGGCGCGGGCGGCCAGACCGTCCGGCTACCGCCACCGCCCCCCGGTCCAGGGCGGCTACGCCGCGCGCACCATGCGGTGGGGCGGGGTCATCATCGCCCTCTTCGTCATCTACCACGTCCTCGACCTCACCGTCGGCTGGCTCAACCCGCACGGCGTGCCGGAGGAACCGTTCCTCAACGTCACCTCGGGTTTCCAGCAGTGGTGGGTCGTACTCATCTACACGGTCGCGATCCTGGCCCTCGGACTCCACGTCCGGCACGGCGTCTGGAGCGCGTTGCGGAGCCTGGGCACGGTGCGGGCCAGCCACGGCCCGCTCGCCAGGACCGTCGCCCTGGTGGTGGCCGTCGCGTTGACCGCCGGCTACCTGTCCGTCCCGTACGCCGTCCTGTTCGGCCTGGTGGAGTGAGGTTTCCCGTGCGATACGACGAAGGCGAACCGCTGGTGGACCGCGCGGCGCCGGACGGCCCCCTCGAGACCCGGTGGGAACGGGCCCGCTTCGGCACCCGACTGGTGAACCCGGCCAACCGCAGGCGGCTGCGGGTCATCGTGGTCGGCACCGGGCTGGCGGGGGCCTCGGCCGCCGCCACCCTGGGCGAGCTCGGCTACCGGGTGTCGTCCTTCTGCTACCAGGACAGCCCCCGGCGCGCGCACAGCATCGCCGCCCAGGGCGGGATCAACGCGGCCAAGAACTACCGCAACGACGGGGACAGCGTGTACCGGCTGTTCTACGACACCGTCAAGGGCGGGGACTTCCGGGCCAGGGAGTCCAACGTGTACCGGCTCGCCGAGATCAGCACCGCCATCATCGACCAGTGCGTCGCCCAGGGGGTGCCCTTCGCCCGCGAGTACGGGGGGCTGCTGGACACGCGGTCCTTCGGCGGGGCGCAGGTCTCCCGCACCTTCTACGCGCGGGGGCAGACCGGGCAGCAGCTGCTGCTGGGCGCCTACCAGGCGCTGTCCCGCCAGATCGCGGCCGGCACCGTCACCATGCACCCGCGCACCGAGATGCTCGACCTCGTCGTGGTGGACGGCCGGGCCAGGGGAGTCGTCATCCGCGACCTGGTGACCGGGGAGGTGAGCACGCACACCGCCGACGCCGTCGTGCTGGCGACCGGCGGGTACGGCAACGTGTTCCATCTGTCGACCAACGCGAAGGGGTGCAACGCCACCGCGATCTGGCGGGCGCACCGGCGGGGGGCACTGTTCGCCAACCCCTGCTACACCCAGATCCACCCGACGTGCATCCCCGTCAGCGGCGACCACCAGTCCAAGCTGACCCTGATGAGCGAGTCACTGCGCAACGACGGCCGGGTGTGGGTGCCGGTGGACCCCGACGAACGACGGGCTCCCGGTGACATCCCCGCCGAGGACCGCGACTACTACCTGGAGCGGACCTACCCCAGCTTCGGCAACCTCGTGCCCCGGGACATCGCCTCCCGGGCGGCGAAGAAGGTGTGCGACGACGGACGCGGCGTCGGACCGGGCGGCCTCGGGGTCTACCTCGACTTCGCCGACGCGATCGACCGGCTCGGCCGGGAGGCCGTGGAGACCCGCTACGGCAACCTGTTCGAGATGTACCAGCGCATCACCGGCGAGGACCCCTACCAGGTCCCGATGCGCATCTACCCTGCCGTGCACTACACGATGGGCGGCCTCTGGGTGGACTACGACCTCCAGTCGACCATCCCCGGCCTCTTCGTCATCGGTGAGGCGAACTTCTCCGACCACGGGGCGAACCGGCTCGGTGCGAGCGCGCTGATGCAGGGGCTGGCCGACGGGTACTTCGTACTGCCCAACACCATCGCCGGCTACCTCGCCGACGGACCGTTCCCCGAGGTCACCGACGCGCACCCCGACCTCGTGGCCGCGCGTTCCGACGTGGAGGAACGGGTGCGGCGGCTGTTGTCGGTCGAGGGTGACCGCACCGTCGACTCCTTCCACCGCGAGCTGGGGAGCCTGCTCTGGGACCACTGCGGGATGGAACGCACCGAGGAGGGGCTGCGGCACGCCCTGGAGCGGATCCCCGAGCTCCGCGCCGAGTTCTGGCGCCGGGTGCGGGTACCAGGGTCGGGGGAGGGCCTGAACCAGTCGTTGGAGCGGGCCGGCCGCGTCGCCGACTTCCTGGAGCTCGCCGAGCTCCTGTGCCTGGACGCCCTGCACCGCACCGAGTCCTGCGGCGGCCACTTCCGGGCCGAGAGCCAGACCCCCGACGGTGAGGCCCTGCGCCGCGACGACGAGTTCGCCTACGTCGCGGCCTGGGAGTACACGGGAACCGGCACGCCCCCGCTCCTGCGCCGGGAGTCCCTGACCTTCGAGCACGTCGAACCGACCCAGCGGAGTTACCAGTGAGATTCACCGTGCGTGTGTGGCGCCAGACCGGGTCGGAGGACGCCGGCCGGCTGGTGGAGTACGACGTCGACGACGTCAGCCCCGACATGTCGTTCCTGGAGATGCTCGACGTGCTCAACGAGCGGTTGACGCTGCGGGGCGAGGAACCGGTGGCCTTCGACCACGACTGCCGTGAGGGCATCTGCGGCATGTGCGGGCTGACCATCAACGGGGTGGCGCACGGCCCTCGGCGGGCCACGACCACCTGCCAGCTGCACATGAGGGAGTTCACCGACGGCGACACCATCGTGGTGGAACCGTGGCGGGCCGCGCCGTTCCCCGTGGTGCGGGACCTGGTGGTCGACCGGGGCGCGCTCGACGAGGTGGTCCGGGCCGGCGGGTACGTGAGCGTGTCCACCGGCAGCGCGCCGGAGGCGCACGCGACGCCCGTCGCGCGGGCCGACGCGGACAAGGCCTTCGAGTCGGCCGCCTGCATCGGCTGCGGTGCCTGCGTGGCGGCCTGCCCCAACGGGTCGGCGATGCTGTTCACCGCCGCCAAGGTCACCCACCTCGGCCGGCTGCCACAGGGAGCGCCGGAGCGGGACACCCGCGCGCTGGACATGCTCGCCGCGCACGACGAGGCGGGTTTCGGCGGCTGCACCAACACCGGCGAGTGCACCGCGGTCTGCCCCAAGGGGATCCCCCTGGCCGACATCGCCCAGTTCAACCAGGACGTGTTGCGAGCGTCCCTGCGCGGTGCGGGCGGTCGGCCGGCCTGACCGGTCGGCCGGTGCCGCTCGGGCGCCGGCGTGGGCCCGCGGCGCGGTGGTGGGACACGCGGTGCGGTGGATGCGGGCGGCCCGCCGACCTCGACGGTCGGCGGGCCGTTCCGCGTGACCCGTTGGCGCGGTGTACGGGTCAGTCCGTGGCGGGGGAGCGGCCGGTCTCGCCCTTCGCGGGCGTCGTGGTGGACGGCGCGCTCGCCCCGTCGCCGCCGGCCACCCCCTCGGCGAGTGGCGTGGGCCGCTCGCCCTCGTCGGGCGGGGACGCCGCCGCGCCCTCCGGTTCCTCGTCCCGCTCCCGTCCTGGCGTCGCGAGGTTCCACCGTGTGATGACCCAGCGGAAGACCAGGTAGTACACGACGGCGAACGCCAGCCCGATCGGGATGATCAGCCAGGGCCTGGTGGCGATGCCCCAGTTCAGCACGTAGTCGATCGCACCGGCGGAGAACCCGAAGCCGTGGTGCACACCGAGCGCGTTGGTGACGGCCATCGACAGCCCGGTGAGGAGGGCGTGCACCACCAGCAGCGGCCAGGCGACGAAGACGAAGGCGTACTCCAGTGGCTCGGTGACGCCGGTGAGGAAGGAGGCGAGCGCGGCCGAGAGCATCAGACCGCCCACCAGCTTGCGCTGGGAGGCCCGCGCGGTGTGGTAGATCGCCAGCGCCGCCGCCGGCAGGGCGAACATGAAGATCGGGAAGAAGCCGGACATGAACGTCCCGGCGGTCGGGTCGCCGGCGAAGAACCTGTTCAGGTCGCCGGAGGTGCCCTCGTGGTCACCGAAGATGAACCACACGAAGGAGTTGCCGATGTGGTGTAGGCCGAACGGGAGCAGGAACCGGTTCAGCACACCGTAGGCGCCCGCACCCACCACCGTGGACCCGGCGACCGCCTCGCCCACCCAGGTCAGACCCGCGTTGAACCCGGTGAAGATCAGCGCCATCAGCACGCCGACCAGCACCATGGTGAAGGCCGTGATGATGGGTACGAACCGGCGGCCGCCGAAGAAGGCCAGGTAGGTCGGCAGCTTGATGCGGTGGAAGCGTTGCCAGAGCCCGGCCGCGATCAGCCCGGAGACGATGCCGCCGAGCACGCCGTACGGCCCGTTGTTGAAACTCTTGCCGTCGGTGAGCTCGGGGTCCAGCAGGGCCCAGAGCACGTTGTGCAGGACCAGGTAGCCCACGACGGCCGAGAGCGCGGTGGAGCCGTCCGACTTCTTCGCGAAGCCGATGGCCACCCCCAGCGCGAACAGCAGGGGCAGGTAGTCGAACAGCGAGTTCCCGGCCGCCCCCATGACAGCCGCCACCCGGTCGAAGAACTCCCCGGGTATCGCGGCGACCAGTTCACCCTGGCCCTGCCCCGAGCCGTCCTGGTAACCCAGCCGCGCCAGCAGTGCCGCCGCCGGCAGCACCGCGATCGGCAGCATCAGGCTGCGCCCCAGCCGCTGGGCGACCCCGAACGCCTTCGTTCGGAAGTCAGCGGTCCTGGTGTCGGACGTGGTGCTCATCCCCTACCTCCCACAGTCCCTACCTTCCACACGGTCGTCACTGACCTTGCGCCGAGCCTTGACCCTCGCGGGGCACCCGGCCACCGACTCACCCGTGTGAGTGAGGGTTGTCCGCCCGCGCCAGCTTGCTACCGTCTGGTCCAGACCACTCGGTGGAGTGAGAATCCTCTCACCGTGATCGGGTGTCAACCATCAAAGTGATCGGTCCGTCACGGGTCGTCATGGCGTTCACGCGGCACGCGTGATCTCCTGACGGCAGGCACTGGCACGAGGAGGCAACAGGTGTCCCAGGACAAGGCGAGCGCGATCCTCACGGCGATCGGCGGCGCGGACAACGTGGTTGAGATCGAACCCTGCATCACCCGGTTGCGGTGCGAGGTGCGGGACGCGGCCCTGATCGACGAGCCCGCGTTGCGCGCGCTCGGCGTGCACGGCGTGCTCCGCGCTGGTGGCGCGGTGCAGATCGTCGTCGGCCCGGACGCCGACACCATCGCCAGCGACATCGAGGACCTGCTGTGACCCTCCAGGTGGCCGCCCCCCTCGCCGGGGAGGTCGTGCCGCTCTCCGCCGTCCCGGACCCGGTCTTCGCCGGAGCGATGGTGGGCCCGGGGGTGGCCATCGAGCCCCACCCCGAGTCCACCGAGGTGCGCGCCCCGATCGGCGGCACCGTCGCCACCCTGCACCCCCACGCCTTCGTCATCGCCGGTGACGACGGCCTGGGCGTGTTGGTGCACCTCGGGATCGACACGGTGAAACTTCGAGGTGAGGGCTTCACCCTGCGCGTCGTCAAGGGGGAGAAGGTGCGAGCCGGTCAGCCGATCGTCGAGTGGGAACCGGACGCGGTCCGGGAGGCCGGTTACTCCTCGACCTGCCCGGTGATCGCGTTGGACGCGACGGCGGAGGACCTGTCCGACCTCGTCGTGCCCCGCACCGTCGAGAGCGGTGCGGCCCTGTTCACCTGGAATCGCTGAGGAATCACCCCTCCGTGGGATAGCCCCGGGACGCCGGGACCGGCGAGGCTGCGCCGGTGCTCCTCGCCGTCCACCTCGCGCTGGGGGCGGCCCTGGGCGGGGGAGCCGCCACCCTCGGCCGGCGGCTCCTCCGCCGGCCACCCCGGGGGATCCGGGTGCCAGCGCCGTGGTGCGAGCTCGCGCTCGCCGCGTTGTGGGCGGCGGCCCTGCTCCGGTCGGCCACTGGCGACCTGCCCTGGTGGTGGTTGCCCGTCCCACTCGCCCTCGGCTGGCTCGCCGTGCTCCTCGCCGCCACCGACCTCACCGACCGGCGGCTGCCCGACGCGCTGACCCTGCCCGCGGTGCCCGCCGCCCTGGTCGTCGTCTGGTTCGCCGGTGCCCTCGCCCCGGATCCCGACATGCTCGCCCGCGCGGCGCTGGGGGGAATCCTGCTCACCGGTCTCTACCTGGTGGCGCACCGGTGCGCACCCGGGGCACTGGGCCTTGGGGACGTCAAGCTCGCAGCCAGCACCGGCACCGTGCTGGCTGCGGTGTCCTGGCCGGCGTTGCTGCTCGGGGCGCTCGGCGCGGTGCTGGTGACCGGGCTGGCGGGGGTGCTGGCCCTGCTCGTCGGGTGCGGCCCGCGAGCCACCCTGCCGCACGGGCTGCCGATGCTCGGGTGCGCGTGGCTGGTGACGGCCTGGCCGGTGTTCGGTTGAGCCCGTACCGCCCACCCGCCGCCCGGAAGGGGTGAGCGAGGCCGGACATGGCAGGATCGGCGCGTGTTGCGCTGGATGACCGCTGGTGAGTCGCATGGTCCCGCCCTGGTCGGGGTGCTCGAGGGCATGGTGGCGGGGGTGGGCGTCACCACCACCGACCTGAACGAGCAGCTCGCCCGACGTCGGCTCGGCTTCGGCCGCAGTCCGAGGATGTCCTTCGAGGCCGACGACATCGAGATCATCGGCGGGGTGCGGCACGGTCTGACCCAGGGCGGCCCGGTCGCGGTGCGCATCGGCAACACCGAGTGGCCGAAGTGGGAACAGGTGATGTCCCCCGACCCGGTCGACGAGGACGTGTTGGCCGGGCTCGCCCGCAACAAGCCGCTGACCCGGCCCCGCCCCGGTCACGCCGACCTGGCCGGGATGCAGAAGTACGGCTTCGACGAGGCCCGTCCCGTCCTGGAACGGGCGAGCGCACGGGAGACCGCCGCCAGGACCGTGCTCGGCACGGTGTGCCGGCAGTTCCTCCGCCAGGCGCTGGGCGTCGAGATCGTCAGCCACGTGCTGTCCATCGGCCCCGCCGAGTCCACCAGCGATCTGCTGCCCGGCCCGGAGGACCTCGCCGCCATCGACGAGAACCCGGTGCGTTGCTTCGACGCCGACGCGACCGAGGCGATGATGGCCGAGGTGGAGGCCGCGAAGAAGGACGGGGACACCCTCGGTGGCGTCATCGAGGTCATCGCCTACGGCCTGCCGGCCGGTCTCGGGTCCCATGTGCACGCCGACCGGCGGCTCGACGCCAGGCTCGCCGGCGCGTTGATGGGGATCCAGGCGATGAAGGGCGTGGAGATCGGTGACGGCTTCGCCACGGCCCGCCGCCGGGGCAGCCAGGCCCACGACGAGATCGACCCGGTGCCCACCGGGACCGGCGTGCGTCGCCGCAGCAACCGGGCCGGCGGCGTCGAGGGGGGCATCAGCAACGGGGAACCGCTGCGGGCGAGGGTGGCGATGAAACCCATCTCCTCGGTCCCCCGGCCCCTGGCCACCCTGGACGTGACCACGGGCGAGCCGGCGCAGGCGATCCACCAACGGTCGGACATCTGCGCGGTGCCGAGGGCGGGTGTCGTCGCCGAGTCGATGGTGGCGCTGGTGTTGGCCGACGCGGCGCTCGAGAAGTTCGGCGGCGACTCGCTGGCCGAGACGACCCGCAACGCGCGCGCCTACCTCGTCGAACTGGAGCGTGGCTGAGATGACCGGCGTCCAACCCGTCCTGGTGGTCGTCGGCCCTCCCGGCGCGGGGAAGACCACCGTCGGTCGACTCGCCGCCGAGCGGCTGGGGGTGCCCTTCCGTGATGTCGACGAGGACATCGTCGCGGCCACCGGCAAGGCCATCGGCGACATCTTCACCGAGGACGGCGAACCCGCCTTCCGGAAGTTGGAGGAGGAGGCCGTCCGCCGGGCCCTCGTCGAGCACGACGGGGTGCTGGCGCTCGGCGGCGGTGCGGTGCTCGCTCCCGGCACGAGGGCGCTGCTCGCCGACCACCGCGTCGTGTTCCTCAACGTCGGCCTCGCCGAGGGAGCCCGGCGCACCGGGCTGTCCACCGCCCGCCCGCTGCTGGCCGGTCTGAACCCCCGGGCCACCTTCCGCGCGCTGCTGGAAGCGCGGCTGCCGCTGTACCGGGAGGTCGCCACCATCGAGATCAGCACGGACGGGATCGAGCCGACGCGGGTCGTCGACCTCGTCGTGGCGGAGCTGACGGGCACCGGCTGAGGAGCCGGTCCACTCCGGTTACTCGGCCAGTCTCCTGGCGAGCGCTTCGACGATCGCGTTGGCCTGTTCCTCGTTGTCCTGGCCGAGCGCGTCGGTGACGGCCGAGGTGATCAGCGGTGCGAGGGCGTTCGCGATGGCCTCCGGGGTGGCCGGCTCGGTCTGCTGGCCGTCCAACAGGCTGGCCACCGACCGCACCACGCCGTTGATGATGCGCTGTTCCGCGTAACCGATGGCGGTCCGCGCCTTCTCGGTGGTGTTCACCACGGGGTTGCTCACCGTCGAGTCGAGACCGGCGTTGGCGATCGCGCCGCTCAGCCTTTTGACGATGCGGTCCTCCATGTACCGGAGGGTCACCGACGCCGGTTCGGTGGTTCCGGTGACGGGATTGGTCCAGGTCTGCGACCAGTTCACGGTGTCTCCTTCGAGAATGCGGGCTACCGAGTCCCGGAAACCGGGAATGTCCCCTGGCCAGTGCGCGGGGTCGATCTTCCGCGTCGGCGCCCATTCCTTGTGGGCGACGACCCGGTCGGCGCCCATCCGCAGGTGCGCCAGCAGCGCGGCCACCCCGCGGGGGTAGGAGTCCAGCTGGGCCTCGGTCCAGTCGTTCCTGGTGCCCACGCTCTCCGCCTCGATCCCCAACAGGTGCTGGTTGCCCGCGTTGGCGGCGACATCGCGCCAGGGACCACCCGCGCCCGCGTGGTAGGCGAGTCCGGCGGCGATGACGAACCAGGTGCCGTCGCGGGCGAGGCCCAGGTTGGCCAGCGGACCGGCCAGGGAGCCGGTGCCGTCGCGCACCACCCCGAGCGAGGGGAAGTTGCCGGTCGCGGCGCCGGCGGTGTGGTGCAGCATGACGCCTCTGATCGCGCTGAGCTGCCCGTGTCCTCGGCTGGTCCAGCCGCCCTCCTCGTGCACCCGCAGTCCCTGGGCGCGCAGGGCGTCGGCCAGCCAGGTCGCGTACGCCATCGGATCACCTCGAGTCGGGGACGGGGGCTGGACGGACGTGGCACGTCGTGGCCCTGAGGCAGCGCTGGCGCGCCCGATCGCCCTGATTGGTGGGACCCGTGCGGAAATGCGGGAACGGCGGCGACGCCCTCCCCCGTCCGGTTGGTTGTCGGTGTCGACGTTCCCGGTTGACCGGCTGCGGATGGTTGCCGTTGTCAGTCTGCCAAAAATCGATCACGGTGTCCTCTCCCTTTCAGGTCAATTTCCTCCCCTTTCCTCTGACTCTGTGCAGCGGCTGTCCGAAAATGACGTACGGGTTGCGATGAACGCGCGAATTGTTGTCCCCCGATGGGCGGTATCCGCCCGGTCGGGAGACCGAGTCTGGTCCGCCGTGCGGGTGCCGGCAGGGGCCCGGGCGGCGCGGGGCCGGCCGGCGGGCGCCCCGCACCGGGTGAAATGCTGGTTCGGGAGAGACGGGTGGCGCGCACGGGGGCCCGGCCGCGCCCCGGACCACGAGGGAGCGTGATGACGGAACCGGTACGGGTGCGGGTGGCCACGGCCGCCCCCTACGACGTGGTGATCGGTCGTGGACTGTTGGGTGAGCTGGTCGAGGCCGTGCGCGACGCGCCCGTCGCGGCGATCGTGCACCAGCCGAGCCTGGCCGCGACCGCCGAGGCCGTTCGGGAGGACCTCGTCGCCGCTGGCGTCGACGCGCACCGGGTGGAGACCCCCGACGCCGAGGACGGCAAGAGCCTCGCGGTGGCGGGGTTCTGCTGGGACGTGCTCGGCAGGATCGGCCTGCCCCGGGACGGCGTGGTCGTGAGCCTGGGTGGCGGCGCGGCGACCGACCTCGCCGGGTTCGTCGCCGCGACCTGGATGCGGGGCGTTCGCGTCGTGCACGTGCCGACCACGCTGCTCGGCATGGTGGACGCCGCCGTGGGCGGCAAGACGGGCATCAACACCGACGCGGGCAAGAACCTGGTGGGCGCGATCCACGAACCCGGTGAGGTGCTCGTCGACCTGACCACGCTGGACAGCCTGCCGAGGAACGAACTGTTGGCGGGCATGGCCGAGGTGGTCAAGGCCGGCTTCATCGCCGATCCCGAGATCCTGCGCCTCATCGAGGCGGACCCGGCCGCCGCCACCGACCCCCAGGGGGACGTGCTCGGTGAGCTGGTGCGCCGGTCGGTCCAGGTGAAGGCCGACGTGGTCGCCGCCGACCTCCGGGAGTCCCACCACCGGGAGGTCCTGAACTACGGGCACACCCTCGGCCACGCCATCGAGCGCCGTGAGCGCTACCGCTGGCGGCACGGCGCCGCCGTCAGCGTCGGCCTGGTCTTCGCCGCCGAACTGGCCAGGCTCGCCGGCCGGCTGGACGACGAGACAGTGGAGCGGCACCGGTCGGTGCTCACCGCGCTGGGCCTGCCCATCTCCTACGACCCGGACGCCTTCCCCCAGCTGCTGGAGTCGATGCGGGGCGACAAGAAGGCCCGGTCGCGGGTGCTGCGCTTCGTGGTGCTCGACGGCCTGGCCCGTCCCGGTCGGCTGGAGGGGCCGGACCCGACGTTGCTGGCCGCCGCCTACGCCGAGATCAGCGGTGGCGGGAAGAGGGGCGGGGGGATCCTGCTGTGAGGGTCCTCGTGCTCAACGGCCCCAACCTCGGCAGGCTGGGACGCCGCGAACCCGCCGTGTACGGCAGCACCACCCATGCCGAGCTGGTCGAGCGGTGTCGCGGCCGTGGCGCCGAGCGCGGCCTGGAGGTGGAGGTCCGGCAGACAGACCACGAGGGCGAACTCCTCGGTTGGCTGCACGAGGCCGCCGACGCGGGGACGCCGGTGGTGCTCAACGCGGGGGCGTGGACGCACACCTCCGTCGCGGTCCGGGACGCCTGCGCCCAGCTCACTGCCCCCCTGATCGAGCTGCACATCTCCAACACGCACCGCAGGGAGTCGTTCCGGCACCACAGCTACCTCTCGGCGGTCGCCACCGGGGTGATCGCCGGCCTCGGCGTGCGCGGGTACCTGCTCGCCCTGGACTGGTTGGCCGAGGAGCTCACCGCCGGCGCGTAGCCGGCCACGGCCCTCGACCGAGGGCGGGTGCCCGGGGCTCGGGCACCCGCCGCCCGGCGTTCTCAGTGCCGGTCCAGTTCCTCGTCGAGCACGGCGCGCACCCGGTCGGGGGGAACGCCCCACCGCCGGGCGGCGGCGACCAGGTCCCGCGCCGCCGCCCGCACCAGCTCCTCGCGTTCCTCCTCACCGAGCTGGAGGCGGTCGAGGACGACGGTGCCCCTCCCGACCCGGCTGGACAGGTAGCCCGCCCCCTCCAGTTCGCGGTAGGCGCGCGCCACGGTCCCGGTCGCGATCCCCAGGTCCTGGGCCAGTTGCCGGATGCTCGGCAGACGCGAACCGGCGGGCAGCGCGCCGGTGTCGATCACCGTGGCGAGCTGTGCCCTGACCTGTTCGTACGGGGGAACCGGCGCCTTCGGGTCGATCTCGAGGATCACGCCGCCATCCTGCCCCGCACCGGCGGTGCCTCGCGGCCGTGCAGCCAGCAGGCCAGCGCGAGCCCGGCCAGCGCGGTGCCCGTCGCGAGCAGCGTCCACCCGGCCCAGGGTGGGAGCGCCGCCGCCGGCGGCATCGCCGCGCCCGCCAGCAGGCACAGCAGGGCTCCGGCGGTCGCGGTGAGGCGCTGCGCGTCGTGGGACCGGATCGACTCCCCCACGGCGCGGTCCTCGTCCTCGCCGTCGAGAGCGGGGCTTTCCAGCAGCCGGCGTCGGGCGAGCAGGCTGGCCAGGCCCACGGTCATGGTGAGGCAGGCGATCGCGAACGAGGCCCAGGGTGAGTACCCCTCGGGCGTCGGCAGCGCCACGGCGAGGACGAGGAACACCGCCGTGCAGCTCAGGGCGATCACGGGCACGGCCCGAACCCACGAGCTGACGTAGTGCTCCGCCAGGCGGGGGGCCAGCAGGGCGGCCCGGGGCTGGTCGTCGGGTGGGCGTCGGGCGAGGCGCCGCTGCCGCAGCGCGCTGGCCAGCACGATCCCGCCGAGGGAGCCCGCCAGCCCCAACAGGACGGCCCGGGTGCCCGGCGCCTGGGTCAGGGGAGCGGTCAGCCAGCCCAGGCCACCGCCGACCAGTGCGTACCTACGGCTCCGACCGAGGGCGCTGACCAGCGCGGGGGCCTCCGCCGCCGTCGCGGGCAGGTTGTGCCACGCGGCGAACGTGCGCAGGGAGCGGCGGGCGATGGGCTGGGTGGCGGCGACGAAGGTCCACAGCGGCACCAGCAGGGTGAGGCCCAGCAGGAGCGCGATCGAGTTGGCGTCGGGCACGGTGTTCCTCCCTCGGTGTATCATCGAGTTGATACATTAGCTCACATGGGCGGTGGACGGTGAGGAGCTCCGAGGTGGAGACGAACTGGGGCGCGCGGCGCAGGGTGCTCGGCGCGCTGGGCGCGGTGCTGGGAACCGGGGCCGTGGGCGTGCTGTTCTGGTGGGCCGGCGTGTTCTGGCCCCACCTGTCGGTGGAGGTGGTGGGAGTCAGCGGCACGGACGCCCCAGCCCTCGAACTCGAGGTCGCCAACGGTGGACCCCTGGAGACCGTCGTACGCCGGGTGACGTGGGCGGGGGCGGAACCGAGGGCCGAGGAACCCCCATCCGAGGTCGGGGTGATCGCCGCCGGGGGAGCCGCGCGCGTCGCACTGCCGCTGACGGGCTGCCCGCCCTCGGAGGGGGGAGGGGTGGAGGTCCTCGCCAGCGCGCCCGCGCTCGGCATGAACGTGCTGGAGTTCCCCCTCGTGGTGCCCGAGGCGGTGCTGGCCGAGGTCGACCCCGCCGGTCCCTGCGCAGAGTGAGCCACGGCCGGTCGTCCTGGGCCGCGCCGGCTCCCTGCGAACCGGGCCTGGTCAGGTCGAACGGATCGGACTCGCCCACAAGTCGGTGAAGGTGTCCCGGCGCGCCTCGGGCCCTCTCTAGACTGACGCTGCCCGGGTCGTCCGTTCCGGGGGCCCGGTCTGGTTCCTCCGGGTCGCGGCGAGCGCGAAGGGGTTTGGCGTTGCCCGGTTGGTTGACCGAGAAGCGCGGGCCGTCGGTGGGACGCCGGACGGGGGCCGTCCACCTGGGCCGGCTGTGCGCCGGGTTCGCCGCCGTCACGCTGCTCGTCGGGTGCACCGGTGCCGAGGGCTCCCCATCGGTCCACGTCGACGCCGTCGAACCCCTCGTGGTGCCCGCCGAGGGGGACGAGCCGCCGGCCGAACCGGTGCCGCTGGCCACCGACGCCCACCGGTCGAGCCCCGGCGTCGTCGCCTCGGGAGGGGCCAGCGCCCCCTACAACTACGGCCCCACCGTGTTGCGCGACGGCGGGCGGTACCGGGCCTGGTGGTGCAGCCAGGTGCCGTACTCCCCGCCGCCGGGGGACGACATCCTCCACGCGGAGGCCACCGAACCGGGCGGTCAGTACCGCGCCGCCGACGGGAGCCCGGCGGTCGCCGTCTTCTCGGGCAACCCCGGCGGTTTCGACGGGATGCACACCTGCGATCCGTCCGTCATCAAGGTCGACGGCGTCTACTACCTCTACTACACGGGCGCGCCGGGTGACCACGCCGACGGCAACGCGATCGGGGTGGCCAGCAGCCACGACGGTCTGAGCTGGACGCGGCTCGCCGAGGGGCAGCCGGTGGTGACCGCGGCCGAGGACGAGATCCGGGACAACGCCTACGGCGCGGGCCAGCCCGCCGTCCTCCACCTCGACGGCTGGTTCCACGTGATGTTCACCGACACCACGGCCGCCGCCGCCGGCTGGAACGGGGCCGGCCAGTTCGTCCTCCGGGCGCGCGACCCCGAGTTCCGCACCGATCTCCAGGCCCTGACCGAGGACGGTTTCCGCCCGGTGGCCTCCGCCGCCGAGCCCCGCACCTTCTCCGTGGTGGACGCCTTCAGCGCCGACTGGATGTGGGTGGAGGCGTTGGACGCCTTCGCCATCGCCCACCAGACCGAGACCGGCACCTCGATCACCTTCTGGGACCGGGAGTTCCGGTACCACCCCTACCAACGCATCCTCGTCGAGGGGCCCTGGCGGGAGGGACCGGGCCTGGTGCGCGACCCGCTCGGCCACGCTCCCACCAGCGTCACCGATCCCTGCGGTCGGGTTCCGATCGACCTGCTCCGGGCGACGACGGAGGAGACCGCGCCCACCGGCATCGCCCACTTCGGCCTCGACATCCACGGCATCGACGGGTGTCGCGATCAGGACCGCGCCGCCGCCGTCCTCGACGGGTTCGCCGTGCCCTCCCCCGAACGGACCGTCGACCTGGTGGTCGACGGGGCGCTCGTCCGGGTCGAACGCCGGTCGGTGGCCGAGCGGCTGGCGGTGCGGGTGCTGGACGAGCGGGTGCCGGCGCTGGAAGGGCTCCCCGTGATCGCGCGGGTGAACCCCGGTGCGACGGTGGTCAACGCGCCCGACCGCCCGCTGGCCCTGCTGCTCGAGGACGACCGGCTGTGGCCGGTGGTCGATCCGGAGGTGGCGGAGCTGAACGACTCCACCATCGTCGACACCTCCGTCGAGCGTTGGGAACGGCACGAGCTGGGAGCGGTGCTGCACGCCGGTAGCCGCTGAGGCGGCGGGTTCCGCCGCCGTCGACCCCTCCCGGTCGAGCGGCCGCCCCGGCCGGGATCCCGGTCGGGGCTCCTCGCGCGGCCGGGTGCCTCGCCGGGTCCTGCCGCCGTCCCGCCGCCCCGAGGGTGTCCCCGGCTTCCCGCCCTCGGCCGGTCGGGTCCGCGCGCGGGCCGGTGAGGAGCACGGGCCTCGGCTCGCGGCATGCTTCCCGGCCAGCGGGAACGGGCTGGACTGACCGCCGGCGGCCACCGCGCGGTGCGTTATCCTCGCGCCGTCGCGACTGGCGTGTACGAGGTGGAAACGACCACCGTGGAGCGAAGATCCCGGCGCCGCGCGCCTGGGTGCCGGGGCCAGGTACGAACGAACCCCCCAGGAGCCCTGATGCACCAGCCGCCACTGCCCAGCCTGGCCGCCACCGATCCGGAGATCGCCCACCTCGTGGAGGGGGAGGCCCAGCGCCAGTTCGACAAGCTCCGCCTGATCGCCTCCGAGAACTACGTCTCCCAGGCGGTGCTGGAGGCCTCCAGCACCGTGCTGACCAACAAGTACTCCGAGGGCTACGTCGGTCGCCGCTACTACGAGGGCCAGCAGTTCATCGACCCCGTCGAGACGCTCGCCGTCGACCGGGCGAAGGAGCTGTTCGGCGTCGAGCACGCCAACGTCCAGCCCTACTCGGGTTCGCCGGCCAACCTGGCCGTGTACCTCGCCTTCGCCAAGCCCGGCGACACGGTGATGGGCATGGGGCTGCCCTTCGGGGGTCACCTGACCCACGGGTGGAGCGTGTCGGCCACCGGCAAGTGGTTCAGCAGCGTGCGCTACGGGGTCCGTGCCGACACCGGCCGGGTCGACATGGACGAGGTGCGCGACCTCGCCAGGGAACACCGCCCCAAGCTGATCTTCTGCGGCGGCACCGCCATCCCCCGCACCATCGACTACCCGGCGTTCGCCGAGATCGCCAGGGAGGTCGGCGCGGTGCTGGTCGCCGACATCGCGCACATCGCCGGCCTGATCGCCGGTGGGGCGCACCCGTCCCCGGTGGGGCACGCCGACGTGATCTCCACGACGACGCACAAGACGCTGCGGGGTCCGCGTGGCGCGATGCTGATGTCGACGGCGGAGCACGCCAAGGCACTCGACAAGGCGGTGTTCCCCGGTCTCCAGGGCGGGCCGCACAACCACACCACCGCGGCGATCGCCGTGGCGTTGCGGGAGGCCTCGGCGCCCGCCTTCGGTGAGTACGCCCACACGGTGGTCGCCAACGCCAGGGCGCTGGCGGAGGCGCTCGTCGAGCGCGGCTTCGACCTGGTGTCCGGCGGCACGGACAACCACCTGATCCTGGTGGACCTCACCAGCAAGGGCGTGGCGGGCAAGCCCACCGCCAAGGCGCTCGACGAGGCGGGGATCGAGCTCAACTACAACACCGTGCCCTTCGACCCCCGCAAGCCCTTCGACCCGTCCGGGGTCCGGCTCGGGACCGCCGCGATCACCACGAGGGGCCTGCGGCCCGAGCAGATGCCCCGGGTCGCGGAGTGGATCGACACCGTGGTGACGGCGACCGCCAAGGGCGAGCAGGGCGAGGTGCTGCCCACCGTGTCCGCCGAGATCTCCGAACTGCTGTCCGGCTACCCGATGCCCGGCTGGGCGTGAACCCTCCCGGTCGGCCCCCGCGTGGCGGGGGCCGACCGCGCCGCTCCTCCTCGGGCGTTCCCCTCCGGTGCTCCGCGTCCTCCCCGCGCGCCGGCGGCCCATTCGGTACCGTCCTGACGCGGAAAACGGCACCGGCAATCGTCGAACTGTTTGCTCACTCAGACAACAATTCCGAGTGTTTTTTCGATTCGCGGTTTTCGTTCCCGAGAGCGCGTCTCCCGGTCGGGGGACCGGGCGGGAATTTAACCCGATAGGTGGTAGTGGTCGAATTGGTTTTCGCGGTGGTCGGGCCCTAAGCTGTCCCCGTCGCCAGGTGCCGAGCGGGGAGTCGACCACTACCCGGCGGACCGGCGCGGCGGCGGTACCGCGTCGACGCGACCTGGGGGACAACCTCGACGACGCTGGGCGGACCACGTCATCGCTGGCGGGGCGCTCCGGCACGTGCCCGGCCCGGTGTTCTCCGTTCCGGCGGCCGATTCCTCCGTCCCACCGTCCGATTGCGAACAGTCGATGACAACCGTCCTGCCCGAGGAACCCCGTTTTCCGGTCCCCCGTGGATGCCCGCTCCACCCGCCCCCGTGCTATTCGAATCAGCGGCGTCGTGGACCCGTTTCGCGGGTCACGCTCTGGAATGGGGCGCGGGCGTGGGTCGTTTCCCGGTACGAGGAGGTGAGGTCGGTCCTGCGGGACGAGCGGTTCAGCGCGGATCCGACCCGCCCCGGTTTCCCCGAGGTGGCTCCGGCCGTTCCGGTCGCCAGGGGGCTGAGCCTGGTGAACCTCGATCCGCCTGAGCACCGGCACTACCGGCTGACGCTGAGCCGCGGGTTCCTCCCCCGGGCGATGGAGGCACAGCGACCCGCGGTGCGCGCCGACGTGGGGCGGCTCCTCGACCGGGTGTGCGGGGACGGTCGTCCCTCGGACCTGGTGGCCAGGCTGGCCGTCCCCCTGCCGGCCCTGACCATCTCCCGCGTGCTGGGGCTCCCCAGCGGCGTCCGCCTCTTCTTCGAGCGGCACTCCGCTCTCATCCAGGCGACCGAACCGGACCCGGCGTTGCTGGCCGGGGTGCTCGGCGAGTTGCGGATGGCGATGACGGCGCTCGTGTGCGACCGCCGCGAGCAGCCGGCGGACGACGTGATCAGCCGGCTCGCCGTCGAGCACTGGGGTGCGGACCGGCTGAGCCGGGACGAGGTGGTCGCGCTGGCCACGATGGTCCTGCTGGCGGGGCACGAGACGACCTCCAACACGGTGGCGCTGAGCCTGCTCGCGCTGCTCCGCCACCCGGACCAGCTGGCCTGGCTCGCCGAGGATCCCAGTGAGGCCAGGGTGGCGGTCGCCGTCGAGGAACTCCTCCGGTACACCACGGCCGCCCAGTTCTTCCCCCGCCGGGTGGCCGTGGCGGACGTCGAGGTCGGCGGCGTGCGGATCCGGGCGGGGGAGGGGGTCCTGGTGCTGCTCGGGCCGGCCAACCGGGACGAGGACGTGTTCCCCGATCCCGACACCCTGGACCTGACCAGGAACTCCCGCCGCCACCTCGCCTTCGGTCACGGGGTGCACCAGTGCCTCGGCCACGCCCTCGCCAGGGTCGAGCTCCAGGAGGTGGTCGGTGCGGTGGCGCGTCGGCTGCCCGCGCTCCGGCTGGCCACCGAGGTCGGCGAGCTCGACTTCAAGGACGACGGCTTCGTCTACGGCATCCGCGCCCTGCCGGTGACGTGGTGAGCGCCGGACACCCGGGACGCGGCGGAACGGCCGGCGGCGCCGCGGCGGAGGGCCCGCTCCGGGTCGCGGTGGCCGTCGAGCGCTGCGTCGCCTCCGGCCAGTGCGCCCAGCTCGCCCCGGCGGTCTTCGACCAGGGGGAGTCCGACGGGGTCGTGGTCCTCCTCGACCCCGCTCCGCCGGCCGGCGAGGGGGCGGCGGTCCGGATGGCCGAGGAGATGTGCCCGGTCGGTGCCATCCGGGTTGGACCGCTCGCCGGACCGGGTGCGGACCACACGAAGGCGACCGAGCGGCGGCCGGCGGACGGCGCGGACCCTGCCCCGAGGAGGAACGGGGTCGGCGGTGGGCCCAGGGTTAACTAGGCTGCCCGACATGCCAGAAACACACCTTCGCCGCCGTGGGGCGCTGCGCGAGCTGCTGCGGGAGCGGGAGATCGACGCCCTGCTCGTCACCGACCTGCTCAACGTGCGGTACCTCAGCGGTTTCACCGGGTCCAACGCCGCCCTGCTCGTCCACGCCGGGGACTCGGCCGGGGACGAGTCCCGCACCATCTTCTGCACCGACGGCCGGTACCTGACCCAGGCCGGCGTCGAGGTCCCCGACCTCGAACGGATCATCGAGCGCCGCAGCGGGGCGGCCCTGGCGGAGCGGGCGTCGCGGGGCGGGTCGGGCGTCAGCCGGGCCGGGTTCGAGTCGCAGCACGTGACCGTCGACGGGTTGGACACCCTGGCCGAGGCGGCGGGGGCCGTCGAACTGGTCCGGGCACCCCAGTTGGTCGAGCGACTGCGCGCGATCAAGGACGAGGGCGAGGTCGAGGCGCTGCGGATGGCGTGCGCGGCCGCCGACCGGGCACTGGCCGAGCTGATCGCCGAAGGCGAGCTGCGGCCGGGCCGGACCGAGCTGGAGGTGGCCCGCGACCTGGAGCGCCGGATGGTCGCCAACGGTGCCGCCGGTCCGTCCTTCGACACCATCGTGGCGGCCGGGCCGAACTCGGCCGTGCCCCACCACCGCCCCACCGAGACGGTCCTGGCCGCCGGTGACTTCGTCAAGATGGACTTCGGCGCACTGGTCGACGGCTACCACTCCGACATGACCAGGACGGTCGTGCTCGGGGAGCCCGCCGACTGGCAGCGGGAGCTCTACGAGGTGGTGGCCCGCTCGCAGGCCGCCGGCAGGGAGGCGTTGGCGCCGGGGGTCCCACTGCGGGACGTCGACACGGCCTCCCGGTCGGTCATCGAGGATGCGGGCCACGGGGAGCGGTTCCTGCACGGTCTGGGCCACGGCGTCGGCCTGGAGGTGCACGAGGCACCAACGCTCTCGCAGCTGGGCAAAGGTACACTCGAGGAAGGTATGGCGGTCACCGTCGAGCCCGGCGTGTACCTCGCTGGCCGGGGCGGTGTGCGCATCGAGGACACGCTGGTCGTGCGCGAGGGCGGCCCCGAGCTCCTCACCCTGACCACGAAGGATCTCGTGGTCGTCTGACGCGACAGGCTAAGACCCGTATCGCCGCGGCCGTGCGCACCGCAGGGCCGCGGCACGCCCATGTACCGGCCCATGCTGGGGCCATGTATCACAGGAGAGACCACCACAGTGGCCAGCACTAACGACCTCAAGAACGGACTGGTGCTCAACCTCGACGGACAGTTGTGGTCCGTGGTGTCGTTCCAGCACGTCAAGCCCGGCAAGGGTGGTGCGTTCGTCCGCACCACCCTGAAGAACGTGCTGTCCGGCAAGGTTGTCGACAAGACCTTCAACGCCGGCGTGAAGGTGGAGACCGCCAACGTCGACAAGCGGGAGATGACCTACCTCTACCCCGACGGCGGCGACTTCGTGTTCATGGACGCGGAGACCTACGACCAGCTCCCGGTGCCGGCCGAGACCGTCGGGGACGCCGCCAAGTTCATGCTGGAGAACCAGACCGCCATCGTGGCGGTGCACGAGGGCACGCCGCTCTACGTCGAACTGCCGGCCTCGGTCGAGCTCGTCGTGAAGCACACCGACCCCGGGCTCCAGGGCGACCGCTCCACCGGGGGCAACAAGCCGGCGACCCTCGAGACCGGCGCGGAGATCCAGGTGCCCCTGTTCCTCAACACCGGGGACAAGGTCAAGGTCGACACTCGCGACGGTCGTTACCTGGGGCGCGTGAACTCGTAATGGGTGCCCGCAGCAAGGCCCGCAAACGCGCGGTCGACATCCTGTTCGAGGCCGACGTGCGTGGCGAGGACGCGGTGACCATGCTGACCGAGCGGATGGGCCACCCGGACCTGCCCCCCGTCCGGGAGTACACCGTGACGTTGGTCGAGGGGATCACGGCGAACCGGGCCAGGATCGACGAGCTGATCTCCCAGTACGCCGAGGGGTGGACCCTGGCCAGGATGCCGGCCGTGGACCGGGCCGTGCTCCGCCTCGGCCTCTACGAGCTGCTCTGGGCGGACGACGTCGACGACGCCGTCGCCATCGACGAGGCGGTCGAGCTGGCCAGGACCCTGTCGACGGACAACTCGCCGAGGTTCGTCAACGGAGTCCTGGACCGGATCGGGCGGATAGCCCACCGGTTGCGGGCCACCCGCTGACGGGAGCGGTGACCGGGCCCGCGAGGGGTGCGGGCCCGGTTCGGCTCAGTCCTCCTTGGCGGGCCGGGCCTCCGGCGGCAGCACACCCCAGTCGATGAGCTGCTCGGTGAGTTCGCCCGGCGACATGTCGTAGATGATGGCCAGCGAGCGCAGGTCCTCGGTGCGGATGGACAGCACCTTGCCGTTGTAGTCGCCACGCTGGCTCTGGATGGTGGCCGCGTAGCGGGCCAACGGACCCACCTTCTCCGCGGGGAGCTGTTGCAGCCGTTCCAGATTGATCACAATCTTGGTGGCTGGCTCCGCCCCGGACGGAACCCGCCCCTCAGGCAGCAGCTCCGCCACGGGGACGCCGTAGAAGTCGGCCAGCTCCGCGAGCTTCTGGACGGTGACGGCCCGGTCACCACGCTCGTACGACCCGACGACGACGGCCTTCCACCGCCCGCCGGACTTCTGCTCGACACCATGCAGCGACAGGCCCTGCTGCTGGCGGATCGCGCGGAGCTTGGCGCCCAGCGCCTTGGCGTAGTCGCCCATGTAGCGGTTCTCCGTTTCATTCGCCCCGTCAGCCGCTAGACAGGGCTGCGGGAAGACCTAAATCAATACGCAGAGTAATGGTCGCTCGGCAACGTCACTAGGTCAAGCTGATGACGCTGCGACGGCCGGGCGAGTTTGTGACACCACCCGGAAGATTGACACATCGCAGCCTGCTAC
This sequence comes from Actinoalloteichus caeruleus DSM 43889, assembly GCF_000429185.2. Classification (GTDB taxonomy): domain Bacteria; phylum Actinomycetota; class Actinomycetes; order Mycobacteriales; family Pseudonocardiaceae; genus Actinoalloteichus_B; species Actinoalloteichus_B caeruleus. Next base: position 2,403,751 of record NZ_AUBJ02000001.1, on the reverse strand, counting down.
TGTCCGGGGTGTCCGGCCCAGCCGGAGACCAGACGTCCTTTAATGACCCGTCCAGCGAGGCGGGGAAGGGGGTCCACTTCGTGGCGCCACGCACCCGCGCGGGCGCGGCGGACCAGGGCGAACAGCGCCAGCTGCTCGCCGCCGCCGACGTCGCGCGCACCATCGCCAGGATCGCGCACCAGATCATCGAGCGCACCACTCCCGACGCGGAGGACGCCGACCGGGTGCTGCTGTTGGGCATCCCCAGCCGGGGTGCCCCGCTGGCCCGCAGGCTGGCCGCGAAGATCGCGGAATTCAGCGGTGTGACTATTCCCACCGGCACCCTCGACGTGACCCTCTACCGGGACGACCTCCGCCGCCGGCCCACCCGGGCGCTCGAATCGACCAGCCTTCCGGTTGACGGCATCGACGACGCGCTGGTGGTCCTGGTCGACGACGTCCTCTTCTCCGGTCGCACCGTGCGGGCCGCGCTGGACGCCCTGCGCGACCACGGGCGACCACGCGCCGTGCAGCTGGCCGTCCTCATCGACCGGGGCCACCGCGAGCTGCCGATCCGCGCCGACTACGTGGGCAAGAACGTGCCGACCGCGCGGGACGAGGGCGTCTCCGTCCAGCTGCGCGAAACCGACGGGACAGACGCCGTCCTGCTGCGGAGAAGGGGAACGGAGACCAGCCGATGAGGCATCTGCTGTCCGCCAGCGACCTGGGGGGCGAGGACGTCGCCGCCATCCTGGACACCGCGGACAAGCTCAAACAGACCCTGCTCGGCCGGGAGGTGCGCAAGCTGCCCACGCTGCGGGGCCGCACCGTCGTCACCGCCTTCTACGAGAACTCCACCCGGACCAGGGTGTCGTTCGAGGTCGCCGGCAAGTGGATGAGCGCCGACGTCATCAACGTCTCGGCGACCGGGTCCTCCGTCGGCAAGGGGGAGTCGCTGCGTGACACCGCTCTCACCCTGGCCGCGGCCGGCGCCGACTGCGTGGTCCTGCGGCACCCGGCGTCCGGCGCCGCCCGCCGGGTCGCGGACTGGCTCGCAGACCACGGCACCTCCGTGGTCAACGCGGGCGACGGCACCCACGAGCACCCCACCCAGGCGCTGCTGGACGCCCAGACCCTGCGGGAGAGCCTCGGCGAGCTGACCGGCCGGCGGATCGTCATCGTCGGCGACGTCCTGCACAGCAGGGTGGCCCGGTCCAACGTGCGCCTGCTCCACCGCCTCGGCGCCGAGGTCGTCCTCGTGGCCCCGCCCACCCTGCTCCCGACCGGGGTGCGGGACTGGCCGGTGCGGGTGACCCACGACCTCGACGAGTCCCTCGAGGGCGCCGACGCGGTGATGGTGCTGCGCGTGCAGGCGGAACGGATGCACGGCAGCTTCTTCCCGTCGGCCCGCGAGTACGCCATCGCCTACGGCCTGAACGAGCGCCGGCTCGCGCGGCTGCCCGAGCACGCGCCGGTGCTGCACCCGGGCCCGATGATCCGGGGCATGGAGATCAGCCACGCCGTCGCGGACTCGCCCCGGTCGCTCGTCACCGACCAGGTCCGCAACGGCGTGCACGTGCGGATGGCGGTGCTCTACCACCTGCTGGCCGGAGAGGAGACCGCGGTATGAGCGGGACCGACGCGGGAACGACCCTGTTCCGGGGCGTCCTGCCCTACGGCGAGGGGGAGCCGGTCGACGTGCTCGTCGCCGACGGCCGGATCGCCGAGATCGGGCGGGTCACCCAGCGGGCCGACCGGGTGGTCGACGCCCAGGGGCTGGTGGCCCTGCCCGGGTTCGTCGACCTGCACACCCACCTGCGGGAACCGGGGCGGGAGGACACCGAGACCGTCCAGACCGCCTCGGAGGCGGCGGCCCTGGGCGGGTACACCGCCGTGTTCGCGATGGCCAACACCGACCCGGTCGCCGACAACCCCGTCATCGTCGAGTACGTCTGGCAGCGCGGCCGGGACGTCGGCCTCGTCGACGTCCACCCGATCGGGGCCGTCAGTGTGGGCCTGCGCGGCGAACGGCTCGCCGAACTCGGCGCGATGGCCCGGTCCCGGGCCGGGGTCCGGCTGTTCTCCGACGACGGCCACTGCGTGTCCGACCCGTTGCTGATGCGTCGCGCGCTGGAGTACACCCGGGCGCTCGGCGGGGTCGTCGCCCAGCACGCCGAGGACCCGAGGCTCACCGGTGGCGCCCAGGCGCACGAGGGGCCGGCGGCCGCCGAGCGGGGGCTGGCGGGCTGGCCGGCCCCCGCGGAGGAGTCGGTCGTCGCCCGGGACTGCCTGCTGGCCCACCACACGGGTGGGCGGCTGCACGTCTGCCACGTCTCCACCGCCGGCACCGCCGACGTGCTCCGGTGGGCCCGGGGCCGGGGTGAGGGCACGATCACGGCCGAGGTCACCCCCCACCACCTGCTGCTCACCGACGAGCGGCTGGCCACCTACGACCCGGTGAACAAGGTCAACCCGCCGCTGCGCACCGCCGCCGACACCGAGGCGCTGCGCACCGCCCTGGCCGAGGGGGTGGTGGACTGCGTGGCCACCGACCACGCGCCGCACGCCCCCCAGGAGAAGGACACGGAGTGGGCCTGCGCACGTCCGGGGATGCTCGGGCTCCAGACCGCGTTGTCCGTGGTGGTGCTGACGATGGTGGAGACCGGTCTGCTGGACTGGCGCGGGGTCGCCCGTGTGATGAGCGAGCGCCCGGCGGAGATCGCCGGGCTCGCGGACCAGGGGCGACCCCTCCGCGTCGGCGAGCCGGCGAACCTGACCCTGGTCGACCCCGAGGCCCGCTGGGTCGTGCGGGGTGGTGAGCTGGCCAGCATCGCCGACAACACGCCCTTCGAGGGCATGGAGTTGCCGGCCACCGTGGCCGCGACGATGCTCCGCGGCCGGTTGACCTCGCTAGACGGGAAGGTTCTCTCGTGATCCGACTGCTTCTCACCCTGCTGGTGCTCGCGGTGTTCGCGCTGTGCGTGTACGGCATGTGGCGCGGCTGGCAGCGCCGGGCCACTCGGCAGGAAGCCCTGCTCGGCGACTTCCCCGCCCCGCCAGCCGGCGCCCTCACCGACCCCGCGCTGCTGCCCGAGCTGACCGGCGTCTACGTCGGCGCCACCAGCGGTGGCAACTGGCAGGACCGCATCGTGGTCGGTGACCTGGGACACCGCTCGGTGGCCACCCTCCGGCTGCTGCCGGCGGGGCTGCTGGTCGACCGGGTCGCCGCCAGCCCGATCTGGATCGCCGCGGCCGACCTCGTCGACGCCCGGCTGGACAGCAAGCTCGCCGGCAAGGTCATGCCGGGTGACGGCCTGCTCGTGGTGTCATGGCAGCACGGCGAGTACGTCCTCGACCTCGCGTTCCGGGCCGACGACCGCGCCGACGACGAGACCTGGGTCGAGCGGATCCGCGCGGTGGCCGAGGAGAGCACCACCACCAGGACCACGCCGTGACGCCGCGCGCGAGCAGCGCCGCGGCGGCGGCCCCCCACACGACCACATCGGAGGTCCAGGCGCGATGATCGACCGTTCCGCAGCGGCGCTGGTACTCGAGGACGGCAGGGTGTTCCGGGGCGAGGCGTACGGAGCCGTGGGGCAGTCCCTCGGCGAGGTCGTCTTCTCCACCGGGATGACCGGCTACCAGGAGACGCTGACCGACCCCTCCTACCACCGCCAGATCGTGGTGCAGACCGCCCCGCAGATCGGCAACACCGGGTGGAACGACGAGGACGACGAGTCCCACCGGATCTGGGTCTCCGGCTACGTCGTCCGCGACCCCGCCAGGGTCCCCTCCAACTGGCGGTCCACCCGCTCGCTGGAGGACGCGCTGCGCGAGCAGGGCGTCGTCGGCATCGCCGGCGTCGACACCCGCACGCTGACCCGCCACCTCCGGGAGCGGGGGGCCATGCGGGCCGGGGTCTTCTCCGGCGACGCGGTGGCCGGTGACGAGGAACTGCTCACCCGGGTCCTGGGCTCCGAGGGCATGGTGGGAGCCGACCTCGCCGGCGACGTCACCACGAGCGAGCCGTACGTGGTCCCCGCCGTCGGCGAACGCCGGTACACCGTCGCCGCCCTGGACCTGGGCATCAAGTCGAACACGCCGCGCATGATGGCGGCCAGGGGCATGGAGGTCCACGTCCTCCCCCTGGGCACGTCGGCCGAGGAGCTGCTCGCCGCCGCGCCCGACGGGGTGTTCCTCTCCAACGGCCCCGGCGACCCCGCCACCGCCGACACCGCCGTCGCCCTGGCCAGGGCCGTGCTGGCCGCCCGGGTGCCGCTGTTCGGCATCTGCTTCGGCAACCAGATCCTCGGCCGCGCCCTGGGGCGGGGCACCTACAAGATGCGGTACGGCCACCGGGGCATCAACATCCCGGTCATCGACGTGGAGACCGGGCAGGTCGCGATCACCGCGCAGAACCACGGCTTCGCCGTCGAGGGCGAGCCGGGCGAGGTGTTCGACACCGACTTCGGCCCGGCCAAGGTCAGCCACTACTGCCCGAACGACGGCACGGTCGAGGGGCTGCGGTGCCTGGAGGCCCCCGCCTTCAGCGTGCAGTACCACCCGGAGGCCGCCGCCGGACCCCACGACGCGGCGCCGCTGTTCGACCGCTTCGCCGGGCTGATGGACCGCTCCGGGCGCTGACGCCCACACCTGACCACTGCACACCGACGGTGAGCCGGCTTCCGGTGACCGCGAGCTGACGACGAAAGAGGGGCGGGGCGAACCCGATGCCCAAGCGCGACGACATCTCCCATGTCCTGGTGATCGGCTCCGGACCGATCGTGATCGGCCAGGCGTGTGAGTTCGACTACTCCGGCACCCAGGCCTGCCGGGTGCTGCGGGAGGAAGGGCTGCGGGTCAGCCTGGTCAACTCCAACCCGGCGACGATCATGACGGACCCCGAGTTCGCGGACGCCACCTACGTGGAGCCGATCACCCCCGAGTTCGTGGAGAAGGTCATCGCCGCGGAGCGGCCGGACGCGATCCTGGCCACCCTGGGCGGCCAGACCGCGTTGAACACGGCGGTCGCCCTGGCCGAGCGGGGTGTGCTGGAGCGGTACGGGGTCGAGCTGATCGGCGCCGACATCGAGGCGATCCAGCGGGGCGAGGACCGGCAGCGGTTCAAGGACATCGTCCGGGACGTCGGCGGTGAGGTCCCCGGGAGCCGGGTGTGCCGCTCGATGGACGAGGTCCGCGAGTGCGTCGCCGAACTCGGGCTGCCGGTGGTGATCCGCCCCAGCTTCACCATGGGCGGTCTCGGCTCGGGCATGGCCCACACCGAGGAGGAGCTGGAGCGGCTCGCCACCATCGGCCTCACCGAGAGCCCGGTGCACGAGGTGCTCATCGAGGAGAGCGTGCTCGGCTGGAAGGAGTACGAGCTCGAGCTGATGCGGGACCGCGCGGACAACGTCGTGGTCGTCTGCTCCATCGAGAACGTCGACCCGATGGGCGTGCACACCGGGGACTCGGTCACCGTGGCGCCCGCGATGACGCTGACCGACCGCGAGTACCAGCGGATGCGCGACGTGGGCATCGCGGTGCTCCGCGAGGTCGGCGTCGACACCGGCGGCTGCAACATCCAGTTCGCGGTGAACCCGGCGAACGGCAGGCTGGTGGTGATCGAGATGAACCCCCGGGTGTCGCGGTCCTCCGCGCTGGCATCCAAGGCGACCGGGTTCCCGATCGCCAAGATCGCCGCGAAGCTCGCCATCGGCTACACCCTGGACGAGATCCAGAACGACATCACCGGCGAGACGCCGGCGAGCTTCGAACCGACCCTCGACTACGTCGTGGTCAAGATCCCCCGCTTCGCCTTCGAGAAGTTCCCGGGCGCCGACCCGACCCTGACCACCACCATGAAGAGCGTCGGCGAGGCGATGTCCCTCGGCCGCAGCTTCGTGGAGGCGCTGGGCAAGGCGCTGCGTTCGATGGAGACCAAGGCGGTCGGGTTCTGGACCAGGCAGGACCCGGCGGGCACCAGCCTGGAGGACACCCTCGCCGCGCTGGCCACCGGCCACGACGGCCGCCTCTACACCGTGGAGCGCGCGCTGCGGCTGGGGGCCACCGTCGACCAGGTGGCCGAGGCCTCCGGGATCGACCCGTGGTTCGTCGACCAGATCGCCTCGCTCGTCGAGCTGCGGGCCACGGTCATCGGGGCCCCGGTGGTCGACGAGGCCCTGCTGCGGCGGGCCAAGCGGTGCGGCTTCTCCGACCGCCAGATCGCCGCCCTGCGCCCCGAACTGGCCGGGGAGGACGGGGTGCGCGCGCTGCGCCACCGGCTCGGTGTCCGCCCGGTGTACAAGACGGTGGACACCTGCGCGGCCGAGTTCGCCGCGCGCACGCCCTACCACTACTCGGCCTACGAGGCCGACCCCGCCGCGGAGTCCGAGGTCACCGAGCAGCGGGAACGCCCGAAGGTCATCATCCTGGGTTCGGGCCCGAACCGCATCGGTCAGGGCATCGAGTTCGACTACTCCTGCGTGCACGCCGCGATGGCGCTGCGGGAGGCCGGCTTCGAGACCGTCATGGTCAACTGCAACCCGGAGACCGTCTCCACCGACTACGACACCTCCGACCGGCTGTACTTCGAGCCGTTGACCCTGGAGGACGTCCTGGAGGTCGTCCACTCCGAGCAGCGGTCGGGGACGGTGGCGGGCGTCGTCGTCCAGCTCGGCGGTCAGACCCCCCTCGGTCTGGCCCGGCGGCTCGCGGAGGCCGGGGTGCCGGTCGTGGGCACGCCGCCCGAGGCGATCCACCTGGCCGAGGACAGGGGCGCCTTCGGGGAGGTGCTCCGCGAGGCGGGGCTCACCGCTCCCCGGTACGGCACCGCCACCTCCTTCGAGGGCGCCAGGCGCATCGCCGACGAGATCGGGTACCCGGTGCTCGTCCGGCCCTCCTACGTGCTCGGCGGTCGGGGCATGGAGATCGTCTACGGCGAGGAGTCCCTGGCCAGCTACATCGAGCGGGCCACCGAGGTCACCCCGGAGCACCCGGTGCTGGTGGACCGGTTCCTCGACGACGCCGTCGAGATCGACGTCGACGCCCTGTGCGACGGCGACGACGTGTTCCTGGGCGGCGTGATGGAGCACATCGAGGAGGCCGGTGTCCACTCCGGCGACTCCTCCTGCGCGCTCCCCCCGATCACCCTCGGCCAGACCGACCTGGAGGAGGTGCGGCGCTGCACGGAACGGCTCGCCAGGGGCCTCGGGGTCCGTGGCCTGCTCAACGTGCAGTTCGCCCTGAAGGAGGACGTGCTCTACGTCCTGGAGGCCAACCCCCGGGCCAGCCGGACCGTGCCGTTCGTCTCGAAGGCCACCAGCGTCCCCCTGGCCAAGGCGGCCGCCCGGATCATGCTCGGCGCGACGATCGCCGAGCTGCGCGGGGAGGGGCTCCTCCCGGCCACCGGTGACGGGCTCGACCTGCCGGCCGACAGCCCGGTCGCCGTCAAGGAGGCGGTCCTGCCCTTCCACCGCTTCCGCACCCCGGAGGGGCACGGGGTGGACTCGCTGCTGGGGCCGGAGATGAAGTCCACCGGTGAGGTGATGGGGATCGACGTGGCCTTCGGCCCGGCCTTCGCCAAGTCGCAGGCCGCGTCCTACGGGTCGCTGCCCACCTCGGGCCGGGTGTTCGTCTCCGTGGCCAACCGGGACAAGCGCTCGCTGGTCTTCCCGGTCAAGCGGCTGGTCGACCTGGGCTTCGAGATCCTGGCGACCTCGGGCACCGCCGAGGTGCTGCGCCGGAACGGCATCGCCTCCACCGTGGTGCGCAAGCACTACGAGGGCAGCGGGAACATCGTCGACCAGATCAGGGCCGGTGAGGTCCAGATGGTCATCAACACCCCCTACGGCAACCACGGCCCCCGCGTGGACGGCTACGAGATCCGCACGGCGGCGGTCGCCAGGGACATCCCCTGCATCACCACCGTGCAGGGCGCCGCAGCGGCCGTGCAGGGCATCGAGGCCGCCATCAGGGACGACATCGGGGTCCGCTCGTTGCAGGACCTGCAGGCGGCGCTGCGGAAGGGACGCGCGTGACGGATCAGGACTCCGGCCGGCGGGAACCCTTCGGCCGTCGGCTCGCCGCGCTGCGCGCCGAGCGTGGCCCGCTGTGCGTCGGGATCGACCCGCACCCGGCGCTGCTCGCGGACTGGGGGCTGCCCGCCACCGCCGACGGGTTGGAGACGTTCGCGCGGAGCTGCGTGGAGGCCTTCGCCTCGGAGGTCGCGGTCGTGAAACCGCAGTCGGCGTTCTTCGAGGCGTACGGCGCGCGGGGCGTGGCCGTGCTGGAACGGGTGCTGGCCGACGTGCGCGCCGCGGGGGCGCTGGTCCTGCTCGACGCCAAACGCGGCGACATCGGCTCCACGATGGCCGCCTACGCGGCCGCGTACCTCGCGGAGGGCGCCCCGCTGGCCGCCGACGCGCTGACGGTCTCGCCCTACCTGGGGTTCGGGTCGCTCGACCCGGCACTGGCGGCGGCGAGGGAGACGGGCCGGGGGCTGTTCGTCCTCGCCGCGACCTCGAACCTGGAGGGCCCCGAGGTGCAACGGGCGGACGCCGGGTCGGGGACCGTCGCCCAGGGGATCGTGGACGCCGCCGGCCGGCACAACCCCGAAGGGGAGGGGCCGGGCGCGGTCGGCGTCGTGATCGGCGCGAACCTACCCCGGCTCGACCTGGACCTGTCGCGGCTCAACGGCCCGGTGCTGGCACCGGGTTTCGGGGCGCAGGGCGGCACCGTGGCGGACCTGCGGCGCAACTTCGGCGGGGTGCTCCGGCACGTGCTGCCGACCTCGTCCCGGGACGTCCTGCGGCACGGACCCGACGTGGCCGCCCTGCGGGACGCCGCACGGCGGACCAGGGACGCGGTGGCCGACCTGGCCGGCTGACCGCTGTCCCCCCGGCCCGGGGTGCGGGAGCGGGCCGGTACGGGCCGACCGGTGGTGGGAGCGCCCGGGCGAGCCCGCGCGCCCGGGGCACCGGGACCACCCCGTGGCGCGGGACACGCCGCCGGACGGGTGCCGCCGGGATGCGGGCGAGTGGGCCGGAGGTGGCCGGGTTCGGACCGGTTGTCGGCGGCGGATCGGTCGGTGGTCGGGAGGCGAACCGGACCATGTCCCGCTTTCGGCTGTGAGCGTGGCCACTTTCAACGGTGCCCAGGCCGCTCCTCGGGTTCGGGGTCGGGGAGTTCACCCCCGGCCACCGCTCCGCCGCTGGTGAGGCCGTGGGCGCGTCCCGGCCGGGTTGGCGGCGGGCGGCGGTAGCCTTCCGCGCCGCTCCTCGGGTCGGGCGCGGAGGGTGTACCAGCGGACGCCGCCGCCGGGGTCGAGGGCGCCCCGCCCCCCTTCCCGCCGGGGCCCGGCTGGGGCCGGATCAGGGCGGCGGGGAGCACGACAGCGCTCTGACCAGTCGAGACGTCCCGTGGCGTGTGTCGGGGCCTCCTGCCTCGTCCACCTGGTGGTCCCCTCCTCGGTGATGGCGGTGATCCGGTGCCCGGCGGTGGGCGCCGGACCGTGCCGCACCGCCGCGCCGGGCAGGTGCGTCACCCTTCCCTGATTCAAGATCATCTCATTTGGTGCCCGGGCCGCCGTCCGGCGGGATCCCCTTCGGACAAGATCCGTACCCTGGGTAACAACCGTCCGGAGGCGAGCGGTACGTTGTGCCGCCACGCCAGTTTGTTGGCGGTGTCCGGGCCAAATCGCCTGGATATGCCGTACCCGTGTTGTGCCGCGTCACGCGCGGTCGGTACGGTCGCGGCACCGATTCAGAGGAACCCACACCACGGAGGAGATCGTGGCCCTTCCCCAGCTGACCGAGGAGCAGCGGGCCGCAGCGTTGGAGAAAGCGGCTGCTGCCCGCCGTGCCCGGGCGGAGCTCAAGGAGCGCCTCAAGCGCGGTGGCACCAACCTGAAGGAGGTGCTGACCGCCGCGGACGAGAACGAGGTCCTGGGCAAGATGAAGGTGTCCGCCCTGCTGGAAGCCCTGCCCGGTGTCGGCAAGGTCCGGGCGCAGCAGATCATGGAACGCTTGGAAATCGCCCCCAGTCGTCGTCTCCGCGGACTTGGCGACCGTCAGCGCAAGGCGCTGCTCGCCGAGTTCAGCGCGGAGTGAGAAGTCCTGATCAGAGGGGTCGGCTGGTCGTCCTGGCCGGCCCCTCGGGCGTAGGCAAGAGCAGTGTGGTCGGCAGGCTTCGTGAGCTGCTGCCCGACCTGTGGTTCAGCGTCTCGGCCACCACCCGCCAGCCCAGGCCGGGCGAGGTGGACGGCCGGGACTACCACTTCGTCGGCCCCGACAGGTTCGACGAGATGATCGAGCACGGCGACCTGCTCGAGTGGGCCGAGATCCACGGCGGTACCCACCGCTCCGGCACCCCCAGGCAACCGGTCGAGGACCGGGTGGCCAGCGGCCGGCCGGCGCTCGTGGAGCTCGACCTCCAGGGCGCCAGGAGTCTGCGCGCGGTGCTCCCCGAGGCCCTGCTGGTCTTCGTCGCGCCGCCCAGCTGGGAGGTCCTGGTGGAACGGCTCGTCGGCCGGGGCACCGAGAGCCCGGAGGTCGTGGAGCGCCGGCTGGCGACGGCCCGCGCCGAGCTCGCGGCCCGTTCCGAGTTCGACGTGGTCGTGGTGAACGAGGACGTGAACAGCGCCGCCGAGCGGTTGCTAGCCTTGTTGACCGGGCCTGACCCGAGAGCAGGACACCGGAACACGGCGGACGCCTCGGACCACGGCCCCTGACAGACGTCCGCGCACCGGCCGCCACGGGCGACCGGCCGGCCCCGCGACCGTGGCACCGGCCCGGAGCACGCATGGCCGTCTAGAATCGGACCACACCGTCGACAGCAGGAGCGCACACGTGATCACCCCCACCGAACTGGGCACTCTCGGTGCCCCGTCGAGCACCAACCTGGAGGGCATCACCAACCCTCCGATCGACGACCTGCTCGGCCAGGTCAGCTCGAAGTACGCCCTGGTGATCTACTCCGCCAAGCGCGCGCGCCAGATCAACGACTACTACGCCCAGCTCGGCGAGGGCCTGCTGGAGTACGTCGGTCCGCTGGTGGAGCCCGGCCCCAGGGAGAAGCCCCTGTCGATCGCCCTGCGCGAGATCCACAGCGGCCTGCTCGAGCACACCGAAGGCGAGTGACCCCGAACCCGGCAGCCGCCCACGACATCGTTCTCGGTGTGGGCGGCGGTATCGCCGCGTACAAGGCCTGCGAGGTCTCCCGGCGGCTCACCGAGGCGGGGAACCGGGTTCGGATCGTGCCCACCGCCTCGGCGCTGCGGTTCGTGGGAGCGGCCACCTTCGAGGCCCTGTCCGGGCAACCCGTCCGGTCCGACGTCTTCGCGGACGTGCCCGAGGTGCCGCACGTGCGGCTGGGCCGTCAGGCTGAGCTGGTGCTGGTGGCCCCCGCCACGGCTGACCTGTTGGCCAGGGCCGCGCACGGTCTCGCGGACGACCTGTTGACCAACACCCTGCTGACGGCCCGGTGCCCGGTGCTGATGGCGCCCGCCATGCACACCGAGATGTGGGAGCACCCGGCGACCAGGGACAACGTGGCCCTCCTCCGCCGCAGGGGCGTCGTCGTCCTGGAACCCGCCTCCGGGCGGCTCACGGGCTCCGACACCGGCAAGGGGCGCCTGCCCGACCCCGAGGAGATCGTCGAGCTCGCGGAGCTGCTGCTCGACCGCGCGGACGCGCTGCCCCGCGACCTGGTCGGTCGTCGGGTCGTGGTCTCCGCCGGCGGCACCCGCGAGCCCCTCGACCCGGTGCGGTTCCTCGGCAACCGGTCCTCCGGTCGGCAGGGGCACGCCCTGGCCAGGGTCGCCGCGCAGCGGGGCGCCGACGTCACGCTGGTGGCGGCGAACACCACGGACCTCCCCGTGCCCTCGGGGGTGCGCGTCGTGCGGGTGCGCACCGCCGCCGAGCTCCGCGAGGCCATGCACGAGGCAGCGCCGGAGGCCGACATCCTGGTGATGGCCGCCGCCGTCGCAGACTTCCGGCCCGAGTCGACCGCGCCGTCCAAGATCAAGAAGGCGGGGAGCGACCCGGAACCGGTCCGCCTCGTCCGCAACCCCGACATCCTCACCGAGCTGGTGGAGCGGCGGCGCCCCGGTCAGCTGGTGGTGGGCTTCGCCGCGGAGACCGGTGACGGGACCGGTGACCCGCTGCACCACGGGCGGGCGAAGCTGGCTAGGAAGGGCGTCGACTTCCTGCTCGTCAACGTCGTCGGGGACGGGCTGGCCTTCGAGGTCCCGGTCAACTCCGGCTGGTTGTTGGGCGGCGACGGCTCCGAACGGCGGATCCCCGTGGGCAGTAAGAACCTGCTGGCGTCCACACTCTGGGACGCGGTGGCACGTGCCACCGCCGGACGAGATCGAGGCGAGGGCTCAACGCTAGCCTGAATCCACGTGCGTTCCCGTGTCGGTTACGGACAGGATCAGCATGCGGCGCCTCGGACGGTCCGGGCAGGGAGAACAGATGGAGAGTCACGTGAGCGAGCAAGGGCGCAGATTGTTCACCTCGGAGTCGGTGACCGAGGGACATCCGGACAAGATCTGCGATGCGATCAGCGACTCGGTGTTGGACGCCCTGCTCTCCAAGGACCCGCGCTCGCGGGTCGCGGTGGAGACGCTGGTGACGACCGGCCAGGTCCACGTGGCCGGTGAGGTCACGACCGAGGCCTACGCCGACATCCCCACCATCGTCCGTGACGTCATCCTCGACATCGGGTACGACTCCTCCGCGAAGGGCTTCGACGGGAACTCCTGCGGGGTGAACGTCGCGATCGGAGCGCAGTCCCCCGACATCGCGCAGGGCGTGGACACCGCGTTCGAGTCCCGGGTCGGCGGGGCCGAGGACGAGATCGACCGCCAGGGCGCCGGCGACCAGGGGTTGATGTTCGGCTTCGCCTGCACCGACACCCCCGAGCTGATGCCGCTGCCGATCGCCCTGGCCCACCGGCTGTCGCGCCGGCTCACCAGGGTCCGCAAGGACGGCGTGCTGCCCTACCTGCGGCCGGACGGCAAGACGCAGGTCACCATCGAGTACGCCGGCGACCAGCCGGTGCGGTTGGACACCGTCGTGGTCTCCTCGCAGCACGCGGCGGACATCGACCTGGAGCGGATGCTCGCCGTCGACATCCGCGAGCAGGTGATGGCCCCGGAGATCGCCGACATCGGCCTGGACACCAGCGACGTCCGCCTGCTGGTCAACCCGACCGGCCGTTTCGTGCTGGGCGGCCCGATGGGCGACGCCGGGCTGACCGGACGCAAGATCATCGTCGACACCTACGGCGGGATGGCCCGGCACGGCGGTGGCGCCTTCTCCGGCAAGGACCCGTCGAAGGTCGACCGGTCCGCGGCCTACGCGATGCGGTGGGTGGCGAAGAACGTCGTCGCCGCCGGGCTCGCGACCCGCGTCGAGGTGCAGGTCGCCTACGCGATCGGCAAGGCGGCCCCGGTGGGCCTGTTCGTGGAGACCTTCGGCACCGAGACGGTGGACCCGCTGAAGATCCAGGCTGCCATCAACGAGGTCTTCGACCTGCGACCGGCGGCGATCATCCGGGACCTGAACCTGCTGCGCCCGATCTACGCGCCGACCGCCGCCTACGGGCACTTCGGGCGGGCCGACCTCGACCTGCCCTGGGAGCGCGCGGACCGGGTGGACGCGCTGCGGGCCAGCGCGGGCGCCTGACCCGCACCCACCCCCATCCCCCGTCGGGGCGTCGCCATCCCCGGTACCGGCCGCCGGACCGGGCCGCCCCCGGCCCCGTGGCGCACCTCGGGCGGCGGGTCTCCACCCGCCGCCCGCTCGCCCCTGCCGGAAGCTCCCCGATCAGTGCTCCCGGGGGTCGGAGGGCCGCTCCTCCGGCGGCTGGAGGGCGTGGGCGGCCCGTTCGGACGGTGCCGGCGCGTCCTCCGCCGGGCCGTGACCGCCGCCGGTGTGCGCCTCCAGGCGCATCCGCTCGATCATGTGCGGGTAGTGCAGCTCGAACGCCGGCCGTTCCGAACGGATCCTGGGCAGTTCCAGGAAGTTGTGCCGGGGCGGGGGAGAGCTCGTCGCCCATTCCAGCGAGTTGCCGAAGCCCCAGGGGTCGTCCACGGTCACCGGCTGCCCGAAGCGGTAGCTCTTCACCGCGTTCCACAGGAACGCCAACGTCGACGCGCCCAGCAGGAACGAGAACACGGTGGACAGGGTGTTCAGCGTGGTGAACCCGTCACTGGGCAGGTAGTCCGCGTAGCGGCGGGGCATCCCCTCCACCCCGAGCCAGTGCTGGACGAGGAAGGTCCCGTGGAAGCCGATGAAGGTCGTCCAGAAGTGGAGCTTGGCCAGCCGTTCGTCCAGCATCCGGCCGGTCATCTTGGGGAACCAGAAGTAGATGCCGGCGAAGACCGCGAACACGATGGTGCCGAACAGCACGTAGTGGAAGTGGGCGACCACGAAGTACGTGTCCGAGACGTGGAAGTCGACCGGCGGTGAGGCGAGCAGCACCCCGGACAGGCCGCCCAGCAGGAAGGTCACCAGGAAGCCCACGCTGAAGAGCATCGGGGACTCGAAGGTCAGTTGACCCCGCCACATCGTGCCGATCCAGTTGAAGAACTTCACCCCCGTCGGCACCGCGATGAGGAACGAGGTGAAGGCGAAGAACGGCAGCAGCACCGCCCCGGTGGCGAACATGTGGTGCGCCCACACGGTGACCGAGAGCCCGGTGATGGCCAGGGTGGCGAAGACGAGGCCCTTGTAGCCGAAGAGCGGTTTCCGGCTGAACACCGGGATGACCTCGCTGACGATGCCGAAGAACGGCAGCGCCACGATGTAGACCTCGGGGTGGCCGAAGAACCAGAACAGGTGTTGCCAGAGGATCGCGCCCCCGGTGGCGGGGTCGAAGACGTTTCCGCCGAGGTGCCGGTCGACCATCATGCCGAACAGCGCCGCCGTCAGGATCGGGAACGCCATCAGGACCAGGACGCTGGTCAACAACATGTTCCAGGTGAAGATGGGCATCCGGAACATCGTCATCCCCGGGCCGCGCAGGCAGATGATCGTGGTGATCACGTTCATCGCGGCCAGGATGGTGCCGAGGCCGGAGACGATCAGGCCGCTCACCCACAGGTCCCCGCCCAGCCCTGGCGAGTGCTCGGCGTTGTGCAGCGGGGCGTAGGCGAACCAGCCGAAGTCGGCGGCCCCGCCGGGGGTGAGGAACCCGGCGGTCGCGATCGCGCCGCCGAAGAGGAAAAGCCAGTACGAGAAGGCGTTCAGCCGGGGGAACGCGACGTCCGGGGCGCCGATCTGGAGCGGCATGACGTAGTTGGCGAAACCGAAGGCGATGGGGGTGGCGAACAGCAGCAGCATGATCGTGCCGTGCATGGTGAAGAGCTGGTTGTACTGTTCGTTGGAGAGGAACTGGAGCCCCGGCTGGGCGAGTTCGGCGCGCATCAGCAGCGCCAGGACACCACCCACCAGGAAGAACATCATCGCCGTGACCAGGTAGAGCAGCCCGATCCGTTTGTGGTCGGTGGTGCGCAGGTAGACGGTGAAGGACGAACCCCTCGGCTGCGGCGGGTGGCTTACCTCAATGATCGTGGGCGTGGGCCGAGTCGCCGAGGTCGTCATCGCGCGTTGTCCACCTGTCTGTCCGGCGGTAGGTGTCACGTTCCGGGGCAGCGTAGAAGCGGGTATTCGGCAGGCAAAATCAATGTCGCCCGTCAGAGTTATTTTCTGTTGGAGTGGGTGAACCAACTTGACGGAAGTCGCGGGAGGAATGACAAATAAGGGTTTGGCATCGTTCGGCGGGGTGGGGGCTCAGGGCCGGTCCGCCGTCGGCCGCGCCGGTCCCCTCCCGGCCCGGCGGCGGTTGACCACCACCCGGGCCGGACCGGCCCGCTCCCCCGGGTGGCCCCGGCGGCACCACCGGCACCCCGGGTCGGTGAGGTCTGGTAAACCCGGCGGTATGGCAGGGAGGGACCCGGGTCGACGGGGTGAGCGGAGGCCGGCGGAACGCCTGCCGATCGCCAGGGTCTGCGTCGACCTGTCCAACCCGCACCTGAACCACGCCTTCGACTACCTCGTGCCGGCCGACCTCGACGAGGACGCCGCACCGGGCGTCCGGGTCCGCGTGCGGTTCGCCGGGCAGCACCTCGACGGTTTCCTGCTGGAGCGGGTCGAGCGCAGCGAGGTCCCCCCGGCCAGGCTGGTGTGGCTGGAGCGGGTGGTGTCCCCCGAACCGGTGTTCGACCGGGAGATGGCGGAGCTCACCAGGACGTTGGCCGACCGCTACGCCGGATCGCACTACGACCTGCTCCGGCTGGCGGTGCCTCCCCGTCACGCCAGGGTGGAGCGGGAACCGGTCGGGGAGCCGGCCCCCGACCCCGCACCGCCACCGGGGGAGGCATGGGACCGCTACCCCCTGGGTGGCGCGTTCCTGGAGGCGGTGCGCGGGGGGCGCCCGGCGCGCGCGGTCTGGCAGGCCATGCCGGGGGAGGACTGGCCCGCGCGTCTCGCCGAACTCGCCGCGGCCGCCGCGTCCACCGGTCGAGGGGCCCTGCTGGTGGTCCCCGACTACCGCGACCTGCGCCGGGTGGGGCAGGCCTGCGCCTCGTTGATGGGGCCGGACGTGGTGGCGACCCTGTCCGCTGACCTCGGGCCGGCCAAGCGCTACCGGCAGTGGCTCCGGGTGTCGCGCGGTCAGGCCCGGGTCGTGGTGGGCACCAGGGCGGCGGCGCTCGCCCCGGTGCGTGATCCGGGGCTGGTGGCGATCTGGGACGACGGGGACGAGGAGCACGCCTTCCCCCGGGTCCCCTACCCCCACGTGCGGGAGATCCTCACGACGCGGGCGCGGGTCGCCGGGTCGTCCCTGCTCGTCGGTGCCTTCACCCGCTCCGTGGAGGCCCAGCTGTTCGTCGAGAGCGGGTGGGCGCGGGAGATCGCGCCCACCCGGGAGCAGGTCCGGGTGGCCGCGCCCAGGGTGGACGCGGCCGGGGACGAGACGCAGCTGGCCCGGGACCCGGCTGCCAGGTCGGCGCGGCTGCCGGGGATCGCCTTCGAGGCGGCGCGGGCGGCGCTGTCCTCGGGAGCACCTGTCCTGGTGCAGGTGCCGAGGCGCGGTTACGTGCCGGCGTTGGCCTGCGCGAGCTGCCGGGCCCCGGCCCGGTGCCGGCGGTGCGCCGGGCCGTTGGCGCTGCCGGCGGGGGATGACGGCACGCCGCTGCCCCCGGCCTGCCGGTGGTGCGGCAGCCCGGAGGCGGGTTTCCGGTGCGTCCAGTGCGGCTCCCGCCGCCTGCGGGCCACCGTCGTCGGCGCGCGGCGGACGGCGGAGGAGCTCGGCCGGGCCTTCCCGGGGGCGGTGGTGCGCACCTCCGGGGGGGAGGAGGTGCTGCACGACGTCCCCGCCGGACCCGCGCTGGTGGTGTGCACCCCGGGCGCCGAACCCGTCGTTCCCGGTGGGTACGGCGCCGCGCTGCTGCTGGACGGGTGGGCGCTCCTGGGACGGCCGAACCTCCGGGCGGCCGAGGAGGCGTTGCGCCGCTGGTTCACCGCCGCGGCCCTGGTGCGACCGGCCGGCGAGGGCGGTCGGGTGGTGGTGGTCGCGGACCCCGGGTTGTCCCCGGTGCGGGCGTTGGTCCGGTGGGCGCCCGCCTGGCACGCCTCACGGGAGCTGGCGGAGCGGCGGGAACTCGGCTTCCCCCCGACGGTGCGGATGTGCGCGTTGGACGGTGGTCCCGCCGCGCTCGCCGAGATGCTCGACACCCTCACCCTCCCCCCGACGGCCGAGGTGCTCGGCCCGGTCCCCGTGGAGCCCCGGGGCGCGCCGGGGCCGGGAGCCGGTGGTGGCGACGACGCGGGCGGGCCGAGGGAGCGGGTGTTGCTGCGGGTGCCGGTCGAGCACGGACGGGAGCTGGTGGCGGCGGTGGCGGCGGCGACGGCCGTGCGGTCCGCCCGGAAGGACACCGAGGTGGTCCGGGTGCGGGTGGATCCGCCCGACCCGCTCTGAAGGGCGGCGCGGCCGAACGGCGGGCGACGTCGGCCCGGGTCGGGGCCGCGAACCCCGGGAGGCGCGGGCGGGACGGCGTGCGCGCGCCCCGCCGACCCGACCGGTCGGCGGGGCGGCAGCCGCCAACTGACCCACCGCCCGGGCGATCCGAGCGCCACCAGGCCGGCCACGGCTCCCCACCAGAGGCCGACGGACCGCGTCCGGCGCCGGCCCGCGCGCGACCTCGTGGGTCAGAGCTTCCGGAGGAGGGCGCAGAACATCGCGTCCGTGCCGTGCCGGTGCGGCCACAGCTGGACGTGCGGCCCGTCGCCCAGCTGGTCGACCCCGGGGAACGCGGGACGGGCGTCGAGCTGTTCCACCCCGCCGCCGCGCAGCACGTCGTCCACCGTCTCCACGGTCTCCCGCAGGTGGGGCGAGCAGACGACGTAGGCGACCACCCCGCCCGGTCGGACCAGGCCCAGGGCGGAGGCCAGCAGTTCCCGTTGGAGCCGGGCCAACGCCGCGAGGTCCGAGGGTTGGCGACGCCACCGGGCCTCCGGGCGGCGGCGGAGCGCTCCCAGCCCGGTGCACGGCGCGTCGACCAGGACCCGGTCGTAGGAGCCGGCCGGCAGCTCCGGCGCGCGACCGTCGGCCTCGTGGACCGTGACCGGCAGGTCGCCCGTCACCCCGCGTACCAGGGCGGCGCGGTGCGCGGACGGTTCCACGGCGTCCAGGGTGCCCCCGTCCAGCCCGACCAACGCGCCCAACAGGGTCGCCTTGCCGCCCGGCCCGGCGCACAGGTCCAGCCACCGCTGGTCCGACCCGGTCAGCGGGGCCCTGGTCAGCGCCAGTGCCGCGAGCTGGCTGCCCTCGTCCTGCACCGCCGCGAGCTGTTCCCGCAGCGGCTCCAGGTCGGCCGGGTCCCCGGCACCGGGGTCGAGCCGCACCGCGTAGGGCGAGTAGGGGGCGACGTCGCCGCCGGTCATCGCGGCGAGTTCGTCGGCGCTGACCTCACCGGGGCGGGCGACCAGGTGCACGGCCGGCCGGGCGTCGTCGGCAGCCAGGGCCTCCCGCAGTTCCTCGCCGGTGTCGCCGAGCGCGTCGGCGAAGGCCTGCGCGATCCACCGGGGGTGGGCGTGGCGGAAGGCCAGGTTCCCCACCGCGTCGCGAGCGGGGTCCGGAGCCAACCGGTCCACCCAGCCCGCCTCGTCGTGCTCCAGCACCCGCCGCAGCACCGCGTTGACGAACCCGGCTGCGAAGGACCCGACGGCGGCCCTGGCCAGATCCACGGTGGTCGACACCGCGGCGTGCTCGGGAACCCGGGTGCGCAACAGCTGGTACGCGCCCAGCCGCAGGACGTCCTGGAGCGGGCCGTCGACCTTGTCGAAGGGCCGGTCGCTGCACTCGTCGAGGATGGCGTCGAGCAGGCCCCTGGCCCGGCAGGTGCCGTAGGCGAGTTCGGTGGCCAGGGCCGCGTCCCGGCCGGAGATCCGCCGTTCCCGCAGCAGCCCGGGCAGCACCAGGTTGGCGTAGGCGTCGCGTTCGCGGACCGCCGCCACCGTGTCCAGGGCGGCCTGCCTGGCGGCGTCCTCCACCGGGGGTCGGGCCGGTCCCTTCCTGCCCCGGGGCGGCCGGGACCTGTCGTTCGGTCGGGGCCTGCGTCGGCCGTGTCGGTCGGGGTTGCTCACGCCAGTTCCTCTCCTGCCTCGACTCGGGCGCCGCGCGCCCAGTCGACGGCGGCCATCCGCTTCTTCCCCGGTGCCTGGACCTCGCCGAGGACCACCGGGTCGGTCGCCGTGCCCACCAGCACCCGCCGGCGTTCCACGACGATCCGGCCCGGGGGCGGTCGGTCGTCGACCACGACCGGCAGCACCGGGCCCAGTTTCAACCGTTCGCCCCGGAACTCCGCCCAGGCACCGGGGTCCGGTGTGACGGCCCGCACCAGGCGGTCGACCGCGAGGGCCGGCCTGGTCAGGTCGACCCTGGCGTCGGCCACCTCGATCTTGGGGGCGTAGCTGACGCCCTCCGCCGGCTGGTCCCGGGCCCGCAGCGAGCCGTCCTCGATGCCGTCGAGCGTGGCGAGGAGCAGGTCGGCCCCGGACACCGCGAGCCTGTCCAGCAGGTCCCCCGCCGTGTCCCGCCGGTCGATCCGTTCGGTCACCACCCCGTACACCGGGCCGGCGTCGAGCTCACGCACCAGGCGGAACGTGGACGCACCGGTGTGGTCCTCCCCGGCCCGCACCGCGGCGGGCACCGGGGCGGCACCACGGTACGCGGGCAGCAGCGAGAAGTGCAGGTTCACCCAGCCGTGGCGGGGGATGTCGAGCGTGGCCTGCGGGAGCAGCGCCCCGTAGGCGACGACCGGGCAGCAGTCCGGCGCCAGGTCGGTGAGGGTGGCCCGGAACTCGGGGTCGCCGGCCCTGGCGGGGGAGAGGACCTCCACGCCGTGGTCGGCCGCGAGTTCCGCGACCGGGGAGCGCAGCACGCGGCGGCCCCGGCCGGCGCGGGCGTCGGGGCGGGTGACGACCGCCGCCACCTCGTGCCGTGGGGAGGCGAGCAGCGCGCGCAGCGAGGGCAGCGCGACCTCCGGGGTTCCGGCGAAGACGAGTCGCACGAGTCAGCGGCCCCTTCCGGGAGACGGGTTCGGGTTGTCGTCGGGGGTGGAGCGGCCGTGACCGAACCAGTCGGCCGTCCGGATCCGCTCCAGGGCGTCCTGCCGGGTGTCGGAGGAGACCCGGTCGAGGTAGAGCACCCCGTTGAGGTGGTCGGTCTCGTGTTGCAGGCAGCGGGACAGCAGTTCACCGCCCCGCACCTCCACGGGCTCCCCGCGCATGTTCCAGCCACGGGCCACGACGGAGCGGTGGCGGCGGCAGGAGGTGGTCAGGTCGGGGATGGATAGGCACCCCTCCCCGGCCTCCCGGACCTCGTCGCCCAGCACCTCCAGGGTGGGGTTGACGAGGTGACCGGCGGCGCCGTCGCAGTGGTAGGTGAACACCCGTAGGCCCACCCCGATCTGGGGTGCGGCCAGGCCGGCGCCCCGGTGGGCCTCCATCGTGTCCCACAGGGCGCGCACCAGTCGGCGGAGGTCGTCGTCGAACGCCGTGACCTCGACGGCGGGTGCGCGGAGCACGGGGTCCCCGAAGAGCCGGAGGGGCTGGGCGGTCACGGGTTGCTCCTCCCCTCACGGGCGCGGGTCGCCTCCTGACGGGGACGGGCCCGAGAGTCTAGCGAGGCACCGGCGTCACCCGTGGTGTCGGGAGCGGTGGCCCGGCGTCGGGGCGCGGGGAGCGGTGGCCGGTGCTCAGGCGCGCGCCACCCGGTCCTCCGCGTCGGTGGGGTCCTCCTCGGGGGCGGGGTCGTCCTGGCTGCGGTCGACGCGCCAGTAGCCGGTGAAGGCGATGGACCGCCGGTCGACACCGCGTTCGCCGACCAGGTGGCGGCGCACCGCCCGGACGGTCGACGCCTCGCCGGCGATCCAGGGAGCCACCCGACCGGGCGGGAACGTGGCCGCGCGCACGGCGTCGAGCAACGCCGCGCCGTGCGCCCCGGGGCGGCGGCCGATCCAGCGCAGGTCGACGTCTCCGGCGCTGTCGATGACCTGGCGCTCGGCCGGGTCGGCGAGCTCGACGAAGGCGACCGCCCGGTCGCCGGGCGACAGCCTCTCCAGGATCGCCGCGATGGCGGGCAGCGCGGTCTCGTCCCCCACGAGGAGCTGCCAGTCGTGCTCCACCGCCGTCCGGCGGTGGCTGGGCGCGGGGCCCACCATCCCCACCAGGTCACCGATCCGGGCGGACGCCGCCCAGGTGCCGGCCGGGCCGTCGTGGTCGTGGAGCACGAAGTCGATGTCGATGCGGCCGGCACGCGGGTCGTGGCGGCGGACCGTGTAGGCGCGCATCCACGGTCGTTCCGCGTCCGGCATCGCCAGGTACGCCTGGTACCAGCGCAGGGCGTCGCCGTCCTCCGGCATCGGCGGCGGGGCGGGGACGGCCTGGCCGGGCTTGGCGAAGAAGAGCTTCACCTGCTGGTCGGGAGCGACATCGCGGAAACCGTCGAGGTCCCCGCCGAAGCTGATGCGCGCCAGGCGGGGGGTGATCCGCCGGACGGCGGTGACGCGCAGCAAGGAGAACCCCATCGGCAGGCTCATCTCGGCCCCCTGTGACCAGTCCACCGCGAGCGGGACGAGATCACCCTATGCGCTGGCGGGACCGCCGGTCCACGCCTCGTGACCACCGTGATCCTCCCGTCATGCGGGGTTTCTCCCCGCCCCCACCGGCGCCACCGCTGCCGCCACCGCTGGCGGTTCCGCGATCCGCGCCGCCGGCCGGTCGTCCGGGGGGAGGCGGGGCCAGCCGCTCCGACCCCCTCGGTCCGCCGGCCGGGTTCGGGGCGGATGGCGCTGGTGCGTGCCGTGCGGCCCGCCGGTCGTGCTCAGCGGGTCGCCTCGGGAGTGCGGTGGGGCGGCGACCAGCGGTGAGCGAGGTCGCGCCGTGACACGGTGCCGCCGCGCGCCTGGTGTCAGCGCACGCCGCGCGGACGGTGTCCCGCCCCATGCCACTCGTCGCCGGCGTCGCGGGCGGCGTGGTGTCGTGCTCCCCAGGGGAGTCCCGGGAGCGGGTTGGCATGGGCGGGCGCGTCCGGCGGGAGCCCGGTGGCGGGGGACACCGCCGGGCCGGCGGTGGGTGGGGCGGCTCGTGCGCGGCCGAGCGCTCCGCTGGCGGGCCAGCCCAGGCCGGGACGCTTCGGTCCCACCTCGATACGGTGGGGGTCCAGGGCGGTGCGGACGGGTCGACGGCCGCGAGGCCGTGGCACAGTGGCGCGATGACGCCCGCCGCGCCCGACCTGACCACCCCCCTGCCCCTCGACGGCGGGCTGGCCACCGAACTGGAACGTGCCGGTCTCGACCTGTCCGGTGGGCTGTGGTCGGCGCGGGTGCTGGCCGAACGCCCCGAGGCCGTGGCCCGTGCCCACCTCGCCTTCTACCTGGCGGGCGCGCGGGTCGCCACGACGGCCACCTACCAGGCGAGCTTCCCGGGCCTGGCCGCCTGCGGCGTGGACCGCCGCGACGCCGAAGGGGTGCTCCGGCGTGGGGTGGCGGTAGCCAGGGACGCGGCCGACCGGGCGGTGGGCCGGGGGGTCCCCCCGGGACTGCTGGTGGCGGCCTCGGTCGGCCCGTACGGGGCCTACCTGGCCGACGGGTCCGAGTACCGGGGGCGGTACGGCGTCAGCCGCGCGTCGCTCCGCGAGTTCCACCGGCCCCGGCTGGCCGTTCTCGCCGAGGCGGGAGCCGACCTCCTGGCCTGCGAGACGGTGCCAGACGTCGAGGAGGCCGAGGTGCTCCTCGACGAGCTGGCCGCCCTCGGCGGACCGCCGGCCTGGCTCTCCTACACCGTCCGGGACGGCCGCACCTCGGCTGGTCAGGACCTCCACGAGGCCTTCGCGTTGGTGCGGGAGCGGCCCGAGGTGCTGGCGGTGGGGGTGAACTGCGTCTCGCCCGTGGGGCTCGCCGAGGTCGTGCGGCTGGCCGCGAGCGCCAGCGGCAAGCCGGTGGTGGCCTACCCGAACAGCGGCGAGGAGTGGGACGCGGGGTCGGCGAGCTGGCGTGGTCCCGCCGTGTTCGACGCCGGCGAGGTGCGGTCCTGGGTGGCGGCCGGTGCCCGCCTCGTCGGGGGGTGTTGTCGGGTGGGGCCGGCCGGTGTCGCGAAGGTGGCGGCGGCACTGGCCGGCCCGGCGGGCCACCGGCCCTGAGCCGGGGGCGTCGGAGGCGTTCCGCCGCGTGGTCCACCCCGTGAAGCGCCGTGCCCGGCGGCTCCTTCCCGTCGGTCCGGGGTCGTCGGAGCGCCGTGGCCGGCGGCCTCCCACCGTTGCCCTGGGCGCCTGGGCGCGCCCCGCCGGTCGGCCCGCTCCTAGACTGCCCCCGTGTCCTCCGAGCTCATGATCGCGCCCTCCATCCTCTCCGCCGACTTCGCCCGCCTCGCCGAGGAGGCCGCCGCCGTGGCTCCGAGCGCCGACCGGCGAGGCGCGGACTGGCTGCACGTGGACGTGATGGACGCGCACTTCGTGCCCAATCTGACCCTCGGCCTGCCGGTCGTCACCTCGCTGCGCGCGGCCACGGACATCCCGCTGGACTGCCACCTGATGATCTCCGACCCGGACCGCTGGGCGGTCGGCTACGCGGAGGCCGGTGCGCACAACGTCACGGTGCACGTGGAGGCGGCCACCGACCCGATCGGCGTGGCCAGGGACATCCGGGCCGCCGGCGCCCTCGCCGGCCTGTCCCTCAAGCCGGGAACCCCGCTGGAGCCGTACCTGGACGTGCTGCGGCACTACGACACGCTGTTGGTGATGTCGGTCGAGCCCGGTTTCGGCGGGCAGGCGTTCATGCCGGAGGTCCTGGACAAGGTGCGCCAGGTCCGCCGGCTGGTGGACACCGGGCACCTCAACGTGCTGGTCGAGATCGACGGCGGCATCAGCGCCGACACCATCGAGGCGGCGGCCGAGGCCGGGGTGGACTGCTTCGTGGCGGGGTCGGCCGTGTACGGGGCGGAGGACCCCGGGGCGGCGGTGGAGGCGCTGCGGGACCGGGCCCGCTCGGCGGCCCCCGACCGGGGCTGAGCGGCCGGGAACCCTGGGTCGACGCTGGTCAACCGGTCGGCCGGCCAGGCTCACCCCCACCGATCACGCCTGGTCAGCGGCCGGTGCCGTGTGTGAGGCCCGTCAACTGGTCAACCCGATCCTGTCCGCGCGCCGTGTCCAGTGGGAGAGTAGAGGTGTCGGACGGGGTGAGCCCTCGGTCGGGCTCGTGAGGAGGCAGCACGCATCGTGTTCACCGGAATAGTCGAGGAGCTGGGTGAGGTGCGGTCGTTCGACGCGCTGCCCGACGCCTCCCGACTCACGATCCACGGCCCGCTGGTGGCCTCCGACGCGCGGCACGGTGACTCGATCGCCGTCAACGGGGTGTGCCTGACGGTGGTGGAGACCGACGGTGCCCACTTCACCGCCGACGTGATGGCCGAGACCCTGCGCCGGAGCAACCTGGCGAAGGTCACCGCCGGTGATCCGGTGAACCTGGAGCGCGCCGTCGCCGTCGGCGCCCGGATGGGCGGCCACATCGTGCAGGGCCACGTCGACGGCACCGGGCGGGTGACCTCCCGGGAGCGTTCCGCACACTGGGAGGTGGTCCACGTCGCCCTGGACGCGGACCTGGGGCGCTACCTCGTGGAGAAGGGCTCGATCACCGTCGACGGGGTGTCCCTCACCGTGATGGGCGTCGACGAGCGGGGTTTCACGGTCAGCCTCATCCCGACGACCCTCGAACTCACGACCCTCGGCCGACGGCAGCCGGGTGACGTGGTGAACCTGGAGGTGGACGTCCTGGCCAAGTACGTGGAGAAGCTGGCGGCCAGCCACCTCGGCGTGACCCCCGCTCCGACGACGACCGAGGTGAGCCGATGACGACGGTGGAGAGCAGGACGGAACTGGAGGCGACCGTCGAGCGGGCGCTCCGCGACATCGCCGACGGCCGCCCCGTCGTGGTGGTCGACGACGAGGACCGGGAGAACGAGGGCGACCTGATCTTCGCCGCCGAGCGGGCCACGCCCGAGCTGATGGCGTTCATGGTCCGGCACACCTCGGGCTACGTGTGCGTCGGCCTGCCCGCCGAGGAGTGCGACCGGCTCGACCTCCCGCCGATGTACCACGTCAACCAGGACCGGCGCGGCACCGCGTACACGGTCACAGTGGACGCCAGGGAGGGGGTCGGCACCGGGATCTCGGCCGCGGACCGGGCGCTGACGGTCCGGTTGCTGGCCGACCCGGACACCGGGCCGGCGGATCTCAGCCGCCCCGGTCACGTCGTGCCGCTGCGCGCCAAGGACGGGGGCGTGCTCCGCCGCCCCGGCCACACCGAGGCGGCCGTGGACCTGGCGAGGATGGCGGGCGCCCGTCCCGCCGGCGTGCTGTGCGAGATCGTCTCCAGCGAGGTCGACGGGGAGATGGCCCGGCGTCCCGAGCTGGAGCGCTTCGCGGCCGAACACGACCTGGTGCTGCTGTCCATCGCCCAGCTCGTCGCCTACCGCCGCCGCTTCGAGAAGCAGGTGGAGCGGGTGGCCGAGGCCAGGATCCCCACCGCCCACGGCAACTTCCGCGCCTACGGCTACGACAGCGTCATCGACGGTGTCGAGCACATCGCCCTGGTCTACGGCGAGATCGGGGACGGCGAGGACCTGCTGGTGCGGGTGCACTCGGAGTGCCTGACCGGGGACGTCTTCGGGTCCCTGCGCTGCGACTGCGGTCCGCAGCTCGACGCCGCGCTGGCCACCGTGGCCGAGGAGGGCCGAGGCGTGGTCCTCTACATGCGCGGCCACGAGGGCCGGGGCATCGGCCTGATCCACAAGCTCCAGGCCTACCAGCTCCAGGACGACGGTGCCGACACCGTCGACGCCAACCTCGCGCTGGGGATGCCGGCCGACGCCCGCGACTACGGCACCGGCGCCCAGATCCTGTGCGACCTCGGCATCCGGTCGATGCGCCTGCTGACGAACAACCCGGCGAAGCGGGTGGGCCTGGAGGGCTACGGGCTGCGCATCAACGGCAAGGTCGGGCTGCCGGTCCGGCCGAACCCGGAGAACCTGCGGTACCTGCGGACCAAGCGGGACCGGATGGGGCACGAGTTGGACGGGCTCGGCGGCGACGCGGACGCCACCGGCGACGGGGGAACGGGAGTGACGGCATGAGCGGCGAGGGATCGCCCGGCCTGCGTCCGGGCGACGCCGCCGGACTGCGGGTCGGCGTCGCGGCCACCCGGTGGCACGCCGAGCTGACCGACACCATGCTGTCGAGGGCGCTCGCGGCGATCGGTGAGTCCGGTGCTCCCGAACCCACCGTGGTCCGTGTCGCCGGCTCGGTGGAGCTGCCGGTGGTGTGCCAGCAGTTGGCCAGGACGCACGACGCGGTGGTCGCCCTCGGGGTGGTCGTGCGGGGCGGGACCCCGCACTTCGAGTACGTGTGCGACGCGGTCACCGCCGGGCTCACCCGGGTGGCGTTGGACGAGGCGACACCGGTGGGCAACGGGGTCCTCACCTGCGACACCGAGGAGCAGGCTGTGGCGCGGGCCGGGTTGCCCGGGTCGTCGGAGGACAAGGGGTACGAGGCGGCGGTGGCGGCGGTGGAGACCGCGTTGACCCTGCGCGCGTTGCGCGGCGGGTCGCCGTCCGCCTGAGGCGTGTCGGTCCTGTCGGTCCGGCGAGCGGCCGGAGTGAGTGTGAGGAGCGGGTGTTGACTGAGGACCAGACCGGGCCGGAGGGCGGCGACGGGACGCTGGTGGTCCGTCCCTGGCGGGTGCGGCTGGTGGCCGTCGGCGCGGCAGTGTCCCTCGTCTCGGTGTTCACGGTGGTGGCCGTGCTGCTGAAGGAGACCCCCACCGGGGCGTTCTTCGGCACCTCGGACCAGGTGGCGATGGTGCTGTTGGGCTGTCTGCTCGCCGGGGCCGCCCTGCTGTTGGCGCGCCCCCGGTTGCGGGTCGGGCCCCAGGGTGTCGAGGTGCGGAACATCCTCGTCAGCCGGACGGTGGAGTGGCCGCTGGTGCGGGCCGTGACCTTCCCCGAGGGCGTGCCGTGGGCGCGGATCGAACTGCCGGACGACGAGTACATCGCCGTGATGGCGATCCAGGCCGCCGACCGGCACCGGGCGGTGCGGGCGATGCGCGAGGTCCGTCGTCTGCACCGGCGGCACACCGGCGTCGAGGTCGTGGAACCGGCGGTCGAGGGGGCGGAACCCTCGGCGCCCACCGCGAGGTGACCCAGCCGGTGCCCGGTGGCCCCGCCGAGGTGAGGTCGCCGGGTCCCGGCCCCCGCTGGCGGCGGGGGCCGGGGAGGGGCTGACGTCCGCGGCACCACTGGCGGGCGTCAGCGGCCGAGGAACTCCCGGACGGTGTCGGCGAAGCGCACGGGGTCGTCCTCGTACAGCCAGTGGCCGCAGCCGGGGAACTCCACCAGGGAGGTGGGCGCGGTCCTCCTGCGCACCATGTCCCGGGCGTGGTCGGCTGACAGCAGGTGGCTGTGCTCCCCCCGCAGCAGCAGCGCCGGGCACGACGATCCCAGCCAGTCCCGCCACCAGTCGCCCACCCCGGCCCGTTGCACGGCCATCATGTCGTCGAGGTCGAAGCAGTACCGCCAGCCGCCGCCCGGGGCGGGCTCCGCGCTGGCGAGGAAGTAGTCGGCCACCGGGATCCCCGCTTCGGCGAGGTGGTCGGCGAGGGCCTGCCTGCTGGGCGCGAGCCGGGGCCAGTCGCGGACGTCGAGGATCGGGGTGGGCACCTCGGGCGGGCCGGTGACGGCCCCGTTGTCGACGACGACCAGCGCGCGCACCAGGTCGGGGTGGTGGGCGGCCAGCTGGTAGGCGTTCAGCCCCCCGAGGGAGTGACCGAGGACGGCCACCGGGCCGGTGGCGAGCGAGGCGGCGAGGGCGGCGGCGTCGTCGACGAAGGCCCGCCGGGAGAAGTCCCCACCCCGGGGTGAGCGGCCGTGCCCGCGCTGGTCGGGGGCGATGACGCGCCAGTCGGGGGCGAGGTCGGCGGCCAGCCTGGCGAAGATGTCCGACCGCCCGAAGGTGCCGTGCAGGGCCAGCAGCGGCGGTCCGTCGCCGCCGGAGTCGAGGACGGAGTGGGCACGACCGTTCAGGGTGACGGAACGACGAGTGATCACCCTGGCGACGGTAGGGGGCGTGTCCACCGGATTCTTCCGCGCGCCCACTCCCGCCGGCCCGATCCGCCCCTCCCCTCCCCGGAGCGGCGGCGGCCGTCCCCGCCCAGGCCGGTCGGCTCACCGGTGCCGGCGCGCGCCCATCCTGCCCGCGGCCCACCCTTCCGCGAGGTCGCCTCCCCCGTGGGGTTCGTCCGCCCTGTCCCATCAGTCATGAATGAAATTCACCTCCCTGGTGCTCCTGGTGCCTTCCCCCGGCGATCTCGTCATCAGCGACGACCAGCCAGTCGCGTTACGGTCGATCGGAGGAAGGGAAGGGCGCGTCCGGTCGTGGCACCGACGAGTCGGGGTCGGGCCGCCTGGCGGACGAGCGTGAGGGATGTGGGATGCGCCCCGACGATGCCGAGCGGACCGACGACAGCCGTTATCCCCCCATCGCCGACCACGGCCTGATCGGGGACCTGCGCACCGCCGCCCTCGTGGGCACCGACGGCACCGTCTCCTGGTTCTGCTGCCCGCGTTTCGACTCCCCGAGCGTGTTCGGGAGCCTGCTGGACGCGGAGCGCGGCGGGTACTGGCGGATCAGCCCGGACTGCCGGGTCGCCGGCACCCAGCAGTTCTACTTCCCGGACACCAACGTCCTCATCACCCGCTTCCTCACCGAGGAGGGCATGGTCGAGGTCCACGACTTCATGCCGGTGCTGCGGGAACGGGACCCCGACCACCACCAGCGGCTGGTGCGGCGGGTGTTGGGGCTCCGGGGGTCCATGCGGATGCGGGTCACCCTCGCCCCCCGGCTCGACTACGGCCGTGACCCCCACGAGGTGCGCCGCGACCGCGACGGGTTGTGCTTCGTCGGCCGCGACACCGTGCTGGGCGTCGGGGCGACGGTCGATCTCGACGTGGACCGGAACGGCGACGCGCACGGCGAGTTCGTGGTCAGCGCGGGGGAGACCGAGCTCTTCGTGCTGGAGGCCCTGGAGAGCGGCCAGCGGGCCAACCACCACCACGCCGAGGACGCCGAGGAGCTGTTCCGGCGGACCGTCGACTTCTGGCGGGGCTGGTTGGCCAGGTCCACCTACCGCGGCCGCTGGCGGGAGAAGGTCCACCGGTCGGCCCTGACGCTCAAGCTCCTGACGCACGAGCCCAGCGGCGCCGTCATCGCGTCGCCGACGGCCAGCCTCCCCGAGGACCTGGGTGGTGAACGCAACTGGGACTACCGGTACGTGTGGATGCGGGACGCGGCCTTCTCGCTCTACGCCCTGCTCCGGCTCGGCTTCACCTCGGAGGCGGACGCCTTCATGGAGTGGCTGACGCGGCGGTTCCGCCGGCCCCGGGAGGGCCAGGCCGGTCCGCTGCGGGTGATGTACTCGATCGACGGGGACCCCGAGCTCCCCGAGCGCACCCTGGACCACCTGGAGGGATACCGGGGGGCCCGGCCGGTGCGGATCGGCAACGACGCGTCCGACCAGCTCCAGCTCGACATCTACGGCGAGATCATCGACTCCGTCTACCTCTACAACAAGTACGGGACCGGCATCTCCTACGACAGCTGGCAGGACCTCATCGGCGTGCTGGACTGGCTGGGTGAGCACTGGGACCAGCCGGACGAGAGCATCTGGGAGGTGCGGTCTGGTCCGAGGGACCACACCTTCTCCCGGCTGATGACCTGGGTGGCGTTCGAGCGCATGATCCGGATGGCGCGGCAGCGCGGCCTCCCCGGGCCGTTGGACTCGTGGATGCGGACCCGCGACCGGGTGTACCGGCAGATCATGGAGCGGGGGTGGAGCGAACGCCGGCAGGCGTTCGTGCAGAACTACGACGACGACGTGCTCGACTCGTCGCTGCTGCTGATGCCGATGGTCAAGTTCTGCTCACCCACCGACCCGCGTTTCCTGTCCACCCTGGACGCCATCCGCGAGGGCCTCGTCGTCGACAGCCTCGTCTTCCGCTACGACCCGGAACAGGCGCCGGACGGCCTGTGGGGTTCGGAGGGGACGTTCTCCATCTGTTCGTTCTGGTACGTGGAGGCGCTGACCAGGGCGGGTCGGCTGTCGGAGGCGCGGGTCGCCCTGGAGAAGACGTTCACCTACGCCAACCACCTCGGTCTCTACGCCGAGCAGATCGGCCTCACCGGGGAGCAGCTCGGCAACTTCCCGCAGGCCTTCACCCACCTCGCGTTGATCAGCGCGGCGGTCAACCTCGACCGGGCGATGGGCTGAGCGAGCCGGGGCGGGCCGGGGTCCTCGGCCTGGCGGCTCACCGGTGACCGGGCAGCAGGTGGTTCGAGGTCGTGCGGCTCGGGTCGGCCGGCAGGATGCGGCGGATCGGGTAGGGCGTGGGGGTGCGCCGCCGCCACTCGCGGGGGTAGCCCAGGGAGACCTCCTCGAACCGGACTCCGTCGAAGTCGAAGGTCAGCGGGATGTGCAGGTGCCCGTACACCGCCACGGCCGCCCGGTAGCGCAGGTGCCAGTCGCCGGTGGCGGTGGTGCCGCACCACATCGCGAACCTCGGGTACCACAGCATGGTGGTGGGGCCGCGGTGCAGCGGCCAGTGCGACACGAGGATGGTGCGGCGGTCCGGGGCCACGGCGTCGAGCCGGCTCTCGGAGTAGCGGATGCGTTCCGCGCACCACGCCTGCCGGGTGGGGTGCGGGTCCGGGTGCAGCAGCATGTCGTCGGTGCCGACGACGCCGGTCTCGTGGGCGTCCCTCATGGCGGCCTCGAAGGAGAGCCCGGGTTCGCGGAAGCTGTAGTCGAAGAGGGTGAACAGTGGGGCGATGGTGAAGGTCTCGTCCTCGGTCTCCCAGTCGGGGAAGGGGTCCTCCGGGGTCAGGACGCCGAGTTCGCGGCAGACGTCGACCAGGATGCGGTAGCGCTCCTCGCCGCGTGCCTTGACCGTGTCACGCGAGGTCGTCCACAGTTCGTGGTTGCCCGGCACCCAGATGACCTTGGCGAACCGCCGCGCCAGCAGGTCGAGCGTCCAGGTGATCTCGGTGACGGTGTCCCCGACGTCGCCGGCGACGATGAGCCAGTCCTCGGGCGTGTAGGGGCGGAGCCGCTCCACCACCTCGCTGTTGCCCTCGTGTGACACGTGCAGATCGCTGGTGGCGAGCAGGGACCGGGCCATCCCGGCAGGCTACCCGAGCGCGCCCGGTGGTCGGGTCCCCGTCGCGGTGGCCCGGGTCCTTCGAGGTGGCGGCGTGGCGGTGCGGGGTGCTGGTCCGAGGTGGACGCCCGAGGTGGGGCCGGGGCCGGTCAGTCGTCCCGCCGGTCCGGGGTCACCAGTGCCTCGTCCGCGCGGGCCAGGATGTCCTCGACGGTGGCGGCGGGCGTCTGGTCGGAGGTGTCCAACCAGAGCCCCTGGCGGGGGGTGTCCGCGCGGAGCAGGCCGTCGAGGGTGGCGACGTCCCAGGTCAGGTAGCCGTCCTTGGTGCGCTCGCGTTCGCGGTCGGCGATGGCCCGAGGGGTGGGGGCGAGGACGACGAGGCGCAGGGGTCGGGTGCGGAGCGTGGCCAGGAACCGGGTCAGGTCGGGTCCGATCAGGATGTCCTCGACGACGACGGTGAAGCCCTCCTCGGCGAGGAGGTCGGCGGTGTGCGCGGTCAGGCGGTGTCGGAGGCGCAGCTGTCGTCGGGCCTCCTGGGTGGGGTGGGGGGTCATGTCCTCGCGGCCGCCGCGCACCATGCGGAGGAAGGCGTCGCCGCCGACGTGGGCCGAGCGCGGGAGGCGGTCGGCGAGGGTCCGCGCGACGGTGGTCTTGCCGGCGGCCATCACTCCGGTGAGGACGAGCACGCCGGTGAGCGGGGGTGGGGTGTCGCTGGTGGAGGTGTTCGGGGGTTCGGTCACGGGCAGCAGCATCGCGCGGGGGTACCGGGGCGACAACGGGATTTCCGGTGGTGTGTCGGCGGGTGGGTGGTCCCGGTCCTGGGCGGCGAGGTTCCCGGGGTGGGGGTTCCGTCCGCCGTCCGCCGTCCGCCGTCCGCCGTCCGCCAGCCAGCCGGGCGGTCTGGGGTGAGTGGTGTTCCGGTCCGGTGGGAATCCGCCGGACCGTTGGTTCCGGCTGATTGTTTCGAGGTGTCGGGAGTGGTCGTGGAAAGTTGACGGTGATTGCCTCGGAGCGTCTTTCCGAGGGCAATTCGCTCGCATTGCGTGGCGTGTGGCGCCCCGCTCGTGGTGCGCGCGAGAAGATGATCTTGATTTGAGCGAGCGCGTTAGTGCGCTGCGTGCACGCGGGACTCCGCAGCGTATCCCCCACATCGCGGTTATCGTTACTCCGATAGAAGGAAATTCACTGTCGACGGTCGACACCCTCCGAGGCTGGCCCTATTCGCCGTGGAGGGAAGAATGCGTGTGTGACCAGCGTGGATGCCGCATCCCGCGCTTGGCGGTCGCGGCGCGGCCGAGGTGGGACCCGCTCGTTCGGGGGATTGGGGAACCCGGAGTCGATTGCGGTTCCGTCGGTCATCCGTGTTAGAAATTCAGCTGGTGACTGACCGACCGTCGGTCACCGGGCATGGGGGTGTCCGCGCAATGCTGGGGGAGCATCCGGATCCCGTTCGCGAGTGTTCTCGTGAACGGGAACGGCTGAATCAGGTGAAGCGCGGACAGCACGACGGAGGAGACCACGTTGGTGGTACCGGCGCGGTTCGCCTCCATTCGGACAGCGTCCCATCGCGGGGGTTCCGTTTCACCGGAGGGGGGAACGGGGCGGAGGGAACGCGTCCTCGGGGGAGGAAGGTGCCTCGTGCGTGGACGGCGCCAGCCATGGGGGTGGCTGGCTGCGGCCTCGCACGGGGCACGGGCCCGGCCTCGGGTTGGGGGCCCGAGGCCATCCGCCCGGTCGGGGGTGCCGTGCGACCTCCTCATCGCGCGCGGCCCGCCGTCGGCCTCCCGTGGCAGTAGAGTCGGACGGGCCGTTCGGGAGGAGGCGCTGATGCCGTCGCAGGACCGCTGGGCCGAGGTCGACGACTACCTGACCGGGCTGCTGGTGCCCGAGGACCCGGTGCTCGACCACGTCCTGTCCGCCAGCGCGGCGGCCGGGCTCCCCCCGATCAACGTCGCCCCCAACCAGGGGAAGCTGCTCCACCTCCTCGCGGTGATCACCCGGGCCCACACGATCCTGGAGGTGGGAACGCTCGGCGGGTACAGCACCGTGTGGTTGGGTCGTGCCCTCCCCGAACACGGGCGGCTCGTCACCTTGGAGGGGGACCCGAGGCACGCCGAGGTCGCGCGGTCGAACCTGGAGGCGGCCGGGCTGCTCGGGAAGGTGGACATCCACATCGGCCCGGCCCAGCAGACGATGGCGCAGCTCGTCACGGCGGGGATGGGCCCGTTCGACCTGATCTTCCTCGACGCGGACAAGCAGGGGTACCCGGCCTACCTGGACTACTCGCTGAGCCTGTCCCGCCCGGGAACCGTGCTGATCGCCGACAACGTCGTGCGGGGCGGGCGGGTCGCGGACCCGGACAGCGGTGACGGGGCCGTGGAGGGCGTCCGGTCCTTCCTGGAGCTCGTGGCGGACGAGCCGCGCCTGTCGGCGACCGCCGTGCAGACCGTGGGCGCCAAGGGCTACGACGGTTTCGCGTTGGCCGTCGTCGGCTCCTAGCCGGCGGCACGGGGTCGTCAGCGCCCCGGCGGCGGGCTGGCCGCGCTGATGCCGGGTCAGCCGCGGTTCGTGCCGTACCGGGTGTCCTCCGAACCGTTGTGGTACCCGCCCCAGTCCACGCGGGTGCCGGCGGCGGCCGGTGCACCGGCCCCGCGTAGGTGGTGAGGAAACCGCGGTCGTGCCGCCAGTCGGCGGGGGTCTCGGGCGACCGCTTCAGCCAGACGTTCGTCAACAGCCGGTCGCCGGGGGTGTTCCCGACGGCCACGCGGTTGTTCCCGTTGCCCGCGTTGTAGGTGAGGAAGACGGTGGCCTCGACGAGGTCCAGGGAGTTCACCACCGAGTACCCGGAGCCGCGCTGCCCGCCGTAGGAGGCGGCCGCCGCGGCGCCGGGCGGGACCACGGAGGCGACGAGCATGAGGAACAGCGCGGCCAGGGCGGTGCGGCTCCGACGTGCGGACGTCCTCATTCGCGGCTCCTCGCCTGGCGGTGCGCACGCGCCGCCGAGGCCAGGACGCGGTCGACGTCCCTCCCCGGCCGACCGACCGGAACCGGCACCGTCGCCGCGCCCTACCGCCCTTCGGCGTGAACGCCACCCGACCCCGGTGGGGTGCTCCACGCGGAGGCGTCCCCGGTGGGCCCGGAGCGCCGCCGGCGAGCGGCGGCGAGGGCCGACGTCGCCGACGCGGGAGCCCCGAGTTGTGGCAGGCTCTGCCGCGGAAGGCCCTGAACCGCCGACGAAGGCGAGGTCGACACCGTGGCACGTCCCCCGATGCCGGATCCGCTGGCGCTACTGGACATCGACTCGTTGCTGACCGAGGAGGAACGGGAGATCCAACGTGGTCTCGCCGACTTCCTCGACGCGCGGGCGCGGCCCGGCGTCGCCGACCGCTTCGAGCGAGGGGTGTTCGACCGCGACCTCGCGCGGGAGCTGGGCGCGTTCGGGGTGCTGGGCATGCACCTGACGGGGTACGGCTGCGCCGGGCTCGGCCCCGTCGCCTACGGGTTGGCGTGCCTGGAGCTGGAGTCGGTGGACAGCGGCCTGCGGAGCTTCGTGTCGGTGCAGGGGTCGCTGTCGATGTTCTCGATCTGGCGGTACGGGTCGGAGGAGCAGAAGCGGGAGTGGCTGCCCCGGCTGGCGGCGGGGGAGGCTGTCGGCTGTTTCGCGCTGACCGAACCCGACGCGGGCAGCGACCCGGCCGCGATGCGGACGCGCGCGGTGCGTGACGGCTCCGACTGGGTGCTCACCGGCACGAAGACGTGGATCACCAACGGCGGGATCGCCGACGTCGCCACGGTGTGGGCCCGCACCGAGGATGGGGTGCGCGGCTTCCTCGTGCCCACCACGGCCAGGGGCTTCCGTGCCGTGGACGTCCCCGCGAAGTTGTCGTTGCGGGCCTCGGTCACCTCCGAACTGGTCCTGGAGGACGTCCGCCTCCCGGACACGGCCCGGCTCCCCCACGCCGAGGGTCTCGGCGCTCCCCTGTCCTGCCTGAACGAGGCCCGGTTCGGCATCGTCTTCGGGGCGGTGGGCGCGGCGCGGGACTGCCTGCGCACGACCCTGGACTACGCGTCGACGCGGGAGCAGTTCGGACGGCCGATCGCCGGTTTCCAGCTGACGCAGGCCAAGTTGGCGGACATGGCGGTCAGCCTCGGCGGGTGCGCGCTGCTCGCCGTCCACCTGGGACGGTTGAAGGAACGGGACCGGCTGCGGCCGGAGCAGGTGAGCGCGGGCAAGCTCAACAACGTGCGCGAGGCGATCGGCATCGCCCGGGAGTGCCGCACGGTACTGGGCGCGAACGGGGTGACCCTGGACTACTCGCCGCTGCGGCACGCCAACAACCTGGAGTCGGTGCTCACCTACGAGGGCACGGCCGAGGTGCACACCCTCACCATCGGCCGTGCGTTGACGGGCATCGCCGCGTTCCGGTGAGGAGCGCGCGCCGTCACGGCGTGTTGTGGGTGTTCTCCGGGTTGCCCTGGCCGGGGGGTGGTTCGTCCCCGCCGGGCGGGTTGCCGGTGTCGGGCGGGTCGGCGGGCTCGGTGTCGTCGTCGTCCGGTGGGTCGACGGGGTCATCGTCGGTCACCTCGGGGGCCGAGGGCTGGTCGATGGTGTCGCTGCCCTGGTCGGGTGCCGGCTGGTAGTCGTTGGCGGGTGGTGGGGCGGGTTGCTGCCACCCGGGGTCGGCCCCTTCGTCGACCGGTCCCTGTTCCTCGGTGGTCGGGATCTCGGAGGGTGTGGTGGGGCGGGTGTCGTGGTGGTGGTGTCGGTGTCGGGGCCACGGACGGGGTCTCGTTGTCGTCCCCCAGGGACAGCGCGGTGACGATGACGACGATGACCACCACGACGGCGGCCGCGCCGGCGCCGGCCAGCACCGCAGGGCGCCGCCACCACTCCTCCTCGGCGGGGGCGGGCTCGGCTTGACGTGCCGGGGCGGCGGCGGCCGTGGGCCGGTTGACCCGGGTGGGGTTCCCGGGTGCCTTGGCGGCCGGCACGGTCTTGGCGGGCACCGTCTCGGCGCTCGGTCCGCCGCCGACCGCGGTCATCGGGCCGGTCATCGGGCCCGTCATGGGGCCGGTCATCGGGCCGGTGTCGGCCAGGCCGCGGGTGGGGGGCGCGGGCATGGCGCGGGTCGCGGTCGGCTCCGCCGGGGTGCTGGGGGTCAGGCCGGGGACGGCCAGGACGGTCGGCGGGAGCGGGGAGCCCTCGGCGACGGCCTGCAGCGCCTCCCGGACCTCGGCCATCGTCGGCCGGTCCTGGGGCTCGGCCCGCAGCATGTGCACCAGGACGGGCGCGAGGGGCCCGGACTGCTGCGGGGGGTTGATGCGGCCCTTGGCGACGGTCTGGAGGAGGGCGAGGCTGTTGCCCTCGGTGCCGAAGGGCGGGTCGCCCTCCACGGAGGCGTAGAGGGTCGCACCCAGGGAGAACACGTCGGAGGCGGAGACCGAGTCGTTGCCCCGGGCGATCTCCGGGGCGAGGTAGGCGGGGGTGCCGGCGAACATGCCCGTCTTGGTGACCGTGACGTCGCCGGTCGCCCGGGAGATCCCGAAGTCGGTGATCTTGACGACCTCGTCCTCCCCGAGCAGGACGTTGGCCGGTTTGACGTCGCGGTGGACGATGCCGGCCGCGTGCGCGACGCTGAGCGCCGTGGCGATCTGCGCTCCGATCGCCGCCGCCCGTTCGGGGGTGAGCGTGCCCTCCTCGGCCAGCACGGTGGCCAGGCTCCGCGAGGGCAGGTACTCCATGATCAGGCAGGGCTGGCCCTCGTGCTCGGTCACGTCGTACACGCCGATGGCGTTCGCGTGCTGCAGCCGTGCCGCGATCCGGCCCTCGCGCAGCGCGCGTTGCCGGGCCTCCTCGGCCTCCTCCGGAGTCAGTCCGGGCTGCTGGAGCAGCTGTTTGACGGCGACGGTGCGGTTCAACCGCTCATCATGGGCTCGCCAGACAATGCCCATGGCTCCGCTGCCGATCCGCTCATCCAGCCGGTAGCGGTCGGCGACCCTCCGTTGCTCCTGGCTCACCCGAGTCTCCCCGTCGGTTCCACCGCGACAGGTTAGAGGGCCGGCGCGAAGCCCGAACAGCCAACCCGCGTACCGGGCCCGGGGAGGCCGTCCGGATCGGGTGGGAGGGCGCGGCGTCCAGCGGGGACACCCGGGGTGGCTGGTCGGCGGCGCTGCGTGCCCGCCGCCCGCGTGGCGGTCGGCGGCTGGGCGGGCAGGGAGGGCGGGGGAGGGGAGGGGAGGGGAGGGGAGGCGGCCGCTCCTCGGCCCGTGCGGCCGCGACCGTCCCGGACGGCGACGATGCCCCTGGCCGAGGGCCAGGGGCATCGGGGAGCGCGGGTCACCTGTCGGGGTGGTGGACCTCGCCTGGGCGGGTCGACGCGCTCGGCCGCCGGGGCGGGGTCAGAGGTTGCCGTACCCGGCGCCGCCGCCGACCAGCGACGGGATGTTCTGCGGGTTGTCGACGGTGTAGGAGTAGGGCGGGTCGTCGACGCTGCCCGCCGTCGCGATCTCACCCGAGTTGTCGAGGACGTTGTTCCTGGCGACGATGCGGCCGTCGCTGGAGCTGCCGTAGCCGACCTCGGTGGGGGTGTCGACGTCCTCGAAGTAGTTGCCCTCGACGATGACGCCCGCGTTCATCGTGGAGGCGACCCCGTACTCCTTGTTGGCCCGGTAGTAGTTGTTGAACACGTGGACCTGGTCACCGAACCGCACACGCGGGTGCCGGGTGTCGCTGCCGTCGAAGTAGTTGTGGTGGTAGGTGACGCGCAGGTGCCCGATGTCGGCGGTGTGGTTGTCGGAGTGGCCCAGGATCATGCTCTTGTCGTGCTCGTAGACCCGGTTCCACGAGACGGTGATGAAGTCGGACTCACGCTTGATGTCGACGGCGCCGTCGTTGGCGTTGGTGAAGCTGTTGTGGTCGACCCAGACGTGGTGGGTGCCCTCCTCCATGTCGATCGAGTCGTCGTTGGCGTCGGAGAAGTGCAGGTTGCGGATGATGATGTTGCTCACCGAGCGCAGCTTGAGCCCGCCGCCGGTGATGTGGCCGTTGGTGCCGACGCCGATGATCGTCTTGTCCGAGCTGACCCGTTCCATCCCGGACAGCTGGATCGTGCCGTCGACCTCGATGACCAGCGGTTCGTCCCGCGAGATGTAGTCGAGGAACTGGTCGGCGTTGGAAGCGGTCACCGTGTCGCCGCCGGCCCCGCCGGTGGTGCCGTTCTGGCCGTTCTCGTCAACGCTGGCCCAGCCGATCGGCCGGTCGTCCTGGTACGGCGCTGACCAGGGCTCGGAGGGTTCGGCGGCCGCCAGCACCGAGCCGCCCAGGACCGAGCCCACGGCGAGCGCGGACAGCGCGCCGGCGGCGACGAGCCGGCGTCCGACGAGTCGTTTCCTCATGTCAGCCTCTCTCTTCTTCCGTTGTCGGAGTGAGGGCGCGGCGACCGGTGGAGGGGGTGGAATTCGGCTCGCGGCAGGGTGCGCGCGGACCGGTTCTTTCCGTTCCGCTGGGTTTCCCGTCCGGCGTGTCCGCCGCTCGGGACCTAGGGGGTTGCGCGACCTGGACTCCGTTGTCCTCAAGGTCTCTACCAGGAGGAAAGCGTTTCCCTGTGGGATGGAGGCTACGACTCGTGTTTCCACCCTGTCAACACTCTGTTGGCAAATGATTAACCACCTCGGTGCCCTTGTCCGACATTCGGTCGACGGTACGTTCGATACCTGTCGACCGTTTTCCCTCCGCCGATTCCGCCGGGTGGATCCGTCAGCTGCGAACGCGGTGGTAGCAATGGCTGCGCCATTCGGAACACACGTGGAATGGCGTCGCACGTCATCGGTCGCGGCCGCCGGCGCCCCGCCCGGTGACGACCCATCGACGGCCCCCGCGTGGAGGAGGAACCGGTGTGGCGATCGCGGGAGGATCGGCGGTATCCCGCAGGTCGTGCCCGGCGGGGTCACGTCGGGTAGCTGCGGTCCTCCCCACTGCTGTCCGCGATGGGGAGGACGCTGGACGGATGTGGGCCGATGCGGGCCCAGTCGCCGTGTTTGAAACTGACCCGACCCGCGTAGCTGATGCCCAGCTCGACCTCGGGCTCCCAGGACCAGAACCGCACCCGCGCCCACGCCGGGACGCGTCGGCGGCGGCGTTTCATCGTGGTCGGTGGCGGCAGGAACTCCCCCAGCCGCCACCGCCGGGCCAGGTCCCGCATCTCGGCGATCGTGGCCGTGGTGAGCTCGTCGAACTCGGCGCAGTGCCGCACCACCGCCCCGCACAGCACGAGGCGACGGTGGTCGAAGGTCCCTACCAGGTAACGCAGGCCCGGTCCGACAGGAGGCCCGTGGCCGGTGTTCACATCGACATGCCCGTAGAGCCGGCCCACGATCGGGGTGCGCACCGCGCATCGGGTGAGCCAGGCTCCGGTGATGTCGTCCCCGTCGCGCACCCCGGCACTGCCCGCCCCGGTCGTTGCCTCGGCGGGCGAGGTCGGTTCCTCAGCGAGGGGTGTCCGCGCCGGGTAGGGCCCAGCCGGTGGGGCGGCCCCCGCCAACGACAGAGCGGCGTGACCGGTGGGTTCTGGTGTCTGGTTCATGGTGGTCACGCGCCGCTGAGCACGGGGTCGGGCAGCAACTGGGACGCGAGGAGGAACCCCTCACCGGCCTGGGCCTCGGCGGTGTACCGACACCGCAGCGGCCCCCGTGCCAGCTCGGGAACACCGGTGGGACCAGGACTGGGGTCACGGGGCAGCAGGTAGTACAGGCGGCCCGCCGTGCTGACCTCCGAACGCATCGCGGCGGTGCCCAGGGCGGCCAGGACGACCTGGCCCCGGAACCCCCAGGCCCGCAACGCCTGCGGGTAGCGGGGGAACGGGCCGAGATAGGAGCGGGCGTTGATCGGCTCCAGACAGCGGTTGATGACGTAGTACACGGAGTTCTTCCTGTCCGCAGGAGAAGGAGAAGGAGAAGGAGAAGGAAAAGGAAAAGGAATTGGGGGAGGGTGGTTACCGCAGGCGCAGTGCGCCGGGTGGTCGCCACCGGCGTCCTGTCAGCAGGCGCGGCGCACCTGGGGCGTGCGGTGGGGGAAGGTCCCGCAGCTCAGCGGCGACCACGCCGACCGATCCGCAGCGCTGCCAGACCAGCCCGTCGCCGTCGCGGACCCGGACGGCCTCGACCTCCCCGTAGCCCCGGATCACGCACCAGTCCACGAACGGCCCGCCAGACCAGGCGAACCAGCCGACCAGCGTCCCGGTGCCCGGGGACAACGAGGTCCACTGCCAGCCTCGGCGGGTCAACGCGTAGATCCCGGCCAGTTCCGGCACCGCTCGTAGCGCGGTCCGGGTCGCGGTGTCGGTCATGGTCGTCCTCCGGCAGGTAGGGGCGGACCCGCCGCGACCGGACCACCAGCGGCGACACCGTCTCGGTGTCCTCGGGAGCCGGGGTCACGGGGTGGGTCCGGGGAACAGGGTGGTCAGCGACCGGGACAGCGGGTGGTCCTCGACGGCCGAGCGGAACGAGGCGACCAGGCCCACCACGACGCTCAGGGCTAAGCAGCCGGTGAGGACCGAGACGACGACGGCGACGAGGACGAGGACGATCACGAGTGAGGGGTCCTTCGGTCAGCAGGGGTGCGCCGCGCGGGCGGTGCGCGACAGGGATGGGGTGGTCGCCCGGTGGGAACCGGGAACAACAGGGGGGCCGGGGTGTCCCGGTTCGACCCACCGGGCGACCGGGCAGCCACCACCCCCGACAGGCCGCGCGATTCCACACACGGGGAGGCGGGAGGACACGGCCCGAAGGGGAGGCACCGGGGGTGAGCGGCTGCGATCAGGAGTCGGTGGGGACGTCATCCCTCGGGATGACGACCGCACCGACCGGTCTCGGCCGAGGCGCGGAGGGTGGCCTGCGGCGGGGGCGACGAGGGCGGGGCCAGGGATGCCCGGCGGCGACCAGAGCCTGACGGGTGGTGCGCCGGACCCGACGCAGCCGGATGGTTCCGCGGAGCGGGGGAAGCAGGACACGGTCGGCCCATTCCACGGCCCACAGCAGGGTCAGGGCGGCCCAGGCTCCGAGGGCTGCGGACAGGATCACGCGACCCGCCCCCGGGGGTGTCGGGATGGGGCCGGGAGGGGGAGGTGTCCGGTGAGGACGGTGACCCACCCCGGGTCGGGATTCCCGACCGCAGGCGGGAGGGTGGTGGGGGTGGGGCGCCAGTGATGGCGGCCGGTGTCCTGCTCGTCGCCGCCCCACTCGGCGTCGGTGCTGGGGTGGGTGCTGGCGTGGGCGGTCGCGGGTCCCGGCCGGGTTCGGGTGGTGTGCCAGGAACCAGCGGGACTCGGGGGTGACGGGGTCGACCACGGGGTGTCCGAGGTGGACCGGGGGATGCCATCGCCGGGGGGTGGGCCGCTGAGGAAGACCACGCCGCTGACGGTGACCACGGCACGGAGTGGCTGGTCAGGGCGCCCTCGGTGCCGGCGGTACACCTCGGCGAGCAGGACGGCTACGGCCAGTAGCATGGCTACCGGGATGGGATCGACGGTCATAGCGTCGGTTCCTCTCTTCAAGGAGGGGCCGGGCGGCCTGGACAGTTGGCCCGGCCCCTCTGTTTCTTCTCCGGCTGACGAGGGAGGACACACCGCAGCAAGACCTAGTAACCACGCCGCGAGCGTCACTGTGACTCGACTTACTATGAGAGTACGGTTCTCGCTCGACGCGTACAAGGTCAAACCCGTTGCGGAGCGTAGCCCAACCGGGTGAAACTGGGTCTTCCGCGCCCGCCGTCGCAGGTACCACCGCTCCAAAGGAATGGAGAAGATACGGGGATGCGCAACAACCCGCCGCCCCTCGCGTACAGGTTGCTGTTGGGTCAGGCTCTCCGCGCCCACCGTGAGCGGGCGGGGCTGGAGCCGAACGATGTCGCCAAGGCGCTCGGCTGGTACCAACGCAAGGTCGGCTTCGTCGAGTCAGGGCACCGCAAGATCGCAATGGCCGAGGCAGAACGCCTGTCAGAGCTGTTCCAGCTGTCGCCGGCTGAGCGGGAACGTGTCCTGAACCTGGCCTCCGAAGCCCGTAGGCGAGACATGGTCACCCCGCCCGTCGCAGGCTGGGCGCTCGAGTACGTAGCTGTCGAAGCAGCAGCAACGCAGGTACGTGTGTTCCAGGAAGAGTTGATACCAGGCTTCATCCAAACTGCCAGCTATGCGCGAGCGATCTTGTCCACAGCGCTGGTACCCGCACGCGACGGAGTAGAGGCTGCGGTAACGGCTCGGCTGACGCGTCAACAGCGCATCACAGGACCAGACGCACCGAACGTGCATCTCCTTCTAGGAGAGGCGGCACTTCGCCGGTTGGTCGGCGGACCGAAGGTAATGCGGGAACAATTGCGTACTCTCAGCGAGTTCGCCGAGGCGGACCACGTCACGCTACAGGTCCT
Organism: Actinoalloteichus caeruleus DSM 43889; assembly: GCF_000429185.2. Taxonomy (GTDB): domain Bacteria; phylum Actinomycetota; class Actinomycetes; order Mycobacteriales; family Pseudonocardiaceae; genus Actinoalloteichus_B; species Actinoalloteichus_B caeruleus. The sequence goes on along the minus strand of NZ_AUBJ02000001.1, from coordinate 2,360,587 downwards.
TCCCTTCGTAGCCGGTGAGTACGCAGCGCTTGGCACCTCCTTCATGTTGCTGGACGTAGGGGAACCGTGTGCCACCTTTGCGCTGACGGAGACGCTGGTGGACGGCGAGTGGTACGACGGCCCGCCGTATCTGGAGAGATTCACCGCAGCCTTCGAACGTGTTGCCAGCGCCTCACTGGACGTCGAGGACAGCCACGCACTGCTGCTTCAGGTCCGGGACGAGATCAAGGAGTAAGAGATGAGCGAGCTAGCCACCATCCTCCGCAGGTGGAGGAAGCCAAGAAGAAGCAGCAACGGCGCGAACAACTGCGTGGAGATTGGTAGCGCACCTGGTCTCGTTGGCATCCGCGACACGAAGAATCGTGCCGGTGGCACTCTTGTCGTCACCCGCCATGCCTTCAGCAGCTTCGTCACGGCGATCAAGGCAGATCGCCTCTGACCAGGAGCCCGCCGGCACCCCATCGGGCGGCGGGCAACTATCTCAGACCCCATAGTCAGCCGCATCTGCGACACCACCACACCGACGAACCTGACCACCGCACTACGTCGAACAGGGGTAGAGAAGTACCAGTCGACGGATACCACATCCATCCAGTAGCCGGCAGGCTAGGAGCACCTCCCTCTCTCCGGCCAAGCGGGAAGTCGGTGGGGTCCACCTCAAGTTCCCCAGCCAGAACGGTTTCCACTCCTCGAGGAGGTAGCAGATGGACGCGAGTACCACTCTGACCAACTGGCGGAAGTCCACCCGGAGCACCAACGGCATGAACAGCTGCGTCGAGGTCGGTGGCGCACCTGGTCTCGCCGGTATCCGGGACACGAAGAACCGCGCCGGTGGCACTCTTGTCGTCAGCCGGCAGGCCTTCGACAGCTTCATCACCGCCGTCAAGGCAGACCGCCTCTGACCTGTCAGCCCGCCGGCCGATGGGGTGGCCGGCGGGCACCTCCCGCCCACCCCCACTGCCGCACGGCATGGCGCAACACGTCCCACCAGGAGGAGCCCCACCAGAACCGCCCGAGCTCAACGCCGGTGATCCACCTTCACCGAGGAGTTCATGCCCGGCGATCAGCCAGGCGCTCAGCCGGTGAGGGTGAGGGGCGTGGGGCTGAATCGGCGGCCAACAGGCGGCGCGAGCCTGTGCCCCGACGAGGCGTGAGGTTCGTCGACACCTGCCGGGAGGACGATGACATCATCGGCCGCCTCGCAGCCGAGCAGGGCCGCTTAGCTCACGGGTGAGTCCTGACGGTCTCGTGCTGCGCTGAAGGCACCCTGCGCAGCGCAGCAGCAAGACCGCTCGGCCCGATGGATGAGCGACAAGCCGCCCTGCCCAGTCGTCTCCGTTGCCCGCTCGCCACTGAAGGACCCCGAGGACTTCCGACGTCCCGGCTCGCGCGTTCTCCCGCGAGCCGGAACTCGTTCGTCCGCGCTGACCGCTCACCTACACGACGTATCCCCGTGACGGGCGTCTCGGCGAGCTCCTCGCGCAGGTACTCGGTCATCCACTTGAGGCCGAGCAACGGTTCATCACCGGCCTCGCCGACCGGGCACAGGACGATGACGGCATGCGTGCCCGCGCGCCTCACCACGGTTCGCGGATGGCTACCTGGTCGGTTCGGCACGGCCGCCCACTCCAGTGCCCACGCGCCTCCGGCGCCGGTGGGACCGGGTTCCGCGCGGGTGGGTGATGGTCGAGGATGGGACTGGGAGCGGCACAGGACGAGTGTGCCGCTCCCATCCTCCGTTCTCGATCGTTCCCGGTCGCGTGGCCCTCAGGCCACGTGCCGGCTCAGCGGCAGGTGAGGACGCTCAGGCCGCTGTCACCGCAGAGCAGCAGGCTGGCCTGGCTGCCACCGGGGCTGGCGAACTCGGCGGCGTCCTCGGTGGCCTCCATCGCCTGAAGGTCGAGAACCGACTCCATAGCGCACTTCCTTTCCTGGATGATTCCCTGGTTGCCCGCCCGTGTGTCACGGGCGGGGGTTCTGGGTGGCCGCCGCCGAGTCCTGGCGGCCGGTGGGCTCACCGCTCCCGCTGGAGGACGCCCCCGGGTGCAGCAACGGCAGGTGGAGGTCCCCCTCGACGGCGGCGAGGGCCAGCAGGACACCGGCGCCGCCGGTGGCCAGGTCCATCGACAGCCGCAGCAGCTGGTTGCCGGGGAACGCGACCTCCCCTTCGTGGGGGATCGCGTGCAGGGCGAGGCGGGCGCGGTGCCGGCGCAGCGCGGCCACCAGTTCCGGGTCCTGGTCGCGGCGGACCCCGGCGGCCAGCGCCACCATCAGACCCGCCCGGCCCAGGAACAGCCCCGGTTGGATCGCGAACTCGCCGAGCAACGCGCGGCGCAGCCCGGGCAGCTGGCCGGCGGTGGGGCTGTCCGGGGCGTGTCCGGCCAGCTGTTCCAGCACGACGACGATCCCGGCGCTGCCCACCTCCAGGTAGGGCAACATGCGGGTGGAGCCGTCGCGGACGAGCAGCGCTCCGTGCTCGGTCTCCCCGCACTCGGCGATGTCGGCGGCCAGGGCGTCGTCGGCGGCCGTCAGCCACCGCCGTTCCCCGGTGAGTTCGAACAGCCGCAGGAACAGCAGGGCGGGTCCCGACCAGCCGTGCAGCAGCCCGGCGCGCCCCTTGCCCCTGGGTCCGGCGGCGGCCGGTGGTGGAACGGCGGCGAGGAGCCGTTCGCCGAGGACGAGCGCCTGGTCGGTGCGCCCAGGATCGGCTCGGCGGGCGCCGAAGTGCAGGAGGTTCAGGGCGATGCCGGCCAGTCCCGAGCCGAGGCCGTGCCGGGTCAGGTGGGGGAGCAGCGGGTCGAACTCGGTGAGGAGTTCGTCGGCCAGCTCGTGCCGTCCCAGTTCCTCCAGGACGTGGGCGATGCCGTGCGCGCCGTCGTAGAGGCCGGGGCGGCGCGGCGGGTCCCGGCGGACCGAGTCCGCCAACCAGGTCTCGTGGTGGGGATGCCGGCCGTGGCCGGTGGCGGCGAGGGCGTGGAGCACACCGGCCGCGCCGTGGGCGAGGGTGGCGCCGCCGCCCCGGAACTGTTCGATGTCGCCGGGGAACAGCCGGTCCCGGCGGTGCGGGGTGGCGCTGCGCAGGACCGCCGTGGCCACCGACTCGCGCACCGAGGCCCAGTCCGGGCGGTCGGTGGCCAGCGCCCGCAGGCCCGCCGAGGGCGGCGGCGCGTCGGCGGGGGTGGTGGCCGGGGTGCGGGGGCGCAACTGGCCGAGGACGGCGTCGCCGAAGTCGGCGCTGGACAGGGGGAACGCCCGGATCGCGAAGCGGACGAAGGTCTCGGCCTTGCCCGGGTCCAGTGCGGTGAGCGCCGTCATGGGCAGGAACATCCACAGCCGGAGGACGGCCGCGGCGTAGAGGTCGGCGTCGACGCCGACCCGGTCGGGGGGTGCGGCGAAGCCGGGGGCGCCCAGCGCGGAGCGGGTGGCTTCGGCCGAGGGGCGGGCCAGCTCGAAGTCGACGAGGGAGACCTGGTCGTTCTCGTCGACGAGGATGTTGCGGTCGTGCAGGTCCCCGTAGACGTAGCCGAGGTCGTGGACCCGGTGGAGCAGCGCCTCCACCTGGTCGAGGATGCGGAAGGCCCGTTCGGTGAAGTCGGCGCGTTCGCCGGGGGTGGAGCGTGGCCGGCTGAGCGGGTAGTGCCGGGCCAGCCACTGCCCGAGGGGGATCCCCGGTTGGACGGACAGGGCGAGGAACTCGTGTTCCCAGTACCGGAAGCGGCCCAGGACGGCCGGGATGCCGGTCACTCCGTCGAGGGCGCTGAGCGCCTGGTGTTCCTGGTCGAGGCGGGCGACGGCGTCCCGGCGGTCGCGGTCGAGGCCGGCGTGCGGGCGGGCTTCCTTGAGGATCGCGGGGCGGCCGTCGCTGACCCGGACCGCCCGGTACACGCCGCCGCCGTTGGAGAAGTGCAGGGGGCGTTCGATGATGAAGGGCTGCTCGCCGCCGGCCCGGGCCTTCCGCGCGGCGAGCTGGGGCCGAAGGAACGGGGGCACCTCCACCCAGTCCGGGGTGTGGAATACCGGGCGCCGCAGGTCGGGGACGAGGGTCCCGTCGGGCCGGGCGATGGCGGTCACGGGTTCCCCGTCGTCCCCGGTGACCCACTGTTCGAGGAATCCGCCGTAGCGGAGGTAGAGGGGGCCCGCCTCGTACCGGAGGTCGCTGAGGACGAACGGGCCGGCCTGACCGCGCAGGAGGTCGTTGAGCGTGGTGACGGTGTCGCGCAGGGACCGTTCGTCCGGCGGGTACACGGTGACGAACTTCCCGCTGGACTCCCGGGCGGCGTACTTGGAGTTCCGCGCGAGGAGGATGTCCTCGGTGCGCAGGAACTTCAGGGGTGTGCCGGTGGTCAGGCAGTGCTGGTAGACGACGGCGAGGACGTGCCGGGCGTTGGCCAGGGTCGCCGAGACGTGGATCTTCCAGCCCTGCGCGGCCATCGACGTGCCCGAGGGGCGGAGGACCTGCCAGACGTCGCGGGTGGTGACGTCCCAGTCATCCGGTGGTGATGGCAGTTCCGCCAGGAAACCGGCCGCTTCCGGGCCGTCCTGGGAGGGGACGTCGTAGAAGAACGGATTCGCGAAGCAGTACGCCTCGTACCGTGAATCCATCTGTGGTGTCCCTCCCGTGACCGGTGCCAGGACATTTCCCCACGACGGGGAGCACCGGCCAAGACGCCGAAGATGTGAATCGACTGCTCCATCAGTGCCGGACTGTGACGGGAATTTGACGGCATTGAGTCATAGCGGGCGGTGGGGTGCACCCGGTTGTGGGATTCAGCCGAGTGAAGTGCGGTGGGGTGATTTTCCCACCGGGAAACCCCGGAGTCCGTCCGATATGACGGGTACCGGTGGTGGCGACTGTGACGTTGAGTAGTCGAATGTGGCGCTCGGTGGGCGAAGTGATCACGGTCGAGGAGGAGAGCTGCGGCGGTGTGCCGTGGGGACGGTCGGTCCGGGGCGGTGCCGGGAGACGCGGAGGCCGGCCCGGGTGCCCTGGGGCACGCGGACCGGCCAGTGGTGGGGCGGTGGCTCAGCTGGTGGGGCGGTGGCTCAGCCGCAGTGTTGGAAGGGGCTCTCCCAGGACTGGCCGCCCGCCGAGCCGCCCCACTTGACGCAGGTGGCGGGGGCGGCGTCGCGAACCGGCCCGGCGTAGTAGGAGAACGAGCCGGAATCGGTCTTGCGCGACTTGCCCTGGACCTCCAGGAACGCCGAGGTCGCGGTGGGCGTGCCGATGGAGCTCTGCTTCATCGTCACCACGCAGTTGTGCGCGTTCGAGGCGTTGTACAGCAGGTAGACAGTGGCCGCCGAGCCCAGGGCGCGCTGGTTGATCACGCCGTACCCGGTGCCGCAGGCCTGCTGCGGGGTGTAGGGGTTACCGCCGCCGCAGGCGGTGACGGTGGTGTTGCCGTAGTAGGTGATCCGCTGCCCGTCGATGGTGTTGATCCGCACCGGGGACCCGTTCTGCAGGTGCTCGTAGTGCAGGTGCGGCCCGGTCGATCCGCCGGTCGAACCCACGTTGCCGATCCGCTGGCCCTGCGTCACCCGCTGTCCCACCGAGACCGCCTGCGAGGACAGGTGCGCGTAGCGGGACCTCCACCCGTCGCCGTGGTTGATCTCGATCCACCGGCCGTAGCTGGTGTTCCCGGTGTTCTCCACCCGGGAGACCGTGCCGGCGGCCGAGGCGACGACGGGCAGCCCGTTGATGTTGCCCCGCTGGAAATCGATCGCCTGTGCTGGGCTGTGGTTGGCGCGGGTGTTCGCGGTGACGGTCTCACCGCACTCGAAGGGCAGCCGGAAGTTGGGTGCTGCCTGGGCCTCGCCCTGGTTGATGACCAGGCCGACGGCGGAGATGGCCACTGCGGCGACGAGCGCCGCCAGACGTCTGTACATCAGCGTCCTCCCGACGGGTTCACCAGCGGAGACCTCGCCGCTGGCAGGGAGTGGTCATGTGATCACAGGGGGCGCGAATCCGACAGCCCCTCGCTCGGACGCCGGCGGAGGCGAACGGCGTAGGGCGCCCGGCGGGCAGCCGCCGCCGGTGGTCGGCCACCCCGATTGTGCTGCGGCGTTGCGGCCGGGTGGCTCGCCGCGCGGGAAGTGGATCTTTGTCGGGGCTTTAGCTGGACGCAGCCCCGTTTTTGGCCCGGGGAGCGCCGGTGTGGACGTGTCGGGTCGGTGCGGGGCACCACACCGGACGGTGGAGGGTTCGGGGCGGGTCCTCGGGTGGACGGTGGAGGCGGCGACCCCGGTCATCCCCCGGACTGTGGTGAATGACTTCCGCGATCAGACCCCAGCTGGTTACCCTCTGGCTGCGCGCGCAGATCGAGCAACGCCCGCCGCCCGGCGTGCCCGATCTCGGTCCGACCGCCACGACCAGCGGGAACACCGGTGTCGTGGTGGTGGTACGGCGGCGGGATGATCCCAGGTCCACATCCACCCTCGACGACCAACCCGTGCGCTGGCCCGTTCCCAGCACAGCCCCCGGTGGGCCCGACGAGGCACGGGCCGCCGAACCGACCGGTGGCGGAGCGTGGGACGTGACCGGGTGCGGGCCGACCAGTGATGGGACGGACTGACGTGACGAGACTGATCGGACTGCTCACCGCCGCCACCGTGGCGGGAGCATCACTCGTGGCCGGCGCCGAGCCTGGCGAGGCCGTCACCCCGGCGCAGACGACGCTGACGACCATCCCCAGCGACCCCTACCGGCTCTCCGACAACGGCACCTTCGACACCTACGGCGAACGCATCGCCGGGCTCGAGACCCGGGTGACCCAGGCCAGCGCCGCCGAGGTGTTCGCCGACGCCAACCGGGAGGCACGGGGCCTGTGCCACGCCACGGGGGTCACCGGGGCCACCGGGTTCTGCTGGAACAGCGGTGACGACGGCACGCCGGAGTGGTACCCGCAGGGCATCACCGCGTCCTGGGACGCCACCGGGGACGGGTCCTACGCCGGCCACCGCGCCATCCTCGTGAGCTGGTACAACACCGACGACAAGGGGGTGCGGGTGTCGTTCGTGGACTACGACGACCCGGCCGCGCCCCGCTACCGGCACGTCCTGTTGGTCGAACCGACGAGCACCGACGACTTCCGGGCGGTGAACATCCACGCCGGGGGCCTCGCCTGGTACGGCGACCACCTGTACGTCGTGGACACCTCCCGGGGAATCCGGGTGTTCGACCTGCGCACGGTCTGGCGCACCGAGGGTGATGCCTCGAAGGACCGCATCGGCCTGGGGTCCGACGGCCGGTACTACGCCCACGACTACCGGTACGTCGTTCCCCAGGTGGGGGCGTACACGCAGACCGGGGGTTGCGTGCGGCCGCCGGACTCGTTGGACCAGCCGCTGTGCTACTCGTACCTGGCGGTGGACCGGTCGACCTCGCCGCCCTCGCTGCTGACGGGGGAGTACTACGACGGGGTGCCCGGTGCGCGCCTCGTGCGGTGGCTGCTGGACACCGACACCGGGCTGTTGACGGTCGACTCGGCCGGCACGGTCGCCGCCGACGCGGCCTACCGCTCGCCGCACACCAACCTGCAGGGTGCCGTGTCGCACGACGACACCTTCCTGATGGTCCGGAGCCGGGGGCGGAACACCGGTGGGTTGCTCTACCGGGGTCAGGTCGGGGTCGCCAGCAGTTCCTCCGCGTTGCCGATCGGACCGGAGGACATCTCCTACGAGGCCGACAGTGGGCGGGCCTGGACCCACACCGAGTACCCGGGCAGTCGCGTCGTCTTCTCCGTGCCTGACGCCATGGGGTGACGAACGGCGGTGCGCCGACCCCGCCCGCCCCGGGCTCCCCGGGGCGGGACCAGCCCTTTCGCGCCTCGGAAATCCACAAAGGACCATTTCTCGGCGGGGTGTCGTCACGGAGGGTCAGTTGTGGACGGAAGAGAGTGGACAAACCCGGTCGCGAGGCTGTCTCCCCTGCCTATACAGTGTGATAACAGGGACTTGACATGCCATGCAGGGGGATGTAAATGGCTGGGCGGACCGGCACGCGGCTGCGTCGTGTGCTGAACCTCTACCTCGGACTGCTGTTGTTCGGTGGCGGACTCGGACTGATGTTCCAGGCCGAACTCGGCCTCAATCCGTGGGATGTGCTGCACCAGGGGCTGGCGGGCAGCACCGGCCTCCCGCTCGCGTGGGTGGTGATCGGTGTGTCCACCATCGTCCTCGCGTTGTGGATCCCGCTGCGGCAACGTCCAGGGTTCGGCACCGTGCACAACGTGCTCCTGATCGGCCCCATCATGGCCACCGTGATCGAGTGGGTCCCAGCCCCCGAACAGCTGCCGGTCCGGGTGGGGTTCCTACTCGCCGGGCTGGTGATCAACGCCGTGGGAACGGCGATGTACCTGGGGGCCGGTCTCGGACCGGGTCCCCGGGACGGCCTGATGACCGGGCTGGCGGCGCGGGGCGTTCCCGTGCGGCGGGCCCGAACGCTCATCGAGGTCGCCGCGCTCGCCGTCGGCTGGTCCCTGGGCGGCACCGTCGGGGTGGGCACCGTGGTCTTCGCCCTGGCGATCGGGCCGCTGGTGCACTTCTTCGTCCCCCGGCTCCGGGTCCCGCCGGCGACGCCCGCCCCCAACCCGGCGCCCGAGCGGACGCCGTCCCGCCTGCCGGGGTGGCTCACCCGAGGCGCCGTCGGTGAGCCGAGCGGACCCGTGCGTCACGCACCCGCGGGCGAACCGGTCTGACCAGGGTCCGGTGCCGGGGACAGCGGGGCGTCCGGGCGGCTCCGAAGGCCGTCGAAGGCGATCTTCACGAAGGCGTCGGCCAGGTCGACGGCGGTCAGGCCCCGCCGGGGCCGGTACCACTCGATGATCGAGTTGAGCATGCCGAAGAGCAGCCGACTGGTCAGCGCGGGGTCCACGTCCCGGCGGATGCTGCCCTCGCTCTCGGCGCGCTCCACCAGGTCACTGACGAGCCGGTCGAACTCGCGGCGGCGGGCCAGCGCCCGCCGCTCGGCCGCCGTGTTGCCCCGCACCCGCAGGAGCAGGGTCACGAACGGGAGTTCGTCCACCAGCACGGCGATGCTGCGGCGCACCACGTACTCGAGCCGGTCGATCGCCGGCCCCCGCTGTGCCTCGGGTTCGTTGACCACGGCGAAGAGCTGGTCCAGCGCCCGGTCCACGCTGAGCCGGAGCAACTCCTCCTTCCCGGCCACGTGGTGGTAGATCGCCGACTTCGTGATGCCCAGCCGACTGGCCAGGTCCTCCATGCTCGTGCCGTCGTAACCGCGCTCGTTGAAGACCCTCACCGCGACGGTGAGCAGCGAGTCGAGGTCGTAGCCGGGGCGTCCCCGGCGGCTGGCGCGTTCGGCGGGCCCGTCGGTCATGGCGGTCAGTGTCTCAGGCCGGCCCCGTGGTCTCACGGTTGTCGAGCACGCGTCGTGCCTTCCCCGAGGACCGTTCCAGCGTGCCCGGTGCCACCACCTCCACCCCGACCCGCAGGCCCAGTTCGCCGCGAACCAGGTCGGACAGCTCCCCGCCCACGGCTGGCCAGCGGTCCGCGGCGAGACCGGACACCGCCTCGGCCCGGATCGTCAGCTGGTCCAACCTGGCCTCCCGGGTGAGTTCCAGCACGAAGTGCGGGGAGAGCCCCCGGGTTCGGAGCACGAGTTCCTCGACCTGCGTGGGGTAGAGGTTCACCCCTCGCAGGATGAGGAGGTCGTCGGTCCTACCGGTGATCCGCGCCATGCGCCGGAACGGGACGCCGGCGCCGGGCGTCAGGGCGGACAGGTCACCGGTCCGGTAACGGATGAGGGGCATGGCCTCCCTGGTCAGGGTCGTGATGGCCAGTTCCCCCCGCTCGCCCGGGGCGACCGGCGTCCCGCCCGGGTCGAGGACCTCGGGGTAGAAGTGGTCCTCCCAGACGTGCAACGCGCCGACGGCCTCCGGGAACTCCTGGGCGACCCCGGGACCGATGATCTCCGACAGCCCGTAGATGTCGACGGCGGTCAACCCCGACCTGCCCTCGATCTCCGCGCGCATCCCCTCAGTCCAGGGTTCGGCGCCCAGCACGCCCGTCAGGAGCCCGGCGTCCCGCGGGTCCACGCCCTGCCGGTCGAACTCGTCGAGCAGGGTCAACAGGTAGGACGGGGTCGCCAGGACGATCTCCGGTCGCAGGTCCCGGATGAGCCGCACCTGGCGGGCCGACATCCCACCCGAGGCGGGGATGACGGTGCAACCGAGGAGTTCCGCGCCGTGGTGCGCGCCGAGGCCACCGGTGAACAGGCCGTAGCCGTAGGCGATGTGCGCGCGCTGCCCCGGCCGTGCCCCCGCGGCGCGCAGCGACCGCGCCACCACCTCGGCCCACATGTCGAGGTCCCGCCGGGTGTAGCCGATGACAGTGGGAACGCCGGTGGTCCCGCTGGAGGCGTGGATGCGGCGCAGGTCGGTGGGAGGGACGGCAAGCATCCCGTACGGGTGGTTCCGGCGGAGGTCGTCCTTGGTGGTGTGGGGGAACCCGGCGAGATCCGACAGCGACCGGCAGTCCTCCGGACGCACCCCGGCCTCGTCGAAGCGGCGCCGGTAGAAGGGCACGTTGTCGTAGGCGTGCCGCAGCGTCCACCGCAGCCGGACCAGCTGGAGCGCCGCCAGTTCGTCGGCGGAGAGCCGGGGACGTTCCCCCGGTGCCCCGCGCCCGGTGCGGGACGGCGAATCGGAGTGGATGGGCTGGTCGGTCATGCGTGCGCTCCTGTCCCGGTGGCTCGTCCGGTGCAGTCGGTTCGGCGGCGTGGGACGGTCCGGCGGCGAGGGGTGGTGTCGAGGGGTGGCGTCGCATTCGTCGCGGCGGAACCCGGTCTCCGCCCCAGAGGTGGGCCGGTGGTGGTCCCCGGTGGGCCGGTGGTGGTCCGCCGGGATCCGTTCGGGACCGCCTGCTGGGAAGCTCGTGCCAGCGCCCGGGAAGTGGCCGACCCGCCACGGTGTGCGCGCGTCCCGCCGCCCGCCGTCCCGGGCCGGCCCCGGTGCCCTCGGAACAGTGGGCGAGGCGGAAGACCTGGTCGGGGCGCCGAGTGCCTCGGCGCGGAACCGGGTTCGACACCGAGCCCTCCCGCCCTGTACCCGACCGAATGGTCGGTGGGGAACCTCGGTCCAGTAACGCAGCGGTAGGGCGCGGTGTCAAGGATCAGCAGAGGTTGAGCGCACTGTTGACAAGGGTGTCGGTGGATGCTGCCGCGCTCCCTGGGGCGAATTCTCAGTGCTGGCCGAATCGGTGACGTTGCGAACTCAGAGGGCGCGGTCAGTGGTGTAGGCGGCCAGCCGGTCACGTATGGCGGCTACGAGCCTGTTCTCGCTCTCAGCAGTGTTGACGCTGGAACCCTCACCAGCGGAGCCGCAGCGGAGCTCGACCGCACGGGCCTGACCCGCTCAGACCTGGCCGTCGCCAACCCCGTCAACGTCTCGATGTGGGCAGGATGGTCCTTGGGATAGCGGGCCAACCAGGCTTAACGACGCTGGCCCTTCCAGTCCATTGCGTGACAGCGTGGAGGCGAACTGCCCACCGTCACCCCCACCACGGGCATTGCGGATGGCATTGCCCACCGCCCACACCGTGGGAGAATGAGGACAGTGTCCTCGGCACGCCAGCGATGTGAGCGTGCCCGATTCGGAACGTTCGGGACCCGGGGACACCATGGTCGGCCTGATCAGTCCGCAGACCGAGGCAACGACGGCTCCACCGCCGCTGCGGTGTCCTCCGCTATGGCGCACGCCTGCTCGAGGGTTCCCGCGTAATCCACAGCGATTGACACGTGGGCCTGCTCGCTCAAGTCTATCGAAATCTGACAATGTTCCGTTGCGGGTTTGTCAAGGATGCGGAGCGCGCGCAACGGTCCTACGTTGATTTCTTCGACCGTGTAGTTCGTCAGATTCAGCTGATCAACGCTAAGATTCCAGGCAAACTGAACTGACATGAGCGGGTTGCCTCCACCCGGCGGACGGTAGACGCAGTCGTAGGCCAGGCCGACGTCATCGAATCTGGCGGTCTCTGGGTCGAAGCCTAGGGCGGTTACTTCTTCGTCGCTGAGGATGTCGCAGGGCGACATTTCTGACAGCTCTGCTTCCACATCCACCCCTGGCTGTTCGCCGCGGCTTCCAGGCGCCGACGGAGTGGCGCTGCCTGGAAGGGAGGAGTCCACTGTCGGTTTCACGGCGACTGCGGTTCCTTGTTCCGTGCTGGTGCAGGCAGACAGCAGCGTCACCAGTCCCAGGGCTGTTCCCCACGTCCTGGCGCCCCCATGCCTCATGTCTCATTCCTTCCCAGCCGCTTGCACCCGGCTGTGTTCTGAATCCTCGGAGCTGCGAGTGCGCCGGGCAGGTCCGGCTGGTCGCTGCCCACTCTGTCAATGCCTCGCTGTGGGCAGGACCGTCCTTGGGGTAGAGGGCCAACCAGGCTTAACGATGCTGGTCCTTCCAGTCCATTGCGTGACAGCGTGGAGGCGAACTTCACGCCGCCGTGCCACCACGGGCATCGAACCTGGCGTTGCCCGCTGCTCACACTGAGGGAGGAATAAGGTCATTTCAAGGATGCGGGCATGCGTCGATTCGTGTCAGCCGGACCCGGTGAGCTCCACCGTCAGCCTGGTCAATCCGAAGACCGAGGCAATGAAGGCTCCAACGCCGCTGCGGTGCCCTCCGCTATGGCGCACGCCTGCTCGAGTGTCCCCGCGTAATCCACAAAAACTGACGCGTGAGCCTGTTCGCTCAAATGCATGGAGATCTGACAATGTTCCGATGCGGGTTTTTCAATGATGCGGAGTGCGCGCAGCGGCCCTACGCTGATCTCCTCAACCGTGTAGTTTGTCAGATTCAGCTGATCGACGCTATAGATCCAGTCCAACTGAATCGTCATGACCGGACGCTCCCCACCCGGCAAACGGTAGCGACAGTCGTAGGACACGCCGACGTCATCGAACGTGGCGGTCTCCGGGTCGAAGCCCAGGGTGGTTAGTTCCTCGTCGCTGAGGATTTCGCAGGGCAACATCTCCGATAGCTCCGCCACCACATCCACTCCTGGCTGTTCGCCGGGGCTTCCAGGCGCCGGCGGATTGGCGCTGCCTGGAAGGGAGGAGTCCACTGTCGGGTTCACGGCGACTGCGGTTCCGTGTTCCGTGCTGGTGCAGGCAGACAGCAGTGTCACCAGTCCCAGGGCTGTTCCCCACGTCCTGGCGCCCCCGTGCCTCATGTCTCATTCCTTCCCAGCCGGTTGCACCCGGCTGTGTTCTGAATCCTCGGAGCTGCGAGTGCGCCGGGCAGGTCCGGCTGGTCGCTGCCCACTCTGTCAATGCCTCGATGTGGGCAGGGCCGTCCTTGGGGTAGAGGGCCAACCAGGCTTAACGATGCTGGTCCTTCCAGTCCATTGCGTGACAGCGTGGAGGCGAACTTCACGCCGCCGTGCCAGCACGGGCATCGCACATGGCGTTGCCCACCGCCCACACTGAGGGAGGAATAAGGTCATTTCAAAAATGCGGGCATGCGTCGATTCGTGTCAGCCGGACCCGGTGAGCTCCACCGTCAGCCTGGTCAGTCCGAAGACCGAGGCAATGAAGGCTCCAACGCCGCTGCGGTGCCCTCCGCTATGGCGCATGCCTGCTCGAGGGTTCCCGCGTAATGTACGAAAACTGACACATGGGCATCTTCGCTCAGGTGCAAGGAAATCTGGCAATGTTCTGACGCGGTTTTGCCAATGATGCGGAGTGCGCGTAACGGCCCTACGCTGATCTCCTCAATCGTGTAGTTTGTCAGATTCAGCTGATCGACGCTGTAATTCCAGTCCAACTGAATTGTCATGACCGGACGCTCCCCGCCCGGGAAACGGTAGCGACAGTCGTAGGACACGCCGACGTCATCGAACGTGGCGGTCTCCGGGTCGAAGCCCAGGGTGGTTAGTTCCTCGTCGCTGAGGATTTCGCAGGGCAACAGCTCCGATAGCTCCGCCACCACATCCACCCCTGGCTGTTCGCCGGGGTTCCCAGTCGCCGACGGAGTGGCGCTGCCTGGAAGGGAGGAGTCCACTGTCGGGTTCACGACGACTGCGGTTCCTTGTTCCGTGCTGGTGCAGGCAGACAGCAGTGTCACCAGTCCCAGGGCTGTTCCCCACACGCCCACACCCCTGTGCCTCATGCCTGGTCCTCTCCTAGCCGGTTGAGCTCGGCTGCGGTCTGTTCATCCGTAGCCTGAGTGCTCCGAGCACTGGCTCGGATGGCCGCCGCCAGCTCCGTCAACGCCTCGATGTAGAGCTCGAGATTCTCCGCAGCGGACTGCGGGGTCCCGGCCGCGCTGAGCCTGGTCTGCTCCGACATCAGCAGGGCGACCGGACTCGAACCGAGGGGAACTCGCTGATCCAGTTGCTCGACCCGACCCCGCCGATCTACTGCTCTCTCGGCTATGGCGTCGATCTTTCTTGCCATCGCCTCGGCGCTGTCTGGATCGATGGTGACCTTGCCGGCAGCTGCTGCGGCACGGAAGTGTCCAATGGTGCCCATCATCTTGCCGGTATCGGGCATGGAGGTCGGCTGCCCGCCCTCAGCGCCACTCTCGATGTGCATGAGTCCTCCCACCCACACGTTCGCCTCGGGTGAAACTACCAACACTGGCAGCGACAGTCTGGCGGTTCGGTCCGTGCTACCCACCGATGGCCCAACCCCGGGTGCAGCCCGCGCCGGCTGGCCTCGTCCGCGCGCTGGTGGGGTGGCCGTGGGGAGGAGTCAGCCGGGACGTGGTGACGGGGCTCGCCGCTCGGCGTCGCCGGCGGGTGCTCCGGTTCCGTCCGGGGTGGGGTGTGGGCGAGGCGGGGGCCTGGTCGGGGAGCCGGGTGTCTCGGAGTGGATCAGGGGTCGGCACCGAGCCCTCCCACCGTGGTCCCCGACCGGGTGATCGGTGGGGGACCACGGTCCCAGTAACTCAGCGGGAGGGCGCGGGGTCGAGGGTCAACAGATGTTCAGCGCGCTGTTGACCAGGGTGTTGTTCTGGATGGTGATGTTCTCGCCGCACGGGTTCTCGGTGATGGCCGAGTCGGTGACGGTCAGGTTCTGGAGCGTGATGTCGGAGGTGTTGGCGAAGTCGGTCCTGGCGGCGATGCGGATGTCGCCGCCACCGGTGACGCTGCCGCCGTCGGGGGCGATGTCGATGTTGTGGCAGTTCTCGATGAGGATCGCGTTGTTGCCGGTGTCGGCGATGTCGACGCGGTCGATGACCGCTCCGCCGCTCTCGGAGACGCAGAACACGCCCCGTCCGCCGCCGCGGGCGATGACCTCGCCGACGTGGATGTTCGTGGGGTAGCCGTCGCCGATCCGCCCGTTGCGGTTGGCCATGCGGAACGCGGCGTACCCGGTGCCGGTGCCCGCGTTGACGGCGTCCACGGTGCCGACGGTGGCGTTGATCGTGTCGTTGAGCAGCAGCCCCGAGTAGGCGACGTCCCGGGCGACGACGGTGCCGACGGTCAGCCCGTCGACGCCGTAGGTCTCCACGCCGTGGTTGTTGGTGCCCGACACCCGCACGTCGTCGATCCGCACGCCGGTGGTGCGCACGGCGCGGTCGGCGTGGTTGTCGATGCGGATCCCCAGCCCTCCGGAGAGCTGGAGGTCGATCTGGCCGAGGTGGATGTCGCTGCCGTTGCGGAAGAACAGGCCGAACCAGGGCGCCCCGGTCACGCTCAGGTGGGGGATCTCCACGTTCGTGACGCCGCGTCCCCGGACGACGGCGTTGTCCCCGGTGGGGGTGCCGGTCACGTTGACCGTGCCGCACACCTCGAGGGTCGTGTGGCTGGGCAGGTCGAGGGACTGGTTGGCGGGCATGTCGCCCGACCCGTGCACGACGACCCGTTCCGTGCTGGTCCGGCCGGGGGTGAGGCTGCCGACTGCGGCGCGCATCGCCTCCAGCATGCTCGGTCCGGTGTAGACGGTCTGGCCGCCGTTGGTGGCCCGCCACGTTCCGGCGTCGAGCACGGCGGCGGCGTCGGTGTCCCCCGCCCCGCAGTCCTGCCGGGGAGCGGGTTCGGTGGCTGGTGCCGCGTGCCGGGCGAGTTCCGTTCCGGCTGAGGTGCCGGTGGGGGATGGGTGGGGGGTGTCGGCGGACGCCGGGGCGGCCAGCGTCGCGGTCGCGGTGGCCAGGACGAGGAGCGCGGTGGTCACCGAGCTGGCTCGTCGGCCGAGGACGGGGGGTGCGCCGTTGCGGCCCATCTCTCACTCCTGGTGGTCGGGGCGCTTACCGGGTGGTGTGCGGTCGGGTCGCCTCGGGGCGGAACCACCACCCCGAGAAAGCTTCGGAACCGACGGCGTTCGGCTCGTGTTCGACACGTATTCGATCGCGTTCGACGGCCTTCGACCGGCCGGCTCCGGAACGCGCGCCCGTTCCCTCGCCGGCGTGGATGATCACGTAGCGGTAAGCGTTTGCCAAGTCGACTTGACCATTTCAACAACCAGCCACAGTGGTGTCAAGACAACAAACTGTCGGTATTTCTCGACAACTATTCCCCGTATCCGCTCGACGGGAGCCGGGATGAGCCCCGCCCCGGGGGACGCGGGTCGGTGGGCGCCGTCCCCCTGCCTGGGGCGGGGTCGTCGGAGGGGGACCCCGTCGCCGACGTCCGGTGTTGGCCGCTCGGCGCCGAGCTCCGTCGCGGTCGGTCCTGGTCGCGCCGTCCCCCGCTCCTCGGTGCTCTGGCGGGGACGCGGCCGCCGGGCCGGCCCGTCCACCCGGGCCTCCCGCACGGAGGGCGCGTGGAGACCCCGTCGGCGCCGCCTCTTCCGCCACGCCAGGACCGCCCCCCGGTCTCGGGGAGGTCGAGGAGGGGCCGCCCACGGCCGCCCGATCCCGGTCACGTCCGCCTGTCCGAACCCGACCGGGAACGCCTGCCGCGCGGCCGGCGCGGGAATTCCCGACGGTCTTCCTTTGTGCGCTATCCGTTCGCCCGCAGAATGTCCAGAATCGCGTCGCGGCTGCTCTCGGGATCGAGCGCGGCCGCGCGCAGATCCTCGAATGCGGACTGAAATCGCCGGACTTCCGGCTCGTCCTCCAGAAAGAGGGAGCCGCCGACGTTGTCGAGTAGGACGGCCTGGTCCACACCGGTGGCGCCGACGGCGGTCAGCAGGCTGAACGACCCGCTGTGCGAGGCGTGGGCTCCCCCGGAGAAAGGCAGGACCCGCAGGGTCACCGTCTCCGGGAGCCGGGTCAGGCTCGCCAACTGCTCGCGCCAGACGCGGTCGCCGCCCACCCGCCGCCGCAGGGCTCCCTCGTCGACGACCACCGACAGCCTCAGCCGCCCCATCCGTTCCCGCCGGGCCATCCGCAGCCGCAGCCGCTGTTCGGCCAGGTCGGGTCCGGGTCGGGGGATCCACGACTCGATCACGGCCCGCGCGTAGTCGGGTGTCTGGAGCAGGCCGGGCACGAGGTCGATCTCCCAGGCGTGCAGGTCGGTGGCGGTTTCCTCCAACTCCAGGTAGTCCAGGAAGGTGTCCGGCACGGCGGCCCCGAAGGGCTGCCACCAGCATCGCTCCCGCTGTCGCCCCGCGAGGTCGAGCAACCAGCCGCGCTCGTCGTCGGTGCTGTCGTAGAGGCGGCTGAGCCGTTCGATGTCGGCGAGTGAGCTCTCGGTCCGGCCGGACTCCCGGCCGCTCGTGTCCGATCTGGTCCAACCCATCGAGGCTGCCACGGTATCGATGTCAATTCCCGCGCGGTCGCGCAGCCGGGCGAGTGCGGAACCGAGTCGGCGCTGCCTGAGGGTGGGTCTCATGCGCCCGACGATAGCGGTGGCCTCGGGGCGTCAAACTAGATCGAACGGGCGTACCGACACCTCGTTAACCCGTCAGATTTCCCTTATCCGGAATCGGTAGGAGCTCGCCTGGTTCGGTGACGGCGTGACGGCTGAATGCGCGCTGTTACGGGCAGGTTACCGCCGCGGCTCCCGATTTCCCTCGGTCACGGTGGGTCGGCGTTCCGCGTCCTCCCTCGGCAGGGCGGGCGGTGGTCCGGGAGTGTGGAGGGGACGGGTCACGCGGCGGCGGTGGGACCCCGCCCTCGGGTCGCTCGATTGACCGGAACCGGTGCCGGCCGGTCCCGGCCGCGTCTCACTGGCCGGTGAACGTGGTCGGCTGGCGGCGGGTGAAGCTGTCGGTGGCGCGGCGGTGGTCCTCGGTGGCGCCGGCTCGCGCCTGCGCCTCGGCCTCGCGGTGCAGCGTCTCGTCCAGGGTGGAACCCCAGGACGCGGCGATGGCGAGCTTCGCCTCGGCGAAGGCGCGCGTCGGGCCCTGCGCTAATCGTCCGGCCAGCGCCTCCGTCGTCTCGGCGAGCTGCTCCGGGGCCACGACCTGGGCGAGCATGCCCCAGTCGGCGGCCTGTTCGGCGGTGAACGGCTCTCCGAGCAGCACGAGCTGGCTGGCCCTCGCCGACCCGATGGCCCGGGCGAGGCTGGCGCTGACCCCGGAGTCACAGGTCAGGCCGATGCCGGTGAAGGCGGTGCGGAAGCGGGCGTCGGACACGGCGATCCGCAGGTCGCAGGCGAGGGCGAAGCCCAGGCCGGCTCCGGCGCAACTGCCGTTGATCGAGGCGAGCACGGGTTTGGGCATCGTCGCGAGCCCGTGGACGATCGGGTTGTAGTGCGCGGAGACGGTGTCGAACGCCTCGTCGGGGCGCGTCCGCAGGGTCTCCGCGTGCTCGGCGAGGTCCTGCCCCACGCAGAACGCCGGACCGTTGCCCGTGAGCACGACGGCACGCACCGCCTCGTCGGAACCCACCCTCCTGACCGCCGCCACCAGCTCCCGCTTCAGCTCGGTGGTCAGTGCGTTTCCCCGTTCTGGCCTGTTCAGGGTGATCGTGGCGACCGATTCCCTGATGTGGACGAGTACTTGCGTCCCACGGTCAGTCATGCTGCCATACAGTACTAAACGAATGGTCGGTAAGTTAAGGGTGAAAATCGGGAGGGCGGTGTCGGATGCGTCCGCTGCGCAGCCACGTCAACGGCGACTGGTTCACTCCGACGGATGAGGGAAAACCGCTGCTCGACGCCGTCACCGGTGAGCGGATCGCGACCATCACCTCCGCCGGTGTCGACATGGGCTCGGCCCTGTCCTACGGGCGACGCGTCGGCGGTCCCGCCCTGCGGGAGCTGACCTTCCACCAGCGCGCCGCCCTGCTCAAGGCCCTCGCCGGGCACCTGCGGGAACACCGCTCCGAGCTCCACGCGCTGTCCGCCCGCACCGGCGCCACCCGGTTCGACGCCCGCTTCGACGTCGACGGCGGGATCGGCGTGCTCTTCACCTACGGCAGCAAGGGGCGGCGGGAACTGCCCAACGACACCGTCTACGTGGACGGGGCGCCGGAACGCCTCAGCCGGGACGGCGGGTTCCTGGGACAACACCTGTGCACCCCCCTGCACGGGGTGGCCGTGCAGATCAACGCCTTCAACTTCCCCGTGTGGGGGCCGCTGGAGAAACTGGCCCCCGCCTTCCTCGCCGGCGTGCCCACCCTCGTCAAACCCGCCAGCCAGACCGCCTACCTCACCGAACGCCTGGTCGAACTGGTCCTGGACTCCGGTCTGCTGCCGCCAGGGTCGCTCCAACTGGTGTGCGGCGGGGCCGGCGACCTCCTCGACCACCTCACCGAACAGGACCTGTTGGCCTTCACCGGATCGGCGGCCACCGCCCGCCGGCTGCGGTCCCACCCGGCGGTGGTCGGGCGCGCCGTCCGGTTCAGCGCGGAGGCGGACTCGCTGAACTGCTCGGTCCTCGGACCCGACGCCGACGAGGACACCCCCGAGTTCGCCGTCTTCGTCGACCAACTGGTCACGGAGATGACCGTCAAGGCCGGCCAGAAGTGCACCGCCATCCGCCGCGCCCTGGTGCCCGCCCACCGGATGGACCAGGTCGCCGCCGCCGTTGCGGCGCGGCTCGCCGAGGTCACCGTCGGCAACCCCGCCCACCAGGACACCCGGATGGGCGCGCTGGCCAGCCTGGAACAGCGGGAGGAGGTCCGCCGCTCCCTCAAGGCGTTGCTGGCCACCGCCACCCCCGTCTTCGGTGACCCCGAGCGGGTGGACCCGCTCGACGCCGACCCGCTGCGGGGCGCGTTCCTCTCCCCGGTCCTGCTGCGCGCCGACGACCCCGACGCCGCCCCGGTCCACGAGGTGGAGGCCTTCGGTCCGGTCAGCACCCTGCTGCCGTACCGCGACGCCGACCACGCCATCGACCTCGCCGCCCGGGGCCTGGGCAGCCTGGCCGGTTCCGTGGTCACCGCGGACACCGACTTCGCCCGCCGGGTGGTGCTGGGCCTGGCCCCCTGGCACGGCCGGCTGCTGGTGGTCGACGGGAACACCGCCACCGAGTCCACCGGCCACGGGTCGCCGATGCCGGCCCTGGTGCACGGCGGCCCGGGCCGCGCCGGCGGCGGTGAGGAACTGGGGGGCATCCGCAGCGTGCTGCACCACATGCAGCGCACCGCCGTGCAGGGCGGCCCGGGGGTGCTCACCGCCGTGGCCAACCGCTGGATGCCCGGTGCGCCCCGCACCGTCGACGACGTCCACCCGTTCCGCCGGCACCTGGAGGACCTGCGGGTGGGCGACAGCGTCGTCGCCGGGCCCCGCACGGTCACCCTCGAGGACGTCGAGCACTTCGCCGAGTTCACCGGCGACACGTTCTACGCCCACACCGACGAGGAAGCGGCCAGCGCCAACCCGTTCTTCGAGGGGCGGGTCGCACACGGCTACCTGGTGGTGTCGCTGGCGGCGGGCCTGTTCGTCGACCCGGCGCCCGGGCCCGTCCTGGCCAACTACGGCCTGGAGGGCCTGCGGTTCCTCACCCCCACCTACCCCGGCGACGCCCTCACCGTGACGCTCACCGCCAAGCAGATCACGCCCCGGGTGGACGCCGACCACGGCGAGGTGCGGTGGGACGCCGACGTCACCAACCAGCACGGCGAGTCGGTGGCCCGGTACGACGTGCTCACCCTCGTGGCGAAGAAGCCGGGCGAGGCGGGCTGACCGCCACCCGGGAGGACCAACGGCCGTGCCCTCGGCCGAGGAGGTGATGACGGTGACGGACCGGAGGACCGGGCACGGCCCGGACGGGGCGCGCCGCCCACCCGAAGCGACCCTGGCCGACGAGACCGAGGCCCAGGCCCGGTTCGAACGCCTGATCGCCGAGGACCAACGCATCGAACCCCGGGACTGGATGCCCGAGGCCTACCGCGCCACCCTGATCAGACAGGTGGCCCAGCACGCGCACTCCGAGATCATCGGCATGCAACCGGAGGGGGCCTGGCTGACCCGCGCCCCCTCGCTCCGGCGCAAGGCCATCCTGCTGGCCAAGGTCCAGGACGAGGCCGGGCACGGCCTGTACCTGTACTCGGCCTGCGAGACGCTGGGCGCGGACCGCGCCGACCTGACCGAGAAACTGGTGACCGGCCGGCAGAAGTACTCGTCGATCTTCAACTACCCGACGTTGTCCTTCGCCGACGTCGGAGTCATCGGCTGGCTGGTCGACGGCGCCGCGATCTGCAACCAGGTGCCGTTGTGCCGCAGCTCCTACGGCCCCTACGCCCGCGCCATGATCCGCATCTGCAAGGAGGAGTCCTTCCACCAACGGCAGGGCTACGAGTTGCTGATGACCATGATGGGCGGTACCGAGGAGCAACGCGCCCAGGTGCGGGACGCCGTGGACCGCTGGTGGTGGCCCAGCCTGATGATGTTCGGGCCGCCCGACGCCGAGTCGCCCAACACGGCCCGCTCGATGGCCTGGCGGATCAAGCGGCACACCAACGACGAGCTGCGGCAGCGGTTCGTCGACATCACGGTGCCCCAGGCCGAGGCGCTGGGTGTCAGCCTCCCCGACCCGGACCTGCGGTGGAACGCCGAGCGCGGGCACTACGACCACGGGCCGATCGACTGGGACGAGCTCTCCCGCGTCATCCGGGGTGACGGGCCGTGCAACGCCGAACGGATCGCCACGCGACGGGCCGCCCACCGCGACGGCGAGTGGGTGCGGCGGGCGGCGTCCGCGCACGCGGCGAAGCGGGCGGCCCGGGACGCGGTCGGGGCGGGGGTGGCCGGGTGACCACCACCGGAGGCGCACCCGACGCCGGGTCCGGCCCCTCGACCGGACCGGACCGGTCGGCGAGCCCGACCGGGGACGACCACGCCCGGACCCCGGGAGTTGGCACCGCCGGCGCCGACAGTGCACGAGCCGCGCGGGATCCCCGCGCCGAATGGCCGCTCTACGAGGTGTTCCTGCGCGGTCGGCGCGGCCTGAACCACGTCCACGTCGGGTCGCTGCGCGCGGCCGAGGACACGATGGCCCTCCGCAACGCCCGCGACCTCTACACCCGCCGCAACGAGGGGGTGAGCATCTGGGTGGTCCGGTCGGACGCCATCGCCGCGTCCAGCCCGGACGAACGGGACCCGTTCTTCGCGCCCAGCGCCGACAAGGTGTACCGGCACCCCACGTTCTACGCGATCCCCGACGACGTCCCCCACCTGTGAGGTCCCGATGGCCTTCGACAACGCCTACGAGGCGCTCACCGAGGACGCCGGGGGACTGGGGGACCGGTGGGCCCACGGCACCGGCTTCCAGGACGCGCTGTCCGGAGTGGACGACACCGTTCCCGCCGGTGTGGACCTGACCGCCGCCGCCCGCCACGTCCTCGGTCTCGCCGACGACGCCCTGGTGATGGCGCACCGGCTCAGCGAGTGGTGCACCCACGCGCCGGAACTGGAGGAGGAGGTCGCGCTGGCCAACATCGCCCTCGACCTGCTCGGGCAGGCCCGGTCGTTGCTGGCCAGGGCCGCCCAGCTCGACCCGGGACTGCGGCCGGCCGGGGTGCCCGGCCACGTACCGGACGAGGACGCCCTGGCGTTCTTCCGGGCCGCCGAGGACTACCGCAACGTGCGCCTGGTCGAGGCCCCCCACGGGGACTTCGGGCACCTGGTGGCCCGCCTGCTGGTCTTCTCGACCTGGCGGTTGGCCCTGTTGGACCGGCTCAGCGGTTCCCGCGACCCGGTCGTGGCGGCGGTGGCGGCCAAGGCCGTGCCCGAGGTCGCCTACCACCGGGACCACGCGGCGGGGTGGGCCGTGCGGCTCGGGGACGGCACCGACGAGTCCCATCGCAGGGTGGCCGAGGGGCTGGCCGAGGTGTGGCCGTTGGTCGAGGAACTGTTCGCCACCACCGACGCGGAGCGGACCGCCGTCGCCGACGGGACGGGGGTCGACCCCGCCACCACCCGCGCGGAGTTCGCGGACGTGCTCAGCCGGGTGTGCGACCAGGCGACCCTGGACCCGCCCGGCATGGACGACCGGGGGGCCGGGGACGCCCCGGCCGTCCCCCGGGGCCGGACGGGGCAGCACACGGCGGCGTTGCGGGACCTGCTGGCGGAGATGCAGAGCGTGGCCCGCGCGCACCCCGAGGGGCGGTGGTGACGGTGCCCAGCCCGGAACTCGACCGGGCCCGCGCGGCCGCCGGGGCGGTCGTCGACCCGGAGCTGCCCATGCTGACCCTCGTCGACCTGGGGGTGCTGCGCTCGGTCGAGATCGAGCCGCCCACCCGGGTGGTGGTGACGGTGACCCCCACCTACTCGGGCTGTCCGGCGCTGGTCGAGATGCGCGCCGACCTGGTGGCCGCGCTGCACCGGGCGGGTTTCCCCGACGTCGACATCCGCACCGCCCTCGCCCCGCCCTGGTCGAGCGACTGGATCACGCCGGAGGGCCGGGCCGCGCTCCGCGAACACGGCATCGCGCCACCGGGCCCGGCGCCCCGCCGGGGGAGGGGTCCGGTACCGCTGCGCCTGGACCCCCCGCCGGCAGCGCGCTGCCCGCGCTGCGACTCGCCCGACACCGACCAGCTGGCAGCCTTCGGAGCGACGGCGTGCCGGGCGTTGCGCCGCTGCCGGGGGTGCGGGGAGCCCTTCGAGCAGGTGAGGGAACTGTGACCGCGCGGAGGGCGACGAGTGCCGGACCGCGCCGCACCGCCCTGGGAGGACCGCGATGACACCCCGTGCTCCGAACGCGACCAGCGACCCCGCCGGGGCCGGGGCCGGCGCCGCCGGGAGGGGTGGCCGGCCGCGACCCACCTTCCGCCCGCTGCGGGTTGCCTCGGTGCGGCGGCTGTGCTCCGACGCGGTGGAGATCGGTTTCGAGGTGCCGCCCGAGTACGCCGCCGAGTTCCGGTTCCGCCCGGGCCAGGCGCTCACCCTGCGGCGGCGGGAGGGCGAGCTCGACGAGCGGCGCAGCTACTCGCTGTGCGGCCCGGCCGGCAGCGCGCCGCGCATCGGCGTGCGCGAGGTGCCAGACGGCCTGGTCTCGCGGTGGCTGAACCGGGAGGTCGCCGTCGGGGACGTGGTGGAGGCGCTGCCGCCGACGGGACGGTTCGCGTTGGGCGAGGACGTCTCCGGCCACCACGTGCTCGTCGCCGCCGGGTCCGGCATCACCCCGCTGCTGTCCATCGCGGCCACCGTCCTCTCCGGCGACCCGACGTCCCGGGTGACCCTCGTCTACGGGAACCGGCACACCGGGTCGGTGATGTTCGCCGAGGACCTGGCCGACCTGAAGGACCGGTACCCGGCCAGGACGCAGCTGCTGCACGTGCTCTCCCGGGAACCCCGGGAGGCGGAGCTGACCTCGGGACGGGTCGACGGCGCGAAGGTGGAGCTGCTGTTGTCCGAGGTGGTGCCCCCGGAGACGGTGGACCACTGGTGGCTGTGCGGGCCGTGGGACCTGGTCGAGGTGGTGCGCACGGCGCTGGCCGACCACGGGGTGCCGGCGGCCCGGGTGCACCGGGAGCTGTTCCACGTCGAGGACGAGGCCCCGCCGGTGCGGCGCCACCAGGACGGCTCCGCGCCGACGGGCCCGGTCACCCGGGTCCGCCTGCTGCTCGACGGTCGGACCACCAGCCTCACGGTGCCCCGGGACGTGCCAGTCCTCGACGCGGCGCAGCCGGCCCGACCGGACCTGCCCTTCGCCTGCAGGGGAGGGGTGTGCGGCACCTGCCGGGCCAGGGTCGTCTCCGGGGAGGTGCGGATGCGCCGGAACTTCGCCCTCGAACCGTCCGAGGTGGACGCCGGGTTCGTGCTCACCTGCCAGTCCCTGCCGACGACGGAGGAGCTGGAGATCGACTACGACGGGTGATCCGGGGCTCGACCGGGTGTCCCCGGCCCCCAACCGCTTCCCGCCGGAGCCGAGGCCTGATCGCGGCCAGGAGTCGTGTCTCGGGAGCGGCCCCTGCCGCCTCGCCCGGGAGCCGCCCCAGGGGCCTCGCCCCGGCTGCCGACGGCGGTCCGGAGCGACGAGCGGACCGTCATCCGGTCGGGCCGCCCGCCCCGGCTCACGACACCCGGAGCCACCTCGGCACCACGCGGCGGGTCGCGCAGTCCGCCGCGTCCCCTTCCGCCCGGCGAGGGAGTCCCCAGGAGGTCGACCATGCCGGCCGCATGCTCCGCGCGGCGGCCGGTTCGATGAGCCGACGGCCGTGGGTGGCCCGCCGCCGTGTCCCTGGGCCCGCGATTCCGCCGTGCCCACCTCGGCCGTGACCATCCCCGCGCGCCCTGCCCCTTCGGTCGTCCACCGGGACCGGTGGGCCCGCCTGGGGCGCGGTCGGGTGGGGAGGCGGGGGCGGCTCGGAGCGCCTCCGCGGTGTCCGCTGGTGCGGAGCCCGTCGCCGGTGCGTCCCCCTTCCTGTCACGCGAACAGCGTGCGGTCCACCATCGCGACCAGCAGGTCAGCCGCCGCTCCGGTGTCGTAGCCGTCGTCGGCGAGTCGTTCGGCGACGATGGCGTCGACGGCGCCCCCGATGGTGATCGCCAGTGTGCGCAGGTCCAGCTCCGAGGTGACGCCGCGTGCCTGCCGCGCGGCCGCCAGCAGCGACGCGAGCGGCCGCCACCGGAGGCTGGGGTCGTAGTCCCCGTCCCCGCCGCCCTGGGTCATCGCTTCGACGATCATCCGGGTGTGCCGGGGGTGTTCCCGGAGGTGGCCGATCATCGCCCGCACGTAGGCGGCGGGGCCGCCCTCGGGGGGAACGGCCTCGACGGCCTCGGCGACGTGGCCGGTCAGCGCGGTCAGCACGTGTTCGTGAGCGGCGCTCACCACGGCGTCCTTCGACGGGAAGTGGTAGAGCACGGCGGCCTTGGTGATGCCCGCGCCCTCGGCGATCCGGGACAGCGAGGTCCCGGCGTACCCCCGCTCGGCCACCAGGCCGATGGTGACCTCGACCAACTGGGTGCGGCGGGCCTGCTCGGTGAGGGTGAGCTGACGGGGTCGGGACGTGTCCTGGTCACGGGGTGATTTGGCCATGCCCTCAGCTTACCGTACGGTAGAAGAATCTACCGATCGGTTAGGAGGCCTTGTGGACGACACCACACCGACCCCATCCCCCACCCGAACCCGGCGCCGCCGCTGGCCCATCGTGCTCGGCGTGATCGCGGCGTTGTTCCTGGTCATCGGGTTCGTCTCCCGCACGCCCTCCCCCGTCGGGCACTGGACCAGCGCCGAGGGCCGGGACGAGTTCCACGACACGTACCGGACCGCGATGGCCGACCTGCCCGTCCCGGACGCCACCCTCGACGTCCGCACCGACTACGGGATCGTGCGGGCGTACCGGTTCGAGGGGGAGGCCGACCGCGCCGAGCCCCTCGTGCTCCTGCCCGGGAGGGCCTCCGCGTCCCCGGTGTGGGCGGACAACCTGCCCCACCTGCTGCGGGTCGGCGACGTCTACACCCTCGACCTGCTCGGCGAACCGGGCATGAGCGTGCAGGACCGCCCGATCGTCGATGACGACGACCAGGCTGACTGGCTGCACCAGACCCTCGACGGGCTCCCGGAGAGCGAGTTCCACCTGGTCGGCCTCTCCATCGGCGGCTGGACCGCGGCGAACCTCGCCACCCGCCAGCCCGAGGGGATCGCCAGCCTCACCCTCGTCGAGCCGGTGTTCGTCTTCGACGACATGCCCCTGGGCACCATCGTGCGGTCCCTGCCCGCCTCGTTGCCCTGGCTGCCCAAGTCCTGGCGGGACGGCTTCAACTCGTACACGGCCGGCGGCGCGCCCGTCGAGGACGTGCCGGTCGCCCGGATGATCGAGGCCGGGATGGCGCACTACAGCCTGCGGCTGCCGCAGCCCAGCCGGATCAGCGAGGAGGCGTTGTCCGGCCTGGACATGCCCGTGCTGGCCGTCATCGCCGGGGAGTCGGTCATGCTCGACTCCGCCGCTGCCGTCGAGGTCGCCGAACGCGCGCTGCCGGAGGGCACCGTCCGCCTCTACCCGGACGCCTCGCACGCCATCAACGGTGAACACCCCGACGAGCTCGCCGAGGACATCGCCGGGTTCCTCGACGCGCAGGAGTAGCCACCGTGCGGGGCGTCCTCGACGCGGTTCGCAGCCGCCGTCGTGGCCCCCGCCCGGGAAGCGGCGCCAGCGGGCGGGGCGGCGGAGCGAGAACGCCATTGCCAGGGACTCCATCGCCAGGGACGCCGGGCGAGCGTCACCCGCCAGGGCGCATCGACCCTCCGGGCACCGGAGGGCCCCTGGGTGGCGGAGGCCCGGTGCCGGCGCGCGGGACGAACCCCGACGTCGAGCCAAGAGGCGCTCGGCGCGGGTGGATCCCCTCGCGCTCGACGGCCTGCCCACCCGGCGGCCGCGCACCGGAGACGCTTCTCCACGCGCGGGATGACTTCCCGTCCCGGTCCGTGACCGGATGCCAGCGTTGGTCACGGTATGTGGGAGTTCGAGGTCGTGGAGGTGGTCGCCGGCGCCCGTCGCCGGGGTGGTGGCCCAGTGCGGGCGGCCCTGGGGGGCGTTGAGGAAGCCAGGCGGGGCCTGGCGGCGGCCGTTGGCCCCGCGCCGACGCAGCCGGCGCGCCGTGAGGCCGCGGGGAGCGGAGCGCGGAATTCGACGCGGTGATGCTGGCCGAGTTCGTTCCGGCGCTGAACGAGCACGGCGTCCCCGCGAGCGGGACCACGGAGAACGCCGGGAAGCTGGCGGCGCGCCTCGTGCGTACGGCACGGTTGATCCCGGGGACTCTTGGAAGGGAGTCCGAGGAGAACGGGCGCGGAGTCGACGTCGGCGATATCGCGTGGTCCGCGTGAGCTGATGTGGACGACGCACCGGCCAGGTGCGGCGCTGGCCGGGGTTCGTTGGCTGCTGATCGCGGGCGGCCGGAGCTCACAGCCGTGACGAACGCCGCGAACCTGTCGCGGTCGTCGACCAGCGTGCCGCCCTCTCGGTCCGGTCACACGCCGTGCGCGGCTGATCCACGTCGGCTGGCCACCCACGCGGGCGGGCGACCTCCACCGGAGCGGCCACCCCGGCGTCGAGCGGGTGCGGGCGGGCGAGGGTGCGGGGTGACGTTGTCGTTCGGGTCCGACTGGTAGGCGCGGCACGCCCCGCTCGCGGGCCGCGACGAGGAGCGGACGGCCAAGGGAACCGGCGAGCGCGCTCGGTCATGCTGCCCGGTCCACGAGCCACTTCGCCATCGCGAGCGCATCCCAGCCGGACGTGGGCCGCTCATCGCGGGAAGTCGGAGCCAGGATCCTCCTCGCTGGCGAGGCTCCCTTCGACGAGTCGGATCTCCTGCTCGGTCAGCGCGCGCGTGCTCCGCTCGGCGAGCCAGCGTTCGAGTTCCCGGCCGGGATCGAGTGACACCCGGACCCCGCCGTCGGCGCCCCGCGCGACGACGAGGCCCCCGCCGACCGCGTACTCCACGATGGACGAGCCGGCCAGCGTGGGCTCGTCTCCCGCGTCCCCGACCTCCCACGCCCCGGCGTCCGAGGATCCGTCGCTGCTGGCCGGGCGCAACCGGAACCCCTGGTAGCCCAGCCCGCCGGGGGGCGCCGACCGGTCGGGAACCGCGACCAGGGCCCCGAGCCGCCGGCTCGCCTCCTCCCGCTCGGCGCCGCGCAACCGGAAGACCGGGTTGGGACGGCCGCTGTAGAGGGCCACCTCCACGTCCATGCCCGTCATCCTCCCGCTCGGTGACACCGGAACGGGCGGGGCGGGTGCCCACCTCGACGGTGCGTCAGTGCCCGCCCCGCCCGCCGTGTGACGCGGTCAGGCGCGGTCGGTGGTCAGCGGATGCGCTGCCGCTGGGTGTGGCAGCCGTAGAAGTAGCCGCAGAACTGGGTGTACGGGCCCCGGTCGCAGGTCTCGGGGTTGTTGATCACCCGGTTGCTGTTGTCCACGTTCCTGGCCGCGGTGCTGCCTGGCTTGTGCGCCCAGTACCCCTCCGACTGGAGGCGGTACCAGTGGAAGTCGGTGTTGGGCCAGATCACCAGGGCGACCAGGTGGCGCGGCCACTCGCTGTCCGGGAAGCAGTCGTAGCGGCGGTGCATGCCGTCGCACAACGCGCCTCGGCCGACCTCGGCGCAGGTCAGGGCCGTGTACTGGTTCCCGCACCCGCGTCCGGGTTGCGCGAAGGTGTTGTTGCGCCAGTTGCTGGCGTAGTTGTAGCAGTTGTTGTGCAGGCGGGTGTTCTGGTCGTCGTTCCAGAAGCCCGGGTTGAACGGGGTGACGTCGTAGTAGCAGGTGGCGGCGGCGGTGAACGATTCGCTCGTCTCCTGCCCGCCCTCCTGGATGCTCGCCCCGCTGCGGGAGCCTTCCTCGGTCGCCGTGGTCAACTGCGTGGTCAGGAACGGCCGCAGCGGTTCGGGCAGGCTGACGCCCTCCTCGGTGTCCAGGCTGGTGTCCACCCGGTCCAACAGGCCGATCAACCGCTCGGCCAGTTCGGCGGCACGAGGGCCCCTGGCCTCCCGGCCCACGGGGAGATAGGTGGTCGAGCCGAGACGGAGGTCCGGGGCGGCCTCGTCGCTGAGTGACTCGACCAGCAGGCCACGGAACCCGACACCGGCGCGGGCCGGCGCGTCCTCCGTGAGCAGTTCGGAGCCCTCCGAGAGGGCGCGCAACGTGTTCCGTGCCGTCCGTTCCTCACCGACCGTCCACACCGGGTTCTGACGTCCGGAGAAGACGTCCGCGGTAATGCGCAACATGGGATGCCACTCCTTGTCCGTGTGGTTTCCCCAGCCCGGCGGTGATGTGCGGTGGTGCGCGGCGCATGCGGGAATCCAGTTCGGCGGTCGCCATCGCCGGGAACGTCGCCGTGCCTCTCGGGCGCGACCAGTTCCGGGACTACTCGGATCCTCGGGGCGGCGGTGCCGCATCCGACAGGGGCCGCGGCATCCGCCGCGTCGTCCCCGTGCGCGTCCACGCACGGTTCCTCCGGACGCTGTCCAGCGTTCGGGCCGCTGGTCGAGGAATTGCTCGTGCGCCTCGTTTCGGGTGATCGCGGTGCCCCGTGAACCGCTTCCCGGGCGGCGTGCTCCTGCTCGTGGGCCGGGTGTTCTGTTCTCCTCGCTCGTGACGTCGACCCGCGCGTGCTGTGAAATGGGGGACGTCACAATCGAGCCTACGAGCGCGTTCCGTGTCGCGCAGTGTCGATCAGGCCGGCGGGGACACGTATTTCTGGTGCCGATTTCACCGTTCTGACCACGCGACAACCGGGACGACCGCGCGTCGTTCTCGTCGTCCCGAGGCCCTGCCTGGCGGTCCCGCCGTCAGCGGGGGTTCCTGCCCGGTCGACAACGACGGTGAATTCCACCGGCAGGTCGTGGATTCCCGGGGGCAGCGTCGTCGTCAGGTGGAGTCGGCGCGCCACTCCGGGAGATCCGTCGTGTTCGACGGTCCGCACCTCGTCGTCGTCGACGGTCCACGACCGGCCCGGGGGCACCCGCAACCCGACACGCCCGTGCCGGCCTCGCCAGTGGGCCGGCTCGGTGGGATCCGTCCCCGTGCGCACCCGGTGCCTGCTGACGAAGGTCTCCGTCACCGCGCAGTCGCCGGCCACCTCGACGGTGTCGGTGAGCAGCAGCCGCCCGCCGTCCTCGGTGTGCCGCCAGTCGAGGTCCCGGTGCAGGGCCAGCAGCGCCGGGTGGTCGTAGGCGCTGGTCAGGTCGAGGGTGAGGCGCACGCCGTCCCGGCGTTGCTCGTGGTGGAGGACCACCGCGCGTCGTTCGGCTCCCGGTAGCTGCCCGGTGCCGTCGAGGAGAGGCACCGAGTGGCCCTCGGAGGAGGCGTGCAGCACCCGGTAACGGCCGGGGCCGAAGTAGTCCCGCGTGTACTCGGGGGAGCCGAGGTCGGCCAGCAGCGACTCGCCCCCGACGTGCAGCAGGAAGTGGCCGAGGTCGTTGTGGTTGTGCGGCTCGTCGTTGTGACCGCCCTTCGCGGCGAAGGCCACCGGGACGCCCAGCACCGGGCGCCGGTCGGTGATCCACTGCGCGGCCGGCAGGAACCAGGTGCCCGCCTCCGTCACGACCGGTCCCGGCGCGCCGGTGGTCTCCCCGGTGGCCCGGCCCGGTACCTCGCCCGCGTCGCCGCGCCCACCGCCCTCCCGGCCGGTCTCCGTCGTCCTCTCGGGCGGGTCCCCGCAGGCGTCGGGCACCACCGCGCCGTCGGTGGTGGGGCCGCTGGTCGCCGCGGCGGGGCCACCTCCCCGGGTGGTCGCCGGGTGGCCGGCCGGACCGGCGAAGGCCTCGTCGGTCGCCCAGCACAGCGTTCGGGTCAGGGGGGCCCACCGGTAGCAGGGGTCGTCCTCGAGTCGTGGCGGCGTGGTCAGGGGCGGCAACGACCGCGCCACTCGCCGCTGGCGGAGCCGGCAGAGCAGGCCGGCCGGCAGCGCCGGTTCCTCCGGGCTGTCGGCGAAGTTGGCGAAGTGCCCGCCGCCGAGCCAGGCGGCCGCCGGGAACTCGGCGATCCGGCGGACGTGGTCGCCGTGGGCACCGGTGAGCAGGTCCTGGCCGGTGTGGTCCCGCAGCGTCTCCGCGAAGTACACGAAGTAGCCGAACCCGTAGGACCAGTAGCCCACCCCCTCGGTGCACGCCCCGTCGGCACCGAAGCCGGACAGGAACACCTCCTGGGCGCGGGTCGCTCGGGCCAGCAGGGCGGCCCGTTCCCGCTCGTCGTCCAGGAGCGCAAGGGCGGTCATGCCGACCGCGCCCCCGCAGACGGCCGACCAGTTGTGGCGCCAGGACTCCCACGGTTGGGACCGGGGTTCCAACATCGGTTCCACGACGCGGCGGCGGATCTCGGCGTGGGCGCGGGCGGTGACCTCCGGGTGCAGGGCGGGGGACAGCAGCCTGGTGACCTCGGCCAGCGCGTGCGCGGTCTCCGCCGCGAAGAGGTCGACGCACCGGGTGTGGGCGGCGGGGCCGTCGTCCGGGGCGAGGTGGGCGGGCAGCGCCCAGGTGTGCTCGTCGCACACCGCCCACACCAGGTCGTTGAGGGCGGTGGCCTGCTCGGGGCGTTCGTCGACGAGCACGGTCAGTGCCAGCGCGGCGAGCTGGCGGCGGCGGGCGAAGTAGGGCCGTTCGTACCCCAGGCGGTCGCCGCGTTCCCGGAAGGCGGCGAACTCCCGGAACCGCAGCGGCGGGGGCCGTCGCGGACCGCGTCCTCGGCGGCGGCGCGGAGGTCCGCCCACAGCGGGGCGAACCGGTCGGCGGTGGCCGAGGCGCGCACCGCCGCGCGGGTCCGTCGCGGCCAGCGGCTCCTCCGTCGTCCGCCACGGTCACCCTGGTGTGCCATCTCGTCGCCCTTCCCGTGGCCCCCAGCCTGTCCGTCCCGGTCAACCCCCGTTTCCGCGACCGGGGAGTCTCGGCCCTCCCCGGTCGTCGCTCATTCCTCGCGGAACACCGATCCGTGCCGCACGGAGCCCGAGAGCCCGCCGGGCAGCTCCCGGGGCGGTGACCAGGTCCGCAGGTCCGCGCTGTCGCTGTAGACGTAGCGGGAGGTGGTGTAGCCGTCCAGGTAGATGCGGTGGCGGCCGTCGGGGAGCACGGTCAGCGCGGGACCCTCCACCCGTCCCCACCCGGCGAAGTCGCCGGTGTCCACGAAGCGGTAGGGCCCGGTGAGCGCGGGTGCCACGGCGTGTTCGACGACCTTGTCGGTCTCGTTCTTGGCGAAGGCGTGGTATTCGCCGCCGTGGTGCACGAGGAAGGTGTCGATGTGGTTGGGGCCGATGCCGGCCAGCTCCACCGGCCCCGACCAGCGGGTCAGTTCGTCGTCCTCGGCGGTGAACAGGTGCGGGCGGAAGGGGCCGTAGGAGCCGGTGGAGAGGGAGACGACGACGTGCTGCCGCCCGGTGGCCGGGTCGCGGAAGAACTCCGGAGCCCAGGTGTTGCGCACCCACCCCACGCCGACCTCCACCGTGGTGTGGTGCCGCCACTGGATGAGGTCGTCGCTGACGGCCAGCGCGAAGTTCCCGGTCTCCCAGCCCGTGGTGTGGGCGACGAACCAGCGGCCGCCGTGCCGGGTGACGGAGGGGTCCCGCACCAGTCCGGTCGGGGGTTCGTAGGCGGGGCCGTGGAGCAGGGTGAAGTCGGTGGCGTCCGCCGACTCGTAGACGTACATGTTGCTCTCGCTGCCGTTGGTGAACGCGGTGAAGACGTAGCGCACCCTGCTCCTCATCCCTCCCACTGCCGTGGCGGCGAGGCCAGGCCGTTCGCCGTGGGGTGATCCTGCGTGCGGTGCGGCCGGTGGACAAGGCCGTCCCCGCCCGTGGGCGGGGTTTGACCGAAGTCAGCCCATCTGGGCCGCGTCCCCGGGATCCGGGGAAGCGGGGACGGCCGTTTCCGGCCGGGGCCGCCGCGGGGCCGTCGGGCGGCTGGCCCTCGCGGTCCGAGCGGGACTAGGGTCAAAATCCGACCCTTGGAAAAAGTCCCCGGCCCGCCGGTGGACTCGCTGGCACCGGAGGAGGAGGGTGTCGTGCGTCCTCGTTCCTCGCGGGACATCCGCAGGGAGAACCGCTTCGACCTGCTGCGACGCGTGTACTCGGCCGAGCGGGCGGTCACCCGCCAGTGGCTGGCGGCCGAGACGGGGCTCTCCCCCGCCACCGTCGCCACCCTGACCACCGAACTGCTCGCCCTCGGGGTGCTCGTCGAGGTCGGCAGGGAGGACTCCGGTGGCGGTCGTCCCCGGGCGCGGCTCGCGGTGAACGGGGACCACGGCGTCCTCGTCGGCGTGGACGTCGCCGAGACCTACGTCCGCGCCGACCTGTTCGACCTCGCGCTGCGCGGCCTCGACTCGGGGCACCGGGAGATCGGACCGGAGGACCACCAGCCCGACGTGGTGGCCCGGCACGTCGTCGACCTGGTGCGCGGCATCTTCGACCGTGGTCGGCTGACCCGGGACCGCCTGCTCGGGATCGGGGTGAGCCTGCCGGGGCAGCGGCACACCGACAGCGGGGTGTCCCTGTTCCCCGCCGCCACCGGGGCCTACGAGGACGGTGACCCGGAGGGGAGGTTCCGGGGGCTCCTGGCGGACGCCTTCGGGAGCGAACCCTTCCTGGAGAACCCGCTGAAGGCGAGCACGGTGGCCGAGCTGTGGTTCGGCGGGGGACGCGCCGCCCACGACCTGGCGGTGGTGACCCTCGGAACCGGGGTCGGCGTGGGGATCGCCGTCGACCAGCGCCTGTACCGGGGAGCCACCGACGCGGCGGGGGAGTGGGGGCACACCCTGCTGGTCCCCGGCGGACGGACCTGCCGGTGTGGCAGGACCGGCTGCGTCGAGGCCTATGTGGGCGCTCCCGGCATCGTGGCGACGCTGCGCGAACGCGACCCGCGCGACCCGCTGCTCCACGCCGACGAGTCCGCCACCGTCGACGCGTTGGCCTCGGCCGCCGGCCGGGACGATCCGCGTGCCCTCGCCGTGCTCGACGAGGTGGGCGCCACCCTCGGTGTCGCCCTCGCCAACCTGGTCAACGTCCTCAACCCCGACACCGTGGTGCTCGGCAGCTGGGTGGCGACCCGCCTGGGCCGCTGGTTGCTGCCCGCCGCCCGCGACGGCGCCGCCACCCACGCCCTGCCCCGCAACCTCGCGGCCGTCGACTGGCGGCTGTCCGGGGTGGAGGGGCACGCCGTGAGCCTGGGCGTCGCCGCACTGGCCCTCGAAGGACTCGTCGCGGGCGGCCCGTCGGCCGCGCCGCGTCGCGACCCCGTTCCGACGACCGCCCACCGGGAGCGCTGACATGCCCGAATTCGCCATTGGTGACGACGACTTCCTGTTGGACGGGAAGCCGACGCGCATCATCTCCGGCGCACTGCACTACTTCCGGGTCCACCCCGACCAGTGGGAGGACAGGCTTCGCAAGGCCCGGCTGATGGGGCTGAACACCGTGGAGACCTACGTCCCGTGGAACCTGCACCAACCGACGCCGGACGACCTCACCGCCGAGGACGGGCTCGACCTCCCCCGGTTCCTGCGGCTGGCCGGGGCGGAGGGGCTGCACGTGCTGCTGCGCCCCGGCCCCTACATCTGCGCGGAGTGGGAGTTCGGGGGGCTGCCCGCCTGGTTGCTGGCGGAACCCGGGGTGCGGCTCCGCTCCACCGACCCCACCTACCTGGCGGCGGTGGAGCGCTTCCTGGCCCGGCTGTTGCCGTTGGTGGTCCCCCACCTGGTGACCCGGGGCGGGCCGGTGCTGGCCGTGCAGGTGGAGAACGAGTTCGGCGCCTACGGCCGGGACCAGGAGTACCTGGAGCGGGTGGCGGAGTTCCTGCGGGCCGGCGGGGTGGACGTCCCGTTGTTCACCAGCGACCAGCCCTCCGAGGAGATGCTGGCCGCCGGAGGCCTGCCCGGGGTGCTGCGCACCGGCAACTTCGGCTCGCGGGCGGCGGAGAACCTGGCCCGCTTGCGGGAGGGGCAGCCCACGGGGCCGTTGATGTGCATGGAGTTCTGGCACGGCTGGTTCGACCGGTGGGGTGGGCCGCACCACGTGCGCGAGCCCGAGGACGCGGCGTCCACCCTGGACGAGCTGCTGGCCGCCGGTGCCTCGGTGAACTTCTACATGTTCCACGGCGGGACCAGTTTCGGCTTCCTCAACGGCGCCAACGACAACGGCCGGTACCTGCCCACCGTGAACTCCTACGACTACGACGCCCCGCTGTCGGAGAGCGGTGATCCCACCCCGAAGTTCGCGGCGTTCCGCGAGGTCATCGCCCGGTACGCCCCCGTCCCCGACGAGCCGGTGCCCGCTCGGGGGCCCCGCCTTCCGGAGACGGCGGTCAGCCTGGACGAGTCGGCGGCGTTGCTCCCTGCCGTGGACCTCCTCGCCGAGGGGGTCGCCGCCGACCGGCCGCTCACGATGGAGGAGTTGGGCCAGGCCTACGGTTTCGTGCTCTACCGGACCACCCTGCCGGCGGCGGTGGACGGGGTGCTCGTCGTCGAGGACGTGCACGACCGCGCCCAGGTCTTCGTGGACGGCGCGCCGGTGGGGGTGCTGGAGCGGGAGCACCGCGAGCGGGCGCTGGCGCTGCGGGCACCGGCCGGTGCCCGGCTCGACCTGCTGGTGGAGAACCAGGGGCGGGTGAACTACGGGGAGGGGCTGGCCGACCGCAAGGGCGTCCTCGGCGGGGTGTTCGTCGACGGGACCGAGGTGACCGGCTGGAGCTGCCACCCGCTGCCGCTGTCGGCGGAGCAACTGGCCGCCGCCCCGTACTCGCCGGCCACCGGGCTGCCAGCCGGACCGGGACTGCACCGGGGGACCGTCCGGATCGAGCAGCCGGCGGACACCTTCGTCTCCCTGCCGGACTGGACCAAGGGCGTGGTCTGGATCAACGGCTTCGCCCTCGGGCGGTACTGGCGGCGCGGTCCGCAGCGGACCCTCTACGTCCCCGGGCCCGTGCTGCGCCCCGGGGGCAACGAGATCGTCGTTCTCGAGTTGGAGGCCGCGACGTCGCGCACGCTGATGTTGGTGCCCGAACCCGACCTGGGTCATACCCAGGAGTGACGGTTCGGGCCCCTTGTCGTGGGATGGCCCCTCGGGCCGCGTGTTCGTGGGTTGGGGTCGACACGGCGACCCCGGTCTCCCCGAGGTCGTCCCCTCCCCGATCCCGTCCGGGCGTCGCCGCCGCGCACGTCCCGGCTCGGCCGGGTGGGAGTCGCGACGGGTGGCGGTCCCACCCCAGCCACCCCACCGGGGACCGGGTCCTCCGCCGGGTGGCGGGCGCGGGGCGGCCGGGCTCCCACGTGTTCGTGGCCGGGCTCAGCCCGACCGGTGGGGCGTGCCGCCGCCGGCTCCGACTCCCGTGAACAGCGTGTCGACCACTCGCGCGGCGGCTGCGTCCAGTTCGGCCGGTGTCGGCTCCTCGGCCAGGTCCTCGGCCGCGGCCTGGATGAGCCCGTAGTACACCCGGCTGGCCCAGTCGGGGTCGACGTCCGAGCGCACCGCACCGGCGTCGCGGGCCCGGCGGAACAGGGCGACGCACCGGGCGCGGGTGTCGGTGTGGACGCGCATCACCTCGGGGTGTTCGGAGTGGACGCCCATCGCGAAGCTCCAGGTCCGTTTGATGCGCAGCACGTTGGCCGTCACCTCGTGCAGGGCGACCAGGGGTGGGGCGCTCTCGGGGCGGCCGGCCAGGACCGCCGCCTCCAACTGCTGGGCCGCCAGGACCGTCAGCGAGGAGACGAGGTCCTCCCTGGTGGCGAAGCGCCGGTGCACCGTCGTCCGCGCGACCCCCGCCTCGGCGGCGATGCGTTCCATCGTGGCCCCGGGCTCCTGGCTGAGCACCCGTTCGGCGGCGGCGAGGATGGCGCGCACGGTGCGTTCGGCGTCCGCGCGTCGGGCGCGTCCCGGCCCCGGGGTCCGTTCCGTGTCGTCCCGCATCACCGTGCCCTCCCCGCCGGGAGCGTACCGCCGTGCCACCCCTTCCCTCGAAGTTGCTACATTCGTGTAGCAACTAACTCAGTAGTGGCATCAACGAAGTAGTGGTTGAAGGGAGTTCTGGTGGATCTTCGCCTGAGCGGGAAGACAGCGGTGGTCACCGGCGGAAGTCGGGGCATCGGCCGCGCCATCGCGGCCGTCCTCGCCGAACAGGGAGTCCGGGTGGTGGTCGGCGCCCGCCGCGCCCCCGATCCGCCAGTGCCCGGCACGACGGCCGTCACCGCCGACCTCGGCACCGAGCAGGGCGCGCGGGACCTCGCCGGCGCGGCCCTCGCGGAACTCGGCGCGGTCGACGTCCTGGTGAACAACGTCGGAGGCGGCGACGGTGGTGACGGCCAGACCAGCGGGTTCCTGGGGACCTCCGACGCCCTGTGGCACGCCACCTTCGAGCTCAACCTGTTCAGCGCGGTCCGCGTCACCCGGCACCTGCTGCCCAGCCTGCTCGACCAGCGCGGCAGCATCGTCACCGTGTCCTCCAACGCGGCGCGGACGCCCGGCGCCGGCCCGTTGCCCTACGCGGTGGCCAAGGCCGCGCTCACCGCGTTCGCCAAGGGCCTCGACGCCGAGTACGGGCCCCGGGGCGTCCGGGTCAACACCGTCTCCCCGGGACCGGTGCGCACCGATCTGTGGGAACACCCAGAGGGGTACGGCGCCGCCCTCGCCCGCTCGCTGGGCATCCCCCTCGACGACCTGCTCGCCGGCCTGCCCGACGCCTCGGGCATGACCACCGGTCGGCTCGTCGAACCCCTCGAGGTCGCGCACCTCGTCGCCTACCTGGCCTCACCGCTGGCCGCCAGCGTCGCGGGCGCGGACCTGCTCATCGACGGCGGCGCCACCCGAACCCTCTGAGCCGGCGGCGCGGTGGGGCGGCCCACCGAACGCCCGGGACGGGATCAGCCGGTCGACCCGGACCCCGCCGCGCCGTCCGGGACCGCACACGCCGCCCCACCCTCGCCCCTCGTCGGGTCGGCGGCCCGCTCGTCCACCCCGGCGGCCGTGGCCAGGGCACGTGCCAGCACCTCGACCGGTTGCGCGCCCGACACCCCGTACCTGCCGTCGA
The DNA here is from genome assembly GCF_000429185.2 of Actinoalloteichus caeruleus DSM 43889. Lineage (GTDB taxonomy): Bacteria > Actinomycetota > Actinomycetes > Mycobacteriales > Pseudonocardiaceae > Actinoalloteichus_B > Actinoalloteichus_B caeruleus. The sequence continues at coordinate 2,321,856 of NZ_AUBJ02000001.1, read as the reverse complement.
GCACGAAGAACGGCACCCCGCTCACCCCGAGCCGGCGAGCCAGGTCGAGATCGGCGCGCACCGCGTCGGCGTGCGCGTCCCCGTCGTCGAGCACCCGGCCGGCCGTCGCCTCGTCCACCCCGGCCTCGGTGGCGAGCAGCACGAGGGAGTCCCGGTCGAACAGCGACCGCTGCTCGGAGAAGTGCGCGCGGAACAGCCGCTCGACCATGCGCGGGCCGGTCCCCAGCCCAGCGGCGCACTGGACCAGGCGGTGGGCGTCGAAGGTGTTGCCGTACCGCAGCTCGCCCATCCGGAACTCCAGCCCGTCCCCGGCCGCCGTGCGCTCCATGTCCGTCGCCATCCGGGCCGCCTCCTCCCGGGAGGTGCCGAACTTCGCGGCCAGCACCTCGGCCTGGTCGCGGGTCTCACCCCGGGGGAAGCCGGGGTCGAGCTGGAAGGACCGGTACACCACCTCGACGCGGTCACCGAGGCCGGCGGCGTCGAGCGCCCGCTCGAACCGCTTCTTGCCCAGGTAGCACCAGGGGCAGACCAGATCGGACCAGATGTCGACCCGCACCAGCGGCTCCTTCCTCGCGCCTCGACTCCCCGGAACGGACCGTGAGCCTCCGCCACGGTAGTCGACCGGCCCGGCCGCCCGTCGTGGCGGACGAGGACGCCGCCCGGCACCGCTCAGGGGGCGGTGCGGTAGTGGTAGGCGGCGAGCTCGGTGAACCCGGCGCGGGTGTAGAGCCCGTGCGCGGCGGTGTTGTCCTCGTCCACCTGGAGGTAGAGCTGGTGGGCCCCGCGTCGCCCCGCCCACCCGGCCAACGCGCCCAACACCAGCCGGGCGGCGCCCCGGCCCCGGGCGTGCCGCCTTGTCGCCATGCCGAAGATCCCCGCCCAGCCGTCGTCGAGGACCACCCGGCCCACGCTCACCACCTCCCCGTCCAGGGCCACGGAGGCGTACCCGCAGGGGCGGTCCAGCCGGTCGAGCACCCGACGTTCGGCCTCCCGGTCGAGGCCCGCGCCGTGCACGGCGAACCAGGTGTCGAACCAGGTCGGGTCGGCGTGGTCTCGCACCGACACCGGGAGGTGGGCGCCGACCGCCCCGACGCGCGCCCCGTCCAGCGGAGCGGTCCGCAACGACATCGGACTCTCCCGGCGATAGCCCCGCCCGGCCAGCAGCGCGTCCAACTGGCCCGGTGAGGCCGGGCTGATCTGGAAGCGGGCGGTCCCGCCGTACCCGGCGTGGAAGCGTTCCGCCCGTCCCACCCGCTCCGCCAGCGGTTCCGCCGCCAGCTCCTCGTGCGCCAGCACGGCCGCCGACCACCACGCGCAGCCGGGGGAGTGCCGCAGCCACCAGCCTCCGAGGTGGACGACGTGTTCGGCGGGCAGTGCCCGCGCGGTCCGTTCCTGGAGCGCGGCGACGAGGGCGGCGGTGCTGGTCGAGGACGTGGTCGGCATCCTCGCCTCCCTTCCGGCGGGCCAGCCACGGGGCGCGGGCGTGGCACGGCGTTCGTGATCGGCCACCCCCTCGCGCGGGACGTTCGGCGGGCGCGTGGTCAGCGCGGCCCGGGGACCCCGTGCACGGCGGCGTACTCCTCGGCCAGCCAGGGGCCGAGGTCGTCGAGGACCATCGGGAGGACGTCCGTGTTCGCCGTCGGAGCCGACGCGGCCTCGGCGACGGCCCGCATCCGCTCGGCCTGGTCCGGGTAGTACCGCCCGAAGATGTCGGCCGACCGGGTGAGGTCGCTGGTCCACCCGCCCCAGCGGGGCATGACCAGCGTGAACCCGGTGCGGACCACCCGCCTGGTGACCCCGCGCACGAGGGAACGCCGCTCGGCGTCCGTGGTGGCGGCGGCGTTCCTGTCCCGCCACCGGGGAAGCAGGGAACCGAGGTCGCCGTTCGTCTCCCGCGCGAGCACCGAGTCCGGCCGGTAACGGGGCAGCAGCTCGGCGAGGTCCTGCCCGAGCAGCGGGGTGCACAGGCAGGCGACGAAGAACCCGCCGTCGTACCGCTCCCCGTCGCTGAGGAGGGACGTCATGCTCGACAGGAGGATGCCGGCGCCGTCGATCTCCGGGAAGGCGTCGTCCAACTCGGACTCGATGGTCCTGACCTCGGCCCGGTCGGTGGCCGATGGCTCCGCTCGCAGGGCCACCAGGACGTCCAGGTCGGACGTGCCAGGGACGGCGGTGCCCCGGGGGATGCTGCCGTAGAGGTAGGCGCTGTGCAGGCGGTCGGCGTCGAAGGTCGCCGCGAGGCGCGCCCGGGTCGCCTCGACCACCGGCGCGAACGCCGCGCCCACCCGGTCGAGGGCCCCCTCGCGGACGATCGCTCCCGTGCCGTCCACCCCGCGTTCGTCCACCTCGCGTTCGTCCACCTCGCGTTCGGCCATTCGCGCAGGATGACCGATCGGCGCGAACCGATCCACCCGATTTCCCGAGCTCCCCTCCGTGGCACCGGCACGACCGCCCCGGGTGCCACCCGCTCGCACACCAGCCCCGGGCTCCCGACCGGGACCGAGGGCGGACCCGGCCCGTGCCGTCGCGGTGACCGGGGGCGGCGCGGCCGGCCGCGACGGGGAGCCGCTCGCGGGTCGTCCCACGGTCCCGCCGCGCGCCGGGCCTCGTGTCCACCGCGGGCTCACGGGGCCGGTGGTAGCCGATAGACGGAGACGTGGGACCGGGAGTCGGAGGTGAACTCGGCTCCGGACCAGTCGGCCCACCTGTTCTCCAGGTCGAACCCGGCCAGCTGCCCCATCAGGTCGAGCTCGGCCGGCCAGACGTAGCGGTGCGGACTGCGCGCCAGCCGCGCCTGCCTGCCCTCGCCGAACGTGAAGTGGTGGGACACCAGGTGCTGGCGCACCGTGTCGTAGGTGTCCAGGCCGACGTACCCGGGCTCGGCGTGGTAGACCAGCGCCTCCTGCCCCGGTGGGAGCCGGCGCAGCTCGGGCACCTCCAGCTCGATCACGAACCGCCCGCCGGGCACCAGGTGGCGTGCGGCGTTGCGGAAGCAGGACACCTGCTCGGCCTGGGTGAGCAGGTTCGAGATCGTGTTGTAGACCAGGTACACCAGCGAGTACTCGCCCGGCGCGGTGGCCGTGGCCATGTCCCCGATGACCACGGGCACGGCCCGATCGTCCACCTTCGTCCGGAGCCGCTCGACCATGGGACGGGACAGGTCGATCCCGGTGACGCGGACCCCCCGTTCGGCGAGTGGCACGGCCACCCGACCGGTGCCGATCGCGAACTCCAGCGCCTCCCCGTCACCGGCCAACGCGGCCAGGCGGTCGACGGTCGGTTCCAGGACCTCACGGGCGAACCTGCCCCGGCCCGGCGTGTCATAGCGTTGGGCGGTCTCCGCGTCCCAGATCTCCTCCTGGCGCATGGTCGTGACGATTCCCGGCGACGGCCCGCGATGTCCACCGAATTCGGTGCGACGGCGACCAGGCCCTGCCCGAGCCACCACCGGCGGACGGGCGCGTCCCGGGGCCACGAGGGCCGACCGGCCCGCCACTCGTGCGGCTTGTCCCGGGGCGGGGGCCGGGATCGGTGATGCCCCGAGGCGACCCGCGTGATGCGTCGAGCGGTCCTCCCCCTCACCACCGCGCACCCCGACCGCGAACGGCGGCGCGGCGGGGTCGGAGCTGCTCGGTTCACCCCCCTACGCGCGGGTGGCGCTGCCCGGTCCCGCCGCCCGTCGAAGCCCAGCGGCCGCGGTCGGCGGGGCGGGGACGAGCGGGGGTGCTCACACCATCCCGAGCATCCGCGCGACGGCTCGCCGCGCGTGGCGGGCAGCTGCCGGATCGCCGCTGACACCGGCCGTCACGATGGCGCCCTCGGCGAGCAGGACGACGGGTTCGACCACCGAGGACCCGGCGGTCCGCACCCACTCGGCGATCTGGTCGTGGAACGCCTGCTTGTGGGAACGGATCTCGGCCAACACCCGCCGCGAGGACGAGCCGAGCTCGCCGTGCGCGTTGATCCAGGCGCAGCCCCGGAAGCCGGGTTTCCGAATTATTTCTCCAGCCAGTCGAACAGCGCCAGGACCCGTTCGCGGGGCTCGGGAACCCGCTCCACGCGGTCGGCCAGCTCGCCTCGCCACCGCTGGTCGTGGTGGCGCAACACCGCCACCACGAGGTCCTCCTTGGCGCTGAACAACCGGTAGGTCCGTTTGAGCGGCAGACCGGAGGCGGCACGGACCTCGTCCATCCCCACCGCGCGGATGCCGCGCTCGTAGAAGAGCCGCTCCGCCGCGTCGAGGAGCACCACGCGATCGAGATGGTTCCGTTCCTCCGACGTCGGGGCTGGCACTGGGAGACTCCTTGACGTTGAGAACGGTGGTTCTCTAGTGCAGGTCACCGGTGGAGAACGATCGTTCTCCCATGGGAGTGAGGAGACCAGGAGATGCCCGAGGACCGTCCGCCCTACCCGCCGTTCACCCAGGAGACAGCGCTGCTGAAGGTCCAGGCGGCGGAGGACGCGTGGAACACCCGCGACCCCCACCGCGTGGCGACCGCCTACACCCCGGACTCGGTCTGGCGGAACCGCGACACGGTCCTCCGGGGCAGGGCGGAGATCATCGACTTCCTGACCGGCAAGTGGGAGCGTGAACTGGACTACGCGCTGCGCAAATCCCTGTGGACGTGGCGAGGGAACCGGATCGCGGTCCGCTTCCAGTACGAGTGCCGCGACCGGACGGGGCAGTGGTGGCGCTGTTACGGCAACGAGCTGTGGGAGTTCGACGACCGCGGCCTGATGTCGCGCCGGGAGGCGAGCATCAACGACGTCGCGATCAGCGACGCCCAACGACGCATCCACGGTCCCCGACTCCCGGAGGAACACGGAACCGAGATCCCGCTGTGGTGACCGGGGTAGGCGCGACGGCGGTCAGCTGCCGGCAAGGTCGACGCAGCCCGGTCGGCGGGTAGCCGTGGGCGGCACGGCCGCCACGCACCCCGTGACCGGGTACCGCGCACTCACTCACCCCGCGCCATCCGACGCCGGGCCGCCGTCGGCCACCTCCGAGAGGCGGGCGGACAACGCGCGCAGCCGCTCCCGCAGCACGTCCGACGCCGTCATCGTCACCGGTTCCCCGAGAGCCACGACCGCGAGGACCTCCCGCAGCAGGCCGTCCACCGTGTCCGAGCCCAGCGCCACCACGCACCCGCCGTCCTCGATGTCCCGAACCCGGCCCGGCAGCGGGTCGGTCAACACCCGTGACACCCGGGTCGCCGACGCGGCCACCCACAGTTCCGCCCGGTGCGGGAACGGGGTCGACAACAGGACACCCCGCAGGTACTCGGCCGGGTCCCCACCCGGGACCTCCCCGCGCTGGAAGCGCCGCCCGGTCGGGGCCACCTCGGAGATCCGGTCCACCCGGAACGTCCGCCACCCGCCGCGGCGCAGGTCGTGGGCGATCAGGTACCAGAGCTGGTGACCGGTCACCAGGTGGTGGGGTTCGACCCGTCGTTCGGTCACCACCCCGTCCCGGTCGCGGTAGGAGCAGGTCACCACCTCGTGGTCCCGGCAGGCGACGGCGAGCACCGACAGCACCTCCGGGCACACCTGGTTCGGTGCCGGCCGCACGAGCGGGACCGTCGCCCGGGACACCGCCGCCGCCCGGTGCCGCAGCCGTGCCGGCAACACCTGCTCCAACTTCGCCAACGCCCGCACCGAGGTGTCCTCGATCCCCGTGACCGTGCCCCCGGCCGCGGTGAGCAGCGCCGTGGCCACCGCCACCGCCTCCTCGTCGTCCAGCAGCAGCGGAGGAAGATCCCGCCCGGCCACCATCCGGTACCCGCCGGCGGTGCCGGTCGTACCCCGCACCGGGTAGCCCAGGGCACGCAGCCGCCCGACGTCGCGTCGGACGGTCCGGTCGGTCACCTCCAGCCGGCGCGCCAACTCGGCCCCCGACCACTCGCGGCGGCTCTGCAACAGCGACAGGAGGGTCAACAGCCGCGCCGGCAGGCTCGCGTTCACTCTTTCAGGATGTCATCTCTTTGCGGACACCTCCGGTCCGCAACGCGCTCTAGCTTCGACCGCATGACCACGTCGACCTCCGCGATCACCCCTGTCGTCGCCACCCTGCGCGCCGAGGTGGCAGGTCCGGTCCTCCTCCCCGAGGACCCGGGATTCGCCACCGCCACCGTCGGTTTCCAGACCTACGGCCCGCATCGACCCGACGTCGCCGTCCTCGCCACCACCACGGCCGACGTCCGCGCCGCCGTCCGCGTGGCCGCCGACCACGACCTGCCCGTCGCCGTGCTGAACTCCGGGCACGGTGTTCCTCCCCGGTACACCGGGGGGCTGCTCGTGGCGACCCGGGACCTCGCCGGGGTCCGCGTCGACCCGGGTCGACGCGTGGCGTGGATCGAGGCGGGCGCGCCGTGGTCCGCCGTGATCGAGGCGGCCGGCGCCCACGGCCTCGCCCCGCTCTCCGGTAGCACCCCCCACGTCGGTGCCGTCGGCTACACCCTTGGCGGCGGCCTGGGCCTGCTCGCCCGCCGGTTCGGCTACGCCGCCGACCACGTGCGCGAGATCGAACTCGTCACGGCGGACGGGACGACCCGCTCGGTGACCGCCCGGACACACCCGGACCTGTTCTGGGCGTCGCGCGGGGGCGGCGGGAACTTCGGGGTGGTCACCGGGATGGAGGTCGACCTCTTCCCCGTCCCCACCCTCTACGGCGGGGGGCTCTTCTACGACGCCCCGCTGGTCGGCGAGGCGCTGCGGGCGTGGCGGGACTGGACGTCGGCGGCACCCGAGGAGATCACCACCTCGGTCGCCCTCGTCCCCTTCCCCGACGTCGACGGCGTGCCGGACCCCCTGCGGGGTCGGCACGTGCTGCACGTGCGGATCGCCGCGACCCTCGACGTGGCCACCGGCGACGAGGTGATCGCACCGCTGCGGGCGGTGGGTCCCCGGCTGCTGGACGCGGTCGGCGAACTCCCCTACACCGACTCGGCCACCATCTGCTCGGACCCCACCGAGCCGATGGGCTACCAGACGACCAACCTGTTCCTCGACGGTCTCCCCGACCAGGCCCTGAGCGGTGTCCTGGACCGCGTCGGCCCAGGAGCGCCGTCGCCCCAGGTCCTGGAGATCCGCCACCTGGGCGGAGCGCTCCGACGCCCACCCGCCGAGGCGAACTGCGTCAGCCACCGGGACGCCGAGTACCTCCTCGGCCTCACCCGCCGCACACCCCCCGACGCGACCCCCGAGCAGGCGGCCGCGCTCCGCGCCCCGCACGCCGAGGTCCGCGCGGCACTGCGCCCCTGGTCGACCGGCGCCAGCTACCTGAACTTCCTGGACGGGGACGGAGCGGACACCGAGCGGGTCCGCTCCGCCTACACGCCGGAGAACTACCGCCGGCTCGCCGACACGAAGGCGCGGTGGGACCCGAGGAACCTGTTCCGCCACAACCGCAACGTCCCCCCGACCGCCCCCACCTCCCCGAACTGAGCGATCGCCCGGCGCCCACCCGGTGGATCGGGCGGGTGGCGCCGGGCCCGGTGCACGACCGGGTCGGCGCATCCATCGCGCCCGCGGGTCCACGCGACTGGACGAACGCGACGAGCGGACGCGTCCGGCTCCTGGCCACGATCCGGTTCGGACATGTCGTCACCGGTGCCGGATGGCTGTCACCGGGCGGTCAGCCCCGGGACCACTGCTGGTGGGGTCCGGTGCCGCAGCTCCACTGGTGGACGGTGGCGTTGTTCGCCGTGGACTCGTCGGCCACGTCCAGGCACAGCCCGCTGTGCCGTGCCACGTAGCGGACGTGGCCGGCATCCGCGTCCTCGGCACGCCACTGCTGGTGGGGCTCACCGGTGCAGGCCCGTTGCGTCACGGCTCCGCCGTCGCTAGTGGAGCCGCCCTCCACCGTCAGGCACCGTCCGCTGTGCCAGGCGACGAGTTCCACGTGCCCGCCGCCGACATCCCGCGACACCCACCGCTGGTTGTTCCCTCCCGTGCACTCCCACTGGATCACCCGGTGCCCCTCGGCGGTGGACTCGTCGGCCACGTCCAGGCACTTGGAACTGTGCCTGGCCACCACCGGGCGCGCCTGTCCGCCGTCGAGCCCACTGATCCGCCCGGTGGCCGTGTCGATCTCCAGCTCGGGTGTCCAGTCCATGGTGAGGGAGGTCGGGGTGGGGAACTCCAACGGCAGCCACACGTACTCGGAGTCGTTCGGGGTGCCGCCCTGCGCCGGGCCCCACCGGTCGCCCATGTAGAGGTAGCCGGTGGTCTCGCTGCCCTCCACCGGGAGCACGAAGGCCGTCTGCGAGCCGAAAGCCGTCGAGTTCCCCAGGTTCGTCGGCTCCGTCCACGGGCACTCCACGCACTCGGCGGTGGCGTACTTCTGCTGGTTGGGATTCCACCCCGTGGCGCCGGAGGTGACGAGGAAGTACACGCCGTCGCGTTCGAACATCGCCGGGGCCTCCCGGTGGCCGCCGGGCCACAGCACGTGGACGAGTTCCTCGACCTGCGTGTAGTCGGGCGTCAGCCGGTACACGTGCAGGTCGTAGTTCTCCCTGGCGGAGGAGATCATGTATCCGGTGCCGTCCCCGTCGACGAAGGCGGTGATGTCCCGGGACATGTGTTCGTCGAAGGGCCGGAAGCTGCCTCGCCACTCGTAGTCGCCGTCGACGGTGTCCGACACGGCCACGGCGGCCCGGGCCTCCCCGTAGTCCCGGCCGTTCTCCTTGTGCATCCACATGACGAACTGCCCGGTGGACTCGTTGTAGATCACCTTCGGGCGCTCGATGTTCGCGACCGCGAGTTCCGGGTCGCTGTCCTGGGTCAGCACGTGGTTGCGGAACTCCCAGTTCCGCAGATCGGTCGACCGGTACGCCGAGACGTGGCGGAAGGTGAAGTCCGGGTTGCGGTTCTCCCCGAACCAGTAGTAGTAGTCGCCAACCTTGAGCACACCGCCACCGTGGGCGTGCAGCGGGTTTCCGTCGGTGTCGGTGAACTGCGTTCCGTTGGGAATCCGAACCGGTTCGGCCGACGCCGTACCGGTGAGGACACCGGTCATCAGCAGTGCCACGGTGCCGACCACCGCGGCCAGCACGGCGCCGGGGCGCCGTCTCGTCCATCGTGTCCGGGACATGCAAACTCCCTTGTTCGCTGTCGACGGGTGTGAACACGCGATCTCGGGACGCGGCTGGTTGCGGGGACCGTCGGGACCGGTGACGGGACTGGCATCGGTCCCGAGGGTCGGGGACGCGCACCACCTCGCGACCGGCCCCGGGGTCCGGACCAGGAGCGGGCGTGCACCGGTAGCTCCTTCTGCGGCGGAGGTCAGCCGGGACGAACGCGTGATCTCGATCACCGTAACCGTTGACGTGCGAGGACTTCAATTCCCAGTGCATGGAAGTCGGTGGCGGTAGTTTTCGAAAGCTCCGCGTCAGCGGGAGTTCCGAGGCGTGCGCTTGGCGGAGACCGCCTGGTTGGTCAGGCGTTGACGAGGGCGTATCCCGATTCTTGACCCGTGGAACGCGGCGGCGGTACTTTCCGGGGATGCCCCGTCCCGCGCAGGGTCGCGGACCGATCGCCACGACGCGTGCGAGTGCGCGGGTGTTCCGCCTCGTGTTGACCGACGGCCCGGTGCGGCGGGGAGAACTGGTCCGGCGCACGGGCCTGTCCCAACCCAGCATCACCAAGATCACCCGTGCCTTCCTCGACCGGGGCTACCTCGCCGAGGTCTCCCCGGGCCACGGCCGGAACGGCGTCGGGGGCGCGACGTCCGGATCGGCCGGCCCTCCGTCCCGCTGGACGTGCGTGCGGACCGGGAGTTCGTGGTGGGTGTCAAGGTGACGGCCAACGAACTCATCGGCGTCGTCACGGACCTGAGGGCACATGTCCGCCACGCCGCCCGAAACCACCTGTCGGGCCATGACGTCGCGGACGTCGTCCGGTCGGTGGCGGGACTGGTCGACGAGCTGCGCCGCCTCGAACCCCGCTTCCGTGTCCGCACCCACGCGCTGGGCGTGTCGGTGGCCGGTGCCGTCGACCGGGACCGGGGTATCGCCCGCTACGAGCCGTTCCACGGCTGGCGGGACCTGCGTCTCGCCGATCTGATCAGCGCCGAGACCGGGCTCCCGACCGTCGTCGACAACGACGTCCGTGCCCTCACCGAGGCGGAGAACTGGTTCGGCGTGGGAGCCCGCGCCGACTCGTTCCTACTGGTCACCGTCGGCGCGGGCGTGACGGGCGGCCTCGTCGTCGACGGTCGGGTCCGCACCGGGGCCTTCGGCGTCGCCGGCGAACTCGGCCACGTCCCCGTCGACCCGCGCGGCCCCCGGTGCTACTGCGGGGCCACCGGCTGCCTGGAGGCCGTCGCCTCGGAACCGGCGATCGTGCGACGAGCCGCCGAACTCCTGGGAGAACCCGATCTGGCACTGCCCGACCTGGTCCGCCGCGCCCAGGGCGGCGACGCCCGGGTCCGAGGGGTGTTCGAGGAGGCGGGGAGGGCCGTGGGACGGGCCGCCGCCGGAGTCGTCAACCTCCTCGGCCCCGAAGTGGTCGTGGTGTCCGCCGACCACCAGGCGGGTCTCGCCCTGCTCGAACCCCACCTGCGCGCCGCACTCCACGAGGCCTCCTACGGCGCGGCCGGCCGCGCCGAGGTCGTGGTCCGCCTGGCACCGTTCGAGGAGTGGGCGCGGGGTGCGGCGGCGGTCGCCATCGCCCGGCGGATCGGCGACTTCACGTCGCCTCCCGGCTGACCCTGGGCTTCGGCCCACCTGGGTTCGCCGGATGATGGTGGAGAGCGAGCGAGAACGGCGGAGGCCGAGCACCCGTTCGAACGGCCGGCCCAGCCCTGGCACAAGTGCGGCTCCGGGGATGCCGGGGGAAGCGTGCCCCGACGCCTCCGGAAGACGCGTCGGCGGGGACATCACCCCGCCCGGCTCCCGAGTACCCGAGTCACCTCCAGCGGGTGGGGACCGGAACTCGGACCCGGGAGCACCACCGTGGGGGACGGGGATCCAACACCACCGCGGCGGTCCGAGGAGTGCGCTGACCGGGTTCGCGTGGACAGCGGGCCTCCGGTGCGCCGCTCGGTCACCGCATCACCGGACCCCGTCGGGGCAGCAGTCGGCCGGCGTTCCTCGCGCGGAGCGGTCATGATGGGCGGACCCTGGGTGGCGCTGGGGGTCGGGCCGGCGGCGACACGCCGCCGGCCCGTCCCTGGCGGACTCGGAGGATGCGCGAGAACCGTTCGATGGCGTCCACCACCCGGGCACTCCGTCCGCGAAGGATTGGGTCCGCACCCTGACGACGGCCAACACGCCGCGCCCCTGCCGGTGCGGCCCAGGCCCCCACCTCGGCGGACGGTCAGAACCGCCACCGGGTCTGGCTGGAACCGCCCTTGTCGAACGCCAGGATCTTGGCCGGCCGGATCCGGTAGACCACGGCCACGTTCCCACCACCACCGGTGCCGTGGAAACGGCCGTCGCGGACCTCGAACCGCCAGGCCTCCCCGTACTTGTCCAGGTAGGAATCGGCGATCTCCCGGAGGACGGACTCCTCCGAGATCTGCTCGGCCGTCCCCTCCACGACGACGTCAAGACCCTCGTTGAGCAGGTTCGAGCCGGTGGTCAGCGCGCACAGCGGGCTACGCTGGATGTTGCGGGCCTTCTGCTCGTCCTCACCGGTGCAGAAGTAGGCCGCGCCGTCCAGCCACACCGCGAGCAGGGTGCTCACGTGCGGACGGCCGTCGCCGCGCACGCTGGACAACCAGTAGGTCTCCGCGCCCCGCAGCGCCTTCTCCATCCGCAACCAGCTGGTCGGCAGTGCGTCCGGAGCGCTGAACCTCGGGTCCAGCTCCGCGACTGGCTCGTCGATCGCCATCGTTGTTCCCCTCTCGTGGTTGAGGCTTCCGCTTGGGTTGACTCCCGTGGCCGGGCGAACTGGTCGCTCCGCCCTGGGTGCGAAGCGTGCGGCCGGCCACGCGGGGTCCCTGCCGTCCGGCTCGGGATGAGCCTTGCTGGCGACGGGAGGGGATGCGCGGCAGGACACGGTCACCCAGGCCGGCCGGATGCCGCCAGCCCCACGGATGGGGGACATGGAGGGTCAGGCAGGGAAGCCGGGTCGTCCCACCGCCGCGCTGGGGCTGCCGGCCGCCGTCCACGGTGTCCTGTTGGCATCGACGTCCGGGCCTGGCGATCGTGTCGCGGGACCGTGTGCGACGGCGGATCGAGGCTGCCGAACGGTCGCAGTGTGATCCAGCACGGTGCCACACTGAGCGGGTGGCGGCCGACGCACCGACGATCCTGGCGACCTCGATGGGGTTCAACCGTGCCCGGGACCCGTGGCGGCCCGGCCCGGTGTTCTCCTACGCCTTCGACCTGGCCGGCGGGCCGCCCCGCCCGCGGTTGTGCTTCGTATCGACCGGCACGGGTGATCGGCAGGCCAGCATCGACGCCTTCTACGCGGCGTTCGCCGACACCGAGGTGCGCACCTCCCACCTAGCGCTGTTCGAGCAACCCAATGTGCCGGACGTAGCCGCTCACCTGCACGAGCAGGACGTCGTCTGGGTGGACAGGGGGAGCGTGGTCAACCTGCTGGCGGTGTGGCACGCCCACGACCTGCCGGCAATCCTGGCCGACTGTTGGCAGGCGGGGGTCGTGCTGGCCGGTGAGTCGGCCGGGTCGCTGTGCTGGCACACGTGGACGGTCACCGATTCCTACGGCGGCGTTCGCGGCAGCGGCGAGGGACTGGGATTGCTGCCTCATGCCAACGCGGTGCACTACGGCGAAGGCGAGCGGCGGGCGGCTTTCCACCACCTGCTCGCCACCGAAGGCGCTGCGGGCGGTCTGGTCGGCTACGCCACCGACACCGGTGCCGGACTGCATTACGAGCACGACCGGTTGGTGGCCGCGATCGCCGACCGGCCGAACGCGGGCGTCTACCGTGTCACCCGGTCCTCGGACGGCGAGGTGCGGGAGGAACCGCTCGACGCGCTCCGGCTGAAACGGGGCAAGGGCGCATAACCGGCTGGCCGATGGTCAGCCGGACAGCCGGTGGGCGAGGTCGGCTATCTCCCCGCGCACGTCCGCACGAACCTCCCACTGGCGCAGCACGCGCGATGTGCGCCGGACCTCGGTCAAGGCGGAGTGCGAGCCGACCTGGTCGTGGGCGTCCAGCGTTTCCCAGGCCAGTCGGACGGCGTCGGCGGGTTGGCCGGCGTTGGCATACGCGTGAGCCAGCTTCGCGCGGCTGATCATGGCCGTGCGGGGCGAGGAGCGGGCCAGTCCATCCAACCGGGGTTGTAGCGCGTCGATCACGTCGGTACCGAGACCGAGGTAGATGTCGCAGGTGGTTTGGTAGACCGCGTACAGGTCGTCGCCGACGACGCTGCGCTGCCCCAAGCGGACTTCGTCGTCCCGGCTGGGCTGGGAGAGCAGGCGCATCGCTTCGTCCAGCACCCGCGCACTGGCGTCGGCCTGGCCAGCCAGGGCGTAGCTGATCACCTTCAGCCCTGTGGCCCGGCGTTGCGATCCTCACCGGCCCGGAGGGCTGGCGCAACCTGCCTACCCAGCGTGCGATCTCTGCGACGCACGGTTGCGATCCTCACCGGCCCCCGAGGGCTGGTGCAACTCGGCAATGCCCTTGTACTGACGCAGGATTGCTGCGGTTGCGATCCTCACCGGCCCCGGAGGGCCGGTGCAACTGCGCCCGGCCGGCGTGCACCAGGTCACGGTGGGGCAAGTTGCGATCCTCACCGGCCCCGGAGGGCCGGTGCAACATCCGCCAGCGCCCAGGGCGTCATCGGCCGCCCCGACGTTGCGATCCTCACCGGCCCCGGAGGGCCGGTGCAACGGTCGCCCGGCCCTGTCCGGCCGGGCGACCCTTACCGTTGCGATCCTCACCGGCCCCGGAGGGCCGGTGCAACCTGGTCCCCGGCAAGCAGTCACCCAAGACCGTGCTCGAGTTGCGATCCTCACCGGCCCCGGAGGGCCGGTGCAACGCCGCGCTGCTCGGAGGGCTGGTGGGTACCGACCGGGTTGCGATCCTCACCGGCCCCGGAGGGCCGGTGCAACACCACCTTGATCGTGGCCGCTGACCACAGCGAGTCGTTGCGATCCTCACCGGCCCCGGAGGGCCGGTGCAACAGGACACCGCTACCACGATCATGTGGCGGGGCCAGGTTGCGATCCTCACCGGCCCCGGAGGGCCGGTGCAACAACGACTACACCGCCGAGGCGCCCCGGCACAAAGGCGTTGCGATCCTCACCGGCCCCGGAGGGCCGGTGCAACCTCGTACGGCGTGCGGCCCGACTTCCGACCGGTCTTGTTGCGATCCTCACCGGCCCCGGAGGGCCGGTGCAACCACCGTGCACGCGTACGAGACGATCGCGGCAGGACTCCGCGTTGCGATCCTCACCGGCCCCGGAGGGCCGGTGCAACCCCTCCATCCAGGAAGGCATTCGCCGCGCCCGGACGGGTTGCGATCCTCACCGGCCCCGGAGGGCCGGTGCAACCGTCCGGGCTCTACACCGAACGCCAGCCCTCCATCCAGGTTGCGATCCTCACCGGCCCCGGAGGGCCGGTGCAACAAGAGGCGGTTCGGGACGTCGGCCGTGACAAGACTGTTGCGATCCTCACCGGCCCCGGAGGGCCGGTGCAACCGCCGGGCCACCGCCCGCAGGGGTGGTGAGGACCGGTGTTGCGATCCTCACCGGCCCCGGAGGGCCGGTGCAACGCTGCGCGAGCAGCGGTTTTCCAGGTTACGCGCTCCACGAAGCGCGCAGGAACCAGGCAAAACAGTCGACACGCCCGGGAATTGGTTGGGAGAGGTCAGGCGTGTCGCGTGACGCTTCCGATTCCCAAGCAGGATCATGACCCTCCGACCGAACCCGAATGACCGATCTCGGGCTGTCCTCACGGCACTGGCGCCTCACGGTACCGGCCACCCCACGGCATCCGGAACCGCGCTTCCGTCGGCGATCCGCGGCTTCGACCTCCCCCGTGCCAGCTACCGCGCATCCCCTCCCGCCTTCGGTCGACGCGCACCGCCCCGCGTCCGTGGCACGCGCTCCTCTCTCGGGGCTCGTCCGCTCCACGCCACGCCTGCGGCGTGTCCGCTGACGGTCCGGCGACAGCCGGTCCCCACGTCCGGGGAGGGCGAGGGACCGTACGTCCGAAAAGGACCCTTCGGAGTGCGCACTGGACGGCGGCTCCGGCCAGCCTGAGGGCGGTTGTGCCGCCACCGTGCCCGTCGGCCGTGCTGAATAGGATGAGCTAGATCATCATTTCGAGTCCCGACCACACGTTGGGGTGAACTGGGGATTGGGACAGTGAACCAGAAATTCCAGGTGGATCTTCGCGGAGTCGTCGATCTGCTCAGCCACCACCTGTACTCCAGCCCACGCGTCTACCTGCGGGAACTGTTGCAGAACGCCGTGGACGCCGTGACGGCCCGCCGCGTCGGAAATCCCGACGCCCCCGCCGCCATCGGGATCGAACTCACCGACCGCGCTCTCACCATCAGTGACACCGGGGTGGGCCTGACCGAGTCGCAGGTCCACGAACTCCTCGCCACCATCGGTCGCAGCTCCAAGCGGGACGAACTCGGTTTCGCCCGCCACGAGTTCCTCGGCCAGTTCGGCATCGGGCTGCTCTCCGCGTTCCTCGTGGCCGATGAGGTCCGCGTCGTGACCCGTTCGGTGAGCGGTGGTCCGGCGGTGGAGTGGCTCGGCCGGTCCGACGGGACGTACGCCATCGGCCCGGCGGAGCGGGACGAACCGGGCACCACCGTCTCCCTCCGCGCCCGACGCGGCGCGGAGCAGTGGTTCGAACCGGAGACGGTGCGGGACCTCTGCCGGCTCTACGGTTCCCTGCTGCCCTTCCGGGTCACCGTCGCCGGCGAGGCCGTCAGCGGGGACGGGCCGCCGTGGCGGTCCCACGACCGGACCCCGGGGGAACGGGACGCGGACCTGCTCGGCTACGCCCAGGACACCTTCGGTTTCACCCCGTTCGACGTCATCGACCTCGCGGTTCCCGAGGCGGGGCTGACCGGTGTCGCCTACGTGTTGCCCTTCCCCGCGAACCCGGCCGAACGCGCCGGGCACCGGGTCTACCTGAAGCGGATGCTGCTCACCGAGAGCGGCGACGGGCTGTTGCCCGACTGGGCGTTCTTCGCCCGTTGCGTCGTCGACGCGGAGGGCCTGCGGCCCACCGCGAGCCGGGAGGCCCTGTACGACGACGGCCTGCTGGAGGCGACCCGCGAGGCGCTGGGGGCCCGGCTGCGTGGCTGGATGACGGGGCTGGCCAGGACCCAACCGGCGCGGCTGGCCAGGTTCCTGGAGATCCACCACCTGGGGGTGAAGGCGCTCGCGCTGCACGACGACGAGATGCTGCGCCTCGTCGAGCGGTGGATGCCGATGGAGACCAACGTCGGCCGGATGACGCTGGCCGACTTCCGCGCGCGCCACGGCACGGTGCGGTACACGACGACGGCGGAGGACTTCCGCCAGTTGGCCGCCGTCGCGGCCGCCCAGGGCCTCGCCGTGGTCAACGGCGGCTACACCTACGACTCCGAGATCATCGACCGTCTCCCGGTCGTGGACGGGGACGCGGTGGTCGTGCGGCTCGACCCCACGGATCTGGTCACCCGCTTCGAACCGGTCGACCCGGCGGAGGAACTGGCCGCGCGGCCGTTCGTCACCGCCGCGCAGGGGGTGCTCGACGGGCTGGGCTGTGAACTCGTGCTGCGCTCCTTCGACCCGGTCAACCTGCCGGTGCTGTACCTGGTCGATCGGTCGGCGGCCTTCCAGTCCGAGTTGCGTTCCACCCGGCAGCAGGTGGACGAACTGTGGGCCGGGGTGCTGTCGGCCTTCGAGAAACCCAGGGAGGACCGCCCGCGCCTGGTGTTGAACCACCGCAACGACCTGGTGCGGCGGGTCTGCGCCTCGCGGGATCCCGAGGCGGTGCGGTTGGCCGTCGAGTCGCTGTACGGGCAGGCCCTCCTGCTCGGCTACCACCCGATCCGGCCGGCGGACGCCGCCCTTCTGAACCGCTCGTTTCTCGGCCTGCTGGAGCGGGCCATTCCTTCGGAGGACCAGCAGTGAGCCACAGCGAGCAGGAGGTCGAGGAGATGCTGCGGGCGGCCTGGCGGCTGCCCTACGGTGCCTCCCAGGTGGCCGCCGCCGAGGAGGTGGTCCGGCGGTCGGACGCGGTGGGGCGTCCGGGGTTGCGGTACGCGTCCCGCATTCTGGCGGTGGCGGCGTACCAGTACGGCGGCGAACCGGCGAAGATGGTCGTGCCGTTCTCCTGGTGCCTGGCCGCCTACGACCGGGGTGAGTCGGATTCGCGGTTCGACCACCAGTTGTTCTGGTACTTCAAGGGCGTGATCGGGGCGTTGACCTCCTTCCCCGAGGTGTCGCTCGACCGGACCAGGGCGGTGTTGGCCGACATGGAGCGGCGCTACCGGCTCGCCGGTCACGGCGTGGGTCCGGTGCACCAGCGCCGCGCGAGGGTGCACCGGCACCTCGGTGACCTCGACGCCGCCGAGGAGGAGTACCGGTTGTGGTGCGCCAGCCCCCGGAGCGCGATGTCCGACTGCGCGGGCTGCGAACCGAGCGAGAAGGTGTACCACCTCGAGGACACCGGCCGGTACGAGGAGGCGGTGGCGTTGGCCGCGCCGGTCCTCGATGGTGAGCTGGCGTGCACCGAGCAGCCGCACGGCATCCTGACCGCGCTGCTCCGGCCCTACCTGCGGGTGGGGGCGCTCGACGACGCCGCCGACGCGCACCGCCGCGCCTACCGGGCCGTGCAGCACGACAGGAGCGAACTGGCCCTGGTGGCCGAGCACATCCGGTTCTGCGCGTTGAGCGGCAACGAGGTGCGCGGGCTGGAACTCGTGGAACGGCACCTCGGGTGGCTTGACGAGCCGCCGTCCCCGATGACCGAGATGGAGTTCGCCGCCGCGGCCTCCCGCACCCTTGACCTGATCGTGGCCCGGGGGCACGGCGACGACCCCGTGCGTCGTCCCGGTTTCCGGGAGCGGGAGGCGACGACGGTGCCGGTGGCGCGGCTGCGGGACGAGCTGGCCGATCGGGCGCTGGCGGTGGCGGCGCGGTTCGACGAACGCAACGGCACCTCCCACCAGAGCGAGTCCGTGCGCGGCCAGCTCGTCGAGGAACCGCTGGTCGACCACCTGCCGTTGTCCGGTCTGGTGCGGCGGGGCCGGTCCGGGCAGGCGCCGGCGACCGCGCCGACCGCGCCGGGTGAGCCGCCGACGGCCGAGGTACTGCCGGAGCGTCCGGAGGCGCTGGCCGAGCTCGCCGAGCGGGAGATGTGGTTCGAGAACGAGGGGCGGGCGGCGTCCGCGTGGGAGCGGTTCGACGAGCTGTGCCCGCACCCGGAACCCGCGTTGCTGGCCCGGCGTCTGGTGGCGCACGGGTTCCGCCTCGCCGACGGTGACGTCGAACTGGCCCAGGAGACCTGGCGGCGGGCGATGACCCTGTTCGCGCGGGTGGGGGACCTGGTGCGGGAGAACGAGACGCGGACCCGGTTGGGCGTGCTGCTCTGCCAGGGTGGGCGGTCCGAGGAGGGGCTCGCCGAGATCAACCGGGGCCTGTTGGCGCTCGACGGTGACGGCCACCGGGGCGAGGCGCTGCGGGCCCGGTGCCGGCTGGCGGCGGCCTACCACCTCAGCGACCGGACCGACGATGCCGTGGAGTTGTTGGCGGAGGCGGTCGAGCGGGCGGAACGGTTCGGTGACCGCGTGGTGTTGGCCGGGGTGGTCGCGCAGCACGCGCGGTTCGCCAGCCAGGCCGGGCTGGACGCGCGCACCCGGCTGCTGCCGTTGTGGGAACGGGCGTTGGAGGAGTTGGAGGCGTTCCCGCCCTCCACACTGTTGCGCCGCGTGCAGTTCGGGTTGGCCTCGCTGCGGGCGAACCTGGGGGAGTTGCCCGGCGCGTACGGCCTGTTCGCCGAGGCGGCCCGCACCGACGAGTCCGCGCTCCGGTTCGCCGCCCTGCACCGCAGGGCGCAGGTGGCGTTGAACCTGGGCCGGTCGCTGGAGGCCCAGGAGCAGTTGACCGACCTCGTCGTGGACCTGGAGGAGGACGGGCAGGCGGAGCGGGCGGCCTACGTGCGGCTCGACCTGGCCGACGCCTGCCTTCGCATCGAACTGCCCGACGAGGCGGCGGAGGCCACCGAGGAGGCGCTGCCGGCGCTGGAGCGGCTCGGTGACGTCGACGAACTGTACCGGGGGCGGTTCCTGCTCGCGCAGTCCTACCGGGCGTTGGGGCATGTCGAGCAGGCGCTCGCCCTCTTCGACGAGCTCGTGGAGTACTGCGAGCGGGAGGAGAACCCGGCCGGGGTGGCGCAGATGCACGGCCACGTCGCCGACGTGTTGGACGAGCAGGACCGCGACGCCGAGGCGGCGGAGCGTTACCTGCGGGCCGCCGAGGCCTGTCGGCGGGCCGAGCGGCGGGTGGAGGAGTTGGAGAACCGGCGGAAGGCCGCGTTGTCCTGGCACTGGGCGGGGGAGGGTGAGCGGGCGTGGGAGGTGCTGTCCGGTGCGGACGAGCTGGCCGCGGAGCTGCCCGCCGGTGATCCCGCCGTGGGCTGGCAGCGGGCGCGCCTGTCCTACGACGCCGCCCGGATCCTCGCCGCCCTGGGACGGCTGGACGACGGATTGCCCAGGGCGTCGGCGGCCGCGGCGGGTTTTCGGGCCTTGGACGGTCGGGTGGAGGCGGCGATCGCCGACGTGCTGCGGGGGCGGATGTTGATCGACCTGGACCGGCGGGACGAGGCCGAAGTGGTGTTGACCCACGCGTTGGACGAGCTTCCGGAGGGCGCCGACAACTACCGGGAGCGGGTGGCGGAGCTGTTGGCGGAGTTGCGGGGTTGACGTCCACGCCGTCGGTGCGGGGGCTCCGGGTGTCGCGGTCCCGGAGCCCCCGGCGTCAGCGTCGGGTCAGGGCCTGGCGGACGTAGGCGGTGACGGCGATCTTGGCCTGTTCCAGGATGGCGGGGTCGCCGTCCGGGTTCTCCTGGAAGGCCAGTCGCAGCAGGTGGTCGCCGATCTCGACGCCGACGCGGCAGGCGAGCGCGACGAGTTCGGGTCGGTGGGCGGCCTCGGGTTGTTCGGCCAGGACGGTCCGGAGCCGTTCGGCGACCCGGCTGCTGTTGTCGCGGTCCTTGGCGGCGAGCCGGCCGTCGAGGTGGCCGCCCAGCCAGAGCACCCGGTACCCGGGTTCGGTGCGGTAGAGGCTGGCGTAGCCGTCGACCAGTTCGGACACCACCTGGTCGAGGCCCACCGTGTGGTGTTCGACGGCCGAGGAGATGTCGTCGGTGATGTCGAGGAACCGGTCGAGGTAGCCCGCGACGAGGGCGTCGATGATGCTGTCCCGGTCGCGGAAGAGGTGGTAGAGGGAGCTCACCGGTATTCCGGCGACGGCGGCCACCCTGCTGGTGGTGACGGCCGCGTAGCCCTCACCGACCAGCAGTTCCTCCGCCGCGGCGAGGATGCGGCGTGCTCGTTCCTGGGTGCGCGCCTGCGCTGGTCGACGTCGGTAGCCGGGGATCGCTGTGCTCACGTGCTGCCCTCGCCTTTCCGTCCTGCCGGTCCGGGGTCGGGCCCGGGTTCCGCGGATCGCCTCCTCCTGGCCGGCTCGCCCCGGTGATGATCCGGTCCATGATCGCGTTCGCCACTCCCGGCGCGGCGCCGGCCACCCACCGCAGCCCCCTGGTGCGCCAGTCCGGGATGATGACCGGATGTCCTCGTTGGGTGCCGGCGAGGATGGCTTCGGCGACCCGGCTCGCGCTCAGGGGGCGGATCGTTCCGGAGAGGGCGCGCAGCTCGGGGGGTTTGAGCGGGGTTTCCTGGGCGAGCATCGGGGTGTCGACGTCGGGTGGGTAGACGGCGCTGACGCGGACGCCGGCCGGGCGGAGCTCCTGGCGCAGCACCTCGGTGAGCCCCCGCACGGCGAACTTGCTGGGCGAGTACGCGCCGTAGCCGAACACCCCGAGGATCCCCGCGACGGACACGACGCAGGTCAGGGTGCCGTGCCCGGCGGCGGTCATGGCGGGTACCACGGCGCGCACGGAGTGGAGGGTGCCGAAGTAGTTGACCTCCATGATGGAGCGGAACGTGTCGTCGGACAGGCGGTGGAAGTAGCCGGGTTCGGTGATCCCGGCGCAGGTGAACAGGGAGTGGCACGGGCCGTGTTGCTCGGCGAGGCCGGCGAGCGTGTCGCGGGTGGCGCCGAGGTCGGTGACGTCCAGGGCGCAGGTCACCAGGCGCGGGGTGGTGGTGGCGCGGCGGGTGAGCCGGTCGAGGTGTTCGTCGTCCAGGGCGACGGCGCTGACCCGGGCTCCGAGGTGGAGGAGCCGGTCCACCAGGGCCAGTCCGATCCCGCTCGACCCCCCGGTCACCACGGCGTGGCGTCCCGCCCAGAAACCGGGGGAGGGGTGCCGGCGCGGCGGCCAGTGGCGCGCCGTGGTCGCGGGCACCGGGTGGGGGTGGCGGGATGGTTTCTCCGGTGTCACCGGCATGGCACGGACCTCCGGGAGGGACTTGACCGCGTGCTGATCTTGGGAGTATAACTCGAATTCAATTCGAGTTCCGCTTTCTTCTCGGGGTTGGTGATGACCACCAGGAAACGGCCGTCGGGTTCCGGTGGTCCCGCGTCGACATCGGACCGGTATCTCGTCATCGGCGCCGGACCCGCCGGTCTGGCGCTCGCCGCCGCGTTCCGGCGTCGGTCCATTTCCTTCGACCTCGTCGACCGACATCACGCGATCGGCGGATTGTGGGATCGGGAGAATCCGGGGACGCCGCTCTACGATTCCGCGCATTTCATCAGCTCCCGCACGATGTCCGCCTTCGCGGGATTCCCGATGCCGGCGCGCTACCCGGACTACCCGGGCCACCGCCTGATCCTGGACTACCTGCGGGAGTTCGCGGCGCACCACGACGTCCACGAGCACTTCACCGGCGGGCGGGCGGTGACCTCCGCCCGGCCGGAGCCGTCGGGCGGCTGGGCCGTGAGCTTCTCCGACGGGCGCTCCCACCGGTACGCGGGCCTGGCGGTCGCCACCGGGCGGCAGTGGACGCCCCGGAGGCCCGAGTGGCCCGGTGCCTTCGACGGTGAGCTGATCCACGCCAGGGACTACGACGGGCCCGGACGGCTGCGGGGGCGTCGGGTGCTGGTCGTCGGGGGCGGGAACTCGGGGGTGGACATCGCCTGCGACGCGGCGACGGCGGCGGTCGAGACCCGGTTGAGCCTGCGGCGCGGCTACCACGTCATCCCGAAGTACGTGCTGGGCCGGCCGGCCGACGTCTTCGCCGCCCAGAGCCCGCCGCTGCCGGCGTGGCTGCGGCAGGCGGTGATGCGGCGCCTGCTCCGGCTGCTCGCCGGCAGGCCAGAGGACTACGGCCTCCCCGCGCCCGACCACCGCATCTTCGAGAGCCACCCCATCCTCAACGACCGCATCCTGCACCACCTCGGCCACGGCGACGTCACGGCGGTTCCCGACGTGGTCGCCCTGGAGGGGCCCGAGATCCGCTTCACCGACGACAGCACCTGGCGTCCCGACCTGGTCATCCAGGCCACCGGCTACCGGGTGGACTTCCCGTTCCTGCCGCCGGGGCTCGTGGGGGCTGGGGCCGGGACACCCGACCTCTACCTCCACGTGCTGGACCGGCGGCGCCCCGACCTGTTCTTCCTCGGTCTCTTCGAGACGGATGCCGGCGCGTTCCCGTTGTTGAGCCGGCAGGCGGACCTGGTGGCCAGCGCCGTGCTGACCCACCGGCTCGGCGGACCGGCCGCCCGGCTGCTCGCGGTCCGCAAGCAGCTGCGGCCCAACCTCAGCGGCGGTGTCCGCCACCTCGACAGCCCCCGGCACCGCGCCTACGCCGACCAGCGGGTCTACCGGCGGGAGCTGGAGCGCGCGCACCGGGAGCTGGAGGCGTTGCGGGCTGGTGGTGATCCGTCCCGGTGGCGTGACCACTGACCACCACGCGAACGGGCTCGACCGGGTGCCGCGCCCGGGAGCCCGTCTCCGACCGGCGGGGCGGCTCGCGGGTCGGCGCAGACCCTGTTGCGGGAGGTGAGACGGTCCGGTTCGACCGCGCGCGGTGGTCGGACCGGGCCACCCCCTCCCGGTCCGGAGCCCCGGCCGGCGCCGTACCACCTCGTGGCCGCGAATCGAGGGGCGACGAGCACCGGAGGCCGAGCCGGGTCTCGGCCCGCCGGAGCACGACGACCGCCGGCGGGAGACGCGTCGAAAAGATCACCACGAAAATTTCGGATCTCGGCCCGCTGGTTTTTCCCGGGGTTCGGCCGCGTCCTCCCGCAGAATTCGTCGAGGGGAACGAGGAAAAGGAGCGGCCCACGCTGAGGTGCCTCGCCAGGAGTGGACCGGTGTTCCGATGATCGGCGGCGGGAGAACGCGGGGGCCCGCCGTTCGGCGGAAGCGCGGACGCTAATCTACCGCCTCACCGCGTTCGCCGTCCGGGAGAACGGGTGCCGTTCCCGGTTCCCCGAATTCCGCCACCGGCGCGCGAACCGGTTCCGGGACTGGCGGGGCAACCACGGGGGATTCCATGCGGATTCGGGTGGACGTCGACACCAAGGCGGAGACCATGCACTGGGCGGACGTCTTCGGCCCGGCGCGCGCTGTCGCCTACACGTTGTTGCGCAGCCAGAACGGGGAACTCGCGCGCAGCCTGCACGACGAGGGGTGGCGCGGGGATCCGATGCGCCCCTTCGGGCTGACCTGCCCCCAGTTCCGGGGCGCCCCTCGGCGGCGTGGCGTCTACACCACCTCGGACCGGGGTGCGGTCTGGTTCGGCTCTCCCATGCCCGAGATCGCGGGTCCGATGGCCGCCGCGCTCCACCGGCACGACAGCCTGCGCTGGGGCAGGACGGTGCTGCGGGTCCGGGAGGTGCGCGTGGAGACCGCCGAACCGACGGCCGGGGGCGAGGTGGAGCTGACCACGGCCACCCCGGTCCTCGTGAAGTACGACAACCAGTTCATCGAGCCCACCCACCCGGCGTTCCTCGGCCGGCTGGCGCACAACCTGCGGCACAAGGCCGACGTGCTGGGCCTGCCCGCGCCGCAGGACCTGGTCCTCGTCGATTCCGGTCCGCGCCGGCGGTTCCTGGTGCAGGGCGCGCCCAGGATCGGGGCCGTCATCCGGGTCCGGCTCAGCGCGGACCCACGTTTCGTCGAGGCGATCCGGTCCTGGGGGTTGGGCCTGGGCAACAACCAGGGGTTCGGCTGGATCCGCTGAGGGACCCCCGGGGACGTCCGCCACCGGGGCGGTCCATGTCGTCGCCGTCGGTGATCCGACCCGAGGTGACCGGCGACCCCCGGCCGTCGCGGCGCGCCCACCCTCGTCCGGTCGGGCCCGCGGGGGGTGCCGGAGCGCCGTTCCGCCACCTCCGTCACGGCGGTGTGGCCGCCCCGCCCGGTCGTCCACCGTTCCCCGGGGGCGACGGCCGCCGACGGCACTCGCGCCCGCGCACCACCGCGTCGGGGTGCGTGCCCGGCCGAGCACCGGAGCCGGTGGCCTCCCCTCGGCCGCCCTCGGGCTCGCCCCGGATCGACCGGGTGCCGCACCCTCCGTGCCGGGCAGGGGCCAGCCGAGTCGGGCCGAGTCCCCCGAGCGCAGGGGCAATGATCGTCGGGGTAGGCGGCGTGGCGACCGCCCCTGGCGGGGACGCTCCGGGGCGGGGTGGGACACGCCTCCCCGCCCGCGTCGCGTTCGGCGCCGCCGGAGTGGGGTCGGGCGTCGGGGTGGGGCCCGGCTCCGCCTCCCGAACGCCCCCCGTGGCGGTGCGCGGTGGCTGCCCACCGGGTTCTCGCGTCGCCCGTCGTCCTCCGGCCGAACCTCGTCGACGGCCCGACCAGGTCAGCCGCCGAGTGCCCCGCCAGCTCCTGGCGTGGATGGACGTCGCCGAGCGGTGCCGTTCCCCGGGGCCAGCACCGGAAGGGGCCGCCGTTCCAGTCAGCCGAGTGCCCGGTCGATCCTGACGCGCACGTCGGCCACCAACGCCGCCTCCTGCGGCACCAGGTAGGAGTGGCCTCCGTCGAAGACCCGCATCTCGAACCTGGACGAGGTCGCCGTGGCCCACTCCCGCACGTCCTCGACGCGGACGACGGGGTCGGCAGCACCGGTGTAGGCCACGATCGGCGCCTCCACCGTCCGGCCTACCGGGGCCCGGTAGGTCTCCACCAGCCGGTAGTCACCCCGGATCGACGGCAGCACCACCTCCCGCAGGTCGGGGTCGGCGAACAGGGCGCGGTCCAACTGGCTCAGCCGGGACACGTCCGCCAGCAGGGTCTCGTCGTCGGCGTACGCCAGCCCCCGTGGTCGAGTCCGGCCGGGGCCGGCCCGCCCCGACACCAGCAGCAGGGGAACCCGCACGTCGTGCTCGTCCTCCAGCCGCGCCGCGACCTCGTGGGCGACCGCGGCGCCCATGCTGTGCCCGAACAGGACGAGCGGTAGGTCGGTGAGCGGGAGGAGCTCCGCCACGACGAGGGACACCAGGTCGTCCATCCGGTCCACCACCGGCTCACCGATCCGGTCCTGCCGTCCCGGAGGCTGGACGGCGAGCACGTCCAGGTCCAGCGGAAGCAGTCCCGGCCAGGAGCGGAACTGGTTGGCGTTGCCCCCGGCGGAGTGGAAGCACACCAGGCGGGCCCTCGGGTTGACGGCGGTGCGGTGGAAACGCCGGAACCACGGCGACTCGGTCCCGGTGGTCGAGGTTGTCACGGTGGGCATGCCTTCCTGGACGGCGGTCAACGGCGGGAGCCCCGAACGGCGAACCTCGCCGACCGTCACCGGTCGGGCACCCGGGGTGATCCTCCCGGCCACAGTGAACCCAACCGGCACGTCTCCCGTCCAGCCCGGACCCGCGCCCACCCGTCGGGGACCGCCGACCAGCCCCCGCCGCGCCGCGCTCCACGGCCCCGCCCGCCGCACCGCCGTCCCCCGCTGGCGAGGCGGTGCCCGTGGTTCACCCTGCCCGGAACGAGCCCCTCCCCTGGGCGACCGGGCACCGCGAGACCAGGAAATCCAGGCAGTTCCTCCTGGTGTCCGCCCCGAACGCCACCGTCCAGCCGCTGGGCACCTCGGCGAACGCCGGCCGCACCGAGTACTGCCCGGTCTCGTTCCCCAACACCAGGAACCGGTGGTGCGTCGCCTCCGCGCCCGTGGTCCCCTTCGTCCTCTTCGTCATCGAACCCCCTCCGTCGAGTGCGTGGACCGCACGAGTGAACCCTGCCGCCCTGCACGTTCGCTGCATGGCGGGCGAAACCGGCCGGCACCCCCGCCGGCCGCGCATCCCGATGGAACCCCCTCGGCACCGGGGCCGGACCCGGTGGGCGGGACCATGACCGGCCCACCGGCCCGCCGCCAGGACTGGGCTCCCGACCCGTGTCCCCGGTGGTTCAGGCGCTCCGCACCGACAGGTTCGGGCGAGGCCGTGTGCCGCCGGCCAACCCTCGGCCCGACCCCGGCCACCTGCCGGGGTACTCCAGGTCCTCCGCGCCGCGGGTGAGCACCGTCCGCTGCAACCGCTGGAGCCGGGGCCCCGGCTCCAGCCCCAGCGTGTCCTGGAGCGAGCGGTGGATCGCCCGGTAGACCTCCAGCGCCTCGCCCGGCCGGCCCGAGCGGTGCAGCGCCACCATGAGGTACTCGTGCAGGCTCTCCCGCATCGGGTGGTCCGAGGTGGCCGCGTAGAGCTCGCCGACCAGGTCGGCGTGCCGGTCGAGCTGGAGGTCGAGTTCGACGCGCCGCTCGTAGGCGGTGATCCGGGTCTCGTCCAGCCGGCGGGCCTCGTTCTCCAGATCGCCGCCGGCCGACCGGACGTCGGCCAGCGCCGGCCCCCGCCAGAGCCCCAGGGCGTCGGTGATCAGCTGCGACGCCTCGCACAGCCGGCCCTGGTTGGCGCGGGTCCTGGCGGTCGCCAGCAGGGTGTCGAACACCCGGGCGTCCAGGCCAGCCCCGCCGAGGCGCAGCAGGTAGCCGGGAGGCTGGGTGACCAGCATCGACCGGTCGGGTGTGGTGGTCTCCCCGCCCAACAGCCGCCGCAGCTTCGACACGTAGACGTGCAGGGCGGTCCGCGCCGTCCTCGGCGGCTGCCTCCGCCACATCTGGGCGATGAGCCGTTCCACCGACACCACCCGGTCGGCGTTCGTCAACAGGTGTGCCAACAGGACACGCGGTTTCGACGCTCCAGGTGTCCGAACGTCACATGCGTCGTCCTCGACCTCGAGTGATCCCAGGATTCCGAACCTCAATCCCGCCTCCGTGGGACAGGCCCGCGGCACCGGTCCAGCGCGGGCGGCGGCCCAGTCTCGCCCGGCGCGCTAAGAAAGCCCTAACACCGGGCTCAGGGGCGGCGGACACCGGGCCCGGGGTGGGAGGCGGGGGCGAGGGCGGTCGTCCGGCCACTGCCGCGCGAGTTCTGACGGTACAGGATTCGTCCACTCCCGGGACACGTCCGATCCGGTGGTCGTACCCCCGTGGGCCGGCCGCGTGGAGCGGTTGTCCCGACGGGACTGGGGACCCGCGCCGGGCGGGGTCGATCCGTCGGCGGTCCGGAGTGGACGGGCCGATCGTGCCACCCGGCGGAAACCGCGTGGCGGCGGGGGTCCCCTCAGCGCGGCATCAGGGAGTCGAGGGTGGACCGCACCTCGTGGGCCTTGGTCGGCATGTGGAGTGCCTGGTACAGGCTCGACGCCGCCCGCAGCAGCGGAACGGCCCTGGCCGACCTGCCCAACGCCAGCTCGGCCAGCGCCATCCGGTGGCGCACGTAGGCCTCGCCCCGCTGGTCCCCGAACTGGCGGAAGGTGGTGAGCAGGTCCTGGGCGATCGCCAGGGACTCGAGGTGATCGCCGCGTTCGGCGCGGATCACCACCTGGGCCACCCGCACGTAGGCGCGGCCGACCGGTTGGCCCAACACGTCGAGCAGCGACACCGCGCGGTCGCACAGGTGGTCCGCGCGGTCGAGCTCCCCGAGGCCGATCAGGGCGTTGGCCAGCGTGTTCAGCACCATCGCCTCCAGATCGGGCTCGTCGTGGCCCTCCACGAGCGTGAGCGCGTGGTCCAGGAGGTGGACGGCGGCCCGGTCGTCGCCCCGCTTCAACCGGACGTTGCCCCACTGCCGCAGGGATCGGACCAGGGCGTGCCGGTCCCGCGTGGTCTCCGCCACCCGCAGCGCGCGCTTCGCCAGTCGTTCCGCCACGTCGAACTCCTGGTGGTGGGTGCGGCAGAAGCTGGCGAGCACCAGGGTGTGCGCGAGGGCGTCGTGGTCACCGGCGTCCGCCAGCAGCCAGGCGCTCTCGTCGAGCAGCATCGAGGCGGAGTCGAGCCGCCCGGCCATCACCTCCGACTGGGCCAGGCCGAAGTGGGCCCTGGCCAGGAGCCGGCGGTCATCGGCCAGTCCGGAGGCGACGGCGCGGTACAGCCGACGCGTCTCGTCGGTGCGGTGCCGGAACGCCAGGAACGGCGCGAGGCGCTCCACCGCGTCCAACGACGAGGCCGCCCACCCCAGCTCACACCCCTGCACGAGGGTCGGGACCAGTGTCGGGGCCTCCTCGGTCAACCAGGACATGGCGTCCTCCGCCAACCCCGGCGGCACGGGGACGGGCGGTGGCGATGCGGGAGGCGACCCGCACGGTGTCGGCCAACCCCCCGGTGTCGGCAGCCGCCGGTGGGCGGCGCCGATGAGGGCGTGGGCCGTGTCGAACAACCGCCGGACAGCGGCCCGCGCCTCGCTCGTCGACTCGCCGACCAGGCCGTCGGCCTCGGCGCCGCGCTCCGCCGCGAAGGACCGGACCAGGTCGTGCACCCGGTAGCGCTCGTACGGGCCGTCGGCGGGCTCCACCAGGTGGGCGAGGAGCAGGTGGTCGATGGCCTCGTCGGGGTTCCTGGTGCCGGCCAGCGCGGCCAGCGCCCAGCAGGCCAGCTCCCGGGCGGGGGTGAGCGGGAAACGCCGGAACAGGGCACGTTCGGCCTCACCCAGTCCCGAGTAGGACAGCGTGAAGCTGGCGCGCACGCTGAGGTGCCCGGCGTCGAAACCGTCGAGCACGCGCCTCTCGTCGCGCATCCTCCCGACGAGGGAGGCCAACGACCAGTGACGACGGGTCTCCAACCGGGACAGCATGATCCGGATGCCCAGCGGCAGGCCCCCGCACAGTTCCACCAGGCGGGCGGCCGCCTCCGGCTCGTCCTCGACGCGCTGGGCACCGAGCAGCCGGGCGAGGAACCGCAGTGACTCCTCGGGGGTGAAGGGTTCGAGCACGGTCGAGAGGTCGCTGGGCAGCGCGGGGAGCCGTCGCCGGCCGGTGACCAGGACGGCGCTGCCGGCGGTCCCGGGCAACAACGGGGTGATCTGGTCGACGTCGGCGGCGTCGTCGAGGACGACCAGCACGCGACGCCCGGCGAGCCGGCTGCGGTA
The DNA here is from genome assembly GCF_000429185.2 of Actinoalloteichus caeruleus DSM 43889. Taxonomy (GTDB): domain Bacteria; phylum Actinomycetota; class Actinomycetes; order Mycobacteriales; family Pseudonocardiaceae; genus Actinoalloteichus_B; species Actinoalloteichus_B caeruleus. The sequence continues at coordinate 2,292,445 of NZ_AUBJ02000001.1, read as the reverse complement.
GGCGGCCGCCCGGTGTTCGAGCTCGGTGGGCACGCACGCGTCGGTCACCCCGAGGTTGCGCAACAGCGCCGCCAACGCGTCCTCCGGGGTGACGGGGTGTTCGGACCCGCCACCGAGGTTCAGGTACAGCTGGCCGTCGGGGAACCGGGGGACGAGGTGGTGGGCGGCGTGGACGGCCAACGCGGTCTTGCCGGTCCCCGGCCCGCCCGTGACCACCAGGACGGGGACGGAGCGCGTGGATGCGGCGTGCGCCAGGATCTGGGCCAGCACCTCGTCCCGACCGACGAAGTCCGGCAGGTCACGGGGCAACTGCCTGGGCGGGGTCCACGGGTCGGTCTCGCACGGGTCCGGACCGGTCTCGTCCGATCCCGGATCGGCCGTCGTCCCCTCCGCGTCGCCACCGGGCGGGGGAGGAGTGCGGGGCATGTCGTCGCGCAGGATGCTGCCGTGCAGTTCGCGCAGCTCCCGGCCGGGTTCGATCCCCAGCGCGTTCACCAGCGTCTCCCGGGCCTCCTGGAAGACGGCGAGCGCGGAGGCGGTCTCGCCGGCGAGGACCAGCGCGCGCATCAACAGCGCGCGGACGCGTTCGCTGAGCGGTTCGTCCTCGACGAGTTGCCGCAGCTCGGGTACCAGCTCGGCGGGACGTCGCAGCGACAGCTCGGCCTCCAGGCAGTCCTCGTGGACCGACTGCCGCAGCTCGTGGAGCCGCCTCGGCTCGGACCAGGAACGGGGGGAGGAGGCCAGCTGCGGGAAGGGTTCCCCGCGCCACAGGTCCAGTGCCCGGCGGAGCTGCCGCGCCGCCCGCGCGGGTTCTCCCCGTCGGGCCGCGTCGCGTCCGGCCGACACGAGGCCTTCGAACTCCAGGAGGTCGCATTCCGAGGGGTGGAGGACGAGCCGGTAGCCCTGGGGGGTGAGCAGGAGCCGGTCCGCGCCGGACTCGGTCGCCCGGTTCAGCAGGGCCCGCACGGTGGAGACGTAGTTGTGCACGCTGGCCGCGTTGGTGCGGGGTGGGCGTTCGCCCCACAGCACGTCCACCAGGAGGTCCCGGCGTGCCGGCTGGCCGCGGCGGGCGGTCAGGAACGCGAGGACCGTCGCCGCCCTGCCGCGCGGCACGACGATCTGCTGGCCGTCGTCACCGAACAGGGACAGCGGCCCCAGCACGTCCAGTCGCAGGATTCCCCCAAAAGGTCGAGCCTGTCTCCCCCGGACGCACCCGGTCCGGATTGGCGAAGCGCGCGCCGGATTCCTCGATTCTAAGACATTCATCAGGAGTGCCAGGGCTTTTTGGACCAATGCTGATCCGGTAACCGTCCGCCGCCCGGGAAGGACGGCTCGGTGCCACGGCCGGTGCGTATTCGCGGTCCCGCGCCGGGGCGGATGGTCATCCCGGACGGGTGGAACTTCTGAGCGCTGCGGTGGCCGTGCCGGGAAATCCTCCGGATTTCGCTGGCTCCCCGAGCGTGGTGGCCGAGGCGGACGTCCGGCGATGGCGACGTCGGATTTCGGGGGTCGGTGTGGGAGAACCCGGGGTCGTCCACCTTCCCCGGGCGCCGGCTCCGTGCCGCCTGCTGCCCGGTCGCGCGTCCAGCGCTCGGCCCCGACCTCGTGCCCCGGTCCTCGGGGTACGGCGGGGTGGGGGACTACGGGACGAACTCGGAGAGCCGGTTCAGGACGTGCGAGGGGGCGGGCAGCGCGGCGATCTCCTCGGCCACCTCCCGCGCCGCCGACCGCAGCACGTCGTCGTCCAGGACGCGGTCGAGGGCCGAGCCGACCTCGTCGACGGTCTCGGGCAGCAGGGCGCAGGCGTCGCCCACCCCCCGTTCCACCACCGAGGCCGCGTTCATCGGCTGTTCCAGCGACCGGGGCAGGACCAGCTGGGGGACCCCGCTGGCCAGTGCGGCGAAGGTCGAGGAGGTGCTCCCGTGGTGGATGAGGGCCACGCAGGTGGGGAGCACGGCGGGCAGGGGGAACCAGGTCGCGACGCGCACGTTGGAGGGCAGCGGTGACCACCTCGACAGGTCCGCCCCGCCCGTGCTCACCACCACCTCGACGTCGCGCCGGCCCAGCCGCGCGACGAGCTGGCCGAAGAGCAGGTCCTCGGTGCGGGCCGGCAGGGACGATCCGGCCATCACGCACACCCGGGGACGCGCCGGCGCGGACAGCGCCCAGGAGGGCAGGACACCGCCGCCGGTGTAACTGGTCCACCGGAGCGGTACCCCCGCGTCGCTGCCCGTCGGCCGCAGGCTGTCGGGGCAGCTGTCGACCACCGCCGTCGGGATCACCTCGCCGTCGGGTAGTCCGTAGCGGGCTCGGGCGCCCGACATGGACGCCAACGCCGCCGCCGGCACCGGACCGGCCACACCGGAGCGGTGCAGGACCAACGGCACGCGGGTGACCTCGGCTGCCAGGATTCCGGCCGGCATCTGCCCGGTGGCCACGACGACGTCCGGGGACCAGCGGTGGATCAGGCCGACCAGGCCGTCGATCATCCGTTCGCCCACCGCCGCGGTCAGGCCGACCGTGCCGGACAACAGCCGTTCGGCGGCCGAGCGCACGGGCGCCCTGTGGGGCTCGGCGTACTTGCTCCACCCCGCCAGGACCAGCTGCGCCTCGCTCCGGGTCAGCGGGCGGGGGAACTGGACGTGGTCGGCGGTGCGGCGGTAGGTGTCGGCGATGTCGGTGCCGCAGACCTCGGCGCAGCGCAGGCCCGAGTGGATGGCCATCGCCAGCGCCGGACCCGTCGAGGCGAAGAGGGCCTCGTGCCCGGCGAGTTCGGCGGCCCAGGCGAGGGGGACGAGGGGGAGCACGTGCCCGATGCCGGGCGGTGCGGTGAGGAGGATGCGCATCGGACCGTGTCTCAGCTTCCACGACGGTAGGGCCGCGGGCCGAGGGGCAGCACCGCGCCCCGCGAACGACCAGGGACTCAGCGTGGGGCGGACGGGAGCGTGGGGGGAGTACCGCTCCCTCGTGCCCGGAGCGCCGTCGGTGCGGGCGACCTCCCGGAGATCACCCGCACCCTGGCCGGGCGGCCCGGAGGACCGTGCCCGGCGGGTGCGGTCGCCGGACGTGTTCGGTCGGTTCGCCGGTCCGGTGGGGCTGGTGGGGCTGGTGGGCCCGCCAGCCGTGGCATCCGGTTCCGCCCCACCCCGCCGAGGTGCCGCCAGCCCGGCGCGGGGCTGACGAGCGGTCCGCTCCTCCCGAGGACCATGCGGGAAGGGAACCGAGAAGGACACCTCGCGGCGGGGTTCACGAGTTCAATGGCTATCGCCTTTTCCGGAGCTCCTGCAAGGTGGGATCAGGACCTGCACTCCAAAGAGTGAGAAATGGAGATTCCCGTTTCGAAAATTGCCCTATTGTCGGGTCATTGTCGAAACTGAATCACGTTCGAAGTGGCTGATTGTCCTGGCCCTGGGGGCAATGGGCGAAATGTCTGGGCCGGCTGGATCTCGGTGGAGGAGGATCGGCGTCCGGATGGGCGCCGTCACCACGGTGCCCGCGCTGTAGTGTCGGTCCGGGGAGGATGGCACCCCGCCGATCGGCGGGATCTTCTTTCCGCGTACCCGGATATCGTCAACGCCCCGAAACGTCGGCCCGACCCGAAAACACGAGAGAGGTTCCATGAGAGACGAGATCCGCCAGTTCGTCCTGGCCGTCCTCGGTGTCGAGCAGCACTCCGATTCCCCGGACAGCGTGACCGGTCGGGTCTCGCTCGGACTCGACGACCTCAGCGAGGAGCGTTTCCGGGAACTCGTGGGGAGCGTGGAGCGCGAGTACGGAATCGCGTTGGCCGACGACCCGATCGCCTACGGCTCGCTGCGCACCGTCAACGACCTCGTCGAACTCGTCCTGCTGCGGCGCCTCGCCGCCAGGGAGCCCGAATCGGTCGAGTGAGCCCGCTCGCCCCTGCGTCGGCGGGGCGGGGATCGCCAGCCACCTCGGCCCCGCCTCGCGGGCCGAGGTGGCGCCCGGGCCTCCGCCCGGTCCTCACGCCAGCGCGCAGGCCGAGCCGTTGAGCGTGAACCCGGTCGGCCCGGTGTTCACGGTGGTCCAGGTGGCGGTGAACCCGACGGTCACCGAGCCCCCGGCGGGGATGGTCGCGGTGTGCGGGGCGCTGGTGACGCTCACGGCACCGTCCCGCTGCTCGACGACCCCGCCCCACAGGTTCTGGACGCGTTGACCGTCGCGGAGCTCCCAGTCCAGCCGCCAGCCGTACACCTCGGCGGAACCGGTGTTCCCGATGACCAGTTCACCCTGGAAGCCGCCGGGCCACTGGTTGACGACCCGGTAGCCCACCGAGCACGACGGGCCCGTGCCACCGCCGCCGTCGTCCCCGTACACCGAGGCCTCCACCGAGGTGTCGGCGATCCCGTTCTCCCCGTGGAAGATCCGCTCCCCCCACGACGTCAGGCTGTTCCCGTCGAAGTCGTTCACCATGTCGAGGTAGCCGACCTCGGTGCTGTTGCCGCTCCAGGACCACCCGATGTACCCGAGGCCCCGGGACTCGGCGCCCGCCATGATCGCGTCCTCGTCGGGGTCGCCGTCGGAGTGGTAGTGCCCGAACTCGCCGATGACCAGCGGCAGGTTCGCGTCCTGGAAGGCGGCCAGGTAGTCGCTGACCTTCGTCGCGGTGTCGTACACGCCGTACATGTGGATGGAGAACACCGTGTTGCCCGCCGGGTCGCTGGCGAAGACCTCCTCGGCGTTGTCCCGCATGGTGAAGGTCCAGTCCTGCCCCCAGTTCGGCGCGTCCACCAGCAGCGTGTGGGTGAACCCGGCCGACCGCAGCCGCTCGATCGCGCCGATGGTGTCCGCCGTCCACGCCTCGTACCCGGTGTTGCCGTGCGGCTCGTTGCCGATGTTGACGATGACGTAGGCCTCCTCGCCCTCCACGGCCTCCCGGACGTCGAGCCAGTAGTCCACGGCCTGGTCCAGGCTGGCCGCGCCGTCCTGCTCCCCGTACCCGGTCGTGTCATGGACCTCCAACACGCAGATCAGCCGGTTGGCCTTGCACAGCGAGACCACGTTCGCGACGTCGTCGACGTCGCTGCGCTCCCAGCGGTGGCCGCTGCTGAGCACCACGCGCACGGTGTTCGCGCCCAGCGCCTTGATGTCGGCGAAGGCGCCGGTCTCGTGGGTGAACCACGCGTGGGGGTGGCTGGCCCCGCGCATGATGAACTCGTTGCCGTTCGCGTCGTACAGCCGACCGTCGGAGACGGTGAAGCCGGCCTGGGCGTGCGCCGAGGGAGTGACGACGAACAGGGTGAGCAGTAGGGAGGCGAGCAGGGTTCCTGCGGTTCTCAGTGGGTTCCTCATGACCTGCCTTCTGGGGTGACCAGTGGTCCGGACAGGGAACTGTCGGACCGAGGAAGGCACTCGGATCCGGGCGGCCCGTTCAGCATAGGACCGGTGTTCCCACCCGCTCAATGACGCGGACGGCCGCCGTCGCGCGGGTGCCACCGGCCGAGGGGGCTCGGCCGGTGGCACCCGGCACTCGGGTCCCTCCCGATCTCCGAGGCCTTCCCGGTCACCACCTCACCCGCGTTCTCCGCACCCGCGTTCGGGTGACGGTGGACGCGGGGCCGTGTGAATCGGCGATCGACCGGTAACGCGGGGGGTGGTGGCATCGACACCGAGGACATCAGGACCACGAACAGGGAGGTCAACCATGTCCGACACCCGGCGTGCCGCGCTGTTCGCGTTGGGCGGCGTGCTTCTCCTCGTCGCGGTGGCGCTGCTCTGGTACCCGCCCGCGGCGGCGGGAGTGCTCCTCGCCATGGCCGCCGGCTACGGGCTGATCAGCTGCGCCAACGACCCGGCGCGCGCCGACGCCCGGCTCTGGACGCACGACGGCCACTGACCGACCGGGCCGCCCCCGCCGGTCGGTCCCGGTCCGGCGGGTTCGCCCGCGTGCTGCCCCGCCGTTCCCGCCGGGAGCGGTGCCGCGCCGGGTCAGCGCGCGACCAGGCGGCACCTGTTCGGGCCCAGGGGCGTCAGGGTCACTCCCTGACCGACCGGGACGGTCCGGTCCACCGCTTCGAAGCGGTACGCGTGCGTCAGCATCGACAGGACCAACACCGTCTCCAGCATGGAGAAGTGCTGGCCGATGCACGCCCGAGGTCCCCCGCCGAAGGGGTACCAGGCGTAGCGGGGCCGGGTGGCCTCCCGCTCGGGCAGGAAGCGGTCGGGGTCGAACCGCTCGGGTTCTGACCAGTAGGCCGGGTGCCGGTGGGTCACCCACGGCATGAGCGCCACCTCCGTGCCGGCCGGGATGCGGTGGCCGTCGATCTCGGTGTCCTCCCGCGCGCTGCGCGCGATCACCGGGGCGGACGGGTAGAGGCGCAGCGCCTCCTTGACCACCCGGGTGGTGTGGTCGAGGTCGGGGAGATCGGCCGGTAACGGCTCCCGGCCACCCAGCACCCGGTCCACCTCGTCCCGCGTCCGCCGCTGCTCCTCCGGGTGGGTGGCGAGCAGGTGCAGCGAGAAGGACAACGCCGTCGCCGTCGTCTCGTGGCCGGCGAGGAGGAACAGCAGCACCTGGTCCCGCACCTCGGAGGGGGAGAGGCGGTCGCCGTCCTCGTCCCGGGTGCGGATCAACCTGCTGAGCAGGTCGGCGCCGTCCGCGCCAGCCGAGGCGCGGTCGGCGATGATCCGGTCGCACAGCGCGTAGAGCTCCGCGCGGGCCGACGCCGCCCGCCGGTTGGCGGGGGTGGGCCACTCGCGGGGCGTCCGGACGGGGCTGGTCCCCCGCCGGTAGGTCCAGGAGTTCAGCACCGGGAAGCAGCGCTGGATGGTGGGGACCGCCGCGCTGCCGTCCGCCCCGAAGAGCAGGCGGGTCACCACCCGGAGGGTCAGGTCGGTCATCTCCCCGGCGATGTCGACCACCTCGCCGTCCCGGCCCCGCCACCCGTCGAGGGTGCGGGTGGTCTCCTCCCGGATGCCCTCGGCGTAGCCGTCGACCCGGCGCCGGGTGAACAGCGGCTGGACCAGGCGCCGCTGGCGGACGTGGTCACCACCGTCGCTGGTGAGCAGACCGTCCCCGATGACGGCCCTGACCTCCCGGTACAGGTGGCCTCCCTTGTGGAACGGGGCCCCGGCCGACAGGACCTGGGCGGCCCCGCTCGCGGAGAAGACCGCGTGGAACGCGACGCGCAGCCCGGGTGGGCCCGCGACGAACCGCACGACGTCACCACGGTCCCGGCAGGCCCGCAGGTAGGCCTGGAGCGCGTCACGTCGGAGGTCGACCAGCGAGCCCAGGACGGGGACACCGGGGGCGGCGGGGGTGCGGAGCGAGCTCATCGGCGGCTCTCCCAATCTCGTGGACCGAACGGCGGGACGGTGTCGCGGGGAGACGCCACCGGGGGCCCGGAGCGGGGCGGTCGGCGGACGCGTCCGACGGCGGGCCGGGGGTGACCCGGTGCGGTGACGGCTCGGCCCAGTCTGGCCGAGCCGGTGCCGGAGTGGGGGCGTGTCGAGCACCGGTCCCTCGTTCGGCGGTAGGTCCTGTCCACGAACCGGACCGTGCGACCGGACGGCGGTCCGGGGACGACGGCGCCTTCTCGTGCGTTTCCTGGCCGCCGCCGGCCATTCGAACCCGTTCGATCTGCCCGGGGCGACGGTGGGTTATCGAAAGCGGCGCCGTTCGCCTGGCCCACCCGCCCCGCCGCGTTGACCCTCCGGAACCCCGTTGCTACGTTCCGTTCCCCCGGGGCGCGGTCGTCGGCTCCCGGGTCGGCTTCTCCGGCGCTCCGACGCGGCCTTTACCGCCCGGCACCGCCCTCCCCTCCCCTTCCCACGGTCATGGACCGTTCCCTGGCCACGACGAGAGGTTTCCTGATGAGAACAGACGAGATCCGACCGAGACCCGGCCGTCAGCCCCTGCCCCGGCGGGGCTGGCGGCGCGCGCTGACCGCGCTCGCGGCGGTCCTGGCCACGGCGGGCGGGACGCTGGCGGTGACCCAGTCGGCGGCGCTCGCCCAGGACAGCGCCCCCGTCGGGTGGGCCTCGCAGAACGGCGGAACCACCGGAGGCGCCGGTGGTCGGACGGTCACCGTCACCAACGCCTCCCAGCTCGCCAGCAACCTGAACTCCTCGGAGCGCCTGATCATCCGGGTGCAGGGGATGATCCAGGTCAGCGGCATGCAGCGGGTGGGTTCCAACAAGTCCATCCTGGGGGTCGGGTCCAACTCGGGTATCCGGGGCGGTGGCCTGACGATCAACGGTCAGCGCAACATCATCATCCGGAACCTGGTCCTCACCGGGTCCAACGACGACGCGATCAACATCCAGGACGGCTCCACGAACATCTGGATCGACCACAACGACCTGTCGAACGCGTACGACGGTCTGATCGACATCCGCCGTGGTTCCGACTTCGTCACCGTGTCCTGGAACCGGCTGCACAACCACGACAAGACCTCGTTGGTCGGCTCCTCGGACAACGACGGGGGGATGGACCGGGGCAGGCTGCGCGTCACCTACCACCACAACCTGTTCGAGGGCACCAACCAGCGCAACCCGCGCGTGCGGTTCGGCAACCCCGTGCACGTGCTGAACAACTACTTCCGCGACGTCGGCAGCTACGGCGTGTCCTCGAACATCGAGGCGGGCGTCTACGTCGAGCGCAACTACTTCGAGAACGTGCGCCGGCCGGTGTTGGCCTCCTCCGGCACCACCTCCCCTCCCGGCAACACCCTGTTGTTGAACAACTGGCTGGACAACTCCGGCACGCCGGAGGCCAGGAACGGGGCGCAGGTGCGGCCGATCCCCTACGGCTACACGCCGATCGCCGCCGAGCGGGTCCCCGGTGTGGTGACCGCCGGGGCCGGCGTCGGCAAGATCGGCCTCTGACCCAACGATCCCGCTCCACGAGCCGCGCGCGTCGGACCAGGTCCGGCGCGCGCCGCGCGTTTGGGGGCTCCGTCAATCCACCGATGGCCGGAAACGTGGAAATCCTTCGACCTATTGACCGGGAAGTGGTGGCGGATATATTGGCAAGTGGTATATCGAGGAAAGTTTTCGCCTAGCTGCTGGGTCGGCTGGCGGTGGCCCGGTGGCACGGTCCGGGCGGTGCGCCTCTCCTTGCCGGACGTCACGGGGCCGACGCCCCGGCTTCGGCGTTCGCGGGGGAGGTCGTCGCCGGCGCGGGGTCGTCCTCCGGTGTCCGGAGCGCCCGCCGGCCCGCTCCCACCGCCGCGCGGCCCCTGACCGGTTCGCCGGCGTCCCGCCCTCGCCGGTGACCGACTCCGGCCGAGGGCCGGCCCCCGAGGAGGCTTCCCATGACTTCCGTCCACAGTCGACGTGAACCGGATCGGCGTGCCGGTCGTCCCCACGCCGGCACGCCGTGCGGCGAGGACGGTCCCGCCCGTCCGCTGGTCGCCGCCCCGGTCGGACCGTGGGGCAGGGCGGACCGGCTCCGGGACCGGGTGCGTCCCCCGAGGTTCCCCAACCGGTTCCTCGACGTCACCGAGTTCGGCGCGGTCGGGGACGGTGAACGTGACTGCACGGCCGCGATCCGCGCCGCGATCCGGCTGTGCGCGCAGGCGGGCGGCGGGCACGTGGTGGTGCCGGCCGGCCGGTTCCTGACCGGCCCGGTCCACCTGCTCAGCAACGTGAACCTGTACGTCTCCGACGAGGCGACGGTGGCGTTCAGCCGGGACCCGGCCGCCTACCTGCCGGGGGTGCGAGGTCGTTGGGGCGGTCTCGACCTGGTGGGGCCCTCGCCGCTGGTGTACGCGCACCGGCAGCGCAACGTCGGCGTCAGCGGCGGCGGTGTCCTCGACGGTGGCGCCGACGAGCGGCACTGGTGGCCGTGGACGGGGCTGCCCGAGCACGGGTGGCGCCAGGGGGACCCCTCGGAGGCCGCCGCCAGGGAACGGTTGCGTTCCCTGGCCGAACGCGGGGTCCGGGTCAGCGAGCGGGTCTTCGGTGCGCGGGACGCGCTGCGGCCCCAGTTCGTCCAGCCCTACCGGTGCCGCAACGTGGTCATCGACGGCGTCACCGTGCTCAACGCGCCGATGGCCGCGGTGAACCCGGTGTCCTGTGAGAACGTGCTCGTCCAGCACGTGGCGGTCCGCGCCACCGGCCCCGACGGGGTGGGCTGCGCCGTCGAGTCCAGCCGGCGGGTCCGGGTGCGCGGCTGCGACCTCGACGCCTCGGAGCGCGCGTTGGCGGTGCTCGGGGGGCAGGGCGAGGACGGGCGGCACCCCGACGTCCCGAGTTCGGAGGTCCTCGTCGAGGACTGCGCCCTGCGTGGCGCCCGGGAGGCGGTGGTGGTGGGCGCCGGTGCCCAGCAGGTGTTCCTGTCCGGGCTGCGGGTGAGCGGATCCCGGACCGATACCGCCCTGCGGGTGCGGGGTGGGTCCCGGGCCGGCCGGACGGTCGGCGAGGTCCACGTCCGCGATGTGGACGTGGACACCGTCGACGGCGCGGTGGTGCGGATCGTGGCCGACGAGGGGGGAGCCGGCTGGACCCGGGGTGCCCGACCGGCCGTGCTCGGCGTGGGGATCCACGGTCTCACCGTGGAACGGGCCGGCCGGTCGCTGGAGATCCGGGGCCGTTCGGACGCCCCGGTGCGCGGCGTGGCGCTGCGGGACGTCGACGTTCGACGGGTGGACGAGCCGGCCCTGGTCGAGGGCGTCGAGGGCCTGCGGTGCGAGGAGGTCCGGGAGAACGGTGTCCCGGCGGCGGGAGCCGTCCCGGCATCGTCGGTGCCCGAGCCCCGGCGGGAGTGAGCGCCGAGGCGGCCCCGGATGTCCTCGCGGTGCCCGGGAGGACGCCGCCGGGGGACGGGCGGGCGGCCGGCAGCGGAGGAGCGCCGGCCGGGAGCCTGCCCTCCGGTGCGTCCTGGGCTCCTGGGGCGGGGGCCGATCGTGCGCGACCGCGACGCGGGTCCGGCTCCGACGGGCGGAGCGGGGCCCCGCGAGCGGGCCATGCCACGGCGCCAACGGGTGGGGTGCGCCCGGAGCCGGCGCCCGACGGTGCGCGGCCACCGTCTCACTCCTCGGGGTGAAGCAGGTGATCCGTTGGCTGACGGGTGCGCGTTGGGACACGAGCTGTGACCATGAGAGGTCCACGGGTGCCGGTGGTCCGATCCGGACACCCCCGATCGGCGCGGCCGGTCGGACCTCAGGGAGGTGGGCGCATGCGTCGGAGCTTCCGGACGGTCGCGGTGCTGGCCACCGCCGCGGCGGTCGCCGCGGTGGCGGTGGTCCCGGCGGCCGGTGAACCCGAGGTCGGGGCGCGAGCCGCCGCACCGCCGCCGAAGCGACCGGAGGCCGTCGGGCACGGCGGGGCGGTCGCCTCCGCCGACGAGTACGCCACCGAGATCGGGCTGGCCGTCCTGCGGCGGGGTGGCAACGCCGTCGACGCCGCCGTCGCCACCGCCGCGGCCCTCGGGGTCACCGAGCCCTACTCCAACGGGATCGGTGGTGGCGGCTTCCTCGTGCACTACGAGGCCGCGACCGGCGAGGTGCACACCGTCGACGGCCGGGAAACGGCCCCCGCCTCGGCCGGCGAGGACCTGTTCCTGGAGGACGGGCAGCCGATCCCCTTCGACGAGGCGGTCACCAGCGGCCTCTCCGTCGGGGTCCCCGGCACCCCCCTGACCTGGCAGCGGGTCCTGGACCGCTGGGGGAGCCGCGACCTGGCCCAACTGCTCAGGCCCGCCGAGATCCTGGCCCGGCGCGGGTTCGTCGTCGACGAGAACTTCCACCGCCAGACCGCCGCCAACCAGGAGCGGTTCGCCGCGTTCCCGGCCACCCGGGAGTTGTTCCTGCCCGACGGGCGGCCACCGGAGATCGGCACCGTGCTGCGCAACCCGGACCTCGCCGAGACCTACCGGATCCTCGGGACCCACGGGGTCGAGGCGTTCTACCAGGGCGAGATCGCCGAGGACATCGTGTCCTCGGTGCGCGAACCCCAGGTCGACCCCGGGGCGGACCGCGTGGTCCGACCCGGCGGGATGACCACCGACGACCTGGCCGCCCACACCGCACCCGACCGGCCCTCGACCAGGCTGGACTACCGGGGGTACGAGGTGTACGGGATGGCCCCGCCCGGGTCCGGCGGCACGACGGTCGGGGAGGCGCTGAACATCCTGGAGACCGTGGACCTCGCCGGCATGGACGAGTCCTCCTACCTGCACTGGCTGCTGGAGTCCTCCCGGGTCGCCTTCGCCGACCGCAACCGCTGGGTGGGCGACCCCGATTTCACCGACGTCCCCACCGGGGAACTGCTGTCCGACGCCTTCGCCGCCGACCGGGCGTGCCTGATCTCCCCTGACCGGGCCCTGACCAGCCCGGTGCCCGCCGGCGACCCCCGGGCCAGCACGCCGTGCGGGACGGACGGGGGCCAGGTGGAACCGGGCCGGGAGGGCATGAGCACCACGCACCTGACGACCGCCGACCGGTGGGGCAACGTCGTCTCCTACACCCTGACCATCGAGCAGACCGGCGGCAACGGGATGGTCGTGCCGGGACGGGGTTTCCTGCTCAACAACGAGCTGACCGACTTCTCCTTCTCCCCGGTGACACCGGGCGAGCCGGACCCGAACCTGCCGGGCCCGAGGAAGCGGCCCCGGTCGTCGATGGCCCCCACGATCGTGCTCCACGACGGGAAGCCCCTGCTGGCCACCGGCTCCCCGGGCGGCACCACGATCATCACCACCGTGCTGGGCATCCTCACCCAACGCCTTGACCGGGAGGCCTCCCTGTTGGAGGCCGTCGCCGCCCCCCGCGCCAGCCAACGGAACACCGCCACCACCCTCGCCGAGACCACCTTCGTGGACCTGCCCGCCGTGGACGGGCTCCTCGACCGGGGCCACCGCTTCGACACCACCAGCGGCATCGGCATGGCCAGCGGCGTCGAGTTCCTGCCCGACGGGCGGCTGGTCGCCGTCGCCGAGCCCACCCGGCAGGGGGGTGGCGCGGCGGCGGTCGTCTGGCCCTCGCCGTGAGCCCGCCGAGACACCGGGCCGCCGGCCCCGCCGCACCGGCCCGGTGAGTTCGTCCCGCAGGGGCGGGAGCGGGTGGACGTGGGAACGCGGTCGGTGCGGGAACCGAGGGAAACCGCCGTGCGGCTGGCGCTGTCACCGGCGTGCCCCTGCCCGGCGGGGCGAACCCGTCGACGTGGGCGGCGCGGTCCGCCGACGCGGGGGAGCGGCCGGGGTGTGGTGAGCACGGCCGCCCGCCGGTGCCGACTCCGCCTCCACCGTGGTGTGGTGGTCGGCGGTGGGCCGGCATCGGGTTCCGGTGTGTTCAGGGCGGTGGGGAGGGGTGCTGGTCGGCTGGTGGGTGGCCGGCGGCGTGGCCGAGGAGCGCGCCGGCGGCCTCCGGGTGGGTGAGCGGGGGATCCCCGGGGCGGGTGGGCTGCCAGGTGGTGGGCAGTGCCCACCGCCGCGGTTCCAGCCCGGAGCAGGCCAGGGTGAGCAGCTTGCCCCCGAGACCGGGCAGGGAGGTGACCATCAGCGAGGCCACCAGCTCCGGCCCGGTGGTCAGGACGGTGGCCACCGCGTGGGCGTGGGCCACCAGGAGTGCTCCGGCGAGGCGGCGGGCCTGGACGGGGGGAATCCCCATCGGTTCGGTGGGGGTGTCCTCGGGGCGGAGGACGACACCGAGCGGGCTGGCCTCCACCCGCAGGGTCGTCGTCTGGTGGCCGGCGGGCCACCAGGCCAGGATGCGTCCGATCTCGGTGCCGGGCAGCACGGTCCCGGGGGTGGTCATGGCCGGGCCGGGAGGTAGGGGCGGACCCGGCGGGCGCGGACCGGGAGGGCGTAGGCGCGGACACGGCAGGCCCGGGTCGGGGTGGGGGTGAGGTGCGATGGCGGGGTGGTCATGGTCGTCTCCGTCAGGGTCGGTGGGCCGAGGGTGCCCGCCGGCAGTGGTGGGCCGCCTCGTCGAGCAGGCGGGTGAGGGATCGCGCGGGGCCGGGGCCGAGGATGAGCGGCCAGTGGGCGGCGATCTGGGAGGCCGAGCGGAGGGTGAGCCTGGCCCCGGAGGTGGGGGTGGGCCGGGTCGCGGTGGGGGCGACCGACAGGGTTCGGCAGGCGGGTCCGCTGTGGAGGGTGAGGAGCAGTCGGCGTTGTGTTCGGAGGGCGGCGGCGAGGTGGCGGGCGGCGGGGGGTGCCAGGGGGGTGTGGGTGCCGTTGGCGAGCAGGACGACGGTCGACTGGTCGGGGGCGAGGACGAGGGTGAGGGTGGTGAGCGCTCCGGTCGGGTCGACGGCGGGGACGGTGGCTGACCAGGGGTGTGGGGTGGTGCGGCTGGTGGGGGTGATCACGGTGCTGGCTCCGTCCACTGCGGGATGACACCGGCCAGGGCGGGACGTGCGGGGAACGCGGGGAGGGTGGGGGTGGTGGCCTCGGGGGCCACCACCCCCGGGGCCAGCCGCCCGCGCCGGAGCGCGTCGGGGGTGGGGGCTGGCGGGAGGGGGGAGACGGCGCCGGGGAACGCCGCTCCCTGCCGTCGTCCTCCGTGGTGGTGCGGGAGGGGGGACGGCGGTGGTGGTGCGGCGGCGTGGTGTGCCGCCGTACCGGGCCGGCCCCGCCGGGGAGGGGGTGGGGCCGGTCGTGGGAGGGGGACAGCGTCGGGGGCCGCTGTCCCCGGCCGGGCGCGCCTCGGGGTTCCGGGCGGCGTGCCGGGCCTGTCCTGGGCGCGGGTGGCGAGGAGGACGCGGGCGGGGATGGATCGGCGTGGGGCGTTGGGGGTGGTGGTTGGTGGTGTGGGGTCGGGTCGGTGGCGGGCTTCGGTGCGTTCGACTTCCCAGCCAATGAGGACGGCGACCGTGACGAACAGGACCGCGATCCCGACTACGACCACAGTGGACAGTGCCTGAGAGTGAACGATCTGCCACATGGCGCACTCCATTCGTGCCAGCCAGGTGGCGCATGTGCCACCTTGTGCCACTGAAGTGAAACGTGCGCCAGGGGCCGGCACAATCGCCTGATCGGGTAAGGTGATCCGGCTACGATGTTGCGCATGGCGACGACTCGATCACGCATGTCGAAGCTGCGGACGCCTCGCGCCCGCGCCGTGGGGCAGGCACTTCGTGACGCACGGGAAGACGCCGGCGTCGGAGTCCGGGAGCTGGCGCGGCAGTTGGGTACGCACCACACGTGGGTGCAGCGCGTCGAGCGGGCGGAAATCGTCATCACGCCCGAACTCGTCGCGACCATCACCGGTGCGTTGGGCCTGCCACCCAACGAGCGGGACTCGCTGGTCGAGCAGGCGCGGGATCTGCCTGCCGCGTCACCGTGGACCCCGTCGTCCTCGCTTCCCGGCCAACTCGGCACGCTCATCAGCTACGAGAACGAAGCAGTTCGGATTACGCAGATCAGTGACATCGTGCCGGGCCTGCTCCAATCTGCGGACTACGCCCGAGCGATGGTTGCTGCCACCCCGGGTCCATATCCGATGGCGGACCTCGTACTCGCCCGGATGGGGCGTCAGGCGTTGCTGCGTTCCCGGAATGCTCCCGTCTACACGGCCTACCTCGACGAAGTCGCGTTCCGCCGGGTTGTGGGTGGCCCGGCAGTAATGGCTGATCAGTTGGACCTGCTCATCGACCACGCACACGCCACCGTGCGCGTCATCCCGGAGGCGATCGGGCCACAGCCCGGTTGGATGATCGGCGGACGTGGGATGGGCACGATCCTGGAGTTCGCCGACGCGGATCCAGTTGTCTACCTCGAACATCTGGCCACTGGGACGTATCTCGACAGGCGGAGCGACACCTCGGTGTACCTGGAAGCGCTGGCTACGCTGTCCGCCGTGGCGATGACCCCGGACGACTCAGCCAAGGTCATCGCCTCGTACCGTGACCAGTACGAAAGGCAGGCACCATGACGGCACGTGACCGCCTCACCGGGTGGCGGAAGGCACGGGCGAGCGGAAGCCAGGGCGACTGCGTCGAAGTCGGTGGCGCGCCAGGCATCGCGGGTATCCGGGACACGAAGAACCGGGACGCGGGCACCCTCGTCGTTGATCGTGACGCCTTCGCTGCCTTCATCGCGGCGGTGAGGTCCGACCGCTTCTGAGTGTTCCTCGGATGTGGTGGAGCCCCCGTGATGCGGGGGCTCCAGGCGTTCGGGGGGTGGGTGGGCTTGGGTGGCGGCGTGCGGTGGAAGGACGTGTCCGCGGTTCCGGTGGCATCGCCTGGGGCGGGTTGAGCGCTGCTGGCGGTAGCCGCTGCTCCTCCCGGTGGTGTCCGTGTCCTACGGGTGGTGGTGGGTGGCCTTCGGCTGCCACGATGGGTGGACTGCCGGCGAGCGTGGGGCTGCCGAACGAGGGCGGTCTGTTTTCGAAGCCTGCCGTGGACCAGCTCCAAGGCCGGTGAGCCCTCATCGCCTGATGCGAATGAGCAAGGAGGAGCATGGTGGCCCATCCTTCCCTCACCAACTGGCGCAAAGCCGGTGCGAGCGGCGGCCAGGGCGGCTGCGTCGAAGTCGGTGGCGCGCCAGGCATCGCGGGTATCCGGGACACGAAGAACCGGGACACGAAGAACCGGGACGCGGGCACCCTCGTCGTTGATCGTGACGCCTTCGCTGCCTTCATCGCGGCCGTGAAGCACGACCGCTTCTGACCGACCGGCGAGACCCGTGCCCCGGCTGGCAATGTCCCGCTGACCGGGGCACACCCGCTGCTCTCCCTGGCCACGCCAGGTAGCGACGAGTTACGGCACCAGGAGAGGTCGCCGAGGCAGCAAGGAGCGCCTACGCCACCATGGCGGCCGAGGACGAGGGAAGGGTTGACCAGGAGGGCGGACCCGAAACCGTCGAAGTTCGGGAAACGGGACGAGTTCCCGTCGACCCGGCGGTACCCGTCCACCTGGCCTTGACCGGGGATGTCGAGCTGCGCTTCGACGCCGGCGAGTGGTCGGCCTTCCTTGCGGGAGTGGACGACGCTGTGTTCGACTCCGCCGATACGGAACGGGCTACGGTACGCGGAATCGGTTTCCGTGAGGTCGCCGGCGGAGCATCTGTGACGGCGCGGTTGAAAAATGTCGGGCGTGTGGTGCTGGCTTTGCGGCATGTCAGTTGGCGAGTTGCGATCCGGGTTGGCAGAGGTCGCTGAGCTGTTGCCCGTCGGCGAGGTCAGCGCGATACGTGAGAGCGTGGAGGCCGCATTGGCCGACATGAGTGAGGCGTGGCGTGGGAGCCGACACCCTGCCGCCAAGGCAGCGCCTTCCGCCATACGCGCCGCGTTGTCGGAGCTGGAGACGATCAACTCCGGCCTTGAGGAAATTCGGGTGGCGATCGGGTCCTACCTCGGGAAACTTCAGGCTGTCATGGCGGCGTTGAGCGAGGTCGTCGAGCGCTTGCGTGGCGTGATGGATCGCTTGCCTTCGGGCGCGGTCAAGGAGGCTCGCACCCGCGTATCGGACAGGGTGACACCGGCCTTCGCTGAACTCACGAAGGGGACGGCGAACCGAGATTTGCTGACCGCGCGAGTGGCGCTGCGGAGTGTCGCCGCGGTCTTGAGCGGGTGGACGAGCTCGTCGAGGCCGCCCTGGTGCGTACCAGGGAATGGCTCGCCGAGCACGGTGAGCAGGCGGAGTCGCCGCTGACTCGGCGAACCAGCACGTCGCCGCCGAAGCGAGTGGATGACGTCGCCGCACGGGTGTCGAGGTACCGGGCCAAGCTGGATGACCCGTGGCCATACGGTAGGCAGCTTCGAGGTTGGCGATTGGATGATCAAAAGGATGGCGATACGGCGCTGTCCAGCGGGACACGACTGGAGTCGGGGCGGGCTGACCCCGCCTATACCGCAGCCGTGGAGAAGGCCCGCGCCCTCGGTCTCGCGCGCGGCGGTTTCGTGCCGGACATCGCGCGCCACATCGAGATCAAAGAGGCTTCGTCCATGAGGGCGGGCGAGACGCGTGCGATCGTGATCGGCAAGGACCCGTGCGGTATCGACCCCGTGACCAACGTCAGCTGCCACCGGTTCTTGAAATACTTTCTGCCACCCGATGCCACACTCATCGTCTACGGCCCCACCGGGCGTCCGTACCGGTACGAAGGGAAGCGCACGTCGTGACACTCCAAGCGCAGTACTGGGTCCACGAGCCCGGCCAGGCGCCAGTCGAGAAGGTCGTTGAACTCGCGACCGGTGACGACGTCACCGCCTTCGTGACGACACTCGCCGAGGAAGTGGTGAGTGATGCGATCCTGACCCACACCGCGCGCCCCCGTGTCGACACGGCGATTCCCGATGACGGCGCCCCGAGCGGTTATCTCACCATGCCGGATCACTCGGTCATCGCCGGCATCCATGGAGCCCGAGGAGCCCTCTCATACCGTGGTGACGATGGCCACGGCTCCGAGCCCGTTCATCTCTACAGTCGCGGCGATGGTCCCGAACGGCCGGTCCTGTACGAGACCGACGAGTTCCCGCCGCACTGCGAGATCGCCGTCGAGACCGTCGCCGATGCTCTGGTCGAGTTCCTCGACACCGGCAAACGCCCGCTCAACGTCGCCTGGCAGTCGGCGGCCGATCCGGCAGCGGGCTAGGTTCGTCCCACTCGCGGGTCTACTCGGGGCGCTGTGGGCAGTTCTCATCAGGGCGACCCCCAGCCGGCGGTTCACCGGTTGTTCGCGAGTGAGGACTGGCTGTTCGCGGAGCCGTGCGGTCGAGATGTTCGCGAGTGTTCCCCACGGTTCTCGCCTCGCATGTCGCCGACGAGATGGTGTCACGGAATGTGGCCTGGAACCAGGTTGGTGGCGGCCTCGCGGGATGGATCGCGGGTCGGAACACCGCAGGGCCGATGTTCTCGGTTGCGACCGACGGTGCGCGGCTGCCGCCTCCTCCGGGAGGACACGGCCCGCCGGAAGTGAGCGCGCCGCGCAAGCGCGACCCGCCCCGATGGTGGCGTTCACGCCGGATGCGCTGACCGCCGAACGGGTGGTGCTGCGACGGAAGCCGGTGCGTGCGCGTCGATCTCCGCCATTGTCGACGGAGAAGGGGAAAGTAACCGTCGTCAGGGTGACGAGGTCGGGCACCGACCTCCGTCCCACCAGCGAGCGCACAGTGCGAGGTGAAGGTGTTCACCCGACAGGAACGTTCCCGTCGCCGGCCACGCGTTCTCGGTGCCGGTGTCCTCGGCCTGCTGCTGGCCTGGTCCTCCGTCGTGCCGACGACGCCGAGCGCCGAGGCGGAGTCGCCGCCGACGGCCACGGCCAACGAGGAGGAACAGTTGCGTGGCGTGTGGATCTCCAGCGTGTCCAACATCGACTGGCCCAGCAGGACCGGGCTGACCCCCGAGGCACAACGCGCCGAGTACGACGCCCTGCTCGACCGGGCCGTCGAGCTCCGGCTCAACGCGGTCTTCGTCCAGGTACGCCCCACCGCCGACGCGTTCTGGCCCTCCGAGTACGAGCCGTGGTCGCAGTGGCTCACCGGGACCCAGGGCGGCGACCCGGGGTACGACCCGCTGGAGTACCTGGTGGAACAGGCGCACCAGCGCGGCCTGGAGTTCCACGCCTGGTTCAACCCCTACCGGGTCAGCACCCAGGCCGATCCGAACAGGCTCAGCCCCGACCACCCGGCCCGGCGGAACCCGGACTGGGTGTTCAGCTACGGCGGGCAGCTCTACTACGACCCCGGTGTCCCGGCGGTCCGGGAGTTCGTGCAGGACGCCATGATGGACGCCGTCGAACGCTACGACGTCGACGGGGCCCACTTCGACGACTACTTCTACCCCTACCCGGTGGCGGGGCAGCAGATCCCCGACGGGGACACCTTCGCCGAGCACGGTGGGGACTTCTCCTCGGTCGCAGACTGGCGGCGGGACAACGTCAACCGGCTGGTCCGGGAGATGGGGGAGCGGGTCAGGGCGGCGAAACCCGAGGTGGACTTCGGGGTCAGCCCCTTCGGGATCTGGCGCAACGCCTCCACCGACGACCGGGGCTCCCGCACCAGCGGCCTGGAGTCCTACGACGCCGTCTACGCCGACAGCCGCACCTGGGTGACGGAAGGCTGGGTCGACTACGTCGCCCCGCAGGTGTACTGGGAGATCGGGCACGCCGCCGCCGACTACGGCGTCCTCGTCCCGTGGTGGTCCGAGCTGGTCGCCGGCACCGGTGTCGGCCTCCACATCGGGCAGGCCGCCTACAAGGTGGGCAGCTCGCCGGCCTGGGACGACGCCGAGTTGAGCGAGCACCTGACGCTCAACCGGCGACACCCCGAGGTCGGCGGGGACATCTACTTCAGCATGTCCTCGCTGCGGGGGAACGCGGCCGCCGCCATCGAACGGGTGGTGCGGGACCACTACTCCGACGCCGCCGAGGAGACCTCGTCGCCCTGACCGGGGAGGCGCGGTCGTCCCGGTCGAGGATGCTCAGCCCGCCGGATCGGCCGGGGCCGCGTAGCGGGCGGACAGCTCGTCGTAGGCGGGTTTCCCGACCAGCCGCTGCCGTTCGCTCCACGGAGCCAGCTGGTCGGCCACCTCCGCGAGGGAGCCCGTCTCCCGCAGCCGGTCCAGGGCCGTCGACATCCCCCGCACCGCCGCCTGGAGGGCGACGTTGGCGAACAGCGCGATCCGGAAACCACCCAACTCCGACAGCGGGAGGAGCGGGGTGCGGCCGCCCTCCACCAGGTTGACCACCTGCGGCACGGGCAGCGCGGAGGGCAGCGCTCGCACCTCCTCCTCCGTCCTCGGCGCCTCGACGAAGATCATGTCCGCCCCGGCCTCGACGTACCGGTGGGCGCGGTCCAAAGCGGCGTCCCAGCCCTCGACGGCCCTGGCGTCGGTGCGGGCGATCACCAGCAGGTCATCGTCCCGGCGGGCGTCGACCGCCGCCCGGACCCGCCCCACCATCTCCTGGGCCGGGACGAGTTCCTTGCCGTCGAAGTGCCCGCACCGCTTGGGCGCGGCCTGGTCCTCCAGCTGGATGGCGTCGGCGCCGGCGCGTTCGAGCAGCCGGACCGTCCTGGTCACGTTCACCGCGTTGCCGAACCCGGTGTCGGCGTCCACCACGAGCGGGACGGAGACCGCGTCCCGGATGGCCGCCACGTGGGAGACCAGTTCGGTGAGGGTCACCAGCCCGATGTCCGGGACGCCGAGGTAGGTGTTGGCCAGCCCGGCACCGGTGACGTAGACGGCCTCGAACCCCCGGTCCTCGATGACGCGGGCGGCCAGCGCGTTGGCCGCGCCGGGGACCGCGAGCAGCGGACCGTGCGTCACCCGGTGGCGCAGGGCGCTGGCGGTGGTCTGGCTCATGGGCGGCTCCTCACAGGCGGCGCGGCCGGGCCGCGCGGACGGACGTGACCAACAGGAATGTATCCAACGTGCATCCATGAAGGGAGGTGCCGTCGAGTGGACGGGCGGACGTGGCTGCCTCTGCCCGCGTGACCACCCTGGCCTGGCTCGAACCCGGCGCCCCCACCGCCAGCCTCGTCCCACTCCTCGCGAGCCCGCCCAACGGCACTCCGGAAGGCACGCGGCATGCGGCCACCCGCCGCTCCGGTGCCCCGCCGTCGGAAGTCCCGCAGTCCCGGCCGTGGACCGCACCCCACAGGGCGCGTGGGAAGGCGCGCGTCCCTCGTGGACAGCGATCACGGGGGCGGTTCCAGCGCCTGACGAGGGGCCGCCCCACGCCCCGGCCGAACCGAGCACCCGCCCGCCGTGCCACCCGTGTCCCGGCCACCCGGCCACCCGGCCACCCGGCCACCCGGCCACCCGGCCACGGATGGTGTGCCCTCCCCGCTGCCCCGACGTGCAACCCGCGCCGTCCGGGGCCCCGTCCTCGGAGCACAACCGCTTCCAGGGATGGTCATGATGACTCGACGCTTCGTGTTCCCCGTCCTCCTCGCCGCGGTTCTGTCCGCGATGGCCGGGTGCGGCCAGGACCCCGGCCCCGCCGCGACCGGCGCGGATTCCCCAGCGATCGACGTCGCTGCCCCGAGGACGGGGCTCGCCGCCCTGGAGGGGGAGTGGCAGCTGGTCGGGGGGAGCACCGCCGACGGGCCGGTGGACGTGCTCGACCACTACCCGGTCACCCTCACCGTCACCGACGGGGAGGCGACGGGGAAGGCGGCCTGCAACCTCTACGGCGGGCCCTTCCACGCGGTGGGCGACGGCATCAGTTTCCCCTCCCCCGAGTGGACGGAGATGGGCTGCGAACAGCCGGTGATGGACCTGGAGATGACCTACCTCGCCGCCCTGTCCGCGGTCGGGCGGGCCCGCCACGACGGGGACGCGTTGGTGCTGACCGGGACGGACGTCGAGCTGCGGTTCGAGCCCGTCCCGGAGCTCGCCGACACCCCGCTGGTGGGCACCGACTGGGTCCTGGACACCGTCGTCACCGGCGGAACTGGCTCCTCCGCCAGCGAGTCGGCCTCCTCCACCCGAGGTGACCCGGCGGTCACGCTCTCGTTCGCCGGCGACGGCACCCTCACCGGCTCCACCGGCTGCCGGTGGTTCACCGGCACCTGGCGTGAGGAGGCCGGTCGAGTGGAGGTGGCGGACCTGGAACTGGCGGAGCTGGAGCCCGAGGAGCCGCTCTGCGACCACGACGCCACCCGACGCCAGGACGACCGCGTGTGGAGCATCCTCGACGGCGGTGTCGAGGTCGAGATCGACGGCGACCGGCTCCGGCTGTCCGGTGCGGACGGCGGGCTCGTCTACCGGACCGAGCACTGACGCCCCGAGCCGCCCGCCACCCGCGAGACCGGCCGATCTCCCCGGCCCAGAGCACGGGACGGTTCGCCGGGAACGCGGGCGAGGTGGATGGCGTTGTGATCGCTCCGTCGACCCTGGCGGCGGCACGGCCCGCCACCCGAGGTGTTCGAAGCCCTGACCCCCACCCGGAACCGCACACCCGACCGCCGTCGTGTCCCGGTCACCAACCACCGGGGTCGGGCGGTGTGCCGTTCCCGTCGTTCCCGACGTGCAACCCACGCCGAGGCGTCCCCCGTCCTCGGGGCACAGCCGCCCGAAGGAAAGGTCATCATGGTTCGACGCCGCACTGTCACCGCCCTCCTCGCCGTGGTCCTGGCCGGAGCGGTCGGTTGTGGCCACGAACCTGGCGCGTCCTCGGCGCTCGAGGGGGAGTGGGCACTGGTCGCGGGCACCGGGGCCGAGGGACCGTTCGACCTCGACGACGCCGACCCGGTCAGCCTCTCCGTGGTCGACGGCGAGGTGCGCGGGACCGCCGCCTGCAACCTCTACACGGGGGCCGTCGACGCGGCCGACGGCGGTGTCCGGATCAACCTCGACGGCGTGACGGCCCGGGGCTGCGACGGGCCGACGATGGACCTGGAGATGACCTACCTCGCCGCCCTGTCCGCGGTCGGCGGGGCCCACCGCGACGGGGACGCGTTGGTGCTGACCGGATCGCAGGTCGAACTGCGCTTCGAGGTCGTGCCGGAGGTCCCCGACGCCGAGCTGGTGGGCACCGACTGGCTCCTCGGCTCCGTCATCACCGGCGAGACGGCCTCCTCCACCCACAGCGACCCGGCCACGCTCCGCTTCGCCGCCGACGGCACCTTCACCGGCTCCACCGGCTGCCGGGCGTTCACCGGCACCTGGCGCGAGGCGGACGGGCGAGTGGAGGTGGTCGACCTGGAGCCGGAGGAGGCGACCTGCGACGACGAGTTCGCCCAGCGCCAGGACGACCGCGTGCTGAGCACCCTCGGCGGCGAGGTCGAGTTCGAGACCAGCGGCGACCAGCTCCGGTTGTCCGACGCGGACGGCGGGCTCGGCTACCGGGCCGAGGACTGAGGCCACCAGTAGCGGGGGCCTCGGAACCCCCCACGGGGAGCACGGCAGGCGCCGGGCAACGTCCGGTGCCCCCGCCCCCACCACGAACCCCCGGCGGCCGGGTGTACACCGCGACCAGCCGGGGTACCTGGAACACACGACGAAGATCAACGACGACGAACGGTGGTGTGTTGTGCGAAGACGACTGGGTGCCCTGATCAGCGGCCTCGCCCTGGCCGCGGCGACGACCGCCTGCGCGACGGCGGAACCCGACCAGGCCGGCGGCGCCCCGGCGCCGGGCGGGGTGGACGCCGTCCCGGCGAGCGGTCCCCACGGGGTGGCCCCGGCCGCCTCGGACGGCAGGGGAACGGCGGTGGAGACCGGGAGCGTGGAGTTCCGCGCGGGGGCCCACCCCGACTTCGACCGGGTGGTGGCCGAGTTCCACGGCGGCGTCACCCTGACGAACGTGCGGGCCGTGTCCAACGTGAACCCGCCCAACGCGGACGACGACCGGCTCCACGCCCCGCCGGCCGGCACCGACTTCATCCGGGTCATCGGCATCGCCGACCGCCCCCTCATCCTGGAGAGCGCGAACCCCACCAACTTCGACATGCCGGCCGGCGGTCTCGCCACGGTCGCCAGCGCCACCCTGTTCGCCGATCCCAACGGCACCTTCGAGTTCGTCGTCGGCACCGACGGCGAGAACGAGTACGAGCTCCGGGTGCTCGGCAACCGGATCATCGTCGACGTCGACCGCTGAACCGCTCCGGGTGTGGCGCGTGCCGGGTTCGACGGCCGCGCCGCGCCCCTCGGGAGACCACCACCACGGGCTCGGCGCGCACCGGGCGCTCCGGGAGATCGGCGGCGACCGCCGCGCCCGGCCCGTGACTGGCCGAACCCACGGACGGGAGTGTGTCGCATGTCCGAGACCGATGTCCCACCGCCCCGCCTCCGCTCGCGCCGCGCCAGGGTCCTGGCCGGCGTGGGGTTGGTGGTGGCCTTCGCGCTGATCGGCGCCCTGGTCGCCGTCCACGACGGTGGCAGGCTCCGGGAACTGCTGGAGCTGCCGGCGCCGTGGCTGATCGCCCTGGCAGCGGCGTTCGGCTGCACCACCTGGGTGCGCTCACGAGCCTGGCGGAAGATGCGCCGCGACGACGAGCGGATGCGCGGCCGGGAAGAGGTGATCCGGCGGAACGCCGGCGAGGCGGGGAGGTGAGGAGTGCCCCCACGTCGTCGTACCCCGTGGAGCCCCCGGCTCCTGGTCATCAACGCCGTCCTCAACACCGTCACCGCCCTGCTGTTCACCGTCGCCGTTGTCCTGCACCACCGGGAGAACGGCGAGATCAACGGGTGGTTCGTCGCCACCGGATCGCTCTTCGCCGTGTCGGCGGTGGCCCACTGGGTGCGGTGGAACGCCGCCGTTCGGGAGCGGAGGAGCTCGGGCCGCCGGCCGGGTGACCGCGCTCGCCCCGGGCACCGGACCGGCCCGGATTCCCCCGAGGAGTCCCCGCCCGGCGATGTCGCCGCCCCAGGGCCGTCCCAGCCGAGCCACCGTCGCCCGCCGCCGGACGCGCCCGGGACGGGCGGTGCCACCGGCGGCGTATCGTGATCACCACCCCCGCCGGTCTCCCGAGACGAGGTCCACGCGCGAGGCACCGAAGGCCGCTGGCCCGGCGTCACCAGGCCCTGGGCCCGAGGACGACACCACCTGGAGTGAGCACGTGGCCGCACCCCACCCGCCAGCCTGGATCCAGCGCGTCCTCGCCGTGGCCGGCGTCGCGGCCGCCGCCAGCGCGGTCATCTTCGCGGTGAGCGCCGTCGTGGACCGCCCAGAGGGCGGCGGGACGCACTGGCCGGCCGTGCTCGGTGCCCTGCTCGGCGTGGTGATCGCCGTCCAGTGCTGGATCACCCACGCGCGGGGCCGTGGCGCGGGACGGGCTTCCCCGTCCCGGCGGGGACCGGCCGACGGGGAGGGTTCACGCTCCTCCGGCACGACCTCCTCGGACCCGTCGGCGGGCTGAGGGGCACCGCCCGCCGCGCCTGGGCCAGGGCGCGGCCGCGTCCACCCGGGTGGTCGGGTGCGCCCGCCGAAACCGGGAGCTGGCGACGGCCAGCGCCGTACCCGGAGCCCGGACACCGCCCGTCCCGGTGCGGACCGCCCCTCCCCGGGCCAGGAGCGGACCGCGCCCGGTCATCCCGGCGGGACAACGGCGACCCGGCGGGCCTCGACGGTGGTCGGGGGAGCACCGCCACCCCGGGGCCGTCCTCGGAAGGACCCCGGAACGTGCGAACGCCCCGGCGTGATCCGCGCGAGGCGGCCACGCCGGGGCGTTCCTCCGACGCCGCACCCACCAGGGAATCCCGGTGGGGGCGTCGGACCACTGAGCACGCCGGCACGGGCTCAGTGGGTCCGAGGTCACCGCGCGGCGGGAACCGCGCGGTGACGGCCGATCACTTCACCGCACCCATCGACAGACCGCGCACCAGCTGCTTCTGCGCGGCCCAGCCGGCGAGGATGACCGGGAGCGAGGCCAGGGTGGCCGCCGCCGACAGCTGCGCCCAGTACAGGCCCTCACTGGTGATGAAGCCCACCAGGAACACCGGCACGGTGGCGGCGCGGGCCGCCGTCAGGTTCACGGCGAAGAAAAATTCATTCCAGGAGAAGATGAGGCAGATGAGTGCCGTCGCGGCCACCCCCGGCAGCACCACCGGCATCAGGACCTGGCGCAACATCTGCGGGAGCGTCGCCCCGTCGACCCGGGCCGCCTCCAACATCTCCTTCGGCACCTCCATGAAGAAGGACCGCATCATCCACACCGCGATCGGCAGGTTCATCGCCGTGTAGAGGATCACCAGCGTCCAGATGTTGTCCGCCAGCGACAGCTGCTGCGCCGCGACGTACAGCGGCACGATGACCGCCGCCACCGGCAGCATCTTGGTGGAGATGAAGAAGAACAGCACGTCCTGGGTGCGCTTGACCGGCTTGATCGACAGCGCGTACGCCGCCGGGGTGGCCAGCACGATCACCAGGATCGCCGAGATCAGCGTGGCCCACACCGAGTTCAGCAGGTAGGGCAGCACCCCCCGGTCGAACACGCTGCGGTACTGCTCCAACGTCGGGACGAAGAACAGCGTCGGCGGGTCGCTGTAGGCCTCCGCCTCCGACTTGAACCCGGTCAACGCCATCCACAGCACCGGGAAGAAGAACGCCAGCCCCAGCACCCAGGTGAGCGTGGTCAGCGCGATGCCACCCGCCCGCTGCGAGCCGGTCTGCTTGCGCCGGCCCGCCGGCGCGCCCGACCTCGACTCCGCCGGGCGCGGTCCGCTCGTCAACTCGGTCGATGCGTTCACGAGTCCTCCCGGGAGAAGCTGCGGAAGATCAGCCGCATGGCCACCGTCGCGACGATGATCGTGCCGATCACGGTGACCACACCCAGCGCCGCCGCCTGGCCGACGTCGAAGCCCAGGAAGGCCCGCTGGTAGAGGT
Organism: Actinoalloteichus caeruleus DSM 43889; assembly: GCF_000429185.2. Taxonomy (GTDB): domain Bacteria; phylum Actinomycetota; class Actinomycetes; order Mycobacteriales; family Pseudonocardiaceae; genus Actinoalloteichus_B; species Actinoalloteichus_B caeruleus. The sequence goes on along the minus strand of NZ_AUBJ02000001.1, from coordinate 2,265,267 downwards.
AGAAGGGCAGGTTCGTCGTGGACGTCCCCGGCCCGCCCTGGGTCATCATGTAGATGGTGTCGAAGGTGTTGACCACGTAGATCGAACCGAGGAGCAGACCCAGCTCGATGTAGCGCCGCAGGTGCGGCAACGTCACCCAGCGGAAGGTCTGCCAGCGGTTCGCACCGTCCGTGGCCGACGCCTCCAGCACGTCCTTGCCCTGGCTCTGGAGCCCGGCGAGGACCAGCAGCATCATGAACGGCGTCCACTGCCACACCAGGGCCGTGATCACCGCGGCCATCGGGTACTGCGACACCCAGGCCACGCTGTCCACGCCGAACGGGCTGAGGACGAAGTTCAGCAGCCCGAACAGCGGGTCGAAGATCGTCGTCTTCCACAGCAGCGCCCCGGCCACCGGCATCACCAGGAACGGGGTGATCAGCAGGGTCCGCACCACGCCCCGACCCCGGAAGGGCCGGTCGAGCAGGATCGCCAGCAGCACACCGAACAGCATCGCGATCAGTACGCAGCCGCCGGTGATGAGGATCGTCCGCAGCGCCGCACCCCGGAAGGTGCTGTCAGCGAAGACGTTGACGTAGTTGGCCAGGCCGACGAACTCCGAGGAACCCGGGCGCACCAGGTTCCAGGACTGCAACGAGTAGAAGATCGTCAGCAGGAACGGGAGCTGCGTCACCAGGATCGCGAAGATCAGCGCCGGCATCAGGGGGGCGCGCCGCACCCACCCGGTCCGCCGGACGGCCTTCTTCATCTCCGGGGTCATGCTCGCGGGGGCGGGAGTTGGTCTCTCCGCCGTCTGCACCGTGCTCACCAGCGACACCTCATCCCTGATAGGTCTGGCCGACGGTCTCGGCGTACCGCTGGGACTGCTCCAGGGCCTCCTCGACCGTCACCGAACCGGCGACGGCGGCGGAGATCTGCTGACCCACGCGGGTCCCCAGGTCCTGGAACTCCGGGATCCGGACGAACTGGATCCCCTCGTAGGGGATGGGCAGCGTCGTCGGGTTGCTCTCGTCGCCGCTGGCCAGCGCCTCCAGGGTCGGTTCGGCGAACGCGCCGGCGACCTCCGAGTACTCGGGGATCTCGTAGGTGGACAGCCGCGCGCCCGGCGGGACCCGGGACCAGCCCAGCTCCTCACCGACCAGCCGCTGGTAGTCCTTGTCGGTCACCCACTGGATGAACCGCCACGCCTCGTCCTTGTGCTCCGAGGTCTCCGGGATGCTCAGCGACCAGGAGTACAGCCAGCCCGCGCCGTCGGTCTCCTGGACCGGGGCCGGCGCGTAGCCGCTCTGCCCGGCGACCAGGCTCTCCGAGGGGTCCTCCACGGCGCTGACCATGGCGGTCGCGTCGTACCACATGGCCGTCTGGCCCTGGCTGTACCGGGTCAGGCAGTCGGTGTAGCCGCTGGTGGCCGCGCCGGGCTGGCCGTGCTCGCGCACCAGGTCGACGTAGAACTGGACGGCGGCGGCGGTCTCCGGGGAGTCCAGGGCCGCGTTCCACTCCTCGTCGAACCACCGGCCGCCGAAGGTGTGGATGACCGTGCCGAGCGGGGCGAGGTTCTCGCCCCAGCCGGCCAGCCCGCGCAGGCAGATGCCCGACCGGCCGTTGGCCGGGTCGTCCAGCACGCTGGCGAACTCGGCGATCTCCTCCCACGTCGGCTGCTCGGGCATCTCCAGCCCGGCCTCCTCGAAGAGGTCCTCCCGGTACACCAGGAACGACGACTCGCCGTAGAAGGGCACCGAGTACATGTCGCCCTCGTAGGACAGCGACTCGCGGATCGTGGGGATGAAGTCCGCGTCGTCGTACTCGGGGTTGTCGTCGATGTAGGGCTGGAGGTTTACCAACCAGCCGTTCTCCGCCCACATCTGCGTCTCGTAGTTGCTGATCATCACGATGTCGTACTCGCTGCCGCCGGTCGCGACGGACGCCGTGATCTTGGCGCGCGCCTCGTTCTCGGGCAGGCTGACGAACACCGGGTCGATGTCAGGGTTGGCGGCCCGGAACTGGGAGGACAACGTCATCGCGTCCTCCATCTGCGGGTTCGCCACGATCGCGACCGTCAGGCGGGTTCGGTCGCCGGAACTGCCGAGGTCGCCGGCGCCAGCGCAGGCTCCCAGCAGCACCGGGACCGTGAGTAAGGCCGCGACGACGCGCGCCGGGCCTCGGCGGCCCGGCGAACGGCGTTCGGAGATGGACATCGGTGTCCTCCCGGAAGGACGTGGTAGCGGATCGAGGGGCGGGGCGGGGTCAGGAACCGGTGGTCTGGTCCTGGTCGAGCAGCGTGGGGGAGACCTGCACCTTCAGGCCGGTCCCGGCGCGCACCATCTCCAGCGCCGACGGGAAGGACGACAGCGGCAGGGTGTGGCTGACCAGCCCGGTGGTGTCGATCAGACCGGACTCGATCAGGTTCAGCGCGGCGCCGAAGCTGTGCAGCACCGCCATCGAACCGACGATGCGGATCTCGTCGTTGTAGATGCGGAACGGGGAGAGGCTGATCCGGGCGGTATCCGCCGCCACGCCGAAGATCTGGAGCCGGCCGCCCCGGCGGAGCGCGTCGAAGGCGCCCTCGATGGCCGGCGGCGCGCCGGTCACGTCCACGGCGGCGTCGAAGGGAGCGGTGTCCAGCTCCTCGATGCTGGTGGCCGTGGCCACGGCTCCGTGCCGCTCGGCCATCGGCAGGCGGGCGGTGTTGCGGTCCACCGCGTACACCCGCGCGCCGGCGCGGGTGAGCAGCTGGATGATCAGCAGGCCCATTGTGCCGGTGCCGACCACGAGGATGCGTTCCCCGACCTCGACGCCCAGGGTGCGCACGCCGTGCACCGCGCAGGACAGCGGTTCGACGAGCGCGCCGTCGGCGTAGCTGGTCGTCTCGGCCAGCGTGTACGCGGTGTCGGCCGGCACGGCCACGAACTCGGCGAAGGCGCCGTTGACCGTGTCACCGGTGGCGCCCCAGTTGGCGCAGAGGTTGCCGTGCCCGGCCCGGCAGGGGGTGCAGTAGCCGCAGAACAGGGACGGGTCGACGGCGACCCGGTCGCCGACCGTGATCCCGGTGGCCACGCCGGAACCGACCTCGACGACCTCGCCGGCGAACTCGTGGCCGGGGACCAGCGGGTAGGGCGAGGGCGGGAACTCACCGTCCGCGATGTGCAGGTCGGTGCCGCAGATCCCGCAGGCTTCGACCTTCACGACGATCTGGTCGGGAGTCGGTGTCGGATCCGGCACCTCCCCCACACGGACGGTTCCGGGTACGTCAATCACCGCTGCTCGCATGACCTCACCTTTGATGCTCATATGAGCACATTCGTGCACATCTGTGGCGTAGAGTGAATACCGGCATCGGTGCGGTGTCAACTGTTCCGCCGTCGGCGATGGGAAACGGAGACCGTGAGTAGGATTCGTCGGATGTCCGAACCTGCTGTGCCATCGACCGAGTGGGGCCCCGCCGAACTGGTGTTGGCCGCGGCGATCGCCCGCCGCTTCTACCTGGACGGGCTCTCGAAGGTGCAGATCGCGGCCGAGTTCGGGCTCAGCAGGTTCAAGGTCGCCAGGCTCCTCGACCGGGCCAGGGCCACCGGTCTCGTCCGCATCGAGATCGGCCGCACCGCCGACATCGACACCGAACTCTCCCAACGGCTGCGCGTCCACTTCGGCCTGCGCAACGTCGTCGTCGCCGACACCCACGACGAGGACCCGATCGACCTGCGCGACCAGGTCGGCCGCCTCGCCGCCACCGTGCTCACCGAACTCGTCGCCGACAACGCCGTGCTCGGCGTGGCCTGGGGCCGCTCCCTCCAGCGGATGAGCAGGGAACTGCGATCACTGCCGCACTGCACCGTCGTGCAGCTCTGCGGGGCCATCCCCCAACCCGGCGTCTCCGACAACAGCCTCGAACTGACCCGCAGCGCCGCCCAGGCCGGCGGCGGCACCGCCGTCATCTACTACGCGCCCCTCGTGGTCGCCGACGAGGCCACCGCGGCCGCGCTGTGCGGCGACCCCAGCGTCGCCAAGGCCCTCAGCTACTACGACCAGCTCGACACGGCCGTCATCGCCGTGGGCGGCTGGGGCCCCGGCGAATCCACCGTGCACGACGTCCTCGGCGAGGACGAACAGCGGAGGCTCGCCGAACTCGGCGTCCGCGCCGAACTCTGCGGCAACCTGCTCGACGGCGAGGGACGGGTGGTCACGGACGGACTGGAACGGCGCACGATCGGCGTCAGCGTCGAACAGCTGCGCGCCACCCCCGAGGTCATCGCGCTCGCCTACGGCGCGGAGAAGGCCGAGGCGCTGCGGGCCGCCCTGCGCGGACGGTTCATCAGCACGCTGGTCACCCACACCGCGCTCGCCGAGCGGCTCCTCGCCGCCTGACCGGACCTCGTCGCCGTCAGCGACCGGACCGCGCGCGAACGTGGGCGTACGCCCGGCCGCGTTCCGGGGAGGTCGCCGGTGCCCGGGTTCGGTGTTGAGGTCGCTCGCCGAGGGGCTGGCGGACGCGGTGGGTGCCGGCGCGAGCCAGGGCGCGCTCCGCCGCGCGGCCGCGCACGCCGTGCCACCCCGCCGGGCGGAGAACACGTTCCCCGCGGGTGGTGGACCGGACTCGCCGCACGCGCTGCCCAGCACCGGCGTGTCCCGCACGCGTTGGTCTCCCGTCACGTCCCACCCGGCGAGTAACGCGGGACCCATCGGCCGCGACGCCTCGGTGCCGCCAGGCGCGCGCCACGGGTGGGAACGGGCACGGACCGGCGGCGGTCTCCGAGCGCCGCGTCGTCCTGGACCCGTGCCAGGACCGGAGAGCACCACGGGGGTCCGCGACGGACGGGTGGGGAAGCGCTCACGCCGCTCGGGGAGCGGGCTCACGTGGCAGGCCGCGACCAGGGACTCCACCGGCAGCGGCGAGTGTTCGCTGGGTGCCGCCCGTGCGCGACGCGGGGGTCAGTCGGACCCGGGGGTCAGGAACAGTGTGGGCAGCCCCGGCGCGAGGGCGACCAGCAGCCCCGGCTTGGCGGGGTCGGCGTCCTGGTCGGCGCGGGGGAGGAGGGCTCCCACCGCCCGGTCCGTCTCCGCGCGGCCGTCGGCCGACAGCGCCAGCGCGAGCGGCGCCGGCCAGGCCAGCAGCGGGGAGGCGGTCGGTTCGGCGGCGCGGGCCACGGGCGCGGCGTCGGGCGAGCTGTAGGGCGGAAGGGCCTGGGCGGCGGCCGTGGCCGGTGTCAGGGCGACACCCGTCGCGGCGAGCACGGCCAGCGCGGCGGCACCGCTCCGGAGTCGGGAGAGTGGTCCAGGTGTCGTCATCGGGGAACGTCCTCGTTCCTGGTAGGGGGACGTGGGAGATGCCGAGCCCGGTGAGGGCGACACGAAGGGTTCATTCTCGACCGTGCGTCGGCGATCCCGACATGATCCCACCTCAACGAGGGTCAACCACTCCTCTGGGGAGTAACTTCCTCCGACTGTCGGCACGAACTGTCACGCCTTGACCGGGGACCCGCCCCGACCGCACCTCCGGGGGTGACCCCCGCCCACCTCCCATCGAGTCGCTCGCACCCCCGATGGCGTCCGTACCCGAGCCGCGCGGGTCCCCGGCCGCGTGTGGGGCGGACCGCCCGCCGCCCTGCTCGGCCGTCTCGCGTTCGCCCGCTTCGCCCGACGCCCGAGCCGGTCGGCTGGTGGCTGTCGAGCTGGTGGCGTCGAGGCTGGTGGCCGGTGAGCGCGGTGATCCCACCGGGCCACCGAGCCGAGGCGGCGAGCCGCCCGGCCCCGTCCGGAGACGGGGACGGGGAGACGTCGGATCAGTCGGAGTGCCGCCCGAGGCCGCCGGCGAACTCCGAGGACCGCCACTGCTCCACCATCGGCGGCAACGCCTCGGCCAACAACGGCAGCTGGTCCACCAGCGCCAGCGAGGACACCGCCTCCAACATGCCCAGGTTCTCCACCACGGCCAGCACCCGCCGGTCCAGGGGGCGCAGCCCGTGGCGGGCCGCAGCCACGTCGTAGGCCGCCACCGCCTCCTCACCGGTCAAGGCCATGTCCCGCTCCCGGGGGCCGATCGAGACCAGCTCGAAGTCCGCGTAGACGGTGCCCTCCTCCGCGCGGATCAGGTTGTACGAGGGCGCGTCGCCGTGCACCGGCTGGAGGTCGACCCCGGGGAACTCCGCCTCGAACCTCTCCCGCGACCCCACCACCGGGGCCAGGACGGCCCATTCCCGGCGAGCCCGGTCGACGTCCTCGGGGCGCAGCAGGTCCGGCCTGGACTCCAGCACCCGCAGCGCCTCGGGGACGAACTCGGTGAAGGTCGTGAGGAAGGGCAGGTCACCCGGATACCCGCGCAGGTGCGCGTGCAGCTCCGCGACGGCCTCCGGTTTCGGCGCGTAGTCCGGTTCGAGGTCGGGGAGGGGCGTGAGGTAGCGCCAGTAGGTGATCGAGAACCCGTCCCCGCGCACCGGCTCCCTCGGCACGAGCGAGGAGGGCCCCGCCACGGGCACGCCCTGCTCCGCCAGCCACGCCGTCACGTCCAGTTCGTTGCGCTGGCGGGCGGTCAGCAGGTCCAGGTTCCAGCTCGGCACCGCCGGCAGCACGGTCGGCACCCGGGCGACCAGCGGTGCGGGCGCCAGGTGCACCACCACGGAGAACGCCTCGTAGAGCACGCGGGGTTCGGTCACCTCGACACCCAGTTCGCGGGCGGCCTCCGTGGCCGCCGCGACCGCGCGGGCCGTCGTCGTCTGGGGGTCGGCACTGCCGTTTCCGGTGCTCACCGCGACATGGTGCCAGCTGCCCCGCGCGGAGGCGACGGGGAGCCCTCGCCCGCCGCGACGATCTCCTCGGTGAGCTGGCGTCGCGAGTCCTGTGCGCCATGCCCGGTAGTGGTGCCCACGACGGCATCCGCGCAGGCCTCCGCCGTGTCAGCCGTTTGCCGAAAACCCGTAGGGACACCCCCTCGCTCCCGGGCCGGCGGAGTGCGCCGGTGGACGGCGTGGCGGCGGCCGCCGCGCACCGGCACGCACACCGTCGAGGGGCCGTGACCGTCCCGCACGCAGGAGGCGACGGACCCGGCAGCCCCGCCCCGAGCTCCCCAGGCGGCCCGCGCCCCGAGGACACCGAACCGCGGAACCCGGCAGCCCGAGATCAGGACTCCGGAGCCGGAGGGGGCCGAGCTCTCCGACTCCCGGGGCCCGGGAGCGGGCCCACCGAGGGGAGCGGGCCGGCGGGCCTCGACCCGCCGGCTTCACGACCCCGGTGACCAGTCCGCCGCTCAGCGCAGCAGTTGGTTGGCCGAGCGCAGCACCAGCGGCGCCACCAGGTCCTCGGGGTCCACGGGCAGGGCGGTGCGCACCACGATGCTGGTGCTCTCCCCAGGCAGGAGCGTGCCGAGCATGTCGTCCACCTCCGCGTCCGGGGCGACCCGGTCGGCGAGCAGGGCGAGGTCCCGGACGAGGGTCCCGGCGGTGACCTCGACCCGGTAGCCGTCCTCCAGGGCCTCCACGGCGGTGGTGAGTTCGGGGACGGGCAGGGCCAGTTCCAGGTCGGGCAGGTGGAACCACGTCGCGCGCACGTCACCGGCGGTGGCGACGAGCAGTTCGGCGGCCGGGTCGGTGGCGGTGGTGATCGTGTCGGGCAGCGGTTCCTCGTGCACGGCCCTGGGGGGCACGGTCAGCTGGTGGCGGACCTCGCCGAGGACGGCACCGGCGAACGCGGTCCTGGCGACGACGAGCCGGGTCGTCCAGGGTTCGTCGGTCTCGTTGCACAGCACGGCGGCGAGCCCACCGGGGCGGGGGCGGACGGTGACGAGCCGGTCCTGGTAGGCGGCGCGCAGCGCGTACCAGGCGGGTTTGCGGCGGCCCTGGCCGTCGACCACCGACCAGGAGGTGACGGGCCAGCAGTCGTTGAGCTGCCACCACACGGTCCCGGCGCAGCGGGGCGCGTGGGAGCGGAAGTGCTCGACCCCGAACCGCAGGGCCCTGGCCTGGTTGAGCTGGGTCGCCCAGAACCAGTCGTCGAAGTCCTGGGGTTCGGGGAAGTGCTCAGCGAGCCCCCTGGCGAGTTTGCCGTTGCCGTCCTCGGCCTTCTGGTGGGCGAGCATGCCCGGGCTGTCCGGCCGGAGGGGGTCGTCGCTGAGGCTGGCCCGCAGGGTCGCGTACGCGGGTGGCCCCTGGAAGCCGAACTCGGCGACGAAGCGGGGCACGTGGTCGCGGTAGGCGGTGTAGTCCCGCTGGTTCCACACGTCCCAGATGTGGGTGGCGCCGTGGGCCGGGTCGTTGGGGTGGATGTCGTGGGAGAACGACCAGGGGCTGCCGGCGGAGTAGGGCCGGGTGGGGTCGAGTTCGGCGAGGAGGTCGGGCAGGAGCCGGTGGTAGTAGCCGGCTCCCCACGTGCGGTCGCCGAGCTGGTCCCGCCACCCCCAGTCGTGGTGGCCCCAGATGTTCTCGTTGTTGCCGTTCCACAGCACGAGGCTGGGGTGGGGCGCCAGGCGGGTGATGGCGTCGCGGGCCTCCGCCTCGACCTCGGACCGCAGCGGCTCCTCCTCGGGGTAGGCGGCGCAGGCGAAGAGGAAGTCCTGCCAGGTGAGGATGCCCAGTTCGTCGCAGGCGTCGTAGAAGTCGTCGGACTCGTAGATCCCGCCGCCCCACACGCGGACCAGGTTGACCCCGGCGTCGCGGGCCTGGGCGAGCCGCTGCCGGTAGCGGGCGGCGTCGACACGGTGCGGGAAGCAGTCGTCGGGGATCCAGTTGACGCCTCGGGCGAAGACGGGGACGTCGTTGACGACGAAGGTGAAGGGCGTGCCGTGTTCGTCGGGTTCGGTGTCGAGGCGGACGCTGCGGAACCCGACCTCGCCGGCCCAGGTGGTCAGATCGCCGTTGTCCGGGGTGGGTTGGTCCTCGACGGTGAGGGCGACGTCGACCGGGTAGCGGTGTTGGTCGCCGTAGCCGTGGGGCCACCACCGCCGGGGCTGGTCGACGCGGGCCTCGATCGTGGTGGTGGTCGCGCCGGCGGGGACGACGCCGGCGGCGGCGACCACGCCGACGTGGACGGTGACGGGCAGCTCGTCGTCGTGGCCCGGGGCGCGGTCGACGTCGACGTGGACGTGAACGACCCCGTCGCCGTCGGCGTCGACGGTGGCCAGCGGGCGCACCGAGGTGAGGCGCGCGCCGTGCCAGCGTTCGAGGGCCAGGGGGCGCCAGATGCCGGCGGTGACCAGGTCCGGCCCCCAGTCCCACCCGAAGTTGCAGGCCATCTTGCGGATCTGGTTGTAGGGGTGGTGATTGGTGTGCGGGCGGTGCCCGAGGAGCTCGCGGACCCGGTCGGCGTGGTCGAGGGCGGAGGTGAAGGTGACGGTGAGTTCGTTGGGTCCGGCGCGGAGCTGGTCGGTGACGTCGAACCGGTAGGCGCGGTGCATGTTGGCGGTGCCGGCGATGACATGCCCGTTGAGTTCGAGGCGGGCGATGGTGTCGAGGCCGGCGCAGGCGAGGTCGACGCGTTCGGTGCCGTCGCCGGGTTCCCAGTCGAAGGTGGTGCGGTAGCGCCAGTCGGTGCGGCCGATCCAGTGGAGTTCCGCCTCGTTGCGGTCCTGGTAGGGGTCGGGGATGAGGTCGAGCGCCAGCAGGTCGGTGTGCACGCAGCCGGGCACCGTGGCGGGTACCTCGCGGTCGGCCAGGGCGTCCGGGGCTGGTCCCCGGACGGCGCGCACCGTCCAGCCGTCGTGCAGCTCCATCCGCATGGGCGTCTCCTTCGTCCTCGTCGTGCCGGGGGTGGGGGCCGCCCGGCGGCGGCCGGGTGACCTGGTGTCAGGGATCGGGTCGCGCGGTGGGGGGCGCTGGTGGCCGGGTGGTCGCCGGGCCGGGCGGCGAACCGGCCGGGTCGGTGTCGGCGGCGTGCAGCCAGCAGCGGGCGGTGCGACCACCGCCGAGGGGGACCAGCGGGGGGCGCAGCCGGCAGCGGGGCATCGCCTGGGGGCAGCGGTCGAGGAAGGGGCAGCCACCGGCGTCGGTGCCGCCGGGCACCTCGACGCGGGTCACGGGCAGGTCAGGGCCGGCGAGGGCGCTGGTGCCCCGGCGGCGCGGGTCGGGGGCCGCGGCGGCGAGCAGCCGCGTGTAGGGGTGGCGCGGGTCGAGGATCACGGCGTCGCTGGGGCCGCTCTCCACGAGTTCCCCCCGGTACATGACGAGGATGCGGTGGGCGAAGTGCCGGGCCGTGGCCAGGTCATGGGTGATGTAGAGGACGGCGAGGTCGTCCTCGGCGCGCAGCCGGTCGAGGAGGCGCAGGATCTCCAACCGGATGGAGACGTCCAGCATGGACACGGGTTCGTCGGCGAGCAGCACACCGGGTCGGCAGGCGAGGGCGCGGGCGATCGCGACGCGCTGCCGTTGGCCGCCGGACAGTTCGTGGGGGTGGGCGGCGGCGACACGGCCGGCGGGCACGAGGTTGACGCGGTCGAGGAGGTGGTGGATCCGCTCGTCCTCCTCGGCGCGGCCGAGGGCGGGGTGGTGGAGCCGCAGGGGGCGGCGGAGGTGGTGGTCGACGGTGTGGAACGGGTTGAGGGAGGCGAAGGGGTCCTGGAAGACGATCTGCACCTGGCGGTGGTGGTGGCGCAGGCCCCGCCGTCCTGGGGTGGCGGGCTGGCCGTCGAGCAGGATCGTCCCGGCGTCGGGGGTGTCGAGGCGGGCGAGGATGCGGGCGACGGTGGACTTGCCGCTGCCGCTCTCGCCGACGAGGGCGACGGTTTCGCCGGCGTGGAGTTCGAGGGAGACGTCGGAGACGGCCCGCAGGGGATGTCGGCGGCTCCGGCCGGGGAGGCGGAACTCGCGGACGAGGCCGTGGGCGGCGAGTCTGCTCATGGGTCGACCACCTCGGCGGTGTGGGTGGGCCGGAAGGTGCCGTGGCGGAGCGCGGTCGGGGCCGGTGCCCCGTAGCGGTCGGGGTGCCAGGCGTGGCAGGCGACCAGGTGCGCGCCCCCACCGGGGGTGGGGTGCTCGCCTCCACCGGGGGTGGGGTGCTCGCCGGCGGCGGGGGCCGGGCCGAGCGGGGGCCGCTGGTGGGCGCAGACGTCACGGCGGTGGGGGCAGCGGTCGTGGAAGGCGCAGTGGTCGAGGGCCTGGGTGAGGTCCGGGGGCTGCCCGGGGATGCCGCGCATGTCCTGGCGGGGCCCGGTGAGGCTGGGGAACGAGCCGAGCAGGCCGGTGGTGTAGGGGTGGCGGGGTGCGGTGAGCAGCCGGGTGGCGGTGCCCTCCTCGACGACCCGCCCCGCGTACATGACGGCGATCCGGTCGCTGATCTCCAGCAGCAGTGACAGGTCGTGGGTGATGAGGACGAGGGCGAAACCGAACCGTTCCCGGAGCCGGCCGAGTTCCCGGAGGATGTCGCGTTGGACGACGACGTCGAGAGCGGTGGTGGGTTCGTCCATGACCAGCACGTCCGGGTTGAGCGCGAGGGCCATGGCGATCATGACGCGTTGCCGCATGCCACCGGACAGTTCGTGCGGGTAGCTCCGAGCCCGGTCCGGGTGCACGCCGACGAGGCTGAGGAGTTCCGCGCAGCGGCGGGCGCGGTCCCGCCGCCGACTGCCGGGTTCGTGGGCGGCGAGGACGTCGGTGAGCTGGGTGTGGATGGTGAGCACCGGGTTGAGGGCGTTCATCGCGCCCTGGAACACCATGGCCACGCGCCGCCAGCGGAAGGAGCGCAGCGCCTCACCGGTGAGGGCGAGGACGTCGGTGTCGTGGCCGTCGGGTCCGTGGAAGACGACCGACCCGCCGACGACCTCGGCCGGGGGGCGCAGCAGCCGGTTCACGGCGTAGGCCAGGGTGGACTTGCCGCAGCCGCTCTCACCGGCGACGCCGAGGACCTCGCCCCGGCGGAGGACGAGGCTGAGGTCGCGGACGGCGTGGACGGGCGGGTCGAGCTGGTAGTCGACGCGCAGCCCCCGCACGGAGAGCACCGGTCGGCCGGTGTCGTGGTGGTCTCCCATCACCGCTCCTCCCTGGGCTGGGCGGGGCGCCGGGCCGCGCGGCGGTCACGGCGGGAGCGACTTCCCCGCAGCCTCGGGTTGATGACCTCGTCGAGGCTGAGGTTGAGCAGGGACAACGCGCACCCCAGGAGGGCGATGGCCAACCCCGGAGGGATGAACCACCACCAGGCGCCGATGGCGAGGGCCTGCGCGTTCTGCGCGAAGTAGAGCATCGTCCCCCAGGTGAGGTGGTCCACGCCGCCCAGCCCCAGGAAGGACAGGCCGGCCTCGGTGAGGATCGCGAAGATCACCGCGAAGACGAACTGGGCGGCGATCACGGGCAGCAGGTTGGGCACGACCTCGACGAGGACCATCCGCCAGGGGCGTTCCCCGAGGGCCCGGGAGGCGGCGACGTGGTCGCGGGCCCGGACGGACCGGGTCTGGGCCCGCAGCACCCGGGCGGAGGCGGCCCAGCTGGTCAGGCCGATGACGACGGAGATCGCGAGGATCCCGCCGCCGTCGAGGTAGTGGGTGACGAGGATGACCAACGGCAGGCTGGGAATGACCAGGGTGACGTTGCTGAGCAGCGACAGCGCCTCGTCGACGCGGCCCCCGACGTAGCCGCCCACCACGCCGACCACGATCGACAGCACGGTCGCGAGCAGACCGGCGAGGGCACCGACGAGCAGGGAACCCCGGGTGGCGACGACGAGTTGGGCCAGGACGTCCTGCCCGGTCTGGGTGGTGCCCAGCCAGTGCTGGGCCGAGGGCGGGGCGAGCGGGTCGGGTCCGATACCGCTGGCCCCGGTCACCAGGAACGGGCCGACGACCGCGACGAGGACGAACCCGGCGATGACGGCGAGCCCGACGCGGGCCCGGCCGTCACGGGGCATCCACCGGCGGCGCGCCCCGGGGGCGGCGACGGCCGGTGGGGTGGGGGCGCCGGGCCGCCCGCTGGTCACCGTCATCCTCACCGTCCCCCTGTCTGCCGTGTCCTGGGGTCGATCACCGCATGCAGCAGGTCGACGAGCAGGTTCGCTCCGAGCACCGCGAGGGTGATGACGAGGAAGACGGCCTGCATGAGCGGGTAGTCGTTGTTCTGCACCGCCTGGAGCAGGGTGAACCCGATGCCGGGGTAGGAGAACACGGCTTCGGTGACGATGGAGCCGCTGACGACGAAGCCGAGCGAGATCGCGAAGCTCGCGAGGCTGGGGATGACGGCGTTGCGGGCCGCGTAGGTCACGAGGACCCGGCGGGGCCGCAGCCCCTTCGCCTGGGCGGTGAGGACGTAGTCCTCCGCCATCGTGGACACCGTCATGTTGCGCATGCCCAGCAACCAGGTGCCCACGGAGCTGAGGACGATCGTGATCGCCGGCAGCAGCCCGTGGTGCAGGGCGGAGGCGAGGAACGGCCCGCTGAACCCGACCTCGAGGCCGTAGTCGTAGCCGCCGGTGAGGGGGAACAGGCCGAGGGTGGCACCGAACACGAACACCAGGACCAGCGCCAGCCAGAAGTAGGGCACGGCGGCGAGGAAGGTGGTGGCGGGCACCAGCGCGTCGGACCACCGGCCGCGTCGCCAGCCGACGAGCGCGCCGAGGGTGACGCCGAGGACGAAGGAGACGACCGTGGACAGGCCGACGAGCACCAGGGTCCAGGGCAGGGACTGGGTGAGGACGGTGGACACCGGGGTCGGGAAGTAGGTGGCGGAGACCCCGAAGTCGCCGCGCAGGAGGTTGCCCAGGTAGGTCAGGTACTGGGCGGCCAGGTTCTCCTGCCCACCGGACCCGAGCATCACCTCCAGCGCCTGGCGGGCCTCGGGGCTGACCGCTCCCCCCGTCTGCTGCATGCGGGAGAGCAACGCGTCGACGGGATCGCCCGGCATGAGGCGGGGCAGCAGGAAGTTCACGGTGACCGCGGCCCATAGCGCGACCAGGTAGAAGGCGAGTTTGCGTCGCAGATGCCGCATGCTCACCTCCCGCCGCGCGGGGATCGGCCCGAGGTGGCTCGCCGGGTGGCGGTGCGCGGGCCGGGAGCCGCCGGGCGGGTGCGGTGCGCGCCGCCGCCCGCCATGCCGGTGGGGATCACCGCGTCACCCGGCGGGACGCAGGGTGGCCGTGACGATGCCGATGTCGGGATAGCTGTAGGGCATGGGCAGCGCGTACGGGTCGTCCTCGGTGGGCCAACCGGTAACCCTGCCGCCGGCGAACTGGGCGACGCCGTGGGTCTGGAGCACGGGGATGTAGGGCAGTTCCTCGGCGACACGGCGTTGGATGGTCGCGTAGGCCTCGCGGTGCTGCTCCCCGTCGTCGGTGCCGGCGATGCGGGTGAGGGCCTCGTCGACCTCGTCGTCGCGGAACCGGGCGTAGTTCTTCGATGCGGGTTCGCCGATGGGCGCGGCGGCGGCGCTGTTCAGGAAGTCGTCGTAGAGGCCGAAGGGGTCGGGGCCGCCGTAGAGGCTGTCGATGGCGAGTTCGAACCGGCCGTTGTCCCGGTCCGACACGAAGGCGGCCCGGGAGACCTCCTGGGTGCGCAGCTCGATGCCGACCTCGGCGAGCTGCTCGGTCATCACCTGGATGGCGTTGATCTGGTCGGTGTAGCCGGTGACGACCTTCACGGCCAGGCTGAGGCGGTCGCCGTCGGGGGAGACGAACACGCCGTCGCCGCCCTCCTCGTAGCCGGCGTCCTCAAGGATCCGGCGGGCCCGGTCGGGATCGTGGCCGGCGAACTCGTCCCGGAACTCCTCGGCGAGCCACACCTCGTCGCGGGGCAGGATGATCTGCGCCGGTGAGGGGAGTTCGTGGTATCCCTCGAAAGCGAGATCATTGATCTGCTCGCGTTCGATTCCGTGGTAGATGGCCTCGCGGACCGCCCGGTCCCGGGTCGGGCCCTCCTCCAGGTTGGGCATCAACACGGTGATGAACTGCGGGACGGCGAGGGAGACGTTCCCCTCGGCCCGGTTGACGAAGGTGTTCTCCACATCGGGAATGAAGATCCCGGACCAGTCGACCTGACCCGCCTGCAACGCGGAGAGCGCGGTCTGGTTCCCGCTGTGGGAGACGAACCGCACGGTGTCCAGGTGGGGTTTCTCCGGGTCCCAGTAGTCGGTGTTCGCGGCCAGACCGATGCTCTGCGCGGAGAACGAGTCGAGGGCGAACGCCCCGGTTCCGACGGGGTCGGAGTTGAGGTGGGTGACCGGGTCCTCGAGGTCGGCCCAGAGGTGTTCCGGGACGATGTAGGTCTGGCCGGCGATGAACCACAGGTCGCTGTAGGAGGGCCGGTCGAGCGTGATCGACACCTCGGTGTCGCTGTGGGCGGTCGCGGACACGATGGGCAGGGCAGCCTTGTTCAGCCCGGGGTGCTCGGCCATCGCCTCGAAGGTGTGGACGACGTCGTCGCTGGTGAACGGTTCACCGTCGGACCAGCGGACGCCCTCACGGAGGGTGAAGGTGACGGTGGTGCCGTCCTCGGACCACGAGTGGTCCTCGGCCAGGACGGGCCGGACGTCGTCGGCGGCGGCGCGGTTGAAGAACAGCAGCGTCTCGTAGATGATGCCCCGCGCCGCGCCGTTGGAGGTCTCCAGGAACGGGTTGAAGTTGCTGGAGAACTGGCCGGTGGCGCCGTCGTAGATGGTGAGGGAGTTCGTCGCCGTTCCGGTCGCGGCGTCACCGGAGCAGGCTGCGGCGGTGAACGCGGCGGTGGCGGCCAGCGCGGTCAGGACGGAGCGGCGGCGCGGCGCGCGTGTCGAACGGGGAATCGCGTCGTTCGACGCGGTCGACGCCGAACCAGTCGATGGTGAGCCCGGCATCGGAAAACCCTTCCGTCAGCGAATCCGTCGCGGCGTCGCGCGCGGTTCCGCGGCGGCGCCGAAATGTTCCACCTGTTTCCCTGAGGTTTCTTCTGGGGCTTTCTTAGTGTTGTTCCACTGAGGAAGTCAACAGTCACGTCCGGACTGCTCGTTCTGCCGGTGCGCGCCCTGCCGTTCGGGTGAGCGACAGCGACTGACCGGCAGCTTGCGGCCTCCTGGAATACCGTCCGAATGGGGCTGTTGTTGGACTCGTGTTCTTTTCGTAGAATCGGCCGCGATTCCCGCGCGCCCGTGATGACAACGTTGACGGATCCGATCGGCGGAACGCGCTGGCCCGCGCCGGCGCCCGGTCGTCGGGGACGGGCCCCGGGAGGCGCGGCGTGGTCGGGAGGCGTCAGGGCCCGGGCGGTGGGCGCCGGTGTCGACGGTGCCGTCGAACGAGGTGTACCGCCCCTCCGGCGAGGGCGAACACCGCCACGGCCACCAGTGCGGGCGGTCCGAGGTACGCGGCGGCGAGGTCACCGACCAGGACGTAGCCCACGCTCGCGGGGATGACACCGAGGGCGGTGCCGAGCGCGAAGGGCGGCAACCGGGTGCCCAGCAGCCCCGCACCGTAGTTGACCAGGGCGAAGGGCAGCACCGGGGCCAGCCGCAGGAGGAGGATGCCGACCAGCCCGCCCCGGTCGAGGACCTCGGCCAGCCGCCGCATCCCGGGCCGGTCCACCACCTCCCCGAGGGCCGGTCGGCGCAGCCGGCGGGCGAGCAGGAACGACAGCACCGCCCCACCGGTCGACCCGAGCACGGTCAACGCCACGGCGGGACCGGCCGGGAACAGCAGACCGGCCGCCACGCTCAGCACGGGTTTGGGCAGGGCGATCACCGAACCGAGGACGAACGCCACCAGGAACGCCGGGGCGGCCAACGGTCCCGTCGCCGCCACCCAGGCCCGCACCGCTTCGACGTCGGGGGCGGTGGCCACGACGGCCAACGGCACCGCGACCAGCGCGACCAGCGCGACCAGCGGAATGAGCGGAACGGCGGTCCGGCCGTGCCGGCTCGGGTCGGGTGGGGACGGGCTGTCGTCGCCGCGACCTGGGTCGTCCCGGCTGGGGTTGTCCGGCGTGGACGGCCAGGACGGGAGCATGGAAGGTCCTGTTCTCGGTCTCGGTGGGCGGTGCCCGGCGTCGTGCCGGCGGCCCGGGACGAGCGCGCGACGACGGTGCCTGCTCCCATCCTCACCCGAACCGGCCGGCCACCACGACGCGGGCCCGGTGCCGTGGGTCGTCCCCGGCACCGCGCGGGGCGCGTGCCGTCGATCCCGTTCCCGGGAGCCCGGGGTCCGGCGCCGGGGAAACCCAAGGACCGGAGGGCCGGCCCCGTCCTCTCCCGACCGATGACGGGACCGGATCGGATGCCCGGGGTCAGGCCGGGGTCAGCCCCCGGGGCTCCACCTCGGGGCCGCCACCCGAACGATCCAGCTCACCACCCCCGGCACGAATCCGGTCGCCCTCGTCGACGACCGGTGGCAGCGCGGTGCGGCCCCTCCGGACGCCGACCCGCCGGGGCCGGTCGGCCCGGTGCGGCCGAATCACCAACTCGCACCCGCCCCCCGGAGAAGACGACCCGCCCCGGGATGGACGAGAACCCGCCACCCCTCGTGCCGGCGGTTCGCGGACCGGCACGAGGGGTGCGCGCCCGGCCACACCGTCGACGGCGACCTCAGCGCCGGCCGTTCCGGCTCGGCGGGGGCCCGTACTGGTGGACACCGCCCTCCACGGTGCGCGCCTGCACCACCGAGCCGTGCACCGTGCCGCTGATGGTGTTCCGCACGTCGCCGTCACCATCGCCCGCCGCCGGGTCAGCGGCCCGACCCGGCGGCGCCGGGTGCGACTCCGAGTCCCGGCCCGCCGACCGCGCGGCAGGAACCGCCCAGGTCGCGACCAGCCCGGCGACCACCGACAACCCGACGACCGCACCCCAGGCGACGAGGTTCGTCCGCCAGTCGGTGGCCAGGTTCACCGCCACCCCCACCGCGCTCGTGACCAGAGCCGCCCCGACCCCGACCAACGCGTTCCGCCACCCCGCCATGCGTCCTCCCCGTGCGCGCCCCGTGGACACCCATCGTAGTTCCCCGGGCGCCCCCGGTGATCAGATCGACCGAGTCGGGCGGCGAGTACGGGGCTCGCGTTCGTTCCCCCGGCGCTGCCCGCGCACCGGGCCGGCCACTCCACCCCGAACCACGCTCCCCGGATTTCCGGAAGTGGCCAAGCACTTCCCGTCCCGGTGGCAGACCAGGTCTGATACCGGGATGCCGCAGTTCGACCTGCCCCCCGCCGAGTTGGAGACCCACCGCGTCACCGCCGAGGAACCCCCCGGCCTCGACCAGTGGTGGTCCGACCGGCTCGACGCGGCCCGGACCGCGGCGACACCCCCCGCGCTGCGCCGGTACCGCCCCGACGAGTACGGCGCGCTGACCGCCTACGACCTGGAGTTCTCCGGCGCCGGCGGGGACCGCGTCCGAGGCTGGTACCTGCGTCCCCCCGGCTCCGGGACCACGCCGCTCCCGACCGTGGTCACCTACATCGGGTACGGCGGCGCCCGGGGGCTCCCCTGGGAACACGCGCTGCTCCCGGCCGTCGGGTACGCGGTGGTCGTCATGGACAACCGGGGCCAGGGCGGCAGGTCGATGGTCGGGTCGACCGGGGACCGCCCCACCGGCCCCGGGGGTTCCGAGTACCCGGGGGTGATGACCCGGGGCATCGCCGATCCCGAGCACTACTACGTCACCCGGCTCATCACGGACGCGGTGCGGGCGGTGGAGGTCACCGCCGGACTCCCCGGGGTGGACCCGGAGCGGATCGCGGTGCGCGGCGGGAGCCAGGGCGGCGGGCTGGCCCTGGCGGCGGCCGCGCTGGCCCCGGACCTGGTGCGGGTC
Source organism: Actinoalloteichus caeruleus DSM 43889 (assembly GCF_000429185.2). Classification (GTDB taxonomy): domain Bacteria; phylum Actinomycetota; class Actinomycetes; order Mycobacteriales; family Pseudonocardiaceae; genus Actinoalloteichus_B; species Actinoalloteichus_B caeruleus. The sequence continues at coordinate 2,246,604 of NZ_AUBJ02000001.1, read as the reverse complement.
TGCCAGGCGGACGTGCCGTTCCTCTGCGACCTGGCCCGCGCCGTGACCATCGGCTCCGAGCACCCCTACCTGGAGATCTCCGAGTTCCTGTCCCGGCACGACGACCTGGTGCCGGCCGCGCTGCGCACCCTGACCTACGTGGACTGCGCGCTGTTGGCCAGGCGGATCACCGCGCCCACGCTGGTCAGCGTCGGCCTGATGGACACCGTCTGCCCGCCGTCCACGGTGTACGCCGCATACCACGAGATCGCCGCCCCCAAGGAGCTGGCGGTCTTCCCGTTCGGATGGCACGTGCCGCCGGCCGGGCACACCGAGCGGCAACTGGCGCACCTGCGGCGCTTCCTCGGCGACCAGGGAACCGAACCGGCTCCGGAGGCCGTCCTGACGACGCCGTGAACGGCCGGGGGCACGCCGGGCCGGGCCGTGCGTGGCACCGCCCCGCTCAGGACGCTCCCATCCCCGCCAGGAGCCGGGCGAAGCCGTCCTCGGTGACGATGGGGATCTGGTAGGCACGGGCCCGGCGGGCCTTCATGGACATCGAGTCCGGGTCGGCGGCGACCACGAGCCGCGTCCGCCGGCTGACGTTCTCCGGCGTCACGGCCAACCCGGCCGCCGCCGCGCGGTGCTGCCACACCTCCCGGGGTTCGCGGGTCGCACCGGTGAACACCACCCGGTCACCCTGGGCCAGGGCGAACCGGCCCGGCCTGGCGACGGCCTCCGCCTGGCCAGGGGCCGATGGGCGCGGTGCGCGGTCCCGGGCGGCCCGGTCCGCCTCGGCCGCCTCGCCGGCGGACAGCCCGAGCAGCGCGGCGAGCCGCACCAGGCTCGTGGTCTCCCGTTCGAGGACGGGGGCGGCCAGCCGGCCGCTGGCCGGGAACGGGGTGGTGGTGCGGGCGAGCACCGAGGCCCGCAGGTACGCCCGGTGCAGGTCGCGGGCGGTCTCCCTGCGCAGGTCCAGGCGCCCGGCCAGGTCGACCAGCGCGTCCTGTTCGGACTGCGAGATGACGTGGTCGAGCAGCGCGGTGTCCAGCAGGGCGAGGTAGGCCTCGGCGCTGGCCGCCTCCGCCGGCGCGTCGCAGTGACCCTCGGGCAGGCGTTCGAGGAAGTGCGGGCGTTCACCGAGGGGGACGCGGCGGCGACGCGTGTGCTCGGGCAGGTCCCACACCGGGAGTAACGGCCAGCGGGCGTTCTCGGCGCGGTCGAACAGGTCGGCCCACGGCTCGGGCCGGCCCGCGGCGCCCAGGTAGTAGCCGAGGAGCCCGGCGGCGGCGCGGGCGTCGTGCAACGCCTCGTGGGCCGCGGTCTGCCGCAGGCCCACCGCCGCGCAGCAGGCGGCCAGCGACCGCCGGGAACGGGGCAGGTACTTCTTGGCGAGCCGCATGGTGCACACACCGGTCTCGGCGTCCAGGGGCACGGTCACCCCGGCCCTGGCGAACTCGGCGCTGAGGAAGCCGGCGTCGAAGGAGAGGTTGTGGGCCACGAGGACCCGGCCGGCGAGCTTCTCGGCGACGAGACCGGCCACCCGGTCAAACGTGGGCGCGCCCCGAACATCGGAGGCGGAGATCCCGTGCACGTGCTGCGGACCGAGGTCCCGGTGCGGGTTGATGAGGGTGCACCACTCGTCGGTGATCGTCCCGTCGCGGTCTACGTGCAGGATCGCGATCTCGACCACCCGGTCGTGCAAGGCGGCCGCCAGTCCGGTCGTTTCGAGGTCGACCACCGCGTATCCGGTCACTGGGCACCATCCTCCCGGCGTTGTCGGGGTGTGCCGCGGTCGTGCCGCGCCCCGGTCCCATCGATGATCTCCTTCTCCTTCGATCTTGCCGGGAGGTCCGACACTTCCGCGTGTGCCATGCCGGTGACGTCGATCGTCACACTCTGCCAGCAGGGCGAGGCCGGCCAGTCCCCACCCCGGAGGGGGCCGGCGCGCCGACCAGCATGGACTGTCCGCTGTGGCTGGTCCTGACCCCGCGTTCGCCCAGCCCGGCGGGGGTCGTCGGACGTCTCGTCCGGCCCCGGGCCCGCGTGGGACACCCGGCCGGCGTCGGTCGCCGAGCACCGGCCCCGGCCCGGGTCGGGTGTTCGGACGCCGGGATGGCCGGGTGGGCCGGGGAGCGCGGGGCGGCCGGGCCCGGCGTCACTCGGAGTCGAGGAGATGGCGCAGCGCCTGCCGGTAGCCGAGGAAGGCCCGCCGTCCCCGGTCGGTGAGCGAGTACCAGGTCCGGGGTCGGCGTCCCTCGTGTCCCTTGGTCACGGTGACGTACCCGGCGCGTTCCAGGGTGGCCATGTGCTTGGACAGCAGGGAGTCGCTGACGTCCACGGTGTCCCGCAGGTAGCCGAACGTCACCCGGTCGCTCCTGGCCAGCAGCGCCATCACCGACAGCCGGACCGGGGTGTGGATCAGCTCGTCGAGGCGCCGCCGGTAGTCGGCGGTGCGCGGGCTCACCGGCGCGCTGCCCGCCAGGCGAGGACCAGGTAGGGGAGCGCGGGGAGCAGGCCGAACAGCACCGCCCAGGGTGTCAGGCCGCTGGGGACGACGAAGCGGTTCATGAGCAGGGCTACCAGGGCCAGTGCGGCGCTCGCGCACAGCGCTGGCCGTTCGAGTTCCACGGCGCGCGGGTCGGCGCTGCGCAGACGGGCGACGGCGAGGCCCAGCAGTCCCAACACGAGCAGGGACGCGGGCACCACGAGGTCTCCCGGAGCGACCGTCGGGGCCACCTTCAGACCGGTGTAGAAGGCCGTCACGGCCGCCGCCATCAGCAGGCAGGACACGACGTACCCGCGACCACCCGCCCTGGTGCGCCGTTCGACGATCCGCAGCCGGGCCACGGCGAGCGCCGCCGACAGCTGGTGGTCTCGGGTCATGCGGCGAGGGTAACAAGCACTTGAACGGAATTCAGGTAGTTGCGCGAGGGGAAACCGGAACGCGCCCAGGTCAGGCCGAGGGCGGCGGCGTCCCTCCCGGGCGCGTCCCGTCGTGGCCGCGTACGCGTACCCGGGTGCTGGCTGGAGAACGTCGCCGTTCACCAGCTCGACGAGAACACCCACGTCCGGTCCAGGGCCCGCGTCAGCCCGTCCCTCATCCGGGGCCTGGGCCGGAGGAAGCTCACCAAGCTCGCCGCCCAGAACGTCCGCACCTGGCCGAACCAGCTCCACACCGTATGCCGGTGGGGTGCGCCAGGAACCGAGGCGGGGGGTGGGGAAGCCCGTCGCCACGCCGTCGGACGGTGCCGCCGCAAGCTGGGTGGGCCCCACCGTCGCTGGCCTACGTCCGTTCCGTCCTCACGCTGGCCCTGGAGCACGCCGCCCGGGACGGGAAGAGTTCGCCAAGTCGCCCGCAGTCTGGGCGACGATGCCCCGACGACCCGACGCTGCGAATTCCCCGCTCTCACATCCACATCGGCGTCACCAGCGGCGTCCACGCCCATGCCCGGCCCCGCCTCCACCACCAGGCCGTCGCCACCCTGAGCGACGCACTCGCTGGGGGCGCCGGCTCTGAGGAGGCGGCGCCCCCAGCGGTGTCGTCCGCTGACGTTGCCCTCACCGTTGACGTTAAACGGCAGAAGGGGCCTCACCGGAGATCACTCCGGTGAGGCCCCTTCTCTGCCTTCTTTTCTCAGAAATTACATTGCCTAGGAACGAGAAGAGCCCAAACTTGAACACGGGAGCATCAGATGGTGCTTCTCGGTGCGATCTACCCGCACGAAGAAGTTGCGCTTGCCGGGATCTTGTAGGAGGCCGCAAGGCTCCTATCGAAGATCACGAGCAGGGCATCGGGCATATACGTGAATCCCGCACCTTCAGCCTCACCTAGTGCAACGACTAGGTTCGACCCGTCAGGGAATCCGAAGTTGTAGGCCCAAGGCATCTCTGGGCATCCCTCGTTAGGGATATGCCAGGCGATTCCGATACTCGCGATCGGAGCACCCAAGATTCTCCCCCAATCGACGTGGTCACTCACGTCGATCGGATTCCCGGGCAGATCGGTGCCCGCTTCCTCGGGGCTGATGAATTCAATTGCCATGCCTTCGTTGACGCCATCCATTGCCCAGCATAGAACCAGCACGGCCCCGCTCTCCATGCCCAGTTCAACGGCCATGTCGACTTCGTGAGCGCGTTCTTCCCTATGCCCTTCGGGCCAACCCTCCCCCCGCAGCGCCACGTAGCGAACCGTTTTCACGGCCTCGCCCGAGACAGCCTCCCGGAGTTCAACGAGCCCAGCACCACTACGGGCCCGAGCATCCCACGGTTTGATTACCAACATGTCTGATACCGCCCGAAGTACTGGAACTGCCCATTTGCATCGAAGGTTGCCCAGCTCCCGCGTCCAGCCGGGTCCGGCGTAGTATACCGCGTCCCACCAGTTCAGGTTTCGGACTCCACAGGAGAATGGACGTGTGATGCCGAAATAAGGCGAAGTGCTCGAATCTCCTGATTTCGGGATTCCTGGTTGGTGGCCGTCGTCCACTGGTGACCCCGTCGATCGAAAACAAGGTCCCCTCCGCCGCCGCGCGAAGGGGACCTTCATCTTTTCGTAGAGGCGGTCGAACCCCCTTGAAGAAGGCGCTACCCAAATCGGCGAGCTATAGGGAATCAGTCGAGCCAAGAACTCCTCGAACGATCCCGCTACTGTCCGAGGGATGCGGTCTTCGTCGACGTATGCAACAGATGGCTCACCGTACGGGCCGGACTGGGAGTAGTCAAGCATTACAACGTCATGTCCGCCAGAAGGCATGTCGCAAATAACTACACCGACATCTGGATAGCCCCATTCAGCGATCAAGTCTGCGCTCCCCAGGCCGGAAGAAGAATCAATCCCCCATGTCCCTTCAACTCCGAGAAGTGCACGTACCTCGAAATGGTCGGCAGCCGTTCATTGCTAACTCCCTATGGAGAATCCGTCAGTGCGAGCTGTACGCTTATGCTGCCAATCCCATGTGGAGCATGGAGGGCGGCAGAACTGGACTAAGGTGACAGGGTCGCGTCCTCACCACGCCGATCGGACGACCTCTCGCCCCGGCCAGCCTCCCCCGCCGCTTCCGCAGCTTCCTCAACCGGGCCGGACTCCGACGCGTCCGCTTCCACGACCTCCGCCACTCAACCACCGCCCTGCTCCTGGAACAAGGCATCGACCTCGTCGTGATCAAGGAGCTGTTGGGTCACGCCCACATCGGCGTCACCGCCACCGTCTACGCCCACGTCCGACTCCGACTCCAGCGCCAGGCCATCGACACCCTGAGCGACGCACTGGCTGAGGGCGACGACTCCGAAGAGTTCACCACCCTCAGCCGTGACCGTCTGCTGACGTTGCCGTCAGCGATGCCGCCAAACAAAGTTATGTAGGATTTTGGCCATCTGGTGCCACAGGAATATGCGCCACAGTCACTACGCCAAAGAATGAACTTTCCACCATAATGCGGTCACCTGGCGAATAGATCCAGAATTCCGGTGCGGATTCTGCAATAATCGGCAGGTGGAGGATGGAAGATTCAAGACCCATTTCTATACTTGGAATTGACAGGTTTGCCCAGAAAAAAATTAGGCTGCCAGCCATCGGGGCGAACTGTTGGACTACTGAGCTTAGTTGGACGGAATCCGATCCCATTGATCTGAGTACCAAATCATCAGCCACCGCGCCCCACGTGATCGCACCGTCGGAGCTGCGCGGGTAGCGACGGAGACTTTCGCGCTCGTACTGGAGATGCTGATCCAGGTTCAGTAGCTGCACGCCCGGCTGGCCAGCCCAAGTTAGCAGTCGGTCACCTTGCTGATCTGCGCGAACCACTCGAACCATAGATCTGGGTAGGAGGTCTGGTCTGGTTCCGTATACATCGTCGAGCGTCATGAATTACCACCAAGTATTCTCGCGAAATCGTCTTCTGTCCCATCCCATGGCACTGCCCACTTGCGCGCCGAGTCTCCCTTTCCGACTTCCACGTTGATATCTGGGCCCTTCGCTGGGGTCGAAATCCATCCTGAATCGCTTGTATTCACCGTTAGCCCGAGTAGTGAATCCCGCTACCTTGCCGTAGGTCGTCGGTGCAGATTCGAGCCGTCCACGGTACGGCTCCCGCGTAGCCGGATCAACCTCACCCAACAGATCAAGCGCTTGGTTGCGGGCTTGTTCGAAACTGTCAAACCTGGGCAGGGCTACTTCCTTGCACGCCCCTCCGGAATTGTGGACGAGGACCGGCGTGGTGCCGGCCAGTACACATAGTACGTGTGGGTGGCGTTGATGGTGAGGTTGTGGGCGCGGTGGTGGTGGGGGTAGGTGTGTGCGTGGGTGATGGCGGTGTGATCGCCGGTGGGGGTGAGGAGGGTGTCTGCTCGGGTGAGGTCGGTGGCGTGGGTCCAGTGGTCGTGGTTGTCGATCCAGAAGGGGTGTTCGTGTGAAGGTTGCGGTGCCCTGGCGGTGGTGGACACCTTTTGGTGGGTGTTGGGGGTGGTCGAGCTTTACTGTGGTGTTGATGTCGAGCGAAGTCCTTGCTCCCGTTGGGAAAGACCTCGGGCTGTCACCATGCGCCGTTCGCTTCAGCGCACTCGAACCGGCGGCCTTGCCCACCTGCCAACCCCAACCTCGGGCCTTCGTGCGTCGTCGTATCGTTTTCTCGACCGGATGCTGCCATTCCCATGAAGAGCATGGAGGACGGCAGAACTGGACTGGAGTGACAGGGCCTCGTCTTCACCATGCCGATCGAACGACCTCTCGACCCGGCCAACCCCACCCGCCGCTTCCGCAGCTTCCTCAACCGGGCCGGACTCCGACACGTCCGCTTCCACGACCTCCGCCACTCAACCACCACCCTGCTCCTGGAACAAGGCATCGACCTCTTCGTCATCAAGGAACTCCCCGGCCACGCCCACATCGGCGTCACCGCCAGCGTCTACGCCCACACGTGAGGCTCCGGCTCCAGAGTCAAGACATCGACGCCCTCGGCAACACCCTCGGCTCAGCCGACGACGGCCTCGAAGACCTACCCGCCGCAGCCGTCGTCCGCTGACGTTGCCGTCAGCGTTGGCGTCAAAACACCAAAGACCCCCTCCGCAAAAGTATGGCGGAGGGGGTCTTTGCCTATCGACCGGGAAGGAGCTACTTGCCAGCCCCTTCCCGGCTAATGTACATCGAATCTAGCCTACCGAATCACAACGAACTAGCCGCGCGAGGAACTCGTCAAACGAACGCGCTACCCGCCGAGGGATGCGATCTTCATCGATGTACGCGATGGAAGGGTTCCCCTCCGAGTCGCACTCGGAATAGTCGAGCATTACCGTGTCATGGCCACCGGAAGGCGTGTCGCAAATCACTACGCCAATTTCCGGATAATCCCACTCGGAGATCAGGTATGAGCTTCCATGACCGGACGTGGAGTCGATTCCCCAAAATCCACCGATTCCTCGAATCCCGCTGATCTCGAAATGATCGTCAGCCCATGAAGTCGGAAACGACGTGGGATAGCAACGATGCCGCGGAGTACCTCCGTTCCTGAGGAGTAGCACCTCGACGTAGCTACGAGGCAGGCGCACCCGGAGGTCCTCCTCAGCTCGAAGGACCATGTCTCTGTCGAGCTGAGGCCCGGTATAGTAGTCGCCATCCTCGAATAGATCCGTCATCTGAAACCTCCGGTGTGCCCGGTGTCGGCATGAATTTGTCGATCGATGAGCTGCATAGGCGCACAATCTTGGTGATGATGCCACGTGTAGCCTGCCGGGGTCGAAGGTGGCCCGGCTGCCTCATTGGCTAGCCTGAAGTCCTTCGCCGGCTACCAGTGAGTTGAAGTCGAACGTCCCGGCACCTGAGGGTGACGCCATGCAGCGAAGTCAGGGAATCCGTTGGCATCGAACGGAACACCGGTGTAGCCAAACGGCACGAGGCCCTCCCGGCAAACTCGCGAGGGCCCAAGTACGACTTCGCCTCCAGCGCCAAACCATCGCCACCTGGACGAGGTCCTCGGCGACCAGAATGGCAACCCCGACCGCCCGCCCTCCGTACCCGTTGACGTTGCCGTCAAACGCCATATGGGCCCGCCCGGAATGACTTCCGGGGGGCCCATATGCATCGATCCGGACGGCCAGCGTTAGCGTATAGCGGGAAATTGACTCACCAGACGGCTACTCGGAAACGCTCGGTCCGATCAGTTCTGGTCGCTTCTCGGGGTCTCCCCAGTCCAAGATCTCACGTAGCTTCATGGACAGGTTCGTGATGTCAACACGCGAATCACGCAGGTCCACTTCCACGACAGTCGAGATTTCAAGGATATCCGCGTCTTCAGCTGTGAACTCCAGGTCCAGCATCGCGCCGTTAAGTCGCACGCGCCGCAGACAGCCATAAACCGTGACCCCCTGCCCTTTCGAGACGTTGTAGGAGTCCATACCAGACTGCACGTCCTGCTCGTCTGGCTCATAGGTGGATCGCTGGATCGAAAATGATCTCTGAACGCCAGAGTCGAGCTTTCGTGTTCCCTATTAGTTCAAGTCCGGTAGGTCTCCGTTGGGGTCTGATTCCCGATGGGAGAGGAACAAATCGAGTTCGTTGAAGAGTGTGGTAACGGCTTCGACGCTTTCCTCGTGCATGGCTCTGTGCCAAAAATTGTTGTCCTTGTTGGGGTAGGCGATTTGCACCACCAAAACTTGCCACGTTAGGCTGGCGCCCAATCCTGATTTGTGGTGTAGCCAGTCTCGAAATCCCTTCAGGAAATTCCATTCTGTTGCGGCATCCATGCCGGTCACAAATGCAGTCACCTCGCCGAAGGTGGTCAATCCATACAAGCCAGGACGCCTATGGGCGTCAGCTAGTCTCTCGCGAAGGACCATGTAGACACCTTTTACCTAGGAGCTGGGCTGAATACAAGGTCGTCGCCGTACTCGAAGTAGCTTAGATACTGATCGATTGGTTCGCCCCGTCTGCCGGTCGTCGCATCGAATACTCGACCATTCTTGACGACGACGTCGTGGTGGCTCCAGTGGCTGTCGATGCCGCGAAATTTTCCAAGCCCCGGGGTGCTCCGTACCTATCGGTGATTCTCATAATCTCTCCTCCGATGGTCGACTGAATATGATCAGCAACTTCCTCGCATCCGCCCTTTCCGCAAACCTGCGCAGCGGGCTTCGGTTTCCAGGAATCACCCAAATCCGGGCCGCAGGGATCGGAATTGTGAACCAGGACCGGTGTGGTGCCGGCCAGCACATAGTACGTGTGGGTGGCGTTGATGGTGAGGTTGTGGACGTGGTGGTGGTGGGGGTAGGTGTGGGCGTGGGCGTGGGCGTGGGCGTGGTGATGGTGGTGTGGTCGCCGGTGGGGGTGAGGAGGGTGTCTCCTCGGGGGAGGTCGGTGGCGTGGGTCCAGCGGCCGTGGTCGTCGACCCAGAAGGGGTGTTCGTCGGTGGCGGTGACGGTGCCGGGGAGCTGGTCGGGGCTGGGGTGTGGCTGACGTCGACGAGGGTCTTGGGTCCCTCGTTGGTGGTGGTGGCCACGATCCGTTGGGGTCCGATTTCCCCGGTGTCCGGGTCGGAGGCGAGGACTTCGTCTCCGAGTTGGTTGTCCTCGATGGGTGTGTGGGTGCCGTCGGCGAGGAGGACGAGGGTGCCGGGGACGGAGCTGTTGGCCCGGCAGCCGGCGTTGCGGAGCAGCGCGGTGGCCTCGTCGCGTTCGCGTCGCCAGGTCCGCACCCGGAAGATGGCACGATCCATGTCGCGTCGTCCGTGAAGTGTTGATACGGGTGCAGTGTTCGAATCTCGTGGATCCGGGGGGATGACTCATTTCCCGGAGAGCAGGATTGGACTAGAGTGACCGAGCCTCGGCCTCGCCACGCTGACCGGCGGACCTTCCGATCTGGTCGACCTCACCCGCACTGCTTCCTCAATCCGGTCCGGAGTTTGGCGCGTCCGTTTCCATGACCTACGGCATTCGGCCGCGACCCTGCTTCTGGGACAGGGCGTTGGCCTCGTTCCCAAGGAGCTGGTGGGCCACACCAACATCGGCGTCACCGCCACCGTCTACACTGATGTCCGACTCCGCCTCCAGCATGACGCCATCAACACCCTCGGGACCGCACGCGGCAGCTAGGAGACCACTGAGGGGTGCGCTCCAACGGTGTTAAACCGCCCCTGTGCGGCCCCCGTTCGTTGCCGTTGCCGTAAACTATCGCCGTCTGATGACGCAAGAAGCCCCGTCAGAACGCACCTGACGGGGCTTCTCCTTGCTTGCGCGAACCTTCAACAACTATTCGACTAGCTCCGGCTCAACGCGATATTCGCGCCTCAAGTCCTCCACCAGGCGCCTACCTGCAAATTTCACCACTCCGCGCGCCCACCAGACTTCCTCGGGCATTCTTGGGAACGCATCAGGAAATAGAAGTGCACGGAATCTTGAGTCCACGGCTTCCACTTCTGCGCTTAGTAGTGCAAGCTCGGGAAATTTTTGCAGTTCCGCAGAATTCAATGCATTTGCCAGGCAATCCCTCGATGTCAGATCATTGAAGTAGTCTTCGGCATCACCCCGATAGCCCTGTTCGCACTCCTCGACGAACGTCCTCCATTGCGAAAAAAGTGCCTCCGGTTCGACGTCACGCCACCGACCGGACTTTCTGACAAAGCTAGAGAACGCGTCGTGAAAGTTTTCGGTATCGTGAGTCATCGGTTCGGCGAGGGTCGTGAAGTGATTGGTCCGCAGTTAGAACACCGTCGTCGAACCTCGCTGCCCAATTTGTGGTTTGAGGTGCATGGTACCAAGTGTGTCACCCGTGAGCTTGTTCGCTTAATCGTCCTAATAATCTCTGCGAAACTCTCGCACGGCGGAGATGCTAGTAGTCCACTGGGAAATTCTGGTCCCGTCATCGCTTACTTCCTGATGGGGTTGGATGTGATTCCATGGGTGCTCCGGGTTGAAAGGCTCACTGAGCTGGTCTAGAAAAATAAGTGAATTTTGGACGTAGACCACGTCTCCATATCGATACATCGGCCAACAGGAGACAAAGTTGCTGTTTTCCGGATCGGTGATCGAGGCGATAAGACAGGAAGTGGACGTAGAGGATTTGTCGATGTTTCTGAGGGCGTTCGTCCAGCTTAGACGGTAGTCCTTGGGTGACCAAAAGCTTAAGTTGATCGAGAATCTTTCGCAAAAGTCTTTGCCTACCCTGATTTGCCCCATAGTTCCCCAATTATCTGAGTTATCATCCTGTTCCAGTATCTCGATTGAAAATAAATCAATCTTCGATTCGATTGAGCTCCGAGTCATAGGTTCCTTTTCATTTTCCATCGGAGTTGATCACCTTCCAGCCGTTTGTTGTGTTGTGTCCGTCGACATCGGGTGTAATGTATTTTTTCCGTTGGAGAAAACAAATTGGCCATGTGAGTCGAAGGGGATCCTCGGCGGGGCCACTGGCTTGGTCAAACTGACAGGTCCTGCTGCGCCTCGACATACGTGTTAGCCGGGACAAACTCGGACATCGTCCGGAAGAAAATCATCCCAGCCTCTTTGACGGCCTCCAGAAAGTCGAGAAGTGAAGTGCTCGCTGTCCTCGTTTCTTGTCCAGTTACTACGGTCACCAAGACGCGGGAACCTGCGGCCCGCAGGGACAGCTTGATCGGCTGATCCGGAAAATACGTCTCCGCGTAACCCGATGACTGTACGCTTGTCACCATGGCGGCGATATAGCACCAAAGCTGGTCAACGTAGTCCCACTCTTCAGTGCCGATGATTTCCAATCCATCAACGGACAGCCGAATGGCGCCTTCGATGTAGTCAAGGTCGGGTGGCGGGATGTCACATGCGTCGACTCGAACAAATCCGCCGTCCGCGCCCCTTAGGAACGTCTCGATCTCAACCATGTCTCAGGTCCTTCGGTGATATTTTATTCCGGATAGAACTGGCCCACTCGGCCTTTATTTAGGCCGACTACGTAATCGACCCCGTTGGCGTTTCCGCGAATCTGATACATTCCTTGGCTGCCTCGCTGAATTAGTGTATCGCGGTTCTGTCTCATTACCTGGCCGATGGCGTCTCGGATGTCATCAACGCTCATGTTTGAATCGAAGAAGGTTTGAGTGTTCTTTATTGATCCATCCCAGTGATCCGAGTGGTGACGAGTAAGGATTTGCTCCATTCCTTTCTTGTCTAACAAGACAGACTGATTTCCGAACTGGAACCGCTGGCTGCTCCAGTCCCTGAGAACGGGAAGGCATCCTCCGCTGTTGTGAACCAGGACAGGTGTCTGTCCCGCCAGTACATAGTACGTGTGGGTGGCGTTGATGGTGAGGTTGTGGACGCGGTGGTGGTGGGGGTAGGTGTGGGCGTGGGTGATGGTGGTGTGGTCGCCGGTGGGGGTGAGGAGGGTGTCTCCTCGGGTGAGGTCGGTGGCGTGGGTCCAGTGGCCGTGGTCGTCGACCAGAAGGGGTGTTCGTCGGTGGCGGTGACGGTGCCCGGGAGCTGGTCGGGGCTGGGGGTGTGGCTGACGTCGACGAGGGTCTTGGGTCCCTCGTTGGTGATGGTGGCCACGACCCGTTGGGGTCCGATTTCCCCGGTGTCCGGGTCGGAGGCGAGGACTTCGTCCCCGAGTTGGATGTCCTCGATGGGTGTGCGGGTGCCGTCGGCGAGGAGGACGAGGGTGCCGGGGACGAAGCTGTTGACCCGGCAGCCGGCGTTGCGGAGCAGCGCGGTGGCCTCCTCGCGTTCGCGCCGCCAGGTCCGCACTCGGAAGATGACACGATCCATGTCGCGTCGTCCGCGAAGTGTTGATACGGGTGCAGTGCTCGAATCTCGTGGCTCCGGGGGGATGACTCATTTCCCGGAGAGCAGGATTGGACTAGAGTGACCGAGCCTCGTCCTCGCCACGTTGACCGGCGGACCTTCCGATCTGGTCGACCTCACCCGCGCTGCTTCCTCAACCCGGTCCGGAGTTTGGCGCGTCCGTTTCCATGACCTACGGCATTCGGCCGCGACCCTGCTACTGAAGCAGGGCCTCGACCTCGTCTTCAAGGAGCTTGTGAGCGATGCCAACATCGTCGGTCCCTGCCGTCGGTACGTCCACCTACGACTCTGACTCCAACTCCAAGCCGTCGATACCCTGAAGGACGTCCTCGGCTCATAGACGACGCCCAGGACGACCCACCCGTTGCGGCAGGCACCGCTGACAATGCCGTCCGCGGTGTAGCCAAACGGCACGAGGCCCTCCCGGCAAACTCGCGAGGACCCACGTACGACTTCGCCTCCAGCGCCAAACCATCGCCACTGGACGAGGCCCTCGGCGACCAGAATGGCGATCCCGACCGCCCGCCCTCCGTACCCGTTGACGTTGCCGTCAAACGCCATATGGGCCCCCCGGAATGACTTCCGGGGGGCCCATATGCATTGATCCGGACGGCCAGCGTTAGCGTATAGCGGAAAATTGACTCACCAGACGGCTACTCGGAAACGTTCAGTCCGATCAGTTCTGGTCGCTTCTCGGGGGCTCCCCAGTCCAATATTTCACGTAGCTTCATGGACAGGTTCGTGACGTCAACTCCCGAATCACGCAGGTCCACTTCCACGACAGTTGAGGTTTCAAGGATATTCGCGTCTTCAGTTGTGAACTCCAGGTCCAGCATCGCGCCGTTAAGCCGCACGCGCCGCAGGCAGCCGTAAACCGTAAATCCCTGCTCGTTCGAGACGTTGTAGGAGTCCATTCCAGACTGCACGTCCTGCTCGTCTGGCTCATAGGTGGATCGCTGGATCGAGAATGATCGTTGAACGCCAGCGTCGTCCATCCCGCTGACGCCTACCTCAAGTGCCTCCTCATCCTTGTAGTCCTCAAAGAACCCGACCTCTGTGGCGGTCAGCCTCATCCCTAGCCCCTCGCCTTCCATGTTCCGGAGCTCTTGGCCCCGTCCCATGTATACGTAACTGACACTCCCAATTCCCTGACCATTCGGTTCATCGCCCCCTTGCACCTTGAGCAGGGCGGAAGCTGGCCTCGCATCGCCACTGCGTCACCAGGGCTCAACGGGTACTTACCAGCGAACGGATCGCCCGGAAGTGAGACCTTCGGCCCTGTGGAAGCACCTGCCATACGTGAGAACCGGTGCTCTGTGTGCGTGAAAGCCGAATTATTGGGATAGCCGAGAGCAGCCTCCTCCGGAGTCATGTCACCGCTCTCCAGCTTTACATCGACACGCGTGCTCCCGTCAGGAGCTGTCGCCGTGATATCGCACATGTGACCGCTGCCGCCGGTGTTATGAACCAGGACCGGCGTGGTGCCGGCCAGCACATAGTACGTGTGGGCGGCGTGGATGGTGAGGTTGTGGACGCGGTGGTGGTGGGGGTAGGTGTGGGAGTGGGTGATGGTGGTGTGGTCGCCGGTGGGGGTGAGGAGGGTGTCTCCTCGGGTGAGGTCGGTGGCGTGGGTCCAGCGGCCGTGGTCGTCGACCCAGAAGGGGTGTTCGTCGGTGGCGGTGACGGTGCCCGGGAGTTGGTCGGGGCTGGGGGTGTGGCTGACGTCGACGAGGGTCTTGGGTCCCTCGTTGGTGATGGTGGCCACGACCCGTTGGGGCCCGGTTTCCCCGGTGTCCGGATCGGAGGCGAGAACTTCTCACCGAACGGATGTCCGTCGGTCTGCTGCTATGAAAGATACCGACTGGACACGAAAGATAGAAGCGATGTCGTGCTTAGTCTAGTAGCGGACCCCAGCAGGTATAGAAGTTGGGGTCCGCTGTACTAGTCACGCGGCAGAACTGATTGAATATGTTTTTTATTAACCCAGGTAGGAAGCTCCTAGTAGGTTGCACTTAGATGACCAAGAAGGAAGAGCGCTGGATAGCTCCTTTATATCTACTTCAGTGTAATCTGGAATCGTTTCAGAAATTTCCTCGACGTCTAGTAGGTAAAAGTCTGCGCGCTCGCCCACTAGTGTTAGGTGACCGTCGGGTATAAAGCCTAGGTGCAGGCCGAAGCTGTTGTTTGAGGAATGTGGAAGGCTTGAGATTATTGTGACTGCCATGAATGGATCGAGGATTTGATCCATGGTCCATGTCAATGTTTCCGTGCGTCGAACTACAAGGAGGGCAAAATTGCCCGTATCGATCTCGAGGGCTGTACGCATTTCAAGGAGTAGGGCGGCGGTGCTCGTTACGTGGCAGACTTTGGAATCCAGTAATTGTGCCTCCTGCAGCGCATCGACTTTCCGAAGTGGGTCAAGCTCGGACAGTGCAATAGAGTCATTTGGGTTAGGTCTGGCGTGAATAAGGGATGTGATTGTTGTCATGATATTGGTATGTGCCTATACGGGTCAGATTTGCCTAGTGTTCGACCGGTCGTCGGATGAACGGCTTAACCTGAGCTGTTGTAATAAACCACATACCCATTTGGGTACTGGTGCGGTCCATCTGTCCTGGGGTTCATTACTCGAACCTGTGTCACTCGGTTGCTAAGTCCCTCCGTGCTCGCTGGAACATCGTAGATCCATCCCCTGCCTGAGTTAGCAGGTCTGCCAGGTGCCCCTTTTGGTAGAGGTAGTGTCTCGCCGGCAGGACCCGACACAGCATCGATGGGGCAGACGTCATTATGGACAAGAACCGGCGTCTCGCCCGCCAGTACATAGTACGTGTGGATGGCGTTGATGGTGAGGTTGTGGACGCGGTGGTGGTGGGGGTAGGTGTGGGCGTGGGTGATGGTGGTGTGGTCGCCGGTGGGGGTGAGGAGGGTGTCTCCTCGGGTGAGGTCGGTGGCGTGGGTCCAGCGGCCGTGGTCGTCGACCCAGAAGGGGTGTTCGTCGGTGGCGGTGACGGTGCCCGGGAGCTGGTCGGGGCTGGGGGTGTGGCTGACGTCGACGAGGGTCTTGGGTCCCTCGTTGGTGATGGTGGCCACGACCCGTTGGGGCCCGATTTCCCCGGTGTCCGGGTCGGAGGCGAGGACTTCGTCCCCGAGTTGGATGTCCTCGATGGGTGTGTGGGTGCCGTCGGCGAGGAGGACGAGGGTGCCGGGGACGAAGCTGTTGACCCGGCAGCCGGCGCTGCGCAGGACCGCGGTGGCCTCGTCGCGTTCGCGTCGCCAGGTCCGGACGCGGTCGACGGCGCGGTTGATGCCGCGGAGGAGGTCGGGGATCTTGCCGAGCTTCGTCCAGGGCACCGCGCTGATCAGGACCCAGCCGCAGGCCACGATGTCGGCTGTGGTGAAGCAGTTCTTGATGTCGTCCAAGCCGAGGACCTCGGACAGGACCTTTCCTCCTGCGTCGAGGACGACGTCGATGACGGAGCGGGTGCCGGCCAAAGTGGACTGCGTCGCCAAGATCTGTTGTGCGGTATGTCCGTTGTAGGTGCGTGATACGAGCGGTATGGACCGCTGTGGAGTGGTCCGCTGTGGAGTGAAAGGCACTCGTTTTCACTACGCTGATTGGCCGGCCTCGCGATCTGGCCAACCTCACCCGCGCTGCTTCATCATCCGGCCAGGGTTCCGACGCATCCGCTTTCCACGACCTCAGGCACTTCACCGCCACCCTGCTCCTGGAACACGGCGTCGAGCTCGTCGTTATCAAGGAACTCCTCGGCCACGCCCACATCGGCGTCACTGCCACCGTCTGCGACCACGTCCGACTCCGCCCCTCCAGCCGTGACGCCATCGGCCCCTTAGCACCACGCTCTGCAGCCAGGAGGACACCGAAACGGCGGCGATCCGGGGGCGATGAACCACCGTCCTGCGTAGGTCGCGTCCGCTGACGTTGCCGCCAACTACTGCCGTCGCCACCACGCAGGAGCGTCGCCGGGATCGGCGGGGCTCCTGCCTATGCCATCACGCGCTCGGCTGTGATCGAAACCGAACTGATTCAGTTCCGGCCGCTGCTCCCAGAGACCCAATCAGTTTGTGTTGCTCCTACCAGAGTCTAAGTTGTTCAAAATTTTGTCTTGCATCCAGAATTCTCTTGCCTGCAGGTGGGATTTTATTAGACAGATCCACTCCCTGGTTGCGCAGTCCTTCCATGCGAAGATGTTCGGCGATGTATAGGTCAGCATTTGTTGTGCAAACCTGTGTGCAAGTTGCGTCTACATTTATCTTATGTGTCCGCTGATGATCTTGTCGATCGAAAAAGGTCCCCTCCGTCGTCATGTGGAGGGGACCTTCATCTTCTCGCAAAGACGTTCAAACTTGTCCGCGAAGAAGACGCGACCTAAATCGGTGAACTGCAGAGAATCAATCGGGACAAGAACTCGTCGAATGATCCCGCTACTGTCCGAGGGATACGGTCTTCGTCGACGTATGCAACAGATGGCTCACCGTCCGGGCCGGACTGGGAGTAGTCAAGCATTACAACGTCATGTCCACCTGAAGGCATGTCACAAATGATTACACCAATTTCTGGGTAGCCCCATTCGGCGATCAAGTCTGCGCTCCCCAGTCCAGAAGAAGAATCAATCCCCCATGTCCCTCCGACTCCGAGAAGTGCGCGTACCTCGAAATGGTCGACAGCCCACGATGTCGCGAACTCTGTAGGGAAACATCGCCGCTTCAGCACTCCACCATTTTTTATTGACAGGGCTGCCACGTAGCCTTCGGGGAGTCGCAGACCTAAGGAATATTCTGCGCGAAGAACCATGTCATGACTCAGCGGGGGGCCCATATAGTAGTCTCCGTCCTCAAACAACTCGTTCATTACTACCTTCCTATGGAGAATCCGCCTGTGTGAGCTGTCCTTTTATGAGCTTCTGTCTGGATCAACTGCATAAGCCCCGGCTCTTGGTGGTGGTGCCACGTATATCCGTCTCGCTGAGACCCGCTGCGCGATTAGATCTTGCGAAATCTGTTCCACGGCTTCCGGAAAGTTCGATTCGTACGTCGGGCACATCCGGATGGCGCCACGCTGAGAAATCGGGGAAGCCATTTTCATCGAATGGGACATTCGTTTTAGGATGAACGTCTCCTGCTAGTTTGCCATTACGTACCTTCGGTATGCCGCCGTCAGCGCATTCACAGCTCGCCGGGTGCCCAGTGACTCCTCCGCCGCAATTGTGGACAAGAACCGGCGTCTCGCCTGCCAGTACATAGTACGTGTGGACGGCGTTGATGGTGAGGTTGTGGACGCGGTGGTGGTGGGGGTAGGTGTGGGCGTGGGTGATGGTGGTGTGGTCGCCGGTGGGGGTGAGGAGGGTGTCTCCTCGGGTGAGGTCGGTGGCGTGGGTCCAGCGGCCGTGGTCGTCGACCCAGAAGGGGTGTTCGTCGGTGGCGGTGACGGTGCCCGGGAGCTGGTCGGGGCTGGGGGTGTGGCTGACGTCGACGAGGGTCTTGGGGCCTTCGCTGGTGATGGTGGCCACGACCCGTTGGGGCCCGATTTCCCCGGTGTCCGGGTCGGAGGCGAGGACTTCGTCCCCGAGTTGTATGTCCTCGATGGGTGTGTGGGTGCCGTCGGCGAGGAGGACGAGGGTGCCGGGGACGAAGCTGTTGACCCGGCAGCCCGCGCTGCGCAGGACCGCGGTGGCCTCGTCGCGTTCGCGTCGCCAGGTCCGGACGCGGTCGACGGCGCGGTTGATGCCGCGGAGGAGGTCGGGGATCTTGCCGAGCTTCGTCCAGGGCACCGCGCTGATCAGGACCCAGCCGCAGGCCACGATGTCGGTTTTGGTGAAGCAGTTCTTGATGTCGTCCAGGCCGAGGACCTCGGACAGGACCTTTCCTCCTGCGTCGAGGACGACGTCGATGACGGAGCGGGTATCGGCTAAAGTGGCCTGCGCCGCCGAGATCTGTTGAGCGGTATGCCCGTTGTAGGTGCGTGAGACGCGCGGTGTGGACCGCTGTGGAGTGGTTTGCTGTGGTGTGGACTGCGGGGAACGCAGCCGGGAATGCGCACTCTTGCCGAGCGATATCACGCTGCGTACGACGCTGGACGGCCTTGCTGAGCGCTGTTGTGCGTAACCGTTCGACGATGGCTTTGGCCTGGCGTTTCAACCACCGGTAGAGCAGCCCATCAGGGGTCGCTGAAGGTGACGGGGGAGGTGTCCGTTCCCCGGCTGTCAGCTGTTGGAGCGACCTGATCGGGTGCGACGCTCGGCTCGATGAAGTGCGAGTCCATCGAGCCGAGCACGCATGCATCCGGCACTGCACCCGGCTGCCGGCGGGATGACGTTGACTTCATTATCGGGGCCGCCGTTACGATCCGTCGCTCGCTCCAGCGCACTCGGATCGGTAACTTCGCCTATCTATCAGGCCAAGCACCGAGCCTTCGTACGTCATATCGTGCTCCCAACCGGATGCTGCCATTCCTACGAGGAGCACGGAGGGTGGCAGTACTGGACTGGAGAGATAGAAGCCTCGTCCTCGCCACGCTCACCGGCGGACCTTCCGATCTGGCCAACCTCACCCGCGTTGCTTCCTCATCCGGCCTGGACTCCGGCGCATCCGCTTCCACGACCTACGGCACTCGACCGCGACCCTGCTCCTAAAACAGGGCGTCGACCTCGTCGTCATCAAGGAGCTGTTGGGCCACGCTCACGTCGGCGGTCATCGGCCGGCGTCTATGCCTCCGACTCCGACGCCAAGCCATCGATACCCTGAACGACGTCCCCGACGATTCGCCCGCCGCAGCCGTCGTCCGCTGACGTTGCCGTCAAGCACTTGTGAAGCGGCATCTAACGTGCTCCGGGCCATAAGTGCCTCCACCAAATGATTAGCAGTTTGAGCTGTCTCTGGTAATTCCGTAGACCACTCGGTCCTGCGGGTCGTACATAGTCAGCCCATGGGTGGACGCCAAGTCGAGCAGTACCGGAAAAACTTCACGGGAACGCGACCAAGATATAGTGGCGATCACGCACTTGCTGGTGAAATAGAGAGGGGAAGCCCACGGAGATTCCTTCATGTTTTCTTCGTCAAGGTCTGGAAATTTGGAGATTATGGATCGGTAGAAGTTTTCGATGGTCACACTCTCTTCGACTATACCTGTAGCGCCATCCGTCAGCTGATCGTAGATCTGGGCTGCCTCCTCTGTTGTCGGGATTTCTTTCTGGTACCAAAAAATAAGATCGAAACTCATTTTCGCCACCTCTCTCGAAATTGCCATCCGGGGTCGACGTGCGGTACTCGATTGAAGATACTATACCGCCGTTCGGTCCTGTGGGGTCGTTCCGACCGGCCAGGGTGACCCCACAGGAACTATCGATCTATCCACACATCGTGAACTCCGACAAGTGTTCGGCCATCGCTAGTGGTGACCGTATTGCCTGCGCTATTGAGTTAGTCATCAAATTGCCGTTGATGGGGATTCTTCTTGGCGGTTCCGCCCTTAACTTCTAGCCCATACCACTGGCCGTTGATCTCAACCGTGCCGTCATATTTGCGAGCTCGCATTCCTGGTGCAGAAACTGCAGTTCCGTTGCGCATAACGGCTGCGCCGTCCATTTCCAGCTGATCCCAGGCGTTTGCTTCATCCGCAGCACCGTCACGCCCAGGCTCGCCATTACGCTTTGAGAACTTGCCGTCCGCCGAGCGCGGGGCTCCAGTGACTCCTCCGCCGCAATTGTGAACCAGGACCGGCGTCTCGTCCGCCAGTACATAGTACGTGTGGATGGTGTTGATGGTGAGGTTGTGGACGCGGTGGTGGTGGGGGTAGGTGTGGGCGTGGGTGATGGTGGTGTGGTCGCCGGTGGGGGTGAGGAGGGTGTCTCCTCGGGGGAGGTCGGTGGCGTGGGTCCAGTGGCCGTGGTCGTCGACCCAGAAGGGGTGTTCGTGTGAAGGTTGCGGTGCCCTGGCGGTGGTGGACACCTTTTGGTGGGTGTTGGGGGTGGTCGAGCTTTACTGTGGTGTTGATGTCGAGCGAAGTCCTTGCTCCCGTTGGGAAAGACCTCGGGCTGTCACCATGCGCCGTTCGCTTCAGCCCACTCGAACCGGCGGCCTCGCCCACCTGCCAACCCCAACCTCGGGCCTTCGTGCGTCGTCGTATCGTGTTCTCGACCGGATACTGCCATTCCATGAAGAGCATGGAGGACGGCAGAACTGGACTGGAGTGACAGGGCCTCGTCTTCACCATGCCGATCGAACGACCTCTCGACCCGGCCAACCCCACCCGCCGCTTCCGCAGCTTCCTCAACCGGGCCGGACTCCGACACATCCGCTTCCACGACCTCCGCCACTCAACCACCACCCTGCTCCTGGAACAAGGCATCGACCTCGTCGTGATCAAGGAGCTGTTGGGTCACGCCCACATCGGCGTCACCGCCACCCTCTACGCCCACGTCCGACTCCGCCTCCAGCCCGACGCCATCGACACCCTCAGCACCGCGCTCGCCAGTCCTGCTGGCCACGATCCGACCCGCGGCGACGGCAACGACCCGCCGCTGTGCGGAGTCCTCGTCCGCTGACGTTGTCGTCAACTCCTGCCGTCACCTCATGCAGAAGCCCCGCCAGGACACACCTGACGGGGCTTCAACTTTGCTATCGCCATCCAGCGCGAGGGTTGCGGGATCGGGCTGTGAGGCTACACCTCGCCCTTCAACCAACGCTCGAATGGCGCGACCTCCGACAGTTTGGAATTGAGTGCCTTCAACCCCCCGGCGAAGTCCTCGGCTAATTTCGAGAGCATCGCGACTAGCTCATCCAGTGCAGTATTCTCCCGCTCCGGGTTTGGAACCCAATTTGTCCGCGAATCACAGCGAATCATCACGAGATCCCCGCTTGGGCGGAAGGTCAAAGTTCTCTCGATACCTTGCGAGTAGAGATCCACCTCAACTTCGCGTCGTTCGCGCACGCCTGCCAGAAGCGACGGCAGTTGCTCCATGAAGGCAGACAAGTCATACACCACATCGAGCGGCCACGTATCACTTCCGAACCCGCCGATGTGAAATCTGCCGCCTCCAGCATCAGAGAGGGCGCTGCACGCCTCCAGGACGAGGGTTTCGTAATCGGCACCCGGTTCCAGGCTCGTTGAAGGAGACAGAGTGCCAGACGGCACGGCCGGATTGAACGACACAGAGAAGCTCATCTCTCCAGCTCCTAGTTCGGGCCAATGATTGGAAATCCCGTTTGTACAGCCCATTTGGACTCGGGACGATGGTAGCTGCTCGCGCTTTCGCAATGCTCCCGTCCGGCATAATCACCTACCCCGTGCCTTCCGGAATCCGCACCGATCTGGGCCCGGCACCTTCGACATGGAGTCCCTTCAAGAACTCTGCCGCAGCATCGTTATCCAGCCACTGGCCTTGCTGATTCCCGGTGGTACGAGCGCGATCTGTCAGCTTCTTCGTGTTCTTCACTCCAGCGCCATGAGTCTTGAAGGTATGACCCCACGTGTTCACGCTGTTGGCTGCCCAATTGGGGCAGTTGTCGTTGTGAACCAGGACCGGTGTGGTGCCTGCCAGCACATAGTACGTGTGGGTGGCGTTGGTGGTGAGGTTGTGGACGCGGTGGTGGTGGGGGTAGGTGTGGGCGTGGGTGATGGTGGTGTGGTCGCCGGTGGGGGTGAGGAGGGTGTTTCCTCGGGTGAGGTCGGTGGCGTGGGTCCAGTGGCTGCGGTTGTCGATCCAAAAAGGTGTTCGTCGGTGACGGTGCCCGGCAGTGGTTGACGCCTTTTAGGGGTAGGAGCGAGTGAGACGTTACTCGTGCACTGCCGGTGGTCGAAAATCATGTACTTGCTGCAGAGATTTCGTTCTCACCCTCGGGGCTGCCAATACCCGCCGTTCGATCCAGCGTA
This sequence comes from Actinoalloteichus caeruleus DSM 43889, assembly GCF_000429185.2. Lineage (GTDB taxonomy): Bacteria > Actinomycetota > Actinomycetes > Mycobacteriales > Pseudonocardiaceae > Actinoalloteichus_B > Actinoalloteichus_B caeruleus. The sequence continues at coordinate 2,223,971 of NZ_AUBJ02000001.1, read as the reverse complement.
CCTCAATCGGTGCTCTCCCATATGCTGGCCAATTCCAGGCCTTCCTACGCCGTGTCGTGCTCGGGCGGGACGTGTTCGAACGTGATGGTTCCGGGGGAGATGGCGCCCCCCGGAAACCATGCGTCCATAATCGCGGTGTTCTAAGTCTTTCGGGTTATTATTATCTGAACGTAAGACGCGTTCTGTGCGTCATCGACTCGCACGGAGCAGTGTGTGACTTTGTTCTCTTCGTAGAACGCGACCTTAACGTGTTCGTTCGGATCGTGCACTACTAGCATGCCGTGTGGGCAAGGAAGTTCAGTCTCGAAAAGAGTTAGAGGGAGTATGGTGGGTGGCGTGGATCTCCACACTTCGCAGGAGACGGGATTGACGACGCTGGGCATAACGCTGAAGATTATGGAGCTTTCGTCCTGGTGCCAATTTGCTTCGTTTGGATCCCAATCTGATATATCTCCGTCGCTCGCCACGTCTTGTAGGATCAGGCAACCGTGTTCAATGTATGCCATGAATGAAGCTATCGGCGCTTCTTTTACCATGATTTGTTGCTCCTTGCCTGTCTTAGCTGTGATACGACCCCGCCTTGTATTCGGGCGCACTGCTGGCAGTGGGGGTAAGCCGTTTGTGGGCTGCCGGGTGAAACTAGGCTACTCGGTGGCTGGTGGTCGGGTATCCACCGTCCATTAGGGGTGTTCGGAGATCTGGAAGAACAGGTATGACAACCATGGGCCTGTCCGGATTCGTCGGTCAGTTCCCGGACCCCACTCGCATCTATGTTCCCGTCAACTAAGGCAACTCCCTCCCGTGCGTTTGGTCCAGCCCCTAATGTCAGGTCGCATTTCTCCTTGGGAGTGGCGTTATGAACCAGGACCGGCGTGGTGCCTGCCAGCACATAGTACGTGTGGATGGTGTTGATGGTGAGGTTGTGGACGCGGTGGTGGTGGGGGTAGGTGTGGGCGTGGGTGATGGTGGTGTGGTCGCCGGTGGGGGTGAGGAGGGTGTTTCCTCGGGTGAGGTCGGTGGCGTGGGTCCAGCGGCCGTGGTCGTCGACCCAGAAGGGGTGTTCGTCGGTGGCGGTGACGGTGCCCGGGAGCTGGTCGGGGCTGGGGGTGTGGCTGACGTCGACGAGGGTCTTGGGTCCCTCGCTGGTGATCGTGGCCACGACCCGTTGGGGCCCGATTTCCCCGGTGTCCGGATCGGAGGCGAGGACTTCGTCCCCGAGTTGGATGTCCTCAATGGGTTTGCGGGTGCCGTCGGCGAGGAGGACGAGGGTGCCGGGGACGAAGCTGTTGACCCGGCAGCCCGCGCTGCGCAGGACCGCGGTGGCCTCGTCGCGTTCGCGTCGCCAGGTCCGGACCCGGTCGACGGCGCGGTTGATGCCGCGGAGGAGGTCGGGGATCTTGCCGAGCTTCGTCCAGGGCACCGCGCTGATCAGGACCCAGCCGCAGGCCACGATGTCGGCTTTGGTGAAGCAGTTCTTGATGTCGTCCAGGCCGAGGACCTCGGACAGGACCTTTCCTCCTGCGTCGAGGACGACGTCGATGACGGAGCGAGTATCGGCTAAAGTGGCCTGCGCCGCCGAGATCTGTTGAGCGGTATGCCCGTTGTAGGTTCTCGAGACTCGAGTCGTTTGCTTGCGCTGTGAACCAGTGTTCTGGTTCTGCTTGTGGGAGCCCGCTGAACTGCGCATCTGAGATGCGATCCGACTTGCGATGATCGCCGTCCAGCCGGCCCCTACGCCAGGCACCAGCCACCAGCCGACATACAGCAGTCCGTCAGGGTCGCTGAAGGTGACGGGGGAGTTGTTGGCGTAGGCGTACCCGTGCAGCTGTTGCGGGTCGTCGTGGTCGATGATCGGGTCGACCGAGATGAAGCGTCCGATGTGGGGGTCGTACTCCCGCGCACCGAGACTGGTCAGGCCGGTGGATTCGTCGATCGTGCCCCCGACGAAACCCTTCTCCCCTGGCCAGTGGTCCCCGTCGAGGTCACCCCGCTGGTCCCCGAACGGCGACATCCGCCGCCGAGTGACCTCCATGGTGCTGGCCGACACGGCGGTCAGCGATGTGCCCTGGTGGTCGCCGAGGAGGAAGGAGAGGTCCTCCCCGCTGCGCACCGCCACGACCTGGCCGTCGTGGTCGTAGTAGCGGGTGGTGGTGACTCCGCCGTCCTCCAGCCGCAGTTCCTGCTGCGGGAGGTAGAGCGTGGCCGTACCGTCCGGTTCCTTGCGGAGCAGACGGGCACCGTCCGCGGTGTAGATGTAGGAGGTGTCCTCCCCGTCGGGTCCGGTGACGGTGTCCAGGCGACCTTCCTCGGTCCACTCCAGGGCCTGGGTGGTGCCGGAGACGGTGCGGCTGGTGGTGTTTCCGGTGGAGTCGTAGGCGAACTCGTCGATGGACTCCCCACCGGGACCTTCGGAGTGCACCGAGAGGAGGGTGTGCGGCTGGGACTCGCCCGCTTCGGGGTAGGTGAAGGTCCGAACCGTGTCACCGTCGGCGGAGTGTTGGGTTTCCTTCGTGCGGTTCCCGACGACGTCGTACTCGTAGGACGTCCAGTACGGCTGCGGGCCGCCGAGAGCCGCTGTCGACCGCTCGTCGTCGCAGTCGCCGCCGGGTGTCCAGGCGTCGGTCATCCGCCGGAGGTGGTCGTAGGCGAAGCACTGGGTCTCGACCGGCGTCTGGTCGGGCGCGGTCTCGGCTGGGCGGTCCACGATCGAGGTGATGTTGCCGGCCGGGTCGTAGCTGTAGTGCAGATCGGAGATCAGGGAGGGTTCCATCTGCCGGTGCGAGACGATGCGGTCGAGCCGGCGCGTCCCCTCTTCGTAGTAGTGGGTCAGCCATGACCTGGTGCCCGCCGAGCCGAGTTGCAGGCGGAGTGCCTCTCCGAAGGCCGAGTAGTTGGTGTCGCTGACGTACTCGACGCTCGTGGTGCCGGCGAGCACACCCCTGGTCTTCTCCGGGAGGCCGAGACTGTTGTAGTCGCGGTGAATGGTCTCCCGAGTGAGATCGCTGGTAGCTGGTAGCTGTTGGCTGAAGATCTGGCCGGTCGTGGTGTAGAGGGTGGAGTAGTTGTAGTTGCCTGCCAGCTCGCCTTCGGACGTGGGGATGGACACCCGGGTGCCCTGAGGCCGTCCGGCCCTGTTGTACCGCGTGACGGAGATGCTGTAGGCGTTGCCGTCCACGTACCGAGTGGAGGCGGTGGGGAAGCCCTTCAACAGGGTGTCGTAGGTCCAGGCCGCCAGCCGCGTTCCATCGGTGGTGTCCGCGTACAGTCCCGTGCGGCGGCCGAGCGCGTCGTAGGTGTAGGCGAGGCTTTCACCTCGGGAGTCGGTCGTCCGGACGAGTTGACCCAGCGTGTCGTACTCGTTGGTGGTCACGCCCCGGTCCGGGTCCTCGGTCCGGATGGTCCGTCCACGCTGGTCGTACTCGTACGTCCAGGTGTTGCCGGCCGGGTCGACGACCGATGCCAGTTCGCCCCGTGGGGTGTACGAGTAGGTGGTGGTGTCGTGGTCGCCGGTCGGCTCGGCGCCGTGGTACTGGTGCCGCTCGATCAGGTTGCCCCGGGCGTCGTTCGTCACCCGGGTCGCCGTTCCCCCCTCCGGTGGGGTGATGCTCGTCCAGTCCCCGCCGTAGCCGTAGCTGGTGCGCCACTGCTCGACGCCGAGCTTGCGGAAGATCTCCTCGGTGGGACGCCCGAGCCCGTCGTGGACCGTGCGTGTCTGGGCTGGGACGACGTTGTCGTCGACCAGCAGGAGGTCGGTGGCTGGTGGGTCCTCGTTGTAGTAGGTCTCGTTGGTGGTGGCCGCCAGCCCACGGGAGTCGTAGCGGATGTCGGTGATGACGCGGCCGCCAACCGGGCTGGGTAGCTGGGTCTGGCGGGGGCGCAGCAGCCCGTCGTACAGCTCGTAGCTGGTGCGGTAGTCATCGTCGGGCTGGAGTGCCTTCGTCGTCACCACCACCGGGCCGCTGGTGCGGACCAGATAGCTGAACTCGCTGTTCGGCAAGTCGTCGGACTTCAGGTTTCCCGGGAGCCACACCTTGGTGAGCCGGCCCAACGGGTCGTACTCCAGGTCGGTGCGCAGGCCGTTCGGGTCGACCTCGGCGAGCGGTTCGCCCCAGGCGGGGTGCAGTTCGCTTGTGGTGGTGTGGCCGAGCGCGTCGGTGATCGCCACCTCGGTGACGGGGCCGCCGGTGGCCGGGGTGTAGGCCGTGGTGCTGGTGTTGCCCGCCGCGTCGGTCGACTTGACCGCCCGTCCGTAGGTGTCGACCTCGGTGCGCTGGACTGTCGTGTGGACGCGGGTTGAGCCGTCCCAGTCGGACACCTCCTCCACCCGCGACACGTTGCCGCGTGTGGGGGGCGTGCCGTGGTCGGTCGCTCCGTCGTAGTAGCTGCGGACCTCGGAGTTCAGGTCCTCCGGGAAGCTGGGGGTGACGTCGCAGGACACCCCGAGGGTCTCGATGCGGCTGGCGTAGCTCAGCATCCAGCGCGCCTCGTTGGGGGCGTAGGTGGTGCGGATGCAGCGTTCGTCACCGGTGGTGCTGGTGTCGCCGAGGTCGTTGACCTGGGTGAGCAGACCGCGGTCGTTGAAGGTCCGGCGGACCTCGGTGGTCTGCCATCCGTCGTCGGTGCGGGTGTAGCCGCGGACGCGTTGGATGTCGGTCAGGTAGCCCCGGGTGGTGCCGCTGGTTCCGGTGGGCCCGTGCAACCACGGTTGGTTGATGGTCTTGGCCTGGACCGTGCCGCCGGGCTTGTCGTAGGTCAGTTCCTCGAGCAGGAATCCGGCCAGGCGTTCGTGGTCGCGGGTGGTTCCGCCTTCGGAGTCGGTGACGACGACGTCCCGGGTGCCTCCGGTCGGTGTTCTGCGGTCCCCGTCCATGCCCCGCAGGAACACCTGTTCGGTTTGGCTCTGGGTTCCGCTGTCGTCGCCTTCGGTGACCCGTACGCGTTCGTAGCCGCGCCACTGCGACCAGCTCCGGCGGTCCTCAGGGGTGAACCGGTCGTCGTTGTAGCCCCAGGCGGCGGGACCCACGTACTCGTAGTTGGTCTTCACCGGTTCGGAGCCGCCGGTGCGGTCGTCCTCGACCACGTCGGTGACGACGTACTTGTGGAACCAGTCCTGCACGACCTGTTGCCCGGGTGGCGCCCAGAACACGGGGTAGCAGCGCCACGCGTTCGTGTGTGGGGTGGGGAGGCGGTCCGTCCGTCGGCAGTCCTGCGTGGAGTAGTCGACCTGGAGGACGCCTCCGGTCTCGTTCTTCACGGTCTGGATGCGCCGCTTGTACATCGGCGCGTAGCCCTCCAGGGCGTCGACCCGGTTGACCAGCTGCACCCCGTCGAAGTCGATGACGGGGATGTCGGCGGTGCCGCCCACGCGGCCCTCGTGCTTGATGGTGTCCAGCCACAGCGCGGGGCTGGTGCCGTCACCGGAGGCGGGGAAACCGTGGGTCAGGGTCCAGCGGTCCACGTCGGTGTGTGTCGATCCGGACAGGATCTGGGTGGTGACCGACGTCAGGCGTTTCCGCGTCCAGAAGGTCGGCGTGATCAGTTCGGTGCAGGTCTGACCGGCCGCGCAGTTGTTGTCGTAGGGGGTGTCCGGCCAGCGGTGGGCGTTGGCGGTGGTCAGCTGGCTGGGGTTGCAGGCGAAGGTGTCGGTGGGTAGGCACCGCTCCGACACGCCGAACAGGACCCGGGCGGGGGCCGGCGCGTACTCGTCGTTCAACCGGTGGCCGTACTCGATGCGCTCCAACCACCCGGACCTCGCGTACACGGTGCCCTGGGACGGATCGGCCGCGCGACCGTAGTGGTTGAGTTCCTTCTGGTAGTAGTACGTGATGACGTTGCCGTTGGGGTCGACGACGTGGTCGAGGTTCCACCGCCAGGTCTGGTAGCACCACGAGGTGGCGAAGGTGGAACCGTGGCAGGGTTCGCCGGCCTGGTTGCCGTAGACGGGCACGTTCCACGCGGAGTTGGTCTCCGGCTTCCCGGACGTCCATCCGGGGTGGCGGTTGCGGCCGAACACGTACTGGGTGCCGTCGGTGCTGGTCACCCGCCACCACTCGCCGTTGTTGTCGCCGTTGGATGCGCCGGTCAGGCGGGCGATCCGTGACCCGTCGTCGTCGACCATCCGCCAGGTCCCGCTGGAGTCCAGGAACAGTTCGGAGGAGCTGCCGTTGAGCACCAGCGTGGCGTTGTCGCCGTCCCAGCACTGGTCGCCGGTGCGGGGCTGGCCAGGGGCGAGGTCCTCCAGGCACGGCACGTACCGGCGTTCGATGTAGCCGGACCAGAGGTCCCAGCCCTCGCCGACCCAGGAGGTCTGGTTGTTGGTGGAGGCGACCCGTCCGTCGACCGAGCCGGAGGAGTAGCCCAGCGCCAGTGCGGGGGGCGCCCCGCCGGGGCTGGGGGGCATCCGGAACGGGTACGACCAGGTGAAGTTGCCCGCCGACCCGCCGGCGGTCCAGGACGCGGACGGGGAGAGCTCGGTGGCCGAGTAGTCGCCGCTGTCACCCGCCACGTCGGCGGTCACCGCGTAGAGACCCGGCGCGGCCACCGCCGGGGCCGTCAGGGTGCCCGCCTCGGTGTCGTTGTCGGCCTCGACCGGGTCGCCGGTTCCGCAGTCCTGGCCGGTCGCTGGTTCCACCGCGCAGTCGGGCAGGCGCACCAGCCGCAGGCGGCGGGACCAGTCGCCGCCGTAGCCGTCCCGGAAGGCCGAGTAGTCGACCTCCAGACTGATCGCGGCGTTCCCGCCGTCATCTTCCTGGGCGCGGGCCTGCCGCGTCCCCGCTTCGTCGGTGTCCACTTGCAGCAGCAGGCCGTGGACCCCGGCGCTGGTCGTGGTGTCCTGGTCGAGGATCTCCACGGACACCGAGGCCGGGGCCGGCAGCTCCGCCGCCAGGGCACGGGAGTCGCCCTCGGCGTCCTCCTCGATTGCCGGGGGCCCGACCCGGACCGGTAGGCCGGGCACCGGCACGAAGTTGGCGGTGGCGGAGCGGGGTGACACTGCCTGGTCGAGTTCGACCTCCACACGTGCCGGTTCTGGCCAGTCCGCCCGCGGAGCCGCGTTCTCGCCTTCGGCATTGGGCGGCAGTGGCTCGGGCTGGTGTGTTGATCCGGGTACCGATGGTTCCGTCTGGAGTTCGGGGAGATCCACCTCGATCGGCTGAGCGACGGCCGGGGTGACGACCAGGGTCCCGCTGATCAGCGAGGTGATCAGGGTGAGCGTGATGGCCTGGCGAAGGGGCCGGCGTCTGTGCTCGGGTAAGAGTGGGTCCGGGGGCGTCGGACTGTCGGGCATGCGTTGTTACCTCCCCGTGGGATATGGGTTGTCAGCTCTGGCGGCCGCTGTCAGGGGTGGGCGAGGTCCCCGATCTGGGGTTCGGTCAGGACGCCGGAGTAGACGCGGACGTCGCTCAGCGAGCCGTGCCAGTAGTCGGTGTCGGCCTCGGTGTAGGTGGCGCGTCCGATCTGGATGCCGCCCTCGGCGTTCCACGAGGACACCCGGTCGTCGTGGCCGGCGAGTTGGCCGTCGACGTAGAGGCGGATCTCTCCGTCTGCGGAGTCGTAGACGCCGACGAGATGCGTCCATTCGCCGGCACGAGCTGCTCTGGCGCTCTCCGCCATGTCCATGCCGCCGAGTTCGCGGGTCCAGGGCAGCATGAACGCCCACTTCCCGCTCGACGGCCGGTACTGGAGGAGGGAGCCGCTGACGTACCAGCTGCCCATGCTCACCGCGGTCTGCGCGGACGCCCCCAGTTCCTCCGTGCGGACCCAGGCGGTGATGGAGAAGCTCTGCGAGGTGGCGACGACGGGGAGCCCGTCGACGTGGCCGGTGTGGCCGTCGAGGTCCAGCACCGGGCGTCCCAGGTAGGCGTCGTCCCGCCAGGTCGCACCACCCCGGACTGTGCCGGGGCGGTTCCACACCGAGCTGTCCTGGGCGGTGTCGCCGGTGCCCTCGTCCAGGCCCCATCGCCCCTTCAGGTGGGACTCGTTGAAGATGCGGGCCACCTCGTCACCGGTGAGGGCGCGGTCGAAGACCTGGACTTCGTCGATCGCCCCTGACCAGAAGTCGGACACCTGCCCGTTCCACTGGGCGGCGCCGATGCGCACGGGACCTTCGGCGTTCCACGGGGAGCTCACCGAAGCGGTGTTCTGCTCGACACCGTTGACGTAGAGGGTGATGCGTTGCTCGGCGGCGTCGTAGACGCCGGAGAGGTGGGTCCAGTAGCCGTCGGTCTCGGCTGGCTCGCGGGACAGCGCTCGCGCCGTGCCGGAGCTGGACCCGTCGGCTCTGGGCAGGGCGAAGGCCCAGCGGTCGTCGTCCCGGGAGTACTGGAGGTAGTAGCCGGAGGCCTGGGTCGCGTCCTGGCTGACGGCGGTGCGGAAGCGTCCCTTGTCGGCCAGGTGCACCCAGGCGGACACCGCGAAGCTGTCGTCGGTGCGGATGCCGGCGGTGTCCGTGGTGAGGTGGCCCGTCGATCCGTCGAAGTGGGGCGCGGTGTAGTCGTGGCCGCCGTCCCACCGGACGCCGCCCACCACGGAGGCGGTGTGCCCGTTGCCGCTGGAGTCCGGGGTGGTGGCACCGTCGAACTCGTTGAACTTCCAGCGGCTCACCGGCGGGCTGCCACCGGAGACCAGGTACGTGTACCGGGTGATGGGGGAGAGGTTGCCGGCCTGGTCCTGGGAGCGGACCCACAGCGTGAGCGGACCCTCGCTGGTCGGGGTGACCAGGATGGTGGCCGGCCCGCCGATGCCGTCGGCCTCCACCGGGGTCGTCGGGTTGTCGTGTTCGGTGGAGTACAGGTAGCGCACGACGTCGTCCACGCCGTTGGCGTCGAAGGTGAACTCTCCGGTGCGGCCGATGCCGCCGCTCCACTGGTCCGGTGGGTACACGGTCGAGGACACCGCCGGCGACTGGTGTGGCGCGGTGGTGTCGATGGCCATGCCGCAGTACTGGGAGAACGGCGAGTAAACGCGGCCGTCGTGGGCCCGCACCCGCCAGAAGTAGGCCTCGCCGTCCCGCAGCGCCCCCGAGGGCACCGTGATCTCCGCGAATGACCCCGAGGGGATTCGGGACACGCTGCGGGTACCGGTTGCCGCCTGTCCGACCGGCCCCCACTCGAAGTGCGCGGTCAGCAGCCCGCCGTCGGGGTCGGACACCCGAGCCCGCAGGCGGGGCGTCGTCGTGGGTATCCACGGCCGGTTGGCGCCGACGGCGCAGGCCACCACACCTCCCTGCATCGATGGCTGCGATGGCTGGTTGGGGTAGGAGTTGTAGTCCACGACCAGCACGGGGTTGGGGCGGAACCGCTTCCACGCGTAGGTGTCGGACTCGTTGGAGGCCTGGAGCCCGAGGGTGACGGTTGACCGGTTCTCGGCGGCGGACTGCCGGACGGCCGCGGTGGCGTCGAACTCCACGTCGCCGGCCGGGCAGTTCGGCCCCCAGCCCTTGGTGTCGGTGGACGTGTGCAGGTGGCGGATCCGCGCGGGCCGGTTGTTCCAGGTCGTCGCGGCGCTGATGTCACCGGTCTGCCACAGCTCGGTCGCTCTCGGCGCGCACGACCAGGAGTGGCGGGACCAGATGCGCAAGGTGGCGGAGAGGATCTGCTTGCCCCGCACGGGTTCGGTGCGCATCCGGAAGTAGGAGCGGTAGGTGGTGCCGGTGCGGGACTCGTACCCGACCTTCGCGCCCTCGTCCCGGTCGTAGTTCCAGTAGGACTGCGCCGGGTTGGCCCGGTTCACGTGCGTCCAGGCCAGGGTGGAGCCGGCGAAGCCCGGGTCGAGGTAGACCGGGTACACGGTCTCGGGGTCGTCCAGGATGTCCCGGCGTGGCAGCACCGCCAGTTCGCCAGGGCCGGCCTCGACGGGCATCGCGACCTCACGTCCGGACCTGACGGGTGCGTCCCCGTCCCCTGCGTCGAGGGTGCCGGCCGTGTCCTCGAGCGGGGCGGAGTCCCACATGAACGGAGTGCCGGCGGCGAAGATCTCCTCCCCGTCGTCGACGACGGTGGTCACCCCGGACTCGGGATCGGTGCGCACCTCGGCGTCGCCGACGTCGAGGGTGTACGACAGGCGGTCCAGGGCGGGGTTCCGCGCGGCCTCCGGCGTGGTGACCACCAGGACCTGGGAGAAGCCCTCGATGTCCGCCCGCAGTTCCAGGTCCACACCGGGCAGCACGTCCCGGTAGGTGGCGGTGTCGTCGGACAGCTCCGGCTCGGGTAGTTCGTCCGGCCAGTCCAGCGCCAACCGGTGGTCGTCGTAGGCGAGGGTGGCCATCGGTTCCCCGTGGCCGTTGCCGAAGGCGATGTCAGTGGGCGTGCGCAGGGTGCGCACCCTGCCGTCCTGGTCGCGGTGGAGCGTGGTGTCCACCGGCTGCCAGCCCTGGTCACCCAGCACCCGCACCGGCCGGGTGTACTGCTCGAGCGTCAGGGTGCCGTCGGGGGCGGCGAAGACCTGCGCCGTCTCCGTCCGGTACGCCTCGATCTCCGCCCGTTCTCCCGTGCGGGCGGCTTCGGCCACCGCCGCCCGTTCCACGTGTGGCGCCGCCGCCTCTCCGTTGTTGGTCTCCGCGGCCGCGTGGCCCGTGGCGACCGTGGCTCCCAGCGCTGTGGCCGCGCACAGGGCGAGTGCCGTCACGGCCCGCCCCCGTCTCTGCTCCCCCACCTGGTGACACCTCTGTGATTCCGGGTCCGGTCAAAACGACGTGAACCTAGAGCGGTGCGGCACCGTTCGGGTACGGAGTGTGAGCTTCATGATCAAAGAGGGGTTGTTTTTGGGAATCGCGTAACGAATGTCGCGGGGTGGAAGATGAATAGGCCCTTTTTGGCTGATCGGAGAATGGGTTATTTTCCGACCGTTCAGCTGTCGGGATGGCAAATCATTGCCGAGGTGTGGGCTTCGTGCTTTCCTGGCCGGTTCGCCATTTCCCGGGAGCTGTGCCGGCGACTGGAAGACGCGCCCGGTGGGGACGCGGTTGCGTCGAACGGCATGGGGATGCGGCGGCAGGCATGCAGGGGTAACGCCCTTCGGCGACCGAGGCCGGCTGCTGAGAAGGAAACGGGGTGCCGACACGCGCCAGCCTCCTTCGCCGTCTTCCCTGGGCAGGGTCGACGCGCGGCTCGGGCTCGACTCCTGCGTGGGCGTGTTGCCCCGATCCGACGGCTTTGACCTGCTGGTACGGAGATCGTCCTGCCGTTCCGCCCGATGGGCGTGGGCGCCCATCCGGGCTGTGGCGCCGCTGCTCGGTGCGCACCCCGCGCTGCTGCGCCACCAGACGTGCCGCACCTCGGTCGAGGACGGGGTTGCCCGGTGTGGCCGTCACCGTGCCGTTCCCAGCCCGGGTTCCGACGCTGCTCGAACCGACCGGACAGGTGCGATATCGGGCTCTCCGATTCCTTCGGTTCAACGACGTGGCGGATGTGCCTCCGTTTTTTCTCAAGGCAGTCGGAAATGTCTATCTCATCCCCGAGTGTCCGAAGTGGTTGCTCGTTCGGCGCGCTCCGGGAAAGTCCTGTCGCCGATACAGGGGGAGAGCAGGGGTGGCGTGGAGTGGAACAGGAGGATTCGGAAAATGCTGGCGGAGCCGAGGCTCCGGCGCCTGCGTGCTGAGGCAGAGGTGGGCGGGGGCTGAGCCCCGGGCCGTCGATGGCTTTCGGACGCTCTCCCGGTGCGCAGCGAGCAGGAGCTGGCGATAGGTCACTCGGGCGGGAGCGTTGGGCTGTTCTGGCGGTACCCCGCGAGCTACCCGGCTGGGGTCAGGAGCCTGCGGGCCGGCCGAGCCTCATCGCGTCGCAGACGACGAGCCCGCCGTCAGCCGGGAGAGCCGGGCGGGGCGCCGTCGCGGCCCTGATGCCTCGGGCCGGCGTTCCGCCCCCCGCCAGGAGTCACACGCCCGACCACTCCGGACAACCGAGACACCCGGCGGACGAACGACCTCGCTCACCGTTCCCCGTCGGCCCGGGTGATGATGGCGGTCAGGCTCTCCTCGTCCGCGACGAGCGGCGCGGCCAGGGTCTCCACCCAGTCCCGCCGTGCCTTCCCGTCCAGTTCGGCCCAGCGGGGGTGGTTGCTCGCCCGCCGGGCGAGGAGTTCCCACTGGTGCGGGTGCTCGGCGAGCCGGTACCAGCCCGCCTCCGTCCGGGCGGCAGCCGACGACCCCGTTGACTCCAGCGCGGCCACGAGCGCGTCCCGCAGGCGGTGCACCGCCGAGGCGAACACCGGGCTGCCAGCCAGCGGACCCGCCGAGGCCTCGGGGATGTCGAACTTGAGCACCATCGCCGCGCGGAGCAGCACCCGGAGCTGGGCGAGGTCGTCGAACTCGGCCAGTTCTGACACGTGACCTCTCCTCCGTCCTCGAACGTCCGGGCAGGTCCCACACCGGGCCCCTACCCGACCTGCCCTTCCCGGCAAGCCCCGCCTGGCCTGCCCGCCATGCCCGGTCGCACATCGCCGGGCCACGCGCCGGAGCTGGGCAGGGGCCAGCCACCGACGAGGGCACTGTCGGTCTCCGCGCGGTCGCCCATGTGGAGATGTCGCCACGCCCCCGTGTGGTCTGGGGCGCGGAGCCCACCGCGCCCCACCCCGGCTCTCAGCCGGCGGTGTCGAAGCCGTCGAGGTGGAAGGCGCCGTCGCCGTCGGCGGAGATCACTCCGGCTCGGCCAGCGGCCTGGTGGCGGGCCAGGAACCGCACGAACCGCTCGGCGATGTCCTCGACGTCGTCCTCGCCGACCTCGCACAGCGCGTACAGGTCCGTGCTGACCTTGCCCATCCCCCGGAACGTGCCCTCGACCCCCACTGGAACCCCGTTGGCGACGACGAGCTTCCCGCCCGCGACGCGCACGTGGGTGAACGCATCGGCCCGCACGAGACCGTGGTCGGTGCGCACCCAGAGTGCTGCGGTGGCTGTCACGACGCGGACGGTACCGGGCACGGGCGTCACACCCTTGCGAAACGGGGAAACCGGGGCGCGGGCGACCAGCCCGCCGAAGCCGGCGGGGTGCGCTCCTCCCGGCCGCCCCCCGGCGGCCGCCTGTCGCCGAGGTCGTGCTCGACGACGACGCCGTCGCACCGCCGACCCGGAACACCACCTCCGGCCGCCCGGCCGGCCGGTCAGCCGGCGGACAGCGGGCCGGCGGTCACACTGGTCCGTCCCGCCTGGTCCAACCGGTAGTGCCGGGCCAACCAGTCCGCGCCGCCCTGGAGTTCGGTGTCGGTGAACGCCCGGTCGACGACGACGAGGTCGGCGATGTCGATGTCCGCGTACACCCCGGTGGTGGCCGCGTTCGTCGCCAAGGTCAGCCCCGGCAGACTCGCCGCGGGCCCGGTTCCGGTGACGATCCGGGTCACCTCGTGACCATAGGTCAGGTGCCGGGACCGTTCACCGTCGAACACGGCGGCGAACACGTTCCACCGGCCCACTCCCGTCCACACGGTGGCCGCGTCGGGCGCCGACAAGCCGCCCGCCCCGCACATCATGTGGCACAACGAATTCCCTGCCGTGAACCATGCCAGGTAGGAGCCGGAGTGCCCGGACACCCAGGTGCCGTGCACGTCGCGGGGCCGGGCCACCAGGAACACCGTCACCGGGGGCGTGTGGGCGCGGGACCAGGCCGGCGACCGCATCCAACGCGGGCCGTCGACGCGGTCGAACCGCAGGAACCACCGGCCGGCCTCCACCCGGAGTTCCGGGCGGGCGTCCTCCCGTTCCTGGCGCGGCCCCGGTTCCGTGCCCTGGTGGGGGGTGAACTCGGCGATCCGGTCGCCCGGTCCGCCGTCGAGCTCGGACGCGCGCAACGCCACCACCACTCCCCGGTTCGCCGCCGGGTCACGGCCCACCGGGTGGTCGGGGGTGGGTGGCGCGGAGCGGGGCACCAGCGGAAGCCGGAGCTGGTCGGCGATCAACCGCGCCGTGAGGCCGTGGCCGGCGTCGGAGAGGTGGATGCGGTCGACGTGCACGAGGTCCATGTCGGCGTCGTCCACGTCCTGGGTGACGGGGAAGTGGGCGGACACGTCGATGACGGCGACGTCGTCGAGTTCCTTCGCCAGCTGGTGCGCCGCCCGCGCGTAGTCCTCCCAGCGGTGGGCCGGGGTGGTGACGTCGAAACGGCGGAAGGTGTGCAACAGCAGGATCGACGGGCGGCGGGAACACACCGTGCGGTAAAGGTTCAGCTGCTGGCGCATCCGCTCCGCGTACACCTCCGGGGCCACCCCGGCCGCGTAGTCGTTCGCGCCGAGCTGGATGACGATGAGGTCCGGGTCCAACCGGGCCACCCGGTCGCAGTGCGAACCCATGATCCGGGAGGGCAGGTAGTTGCCGGACTGGGTACCGCCCTTGCCGGCGATGAACACCTGGATACCGGTGCCCGCGCTGTCGGTGTGCGCGTAGACGCCGCTGATCGTCACCGCCTCCCGGGCGGTGATCCGCACCGTCCGCGCGCCGGGCGGCAACGGCGGACTGGTCCACTCGCCGTCGGCCCGATCGGCCTGCCCCGACCGGTCGGGGATGACGCTGACCGGGGCACCGCCGTCGACGGAGACCTCGAAGGACCCGTTGTTCGACCCCTGGCCGTGGAACACGGTGAGCAGGGTGGTGCCCGAGGGGAGGTCCCGTTCGATCCACTCACCACCGAGCAGCCGACGGGACCGGGAACCCAGGTCGGCGTCGACGATCAGCGGCACCCCGGAGGACAGCCACCCACCGTCGGCTGCCGGGTAGTGCCGCCCGGGTTCGCCGAGGATCTGCCCGAGCCGGGAGACGAAGGACCGTTCGATGTGGCTGGCCCCCACCCCCTGGGTGCTGCTGGAGCCGACCGCGACCACCCGCACCTTCCGCAGCCCGGTCTGCGACCAGGCGCGTCCCCACTGCCACAGACCCGGGACGGTGGCCCGGGCCGGCCGGACCTCGCCCGTGCCCGGCGGGGAGGACGCGCCACCGAGCTGGCCGGCGAACCCGGTCAGCAGGGACGCCCCGGCGGTTCCCAGGCCGATGGTCCCCCGGTGCGCGGGCGCCACCGGGCGGAGGGGAGCCTCGGGCCGTGGCGGCGCCTCGCCCCCGCCGGCCCCGGCCGCGGCCATCGCCGCCACCGGCGAGCCCGCCTCGGACAGCGGAGCTCCCGATGTGGCCGCCCTGACCACGGCACGGTCCTCAACGGACAGCGACACCGGCACCGCACGCGGCAGGTCCACCACCGGACCCTCCACACGCACCACCTTGGTGCGCACGCGCATGCCCAGCACGTGTTCCTCGACGTGCAGGAGGGTCTCCACGGCGTCGTCGAGGTCGACGGGACACGTCACGCGGTGCGGGATCCTCCCGTTCACCAGTTCCACCGAGAACGTGTCGTCGGGTACCAGGGCCGTTTTCCCGTTCTCCACGACCCGGCGCAGCGGTGTGATCAACAACCGTCCCTGCGCGGGAGACCAACCATTCGAGGCCAGCCAGCGGCCGACCAGCGTCACCACACCGGATTCAGGCATGTGACCGTCCTTCCTCATAGAAACGGACACCGTGTCGCCTGTACGAACGAGGCTACCCTTTCCATACTCCCGCATTCGGCGGGTCGCGGGCCACGCCTTTCCCGGGAAATTCCGACGCCCGGCGGAACCCCCGGGTAAAGGCCGCGAGCGTTGTCGTACCGGTGGTCGGGACGAGCGGACGCCATTCCTGGTCGCAGGCAGCGGAACCGGAAAACCATTCACTCACTCGGCCCAGTGAACCGTTCGCGTCGACACGGTGGACACGTCGTGACCGCGCTGGCTGCCCCAACCACGGGGACGCGGTCGGCCAACCGGGGCGGCCGGGGTGGACGGGTCATCGCACGGTCGCCAACCACGCGTGGTCCCGGGCCCGGGTGATCGCGACGAGCAACCGCCGGTCCATCAGGGAGGCGTCCTGGTCGTCCTCGGTGCCGCGCAGGACGACCAGGACGGCCCCGAACTCCATGCCCTTGGCCCGGTGCACCGTGCCCACCTTCACCCCGGACTGGGTGCCGTCGTAGTCCTTCAGCGGCATCGCCAGCACACCAGCCTGCCTCAACCACCGGATGGCCTGGCTGACGTCGTCGTTGCTGCCCAGCAGGACCGCCGTCTCCTCGTGCGCCTCGCTGACCACCTTCGCCTCGGTGACCAGTGCCTGCTCCAACTCCTCGGCCGGCCCCGACCATGCGGTGCACGGTCCCGCCGGCGAGGGTGGCGGTGACGTCCCGCAGGGTCGCCCCAGGAGCCCCGTCCTCCTCGTCGAGCTGGTTCGGCGCGGGAACGTCCTGCGCGGCGGCCAGCACGGCCCGGGTGTTGCGGTAGTTCACCCGCAGCGTCTCGCCGCGCCCCTGCACGTGGATGCCGGCGTCGATCAGCCGCCACCCACCCGGGTACACCTGCTGTTGCCCGTCGCCGACGAGGAGCAGACCGTCCGGGCGGTCCCCGACGAGGGTGTGGAGGAGCCGCAGACCCACCTGGGGCAGGTCCTGGACCTCGTCGACGACGACGGCGGCGAAGGGCTCGGCCAGCGGGCGCTCCCGGACCTCCTCGGTGGCCAGGACGAGCACGTCGTTGTGGTCGGTGAGACCGCGCTCGGCGAGGTTGCGCTGGTACGCCTGGTGCAGCTGCCACACCTGCTCGCGGCGGCCGGCGTCGAGCCCCCCGCCCGCGATGCCCCGCCCCCGCCGGTTCGCCCGCTGGTACTCGGCGAGATCGTTGATGCCCCGGCCCTTGATGACGTGGTCGATCTCCTCCCGCCAGTACTGGGGGTTGGCGTTCACCCTCGGCAGGTCGGTCTGGCGGTTCACCTTCGACCAGGCGAGGAAGAAGCACGTGCTCACCTTGTCGTGATCGTTGCGCACGTGGCGTCCCCGTTCCTCGAGGAACTGGCGCGCCCACAGGTGCAGGTTCTCCACCCGAACCCGGTCGGCGACCTCCGGGGCCAACCGGCGGAAGCTGGTGGCGTGGGTGCGCAGCAGGGTGGTGACGAGCGTGGTCAGCAACAGGGGGCCGGTCGTCTGGCGGGCGATCCGGCGTAGCCGGTGCAGGGCGACAACGGTCTTGCCTGTGCCGGCGGGGCCGCTGATGCGGGCCGGACCGTTGTACTGGCGGTGCACCAGCCGCAGCTGCGTCTCGTCGAGGTAGGTCAACCACTCGGCGAAGGGCCCGTTCACCGCCCGCCGCAGCGAGGACTCCCGCAGGTCCGCCGACCCGAACAGGCTCTCCTCCTCCGGGGGAGGCGCGGTCTCGGGGAGGTCGACGAGGACGTGGTCGGGCAGGGCCGCCGCGATCCGGCCGGCGAGGTCGACCGCCGAAGCACCGCTGAGGACCTGGTAGTCGCGGTCGGCCACCAGCGCGGGCAGGTCGGCGGCGGTGCGCACCAGGTAGCGACCGTTGGTCCGCAGGCCCGTGAGGTGGTCGGGGCGGATGACGATCATTCGGACGGAGGCGATCCGACGTCCGAAATCCAGCGGTATCGCCCCGAGCACCCGTTCCACGCCGCGGTGCAGCCGGCGGATCTGGTCGTCGTCCGGGCGGCGGTCGACCGATAGGAGCGCGGCCACCCCGAACGGGCCCACGACGTAGGCGTCCAGATCCCGGTCGGTGCGAATGGGCAGCGCCCCACCGGAGGGGGAGGGCACGAGGAGTCGAACGCCCGAGGAATAGCGGTGCAGGAGCTCACCGAGCGCCTGCTGCCCCCATCGCGGTAACTGGCTCAGCGTCGCGTGGTGTTCCGCCAGGACTTTCCACAGCCGTTGGTGCCGCCGTTCCCGAGCGCTGATCACACGAGCCCCCCAACAAATCGTGCGCGGCTATTCACTCCTCACTCCCTCGACGTTATTGCCGGCGCACCCGCCCCGAGAAGTCCGTAACCCAGTCGGCGGTGGGGAATTACCCGGTTGGCCCAATCTTCGTGAGGATCGGGAGCGAGCACCAGGCCTTTGTTGTCCCCGGGTGACCAACGGCGGCGGTCACGATGCGCTTCCGCCGTACTCCGCCCCCAATCGGGTGCCGCCCGCTGAGACGGGACGCTGCTCTGACACCGGCGGGCTGGCGGCGCCGGTCAGGTGGTGAGCGGAGAAAGGGGCGTCAGGGCCCGTCGCACCTGCTGCCGTCCGGCGCGGTGTGCACCGGGTACTTGCCGTTCTTGTTGAGCGTGATGCGTCCCCGTCCGCACTTCGGGCAGCGGTGGCCGCTCCGAGGGCGCCGGCACCTGGCGAGGTCGCGGTCGTGGACGAATTGTGTCGTCCCCGAGCCGTCGCATTCCCGCTCGCGGGCCCAGGAGATGAACCCGGCGGAGTAGTCGTAGTGGCGGGGAAGGGTCCGTCCCTTCGTCAACGACAGTCGTAGGCAGCAGTCTCGGCAGTGCACCAAGGGAGTCTCCCTCGTCCGTGGTCACGCTCTTGGGTTGTGACACTCAGTGCGTGTTCGGATACCTGAAGTACTGAATCGTTCGATGGAGGCGAAGTCAGGGTGGGGGTGAGCGCCGTGCGAAGGGCGACTGGGTTCGTCGGCGTTGCCCGGACATGCGGTCGCTCGCTCGTCGAGACTGGCCATCCCGCGCCTACCGCATGCTTCGCTCGCCGAGTAGCGCCGGCCTCCGAGGACTAGCGCGGCAAACCAACACCACCGGGCCGAGGCTCTGAGACCACCTGCTCGTCGAACAGCTCATCGAGCCTTGGACGAGCAGCGCGCTGCCCGCCTGACGCTCAGCGCCTGCCTCGTGGGAATACGAATGATGAGTTGCCAGCTGGGGCGGTCATCACGCATCCCACGCCTGGTGACCACACCTGATTGGCCACGTCACGAGGTGTCTACGGTGCGAGAAGCCGCAACACGTTGCTCGATCCCAAGCTGTCACTCAGCTGGAACCTCGTAGGAGCGATGAGGACCCGACAGGCCACACCTCTGCCGGCGTGCACGGTGTGGTTGGAACTCCTCGTAGGAGCGATGAGGACCTGGTCAGCCCGTAGGTCCCGGATCCGGGACCTTCAGGTTGGAACTCCTCGTAGGAGCGATGAGGACGGGCCGGGGGTCATCGGGTCACCGTCCGCTGCACGTCCGGTTGGAACTCCTCGTAGGAGCGATGAGGACCCGGTGCGGCGGTCGAACTGGGTGAGCTGTCCCAGAGTTGGAACTCCTCGTAGGAGCGATGAGGACCCGAGAGTAAAGTCGCAGGTCAGCATACACCTGGACGGCTTCAACGACGCCCGATTCGCAGCGAACCCGAGGTTTGACATCGAACCCGGGGGGTTCGCTGAAATTCGGCTGCACGTGGTGGTGGCTCCCGTCTCCAACTACCCGGCGTCTCCGTGGCAGGGACGCAGCTCGGTGAGCAGGGGGCGAAGCGTTCCGCCCGCCGAGCCCAACCGCGTTCCGGCCGTCCAGCAAGGCTATCGGGCACTTGCCTCCTGCCAGACGCCGAACCGAGCCGGCTCCTGCCACCTCCGGTGCGCAGAACCTGCTCCTCCGAATGGCCCGCCCACGCGGCGCGTTGGCGGCTTCGATGGTGGCCGGGCGGTGGGGACGTCGAGAGTGCGCGGATACCTCGTCCGTCGGGGGCGCGGGCACCTGGCTCGTGGGCGCGCGTCCCCCGAGAACAGACCGGACATCCGGGCTTTGGACGCGCCGGGTGGTGTCCCCACCGCGTACCGTGGTGGCGGCGGGTTTTCTCCCCGCCCGCCGTTGGCCTCACGGATTTTCCTTGCTGTACTGGCCGGATGGAAACAGACAGCGCGCCGCCCCGGAACCGGGTCGAGCTGACCTCGGGATGGGACAGCGCCGCCGTTCTGGTCGACGGGCGCTGGCTCGAACGCCGGCCGAGGCGACCGGAGGTCGCCGCCGCCCTGCTCCGTGAGTCCCGGCTCCTGCCGTGGCTGGCCGGCCGGCTGCCGATCCGCGTGCCGACACCCACGGTCGTCCAGGCCGATCCGATCGTGGTCCGCCACGAGCTGGTGCCTGGGCGGCCGATCAGCGAGTTCACCGCGGAGCAGGGCGCCGCCCTCGGTGGTTTCCTGGCCGCCCTCCACGTGGTGGACCCCGTCGAGGCGGTGGCGCACGGGCTGTTCACCCGCCGGGCCACCCGACAACAGCGTTCCGGTTTGCTGCTCCGCCTCACCTCCGAGGTAGTGCCGCTGTTGCCGACGGTGCACCGCCCGCGCGCCGAGCGGTTGTTGTCGGTCGTGGCCTCGTTACCCGCGGACCACGTGGTGCACGGTGACCTCGGCCCGGAGCACGTCCTCACGACCAACGGCGTGATCACGGGTGTCATCGACTTCGGGGACGTGCACCTGGGAGACCCGGCGATCGATCTCGCCTGGGCGTTGTACGGCACGCCGGAGCACTTCGCGCGGGCGCTGGTGGCGGCGTACCACCCGTCGCAGGACATGGTGGAGCGTGCCCTGGTGTGGCACCAACTGGGTCCGTGGCACGAGGTGCTGCACGGGTTGGACACCGGGGACGGCGCGTTGGTGGACTCCGGCATCGCGGGTGTGCTCTGCCGGCTCGGCAGCTGACGCCTCCCAGCCCGTGGCGAGGCACACGTTCCCGTGGGAGGCGGCGGCTGTTCGTCACCAGGCCGATGTGTTGGCGCGGCAGGTGCGTGACGAGGCGGTGAGCGGGCTGCTGGTCGAAGGGTCGAGGACGGTCGGGCGTTCCGCACCGCCTGGCGGCCCTCGCGCTCGTACGCACGGGGGAGCGGGGGAGCGGGGAACAGGGCGGGCGAAGCCAGGGCACGAGACGTCGCAAGTCGGCTCCGGCGCCGACGAGGCGGAGGTGCGGGGCCGGCGGCGCGGCACCCCCGCTGCGAGCTGAGGCCTGGCCGAGATCCCCGCGCGGAGAACGCACCGACCTGCTCCCCACCGGCAGCGAGGTGGAACGCCAGGTCGACGAGGCTGGGAACCAGCCGGAAGCCCGTCCGCGCGACCCGGTCGCTCACCGAGCGGGCACACCTCGCGAACGTTTTCGCGTCACGGGTGCCGGCTACCCGCACAGTGGACCGGGAGGATGCGCGCGGCACGCTGGCGCGCCGACGTGGGTACGTCTCCCTCGCGGATCTCGCCGGGAACGGTACCCCTCCCTTGCCGGAAGCGCTGCGCGACTCGTCCGTGAGCCGCGCGGGAGCAGGAGCCACGTGGCCCGCAGCGCGACGCGCCCTCACCGACCGTGCGGCTCGCCTCGGTCGCCCGACCGGGCAACTCCGCACCGGGCCGGGCGGGGGCGCGGACGCGGCATCGGGTCGTGGTTCCTGAACCACGGCGAACGACGTGGTCCTCGGTGCCTAGCCAGGCGTTCGGGCGGACCAGCTTGTCGCTTCCGTGCGGGTGTCAGGTCCCGAGGATGTCCCCGATCAGCCTTTGCACTCGGGGGATGTCAGCGAGGGGCTCGCCCTGCCCGTCCCGTTCCGGAGCTGGCTCGGCGGCGGCTTCGAGCGGGTTCACGAGCCGATGCAGGCCGACGCGCGTCAGCGCCCCGTCCATCTCCGTGATGCCGCTGAGCGCGAGGACGGACACGCCTTGGTCGAGCGCGGCCATGAGCCGTGCCACGTCATCGGATGGAAGGCGTTCGGTGTCCGGTCGGGCTTCGGTCGCGATGCGCCCGTAGGCGTCGATCATCCGCCGCATGCGTTCGCGGAGCGCCTTGACGAGTTCGTCGTCCCTGGCGGCGGTGGCGATGAACTCCAGTGTCGCCAGCCCGAATCCTCGCACCAGCCCTGCGACGTCCATGTCAGCGGCACCTGGTTCCGACGCGTCGGTGGTCGCCGCGCCGACCTTCCGGAGTGGATTCCATCCCCCGCCGTTCAGCGTCTCCAGGTTGTAGTCCATCGCGGCGAGGAACAGGTCCGACTTGCCGTTGAAGTTCGAGTACACCGCGCCCTTGGAGAACCCGGCCTCACCGGCGATGCCCTCCAGGCTCGCGGTGTGGTAGCCGTCGCGCGCGAACGCGTTGAGCGCCGCGATGACGAGCGCTTCACGGGTCTCTCGTCGTCGTTCCGCCTGCGTCCGCCGAGTGCGGGGCGGAGGGGCTGAGCGGGCATCGACCATGTCGTCATCCTACCGGTTGACCTACCAACCGTATCTGGATACCGTCGGTATGAAGATACCGTCGGTATCAAAATCTGAAGGGTGAGTGCCGTGGGTGGTGCTGTGTTGGAGGTGGACAACCTCACCCGACGGTTCGGTGCCGTCGTCGCGAACGACGGGATCGGACTGCGGGTGCGGCCCGGGGAGGTGGTCGGGCTGCTGGGTCACAACGGCGCGGGCAAGACGACACTGGTC
Organism: Actinoalloteichus caeruleus DSM 43889; assembly: GCF_000429185.2. Lineage (GTDB taxonomy): Bacteria > Actinomycetota > Actinomycetes > Mycobacteriales > Pseudonocardiaceae > Actinoalloteichus_B > Actinoalloteichus_B caeruleus. The sequence continues at coordinate 2,201,733 of NZ_AUBJ02000001.1, read as the reverse complement.
TCGCAGGTGGTCGGACTGCTGCGACCCGAGGACGGCTCGATCAGGGTCGCGGGCACCGACGCCGTCGCCGAACCGGCGACAGCCCGCCGGGCGGTGGCGCTCCAACCCCAGGCCCAGGCGCCGTTGGACGGGCTCACCCCGAAGATGGCGATCGAGATCGCCGGCCGGCTCAGGGGCATGTCCCGCGCCGACGCGCGAGCCGGCGCACGCGCCCTGGCCGACGAGCTGGACATCGGCGAGTGGTTCGACCGTCCAGCGACCCCTGACGGCGGCGGGCTGTCAGGCGGTGTCCGCCGCCTCACCGCGTTCGCCATGGCAGCCGTCGCGCCGGTGCCGCTGATCGTCCTCGACGAGCCGACCAACGACGTCGACGCGGCACGGCGTCGCCGCCTGTGGAAGGTGGTGCGCCGCCTCGGCGACGAAGGGGCGGGCGTGCTGCTCGTCACCCACAACGTCACCGAGGCGGAGCGGGTGGTCGACGCCCTGGTCATCCTCGACCACGGCAAGGTCGTCGCCGCCGGTTCACCGAGCCGACTCCGGGGATCGAGCGACGCCGACCTCCAGCTCGAACTCTCGCTCCACCCGGACGGTGAGGACCCCTCCGAGTCCCTCGCCCAGGCACCGATCCCGATCAACCGGCGGGTCCGAGTCGGACGCCGGGTGCTCCTGACCCTCGCCGCCGTCGACGCCGAGGCGGCCGTCGCGTGGGCCACGGCACTGCGGAGAACCGAACGGATCGACGGCTACTCCCTGGCCCCGGCCACCCTCGAAGACGCCTACCTCGCCGCCACGTCGAGCGCCAACACGAACACGACGACACGTACGGAAGATGCCGCTGATGTCTGAGCAGAGCACCCTCTCGCCACCAGCACCCAGGTCCGCCGGGGTACCGCCGCGCATTGGGATCTGGTTGAGCTACGGAAACCTGTTGCGCTGGATGATGGCCCAGACCGGCGCCATGCTCCCGTTCGTCATCGTCGTCCAGGCGCTGCTCGCGGCCGGGATCATCATCGGGTTCGGCTTCGTCATCCCCGACATCGACACCTCGTCGGCCCAGTTCCTCTCCACCGGCACGCCCACCGTGCTCCTGATGTTCATCGGGCTCGTCATGGTGCCCCACAGCGTGGCCCAGGCACGCACCACCGGCACGTTCACCTACCTCCGGTCGCTGCCGGTGCCTCGGCCGCTGCTCCTCATGGCCGACCTGGCGATCTGGCTCCTCGTCGCCCTGCCCAGCGTCGCCGTCGCTGTGGTCGTGGCGCACCTGCGTTACGGATTCGGCTACTCCTTCGACTGGCCTGTCCTCCTGACCGCGTCCATCCTCGCCGCGGTCACCGCCACCGCGGTCGGCTATGCGATCGCCGTGTCCCTGCCGCCGCTCATCACGCAGCTCGTCACCCAGGTACTGGTGTTCTTCGTGATGCTCTTCTCGCCGGTCACCTTCCCGGCGAGTCAGCTCCCGACCTGGTTCCAGGCAGTCCACGACGTGCTTCCGTTCAGGGCGGCCGCTGACCTGCTCCGTGCGGGACTGCTCGCCGACACCTACACCGCGAGCTGGCGCGACCTCGTCGTCCTCCTCGCCTGGTGCGCCCTCGGAGTCGCCGTCGGTATCCGCGCGCTGACCCGCCGGAACTGACGATCCTCATCCTCCACGGGGCCTGTTCGCCCTTGAGGCCGTGGACTAGGGCGCTGCTGGTTCGCCTCCCGTGGGACGTTCTCGATGTCCGCCCTCCGACGGGAACTCGGCCGGCGGCGGACACGAGGGCAGCGCCGTCCGTCGCCGACGAATGGGTGGGCTTCCTCGGGTGGCCCTCGGCGAGGTTCGCCGGCGGCGTCCCTTCCGTGGGCGGGGGTGTCGTCCTCGTCCCTGGTCGTCGCCCTGTCCGCCACAGCCTGAGCCTCGCCCAATTCACCCCGAGGTGCCGCGCAGTACCGCCCTCGCGGCAGAACCGAGGCACCCCCTGAGGCGGTAAGGCGCGGCCGCAGTTCCGGACTGGAGGACGCGCGGCGGCATGCGTCCGCGCGTCCTCCAGAACCACCACCGTCCCGCCTCGGGGTGGAGCGGAAACCAGCGAACGGCCCGTACATATCAACGCGTATCGTTCTGTTCGTGGCTGAGGACCGTGACTCCTGCGAGCTGTTGTGCCTGGACCTGCCGCACGCCGAGGCGATCCGCGCGGATCTGCCGGGTCTCGACGAGGTCGAACCCGCGGCCGCCGTGGCCCGTGCTCTGGGCGATCCCACCAGGCTTCGCATCGCGGCCGCCTTCCCAGAGGGCGGCGAACTCTGCGTCTGCGACGCCTCCTGGATCGTCGGCCACGCCAGGAACCTGGTGTCCCACCACCTGCGGCAGTTGAAGTCCGTCGGCCTCGTGTCGTCCCGCCGGGACGGGAAGCTCGTGATGTACCGGCTCACGGAACGCGGGCACACCCTGGTCGGAATCATCCTGGGAGCCGAGCCCCCAGCGCCGGCCGAGACCACGGCCTCCGCGAGAACGGGCGTGTCGCCGCACGTCAGCGGGTGACGGAGGCCGACCAGGTCAGTTGAGCCGCCCGACCACGAGCCGCGTGGTGACGAGCCGCGTGGCCGCTCGGTCGCCGAGTGAGGCTCCCGCGCCCAGCCCGACCTCCTACCTGCTGGCGACTGAGGGCGACACCTACCGAGGCCGTGCCTCCTGGACGGGGTGTTTCATTCCGGCGGAGGGGGACCGCCCGGGACGTGGTGGTGACCTGATCGGCTGGCCAGGTCCTCCTTTGGGAGTTGACGCGGCGACCAGCGGTCGGTGCGCGCCGATGACCGGCATACTGAGTGCCGGAGGCGTGCGGTGCCGATCAACGCTTCGAGAGAAGTGAATGAAAAAGGGGCAAGTGCTCCGCGATACCGCAGGTCAGGAAGTGTCCTCCCCGCGCACGCGGGGCTGTTCCCTGGCCATTCGTGCCCCGTTGGGTGATGACCCAGTCCTCCCCGCGCACGCGGGGCTGTTCCCAACTCGAAGTTGGGCCGGCCGCTGTAGCGCCCGTCCTCCCCGCGCACGCGGGGCTGTTCCGGACACCCAGAAGTCCATCGACCAGTTCGCCGGGTCCTCCCCGCCCGCAGGGCCCAAGCCCTCTACAGGGCAGTCCCTTGCCAGCGCAAGTGGGGCGGAGAGGGGCACCAGTGGGCGTCCAGCGGGCCTCCCAAACAGTGCCTGACCTCGTGATTGTCCGCCGGGGTCGCACTGCGATGAGCTGGTCCCATGCCCCTACGACACTGTCTGCTCGCCCTGTCCGTCGCGGTGGTGTGGGGGCTGAACTTCGTCGCCATCAGCGCCTCGTTGGAGCACTTCCCGCCGATGTTCCTGGTGGCGTTGCGGTTCGCGGTGGTCGCCATCCCGACCGTCCTGTTCGTCCCCGCCCCTGGCGTCCCCCTGCGGTGGTTGCTCGGTTACGGCTGCGGGTTCGGCATCGTGCAGTTCCTCTTCCTCTTCTGGGGCATGGCCGTGGGCATGCCGACAGGTCTGGCGTCGCTGGTTCTCCAGTCCTCCGCGCCCTTCACCGTGCTGCTCGGAGCGACGGTGCTGCGAGAACGGATCAGCGCCCGCCAGCTGGCCGGCATCCTCGTCGGCGTGGGAGGGCTGGCGGTGGTGGGTTGGTACCGGGCCGAGACCGCCAGCGTCGTCCCCTTCCTGCTCACGGTGGCGGGCGCTTTCGGTTGGGCGGTGGGCAACATCTGTGGCCGGTTGGCGAAGCCGAGCAGCCCGGTTCGGCTGATGCTGTGGATGTGCGTGGTGCCGCCGCTGCCCATGTTCGCCCTGGCGTTCGTGGTCGAGGGCCCGACCCGAATCGGAGTCTCCCTCAGCACCCTCGGCGCGCCCGGTGCGTGGGCGGCGTTGCTCGGGCTGGCCTACACGGTGCTCATCGCGGGAGTTCTCGGCTCCGGTGCCTGGACCTGGTTGTTGGCCCGGCACCCGGCCGGTGTGGTCGCGCCGTTCTCGATGCTGGCGCCGGTGGTCGGGATGACGGCGGCCTGGCTTGTCCTGCGGGAGACCGTCGCCGCGTGGGAACTGCTCGGCGGGCTCCTGATCGTCGGCGGGGTACTGCTCGGGTGCGTGGGCCGGCAGGGAACCGGCACGCGCTTGCCGCGGGTCGCGCCGCCGGGGGCGCCGGAGCCGTCAGAAGCTCGAGTCGCGGGGAACGGTCGACCGGTGAATCCGCGCCCGCCCGGATGAGTCCGACCGTGGCTCGGGACCCGGGCCCGCTCAGTCGCTCGCGGGCAGAACGATAGTGACCAGTGGCTTGGTGGGTGGTGTCACGAGTTCTGGCGAATGGTCGAGCAGGGCTCCGCTCGACTGGAGCAGGGCGCGTTGTCGTACCGAAACGGGCTCCATTCGGGCGAGGGCCGGAATTCCACGCCCGAATGGCTCAATCGCGGGTCATCGAGTCAGCCGCCACGCAGGGCGGAACCGAAAACCGGTGTTCGGTTCGGGACACTGATCAGGCTTCCCGGCGGTTCCTCCAACGCGGGAATCTTCGCGGTGCGAGCGAGCTACGCCGTTGGTGTGATGGGAAGCCACGGTTGGCGGCACCGGTCGACCCAAGTGCTCTTACCTGCGGTAACCGGGCACTGTGCTGTGGTGAGGGGTACGAGTGCCCCGGGGGGAGGGTGTGGTGAGCGGAAGACTTCGCATCCAGTGGCTGCGAATCCGGGTTGGTCAGAAAACCTGGCAGCAGCGGTACGAACTTGACGGGTCGCTCGTGGCCGTGGTCGGCCCGATCGACCGGGGCAAGACGTCGATGATTGAGTGCGTGGACTTCCTGTTCGGGCGGACGGTCCAGTTCCGGGGGGCGGTGGACCAGCGGTTGCGCGCGGTGCAGGCACAAATCCAGATCGGGGACGGTACCTACCGCGTCACCCGGGATCGGGATCACCCGGGGACGGTGTTGGTGGAGGAAGCCGACGGTACCCCCGTGGGCCATTTCCCGTTGCGGTCGCAGGACGAGAAGCCGTCGTGGTCGACGTGGCTGTTGATGCGGCTCGGCCTGGACGAGATGTTCGCCTCGGTCCGGCTGCCCGGGGACAGGCGGCTCAGCTTCGCCGAGGACCTGTTGCCCTATCTGCACATTCGGCAGGAGGACATCGACCGGTTCGTCGTGCGGCCGCCATCGCGGACAACCCCACGGCTCGCGGTGTTCAAGCTGCTCCTGCACCTCACCACCCCGGAAACGGAACGGCTGGCCGGCGCGATCACCGACACGAGGAACCGCATCACGCTCCAGCGGCGCAAGGCGCGGGACCTCGCGCGGTTCCTCAGGTCCTCGGACGCCACCAGCGAGAAGGCCCTTGACGCTGAGCTCGTGACGCTGCGGGAACGTGAACGCGAGGCGCGGGACGTGGTGGCACGGTTGCGGGCGGCGGCGAACGCGTCCGCCACGCACATGGCGCACCTCCACCGCCAGGTCGACGAGGCCCGGGCCCGCCTGAGCGAGGCCGAGGACACCGTGGAGCGAGATCATCGGCGCCATCAGGAGGCGCGTTCCAAGGTCAAGGCCCTGCGGGACTCGTTGTCACATGTGGACGCGGTCGAGGACGCCGAGCCGTGCGAGCGCGAGCAGCTGACCTACGCGTTCGACGCCTGCCCCGCCTGCCGCCAGGGTCTGGGCGAGCGGGTGGTCCCTCCCGGGCACTGCGGCGTCTGCGTCCTGCCGCTGCCGGGTGCCGCCGTGGGGGAGGAGAGGGCGCGCCTGCGGAAGATGGAGGAGGCGGCGGCGACGGCGTTGGCCACGGCGGACCAGGAGCTGCGCGGCAGCGGCGAGGTGGTGCGGAGGGCCAGGGCGGACCTCGACACCGCCCGCCAGCGGGTCGACCAGCACCTCGCCGCGTCGACGTCGCCGCACGTGGACGCCATCGCGGCGGCCACCGGCGAACTGGCAGCGCTCAGCGCCCAGATCAGCGCGTTGACGAGGCTGCGGGCGCCGCACGACCAGCTGAGACGGCTGGAGCGTGACACCGAGCGAGACGCGCGGAAACTGAAGGAGATGAGGGAGCGCCACCTTCAACTGTCGGCCCAGCTGGTGCGCCCCGGGGACGCGTTGGAACGGCTCAACTCCCTGTTCCGCCAGATCGTGCACGCGTTCGACCTGCCGTGGGCCACCGGTCGTGCCCGCCTGGACCCGGAAACGTGGACACCGTTGGTGGACGACCAGGACTTCGGGCAGCGGGGCGGTGGATCACGCACCGCGGTGTCCGTGGCCTACAGCCTGGCGCTGCTGTTGTACGCGTTGGAGCAACCCGCCGACTTCCACCTCCCGCACCTGCTGATCCTGGACTCCCCGCAGAAGAACCTCGGCCGCAACTCACATGACCAGGCGCTCGCGGCTCGCATGTACAGGTGGATGGCCGACTACCTCCAGGACCGCGCGGCGGCGCTCAGCGGCACCACGAGCGGACAGCGGTACCGCGACTTCCAGTTGGTCATCGTCGACAACGCCATCCCCGCTGAGGTGCGGGACAGCTTCCGGCCCACCGTCACCTTCGACGAGGACACCGGCTTCGTCCGCGAGCTGGAACACCCGCACGGGCCCCCACTGCCCGCCGAACAGTTGAGGTTCGGCGACGACGTGGAAACCGAGCTCGGCTCGACCGCCTGAGCGGCACGGGGTCCTCCGGGATCATCGACGCGGGGTTGGACGGTCCGGGGCGTGGAAGGGAGTGGGCCAGCCAGGCCGCAGGACAGTGTCGACGGGAGTGCGACCACCTCACCGGGCCATACCCGTCCGCTGGAACGGTGCTCCCGCCCCGCTCGGTGCCACTGCTGTCCTGCGCGCGGCGTGCCGTGCCCTGGGAGGGGACGAGAGCGGGGACGAGCCGGTCGCCCGGTCGGCGCGTACGAGGATTCCCGGCCGTCATCCCTGTCCGCCGCCGGCGAGCCGGGCGCCGAAGCGCTGGCACTGCTCGCGCATCGAGGCGGGTTCCTCGATGGTGAAGTCCGCGTCGACGAGCGCGATGTTCAGGACCAGCCACTGCCACGACTCGGGCATGAGCACGATGCGGGTGCGGTCGGCGTCGAGCGGCGTGAGCTCGGTGTACTGGTGGCGCAGGGCGTCCGCGACCTTCGCGATCGGGGCTTCGATCGTGACCACCACCCGCTGCCGGGCGCGGGTCACGGCCTGCCGCACGTGTTCCACGCCTCCCCCGGCGGGCAGGGGGCGAGGGCGGAAGCTCCGGCCCGCGTCCCTGGCGTCGGAGATTCGGTCGACCCGGAAGACACGCCAGTCCTCGGGGCCCAGGTCCCAGGCCAGCAGGTACCAGCGGTGGAGCAGGTGCACCTGCCGGTGGGGTTCGACGCGACGGCTGCTGGTGGTCCCGCGCGCGGTCGTGTAGTCGAAGGCGACGACGTGGGAGCGTTGGATGGCGGTGCCGAGGGTGCTCAGCGTCTCCGTGCTGGTGCTCGGCGCGGCGGTCTGGTCGGTTTCCAGGCTGGCCCGCAGGGCGGCGACGCGGGGGCGGAGCCGGGCTGGCAGGTACTGGTCGACCTTGCCGTAGGCGCTGGTGGCGGCCGCGTCGAGGCTGCCCTGTTCGGCGCTGCCGGTGGCGGCGAGGGCGGCGAGCGCGAGGAGGGTGGCGGCGGCCTCGTCGTCGTCCAACAGGAGCGGGGGCATCGAGTTCCCGGTGGCCAGCCGGTAGTAGCCGCCGGGGCCGGGCTGGGTTTCGACGGGGTAGCCGTACCCGCGGAGGCGGTCGATGTCGCGGCGGAGGGTGCGGGGGCTGACGTCGAGGTGTCGGGCGAGTTCCCCGCCGGTGAAGGCCCTGCCCGTCTGGAGGGCGGCCAGCAGGGCGAGGGAACGCTGGGTCACGTCGGCCATGCGCCCATTCTCGAGCGAATCGCGGTCAGAATCCGGCCACATCTGCTCGTACGGTCTCCCGCATGTCGCAACAGCGCAACATTCGGGTCCGGGGTGCTCGGACGAACAACCTGAAGTCCCTCGACGTCGACGTGCCCCGGGGGCAGCTCGTCGTGTTCGTCGGGCTGTCCGGCTCCGGGAAGTCGTCCCTGGTGTTCGACACCATCGCGGCCGAGGCGGGCCACCAGCTCAACGAGACGTTCCCCCCGTTCGTGCGGAACCGGATGACGAAGTGGACCCGCCCGGAGGTCACCGAGATCAGCGGCCTGTCCCCGGCGGTGGTCATCGGACAGCGGAGGGTCGGCGGGAACTCCCGATCCACCGTCGGCACCTACACCGACGCCTGGTCCTACCTGCGGCTGATCTTCTCCCGTCTCAGCACCCCGCACGTCGGGGAGTCCAACCGCTTCTCCTTCAACGACCCGACGGGGATGTGCCCCACCTGTTCCGGGCTGGGGGAGGTGGTGGTGACCGCCGTGGACCGTGTGGTCGACATGGACAGGTCGCTCGAGGACGGCGCGGTCCGGCTTCCCGGGTTCGTGCAGGGGAACTACTGGTACAGCCTGTACGCCGACATCGGCTCGTTCGACGCCACCACACCGCTCCGCGACTGGAGCGAGGACCAACGGCAGGCCCTCCTCTACGGCGGGGAACACGCCGAACGGCTCGACCCGCGCCCTCCGAAGGGATTCGAAGGGGTCGTCGAACGGTTCGAGCGCATCTACCTGAACACCTCGGAGGACCTGTCGGAGCGCAAACGGGAGACCTTGGCCCAGTTCACCCGTTCCGACCTGTGCCCCGACTGCCACGGCGACCGGCTCAACGAGGAGAGCCGCTCCGCGACCGTCCTCGGCCGCACCATCGGCGCGATGGCCCGGATGGAGGTCAGCGACCTCGCCGACCTCGTCACCGGAGTGACCGAGCCGAGCGTGCGGCCAGCGGTGGCGGCACTGAAGGACCGGTTGGACGCCCTGGTCACCATCGGCCTCGGCTACCTGCACCTCGGCCGGCCCACGCCGACGCTCTCCGGCGGGGAGTCGCAGCGCATCAAGACGGTGAAGCACCTCGGCAGCAGCCTGATGGAGATGCTGTACGTCTTCGACGAGCCCACCGTGGGCCTCCACCCGCACGACGTGTCGGCCATGATCACCCTGCTCCGCCAGCTGTGCGACAAGGGCAACAGCGTCCTCGTCGTCGAGCACGACCCGGCGGTGATGGCCGCCGCCGACCAGGTCGTCGAGATCGGACCCAGAGCCGGCGAACACGGTGGGGCCCTGGTCTTCCAGGGGCCGTTCTCCGAACTGGGCGCGGCTGGAACCGCCACCTCGGTCGAACTCTCCCGCACGCGTCGACCGAGGGAGGAGCCGCGCACCCCGACCGGGCAGGTCGTCGTCGCCGACGCCTGCCGCAACAACCTGCGGAAGGTGACCGTCGAGATCCCCACCGGGGTGATGACCGTGCTCACCGGGGTCGCCGGGTCCGGCAAGTCCAGCCTCGCCCGGGAACTCGTCAACCAGCACGACGCGATCGTCATCGACCAGCGTCCCGTCAGCGCCAGCCGCCGGTCCACCCCCATCACCTACACGGGGGTGGCAGCGCCCATCCGGAAGCTGTTCGCCCGGCGCAACGGCGTCGCCGCGAGCCTGTTCAGCGCCAACTCGGAAGGCGGCTGCCCGGACTGCGGCGGGACCGGTGTCATCTACACCGACCTGGCCTTCATGGACGGCCAGGAAACCGTGTGCGAGACCTGCCAGGGGCGCAGGTTCACCCCCGACGTGCTGCGGTACACCGTGGACGGGCTGTCCATCGCCGACGTGGAGGACCTGACGATCGAGGAGGCGATCCGGCGGCTGCCGGACAGGGCGATCACGAAGGCCCTGAGCCACCTTGACAAGGTGGGCCTGGGGTACCTGCGGCTCGGTCAGCCGCTGTCGACGTTGTCGGGAGGGGAGTGCCAACGGGTGAAGGTGGCCAAGGAACTGCGGGAGGCCAGCACGCCCACCCTCTACGTGCTCGACGAGCCGACGACCGGACTGCACCTCGCCGACATCGACACGTTGCTCGGTCTCCTCGACGACCTGGTGGAGCACGGGCACGGCGTCGTGGTGATCGAGCACAACCTCGACGTGATCCGGCACGCCGACTGGCTGATCGACCTGGGGCCGGGCCCGGGCCGGCACGGGGGCCGGGTGCTCTACGAGGGGCCGGTGACCGGGGTCGGCGACACCCCGACGGGACGAGCCCTGCGGGAGGCCTTCCCGTCCTGAGGGCGGGGGAGCGTGCGAGCGTTCGCCGTGGACGGCCGGTGCCGCGCGGGGACAGGGCGCTGCGTGTCGTGTCCTTCCCCCCGGGGTGCGGGTCCTCGGCCTGGGCGGCGGGTTGATCCGAGTTGATGTCGGAGCCGAGGACCGGCGGGGAAGTCGCGATGCCTGGTGCGGGGTGTGGGAGCGGTGCCCTCACCCCGCACGCCGCTGGTGCGGGGAAGCAAGCGGTGCTGAGCGGAACGGGAGAGGACCCGGTGGACGGCCCCCCGGGTTCCAGTGGTCTGACGGCTGGTGGTTCCCGCGGCAAGGCCCCGATGACATCGGGATATCACCGATGGTGCACAGTTGATCACTACTGGCTTTTTGGGGGTGTCGTGGTCACCATCGCACCAACCGTCGCTTCGGTCGCCGGAACGATTCCGGAAACGCACTACTCCCACCACGGAGGACGCGGCCACACGCCGATGCGGTCGAACCCACTGGTGATCCACCGGGAACTCACGCTTCTGGACGTGCACCCCGCTCAGCGCGTGTGCGAGATCGGCACCGGCTCCGGGTACTCCGGGGCGCTGTTGTCGTCCCTGGTTGGTGAGGACGGCCGAGTGGTCAGCGTGGACATCGACCCATACCTCGTGCAGTGGGCGCGGTGTGCCCATCACGAGCGGGGAGTGCGGAACGTCAGGTGCGTGGTGGGGGACGGGCGTCAAGGATTCGCGGCCGAAGCGCCCTACGACCGCCTCGTCGCGTGGTGCACGCCGCCCCACCTGCCGAAGGCGTGGGTCGACCAGTCGCAGGTTGGCGGTGTCATCGTCACCCCGCTTCCAGTGGCGCGAGTCCCCCAGGTCACGGTCGTCGCTGAGATTCTGGTCGACGAGGAACGGACACCGCGAGTTCAGCGTGTCCTGCACGGCGGCTACATGGAGACGGTGTCCAGCCCCTGCGACCCGGACACGCCCACCCGTCTCGTCGACTGGGAGTACCGCCTCCCCTCCGCCGCCTGGATATCAGTCGGGTGGCGGAAGGAGGACAACGAGCTGCGGGATGGAGCGCGCGGGGCACTGGACAGGCTGCTGGCCAGGTCCTCGATCCGCGAGACAGTCGGGGAGGAGGACATCGACTGGGGGAGCTGGAGGACCTGGGCGGCTGCCACAGACGATCACTACCTGACGGCTGTCGGCTGGCCCTCGGGCGGGATCGCGGTGGGCCACAGCACCCCGGAGTCCATCGCCGTCCTCCGTCACGACGGAACGATCTTGGCTGATCGTCGAGCATCGCCATCCCTGCGGATCGTGCGGGACTGGTTCCGGGCCTGGGATCGGGCTGGCCGGCCGGCGGTCGAGGAGTACGAGGGCACGCTGCACCCTCAGCAGGAAGGATGGAGGTTGCGGCTCTCCCGGTAGGGGGCTGCTGGGCGGCCGGATCGAGTCTCGAGCAACAGGGGCGTGGTGGCGCGGGCGGTCGAGCACCTGCCTCCACGTGCTCGGCATGTCACCCCCGTTCCCGGTCAGCCGGGCTGCCCCAGGGGAGGGCTGCCGCCGCGGCCGCCCGTGCCCTGCGGGGTGTCGCCGCCGCGCCGCGGGGCCGTTTCCCGAACGAGCTCCACGCCGGCGTCCGGCGAGGGCTTCGTCCCCGCGTGCGCGGGGGCTGTCCGCGCTGCTGGGAGATGAGCCCGCTTTCGGTGGTTCGACGTGGTGAGCCCGCGGGGCGGAGCTGGGACGGCGGAGTAGGGCGCGATCACTGTTCGGCGGTCGGCCGGATCCCCGCGCTGTCCAGCGCCTCGGCGAACAGGTGTGCGGCGTCGACGGGTGTTCCCCTGTTGTACAGGTCGTTCCAGATCGTCAGGGTGACGCGTACGGCCGCCGCCGTGGTCTCCACTGCCATGCGGATCCGCAGTTCCTCGCGCGCGTTCCGATCGCCCGCCGGCATGAAGTGCTCCAGGAGTTCCTGTGCTCGCTGGGCGTCCAGTCGGAGGCTGGCGGTCCGCAGGGTGGGGCTGGTCAGCATGAGCGCCCTGACCCGCAACATCTGCCGGGCGGCCTCGCCGTCGCCCCGGCCGTAGTTCGCCAGTACCTGGGAGTAGACCGAGCAGAGCGTCGCCAACGGGGACCGGTTCTCGCCCTGGCCCAGGTGGCTGTGCAGGGCCCCGTCGAAGTCGTGGTGGATGAGCAGCGCGGCGTCCTCCTTCATGGCGAAGTGCCGGAAGAACGTTCGGGGGGAGACGCCCGCCCGGTGCGCGATGTCGTCCACCGTCGTCCCCTCCACCCCCTGCGCCTCGAAGAGGTCAAGCGCGGCCTGGCTGATCTCCCCTCGGGTGCGCTGTCGTTGCCGCTCACGAAGGGTGGGGCGGTTCGCTTCTGGCTCTGGTGCTGGGGCTGCCATGTCCTGCCTTCCGAAGGGGGCGAACCTTCCGCTCGTGCTCGTGCCATGATGGCAGGCGAAAACAACATGGCAGTCACTGCCATGTTGGCAGCAAACGACGATAAGGGTGCTCATGGTGAAACACTCCTCGACGGAGGAGATCGGGACGGCTCCACCGAGGCCGCCCCGACCAGGAGTCGTGCTGACCGTGGTCAGCCTGGGAGCCGCCATCGTGGCTCTGGACGGCACGGTGATCTCCGTGGCCAATCCCGACATCGCGGCCGACCTGCGCCCCAGCCTGGCCGGCCTCCAATGGGTCACCAACGGCTACCTGTTGGCCATCGCCTCCACCTTGGTGATCTTCGGCCGGGCCGCGGACCGGTTCTCCCGCAGGACCTTCTGGCTCACCGGTACCGCCCTGTTCACGGTGGCCTCGCTGATGATCGCCCTCTCGGGCAGCATCAACGCCCTGATCTTCTGGCGGGTCGTCCAGGGGATCGCCGGTGCGCTCGTCATGCCGGCCGGCGTGGGGCTGCTGCGCGCGACGTTCTCGGGGCCGGCGCTGAGCAGGGCGCTGGCCACCTGGAGTGGTTGCACGGCCATCGCCGCCGCCGCTGGACCCGTGGTCGCTGGCCTGCTGGTGCAGGCGCAGGGATGGCAGTCGGTGTTCCTCATCAACGTGCCCATCGGGGCCGTCGCGGTGACCCTGGGCGCGCTCCACCTCCGTGACCAGCGCGGCACCACGGAAACCGGGCGTCTGGACGCCGTGGGCGCCGTCCTGCTCGCGTTGACGATGGTCAGCCTGGCCTGGGGAGTGCTCCAGGCCGAGCACGGGCACCTGGACGCCACGGTCCTCGGTTACCTCGGTCTCGCGGTGGTGTTGGGCGCGCTGTTCGTGTGGCGTCAGCGCCGGGCGGCCCGGCCCCTGCTGGATCTGACGATCTTCGCCAACAGAACCGTGCCAGCCGCGACGCTGCTCGTGGTGTTCGCGTTCTTCACGCTGTACGGCACGCTGTTCTTCCTGACCCTCTACATGCAGCGGGTCCAGGGGGTCAGCGCGCTCGAGGCCGGTGTTCGGGTCCTGCCGCTGACCGCCGCTCTCGCCTTGGCATCCGCGCTCGTGGGACATCTGAACGCCCGCGTCGGGCCACGGCCCGCCCTGCTCGGCGGGATGACGATCGTCGCGGCCTCCGCCTTCGGTCTTTCCCAGTTGGAGGTCGGGAGTACCTACCACGCCATGTGGCCCTCGCTCCTCGGGATGGGGCTCGGCATCGGCATGGTGTCCGTGGCCAGCACAGATGCCCTGGTCAGCAACGTCCACCCCAGGTTGAGCAGCGTCGCTGGAGGTCTTCAGCAGACCGCGTCCCAACTGGGTGGGGTCATGGGAACCGCCGTGCTCACCACGTTGCTCTCCGTCGCGGTCAGCACCGGTCTGGCCGGCAACCTCGCGGAGCGAGGCGTGGGGCCGGACGAATCCCAGTTCGTCCTGGACCGAGCCGACCGGGTGACCCAGGGAGAAGTACCCCTTCCACCCGGCGTCGGGCCCGGTACGGCTGACGCGATCGTGGAAGCCGGACACGCGTCCTTCGTGGCGGGAATGACGGGCGCGATGTCCGTGGCGGTGGTCGTGGCCCTCGTCGGTGTGGTGGCAGCGCTCTTCGTGCGGAAGGGAGAGCACTCCTCCGCCGACGCCGTCGTCATGCACTGATCTCCCGACCGCTCGGCGGAGCTGCTGCGCGGGTGGTCCGCCCGACAGCTCAGCGCGCGGCGGAGGGAAGGGGTGCCTCGTCGAAGCTGATCAGGTCACACTCGCTTCTCGTTGCCGGCGGGTGATTGACTCGCGCGGAGCGTGACGGGCCCCTCCGCGGCCCGTAGCCGGGGAAAGGCAGCGAGCCGTGCTGTCGCCAACGGTCCGATCGCGCCGGTCAACCGCCCGATGTGAGGGCACCGTTCACCTCGCGCCGAGTCATGTCCTGGTGCCATCTCCGTGCTCGGGTGTGGGGATCCCATCCACGCTGGAAAGTCAGTGTGGCACCGCACGCGACGACGGAGACGGTGGTACCGGGTCGGCAGTTGACCGACGTCGTACGGCTACCAGATGTCCGAGACCGCCATGCGTCGAGTGCGATCGAGTGCGGTCTCAACGGGCGTCGATCTGGTACACGAGTTGGAAGCGGTCGCTGGCCATGGAGATGAAGTTGACTTCTACCGGTCGGTCCGCCGCGAATGCCACTCGGGTCACCTGGATGACCGGGTGGCCGTGTGGAATCCGCAGGGACTCCGCTTCGGCGGGTCGAGGTGATCTCGCCGAGACGAACTCGGTGAAGTGGCTCAGGGCGAAGCCCGCCTCTTCCAGGCGAGCGTAGGTTCCTCCTGGTCCGGTGTCCACGTGTTCAACCTGAGTGCCCTGGACGAGGTCGGCAGGAAGGTAGGAGGCCGCGAGCTGCACCACGTCGCCATCGGCTCGCATCACGCGGTCCCGGACCAGGACCTGAGTGCCGGAAGGGACGTCGAGGTACGAGGCGACCTCTTCCCCGGCTTCCTCCTTCCAGACCCGCACCGTCACCGTGGGGGTGAAGTCGGCTGCCGCCGCATCGGTGAGGAAAGCCCCTCTACCAGCGGTCCTCTCGTCGGCGGAGAGCCGGTTGCGGGCGAGTCGAGTGATCGGGCGGCGCTTGGACACGAACCATCCTCGGCCTGCGATGCTGGACACCAGGCCTTCGGCGCGGAGCTGGTCGACAGCGTTCTGGATCGTCTGTCGGGCAACGCCGTACTCCCCCATCAGGGTCGAGCCCGAAGGCAACCGCTCTCCTTCGGCGTACTCACCTGAAGTGATGCGCAGCCTCAGGTCTTCGGCGATCTGGATCCACGGACGTGTCTGCATCTCTCCATTGCAACCCACCCAGGCTATCTGGACAACAAGGAATGGTCGAGGTGCACTCAGGTCATTCAGGTTACCGGTAAAACCTGGACGTCCTGGGTGGCGGAGGAGCTCCGGTCCCCCGAAGGACGGAATCTGGAGCAACGTCCCAAGCTGCCAGGAGCCTTTGGGAGAGGGAGGACGACATCGTGGCCATTGGCTTTGGTGCTGGGGTACCGGCGGCCGGTCATACCCCCGAAGAGCGCTCGTTGCCGAGCTTGTCCGACACGGGGAGGATCGGGGCGATGCGCGAGGAGTCTCCTCCGCTTCGCCCACGCTTCCGCCACAGTGGGTAGCTCGCAAGCTGGTGCCCTGGTAGCTGGGGGAGGGAAGGGGCCGAAACAGGGCTACTGCGACCTTGCCCTGTTCGACCCGCTACCGCCGTCGTGCGTCGTGGTGGCAGCTCTCGTGGTATTCACGTTCGCGCCAGGTCCGGGGAGGAGTTCGGCGCCGGGGTGGCCTGGAGCAGGTCACCCCGGCGCGGCGCCAGGACGGTCAGTAGCGTTCGCTCTTGATCGCGGTGATGAAGCGGGTGAAGGAGCGGTGGTCCACGATGAGGACGCCGCCATCACGGTTCTTGCTGTCTCGGATGCCGACGAGGTCGGGAGCGGAGCCGACTTCGACGCACGCACCTCCACCTCCGTTGGAATAGGTGCTCGTGTACCAGTTGGTGAGCTTGGTCCTCATGTCAGTCGCATTCCTTGGGCGTCAGCTCGACAGTCTCTTGATCAACTTTGTGGACTCTGAATCACTCAAAGCCCTAGATTGAAGCGCGACGAACGAATCTTTGTGGCGCTGTACCGAGGTCTGTTCCTCGACGTAGTCCCCACGGTTCAGTGTTTCGAAGTAGACGACGTCGTCGAGGTGGTTCTCCTCGAATCCAAGCAGGTCGAATTCGGT
Organism: Actinoalloteichus caeruleus DSM 43889; assembly: GCF_000429185.2. Classification (GTDB taxonomy): domain Bacteria; phylum Actinomycetota; class Actinomycetes; order Mycobacteriales; family Pseudonocardiaceae; genus Actinoalloteichus_B; species Actinoalloteichus_B caeruleus. Next base: position 2,185,411 of record NZ_AUBJ02000001.1, on the reverse strand, counting down.
TCCCAACGCGGGATGGGCGCCTGCTCCGGTTGGGAGCACCTGGATGCGAACATGTGGCAGCTCGGCCAGCTCCAGCAGTCGCCGAAGCTGTCCCCGCATGACCTCCGGCCCTCCGACCGCACCGTGCAGCAGGGGTTCCCACAGCACGGCGTGGACGTGGAGGGGATTCGTCGACGTCAGCCTCTGCTGACGTGTCTCCCGGATGAAGGATCGCTGGCGGGAGACCTCCGCCGTCGGTCTGGGTAGCCAACTCTCGCTCAGTGCGGCGAAGTAGTCGCCGGTCTGGAACAGTCCGGGTACGAGTTGTGCCTTGAAGATCCGAACCGAGGACGCTTCGTCCTCCAGCTCGATGAGATCCTGGGCCGCGTCCCACAGGACGTCGCTGTACTGCGACCACCAGCCGCCTTCCTGTGCGGTGGTGACGGCGGCGAACAGGCGGTCGCGGTCGCGTTCGGGGACGCCGTAGGTCAGGGCCAGGGCAAGGGTCTCCACGCTGGTGGGTGCCTGGACCGCGTGCTCGATGCGGGAGATCTTCGATGGCGACCACTTGAGCTGCTTCGCCGCCTCCGTGGCTTTGAGCCCCGCCGACTCACGCCACTTGCGCAGCTCCCGGCAGACCCGTCGCATTCGGACTCCTGCGTGGTACTCGGACACCCGATCTCCTCCCCGTACGCCCGACCGAGCGTACGACAGGCTGTCACTTCCTCCGACCCCTTACTCCTTTTGGGTCATCTCGTGCAAATTGCTCGTCAGTACTCTTGCGTCACGGTGCGTGTGCGGACAAGGTGGTATTCGCCACAGTGTCTTGTGGACGAACAGGAGGAGGGGCCGGGCCAACTTTCCACGGCCGCCCGACCCCTCCTGACGAGAGGAACCGAAGCATGCACCACGATCCCGTCTCTACGGCAATGCTACTGGGCGTGATCAGCCCGACCCACGACGCGTGGGTGGAACGCGGAAATCCTTCCGCTCTCCCCCAAAGTCCTGGGGATTCGCCCGAGGACCTGTCCGCCCACGACGATGACAGGTGTCGTTCGGTAGCCAGGGTTCCAACGATCCCGTGGCCCTCGCCCTCGATCACGTCGGCAGCGCACGGATGCGGCACCCCTGCGGCCACTGCCGTAGCTTCCATTCGGGTCACGTCGTGAGCGGGCGTCCTGGCTCCGGGCGGCACCACCGCCACACCGCCCCGGGACTTCCAACCGGCCCGAATCCGCACGGTACCCGTGCCCTCCCGCTCCCATCGGGTGACCAGCTCCGTCCAGGCTGGACGACGGTGCTGTGGGGTGTTTTGCCCGCACCCTGCCAGCAGCGGCCAACGAAAGGGGTGCGGCGTGGTGCTTGAGATGGCGCTCGGCGCCCTGATCGCGCTGGTCGGACTGTGGGTGGTCGAACGGCTCGATCGCTGGTTCGGGCCGGCGATTCGCATGGCGCTGCGGGTGCGGCGTGCCCGCCGCACCACTCGGCAGGCATTGGCCTCGGTTGGCATGACCCGCCCGACCAGCACCCGCCGCCCCTTCCACGCTACCGGGAGCCGGTCGGCCCGCTAGCCCTCGCTGGTCGTCTCCGCCGACCAGACCTTGCCGTTCCGCCCGGATCTCGTCGGGGGCCGGCGGGTAGTTCCGCTCTGCCCACAGGGGCCGAGCGCGACCCTGCGGCTCCTGGCCGGCGTCCCGGCCAGCCCCGCTTCTCCCTCACCCCGCGCGTCCGGCGCGGGCTCTCCTGCTCCCCGAGGATTCTCCGTGATCGTGCACGCCCTCATCCACACCGTCGTCTCGTTCCTGATCGCCCTCTTAGCCCTGGTCCTCGTCGTCGGCGCGGTCGCCCTGCACCTGGCTGCCTTCGGGAACACCCCGCGGCCCTGGTACCCGGCGGCGGACACCGTGGTCCACGCGCTGACCGGCCCCCTGAAAGCCCTGCTGTGCGGACTGGTCCCGTGACCGGGACCGTGGCCGACCCGGGGGAGGCGGTCACCGTCGTGCTTCCCCCGCTCACCGGTCGCGCCCGGCGGGTCCGCCCCTACGTGATGGAGGCGTGGAGTGATGGACGCGGCAACACGGAAGGCCCTGGACGCGGTACCGGAGTTGGCGGCGGTCTACGCGTTGACCCGGCGCGGGTGGCGGTGGGTGTCGTTGACGCGGGGCCCGGGTGCCCTGGTCGGTTCCTTCGCCTGGCCTGGCGGTGGCTTCGTGGACTGGTGCGTGATTCGGGGTCACGGTGAGGTCGAGGGTGTTCGGGTGCGGGACGGCGACTGGGTGGTGTGGCGGCTGTCGGGTTCGGTGGGTGGTCGCCGCCGAGCTGGGAGCCTTGCCACCACCGAGTTCCTCGTCCGCGCCCCGGCTGCTGACCGGTCGTCGCTGGCGGCCCCCGGGGCCACTCCGCCCCCGCTGACCCCGGCGGTGCCGGCTGTCGGCTTGGCCGGACCAGCCACGCGCCCGGCCGCCGTGAGGAGGACGGCTCCGCCCCCGGAGTCCGTCCCGTGTGGTCTCCGGTCGCGGCGACCCCATCGGCACGGTCTTCCCGCCGCTGGCGGTGGCCACCACTGACGACTGTCCACGGTGATCGCTGGCAGCGCGCCGTGTCGGCCAGGGACCTCCCCTCACCCTGCCCCGACCCGCGACCAGGAAGCCCGACACGATCAGGAAGGAGGTGGTGCCCAGGACGACGCCACCACCGTGTGTACGCCGCCCCGCCCACCCCGGCGGGGCGGCCCTCGCCCAGCCCGGCCCCCAGCGGAAGGAAACGCATGTCCCTCACCCCGCCGGACTCCTGGATCGCGATCCGCCGGACCGTCCGCGACTGCGACGCGACCCCACTCCCCGGAGCGCTGCGCCTCACCGACCTGTTGGTGCTCCTCGAACTCGACCGCCAGCCCCAGCAGGCCGGCTCGGTGGCGGAAACCCTCGGCATCAGCCCCAGCGGCCTCACCCGGATCGCCCACCGGCTGGAGGACAGGCGACTCCTCCACCGCGTCCGCTGCTTCCACGACCGCCGTGGCGTCCTGCTGATGGCCACCCCCGACGGCGTCGCCCGGACGCGCATGGCCTACCCGCACGCCCAGACCGTCATCCGCGCCGGCACCACCCGGCTCCGGGAACTCGCGAGCCGGCCGTGAACGGCCGCGACGAGCTCAGCGGCGAGTGGATCACCCGCTGTTCGGCCGACCCGCCGGTGGAGGACGGCCGGCTCTACGGGCACGTCGACCTCGACGTCGGGCGAGGCCCCGTCATCGCACCCGGTGTCACCTACCTGGCGGGGACCTTCGACTACCGACGGTTGGTGCTCTGCCGGGCCGAGGTCCGGCACTGCGCGGAGTTCCCCGAGCTGAGCACCGCCGTGTTGGACGTGATGCGGGACCTCGCCCGGCGCTGGGGGATCCCGGACTTCGTGGGGCCGCCGGCGACGATGAAGCGGCGTCGGCGGCGCGTCCCGCCGTGGGGTCGGGTGCGGTTCTGGGCGTGGGAGGCGCGGGACCCGGTCAACGTGAGCTTCGCCGGGCGGGCGAGTTTCAAGCACGGCGAGTGGGCCAGGCTGGACGACCCGGAACCCGAGTCCCGGCCCGCTGGCCCCGGTGGTCCTCCCGGGCACATGATCGCGGGCCGCTGACCGCGTCCGCGCCGCCGCCCCGCGAGCCCGGTGCGGGGTCGCGAGTGGGGGAGCGGCGCGCGTTCCGAGCCCGGGACGTCGCGGTGCGCGGCCGGCGCGCGCCACCCCAGCCGGGCGGGGCGGCGCAGCACGCCGCCGGACGTCGGCGCCGCTGACCGCCGGCCGCACGACGGGACGTCCGGGTGGGGTCCTCAGACCTCGGTGACCCGCCCGTCGGCCACCACGAGGTGGCGGGTGGTGTGCACGGCCTCCACCATCCGCCGGTCGTGGGTGACCAGCAGCAACGTGCCCTCGTAGGAGGCCAGCGCCGACTCCAGCTGTTCGATCGCCGGCAGGTCCAGGTGGTTCGTCGGCTCGTCCAACACCAACAGGTTCACCCCGCGTGCCTGCAACAACGCCAGTGCGGCCCGGGTCCGTTCGCCAGGCGACAGCTCCGAGGCGGGGCGGAGCACGTGGTCGGCGGTCAACCCGAACTTCGCCAGCAGGGTCCGGACCTCGGCGGTAGCCCAGTCCGGCACCTCCGCGCCGAAGGCGGCCAGCAGGGTGTCGTCGCCGAGGAACAGGGCCCGGGCCTGGTCGACCTCGCCCACCAGGACACCCGCTCCCAGGCTGGTCTGCCCGGACTCCACCGGCACCCGCCCCAGCAGCATCCCCAACAACGTGGACTTCCCCGCGCCGTTGCGGCCGGTGATCGCGACCCGGTCGGTGCGGTCGATCTGGACGTCCACCGGACCCAGCGTGAAGGATCCCCGGCGGGCCACCGCCGCCCGGGCGACGGCCACCACGCCGCCGCTGCGGGGCGCGTCGGCGATGGACATCCGCAGCTCCCACTCCTTGCGGGGCTCCTCGACCACCTCCAACCGTTCGATGAGCCGATCGGTCTGGCGGGCCTTCGCGGCCTGCTTCTCGGTGGCCTCCGCCCGGAACTTGCGGCCGATCTTGTCGTTGTCGGTGGCCTTCCGGCGGGCGTTCTTCACGCCCTTCTCCATCCAGGCCCGCTGGGTGCGGGCCCTGGACTCCAGGCCGGCCCGGGTCGCCGCGTACTCCTCGTAGGCCTCCCGGGCATGCCGGCGGGTGACCTCCCGCTCCTCCAGGTAGGAGTCGTAGCCACCGCCGTAGAGCCGGATGCGCTGTTGGGCGAGGTCCAGTTCCAGCACCTGGGTGACGGTGCGGGCGAGGAACTCGCGGTCGTGGCTGACCAGCACCGTGCCCGCCCGCAGTTCCCTGACGAAGCGCTCCAGGCGTTCCAGACCGGCGAGGTCCAGGTCGTTGGTCGGCTCGTCCAACAGGAACACGTCGTACCGGCTGAGCAGCAGCGAGGCCATGCCCGCCTTCGCGGCCTGCCCACCGGACAGCGACGGCATCAGCTGGTCCAGCCCCACCCCGATCCCCACGTCCTCGGCGACCTCCTCGGCACGTTCGTCGAGGTCGGCGCCGCCCAGGGACAACCACCGGTCCAGGGCCTCGGCGTAGGCGGTGTCGGATCCGGGCCGGCCGGCGCTCAACGCCTCGGTCGTCTCGTCCAGGTCGCGTTGGGCGTCGGCGACCCCGGTGCGGCGGGCGAGGAAGTCCCGAACGGTCTCCTTCGGGCGGCGGTCCGGTTCCTGGGGGAGGTGGCCGACGGTGGCGGTGGGAGGGTTGAGCCGCACCGTGCCCTCGTCCGCCGGGCGCAGTCCCGCCAGCATCCGGAGCAGGGTCGACTTGCCGGCCCCGTTCGCGCCGACCAGGCCGATGACGTCCCCGGGGGCGACGACGAGGTCCAGTCCGGAGAAGAGAACGCGGTCTCCGTGTGCCGCGGCCAGCCCGCTGGCGACGAGTGTTGCCGTCATGAGGGCTCCGATGCTAGCGGCGGGCGGGGCGGGGCGACGACCGGATTCCCGGAGCCCTGACCGGGCGATGGCTGGTCACGGCGGGTGTGGCACGAGGGGGAGCCACCGGTCGGGCCGCCTCTCGGACTCCTTGTGCCCGACCGGGGACACACCAGGCGGGGGAGGGAGTCGTCGTCGGCGCTGGTGGCCACCGTGGGTCGCCACCGTCGACCCGCCCGAGCCGCGTGAGGACGCCCTGATGAGTTGGCGTGCCGAACTCCTCGACCAGCCTCCTGGGACCACAACGTCGGGCCCACGCTGGACGGTGCTTCCGGCATGAACAGGGCGAAGTCGGCGCGTCGTGTGAGGTCGCTGGCGAGGACGGGGTCCCCCACGTGGCGGCGCCACACCGGCGGGCCCTGGCTCTCGCCCCCTGGAGGTCGCTCGCCCTGACCACTGTCCACCGCCGGTCGCTGGCGAAGACGCACCGGTCTGCCCCGTGGGGTCGTGATGCCGCTAGGGAACACACGTCCGGCTGTCGCGGTCACCCAGCACGGGGGCCCGCCCCGCGACCAGCCGCCCGAGGAGCGACCGGCCCGGACGGGTCGCGGGCCACCACGGGCCTCCCAGGCTGACGGCCCCAGCGGCCGGCCGGGCTTCCCCGCCCGGGCCTGCCGGGTCAGTGGGCGCCGATGCGGTAGCGCGTGCCGCCGACCCCGGCCGTGATGCGGTGCACCCGCTCGTTGTCGGCCTCCATGTCGGACACCGCCGCCGGGTCCCCTTGGGGCGCGGAACGCAACAGCGCGCACAGCCACACGACCGCGCCCTGGGGCAGCGCGGGCCGCCCGGCGCGCAGCATGATGCTCCGCAGCGGGTACACCAACACCAGACCCGCCTCCCCCAGCAGTCGAGGCGTCAGGCCGTCAAGGATGTCCGCGACCGCGTCCTCCGCGTGCGCGTCGGGCAGGAACACGGCGGCCCACGGGTGCGGCGCGTCCCAGTCCCCGGTCTCCCGCAACCGGGCCTCGTCCGCCGCTCCCCGATGCACGAACTCCCGGTGCGAGTGGCGGGATCGTTCCGCCACCTCGACGCGGGACGCCAGGCCCGCCGGCAACGGTCTTCCACCCGACACCCAGGACGGCCCGGCCGCCTCGTCGACGAACTCCGCCAGGTCCAGCCGGTGCCGCCAGCCTCCGTCCACCACCTGCACCAGCCCCTGCATGTGGTCCGGCTTCTCGTCGCCCAGCAGTTCCCGTTGCGCCTCCACGAGGGCCCGGGGACCGCCGACCGTCAGCCGGACCCGCCGCACCACCGCCGGAGCGGGGACCAGCCGCAGCGTCGCCCGCAGGATCAGCCCGGCCGTTCCCGATCCGCCCAGCACCGAGGTGAACAGGTCCGACCGAAGCCGGGGCCCGCACCGCACCACCCGGCCTCCCGGGGTGAGCACCAACATCCGCACCACGGAGTCCGCCTGCGCGCCGTGCCGGTAGGAGGTGCCGCCCACCCCGCCCAACGACAACGTGCCGCCCACCGAGAGGTGCGGATGGTCGGTGATCACCGGTGGGGCCAACCCGTGCTCGGCGGCCACGTCGAGGACCTGGCTCCAGGTCATGCCCGCGCCGACGGTGACGAAGTCGGGACCGACGTCGTGCACCGCGTCCAACCCGGACAGGTCCACCACCACGCCCTCCGACTGGGCGCGGCCCCCGCAGGAGTGGCCCTGCCCGCGTGGCACCCACGGCAGGTCGTGCTCAACCGCCCAGTTCACGGCCTCCTGGGCCTCGGCCTCCGTCCGGGGACGCGCCACGAAGGCCGGGACGACCCCGACCTGTCCTCCCCAGTCCCGGGCCACCGCGCGGCGCGCCACCGCGTCCGTCGACACGCAGGGCGGTGCCGCCATCGTCGCCGTCCCCCTCGCGCTGTCGTCCTGCCTGGCCCCGTTGCCCATTCCGGCTCCTCTCCCCGAACACCGATGCTGCCACGGTGGGTGAGGGACCGGGTGTGTTCCGGCGTCGTTCCGGTCAGGCCACCGGGGTATTCCCGCGTGGATGGCCCGATCCCGGCCCGCACCCCCGCCGAGCCGGTCCAGAAGGGACTCGGGACCCGGTTCGTGCCGTTCGCACCGTTCGATCATGGATCGCGCGCAACCGTGCCGGTGTTATCGAAACCCGCGGGGTCGGGGTTGGGCGAGGACGCCGGGAACCGGCGGCGGACCGGGTGAGCTGGGAGCGAACGCCCAGGGTGTGAGGAACGCGTCCCGAGCACCGGCTCGGTCCGCATCCACCGCCCTCGGCCCGGGGCCGCGTGGGGCGCGACCCGTCGGTGGGCGTCCAGGAACCCGGTCCTCGGGCTGAGGGGGCAACCGAGCCGGCGGCCCGGTGCTCGGCGTCGTCCCGACGGGACGGGGCTCGGGGGCCGTGACGCGGGCCGGCCGGCCCACGGAGGACGTGGGCCGGCCGGGGAGGGAGATCAGGAGGAGTTCGGTCGCCGCTGGTCGAACCCGTCCTCGTCGGGCCGGGGGCCCAACGGGTCGTGCCCGTTGGTCGGCGGGTCCTCCGCCTCCCATCCCGTCCAGGGCCGGACACCGAACCCGTTCTCGCGGTGCTGGGTATCGGACCAACTGGTCGTGAGCGACGGCGGGGCGTACCCGGTGGTCGGGCTCCAGAACCCGGCGTGCCCGAGCCTGCCGTCCGGGTCGCTCAGCGAGGTCGGCACGGCGGGAGGCGGTGTGGACGAGGTGGTACCCGGGCCGGTCGGAGGCGGCGTGGCCTTCGGCTCGGCCGGTGGGGCTGGGGAGGGGCGGTCATCGGACGTGGTCGTCGCCGCGGGTGGCGCGGCGGCGGTCGGAGGAGGTGGGGCCACGGTCGCGGTGTCCTCCTCGCCCGTGCCGTCCGCCTCGGACAGCCCGCCGGTTCCGGTGGTCGTGACGGGCGACGTCGGGGTCTCCGCCGGACTCCCTGGCGGGGGCTGGTCACCTCGGCCGGGGACGCGGGCGCGTCGCCGAGGTCCGAGGTGGCCCGGGGACCCGTCACCGTCGGGTTGTCGGGTGGTGCGGGGTCGACGGCCGCCCGCTCCTCCGCGAGGACGGCATTGGTGCGGGTCGCGGAGGCTCCGGGCACGGCCTCGGCCTGACTTCCGCCGGTGGCGCCGTTCGGCGTGGTGCCCTCCTGGTCGGGGTTCGTCGCGGGCGGCCGTTCGGAGTCGGAGCGGGAGGTGGAGGGAGTGCCGGAGGCGGGCGGGGTGGGTGTCGTCACCGGTGTGCCCGGGGGTGCGGCGGCCGGGGTGACGAGCGCGGCGTCCGAGCGTTCCCCCGCGCGGTGCGGGGCGTCGCTCCCCCGCTGTTCCGCCGACTGGGCGGGCGCGGGACGGTCCGACGCCCCCGCGCCGTCCGGGTCGCCGCCGTTCCGCCACCACGGCCACTGCCCCGAGGGATCGCCCGGTCCGCCAGTCGCCCCGCGCTCCGGCTCACCCCGCCCCCGCTGGTCGTCCGCCCGGCTGGCGTCCTCGCCAGCGGTGCCGCTCACACCTGCCTCCCCGTCACCGCCCGCTCCCGCGACCTCGGGCGAGGCCACGTCCTCCGGCGGGAGCCCGGGGACGTCGTAGTGCTCCCGGATCCGCGAGGACAGCTCCTCGCCCCCGTGCACGGCGACCAGATCGGCGAGGCGGTCGAAGAAGACCATCCGCCCCGGCTGGTCCGACGGCGGGAACAGGTCCCGCGCCAGGCCGTCGACGTGCCCCAGTGCGTCCGAACCGTCGTCCACGGCCCCGGGGTCCCCGCCGTCCGGCCAGGGAGACGTCGTCGCCGACACCGTGAAGTGGGCGCCCGAGGAGTAGCCGTTGGGGTGGAAGGCGCCGTCGTGGAACAGTCCCTGCTGGCCACCCACCTCCGGATGCGCGGTGACCGTGATGTGCTCGGTCGGGATGTGCTGGTGGTCGGTCGCCCCGCATCCGCCCGCGCCCTCCCCGACGGAGTCGGCGATCAACCGCCGCACCCCCGCCGGTATCTCGGTGCCGTGGGCCGCCGCGGAGAGGGTGGCGAGGCTTCCCAGCATGTTCACGGTCTCCTCGACCTTCTTGGAGTCCCGGGTGTTCTGGGCCAGCCACCAGACGGTGGCGCTGCCGGTGCTGCTGAGGACGTCGTCCCCGAGGTAGGCGCGTTCCGCCCGCTCCTGGTCGCGTTCCCTATCCCGCACCTCCGCGTCCTTGCGCAGCTCCCCGAGCCGGTCCAGCCTCCGCTGGTCCTCGTCCGAGAGGGTCAGCTCCACGTCCTTCGCCCACACCTCGACGCGACCGGAGCCGTCCGGCAGGAGCCTGCCCAGCTCGGCGGCGACCAGGTGCGCGGTCACCTCCCATTCGGTGGCGGGTTGGACGCGGGTGACCGCCAGCGCCCGGGTGATCACGGTGTTCCCCGCCAGCCGCCGCAGCCCCTCCGGCGCGCCGGAGCCGGTGGCCCGCCAGCAGACGGTGCAGGAGAAGTTCAGCCGGTAGTCGGGGTCGTCGCTGGGCAACCGCACCGATTCCCGGTACTCCTCGTACTCCGGCTCCTCGGCGGCCGGTTCCGGCAGGGGCGGGAAGGCCGTCTCCGGGCCCTGCGGCGGGAACGGGGGCGCCCCCACCGAGCCATACCACTCCCGCCGCTGCCGCCGGGTACGGAACTGGTGGTTGGCGTAGACGCCGACGGCCGCGGGCAGGCCGAGGGCCAACGGCACCCAGACCAGGGCCGGCCAGCTCAGGCCGAGTCCGAGCACCAGCGGCACCATCGCGGCGATCAGGCCGATGGCCCCGATCCGGGACAGTTCTTCGCTGTTCATGCCAGTGTCTCCTCAGCGCGCCGGTCGGCCCCCAGCGGGCACAGACCCTGCGCGCGGTTGATGTGGTGGTGGAGAGCGCGGGCCACGTGGGTCCGCTGGGCGGTGTCCTGGGCGTTGACCGCCCGGCCCAGCGCCCATCGCCGGGCCGTGAGGTAGAGCGGGTTCAGCGCCTTGGCGTTGATGGCGGCGTCCACCAGGACCGTGAGGAGCGGTTCGCGCCGCGTGTCCTCCGCCACCGCCGCGAGCCAGTCCGATACCGAGGGCTCCCACCCGGACTCCGGCTCGTGGGAGAGGACCAGCGCCCAGCAGTGCACCAGGTGCCGTCGAACTTGGGTCTCCGCGAGCAGTGGACGGGCGCGCCCACGTGGGTCGGTGAGCCGGTCTGGTGCGGTGACCTGGAGGAACAGCCGGAGGTCGCCGTGCAGGTGGGGCCCGGAGGTGTCCATCCTGGTGGCCAGCCGGTCGAGGAGGCGGCGCAGGAAGCGGTGGTCCTTGGCGAGGGCGTCCAGCGCGTCGCTGGCCGAGGCGACGACGTTGTCCTCCTGGTGCCGGGTGAGGTGGTGCAGGCGGACCAGGGCCTGGTCGGGGTGGTCGGGAACGATGGCTTCGACGCACAGCCGGATCAGCACCTGGGCGAGGTCCACCGGCAGCGTCCTGTTTTGGGACCAGCGGAGGATCTGCTCGCGGAAACGCCATCCGGCGCGTTGGTCGGCCAGCCCGTGGTCCAGTGCTCGCCCCACCTGCGGCAGCAGGAAAGGCGAGCTCCGCGACTCGCCCCGATCGGACCAGTCCCGCACGAGGGAGAACAGATCTCCCTGTTGCTCTGTCCTGATGCACTGCTCGGCGAAGCGGGTGACCACGAGATCGCGGTCCCGCCCGGTGAGGCCCTGGAGCCGCATGGTGGAGTCGACCCAGGCACGGAACTCGCGGCGCAGCTCCGGGAAGTACCGCCAGAAGTGGGTGAGGACGGCGGATCCGTAGGCGAGGGTGGAGAATCCGGTGACCCGACCGTCCTTGGTCACCGCTCCCACCGCCGCCAGCCGCTCGGCGAGGTCGGGGCGTTCGAGGACGTGCGTTTCCTCCGGCGGGTAGTGGAGTTTCGCGAGGAGGCCGGTCGCCGCGTGCTGCACGGGTTCCAACCTGGCTCCCTCCAGCAGCGCGGCGGCGAGGAGGAGCGCCCGGAAGTGGGCGGAGGGGTTGCTCCGTACCTGCTGGGCGACGTCGTCCCCGTGCCCGTCCAGGGCTTCCAACGCCTGCCCGAGGAGCCTGCCTAACGGCAGGTCCGCCGAGGCTCGGTGCTGGGCGTCCCGGACGAGTTGGGCCAGCTTCGCCAGCTGGCGCATGGGGTCGGACTCGAAGTGGGAGTCCAGTCGAGGATCGTTGAGCTCCGCCTCGGAGAACGGGATCTCGTCGGCCCGCAGGTGGTTGGCGAGCACGGCCCGACCATCGGGGCGCCCCAGCGTGACCAACAGCGGCCGCGACTCACCCGACACCTGGGAGAGCTGGTCCTCGTTGAGGACCACGACCAGCCGGGCTCCCCGCTCCCGCAGCGTGGTGCGGAACGAGTCCAAGTGGATCAGCAGCTCGGCCGGGTCCTGCGGCGGGCGGCTCGCGAGGTCCCACAGCAACCGTTCTCCCGGCTGGATCGCCTTCTCGTCGAGCACGTCCCCTTCCGACTCGGAGGAGCTCGCCGGGAGCTCCCGGTAACGGGCGCGTTCGTCGTCGTCGTGGTGCAGCAGCATCTGCGCGGCGCTGCGCCGGCCCACCCCAGCTGGGCCGGTCAGCAGGACCATGCTCCTGACCGCCAGCTGGTCCGCCGCCCAGGCGTGGTTTGGCGGTGGAACGAAGCGGTCCGCCAGCTGGCGCAGGTGGTCCCGGCTGATGTGCCGGGGGTCGCGGCTGATGCGGACTCGCCCGTCCGAGCTGGTCACGAACAGCGTGCCGTTGTTGATCAGTTCCGCGTGGTGGTGCACCTCGTCGCCGTAGATCTGGTGCGTGCCGCCGTGGTTGTGGCCGATCAGGGTGGCGCCGTCCCCGGCGACCTCCTGGCCGCCGTCGAACGCGGGCGCGGCCGGCGGCGGCCCGGGGGGTGCCGGTGCGGAGGTCCCGTCGGCCGCCGGCCCGACCATCGTGGCGGGTCCCGGTGGGGGTGGGGGCGTCCCCTCTCCGCCCCCACCCCCGTTCCCCCGATCACCGGCGCCCCTCCCCGCGCCGGCCGCCCCAGTGCTGGACGATGCCGTGGTGGTTGTCCCCGGCGACGTAGGTGGTGCCGTCGCCGTGGAACTGGGGAGCGGTGAACTGCGGGCCGCTCCCGGTGTGCACGGGGGCCTGGTAGGTCTCCTGGTAGTGCGTGGCCTGCACCGCCCGGCCGTCGACCCGCCCGATGTTGTTGGTGGTCGCCTGCGTGGCGGCGGGGCGAGCCTCGCCGTCCGCCGCCGTCGCGGCGGGGGCGAGGCCGGGGAGCACCGAGGCCAGCGAGTCGGCGAGCCGGGCGAGGTCCTCCTCCGCGGTGTGCGGGCCCAGCGTGCGGTACTGGCAGCGGACCAGCGGGGCCAGCTCGGCGGGCAGCTCCTCGCGGTCGAGCCGGGTACGGCCGCCGACGAGCACCGGCACCACCCGCACGTCGTGGCGGAACGCCTCCACGATCTCCCGTCGCGTCCAGTCGGTGTCCCGGTCCACCGCCCGGCCCCCCTCGCTGGAGCCGGCCGTCAGCCACCGGCCGCCGATGACGGCCAACAACGCCTCACTGCCTCGGACTGCGGACAGCAGTGCCTCCTCGAAGTCGGCCCCCGGGGGGATGGACTTGCTGTCCCGGAAGACGACCCCCGACCCGAACCGACGGGACAACTCCCGTTCGATCAGGGTCGCGGCCATCTCCTCGTCGCCGGTGCGGTAGTTGACGAAGACGCGTGTCACGGACACTTCTCCTTCGAGGTTTTCCGGAGGGACAGGCCGCGCGGGATCGCGCGGCGGGGTTCACACCGCCTCGGAGCGCAGGGCGGCGGTGAGACGCGGGTACAGGTCGTGGACCGCCCGGTGGGTGTGCCAGCGGGCGAGGGTGCGGGTGAGCCTGCGGAGGTCGACGGCGACGGTGGCGGAGCTGACGACGGTGACCGCCGGGAGCAGCCGTTCGGCCAGCGCGCAGGCCTGGTCCACCTCGCCGGCGGCCGCGTGCGCGAGGGCGAGCCGCAGCCCCCAGCGGGCGCGGCTGCGCAGCGCCGTCGCGGGCAGCGCCTCGACCTGCTTCTCCAACACCTCCACCGCCTGCGCGGGCCGGCCGAGCTCGAACAGGCACCACCCGGCGGTCATCTCCGCGACGTCGGCCACCGTGGTGGTGCCCAGCACCGGGCCCTCGTTGTCCTCCTGGCGGGCGAACAGCTCCCGGGAGCGGTCCAGGGCGCGGTGGCACCCGGTGTGGTCACCGGCCAGCGCGTGGCCCTGCGCCTCCCGGCTCGCCGCGAGGGCCAGCACCCGGCCGGGGGCGTGGCCGTCCCGCTGGGCCCGTCTGGACAGGTCGATGGTCTGGGCGGCGTCCTCCCGGTAGAGGGTGACCAGGGCGCGCTGCACGAGGGAGTAGGTGACCAGGTGCGGGTCGTGGCCCTCGGTGGCGAGGTCCACGGCCAGCCGCGTCCACCACAGGGCCGACTGGTCGTTCCCGGACTCCTGTGCCATCCAACCGGTGAGTTCGGCGTAGCGGGCGCACAGCGCGAGCAGTTCGACTCGGGTCCGCTCCGGGGCGGATCCGGCGAGGTTGCGCAGTGCGTCGGTCTGCGTGACGAGCGAGGGCAACACCACGCTGGGGCTGGCGGTCTGCGCGAGGGTGCGCAGGTTCTCGAACAGCGCGCGGAAGAGGTCCACGGCGGGCTGTTCGGCCGCCGTGGCCGCCACCCCCTGCCCGGTGAGGGTGAAACCCATCAACGAGCCCGCCCGAGGGCGAGCGCGTCTCTCCTGTTCATGGGTCGGAACCAGCTGGAGCCGCCCTGGGTGAGGTTCATCAGCCATACCTCGCGATCCTCGGAGTCCACCTCGGTAGTCGCGGGTTCGGGTTTCCGGGGGGTGGCGAGGGAGGCGAGTCTCCCGTCAGCGTGGAGAACCGCGTCGCAGCGGCGGGCCACGTCCGGGCGTGCCGGTTTGGACCCGTTCTCCAGTTTGCTCAGGTATCCCTTGCTGTAATGCGCGAGATTCGCGAACTCGCCCAGGGACAGCCCCGCTTTCCTCCGTAACCGTCGAAGCTCCGCACCGAACAGTGTGGATTCCTCCGCCACTCGCGCCTCCCCGTTTCCCGTTGCCTCCCGGCGAGGTACGCGGAAACCGCTGGTTGCCGGGTCCGTCCCCGATGACCCTTGAGTCAGGACACGGGGAGCACCGACAACACTACGGAACGTGTCGGGCGCCCGTGCGAGGGAGGAGGCAGTCATGGCGTGGGAGCGACTGAGGTCGGCGGTGGGGGGCACGGCCTCGCACCTGGTGTGCACGGTGGTGTTCACCCTGGTGCAGGGATGGGCGTTGGTGTCGCTGGTGGCGGGTGCGGGGTCGGGCGGCTGCCGCTCGCCCTGGTGGCGGCCGCCGCGGTGGTCGCCGTCGCGGACGGGTGGCGTGATCTGCTCGTCTTCATACGCGACACCTGTTCACCTCGGTTCTCGCCGCATTCTGTCGAGGAAAGCGGCGAGTTAGCCGGAAGATGACGGGGTTTCCCGTTTCCCAGTTGGCGTGGCGCCGGGCAACCCCCGGTAACCGGTAATGCCGAACGGTTGTCGCGCCGGTGGTCGGGGAACGCGAAAGCCCCCAACCGGGGGAATTGGTTGGGGGAGTGGGTGGACCTCGTTCCGGTGTCGCGCACCCGGTTTCGGTTGTGCGGCACACCGGTTCCGGGACTCGCGCGGGTATCCGTCGGGGGTCGGCGCGTGGACCGGCACCGGTGGGACGGAGCCGGAACGTGGGGGAAGGCACGGCCGCGCGTCGTCCTCGTCAGGCGGCGGCCGTGCCCGCCATGTCGGGAGTGCTGTTCGCCGAGCTGTGCCACGACCCGGGGGCCCGGCAAAGGGTTGCCGCGCACCTCCGGCCGGCGAGCATCGGCCCGGTGGTGGGGGATCAGGATCGGACCGGCCGCGAGCGCACGTCCCGGCCGGTGCGTTCCGAGGCGGCGAACGGAGCCGCCGAGCACCCCGCCGGTGACCATCCCGCCGGGTTTCGTGCTCGGCCTGGCGGAGGTCCTGGCCTAGCGGAGGGCCGGCGGTGTTCGAGGTGGTCCTCGCCGTGTCCCGGGTGGGGTGCGGGGGCGCGGACGGGGATGAGGCCGCCCCGAGGACCGTTCGCCCGGTCACGGTCGAGTGGACGCGGTGGCCGGCCGCCCTGAGGCCGAGGCGCCGGCGGCTCCAGCGGCGGTGCCCTCCCGAGTGGACCACCGTCCGGGGAGAACGGGTTCCGCCTCGGACCGGCGCCGCCGTGCTGGCTCGACGCCGAACGGCCGCGCGCGGGCGGACGAACCCTCGACCGGGTGTGGTCGTCGTTCAACCCGAACGACATCCCACCGCCTCCCGGGTGCGCCGCCCCGGGCGGTCCCGGGGCGAGGGGGTCCGCGCGGTGCCTGGCCCCACGCCGGGCACGGCCCGAATCCGCCGAGCGTTCCGCCACCGGCGACATCCCGTCCCGGTGCGGCGGGCGGGAACGCCGGTGCGGGACGGCGCGAGGCCCGCGTGTCGCCGACGAGCGGATCCTCCGCGCCGAGGCCCGGGCGGACCGCGAACGCGAGTCGCTCGGCCGCCGGCCCCTGGGCGCCTGTTCGGACGGTCGCGCCGATCGGCGGCCGTGCCGCCGGATCTCGCGGCTACCGGCGTCGGCTCGTCGAGAGGCCGCCTCCTGGGCGCGTGGCACGAGCCCGTCCCGCCCGGACCTGAGGTGTTCCACGTGGGTCGGCGGGGCCGAGCCCGGGCTACCGGTGGTGCTGGGCCGGCCGTGGCGGGCGCGTGGTGGGGCGGCCACGGTGGGACCGCCCTCCTCTCACGGGTGAGTGGTGGTGGAGGACGAGAAGGCGGACGTCGTCTCCCCGGGGGCAGCTCCGCGGCGGCGACTGGTGGCCGGTCGGGCTGGTCCCGCCGACCGGTGCTCGTCCCCCGCGTGGCGTGCCCGGCTCGGCGGTGTCGTTCCGGGACGACGGCCCCCGGGCTGGTGTGGGGCCGACCGGTTCTCCGACCCGGTGGCGGCCGGGTCGGAGAACGCCGGTCCCTGAGGGCGCCCGTGGTGCGCGTCCCACCCGGACCACCTCACGGCGGTGGGGGCCGGGAACGCGACTCCGGCGGGCGCGGGTGGGGTGGGGTCATCGCGGAGTCCTCTCCCGAACCCGGTTCGGGGAGTCCCACTCCTCGTCGCCGGGAACCCCTGGTCCCACCAGGATCATCGACCAGTGGTCGGGGTCGCCCTCGAGGCGCACCGGCACCAGGGCCCGGCGGCGGTCACCCCGCACGTCCCACCGGCGGGGGCGGAGCCGCATCGGCACCGCCTCGCCCCGTTCCTGCGCCTCGAAGTGCACGGCCCTGGCGCGACGCCACCAGACGACGGTGCGCACCGAGCCCAGCAGCAGCATCGCGAACGCCCCGGCCAGTCCGACCTGGTAGGCGTGTTGGACCGACATCGACCGGCTGAGGTCCAGCAACACGCCGATGAGCAGGGTGGACGAGGCGGTCGCCAGGTGCCCGCCCACGTTGGCCAGGCCGATGGCGGTGCCCATCTGCCGCATGGGGTTGTAGTCGCGGATCAGGGCGAAGGCGACGGCGGTGATCGGGCCGCCGCTGGCGAACACCAGGAACGCCACGCAGGCCAACATCGCCGGCGGTGTCCCGTCGGGCCACAGGGTCAGCAGCAGCATTCCCGTGATGCTCAGGGCGAGGTAGGCCAGCACCCACCACATGCCCGACTCCGGGCGGAGCCGCATGCTGGCACCGATGATCGGTCCGCCAACCACTCCGGTGAAGACGAACAGCCCGATGACCATGCTCGCCGTCGCCGGGCTCAGGCCCAGTGACTCGACCAGGTAGGAGTAGCCCCACAGCAGGCCGAGCATCCCGGGCAGCATCCCGGTGGAGAAGTGCACCCAGAACGCCAGCCGGGTGCCCGGGATGCGCCACACCTGGGGGAACTGCCGGAACACCGAGGTGGCGTCGACCCGTTCACCCTGGGGCTCGGTGCTGTCCTCGTCGAGCCGGCCCGGCCGCATCACCAGGCCGACGACCACGGAGTACCCGAGCGTGCCCAGGCCGAGGAGCAGGAAGGTGGTGGTCCAGCCCGCGTAGCCCAGGGCGAGGGCCAGCGGTACGGTGGCGATGACGCCACCCAGGGCGCCCAACGCGTTGGACATCGCCACCACGAGCGCGTAGTTGCGCGCGGTGAAGTGGACGGCGATGGTGCGCAGCAGCGCGACCCAGGTCAGGGAGTCGCCGACTCCCACCGTGACCCGGGAGAACAGCGCCAGCGGGTACGAGGTCCCGAGGGCGAACAGCACCTGGCCCACGCCCATCAGCAGCACCGAGGCGACGAGCACCCGCTTGGGCCCGAACCGGTCGACGAGGAGGCCGGCGGGGATCTGCATGATCGCGTAGACGATCAGGTGCAGCACGGTGAAGGTGGCCAGCGCGCTGGAGCTGATCGCGAATCTCTCGCTCGCCATCGGGCCCGCCACTCCGAGCGAGCCGCGGTGTAGGACGGCGGCGAGGTAGACGACGACGGCAACCGCCCAAATCAGCCACGCCTGCCGTGAAGCACGGTCGGCCGACACAGTGACCTCCAGTGAAAACGAATTCGGGAGCGGGAGACAGCGCCCCATTACCGGGGAAGCGCACCCGCCCCCGCTGGTCGGAGCGTGAAATTCCGATTACTGAGAGCGACACTATCGCCTCTTTTCCCTGTTTCTTGGCGGCGGCGAGATCGACACTCGTTCGTGCTACCGCGCGGCCCTCGCGTTTCCCGCCTCGGAGTGAAGATCGACTTGCGAAAATCCGGAGAGTGCTCGTGGGTCGCCCCCGGCTGCGGCACGGTCGGCGCGGAACGGGGTGAATCGCCTGCGCAGGACTGGGCGGGCGACAAGACCGCAAGGGGAGTGACCAGCCGCGACACCGCCGCCGGCTCCCCGGAGGGACGGACGGTCCCTGTGCGGTGACACTCCGCTCCTTCCGCAGGTCATCGCCGGTACCACTGCTTCCTCGATCGGGTAAGAAAGCAATTGTGGACGAGTTCGATGCCGCCGAAGGGGTGATGTCGATTCGGGTGCCGGGTCGTGTCGGAAAACGTGAGAAGTCCCCGGAGTGGCGCGGCTTCGCGGGGGATGTGATTTGTGTCGATCTTAATCGGTACACCGTTTGTTGGTGGTTAGGAAACAGTTCACATCGGGTATGTGGGTGCGTTTGCCGCCCGGTCGGGCGGCATTCACCGTGCGGTGGTCGCGCGGGGGCGTCCCGGCGACCGCTCGGTGTCGCCTCGCGGGTGCCCGGTGGCACTTCGGCGCGCGATCGGGTGCCCGGTGCGGAGAGCGGGTGTTGGGACCGGTGGGCACCGGGGGGCGACGCGTGGTGCGTGCCCGCGTCGGCGCTGGTCATTCGTTGGGGTGGTGGTGGTGTTCAGATCGGCCAGGACGTGAATGTTGTTCGCCTAATTCTCGGTTCCCGGTGCCCGCCCGTTCGCATTTCGTCGCGAATCCGGGTGACAGCGTCGCGCGATCGAGGTCACCGTCTTCCGTCGATCCGATTCCTGCCGTTACGATCGGCTCCGGGCGCAGCGGCACCTGGACATCGCTCGGACTCGTGGCCAGCGAAACGCACCCAGGACGACGGTGTCCCGTGCCGCGGAGATCGCCGGTGGCGGCCGCCGATCCCGGCCCATCCTCCCGCGAGCGGAACCGAAGCCTGAACACCGGCGCGACGTTGTTCCCACCGGCGTTGTCGTTTCGCCGCCCGCAGGTCGAACCCGTGTGACATGTCGGTTGGTTCGTCGTGATCAACGCCTGGTGAACGAGGGGTCGGGGTTCCAGTGCCGCTGCGATGCAACTTCCTGGGTCCGATGGAGATAACGCTGGACGGGCACGAGTGCACGCCCAGTCCGTCCAAGCTGCGTACCGTGATCGCGCTGCTCGCCCTGCGGCCCAACCAGCTCGTGCAGGCCAGACAACTCGTCGACGAGCTGTGGGGCCAGAACCCGCCGGCCACCGCGCCCGCCACCCTCCAGACCTACATCTACAAGCTCCGCAAGATGTTCGTCGCCGTGTCCCCGACCGCCACCGGGCTGTTCTTCACCCGGCGCGGCGGGTACGGCCTGGAGATCGAACCACGGGACGTCGACTCCTTCCGCTTCCTCGACCTGGTCCGGGTCGGGCTGGGGGCGATGGACAGCGGCGACGCCGTGCGGGCCAGCGATCTGCTCAACCAGGCCCTCCGCCTGTGGCGGGGGGCCGCGCTCGACGACCTGGACACCGGTCCGGTGCTCGCGGCACAGGTCACCAGGTTGGAGGAGAGCCGCCTGCGGGCGTTGGAGACGCGGATCGAGGCCGATCTCCGGCTGGGCCGACACCGCTACCTCATCGGCGAACTCAAGCAGCTCGTGATCACCCACCCGCTGCACGAGAGCTTCCACGGGCACCTGATGATCGCGCTGCACCAGTGCGGCCGGCAGCACGAGGCGCTGTCGACCTACCAGCGGCTGCGGCGGTTGATGATCGACGAACTCGGACTCGAGCCGTCCGCCGACCTGCGGAGGCTCCAGCAGGACATCCTCGCCGGCGACGGGCCGGCCCAGCTGCTGCCCGGCTTCGTGCGGTCCGCTCGGACCGTGCTCGGCAGCCCCGCCCAGCTACCGCCGGCCGTGCCGGACTTCGTGGGGCGGGACACCCAGCTCCGCGACTGCGAGGCGTGGGTCCGCGCCCAGGTGGAGGACGGCACGGCCCGGCCGGTGGTCGTGGTGCGGGGACTGCCCGGAATCGGCCGACGGGCCTTCACCACCCAGCTCGCCCACCGGGTGCGGGAACTGTTCCCCGACGGCCAGTTCCACCTCGACATGGCCGGCGCCGGCCCGGGCCGCGCCCACGACGCCCTCGCCCGGTTCCTGCGGGCGGCCGGCTTCGCCGAACCCGAGGTTCCCTCGGGCACCGAGGAACGGGCCGACGTCTTCCGGACCTGGACGGCCAGCCGCCGGGTCCTCGTCTCCCTCACCGCGCCCGCCTCGGCGGAGGACGTCCTGCCGCTGTTGCCCACCGGCCCGCACTGCGCCGGGCTGATCGCCGCCCCCGGCGGCCTCGGCGAGGTCAGCGGTGCGCGCGCGGTGGACCTGGAACCCCTGACCACCCGGGAGTGCCTGGAACTGCTGACCTCGGTGGTCGGTCGACGGCGCGTCCTGGCCGAACGGGAACAGGCCGAGCACCTCGCGGGGCTGTGCGGTGGGCTGCCGTTGGCGATCCGCTGCATCGGCGCGCGACTCGCCGCCGTCAGCCCGTGGCCGATCCGCAACGTGCTCCGGCAGCTGGAGGCGAGCCCGGCGAGCCTGCTCGACCTGCTCGCCTTCAACGGCCTGGACGTGCGCGCGCGGTTCGAGGCCGGCTGCCGGGGGCTGCCCCGGAGGGCCTTCGACGCGCTCTGCCTGCTGGCCACCCTCGACGAACCGGAGTTCGCCGCGCACCAGGTCGCGCCCTGGCTGGGCTGTTCGACGGTCGCCGCGGACCAGGTGTTGATGCAGTTGGCGCAGTGGCGGTTGTTGGAACCCCGGATGCGGGAGACCGGCCGCGCCGAGTCGGAGCTGCGCTTCACCTTCCACCCGCTGCTGCGGCTGTTCGCCAGCGAGCGGATGCGAGCGTCGGTGGACGGGCCGGACGCGGTGCGGCGGACCGGTACCGACGGCTGACGGATGTCCCGCCCCGGCCGGGCCCCCGCGGCCGGGCGGGGTGCGGATGGGAGCGCCGGCCACGGGTTCGGCGCGCGACCGCCGCCCGGTGTTCCGGGCCGCCGGCCGGGGCCCGGGTCCACTCCGGTCAGCCGGCGGGCGCCTGGGTGCCCGGGGCGACCGGTCGGGCACCTGCTCCTGGGAGGCAGGCCCCTCCGTTCCCGCTGCCCGGGGCGGAGGCCCGCCGTGCCCCGGCCACCACCCCGGACGCGGCCCGTGCCGGCCGCGTGCCCTCCTCCGCCCGACATGGATCAGGCTTCGCGGGTGCCGAGGCACCAGCCGGGGCCTTCCCCCTGGTCGAACCGGCGCCCAGGGGCGGCGACCAGGCCTGGTGGTCCCGAAGGACCGCACCGGGGCACGGGCCACCACCGCGGCGGTTTCCCCGGGCGGCGGGGGACGACCAGCACGCCGCGCGACCGTCGCACGGCCCGGCGACCCCCGGAACCGCCCGAGTTCGTCCGGGCACACCTCGACCCGGGGCCGGGGCAGCGCGACCACCGCACCGCCGGTCCGAACCCCGCACCGGGGCGCGGCCCAGCCCCGTGCCGCCACCCGCCGGCTCCGGTACCTCCGCCCGAGGACGCCGCCCGCCCGGCCGGCCGGGCGGGTCAGCTGGCCGGGGTGATCCGCCGGCCGCCCACCAGGTGCCAGCCGCGCTGGTCCGCCGAGCGGCCCGACCCGGCCAGCGTCACCGCCGCCGCCCGCACCAGCGGTGAGAAGCGGTACCGGACCACGTCCGCCCCGCTGGAGGGTGCCTCCGCCGTCACCAGCTGGTGTTCGGTGATCTCCTCCAACAACGACTCCGCCCCGTCCACGCCGACGTCGAGCACCTCGGCCGCCTGCGCGCTGGTGAAGCCGCCGTCGAAGGCCAGGGTCAACAGCCGCAGCGCGTGCCGGGCCTGCGCCGGCAGCGGCTCCAACCCCCGCGCGACGCTCTCCCCGATGCCCAGCTGGGCCGTGGGCAGCCCCAACCGGGTCTCCGTGCGCACCGAGCGGAGCAGGTGCCGCACCGTCCAGTGCGGACGCACCGCCAGCCGGGTCCTGGCGGTGACGATCGCCTTCGGGACTCCCTCGCACAGGGCGAGGAGCTCGCCCACCGCCTCGGTCTCGCTGGCCACCCGGTGGTCCTCCAACCCGGCGAGCAACAGGCCGCGCGCGTCCGCCTCGGCCAACGGGCCGAGCCGGACCGCCCGCCGCACCGCCGCGTCGGGCAACATCCGGCGCGCGCCGGCGAGGACGGCGCAGCCGGCGCCGGAGGGCATGAGGGCGTGCAACTGCGCGGAGTCGGCGAGCCCGTCGACCACGACCAGCAGCCGCAGGTCGGCGGTGCGGCCGCGGAACAGCCGGATCCGGTCCTCCAGGCACTCCGGAACCCGCTCCGCCGGCACTCCGAGCGCCCGGAGGAAACACGCGAGGGCGGCACCCGGGGTGAGACCACCCTCCACACCCGAACCCAGGTCGGCGTGCAGCTGACCGTCGGGGAACCCGTCGGCGACCCGGTGCCCCACGTCGGAGCAGAACGCCGAGACCCCGCAGCCCGGCCCACCCGTGACCAGGACGACCGTCGGCCCGACCGCTCCGCGCTGTTCGGGCACGGCGAGGGCGGCCACGGCCGAGGCGACCTCGGAGTCCCGGCCCACGAGGGCGGCCGGCCGCGCGGGCAGGTGCCGTGGCGCCTCCGAGGGACCGACCTGGCGGCGGGTCAACGTCAGCGAGGGAACGTCGAGCACCGGGGACGCGGCCAGGACCTGCGCGTGCAGCCGGCGGATCGCCGGGGAAGGGTCCAGGCCCAGTTCGGCGCTGAGCGCCTCCCGGGCCCGCTGGTACACGTGGAGCGCGTCCGACCGTCTACCGGCCCGGTACAGGGCGAGCATGAGTTTCGTCTGGAAGCCCTCGTGGGTCGGGTACTGGGCCACCAGGCCGGTCAGTTCACCCAACACCTCGTGGTGCCGGCCGGACTGGAGGTCGATCTCGATCCGCCGCTCCGTGGCGTTGCGGTACAGCTCCTCCAACCCGACGGCCTCCGCCTGCAACAGGGGCCCCTGGCTGAGGTCGGCGAACACCGGGCCCCGCCACAACGCCAGCGCGGACCGGAACAGCCGTCCGGCGGTGTCCAGCCGGCCCCCGGCGTGTTCGGCGTTGCCCTGCCGGACCAGCCGTTCGAAGGCGCCGGCGTCCACCTCACCGGGGGAGCAGCGCAGCAGGTAGCCGTTGGCCGTGGTCTCCAGGTCGAAGGATCCCGCCCCCAGCACCCTGGCGCCGCGGCGGTCCAGCCGTTCGTGGGGGCGGATCAGTTTCCGCAGCTGGTACACGTAGGTCTGGAGGGTCGTGCTCACGCTGCGCGGCGGGTGCTGTTCCCACAGCTCCTCGATGATCTGGTCGTTGCGGACCAGCCGGTTCTCCCGAACCGCCAGCAGCGCCAGCAACTGCCGGAGCTTCGCCGCGCTCGGGGTCACCGCCGTCCCACCGTGGTGGAACTCGAATGGACCGAGGACCCGGACTCTCACTGCTGACATGCCCGTCCCAACTGGTGGTAGGTGCGCGAGGGCGGTGGAGGAACCGGGGTGGACCGCCGTGGTCACGCCGCCGGCTCTGCCGAAGCGGGTGGTCCCCGGGGTCGTCCCCCGTCGGCGCGCCCGCTGGCCACCATTCCGCCGGTTGGGTTCCGATGCTGGTCCATCCGACTCGTCCTGGTCTGGGACGGCGCTGGAGCCCTGGTCGAGGGTGGTGGCCCCCGGTGGCCGAGTCCGGACCGAGTCCGGTTCGAGTGCCGGCGGCCACGGTGGGGCCGGAGCGCCTGACCGGGGTGCCCGAACGGGAGACCGCGCGGGCCCCGAGCAGGGCTGACAGGTCGATCCACGGGGCGGCGTCCCTGCGCCGCGCCCCGCAGGGGGAGGGCCCGCGCGCCACGTGCCGCGCGGGTGCCGCCCCCACCAGCACCACGCAGACGGAGGAAGCCCGATGCCCCACGCCGCGGCCCTGTTCCGGCTCCAACCTGGCGACGAGTCCGAGATCGCGCGACCCGTCGACGGCTCCGACGGCCGGGAACCTCGGACGCCGCTGACCGGCCCGAGGGTGGGGCGGCCGCCGAGTTCCGGGGCGCGGCCCCGTGGGGCCGGGACGACGTCGTCGTGCGGGTCATCGAGGACCAGGGGGACCAGCCGATGCTCGTCGACCACCTCGCCCGCCGCCCCAGGGCCCACCACGTCGAGGAGGGCGGCGCTCCGTTCCTCGTCGGGCGTCGGGACACCGCCAGCCCCGAGGAGCCCGCCCGCGCCTCACGGACGTCGGCGGGCGCCGCCCCGCCCAGCACCCCACCACGTCGTGACGTGGCCGAGCGCGCCCCCGCCCGTCGCGGCCGGGTTCCACGCCGGCGCGTTCCCGCCGTCCCCGTCCCAACCAGCACAGCCCACCCAGGAGGACCAGCCATGTGGAGCTCGTTGATCGTCGCCCGGCTCAGAACCGACGACACCAGCCAGATCGCCGACGCGTTCGCCGCGTCGGACGCCACCGAACTCCCGCACATGGTGGGGGTCGCGCGGCGAACGCTGTTCACCTTCCACGACCTCTACTTCCACCTCATCCTCGCCGAGCAGGACATCTGGCCCGCGCTGTACCGGGCACGGCAGACACCGCTGTACCAGCGGGTCAACACCGACCTGTCCTCCCTGGTCTCGGCCTACGACCCCAACTGGAAAGAACCGAAGGACGCCGTCGCCCAACCCTTCTACACCTGGACCGCTCAGGAAGGACGGATTCAGTGAGGACAACCGGGCCGCTCAAGGTCAACGTCGCGGACGCCGTCGTCAACCGGCGTCGGGGTGGGGAGATCCGCGTCACGCTGAGCCCCCGGACGGTGGGTGCCACCTCCGGGTTCGGCGGTGAGCTGCGCCTGGCTCCGCACGAGTACGTCACCGAGCACTACCACCCCTACTCGGAGGAGTTCATCCACCTCGTGTCCGGGGAGCTCGCCGTCTCCCTCGACGACGAGGTGACCACGCTCGGACCGGGCGACTCGCTGCTCGTCCCGATCGGGGTCCGCCACCGGGTCACGAACACCGGGACGGCACCGGCCCACGTGGTGTTCCACCTCGGGCCGCTGGCACCGCGACCGGAACTGGGTCACGTGGACACCGAACCGCTGGCCAACCCCGACCAGCCGCACATGGACGTGGGCGACAGGTCATGAGCAGGCGCGCCGTGATCACCGGTGTTGGTGTGGTCGCCCCGGGCGGCGGTGACCGGGAGTCCTTCTGGTCGCTGCTGGTCGCCGGTCGCAGTGCCACGCGGCGGATCAGCCTGTTCGACCCGAGCGGCTTCCGGTCCCAGGTGGGGGCCGAGGTGGACTTCGACGGCCGGGCCAGCGGTCTGACCTCGCAGGAGGTGCGGCGACTCGACCGGGCCGCCCAGTTCGCCCTGGTCGCCACCCGGGAGGCGCTCGCCGACAGCGGGGTGTTCGACGGTCCACCGCCCGGTTCGGTGGACCCGGCCCGCGTCGGCGTGAGCATCGGCAGCGCGGTGGGGAACACGACCAGGTTGGAGGAGGAGTACATGGTCCTCTCCGACGACGGCAGGCGTTGGCTGGTCGACCACACCTACGGGGTGCCGCACCTGTACGAGTACATGGTGCCCAGCACCTTCGCCGCCGAGGTCGCCAGGGAGGTCACCGCGGAGGGGCCCTGCACGCTCGTGTCCACGGGCTGCACCTCCGGACTTGACGCCGTGGGTCACGGCGCGCAGCTCATCGCGGAGGGCAGCGCCGACGTGGTGTTGGCGGGGGCGACGGACGCGCCGCTGTCGCCGATCACGGCGGCCTGCTTCGACGCCATCAAGGCCACCACCGCCCGCAACGACGACCCCGAGCACGCCTCCCGGCCCTTCGACCGCGACCGGGCCGGGTTCGTGCTGGGGGAGGGCGCGGCGGTGCTCGTGCTGGAGGAGGCCGGGGCGGCCCGCGCGCGGGGCGCCCACGTCTACGCCGACCTGGTGGGTTTCGCCAGCCGCAGCAACGCCTACCACATGACCGGTCTGCGCAAGGACGGCCGGGAGATGGCCGAGGCGATCCGCGTCGCCCTCGACCAGGCCCGGTTGGACCCCACCGACGTCGACTACGTCAACGCCCACGGTTCGGGGACCAAGCAGAACGACCGGCACGAGACGGCGGCGTTCAAACGCAGCCTCGGCGAGCACGCCTACCGGGTCCCGGTCAGCTCGATCAAGTCGATGGTGGGGCACTCGCTGGGCGCGATCGGCGCCATCGAGGTCGCCGCCTGCGCGTTGGCCCTCGACCGCCAAGTGGTCCCGCCCACCGCGAACCTGCGGGGTCGGGACCCGGAGTGCGACCTGGACTACGTGCCCCTCGTCGCGAGGGAGCACCGGATGGACGCGGTCCTCAGCGTCGGGAGCGGGTTCGGCGGCTTCCAGAGCGCGATGCTCCTCGCCAGGCCGGGCCGGGTCCCGGTCGACGCCGGACCTGGCTGACCCGGGGCAGGAGAAAGTCGTCCCCCGCCGTCAGAAGCAGAGGAAACAGGATGGGCCGCCCGACACGCACCACCTCCACCGCCAGGAACGCCGGGGTCGTCACCGGGCTCGGCGTGGTCGCCCCGACCGGAACCTCCACCGCCGACCACTGGGACGCGGTGTTGGCCGGTCGGAGCGGCATCCGGCCGATCACCCGGTTCGACGCCTCGGTGTACCCGGTCCGCCACGCCGGCACGGTCCCGGAGTTCGAGAGCCGGACGCGGGTTCCCGACCGGCTCGTCCCGCAGACCGACCGGTGGACCCACTTCGGTCTCGCCGCCGCCGAGGAGGCGCTCGCC
Organism: Actinoalloteichus caeruleus DSM 43889; assembly: GCF_000429185.2. Taxonomy (GTDB): domain Bacteria; phylum Actinomycetota; class Actinomycetes; order Mycobacteriales; family Pseudonocardiaceae; genus Actinoalloteichus_B; species Actinoalloteichus_B caeruleus. The sequence continues at coordinate 2,158,450 of NZ_AUBJ02000001.1, read as the reverse complement.
GACGCCGACGTCGACCCGGCGGGGCTCCCCGAGTACGAGATGGCCGTCGTCACCGCCAGCTCCTCGGGCGGCGTCGAGTTCGGCCAGCGGGAGATGGAGAGCCTGTACCAGCACGGCCCGAACTGGGTGAGCGTCTACCAGTCGATCGCCTGGTTCTACGCGGCCACCACCGGGCAGATCTCCATCCGGCACGGGATGCGCGGGACCTGCGGGGTGCTCTGCGGGGAGCAGGCCGGCGGGCTGGACGCGATCGGGCAGGGCCGCCGGTTGCTGCGGCAGGGCACCCGGCTGGTGGTCACCGGGGGACCGACGCGTCACTGGGCCCCTACGGCCTGGTGTCGCAGCTGCGCAGCGGATGCGTCTCCACGGTGGACGACCCGGAGACCGCCTACCTGCCCTTCGACCGGACCCCCACGGTCACCTGCCGGGGGAGGGGGAGCGTTGTTGGTGGTCGAGACCGAGGAGTCAGCCGCGACGCGGGGCGCCGGGCGCGGCTACGGGACGGTGCTCGGCTACGCGGCCGGGTTCGACCAGTCGATGACCGCCGGCCGGCCCCCGGTGCTGGCCCGGGTGATCCGGCAGGCGCTCGACGACGCCAGGCTCGACCCCTCCGACGTGGACGTCGTCTTCGCCGACGCCGCCGGGGAACACCGCCGGGACCAGGTCGAGGCGACCGCCCTCGCCGAGGTCCTGGGCCCCGGGGCGGTGCCGGTGACCGCGCCCAAGACCCTTACCGGTCGGCTGCTGGGCGGGGGGCCGCGCTGGACGTGGCCACCGCGCTGCTCAGCCTGCGCGACCAGGTCATCCCGCCGACACACGGTCCGATCCGGCTGTCCCCGGACCACGAGATCGACCTGGTCCAGGACGAACCCAGGGAGGTGCCGCTGCGGCACGCCCTCGTGGTCGCCCGGGGCTACGCCGGGTTCACCGGCGCGCTCGTCCTGGGCCGGGGCGACCGCACCCACTGACGTCGGGGCCGCGCCACCCGCGGCCCCGGTCCACGCACGACAACGGCACGCGAACCGAGGAAGGAGACACCATGAGCAGGTTCGACCTCGACGAACTCCGCCAGATCATGCGGTCCAGCGCGGGGGTGGACGAGGGAGTCGACCTCGCCGGCGACATCGGCGACCTGGAGTTCGGCGACCTGGGCTACGACTCGCTCGCCGTCCTGGAACTGGTCAGCCAGGTCCAGCGCGCCCACGGGATCGTCATCCCCGACGAGGCGGTGGAGGAGATGCCGACCCCGAACCGGGCAGTGGAGTACATCAACCGGCTGGCGATGGAAGGGAACCGTTCCTGATGTCCGTCCACACCGACAACGAGATCGTCATCAACGCGCCGTTCGACCTGGTCTGGTCGATGACCAACGACGTCGCGTCCTGGCCCGAGCTGTTCAGCGAGTACGCCACCGCCGAGATCCTGGAGACCCGGGGTCGGACGGTGCGGTTCCGGCTGAGCATGTACCCCGACGAGCAGGGCCGGGTCTGGTCGTGGGTGTCCGAACGGACACCGGAGGTGGAGACCCGCACCGTGCGCGCCCACCGGGTCGAGACCGGGGCGTTCCGCTACATGTGGATCTACTGGCAGTACGACGAGGTCGAGGACGGCGTCCGGATGCGCTGGGTGCAGGACTTCGAGATGAAGCCCACCGCGCTGCTCGGGGACGCCGCGATGGAGGAACGGGTCAACGGCAACTCCCGCACCCAGATGGCGTTGATCAAGGAGAAGGTCGAGGCGGCCGCCCGGGCCGCCGTGCCGGGCTGACCGGTCCAGCACGGCCCGCCGTGACCGCGTCGGGCGCGGAGGACCGCGATCCCGCCGGGGCCCGTCCTGGTTCGACCGACGGGTTCCGGGTGGAGCCGGCGCGCCGCACCGCCCGGCCCGCCCGCCACGTCCCGGCGCACCCCGACACCACCGCTCCCCAGGAGCACCGCACCCCCGACGGCCCGAGGGGCCGCACCCGCACCCGTCAGCGGAGGGAGACGCCATGACCCCGGATCTCGACGGCCACGTCGCACCCACCCTCGGAGGGCTGAGAGCCACCGTCGTTGGGAGCGGATGGGCGCTGAGCGCCGCCAGACACCGTCGTCGTGACCGATCACCACGTCCGGGGCGCGCTCGCCGGACCGGGGAGGATCGGCCGGTGGGAGCGGCCGACCGTCCTCACCGCGTCGGACCGGACCGCATCGGTGCCCACCCGGCCATCCTCGCCGAGGTCGCACGGCCGGCCGGTGGAGCCGCGTTGGTCACCGGCGTTCCGCGTGGGACGGGGGGCGCGACGCCGCCCCCACCCCGTCGCCCGGCGGTCCGACACGAGGTGGAGGGGCCGGCGTCCCCGCACCGCCGGCGGCCCCGCACCGCCGACGCACCCGGTCCGGCCCGTCCCGACGGCCAGGACGACGGGCCTCGACCAGCCGGAGCCCGCTCCCCGGACGACACCGGGGCCAGGTCCAGCGTGGACGGGGGCTTCCTCGGATGAGTGAGTCCGTGTTCCGGGTGCTGCTGCGCATCGAGGTGCGCCCCGGCATGACCGAGGGCTTCGAACGGGCGTGGGCCGAGGTCGGTGCCGCCGCCACCACCCATCCCGCCAACCTCGGCCAGTGGTTCGGCCGGGACGCCGAGAACCCCGGGGTGTACTGGGTGCAGAGCGACTGGGTCGACGCCGAGGGGTTCCACGAGTTCGAGCACAGCCAGCGGCACGTCGTGCACCGCCGCGCCCTGCGCCCGTTCCGCGCCGGTGGGTCGATGACGACGATGACGGTCCTGACGCACCTCCCGCCCGGCCAGCGGGCGGGGAGCCACGCCGAATGGGAGGCGGCCGGATGACCGGTCCGATCCAGGTCCTGTTGTTCAGGACCCACCCCGACCCCGACGAGCTGGAACGCGCGTACCGGGAGGTCAGCGCGGGGCTGCGCGCCGTGCCCGGGCTGCTTTCCGACGAGCTGCTCCGCTCGGTGTCCGAACCGGACGAGTACCTGTTGTCCAGCCGCTGGGAGAGCCTGGACGCCTTGCGGTCCTGGCAGGGCGGCGAGCAGCACGACCGGGTGCCGCTGCCGCTGCGCGTGCCGAGCGGCCGACCGCTGGCCGGGGGGTACGGCCTGTACCAGCCGGCCGCCCCGGGCTGAGACGGCGAAGGCCACGGGGGCGGGCCCCCGCACCCGTGGCCGCGTCGACACTCGTCCCCAGCCCAGCCCAGCCCAGCCCAGCCCAGCCCAGCCCAGCCCAGCCCAGCCCAGCCCAGCCCAGCCCAGCCCAGCCCAGCCCAGCCCAGCCCAGCCCAGCCCGACCCAGCCCAGCACCCGACCCCGGACGTCCCGACGTGGGCCGCCGTCACCCGGCGGACACGTCCGGGCGCCCCACCGATCACCACCCAGTGTTCGCCGCCGCCCGACCGGCCGGCGGCCCGAGCGGAGGGATCTCCAGGATCGTGCGGCTCACCACCGACCCCCCCACCGCCTCCCCCGGCACGGCCGGGACCGACGGTGCCTGGCTCGCCTGCCCAGGATGTCGAAGCCTGGTCTACCGCCGGCGCTACCTCCGGCTGCTCGACGTCTGCCCCGACTGCGGTCGCCACGGCAGACTCCCGGCCGCCGCCAGAGCCGAACGACTGCTGGACGCCGGATCCCCGGCCGAACTCGCCGTCCCCGAGGTCCCCCTCGACCCGCTCGGCTTCGTCGACCAGCTGCCCTACCCGGACAGGCTCCGCGAGGCCGCCGACCGCACCGGGTCGCGGGACGCCGTCCGCTGCTACCGGGGGACACTCCACGGCCAGCCCGTCGTGCTCGCCGCGATGGACTTCCGGTTCCTCGGGGGCAGCCTCGGCACGGCGGCGGGCGAGGCCGTGACCACGGCCGCGGAGACGGCGCTGAGCGAGGGCGTGCCGCTGCTGCTCGCCACCGCCTCGGGCGGCGCCCGGATGCAGGAGGGCGCGCTCGCCCTGATGCAGATGGCCAGGACCAGCGGCGCGATGGCCGACCTGGACGCGGCGGGCCTGCTGACCGCCACCCTCGTCACCGATCCCACCTACGGCGGGGTTGCCGCCTCCTTCGCCATGCTCTCCGACATCGTCGTCGCCGAACCCGGCGCCCGCATGGGGTTCGCCGGCCCGAGGGTCATCGCCCAGACCGTGCGGGAGAGCCTGCCCCCGGGGTTCCAGACCGCCGAGTTCCTGCTCCGCCACGGCCTGATCGACGAGGTCCGCCCCCGCGCCGAACTGCGTGGCTTCCTGGGAACGGCCGTCGCCGTCGCCAGTGGGCGCGCCCCCGCCGACTGGGGCGCCGCCACCTCCGACCCGGTGGTGCGGGACCCCGACGCCCTGACACCCAGGCCGGCGGCCACCCGGGTCGACCTGGCGCGCCACCGCGACCGCCCCACCACCCTCGACCACCTCGGGCGGTGGCTCGACGGCTTCGTGGAGCTGCACGGCGACCGGCTGGGAGCCGACTGCCCCGCCGTCGTCGGCGGGATCGGCATCCTCGACGGACTGCCGCTGCTGGTGTTGGGACACCAGAAGGGGCACGGCACCCGGGAACTCGTCGACCGCAACTTCGGCATGGCCACCCCCGGTGGCTATCGGAAGGCGCTGCGCCTGATGCGGCTCGCGGCCAAACTCCGGCTGCCGGTGCTCACCGTCGTGGACACCCCGGGAGCCCACCCCGGGGTGGACGCCGAGGAACAGGGCCAGTCCTACGTCATCGCCGAGTGCCTGCGCACCCTCGGCGAGCTCCCCGTTCCCGTCGTCAGCGTCATCACCGGGGAGGGTGGCAGCGGCGGCGCCCTGGCCCTCGCCGTCGCCGACGAGGTCCTGCTCTGCGAGAACGGCATCTACTCGGTGATCAGCCCCGAGGGGTGCGCGGCGATCCTGTGGAAGAGCCCGAACGCCGTCGAGGTCGCCGCCCGCGCCCTGCGCCTGGGCGCCGCCGACCTCCTGCGGCTCGGTGTCGTCGACGGTGTCGTCCCCGAACCGGACGGCGGCGCGCACCGGGACCCGCGCCGGGCCAGCGCGATCCTGCGGGACGCCGTGATCAGCGCCCTGAGCCGACACCGGGCGACGGACCCCCACGACCTGGTCCGCGCCCGCAAGCGGCGGTTCCGCCAGCTGGGGGCCGTCGACACCGGAACCGACCGGAGGGAGCCAGCACGATGACCGCACTGCACACCAGCGAACCGATCAGCGGCAACGGGGGGATGGGAACCACGGTGACCGGCTGCGGCGGGCCAGCCGCGTTGGACGCCGCCGTGCGCGCCGTCGCCGAGACGCTCCGGTCCTCGACCGGAACACCGAGACGGATACGGGTCCGCTGCGGGGAGGCGAGCATCGAGGTGGACTGGCGGCCGGGGGACGGCGACGGCCCGCCGAGCGCCTCCGGCGCCACCGCGCCCTCGGGCGCCACGCCGGCGGCGGCCAGCGGGCACGTCCTGACCGCGCCGCTCGTCGGCACCTTCTACCGGGCGCCGGAACCCGGCGCGAGGCCCTTCGTGGAGGTCGGCGACCAGGTCGTCGTCGGCCAGCAGGTGGGCATCGTGGAGGCGATGAAGCTGATGAACCCCCTGGAGGCCGACCAGGCCGGCCGGGTCACCGAGATCCTCGTCGGTGACGCCGAACCGGTCGAGTACGGACAACCGCTCCTGCGCGTCGAACCGGACGAGGAGTAGGGGATGGGCACCTCCCGAACACCGAGCACCGAGGCACCCGGAGTGTCCGGTCACACCACACCGGGCGGGGTCGCCGAGAACGGGCGGCCGCGACCCACCGGCGCCCGCCCGCCGTTCGACACCGTCCTGGTCGCCAACCGGGGCGAGATCGCGCTGCGCGTCATCCGCAGCTGCCGGGAACTGGGCATCCGCACCGTCGTGGCCCACTCGGCGGCGGACGACGACTCGGCCGCCGTGCGGGCCGCCGACGCGTCGGTGCGGATCGGACCCGGGCCCTCCCGGCGCAGCTACCTGTACGCGCCGGCGGTCATCGAGGCGGCGCTGAGCACCGGCGCGCAGGCCGTGCACCCCGGGTACGGGTTCCTGTCCGAGGACCCGGACTTCGCCGAGATCTGCGCCGACAACGGCCTCGTCTTCGTCGGCCCCCGCCCCGAGGTGATGGCGGAACTGGGGGACAAGGCCCTGGCCAGAAGACGGATGGCCGCCGCCGGCCTGCCCGTCCTCCCTGGCACCACCGAGGCGGTGCGCGGCACCGACGAGATCGTGGAGATCGCCAGCAGGATCGGCTTCCCCCTGATCATCAAGGCCTCCGCCGGTGGCGGGGGGCGCGGCATGGCGGTGGTCCGCGCCGCCGACGACCTGGTGCCCACGTACCGGGCGACCCGGGCCGCCGCGCGAAGCACCTTCGGCGACGACAGCGTCTACGTGGAGCGCTACTGGGACCGGGCGCGGCACGTCGAGGTGCAGGTGCTCGCCGACACCCACGGCACCGTGCTGCACCTGGGGGAGCGGGACTGTTCGGTGCAGCGGCGGCACCAGAAGCTGGTGGAGGAGAGCCCGGCTCCCGGGCTGTCGGCCGACCTGCGCTCCCGGTTGTGCGAGTACGCGGTGCGGGGAGCACGGGCGGTCGGCTACACGGGCGCGGGCACCTTCGAGTTCCTCGTGCAGGGCGAGGAGATCGCGTTCATCGAGATGAACTGCCGCATCCAGGTGGAGCACCCGGTCACCGAGATGGTGACCGGGGTGGACATCGTCCGGGAACAGCTCATGGTCGCCGCCGGCCACCCGGTGAGCCTGTCCCAGCGGGAGATCGTGCCGCGCGGGGTGGCGGTGGAGTGCCGGGTCAACGCCGAGGACCCCGACCTCGACTTCGCGCCCCGCCCGGGGCTGGTCAGCGAGTTCGTCCCACCCGGCGGTCCTTTCGTGCGGGTCGACACGGCCGCCTACCCGGGGTGGCGGGTGCCCACCGAGTACGACTCGCTGCTGGCGAAGGTCGTCGTCTGGGGGCCGGATCGGGCCCAGGCGTTGTCCAGGATGGACCGCGCCCTGGACGAGTTCCGGGTGGCCGGACCCGGCCTGCGCACCACGGTCGGGGTGCTGCGGCGCGTCCTCGCCGAGCCCACGTTCCGGGCGGGGACGCACACCACGGCGCTGCTCGCGGGTGGTGTCGACCGACTGCCGGTGGTGGAGCCGGGGTGAACCCCGCCCGCCCCCGAGCCACGGGACGGGGGCGGGCGTCACCGGCTGTGGCGTGGTCCTCCCGTCGCCGGGGGACCGGGAGGTCGGCCGTGCTGGTGGTCCGCTCGCGGCCACGCGGGTGGACCACCCCGCCGGCGGCTCAGCGCGGCCGGCCCCGCGACACCCCGCAGCCGAGGGCGGGGGCTGGTGGTAGCCCGGTACCGGACGGCCGAGGCCACCGGGCGGGTACCCGGATCGGGCGCCGGACCCCCTGCGCCGAGGGGGCGGCCGAGGAGAGCGGCCGGGCGGTGTCCCCGGTGCGCGCGCCCGTCGTGAGGCGCGGCGGTGTTCGACCGCTGTCGTCGAACTCATCGGTGCGATCTCGCCGCTTCCTTCGAATTGTTTCCGCTCCCGATCGGACGATCACGAAACGATTACGCGTATTGGAGTGGTGGTCTCGGCTGTGTTCGCTACCGTTCGGTGGTCCGTCGGGCCGATGTTCTCGGCGGCGGTACTGGCGTAGCGTGGGTGCGCGAATACCCATTGGTGACAAGGAGGTCCCAATGTCCGTACTCGCAGGTAGGCGACTCTCTCCCCTGGCTCGCGCCGTCGCCGCCGTGGCCGCGGCCGTCATGTTCATGATGGTGTTCTCCGCCGGAACGGCGTCCGCGCACGGTTCCACCATTGACCCGCCGTCCCGGAACTACGGGTGCTGGGAACGGTGGGGGCACGATTTCCAGAATCCGGAGATGGCCACCGAGGACCCGATGTGCTGGCAGGCCTGGCAGCACGACACCAACGCGATGTGGCAGTGGAACGGTGTCTACCGGGAGGGCGTGGGCGGTGACCACGAGGGAGCCATTCCCGACGGTCAGCTGTGCAGCGCCGGCCGCACCGGAGGCGACCGCTACGCCGCCCTCGACGTGCCCGGCGAGTGGCACGCGACCCCGGTGGCCAACGAGTTCACCGTGACCGTGCACGACCAGGCGCTGCACGGCGCCGACTACTACCGGGTGTACGTGACCAAGCAGGGATTCGACCCGACCACCGACGAACTCGGCTGGGGTGATCTGGAACTGGCCGGTCAGACCGGGGTGGTCCCGCCCGGTGAGGGCACGCCCAGCGACGACCCGGCCCTGGGTGGGGTGTCGGTGTCCATCGACGTGGAGGCCCCCGGCCGCACCGGTCGGCACATCGTCTACATGATCTGGCAGGCCAGCCACTTCGACCAGACGTTCTACGGGTGCAGCGACGTGGTCTTCGGCTGACGACCCGGCCCCGGGGGGCGCGCCCCGGGGCGGCGGTCGTGGTCCGGGGGAACCGCGCCCGAGCGCGGCCCGCCCGCCGGCGGCCTCCCGTCCTCGACGGGCCGGGCCCGGTCAGTCCAGCCGTTCGCCCACGACCACCCAGGAGTCGGGGCGGACGCTGTGCAGCTGCGAGAGCCGGAACCCGGCCAGCCCGAGCTGACTGGCGACCCAGGTCGGCGCGAGGCGCAGCAGGACCCGACTCCCGCCGTGCAGGTTCCAGCTGCCCTCGTCGTCCCGCCGGTGCACCAGGTCGTGGACCTGGACGGTGTCCTCGCCGGTGTACTCCAGGAACCAGGTGGTGATCTCACCGGAGCTGGTGGCGCCCTGGACGAAGCGGTCGCGGCCCCGGAGTTCCTGGGTGAGGTCGGCGAACCCGACGACGAACATCCCGCCCGGCGCCAGCGAGGCCAGCACCGCCTCGAACAGCGCCCGCACCCCGTCCTTGCCGGGCAGCCGCAGCAGGGCCTCCCCGCAGCACACGACGGTGTCGAACGGGCCGCCGTCGGGTGGCTCGAACGGCTGGCGCAGCAGGTCGGCCGTGGTGCGCACCACCGTGGGGCAGGTGTCGAGCAACCGCAGGTCGTCCTCGCGGTAGGGGGGCTCGTCGCCGACGGCGAGCAGAACCGAGTCGAAGCCCCGGGTGGCCAGCGCGAGCGCGTAGTGCCCCGGCCACCCCCCAAGGTCCAGGGCGGTCCCGCCGTGCTCGGGAACCCGGCATTGCTCGAGCAGCTGGCGGGGTTGCCTGACCACGGACAGGAGGTCGTCGGTGGGGCTGCCCCCGGGCGCCGGAAACTCGACCAACAGCGTCTCGTGCAGGTCAGCGACATTGAACACGACGTATCCTCCGGCATCCCCAGAAGGGATTCAGTCATCCGACCGGACACTGCGGGTGAGTGATCGGTGACCGAGAGTCGGGTAATGGCTCCCAGCCTAGCGATCCGGACCCGTCCGTGGGGAGGGAACCAGGTCCCGGATCAGAGCCAACCGGGGGAGCGCCCCCGTCCGATCGGAGCGCCGGCCGCGTCCCGGGTGCGGTCGGGGACGTCGGTCAGCGTTCCCGAGGAACGCCACCGGCGGCCCGGGCGAGCGGCGCCAGCGAACCGGAGGACGTCGCCCCCTCACCACCGGGGAACGGCGGTGTCCCGTTCCGGGTCCCCACCCAAGGCCGCGATCCCGAGCCAGTCCGCGCACACGTCCGACGTCGCCGGGTGCAGAGCGCCGTACCGGGCGTCCCGGTAGATCCGCTCCAGCGGGTTGCCCCGCGTCGTGGCCGCCGTTCCCGCCGCCTCCAACACCGAGGAGGCCACCGTGGCCGCCGTGTCCCCGGCGAGGAGCTTGGCCCGCCACACCCAGCGGTTGGTGGCCGGCGATCCCGGATCCCGGTCGACCCGGTTGGCCGCCTCCCGCACCGCCAACCGGGCGGCCGCGACGGCGGCGTCGGCCCGGCCCATCCGTCCCCGCACAGCCGGCAGGTGGTCGAGGCCGCGCTCGCTGAGCTGGGAGCGGGCCTCCCGCAGCGCGGACTCGGCCACTCCGACGTAGACGGCCGCGTAGGAAGCGATCATCCAGTGCGGCATCGCCTGGACGAACGTCGGCGCGAGACCCTCCACGCCGCCGAGCAGGGCGTCCCGCCCCACGGTGACGTCAAGTCGGAGGTCGTCGCTGGCCGTCGCCCGCATCCCGAGGGTGTCCCAGGACCGGACGACCTCCACGCCGGAACCAGCGGGAACCACGAAGTAGGAGACGGTGGGGGTCGAGTAGTCGCGGTCCACCGCCGAGCGGGCACCCACCAGGTAGAGGTCGGCGTGGCCGGCGGCCGACACGAAGGACTTCTCCCCGATGATCCGGTAGCCCTGTTCCACCTCGTGGTAGGTGGTGGACATCCTGGACAACCGGGAACCGACCCGCCGCTCGCTCAGGGCGACGGCGAAGAGCTTGCCGGTCAGGGCCGCCGCCAGGATCCGGTCGTGGGCCTGGGCCACCTCCGCCCGCCGGTTGGGGTCGTCCACGAGCGTGGCCGGCAGGCTCGTCAGCGCCCCCACCACGGAGGAGTGCATGTTGAACACGAGGGCGGTCGCCCCGGACCCGCAGGCCAGCTCGATGGCGATCTCCACGTAGTCCCCGAAGCTGGCGCCGGTGCCGCCCAACCTGCGCGGTGCCATCAGGCCGAACAGGCCGGCGGACCGCAGCTGCTGGAAGTCGGTGATCGGGAAGGCCCCGGCCTCGTCGTGCTGGGCGGCGCGCGCCGCGAACAGGGGGGACAGCGCGCGGGCCCGGGACAGGGCCTCGGCACTGGTGGCCGGCGCGTCGTCCGGCGGGATCACCCCGCCCCAGTGGTCGGGCCGGTCCTCTCCGACCAGCCCAACCGGCAGGTCCGGCTGCGTCGACTCCTGGCGCCGGTCCCGGGGCCGGCTGCCGGAGGGCGCGCCGTGCTCGATCACGGCGCCCCGAACCTCTCCGCGCCCGCCAGCTCCCGGGGCGCGCCGCGGGGCGGGCGCGGGAGCCGGCGGGGGAGGGGGGCGGTTCGGGGGTCGCGCGATGTCGAACGCACCAGGAGGTCCTTCCGTCGATCGTGCCGGCAGCGACTGGCGGGTCACGTCCGGCGCCGCGCGGGACGTTCGGCGGTGGCCCGTCGAGGAGACCGTCGACGGTGTCCCGAACCCCGGCACCGTCCTCAGTGTGCGATGGGTGGGCGGGCGTCGCAGGGAGCATCGCGTCCCCGGTTCGGGGGCATTCACGTTCACGTTCCCCGTGGTCGTCACGGGCAGCGACCACGAGGAGTGAACGGAAAGGCCAGGTCAGCACGGTCGGGCCGGTCGGCGAGTCGGGGCCCGAGGCGGGCCGGGCCGAGTCGACCGGCTGTCGACGGCCGTCCTCGCGGGGGCCGGGTTCGTCGGCGACCACCGCGCCCGAGGTGGACTCAGCCGGACACCTCAGTCATCAGACATCTGTCAGGTATCGGCCAAGAACATCGCGGTATGTCTCGCGCGATGGCCGGTTGGGAGCAAGATACATCCTACCTATCCGGGCTGTTCCGTCCGATCAGCGTGGATCACGGCATCCCAACTCGGAGGTTGTCCCATGACGTTCCGGAAGCGCCCCAGACGCGTGGCCGTCGGTGCGCTCGCCATCACCGCCGCCGTCGCCCTGCCGACGGCGCTCGCATCGGGGGCGGCCGTGGCCGAACCCGACGCGCCGTCGACCACCGGCTTCGGTATCCCCCGTGGGTACGGCGGCGCCGAACAGCAGCTGGGGCGCGGCGTGATCGCCGTGCACGACGGCGACGCCGTCCACGTCGGCTGGCGCCTGCTGGAGACCGACCGCGCCGACGTCGCCTTCCACCTGTTCCGGGAGACCGACGGCCGGCGCACCAAGCTCAACCGGGAGCCCATCACCGGCGCCACCCACTGGGTGGACGAGGAGGCCGACCCCGGCAAGGAGAACACCTACCACGTCCACGCCGTCCGCAACGGCGGCCGGGACAACCAGCGCGGCTCCTACACGCTGCCCGCCGGCTCCGAGGACCGGCCGTTCTTCTCCTTCGACCTCGCCGACGACATCGACCAGACCGCCCGCCACGTCGCCGTCGGCGACCTCGACGGCGACGGCGAGATGGATTACGTGATCAAGCGTGGCGACCAGAACATCGACCCGTCCAAGGGCGAGGAGCCACGCGACACCTACAAACTGGAGGGCTACTCCAGCGAGGGCGAGTTCCTCTGGCGCCGCGATCTGGGCGTCAACCTGCGCACCGGGATCTGGTACACGCCCTACCTCGTGCACGACCTCAACGGCGACGGCAAGGCCGAGGTCATCTACAAGTCCAGTGAGGTGGACGAGGACCTCAACGGCGACGGCATCATCGACTACCGGGCCAGCCAGAACTGGCGGGTCTACGACGGACCGGAGTACGTCGAGATCCTCGACGGCGCCACCGGCGAGACCATCGAACGCCAGGACTGGATCGACCGGGGCGAACCGGGGGTCTGGGGTGACGACCGGGGCAACCGCTCCGAACGCAACCTGATGACGGTGGCCTACCTCGACGGCCCCGACGCCAACCCGAGCCTGATCACCCTGCGCGGCACCTACGCGAAGATGGTGGCCGAGGCCTGGGACTTCGACGGGGAGACGGCCACCCTGCGGTGGCAGTGGAACCGGCCGACCGACGAGAACGGCCGCTACCCGAAGGGCGCCGGGTTCCACAACCTGCGCACCGGCGACATCGACGGTGACGGCCGCGACGAGATCATCAACGGCAGCATCGCCATCGACGACGACGGGTCGACCCTGTGGATCACCGAGGAGGGTCACGGCGACCGGGTCCACATGACCGACATCGACCCGGAGCGCGAGGGCCTGGAGATCTTCTACGTCCAGGAGGTCAACAGCCACTACAGCAACCCGATCCACCTGCGGGGCGCCGAGGAGGGCGACCTGCTGTGGGGGCCCACCGGCGAGAAGTGGGACGACGTGGGCCGGGGCATGGCCGCCGACATCGACCCCCGCCACCCGGGCCTGGAGGTGTGGGGAGGCCGCCCCAACCCGCAGGGCATCGTCGAGGTGGTGGCACCCGTCGACGGCCTCTACAACGCCAGGGGTGAGCGGATCGGCACCCGACCCGCCAGCGTGAACTACGGCATCTGGTGGGACGGCGACCTGCTCCGCGAGCTGCTCGACGGCATCTACATCGACAAGTGGGACTACGAGAACGAGGAACTGGTCAACCTCGTGACGGCGGAGGCCGACCCGTTCGGTGGCACCGACCGCTACGCCGTGCTGGGCTACGGGGACGTCTTCGGCGACTGGCGCGAGGAGGTCTTCTACGTGCACGACCGCAGCGAGATCCGGATCTACACGACGACGATCCCGACCGAGTACCGGTTCCCGACCCTGCTGCACGACCGGGACTACCGGGCGAGCCTCGCCGCCGAGTCCATGGGCTACATGCAGTCCACCCAGCCGGGCTTCTACTTCGGCGAGGGCATGGACGGCACCTGATACGTCCGGTCCCGGGTGGCCTCCTCTGTCCCGGAGGGAGGCCGCCCGGACCGGGCACCCGGCCGCGACGCGCGGCCGACACCCGCCGCCGCCCGGCGCGGGACGACCCCGAGAAGGTAACTGATGACCGCCTCCATCGTCGCCATCGACACCCAGGACATCCGCTTCCCCACCTCCCGTGAGCTGGACGGTTCGGACGCGATGAACCCCGATCCGGACTACTCGGCCGCCTACGTGGTGGTGCGGACCGACGCCGCCGACGGTCTGGAGGGGCACGGCTTCGCCTTCACCATCGGGCGGGGCAACGACGTGCAGGTGGCGGCGATCCGCACCCTCGCGCCGGCCCTCGTCGGCCGGCCGCTGGACGACACCCTCGCCGACCTGGGCGGCCTGTGGCGTTCCCTCGTCCACGACAGCCAACTCCGGTGGCTCGGGCCGGAGAAGGGGGTCGTGCACATGGCGATCTCCGCCGTGGTCAACGCCCTGTGGGACCTGCGGGCCAAGCGGGAGGGCAAACCGCTGTGGCGGCTGCTGGCGGACCTGGAACCGGAGGAGGTCGTCGACCTCGTCGACTTCCGCTACCTCAGTGACGCCCTGACCAGGGCGGAGGCCCTGGACATCCTGCGTTCGGCCCGGGAGGGGCGCGCGGGGCGGGAACGCCGCCTGCTCGCCGAGGGCTACCCCGCCTACACCACCTCGCCCGGCTGGCTCGGGTACGACGACGCGAAGCTCACCAGGCTCGTCCGGGAGGCGCTGGCCGCCGGCTTCACCCAGATCAAGCTCAAGGTCGGCGCGGACCTCGACGACGACCTGCGCCGGCTGCGGGTCGCCCGGGAGATCGCCGGCCCCGACGTGCGCATCGCCGTGGACGCCAACCAGCGGTGGGACGTGGCCGAGGCGATCGACTGGACGCGGGCGCTGGCGCCGTACGACCCGTGGTGGATCGAGGAGCCCACCAGCCCCGACGACGTGCTCGGACACGCCGCCATCCGGCGGGGCGTCGCCCCGGTGCGGGTGGCCAGCGGCGAGCACATCCACAACCGGGTCATGTTCAAACAGTTCCTCCAGGCCGACGCGATCGACGTCGTGCAGATCGACGCGGCGCGGGTGGCCGGGGTGAACGAGAACGTCGCGATCCTGTTGCTGGCCGCGAAGTTCGGCCGACCGGTGTGCCCGCACGCCGGCGGGGTGGGCCTGTGCGAACTCGTCCAGCACCTCGCCATGTTCGACTACCTCGCCGTCAGCGGGACCTGGGATGACCGGGTCATCGAGTACGTCGACCACCTGCACGAGCACTTCGTGGACCCGGTGCGGGTGCGCGGCGGCCGTTACCTCGCCCCCGAACGCCCGGGTTTCTCCGCGCAGATCCGCACCGCCTCCCGCGCCGCGCACCGCTACCCCGACGGTGTCGCCTGGGTCGCCGACCGCGTTCCCACCTCGGGGTAGGTGGCACTCGCGCCCGACGTCCGGCCGTGGCCGGTCGCCGCGCCTCCGGTGGCCGCTCGACCAGCGGGCCCGCGCCGGTATCACCCGGGGCCGGCCGCTCGGGACGGGGGAGGTCCGCGTCGGCAGCTCACCGGCGGTGTCCACTCGGAGGAGCCGCCGGCCCAGCGAACGACGTCGCTGGTGCGACCCGAGCGGGCGGTGAACCTCCGGCGTCATCACGCGCGCCGACGCGGGCGGCCCTGACCCCCGGCGCCGGGGCGGCCCCGCCCCCGTGCGGCATGTCCCGGGAGTCCTGGGGGCGAACGCGCCGACGCGATCCCGCCACGTGATGGGAGCGCTCCAAGGAGGCATGGGGTGATCGGTGTCCACGCGGAGCGCCCGGTGGCCGCCACCAATGTCGACGGCGGCGGTCGCGGTCTCCTGGCCAGCGGGAACGGTGTCGGTGACCGACGTGCGGCGTGCGCGGGCCCCGTGGCCGCCGGTGCGGGGAACCGGTTGCGTCGCAGGGTCCGAGGCCGGATCGGTGGCCGCTGACCCCCCTCGGCCGCCTCGCCGTCCGGTTGGGTCACGCGTTTCGTCGAACCGAAACCGGACGGCGTTCTTTGCCCTGCTCAGCGCCCCGGCTCGGGCCGAGGCCGTCCGGTCGCGCTGGGATCTTCGGAGCTGGGTCGGTGCGGCAACAGGAGTATTTGCCGTGTTGGTCGCTGACCAGGTGTTGACACACCGTGCGTGCCGGCCCCACTCTGGGAGCGCTCCCAGTTATCCCGTGGGTCGTTCCTCCGGCGGCAGCCAGAGCGGAGACCGCGCCGGCCAGCACCTCGGTCGACGCGGACGGCCCCGGGCGGCCGGTCGACCACCGGCGGCGGCGTCGGGCCAGACGCGGCCCCGGTGGTCGACCGTGGTCGACCGGCGCGGACGGCGGGGAGCGGACGACTGACCAACGCTGACCAGTCGATCAAGGAGACCAAGGTGAAGGTGAAAGGAAAACTGAGGTTCTTCGGCCTGCTGGCCGGCCTCGCCGGTATGTTCGCTCTCGCGATCCCGCCCCAGGTGGCCTTGGCGCACGGCGGCCTGACCTACCCGCAGACCAGGACCTACGCCTGCTACGTGGACGGTCTCGCCGGCGGCATCGGCGGTGACCTCGACCCGACCAACCCGGCCTGCGCCGACGCCATCGAGATGGGTGGCAAGAACGCGCTGTGGAACTGGTTCGGCAACCTCCTCCCCGACGCGGGCGGCCGCCACCAGGAGATCATCCCCGACGGGCGCCTGTGCGGCCCCGGCGACACCTACGCCGCCTACAACCAGGCCAGGACCGACTGGCCCACCACGACCATGCCCGCCGGTGAGACGGTGACCATCCGCTACAACGCCTGGGCCCCGCACCCCGGCACCTGGTACCAGTACGTCACCAAGGACGGTTGGGACCCGACCCAGCCGCTGAAGTGGTCCGACCTGGAGCCCGAGCCCTTCGACGTCGTCACCGACCCGCCGATCAACGGCAGCGGCCCGCACGGCGCCGAGTACACCTGGTCCGCCGACCTGCCCGACAAGAGCGGCCGGCACATCATCTACTCGATCTGGCAGCGCTCGGACAGCCCGGAGGCCTTCTACAACTGCTCCGACGTGATCTTCGAGTGACCGGGTTCGCCAGCTGAGCGAACCAGGCAGGGAACACGGGGTGGGGAGCCGACCAGGCTCCCCACCCCGTCCTCCAGGAGGGGCGACCACACCCGGAGACCGGGGCGGTCGCGGCCCGGATCAGACCTCCAACGCGTCCAGCACCCGGCGCACCAGCCGGTCGGTGGACAAGCCGTACCGGTCGTGCAGGGTGGGCAGCGCCCCGGCGGCCAGGAACTCGTCGGGCAGGGCGACCGGCACCAGGTCGCGACCGACGCCGTTGAACGCCAGGCAGGACGCCACGGCCTCGCCGAGCCCGCCGACCACGCTGTGGTTCTCCACCGTCACGACCAGCCGGTCGGACCGGCCCACCCGCAGCACGGCCTCGGTGTCCAACGGCTTGATCGTGGGCACGTGCAGCACCCCCACGTCGACCCGGTGCTCGGCCAGCCGCTCGGCCGCCGACAACGCCCGCATCGTCATCAGACCGCTGGACACCAGCGTCACGTCGCGACCCGTGCGCAGCTCGGCGGCCCGACCCACCTCGAAGGTGTAGTCGTACTCGTCGAGCACCGTGGGGACCTTGCCGCGCAGCAACCGCAGGTAGGTGGGGCCCGCCACCTCGGCCAGCGCCGGGACCGCCTGCTCGATGTCCACCGAGTCGCAGGGGTCGACGATCGTCAGCCCGGGCATGCCCCGCAGGATCGCGATGTCCTCCGTCGCCTGGTGGCTGGGCCCGTAACCCGTCGTCAGGCCCGGCAGCCCCCCGACGATGTTGACGTTCAGCCCCGGCTCGGCGGCGTCCAGGCACAGGAAGTCGTAGGCGCGCCGCGTCGCGAACACCGAGTAGGTGGAGGCGAAGGGCACCAGACCCACCTCGGCCATCCCGGCGGCCGCGCCGAGCAGCAGCTGCTCGGACATGCCCATCTGGAAGAACCGGTCGGGGTGATCCTGGGCGAAGACGTGCATGTCGGTGTACTTGCCCAGGTCGGCGGTCAAGCCGACGATCTCGGGGCGTTCCTCCGCCAGCCGGGACAGGGCGTGCCCGAACGGCGCGGGGGTGGTGCGCTGCCCCTCGTCGACGAACGAGGCGATCATCGCCGAGGTGGTCAGCCGTTTCCTCGTCGGCGTGCTCATCGCTGCGCTCCCTGGTCGAGTTGGTCCCTGGCGATCTGCCACTCGTGCTCGTCGATGCGCATGAAGTGCGCCTTCTCCCGGGTCTCCAGCAGCGGGACCCCGGACCCGATCCGGGTGTCGCAGATGACGACCCGGGGGGTGTCGGCGTCGGCCTCGGCGAGGCTGTCGAAGGCGCGCAGCAGCGCGGGCACGTCGTTGCCGTCCACCCGCACGGTGTGCCAGCCGAAGGCCTCCCACTTGCGCTCCACCGGCTCGATGGCCAGCACACCGGCCGTCGGCCCGTCCGCCTGCAGGGCGTTCATGTCGACCACGGCGGTCAGGTTCCCCAGCCGGTGGTGGGCGGCGCCCATCGCGGCCTCCCAGGTGGAGCCCTCGTCGAGCTCGCCGTCGGAGAGGAGGTTCACGACGCGGGAAGCGACCCCCCGGTGCCGCAGGCCCAGCGCCATCCCGACCCCGACGCCCAGGCCGTGGCCCAGCGACCCGCCGGAGATCTCCATGCCGGGCGTGTAGGAGGCCATGCCCGACATCGGCAGGCGGCTCTCGTCGGAGCCGTAGGTCTCCAGTTCCTCGACGGGGATCACCCCCGCCTCGGCCAGCGCCGCGTACAGGGCGATCGCGTAGTGCCCGATGGAGAGCAGGAACCGGTCCCGCTCGTCCCAGTGCGGGTCCGCCGGCCGCAGGCGCAGCTGGTCCTGGTACGCCACGGCGAGCACGTCGGCGACGCCGAGGGCCTGGCCGACGTAGCCCTGCCCCTGGACCTCGCCCATGTTCAGCACGTGGTGGCGCATCCGGTGGGCCGCGTCCGCCACCCGGCGAACCCGGTCCTCGAACGACGGGCCGGCGGGCGCGGCGCGGTCGACGTCCTGCGTCGCGGTCATCATCGGCTCCCTTCTCGTAGTGGTGGTGCTGGTGGGCACGGCCGGGAAGCCCCGAGTGCCCTGCCGCGACCGCCCCGGTGTCCACCGGGGGCCGCCGCCGGTGTTCGGAGGTGCGGTCGTCCTCCTCCGCTCACCCACCCGCGGCCGGCTGGTCGACCGGCCCGGCGGGGTGCCCGGTGGAGGAGTGGTTGGTGGGGGCGGGCGTGGACCGGGCGGTGAGGTCGCGCCACAGGGTGAAGTGGCGGGCCATCGCCTCCCGCGCCGCCCTCGGATCGCCGGCCTCGATCGCGTCGACGACCTCGTAGTGGACGTGGTCGGTCTCCCAGCCGTCCCGGCCGGCACGGCGTTCGGCAGCCAGCGCGGCGGCCCGCCGTGCGGTCAGCTCGTCCCGCAGCACGTAGCCGATGCCGTCGTGGAGGAAGTCGAACATCGGGTTGTCGACGATCCGGAACAGGCGGTGGTGGAAGGTGAAGTCGGCGTCGGTGGCCGCCTCGACCCGCCCGGCCAGGGAGGACTCGACCATCGCGTCGACGTCGGCGCGCAGCGCCCGCACGTCCTCGGGGGAGGCGAGGGTCGCGGCCTCGGCGGCGACGGAGAGTTCGAGGAGTTCCCTCGCCCGTTCGAACTGCGGTCCGCTGATGTGCCCCAGCCGCATGGCGAGGCTGAAGTAGAGCCGCATGAAGTTGGCGTTGGGCACCTCCAGGTAGGTGCCCCGTCCCTGGGTGCGGTGGAGGAAGCCCAACATCTCCAGGCTGGAGAGCTGTTCGCGTAGCGTCGCCCGGCTCATGGCCAGTCGGGCGCCCAGCTCCCGTTCCGGGGGCAGCCGGAGCCGACCGGTGTGCTCCTCGGGGGTCGCGGCCTGGCGCAACGCGTCCACGAGGGTGATGAGGTGCGGCTCCACCCCGGCCTCCCCGCATTGGTCTGACCAAATCTTCGTCGGGACGCTAGACAGCGCGCCCCACCCGTGTCAAGGCCTTGGTCTGACCAATCTCCGGTGCGCGTGGGCCGCGCCACACCGCGACCCACCGGGGCTCGACAGCCCTCCGTGCCCGGTCCGACACCGCCGGTCGCCACCCGGTGCCCACCGCTCACCCCACCGCGTGATCAGGGGTTTTCCTGCGTACGATCCGGATCTGTCCGCACGCCGGGCGCCCGTCCCGAGCGGGCCGACCGGCCGCGACCACCCCGGCCGCCGAAGACGGCCGGGCACCACCACCACGGAGGGAGCCCGCCGTGCCCGTCTCGGCCGAGTTCGTCGCCGGCCTGCCCAAGGCCGAACTGCACGTCCACATCGAGGGGACCCTCGAACCCGAGCTCAAGTTCGAGCTGGCCGAGCGCAACGGGCTCGAACTGCCCTTCGCCGACGTCGACGAACTCCGGGCCAGTTACCAGTTCCACGACCTCCCGTCCTTCCTCGGCGTCTACTACGACGGGATGCGGGTGCTGCTGACCGAACGGGACTTCCGCGACCTGGTCTACGCCTACCTGCGGCGGGCGGCCGACCAGAACGTCCGCCACACCGAGATCTTCTTCGACCCCCAGGCCCACACCTCGCGGGGCGTGCCCTTCCCGACCGTGGTGCGGGGGCTGCGGCAGGGCGTGGTCGACGCCCAGCGGGACCTCGGCGTGCACGCCGAGCTGATCCTCTGCTTCCTGCGTGACTTCTCCGCCGAGTACGCGATGGCGACCCTGATGGAGTCGCTGCCCTACAAGGACTGGATCGTCGGCGTCGGCCTCGACTCCGACGAGAAGGGCAACCCGCCGGAGAAGTTCGCCGCCGTCTTCGCCAGGGCCAGGGCCGAGGGCTACCTGCTCACCATGCACTGCGACATCGACCAGGAGAACACCACCGAGCACCTCCGCCAGGTGCTGGAGGTCATCGGGGTCGACCGCATCGACCACGGCCTGAACGTCCTGGAGGACGACGCGTTGGTCGAGGAGGTGCTGCGCCGGGGCATCGGCCTGACCGCCTGCCCGATCTCCAACGGCGTCGTCACGGCCAGCATGAAGGCCCCCGAGATCCGCGCCCTGCTCGACCGGGGGGTTCCCGTGTCGGTCAACTCCGACGACCCCGCCTACTTCGGCGGCTACGTCAGCGAGAACCTGGTCGCCCTCGCCGGGGAGCTCGACCTTGACGAAGCGGACCTGGTGGCGTTGCAGCGCAACGCCTTCACCATCTCCTGGCTGGCCGCCGGCCGGCGGGACGCCTTCCTCGACGAGCTCGACGCCTACGCCAGGGAGCACGGCGCCGCCTGACCCGCCGCGCCCGGCGTCACCCGACCGGGGACGTCGGGCGCGTTCGCGGTCGCCGGGGCACCGGCCCCGGGTTAGCGTCGCCGGGGTGGAGGGCCCCGTCTCGTCCGGACTCGGTGAAATCCCCCTGCTGGGGGAGCTCGCGGTCGCGCTCCTGCTCTCCAGCCTCATCGGACTCGAACGCGAGATCCGGGCCAAGAGCGCCGGCCTGCGCACCCACAGCCTCGTCGGCCTCGGTACCGCCCTGTTCATGGTCGTCTCGCAGCACGGCTTCACCTCGGTCCTCGGTGACGACGTCATGCTCGACCCGTCCCGGGTGGCCGCCCAGATCCTGACCGGCATCGGGTTCATCGGCGGCGGGCTCATCTTCGTCCGCCGCGACGCCGTCCAGGGCCTGACCACCGCCGCGTCGGTGTGGGTGACGGCCGCCGTCGGCATGGCCAGCGGTGGCGGCCTGTTCGTCCTCGCCGTCGCCACCACCGCCGCCCACTTCCTCGTCGTGGCCGGCTACCCCTGGCTGACGCGGCACCTGCGGGGTTCGTGGCGCCAGCCCAGCACGGTCCGCATCGGCTACCTGGAGGGGCGGGGAGTGCTGCGCGGCGTCCTCTCCGCCTGCACCAGCCGGGGGTGGACGGTGCTGGACCTGCACGTGGAGTACGAGGACCGCGCGGAGGACCACCGGACGGTCGTGGTGGTCGTCGAGCTGCGGGGGCGGGGGTCGCTCGAGGAGCTGGTGCGGGAACTGACCGGCCTGCCCGGTGTCCTGCACGTCGCCGGGGGCGCCGACGCCGCTCCCCGGTTGTGAACCCGGTGCTCCGCTCCAGGGGTGGAACGGGCCGGGAGGGGGGCGCCCTCCCGGCCCGCGCCGTGGTGGTTCAGTGCAGCCGGTAGGCGCCTTCGATCGTCTCGGTGACGGAGTTGCCGTCCTCGTCGTTGGCGGTGGCGCGCAGCCAGACCAGGTCGCCTGGCTCCCCGGCACCGGGCAGGACCAGCGTCCAGCCCTCGCCGTCCCGGTCGACTTCGGCGGGTACCCAGGTCTCGCCTTCGTCGAAGGAGGCCTCGACGGCGAGTTCGTTGATCGGGGATTCCTGGGCCCCGGTCTGGTGGACGACCGTGGCCGTTCCGGCGAGGGGCTCACCCGCGGGGGTGTCGTTGGTCAACCCGAGGGGGAGGTCGTAGCGGATGTCGAGCAGGGGCAGCACCTCGTCGGCCCCCGTGGAGTGGAACCGCCACTGGCCGTGGACCCTGCCGGGAGCGGCCCAGACCTGGTGGTCCCGTTCGGCGTCCACGGCCAGGTCGTACCAGCCAGGTCCGGGTGGGACCTCCAGGTCGGCCAGTCCGGGGGTGTCGGCCTCGGCCACGACCTCGCCGTCCCGGCTCAGCACCATCCGGCCGCTGTCGGTGTCGAACCGCAGGTCGGGCAGGGCCTCGTGGCGGGGGTCGTTGTCGCCGAACATGGACAGCTGAAACCGCAGCAGGTCGTCCTCCCGCATGGCCGGGGACCGCCACTCGTCCAGGCCGACCCTGGTCTGGTCCGGCAGCGTCGGGCCGATCGGGCCCCGGTACCAGGCCTCGGTCCGCTCGTCACCCGCCTCCAGCGCCGTCGGCGGCGTCACCAGCTTGCCCACGCCCCAGTCCCCGGGTAGCGAGACTTCCCCCACCCAGTCGAAGCCAGGCGAGAAGTACTCGGTCCGTTCCTGCGGGAACATGGTCAGTGCCCACAGGTCGGCGATGACGACACCTTCCGAGGAAGCCGACTGACGGGTCTCGTGCAGCACGTCCTCGGGGCCGGGGTTGTGGTAGGTGTTCTCGATCCGGGCCAGCTCGTCAGCCTCCACCACCCGGTGACCGCTCGGTGGGAGACCGCCGTCGTGCGACTCCAGGAGGTAGTACGCGGAGGGGCTGTGGTCCCGTCCCTCCACGACGGCCTCCACCCGCCCTTCCTCGGCGATCAACTCAGCCAGTCGTGTCGCGGAGCGGTACTCGACGTTGACGTAGGGCAACGGAATCTCGGTCTCGATCCAGACGCTGCCCAACAACACCTCGGCTCCCCGGTCAGCCACGGCCCGCACCAGGTCCGCGAGCTTGTCGGGGGCGAGGTCCGTCCCGGGGCTGAGGAACGGGATGCGTCCGGTGAGGTCAGGAACGTCCTCGGCCGGGGTGGACGTGAGGTCCACGAGAGTGCCGGTGACCGTTCCCCGGGGGCCACGGAGGTCCTCCCAGACCCCCACACGCAGATCGTGCCCGGGTAATTCCACCCGGACCAGGGGGGCCGTCCATGCGCCGCCGTGCAGGAAGCCGAGGCCGTCGATCTCCGCTCCCGCGTCGACGACGAACAACTCGGTCATTATCCCGGTGAAGGTGTGAGTGGCGCTCTCGAGGACGTACCCGTGCGTGGTGCCGTACCGCTCGGCATCGTCCTCAGCGGGCACGAGCGCGACCGCTTCGCGGGTCTCCAGGGGAACGTCGAGCAGCGTGTCCTCGGTCAGCTCGACCTCCTCGGCGGCGTAGGTCTGGTACGACCGTCCGTCCTCCATGTACTCGTTGAGCGAGATCACGACCCGGTAGGTGCCCGGAACGAGCGTGACGTCCACCCCCTCCTCGAAGGTCCTCGCCTCGTGCAGTTCACCGGTCTCGGTGTTCTCGGCCACCACGGACAGGAGCGGGGAACTGGTCAGGGGTTCGTCGGAGACCGACACCGCCAGTTGGTGCCGTTCCTGGTCGACCACCGCCGACACCGGGGTCACGAGTCGGGCCCCGTTCGTGGTGGCGGTGAGTCGGCCGGTGATGGTGCTGACCCGTTCGGCCGTGGGCCGGAGGACCAGCGTGGCCGTCGCGGTCTGGCCGGGTGGGACGGTCACCGTGTTGGTGGTCAGTTCCAGCAGGCCGTCGGGGGCGGGGGTGCCGTCGTCCTGGCTGACGGTGAGGTCCAGGTCCAGGGTGAGTTCGGTGTCGGTGGGGTTGGTGTAGGTGATGGTGCGTTCCACCGGTTCCCCGTCGTGGGGCCAGTCGAGGAGTCCGAAGCCGAGGGTGGCGGGTTCGGCGCGGGGCCCCTGCTCCAGGGCGCGGGCGATGTCGAGGCGGCCGGCTCCCTGCCCGTGGACGTCGATCCCGGGGAGAGGTTCGGCGCTGCCGGTGAGCAGTGCCTTGATCTGTTGGCCGTCGAGGTCGGGGTTGGCCTGGAGTGCCAGGGCGGCGGCGCCGGCGACGTGCGGGGCGGCCATGGAGGTGCCGGACGCGCTGAGGTAGTGCTCGTCGATGGCCCATTCCTCCTCGACGCCCTCCGCGCGGGCGGCCACGATGTCCGATCCTGGTGCGGCGATCTCGGGTTTCAGCCCGAAGTTCCAGGGCACGGGGCCTTGGCTGGAGAAGTCGCTGAGTTCGTCCTGTTTGGTGGTGCTGCCCACGGTCAGGGCGCTGTCGGCGACACCGGGGGAGTCGATCGAGGCCGGCCGGCCGTTGTTGCCGGCGGCCACCACGAACAGCGCTCCGGTGGTGGCGGAGAGTTCCTCGACCGCCTCGACCAGCGGGTCGCGTTCAGGGGTGGCCCAGCCGGCGAGGCTGAGGTTGAGGATGTCCGCGCCCTGCTCGACGGCCCATTCCGCTCCGGCGATGATGTCGGTGGTCCAGCCCTGGCCCTGGTCGTCGAGGACCTTGGCGACCACCAGGTCCGCGTCCGGGGCGACGCCGGCGTAGCGGCCGTCGGAGGCTGCTCCGGTGCCGGCGATCGTGGCGGCCACATGCGTGCCGTGGCCCCTGCGGTCCTGGACGTCCTCGGCGTCGGAGAAGTTCTCGGCGGCGACGACCCGGCCGTCGAGGTCGGGGTGTCCGGTGTCGTAGCCGGTGTCGAGGACGGCGACGGTGACGCCGTCTCCGGTGTGGCCGGCGTCCCAGGCCTCGCTGGCGCCGACGAGGTCCCGGCTCTGGTCGAGGGTGGCGCGCACCCGCCCGTCCAACAGGACCCGGGTGTCGTCCTGGGCGCTGAGCACGCTGGGACCGTCACCGCCTTCGAGGTCCTGCCAGAAGGTGGGCAGGTCCTCGTGGGCGATCTCCAGGCCGCGTAACCCCAGGTCGGGGAAGGACTGCGTGTGCTCGGCGACCTCGGGTGCGGCGAACGCGCGTGGTCCGTCGGCGGGTTCGTCGACGATGATCCGGAGGCTGTCCTGGTGGTCGTCGGTCAGGCCCTGTTCGACGAGTCCGGTGAGGTCGAAGAACCGTTCGTCCAGTCGCCCGGAGATCACGGCGCGGCGGGCGTCGTCGGGGATGACGACGAGTCGTCCCTGGTGGGTTTCCTGGTGGTAGCCGGTGCCGCGCCGGTGGGGTGGGGAGGTGAACCCGGCGAGTGCCAGCCCGTCGGGGCCCTGGCGGAGCAGGACGGTGTCCCCGGTGATCAGGGTGATGCTGATCGGGGCGCCGTTGGTGTGTGACGTCACGGGTGTGGTCGGGGGTGGTGGGTCGGTCTCGTGGGTGCCGGCCGCTGCCGTGGGGGTGGTGAGCAGCAGTGCGGCGAGGAGACCGGCGCCGAGCCGAACACGGGGTGTTCGCACCTGGTGTCCTTCCGTTCGGTGGGCCGGCCGGTGTTCACCGGCCGGCCGGGCTCATCACAAGCCCTTCACACCGAACACGCTGTGATCGGATGGAGACGTTGAGTCGGGTGGGTCACGGGTCGATCACGGCGAGCGCCGGAGTCCCACTGCGGTTGGCTCGTCCTGGTGTCGGGCCGTGCTCGCGGCCGTGGGCATCGACCAGGGCCCGGTCAGCCGGAGTCCTCAGCGAGGTCCCGCGGATGTGGACCGCTTCGTCGGTGTGGCGAGTGTGGGCTCGATCCGACCTGGTCGGACGATGGCCTGGGAGTGCGAGTACCAGGAGCACGGCGCTCCCACGGTTTCGGGGCTCCGCGACCGCGCGGATCCGGCGGTGCCTGCTGGCCCGGGCGGTCCCCCGTCGGGCGATCGCCGAGCGCTGCTCCCTGAACGGCCGGTTCCCTCGGGAACGCGGAGGGCTTCCCTGCTCCGGTTCGCGGTGCACGGCCTCCCTGCCCAGGGGTGGAACGGGCCGGGAGGGGGGCGCCCTCCCGGCCCGCGTCGTGGTGGTTCAGCGGAGCCGGTAGGCGCCTTCGATCGTCTCGGTGACGGAGTTGCCGTCCTCGTCGGTGGCGGTGGCGCGCAGCCAGACCAGGTCGCCTGGCTCCCCGGCACCGGGCAGGACCAGCGTCCAGCCCTCGCCGTCCCGGTCGACTTCGGCGGGTACCCAGGTCTCACCTTCGTCGAAGGAGGCCTCGACGGCGAGTTCGTTGATCGGGGATTCCTGGGCCCCGGTCTGGTGGACGACCGTGGCCGTTCCGGCGAGGGGCTCACCCGCGGGGGTGTCGTTGGTCAACCCGAGGGGGAGGTCGTAGCGGATGTCGAGCAGGGGCAGCACCTCGTAGGCCCCGGTGGAGTGGAACCGCCACTGGCCGTGGACCCTGCCGGGAGCGGCCCAGATCTCGCTGGTCCGTTCGGCGTCCACGGCCAGGTCGTACCAGCCGGGTCCGGGTGGGACCTCCAGGTCGGCCAGTCCGGGGGTGTCGGCCTCGGCCACGACCTCGCCGTCCCGGCTCAGCACCATCCGGCCGCTGTCGGTGTCGAACCGCAGGTCGACCACGTTGGCGTGACGGGGGTCGTTGTCGCCGAACATGGACAACTGGAATCGCAGCAGGTCGTCCTCCCGCACGGCGGGGGGCCGCCACCCCCGCTTCTGCCAGTCGACCAGGGCCTGGTCGGGCAGCGCCGGGCCGATCGGACCCCGGTACCAGGACTCGGTCCGCTCGTCACCCGCCTCCAGCCGGGTCTGTGGGGACACCAGCGTGCCGATGTTCTGCCCACCCTCACCACGGAACGAGATCTCCGTCGACCACTCCAGGCCGGGGGACAGGTACTCGGTGCGGACCTGCGGGATCACCGTCGATACCCACTGGTGGGTCACGTACGTGCCGTCCCGCGAGACCATCTGGGTCAGGCTCGTGATCCCGGTCTCGGCCATGGGATTGTGGTAAGTGCTCTCGACCCTGGCCAGCGCGGAGTCGCGTACCACGCGACGCCCCGGGGGCGGGAAACCACCCTCGTGGGGCTCCAGCAGGAAGTAGGCGTAGGGGCTGAACTCGCGGCCCTCGATGACCGCGTCCACGGTTCCCTCGCGTGCGAGGAGATCCGCGAGTCGACGCCCGGAAAGGAAGTCGACCTCGACGTACGGCAGCGCGATCTCCTCCTGGATCCAGATGCCCGAGAGCAGAACCTCAGCACCTCGGTCGATCAACGCTTGGGCGAACGGCACGACCTCGTCCGGCTCCAGCTCCGCCTCCGGCCCCAGGAAGGGAATGCTGCCAGTCAGATCAGGGATCTCCGTGACCGGGGCGGAGGTGACGTCGACCAGAGGCCCCGAGACCGTCCCCTGCGGGCCGTCCAGCCTCTCCCAAACCTCGATGTCCAGATCGTGGCCGGGTATGTCGACGTGAGCCAATGGGGCGGCCCATGTCCCCCCGTCCACGAACCGGAACCCGTCGACCTCGGTGTCGGCATCGATGACGAAGGTCCGAACCGGCGGAGAACCCGATATGACCCAGGCGTAGTTCTCGAGTTCATACCCGGCAGTGGCCAATTGGCGACGAGCGCCCTCCTCCTCGGGCACCAGTTCGACCGGTCTCCGGGTGTCCCACGAGATCGTGAGGTGGGTGTCCTCGGTCAGCTCGATCTCGTCGACGGCGTAGGTCGCTTCCAGCTCGCCGCCCGGGAGGTGGTCGTGGACGGCGGTGACGACGCGGTACCGTCCCGGCACGGGCCGGAGGCTGGTTCGAACATCGAAAGTATGGGCCTCGTCGACGTCACCGGTCTCGGTGTTCTGCACGACCAGTGACATGGTCAGGTTAGCGGTCGTGAGTTCGTCGGGGACCGACACCGACAGTTGGTGCCGTTCCTGGTCGACCATCGCTGAGACCGGGGTCACGAGTCGGGCCCCGTCGGTGGTGGCGGTGAGCCGACCGGTGATGGTGCTGACCCGTTCGGCCGTGGGCCGGAGGACCAGCGTGGTCGTCGCCGTTCCACCAGAGGGCACCGTCACCTCGTCCGTGGTCAGTTCCAGCAGGCCGTCGGGGGCGGGGGTGCCGTCGTCCTGGCTGACGGTGAGGTCCAGGGCCAGGGTGAGTTCGGTGTCGGTGGGGTTGGTGTAGGTGATGGTGCGTTCCACCGGTTCCCCGTCGTGGGGCCACTCGTGGAATCCGAAGCCGAGGGTGGCGGGTTCGGCGCGGGGCCCCTGCTCCAGGGCGCGGGCGATGTCGAGGCGGCCGGCTCCCTGTCCGTGGACGTCGATCCCGGGGAGAGGTTCGGCGCTGGCGGTGAGCAGTGCCTTGATCTGTTGGCCGTCGAGGTCGGGGTTGGCCTGGAGTGCCAGGGCGGCGGCGCCGGCGACGTGCGGGGTGGCCATCGACGTGCCGGACAGGGACGCGTGGTGTTCGTCAACCGCGTAGTGCTCCAGGGTGCCCGTTGCCCGAGCGGCCACGATGTCGGATCCTGGTGCGGCGATCTCGGGTTTCAGCCCGAAGTTCCAGGGCACGGGGCCTTGGCTGGAGAAGTCGCTGAGTTCGTCCTGTTTGGTGGTGCTGCCCACGGTCAGGGCGCTGTCGGCGACACCGGGGGAGTCGATCGAGGCCGGCCGGCCGTTGTTGCCGGCGGCCACCACGAACAGCGCTCCGGTGGTGGCGGAGAGTTCCTCGACCGCCTCCACGAGGGGGTCGCCCTCGGGGAACGCCTCGGCACCGAGGCTGAGGTTGAGGATGTCCGCGCCCTGCTCGACGGCCCATTCCGCTCCGGCGATGACGTCGGTGGTCCAGCCCTGGCCCTGGTCGTCGAGGACCTTGGCGACCACCAGGTCCGCGCCCGGGGCGACGCCGGCGTAGCGGCCGTCGGAGGCTGCTCCGGTGCCGGCGATCGTGGCCGCCACATGCGTGCCGTGCCCGCTGCGGTCCTGGACGTCCTCGGCGTCGGAGAAGTTCTCGGCGGCGACGACCCGGCCGTCGAGGTCGGGGTGCCCGGTGTCGTAGCCGGTGTCGAGGACGGCGACGGTGACGCCGTCCCCGGTGTGGCCGGCGTCCCAGGCCTCGCCGGCGCCGACGAGGTCCCGGCTCTGGTCGAGGGTGGCGCGCACCCGCCCGTCCAACAGGACCCGGGTGTCGTCCTGGGCGCTGAGCACGCTGGGACCCTCACCGCCTTCGAGGTCCTGCCAGAAGGTGGGCAGGTCCTCGTGGGCGATCTCCAGGCCGCGTAACCCCAGGTCCGGGAAGGACTGCGTGTGCTCGGCGACCTCGGGTGCGGCGAACGCGCGTGGTCCGTCGGCGGGTTCGTCGACGATGATCCGGAGGCTGTCCTGGTGGTCGTCGGTCAGGCCCTGTTCGACGAGTCCGGTGAGGTCGAAGAACCGTTCGTCCAGTCGCCCGGAGATCACGGCGCGGCGGGCGTCGTCGGGGATGACGACGAGTCGTCCCTGGTGGGTTTCCTGGTGGTAGCCGGTGCCGCGCCGGTGGGGTGGGGAGGTGAACCCGGCGAGTGCCAGCCCGTCGGGGCCCTGGCGGAGCAGGACGGTGTCCCCGGTGATCAGGGTGATGCTGATCGGGGCGCCGTTGGTGTGTGACGTCACGGGTGTGGTCGGGGGTGGTGGGTCGGTCTCGTGGGTGCCGGCCGCTGCCGTGGGGGTGGTGAGCAGCAGTGCGGCGAGGAGACCGGCGCCGAGCCGAACACGGGGTGTTCGCACCTGGTGTCCTTCCGTTCGGTGGGCCGGCCGGTGTTCACCGGCCGGCCGGGCTCATCACAAGCCCTTCACACCGAACACACCGCGACCACGGCAGCGGGTTGAGCGCGCCGAGTAACGCTTCGATCACGGCGAGCGTCGAGTCATCGCCGGAGCTGGCTGGTGATGGTGCTGTCGGTGATCGACGTGTCCGCTGCCAGCAGGAAGGCCTTCGACAGGATCACCGCCAGCGTGCGGTCCCCGTCGAAGGGCAGGAACACCGATCCGCCGCTCTCGTCCCGCCGGGTGGGCACGATGCACAGGTACTCGTCGTTGGGCTCCATGAGGATGTTCCCGGAGCCGAGGTGGATCCGGTAGCTCCGCAGGTCACCGCGCACCCGCAGGAACCGGCCGTCCAGGGAGCACCGGTCGGCGATCGCCAGGCGGGGGACCACCCGGGACAGCAGGTCCCGCCGGGTCAGCGCGGTCGCGGAGAGCTCCCCGAAACCGTAGGAGTGCCAGTACTCCTGGTACCGGCCAGCCGGACCGCCGTCCGCCCAGGTCGGATCGGCGCCCACGCTCGCCACCCCGACGAAGAGGTCCACGTCCCGCAGCACCTCGCTGAGCACCAGCGGCGGCACCTCCGCCAACGGCACCGGCGGCGTCGGCTCCTGGTCGGGGCCCACCCACTGCGAGTACGGCCCACCGCAGGCGTGTTGGCTGTTCCTGGGCGCGTCCAGCGGGTAGAAGCGCACCTGGTCGGTGGCGAGGTGGAGGAACGTGCCGCTCTCGGTGGTGTCGGTGCCGTAGTCCTCGCCGACGCCCTCCACCCAGAACTCCGCGCGCAACCCCCACTCGGGCAGCTCCCGGCAGGGTGCCTCGCAGGAGTCGTCGACCATGAGCCGCAACTGGTTCCGCCAGCCCCGCACGGTGGCCAGCGAGTGGAACTGGTGCTGGCGGAGGATGTGGGCGGCGAACCGGTTCGAGTAGACGCCGGTGGCGCGTTCGGCGTCGGTGAGCGGGTACACCTCCCGGTGCGCCTGCTTGAACGGCTGGGTCACCCGACGGTCCTCCAACCACCGCCGCCAGGCCAGCACCCGCTCGACCCCGTCCTCGACCGGGTGCCACAACCGCACCTCGGCGGCCGGGTCCGCCGTCACCTCCGCACCGTCCACGTCCACCAGCCGGCCGTCGAACCAGCAGGCCGGGGTGCCGCCCACCCACCACACCAGCCGGCGGGCCAGGACCCCGACGAGGGGGTGGTCGAGGTACCGGTCCCGCCACCCCTCGTACCGCCAGGTCCGCCGGCTCAGCATGAGCCGGTCGAGCCGGTCCCGCTGGGCGGTGAGCATCTTCGTGACGTCCTTGACCGCGCCCCGGAGCCGGGCGACGTCCTCGGGGTGGTCGGCGCGGACCTGGGCGGGGACGGACCTGACCGGCCGGCCCGTGGCGCTGGTCCAGCTGAGGGTGGCCGAGTTGGTCCCGATCAGCAGCCGGGCGGTGGCGCCGCCGTCGAACCGCTCCTCCAGGGTGCCGACCTCGGTCATGCCGAAGGTGGGTACGCCGAGCTCCTCGATCTCGTCCCTGCTGATCCCCAGGGCCTCGGCGCGGCGGGCCAGGCCCTTGTCGATCTCCTTCAACGTCCCCTTGTAGGTCACCCGCGAGCTGAGCCTGGCGAGTTGCCCGAGGGCGGCGGCGCCGTCGAGTTCGGACAGGGCGTAGGTGGCGGAGTTGGCGAGCCGGGGTGAGCGGGGACCGACACCCGGGGCCTTGCGCAGGGCGGTCTCCACCATCCCGCCGAGGACACGTTCCAGGCCCTCGGCGGGCGGGCACAGGGTCGCCAACCAGCACAGCCCGCGCAGCGCGGTGACGTTGTGCGGGTCGAGCAGGGCACTCACGTCGTGGGAGTACCAGATGGAGGGTCGCAACGGCAGGGTGCGCGCCCGGCCCACCCGCGAACCCCAGGCCACGAACAGGGCGGGGAACCGTTCGGCGCCCGGCTTGGACAGCAGGTCGCGGGCGGTGCGCTTCCAGGCCGCCGACGGTTTGGCGGTGGTCGCCGTCAGCGCGTGCGCCACGAGGGCGCGCAGCGCGTCCCGCTCGGGTTCGGGCAGCGCGTCGATGTCGGAGGTCGCCGCCTCACTCCACGCCTCGCCGACGTTGAGCAGCGGCCACCGGCCCTCCTCCGGGAGAACGGTGACGTCCCGCGTGCCGTGGGCGTCGAGCCGGTGACGGCGGAGCAGCGCCACGAGCTCCGGACGGCTAGCCGCCCCCGCCCGCCGCAACACCGGGAGCGCGGCGAAGGGCAGTGCCAGGGAGAAGCAGCCGCCGAGCCAGTCCATCAGCAGGTCCTCGTCGAGCCAGGAGCCGCCGACGCCCTCGATCAGCAGGTTGTCCCGCAGCAGGTGGAGGTACAGGGCGTCGTCGGTGGTGGACGGCATGTCCTTGAGGCGGTGCAGCACCTCGGCGAAGAGGTGGGCGGCCAACGCGGTGTCGTGGTCGACGACGATCCTGGTCACGCCTCGGGAGACGGCGCCCGCGTCGAGCGCACGGGCGCTGGGGAACCGCTCCAGCAGGGTGAGGGCCGCGTTGGCCGCCTCGTCCCGCTGCTCGGGACGTCCGGCGACGGCCTGCCGGACGTGCCGCAGGACGGTGATCAGCAGGCGGACGGTCCGGAGCCGGTCCCGTTCGCGGGTGCCGGGAGCGTCCTCCGCCATGAGTTCGCCGAGCTGGCCGTGGAGTGCGTCCATCTCCTCGGGAGAGAGCGCCGCCACCCGGGGGACCAGCGGATCGTCCACCCACCGGTAGTGGGTCGAGGGGGCCCGGACCAGGTCGACCAGCCCCGGTGGCGGTGCGGTCGTCGACATGTCAGCCTCC
This sequence comes from Actinoalloteichus caeruleus DSM 43889, assembly GCF_000429185.2. Taxonomy (GTDB): domain Bacteria; phylum Actinomycetota; class Actinomycetes; order Mycobacteriales; family Pseudonocardiaceae; genus Actinoalloteichus_B; species Actinoalloteichus_B caeruleus. The sequence continues at coordinate 2,126,058 of NZ_AUBJ02000001.1, read as the reverse complement.
CACCAGTGCGACGAGGCGGAGGAAGGTCACCTCGGTGTGGACGGTGAGGTCGACCTCCTCGTCAAGCTCGACCAGCTGGCGGTCCCCGACCAGGATGACCAAACCGTTGCGGGTGAACGCCTTCTCCGCCAGGTCCGCCTGCTCCTCCCAGTCCACCCTGCCATGACCGACGGGGGAGCCGTTGAGCGCGCGTTCCCGGGCGGTGGGACGCACCAGGCCGCGGAACTCGCCGCCGGAGGCGTGGTACTCGCCGACCTCCTGGTAGACGCGCCGCCGGATGAGTTCCCGGACGGTGATGCGTTCTTCGAGGAACTCCAACGTCCAGGTGGACGGCGCGGCACCTCCGGTGCTCTCGTCCACGATCGTGACCTCTGCCATGGCACGGACGGTAACCACGGTGGCCGACAACCGCGTTCCGCTGGTCGAGGACGGCGGCTCAGCGGCGCGCATCGTCCACTGTCATCGGATCGGGTGAGAAACCTGGTTTCGGCGAGCGCCCCGGCCGCCCCGGTTGCTAAGACTGCGGTGATCACCCACGCACTCCCCGTGAGATCCACTGGTGACGTGACACCAGGCGGCGCCGGGGGGTCGCCGACCCCGACGGTCGCGGCTCCCCGGCGCATTCACCGCGCGTCGCGGCTGCCGAGCGGCGTGACCGCGGCACACCGAGACCGGTCGGCGTGGGCCGGCCGGGCCTGCCCGGAAGGGGAATCACCGATGTCGTCAGCGAAACATCCCCCGGTCCTGCTCGGACTCCTCACCGCGGGAGTCCTCGCCACCTCGGGATGCGGCGGTTCGGAGGAGGCGAGAAACGAACTGCGGCTACCGGACTCCCCCACGGCGGCTGGTTCCTCCCCGGCCGAGGGCGACGGGGTCGCCGCCTCGGCGGTGCTGGTGGACGCCTCCGGCAACGATGTGGGAACCGTGCGCCTCCGCGAGGTCACCGGCGGGGTGGAGGTCGTCGCCACCGTGTCCGATCTGGATCCCGGTTTCCACGGATTCCACGTGCACCAGACGGGCCGGTGCGAGCCGGACAGCCAGAGCCCCAGCGACCCGGAGAAGGTCGGCGACTTCCTCACCGCCGGCGGTCACCTCGGCAGCGGGGACGACCAGCACCACCCCGGCCACGGAGGCGACCTCACCAGCCTCTTCGCCACCGAGGACGGTGTCGCCGAACTCACCACCGTCACCGACCGGTTCACCATCGCCGACCTGGTGGACGAGGACGGCGCGGCCTTCATCGTCCACGCCGGACCGGACAACTTCGGCAACATCCCCGAGCGCTACGCGCCGGACGGCCCGGACTCCGACACCCTGTCCACCGGTGACGCCGGTGACCGGGTCGCCTGCGGGGTCGTCACGAACTGAGCGACGGGCCGGGTGGCACCGCCCACCCCCTCGGCGGACGCGCCACCCGGCCCGCCCCGGTCAGCGGAACATCTCGACGTTGTCGCGCACCCACGTCGAGAACGGTGTTCCCGGTCGACCCAGGACCTCCTCCACCGTGCTGGTGGCCTCGGCGGGCGTGTCGACCAGCTCCAGCAGACCGTCGACGAACCACTCGGCGTACTCGCCCAGGTCGTGCAACTCGGCGATGGCCTCCTCCCGGGTGAGTTCCACCAGCCGCAGCTCCCGTCCGAGCGCCTCCCCGATGAGCCGCGCCTGCCGTTCCCGGGTGATGGTCTCCGGCCCGGTCAGCGAGTAGGCCCGGCCGGCGTGCCCGTCGTGGAGCAGGGCGGTCGCCGCGACCGCGGCCACGTCCTCCAGGGCGATGGGGGCGCTGGCCGACCCGAAGGCGGCGTCCCGCACCGTCCCGGTCTCGCGGATGGTGTCGGCCCAGACGCTGATGTTCGCCATGAAGTCGCCGGGCATGAGGTGGGTCCACTCCGCTCCGGAGGCCTCCACCGCCTCGGCGACGGCATACCACCAGGAGCCCTCCTCCCCGGAGAGGTCCACGATCCGCTCGACCCCGGCCTCCCGCGCGAGCCCCACCACCTCCCCGGCCGTGTGGGGTGTCGGGGCGAGGTAGAGCGCGTGAACGCCCTCCAACGCGGGACCGATCGAGGCGGGGCGTCCCACGTAGCCGCGGAACGCCTCCACCGAGGCGGGCAGCGCCGCCCTGACCGGGTCGACGGTGAGCGCGCGGACGTCGGTGGCCCCGGCGGCCAGCAGCGCGTCCACCACCAGCCGTCCGATGTTGCCGGTCGCTCCGGTCACGAGAATGGTCATCCTTGGTCCTCCGAGGGGTGCCGAACCGCGCCGGTGGGCGCGGGAACGTGTGCGGGGTGCGGTGGACGGCTCGGGCCGGCAGGGCATCGGCCGGGAACCGGCTGGTGCCGGGAGCGAGCCGGCTGGGGTGGGGCTCACCCGGAGGTCGCCACCCGCCGGGCCCCGTCGATCTCCGCCGCGAGTTCGGGCGAGGCCGGGGCGGGGGTGGCGATGCGCAGGGCCCGCACGAGGTCCCGGTACAACTCGTCGGAGGCCAGCAGTTCCTCGTGGGTGCCCCTGGCTCGCACCGCGCCGTTCTCCATCACGACGATGAGGTCGGCGTCGATCACGGTCGACAGCCGGTGGGCGATCGTCACGACGGCCGCCTCCTCGGCCCGCTCCCGCACGCAGTCGTGCACCGCGGCCTCGGTCAGACCGTCGATCTGGGCGGTGGCCTCGTCGAGCAGCAGGACGTCCGGGGTGCGCACCAGCGCCCGGGCCAGCGCGATCCGCTGGCGTTCCCCACCGGAGACGATGGTCGAGGCCAACGGGGTGTCGAGCCCGTCGGGCATGTCCGCGACCCGCTCCGCCATCCGGACCTTCCGCAGCGCCGTCCACACCTCGTCCTCCGAGGCATCCGGGTAGGTGAACGTCAGGTTGTCCCGGACGGTGCCGGGCACCACCGGCGTCTCCTGCTCGACGTAGGCGAACCGGGCGCGCACCTCCTCGTGGCTGAACTCGCGGTAGGGCCGGCCGTCGAGCCGCAGCTCACCCGACTCGGGTTCCAGGAACCGCAGCAGCAGGGAGAACAGCGTCGTCTTGCCCGCGCCGCTCGGACCGACGATCGCGGTGTGGCCGCGCCGGGGGATGGTGAGGTCCACACCGGACACGGCGGGTTCCGCACCGGGCGCGTAGCGGGCGGCGACCGAGGCGAGCCGCACCACCGGGGTTTCCGCACCGCCCGGAGAATGGGATGTCGAGGTGTCGCCGGTGGTGGTGTCCGAGGTGGGGTGGTCCACCGTCGCCCGCTCGGTGCCCTCCGGTTCGAGGCGTTGGGTCTCCCGGATCCGCCCGGCGGCGGCGAGCCCGGCCTGGATGGCGGTGACGTTCTGGCTCAGCGTCATGATCGGGTCCATCAGGCCGAACGCGTAGAGCAGGAACGCGATCAGGCTGGACACCGCGAGGGCGCCGTCGGCGATCCGCCACGCCCCCACGCCCAGCACCAGGATGATCGCCAGCTGGACGCCGGACCAGGCCACCGTCCAGGCGACGGCCTCCCGGCGAACCGCCCGCACGCTGAACCGCGCCGCCTCGGTGGCCTCCCGCACGATCTGGTCGCCCTGGCGCCGCTCGGCCCGACTGGCCTTCACGGTGCGGATCGCGCGCAGACCCTCGGTGAGGGCGCCGCCGAGCCGCCCCACCCGTTCCTGGGCCTGTTCGTGGGCCTTGGCGATCGGAGGCATCAGGACCGCGAAGGCCACCGCGACCACGGAGACCGCCGCGACCGTCAACCCCAGCAGCACCAGGTCCAGCACCGCCATCAGCACGAGGCTGCCGACGAGGGTGACCACGCCGTTGATCAGCCCGACCACCGAGTCGGCCGCGGCCTCCCGGAGCAGCAGGGTGTCCGAGGTGACGCGGGTGGAGAGTTCACCTGCGGGCCGAACCCCGAGGCTGGTGATCCGGGCGCCGAAGAACCGCCGAACCATCGACTCCCGCGCGGAGAGCACGACCCGCTCGCCGATGGTGCCCAGCAGGATCCACTGCCACAGCGAGACGACGGCTCCGACGACCAGCAGCACCAGCAGGGCGATCACCGGGGTGGTCAACGACAGGCCCTCACCCAGGGCGTCGAGGATCCACTTGGTGACCATCGGGGTGGCCAGTCCCATCCCGGAGGCCAGGAGCGCGAGGGCGAGCCCGCCGAGCAGGCCACGCCAGTGCGGTCGGGCGAACGACCACAGCAACCGCAGGCGCGGTGCCCCGGTGGTCGAGGAGGGGTGACCCGAATCGGGCAGCACAGACATGTCCGGTAGTGGAACACGACTGTTCCGTTTCAGGCAAATGAGTTCCGTTATGCTCCGATTCGGGGGCGAGTACGGTACGTCGCATGACGGAGGCGGGAGATCAGGTGGTCGAGACCGGAGTGCGCACGCGCACGCGTCAGGCGATCCTCGACGCCGCCGTCGTCGTCCTCAGCCGTGACTCCTCGGCCTCGCTCTCCGAGGTCGCCAGGGAGGCAGGGGTGGGGCGCACCACCCTCCACCGCTACTTCGCCGAACGCTCCGACCTCGTCCACGCCATCGGCACCCTCACCCTGGAGCGGATCGCGGTCGCCACCGACCGCGCCAAGCTCGAGGTCGGGCCGGCCCGTGAGGCGATCGTGCGGCTCTGCCGGGAGTACTTCGAACTGCTGGGGGACGTCCTGTCGCTGGTCTTCACCGACCCGCAGTTCAGCTCCGGCCTCGACTGGCACGAGGAGAGCGACTCCGACCTCGAGTTGTTGGCCCTGGTCCAGCGGGGCCACCGGGACGGGTCGATCGACCGGGAGCTGACCCCGGAGTGGGTGCAGCAGGCGCTGTGGGCACTGCTCTACGCGGCCTGGGCCTTCGTGCGGGAGTGCGGGGTCTCCCGGCACGAGGCGCTCGGGCAGTGCCTGCGTTCGCTGGACCGCATGCTCCACCCCGTCGGCGAGCGGGCCGGCTGAGTCGCGCACCACCACGAGGGTGGGCGCCGGGGTCGCGGTGGCCGACGTGGTACTTCGAGTCCGCCCGACGTGCCCGTGCTCCGTCGAGATCCATTCGCCGCACAACCTGCCCGCACCCCCGACCCGGGGTTACGGGAGGGGGCGGTGACCACCCGGTGACCACACGTTCGCACCGTAGCGAGGCTCAGCGTCGTCATCACCCACCAGCCGAGCCGGTCGACCGGGTACGGGGTGGACGTGGACTTCCACCTGGTCCTCGCCACGTGGGGGGCATACCGAAGGGGGAGTGCTCACAGTGGCGGCGCTCCTCACCCAGCCCCACTAGGGCGCTAGGACGCGGTGCCCCCGCGCATCCGCGCGGATCCCGTACTCCGTGATGTCCGGGCGGCCGCGTTCGTCCCACTCTCCCAAGATGGCGGTCACCGCGTCCCACAGCCCATCACGCTGGACCACCTCGACGGAGCCGTCGTCCAGTTCTGTGGCCCGAGCCCATGCTCCCGTCGTTCGTTCGTCGAGCAGGTGGACGACGCGCCCGTCATCGTCGAGGTGGGAACCCCTCCACAAGCCAGGGCGGTGCAGCGAGAGCACCGCGCGGCCGGTGCGGTCGTCCAGGGCTTCTGGCAGTGTGTCCCGTCGGGCCGGAGACCCGCTGTGGCGGGGGATGTCGTGGGGATCCGGAGCCGGGTCGTCCACACCGCTTCGACGGGGCAGGAAGGCCGCGAAGTCGAGCACACCGCCCTCGGCCGTTCCGTCCTCCAGGACGAGCAGGGACACGAGACCGAAGCCGAGGTTGACCAGGATCCGTCCCCCTGGCCGGACCTGTCGCAGCCACGTGGCGGGCACCGATGTGAGCCCGCAGGTGGTGATCAGCCGGTCGAACGGGCCGTGCCGCGGCGCGCCTTCGGCTCCGTCTCCGGTGAGGACGGTCGGCTGGTACCCCAGGTCGTCGAGCCGGGCGGCGGCCGTCAGGGTGAGCCCCGGTTCGATGTCCACGGTGACTACCCGGTGGGAGCCCAGGCGGTGGCAGAGGATCGCCGCGTTGTAGCCCGTTCCCGTTCCGATCTCCAGCACCCGTTCCGAGCCGCGCAGCTCCAGTGCTTCCAGCATCGTCGCCATCAGTGACGGCGCCGTGCTCGAGGAGATGGGGGTGCCGTCGGAGCCCACCTCGGTGATCAGCGTCGTGTCGCCGTGGACGAGGCCGAGCCGGGCGGGGTCGGTGCGCGAGATCCACGACAATCCGTCCGGCGTGCGCACGGCGAAGTCGCCGACGAAGTGGTCCCGGGGCACGTCCACGAACGCGGCCAGGAGCGCGGGGTCGGAAAGTGCCCCGACCGCGCGCAGGATCTCGGCGAGCTGGCGCCTGAGCAGGTGGCGATGGTCCGCTGTCGTGTTGGTCATGGGGCACCTTCACTGTGTTCGTCGGCTGGGGCCCGGCGACCCGGCACGTGCGGGTTCCGCCTGCCACGCCCACTGCCCGTTCGGACCGTCGTCCAGAATCCCCCACGTCCGTTCTGGGGTCCATGACCCGGTCCGGTGACAGAACAGGCCAGCCCGGAGATCCCGTGGGGAGCGTGCGGCCGCACGCTCCACCCCGTCGGCGAGCGGACCGGCTGAGTCGCGCACCACCACGAGAGTGGGCGCCGGGGTCGCGGCGGACGATGTGGCGCCTCGAACCCACCGGAACCGAACCCGCGCTCAGGGAGGCGCCCTCCCCGAACCCGCCTGGCGCCGGACCGGCCCGCTCGGAGCGACTCCGCGCGGCAACCCCACGCCGAAATCCGGTGCCAAACCACCTGAAAAAAATTGCAACACTGGAACCGATCGACCGCTGTGCTCGCCGAGTGGGTCGAGCGCGCGTCGGCGATACCCGTCGCAGGTCAACGGATTGACACCGCCATTCGTCCGTACCGGGCAGTGTCATCCGTGGTCCTGTCGCCGCCTTCCCAACTCGTCCAGCACCTGTTAGCTTCACCACACAACTGAAAATTATTGCAGTACCTCGGTTGCCGTCCGCCGAGGAACCGCCCGGTCCGGCGGGGCAACCCGCCGCCCCCCAAGGAGGAACCGGTGAGAGTTCGCAACGTCGCGACGATCGCCACGGCCGTGCTGGTCAGCATGGCCGCCTCGTCCATCCCGGTCCTGGCCTCCGACACCCAGGCCAGCGCCGACCCGACCTCCACCCCGACCACCCCCGTCGAGACCACCGCCCAGGCCAACGGCGACACCCTCGTCCACCTCTTCCAGTGGCGGTGGGACTCGGTCGCCAGGGAGTGCGAGGACGTCCTCGGCCCGGCGGGCTTCGGCGGGGTGCAGGTCTCCCCGCCCCAGGAACACGTCGTCCTCGCCGACGACCACCACCCCTGGTGGCAGGACTACCAGCCCGTCAGCTACCAGCTCGACAACACCCGACGCGGCACCCGCGCCGACTTCGTCGACATGGTCGAGACCTGCCGGGACAACGGCGTCAGGATCTATGTGGACGCCGTCATCAACCACATGGCCGGCAGCGGCTCCATCGGCAGCGGCCCGGGCAGCAACGGCAACACCTTCGACAAGTACCGCTACCCGGCGGCCGGCTACGACGACCAGCACTTCGGCGACTGCCGCCGCGACATCGGCAACTGGGACAACCCCGACGAGGTGTGGCACTGCGAGCTGCTCGCCCTGTCCGACCTGCGCACCGCCGACCCCGTCGTTCGGGGCCGCATCGCCGACTACCTCAACGACCTCGTCGGGATCGGCGTCGCCGGATTCCGCGTCGACGCCGCCAAGCACATGCCGCAGGCCGACCTCCAGGCCATCTACGGAATGCTCGACGACGTCCCACACTTCGGCGGCAGGCCCCACATCTACCAGGAGGTCATCGAGGGCGGCGGCCCACCGGAGCTGAAGCCCCCCGCCTACGCGCACCTCGGCCAGGTCACCGAGTTCCGCTACCAGCGGCAGGTCGGCCCGGCCGTGCGGGACGGCAACCTCGGCTGGCTGCACGATCTCGGCGGCCAGATGGCCCTGCCCAGCGGGGACGCCGTCGTCTTCGTCGACAACCACGACACCCAGCGGTCCGACCCCGGCCTGGTCTTCCAGAACAACCCCGGCCCCTACCGGGTCGCCTCCGCGTTCATGCTCGCCCACCCTTTCGGCACCCCGAAGCTGATGTCCAGCTACCGGTTCACCAACAACGAGCAGGGGGCGCCCAGCGCCGGGCAGCAGCCGGGCAACCCGGCTGGGGCGATCACCGCCCCCACCGAGTGCGGGGCCAACGGGTGGCTGTGCGAGCACCGCGAGCCCGCGATCGCCGGCATGGTCGGGTTCCGCAACCAGGTGGGGGATGCGCCCCTCACCCACCGGTGGACCTCGGGCGATGGCCGGGCGATCGCCTTCGGCCGGGGTCAGGAGGGCTTCGCCGTGTTCAACCGGGGCGGGGCGCTCAACCAGGCGTTCCGCAGCGGGCTGCCCGCCGGCACCTACTGCGACGTGGCCACCGGCAGCCGGTCCACTGGTGAGGGCACCTGCACGGGGGCCGCGGTGACCGTGGCCGGTGACGGGAGTTTCCAGGCCAGCGTTCCGACCGACGGTGTCCTGGCCCTGCACGTGGGCGAGACCGGTGCGCCCTGCGAGGCGGACTGCGAGGGGCCGCCTGGTGAGCAGCCCGGGCAGTGCGCCTTCGGGGTGCGGGCCGAGACCTGGTTCGGCCAGGAGGTGCACCTGGTCGGCAGCATCCCCGAACTCGGGAGCTGGAACCCGAGTGCCGGTGTGCACCTGTCGTCGTCGGACTACCCGGTGTGGCGGACCACGGTGACCCTGCCGGCCGATAGCGCGTTCGAATACAAGTACGTGAAGATCGCCCCCGGCGGCGAGGTCGAGTGGGAGCCGGGTGCCAACCGCCGGGGTTCCACCGGCGGGGCGTGCTCGTTCAGCGGTACCTTCGGCGACACCACCGGGTGAGTGGGGCGGTCATGGTGCCGCTCGTCCCGACCTCCGTGACCGCGCACCGAGGCCAGCCGCACCGGCCACCTGGCCCGGTTCGCTCCCGAGTCCTTCGACCCGGCGGGCGGCCCGGCCGGGTGGCCGCGCCAGGTGAGGGCCGCCAGGTGGGGGCCGACAGCGGGAATCCGGGACCCCGACTTCGTCGGGCTGCGCCGAGCCCGCCTGGTCGGCCTCGTCGCCGACCTAGCCGACGGACTGGACACCGTGGTCGGGGAACGCGGCTACCGCTTCTCCCGCAGCTGCCCGGCGCGAAGACCAACTCGACGAGTGCCGGTGGCCGGCTCATCCCGCCCACGCCGCGGGCATACCGGGGTGAGGGTCGGTGCGGGCGGGTCCGGTTGGTGCCGGGCCGGCGGCCCCTGGGTCACCGGGAGGTGTCGGTGATCACCTGGGCCAACTCGGCGGCGACCGAGGCAGGCGCGTCGCATCCCGCGATCTCGGCGGCGAACTCCCGCGCCCGGGCCCGGTACCGGGGCTCCCGCAACACCCGTTCCACGGCGTCGGCGACCGCCTCGGCGGGCGGCGTTCCGGTGCGCAGGTCGATCCCGGCACCCGACCACGCGACCCTGGCGGCGTTCTCCGGGTTGTCGGCGCTGTCCCCGGCCACGACCAGCGGCACGCCGGCCCCCAGCGCCTGGTGCGTCCCCCCGGCGCCCCCGTTGGTGACCAGCACGTCCACTCTGGGCAGCAGCCGGTCGTAGGCGAGGAACCGTTCCACCCGCACGTTGGGCGGGAGCGCGGCGGCGCCCGGCACCGCCGACTCGGGGCGTCCCCCGGTGGCCACCACGACCAGGACGTCCTTCCCTGCCAGGCCGCGCACCGTCGGCCCGACCAGGCGGTCGAGATCGACGTTGTCGATGGTCCCCTGGGTGACGTGCACGACGGGGCGAGCGTCGTCGAGCTCAGACCACCAGGGCGGGGGCGTCCAGTCGGTGGGGCCGCTCGGCGGGAGGGGCCCCACGAACCGGAAGGACGCGGGCAGGTCGCTCCTCGGGTACTCGAAACCCGCGCTCGTCAACTGCGTGAACCGGTCGGCGAGGACGGGCCAGTCGAGCACGAACTCCGGTAGGCGGGGCAGTCCCAGTTCCCGCAGCCCCCGGTTCACCCGGTCCTGGGCCGCACGGAACACGACCTCGCGGGCGGCCCAGGTGAGCACCGCGTTGCGGGGCGCGTTGAGCGGTGACCGCAGCGGCGGCAGCGCCATGCCGAACGGCGCGGTGTCCCGACTGGACTGCGCCAGGGGGAAGACCCCGGCACCCACGACGGGGGGCCTGCGCGCCGGTGGACCCGCCAACAGCGGGAGGACCCCCAGGAACGACTGTTCCACCAGCAGCGCCTCCGCCGGGTCCCGGTCCAGCTCCGCCCGCAACGCCCGGTACTGGCCGGGCATCGAGGCGGCGAAGACCTCCGCGTAGTCGAAGGCGAGCTTCCGGATCCCGGTCAGCGGGACGCGCCCCGGGAACACCTCGTCGAACCGCCGGTAGTCGTAGTCGCACGCCTCGGGCAGCGGCACGTGTTCGATGCCCACCGCCGCCACCGCGTCGGCGAAGCGGGCTCCGGTCAGCATCCGCACCCGGTGCCCGGCTCGCACCAGACCCGCGCCCAGTCCGCGCAGCGGGTTCACGTGACCGTGGATCGGACTGGAACAGAGCAGGTAGTCACCCAACGTCGTCCTCCTCCCTCGAACGGCGGGACCTCCGACACCGCTCCCCGCGTCGGCCAGGGGAGGAGTTCCACCGCGCCGAGGCCCGGACCACGTCGGGGCTCGCAGCGGGACGTCCCGATCTGACCGGCGGAACCGTACCCCCGGCGCGGGCCCGGGAATCAGCCGGTGTGGACGGACCGCGGTCCCGGCGATCCGGCGGTCAGCGCTTCACGCCGACCCCCACCACGACGACCCGGTCGGACTCCGGAGGCGGGTTGAGCCGGGGCCCGTCGGGCCACCACGCCGACGGGCGGGTCAGCCCGGGCCGGACGAGTTCGAGCCCGTCGAAGTAGGACTCGATCTCCGCCTCCGCCCGGAAGTGCACCGAGGTCATCGAGCTGGCCTCGTACACCGCCGCCACCTCACGGGCCAGCGCGCTGACCGGCCCTCCGTCCCCCGGGTCCAGGAGGTGGCTCATCGCCACGCACGACCCGGCCGGTAACGCCTCGACGTAGCGGCGCACCACCTCGTGCGGCCGGCGGTCGGCCCCCAGGTACACCAGGGACAGGCACTGCAGCAGCGCGACCGGCCGTTCCCAGTCCAGGTACCTGGTCAGCGTCGGGTGGGCCAGGAGGATGTCCGGCTCGCCCAGGTCGCCGGCCACGAAGTGGGTGCGGTCGTTCTCCTCCAACAACGCCGGGCCCTGGGCGATCACGATCGGGTCGACGTCGACGTAGACGACCCGGGCCTCCGGGTTCGCCCGCTGCGCGATCTCGTGCACGTTCTCCTCGGTGGGCAGGCCACAACCGAGGTCGAGGAACTGGTCGATCCCCCGGCGGCCGGCCAGGTACCGCACCGCCCTGCTCAGCCATCGCCGGTGCTCGCGAGCGACCTGCCTCGCCTCGGGGAAGACCCCGAGCACGTCCCGGGTCACCTCGCGGTCGGCCTCGTAGTTGTCCTTGCCGCCCAGGAGTGAGTCGTAGACCCTGGCCATGCTCGCCCGAACACCGTTCATCGGCGGCGTCACGAACTGGCGGACTGCTGATTCATCAGAACGTGGCATAGGCAGACCTACTGTTCCTGGCGTGGCAAGGATCTCAAGGATAGACGCGGTGATCCGTGACGGAGGCCACCGGTTCCTGGTCCTGCGTGATCGTGCGGAGAACGCCGTCCTCGGCCGTCGGTGCGGCCCAGCAGGATGACGAATGCTCCGCCCGGGACGCATCACCACCCGGTGTAGCTTGATATGAACGGGTGAATCTCGGGCAGCCCTGCTCGACCGGACGCGGGTGATCCGGTAAGGACGGGGAGTTGGACTGGCAGTGGGCTGGTGGGAGGTGGCGTGGCCACGGGTGAGTCCGCGCACAGCGGATCGACCGCGCGGCGAATGGTCCTCGGTGGGCAGTTGCGCAGGCTGCGGGAAGCCAGGGACCTCTCCCGGGAGGACGCCGGACACGCGATTCGCGGCTCCGAGTCCAAGATCAGCCGGATGGAGCTCGGTCGCGTCAGCTTCAAGGAACGCGATGTCGCCGACCTGCTGACCCTCTACGGCGTGCACGAGGAGGCGGAACGCGGCAGTTTCCTCGACCTCGTGCGGCAGTCGAACCAGCCGGGGTGGTGGAACCGCTACAGCGACCTGATGCCGCGCTGGTTCCAGGACTACGTCGGGCTGGAGGAGTCCGCCTCCCGCGTGCAGACCTACGAGGTGCTGTTCGTGCCCGGTCTGTTGCAGACCGAGCGCTACGCCAGGGCCGTCGTCCGACGCGGTATCCCCGACGCCTCGGAGGACGAGGTGTCGCGCCGGGTGACCCTGCGCATGCAGCGCAAGAAGGTGTTCACCTATCCCCGGCCGCCCCGGTTGTGGGCCGTGATCGACGAGTCGGTGTTGCACCGTCCGCTCGGTGGCCCGGAGGTGCTGCGGGAGCAGGTCGAGGAACTCCTCGAACTCGTCAAACTGCCGAACGTCTCGCTCCAGGTCGTCCCCTTCGGTCCGCGCGGGTCCTCGGCCGAGAGCGCGTTCACGATGTTGCGGTTCGCCGAGCCGGAGTTGCCGGACATCGTCTACCTGGAACACCTGTGCGGCGCGCTCTACCTGGACAAGCCGGCGGAGATCGACCTCTACAGCCAGGTCTTCCACCGGTTGACCCTGGACGCCGCCACGCCCGCGCAGACGAAGAAGATCCTCAACGAGGTGCGGAACCGCCTGGTCTGAGCGTTGCCCGCCCGGGTCGTCGTCCGTGGCCGTCGTCGTGGTCAGGGCTGGTGGCGAACGGGGGGTGGGCGCGGCGTCGTGGCCGAGGCGGTCCCGGTGCCACCGTCCCGATCCCGCCCGTCCCCTCCTCCCACCGGGGGCGCGGCGGATCGTCCTCCCGCGCGGTGTCGGCCGGGTGCCGGCACGCCGCCGCCCCTCCCGTTCCGCCGGGCGGGGCGTGGTCCTGGTCGGGTGAGCCGGGCGGGGCGTGGTCCTGGCGGCGGGGCGCCGGGCGGGGCGCGGCGGGTTCGCGGCCCAGGGTGGTCAGTACGGCGCCGGGCCGTGGGAATCCGATGCTCGGCCCGACCGGGGTGGCGAGGATGCCTCCCGGAGAGGTGCGGGGCGGGTGCGGAGGACATCGCTTTCCCGTTCGCGGTATCGCCGGAAGCCGCTGGTGGTAGGGGCGAGGTGGCCGGTGGCAATCGCCCGGACGCGGCCCGTTACAGTGATCTACGTCACCGTCCCGCTGCACGTGCATACGCCTGTGCACGCACGCGTGCTAGCTTTAGGTGCACGGTCAAATGCACGTGCATCCGGCCTCCGGTGGCAGTCGGAGAGGTGGGAGAGTCCGATGGACGAGATCCGCAACGGGATACCGGCCAGACTTCTGGACGGGGTGTCCTGGCGAAAGAGTCGGCAGAGCGGCGCGGTCGGGAACTGCGTCGAGGTCGCCAAACTCACCAGCGGCGATATCGCGCTACGCAATTCCCGCTATCCGGACGGTCCGGCGCTGATCTACACCAGGGCCGAGATCGCCGCGTTCCTCTCCGGCGCCAAGGATGGCGAGTTCGACTACGTCCTGTCCTGACCGCCTGGAACATCGCGTCACCGCGCGACCGCTCGATCCGCACAACGCTGTGCGTGCCGTGAAACGCCGACAGTTATGGGTTTGTTCATGACCGATATCGCTGACAGGCTACGAGCCATGATGGCGCGGGGCTTCCGATTCCTGCACCCGCGCGACGAGAACGGTGACGTGGTCGCGGTGACCGGGATCAGTTTGCACGACGGTGTCATCGACCTCCTCCAGTTATACGGGGAGGACGACGCGCAGGCGGTCAGGATGCCGGCGGACGAAGCCGATATCTTCTTTCCCCGTACCGTGTTGTGGCGGACGAGCGGACCGGCGGCCGACGTGATCGAGGAACTGCTGCACCTCCCGGAACCGGCGGCGGCACACCGCGTCCGGCGTCGGGAACTGAGCCGTGGCGGATGCTGGGTGCCGGCGCGACCCGGCAGGCAGCGTTGGCTCGCCGCGTCGTCCTGACCGGGACGACCAGACGGTGGAGGTTCGACATCGCGGGTCGAGCGGCCACCACCCCCGCCACATCCGGTCGGCCCCACCCGTCCAACCATCCCGGGGGATGCGATGTCCGTGACTCAGCCCACCCTGCTGGAACCACCCGTCTCCTGGGTCCGCGTGTTGCCCGGCTACCACATCAGCCAGCGACGCGGAGTGTCCAGCATCGCGGAGATCTCCCGCTCGGGCCGGCTGCTGCTCAGACTCGCCCGCCTCCCGGAGGCCACCGCCGGCCTGGACCCGCACCAGGTCGTCGAACTCGCTGACGCGGTCCGGGACCGCCAGCCGGGTCGGTGGTCGGTGTGGAACCCCGTCGTGGGCGTCGCGGCCCTCGTCCTCCACGTCGAGGACCACGACTACGTGACCCTCTCCCTCGACGGCGCCGGAGTGCCGGACTGGCAGATCCGCTTCGGGCGGGACCGCGTCGACCACCTGGCCGACGTGCTGACCGACGCCGCCGACCAGCTGTACTGACCCGAACCGTCCACCGAGGACGGTCCGCTCCACCCCCGACGGCCTGACACTGCCCGGCCCGCCACCGGGCCGGGGTCCGCTCCCGGGTCGCGTCCCGCCGCCCTCCCCGCGTCCCGCGTCTCGCGTCGACCGCGGCCCGCCGACGGCGGGCGGCACGCACCCCCGGGATCCGAGCGGCGGCCTTCGTGCCCTCGGGTCCGAGCACGTCCGCTCGGGCTCCACCCCGGCGAACCAGCGGCGTGAGCCCCGCCTCCCAGCACCGCTGGCGCGGCTGCCCACCCGTGTCACGGCTGGTCACCCGTACCTCGTCCCGCCGGGACACCGCACCGGACGGTCCTCGTGGCCGTTCGACTCGCCCGCACCCGGTGCGCGAGCTCCACCGGTGTGGTCCCGGCCCGCTGCTCGACTGCCAGCGGCGGCGCATGGCGGGCAGGTCGCTCCCGGTGCCCGGCGGCGCCGTCGTCCCGAGCCTCGTGCCCGGTGCGGCCCTGGGGAAGCCGGTCGCACGCCCCCGGCGGTGGGCGAGCATCGCTGCCGGTCGCTCGCCGTCGCGAGGATCGTGGGTCCGGGCCCGTCCTCCTCGGACGGCTCGCGGAACACGGGTCGCCCCGGGCCCCGCGTCACTTGTCGACGATGTGCCCGATCGGGTCGGTGGTCTCCGCGAGTTCGGCCCGCACCCGCCGCCACGCGATGTCGTCGATCCCGAGGGCGTGCCGGAGGTAGGCCCAGCAGGCCCGCCGGACCAAGGCGACACGCTCGGGGCTCTCGTCGGTGGTGTCCTCGGCGTCGTAGGCGTGGATCCCGCCGAGCATGTGCTCGCCCCCGAACAGGGTGAGCAGAGCCTGGGCCCCGGGGCTGCGGTGGTGGACGTCGGTGAACCAGTCGGGGCCACGGGTCGAGAGCGCGGACTGGTCCTGGTCGCCCGCGACCACGAGGGTCGGCGTGGTCAGTTCGTCGAAGTCGGGGCTCATGAAGGAGAAGTGCTCCCTGGCGAAGGGCGTCAGGTCGTCCCCGCCGATGCCCGTGGTCGCGAGGAGCACCCCGGCCTTGACGCGGGAATCGGTGTGGCTGGGGCCGGGCCGTCCGTCCGGGCCGAGGACGCGCGCGCCGAGGAGCATGCTGACGGTCTGCCCGCCCCAGGAGTGCCCGGCGACCGCCGTGCGGTCGCGGTCGACGCGGTCGGCGAGGCCGGGGACCGCGGTGAGGAGGTGGTCGAGCTCGTCGAGCACCCGTCCGACGTCCTGGACCCGGATCCGCCAGATGTTCGGGTACCGGGGGTCGTCGGGGGTGAGACCGAGGGTGCGCGAGTCGAGGAACGTGGGCTGGATGACGACGAAGCCGTGAGCGGCCCAGAAGTCGACCAGCGGGTCGTAGGAGGACATCGACTTGCCGAAGCCGTGGGCGAGGACGATGACGGGCAGGCCGGTGCCGGAGACCGGCGCTGACACGCGTACCCGCAGGTCGTCGCCGCGTTCTGGGGCGGGCAGGACGACCGGTTCGACGCTGGTGATCGGGGTGGGCGCGGGGACGGTGTTCGGGGCGACCGTGTCGGGTGCGGGCATGGGGGGTTGCTTCCTCTCTCGACTGCTCGTGAGCGCCGTGGGCGCGGGTACCCGGTGGGCGGACCACCGACTAGACTCCTAACCGGAGCGATGTTCCGAATATACGGAGCAGTGTTCCGGTTGCCAAGTGGGTCGTGGAGAGGAACGACGCGTGGGTGTGGGCGAGGAGCCGTCGTCGACGACCGGGAACCCGGCCAAGCGGGCGGACGCCCGGCGGAACGAGAAGGCGCTGCTCGACGCGGCGGCGTCGGTGTTCGTCACGCACGGAGTGGACGCGCCGGTGCGCCGGATCGCCGCCGAGGCGGGCGTGGGCATGGGGACTATCTACCGGCACTTCCCCACGCGTGCCGATCTCGTCGTGGCCGTGTACCGGCACCAGGTCGACGCGTGCGCCGAGGCTGGCCCCGCCCTGCTCGCGGCGGAGCCGTCACCGTTCGCCGCGATGTGCCAGTGGGTCACTCTCTTCACGGACTTCCTGGTGACCAAGCACGGCCTCGCCGCCGCGATCCGCGACGACCCCGACGGGTTCGCGGCCCTGCACGCACTGTTCCTCGACCGGCTCGTACCGGTGCTCGCCGACATCCTCGCCGCCGCGCGGGACGCCGGCGAGGTCACCGCTGACGTCACCGCCTACCAACTGCTCCGCGCGATCGGTGACATCTGCGCGGGCGCGGAGCGGGTCGATCCCGAGTACGACGCGCGGCTGACCGTGCGCCTGTTGCTGGAGGGATGCCGCCGGTAGGACCAGGGCAGCCGTCAGACCGCGCTGGCATCGGTGGCGGCACCGGGAACGCCGACGCCCCGGCGGTCGCCCACCGGCCCCGACCCACCCCGGGCACCCGCGCGTCGGTCCGCCGGCGGCGGGTGTCCGCCCCCGCCGTTCCCGGGCCACCGGCTCCTCCGCCAGCCCCAGCGCCGTGGCGCCTCCCGTCCCCGACCAGCGGTTCGTCCCGCCTCGCCCCCGCAGGCCTGGGCACCGCCGGCCCGACGCCACCCGGCGAGCCGCCCCGCGCCGGCGGCGCGGTCGGCGAGGCGGCGCCGAGCGCGCGGTCGGCCGCCTCCCCGGCGGACGAACCGGGGGGCCGGCGTGCCTCCTACCCGGCCGAGGAGGCCCCCGTTCCCTCCTCCGAGACGGCTGCCGCGCGGTCGTCCTCGTCCCCGTCCACCTGGGACGGGCGGGATCTGGCCCGCCACCGGGAGACCAGGCCGTGCCGGGGAGCGAGGAACCAGCACACCAGGAACGTCACCGTCGCGGTCAACACGATCATCCCGCCCGCCGCCAGGTCCAGCGCGTAGGAGAGGTACAGCCCCACCACCGACGACAGCGCCCCGATGGCCGGGGCCAGCAGGGTCATCACCCCCAACCGGTCGGTGAGCAGCCGCGCGCACGCCGCCGGGGTGATCAGCAGCGCCAACACCAGGACGTTCCCGACCGCCTGGAGCGAGATGACGATGGCCACGGTGACCATCGCGTAGAGCGCCATGTCCAACCAGAACACCGGCAACCCCACCGAGCGGGCGGTCTCCCGGTCGAGGCTGACGGTCACGATCTCCTTCGACAACGCGAGCGCCGAGACGACGACGGCCCCGCCGACCAGCGCCACCCCGAGCACGTCGGAGTCACCGATCCCCAGGATCGACCCGAACAGGAACGACTCGAGCGAACCGCTGTACCCCGGCGCGGTGCTGAGGATGACGATGCCGAGCCCGAAGGCACCAGCGAAGAAGACGCCGATGACGGTGTCCTCCCGCAGCCGCCGGTTCTGCGAGAAGACGGCGACCAGCAACGCCGTCACCAGGCCGGCGACCGCGCCCCCCACGACCAGGTTCGCCTGAAGCACGAAGGCCACCGCCACCCCCGGGAACACCGCGTGCGACACGGCGTCACCGATGAAGGCCATGCCCCGCAGCACCACGTGGGTGCCGATGACCCCGCAGACCACGCCGGACATGATCGCGACCAGGAACGCCCGCCGCATGAACACCTGGTCCCACGGTTCGACGAGGAAGTCGAGCACACCACTCACGTGTCCACCCCCAGGGAACGCAACAGCGAGGCCGAGCCGGCCACGCCGAAGGCGGCCAGCCACACCGACGGGTCCCGCAGCCCGGCGGGCGGCCCGTCGGCGATCACCGTGCGGTTGAGCAGGCACAACCGGGTCGACAGGCTCGCGGCCGCCGGCAGGTCGTGGGTCGTCATGAGCAGCGCCCTGCCCTCCCGACGCAGCGCCTCGAACAGTTCGGTGAGCAGCTCCTGGGTCGGCACGTCCAACCCCGTGAAGGGTTCGTCGAGCAGCAGCAGCTCCGGGCGCAGGGCCAGCGCCCTGGCCACCAGCACCCGCTGCCGCTGCCCGCCGGACAGCTCCCCGACCGGTCGGCGCCGGAGCCCGCCGAGCGAGACCCGGTCCAGGGCCTCGTCCACCGCGTCCCGGTCCACCGCGCCGGGGCGCCGCAACCAGCCCACCCGGTGGACCCGGCCGGTCAGCACGGCCTTCTCCACCGAGATCGGGAAGTCCCAGGCGAACTCGTGCCGTTGCGGCACGTACCCGACCGTGCCCCTGGCCCGGTCCGGGGTGCGGTCACCCAGGTGGATCGTCCCGGCACGCGGGGGGAGCAGCCCGAGGACCGCGCGCAGCAGGGTGGTCTTCCCCGCGCCGTTCGGGCCGATCAGCCCGACCAGTTCTCCCGCCGACACGGCCAGGTCCACGTCCCGCAGGGCGGTGCGGCCACCGAGGTCGACGGAGAGCCCGTCGACCCGCACCAGGGGTTCAGCCACGTCGGGTGCCCTCCCGTCCCTTCGAGCGGCGGTGCCACCACAGCCCGGCCACCACGAGCACCAGGGCCGCGCCACCGACCACGATGGCCAGCACCACGGGACCGCCGGTCGAGCCGTCCTCACCCGCGTCTGGGCCGTCGGCGTCGGGCGCCGGATCGGAGGGTTCGGCGTCGTCGCGGGTCAGCTCGGTGTCGAAGGCCGCCTCGGGATCACCCCCGCCGGCGAAGAACCGGAGGGTGCCCCGGTCGCTGACCTCCTCCCCGTCCGCCAGCCGCGCGCTCATCTCGATGTCGAGCAGGTACGCGCCGGGTTCGAGGAACGCCCAGTTGCCGTGCACGTGCGTGTTGACCTCGACGCCGGAGGCCTGGGGGAACCCCTCCCGGCTGTCGAAGACGGGGTCGGGCTCACCGAAGCTCCCGTTGAGGAACAGGGCGAACTCCCCGGGCCCCTCCACTCCGTGCAACGACCAGGTGACCTCCCGGGCCACGCGGGTGGCCACCTCGGCGTCCTGCGTGTTCCACCCCGGCCACAACACCCCCTCCACCTGGGCCTGGGGCAGCAGCCAGACCTCGTCACCGGGCGCGCCGAGGAAGGAGAACGCCTCATCCTCGGGAACCTCCGCGGTGGCCAGGTCGGTGACGTGCAGCACCACGTCGTCCAGGTCCCGCCAGGCCGGCGGGTCCACGGTGTCGTCGCGCACCCGCAGCACCCAGGCCCCGTCCTCGAACCGGGGTCCGATGTCCACGTGGCCGTCGGCGATGACCACCCGCTCGCCCCCGGTGTCGGCGGCCTGGGAGGCGAGGCCCACCGGTGCCACCGCGACAGCGAGCACCCCGACCACGCCCGCCACCCCGATCCCCTCCCGGCCCCGCATCACGCGCCTCCCAGGCAACGACGCAGCTCGTCGGCGTTGTGCCGCATCATCTCGACGTAGCTGCCGACGTCCTCGCCGAAGGCGTCCCCGTAGAGGGTGCAGACCTCGACACCCTGGTCCTCGGCCACCTGGGTCAGGACCGAGGCGCGCCGCACCAGGTTCGGTTCCATGAACACGGCGGGCACCCCGAGGTTGCGGATGGTGTCGGTGAGGGTGTTGACCTGCCGGACGCTGGGTTCCTGCGCCGGGTTGGGCACCACGAACCCGGCGACGGTCAGGTCGTAGGCGTCGGCGAGGTAGCCGAAGGCGTCGTGGGTGGTGATCAACTGTCGGTTCTCCTCCGGGATCTCGGCCAGCGTGCGGCGCACGTGGTCGTGCACCTCGCCGAGCTCGTCGAGGTAGGCCTCGGCGCGTTCGTGGTACGTCCCGGCGCCGTCCGGGTCGGCCTCGGCCAGGGTGTCGCGGATGTGTTGCACGTAGGCCCTGGCGTTCTCCACGTTCTGCCACAGGTGGGGGTCGATCTCGCCGTGGACGTGCTTGCCGAGCACGGCCTGCGGCAGTTGGAAGACCAGCGCCCCGGGTTCTCCCAGGAAGGAGAACCGCTCGTCGCCGGGCACCTCCTCCCGTGCCCGGTTGGGGACGTCGATCACGGCGTCCTCGGCGGGGACGACGAGCTGCTCGGCGCCGGCGGCGCCCGAGTCGGTGTAGGCGTAGAGCTCGCCGGTGTCGAGGTCGACGGTCAGGTCGGTGTGGCCGTCGTCGAGGATGACGGCGTCCCCCTCCACCTCCACCGTGTGCGGGTCGACCCCGACGGCGAAGGTGAAGGTGTCCCGCCCCAGCTCCACCGGGGCGCCCTCCCCGGTGTCCAGGGCCGCCTCCAGGCCAAGCCGGTACACCCCGGGCTCGGTGAAGGCCCAGTTCACGTGGGTGTGCGCGGCCGGTGGCAGGACGGCGAGGTCGGTGTCGTCGAAACCGTTCGCCGAGTCGTAGTAGACCTCCGGGACACCCAGGGTCTGGGTCAGGTAGACCGCCAGGTCCCCGGGGCCCTCGAGCGCGGTGGCCCGCAGCTCGACCCGGGAGGAGCGGGTGGCGCCGTGTTCCTCACCGTCGCCGCGCACGCGGAGCCCGAGCCAGAGCACGTCGAGCCCGATGTTCTCGACCAGGGGGATGACGCGGGCGCCGTAACTCTCGGAGATCTCGGCGAGCGAGACGTTCAGGGAGTCCTCGGGCAGGTTGTTGTCGATGGTGCGGATCAGCGCCTGCTCCTCGAGGAGGAGGTGGTTGGTGAACGCCACGTCGGCCCTGGTGACGCGTCCCGCGTCCGTCGGGGTGGGCTCGTAGGAGTGGGGGTCGCCACCGGGAGGCACCAGTGAGCTGCTGCTCACCCGGTCACCGCCCACGTTGGCCACCAGGTCGGCGATGATCTCGGTCGTGCTGATGACGACGAGCTCACCGTCGTCGGCGCCACTCGCTCCGGCACAGGCCGAAGTCGCCGTCAGCAGTGCCGCGGTCGCGACCGCGCACACCGCCCGTCGGGGAACGAGCATCGCGGTGTCCTCGTCTTCCGCCGGCGGTGCCGGCACTCGCTGGGTGGGTGGTCGTCCTACGTGGTCGGTGCGTTGGCGGGGCATCTCGTGCCCGGCCCGCCGGGCCTCGGCGCTCCCGGCGTCGCGTTCCCGGTTCATCCGGTCGGGGTGCGGGAGCGGGTCCGGCCGAACCACCACACGAGG
Organism: Actinoalloteichus caeruleus DSM 43889; assembly: GCF_000429185.2. Classification (GTDB taxonomy): domain Bacteria; phylum Actinomycetota; class Actinomycetes; order Mycobacteriales; family Pseudonocardiaceae; genus Actinoalloteichus_B; species Actinoalloteichus_B caeruleus. The sequence continues at coordinate 2,104,544 of NZ_AUBJ02000001.1, read as the reverse complement.
CCGCCGAGCACCAGCAGGAGCCCGCCGAGCACCGCCAGCGGCAGGGCCGATCCGGTGCCGGTCCAGGCGAGGCCGCCGCCCCCTCCCTGGGGACCGCCGCCTCCGGGGCCGTCGTTCCCGGGTCCGCCGCCGGGACCACCGCCACCCGGGTGGGACGGGGCGGTCGTGGTCGGCGGCGGGGTGCCACCCGGATCACCCGGGCCGGGGGGTGGGGAAGTGCTGGGTGGTGGGGTGGGACTCGGCCCCGGATCGTCGCCCTCCCCGCACCGGGGCACCGAGGTCACGTCCACCTCGCCCACCGCGACGGCCAGGGTCCCGCCGTCCGAGGTGGACCCGCCCGCCGGGGTCGTCGCCGACATCGTGAAGGACAGGCAGTAGACGCCCTCCGCCGTGAACGCCCAGTTGGCGTGCGCGTGCTGGCCGAGGGGCACGTCGAAGCCCGTGGGGAGCGCGTCCCGGCTGTCGAGGACCGGGTCGTTCGGCCCGAACGTCCCGTCCTGGTAGAGGACGAAGGCCCCCGGCCCCTCCGCCGCGGTGAGCCGCCAGTGGACCGCCCCGGCGAGCTGGTCGGGAAGGATCTCCTCGGTGTTCCACCCCGGCCACAGCACCCCCTCCAGCTGGGTCTGCGGCAGGATCCACACCGGGTCGCCGGGCCCACCCAGGAAGTCGTAGGCGGGGGCGTCGGGAACGGTCGTCCCCGAATCGGGGTTGGCGTGGAAGAGCACGTCCTCCAACTCGCGCCACTCCACCACGCCGGGGGTGGTGCCGTCCTTGACGGCCATCCTCAGCTCGTCCTCCCGCACCCGCGCGGCGACGTCCACGTGGCCCTCGTCGAGGACGACGAGCTCGTCGGAGGGTGGCGGCGTCGGGGTGTCCGGCGGTGGGCCGTCGTCGTCCCGGCCGCAGGGTGTCACCGCCGAGGGGTCCGCGTCCCCGGCGACCACCGTGACCAGCTGTCGGTCGGACACGGCGCGCCCGTCGGCCCGGGTGGCGCTGACCTCCACGTCCACGCAGTAGGTGCCGGCGCCCACGAAGGCCCACTCGCGGACCTGCGTGCCGTGCGCGCGGGTCCGGACCGACGCGTGCTCACCGCCGACCGTGTCGAGGATGCGCGTGCCACCCCGTCCCACCGCGTAGAACGCCACATCCCCCGGGCTGCCGGCGTCGTGCACCCGCCAGGTGAGGGTCCCCCCGTCGACCTGGTCGGGCAAGACGTCGGCGGTGTCGAGACCGAGCACCGGCCAGCCCGCGCCCTGGGTGGACCGGAACCGCCAGTACCGTTCGCCGGGCTCCCCCAGGAAACCGGTGAACCCCGACGCGGGCACCGTGGCCGACTCGGTGGTGTGGAGGACGACGTCCGAGGGGGAGTGGTACCTCGGGTCGGTGGCATCGCGGTTCGACCGGACGTCGAGACGGAGTTCGCCATCGACGAAACGCGCGCTCAGCTCGGAGGAGGTGTCGCCACCGAGCACCACCGGGTCCCCGGCGGGCTCGGTCGGCGACTCCCGGGGCTCCCGTTCCGGAGCCGGGCCCGACCGCCCGCACGGGACGACCTCCTCCGCCGCGACGTCCCCCACGGCGAGCGTCAGGCGCTGCCGGTCGGACACCGTCCTCCCGTCGAGCAGGGTGCCGCTGGCCGAGAACGTCAGGCAGTAGACGCCCTCCTCGGTGAACGCCCAGTTGGCGTGGGTGTGCGCCGGGACGCTCATCATCCGCACGTTGGGGCTGCCGCCCCGGCTGACGAACACCGGAGGCGCGCCGTCCCTGGCCGCCGACGACAGGTACATCGCCAGGTTCCCCGGCCCGGTGACGTGGTCGAGCCGCCAGTCGAGGCTGCCGAGCACCACCTCCTCGTGCCAGCGGATGTCCGAACCCCACCCCGCCCACAGCACGTCGGGCCGGCTCGTCTGCGGCAGCAGCCACATCGGATCACCGGCCGGGCGGCCCAGCCAGTCGGCGACGGAGCCCTCGGGGATCGTCGTCCGCGAGGCGGTGCCGGCGTGGAGCACGACGTCGTCGAACTCCCGCATGACCTCCTCGTCGTCGTGCAGCCGCGTGCCGTCGCGCAGCTGGAGGCGCAGCTCGTCGTCGACCAACCGGGGGTAGATGGCGTCGACGTGCCCCCGGTCCAGCACGAGGACCGGATCCTCCGGCGCCGGCTGGTCCGCGCCGCAGGTCCGCACCTCGCCGGGTGAGACGTCCCCGACGACGACGGTGAGCACGTCGAGGCCGGTGACCTCGGCGCCCGACCCGGGCGTCGCCGTCGTCCGCACCCCCAGGCAGTAGGTGCCCTCGGCCGAGAAACTCCAGGTCAGCCGCTCGTCCCGATCCGGCGGGTACTCGTGGACGTCGGGCAGGCCGTCCCTGCTGTTCCACCGGACCGCCGAGGGTGGGCGGTCGCCGGTGGCGGTCACGAAGACCGCCACCTCGCCGGGCCCGCTCAGCGTCTCCAGCCCGAGGCCGACGCGTCCGGTGACCTCGGCGCGGTCGACGCCCCGGGTGCTCAGCGCGACCCGGGGCAACCCCTCGGCGCCGGCCGCCGGCAGCGACCAGACGGGGTCGCCGGGATCGGCGGGGAACGAGTGGTGCGGGGGTTGGGCGGTCCCGGCGGCGGCCGGGACGTGCAGGGCGGCTTCCGCCGGCCCGTACCGGACCGGCCCCTCGGGGTCGCTGGTATCGGTGAACCCCGCCGAGAGCGACGATCCGTCCAGCCTCGCCTGGAGTTCCACCGACCCCGTCGCCAGCAGCACCGGCGCGTCGGTCGCCTCCTGAGCTTCCAGCGAGCCCGCCGCGCTGCCCGACCGGGTGAGGGCCAGGGCCTCCTGTCCGAGGGGGCTCGCCGTCGCGAGGACGGCTCCCGGCAGCGTCGCCGTCGCCGCCGCGGCGATCAGCGCCGTCCAGGTCCTTCGGGTTCGTGGTGTCGTCGCACGCATTCTCACGTCGTTCCGATCACGTCGTAGGGGGCGCGGACGCCGGTCAGGGCCGGGCGGAGCCGCGCGCCGGGCGACCGAGGAGGAAGAGGACGGCACCGAGGGCGACGAGCGTTCCGCCGACGGCGGCCAGGGGGAGGAGCGTTCCCGGGCCGGTCTTCGCCAGCTTGTCGACGCCACCGCCCGGCGGGACCCGGGTCTGGTCGTCCTGGCCGCCACCGCCACCCGGCGGATCGGCCCGGTTCCCCGGGTCGTCGTTCCGGTCACCACCGCCGCCACCGCCGTCGCCGCCGCCACCGCCGCCATCGCCGTCGCCGCCGTCGCCGGGGTCGACCTGGCCCGGGTCGACGTCCCCCACCGCCACGTGCAGCACCCGCCGGTCGCTGACCGCCGTTCCACCGGCGGACCCGCTCATCTCCAGCGTCAGCTCGTAGAAGCCCTCGTCGGAGAAGGCCCAGTTCCCGTGGGCGTGGGTGCCGAGGGGGATGTCGAAACCGTCGGGTGTCCCGTCGGAGCTGTCGAAGAGCACCTCCGGCGCCCCGAAGGACCCGTTGACGAACAGCGCGAACTCACCGGGACCGTCCACGTCGAGCAGCGAGAACCGGACGGGGCCGTCCACGTCGTCGGTCGACAGCTCCTCCGTGTTCCAGCCGGGCCAGAGGATGTCGGCCTGCTGCGCCTGGGGCAGTACCCAGGAGTCGTCACCCGGTTCCCCGAGGAAGTCGAACTGGGGACTGTCCGGCACCTCGATCCTGGCGGCCGGCGCGACGTGGAAGACCACGGTGGACAGTTCGCGCCAGTCCGTGCGCCCGGCGACCGTGCCGTCCTTGACCAGGATGCGGAGGTCGTCGTCGATCAGCCGGGCCCCGACGTCGACGTGACCGGCGTCGAGGACGACCGGCCCTCGCTCACTGCTGATGGGCGGCGGCTGTTGGCGCTGGGCCGGCAGCAGGCGGGGCGACGGGTCACGGGAGGTGGCCGGTGGGGGCGGTTCGGTCGGGGAGGGCGGCGGTGCGGGGAAGTCGTCCACGGGGGAGGCGAGGCGGACGGGGGCGGTGGTGTCGGGTCCGGCGGGGTGGAGGACGGCGGGGGAGGAGCGCTCCCCGCCGGGACGAGGTCGAACGAGTAGGTGGCGTCGGCGAGCAGCGCATCGCCCGAGGGGGAGCGCGCCTCGACCTCGAGGTCCACCTCGTACCGGCCGGGGTCGGTGAACGCCCAGACCAGCTCGCCCCGAGCCCCCGTGGGCAACGCGCCTTCCGCGACGTCGTCCCCGGCGGACGCGGTGGAGAACAACGGCGTCGGGTCGACCCGCCCCTCCGGGTCGCTGCCCCCGGGGTGAAGGCCGCGAGCGCCCCCGGACCCCGGACAGCCAGCAGGCGCACGGTGACCTCGTCGGTGAACCCGCCCCCCAGACCGGTGGTGTCCCACCCGAGGCTCGTCGCACCGGGACGCGGACCGCCGGTGCCGGCCCCGTTCGGCAGGAGCCAGACCTGCTCACCCGGGTCCCCGAGGAAGGAGTGGGCCGCGTCGTCGGGCACGACACCCGCGAGGGCGTCCGCGTCGGCGACGAACCGGACGTTCTCCGGCGCGGTGACGATCTCGTCGCCCGACTCCTCGGCGCGGACGAGGAGCTCGATGCCCTCGGGAGCCTGCCGTGGCGCCAGCAGGTCCACGTCGCTCGTGGTCGGATCGAGGTGGAGGGCGGGCTCCTCGTCCTGGTTCGCGTGCGAGGCCAGCGGTGGCGCGGCGAGGAGGCCGGCCACGACCAGGCTGGTGAGCGTGGTGTGTCGTGCGGTTCTCACGGTGGTGTCCTTCGGACGGCTTCCAGACGGGACGGACGACGGGGACGCGCTCGGCGACGCCGGGGCACCGGTCGTCGGCGCGAGGGGGACGGCGGCAGGTTTCGTGGGTCCGGGCGGCGGGGTCCCGGGGGTGCCGTCTCGACCGGTCAGGTGGCCGCCGTCGTCGCGGGGGTGGCTCCTGTCGTGGTCGTTTCGGCGTCCCCGCCCGGGTGGTGGCTGGCCGGGCGGGGACGCCGGAGCAGGACCGGTCGCTGGTGGGTGCCCGCCAGCGGTCAGGTCCGGGTCCACTCGGGACGTGGGGTCATGGCGACGGTCCGGCGGGCATGTCCTGGTGGTGACGTCTTCCCACCAGGACGCGGCCCCGCCTCCCCGGCCCGTCGCCCGGCACGGCGGATGGGTCAGCCGACGACGAACTCCAGGGTCGCCTCATCCGTGATGGTGGCCCCGTCGACCAGCGCCGAGACCTCGAACGTCAGGAAGTACTGGCCGGCGTCGGTGAAAACCCAGGCCGGGTGGTAATGGGCGTCGGGGCCCAGCGTCAGCACGTCCTCGGAGTCGAGGCCGTCGAAGGAGTTGAACACGACGCTCAGGTCGTCGGCGTCCCACAGCCCGATGTCGCCGGGACCGGACACGCCGGTCAGCGCGACGTGCACCTGGTCGTCGTCGGTGTCCCCTGGGGCGAGGTCATGCGCGCTGAAGCCGGCGAAGAGCACCCCGTCGGTGGCCTCGGCCGGTAACACCCAGGCGGCCGAGCCGACGGGAGCGCCGACGAAGGCGCTCTCGGCGGTGATGGTGCCCGCGGCGTTGTCGTTGACCTCGAACACGACCTCCGACGGCTCGAAGGACTGCCCGAGGTCCTCGGCGTGGACGTGCACGTGGAAGTGGTCACCGTGGAGGTGGACGTCGATCACGTCCACGTGTCCCTCCGACAGGGTGGTCTGCGCGTAGGCGGGGGTGGCACCCGCCAGGAGCGCCGCCGCCGCCACGGCGACGGCTCCCACACCCACGCGATTACGAACGTGCATCACGGTTCCTCTCACAGGTGATCAGGACAACCAGACTGTATTGAAAATGAAAACGATTGTCATTAGTCCGGATGGGGTGCTCCCGATCGCCCGGTTCGACCAGTCGGGCCCCCTCGTACCCGGGCGGCGGCACCACGGTGTGAGGTGCCGCGCGACCACGTCCCCGTCCGGGCTCGGGGGAGGAGTCGGGCCGGCCGGTCGACTGGACGCCACGTCGGGGCGGGGCGTCCGGACCGACCAACACGACTGGTGGGCGCGGACGCACCGGCTCCCCGCGCTCGGCCACCCTCCCCTCGGGGTGCGCCCGCGCGACGTGGCCCAGCTCGACGCCACCGAGGTCGCCGGCTCCGGCCGCCATCCCGTGGGCCGCGCGTCCGGGTCCCGTCTCCCCGCCCCCGACGCGACCGTCAGCCCCGGGCGAACCCGCCGGCCGCCGGGCACCCGCTCCCGGCGGGTGAGAACCGCGCGATTTGCCGTTTCCGCAACATCCCTTGCTCCGGGTCCCGGTCGCTCCGCAGGCTGTGCGCGGGCACACCCGGCCCACGAGCACGTCTGAGAGGACCAGTGTGGCGATGACCACCTACGACGCGAACTTCTGGGAGAAGCAGTACCAGTCGGCGGACCCGTCCTGGGGCACGACACCGAACGCGCCGGTGGTCGCGACGATCCCCCGGCTACACCTCCAACCCGGGCGCGCCCTCGAACTCGGCGCCGGACACGGCGGCGACGCACTCTGGCTCGCCGCCCAGGGATGGGCGGTGACGGCACTCGACGTCGCCCAGACCGCGGTCGACCGGATCGCCCGCCGCGCCGCCGAGGAGGGACTCGCCGCCAGGGTGACGGCCGTCCGCCGCGACGTGACGGTTGACCCCCTGCCCACCGGCCCGTTCGACCTGGTCTGGGGGAGCTTCTTCTACGCACCAGACCGGGAGGCCGTGCTGCGGCGGGCGGCGGAATCCGTGAACCCCGGCGGCGCGCTGCTCATCGTCGACCACGGCTCGGTCGCACCGTGGTCGTGGAGCTCGGCGTCGGACCACGAGCTCCCGACCCCGGCCGAGCTCGCCGAGTCACTCGGGCTCGGACCGGACTGGACCCCGGAGGTGTTGGAGGCCCCGAAGCGGATCGCGACCGGACCGAACGGCCAGCGGGCCGAGGTGACCGACACGATCGTCGGCCTCCGCAGGGCGCAACAGCCCTGACCGGAACGGCGCCCGCGTCCACGAGGACCGGGATCCCACGGAAGGCGTCGCACCCGCGCGGCCGCCACCGGCATCCACGGTGGACGCCCGGGACGTGGGGGTGCGCGGGGACGCACCGGGGCCTGGGGGACGGCGTGGGACGTGCCGGGACGACCAGCCCGTGCTGAGGGACGCCACTGGACCAGCCACGTCGGCACCTCGTGAAGAGCGCTGCCGGACCCAAGCCGCCGCCGAGGTCGTGGTGAGCGCCGACCGGTGAGTTCTCGGTGGAGCCGAACCGCCTCATCCGCCCGCGCGGCACCGAACCCGGGCTGGCAAGGAGGTGGCCGCCGGCCTCGCTCGCCCCTCCTTGCGAACGAGGCCGGATCACCACGCACCCGGCGCGGGAGCGGTGACCTGGCCGGTCAGGGGCGTTCCCGCCCTCCCACGCCCGACTCGCGCCAGGCGCTCGAAGGCACCCCCGGCACCCGCCGCCGGCTCGCCCCCGCTCACCCGAGGGTGTGGTTGCCGGGGGGTCGGCCAGCGCTGCCCCCGGCAGCCCCGACGCACCCGATCGCGTGGGGTCAGTCGGCGGGCGGTCCCCACCTCCACCGCCCGACCGGAGACGACACCCCTCAGGCGGCACGGAGGTGGTCGGCGACGAGCCGGCCGAGCCGGGCGTGACCACGCGGGGTGAGGTGCACCCGGTCCGGCGCGATCAGCGGACGTCGCGAATCGTCCTCCGCCACCGAGGCGGGGAACTCGTGTTGCAGGTCGAGATGATCGCAGCCGGTCTCGGCGGCCACGTCGGCCATCGCCTCGCAGTAGGCGAGCCACCCGGGGCCGGGCATGTCGAGCCGGCAGTGCGGGGCGAGCAGCAACACGCTCGCGTCCGTGACGGCGCGGTGCTGGCTGATGATGGTCCGCAGGTTGGCCGCGAAGGTGTCCGCGGAATGCCCGTACCGCCAGTCGTTCGACCCCATCGCCACGATCAGCAGGCCGGGGTCCAGGGTGCGCACCCTGGTCAGGTGGCGCTCCACGTCAGCGCCCGAGATCCACCGGTCCGTGGCCGACCCCGACAGGCCACCCGAGTACACGCGGACCCCGGCACCAGCCCACTGGTCGTGGCGGAACGCACCCGCGACCACCACGGCGTGTCCCGAGAGCGCCTGGATGCGCACCCGGTGATCCCCGAGCTGGAGTCGCGGGGACACCCACCGGCCGGTCGCCGTGCGAGGAGGGGCCGAGGGGTCCGGTTGGGACACCGTGTGCGAGTGGCCGTCGATGACCACCCGGAACCGGCCGCCGCCCTCCCCGGTCATGAACAGGACCGAGACCGCCTCACAGCGCGGCATGACCCGCTCGATCCACGCCTCGGAGCCCAACCGCATCGCCCGCTGACCCAGGTCCGTCGGCGTGGTGGTCGCCGGCCCGCCCGTCGCCCACCCGTGCGCCCAGGACGCCGACGGGTAGTAGATACCGTTCTGCCACGGCAGGTGCGCGGCGAGCATCCCGGGAAAGCCGGCGACCGCCACCGGCTGGTGGGTGGGCGTGACGCCCGTGTGTCCTTCCATCGTCGACGAGCCCACGGTGACCACGTTGACCGCGCGCGCCGGGGCTTCGTCCCGATCCAGGGACCAGCGACGTAACGAGGGGCCGTTCACCCTTGTCCTTCCTGTTGGTTCTGGTTCTCCCACGGCGGGACGCGTCGTCGCCCCACCGCGTCGCGACAAAGCTGGTGACAGCGGAGAAAGCGGACACGCCGGCCGCGACCGCTGCATCATCCGAGGCCGCGCAGCCGAACGCAACAGCCGCCGAGCAGGCTCGCGCACGCCACCGACCGAGACGACCGAACCGAGAACCAGCCGCAGCCACCCGCTTGCGCGGGGCTTTCCCGCCCTCGTTCGGCGGCGCTGCACCCCGGCCCGGCTCACCCCCGCTTGTGCGGGGCTTTCTGGTGATCCGCACCACCGGTACTGGACCGTACTGGGTTTGTTGGAGGCCGTGCACCCCAGAAAGGGATGAGGAGGATCGGTTTCTCGAGGAAGCGACCGCCCCACTTTCCATAGGGGCTTTCTCACGCTGATGGACGGTTACGCGATGGTGGCCACGGTGGTCACCCGCCGGTCCAGAGCGTCGAGAACCATCAGCTGGGCGGGGCCGACGCCGTAGGCCGGCGACGGCAGTATCCGCGGCTGCGGCCCTCGTTGACCTTGCTGGGACCATGAGGACATGGCTTACGCCCTTGTCGTTACGACGACCGACTCCGTTGAGGCAGCTGAGAGCCTGGCGCGCAGTGCGGTAGACGAGCGGTTGGCAGCGTGTGCGCAGATCGTGGGACCGGTCACCAGCGTGTACCGCTGGGAAGGGGAGGTCCAGACCGACCGGGAGTGGCAGGTGGTCTGCAAGACCACGGGCGCTGCCAGCGAACGGTTGGTCGAGCACCTGCGTTCTGCTCACAGCTACGACGTGCCTGAGGTCATCGTCGTCCCGATCACCTCAGGCAACCCTGCCTACTTGGCATGGATGGACGAGGAGACAACCTAGACTCCGGCCAACTCCGCTGCCAGCCTGGGAGGAAGGTCCGCGCGCAGTTCCTGGATCTGCGCGCCGCCAGACTTGCTTCGGTTCGGTGCCGATCTGATCACGCGTTGCGATCACGATGCTGCCCAGGCGGGTGGCTCTCGGCCGGGGCGCATCAGCCAGGGCTGGTGGGACTCTGCCTACCAGACGTGGTCGGAACCTTCGATCCGAGTGCGGTGGAATCCCGCGTGTCCGGAGGGGCGGGCGCAGCGGAAGCGGTGGGCGCCCTGATGTCCACAGGGGTCCGGATCGATCGCATCCGCCAGCGCCAGGATCGCGTAGCCGATGCCCACGTGGGCCCGCTCCAGGCGCTCCTCGTTGGGGAGTCCCGTGTTGACGGCGTCACCGAGGGAGAGCCGTGCCTGTCCACGGTGCGTGTCCACGAAGTCCATCCGATCTCCTGTTCGCTCGTGCCGGCTCGGCCAGGGGGAACCATCGTGCCCGTACTCGTCTGGCCGGCTGTCCACCGGCCTGCCGCGTCGTCCGCCTACGGTGACGGACCGGCCGACGACCGGGTACCGGGGCACGAGGGCTGACCACCGTGCGGCGAAGCTCCACGGTGACGGCAGCCCTGCTGTGGCCCAGCATGTCCCAACCATCAGCGGTGCGGGGCCGGTTCCCGCGAATAGGTGATCCGTTGGCCACCGAGGAGGCGGGTGCTCCCCTCGGCGCGCCCGGCTCGGGCACCGTCGGGGGATGCGGTCGCCGTGCTCTTCGGACCGCTCCGTCCCGTGGTGGCGGGCACGATAGCCCGGTGCGTCGCGTCGTAGGCGTCCGTTCCAGGCCGGCGCATGGCACCTCGGGGCGACGGCGGCAACTACGCCCGCGACCGTCCAGGTTCCGTCTGCTGTGGAGCCTGCTTTTGCGCATCTTCGGGGATGCTGGGGGGAACATCCGGTGCGAACGGGAGGTCCGTAGTGCGGTCACAGTGCGCGGTGTACGTCGACGCCGGTTACCTGCTGGCGGCGTCGGCGACACGCATCACCGGTACGTCCCTGCTGGGGAGCATCGAGGCTGATCACGAACGGCTGGTGGAGGCGCTCATCGCGCACGCCACCAAGCACTCCGGGCTCCCGCTGCTGCGGGTGCACTGGTACGACGCCGCCCGTCACAAGGTGCCCGACCCACGGCAGGAGAAGATCGGGCTGCTGCCCCACGTCAAGCTCCGCCTGGGCCGCATCGGGTTCGACGGGGAGCAGAAGGGGGTGGACCTGCGGATCGGCCTCGACCTGGTGGCCCACGCCCGCAAGGCCGCCGTCGACGCCATCTACCTCGTCTCCGGCGACGACGACCTGACCGAGGCCGTCGAGGAGGCGCAGGCGCACGGGGTTCGGGTCACGGTGTTGGCCGTGCCGAACAGGGACGACAAGCCCCACGGTGTCAGTCGCCACCTCCAGAGCGCGGCGGACGGGTTGGACCTGATCAGCTCGGCGGTGATCGACAGCACGATCCTCCCCCGGTCCGCCCGGCCGAAGCCGGTCCCGCAGGCTCCGGCGAGTCGGCCCCCGGTGCCGTCGCCCGCCGTGTTCGCCGCCCGGCCGCCCGCCGCCGTGCCCGCCGCCCGGCCGGTCTCCCCGGCGGCGCGTGCGCAGAACGGTGGTCGCAGCGACGTGCGCCTCGTCTGTTCCAGCAGCACGGACGCCGACACCACGGTGGCACCGGGGTTGTGGGCTGACGAGGAGATGGCGGAGCGGATCGACCAGGTCGTGAACAAGGTGCTGCGGGCCTGGTGGGACGGTGACGACGCCGGGCGGGGGTCGGAGCTGGCAGCGAGCCGGCCGTCCATCCCGAAGGAGGTCGACCGGGCGTTGCTGTTGGACATGTCCGACGCGTTGGGGATCGACGACCTCGCCGACAGCGTGCGGTTCCGGCTCCGGGCCCGGTTCTGGGAGCAGGTGGACGCGGGCGGACCGGGTGGTCCTGGCTGAACCCGCTGAGCACCACGGAGGGTGGGTGCGGTGGTGGTCCGCCTGACCGAGGGCGTCGTGGGTGAGGGCCACGCTTCCCGCCTGGCCCGGCGACCCAGCCCCGCCGAACGCGGCCCAGCCCCGCCGAACGCGACCCAGCCCCGCCGGGCGGACCCAGCCCGCCCGACCGCGCCCGGGAACCTCCGCCCCCGCGCCGGCGGCGCGGCCCCGGCTGGTCCGAACCCTCGGGCACGGCGCCCGTTCAGGTTGCCAACCCTCACTCGGAAGTGTCAGCGTGCTGGGAGGAGACGGTCCGAGGCGAAGGAGCCGAGCCGATGACGAACCTGGCGACGATGCTGGCGGAGACGGCGACCCGACACCCGGACCGGCCGGCCGTGCGGCTCGACGGGGAGGTCCTGACCTACCGGGATCTCCTGCACCGCGCCTCGGACGTGGCCTTGTCCCTGGCGGCTCGGGACGTGCGGCCGGGCGACCGGGTGGGGCTCGTCCTCCCGAACGTTCCGGCGTTCCCCGTGGTGTTCTTCGGCGTGCTGCTCGCCGGGGGCGTCGCGGTGCCGATGGCGCCGCTGCTCCGGTCCCGGGAGATCCGCTACCGGCTGTCCGACGCGGAGGCCTCGCTGGTGGTGTCGGACGGGCCCGCGATGGACCAGGTGACGCCCGCCGCCGGTGAGGTCGGGGTGCCGGCGCTCACCGTGGCCGAACTCGCCGACACTCCCGGCCTGCTGGCTCCCACGCCAGAAGGGGAGGTGGCGGAGCTCGTGGAGCGGGCCGGCGCCATCGACGCCACGGCCACCGCGCTGATCCTCTACACCTCGGGCACCACTGGGGAACCCAAGGGCGCCGAACTGACCCACGACAACCTGCGGGGCAACGCGGAGCTGACGGCCGCCACCGTCCTGGAGTGCACCGAGGAGGACGTGATCATGGGGTGCCTTCCCCTGTTTCACTCCTTCGGGCTCACCTGTGGCCTGCTCGCGGCCGTGCGGACGGGCGCGAGCCTGACGCTGATCCCCCGGTTCGACCCGGGGCGGGCGTTGGAGGTCGTCGAACGGGACCGGGTCACGGTGTTCCAGGGCGTGCCCACCATGTACGGGGCGATGCTCAACCACCCGGACCGGAGTGGGGTGGACGTGTCCAGTCTGCGCACCTGCATCTCGGGCGGCGCGGCGATGCCGTTGGAGCTGCTCTCCGCCTTCGAGGACGCGTTCGGCTGCCAGATCCTGGAGGGCTACGGCCTGAGCGAGACCTCCCCGGTCGCCTCGTTCAACCACCCCGATCGGCCCCGCAAGGCCGGGTCCATCGGAACTCCGGTGCGGGGGGTGCGGATGCGGGTGGTGGACGACCTCGGGGTGGAGCTGCCCGACGGGGAGGTCGGGGAGATCGTTATCCAGGGGCCCAACGTGATGCGGGGTTACTGGCGGCGCCCGGAGGCCACCGAGGCGGCGATGCCCGACGGGTGGCTGCGCACCGGTGACCTCGCGCGCCGGGACGAGGACGGCTTCTTCCACATCGTCGACCGCAAGAAGGACCTGATCCTGCGCGGCGGGTACAACGTGTACCCGCGCGAGGTGGAGGAGGCCTGCTACGAGCACCCGGACGTGCTGGAGGTCGCGGTCGTCGGTGTGCCGCACCCGGAGCTGGGTGAGGAGGTCGGCGCGGCCGTCGCCCGGAAGCCGGGGGCGACGGTGACCGAGGACGAGCTGCGTGAGTTCCTGCGGGAACGCGTCGCCACCTACAAGTACCCCCGTCATCTGTGGTTCGTGCCGGAGCTGCCGAAGGGGTTGACGGGCAAGATCCTCCGGCGTGCGGTGCGTCCGCCGGAGAACTGACGGCGACGCGCCACCTCGTCCCCGCCTCCCCCGAGCCCCGAAGCCGAAGCCCCGAGCCCCGAAGCCGAAGCCCGAAGCCCGAAGCCCGGAGCCCGGAGCCCGGACTCCGGATCCGGAACGGCGGGAGGTCGGGGCGCGGCCCGGGAGTGGGCGCCGTGCGTGCCGGGGCCGTCGGCGCCCACCCGACACCGAGACCGTCACGAAGTGCCTCAGTCCCAGCCGAAGACGCCGAGGGGCAACGGGCCGTGGTCATGCGCCGGCTGGGTCCGGTCCGGAGCCGGCGGCGCGGCGCCGTCGGCGGGCGGGAGCAGCCGCCCACCGTGCGGGCGGGTGCCGCCTTCGGGCCCACCCGCGCGGGCGGCCCTGGGCCGGGTTGTCCTGGTCGCGGGCATGCTGGTCATCCCTTCGTCGTGCGTTCTCGTGGTGGTCGTGGTCGGTGTTCGCACCGGACCGGCTGGGGGTCGGCGGCACCGGCTCGGGGTGAGCGCCGGGACGGCGGCGCGGTGACCGGTGCCCCGCCCCGTCGAGCGGCACCGGCGCGGCGGGCCGGGCCGATCCCCGGGCGGCGCGGCGTGCGGCGGGCCACGGTCACAGCCAGCCCCGGCGGGCGGCGGCCACCCCGGCCTCGAAACGGCTCGCCGCCTGGAGTCGGTGCATCAGGCGGGCGATGCGGCGCCGCAGGTGCCGGACGGACACGCCCACCGCGCGGGCGGCGGTCTCGTCGGTGCGGCCCTCGGCCAGCAGCGCCAGGAGCTGGCGGTCCTCCTCGGTCAGGTCGGCTGGCGGGTCGTCGCTGGTCGTGAGGTCGGCGGCCTCCGCCCAGATGCGGTGGAACAGGTGCAGGAACCCGCGCACCAGGCCGGCCTGCCGCACCACCAACGCGCCCCGCCGGGTGTCGCTCGGATCGGAGGGGACGACCACGACCTCCTCGTCCATGATGATCATCCGCTCGACGGGCAGGTCGGACAGCCGGATCCGCGCCCCGGAGGCGGCGGCCTCCCGCAGGTGGTCGCGGACGCGGTGGTCGGTGACGACGCTGGCCTCGTGGATGACCCGCATCTCCACGCCCCGTCGCTGGCTGCGCACGTCCAGCGGGCGGGCGGCGGCCACCGACTCCGGGCTGGGGCGCGCCGAGGGGTGCACGGAGTAGACGCTGGTCCTGGTGAAGAAGGACAGCTCGGCGAGGCGTTCCCGTACCTGGTCGACGTCGGTGAGTCGTTCCACGCCCTGGCCGGTGAGTGGCCCGGCGGTGGTGCCGGCGTGTTGTTCGGCCAGTGCCGGCACCTCGCTCCTGGTGTCGCCGACCCGGCGGTGTCGGCGCAGGAGTTCGTCCTCGGTGCGTTCGATGAGGTCGCCGAGGGCGACCGAGGGGCGCGGCAGTTCCACCCCGGAGGGGCGGTCGGCGCGGAAGCGGGCGACGCCGAGTTCGACGAGGCCGGCCAGGGCTGCGCGGACGGTCCCCGGCGTGCCGGTGCGGGCGAGCCCGGCCAGGTCGCTGTCCGGATCGGCCAGCAGCGCGCGGTAGACGCGTTCCTGTTCGGCGGTGAAACCGAGATCCCGCAGGGCCATCAGTCGCTCCGCTCCGGGGCGGTGTCGGGGTGGTGCGCGGTGACGGTCACGACCTCTCCCTCCTGTCGTGGGCCGTGCTCAGTGTGGAGGCCGCCCGTGCTCACCCACATGGGTGGCGGCTACCCGGATTTCCGAGCCCGGGGCGGTCGGGTGGGGGAGCGGGTGGCTCTCCGCTGGGTGGCGGTGCGGCAGGCGTGGTCCGGTGTGGTCTCCGGTCGGTGGGGTCACTCCCGAACGCCCGGTTCGTCGCATGGGGGTGTGGCCGTGTCCCCCGCCCGCCGCTCCGGGTGCCATGCGCGAACCCGCTGTCCCGGCACGCCTGCCGGCGGGACAACGGGGGGTGTGCCGGGAATATGGGGGGCTCTCACCCATGCCGGTGGTGGTGGGTGCGTGGCACGGTGATCCCGTGACCGCCTCACCGACACTCAGCCCGGCCGAGGAGCCGCTCGATTCGCGGTGGTGGGCCGGTGCGCTCTCCGCCGCCGAGCGTGCCGCGACCCGGCCGCCGGAGGGCGGCGGCCCCGAACCGGTCGCCCAGGTCCCCGGGGAGCGGCCCGAGTGGGCGGAGGTCGTGGAACGCGTGCTGGCGGCGTCGTCCGACGAGGCCCCTCCGGTCGGCGGGGCCTCACCGGGTGCCGGCGGGTCGGAGGCGTCCCGGACTCCCGACAGGGCGGTCCGGGCTCGGGGGGAGGTCGCGGCGTCGCGGGGGGACGGCGCCGCGACCACGCCGGGCGACGTGCTGTGCCTGGCGCCCGCCCTGGAGCCGTTCCTGGCGGTGGCCGCCGACCACCTGAACGCCGCACTGCCCGCGCCGTCCCACCCCGCGCTGGTCGATGCCGACACCGTTCGCGCCGGGCTGCTGGCGGCCACCCGCGCCCGGCTGGTCCGCACCTCGGCCCGCGCCCTCGTCCTGGACCTGCACCACGACCGCGTCCGGGGCGCCTTGCCGGGAGCGACCTCCGAGTCCCGGTTCGCCGGGTTCCTCGCCGCCACGGCGACCAGGGCCGGCCTGACCGGGTTCGTCCGGCGGTACCCGGTGCTGGCCCGGCTGCTGGCCCAGACCATCACCCAGGACGCCCAGTCGGCGGCCGAACTGGTGGGCCGCTACCTGCGGGACCGGGCGGCGATCGTCGCCACCCTGTTGGGGGGCACCGATCCCGGTCCGCTGGTGCGGGTCACGCCGGGGATGGGTGACCGGCATCGGGGCGGGCGGACCGTGGCCGTGCTCCACTTCGCCGACGGCCGGCGGATCGTCCACAAGCCGCGCCCCGTCGACCTGTCCCTCCGCTTCACCCGCCTGGTCGACTGGGTGGACGCCCGGGTCCCGGACCTGGGATTGCGGGCGGTGCGGCAGCTGGCCGGCCGGGGCTACGGGTGGGCCGAGTTCGTCGAGCACCTGCCGTGCGCCGAGCTGACCGGGGTGGACCGCTTCTACCGCCGGCAGGGCGCCCTGCTGGCCCTGCTGTACCTGGTGGACGGCACCGACGTCCACTACGAGAACCTGGTGGCGCACGGCGAGCACCCGGTGGTCGTGGACGTGGAGACCCTGTTCCACCCGGCGTTCCCACCCGGCACCACCACCGGGGGTGATCCGGCGTTGACGGCGCTGCTCGCCTCGGTGCACCGCACCGCGCTGCTCCCGAGGATGCTGCTGGGGCCGGAGGGCGCGGTGGACCTGTCGGGGCTGGGGGGCGACCCGGGCGCGCGGCACCCCGACGACGGGGTGCGGTGGGTCGACACCGGGCGGGACACGATGCGGTTGGAGCGCGTCCCGGGCACCGTGGAGGCCGCCAGCAACCGGCCGGGCCTGCCCGGGGCGCCGGACGTCGAACCGGCCGCCCACGTCGACGGCCTGGTCGGCGGGTTCCGCGCGACCTACGAGGCCGTTCTCACGCACCGGGCCGAGCTGCTGGCCGACGGCGGGCCGCTGCGGGACTGCGCCGGGACCGAGCAGCGGGTGGTGTTCCGCGACACCAGCGTCTACGCGACGTTGCTGGCCGAATCGACCCACCCGGACGCGGTGCGCTCCGGAGCCGACCGGGACCGGGCCTTCGCTGTGCTGTCCCAGAGCCCGGAACTGCGGGACCTGGTGCCCTGCGAGGTGGCGGAGCTGTGGCGGGGCGATGTTCCGCTGTTCACCACCACCCCCGACAGCCGGGACGTCCACACCGGCTCCGGCCGGGTGGTGCCCGACCGGCTGCCGGTCGCCGGCCTGGACGCCGTCCTCGGCAAGGTGCGCGCGCTCGACGAGGTGGACCGGCGCGACCAGGAGTGGTTGATCCGGGCCGCGTTGGACACCCGGACCCCGGCGGTGTCCCACCACGCGCGGGCCGTCCCCGCCGGCGCCACCGCCCTGGTGGTCCCCGACGTGGACCGCCTGCTCACCGCGGCATGCGCGATCGGCGACTCACTGGTCGCCACCGCCGAGCACGACGAGCGGCGGGCCAACTGGCTCGGGCTGCAACCGGTGGACGACCGCTACTGGGCGGTGTTGCCGATGGGCGCCGGCCTGGGTGACGGGTACTGCGGGGTCGCGGTGTTCCTCGCCCAGCTCGGCGCGCTCACCGGGATACCCCGGTACACCGGGCTGGCCCGTCGCGCGGTGCGCCCGCTGCCGGCGCTGCTGGCGGCGTTCCACGCCGAACCGGCCCTGGCGACGACCGTGGGCGTGGGGGCGTTCCAGGGCCTCGCCGGCATCAGCTACGCCCTGGCGCGGCTGTCCACCCTGCTCGACGACCCGGAGCCCCGCGCCTGGCTGGACCGGTCGCTGCCGCTGCTCGGCCGCACCGCCTCGGCCCGGCCCGAGGGGGAGGCCCCCGAGCACGGGGTGGGTCTGGCGACCGGCTGGGCCGGGGCGGTGGCGGTGCTGGCCTCGGTGCACGAGGAGACGGGATCCCCGGAGGCCGCCGAGGTGCTCGCGCCGCTGGCGGACCGGCTGCACCGCCACGTCGCCGGGGACGGGGGCCTGGGCGGTGGACCGTCGGGGGGCGGCGGCGATCCGTCGTTCCCGCACGGCACGGCCGGTGTCGGGTGGGCCCTGCTGCGGGCCGGCGCCGTGCTGCCCGCGCGGCCGTCGCTGACGACCTCCGGTGCCGCGCTGCTGGACGCGGCCACCCGGGAGCTGCTGGCACGCGGGGGTTCCGCGTGGTGCCACGGCATCGCCGGTCCGGCCCTGGCGTGGGCGGGCGCGGGCAGCGGCCCGCCCGGGGCATCGGGTGGGACCGACCCGCTGCCGGACGCGGCGCTGGAGGCGCTGACCGTGCGGGAGGCCCGCGCCGACCTGACCCCCTGCCACGGAGAACTGGGCGTGGTGGAGGCGTTGACCGCCCTCACCCGCCGTCGCCCCGACCTGCTGGGCGCCGCCGAACGCGGACAGGCCCGGGTGTTGGGCGCCCTGGAACGGACCGGTCCTCGGTGCGGCACCCCGTCCGGCCTGACCACCCCGGGGTTGCTGACCGGGTTGGCCGGCATCGGGTACGGGCTGCTGCGGCTCGCCCTGCCCGACGTGGTGCCCTCCGTGCTCGCCCTGCACCCGGGACCCCGGCCGCCGACCACCGCCAGGTGGGGTACCGGCACCACCGGTGTCCCGCCGGGGCCCGCCCCGGAGGTGGTGGAGCGGCGGGCGCGCGGGCGGCCCCAGCGGGACGGTCCCTGACCGGCGCCCCGACCCCGACGTCCGGTTCCCGGGAGGGAGCACCCCGGAGTCGGACACCGCACCACCCGCGACCCACACCCACCACCCCCGATTCCCGGGAACCTCCCGTCCGACGAGGCACCCGCCGACACCACGAGGAGAACGCCATGACCGCCGACCACCGCCCCACCACCGCCCCCGCCGGCACCGACCACGACGCGCCGCCCGTGGCGCCGACCCACGCCAACGTGGACGACCACCCGATCGGCGAGGCCCGCACGCCTGCCCGCCTGTCGGTCGGGGCGCGGGTCAGCGTCCTCGCCGGTCTCACCCTCAGCGCGATCGTCACCTCCGGGTTGCCGCCGCTGACCACCGTCAGCGCCCGGGAACGCAGCTCTGAGCCCTACCGCGTCGCCGGGTCGACGACGTTGCGAATCCGTGAACGAGCGGTCGCTGCGTGTACCGGGTCGTTAGAGTCCCGGTATGCGGATCCGTGCGCCACTCCTCATCGGACGGGACACGGAGCTGGCGGAGCTCGGTGCCGCCCTGGCCAACGCCAGGAAGGGCCGCGGCTCCGCGCTCTTCGTCGTCGGCGAACCCGGGATCGGCAAGTCCCGGATCGCCGCCGAGGCGGTCGGTACCGCCTACGAGGCCGGCATGGTCGTGCTGCGCGGCCGGGCGGGATCGTTCGGGCCCTCGGTTCCGTTCCGTCCGTTGGCCGAGGCGTTGCTCTCCCTCGTGCGGGGCGGGGCGTCCGCCATCGAAGCCGATCTCGGCCCCTACCGGCCCGTCCTGGGGCGGCTGGTGCCCGACTGGGATCACGGCGACACCCAACGGGACGCCTCGTTCGTGGTGTTGGCCGAGGCGCTGCTGCGGCTCATGGGTGTCGTGGGACGTGAGCGGGGTTGCCTGCTGGTCCTCGACGACCTGCACGACGCCGACCTGGAGACCCTCGCGGTCGTGGAGTACCTGTGCGACAACCTCGACCTCCAGCCCGGCGTGCTCCTGGCCACCGTCCGCTCCGAACCCGGGGCGGCGCTGGACCTGGCGGACTCGGCCACCCGCCGGGACACCGGCCGGGCGTTGCACCTGGAACGGCTCGGCGCGGCGCAGGTACGGGTGTTCGCGGCGTCCTGCCTGGACAGCGACCCGGAGCGGGTGCCAATCGAGGTCACCGACCGGCTGTGGGAGGACAGCGCCGGCAATCCGCTGGTCGTCGAGGAACTGCTGCGGGGCATGGTCAGCGCGGGCCGGCTGGTGCCGGGCGCCGGGGGCTGGCAGCTGGTGCGGGCCCTGCGCACCGAGGTGCCGGACACCCTGGTGCGCAGCATCACCCAACGCGCCGACCGGCTCGGCCCCAAGGGGGAGGCGCTGCTCTCCGCCGCCGCCGTCCTCGGCCGCCGGTTCCCGCTGTCCATCGTGCAACGCGTCACCGGGATGGATGACCACACGCTGCTGGGCCACCTCCAGTCGGCGGTGGCCGCGCAACTCGTCGCCTCCGACGACCGGGGCCCCGACTGGTACGCCTTCCAACACCCGTTGACGGCGGAGGCGTTGCTGGCCCGGCTGACCCCGACCGACCGGGCCGCCCTCAGCGCCAGGGCGGCCGACGTGGTCACCGCCCTGCACCCGGACCTGCCGGGCGAGTGGTGCCAGCTCACCGCGGTGCTGCGCCGTGCCGCCGGGGAGACCTCGGTGGCGGCGGGGCACTACCTGGAGGCCGGCCGGCGTGCCCTGGCCGACGGGGCCGCGCAGTCCGCGATCACCCTGCTGGAGCAGGCCGAACGGCTGCTGTCCGACCACGGGGACCCCACCAGCCGGGCGGAGGTGGTGGAGGCCCTGCTCTACGCGCTGGCCGAGGCGGGGAACCTGGAACGGGCCTTCGAGCTCGCCGGGACCCTCGACGACCACGGCACCGCCGCCGACCGGACCCGCCGCGCCGCCCTGCACGTCCGCCTCGCCTGGGTCACCCAGATCGCCGGCCGCTGGGAGGACGGGATCGCCCAGGTGCGGGAGGCCCGCCGGCTCCTGGGTGAGCACGCGGCCCCCGAGCACACCGCCCCCGTTGACGCGGTGGCCGCGTCGCTGGCGTTGAACGCGCCCGGACGGCACCGGACCCGGGAGGCCGAGGAGCTGGCCCGGCGGGCGGTGGCGGCCACCGACCGGGTTCCGCTGCCGGTCATCGCCTGCCAGGCGTGGCGCACCATCGGCACCGTCGCCAGGGAACGGGACCTGGACGAGGCGTGGCGGCACTTCGACCGCGCCCGCCGGGTGGCCGAGGAGCACCGGCTGCCGATCTGGCGGATCTACGCGTTGATGGGCCTGGCCGGGAACGCCTGGCTCGCCGAGGGGGACACCAGCGTCCTGGCCCACGCCCGGGTGGAGGCGCTGCGGGTGGGCGCGTTGCCGCTGGCGGTGAACGTGGACGCGATCCTCGCCCTGGACACCGTCCTGCGGGGCGACCACGAGGTCGCGGCGCACCGGTTGGACGCGGTGCTCGCCGACGCCACCCGGCTGCACCTGACGGCGGTCGTCCGTTACGTGCTCATGGCCAGGGCGGTCCTGTCCGCGCACCGGGCCGACCGGCCGGGCATGGACCGCGAACTGGCGGAGTTCGCCCGGCACGGCGGCCCCGGTTCGCAGGAGCAGCCGCTGGCCCTGGGACTGGCCAGGGCGGTGTGCGCGCTGCTGGAGGAGGACCACGCGGCGGCCGGCGCCGAGTTCGCCGCCGTCCTCGCGGCGCAGGCGGAGAACCCCACCACCTTCTTCCTCGCCGGGCGGCACGGCCTGCACCTGCTGCTGCGGGTGGTGGCCGGGGACGCCGGCTGGGCCGAGCACGCCGAGGTGACCGCCGCCCCGGCGGGCGGGATGCGGTGGAACCGGCAGTTCGTGCTGTTGGCGACGGCGGTGCTGCACGGGCGGGACGGGGACGCGGGCCGGGCCGAGGACGCCGCCCGCCGCGCCCTGGACGCGGCGGAGCCCTACCCCCTCGGCCGGGCGCTGGGGTTGCGGCTGGTCGCCGAGGCCGCCCACGGGGGTGGGTGGGGTGAGCCGGCGGGCTGGTTGCGGCAGGCCGAGGAGTACTTCCACCAGCGGGGCGTGGCCGCCCCGGCGAGCGCCTGCCGGGCGCTGCTGCGGCAGGTGGGAGCGCCGGTGCGGCAACGCAGGGCCGGCACCGACCGGGTCCCGGTGGGGCTGCGGGAACTCGGTGTCACCTCCCGCGAGTTCGAGGTGCTGGAACTGCTCGTGCACCGACTGGGCAACAAGGCCATCGCGACCCGCCTGCACATCTCGCCGCGCACCGTGGAGAAGCACGTGGCCAGCCTGATCACCAAGACGGGCCGGGCCGACCGGGCGGGACTGGTGGAGCTGGCCGCCGAGCACCGCTGAGGCGTCCGGCGGGCCACCGCGCCGCGGGCGGCGGGTCAACGGGTGGGAGCGGGCCGGGCCGGGGACCGGCGGGCGGTGCCCGGCCCAACGCGGCGACGGTCGGGGCGGGGAGCAGCCCCACGCCGCCCGGCCCCCTCGGTGGCGGTCCCGGCCGGCCCGGTGCCCGGTCGGGCCCCGCCGGCCGGGGATGACCCGTCGGCCGGGGATGCTCCGGCGGTCGCGGCGTTCGACGTCGCCCCGGCCCGCCCTTCACCGCCGGGGGATTCCGGAGCCGTGGGGTGGTGGTGCCCGGCCGGGCCAGGCGGCCTCCGGCGCGGCGTGGGCCGCGGTCGTCCCGGGGTCATGGTCGGACGACCGCCCCGGTCGGGGCGACCGCCGCGCGGTGGGGCCGCGAGGGGACCTCGGCGGCCGCCGCCGGCGACGCACGTCGGCCCGCCCGCCGCCCGGGGACTCGGGACCGCCGATCCGCCGGCCCAGCGGGCCCGGACGGGCCCGGTGTCGGGCCGACACGGCCGCTCGGGGAATCCCCGGCCCGAGCCCCCGCCGCGCCGCCGGTGCTCCCACCCGGTCCCGCCCACGGTCCTCGCCCCCGTCTCGCCCGTCCTCGCCGGCCCGGGAGTGCCCGGTCCGGTTGGCGCGCGCCGTCGCGGACGCGTGCCGGCCCGGTCAGCCGTCGTCGTCGAACCTCAGCCCGGTGTGCCAGGCCAGGAACGCCAGCATCGCCGTGGCCAGGGCCTCCGACTCGCGCCCCCCGCCGACGTGCCCGGTGCCGGGGGTGACCCGCAGCAGCACGGGCCCGCCGCTCGTGCGGTGTTGCAGCGCGGCCACCATCTTCCGCGAGTGCGCCGGGTCCACCCGGGTGTCGTTCTCCCCGGTGGTGAACAGCATCGCCGGCAACCTGCCGCGCTGGGGACGCACGTTGTGGTACGGCGAGTAGCTGAGCAGGGTCGCCAACGCGGCGAGGTCCCTGACGTCCCCGTACTCCGCGCGCCACGCGCGGCCCAGCCCCCACCGTTCGTAGCGGACCATGTCCAGGGGGGCGCCGGCGCTGGACACCGCCGCGTAGGCCTTGGGCCGTTGCACGGTGGCCGCGGTGACCACCAGTCCGCCGTTGCTGCCGCCCAGCAGCGCCAGCTGCGGCCGCCGCGTCCACCGGCGGCGCACCAGGTGGTCGCCGGCCGCGTGCAGGTCGCGCACCGCGTTGGGTTTGTGCGGTCCGGCGCCGTCCAGGTGCCACTGGCGGCCGCGTTCCCCGCCGCCACGCACCCCGGCGATGGCCATCACCCCGCCGGCCAGCACCCAGGTGAGCGCGTCGGGTTGGAACCCGGGGCGGAAGGTGATCCCGAAGCCCCCGTAGCAGGTGAGCACGGTCGGCCGTGGCCGACGGCCGCCGCGCTGGCGCAGCGCCAGGATCGTCATCGGCACCTCGGTGCCGTCGTCGGAGGGGTAGCTGGTGCGCAGCACCTCCACCTCGTCGCGGCGGGTCACCGCCTCGGTCGGCGTCATGTCCCCGGTGCGGACGTCGACCCGCCACACCGACAACGGTGTCACCCAGTCGGTGTAGCTGACGGCGAGGACGAACGGGTGGTCGGTGGGGTTGACCGCCGACACGGTGCCCGGTCCGGGCAACCGCACGTCGGTCAACAGCCGGCCGTCGGTGGCATCGTGCACGGTCAGCGAGCTGTAGCCGTCGAGGGTGCGCGACGCCACCAGGCGTTCGGCGCCCTCGACACCGGCCAGGCTCACCGAGGTCAGCACGGACGGTGGCTGCTCGGGCAGCACGGTGCGCCAGGACCGCCAGGCGCCGTCCGCGTCGGGGTCGGCCGCGACGAGCCGGCCGAAACGCGCGCCCTCGGTGGTCACCGCGAACAGCCGTCCTCCGTGGTCGACCAGGACCCCGCCCACCGAGGTGCCGGTGAGCTCCAGCCCCCGGACCTCGCCGTCGGCGTGCCGGTCGGCGACCAGCAGGGTGGTGTCCCGGCTGGTGCCGTGCCGGCGGCACACCACCAGCCACCGGTCGTGCCACAGGGCCAGGTGGTAGCGGGTGACGGGCTCGTCGTCGCCGGTCACCAGCTGGTCGGTGATCCACGGGTGCCCGACCCGGTGCAGGTAGACCCCGCTGCCCGGGCGGTCCAGGTGTCGGCGGGCGTAGTAGTAGGACCGTTCGTCGGCCAGCCAGCACACCGAGGAGTAGCGGGTCAACGGCGAGGTCTCCACCACCCGCCGCGCCGCCACGTCGACCACGTTCAGCGGGGTGATGTCCTCGGCGCCGTCCACCGTGGTCTGCACGGCCAGGTAGCGGCCGGCGGGGGAGGGCTGCCAACGCCGCACCGTCACCCCGTCCCCGCCCAACTGGGCGGTGTCCACCACCGCCCGCCACGGCGCGTCCGGTTCGTCGGCGACCTGGAGGGTCCACCGCCGCAACGCGGAGGACCGCCCCACCCGGAACCGGCGGGCCCCGGCCGGTTTCACCGGGGACGCCGTCGGCCCGGTGACCAGGCCGCGCAGCAGCCGCCGGATACCGGACTGGCCGGGCA
This sequence comes from Actinoalloteichus caeruleus DSM 43889, assembly GCF_000429185.2. Lineage (GTDB taxonomy): Bacteria > Actinomycetota > Actinomycetes > Mycobacteriales > Pseudonocardiaceae > Actinoalloteichus_B > Actinoalloteichus_B caeruleus. Next base: position 2,080,139 of record NZ_AUBJ02000001.1, on the reverse strand, counting down.
GGCCGTTGAGGTGGACCTCGGCGAGCGCCTGTTGGGCGGCGACCCAGTCGCGGGCCGCGGGGCACAGCGGGTCCTCCAACCACCGGTAGGGATCGTCGACCCGCAGGCCGTGCACCAGCTCGATCCGCTCGGTCCGGGGGCACTCGGGGTAGACCGGGCTCATCGTGTCCTCCCTCCCGTGAGGGTCCGTGGCGGTGGCTGCGCCGCGTCCGAGCGGGGCGCCTCGACGTCGGGCCCGACGCCGGGCGGGGCGGTGGTGTCCTCCCGGGAGGGTCCCGGGGTCGCCCGCGCGTGGTCGGCGTCCGCCGCGACCGGGTCGGTGGCGGAGCGGGCGGGGCGCCGGCCGGCCACCGCCAACAGCACCGCGACGGCCACCAGGTTCACCCCGACGCACGTCCAGATCCCGCCCCGGGTGCCCAGCGCCTCCCCCAACACCCCTCCCAGCAGCGCGCCAGCCGTGTTCGCCAGCGTCCCCACCGAGCCGAGCAGGGTGGTGATCCTGGCGAAGTAGGAGTCCCCCACGTCGTCGGCGATCACCGTCACCAGCGCGATGTTCGCGAGCCCCCCGAAGAACAGGGGGAGCGCGATGCTCAACGCCGACACCGTCACGACCCACCCCAGCGGGCCACCGGCCAGCGGCAGCACCGCGCCGGCGACCGCCGCGGCGGACAGTCCCACCAGCAGGAGCCGGCGCGGGGTGTGCCCCCGGGCGAGCAGCCGGGGGGCGAGCAGTGCGCCACCGGCGCCCAGGAGGGTGGCGAGCACGGTGGGCAGCGTGTACAGGGCGACCGGCAGCGCGACCGTGTCCAGCAGGAACACCGCCCGTTGGGTGGCGATGCCGCTGGCGGCGACCCCGCTGAGCACGAGGAACCCCGCGTAGCCGAGCAGCAGCCGGTTGCCCCGCAGCGCCCGCAGCCCGTCCGCCAGTTCCTCCGTCAACTTCTTCCTGGCCTGGCCGGACGGTGGTCGGTGGTCGGGGGAACGCAACCGGACCAGGCAGTAGGCGCTGAACAGGTAGGCGAGGGCGTCCCCGACGAACAGCACCGCCGCCCCGAGCCCGGCGGCCACCGGGCCGGCGAGGGAACCCGCCACGGAGCTGGCCAGCATCTCGGAGGACTGGAGGCGGCCCCGGGCCCGACCGACGTCCGACACCCCGAGCGAGTGCAGATGGGAGAAGTAGAGCCCGTTCACCGTCAGGTGGACCACGCCGAGCACCACGTTGAGCGCCACCAGCCAGCCGAGGTTCAGCGTCCCGGTCAGACCGGCGACCGCGCAGGCCCCCACCATCGCCGCCGCGCCCAGGTCGGCGACGATCAACGCCCTCCTGGGGCGCCGGACCCGGTCGAGCAGGACACCGCAGACCGGTCCGAACAGCAGCGCCGGCAGCATGCCGGCGGCCACCACCAGGGAGACGTCCCGAGGGCCGGCGCCGAGGCCGGTCACCGCGATCACCGAGATCGCGGTCGTGGTCAGGGTGCCGCCGAACACCGAGGCGAGTTGACCCACCAGGAACAACCGGAAGTCGCGGTCGGCGACGGTGCGGGCCGTCATCGCCGGCACCCCCGCGCGGTGCGGGGACAGCGCGGGCCGCTGCGCCGGGTGGAGCGGCATCCGGTCGTGGGGGGCGCGTCGCCGAACCGGGAGGCCGTGGGGCACGGGGAGGGCCGCCACCGGCGGTGACGCGGCGGGCTGGGGCGGACCGCTCGCCCGGCTGCCACATCGCGGGGGCCGGCCCCGGCGGGGACCCGGTGGTGGTCGCGGCCGCGAATGTCGGCGGCACGCCGCTGCGGGAGGTGGTCGCGGCGTGGCCGCGACGGGACGCCCGGACGGGACGTGGTCATGGCGGCTCCTGGGGTCGGGTCCGGCCGGGGATCAGCCGAAGAAGGCGTCGTCGCAGTAGGACACCGACAGCACGCTGATCGGGGCGTCGTCGTCGATGTCGTCGCCGAACTCCATGCCGGCCAGGGCGAGCGCTTCGCTCATGGCGGGAACTCCTCGCGGGAAGGGGAAGGACGGGAAGGGGAACGGGAGGGGTGGGCCGGGGGCGGGTGTTCGTGGCCGCCTCTCGGCGCTGGGCCCGGCACCCCGGGTCGGATCCGCCGCCAGGCACGGCGGCCCGGGCCGCCGTGCCCGACCGGCCAGCGGATCTCGCCTCCCGCGTCGCGGGCGGCTGGTTCGTGGGGGACCGGCGGACGTGGTCGTCCCCGGCGGGGCCGGGGCGCCGCCACCACGGGGCCATGCGGTGGCGGCGCTGCCCGGAACCGGTTCCGGTCAGGAGATCTCCTTGATGTCGCAGATGGCGAGGCTGGTGGTGCTGATGGGGGCGTCGTCCTCGACGTCGTTCTCGGCGTCGGGCTGGACCTGGAGACGGAGGGCGTCGTTCATGGTGGTTCTCCTTCGTGTGTGGTGTGTGTGGTGCGGCGTGGTGCTGGGGTTCGCGGGATCAGTGGTGGTGCGCTGCGCGTTCCCCGGTCTGGAGCCGGTTGCGGGTCCGGACGTGGTACCGGGTCGGACGCGGTTCCGGTTCGGGGTCAGGAGATCTGTTCCCCGATGTCGCAGATGGCGAGGCTGGTGGTGCTGATGGGGGCGTCGTCCTCGACGTCGTTCTCGGCGTCGGGCTGGACCTGGAGGCGCAGGGCGTCGTTCATGGTGGTTCTCCTTCTTCTTCCACCCCTCCCACCGGTCGTGGGAGGGAAGTCGGTGGTGGCGGGGCGGCGCGGAGTCCGACGGCCGACAGGGCCGGTCAGACCGGGGCCGGCGCCGTCCCGGTTCGGGTCGTGGCGGGCTGGCCGGTCCGTTCGGCCACCGGCAGGTCGAGGGTGAACAGGCGGTCGGGCGCCGGGTCGACCAGCTGGTGCAGGGCGAGCAGGACACCGGCCGCGCCGCTCCACAGCTCGGCGCTCAACCGGTTGCCGTGCAGGCCGGGCCACCGCACGCCCGTGGCGTGGGGGACGGCGTGGTGGAACAGGGCCCGCCCGGAGGCAACGGCGTCCTCGGTGGACGCCGGGGCCCCCAGCAGTCGTGCCGTCTCACCGAGCACGAAGCCCATCCCCGCCTGGCCGGTGAACAGCCCGCCGCCGATGGTGAACCGCACGCGCAGGCCCCGCACGCACCGGTCGAGCACGTCCGCCAGGTGCGGGTCCGGCCGCCAGGCGAGGTACCGGGCGAGCACGTGGACGTAGCCGGCGCTGCCCGCGTACAGGTAGGGCATGGTGCGCCGGTCCCTGGCCGAGACCCGGAACCCGAGCGCCCCGGTCTCCCACGGCTGGGCGTGGACGAGTTCGGCGCGGAGCAGGTCGAGCCCGCGTTCCAGGGGCGCGTCGTCCCCGGTCAGCCGACCCAGGTAGTACAGGGCCAACGCCACGCCGGGCCGGCCCTGGGCCAGTCCGGAGCGGTCGTCGCCGCCCAGCAGGGGCGTCAGGCCCTCGCCGGTGGGCAGCGTCTCCAGCAGGGCTCGGGCGCGGTCCAGGGCCGACTCCTCGCCCGTGCGGCAGTACAGGGACAGTTCGGCCAGTGCCAGGCCGGCGGATCCGCCGCCCAGGGTGGCCGAGCGGGTCACCAGCGGGTGCCGGCCGGCGTGGCGGAGGAGGCGTTCGGCGGCATCCCACTCGCCCTCCTGGGCGAGCACCCAGGCGATGCCGGCGCTGCCGAACAACAGGCCAGGGGGGATGTCGCGCCACCCGGCCAGCGACTCGTCGCGAAGTCGGGTGACCAGCGCCGGCGCCGGCGGGTGTCCGGCCATCCGCAGGGCGTGCAGGACGCCGGCGCTGCCGTAGGCCACGCACCGGGTGTTGCTCCGGTGCCCGTCGGGGATGGTCGGGAAGACCCGGCGCGGGTGGTCGGGTTCGGCGAGGGCGAGCAGTGCGCTGGCGGTGTGGTCCCGTAGCCAGCTCAGCCACTCGTGGGGCTCGGCGGCCACCGCCTCGGGGGAGGGCAGCGCCGGCCCCGGAGCGGGCACGCCCCGGAACCGGTCCGCCCGCGCCCAGAGGGTCGCCGGCAGCGGGGCGCGTTCCTCCAGCGCGGCCGTCACGTGGTCCACGGCCGAGGGGCTGCGTTCGGCGACCTGGATGGTCGGGACCAGCATCATCCGCGCGATCGCGGCCAACCCGTAGTCGTCGTAGCGCACCGGGTCGAGCGTGGCCCGGCCGTCGGGGCTCAGGGCTTCCGGCGGGACGAATCCGGGGGTGGCCAGGGGCTGGATGGTGGCGTCCCGGCGCTGCGTCGACTCGAAGTCGACCAGCCGGACGCGGTCCTCGTCGTCGACCAGCACGTTGCGCGGGCTGACGTCGACGAACACGTAGCCGAGTTCGTGGAGGCGGTCGAGCTGGTCGCGCAACTGGTCCAGGATCAACCCGCACCTGCGGTAGTAGTCGGTGAAGGCCTCGGCGGGCTGGTCGACGCGGATGGCGGGGTTGTTCGCCATCAGCCACCTGCTCAGGGGCCGGCCGGGGACCAGTTCGGTCGCCAGGTAGGCGTGCTCCCAGTGGTCGAACCGGTCCACGGGTTCCGGTGCCAGTCCGGGTGCCCTGGCGTGCAGGGCCCGCAGCACCAGGTACTCGGCGGTGAGCCGGGCGTGGGCGTCGACGTCGCGGCCGGAGTGGGCGACGTGGGACCGGGCCTCCTTGAGGAAGACCTGCCGGCCGGTGGCGTCGGTGGCCCGGTAGGCGCCGCCGGCGTTGCTGTGCTGGAGCACGGCGTCGAAGGTGTAGCCGTGGAAGGCGACCGGACCGTCGGACAGGTCGGGTTCGGCCTCGACGAAGGGGTCCGCGACGCCGGCGGGGAGGTGGAACTCGGGGCGGCGGTCGTCGGGGATCTCGTCCCCGTCGGCGGCGGCCATCACCGGGGTGCGGGTGCCGTCGGCCTCCAGCCGGTAACGGGAGCGGAAGGCGCCGTAGCGGTAGGAGACGCACCGGGAGGAGCCGAACCTGCGGTCGGTGAGCACGTAGGGGCCGGGCACCCCGGCGAGGTCGTGTTCCAGGCGACGCAGGACCTCGTGGGCCTGGCGGGGGTCGGCCGGGTAGAGGGCGCAGAACTTGCCGCTCTGCGGCCGGGAGGCGTGCTTGCCGTGCAGGAGCAGGAAGTAGGTGCGGCCGGCCAGGTGTTTGAAGGGGATACCCAGGTCCACGCAGGCGGCAGCGACGACGTCCAGGACGGCCGGGGCGTTGCCCGGGGTGCTGGAGACGTGCACCTTCCAACCGTGGTCGGGCGGGGGCGGCGCCTGCGGCGGACTCCAGTGGGTCCACACGTCCTGGTCGGCACGGTCCCAGCCGGGGGGCATCCGGGTGGGCGTGTAGCGGGTGCCGGGCGGGGCCTCGGCAAGCGGCTCGTAGAAATCGTCGTTCGCGAACGTGAATGACAGATCCGCTGGCATGTCGCCCTCCTCCCTTCGCGTCGTGGTGGTCCGTCACCTCGCCGGTTCGCGTTCCGGCCCGTCGCGGCGGTCCCGTCCTCTTCCGGTGGGGCCGTCTCCGCTCTCGGTGACAGGGACAAGCTTCGCGCGCCGAACGACACGGGAACAGGGCGTCGACGGTCAGCAACCGGACCTGGGCGCTGTCAGGAAGGTGACCCGGCCCGGCGTGCTCCCCGGCCCGGGGGACGTCGGGCCGCCGGCCGAGGGCGAGGCGGGGACCGGTGGCCGTGGGCGGGCGACGTGCCTTGACCCACGCCCTGAACAGGTGAACAATAAACTGGTGGCGCATTCAAAAAACGGGACGAGCGAACAGGGCAGGTCGTTCATCGAACGGGCCCGCCGCGAACAGATCGTGCGCGCCGCCGTCGACACCATCAGCGAGGTCGGGTACGGCCGCGCCTCCTACGCGCGCATCGCCCGCCGGGCCTCGATCAGCCCCTCGCTGATCTCCTACCACTTCGCCGACCGCGCGGACCTCATGCGCGAGGCGGCCAGCAGCGTCGTGGACGACCTGCGGCGCGGCCTCCGCGACGCCACGCCCAACCCTGCCTCCTACCCCGAGGCCCTGGTCGCACTGATCACCCACAACGTCCACTACGCCGCCGGCCACCTCCGCGACCTCACCGCGCTCGCCGAGCTGCGGGCCGCCGGCATGGCACCCGCCGACGCCGGGCCCGACCAGGGCCGCGCCGACCTCGAGCGGCTACTGGCCGACGGCCAGGCCGCCGGCGAGTACGGGGCCTTCACCCCGACGCTGATGGCCGCCACCCTGCTCGCCGCGCTCGAAGCCGTCCCCGCCGTCCTCGCCCGCGAACCCGACATCGACCCGGCCCACTACGCCACCGAACTCGCCGAGACCTTCCGTCGCGCGACCGCGCCCGCCCCGGCGGCCACCGAACCGAGGACCCCCGTTGACCACCGTGACCGCCGCCCTGCTCACCTGGGCACTGCACCTGCTCGTCGTGGCCCTGCTCTGCGGCCCCGGCGTCTGGCTCACCCTCCGGCGGGCGGCCGTCGTCCCCGCCGGTGCCCCGCCCCGGTGGCCGACCGCCCCGAGGACCACCGGGACCCCGCGAGCCCGGCACGGCTCCTGCTGGCGGTCGCCGGCGCGCACGGCGCGGTGCTCGTCCTCACGACACTGCCCCGCGTCGGCCCCTTCGAGTCCCTCGACCGCAACTGGCAGGGCCAACTGCTGGCCCTGGCCTTCGCCGCCGGTCTCCTCCTGGCCTGGCCCCGCCTCACCCCGGAGGGGGTGGGCCTGACCCGGCCCAAACCCGGGTCGTGGACCCTGGTCGCGGGGGCGCGCTCGGCGCCCTGGTGGTGCAGTACGCCGTCGGCGGGATGGGTCCGTCCGCGGAACCCACCGCCGAGGCCTTCGTCAACAGCGCCGTCATGCCCGGCCTGTGGGAGGAGTTCCTCTTCCGGGGGATCCTGTTCTCCCTGGTGCTCCAGGCGTTGCCCGCCCGCCGCCGGATCGCCGGCATCAGCGCCACCTGGGCCATGCTCATCACCAGCCTGCTGTTCGCCCTCGGGCACGGCCTCGTCGTGGACCCGGTCGACGGCCTCACCGTCCAACTCGGATACGTGCTCAGCACCCTGGTCGCCGGGATCTTCTTCGTCTGGGTGCGGGAGCGGACCGGCAGCCTCCTGCCGGCGATCGTGCTGCACAACCTCATCAACCTCGCCGGCCTGCTCGTCGTGGGCCTTCAGGGCTAGGGCGCCGGGGGCGTGCCGTGCACGCGGAGCTGGGACCGCACGGCGTCCTCCAGCGCCCGGGTCCCTCACCGCCCGGTGGGGGAGCCGGCCGCGTCCTCGCCCGACCGCCCGGGGGCGCCGAGACGCGTGCCACCGTTCCGCCGCATCGGCGCCGGCGGAACGGCCGACGGTCGTTCCGCCGGCCACACCACCACGGCGGTCACCGCTCCGGCGACCGCGAGCGCGGCGAGCAGCACCCACCCCGTGGTGAACCCGGCGGCGGTGACCACCCAGCCCGCCACCGGGTAGCTCAGCAGCCAACAGGCGTGCGACAGCGAGAACTGCGCCGCGAACAGCGCCGGCCGGTCCCCGGGCCCCGACGACCGCCGCAACACCCGCCCCACCGGCGTCAACACCAGCCCAGCCCCGCGCCGAGCACCGCCCACACCCCAGGGCCACCGGCCACCGCCAGGCACCGGAGTCCACCAGCGACAAACCGACAGCCCCGACCACACCCGCGCACAGCGTCCCCGCGCCCGCCAGCATCACCCCGCGCTCCGCGACCCGCTCCAACACCCGGGGCAGCGCCAACGCCACCAGGATCGTCCCCACCCCGTTGGCGGCCAGGAGAACCGCCACCTCCGTCTCCGACCGGCCCAACTCGTCCCGCGCGTAGTTGACCGTGTTCACCATGACCACCGCGCCCGCCCCGGCCACCGCCAGATCCAGGCCCAACACCCCCCGCAGTCGGGGCGTCGCCAGGAAGATCCGCGTCCCCGCCCCCAGCCGCTCGACGAACCGCACCCGACCACTCGGCCGCGCCCGGGGAACCCGCGCCGAGACCACCAGGGCCGCCGAGGCCAGGAACCCGGCGGCGGTGCCCGCGAACAACCACGGGAAGTCCACGACGGTCAACACGAGCGCGGCCACCACCGGGCTCAGCAGCGTCTCCAGGCTCGACGCCAGCTGCGAGGCCGACAAGGCCCGCGTGTAGTCGCCCTCGTCGGGCAGGATGTCCGGCAACGCCGACTGGAACGTCGGCGTGAACGCCGCCGACGCCGACTGCAACACCGCGATCAGCACGTACACGTGCCAGACCTCGGTGACGAACGGCAACGCCACCACCACCGCCGCCCGCACCAGGTCCAGCCCCACCAGCATCGCGCGCCGAGGAACCCGGTCGGCGTAGGCGCCGGCGAGCGAGGACACCGTCACATAGGCGACCATCTTGATCGCCAGCGCCGTGCCCAGGACGGCGCCGGCGCGCGGGCCCGCGAGGTCGTAGGCCAACAGGGCCAGCGCCACCGTGGCCAGCCCCGTCCCGAGCAGCGCGGTCACCTGCGCGCCGAACAGGTGGCGGTAGTCCCGGTTCGCGAACAACGACGACATCCCCATCACGGCCTCCCGACATCCATCACCAACACTAGAACATATGAACAGTTCTTCAAGTATGTGGTGCTCTAGGATCTCGTCATGGGCCACCGCCGACCCGACCACCCCCCGCCCGCCCGGCTCACCCCCGAGGACGCGGCGACGGTGGCCACCACCCTCCAGGCGCTGGCCACCCCGAGCCGGCTGCTCATCCTCACCCGGCTGCGGGAGAGCCCCTGCCCGGTGGCCGAACTCGCCGAGGCCGTCGGCATGGAGACCTCGGCGGTCTCCCACCAACTCCGGCTACTGCGCAACCTCGGGCTCGTCACCGGCACCCGCCACGGCCGCAGCATCGTCTACAGCCTCTACGACAGCCACGTCGCCATGCTCCTCGACGAGGCCGTCTACCACATCGAACACCTCCGGCTCGGCCTGCGGCAGGACCCCGTCACCGGCGAACACCACCAGAACCCCGATCCCACCTCCTGACCCGCCGCACCCAGCGAGCCAGGGCACCCCCGACACCGACCCGAGGGGCCGGCGGCGCCGCCCGTACGCCACGACGACCGGGAGCCCCCGACCCAGCGGTCAGGGGCTCCCCTCGCGAGCGGTCAACCCACCCGTCGCGTCCCGATCACCGCTCCAACACGTCGAGCAGCGGGTCCGCCAGCGTGCGCGACTGGTCCGTGGTCACCACCGGACCCCGGGGCGGGATCGCGTCGTAGTCGGCCGGGTCCAGATCCCGCACCTGGCCGCTGGCCACGCCCCGCAGGATGCCCTCCACCCCGACGTACACCGCCTGCGTGAGCATCACGCGGTGCCGCTCACCGAGGTCCTGGCTCTGCCCCCGCACCTCGAACAACACCGATCCGCTGCCGTTGAGGGCGAACGAACCCAGACCCGTACCAGGCAGGTCCACGTCCTGGGGGTAGAGGGAGACGTGGGCGAACTCCGGCCGGTGCGCCGAGGCGTCCCGCAACGCGTCGTAGGCGGCCACGTTCAGCTGCTTGGCGTAGTCGAGGTCGTACCGGTCGGCGTACTCGGCGTACCGGGCGCCCTCCTCGGTGTTCGGGTCAGCGACGAACTTGCCCGACAGGCTCAACGTCACGTAGTCGTCGGTGCCCGGCATGACGTAGCAGGGGCCCTGGTGGTGGATGTCCACGTAGGTGTCGACCGTGCCGAACTCCTCCGTGAGGTCCACGTAGAGGTCCCGCACCGCCTGCGTCTCCGGGCTCAGGAACCAGCCGGGCCGCGCCGAGTTCCCGGGGAGGTCGGCGGCGTCGGGCACGTAGGACAGGTCCGGGTTGTAGTCCCGGTTGATGTCGAACCCGGGACGCGGCCCGTAGTCGTGGCCCTGCCGGACGTTGGTGATGTAGTTCCACGCCGGCTCGGCCCCGGCCAGCTGCGGGTGCAGGTCCACGACCTCGTCCCAGGTCATGTCGTTGCCCCGCCGGTTCAGCTCCGCCGCGTCCGGGTTCATCTTCGGCACGGCGACCACCGTGAGCTCCGAGCGGACCTCCTGGGCGAAGCGGGAGTTGGACCGGCCCAGGTGGTCCAACAGCCACAGGATCGCGTCGGTGCCCGTCTTCTCGTTCCCGTGGATCTCGCTGGTCAGCAGCACCACCGTGTCACCGTCACCGACCCGCGCGGCCTGGATGAGACGACCACGGTTGGAGGTGCCGATCTGGTCGACCTGGACGCGTCCCCGGCTCTCCGCCTCGATCCGGTCGAGTTCGACCAGCAGCTCCTCGTAGTCGGTGAACGCGTCGACCGGGTTGTCCTGGGGACGCGTGCTGCACCGCTCGGCCGGCTCCTGCCGAGGCGCGTCCCGGGCGGTGTCCGCCGTGGACGGCGGTGGCGCCGCCGTCGCGGTGGGCAGTACCCCGAAGGTGCCCAGCATGAGGGTTCCCGTGATGGCGGCCAAGGTTCGGCGCACGGTCGGCATCCGTCCTCCTCGCTCTCGGTGCGGCCGCTGGTGGTGCTCCCGCCCCGCGCGGAGCGGGAGCACGTCGGCCGTCGGCGTAGGGCAAGTAAAGGTCGCGTTGGGTACCCGCACAAGAGCGGAGGGCGACCGCCGACGGTCCCGGGCCCGAATCGGCCTTGTGAGCGTCAGTCGGGGAAGGGTGGCGTCGCCCGGCCACCCGGGTTCGCGGGGGCGTGTCGAAGCACTGCCCCGCCGCCGGGTGACTGCCGGAGTGGGGTGTTCTCCCACGGAGGATCTCCGATTCGCGGCTCGAAGCTGTCACCGCGGCACCTTCGGGCTGCCAGACCGGGCCGTGGGGTGTGCCGAAACGAATGCGGAGGATGTCACGGGTCCCGCTCCCCTCGCATCCTCGCGGGCCGGGTTTCGTCGAGGCCAAGGATCAGGGTAGGACGTCCCCTCCGAGTACTCGGGAGCGGCGAGAGTCACGACCAGCGAACGCCCAAGATCATCCAGTCGCATCGGATCCGGGCGATGTCTCCATGCGCCAACTCTCCACGTGAGCAGCGAGGACGACGGCAGGAACAGTGTCAGAGCAGGGCTCCGTATGCCCGCCCTGAGGGAAGTCGCGCTCAGCGCAGCAGGCTGGTGGTCATGCGTGGTGCCAAGCATTCGCCGGGGCGGGAGTCATTTGTGATTCCGCTACTCACTCACGTGCTCACATCCGTCCTCACGTTGTTCAGTGCTGGTGACGCGAACTCGCGTCGTGAGACCCACTTCCGGAGCACGTAGGAGGCCTGGACGTGGGTCGGCTGGTGGTCGGTCCTCGTCCGCGCACAGGCGGAGCTTCCTCCTCGGGGGACCGGCCGCCGGCATCCACTTACTGGTGCGGAGGTGGCGGATGTCGGGCTACGAAGCCGTGTGGGCTGTGCTTCGTGGAGCGGTTCTCGCCGAACTGCTGATCGCGGGGTGCATGAATTCTCCGCCGAGTTCTCGGGAGTCATCGGGAACAGGTCATGTGCGGTGTTTCCGCAGTGTTTCCGCAGTTCCGGTTCATGGGATGCCCGCGCTGGTGGGCCTTGAATTCTGGGTATGCGCGACGCCACGCACCACACCGGACTGGTCCTCGCCTCACTGCCGGGCACGCACGTGGTGAGCGACGTCGGCCAGGTCCGCGCTGATGGCGTCCAGCCGTTCGGTGATGTCGACGAGTCGTTCCTCCACGGCGGCCAGCCGGGCCGCGAGCCGGTCCTCCTCAGCGGGCATCGGTACCGCCTCGCCTGGCTCGGGGGGAGTGCTGCCCTCCAACACGGCCTGGAGGTGCTGCGGGTGCAGTCCCAGGGTGGTGGAGAGGGCTTCGAGCGTGCGCGCGCTCCGCCGGCGCTCCACGGTGTGGTGCTGGATCTCCCGCACGATCGCCTGCGAGACCTGCGACCGTTCCGCGAGTTCCCGCTGTCGCCACCCGAGTTGGTTCACCCGCTCGTTGATGACTCTGGCGACCGCTGCCCAGTCGTCCGACACGCATACCTCCGCGCTCCGCCTCGGCGCAGACAGTAGCCGCTGAGCGCATTAGTCGCGGGACCTGATCGCGGTTCATGGCCCCGCGTCGCTCACCCCGTCCATTGGTGCGCTGATTTCAGCAACATGCTGCTGAAATCGACAATTCTGTTGTGAAGGGACCACCGCCATGCCCCCATCCCGCCCTGACTTCGCACGTCCCGAATTCCATTCCCCGCGCCAGGCCGCCCGGATTCTCGGAGTCCCGGAAAGAACCGTCCGCCGGGCGGTGCGACCTGGCGTGATCCGCGTCCTGCTGCGCCGCACCCACCCGGCCGTCACCACCGCCGAGCTCCGCGGCCCGCTGTCCACTCGCCGGACGGGTGGTGATGCCCGATGAGCACCGAGCCCACACCGGACCTCGCGGCGACCTCCCGCCGGCTGACCCGGTTGCGCCGGGTCCCCACCAACCTGCTCGCCGAGCTCGTCCGCCGCGACGGCGCCTGTGCCCAGGGCAGCCCCGCGGAGCCACCGCACGGTCTCACCGAACGGGACCACGCGGCCCACCTGTGCGCGGGCTGCCCCGTCGCTGACCCGTGCCTGGAACTCGAACTCCGCTCCGCCAGCCCCGACGTGGTCGGGGTGTGGGGCGGGCTCACCGAGGACGACATCCGCCACCTGCACCGGGCGTGGTCGACGCAGGACCCCGACGACAGCCAGGGAGAACGACGATGACCCCCAACGGCGCCCCTTCCTCCGTCGTCCTCGGCGGCGCGCTCGTCCTCCTCGTCCTCGTCCTGGTGTGGCGGGCGGGAGCTCGCCGGGGACGGCGCACCGCCGCGAACCGGACCGAGACCCGGGTCGTGTCGGTCACGAGCCGAGTGCTGACCAACGCCACCCTCATCACCACCGCGCAGTGGCTCCTGCTCACCCACGTCGCCAACCCCTGGGGCCAGCTCGCCACGCTGCTACTCCCCGCCCTGATCACCGCCCACACCCTGACCAGGGCTCTCCTGGTGATCCCGAGTGGAGAAAGGCGGGGACGGAACGGATCATGAGCCAGCGGATGACGCCCGAGGGACTCGGAGCACGACTGACCAAGTGGCGGTCGCGATCAGCGGTGGTCCCACTCCCGCTGAGGCCAACCACGCGGGCACGGCGACTCCTGCGCGACGGGACCGCCGAGATCCTCCGGTCCCCGGCCCGTTTCCTCGGCGCGGTACTGCGCGGCCTGGTCACCGCCTACCGGTCGTGGCGCCGGTGGGTGCGGGTGCGGGACTACGCCGACGCGGCACGGGACGCCGGGAAGTTTGCCGACAAGTTCACCGAGATCCGCGCCCTGAGTTTCTTCCGGTGGAAGGTGACCCTCGGCGTCATCGCCGGGGCTGGGTTGGCGCTCGCCGTCCTCCACGCGGTCCACGGGCCGTCCGGGCCGTGGTGCGTGGGCGCCGTCGGGGCCGTCGCACTGGCGGCGTTGGGTCGGCGTGGCGGGGGACTGCCCGGTAGGAGGACGGTTCTGGCCGGCCCCCGGATCCTGCGGTGGAGCTTGGACCCGCAGGTGCTGGTGGACGCGTTCCGCGACGCCAAACTGCTCGGCAATGACGAGACCCTTCGCCTGGTCGAACGAGCGACCCGAGCCGGTGAGGGCTGGACCATCACCGTGGACCTACCCGCGACCCGCAAAGCCGCCGACGTGGTGAAGAACCGGGAGGCACTGGCCTCGGCGCTCGCGGTCGACGAGGTCCAGCTGATCGTGAACCGCGTCCGAGGGCGCGGAGGGCATGCCGGGCGCGTGGCGCTGTGGGTGGCCGACCGGGACCCCTACTCCACACCACCGACCCGCACGCCCCTGGTCGACGCGGAACAGTGGGACGTGTGGCGACCGGTGCCCTTCGGCCGGGACCCCCAGGGCAGCCGCGTGGATCTACCGTTGGTGTGGACGTCCCTGCTGATCGGAGCGATCCCGCGCCAGGGCAAGACCTTCGCCGCCCGGCTCGCCGTCGCCGGCGCGGTCCTCGATCCGCACGCCCGCCTCTACGTCGCCGACTTCAAGGCGGGGAAGGACTGGGACGCGGCCGGCCAGGTCGCGCACCGGTTCCTCGCCGGTGACGACACCGACGACGTCTTCGCGTTGCTCGGCTGGCTCATCGAACTGATCAGCGAGGTCCAGGGCCGCTACCGGCGGATGCGGACACTCGACGACACGACCTGCCCGGAATCCAAGCTCACCCCGGCGATCTCCCGCGATGACGCACTGAACATGCCGGTCACGGTGCTGGTGGTCGACGAGGTACAGGTGCCTCTGGAGAACCGGACGTCGATCACGGTGGAGGGCAGGAAGCTGACCACCGGGGAATACGTGGGAGAACTGCTCACCTGGCTGGCCAAGAAAGGACCCGCAGCTGGGATCGTGCTCATCCTGGCCACGCAGCGGCCCGACTCCAGGACCATCCCCTCGGGACTGCGCGCCGTCCTCGGCTCCCGGTTCGCACTGCGAGTCATGGACTGGCGGGACTCCAACATGGTTCTGGGCGAGCAGATGAACACCCGGGGCTACGACAGCAGTCGACTGCTCGCAGCGCACAAGGGCGTGGGCATCCTCCGACCGGACGGTGAGATCAGCCAGGGCGGCGAGGTGCTGGCCCTGACGGTGCGGACCTACTACCTGCCCAACGAGGACTGGCGAACGATCTGCGCGCGGGGAAGGCAACTTCGCGGTCACGCGGGCCGACTCACGGGGTACGCGGCCGGCCACGACCCCGATCCCCCGCTGTCCGCCGCGTGCGCCGAGGCGGCGGTCCCGGAAGCCAGGAAACCCGCCCGGGTGGGCGAGTGGACTCCGGAAGGACTGCCCGAGCCGCTCGCCTCAGTGGTAGCCCACCTGGGCGACGAGCTCGGTGAGGGAGGGCGGGAGTTCGTCCCGACCGCCGAACTCGTGGCAGCCCTGGGTGATGTCGACCCGAAGCGGTTCGCGCGAACCCTGGCCGAACTCGGCTGCCGCCCGGTCCGCGACCGGGTTGCGGACCCGAAGGGCGGCGTACGGCAGGTGCGGGGTTATCTGGCGGCGGAGCTCCGCACCGCCGTGCGGCAGTCCCGAACGGACGGGTCCGCGCGCCGGAGGTAGGGAGCAGGGCAGGACACCCTGATGGCCGAGCAGCCCCCGCGACACCACCGTGACCGGTGCGAGTGACCCGAGGCCGTCGCACCCAGCTGGAACTTGACAGCGCGAACTCGGGCGGGACCGCCGCTCCCGTTGTTCCGGGCGCGGGCGGCCTGCGGTGTCCTCGCTGCTCAGGGCGGGGGAGGGCGGCGCACGGCGATCCTCGGGCCCGCCGGGCGCCGCCGGCTCCGGTCGATCACCCGGGCCAGCACCCCGACCGCGGCGTCCAAACGTTCCGGGTGGTGACCCGCGTAGTTGACCACCAGCCCCGGCCGCCCCGGCGCGACCCGGTGCCGGCTCAACGGCCGCACCAGGACGCCGTGCGCCCGGGCGCGGCCGGCGATCTCCGCGTCGTCCTGGCCGGTCGGGAGCAGGACCAGCACGTGCAGCCCCGCCGCGACCCCGAGCACCGGGCAGTCCGGCAACCACCGGCGCAGCGCCGCGACCACCGCGTCACGGCGCGCCCGGTGCCGGGCCCGCATCGCCCGCAGGTGCCGTTCGAGGACCCCCTCGGCGAGCAGCCGCGCCAGGGTCAGCTGGGGGAGGACCGGCGAACCCAGGTCGCTGGCCCAGCGGAGCCTGACCAGCGGTTCGCGCAGGTGGTCGGGGGGCACGAGCCACCCCAGCCGCAGACCCGGCGCCAGGGTCTTGGACACGCTCGCCGTGTAGGCGACGGTCTGGGGGGACAGCGGCTGGACCGCGCGGACCGGGGCCCGGTCGTAGCGGTACTCGGCGTCGTAGTCGTCCTCGATCACCAGCCCGTCCCGCGAGGCCGCCCACGCCAGCAGGGAACGCCGGCGTGCCGGGGAGAGCACCACCCCCGTCGGGTACTGGTGGGCGGGGGTCACCAGCACCGCGCCCGCCCCCGACCGGGCCAGGGCGGCGGTGTCCAGCCCGTGCTCGTCGACCGCGACGGGTGGCAGCCTGGGCAGCCACTGCCCCAACACCGTCCGGTTGCCCTCCGCGCCCGGGTCCTCCAGCGCGACCGCGTCCACACCGCGATCCCGCAGGACCTGGGCCAGCAGGCTGAGCGCCCCGGACACACCCGAGGTGACCACGATGCGGTCCGGGGCGGCGACCACGCCCCGCGACCGGCCCAGCCACGCGGCCAGCTGTTCCCGCAGTTCCGGCACCCCCTGCGGGGGGCCGTAGCCGAGCTGCCGGGCCGAGGCGGTGGCGAGCACCGACCGTTCGGCGCGCAGCCAGGCGGCGCGGGGGAACGAGGCGAGGTCGGGGAGTCCGGCGGCCAGGTCGATGACGGAGGGCCCGCCGGGGCCGCCGCCCGTTTCGACGGGGGACCCGGTGGGCGTGGTGATGGCACGGGACGAACCGGCACGGCCAGCGGCGGCCGGCGGTGGACCACCGGGCCGGGCGGCCACCGTGCTGCCCGCCCCGGCGCGGGCCTCGATCAGACCCTCGTCGGCCAGCCGGCGGTATGCCTCGGACACGGTGCCCCGGGAGAATCCCAGCTCGACGGCGAGCACCCTGGTCGCCGGTAACCGGGCCCCCAACGGCAGCGTGCCGTCGGCGATCGCGGCCCGCAGCCTGGCGGCGAGCCAGGTGGTGCGTTCGCCCCGGCGGACCCGGCTTCCGTCGAGCTGGAGGAAGTCCGAGCCACCCGTCATTGGACCAATCTACCGAGCCGTTCGTGGCACTGTGGAACGGTCCGACTGACGCCCAGGCTGGGCGCATGACGAATGAGGACGTTCCGCGGGGCCCGTCGTGGCGTGGTGTGCTGCCGGGGTTGGGCGGCATGGTGTTGCTGGGCAGCACCGTCGCTGTCATCGGCGCGACGCACCACCTGCCGTCGTTCGCGGTGCAGTCCGCCCGGTACGCCGTCGCGGCCCTCGGGATCGTGGCGGTCGCCCGTTGCCTGCGGGTCCGGCTCGTACCGCCCCGGGGCCGCGAACTGGTGTGGGTGGTGGCGGGAGCCCTGTCCGGGCTGGTCCTGTTCAACCTGGCGGTGGTGCTGGGCACCCGGCACACCGAACCGGGTGTGTTCGGTGCCGCCGTCGCCTGCGTGCCGATCGTGCTCGCCGTGGCCGGTCCGATGGCCAGGGGTGGGCGACCCCCGGCGCGGTTGGTGGCCGGCGCGGTCGTGGTCAGCGTGGGCGCCGTCGCGGTCGCCGGGTGGAGTCGCGCCGACATCCCCGGGGTCCTGCTCGCCGCGTCCCTCCCCGTGTGCGAGGCCGCGTTCACGCTGTTCGGGGCCCGTGTCGTGGGACGCCTGGGCGCTTGGAGCTACTCGGCGGCGACCTGCGGTGTCGCCGCCGCCTCCTTCCTGGTGCTCTCGGTCGTCGTCGAACGCCCGGACCCGGCCGGGTTCGCCGACCCCGCCGTGCTCCTCGCGGTGGGGTACCTCGGCCTGCTCGGCACGGCCGTGGCGTTCGTGCTCTGGTTCACCTGCGTCCGACGGGTCGGGGCCGGCGTCGCCGGGCTCACGGCGGGGATCGCCGCGCCGAGCACCGCGCTGTGCGGGTTCGCGTTCGGGGCGCCGCTGCCCTCGGCGGGGGCGTGGCTGGGCATGGGCCTCATCGCGGCGGGCCTCGCGGTGGGCCTGGCGCCCGCTCGACGTGCCGCCGCGCGACATCCGGTCGACGCCCCGTGAGGCGCGGGGACCTGGGCGGGGTGCGGTGGTCTCCGTGCCGCGTGACCCGCACGGACCCCCGGGGCCGGGCCGTCCCGTGTCGGGCCGGGCACGCCCGGTGCCCGTCACCGGGTGGACCACGAGACTTCGCCGACGATGCGGTGTGACCACGACACCTCTTACGTAGGGTGCTGGTCGACGCCGCCCGCCCCCGACGAGACGGACGAGCCGGGCCGGTGGGGCGGCGGACGACCGATGCTTCTACGGAGGACCTGGTGCACAGCAGACCAACGACCGGCTCCGGCCGGCTGCCGGGGCGGGGACGAACCGCCACCAGACTCGGTGTCGCCCTCGCCGGCGCGGCCGTCGCGCTGCCCGCCCTGGCCGGGCCGGCCGGCGCCGACGTGCGCGGGCGGGGCGTTCCCGAGTTCACGCTCACCGTGATGGGCACCTCCGACCTGCACGGCAACGTGCTCAACTGGGACTACTTCGCCGACGCCGAGTACGCGGACTCCTCGGGCGACCACGTGGGCCTGGCGAAGGTGTCCACGCTGGTCAACCAGGTCCGGGAGGACCGGGGCGCGCACCGCACGATGTTGGTCGACGCGGGGGACACCATCCAGGGCACCCCGCTGGCCTACTACCACGCCGTCGTCGACCCGATCACCGAGTCGGGGGAGACGCATCCGATGGCGGCGGCGATGAACGCCCTGGACTACGACGCCAGCGCCCTCGGCAACCACGAGTTCAACTACGGCCTGGACGTGTTGGACGTCTTCGAGGAGCAGGCCGACTTCCCGCTGCTCGGCGCGAACGTGCTGGACGCGGGGACGGGAGAACCGGCCTACCGGCCTTACACGATCGAGACGGTCCGCCCCGACCGGGGACGGGCGATCCGCGTGGGCTTCCTCGGGCTGACCACCCCGGGCTCGGCGATCTGGGACCGGGCCCACGTCGAGGGGCACCTCGAGTTCGACGGGATCGTGGAACGGGCCCGCACCTACGTGCCCGAGATGCGGGCGGCCGGCGCGGACATCGTCATCGCGTTGTCCCACTCGGGGATCGACCCCTCGTCCTCCTACGGTGACGCCCTGCCGTTCCCCGAGAACGCCAGCGGCATGCTGGCCGAGCAGGTGCCCGGGATCGACGCGATCCTGGCCGGGCACTCCCACCAGGAGGTGCCCGAACGGTTCGTCACCAACGAGGAGACCGGCCAGGAGGTGCTGATCACTCAGCCCAAGCAGTGGGGGCAGCGCCTGTCCGTGATGGACATCGACCTGCGGATGGAGCGGGGCCGGTGGACGGTGACCGGCCTGGGTTCCCACGTACTCGACTCGGCGACGGTGCCGGAGGACCCGGCGATCGTCGACCTCGTCGCCGAGCAGCACGAGGCGGCCCGCGCCTACGTGAACAGCACGGTGGGTCACAACGCCCGCGCCATGTCCGCGGCGACCTCCCGGTACGAGGACAGCGCGGCCGTCGACCTGATCAACCAGGTGCAGGCCGAGACGGTGGCGGGGGCGTTGGCCGGCACCGAGCACGCCGACCTGCCGGTGCTGGCCGCCGCCGCCCCGTTCAACCGGGACGCGGTGATCCCCGAGGGCGAGGTCACCGTCCGCGACGTCGCCTCCCTGTACGGGTTCGACAACACCCTGCTGGGGATCGTGCTCACCGGTTCGCAGCTGCGTGACTTCCTGGAGAAGTCGGCCGAGTACTACCAGTCGGTGGACGGCCCCGGCCCGCACGCCGCCGACGACGTGACCAACGCCCCCACCGCCACCGCGCCCTACGGCACCCCCGACTACCTGTACGACATCGTCGGTGGACTGGACGCCGCCCTCACCTACGACCTCGACCTGGGGCAGCCGGTGGGGCAGCGGGTGGTCGACCTCGCCTATGACGGGGTCGCGGTGGCCGACGACCAGGAGTTCGTGCTGGCGCTGAACAACTACCGCCAGTCCGGCGGCGGGAACTTCCCGCACGTCACCGAGGCCCCCGTGGTCTATGACGAGCTGGCGGAGATCCGCCAGCTGCTGATCGACTGGGTGGCCGAGCGGGAGGTCGTCGACTCCGACGAGTTCCACTCGGTGGACTGGCGGCTGGTCTTCGGTGGGCAAGAGCTGCTGATCGAGGACTGAGTTCCACTCCCACCCGAGGTCCGTCGCCGGTCCTCGGTGGTCGGAGGGCGTCGGGTCCGTCGCGGGACGGAGCCGGCGCCCTCCGCCGTGTTCCGGGGGTGCGCGCCTCCCCACGCGGCCCGGAGGACCCGACACTCGGCCGACGGGCCGCGACCAGCCCCATTCCCGCCCGTCCCCGCCGCTCCTGCCCCGGTGATCACGAGCCCGACCTCGACCCGGCGCCCGGTGGGCGGTCCGCGCGGCGGCGTGGACTCCGCTGTCAGGTCACGGGGGTGTTCTGCCCGATCCTGATCCGCCATCCACGGTCGTCGAGCTGGGCGACGAGCATGAGGACCGACTCCATGGGGTGCTTGCCCGCCCGCTCGTCGGTGGTGCCGGAGTGCCGCGTCCGCTGGCGGGCGTGGATGACCGCCACGCCAGTGTCGAGGCGGGTGATGCGCTCGACCGTGTAGCTCACGTTGGTGTGTTCGAGGACGCCACCCGGGGCGAGGACGGCGGCCTGGGCGCGGTAGAGCTCCTCCTTGCCGTCGACGAGGGTGCCGCCGAAGGTCACGAAGACGGGGTCGTCGGCGAACAGGTCGTTCATGAACCTGGCGTCGTTCGTGTTGCAGGCGTGCTCGTAGTCCCTGACCAGGGCGGTCAGGATGCGGTCGCTGCCGGTGGCCACGTTGTTCTCCTCCCGTTGTGGACGGAGCGACCCTGCGTCGTGAACCTTGGTTGAGGTCAAGGCTCGCCGCCCGGCGCGCTGTCCGAGCGAGGCTCGTGCCGACCGCGCCCGGCCTCGCCAGCGGCGCGCCCGGCGGAACCGTCGCGGGCGGTGCTCGGGGGCGGGCGAACTCGCGCCGTCCGTCCTCGACGGGCAGTCGGCCGGGGCCTCGGCTCGTCGCCGCCCCCAACGGCCCCGCTGGTCCGGGCTGGTCGTGCCGGGGTGGACGTCCCGGCGTGCCGGCGTGCCGGTGTGCCGCGCGGTCAGCGGCTTGGCGGAGTGCCCGAGCGGTCGGGTGAGCAGCACGGGGCCGTCGAGGTGCGACCGAGCAGGATCGGACCGCGGCCCCCAGGAGCTCTCCTCGCCGGTCGGTGTCGTCCCGACCTCGTGGGGCGCGGCGGAGGTGAGCCAGCCCGAGGACCGGCCCGCCGCGACCCCGCCGTCGGCACACCCCGGTGGACGTCCGTCCCCGGCTCGCCGATTTTTCCTGTTGCCCTCCACTCCCACCTCCCCCAGGGTGGAGATCAACTCGGGGCCCGGGGCGCACGCCCACCGGGGACCGGGCAACCACCCCCAGACGACGGACGCGAGCAGTGAGAGGGGCTGCGGCATGGAGTACCGGCAACTTGGTCGGTCCGGCCTTCGGGTGTCGACGCTGACGATGGGCACCATGACCTTCGGAGGACGCGGCGGGTTCAGCTCGCTCGGCGACACCGACGTGGCGGGGGCCCGGCGGCAGGTCGACCTCTGCCTCGACGCCGGCATCAACCTCTTCGACACCGCCGACATCTACTCCGACGGGTTGTCCGAGGAGATCGTCGGCGAGGTGGTGGAGGGCCGCCGGGACCGGCTGCTGCTGTCCACCAAGGTCCGCCTGGTCACCGGCGACGGCCCCAACGACGGCGGCCTGTCCCGCTACCACATCCTGCGGCAGGTCGAGGCCAGCCTGCGGCGGCTGCGCACCGACCACATCGACATCTACCACGTGCACGAGTGGGACGGGGAGACCCCGCTGGAGGAGACGTTGGAGGCCCTCGACACCCTCGTCCGGTCCGGGAAGGTCCGCTACCTGGCTGCCTCGAACTACTCGGGCTGGCAGCTGATGAAGGCGCTGGCCACCGCCGACCAGCACGGCTACCAGCGGTTCGTCGCACAGCAGATCTACTACTCGCTGGAGTCCCGCGACGCCGAGTACGAGCTGGTGCCGCTGTCGCTGGACCAGGGCCTGGGCATCCTCGTGTGGAGCCCCCTCGCCGGCGGCCTGCTCTCCGGCAAGTACCGGCGGAACCAGCCGGCGCCGGAGGGCTCCCGGCACCTCACCGAGTGGAGCGAACCGCCGGTGCGGGACGTCGACAAGCTCTACGACACGGTCGAGACCCTGGTGGAGATCGCCGACGGGCACGGCGTGTCCGCCGCCCAAATCGCGTTGGCCTGGCTGCTGGGCCGGCCCGGGGTCACCTCGGTGATCGTCGGTGCCCGCCGCGACGAGCAGCTGGTGGACAACCTCGCGGCCGCCGACCTCACCATCACCGCCGAGGAACGGGCGACGTTGGACGAGGTCAGCGCTCCCTGGCTGATCTACCCGCACTGGCACCAGGGCCAGTCCGCCTCGGACCGGCTCGGGCCCGCGACGGCCAGCCTGCACGCGCCCCGCACCGGGACCTGACCGGGAGGAACGCCGTCGGAGGGCGGGCGCCGGGTCGTGTCGCGCGCGACCCGGCGCCCGCCGGCCCACCCCGGCCGGTCCCGCCACCGCCACCCCGGGCGGGAGCGGCGGCGGTCGGGGACTACGCGGAGAACACCTCGGGGTTGACGGCGTGGGCGGGTTGACGGCCCTCGAACACGTCCACCACGGCCCGCGCGGCGTCCATCGCCACCTGCCGCATCGACTCCCTGGTCTGGCCGCCGACGTGCGGGGTGAGCACGACGTTGTCCAGTTCGGTCAACGGGTGCCCGGCCGGCAGCGGTTCGGTGTCCACGACGTCGAGGCCCGCGCCGGCCAGCCGCCCCGACCGCAGCGCGTCGACGAGGGCGGCCTCGTCGACGATGCCGCCCCTGGCGGTGTTGACCAGCACCGCGTCCGCCCGCAGCAGGCCCAGCTCCCGGGCACCGAGCAGCCCGGCGGTCCGGTCGGTCCTGGGCAGGTGCAGGCTCACCGCCGAGGAGGTGGACAGCAGCTCGTCCAAGCCCACCGGTGACCCGCCCCGGGCCCGGACCTCCTCGTCGCGGAGGAAGGGGTCGTGGGCGACGATCTCCATCCGGAACCCGGCCCGGGCGATGCGGGCCACCTCGGCGCCGATGCGGCCGAACCCGACCAGACCCAACCGCTTGCCGGTGAGCTGGGTCCCGATGAGGGAGCGCCGCAGGTCGTGGTCCCCCCGGCGGACGCCCCGGTCGGCCAGGGCCACCAGCCGGCTCGCCGCGAGCAGCAGCGCCACCGCGTGCTCGGCGACGGCCAGGGTGTTCGCGGCCGGCGTGACGCACACCGGGATGCCCCGGGCGGTGGCGGCCGCGACGTCCACGGTGTCCACCCCCACGCCGTGCCGCGAGATCACCCGCAGGCGGGGTGCCCGGTCGATGCTGGGCGCGCGGAGCTCGGCGGTGCGGAGCAGGACGGCTTCGACGGTGTCGGCGACCTGCTCGAAGGGCACGGCGTCCGCCCCGTAGCCGGGGACGACCCGGCCGTGCCCGGCGAGGAGTTCCAGCGCGTCGGGGTGCACCGGCCGGGGGACGTAGACCACCGGGGTCGACGGGCCGGTCACCTCGGGTCCCCGGCGGGCACCTGGCGGTTGGCGGCGCGTTTGACGGCCTCCCGTTCCTGGAGGGCCCTCGCGCCGTCGAGTACCCCGGCGGCCTCGCTGAGCGGGACGACGACGACCCCGTCGGAGTCACCGACGATGATGTCGCCCGGCGTGACCGCGACCCCGCCGACGGCGATGGTGGTGTCCAGGACGCCGGGGCCGTCCTTGTAGGGGCCGGCTGGGGTGAGGGCCCTGGCGAAGACGGGCAGGCCCAGGGCCGCGAGGTCGGCGGCGTCGCGGGCGGCCCCGTCGAGGACGAAACCGGCGATGCCCCGGGCCTTGGCCTTCACCCCGATCAGTTCGCCGATCAGCGCGCGGGACTCGTCGGCGAAACCGTTGACGACGAGGACGTCACCGGGTTCGGCGCGTTCGATGGCCTGGTGCACGAAGAGGTTGTCGCCGGCCCGCGTCCACACCGTCCTGGCCCGGCCCGCCAGCCTCGCGCCCGGCCAGATGGCCTGGATCCGCGAGTCGAGGACGTTGAAGCGCCCCATCGCGTCGCCGAGGTTGGCCGCCGGTACCTCGGCGAGCGCGGCGAGGAGGTCGGCGTCCACCTCCGGGATGGTGGGGGTGGGTGCCTCGGCGGGGGCGGTGACGGGCAGCAGGCTCATGGAGTGCCTTTCGACGAGCGGGTGGTTCGGCGGGGGGCGCCGTCAGGGACGGGCGGGGGCGGGTCAGCCGTCCTCCGGGGGTGGGAAGGTCGCGGCGAGTCGGAGCCCGGAGATCCAGTGGGCGGCGGCGGTCACCGCCGTGACGAGTCGGGAGACCCGTTCCGGGGTGAACCGGGTGGTGGGGCCGCCGAGCGCGAGGGCGGCGATGAGGTGGCCCTCGCCGCCGAGGATGGGCGCGGCGATGCCGGAGACGCCGTTCTCCCGTTCGCCGTGGGTGACGGCGTAGCCGTTGGCCCGGGTCTGTTCGACCTGTTCCCGCAGTTGCGCGATGTAGCCGGGTCCGTAGGGCGAGTTGACGGCGGCGGCCTCGACGACCTCGTCCGGCGCCCCGGTGAGCAGCACCTTGCTGGAGGCTCCCGCCCACAGCGGGAGGCGGTCGCCGATGCGGACCACCTGCCGCAGGGTCTGCGGGCCCTCCTGCTGGGCCACGCACATCCGGTGCGGTCCCTGCCGGACGTAGAAGCTGGTGGTCTCGCCGCACTCGTCGGCGAGCCGGCGCATGGCCTGCATGACCGGTTCGGGGAGTTCCCAGGCGGCCCGGGCCAGTCGTGCCCAGCGGAGGAGGCCGGCGCCGACGGTGATCTGGCCGTCCGGGCGCAGCCACAGCATCCCGGTCTGCTCCAGGGTGTCGACCATGCGGACCAGCGTGGTCTTGGGCAGGCCGGTGGCCCGGGCGAGGTCGCTCACCGTCCAGCTCAGCGTGTCCTCGTCGAACCTGGCCAGCACCTCGACCGCGCGGGCGACGCTGCGGATGCGGCCGCCGCCGCCCTCCTCGTCCGAGGTGCTTCGGGTCGTGCCGGAGGACTCGGTGACGCCGGGTGGGGCGCCGGTCTCGGTCATGGCGGCTCTCCTCGTGGGCCGGGCGGGGAAGGACGCCACCCAGGTTCTCATGCGACCTCAGAGCGGAACAAGTAGTCCGCTGTGCGGTTCAACCGGATGGCTGGATCGAGCCAGTGGTCCACTCAGCCGCTCGCTGGAGGTCCTCGACCCGCCGGCCGGCGTGCCGGGCCGGTCGCCGCTGGTGGCGAGGTCGCGGACGGCCGGGGCGCGGGTGGCCGCCCCGCGTCCGCCCATGGAATGCCAGACACCGGCGCGCCGCCGCGCGCCGCGGCCCGGTGGCCCTCCCCGACGAGCCCGGCCCGGGTGGTCCCGTCACGTGACGGGACCACCCGGGAGGCGACGGGGGTTCAGTCCCGCTCGTCGCTCTTGACCGCCAGCACGGGCATGGGCGCGTCCAGCAGCACCCGCTGCGCGGTGCTGCCCAGCAGGAACTTGCCCACCAGGCTGCGCTTGCGGATGCCGATCACCACGAGCGCGGCGTCCCGCTCGACGGCGAGGTCGATGAGGGCGCCGGCGACGTCCCTGTCCCTGCCCTCGGTGCGCACCTCGTACTCCAGCCCGGTCTCGTCCAACCGCGCGCGCAGCGCGACGACCTCGGCGTCGGTCGCGCCGTGGTCCTCCCCGCTCTCCTCGTGCTCGGTGTGCAGCACCACCAGTGACTGCCCGCGCAGGGTCGCCTCCTCGACGGCGCGGCTGATGGCCGCGCGGCCCTCGGGGTTGTCCCGGTATCCCACGACAATCGGCATTCAGTCCACCTCTTCAACTAGGAGCTGATCCGCAGAGCGGTTCGGTTTGACCGTTTCCCTCTGCTTCGCCCGTGATGCGCGAAAGCATCCCATGTCCACAGCCGCAGGTCAGCGGCCCAGGTAGGACGCGTTGCTCCTGCGAAGATGCCGGGACTGTAGCCCAACTCATAGGGCAGCCCTTATGGTGGCACGACCGAATCGCCAGGCGGACCTACTCGGGCCTGTGTCGTCCCCCGTTTCGCCGGGGTCGGCGACGGCCGGTGCGACTCGGTTCAGGCATCAGGAAGGAGTTCGACATGCGGCCCAAGCGACCGCTTGTCACCGGCATCTACGGTGTTGTCGTTGCCGCGCTCGTCGTGCTGGCCGGGATAGACGCCGGGAACAGCGCGGCCGGTGCCAGCGCCAGAAACAAGCTGACCCTGATGGCCCCCGCCGCCCCCGGCGGCGGCTGGGACCTCGCCGCCCGCGAGTCCCAGCAGGCCCTGCGGTCCTCGGGAGTCGTCAACAACGCCCAGGTCGTCAACGTCCCCGGAGCCGGCGGCACCATCGGCCTGAGCCAGACCGTGGGCCGCGCCGGCGACGAGACCACGCTGATGGTCACCGGCACCGTCATGCTCGGCGCCGTCGAGGTCAACGGCTCCGAGCACGGCCTGGACGACGTCACCCCCATCGCCCGGCTCGCCGACGACTACGTCGTGGTCGTCGTCCCCGCCGACTCGCCCTACCAGACCCTGGACGACTTCCTGGCGGACTGGCGGAGCAACCCGCACGGCACCGCGATCGGCGGCGGTTCCCTCGGCGGCACCGACCACCTGCTCGCCGGCCTGCTCGCCCAGGAGGGCGGCGTCGACCCGGGCTCGCTCAACTACATCTCCTACGCCGGTGGCGGCGAGGTGATGACCGCGCTGCTGTCCCACACCGTCGCCGTGGGGGTCAGCGGCTACAACGACTTCTCCGACCAGATCGAGGCCGGTCGCCTGCGCGCGCTCGGGGTATCGGCCGCCGAGCCGGTCGAAGGCATCGAGATCCCCACCTTCATCGAGCAGGGCGTGGACGTCGAGCTGCCCAACTGGCGCGGCGTGATGGCCCCGCCCGGACTGACCGACGAGGCCAGGGCCGAAATGGAGGCCATCATCACCGAGATGGTCGAGACCGAGGAGTGGGCCGACGCCCTGGACCGCAACCGCTGGGCGGACACCTTCATGGTCGGCGAGGAGTTCGAGGAGTTCCTCGACCAGGACATCGCACGTATTCGACAGGTCATTGAGGAGCTGGGACTGTGAGCAGCACCGTGGAGTCCTCCTCGGGTGCCGGGACGGAACACAGATCGTTCTGGACCGGGCGGAGTGGGCTCGTCGTCGCCGCCTTCCTGCTGGGGCTGGCGATCTTCCTCACCTACGGCACCCTCACCATGGAGGTGCCGCCCAACGTCAGCTCACCGGGACCGCAGTTCTTCCCGACCATCGTCACGGTGCTGACCTACCTGCTCGCGGTCCTGCTGGCCGTGCAGGTCATCCGCCACCCCTCCGTCCCCCAGGAGGAAACCGCCGCCGAGGAGACCGACGGCGCCGCCGAGGAGGAGGGCGCCGGGGAAGGGGCCGAGGCATCCGGCGAGGAGACCCCGGCCTCCGCTGGTGGCGCCGGTGAGCGACCGGCCGTCGAGCGGTACCGCACCCACACCGACTGGCGGACGGTCGGCATCGTGGTCGCCTCCTTCGTGGCCTTCACCGTCCTGCTGGTGCCGGTGGGCTGGCTGATCTCGGGAGCACTGCTGTTCTGGGGCGTCACATACGCCCTGCACGGCAAGCGCCCGCTGTTCGACGCCAGCGTGGCGCTGGTGGTCTCCTCCGTGATCCAGCTGGCCTTCTCCGCCGGCCTCGGGCTCAACCTGCCCGCCGGAATCCTGGGTGGGGTGTTCTGATGGAAGCCTTGAATAACCTCTTCGAGGGTTTCGCCGGCGCGGTCAGCCCGATCAACCTGCTGTGGGTCGTGGTGGGCGCGGTGCTCGGCACCGCCGTCGGTGTCCTGCCCGGTCTCGGCTCGGCGATGGCGGTGGCCCTGCTGCTGCCCGTCACCTTCAGCCTCGACCCCATCGGCGCGTTCATCATGTTCGCCGGTGTCTACTACGGCGGTCTGTTCGGTGACTCCACCACCGGCATCCTGCTCAACACCCCGGGCAACAGCTCGGCGATCGCCACCACCTTCGAGGGCCACCGGATGGCCAAGGCCGGGCGGGCACCGCAGGCCCTGGCCACCTCGGCGATCGGCGCGTTCACCGGCGGCATGATCGCCACCACCCTGGTGGTGTTCTTCGCCCCCCACCTGGCCGAGCTGGCCAGCCTGTTCGGTCCGGCCGAGTACTTCGCGCTGGCGGTGTTCGCCTTCGTCGCCACCGCGACGGTGGTGGCCGAATCGGTGATCAAGGGCCTGGCGGCCCTGGTCATCGGTCTGGCCCTGGCGATGGTCGGCATCGACGGCCCCTCGGGCGCGTCCCGGTTCACCCTCGGCATGCCCCAGCTGTTCGACGGCGTGGCCATCGTGGTCATCACCGTCGGCCTGCTGGCGCTCGGCGAGGTGCTCTTCGTGGCCTCCCGCATCCACCGGGACAAGGGGCGCACCACCACCCCGTTCACCGGGCGGCCCTGGCTGAGCAGGTCCGACGTCCGCAAGGCGTGGCCGGCGTGGCTGCGCGGCGCCGGCTTCGGCGTCCCGTTCGGGGTCATCCCCGTCGGCGGGTCGGAGATCCCGACCTTCATGGCCTACGGCACCGAACGCCGGTTGGACCGCCGCCGGAAGAACCCGATGTTCGGCAAGGGCGCCATCCAGGGCGTCGCCGCACCGGAGGCGGCCGGCAACGCGACCGCGGGCAGCGCGATGGGCGCCCTGCTCGCCCTGGGCCTGCCGACCTCGGCCACGGCGGCGATCATGCTGGCCGCGTTCCAGCAGTACGGCATGCAGCCCGGCCCGCTGCTGTTCGAGCGCAACGCCGAACTGGTCTGGACACTGCTGGCCAGCCTCTTCATCGGCATGGTGGTGCTGCTGATCCTCAACCTGCCCTTCGCGCCGTTGTGGGCGAAGCTGCTGATGATCCCCAAGCACTACCTCTACGCCGGGATCTCGGTGTTCTGCGGCCTCGGGGTCTACGCCACCAGCTCCTCGACAGCCGACCTGGTGTTGTTGCTGCTCATCGGCCTGCTCGGGTTCATGATGCGCCGGTACGGGCTACCGCTGGCGCCGGTGCTCATCGCGGTGATCCTCGGGCCGCTGGCCGAGACCGAGCTGCGCCGGGCACTGGCCGTCAGCGAGGGGGACGTGGGCATCCTCTTCGACAGCGGCATCGCGGTGACGCTGTACGTGATCCTGGCGCTGGCCGTGCTGTTCATGGTGGTCAACAAGATCCGCCGGAGGGTGCGGCAGGACATCTGACCTGGTGCCGGCCTCCGGTCGGCCACGTGGTGCCGTCGTCGCGGTGTCCCCGGGAACCCCGGGGGCACCGCGACGTTCGCGTTCCGGGGTCGGGCCGCCCCCGGGACGTCCCTTCGGCAGGTGCCCGGTGCGACGTCCCGCGCCGGCGTCCCGACCTCCTCGTGCCGGCCCCGCCCATCCCGGGCCCGGGAGCGGCGCGCCCTCCCGCCGCCACCCGCGCCGACCGCTGACCAGCTCCGGCCGTGGTCTGCTGGAGGTGTACCGCTGAGTGGTACGGTGAGACCGCTCTACGGTTCACCTGGTGCGTCGGGGACGGCGCGACGACGAGGGAGGTCAGGAATGCCCACGGCGGCGACCGACGGCGAGGGTCTGCTCAGCGGCGTCCGGGTGCTGGATCTCAGCAACGTCCTGGCCGGCCCCTACGCCAGCTACCAGCTCGGCCTGTTCGGCGCCGACGTCATCAAGGTCGAGGTGCCCGGCAGCGGCGACCTCGCCCGACAGCTGGGCGCCGACCCCGACCTGAACCGGGACCTGCTCGGCGCGTCCTTCCTCGCCCAGAACGGCGGCAAACGCTCGGTCACCGTCAACCTCAAGTCCGAGGCCGGCCGGGAGGTCTTCACCCGCCTGGTGGCCCAGGCCGACGTCCTCGTGGAGAACTTCCGCCCCGGAGTCCTCGCCCGCCTCGGCTTCCCCTGGGAACGCCTCCAGGAGATCAACCCGCGCCTCGTCTACTGCGCCATCTCCGGCTTCGGGCAGAGCGGCCCCCTGCGCGACCGGCCCGCCTACGACCAGATCATCCAGGGCCTGTCCGGGATGATGGCGGTCACCGGAACCGAGGACACCGCCCCGCTGCGCGCCGGCTACCCCGTGGGCGACACCCTCGGCGGTCTGGCCGCCGCCATGGCCGTCGCCGCCGCCCTCGTCCGGGTGGCCCGCACCGGGGTCGGCTCCTGCCTCGACGTCTCCATGCTGGAGAGCGCGATCACCGCCCTGGGCTGGGCCGCCTCCAACCACCTCATCGCCGGCCGCGACCCCGTGCCCATGGGCAACGAGAACGCCACCGCCGCCCCCTCCGGCACCTTCCGCACCGGCCACGGCGCCCTCAACATCGCCGCCAACAAGCAGGAGCAGTTCGAGGCCGTGTGCCGGGTCGTCGGCCGCCCCGACCTGGCCACCGACCCCCGCTTCGCCCGCCGCGAGGACCGCAAGACCCACCGGCTGGCGCTGCGCGACGCACTCGAGGCCGCGCTCGCCTCCCACCCCGCCGAGCACTGGGAGAACGCCCTCGCCGAGGCCGGCGTCCCCGCGGCCCGCGTCCTCGACGTCCGCCAGGCCCTCGAACTCGACCAGATCGCCGAACGCGGCTTCCTCCACGACCTGCCCCACCCGGCCGACCCGGACCGGACGGTGCGCGTGCTCGGTAACGGCGTCCGCGTCGACGGCCACGCCAGCACCCCCAGCGCCCCACCCCCGGTGCTCGGTGAACACACCACCCCGCTGCTGCGGGAACTCGGCTACACCGACGAGGAGATCCGCGCACTGCGCGAGGAAGGGGCGGTATGACCCAGCACGACGAGAACACCCGGCCAGCCGACACGGCGAGCGCCACCGGGGACACCGGGGAGGCGGCGACGATCCCGACCGAGAAGGTCACCGGCTGGTGGGCCACCGACATCGCCCGCATCCACCCCGGCGAGATCGCCCTGCGCGGCTACCCCGTCGAACAGCTCATCGGCCGTGCGGGCTTCGCCGACACCATCTGGCTGATGCTGCGCGGCGACCTGCCCACCCCCGGCCAGGGCCGGCTGTTGGAGGCCGCCCTGGTCTCCGCCGTCGACCACGGCCCCCAGGCCCCCTCCATCGCCGCGGCGCGGATGGCCGCCACCTGCGGGGTCGGCCTCAACAACGCCGTCGCCACCGGCGTCAACCTCCTCGGCGACGTCCACGGCGGCGCCGGCCAGCAGTGCATGGACCTCCTCGCCCGACTCCACACCGAGGTCGCCGCCGGTGAGACCCCCGACGCCGTCGCCGCCAGGGCCGTCACCGAACACCGCGAGGGCGGCCGCCACGTCCCCGGCTTCGGCCACCGCTTCCACCCCAGGGACCCGCGCCGTGACCCGCTGCTCGGCCTGCTCACCGAGGCGGCGGACGCCGGCGTCGTCCCCGGCGACCACCTGGCCATCGGCCTGGCCCTCGAGGACGCCCTCGCCACCGGCCGCCGCCGACCCGTGCCGATGAACATCGACGGCGCCACCGCCCTGATCTACTCGGAACTCGGCTTCGCCCCCGAACTCGGCCGTGGCCTGTTCGTGCTGTCCCGCTCGGTCGGCATCCTCGCCCACGCCTGGGAGGAACGGCGGTCGGGCACCCGGATCAAGGGGCCGATCCCGCGCCCGCTGCTCGCCGACTACACCGGACCCGACCTGCGGGACGTCCCCACCACCCCACCCCAGCACTGAGCGGCCCCTCGCCCCCCTCCGGCCTGGCCGGGCGGCAGCACCCCACCCGGCCACGCCCGGACCGGATACCCACACCCGGACCCCGGTGACCATTCCGGAACACCACGAAACCCGGTTGCCCCCCGGCCGGACCGGCCGCGATACTTCCGCCGGCCCGGCCGTCGGGAGACCCGGGCGGGACACACCGGAGGGGCAGGCGGATGGTCGACCGCATCTACCACGGGGCACTGGTCGTGACCGGACCCCGCGACGCCCACCCCTTCGTCGGGGACGTGGGCATCGACGGCGACACCATCGCCTTCGTCCGACCCACCACCGGAGCCGTCGTCGGGGGCGGCTCCGCCCCCGACACGTGGCCCCCGGCCTCCCACCCCGCCGCCGAGCACGTCGACGCCACCGGCCACGTCCTGCTCCCCGGGCTCGTCAACGGCCACCTCCACCCCACCCCGGCGCTGCTGCGCACCGCCCTGGCCGCCACCACCATCGACCACCAGGACGGCCACCCCTCGCCGACGGCCTCTACGCCGCGCTGACCGCCGACCGGGAAACCCTGCGGCTCAGCGCGAAATTGGCCATCACCGAGGCGATCAGTTCCGGCACCACCGCCCTCTGCCTCCACGAGTACCTCGACCCCGTCGTCGCCGCCGAGGTCGCCGCCGACCTCGGGATCCCCGCCACCGTCGCCCTGCACCCCGAACCCGGCGGCACCGCCTGGCGCGACACCCTCCGCCAGGTCCAGGACACCGGGTGCTCGGCGATGCTCGCCGGCGTCAACGAGAACGACCCCGACCACACCCCCGAATACCTGCGGGAACTCGTCACCCACGCCGCCGACCTCGGCATCCGGGTCCACACCCACGTCAGCGAGACCACGCTCCGCCACGAGACGACCCGGGCCCGCACCGGCCGCTCCCCGATCCGCTACTACCAGGCACTCGGACTCCTCGACCACCTCTACGCGGTGCACTGCACCGCCGTCGAACCCGCCGACATCGACCTGCTCGCCGACCACCGCGTCCCCGTCGTGCTGACCCCCTCCTCCGAGGCCCTGCTCGGCGACGGCACCCCACCCCTGCCCGCCCTCCTCGCCGCCGGCGCGCGCCTCGCCCTCGGCACCGACGGCTCCGCCTGGGCCGGCTCCGAGGACCTCCTCGCCGAACTCCGCGCCACCGCGCTGCTCACCCGCGCCCGATGGGGACCGGAGGCCGTCGACGGCGCCCAGCTGATCGAACTCGCCACCCTCGGCGGCGCCGACGTCCTCGACACCCCCGACACGCGGGGCGCCATCGAACCGGGCCGCCGCGCCGACCTCGTCCTGCTCGACGCCCGCCGCCCCGGGCTGCGCCCGCTGGCCACCAACGGCCCCCTGTCCACCGCCCGTGACGTCCTCGCCTTCGCCGCCACCGGCGCCGACGTCGTCGAGACCACCATCGGCGGTCGCGTCCGCTACCGGAGGGACGGCCCTGGGCTGCTCACCGGAGACGAACTCGCCGAACTCGACGAGCGCGCCCGCCGGGTGTGGTGGGACAGCGGAGCCGCCACCGCCACCTCCTGGTAGCGAGGACGGTCGGACCACCGGGAACCCGACGCCGCCGGTCACACCGCGAGCCCGAGCACCCCACCCCGCCGGGTGAGCGCACACCACCACCCCCCACCAGGAGAACCGATGACCGTGCCCCACGGCGGCCACACCACCCCCGCCTTCGCCGCCGTCCGCGACGCCTTCCTCGACCTGCTCCACACCGGACGCGAGACCGGCGCCGCCGTCGCCGTCCTGCACCGGGGACGGCCCGTCGTCGAGATCTGGGGAGGCTGGCGGGACCAGCACCGCACCCACCCCTGGACCGCCGACACCCTCGTCCACACCTACTCCGTCGGCAAACCCCTCGCCGCCCTCGCCACCCTGACCGCCGTCACCGACGGCGCCCTCGACCTGGACGACCCCGTCACCGACGTGTGGCCCGAGTACGGCCAGGCCGGCAAGGAACGGACGACACTCCGCCACCTGCTCGCCCACCAGGGCGGCCTGCCCGCCTTCCCCGAGACCGCCGCCCACCTCCCCCTGCTCGCCGACGACCAACTCCGCGCCGCCCTCGCCCGGGCGGAACCCGAGTTCGCCCCCGGAACCGCCCACGCCGAACACGCCCTGACCTACGGTCACCTCCTCGACGGCGTCCTCCGGGGAACCGGAGCCGCCTCCCTCGGCCAGGTGTTCCGCGACCGCATCGCCCGGCCGCTGGGTCTCGACGCCCACTTCGGCGTGCCCGCCCAGGACCTGCCCCGGGTCGCCGACCTCGAGTACGGCGACGCCCGGTGGCCCACGGCGACGGCCGGGGAGTCCGGCTCCCTGGAACACCGGGCGATGACCCGGCCGACCGGGGCACTCGACGTCGAGGTGCTGAACGGCCCCGCCTGGCGCCGCGCCGAGTTCCCGGCGATCGGCCTGCACACCACGGCGTCCGCGATCGGGAAGTTCTACGCCGGACTTGTCGACCCCGGCGGCCCGGTAGCCGGGTTGCTGGGGGAGCGGGTGCACCGGGAACTCCTCAGCCCGCAGGCCCGGGGAACGGACCTGTTCCTGGGCCACGAGGTGACCTGGTCCCTCGGTTTCCAACTGTCCGGCGACGAGGTGGCGATGGGCGGAGCCGGCGGTTCGGCGGCCTGGGTGTCGCAGGGGGAGGAGTACGCCTGCGCCTACGTCACCCGCCGACTCGCCGGTTTCGACCGGGTGGACACCATCGAACACGCCGTGCGGGAGTGCCTGAGCTGAGGCCCCCGTCCGATACCGTCCCTCGCTGACTGGGCGCGGGTCCCGCGACCAGTCCCCGCGCGCCTCCCGAAGGTGCGCGAGACAGGGTGGCGTGGCCCGAGTCCGCCGGACGCGGTGAACCAGGCGCCCCCAGCGCCGGGCGGGCCGGGCGAGGCCCGTAGGCCCTCGGGCTTGCTCATGACGCGTCGTTCCCGGGCGGGCCCGCTCGTCCTGACCCGACCGCTGTTCTTGGCCGCCGCTGCGCCCCAGCTCTCAGGCTGGGTGGATCCGCTCGACCTGGTGCCGGGTGGTGTACATGTCCCAGTACTGCTCGGCGAGGTCGTCGGGATCGACGACCGGGAACCCGGTGGAGGCCCCGGAGTCGGCGACGAGTGCGCTCATCTCGCTGCGGGCGATCGTCGCCCCGACGGCCAGGGTACCGACGTAGATTCCCGCCTCGGCCAACTCGCCGTGCAGCGAGTAGAGGTAGTTGCGGATGGCGGCGCCCACCGGGGCCAGGCCGCTGAG
Source organism: Actinoalloteichus caeruleus DSM 43889 (assembly GCF_000429185.2). Lineage (GTDB taxonomy): Bacteria > Actinomycetota > Actinomycetes > Mycobacteriales > Pseudonocardiaceae > Actinoalloteichus_B > Actinoalloteichus_B caeruleus. The sequence continues at coordinate 2,045,434 of NZ_AUBJ02000001.1, read as the reverse complement.
CCCGGGCACGGGGTGGACCGCCGTGACCCCGGAGGTCAGCAGGAAGGCACCGTCCCCACGCTCGGTCCACTCCGGCAGTACCGCGCGGACCACCTCGACGGGGGTCAGCAGGAACATCGGCAGGCCCTGCTCCAACAGGGCGGCATCGGTCTGGGCGGCCGGCCCGAAACCCTGGTCGGCGCTGAACGGCCCGTACTCGATCACGTCGATGCGGCCGAAGCGATCGCGGATGCTCGCGATCAGCGCCGGCACCTCGGCGGGCCGGGACAGGTCGGCGGTGAACCCGGCCGCCTCGATGCCCTCCGCCGCCAGCTGCTCGACGAGGGCGTCCAGGCGCGGGCGGCGACGAGCCACCAGGGCGACCCGGAACCCCTCCCGGCCGAAGCGGCGGGCGACGGAGGAGCCGAGACCGGTACCGGCCCCGAAGACGGCGATCACCTTGGACATGGGGGAGTGCTCCCTTGCTCACGACATCTTGACCCTGGGGTCAACTTGAGTCCCGACGGTAGCATGTAAATTGACAGCAGGGTCAAGTTCGGCACGGTGGGCCGCCGGACGCGGCGGGACCGTCGAGGGCAGGACCAGGAGGAACCACCAGATGCGGGCCGACGCCCAACGGAACGCGGAGAAGCTGCGGGCGGCCGCCGCCGAGCTCTTCCAGGAGCGCGGCCTCCAGGTGCCGCTGAAGGAGATCGCCCGCAGGGCGGGAGTGAGCCACGGCACGCTCTACAACCTGTTCGGCACCCGCGAGGCACTCATCGACGCGGTGGTGGCCGAGGGGGCGGCCCGCCGCCTCGACGAGGTCGCCCAGCAGGCGCTGTCCCACGACGACGCCTGGCAGGGGTTCGCGCACTACGTCGAAAGGCTCTGCGAACTCCAGGCCACCGACCCCGCCGTCGCCGACGTGGTCGGCGGCCGCTACCCGGACGCGGAACGGCTGATGGCGGCGTGCGGCCGCAGCATGGAGGCCGCGCGACGGATCGTCAGACGGGCCCACGAGGCCGGCGCCCTGCGCCCCGACTTCACCAACGCCGACCTGGTGTTCGCCTTCGCCGCCAACGCGCTACTGGCCCGTGCCACCGCCGACGCCGCTCCGGACGCCTGGCGTCGGCAGGTCGCCTACCTCCTGGACGGCCTGCGCGCCGAGGCCGCCCGCACCCCGCTTCCCGCGAGCCAACCGACCGAAGGGCAGGTCCGCGAGGCGCTGCGGGGCCTGGGCGAGGTGTAGGGCGGGCGAGCAGCGTCCTCCGACATGCTTACCCGGTGCCGGGTAGCCCGACAGCGCACCCCGATCGCTCGATCCACGCTCGCCGCCCTGCCAAGTAGTCGCGCCCAGCCCCAGGAGGCGTGAGGACGAGCCCCCTTTGCAGGGAGGAAGGACCTACCTGGAGGCGCCTCGCGTGCTGTGGGGGCGGGACCAGCCCCGCTCGCGCGGGGAGGACGGCGTCCGGTGGTTAGTCATCCGCCCTGGTGGAACAGCCCCGCGTGCGCGGGGACGACGCCGCACCGGGTCGGGGACGGGCGGCTGACACGGGAACAGCCCGGCGTGCGCGGGGACGACACTTCCTGACCAGCGCGTTTGCACTCCTACCCGCACGTTCTCTGTCACTTTGCCTGCACCACCCCCAACTCTCGCCCCGACCTGCCCTCCCCATGCCGCGTGTGGGTCCGGTTGGCCCGCAACGCATCAGAAGCGCTTGTCCTTGACAGCAGTGAGGAAAGCGCCGAAGGTCGGATGGTCGACTACCAAGGTTCCTCCACCCCTGTTCTTGGTGTCCCTGATCGCGACGTGATCCGCGTTGCTGCCAACTTCCACGCACTCGACCTGGGGGCCGCTGCGGCTTGCCTTGCGCCAGCGTCCAAACTCGCCATCAACCTGCATGGATCTATCTCTCCTGGTGGTGACGTAGGTATGACTTGATCATGTCCGCTGTGTCCGCCGGATCGAGCGAGGAGGCCAGCGTCTTCGGCCGCGATGAACGTCTCAGTGGTCAGCGGATCGTCCACGAACGTCGAGGCCAACAGGTGGCTCAGAGGGAACAGCCCCGCGTGCGCGGGGAGGACAGGCGTCCGCAACCGGAAGGCGTGCGGAGACCGGAACAGCCCCGCGTGCGCGGGGAGGACCCCTTCCTAACCAGCGCATTCATAGCACTACCCGCAGGTTTGCATTCGCCCTTCCACGCGTCCCAGGTCTCTACCTACCCGCCCGGGTGCCTAGCTCCCAAGGCATAGGCATCAGAGGCGCTCGGTCTTGACCGCCTTGACGAACGCGCCGAAGGCAGCCCGGTCGACCACCAAGGTTCCCCCGTCCCTGTTCTTGGTGTCCCGGATCGAGACCACGTCAGGCTCACAGGCGACCTCGACGCAGTCAGACTGAGAGCCACTGTGACTAGACGTTCGCCACCTCGGTTGCTGCTGCGCCTGCATTGGTACTCCAGTCGTCATGCACTGCGGCGATCAGCTCCACAGACTGTCGAGCGGTGAGCGCCCTTTGCTGGAGGTTAGCCGCTGACCTCATGTACGTCTGCACCTCGTCCGCGTCATCCTCGTCAAGGAACAGCCCGCTTCGTTTGTGCTCCAGGTGAACCACTGGTGCTGTCTTCTCGCCTTCCAGGATGACGAACGGGCCTTCCAGGGCGTCGTGCCATCCAAGCGACATGGGCAGGACCTGGATGGTGATGTTGGGTCGTCCGGCCATTTCCACCAGGTGCTCCAGCTGGTCACGGATGACACGTGCTCCGCCGACCGGGCGGCGGAGAACTGACTCGTCGACGAGTGCTACATATGTGACCTCGTCGAGTGCGCGTTGCCGTCCCATACGGAAGGTCGTTCGAGCTTCAATCTCTGATGGGTTGACGTCTGAGCCGGCGAAGACGGCTCTAGCGTAGTTCGCTGTCTGGAGAAGTCCCGGCACCAGGTTTGGCGCGACTGCCGTGATCCGAACGGATGTGCGTTCCAGCTCCGCCATGCCCGTCACTTGCGGCGCGAGTCCTGGAATGCCGACGCCAAGCCAACGCGGCTCGACGGCAGCTTCCCGGGCCATCCGGACCAGGCGTTCGCGCTTTGCCCCAGTAACGCTGAGGACGGCGAGAATCGCCGCGACGTCCTCGACTGGAGGCAGGCGCTTGCCCGTCTCGGTGAGCGACATGGTCGCGGTACTGCATCCGATCAGCCGCGCGACCTCCGCCATGGTCACGCGTGCCTGCTTACGGCACTCACGGAGCTCCGCTCCGAGTGCGCGGGCCTGTGCCTTGCTCGCCATACCTCGACCTTAGAACTCCGCAGTGCACCTAGTTCTTCCACCCAGTTGGGGTCTTGTGCGAGTCCAACCAGGAGAGTTTATTCAAGCACATGGAATTTAGTAAAGCTCGTTGCGGGAAGCTCTGCTGTACCGGAAGGCGCAGCTGAGGTGAGCACGGCCCCTGCAGCTGAGCCGCTACCGCGCGGAGGAGGAGGTGCGTCGGCCGGTCGCGTAGGAGCGAATCAACGAGGCCGAACACGTTTTGGCTGCGCTCAATGAGGGGCAGTGCGTCAGCTACCCACGGCTCAAACCGCAGGCCGTGCTTCTCCTGCCCTCGGCCTTTCCCTCATCGCACGTAGCTCTGGTTCATGCCGTGCTGTCCGAAGGGCATGAGGCGGTTGGTCATACCGATTCAGAGGGCTCCGTTGAGCTCCCAGCTTTTCGCAAACAAGTTGAACCAGATGAGAAGGGCGAAAACACGCATGCTCACCCGCATCCCCCCGTCCAGTGCCACTCACCCACAACGGTGAGGACCTAGTGACTGTCGACCTGTCCCCTGGCCCAGAGCGGTTCCGCTGGTACCACCGCGTTCGTGGCTGGGACATCGAACGGGACGCCCCGTCCACCTGTCAGCTCGAACTCGCATCCGGCCGCGCACTCCTGATCATCCGGCTGGGCTCCACCCATGCGGGCACCGTCGGGCTCACGCCTGATCAAGTGCGGGAGCTGGTCCGATGTCTGAACGGGAGCCCAGCTCCGGTAGTTCTGGCGGTGGCGCACCCTGCCGCGTCGAAGTGCTCCCTCCTGGTCCGTCCCCGTCCAGTCGGTACCGATTGGCAGCTGCGTTCCACCCATCCTGGAGTCGCGAGCTGGATCACCCACTTCGACCAGCTCGCAACGTTCCAGCTAGCCGAACTCCTCGACGCGGGCCGAGGCTTACTCCGGCCGCTGGGCCACCCGCCGCGCTGACGCGCGCCCTTCCTCGCCCAGTCCCGCAGCCGCCACCCGGCGTCGCTCATCGCCTCCTGCTCGCCGCGCACAGCCTCGCTGCGCACAGCCTCGGCGTACCTGGCGATCACCCGGGAATTCCACCGTTCGTTGCTGCCTCAGCCCGTATTGGGAGAATCATCATGAGTGTTCATCGTGCCTGTTCCTACCCCGTGAACCACGCCGAGTGGCGGGTGCTCGTCACCGCTCACATCGTCCGCAACGCACACAGTCAAACCGCTTCCTGCATCGTCTCGGTTGATCCCGCGAACCTGGTAGCCCTCACCTTGGTGCAGAGCACGGTTGGACTCGCGTCCTCCCATGCCCGGCTGCTCGCGTCACTGCTCACCACCCCACGTTCGGGCACCGTCACCACGCTGTGCGCGAACGAGGACCTCGTCTCCCAGCTCACCGTCACCCCCGGTGCCACCCTGACCCACCCCGCTCGGCGGCCGACCGGACTGATCGCCCTGGACACCCTGGACACCGCCCATCCGGTGGCCCTGCTGCTGGAACCCGAGGCCGCGACGACGATGGCCCGGGCTCTGCGCACTGCCGCGTCTCGGCTCGAAGGCCGGGTGGGTGCCCGATGAGCCGTTGTTCCGCGTTCCCAGTGACCGTCGGGCTGCGGAAAGTACGCGGCACGCCCCGGCATTCCCTGCTGTTCCGGGTTCGCAATCGGTTCGGGCTGACATGGGCGGAGCTCGCGGTGCTGGAACTGGTGGAGTGTCGGCCTTTCAGGATTGTCGAGTTGGCGGAGGCCACTGGGGTGGGGCTGGCCGACCTCAGTGAGAAGACTGCCGACCTGGTCGCCGTGGGGTATGTGGTCTGGTCGGGCGAGCCGGGGAATCGGGTGCTGCGAATGACGCCTGCCGGTCGGATGGTGGCGCTGGATCTGCTACCGGCCGTCGAAGCCTTCCTTGCTGAGCTGGCTGGTGCGTCGTCGGCTCCCTAGCCTCAGGTCGCTGTGCGACCTGAGCTGGTAGCTCCGCTTCGCCGCCCGTCAGATCGCGGTCACGGGCAATTCAGGGCAGAAAATGTCCTGAATTCGCCCCCTGCGAGTTGTTGCCTGAGGTTCGCGCCCGAGGGACGCGCGCCTCGCGGTGGCTGGGGCATGGGTCGGTCAGGACCTGGGGTCGTGGGCGCAGGGGTAGGTTCGCTAGCAGGACAAGCCGGCTCTGCCGACTGCTTCCTGGCTGGACGATCCCGGTGCCCGTGCGACTCGGCGGGAGGCTCATACTGAGGAGGAGACGGAGCGGCGTGGAGCGGAGGCTGGAAGAAGTGAATGAAAACCGGCCCTGTTGCTCGTAACGCCGCAGGTCAGGAAGTGTCGTCCCCGCGCACGCGGGGCTGTTCCGGACGCGGGCCGGAACGAACCGATTGAGCTGGGGTCGTCCCCGCGCACGCGGGGCTGTTCCCTGGCTGGTCGGCGGCAGGCCGGGCCAGGGCAAAGTCGTCCCCGCGCACGCGGGGCTGTTCCTACCTGTTCTTCGTCCGTCCGCCGGTAGCGGCGGTCGTCCCCGCGCACGCGGGGCTGTTCCCAGCCAGGTCATAGGCCCGGAGCGCCGCCTCCGCGTCGTCCCCGCGCACGCGGGGCTGTTCCCGGCCGGCCAGCCCGGCACAGTGCGGCTAGGACGTCGTCCCCGCGCACGCGGGGCTGTTCCGCGCTGGCCCGGATCGGCCACCTTGAGCGCCGGGTCGTCCCCGCGCACGCGGGGCTGTTCCGGGAGGGCGCCGGACTCACCCAAGCCGCACTCGGTCGTCCCCGCGCACGCGGGGCTGTTCCATCCAGGCGATCGGGCGAGCGGTCGGCGTGAACGTCGTCCCCGCGCACGCGGGGCTGTTCCCACGGGCACCGCCTCGTCGATGGGAACGGCCGTGTCGTCCCCGCGCACGCGGGGCTGTTCCTCGTTACGACGTCAGAAGTGATTAAGGCCGGCAGTCGTCCCCGCGCACGCGGGGCTGTTCCCGCAGCCGGCCCGGCGGAGGCCAGGCCGATGATGTCGTCCCCGCGCATCCGGGTTGTGCGCACTGGGACGCACCAGTCGCCGCGAGACCGCGTTCGCTACCATCGGTAGTCGATTGGCTACCCGGAGGCGCCCGGGGAGCTGCGGTAGGGAGCCCGCCCGGGTCTGCCGATGGCTGGGTACGCCTTTGGTCCTCAGGAGCAGCTGAGGCCGAGCTGTCCTGGGAAGGAAGGATGCCACGTGAAGTTGCGGGCGTTCGATCAGCTGTTGGCGGGCCTGATCACGACCGACCACCCCGAGGTCACCAACGTGCACTGCTACGGAGAGGACCGTCCGCAGCACCGAACGCGGTTCAGGGTCGACTTCGCGAGCGGCGCGGCCGCCTATCTCTACGTTGACGACGTGTCCGGGCCGGGAATCCCGCGTATGGCTGCTGACTCGCCCGAGGTCCCCCGGGAGGCGCTGTGAGACTCGATCGTTTTCGTGAGTTGCTCCGCGAACAGTTCGCGGCTCACCCCGGCATAGCCAGCATCGAGGAGTACCAGGTTCCCTCGACTACCGGCTTCGCCGTGCGCTTCTCCGACGGAGTGACCATCCGTCTCCGGGCTTTCGCCACAGCTCCACCAGGCGGGGACGACACGAGCAAACCCGAGAAGATCGTCGTCAAGAGCGATGTCGGTTAGTGGAGTAGCCCGAGCGCCTGCGGGTGTCCCCGTGCGCCCGCCGTGCCGAACAGGCCGTGACGCGGGAGATGGCCCCTTCGCCAGCTGAACGTGATCGCCGGGGCGTTGGACTCCCGGGTACCCGCACGGCTTGTGTCCCAGGCCGGGTGACATCGCCGCCCACATCTGGCGACGGAGTCGACACGTCGGCTCTTGATCTCCACCTCGCTTGAGGTTCTAGGGTTTCGCCGTCCAGGGTGCCACCCTCCGAGGGAGGTCCTGTTCCAGCCCGTCCGGGCGGATGGGTGGAGCGGGAAGCGTCCCCGGGCGGGCGCACGGACGTGCTCAAGCACCACGCGACCCAGCCAACGGGTCTCCGCCCGCTCTCCCCGCGACCGTCACTCCGGCCGTGAGCCGACCGGCTGGGCTGGGGCACGGCCCGATCCCTGGGTGGCGAACGAACCTCACCGGAGTGGAGAACATGATCACGCCGTTCCGCATCGACGTCCCCCATGCCGACCTCGACGACCTGACCGACCGGCTCGCCCGCACCCGCTGGCCCAACGAGATCGCTGACGCCGGCTGGGACTACGGCTTCCCGCTGACCCGGCTCCGGGATCTGGTCGAGTACTGGCGGACGGGCTACGACTGGCGGGCGCACGAGGCCGCCCTCAACGAGCTACCGCACTTCACCACCGAGATCGACGGCCAGCGCATCCACTTCGTCCACGTCCGATCCTCGAAGCCGGACGCCCTCGCGCTGATCCTCACCCACGGCTGGCCTGGCTCGTTCCTGGAGTTCCTCGACGTCATCGGACCGCTGTCCCGTGACTTCCACCTGGTGATCCCCTCCATCCCGGGCTACGGATTCTCCGGTCCCACCCGCGAGCGCGGCTGGGACATCCCCAGGATCGCGCGGGCCTGGGCCGAACTGATGCGTCGGCTCGGGTATGAGCGCTACGGCGCGCAGGGCGGCGACTTCGGCTCGGGCATTTCCACGGCGCTCGGTGCCGTCGCACCCGACCGGGTCGTCGGCGTGCACGTCAACTACCTGCCCACGCCACCCGTCCCGGACGCGGACGTCGAGCTGTCCCCGGCGGACGAGGTCCGGCTGGACCGGATTCGTCAGTTGATGGCGAACCGCCCGCCGTACCAGGCGCTCCAGGCCCTCACCCCGCAGACCATCGGCTACGCGCTGACCGACTCACCCGTCGGGCAGTTGGCGTGGATCGCCGAGCGCTTCGCCCACTGGACGGACCCGGACTCGCGGATCAGCGACGACCGGATGCTCACCAACGTCTCCCTGTACTGGTTGACCGCCACCGCCGCGTCCGCCGCGCGACTGCACCGTGAGGCCCCTCGGCGCGCCGAGCGGTGTCCGGTGCCGGTGGGAGTGGCGGTGTTCGCGCACGACATCACGCTCCCGGTGCGCCCCCTCGCCGAGCGGCTGTACGACATCAGGCACTGGTCGGAGTTCGAGCGGGGCGGCCACTTCGCCGCGGTGGAGGTGCCCGAACTGCTCGCCGCCGACGTGCGGACCTTCTTCCTCTCCCGGCTGGCGGAGGAGCCGTCGGGTGCCGCCTCCGCCGCTCCGACCGGCCAGCCACGGGCCGGTTCCCCGGCCCAGGCCTGACGCCCGGGTTCGTATGGCGAGAGCCCTCCGCCATCGGTGCGTGGGGGTGTGACGGTGTGACGGGTGGCGGGGCGCGGGTGTGTCTGGGCTTCGCGAGGGGGCCCTGAGGGCATGGGGAGAGACACCGCCCGGGAAGGCGTCCCACCCGTCACAGCGCCATCTTCATGTCCCCTGACCAGGGAATTCGGTGTGACGGCGGTGTCCAGGAGCCGTCACGGTGGGTCAGGTGGGCCCGTCCCGGTGTGACGGGTGGTGTGACGGGTGTTGTGACGGGTCCCCGGGCTCCGGTGAGGCCGTCGACGAGCAACTCCGAGGTGGGGAATGGACCCGCGTGCCGCGCGGTGGCGACCAGTCTCCCGGGCCGCGCCACTCCCGGCGGGCGCTGCCCGTCGGAGACGTGGTCCCGCCTGACGGTGTCGGGTGAGTGCTCGGGGATCGCCTCCGGCCGGTCTCCCCGTTATTCGGGTGCGTCGGCGGGAGACGTCGGGGTAGGGTCGCGGGCATGGCATTCCTCCCGATCTACGAGTGACGTCGCCAGGGGCAACGCCCCTGCTCTCCGTGCGCCCGCCCGCAGGCTGCCGCCGTGGGCCTGGTTCGCGCACGGATTCGTCATGCCATTCCTCGTAGACCGGAAATGAGTCGATTCCTCATGTCACGTCGCCGTGCCCACATCGCGATGGTCAGCGTTCCCGCTGTCAGCCACGTCCTGCCGAGCCTGGAGATCATCCGGGAGCTCGTCGCGCGGGGCCACCGGGTCACCTACGCCAACGACCCGGCGGTCTCCCACCTCATCACCCCGACCGGTGCGGAACTCGTTCCCTACCGTTCGGTGCTGCCCGTGGCCGACAACGACTGGCCTGAGGACCCCATCGCCGCGATGGGGCTGTTCCTCGACGAGGGCATCCAGGCCCTGCCGGCGTTGCGCGCCTTCTACGACGCCGACCCGGCGGACGTCTACCTGTACGACATCGGCGCCTACGCGGCGCGGGTCATCGCCGAGACGCAGGGGCGTCCGCTGGTGCAGCTGTCCCCGGCGTTCGTGTCCTGGGACGGTTACGACGAGGAGGTCGCCGCTCCGCTGTGGGGGTTGCCCGGTGCCGACGCCTACCGGGAGCGGTTCGGTCGGTGGCTCGCCGACACCGGGGCCACCACGACCGACATGGACGCGTTCGCGGGTCGGCCGTCGACGTCGCTGGCCCTGATCCCGCGTGCGATGCAACCCAACTCGGACCGGGTCGACACCACGACGGTGACCTTCGTCGGTTCGTGTGCCGGCCCTCGGGCGGACCGGGACACCTGGGTCCGCCCGGAGGGGGCGGAGAAGGTCCTGCTGGTCTCGCTGGGTTCGGCCTACACGCGCCAGCCGGAGTTCTACCGGCAGTGCCTGGCCGCCTACGGGAACCTGCCCGGGTGGCATGTCGTGCTCCAGATCGGGAAGTACGTGGACCCGGCCGAGCTCGGTGCGATCCCGGGGAACGTCGAGGTGCGTTCCTGGGTGCCGCAGTTGTCGATCCTCGAACAGGCTGACGCCTTCATCACGCACGCCGGGATGGGCAGCAGCGCCGAGGGCCTGTCGGCGGGGGTTCCGATGATCGCTGTCCCGCAGGCCGTGGACCAGTTCATGAACGCGGACCGGCTGGTGGAGTTGGGGGTGGCGCGTCGCGTCGACACCGCCGACGCCACCGCGGAGGTCCTGCGGGACACGCTGTCAGAACTCGTCGCTGATCCGGAGGTGGCGCGTCGTTCGGCGCGGTTGCGGGAGGACGCTCTCCTGGAGGGTGGCACCAGCCGGGCCGCCGATCTGATCGAGGCCACCCTCGGCTGATCCCGGGTGAGTTCCCGGCCGGCGGAGTGCCCGGGGTCGCCTCGGGTGCTCCGCCGATGCCTCTGGTGCCGTCCCCTCCGCGCCGTGTGGAGGGGACGGCGTCGCGTCGCGGTCCCTCGTTCCTGCCCGGTCCGGTTCCTGCCCGGTTGAAGCCGGGGCGCAATCATGAGTCAACCTCGGTTGACATCGCCCGTGGAAGTCAACTATGGTTGACGGCAGGGGAGGGATGCCGCTCCGGACGCGAGGAGTTCGGAGATCCCGGCGCTGTGGGTCAGCGGCCTCGTGACAGCCCGCGCGGCGTGCCGAGGTCGCTGACCCACGGGAGCGCCGAACCAGGACAGGCGCCGGCCTGCTCCCGGCATGCCCGAGGACGACCGGGCGCCCGCGGGGACCAGGACCTCATCCCCAGCCCGTCGAGCGCGCGACCGCGCGGACTTCGCGCTGCCCGGAAACAGAGGAGAACCACCGATGACCAGCAACCAGACCGTGCGGGAGGCGCTGGCGGTGGCCGTCGCCGCCAACCTGCCCGTGCTGTTGTGGGGTGACCCCGGCACCGGCAAGACCTCCACGGTCCTCGCCCTCGGCGAGCGGCTCGGCCTGCCCGTGGAGGCCGTCGTCGGTTCGATCCGCGAACCCAGCGACTTCGCCGGCCTGCCCGTGGTCCGCGCCGACGGCACCTGGTTCGCGCCGCCCCGGTGGGCCGAACGACTCGCCACCACGGGGACCGGGCTGCTGTTCCTGGACGAACTCACCACCGCCCCGCCCGCCGTGCAGGCCGCCATGCTGCGCGTGGTCCTGGAACGCACAGTCGGGGACCTCACGCTCCCCACCACCGTCCGGATCGTCGCCGCCGCGAACCCGCCCGGCCTGGCCGCCGACGGCTGGGAGCTCACCGCCCCGCTCGCGAACCGCCTCGTGCACCTGACCTGGGAGGTCAGCGCGGCCGACATCGCCGAGGGCTTCACCCGGGGTTTCGCGGCGGACGACGGGTCCCCACCACCCACGGCCCCCACCCCCGCCCAGGTGGCCGCCGCGAAGGCCAGGATCGGGGAGTTCCTGCGGGTCCGGCCGGAACTGCTGCTCGACGTCCCGGACTCCCCGGAGCGGGCCGGGCGCGGCTGGCCCAGCCCCCGGAGCTGGGCGATGGCCGCCACCGCCCTGGCCGCCGGCGAGGCGAACGCCAGCGACGAGCCGGTGATCGCCGCGCTCCTCGTGGGGGCGGTCGGCGAGGGAGCCGGCTACGAGGCCCTGACCTGGCTGCGCACCCTCGACCTGCCCGCCCCCGAAACCCTGCTGGCCAACCCCGACGCGCCGCTGCCCGAGCGGGCCGACCGCCGGCACGCCCTGCTGTCCGCGCTCGTCGCCCACGTCCTCGCCGACGGGACTGTCGACTCGTGGGAACGGGCCTGGGCGGTCATCGGCCGGGTCGCCCGGTCCACCCCGGACGTCGCCGCCACCTCCGCCCGAACACTGGCCGCGCACCGCCCCACGGGCGCCACCCCACCGACCACGGTGCTCGAACTCGCCCCGATCCTGCGGGCGGCGGGACTCCTCCCGTGACGACCGCGACCGGGCGGACCCCCCACCCCGACCGGGAGCCCGAGGTCCTGCGCCGCTTCGCCGAGGCGCGGCTGTGGGCAGCCGCCCAGGCCCCCTACCTGGCCAGCGCCGTGTTCGCCCTGCGGCCCGTGGTCCTCGAAGCCCGCTCGGACGAGCACACCGGCGAGCCGGTGCCGGACCCGGAGTTCCGCGCATTGCCCACCGACACCCGGTGGCGGGTCCACCTCGATCCGGGAACCCTGCTGACCACCCCCGTCGAGGAGACCGGGTGGTGGTTGCTCCACCACATCGGACACCTCGTCCGCCGCCACGCGGCGCGCGGCCCGAACCAGGGGGCGGGACGGCGGACCGGAGGAACCGGCGGGGCCGACGAGGAGGCCGCGCACCGGTGGAACCAGGCGGCGGACGCCGAGGTCAACGACGACCTGGAATCGGCCGGCCTCACCACCCCGGAGGGCGTGGTCTCGCCCCGAGCGCTCGGGCTGCCCGAGGGGCGGCTGGCCGAGGAGTACGTGTCCCTGATCGAGGTCCTCGACACCGCTCACCGCCGTGGCGGACGGCGTCTCGTGGACCTCGTCGACTGCGGACCCGCCGTGCGGGGCCTGGACGGCCGGTACGAGGAGACCGGCGCGGGGGAGGGGATCGACGACACCGAACGCCACGTCCTCGAACTCGCCCTCGCCCGCGACATCGAACGGCGGGCGGCGGCCCGGACCGCGGTGCCCGGCGGCTGGCGGCGGTGGGCCGAGGACCGGCGACGTCCGGTCGTGGACTGGCGCACCCGACTCGGGGCCGTTCTCCGCCGGGGTGTCCGGCGGACCGCCGGCCGCGTGGACTTCTCCTACCGCCGACCGTCCCGCCGCCCCGGCCCCGGCGGGGTCCTCCTGCCGACGATGGTCGCCCCCGCACCCGGGATCGCGTTGGTCATCGACACCTCGGGCAGCGTCGCCGCCCCGGTGCTCGCCGGGTTCCTCTCCGAGATCACGGGTGTCCTCGCCCGCGCGGCCGGACCCGAGAGGCGGCTGCGCGCGATCTGCTGCGACGACCGGGCCCACCCGGTCCAGGAAGTCCGCGAGGCGGCGGACATCGAGCTGACCGGCGGCGGGGGAACCGACCTGCGCGCCGGGATCGCCGCCGCGCTCGCCCTGCGACCCCGCCCCGACCTGGTCCTCGTCCTCACCGACGGGCACACGCCATGGCCCGAGCGCCGGCCGCCGGTGCCGGTCGTCGTCGGTCTCGTGGCCGCCCACCCGCCGCCCGCCGACGCCCCGACCCCGCCCGCCTGGGCGCACCCGATCCCCCTCCCCGCCACCGCACCCCGAGGAGCCGAGGCATGAGCATCGCCGCCGCCGACGAACCCGACGACCACGGCGAACGCCGCGACGGAACCCGCGAGGGCGCGCACGAGCCCGCCCCCTCGGACGAGGCGCGCCGCCAGGCCGCCCCCGGGCACGACGGCGACCCGGTCCCGGAGGACCTGCACGAGTGGACCGGGCGGGGCGTGACCGTCGCCGAGGCCCGGCAGTGGATCGATCACGGCTTCCTGCTGGACTCGGCCGAGCGGTGGCGGACCAGCGGCGTCTACACCGCCGAGCAGGCCCTCGCCTGGCGCACGGCGGGGCTCACCCCCTACACGGTGCGCCCGCTGCTGCGCGCCGGCATGACACCCCGCGACGCCGTGCGCTGGCACGAACTCGGCTACGGCCACGCCGAGGCCGCCGAACGGCACCTGGCCGGGGAGAACCCGCGGCCCCGGCGGTGGTGGTGGCGGTTGATGGCCCCCGGGCCGGCGGGTTCGTCAGAACTCGACGACGGCCAGCACGCCACCCTGCGGATGCTGCTGGGCGCGGGAGTGCCCGCCTTCACCGCCCGCGCCTACCTGGACACCGGGTGGTCCGGTGAGGAGGCGGTGCCGTGGGCCGGCAGCGGAACCAGTCCGACCCACGCCGCCCTTTATCGGGTCATGGGGTTCACCCCCGCTGAGGCCGCCGACCTCGGCGAGCGGGGCGAGGACCCGGCCGCCCTCCTCGCCCGGTGGTGGGATGCCGGGGTGCCGCGCGCGGAGGTGCCCTCCTGGGTCGTCGCCGGGTTCACCGTCGAGGAGGCCCGGCGGGCGAGGGCGGCGGGCACCACCGCCGAGCAGGCCGCGGTGCTGCGCGCCCTCGGGGGCGGTCAGCCGCCGGACCAGGACGCGCCCTGACCCTGGAGGTCGGCGTGAGTTCCGCCGACCGCGCACCGGAGGGCGGACGCGGCCAGGAGAGGGCACGAGCTTCGGGGCGGCCGCGCCGGGCGGGGCGGTCGACGGGTCAGGAACACCGGGTGCCGGCGTGGGGGGAGCCGGACGCCGTGCGTCCGCACCCACTGGGCGGACGTCCGCCCGGCGAGGGCGGAGGCCCTCGACGGGACGAGTGCCGCGATCACGACCGAGGAGGAACCGGTCCTCCACCCTGAGGCACACCCGGTCCGCCGCGGATCCGGACCGGGGCGGTCCGAGCTTCCCCCGCGCGCCCCCGTTCACGGGAAGCACGCGTCGCCGGCCGGCGCGGATCCCCGGTCCACTTCGGATCCACCCCGTTCCTTCCACCGGAGTTCGTCCGGACGCTGGCGAAGACGTCATCAGGAGGGGGCCGCATGCCGCTGGACCGTCGAGGCGCCTCGTCCCCGTCACCGGGGCGAGCGCGGGCCTCGGCGCCCGGTCCGCCCGCCAGCTCACCCAGCGCGGCGCCGGGCACGGCCGCGTCCTGTCCGGACGGCGGGCGCCCCGGCGGGCCGGACGGCCCTCGGTCCTTCCGTGCGCGCCCCACGAGTTCGACGCCTCCGCCCCCGGCCCGGGGGAGCGGCGGGCCGGCCGCCGCCGAGGCCCGTGCTGTGGGGTCCTCTGGCAGCATGCGGGAATGGATGACGACTACCGGCTGGACGTCCCCGCCAGCTTCGACGACTCCGACGACGAGGACGGCCAGGTCCACCCCATCGCCCGTCGACTGTTCTCCGGGGCGACCGCCGCCGAGGTGTTCGAGAAGGCGCGGAGGTGGGTGAGCGAGCACGACGTGTTCCTCATCGACGTCTCCTGGAACTGGTCGCACGACGAGCCGGAGCCGTTCTGGTTGTCCGTCTACTTCCGCTTCGAGTTCGACGAGGACGAGGACGAGGGCACCCCGGCCGGGGCGTGACCACCAGGGCTTCCCGGGACGCCGGCGCCTCGGGAAGCCCCAGCCGCCCGGCCGTCCAGCCGGGGAGGGGTCACGCGGCGACCGGGTCCGGCCACAGCACCCCGGACCGCGCGTCGACCACGGCCGCGACGCGGTCCACCGCCTCACCCGAGGCGAGCGGGTCCAGCCGACGCCCGTCCCGCAGCCGCAGCGCCACCCGGTCCTCCGCCGCCTCCCGAGGACCGATCACCGCCTGGTAGGGCACCAGCCTGGTCCGGCGGACCCGAGCGCCGAGGCTGCCCCGGTCCGGCCCCACCAGCTCGGCCCGCAGGCCCCGCCCCGCGGACCGCTCCACGAGGTCCGCCGCCGCCCCGACCTCCTGGTCGGACACCGGCAGCACCGCGACCTGCACCGGGGCCAGCCACGCCGGGAACGCCCCGCCGTGCTGCTCCACCAGGCACGCCACCGCCCGTTCCACGCTGCCGATGATGCTGCGGTGCACCATGACCGGGCGGTGCCGCCGCCCGTCGGCGCCCACGTAGCGCAGGTCGAACCGGCTCGGCTGGTGGAAGTCGACCTGCACGGTGGAGAGGGTGGCCTCCCGCTCGGCCCCGTCGACGACCTGCACGTCGATCTTCGGACCGTAGAACGCCGCCTCGCCCTCCTCCGCGTCGTGGGGGACACCCAACTCCTCCAACACCCCGGCAAGCAGGGTCGAGGCGCGCCGCCAGTCCTCGGGGTCGCCCACCACGGCCGCGCCCTCCGGCGGCAGGGACAGCCGGTAGCGGGCCGCCCGCAACCCGAGGTCCCGGTAGGCGCGGCCGATCAGCTCCAACGCCCCGCGCACCTCGGCCGCCACCTGGTCCGGGGCGCAGAAGACGTGGGCATCGTTGAGCTGGATTCCGCGAACCCGGGTGAGGCCGCCCAACACCCCGGAGAGCTCCGACCGGAACATGCCGCCCACTTCGGCGATCCGCACCGGCAGCTCCCGGTGGCTGTGGGACCTCGACCGGTAGATGACGGCGTGGTGCGGGCACAGGCTGGGGCGCAGCACCACCTGCTCCCCGCCGAGGTCCATCGGCGGGAACATGCTGTCGGCGTAGTGCGCCCAGTGCCCGGACATCTCGTAGAGCTCCCGCTTGCCCAGCACCGGCGAGTACACGTGCTGGTAGCCGGCCTCGCGTTCGACCGCGCGGACGTACTCCTCCAGGGTGTGGCGGATCGCCGCCCCGGCGGGACGCCAGTACGGCAGGCCGGCGCCGATGAGGGGGTCGGTGTCGAACAGCTCCAGCTCGCGGCCGAGCCGGCGGTGGTCGTGCATCAGGTCTCCTCGCTTACGGGAGGCGAGTGACCGCAGCACGAAGCCCCGGGGCACTCGCCCCGGGGCTTCGAACAAGGGATCAGCTCAGCACGCCGGGACGGTCTCCGGCGTCGTCGTCATCACGGCGTGCTGCACGGCGACCACGGTAGCAGAACACCCGGCCCGGCCGGGCGCACCGGATCAGGGGAGCTCGGCCACCGACCGCGCCGCGTCCGCGCAGGCACCGCGTTCCAGGTGGCCGTCGAGCACCAGCACCCGGAACCGGCGGCGCAGGCTGTCGCCGGCGGGCAGGCGGAGCGGGTGCTCGGGGGCGAGGGAGGAACCGACGCCCGGGTAGTCGGCGACCCGCACGAACCACGGGTCCTCGGCCGTCCGCTCGTCGGCCGGGACGAACAGGAGGGTGTAGTCCCCGGTGGGGCCGTCCCCCCGGACCAGGTCCTCCGCGTTCGGGTGGTGCCCGAGGAACGCCAGCCACCCGGAGCGGGTGGTGTGCACGGCCTCCTCGCCCTCGGCGGTGGCGGTGAACACCCGGGGGGTGGCCGAGGACAGCGGGGCGCGCCAGAAGAACCCCCCGTAGCCGCCGCCGACCTTGCCGTTGGTGGCCGGGCTGCCCAGGTCGAGGTCCCGACCTGTCACGTTGCGCAGGGTGAACGCGTAGTCCAGCACCCAGCCGCCCGTCGTCGGCGGCCCCACCAGGGACCGGGTGGCGCGGGTCTCGCTGATCACCGTCTCCCCCGCCACCGAGATCCACGACTGCTCCGAGGCGAGCGCGTCCGCGTCGCGGTGGGTCCACCGCTCGTGCCGCACCGAGCCGTGGTCGGGGCGCCACGTCGGGCCCTGTCCCCGCACGAAGGTGCGGCCGCCCCAGAAGTTGCAGTCCTCGACGTCCTGGACGGCGACGAACACGCCCAGGTGCCAGGGGTGGTCCACCGGCCGCGCCTCGGTGACCTCGACGCCGGCGAGGGTGCGCACCGGGTGCAGGTGTGGCCGGGGCGCCAGCGTCGGTTCCCACCAGCCCACGTCGGTCACGTGGTCGGCCACGGGTGTCCCCGCCACCCGGAGGGTGGCCTCGGGCGTGGGGTCCGGCTCGGCTGCGGTCATCTCGGCACTCCAGGGTCAGGACGTGGATCCGGGTCGGTGACGCCGGTTCGGGGGCCGGCGCCACCGACCCGTGGTCTGTGGCGGTGTCGCGGTGGCAGGGTCAGGCACCGACCTCCTGCTCGGCGATGCGCATGAAGTCGGCGGCCGCCTCCTCGATGGTCTTGTTCCCGAAGGACACCGCGTCGTTGTGCCGCTGCCACTCCCGCTTGAGGGTGCCGTTGCCCTCCGGGGGCGCGGGCGGAGTGCCCTCCAGGTGTTCCTCCAGGCCGGTCTCGTAGTCGTAGACCTGCCGGTCGAGTCCTTCGAGGTCGTCGGCCAGCGCCTCCCGGACCTCCTGGTTGGGGGGCAGTCCCCGGGTGGTGCCGAGGATCCGTCCCGCGTCCACGTCGTTGATGACGAAGTCGATGAGCATCGCGGCCTCCCTCGGGTGGTCGGAGGCCCGAGCGGCGGAGATCAGCATCGACGGTTTGGCGTACTGGCCGAACCGGTCGGTGTCGCTGGGCAGGGGGGCCATCGCCAGCGGGCGGCCCATCGCCGTGTCGTAACCGGCGAGGACGCTGTCCCAGGCCAGGTCGGTCGCTGAGCGGCCCTTGGCGAAGGGAGTGTTCTCCACGGCGCCGTCGATCATGCCGTTCAGGGAGGCCGGGGTGGTGGCCTGGCCCGCGCGGAAGTCGTCGAGCAGGGTCAGGTACTCGCGGACGTCGGACTCGTCGAAGGCCAGCGAGCCGTCCTCGGCGTAGAGGTCCCGGTCCCGCTGCCGCAACCAGGCCTGGAAGGTCTCCCAGGACCAGCCGAAGTCGGTCGACCCGTAGACCTCGCCGTCGGTGGACTCGGTGATGGCGCGCGCGGAGTCGAAGAAGTCGTCCCAGGTCCAGCCGTACTCGGGCGTGGGGACGCCGGCCTCCTCCCACAGTCGCGGGTCGTAGATCAGCGCGTGGGTGTTCTGGCCCATCGGCAGCCCGTACACGCCGTCGTCGATGCTCCCGGCATCCCGCATGGCCTCGGCGACGCCGTCCAGGTCGACGTCATCGCCGTGGTCGGCCAGGTCGAGCACGACGCCTCGGTCGGCGAACTCGCGGAGGTTGGAGTAGTCGAGCTGGAAGACGTCGGGCGGGTTGCCGCCGGCCACCTCGGTGGAGAGCTTCTCGAAGTAGTTGCCGCCGGAGGTGAACGAGGTGTTCACCGTGATACCGGGGTTGCGCTCCTCGAAGAGGTCGACCACCTCCTGGGTGGCCCGGGCCCGCGAGTCATCACCCCACCAGGTGAACAGCAGGGTCACCGACCCGTCGTCGGCGGCCGAGCCGCCGCAGCCGGCCGCCGTCAGCGCGACGGCGGAGCCGAGCGCGACCCAGGCCACGCGTCTGGGGCGATGAGCGGGCATGGCGTCCTCCACGTCGAGGAAAGGAAAGCGCTTACCGCACCGTATGGTGCCGTTGTCCCGGTGTCAACGGTCACTGTGTGGCCCGGGTCGCCCGTTCGTCCTCGCGTTGGCACCCGGCCGGAGTCAGCTGGGTGCGCCCAGGGGGCGGAGGTGGGTGGGCCGCCGGAGCTGTGTGGAGCGGCGGCGGGGTCGTTCCCGGCGGGACGGCCGCTACCAGCCACCGGCGCCACGGGAGGGGATGGCCGTGGCACACTCCCCGGCAACCGTTTTCCCGATCGAGGCGGCACGGCCACCCACGCCGGAGGCGGCCCGACCAGCCACCGGGGGCGGTGACCCAGGAGATCCGGGACGGAGAAGGGGCGGTGGCCAGCGGTGGTGGACGTGGCGGAGGGAGACGCCTGGATCGCCGACCTCGGCGACGGGCGTTACCGGAACCCCGTGCTGTGCGCCGACTTCTCCGACCCCGACGCCATCCGCGTCGGCGACGACTACTACCTCGTCTCCTCCACCTTCAACCAGGTGCCCGGCCTGCCCGTGCTGCACTCCCGCGACCTGGTCAACTGGACGATCCTCGGCCACGTCCTGCCCGAACTCCCACCCGTCGAGAGGTACCGGGAACCCCGGCCCGGCCAGGGCGTGTGGGCACCGTCGCTGCGACACCACGCAGGCCGGTTCTGGGTCTGCTGGGGTGACCCGGACGTGGGGATCTTCCTGGCCAGCGCCGCCGACCCCGCCGGGCCGTGGACCAGGCCGCACCTGCTCGTCGCCGGCAGCGGCCTCATCGACGCCTGCCCGTTCTGGGACGAGGACGGCACCGCCTACGTGGTGCACGGCTGGGCCCGCAGCCGCTCCGGCATCCGCAACCGGCTGACCCTGCGCGCGATGGCCCCGGACGGCTCCCGGCTCCTCGACGAACCGGACCCGACCACCGGCGCCCTGCCGGCGACCACCGCCACCCCACCCGGCGGCCTGCTGCTCATCGACGGCGACCAGGTGCCCGGCTGCCACACCCTGGAAGGCCCCAAGCTCTACCGGCGCGGCGACCACTACTACGTGTTCGCGCCGGCCGGCGGGGTCGCCGAGGGCTGGCAGTCGGTGTTCCGCTCCCGCCACCTCACCGGCCCCTACGAACACCGCGTCGTGCTGTCCCAGGGCGGCAGCGAGGTCAACGGCCCGCACCAGGGCGCCTGGGTGGACACACCCGGCGGCCAGCACTGGTTCCTCCACTTCCAGGACAGGGGCGCCTACGGGCGGATCACGCACCTCCAGCCACTCCGGTGGACCGCCGACGACTGGCCCGTCATCGGCGCCGCCGACCCCGGCGCCGAGCGAGGCGAACCCGTGCCCGCCCACCCCCGACCCCACCTGCCGACCCAGCCACGGCGGGCACCCCAGACCACCGACGAGTTCACCGGCCCCTGCCTGGGTCCACAGTGGGCGTGGCCGGCCAACCCCCGCCAGGACTGGTACTCGCTGACCGCCCGCCCCGGCTGGCTGCGGTTGCCCAGCCAGCCCACGGAGAACCCGGACCACCTCGGCACCGCCGCGGCGGTCCTCTCCCAGCGCTTCCCCGCCCTGGCCTTCACCGCGAGCACCGAGGTGGAGTTCCGGCCCCGGGCCGTCGGCGAACGCACCGGGCTGGCCGTGCTCGGCGAGCGGTACGCCTGGATCGGACTCGACCACACCGAGGACGGCACCCATCTCGTGCTCCGCCTGCACCTGGGCGGCGACGACCACGAACGCGACCTGCTGCGGAGCCCGCTGCCGGCGGGGACCACCCGGGTCGGACTGGCCGTGACCGTGCGGCCGGAGGCCCGGTGCCAGTTCCACGCGAACCCCGGTGACGAGGGCTGGCGGGAGGTGGGGGAGGAGTTCACCGCCCGCCCCGGCCGCTGGGTCGGCGCCCGCCTCGGCGTGTTCGCCCTCGCCCCGGCCGAGTCCACCACGACCGGGCACGTGGACCTGCCCTACTTCCGGGTCGGACCGGGCTGACCGCCACCCCGGCGCGCCGTCCTCGCTGGCGTCCTCCCCGCCCGGTCCGGAGGGGCTCGACCCCCGGCCGGGATCCCCGCTCGCGTCCCGGCTCCCCGGGCCACGGAGGCCCGCCCGAGGCGGCGGGCGGCTGACAGGGCCTCCCCGCCGCACCGGGACGACCAGCGTCGTCGTCCCCGCCCGCCCGCCGTCGCGGGGGAGCCCACCGCCGGACCGGCGGCGTCCCACCGTCAGGGCCGCCGGACCCCGCTGCCACCCACGCCGCCTGGCACCCGGTAGCGGCGGGCCGCGCTCCCGCCGTTCGGGCGCGGCCGGAGACCGTTCAGTCCCCGATGGTCACCGCGACCTTGCCGCAACCGTGCGGCCGTGGTGCCGCGCCCAACTCCGAAGGCAGGTCGGACAGGCTGATCACCCGGTCGATCACCGGTTGCAGCGTCCCAGCGTCCACGCAGTCGCCCAGCCGGCCCAGGAGTTCCCGGTCGGAACGGGCGACGACGTTCACCGCCGTGACGTCCCGCTCGGCGAGCGCGGACACGTCCGCCCCGCCCCGGGTGCTGGCGACCCGGCCACCCGACCGCACCAGCTCGGCGAGCGTCGCGAACCGGTCGGCGTCGCTGACCAGGTCCACCAGCCCGTCCACCCCCTCGGGGTACCGTTCCCGGACCTCGGACGGCCAGTCCGCCGAGTAGTCGAGCACCTCGACCGCCCCGAGCAGGTGCAACAGGGTGCGGTCCTGGGGCTGGCCGGTGCTCACCACCGCCGCCCCCCGGGCGTTGGCCAGTTGGACAGCGAAGGTCCCCACCCCGCCCGAACCCCCCACCACCAGCACGGGACCCCGTGTCGGGGCCACCAGTCGACTCCGGCGCGGCGGGACGACCACGTCGACGGCGAGCAGCGCGGCCGTGCCCGCCAGGGGCAGCACCCCGGACTGGACGAAGTCCAGCGTCACCGGTCGACGCGCCAGGCGGTGGGCCGGGGCCACCAGATACTCCGCGAACGCCCCCGGCCCGTCGGGGGCTCCCGGCGGGAGGAAACCCACCACGCCGTCACCCGGCGCCAGGTCCGCCACCGCCGACCCCGCCTCCACGACCAGGCCGGCGAAGTCCAGACCCAACGGCCGAGGGCGCCCGTCACGCGCCGCCGCCACCACGTCGAGGTCAGCGCGGTTCAGCGAACTGGTGAGGACGCGGACCAGCACCTCGTCCGGGGCACCGATCGAGGGGGCGTCCACCTCCGCGACACGCGGTGGCGCGCCCTGCCCGGTGAGCACGGCCGCTCGCATGTGCTCCCGCCTCCCTTGCCTGGTGGCCTCGGCCGCGACGCGGTTCCGGTCGGCCCGGGGGAGTCCCGTGACCGAACACGCTAGCACTGGAACGGTGTTTGCGCAGGTCACGGCGGCGTCCTGTTGGTAGTCGGCCAGGAGTGGGGCCGCACCCGGTGCCGCGCTCGCGCGGGGTTCACCCCGGTGACCGGCCCCGGGGCGGCCCATCCGTGGGCGGGCGACCGGCGGCCACCGGCACACCGGACGGCCTGGTCGGCCACTGGAACACCGGATGGCCTGGTCGGCCACCATCGTCCACTCCCGAGCCGCGCCGTGACGCGCCACCACCGAGCACCGGTCAGGCCCACCTCCGCCGAGCCGACCGGCGCGCCCGGGGCGATCGCCCGACCGGAGACCACCTGATGGTGTCGGTGCCGAACACGTGGCGCGTCGGTGTCGACACGCAGAATGACCGCCGGGCGACCCGCCCCGACCACGACGCGCGACCACCGAGGAAAGGACAGCGCCGATGGCCCCCGCCGAGATCACCATCGCCCCGGACCGCCAGGACATCACCACCACCGTCACCTTCGACGCCCCACCGGCGGCGGTGTTCCGCGCGATCACCGACCCGGAACTCATCCCGCGCTGGTGGGGTGCTGGCAACTTCGAGACCACCGTGGAACGGATGGAGCTGCGGCCGGGTGGGCTGTGGCGCTACGTCAGCCGCGACCCGGCCGGCACCCCCTACGTCTTCCACGGCGTGTGCCACGACGTGGACGCGCCGAACCGGATGGTGCAGACCCTCGAGATGGAGGGCCTGCCCGGGGGTGTGCAACTCGGCGTCTTCACCTTCGAGGACCTCGGTGGCCGCACCCTGCACCGCCAGGTGTCGGTGTTCCAGTCCGTGGAGGAACGCGACGCGTGGGTCCAGCCCGGTATGAGCGAGATCATGCGGGAGGGGATGCGCCGGGTCGGGGAGATCGCCGAGGGGCTGTCCTGATCAGCCCCGGCGGAACCCGCCCTCCGAGTTGATCACCTGGTCGGTGACCCACCGGCCGTCGTCGCCGACCAACCAGCTGATCAACCGGGCCGGGTCGTCAGGGCCACCCCACGCCCCGCCGGGAAACCGCCGCCGCACCTCCTCGTGCGCGGCGGGCGGGGCGTAGCCGGTGTCCACCGGACCGGGGTTGACCGCGTTCACCGTGATCCCCCGGTCCGCGAAGTGGTCGGCGAGACTGGGGGTGATCGCCGCCAACGCGCCCTTGCTGGCGGCGTAGGCGATCTCGTCCCGCATCACCCCCACGTTCTGCCCCGAGGTCAGGAAGACGATCCGCCCGCCGGGGCGCCCGTCGTGCTGGCGGCCGAACCGCGAAGTGGGCGTCGAAGTCGGCGGCCTCCAGCACGTCCAGCGGACCGTCCGAACCGCTCAACGCCTGGTCGCGCACCAGCGCGTCCACGTGCCCGAGGCGCTCCACCGCCGTCCGCGTCAACTCCGCCGGACCGGCCGGCCGGGCGAGGTCGACGTCCCCGTGCGCGACCACACCACCGGGGCGGGCGCACTCGGCCACCCCGGCGACGACGGCGCCCACCCCACCCGGGTCCGCGCCCCACGGCTGCCGTTGGTCGTGCGGGAGGTGGTGCGGGAACAGGTCCGCGCCCAGCGCGGCCAACCGGCGGGCTACCGCGTAGCCGATGCCCGCCCGCCTGCTCACCCCGGTGACCAGTGCGGACCGTCCGAGCAGCGGGAGCGGCGAAGGTCGGAGCTCGGCCGGGGTGGGGAGACTGCTCACGGGAAGTCCTCCTGAGGAGCCGGGGCCACGCCGGATGACGTGGACGGGCCGGGGCCGACAGTAGGGCGTCGTTCCCACGGCCGACGAACCCCTTTCGACCCCACCACCCGGCGCGGGAGGCACCCGGCCCGACGACGCGCCCGGACACCCGCCCCGGTCGGGACGTGCGCGTGATCCGCGGCCCCGACGGCTCCAGGGACAGGGCACCGTCAGAACTCGACCTCGGGGCGAGGGAGCTCCACCACCACGTCCCGGTCCGCGATCCCGTGCTCCTCCCCGGGCCCGGCGCCGATCCCGCCCGGCAGGTACCAGACGTCGACGTCGTCGCCGGGGCGCGGCATCCGCGTCGGTGCCACCTCCACGGTCACCGAGGTCACCACCCGCCGGTCGTCGTCCCGGAACCCGATCCGCAGCCGACACGGCGTCCTGTTCCCGCTGACCACCGTTCGGGCTGTCGCCTCCGCCACGTCCAGGACGCGGCCCGTGACGAAGGCACCCCGTTCCCGCACCGACCGCCGCCGGTCGGCCTCCTCCCGCTCGCCGCGCAGCGTGCGCGCGGCCACCAGGGCCATCAGTACTCCACCGGCCAGGAACCACCAGAACGTCCCGGCCAGGGACCCGAGCGGCCGCACCCCCTGGGAGTCGAGGGCCAGGTAGGTCCAACCGAAACCGAGCGCGTACCCCAGGCCCACCTGGCCGAAGAACGACCACAGCGGGGAGACGCCCTCCGAGGTCGCCACCGCGCCCGCCACGGTGAAACCCGCCGCGAGGGTCAGCAGGAGCCCGAGCACGGCACCGATCCCGATGATCGCGACCATGACGGCGGTGCTGGGACCGTCGGGTAGGTGCGCCGCCCAGATCGACGGACCGATGCCGTGCCGCACGGTCACGACGTTGACCACCAGCGCCAGCGCCGCGAACACCATCGCGCCGACGGGACCCACCCGCCCGGTCTCCCCGGACCCGTCCCGCTCCTCGTCCCGAGGCCGTCCAGTGACGTCCTGACCGGTCATCTCCACCTCCGTGATGCCGGTGATCCGAGCCCTGGAGCGTAACCCCCCACCGTGACACCGGGGTGTCGATCGGGCGGACATCCGCACGTCCGCGACGCCGGACCGGAGACGGCCCAGCCCCGTCCCCACCGCGGCCCCGGTGCGACCCGGAGGCGCGGCGTGCCCGGCGCCCGCCCACGGGAGCGGCGGTTGGGGCGCCGGGGTCAGGCGAAGTCGGCCTTGCGGATCAACCCGTGGATGCCCGTGGTGCGGTCCACCACCTGCGAGACCGCGAAGTCCGCCGCCGCGCTCAGGTAGGCGTGGGCGACCGGTCCCTCCATCCCCAACTCCTCGGTCAGGAACGCCATCGCGTGGCGGACCGCGGTGCGCATCGCCGCGTCCAACCCACCCTCGGTGCCCTCACCATCGCTGAGCCCGATCGGGATCCAGTGCTCCGGCGTCTCGGCGAAGGGATAGGTGAACGCCGTGCGCGGCGCGTCCCCACCGGGCGGGACGGCCGTCAACCGGACCGTCGCCCGCAGGGACCCCTCCATCGCCGTCAGCGCGACCTCCCCGTCGCCCTGCGCCATGTGCGGGTCGCCGGTGTAGAACAGGCCACCGTCCACCCGGACCGGCAGGTACAGGGTGCTGCCCACCCCCAACCGGCGGATGTCGATGTTGCCCCCGGCGTCGGTCGGTGGCACCGAGTCGACCACCTCGGAGGTGTCCCGGGCCACGCCCATCACCCCGAGGAACGGCGCCAGTGGGAAGCGGTTCCGCACCGGGCCGGGCAGCGTGCCCACCAGCCGCCGCCCGTCCCACTCCGCACGGGCGAAGACGCTGATCTCCCCGCCCGGGTTCACGTACTCCGACAACGCCGGATCCCCCACCCAGGCCTCCGGGTACTCGCCGGGCAACGCACCCCGCCCGTGGCGGTTGGACACGACCCCGTACGGGACCCGTAACCGCAGATCCACCACGTCCACCCGGAGCACACTGCCCGGCACGGCGCCGCGCACCGCGACCGGCCCGGTGATGATGTGCGGGCCAGGCCCGTCGTGCGGTGTCTCCCTGGCGATCCGGATCGCGTCCCACAGCACGTCCCGGGCGCGGACGCCGAAACCGCCGAAGTAGCCCCTCGGGTCCCGGCCCTGGTCCTCCAGCAGTCCTTCGTGGGACACCGTGTCCAGGGTGACCAGCGATCCCGAGTCGACGGTGGCCACCGGCCGGGTGGTCCGGTTCGGCAGCCGGCCCCACGTCACCGACCCGGCGTCGGCCGGCACGTAGGTCCCCCGGTGCCGCCCGCCGGGCTGCACCACCGCCAGGTCCTCCGGGCCGCCCGGGCTGCCCGAGGTTCCCGGGGCGGCCAGCGCGCCCCCGGTGCCGCCGACCAGTGTTCCCCCGGCGGCCAGTCCGGCGGTGGCCAGGACGAAACCCCGCCGGCCCAGCCCGGACCGCAGGGTGCGTGCCGCCTCCGCGCCCCTCCCGTGACCCTGTGCACCTCGGCCCCCGATCGGGGTGTCGCCGTCGTTCGCGCGCCGCGTCATGGCTGACTGGCTCCCTTCGTCGACGGGGAGCCAGCGGGCTCCCCCGGAAGGGCATGGCACCAACCGCGCATGTCGTCCGTGTTGCCCTGATCGCACCACCCCGTGTCGACTGCCCGCCCGGGGATGTCCACCACGTTGCCGAGGTGCCGGGCGCACGCCCATCCCCGGCCGCACACCCGCGTCGCCGAGCTCGGCGACGCCGCCACCAGGGGGAACGCCACCGGAGATCCGTCGGAGCGGGAGTTGACGGGAACGTCGTCCCCCCGACCCCGTCGTGGCCGGTTCGTGACCCCGCACCACCCCGAGCCGACCGAACGGCCCCCAGCGCTGCCGCCGGCGGGGCAGCACCCGTTCCGCTCCGCCTCGGGCGCGAGGACCGCGACCCGAGGGGTGACGGAGAAAACCCACGACCTGGCAACCCGAGGA
The DNA here is from genome assembly GCF_000429185.2 of Actinoalloteichus caeruleus DSM 43889. Classification (GTDB taxonomy): domain Bacteria; phylum Actinomycetota; class Actinomycetes; order Mycobacteriales; family Pseudonocardiaceae; genus Actinoalloteichus_B; species Actinoalloteichus_B caeruleus. Next base: position 2,018,596 of record NZ_AUBJ02000001.1, on the reverse strand, counting down.
TCACCCGGCCGACACGTCCCACTCGGACGCTGCTGCCCAACCGGCGAGAAAGGGGAGGGATGGCGCGATGCGATCCGAGGTGACCAGGCGGGACCTGCTGCGGACCATCGGTGCGACCGGCGGGGCGGGAGTCCTGTTCGAGACGATGACGGCCCTGGGCCTGGCCCCGGACCACGCGGACCGGCACGGCCCCGACTTCCACCCCCCACGACGAGCCGAGGTGGCCGGCGACGACATGCCCACCGTGCTGGTGATCGGTGCGGGAGTGGCCGGGCTGACCGCCGCCTACGAACTCGGCAAGGCCGGCTACGACTGCCGGGTCCTGGAGGCCAGGCACCGCTCCGGAGGCCGGAACCTGACGGTGCGGGGCGGCGACGAGGAACGCGACCTCGACGGCCGGACCCACCGCGCCGAGTTCGCCGACGGCCAGTACATGAACGCCGGCCCCGGCCGGATCGCGCAGTCCATGGTGACCCTCGACTACTGCCGTGAGCTCGGCGTGCCCGTCGAACCGTTCGCCAACCAGAACGCCAACGCCTACGTGCACCGGGAGAACGGGGCCGGCCGGGGAACGGCCGTCCGCTTCCGCACCGCGAAGGCCGACGTCTACGGCTACGTGGCCGAACTGCTGGCCAAGGCCACCGACCAGGGCGCGCTGGACGACGTGCTCACCGCCGAGGACCGGGAACGGGTGCTGTCCTTCCTGGAGGGCTTCGGCGCGATCGGCGGCCGCGCCGACGGCTGGGCCTACCGGGGTGGCAGCCGGCGGGGCTACGCGGAGGAACCCGGCGCCGGGGAACGCCCGGGAGTGGTGCTGGGTCCGCCGCCCACGCTGTCGGAGGTGTTCGCCAGCCAGGTCGGCAGGGCCTTCTCCTTCGAGTTCGGTGTCGACCAGGCGATGATGATGTTCCAACCGGTGGGTGGCATGGACGCCATCGTCACCGCCCTCGAACGGGCCGTGGGCGTCCACCGCGTCACCCACCACGCGGAAGTGCGCGCGCTGACCACCGGCGCCGACGGGGTGCGGGTGGTCTACCGGGACGCCCGGGGACGTGACCAGGTCGCGACCGCCGACTACTGCGTGGCCACCCTGCCGCCCCGACTGCTGGCCCGGCTCGACCACAACCTCGGCCCCGAGGTGTCCGCCGCGCTCGCCCAGCCCCGGCCCACCGCCTCGGGCAAGATCGGCCTGGAGTACCAGGGCCGGTGGTGGGAGCAGGAGGAGCGCCTCTACGGCGGCATCACCCAGACCGACCTCGACATCACCCAGATCTGGTATCCGTCGCATGGCCACCACGAGGCTCGGGGGGTGCTCATCGGCTACTACGTGAGCGGGCAGCGCGCCGTCGAGTTCGGGCGGCTCTCCCCGGCAGAACGCCTGTCCCGGGCGGTGCGGGCCGGCTCGCGCATCCACGGCGCCCGCTACCGGCGCGGCCTGACCTCCTCGTTCTCCATCGCATGGGAACGCACCCCCCACATCGAGGAGGGCTGGGCGTCCTGGCCCTCGCGGTCCTCCGGGCACTACGCGCTGCTCACCCGACCCGCCGGCCGTGTCCACTTCGCCGGAGACTGGTTGAGCTACCTCGTCGCCTGGCAGGCCGGGGCGTTCCTCTCCGCACGGGACGCGGTGACGAACCTGCACCAGCAGGTCCGCGCCACGTGAGCCCGGCCGGCCCGGGAGCGCAGGGGACCCGGATGGTGGGTGAGCGCGCCAGGCAGGAGGTGCGGGGTGAGCCGAAGCCGTCCCGTCCTCCACCGGCCCGGGGCTGGCGCGGTGCGTGCGGTCGCCGAACCCCGCGCTCACCCCGCCCACGTGGTCGACCCCTACCCACCCGACACCGCGAGGAAGCCGAACCCGGCACCACGAAGCCGACTAGCGCCGGGCCGGGCCGGGGGCGCAACCCTCGGACACCGGCGGCCGACGCGCACCCCGGGCGCCTACCGACCGACGGCCTCAGCCGGGCTCCGCCACGGGGGGCAGACCGGTCGTGACCTCCCGCGCGGGCCGGCGGGGCGTGGGCAGCGCCGGGTAGCCGTACCCGATCCGCAGCACGGTCTGTGGGTGCCCCTGCGAGCCGACCAACCGGTCCAGCTCCCGTTTGACCGAGGGCACCTCCATCGGCTGGGAGACGAAGGAGGTGCTCAACCCGGCCGCTGTCGCGGCCAACAGCACCCGCTGCATGACGTGGCCCCCCACGAGCTGGGCGTGCTGGTCGTCCTCGTTGGTCAGCACCACACCCAGTAGCGGGACCTGCTCGTAGGGGCGCGGGGGCCGGCGACCGCGACCATAGCGCCGGAGAGTGACCAGACCCTCCTCCAGGGGCGGCGGGCCGCTCGAACGGGCCGGCACTCCGTCCCTGACACTGGCCACCCCCGTCGTCCAGCACCGCAGCTCCGCCATGAACGCGTCATCGTCGCGCTGCGCCGCCTCGGCGCTCCTGATCAACCGGGCGAGGTCGGCGAACCGCGTCGGCTCGTCGAGGAAGTCCAGCAGACCGCTCTCCAACTGGGCTGCCCTGCGCAGCCCGTGCCGCAGCGGCTCAGGTGGCTGCTCCTCGGCGAAGGGCCGTCGGTTGGTATGCCGACGGGGAATCGCCGACGCCAGCGTCCGTTCCTCCCCAGTGGGGCGGTGTGTGCCCGCGAGCCTGACCACTCCGAGCAGGTCCGGGACATTCCGGTCGGGCAGCAGCTCGGTGGCGGCCGCGATGCCCCGTGCTCGCGCCTCCAACCGCAGGTTGAACAGGGCCGCCCCGCAGGCCAGCCGCGCCTCCCTGCCGTCCGGGTCGGCCACCCCGAGCAGCCGGGTGCGGTCCAGGTGCAGCGCGATGCCGTCTCCGCGCGCCTCGAACCGCCATGGTTGCGTGTTGTGGGGTGATGGTGCCCGCGTCGCGGCCGTGACCAGGACCTCGGCGAGAGCCTTCACCTCGTCCGCGTCCCGGATCCGCTCCGACGTGCCGGTGGCCGTCGTCGTTCTCGTCGTGCTCATCAGTCTGTCCTCGCGCCCAGCCCACGCGGTGGTCGGACACCGCCCTTGTGCACATCCTCTGCTGGCCGGCCTCCCCGAGACAGGGACCCGTGGTCCGGTCCCGGCGGGTCCTAGGGCCCGAGACGGACACGAGCCGGGAGAGGGGCGGCTGGCCGTCCGCTCCCCACCGGGGCGCCGGTCGTATCATCGCCGGAAGGCCGGTGCCGAGGTGCGGGCCCCGGACTCCACCGGGGGCTGGTGCCTGCATCGCTCCGTCGGTGCGTGCGCGGGCCCCACCACGTCCCACACCCATGGGGGCGGGCGCACCTCGGCGTCGTCGCGGGTCTTCCCGGTCGGGCCGTCGACGGTGGCGGCGGGTGTCAACGGTGCGGGCGGCGGGTTGTGGCCTGCTTCGTCGCGTAGACGGCGGCCTCGGTCCGGCGGGCGAACCCCAGCTTGTGCAGCAACGACGACACGTAGTTCTTCACCGTCTTCTCCGCCAGGTTCAACCGACGACCGATCTGCCGGTTGGTCAGCCCGGTGGCCACCAGGTCCAGGATCCGTTCCTCCTGCGGGCTCAGATCGGGGTACCGGGGGTCGCGCCGTTCCTCGCCCTGCCGCAACCGGGCCAACACCAGGTTGGTGACCTTGGCGTCGAGAAGGGACTCCCCGGCCGCGACCGCCCGCACCGCGTCGACCAGGCCGCTCCCGCTGATGCGTTTGAGCAGGTACCCGGCCGCGCCCGCCATGATCGCGGCGAACACCGCCTCGTCGTCCGCGTCGTCGGAGGCCAGCATCAGGCAGGCCGGCGGCGGGTCCACCGTCCGGCGGATCTCCCGGCACACCGACACGCCGTCCCCGTCGGGGAGCTGGACGTCCAGGATCGCCACGTCGGGCCGGAGCGCCGGGATCCGCGCGAGGGCGTGCGCGGCGTCGGCCGCCTCGCCCACCACGTCCATGTCGGGCTCGGCGTCCAGGAGCTGGGTGATGCCCCGTCGCACGATCTCGTGGTCGTCGACGATGAACACGGAGACCGCCACCGTGACCTCCCGGCGTGACCACGACGCCCGCCCCTCGGCGGACGACGTCGACTCCGGACCGGTGCCCCGGACTCGTCAGGGCCCCTGTCCCTGCCCCTTCTACGGTAGTCCTTCCGGGGGACCTTCGCCGGTCGCGCACCCGGGCCGTTCGGCGGCGACCCCGAGGGGCCGACGGGACCTCGTGCCCGGGCCGGAGTGGGCGGGGCGTCCGGATCTCGTGGGCGCTTCGCGGTGGCCGTGCGGTGCGGTTGGAGCTGGGGTACGGCGGCCGGGCGACCTGCGGGCTGCCGGCCGCGCGTGGCCGGCAGCCCGGGGCGGGATCCGCCCCGGAAGCGCCCTCGCGTGCCCCTGAGGCCAGGCTCCACTGGCGATCCCGAGGGGAACGACAACCACCGTTCCCCGCGCCGACGAGAACGCCAGTCGTGACACGGCGGACGCGGTGTCGCCAGTGGGGCACCCCAGCCGTTGACCTCCCAGCAGCGGAGACCGCCCTCGAACGCCATCCCCGACCGGGGTCGCGCTCAAGGGTGAACGAAAACAGGAGGTGGTGGCCCGCCGCCGTTCCGTTCGGGGCGGGTCCACCCGCCGATGTTCCTCCTCGGGTCGCTTCTTCTCGTCGGCCGCGACGGCCGCGAGGAGGCGGACGGGCCCTGCCCGCCGGTCGGGCAACGCCCCGGGAATCCCCGGGGTTCACACCCGTGCCTGGCCCGCCCTCGCGGCACTCGTCACACCCGCACGAAGGCGGGCTCACGCGTCATCGACTCGATGTCGGTCGCCGTGATCCGGGCCAACTGGCGGGACAGGTCGGCCAGCGCGCGGGCTACCGCCAGCTCGTCGCCGATCTGGGGCACGTTGTCGTCCGACACGTTGCAGCGCGCCCGTCCCGCACCGATGAGCGGCGGCTGCGCTTCCGTGGTGTACAGGCGTGCCTCGGCGTGCGTCTCCCGCCCCTCCTCGACCACGGAGACTTCGATGTTCCAGCGCTTGACGTACTCCATGACGGCCTCCTCTCCCCGCTGGGATGCCGCCAGCATCCCGCCGCCGGCAGGCGCGGAGCAGGGTCGAAGGTCCCGCCGACCGCCCGCCGGGCAACCGGGTCGCGGAGGGCCCCGCGCCTCGGCACGAGGACAACCCCGGAGGCAGGCGGCGGGAGGCCGGCCGAACGCTCGGCCTCCCGCCGCCCCCAGGGCGCCGCGCGACGCCCCCGACCCGCCGACCGGAGGTGGGCCGGCGGCCCGCGGCGCAGCGGACCCGGCCCGCCTCGGACCGGCCCGTCGAGCCTGGCAGGCCCCGAGGCTGCTCCTTCGGAGGGGAGACGGAGGTCCCCTCCTCACGGGTCGGAAGTCCCGAGCGAGCGGACCGCCCGCCTCGTACCGTCGAACCCGGAGACGGTGGCACGGACGCGGGCGGGGCGATACCGCCGGCACGGGCAGCCCGCCGGTGGGCTCGGCGAGCTCACCCCCGATCCCGCCTCCGACGTGGAACCCGGCGGACCCTGGGGAGGACGCGATGACCACCACAGTCGGCCACCACATCGTGGTCGGGGTTGACGGCTCCGACGCGGCGCTGAACGCGACCCGGTGGGCGGCGGAGGAGGCGCGGGAACGCCGGGTCCCCCTGGTGCTCGCGCACGCCTACCTCCCGCTGTTCGTCACCTACCCCGGAGTGGTCACCACCCCCGAGTCGGTGGACGCGATCATCCAGTCCCAACGCGACGATGTCGCCCAGTACCTGAACCGGGCCACTGAGGTCGCCACCGAGGTCGCCCCGAACGTCGACATCCGGCCGGAGACCCGGATGGAGGGTCCAGTGCCAGCCTTGATCGAGTTGTCCCGACAGGCCCGACTGATCGTCCTCGGCTCTCGAGGCCGGGGCGGCTTCTCCAGCCTGCTGGTGGGCTCGGCCGCCACCGGACTCGCCGCCCACGGGCACAGCCCGGTCGCCGTGATCCGTGGCAGGACCCCCACCGGGCCGCCTCCGGAGACCGGGCCGATCGTCGTCGGGGTCGACGGGTCCCCCACCAGCGAACGCGCCATCGCCTTCGCCTTTGACGAGGCCGCGTTCCGGGACGCCGACCTGCTCGCGGTGCACACCTGGGTCGATGCGGCCTTCGAGAGCGATTTCGAACTCACCAGGAACATGGTCGACTGGCAGGCGGTGGAGGCCACCGAGGAGCGGGTACTGGCCGAACGCCTCGCCGGCTGGCAGGAGCGGTACCCGGACGTTCGGGTGCGACGCATAGTGGTGCGAGACCGCCCCGCGCCGGGCCTGTTGAGCCAGGCCGAACGGGCCAGGATGATCATCGTGGGCAGCCGGGGCCGTGGAGGCTTCACCGGCATGTTGTTGGGGTCCACCAGCCGCACCCTGCTGCACCACGCGTCCTGCCCGGTCATCATCGCGCGGCCGGAGGACCAGTCCTGACCCACCCGCGCCCGCCCAGGAGGAGGCCGACAAGCTGGGGAAGCGCGCGGAGGCATCGTGCGGGTCCGTCGCTCTCGGGGGCGGGCGAACCTCAACGCCACCGGCGCGGCCGCGACGCCACCCAGCTCCCGGGAGGCCCCCGCGTCCTCGGTACACGGGCAGTGAGGCCGGGTGCGGGGACCGCGGCTCACGAACGAGCTCAGGCCCCATGAAGCGCCGCTTCGTGGCCTCCAGCTCTCGCGGACCCCCTGTGCTCTCGCGGACTCCCTGGGGGAGCGGCGGCATTCCTGGGGCAGCGACCGGTGATCATGATCAGCTTCCACCCAACGAGGTCCAGCCAGCGATGCCCCACTTCCCCCGGGGTGCCTGGGACGGCCTTCCCCTGGTGTGTGGGACGGCAGGGGGGCACCACCCCTCGTCGGTGGTGTCGGGCGAACCGGGGTGCCCCCGCCACGGTGTCCGGCCCGGGCACCTCCCCCAACCCGAACCCCGTGGCGTCGCCGGGCACGGCGCGCCTGGTGTCGGTTACGGCGGTGCCGACGGTCAGTCGCCAGGTGAGGCGCCGTCGTCCCTGATGACGTGCCGCCGTCGCCGGTACTCCTCCTCGTTGATCTCGCCCCGGGCGAAGCGCTCGTCGAGGATCCGCCTGGCGCTCTCCAGGCCGGTCTCGCGCATCGTGCCGTCCGCCCGGTGCGCGCCCGAGGTCCCACCGGCGACGCCGCGCCGGACCAGGAACGCAGAGAGGGCGATGGCGACGATCAACAGCAGGAGGACGACGAAGAATATCCAGGGCCCTGGGCCCCAGGTCGGTCCGTAGTACATCGGGACTCCTTCCTCTGCCGCCTCGCGTGTCCACGCGGCCGGCACGGCCCTAGCGCACGGGTGCCGCGCGCTCCACGATCTCCGCGAGGGGGCGGCGCGGGGTCTCGGCCAACGGGGGAGCGTTGAGCAGTGGGCAACCCACCCGGACCACGATGTGCGGGTAGGTCTCCGCGTCCAGCACCCGTTCGCGCAGCGCGTCCCGGGTGATGGGCACTTCCAGGGCCTGGCTCAGCGGACAGCTCACCAGCCCGTGCTCGGCCGCGCACAACAGCACCGCGCTCAGGGCCTCCCCGGCGCGCAGCCACGACATCCGGTCCTCCCGCGCGCTGCCGAGGACCAGCAGGGTGCCGGCGTCCGGATCGTTCAGCTGGCGGGGCGACCTGGGCAGTTCCCCACCGGGGAACCGCCGGGTCGGCACGTCGGGGTCCCCGGCGCCGGGGGCCAGGGTGTTCGCGGCCGGGACGCCCTCCACGTCGTGGGACAGGCGCCCGCTCCACGCGGCCAGTTCCGAGAGGTAGGCCTCGTCGGACTCCTGCCGTTCCGCCGCCTCCCGCATCGCACTGACCAGGCGGTACCGGGTGGCCGGGTCCGTCACCGGGCGCACGGTGACCCCCTGTTCGGCGGCGCGCTCCTCCATCTCCCTGATCAGGGCGGTGGGCACCTGCCACAGGTCGTACCGGCGCCGGTCGCTCCGCCGCTCGGGGATGGTCGAGGCCGTGCGACGCTCCTCCTCGGTGGGCTGGTGCGGGTGGGTGCGCACGGCGGCCAACAGCGACCCGTCGGTGGGATCGGGAAGTCGGCGCACCTCGGTCGCCCACCCGGCCGCCGCGAGGGCCACCCGGAGGTGGTGCAGGGCGGCTCCGCAGCTCATCAGGACGTCCCACCCCCGGGGGTCGGCCACCGGGAGCTGCCGGCCCCAGTCGGCGTACAGCCACACCGCACCCGGCTCCCAACGCCAACGCCACGGCTGGGTGTTGTGCACCGAGGGCGCGCGGGTCGCCTGGTCGACGGCCGACCACAGCACTTCCTCGCCAGGCCCGTCCGACATGCTCACCAGCTCCCGGAGTCGACTCGGTTCCGTCGGTCCGTCATCACGACGTTAGGCCCGTCCCGGGTGGGAGGGCAGGGACCAAAGCCCGCCTCCCCCGGCGACGAAAGCCCCGGCGGCGTCCCCAGCCATGCCCCCGTCTCCTCGGCGGGTGCCGGGCGCACGGCGGGAGCGGGGACGGTCGGACCGGCCGGGCCTCCCCAGGCCGCGCGGGTGGTGCGTCGTCCCAGCCCCGAGTTCGGCGGCGGCACCGCGGGCCGGGGCGGAGGATGCGGGCCGAGCGCTCCTCGGGACCGCGTCGTCCACGAGGGCGAGGTCGAGGCCCGGCCTGGGCGCGTTCGCGCGTGGTGCTCCCGCCGCCCCGGGCGGCCCTGGCCGGCTCCGTCCAACGGCGCCAGCAGCCCCGCCCGACCCCCGACCGCGCTGGTGGCGGGTCGCGGCGTCGGCGGAACACCGGCCATGAAATCCTCCTGGTCTCGGGGACACACGTCGTCGACGGGACCGCTCCAGGTCCGCGATGTCCCCGCCGACCGGTCCGGGAACCACCGATGCGGCACCGACGCCGCGTCGGCGGAGCCAGGACCGAGTGAGCCTGGGGAACCACACCCTCCCCGCATGCCGACCGGTGGTGCCGTCGGCGGTCGCGCGTCGAGGCCCCGACCGGGCCGGAACCGGCCGTTGGCACCAAACCCTGGCTCTTCTCGGGGGCATCCCCGAGGAGATTCAGGGACCTGACTGACCGATGCCCAATGTGTCCACGACCCCCAACTCCTAGAGTCGTGGACACCTCGACCCAAGCGACGGAGGGACGGCCGCAGGAGCGAGCAGCGCGACCAGGACGTGGGACACCGCGCGACGAACCGTCCACCCGGTGGTGGGGGACCGGAGGACGGGAGCGGGGATCCGCGAGGGCCGGGGCACCAGGTGCCCCGGCGATGCCATTCACCCGCGACCACCCCGGGTGAGACCATCGACACGGAGAAGCACATATGTCGCTCGCTGGGGTGACCGGCAACGCGAATGACGGAACACGCGACCTGCTCGACGGCCTCACCGCCGCCGACGTCGCACAGCGGGTCGCCGCGGGACAGACCAACGACGTGCCGGCACGGGCCAGCCGGAGCGTCGCGCAGATCATCAGGGCCAACGTCCTCACCAGGATCAACGCCATCTACGCCGTGCTCTTCGTCCTGGTGATGTCCACCGGCTACTTCCTGGACGGTATCTTCGGCGTCCTGATCGTCGCCAACAGCGCGATCGGCGTGGTGCAGGAGCTCCGCGCGAAGCGGACCCTGGAGAAACTCGCCATCATCGGGCAGAGCCGGCCCCGGGTGCGCCGGGACGGCCAGTCCGCCGAGATCGCCCCGAACGAGGTCGTCCTCGACGACGTGATCGAACTGGGTGCGGGCGACCAGGTGGTGGTGGACGGGACGGTCCTCGCCGCCGAGGCCCTGGAGGTGGACGAGTCGCTGCTCACCGGCGAGTCGGACCCGGTGGTCAAGGCGCCGGGGGACCGGGTGCTCTCCGGGAGCTTCGTGGTCGCCGGTTCGGGTGTCTACACCGCGACGAAGGTCGGCCGCGACGCCTACGCCGCCCGGTTGGCGGAGGAGGCCAGCAAGTTCACGCTGGTGAAGTCGGAGCTCCGCTCGGGGATCGACAGGATCCTCAAGGTCATCACCTACCTGCTGGTGCCAGCCGGGCTGCTCACCATCTACAACCAGCTCGCCGGTGACCAGGCGTGGCCGGAGGCGATCCGGGGCATGGTCGCCGCCCTGGTGCCGATGGTGCCCGAGGGGCTCATCCTGATGACCAGCATCGCCTTCGCCGTCGGCGTGATCCGCCTGGGCCGCTACAAGTGCCTGGTGCAGGAACTGCCGGCCATCGAGGGGCTGGCCAGGGTGGACGTGGTGTGCGCCGACAAGACGGGCACGCTGACCGAGAACGGGATGCGCCTGGCCGAGGTGCGGGTGCGCAACACCGGGGAGTCCTCGGCGAACGCGGCGCGGGCGTTGGCCGCGTTGGCCGCCGCCGATCCCCGCCCGAACGCCAGCCTCCAGGCGATCGCCGAGGCGCACCCGAACGACCCGGGCTGGACGGTCACGGGCACCGCGCCCTTCTCCTCGGCGCGGAAGTGGAGCGGCGCCAGTTTCGGGGAGCACGGCAACTGGTTGTTGGGCGCCCCCGACGTCCTGCTGGCGGAGGGGAGTGTGGAACGCGCCGAGGCCGAGCGGATCGGCGCGCGGGGTCTGCGGGTGCTGTTGCTCGCCAGGTCGGACCGACCGGTGGACGCCGAGGACGCTCCCGGCCGGGTCAGCCCGGTCGCGCTGGTCGTGTTGGAACAGCGCATCCGGCCGGACGCGAAGGACACCATCGACTACTTCCACGACCAGCGGGTCGGGATGAAGGTCATCTCCGGGGACAACGCCACCTCGGTCGGCGCCGTCGCCAGCGGCCTGGGACTTCCCGGGGCCGACCGGCCCGTGGACGCGCGGACCCTGCCCTCGGAGCCGGAACCGCTGGCCGACGCCGTGGAGGCGGGCACGGTCTTCGGCCGGGTCGACCCTGGGCAGAAGCGGGCGATGGTGGGGGCGCTCCAGTCCCGGGGCCACACGGTGGCGATGACCGGCGACGGGGTCAACGACGTGCTGGCGCTCAAGGACGCCGACATCGGGGTCGCCATGGGCTCCGGGAGCCAGGCCAGTCGTGCCGTGGCGCAGATCGTGCTGCTGGACAACAAGTTCGCGACGCTGCCCAAGGTGGTCGCGGAGGGCCGCCGGGTCATCGGCAACATCGAGCGGGTCTCGAACCTGTTCCTCACCAAGACCGTCTACTCGGTGCTGTTGGCCCTGATGATCGGCATGGCCCAGGTGCCCTACCCGTTCCTGCCCCGGCACGTCACGATCACCGCGTGGTTCACCATCGGGGTGCCGGCCTTCATCCTGTCCCTCGCGCCCAACACCGAGCGGGCGCGGTCGGGTTTCGTCGGGCGGGTCATGCGGATGGCCATTCCCGCCGGCATCGTGATCTCGGTGGCGACGTTCGTCTCCTACCTGCTCGTCTACCAGGGGCCGGGGGCCAGCCAGGTGGACCGGATCCAGGCGGGGACGACGGCGTTGATCACGTTGATCGTCATCGCGTTGTGGGTGTTGGCGATCGTGGCCAGGCCCTACTCGTGGTGGAAGGTCGGGTTGATCCTGGGCATGGCCGGCCTGTCCACGGCGATGTTCCTCATGCCCCTGACCCAGAAGTACTTCGAGCTCGACCCCAGCAACCTGGCGGGCACGGCCAAGGCCCTGCTGTGCGGGGGTGTCGGCATCCTCGTGGTGGAGGCGGTGTGGTGGGTCAACCGGTGGTGGTCGCGGCGACAGGCCGCCGTGGGTGAACCGCTGCCCGCCTAGCCGGGGTGGCTCGCCCCGGGAGCGGAGGCGGGCCGACCGTGGTGACGGGTGCGCGTCGTGGGGCGGGAACCAGGAACAGCGGTTCCCGCCCCGCCGCGTCGCGGCGGTCGGTGGTGGCCCGGGCCGGAGGCGCGCGGGGTGAGCGGTCGACGCGGCGAGGTCACCGGGGGCGGCGGTGCCCCGGGATCGTCCTGACTGGGCGGGGCGGCCGAGGCCGGGCCCAGCCGACGGCTTCCCCGTCGGTTCGGCGGGCACCGTCCCTTCAGTGATATGTAAAACCAATTCACTTCGTACGTGTCCAGCCACTCCAGGCCACGGGCCGCGGCCATACCCGCCGACCGTTCCCCGACCGTCGCCGGACCGACCCGCACCCGTCACCCACGGGCCACCGTCCCCACCTACGGTCCGGCCATGCGCCACGGACACCAGCACCCCACTCCCGCCCGGCTCGGCCGCCGCGCCCTTCTCGCGGCCGGCCTCGCCTCCGGCGCCCTCGCCGTCACCGCCGGAGTGGCCCAGGCGGCCCGCCCGGGCCCGGCCCGGGGCCCCCGGGATGAGGCACCCCGGGTGGTGGTCGCCACCAACGAACCGTGGGGGACCTACCACGTGGCGCCCCTGCTCGACGAGGCCCGGGCACGCGGCCTGGACCTGGTGCAGCTGGTGCCCGACCTCGACGGCGTCGCCCCGGACGACCCGGTGCCCGTGGCCACCCCCGACCAGGTCACGACGGCGGACCTGCTCGTCGTCACCGGCGCCGAGCCCTGGCCGGTGGAGTGCGTGGACCGGTTCCGCCGGCTGCCCGTCGCCGCCAGCACCCTCGCGTACCTGCGTCCGGAGGAGGCGGAAGGCGCCAACCGGGTGAGGTCCCGTATCCGGGCCGTCACCGCCTCGTCCCCGGCGGACGCCCGGTCGTTCGCCGCCCACCTGGGCACCTCCCGACGGATCGACGTCGTCGGCTCCCCGCAGACCGACTCGCTGCCCACCCGCGACCCCGAACCCGGCCTCGCGCTCGTCCTCACCAGCGTGACCCACCCCGACGAGACGGGCGGGGCGGCACCCGGCGCGCGACTGCTGCTGGAGGCGGCCAGCCGGCTGCGCGCCGCCGGCTGGCGGATCCTCGTCGGACTCCACCCCCGCGAGGACCCGGCGCTGTGGGGCGAGTACGAGATCAGCCCCGTCAGTTCCCTGGAGAGCTCGGCCCGGGCCGAGGTGGCGATCGGCATCCCCGGCACCGTCTTCCCGCTCATCGCCGCCGTCGGCACGCCCCTCGTCGGCTGCGTCGACCCGGGCCTGTCCGTCCCCGACCACCTGCGCGCGGTCTGCTCCGCGACCATCCAGGACGCCGACCGGGCGGCGTCCGAGGTGGAACGGGCGACCCCGCCCGACCCCGCCGTGCTCGCCGACGCGGTCGGCCCGGTCGGCGGCTCGGCGCGGCGGCTCCTCGACGCGTGGCAGCGGGTCGCCGCCACGTCCCGACCCGGCTGACCCCCGCGACCCGGCCCGCCCCGCACCCCCGGGGCGGGGCGGCACCTCCGGCGCCGCCGCCGGGACCGGGGTGCGGCCGGCGCGGCCGGTTCGGGGCGGCGACCGGGGACGACGCCCACGCCCGCGAACCCCCTGGCGACCGGGCCTGGGACACCTCGCCCCACCGCCGGGCCGACCAGGGGAGCCGGCGGACGACGCGATGTCCCCATCCGGACACGAGCCAATCGCTCGTTCGGCGGTTCCGGTCACCCGAGGTAGCACCGGCCCGCCGGCACCACTGCACCGTCCGCCGCCCACGCCTGCCCTGGAAGGACGAGCCGGTCCGGCATATCGGTGGACGAACGGGACCACCATTCGTTCGTCTCGAATCCGAACGATACGAAAAAGGAAAACCGTTAACCCGACGAGACGCATCCGCACTTCTGTCCTGCGCCGACGAAAGCCTCTACCGTGACGGCGAGGGACGGCCTGCGGAGGTTTGGTGAATCAACGGGGAACACCACTGCTCACCGTGCGCGGAATGTCGAGGAGTTTCGTCGGAATTCGGGTGTTGACCGAGGTCGACCTCGACCTCGCCCCCGGTGAGGTGCACGCCGTCGTCGGGGAGAACGGCGCCGGGAAATCCACGCTCATGAAAGTCATCGCGGGCGTGCACCAACCCGATTCGGGGCGGTTGGAGATCGACGGCGTACCCCACCGTTTTCCCGATCCGGCCTCGGCCCGCCGCGCCGGAATCGGCATCATCCACCAGGAACTCACCCTGTTGCCCGACCGGACCGTCGCCGAGAACGTGTTCCTCGGACGCGAACCCGTCGGACGCGGCCCGCGACGGCTCCTCGTGGACCGCGCGGCGATGGTCGAACGCACCCGGGCCCTGCTCGCCGAGGTGGGAGCGGTCTCCTTCGACCCGGGCACCCTGGTGCGACGTCTCTCCGTCGCCCAACAACAGGTCGTCGAGATCGTCAAGGCCCTCGCCGGGGACGCGCGGATCCTCGTCATGGACGAGCCGACCGCCCCGCTGGCCGAACACGAGGTGGACCTCCTGTACGACCTGGTGCGGCGGCTCACCGCCCGGGGCATCGCCATCCTCTACATCTCGCACCGCATGCGGGAGATCTTCGACCTCTCCGACCGGGTGACCGTCCTCAAGGACGGCCGGGTCACCGGCACCCTGGCCACCCGCGACACCGACCGGGACGAACTCGTCCGGCTCATGGTGGGCCGCGAACTCCGCGACTACCACCCCCCGCTGGCCGCCCCCGGCGACCTCGGCGAGGTGCGGCTCGCCGTCCGGGGCGCCGGCAACGACCGGCTGCGGGACATCACCGTCGAGGTGCGGGCCGGGGAGGTGGTGGGGGTGGCCGGCCTCCAGGGATCGGGCCGCACCTCCTTCGCCCGGGCGCTGTTCGGGGCCGACCCCCTCACCACCGGGGAGATGTGGCTGGACGGGAGACCGGTGCGGCCGAACTCCCCGCGCGCCGCCATCCGCGCCGGCATCGCCCTGGTCACCGAGGACCGCAAGGGGCAGGGACTGGTGCTGCGGCAGCCGGTGCTGGACAACGCGCTGCTGGTGCTGCGGGCGGCCTTCGCCGGCCGCCGCCGGGCCGAGGTCGAGCCGGTGGAGGTCGGCGAGCTGCTCACCAGGCTCGACGTCCGGGCCGGGGCCAGCGACCGGGAGGTGCGGTTCCTCTCGGGCGGGAACCAGCAGAAGGTGGTGCTCGCCAAGTGGTTGGCGGCCCGCCCCCGGCTGCTCGTGCTCGACGAACCCACCCGGGGCGTGGACGTCGGCGCCAAGGCGGCGATCCACGAGTTCGTCCGCGACCTGGCAC
Organism: Actinoalloteichus caeruleus DSM 43889; assembly: GCF_000429185.2. Lineage (GTDB taxonomy): Bacteria > Actinomycetota > Actinomycetes > Mycobacteriales > Pseudonocardiaceae > Actinoalloteichus_B > Actinoalloteichus_B caeruleus. The sequence goes on along the minus strand of NZ_AUBJ02000001.1, from coordinate 2,003,588 downwards.
GGCAGGGCCTGTCGGTGGTGATGGTGTCCTCCGAGCTGCCCGAACTGATCGGCATGAGCGACCGGGTCCTGGTGTTCCGGGACGGCACGATCAGCGGGGAGCTGCCCGCGCGGCCCAGCGAGGAACGGATCATGCGGTTGAGCACGGGCGCGGAGGTGGCGGTGTGACGGCCCCCTCGGTGACACCGACCGGCCGGTCCGGTGCCTTCGTCCGACTTCGACCGCGCGGGCCGGTGGGCGTGGTCTACCTCGCCCTGGTCGGCGTCTACCTGGTGGGGTGGCTGGCGGTCGCCGCGCGGGGCGGGGACTTCGTCACGGTGGGCAACACGGTCACGATCCTGCAGAACTCGGTGGCCCTCGGGTTGGTCGCCGTCGGGCAGACCTACGTGATCCTGGCCGGGTCGCTGGACCTGTCGGTGGCCTACCTGGTCAGCCTGACCAGCCTCGTCACCGCGCAGACCATGCAGACCGCCGGTGTCGTCCCCGGTGTGCTGGCCGCCCTGGCCGTGGCCGCCGTCGTGGGACTGGCCAACGGTCTCGTCGTCACCCGGCTCGGGGTGAACGCCTTCATCGCCACCCTGGGGATGGCGCTGATCCTGCGGGGCTACCTGGAGCACAACTACACCGGCCCGGCCGGGGCGGTGCCCACCTCCTTCCAGCACCTCGGCTACGACCGACTCGGCCCGGTGCCGGTGTCGGTGTTCCTGCTGGCTGCCACGGTCGCGGTCACCTGGTTCGTGTTGCGGCGCACCCGGCTGGGGCACCACATCTACGCGGTCGGCGGCGACGAGGAGGTCGCCCGGCTGTCGGGGGTGCCCACGACCCGGACCCGGGTGACCGCCCACGTCCTGTGCGCCCTGTGCGCGGGCCTGGCCGGGGTGTTCCTGGCGAGCCGGTTGGGCGCGGGGGCGCCGTGGGCGGGCACCGAGGCGCAGTACGACCTGGTGTCCATCGCGGCCGTCGTGCTGGGCGGCACCCTGCTGGCCGGTGGCCGTGGCGGAGTGGCCGGCACGGTCGGCGGGGTCCTGATCCTGGCCACCCTGGACACCGTGTTCGACCAGCTCGCCGTCGATCCGTTCTTCAAGAACGTCGTCCGGGGCGTCGTCATCGTCGTCGCGGTCGCTCTCTACGCGCGGCGCGGCGTCGACGTCCGACGCCGCGGGATGCGGGGTGGGTCATGACGGGGACGGAGCCGGCGAGCGGCGCGGCGCACCTCCGGTGGCGGCCGGCCCCGCTGGCCGGGTTGCGGGCGGTGGCGCCGGTGCTGGTGCTGCTGGTCGCGTTGCTGGTCGCGTTGGCGGTCGTCGACCCCGGGTTCTTCGATCCGGAGCGGCTGCTGGCGTTCCTCCGGCGTTCCGCGCCGTTGGTGATCCTCGCGGCCGGGCAGTACCTGGTGATCGTCTCGGGTGGTTTCGACCTGTCGGTGGGGGCGGTGGTCACCGCCGGGGTGGTCGTGGCGGCCGAGTTGTTCAACCTGGCTCCCGGACTGCCGTGGCTGGTGGTCGTGGCCGTGCTGCTCCTCGGGGGCCTGCTGGTGGGCGTGGTCAACGGCATCGTGTCCACCGTGTTCGCCGTGCCCTCCTTCATCGCGACCCTCGGCATGATGCTGGTCCTCCAAGGGGCGGTGTTCTTCTGGACGCAGGGCGCGCCCCGGGGGTACCTACCGGAGGACTACCGGATGCTGGGGCGCTCGGCGGTCCCCGGCGCCGAGTGGCTGCCGTGGGCGGTGGTGGTGCTGGCCGTCGTCGGCGTCGCGGCCGTGCTGTTCATGCGCTCCGACACCGGCCGAACGCTGGTCGCCACCGGTGACAACGACGTCGCCGCCGGGCTGGCCGGGGTGCGGGTCGCCCGGTTGCGGATCCTGGCGTTCGCGCTGTCCGGAGTGGCCGCCGCGGTGGCCGCGATCCTCGTCGGCGGGTTCACCGGGGTGTCCGCGCAGGCCGGTTCCGGCTACGAGTTCCAGGCGATCACCGCCGTCGTGCTGGGGGGTGTCGCCCTCGGCGGCGGCCGGGGCTCGGTGGTCGCGGCGATGGCCGGCGCCTTCTCCCTCCAGGCCCTGTTCACCCTGCTGACCCTGCTGGGGGTGTCCGGCGCGTTGGAGTCGGCCGTGCAGGGCGTCATCGTCATCACCGCCGTCGCGGTCGGGGGGATCTCCTGGTCGCGGCGGGCCACGAGGACCCATCAACCCGTCAGGGAGTCGGTATGAGAACGAGAACGAGGACGGTCGGGGTGGCGGTCGCGGCGGCCGCGCTGCTCGTCGCCGGCTGCACCAGTGACCTCCCCGACGCCGGGTCGGGTCCCACCGCCGGGGACGAGACCGGGGCGGACGCCACCGCCTCCGAGTTCTTCGACCAGGCGGAGTACGAACGGCAGCTGGCGTTGCGGGAGGCCACCCCGGACGGTCCGGCGGACCGCCCGTGGGAGCAGGCGCTGGAACCGGAGTACGTGCCCACCGAGCAGTACCAGCAGGACGGGCCGTACCACCTGTGCTTCTCCAACGCCGGCCTGTTCAACCCGTGGCGGTCCGTGGGGTGGCGGACGATGCGGGCCGAGGTGGACCTGCACCCAGAGATCGCCGAGTTCACCGTGCTCGACGCCCAGGGTCAGGACGACAAGCAGATCTCCGACATCCAGTCGTTGGCCAGCCAGGACTGCGACCTGCTCATCGTCTCCCCGAACACCACGGCCACGTTGACCCCGGCGGTGGCCGCGGCCTGCGAGCAGCTGCCGGTCATCGTGTTCGACCGGGGCGTGGACACCGACTGCCCGGTCACCTTCATCAGCCCCATCGGCGGGTACGCCTACGGCGCGGCCGGCGCCGAGTTCCTGGCGGAGGAGGTGGAACCGGGCGGCCAGGTGTTGGCGCTGCGCATCTCACCCGGCGTGGACGTGCTGGAGCACCGGTGGGCGGCGGCCGAGCGGGTGTTCGAGGACAGCGACCTGGAGGTCGTCGGCGTCCAGTTCACCGAGGACGACCCGGCGACGGTGAAGAACACCGTCTCGGACTACATCCAGCGGTTCGGCGGCTTGGACGGCGTGTGGATGGACGCGGGCGCGACGGCGGTGGCGGCGGTGGAGGCGTTCGAGGACGCCGGGGTACCGGTTCCCCCGATCACGGGTGAGGACCAGCAGGACTTCCTCCAGGCCTGGGACGAGCGGGGACTGACGGCGGTCGCCCCCGGCTACCCCACCTTCCAGTGGCGGACGCCGGTGCTGGCGGCGCTGCGGGTGCTCGGCGGCCAGGAGGTCCCCGAGCAGTGGGTGCTGCCGCAGCCGGTGATCACCCAGGACACCCTCGACGACTACCTCCAACCGGACATGCCCCCGCAGCACTACGCGCTGTGCGGCTGTGAGGACCTGCCCGACTTCCCCGCCGCCTGGGGCGGGTGAGCACCCCACGCCAGGCAGTCGGGGACCCGGTGTGGTCGAGGACCGGTTCGAGACGAAGGGACGGGCATGTTCGCACTGGGCGCCAACACCTGGATCTGGGGTTCCCCGCTGGACGACGGGGCGGTGGCCACGCTGCTGCCCCGGCTGGCGGCCTGGGGTTTCGACGCGGTGGAACTCCCGGTGGAACAGCCGGGTGACTTCGACCCGGGGCGGGCCGCCGAGGTGCTCGCCGAGCGCGACCTGGACTGCGCCGCGGTGATCGCGGTGATGTCCGAGGGACGTGACCTGGTCGGTGCGGGAGCCGACGTCGAGGCGACCCAGGAGTACCTCCGGCACTGCGTGGACGTGGCCGTGCGGCTCGGGTCCGGCGTGGTGGGCGGCCCGACCTACGCCCCGGTGGGTGCGGCCTGGCGGATGGACCAGGCCGAACGCGCCGACGTCTACGCGCGGCTGCGGGCCGGCCTGCGGCCCGTGCTCGACCACGCCGCGGAACGGGGCGTGGTGCTGGCCGTGGAACCGCTCAACCGGTACGAGACGAGCGTGGTCAACACCGTCGACCAGGCGCTGACCGCCCTGCGTGGTCTGCCGGAGGAGGCGGTGGGCCTGATGGTGGACACCTACCACCTCAACATCGAGGAGCGGAGCCTGGCCGGGGCGGTCCACGCCGCCGGGCACCGGATCGCCCACGTCCAGGTCTGCGCCAACGACCGGGGCACCCCGGGAGCCGACCACCTGGACTGGGCCGGGTTCCTGGGCGCGTTGCGGGACGTGGGCTACCGGGGCGCGTTGTGCGTGGAGTCGTTCACCGCGCACACCGAGTCTATCGCCAGGGCGGCCTCGGTGTGGCGGCCGTTGGCCGAGTCGCAGGACGCGCTGGCCGTGGAGGGCCTGGCGTTCCTGCGGGGCGCCCTGACCCGGCTGGGCACCTAGGCGGGGCGGCGTCCCGGCCTCGCCGCCCGCGAGGTCGCTCACCGCCGGGCACCCGGGCCGGGGAAGGGAAGAGGAAGGGAAGGGGAGGGGAACGGAGCAGGACAGCATTCGTCGGCCGGCGAATTCCCGGACGCCGCACCTCGCCGGCGTGTGATCGCGCACCGCGTTTCTCCCCCTTTTCGTCAGAACAGTCGAGGTGGTCCCGACCGGCGATTCCCATGCCGGTCGGAATCGAGGCGTGCCCACGATGTTCCCGCTGGTGGGAAGGCCGGAAAATGGGGACGGAAAACGGGAAAACCGTTTTGTGTCATGGACATCACGATGTCGGATTCCTATGCTCGTGTTACCACCGCATGTCACGGTTGAGTCGCTGGCTGACCATTCGCCGGCGGTTCGCTCGGCACCAGAGAGGGAAGTCGTCTCCCCGTCGCGGTCGATGTCGGCTCGCGGCGGCGGTTCGTGACGCCTCCCGCCGGGTCCGGGAACCGGGAACGACCGCCTGACGGCGGTCCGCGGTGGACCATCCCGGGAGGCAGAGGAGGAGATCGGTGCGCCGCCGTTTCAGCGTCACCCTCGTGCTGGCCGCACTCGTGCCAGCGTTGTTCCTGGTCGCCCCGCCCAGACAGGCGGAAGCGTCCCCCCAGTTCACCGCCCTGCTGTTCACCAAGGCCGTCGGCTGGGTCCACGACTCCATCCCCGCCGGGATCGACATGGTGCACCGGCAGGCCGAGGAGCACGACTTCGACCTCGTGCACACCGACGACTCCGCCATCTTCAACGACGACGACCTCGCCCAGTTCGACGTCATCATCATGTTGCAGAACTCCGGGATGGTGTGGGAGACCGACGAGGAACGCGCCGCGGTGCAGGACTACCTGCGGGGCGGTGGGGGCATCGTCGCCATCCACAACACCCTGGACATGGGCATCGAGGACGAGTTCCCCTGGTGGGACGAGGTGATCAACGGCGGCCCGTCCATGCCCAGCCACTCACCGGGGACCCTGGACGGCACCGCCCGGGTCCTGGACCGCGTCCACCCCTCCACCCGGCACCTGCCGGACCGCTGGCACCGGGCCGAGGAGTGGTACAACTTCGATTACAGCGCCCGGGGCAACGTGCACGTCCTCGTCGACGCCGACGAGCGGACCTTCAACCCCGGCGGCGACGCGATGGGGCCCGACCACCCCATCTCCTGGTGCCACACCCCCGAGGGCGGTCGGGTGTGGGCCACCGCGATGGGCCACGAGATCGCCTCCTTCACCGACGACCCCGAGTTCTACCAGCACGTCGTGGGCGGCACCCTGTGGGCCGCCGGGGTCGAGGCCGGCGACTGCGGCGGAACGGTGTGGGAGTACTTCGAGAAGACCCCGCTGGACACCGCCATCAGCGACCCGATGCAGCTGGGTGTGGCCGAGGACGGCCGGGTGTTCTTCGCCGAACGCGGCGGTGCCGTGAAGGTCTTCGACCCCGCCACCAACGCGACCACCACCGCGCACCGGCTCGACGTCTACACCGGCGGCGAGGACGGCCTGGTCGGCCTGGCCCTCGACCCGGACTTCGCCGAGAACGACTGGATCTACCTGTACTACTCGCCGATCGACAGCGAGGAGGACGTCAACCGGCTGTCCCGGTTCACTGTGGCCGGCAACGCCCTCGAACCGGCCACCGAGGAGGTGCTGTTGGAGGTGCCCGGCTACCGCAGCCGCACCTACCCGGAGCCGGGGCACACCGGCGGCGCGTTGGCCTTCGGCCCGGACGGCACCCTCTACCTGGGCGTCGGAGACGACGTCGCCCCCAACCTGTCCCCGGACTGGCAGGGCTACGCCCCCATCGACTGGCGTGAGGGCCAGGAGATGCTGGACGCGGCCCGCACCTCCGGCAACACCAACGACCTGCGCGGCAAGATCCTACGGATCCAACCGTTGGACGAGGGTGGCTACGCTATCCCCGAGGGCAACCTGTTCCCCCCGGGCACGGCCGACACCCTGCCCGAGATCTACGCGATGGGTTTCCGCAACCCGTTCCGGTTCAGCGTGGACCAGGAGACCGGCTACCTGCACGTCTCCGACTACGGGCCCGACCGGGGCGGCCCCACCACCGACCGGGGCCCCGAGGGCCTGGTCGAGTACAACCTGCTGAAGGAACCGGGCAACTACGGCTGGCCGTTCTGCCACGGCGACAACCAGCCCTACGCCCCCTACGACCCCGACACCGGTGAGGTCGGCGAGAAGTTCGACTGCGACAACCCGGTGAACGAGTCGCCGAACAACACCGGCCTGGTCGAGCTGCCCCCGGCCCAGGCCCCGCTGGTCTGGTACGGCTACGACGAGTCGCCGCACTTCCCCGAGCTGGGCTCGGGCGGCAGCGGGCCGATGAGCGGCCCGGTGTACCGGTACGACCCGGACAACCCGTCGGAGACGAAGTTCCCCGAGTACTACGACGGCGCCCACTTCCTCTACGAGTGGACCCGGGACTACGTCAAGGAGATCCGCCTCGACGAGGACCACGAGCTGCTCAAGATCAACGACTTCCTCGACGACGAGGAGTTCCGCAAGCCGATGGACATGGGCTTCGGTCCCGACGGCGCCCTGTACGTGCTGGAGTGGGGCAGCCAGTTCGGCGGCGGGAACTCCGACGCCGGGCTGTACCGCATCGAGTACAACCAGGGCCAGCCCAAACCGGTCGCCGTGGCCAGCGCATCCCGCACCAACGGGGGACTGCCGCTGGACGTGGCGTTCTCCAGCGAGGGCAGCTACGACCGGGGCGGCGGTGACCTGGAGTTCGCCTGGGACCTGACCGGGGACGGGGTGGTCGACTCCACCGAACCCAACCCCGAGCACCGCTACTCCCGGCGGGGCGTGTACCGGGCGCAACTGGTGGTGACCAACCCCGACGGGGCCAGCGCCCACGCCAACCTGGAGATCACCGTCGGCAACACCGCCCCCGAGGTGTCGGTGGACTGGCCGCCGAAGGGCGGGTTCATCGAGTTCGGTGACGACGTGTCCTACGAGGTCTCGGTCACCGACGTCGAGGACCGGCACACCGACTGCGACCGGGTGCTGGTGAACCCGGCGCTGGGCCACGACGACCACGAGCACCCCACCGAGGACCTGCCCGGCTGCGGGAACACCGTGAACACGGCTGACCTCGGCGGGCACCCGGAGGGCGCCAACCTCTACTACGTGCTCAACGCCCGCTACACCGACGACGGCTGGTTCGACCAGGCGCCGCCGTTGACCGGCTACGACAAGGTGATCCTCCAGCCCAAGCACAAGCAGGCCGAGTACTTCACCGACTCCAGCGGGGTGCGGGTGGTCCGCGACGAGGGCGCCGAGTCGGGCGCACGGGTGGGTGACGTCAGCGACGGCGACTGGATCGCCTTCGACCCGATGAACCTGGTCGGCATCGACGCGGTGAGCTACCGGGTGTCCTCGGTCGCCTCGGGTGGGTCGATCGAGCTGCGGTTGGACTCCCCCGACGGCGAGCTGGTGGCCACCACCGAGGTCCCCAACACCGGTGGCTGGTCCAGCTACGAGTCGACGGAGGTCACCGCGCTGCCGGAACTGGACACCACCCACACCGTGTACCTGGTGTTCCGGACCGGGACGAACAACAGCTTCGACCTGGACTCCCTGCTGTTCGAGGGAGCCGGAGTGGGGGTGCCCCCGGCGAGTTGAGCGCCGGAGGTCGCGGCGGACCCCGGTGACCGGCGGAGGGCCGGCTGACCGAGGGCCGCCGTGCCCACGGGATCGGTGCGGACACGCGGTGGCGGGTGGGCGGGGTGCCCACCCGCCACCGCCGCACCGCGTCCGGTGCGGGAGCCGCGACGACCGGGACGGGGCCAGTGGTGGGCCGGGCGGGTGACCCGGCGGCCCCACCACACGCGGGGTGCTCCGCCGGGACGAACCGCCGACGCTGGTCCCCGGTTCCGGACCGGCGAGCCGACCCTCCCGGCGGCGGGGCGCTTCGCCGGTCCGCCCTCCTCGTCCCCAGCTCGTCCCCAGCTCGTCCCCAGCTCGTCCCCGGGCTCAGCCGCAGACGAGCTGCCGGATCTGGCGCACCAGGTCCTCGGCCTCCGAACCGCCGATCGCCCGCAGCGTGTCGTCCCCCCGGTCGCTGGGGTTGAGGACGGCCTTGACGATGTCGGCGACCCGGCTGCCCAACAGGTAGAGCCGGACCACGTCCTCCTGGTTGGGCGGGAGCTCCCGGGGCAGGTGCCCGAGACCGTGCGATTCGAGCTTCCGACTGATGTCGCTGCGCACGTGCACCCCGAGCCGTCCCGCCCCCTGGATCTTCTTCAGCGTGTCCATCGTCGTCTTGTGCAGCCCGTCGTTGTTGGTGACGGCGGTGCGAAGCTCCTCGTAGGTGTTCACCGTTCCCCCAGGATCACGTGGTCAGCTCTACTGATCATCAATGTGGAAGATGACACCCGGCGGAACAAGGGCCACCTGGCTGAAACCTTTCCGCGAACCTCGGTGGCCCAGTTCCCGCGCACTTAGGGAAATGCCGGCCTGGTTCCGTCAACCGTTCTCGCCCGACGACTTCCGGGGATCCGGGCGACGGTGTCGGGGCAGGAAGCTCTCCCCCTCCAGGCGCCGACGGGAACCGGTCACCGGCGGTGCCACGCGAGCAACCCGCGGCTCCGCTGCCACCGGGGATCTGACCCACTCGTCAACCGACCCGGTCGTCGCCGAGGCCCATCGCTGGACGGAGCCCCACGGGCAGCGCGACCCACCGGGTCGACCGCCCCCGCCAGGACTCGGCTGACCGGCCGCAGCCGCCCGAGTGCGCTGCCCACCACTGCCCACGGCCGCCGCGAACCAGGTCAGTCGGCGTCCGCTTCGGGCGCGAACCCGTCGTAGTCCGCCAACCACCCCAACGCCCGGTAGTCACCGCGCCAGGTGAACACCGCGGCCCCCCGATGCCGCACCGGGCCCTCCGGGTAGTGCGACTCGGCCTCCCCCCGGTGCAGGGGTGTCAGGTGGAACGCCCGACCGGCCCAGGTCGCCAACACGCACCCGGTGGGCCCGGTCGCCCGCACCAGGTCCCCCAGCTCCTCCACCTGCACCCGGGTCGCCCGGTCCCGCAGCAGCGCGGCGTAGTCGGCCTCGTCGAGCCGGCAGTTCCTCGGCATCCCCGACGAGGTCCAGTCGGGACTGGTCAGGCCCCGCGCGGTCGCCGCCCGGAACAGGGGAGGCACCCCGTCGGCCGCGTGCACCGGAGTCGCCATCTGCTCGACCATCCACAACAGCCGGCCGGCCCCCCGGGACGGTTGGCAGCGCCGCCAGCGCACCCGCCGGCCCAGGTCCGCCGCCACGATCGCCACCCACGGGTGAACGGTGCCCAACTGGCCCTGGGTGCCCAACCAGTGCAGGTAGCGCGGCGCCTCCTCCAGCACGGCGTACATCGTCGGGTAGGGGATGCCGCCGATCACCCGGGCCCGGGGGTGGAACGACCGGGGGCTGTTGGCGACGGTGAGCAGCACGGCGCGGGCCAGGTCGCCCTGTGCGTAGGCGGTGTGGCTGACCAGCGGCCCCCGCCCCGCCCCGGCCCGGGGCTCCGGATCGGGGGTGACGTCCAGCCGGCCACCGGTGGCCAGCAGTCGGGCCACGGTGGGTTTGATGTCCTCGCTGACCGGGGCGTTCAGCAGGCGGGGGACCACGCCGGCGAGGGTGTCCACCAGCACGCGTTCCGCGGCGTCGGCGTCACCGGGCACGGCCGCCCTGGCCAACGCGGTCCGCAACTGTTGGCCCACGGTCGTGGACACCATGAGCCGCGCGGTCAGCACCCCGAGCTCGGTCGGGGTGAACCGTTCGACGCCGTCGGAACCGGTGGTCGCGGTCAGGAAGTCACCGTCCACCAGGAACGACAGCGCCTGCCGCAGGGGCGCGAGGCTCCGACTGCCCTGGTGGTGGGCCAGGGTCCCCACCCACCACGCCTCGGCCTCCTCCACCGTGGAGAGGCGCTGTTGCACGGCCTCGGCGAGCACGTGGTCGGGCAGGCTGGACTGGATCTGGGAGGACACGGTGTTCCCGGCGACCAACCGCCCCTGCCACCGGGGCCGTTCGGTCTCGTCCACCACCAGGAACGCCCAGCCCTGGTCCTCACCCGCCCCCACCCGGCCGGCCCGGCCGAACATCTGCTGGACGGTGGCCACGTCGATCTCGTCGAAGCCGACCTGGGTGTCGCGGACGACCACCGCCCGGGCCGGCAGGTTCACGCCGGCCGCGACGGTGGAGGTCGCGACCAGCACCGACAGCTCCCGGGACCGGAATCCACGTTCGGCCTCGCGCCGGTGGTCCCAGCCCTTGTAGTGCAGGCCCACGCCCGCCCCCAGGCACACCTCGTGCAGCCGTTCGAGGTCGTCCGGGTGCACCCCGTCGGTGCGGGCACCCCGGCTGGCGGCGATGATCAGGGCGGTGCGGCGCACCGACCGTTTGCTGCCGCAGAACACCAGGACGCTGCCGCCGTCGGCGGTGACCCGGTCGGTGATGCTCGCCGCCAACCGGGTGCGGGTCGCGTCGGTAGCAGCCCAGTCGCCGCTGATCGGGATCATGGGCAACTGCCAGGTGAGGCGGCTCGGCCGCCAGCCGATGCGCACCAGCCGCGCCCCCAACCAGGTCGCCACCTGGTCGGCGTTGGACACCGTGGCCGACAGGCCCACCAGGCGCAGCGCCGTGGCATCGCCCCGCATCCGGGCGAGCAGCGCCTCCAGCACCGGGCCCCGGGTCTGGTCGCCGAGCAGGTGGATCTCGTCGACGATGACGCAGCCGACCTCGTCCAGCGCCTCCCGCAGCGACGAGGTCCGGCAGATGGCCTCGAACTTCTCCGTGGTGGCCACCCACAGGTCGGCGTCGCGGACCCGGCCGACGTCCACGCTGTACTCGCCGGAGAGCCGTTCCACCCGCAGGCCGTGCCCGCGCCACCCCTGGAGTTCCTGGTCGAGCTCGTCGGTCAGGGACCGTTGCGGCACCAGCCAGGCCGCCTTGCGGCCCTGCCCCAGGATGGCCCGCAGGGCGGCGGCCATGCCGATGACCGTCTTGCCCGACCCCGTGGGTGCCACCACCATCAGGTGGCCGTCGTGGTCGACGACGTGCGGGACCGCCTCGGCCTGGGCCGGGTTGAACGTCGGGAAGGGCAGGAACCGCGCCCACTCCGGGGGCGTGAGTTCGGCGACCGGGACGGTGGTCCCGGCGGCGGGACCGGTGTCGGCGTGGGCGTGCCAGAGCAGGTCGAAGGCCTCCCGCGCCGCCTCGGCGGACCGCCCGTCGGTGCGGACGAGCCGGGCCGGGCCGACGCGACCCAGGTCGCACTCGGCGCTGATGACGGTGAGCCGGTCGCGGCCCCGCGCGTCCTGGTACTCGGCGATCGTCTCCTGTTCCAGGAGGTAGGGCACCTGGCGCACCGGGATGGAACTGGCCGCCAACTTCTCCCGCAGCACGGTGAAGCGGTCGTCGGCGGGCAGCAGCACCCGGAACTCGGTGTCGCCGGGCACCTCGGCCGGCAGGGCGTCCGGGTCGGTGATCTTCATCCACTGGCGTCGCGGGATGGTCCCGCCCACCGGCCGCCACAGTTCGTCGGCCGGGAGTGACACAGTGGACCTCTCTCCTCGGCGACGGGTGCAGCGCAGTATAGCCAGCCGGGAAACCGCTGGTAGACAAGGGTTTCCGCGTCGGCGGCCGTGGGCGCGCGGGGGCGTGGTCGCGGGTGTCGGGGGCGGTTCGGCGACCCCCGTCCTCGAACTCGACATCAGCCGGTGCACCGGGCCGGCGGTGGCGTGGACGTCGCCGAGACCACCCGGTCGGCTCGGCCCGGCGTGGCCGGTCGGGGAACTTCCGCCGCCGGGACTCCCTGCCCGTCGGCGTCCCCCCGCGCCTCTTCCGGAAGCCCAGGACGACGGGGGGAACCGGGGGCCCCGCCGTCACGGGAACGTCCACACCGGTCGGCGGGCGGCCCCGGGGACGCCGAGGACCTCGTGCCGCCCGTCGGCCACGGCGGCACCGGTGCGCCGGCGGCCCTCGGCGCAGGACGCACCGAGAACCCGGGCCGACCCGGCCCATGAACTCCGAAACCCGACCGGCCCCACCACGGCCCGGTCCGGGCGTCGCTGCCCCGCGCCAGGTGGCCACGGTCATCCGCGTCGACGCGACCGGCTCGCCGGTTCCGGCACACCCCGCTCGGCGACCACCGCCGGACCCGTGGGTTCCGGCCCGGGCCGCGACCGGACGCGGACGGCGAGCCCCGCGCAGGCGATGACGGCCGCACCGGCCAGGGCGGTCCGCCAGCCCAGGACCTCACCCAGCAGCACCGCCGCCCACGCCACGCTGAGCACCGGTTGGACGAGCTGGACCTGGCTGACGCTGGACATCGGACCGATCGCGAGCCCCCGGTACCAGGCGAAGAAGCCGAGGAACATGCTCACCAGGGAGAGGTAGGCGAACGCCGCCCACCCGGCCGCATCGCCGGTCAACGGTTGCCGGGCGATCGACAGGCCGGTGAACGCGACCATCAGCGGCGCTGCCACCACCAGCGCCCACGAGATCGTCTGCCAGGCGCCGAGTTCCCGGGCGAGCAGCCCGCCCTCGGCATAGCCGATGCCGCCCGCGACGACCGCGCCGAGCAGCAGCAGGTCAGCCCAGTTCGGACCGTCGAGCCCGCCGCCCCGGGTGGCGGTGAACAGGACCGTGACCGCCGCGCCGGCCACCGCGACCACCCAGAACGCCCTGGGCGGGCGTTCACCGCCCCGCAGGACCGCCAGCACCGCCGTCGCGGCGGGCAGCAGCGCGATCACGACCGCGCCCTGGCTGGCGGGAACCGAGGTGAGCGCGAAGGACGTGAGCACCGGGAAGCCGACGACGACGCCCCCGGCGACGACGGCGAGGCGGAACCACTGGCGGCCCCGGGGGAGCCGCTGCCGGGTGAGGCCCAACGCGGCCGCCGCGAGCACCGCCGCGACGACCGCCCTGCCGCTGCCGACGAACAGCGGCGACATCCCCGCGCCCTCCACCGCGATCCGCGTGAGCGGAACGGTGAAGGAGAACGCGGTGACACCGAGCAGACCCCAGCCCAGACCGGCCCACGACGGCGATAGCGGAGCCCGCGGAGCGGGAGTAGCGCTACTCTGATCCCTCATGTCCCACGATAGCGGAACGCGGATCGCGGCGGACCTGCGCGCGTGGATCGCGGCGGCCGCCCCCGGCGCGCGACTGCCCTCCACCCGGACCCTGGTGGCCCGGTACGGGGCCAGCCCGATCACGGTGCAGCGGGCGCTGCGGGTCCTGGTGGACCAGGGCGTGGTGGAGACCCGACCGGGGGTGGGGAGCTTCGTCCGGGCACCCCGGATCGCCCGGCCACGGGACTACGGATGGCAGACGGCGGCGCTGGGGGCGCCGGCCACCCGCCCCCCGGTCTCGACGGCACTGCGCAGCACCCCCAACGACGTGACCGCGTTGAACTCCGCCTACCCCGACCGGGAACTGCTGCCCGAGCGCCTGGTCCGGGCGGCGTTCAGCCGCGCGGCCCGGGGCGACGTCGCGCTCACCCGCCCCCCACCCGCCGGCCTGCCCGAACTCCAGGCGTGGTTCGCCGCCGAACTCGCCGCCGCCACCCCCGGCGGTGTCTCGCCACCCACCCCCGGGGACGCCATCGTCCTGCCCGGCAGTCAGAGCGGCCTCGGATCCACCTTCCGCGCGCTGGTCGGAGCCGGACAACCCCTCCTGGTGGAGTCGCCCACCTACTGGGGGGCGATCTCGGCGGCGGCGCGCACCGGCGTCCGGATGGTGCCCGTCGCCAGCGGGGCGCACGGCCCCGACCCCGACGAGGTCGCCGACGCGTTCGCCCGGACCGGGGCCCGCGTGTTCTACGCCCAACCGCACTTCGCCAACCCCACCGGGGCCCGCTGGTCGCCCGACCTCGCCGAGCGGATCCTCGACGTCGTGCGCCGCCACCGCGCGTTCCTGGTCGAGGACGACTGGGCCCACGACCTCGGCATCACCGCCGAGTCGGCTCCCCTCGCCGCCCGGGATGACGCCGGCCACGTCGTGTACCTGCGGACGTTGACCAAGAGCGTCTCCCCCTCGGTCCGCGTCGCCGCCGTCCTCGCCCGGGGCCCGGTGCGGGAACGGCTGCTCGCCGACGTGCAGGCGGAGTCGTTGTACGTCAGCGGCCTGCTCCAGGCCGTCGCCCTCGACGTCGTCACCCAACCCGCCTGGCGAACCCACCTCCGGTCGCTGCGCCGGGCGCTCGCCGCCCGCCGTGACCTGCTGGCCGACGCGCTCCACGAGCACGTCCCCACCGCCAGGGTGGAGGCGGTGCCCGAGGGCGGGCTGGGGCTCTGGGTGCGCCTGCCCGACGCCGTGGACGTGCACCGGCTCGCCCGGGACTGCGAGGCGGAGGGGGTGGTGGTCGTCCCGGGGGACGGCTGGTTCCCCGCCGAGCCGACCGGTTCCTACCTGCGGCTCACCTACTCGGGGCCGGACCCGGGCGCCTTCCCCGACGCCGCGCGCCGACTCGGGGATGCGGTGGCCCGACAGCTGCCCTGAGCGGGGACGCGCCGGACGTCACCCCCGGATCGGCGGGGCGGGCTCGCGCAGCGCCCGGGAGACGCGCGTGCGCGCACCGGTGGTTCCGCGACCGTCCTGGACCACCCGCCGACCACGCGGTGGTGCCACTCGTCACGTCGGACGGGCCGTGGTGGTCGGCTGGGGGCCGCGACCCGGTCGTGCGGTGGGGGTTGGCCCGGGACGGCCGGAAAGAGAGCAACGGACCGGTGTGCGCGGGCGAACACGCGGGTGACATCCTGGGTGGCACCCGACCCGAACCCGCAACCTGGTCGGGCCGCCCGTTCAGCCCGGCGCCTCGGGCCGCACCGGAGCCCAGGCTCCAGCGCGGGCGGTCGCCACCAGGGGGTTCCCGCCGCCGTCGACCAGGGATCGCCCGTGTCCGTGACACCCACCGCCCCGTCCGCCGCGCCCATCGAGGAGCTCAAGGACGAGGTCGCCGCCCGGTTCGCCGACGTCCCGCTCCGGATCGGCACCAGGACCTCCCCGCTGGCCCGAGCCCAGACCGACCAGGTCATCGCCGCGGTGCGGTCGGTCCTGCCCGACCTGCCGGTCGAGACGGTGGGCATCGAGACCAGCGCCGACCGCTGGCACGGCAACCTGGCCGAGCTGGGTGGCAAGGGCGCGTTCACCAAGGAGATAGACGGGGCGTTGGTGGCCGGTGAGGTCGACCTCGCCGTGCACTCGATGAAGGACGTCCCCGGCGACGTTCCGCTGCCCGCCGGCACCGAACTCGGGGCGTTCCTGCCCCGGGGGGACACCCACGACGTGCTGATCTCCCGCACCGGGGTCGGGCTGGGTGAGCTGCCCGAGGGGGCGCGGGTCGGGACCTCGGCGGTCCGCCGCCGCTCCCAGCTCGGGCTGTACCGGTCGGACCTGCGCATCGACCGGATCCGGGGCTCGGTCAACGCCCGGTTGGCCAAGCTCGACGCCGGGGAGTTCGACGCCATCGTCCTGGCCAGGGTCGGGTTGGAACGCATCGGCCTGACCGACCGGATCACCGAGGTGCTGTCCACGGTCTGGTCGGCCGGTTCCCGGCCCTCGATGGTCCCCGCCTGCGGGGCCGCGGTGATCGGCGTGCAGGCCCGGGTCGAGGACCAGGCCGTGATGCGGCTGCTGGCACACCTGGGCGACGAGGAGACCACCCGGTGGGTGTCGGCGGAGCGGACCGCCCTCCACCTGCTCTCCGGCCACTGCAACAGCCCCATCGCCCTGCACTGCACCACCACCGACGAGGGCCGGCTCGCCCTCTCCGGCCTGGTGTTCTCCGAGGACGGGTCAGGGTGGGTGCGGTCGCACGCCACCGGCGTGGCCGACGACCCGGTGGGCCTGGGCGCCCGGGTCGCCGACGACCTGATCAGCCAGGGCGCCCGGGAACTCATCGGCGACACCCGGCACTGACGGCCCCGCGAAGGGGAACCGCCGCCCGGTTGCCCGGTTGCCCGACACCCGCCGCCGCTGGTCGCTCAGGCGAGGGTGTGGGCCAGCACCGCGTCCGCGATCGGGTCGAGCGCCCGCCGGACCGGGGCGTGGCCCAACCCGGGGATCGTGACCAGCCTCGTCGCGCCGACGACCTGGTCCAGGTGCCGGGCGTGGACCGGGGGGACGACCGGGTCGGCCGGAGCCTCGATGACCAGGGTGGGCACCGTGTTCGCCGCGAGCTGGTCGGTGCGGAGCAGACCGGACTGGTCGGCCAGCGCGTGCGCCCACGAGTCGTCCCACCGCCCGCTGTGGGCGATGATCCGCTCCTCCCTGGTACGGAAGTCCGCGGCGTCCAGGGGGAGCGGCCCCGGGTTCATGCGCCGCCACTTCTCGACCCGTTGGTCGAGCTCCGCCTCCAGGTCGGGCCGAGGGGTGAGCCCGCTCAGCCAGCCGATCAGCTCCTCGTCCGGTCCCGGGAGCTCCTCGACCGGGGTGGTGGCTCCGTCGTCGTGCCGCAGCGGGGTGGTGCTCATCGCGAAGGTGCTCCACAGGCTGGCGGTGCGCAGCCGGTCGGGGTGGTCGGCGAGCAGGAGCTGGGTGAGGATGCCGCCCATCGACAGGCCGAGGACGTGGGCGCGGTCCACGTCGAGCGCGTCGAGCACTCGGACCGCGTCCTCGGCCAGCTCGGCGAGCGGGTAGGGGGCCTCGTCGAACACGCGGGTGGAGGCCCCGGTGTCCCGGTGGTCGTACCGGATCACCTGGTGGTGGGCGGCGAGCCGGTCCACCAACGGGTCCGGCCAGCTCAGGCCTGGTTCGCTGGCGCCCATCACGAGGAGCAGTGCCGGGGCGCGCGGGTCGCCGCGCCGTTCGGTCCACAGCCGCACACCGGGTGCGACGGTCACCGTGGTCTCGACAGGGGTCGTCATCCCCACCTCCGAACACGGGACGTCTCGTCGTGTCCTGCTCATCGTGGCCGACCGCGACATCCCCTGCCGAAGCGGTACGTCCCGTCTCGTGTCCTGGTGGTCCGCGCCTCCCCGCCGATCCGGCGAGTTCACCCGCCACCGGGGCCATGCCGGCCGGTCGGGGTACCCGGGAGGAGGACGGCACCACCACTGGACCCGCTGTCCGACGAACGGAGGTGCGCGGATGAGGACGACCCTTCGCCTCGGCAGGATCGCCGGCATCCCGGTGGGCCTGCACTGGAGCGTGGTGGGCATCGTGCTCCTCGTGGCCATCGGCCTGGCCGCCCGCCAACTGCCCCTGCTCTTCCCCGGCTACCCGGTCGCCGCCTACGTGGTGGCCGGCATCGGCGCCGCCCTGCTCCTGGTGCTCTCCCTGCTGGTGCACGAACTCGCCCACGCCGTGGTCGCCCGCCGCAACGGCGTGGAGGTCGCCGGCATCACCCTGTGGCTGCTCGGCGGGGTCGCCCAACTCAGAGGAGAGGCACGCGACGCGGGCGCCGAGGCCCGCATCGCCGCGGTGGGACCCGCCGCCAGCGCGCTGCTCGCCCTCCTGTTCGCCGCGCTCGCCTCCGCGACCGCCCAGTTCGGCGCCGCCGCGCTGGTCGCGATCGTCTTCGTCTACCTCGCGCTGCTCAACGCGGCTCTCGCCGTCTTCAACCTCCTCCCCGCCGCGCCCCTGGACGGCGGGCGGGTGCTGCGGGCCGCGCTGTGGCGGTGGCGGGGCGACCGGTGGCGGGCGGCCATCTGGTCGGCCTACGCCGGGCGGGTGCTCGGTCTGCTCCTCATCGGCCTCGGCATCGCGCAACTGCTGTTCCGGGGAACGAACGGGCTGTGGTGGGTGCTGCTGGGCTGGTTCATCACCGCCGTCGCCGGAGCCGAGGCGCAACAGGCGAGGGTCGGCGCCGCCCTGGCCGACGTCCCCGTCCGGGACGTGATGCGCCACCCCGTGCCCAGCGCCGGCCCCGACACCACCCTGCACGGGTTCCTCCGGGACGGCCTGCCCACCGACCCGCCCCCACCAGCCGTGGTCCTGCTGGACCCCGACGGCCACGTCACCGGGCTCCTCACCCCGAACCGGATCCGGTCGGTGCCCGAGGACGCCCGAGGCACCGCCCGACTCGGCGAACTGGCGGTGCCAGCCGACCAGCTGATCAGGGTGCGGGTCGAGGAATCACTGGCCACCGTGGTCCCACGGCTGGGCGACCAGCGGCACGCCTGGATCCTGGTGGAGGACGCGGCAGGCCCGGTCGGGGTGCTGACGACCTCGGACGTCGCCGAGGCGGTCGCCGACCGGCGGTTGGGCGCGGCCACCTTCCCGGTCCGGGTGGAGGGCACCGGACGCCGGCCCTCGACCCCACCCAGCGGGTGGTGGTTCCCCGGCCAACGACCCCCCGACTGACGGCTTGCCGAGTCCCGCGTCCCCGCCCTGCACGCCCCGGTCGGGCCTCGACGGCACCACCGCCACGAGTGGGGCCACTCGACCCCCGCCACCAGGGCCCAAGGACTCCTGACGCGACGGGTGCCGGGGAGGCATCCTGAACGTGCTGGGCAACCAGTGACCCGCCCGAGGACAGGGTGAAGACCAGGAGCAGACCCCGTGTCAGCGTTCGACTGGTCACTCATCGTCGAAAGACGACGAGTTCCCCACCTCGGACGGGCCTTCCTCTGTGTGGGCTCTCTCGCCGCCGCTCGATTCATCCAGAGCCCCAGGACCCCGCGTCGGCCCGGGCTGTCGAGCGCGTTGTCCGTGTCGCGGCCGCGTCGCGGCTCACCTGTCGTCGGCTCCAGCTGGTGCCGTGAACACGGCCGGGAGCTCCAGCGAGCCCAGTCGCCCAGGTACCGCGCCGCGCGTGGTGGCACCCGAGCATCGGCGGCCGGGCGGGGGCGAGCTCATCGTCCGCCGCACCCGGGCCATGACCACTCGCCCCGTGGTGGCCGTTCCGTCCGGGATCCGGTCCTCACGGGTGGCGGGTGCGGGCTCCGCGGCGATCCGCACCCCGGTTCCCGGCCATGCTGATCAGCAACCAGCGGAGGAGTACGACCACCCAGGCGCCCCGGGGTGGACGAGCCGACGTGCCTGGCGACGTCGGGCCCAACGGCCCTGTGGGCGACACCGCACCACCAGGCACAGTGGTGGTGCTGGGTAACCAGTGACCCGTTCGAGGACCTGGACGGACAGCCGGGACCATCAGGATCCCGACGTCCCGCGCCGCAAGTGGTCAGGCGGACCTCCCTCGAACGGGCCGTTCCATGTTCGGGGATGGATGAACTCCGATGTGGCCCCGAGCGCACAGGCAGCCGAATGGGAGGCAGGACAGCGTCACCGCCCCAGCTTCCGGCCCCATCGGCAGCGGCATGGCACCACCATCCTCGCTGGATGACCGTCTCCGGCAGACTGGGGTGGTGTCGCGCGCCGAGGAACTGTTGGACTGGTTGCGGACGCCCAGGGCCACCCGGTGGTTCACCGAGGAACCGGTGGCCGAACGGGACATCCAGGCGGTCTGCGAGGTCGCGCGGTGGACCGGGTCAGCCCGTAACCGGCAGCCGTGGCGGCTGCGGGTGGTCACCGAACAGGACGTCCGGCGACGCCTGAGCACCCTCGGGGACTACGCGCTCCACCTCGCCAACGCCCCCACCGTGCTCGCCATCGCCGTCGACCCGGAACTCGGCGGCCGGGACACCGGCTTCGACGAGGGCAGGTTGTGCCAGTCCATCCTGCTGGCCGCCCACGCGTTGGGCCTCGGGAGTTGCCCGGTGACGCTCCACCCCGAGCGGAACGTCGCCGCCGCCGGCCGGCTGCTGGGTCTGGAGGTCCGATGGCAGGTTCGCCACGTCGTCGCCCTCGGTCATCCCGCCCCGCCTCCCGCCGGGGTGTCCGCCATCCCCACCGGGCGGTTGGCCACCGGCGCCCTGCTCGGCGAGGACGACGCGGGCTGACCCGCCCGGCCCGACGCCGGTCGTACTCCGGCGACCCGGCCCCGGCCCGAGCCCGGGCCGCAGCCCACCTGCGACGGAAGCCAGGCGGACGGGGCCAGGAGAACCGGGCCAGGCGAACCCGGGCCAGGAGAACGGGCCAGGTGGGCGCGCCCCTGCGAGCGGAAGCGGAGGTACGCGCCCCGCCCGTCGCACCAGCCGATCACCACCGCAGGTCGACCCACACCAGCCGGTGGTCCGAGGCCAGGGCGAGCCGCTCCAGAGCGGACCAGGACGGCGGCCAGCAGACGCCGCTCGCCCCCGGGTTCGTACCGGCCGAGGGCAGCGCGTAGTCGACCCGAAGACAGCCCGGTCCGTCGACCCCGAAGTCCGCGGTGGCCGTCCACCCGGTTCCCGACCACCCCCGTCGCAGGGCCGCCTCCACCGCGCCGAGGCTGCCCGGCCGGGTGTCGACGAGCCGGGGTGCGGCCAGCAGGCGGCGGATCGCACCCGGTTCCCGGTCGCCGGCCGAGGGGTCGGCGTTCAGATCACCCAGCACGACGAACTCGGCGCCCGGCGGCAGGCCACCGGCGGTACCCGCGTCGTCGTGCAGGTGGTCGGCACCGCCCGGCGACAGGTAGTCGACCCAGAACCGGACCTCGTCGTGGTTGCGCCGGACGTTTCGCCGTTCCGGGCCGTCGAAGGCGGGTGGGGTCGGGTGGGACGCCAGCACGTGCAGCGCGCGGGACCCCACCTGGACCGGCACATCCCAGTGCGACTTCGACGAGAGCGGGAACCGGTCGAGCACCTCGGGCGGGTAGTGGGGGCTGCCGTCCGGGGCGGACGGGAGCAGCGCGCCAGGCAGGTCCCGCCAGCGGAAACGCCGGAAGGTCCGCACCCGTTCGACGTTGATCGGGTGGCGGGACAGCAGGAGCATCCCGTACTGGCCGGGGAAATGCCCGTATCCCCAGGCGTCGTCGGGGCCGTCGAAGGCGCCGTCCCGGTCGAGGTCGAAACCCGAAGGCACTCCGGTGTTCACCGGCCCGAGGAAGCGGTGGTCGTAGCGCAGGGGTTCCGCGCCGAGCTGGGGGACCGCCAGGTAGTCGCGGACGAAGGTGGTGGCTGCCGCACCGTCGGCGTCGTGGTCGAACTCGGCGAGCAGCACGATGTCGGGGCGAACGCGTTGCAGCACCTCGGCCACCAGCCGTGCCTGCTCGCTGCCCGCGGGGTCGGACAGTTCGGCGGCCATCCCGCCCTCGACGGGGCGGGACAGCGCGGTGTTGAAGGTGGCCACCCGGACCGTGCCGGGGGTCGGTGGTGCGGGCACGCCGAGGCTGCCCGGTCGGATCCGGGCCGTGTCCCGACCGGTGGCGCGGGCGGTCCGGCGGGGCGGAGGCGTCGAGGGGGCGGTGGAGTCGCGGGGCGCGCGACGGGAGGGCGGGTCGGCGGTGGAGGACCACATGCCTCCAGCATCGTCCCCGCACGGCACCGTCGCCGATCAACGCCTCCCGCCTGGTGACGCCGACCGTCGCGCGGCCGGCGGGCTCCTCGGGGAGCGCGGCGCCCGTCTCTCTTGATCCCCGGGATGTGCTGCTCTTGACTGACGAGATGGCTGAATCCGCCCCGCCGTTGTGCCCGAAGATCATCCTTGAGGGCACGCGGCTGACGAGGAAGACCGAACTGGCGTTCGCGCTCAACGAGCACCCCAGGGTGGTCGGGCCGCGGCGCTACCGGTACCACTCCCCGGTGATCTCCGGGGAGTGGGGCGGCCTGACCAACCAGGCGTGGGGCCCCAGTCCCATCTCCTTCGGACCGGAGGAGGAACCTGCGGCGGTCGAGGTGTTCCGGACCTGGACCCGGCTGTTCGAGCTGCACCGGTACTACTCGTGGATCGTGGACCGCTTCCACCTCTCGGCCCGCGCCGACCAGCAGCGTCGGGGCCGGGACTTCGACGACGCGGGGTTGGAGGAGCGGCTGCTGCCCCTGGGGTTCGCGATCGTGCTGTGCACCCGGGCCGAGGAGACCTTCGCCTCGGCGCGGGAGGAACGCCTGCTCGTCTCGGCCAAACCGGACCAGTACGACGACCTCGGGGTCTTCCTTGCCGAGCAGCGGGCGCTGCGTCGGCTGGCGGCGGCGAGCAGGTTGCCGGTCCTCGAACTGGAGGTGGCGGGCCGGACGGTCGGCGACCTCGCCGAGGAGGTCGCCGACTGGCTGGACCACCGGGACCTGCTGCGCGCCCCCACCGGTGCGGTTCCGGGCAGGCCCGCCGGGGCGGCCGGCGCGGCCCCTGACCAGGTCCGCTGAGCGCGGCGGCGGCGACCGGCGGGGCCCCTGCCCGTCGCTCCGGTCCCCCGCGTGGTGGAACCGCGCACGGCGATCCACCGTGGACTGGTCGGCGCGTCTCGGCCGACGGGTGGCCAGCCCGTCCGGACGCGGGCCAGCCCCAGTCGGCGGAGCCGGGTCGCCTCAGACGTAGGCGCGGGCGGCCCGGCCGTCCCGGAGGGTCTCGGCCCACCAGCCGAGCTGGTTCAGCAGGGCGCTCGCCGCACGGTTCACCCGGTCCGCGTCGAGGGGGTTCCCCTTGGCGTCGAAGCACGCGTCGGCGCCGTGGAAGCTGACGGTCTCCCGGATCGTGACCGCGTGCAGTTCCGCGAAGACCGCGCGCAGTTGCTCCACCGCGCGAAGGCCACCCGAGATCCCGCCGTAGCTGACGAAGCCGACGGGCTTGGTCTGCCACTCGGCGAACAGTGAGTCGATGGCGCTCTTCAGCGCACCGGGGTAGCCGTGGTTGTACTCGGGGGTGACGACCACGATCGCGTCGGCGGCCTCGATGCGCTTGGCGAACTCCTCGTCCTCCAGGTTCAGTTCGGCGGGGTCGATGACGTCGACGGTGGCGATGTCGGAGCGGTTGACGGCCTGGCCGACGAACCACCGGGTGACGGTGGGGCAGAACCTGCCCTCGCGGACGCTGCCCATGAGCACGGCGAGACGGTAGGGGGCGGGGGAGTGCGACATCGGTTCCTCCTCGACGGTGTGGCATGACCGGGTGGCCGTGCGTGAGGAACGCTAGGACCTGAACCTTTGTTCAGGTCAAGGACGTCCTGGGTGGACGGTGCAGTGGGCTGGGGCGACGCGCGGATTCCCTGACCGCTCACCGCGCGGGCGGAACGGGCGAGAACCGCTGGTCGAGCGCGCGCGACCGTCT
This sequence comes from Actinoalloteichus caeruleus DSM 43889, assembly GCF_000429185.2. Classification (GTDB taxonomy): domain Bacteria; phylum Actinomycetota; class Actinomycetes; order Mycobacteriales; family Pseudonocardiaceae; genus Actinoalloteichus_B; species Actinoalloteichus_B caeruleus. The sequence continues at coordinate 1,980,205 of NZ_AUBJ02000001.1, read as the reverse complement.
CCACGGGCGCACCTGCGGGACGGGGTGCGGCGTCCCGCGCCGGCCCGGAATTCACTCCACTGGGGAGCGCCCGGTGGGGTTGCCGGGCGTCCCCACGTCGCCGTCCGGCGGGCGTCGGGGGTCGGCGGTGAGCGGGTGCGCACCGCGAGGGAGCGCCCCCTGGCGACGTCCACCCCGGTGCCGCGTCGGGCGCGCGGGCACGTGGCCGGGGCGGGGGAGCGGGGCCGGCCCCGCCCCTACTCCCCGGCCGGTGTCAGCGGCGCTCCGCCGTCGTCGCCTCGTGCCGCCACACCGCGCGGCCCGCCACCACCGTGAGCACGACGCGGTGCCCGAACTCCCGGCCGTCGAACGGGGTGTTCCCCGACAGGCTGCGGGTGTCCGCCCGGCTCACCGTCCACGGGGTGTCCTCGGTGACGACGCAGAAGGTGGCTGGTTCGCCCACCGCGAGTGGCCGACCGGCCACCCCGTCGATGCCGGCGAGGGCGGCCGGCCGGTGGGACAACACCTCGGCCACCCGACGCCAGTCCACACCGGACGTCCCGTCGAACACCTCGGCGGTGACCGCCAGCGCCGTCTCCAACCCGGTCATCCCGAAGGCCGCCTCCCGCCACGGCCCGCGTTTGCGGTGCGCCGGGTGCGGGGCGTGGTCGGTGGCGACGACGTCGATCACCCCGTCGCGCAGGGCGTCCCGCAGCGCCGGCGCCACCTCCGGGGCGCGCAGCGGCGGGTTGACCTTGTAGGTGGGGTCCCCCGTCCCGCTCCGGGTCGTGTCGAGCGACAGGTGGTGTGGGGTGACCTCCGCGCTGACCCGGGCCCCCCGTTCCCGGGCCCACCGGATGATCTCCACCGACCGGGGGGAGGACACGTGGCAGACGTGCAGGGGCGCGTCCCGCTCCAGGGCCAGCAGCGCGTCGCGGGCCACCACCACGTCCTCGGCGACCATCGGCCACGGCGGCAGCCCCAGCCGGGCGGCGACCGTGGCGTCGACCTGGCCGCCGCCGGCCAGGGCCGCGCTCTGCGCGTGCTGGGCGAACACCCCACCGGCCGGGCCGAGGTGGCGCAGGGCCCGGTCGACCAGGGCCGGGTCGTCCACGCAGTGCCCGTCGTCGGAGAAGACCCGGACCCCGGCGGCGACCAGGGCGTCCAGGTCGGTCAGCTCGGCGCCGGCCAGGTCCCGGGTCACGGCGGCCACCGGGTGGACGCGGACCACGGCCTCCGCCGCCGCCAGCTCCGCCAACCACCGCACCCGGTCGACGGAGTCGGTCACCGGCCGGGTGTTGGCCATGGCGAAGACGTCGGTGAACCCGCCGGCGGCGGCCGACGCCGTCCCCGTCCGCACCGTCTCCGCGTCCTCACCGCCGGGTTCCCGCAGGTGGGTGTGCAGGTCCACGAACCCGGGCAGCAGCACCCCGCCCCGCCCGTCCAGCTCGCCCGCGCGGGGCGGGGAGCCCTCGGCGGGTTCCACGGCGGCGATGCGCCCGTCCCGCACGGTGAGGTCCACCGGGGCCCCTCCCCGTAGGGGCGGACGGCACGCAACCGCAGCTCGCTCACCGGTCGCCACCGCCGGTCGGCAGGGCGAAGACGGGGCCGTCGGCGCAGATCAGCGGGCTCTCGCTGCCGGTGGTGGTGGCCGCCGTCGCGCAGCCGTGGCAGTAGCCCAACCCGCAGGCCATGTGCGCCTCCAACGACACCTGAACCCGCGCGCCCCACTCCTGGCCCAACGACCGGCACAGCTCGGCGAGCCGGTCGGAGCCGCAGACGAACACCTGGGCCGGTGGTCCGTCCGCCAGTTCCCCGGCCAGCCGGGACCGCAGCGCGGGCACCGCGCTGTCGCCGGCCTCGTCGGTGACGGCCAACACCCGTTCGACCCCGAGTTCGGCGAGGTCACCGGGCCCCACCAACGCCTCGGTGGTGCGGGCGCTGGTCACCGCGACGACCTCCACCCCGGTGGCCACCGCGTCCTCCACGGCGCCCATCACCGAGCAGACCCCGATGCCCCGGCCGACCACCAGCACGCGGCGGGTCCCGGGGTCGAGGGTGAAACCACGGCCGAGGGGACCGGTGACCAGCAGGTCCTCGCCCACCGCCACCTCGGTCAGCGCCCGGGTGCCGGCCCCGCCGGCCCCGTAGACGATCTCCACGACACCCTCGGCGGGGCGTCGGCGGTGCACCGCCATCGGACGTGGCAACACCGACCGGGACGGGGTGCTCTCCGGGATGGTGATCATGACGAACTGCCCGGCCAACGCCCGGTCGGCGATGCTGGGAGCCCGCAGGGTCAGCCGGTGGTAGCGGTCCCCGACGGGTTCGTGCGCCACCACCCGGCACTCGTCCCAGGTGGGTTCCGGTCGAGCGGCCGGCGGCAACGGCACCACCCGTTCGGCCAGGCTCCGCGACAGGGGGGCGGTCACCGCGCCCGCTCCTCACCCGTGGACGCGGCGGCGTCCAGGCGCAGCAGCGTCGCCGCCAGCACCCGGGTGCCCTCGGCGATCTCCGGCACGCTCGTCCACTCCGCCGGGGTGTGGCTCAGGCCGTCCCGGCTGGGAACGAAGACCATGCCCACCGGCACCACCCTGGTCAGCATCTGGCTGTCGTGGCTGGCGCCGCTGGGCATCACCCGGTAGGCGGAGCCGCAGTCGCGGGCCGCCCGGGTGATCTCGTCCTGGATCCAGGAGGGCAGCACCACCGGGGAGGTGTCGGCCAACAACCGGTCCCGCAGCCCGACGCCCCTGCGGGCCGCCACGGCGTGCGCCCGCGCGGTGAACTCGGCGGCCGTCTCCCGCTGCCGGGCGCTGTCGACGTCGCGCACGTCCAACCCGAACACCACCGCACCGGGGATGGTGGTCAGCGAGTTCGGGCTGACGTCGAGCCGCCCGACGGTGAGCCGGGTGCCGTGGTGGCGGGAGTCGGTGGCGATCTCCTCGGCCAGCAGCACCAGTTCGGCCGCGGCGGCCAACGCGTCCGCCCGCAGGTGCATCGGCGTGCCCCCGGTGTGGGAGGCCAGGCCGGTGACGGTGAACTCCAGGCGCGTGCTGCCGGAGATCACGTCGACGACCCCGATGGGCAGGTCGAGGGACTCCAGGACCTTGCCCTGCTCGATGTGCAGTTCGATGAACGCCGCCCACTCCTCGGCCGCCCACCGGGCCTCGGAGGCCCGCTCGGGCGCCAGCCCCACCGAACGCATCGCCTCGGCCATGCTCGTCCCCGCGGCGTCCCGCAGCCGGTCCAGGTCGGCGGCGTCGGTGAGCCCGGCCACCACGCGGCTGCCGGTGCAGGCCTGGCCGAAGCGCGCGCCCTCCTCGGCGGCGAAGGCCACGACCCGCAGCCGGTGCCTCGGCCGCACGCCGGAGTCGGCCAGCGCGCGGGCCACCTCCATGCCGGCGGCGACCCCGACGATGCCGTCGAACCGGCCGCCGGAGGGCACGCTGTCCAGGTGGGACCCGGTGCCGATGGCCGGCGCGCCCGGATCGGTCCCCTCGAGTTCGGCGATGGTGTTCCCGACCGTGTCGGTCCACACCCGGTACCCCAACGGCCGCAACGTCGCCGCGAAGTACTCGTGCGCCTGGCGTTCCAACTCGGTGAACGCCAGGCGGGACACGCCGGGGCCGGGTTCGGTGAGCGAGGCGAGGTGGTCGAGGTCGGCGGCGATCCGGTCCTGGTCCACCGCGAGGACGAGCGGGTTCTCGGTGGTGGTCATCCCCGTGCCCTCCTGGTGGCCTCGTCCAGCTCCGCCGGCCGCACGGCCACGGCGGTGGCGACGATCTCGCCGTCGTGGGAGGACACCAGCCGGCGCAGCGGGTCGAGCACCCGCGGGGCTGGTTCGGTCAGCGCCGCCAACCCGGCCCGCAGACCGCGCAGCCGATCCACGTCCCCCAGCAGCCGGCCCAGGTCCTCCCGGACCGCCACCCTGGGCGCCCCCAACTCCCGGGCGGTGATGTGGCCGAGGACAGCGGCCCCACCGTCGTCCTCCCAGGTCAGGACGGCGTCGACCCCGGTGGCGCGCAACTCCTCGGCGACGAGGGCGCCGAGCCGTTCGGCGGCGGCCGGGGAACGGGCCGGGTCGAGGACGGGCGGCCCGCCGGGCGCGGGGACGAGCAACTCGACGGCGGCGTCGACGGCGACGTCGCGCGGGGGTGGGGTAGCCATGTCGGCCTCCAGGGGGTGGGTGACGGGGACGGGCGGGGGCCGGCGGGTCAGTCCGCCGTGGCGAGGACCTCGCTGAGCAGCGCGGTGCGCGGCACCCGCACGCCGTGGGAGCGCATCGCCTCCCCGGCGTGGTGGTCGGCCGGGGAGGGCGCGGCCGCGACCAGCACGACCGTCTCGTGCCGGTGCACCTCGCCCACCAGCAGCGACGGCCCGGCATCCCCGGCCGGGGCCGGGTCGCCGGTGGTGTCGTCGAGCACCGCGAAGGGCAGGCCGGTGTGCAGCGCGGTCGCCACGACCAGCGGCTGCTCCGCCGGCCCCACCCCGACGATGCGGTCCACCCCGGCGGGCAGGACGGGGGCCAGCAACGCGGCGGCCCGCCGCAGCAACGCCGGCCGCGCGACCCACCGGCCCCCGCGCAACGCGGCGGGCAGGGAGGTGGGCTGGGCGGGCGTGCCGCCGCCGGCGGCCAGGACGTCGGCGGCGAACTCGGTCGGGTCCACCCGAGGGCGCGTGGGGGAGGACTGCTGGCTCATCAGGTTCCTCTCTGCGTGGAATGGGCGACGTCCTCGCCGGACCACCCCAGGTCGAAGGACATCTCCCTGGCCGCGCGCAGCACGATCTCCGTCGCGCGGGCCCGGGTGAGCGGGTCGCTCATCCGGGAACCGGCCGCGGCCAGGGTGACGCTGGAGGTGACGGACCCGTCGGCGGCGAGCAGCGGAGCGGACACCGCCCACACGTCCCGGTCGAGTTCGTCGTCGCACACGTCGTAGCCCCGGTCCCGGACCACCGCCAGGTGGTCGAGGACCTCGGCCACGGTGCGCGGGGTGTCGGCGGTGAACCCGGTCATCGAGGTGCCCGCGAGCAGGGTGCGCACCACGTCCTCGGGCTGGTGGGCCAGGATGGAGCGGCTGGCGGCGGCCGCGTGCAACGGCATCTCCTGCCCGATCCGCACGAACAGCCGGAGCGGGTGCCGGGCCTCCACCAGGGCCACGCAGACGGGCAGCTCCCCGATCATCTCGGTGAGGAACACCGTCTCCCCGCTCTCCTCACCGGCCTGGGCCAGCGCCGCCGGGGGCACCACGAGCGGGCTGCCACCGTGGGAGCGCTGCGCGGACAGCGCGCGGGCCGCCGGGCCGATGAAGTACCGCTTGTTCACCCGGGACCGGCTGACGAAGCCCTGCTGGGTCAGGGTGGACAGGACGCGGTGCATGCTGCCGAGCGGGATGTCGAGCTCCTCGTGCAGGTCCTGGAGGGTCCTGCCGCCCCGGGCGTTGCTCAACGCGGTGAGCACGTCCAGGGCGCGCACCACCACCTGCATCGGCTTGTCGACGCTCATGTCTCCCCCAGGGTCCGGACGTAGTCGGTCAGTCGGGTGGCATCCGCCGCCGCGCACCGCGCCGCGAGCCCGCGGGCGATCTCGGCCATGACGAACGGCCGGGCGAAGTGCGCCGTGCCGACCTGGACGGCGGTGGCGCCGACGGCCAGGAAGTCGAGCGCATCGTCCACGGTGGAGATACCACCACAACCGATCACCGGAACACCCACCGCTTCGGCGGTGGCCCAGGTGAGCCGGAGGGCGAGGGGTTTGACGGCGGGCCCGGACACCCCGCCGACCCGGTTGCCCAGGACGGGCCGGCGGGTCCGGGGGTCCAGGGTCATGCCGGGGAAGGAGTTGGCCACGGTCAACGCGGTCGCGCCGGCCTCCTCGGCGGCGCGGGCCACCTCGGCGATGGAGGACACCATCGGGGTGAGCTTGACCAGCACGGGAACGTCGGTGCGGGCGACGACCCCGGAGACGACGCGGGCGACCGCGTCCGGATCGGTGCCGATGTCCAGGCCGCCGTGTTCGAGGTTCGGGCACGACACGTTCACCTCGACCCCGTCGAACCGCGCCCCCGCCAGTTCGTCCATGACGGTGAGGTACTCGCCCACGGCCAGACCGCCGACGCTGACGATCACCGGGGCGGCCATCGCCCGGTAGCGGGGCAGCATCTCGCGGACGAACCCGTCGGTGCCCAGGCTCGGGATGCCCACGCTGTTGATCATGCCCATCGGGGTCTCGGTCAACCGGTGGGTCGGGTTGCCGCCACGCCGCCGGGCGAACACGGTCTTGGTGACGGTGGCGCCGATCTCGGACGTGGGCACCAGCGGGGCCAGCTCCGGCCCGAAGCACCCGGAGGCGGGCATCACCGGGTTGCGCAGGGTCAGCGAGCCCAGCCGGACCCGCAGGTCGGGGGCCGCGCCGCCCTCGGGGGCCGGGGCGGCGGCGAAGAACCGGGCGCGGGCGTCCTCCCCGGCCGGCGGGTCACCGACCGGACGCGGACCCGTCGTGACGGCGGTCACCGCTGGCCCTCCGAGCTCAGCCGCGCCGCCGCGTCCGCCGCCACCCGCAGCATCCGCAACTGCGCCGGCTCGTAGTCCTCCAACCAGCTGTCGGTGGCCCGGGAGGCGTGGGCGACCAGCAGGCCCCCGACCCGCAGCCCCACGGCCGCGCCCACGGCGAGCACCGTCTCGCACTCCATGTCCATCGCGTCCACCCCGAGCGCCTCGACCTGGGCGAAGCGGCGCGCGGCCCTGTCCTCCAGCCCGGGCACCGGGCGGCCCTCCCCGACGTAGTAGGAGTCGCAGGAGAGCACGGTGATGCCGTGCGCCCGTTCCCCCGCCCGGTCGGCGGTCGCTGCCAGGGCGGTGCGCACCTCGGGGCTGGACAGCGCCCGCACCTCGGGGTCGGCGTACCAGGAGGCGGCCCCGCCCTCGCGGACCGCCTCGGTGACCACGCACAGGTCACCGGGCGCGATCCGCGCCGACAGCGCCCCCATGCCCCCGGTCCGCAGCACCGTCCGCACGCCCAGCCGGGCCAGCTCCACCAGCGCGATCTCGGTGGAGGGGCCACCGATGCCGGTGGAGCACACCCCCACCTCGACCTCGCCCCGCCGGCCGACGCCCACGCGGAACTCGCGGTTCTGGCCCAGCACGCGGAAGTCGTCGAGCACGGCCGCCGCCCGGTCCACCCTGGCCGGGTCCCCGGGCAGCAGGCACACCTCGGGCAGGTCACCGGGCCCGCACGGCAGGTGCGGGGGCCGTCCGTCGAGCCACGGGTCGGCAGCGCTGCGAGGCACCAGGACTCCTTCTGTCAGGCGGAAGTCGATTTCCAGAATCGTCAGTGTGCGGTGCGCCATCACGGGGAGTCAACAGTCACGTTCCGTCCCCGACAGTGCGTGCAGAGTCAAATATGGGCCTCGAACAGCGCAAACGATCAACGCCGCCTCGTAGGGTCGTCCAAGTGGGCACTCTCCGTCGCGAACAACAATTCCGGATGACCACTTCCGCAACACGGAAGAAATGCTTAGTGTGCATCCTCGACTCGACCATCCGAGCCGGACCAGACCGGCTGACTCCCGCTGGAGCCGCCACCGTGACCCATCACACCCACGAGGACACCGCGCCGCCCGAGGCGGCCGCGACCGACCACAGGCGGCTGCTGGAGATCCGCGGTGTGAGCAAGGAGTACGTCAGCGTCAAGGGCGCCTCCGTGCGCGCCCTCGACGACGTCAACCTCGACATCGGCGACGGCGAGATCATCGCCATCATCGGCCCCTCCGGCTGCGGCAAGTCCACCCTGCTGCGGATGGTCGCCGGCCTCGACACCGACTACGAGGGCACCATCGAGTGGACCCGCGCTCCCCGCCCGGGCCGCGACATCGGCTTCGTCTTCCAGGAACCGGCCCTGCTGCCGTGGCGCACCGTCGCCCGCAACGTCTCCCTCGGCATCGAGGTCCAGAAGGACCGCTCCGACCTGCCCACCGACCGGGTCGACCAACTCCTCGAACTCGTCGGACTGCGCGACTTCGCCAAGTCCTACCCCAAGGAACTCTCCGGCGGCATGCGCCAACGGGTCGCGATCGTCCGCGCCCTCGCCTACGACCCCCGGATCCTGCTCATGGACGAGCCCTTCGGCGCCCTCGACGCCATCACCAGGGACAAGCTCCACGACGACATCCTGCGCATCTGGGCCGCCACCAGGAAGACCATCGTCTTCGTCACCCACAGCGTCGAGGAGGCCGCCTACCTCGCCGACCGCGTCGTGGTCATGTCACCCCGCCCTGGCCGGCTCCGCTCCGTCCACCAGGTCCCCCTCGACCGGAACCGCGACGCCGCCACCCGGCAACTCCCGGTCTTCGCCGAGTTCGCCGGCATGCTGCGCGGGGAGCTGGCGTGAGCACCGCCGAGATCACCACCGGAGCCGCCACCCCGCCACCCGCGCCCGGCGGCAACCGACCCGGCGGCGGCCCCTTCGGCAAGGGAACCCCGCTGCGCCGGATCACCGTCGCCGCCGCCTACCTGGCCGTGGTCCTACTCGCCTGGCAGCTCTACGTCACCCTCGCCGACGTCCCCTCCTACCTGCTGCCCGACCCGCTCAGCGTCGGCGACGCCCTGTGGCGGCTGGCCAGCAGCGGCGAACTGTGGCCCCACCTCGGCTACACCGTCCGCAACATCGCCGTCGGACTCGGCGCCGGCATCGTCATCGGCTCCCTCCTCGGCTGGGTCATCGCCTCCTTCCGGACGGTCCGCCTGATCCTGGCGCCCTACGTCGTCATCCTCCAGGCCGCACCCAAGATCGCCCTCGCCCCACTGCTCGTCCTCTGGTTCGGCCTCGGCCTCGGCTCCCAGCTCGCGCTCATCGTGATGCTCGCCTTCTTCCCCATGATGATCGCGATGATGCTCGGCCTCGGCGAGGTCACCGACGACCAACGGGCACTGGGCCGCGTCCTCAACCTCGGACCCGCCCGGTTCTTCCGGCTCGTCCAACTGCCCACCGCGCTGCCCGCCCTGTTCGCCGGCGCCAGGATCGCGGTCATCGACGCGATGACCGGCGCGTTCCTCGCCGAGTACATCTCCGCCCAACAAGGCCTGGGATTCCTCATGGTCCAGGGCCGGAGCACCTACGACACGCCGCAGCTCATCGCCGCGGTCGTCCTCACCGTGGTCGTCGGACTGACCGGCTTCGCCCTGGTCAGCCTCGTCGAACGCCGGGCACTGCCCTGGCGCCGCTGACCCGCGACGGCCGGACCCGCCCCGTCCCGAAAGGACCCACCATGTCCCCTTCCCCCCGCTCCCTGCGCGGCGTCGCCGCCCTCGGCCTGGCCGCCGCCCTCGGCGGTGTCGCCGCATGCAGCCCCGCCGACAACGCCGGCACCACCACCGGCGGTGACGAGGGCACCACCTCGGTCACCGTGCAGATCGACGGCGCCGCCGTCCCCTACTACGCCCCCCTCTACGAGGCCGTGGAACAGGGCTACTTCGCCGACCAAGGCCTCGACGTCGAGTTCACCTACGCCAACGGCGCCGACATCGTCCAGAACGTCGCCGCCGGCAACGTCGACTTCGGCTTCCCCAACGGCGACTCCGTCATCACCGCCTACGGCAGCGGCGTCCGCACCAACGTCGTCCACACCACCTACCAGAAGGGCATCGGCGCCCTGCTGTTCGCCAACGACAGCGGCATCGAGACCCCCGCCGACCTGGAAGGCCGCAGCGTCGCCGTCACCGACCTCGGCAGCCCCAACTACGCCCAGCTCCAGGCCATGCTCGACAGCGCCGACCTGACCGTCGACGACATCGACCTGCGCACCATCGGCACCGGCGCCATCGTCCAGGCCCTCCAGAGCGGCGAGGTCGACGCCATCGTCTTCTCCCGACTGCGCTACTTCGCCCTCCAGAACGCCGGGATGGACGTCGGCCAGATCCTCAGCGACGAGTACCTGCCCTCCTTCGGCAACATCCTCGTCACCAGCCCCGACACCGTCGAGAACACCCCGGAGGTCGTCGCCTCCTTCACCGCCGCCCTCGACGAGGCGCTCCAGTACACGATCGACCACATCGACGAGTCCACGGCGATGTCCATCGAGAAGTACGCCCCCACCTTCGAGGGCCAGGAGGACGAGATCTCCGAGGTCCTCCGCGACGTCTACGCCGCCGAACTGTGGCAGTCCGCCGACACCGAGGAGAACGGCTTCGGCCACGGCAACCTCGACCGCTGGCAGGAGGCCATCGACTCCCAGGCCGAGTTCGAACTGATCGACGAGGCGTTCGACGCCGCCGACCTGGTCAGGGACCACCGTGAGCTCGACAACTGAGCGCCGCGACCGCGCCCTGCCCCTGCTGGTCGGCGCGGCCTCCCTCGCCGGCGGCGTCGGCCTGTGGTGGGCACTGGCCGCCTTCTCCGGCCTGCCCTCCTACGTGCTGCCCAGCCCCGGGCAGCTCGTCACCCGAGCCGTGTCCCTGTGGCAGGCCGGCGGGCTGAGCATCCACCTCCAGCAGACCCTCGCCGAGGTGCTCCAGGGAGTCGCCCTCGGCTCGGTCATCGGCATCGCCCTCGCGGTGCTCTTCGTCCGAGTCGGCTGGATCGAACGACTGCTCATGCCGATCATCGTCGTCATCCAGGTGACGCCGAAGATCTCCATCGCCCCGCTCATCGTCCTCTGGCTGGGCCTGGGCATCGGATCCAAGATCACCCTGATCACCCTGGTGACCTTCTACCCGGTGCTCATCAACATGGTCGGCAAGCTCCGAGGCATGCCCTCCACCATGCACGACCTCGCCGACGTCCTGAACATCCGACGCGGCCGACGCGCCCTGCTCATCGACCTGCCCTACAGCCTGCCCGCCCTCGCGGCGGGCCTGCGGGTCGGCGTGCTCCAGGCCGTCACCGCCGCCGTCATCGGCGAGTTCATCGGAGCCCAGGCCGGCCTGGGCTACCTGGAGAAGCAGGCACAGGACAACGACGACATCCAGGTCGTCATGATCTGCCTCATCCTGCTCTCCGCGATCGGCTGGGCCCTCTACACCCTGGTGGGGCTCATCGAACGCAAACTCACCGAGCGATTCGGCGGCTGACCCCACCCCGCCCCGGGAGGGACGCACGTCGAACCACCGGGCACGGCGGCCCGCCCCACCCCGGGGCGGGCCGCCCGCATCTCGGCCCCGGTTGGCACGCCCACCGGAAACGTCGCGCTGATCTGCCAGAACACCCCAACCCTGTGAGAATTCCAGGGATGGACAGTGTCGCGACGAATCTCGCGCTGGTTCTGCTCTTCGTCTTCGCCGGCGGCTACTTCGCCGCCTCCGAGATCGCGCTGGTGTCGCTGCGCGACAGCCAGGTCGACAGACTCGCCGCCACCCGGGGCAACCGGGGGAAGCGACTGGCCAGGCTCCGCTCCGACCCCAACCGCTTCCTCTCCGCCGTGCAGATCGGCGTCACCTTCACCGGGTTCTTCGCCTCCGGCTACGGCGGCGCCACCATCGCCGTCCGCCTCGAGCCCTACCTCGCCGACTGGGGACTGCCCGCCGGCCTCGCCGCCACCCTCGCGCTGGTCCTGGTCACCCTCTTCGTCTCCTACCTGTCCCTGGTCCTCGGCGAACTCGCCCCCAAGCGCCTCGCCCTCCAGAAGTCCGAAGGGGTGGCGCTGTTCACCGCCGGCGTCCTCGACCGCCTCGCCACCGTCTTCCGCCCCCTGATCTGGCTGCTCTCCCGCTCCACCAACGCCGTGGTCCGCCTCATGGGCATCGACCCGCAGGCCGCCGAGGAGAAGGTGGGGGAGGAGGAACTGCGGGACATGGTCCGCACCAACGAACAGCTGACCGTGGAGGAACGCCGCCTGCTCGACGACGCCTTCGCCGTCGGCGACCGCGTCCTCAGCGAGGTCATGATCCCCCGCACCGAGGTCGAGTTCCTCGACGCCGACCTCCCCCTGCCCGACGCGGTCCGCCTCATGCGCGGCAAACCCCACTCCCGCTACCCGGTGATCCGCGAGTCCCCCGACGACGTCGTCGGCTTCGTCCACGTCCGCGACCTGCTCGCCGTCGTCGACGGCGAGGACCCCCAAGGCCGGACCCTCGCCGACATCGCCCGCCCCGTCGCGGCCTTCCCCGGCAGCAAACCGGTGCTGGCCGCGCTCTCCCAGATGCGCCGCAAGGGCGGGCACCTCGCCATGGTCATCGACGAGTACGGCGGCACCGACGGCATCGTCACCGTCGAGGACCTCGTCGAGGAGGTCGTCGGCGAGATCTACGACGAGTACGACCCCGGCGCCGTCCCCTCCCGGCGATCCCCCGAAGGCTCCGTCGAGGTCGACGGACTGCTGCACCGCACCGAGGTGGAGGAACAGACCGGCCTCACCCTGCCCGACGGCCCCTTCGACACCCTCGCCGGCTACGTCGTCGCCCTGTTCAACCGCCTACCCCGGGAGGGCGACAGCGTCGAAGCCCTCCACCACCGCTTCACCGTGCGCGCCCTCGACGGCCGCCGCGTCTCCCGCATCCTCGTCACCCCCCTGCGGCGGTCACGACCCGCCGAGGAGGACGAGGACTGAGGTCGTCCTCGCGGGGCGGACCGCTAGCCGACGGCCGGCCCGGGCCACCCGGCGCCGGCCTCCAGGTCCGCCAACAACGCCGCGATCCGCCCGTGCAACTCGGTGGGCACGCTGATCGACCACCGCGCCTCCGCCTCGGCCGCCAACTCCCGGGTCCACCGCCACGACCGCACCGCCGCCGCCAACACCGAAGCCGGCTCGGCGGCGGACGTGGTGGCCCGGTAACGCTCGACGTCGGCCGCCGGCAGGTCCTGCTCCACAGCCCGGCTCGGCGTCAACCAGTGCCGGGTCGAGTCCCGGAGCAACCGGCACAACTTCAACTGCGCCGGCGCCACCATGAACTGCGCCCAGGCATGCGCCCGCGCCGTCTCACCCCGCGCCAACAGGTGAGCCTCCATCAACGTCCAGTTCGTCAGCTCACCCACCAGGTGCGACGCCGTCCCTACCGGCTCCGGCGGCTGGAACTCGGCGAGCGTGCGCGCCGCCGACGTGAGCCGCCCGTCCCGGTCCAACACCACGGCACGCTCGGTGTCGGGCAGGTGGATCATCCCCCGCCAGCCGCGCACCTGCTCCACGCCCGCACCCGAGGCCGTCACGTGGAACTCGCCACGCATCAGATCGTCGAAAACGACGGTGAGGACCCCGAACTGGTTCTCGTAGGAGTAGGCCAACGGGCCGAGGCGGGCGGCGAACTCCACCCCGTCGAAGTCCGCGACGTCCGCGTCACGGACGAACAGGTAGGCCTCCACGTCGGAGTAGGCGTCAGCCTCCCCCAGGGTCCAGGACCCGTACAGCAGCACGCCGTCGAGCCGGGGCTCCGCGTGCGCCACCTCGCGCAGTCGGTCGATGCGGCGGGCGAGGGCGGTCGGTTCGGTGTGGGGCATGGTGGGACTCCTCCCTGAAGTGGACGAACGGGCTCCCACGTCCGGCCGGAGACGGCCCACGGACGCGAGTGGTGGTGACGGTGCGGAACCGTGTCCTCAGGAAGTGCTCATGCGCGGATGGTATCGAACGAGCGATGGGGGAGAGGTGGGCGACCACTACGCTTGAGGCGGTCGAGCACCGGGGCCGGTGGGCACCTTCCCGGCGGCCTTCGCCGGTTCGGCATGCTGATCTGGTGGTGTTTCGGGCCGCCGGAAGGCTGGGGAGGAGTCACCATCGAGTGAGGCGAGATTTCAGCGAACCCCCCGGGTCTGATGTCAAACCTCGGGTTCGCTGCAGAACCGTGTCCGATAGGGTGGTCCAGGCGCCCGCTGACCTGCGACTTTACTCTCGGGTCCTCATCGCTCCTACGAGGAGTTCCAACATCGGCCCGCACGCCGCACACCGCATCCGGGCGGGTCCTCATCGCTCCTACGAGGAGTTCCAACCGGGTCGATCAGGCACGTGATCCACACGTGATCCATGTCCTCATCGCTCCTACGAGGAGTTCCAACACCCAGTCGCTGGGCTGGGGTGCATCACCCGAGCGGTCCTCATCGCTCCTACGAGGAGTTCCAACAGATTGCCTACTGGTCGTTGGGTTGCATTTCGAAGCGTCCTCATCGCTCCTACGAGGAGTTCCAACCGGATGATGTCGTCCGCCGCCAGTTCGCCGGACGCTTGTCCTCATCGCTCCTACGAGGAGTTCCAACGCGAAGTCGAAGCGGACGCCGGCGCGGTGGCACTGGGTCCTCATCGCTCCTACGAGGAGTTCCAACAAGTCGACGCGCCGGACGAGGGCGTGGTGTGCCCGGGTCCTCATCGCTCCTACGAGGAACCACAACCATCCCGCCGTGCAGCCAGGGTTGCCGAAGCCCTGGCGTGACCACGAGGGCGACCGGGGATCTGCGTTCGCCCGGTCGCGGGCGTGGACACCCTGCCGGAGCGGCAGGGGATCGAGGGGAACGACCAGGAGAAGGGCTGGCTCGAGGGGCTTACCGACTACCTGGTCGCGCTCGCCGGCACTGCCCGGTGGCTCGGTTGCGGCCTGGAGGAGGTCCGCCGGTTGCTGGCATCTGCCGCAACGGCGGTCGCGCGGCTAGTGGGTGTGGTGGGGGCGACGTGCCCGAGAGCCCCCGGTTGCGAGCCGGCGCTTAGGAGTGGCGGGATGGTGCACGCGGCGACCCACACCGTCGCGGTGATCCGCAGCTTCGTTCCGGCTGCTACCGCGCTCGCCGCACCCCGTTGAGCTCCTCCGCTTCGTGGGCGGGGCCGCTAGCCACTCAAAAATGTTAGTCGATAACATTTGTCCGTGGCTACGGTGTCGAAGCGTGAGCGCACGCTGGCTCTGCTGACCGAGCGCGCGCTCGCGCTCTTCGAGGAACAGGGATTCGACCAGACGAGCGTGTCGCAGATCGCCGCCTCCGCAGGGGTCTCGGAGATGACGTTCTTCCGGCACTTCGGCTCCAAGGAACAGGCGGTCCTCGTCGACCCCTTCGACCCGGTGATCGCTCGTGCCATCAGCCAGCGCCCGCTGAGCGAGGCTGCGCTGCTTCGGGCGGTTCGAGGCGTGCGTGGCGCGTTGAGCGGACTCGACGACGCGGAGCTGGGCATGGTTCGCCGTCGAGTGCGCATCATCGCGTCGACTCTGACCCTGCGCGTGGCGTTGGCGAAGCAGAACGAGGAGACGGCGGCGGCCATCCAGCAGCAGCTGATCAGCGACGGTACCGATCCCCGCGCTGCCCGGGCCGCCGCCGCCGCGCTGCTGGGCGCACTCTCCGCCGGACTCTTCGAGTGGGCGGAGAACGAGGGCACCACCTTGGTCGAAGCGATCGAGACGGCGCTCAGCGTGTTGGAGGTCGGGGCGTGACCGCCTTGCTTGAGGTCACCGGTGCCGTGCGCTCCTACTCCCCGGGCGTGGGCGTGCGGGGAGTGACGCTCACGGTGGAAGAGGGAGAGGTGCACGCCCTGGTGGGCCTCAACGGTGCGGGAAAGACGACGCTGATGCGCCTGATCCTCGGCATGGCGCGGTTGCGATCCGGAGACATCCGCATCGCTGGTACGCCGGTGGCGCGAATGACCGGGAGCAGGTGGCGATGCGTGGGCCACATGCTCGATCGGCCGTTCGCCTACCCGGAACTCACCGCACAGCGGAACATGCTGGTCGCGGCCAGATTGCGCGGACTGCCCGCCAGTACGGCGGCCGAGGCCGCGCGGAAGGCCCTGGACGACGCCGGGCTCGGTGACTACGCGGCCGTGCGCGCGAGACGGCTGTCCCAGGGGAACCGGCAGCGGCTCGGTCTCGCCGTGGCGATGCTGGACGAGCCACGGCTCCTCGTGCTCGACGAACCCACCAACGCCCTCGATCCGGCCGGGGTGATCGACCTGCGTGAGCGGCTCCGCCGTCGTGCGGCACGCGGTGCGGGCGTTCTGGTCTCCAGCCACCACCTCGACGAGGTGGCCCGGATCGCTCATCGGATCACGGTCATGAACCGTGGAGAGATCGCCGGAACCCTCGACCCCGGCGGAACCGATCTGGAACGAGCCCTGTTCGATCTCGTGCTCTCCGACGACGAGCGACGAAACCGGGAGCGGGTATGAACAATTTCCGAGGAGCGTGCTGGGTCGAGATCCACAAGGCCTCAGCAGCTCGGCCCTTGTAAATCACCGTCGGTGTCTTCGTCGTCGGTCTCGCGTTGCTCGGCTGCGGTCTGGTCCTCGCCGTCTCCACGGGGAACGACCAGGTGGTGGACCGGCTCGGCAGCGCCGCCGATCTCGACGGCTGGCCGCTGCTGTTCACGATCGTCACCCAGATCGCCGCCGCTGGTGGCCTGCTCGCGTTCGGCATCGCGTTGAGCTGGAGTTTCGGACGGGAGTTCACCGACGGCACCGTCCTCGGGCTACTGGCCTCCCCGACAACACGGTCGGTGGTGGTGTTGGCCAAGCTGCTGACCCATCTGCTCTGGGTGTGCGCGGTCGCGGTGGTGTCGGTTGGCGCGCTGTTCCTGGTGGGCATCCTGTTGGGATCGGGTCCTGTCAACGGCGACGTGCTGGCCGACTTCACCCGGCTGGTGCTGTTGCTCGTCCTGACCGGTGCTGTGGTGGTCCCCACGTCCTTGGTGGCCACCCTCGGCCGAGGGGCACTTCCCGGGATAGGGGCGGCCATCGCCCTCATCGTGGTGTCCCAGGTGGCGACGATCGTGCAGCCCGCAACGGCCGCGTGGCTGCCCTTCGCGGCTCCGGCGATCTGGGCGCTGTTTCCCGAGGTGGTTGGTATGGCCCAACTGGGGCTCGTCATCGCCACCAGCGCGGTGTTCTGCGGTCTCACGGTCCACGTGTGGAACCGCTTGGAGCTGGACCGAGGAGTGTGAGCGGGAGTACGGTGCCGCCGGATCCGTCTAGGTCAAGAAAAGGTAACGGGCTCCCGTCGGCGCAGGTCGCGAAGGGAAAGCCCCGCGCAAGCGGGGGTGAGCCGCTTTCGAGTGGCCAGCTCAGCAGCAGGCCGCGGAAAGCCCCGCGCAAGCGGGGGTGAGCCGGGGTTTGTCGAGCTGGCCGCGCGGCCGTTGTCGAAAGCCCCACGCAAGCGGGGGTGAGCCCTGGATCCAGAGCTTCGGCCGCGCCCTGGACGCCACCGCCGGCGCGGCACCGCTGCTGCTGCTCGGCGACCTCAACGTGCTCGAACCCAGCCACACGCCGGCTCACGGGGGCCAGTTCGCACCGTTCGAGTACGCCTTCTACAGCGGCCTGACCGACCGGCACGGCCTGGTCGACCTGTTCCGGCACCTGCACGCCGACCGGGTCGAGCACAGCTGGGCACGCCGTCCGGACCTGGGCTTCCGCTACGACCACGCCCACGGCTCGGCCGCCTTAGCCGAGCAGCTCACCGGCTGCGAGTACGTCCACGAGACCAGGGAACTCGCCGGGGACGGCTCCCGGCTCACCGACCATTCCGGGCTCGCCGTGCGTCTTGCGCTGACGCCACCGGCGCGCTGCTAACGTCGGACCCCGCCACGGCGGCCACGCCTGCCGAGCCGGAGCCCACCCTGTTCTGACCGGCCGGTTCGCGTCTCGGCTGCCCGAGCGCACGCCCCGTCAGCCGAGACGCGAGGACCAGCCGCAGGATGACCGCCTCGACCAGCACCGTCACGCCCCGCATCGGCGCCCGTGTCCTCCTCCTGGATCCCGCCGACCGCGTACTGCTCATCCACGCCCTCGACCCCGCCGAGCCCGATCACCACTGGTGGGAACTGCCCGGCGGCGGCCTGGACGACGGCGAAGACCTCCGCGATGCAGCCCGCCGCGAAGCCGCCGAGGAGACCGGGATCATGCTCCCCACCCTCGGCCGTGAACTGTGGGTGCGTGAATCCCGGTTCCGGTACAAGGGCCGCGACCACCACCGCATCGAGCACGTCTTTCTCGGGCGCACCCAGGGGAACACCCCGCAGGTCGCGCCCCGGCCCACCGAGAACGAGAAGGCCGGGCAGATCGGACGCCGCTGGTGGCCAGCGGACGAGCTGCGGCAGTGCCGCGACAAGCTCCTGCCCGCCGAACTGCCTACCCTGCTTGACGACCTGCTCTCCGGCCGGTTCAGCACCGCGCCCCTCACGCTCATCGACTGAGCGTCTCGCGGATCGCCGGGAGGCTCGTACCGGTGCGATGCTGTGACCTGAAGCGAAAGCCCCGCGCGAGCGGGGTGAGCCGTCGGTGGTGCGCGAGCGCGCCGCTTCCCCTTCGAAAGCCTCGCGCGAGTGGGGTTGAGCCAGTGCCGTTCACGGTGTTGTACCGGAACTGGTCGAAATACCGCCGTGAGCGAGGTGAGCGCTCGACGAGCGCCCAGATCCCCACTGGTAGCGGCTTCTCGCGAGCGCGCGGCGGTGCGCACTCAGCTCTGAACGACCAGCTCGGCACCGCCCGCTGTTGACCTCCAGTGCGCTTCAGGTCCTAGGGTCCGCCGGACGGACGCCGAGGGGCGTCCCGGCGGGAGGAACGTGGCGGTGGAACGCAGGCGGGTGCGCAGGTGGACGATCGAGGACGCGCGGAGCAACCAGGACTGGTCCCCGCCCGACGGCGCGGGGTACCAGCTCTTCGGCAGTGATCTCGTCAGCCGGGCGACCGACCCGGAGGCGGCGATGGTGGTGGGGTTCGCGGCCATGCCGTCGGGCGAGCGGCTGCGGGCCGCCTTCCCCTACGACGAGATGGTGATCGTCCTGGGCGGTGTTCTGCGGGTGCGGACCGAGGACGACGGCGAACTGGTCGTCCACCCCGGTGAGGTCGTCCACCTGCCGGCGAACTCGACGAACGAGTTCGTGGCGGAGGAGGAGGTGACGGCCTGCTACGTGGCCGGTCCCCCCGACGTCTACGCCCGCCACGCGGACGACCCGGCGTCGCACCGGTGGGAACCCCAGCCGGCGTCGACCGGGACGGGGACACCGGATGAGGCCGCCGTGCGCCGGGCGCTCCACTCGGATGTGCTGGTGGACATCACCACGGTCGGACGCCGGTCCGGGCTGCCCCGGCGCCTCGAGATCTGGCTCTACCGGTCCGGGGGCCGGTTCTTCCTGACGGGCTACCCGGAGGACCGTCCCCGCGACTGGTACCGCAACCTGCTGGCCGACCCCCGCCTCACCCTGCACCTCAAGGAGTCGGTGGTCGTCGACCTTCCGGCCACGGCCGTGGAGGTGACCGACGTCGTGGATCGCCGCCGGGTCCTGGACGACGTCCTCGACCAGCTCAGCCGGCCGGACAACCCGCAGGGGCTGTCCGAGGAGCTCGACCGGGCGGGATGGCATGCGCGGAGCCCGCTCCTGGAGATCATCGGCCTCACGGGGTGAGCCGTCCCTGAGCTCTTGCGCCCGGCATCCGCCCGAGGCGGGTGCCGGGCCGAAGCCGGAGGAGGGGGCAGCGGTGGGCGGCGGCGAGGCGAGGAGTGGCAGGACGCGCACAGGGGACCCGCCCGGGGAGTCATTCGACACGGGTGACGGGTGACCAGGTCGAACGGTGTTCGACACGGAGCGCGGTCGAATGCGCCACGCGCATATCGCCCGACCGGCTGATTGTTCCCGCCGTCGGGGGTCGGTTGGATCGGCGGTGCAGGACAAGATCGACACGGGGACCGTGCCCCGGCGCGGACACCGGTCGACCTGGTCCGTCGGAGCGGTGCGCTCACCCTGGCGGGGGTGTCGCGACGCACGACAGACGACGTCCTCCGACCGTGACCGTTCGTGCGATGGAGGACCGCCGGTGAGTGCCGTGCCCGACCACCGTCCCGCCGCCGACACCCCCGGGGACGCACCCGGACCACCCCGGATCACCGTGTGGAACGAGAACGTCCACGAACGGACCCAACCGGAGGTCGCCGAACGCTACCCGCGGGGAATCCACGGCGCGGTAGCGGCGGCGATCGCCGACCACCTCGGCCCGGCCGCCTCCATCCGCACCGCCACCCTGGACGAACCCGGGCAGGGCCTGCCGCCGGAGGTCCTCGACACCACCGACGTCCTCGTCTGGTGGGGCCACCTCGCCCACGATCGCGTCGACGACGCCCTGGTGGAACGGGTCCGGGAGCGGGTGCTCGGCGGCATGGGGCTCGTCGTGCTCCACTCCGGGCACTTCTCCAAGGTCTTCACGCGGCTGTTGGGCACCACCTGCGCGTTGCGGTGGCGCAACGGCGACGACCGGGAACTGGTGTGGACGGTCGACCCCCGGCACCCGATCGCCGAGGGCGTGCCGAGTCCGCTGGTGATCGACCGGCAGGAGATGTACGGGGAGTTCTTCGACATCCCCGCGCCGGACGAGCTGGTCTTCGTGTCCTCGTTCAGCGGCGGCGAGGTGTTCCGCAGCGGTGTCACCTTCCGCCGGGGCCACGGCCGGATCTTCTACTTCAGCCCCGGCGACCAGGACTACCCCGTCTACCACCACCCCGACGTGCGGCGGGTGATCGCCAACGGGGTGAGGTGGGCGAGGCCGGACCGGCCGGTCGGGTCCCCGCCGAGGTTGCGCCGCTCCCCGGTGGGCTGGTGGGACGACGAGCCGGCGACACACTCGGGGGCCGCGTCCCCGGGTGCGGACCGATGACCGTCGGAGCCTTCCGCACCGTCGACCACCACGGCCCGCTGCGCGCGGTGGTCGTGGGGGCGGGAGCGATGGGGCGGGCCTGGCTGAACACGGTGGACGCCTCACCCACGGTCGACCTGGTCGGCGTGGTCGACCTCGACCCGAACGCGGCGACGGCGGCACTGTCGGCCTGCGGGGTGCCCCCGGTTCCGGTGTCGACCTCGCTCAGCGCCCTCGCCGAGGCCACCCTGCCCGATCTGGTCGTCGACGTCACCATCCCCTCCGCGCACTACTCCGTCACCCGGGAGGCCCTCGACCTGGGGTTGGCGGTGCTCGGCGAGAAACCGCTCGCGGCGACCCTCGCCGAGGCGATCGGCCTCGTGGTGGCCGCCGAACGCGCCGGCCGCCTGTTCGCCGTCAGCCAGAACCGTCGGCACAGCCCCGGGTTGGCCGCGCTGCGGCGGCAGGTGTGGACCTTGGGGGCGGTGGGCACGGTCAGCACCGAGTTCTTCCGCGCGCCGAGGTTCGGCGGGTTCCGCGAGGAGATGGAGCACCCGCTGCTGCTGGACATGGCGATCCACCCGTTCGACGCGGCCCGGTACCTGGTGGGCGGCGACCCGGTGACGGTGTGGTGCGAGGAGTTCAACCCGCACTGGAGCTGGTACCGGGGTGACGCGGCGGCCACCGCGATCTTCGAGATGACCGGGGGAGTGCGTTACCTCTACACGGGGAGTTGGTGCGCCCCCGGGTTGGAGACCTCCTGGAACGGGCGGTGGCGGGTCAGCGGGCGGCACGGGGCGGCGGTGTGGGACGGCGAGGGTGAACCCGTCGTCGAGCACGCGGTGCCGGTCGCCGGCGCCGCCGAGGCGGCGGCCGAGTCCCGGGCGCGCGGGTGGGGGTCCCCGTCGCCGACGGACATCGCCGGTTCCCTGGCCGACTTCGAACACGCCCTCCGGACCGGGCTCCCGCCGAGCACGGTGGCAGCCGACAACCTGCTGAGCCTGGCGATGGTGCACGGCGCCATCGCGTCGGCCGGCACCGGGACCAGGGTGGTCATCGCGGACCTGCTCGCCGAGGCGCACCGCGACGCCGTGGACGGGGCGGACGAGGACCTCCGACCCGCGCTGCGGGACTGGCGGCCGCCGACCCCCGGCGGGAACGGCGGCGGCAGCGGTGCGGGGACATGACGGTTTCCGGTCGTCCCGCACCACTCCCGCCTCGCGGCGGGGCCCGAGGCGGCCCACCGCCCCGCACCCCCGGATGGGAAGGCGGGCCAGACCGGGTGGCCCTGGCCCCCGCCCTGGGGCGGCCCATCCCACCGCACGCCCGAGCCATGTCCCGTGGGGCGCCCCGGCCGCACGCCGGCCCCCACCCGGTTGTCGGTTCCGGACGCCCAGCGCGGCCGGCTCCGGTGTCCTGACAGGAGGTGCAGATGTCCGATCCGACCAGTCCGATCCTCTCGACACCCCCAGCGGTGCAGCTCTACACGGTGCGGGAGCAGCTGGCCGCTGACCGCGTCGGCGTGCTGGCCGCCCTCGCCGGGTTCGGTTACGGCGCGGTGGAACCGTTCGACGTGCTCACCGACGCCCCCGGGCTGCGTGACGATCTCGACGCGGCCGGCCTGGCCGTCTGCGCCGTCCACGCCCCCGTCCTGTCGGAGGACGTGGACGCCCTGTTCGACGGGGCCCGGACGGTCGGCGCCGACACGGTCATCGTGCCGGTCGCGCCGCCGGAGCGGTTCGGCGACCGGGACGCGGTCACGGCGCTGGCCGCCGAGCTGAACGCGGTGGCGTCCCGGGCGGCCGACGCGGGTCTGCGGCTCGGCTACCACAACCACGAGTTCGAGTTCACCGACGTGGACGGCACCCCCGCGCTGGTGGTGCTCGCCGACGCCCTCGCCCCCGAGGTGGTGTTGGAAGTGGACACCTACTGGGCGGCGGTGGCCGGGCAGGACGTGCCCGCCCTGCTCCGACGGCTGGGGGACCGGGTCCGGTACCTGCACGTCAAGGACGGGCCGGTGACCAGGACCGACCCGATGACCGCCGTCGGCGCGGGACGCATGCCCGTCGCGGAGGTCCTCACGGCGAACCCGGCGGTGGAGTGGCGGGTCGTCGAACTCGACGACTGCGCCACCGACGTCCTCGCGGCGGTCGGGGACAGCCTCGACTGGCTGCGGGACAACGGGTTCGCCCACCCGGCCGGCGGCGGGAGCGACCGGTGACGGCCCCGGACCCGGTGGCGCCGCTCGGTGTCGCCGTCGTGGGCTGCGGGTCGATCAGCGACCAGTACCTGACGAACCTGACCTCGTTCCCGGAGGTCTCGGTGCTGTTCTGCGCCGACCTCGACGTCGACCGCGCCGCCGCCCAGGCCGCCCGGTACGGGGTGCCGGCCTCGGGGACGTTCGGGCAGGCCCTGGAACACCCCGGGGTGGAGCTGGTGGTGAACCTGACCGTTCCCGCCGCCCACGTCGAGGTGGCCTCGGCGGCGTTGGAGGCCGGGCTGCACGTGTGGAACGAGAAGCCGCTGACCCTGGACCTGGAGGACGGCCGGGCCCTGGTCGCCCAGGCCGGCCGGGTCGGCCGCCGACTGGGGTGCGCCCCGGACACCGTGCTCGGCACGGGTTTCCAGGCGGCTCGGCGGCTCATCGACGCCGGGGCCATCGGCACCCCGCTGACGGCGCTCGCGCTGGTGCAGGAACCGGGCCCGGACCGGTGGCACCCCAACCCGGCGTTCCTCTTCCAGCGGGGCGCCGGCCCGCTGTTCGACCTCGGCCCCTACTACCTGACGGTCCTGGCGTCGCTGTTCGGGCCCGCGCACCGGGTGGGAGCGGTGGGCCGGCAGGCGCTGACGACGCGGCGGATCGTCGCCGGTGACCGGGCGGGCACCGAGTTCCGCGTGGAGGTGCCCACGCACGTCTCCGCGTTGGTCGAGTACGCGGGAGGACCGGCGGCGACGCTGCTGTTCAGCTTCGACTCCCCGCTGCGCCGGCACGGGTTCGTGGAGGTCACCGGGACCGAGGCCACCCTGGCCCTGCCCGACCCCAACCACTTCGCCGGTGAGGTGCGGATCCGGGACCGGGGCGACGAGGAGTGGCGGGTGGCCGCGCCCCCGGTTCCCTCCGCCGGGCGGGGCCTCGGCGTCGTGGACATGGTCCGCTCGCTGCGGGCCGGCACCCCGCACCGGGCGAGTGGCGAGCTGGGGTTGCACGTCCTGGAGTTGATGACGGCGATCGAACGATCGGCCGCCGCCGGCGAGTTCGACACCGTGCGTGGTTCCTTCCCCATGCCCGAGCCGCTGCCGCCGGGGTGGGCGCCCGGGACGGCCACGGGGAGCTGACCGCCGCCGAGGACGCCCCGGTTCCCCGTGCGGGGAACGCGCACCCGGGGTGTCCTCTCCGGTAGCCGACGCCACCGGTGGCGTCGATCGACATCGACGGTCGGGGCGATCGTCGGGAGCCACGATGGCGTTCCGCCTGCTCCGCCGGGCCGTCCTCCGCCCGGCGGGCGCTCCCTCGTCCGCGCCGTCCGGCGCGCGTGCGTGTTCGCCGACCGGGAGTCCAGCCGAGACCGGGTCCGGACGAACCGAGGAGCCCGCACCGTCGGCACGGCCAACGCATGACGAGCCGCGTTCTCGACGTGCTCGCTTCGAGGTGGAAGTCCGGTGCCCGTCAAGGGCCTGGCCGAGGACCACCTGACCAGCGAGCCAGCGAAGCCAGCCAACCCGGCGGCCCGGCGACCCGGCGGCCCGTCGGACGGCGGCGTCCGGGGTGGCCGGCGGCGTCCCGCGCCGGCCGCGCCGTCGACCTGGCCGTTCCTGGCCCGTCCCGGAAGTGGCCGGACCGCTCCTCGCGCAGCGCCCGTGCGGTGGCCGTGCTCGCCGCACCGGCCGGTTCGGGCGCCCGCCCCGGCCGCTTCCGGCCGGGACACCCGCACCCCCGTGGGACCGCGTCGGGGGAGGGGGCCGGCGTTCCGGCAGTCGGGGGACGAGTACCGCGAACACCTCACATCGGACCCCGCGCACTCGATACACTCCCGCGCACGGCCAGCGGAGGAGCCAGCAGTGTCGGAGGACAACGCCCTCCTGCGCACCGCGCGGGAAGGCGCCCAGTCGCCCTCGTCGCCCGGCGAGTCGATGACGAGGCAGGAACTCGCGGACGCGGTGAACGTCCAGGTGAACCGCCTCAGCGGGGGACGCCACATCACCCCGGTGAACGCCAACCACATCGGCAAGTGGGAGCGGGGCGTGATCCGGTGGCCGGCCGCCCACTACCGCGCCGCGCTGCGCGACGTCCTCGGGGCCGCCACCGACCGGGAACTCGGGTTCACCCGGCCCGCCAGGGCACGGCGGTTATCCCCAGGCCCCACCACCGCCCCGCCCGAAGCGGACCACTCCCCACCCGCGTCGCACCGCCGGGCCGCCGCCGGGGGGAACGCCCGGGACCTGCTCGCCTCCCTCGCCGGCCCCACCGCCCACTACCGCCGGATGGAGCAGACGGTGTCCTCGGCCAGCCTCGGCCCGGCCGCCGAGGCGCACCTGACCCTCGCCGGCGAGGTCGTCCGCACCCGGTGCCGCACCCCCGAGGGCTACACCGTCCTGTCCGAGATCGCCGGCCTCTGCGCCTGGCTCGCCGCCGACCGGGGAGACGTCGACACCGCGCGGCGGCACTACGCGCGGGCGGTGCGGCACGCCGAACGGGCGGACAACCCGCTGCTGGTCGCCTACATGGTCGGCTCCCTCGGCCAGTACGTGGTGGAGACCGGCCAGCCCCGGGACGGGGTGGCCCTGTTGGACCGCGCCACCACCCAGCTCGGCGCGTCGTCCCCACCCGTCGCCCGGTCCTGGCTCTCCTCGCTGCACGCCGTCGGCCACGCGGCCCTGGGCGACCGCAGGGCGACTGCGGTGGCGCTGCGGCGTGCCGAACGGGACGCCGGCAGCGGCCGGGTGGAACCGGTGTGGCCCTGGGTGTTCGCCTTCGACGACGCCAGGGCGGCCCGCCACCGGGCGACCGCGCTGGCCCGCCTCGGGGACACCCGGGGCGCGATGGGTGCCCTCGCAGCGGCGGCACCCGCCCTGACCGCACCCAAACCCCGGGCCCTGGCGCAGCTCGACCAGGCCAGTGCCCTGGCCAGCGCGGGCCGGTGGGAGGAAAGCGACCGGCTGGCCGCCGAAGCGCTGCGCGTCGGGCGGGACCTGGGCAGCGAACGCATCCTGGTCCGGGTCCGTGCCCTCCACACGGCCCTGCCCCGCCGTGGCGGCGCCACGGCCCTCAACGAGGAGCTGACCGTGACCGACTGACGGGAGGACCGATGACCTGCTTGGCCATCACCGGGCACCGAGGACTCGGCCCGGACACCGAGGAACTCGTGGCCACCGAGCTGCGGCGCACCCTCGCCAAGCGAGCCGACGAGCTGCTGGTGGGGATGTCGTGCGTCGCCGACGGGGCGGACACCCTCTTCGCCCGGTCCGTCCTCGACGCCGGCGGGTCACTGGTCGTCGTCGTCCCGGCCGCCCAGTACCGCGACAGCCTGCCCGCCGGGCACCGCCCCGTCTACGACGCCCTGCTGGCCAGGGCCACCGACGTGGTGCGGCTGGGTTACCAGCGTTCCACCTCGGAGTCCCACATGCGGGCGGGGGTGCGGATGGTGGAGGAGGCCGACGAACTGGTGGCCGTGTGGGACGGGGAACCGGCGCGGGGCTACGGGGGAACGGCCGACGTGGTCCGGGCTGCCCGGGAACGCGGGGTGCCCGTCACGGTCGTCTGGCCCGAGGGAGCCCACCGCGACTGACCATTCCGGGAGCCATCCGGTGGCCCGGGCCCCGCGACGGCGTGGCCCGGCGTTTCCGCTGGCCCTGTTCCTGACGCTGGCACCCCTCCGGTGGACCGTGCCCGGTGTGTCGGGGAGCCGCCGGCCGAACGGTCCGCCAGGCCTCCCGCACGGGGGCGTCGTGCCCCACCGGCGGGAACTCCACGGCTCGGCGGCACACGCCCGGGACCTCCAGCTCGCGGCCCGCCGGCCTGGGCCAGGGAACGGCCGTGGCCGGTCCGGAACCGGACCGCCCCTCCCGGGCGGCCGGGCGGTCCCCCGTCTCCCGCGCCCCCCAGCCCGAACCCCTTCGCCGCCGGATCCGGCGGCGAACACCACGACCACGCGTCACGGCACCAGACCACTTCGGTCCCCTGGCGATGGCCGTGGTCTTCCCACCACCACAGGAGGAGCCGCGTGATGTCCCTCGCACCACCACCGCAGGACGTGCTCGTCGATCCGGGCGGGTCCACCCCCGGAACGCTCGACGCCGCCGACCCGGGCGGCGAACCCACCGCGTTAGCCCGCCCGCTCACGGACGCGCCCGAGGGAGCGGCCAGCGGGATCAGCGACCATGACCCCGACGGCGACCCGGTCGGGGGCCTCACCCCGCCCGAGTTCAACACCCCGACCGGTTTCCCGGGCGCCCGCGCCGTCGCCGTCCTCACCGGGGAGACCCCGAACCGCGCGGACGACGCGGTCCGGGGCACCCACCCGCGCGGGTGGGTGCGGCACCCCGCCCCGGTCCACCACCGGCCCGACGCGCACCGGCCCAGCCGGCCACGCGTGACGGGCGGCGCGGGCACCCCCGCGTCCTCGAAGGAGCGGGGCGGCGACCCGGTGGACGACAGGGTGCCGGACGAGGAGATCACCCACACCGACGCCCACGACCTCCAGGCCGGTAACGGCCCGGACCGGCAGTTGTCCCGGGGCGACCTCGCCCCGGCCTGCGCCCCGGTCGGGATCGGTGGCCGCGCGCAGGAGGCCGGCCAGTGACGGATGCCCTGGTCTGCCAGGACCTGACCAAGCGGTTCGACCACCACCTGGCCGTCGACTCGATCAGCCTCACCATCGCCCGCGGCGAGGCCTACGGCCTGCTCGGGCCCAACGGAGCCGGGAAGACCACCACCATCTCCATGCTCTCCGGGCTGCTGCGTCCCGACGCCGGCAGCGTCCACGTCGCCGGCCACGCCCTCGCCCAGGACCCGAGGGCCGCCAAAGCCCGCATCGGGTACGTGCCGCAGGAGATCGCCCTCTATCCGGAACTGACCGGGCGGGAGAACCTCCGCTACTTCGGACGCCTCTACGGCCTGGCCCGCCGGGCACTCCAGTACCGCATCGCGGAGGTCCTCGACCTGGTGGGGCTCACCGGCCGCGCCGACGACAAGGTCGGCGACTACTCGGGTGGCATGCAACGGCGCATCAACATCGGAGCCGCCCTGCTCCACGAACCCACCCTCCTCATCCTCGACGAGCCCACCGTCGGCGTCGACCCGCAGAGCCGCAACGCCATCCTGGAAGGGGTCGACGAGCTGGTCGCCGGGGGCATGAGCCTGCTCTACACCTCCCACTACATGGAGGAGGTGGAACGGGTGTGCCAGCGGGTCGGCATCATCGACAAGGGCCGGCTGGTGGCCGAGGGCACCAAACGGGAACTGGTGTCCCGGCTGGGCACCTCCGACCGGGTCGAACTGGTGCTCGACGGGGACCTGACCGCCGCCGCCGACAAACTCCGGGCCGTCGCCGGGGTCACCGAGGCGGTGCCCACCGGGACGTCCAGCCTCCGCCTGCTCGCCGAGGGCAGCAGACACCTGCTGCCCACCTTCATCGGCGCGGTCGAGGGGGTGGCCACGATCACCGGAGTCGAGATCACCGAGCCCGACCTCGAGGCCGCCTTCCTGCACCTGACCGGCAGCACCCTCCGGGACTGAACGGGACATGATCAGATCACTTCTCGTGGTGAGCGGCCACGAACTCCGCTCCCGGCTCCGCGACGGCACGGCCCTGCTGCTCGCCCTGGTCGCCCCCGTCGCCCTGGCCTCCCTGTTCGGTCTCGCGCTCGGAGGTGAGGACCCGCCGCTGCGCGCGTCGATCGGCATCGTCGACCTCGACGGCGGCGAGTTCCCCACCAGCGTCCGGCGTGAGGCGCTGGCCACCGACGAACTCCGGGACGTCCTCACGCTGCGCGACTACGACGACGAGGACCAGGCCGGCGTGGCCGTCGACGACGGCGAGATCGGCGCGGCGATCGTCTTCCCCCCGGGCTTCAGCGACAGCGTGGGAGCGGGCGAGGGCGGCGAGGTCACCGTGCTCACCTCCGACTCGACCCCGCTGGCCGGGGTGATCGCCAACAGCATGGTGGACCAGATCTCCGCGCTCGTCGAGGCCAGGACCCTGGCCGTGCGGGCCTCCCTGGACGCCGGTGTTCCGGCCGACGAGGTGCGGCTCTTCGTGGAGGAGAACGGTGCCGCCGGCCCCACCCTCACCCTCGACGCCGACCCGATGGCCGGCGGCAAGGTCGACGGCGCCGTCCACTACGCGTCGGGGATGGCGGTGCTCTTCGCCTACCTGGTGGTCTCGACCTCAACCCGCGGCCTGCTCACCGACCGGCAGTTGGGCACGCTCAGCCGGCTGCGGGTCGCCCCGGTGCCCCGGTGGACACCGGTCGTCGGCAAGGGGATCGTCGGTTTCCTGCTCGCCATGACCAGCGTCTGCGCCACCTGGGCCTCCTCGGTGCTGTTCTTCGGGTTGAGCTGGGGGGACCCGCTGGCCGTGCTGGCGCTGTGCGGGGCGCACGTGCTCGCCGCCACCGCGATCACCATGCTCGTCGCCGGCAACGCCAGGACCGACGCCCAGGCCGACGGGTACAACCTGGGCATCGCCTTCGCCTCCGGGATCCTCGGCGGCAGCCTCGTCCCCCTCCACGCCCTGCCGGACTTCCTCCAGGCACTCGCCCTGTTCACCCCCAACGGGTGGACGTCGACCGGGCTGGCCGGCCTCGCCGCCGGCGGTGACCTCGCCTCCGTGGCCGGCCCGATCGGTGTGGTCTGCCTGATCGCCGTCGTCGCCGGGAGCCTGGCGGCCCTCCGGTTCCGGAAAGGACTCCTCGGATGAGCCCGTCCCGTCGGCGACCCCGGCCGATCCTGGCCCTGGTGGCGGCGAACCTGCGACGCCAGGCCCGGGACCGCACCGGCCTGTTCTTCATGCTCGTCATGCCCTTCGTGACCATCGCCTTCGTCGGTCTCGCCCTCGGCGGCGGGTCGGACGGGGGGACCCGGCTGCCCGTGGGGGTGGTCGCCGGGAACGACGACCCGGTCGCGGCTGCCGTGCTGGAGGAGCTGGCGGCCAGCCCGAACCTCGACGTGGAACGCCGGGACACCGAGGAGGAGGTGCGGGCCGGCGTGCGGGAGGGACGCCTGGCCGTGGGCCTGCTCATCCCACCGGGCTCCACCGAGCTGGAACTCGTCATGACCCAAACCAACGGCACCGGCATGGCCGCCCGTGGCGCCGTCGACGTCGCCGTGGGCCGGGTCTCGGCCGTCCTGGAGGCCACCCGCGCCGCCGAGGCGGCCGGGGCCACCCCCGAGGAGGCCGCCGCGTCCGTGCGGGCCGCCCGGGAGGACCTGGCCGGGGTGGAGGCCCGCGCCCCCGACGACGCCGGCCAGGGAACGGACCCGAGGGGGTTCGCCTACACCGCGCCGGCGAACCTCGTGCTGTTCACCTTCATCAACTCGATGGCGGTGGCCGCCGCGCTGGTCGAGACCCGCCGGCTGGGCATGGTCCGCCGCTCACTGGCCGCCCCCGTCCGGCCGAGCACCGTGCTGGCGGGGGAGGCGTTGAGCCGGCTGGTGGTGGCGGTGGGGCAGGCCCTGCTCATCATCGTCGTCAGCGCCCTGATGTTCGACGTCTCCTGGGGCGACCCGCTGGGCGTCGCCGTGGTGGTGGGTGCCTTCTGCCTGGTGGCCACCGGGGCCGCCATGCTGGTCGGCAGCCTGGTCCGCTCCCCGTCCCAGGCCCCGGCGATCGGCCCGCCGGTCGGGATCGTGCTCGGGATGCTCGGCGGGTGCCTGTGGCCGCGTGAGGTGGCCGGGGAGACCCTCACCACCGTCGGCTACCTGTTCCCGCACGCCTGGGCGATGGACGGCCTGCTGACCCTCGCCCGCCCCGGGCAGGGCGCGGGCGAGGTGCTGGTGGAGACGGCCGTGCTGTTGGGGATGGCGGCGGTGCTGCTGGTGGTTTCCCTGGTGGTGTTCCGCCGCCGGGCCATGACGATGCGCTGACCGGTCCCGCTGGTCGGGGCGGTCGGGGCGGCGCGCCCACCGCCCCGACCGGCGCCGGCGGAACCACCACCCCGCCGCCCCGCCACCCCGTGAGCAAGGGGGCCGCCGCCTCCGACGGCCCCCAGAAGCCCTGACCGGCGTTCCGAGGGTGCCGCGAGGACGAGGGGGAACGAGGTCGGCGGCACACCCTGACGGTCGATCGCACCCACCGGCGCGCTGGTCCGATCGCCGCCGTGCCGGGGGCGCGAACACCGGGAACGCTGGTGCTGCCGTCGCCGCCGGCCACATCGGCCACCCGGGCACCAGCACGGTCCGGCGAGCTCCCACCCACGACCGACCGTCCCGCCCGCCATCCGTCGACCCGGGAATCGGGAGGACGGGGGGCAGGGTTCCGCGCCGAGCCGTCGCCCTCAGGCCGCGACGCCCATGCGGTGGGCCATCCCCCTTGCCTCCCGTGCGGCGGGCTCGGCGAGCCGGCGGCCCAGAACGAAACGCACGGCCTCCCGCACCAGGGGATTGTTCCTGGTCAGCTGCGGCGCGAGTTCCTCGGCGCGGCGAAGCACCCGGACCCCCCGCTCCCGGGTCCGGCCCGCCCGGACAAGGGAACGGCCGTAGTCGGAGTAGAACTGCGCCTGCCGGCCCCGGTCGGGCAGCGTGCCCGGGTCGACGCCCTCGGCGAGCCGTTCCACCAGGGTGTGCTCCCCGAGTTCCGCCGCGATCGAGACCCGCCAGAACGTGACGTTGGTGCGGCCGAACCACAGGTAGCCGAAACGTCCGGCGTCGGAGGAGAGCCGGTTCGCCACCACCTCCGCCTCGTGGAGGTGGTCGGCGGCACCTCGGGCGTCGGCGAGGGTCGCGTGCGCGAACGCCGCCGTCAGGTGCAGCTGCCCCGCCGCCTGCGCCACCCGGTGGTCGGACATCTCGTCCGCGAGCAGATCCAGCCAGCGGCCCGCCTGCCGGATCTGACGTTCCCGCCCCACTCCGCCGATCATGTGCGTGCGAACCCACAGCGCGTGCGCGGTGTGCTCGGGCCGTCCCAGGCGCTCGGCGACGCCCATGAGCCGGTCGGCCGCCACCCACGCCAGGGGGCGGACCCCGGTGTTCTTCGCGATGACCGCCGCCGCGTGGTAGCAGTCGGCCAGCGCGACCAGGGCGTCGGTGCGGTGTGGCGAGGACGCACGGCCCGCTGTCACGAGAAGTTCCTCGACGAGCCGGGGAAGCAGGTACCCCTGGGCCGCGTAGTCGGCGCGGGGCCGCAGGTCGGAGTTCAGCCGGCGCACGTCGGCCGCCACCTCGCCCCACGGCCGGACGGGCCGGTCCGGGACGTCACCCACGCGGTGGTCGGCCAGCACGGCGGCGAGGTCCTCGGTGACCGCACGCGCCTCGGCGGCGACCGGGTCGGGTGCGGACCAGGCGAGCGGCCCGCTGATCTCGGACGGGGCGACCCGCAGGGCGGCGGCGAGGGCTTCCAGCGTGGACCGGCGTTCCACCGGACGCGTGCCGGTCTCGATGTGGGAGAGGTAGGACTTGGTGAAACCGGACAGGTCGGCGAGGACCTGCTGCGACATCCCCCGGGCGTGGCGCAGGGCGCGAATCCGCCGCCCCAGGTGTTCGGTGTTGTCCATCATGGTCCTCCTCGGCGGCGGGACCGCCCACGACACCTCGACCTGCTCGTCCCTGGCTTCCAGCACGTGCCTCGTCCTGGGGGGTCGCGCGGGGAAGTGGCTCCGTCGCTCAGTGTAGCGGCGGCGGGGGTGCCAGCGTGCGAGCGGACGGGGCCCGCTCCGCTGTGGACAGGGGCTCGCAGGGCCTGGCCGCCGCCTGGCCGTGACCGGCCGCCGCCGGAGCAGGGCCGGCAGGCGCCGGCGGGGCCAGCGGTCGGCCCGACCCCCCAGCTCCGGTCGGCCCGTGCCCTGCATCCTCGGGCCCCGGCTGGTCGGGCGACTCCCTCGCCCTGCCACCGCGAGCCGTACGGTCCCCACGCCGCGGGCGCGGCCGCGCACCTCGTCGACCTCGCACTCCCCGGGGCAACGGGGATCCGCGCGTGGGTGAGGGCACCACCGATTCGTCGTCACTCACCCATACGGGCGGCCCGCATGGCCGGGCCGGGACTCACGGTTGGCGCTCAGTCGCGCTGCCCACCGCGTCCGACCGTCCCCACCGACGGTAGGGGCGCGCCCTCCCGGCTGTTCGCCAAGTGTCCCGCGCCCCCGGCCCACGGCACCCGGCGCCAGGGGCCGACCCCGCGGGGGAGCTCCGGTTAGCATCGCTCGCCGTGAACACACCGGGCGTGCTCCACGCCGAGATCGACGGCCACCCCGCCACCGTCGACCAGCTCCTCCTGCCCGCGACGGTCAACTACGGACACGTCACCACGATGCAGGTCCGCAACCGACGGGTCCGGGGGTTGGCCGCCCACCTCGACCGGCTCGACGCCGCCAACCGGGAACTCTTCGGAACCGGGCTCGACGGCGACCTCGTCCGCCGGCGCGTCCGCCACGCCCTGGCCGCCCGCCACGACGCCACCGTGCGCGTCAGCGCCTTCCAACCAGAGGACGCCCCCACGTCGTCCCTGCTGGTCACCGTCCGCCCACCCGCTGACCCACCGTCCGCTCCGCGACGCCTCCGCTCGGTCCGCTACCAACGCCCGCTGCCGCACCTCAAACACGTCGGCACCTTCGCCCAGCTCCACCACGGCCGCCAGGCCAGGCAGGACGGTTTCGACGACGCCCTGCTCGTCGGCCAGGACGACCTGGTCACCGAGGGCACCGTCAGCAACATCGGTTTCCTCGCCGGGACCGAGGTCCGCTGGCCGGAGGCGCCCGCGCTGGCCGGTGTCACCGAAGGGCTCCTCGTCGCGGGACTGACCGCGCGGGGCGTGCCGCAACACCGCCGCCCGGTGCGCCTGGCGGACCTGCCCGGGCTGTCCGCGGCCTTCGTCACCAACTCGCGCGGGGTGAGCCCGGTCAGCCAGATCGACGACCACCACTTCCCCGTCGACCCGGACCTGATGAGGACGCTGCACCACACCTATGCCTCGGTGCCCTGGGACCGGCTGTGAACGGTGCGGCCGGCACGGGGAGCGGGCACCTCCCTCCACCTGGCCCCGACCGCCGACCCGCCGGCCTGGGGGCGCCTCAGCCGGCGGCCCGGCCGCCGGCCCGCCGGAACTCCCGGGGGCTCATGCCC
Source organism: Actinoalloteichus caeruleus DSM 43889 (assembly GCF_000429185.2). GTDB lineage: Bacteria > Actinomycetota > Actinomycetes > Mycobacteriales > Pseudonocardiaceae > Actinoalloteichus_B > Actinoalloteichus_B caeruleus. The sequence goes on along the minus strand of NZ_AUBJ02000001.1, from coordinate 1,946,440 downwards.
CGCTCCCGGCGGAACGCCGTGCTCAACGCGAAGGCACTCCCGTAACCCACGCGCCGCGCCACCACCTCCAAGGTCGCCGTCGACCCGCGCAGCAGGTCAGCGGCCAGGCTCAGCCGCCAGTCGGTCAGGTAGGACATCGGCGGTTCCCCCACCAACTCGGTGAACCGCCGTGCCAGCGTCGCCCGCGACACCCCCACCTCGGCGGCCAGCGCGGCCACCGTCCAGTTCTCCCGCGCCCGGTCGTGGAGCAGCCGCAGCGCCGGACCCACCACCGGATCCCCGGCCGCCGAGTACCAGCCGGGGGCGGCCGAGCCGGACCGGGTGAACCAGGCCCGGACCGAGGACACCACCACCAGGTCCAACAACCGGTCGAGGAACACCTCCTGGCCCGGCTCGTCCCGCGTGATCTCCCACCCCAGCAGGGAGACCAGCGACCCCTCACCCGCCTCCGCCGGGACGACGGCCAGGGCGGGAAGGGCCGTCAGCAACCGGCGGCCCACCGCCGCGTCCGCGTGGTAGGTGCCCGTCACCAGGACCGTGCCCTCCGCCGAACCCCCACCCCACGACCGGGCCCCCAGACGCAGCCGCTCGCACAACTCCTCCCCGCCGACCGTGGCCGACCGGTCCCCGGGGTGGATGACCACCGTCGGCGGCAGCTCCGGAGAGCTGGCCACCCGGTACGGGTCGGGACCCCGCAGCAGGGCCACGTCCCCCGGCCGCAGCCGGGCCGCCTCCCCGGCATCCGGAACCACCCACGCCTCGCCCCGCAACGGGGTCAGCACCGTCAGCGGAGCCCGGTCCCGCACCAGCAGCGACCACGGCGGGTCCAGCACCGACCGCACCAGGAACGCGCCACGCGCGCGAGCGCCGTCCAACAACCCGGTCAACGCGTCCACCGCCGCAGCCTAGACGCTCGATGAGGTTCTCGAGCCTCTCGGCGATGGATCGTCTCACCAGCCCGGGGTTCACTGTGACCATGACACAGCACCACAGGGCGGCCGGGGGCCCCGTCCTCCTCACAGCGGCCGCCACCGGACACCGGGTCGCCCGCCCCCGCTGCCGGCGCCGCCGGCCCGCCCCGGTTCCCCCGCGGCCACCCCGCCCGCCGCCCCCACCGGCCCGGAGCGGGCGCCGGTCACCGGAGGCCGCCGATGAGCGCGCTGGGCACCGGCGCCCTCGTCGCCGCCACCGTCACCGGCGGGCTCGTCGCCGGGCTGTTCACCGGATTCGCCTACGGGGTGATGCCCGCGCTGCGCCGCGTCGACGACGACACCTTCGTGCGGGTGATGCGACGGATCAACGAGGTCATCCCCAACCCGTGGTTCCTCCTGCCCTTCCTCGGCACCCCGCTCCTCGCCGCCCTCGCCGCCGCCACCCACCTCACCTCCGGAGGCGGAACCGCCCTGCCCTGGCCGCTCGCCGGACTCGCCCTCAGCCTCACCACCGTCGCCGTCACCGGCGCCGTCAACGTGCCGCTGAACACCGCGCTCGCCGCCACCGGGGGAACCGCCAGCACCGCCCGCCGCGCCTTCGAACGCCGCTGGACCCGCGCCAACGTCGTCCGTTCGGTGACCGCCACCGCCGCCGTCGCCTGTCTGGCACTGGGCCTCGCCCTCGACTGACCGCCGCCGCCGTCCGCCTCACCCCGAACTGGCCGCCACTGACCGCCTCACCCCTGACCGCGAGCCACCCCACCCCGGTCAGGGGGAGGCGGGCACCGCCGGGTAGGGGACGAAGGTGCTGGTGTTCTCGTCCACGGTCAGCTGCCGGCCCACCGCCGGGAACGCCCGCTGCGGGCACGCCGGCCGGTCGCACACCTTGCACCCCATCCCGATCGGCGTCGCCGCCTCCAGGTCGTCCAGGTCCAGGCCCGTGGAGTACACCAACCGCCGCGCGTGCCGCAGCTCGCAGCCCAACCCCACCCCGAACATCTTCCCCGGACTGCCGAACCCACCGATGTTGCGGCGCACCGTCCGCGCCACCCAGAAGTAGCTCTTGCCGTCCGGCAACGTCGCGATCTGCGTCAGGATCTTCCCCGGCGAGCTGAACACCTCGTAGATGTTCCACAACGGACACGCCCCACCCACCCGGGAGAAGTGGAAACCCGCGGCCGACTGCCGTTTCGACATGTTGCCCGCCCGGTCCACCCGCACGAACGAGAACGGAACCCCCCGCGCCCTGGGGCGTTGCAAGGTCGACAACCGGTGGCACACCGTCTCGAACCCGACGCTGAAGTGGTCGCACAACCGCTCGATGTCGTACCGGAACTCCTCGGCCCGCCGCAGGAACGACCCGTAGGGCAGGATCAACGCCCCCGCGAAGTAGTTCGCCAACCCCACCCGCGCCAACGACCTCGCCGCCGACCCCGAGAACGCGTACGAGTCCGCCAACGCGCTGATCAGCCGGTCGTGCTCCAACAGGGCGATCTGCGAGGCCATCCGGAACGCCTGCTGACCGAACCGCAGCGTCGGCGCCAACCGCAGCACCCGGGCCGCCGGCTCGTACCGGTGCTGCTCACCGGCCGCCTCGTCGACCCCCTCACTGGTCACCCGGACCCCGTGCGTCCCGGACAACCGGTCCCGCAGCGCCGCCCGCACCTCCCCGCGCCGCAGGTCCAGGCCCACCGCCAACCGTTCGGCGCGTTCGTCCAGCTCGGCGACGTAGTTCTCCCGCTCGTAGAAGAAGTCCCGCACCTCCTCGTGCGGTAACGGCGCCGCCGCGCTCCCGTGCGACCCGGTGCCGTTCTCCGCCGTCAACGCCGCCGTGTTCTCCACCGCGCTCCGGTAACGGCGGTGCAACCGGACCAGCGCCCGCGCGATCGTCGGCAGGTTCGTCGCCAACTCGGTCAACTCGCCCGTCGACGCCTCGGCCCCCACCTCCTCGTCCAGCAACGCCTCCCGCACCTCGGCCACCAAACGCCCCGTGTCGTCGTTGGCGAAGAACTCCGCGTCCACCCCGAACGCCTCGGTGATCCGCAGCAACACCGGAACCGTCAACGGCCGCACGTTCCGTTCGATCTGGTTCAGGTAACTCGGCGAGATCTCCAACAGCCTCGCCAGGTTCACCTGACTCATCGACCTGCTCTCCCGCAGGTGACGCAGCTTCGCTCCGACGAAGGTCCTGTCCACGACGACCACCCCTCCCGACGCCGCTGGCGGGGCCCGACCGCGACCGGGCGCGACCGGTCCAGCATAGGAAACGGGTCTTCGCGGAATTCGCGGAACAGCCGGGAGAAATTCGCGGAAATTGGCGGATTGGCAACCTTCCAGCGGTTATCCGTGGCGTGCCATCGTCGGGAAACCCCGCCGCACGATCGCGGACTTCGCAAATCGGAGGTGCCCGATGACCACGACCACGGATGACACCCGCACCCCGGGCCGGGAACGCACCGCCGCCCCCGACCCCGTCGACGCGGCGGACGCCCTGCGCCGCGAATGGGCCACCAACCCCCGCTGGCGCGGCGTCGAACGCTCCTACACCGCCGAGGACGTCCTCACCCTGCGCGGCAGCCTCGTCGAGGAACACACCCTGGCCCGGCGCGGGGCCGAGAAGTTGTGGCACCTGCTGGGCACCCAGGACTACGTGCACGCCCTCGGCGCGCTCACCGGCAACCAGGCCGTCCAACAGGTCCGCGCCGGACTGCGCGCCATCTACCTCTCCGGGTGGCAGGTCGCCGCCGACGCCAACCTCGCCGGCCAGACCTACCCCGACCAGAGCCTCTACCCGGTCAACTCGGTGCCCGCCGTCGTCCGCCGCATCAACAACGCCCTCGCCAGGGCCGACCAGATCTCCTGGGCCGAAGGCGACCGCGACGTCGACTGGTACGCGCCCATCGTCGCCGACGCCGAAGCCGGCTTCGGCGGGCCCCTCAACGCCTTCGAACTGATGCGCGCCATGATCGCCGCCGGCGCCGCCGGGGTGCACTGGGAGGACCAGCTCGCCTCGGAGAAGAAGTGCGGCCACCTCGGTGGCAAGGTCCTCGTCCCCATCCGCCAGCACGAACGCACCCTCAACGCCGCCCGCCTCGCCGCCGACGTCCTCGACGTCCCCACCGTCATCATCGCCCGCACCGACGCCCAGGCCGCGACCCTGCTCACCAGCGACGTCGACGAACGCGACCGCCGCTTCACCACCGGAGAACGCACCGGGGAGGGCTTCCACACCGTCCGCGCCGGCCTCGAACCCTGCATCGAACGCGGCCTCGCCTACGCCCGCCACGCCGACCTGCTGTGGATGGAGACCTCCGAACCCGACCTGGAGGTGGCCCGCGCCTTCGCCGAGGCCATCCACGACCGCTACCCCGACCAGCTCCTCGCCTACAACTGCTCACCCTCGTTCAACTGGCGCGCGCACCTCGACGAGGCCACCATCGCCCGATTCCAACGGGAACTGGGGCACATGGGCTACCGCTTCCAGTTCATCACCCTCGCCGGTTTCCACGCCCTGAACCACTCGATGTTCGACCTCGCCTCCCGGTACGCCACCACCGGAATGCCCGCCTACGTCGACCTCCAGGAACGCGAGTTCGCCGCCGAGGCGCACGGCTACACCGCGACCCGCCACCAACGCGAGGTCGGCACCGGCTGGTTCGACCGCGTCAGCACCGCCCTGAACCCGAACAGCTCCACCACCGCGCTGCGCGGCTCCACCGAGGAAGCCCAGTTCTGAGCCGAGGGAGGACGAGATGACGACCGCCACCCGACACACCCCGTTCCCCACCACCGGACGCGTCGAGATCCACGGCCCGCTCCGCGACCGGTACGACGAGATCCTCACCCCCGACGCACTCGACTTCCTGGCGCTGCTGGACAACACCTTCGCCGCCGACCGCCGACAGCTGCTCGACCGCCGCCGCCACCGCCGCGCCCGCCTCACCGACGGCACCGAGACACCCCACTTCCTGCCCGAAACCGCCGCCATCCGCGACGACCCCACCTGGCGCGTCCCCCCACCCCCACCCGGGCTCCTCGACCGCCGCGTCGAGATCACCGGACCCCCGGACCGGCGGATGACCGTCAACGCCCTCAACTCCGGCGCGAAGGTGTGGATGGCCGACTTCGAGGACGCCACCGCCCCCACCTGGGACAACATCATCGGCGGGCAACTCAACCTGCACGACGCCATCCGACGCCGCATCGACTTCACCACCGACACCGGACGCCGCTACCGGATCGCCGAGGACCCGGCCACCATCGTGCCCAGGCCCCGAGGCTGGCACCTCGTGGAGAAACACCTCCGCATCGACGGCCGACCCGTCTCGGCCAGCCTGGTCGACTTCGGCCTCCACGTCTTCCACAACGCGACCCGCCTCATCCAGGACGGCAGCGGCCCCTACCTCTACCTGCCCAAACTGGAGAACCACCGGGAAGCCCGCCTGTGGAACGAGGTGTTCCTGCTTGCCCAACGCGCCCTCGGCCTGCCCCCGGGCACGATCCGCGCCACCGTCCTCATCGAGACCATCACCGCCGCCTTCGAGATGGACGAGATCCTCCACGAACTCCGCGACCACGCCGCCGGGCTCAACGCCGGGCGCTGGGACTACCTGTTCAGCCTGATCAGAACCCTCGGCGGGCGCGGCGCCGACGTCGTCCTGCCCGACCGCGCCCGTCTCACCATGACCGTCCCCTTCATGCGGGCCTACACCGAACTGCTCGTCCGCACCTGCCACCGGCGCGGCGCCCACGCCATCGGCGGGATGGCCGCCGTGATCCCCAGCCGCGATCCGGACGCCAACCGAGAAGCCCTGGCCCAGGTCAGGCAGGACAAGGACCGGGAGGCCACCGACGGGTTCGACGGGTCCTGGGTCGCCCACCCCGCCCTGGTGCCGGTGTGCGGCGAGGCGTTCACCGCCGTCCTCGGCGACCGCCCCCACCAGCTCCACCGCACCCGCGACGACGTCGACGTCACCGCCGACCAACTCCTCGACCTCGGCGGCGCCGGCCGCGAGGTCACCCGGGAAGGCGTCCGCTCCAACGTCGGGGTGTGCCTGCGCTACCTCGACGCCTGGCTGCGCGGCAGCGGCGCGGTCGCCATCCACGGCCTCATGGAGGACGCGGCCACCGCCGAGATCGCCCGCGCCCAGCTGTGGCAGTGGATCCACACCGCCACCACCCTCACCGACGGCACCACCGTCACCCGCGACCTGGTCGGCGAGGCGCTGCGTGCCGAACTCGACGTGATCCGCGCGGAGAACCCGGAGGCCACCCGGCTCGACGCGGCGGTGGACATCCTCACCGCGACCGCCCTCGGCCCGACTATGCCCGACTTCCTCACCCCCCACGCCTACGCCCACCACCTCACCACCCACCGCTGACCCTGCCCCCACCCAGCCCCGCGCCCACCACCGGCCGGGGGACCACCGCCCACCACGGCCGACCCGCCGGTGAACCCGCCCAGCCCAACCATCCCCAGCCCTCCCGGCACCGCCCACCGCGTTCCCCGACCCGACGGGGGCGGGCCGCCTCGGGTCGGGGCCCGACGAACGGGGCCGCCCACCCGTTCGCCGCCGCGCCCCAGCCGCCGCCGCGCGGCGGGCCCCGACCGCACCCACGCGGGAGCGTCCCCGACGCCCCCGCGTCCCGGCCCCGCCCTCCCCGTCCCCGAGGGCGGGGCCCGCCCACGCCATCCACCCGCTGACAGGCCGGCGAGGTACACACCAGCCCCGCCTCCCCACAGCTCCTCCAGCGGGCATCCCCGCCTCGCCGCCAGCGGACCCCGCACCGGCTCCGGCCGCGCCGGGACGGGCACGACGACCCACCCGACGCCCACCGCTCCCACCGGAACACCAGGTCGACCGCCGCCGCCCCCACCGCCGCCACCCGGGAAGTCGATGACGTCCACCAGGCGCACGGTCTCCCACACCCGGCCGCCGTCCGCGTCGCGTCAGCAGCCCCACCGACGTCGTCACCACCGCCGTGGGCAACCCGGGGCGAGGGCCGCCCACCCAGGCTCGCGGCCAGCACCGGCGCCCCCGGTCCTCGCGCCGCCGGGACCCGAACGGCGAGTGCACGACCCGCCACGGCCCCACCCGGCATCCCGCCGCCCCGGGGACAGCGGAGCGGCCCGCGCCAGGGCCGCCGTGGTTTCCCCACCACACCTCCGCTCCGCGTCGTACGGCCTCAGCGCGGCGCCGAACGGTGAACCCTCGTCGTGGTGACGCGACATCCCCGGATCGAGTGGATCGGGTGGTTCGTTCCCACACCGGGTGGCGGGCCTCTTCTACGGTCACACCGTCCGAGGGCACCGTGGTCGACACGGGCCCTGGGCGGGCCGACGCCGGCGCGGCCACCGTCGTCCGGCCGGGTCGGCCCCCGAACCGGAGCCGATGCGCTCCCGCCCTCCGGCCCAGCCGGAGCGGAGGACACACCGGGACCGCCGGCGACCGACACACCAACCGATGCCGCACGTCGCGACGAAGGGCTGCCCGTGGCGATCACCGCCCTCGACCACCACGAGACCGGATACCGGCTGGAGCACGCGTACTGGCTGGCCAGAGCCGCGAAACTCGCCTACTCCGACGAGAGCGCGATCCGCGAGGCCGTGGGGGAGTGGGGCTTCGACCGGTTCCGCTTCCTGGAGGGCACGCCGGTGACGCCCCTCCCCATCGACCACACCCAGGCCTTCGTCGCCGCGTCCGACTCCATGATCATCGTCGCGTTCCGGGGCACCGAACCCACCCAGATCCGCGACTGGCTCACCGACGCCAACGCACCGGCCGGCCCGGGCCCCGACCGCCGTGGCCTGGTCCACCTGGGCTTCAGCCAGGCCCTCGCCTCGGTGCACCCGGCGCTGCTGGCCACCCTGGAGGAGTTCCGGGACAACGACCAGACCCTGTGGTTCACCGGGCACAGCCTCGGTGGCGCCTTGGCGCAGCTCGCCGCGGCCTGGCTCTACTTCGAGGACCCCAACCTGCTGGCTGACGGCATCTACACCTTCGGGCAACCCCGCACCTGCGACCGCGAACTGGCCACCGCCTACGACGGTGCCATCCGGGCCAGGACGCACCGCTTCGTCAACAACAACGACGTCGTCCCCGAACTACCGCCGGAGCCCTTCTACCGCCACGTCGAACGGGTGCGGTACTTCGACTCGCAGGGCCGGCTCCAGGAACGGACCACGCTGCTCGGCGGGGCCGTCGACCGGCTCCGAGGGCACACCGCCGACCCGCTCTCCCCGGGCGCGGACGCGCTGCGCGACCACCCGATCAACCGCTACCTGGAGTGCCTCGAGAAGAACCTCGCTTGAGTCCGGCGGACTCAGGCGGTCGGACGGCCCGGAGGCGGGCGGCAGGGGTGCTGTCGGGGTGACCGCCCGCCTCCGCGGTCGTCATGGGCGGCCGGTCAGGACGCCAACGCGTCCAACACGGCCTGCCCGTACTTCGCGAGCTTGTTCTCACCCACCCCGCTGATCCCGCCCAACGCGGTGAGCGTCGACGGTGACTCCGCCGCGATCTGGCGCAACGTCGCGTCGTGGAAGATCACGTACGCGGGCACGCCCTGCTCCTTCGCGGTGGCCGACCGCCACGCCCGCAGCCGCTCGAACACCGGCACCGCCTCCGCAGGCAGGTCCACCGGGGCGCTCCCCGACCGCTTCGCCGTCCGCGTCGACCCGCCCTCGGAGCTTCGCACCGCGTCGCGGCGCAGCGGCACCTCCCGCTCCCGACGCAACACCGCACCACTGGCCTCGGTCAGCCCCAGCACCCCGTGCTCGCCCTGGACCGCCAGCAGCCCCTGCGCCAACAACTGCCGGGCCACCGCCCGCCACTCCGCCTCCGACAGCTCGGTGCCGATCCCGAACACCGACAGCGTGTCGTGGTCGTGCTGGATGACCTTCGCGGTCTTCCGCCCCAACAGGATGTCGATCACTTGGCCGGCGCCGAACCGTTGCCGCCGCTCCCGGTGCAACCTCGACACCGTCGACAGCAGCTTCTGCGCGGCCACCGTGCCGTCCCACGTCTCCGGCGGGGTCAGGCAGGTGTCGCAGTTCCCGCACGGCTCACCGCGCTGCCCGAAGTAGGCGAGCAGCCGCACCCGCCGGCACTCCACCGTCTCGCACAACGCCAGCATCGCGTCGAGGTGCGCCACCAGGCGGGCCCGGTGCTGGTCGTCGCCCTCCGACCCGTCGATGAGCCGACGCTGCTGCACCACGTCCGGCAGGCCGTAGGCCAACCAGGCGGTGGACGGCAGCCCGTCCCGCCCGGCCCGCCCGGTCTCCTGGTAGTAGCCCTCCACCGACTTCGGCAGGTCCAGGTGCGCCACGAAACGCACGTCGGGCTTGTCGATGCCCATCCCGAACGCGATCGTCGCCACCACCACCAGCCCGTCCTCCCGCAGGAACCGCGCCTGGTTCGCCGCCCTGGTCCGACCGTCCAGACCCGCGTGGTAGGGCACCGCGGGGATGTCGTTGGCGACGAGGAACTCGGCGGTGCGTTCGACCGAGGCCCGGGACAGGCAGTAGACGATGCCCGCCTCGCCGGCGTGCTCGGCGCGCAACAACCGCAGCAACTGCCGCTTCGGGTCGTTCTTCGGCACGATCCGGTACTGGATGTTCGGCCGGTCGAAACTCGCCACGAACTGCCGCGCCCCACCCAGGTCCAACCGGGACACGATCTCGGCCCTGGTCGCCTCGGTGGCCGTCGCCGTCAACGCGATCCGGGGCACCTCCGGCCACCGCTCGTGCAGGTGGGAGAGCAACAGGTAGTCCGGGCGGAAGTCGTGGCCCCACTGCGCGACGCAGTGCGCCTCGTCGATCGCGAACAGCGAGATCGTGCCCCGGTCCAGCAACCGCACGGTCGACTCCAGCCGCAACCGCTCCGGCGCCAGGTAGAGCACGTCGATCCGCCCGTCGACGAAGGCCTCCTCCACCCGCTCCCGTTCCTCGGGCTCCTGGGTGGAGTTCAGGAAACCGGCGCGGACCCCCAACGCGGTCAACGCGTCCACCTGGTCCTGCATCAGCGCGATCAACGGGGACACCACCACACCCACGCCGTCCCTGACCAACGACGGGATCTGGTAGCACAGCGACTTCCCACCGCCGGTGGGCATCAACACCAGCGCGTCACCGCCGTCGACCACGTGGTCGACGATCTCCCGCTGCCCGTCCCGGAACGAGTCGTACCCGAAGACCCTGCGCAGCACCTCCAGTGCGTCCCGGGTGTCCTGACCGGTGTCGGTGGCAGCCATCCCGCGATTCTAGGGCCAGCCCCGGACACCCCCCGACCACGGTCGCCAGGCCGTCACCGCAGGTCAGAGTGGTTCCGCTCGTCACCATGAGGCCTCGGGCACCCGGCGGTCGCCCCGCCCGGGCCGCCCGGTGGCGGCGCCGCCCCGCCTCGCCCGTGCCCGCCCCGGTGCACCGGTCGACCCCGACGCCGCCAGCCCGAGGCCGGTGGTTTCGCCGATGCGCCCCGCCACGACCCGCCCGAACAATCGACGCACCCCCCGACCACCCGGGCCGAGGCCCCGGCGAGGCGGAGGCGTTCCCACTCCCGCCACCAGCCCACCCCGGCGGGCACAGCACCGCCCACGCCCCGTCGCCTCACGCCGCCCCCACCGAGAAGAGGAGCACAACGCCGTGCGTTCCACACTCTCCCGTCCCACCCCGCCCGCTCCCGGTTACGCCGCGCCCTCACCAGCGCGGTCCTCACCCTCGGGCTCGTCGCCGGCAGCCTCGCCGCCGCCCCGGCCGCCTCCGGCCAGGAGAACCCCTACGAACGGGGCCCGGCCCCGACCGAACGGAGCATCGAAGCCCTCCGCGGTCCCTTCTCCACCAGCAGCACCAACGTCTCCCGGCTCGCCGCCAGCGGCTTCGGCGGCGGCACCATCTACTACCCGACCAGCACCGCGGAGGGCACCTTCGGCGCCGTCGCCATCTCCCCCGGCTACACCGCCCTGGAATCCTCCATCTCCTGGCTGGGCCACCGGCTGGCCTCCCAGGGCTTCATCGTCTTCACCATCGACACCATCACCACCCTCGACCAGCCCGCCAGCCGGGGCCGCCAGCTGCTCGCCGCCCTCGACCACCTCGTCGACCACCGCTCGGTCCGCGACCGCATCGACCCCACCCGCCTCGGCGTCATCGGCCACTCGATGGGCGGCGGCGGAACCCTCGAAGCCGCCAGCAACCGCCCCAGCCTCAAGGCCGCCGTCCCGCTCACCGGCTGGCACCTGAGCAAGAACTGGTCCGACGTCCAGGTCCCCACCCTCGTCGTCGGCGCCGAGAACGACTCCATCGCCTCGGTGACCCTGCACTCCAAGCCCTTCTACAACAGCCTCCCGTCCACCCTGAACAAGGCCTACCTGGAACTCGCCGGGGCCAGCCACTTCGCGCCCAACATCTCCAACACCACCATCGCCAAGTACACGATCTCCTGGCTCAAGCGGTTCATCGACGACGACACCCGCTACGAGCAGTTCCTCTGCCCGGCGCCCTCCGGTGACCGCGACATCTCCGAGTACCGGGACACCTGCCCCCACAGCTGACCGAACACCCCCGCACCACCTCCGGGTGGGGCCGTCACCGACGGCCCCACCCGGCCGTGCGCCACCCGCCGCCGAAGAACGCGCCCGCCGGTCGAGCCCGCCCAGCCCGACCCCACCCGGGCGGCCCCACCCGGAGCCACGCCCGCTGTACACCCGCCCAACCGCACTCCGACATCACTGTCATTCCGTCCATTTACCCCGACAACCACGCCGGCTAATTTGTGAGAACCACGGCCGCCACCCGAACGTCGCGGGGAGAACCATGGATCTCAGCCTCACCCCGGAACACGCTGACCTGCGACAACTCGCGCGCAATTTCGCGGACGACGAGATCGCCCCCCACGCCGCGGAATGGGACCGCCGAGAGTCGCTCGACCTCGACCTCATTCCCAGAATGGGCGAACTCGGATTCCTCGGGCTCACCATTCCCGAGGAGCACGGCGGCAGCGGCGGCGACCACCTCGCCTACTACCTGGTCCTGGAGGAACTCGGCCGCGCCGACTCGTCCGTCCGCGGCGTCGTCTCCGTCTCCCTCGGACTCGTCGCCGCCACCATCGCCCGGCACGGCACCCCCGAACAGCACCAGCGCTGGCTACCCGCACTGTGCTCCGGCCGGGCACTCGGCTGCTTCGCCCTCACCGAACCCGGCACCGGCTCCGACGCCGGCGCCCTGACCACCCGCGCCGTCCGCGACGGCGACGACTGGCTCATCACCGGCGCGAAGACGTTCATCACCAACGGAACCTGGGCCGACGTCGCCCTCCTCCTCGCCAGGACCTCCGACGACGGCAGCCGGGGCATCACCGCGTTCCTCGTCCCCACCGCCAGCGCCGGCTTCCACCGCCGCGAGATCAACGGCAAACTCGGACTCCGCGCCCAGGCCACCGCCGAACTCCACCTCGACGGCGTCCGAGTCCCCGACACGGCCCGGCTCGGCGAGGTCGGACGCGGATTCCCCCTCGCCATGTCCGCCCTCGGCAAGGGCCGGGTGTCCGTGGCCGCCGGCTGCGTCGGCATCGCCCAGGCCAGCCTGGACGCCGCCCTCCGCTACGCCGGGGAACGCCACCAGTTCGGCAAGGCCATCGCCGGCCACCAACTCGTCCAACGGCTCCTCGCCACCACCGCCGTGGACACGGCCGCCGCCCGACTCCTCGTCTGGCAGGCCGCCGACCTCCTCGACCGGGGCCAACCCCACGAGACGGCCGCGTCCATGGCGAAACTCTTCGCCAGCGAAGCCGCCGTCCGCGCCGCCGACAACGCCGTCCAGGTCTTCGGCGGGTACGGCTACGTCGACGAGTACCCCGTCAGCCGCTACCTGCGCGACGCCAGGGTCACCACCCTCTACGAGGGAACCAGCCAGATCCAGCAACTCGTCATCGGCCGGTCCCTCACCGGCGTCGCCGCCTTCAGCTGACCAGCCCGGCCGTCCCGGCCCCGGACGTGCCCCATCCCGGCCACCCAGCCCAGCACCCACGAGAGGACACCCGAGCATGAGGGGATTCACCGACACCGCCGCCATCGTCACCGGAGCCGCCCAGGGCATCGGCGCCGCCACCGCCCGCCGACTCGCGGCGGAAGGCGCGGCCGTCGCGGTGGTCGACCTCAACGCCGACCGCGCCGCCGAGGTCGCCGCCGACATCGAGCGCACCGGCGGCCGAGCCCTCGCCCTCGGCTGCGACGTCACCGACCCCGACTCGGTCCAGACCACCACCGACCACGTCGTCGCGGAGTTCGGCCGGCTCGACATCCTCGTCAACAACGCCGGCATCACCCGCGACGACCTGCTGTTCAAGATGACCCTGCCCGACTGGAACGCCGTCCTCACCACCAACCTCACCAGCATGTTCCTCTGCACCCAGGCCGCACAGGCACACATGGTCCAGGCCAGGTCGGGACGCATCGTCAACCTGAGCAGCCGCTCCGCCCTCGGCAACCGGGGACAGTCCAACTACGCCGCCGCCAAGGCCGGCGTGCAGGGGCTCACCGCCACCCTCGCCCTCGAACTCGGCCCCTTCGGCATCCGCGTCAACGCCGTCGCCCCCGGCTACGTCGCCACCGACATGACCGCCGCCACCGCCCGCCGCGTCGGCTTCGAACCCGAGAAGCACCAGGAACGCGCCGCCGAACAGATCCCCCTGCGCCGCGTCGCCACCCCCGAGGAAATCGCCTCCACCATCACCTTCCTCGCCAGCGACGACGCCTCCTACGTCACCGGCCAGACCCTCTACGTCAACGGCGGATCCCGCTGACCCGGCACACCCCACCCACCCCACCCACACCGGAGGTCGCCAGGTGAACCTCACGTTCAACGACGAACCGAGGACAGCCCGCCCCGAGCCGCCGACCCGGCGCACCACCCGGACCGGCCCACCTCCCGCCAGCGCCCGCGCGACACCGCCCGCCGGACGCCCCCAGCCGCCCCCGGCGGTGCCAGATGAGGATCTTCGACTCGCCCGCCGCCCTCCTCGACGCCACCGGAGACCACCTCGGACCCGGACCGGCCACCGTCATCGACCAGGAACGAGTCGACACCTTCGCCGACGTCACCGACGACCACCAGTGGATCCACACCGATCCCACCCGCGCCGCGCACGGCCCCTTCGGCGGCACCGTCGCCCACGGCTACCTCACCCTGTCCCTGCTGCCCTCGTTCATCCGAGGGCTCTACCGGGTGCGGGGCGCCAGACTGATCGTCAACTACGGCCTCAACCGGGTCCGCTTCCCCGCGCCCCTCCGCACCGGGGACACCGTCCGCGCCACCGCCCGCCTCGACCAGGCCCACCAGGTCGGCGACGCCGTCCAGGTCCACCTGCTGGTCACCATCCAGGCCGACGGCGCCGACAAACCCTGCTGCGTCGCCGAATCCCTCAGCCGCTTCTACCCCGAGGAGGAGGCGTGACCGCGACCCTCTCCCTCACCAGCGTCCTGCGCGAATCCGCGCTCCGACACCCGGACAAGGTCGGTGTCGTCGACGGCGACAACCGCGTCACCTACGCCGAACTCTGGCAGCGTTCCCTCCGCTACGCCGCCGCCCTCCGCGAGCTGTGCCCCGGACCGCGTCCCACCGTCGCCCTGCTGGCCCCCAACACCGTGGAGTTCCCCACCACCTACTACGGGGCCCTCGCCGCCGGCTGCGTCGTCGTCCCCGTCCACCTGCTGTTCACCGCCCCGGAGATGGCCCACGTCCTGCGGGACAGCGGAGCCGACCTGCTCGTCTGCCACCACGCGCTGGCCGCCGTGGGCGCCGCCGCCTCGGCCGAGGCCGGCGTCCCCCTCGTCACCGTCGGCGGCGCCCCCTCCGGCGGTGACGCCGGCATCCCCGCTGACGGGGCGGCCGACGGGTCGACGCCCGTCCCGTCGCTGGACCAGCTCGCCGACACCACCACCCCCCTCCCGGTGGCCGAGACCACCGCACCGGAGGACCCGGCCGTCGTCCTCTACACCAGCGGCACCACCGGCGAACCCAAAGGCGCCGTGCTCACCCATCTCAACCTCGTCATGAACGCCACCATCTCCGCGTTCGACGCCAACGAGGTCCGCCACGCCGACGTCGTACTGGGCTGCCTGCCGCTGTTCCACACCTTCGGCCAGACCGTCAGCATGAACGCCTGCTTCCGGGCCGGCGGCACCCTCGTCCTGCTCGCCCGGTTCCACCCGGACACCGCGATCGACCTGATGCTGCGGGAAGACGTCGACGTCTTCCACGGCGTCCCCACCATGTACGTCGCACTGCTCGCCGCCGCCAGCCGACACGACCGGCTGCCCGCGCTGCGGCTGTGCGTCTCCGGCGGCGCCGCCCTCCCCGTCCCCGTGCTCGAAGGGTTCAGCACCACCTTCGACGCCCAGATCTACGAGGGCTACGGGCTGTCCGAGACGTCACCGGTGGCCACCGCCAGCCAACCGAGGTTCGGCACCCGCGCCGGAACCGTCGGCCACGCCATCTGGGGCGTCGAGGTGGAGATCGCCGAACTGGAGGACCCGGAACGGATTCGCCTGTTAGGGGAGGGGGAGCTCGGCGAGATCGTGGTGCGCGGCCACAACGTCTTCGCCGGCTACCTCAACCGCCCGCAGGCCACCGAACAGGTCGTCGTCGACGGCTGGTTCCGCACCGGCGACCTGGGCACCAAGGACGCCGACGGCTTCGTCCGCGTCGTCGACCGCAAGGGAGACGTCGTCATCCGGGGCGGCTACAACATCTACCCCCGCGAGGTGGAGGACGTCCTGGCCCGCCACCCCTCCGTGCGGCAGGTCGCCGTCATCGGCCTCCCCGACCCGGTGTACGGGGAGGAGGTGTGCGCTGTCGTCGTCGCGGAGGAGGGCGGCGAACCCGTCACCGAGGAAACCCTCGTGTCCTGGTCCCGGCCGCTGCTGGGGAAGCACAAGTACCCCCGCCACGTGCGCTTCGTCGACGAACTGCCGCTGGGCCCCTCCCACAAGGTCCTCAAACGCGAACTGCGCCGGAGACTCGCGGCGGAGCCGGGCGCGGAAGCCGGCTGAGCCGGGTCATCCGCCAGCAGTTCACAGCCTGTGGGAGTACCGGGGGAGGCGTCGCGGGAAGGGGCCTCGGCACCCGAACCCGGGCATCGCCGACGGGCGGAGGGCGGCTGGCCGCCGGTACCCCCGCTCCACGCGTTCCTCCTGCCACCGCCGGGCTGGCATCGACATCGGGTGCGGGTGGTATCCGCCGTTTCCCCGAGATCGAGCCGTCGAACGAGAAGCGGAAACCCGCTCGCGCGACGGCTGACCACCGCGACGCCCTGGTCATGACGCTGACGGCCATGACCAGGGGTCGCCGTGCCGGTCGCAGGACAGCCACCGAGCCACCGGCGGCGCTTCGTCGCACACTGGGCGCTTCGGCGCCATTACCCTGGCCGTGCCGTACCGCTGGTCCACGATCAGCCCAGCGGCATGCCGGGAGTCCACAGCGCCGCCGTCCGACGTGTCGCCAGTCTCGGAGCGTTCGCGTCATCCGGGGCTGGCAGGGACAACAGCGCGGACACGGTGTCCAGAAACGCTCCCTCCTCGCACCACACCACGTCGGACGGCGCGGGCTGCGAGGATGTCCGCATCCGGGCAGCCAGGCAGTCGTCCGGCCCGCTGACGTGCAGGTAGTCGCCGTACGCGCCTCGCGGCCGCTGACCGAACAGGGTCCACGGAACGTAGCGATCCCCCTGAGCATGGCGGAACACGAAGCCGTGTCGCACCAGCGCGCCCAACGCCGCGTCAACCTGTGCCGTCATGCCGCCCCCGATCACGACCCCGGCGGCGCCGAACACGCAGCCGCCAGACCCGGTACCGGATCTCCACCGCGTCCCGAACACGCTGGGAGCGGGCCACGACCCAGCCCGCGGTCAGCAGTTCCGCGAGCACCGCGCCACGGAGCACCGCCCAGACGACGTCGTACGCGGACGTTCGGCAGCTCCGACCGAAGGAACGGGCGCGCGCTGCCGACAGGACGAGCCTGGACCTCGTCCCTTCCAGCGAGGCAAGCCGGCCACCCGGCCCGGGGCGGGGTTCCGGCCTGCTGTGGAAGCGGCTTACGCGCCTCGGTGTCGGGCGGGTGGCATCGAACCGTGTGAGCACAGGCGTGAGCGGCGGTGTGATGGGTAACGTCACGCTCAACTCTCCTCAGTCAGCGTCGCTGAAGAGTGATCGTGTCCGCCTGCTCTGAGGCGGCCGAGATCAGCGACGACGCGAGTGGAAACCGACTTCGTCAGTTCCTCGGAGGCGCGATGAACCCGAACCGCTGAACGTCGTTCAGTGTTCCGTCGAGGCGGGGGCCGAGCCTCGCCTCGACGTTGGCCGATGGCAGGGCGTCAGACCACCAGCTCCTGACGACCGCGATGACACAACCAGCAGGAGCCCCGAGGGCATTCCGGACCAGCCCGGCACTCCTGGTCGTTGAGTAGGAACTCCTCGTAGGAGCGATGAGGACCAGGACGTGCCCCATCTGCGGGGCCGAGGTGTCCTGTTGGAACTCCTCGTAGGAGCGATGAGGACGAGGCCCCCACGACGGCAGGATCTGGGCGGAGACGGAGTTGGAACTCCTCGTAGGAGCGATGAGGACGCCGATCACTTCGGGTAACGCGCCGCGTTCCGTCGCGTTGGAACTCCTCGTAGGAGTGATGAGGACCGGCGACCTCACCGGCCCCGACGTGGCCCGCCTCCTGTTGGAACTCCTCGTAGGAGCGATGAGGACACGCGCGCTGTACCCGGCGCACCACATTCTGATCCGGTTGGAACTCCTCGTAGGAGCGATGAGGACTCGAAGGCCGTCACCGTCGTCCCCAGGGTGCCCGCGTTGGAACTCCTCGTAGGAGCGATGAGGACCCCGTCGGAGCGCCATCAGGGGCCCGCCGAACAAAGCGTTGGAACTCCTCGTAGGAGCGATGAGGACACGAAGTTGGGGTTGTTCCCCGCCGCCAGCAAAGCGGTTGGAACTCCTCGTAGGAGCGATGAGGACCCGAGAGTAAAGTCGCTGGTCACAAGGTATCTACAGTGGGATTCTGGGGGCTGTTCTGCAGCGAACCCGAGGTTTGACATCCGACCCGGGGGGTTCGCTGAAATGAGGTGGTCACAGGATATCTGGCGGCTCGTCGTCCGGGCGTCCCCATGCCTGGCGTTGCGGGTCGGTACCTGGCGGGAAGGTGTAGACGAGGATGTGGTCGTAGTCGGCATCGATGCGCTGCCGCAGTTCCTCGCGGAGGCGTACGAACTGGGCCGCGCTGAGTTCCCCCTCGAACACGCTCCGCTGCTGGTGGCGCAGGTACCTTCGGCACGTCCGCAACACACCGGCATTGCGTTCCGCCGCCGTGTCGTACACGAGAATGGTGTACACCCTCACCACCAGATCCGGAACGGTTTGTACGGTGTGCCCTCAAGGCAGGTGCGGGTCAGCGCGAGCGCGTCAAGGTAGATCAACTCGTCGTACGTGACCTTGCGGCCGAGCGTGCGGTGGTTGACGCTCTCCGCCAAGTCGTCGCGCACCGTCTTCACGATGAACTCCCGGCCCGCCTCGCTGAGCATCGCCTGGTTGGTTCCCACGTCGAAGTGGTGCTTCTTCAGCTGCTTGCGGTTGGCCAGGCGCAGCAGGATGCGCTCGGCGAACAGCGGTTTGAAGACCTCGGCGAGGTCGAGTGCCAGGGAGTGGCGGTGTCGTTGCGTGCTGGCGTGGAGGAAGGCGACTCCGGTGTGCAGCGGGGTGAGCCTCAGCCCGGTCAGGATCCGCGCGTACACGGTGCCGTTGATGAAGCTGATGACCGCGTTGCCGGCGTTGCGGGGCGGCCGCCTACTGCGTCCGTCGAGCTGGAGCCAGTCGGGCAGCTTGGTGTCGAGGGCCTCCCACGCGCTGCGTCGGAAGTTGCCTTCGGCGGCCATGAGCTGTTCGCGGGTGGTCGCCGCCTCGAGTGCCTCGGTCAGGACGCCGTAGGGCCGGGTGAGGAGCTTGCGGTCGATGACGCGGCGGATGTTGAACGCGGCGGTGTCGACGAGGCTGCGGGCGATCGTCAGGGACTCCCCGTCGTCGCTGGCGATGCGCGCCTGGTTGAGCGCCACCGTTCCTGACACCGAGGTCTCGGCGGGCAGGAAGGAGCCCGCGTAGTCGCCGTAGTGGGAGAGGATGTGGATGGCGACCCGGTGCTTGTTCAACAAGCTGATCATCGAGGTGTTGAGGTCCACCTCGGCCAGCGCGATGATGTCGCGAACATCCTCGATGGGGACGAAAGCCGGGGGCTTCCCCTCGCGTTCGACGCGGATGCTGTCGTCCTGGCGACGCAGTCGGCACGGGTTGAGCAGCCAGTAGGTTCGGGAGGCCGCTGGCATCACACGCTCCAGCAGTAGTCGCTGTAGCTACACCCTCGGCAGCGGCTCTTCGGGAGGCGCGGAGGTGATTCGGGGAGGGCGATCGTGGCGACGACCTGTTCGATGTCCTCGGACGCGTGCATGTGTTCCTCCTCCGTATAGGGGAACCGTTCGGTTTTCCGTGGTGACCGGTAGTGGAGCACCGCCCCCTGCACGTCGACGCCGACCCTGGTCAGCTGGTGGCAGTAGTGGCGGGCCTGGGCTCGGTCGGCTTCACGGCGTTTGTCGGAGTGCTTGACCTCGTGCACCCACAGCTGGTTGTCCAGGTGGTCCAGGGTGGCGGCCCCAAGGTCGACCGGGCTGAACCGGGAGTACGAGATGTCGTGGATGGCGGTGCCCAGCGCGACCGTCTCGCTGAGCTGTTCCGGTCGGAAGCCCCGGGAGTACAACCAGAGTTGGCGCCGGCAGTGGTACAGGTACTTGATGTGGACTCCACCCACATCGTCGGCGCTGATCACAGAATCTCTCCTGGTTGGTAGCGGGTTTCCCTCACGATGCCCTTGAGGCCGAGCTCCGGGTGGTAGTCGCCGTTGATGACGGTGATCCCGTGCCGGCGGTCGAAGTGGCCGCTGGAGCTGAGGTGGACGGGTAGCGGCAGCAGGAACCGGGAGGCGAGGAGGGCGCCCTGCCCCTTCTCACCCTGGCGCCGGTCGGCCTGGTAGTCGGCGAGGTCGTCGCTGAGGATGGCCTCGACGCCGTCGAAGGTCGCGAAGAACTCCTTCCGCAGGCCCTCGCGGTCCGCGAACGGGCTGCGGAAGTCGAGGTAGTCCTCGTCGAACCGCTCCTGGGAGACCAGCACCTCCTTCTCCCAGGTGTCGCCCCACGGCGAGTCGTAGATGGCGTTCAGCCACTGCTGGGCGTCGGCTTCGTCGATGGTCTCCCCGTCGTGGTTCTGGAGGGCTGCCCAGCACAGGCGGGTGGGGACCTCGTCATACACTCCGTCAGCCCAGGTCTCCTCACCTCCGCCGCGCCGCCTCCGGTACTCCGGCTCGCACACCCACACCGACGCGGGTGCTCGTTTCCCACGGCGGTTGACCCGCCCGAACCGCTGCAACAGCGCCTCCAGCGCTGCACCGGAGGTGTGCAGGACGTCGAAGTCGACGTTGAGACTCACCTCCACGACCTGGGTGGCCACCAGGAGCCCTCGGGACGACCGGCGATCCGTCCCGAACAGCTCGAGAATCCGCTTCTCCTTCTGGGCGCGGTCGCAGTTGCGGAACCGGGAGTGCAGCAGCACCGCCTCCCCACCCTGTTCCTTGGCCACCGGCCCGAGCAGGTCGTAGAGGTCCAAGGCGTCGGCGACGTTG
Source organism: Actinoalloteichus caeruleus DSM 43889 (assembly GCF_000429185.2). Lineage (GTDB taxonomy): Bacteria > Actinomycetota > Actinomycetes > Mycobacteriales > Pseudonocardiaceae > Actinoalloteichus_B > Actinoalloteichus_B caeruleus. Next base: position 1,925,793 of record NZ_AUBJ02000001.1, on the reverse strand, counting down.
TTGGCCACCACCAATACCGCCTGACCGGCGTGGAGATCGGCGGCGATCCGGTCGACCGACTCCGGCGAGGTGAGGTGCCCGCCGCCGATCCGCAGCCGGTGGCGCGGTGTGTGGCGCACGCCGGCGAACCCGTCGACCACGTCCAACCGGCCGGCGATGGTGTCGCGCAGGATGCGCCGGAACCGTTCGGGCAGTGTCGCACTCAGCACCCCCACCCGTCCTCCCAGTTCCTGTGTCCACAGCCGGATCATGGCGAGGAGCATTCCGAGACGACGGGGTTCGTAGGCGTGCAGCTCGTCGAACAGGAAGACGCTGTTCACGGTGTCGGCGAGGGTGGACGAGTCACCCGGACCGCCGAACGCGGCTCGCAGCAACTGGTAGGGCGTGGTCACGCGGAACAGCTCGCGGTGGGTGCGGCTCGCGTTGACGTGGTCCAGCGCGGTGGCGGCGTCCTCGACGGTCGGTTCGGGGCGGTCATCGGAGCCGGCGGCCCGGGCCTCGATGAGTTCGTTCAGGTGGAACATGCCCGCCCTGGAGTGCAGCACCCCGACGTCCTCGACGCCGTCCTCCTCCTGGAGGCGCAACGCCATCGCGTTGATGGACGCCAGGAACGGGAGCACGTAGAACACGCGGGGCAGGGCGTTCCGCTGCTCGGCGACCTGTCGCCACGCCGCCTCAGCCCACAGCAGGCCGCCCTCCGTCTTTCCGCTGCCCGTCGGCGAGACCAGCAGCAGGTGGTGTGCCGCGGCGGCTTCCTCCTGGGCGCGGGTCAGGCGGTGCCCAGCAGCCGCCAGCCGGACCCGAACCCGGTCACCGTAGCCGCGCAGGGGCTCCCCGGTGAGCAGTTCGCCATGGGCCGAGGCGACGTGGTCGGCTATCGTGACGACACCCTGGAGCAGGACCCAGGGCAGGCCGCCCTGCTCCGTCCCCGGATACCACCAGTCCTCGGCGAGATCACGGAGCAAGGTCAGGGTGCCTGCGCGGATGTCGTCACGGGTGAGCCCGCCCAGCCGGCTCCGATCCACCGGCAGACCCACCCGGGCCGCCGCGTCGGCGAACCAGGCCGCCAGCGCTCGCACCGTCCCGTCGTCCTCGGCGACGGTGAAGGCCTGCCCCAACGCCTGCTGGTCCTGGGAGAGGTTGTCCGGCAGGATCGAGCGCGTCGCGTCCCCGTGCAACGGACGGTGGTGCGTGACGACCGCCGCCGCCACGCGACGGCGAACCTCCTGATCGGTGACGAGCAGGTCGACGAAGCCCAACGACAGCACCTCGTGCCGCAGGCCCCAGCGGGTGTTCGTCCGCACCTGCCGCTGAAAACCGGGGTCGATCTTGCCGCCGTCGTGGAGGAGCGCGGCCAGCTGGACGGCGGGCCACCAGGACTCGTCCCAGATGCCGTCAACGACGCCGATCCTGGCTCGGATCAACGGCACCACCGCCGACGTCCGGGCGCTGTGTTCGGTGAGGCTCTCCCCGATCGTCGCCTCCTTCGCCGGGCTCTTGGCCCACAGGTGCGGCAGGTCCTCCGTCACGAGCGTGCCTCCACTACCTCGGGATGGGTCGGGGGTAGGGGCACGACGGCCTGACCGTCGTGCGTGGACCAGCCATCGTCCAGCACACCCCGGGCGGCGGCAGCATCACTGGAATGCCGGTAGTCGTCCCACCGCATCCGGGCCCGGTCCACGCTGATCGCCGTAGTGAGCCGTAGCCGGGTACCGACCGCGTCCGGGCGGTCCACGAGCAGCGCCGTGCCCTGCCTGCCCGGCTGCTCCCGCAGGTCCACCCACGCGGCCCGTGCCGAACAGAGGTCCTGGCTGCGCCCCAGCCGCAGCGGCCACACCGGCCGGCGGAACCGGCGGTACCACCGGTCGAGGTCCTCGAACAGCCAGACCGTCAACCGGACACCCCAGAGGTAGTCGCGATCCTTGGGAACCGGACTCGGTTGCCTGACCCCCTCAGCCAGCGGGTGGAAGGTCTCCAGGTCCGTTCCATGCCCCTCGGCGTGGCAGCACAGCGCGAACCGCGTGTCACGCGGAACCTGGCCCCACCCACCGGCGGCGGCCGCCAGCAGACCCCCGACGGTGGAGGGCGGAGGGCAGGGCAGCCCGACCTGGAGCCCGGGGTACAGCGGATTGCGGAAGGAGGCCACCGAGGCGTCGAAGGTGACCTCCAGAGCCGGGACACTCACGAGCGGTCCTCGAACCAGGAATCGAGGTCGCCACCCTCCAACTCCGCCGCCAACTGGCGGAGAACGACGCGGGGGTGGTCGAACACGACCTGCCCGGAGTCGACAAGATCCTTCAGTTCGCGTTCCGCCGCGTCCCGCTGCCTCTCCAGGTAGCCCGGGGCCCACCCGATGCGCACGGGGCCGTCGAGTTCGTCCTCCCACGCCCGCATCTCCGCCCGCAGCACGTCGAGCGCGACGACGGTTTCCCCCAAGTCGTGGCGCAGCAGCCGGGTGAAGGGGTTGTTGCCGCCCTTCACGGGCGCCAGGATGACCAGCGCGGGTGACCGCTCACCGTAGTGCAGGGCCTGCTTCGCCCCGCCCCGCAGCTCCGCGAGCGTCCGCCACAACACGGCAGCGCGGCGCCGGCGCTCGGCGAGGGGCAGGCGCAGGGCCTGCCCGAACCGGAAGTCGATCTCCTCCGCCCCGTTCACCCGCGCCTCCTTCGCGGCGTCCGGGTTCAGATCGGGCCGGTTGCCCTGCCCTTCCAACTGGAAGGTGCCGAGGCGGGCGAGGTCCAGCAGGACGGGGCAGGCCAGGTCGCCGGTGTAGTGCTCGTGTTCGTGGATCACCGGGTCCGCGCCCACCTCGAACCCCCGGCTCATCGTGCCGAAGTCGTGGGTGACCTGCCGGGGTGCCACGGACACGGCCGTACCCACGGCCAACACGGTGTCCCGGTTGAAGGACTTCTTCTCGATCGCGACCATGTACCCGAACAGGTCGTCGTCGAGGTACAGGTCCCCGCGCCCCTGGGTATGGGCCTGCTGCTTGGCGCCCTTGCCGGAGCGGATCACCGGCGAGCGGGCCTCACCGGGCGGCAGCGAGTCCCGCCACCACCGCCGGACCGCCTGCGCCGACACGTAGGGGAAGACCCGGTTACCAACCCGGGTCGCCTTGACCTTGCCGACGTTGTCCTCGCCGCGACCGTTGTTCGGCGCCCCCGCCTTGATCTCCAGCACCAGGGTGCCCACCAGGTACGTCACTCGTCGTTCTCCTTGTCCTCGCCGTCGGTGTGCAGGGTGTCCTCGATCGACCGGGTGTCGTCCGAGTCAGGGCGGTAGCCCTGGGAGTGGAGCTCGTGGATCACCGCGACGAACAGCAGGTTGCGCCGCAACCACGCCTGCTCGTCCGGTTCGAAGAGCCACCTCAGGTGAGTGGGCGTGACGAAGGGCTCGGTGGTGTCGATCAGGGAGGTCAGTTCCTCGCGGTCGCGCCACAACAGCCATTCCACGGCACCGTCGTTGAACCACTTCCGGAACGTGGTCGACTTCCGGTACGCCACCACGAAGGGCTTGACCTTCTTCCTCGTGGCCATCATGAGGGCCGCCGTTCGTTTGCCGAGGCCCTCGATCTCCTGGAGTTCGCGGTCGTTCACGTGCAGGACCTTTCCTACGAAGGAGCGGAGCGCGCCGACGAGCTGCCTGATCTCGTCACGCGTGTCGGGTGCCGAGGTCAGCAGGGGGACCAGGTATCGGAGGACCTTCGCGGGCAGCCTTCGCGGGGACCGCACCAGCTCACCCGCCAGCGCCGCCGCACCGGGAACCTTCTCCGAATGGCACGCGCGTTCCAATGAATTCCAGGGGTCCGACGTCCTGTCCTGTCGGACGGCGTGAATCCACTCGACGAGCGGCTGGTCCATACGCTGTTCGGTGAGTTCCTGCTCCTGGTTGTTGTTGGTGAAGATGATGAGGGACACGTCCGACCGGACCGGGTGCCCGTAGGCGCGGATCCGGTTCACGAGCAGGCTCTCCCGGACGTACGCCGGCCATTTGCTGGGGGTGACCGAAACCCTCCCGATGCGTTTCCGGGTGTCCTCGACCTGGTGCCGAGTGGCGAAGGAAAGGAAGTCCTCGTCCCAGGCGTGGGTGATCGTCGCGCGACCACCCTGGAAGTGGCACGCGTAGGGCAGGGCGTAGAAGCTGCCCAGGCAGGTCCGGCACAGCGGCATCCCGTCGTGACCGACGACCGTGGTGTTCCGGTACTCGGTGGACATCGCCAGCGGCACGTCCACCTTCCCGTAGAAGCCGCACGCCCGTCGCCCGCACAGCGCGCAGGGCGCCTCGGGCCAGGACTCCGGCGGACGCGGAGTCCGCCATTCGACGACCGCCTGGCCGCGCTGGTCCGCGCTCAGCTTCCGCAGGCTCGGGATGTTCATCTTGCTGTTGGGCCACAGGGCGTAGGAGGCCGACAGGAGGAACGCCCCCGGCTGCTTGGCGTCGGTCTCCCGCGTCGCCGCCACCGCGTCCTCGGTCATGCGGTTCCACACGCGGAGGAACCTGTCCTCGGAAACCCGCCGCGGATGTGACTCCTTCGCCAGCACGGCCAACGCGAACGCACCCACCCGTTGCAGGGGGTGGGCCGTCAACTCGACCAGGAACGGCTCCCCGGTGCTGGTCGCCCGCATGTCGGCCGCGGTCACGTCTCCACCGCCCCGAAACCGGCGATGTTCGCCGCTCCCAAACCCCACGACCACACGGCGGCCAGGGTGTCGGGAGACCCCACCAAGGTCACCCCAACCGCCGCACCCACCTTCGCACCGACGGTGTCGCCCTGGCCAACGGCGAAGGACCTCTTCGGGCCCACCCGCCATACCTCGGTCAACGAGATCTCCGGGTCCAACCCCAGCGTCTCGGCCTTGCGGCGCAGATTCCGGACGAAGAAGACGTCCCACTCCGGCTCACCGGGCAACAGCCACCGCTGCGACCGGAGCCGGGCCCCCGCCGCATCCCGCGCGGGCGGCCCCTTCACCACCACCGGTGTCGTCGTCGCCAGGCGCGCCGAGCCGTCCGAGAACTCGGGAGCCGGCACGCTCACCACGTTCTGGACCCGCAGCGCGACACCGCCCCAGTCCAGGACCCGAGCCCCGGCAAGGCCGGCGGCCAACGCCTCGATCACCTCGGGCAGGGGGCTACCGAACTCCAGCGTCCCCTCACCGCCCGCCGCGTAGCGACCCCGTTGACGCCGCGCTCGTGGGAAACGGGGAGCCCCACACCCCACCGGCACGAGCCGGTGGGGACCGAACCCGGCGCTGTGCAGCTCGGCGCCCAACGCGGGGGCGTTGTCCCCCAACATCTGGTAGACGATTCCCCGTCCCGGCCGCAGAACCTCCGCCCACGGAATGCCGGGGGCTGTCGTGGTCACCGTTGCTCGCAGTCGCATCGCACCTCCAATCCGCTGTCTTCGGGAGCAGTGACTACCACACGCCGCCGACCGGGGGAGTGCGGTTACGGAAGCGTCGGATGAGGTGAACCATTCCCGGAAAGCTGTGTCGTTGTACAGGGAAAATTTCCGACGTCAACATCGCGACGTTCTGCTGTTGGTGGCCGCTCGCGGGCGGGAGTTCTGGACTCTGCAAGAGTCTCTACCTGCGGTTTCGTCGTTCCAGGTGTTGGTCGCTGCCTGCGCGGTGAGTGCGTATCGCCATCCCCGGTGGAGCCTCTGGATCGCCTCCCTTCGGGCGTCGCTGAGCCGCGAGTAGGGCTCCGTGCGCTCGTTCGGGCCGGCGTCCAGCGACGCCATCAGTGACTTTTCCGCCAGGGGCTACCGGTCAAGTTTCACCCACTTAGCCCAATCCGCGGCCGTGCCAACTATCCAGGTGATCTTGCTCTTTCAGCGAACCCCCCGGGTCTCGCGCAGCGAGTGAGGTTCGCTGAAAGTTCGGCCGCGAGCAGGCACCCTCAGCAGTGGGAGCTCAGGATTGGCGGTAAGGGGTACTCCAAATGGCGGTATTCGAGCTTTGGGCCCTCGAACGGAGGCAACGGCAGGGGCAAGCTGCGGGGCGCTGGCATGGCTCTCCTCGCCCGCGAGCGAGGCGCAGCCGGGCACCGTTGACCCTGCTGGATCGTGGAGCGCCGCTGGCATGGACTCGACTCGCGGCCTGAGCCGTCTGCCCCTTCTACGGTGACTTGGCAGCCTCCGCGTAGCCGTGATGCGGAGTCGGAGTTGCGCCCCTGCGGAGACCCAGTACGTGGCCCCGCTGGAATCCGTCGCAAGAGCTAAGCCACACCTGGTGACCATTCAGAACCAGCGTGGGCTGAGCTGAAACTCGCCCTAGGACCGATGAGGACGAGATCCGGCGCCGTGTCTGACCTCGTGACCGGCCGGATGGAACTCCTCGTAGGAGCGATGAGGACCCCCACGGCTGCTCCGCTCGCGGCCGCTCGCCTCGCGTTGAAACTCCTCGTAGGAGCGATGAGGACACCCACGGCTCGGGACCTCGACGTGGTCGTTGACCTGTTGGAACTCCTCGTAGGAGCGATGAGGACACCCACGGCTCGGGACCTCGACGTGGTCGTTGACCTGTTGGAACTCCTCGTAGGAGCGATGAGGACTCGTCGCGCTCGGCGCGGCGTTGCCGACGGTCGGCGGTTGGAACTCCTCGTAGGAGCGATGAGGACCGGGGTGTCCGATGGTCGGACACCACTCATGGTGCCGTTGGAACTCCTCGTAGGAGCGATGAGGACGAGCCCCAGGTCCCGCGCCTTCCGGCGCTCTTCCTCGTTGGAACTCCTCGTAGGAGCGATGAGGACCCGAGAGTAAAGTCGCTGGTCAGGGCCTTCTTGCACGGTGCTTTTGGCGGCGCTTTTGCAGTGAACCTGAGGTTTGACATCTGACCCGGGGGGTTCGCTGAAATCTCCGTGCGCAAGCCTACCGTGCGCGTCGCGCCCAACCCGCCCGGTGCTCGGCCGTCAGCCCGCCCCCGGCCGCCGCAGGATGTCGAGCTCGCAGGCGGGTGCCGCGGGCCACGCGACACAGGCAGCCGGGCGAGCGCATGCAAGGCTCGCGTCGTGACGGTCTCGCAGCGACGGGCAGCTCCCGGAGCGGGCCTCGTTCGTCGTCTGCTCCACCTGGCGTCGTGCGGTACCGCGCCGGTCGCTCGACGAGCGGCCAACCGTTGGTGTCCCCACCTGACCAGGCGACTGGCTGTCGGCGGGGAGGAACGAGTCACCGGATCGGATGGTCCTCACCAGCATGGGACAAGCCTACGCTGGCGTACGGCAGCGGCGGGTTCGTGCGGCGAAGGGGACCTCGGTGAAACTCGAAGACGACCTCATCGGCACGAGGATTCGGCAGATCCGGCACTGGCGGGGCATGACCGCGTCCTCGGTCGCTGGCCTTGCCGGTATCAGCCGGTCCTACCTTTCGCGGATCGAACTCGGCGGGCGTGCGGTGAGTTCACGGTCGTTGCTCGAAGCGCTCGCGTCGGCCCTGCGGGTCGCCCCCTCGTCACTGACGTCGGAACCGCACAAGACGCTCCGCCGTGGTGACCAGAGCGCACACGATGTCATCCAGTCCTTGGACAGCGCACTCACCTCCGCGATGCCCGGAGAACGGCCGGAGGACACGACGCCGCGCCCGCTTCCCGCGCTGGCGGCGGCCATCGACAGCGTCAACGCTGCCCGCCACGCCTGCGACTACCTGGCCCTGGCGGATCTCGCGCCGCGCCTCGTACGTGAACTCCTGGTCCTGTACGCCTCGGGGCCTCATCGGCGACAGGCCGGTGAGTGGCTCGCCTCCACCTACCAGGCGATCATGGACGCGGCGAAAGCACTGCACGGTGTGGGGCTGCCGGCCCTGGCGTACACGCACGTCAGGACGATCGCCGAGGATCTCGACGATCCTCAGCTCCGGGGGCTGGGCTACTGGATGCGTGGTCAGGCGTTCGGTCCTGGCCGGCGACGTGAACAGGTGGCTTTCTCGGCCGCTGCGGCCGGATCGCTGGAACCGCACATCGGCGAGCCGGGCGTGCTCGAAGCGTATGGCCAGGTACACCTCAACGCGGCGCTGGGGGCGGTAGCCTCGGGCCAGCATGATGTCGCGGACGCACACGTTCGGGAGGCTAGGGACGCGGCGCGACGAGTGAGCGGCCCGGGGTCTCCGTGGGCGGGACTCTGGTTCGGCCCCACCAACGTCGCCGTCTGGTCGCTGGTGATCGCCTCGGAGAAGAAGGACATCGGCGCCGTGGACAGGATCGCGGGGCAGATCGACATTGACGTCATTCCCTACGCGGGGAGGCGAGCGGCGTTCTACTCGGAGTGGGGACGTGCGGTGCTCTCGGAGACCCGGTCCCGTGAGCGGGGCCTCGCGCTGTTGCTGAAAGCCGAGAAACTTGCCCCCCACCGCGTCCGCAACCACCCCCTCGTCCGGGACGCGGTCAGCAGCCTGCTCGTTCGGTCGCGCAGGGAAGCCGGTGCGGGCGCGTTGCGGGGCCTCGCCCTTCGGATGGGAATCGCGACCTGACCAAACCCACCCTCCCCGGTCAGGTTGGTAGCTGGACACGGTGTGGCACTTCCCCTCCGCAGCGCACCGCGGTGTCACGCCGATCACGATGACGGTCCGCCGTGTCGTCGGCGTGCGCTTGCGGGCGTGCGAGACGGGGGTCGGCCGGCGCCGGCCGCCTGCCGGGGTCGGCTGGTGACGGCTGGCCAGCCGGCCGTCCTCGCTGTGACGTGACCTGTGGCACGGCGACGGCGATGGCGTCCGTGTTCGCGTTCAGCAGGCGAGGCGGAGAAGCCCGACGTCCTGGGGTGCCGGTCGCCAGCCGTTCGGTGATCGGCGGCCCGCCGTACACCTCGGGCGGCGGCTCGGCCGGTGGTCCGCCCGGGAACCGTCACCGCCGTCCAGTGTCCCCCGGAGGCCGCGGTTCCGGTGCGGGCTGGCGGCACCGCATCGCCGGGCGCACCTCCCAGCCGTGCGGCGGAACGGTTCCCGTTCAGCGGCGCAGGACCGGGCCACCGCTGCGCGCTCACCGGCCGCCCCGGCCCAACGCGGTGGGCCACGTCGCACCGACCTCAGCACACCCCGCTCCCCGTTCCCCTCACTCGCCGAGGAGGCGTTGGGCTTCCAGGGCGAGGGCGAGTTCCAGCAGGTCGCGCTGCCGGTTCAGGGACCGCCCGCTGAGCTGTTCGTAGCGGCGCAGCCGGTTCAGCACGGTGTTGCGGTGGCAGAACAGCCGGGTGCCGGCCCGCAGCGCCGATCCGTCGCAGTCCAACCACACCTCCAGGGTGGACAGCAGGACCTTCCGGTCCGGCGGGTCGAGGTCGAGGACGGGGCCGAGGGCCCGCCGGGTCAGCGCGGCCGACAGCTCCGGGCAGCTCACCACCATCGCCGAGGGCAGGTGGTCCTCCAACAGGGCGACCTGGGCGTCGTCCTCGCAGGTCCGCAGCGCGGTGTCGGCGAAACGGCGGGCCGCGCCCACGGCGGCCAGTTCCTCCACGGCGGGGCTCACCCCGACCCGGCAGCCCCGGGGGACGGTCAGGGCGGCGGCGAGGTCGGCGACCGCCACGTCCCCGAGCTGGACGATGCCCAGTTCCTCCTCCACCCCGGTGTGCCAGATGATCCGGGTTCCGGGGACACCGACCCGCAGGCCCGGGTCGCGGAGCACCGCCCGGCCCTGCCCGGCGACGACCACCACCGCGTACCGCGCCTGCTGGGGGAGGTCCAGGGCGGCGGCCACCGCGGGCACGTCGGCCAGCCTCGTGCTGCCGTCCAGCAACGCCCCCACCAGGGCCCGCAGTCGTTCCTCCCGGCGCCGGGTGAGTTGGCCCTCCACCTTGCGGTAGGCGTCGGCGAGCAGGCCGCAGTGCTCGTCGACGAAGTTCCACACGTCGGCCGCGACGTGCACCAGCAGGTGCACCCGGTCGGGGTCGCTGCGGGTGGTGGCGTCGACCAGCCCCTGCCACACCACGCCACCGCCCAACCGGAAGGCGTGCAGCAGGGCGTCGAGGGGCAGCCCCTGCTCGGCCCGTTCGGCTCCGATCCGCCACGAGCAGCGGCGGGCGGACTCCCGGGTCTCCCGGGGGGCGAGGATCGACCGGATGTTGTGCTCCAGCGATTCGTGCACCTCCCGCCACAGGCCGTCGAAGTCGGTGGCGGCCGACCGGTAGGCGGGTTCCTGTTCCCGCAGCAGCGCGACGAGGTGGTCGGTGAGCTGGGGGAGTTCGCTGAGCAGGCTCCTGGCGGCGTGGTGGACGACGGCGACGGCTTCGGCGCTGGCGCGGGAGCGGATCGGCGGGCCGGCGGCGGGTAGTCCGGGGAGGGCGTGCGGGGCGCGGACCGAGGTCCTGCCGGTGGCCGGCCCGTGGGGGCGGGTGCGTGCGTCCGCGTGCGGCCGCCCGCCGAAGACGGTGCGGCCGGTCGGTTCGCCCGGGGTGGTGGGGTGGCGGAGCGGCGACGCGGGTCTGGTCACGGGTCTCACCTCGTCCTGTGTGGAGGGGCAGGGCGCGGCCCTGGGGCAGGGACGGTGGTCGGGGTGCGGCCTCGCCGCCCTCGCCGAGCGGTGCGGGCGGTGAGGGCGGCGAGGGTTGGCGGCTGGCCTGCGGGGCTGCGCCGGTGGGAGGACGGGGCCGCGAACGGCACCGGACCCGGCATCCAGGGGCAGGGGACGTGGTGCGCCGGCTCGACGGGGCGGGTCACGCGCCCGCCTCCTCGGCCTGGCCGCCCGGGTGGGAGGGCAGGGACCGTCGGCGCGGGGCGCTGGTCTCGGATGTGGGACGCGGTGGTGCCTCGCCGCTGGTCGTGGTCGCCGGGTTCCTGGGCCGACCGAACACGGGTTGTTGTCCCGGTGGCAGTCGCCGGCGGTGCGCGGTGGCCAGGGCGGTCACCGACGCCTGCCCGGCCGCCTCCCGGCCGGTGGGGTGCCGCCCGACGGCGACGCCGACGCCGACGCCGCTGGCCGTTGGGGTGTCGTCGCGGTCGGAGCCGCCGTTCGACAGCAGCAACGTCAGCTCGACGCGGGAGCGCACCCCGAGGGTCGCGAAGACGTTGCGGAGGTGGTGGTCCACGGTGCGCGGGCTGAGCCGCAGGCTCACCGCGACCTCCCGGTTGGTGTTACCGGATGCGACGGCGCGGGCGATCCGCAGCTGCTGCGGGGTGAGCCGGTCGGTGTCGACCGTCCTCCGGCGGCGGCCCGCGAGGTTGACGGCCCGGGGCGGCGAGTCGCCGACCGCGCGGAGCTCGTCGCGTGCCCGGGTCGCCCACTGCCTGGCCCCGCACAGTTCGAACAGGACGAGCGCGGCGCGCAGCTGGTCCCGGGCGGCTCCGGGGCTGCGGCGCCGGCGCAGCGCCTCCCCGTGGAGCAGGCGGGTGCGGCCCTGTTCGAAGCCCTGGCCGGCCCGTTCGTGCAGGTCGATCGCCTCCCGGAACAGGGCGTCCGCGCCGCTGTCGTCGGCGTGGAGCAGGGCGCGGCAGCGCAGCGCCTGTGCCCGCCGGTCCGGGTCGCCGGTGGCCGCCGCCCAGCGTTCGAACCGCCGGAGCGGGGCGTGGACGCCGTGGGTGTCGCCGGCGAGGACGGCCGCCTCCACCAGCGAGGGGACGGCGAACTCGCGGGCGGCGAAGTGGCCGCGTGGCCCGCTGCCGACCAGCAGCGGGCGGAGCCGGTCGGCGGCCGTCTCGGGCCGGCGACCCGCCAGGTCCAGCATCGCCAGTGCCCAGGTGGCCAGGGTTTCGGCGAACACCAGTCCCCGGGCGGCGGCCTCCCTGGCCGCCCGGGCCGCGTGGTCGTGGCAGGACTCCTCCTCCCCGAGCAGGGCCGAGGTGAACGCGAGGAGCGCGCGGTGGTGTGTGGCCTGGTTGGGCTGGCCGGCGCGGTGGGCGGCGCGCAGCCCGGCGGAGGCGTGGGAGTGGGCGCGGGCGTGGTCGCCGAGGACCAGTTCGGTGTGGGCCAGGTGTTCCAGCGCGATCGGGACCAGGGCGGCCGGCCCGCCGGCGCGGGCCGAGGCCAGCGCTCGGGCCGCCGCCGTCGCGGCGTCCCGGGGCGGCCGGCGGCGAGGGCGGCGACGGTGGCCGCGAACAGGGGGACGGCGCCGTCGAGCTCGCCGTCGAGCATCCTGCGCAGCAGGGGGTTCCTTCGTGGGCCGGCCGCGCAGCACGGCCGCCAGTCCGCCCGCGTAGTCGGCCTCCCAACCCGAGGGGTGCCGGCCGGGCCGTGGCGGGTCGGGGGTTGTCGTGGCGCCGGGAGTGGGCGTTCGGTGGCCTCGGGTGGGGTGCGGGTCCCGGGATGCCCGGGTGCCGGTGGACCGTCCAGGACGGTGTCGGTCGCACAGCCGAGCGGGGCGCCTCGCACCAGCTGACCAGCCCTCCTCCCGGGGGTGTGGCCGGGTGGCCGCCGGGTGAGCCCAGGGCTGGGTGTGGGCGGCCGCTCGGACACCGGCGAGGCGCGCCGCGAGGCGGACGTCGGGGAATCGGGGCGCCCTGGGCAGCCGGTGCCCCGAGGTCGGGGCGTGCGGGGTCTCGGCCGCGGGCGGTTCCCGGCCGCGGGGCGGTTCCCGGCCGTGGACGGTCCGGGTGGGTCGTCGGCCGCCGCGTGGTCGAGGGCGGCCAGGTGCCGGGGGAGGTCACCGCTGGCCCAGCTGGCCGCCAACCGGTCCATGAGCGCCGCCCGCGCCAACGGTCCGCCGTGGGGGCGCAACAGGGCGGCGGCCAGTTCCAGGGAGGCGTGCGCGTCGGAGACCACCCCGCCGCGCAGTTCCAGGGCTCCCCGCACGAGTTCCCGGCGGCCGACCACGTCGTCGTCGGCCGCCGGCAGCTCCGGGGCCGTCAGCAGCGCCCAGGCCCGGCGGGGGTCGCCGGCGAGCCAGGCGTGGTCGACGGCGGCGAGGACGCGGCGGGCGCGGCGGCGGGCGTCAGTGGTGAGCCGTGCCGCGCTGGCCAGCGCGGTGGAGCACTGGGCGTGGTCGAGCAGCGGTCCCCGGCCGGTCGGGGAGTGCCGGTCGACGGCGCGGGCCAGGGCGGCGGCCAACCGGTCGTCCGGGCCGACGGTGGCCGCCGCCCGGTGGCACAACCGGCGGAGACCGCCGGGCCCGGGGCCAAGGACGTCGGCCACCACCGCGTGGGCGGCGCGCAGGTGGGATGGTGGCGCCTCCCGGTAGACGGCGTCCCGCAGGTGGGGGTCGCGGAACCGGACGAGGTCGCCGTCGACGACGAGGAGCCCGGTGTCCTCGGCCGGGTCCAGGCAGGACGGGGACAGCCCGGCGCGGCGGGCGGCGCGGTGGAGCAGGTCCAGGGCGGGTGGCCCGTCGAACACCGTCGCGGCGGCGGCGACCAGCACCAGCCGGCGCGTGTCGGCGGGGAGGCGATCCAGGGTGGTGGGAGGTGGCCCGGCGCGGGCCGCGGGCGCGGACGTTCCCCGGTCCGGCAGTGGTGCGACGCCGCCGGGCGGACCGGGCGGCGTCGGGGGCGGGTCCACTCCGGGCGGTTCCTCAGCCGGGCGCGGCGGACCCGGGGTCGGGGGCGGCGGGTCCGTGGGTGCGCCCGCGCCAGCGGTCAACGGCTCGGCTGCCGCCGCGTCCGACGCGGCGAGCGGTCCAGCGGGGTGGCGGGCCGCTGTGGCGGGGCCAGCCGCCACCCGAGGCTCCGACCCGGCAGGTGGGCCGACCCGTGGCCGGGTGGTCACGGCTGGGGTGGGGCGGGACGCGGGCGGCGGCGGAACCTCCGGGCGGAGCAGGCAGGACACCGAGGTGGGGGCGCGGCGGTCCGCGCGGCCGTCCGGGCACGACCGCGTGCCACGGTGCGCGGTCGGGTGACCGCCAGGGCGTCGTCGCCTCGGTCGTGGATGCGGAGGCCGACCGAGTGGACAGGCTTTCCGATCACACCGGCCAAGTTACGCACGCGTGAACTCCGGCGGAAGACCGCCGCTCGGCCCCCCTCCCGGGGCCACTGTGCGCCCGCGAGCCGGTCGTGAGCGGTGTTTCCCCAGGGCGCGGCGGGTGTGGCGACCGAGGGGGCCGCGCCGGTGCCCTCCGCGTCGTCGTCGCGTTCTGTGCCCTGTCACATGGCGGCGTCGTCCCCGGTTGTGCAAGGCGCCAGAAGCCGCCGGCCCCGCTGTACAGGGGAGGTGGCCCGTGGTCAGGTGGGATGGCCCCGGGCGGCATCCGCCGGGCCGGGGCCGGCGAACCGCAGCCGTCGCCGGCCTGACCGGCGCCGCTGCCGGCGCCACCCCGGGCCCGTCGTCCCTCGACCCGACCGGCCCCGACCGGACGACCGGACCCGACCGTCCCGTGCCGGTCCGCCCAGCCGGAACACCCCGCCCCGGGGCCGGCGGCCGGCGCACGGCCGACGCCCCCGATCCCGCCGCCCCACGCCCCGCCCGCACCCGGAGGAGACCATGCCCGAGGCCGTCATCGTCGCCGCAGCGCGCTCCCCCATCGGCAGGGCCAGGAAGGGGTCGCTGCGCGACGTCCGCCCCGACGACCTCGCCGCCGCGATGGTCCGCGCCGCGCTCGACCAGGTCCCCGAACTGCCCGTCGAGGACGTCGAGGACCTCTACCTCGGCTGCGGGAACCCCAGCGGCGAGCAGGGGTTCAACATCGCCCGCGTCGTGGCGGTGTCGCTCGGCCTGGACGCCCTGCCCGGCGCGACGATCAGTCGGCACTGCGCCTCGTCCCTCCAGACCACCCGGATGGCGTTCCACGCGATCCGCGCGGGGGAGGGCCTGGCCTACGTGTCCGGCGGCGTCGAGTGCGTGTCCCGCATCGCCCGCCCCGCCGACGCCCAGGCCGGCGGGCGGGGTGAGAACCCCCGCTACGCGGCGGCGATGGCCCGCTCGGCCACCCGCGCCGGCGGCGGAGCCCCACCCTGGGAGGACCCCCGCCTGTCCGGTGAACTGCCCGACGTGTACCTGGCGATGGGGCAGACCGCCGAGAACGTCGCCCAGCACCGGGGGATCAGCCGCCGCGAACAGGACGAGTTCGCGGTGCGCTCGCAGCGGGCCGCCGCCCGTGCCCTCGACGACGGGTTCTGGGCCGAGGACATCACCCCCGTCACCCTCCCCGACGGCACCGTCGTCGCCGCCGACGACGGCCCCCGCCCCGGGACCACCCTGGACCGGCTCGCCGGGCTCGCCCCCGTGTTCCGGCCGGACGGGACCGTCACCGCCGGGAACTGCTGCCCGCTCAACGACGGCGCCGCCGCCCTGGTGGTGATGGACGAGGACCGCGCCGGGGACCTCGGCATCACCCCGCTGGCCCGCATCCGCTCCACCGGGGTGTCGGCGCTGTCCCCGGAGATCATGGGGCTGGGGCCGGTGGCGGCCTGCCGGCTCGCGTTGCGCCGCGCCGGGCTCGGCGTCGGCGACCTCGACCTGGCCGAGATCAACGAGGCGTTCGCCGCGCAGGTCATCCCCGTCCACCGCGACCTGGGGCTCGACGAGGACCGGCTCAACGTGCACGGCGGCGCGATCGCCGTCGGCCACCCGTTCGGCATGACCGGGGCCCGGCTGACCGCCACCCTGCTGCACGGCCTCCGCGTCCGGGACGGCCAGTTCGGCCTGGTGTCGATGTGCGTGGCCGGCGGGCAGGGCATGGCGATGGTCGTCGAACGCCTCTCCTGACCCCGGTGCGGTCCCGGCGCCGCCCACGGGCCGCACGTCACCCGGAGGCGAGGCACCGCCGACCACCCACGACCCATCCCGACCACCCGACTCCCGAACACCCCGAGCGCGTGGAGGACGCCGTGCCAGCACAGCCCCAGCTGCTCGACCAGCTGCCCCCGGACCGCCTGTACCTCGACGGCCGGTGGACGGCCCCGCGCACGTCGACGCCGATCGACGTGGAGGACCCCGCCACCGGGGAGCTGCTCGGCCGGGTCGCGGCGGCCGGCCCCGAGGACGTGCACGAGGCGGTGCTCGCCGCGGAACGGGCCTTCCCCGCCTGGGCGGCCCTGGAACCGGGTGAGCGCGCCGACCACCTCGACGCCCTGCGCGCGGCGATGGCCGACCGGGCCGCCGACCTCGCCGAGCTGGTCACCGCCGAACTCGGCACGCCGATCCGTTTCTCCCGCGCCGTGCAGGTCGGGCTGCCCCTGCGGGTGTTGGAGTCCACCTCGGCCCTGCTGCGCGACCCCGGGTTCGCGGCCCCGGAACGGCTCGGGCACTCGCTGGTCCTCCGCGACCCGGTCGGCGTCGTCGGCGGCATCACGCCGTGGAACTACCCGCTGCACCAGGCCGTCGCGAAGATCGCCGGCGCGTTCGCCGCCGGCTGCCCGGTCGTGCTCAAACCCAGCGGCCTCACCCCGCTGTCCGCCCTGGCCCTGGCGGACCTTGCCGACCGGGCCGGGCTGCTACCGGGGGTGCTCAACGTGGTCCCGGGTGGCGGCCGGGTGGTCGGGGAGGCCCTGGTCCGCCACCCCGGGGTGGCGATGGTGTCCTTCACCGGGTCGACCACCGCCGGCGCCCGGGTCGCCGCGCTCGCCGGGGAACGCCTGGCCCGCGTCGCGTTGGAACTGGGCGGCAAGTCCGCCTCCGTGGTGCTGCCCGGCGCGGACCTGGCCCGCGCGGTGCGGAGGACAGTGGACAGCTGCCTGCTCAACGCCGGGCAGACCTGCACCGCGCAGACCCGCCTGCTGGTGCGCCACGACCGGTACGCCGAGGCCGTCGACCTGGCCGTCGCGGCCAGCCAGCGGTACCGGCCCGGGGACCCGACCGACCCGGAGACCCGCCTGGGGCCCCTGGTCTCGGCCGACCACCGCCGCACCGTCACCGGGCACATCGCCCGCGCGGTCCACGACGGCGCCCGGTTGGCCGTCGACGGTCGGGACGCCGCCGGGCCGGACGGGCGCGGCCACTACTGCGGGCCCACCGTCGTCGTCGACGCCGACCCCGCCGCCGCCATCGCCCAGCAGGAGGTGTTCGGTCCGGTCCTCACCGTGCTGCCCTACCGGGACGAGGAGGAGGCCGTCCACATCGCCAACGGCACCCCCTACGGGTTGGCCGGCGCCGTCTGGGCCGAGGACGACGACACCGCCACCGCCGTGGCCCGCCGGCTGCGCACCGGGCAGGTCGACATCAACGGGGCACCGTTCAACCCGGTCGCGCCCTTCGGCGGCTACGGCCACTCCGGGTACGGGCGGGAACTGGGGCCGCACGGAATCACCGAGTTCCAGCAGCTCAAAGCCGTCCAGCTTCCGCTCTGACCACCTCGACCCCACGGGCCCCGGCCCGTCCCGGTCGCCGCGACCCCACCCCGCGAGGGAGCACACCATGCCGAGCACCGCCGTCGGCGCCGTCCTGCGCGCCACCGACCAACCGCTGCGGGTCGAGGAGATCGAGCTGCGCGACCCCGGCCCGTCGGAGGTCCGGGTCCGCATGACCGCCGCCGGTGTCTGCCACTCCGACCTGTCCCTGGCCCGGGGTGTGCTGCCCCACCACCTGCCGGCCGTGTTGGGGCACGAGGGCGTCGGCGACGTCGTCGAGGTGGGGGAGGGGGTGACGGGCCTGCGGGTCGGCGACCAGGTGGTGCTGAACTGGTCACCGCCCTGCCGGGACTGCTGGTTCTGCCGGGGCGGCCAGCCCTACCTGTGCCAGGCGTCGCTGCGGTACGCGACCCGCCCGCACGCCGTGGGCGCCGACGGCCAACCTCTGTTCCCAGGGCTGGGCGCGGCGGCCTTCGCCACCGAGACGCTGGTGGCCGAGGACGCCTGCGTTCCGCTGCCACCCGGCACCCCCGCCGTGGAGGCCGCGCTGCTGGGTTGCGCCGCCCTCACCGGCGTGGGGGCGGTGCGCAACGCCGCGCGTGTCCGACCCGGTGAGTCCGTGGTGGTCCTCGGGCTGGGCGGGGTGGGCCTGTGCGCGGTGCAGGCCGCCCGCATCGCGGGGGCGGACCCGGTGATCGCCGTGGACCCCGCGCCGGAGAAGGCCGCGCTCGCGGAGTCCCTGGGTGCCACCGAGGTGCTCGAACCCGGGCCGGAGCTGGCCCGGCGGGTCCGAAGGCTGACCGGGGGCAGGGGCGCGGACCACGCCGTCGAATGCGTCGGCCGCGCCACCAGCATCCGCGCCGCCTGGGACGTGCTCCGCCGTGGCGGGCGGGCCACCGTCGTCGGGCTCGGCGAGCGGAGCGACACCCTGACCCTCAGCGCCGCCGAGGTCGCCATGCTGGGCCGCACCCTCGCCGGCTGCATGTACGGGGACTGCGACCCGGCCGAGGACCTGCCCGTCCTGCTCGGCCTGCTCGGCGCGGGAGCCCTCGACCTGGGGTCCCTGGTGGACCGGCGGATCGACCTCGCCGAGGTGGAGGACGTCTTCGCCGACCTCGACCGGGGCCGGGGCGCGCGGGCGGTCGTCGTGTTCGACCAGGGCGACCAGGGCTGAGCGCCGGCCCGGTCCGGTGGTGTCCCCGTACCGGGCCGCACCGGCCACCCCACCCCCGGCCTCTCCCCGGGGTGGGCTGCTCTGCCGCGCCGCGGCGACCGAGGACGGCCCGGGGCACCGCGACCCGGCACGCGACCGGTCGGGTCACAGGTCCAGCCACATGATCCGCAGGCCGACGTCACCGTGCTCGGGGTGGCGGAACGCCCCGGGGGCGACCCCGAGCGTGACGAAACCCAGGCTCTCGTAGAGGCGGACCGCGCTCGTGTTGGTGTCGACCACGGCGTTGAACTGGACCGCCGCGAAACCGTTCTCCCGCGCCCAACCGATCAGGTCGGTGGTGAGAGCACGCCCGACGCCCGCGCCCCGCGCCGCCCGGGCGACCATCAGACTGCCGGACGCCACGTGGCTGCCAGGACCCGGACGGTTGGCGTACATGTTCGCGGTGCCGAGCACCCGGTCGCCGTCGGCGGCGACGACCGTCCTGGCCGGTGCCGGCAGCAGCCACATCCGCCGGGCGTCGTCCGCGCCCATCCCGGGGTCGTAGGGGAGGGTTCGCGCCTCGGTGACGACGTCCTCGACGATGGGCCAGATCCGGGGCCAGTCGTCAAGCCGCGCCGGGCGGATCGTGAAGTCCGGCGTGGCCGGCCGCCGGTCAGCCACGAGGCCCACCGCCGACGTGGAGGGCCCGACCGCTCGTGGGGTCGGCGTCCTCCACGTGGTCGAGCGCGGCGACGTGGTGGCCGTGGTTCGGGAGGGCGGGGGCGATACCAGCCGCGATGCGCGCGCCGCCACCCGTGAGGGGAGCCACTCGTGTTGACACGGGGCCATCCTGGCCGCTGTGACGGCGTCCCACCACCGGTTTCTCGGCCGAACCGAGCCGGCCTCGCCCCACCGCCGTCCCGGGGTCGTCGGAGGCACCGACGGGCTGGCCCGTCCGCCGTCACCGGTGGCCGTGGCGCCTCGCCGACCTGCTGACGCCCCTTCGGCCCGCCGCTGGCACCACCCGGGCGGTGGCAGGGCTGGTCGGGGCGGGCGGAACCCGGTCAGGCCAGCGCCGCCAGCTGGCGTTCGATCTCGCGGCGGCCCAGGGACCGCAGGTGCACCTCGTCGGGTCCGTCGGCGATCCGCAGCGACCTCGCGATCGCCCAGAACCGGGCCAACGGCAGGTCCTGGCTCACCCCCGCCGCCCCGTGGATCTGCACCGCCCGGTCCACCACCCACTCCACCGCCCGGGGGACGGCGATCTTGATGCCCTGGATCTCGTCGCGGGCGGCCCGGTTGCCCTCCCGGTCCATCCGCCACGCCGCCCGGAGCACCAGCAGCCGGCACTGGTCGATCCGCACCCGCGACTCGGCCACCCACTCCCGCACCACGCCCTGGTCGGCCAGCCGGCGGCCGAAGGTCGTGCGGGTCGCGGCCCGCGCGCAGGCCAGTTCCACCGCGCGTTCGGCCATGCCGAGCAGTCGCATGCAGTGGTGCACCCGCCCCGGGCCCAGTCGGGCCTGGGCGATCGCGAAACCCGAGCCGGGCTCGCCCAACAGGTTGGCGACCGGGACCCGCACGTCCTCGAACAGGATCTCGGCGTGCCCGCCGTGGTCGTCGTCGGAGTACCCGAACTGGCTCATGCCGCGCCGCACCGTCACACCCGGCGTGCCTGTCGGCACCAGGACCATGCTGTGCCGTTCCCGTGCCGGACCGTCCTCCGAGGTCCTGCCGAGGACGATCAGCAGTTCGCACTCGGGGGAGAGCGCCCCGGAGACGAACCACTTGCGCCCGTTGACGACGTACTCGGCGCCGACCCGTTCCACCGTGGTGGCGATGTTCGTGGCGTCGGAGGAACCGACGTCCGGTTCGGTCATGGCGAAGGCCGACCTGATCCTCGCGTCCAGCAGCGGTGCCAGCCACCGCCGCCGTTGGTCCTCGGTGCCCGCCAACGCCAGGATCTCCATGTTCCCGGTGTCGGGAGCGGCGCAGTTCAGCGCGGCCGGCGCGAGGCGGGGGCTGCGGCCGGTGATCTCGGCCAGCGGCGCGTACTGGAGGGTGGTCAGCCCGGCGCCGTGCTCCCCGGGCAGGAACAGGTTCCACAGCCCGCGCCGCCGGGCCTCCGCCCGCAGGTCGGCGAGCAGCGGCGGCGGCCCCCACTCCGGCCCCGGGTCGGCCTCGCCCCGGGCCAGGGCCTCCTCGGCGGGGTGCACGTGCTCGGCCATGAAGCCCCGCAGGCGGTCGGCCAGCTCGCGGGTGCGCTCGTCGTGGGCGAAGTCCATCGGGTTTCCTCCTCGGGAGCGGGGTCACGGGGGCGGGGGACGCCCGGGTTCGGCACGCGGCGTCGGGCGTCGACGCGGGCGAGGGGGCGGAACGCCGTCGTCGCCGGAACGACCCAGCGGAGACGGACCCGCCGTCCGCCGTGGACGGAACGGACACCGGGACGGGGTGGATCGGCCACCGGCGGGGGTGCCCGGGGGCCGGGGGTCAGGCCGGGCGGAGGGTGTGGCCGCCGTCGAGCACGAGGGTCTGCCCGGTGATCCAGGACGCGTCGTCGGACACCAGGAACGCGGCGGCCGAGGCGACGTCCGCCGGATCCCCCAACCTGCCCAGCGGGTAGGCCGAGGTCACCCGGTCCTCACGGCCCTCGTAGAGGGCGGCGGCGAAGCGGGTGCGCACCACGGCCGGGGCCACGGCGTTGACCCGGACCCGGGGCGCGAGTTCCACGGCCAGCTGACCGGTCAGGCGGATCAGCGCCGCCTTGCTCGCCCCGTACACCCCGAGGCCGGGGGAGGTGTCCAACCCGGCGATCGAGGCGACGTTCAGCACGGCGCCGCCGTGCTCGCCCAGCCACGCCTGGTGCGCCTCCGACACCCAGCCCAGGGCGGCGAACACGTTGACCTCGAAGGTCTTGCGGACGGCGTCGAGGCCGGCGGTCAGCAGCGGCCCCCGCACCGGGTTGGTGCCCGCGTTGTTGACCAGCACGTCGAGCCGGCCGAACCGTTCCACGGTGCGGCGCACCGCCTCCGCGCGGTGCTCGGCGTCGTGGCTGCGGCCCGGGACGGCGAGCACCCGGTCCGGGCCGCCGAGGTCGGCGGCGGCCTCCGCCAGCGGTTCGGCGTGCCGGGCGGTCACGCACACCCGAGCCCCCTCGGCGAGCAGGCGGCGGGCGATGGCCAACCCGATGCCCCGTCCGGCCCCGGTGACGAGCGCGACGCGACCGGCGAGGCGGGGGGTGCCGTCGGCGGTGGGGATCGGCACCGGCTCGTCGGGGTGGCCGGGGGTGCCGTCGGGACGGGGGTCCGAGGTCGTCACGGGTCCTCCTCGCGGGTCACGGGTCACTGGCTCGGGGTGTCGGGGCGGGCTGCCCTGGGATCAGCCGGGCGAGGTGCCGCCGGCCAGGTGCGGGTCAGTGGGCCGGAGGCGGCGTCGGAGCCGGCGCATCCCGTCCAGCCAGCGTTCCCGGTCCGTGGCCCGCCGGCGTTCGAACTCGCCGACCTCCGGATGGGACAACACCAGGAACCGGCCGTGCCGCAACGCGTCCAACGCCTCGGCGGCCACGTCCTCGGCCGAGCGCACCCCACCCGCCGCCGTCGTGGCCGGTGCCCCGCCGTCGGAGCCGGTCAGCATCGGCGTCGCCACCCCCTGCGGGCACAGGCAGGACACCCGCACCCCCGCGTCGTGGTGTTCGATGGCCAGCCACTCGGCCACCGCCACCGCGCCGTGCTTGGTCACTGCGTAGGCGGCCGAGTCCAGGTTGGTCAGCAAACCGGCCGCCGAGGCGGTCACCAACAGGCGGCCCTCGCCCCGGGCGACCATCCCCGGCAGCACTCGGCGGGCGACGTGCACGTGGGCGGCCACGTGCACCAGCCACATCCGCTCCCACTCCTCCGGGGACCCCAGCAGGCGGCTGCCGGCGATCCCGGCGTTGGAGCAGAACACCGACACCGGTCCCAGCTCGGCCTCCACTCCGCTGATCGCCCGGTCCAGCGCCACCGGATCCGTCACGTCGAGGGCCAGGGGAACGCCGCGCCCGCCGGGCAGCGCGGCGGCGACCCGGGTGGCGGCGGCGTCGTCGAGGTCGGCGACCACGACGCGGGCGCCCTCCTCGGCGAGGCCGGACGCCAACGCCCGTCCGATGCCCGAGCCGCCGCCGGTGACGACGGCGAGCCGGCCGTGGAAGGAGAAGGACGATGTCATGGCCTGCCTTCCTGCGAGGGGAACGTCGGCGTGCCGCGTGGAGGACCCGGTGCGGGGACGGGGCGGCCGGCCGGGAGCCGGCGGGGAGCGGGTCCGGGTGGTGGCCAGCCTAACGACGTCGGGCCCCGCCGCCATCCCACCGGGACGGGGCCCCAGCCGACCCCGACGGCCCTGTTCGGAGTGGGTTCACACTGGTCAGTCCATGTCCGCTGTGGACCGGTGTCGGGGCGTGCCGCCCGGGTGCCGGCGTGGCATCCGCTGCCGGCGCACAGGCTTCCCGGCGCGGTGGTGTGCGCCGCGACAGCCGGCGAGGCCGGACCGCCCCCGCCGTGTTCCGCTCACCCGCCGTCCAGGGCCCGGTGCCCGGCCACCGCCAGTGGGCGCACCAGGTCCCCGATGCCCTCGAAACCCGGTCCCGCCGTCCTGCCCTGCTGGTGCCGGTAGTGGATCCCCTCCAGGATCACCGCGAGCTTGAGGAAACCCAGCGCCACGTACCAGGGCAGACCGGCGGCGTCCCGCCCCGAACCGGCCACGTATCGGGCCACCAGCTCGTCCTCGTCGGGGAACCCGGGCACCGTGCGGGCGTTCACCGGGTCCTGACCGTCCAGGGGGGCACGCCGCCCGTACACCAGCAGCATCCCCAGGTCCGTCAACGGATCACCCAGCGTGGACATCTCCCAGTCGAGCAGGGCCCGCACGGTCCCGTCCGGACCGAACACCGCGTTGTCCACCCGGAAGTCCCCGTGCACCAGGGTGGGGGCGGGGGAGACCGGGACCGCCGTGGCCAGCGCGGCACGCAGCCCGTCCAGCTCGGGTGTGGGACGGCTGCGTGACCCCTCCAACTGGCGCCACCACCGCCGCAGCTGGCGGTCCAGGAACCCGGACGGTCGGCCGAAGTCACCCAGGCCGACGGCGTCGACGTCGACCGCGTGCAGCTCCACCAGCCGGTCGACCAGGCACCCACCGACCCGGCGCGCGTGCCCGCCCCCGTGGCCCCGCAGCGAGCCCGCGTTCGGGACCTCGCCCTCGACGAACTCCATCACGAAGAACGGCGCGCCCAGCACCGCCGGGTCCCGGCACAGCAGGAAGGGGACCGGGGCCGGAACCGGGGTGCCGGTGAGGGCGGCGAGCACCCGGTGTTCCCGACCCATGTCGTGCGCGGTGGGCAGCACGTGCCCCAGCGGGGGCCGGCGCACCGCCCACCGCCGGACCCCGTCCCACACCAGGTAGGTCAGGTTGGACCGCCCCCCGGTCAGCAGCCGGGCCCCGAGCTCGCCCACCACGCCCCCCGGCAGGTGCTCCGCCAGGTGCGCGCGCAGTCGCGCGAGGTCCAGGCCCGGCGGTCCGGCGGCGTCGCCCCCGGGCAGGTGCGCACTGTCGTCATCGCTCATTCCCCGATCGTCGGGGCGATACCCGCCACCGGAGGCGAGGACTGTGGCGGCGCACACACTGGGCGGGACGGGTTTGGGCGGCCGCCATGACTTGGCATGCGCCGCTGGACCCCGCCGAACGGCCCGTGCTGTCGTCGTTGCCACCAGCCGGCCCGGCGCCGTCGGCGGGAACCGACGGGCCCGCACCACCCCACCCGCGAGCCGCCCGCGCCCGGCGGGCCGGACCACGCCGTGTCCGCGTGCACACCAGTCCCGACCAGCACCGGAGAGGAGGCCAGCCACCATGACCACCGACCCGCGCCCCACCACCCCCGCCGGCCTCCGCGTCGACCGGCTCGACATCCGCTACGGGCGGGCGCTGCCGGCCGTGCGCCAGGTGTGCCTGCACGTCGAACCCGGTTCGGTCGCCGCGCTGCTCGGCGCGAACGGGGCCGGCAAGAGCACCCTGCTGCGCGCCGTGTCGGGAACCCTGCCGCTGCACGGCGGTGCCGTGACCGGCGGAACCGTCGAGGTGGACGGGCGGCCGCTGGACTGGCGGGACGCGGCGTCCACGGTGGCGGCCGGCGTCGTGCAGGTCCCGGAGGGCCGCCGCGTCTTCCCCGCGCTGTCGGTGGCGGACAACCTCGACGCCGGCGCCCTCGGCCCGCGCTCGCCCCGGGGCGCCCGGCGACGCGCCGCCCGCGACGAGGTGTACGACCTGTTCCCCGTGCTGGCCCGGCGGCGCGGCCAACCCGCCGGCACCCTCTCCGGCGGTGAGCAGCAGATGCTCGCGATCGGCCGGGCGCTGATGGCCGCCCCCCGGCTGCTGCTGCTCGACGAACCCTCCCTGGGCCTGGCGCCCCGCGTGGTCCAGACCGTCGCCGAGGTCATCCGCCAGATCAACCGGAGCGGCGTCACCGTCGTGCTGGTCGAGCAGAACGCCGCCCTGGCCCTGGGGGTCGCCGACCACGCCCACGTCCTCGACCTGGGCCGGGTGCGGCTGTCCGGCGCGGCGGCCCAACTCGCCACCTCCGACGAGGTCCGGCGGCTCTACCTCGGGGAGGCACCCGACGCGTCGGAGCCCGAACCGACCGGGACCGGCGCCGAGGGGGACGTCGAACCGTCGGACCAGGACCACGGCGACCACGGCGACCACGGCCCTCGGGCCCGCCGTGCCGACACCCGGCCAGCGGCGCCCGCTCGCGCCGAACCCGGCGGGAGTCCGGCCCTTCCGACCCCATCGGACCCGCGGGGCGTCGGCGACCGGGACGGCGAACCACCGATCCCGGGCCGGCCCGCCCACACCGGGCGGGCGGCGGTTCCGCTGCGGGTCCGGTCGTTGACCGTCCGCTTCGCCGGACTGGTCGCCCTGGACGACGTGGACCTGACCGTCGAACCCGGCAGCCTGCACGCCGTCATCGGCCCCAACGGCGCCGGCAAGTCCACCTTCTTCAACGTGCTCTCCGGGGTGTGCCGCGCGGCGACCGGCAGCGTGGTCCTCGGTGACCACGACCTCACCCGCACCGCACCGCACCGGATCGCGGCGCTCGGCGTGGCCCGCACCTTCCAGAACGTCGTCCTCGCCCGGGGCACCGTCTCCGACAACCTGATGCTCGGCAGGCACGTCCTCACCCGAGCCGGGCTGCTCGCCTCCGCGTTGCGGCTGCCGGGCGCGGTCCGCGAGGAACGGACGCACCGCGCGCGGGTGCGGGAGGTCGCCGAGCTCGTCGGCCTCGGCGACCTGACCGACACCCCGGTGGACCTGCTGTCCTACGGGGACCGCAAACGCGTCGAACTCGCCAGGGCGCTGTGCATGGAACCCCGGCTGCTGCTGCTCGACGAACCGGTGGCCGGGATGAACGGGGCCGAACGGCGCCGCATGGTCGACCTCATCGCCCGGGTCCGCGCCGAACTCGCCCCGTCGATCCTGCTCGTCGAACACGACATGCCCCTGGTCATGGGCCTGGCCGACGAGGTCACCGTCCTCGACTTCGGCCGCAGCGTCGCCACCGGGCCACCCGGGCGGGTGCGCGGCGACCCGGCCGTGATCGCCGCCTACCTCGGTGGCGTCCCCGTCCCCGTCCCCGAGTCCGCCGCCGGCCCCGGCACGGCGACCGCCACGACCCTGCCGGAGGACCCCAGATGAGCGGCGTCGCGGACATCCTCGTCAACGGGTTGGCCCTCGGCTCGGTGTACGCGCTGATCGCCGTCGGGTTCGTCGTCGTGTTCACCGTGTCCGGGGTCATGAACTTCGCCCACGGCTCGCTGCTGCTGCTGGGCGGCTACCTGACCGCCGTCCTGCACCCGCACTGGGGTTTCCTCGCCGCCGTCACCGCCGCCGTCGCGGTCACGGCCGCCGGCGCCGGACTCGTCGAACTCGTCTGCGCCAGGGGACGCCACCTCGGCCAGGCCCACGTGCTGACGATCGTGACGATCGGCGTCGACATCCTGCTGCTGGCCGAACTGTCCCGGCTGATCGGATCCGACGTCCTCTCCCTCGGCGACCCCTGGGGAACCGGGGTCGTGCGCCTCGGTGGGACGGTCATCGCCCAGTCCCGCATCGCCTCGGTGCTCGTGGCGGTCCTGCTCATCGCGACCCTGTTCGCCCTGCTCCGCTGGTCGCGGTGGGGCCTGTCGCTGCGGGTGGTGACGGCCGACCGGGAGGCCGCCACCCTGATGGGGGTCCGGCTGCGCCGCGTCCGGGTCAGCGCCTGGTGCGTCGCCGGGGCGCTGGCCGCCGTCGCCGCCGTCTTCCTCGCAGCCTTCCCCACCCCGGGCCTGGACCGGGCCACCGGGCAGGTCGCGCTGGCCGCGTTCCCCGCCGCCGTGCTCGGCGGCCTGACCTCGGTGCCCGGTGCCCTGGTGGGCAGCGCGCTCATCGGGCTCACCGAGGCCACCGTCACCAGCTACCGCACCCACCTGGGAGAACTCGGCCAGTCGCTGGGTGACGTCGCCCCCTACCTGATCATGCTGCTGGTGCTGCTGGTCCGCCCGAACGGTCTGCTCGGAGCGAAGGAGACCACCCGTGTCTGAACCGGCGGTCGCCGACCCCACGGCCCCCACCGCGCCCCGCCAAAGCCTCCCGCCCCGTCGACCCCCGACCCGGGCACTGGCCACGGCCGCGCTGCTGCTCGCCCTGCTCGTGCTGCCGCTGTACCTGCCACCCACCTGGATGCAGACGGGCCTGTTCGCGATGGCCGCCGCCGTGGGCGCGATCGGGCTGACCCTGCTGTCCGGGGTGGCCGGCCAGCTCTCCCTCGGCCACGCCTTCTTCCTCGCCGTCGGCGCCTACGGCTACGCCTGGGCCTCCGGTGAACCCGGAGCGCCCGGCGCCGGGCCGGGCGGCCTCGGGTTGCCGACCTGGGCCGCGGCGGTGCTGGCCGTCCTGCTCGCCGGGATCGCCGGCGGCCTGTTCAGCCCCATCGCCGGTCGACTCCACGGCATGTACCTGGGATTGGCGACCCTGGCGTTGGTCTTCGTCGGACACCAGCTGCTGGTGGGCCTGCCCGAGATCACCGGTGGCCACCACGGCCGCTCCGTCGAACCCCTGACCCTGGGCAGCTTCGCCTTCGCCGACGACCCGCCCGGGCTCGTCGTGCTCGGCGTGCCCTTCGGCGGCCTGGAACGGCTCTGGTACCTGGGGTTGGTGGCGGTGCTCGCCGCGTTCCTGGTGGCCCGCAACCTGGTGCGCGGCCGACCGGGCCGGGCGTTCGGGGCGCTGCGCGACAGCCCCGTCGCCGCGTCGGTGTTCGGCGTGTCCACCACCCGGTTCCGGGCCGCCGCGTTCGTGGTGTCCTCCATGTACGCCGGGCTCGCCGGGGTGCTGCTGGCCCTGGCCTTCCGCCGGGTCGTCCCCGACTACTTCGGCCTCGCCCTGTCCATCGACTACCTCGCCATGATCATCATCGGCGGTCTGGGGTCCGTGGGCGGCGCCGTCGCCGGTGCCGTGTTCGTCACCGTGCTCCCGCAGCTGCTCACCCAGTACTCCGACCACCTCCCGCTGGTCGTCGCCCCCGGTTCCGGCCAGGCCGGCGTCACCCCCGCCGAGCTGTCCCGCTACCTGTACGGGCTCGCGATCGTCCTGGTGCTGCTGCTCACCCGCCGAGGCCTCGCCGGCCTCGCCGAGCGGCTGCTCCACGCCCGCAGCCGCGACACCCCGACAGCGGGCGGACCGACAGCGGCCGTCGTCCCCCACGGGCCGACCGCACCGGAGCCAGGACCGACCGGGCACCGCCCAGCTCGGCACGTCCCCACCCACCCCGGCCCAGCCCCCGCCGAACCCGGCGACCCCGCCGGGCCGGCCCGACCCGACCCACCACCGGGCCGCTGGACCGTCCCGCCAAGGAGGACACCCCATGAGACGGACCCTTCCCACCTCCGGCGCGGCCGCCCTCGCCGTCCTGCTGACCCTCACCGCCTGCAGCTCCAAGGCCACCGGCACCCAGGGCGCGGACGGCGACGGCCCCTCGACCGGTCCCGGCGTCACCGACACCACCATCAGGCTCGGCGCGTTGACCGACCTCACCGGCCCGTACGCGGCGCTGAGCACCAGCATCGTCAACTCCCAGCAGCTCGCCGTCGAACAGATCAACGACGAGGGCGGGGTCTGCGGCCGCGACCTGGAGATCGTGGTCCGCGACCACGGCTACGACGTGCAACGGGCCACCGCCGGGTACGGCGAGATCGCCCCCGAGGTGGCCGCGATGCCGCAGCTGCTCGGCGCGCCCATGCTCGCCGCGCTCTCCGACGACATCGTCCGCGACGGCCTGCTGACCTTCCCCCAGAGCTGGGCGTCCAGCCTCCTCGGCCACCGCGAGATCCAGGTACCCGGCAACGTCTACGACATCGACCTCGTCAACGGCGTCGACTTCCTGCTCCGCACCGGACGCGTCGAACCGGGCGAGCGCATCGGCCACGTCTACCTCGACGACGACTACGGGCAGAACGCCGTCCTCGGCGCCCGCCACGCCGCCGAGGACGCGGGACTCACCCTCGTCGAGCAACGCGTTCGGGCCGGGGAGTCCGACCTCACCGGGCAGGCCGCCGCGCTCCGCTCCGCCGGCGTGACCGCCATCCTCACCAGCGTCGGACCCGCGCAACTCGCCTCCCTCGTCGGGGTCACCGCCTCGTCGGGAGACCCCGTCCCCGTCGTCGGCAACACCCCCTCCTACGCCTCCCAACTGCTGGAGACCCCGGTCGCCGAGGCCCTGGAGGACCACTTCTTCCTCATCAGCGGCGCCCCCGCCGCGTCAAGCGACCTCCCCGGTGTCCGGGAACTCGTCGCCGCCTACCAGGAGCGCTACCCCGGGGACGACATCGACGGCGGCGCGCTCTCCGGCTACTCGACCATGCGGTCGCTGGCCGAGACCCTCGCCGCGGCCTGCGAACACGGCGACCTGACCAGGGAGGGCATCGTCGAGGCGCACCGCTCCCAGGACCTCGTCGACGTCGGCCTCGGGATGCCGATGGACTTCTCCGACCCCGCCCAACCGCCCTCCTCCGATTCCTACGTCCTCGCGCCCGCCCGGGGCGCCGACGGGGGCCTCGTCGAGGTCGAGGCGGCCAGCACCGCCGACGCCGTGGCCGACTACCCCCTGCCCACGAGCTGACCACCCCCAGCACCACCGCCCACCCGACGCGGGCCGAGCCGGGCCCGCCCCGCCCGAAGCGGTACCCGGCCCGCCCACCACCACTGATCCGGAGCAGCTGATGGACCTCGCGCTGACCTACGAACAACAGGCCGTCCGGAACACCGTCCGCGACTTCGTCCGCAAGGAGGTGATGCCGCTGGAAGCCGAGGCGCTCCGCCGGGAACGGCGCGGCCTGCCCGGACTCGAACAGTCCGAACTGCGGGAACTCCAACAGCGGGCGAAGGCCTTCGGGTTCTGGGGGCTCGACACCCCCACCGAGTACGGGGGCATGGGCCTGCCCGCCGTCGACCAGTCCCTGGTGTGGACCGAGACCGGCCGTTCCTTCGTCCCCTTCCGGTTCGGCGGCAGCGCCGACAACATCCTCTACCACGGCAACGACGAGCAACGGGCCGAATACCTGCTGCCCACGATCGCCGGCGACCGGGTCTCCTGCTTCGCCATCACCGAACCCGGCGCCGGCTCCGACGCCGCCAACATCCGGATGACCGCGCGGCGCGACGGGGACGACTGGGTCCTCAACGGCGAGAAGGTGTTCATCACCGGCGGCAACGAGGCCGACTTCGCCATCGTCGTGGCCGTCACCGACCCCGACGTCGGCGCGCGCGGCGGGTCCACCGCCTTCCTCGTCGACCGGGAGCGGGGCTGGACCTCGGAGTTCATCCAGACCATGGGCGAGGGGGGACCGGCCTCCCTCGTCTTCGACAACGTGCGCGTCCCCCACCGCAACGTCCTCGGCGAGGTGGGCCAGGGTTTCGAACTCGGCATGAAGTGGATCGGCAAGGGCCGCTACGCCATCCCGTCGCAGGGGCTGGGCATCGCCGAACGGGCCCTGGAGATGGCCATCGAGTACGCCAACACACGCGAGACCTTCGGCCGCCCGATCGGGACGAACCAGGCGATCCAGTGGATGATCGCCGACTCGGAGGTCGAGATCGAGGCGGCCAGGGGGCTCGTGCTGCGCGCCGCCTGGACCGTCGACCAGGGTCGCGACCCCCGGCACAGCTCGGCGGCGGCGAAGCTGTTCGGCGCCGGCATGGTCAACCGGGTCGTGGACCGGGTGCTCCAGATCCACGGCGGCATGGGCTACACGCGCGAACTGCCCATCGAACGCTGGTACCGGCAGGTCCGGCTGTTCCGCATCTTCGAGGGCACCGACGAGATGCTGCGGTTGATCATCTCCCGCGACCTGCTGCGCGGCTACACCAGGGTCGGCGACCAACTCGGCTGACCGACCGACTGACCGACCGACTGACCCGACCAACCCGGACCGTGGGCGGGGGGTTCGAGGGGCGCTGGCCCGGCGTCCGGTGCGGCAGGCCACTCCAACCCGTTCCCCCGCGGGGCCGACCCGCGGCGACGCCGAGGACGTGAACGGCTCTGACATCAGCGCGCCCGGGCCGCCGCCCCACGGGCGGCCCCCGGCGGCGGCTGGCCGTCGCGCCACCAGCGGGACTCGCCACAGCGGGACCCGGCCGAGGGGCGACGCACACCGCCTCCCACCGCGAACGAGCCCGCCGCCGGCGGGCGCCCGCCTCGGCACCCGGCCGGGCACCGACAACACGCGGGGCGACCCCGCGACCTACGAACGAGGGAGGAAAGCGTGCGAGCGTGGCAGGTGCGGGAGACCGGCGAACCGAACCGAGTTCTCCAACTGGTCGACACACCCCAGCCGGAACCGTCCTGGGGCACCGTCGTCGTCCGGGTCAGGGCGGCCGCCGTCAACTTCGCCGACGTGCTGCTCTGCCAGGGCCGCTACCAGGTGCGTCCGCCGCTGCCGTTCACCCCGGGCGTGGAACTCTGCGGCGACGTCGTCGCCGTGGGGGAAGGGGTCACCGACCGGCGGGTGGGGGAGCGGGTGATCGGCCTGGCCGCGCTCCCCCGGGGAGGCCTCGCCGAGTACACCGTCATGGAGGCCGCCACGGTGTTCCCCGCCCCCGACTCGCTGGACGACGAGGAGGCCGCCGTCTTCTTCATCGGCTACCAGACCGGCTGGTTCGGACTCCACCACCGCGCCACCATCCAACCCGGCGACGTGCTGCTGGTGCATGCCGCCGCCGGCGGCGTCGGCAGCGCCGCCGTCCAACTCGGCCGGGCCGCCGGGGCCACCGTCATCGGCGTGGTCGGCAACGAGCGGAAGGTCGAGGTCGCCAGGGCGATGGGCGCTCACGTCGTCGTCAACCGCGCGCGGGAGGACCTGGTGGACGTCGTCAAGGACGTCACCGGAGGCCACGGCGCCAACGTCGTCTACGACCCCGTCGGCGGCGACTCCTACCAGCGCTCCACGAAGTGCGTCGCCTTCGAGGGGCGGATCGTCGTCGTCGGCTTCGCCGGCGGCACCATCCCCCAGCCCGCGTTGAACCACGCCCTGCTCAAGAACTACTCCATCGTCGGCCTGCACTGGGGCCTCTACGCCCGACGCGACCGGGAAGCCGTGGCCCAGGCCCACTCCCAGCTCACCCGACTGGCCAACGAGGGCATCGCCCGACCCCGGGTGGGCGAACGCCTGCCGCTGTCCGAGGCCGCCGCCGGGTTGCAGCGCCTCGCCGAGGGCAACACGGTCGGCCGGCTGGCGGTCTCCCCCGGACTGGGCTGAACCCGGGACAGGTGCCCGCCGGCCCGGAGTCCCGACCGGCGTCCGCGCCAGGCGAAGGCCTCCGCCGGAGCCGGAGAGGAGGGGAGGGGAGACCGCCCGGTTCATCCGGTGGCGTCCCGCAGCCGGGGCGCCACCGACTCCCGCCCGGGCGGAGGCCCCCGGGAAACCCTGTCGTCGTCCGGACGGCCGGGCGGTCGGGCCTGGTCAACCCGGGTCGACCGGGCGAGCGGGCGCGGCGGGAGGCGGCGCAGCGGGCCACTCAGCGGGGCACGCGCGCCAGGAAGTCGCGCACGTACCCCGCGACGACCTCCAGGTGGCTCTCCAGCAGGAAGTGGCCGCCGTCGACCAGTCGCACTTCCGCGTCCTCCGCGTCGCGGGCGAACGCGCGGGCACCAGCCGGCCCGAAGATCTCGTCGTTGGCTCCCCACACGGCCAGCACCGGGACCCGGCTGGTGCGCAGGTACTCGTGCAGCAGCGGGTAGAGCGGCCGGTTGTTCGAGTAGTCGCGGAACAGCGCCAACTGGACCTCGTCGTTGCCCTCGCGGGAGACCAGGGCGAAGTCGTGCGTCCAGGTGTCCGGGCTCACCACGCTGGGGTCGGGTACGCCGTGCAGGTACTGCCAGCGGATGGCGTCGAGGCTCAGCGCGGCGCGGACGGCGGGCTCGGTGCGGGGGCCCGGATCCGCCCCGTACGCCCAGAGGTCGTTCCAGAACGACTCGACGAACCCGTCCTCGTAGCCGTTGCCGTTCTGCGTGACCAGAGCGGAGATCCGTGTGGGACTCCGGAGGGCGAGCCGCCAGCCGATGGGGGCCCCGTAGTCCTGCACGTAGAGGGCGTAGCGGTCCAGGCCCAACTGGTCGAGCAGCCCGGCGGTCAGGTCGGCGAGGGCGTCGAAGGTGTAGGTGAAGTCCTCCACCGCCGGGGCGTCGGAGTGGCCGAAGCCGAGGTGGTCCGGCGCGATGACGTGGTAGTCGCCGGCCAGCAGCGGGATGAGCTCGCGGAACATGAACGAGCTTGTCGGGAAACCGTGCAGCAGGACGATCGTGGGGGCGTCGGCGGGGCCGGCCTCTCGGTAGAAGATCTCGTGGCCGTCGACCGTGGCGGTCCGGTGGTGCACCGAGCTCATATCTAACCTCTTTTATTGTTCGATCCGGTTAGTTGCTCGTCATGCAAGCACGGGATCGGATAACCTGTCAAAGGACTCGATGAGGTTAGGTGGTGTTCGGTGGACGCGCTGCTGGACCTGCTCAACAGCAGGCCACTGGTCAACGGCGAGGAACAGGACGCGCTCGGCGACCCGACCCGAGGCGCGCGCTGGGCACGGGACCACGGCGGCGACGGCAGCCCCGCGGAGCTGGCGCTGTTGCGCGCGGCGCGGGACGCCCTGCGGGACGTGGTGACCGGAGCGAGTTCGCCCGCCACGCTGGCGCCACTCCTCGAAGGGGTTCGCCAGATCCCGGAGGCCACGCCGGACGGTCTCCGCTGGACGCTCGAGACTCCCCCGCACGCCCGGCTGGCGGTCGAGATCGTCCTCGCCTGGGCGGCGACCGAGGAACACCAACCCGGCCGGCTCCGCCCCTGCGCCAACGACGGGTGCCAGCTGTTCCTGTTCGACCGCAGCCGCGCCAACCGCGCCCGCTGGTGTTCGATGGCCGTCTGCGGCAACCGCGAGAAGGCCCGCCGCCACTACGCCCGCACCCGCTGACCCGCCCCCGGTACGGGTCCGAACGCGCCTCCCACCCAGGTGAGGCCTGGTGGACCGCCAGAGGACAGCGCCGAACCAGGCCGAGACCGGCGGCCCCACCCCGCGGACGTGCGGCTCAGGGGCAGCACTCCGGCACATCCGGCGGGCGCGCGAGGGGAGGCGCGCACGCCCAGCCGGTCAGGCCGCCCTGGCACGCCCGAGCGTCGTGCCCACGGCCCTGCCCGGAGGCGGGCCGACCAGTGACACGCCCACCTCGGAGAAGCCGTGACCAGGAAGGAATCGTGCCCACTCGTCGGGGGAGTGGTCGTGCCGCATACCCGCGTCGCCAGGGCGTGGCCCCTGGCTTCCCGGCGGCAGGTGGGAGAACGCCAGAACTCCCCCGAGAATCATCCGTTCCCGCACGAGCGGCAGCAGGATGTCCGGGTCCGTGAACCACACGGCACCGAAGATCGACAGCACCACTACGAACGTCCCCGCCGTCCACGAGGAAAGCGGTGGCCTCGGCCGCGCGGAACTCCACACCTGGCAGATGGCCCCAGCGTTCCCGCGCGACCTCCTCACGGGTGGGGGCGACGTCGACACCGACCCCGGTGGCTCCGAGGGTCACGAGGTGAGCGAGGTCGTCCCCCCTGCCCGATCCCAGGTCCAACACCGCGCGCCCGGCTACTGGACCGAGCACGGTCCCGTCCGGGCCGTGGTCGGCGTACTGGGTCCAGCGCAGCCAGGTCCTCGCCTCACGACCGGTGGTCGCCCTGCGGGGCTTTCCGCTCACCGCGCCGCGCCCCCAGAGCTCCACCAGCGACGACGACATGCGGACGGTTCCTTTCCTGCCGGAGGGGACGCGGGGTGCTCCCACGGCCAGCGTGCGCCCGGCAGGTACTGCTCGGCCAGCACACCACCCTCCTCGGCGAAACGACACGCCTCCTCCGTGTCCGCCGCGACGCTCACCACCACCGAGACGTGGAACTCCTCGTCCAACTCCCGCGCTCCCTGGCAGACGCGAGGTCCAGATCGTTGGTGACGCGGGACGAGACCGCCCGACACCGAACCACTCGATCGGGCGTGGAATCAGGTCCAGGCATTGGACCAGCTGCCCGGTGCTGATGACGTGGTGGTCTGCCAGCGTGCTGTTCTGTCGCTCTCGCGCGGCACCACAACCCACGGAAGGGAACCGGATGACCAACGCCACCAGCACCTGCCCCGAGGACCTGCGCGAGCAGATGATCAACCACATCCGCACCGCCGGTCACCTGCCCTCCGAGCGCATCGAGCAGGCGTTCCGCGCCGTCCCCCGGCACCGGTTCGTGCCCGACGCCTCGGTCGAGGAGGCGTACGCCAACAAGGCGATCACCATCAAGCCCGGCAAGGACCGGCCGGCCAGCTGCATCTCCGTGCCCACGGTGGTGGCGATGATGCTCGGCCAACTCGATCCGCGCCCCGGAGAACACGTGCTGGAAATCGGTGCGGAACCGGATACAACGCCGCCCTCCTCGCCGAACTCGTCGGACCGACCGGCAGCGTCACCACCGTCGACATCCACCCCGACGTCACCGACCACGCCCGCCGCACTCTGGCCGACACCGGCTACGACCGGGTGCGGGTGATCACCGGCGACGGCGCCCTGGGCGCACCGGACCATGCCCCCTACGACAAGGTCATCGTCACCGTCGGGCCGTGGGACCTGCCCCCGGCCTGGTTCGACCAGCTCACCCCCGGCGGCACACTGGTAGTCCCGTCGCACTGGCGCGGGCAGGCCCGCAGCGTCGCCTTCACCCGTCAGGACACGCACCTGCGCGCGACCAACAGCCAGCTCTGCGGGTTCATCCCCATGATCGGCATCGTGCCCACCGGCGAGCGGACCGGCACGGTCGTCGAGAACGTCGTGCTGTACTGGGACACCGATCAGAACATCGACCCGGCCGCCCTGCACGAGGTGTTCACCGGACCCGAGAGCACCGTGTGGTCCGGCGCCTCCGTGGTCGCTGACGAGCCCTTCGACCACATCTGGCTTTGGCTGACCGCCATCGAACCCGGCACCTGCCGCCTCGACGCCGAAGACGAGGCCATCAAGGCTGGTCTCTGCCACCCCGCCTTCGCCTACCGCACGCCCGCGATCGTCGAGGGCGGCTCCCTGGCCTACCTCACCAAGCCTCGCCCCATCGACCAGGACGGCGAACGCCGTTACGAACTCGGCGCCACCGGACACGGCCCCGCCGCCGCCCAACTCGCCGAGCGGCTGGTCGCCCAGATCCGCCGCTTCGACCGCGACCGCGCCGCCCAGCCCGTCATCACCGCCTACCCCGCCGGAACGGCCGACGAGAACCTGCCCACCGGCGTGATCATCGACAAGCACCACGTCCGCATGGTCGCCACGCCCTGACCGGTCACCGCCTCGGCGACGCCTCGCACCAAGAACGTGGCGCGCCCGGCCCGGTGGGGGCGGGTGCACCATGTCTGGCCGAGCAGCCCGTGGAACCGCGACTTCGACGGCGAACGGCGAGGGGCACGGACTCGCGGGTCGCCGCGTCCTGCGGTGAGGAACGAGCCGGGACGCCCCCGCCAGCAGCGTGCCAGCTCGTAGGCCAGGCTGGTTCCTGGCGGCACGCGTCGGCGTCCGCCGGGCCGGCGGCCTGGACCTGCTGCTCACCGGGTAGCGCTCCCAGACCTCCACCAGCGACAACGACATGCGGACGGTTCCTTTCCTGCCGGAGGGGAGGCGAGGCGCGCTCCTGCGGCTAGCGTGCGCTCGGCAGGTACTGTTCGGCCAGCGCACCGGCCGCCTCGGCGAGACGACACGCCTCCTCCGTGTCCTCCACGAAGCTCACCATCACCGAGACGTGGACCTCCTCGTCCAACGCCAGCGCCACCTGGCACACGCGAGGGTCCAGATCGTCGGTGATGCGCAGTGCCCGTAGGGAGCCGACCTGGATCTCGTTCGCGGAGAAACCAGTCAGGTTGATCGTATCCACTCCCTTGTTCGCATCGAGTTGGAGCGTGAGGTTTCCCTGGCCGGTTGGAAGGGGCTCGTACCAGCACGAGTAAATGATTCCGAAATCGTCGAAGTGCGCGCTTTCCGGGTCAAATCCCAGTGCCGTCACCTCGTGCTCGGGAAGTACCTCACAGGGATGTGTGGCCTCGAGTTCCGCTCCGACGTCCCCGGGAGCCGTGTCCCCCGGAGGGCGCGAGGAAGTGGGAGGAGTCCCGGTGCCAACCGTGTTCTCCGGGATATCCGTGGAATCGATGGCTCTACCAGCGCTTTCCTGGGCACAAGCTGAGGCCGTGCACGCGGCGAGGGCCACCACCGCCCACCGACTCGCCGGGCCGATTCGCAACATCGTCCTCCTCACCTGTCAATCTGGTTCATCGATGCGGCGCTGTCCTCGTCGGTCTGACTCGTCGCGCGCGCACTCGCCCGAATAGCGGAAGCGAGATCCCGCAGTGTTTCGATGTAGAGCAGTAGGTTTTCGTAGGCGGAGTCAGGGAAACCGGCTGCGGAGGCTTGATCCTGCTGGGACATCAGTTTCGCCACCGGGCTCGAACCCAGCTTCACGTCCTGCCGCAAGAAACGGAAGTAGCCCAGTCGACGTTCTGCTCGGTCAGCGATGGCATCAACCTTGGTGGCCATTGCTTCGGCGCTGTCCCGGTCGATCGAGACCTTGCCTGCGGCCGCTGCGACCTTGAACTGATGGACGCTACCCGTCATCTTCCGCGTCACGGCAGAGGTGTCACCACCACCGTCGGACCTCCGTAGAGAGTTCGAGAACCCCTGCCCGGCCCTGAGAACCGTGTCTTCTCGCAGGTCGCGGGGCGTCTACCAGCGGGACCGCAGGTCCTTGGAGCCGTCCGTAGTAGACGAGCGGGGTCGGATGGTGCGTGCGGTTGGGATGACTCAAACCTTTCTGAGCCCAGCACAGGTAGACGAGCTGGTAGCTCTCTACCAGAAGGGCGCAACGCTGGTGGAGCTGGGCGAGCGGTTCAGCGTTCACCGCCGCACGGCGGCGGCCCGTCTGGTCCGCCGTTCGATCCCGATCCGCAGACGCGGTCTCAAATGAGTGCGACCTCGGCGAAGCCGTCGAGTTGCACACCGACGGGTCGAGTCTGATGGAGGCCGGTAGACATCCTCACCAGCGGGTTCCATGCCTCAACGTCAAGTCGAGCGGAGTGATCGTGGCGCGACGGGCGGGCCGCCGTAGGCTTGTCGGCATGTTCACACCGTCGAGCGCGAGCAGTTGCGCAAGGAGCTGATCGAGGCAGCTCACGCAGACGACGATGTGGTGGACGCCGCGCTCGTAGGCTCGGCGGCGACTGGGCGCGAGGACGCCTGGTCCGACATCGACTTGGTGCTGCAAGTGCGTCGTGACACCGACCCCGCGGAAGTGGCGAGTCGGTGGACCTCACAGTTCTACGACCTGCGCGGTGCGGCGCACCACCTGGACGTCATCGCTGGCGGTGTGCTCTATCGCGTCTTCCTTCTCGCGTCCTCACTGCAGATCGACGTATCGTTCTGGCCCGAGGACCAGTTCCGAGCCACTGAGTCCGGATTCAGGTTGCTCTTCGGCACCCCTCAGCCCTCGACCGAGCCCCGGGAGCCGGAGGCATCACGCGAGATCGGGATGGCCTGGCTCTACGCACTGCACTCGCGTTCAGCGATCGCTCGCAGACGCGTATGGCAAGCAACCATGATGCTTGACCAACTTCGCGATCAGCTCCTTGTTCTCGCATGCATGCGGCATGGCCTCAACCCACATCATGGCCGTGACGCCGATCGTCTGCCCACGCCCTTCCTGACCGTCTTGCGGCAGGCGCGCGCCGTGTCCCAGGCAGAACCAGAGCTGGCGCGCTCGCACACAGCTCTCGTCAGTGCGCTTGCTGACGAGGTCGCCCTCCACGACCCGGGACTCGCAGCAGACCTGGCCACGCCACTGGCCGCGCTTGCTCACGTCAGCGTTTGACGGCTCGTCGTCATCAGGGGTGTAGTCGCGGTCTGAAACCGCCGGCTTCCAGCAGGGACCGCGCGATGTAGCTCGTCCATGGCGACAAGGCATATTCCTCGCGAGCGATCCTCAGCCACCTGCGCGACCGCGGCATCCGCGTCGAGATCCCGCAACCGCGCGATCAGCAGGCTCATCGGAAACGACGCGGTCGCGCGGAGGGCGACCACCTGGGATCGACGCAGTCGACCACAAGGGCCGCAACCTCGTCGAGCGGCGCTTCTGCGATGTCACCCAGTGGCGTCGGCCCGGTCCGCACACGCGGAGGATTCGCTCCACGACCTCCCCTCGGCTAACCGCTGCCGCCGGGCCCGTTCGCCATGGCCAGCGCGCTCACGGCGGCGATGAGGGCGGATGCGGATGGCGTGGCCTCCGGCTCGATGAGCCACTGCAAAGCGGTGCCGATGATGACGGCAAGGACGAGGGATCCGAGCTGCCGGCCGGCTTCGTCGACGGCGGTGGGCTCGATGTCGAGCAGCATCGCGGCGATGCTCCGACGGTTGCGCTCATAGGTCGCGGCGAGCTGCTCCTGCACCTGGGGCGCGAACTCCGCTTCGGCGAATGCCTGCACGCTCGCCACGAGCGTGGCCCGCTGCTCGACGGATCCGGCGAGGAAGCCCTCGAGGAACTGCTCTAGGCGGGCGAGCGGCTCGGCCGCCTCCGAACCGATGCGAGCCTGCTCGATCGCGGTGCCCCACTCATCGAAGGACTCGAGGACCGCGGCGTTGAGCAGTGCCTCCTTCGAGCCGAAGTGGTAGCCGATCGCGGCGAGATTCGCGCCCGACGCAGCGGTGATGTCACGCGCCGTCGTACGCGAGTACCCCTTCTCGGCGATGCACCGCTTCGCCCCGGCGAGGAGATTCTGACGCTGTCCCATACTCCCGATCCTAACCCGAAGCCGTACGTACGTCTGGTACGCGCGTATTAGACGTGTGTATGGTGATGACGTGACCCTCACAACACCCCCTCTCGCAACCACCCGCGAATGGATCGCCACGAGCGTGCTGATCCTCCCCGCGCTCCTGGCCTCGATGGACCTCTCCGTGCTGTTCATGGGCTCCCCATGGATCAGCGCCGACCTCGCCCCCACTGCCAGTCAGCACCTGTGGATCATGGACATCTACGGGTTCGTGATGGCCGGACTGCTCATCACGATGGGCAGCGTCGGAGACCGGATCGGGCGGCGCAAGCTGCTCCTGATCGGCGCCGTGGCGTTTGGGACGGCATCGGCGCTCGCCGCTTTCGCGTCCAGCGCCGAGATGCTCATCGCGGCCCGCGCACTCCTCGGTCTGGGCGGCGCGACCCTTGCGCCTTCCACCCTCTCCCTCATCCGCGGCATGTTCCACGACGAGAATCAACGCCGCACCGCCGTCGGCATCTGGACCGGCGCGTTCACCGGCGGTGTCGCCATCGGGCCGATCATCGGCGGGCTCCTGCTTGAGCACTTCCACTGGGGATCGGTGTTCCTCATCAACATCCCTGTCATGGCTCTGCTGCTCATCGTCGCCCCGCTCGTCATCCGCGAGGCCCGCGACCCCCACCCGGGCCGGTTCGACCTGCTCGGCGCCGCTTTGTCGCTGGCAGCGATCCTGCCGCTCGTCTACGGCATCAAGAAGACCGCCGAGGACGGCGCCGGCTGGGCATCCGTCGCCGCGATCGTCGTCGGCGCGATCTTCGCCGCACTCTTCGTCGTCCGCCAGCGGACAACACCGAGCCCGATGATCGACGTCCACCTCTTCGCCCGCCCGGCCTTCAGCGGGTCCATCATCGCCAACGCCATCGTCGTCTTCGCCACCGCCGGAATGGGTCTGCTCTCGGTCACCTTCATGCAGACGGTGCTCGGTTTCGCGCCGCTCGCCGCCGCGCTCTGGATGCTGCCCACCGTCGCCGGCAGCTTCCTCGGCGTCGCGATCGCGTCCCTGCTCGCGCGCACGGTCCGCCCGGCGCTCCTGGTGTCGACCGGGCTCCTGGTCGCCGCGGTCGGATTCGCCGGGGTGAGCCTGGTCACTCCGGACTCGCACGTCGGCCTGCTGATCGTCGCCTACAGCACGCTGACGCTGGGGGTCGGAATGACGGCGACCATGGTCACCTCTCTCGTGCTCACCACCGCCCCACCGGAGAAGGCCGGTGCGGCTTCGGCCCTCGCCGAGACCAGCAGCGAATTCGGCGGAGCGCTCGGCATCGCCACCCTCGGCACGCTCGCGGGAACGATCTATCGCGGCGCGATGACGGCCAACCCGGTCCCCGGCGCCGAGAACGCAGCGGAAGCCGCAGGAGACACCGTCGGAGCGGCCGTGGCCGCCGCCCAGGAACTCCCGGCGGAGGTCGCCGATCTCCTCCTGAGGCAGGCCTTCGACGCGTACACGCACGGCCTCAGCGTCGCCGCAGTCGTCGGAGCAGCCGTTCTCGCGCTCGCCGCGGTCTGCGCCGGGCTCGCACTGCGCACCGTGACGACCCCACAGTCCACCAGCACGGAGGAGTAACGGCTCTATGAGCAACGACAGCGTCCGAGTCCCGCGAGCCCAGGCCTACGTCGGCGCCACGGTCATCGACGCCACGGGAGCACCGCCGCGACCAGACCAGGCCGTGATCGTCATCGACCGCGTGATCACGGCAGTTGGTCCGGCGAGCCTCATCCCTCTCCCCCCGGAGACCGTGATCCGGGACGTCCGTGGCAAGTACCTGATCCCCGGCCTCACCGACATGCACGTCCATAGCGAGTCGGAGACCGACGACCCGCGCCACTTCGCCAGCCTGTATGTCGCGAACGGCGTGACCGCGGTGCGCGAGATGTGGGGCCGGCCACGACTGCACCAGATCCGTCGGATGATCGAGTCCGGCGAACTGCTCGGGCCTCGCATGACCATCGCCAGCCCGCTGCTCGACGGCAGTCCCGCCCTGTGGTCCGACGTCCCGGACAGTCCGGTCGTCACGGTGGGCTCACGTGAGCAGGCGCGGCGCGCTGTGGCGGAGGCGATCGACGGTGGAGCGGACTTCATCAAGGTGTACTCCCGTCTGGGGTCGGAGGCGTACCGGGCCGTGCTCGCCGAGGCACAACTGCGCGGGACCACCGTCGCCGGCCATCGGTCGGATCATGTGCCGTTCCCCGAGCAGATCGAGTCGGGACAGCGGTCGTTCGAGCACCTCTTCGGTGGCATCTGGCCGGCCGCCTCCTCGGACATGGATCGGCTCGAAGCGGCCATGTCTCGGATCCAGACGGCCCCCGAGTTCCACCTGGGCAGCTGGATCAAGCAGGTCAGCCGGATCGAATGGGAGGCCGTCGCGTCCTACCGCCCTGCGAGGGCGGCGTCCCTCTTCGAACGACTCGTCGCCGCCGACGTCGCCTACACGCCGACCCTCGCGGTCCACGCGGTGATCGACCGCCCCGAGTCGATCCGACTCGACGACGAGCGGATGGAGTACATGGCGCCCGGCACACCCGACTCCTGGGACTTTCTTCGGACGGAGATCTACTGCGGGGGTCACCGTTCCCCGGCGGAAGCCGAGCAGCACCGCGAATTGTACGATTGGCGCCTGGCGACCGTGGGTGCCATGGACGAGGCAGGCGTCAGGCTGCTCGCCGGGACCGACTTGGTCGGCCCCGGGCTCTATCCCGGGTTCAGCCTGCATGTCGAACTGGAACAGCTCGTTGCAGCGGGCCTGACCCCGATGCGCGCCCTCCAGTGCGCCACGTTGGAACCGGCCAGGTTCCTCGGGCGCGAGCAGTGGGCAGGAACGGTCGAGGCGGGCCGCGTGGCCGACCTCGTGATCCTGGATGCGGACCCGATGAGCGACATCCGCAACACCCGGTCAATCCATGCGGTCATGGTCGACGGCTACCACGTTGACCAGGCCGAGCGTGGGGAACTGCTGGCGACCGCGCGACGGATCGCGAAGGGCGACCGATGAACCTTCCTCCGACACGCTCAGCTCATCGAGACACCGC
This sequence comes from Actinoalloteichus caeruleus DSM 43889, assembly GCF_000429185.2. Taxonomy (GTDB): domain Bacteria; phylum Actinomycetota; class Actinomycetes; order Mycobacteriales; family Pseudonocardiaceae; genus Actinoalloteichus_B; species Actinoalloteichus_B caeruleus. Next base: position 1,883,053 of record NZ_AUBJ02000001.1, on the reverse strand, counting down.
GTGATTCCCCCGAGAGGACCATCCGCTATGACCATCGCATCCCTGAGCGCCATCATCGATTCCCCAGCAGCGCGTGTGCACGACATCCTGCTCGACGCACCGGAGCTGCCCGACTGGAACCCTGCCTTCGTACGGGTCGAAGGCCCGGTGCGCGCGACCACCGGCGTCGAGTATCGACTCGACGTCATCCGGGGTCTCCGCGGAACCCTCACCTACACCCGCATCGACAGCGACGCGATCACGATCTCCTGGCGGGTGCCCGGGCTCTCCGAGACCGGGCAGTGGCAGTTATCACCGCAACCCGTGAGGCAGCAGACGCGGGTCACACACACCGTCGAACGGCACGGACCTCTCGCGGCACTTCTCGGGCACGCTCTCGACACCCTTCCGAGATTGCGGCTGGAACGCCTCGCCGAACGGACCGCCGTTCCGCCGCCAGCCGACGGTCAGCCCGTGTAGGAACGGCATGCGGACACCGGGACGACACCATGAGTAGTACACGGTCGAGATCACTGGACTTGGTGAAGTGGTGCACCTACGCGGGCATGGTTGCCGGGCTGCCGACCGCACTGTGGCGACTGCCTCTGGTGATGGGGGCCACACTCGGTACTCCAGACTTCTGGCGCGAGCAGCAGAGCATCCCTGGCGCCGGCACGTGGTACCTCCTTCTGCTCTCGGCGATGCAACTCACCGCCATCGGATGCATGTTCTTCCTCACGATCGAGCCGAGCAAAGTGACCCCGCGCTGGCTGCCCACTAATCAGCGCCGGCTCGTGCCGGCGATCATCGGAGGGACGGGCATCGCGGGTGCCCTCGTGCTCGCTCTCCTCGTGACGATGTCCGTCATCGCATGGGACAAGGTCGACCCGTTCGCGAGCGCGGACTACGACGCCTGGGCCTGGGTGTGTGCCGGCTGCTATCTGCTCGCCGCCCTCTGGCCACCACTGCTCGGCGCAGCCTCAGTCGGATACCTGCGCCGCCACGGCGCACGAGCCGTGCAGTTCAACCAGGACACTTCGACGATGCGCGAGGAACCAAGAACCAGAACATGAGTAGGGGCGCGCTGAGCGGCAGCACTCGGACCACGCCACGCCGGTCACGGCATGCTGACGCTCCGACGCCGAGAGGGAGAGAGCGGAGATGTACAACCACATAGTTCGCAGCAAGGTCCGCGCCACCTTCGAACGGATCAACGAAGGCGACTACCTGACAATGGTGGATAGCCTGGCCCCGCAGTTCGAGTACCACTTCCACGGAGATCACGCGCTCGGAGGCCACAGAGTAACCAGAGACGCGATGATCCGCTGGTGGGAGCGTGCAACACGACTGCTACCCGGCGTGCGTTTTGATGTCCAGGAGGTGCTGGTCTCCGGCCGCCCGTGGCGGACGCGCGTCGCAGTGCGATCTCGTGTCTCCGGAGCGCTTCCGGACGGCGAGCGCTATGAGAACACTGTGTTCCAGTTCCTGACCTTGGCGTGGGGACGCGTCACCGACGTCGAGACCATGGAAGACCTGCAGGTCCTTGAACGAGCCCTCGATGTGGTGGAGGCTGCAGGCGTGTCCGAGGCTGCCGCCGCCCCCATCACGGACGCGTAAATCCTGCCGGTCCTCTGCTCCACACCAAAGCTGTCAGACCGAGGAAGGCTCGTTGACGAGTCAAGGCGACAACGAGACGCACCCCAACGCAGCGACTCCCGGCCGCAACATCCATCAACTCAACGGTGCGACTTTCAGTCACGACCAGAACAGGCGGTGAACAATGAACTCGCAGGCATCACGGGGTCGAATACGTCCGTGGCATCTGTGGATAGTGGCGATCGCAACATTCGCCTTGTACGTCGGCGGGGCGCGCGACTTCGTCCTCATCCTGATCCACGACCAGCACTACATCCGAGATCAGTTCGGCGCCGGCGGAATCGACTACTTCACCGACTACCCGCCACTGCTTCGCGCCGTCTGGGCGATCAATGTCCTTGCAGGACTGATCACTCCCGTGCTCCTGCTCGCACTCAATTGTTGGGCGGTGCCCACTGCTCTGGCCGCGACGATCGCCCAAGGCGTCCTTCTCGCCGTGACATTCGCGTTCCTCGACAGGTGGGCGATGCTTGGCGCGATGACCTCATGGTTCGACGTCGGCATTGGAGTGACCACCGCGCTGCTTGCCGGTTACTGCGAGACGATGCGCCGCCGCGGAGTCCTCGCATCGCCCGACTCGTAAGCGCCTTCAGAGACATAAGCGCCTCGAGACCCATCGGGTCGAACTCCCAATCGCCTACTTGGTCGGCCCCTCCACCCGTGACGGGTAATGGCAAGCGGCATCCCCCACCGCTCTCGGGTCGAACACCGACGTCACACACCTCACGCTCGGCCTCACATTCGTCGCGAGCGGCACGCCGAGGCTGACCGGCGTCATTGATGCGTCACCGCATCCTCGCCGAACTCGACAGCATCAACCGCCGCATCGACGCCCACCACGGCGAGCACGCCGACGCCCGCGCCCACCTGGACGACGCACTGAACCTGCTGGAGAGCTGCGCCGACATCTACAACCGGTGCGACGACGCCAACCGCCGCCTGTGCAACCAAGCCTTCTTCACCAAGGTCTACATCGACGAAGACGACGAACTGCGCGTCGAGAACAACCGGCCCTTCGAGATGCTGCTCGCCCCCCAGGTCAACGCCAACGCCCTCAACTGGACCCAGAACAGCGACAAGGCCCGAACCCCAACCAACGATTCTGTTGGCAAGGGTTCGAGCCTTGTGCGCGGGATGGACTCCACGTGCATTGAACCTCCCCTGGCGTACGCATCCAGCCCCTCATGGGGGGCGCGGCTGGTGGCATCTCCGTGTGGGGTCGGAAATGCCGGAACAGCCCCGCGTGCGCGGGGAGGACCAGCCGAAGAAAGTTTTGAGCGCCCGGTAGTTGGGAACAGCCCCGCGTGCGCGGGGAGGACACTTCTTGACCTGCGGCGTTACGGGCAACGCGACGGAAAGTCCTTCACTTTCCTCGCGGTCGCTCGCACCACCACACGCCTCCCTGCGGACAGTATGCCGCCCGCCGCTGTCGTGGTCACGCGTGCGGCGAATGTCGGTCCGCCCGTTTCGGCCCCGAACACGGCTCCTCGGCACATGGCGCGTGCCTGACAGCACCGTCGACACGACGGCGAACACGGAACCGTCCCCGGCGGACGCGAACCTCCCGGTCCGCTCGCACCCGCTGAGCGGCCACGGGATCGATGGGTGGGCTGACACGTCGACCTCGGGGGCCAGGCCGGACGCCTCGGTGACACCCCTCGACGGCGGAACCCGGAGGCGGCCGGCTGGCGGAGCGGGCGAGCCAGTTGCCCGGACCGGGTGTTGACACCCCGACCGGCCGGCAGGACGGTGAGACCACCACCGGGTCGGTCCACGGTGGACCCGGCGGTTCGCGACCCAGGGACGGGAGCGCCGATGTCCGCTGAGTTGATCTCCATCCTCGTGCTGGTCGCCGTGTTCGTCGTCGCGACCACCAGGTCGCTGAACATGGGCGTGCTGTCCTTCGCGGCGGCGTTCGGCGTCGGGACGCTGCTGGCCGGCATGGACGAGGACGCGATCCTCGCCGGTTTCCCCGGTGACCTCTTCGTGGTGCTGGTCGGGGTCACGTTCCTGTTCGGCTTCGCCAGGGTCAACGGGACCACCGACTGGCTGGTGCACTCCGCGTTGCGCCTCGTGGGAGGCCGCGTCGTCCTCATCCCCTGGGTGATCTTCGGGGTGGCCGCGTTGATGACCGGTATCGGGGCCGTCAGTCCGGCGGCGGCCGCGATCCTGGCGCCGGTCGCGTTGCGGGCGGCGAGGAACTACGGCATCGACCCCCTGCTGATGGGTGTCCTGCTCGTGCACGGCACCCAGGCCGGATCGTTCTCGATGATCAGTGTCTACGGGACCACGGTGAACGCGGTCGTCGCCCGGGAGGGGTTGGCGGGCAACCCGGCCGTGTTGTTCCTCGCGAGCCTGGCCGTCAACCTCGTGGTCGCCGCCATCGCCTTCGTCGTCCTGGGTGGCCTGCGGCTGCCCCGCACCGACGTGCGGGTCCCGTCCGAGCTGGAGCCGGATCCGACATCCGCACGGACATCCGCGCCGAGGGCCGAGACCCGGACGGCGACTGATGGGCCAGGCGGGGTGCGGGACCCGGCGGCGGGTGACGAGGTGCCCGGTATCGGTGCCTCCACCGGGGGTGGGGGCGCGGACGGCCGCTCCGACGCCACGTCCGGGACGGGCCCGAGCGGTGCTCCCCGGCTCACACCGGCGCGGGCCACCACGCTGGCCAGCCTGCTGGTGCTCGTCGTCGGAGCCCTCGTCCTCGACCTCGACGTGGGGCTGACCGCCATCACCCTCGGCGTGCTGCTCAGCGTGGTGTGGCGGGACACCGGGCGGGCCGCCGTCAACGAGATCACCTGGTCCACGGTGCTGTTGATCTGCGGGGTCCTCACCTACGTGAGCGTCCTGGAGACGATGGGCACCATCGACTACGCGGGGGAGGCCGTCGGGAACATCGGGGTTCCCCTGCTGGCAGCCCTGCTGTTCTGCTACATCGGCGGCGTCGTCTCGGCGTTCGCGTCCTCGGTCGGCATCATGGGCGCGCTCATCCCCCTGGCCGTGCCGTTCCTGCTGACCGGGGCCGTCGGGCCGGTGGGGATGGTGACGGCCTTGGCCGTCTCGGCGACGGTGGTCGACGTCAGTCCCTTCTCCACCAACGGCGCGCTGGTCCTGGCGAACTCCGCCGGCTTCGACCGTGATCTCCTCTTCCGCCGGCTGCTGATCTACGCCAGCATCGTGGTGGCCGTGGCACCGGCGCTGATCTGGCTGGCGTTGGTGGTGCCCGGCTTCGGCTGAACCATGACCGGCCAGCCGACCACGACGTCCCTCGTCGTCCGGACGTGGACCGCGAGCCAGGAGGTTCCCCGTGACCGAGCCGCTGTTTCCCGCCCTGCTGAACCCGCCCGCCCGCGAGGCCGTCCGGTTCGGGTCCGTGGCACTGGACTACCCGGGGCTGGCCGCGGCGGCCGGTGCGGTGGCCCGACGGCTGCGTTCGGTGGAGACCACGCGGGGGCGTCGAGCGCACGTCGCGGTGTGGGCGACGCCCACCGCGCACACCGCCGTGGCCGTGGTGGGGGCGCTGGTGGCGGGGGTTCCCGCCGTGCCGATCAACCCGAGGAGCGGGGAACGGGAGGTGGCGCACATCGTCGAGGACAGCGCGCCGGCACTCGTCCTCGCCGAACCCGGGGTGACCCTGCCCCGAGAGTTGGCGCGGGTCCCCCGGGTGAGCGTGTCGTTGACGGGCGACGGTGGCGAGCTGCCACCGGAACCGCCGGCCGAGCACCCCGCGCTGATCATCTACACCTCGGGGACGACGGGCGCCCCCAAGGGCGTGGTGTTGCCCCGCCGCGCGGTCGCCAGCACGATCGACGCCCTCGGGGAGGCGTGGCGGTGGACCGCCGCCGACGTCCTGGTGCACGGCTTGCCGCTGTTCCACGTGCACGGCCTGGTGCTGGGCATCCTCGGCCCGGTCAGGTTGGGCGGCACCGTGCACCACCTCGGGCGGTTCGGCACGGACGCGCTCGTCGAGCGCCTGTCGGCCGGCGGGACCATGATGTTCGGCGTGCCGACCATGTACCACCGGATCGCCGAGGAGATCGCCGACCGGCCCGACCTTGCCCGGGCGTTGTCCTCGGCGCGGCTGTTGGTGTCGGGGTCGGCGGCGCTGCCGGTGCACGACCACGAGCGCATCGGCGCGGCCACCGGGCAGCGGGTGGTGGAGCGGTACGGGATGACCGAGACGTTGATGAACACCAGTGTCCGGGTGGACGGGCCGGCGCGGCCGGGCACGGTGGGCGTCCCGCTGGCCGGGGTGCGGGTGCGGCTGGTCGACGACGCCGGCGCGGAGCTGACCGAGGACGACGGGCAGACCATCGGGGAGATCCAGGTGACCGGGTCGAACCTGTTCACCGAGTACCTGAACCGTCCCGACGCCACCAGGGACGCCTTCGACGGCGAATGGTTCCGCACCGGGGACATGGGCGTGCGGGACCCGGACGGTTCCCTGCGGATCGTCGGCCGGCGGGCCACGGACCTCATCAAGAGCGGCGGCTACAAGATCGGGGCGGGGGAGATCGAGAACGCGTTGCTCGACCACCCCGGGGTGGCGGAGGTGGCGGTGACGGGGGAGCCGGACCCGGACCTGGGTGAGCGGGTGGTCGCCTGGGTCGTGCCGGCCGCCGCGCCCCGCCCGTCCGAGGCGGACCTGGCCGATCACGTGGCGACCCTGTTGGCCCCGCACAAGCGGCCCCGGGTGGTGCGCTACCTGGACGCCCTGCCCCGCAACGACATGGGCAAGGTCATGAAGCGGGCGTTGGGTGGGTGAGCGGGTGCCGGCCCGGGTCCTGATGCGCGCCCTGGCGGCCGACGTCGTCGCGTCGGTCCCGGTGGACACCGATCCCCTGGAGGGGGATGGGCCGATCGGCTGGCCGGGGTACGGCGGTGCGCACGCCCGCGCGGCCGAGCGGTCCGGGGAGAGCGAGTCGGTGGTCTGCGGCACCGGCACGGTGGCCGGTGTGCCGGTGACCCTGGTGGCCTTCGAGTTCGGTTTCCTCGGCGGTTCGATCGGTCACCGCACCGGGCAGCGGGTGCGGGCGGCCCTCGCCCAGGCCCGGGAGCGGGGTACCCCGGTGGTGTCGCTCGTCGCGACCGGCGGCAGCCGCACCCAGGAGGGGATGGCCGCGCTGTCCCAACTGCACCGCATCGCCACCGAGATGGGCCGGACCCGGCTCGCCGGGGTGCCGCAGCTCGCGGTGGCCCTCGACCCCACCACCGGTGGGGGGTGGGCGACCCTGGCCAGCGGCGCGGACGTCACCCTGGCCACGCCGGGGGCGCAGATCGGCTTCGCGGGGTCCCGCGTCCGCCCGCCCGGCGACGAGGCCGCCTACACCGCCGAGGGGCAGTTCGCCGCCGGGCACGTCGACGCGGTCGTGCCGGAACGGGACCTGCCCGCCGTGGTGGGCCGCTGGGTGCGGTTGCTGACCAGGCCGGCGGTGGGGCCGGTCGCGCCGCCGGCCGCCCTGGGGCGGCGCGCCCTCCCCGCACCGGGTGGGAGGCGGTGAGCGCGGCGCGGTCTCCCCGGCGGCCCCGGGCCGACGCCTACCTCGACGCCCACTTCGACTGGCGGGAGGACATCCGGGGTGACCGCGTCGGGGGCGTGGATGACGGCGTGGCCTGCGGGTTCGGCTGGCGGGGCGAGCGGTCGGTGGCCTACGCGGCGCAACTGGGGACCCCGACGACACCGACCGGGTTCCGGACCGCGGCCCGGCTGGTGCGGCTGGCCGACCGGCTCGGTGTCCCGGTGCTGACGCTGGTGGACACGGTGGGCGCGGCCAACGACGGGGCCGCCGAACGGGCCGGGGCCGGGGGCGCGATCGGTGCCCTGTTCGCGGCGATCGCCGAGGCGAGGGTGCCGGTGACCACCCTGGTGGTGGGGGAGGGCGGTTCGGGTGGGGCGTTGGCGTTCGCCTCGTCGGAGAACACCTGGATGGCCCCGGACAGCTACTTCTCGGTGACCTCCCCGGAGGCGGCGGCCGCCATCCTGAAGCGGGATCCCTCCGAGGTGCCCGCCACCGCCGACCAGCTGCGGCTGCGCCCGCAGGACGTGGTGGGGTTGGGGCTCGCACGGGGCATCGTCCGCCCTGGGGCGTGAGGGCCGGTTCGGGACCACCCGCCCCAGGACCAGGTCCGGCCTCCCGGATGCGTCATCCCGCCGGCCGGGGTGGCTGGTGGTGCGCCCGGCTTCCAGGGTGGGAACTCCGGGCGGGGCCGCTCGTGGCCCGGTGGGGCGCCGGTCAGGGGAGAACGGGTGCCCCGCGGGCGGGGCGGGGGAGTGCGGGTTCCGTCCCGCAGCGGTGCCCGGTCGCGGGTGCGGCGGGGGCCCGACCGGGACCCCGGACCCCGGCAGCCCTCCCAGCCCCGCACGGCCGGCGATCTTGACGTCACCCACTGTGGACGGGGATCCGGGCGGGTGTGACGGTGGACATCCCCTCGCCCGAACGGGCGAACCGGGAGGTTAGGGTAGGCAAACCTGAACGCCCCCCTGGAGGTGTCCGTGACCCGCCCCCGCCGGTCATCCCGGCTCGCCGCGCCGTCGGCCGGCGTGCTCGGCCGGCTCCGGGTCCGAAGGAGGAGCCGATGACCGCCCCGAACGCCACCGTCGCACCCCGGCCCACGACCGCACGCCCCACGTCCACCGTCTGCCACGCCACGGTGACCGCCGCCCGCCTGGTCACCCCGAACATGATGCGGGTGACCTTCGGTGGCGGCCCCATCGCCACCGTCGGCAGCGGCGGGTACGACCAGCGCGTCAAGATCCTGCTGCCCCTCGACGGCGAGGACCGCCCCCAACTGCCCGCCGGCGACGACTGGTACCAGGCGTGGCGCGCCATGCCCGAGGCCCTCCAACCCCCCATGCGCACCTACACCATCCGGGAGCACCGCCCCGAACTCGCCGAGATCGACATCGACTTCGCGTTGCACGGCGACGCCGGCCCCGCCACCCGCTGGGCCAACCGCGTCCGGCCGGGCGCCGTCCTCGGACTGGTCGCGCCCGCCGCGCACCACCAGGGTGAGTCGGTCGGAGTCGAGTACCGTCCCGGAGCCGCCGACTGGCAGCTGTTGGTGGGCGACGCCACGGCCCTCCCCGCGATCGGGGCGATCGTCGAGTCGCTGCCTCCCGACGCCGTCGCCCGCGTGCTGGTGTCGGTGCCGGCCGAGGACGACGCGCAAGCGTTGGTCGCCGGCCCCGGCGTGGAGATCCGCTGGCTCGCCGAGGAGACCGGCGTCGAACCCGGGGATCGGCTGGTCGCGGAACTCGCGGGTCTCGACCTGCCCGCCGGCACCCCCTACGCCTGGGTGGCGGGGGAGGCCGGGCTCGTCGCCGCCCTCCGGCGGCACCTGCTCGGCGACCTCGGCTGGGACCGGCGCTCGCACTACTTCGGAGGCTACTGGCGGCACTAACATCCGGGGTGCCGTCGCCGACGCCGGCACCCGGCCCACGTCCGGCCCGCAGGTGGAAGCGCGCGCACCCCGCACCCGGACGACGAGGGACCCACATGAGTGGCAAGGACGCCAACCCGACCACGCGCCGCGCCGTCACCAGCGAGGCCGAACTCCGCGAGATCGTCGACGACCCGTTACCCGCGATGGCGAACAAGGCGATCCCCGTCATCGACGAGCAGTCCGGGCGGTTCATCCAGGCATCACCGTTCTTCCTGCTCGCCACCACCGGCGACGGCGGCGCCCTCGACGTCTCACCCCGGGGCGACCCGCCGGGCAGCGTCCTGGTCCTCGACGGCGGACGGTCCCTCGCCTTCGCCGACCGCCCCGGCAACCGTCGGTTGGACAGCCTGCGGAACCTGCTGCGCAACCCCGGAGTGGGCCTGTTGTTCCTGATGCCGGGCCGCCTCGAGACGCTGCGCGTCAACGGGCGGGCGACCGTCCTGCGCTCGGCCCCCTACTTCGACCGGTTGGCGTTGGAGGGCACCAGGCCGTCCCTGGCGGTCGAGGTGGCCGTCGACGAGTTGTTCGTCCACTGCGGACGATCGTTCCTCAGGTCCTCGCTGTGGGATCCGGCGGGTTGGCCGGATCCCGAGGCGGCGCCGAGCACACTGGCCATCCTGGAGAGCCAGCGGGCGGCGCGGTCGACGCTCACCGGCTGAGCGGGCCGACCGGCCACCCGGCTCCCTACCCACCCCAGGTCGACGCCTCCGTCCCACCGGCCCCAGCGAGGGGGCCCTCCGGGTCAGTCGTGGTGGCCGCTCGCGGGAGTCGTCAGCGGCAACCCCAACTGGGCGCGCTCGGTCACCCACCGGGTCGGCCGGTACCGGGGGTCGCCGGTGGTGACGAACAGGGCGGTCTGGAGGGCGAGGAGCCGGCGCGCGCCGATCCGGTCACCCCAGGACAGCGGGCCGTGCGGGTAGCCGAGCGCGAGGCTCACCGCGAGGTCCACGTCCTCCGGGCTGGCCAGGTCCCGCTCCGCGATGGAGGCGGCCACCCCGACGATCGAGGCCACCAGGCGCTGCGCCACCGAGCCGGCCGTGTCCCGCACCACCGACACCACCCGTTCCTCCGGGTCGCCTCCCGGACCGGCGAGGACCGCGCGGGCGTCGGCCACCACGGTGCCGTCCACGGCGGGAGTCGCGGCCAGCACGATCCGACCGCTGCCCGGAGCCAGCGACAGCGGGTCCACCCCGACGGTGCCGGCCGGGGGCAGCCGGTGCTCGGCGACGAGCGCGGCGACCGTCGTCCCCCACGTGGGCACGAGCACCGGGGTGCCCTCGGCCGCGACGGCCGGGTTGTCGACGAAACGCCCGCCCACCGCCACCAGCCGGTTCCGCAGGGCGGTGGCGTCCACCCCGGACCCCGCCACCCGGAACACCCGGCCCCGGTCCCCCACGACGGGTGGCTCCGCCGCCCGGGACGGGCCGGGGTCGCCGTAGGAGTAGAAGCCCTCGCCCGTCTTGCGGCCGTGCAGGCCGGCGGCCACCCGGTTCGGGGTCAGGAACGAGGGCCGCAACCGGTCCGAACAGCGGAAGCCCTGCCACACCGAGTCGATGACGGCGTCGGTGACGTCGAGCCCGGTGAGGTCCATCAACTCGAAGGGCCCCATCCGCAATCCGAGCACGTCCCTGGCGATGGCGTCCAGGGTGGGCACACCAGCGGTGGCCTCCTCCACCAGCGCCAACGCCTCCGTCACCAGCCCACGCCCGGCGTGGTTCACCAGGAAACCCGGGGTGTCGGCCACCACCACCGGCCGGTGCCCGCAGCCCCGCACGAACTCCGCGAGCAGCCCCGGGATCTCCGGTCGGGTCCTGGCGCCCGGCACGACCTCCACCAACCGCATCAGCGGAACCGGGTTGAAGAAGTGCAGGCCGGCCAGCCGGGACGGGTCGGCCAGGGACGCCGCGATCCTGGTGATCGGGATCGACGAGGTGTTGCTGGTGAACACCGTGTGCGCGGGCAGCACCTCCGCCAGCCGGGTGAACACCTCCACCTTGGTGGCCAGGTCCTCCCGCACCGCCTCCACCACCAGGTCCACCTCAGGCCCGGGCTCCCACGGCGAGTCGAGGGGCACCAGCAGCGCCCCCGCCGCCGCGCCCTGTTCGGCGCTCAACCGGCCCCGCTCGACCGCGCGGCCGAGCATCGACCGCGTGAACTCGACGGCCTCCCCCACGGCCGCCGGTCTCGCGTCGGCGAGCTCGACCGTGTGACCGGCCGTGGCCGCCCACTGGGCGATGCCCCGCCCCATCACCCCGGCACCGACGACCCTGACCCGCATCCGCGCCTCCCGTGCTGTTCCGTGTCCCCGCCCCGCGCCGACCGGCACCCGCCGGGCCGGGGCGAGGCGAGCACCACCGCGATCACGGTCAGCCTAGGCAGCAGGGCAAGGCTGGTCGGTCGTCACCGGCCCCGCCCGGTTGGCAGAATGCGGGGGCGTCCCCGTCATCTGCTGCGGGGAGCCGGTGATCAGGAGGGCACGCGATGGTCGAGGAAGCCAGGGTGGTCCGCGACGAGGGGCGCTCCCGGTACGAGGTGTGGGTCGGTGACACCCGGGCCGGGTTCGCCGACTTCCAGGAGGTCGGGAACTCCACGATCCTCACCCACACCGAGGTGTCCAACGACTTCGCGGGGCAGGGCCTGGGCACCCGGCTCGCCACCGGAGCCCTCGACGACGTCGTCGCGCGCGGCCACAAGATCGTCCCGGTGTGCTCCTTCATCGCCGATTTCGTCGCCAGGAACCCCCGCTTCGCCCCGCACGTCCGGCAGCCCCGCCCGCAGGGCGGTGGCGGCGATGAGTGACCTGTCCACCCAGCCCGCCGAGACCCGCTGCGGCTCAGCGACGACCAGCCGCCCGGTCCGCGAGCTCCACCCGGCCCGCGAGGTGCCCCTCGGCGGGATCCGGGGGGTGCGGGTGGACCGCGTGCTCCCCCAACGCACCCTGCCCACCGTGGGTGCCTGGTGCTTCCTCGACCAGTTCGGCCCCCAACGCATCCCGATGACCGTCCTACCCCACCCGCACATCGGCCTCCAGACGGTGACGTGGCCGATCAGCGGCGAGATCCGGCACCGCGACAGCGTCGGCAGCGACGTGCTCGTCCGACCCGGGCAGCTGAACCTCATGACGGCGGGCCGAGGCGTCTCCCACTCCGAGGTCTCCCCCGAGGGCGGGGAGGCCCTGCACGGCCTGCAACTCTGGGTGGCGCTGCCCGCCGACCGCGCCCGGATCGACCCCGGGTTCGAACAGCACCTCGACCTGCCCCGCCACGAGACCGGCCCGCTGCGGGCCACCGTCCTCATGGGTGACCTCGCTGGGGTCCGCTCCCCGGCGACGACGCACAGCCCCCTCCTCGGAGCGGAGCTGTCCCTCGCGCCCGGCCGGGCCGAACTGCCGGTGCGCGAGGACTTCGAACACGCCGTGTTGGTCGTGTCCGGCGAGGTGGAGGTGGACGGGGTCCGCGTCACCCCCGGTCCGCTGCTCTACCTCGGCACCGGACGGAGCGGGCTGGAGTTCCGAGGCGCGGCGGAGGGCACGAGACTCCTGCTGCTCGGTGGGGAGCCGTTCCCGGACGACCTGGTCATGTGGTGGAACTTCGTCGGTCGCGACCACGCCGAGATCGAGGCCGCCCGAGCCGACTGGGAGGACCACCACGGCAGGTTCGGTGTCGTGGCCGGCCACGGCACCGACCGCATCCCCGCGCCGGAGCTGCCCGGCGTCCGCCTGCGCCCCCGCCGCCGGAGCTGAACCGCTCCTCAGCCTCCCGCCGCGCGCGCCGTTCCCACCGTGCGCGGCGACACCCGGGAGCACGAACGCCAGCCCCCGGTCGACGCCCCGACATCGAGGCGGCGTCGGGGCGCGGGTGTGGGCCAGCCGGCGCGCCCGCCCCGTGCCACCGAAGATCGCATCGCCCGCGGCTGATCCGACCGCCCGCGCCGCTACCTCCGACCCGAGCCGAGGGAACCCCGGAGGCGGTACGCGAGGCCACCTCCCGCGTGCTCGCCGGGCGAGTCGGGCACTCCCGGATCCCTCGCTCCCGCGAGCGGGATCCCGGTGGGCCGCCACCGACATCTCGGCCGGTGAATCGCGTGTACCGACTCGTCCCGCCGCGCTCAAGTCGTGGTTAAGGAGAACTAAACCCGGACGCGGAAACGGATTCCGTGATCCCGAGCGCCCTTTACGGCTTCAAAGGGGGCTGTTAATGTCCGGCAGGGAATCAAGCCGATGGTGTGGGAATATCACGTACGTGCGGTGCGTCATCCCGGTCCGGTGGAGAAATCCTCCGGCCGGCGTTCGACCCGCCCGGTTCCGGTGGTTGCTCGTGTGCTGTTCGGATCCTTCTCGCGTGCGCGGTCCTTCCCCGCCGCCGACGGTGTTTCGACCGTCCGGATATCAAGGAGGCAACGTGACCACAGCGACCGCCGCCATGGAGACCGAAGCGGAACCCGGCCTCGCGGATCTGGATCTCGACATCCAGCTCGAGGTGACCGGAGGTGCTGACGCGACGTTCCGCCCCGAGATGTTCACGTTCGTGACCTGCGAGACGACGGGCACGTCCGGAACGTCCTGCAATCTGACGAACGGCTGCAACCCGCCCTGTTGCTGACGACGGGAGCGGTAGGAATTTCCTAGGAAGGTCAGAATCCGGCTGCCACCGGACTTGTCCGGTGGCAGCCCGATCTTCTCCGAGAAGGTTGCCCTCCATGACACGAGATCGCTGGTTCGAGGCCGCTGGCCCGATTTTCCTCCGTGCCGCATCCCTCCCTGGTGGTACGTTCGACAAAACCATCGCGAGCCTTGTCGACGTCGCGGCGAGCACGGATGCGGACCTGGTCGAATACATCACCGAGCTGGCCGCCAACGACGTCCTTCGGGAGGCCGTGGCCGTCTCCAGCGGTCACCTTTCGGAGGAAGTGGACAGAATTCTGGACGGCGGTTCGGTGAGCCGCAAGAAGTTGGTGCGGGTGGCGGTCGCCATGACCCGGTACGCGCGCCGCATCACGGGGCGGCCCACCCCGTTCGGGCTCCTCGCGAGCGTCTCGGTCCTGGGAGGCCCGGCGACGGACCGGGCCGGCTCCCACTCCTCCGCTCCGACGAAGACCGCACGCCCCGACGCGCGGTGGTTCGACGCGGCCTCGGCCACCTGGCGCGCCGATCCCGAGGTCCGCGCGTCCCTCCAGGTCGTGCTCAACAACCTCTGCGTCCAGCGGGGTGACAGGCTCGTCCTGCCCCACGTCCCGGTCCGGGCCGAGGGCACGGAGAAGCTGGGCAGCACGGAGGAGCTGCCGAGGGAGTTGACCATGCGGTTGACCCCGGTGTTGTCCTGGGTCCGGCGGAACACCGACCGCCCCCGGTCCTACTCCTCCCTCCTGGGCGAGATGGCCCGGGAGTTCCCCCGCCTCGGCCAGGACCGGCTGGACGCCTTCCTCGCCACCCTCGTCGCACACGAGGTCCTGCTCACCGAGTTCTCCACGACCAGGTTGGACGACGACCACCTGGCCACCCTGGAGGACCTGCTGCCCGCCGGGACGCGGGCCCGGCACGACATCCGCGTCGTGCGCGAGGCACTGTCCGACTACCGCGCCACGGCTCCCGGGCAGGGCGGTGACACGTGGCGATCCCTGCTCGACACTGTCACCGGCGTGACACCCTCCCGCTCGGCGGCCCCGCACGTCGACCTGTACCGGGACAGCGCCCTGCGCCTGCCCGCTCCCGTGCTCGACGAGGTCGAACGCTGCGCCTCCGCGCTGTGGTCCATGTCGGCGCCGAGCGACGCCTTCGCGCACATGCGGGGGTACCGGAAGGCGTTCACGGACCGCTACGGGCAGCACGGCGCCGTCCGGCTCACGGAGCTGGTCGACCCGCACCGAGGCCTGGGTTACCCGACCGGCTACCTCTACCCGCGCACGAGCACCACGCTCCCCACCGGGAAGCGACCCGCGAACGAGCGGGACACCGAGCGCCGCGAGGTCCTGGGCGAGTTCCTGCACCGGGGGCTGAACGACGCCACCAGGGAACTCGTCCTCTCCGACGACGACGTCCGCCGCCTGACGGTGGACGACGACGTCCCACCGCCACGGTCCCTGGACAACTGCTTCCAGGTCCTGGCCCCGGACGAGGAGCGGCTCGCCGCCGGGGACTTCACCCTGCACCTGGCCCCCGCCATCGGTTCCTACACGGCGGGGGCGATGAACGGCCGCTTCGCCGGGGCGACCGGCACGGCGGCCGACCTGGGCCGGCTGATGAGTGACCCCGACGGCGGGTTGCCCGCGCAGGTCGTGTTCCTCCCGGTGCTGCCCCGGGCGCTGAACGTGATGCACGTCCCTGACCTGCTGCCCCACACGATTCCCGTCGGCACCTTCGTCGACCCCGCCGCCGAGGGCGTCATCGACTGGCGCGAACTCGTCGTGGCCGCCGACAGCGACCAGCTGCGCCTGCACTGGGAGCGGACGGGCCAGGAGGTCCACCCCGTGGTTCCCCACGTCGTGAGCCTGAGCACCACCGCCCCCAACCTGGCCCGGCTCCTGGCCGAACTCCCCTTCTGCGGCGAGGGCAGGGTCTGGCAACCGTGGGACTGGGGTCCCTTCTCGACGTTGCCGTGCCTGCCCCGCGTCCGGCTCGGCCGGGTCGTCGTCTCCCCCCTGACCTGGCGGCCGAGCACCCGGATGCGGCACGGCGCGTCACGCGCCACCGGGTGGACCGAGGCGGTCACCCGGTGGCGGGACGACCTGCGGATCCCCGACCGCGTCCACATCGGCCGGCGGGACCAGGTCTACGAGCTCGACCTGTCCAGCCCCTTCCAACGGGAGATCCTGCGGCGGGAGATCACGAGGGGCGAGGTGACCGTCACCGAACCCCCGAGGGAGGCGGCGGACGGCAACGGTCTGCTGGGCGGCCACAACAACGAGGTGGTCGTCTCCCTGCGGCGCCTCGCTCAGCCGAACACCCGAGACCCCCACCCGGACCTGGACCCGCGACGGCTGGCCAACACCGAGGACCGCGTCACCCACCACCCCGGCGGGGAATGGGCGTTCGTCGAGATCCAGGCGGTCCCCGAGGTGCACGAGGAACTGATCACCCGGCACCTCCCCCGGCTGGTCGCCGACGTCGAGAACCACCTCGACCGCTGGTTCTTCATGCGGTACCGCGAGACGTGGGACCACATCAGGCTCCGCCTGCACGGCCCGGACGACACGCTCGCCCCCGAGGTGTGGGCCCGGCTCCTGCGGTTCGGCGCGGAGTCGCGGGAATCCGGCCTGATCAGGGACCTCAGGATCCGCTCGTACGAGCCGGAGGCCGCCCGGTACGGGGGCGCGGCCGGGCTGCGCGCCGCCGAGGAGTGGTTCTGGGCGGACAGCGTCCTGGCCACCGGCCTGCTGGCCGCCCACGGGCAGAAGGGGGAGACCCCGGACAGGAGCCACCTGCTGCTGGCCGGGTACGTCCACCTGCTCACCGCACTGGGCAGCTGGGACTGGCTCGACTGGGTGGACGCGCTGCCCACACCGGAGGGGGCGGCACCACCCCGGCGGGAGATCGAGGCCGCTCTCCAACTGCTGGACCCCGACCGGGCCCGGGCCCTCATCACCGGCTCGCTGCCCCCCGACCGCCACTGGGCCCTCCACACCAGCGGTGCGGCCGTACGGCGGCTGGGGGAGATCCTCCTGCCCGGCATCGGGAACGAGGACGGACGCGGCTGGCAGGACATGGCGGTGGGGAGCCTGCTGCACATGCACCACAACCGCCTGTACGGCATCGACCCGGCGACGGAGGGGGCGAGCGTGCGCCTCCTGGGCCACGCCGCCCGGGCCCGCCGAGGCCAGCTCCGGCACCGCGCGCGGACGCGGACCCGGACGTCCGCCGAGGGGAGGGACGTCGGATGACGCACACCGTGACCTCCTCGCACTCCCCACCCGTCCCTCGACTCGCCCGCCAGGCGTCCGCGCTCGCGGAGCGCATCGCGGACGTGCTGCGGGACGCGGGGAACCTGGAGGTGGAAGCCGAGGACGGAAGCAGGGAACCCTGGCAGACCCTGTCGCTGGCCAGCGGCTATGCCGGCATCTCCGTCCTGTTCAGCGACCGCGTGTCGAGGGATCCGGCGGAGCGGCTGGTCGCCCACCGCTACCTGGGCATGGCCAGCGCGGGCCTGGCCGGCCGCCAGGACCTGGCCCACGGGCTGCACTACGAGGTCGCCGGCCTGGGCTTCGCACTGGACCTCGCGCGGCGGGCCGGCGGCGGCTACGAGACATCCCTGGTGACGATCGACGCCCTGGTGATCGAACGCGCTCGCCGGCTCCGCCACCTGGTGCGGACGACACCGCTCGACACCATGGCGCGGTTCGACGTCCTCGACGGCCTGACGGGCTTCGCCCGGTACCTGCTGCTGCGCGGCGGGGGCACCGCCCCGGAGGTCGAGGAACTCCTGATCTCACTCGTCTCGATGGTCAACCCCGTCGAGCACGCCGGTCGCCACGTCCCGCGCTACTGGTCGACGGTGCCCCCCAACTGGCGCCCCGAGACGGGGGAGTCCCTGCGCAGGCACGGTCACCTCAACCTGGGGCTGGCCCACGGCATCGCCGGCCCGCTGGCCGTGCTGGCGACCGCGCACGCCGACGGCGTCGTCGTCCCCGGCCAGGCCGAGGCCATGAGCGCCCTGGTCACCCTGCTGGGCACCTTCCAGCGAGCCGACCGGTACGGGCCGTACTGGCCGGACGTCGTCTCACTGGAGGAGTTCGACGCCGGACGCTCCGACGCGGCGCGCGGCCGGGTCTCGTGGTGCTACGGCGCCCCGGGGGTCTCCCGAGCCGTGCAGCTCGCCGGGCGGGCCCTGGGCCGGCCGGACTGGCTGCTGCTGGCCCAGGAATCCGTGGCCTCGGTCGTCCGGATTCCCCTCGACGCCTGGCGCATCGACCACTGGTCCCTGTGCCACGGCTGGGCGGGTGCGCTGCACCTGCTCGGCTACTTCACCGACGGACCGGACGGGCACCTCGTCCGCCAGTGCAGGGACCGGGTCGTCGAACGCATCGTCCGCGCCGTCGACGGCGATCGGTTACCGACCTTCGCCGTCGGGCACGACCACATCGGGCCCGGGCGGGAACCCGCCGGGTTCCTCGGCGGCGCGGCGGGTCTCGCCCTCGCCCTGGACGACTACGCCGCGCCAGGGCGAGCACTGCCCTGGCCCAGCGCCCTGGCGGTGATGTGATGGACACCCACAGTTCCCCGGAGGCCCGGTCCGCCGAGGGCACGGGACACCCATCGGGGCACGCCGTGCGCGTCGGCGGCAGGACGTGGACGGTCCCCGACTTCCTACGGGCCCTCGCCGCCCAGCTCGACGACACCCCGCCCCACTCGGTTCCCTTCACCTCCGCCGACCTCCCCGCGCTCGACGCCTTCCTCGGAGCCGGGTTGCCGGCACTGCGGGCGCACGACGAACACCACACGTGGCTCGAGTACCGCCTGCGCCCACCGTCCCGCCCCCGGCACGAGCTGTACGGGGAGCTCCACACGCTGGTGCGCGAGCTCCTGGACGAGGGGCTCCTCACGCACTTCTACTTCGTGCACAAGGCGCAGGGCATCCGGGTGCGCTTCCACGTGCCCCCGGCGCACCACGCGGCGACGGCCGGGAAGCTGGAGGAGGTGTGGCGCGGTTGGGAGCGGACCGGCCTGATCAGCGGCCTCCGGCACGCGGTGTACGAACCGGAGCAGCACCTGTTCGGCGGACCGGCCGCGATGCGGTGGGTGCACGGCGTCTTCACCGCCGACTCGTTGTTCTGGCTGGGGCACCTCCGCCACGAGGAGCCACCAGTCCCCCTGTGGCGCGTCTCGCTGTCGATGATCCGGACACTGCTCGCCGAGCTGGGCATCACCGAGTTCGAGGACCGTGACGTGTGGGACAGGTTGCGGTGGCAGGCGGGCCGGACGTTCGGCTCGGAGGAACCGGCCGGCTGGGCGAGGACGTCGGCCAGGATCAACCAGGTGTGGAACGCTTCCGACTTCCTGAACTCCCCGCGTTCCTGGCCCCAGGTCGGCGAGGACCTCACCCGTTTCCGGGACGCGGTGGGCCGGGTGTGCGCGGCCTGGCGAGCGGAGCACCTCGAGCGTCCCGGCGCCCTCGTCGGACCTCGGGAGGCGGCCGCCTTCCTCGTCGTCTTCCACTGGAACCGGGCCCGGATGCCCCGGGACTGGCAGGTCGGCATCACCGAAGCACTCGCCCAGGGCCCATCCGAGGAGGTCGTGCGTGCCACGAGAACCACAGGCTGACCCCGTGGTGGGTGACGCCTTCGGCGCCATGGTCCGCGACTGCTGGAACGGGGGCGGCGGCGCCGGGGAGGTCACGGAGCTGCTGGAACGGGACGACGGGCAGTGGTACCGCTCGCCGGCGGCCGCCTACTTCGATCCCCTGGACGCGTGGCAGGACGTCGACCGGGAACTGGTGCGGGCCGTGCGCGGCTCGGTGCTGGACGTCGGCTGCGGCGCTGGTCGGGTGCTGTCCGTCCTCCGTGGCCGGGGGCATCGCGTCCTGGGTGTCGACGCCTCGGCCGGGGCGGTCCAGGTCTGCGCCGAGCGCGGCCTGGACGCCGTGGTCGGACGGCTCTCCGACCTCGGCCACCTCACCGGGGGCTTCGATTCGATCATCCTGACCGGGAACGGCCTGGGGCTCCTCGAAAGCCGGGACCGGGCACCGACGCTGCTCACGGAGCTGGCGAGGGTGGCCAACCCTGGGGCGGTCATCCTGGGGACGAGCTTCGACCCCGCACGACTGTCCTCTCCCGCCGAACTCGCCTACCAGGAGGAGAACCTCCGGCACGGGCGGCTGCCCGGCCAGTGGCGGCTCCGGGTGCGCTACGCCGACCTCGCCTCCGAGTGGTTCGACTACGTCTTCCTCGCTCCGGACGACCTGCGGACCCTCACCACGGGCACACCCTGGACCCTGGAGGACGTCTGGGCGGGCGAGTTCCACCACCTGGCGCGGCTGCGCCTGCGGTGAGGGCGAGGCGACCGACGGGCACCGCGAGCGCGACGTCGCGGTCCGGGCCGAGTCGCCCCGCAACCCGGCACACCCGCGCGACCCGGAGCGGCCGTTCGGGCGAGTCGTCCACCCGCAGCCGACCCGCCGGCCCGCGACGGCAGGGCACGTGCCCGCACCGGTCCCCAGCACAGGGCACCGCCCGGGCTCCACATCAGGCAGGGGTGGTCGGCCGGGTCCTCTGGCCCGGCCGGGTGGAAGGGAGGACCCGGCGCGCCGAGGTCGGGATCGACGGCACCCCGAGACGCGGTGAGCGGGCTACCTCCGACCCACGCGACCCGGTGCGCACCGCCGGGCGAGCCGCCCGCCCGGCAACGTGACCACCGGGGCGGCGTGACCACCGCCGACAGCCACTCCCCACGAGCCGAGGCCGGTCGAACTCCCCGTGGGAGGCCGGAGTGGTCCGTGGGACGGAGTGCCATCACCCTTCCAGCCGTACAGCTGGCTCCACCCGAGAACGGCAGCTGGCACCCCTGACCTCCCGCACCCGATCTGGTTGGCTCGACGGCGACGGACACCCGCGCCCCGACGCCCGCCCTCCGGCGCCGGCGATCAACCGCGCCCGCCTCGGACGGCGCCGTCCGCCCACGCACCAAGGCGCCACGGAACCGGCTGGTGGACGTCCACCCCCGCACGCGGCGAGGAGCCGTGTCCCACGCGCACCGCACGACCACCGCCCCACGCGGCCGAGGCCGCCGACGACAAGGACGACGACCACCGATGACCAGCACCACCAGAAGTTCCCGGACCCGGCCCACGATCGCCCTGGTGGTATCGAGCCTTCTCCTGGCCGCCTGCGGCACCGACACGCCCCCGCGCTCCGACGAACGCGACTTCCCCCTGGAAGCCCCCCGGCTCACCATCGACACCGGCAACTTCGACCTCCGCGTCGTCCCGGGCTCCGACGGCACCGTCACCGTGCGCAGGACGCTGACCGGCATGGCGGCCGAGGACGGCAACGCCACCTGGGCACTCGAGGGCGAGGACCTGATCCTCCACGCCCGGTGCGAGGGGTTCAGCCCGGGCTGCGGCGCGAGTTTCGAGGTCGCCGTGCCCCCGGACACGACGCTCACCCTGCGCGCGGAAGCCGGGCACATCGGCGCGACCGACATCCCGAACGACCTGGAGATCCACAACACCAACGGCACCGTCGACCTCGCCCACGTCGCGGGCGAGGTCGACGTCACCGGTGTCGCCGGCGCGATCACCGGGACCCGCCTGCGCTCCCCGGCGGTGCGCGTCCACAGCGAGAACGGCAGCGTCCGCCTGGGCTTCACCTCCGCGCCCGACACCGTGGACGCCGTGTCCCGCCACTCGTCGGTGACCGTGACGCTGCCCCCGGACGAGACCTACGCGATCAACGCGACCAGTGAGCACGACCGCGCGGACGTCGAGCTGCCGAACGACCCGACCAGCCCCCGCGACATCCGCGCCGCCAACGTCAACGGTGGGGCGGTGCTCGTCCGGGCAGGCTGACGGGGCAGCCCGGTCACCCGGTCCGCCCGGGCCAGCCCGAGGACCGGGCCTCGGCAGCCAGCCCGACGCGCGGGCGGAAGAGCGGAGGGACATCCCCGCCAACGAGGACCGCCCCGCCCCGTCACAGGGGCACTAGGGTCGGTCGCATGGAACCCCTGGTACCCGGGTATCGAGCTGGTTCACTCGCCGACGTCGTCCCGTCGCTGCTGGCCGGACTGGGCCTCCCCGGGACCTCGAACGTCCTCGGCCTGCCCGAGGCGACGAAGATCTGCCTCCTGCTCGTCGACGGACTGGGCTGGGAACTCCTGCGCGCCCACCCCACCGAAGCGCCGTTCCTGACCTCCCTGACCACCGGTCGCGCCCCGTTGGCCGCAGGCTTCCCCGCGACCACGGCCACCAGCATCGCCACCATCGGAACCGGCGTGCCACCAGGGGAGCACGGAATCGTGGGGTACTCCCTCGCCGTGGGTCGGGACGACCTCGTCCTCAACGCGTTGGGCTGGCACCGGCATGGCGACGGCCGCCCGGTGGACCTCCGCTCCCAGGTCGTCCCCGAGGAGTTCCAGCCCCGTCGGACGGTGTGGGAACGCGCGGAGGAGGCCGGCGTCGCGGTGCACATGGTCGCGCCCCGCGACCAGGACGGCAGCGGGCTGACCCGCGCGGTCCTGCGCGGCGGGCGCTTCCACGGCACCCACGCCCTCGGCGACCTGACGAGCGGTGCGGTGGCGGCGCTCCAGGCGGGGGACCGGGTGCTCTGCTACGCCTACCACGGTGACCTCGACGCCCTCGGTCACCTCCACGGGCCGGGCAGCGATCCCTGGCGCCACCAGCTCGCGCACGTCGACCAGCTCGCCGCCGCCGTCGCCGGGCGGCTCCCCGCCGACGGCATGCTGGTGGTCACGGCCGACCACGGAATGGTCTCGATCGGCGAGGACGACCGCGTGGACCTCGACACCGAGGCACCGTTGCGGGAGGGCGTCCGCATGATCGGGGGCGAGGCGCGGGTGCGCCACCTCCACACTGAACCGGGCGCCACCGCCGACGTGCTGGCCGCGTGGCGGGAACGGCTCGGCGACCGGGCGTGGATCGTGCGTCGGGACCAGGCCGTCGAGGCCGGCTGGTTCGGTCCCGTCGTCGCCGACCACCTCCGCCCCCGCATCGGGGACCTCGTCGTCGCCGCGCGCGGAACCCTGGGGCTGACGCGGTCACGGGCCGAGTCGCGGCTCAGCGGCTTCGTCGGACAACACGGCTCGCTGACCGCCGAGGAACAACTCGTCCCCCTGCTGGCCTTCCTGAACCCCTGACCCCCGACCCGTCCATCGGACCAGCACCACGGCCTGGTGCCGCACCGCCCGCCCCCGAATCCGGGACCACCGTGCGGCGGCCACCACGGCGCCGGGGATGCTGGGGCAGCGCCGTCGGTGACGGCGCCGGAGGCGAGGAGGAGTGGGCTGGTGGTCATCGACAAGGTGGCGTGGCTGGAGATCGTGGACGGCGCGGTGCTGTGCGCCCGGTCCCGGGGCAAGGAGCTGTTCTACCTGCCGGGCGGCAAGCGGGACCCCGGGGAGACCGATGTCCAGACCCTCGTGCGGGAGGTCGACGAGGAACTCGGCGTCGAGGTGCTGGCTGACTCGGCGGAACACGTGGCCACCGTCGAGGCCAGTGCCGACGGGAAGGCCGAGGGCGTGCTCGTCCGGATGGCCTGCTATCGCGCGGAGCACCGGGGCACCCCGGAACCCCGCGCCGAGATCGAGGAACTGGCCTGGTTGACCTCGGCGGACCGGGATCGGCTGTCCGAGGCTGGCCGCGCCGTGTTCGACGACCTGCGGGAGCGTGGCCTGCTCAGCTGACCCCTCCGCGTGGGGGTTGGCCGTCCGGCCGAGTGGCGCCGGGGCCGGCCCGGCTCCCGCTCGGAACCCGGCGGTGCACCTCGCCCCGCCCCCGGGGCGGTCGCCCCTCAGCGGTGGCCCCGGGACGGCCGCCGGACCCCGGCGGACGGGCCCGCCTCCGCGAGGCGCGGCGATCCTGGCGTGGGCAGTGGCGGTGGGTTGATCAGATCGCCGCGGCTCCGCTGGAGGACCTGCCCCTGACCGGCCCCGACCTGTTCCTCCGGACCGTGCCGCTCGGCGTGCCGCCGGACGAGCGGGACCGGCGCGCCTCCTCGAACCGCGCGGCGAGGATGTCGCCGCTCCGGGCGAGGACGTCACGAGGACCAGTGGGAACGCGCGGCGACGGAGGGCCCGGTCGAGAACTGGCTTACCGGCTGCTGGGTGAGGGGCCGGGTCCGGGTCAGGCGGCCACGGCGGCCGCCGATGTCGTCGCCGGTTCCCGCCGCAGCCTGCGCAGTCTCAGCAGGGTGCGGGCGCCGGTCGCGTAGACGAGCACGCTCAGCCCGACCAGCAGGATGGCGACCGGAACGGGCAGCGGCTCGGGCAGGCGCGTCGCGAACGTCCACAGGGTCCGCGACGCGTCGCCCCCGACGATCAGGATCAACGAGATGACGCCGGAGGCCATCGGTATCCACCCGGCGCCGAGGCACAGCCCGATCGTGACGCGCATCCCGTTCGCGCCCGGCGGCTCGACCAGGACGACCGTGGGCTCCCCCGGCTTCGCGCGGAGGTTCGGGTTCCCGCCCCGCAGTTTCTCCAGCAGCTCGGGGCCGTTCGTCTCGAGCCTGCGGTAGGTCAGCCGCCCGAACAGCCACAGGGCCAACCCGCCGATGAGCAGGCCGAGAGGCACACCCGACCACCGCAGCAGCGGGTCGTCGCGCAACGTCCCCAGGAGCACGACGCCGGCGACCGGCAGGGCGGCCGCGACCGAGGCGCCGATCATGATCCAGACCAGCCCGGTGATGTTGCCGCTGTCGGTGGCGGGGTTCGCGCTGCGGCGGTGGGCGTCGGGCATCCGGATGGGCACCATGACCGACAGCAGCGCCAACAGCCCGGCGCCGGTCCCGATGGAGCTGGCGAGGAAGCCGAGCGCCCATGGCCACAGCCAGCCCTGCCCGTCGACCAGGATCCCGATCACGGTCAGCGCCAGGGCGACCGGCACGGTGACCAGCAGCCACGCCAGCTGGCGCCCCCGCACGTCCACCCGCTCGACGCCCGGGTTCATCAGCGTCAGCCACAGCGCGCTGCCGTCGGCGCTGTACAGGTTCGCCGACGACGCGGCGGCGATGATCACCAGCGCGACACCGGCCCAGGGCAGGTAGGCCGTGACGCCCGCCAACAGTGGCAGCGCGGAGTACGTGATGGCGAACCACAGGGCGAAGAACCAGAAGTACGTGCGCAGCATGTCCCGGGGCCACGTCCGCAGCTCCTTGCCGATGACGGCGCCGAGCCTGGTCGACGGCAACCGGCCGACCAGGGTCCGGGAGGACACCTTCGGGCGAACCGCCGGCGTGCCGAGCGCGCCCGTCACCCGGCGGTGCAGCAGCCTCGACCACAACGCCAGCAGGCCGAGGACGAGTGCGACGAGTGCGACGAGCAGTCCGCCGGCCACCAGCCAGTCGGAACGTCCCGCGGCCTCGACGGCCGCGACTCCCCAGCCGGAGGGCAGCACCCGCAGGGTGATCGGCAACCAGGCCGGCCAGTCCCCGCGCAGCATCTCTGACTGGCCGAGCACGACCAGCAGGACGCCGATGTTCGAGGCGCACGCCACGATCACCGCCCACGGCACGGCGACCAACGCGGCGCCGACCCGGGAGCGCATCGTCTCGCCGACCAGCGCGATCGTGATCCGGGAGAGGAGCACCAGCGTCGCGAGCGTCGCGGGCACGGCCACCAACGCGACCAGCGTCGGCCCGATTCCGAGCCGGACGGCGAACACGACGAGGGCGAGGAACGCGAGCAGCGTGACCGCCGGTCCGATACCGAACAACGACATGCCGAACAGGCCGTTGGCCATCGTCCGCGACGACATCGGGACGCGGGTGAGGTGCTCGGGGCGCAGGTCGTTCCTCTCACCGCCGGCGAACAGCGGGCCGAGGACCCACCCGAGCGTCCACCCGGCGAACACCACCGCGAGCACGTCGGCCGAGATGGCCGCGTCGTTCACCGCCACGACGATCGTGCCCGCCGCGGTCAGCACGCCGAGCACGGCCCCCAGGGCCATCTCCGCCGCGTGCCCTCCGGTCATCGAGTTCCGGAGCATCGCGAGCTTCATCCGGATCAGGACCCCAACCACGAGAGCCCCTTCTCGCCCGGGGTCGACGCGCCGACGAGGCGGACGAAGGTGTCCTCGAGGCTGGCGCCGCCGCGCACCTCGTCGAGGGTGCCCTCGGCGACCGTTCTGCCCGAGGCGATCACCGCCACCTGGTCGCAGAGCATCTCGACGAGCAGCATGGAGTGGCTGGAGACCACCACGGAGCCGCCCCGGCTGACGAACTGCTGGAGGATCGATTTGATCGTCATCGACGAGACCGGGTCCACGGCCTCGAACGGTTCGTCCAGGACCAGCAGGCGGGGACCGTGCAGCAGTGCGGTGGCCAGGCCGATCTTCTTGCGCATGCCGGCGGAGTAGTTGCCGACCAGCGTCCGCTCGGCGCCGTCCAGCTCCATCACCGTCAGCAGCTCGTCGGCGCGCTCGGCGACCGCGCCGGCCTCGAGGCCGTGCAGCAGTCCCAGGTAGGTGAGCAACTCCCGACCGGTCAGTCGCTCGGGCATCGCCAGGCCGTCCGGTAACACGCCGAGCATCGCCTTGGCACGCACCGGGTCGGCCCAGACATCGACGCCGAACACCCGTGCCGTCCCGGCGTCGGGGCGCAGGAGCCCGACCGCCATGGACAGGGAGGTGGTCTTGCCCGCTCCGTTGGGGCCGACCAGACCGAAGAAGGAGCCACTCGGCACCGTCAGGTCCACCCGCGTCACGGCGTCGACGTCCCCGAACGCCTTTCGCAGGCCCCGAACCTCCAACGCGGGTAATCGCCCTCCGACCACCGGCGGTGCGGAATTCTCGCTGCGCTCGTGGGTCATCTGGCCACCAAAGGGGTCGTGGCGGTCAATTCCTGGAAATCCGGCGTCAAATCGGGCTGGGCGCGATTGGAGCGCGTCCATCCTAGCGGACCGGGATTCCGCTCAGTTGGCGGTCGAATGCCCCTGATTCCAGGGGAGGAGCAGGGGGTGGTCCGCCGCGCCGGACAGGCCGGGCACCCTCGGGGCCGGACGGGAAGGGCACCGGCCGCGTGGCCGACGAACGGTGGTCCCGACAGCCTGGACGGGAGCGAACACCGCCTGCCACGCTGTCGATTCCCCTCCTCGGGGGGCGGGACCCAGGACGCCTACCGCGACGGGCCCCTGGCCGACCCGCGTCACCGAGCCCGCCTCGGTGCCCGCGCTGTCCGGTTGTCGGAAAAGCGGCGATGGCGTTTCAGCACATGGTCGGTTCCGCCGCCTTCGCGGAACGGGGAATCGCGGAATGCGGAATCAGTTGGTACGGCATCACCGGTGAGGTAATCCGGTTCGACGAATGTGGTCCTGTCCTGGTGCGCCGCGCTCGGCCCCGGGGGGCGAAGGTGTTCTCCCCCCGGGACGCCCCACGGTTCGACGCGCCGTTCCTCGGGCGTTCATCGGGACAGGCGGCCGACTGGCGTTCACCGTCGAGGGCCTTTCCCGTGTCCGAGCGTCCCGAGCGTCCCGAGCCCCGGGTCCGGACGAGGACCAGGACCAGAAGTTCCGGCCACATCCCTCGGGCGGAGGCGTACTCCGGTGAGGCCACGAGGCTTCACCGACACCGCGTGGTGCGTGACCGCCCCACGGACCGGGTCGGACCGGCCGTGAGCGGCGGAGCTCCGCCACTCACGGCCGGACGGAGGAGGAGCCGGTCGCGACTCACCGGGTGGCGCGTCCGGCGTTCGGGACACCACCCACGGGAGGCGGCCCCGCCCACGGCCACGACGTGCGGTCCTCGGAGTTCAGTTGCCGACGCCGAGGCCGGACATCATCGGGGTCGGGTACCGGTCCCCTCGGGCGGCTCCCGGTGGCACGGCCTCCTCGATCGCGGCGAGGTCCTCCGGGGTGAGATCGATGTCGAAGGCGGGCAGCGCCTCGCCCAGCCGCCCCCGGGTACGGGCACCGACGAGCGGCACGATGTCCGAGCCCTGGGCCGCCACCCAGGCGATGGCCAGTTGCGCGACGGTGCGGCCCTTGGCCTCGGCGACCCGGCGGAGCGCCTCGGCGAGGGCGAGGTTGTGCTCCACGTGTTCCGCCGAGAACCGGGGGAGGAGTGCCCGCATGTCACCGGGTGCGGTGACCGGCGCGGCCGCCCAGTGCCCCGAGAGCAGCCCTCGGCTCAACACCCCGTAGGGCGTCATCCCGATGCCGAGCTCACGCAACGTCGGCAGCACCTCCGCCTCGACCGCGCGGGAGACCAGTGAGTACTCGATCTGCAGGTCGGCGATCGGGTGGACCGCGTGTGCCCGGCGGATCGTGGCCGCGTCGACCTCCGAGAGCCCGATGTGCCGCACGTACCCGGCGTCGACCATGTCCTTGATCGCGCCCACCGTCTCCTCGATAGGGACGGTGGGGTCGAGGCGGGCGGGGCGGTAGATGTCGACGTACTCGGTGCCCAGCCGGGTCAAGGAGTAGGCCAGGAAGTTCTTCACGGACTCGGGCCGGCAGTCCACACCGGTGAACGACATGCCGGGGCCGCTCAACCCCCCGAACTTCACGCTGAGCTGGTAGCCGTCCCGGTCCCGGCCGCGCAGGGCCTCGGCGAGGAGCAGTTCGTTGTGCCCCATCGCGTAGAAGTCACCGGTGTCGATCAGCGTGGTACCCGCCTCCAGGGCGGCGCGCACGGTGGCGATGGCCTCCGACCGGTCGGTGGCCCCGTAGGCACCTGACAGGCCCATCGCGCCCAGCCCCATGGCCGAGACGGTGGGGCCGGTGGTGCCCAGCGTTCGTGTCCGCATCACGATCTCCTTCGTCGTCGTTCTCCCCAGCCTGCGGGCCGGTCCGGGCGGAGGGGAGAGGAGCGTCGATCGTGGGAGTGGCGCTCCCTGGATGGGGGAGGCGGCTCGGGGCAGCATGGACCCATGGACCGCGAGGAACTGGCCGACTTCCTGCGCCGCCGCCGGGCGGCGATCCGCCCCGCCGAGGTGGGCATCGTCGAGGGCGGCCGCCGGCGGACCAGCGGCCTGCGGCGGGAGGAGGTCGCCCTGCTCGCCGGCATGTCAGTGGACTACGTCGTGCGCCTGGAGCAGGGCCGCAGCAGCCAACCCTCGGTCCAGCTCCTGGGGGCGCTGTCCCGGGCGTTGCGGCTGTCCAACGACGAACGGGCCTACCTGTTCCACCTGGCCGGCCACCGCCCCCCTCCGGCGGAGGAGGTGGCGCGGCTGGCCAGGGCCGGGCTGGTGCGCATGCTCGACCTGGTGGGGGAGACCGCGGCACTGGTCGCCTCCGACCTGGGGGAGGTGCTGGCCCAGAACCGCGCCTCGGTGCACCTGCACGGGGACCTCACCGGCTTCACCGGTGACCGGCGCTACCTCGTCCACCGCTGGTTCACCGACCCCGGTACCCGCGACCAGTACCCGCCCGAGGAACGGGAGCACCAGGCCCGCCAGCTCGTGGCCGACCTCCGCGCGACCGCCGGCCGGCGGACCGGTGACCCCGTGGTCACCGGGCTCGTCCACCGGTTGCGGGCGGCGAGTGAGGACTTCCGCCGGCGCTGGGCGGAACATGCCGTGGCCGTCCGGCGCGCCGACCGCAAGACCCTGCTCCACCCCCGGGTCGGCCGCCTGGTGATGGACTGCGAAACCCTGGTCACCCCGGACCAGGAGCAACTCCTGCTCGTCCTCACCCCGGCTGACGCCGACACCCGCAGACGGCTGGAACTGCTCCAGGTCATCGGCGCCGAGGAGTTCCCCACCGGGACCACGGCCGATTCGACCCGGTGACACCCCGTCCCCGCCCGGGGTCGCCGGACGGCTCGGCGACGGCGGTCGTCGTCGCCGGGCGTGGCCAGGAATCGGGCGGGCGCGGCCACCCGCGCGCTCCGGCGAGCCCCGCCCGGGCGACCCGACCTCGCGGAGCGGCACTGGCGGCGCCGGGCTGGTGGTGTTCCAGCACCCGCGCCACGCTGACCCACCACGGGGCCCTCGACCAGCAGGACACCGCCGTCGCGAGGTGATCGGGTCGCGACCGACGAGTTCCACCGGCGCGGGCGAGCACAGCAGGTGGTCCTCTGCCCCGGCTCGGCCTCGGCTCCGCCCCGGGGAGCAGGACGGGCCATCGCGGTCCGGCAGCGCCGCAATCGGCCAGTCGCCGGCGCGGGGGACGCGGCCCCGCCTGGCCCACACCCTCGGTGCGGAACACCCCACGGCTCCGCACCGAATCTCCGAGCCCCGTGCCGGCCTCACCGCCGGCCGCACCCGACCGGCTCCACCCGGGTAAGCGGCCGACCCCGGCGCCACGGGTGTGCGCGGGCAGCGGCGTTCCCGCTCCTCAGCCGTCCCAGGAGCCCGCCCGTGCCGCGTCCCGGACGAACTCCGTGAAGTCCCGGGGCGGCCGGCCCAGTGCCCGCCGGACCCCGTCGGAGACGTGGTCGTCCATGCCCCGGGGCAGCGTGGTCAGCACGTCGCCGAAACCCTCGGCGTCCCCGGACGACCACCCCTGGGTGACGAGTTCCGCCACGAACTCCACGACCGGCAGCGGCACGTAGCGCACCGCGCGGTCGGTCGCCGTCGAGATCAGGTCGACGGCGTCGCCCACGGTCAGCGCGGCGGGACCCTACAGCTCGTAGGTCTCGCCGACGTGCCCGTCCTCGGTGAGAGCCGCCACCGCGACCGCCGCGATGTCCTCGGCGTCGACGAAGGTGGCGGAGCCGTCCCCGGTCGGCAACCGCATTTCCCCGGCGAGCACGGCCTCCCGGAAGAACCCCTCGCTGAAGTCCTGCGCGAACCAGCCGGGGCGCAGGATTGTCCACTCCAGACCGCTGTCCCGGACCGCGCGCTCCCCGTGAATGTGGGTGTCGCCCCCGCCGTTCCCGTCCCCGAGGTACCCCGGGACGTCCACCCCCCTCCCGGACAGCAGGACGACGCGCCGGACACCGAGCGCGGCGGCCCGCTCCACGAACGCCCGCGTCAGCGCGGCGCCGTCCAACGGGACGAGGTAGACCGCAGCCGCCCCGGTCAGCGCCGGGTCCCAGGTGTCCTGGTCCCACCAGTCGAAGCGCACGGGACCGGAACGGGCGGCCAGCCGCACGGGCACACCAGCATTTCCCAGCAGGCGCGCCACCCGGCGGCCGGTCCTGCCAGTGGCACCGGTGACGAGAATCGGATCAACGCGCATGACCTCCAGTCAACCCCCCGCGATCGAGATGGAGATCGGTCACGAAGCTCGAACCGATGCCTGAGCGTCTACTCTGGTGCGGGTGGACATCCTCGCGGAACTGCTGTCCTCGGTGCGGGCGCACGGTGCCCTGCTGGCCCGCGCGGTGCTGGACCCGCCGTGGTCGGTGCGTTTCGACACCGAGGCTCCGCTGTCCCTGGTGACCCTGCTGGACGGGTCGGGGTGGATCACCCCGGTCGGCGGGGCACCGATCCCGCTGGCGCCGGGCGACATCGCCGTCCTCACCGGCCCCGCCTCGTACACCGTGTCCGACCCACCGGACACCCCACCGCGCCTGGTGGTGGTCGGCGACGTCGAATGCCGGTGGGCGGATGGCACCCCGTTCGACACCGACGCCCCGGCCGCCACCCGAACCTGCTCGGTCGACCCCGGCGGCTCCACCCAGCTGCTCACCGGGGTCTACGACGGGCGCACCGGGGTCAGCGACCGACTGCTGCGCGCGCTGCCCCCCGTGCTCGTCACCCGCGACGAGGACCGCCACTGCCCGGTGCTCGACCTGGTCTCCGAGGAGATCGTCACTACCCTGCCCGGGCACCAGGTGGTGCTCGACCGCCTCCTGGACCTGCTGCTCGTCTCGACGCTCCGCGCCTGGTTCGACTCCCACCCCGACCAGGCCCCGCACTGGTACCGGGCGGCCGCCGACCCCGTGGTCGGCCGCGCGCTGCGGCTGCTGCACGAGAACCCGGCTGCCCCGTGGACGGTCGCCACGCTCGCCCACGCCTGCGGCCTCTCCCGGGCCGCGTTCGCCCGCCGGTTCACCGCCGGCGTGGGAGAACCACCGATGAGGTACCTCGCGGAGTGGCGGGTGTGCCTGGCGGCGGACCTGCTGCGGGAGACGGAGTCGACGGTGGCGACCATCGCCCGCCGGGTCGGCTACGCGGACGCCTTCGCGCTCAGCGTCGCGTTCACCAGGCTCCGCGGGTGCAGCCCCACCGCCTACCGCCGCGCGGTGGCCACCGCCTCCCCGCCGGTGCCGGCGGGCGCACCGGTCGGGTCGCCACCAGGAGGCGGGGAGGGCCTCGCCTCTCCCGTCGGCACCGTCAGTCGTGGCGAGGCACGGGTACCGCGCGGACCGGGGCCCGGAGCACGTCGGTCATCCCGCCCGTGAACCGCCACCGCCGCATCACCCCGTGGAACTGGACGGCGTGCCCGCCGTAGGTGTCGGGGCGGTCGACGGGCCGGCCCTCCCCGTTGTAGGAACCGGGGGTGCAGGCCAGCAGGTACTCCTGGTCCATCGAACCGGAACGGCGCACCTCCTCCACCCAGGCCACCTCCGCCTCCGCCGTGGGTTCGACGTACCACGCCCCGCTCCGCTCGGCGGCGTCGATCACGGCGGCCAGGTGCCGGGCCTGCTCGTCCAGGCTGTGCGAGAAGTTGATCGACATGCCGTTCTGGGAGGGGCCGAGGAGGAAGCAGTTCGGGAAGCCGTGGCTGTAGAGGCCGTGCAGGGTGCGCACACCGTTCCGCCAGTGCTCGGACAAGCGCACGCCGTGCCGACCTCGGATCCAACCGCCGAAACCCGGTTCGTAGGGCGTGCCCTCGCTGAACCCGGTCGCCAGCACGACGCAGTCCACGGCGTACTCGACGCCGCCGCTGACGAGGCCGTGCTCCGTCGCCCGTTCCACGCCCCGCCCCCGGGTGTCCACCAGGGTGACCGTCGGACGGTTGAAGGTGGCCAGGTAGTCATCGCTGAAACCGGGTCGCTTGCAGAACTGCCGGTACCAGGGTTTCAGGGCCTCGGCCGTCTCCGGGTCGCGGACACAGCGTTCCACCCGGGACCGGAGGTGGTTCATCCGCCGGAAGTCCTCCAGTTCCATGCGCTCCGCCGCGTCCCCCTCGGGTTCCGAGCCGTGGGGGGCCAACCCGGGGAGGGGCACCCGCAACGACCGGAACAGCTCCGTCCACCCATCGGCCACCAGGTCCTCGTCCTGGTCCACGCCGCACACCACGGCGGTGAAGTTCTCCTGCCGGCGACGCTGCCAACCGAGGGCCAGCGCGCCCGCCCACTCCGGGGAGGTGGGACGGTTCCCCCGGCTGTCGACCGCCGCCGGCGTCCGCTGGAACACGTACAGGTGACCGGCGTCCCGCCCCAACGGGGGGATGCACTGGATGCCGGTGGCACCCGTTCCCACCACCGCGACCCGCTTGTCAGCCAGCCGGGTCATCGCCGTGGACGGCCCGCCGCGGTGTAGGCGTAGTCCCACCGGGCGGTGTGGAACACCCGACCCCGGAACGTGGACAGGCCCGGGATCGAGGGGAGCCGGAGCTCGCGGAACGGTCCGGTCGCCACCGCCACGTACCGGGCCCGAACCACGTCGTCCCGGTCGGTCAGCACCGTCCACCGCCGTTCCTCCTCGTCCCAGCGCAGCTCCGTGACCTCCGTCTGGAAGCAGGCGTCGCGGTACAGGTCGAACCGCCGACCGATCGCCCGGGCGTGCTCGAGGATCTCCTCGCCACCGCAGTACTTCTCGCTGGGCAACCGGCCGGTCTCCTCCAACAACGGGAGGTAGACGTAGGACTCGACGTCGCACTGCGCTCCCGGGTACCGGTTCCAGTACCAGGTCCCCCCGAAGTCGGCGGCGCGGTCGACGATCCGGATGCGCCGCGCACCGCGTTCCCGGAGGCGGGCGGCGAGGAGCAGACCGCCGAACCCACCGCCCACGATCAGGGTGTCGACCTCGTCCCGCAGCGGCGGCCGGTGGAACGCCGGATCGGCGTGCGGGTCGGCGGCGTGGTGCCCGAGGGGACCTGTCGGTGAGACGTACGTTCTGCCGGCGGCGCGCAGTCGGCGGTCGCGCTCGACGCGATAACGTTCCCGGAGCCGGGCGGGATCCGTTTCCGTCGCGCGCTTTTCGCTGCTCCCCGTGGGGGAGGATGTTGGTCCGGTCATCGTTCAACCCGTCCTCGTCGTGAACCGGGCACGGAAATCCGACGTCGACGAACGAGGAATGTCGGTGTGCCCTGGTGTTCCCCTGGCGCGGACGGCTGTTGACGGTGACACCCGAACACCCGCGTGCGGGCCGTCCCCGCAAGGGGACGGGAACGGCGGATCGCCCATTGATGACCTGGTCGGAGCGGGTGTAGGCCGTCCGGTCCCACCGAGGCTAGCCGGGTAGGCGCTCCCCGGTCCCGGTGGCGCTCGCCCCGAGGGCGAGCGGTGGTCCCCCATTCCGGAGGTGCCGGTTCCGCCGGAATATTTCCGGTACCGCCGGTGAGCGGGACAAACGGGGTGCGGGGCGCCGACAATGGTGTGGAGGAACCGTGGGCCCGTTCCGTGCGGCCCCACTGCTCTCGACCGGAAATCGAGTTCGGCGTGGGGCTGGTGTGGTTTCCCTTTCACGGTGGGAACGGCGGAATTCCAGGACCGCCGCTCGACCCCGGACCACCCACCGCCGGGCGGGCGTGCGTTCGACCGAGCTCGTCACCGACCACGGTGCCTCACGCGGTCCTGCCCGAAGGCTCAGGGGAGGTCGACGCGGTCGGCGTGCTCCTCGGCGGCGAGGAGTTCGTCCCCGTGCTCGTCGATCCACCGCGCCAGCGCCCTCAGCGGACCGCGCACCAGGCTTTCCCCGAGCGCGGTCAACCGGTACTCGACGTGTGGCGGCGCCGCCGGGAGGGAACGGCGTCCGACCAGTCCCTGGCGGACGAGCCTGCGCAGCGACTCGGTCAGCACCTTGTCGCTCAGCCCGCCGATCGCCCACCGCAGGTCCCGCCGCCGCTGGGCGCCCTCACCCAGCGCGACCAGCACCACCGGGTCCCAGCGGTGGGTGAACAGGTCGGTGGCGGCCCGAACCCGGCAGTCGGCCTTCAGCTCGACGCAGTGCGACTGGTCCGCGCGTGTCATCGGACCATTCTCGCCCCTGGTCTCCTACCGATCGGTGCGCGTCGCGATCCCTACCGTCCATCCCGTACTACCGAGGACACGGCGGAGATCGGAGTGGAGCGATGAGGATCGGGATCCTGGGCACCGGCACGATGGCGTCGGCGCTGGGCGCGGGTTGGGTGCGGGCCGGGCACGAGGTCGTGGTCGGAGGGAGGTCGAGGGACAGGGCTCGGCGGCTCGCCCACGGCCTCGGCGGCTCGCCCACGGCCTCGGCGGGACGGCACGGGCGGCCAGTCAGCGCGAGGCGGTCACCGGGCAGGAAGTCGTGCTGCTCGCGGTGCCCTGGGCCGGTGCGGCCGACGTGGTGCGCGAGGTGGGCGGGCCGACCGGAACACTGGCGGGAACGACGGTGATCGACCCGACCAATCCGGTCGACTTCACCACCGGGGCCCTGCTCGTCGAGCCGGGCGAGTCGGGAGCCGGCCGGCTGGCGGCACTTGCCCCGGGGCGCGGTTGGTCAAGGCGTTCCACCTGTTCCCGGCCTCGCGGTGGCCAGTGGCGCGCGACGGCGGCGCGGCGCCAGCGGTCGCGATGTGCGGCGACGACCCGGTCGCGGTGGAGCGCGTCGCCTCCCTCGTGCGTGACCTGGGTGGGGTGCTCGCCGCGCTGGGACGGCTCGACCGGGCCAGGCAGCTGGAGGAGATCGCCGGTTTCGCCACCAGCCTGGCGCTCTCCGGAACCGACCCCCGTTCGGCGTTGCCGAGCCTGCCAGCCTGACGACGGACGAGACGGGGAACCCATCTCGGGCCTCCCACCCCGGACGACCCCTGGGACGCGCCGGGCCGCACGTGGTGGCTTGCCCCGGGGGCGGGCCCGTCGACGAGCGCCCCCGCCGAGCCCGGGCGGGGGCGGCTCCGCCGGACCGGGCACCGTGCCCCACCGGGGACGATCACCGGAGCAGCGGCCCGCTCCACGGCCGAACACCACGGGGCCCGTCGAGGTGCCCGAGACCCCTGCCGACGCCCCTCCCGCCCGGAAACCGACGCTCAGCGGCTCGACCCACCCGGAGGTGCCACGGCCCGAGCCCCGGGCGAGGCCCAGCGCCTGCCGCGCGCGACGCACCTGCCCTTCGCGGCGTCGCCTCCCCCGGACCGGCGACGACCATCGCGCGCCCGGGGCCCACGACGCCCCAGCGGTGTGACGCCCTTCCGCGCGGCGCCCCCGGGGCGAGCGCGCGCCCCGACCCACCCGGGGTGCGGCGCTCCGCGTTCGTCGAGGTTCACCGAGGACGGATCGAGAAGGCGTGCCGGAACACGTTGCGCGGGTCCCACCTCGACTTGATCTCCTGGAGCCTCGGGTAGTTGTCCCCGTAGTAGATCGTGTGCCAGGGGACACCGGAGGTGTTCCACTCGGGGTCGGCCAGGTCGATGTCGGGGTAGTTGATGTAGGCGCCCGTGTTGACCTCGTCGGGGGTGGGAACACCACCTGTGGCGGAGTGGATGTCCCGGTAGATCTCCCGGATCCAGCGCAGGTGCTCCTCGTCCTCAGCCGGATCGGTCCACGCCACCATGTAGAAGGTCTTCAACGACGCCCCGCGGGGAACCGCCGTCGCCGCCGGGTCGACGGTGTTCACCCGCCCGCCGTAGGCGATGTACTCCATCGCGGCGCTGGGGCAGTGGTAGTCGGCCCTGGACAGGTGGCGGTACGCGGCCGCGAGCTGCTCACGGGTGTGCGCGCCGCGCAGGTCGGCGGACTTGACCTTCCGCCGCACCCCGATCGCACCCGGCCCCACGTCGGGGATCGCCAACAGCTGGCTGGTCGCCAACCACGGCAACCGCCGGCGGGTCACCGACGGGGCCACCGCGACCCCCTCGTTCAGCTCGGCGAGGAACCACGACATCCGCTCCTCGGCGTCGGGGACGTCCACCGGGATCTGGGCGTGCATCGCCAGGTGCCCGGCCGACCGGTGGAAGCACTCCAGCAGGGCGTAGAGCCCGATGTTGGGGGAGTCGACCGTGCAGTTCCGCAGCTGCCAGTCCAGGAAGTTGCTCACCAGCCGGACGTAGTCGGCCTCCGTCAGCTCGGCCCACGACCAGCTCACCCGCGCGACGTGGAACGAGGCAGGGGGGCGGGGCAGCGCCTCCTCGGGGGCGTCGCCCACCGCATCCGGCGACCGCAGCCAGTAGCGCGTGATCACCCCGAAGTTCCCGCCCCCGCCGCCGGTGTGGGCCCACCACAGGTCCCGGTTCGGGTCGTCCTCCTCCCGGGTCGCCACCACGGTGGACACCACGCCCTCGGCGTCGACGACCACCACCTCCACCGCGTGCAGGTAGTCCACGGTCAGGCCCAGCAGGCGCGAGAGCGGCCCGTAGCCCCCACCGGAGATGTGGCCGCCCGCCCCGACCCCCATGCAGAAACCGCCGGGGAACGTCACCCCGTAGTTCTTGTACAGCACCCGGTAGATCTGGCCGACCGTGGCACCGGCCTCCACCTCGAAGGCACCACGTTCCTCGTCGTAGCCCACGTGGGACATCGAGGACAGGTCCACGATGACGTCGACGTCGGGGGAGGCGACGAACGCCTCCCCGCAGTGCCCACCGGAGCGCACGGTGAGGCGCTTGCCCGCCGCGACCGCCTCCGACACCGCCTCGACGACCTGGGCCGTGGAGTAGGGCAACCGGAAGTACTCGGGTTGGGCGACGAACCGGTAGTTGTCGGCCCGGGCGAGCAGGTCGTAGCGGTGATCGTCCGGTTTCACGGTCACAGCCGCTCGGGTTGACACGATCGGGCACCTTCCAGTCGACGGGTTCCAGCGCACGAACGCCCGCGCTGGCCTGGGCGGGACGCGGACGAGTTCGGTGGCGGCCGCGTCCGAGCCCACCACCGGCGGAGGCGGCCGGCGTCGCGGGGGCCGGGCGGCGACGGTGACGCCGGCCCCGCGACGTCCCTACCGCCCGGGATCGTCCCGGATGACCGTCTTGGCCCGCATCAGGAACTCCCCGAGGTAGCCGTCGTGGGGAACCCCCGGTCGACTCCAGGTGGTCGGGTGGTCGCCCACGTGCACGTTGCGGATGCTGGGCTCCGCCACCAACCGGTCCACCAGCGCCTCGTCGTCCCCGAGCACGGTCAGCACCAGCGTGTCCCGGAGCGGGGCGATCCCGTCCTGCCTCGTCCACGGCGCCACCCACACGCAGGGGAAACCGAGTTCGATCCTGGCCTGCGGCGCGTCCGCCCGGTCCACCAGGAACACGGCGGGACGCAGCGCGGCGGAGCCGTCCCCGAGCGGGGCCACCACCGTGTCCCCCAGCAGGGAACGCGCGTCGCCCCGGCGGGAACGCAGGAACTCGTCGATG
This sequence comes from Actinoalloteichus caeruleus DSM 43889, assembly GCF_000429185.2. Lineage (GTDB taxonomy): Bacteria > Actinomycetota > Actinomycetes > Mycobacteriales > Pseudonocardiaceae > Actinoalloteichus_B > Actinoalloteichus_B caeruleus. The sequence continues at coordinate 1,844,961 of NZ_AUBJ02000001.1, read as the reverse complement.
TCCCTGGCATCGGACTCCGCGCGCACCGGGAGCACCGCCCGCTCGTCCTCGGGGGGCAGGGCGGGCGCGTCGGCCAACCGGGCGGCGATCGCCTCGGCCACCGGCGCCGGGTCTCCTTCGACGAACACCGCCGTCGCGTTGACGCACCCGGTGCCCGCCTGGTCGGCGACCGACTCGACGACGGTGTCCAGGTGGCGGTCGACGTCGGCGCCGCTGGTCAGCAGGATCTTCGACCGCCCGGGGCCCTGGGGGAGCACCATCGGGCCGGCGCCGTACTTGCCGACCACGGCGTCCCCGCCGAAGGCGAGGGCGACGTCCGCCTCGGCGATGATGCCGTCCGCGGCGGCGTGGTCGGTCGGCAACAACAGGAGCTGGTCCGGTCCGAACCCGCTCTCCCGCAGCGCGGTCACCAGTCGGTGCGGCGTGAACGGCTCCCGGCGGGACGGTCGCACCGCCACCCGGTAGCCCAACGCCAGGGCGTCGAGCCACGCGCTGTGCACGGCGGGCGTGTTGGCCGGGGCGTGCACGGCGAGCACGTCACCCCGTCGCACCCACACCGCCGCCCCGGATCGGGCCGCCGGGCCCGCCATCCGCTCACCGCGCCGACGGGGCGGGCCATCCGCGCGGCGTCGAACGCGGCCGCCGCGTAGTCGCCCACCCCCTGGGACGCGGTGCGCACGAAGGTGATCGGCATTCCCGAGGCGGCGGCGACCGCCCGGTGGTACTCCTCGGCGCTCACCCCGCCCACGACCCCCGTGCTGAACAGCGGACCGGCCTGGGTGAGCGCCGCCTCGCGGTCGGACTCACCCGGGCTCTCCGCCTTCGACAGCGTCCGCATCGCGCGTTGGACGAACAGCGCGGGGACCAGGCTGAGTTCGGCGAGTGGACCGCCGCGCACGTCGGCGACCAGCTCGCGGTTGCGGGACACGTAGGGGCCGCGTGGCCCGAGCGCGGCCAGTTCCATCAGGGCAGGGGATGCGGTGGGCACTGTCAGTAGACCCCCTCGATCACCTTCGCCGAACCGAACTCCTCGACGGGCCGCACCTCGGAGAGGGCGTCGCCGGCGTAGCCCAGGCCGTGCTCGTGGCGGATGGCGGTGTCCCGTTCCAGGTTGTTCGGCAGGAACAGGTTCCTGGTCATGTGGTGGGAGACCAGTTGGCCCCGTTCCCCGTAGGGCACGCTGCCGCCGGTCTCCGGGTCGAGGAGGCCGAACATCGAGAACGGCGAGGGCGGGTCGAAGATCGCCGGGTCGGTGCGTCCGCCGCCTGGCCGCTGCGGGATGCCGCAGAAGATCATCGCGCTGCCGTAGATCCCGATGATGTTGACCTCGGGGAACACCTCGGTGGCCATCAGCTCCGCGGTGTCGGCGTCCATCGACGCGCCGCTCCAGGTGATGGTGTGGACCCGCTCGTTGATGATGTCGACCAGGTGTTCCCTGGTGCAGATGGCCTGCAGCAGGGGTGGGGTCGCGGCGATCAGCCCGATGTCCTGGGTGGTGAGGATCCACTCGACCTGGTCCACCAGGTGGTTCACGTACCCCTTCACCGCCTCGGCCGACCCCGACGCCACGCAGCGCTTGGCCCAGCGGGGGTCCAGGTCGAGGGGGAAGTAGATACCGCCGAACTCGGCCGCCGCGTCCTGTGTCAGGGTGCCGATCATGTGCGGCCCCATCGGGACCACGCCGAGCCAGTTCCGGCCGGTGGGCATGTCGTGTTCCCGCAACCGCGACCAGTACCAGCGCCAGGAGGAGTTCAGGACGTCGGGGAGGCTGTAGATCCGCTTGGGACGTCCGGTGGTGCCCCCGCTCTCACCCACGAGGGGGCGCGCGGTGATTCCCGCGATCGAGGCGTAACCCTGGGGGACCATGTCCTCCACGGGGATGTGCCGCAGCTCGTCGACGACGTTCGGGAACAGCGTCAGGTCCTCGACCGTGTGGACGTCGGTCAGCGGGTTGAAGTCCAGTGTCCTGGCCCGCTCGAGCCAGAACCGGGACCCGGTTTTCGGGTTGAAGTGCCACTCGACCGCCTCCCGCACCAGGTCCTGCGCGTCCGGCGGTGTCTGCCACGGAGTGTCCAGCGGTGATGGGGCAGGTGTCGTCAACGTACGTCTCCTTGCCGGCTCGTGCTGATCAGGAGAAGAGGAACCAGCTGCGGGAAAAGTCGGATGTCCCGGCGGCGGCACCGGAGACTTTACCGAAACGGCGATGCCCTGTCTGGAATCCGCGAGGCGCAGAACGGTGTAGTACGCGTGGGGGAGTTCTGGCGGGGAATTCGGCGCGGAACCGCCGTACGGGTGACGGGTGCGGTCGTTTCGGGTGGCCGTCCGGGGCGCGCCTGGCAAGGGGAATTCCCGCTTCCATCGGGTGGCGCGCGTACTGGGTCACCTGGCCCAGTGATCGTTGGGCCCGGGGTGGCGCGCGGCTGACCGTGTGGAACGGTGGCCGGGAACTCGTCAGGACGACGGGAGGTTCTTTCGGGAACTCGGGAAACGGGAGCCACCGGGTCGGGTCGGACTCGGACACCGCTCTATTTCCGCTGGCGGGAAAAGGTGTTGGCCGGGTCGGTGGCGACGGTGCGTCCCGGCCGGGGGCGGTGTTCCGTCCCGGAACGTCCGGTTCGCTCGGTGTCGCGGTCGGTCCGCTCCATTTCCGACGGGAGTGGAACGGACCGGTGTCAGCGGCGTTCCCCGGTTCCGCTTGGCGGGTGGTTCGGGATCTGGCGCCGGGGTTCGGGGTGGTGCGCCCGCACGGGCGGCGGTTCCTGACCGGCGGGCGGGCCGCGCGGCCGCCGTGAACTCGGATCGGCGTGCGGCCCGGGTTCTCGTGCCCCTGGTCGTGGCCTCGACGCCAGGTCACCGGCCCACTACGACCGGCCCTGACCAGCGCGAACGGGTGCCGCATCGGAGGTGGGGTGGCGGTCGGGTTCCGCCGGGGTGACGGCGCGGCTGGGGCTGTGCTCGGCGGGCGCGGGGTGCGGGGCCACCAGGGGACGGGCGCGGGTCACGGGGGCGGGCCTGGAGTCGGCGGGTGGCCTCCGGTGGGTGGCCTCCGTTCGTCGCTCCGCTTCCGTGAGATACCCGCGCAATATCGTCGTGATCGTGTCGTTTCCCGTCCGTCGGCCCGTGGAGCGGTGGCGAACCCCGCGACGCGGGATGCTGTGACAGACTGTGAATGCCCGCCCCGAACTGGTTCGCGGTCCACTCCGGGTGGGGGTGGGGCGTTGTGAAATTCAGGTATGTGACCAGTGTATTTCCGCCGGGAACCGGACAGGGGGTGGACAGGGTGACTGACCGACAGTCATTGACCCTTGCCGCACGGTCACGGTTGGGTTATATTCGATCGAGGATCTGGGGGTGTCCCAGTTTAATCAGGAACCATATCATCGTGTTAAGTGATGGTCAACGGGGGGCCTGAGATGAAGGATTTGTCGTGTACCGCATCCACGCGGGTCTACTGATTCCAGGGCGAGGCGAACCTGTTCCGAACGGCGTTGTGCTGTTCGAGGGTGACCGGATTGGCTATTCCGGCTCCGCTGCGGCCGCGCCACCTCCGAATCCCGACGACGAGATCCACGAGGTCGACGTCGTCATGCCCGGGCTCTGGGACTGCCACACCCATTTCACGGGGCTTCGAGGACCGGTCGGCACCGAACAACTGATGCTGAACCAGGCCGAGGTCGCCGTCGCGCGATCGGTCCGCGACGCCCAGCTCGCCCTCGACGCCGGGTTCACCAGCGTGCGGGAGGTCGGCGGGTACGGGGTCTACCTCGCCAGGGTCATCGACGAGGGCACCGTTCCCGGTCCGACCGTCTACCCCGCCGGCAGTGTGATCAGCCCCACCGGTGGGCACTCCGACGCCCACGGCCTGCCCCACGCCTGGGTCGTGGACCCGCAACGGCGGAACGGGATGCTCCAGGTCGCGGACGGGGTCGACGACTGCCTGCGCGCCACCCGGCTCCAACTGAGGCTCGGCGCCAGGGTCATCAAGGTCTGCGCGTCGGGGGGAGTCCTCAGCGAACTCGACCACCCCGCCCACCAGCAGTTCAGCGACGCCGAGCTCCGGGCGATCGTCGAGGAGGCAGCCAGGTCCGATCGGGTCGTCGCGGCGCACTGCCACGGCAAGGCCGGGATCATGGCCGCGTTGCGGGCTGGTTGCCGGACCATCGAACACGGCACCGACGTCGACGAGGAGGTCGCCGCCGCGATGCGGGAGTGCGGGGCGATCCTGGTGCCCACCCGAACCATCTACGAGGCGATCCTCTCCAGAGCCGACCAGGTGTCGCCCGCCGCCCGCAGGAAGCTGCACGAACTCCAGGAACGGCACCGGGCCGCGATGGCCCTCGCGCACGGTGCCGGAGTCCGCATCGCCATGGGAACCGACCTGGGCACCAGCATGCCCGAGACACCGTTCGGCTGGGGGCACAACGGTGAGGAGTTCGGTTACCTGGTGGCCGCGGGCCTGAGCCCGCTCCAGGCGATCGCCGCCGGCACGGCCGACGCCCCCGCCACGCTCGGTCCACAGGCACCACTGTCCGGGCAGCTGGCGAAGGGATACGACGCCGACGTGATCGCGTTGGCCTCCGACCCGCTCCAGGACATCTCCGTCCTGGCCCGACCAGACACCGTGACCCACGTCTGGAAGGCCGGAACGCTCGTCAAGTGTCCCAACCACACAGGAGGGCGGCTCACCCGGTGATCGACCGTACGAATGTCATGCCAGCGTCCGAGCGACGAGAACCAGCGCTCGAACGACGAGACGAGGACGGTGTCCAGACCGCCCTCGCGGTGATCCACGAAGTGCTCGCCCGATTACAGGAACTCGGGGACTTCGCCCGTCGGGCACGCAGCAGCCTGCCGACGCCCCGCGACTACCGCGAACCGGAGGGAGCGGGACGGGACCTCCCCGAGGGGGCGGCCCAGCCGGAGCGACCTCGTCCCTCCCCCACCACGGACCGGGACGCGGGGGAGACGCCGTCGGAGGCGCCGAACGGGCGCAAACTCCAACTCACCCGACGTCAACAGCAGGTCCTCGACCTGCTCATGCAGGGTTCCTCCAACCGCCGCATCGGACGGTCCCTGCACATCACCGAGCAGACGGTCAAGGCGCACCTCCACATGATCTACCACAAGCTCGGCGCTGCCGACAGAACCGAAGCCGTGGTGATCGCGATGCACCACGGGCTGGTGCCCGAGAGCACCAGCAACGGACCGGTGCGGTCCTGCACGCGGTCCTGCTCGCTCTGACGGCGGCGGGCTGGGCGGCTGGGCCGAGTACCTCACCCTCCTTGAGGACCGGTTGTCCGTGGCGGGAGGACCTCCCTCCCGGACAACCCGGCACCGCCCCACCCCGCGGTGCGCCGGACGTCCCACCTCCGGTCACCCGGTCACCTGGAGCACGTCGGGGGCCAGTCTCGGTACCGACCGGACGACAACGTCGTCGTCCGCCTCCGCCCGCACCCACGTCTCCTGTCGTTCCCGATCCCCGGACCGGTCCCGCTCGGCGCGGGCCGGTCGTTCCCGCTGCCCTCCGCCGGGCGCCCCACCTCCGGCGCTCCACCCGCCCGGGTGGACCGGCGGATCGCCCGTCCACCGCTCACCGGACGTCCGTCGGCGGTCACAGCCCGGGAACCGCCGACGGACGTCGGTGTTTCGCGCCGGGGCGTCGGCGCGTCCAGGGGGAGACCGGCGGACCCCGGACCGGGGTCGCCGTCGGCCTCCGTCGCCGTCCCCGCTTCAGGGGGACGACCGCTGCGGCGAGGTCACCGAGCCCAACTCGGCCGCCACCACCGCCAGCACCGCATCCCGTTCCGAGGACAGGAAGAAGTGCCCACCGGGGAACATCGTCCTGCGGCACGGCCCTCGGGTGTGGCGCTGCCACTCCGCCAGCTCCGTGCCATCGACGTCGGGGTCCTCCTTCCCGCCCAGCGCGACGACCGGGCAGTCCAAGGCCGGGCGGTCCCGGTAGCGGTAGGTCTCCGAGATGGTGAAGTCGGCCCGCAGCACCGGCAGGAGGACCCGGAGGAACGCCGGGCTCTCCAACACCACCGGCGGCGTGCCGTTGAGCTCACGCAGCCGTTCGATGAACTGGTCGTCGGGCAGGTGGTGGATCACCGCCTCCCGCAACGGCAGGTGCGGGGCGCGGTGCCCGGAGACGAACAGGCACCGGGGGCCGGGCAGTCCGGCGTCCCGCAGCCTGCCCGCGGCCTCGAACGCGAGGATCGCGCCCAGGCTGTGCCCGAACAGCGCGTAGGGCACGTCGGTGTCCACTGAGGACAGCACGTCGTCCAACACGGTCGACAGGTCGTCGACCAGCGGATCCCGCAGCCGGTCACCGCGCCCGGGCAACTGCACCGGGCGCACCTCCACCTCCGGGGCCAGCGCCGCCGACCACGACCTGAACATCCGCGCGTCTCCGCCGGCGTGGGCCAGGCAGTACAACCGGGTCGTCACAGCGACCCCGCGATGCTCCGGAGCAGCATGTTCGAGGTCCCCTCGTAGATCTTGCCCGCCTTGACGTCCCGGTAGAACCGCTCCAGCGGGTACTCCCGGGTGAAGCCGTTGCCGCCGAGCACCTCCAAGGCCCGGGAGGCGGCCCGTTCGGCCACCTGGGAGGCGAAGTACTTGGCCATCGCGGTCAGCCGGAGGCGTTCCGCGATGTCCGTCCCCGCCGCCACCGTCCTGGTCACGTCGTAGAGCAGGGCTCGCGCGGCCGCGACCTCGGTGGCGATGTCGGCCAGGGTGAACCGCACCCCCTGGTAGGAGCCGATCGGCTGCCCGAACTGCTCCCGGGTCCTGCTGTAGGCCACCGCCTCGTCCAGGGCGCCCTGGGCCAGTCCCACCATCTGCGCGGCGATGCCGATCCGGCCGATGTCGAGCGCGCCGATCGCCACCCCCTCGCCGCCGCCCGGCCCGCCCACGCAGTCCTGGCGGCGGACGCGCACATCGGTGAGCACCACGTCCGCGGTGGCAGCCGCCCGCACCCCCATCTGCTCGGTGCGGGGGTCGATGCTCAGCCCCTCAGCCGTCCGGTCCACCAGGAACGCCGAGGAACCGTGCCCCTCGGTCCTGGCGAACACCAGGAACACGTCGGCCTGGCCGGCGTTGCTCGTCCACCGCTTCCGGCCGTTGATGCGGTACCCGCCGTCGGAGGTGGGCACCGCCGTGGTCGTGCCCGCGAAGGCGTCGGACCCGGCGTTCTCCTCGGACAACGCGAACGCCCCCACCTGGCGGGTGGCCAGCAGCGGCAACCGGCGCCGCTTCTGGTCCCCGGTGCCCTGCCGGAGCAGGGTCGCCACGACCAGGGCGTTGTGCACGTCGACACCCACCGCCACGCCGGGGTCGACCCGGGCGACCTCCTCGATCGTCAGCACGACCTGGAACAGCGAGCCACCTCGGCCGCCGTAGCGGGCCGGGGCCTCCACCGCCATCAGACCGGCGGAGAACAGCTTCTCCCGCAGCCCCGGGTCGAGGGTGGCGTCCCGGTCCATCCGGTCGGACAACGGGGCGATGTGCTCCTCGGCGAACGCCCGCACATGGGCCCGCCACGCCTCGTCCTCCGGGGAGAGCCGGGTGAGGGGCGGCGGGGCAGCCCCGTTGCCCGTGGTCACCGTCGGTGCGCTCACGCCCGCTCCCTCTCCACGAGCCTGGCCAGGTCCTCCAGGGTGTTGGACACGTACAGCTCCCGCAGCGGGACGGACACGTTCCACCGAGAACGCAGCGTCGTCATCAGCCGCATCATGTGCGCCGAGTGCAGGCCGAGGTCGGCGAACTCCTCCCGCCGTCCCACCGCCGGCAGCGACACCAGACCGGAGAGGACCTCCGCCAGCTCCCGTTCCAGGTCGGTGCGCGGGGCCTCGCCGCGGTCCCCACCGGCGGTGGTCTCCAGCTCGGGCAGCGCGCGCACGTCGATCTTGCCGCCCACCGTGGTGGGCAACGCGTCCAACCAACCGAACGCGGTGGGCACCATGTGCGCCGGCAACCGGCGGGCCGCGAAGTCCCGCACCTCGGACTCCGGTGCGCGGTCGCCGTCGCCCGGCACGCCGTAGCACAGGATCCGCTCCCCGCCCGCGTCCGCGCGGGCGACGGCGACCGAGGAGGCCACCGACGGGTGCGAGCGGAGCACCGCCTCGATCTCGCCCAGTTCGACCCGGTAGCCCCGGATCTTGACCTGCGAGTCGTCCCGGCCCAGGTACTCCAGGGTGCCGTCCGGCAGCGCCCTGGCCTGGTCCCCGGTCCGGTACATCCGCTCAGCGGGGGCCACCGGCTCGACGCCGAACCGGCGGGCGGTCAACTCCTCCCGCGCGTGGTAGCCGGCGGCGACGGCCGGACCGGCCAGGCACAGCTCACCCCGCGACCCGGGCGGTACCGGGCGGCCCCGGTCGTCCAGCAGGTACGCCCGCTGGTTGGGCAGGGCGCGACCGATGGGCAGCGGCGCGTCGGTGCTGACGTTCTCCGAGGTCAGGCGGTGGCAGGTCGACACGACCGCCGCTTCCGTCACCCCGTAGAGGTTGTGCAGCTGGGGCACGTCGTCGCCGTGCCGGGCCAACCACGGCCGCACCGTCGCCGCGTGCAACCGGTCGCCGCCGATGAAGATGTGCCGGAGCGCCAGCGCGGGCTCGCCGTCCGCCGGCGTCGCCGCCTCGTCCGCGGCGGCGAAGTGCTCGAACAGGATCGGCGTCTGGCTGCACACCGTGACCGCCTCCGACCGGAGGAGGGCGTGGAACTCGTCGGGGGAGCGGACCGTCCAGGACGGGACGACGACCAGCCGGCCGCCGTTGCCCAACGCCCCCCAGATCTCCCACACCGAGTAGTCGAAGGAGAAGGAGTGGCTGAACGTCCACGTGTCGCCCGCGCCGAACCCGAACAGCTCCCGCCCGGCGGCGAGCAGGCTCTGCGCGTTGCGGTGGGTCACCACGACGGCCTTCGGGAGACCGGTGGAGCCCGAGGTGTACAGCACGTAGGCGGGCGCGTCGGCACCCACCTCGGGCAGCGGTCGGCCGGTGGGGGACGAGGGCAGCTCCTCGGCCAACGTGAGCACCGGCCCGGTGAAGCCCTCGGTCCGCTCGGCGAGGTCCGGCCCCCGGACCAGCGCGGTGATGCCGGCGTCGTCGATCATCGACAGCAGCCGCTCCGCCGGGTACTCGGGATCGAGGGGGACGTAGGCCGCTCCTGCCTTGAACACGCCGATCATCGCGGCGACCAGGGCGTCGGAGCGTTCCAGGCACAGACCCACCCGGTCCCCGGGCGCCACCCCGCGTTCGACGAGTTCCTCGGCGATGGCGTCGCTGTGCGCGGCCAGCTGACCGTAGGTGAGGCGGCGGTCCCCGAAGACCACGGCCTCGGCGTCGGGGTTGGCGGCGGCCAGGTCGGAGAACGTGGCGTGCAGGGGCCGTTCGTCCAGCGGGGCGGGCGTGTCCCCGGTCGCACCGGGCAGCGGCCCGACGGCCTCGGCCGGCAGCAGTTCGCCCACCGTCAGCTCGGGGGACTCCACGAGCCGGGTGAGGACGGTGCGCAGGTGGTCGCAGAACCGGTGCGCCGCCTCGGGCGAGAACCGGCTCCGGTCGTAGATCACCCGCAGCGGCATGCCCTCACCCGGCATGATCACCATCGTGATCGGGTAGTGCGGCCGCCCGTCGTAACGCATCTCAGTGAGCTTCATCCCGGTCTCGGCGAGCGCGAAGTCGGGCATGGGCATGTTCTCGTAGGACACGCTGCTCTCCAGCAGCGGCACGTCCAACGGCAGGTTCAGCACCCGCTGCACCTCGAACAGGGGGCTGCTGGTGTTCTCCCGCACCGCCGTGATGTGGATCTGGAAGTCCCGCAGCCAGGACAGCGCCGCCCGGGTCGGTTCGAGTCGTTCCCGCACCGGCATCGTGGAGATCAACGGCCCGAGGATGTTCTCACTGCCCCGCAGCTCCGCCGGCCGGTGCGCCATGGTGAAACCGCAGGCCACGTCGGTGGTGCCGTAGTGGTGCGACAACACCACCAGCCAGGCCCCCTGGACGAGGGTGTTCAGCGTCAGCTGGTTCGTCCTGCCGAGGTCGCGGAGCCCGGCCTCCAGCTCGGCCATGCTCAGTTCCACGAACCCGTGGCTGGGTTCCCCGGGAGCCGGGGGAGTGCCGCCCATCCGCAGCTGCTCCGGCGGGGTGAACCCCGCCAGCTCCGAACGCCAGAACGGCAGGCTGCCCTCCGGGTCCCGCTGGCTCCACCAGGCCACGTAGTCGCGGTAGGGCCGCATCGGCCGGCGCTCCGGCTCGTACCCCAGGCACTGGGCCCGGTAGCAGTCGATGAAGTCGCTGACCGCCAACCCGAACGACCAGCCGTCCATCAGCAGGTGCGACAGCCGCCAGGCGAAGATCCACGTCTCGGGTTCGCTGTGGATGACGCTGAGCCGCATGACCGGGGCCTGGGTCACGTCGAAACCCTCGACGCGTTCCCGGTCCAGCCACTCGGTGATCTTCTCCTTCTGCTCGGCGACCGGGATGTGCCGCCAGTCCAGGACCTCCAGTGGCAGCTCGGCGTGCTGGTGCACCACCTGGAGCGGCAGGCCCTCCGGCCGCCAGTGGAAGGAGGTCCGCAGGATCGGGTGGCGGTCGACGACCATCTGCCACGCCCGTTGGAACTCCTCGGGGTGCAGCGTTCCGTCGAAGGTCAGCAGCAGCTGCTCGATGTAGACGCCGGCGTCTCCGTTGGCGAGCTGTTCGAACAGCAGGCCCTGCTGGATCGGGGTGAGTTCGTAGACATCCTCGATGCCCTTTTTCAACTGGCTCATGGACCGGCCTTACTTCTCAAGGGTGGACAGCAGGGCGCTGAGCTCGTCGGGGTCGACACCGGCCAGGGGGAAGTCCGACGGCTCGTAGCTACCGGAACCCGCCTGCCGGCAGTGCTCGGTGATGGTCTCGACCGCCTCGGTGAACGCCTCGGCGAGCGCGGTGGCCTCGGCCGCGTCGGTGGTGTGCCGCCACCGCAGCACCAGCTCCCCTCCGACGACCGCGGCGCCGACCTCGGCGAGCACCTCGGGAGTGGTCGCGGTGGACACGGGTGAGGACAACCCGGCCGGGGACAGTGGCCCGGAGGTGGGACGCCAGTCACCGGACCGCACGTCCCGCAGGTGCACGCGCGGCTGGGCCGGCGCCGGCCGGACCACGTCCCGGTAGGCCCGCTTCACCCCGGTCAGGGTGTCGGCGACGGCCTCGGCCGCCACGTCCAGCGTGGTCACCTCGGTGAACCGGCCCAGCGCCTCGTCGGTCGTCGCGGTCCGCAGCGACCGTTCCACCGTCACCGCCGGTTCCCGCCCAGGCCAGGCCCGAGCGGCCACGGTCAGCGCCGCGGCGACCGCCTCACCCAGCTCCAGGTGGTAGGCGCCGAACGTGGCCTCGGCGAACGCGGTGGTCACGTCCGCGTCCAGCACGGTGCGCAGTTCCCCGGTGAAGGCCACCGTCTCCACCGAGGGGGGCGGTGCCGCGCCCTCCTGGGTGGCGACCCAGCCCAGGACGCTCTCCGGCATCCCGGTCCAGTCGATGGAACCCCGCTCGGCCAGTTGCTGGTAGGCCCGGCCGAACTCGGCCAACAGCAGCCGCCACGACGTGTCGTCCAGGGCGGCACCGGCCGCCAACCACAGCAGCCGCACGTCGTCGGCGCCGGCGCGGACCACGGCCAACTTCACCGGTTCCCGTTCCGCCAGGCCCACCTCCTCCGACATCTCCGCGACGATCTCGGCGAGCGCGTCGTCCCGGGCGTCCTCAGCCAGCCCGCTGAGGTCGATCTCGGAGAACAGGCCGTCCCCCGGGGATCCGCCGTCGTACTGCCCTGGCGTCCCGTCGTCCCGGGTCCCCGACCGCAGTCGCAGCGCGGGGTGCCGGTCGGCGATCTCCCGCAGCGCGCGTTCGGCCAACGCCGGGTCGAGGTCGGAGGCGGCCGCCTCGACCGTGATCCAGTCCACGGCCCCCTCGGCGACCAGGGCCGCCTGGTGCGGGGTGAACGGCGCGACCGTCCCGTCCGCCTCCTGCTCGGAGGTGGCGGTGACCCTGCGGGCCAGGTCGAGGAAGGTGTCGCTCTCGAAGAGGTCCTGCGGGCCGACCTGGAGTCCCTCCGCGGCGGCACGGCTGACGAACTGGATACCCATGATCGAGTCGCCGCCGAGGGAGAAGAAGTTGTCCTCGGCGCCGGCCGCCTCCACCGACAGGCTCTCCGCGGCCAGGGCGAGCAGCCGCTCCAGGGTGTCGGCGAGCCGTTCGTCGACGATCCCGTCGCCGCCGCCGGCGTGCCCGACGCGGTCCGGCGCGGGAAGCGCCGCCCGGTCGACCTTGCCGTTGGCGCTGAGCGGGAGTTCGTCGAGGACCACGATGTCGGCCGGCACCAGGTAGTTGGGGACCGTCCCCGCCAGGTGTTCCCGAACCGACTCGATGAGGTCCTCCGCGGGTTCGGCCGGCACCACGTAGGCCACCAGCCGCTGCTGCGTGCGGGAGCCCAGTGCCGCCGCCACCGCGTTGGCGACCTTCGGGTGCCGTTCGATCGCGTGTTCCACCTCGCCGAGCTCCACCCGGAACCCGCCGATCTTGACCTGGAAGTCCTCCCGGCCCAGGAACTCGATCACCCCGCCCGGCAGGTACCGGCCCAGGTCACCGGTGCGGTAGAGCCGTTCACCGGTGGTGGGGTGGGTGACGAACGACTCGGCGGTGCGCTGCTCGTCGTTCCAGTAGCAGGACGCCAGGCCCACGCCGCCGATGTGCAGGTGCCCGGCCGTCCACACCGGAGCCGGTTCCATCCGGTCGTTGAGCACGTGGAAGGACTGGTTGCGCAGCGGGTAGCCGTAGGGGATCGAGGTCCACTCCCGAGGAACCTCCTCGACGGGGAAGTGGATCGACCAGATCGCCGCCTCCGTGGCACCACCGAGGCTGACCACCCGCAGGTCCCGTGCCTGGGCCCGGGCCCGGTCCGGCAGGCTCACCGGGATCCAGTCGCCGCTGAGCATCGCCAGTCGCAGCGCGACCCCGGTGTCCTCCTCCCGCCCGTTCTCCAGGTAGGTCACCAGCATCTCGAACAGCGCTGGCACCGAGTTCCACACCGTCACGTGGTGTTCGCGGAGCAGGTCCACCCACCGCGCCGGGTCCCGCCGCGCCTCCGGTTCCGGCAGCACCAGGGCCGCCCCCGCGCCGAGGATCCCGAAGACGTCGAAGACGGACAGGTCGAAGCTCAGCGAGGACAGGCCCAACACCGCGTCGGTCTCGGTCAGCCCGAACCGTTCCTGGACGTCCACCAGCGTGTTCAACGCCGCGGTGTGGGTGACGGCCACCCCCTTCGGCGTGCCCGTCGATCCCGAGGTGTAGATGACGTAGGCGATGTCGCCCGGGTCTCCGAGGCACCGCCAGTCGGCGGCCTCGGCGGGCGGGGCGGTGGACCCGTCGGGGACCACCAGCGTCGGGACGCCCTCGGGCCACTCGGTGCCGCCCGCGCCGTCCACCAGCAGGCACTGGACGCCCGCGTGTTCGACGAGCCAGCGCCGCCGCGACTCCGGGAGCTCCGGGTCGACCGGCACGTAGGTGCACCCGGCGGCGGAGGCACCGACCGCGGCGACGACCTGCCGCCACCCCTTGCTCAGGCCGACGCCCACCACGCTGCCCCTGCCGTGGCCCGCCTCGACGAGCCGTCCGGCGAGGTCCCCGGCGCGGGCGGCGAGCTCGGCGTGGGTGAGCACCCGGTCGCCGGCCACCACCGCGGGCCGCCCGGCGGTCACCGGGTCGCGGCCGGCGGCCAACACCCGGTCGGCGAGCAGCCCCTCGGGCACGGGACCGGAGGTGTCGTTGGCCTGGACCCTGGCCCGCAGCTGCTCCTCGGGCAGCGCGACCAGCGGCGGCCGGTCCCACCCCTCCCGGGTCGCGAGGCTCACCAGCAGTTCCTGGTAGGCCTCGAACATCTCGGCCATCATCCCGTCGGGGAACAGCTCGTCGACGGCGTGCCAGGCCAGCTCCAGGCGACCACCCAACTCCAACACGAAGTGGTCGATGGTGACCTGCGGGGTCTGGGAGATGAACCCGGCCTGCTCGCCCAGCCAGTCCAACGGGGAGGGCACCGACGCCGGGTCGGTCTCGGTGGACAGCGCGCTGGTGAACACGATCGGCATCAGCCCACCGGTGGTGTCCCGCCGCAGCCGGTTCAGCTCCCGCAGGATGCGCACCCCGCTGACGTAGCGGTGTTCGAAGTCCTCCCAGCTGCGCCGCTGCACCTGCGTCACCAGTTCGGCGAAGGTGTCCAGCTCGCGGACGTCCACCTCCAGCAGCTCGAAGGAGGCGAACTCCCCGACCGTGGTGTCGACGTCCGGGTGGAACGGCAGCCGGTTGACCGCGGTGAAGTTCAACGTGAAGTGCTGGCTCTTGCTCCACCGGCCCACCGCGGCCGCGTAGGCGGCCAACAGCACGCTGGAGGGGGTGACGCCGTGCTCACCGGCGCGTTCCTTGATGCCCGCCCACACCCGGGGGTCCAGGCTGCCGTGCCGGCGCACGAACTCCGGCGTGACCAGCTCGCCGGGCGCGACCACGGTGGGCAGCTCCGGCGCGGGCGGCAACTGCGCCACCCGTTCCCGCCAGTACTCCAGAGACCGCTCGTACAGCGGCGAGTCGTGCAGGGCCTCCTCCGCCAGCACGTAGTCCCGGAAGGACAGCTCCGGGGGCTCCGAGGACAGCTCCGGGTTCTCGTGGAACTCCCGCCACGACGGCAGGATCTGGTAGAAGAAGCTGGCCACGTCGGCGCACAACAGGTCGAAGCTGATGTGGGTGCGCAGCCGCCCGTCACCCAGCCTCGACACCCGCACCTCCCACAACGGCCAGGTGTCGGCGGGCCGGACCTCGGTGGACATCCGGTCGGACACCTCGGCCAGCAGCGCGCGCGCCTCCTCCGGGTCCACGCCCCGCAGGTCCAGTTCCTCGAACTCGTAGTCGGGAACGTTGTCGAGGATGCGCTGCCGGCCGTCGGCCAACACGACGATGCGCAGCATCTCGTGGCGGCGAACCACCTGCTGCCAGGCCCGTTGCAACCGCGCCGCGTCGAGGGTGTCGCTGTCGAACTCCAGGTACAGGTGCGGCGCCACCCCGCCCATGTCGAAGCTGCCGAGCCGGCCGATCCACTGCGCCTGCTGCATCTCGTTCAGCGGGAACGGCTGGTGCCGGCGCTCGGGGTCGGGCACCAGCACCGGGAGCTTCAGCGCCGGCGCGTCGCTGTCCTCCTGCTCGGCCAGCAGCTCGGCGAGCCCGGCCACGCTCGGCCGGGACAGCAGCTGGCTCGGGGCCACCGAGTGGCCCAGCCGCGACCCCAGCCGGTTGAGGATCTGCGTGGCCAACAGCGAGTGCCCGCCGAGTTCGAAGAAGTTGTCGTGCACGCCGATCGGGGAGAAACCGAAGAACTCCTCCCACAGCTCCACCAGGGTCCGCTCGGCGTCGTCCCGGGGTGCCACGTAGGTGGTGAGCAGGTGCGCCGGCCGACCACCGGCGGTGGCCTCGCCCTCGGCGTCCTCACCCCCGGTGGGGGTGTCGATGACCAGCTCCCCGCTCGCGCCCCCGCCCCGCGGTTCCACCCAGTAGCGCTGCCGCTGGAACGGGTACCCGGGCAGCGCGACCCGCGCCCGCCCAGGCTCCGACCGCGTCCAGTCCACCTCGACCCCGGCGAGCCACAGCCCGGCCAGCGCCGACAGCAACACCTCCACGTCCGGCCCGTCCTGGTCGGCGCGGCGCATCCCGCTGACGACGGACACCGTCGCCGCCGAGTCGACGGCCTGCCGGGCCAGGGTGCCCAGCGTGTTGCCCGGTCCGACCTCGACGAGGACGCACTGCCCGAGGTCGGCCACCGCCTCCCGCACCGCCTGGCCGAAACGCACCGGCTCCCGCATGTGCGTGCCCCAGTAGCCGTGGTCGGTGGCGCCCTCGGCCTCCAGCCACCCACCGGTCACCGTGGACCGGATCGGCAGCTCCGGCGCCCGCAGCGACACCTCCCGCACCTGGTCGGTGAAGGTCGGCACGACCGGGTCGACCATCGCCGAGTGGAAGGCGTGCGAGGTCCGCAGCAGCCGGGTGCTGACCTCCCGGCCCTCCAGGGACTCCCGGAACTCCGCGACCGCCTCGCTGGGCCCGGACACCACGCACAGCGCCGGTCCGTTGACGGCGGCGACCGACAGCTCGGCCGGCAACAGCTCCCGCAGCTCCTCCTCGGGCAGCCCGACGGAGAGCATGTCCCCACCGGGCAGGTCCTGCATCAACCGTCCACGCGAGGCGACCAGCCGCAGCGCGTCGCCGAGGTCCATCACCCCGGCCAGGCAGGCCGCGACGAACTCGCCGAGGCTGTGCCCCACCATCGCGTCCGGCGTGACACCCCAGCTCAGCAACTGCCGGGCCAGGGCGTACTCGGTGACGAACAACGCCGGCTGGGCCAGGCCCGTCTGTTCCACGGCCGTGGCCGCCGCCTCGTCACCCTCCTCCGCCTCGTACAGCGCGGTGCGCACGTCGAGGTCCAACAACGGCAGCAGGATCTCGGCGCACTCGTCCACGGCGGCCCGGAACACCGGCTCCGCCTCGTACAGGCCACGACCCATCCCCGGGTGCTGGGTCCCCTGCCCGGGGAAGAGGAAGACCACCTTGGGCGCGGCCGGGCGGGCCACCGCGCTGGCCACCCGCGACGGGTCCGACCCGCGCAGCAGGTCCACGGCGGTGCCCACCTCGTCGGCCACCAGCGCCCGCCGGAACCGCAGGGAGCCCCGACCCAGGCGGGTCGTGGAGGCCACGTCGGCGAGCCGGGCCGCGTCGGCGGTGTCCCGCTCGGCGTCGAGGTGGTCGGCGAGGTCGGCGGTGGCCTGGTCCAGGGCCTGCGGCGACTTCGCGGACAGCAGCACGACCTGCGGGCGCCGCACCGGCTCCGGTGAGGGACGGCGCGCCGGCGCCTCCTCCAGGATGGCGTGCGCGTTGGTGCCGCCGATGCCGAAGGAACTGACCCCGATCCGACGGGGGTGCGTGCCGTTGCGCCACTCGCTCAGCTCGGTGTTCACGAAGAACGGGGTCTGCCCGAAGTCGATCCGGGGGTTGGGGCTGCGGAAGTGCGGGTCCCCGACCAGTTCCCGGTGCCGCAGCTGGAGCACCGCCTTGATCAGGCTCGCGACACCCGCCGCCGACTCCAGGTGGCCGATGTTCGCCTTCACCGACCCCAACGCGCAGAACCCGGTCTTGGTGGTGTGCTCGCCGAACGCCCGGCTCAACGCGCTGATCTCGATGGGGTCGCCCACCTGGGTTCCGGTGCCGTGCGCCTCCATCGCGGTGATCGTGTGCGCCTCCACCTGGCTGGCGGCCAGGGCACTGGCGATCAACCGCTGCTGCCCGGCCACCGACGGCGCCGTGTAGCCGACCTTGTCGTTGCCGTCGTTGTTGACCGCCGTCGCCCGGATCACGGCCAGCACGTCGTCACCGTCGGCGAGCGCGTCCTCCAACCGGCGCAGCACCACCGCGCCGACACCGTTGCCGAACACGGTGCCCCTGGCGTCGGCGTCGAAGGGACGGCAGTGCCCGTCGGGCGAGTAGATCAACCCCTCCTCGTAGAGGTAGCCGACCTTGTGCGGCACCCGGACGCAGACACCACCGGCCACCGCGGTACCGCAGTCCCCGCTCACCAGGGCCCGCACCGCCTGGTGCACCGCCACCAGCGAGCTGGAACAGGCGGTCTGCACCGACACGGCCGGCCCGTTCAGCCCGAGCAGGTACGCCGTCCGGCTGGCCAGGTAGTCCTTGTCGTTGTGGATCTGGAGCTCGAAGACCGTCGGGCTCATCACGATCCTGCTGCCACCCAGCAGGTTCGACATCAGGTACGCCGACATGCCCGCCCCACCGAACACCCCGACGTCGCTGTCGGTCCCGGGGCCACGGCCGGCGTTCTCCAACGCGTGCCACACCGTCTCCAGGAACAACCGCTGCTGGGGGTCGAGCAGCGCCGCCTCCCGCGCGTTGACGTTGAAGAACGACGCGTCGAACAGGTCCACCCCGTCCAACACCGAGGCGGCCCGGACGTACTCGGGGCGGGAGAACACCTCGCGGGGCACGCCCTCGGCCAACAGCTCCTCGTCGCTGAGCGGGGCGACCGACTCCACACCCCCGCGCAGGTTGCGCCAGAAGGCGTCGAGGTCCGGCGCTCCGGGGAACCGGCCCGCCATGCCGACGACGGCGACGCTCCCCTCGGACGACTCGACGGTGTCATGACCGGTCACTGGGACTCCTCCTGGGGGGCTGTGGGGCTGAGACGGGAGATGTCGTGCGCGGTGCGGCCGTCCAACGCGAGGTCGACGCAGATCTGGCCCAGCAGGGGCACGAACTTGAAGCCCCAGCCGGCGCTGTAGAGCACCAGGTGCTCGCCGTGGTCGACCAGGCCCTGCGCGGTGCCGAGGAAGAACTGGCGACGCGGGTCGCCGGGCAGCACCGCCAGGCAGGTGCCGGTGCGCACCGGTTCCGGGTCGAGCGCCGGCAGGTGCCGGCCGATGAACTCACCGATGCGGCTGATGTGCCGGGGGTTGGGCGTGTTGGTGGCCAGGTCGGCGTGCTCCAGCGCGTCGACCTCGAACACCGGTCCCAGCCGGACCAGTTCGCTGGGCGACCACGGGTTCCGGCCGAACCCGTAGAACAGGTTCGTGTCCTCGGGAGTGGGTTCCTGGAAGACGAACCAGAACGGGAAGTCCACGTCCTCCGAGCGGCGCCGCATCGTCACCAGCGCCATCTCGTACAGCCGGATGTCGATCGACGCGCCCAGCGGCGCGAGGAGGTCGTTGGCGTGGGCCCCGTTGGCCAACACCACCTTCGACGCCCGGTAGCGGCCCCGGTCGGTGCGCAGGCTCACCCCGTCGGCGTCCGGGACGAGTTCCAGCACCCGCTCCCCGCCACGCAGGTCGCAGCCCTCCTCCTGCGCCAGGCCGTAGAGCGCCGCGATGGTGCCCCGCACGTCGATCGTGCCGCCCTGGGGCTGGAGGAAGCCCGCGAAGTGGTCCGGCAGGTTGGTGAACCCGAACCGGCTCTCGATCTCGCGGGCCGTCAGCCAGTCGTAGCCCACGCCGAGCTTGTCCATCATGCGGGCGGTGCCCGCGATCTGACCCTCGTTGGTCTCGACCTCGACATCCCCGAACCACAGGCTGCCGATCTCGTGGATCAGCGTCCGCTCGGCGAGGTCCTCCAACCGGCGCCACTGCGGCAGCGCGGCCAGCGTCAGCTGGAACAGGTCCTCCTGGGTGTACTGGAGCCGCCAGTGCCGCTCCGCCCCGCTGGTCCCCAACCGTTCGTTGAAGAACCCGACGCGGTCCAGTACCAGGGTGCGGCTGCCCCGTGCCGCGGCCTGCCAGCCGCAGGACAGCCCCACGGGGCCACCCCCGATCACGACGACGTCGTACTCGGTCTGCTCACTCACTGCTCAGCGCCTTCCTGCCCGGTGGGCGTCAAGTCCGCGCCAACGCGCGGATGCCGTTCTCCGCCTCGGCCAACGTCCGGTCCAGCACCTCCAGCAGGTGGGAGACCTGCGCGTCGGAGAGACTCGGCTGGCAGGGCAGGTTGATCTGCCGTTCGAACCACAGGCGTTCGACGACCGGGCACTCACCCAGCTCGTGCCCCCTGGCTCGCCACTCGGGCAGCAGGTGCAGCGGGAAGTACCGCAGCCGCATCTCGACCCCCCGCTGGTCGAGGCTGTCGACCACGGCGTCGCGCGCCTGGCCGTCCTCGGTCTCCAGCAGGAACGTGTAGAGGTGGTAGGCGCTCACCACACCGGGTGGCTCCTGGACGGGGCGTGCGAACGAGTAGCGTTCCAGCACGGCGTTGATCTTCGCCGCGATCGCCCGCCTCCGGGAGATCAGCCGGTCCAGCCGGTCCAACTGGGCCAGGCCCATGGCCGCGCCCGGTTCGCACAACGTCGCGTTCGTCCCCGGGTGCCGGATCTCCACGCAGTCATGGGTGAAGGCGTTACCGGGGTGCAACATCCACGCCGAGGCCCGCTTGCGGTCGCCGATGAGCCTGGGGGCGTCGGCGTACACGCTGTCGGACTCGTTGGAGCGCATCAGGTCCAGCCGCTCCGCCCAGTCGTCCCGGTTGACCGTCACCATGCCGCCCTCGCCGAGGGTGGTGATGTTCTTGCTGGAGTGGAAGCTGAAGCACCCGATGTCGGCGAGCGTCCCGGGCCGCCGCCCGTGGTAGACGCTGCCCAGCGCGTGCGCGCAGTCCTCCAGCACCAGGAGGTCGTGCGCGCGGGCGATGCGCATGATCTCGTTCATGTCCGCGACCAGCCCGCCGTAGTGCACCAGCAGGATCGCCCGGGTCCGGTCGGTGATCAACGCCTCGACGCTCCGGGGGTCGGCGTTGAGGGTGTGCGGGTCCACGTCGCAGAACCGCACCGTCACCGGCGCGTCCAACAGGGGTTGCACCGTGGCCTTGTACGTCTGGGGGGTCGCGATCACCTCGTCCCCGGGGCGCAGGCCGAGCAGCGCGATGCCGAGTTGCACCGCCACCGTGCCGCTGGTGACCGACACCGCGTGCCGACTGCCCACCAGATCGGCGAACCGCCGCTCGAAGGCCTCGCGATAACCACCCGCGGACAGAGTCTGGTCTGACCGCAGCGCCTCGCTCACGGCACCGAGCTCCGTGTCGCCGAGCACCGTGCCGCGCGAAGGATAGGGAACCATGTACCGGTCTGCTGGCATACCGCCGTCACTTCTCCGTAGTTCCGGGAACCGCCGTCGCCGCGTTCCGCACACGCGGTCGGTCAATTCACCTGGGCCCGCGATTTCGATCCTCCGGGCCCGTGCCTGGTATGGCTACTGGCCGTTCGGTACTGAAGGTTCTACGACCAGAGTCGGATTTCTCCGGAGCGCCGTCGGCAATACCTTGATCAGGTGTCGGACAATTCCTGCTGCGCGGTGAGGGCGACGTCGTGGAAGAACTGCGAAGGATTCTGACCGAACTCGGTGTCGAGGAGCAGGAGATCGCGCCCGACCTGCGGTTGCGCGCCCACCTCGCGCTCGATTCCACCGAGACCGTGGAACTGGAGGCCCGGCTCGGCCGTGACTACGGCATCGTGGTCGACCTGTGGGACGCACACGACTACACCCTGGGTGAGCTCAGCGCGCGCATCGAGGCCGCCGGCGCCACCCCCGCGGCCGGGGACGAGCACGCCGCCCCCGCGGTCAACGGCGGTGGGGCCCCGGCCACCGACACCGCGGCCCCCGGCGGGGACGCTTCCCGAACCGGCGAGGACGGGCTGGTGCGCATCTCACCGGCGCGGGCGGCCGAGTACCGGTCGGCCGGCTACTGGATCCCCCGCCGCGTCGACCAGATCGTGCTCGACGACGCCCCCGCCGAAGCCGACCAGGTCGCCCTCGTCGCCGGCGAACGCCGGCTGACCCGCGGCGAGCTCCGCTCGGCGGTGAGCGCGACCGCGGCACGGCTGACCGCGCTCGGGGTGCGCGCGGGCGACATGGTCGTCGTGCAACTGCCCAACGAGCCCGAACTCGTCGTGCTGGCGCTCGCGCTGTCCCGCATCGGCGCCACCCCGATCATGACGCCGATCGCCCTCCGGCACTACGAACTCGACCACGTCGTCCGCACGGCCCGCCCGGTGGCGATCGCGGTCCCCCGCCGGCACGCGCGGTTCGACCACCTCGCCATGGCCCAGCGGCTGCGGGAGGAACACGCCTGCCTGGGCACCGTGTTGCTCAGCGGAGAGCCCGACCCCTCCTGCGTCGACCTGGCCGCGCTGTGCGCCCCCGCCGAGGACGGCGCCGGGGGACCGGCGGTCCAGGACACCGCCGAGCCCGCGCCCGACCTCGACCGGGCCGCGTTGTGCCTGCTCTCCAGCGGCACCACCGGACCCCCCAAGGTCATCCCCCGGCTCCAGGAGGCCTACGGCTACCAGCTGCGCCACACCCCCGCCCTGGCCGGTGTCGGACCCGAGTCGGTGTACCTGGCCGTCATGCCAGCCACCCACGGGTTCGTCCTGGGCTGCCCGGGGGTGCTGGGCACCCTCGCCGCCGGGGGACGCGTCGTCCTGGGAGCCAGCACCGAACCGGAACAGGCCTTCGCCCTCGTCGAACGGGAACGGGTCACCCACACCACCCTCGTCCCCGCCCTGGTCGAACGGTGGGTCGACGCGGGCCGCGCCACCACCCACGACCTGTCGAGCCTGCGTGTCCTGCAGGTGGGCGGCGCCCGCCCACGCCGAGGCCAGGTGGAGGAGGTGCCCGCCGTGCTCGGGTGCCAGGTCCAGCAGTGCTACGGCATGAGTGAGGGACTGCTCTGCTACACGGCCCTCGACGACACCGACGAGGTCGTGTTCGACACCCAGGGCCGGCCGGCGTCCCCGGCCGACGAGATCCGGGTCGTCGACGACGCCGGCGACCCGGTGCCACCGGGGGAACTCGGCGCGCTGCTGACCCGGGGCCCCTACACCGTCGCCGGGTACTACGGCGACGAGGAGTCCAACGCGAGCACCTTCACCGCCGACGGCTTCTACCGGACGGGGGACCTGGTCCGGGTGCACCCCTCCGGCTCCCTGATCGTCGAGGGGCGCAACCGGGACGTCATCAACCGGGGCGGCGAGAAGATCTCGGCGGTCGAACTCGAACTGATGGCGGCCGAGCACCCCTCGATCGCGGCGGCGGCGGCCGTCGCCGGCCCCCACCCCCGCTACGGGGAGGAGGTGTGCCTCTTCGTGGTGGCCGACGGGACCCCGCCCACGCTCGTCGACGTCCGCCGGTACCTCGTCCACCGCGGCCTGGCCCGCTACAAGCTCCCGGAGCGCCTGGAGTTCGTCGACGCGCTGCCCTACCTGGGCATCGGCAAGGTGGACAAGAAGCGGTTGCGCGCCCTCGCCGCCGAGGACCGGTAGCGGCGGGGAGGGCCACCCCGCATCCGCACCCCGCCGGGTGGCCAGCGACCACCGGGTTGCCCGCCGCCGACCGAGCGGCCGCCCCGTCGACCGTCGGCCGCGGCGCGGTCGGGGTTGGCCCGGCGGTGCCGACCCCGAACCTCCGGCGGGGCGGGAGCGGCGCGGGCCCCCGGGGATGACGGACCACCGCGCCGACGGAGCGGGACACCACGGAACTCGACCGCCGTCCCCTACCGCCGGACGACGAGGGGGGAGGGGCACGGGCCACCCATCGCGCCACCCGAAACGCCGGGCCATCCCCGGCTCGCCACGCGGCGACGGCGCGATCCGGGCGACCAGCGCCCCCCACCACCGCCGGTTCACCCGCCGCGACGCGGTGGCACCCGGTGGGCGGCGATGTCGAACGCGCTCCCCGGCCACCCGTCCAGCCCAGGGGACCCCGGCCCCGGGTACATGTACGACACACCCCGCACCGACTCCTCCAGGGTCAGGTCCACCATCGGCCGCTGCGCCGCCTCCCACGAGCGCAACCCCGCCTGGACATCCCCCGACCCGTCCACCGAACGCGCCAGGGCCAGCGAGTTCGACAGCGCCGTGCCCGCGCCCTGCCCCAGCGTGGGTGGCATGGCGTGCGCCGCGTCCCCGACCAGACCCACCCGGCCCACCGACCAGGTGGTGAGCCGCAGCGCCTCGTACCGGTCGAACCGAGGCCTCGGCGGCAGCTCGGACAACAGCGACCGCAGCGGGGGGAAGGTCGCGCACCACGGCCCCGGGTCGAGCGGGCGGCGCAACGCCGGATCGGTCTCCTCCGCCCCGAGCAGCAGGTACACGACCTCGTTCCCGCACGGCACGTACAACACGCGCCGCCGGGACCGGGAGTCGCTGAAGTTGACGTACTGGCGCCACATGTCCCCACCACCCGGAACCCGGCCCCAGGGCACCAACAACCGGCACGCTCCAGCGGAGAACACCACGTGCTCGGTCGGCACGCCCAGACTGACCCGCAGCGCGGAGCGGATGCCCTCGGCGCTCACCACCAGGTCCGCCTCCCACCGGTGCCCACCGGCGGTCAGCAACGCGCCGTCGGGGTCCGCGCCCACCGCCCTGGACCTCGTCCGCACCCGCACTCCCGCCTCGCCCGCGGCCGAGAGCAGCGACGTCATGAGACGGTGGCGGGGCAGGGTCACCAGGCGCAGCCCGCCCCGCGCGGCCAGGGGGCGCACGCCGATCCGCTCGCCGGTGGCCGTCCGCTCCTCCCACAGCACGGCCTCGTGGCAGCCCGCCAGCACCCGGTCGACGACCCCGAGCTCCCGCAGGACGTGCAGGCCGTTGTCCCAGAGGAAGATCCCCGCGCCGAAGGTGCGCGGCCGATCGGCGGATTCGTGGACCTGGACCCGCCACCCGAGACGGGCGAGTTCGGTGGCGACCGTCAGTCCCGCGAAGCCGGCGCCCGCGATTTCCGCTGATTTTCGCACCGTACCACTATTCCAGGGAAAATTATGGCGGAACAATATGGCGGTGGTAGGAGTCGCGTTCTATGCCATGCGATGTAGACCCGTTGTACCCGTGGCGGAGAACGACTCTAATGAAGAGGTCGGCACGGCGGAGAATGGTCACGTGACCAGTCCCCCCACGCGTCGCACCGCCGGTTCCGGCATGGTGGGCGACGCGATGCCGAGAACCCCAGCGCCGGCCGTTCCCGGTACCGGTCGGCGGCACGGACGTTCCCCGCACAGGAAAGAGGTTGGTGATGACCCATCCATCCGGTGAGCCCGTCTACGCGGACGCCGTACTGAACGGCTGGCTGACGAGCATGGGACTCGGAGTCGAGTACGTCCGCGCCGAGGGGAACACGGTCTACTACCTCGACGACGAGGGCAGGGAGGTCCCGGTCCTCGACCACGCCTGCGGTTTCGGATCCCTCATCTTCGGGCACAACCACCCCGAGATCATCGCCCACGCCAAGGCCGCCCTGGACGCCGGCACAGTCGTCCACGCCCAGCTCTCCCGACAGCCCCGCGCCAACCAGATCAGCCGCATCCTCAACGACATCATGCGGCGCGAGACCGGCCGTGACGACCGCTACAACGCCATCTTCGCCAACAGCGGAGCCGAGGCCAACGAGATCTGCATGAAGCACGCGGAGCTCGAACGGCAGGAGCGGATCACCGCGCTGTTCGCCGAGATCGATACCGAACTCGACACCGCCAGGGAAGCCCTCACCACCGGAACGGCCACCCTGGACACCGCCTCCCTCCCCCTCGTCGGTGGCGGGGCGGGCGACGTCGACGGCGTCATCGCCGAGATCCACCGCCACAACGACGAACGCCGCGCCGAACGGCCGCTGTTCCTCACCCTGGACGGCTCCTTCCACGGCAAACTCGTCGGCAGCATCCAGCTCACCCAGAACGAACCCTGGCGGACCCCGTTCACCGCGTTGTCGTCACCGGCGCGTTTCCTGCCCGCCGACGAGCCGGAGCTCATCGGCAAGATCGTCGAGGACGAGCGTCGGAGCGTGCTCACCCTGTCCCTCGACAAGGACACCGTCCGGGTCGTCGAACGGGACTTCCCCGTCGTCGCCGCCATCTTCGTCGAACCCGTGCGCGGGGGATCCGGGATGAAGACGGTGACACCGGAACTGGCCGAGGAACTCCACCGGCTCCGCGACACCCTCGGCTGCCCGCTGGTCGTCGACGAGGTGCAGACCGGCATCGGTCGCACCGGGGCGTTCTTCGGCAGCGCGCTCCTGGGCATCCGAGGCGACTACTACACGCTGGCCAAGGCCATCGGGGGCGGGATCGTCAAGAACTCGGTGGCCCTGATCCGCCAGGACCGCTTCCTGCCGGCGATGGAGGTCATCCACAGCTCGACCTTCGCCAAGGACGGTCTCTCCGCCTCCATCGCGCTCAAGGTGCTGGAGATGGTCGAAGCCGACGGCGGGCGCGTCTACCAGCGGGTGCGGGAGCGCGGGCAGCGGTTGGAGGCCATGCTGGAGTCGGTGCGCGCCGACCACTCCGACGTGGTCAGCGCGGTCTGGGGGACCGGGCTCATGCTGGCCCTGGAACTGCGGGACCAGTCGAACGCCACCTCCCAGGCGATCCGGGAGAAGGCGGCCCACGGGTTCCTCGGCTACGTCCTCGCCGGCTTCCTGCTCCGCGAGCACCACATCCGGGTGTTGCCGGCCGGCCCGCGCAGCGGCTTCCTCCGCTTCTCGCCTTCCCTGTACATCACCGACGAGGAGATCGACCGCACGGAGACGGCGTTGCGTTCGCTGTTCACCGCCCTGCGCGACCAGGACGGGGACCGACTGGTGCTGTCGTGACCACCCCGTCCGGGGGCGGCGCCGTGCGCGGTGCCGCCCCCGGACGGCGGTGAACCCCGCCCGAGTGTCGGTGCGACCTCCCCGCGTGCTCGGTACTCGGCGGTGGGTCGCGAACCGGTCAGACCGGGCGGGCCTCCACCAGGCTGAAGTCCACGTCGGCCGGCAGGTCGATGACGCGTTCGACGGCGAAACCGGAGTCGCCGCACAACTTCTCGAAGTCCGTGCGGGTCCGTTCCCGGCCGCCGATGAGGACCATCATGTTCAGATCACTCATGTACGGGTCCTCGGCCGCCTCGATCCGGGCCGTGTCCGAGCTGACGACCTCGGGGAGAACCGGCTCGATGATCAACAACCGGCCCTCCGGCGGGATGCCGGCCCTGACGCGCCGGAGGATCTCGACGCACCGCTCGTCATCCCAGTTGTGCAGCACGCTCTTGATCATGTACAGGTCGGAGCCCGAGGGGACCGAGTCGAAGAAGTCACCGCCCACCACGCCACAGCGGTCACTCAACCCGGCGCCGTCGAGGGTGGCCTTGGCCTCGGCCACCCCCTGCGGGGTGTCGAACAGGACACCCTTCAACGTGGGGAACTCGGCGAGCACCGCGGCGAGCAGGGTGCCGTCCCCGCCACCGATGTCGGTCAGCGAGGTGAACCGGGCGAAGTCGTAGTGCTCGGGCAGCGACCCCGCCACCCCGTCGGACCTGGTGCGCTGGCTCATCGCCGCGTTGAACAACTGCGACAACTCCGGCTTGTTGGCCATGTACTGGAACACCGGCTCGTCGAAGAGGTCCTCGAACGCCGTCCGACCGGTTCGCACGCTCGTTCCCAGGTTCAGCCACGCCTCCTGCATGACCGGCTCGGTGAGCAGCAGCACCAGGTAGTGCAGCGACCGGGGCGTGTCCCGGCGCAGCAGGGAGCCGGCGTCGTTGAGCGCGAAACTCCCCGGGCTCCGCTCCTCGCAGAGCCCCAGGGCGGCCAGCGCTCGCAGCAGCCTGTTCAACCGCTCCGCCGGGATGTCGTAGGCCTTGGCCAGGTCGTCGACGTGTGCCTCCTCGTCACCGATGGCCTCGGCCAGGTTCAACCTGGCGGACACGCCCACGACCTGCGTCGCCATCGTGCCGAACAGCCACTGCATCACCTTGCGACGAGCCGCTACCTCCGCGGCGGTCATTTCCGACATGGTGTCCTCTCTCAGCGGTTGGGGGTGAGCAAAGCCGGAACGCGTCAACGGCCGGATCCGAGCCGCCGCGAACGCCGGGAACACCGGGGCGCTCCGGAGGTCGTACCGGCCGGCCGGCCCTCCGGCTCCCCGCTGACCCGCGCCGCGTTCTCGGGCCGGGCCAGGGGGAGCAGGACCGTGCGGTAGGAGGGACGGGACGAGGGCAGCCTGGGTGACCGCCGGCGGGTCGGTGCTGCCGCACCACACGCCGACCTCCCACCCGAGCGGGACGGCGGAGGGGGGACGACCGGGGGAGCGGCTTCCTGGCGCGAGGGCCACACCGGCGCACGGCACCGGCTGGACCACCACACCGCCGGGGCGAGCGTGCCCGGGCCCGGCCACCGGGGCACGGGCTCGGCCGGCGACCCGATCACCGTCCGCCCCGTACGGGGCGGGGGGAAACCCGCCTGGTCCACTAGTCGGTCGGACGCTCGGCCAGTTCGAAGCTCCACGGCAGGTTCAGCGCCCACCTCCCGAGCGCCTGCCGGGTGACGAACCGTGTCGGTGGGTGGAAGCGCACCGCGTGCACGTCCCGGATGAGGCGCGACGCCGTCCCGCTCGACGAGTAGGAGGCCACCCCCACCAGCTCGGAGGCCATCTCGACCGCGCGGATGGCGATCTCCACCGACTGGTGCTTGAGCGCCATCAGGGCCGGCGCCAGGGTACGAGGGTCCACCCTGTCCTCGTCCAGCTGGCGGGCCAGGCCCACGCAGGCCGCCTCCAACGGCAACACCTCCGCGTAGATGTCACCGAGCGCGGCCTGGAACGACGGCAACGCCGACCTCGACGCGCTCAGGTGGCTGATCGGCGACTTGGCCAGGGCGGCCCGGGCCTGGTCGATCGACGCGGACACCGCACCCAGGTACAGCGCGGTCGCCGTGGTGCAGAACCAGCCGAGCCCCGCGGCGAACACCTCGTCACCCATCGACCCCGGCTCGCTGCGGTGGATCACCATGTCCGAGGTGATCTCGCACTCGGTCAGCCGGACCGCGTCCGACTCGGACGCCCGCATCCCCAGGGTGTCCCAGGTCCGGTCGATCGACACCCCCGGGCTGTTGGTGGGCAACAGCGCCACGACCAGGCTCTCCGGCCCGCCTGCCTCGTCGACCACCTGGAGGCACAGGACGTCGCTCCGCTCGGCCAGCGAGCAGGGCACCTTCACGCCGTTGGCGATCCAGCTGTCACCCACCCTGCGGGCCGGGCAGTTGGACCGGGTGAGCGCGCCGCCCAGCCCCGGTTCGGCGAACGCCGAACCGATCACCAGGTTGTCCCGGGCCACGTCCCGGAGCAGTTGGGCCGACTCGTCCTGGTGTCGACGCCAGTGCTCCACCATGAAACCCAGCGAGAACAGGTGCATGTTCGCGCCGACCGCCAGCGCCGGATCGGCCGCGCCCACCGCCCGCTGCACGGCACAGCACTCCGCCAACGAGGCCCCACTCCCACCGAACTCGGTCGGAATCGGCAGGCCGAAATACCCGGCGGACCGCAGGATGTCCACACTGCGATCCGACAACCGTCCGTTCCTGTCGTTTTCCTCCGCCTCCTCCGACAGTTCCGCGAAAACGGACTTCGGGATCAGGTGGTCAATCTCCGGCCAGATCACGTCGGCGCCGCGCTCGTAAGTGTAAGCCTCATCCATGATTACTTATTCACTTATCATGGGAACGAATTGTCAAGACGTGCGGGAGGTGTACACCTCGTCTCTTCGGTGTAGAACCGGTGCCGCCAGCCAGCGGAGCGATCGGCAGCGCGAGGAGACCACCATCGGCTGCCCGGCCCCTCGACGGCCGGCCGTCCCCCGAGCGGGCCCGACCACTGGTCGGAACGGCCGCATCCGCTCGGTCCGAGTGGAGCCATCCCGGTCACCCCCCATCGTCATTCGTTGACCTGGGATTACCCCCGCTCCAAGCCCTGCGGGCGCCGGACGTCGCCAGCCCGGCCGTGGGCACCTCGCCCGGCACGGGTGTGCCCGGTGATCCCCCGACACGCCCCCTTGGAGGAGGGCGCGTCCCTCGACCCGACGCCGGCCCGAACATGACACGGCCCGCCGACAGTGGGGGCGGCGGCACCCGAAAAGGCGAGCCCTCCGCGTCGCATCCCGCCCACGGTGACGACCCGGGATCGAGTATTCCGCGAGAGTTCGGGTGAGATCCGCGCGAAATCCGGAATGGGTGCCCGTCGAACCCCGCCGCCGGGGCGAGGACCGCCATTTCCCGTTGGCCCACCGACTCGCCCCGGCGACGCGCTTTCCCGCACACGGGCCCGGGAGTGCCCGAGAAAGGGGATGCCGCTCACGCGTCGCCCTTCCCGAACACCAGCCGCCCCATCCCGCAGGCGCGCGCCAGCCGGCACACCGGGCGAGCCGGAGCGCACCGATCCGCCGGACACCCGAGGGGAGATCCGCCGCGTACCACCCCGGTGCGCATCGCGCGGGCACGGGACGGACCCGTCCCGGCCGGGCTGACCTCCCCGGCCGGGACGTCGGCGGTGGCGGATCAGGGGGCCGGTGCCGCCCCGATGTGCCAGCTCCGCGCGTGCTCGTACTGGTTGTACAACCGGGCGAAGGTGCCCCCGGTCGCCCGCAGCTCGCTGGGGGTCCCCGCCTCGGAGACCCGGCCGCCGTCCAGCGCGATCACGTGGTCGGCGGTGGCCAGCGTCGCCGGCCGGTGCGCGATCACGATCACCGTCCGGTTCGGGTCCTGCGACAGGTTCGCGATCGCCTCGCTGATCGCGCCCTCGTTCTCCGGGTCCAGCGCCGACCCGGCCTCGTCGAGCAGCACCACCCGCGCCTTCTTGAGGAACGCGCGGGCGATGGACACCCGCTGCCGCTCGCCTCCCGACAGCTGGGCGCCCCCCTCCCCGACCTTCGTCTGCCAACCCTGCGGCAACCGGGCCACGACCTCGTTGAGCCGGGCCGCCCGCGCCGCCGCCATCAGCTCCTCGTGGGTCGCGTCCGGCTGGGCGATCCGCAGGTTCTCCTCGATCGTCGTGTCGAACAGGTACACGTCCTGGAACACGATGGCCACGTCGCTGAGCAGCACCTGGTGGTCGAGTTCCCGGACGTCCACGCCGCCGACCCGTACGCTGCCGGAGTCGACGTCGAAGAACCGGGCGATCAGCCGGGTGACCGTGGTCTTGCCCGACCCGGACGGCCCGACCAGCGCGGTGGTCGTGCCGGGCCGGCACCGGAAGGACACCCCGGACAACGCCGGCGTCCCTCCGTAGGAGTAGGTGACGTCGGAGAACTCGATCGTCGCGTCCTTCAACTCGCGCACCGGCTTCGGGTGGTGCTTCAACGCCGGGGTGTACAGGATGTTCTCGACCCGGGTCACGGAGTTGTCCATCGCGTGCAGGGTGCCCAGCAGCTCCGTCAGGGTGCCGAGCGGCTCCAGGAACCGCACCGCCAGCACCAGCAACGCGACCGCGTCGGCGACCTGGAGGGTGCCGCTGAGCAGGAACTGCGCACCCAGCACCATCACCGCGACGAACCCCACCATCACCACGGCGGTGTAGGTCAGGTCGGGGACCAGCGAACGACGCAGGCCCTTGCGGTACCGCGTGCGGTGTTCGTCCAGCGCGTGCCGCATCCGGGCGGTGCCGGTGGTGCCGTGACCGGCCGCCCGCAGCACCGGCTGGGCCTGCCCCATCTCGATCGCCCGGCCCGCGATCTCCGTGGCCGCCTCGTCGAGCTCGCGGTCCGCCTCGGCGGTGATCCGCCCGGCGCGCCGCAGGGCGAGGAAGGCCACCGGCAGGATCGCCAGGAACAGCAGCGCCAACCGCCAGTCGACGAAGAAGGTCACCACCACGACCGTCGCCGGCACGACGGTGCCGGTGATCGCCGGTGGTCCGAACGTGGAGGCCAGCTGGGCCACGTTGCCGGCCGACGTGGTCACCGTGCGGGACAGCTTCGCCTTGTTCCCCCCGGTGAACCAGCCCAGCGGCAGGGTCGCGGCGTGCCGCATCAGGCGGTGCCGCAGCTGGGCTGCCAGGCTCATGCTCGCGGCGAAGCCCACCGGGGTGGCGATCATCTTCAACACCCCGTACACGGCGGCGCCCACCGCCCCGGCGACCAGCCACGGCGTGGCGGCGGCGAGATCCGGTTCCGGACGCAGCAGCGCCCGCAGGATCGGCACCAACATGCCGAGCAGCACGCCCTGGAGGATCGCCAGGACCAGGTGCAGCAGTCCCATCCGCACCAGCACCCCGGGATGCGGGTACAGGCGGTACAGGTGGCGGATCATGCCGTGTCTCCGTTCTGCTGGGCCCGCCACATCCGCGCGTACAGGCCGTTGCGGGCGAGGAGGACGGGGTGCGACCCGACCTCGGCGACCCGACCACCCTCCAGGACCAGGATCTGGTCGGCGCTGGCGATGGTGTGCAGCCGGTGGGCGATCACGATCACCGTCTTACCGGCGATCAGGGTGGCCAGCGCGTCCTGGACGGCGGCCTCCCCGTCCGGGTCGAGGGCGGCGGTGGCCTCGTCCAACACCACCACCGGAGCGGCGGCCAGGATCGCGCGCGCGATGGTCAGCCGCTGCCGTTCACCTCCGGACAGCCCGCCACCCACCGCGTCGAGCACGGTGTCGTAGCCCTGCGGGAGGCGTTCGATCACGTCGTGGATCTGGGCCGCCCGCGCCGCCTCGCGCACCTGCTCGTCGGAGGCGCCCGGACGACCGATCCTGATGTTCTCCGTCACCGTGTCCCGCAGCAGCGCCACGTCCTGGAAGACCAGCGTCATCGAGGACAGCAGGGTCTCGGAGGACATGTCCCGGACGTCGACCCCGCCGATGCGGATCGCTCCGCCGGTCACGTCGTAGAACCGGGGGAGCAGGCTGGCCAGCGTGGTCTTGCCCGCGCCGGACGGCCCGACCAGCGCGGTCACGGTGCCCGGCTGGCAGCGCACGCTGACGTCCTCCACCGCGTTGGTGGCCCCGTCGTAGGAGAAGGTGACCCGGTCGAGCTCGATGTCGTGCCCGGTCGGGGTCCTGGGCTCGGCGGGCTCCGGCAGGGCCTCCCGGTTGAGCAGGGCGTCGATGCGCCCCGCCGCCATCCGTGCCTTGCGCAGACCCTGGTTGCCCTGGATCAACGGGGTGAGGGAGGTCGGCAGACCCACGCCCACCACCAGGAACGGCAGGATGTCGACGAAGGTGAGCTCCCCGGCCGTGACGAAACCGAGCCCCGCCGCGAAGACGACCGCGAGGACCGTGACCTCGGAGTTGAAGAGCTGGCACAACGCCGAGCTGTACCGGACCTCGGAGACCCAGGTGCGCATCGCCGCGGTGTGCTCCCGCACGGCGGCGCCGAACCGGTCGAGCAGTCGGCCGTTGATGCCGAAGGCCTTCACGACGCTGATCCCGTCGGCGTACTCGACGCTGGCCGCGCTGATCCGCCCCTCGGCCGCGAGCAGCCGAGCCATGTGGGCGGGCATCGAACGCATCGAGACGCGGTAGGCGAGCAGCATCATCGCCGGGACGGCCAGCGTGATCAGCGCCATCCGCCAGTCCACGAACAGCAGGTACCCGAACCCGACGAGGATCGCCGTCGCCCCGGCGGTGATCTCACCGAGGGCGTGCGCGATCAGCTGGTGCATCTCCTCCAGGTCGTCGGTCATGGTCTTCTTCACCTGGCCGGAGCCGGCCGAGCGGAACCAGCCGAGGGGGATCACCCCCAGCCGCCGCACCAGCCGGACCCGGATGTCCCTGAGCATCTCGGCGTCCGCGTAGTGGCCCACGTGGGAGGAGAAGCCCAGCAGCACCAGGCGCAGCATCGCCCCCAGGCCACCGATCGCGACCCAGGTCCAGACCGTGGGGGCGGCGGCGGCAGCGCTGGGTGCGGTGAGCACCGCACGGGCGATCTCGGCGATGGCCAGGTAGGGGAGGAATCCCGCCGCGGCGGCGAGCGCGGACAGCACCCCGCAGGTGATGAAGTGGCGACGGACCGGCCGGAGGAGGCGAGCCGCCGCGCCGACCCGGACCAGGGTGGGGTTGTCCTCCTCGGCGGGGCCGCGTGGGGGGTTGTCGAGTGGGGCGGTGCGCTCCGCCGTGGTCGTGTCCGTCGTTGTCATGAGCCTTCCTCGTCGTGGAGGTCATGTCGCGTCGCCGCGTGGTCAGGGCGCGGTCGGCGTGCCTGGTCGGCTGCCTGTGTGGCGCCGGGACCGGCCCCGGGGCGACGGAATGACTGGCAGTCAGTCACCACTCAAGGCTAGGCTAACCTAATCGGAAAGGTCGAACCAGGGTCGTCCGCCGGACCGGGCGTTGGGTACCCCGGCGGAGGCCGTGCACACCAACGGGCGAACCACGGGAGCCGGGAGGTGACTTCCGGAGCGAGGCGGTGAGGGCGTTGCGAGACGGCGTGGTGCCGGGTGCCCGACGACGGGTGGGGGCGCGCGCGAGCCCCCGTGGACACCCCGAGGCCCGGCCGGGGCGGGCGGGTCAGGCCCCGGGGCCCGGGTGCTCAGGTCGCGGGCGCGAGCAGGATCCGGCAGAGCCGGGTCACCTCGGCGAGCATGCGGTCCTCGTCCGCCGGTGTGTGCAGGATGTGGTCGGCCGTCCCGTGCATCGCGTGGTAGAGGATCACCGCCGTCGCCGTGGGGTCGGGGATCGTCGCCCCGATCTCGACCAGCAGGTCGCGCAGCGCGTCCACCGCCGGGTTGTCCTCGGGGCCCTCTGGCCGGGACGGGTGGTGGAACAGCAGGTCGTGCAGCCGGACGTCACGCCGGTACTCGTCGATCCCGCTGAGGATCCACCGTTCGATCTTGTCGACACCCCCGCTGGGCTCGGCAGCCTGCCGCTGGTTGCTCACGAACCGCTGGACGTACCGGTCCCGCAGGGCACCGAGAAGATCGTCCTTGTTCGTGAAATGGAGGTAGAAGGTCCCCTTCGCGACGCCGGCACCAACGGTGATGTCATCGACCGTGAGGGAGTCGATGCCGTCCTGAAGCACGCGTGATTCGGCGGCGTCGAGCAATTCACTGCGACGCTGCTCGCCCGGTTTCGTGCGTGCCACCTCATCCCCTTTCGGTCCGGAACAGCGTATACAACGCGATCCCGTGCCGCACACAGCGCTGTTTGCGCGAACTGTTGTATTCACCGTGACTGCCGGTCAGTCATGCCAATTGTAGGGAGAGACGATGCGGGGCACTGAACACGGTGTCGTACCGGAGACCACGACCGGCCCACCCGGGCGGGCCGGTCGATCGGAACCCGGCCAGCTGGGGCGAGCGCACCGGCTCGGCGTCATCACCGCGCTGTTCCTGGTCGCCGACATCGGCTACTCGTTCTTCTTCGGAGCGCTCGGCACGATCCTGCTCGGCCGGGGGGTCTCCCTGGGCACGGTGGCGCTGATCAACCTGCTCGGCGTCGTCTACTTCAGCCGCTTCCTCATCGGTCCGGTGATCGACCGGTTCGGCTCGGTCCGGTTCGGCCACTACCGCACGTGGCTGCTGTCGACGCAGGTCGTGCTCGTCCTGTTACTCGTCGTCCTCGCCGGACTCGATCCCGTGGACAACCTGGGGCCCACCCTGGTGCTGATGACGCTGCTCCTGGTCATCTCGGCCTTCCACGACACCGCGATCAACGGCATGGCGGTCCGCCTGCTGCCGCCGAGCGACTACGGCGTCGCCAACGGCATCCAGGTCGCGGCGGCGAGCCTGTCCATCCTCATCGGCTCCGGCGGCGCCCTGTTCCTCTACTCCCACGCGGGTTGGACGACGACCCTGCTGGCCCTGGCGGCGGTCTTCCTCATCCCCCTCGCCGTGCTGGCGCGGCTCGTCGAGCCGGTCGTGCGGCCCGCCAACCGGTCGGAGCCCTGGCGGGCGCTGCTCAGCTTCTTCCGCCAGCGGCGGACCGCCGTCTGGACGCTGCTGGTGATCCCCGTCTTCCTGCTCGGTGACTGGCTCGCGTCCGCTCCGCAGTCCGCGATGCTGCTGGCGGTCGACTGGTCGCTCGACGAGATCGCGCTGGTCCAGTACACGCTGGCGGTCGCGGCGCAGGCCGCCGTCGCCCTGGTGGCGGGCGCCCTGATCACCCGGTTCGGCCGTTCCGCTCCCGTCGTGGTGACCGGGGTGGTGGGGGCGGTCGCGACGGCATGCCTGCTGCCCCTGGCGTTCGGCGGCGGCGGGTACGGGCTGACGGCCGGGGCGTTGGTGGTCATGGCCGTCGCCTACGGGGCCAAGATGACGTGGGTGTCGACCATCTCGATGGAGCTGGCCAGGAAGAGTTCGGCCGCGACCGACTACACGATCCCGATGTCCATGATCGGGATGTGCCGGATCGTCCTCAGTTCGGTCGGGCTGGGGCTGGCGGGCGTCACCGGGTACCCGGTCATGATCGCCAGCTCCGTCCTGGTCACGCTCGCCGGTGCCGCCGTCGCGCTCGCCTGGACGAGGCGGCACGTGTCCGGCGGAACCACGGCGGGCGGCTGAGCTACCTCGGGGGCGGCGGTCGGCTCAGGTCCGCCCCCGCCGCCCCCGGCGCCGGGATGGAGCGGGCGGACGCTCCCGGCGCCGGTGGTGTCGGCCTCTCCCGGGAAATGCGCCGGGAACATTGTCGGTCGCGGTGGGGAAGGGGAGTTCCGCGCGAGCCGCGCGGCGACAGCCCCGAAACCGGCTTCGCGGCGGGCGCGGGCGAATAGGATGTCGCATCCCGTTTCCGGCTCATGACTCTCGGTGCGGGAATGGTGATTCCTGGAAATGGTTTTCGCACCCGGCCGAGTCCACCGACTTCCTCGGGTGGCGACCGTCATCCGGCCTCAGCGCCGACTCCCGGTGCCCACCAGGGTTGTCGCGTCCAGCTCGGTCACGTCGTCCTCGGCGAGGAGCTCCAGGTAGCGGCCGCGGACCGCCTCGATCCCCTCCTCGTCGAGGGGGTCGAGGGCCGCGCGGAAGCCGGAGCCGAGGACCACGAGCCAGGCGATGTCGGGCGTCATGGGCAGCCGGTGTTCGTGGACCCGCACCACGACGTCGTGCAGGCCCCGGTCCCGCAGCCAGTCCGTGAAGCCCTCGACCGTCCGGATGTCCCGGGCCGGCGGCGGGGACGGGGGCGGCCCGGAGGGCGGGGTCCCGAGCACCTCGGACACGGCCCTGCCCAGGCGCGCGCCCGCCGCCTCCATCGCCCCGCGCCGCCAGACGGTCAACCCCACGCGGCCCCCGACCCGTGCCCGGCTGACGAGGTGATCGGTGCCGGCAGCCATGTCGGGGAAGAAGAAGATGCCGAGCACGGCCTGGACGACGTCGTACCCCGAGGGCTCCCAGGTGGTGACGTCGGCCGAGGAGGCGCGGAGCTGGGGCAGGTCGGAGGCATGCCGCCGCAGGCGGTCGATCATCGGATCCGAGATGTCGACGGCGTCCACGGCGCCGTCCGGTCCCACCAGTCGGGCGCTGGGCAGTGCCGAGGCCCCGGTCCCGCAGCAGGCGTCCAGGACCCGTTCCCCGGGGCGGAGCGCCAGGGCGGCCACCGTGGCCGCCCCGATCGGTTCCCACAGGTGACGTCCGAGTTCGTCGAAGTGGGCCGTCGCCGTGTCGAAGGAGGGGCGGTCCACCGGAAGTCGATGCGCGGTCATGTCGAGAATGATAATCATTTCAGCCCGAAGGCGGGTGTGGCTCCAGTGGGCCAGGGTTCCCGGCCTCCTCCGGCGGTCCGGCGCCGGGTGTTCGCCCCGTCTCGCGCCCGACCCTGGGTGTCGTCGGCCGGGAATGATGAGCATGGATGAAAATGAAAATCGTTGTCGTGTACGGTGTCCGGGGATGCCCTCCCATCCACGACGGTGGTGCCCCGCCCAGGGGCACCACCCGGGGCGCCGCACGGGGACGCCTCCCTCCGCCCCGCAGGGCGGACGAGGGCTCCGCCCCACCGGGTCCCGGTGCCGGGGCACCGCCACGAGGGCCGTCGACACGAAGGAGAAGCTCATGAAGGTCCGCAGGTCACTGCGATCGCTGAAGAAGAAGCCCGGGGCCCAGGTCGTGCGGCGCCGGGGCAAGGTGTACGTGATCAACAAGCGGGATCCCCGCAACAAGGCCCGCCAGGCGTGAACCGCGCCCCGGGGGCGGGAACTCCCGGTCCGTGAAAGGCCGCTCCGGCGGCGGAGGCCGCACCGCCTCCGCCGCACGCGACCCGGTGCCTTCCCCGGGAGGAGCGGCCCGGGGAGGCCCGCGTCTCATGTCGGCCCGGCCCACGACCGCGTCACCACTCGCCAGCGGCGCCCCATCCCGCGATGGCTCGGTGAGGGGCGCCGCCGAGCTGGTGGTGACGCGGGAGCACCCCGAGCGCGGTCGAGCGAACCTGGTCCACGGGCGGCGGGTGGCCGCGACGGAGGTGCCGGCGTCCCGAGTCAGGGACCGAGTCCGCCGCGGTTCCACCCTCGCGCCGCGCCCGTCCTCGCCGGGCCGGAGTGGACGACATCCCACCCGGCGCGAGGCACTCCACGCCAGCCAAGCCCGCCGCCGGACCCCGGGCGACGGCCAGGGGAGACCCAGGCCGGCACCAGGCCCGCCGGCGTTCGCGGCCCAGCCCGCCCTGCAACGACCAGGGCGAGGTGGCCGGGGCACCGGCGCGCGGGGCTCGCCCACCAGCCAGCGATCGTCCGGGCGGCCGCGAACCCGCGACCGCCCCGTTCCTCGCGGTCGCCCCGCCCGGTGGGGCGACGGGACGCCGGGCATCACCGGTCGCGGCTGACCGCCGCACAGCCGGCGACCGGCCGGCGACCGGCCAGCCCACCACCGGAGTGGTGGAGCCAGCCGGCACGCTCGATCCGGTGCCGCCGTCGGCGGCCCGCTGTCCCTTCCTCAGCCCTCCGTCATCACGCTGATCGGACGGCGCTGGTGGGTGCGCTGGTGGGCCGGGAACATCGAGATGAAGAACTCCGACCAGCCGCCCATCCGCACGCGCACCACGTCGTACTTCTCGGGGTCGCGGCACGCGCCCTCGAAGGTCTCCGGGTTGGCGCACGTCACCGTCAGCAGGTTGGACCCCTCACCCGAGGCGAACTCGCGGATGACGCGGGTCAGCGCGTCCAGCCCGAAGTCCTCCCGGATGTTGTAGTCGGTCGGGGCGATGTCCCAGAACGACTCGCTGCCCGCCCCGGTCATCCCGCGCAGCGTGGTCAGGAAGTCGGCCTCCTGGTGGTCCACCGGCCGGTCGGCGGGACTGGGGGTCGGGCTCAGGTCGGTGGCCAACGGTTCGCCGGCCCGCCGCCCCTCGGCGGAGGCACCGCACATCGCACCGAACTCCAGGTAGTTCTCGAAGGTCCCCACCCCCGGCTGGAGCTGGATCCCGAACGGGTGCTCCGGGCTCCCGTACCGCTCCGCCAGCTCGACCAGCGTCCGCGCGGTCGGCTGGGCCGGGTCGGTGAGGGTGCTCATCACGGTGGCGGACACCCGCTGGAGGAACTCGTCGCCGAAGGCGTCGACCTCCTGGTCCCCCCGGCCGTACCGGGGCAGGGCCAGCGCGGCGGCCCGCAGGTCGCGGAACCGCTCCGCCCGCGCGGCGATGCGGCCCTCCCCGGCCAGCGTGCTCACGAAGGGTTCGACCATCGACTCGCCCCAGTCGCACATCAGCGCCTCGACGAGCTCGGGCAGCGAGGTCACGGCGGTCGTCTCGTCGAAGACCAGCTTCCGCACCGCCCACAACGAGTTGATCGTGTTCGGCAACGCCGTGAAGCACGGCCCGATCACGTTGTAGCGGGCCCCGCCGGCGTAGTAGTCCATGCCCTTCTCCAGGCAGTCGTCGACGAAGACCGACAGCAGCGGGGACGGGCAGACCGCGCTCATCTTCCCGTAGACGCCGAGCTGGCCGTCCACCTGCTTGGCGTACGACCAGGACAGGTGCCTGAAGAAGATGTCCAGCACCTCCTCGAAGGAGCCGATGTCGTTCGGCTTCGGCGAGGTGAACGAGACCCGCTGCCCCCGGAACCACATCGGTCCGGCGGTCAACCACGACTTGCCCCGGTTGAGGGTGGCCTCCAGCAGCTGGAGGGTGTTGAGCCCGCCGAGGGTGAACCAGTTCTTGCCGACGAACTGGGGTTCGTAGCACCCGTCGCAGGCGTAGTCGCGGGCGACCTCGAGGGGCACCTCGCTGCTCCAGGAGTCGCCGGCCCTCTCCCGCACCGGGGTGTACTCGCCGGTGTCCGGCCCGTCGCCGATCTCCTCGCCGCTGCGGACCAGACCGGGGATGACCTTCTCGTCGTTGATCAGGATCGGGTGCGCGCCACCGCTGAGCAGGGCCTTGGCCGCCTCCTCCGCGTACTCCGCCGGCATGTCCCGGCGCACCCGCAGGGACAGGCAGGGCGCGTTCAGCGGCAGCCGGCGGGCGGCGCGCAGGCACAGCATGGTCATGCGGTTGTAGGCCGGGTCACCGCTGCCCGGGGAGTCGTTGGCCACCGTGCCACCCACGGTGATCTGCTGCACCCACTGGTTGTTGGCCGCGCCCTGGGGGTAGTTGCCGGCCATCCCGCCCATCGCCATGTTCCCGTCGGGCTGGTGGTCGTCGACGAACATGCGGTTCCACAGCACGTTCCCGCCCAGCTTGACCCACAGGCAGTCGAGGATCTCCTGGGCCTGCTCGTCCTCGTTGGCGGGGCTGAGCACGCCCGAGGCGATGTCGGACTCGTAGAAGGGCTGCAACAGCTGGTCCAGCCGCCCGATCGCCGTCGGCTCCCCGATGAGGTGCAGGCAGGAGTGCATGGTGAAGATCAGCTGGGCCGCCTCCAGCAGCGTCTCCGGGGCGTCGGTGGACAACCGCCGCATCCGTGACTCGACCTCGGCGAGGTTGGCGCGCTCGACCTCCCGCGTGGCCGGCAGGGCGTCCGCCGTGGCCGCCGCGAGCTCCGCGAAGGCCAGGCAGTGGGCGCGGACCCCCTCCAGGGCCAGGTGCACGGCGGTGTAGAACAGCCGGGTGTCCTCGTCCTCGGCGGCGTCCCGCAGGGCGGCGACGTCCTCGGCGAGCCCGCCGAGGCCCCGCCTCAGCAGCTTCTCGTAGCCGGGGACCACGTGGCCCACCCCCGAGGCCGGGCCGAGGTTCTGGAAGAAGTTGGCGAGCTTCTCGTCGTCCCGGGTGTAGTCGATGACGTACTTGCCCTGGCCCAACCCGAGGGTGGGCATGCCGCCGACGATCAGTTCGAGCGGTTCGATGTGGTAGGTGTCGGCGCCGTTGACCCAGTTGCCCTCGGCGTCGCGCCGCCGCCCCCGGAACCCGTACTCCTCGCTGGCGAAGACGCTGCCGAGGCCGAGGCGCACCGTCCACCCCATGCGTTCCATCACCGGCCGCGCCATGATCTCCTCGGCCGCCTCCGCGCCGAGTTCGCGAGTGAGGTAGTACGACAGGTGCTCGGGTTCCTGCTGGACGCGGTCGAAGTACCAGTTGTCCTGCCAGCGGGAGAACGCCGCCGCGACCAGCCGGAGCACCCGCTTGGTGGGGGGCAGGTAGTGGTCGCGGTCCTCACCGGCGGCGGTGCTCATCTGGTAGAGCCAGTCGCGGTGGTTGTAGAACATCAGGCCGTTGGTGGACCGCTCGGTGAAGTGCCGGTCGAGTCGACTCCAGTCCATGCCGGGGAAGTCGTCCCACCCGACCTCGTCGAGGTCGTCCAGGTCGGGCAGGTCCAGCCCCAGCACGGTGGCGCTGGGCACGAAGTAGACGCCGCCGAGGTTGGAGTGGACGGTGGAGAGCAACCGGTCCGCCATGTGACCCTCGTGCGAGCCCACCTGCCGGTCCATGATGGTCTCCAGGATGCCGGCGCGTCGCGCGTAGCCGGCGAAGTAGACCCCCTGCTCGTCGCGGAGGCTGGCGCCCTTGAACCGGAGGTCGTTGTTGGTGGTGGCGTCGCTGCGCCCGTAGGGGAGCCCGAGCCGGAGTATCCGCATCGTGTCGCCCTGGGCGTCCTGCGCCCGGGCGCACTTGATGTGGCTGCGTTCATCCCTGGTGGGGACGATGATGTCCTCCGCGGTGCGCCCGACGAGGTCCTCGATCTGGTCGGGGCCCATGTTGAGGATGTGTTCCCAGTTGAACGCGAACCGCTGGGCCAGTACGAACGAGGACCCGGCGTAGGCCGGGTCCTCGTTGCCGACGATCGTGTGGGTCTCCAGGGTCACCGGATCGGTCGGGTTGTTGAGGTTCTCGGAGAACCGGCAGCCCAGGACCTTGCCGCCCAGCTTCTTCTCACCCGTCGCCTTGGTGTCGGCCCGCTGCTGCTCCCGGTGCCGGGCGACGCACCCCTCCTCGTCGAGGAGACGCTCCAACTCCTGGTAGACCCCGTCGCAGTGCCCCTCCTCGTCGGACTTGAGGTGGAACCACAGGTCGGCGTCGGAGTCGACGAGGGTCCCGCCGGACCGCTCGAACACCGTGGACGTGGGCGACCCGTCCTTCCGTTTCGCGGGCAGGTCGAAGCGCATCCCGGTCGGGGGTTCCATGCCCTCCGCGGCGCAGATCTCGTTCCACAGGCAGAACCCCACGCCGACCACGGCGGTGGTGTTGGCGTCACCGAAGCGGGAGTGGATGATGTCCCGGAGCGAGGACATGACCCGCCGCAGCAGCGCCAGGGTGATCTTGGTGCCCTCCGGCGCTCGCCAGAACGTCGCGAAGAGGGCGTGCGGGGACGGGTAGACCAGACCGCGCTGGACGTGGCGCCACACCTCGTTGCCGCCGAGGACGTCACCGGGGGGAACCGGGCGCGCGAGGGGAACGTTCCTGGGTGCGGGGACCGTCGTTTCCGTGGACTCGGTACTGGTCGTTGAATCGGGCACTGTTTCCCTTTCCGTGGGGAATTCGGAACTGAGGTACTGCTCGGCCGTGTGCGTGTCACCCGTCCGGACGCATCACGGTTCTTCGTGGTGGAGGAAATCTCGCCGCGCGCCACCCGGGTGCGGTGTGAGAACGGGACCCGCGCTCGCGCATGCCGGCCGGTGGCCGATCACCACGCGGCTGACCAGGGGAGACGGGGGTCCCGAAGAGCGAGAACCGTCCTCCGGTTCGTTGGTCCGGAGCGCGGGGAGGAACAGGCAATGCGGCCGTTTCTGTCGTGTGACGGCGGGGTGGGAGGCGGAGAACGGAAATCGTGGATGGTGCGCGCCACCGTCCCGGCGGGCACCCGACAAGATAGCGACGAGGTAACGCGTCAACAATCACTCGACAGTGGGAAAGAATGGGGAAACCCGGGTGACATAGCCCGGTGGTTCCCCTGAAGGGCCGCCACCTTGAGGAGGAATTCGGTGGGGGAGGGCCGGCCGGCGACGGCGTGACCCGCATCAGGAGCCGCGCCACCAGCGATGGGGGAGGACACCGACGACAACCGCGCCGCGCGGGCGGCCCAGCACGCGGTCGAAGGCCCTGCGCCGTTCCGGCCCGTGGCGGTCCCGGTGGCGCGGACCCGGGAACGGTGCTTCGGACCCGTCGCCAGCGGGCCCGGACTCCCCGGGCAGCGGAAGGCCCCGGTCCCGGCGGGGCCAGGACCGGGGCGGGTCGCGGTCGGCGGCGACTACCCGGCGGAGGTGCCGCCCCGACGTCGCCGCACCCGGGGGACCCGGGCGGGTGCGGCGGGCCGGCTCAGCGAACGCGACGGGCGGGGGAGCCGTCCTCCGCGGCCGCCCTCGGCGCGGGCGGCGCACCTCGGCCCACCCGCCGCTCGGCCGGCCCGGTGTAGAGGCTCGTCGGGCGGATCAGGCTGTTGCGGGCCAACTGCTCGGCGATGTGCGCCGTCCACCCGGTGATCCGGGCGGCCACGAAGATCGGCGTGAACGTCGGGGTGTCGAACCCCATCAGGTGGT
This sequence comes from Actinoalloteichus caeruleus DSM 43889, assembly GCF_000429185.2. Lineage (GTDB taxonomy): Bacteria > Actinomycetota > Actinomycetes > Mycobacteriales > Pseudonocardiaceae > Actinoalloteichus_B > Actinoalloteichus_B caeruleus. The sequence continues at coordinate 1,801,791 of NZ_AUBJ02000001.1, read as the reverse complement.
AGGCCGGCCCCGCCGGGTAGTCGAGGTTGGGGTGCAACCCCTTCTCCCGCAGCATCGCCGAGGCCAGTGCCTCGTACATCGCCAGCAGGTCCTCCCCACCCCGCGCCTCGACGACCTCGCCCAGCGCCGCCCGCATCGTCGGCACCCGGGAGTCGCCGTGCTTGTAGACGCGGTGGCCGAACCCCATGATCCGCCGCTTCTCCGCCAACGCCCGCGACAACCAGCCCTCCACCCGGTCGGCGCTCCCGATCTCGGCGAGGGTCGCCATCACCGCCTCGTTCGCCCCGCCGTGCAACGGGCCCTTGAGCGCCCCCACCGCCGCGGTCACCGCGCTGTAGAGGTCGGAGAGCGTGGAGGTGACCACCCGCGAGGTGAAGGTGGAGGCGTTGAAGCTGTGCTCGGCGTAGAGCACGAGGGAGATCTCGAAGGCACGGACGATCGCCGGTTCCGGCACCTCCCCGAAGGTCATGTACAGGAAGTTCTCCGCGTAGCCCAGGTCAGCCCTCGGCTCCAGCGGCAGCAGGCCCCGGCGCCGCCGCTGGGTGAGCGCGACGGCGGCGGGGAGCGCGGCGAACAACCGGAGGGACTTGGCGTGGTTGGCCGCCGGGGAGTTGTCGTCCTCCCCGGGGTCGTTCGCGCCGAGCACGCTCACGGCGGTCCGCAACGAGTCCATCGGATGGGCGGTCGGGGGCAGCGCGAGCAGGAGCCCGACGAGGTCCGGCGGCAGCGCGCGCAGCCCGCGTTCCTCCGCGTCCTGCGCCGCGAGCTGCTCGGCGGTGGGCAGCTCGCCGTGCCAGAGCAGGTGGGCGACCTCCTCGAACCGACAGTGCTCGGCGAGGTCCTGCACGGCGTAGCCGCGGTAGGTGAGCGAGTTGGTGTCGGGGTTCACCGAGGAGATGCCCGTCGTGTCGGCCACGACGCCGGCGAGTCCCCGGTGGACGGTGGGAGTGGACATCGGTGTCCCCCTTCGGCTGGGGCGCGGCGCCCGGCGGGCAGCCGCGACGAGGGCTCAGACGCGGAAGTCGTGCACGGAGGAGTCGAAGGTCCCGTACCCCGCGTAGTCCACGAGGTCGTACAGCTCCCGGCGGTGCTGCATCCGGTCGAGCAGTTCCGCCTGACCGCCCTGGTCGGCGATGGTCGTCAGGCCGTCCTCCGCCGCGCGCATCGCCAGCCGCAGCAGCGTCACCGGGTAGATGACCAGGTTCACCCCGAGCGATTCCAGGGTGCTGGTGCTCAGCAGCTCGCTCTTGCCGAACTCGGTCATGTTCGCCAGGATCGGGACGTCCACGGCCGAGCGGATGCGCTCGAACTCGGATGCGCCGGCCATCGCCTCCGGGAAGATCAGGTCCGCCCCGGCGTCCTGGTAGGCCCGGGCCCGTTCCACGGCCTCGGTCATCCCGAGCACCCCCCGCGCGTCGGTCCGCGCGGCGATGACGAAGTTCGGATCGCGCCGAGCGGTCACCGCCGCCGAGATCCGCCGCACCGCGGTGTCCCGGTCCACGACCTCCTTGCCGTCGAGGTGCCCGCAGCGTTTCGGGTTGACCTGGTCCTCCAGGTGCAACCCGGCCACCCCGGCGTCCTCCAACGCCTGCACCGTGCGGGCCACGTTCATCGGCTCCCCGAACCCGGTGTCGGCGTCCACCAGCGCGGGCAGGTCCGTCATCCGCGCGATCTGCTGGGACCGGCCGGCGACCTCCGTCAGCGTCGTCAGACCGATGTCGGGCAACCCGAGGTCGGCGGCCAGGACCGCGCCCGAGACGTACACCCCCTCGAAACCGGCCCGCTGGATCAGCCGCGCGGACAACGGGTTGAAGGCGCCGGGGTACCGGAGCAGCCGCCCCGACGCCAGGTCGGCGCGGAACGCCGACCGCTTCTCGGCCGCCGAGGTCGTCGAGTACAGCATCAGAAGATCCCCTTCGTCGCGGGCGCCGGGTCGGAGAGCGAGGGGAGCGCGAGGGCCGCCACCTCCGCCGCGTCGAGCTCCGGCAACCGGGTGACCGCGTCGAGGAAGCGGTCCTGGTCCTCCGAGGGCACCACCCCGTCGGCGAGCTCCCGGAACTTCGCCACGTACTGCTCCCTGGCGAAGGGGCGGGCGCCCGCCGGGTGCGCGTCGGCCACCGCGATCTCGTCGGCGAGCACCGTGCCGTCGGCGAGTTCGACCTCGACCCGACCCCCGAACGCGGGTTCCGGGGCGTGGTAGCGCCGGGTCCACTCCGGGTCCTCCACGGTGCTCACCCGACGCCACAACTCGACGGTGTCCGGGCGGGTGGCGCGGGAGCGTTCGTAGGAGCGCTGGTGGTGCCAGCTGCCGTCCTGCAGGGCGACGGCGAAGATGTAGGGGATCGAGTGGTCGAGGGTTTCCCGGCTGGCGTTCGGGTCGTACTTCTGCGGGTCTCCGGAGCCGGAACCGATGACGTGGTGGGTGTGGTGGCTGGTGCGGATCAGCACCCGGACCACCTTGTCGGTGTCGCCGATCCTCGGACCCAGCCGGCGGGCGAGGTCGATCAACGCCTGGCTCTGGTACTCGGCGGAGTGCTCCTTGGTGTAGGTGGCGAGGATGGCCCGCTTCGGTTCGCCGGGGGCGGGCAGCGGGACCGTGTACCGGGCCTCGGGACCGCCGAGCAGCCAGGCGATGACCCCGTCCTCACCCTCGTAGACCGGGCTGGGCGCGCCCTCACCGCGCATCGCCCGGTCCACCGCCTCCACGGCGACCTTGCCGGCGAAGGCGGGCGCGTAGGCCTTCCACGAGGAGATCTCCCCCTTGCGGGACTGCCGGGTGGTCGTGGTCGTGTGCAGGGCCTGCCCGATCGCCTGGTGGGCGGTGGCGGTGTCCAGGCCGAGCAGGGCGCCGATCCCGCCGGCGGCGGAGGGGCCCAGGTGGGCGATGTGGTCGATCTTGTGCTCGTGCAGGCAGATGCCGCGCACCAGGTTGACCTGGAGTTCGTAGCCGGCGGCGATCCCCCGGACGAGGTCCGCCCCGGTGGCCCCGGTGTGCTGGGCGACCGCGAGCACGGGCGGGATGTTGTCCCCCGGGTGGGAGTAGTCGGCGGCGAGGAACGTGTCGTGGAAGTCCAGCTCCCGGACCGCCACCCCGTTCGCCCAGGCCGCCCACTCCGGCGAGTACCGGCCGGCCGTGCCGAACACCACCGCCCCCGGCGAGGCGGGGTGCCGGGTGGCCTGGTCCCGGGCCGCGAGCACGGGGCGACGCGCCAGGGACGCCGCGGCCACCGCCGCGTTGTCGATGACCCGGTTGATCACCATCTCGGTGACCTCGGGCTCGACGGCCACCGGGTCGGTGGCCACGGCCGCCAGCTTCCAGGCCAGCTGTTCCTCCCTGGGCAGGGGCTCGGCTGACGGGTAGGTGCGCACCACGTGGTCGATCATCACTCTCCCTGAGGTCCCTCGAGTGGGCGGCGGGCGCCGGGCGGTTCGGCGCGGCCACCACCTCGCCGGCCGGTGGCGGAACGCCTCCGAGGAGGACGAGTTCCCCGGCCGGGGCTTCCGGTGGGGGCCCGCTCCTCGGCTGGTTCCCGTCCCTTCCTGTGAAGCTTGTGACGCCCTCACCGAAATCGTGGCACCGCGAACCGGCCGCTGCTACCTCTCCTGGCTGCCAAGTGTTGTGAAAACTTCGCCCTGATCTGTGAAGCTTGTTAACGTCCTCGGGTGGAGAAGATCTACGCGGGAGCCCGGCTCCGGCAACTGCGGCGGGACCGGGGCCTCAGCCAGGTCGCCCTGGCCAGGTCGCTCGACGTCTCGCCGAGCTACGTCAGCCAGCTGGAACACGACACCCGACCGCTGACCGTCCCGGTCCTGCTCCGGCTGACCGAGACGTTCGGGCTGGACGCCGAGTTCTTCGCCCCCCAGGACACGGTGCGCCTGGTCGCCGACGTCCGGGAGGTCTTCGCCGACGCGGCGGTGGCCGACACCCTCTCCGCCGGCGAACTCGACGAGCTCACCGCCAACCTCCCCGGGGTCGCCCGCGCGCTCGTCGGCCTGCACCGCCGCTACCGGGAGGCCACCGAGAACCTCGCGGCGATCACGGGCGGCCGCGATCCGGAGCGGGTCGCCGGCCCCATGCCGCACGAGGAGATCCGCGACTACTTCTACCAACGCCAGAACTACGTCGCCGAGCTCGACGAACCCGCCGAACGCCTGGCGGTGGAGCTCCGCCTGCGGCCAGGGGAGGTGCGCCCCGCCCTCGTCGCCGCCCTCGCCGACCGCCACGGGGTCGAGGTGACCACGCGGGGTATCGAACCCGGATCGGACCAGCACCGCTACGAGCCCGACCGGCGGGTCCTGCACCTCGCGCCGACGCTGCGGCCGGGTCAGGCCGCTTTCCGGCTCGCCTCCCAACTGGCGCTCCTGGAGGTGGGGGAGGTCATCGACCGGCTCGTCGCGTCCTGGGCCTTCGGCAGCGGCACCGCCCGCCGCCTGGCCCGGATCGGACTGGCCAACTACTTCGCCGGCGCCCTGGTGCTGCCCTACCGCACCTTCCTCGGGGTCGCGGAACGGTACCGGTACGACATCGCCAGGATCTGCGACCACTTCGGGGTCGGCTTCGAGACGGTGTGCCACCGGCTGTCGACCCTCCAACGGCGCAACGCGCGTGGCGTGCCGTTCTCGTTCGTGCGGGTCGACCGGGCGGGCAACATCTCCAAACGGCAGTCGGCGACCGGGTTCCACTTCTCCCGCGTCGGGGGTTCCTGCCCGTTGTGGGTCATCTACGAGGCCTTCGGCTCCCCCGGTCGGGTGCTCACGCAGATCGCCGAACTGCCCGACGGCAAGAAGTACTTCTGGATCGCCCGCACGGTGTCCAGGACCACCGGCGGCCACGGCGACCCGGGGAAGACCTTCGTCGTGGGCCTGGGCTGCGAACTCCCGCACGCCCGGCGACTCGTCTACTCCGACGGGTTGGCGCTGGGGGAGGAGGCCCGGGTCACGCCGATCGGTATGGGATGTCGGGTGTGCGAACGCCCCGCCTGCCCGCAGCGGGCGTTCCCGTTGCTGGGCCGGCCGCTGCGGGTGGACGAGAACAGCAGCACCACCCTGCCCTACCCGCCGGCTGGCTGATCCGTCGCCGGAGGACGTGCGCGCCTCCCGTCAGGAGGCCTGCCGCAGCCGGCGACTCTCCCTGGCCCGCAGCCGCCCCGAGTCCACCCTCCGCGGGACCCGGTCGTCGTGGGCGCCGACGACCGCCCACCCGAGATCCCCTACCGACCCCGAGGGCACTGCGCCCAGATCATGGAACCCGACCTGTTCGCCGCCCTCGCCGCCCTCGTCTTTCCCGGCCACACCGCCGCCCACCTCACCCGGGGCCGCACCGACGTGGACGTGTGGACCGCCTGCGGGATCCGGGCACCGGCGGCCGACACCGAACCGCTCAGCCTGCTCACCCCCGGCCTGGAGCTCCGCCTGGCCTGCTGGCTGCCCCGCCACGAGGAGGCGGGACCGTGGTGAACCCCCACGCCCCGCCACCCGGCTCACCCACGCGCTACGCGGGACACCTCGACCCGTCGGCCCCGGTCAGGGTGCTCACCGCCACCGCCTGCCGGGTGCACGACCTGACCGTGTCGGGCGCGGCCGTGCTCGAAGTCGTCGCCGACGGTCCCACCACGGCCAGCGCGGTCCGCCACCAGGTGGGGCTGTCGCACCCGGCGTGGGAGACGGTCCGCAGGCACCTCCAGTGCCGCCACCTGCTGCTGCGGGGCGTGGTCCGTACCAGCCCCGCCCCCGGGGCGCCCGTGCCACGCCGGCACCAGCTCACGGAAGGGGGGTCGGGAGTTGGTGGGCCGGCTGACTCCGCTGCTGATGATCGTGCTGGATCACGTCGAGTTCCGGGACCAGGGCAGCCGTCGTCCCTCCCACGGCAGGGTGTTCGTCCGCCGTCCTCCGCGTTTACCCGCGAGTGGGTGTCCGGTAGCCGCCCGCCATTTTCCGGCGTGGTCGGGCGCGGTGACCATGGCCCACGACGTGACCGGCGCCCGCCGTTCGGTCCTCGCGGAGTTCACGGCCGAGGGAGGGAACCCGATGCGCGCGCTTCCCCCAGCGCCGGACCTCCCGGTCCAGGTTCGCGGACCGCTCACCTGTCACCCGGGTGCGCGACGTCCCGCCGGGGAGGGGCCCTCCACCTGCGTGCGTCGTGACGAGGTCCTCGGCCTGCTCGGATCGGGTGGCACCACGAGCGTCGGCGTGGGCACCACCCGGGTGCTGCGCACCGCCGGTGAGGTCACGACGTCGCGTTCGCGGTGGCCGTGGTGCCGATGACCTCCACCGGTCCGCCCCAGGTCCCCCCGCCGCCGTCCGGTGACCTCCCCGTCGGGCAGGCGGTGTGCGCGCTCACCCCGCTCACCTACGCCAGCGAGCCTCCGCGGGCGGTGACCGCGCTGCCCGTCCCGCGCCTCCCGCTGCCCGTCGCCGCCGCCGTGCTCGCGGCCGCCGCCGTGCTCGCGGACCGCGCGGCGCCCACGGGCTGGGCCGGTGTCCGCGCCACCCGCCGCCGGGCCCTCCAGCAGGCAGTTCCGAGGCAAGGAGAAGCCCCGTGTACCGCTACACCGTCGCCGTCATCGGGAGCGGCTACGTCGGACTCACCACCGGAGCGTGCCTGGCCTCGCTGGGACATCGCGTGCGGTGCGCCGACATCGACTCCGCCAAGGTCGACCGCCTCCGCCGGGGCGAGGTCGACATCCTCGAACCGGGGCTGCCCGAGCTGATCCGGCAGGGCCAGGCCTCCGGGCTGCTCGCCTTCGAGGTCGGGTCGGCCGGGGCGGTCCGCGACGCCGAGGTGGTCATCCTCTGCCTGCCCACCCCGATGGGGCCGGACGGGACGGCCGACCTCACGGCGGTGTCGGCGGTCCTGGCGGAGACCGGAGCACTGCTGGCCCCGGGCTGCGTCCTGGTGAACAAGTCCACCGTCCCGGTGGGGACGGCGCGTGGGATGGCGGAGATCCTGGGCCGCGACGACGTCCACGTCGTCAGCAACCCCGAGTTCCTCCGCGAGGGCAGCGCGGTGGCGGACTTCCTCTCACCCGACCGGATCGTCGTCGGTTCCGACAGCCGCCGCGCGGCCGAACGGGTCCTCGCCCTCTACGCGCGGCTCGGGGCGCCGGCCGTGCTCACCGACGCCACCAGCGCCGAACTGGTCAAGTACGCGGCGAACTGCTTCCTCGCCACGAAGCTGTCCTACGTCAACTCCATCGCCGAGCTGTCCGAACGCCTCGGCGGGAACATCGCCGACATCCTCACCGGCATGGGCTACGACCAGCGGATCGGCCAGTCCTACCTGCGGCCGGGGCCGGGGTGGGGCGGGTCCTGCCTGCCGAAGGACACGATGGCGCTGCTGCGGGTCTCGGAGTCGGTGGGTTTCGACTTCCCCCTCCTCGCCGAGGCCGTCCGCACCAACGAGCGGCAGCGGGAGCGGGTGGTGGACAGGGTCGAGGCCGCCTGCGGTGGGTCCCTCGACGGGCTCCGGCTCGGGCTGTTGGGCCTCACCTTCAAGGCCGGAACGGACGACCTGCGTGACTCGCCCGCGCTGGCGATCGCGGAACTGCTGGTGCGCCGGGGTGCCGAGCTCGTCGCCCACGACCCGGCGGTCGCGGTGACCCGGGAGATCCCCGGTGACGCGGTGGCGGTCACCGACGACCCCTACCAGGCGGCGAAAGGCGCGGACGGGTTGGTGCTGCTCACCGAGTGGCCGTCGTTCCGGGCACTGGACTGGTCGCGGGTGGCCGGGCTGCTGGCCCGGCCCGTCGTCGTCGACACCCGCAACCACCTCGATCCCGACGTGCTCGCCGGCGCGGGGATCACGTTGACCGGTTTCGGTGCCGCCCCCGGGGCGGCCCGTGCCGAGCCCGACCTGGTCCCCGAACCCTGACCGGGTCGACCATCCGAGAAGAGAAGGACACCGCGATGCGCGTGCTCTGCACGATCACCGGAACCCCCTCCCACGCCAGGGCGCTGCTGCCCCTCGCGCGGGGCCTCGTCGCGGCCGGGCACGAGCTCCTGGTCGTCGCGCCGCCGAAACCGGCAGCCGTGTTCGACGGTGAACCGGTCCGCGTCGAACCGGTCCTGTCCGAACTGGCCGACCTGGTGATGCGGGCCCTGGCCGACGGCACCTCCACGGTGCCGGCGGACGTCGACCGGCACCACCAGGCGCTGTGGGTGATGACCGGCTGCGGCCCCCACATCGCAGCCAACCACGAGGCGATCCTGCCCCTGGCCCGGGACTTCGACCCCGACCTGGTGTTGCGGGACGGCACCGACTTCGCTGGCGCCCTGGTCGCGGAGGCGCTCGGAGTCCCCTCGGTGCCCGCGCCGTCGGGGACCGGCCAGTTCCTCGACCCCGCGTTGGTGCACGCCGAGCTCAACGGGCGCCGCGCCGAGCTGGGGCTGGCACCCCTGGACGACCCGCTGGCCATGTACCCGCACGGCCGCCTGGACTGCGTGCCCGCCGAACTCTCCTTCGCCCGGTCGGACGCCGCACCGGCCTTCGCCTACCAGCAGCCGGCGGCGGTGACCCGCGCCGAACGGCTCCCGGACTGGGTCGCCGACCTGCCGGCGGACCGACCGCTGGTCATCGCCTCGGCCGGCACCATGCTCCCCGGGTTCACCCCGGAGCCTGGGCAGCTCCCCGACTCCGTCACCGAGCACCCGTTCGCGGTGGTCCCCGAGTCCTTCATCGCCGGCCTGTCCGAACTGGACTGCGTGGGCGTGGTCGCCACAGGGGGGATCCCCGTCGACCCGGACCTCGCCGGGGAGAACGTGCACGTGGTCGACCACATCCCCCAGCCGTCGCTGTTGCAGTGCGCGCAGCTGTTCGTCACCCACGGCGGCTACAACAGCATCCGCGAGTCGATGCGCGCGGCGGTGCCGATGGCGGTGCTGCCCCTGTTCGGCGACCAGGAGCACAACAGCGACCGGCTGATCGAGCTCGGCCTGGGGGTGCGGGTCGCCGACCCCGAGGGCCACCACGTCGCCGAGGCCTGCCGGACCCTGCTGGACGATCCCGGGTACGAAGCGCGGCTTCGCGGCGCGCAGCGGCGGATGCTGGCCCTGCCGCCGGTGGAGTCGGCCGTGGCCCACCTGGAAGGGCTGGTGCGGTGATGGCCCGTCCCCGCATCCGGCACAACGACCACGGGGTGCTCCACCCACCGGACCCGGGCGGGTGGACGCCGGAGCTGCCCGTGAGCGTCGTCATCCCCGCGCACGACTACCACGACCGGCTGGACCTCACCCTGGCCGCGTTGGCGGCCCAGTCCTACCCGGCTGAACTGCTGGAGGTCGTCGTGGTCGACGACGGCAGCACCCCGCCGGTCCGGTTGCCGGAGATCAGGCCGGAGCGCACCCGGCTGGTGACGGCGGGTCCCGACGGGTGGGGGCCGGGGCACGCGCTGCGGCGGGGCGTCGACGTCGCCGAGGGCACGGTCATCCACCGGCTCGACGCGGACATGATCGCCTGCCGGGAGGAGGTGGAGCTGCACCTGCGGTGGCACCACCTCGCCGACTACCTCGTCGTGCTCGGCCACCGGCTGATGGTGGACTTCACCAGCGGCGACCTCACCCCGGAGCAGGTGCGGGCCTCGGTCGCGGAGGGCCGTTCCGGTGAGCTGTACGACCCGGCCGGCGCCACGCCCAACCACTGGATCGACGCGGTCAGCGGGGAGACCGACGGGCTGCGGGAGGCCGGGCCGAGCGTGGGCACCACCCTGGTGGGCGCCAGCATGTCCGTCCCCGCCGACCTGCTGCGGGCCGCCGGGGGCGTCGACCCGCGCCTGACGCACGGCGAGGACACCGAGCTGGGCTACCGGCTGTCGCAGGCCGGTGCGGTGTTCGTGCCGGAGGCGGGCGCGACGTCCTGGCACCTCGGCGCCTCCGGTCTGCTCCGCGACCCCGAGAGCACGGTCCGGCACAACCGCCCCTACCTGGCGGATCTCGTGCCGACGCTGCGGCTGGCCCGCCGGGGCGTGGCGCGGCAGTGGACGGTGCCCTACGTCGACGTCGTGATCGACACCCGGGGCGCCGGGCACGAGGCGGTGTGCGCGAGCGTGGACGCGGCCCTGGCCGGCGGGGTGCCCGACGTGCGGGTCACGCTGCTGGGGCCGTGGGACGAGTTGGGCGGGGAACGGCGGGACGTGCTCGCCGAGGAGTTCGTCGACGCCCGGCTCACCCGGGTCCACTACCGGGGGGAGGGCCGGGTCCGGTTCGCCACCTCGGCCGGGCGCGACTCGTTCCCCGTCCCGTTCCGGTTCACCTGCCCGGCCGGGTGGCGCCTCCACCCCGGGGCGCTGGCCCGGCTGGTGCGGTGGTCGGACGTCCGGCGCCTCGCGGTCGTCCCGCTCGGCCTCCCCGAAGGGGGCGAGCTCGGCCGGCTCGAACGGACGGCCCTGGTGCGGCGGGCCGCCCTGCTGTCCCCGGATGCGTCCGACCTCGACGGCGTCCTGGACGAGATCGGCGGGGTGGAGGGGGTGGACGCGGCCGAGTGGGGCACCGGGGAACCTCCCGGCCCCGACGACCTGTCCATCGACAACCTGCTGACCCTGCTGGAGGAGCAGGGTCTCCGACCGCCCCGGGCCACGCCGTGACCGACCCACCGGAGGGACCCTCCACCGTGGACCTGCTGGTGGTCGGCAGCGGACCCGTCGGCGCGACCGTCGCCCGCCGCGTCCGGGACCTCGTCCCCGGGGCCTCGGTGCTCGTCGTCGACGCGGGCCCCGCCGTGACCGGGCCACCCGGCCGCAACGTGCACAACCTCCCGGCCGCCGACCGGGCCGAACCCCGCCACCGCTCCGCCGGGCGGTACCCGGCGGTCGGAGCCGGCGCGGTCACGCCCCGGTTCGGGACCGGGCTGCTGCGCCCGGCCGACCCGGAGGGCGACGAGCAGGACGGGATGCCCGCCGCCGCGCTGTCCACCTGCGTCGGCGGCATGGGCGGCCACTGGACCTGCGCCACCCCCCGCCCGGGGCCGGCGGAGCGGTCCCCGTTCGTCGGTTCCGACGACCTCGCCGTCGCCGAGCGGCTGCTGGGGGTGCGCGCCCGGCCCTACGCCGACACCGCCGCCGGCACCCGGTTGCTCGCCGGGCTCCGGGACGCCCTGCCCGGTCAGGACGTCGGGTGGATGCCGATGGCGGGCGGGCCGGGGGAGTGGGGCGGTGTCGACACCGTGCTCGGCGACCTCGACCGCCAGCCGGGGTTCCTGCTGCGCCCCGAGACCCTGTGCCGCCGGCTGCTCCTCGACGACGGCCGGGTGGTCGGCGCGGAACTGGAGTGCCTGCGCGGTGGCCGGCGGTGGGTGGTGCGGTCCGCGCGGTGGCCGTGGCGGCCGACGCGTTCCGAGGACCGCAGCTGTTGTGGGCGTCGGGGTTGCGACCACCAGCCCTGGGCCGGTACCTCAACGACCACCTGGCGGTGATGGCGTGGGCGTTGCTGGACCTCGACGACCCTCCCCGTCACCCCGAACCGGCCGAACCGTTCGACGGGAGTGGCGGGACCTGGTGACCGGTGTCCTGCGGGTCCCCTGGACCAGCGGGCACCCCTTCCACGGGCAGGTCATGCTCGCCGACCTCGGCCCGCTGGGCCCGGGTCGCCGACCCACGGCCCCTGCTGAGCCTGACCTGGTACGCGGCCAAGGAGATCCGTGCCCGGGACCGCGTCACCTTCTCGGCGGAGCGGCTCGACGCCTACGGGATGCCGGCGCCCCGCGTGGAGTACGGGCTCACCCGGGCCGACCGGGCCATCGCCGCCCGCGCCGCCGAACTCGTGTCCACGGTGGCCGCCTCGCTCGGGGAGGCGACCCCCGGGGGTGAGCCCCGGCTGTTGCCGGCGGGCAGCTCCCTGCACTACCAGGGCACGGTGCGGATGGGCGACGACCCGCGCACCTCGGTCTGCGACCGGGACGGCCGGGTGTGGGGTGTGGACAACCTCGTCGTCGGCGGCAACGGGGTCATCGGCTGGCCCACGGCGGCGAACCCGACGCTCACCAGCGCGGCCCTCGCCGTGCGCTCGGCGGCGGCGGTGGCGCGGATGATCCAGGGGGTGTGATGGCGGGAGTCGGCATCATCGGGACCGGTCGTGTTGTACGGAGCGTGCACCTCCCGGTGCTGCGGGAGCTGGCTGACCGGCTCCCCGTGGTCCACGCCGTGGCCGCGACACCCGACTCCGCCAGAACCGCCCTGGAGGGCGCTCAGATGAGCGCTCGGGCGGGGGTGGACGTGGCCGCCCTGCTCGACGACGAGGCGGTCGACGTCGTCGCGGTCTGCGGTCCGCACTGGACGCACGCCGATCACGTCGTCGCGGCCTGCGAGGCCGGCAAGCGGGTCGTGCTGTGCGAGAAGCCGCTCGCGCTGGGCGTCGAGGACGCCCGGCGGATCGCCACCGCCGCCGACCGCGCCGGCACCCGGGTGCTGGTCGGGACCATGCACTCCTACGACCCCGCGTGGCGGGCGGCCCTGGGGCACGCGCGCCCCCGGCTGGGAGGAGCCCGGCGGGTGCGGGTCCGCGCCTGGGTGCCGCGCACCGAGGTGCTGGTCGCCCTGGCGTCCGGCGCCGCACCTCCACCCGCGCCGCCGGCGCCACCGCCCATCACCGACCCCTCGGCCCGCGCCGTCGTGCTCCGGTTCGCCCTGTTGGGGTTGGGTGTCCACACCGCGACCCACCTGCGGGCGCTCCTCCCGGAGGTGGACCGGGTGACCCACGCCAGGCTGCTGCCCTCCGGCGGCTACCTGCTGGGGCTGGCCGGCCCGGGCGGCACCGCCGTCCTCTCCGGGTTCTCCGCCGGGGACTGGCGGCGGCCGGACTGGCATGTGGACGCCCGAGGCGAGGGAGGCCGGCTGCGGGTCGACCTGCCCTCCTCCTACCTGCGCGCCGGGTCCGCCACGGCGCGCTGGACGGCGGCGGGGGAGACCCGGCGCTGGTCCACCCCGCTCGACGGGTACCGGGCGATGTGGGAGAACGTGGCCGAGGTCGCCGCCGGCACCGCCGAACCGGTGCTGCCCCTGGACGAGGCCGTCGCGGACCTGGACTACCTGCTCGGGATCGCCGACGCGGCCGCGCCCCTGCTCGGGGACCCGTCGTGACCGGCCCGGTCACGGTGGCGCTGGGCGGCGACCCTGGCGCGGACGAGTGGCACCGGCGGGCCCTGGCCGGCCTCGGTGGCGCGTTCCGGGTGGTGGCGGGACCGGCCGGGGCCGAGGTCCTGCTGGTCGACTGCGGCGTCCCCGGCTGGTCCGACCGGCTCCGGGAGCGCTCCGACCGCACCCGTGTGGTCGTCCTCTCCCGGCCCGTCGCCGCCGTCCTGCCCCTCGTCGAGGGCCTGACGGCCAGGTCGGTGCGCTGCGTGCTCGACGCTCCCCGGCCCACCCTCCCGGGCTGGGCCGCCCGTGCTCCGGGCGGTCGGCTCCCGCTGGCCGGTGCGGAACTGCTCGACCTCGACATCCGCCTCCCGGCAGGCGATGCGCACACGGCCCTGGCGACCCAGCTCGCCGTGGCGCGCGGGCTGGTCCCGGGCCTCGGCGCGCTGGCACCCGTCGAACTCCGACCCGACGGGTACTCCCTGGTGTCCCACCGGGCGGACCACGACGTCCTGCTCACCGGCGGCGTCGACGGGGACGGGCCGGTGCTCGTGCTCGACGCCGTCGGGTCCGCCGTGCGCTGGTCGGTGACCCTCGGCCCCCGCTCGACCCTGGTCCGGCACGACCCCGCCGGTGTCCGGTGCGACGCGCTGCCCGAGGTCAACGACCGTCGCGGCCTGTGGGAGGCGGTCCGGGCGGTCCTCGCCTCCGGGGCGCCGAGCCCCCTCGACACCCTCCCCGTCCTCCAGGAGACCGCCGCGCTGCTCAGATGAGCGGCTCACGGCGCGGCGCTCGGCGGGCCGCGACGGCGCGGGTACGGCCATCTCCCAGAACCAGTTGCTCCGTTCGGAGTCCGGCATTGCTCCGTTGGGGCCCGTACGAATGCGGGAGCAGGTGGTTGAGGACCGAACCAAAGGGGGACGGGACCACAAGGTTAGGCAACGGGAACGTGCTCGCGTTGCCGCTCTCCGTGATCGCTTCATAGGATCGGCGCAACGATCACCGGTGATCTTGGAGCCCGTTCCGACTCCCTGACCCCGGCTCGTGAAGCTCCGACGGCGAGGGGGAATCGCGGGTTCGCGTGCTGGCGGGAAAAGGAGGCAGTGTGTCCGAGACCGATGTCCGCACCCCGGACCTGGCCGAGCTGGACGCCACCGGCACCCACCCCGAGGTGGACCCGCCGCCCGACCGCACCGACGTTCCCCCCGGCCTCTTCCACACCCTCCTGGAATCCTCCACCCTCTGCATCGCCTGGTCCGACCTCACCCTGCGGGTGCTCGGCGTCAGCCACGAGTTCTCCCAGGTGGTGCGACGACCTCCCGGCCAGGTGCGGGGCCACGACATCGCCGCCCTCGTCGAGCCCGGCTTCGCCGTCGACATCCGCCGCCGCGCCGAACACCTCGCCGACGGCAGCGCCACCCGCTTCACCGAGAACGTGCTGATCCGCCGCGCCGACGGCGCCCTCGTCCCCGGCCACCTCACCGGCACCGCCCTGTGCGGGGCCGACGACCAACCCCGCATGCTCGTCGTCGTGTTCACCCCGGAACGGGGCGAGCGGCCCGGCGGACGGGGGGAACCGCGGCTCAGCCGCGCCGGCAGCCGCGTGCTCGAGGCCGTCGCCGCCGGCCAGTCCACGGCGTGGATGTCGGCCCACCTCTACCTCAGCCGGCAGGGCGTCGACTACCACGTCCGCACCCTGATGCGGAAGCTGGACGTGCCCAACCGGCCGGCGCTGGTCTCCAAGGCCTACAGCCTCGGCATGTTGCGCCCGGGAGCCTGGCCACCCCGAGTCGCCCCGGAATGGGTCCGGTGATCGTCGGGCGCGAGCGGGAGTTCGACCAGCTCGCCGCCCACACCGACCACGTCCGCGCCGGCCTGGCCCGGCTCGTCGTCGTCACGGGAGCCGCCGGCACCGGCCGCACCGTCGTCCTCGACACCCTCCGCCGGCGACTCGCCGCCGACTTCACCGTCCTCCGGGCGGCCTGCCGACCCTCCTCCGCCACCCGCCACCGCGGCACCGTCCACGCGCTGCTCGCCCCCCTCGGACACCACCCGGGGCCCGCCGACGCCGGCGACGACACCCACGAGGCCCTGCACGCCCCCTACCGGCGGGTCAGCCAGCTGATGCGCCACCGCCCGCTCGCCCTCGTCATCGACGACGCCCAGTGGTGCGATGCCGCGTCGCTGCGCTGGCTGGACTTCCTCCTCCGGCGGACCACCCGGGGACCGCTGCTGGTCGTCCTCGGCTGGCACGACGCCGTCCGCGCCCCGGCCGACCCGGTGCTCACCCGCCTGCTGCGCGGCCCCGGCGCCGCTGGCCTGCCCCTCCCACCGCTGACCGAACCCGCCGTGGCCGAACTGGTCCGCGAGGCGTTCGACGGCCCCGGCACCCCGAGCTTCGTGCGCCGCTGCCACGACCTCACCGGAGGCAACCCGGCACTGCTGCGGCGGCTGCTCGACGAACTCCACACGGCCGGGATCACCCCGGACGACCGCGACGCGCACCGGGTGACCGAGCTGGGAGCCGAGGTCCGTCGGCGATCAGCCCTGATCCGCCTCGACACCCTGCCCGACCACGTCCGGGTGGTCGCGAGGGCCCTGGCCGTGCTGGAGGACCCCGGACCCGGGGCCACCCCCGGGATCGGGCTGGTGGCCGCGCTCGCCGGCGTCCCGGAACACGTCGCCAGCCATGCCATGACCGCACTGGCGCGGGCCGGGCTCGTCACCGGCGGCCGGTTCACCCACACCACCGGCCGGCTGGCCGTGTTGACCGCGCACCCCGCCGACGAACTGCCACGCCTGCGGGACCGGGCCGCCCGCCTGCTCAACGACGCCGGCCGCCCCGCCGAGGAGGTCGCCCTGCGACTGCTCGAACGGAACGGCCCCCTCGAACCGTGGATGACCGGGGTGTTCCGGGAGGCCGCCGACGCGGCCCGCCGCCGCGGCGCCCCCGAGGACGCCGCCAGCTACCTCGCCAGGGTGCTGGCCGCCGGCGGGCCGCTCACCCCACCGGTGCAACTGCGCATCGAGCTGGCCCGCCCGCTGGCCCAGGTGGACCCCGCCGCCGCCCTCGCCCACCTCGCCCCCGCCCTCGCCGGAACCACCGGGGCGCGGGACCGCGCCAGCCTCGCCGTCCAGGTAGGACTGACGGCCGTCAGCGCGCAACGCGCCCCGGAGGGGACCCGGGTGCTCGCCGACGCACGAGCCGAACTCATCGCCGCGGTGGGCGACAACCCGGGACCCACCGACCGGGAGCTGCGCGCCCAGGTGGAGTCCACCCTCCTGCTCACCGGCATCCAGGAGGCCAGCACCCTGGCGGAGACCCGGGCACTGGCCCGGAGCATCCCCGCCCCGCCGGGGCGCACCCCCGGGGAACGCCAGCTCCTGGGAGTCCTGGCCGCCCTCGACGCGGGCGGGGGAACCGACCTGCCGCGCAGCCTCGACCTCGCCGAACGGGCCGTGCGGGTCCCCGAGGGCACCGGGGACTGGGCACTGGTCAGCGCCACCTTCGCCCTGCACCTCGCCGACGAGCTGCCCACCGCGCTGACCGTGCTCGACCGGCTCACCGACCCCGCCCGCAGACGGACCCACTCCGGAACCCTCAGCGTCGCCCTCGCCAACCGGGCCCACGTGCTCTTCGCCGCCGGACGCGTCCGGGACGCCGTCGCCGACGCCCGCGACGCGGCCGAGGCGGCCGCCCGCAACCCCCGGCGCACCAGGGCCGCCTGGCCGAACACCATGCTCGCCGTGACCCTCGTCGCCCACGGCGACCTCCCCGGAGCCGAACGCGCGCTGCTGCTCGCCCGCCGCCCCGGGGCCGACCGGGTCGTGTGGAACCACCCCTACCACCTGCTGGCCCGGGGACGAGCCCGCTGGCAGAGCGGCGACACCGAAGGCGCCCTGCACCACCTGCGGCGCTGCGGCGACCACCTCGACCGGACCGGCATCACCAACCCCCTGTTCGCGACCTGGTGGGTGGACGCCACCGCGATCCTCGTCGAACTCGGCCGGCGCACCGAGGCCGGTGAACTGGCCCACCGGCAGCACGAGCGGGCCCTGCGCTGGGGCGCGCCCCGCGCCATCGGCCTCGGGCTGACCGCCCTCGGACTGGCCGAGTCCGGGCGCCGCGCGGTGGCCCTGCTGTCCGACGCGGTGGACCTGCTCGCCACCTCCCCGGCGCGGCTGTGCCTGGCCAACGCCCGCTTCCGGCTGGGGGAGGCGCTGCTGCGGGTCGGCCGGAACCGGCAGGCCCGCGAACACCTGCGCGCCGCCCTCGACCTGTCCACCCAGTGCGGGTCCCAGGCGCTGTTCCTCGCCGCGAGCCGCCGCCACGCCGCCGCCGGCGGCCGCCGGCGCTCCACCGGACCCGCCGCCGTGGACCTCCTCACCGGCGCCGAACGGCGGGTCGCCGCCCTGGCCTCCGCCGGCCACACCAACCGCGAGATCGCCGACGCGCTGTTCGTGACGGTCCGGACCGTCGAGGTGCACCTCACCAACACCTACCGCAAGCTCGACGTGCCAGGGCGGGCCGCGCTGCGCGCCGTCCTCCCCGAACCCGACCCGACCGGCCAACACCGATGAACCCAGACCAGCCCGCCGCGCCGCCGGCGACCTCCGCCGCGTCCGTGCTCACCGGACGGCGCCACTGGCAGGACCAGGCCGCCAGGGCGCACCTGCTCGACCGCGCCCCCCAACTGGCGATCCTGCGCCGGATCGTCTCCCAACTCCTCGCCTCCACCCCGTCGGTCGGGGTCGTCGAGGGAACCCCCGGCAGCGGGCGCTCCGCGCTGCTGCTGCACGCGGCCGCCGCCGCCGAACGGCGCGGCGCCAGGGTCGTGCTCGCCAGGGGGACACCCGCCGAGACCCGGCTCCGGCACGGCATCACCTCCCAACTGCTCGGCGCGCTCACCCCACCCGGCAGTTCCCTGTGGACCTCGCCGGTGTGGACCGACCCCGACCGCGACGCCGAACTCGTCCCGCTGCTGTGCCGGGACTTCCTCTCCGTCGCACGCCAACAACCCCTGCTGGTCGTGGTGGACGACGCCCACTGGGCCGACCGGTGGTCGGTGGGCTGGCTCGGCGCGCTCCGCAGGCGCCTGCGGGACGTCCCACTGGCACTGCTGCTCGCCGGCGACACCGGAGCCGTGCCGCTGTCCCCCCGCGCCGAGGGCGCGCCGCACGGCCCGGACCGGGTCACCGCGCCACACCTGCTCGCCGTGGGTCCGCTGACCCCCGAGAGCGTCCGGACCGCCCTCGGGCGGGCCGGTGCGCCCGCGCCCGAGACGCTCGCGCGGGCGGCGACCGACGCCACCGGCGGCAACCCCTGGTTGCTCGACGTCCTCCGCCGCCACCTCGGATCCGCCAGCGTCCCCCCGGAGGACCTCGCGGCCACCGACGTGTGGCGTGTCGTCGCGGCCGCCCACGGCGACCGCGTCACCCGGCTCGCCGCGACCCTGGAGGCCGAACCGGCGGGACTGCTCCGCGCGCTCGCCGCCACCGGGGGCCGCCTGCCGTTCCGGCTCGTCGCCGCACTCGCCGGCCTCCGCGACGTCTCCGAGCGCGTCGTCCTCGACCGGCTCGCCGGAATGGGCCTCGTCCGGGGGCGCGGCGGCCCCGACGACCGCCCCGACGTGGTCGGACCGATCGTCCGCGACCGCGTGCTCGCCGAGATGCCCACCCACGACCGGGAGGACCTGTACGCGCGGGCCGCCGACCTCGGCCACCGGTCCGCCGTGGACGACGTCGACGTCGCCGAACTCCTGATGCGCGCCCCATCCGGCGGCGGGGGCTGGGCCGTCGGGGTGCTGCGACGCGCCGCCCACCAGGCCCGCGCGACCGGCCACCCCGACGACGCCGCCCGCTACCTCGACCGGGCGCTGCGGGAACCCCTGGCCCCGACGACGCGGGTCAACACCCTGATCGAACGGGCGGCGGTCAGCGCCACGGCGGACACGGGAGAGCGCTACCTCGCCGACGTCCTCGCCGACGCCGGCGGTGGACGAGCCCCCGGCGAGGCGACCCTGCGCGCGGCCGACCTGCTGCTGGCCGGGGGACGCGGACGCACCGCCTACTGGCAGCTGTCCGCGCTCGCCGACGCCCACCACGCCGACACCACCCCCGAGGAGATCCACGCGCCGTTCACGGCGTTGTGCCAGCTCGCCCACGCCACCCAACGCGGTGAACCCGGCGGGCTCGTCGAGCTCGCCCCACCCCCGCTGCCACCGGACCCCGGCGACCCCGCGCGGAGCGCGGCGCTCGCCCACGCCCTCGCCGTGGCCGGAGTGGACCTGACCAGGACGGTGGACCTCGCCCGCAGGGCACTGTCCCCCGACGGGCAGCCGGCCACCAGCGCACCCCTCACCGCCGCCCTGACCGCCCCCGGTTGGCCGCCGCCCGCGCGCTGTCCCTCGCGGGCCGGGACGAGGAGGCCCTCGACGCCATCGACACCGTCCTGGCCGAGGCCCGCCGCCAGGCCCCGTCCTGGGTGGTCGCCCGGGTGCTGACCGTCCGAGCCGGAACCGCGCTGCGCGCCGCACTGCCCGCCGAGGTCGACCGGACGCTGGCCCTGATCAGCGACGCCCTGCCGGCCGTGCGACGGTCGAGGAGCCTCGCCGCCCAGGTGGCCTCGGTGCGGGCCCTCCACCACCTCGACGTGGGTGACGTGGCCGACGCGGAGCGGGCGCTCCGCACCTGTCCCCCCGACGTAACGATCGGCGGGGAGATCGGAGCCAGGGTGCTCTACACCCGAGGTCGGCTCAGCCTCGCCCTCGGCGAGCCGGGGAAGGCGCTCGCCGACCTCCGCCAGTGCGGCTGGCGGCTGTTGGCCCGCCAGGAACCCAACCCGGCGCTGCTGCCGTGGCGCGGACACACCGCCACCGCCTGCCTGGCCACCGGCGACGTCGCGCAGGCCACCCGGCTCTTCGACGAGGAACGGGAGCTGGCCGGCAGGTGGGGAGCGCCGGCGCCGCTGCGGCGCACCGAGGAGCTCGCCGCACGGGCGTGGTCGACGCTGCACCGCACGCGACGCCGTGACCTCGTCGAACCCGGGTACCCACTCGGTCGCCGCTCGGGGGAACCGGGGCGGGAGGACGTGCGGTGACCCCCGACGGGCACGTCGTATCGTCCAGCGGGAGGCGAGAGGCGATGCGGCTGTGCGAGCGCGAGGGTGAGGTCGCGGCGATCCGCGCCGCCGTCCGCGCCGCCCACGCCGGCCACGGTTCCCTGACCGCCGTCGTCGGCCCGCTCGGCATCGGCCGGACCGCCCTGCTGCGCTCGGTCGCCGACCAGCTGGAGGAGACCGCCGACACCCGGGTGGTGCTGGCCAGCGGGGCACCGCTGGAACGGGAGTTCGCGCACGGCGTCACCCGGCAACTGTTCGAACCCGCCATCTGGTCGGCCGACCCGGAGCGCCGGTCCCGCTGGTTCGCCGGAGCCGCCGCCCCCGCCGCCCCGCTCCTCGACGCCGACCCCGGCCCACCCGACCCCGGCCCACCCGAGCCCGTCCCACCGGCGACGCTGTGGCCGGCGCTGCGCGCGCTGGCCGCGAACCTGGCGGCGGAACGGCCGCTGCTGGTCGTCGTCGACGACCTCCAGTGGGTCGACACCGAGTCCCTGCGCTGGCTGGGTTACCTGGCCCGCCGGTTGGCCGGTGTCCCGGTGACCGTCGTGGCCGCCGCCTGGGACGTCGGCTGCTGGTCGGAACGCCCCGACGTCCAGGACGTCCTCGCCGCCGCCACCCGCACCCTCCGGCCCCGACCGCTGGGCGTCGACGCCGCCCGCACCCTGGCCAGGGACCGCTTCGGCGCACCGGTCGAGGAGGAGTTCGTCACCCGGGCCCACGCCGCGTCGGGGGGCAACCCGATGTTCCTCACCGGAATCCTCGACGCGGTCGCGTCCTCGGGGGCACCCGCCACCGCCGACCAGCTCACGGCGGAGGACAGCCCGTGGTCCGGGCTGCTCGGCGACCGGCTGACCACCTGGTTGGACGCCGTCGTCGCGCCCGTGCGGGACGTGGGCCGCGCGGTGCTGGTGCTCGGCGAGGAGGCGACCCCCGAACTCGTCGCCGACCTCGTCGGACTCGACCAACTCACCTGCGACCGCTCGCTGCACGTCCTGGGCCAGCTGGGACTGGTCCACGTCGACGGCACCTGCTCCTTCCGCCACCCCTGCGCCAGCGCCGCCGTCGACCGCGCGATGGGCGTCGCCGAACGGGAACGCCTGCGCCAGGCCGCTGCCCTCCTGCTGCACCAGCGGGGCCGACCCCCCGAACGCGTGGCCGAACACCTCCTCGCCGTCACCACCCCCCAACACGCCTGGGCCACCAGGGTCCTGCGGGAGGCGGCGGACACCGCGCTCCGGCGGGGAGCGCCGAGAAAGGCGGCCGACTACCTGCGGCGGCTGCTGCTCGACGTGGACGACGGGGTGGTGCGCGCCCGGCTGCTGGTGGAACTCGCCCTCGCCGAACGCGAGTTCGACCGGGCCGCCGCGCGACGACACCTCACCCAGGCCGTCCCCCTGCTGCCCCACCCCAGGGAACGCGCGGTCGCGGCCACCCGACTCGCCCCGGAACTCCTCGACGAGGTGACGCCCGCCGTCCGCGAACTGCTGGGCCGCGCCGAGGCGGACCTGCGGTCAGGGGAACCGCTGACCGGGCAGGACCCGGAGATCGCGCTGCGGGTGGAGTGCCGGGTCCGCCGCGCCGGACTGGCACCCGACACCGAGGACTCCGTCCTCGACCGGCTCCGCGACCTCGACGTCGTGCCAGGCGGCCGCACCCCGGCCGAACGGGAACTGGTGTCGGTGCTGCTGCACCAGGCCACCGGCGGACTCCTGCTGTCCTCCGACGCCGTGGGGCGGATCGGCCGGGCCGTGCTCGCCGGCGAACCCGCCGCCGCCCGGCATGTCCACACCGGACTGGTGCTGCTGCCACCCACCCTGGTGGCCGCCGACGCCGCCGAGGACGTCGGCACCTGGCTCGACATCGCCCTCGACCAGGCGCGGCGGCAGAACTCCGTCGTCGCCCGCGTCCTCGTGTCGGTCGGCCTGGTCAGCGTGCGGCTCGGAGCGGGCGACGTCACCGGGGCCCGGACGTGCGGGCTGGACGCGGTCGCGCTCGCCGAGTCGGAGTGGCCGGACGGCCTACCGCTGTGCCTGGCGGCGCTGGTGCCGACGGCGTTGCTGCCCCGCGACGCGCGCATGGCGCGCTGGCTGCTCGACCGGTTGGAGCGGCACGCCACCGGTTCGGAGGGCGCGGCCTACCACCACGACGCGCTGCTGCCGCTGCGCGGGTTCCTCCGCTCCCACGCCGGGGACCTGCCGGGAGCCCTCCACCACGTCCAGGAGTGCGGCCAGCTGCTGGCCCGCGCCGGGCGCCGCAACCCGGCGCTCAGCCCGTGGCGGCACTGGGCCACCTCCCTGCACCTGCGGATGGGGGACCCGGCGGCGGCCAGGGCGGTGGCCGCCGAGGAGTACGACCTCGCCGTCCGGTGGGGTGCCCCCGCCACGCTGGGCGCCGCGCTGCGGTTGCTGGGGACTGTCACCGACGGCAGGAGGGGCATCGAACTGCTCAGGGAGTCCCGGCGGGTGCTCGCCGGTTCGGGGAACCGCCTCGAACTCGGCCGCACCCTGGCGGAACTCGGCAGGGCACTGCTGCGGGCGGGCGACCCGGCGGCGGAACCGGTGTTGCGGGAGGGCCACGACCTGACCGCCGACCGAGGGATCGACTGGCTCACCGACCGTTTCCGGTTCGACCTGGCCGCCTGCTCCCGGGCGTCGGGGGTGGACCTGGTGCTCACCAGGGCCGAACTGCGGGTGGCGGTGCTGGCCGCCGAGGGCAGGACGAACAAGGAGATCGCCGACACCCTCACCGTGAGCGTGCGCGCCGTGGAGAAGCACCTCACCCGGGTGTACCGCAAGCTGGCCGTCGACGGCCGTTCCGGGCTCGCCGCCGCACTCGTCCCCGTCTCCACCGGCCCCGGCGACCCGAGCACCCGAGCCTGCTGACTCCCGCCACCCGCCCCGGATTTCGGCTACGCCGAGGGATCCGGCGGAGCGGCGTACATCGAGGACCGTGACGCGGTCCGCGCTTGTATTCTGAAGTGGGCTGTCCTCACCGAGCGAGCGCTTCCCCACACCGACTCGGTGGATCTGGTCAGGAAAGCCGTGAAGGAGTACCAGTGATCCACGACGAAGGGGGACGCCAAGTGGTGGACAACGACGCCTTGGCTCACGCCGCGTGGCGCAAGAGCAGCTTCTCGGGCAGCGGTGGCCCAGGGGGCGGCAACTGCGTCGAGGTCGCCCCGCTCGCCAACGGCACCATCGCGATGCGCAACAGCAAGCACCCCGACGCGGGCGTCGTGTTCTTCACCCGCGCCGAGATGGCCGCGTGGATCAAGGGCTGCAAGGCCGGCGAGTTCGACGACCTCGACACCCAGTGACCTGGAGCAGGCGCACCGGGACACGGTGCGCCTGTCCCCAGCGAGCCCACCGTGACCGCCACCGGGAGCGGGAGCACGACCACCAACGGCCCCCGCAGCGCGGCCTCCGGGACGAAACTGATGCCACGCGGTAGCTGCCCGTGCGCGGGTTCGTGATGTGGGTTCCGTCTCGTTGAGCCGTTTTACTTGGATCTTTCCGAGAGTCGTGGCTTGGGGTGCCAGCTTCCTCGTCTCCGGATAGCCCATGCTCCCCGCGTCCTTGAGGCGACGTGGGGAGCATGGAGAGCGGCCTCAGACAGCACGCAGCTGCTTGTACTTGTCGAACACTCCCTTGACGGCGTCGGTCACGGGCAGGTCCTCGTTCAGTGCAGCCCACACGTAGGCGTCGTGTTCGCTGAGCCTGACCTCATCGGCATCAGCCACGACGACGGCGAAGTTGAACTGCCTGCTCTTCTTTCCGCTGCCCGAGGTGTAGTCGAAGCTGCCGATGTAATCGGTGATATCAGTGGTGGCGAGACCGGTTTCCTCCTGGACCTCGCGGACGGTAGCAGTGTCAAGGTTCTCGCCACTCTCCACCTTGCCGCTGGGCAGCTCGAAGATGCCGCCCATGAAGTCGTCTGCGGGACGCTTGAGAAGCAGCACCTTGTTGTGATTCTGTACGATCGCGCCGACGACGAGTTGCTGAACGCCGTCCTCAGCGGCCTGAGTGGTGAGTTGAGCGAGCACGGAAGCGTCGATCATGGAACCTACCCTAGTAGTTCGGTGTGGTGTTCGATCACCTTGCGCAGTCCATCGATGTAGCGATCTACCAGCGGCAAGTCCTCCTCCCGGTGCCAGACGGGCAGCTTCAGGGTGTGCTGCCAGATCTGCTCGGCCACGGGAAACTGCCCCTCGCGGTATGCCACCCGTTTCCGGTGCGGGTAGTGCGGGAACACCGGCGCGGGGTCGCGGAACAGCGGGAACCGACTGAGTGGGCAGATTGAACCGGGCTGATCAACCTCCTTGAGTCCTTCCGCGAGCAGCGCTTCATGAAAGCGCTTGACCGGGAGGCCTCCCAGTTCCTCTGGAACGTAGGTCAGCGGTAGGCCGTACCAGGCGGGCCGTACGCCGTCCGGGGTCCTCGGCACGGCGATGCCGGGGAGCTCGCCGAGCTGGTTGCACAGGTAACGGGCGACGTTCTCCCTTCCGTTGAGGTAGTCGTCCAGCGAACCGAGCTGGTCGAGAGCGATGGCCGCGGCCAGTGGGTGGATGCGGAACTTCAGCCCCATACCGGTTACGGCGTAGGGGTGCATCGGGCTGGTGGCGGGGATCTCGTTTCGGCACCGCTTGTTGTAGTGACCGTGTAGCAGGACGCGGTGGTACACATCGTCGTCATCGGTCAGCACGAAGCCGCCTTCGCCTGCCGACAGGGGCTTCGGACCGTTCATCGAGAAGGCGGCTGTGTGACCGAACGTGCCAACCTTCTGGCCGTGGACGGTGGCGCCGTGGGCGTGCGAGGCGTCCTCTAGCAGGGCTAGGCCGTGACGGTTGGCCAGAGCGAGCAGTGCGTCGATGTCGGCCGGAGTACCCCAGAGGTGCGTCACCATAATCGCCGTGGTCTTGTTGGTGATTCGCGCTTCGACCTCTGCCACCGACATGTTCCCGGTCTCGTCGGAGTCGGCCAGAATTGGGACCGCACCGAGGTGGAACAGCGGCGTCGCAGTGGCGAGGAAGGTATATGCCGGGACGATCACCTCGTCACCCGGCTCGACGCAGGTGGCTGCGTAGGTCGAGTGCACCGCTGCTGTCCCCGAACTAGTGAGCACGGCGTGCCGGACACCAAAGTACTCCTGGAGTGCGTCTTCCAACTCCGCGATCACGCCTGAGCGGTCATAGATCGAGACAGTCGTCGTGAGCTGGTCGAGCACGGCTTTGGTCGTCGCGTGCGTGATCGGTGGCCAGGAAAAGTGGGAGCCAAGCTGGGAGATGACCGGCGACCCGCCGGTGAGTGCCAGTGCGTTCACGCCAGTTCCTTTGGGTTGATGGACGTACGGGTGCGGGCCGACTCGTAACAGCCCTCGACGAAGCTGAGATGCGCCAGATTCTCGCGCGGCCCGCTGGCGTTGGGGCGCACTCCTTCGATGACGCGGCAGAAATGATTGATCTGGCTGACGGCTGCAGACGGCCAGGCTTGTTCGCGGGCAAGTGACTCCACGACGTCGCCGCCGTTGGTGAGTCGCCTGATCCTGCCGCGTTCCAAGTGTACGATGCCTTTACTGCCGACGAGTCGAATTTGTTCCGACTTCGGTCCGATGAACCGTGAGAGAAGCAGTGAACCGTACAGGCCGCTGTCGTAGCTGAAGTGGATAAGTGCGGTGTCCTCGGCATCGTAGCTGCGGTCCGGTCGAGCAGTCGTGGAAATGTTGGCTAGCAATCGATCCGGCAGACCGAAGTACCAAAGCAGCATGTCGATCAGGTGGTACCCCATGTCGATCACGCAACCGCCGCCTGCCTTGGTGGCTTGGCCGCGCCATCCTTCGGACGGATCGGTGATGTGCAGCGTGTACGCCGCATTTACCACGAACGGTGTTCCGATCTGGTCGGCAAGTTGGGTGAAGCTGGTGTAGATTGGGTTGAAGCGTCGTTGCAAGGTCACCATCAGGTGGATGCCGGTGCGCTCGCACAGCTCGGCCAGTTCCTTGGCCTCCGTCAGTGTCGTAGCGAACGGCTTCTCCTTGAGGACGTGGACGCGGCGTTCGGCAGCGGTATGGATGATCGCTTGCCCGGCGTTGTGCGGCACGCACACCACCACGAAGTCGAGCTGTTCGGCAGTGAACATCGCCTCCACGTCGGTGTAGCCCGCGACCCGAAGTTTGTACCGCTGTTCCCTGACGATCTCGGTGTCCTCGTCGCAGACGGCGACCAGCTCCGCTGCGTCTGAGCTGAGGAGTGCCGGAATGTGGTCGTCCAGCGCTTGTTTGCCCAAGCCGACTACGCCTGCCCGGAGCTTCGTCCATGTGCGGCTTTTTTGTCCATTTTCCGTAAACCGACATGGTGTCAGTTCGGTCATACCTTCCCCTTGTTTCGAGTTTCGTGCGGACTATGACAGAACGTCTTGAGTGGTGGCGCTTACCGGTCGTAACCCGTTGTCCATTACCAGAACTTTGGCTGGGGCAGTCTGTGTTTCCGTGCGCATCAAGCGACCACTGAATCAGGGGCGATGCCGTCCGGGTTCACCTCGTACGGGTGGTCCTCGGTCAAGTGGCCTCCGGCTCCTGATCTGCTCCACTCTCACGTTCAGCGCTACGTCCACGCACGCCGTCAAGGCCGACTGGTCCTGAAGGTTGCTGACCAACATGCTCAGTTAGGTCAGCGTGCGAGACTCCGTAGCGAGATCGTGTGGACAATGCGGGCTTGGGTGCGACCAGATCGTTCGCGAATGCCCGACCAGTGACGTGTTTTTCGAGGTAGTAGAGATCGGCTACGATGTCGAGCGTGCGGGGCAGACGCGGCTTCCCATCCCGTCGGACGCAATAACCCTATACGTGGTGGTCGTTCGCCAGCGAACGCGATGAAAAGTCGATAGTCAGAACCTCACCTCGCTGATTCCGCTCTCCTGGCCGGAGGGTGGCTGGTGCTCAAGTTCGTTGGCGGAGTGTTGCCGTCGGTGACCTTCAGGCTCGATGAGAATGATTTGGTCAACATCCCCAGGATCGCCGCCGGCGATGAGTTGCCAGCAACAGAGGCACATCGTCTCGGCTTCACCCGGTCGCAAGGTTCGTGAATCAGCCCCGCACGGTGCTAGTCACATCAGCAGGGGGTGCCCGTCCCGCGGTGTGGTCGTCCCCGTGGATCAGCACTTCTCGCTCCTCTGGTGACGATAGGTGGTGCACTCGCTACTACCAGTAAATCGATGGCAGTGGGCGACTGGCAGTCTTGGATCAGTGCGATTACGACCGGTCGACTCTCAGGGGTCGCACTTGGGTCCCACTTGGACGGGAAGGCTTCACAGCGTAGGAGCAGTAGGCCAGGATCAACTACCAGCAGCGGTCAGGCCAGCGTGCGGGATGGGACCCGGGTGAGCAGTGAGAGTGGCGCGGGCAGCGACAACCATGTTCTGCGTGCCTTGCTGGACGAAGCGGGCATGAGCAACGCCGCACTAGCACGCGCGGTGGTGGCTGCGGGAGCCGAGGAACGCGTCTACGTCGGAACCAACACGACCTCGGTGACCCGGATGCTGTGCGGGTCGCAACCACGCTGGCCCGTGCCGAGACTGGTAGCCAAGGTGCTGTCCCGCCAGCTGCACCGTGAGATCAGCATCAGCGAATGCGGGTTCACGGATCGTGCTCCCGTGGCCGGCGATCGACACGATGGACTGAACTGCTCGGGCACACTGGACGGCACAGTCCGAACGGTCGTCGAACTGGCCGGACGGGATAGGGACCGGCCTGGTTTCCTGCTGGGCTCCGCTTTCACAGCGGCCGCCTTCTCCGAACCAGCGCTGTACGCGATCACGGTGCCCCCGGCCGAGAGCACCGCGCGAGCGGCGGGAAAACGCATCGGTACTGCCGATGTCGAGATCATCGTCGAGCACATCGCCCACCTCCGACGACTGGATCACCGCTACGGCTCGGGTCGTGTCCGTGAGCAGGTGGTTCAGGTGCTGCACCGCGAAGCCAACACGGTCATGCACGGCAGCTACTCGGAATCGACCGGCAAGGCCCTTCTGGACGCAGTCGCACAGGCGTCGTGGCTGGCCGCATCGATGGCCGCGGATGTCGGCCGGCACTCGCTGGCTCAGCGCTACTACATCCAGACGCTCAATCTCGCCATGGGCGCTGGTAACCGGCTCTACGCGGCGAACGTCCTGTCCCACATGAGTCGCTTCACCGTCCAGTTGGGACTTGCCGCGGTGGCGGAGCACGAGCGGCTCTGCCACGCCCGGCAAGGCGTCGCGTTGGCTCGTGCGGGGCAGAGCGTGGCTAACGGCAAGGCCACGCCGGTGCTGTCGTCCCTGCTGCATGCTGTCGAGGCGCGGGGACACGCGCTGTCCGGCGATACCACCGCCACCCGCACGGCCGTGTTGAAGGCCGAGCGGCACTACGAGCGTGCGCGCATCGACGAGGAACCCGCCTGGCTGGCCTTTTACGCCGAAGCCGAACTCGCCGCCGATCTCGGCCGATGTCTGCGCGACGTGGGCGACCCAGACCAAGGCGCCAGTTTGATCAAACAGGCGTTGGACACCTATGAACCGTGGCGGGTGCGCAGCCGATGCTT
Source organism: Actinoalloteichus caeruleus DSM 43889 (assembly GCF_000429185.2). Taxonomy (GTDB): domain Bacteria; phylum Actinomycetota; class Actinomycetes; order Mycobacteriales; family Pseudonocardiaceae; genus Actinoalloteichus_B; species Actinoalloteichus_B caeruleus. The sequence continues at coordinate 1,773,038 of NZ_AUBJ02000001.1, read as the reverse complement.
CGTCCAGGCTGACCTCGCCCTCGCTCACCTGGCCAGCCGAGATCTGGAACAGGCCGCCTCCGTGGGACGGGACGCCGTGCGCATGGCGCGGCAGGTCAGCTCCAACCGTGTCCTCGACAGGCTCCGTATGCTCCAACGGCGGGTTCGTCCGCTGAGCAGCACCTCACCGGACGCGCGCGAGCTGGACGACCGCATCACCGACCTGACCCGCACCCGTACCCACCGAGACGAGGACACCGCCACCTGATGACCACCGGAATCGACTTCGAGGGTGCCCGCATCTACGCGATTCCCATGCGTGCCCGCTTTCGGGGCATCACCGTCCGCGAGGGGATGTTGCTCGAAGGTCCTGCCGGGTGGGGCGAGTTCTGCCCCTTCTCCGACTACGACGACACCGTGTCGGCGGGGTGGTTGTCGACGACCATCGAGCAGTGCGCCATTGGCTGGCCGCCAGCCGTGCGTGACCGCATCCCCATCAACTGCACCGTGCCCGCCGTCGGCCCCGAACGGGCCTATGAGATCACCGCGAACTCGGGGTGTCGGACCGCCAAGATCAAGGTCGCTGATCACCCCGAGTCGCTCCCGGAGGACCTCGCTCGTGTGGAAGCCGTTCGTGCCGCACTCGGGCGGGACGGCGCGATCCGGGTCGATGCCAACGGAGTCTGGGACACCGACACCGCCGTGTCCCACATCCGCCAGCTGGACAAGGCCGCCGGCGGGTTGGAGTACGTCGAACAACCCTGCCGCACCATCGAGGAACTCGCCATCGTCCGGCGGGCTGTCGAGGTCCGGATCGCCGCCGACGAATCCATCCGCCGCGCCGACGACCCACTACGGGTGGCCGTCGCGGGCGCAGCGGACGTCGCGGTGATCAAGTGCACCCCACTCGGTGGCGTCCGTCGCTCGTTGCGGGTCGCCGAAGCCGCCGGGCTTCCCTGCGTGGTCTCCTCCGCACTCGAGACCAGCGTCGGTCTCGCCGCACAGGTCGCCCTCGCCGCCGCACTGCCCGAACTGGACTTCGCCTGCGGTCTGGGCACGCTGTCGCTGTTCGAGAGCGATCTCGTGTCCGGCCCCGGCTCCCTGCGGGCAGTGGACGGCTTCCTTCCCGTGCCTCGCACGCCACCAGCCCCGGACCCCTCCTTGCTCGCTACCTACGAACTCGTCGAGCCCGAACAAGCCGGGTGGTGGCGCGACCGGCTGGCCCGCGTGCGCGCGGTGCACGGCGCGGACCGGTCCGGCTGATACGAGCGTGAGGGCGGCGGTCCGCGCGGAAACACCCGAGGAGCTGATCGTCCCTGCTGGGTTCCGCGTTGGTGCGGTTCGGGCCTCGCTGATCCTTCCAGCTTGTCGTGCGCCCAAGGGCAGAGGAGGGCGCACGACCAGGACGTCGCGTGGGCCTCGGCGCTCCTCCTCATCCAGCAGCGCAAGGGCCGCTGCTCGTCGGTGGTGTGCGGAGTGGCGGTGGCACGCTCGTCCAGCGTGTCCGCGAAGGGCCGTGTCCGGTGCCTCGCATCCCGCGCAGCGGCGACAGGGCGGGGTGTGGGTCGCTTCCTGCATCGGCGCGCACTCGACGTGCTTCGGTGGGGGCGGGGAGGCCGGGGGTGCCAGCGGGTTCGGGTGCCCCGCACCGGCCGGTCAGCCGCTCGTCGTCCAATCCCGCGCCTCGGTGCCGGCTGGGAGGGCGTTCTCGCGATCCGTTCCCGCCGCTCCGGCGGCTTCGGCGCGTTCGATCTCCTGGACCCGGAGTTCCCGGCGGGGCCCGTACCACAGCGTCCACCCCAGCAGGCCCACGATGAGCACGGGTGTGCCGAGTGAGCCCACCGTGGCCACCACCGGGATCGGGAGCAGGAACACCAACGGCACCCGCAGCACCGCCTCCGCGACGAATCCCAACCCCCACACGATGGTGGTGCGGTAGAAGAGCCGGCGGAAGTGCGGGCTGGCCCGCCACCGCTCATCCCACGCCGTCGACTCCGCCGCGTCGAGACCGGCGAAGCGCTTGGACGCCGCGTAGAGCAGCGGACGGCGCAGCAGGCAGGTCAGCAGGAACAGCAGCCCGGTGACGGCGGTGCCCACCGACTCCTTGAGCAGCAGGAACCGGGCGTCTCCCGTGACGAACGACAGGCCGAGGCCCACCGCGAAGGTGGCCGTCATGAACAAGGCGAACGCGTCGAGCCGCCGGGTGCGCAACAGCACCCAGCCCAGCCGCAGACCGGCGACGACGGTCCCGGCCAGCAACGCCAGGTAGTCACCGGCCCCGGCCCACCGGAACACCAGGTACGCCGACACCGACAGGCCGGCGTCGAGGAACACCCCGCCCAACACCCGCGCGGGGCGAACCGGCGAGCGAGGACGCCGCTCGTCTCCGCCCACCCGGCCTCCTCCCACGGTTTCCCCGGCCCCGACCATTGTCGAACGGAGCGCCGCCCGGTACCCGGGAGATCCTCCACCGCTCGGTCAGTGACCGCCCACCGGTTACCGCCCGCTGACCCCACCGGTGGAAGCACGCACTGTCACCGGGTTGGCACGGATGGCTAGCGTGCCCGGTCCACGGGGCCACCGCAGTTCCGGTGACCGGCGGTGGCCCTCCCAGCGGGGCACCGCGCTCCGTAGGCGCCGGCCGCGACGGGGCGGGGGAGCGGGACGGCGGACCCACGACACCGCGCCGGGCGGGCACGGCAGCGCGGGACGACCCACCACGACGGCGGAGCGGCGGCACAGCACCGACGCCTGATCCGAAAGCGGGGCCGAAGGATGCGAATTCGTGTACTGGGCGCGGTCCGGGCGGAGGCGCGGGGAACGGCCCTGCTGCTCGGCGGGCCCAAGCACCGGGCGGTCCTGCGCTACCTGGCGTTGCGGGCGAACTCCGTGGTGTCGATCGAGGACCTGCTCGCGGCCCTGTGGCGCGACGAACCCCCCAGGACCGGGCGGAAGATGATCCAGAACACCGTCTCCGAGCTCCGGGGTGTGCTGGCCCAGGACGACGACCCCTCGGGCGGCGCGGTGCTCCTCACCCACTCCCCGGGCTACCTCCTGCGCATCGACCCCGACCGGGTCGACGCCGGGCGCTTCGCCCGGCACGCCGAGGACGGGCTCCGCCTCCTGCGCGACGGCGACCGGAGGCAGGGACTCGACCGCCTCCGCTCCGCGCTGGCGGTGTGGCCGCCCGAGACACCCCAACCAGCACCGGGGTCCCTGGAGGCGGAGTGGGCCGAGTGGCGGGACCTCCTGCGGCTGCGGCGCGCCGTGGAGGAACGGATCGTCGAGGAGTCCGAAGCGGGCGGTGCCCTCGCGGCCCGCCCCGAACCGGACCGTCCTCCCCGGGAGGTGATCCGACCGGACGGTGGTGGGCTCGGCACGAGCAGCGTGCTGTTGGTGACCGCCGAGTCCCCGGCCACACCCGGTGAGTCCCCCGCCGAGACGACCCACCGGGAGGCGTGGGCCGCCGCCCGGGTGCACGCGCATCTGCGCGCCGCCGGAGGGCGGGTCCACGTCGAGTTCGGGTCGCTGGTCATCGCCGTCCTGCCCGCACCGCCCGCCGAGGCCCGTGCCGTCGCCGGCCGCATCCGGGCGGACCTGATCGGCCGGGAGGGCGGTCGGGCCCGCACCGTCTCAGCGGTCGTGCTGCCCGCCGGGCCGGCGGAGGAGCCCGTACCGGCCGCCCTGGTCGACGAGGGGGTCCGCCTGCTGTCCGAACGCGAACGGGGAGTGGAGGCGGCACCGGCGGAGTTGCCGTCGGAGGTGAGGGCGTGACACTGCTGAACCATCGCCTCCGAGGTCGGCCAGGCTCCCACCCGTGAGCGCGTCCCGGTTCCCGCGCCGCGTCAACCTCGCCTGGAGGCCGTGCTCGGCTGTCCCCGGCGGTGGGGGTGCTGGAAAAGCCGGTTGAGCGCATGCTCCCCAGCGTGGGGCTGCCAGCGAAGTGAGGGACCGTTCGGCCACGGGCGGTGGTGTGGCCGAATTCAGGGCAGTTCGTGACCTGAATTGCCAGGGATGGGTAGGCCTGCGGGCGCCGGAGGGCGGCCGGAACTGTGCTTCGCCGCCGAACGGCAGGGAGTGGACAGCCCGCGCCGGTCACGTGAGCGAGTGGTCGTGCGGACCGCTTCTTCGTGGTTCGAGGTACGAACGGGCGAGAACTCGCAGGTCAGATGGTGGCGCGAGGTGTGAGGGACGGCGGGGAGGGCGGGAACGGCAGTTGTTGTGGATGTTTCACCAGGTATGGCGCGATGTGGTGGCTGACGGGAATTGCGGACAGTTTCGTGCTGGTGGGCGGCGCGTGGTCGAGCGGTGCGAATGTCCTCGCCGTCGCGGGAGGGCGGCGGCGGGTTGTGGGGACGCCTGGTGGAGTCGTTAAGGGCCTGCTGGAGGGCTGTGGCGGGGGGACGGGATACTGTGGGCAGGGAGGATCTGTGGGATGCGGGAGACCGTCGGGAAAGTGAATGAGAATCGGTCGTGTCGCTCGTAACGCCGCCGGTCAAGAAGTGTCGTCCCCGCGCACGCGGGGCTGTTCCACCTCTTCTGGGCGTCATCGGCGGCCGCCCTGTGTCGTCCCCGCGCACGCGGGGCTGTTCCCCACGGCATCGCCCCGGCCAGCTCGTTGTTCGAGTCCTCCCCGCGCACGCGGGGCTGTTCCCGTCGTCCGCGGTGAACCCTCCCCGCACCTCAGCGTCCTCCCCGCGCACGCGGGGCTGTTCCATGTCTACCCCCCTGGACCGCCCCGGTGGTGTTGGAGGCCGTGCCTCCCACGCTCGTGTGCGTTCAGACCGCTGTGGCCTGTCGCCAGTGTCGTTCCTCGTACTCCAACGGTGGCCTATTCCCACACCAACTATGCAGCCTGTGGTGATTGTACCAGTGAATCCACTCCGCAGTAGCAGCGCGGACGTCCGCAACCCCCTTCCACGGGCCTTTCCGGTAAATCAGCTCCTTCTTGTACAACGCGTTGACCGACTCCGCCAGCGCATTATCGTAGGAATCACCCCGACGCCCAACCGACCGCGCGATCCCCGACCGGCTCAACCGCTGACTGTAACGCAACGCCGTGTACTGCACCCCCCGGTCGGAATGAGCCACCAAACCAGGAGACAGACGACTCCTCCGCGCCCACAGCGCCATATCCAACGCATCCAACGCCAGCGACGTATCAGCGGTATCCGACACCTGCCACCCCACAATCGCCCGCGAGAACGCGTCCACGACCAACGCCGAATACACGAACCGACTCTCCCCGAGCCGAACGTAGGTCAGATCCGTGACCCACAACCGGTTCGGCCTCGGTGCCCGGAACACCCGCTCGACCAGGTCACCGGGCTGGCCCTCGACCTGCCCGGGCAGCATCGACCGCGGCCGGCGGGACCGGGTGACCAGCCCGGTCATGGCCTCGGACCGCATCAGCCGTTCCACGGTGCAGCGGCCCACGGTCACGCCTTGGCGGTGCAGTGCCGCCCAGACCTTGCGTGCCCCGTAGAGCCGGTGCGAGTCCTCCCAAATCCGGCGGATCACCGCAACGAGTTCCCGGTCGCGGCGGTGCCGGGCGGAGGGGTTCGTCCGTCGGTTGCGAATCGCGTAGTAGGTGGACACGCTCAGCCCTACTGTGCGGCAGGATACTTCCACGGGGAACCGGTCCCGGTGGTGGTCGACGAACTCGGTCAGCTCGGTGGGCGGGGGTCCATCTCCCGGGCGAAAAAAGCCGAGGCAGCCTTGAGGATTTCGTTGGATCGGCGGAGTTCGGCGTTTTCCCGTTCCAGCCGTGCGATCCGGTCCCGGTCCGACTCCCCGGTATTCGTGGAGTCCGCCGAGCCGGTGTGGGTGCTGGGTTCACCGTTGCGGACCCAGTACCGCAGGGCCTCGGGGTGCACTCCGAGTTGGTCGGCTACCCGGGCGATGGCTCCACGTCCGGGTCCCCACTGCCCCTCCAGTTCACGGACCATCTCCACCGCGCGTCGCCGCAACTCCTGGGGGTATTTCTTCGCGGAACCCATGCTCCTCATCCTTCCTGGGGTGCAGGGCCTCCAACAAACCCAGTACGGTCCACCCCTCTTGGGTCCTTAACGTTCGTCCTCCCCGCGCACGCGGGGCTGTTCCCTCCACCACGCCACCCGCCGCACGGCCCGTGCGGTCCTCCCCGCGCACGCGGGGCTGTTCCGCACTGCTACGCCGACGCCGTGAAGGCCGCCAGGGTCCTCCCCGCGCACGCGGGGCTGTTCCGCTCCTGTTGGACCCGGAGATGATCTTGTCCAGGGTCCTCCCCGCGCACGCGGGGCTGTTCCCGACTGGGTGAGAAACAGCCGCTGCCCGTCGAAGTCCTCCCCGCGCACGCGGGGCTGTTTCCAGGTGGCGGCCGTCCGTCAACCCGCCACGTCGTCCCCGCGCGAAGCTGGTCCCGAGGATTGATGGGGTCTCCGCGCTCAGCTGCGAAGCGGAGAGCGACGGCCCACCCGCACGTCGTCACCGACGGTGAGAGTCAGTCGGTCGATGTTGCCGACTCACCGATTCGCCAACGAGGTAGTGAGGTTTTCCTTACTGGTCCCGGACATAACGTCCCCCAACAGGGGGACGTCGTACCGACAGGAGGAGGACCATGGAGTTCGGAATACTGGGGCCGCTGTCGGTGTCGCGAGGCGGCGCGCCGCTCCCGGTGTCCGGAGTGCACCAACGTGCCGTTCTCGCCTACCTGCTGCTCCACGGCAACGAGGTCATCCCCACCAGCAGGCTCCTGCGCACCATGTGGGGCGACAACGCGCCACGCACCGCCCGGAAGATGTTGCAGAACGCGGTGTCGGGGCTGCGCGGGCTGCTCGCCGCCGAGGAGGACGCGCCGATCCTGCTCACGCACGCCCCCGGCTACCTGCTCCAGGTCGACCCGGTCCGCGTCGACCGCCACGCGTTCACCGACCTGGCCGAGCGGGGCCGCGCCGCCCTGCGGTCCGGCGATCCAGCCGGCGCGGCCGAGTCCCTGCGCCTGGCCCTCGGGCTGTGGCGGGGAGATCCGCTGGCGGACCTCGTGGAGCTGGGGTTCGACTGGCCGGAGCTGAACGTGCTCCGGGAGGCCCGCGCCTCCGCCGTCGAGGACAGGTTCGAGGCGGAACTGGCCAGGGGACGGCACCAGGACGTCGTCGGGGAGCTCGAACTGGCCGTCACGGCGGACCCCCTGCGGGAACGCCTGTGCGGGCTGTTGATGCTCGCCGCGTACCGGTGCGGGCGCCAACACGAGGCGCTCGCCGCCTACCGCTCCCTGCGCACCCGGCTGGTCGCGGAACTCGGCGTGGAACCAGGGGAAACCCTGCGCACCCTCGAGCGGGACATCCTCAACCAGCGGCCCGAGCTGGCGGCACCCTCCACTCCCGGGGCAGCAGCCGGGGTGCCCGGGCCCACCGTCGTCCCCGGCGCCGCTCCGTCGCCCGCCCTCGCGCCCGCGCCACGGCACAACGGTGGCGCGTCGGCGACCCGGCTCGGCGCCCCGGCCCCGCCGGAGCCGGCCCGCCCGGCCCCGCCCCCGTCCCGGAGAACGGGGCGGTCGCCGAACAGCGGGCCCTCACGGTGGTCATGGTCATGACCACCGCCGAGCACGCGGCCACCGTGGAGGGGTTCGTGTGCCAGCAGATCCGCCACCACGGCGGGCAGCCCGCGCCCGGCCCCGGTTCGTCCTGGTGCGGCTACTTCGGCGCGTCCGGCAGGCAGCCCGACCACGCCGACCGCGCGCTCGCCGCCGCCGGCGCCATCGCCCGCCGCTCGGTGGTCGACTTCCACCCCGCCGAGGTCCGGGTGGCCGTGCACTCCGGGGAGGCGGTGGTCACCCGGCTCGTCGACGGGGACACCGCCGTGCCGAAGGTCGCCGCCGTCGTGCTCGACAGCTGCCGACGGCTCGCCGCCGCCGCCACCCCCGGCCGGGTCGTCCTCAACACCGCCCCACCCGAGGGACCGGTCGGACACGGCCCCTTCGCGGCACGACCACGACCCACCGGGGCACCGGCGGAGCTCCCCAGCTCCTGGCACGGCCCCACCCCCTTCGTGGGCAGGTCCTTCGAACTGGACCTGTTGCAGCGCACCGCGGCCCGCACCCACGCGACGGGACGACCGGCGATGGTGACACTGCTCGGCGCCCCCGGCGTCGGCAAGACACGGCTGGTGTCCGAACTCGTCGACCAGCTGCGGGACGGCACGCTGAACACCACCCGGGTCCTGCGCACCCGAGTGCGGCCCGGCCACGGCGACGCCGGCACGGTCCTGTCCGAACTGGTCCGGGACCAGCCGGGCGGCGGGGTGGAGGCGTTGCGGTGTCTCGCCAGTCGGCAGCCCGCGCTCGTCGTCGTCGACGACGCGCACCACGCGGACGACGACCTCCTCGCCGCGCTGGCCGCCCTCGTCGACACCCCTGACCCGCTACCGCTGATGATCGTGACCACCGCCAGGGACGCGTTCTCCCGTCGCGTGTCCGAGAACGCCACCGGCCCGAACTCGTTGAGCTTCGTCCTCGACCGGTTGACCGACAACGCGGTCACCCGGCTGCTGGACGTGGTGCTCAACCCGCGTCGCCGCCAGTCGCACCTCGGCCCGTCCCAGCCGTCGGCCGCCACCGGCGAGTGGCGGGAGCTGCTCGGCGAGATCCGGGGCTGCCCGCTGCGCGCGCTGGAGTACGCGGCCCGGTTCAACGCCGCCGGGGACGACCAGGCCGCCCACCGCGAGGGCATGGCCGGTTTCGCCCGGTTCAACCCGCGTGGGGCGGAGGCCGGGGTACCGGTCCCGGCCGTCGCCGCGATCCCGGGCTGATCGCCCGCGTGACGGTCAGAACCCGGCCCGGGCGACGAGTTCCGCTGCCTGGGCCGGGCTGAGCCTCGGATCGCACAGCGTCTCGTAGCGGGCGTCCAACGCCTCGACGTCGGGCACGGGCCCGCCCACGCACTCGGTGACCTCCTCGGCGGCCACCTCCAGGTGCAGTCCGCCGGCGTGCTCGCCGTGGTCGCGGACGATCCGGGTGAACCAGCCGACCTCCTCGACCATCGCCGTCAGGAACCGGGTCTTCCGACCGCCGGGTGCGGCGACGGTGTTCGCGTGCATCGGGTCGCTGACCCACACCACCGGGTGGTGGACCGCGCGCACGGCGCGCAGCAGCGGCGGCAGGGCCGAGGTGATGGCCGGCACCCCCATCCGCACCACGAAGGTCAACCGGCCCGGGGTCCGGTCGGGGTTGAGGACCTCGCACAGCCGGACCACGTCCTCACCCGTCGCCCCGGGGCCGAGCTTGCACGCCACCGGGTTGCCGGCCGAGGCCACCAACCGGACCTGCCCGTGGTCGAGTTGGCGGGTCCGTTCCCCGACCCAGGGGAAGTGGGTGGACCCCAACACCAGCTCCCCGGTGTCGTCCGGGCGCAGGAACGCCGATTCGTAGTCCAGGACCAGTGCCTCGTGGCTGGACCACGGCCCCCACCCGTCGGGGCGTGACGCCCGGTGGGCGGCGAGCCTGCGGTGGGCCGAGGCGGCCAACCGGTAGCCGGTCAGCATCCGGCGGGGGTCGGGGCGCCGGGCGCGCGCGTCGGCGATCTCGGAGTTGACGAGGTGCCCCCGGAACGGCGGCAGCGGCACCCCGTCGACCACCTCCTCCGACCGCGACCGGGGTTTGGCGAACTGGCCACCGATCCGGCCCACCCGCAGGACCGGGCGCCCACCTCCGAACCCGGCCGCCAACCGGTCCAGGACCGCCACCACCGCGTCGGTGCGCGGGTCCGAGGCCGCGTGGAAGCTCTCCGCGCAGTCACCGGCCTGCACCAGCACCGCGTCGCCCGAGCAGACGGCGGCGAGCCGGGTCGACAGTTCCCGGACCTCCGCCCCGGTGACCAGCGGCTCGGCCGCCTCCAGGGCCCGGAGGACGGGTGCGTGGGACTCGTCCCACCGCCAGTCCGGCTGCTGGAGCGCGGGCACCCCGTGCCAGTCCACCCCGGCGGGGAACCCGCCCCGGCCAACCGCCCCGACGGGCAGGGCGCCCGCCTCCCCGACCTCGCCGGAGGTCACGTCGCGACGCCCTCGACCTCGACGAGCAGGTCGGCGCGGCAGATGTCGGCCCGCAGGTAGGCGACCCGGCCGTCGGCGGGCAACAGCTCGGCGCAGACCTCGCGGACGGCGGGCAGGTCCTCGGCGTGCCGCACGTACACCTTCGCGGCCCGCAGGTCAGCGAGCCCGTAGGCGTGGTCGACGCCGTGGCGGCCCAGGTTCTCCGGGCCCACCAGCAACTCGACGTTCCCCAGGGCGGTCCGGCACTGCGCGCGCACGTCGCCCACGTGCCGGGTCTCGTGGCCGATGATGCTGGCGGTGCCCGAGACGAGGACCGAGCCCCGCGCCGCCGGGTCGCCGTGCCGGGGCAGGTAGGTGGCGCGGGCGAAGTTCGGGGCGCGCCGCCCGTACCGGGACGGGTAGTGGTAGGCCGGGACCTGCCGGGGGTTCTCCACGTTGACCGGGTCGACACCCCGGGTGGCGATCAACGACAGCTCGACGCCGCCGGCCGCCGCGCCGATCACCGTCGTGGCCGGCATGTCGCTGAGCATCCCCAACTCCTCCAGGGCCAGGCTGCGGCCCACGCAGAAGTCGCGGTAGGTCTCCTCACCGGTCCCGGTGCGGTCGTTGATGCCGGCGATGTGGTTCCAGACCCGGACCAGCCGGGGGTAGTCGAGGCGGGCCAGCAGCGCGAACAGCTCCCGGTACATCCGGCCGACCTCCCGGGCACCGGAGCCGGAGCCGGGCAGCCGCGCCGAGCAGAACAGGAAGCGGTCCGAGTGGGCGTACCGGATGCCGCCGTGGTCCCCGGAGCGGACGGGGCCGTCGGCGGGCCACACCTCGGCGACCTCGTCGGTCGGGGCGGCCAGCGGCACGGTCATGCCCGGGTGCGTCGCGTCCGCCGGGGCCGACGCGACGTCCAGGTACCGGTTGACGCCGAGCACCGGGCCGTCCTCGGCGGACGCCGAGTCGGAGTCGGGGGCGAGCAGCAGCGGGGCGAGCGCGCCCACGGGCTGGACGGGCGAGCGAGTCATGGACCACCCCAGCAGTGGAGTTCCGACGGCTGTCGGCCCCGACGCTAGGAACCAGGCCAGTCCCGGCGCAGTGCCGGACTTCCACCTGTCGGTAACAGCGGGCTGGTGAGCGGCCGCCCGGATTCCCGGGGGATGGCCGTGCGGTGGGCTTCTTCCGCAGCGTGCCGACGGTCGCCGTTCGTAACGTGGCCGCCTGTCGCGCCCCGCTCCCCGCGCCGGGCGGCCCCGACCCCAGTGAGCGAAGTGTGGTGACATGCTCAGGACCGAGTTGATCCGCCCCGTCCACGAGCTGGTGCGCGACCACGCCCGCGACATCCCGGAGCGCACCGCCTACTCCGACGCCCGCCGTTCCGTGAGCTACGCGGAGCTGTCCGCCCGCACCGGGCGGCTCGCCGGGCACCTGGCCGCCCTCGGGGTGGCCCCGGGGGAGCGGGTGGCGTTCGTGCTCGGCAACGGCGTGTCCCTCGTGGAGAGCTACCTCGCCACCGCCCGCGCCTCGGCGGTCGGGGTGCCGGTCAACCCCCTGTCCAGCGACGACGAGCTGGCCCACCTCCTGGCGGACAGCGGCGCCGTCGCCGTCATCACCGACCCGGCGCGGATCGCCAGGCTCACCCGGGTGGCGCCCGCGCTGACCACTGTCCTCGCCGACGAGGTCGACCCGGTGGACTGGGACGGCCCCCGGTTCGAGGACCTCGCCACCAGCCCCGCGCCGGAACCCGCCCGCGACGATCTCGGGGTGGACGACTGGGCGTTCATGCTCTACACCTCCGGGACCACCGGCCGACCCAAGGGTGTGCGTTCCTCCACGCGGAACTCGCTGTGGACGATCGCCGCCTGCTACGCCCCGATCCTCGGCCTGAGCGGCGAGGACCGCGTGCTGTGGCCGCTGCCGCTGCACCACTGCCTCGGCCACCACCTCGGCACCCTCGGCGTGCTGGCGGTGGGCGCCAGCGCCCACGTCACCTCCGGCTTCGCCGCCGAGGAGGTGCTGGCGGGGCTGGCGGCCGGGGAGTTCAGCGTGCTGGTCGGGGTGCCCGCCATGTACCAGGAGCTGCTGCGGGCCGCCGACGCCGACGGCATCGTCGCCCCCGGGCTCCGGCTGTGCCTGACCGCCGGCGCGGTCGGCGGCGCCGAGCTGCCGGCCCGCGTCGAGGCCCGGTTCGGTGCCCCGCTGATCGACAGCTACGGCACCACCGAGACCTGCGGGCCCATCACCACGAACTGGCCCGGTGGCACCCGCGTCCCCGGGTCGTGCGGGCTGCCCGTGCCCGGCCTGTCCGTGCGGCTGGTCGACCCGGGCACCCGCACCGACGTGCCGGTCGGCGAGGACGGCGAGGTGTGGGTGCGCGGCCCCAACGTCATGGCCGGCTACCACCGGGACCCCGAGGCCACGGCGGACGCGCTGCCCGGCGGCTGGTACCGCACCGGCGACCTGGCCCGCCGCGACGACCACGGCTACCTGACCGTCACCGGCCGCATCTCCGAACTCATCATCCGAGGTGGGGAGAACATCCACCCCGCCGAGGTGGAACAGGTGCTGCTGGGCGCTCCCGGCGTCCTCGACGCCGCCGTGGGGCCCGCGCCCGACCCCCGGCTCGGGGAGGTGCCGGTCGCCTACCTCGTCGCCCGGGACGACCTCGACCCCGAGGAGGTCCTCCGCGTCTGCCGGGAGAAGCTCGCCGGGTTCCGGGTGCCCACCCAGCTGCGCGCGCTCGACGCCCTGCCCAGGACGGCCGCCGGCAAGGTGACCCGGCACCTGCTGGCCGAGCGGCCGTGGCGGCTGCTCGCGGAGGTCCCGACCACCGCCGAGGAGCCCGCGCCCGGCGCCGACGAGGGGCGCGCGGACGGCCTCCGCGCCAGCCTGCTCCCGTTGTCCCGCCGGGAACGGCACCGGCGGCTGCTCGGCCTGGTCCGGGAGGGCACCGCCGCCGCGCTCGGCGTCGACCGGGCCGACGTGACCGACGACCGGCCGTTCGGGGAGCTGGGGCTGACCTCGCTCACCGCCCTCCTGGTGCGCGACGCGGTGGTGCGCCGCGCGGGCGTGCCGCTGCCGGCGACCGTCGTCTTCGACCACCCGACCCCCGACTCCGTCGCCCGCCTCCTGCGGGACCGGCTGTTCGGCACCACCACCGCCACCACGGTCACGGCCGGGGGACCTCGTCCCGGCCCGAGCCGCGCCGCCGGGCCGCACCGGCCGAACCCGACGACGACCCGGTCGTCATCGTCGGCATGGGGTGCCGCCTGCCCGGCGGGGTCGACGACCCGGCGGACCTGTGGCGGCTGGTCGTCGACGGCGTCGACGCCACCGGTGAGTTCCCCACCACCCGGGGCTGGCCCCTGCACCGGCTGCACGACCCCGACCCGGACCGGCCGGGGCGCTCGATCACCACCCGGGGCGGTTTCCGCGCCGACGTCGAGGACTTCGACGCCGAGCACTTCGGGATCTCCCCGCGCGAGGCGCTGGCGATGGACCCGCAACAGCGGCTGCTGCTCGAAGTGGCCTGGCGGACGCTGGAGAACGCCGGCATCGCCCCGGACTCGCTGCGCGACCGGGAGGTCGGGGTCTTCACCGGGGTCATGCGCCACGAGTACGGAGCCGGCATCGACCCGCTGCCGCCCGAACTGGAGGGCTACCTCGACGTCGGCAAGCTCGGCAGCGTCGCCTCCGGCCGCATCGCCTACACCCTGGGGCTGCGGGGACCCGCCCTCACCGTGGACACCGCCTGCTCCTCCTCCCTGGTCGCCCTGCACCTGGCCGCCCGGTCCCTGCGGGCGGGGGAGTGCGAGCTGGCCCTCGCCGGGGCGGCCACCGTCATCAGCACACCCCAGTTGTTCGTGGAGTTCTCCCGGCAACGCGGGCTCTCCCCGGACGGCCGCTGCCGGTCCTTCTCCGCCGACGCGGACGGCACCGGCTGGGCCGAGGGGGCCGGACTGCTGCTCCTCCAGCGGCTGTCCGCCGCCCGGCGGGACGGCCGGGAGGTGCTGGCCGTGCTGCGCGGCTCCGCCGTCAACTCCGACGGCGCCTCCCACGGGCTGACCGTGCCCAACGGACAGGCCCAACGCGCCGTGATCCGCCGGGCCCTCGCCGACGCCGGGTTGGAACCGTCCGAGGTGGACGCCGTCGAGGCGCACGGCACCGGCACCGTGCTGGGCGACCCCATCGAGGCCAACGCCCTCGCCGACACCTACGGCGCCGACCGGGACCACCCGCTGTGGTTGGGATCGCTGAAGTCCAACCTCGGCCATACCCAGGCGGCCGCCGGCGTGGCCGGCGTGATCAAGGTGGTGCTGGCCCTGCGCGCCGGCCGACTGCCCCGCACCCTGCACGTCGACCGGCCCTCCCCCCACGTGGACTGGGCCACCTCCGGGTTGGCGCTGCTCACCGAGGAACAGCCGTGGCCCGACCACGGCCGCCCCCGCCGCGCCGGCGTGTCCTCCTTCGGGATCAGCGGCACCAACGCCCACGTCGTCCTCGAACAGGCGCCCGCCCCGCCAGAGGCGGCCCCCACCACGCGGACACCCCCACCGCTGGTCCCCCTCGTGCTGTCCGGCCGCGACGACCAGGCGCTGCGCGCCCAGGTCGACCGCCTCACCGACCACCTCCGCGGGTCCGGAGGGGCCGACGCCAGCGACCTGGGGTTCTCGCTGGCCGCCGGCCGGGCCACCCTCGACCACCGGGGCGTGCTGCTCCTCGGCGCCGACGAGGACCCGGCGCGGGCGCTGCGCGACTGGTCGGACCGCGCCGTCACCACCACGGTGGGCGGAGGAGGGGACGGCGTCGTCCTCGTCTTCCCCGGCCAGGGCTCCCAGTGGGCGGGCATGGGCACCCGGCTGCTGGCGGTGTCCGCACCGTTCCGCGCGGAACTGGCCGCCTGCGATGACGCCCTCCGCCCCCACCTGGGGTACTCCGCCCTCGACGTCCTCACCGGCGCCGAGGGCGCCCCGGGCCTGGACACCGTCGACGTCGTCCAACCCGTGCTGTGGGCGGTGATGGTGGCCCTGGGCCGGCTCTGGACCTCCCTCGGGGTGCGCCCGGACGCGGTCATCGGGCACTCCCAGGGAGAGCTGGCCGCCCTCTGCGTGGCCGGCGGGCTCGACCTGGGCGACGCCGCCAGGATCATCGCGCTGCGCGCCCGCGCCCTGCGGGAGATCGCCGGCGACGGCGGCATGGTCTCGGTCCCGCTGTCCGCCGCCGACACCGAACGCCGACTGCCCCCGGGAACGGTCGTCGCCGCCAGCAACGGGCCCCGGTCCACCGTGGTCTCCGGTGACGGCGCGGCCCTCGACCGGCTCGTCGCCTCCTGCGCGGATGATGGCATCCGCGCCCGACGCATCCCCGTCGACTACGCCTCCCACTCGCCGAGGATGGAGGCCCTGCGGGACCGGCTCGTGGACCTCGCCGCCGACATCCGCCCCCGCGCCTGCGACACCCGCTTCTACTCGACGGTGACGGGCACCCGCGTCGACACCGCCGACCTGGGACCGGAGTACTGGTTCCGCAACCTGCGCGACCCCGTGCGGTTCCAGGACGCCGTCGAGGCCGCCCTCGCCGACGGGCACCGCGTGTTCGTCGAGTCCAGCCCGCACCCCGTGCTCACCGTCGGCCTCACCGACATCCTCGACGAGCGGGAGGCCACCGGGGTCGTCACCGGCTCGTTGCGCCGCGACCACGACGACCTCACCCCCCTGCTCACCGCCGCCGCCCAGCTGTGGACGGCCGGGGTCGACGTCGACTGGACCTCCTGGTTCCAGGGCAGCGGCGCCCGCCGCGTCCCGCTGCCCGGGTACGCCTTCCGCCGCCAGCGGTTCTGGCTGCCCCCGGCCGGCGGCGGGACCGGTGACCTCGGCTCCGCCGGGATCACCGCCGCCGACCACCCGCTGCTGGGCGCGTCCGTCGACCTGCCCGACGCCACCGTCCACACCGCGCTGATCTCCCTCACCACCCACCCGTGGCTCGCCGACCACGCCGTGCGCGGCACCGCCCTGGTGCCCGGCACCGCCGTGCTCGACCTGGTGGCCACCGTCGCCGCCGGGCACGGCTGCGACCGGATCGAGGAGCTGACCCTCACCGCCCCCGTGGCCGTGGAACTCGACGTCCCGGTCACCCTCCGGCTGGTCGTCGACCAGCCCGACGCGGACGGCCGCCGCCCGGTGGCCCTGCACGCCCGCGCCGGCGACCGCCCGTGGACCACCCACGCCACCGGGGCCGTCGCCGCCGCCGGCCCGGGCCCCGCCCCGGCCGCCTGGTCGACCGGGGCGGCGGAGCCGGTCGACCTCGACGGTGCCTACGACCGGCTCGCCGACCGGGGCTACGAGTACGGGCCGCTGTTCCGGGGCTTGCGGGCGCTGTGGCGCACCGGCACCGGGCCCGGCGCGGAACTCCACGCCGAGGTCGAACTGCCCGAGGACACCGGCGGGGACTTCACCTGCCACCCCGCGCTGCTCGACGCGGTGCTCCAGGCCATCGGCGCCAGCGGCGCGGACGTCGGGGGAGCGGGCACGCCACTGCCGTTCGGCTTCACCGGCGTGGAACTCCGCGCCCCCACCGGCCGCGCCCTGCGGGCCCGGCTCCGCGTCCTCGACGCCACCACCGTCGAGGTCGTCGCCGTCGACCACACCGGCCGGCTCGTCGCCCGCGTCGAGGCCCTGACCCTGCGGTCCCCCGCCGCCGCCGCGCCGGCACCGCACCGCCTCGACCATGTGCCGGTCGACCACCCGGCCGCGACCGACGTCCGGGTCGCGGCGCTCGACGCCGACCTGACCGCCCCGCACCCGGTGCCGGACCCGGTGCCCGTCGAGGACGCCGAGTTCGTCCTGGTCCGCGCCCCCGCCGGTGACCCGGGCACCGCCACCCGCGCCGCGCTCGCCCTGGCCAAGGACTGGATCGGCCGCGACGCCACCCTGGTCGTGCTCACCCGGGGCGGCGGGCCGGTGACCGGGCTGTTCCGCGCCGCCGCCACCGAACACCCCGGCGCCTTCGCCACCGTGGACGGTGACCCCGGCCCGGCCTGGCCGGCGGTGTTCGGCGCGCTGCGCGCCGGCGAGTCCGACCTGGCCGTGCGGGACGGGGTCGTCACCGCCGCCCGGCTGCGACCGGCCAGCGCCCCACCACCCACCGACCCACCGCCGCTGCCCGTGCCCGACGGGCCGTGGCGGTTGGCGATCGGCGGAACCGGCTCCCTCGACGACCTCGCCGCCGTCCCCGCGCCACCCGACCCCCTGCGGCCCGGCCAGGTCCGGATCGCGGTCCGCGCCGCCGGCGTCAACTTCCGGGACGTCCTGCTCGCCCTGGGCGTGGTCGCCGTCACCGACGACGTGCTCGGCGGCGAGGCCGCCGGGGTCGTGGTGGAGACCGCCGCGGACGTCACCCACCTCCACCCCGGCGACCGCGTGTTCGGCGTCGTCGACGGTGCCTTCGCGCCCCGGGTCGTCGCCGACGCCAGGATGCTCGCGCCGATCCCGGCCGGGTGGTCCTTCGCCGACGCGGCGGGTGTGCCCATCGCCCAGCTCACCGCCCACTACGGCCTGTTCGACGTCGCCGGCCTCCAACCCGGGCAGACCGTGCTGGTCCACGCCGGGACCGGCGGGGTGGGCATGGCCGCGATCGCCCTCGCCCGTCGCCACGGCGCGCGGGTCCTCGCCACCGCCAGCCCCGGGAAGTGGTCGGTGCTGCGGGACCTCGGCATCCCCGAGGACCACATCGCCTCCTCCCGGGACACCGGCTTCGAGGAGCGGTTCCGCGCGGTCACCGGCGGCCGGGGAGTCGACGTCGTCCTGAACTCCCTCACCGGCGAGTTCGTCGACGCCGGGCTGCGCCTGACCGCGCCCGGTGGCCGCTTCGTCGAACTCGGCAAGACCGACATCCGCGACCCCGGCACCGCACCCGGGCTCACCTACCGGGCGTTCGACCTGCTCACCGATGCCGGGCCCGAGCGGATCGGGGAGATGCTCGCCGCGCTGACCACCGACGGCCCCGGGCCCCTACCCACCCGGGCCTGGGATGTCCGGCACGCCCGTGCCGCGCTGCGCGTCATGGCAGCCGGCCGGCACACCGGCAAGAACGTGCTGACCGTGCCGGCACCGGTCGACCCCGGCGGCACGGCCCTGATCACCGGCGGCACCGGTGTCCTCGGCGGACTCGTCGCCCGCCACCTGGCGGCCCGGCACGGCATCCGCCGCCTGGTGCTCCTCAGCCGCGGCGGCCACGCCGCGCCGGACCTGCTCGCCGACCTCGCCGAGGCCGGGGCCGAGGTCCGGGTGGTGGCCTGCGACGCCGCCGACCGCGCGGCGCTGCGGGCGCTGCTGGCCACCGTGGACGACCTGGGCGTGGTCGTCCACGCCGCCGGGGTCCTCGCCGACGCCACCGTGGCGAACACCGACCCCGACACCCTGCCTGCGGTGCTGGACCCGAAGATCGCCGCCGCCCGCCACCTGCACGAGCTCACCGCCCACACCGACCTCGCCGCGTTCGTGCTGTTCTCGTCCATCGCCGGCACCCTCGGCGGCGCCGGGCAGGCCGGCTACGCCGCCGCCAACGCCGCCCTCGACGCGCTCGCCGTGGAACGGCGGGCCGCCGGCCTGCCCGCCGTCTCGATCGCCTGGGGAATGTGGGCCGAGGTCAGCGGGATGACCGGCCACCTCACCGACCGGGACCGGGAACGCCTGCGGCGGGGCGGTGTCCTCCCGATGGACACCGACGCGGCCCTCGCCCTGTTCGACGCCGCCCTCGACTCGCCCGACCCCTGCGTGGTGGCCGCCGCGCTCGACCCGCGCTCCGCGCGCCCCCTGCCACCCGCGATGCGCGCCCTGGTCCGGGGCCGGCCCGTCGACCGGCCCGCCCGGGGCGGCGGGGCGCGGCTCGGCGACCTGCCGGCGGCCGACCGACCGGCCGCCGCGCTCGCCCTGGTGCGCGCGGAGGCCGCCGCCGTCCTCGGCCACCCGGGCCCGGCGGCCGTCGTCCCCGACCGGGCCTTCTCCGAGCAGGGCTTCGACTCCCTGACCGGGGTGGAACTGCGCAACCGGCTCCAGGCGGCGACCGGGCTGCGGATGTCCACCACCGCCGCCTTCGACCACCCCAGCCCGGCCGCCCTGGCCACCCACCTGCTCACCGCGCTCGACGGGACCCCCGCACCGGCCCGGACCGCCACGAGGGCGGCCCCGGCCGCCGAGGACGAACCGGTGGCGATCATCGGGATGAGCTGCCGGTTCCCCGGGGGCATCGCCTCGCCGGAGGACCTGTGGCGGGTGGTGGACGACGAGGTCGACGTCGTCGGCCCGTTCCCCACCGACCGGGGCTGGGACCTCGCCGCCCTGTTCGACGAGGACCCGGACCGGACCGGCACCAGCTACGTCCGGGCCGGGGCGTTCCTCGACGACGTCGCCGGGTTCGACGCGGCGTTCTTCGGGATCTCCCCCCGGGAGGCGACCGCGATGGACCCGCAGCAGCGGCTGCTGCTGGAACTGGCCTGGGAGGTCTTCGAGGACGCCGGGATCGACCCGACCGCGCTGCGCGGCAGTCCCGTCGCCGTCTACGCCGGGCAGATCCACCACGACTACGTGGGCCGGTTGCGCACCGTCCCCGGGGAACTGGAGGGCTACCTGGGCCACGGCACCGCCGGCAGCGTCGCCTCCGGCCGCATCGCCTACACCTTCGGTCTGGAGGGTCCCGCCGTCACCGTCGACACCGCCTGCTCGTCGTCGCTGGTGGCCCTGCACCTCGCCGTGGGGGCCCTGCGGTCCGGCGAGTGCGACCTGGCGCTGGCCGGCGGCGCGTCCGTGATGTCCTCCCCCACACCGTTCGTGGAGTTCTCCCGGCAACGGGGCCTGGCCCCCGACGGCCGGTGCAAACCCTTCGCCGCCGCCGCCGACGGCACCGGGTGGTCCGAGGGCGCCGGGTTGCTGCTCGTGGAACGGCTCTCCGACGCCCGCCGCCACGGCCACCCCGTGCTGGCCGTCGTGCGGGGGACCTCGGTCAACCAGGACGGCGCCTCCAACGGGCTGACCGCCCCCAACGGACCCGCCCAGCAACGCGTGATCCGGCAGGCGCTGGCATCCGCCGGCCTCGCCGCGCGGGACGTCCACCTCGTCGAGGCCCACGGCACCGGCACCCGGCTCGGTGACCCCATCGAGGCCGAGGCCCTGCTCGCCACCTACGGGAGGGACCGGGACGCCCCGTTGTGGTTGGGCTCGGTCAAGTCGAACCTGGGCCACTCGCAGGCCGCCGCCGGGGTCGCCGGCCTGATCAAGGTGGTGCAGGCGATGCGGCACGCCCGGATGCCCAGGACCCTGCACGTCGACCGGCCCACCGGGCACGTCGACTGGACCGCCGGCGCCGTCGAACTCCTCACCGAGGCCAGGGACTGGACGGGGGAGGCGCCACGACGGGGCGCGGTGTCGTCCTTCGGGGTGAGCGGCACCAACGCCCACGTCATCCTCGAACAGGCCCCCGACGAGCCCGGACGGCCCGACCCGGCACCCGACATCGGACCGTCCACGGCGGCGCCGCCGCTGCTGCTCTCCGCCCGGTCCGGGGCCGCGCTCACCGAGCAGGCCGGCCGCCTCGCCCGCCTGCTCACCGACGACGACGTCGACGTCACCGACGTCGCCCACGGACTGCTGACCCGGCGGGCCGCCCTCGACCGGCGCGCCGTCGTCCTCGGCGCCGACCGCGACGGGCTCCACGCCGGGCTGCGCGCGCTGGCCTCCTCACGTCCGACGCCGTCGGTGGTCACCGGGGTCGTCGACCCCGACGCGCGGACCGTCCTCGTGTTCCCCGGGCAGGGGGCACAGTGGCCCGGCATGGCCCGCGACCTGCTGGCCGAGAGCCCGGTGTTCGCGGCCAGGATCGCCGACTGCGCCGCCGCCCTCCGCCGGCACGTCGACCTCGACCTCGAGGCGGCGCTGCGCACCGGGGCCGGCCTGGACCGGGTCGACGTCCTGCAACCCGCGCTGTTCGCGATGATGGTGTCCCTCGCAGCCGTGTGGGAGGAGCACGGCGTCCGACCCGACGCCGTCATCGGCCACTCGCAGGGGGAGATCGCCGCCGCCTGCGTCGCCGGTGCCCTCTCCCTCGACGACGCCGCCCGCGTCGTCGCCGTCCGCGCCCGCGCCCTGCGGGACCTGGCGGGCACCGGCGGGATGCTGTCGGTGGGGCTGTCCGCCGCCGACGCCGCCGACCACCTGGCACCCCACGCCGGCCGGGTGAGCGTGGCGGCCACCAACGGCCCCCTGGCCACCGTCCTCGCCGGACCGCCCGAGGACCTGGACGCCCTCGCCGCCGCCCTCCACTCCGCCGGGGTGCGGGCCCGCCGCATCGCCGTCGACTACGCCTCCCACAGCCCGGCCGTCGACACGCTCCGGGACACCCTGGTCCGCGACCTCGCCGACATCCACCCGGGACACCCGACCGTGCCGATGCGCTCGACGGTCAGCGGCGACTGGGTGCGGGCCGGGGAACTCACCGCCGACCACTGGTTCCGCAACCTGCGCGAACCGGTCCGCTACCTGCCCGCCACCGAGGCACTGCTCGCCGGGGGCCACCGCACCTTCGTGGAGGTCAGCCCGCACCCGGTGCTGCTGCCCGCCACCGGCGACATCGCCGAGGCCGCCGGCGTGCCCGTCGGACTCGTCGCCACCCTCCGACGGGACCACGGCGGCCACCGGCAGGTGCTCACCGCCGTCGCGGAGGCCCACGTGCGGGGTGTCCCCGTCGACTGGTCGACGGTGATCGCCAGGCGCACCGCCCGGCCCGTCGCCCTGCCGACCTACCCCTTCCAACACCGGCGCTACTGGATCGACGAACCGGACACCCCCCAGGAGCGGGACGACGACTTCTGGACCGCCGTCCACGACGGCGACACCGAGACGCTCCGGACCCGGCTCGGGCTGGCCGACGTCGAGGACCTCCACGCCCTCGACCGGCTGCTGCCCGCCCTGGCCACCTGGCACACCCCGGCCGGCGCCGACCTGTGCCACCGCGTGGAGTGGCGGCCCCTCCCGCACCGACCCGCCACCACCCCGCCCGAGGGCCGGTGGCTGGTCCTCACCCCGAGCTCCGTCGAGGTCCCCGCCGGCATCCCGGCCGGGTTCGAGGTGCGCACCGCCACCGACACCTCCCGCGCGGGCCTGGCGCGGCTGCTGGCCGACGGCGAGACCGCCGGCGTGGTCTCCCTGCTGTCCCTGGCCGACGAGGGCACCGCCACCGGCGGCCTGTTCGCGACCGTCCACCTGGTCCAGGCCCTCCCGAAGGGCGTTCCGCTGTGGATCGTCACCCGCGGCGCGGTCTCGGCGGCACCCGGGGACGACGTGCCCAACCCCGGGCAGGCCGCCCAGTGGGGGCTGGGACGGGTGCTCGCCGCCGAGCGCCCCGACTCCTGGGGTGGACTGGTCGACGTCGTCGACCTCGACGCGCTGACCTGGCTGCCGACGGCCGTGGCCGGCGACGAGGACGAACTGGCCCTGCGGGCGGGCCGGGCGTGGACGCGCCGGATCCGGCCCGCGCCCGCCCCGCCCACCCCGGGCCGGTGGCGGCCGGCGGGCACCGCCGTGGTCACCGGGGGAGAGGGCACCACCGGCCGCCTCGTCGCCACCTGGCTGGCCGCCCTGGGGGCCCCGCGCGTCCTCCTGCTGACCGACCCGGCCACGCCCCCACCCGAGGACCTGCCCTCGGCCGTCCACCCCGTTCCCTGCGACCCGGCCGACGAGGACGCCCTGCGGGCCGCCCTCGCCGACGAGACCCCCCGCGTCGTGGTGCACACCGCCGGGGTCCTCGACGACGCGATGCTCACCGACCTCACCGACGCCCAGCTCACCCGCGTGCTGCGCGCCAGGGTCACCGCCGCCACCGCCCTCGACCGGGTGAGCCGCGACCACGAGGTGGACGCGTTCGTCCTGTTCTCCTCGGTCGGCGGCACCCTCGGCGCGTCCGGGCAGGGCGGCTACGCCCCCGGCCACGCCGTCCTCGACGCCCTCGCCGCCCGCCGCCGAGCCCAGGGCCTGCCCGCCACCTCCGTCGCCTGGGGCCACTGGGCCTCCGACGGCGACCACGGCCGCCGCCCCGGGGTCCGCGACCTCGACCCCGAGCGCGCGTTGGCGACGCTGCGGCGGATCCTCGACGCCCCCGCCGACACCCTCGTCGCCGACCTGGACTGGGCGGTCGTCGCCGGCCCCACCCCGCCACCGCTGCTGCGGGACCTGCTGCCCGCCGCCGAGGACACCGCCGGCCCCGCCGACCTGCTCGCCCGGTTGCGGGCCGCCGACCCGGCGGCCCGGCACCGCATCGTGCGCGCCCTCGTCCTCGACACCACCGCCGCCGTCCTCCAACACGGCGAGTTGGACTCCGTCGACCCGGGCCGGGGATTCCGCGAACAGGGGTTCGACTCACTGGCCTCGGTCCGGCTGCGCGACGGCCTGAACACCGCCACCGGGCTCCGACTGCCCGCCACCGCCGCGTTCGACCACCCCACCCCGGACGCGCTCACCCGCCACGTGCTCGCCGAACTCGATCTCGACGACGCGCCAGGGGCCGGTGGGGCGGACATCGAGTCGGCCAGCGACGAGGAACTGATCGCGCTGCTCGACGCCGAGTTCGGCATCTCCTGAGGAACGGAGGCAGGACGTGACCGACGACGACCGCATGCGGCGGCTGCTGAACAAGGTGACGGTGGAACTGCGCCAGGCGCGGGCCCAGCTCGCCGCGCGGCCCGAGGACCCGGGTCGGGAACCCGTCGCCATCGTCGCCGCCAGCTGCCGCTACCCCGGCGGGGCCGACAGCCCCGAGGCGCTGTGGGACCTCGTCGCCCAGGGCCGGGACGCCACCGGGGACTTCCCCACCGACCGGCACTGGGACATCGAGGGCCTGCACACCGAGGACCCGGGGACGCCCGGGGGCATCACCACCCGGCGGGGCGGGTTCCTGGCCGACGTCGCCGGCTTCGACGCGGACCTGTTCGGCATCTCCCCCCGGGAGGCGCTGGCGATGGACCCGCAACAGCGGCTCCTGCTGGAACTGACCTGGGAGGCCCTGGAACGGGCCGGTATCGCCCCCGACGGCCTGCGCGGCGAACGGGTCGGCGTCTACACCGGCATCAGCGCCACCGAGTACGGCGCCCGCCACGCCGGGGTGCCCCACGACCTGGAGGGGCACCTGGGCACGGGGAAGGCCGGCAGCGTCGTCTCCGGGCGGCTGTCCTTCGCCTACGGGTTCGAAGGGCCCTCGCTGACCGTCGACACCGCCTGCTCCTCCTCCCTGGTGGCCCTGCACCTGGCGACCCGCGCCCTCCGGGCCGGCGAATGCCGGCTGGCCGTCGCCGCCGGGGTCGCCGTCATCGCAGAACCGGCGGTGTTCGTGGAGTTCTCCCGGCAGCGGGGCCTCGCCCCGGACGGCCGCTGCAAGGCGTTCTCCGCCGCCGCCGACGGCGCCGGGTTCAGCGAAGGGGCCGGCGTCCTGCTGCTCGCCCCCCTGTCGGAGGCCCGCCGCGCCGGGCTGCCCGTCCTCGGCCTCGTCCGGGGGAGCGCGGTCAACTCCGACGGCGCCTCCAGCGGGCTCACCACCCCCAACGGACCCGCCCAACAGCGGGTCATCCGCGCCGCCCTCGCCGACGCCGGCCTCCGACCCTCCGACGTGGACCTCGTGGAGGCCCACGGCACCGGCACCCGCCTGGGCGACCCGATCGAGGCGCGGGCGCTGCTGGCGACCTACGGGCAGGACCGGGACACCCCGGTGTGGCTCGGCTCGGTCAAGTCCAACCTCGGCCACGCCCAGGGCGCGGCCGGGATGGCCGGCGTCATCAAGGCGCTCGGCGCCCTCCGGAACGGGGCACTGCCCCGCACCCTGCACGCCGACACCCCGACCCCCGAGGTCGACTGGACCGCCGGCCGGGTCGAACTGCTCACCCAGGCCCGGCCCTGGCCCGCCGGCCCCGGGCCGCGCCGCGCCGCCGTGTCCGGGTTCGGCATGAGCGGCACCAACGCCCACGTCGTCCTCGAAGCGGCCCCCGAACCCGAACCCGAACCCGTACCCGTATCCCCGCCCGTGGTGGCCGCCGGCGACCCCACCGGTGGACCCACCCCGCCCGCCGTGCCCTGGCTGCTGTCAGCCCCCAACCCCCCGGCCCTGCTCGCCCAGGCGAGGACCCTGGCGGACTTCCTCACCGCCCACCCCGAGCTCCGCCCGGCCGACGTCGGCCTGACCCTGGCCACCCGCCGCGCGCTGCTCCCGCACCGCGTCGTCGTCACCGGTGGGCTCGACGAACTGCGGTCCCTGCCGGCGGACGCCGGGGAGCACGGCCACGGCGGCGGTATCGCCTTCACCTTCACCGGGCAGGGCGCGCAGCACCCCGGCATGGGACGCGAGCTGCGCGCCGCCCACCCCCGCTACGCCGAGGCCTTCGACGAGGTCTGCGCCGAACTGGACCGCCATCTGGGGGCGGCCACCCCGCTGGCCGACCTGGTGCTCACCGGTGTCGACGACGGCCGGCTCGACGACACCGGCCACGCCCAGGCGGCGCTGTTCGCCGTCGAGGTCGCCCTCTTCCGGCTGCTGGAGTCCTGGGGCGTCCGCCCCGACGTCCTGATCGGGCACTCGGTCGGCGAACTCGCCGCCGCCCACGTCGCCGGGGCGTGGGACCTGCCCGACGCCTGCCGCGTCGTGGCCGCCAGGGCCCGCCTCATGGCGGCGCTGCCCCCCGGCGGGGCGATGGTCGCCGTCGCCGCTCCCGAGGCCGAGGTGTCGGTGGAGGTGGCGGGCACCGCCGTCAGCGTCGCCGCCGTCAACGGCCCCGCCTCCGTGGTGATCTCCGGTGAGGCCACCGAGGTGCGGGCCCTCGCCGCCCGCTGGGCGGGGCGCGGCACCAGGACACGGGAACTGCGGGTGTCCCACGCGTTCCACTCGGCGCTCGTGGAACCGGTCCTCGACGAGTTCCGCGCCGTCGTCGCCGGCACCACGGCCCGCGAACCGTCGATCCCGGTGCTGTCCAACCGCACCGCCGCCCCCCTCACCGCCGACCAGGTGGCCTCCCCCGACTACTGGGCCGACCACGCGCGGGGAACCGTGCGCTTCGCCGACTGCGTCGCCGCCGCCGAACGAGGAGGGACCACCACCTTCGTGGAACTGGGACCGGGCGGCGTGCTCTCCGCGATGGTCCCCGACACCCTCCGTCGCCCCGGTGGCGCCGCCATCGCCCTGCTGCGCCACGACACCCCCGAGACCCGGTCGGTGGCGGCCGGAGTCGGCCGGCTCGTCACCCGGGGCCACGACGTCACCCTGACCCCGCTGTTCACCGACCTCGGCGCCACCCCGGTCGAGCTGCCCACCTACTCCTTCCAGCGCACCCCGTACTGGCTCGGTGCCCCCGCCGCCGCCACCGGGGCCGCCGCGCTCGGACAGGACACCACCGGCCACCCCCTGGCCGGCGCGGCCGTCGACCTGCCCGACGGGGGTGTCCTGCTCACCGGACGGCTCTCCCGGGCCGACCAGCCCTGGCTCGCCGACCACCGGGTCCTGGACCGGGTGCTGGTCCCCGGCACCGCCCTGGTCGATCTCGCCGTCCGCGCGGGCGACGAGCTCGGCGCCAGCACGCTGGAGGAGTTCGTCGTCCACCGCCCACTGGAACTGCCCGACCGAGGCGCCGTCCGGATCCGCGTGGTCGCCACCCCCGGTGAGCCGGCCACCGTGTCCGTGCTGGCCCGCCCCGACCACCCCGGCGGCACCTGGACCGAACACGCCAGCGGAACCCTCACCGACGGCCACGCCGAACCCGACCCGCTCACCGACTGGCCCCCCAGCGGCGGGCGGGCCCTGTCCACCGGCGACGTCTACACCAGCCTGCGCGCCGTCGGCGTCGACTACGGCCCCGGTTTCCGGGGGCTGCGCGCGGCCTGGCGCCGGGACGACGTGGTGTTCGCCGAGGTCACCCTGCCCGCCCCGGCGGAACCCGACGGTTTCGCGGTGCACCCCGCGTTGCTCGACGCCGCCCTGCACACCCTGCGGCTCACCGGGTTCCTGCCCGCCGACGCGGCCTTCGTGCCCTTCTCCTTCGCCGGGGTGCGCGTCCACGCCACCGGTGCCCGCACCCTGCGGGTTCGCGTCACCCACCTGGGCGGGCAGGCGGTGCGCCTCGTCCTCGCCGACGCCGGGGGCGCGCCCGTCGCCGAGATCGCCGCGCTGACCGTGCGCAGGCTGGGCGGCGACCCCACCACCCGGGACCCCGCCGTGCTCGACCACCTGCTCCGCCCCGGCTGGACCCCGACCAGCGGGACCGAGGAGGACCCCGCCCGGTGGGCGCCGCTGGGGGAGGACCGGTTCGGCCTCGGACCGGGCGAGGGCACCGACGCCCAGGTGCGGATCTGGTCACCCCCGACCGGGGACGTGCGGACCGCCACCACCGCCGCCCTCACCACCCTGCGGGACTGGCTGGCCACCGACGACGGGACCCGCCTGCTCGTGCTCACCACCGGCGCGGTGTCCACGGCACCGGGCGAGGACGTCCCCGACCTGGCCGCAGCCGCCGTCCACGGCCTCGTCCGCTCCGCCCAGTCCGAACACCCCGGCCGGCTCGTCCTCGTCGACGTCGACACCACCACCGCCACCACCCGGGACCTCCCCGGCGCGCTGCGCCGCGCCCTCGCCACCGGAGAACCCCAGATCGCCGTGCGGGAGGGCCGGCCGCTGGCCGCCCGGCTCACCCGGTTCACCTCCGACGGGGTCCTCGCGCCGCCACCGGGGGAGCCGGCGTGGCGGCTGGGCACCAGCGGCACCGGCACCGTGGAGAACCTGCGGATCGACCCCTGCCCCGACGTGCTCGACACCCCGCTCCCGGCCGGGCGGGTCCGCATCGACGTCCGGGCCGCCGGCGTGAACTTCCGCGACGTCTTCACCGTGCTCGGGCTGTTCCCCAGCGTCACGGGCCTGTTGGGCGGCGAGGCCGCCGGCGTCGTCCGCGAGGTCGGCCCCGGGGTCACCGACCTCCGCCCCGGCGACCCGGTCACCGGCCTGGTGTTCGGCGGGTTCGGCCCCGTCGCCGTCGCCGACCGCCGCCTGCTCACCCGGTTCCCCGACGGGTGGACCTTCGAGCAGGCCGCCGGGATGCCCCTGGTGTTCCTCACCGCCTACCACGCCCTGGTCGACCTCGCCGACCTCGCCCCGGGGGAGTCGGTGCTGGTCCACGCCGCCGCCGGCGGGGTCGGCATGGCCGCCACCCAACTCGCCCACCACCTCGGCGCCACCGTCCTCGGCACCGCGCACCCCCGCAAATGGGACACCCTGCGGGGGAACGGGATCGCCGAGGAGCGCATCGCCTCCTCCCGCACCCTCGAGTTCGAGGACGCCTTCGCCGACGGGGTCGACGTCGTCCTCAACTCGCTGTCCGGCGAGTTCGTCGACGCCTCCCTGCGGCTGCTGCGCCCCGGCGGCCGGTTTCTGGAGATGGGCAAGGTCGACATCCGCGACGACGCCACGATCGCCCGGGACCACCCCGGCGTCCGCTACCGGGACTTCGACGTCCTCGACGCCGGCCCCGACCACATCCAGCGGATGTTCACCGCGCTGCTCGACCTCTTCGACCGGGGCGCGCTCGCCCCGCTGCCGGTGACCACCTGGGACGTTCACCGGGCGCGGGAGGCGTTCCGGCACGTCCGCGAAGGCCACCACACCGGCAAGGTGGTGCTCACCCTGCCCCGGCGTCCCGACCCGCACGGCACCGTCCTCGTCACCGGGGGGACCGGGGACCTCGGTGGGCTCCTGGCCCGCCACCTGGTCGACGCCCACGGGGTGCGGCACCTGCTGCTGCTCTCCCGCCGGGGCCCCGACGCCCCCGGCGCCGCCGCCCTGACCGAGGACCTCACCTCGGCCGGCGCCCGGGTCCGCGTCCTGGCCTGCGACGTCGGCGACCGGGACGCCCTCGCCGAGGCGATCGCCACCGTGCCCGCCGACCACCCCCTCACCGGCGTCGTCCACACCGCGGCGGTCGTCGACGACGCCGTGATCGGCTCCCTCACCCCGGACCAGCTCGACCGGGTGCTGCGGCCCAAGGCCGACGCGGCGCTGCACCTGCACGAACTGACCAGCGACCTCGCGCTGTTCGCGCTGTTCTCCTCCGCCGCCGGGGTCCTCGGCGGGCCCGGCCAGGGCAACTACGCCGCCGCCAACGCCGTCCTCGACGGGTTGGCCGCCCACCGCCACGCCCACGGACTGCCCGCCACCTCCCTGGCCTGGGGGCTGTGGGAACAGGACAGGGGAATCACCGCCGGGCTGAGCGCCACCGACCGGGCCAGGATGCGCCGCGACGGGCTGCTCCCACTGGGCCGGTCCGAGGGCCTGGACCTGTTCGACCACGCCGTCACCACCGCCGAACCCCGGTGCCTGCCCCTGCGCCTGGACCTGGCGACCGTGGCCGGCCGCCCGGTGCCCCCGCCGCTGGCCCGCCTGGTGCGGCCCACCCGGCGGGCCGCGTCCGAAGGGGACACCGCCCCGGCGGCCCTCGCCGACCGCCTCGCGGCACTCCCGACCGCCCGGGCCGGCGCCGCCGTGCTGGACGTGGTGCGGGAACACACCGCGAGCGTCCTCGGGCACGGGGAGACCACCGACATCCGACCCGACCAGGGCTTCGGCGACCTGGGATTCGACTCGCTGACCGCCGTCGAACTCCGCAACCGGCTGGTGCGGGCCACCGGTGTCCGCCTCACCGCGACCGCCGTCTTCGACCACCCGACACCCGAGGCGCTGGCCGACCACCTGCTCGACACCCTGCGGCCACCCACGGCCGACCCGGGCACCGACCCGGGCACCGCGACGCCACCCACCGAGGACGCCGAGTCCGAACTGGACTCCCTCGACCCGGACGAACTGATCCGCCGGGCCCTGGCCGGCGCCGGCGACTGACCCGCCTGGCGGAGTGCGCCGGCAATGCCCCCGGGGTGGACGCGTGCCATTGGTCCACCCCCCACCCCGACCTAGCGTGCTGCTGGACGGCTCGACCCCTGCGGAGGAGACGCGGAATGGCGGAGGCTGACGAGCGGCTCGTCGAAGCGCTGCGGGCGTCGCTCAAGGAGAACGAGCGCCTGACCCGCCGGGTGCGCGAGAGGGACGAGACCGAGGCGGAGCCCATCGCCATCATCGGCGCCGCCTGCCGCTTCCCCGGCGGCGTCGACTCCCCCGAGGACCTGTGGCGGCTGCTGGCCGAGGGCCGCGACGTCACCGGGCCCTTCCCCACCGACCGGGGATGGGACCTCGACCACCTCTTCGACAGCGACCCGGCCGCCTCCGGCCGCACCTACGTGGACCGGGGCGGGTTCCTCGCCGACGCCGCCCTGTTCGACGCCGCCCTCTTCGACATCTCACCCCGCGAGGCGCTGGCCATGGACCCCCAACAACGGGTCCTGCTGGAAACCGCGTGGCGCGCCGTCGAACACGCCCGCATCGACCCCCGGTCGCTGCGCGGCACCCCCACCGGGGTGTTCGTCGGCGTGTCCGGGCAGGACTACGACCGCGACGCCCGCCACGGGGTCCCCGAGGTCGAGGGCTACCTGCTCGCCGGGAACACCACCAGCGTCGCCTCCGGGCGCCTGGCCTACACGCTCGGCCTCGAAGGCCCCGCCCTCTCGGTCGACACCGCCTGCTCCTCCTCCCTGGTCGCCCTGCACCTGGCCGCCCGGTCCCTGCGGTCGGGGGAGAGCCGCCTCGCCCTCGTCGGCGGCGCCACCGTCCTCACCTCCCCGCACCTCTTCGTCGAGTTCGCCAGGCAACGCGGCCTCGCCCCCGACGGGCGCTGCAAGTCCTTCGCCGACGCCGCCGACGGCACCGCCTGGTCCGAGGGCGCCGGGCTGCTGCTCGTGGAACGGCTCTCCGACGCGCTCCGCCACGGCCGCCGCATCCTCGCCGTGGTCCGTGCCACCGCCGTGAACTCCGACGGCGCGTCCCACGGGCTGACCGCCCCCAACGGGCCGGCCCAACAGCGCATGATCCGCACCGCGTTGGCCGCCGCCGGGCTGGAACCCGCCGACGTCGACGCGGTCGAGGCCCACGGCACCGGTACCGCCCTCGGCGACCCGATCGAGGCGCAGGCCTTGCTCGCGACCTACGGGCAGCGGCGGGACACCCCGCTGCTGCTGGGGTCGGTCAAGTCGAACCTCGGCCACACCCAGGCCGCCGCCGGCGTCGCCGGCGTCCTGAGGACCGCCCTGGCCCTGGGTCGGGGCGTGCTGCCCCGCACCCTCCACGTCGACCGGCCCACCAGCCACGTCGACTGGACCTCCGGCGCGGTCACCCTCACCACCGAGGACACCCCGTGGCCCGAGCACGACCGGCCCCGGCGGGCCGCCGTGTCCTCCTTCGGGATCAGCGGCACCAACGCCCACGTCATCCTCGAACAGGCGCCGCCCCCGCCACCGAACGCGGCACCCGGCCGGGTGCGCGGCCCGCTCACACCCCTGGTGCTCTCGGCCCGCACCCCCGAGGCGGTGCCGGTCCAGGCACGGAACATCGCCGAGGTGCTGCGCGACGGCGCCCAGCCCGCCGACCTCGGCCACTCGTTGGCCACCACCCGCGCCAGCCTCGACCACCGGGCGGTGGTGCTCGGGAGGGACCGCGCCGACCTGCTGGCCGGCCTCGCCGAGGTCACCGCCCCCCGCCCCACCCGCCCCGGGCGGCTGGCGGTCCTCTTCGGCGGGCAGGGCACCCAACGGCCCGGCCTGGGCCGGCGGCTCCACGCCGCCTACCCGGCCTTCGCCGCCGCCCTCGACGAGGTCTGCGCCGCCCTGGAACCGGAGCTCGGGTTCCCCGTCCGCGACCTCGTCCTCGGCGAGACCAGCCCCGCCGACGCCGCGCGCCTCGACCGCACCGGCCACGCCCAGCCCGCGTTGTTCGCGGTGGAGGCCGCGCTGCACGCGGTGGTGTCCTCGTGGGGGGTCCGGGCGGAGGTGGTGGCCGGTCATTCCGTGGGGGAGTTGACGGCCGCCTACGTGGCGGGGGTGTGGGACCTGCCCGACGCCTGCCGGGTGGTGGCGGCCCGGGCCCGGCTGATGGACGCCCTGCCCGACGGCGGCGCGATGGCCGCCCTCAACACCGACCGCGGAACCGCCGAGGCGCTGCGCGTCGACGGGGTGGAGATCGCCGCCGTCAACGGCCCCGAGGCCGTGGTGGTCTCCGGCCCGGCGCACGCGGTCGACGCCGCCGTCCGCACCGCCGCCGCGCGCGGCATCCGCGCGACCCGGCTCCGGGTCTCCCACGCCTTCCACTCCGCGCTGGTGGAACCAGCGCTGGCGGACCTCCGCGCCGCCCTCGACGGCGTCACCTTCCACGAACCGGGCCTCACCGGGCTGTCCAACGTGACCGGAGGGACCGCCGAACGGTGGACCGACCCCGACTACTGGGTCGAGCACGCCCGGGCCACCGTCCTGTTCGGTGACCTGGTCGCCGCCCTGCCCGGCCTCGGCGTCACCGCCGTGCTCGAACTCGGGGCGGACTCCACCCTCACCGGCCTCACCGGTCTCGTCCTCGGCGACGCGGTCCCGGCCGTCCCCGCGCTCCGCCGGGACCACGACGAGGCCGAATCCCTGCTCCGCGCGCTGGCCGACCTGCACGTCGCCGGGGTCCCGGTGGCCTGGCGGGAGTTCTTCGAGGACGCCAGGACGCTCGACCTGCCCGGCTACCCGTTCCACCGGCGCCACTACTGGCTCACCGCCCCCGGGCCGCGCGCCGACGGCACGGGTCTGGGCGTCCGCGCCGCCGGGCACCCCCTGCTCGGCGGTGTCGTCGACGTCCCCGGCTCGGACGAGGTGCTGTTCACCGGGCGGTTGTGCCCCGACACGCCGCCGTGGCTGGCCGACCACCGGGTGCTGGGCCGGACCGTGGTGCCCGGCGCGGCCCTGGTCGACCTGGCCCTGCGGGTGGGCGACGAGGTCGGCCACCCCCAGGTGACCGAACTGACCAGCCTCGCCCCGCTGGTGCTCGACGGTCCCCTCGTGCTGCGGGTCGTGGTGGCACCGGCCGACGCGACCGGTCACCGGCCCTTCACGCTGCACGCGCGCCCCGAGTCGGGCGACGAGTGGACCCGGCACGCCACCGGCACCCTCGGCGTCGCCGGCCCCCGCCGACCCCCGCGCCCCCGCCGGCGGCGCCGGACCCGGTCGACACCGCCGCGCTCTACGCGGAACTCGCGGAACGCGGCCTGGACTACGGGCCGAGCTTCCAGGGCCTGCGGGCGGCGCGCCGCGACGGGACCACCGTCCACGCCTCGGTCGAGGTCCCCGGCCCCGCCGAGGGCTTCGGGCCGCACCCCGCCGTCCTCGACTCCACCCTGCACGCCCTGCACCCCTCCGGGCTGCTGCCCGACCACGACGGCGCGCCCCTGGTCCCGTACTCGTGGCGCGGGGTGCGCGCGCACCACCCGGGCACCACGGCCGCGCGGGCCACGATCACCCGGCTCGACGACTCCTCGGTGTCGCTCCTGCTCACCGACGGCACCGACCGCCCGCTGCTCACCGTCGACCGCCTCACCCTCCGCCCCGCCACCCCACCGCCCGCCGCCACCTCGGGCGGTCACCTCCACGCCACGGACTGGGTGGAGGTCGCGCCAACCTCCACCGCGCCCGCCGCCGCCACCGAGTGGGCACCCAGCGGCGACGCCGCCGAGGAGCTGCCGACGCTCCTCGACCTCCTCGACCGGCCGGACCGCGTCGTGGTGCGCACCCGGGGCGCCGTGGACCTCGGGGACGAACCGGTCGTGCCCGAGGCGGCGGGCCTGTGGGGCTGGTGCGCTCCGCCCAGGCCGAACACCCCGGCCGGCTGGTCCTCCTCGACGCCGACGACAGCGCCGAGGCGGTGCGCCTCGCCCTGGCCACCGGGGAACCGCAGGTGGCGGTCCGCGACGGCCGGGTGTTCGCCCCGCGCCTCACCCCGGTCGCCGAGGACACCGCCGGCCGGCGGTCCCCGACGGCCCACGGCACGGTGCTGGTGACCGGGGGAACCGGGGGAGTCGGCTCCCACGTCGTCCGCCACCTCGTCCACCAGTGGGGCGCCACCCGGGTGGTCGTCGCGGCCCGCTCCGACACCGGGGTCGCCGACCTCGTCGCCGACTGCGGCGAGGCGGTCCGGTTCGTGCCCTGCGACGTGTCCAACCCCGACGAACTCGCCGGCCTGCTCGCCACCCTCGCCGACACCCTCGCCGGCGTCGTCCACGCCGCCGGCGTGCTCGACGACGGCGTGCTCACCTCCCTGACCCCCGACCGCCTGCGGCGGGTCGCCGCGCCCAAGGCCGGCGCCGCCCGCACGCTCGACCAGCTCACCCGGGACCTCGACCTGGACTTCCTCGTCGCCTTCACCTCGGCGGCGGGCGTGCTCGGCGCGCCGGGGCAGGCCGCCTACGCCGCCGCCAACGCCGAGGTCGACGCCCTGATGGCCCGGCGCCGCCGGCAGGGGCTGCCCGGGCAGACCGTGGCCTGGGGGTTGTGGGCGGACACCGGCATGGCCCGCACGCTGACCGCGTCCGAACGCCGCCGACTGGTCACCACCGGGTTCCCCCCGCTCGACCCGCCCCGCGCCCTCGAACTCCTCGACCTGGCGATGACCCGGGCCGAACCCTCCCTGGTCGCCCTCGACCTCGACCCGGGGCAGCTCGCCAGGCACCCCGACCCGCCGGCCCTGCTGACCGACCTGCTGCCCGCCGCCCGCCCCCGCACCGCCGAACCCCCGCCCCCGCCGTCCGACCCGCTCGCCCTGGTCCGCGCCCACCTGGCCGCCGTGCTGGGCCACGACGACCCCCGGCGGGTCGACGCCCACCGGGGCCTGCGGGAACTCGGCGTCGACTCCCTCGCCGCCGTCGAACTGCGCAACCGGCTCAGCGCCGCCACCGGCCGGCCCCTGCCCGCCACCCTCGCGTTCGACCACCCCACCGCCGAGCGGCTCGCCGCCTTCCTCGCCGCCGACGGGCACCCCGAGGAAACCCCGGCCGCCGCCCCCACGGCGGGCTCCTCGGACGACCCCATCGCGATCGTCGGCCTGGCCTGCCGCTACCCGGGCGGGGTGCGCGGCCCCGACGACCTGTGGGACCTGCTCACCGCCGAGGTCGACGCCATCGGCCCGTTCCCCACCGACCGGGGCTGGGACCTCCACCGCGTCCTCGGCTCCGACCCCACCCGGCCCGGCACCAGCTCGGTGGGCGAGGGCGGGTTCCTCGACGACGCGGCCCTGTTCGACGCCGGGCTGTTCGGGATCTCCCCCCGCGAGGCGTTGGCGATGGACCCGCAGCAACGCCAGCTGCTGGAAACCTCCTGGGAGGCCCTCGAACACGCCGGCATCGACCCCCGGTCCGCGCGGGGCAGCCGGACCGGCGTCTTCACTGGCATCATGTACCACGACTACGGCCCCGGTTTCGCCGACGCTCCCCCCGAGGTGGAGGGCCTGCTCGGCGCCGGGACCACCGGCAGCGTCGCCTCCGGCCGGGTCGCCCACGTCCTCGGTTTGGAAGGGCCGGCCCTCACCGTCGACACCGCCTGCTCCTCCTCCCTGGTCGCCGTGCACCTGGCCGCCCGGTCGCTGCGCACCGGGGAGAGCACCCTGGCCCTGGCCGGGGGAGCCACCGTGATGAGCACCCCGGCCGCGTTCGTCGAGTTCTCCCGGCAGGGCGGGCTCGCCGCCGACGGCCGGTGCAAGTCCTTCTCCGAGGACGCCGACGGCACCGCCTGGTCGGAAGGCGTGGGCGTCCTCGTCCTCGAACGCCTCTCCGACGCCCGACGCCACGGCCGCCACGTCCTCGGCCTGCTGCGCGGTTCCGCCGTCAACCACGACGGGGCCGCCAGCGGGCTCACCGCCCCCAACGGCCCGGCCCAGCGGCGGGTCATCCGCGCCGCCCTCGCCGACGCCGGCCTGACCGCCCGCGACGTCGACGTCGTGGAGGCGCACGGCACCGGCACCGCCCTGGGCGACCCCATCGAGGCGCACGCCCTGCTGACCACCTACGGCGCCGACCGGGAGGCGCCGCTGCTGCTGGGAACGGTCAAGTCGAACCTCGGCCACACCCAGGCCGCCGCCGGCGTCGCCGGCGTCATCAAAGCGCTGCTGGCGATGCGGCACGGCACCGTGCCCCGCACCCTGCACGTCACCACCCCCACCTCGCGGGTCGACTGGTCCGCCGGCGCCGTGCGGCTGGCCACCGAGACGAGGCCGTGGCCCGACACCCCCGGGCCCCGCCGCGCCGCCGTCTCGTCGTTCGGCTTCAGCGGCACCAACGCCCACGTGGTCCTCGAGGCACCGCCGCCCACACCGGCCCGCGAGGAACCCGGGAGGACGGAGAACCCGGTCCCGCTCCTGCTGTCCGGGCGGACACCGTCGGCGCTGCGCGCCCAGGCGGCCCGGCTGGCCGAGCTCGTCGACACCCGCCCCGAGGTCCCGCTGGGCGCCCTGGCCCGGTCGCTGGCCCACACCCGGGCCCGGCTGGACCACCGCGCCGTCGTCCTGGCCGACGACCGGCCGGCCGCGTCGGCCGCGCTCGGCGCGCTCGCCCGAGGAGAAACGAACCCCCGACTCGTCTCAGGAGTGGTCCCGGTGCACCAGTTGGCTGTCGTGTTCGGCGGGCAGGGCTCGCAACGCATCGGGATGGGCCGGGAACTCCACGACCGGTTCCCCGTCTACGCCGACACCTTCGACCGGGTCTGCGCCGCCCTCGACGCCGAACTGGCCGCCGACCGCCCCCTGGCCGAGGTCGTGTTCGGTGCGGACGCCGACGCGCTGGACCGCACCGGCTGGGCGCAACCGGCGTTGTTCGCGGTGGAGGCCGCGCTGCACGCGCTGGTGTCCTCGTGGGGGGTCCGGGCGGAGGTGGTGGCCGGTCATTCCGTGGGGGAGTTGACGGCCGCCTACGTGGCGGGGGTGTGGGACCTGCCCGACGCCTGCCGGGTGGTGGCGGCCCGGGCCCGGCTGATGGACGCCCTACCCGACGGCGGCGCGATGGTCGCCGTGGCCGCCGGGCGCGGAGAGGTCGAGGAACTCCTGGTGCCCGGCGCCGGGGTCGGCGCCGTCAACGGCCCCACCTCGGTGGTCGTCTCCGGGGAGTCCGGCGCGGTGGCCACGGTCGCCGAGGCGGCCGAGGCCCGGGGACTGCGGACCAGGGCGCTGCGGGTGTCCCACGCCTTCCACTCGCACCTGGTGGAACCGGTGCTCGCCGACTTCGCCCGCGTGCTGCGGGAGGTGCGGTTCGCCGCCCCGACCCTGCCGGGGCTGTCCAACGTCACCGGCGGACCGGCCGACCGCTGGACCGACCCCGACTACTGGGTCGACCACGTGCGGGCCCCCGTCCTGTTCGCCGACGACCTCGCCGCGCTGGAGGCGTCGGGAGTGGACGCGGTGCTGGAACTGGGCGCCGACGCCACCCTCACCGGGCTGGCCGCGACGGTCCTCGCCGAGCCGGGGCGCGCCGTGGCCGCCCTGCGCCGGGACCGACCCGAGGCGGCGTCGCTGCTCGCGGCGGTCGGCGAACTGTACTGCGCCGGGGTCCCGGTGGAGTGGGACGACCTGTTCGGCGCCGGCGACTGGGTCGACCTGCCCACCTACCCGTTCGACCGGGAACGGTTCTGGCTCACCGGGACCTCCCGGCCCGCCGCCGACACCAGCGGGCTCGGTGTCACCGGCACCGACCACCCGCTGCTCGCCGCCGCCGTGGAGGTGCCCGGAACCGGCGCGGTGGTCCTCACCGGCGCCCTGTCCACCACGAGCCGGCCCTGGCTGGCCGACCACCGCGTCCTGGGGCAGGTCGTCGTCCCCGGCGCCGCCATCGTGGAGATGGCCGTCCGCGCCGGCGACGAGGTGGGCCGGGGCACCGTCGACGAACTGGTCACCACCGCGCCCCTCGTGCTCTCCGACCACGAACCCACCCAGCTGCGCCTCGTCGTGGCCCGGGAGAACGACCAGGGACACCGGCCGTTCACCCTGCACGCCCGCCTCGAGTCCGAGGGGGAGTGGCGGGTCCACGCCACCGGCGCCCTGTCGGCCGGCCCGGACCACGCGCCGGCCCGGACGCCGACCTCGCCCGCCGCGCCCCCGTGTCGGCGGGGACCGACGGCGTGTACGAGACCTTCGCCGCCGCCGGCCTGGACTACGGCCCCGCCTTCCGGGGCTGCGCGCCACCCGGCGCGACGGCGACCACGCCCTCGCCTCCGTGGAACTGCCCGAACCGGAACACGCCTCGGCCACCGCCTTCGGCGTGCACCCGGCCCTGCTCGACGCCGCCCTGCACGCCGTCGGCGCCGCCCAGCTGCTGCCCGCCGGGGACGGCGGCCCGCTGCTGCCCTACTCCTGGCGCGGGGTCACCCCGCACGCCTCGGGAGCGACCGCCGTCCGGGTGCGGGTCTCCCGGCTCAGCGACAACACCGTCTCCCTGCGCGCCGTCGACGCCGAGGGCGTCCCCGTCCTCACCGTCGACCGGCTGATGCTCCGCGCCGCCTCCCCCGAGGGTGTGCGCGCCGCCGCGGCCACCGGGGGCGCCCTGCACGAGGTGGCGTGGCGGGCGGTGGAACGCCCCACCGAGGGCACCGTCGGCTGGTCGTGGGACCGCGTCACCGGCGCCGACGCCCTCCGCGACCTCGACACCGCACCCGACGTCCTGTTCTGGGAGGCGGCCAGCGGCACCGGCCCGGTCGCCGCCCTCGACCTCGTCCAGACGTTCCTCGCCGCCGACCGGTTCACCCGCACCCGGCTCGTCGTCCTCACCCGCGACGCGGTCACCGCCGACCCGGACGAGGGCCTGGCGGAGGCACCGGTGGACCCGGCCGCCGCGGGGGTGTGGGGGCTGCTGCGCTCGGCGCAGTCGGAGAACCCGGGGCGGATCCTGCTCGTCGACACCGACCGCCCCCTGTCGGTGAACGCCCCCGAGGTCCGGGGCGCGGTCGCCGCCGGCGAACCGCAGCTGGCGTTGCGTTCCGGTCGGCTCTGGGCACCGAGGATGCGCCCCGTCGACGGCGGGCTGTCCCTGCCGGGCACGCCGTGGACGGTTGGTACCGAACCCGGCGGCTCCCTCGACGGGGTCCGGGTGGACACCGCCCGCCGCGAGGCGCTGGGCCTCGGCGAGATCCGGGTGTCGGTGCGGGCGTCCGGGGTGAACTTCCGTGACGTCATGACCGTGCTCGGCATGTACCCGGGCGAACCCCTGCCGTTGGGCCTGGAGGCCGCCGGGGTCGTCACCGAGGTCGGACGCGGGGTGGACGGGTTCGCCGTGGGTGACCGGGTGATGGGCCTGTGCGAGGGCGGGTTCGCCTCCGAGGTGGTCGTCGACCACCGGATGTGGTCCCGGTTCCCGGGGTCGTGGTCGTTCGCGGAGGCGGCGACGGTGCCGGTGACGTTCCTGACCGCCTGGTACGGGTTGCGGGACCTGGGCCGGTTGGTCGAGGGGGAGTCGGTGTTGGTGCACTCGGCCGCCGGTGGGGTGGGGATGGCGGCGGTGCAGTTGGCCCGGGAGTGGGGTGCGGTCGTGTACGGGACGTGCGGGCCGGTGAAGCGGGGGTTCGTGGAGGCGTTGGGGGTGGCCCCGGAGCGGGTGGCGTCCTCGCGGGACACCGGGTTCGC
The DNA here is from genome assembly GCF_000429185.2 of Actinoalloteichus caeruleus DSM 43889. Lineage (GTDB taxonomy): Bacteria > Actinomycetota > Actinomycetes > Mycobacteriales > Pseudonocardiaceae > Actinoalloteichus_B > Actinoalloteichus_B caeruleus. The sequence continues at coordinate 1,733,471 of NZ_AUBJ02000001.1, read as the reverse complement.
GGAGCGGTTCGGGCGGGTGGACGTGGTGCTGAACTCGTTGGCGGGGGAGTTCGTCGACGCCTCAAGGGGGTTGTTGGGCGAGGGTGGTCGGTTCGTGGAGATGGGCAAGACCGACCTGCGGGACCCGGGGGAGTTCCCGGGGGTGGAGTACCGGTCGTTCGACCTGTTGGAGGCGGGTCCGGTGCGGATCCGGGAGATGTTCACCGAACTCCTCCCCCTGTTCGAGGACGGCTCCCTCACCCCCCTGCCCGTGTCCACCTGGGACATCCGCCGGTGCTCCGAGGCCCTGCGGTTCATGAGCCAGGCCCGGCACGTCGGCAAGATCGTCGTCACCGTGCCCAGGGCCTTCGACCCCGACGCCCCCGTCCTGGTCACCGGCGGCACCGGCGGGGTCGGCGCGCACCTCGTCCGCCACCTGGTCAGCGCGTGGGGCGCCCGGCACGTCGTCGTCGCCAGCCGCCGGGGCCTGGACGCCCCGGGAGCCGCCGACCTCGTCGCCGACCACGACGGCGCCGTCACCGTCACCGCCTGCGACGTCACCGACCAGGACTCCCTGACCGCGCTGCTGGGGGCCCACCCCGATCTGCAGGGCGTGGTGCACGCCGCCGGGACCGTCGACGACGGTGTCCTCGGCTCGCTCACCGCCGACCGCGTCCGAGCGCTGCTGGCGCCCAAGGCCGACGCGGCGGAGCTGCTCGACCAGGCCACCCGCACCCACGACCTGTCCTTCTTCGTCGGGTTCTCCTCCTCCGCCGGGGTCCTCGGAGCCCCCGGGCAGGCCGGCTACGCCTCGGCCAACGCCACCCTCGACGCCGTCGCCCTCCGCCGCCGGCAGCGGGGCCTGCCCGGCCAGTCCCTGGCCTGGGGCCTGTGGGCGGACACCGGCATGGCCGGCGACCTCACCGACACCGACCGCCGCCGCCTCGCCGAACAGGGCTTCCCGCCACTGACCGCCGACCAGGCGCTCGGACTGTTCGACCAGGCCACCCGGCGACCCGAGGCGCTGCTCGTCCCGCTGCGGGTCGACCCCCGCCGGCTCGGGGCCGCCGCCCCGCCGCTGCTGCGGGACCTGGCCGGACCGGTGCGCCGCACCGCCACCACCACCGCCCCCGCCCCCGACACCTCCACCCTGGTCCGGCAGCTGGCCGGGCTGTCCCCCGCCGAGGCGGCGGAACGGCTCACCGAACTCGCCGTCGACCGCGCCAGCGCCGTCCTCGGTCACGACGGCACCCGCCGGGTCCAGCCGGACGAGGCCTTCGCCGACCTCGGGTTCGACTCGCTCCTCGCCGTCGAGTTCCGCAACGGGCTCAACGCGGCCACCGGCCTCACCCTGCCCGCCACCGTCACCTTCGACCACCCCACACCCAGGGCCGTCGGCCGGGCGCTGCTGGCGGAACTGGACCTGGACGGCGTCCCGTCCACCTCCGCGCTCCTCGCCCAACTCGACCGGATCGACGCCGCCGTCGACGCGCTCGGCGCCGACGAGTCCGGCCGGGCCGCGCTCGCCGCGCGGCTGCACGCCCTCGCCGAGCGGCTCACCACCCCCGACACCGAGGCCGGGGCAGCCGGGGCCGTCGGCGTCGGAGACCGGATCGCCGACGCCTCCGCCGACGAACTCGCGGACCTCCTCAGCGAGGAGTTCGGCATCTCCTAGCGCGGCCCGCCCCAGAGACCAGCGACAACCAGCGCGAACCCAGCGAGGTCCCCCATGGTGGAACAAGACAGGATGCTGCACCTGCTCAAGCAGGTGACCTCGGAGCTGCACGAGACCCGCAACCGGCTCAAGCGCATCGAGGACCGCTCGACCGAACCGATCGCCATCGTCGGCATGGGCTGCCGCTACCCGGGTGGCGTGGTCGACCCGGACACCCTGTGGGACCTCGTCGACACCGGCCGCGACGCCACCTCGGACTTCCCCACCGACCGGGGTTGGGACCTGGCCAACCTCTTCGACGACGACCCCGCCGCCGTGGGCCGCTGCTACACCCGGCGCGGCGGGTTCCTCACCGGGGCCGCCGACTTCGACCGCGAGTTCTTCGGCATCTCCCCCCGCGAGGCGTTGGCGATGGACCCGCAGCAGCGGATCCTGCTGGAGACCGCCTGGGAGACCTTCGAACACGCCGGGATCGACCCGACCGGCCTGAAAGGCAGCGACGCCGGCGTCTTCGTTGGCATCCCCGCCGCCGAGTACAACCACCGCAGCAGCCCCCGCGACGACGTCGAGGGCTACCTGCTCACCGGCAACGGCTGCTCGGTCGCCTCCGGGCGCCTCGCCTACACCTTCGGGTTCGAGGGTCCCGTCGTGTCCGTCGACACCGCCTGCTCCTCCTCCCTGGTCGCCCTGCACCACGCCGTGCGGTCGCTGCGCGCCGGCGAGTGCTCGATGGCCCTCACCGGCGGCGTCACCGTGCTGTCGGTGCCCACCATCTACGTGGAGTTCGCCCGCCAACGCGGCCTGTCCCCGGACGGCCGCTGCAAGTCCTTCTCCGACGACGCCGACGGCACCGCCTGGTCGGAGGGCGCCGGCATGGTGCTGGTGGAGCGGCTGTCCGACGCCCTCCGCAACGGGCACCGGGTGCACGGCGTCATCCGGGGGACCTCCATCAACTCCGACGGCGCCTCCAACGGCCTCACCGCCCCCAACGGGCCCTCCCAGCAGCGGGTGATCCGCTCCGCGCTGGCCTCGGCTGGCCTGTCCACCGGCGATGTCGACGTCGTCGAGGCGCACGGAACCGGCACCGCGCTCGGCGACCCCATCGAGGCGCAGGCGCTGATCGCCACCTACGGGCAGGGCCGCACCCCCGACCGCCCCCTGCTCCTGGGCTCCATCAAGTCCAACATCGGGCACTCGATGGCCGCCGCCGGCGTCGCCGGCGTCATCAAGATGGTGCAGGCCATGCGCCACGGCAGGGTGCCCCGCACCCTGCACGTCAGCGAACCCAGCAGCCACGTCGACTGGTCCGGCGGCACCGTCGCCCTGGCCAGCGACCCGACGGCGTGGCCGGACACCGGCCGGCCCCGCCGCTCCGCCGTGTCCTCCTTCGGGATTAGCGGCACCAACGCCCACGTCGTCCTCGAACAGGGCCCGCCGGTCGAACCCGCCCCGGCCGCCCCGGAGACGTCCCCGGCGCCGCTGGTGGTGACCGCCCGGTCGGAGGAGGCGCTGCGCGCCCAGGCCGGCCGGCTCGCCGCCCACCTCACCGCCCACCCCGAACTGCCGCTGGGCACCGTCGCCCGCAGCCTCGCCACCACCCGGGCGCGACTGGACTTCCGGGCGGTCGTACTGGCCGAGGACCACGCCGGGGCGCTGGCCGGCCTCGACGCGCTCACCCGCGACCAGCCCGACCCCCGGGTCCGCACCGGGACCGCCGTGCCCCCACGGCTCGCCGTCCTTTTCGGCGGCCAGGGCACCCAGCGGGCCGGCATGGGCCGCGAGCTGCACGCCCGTTTCCCCGCCTACCGGGACGCCTTCGACGAGGTGTGCGCCGCCCTCGACCCCGAGGTCGGGTTCTCGGTGCGCGACGCCGTCCTCGGCGCCGACCAGGACCTGCTCGACGACACCGGCCACGCCCAGCCCGCGCTGTTCGCCGTCCAGACCGCCCTGTACCGGCTGCTCGCCTCCTGGGGAGTGCGCCCGGACATCGTCGGCGGCCACTCCATCGGCGAGGTGACCGCCGCGCACGTCGCCGGGGTGTGGGACCTGCCCGCCGCCTGCCGGGTCGTCGCCGCCCGCGCCGGCCTGATGCGGCGGCTACCCCCCGGCGGCGCGATGGCCGCCCTTGCCGCCACCCCGTCCACCGTGGACGCGTTGCTCGTCGAGGGCGTCGAGGTGGCCGCCGTCAACGGCCCGACCTCGGTCGTGGTCTCCGGCGACGCCGACGCCGTGGAGCAGGTGGTGGCCGCCGCGACCGGGCGGGGCGTGAAGGCCACCCGGCTGCGGGTGTCGCACGCCTTCCACAGCGCCCGCATGGACCCGGTGCTGGCCGAGTTCACCCGTGTCCTCGAGACCCTCGAGTTCCGGGAACCCCAGCTCGTCGGGCTGTCCAACGTCACCGGTGGCACCGCGGACCGGTGGACGGAGCCGGCCTACTGGGCCGAGCACGTCCGCTCCACCGTGCGGTTCGCCGACAACCTCGCCAAGCTCGGTGACCTCGGGGCCACCGCCGTCGTCGAGGTCGGTGCCGACTCCACCCTGGCCGGGATGGCCGGCCTGGTGCTCGACGAGACCGTGCCCGTCGTGTCCACCCTGCGGCGCGACGGCGACGAACCGGCGCACGTGCTCACCGCGCTCGGCGCCCTGTTCTGCGCGGGCACCCCGGTCGGCTGGGACACCGTGCTCGGGCGCGGCGAGGTCGTCGGCCTGCCCACCTACCCGTTCCAGCGGGAACGGTTCTGGTTGAGCGGCTCCGACCAGTCCGCCGACCCCCGTGGTCTCGGCGTGGCCGCCGCCGACCACCCGGTGCTGGGCGCCGTCGTCGACCTCCCCGGGGACGGCGGGGTGGTGCTCACCGGCCGGCTCGCCTCGGGAACCCACGGCTGGTTGGCCGACCACCCGGTGCGCGGGCGGGTCGTCGTCACGGTCGGCGCGCTGCTGGAGGCCGCCGTCCGGGCCGGCGACGAGGCCGGGCACGACACCGTCGCCGAGTTCCAGGTGGCCGAACCGCTGGCGGTCCCCGACGCCGCCGACGTCCACCTCCGGGTCACCCTCGTCCCCGACGGCGACGCGGCCAGCGCCCTGTCCGTCCACGGCCGGGTCGAGGGCACCACCCCGTGGACCGAGCTGGCGACCGGACGCCTGACCAGCGGCGGCGCCGCCACGGTGCCCTCGCCCCCGGAGACCGGCGACGTGGAGGAGCTCTCCGTCAGCGAGGGCGGCGCGCTCCGCCGCCTGCGGCGCTCCGAGGACCTGGCCCTCGCCGACCTCGACCTGCCCGCCGACCACGCCCGGGACGCCCGGCACTTCGACCTCCACCCCGCCCTGCTCGACACCGCCCTGGCCGCCGCCCGCACCGCCGGCCTGCTCGGGGCCGACACCGTCACCGCCACCTGGGCCGGGCTGCGCCTGCACGCCGTCGGCGCAGCCGAGGTCCGGGCCGTCCTCCACCGCCTCGGCACCGGCGAACTGGACGTCCTGCTCGCCGACGGCGCCGGGCAACCGGTGCTCACCGGGCGGGTCACCGCGTTCCGGGAGGCCACCGTGGCCACCCCGGAGGGGACCACCGCCGCCGAGGAGGACCCGCTCTACCGCGTCGAGTGGACCTCCGCCAGCCCCACGGCCACCGAGGACACCGGCAGCTGGCACGTCCTCGACGAGTTCGCCCCCGCCGACGCACTCGCCGCCGTCGACGGTGAACCCGACACCCTGGTGTGGCCCGCCTTCCCGCCGGCCGACGACGAACCCCGGTCGGTGCGCGCCGCCACCCACGCCACCCTCGCCGTGCTCCAGACCTTCCTCGCCGAGGAGCGGTGGTCCGGGGCCCGCCTCGTCGTCGTCACCCGGGGCGGGGCCGCCACCCACCCCGCGCACCACGCCCCGGTGACCGCGACCGCCGCCGCGGTGGGCGGCATGGTCAGGTCCGCCCAGTCCGAGGACCCCGGCCGGATCCTGCTCGTCGACCTGCCCCCGGGCAGCGGGGTCCCCCTGGACGAGGTCCGGTCCGCCGTCGCCGTCGGCGAACCCCAGACCGCCGTCCGGGACGCCGCGGTGTGGGTGCCCCGGCTCCAGCCGTCCCCCGCCGCCACGGTGGCCCCGCCCCCCGAGGGGACCTGGCGGTTGGCCGCCGACGGGCGCGGCAGCGTCGACGGCGTCGCCCCCGAGGCCACCGAGCCGGTCGAGGACCTGCCCGAGGGCGCCATCCGGGTGTCGGTGCGGGCGTCCGGGGTGAACTTCCGCGACGTCATGACCGTGCTCGGCATGTACCCGGGCGAACCCCTGCCGTTGGGCCTGGAGGCCGCCGGGGTCGTCACCGAGGTCGGACGCGGGGTGGACGGGTTCGCCGTGGGTGACCGGGTGATGGGCCTGTGCGAGGGCGGGTTCGCCTCCGAGGTGGTCGTCGACCACCGGATGTGGTCCCGGTTCCCGGGGTCGTGGTCGTTCGCGGAGGCGGCGACGGTGCCGGTGACGTTCCTGACCGCCTGGTACGGGTTGCGGGACCTGGGCCGGTTGGTCGAGGGGGAGTCGGTGTTGGTGCACTCGGCCGCCGGTGGGGTGGGGATGGCGGCGGTGCAGTTGGCCCGGGAGTGGGGTGCGGTGGTGTACGGGACGTGCGGGCCGGTGAAGCGGGGGTTCGTGGAGGCGTTGGGGGTGGCCCGGAGCGGGTGGCGTCCTCGCGGGACACCGGGTTCGCGGAGCGGTTCGGGCGGGTGGACGTGGTGCTGAACTCGTTGGCGGGGGAGTTCGTCGACGCCTCAAGGGGGTTGTTGGGCGAGGGGGGTCGGTTCGTGGAGATGGGCAAGACCGACCTGCGGGACCCGGGGGAGTTCCCGGGGGTGGAGTACCGGTCGTTCGACCTGTTGGAGGCGGGTCCGGTGCGGATCCGGGAGATGTTCACCGAACTCCTCCCCCTGTTCGACCAGGGCCGGATCCACCCGCTGCCCGTCTCCTGCTGGGACGTCCGCCAGGCCGGGGACGCCCTGCGGTTCATGAGCCAGGCCCGGCACGTCGGCAAGGTCGTCGTCACCGTGCCCCGACCCCCCGACCCCGAGGGCACGGTGCTCGTCACCGGCGGCACCGGCGGCGTCGGAAGAGCCGTGGCCGAACGCCTCGTCACCCACCACGGCGTCCGCCACCTGCTGCTCACCGGACGCCGGGGCCCCGACGCCCCCGGCGCCACCGACCTCGTCGCCCACCTGGCGGACCTGGGCGCCACCGCCACCCTCGTCGCCTGCGACGTCGCCGACCCCGACCAGACCCGGGCCCTGCTGGACGGCATCGACGCCGCGCACCCCCTCACCGGGGTCGTCCACGTCGCCGGGGTCGTCGACGACGGGCTGCTCGGCACCCTGACCCCCGACCGCGTCGACGCCGTCCTCGCGCCCAAGGCCGACGCCGCCCACCACCTCGACCGGCTCACCGCCGACCTCGACCTGTCCTTCCTCACCCTGTTCTCCTCGGCCGCCGGCCTGATGGGAGCGCCCGGCCAGGCCAACTACGCCGCCGCCAACGCCGCCGTGGAGGCGGTGGCCCTCCGCCGGGCCGCCACCGGCCGCCCGGCCCGCGCGCTGGCCTGGGGCCTGTGGGAAGGGATCGGCATGGGCGCCGGGCTGTCCGAACAGGACGTCGCCCGCATCTCCCGGGGCGGGATCACCCCGCTCCGCCCGGAACGGGCGCTGCCGCTGCTCGACACCGCCCACCGCTCGACCAGCCCCGTGGTGGTGCCCATCCTCGTCGACACCGCCCGGCTGGAAGCCACCGCCGGGACCGCGCCCCCGATGCTGCACGGCCTCGTCCGGCGCACCGTTCGACGCCAGGCCAGCGCCGCCACCACCGGGTTGGACACCGCCTGGACCGAGGAACTCCCGGGCCTGTCCGGCATGGAACGGCAGCGGGTGGTGCTCGACGTCGTCACCACCCAACTCGCCGTCGTCCTCGGCCACGCCGACCACCGGCGCATCCGCCCGCAGCAGCCGTTCACCGAACTCGGCCTCGACTCCCTCACCGGCGTCGAACTCCGCAACCGGCTCGCCGCCGCCACCGGCCTGCGGCTGCCCGCGACCCTGGTGTTCGACCACCCCAGCCCGCAGGCCGTCGCCGGTGCCCTGCTCACCGAACTCGTCGGCGACGCCGGCACCGACGCCCCGCCCGCCGACCGGGCCGCCCCGCTGCGCGAGCGGATCCACCGCCTGGAGGAGCTCCTGGCCTCCGCCGACCCCACCGACGAGGCCTACTCGGGAGTGGAACCGGCCCTGCGGCGGCTGCTGTCCACCTGGTCGACCCGGGCCGCCGCCCCCGGCGGCCCCGACGGTGACGCCCGCGGCCACGACGACGTGACCGACGCGTCCGCGGAGGACATGTTCGCCCTGCTCGACAGCGAGCTGGGCACCTCCTGAGCCGCCCGTCCCCGCCCGCAAGGAGAACCCCCGTGGCCAGCGAAGAGAAGTACCTGGACTACCTCAAGCGCGCGACGGTGGACCTGCGCCACGCGCGCCGCCAGCTGGCGGAACTGGAGGACAGGGCCCACGAGCCGATCGCGGTCGTCGGCATGGCCTGCCGGTTCCCCGGCGGGGCCGACACCCCCGAGGCGCTGTGGCGGCTGCTCGCCGACGGGCCCGACCCGGTCGGTCCGTTCCCCACCGATCGGGGCTGGCGGCTCGACGACCTGTTCGACGACGACCCCACCAACCCGCGCACCACCTACGCCCGGAGCGGGAGCTTCCTGCGCGACGCCGGCTGGTTCGACCCGGACCCGTTCGACATCGGCGAACGGGAGGCGCTGGCGATGGACCCGCAACAACGGGTCCTGCTGGAACTGGCCTGGGAGAGCGCCGAACGCGCCGGCATCGCCCCCACGTCCCTGCGGGGCGGCGACACCGGCGTCTACCTGGGAGTCGTCGCCCAGGAGTACGGGAGGGGCGCGCCGGAGGCCGCCGACGTCGCCGGGCACGTCATGACCGGCCGCACCACCAGCATCGCCTCCGGCCGCATCGCCTACACCCTCGGGCTGGAGGGCCCCACCGCCACCGTCGACACCGCCTGCTCGTCGGCGCTGCTCGCCCTGCACCTGGCGGTGCGGGCGCTGCGGGCCGGGGAGTGCTCGCTGGCGCTGGCCGGCGGCGCCGCCATCCTCGGCCAACCCGACATGCTCGTCGAGTTCGGCACGTTGCGCGGCTCCGCGCCCGACGGCGTCTGCCGGCCCTTCGCCGAGGACGCCACCGGCATCGGCTGGGGCGAGGGAGCCGGCATGGTCCTCGTGCAACGGCTGTCCGACGCCCTCGCCCAGGGCCGGCCGGTCCTCGCCGTCCTGCGGGGCTCCGCCGTCAACTCCGACGGCGCGTCCAACGGGCTCACCGCCCCGCACGGCCCGGCGCAGCGCCGCGTCATCCAGGCCGCGCTCGACGACGCCCGACTACCCGGGACCGCCGTCGACGCCGTCGAGGCGCACGGCACCGGCACCCCGCTGGGGGACACCATCGAGGCCCACGCCCTCCAGGCCACCTACGGGCGGGACCGGGACGACCCGCTGCACGTGGGCTCGGTCAAGTCGGTGCTGGGCCACACCCAGGCCGCCTCGGGCATGGCGGGCCTGCTCTCGATGGTCATGGCACTGCGGGAGGGAACCCTGCCCCGCACCCGGCACACCGAGCGGCCCACCACCCGCGTCGACTGGCGCACCGGGGCGCTGCGCCTGCTCACCGAGCCGACACCGTGGCCAGCCCGGGACCGCCCCCGGCGCGGCGCGGTGTCCTCCTTCAGCTTCAGCGGCACCAACGTGCACCTGATCCTCGAACAGGCACCCGGAGCCCCCACGCCCCCCACCGCCACCACCGCCCCGACCACCACGGTGTGGCCGGTGTCCGCCCGCACCCCCGACGGAGTGCGCGCGCAGGCCGCGCGGCTGCGGGACGCCCTCGACACCGCCGCCGACGTCGACCCGCACGCGGTGGCGTGGACGTTGGGCACCGGTCGGGCCGCGCTGGAGACCCGGGCCGTCGTCCTCGGCGACGACCTCGCCAGCCTCCGCGCCGGACTCGACGTCCTCGCCGCCGAGGGCACGGCCGCCCCAGCCGGCGCCGCCCTGCTCGTCGGAACGCAGGAGGTCGAGGACCCGGCGGTCGCCGTCGTGTTCACCGGGGAACTCCCACCCGGCCAGGCCGAGGACCTCGCCGCCCGGTTCCCGGTGTTCGCCGCCAGCTACGAGGAGCTGCGCCCGGCGGGGGAGCGGATCGCCCACCAGATCGCCCTGTTCGACCTGGTCGTCTCCGCCGGCATCACCCCCGAGGTGGTCGCCGGCGCCGGCGCCGGCGAGTACGCGGCGGCGGTCGCCGCCGGGTTGTGGTCCAGGGCCGACGCCCTCCGCGTGCTGACCGCCACCCCCGACCAGCACCGCGCCGTCCTCGACGCGGTGACCTTCCACGAACCCGACCTGCCGGCGGTGGCCGAGCGGCCGGTGTCCACCCGGGACTGGCTCGACCCCGCCTACTGGTCCGACCGGCCGGGCCCGTCGACCGGCACCGCCGGGGCGGTGGACCTGGCCGCGCTGGCCGGGGAGGGCACCACCGTCCACCTCGTCCTCGGCACCAGCCCCCCGGCCACCTCCCCAGGCCCCGACATCGTCGTGTCCGTCGAGGACGGTCCGCTGGCCGCACTGGCCCGGCTGCACACCCTGGGCCGCACCGTCGACTGGCGGCGGGTCCTCCCGGCCCGCCACCCCGTCGACCTGCCCACCTACGCCTTCCAACGCCGCCACTACTGGCTCGGCGGCGGCCTGGAGCCGGCGGCGACCGCCGGGACGACCGACCCCACCGGCCGTCCCGCCGCGCCACCGGACGCGGACGCCACCTCCGGAGCCGGCGGGGACGACTCCCCAGAGCGGGCGGCGCGCCGCGCCGCCACCCGCGACCGGCTCGCCGCCCTCCCCTCGGCCACCCGGGAACGCCACCTGGTGCGGTTGGTCACCCGGACCGTCGCCGACGCCCTGGACCAGCCCGCCGGGGGCACGGTCCCCGCCCGCCGGTCGTTCACCGACCTCGGGGTCGGCTCGCTGGCCGCCGTCCGCATCCGCGACGCCCTCGCCGCCGAGACCGGGGTGTCCCTGGCCGTGTCCGCCGCCTTCGACCACCCCACCCCCCGCGACCTGGCCCGGCACCTGCTCGCCGCGCTGTTCCACGAGGACGTCGCCGAGCCACGCCCACCCCGACGGCCCGAGGCCGCACCGGCGACCGGGGACACCGTCGCCCTCGTCGGCATGGCCTGCCGCTTCCCCGGCGGTTCCGACAGCCCCGACGCCTACTGGCGGCTCCTCGTCGAGGGCACCGACCCCGTCACCGACGTACCCGCCGGCCGGTGGGACGCCGCCGCCTACCACGACCCCGACCGCGCCGCCCCCGGCCGCGCCTACACCCAGCGCGCCGCCTACCTGCCCGACATCGCCGACTGGGACGCCACCCTGTTCGGCTACACGGCCCGCGAGGCGGTACGGCTCGACCCGCAGCACCGGATGGTGCTGGAACTGGTGTGGTCGGCCCTGGAGGACGCCGGGTTGTCCGCCGACCGGGTGCGCGGCAGCCGCACCGGTGTGTTCCTCGGCATGACCGACTCGCAGCAGTACCAGGCGCGGCAGGCCGAGGCGGAGGGCCGGTCCCTCGCCGACGACCCCCTCTTCGCCCTGGGCACCTCGGCCAGCGCCGCCGCCGGCCGCATCGCCTACCACCTCGACCTGCGCGGCCCCTGCCTCACCGTCGACACCGCCTGCTCCTCGTCCCTCGTGGCCGTGCACCTCGCGGTGCGCAGCCTGCGGGCGGGCGAGTGCGACACCGCCATCGTCGCCGCCAGTTCGGCCACCCTCAGCCCCGAGGTGTTCGTGCAGGCCTGCAAGTCCCACATGCTCGCCGAGGACGCGCACTGCAAGGTCTTCGACGCCGCCGCCGACGGCTACGTCATCGGCGAGGGCGGTGCGGCGGTGGTGTTGCGCCGGTCCCGGGACGTGCGCCCCGAGGACGCCCCACCGCACGCGGTGCTGCGCGGCACGTCCACCAACTCCGACGGGCACACCAACGGCCTCACCGCGCCCAGCGGCGCGGCCCAGCGGGCGGCCATCACCGACGCCCTCGCCGACGCCGGGCTCCGCCCCGGGGACCTGGACTTCGTCGAGGCGCACGGTTCCGGCACCGCCCTCGGCGACGCCATCGAGTTCGGCGTCCTGCGCGAGGTGTTCTCCCGCCGGGACGACGACCGGCCGCTGCTGGTCGGAGCCGCCAAGAGCAACGTCGGCCACCTGCTCGTCGCGGCGGGCATGGCGGGCCTGGTGAAGGCGGTCCTGGCCCTGCGGGCCCGGCGGCTCCCCCCGAACCAGCACCTCACCACCCCCAGCGACCAGGTCGACCTCGACGGGCCGGTGCGCCCCGCCACCGGCACCCACCCCCTCCCGGGGGCGCCCGGCCAGCCGCTGAGGGCCGGCATCAGCTCCTTCGGCTGGTCCGGCACCAACGCCCACCTGGTCCTGGAGGCCGCGCCCGACCCCACCCACCACCACCAGGACACCGGGCACCCCGGCCCCCACCTGCTCACCGTGTCCGGAGCCACCCACCAGGCGGCGCGGGACAACGCCGTCGCCCTCGCCGACCACCTCGACGCCCACCCCGAACTCCGGCTCTCCGACGTGGCCCACACCCTGGCCGCCGGCCGGGCCGCCCTCGCCCACCGCCTCGCCGTCGTCGCCTCCGAACCCACCGAGGCGGTCACCGCCCTGCGCGCCGCGGCCACCCGCACCACCACGCCCACCACCGGCGACACCCCGCACGCCGTCGAGGCCACCGACGACGCCCGCCCGGAACTCGCCGAGCGGCTGGCCGCCTGGGGCCTGGGCCAGGACGCCTCCGACCCCGCCTCCGACCCCGACCCCGAGGTCGAGGCCGGGACCGAGGTCGTCCTGTCCACGACGGGAACCGGGGAGTTCCCCCTGCCCGACGCCTCCGACGAACGCGGCTGGCTCGACCTCGTCGGCCGGCTCTGGGAACGGGGGATCGGCGTCGACCTGACGCCACTGAGCCGCCCCGGTGCCCGCACCCTGCGGTTGCCGACCTACCGCTTCCACCGGGTCCGCCACTGGCCGGAGACCACCGGCCACGCCGACACCCGACCAGGTGCCCCCGCTCCCGGGATCACCTTCCACGGACCCACCTGGCACCGCGACGAGTCCCCGCGCGCCCTGGCACCGGCCGAACCCGGCACCGTGCTCGTCCTCGCCCACGACGACGCCCTCGCCGACGGGCTCCGCGCCACCGGCCACACCCCGGTCGCCATGCGCCCCGGGCAGGTCCTCCGCCTCGACGGGCACCCGCCGCACGAGCTCGACCCTGGCGAGGCCGACCACCTCCGCCAGCTGCTGTCCGAGGTGGACACCGGAACCGGTCCACTGCGGGTCGTGCACGCCCTCGGCCTGCGCCCCGCCCCCGACACCCCCACGGCCCTGCGGGACGGCCCGCACAGCCTCGTCGCCCTCGTCCAGGCCGCCTCCGCCGTCGCCCCCACCCGACCGCTGCACCTGCTCGTCGCCAGCACCGGCGCCGCCGACGTCCTCGGCGGGGAGACCCTCGACCCCCTCCGCGCCCTGCCCGCCGGGCTCAGCCGAAGCATCCGACGCGAGTACCCCTCGGCCCGCGTCTCCTGCGTCGACCTCGACCCGGACGCCACCGACCACGCCCGCCACGTCCACATCGAACTGTCCGCGCTGGCCGCACCCACCCCACCCGACACCGCGCACGCCTGGCGGCGCGGCCGGCGGTGGCGCGCGGTGCTGGACCCCCTCACCCTGCCCGCTGTCCCCACCCGGCGGGTGTGGCGGGAGGGCGGCACCTACGCGATCACCGGCGGGACCGGTGAACTCGCCCTCGCCCTCGCCGCCCAGCTCGCCCCGCTGCGCCCGCGCCTGGCCCTGCTGCACCGCCGCACCCTGCCCCCGGCCGACCGGTGGGACACCGTGCTGGCCGAGCACCCGAGGGGCGAGGACGCGAGGGTGATCGGCGAGCTCCGCGCCCTGCGGGCCGCCGGCGTCGAGGCGCACCCCTTCACCGCCGACGTCACCGACCCCGACGCGGTCTCGGCCGCGTTGGAGGAGGCCCACGAGCGCCTCGGCCCCCTCGACGGCGTCCTGCACCTCGCCGGTGTCGCCGGCGGCGGCCTCCTCCAGCACCGCACCCGGGAGCGGGCCGACGCCGTCCTCGCCCCCAAGATCGCCGGCACCCTCGCCCTGGCCGAGGCGCTGCGCCGCCGCCCCGTCCCCCTGCTGGCCCTGTTCTCCTCGGCCGTCACCGCCGTCGGCGGCTTCGGCGAGACCGACTACGCCGCCGCCAACGCGTTCCTCGACGCCTTCGCGCTCGCCCACGACGGCACCGGGGCGATCGCCGACCGCGTCGTCTCCGTCGCCTGGGGACCGTGGCGACGCGACCGGTGGCAGACCGAGGCGCTGGCCGACGCCCCCGAACTCCGCGCCAGGATGCTGCGCTACCGCGCGCGGTCCGGCATCAGCGACGCCGCCGGCCTCGACGCCCTCACCCGGGTGGTCGCCGCCGGCCCCCCGCACGTCTACGCGCTCGGCGACACCCTCGACGGCCTCACCGCCCAGGCCACCGGCACCGGCCCCGAGGTCGAGGCCGCCGCCGGCGGCGTGCCAGCGGAGCGCCGCCGCCCCCGGCCCACGCTGCGCACCCCCTACCTGGCGCCCCGGGACGACACCGAACGGCACATCGCCGAGGTCTGGCAGGACCAGCTGGGCGTGGACCGCGTCGGCGTCCACGACCCCTTCTTCGAACTCGGCGGCACCTCCCTGGTCGGGCTGTCCGTGGTGGCCCACCTCTCCAGCCACTTCGGCATCGAGTTCGCCCCCGCGAACCTGTTCGAGCGCCCCACCGTCGCCCGGTTCGCCGAACTCGTGCGCGACCCCGACGACCACACCCCCGAACCGGGCACCACCCGGGCGGCGCGCCGAGGCGAACGCCGCCGGGCGGTGGCCGCCCGTCGCCGCCGGTAGTTACTTCGAGATGGGCACCCGGTGGACGCGCCACATTGGGGCAGGTCAGGAGCCAGACCTAGCCTCTGCCGAGATCAGGCGTTCCGGTGACGAGATCACGATAGGTGAGTCATCCATGACCGAAAGCGCACGCGAGTCGGGCGACACCGGAGCGGACATCGCCCTCGTCGGGATGGCCGGCCGGTTCCCCGGCGCCCCGGACGTCCGCCGACTGTGGACGAACCTGCGGTCCGGTGTCGAGTCCATCTCCCGGTTCACCGACGAGGAGCTGCGCGCCGCCGGGGTGCCCGCCGACCAGCTCGCCGACCCCGACTACGTGCGCGCCGGGTCCGTGCTCGACGACATCGACCTCTTCGACGCCGGGTTCTTCGGCTACACGCCCCGGGAGGCCCAACTGCTGGACCCGCAGCAGCGGCTGTTCCTGGAGAGCTCCTGGCACGCCCTGGAGGACGCCGGCGTCGACCCGGCCCGGTTCGACGGCACCATCGGCGTCGTGGGCGGGGCCGCGCTGAGCACCTACCTGACCCACCACCTGCTCGGCCACCCCGACCTGCTGGAACTGCTCGGGCAGGTCCAGGTGGGACTGGCCAACGACAAGGACTCGCTGGCCACCCGCGTCGCCCACGCCCTCGGCCTCACCGGACCCGCCTACGCGGTGCAGAGCTACTGCTCCACCTCGCTGGTCGCGGTGTCCCTCGGCTGCTCCACCCTCCTCGCCGGCGAGGCGGACCTCGTCCTGGCCGGCGGCGTCACCGTCTCCCTGCCCCACCGGGTCGGCTACCTCTACCAGGAGGCGGGCATGTCCTCCCGGGACGGCAGCTGCCGGGCCTTCGACGCCACCGCCACCGGAACCCCCGTCGGCAGCGGCGTCGGCGTCGTCGCGCTGCGCCGGCTGGAGGACGCGCTCGCCGACGGCGACCGCGTCCACGCCGTCATCCGGGGCTGGGCGGTCAACAACGACGGCTCCGACAAGGTCGGGTTCACCGCCCCCGGCGTCGCCGGACAGGCCGCCGTCGTCGCCGAGGCCCTCGCCGCCGCCGGGCTCGAACCCGCCGACCTCGACTACCTGGAGGCCCACGGCACCGGCACCCCCCTCGGGGACGCCGCCGAGATCTCCGCGATCCAACAGGTCTTCGACACCGAGGGCGTGCGGCTGCGCATCGGCTCGGCCAAGACCAACCTCGGCCACCTCGACCGCGCCGCCGGCGTCACCGGCCTGATCAAGACCGCCCTGGCCCTGCGCCACGAGGAGATCCCCGCCACCCTCCACCTCACCACCCCCAACCCGCAGCTGGCCCGCTCCGGCGACCGCATCCGCGTCGTCACCGACCGCCAGCCCTGGCCCCGGTCGTCCCGGCCCCGGCGGGCCGGGGTGAGCGCCTTCGGCATGGGCGGCACCAACGCCCACGTCGTCCTCGAGGAACCGGCGGACACCACCCCGACCGCCCCGCTGCCCGCCCGCCGCCACCAGGTGTTGGTCTGGTCCGGGCGGGACGCCGCCGCCGCCGACGAGTCCACCGCCCGCCTGGCCACCTACCTCCAGGGCACCCCCGACCTGCCCTCGGCCGCCTACACCCTCCAGACCGGCCGGGCCGTCCTGGAACACCGCAGGGCCGCGGTCGTCACCTCCGCCAGCGACGCCGCCGACGCGGTGACCACCCAGGCGGCCCAGCGGCTGTCCACCCGGGTCGACGCCACCACCGGCCGTACCACCGGTTTCCTGCTCGCCGGGGTCGGCGAGCACTACCGGGGCATGGTCGCCGGCCTCCACCGCACCGAACCCGTCTTCGCCGAGGCACTCGACGCCTGCCGCGCCGTGTTCGCCCGCCACCTCGACGGCGACCCCGTCGAGGAACTGCTGCGGGACCGGGAGACCGGCGGGAACGACCTCGCCCGGTTGCTGGGCCGGGACACCGGGCCCGCCGCCGCCGACGACGACGGGGACCTGGCCCGCACCGAGGTCGTGCAGCCGGCCATGTTCGCCGTCGACTACGCCCTGGGCCAGCTCGTGTCCTCCTGGGGAGTGCGGCCCCGCGTCCTGCTCGGCTACAGCATCGGCGAGTTCGCCGCCGCCTGCCTCGCCGGCACCCTCACCCTCGACGAGGCCGCCAGCCTCGTCGCCGTCCGCGCCACCCTCATCTCCCGGCTCCCCCGGGGCGCGATGGCCGCCGTCCCGCTGTCCTCGGACGAACTGCGCCACCGGTACGGCACCACCGGCCTGGGGGTGGACATCGCCGCCGAGAACGGGCCGAGGTTCGTCGTCGTCTCCGGGGCCACCGACGCCGTCGACCAACTCGCCGACCGCCTCGCCCGCGACGGGGTCCCGCTGCGCCGGCTCCGTACCCGCCACGCCTTCCACTCGGAGGCCCTGCGACCGGTCGCCGACGACCTCACCGACTGGGCGCGGCGCAACCTGAGCCCCCGGCCCCCCACCATCCCCTACCTGTCCAACGTGACCGGTCAACTCGTCACCGAGTCGCAGCTGGCCGACCCCGGCTACTGGGCCCAGCACATGGTGAGCACCGTCCGCTTCGCCGACATGCTCGGCACCGTCCTGGCCGGCGGGGACGACGTGCTCCTCGAACTGGGACCAGGCCAGTCCCTCGGCGCGATGGCCCGCAACCACCCGGACTGCGAGCCGAGGCGCTGGCCGCTGCTCGTGCCCACCCTGCCCGCCGAGGCCGACCCGGCCACCGACGAGGCCGTGCTGGCCAACGCCGTCGCCCAACTGTGGCTCGCCGGTGCCGACGTCGACTGGGCCGCCTACCACCGGGGCCGGGGCGCCAGGAAGACCACCGTCCCCGACTACCCGTTCCAGCGCCGCCGGTACTGGATCGAGGCCAGCCCCGCCACACCCCCGGGCCCCACCACCCGGCCGGGCGCGGCCCCCGACCCGGCCGGCCACACCCCGGCCGCGCCGCCGGGACACCACCCCCGCCACCCGAACCCCCACCGCCACTGGTGGCCCGGAGATCCTGCGGCCGCACTGGACACCGGCGCCGCTGCCGGCCACCCCGCCACCCGCCCCGACCGGTCCGGTGTGGATCCTCGCCGACGACCGGGGGATCGGCGCCGCCCTCGCCGACCGCCTGCCCGACCACACCTGCGTGCTGGTCCACCCCGGCGAGGAACCCGACGAGGACAACGGGGTCCTCCGCCCCGACGACCCCGCCGACTACCGGCGGCTGCTGGACCGCACCGGGCTCCCGGCGGCCGTCGTCCACCTGTGGGGCGTCGACACCCGCACCGCCGGGGACGCCACCCACGCACTCCGCCTGGGCTTCGACAGCCTGTGCGCGCTGGCCACCGCCCTCGGCGCCGCCGCCGGGCCCCGCTGCCGGTCACCGTGGTCACCGACTCCGCCCGCGCCGTCGCACCGGGCGACGTGCCCGTCGCCGAACGCGCCACCGCCTTCGGCGCCTGCCTGGTCATCCCCCAGGAGTACCCGTCGCTGCTGGTGCGGGCGGTCGACGTCCGGCTGCCCACCGAGGACCTGCCCGCCCTCGTCGCCGCCGAGATGTGGGCGACCGGGACGGACCGCTTCGTCGCCCACCGCGACGGCGTCCGCTCCACCCTGGACCACCGGCCGGCCGAGCCCGCCGACACCCCCACGCCGTGGCGGCCCCGCGCCGACGGCGTCACCCTGGTCACCGGCGGCCTCGGCGCGGTCGGACTCCGCCTCGCCGCCCGCCTCGGCGGCCACGTCGTCCTCACCACCCGCCGCGCGCTGCCCGCCCGCGAGGACTGGCCCGCCGTCCTCGACGCCGCCGAGGACCCCGCGCTGCGCGCCCGGCTGCGCGGCCTCACCGACCTCGCCGAGCAGGGCGCCAGCGTCGAGGTCGCCACCGTCGACATCACCGACGAGGACGCCATGCGCGCCCTGGTCACCACCCTGACCCACCGCCACGGCCGCCTCGACGCCGTGATCCACCTCGCCGGCCTCACCGACCCGGCCGCGTTCGGGGTGCTCGCCGAACTCGACCCCGCGGTGCGGGCCCGCCACTTCGCCCCGAAGGTGCGAGGCACCCGCGTGCTCGAACGGGTCCTCGCCGACGTCGACGTCGACCGCTGCGTGCTGTTCTCCTCGATCTCCACCACCCTCGGCGGCATCGGCTTCGCCGCCTACGCCGCAGCGAACTCCTTCCTCGACGCCGTCGCCGCCCGCAACACCGGCTGGAGCGCCATCAACTGGGACACCTGGGCCAGCACCGCCGACGCCCTCCGCGACCAGGACTTCGGCAGCAGCCAGGTCGAGCACTCCCTCACCGAGGACCAGGCGCTGACCGCCCTCGACCGGGTGCTCGCCGCCCCCGTCACCCGCACCCTGGTCAGCGCGGGCGACCTCGCCGGCCGGATCCGGCAGTGGGTCGACCAGGGCGACGACCCGACCACCCCCGGGGACCGGTTCCCCCGCCCCGACCTCGCCCAGCAGTTCGTCCCGCCCCGGGGAGAGGTGGAACGCCGCCTGACCAAGGTGTGGGAGGACGTGCTCGCCATCGACGGGGTCGGCTCCCACGACAACTTCGCCGACCTCGGCGGCACCTCCCTGATGGCCCTGCAACTGGTCAAACGGGTGCAACGCGTGTTCGGCATCGCGCTCTCCGCCGTGTCGCTGTTCGAGGCCCCCAGCGTGCGCACCATGGCCGCCCTGCTGGAACGGGCCGGTGGCACGGCCGAGGAGGAACCAGCCGACCCGCCCCCGGCCCCCGCCCCCGACCCGACCGGGGCCCCCGACCCGATCGCCGTCGTCGGCATGGCCGGCCGTTTCCCCGGCGCCCCCGACCTGGGCACCTTCTGGGCCAACCTCGCCGCCGGCGTGGAGTCCGTCACCGAGTTCACCGAGGACGAACTCCGCGCCTCCGGCGTCCCCGAGGCCGACATCCACTCACCGGACTACGTGCCCCGCCGGCCCGTCCTCGACGACATCCGGGGTTTCGACGCCGAGTTCTTCGGCTACAGCCCCCGCGACGCCAGCATCACCGACCCGCAGCACCGGCTGTTCCTGGAGTGCTGTTGGGAGGCCCTGGACGACGGCGGCTACGGCTCCGCCCGGGGTCGCGACCGCGTCGGGGTGTTCGGTGGGTCGAACCTCAGCGCCTACATGGCCCGCCGGCAGGACGCCGTCCGTGACGGCGGCGAAGCCGACCTGTACGCCTCGCTGATCGGCAACGACAAGGACTCCCTGGCCAGCGGGGTGTCCTACAAGCTCGGCCTCACCGGGCCCAGCATCAGCGTCCAGACCTTCTGCTCCACCGCCCTGGTCGCCCTGCACCTGGCCTGCCAGAGCCTGCGGGCCCGCGAGTGCGAACTCGCCCTCGCCGGCGGTGTCGCCATCCACGTGCCCGACCGGGTCGGGCACCGCTACCAACCGGGCGGCATGGAATCCCCCGACGGCCACGTCCGCACCTTCGACGCCGCCGCCGCCGGGACCCTCTTCGGGGACGGCGCCGGCGTGGTGCTGCTCAAACGGCTCGCCGACGCCCTCGCCGACGGGGACACCGTCCACGCCGTCATCCGGGGCTCCGCCGTGAACAACGACGGCTCCCTCAAGGTCGGCTACACCGCGCCCAGCGTCGTCGGCCAGGCCCGCGTCGTCTCCGACGCCCTGCGCGCCGCCCGGGTCCGCCCGGAACAGGTCGGCTACGTCGAGGCGCACGGCACCGCGACCGAACTCGGCGACCCGATCGAGGTGGCGGCGCTGGCCAGGGCGTTCGGCGAAGGCCCCCCTCGCCAGTCCTGCCCCATCGGGTCGGTCAAGACCAACATCGGGCACCTGGCCGCCGCAGCGGGGGCCAGCGGGCTGATCAAGACCGTGCTGGCCCTGCGGAACCGCCAGCTCCCCCCGAGCCTGCACTTCACCACCCCCAACCCGGAGATCGACTTCCCGGCCAGCCCCTTCCACGTCACCACCGCCCTCACCGACTGGACCCCACCGCCCGGCGGCCGGCGCATCGCCGGCGTCAACTCGCTGGGCATGGGCGGCACCAACGTGCACGTCGTCGTCGAGGAGGCCCCCGACCCCGAGCCTCGGCCCGGCACCGGCCACCGCCGCTACCAGCTGGTCCCGCTCTCCGGGCGCACCGCCGAGAGCGCGGACGCCGCCGTCGACCGGCTCCGCGACCACCTCGCCGCCCACCCCGGACTGGACCTGCGGGACGTAGCCCACACCCTCCAGGTCGGTCGGGAGACCTTCGAACACCGGCGGGCCCTCGTGGTCTCCGCCACCGACGACCTCGCCGCAGGAGGCACCGCGCCGGCCACCCCCCTCCTCCGCCGCGACCCGGCCCGGGACCGCCCGGTGGCGTTCCTGTTCGCCGGCGTCGGCGAGCAGTACCCCGGCATGGTCCGGGAGCTGTACCACCGCGAACCCCGGTTCCGCGCCACCGTCGACGAGTGCGCCGCCGAGCTGGCCGACCTCGTCGACGTCGACGTCGTCGCCCTGCTCACCGGGCCCCGCACCGGCCCGGACAGCCCGGAAGCCAGCGAGCTCACCCGCACCGAGGTCGCCCACCTCGCGGTGTTCGTCGCCGAGTACGCCCTCGCCAGGCTGTTCCTCGACTGGGGCGTCACCCCCGCGGTGATGCTCGGCTACTCCCTGGGGGAGTACGTCGCCGCCTGCCTGTCCGGTGTGCTCAGCACCCGCGACACCCTCCGGCTCCTCGTCCACCGCGCCGCCCTCATCGACACCCTGCCCGGCGGGGCGATGCTCACCGTCGCGTTGGCACCGGACACCCTCGACCGGCGGTTCGGCCCCCTGGCCGACCGGGGAGTGGACGTGTGCGCCGTCAACGGCGAGGAGATGACCGTCGTCGGCGGCACCGTCGAGGCGGTGGACGCCCTCACCCGCCTGCTCGACGAGGCCGGGGAACCGCACCGCCGGTTCCCCAGCGCCCACGCCTACCACTCCCGCCTGCTGCGCCCCGCCCACGAGGAGCTCACCCGCTGGGTGGCCGAGAACCTGAGCCCCCGCCCACCCCGCATCCCCTACCTGTCCAACGCCACCGGCGCCCCCGTGACCGCCGACCAGGTCACCGACCCCGAGTACTGGGCACGGCACATGGTGTCCACCGTGCGGTTCGCCGACGGGCTCGGACACCTGCTGGCCGACCCCGACCTGGTGCTGCTGGAACTCGGCCCGGGCCGGTCCCTGGGCGCGATGGCCCGCGCGCACCCGGACTGCGACCGCGACCGGGGCCCGCTGATCGTGCCCGTCCTCCCGGCCGCCGTCGACACCGACGCCGACGACCACACCCTGATGGGCGGCCTCGCCCGGCTCTGGCTGTCCGGAGTGGACCTCGACTGGTCCGCCCACCACCACGGCGAGGCCCGCCGGGTCCCACTGCCCTCCTACCCGTTCCAGCGGCGGGAGTACTGGCTGGAGGAGTCCCCCCGGGCCAGCCACCCCGGCTCCCCGGCACCGGAGGGCGCACCGCTGGACATCAGCGCCCTGCCCCTGCTGGAGGAACCGGACTGGCTGCACACCGAGGTGTGGCGGCAGACCCCACCCCGGCCCACCCCACCCCCGGCCGCCCGGTGGCTGCTGCTGGTCGACGACCCCGACGCCCCGCTCACCCGGTCCCTCGCCGAGTCCCTGCGCGCCGCCGGCGGCACCGTCCGCTTCGCCCGCCCCGACGACGACGCGACCGAACCCCGCTGGGACGGCGACACCGCCACCCTCCGCCCCGGCGACGCCGACCAGCTGCGGGCCGTGCTGCGCCACACCCGCGAACTCGACGAACTCCCCGACCGCGTCGTCCACCTGTGGTCGCTCCCCGACCACGCCGCCGACGGCGACCAGGCGCACGACCCCGCCGGCGCCGTGGACACCGCCCTCACCCGGGGCCTGCACACCCTTGTCGGCCTCGCCGTCGCCTTCCGCGACCTCGGCTCCACCTCCTGGGCGCTGGACGTCGTCACCTCCGGGGTCTGCTCCGCCACCGGCACCGAGGCGCTGCGACCGGCCTGGGCCACCCTCACCGGACCCGTGCGGGTCGTACCGCTGGAATACCCGGGCGTCACCTGCCGGCTGGTCGACCTGGACCCCGCCGAACCTGCCGCGTCGCCCCGACTGGCCAGGGCCCTCACCGCCGAACTCGCCGCCGACCCCGCCGACCCGGTGGTCGCCCTGCGCGGCGGGCGCCGCTGGCTGCCCGAGCACGACCGGATCCCCCCAGCCCAGCCCGACACCGACGCGCGGACCACCGCCGGCCAGGGCGCGCCGCGGGAACGGGGCGTCTACCTCGTCACCGGCGGGCTCGGCGGCATCGGCCTGGCGATGGCCGAACACCTGGCCACCACCTGCCAGGCCCGGCTCGTCCTCTTCGGACGCACCGGCCTCCCACCCCGCGACACCTGGGACGACATCCTCGCCGACCCCCGCACCGGCGAGGAGGTGCGCCGCCGCGTGGCCGGCGTCCGACGCCTGGAGGGCACCGGTGCCGAAGTCCTCGTCGTCACCGGCGACGTCAGCCTCCCCGAGGACACCGACCGGGCCGTCCGCGCCGCCCTCGACCGCTTCGGCGCGCTGCACGGCGTGCTGCACGCCGCCGGTGTCCCCGGCATCGGGCTCATGCAGTTCAAGACCCGGGCCGAGATGGCCAGGGTGCTCGCCCCCAAGGTCGCCGGCACCCTCGCCCTGACCCGCGCGCTGCGCGCCGTACCCGACCTGGACTTCCTCGTCCTGTTCTCCTCCATCACCGCCACCACCGGCGGCGGACCCGGCCAGGTCGACTACTGCGCCGCCAACGCCTTCCTCGACGCCCACGCCAGGGACCCCCGCCGCGCCACCGAGCCGTGGCGCACCCTCTCCGTCGGCTGGGGGGAGTGGCGGTGGAACGCCTGGGAGGCCGGCCTCGCCGGCTACGACTCCGCGCTCCAGGACTACTTCCGGGCCAACAGGGCCCGCCTCGGCATCGACTTCGACGCCGGCTGGCGCTCCCTGCTGCGCGCGCTGGCCACCGACCAACCCCACGCGGTCGTCAACACCCAGGACTTCACCACCCTGGTCCGCGCCAGCTCCCAGTTCACCGTCGACGCCGTCAACGGACCCCGCCCCACCGACCAGCCGAGCCCCCGCCACCCCCGCCCCGACCTCGTCACCCCCTACGTCGCCCCCACCGGCGACGTCGAGACCGCCGTCGCCGAGGTGTGGGCCGAGGCCCTCGGACTGGACCGCGTCGGCGCCCAGGACGGCTTCTTCGACCTCGGCGGCAACTCGCTGGTCGGCATCAAGGTGCTGGCCGACATCCGCCGACGCCTCGACGTCGACGACCTCGCCCCCCACGTCCTGTACCAGGCGCCGACCGTCGGCGCCCTGGCCCAACTGATCGCACCCGACCAGGCGCCCCCGACCCCGGCCGTGACCGAACCCGGCGGCGACCGAGGCCAACGGCGGCGCGCCGGTCTGCGCGCGGCGCAGCGGAGGAAGAACGCATGAACGAGGTGGACATGCCCGAGGACGACACCCGGATCGCGATCGTCGGCATGACCGGCCGCTTCCCCGGCGCGGGCACCGTCGAACAACTGTGGAGCAACCTCACCGGCGGCCCGACGGCGATCCGGGAGATCACCGAGGAGGAACTCGCCGCCGCCCGCGTCCCACCCGCCATGCTCGCCAACCCGCAGTACGTGCGACGCGGCGCCCCCCTGGACGACCCGGGGCTCTTCGACGCCTCCTTCTTCGGGTTCAGCGCCCGGGAGGCCGAGGCCACCGACCCCCAGCACCGGTTGTTCCTCGAATGCTGCTGGGAGGCCCTGGAATCCGCCGGCTACCAGCCCAACCGGGTCCCCGGCCGGGTCGGGGTCTTCGGCGGCGTCGGCCACAGCTTCTACGGGCTGCGGCACGTCCTGGCCAGCCCCGAGGTCATGGACACCATCACCCGAGGCCAGTACGCGATGGGCACCGCCCCCGACTCGCTGTGCATGGTCGTCTCCTACCGGCTCGGCCTCGACGGGCCCGTGTTCTCCGTCCAGTCCTCCTGCTCGACCTCCCTGGTCGCCGTGCACGTCGCCGTGCAGAGCCTGCTCACCCAGGAGTGCGACACCGCGCTGGCCGGGGCGTCCCGCATCGAGGAACCCGTCCCCGAGGGCTACCTGTTCGAGGAGGGATCGCTCACCAGCCCCGACGGGATCGTGCGCAGCCTCGACGCCGACGCCAACGGCACCGTGCTGGGCAACGGCGTCGGCGTCGTCGTCCTCAAACGACTCACCGACGCCCTCGCCGACGGCGACCACGTGCACGCCGTGATCCTCGGCAGCGCCGTGAACAACGACGGCTCCGCCCGGGCCGGCCTGGTCGCCCCCTCCGTCGAGGGCCAGTCCACCGTGATCAGCGACGCCATGTCCGTGGCCGGGGTCGACCCCGGCGAGATCGACTACGTCGAGTGCCACGCCCCCGGCACCCGGCTCGGGGACTCCGTCGAACTGGCCGCGCTGGACCGGGCCTTCCCCACCGCCCGCGACACCCCCTGCGTGCTGTCCTCCACCAAACCCGACCTCGGGCACCTCGACCGGGCCTCCGGCATGGCCGGGCTCATCAAGGCCGCCACCGCCGTGGAACGGGCCCAACTCCCCGCGACCCGAGGCTTCCGGCAGCCCAACACCGCCCTGCCCCGCGACCGGTTCCGCGTCCTCACCACCTACCAGCCCTGGACCACCCCCGGCGACACCCCCCGCCGCGCCGGGGTCAGCTCCTTCGGTGCGGGCGGGACCAACGCGCACGTCGTCCTGGAACAGGCACCGCCCCGACCCGCCGCCGACCCCCTCCCCGGGCCGCACGTGCTCGTCCTGTCCGCCCGCACCGCCACGGCCCTGACCGCCGCCCGGCTGGCCCTGCGGGACCGCCTGGCCGACGGCACCCTCACCGACACCGACCTGGGCGACGTCGCCTACACCCTCCAGCTCAGCCGCGCCGGCTTCGGCCACCGCCTGGTGTGCGTCGCGGACGACCTCGCCGACGCGGTGGCCGCCCTCGACGACCCCACCCGCCACCGCACCGCCCACCCCTCGTCGCGCGGCGCCCCAGCGACGCGGCCAGGCACCCTCACCACCGCCGCCGACCAGTGGCTCGACGGGGCCGACGTCGACTGGGCCGCCCTGCACCGGCGCACCGTCCGCCGCGTCCCCCTGCCCACCTACCCGTTCGAACGGCGGGAGTACTTCATCCCCCGCCCCGCGTTGGGAGCGGCCGCCGCCCGCGAGGACGCCGGACTGCCCGGCCATCGACTGCCCGACCGCGCCGACTGGATCAACCACCCCTCGTGGCGCCGCGTCCCCCTGCCCTCGGTCCGCGACCCCGGGCACGCCCGCGCCCTCGGCCCGTGGCTCGTCGTCGCCGACGACGAGGTCGGCGCGGCAGCAGCCGCCCTGCTGCGCGCCGACGGAGCCGAGGTCGCCCTCGTCGACCCCGCCACCGTGGCCACCCCGACGGACGCCGCCGCGTTCCTGCGCGAACACGGCCGCCCCCGCGCCGTCCTGCACACCGCCAGCCTCGCCGCGCCCCGCCCCGAGGACCCCGCCGCCCGGTTCGCCGCCGCCCAGGACCGCGGGTTCCACTCGGTCCGCGCCCTGGCCAAGGCCCTCTCCGAACACCCCACCCCCGGCGACGTGGACCTGCTGGTGTGCACCGGCGGCGCCGTCAACGCCACCACCCACGACCTCACCGCCCCCGAACAGGCCACCCTGCTCGGCCTGCTGCGCGTCATCGCCCAGGAGGTCGGCGACCTCGACTGCCGGCTCATCGACGTCGACGTCACCGGCTGCGCGGCCGCGCTCGGCGGGACGCGGGAACTCGCCGCCGCCGTCCTCACCGAACTCGGGGTGGACCTCGTCGAACCGGTCGCCCTCCGAGGCACCGACCGCTGGGTCCGCCACTTCGACCGGCTCCCGCTGCCCGCCCCACCCGCCCGGGGACGCCGCATCCCCGAGGGCGGCACCGTCCTCATCACCGGCGGCCTCGGCGCCGTCGGCCAGATCCTCGCCGAACACCTGGTGACCACCCGCCACACCCGCCTCGTCCTCACCGCCACCACCCCGCTGCCACCCGAGGACCAGTGGGACGAGCACCTCGCCCACCACGACCCGGCCAGCGACCGCACCGCCCAGCACATCACCACCCTGCGTCGCCTCACCGGCCTCGGCGCCGACGTGCTCGCCCTCGCCGCCGACGCCGGCGACCCGGTGGCGATGGCCGCCGCGCTCGACGTCGCCCGCCAGCGCTTCGGCCCCCTCGACGCCGTCATCCACGCCGCCGGCACCATGCGCTCCGACCGGTACGGGCCCGTCGTCGACCTCGACCGCGCCGCCTGCGAGGAACACTTCCACTCCAAGGTCACCGGGCAACGGGTCCTGCACGACCTGCTCCACGAAGGGGAGGCACCCGTCCGGCTCGCCGTCTCCTCGATGTCCACCCTCCTCGGCGGGCTCGGCCACGGCCCCTACGCCGCCGCCAACGCCGCCCTCGACGCCCAGTCCGTCGCGCTCACCGACACCACCCCGGCACGCTGGCAGACCGTCGACTGGGACACCTGGCTCACCGACGGCGTCGACCCGCGCACCCTGGCACCGGCCATCCGCGACTACACCCACGACCGGGCCGAGGGCACCGACCTGTTCGAACGGGCGCTGTCCCTGTTCGACCGGGCCCCGCACCTGGTCGTCTCCTGCGGCCCCCTCGACGAACGCATCACCAACCTCACTGACTCCCGGGGCGCCGACAAGGCCCCCACCCTCCGCCACCCCCGCCCCGAACTCGACATCCCCTACGAGGAACCCACCCCCGGCGACGAAACCCACCTCGCCGCCATCTGGTGCGAGGTCCTCGGCCTCGACCGCGTCGGCGCCAACGACGACTTCTTCGACCTCGGCGGCCACTCCCTCGCCGGTGTCCGGGTCATGACCCGCGTCCGCGCGCGCTTCGGCGGCACCAAGGCCGACGTGCTGATCGCCAACCCGACCGTGCGGCGCCTGGCCACCGCCCTCGCCGCCACCGCAACCGCAACCGCAGGAACAGGAGACCAACCGTGACCCACGTCGGTGTGGTCGGCGCCGGAGTCATGGGGGCCGGCGTCGCGCAGAACCTCGCACGCCACGGGCACCCCGTCGTGCTCGTCGACTCCGATCCCCACGCCCTCACCAGGGCCAGGGAGACCATCGACCGCGACTGCCGGATGTCCCGCTTCCTCGGCGGCCCCGACCTCGACGCCGAGGAGGTCCTCGGGCGCATCACCACCAGCGAGGACCTCGCCGCGCTCGCCGACACCGAGGTCGTCATCGAGAACATCACCGAGAGCTGGGACCTCAAGAAGGACCTCTACCCCCGGCTGGACGCGGCCGTCCGCGCCGACGCCGTGTTCGTCGCCAACACCTCCGCCATCCCCATCACCCGACTCGCCTCGCTCACCCGCCGGCCCCGGCGGTTCGTCGGCGTGCACTTCATGAACCCGGTGCCGATGAAACCCGCCGTCGAGATCATCCCCGGCGAACACACCTCCGCCGAGGCACTGGCCACGGTGCGGGCCCTGCTCGACTCCATCGGCAAGAAGGCCATCCCCGTCAACGACGCCTGCGGATTCGTCTCCAACCGCGTCCTCATGCTCACCGTCAACGAGGCCGCGTTCCTCGTCCACGAGGGAGTCGCCGACGCCGCCACCGTCGACGAGGTGTTCCGCAGCTGCTTCGGCCACCCGATGGGACCACTGGAGACCGCCGACCTCATCGGGGTCGACACCATCCTGCACAGCGTCGAGGTCCTCCACGACCACTTCGCCGACAGCAAGTACCGGCCCTGCCCGCTGCTCAAACGCATGACCGACGCCGGGCACCACGGCCGCAAGACCGGCCGGGGCTTCTACACCTACGACGGCGCCGCCGCGCCGGCCAACCCCTGACCCGCCACCCCAGGAGGACCCAGACCCATGGCCCAGGACGTCCGCGCCGAGGTCCGCCAGTTCATCACCGGCCGTTTCCCCCAGATCACCCTCGACGACGACCAGGACATCTTCGCCCTGGGGTTCGTCAACTCCCTGTTCGCGATGGAACTCGTCATGTTCGTCGAGCAGCGACTCGGCGTCCGGGTGCCCAACGACGAACTCCGCCGGGAGAACTTCAGCTCGGTCACCGCCATCGCCGCCCTGGTCGACAGGGTCGGCACCGGCACCGAGGCCCCGGCGGGCTGAGCCGTGACCGCCGCCGACACCCGAGAACCCGCGCCACCGACCGCACCCGACCCGACCCTGGTCCGCGACTTCGTCGACACCGAGATCCGCCCCAGGGTGGAACGGTACGACGAGGACGAACGGGTACCCGACGACCTGCTGCGCCGCGTCACCGAACTCGGCCTGTGGGCCCCGTTCCTCCCCGAGGAGCACGGCGGCACCGGCACCAGCACGGCCACCCTCGCCCGGATCCACGAGGAGATCGGCCGGGGCTGCTCCTCCCTGCGCAGCCTGCTCACCGTGCACGGCATGGTCAGCTGGTCGGTGTGGCGCTGGGGCGACCAGGGCCAGCGGGACCGCCTGCTGCCCGGACTCGCCGCCGGCCGGCCGCTCGCCGCCTTCTGCCTCACCGAACCGGAGGGAGGCAGCGACACCTCCGTCGCCGCCACCCGCGCCGAACCCGACGGCGACGGCTGGGTCCTCACCGGGCACAAGAAGTGGATCACCGGCGGGCAACTGGCCGGCCTCCTCCTCGTCTTCGCCGGCACCGGGGAGGCGATGACCGCGTTCCTCGTCCCCGCCGACGCCCCGGCGTCACCGTCACGCCCCTCTCGGGCGTCCTCGGCACCCGCGCCAGCATGCTCGCCGAGATCCGCTTCGACGACGTCCGGCTCGGCCCCGACGCCGTGCTCGGCCCACCCGGCTGGGCCGCCGCCACCGTGATGACCTCCGCCCTGGACCTCGGCCGGCTCAGCGTCGCCAGCGGCAGCGTCGGCATCATCTCGGCCGCCCTCGAAGCCTGCGCCGACCTCACCGCCACCCGCCCCTCCGGGGACGGCGTCCTGGCCGACCGCCAGCTCGTCCGCCGCATGCTCAGCGACATGATCACCAACCGGCGGGCCGCCCGCCTGCTGTGCGCCGAGGCCGGGCGGCTCAGGGACACCGACGACCCCGGCGTCATCACCGCCACCTGGGTCGCCAAGTACTTCGCCGCCACCGCCGCCGCCCGCGCCGCCAGCGACGCCGTCCAGATCCACGGAGCCCTCGGCTGCGGACCGCGCTCCCCGGTCGCCCGGCTCTACCGCGACGCCAAGGTCATGGAGATCATCGAGGGCTCCACCGAACTCCAACAGACCGCCATCGCCGACCACGCCCACCGGGAGGTAGCGCCGTGACCAGCACCCCGACCGCCGGCGAGGCCACGACCACCGCACCGACCTCCCGCCCCGGGCGGATCAAGTGCGTCGTGTGGGACCTGGACGACACCGTCTGGGAGGGCGTCCTGCTCGAGGACGAGCAGGTCACCGTCCGCCCCGAGGTCGTCGCCGAACTCCGCCGCCTCGACCAGCTCGGCGTCCTGCACTCCATCGCCAGCCGCAACGACCCCGACCTGGCCATGGACCGACTACGAGCCGAAGGGCTGGACCACTACTTCCTCCACCCGAAGATCACCTGGAACCCCAAGTCCTCCTCCATCGAACGCATCGCCGCTGACCTCAACATCGGCCTGGACGCCATCGCCTTCGTCGACGACCAACCCTTCGAACGCGAGGAGGTCCGATTCGCGCTGCCCGAGGTGACCACCGTGGACGCCGCCGACATCACCGAGGTGCTGCGCCGCGACGAGTTCCACCCCCGTTTCGTCACCGACGAGTCCCGGCACCGCCGCGCCATGTACCAGAGCGCCGCCGTCCGCGACCAGGCCGAACAGGACCACCAGGGCACCAGCGAGGAGTTCCTGGCCACCCTCGACCTCCGCTTCACCATCTCCCGCGCCGAGGAGGCCGACCTCCAACGCGCCGAGGAACTCACCGTCCGCACCAACCAGCTGAACTCCACCGGCCGCACCTACTCCTACGAGGAACTCGACCGGCTCCGCCGCTCCGAGGACCACCTGCTGCTCGTCGCCGCGCTGACCGACCGCTACGGCGACTACGGCAAGATCGGCCTGGCCCTCGTCGAACGCGGCGACGAGGTCTGGCACCTCCGCATGATGCTGATGTCCTGCCGCGTGATGGCACGTGGCGTGGGAACCGTGCTGCTCAACCACGTCATGCGACTGGCGGGGGAGGACGGCGCCAGGCTGCGGGCGGATTTCGTGGAGACGGGCCGCAACCGCATGATGTACGTGACCTACGCCTTCGCCGGGTTCCGCGAACTCACCCGCGACGGCGACTCCGTGGTGTTCGAGTCCGACCTCGAGGTGGTGCAACCCATGCCCGGGTACCTGACGGTGGAGACACGATGACTGGTTCCCGCTGGTTGCCGTTCGGGGTTCCGGACCGCGCCGCGCCCCGGCTGTTCTGCTTCCCGCACGCCGGCGCCGGCGCCGCCGCCTTCGCCGAGTGGCGTCGACTGGCGCCCCCCGAGGTCCAGGTGTGCCCGCTCCAGCCTCCCGGCCGGGCCGAACGCATGGCCGAGACCGCGCACCACGACCTCGACGCGCTGCTGGACGACCTGCTCGACGACATCGGCGACGAGTTCACCGGCCGCTACGCGCTCTACGGGCACAGCATGGGCGCGCTGGTCGTGTTCGAACTGACCCGACGGCTCCGCGCCAGGGGAGCGACCCCACCGGCGCACCTGGTGGTGTCCGGTCGCACCGCCCCGCAGCGCCGCAACCCCCGGCGGGTCCTGCACACCTTGAGCACGGCGGAGTTGGTCCCCGAACTGCGGCGCATCGGCGGCACACCCGAGGAGGTCCTCACCGAACCCGCCCTGCTGGAACTGTTCCTCCCCACGCTGCGCGCGGACTTCGCCGTCAACGAGAACTACCGGTACGCCGAGCAGGCACCGTTGGACGTGCCGTTGACGGTGTTCGGTGGCGACGACGACCCCCGGGCCACCGAGGAGGAGCTGGGGGAGTGGACCGCGCAGGCCGGGGCCGGATGCACGGTCCGGGTCCTGCCCGGTGACCACTTCTTCCTGGTCCCGCACGCCAAGGAACTGGTGACCACCGCGACCGGGACGCTCCTGGGCTGACCCGGGTCGTGCCCGGACCGGGGCGCGGCCCGCCCCGGTCCGCGTGCCCCAGCCGGACGCGGGCTCCCGACCCCGTCACCCGCGTCAGGGTGCCGGTGCTCGGGTTCCTCCGTCTGGCTGGAACGGCTGCGCCCATCGGCGTGCCCGCCCCGGTCGGCCAGGACCCTCGCTCCCAGCGGCTCCGAAACATCGCCAGCCGCCCGCCGGGGGACCGGAGCGCGAACCGGACTGGCCGTGGTCACGGCCAGTCCGGGGCAGATCCGGTGCTTCTGGTCCCGCCGGAGACCGTGGGTGTCACCAGCGGGTTCGCGAGGAGGAAGGTGTCCGGCACCACGGGCGGGCCGATGAGCAGGAGCCGACCACCCGGATGCTCGCCGCGCGGCCGGCTACACCTTCCTGATCGTCTTCAGCGGCATACCGGTCCCCGTCACCGCCACCAGCGCTCCCGCCCTCCCGGCGGCCACCCTCGCCCCGGTGCCCCCAGGCCGTCGGGATCGGCGCGAGCGGGCGGTCGTCGATCTCGCGGCGTGGGAGAAGCCGAGTGCGGGTGGGATGTCGTGTGCTGGTGGCGCCCAAGGTCGGCGCGGGGGCACCCGACCGAGCCGGGACACCGCACATGGTCCACAACGGACACGCCCTCGTCCTGGTCTCACCGGGCTATCGACATACTTTGACTTCCTACTATATGGTGTCCACGGAGCTCGTGAGGTGGGAGGAACCGGGGCGACCCGGAACGTCCCCACCCCCGTGACCGGCAACGACGCCACGTCGCGGACCACCGGCCCCGCCCGAGGGCGGAAGCCGGCGACGCTGGCAGGCGCCGGACCACCGGCCACCGGACCGCCGCCGCTCGTCCACGAGGAGGGAGAGCACCGCATGAGGAGCCCTCGTCGACCAGCCCGCCGCAGCACCCCACCGCCGGCCCGCCGGTAGCCCGGCCCCGCAACCCCACCCAGTCCCGGTGGCGGGAGCCAGGCCCCACGCCCCGTCACCCCTTCCCGATCCAGCGCCAGGAAGAAGAGGTGACCCGCGTGACCGCAGAACTGCGCCACTTCCGGTCCGGAGAAACCGTCCCAGGCACCTCCGGTCGCTTCGCCGACGTCCACGACCCCAGCACCGGCGCCGTCCGGGCCCGGGTCCCCCTGGCCAGCGCCGACGAGGTCCACGCCACCGTCGCCGACGCGGCAGCCGCGCAACGGGAATGGGCCCGCTGGAACCCGCAGCGCCGCGCCCGCGTCCTGATGCGCTTCCTCGAACTCGTCCGCGCCGAACAGGACGACCTCGCCCGCCTGCTCTCCACCGAACACGGCAAGACCCTCGCCGACTCCCACGGCGACATCCAACGAGGCCTCGAGGTCGTCGAGTTCGCCGTCGGCATCCCCCACCTGCTCAAGGGCGAGTACACCGAGAGCGCCGGGACCGGCATCGACGTCTACTCCATGCGCCAACCACTCGGCGTCGTCGCCGGCATCACCCCGTTCAACTTCCCGGCCATGATCCCGCTGTGGAAGGCCGCCCCCGCCATCGCCTGCGGCAACGCCTTCGTGCTCAAGCCCTCCGAACGCGACCCGTCCGTGCCCCTGCGCCTGGCCGAACTCCTCATCGAGGCCGGGCTCCCGCCGGGCGTGTTCAACGTCGTCAACGGAGACAAGGAAGCGGTCGACGCCCTGCTCACCCACCCCACCATCCAGGCCGTCGGCTTCGTCGGATCCTCCGCCATCGCCGAGTACGTCTACGCCACCGCCGCCGCCCACGGAAAACGCGCCCAGTGCTTCGGCGGCGCCAAGAACCACCTCGTGGTCATGCCCGACGCCGACCTCGACCAGGCCGTCGACGCGCTCGTCGGCGCCGGCTACGGCTCGGCGGGGGAACGCTGCATGGCGGTCTCCGTCGCCGTCCCCGTCGGCCAGGCCACCGCCGACGCCCTCGTCGAACGCCTCGCCGACCGGGTCCGCGCCCTCCGCGTCGGCCCCGCACTCGACGACACCGCCGACTTCGGACCCCTCATCACCGCCGAGGCCGTCACCCGGGTCCGCGACTACGTCGACCTCGGGGTCAGCGAAGGCGCCACCCTCGTCGTCGACGGCCGGGACGTCACCGTCCCCGACCACGAGAACGGCTTCTACCTCGGCGGCTGCCTCTTCGACCACGTGCGCCCCGAGATGCGCATCCACCAGGAGGAGATCTTCGGACCCGTCCTCTCCGTCGTCCGCGCCACCGACTACGAGGACGCCCTCCGGCTCCCCAGCGAACACCAGTACGGCAACGGCGTCGCCATCTTCACCCGCGACGGCGACACCGCCCGCGACTTCACCTCCCGCGTCAACACCGGCATGGTCGGCGTCAACGTCCCCATCCCGGTGCCCATCGCCTACCACACCTTCGGCGGCTGGAAGCGCTCCGGATTCGGCGACCTCAACCAACACGGCCCCGACTCCATCCGCTTCTACACCCGCACCAAGACCGTCACCTCCCGCTGGCCCTCCGGAGCCAAGGAAGGCGCCTCCTTCGTCATCCCCACCATGCACTGAGGACCGACGATGCCACTCACCGACGAACAACGCGCGCTCCGCGAGACGGTCGCCGACTTCGCCACCGAACACCTCGAACCCCACGCCGTCCACTGGGACCAGACCAAGCACTTCCCCGTCGACGTGCTCCGCACCGCGGCCCAACTCGGCCTCGGCGGGGTCTGCGTCCGGGAGGACGTCGGCGGCTCCGACCTCACCCGCACCGACGCCGTCCTCATCTTCGAGGCACTGGCCACCGGCTGCCCCTCCATCGCCGGCTACGTCTCCATCCACAACATGGTCGCCCGCATGATCGACCAGTACGGGACCGACCAGCAGCGGCACCGCCACCTGCCTGCCCTCTGCCGCATGGACACCCTCGGCAGCTACTGCCTCACCGAACCAGACGCCGGCTCCGACGCCGCCGCGCTCACCACCCGCGCCCGCCGCGACGGCGAGCACTGGGTGCTCGACGGCGTCAAGCAGTTCATCTCCGGCGCCGGCACCTCCGGGGTCTACGTCGTCCTCGCCAGAACCGGCGGCCCCGGCGCCGCCGGGATCTCCGCGTTCCTCCTCGAACCCGACACCCCCGGCCTGTCCTTCGGACCCAACGAGGTCAAGATGGGGTGGAACGCCCAACCCACCCGGCAGGTCATCCTCGACGGCGCCCGAGTGCCCGCCGACGCCCTGCTCGGCGGCGAGGGCGGCGGGTTCCGCATCGCCATGTCCGCCCTCGACGGCGGCCGGCTCAACATCGCCGCCTGCTCCCTCGGCGGGGCAGAAGCCGCCCTCACCAAAGCGGTCCGCCACCTCACCGAACGCTCCGCGTTCGGTGGCCGCCTCGCCGACGCCCAGGCACTCCAGTTCCGCCTGGCCGACATGCGCACCGAACTCGAAGCCGCCCGCACCCTGCTGTGGCGGGCCGCCGACGCCCTCGACCACGGCGAACCCGACGCCACCCCGCTTTGCGCGATGGCCAAGCGCTTCTGCACCGACGCCGGGTTCGACATCGCCAACCAGGCCCTCCAACTCCACGGCGGCTACGGCTACCTCACCGAGTACGGCATGGAGAAACTCGTGCGGGACCTGCGGGTCCACCAGATCCTGGAGGGCACCAACGAGATCATGCGGGTCATCGTCTCCCGCTGGATGCTGCGGGAGGCCGCCTGATGACCGACGTGCTCCGCACCGTGCGAGGCCACCTCGGCCGACTCACCCTCAACCGGCCGAAGGCCCTCAACGCGCTCACCCACGACATGGTCCGCGCCCTCCACGCCGCGCTCGACGACTGGGAGCACGACGACACCGTGCGCACCGTGCTCGTCGACGGAGCCGGGGACCGGGGGCTGTGCGCCGGCGGCGACATCCGCTCCATCCACGACGACGCCCGCGCCGGCGGCACCGCCTCCCTCGACTTCTGGGCCGACGAGTACCGGCTCAACGCCCGCATCGCCCGCTACCCCAAGCCCTACGTCGCGCTGATGGACGGCGTCGTCATGGGCGGCGGCGTCGGCATCTCCGCCCACGGCCGCCACCGCGTCGTCACCGAACGCTCCCGCATCGCCATGCCCGAGGTCGGCATCGGCTTCATCCCCGACGTCGGCGGCACCTACCTGCTCTCCCGCGCCCCCGGACAACTCGGCACCCACCTCGCCCTCACCGGGGCACCCGTCAGCGCGGCCGACGCCCTCCACTGCGGACTCGCCGACCACCACGTCCCCAGCGACCGCCTCGCCGACCTCACCGAAGCCCTCACCCAGGCACCCGCCGCCGAGGCCATCCAGGCGCACGCCACCCCGGCACCGGCCAGCGCACTCGCCGCCGACGCCGGCTGGATCGACCACTGCTACGCCGCCGGCACCGTCACAGACATCCTCCGGCGGCTCCGCGACCACGGCGGCCCCGCCGCCGAGGCCGCCGCCACCCTCGACACCAAGTCACCCACGGCCCTCGCCGTCACCCTGCGGGCACTCCGGTCGGCCGCCACCCTGCCCGACCTGGAGGCAGTCCTCCGCCAGGAGTACCGGACCTCCCGGGCCGCCCTGCGCTCCGCCGACCTCGTCGAGGGCGTGCGCGCCCAGATCATCGACAAGGACCGCTCCCCGCGCTGGTCACCGGCCACCCTCGCCGAGGTCGACGAGGCCACCGTGGCCGCCTACTTCACCGCAGACGACTCCGACGAAGCCAGGCTGGAAGGAGTGTGGTCCCGATGAGCGTCGCGTTCCTCGGACTCGGAAACATGGGCGGCCCGATGGCCGTCAACCTCGCCAGGGCCGGACAGCGGGTCGTCGGCTACGACCCCGTGCCCATGGCACGGGACCGCGTCTTCGCCGCCGGCGTGACCACCGTGGAGGAACCCGGGGCCGCCGTCGCCGACGCCGACGTCGTCATCACCATGCTGCCGGGCGGCGGCCACGTCCTGGACTGCTACCAGGAGGTGCTGCCCCTCGCCGCCCCCGGAGCGCTGTTCCTCGACTGCTCCACCATCGACGTCGCCGACGCCCGTGCCGCCGCCGAACTCGCCCTCGTCGCCGGCCACCCCGCCGTCGACGCCCCCGTCTCCGGGGGAGTCGTCGGGGCGGAGGCCGCCACCCTCACCTTCATGGTCGGCGGGGAGGACACCGCGTTCACCGCCGCCGAGCCCTACCTCCGGCTGATGGGGGCCAGGGCCATCCACTGCGGAACATCCGGCGCCGGCCAGGCCGCGAAGGTCTGCAACAACCTCATCCTCGGCGCCTCCATGATCGCAGTCAGCGAGGCCTTCGCCCTCGGAGAGAAACTGGGCCTGACCAACCAGGCCCTCTTCGACGTCGCCTCCACCGCCTCCGGCCAGTGCTGGGCGCTCACCACCAACTGCCCCGTCCCCGGACCGGTGCCCAAGAGCCCGGCCAACCGCGACTACGCGGGCGGCTTCGCCAGCGGCCTGATGCTCAAGGACCTCGGCCTCGCCATGGCCGCCGCCGAACAGACCGGCACCACCACCGCCCTCGGACGGCGGGCCGCCGAACTCTACGCGGCCTTCGTGGCCCAGGACGGGCCGGCGCGGGACTTCTCCGCCATCATCACCGCCATCCGCGACGGATCCCTCGACCCAGGCACGCCCGCCACCGCCGAGCCCGTCGTCGACGACACCCGCAACCAGGACGGAACCCCGTGAACGACCTCCACACCATCACCCTGGAACGGCCAGCCGACCGCGTCGCCCTCATCACCCTGAACCGCCCGAAGGCCAAGAACGCGCTCAACCTCCAGACCATGCGGGAGATCACCGACCTCACCGCCAGGCTGGACGCCGACCCCGACGTCGGCGCGATCATCATCACCGGTTCGGACACCGTCTTCGCCGCCGGCGCCGACATCAAGGAGATGCGCGACCTCACCTTCAGCGAGGTCCACGCCCAGGACTGGCTCGCAGGCTGGACCGCCCTCGCCGACGTCCGCACCCCCCTGATCGCCGCCGTCGCCGGCTACGCCCTCGGCGGCGGCTGCGAACTCGCCATGATGTGCGACCTGCTCATCGCCGCCGACAACGCCAAGTTCGGCCAACCCGAGATCACCCTCGGCGTCATCCCCGGCATGGGCGGCTCCCAACGCCTGACCCGGGCCGTGGGGAAGGCCAAGGCGATGGACCTGTGCCTCACCGGCCGCATGATGGACGCCGAGGAGGCCGACCGCTCCGGACTGGTGTCCCGGGTGGTCCCCACCGCGACCCTGCGGGAAGAGGCGCTCACCGCCGCCACCCGCATCGCCGGCTTCTCCGCCCCGGCGGTCGCGATGGCCAAGGAGGTCGTCAACCAGGCCTTCGAGACCGGCCTCGCCGAGGGCCTGCTCTTCGAACGCCGCGTCTTCCACTCCACCTTCGCCACCGAGGACCAGAAGGAGGGCATGGCCGCCTTCAGCGAGAAGCGCGCCCCCCAGTTCCGCCACCGCTGAGGGAGGGAAGGCCGCCGCCGAGCTGGCCGCCCTCATCGGGTTGAGGCAGGGCGGGGCAGATACGGAAGTCTTGCGCCCTGGTCCCGGTACCCGGCCCAGTTCGCAAAAAGTCCGGAAGGGGGCAGGGATCGGGCTCAGTGCTGCTGATGTGTGAGGCGCCGAGTTGACCCCGCACGCTCGCATGTGCCATGATCACACCGTCCTGACCACAGGGTCGGGCTGACCCAGGGGCCGGACTTCGGGCTCAGTGGGCATGTGAGTGGTCCCCGTACACACGGGGTTGGCGAAAGGTGGCAGTCGCCGCAGTGGACGGCGGCTCTCGTTGCCGCGAGAGCCGCCTTTCGCCCCTGGTGTTCCGTTATCCATATGGAGGCAGTGCAATGATACCTGATCCATCCCCCAGTCAGGTGCGTACTCTGTCCATTTTGGCGCTGTCGCTTCCAGTCGCGGGTTGTCTGGCGGTCGCGGCTGGAGGGGTTGCCTGGGGCCTCAGCGCGGGGTTGGAGCCTGAGCGTCAGGTCCCGTTCATGCTGGGTCTCGTCGCGATCAGCGCCGTCAACGGATTTCTCTCCACGGCGCGTCTTCTCAACGCCTGGGTAGGAAGAAGGACCGACAGCTGACCTTCCGCGGGCATCTGATCTGACCACGGTGAGTCCCGTGTCCATGTCCATCCTGGCGGTTTGCCAAGCGCGCCGGGTGTATTCCACGAGGGCGGGCACCTCCAGAGTACGTGGAAGCTGACAGGGAGTGCGCTGGAATGCCCTGTTCAGCAGAGGACACCGGCTGCGACCGTGGGCCTACGTGCTCCACGTTGCTGCCTTACGTCGTCCTCTTTGCCACCCTCTCACCAAACTACTATCGCTTTGGATCCGAACGTGAATCCGCGCGGAAGTTTCGACCTCGTGGAGCGGCCCTGGCTGCTCGTGCGTGACCTCGACGGCGAGGTGACGGAGAAGTCCCTGCTCGACACCCTCACCCAGTCCGAGACTCTCGCTGGCCTGGTCGGGGACATCCCGACCCAGCAGTTCGCCCACCTCCGCCTCCTGCTCGCGGTGTGCCATCGGGCCTTCGGTCGGGGCCTGGACGACGACGGCTGGAAGCGGTTGTGGGACGAGGGCGTCCCGCAGGACCAGATCAAGGACTACCTGGAGCGGCACCGTTCCCGCTTCGACCTCTTCCACCCCGTGGAACCGTTCATGCAGGTGGCGACACTTCGCACCGCCAAGGACGAGGTGTTCGAACTCAACAGGATCGTCGCCGACGTCCCCAACGGACACCCCTTCTTCAGTACGAGGCTCGAGCGGGACCTCACGCTCTCCCCGGCGGAGGCCGCGCGCTGGTTGGTCCACTGCCACGCCTTCGACCCGTCCGGCATCAAGTCCGGCGCCGTCGGCGACAGCCGGGTCAAGAACGGTAAGGGCTACCCGATCGGCACCGGGTGGAGCGGACGACTCGGAGGAGTGGCCCCGGAGGGGGACACCCTCTGGCGCACTTTGCTGCTCAACCTGGTGCTCCCCACCCGAGAGAACGACCTACCAGCCTGGGAGCAGGGCCAGCGCGGCCCACTCGGGAAGGAACGGGAGCCCACCGGCCCCGCCGACCTCTACACGTGGCAGAGCCGGCGCATCCGCCTGGTCGGAACCGGGGACCGCGTGACCAAGGTCCTCGTCTGTAACGGTGATCCACTCGGGCCGCAGAACCAGCACAAGCACGAGACGCACACGTCGTGGCGGCGCAGCGAGACCCAGGAGAAGAAGCTCAAGTCCAGCACCCCGGTGTACATGCCCTTGGAGCACAGCCCGGAACGGGTGATCTGGCGCGGGCTGACTGCGATGCTGCCGCAGACGGTCACCAGCAATCAGCAGTCGGAGGCCTCCGATCGCCTGGCCCCCGGCGTGCTCGACCAGATAGCCAGACTGACGAGTGACCGACGGCTGCCCGGCGATTATCCGCTTCGCCTGCACACCATCGGTATGACCTACGGCAGCCAGGGCGCCACGACGGCCGAGATCGTCGACGACGCCATCTCACTGCACGCGGCGCTGCTCGACCGAGAACTGGCCCACCTGAAGGAGGTCGTGCTCGGCTGCGTCCGCGACGCGGAGAAGGCCGCCTACGCCGTGGGCGACCTCGCGCTGAACCTCGCGAAGGCCTGCGGTTCCCGCGAGGAGCCCAACGTCAACAACCGACTGGGGCCGAAGGATTCCGCCCTCGAACTCGCCTACGCCGCGCTGGACCCGGCGTTCCGCCGCTGGCTCGCCGCTCGACTCCCCGGGGATGACCCGATCGATGTCAAGGAGCAGTGGCACGTCGCGGCCCGAGCGGAGATGCGGGCGGTGGGCAGCCGCCTCATCGCCGAGGCACCCCCCGCAGGGTGGACCGGCCGGCTCGTCAAGGACAAGTGGATGACCATCTCGATCGCCGAACGCTGGTTCACCTTCGCGTTGCACCGAGCACTGCCCATGGCATCCCCCGCGCAACTGTCCGAGAAGGAAGAAGAATGACAGGCCAGCAACTCGACGTTGAAGGTATGCGAGGGCTCGTTAGTGAGCGCGTCGCTGTTCTTCAGGACGGTTACCTCAAAGGCCGCTCGAGTGCGATGCTGGAGATCGCCCGAATTCGGCGAGCATTCGGACACAGCCCAGGTGTCGATCTATCGATCTTGAAATGCACCTTCACTCCGGAATTGGTAAGTGGTTGGTATAGTGACCGACCTAGCCCGCAAGAAATAGCCGCGCACCATGCGATCACCCTCTATGCACTGCACCAACACGTGCGTGGTAAACCGATGCACGCGCCAGGTTGGGGTGTCGGCCGCGCCGTACGAGAGCTGTATCCCGGCAGTGAACTGGGGCCGAGGGGGGTGGTAGCCAGAAAGTTCGGCATGTTGATGAACGACCCTGACCTTGAGGTGCTGGTCCACCACCTAGGAGGACTGGTGAGGTTGCTGCGAGGACGGGCCGTACCTCTCGATTATGGGAGACTCGCCGACCAACTACTGCGATGGCAGATTTACGAGGATGGTCGAAACCGGATCCTTCGCGTGTGGGGACGCGAGTACCACCGTACGTGGTCCTCAGATTGACATGCTCGTAGCGAGCGAAGACGAGAGTATCGAGGTTTTCCAGTGTTCCGCACCATCATCGACCTGCACGTCATCCAGACCGTCCCGCCGAGCAACATCAACCGCGACGACACCGGAACCCCGAAGACCGCCATGTACGGGGGTGTCCGGCGCGCCCGGGTGTCCAGCCAGGCGTGGAAGCGCGCCACCCGGGTCGCCTTCGAGGCCCTG
Source organism: Actinoalloteichus caeruleus DSM 43889 (assembly GCF_000429185.2). GTDB lineage: Bacteria > Actinomycetota > Actinomycetes > Mycobacteriales > Pseudonocardiaceae > Actinoalloteichus_B > Actinoalloteichus_B caeruleus. Next base: position 1,691,911 of record NZ_AUBJ02000001.1, on the reverse strand, counting down.
CTCGACAAGGAGAACCTGGGGGTCCGCACCAAGCGGATCGTCGAACTGGTCGCACAGACCATCGGCGAACGCTCCCCCGAACACGCCGACCGCGCCCAGGAACTCGCCAAGTCCGTGCTGGAGGCCGCCGGTTTCAAGCTGAAGGCACCACGGAAGGCCCTGGAGGGTACCCCGGACGAGGCCGAGTTTCTGGTCTTCCTCTCCCGCGCGCAGGTCACCAACCTCGCCGACCTCGCGGTGGAGGCGGCGCGGGAGGCCGGCGACGGTAAGACCAAGATCGACAAGTCCGAGGCCAAGGCCCGCGCCGACCGGTCCCACTCCGTGGATGTGGCCCTGTTCGGCAGGATGGTCGCGAACCTCCCCGATCTCAACGTCGAGGCCGCCACCCAGGTCGCGCACGCCCTCAGCGTCCACGGGGTCACCAACGAGTACGACTACTACACAGCCGTCGACGACCACAAGAAGGCGGTCGAAGAGGAGGACGCCGGGGCCGGCATGATCGGCACCATCGAGTTCAACTCCTCCACGCTGTACCGCTACGCGACGATCGACGTGGACCAGCTCCAGGAGAACCTGGGGGACGTCGAGGCCACCCGCCGGGCGGTCGAGGCGTTCGTCCGTGCCTTCGTCTCCAGCATGCCCACCGGCAAGCAGAACACCTTCGCCAACCGCACCCTGCCCGACGCCGTGCTCGTCGTCGCCCGCGAGACGCAGCCCATCAACCTCGTCGGTGCTTTCGAGGAGGCGGTGACCGCCCGGGAGCAGGGCGGGCGGATCAGCGGCTCGATCCGTCGCATCGCCACCCACGCCACCGAAATCCACGCGGCCTTCGACGAGACACCCCTGCGGGCGTGGAGCTTCGGCGTCGGTGAGCGCGTCGAGCCGTTGGCCGAGATCGGTAAGCGGGTCAGCCTCGACGTCGCCGTGAAGGGGGCCGGGCAGCTGGTCGCCGAGCGGCTCGCCCCGTGACCGCCCTCGTCCTGCGGTTCGCCGCACCGCTCCAGTCCTGGGGGACCAGCAGCCGGTTCACTCGCCGCAACACCGACCTCGCACCCAGCCGCAGCGGGGTCATCGGACTGCTGGCCTCCGCCTGCGGGGTCCGCCGCGCCGACGACCTCGGAGCGTTCACCCACCTCAGGGTGGGGGTCAGGGTCGATCAGGAAGGCCAACTGGAACGCGACTTCCAGACTGCCAGCAGCCCAGACGGGTCACAGACCATGCCGCTGTCCACCCGCTTCTACCTGGCCGATGCGGTGTTCTGCGTCGCCGTGGAGGGTGACGCGGAACTGCTGGACAGGGTGCGTGCCGCGCTGCGCAGGCCGGCCGCACCCCTGTTCCTGGGCCGCCGCTCCTGCCCGCCCGCCGGCCGCCTCGTGGAGGCCGTCGTTGACGGCGATATCAGGACGGCGCTCACCACCGTCCCGTGGCTTGCGTCGCCGGTAGTCCGCAGGAGTCGTGCTTTCGACCGGGAGGTGACGGTGGACGCCGTCCTCGACTGCGCACCCCACAACCCGGAAAGCAAGGTCGTGCGGGATGTCCCGGTCAGCTTTGGCCCCCGGCACCGCCAGTACTCATGGCGCAGCGTTCACCGAGTTGCGATGGCCATACCGAATCCTGACTACCGTCCGATTCCGGACGAGTCGCCACATGATCCCATGGAACTGCTCGGGGGCCAGGACTGATGTATCTCACCCGTTTGGAGTTGAACCCAGCCCGTCGCGGAGCCCGTGCGTTGCTCACCTCACCGCATCGTCTGCACGGCGCAGTGATGAAGGCCTTTCCCGCCGCGGACCGCAGGCCGACTGGTGAAGGCAGAATTCTTTGGCGGGTGGATGAGCACTCTCACCAAACCCTGCTGTACATCCTGAGCCCACGCCGACCCGACCTGACTCATCTGGTGGAGGACGCTGGATGGCCGGCAACGGCCACTTGGGACACAAAGTACTATGGGTCTCTGCTTGAACAGCTGGCCGACGGTCAGGAGTGGGCCTTCCGTCTCACGGCGAATCCGACGCGCTACGTGCGCAAGAAGGATTCTGACTCTCACACGCGTCGTTTCGGACATGTAACCGTGGGTCAGCAGATCGACTGGCTGTTGACTCGTGTCGCAGGTTCAGGATTCGCCATCGTGCCAGCCCGCATTAACGAGCCTGACGTGCTGATTCGGGAGCGTGACGTGCGTCGGTTCGACAGGTCAGGGCAACGAGTCACGCTCGCGATCGCGACATTCGAGGGCAAACTTCGGGTCATCGACGTTGACAGGCTCCGTCATGCGCTTACGCACGGGATCGGGCATGCGAAGGCATACGGATGTGGCTTGTTGACCCTAGCTCGGCTCAGGGCGTGATGGAGGGAATGGGAGTGGTGTCAGGACGCTGGACGCGTAGGTGAGACTCGAGTCTGGTTATGCCATGGTGGTCACTGTCGTGGGGCGCATTTCGAATCCGGTGTTTCAGTGAATTCTTCCATATGTCGGAATAGGAGATCAGTGTTGAATCGGCGGGCGGCCTGGGAGGTGGTTGTGACGCTGCCGCCGTAGTCGGGAACTGAATCGAGTTCGCCTCGCGAGAATGGCACCCTCGCTGTTATGGGAGGCCTCCTCCTTGCGTGCGTAGGAATTCGTTGGGTGGAGCTGCGTGGCGGTCGTGGGCTGGTTCGCCTCCTTGTTTGGTCGGTCACTACGAACCGTTACTGGGGTTGATTTCGAGGGCGACGGCGCGCGTCAACCGCAGCGTTGGGAAGATCCTGTGGCGCTGGTCACGTTCGTACGCAGGGTCGAAGGCGCTAGCCCTCAGTACCGCGCGGTCGATGCGACCGCTTTGCTTAGGCGCCCGGGACCGGCAGGAGGCTTGGGCCCACCCGTCCCTCCCGCCAGGAGCGCTGGACTCCGTTAAACAGGTCGATGTCCTCCATGTTCCAAATGCGGGGCGTCCCAAAAGTGATCCGCAGCCTGACCTTAGGTTGCGACCTCGGCGATGCTCCGCAGGGAGCGGCGCACCGCTGCTGGCTCCTTTCTCCCCGGCGACAGCGAGCAGGGACCCGAGTAGCGCTGCAGGCCGGAAGCCACTTCGCCCGCGCACTCCTCGTCGTACAGCGCGGCCGCTTTCTCCCGGGCGTACTGGCGGGTGCCGTGGTTCTGGCGAGCCCAGGCAAAGGCATTCTGCATTCCCCCGGATGCCCACAACCCGTATGTCCGGCACGGCCTCTCTGTGCGGCCCGGGCCGCATGGTTCGAGTGGCGCTCCGGCGAGGAAGGCGGGACGCACCCGGTCAGATGTCGGGCCAGCATGCGGAGCGCGGTCACCGCGCCGAGGGAGAACCCGACGAGGTTGAACGGGCCGTCGACGCCCTGGCTGTCCGCGCGGGCAACCAGGTCGTCGGCCATCGCGTCGAGGCCCGGCCTGACCGGCCCGGCTGCCGAATCTCGGCAGGTCCAGTCTCCGCACCGTCCGGTCGTCAAGTGCTGGTAGTTGGGTTCCCACATCTAGCGGGCCGACGCTGGACCCGCGCAGCATCAGCAGGGGGCGGGTGCCGGTGGTCGTGCCTGATCGCGCCGCGTGGTGGCCGGCGGTGGTGCCGTTCGCGCTGGCGTAAGCAGGCCTGTCCTGACGTCATCCGTTCCCGGGTCATGGGGGCTGGGTAGCGACATGCCCGGAACCACTGCTCTCGAAAAACAAGTGTGGGGTTGTATGGTGCCAGCATGCGGACGTACGGGGACGCGTGCGGGATCACCCGGGCGCTGGACGCGGTGGGGGAGCGGTGGGCGCTCCCGGTCGTGCGGGAGCTGGTGTTCGGGCCACGGCGGTACTCGGATCTCGCCGCCGCGCTGCCCGGCGTGAGCACGAACATCCTGGGCACCCGGCTGCGGGAGCTGGCCGAGGTCGGGGTGGTGGTCCGGCGGCGCCTCCCGCCACCCACGCCGGTCGCGGTCTACGAACTCACTGCCTGGGGGCGCGCGCTCGAGCCGGTGCTGATCGCCCTCGGGCGGTGGGCCGCGCACACTCCGGTGGACCTCGCCGCCCAGGTCCTCAGTCCTTCCTCCTTCGCGTTGGCGCTGCGCACCACCTTCGACGCGTCCCTGGCCGGCGAACGCGCGGTCGCGGTGCGGCTGGAGATGGGCGAGGACGTGTTCGACACGCAGATCGAGGAGGGCGTGTTCCAGATCGCCCGGGCTACCCCCGCGTCGCGTCCGCCCGCCGCGCGCGTGGCGGCCACGCCGGTCGTCCTGTCGGACCTGACGTTCGGCTCCCTTGCGGTCGAGGACGCCGAGCGCCGGCAGCTCGCCGTGGTCAGCGGTCCGCACGCGGACGTCAAGTCCCTGTTGTCCTGTTTCGTTCTCCCCGATCCACCCACTGAGGAAGGACATTCGTGAGCAAGGTCGTCGTGGACATCTCCATGTCGTTGGACGGTTTCGTCACCGGCCCGAACGCCGGTCCGGACCAGGGCCTGGGGGAGGGCGGTGAGCCGATCCATCGCTGGGTCATGCCGGAGGAACCCTCGCCGGAGGACTCCGCGCTGTTGGATGCCGCGTTCAGGGCGACCGGGGCCGTCGTGATGGGTCGGCGGACGTTCGACGTGATCGACGGTGCCGCCGGCTGGAAGGACGACCTCGGCTACGGCTACGAGCAGGACCAGTCCCAGGCTCCCCCAAACTTCGTGGTGACCCACGAGCCCCCGGCGAACCCGCGCCACCAGACCGGTTTCACCTTCGTGACCGAGGGCGTGGCAGCGGCCGTCGCGGCCGCCCGGGAGGTCGCCGGCGACCGGGAGACCGTGATCATGGGTGGCGGGGACGTCTGCGCTCAGGCGCTCGCGCTCAACCTCGTCGACGAGCTCCGCATCCACCTGTCCCCGGTGTTGATGGGCTCGGGCACGCCACTCTTCGCCCACATCGACCAGCGCGTCCTGCTGTCGCAGTCGACGGTCACGGTGACGCCGAACGCCACCCACCTGACCTACCAGCTGCCTCGGGACGAGCGCGGGGCCTGACCCGCCGGCCAAGCTCCGCCTCCTTCGGAAGCCCAGCGTGCCACCACCGGGTAGCACGGTGAGGCGCCGGGGCGGGGGTTCGGCCCCGCCCCGGCGCGGTAGGCCGCCCAACGAGTCGGCTCAGGAGTGGTCGGGGAAGACCCAGCGGGTGGAGCGGGCCCCGTGGTCCTCGTCGGTGCCGAAGGCGTACGCCCGGCGGGGCGTGATCCGGTAGACCTCGTACGGCGGCTGGCCGGCGGTCGGCGCCCCCTCCGCACCGCCGAGCGCGTCCCCCAGGACGCTCGGGGACCAGCCGTACTTGGTGGCGTAGGCGGTGGCGACCGCGTGCAGCGTGGCCCGGTCGGTGACGCGGCTCGTCGTGCCCTCGACCACGGTGTCCGCGATGTCGGTCTGACAGGCCAGCGTGGTCGTCGGGTTCGTGTCGAGGGGGCGGCTCTTGCGGGTGGCGGGGCTGGTCGAGACGTGCGGCGCGCCGTCGACCCACACGGACAGCACCGGGCGCAGGGTGGGGTGGTCGCCGCTGGCCGTGCTCCACCAGTAGGTGCTCGCAGTGGCGAATCTGTCGCGCGCCTCTTCCCAGGGGATCGGTGTGGAGCCGGGTGGCGCGTCCCGCCCGATGAGGGTGGCGCGTGCTGGGGTAGTCACGGTGTCTCCTCCCGTGCCGGTGCTCCGGGGCCGTCGAGCACGTCGACGTCGGCAGCGGTCATTGGCTGGTCGCAGTGGGAACAGTGCAGCGTCACGTTGCTCGCCTCGCCACAGCTCCGGTGTCGGAACAGCGCGGGAGGGCCGTCCTCGCCGGCCAACCACCGGTCTCCCCACCCGGCCAGCACGAGGAGCGCGTCGCAGAGTTCGGCGCCCCGAGGGGTGAGCACGTACTCGTGGCGCGTGGGCCTGTTCGTGTACGGGTGGCGGTCGAGGACCTGCTGGTCGACGAGCCAGGCGAGGCGTTCGGCGAGCACCTTGCGTGAGATGCCCAAGGACGCCTGGAGGTCGTCGAACCGTCGTACGCCGACGTAGATGTCGCGCAGGATCAGTGGCGACCACGGCTCACCGATGACGTTCCAGGTCCGTGCGATCGAGCAGGGCATGTCACCGAAACGGGTCCGCTGCATTTACCCATCTTAACCAGCTAAGTTCCTTGAGGGAACTCGGTGGGCTAGAGTGCGACGGCATGGAAACCGAAACACCCGTCGGTGGTGCCGCCGACCTCGTCTCGTGGGAGGAGGGCGGCGGACCTCCCTCGCGGACCGAGCCCCTGTTCGGCCCCTCCGATGCCAGCCCGTTCGACGCCCAGGCGCCGCTGACGCCCTGGTCCGAGGCGGAGCGGCGGCTGGCGGCGGCCTCCACGGTGTGGTTGGCGACCACCCGGCCCGACGGTCGGCCGCACGCCGTGCCCGTCTTCGCGGTCTGGGTCGACGGCGCCCTGTTCGTCACGCTCCGGCCGGGCTCCCGGAAGGGGAGGAACCTCGCAGTGAACCCCCAGGTCAGTGTGATCGTCAGCTCTGACGAGCTGGAGCTGGTGCTGGAGGGGCGGGCGGAGCGGGTTCGGGAGGTCAGGGGGCTTCGTCGGGTCGGCGACGCGCTGGCCGGGAGGTTCGGGTGGCGGCTCGCCGTCGCTGACGACGGGGGCGTGACCGACCCCGACCTGCCCGGCGAACCCGAGTACGGGATCTACGGCGTGGTGCCCCGGGTGTCGTTCGGGTTCGCCGAGGTCTCGGCCACCCGCTGGTCGTGGTAGGTGCGCCCCCACGAGGGTCGCCCGTATGGCGCCGCTCGGTCACGGGCTGGGACGAAGGGGGAGGTGGGCATAGTTCAGGTTTTACTTATATAAGTCGCTGCCGTAATTTGTGCGCGGGTCCTGGAGCCAGGTGATGAGCCGGCGTCCGCCGCCGCTCATCGTCCTGCTGAGAGCGACGCGGTTGGGTACTCCCTGAGGGGATGGCCGAGCAGGCGGGCCAGCTGTGGGACCCGGTGGAACGCCTCGGCGACGACGAGGCCGTACCCGCGGCAGCGGGGCGGCGGACAGGGGGAGAGCGGCGATGGACCTTCTCGACCACATCAACCGGACCCACCGCGCGGTCAAGCGGGGCACCGAGATGAACTCGGTGATCCTCACCCGCGCCTACGACACCACGCTGCCCGACCTGTGGGACGCCTGCGTCAACCCCGAACGGCTGCCGCGCTGGTTCGAGCCGGTCAGCGGTGACCTGCGCGAAGGAGGCAGGTACCGCCTGGAGGGCAGGGGCATCGAGGGCACGATCGAGGTCTGCGTGCCGAGGGAGCGACTGCGGGTGACCTGGGAGGACTCCGGTGCTGGCAGTTTCGTCGAGGTGAGCCTGCGCGAGGAGGGCGACCAAGCGGTCCTCCGCGTCGAGCACGTCCAGGCCGGCGGCGACTTCTGGAACACGTTCGGCCCCAGCGCCACCGGTGTTGGCTGGGACGGTTCCGTCCTCTCCCTCGCGCTGCACCTCGCCGGCGACCCGCGTGCCACCCCCGAGGAGATGGCCAAGGTGGGAGCCAGCGAGGAAGGGGTCGAGTTCATGCGGCGCACCGCCGCCGCCTGGGCGGACGCCGACGTCGAGGCCGGGGCCGATCCCGACCACGCCCGGCAGACCTCGGATCGCACCTTCGCCTTCTACACCGGCGCCGAGCAGTAGCCGCCCAGGGCACGACCACGCCGGGGCGGGCGGACGGAGACGCTCGCTGCCCCGCTTCGGCGTGGCCTGTGCCAGCCCTGCGCCCGGCCCCGAACGTTGACGACATCGTCGCTCATCCCTCTGGTGAGGGCGCCTCTCCAGGACCTCGACGGTTCATCCAGGTCAGGAGTTCCCGCTCCCAGCAGGTGACGCAGGGTTTCCCGCCGGTGCCGTGCGGCACCCCGCGAACCTCGCCCGCGTCGAAGACCCTGCCGCACCACACCGCGACGCGGGTCGTCGTCCGGTCGCGAAGCCGGTGCAGGACGCCCAAATCCGGGTTCTCAATCCACATCGGACACCGTCCTCCTCGGGCCGGTCCGTTGCTGGCACGACGCCCGCCGCCTGGCCGGGCGGTGGGGCCCGGCACCGGCACCGCCCACGTGGGCGGAAGCGCCGACCGGCGCCCGGCTCGTTCGCCGCGTGAGGAGGGGGATGGGAAGCACCAGCCGCGAGCACCCGGAAGCCGCTGGTGGCAGGGCGGGCGGCGGCCCGCCGGTGAACCGTTCACCAGCCCGCCACTCGGCGGAGTTCGCACCACACGACCGCGCTCCCCACTGGAGACGGAACGGACCCCGGTCCGTGCGCCACGATCCCCCGCCCTCCAGGAGTGGGTACCAGCACAACGAGACCGGGGAGAAGGGGTGATGACCTGGCCGTGGGGTGAAACCTCGCGGATGGCCCCCGATCGAAGGTCCCTGGCCGAACCCAGGGCCGCACGCTCCGGAAAACGCCGGTCCGAGCCGTGGTCAACGTCCGGGAGGTCCGGCCTCCTCCAGCGGTGGTCCAGACCTCGGCCGTGAGTGGGATGTGGGCGCGATGATCGTGCGGCGACATCGCGGGCCGACGCACGACGTGGGCGCGCCGCGATCGCAGCGGACGTCCTTCGCCGGGACCTGGCCGCCCCTGGGACCTCTCAGCGAAGTCGGTGTCCTGTCAGCCTGGTCTGGGATGCTCCGCGCATGGAGATGACGGTGCAGCTGACGATCGACTGCTCCGATCCGCCGAGAATGGTGACGTTCTGGGCCGAGGCCCTGGGCTACGTGCCCGAGCCCCCTCCTGCCGGGCACGCCACCTGGCGCGCGTACTGGGCGGCGACGGGGGTGCCCGAGTCAGAGCTACCGGCAGGCGCCGGGGATGTCCCGGAGTCGATCGTCGACCCAACTGGACGCGGACCGAGGGTGTGGTTCCAGCAGGTTCCCGAACCGAAGGTTGGCAAGAACCGGTGGCATCTCGACCTGAAGGTCAGTGGTGGCCGTGACGTCCCACTGGAAGTCCGCGCGCAGCGGGTCAAGGCTGCCGTCGAACGGCTGGTCACAGCTGGTGCCACGCTGCTGCGGATCAAGGATGAGCCGCACATGGGGCTCTACACCGCCGCCATGCGGGACCCCGAGGGCAACGAGTTCGACGTCGTCTGAGGCCGTCGCGGCGGTGTCGCCCACAGCCACCAGCTCCCAGCCGCGAGCAACGCCGCTAAGCGAGCGATCGGTTCCTGCCTGGGCGACCCCGCCGGTCGCACGGTCTGACCTACCAACCCCAGGAGTGGGTGGGCGTGATGGTGATGCGGGCGCTGAGCGCCGCGTCGAAGGTGTGACGGGTGTAGCCAGTGGCGGGGTAGAGGTGTTCGTACTTGTCCAGGAATTCCGGGATCGAGGACGGAGGCGGGCCGTCGAGGCTCACCTCGGCCCGGCCGGAGACGACACGGATGTGCCCGGCGCTGGGGTCCGAGTGGAAGGTCATCACGACCTCCGGATTCGCGAGCAGGTGGCGCACCTTGGCGGCGTGCGGCTCACTGAAGACGACGAGTTTCTCCTCCAGGTAGACGAACCAGACGGGGCGGAGTGCTGGCCGGTTGCTGGGGGTCACGGTGCCGAGCCAGAGAACTCGGTCCTCGGCCTTCTCCGACAGGCCTTCCAGTGGCGAACCAGTAGTCATGCAACAACGCTAGGAGTTCCACTTTGCTTGAGGTCAAGGTCATAGTGGTGGATGGGCGTCAGTGCTCCGTCTTCGGCAGACGGGTGCGCCCGGGGTTGGAGGCAGGGGAGAGGAGGGGGCAATGCGGACAATGACGAGTGCTCCTGCGAGGCGCTTCCGGTTCGTCGAGACGGTTCGGCGGCACTCAGGGAACCGGAGCATCCCGTATGGTGACGGAACAAAGTGAATGAGAATCGGTGTGGGCGCACCTAACGCCGCAGGTCAGGAAGTGTCCTCCCCGCGCACTCGGGGCGGTTCCCGCCTCGTCGGCGCACCGCTCGACGACCGCGGCGTGTCCTCCCCGCGCACGCGGGGCTGTTCCGCAGCCCAGGATGCGAACCTTCTGAAGCTGGCCGTCCTCCCCGCGCACGCGGGGCTGTTCCCGCGTCGTCTCCCCGTGGCGATGTGATTCCTCCGTCCTCCCCGCGCACGCGGGGCTGTTCCGCAGCTGGCCTGCTTGGCGGACGTCCGCGTGCAGTCCTCCCCGCGCACGCGGGGCTGTTCCGTTCCCCGGAGCCAGGCTGTCCCAGCCCGAATCGTCCTCCCCGCGCACGCGGGGCTGTTTTTGAGATCCGCGCCATCAAGGCGCTCAGTACGGAGTCCTCCCCGCGCACGCGGGGCTGTTCCGCTCCTGTCGGAAATCCGGCTGAACGAATCGCTGTCCTCCCCGCGCACGCGGGGCTGTTCCGCACGGCTGCCGGTGCCCAGCTTGCACATGGGCGTCCTCCCCGCGCACGCGGGGCTGTTCCGAGCCCAAGCTGGTTCGGGTCCACCACCTCGACGTCCTCCCCGCGCACTCGGGGCGGTTCCCTCGTCCACAGGGGCGGCCGGTGCGGACAGCCGGTCTCCCCGCGCATGCGGGTCTGCTCGTGATGTTGGCTGCTTCCGGGGGCTGCCGAGTTCACGCATCGGTCCCCGTCGTCGACCAGCCGCCGTTCGGGTGGGCACGTTCACCGACTGCTGCTAGCCCCAAAGGGTGAACTCTGTGCTGCGTGAGCGTGATTCGAGCTGGCACTCCTACAGTCCTGGCATGGCCGCATGGCACCAGCCCCCATGTCCGGGTGTGGCAACTCTCCGCATTTCTCCCGACCAGGCTCCCCCCACCTCGTGCCGGTGTTGAGCAGGAGGGTCATCTGCCCGTGCGGCAGCATGACCCTGTTCGAGCCGCCCAACTGCCAGCGGCGGTCCTGCCTCCGCCGTTGGACGTGGCTGTGGTGCGTTCCGGCGCTCGTCCTGCTGGTGCTCATCATCCCGCTGACCGTGGCGGTGTGGGGCGACTCCTCGCCCTGTGACGAGGGGTTCCGATCGCTCGGCCCGCAGGTCTGCGTGCGGGAGTAGACGTCCTGATCGCTTTCCACCGGGTTGGTGGTGGTGACGGCACCACCCTGCCGGCCCTGCCGACCCAGCCGTGCGGGGTCGGAGGCCGGCGTTCCGCCGGAATCGCGGGGCGACTCCGACATCCCCGTTCGTTCCTGGTGTGGCGGGCACCGGGAAGCCCGGGTTTCCCGGTGCGGTGCCGGTCGGGAGCGGGTCGACGGGGCGCCGGCGCCCCGTCGTCAGCGGTTCGGGGCGGGCGCCGGCGGCCTTTGGTCCGCCCTCATCCCCGGAACTTCGGGGTGCGGTTGTAGCCGATGTCGGGGTTGTTCGACTGGAGCGTTTCGATGTACTGGCGTTTCCACGCCAAAACCTCGGTCGGTTCCGCCGTCTGCGACTCCCACAGGACCTGCTTGCGCACGGTGAAATCGCGCAACTGCTCCGGTGTGTGTTCGGCGGCCACGAGTTTGTCGTTCCCGGTTCCGAAGAAGGTGACCGTGCCGGTCACGTCGGAACCCACGTAGATCTTGCCGTTGGGGTAGGTGATCTTGTAAACGACCTGTGTTCGCACCGGACGATCCCACCGAAACCGGCGGTGGGGGGTCAAGGAGATGGCGCGAACGCCGCCGGAAAGAGCGATGCGCCCGAGGTGTCCAGGCGGTTTCGAGAGGGCGGAAACCGTTCCGGGCCTGGTGCGGCGCACCAGGCCCGGAACGCCGGGGCCTCCGGTTCAGCCGGTCTCGACGACGGGCTGCTCGAACTGCGCGGCGTAGAGGCGGGCGTAGGCGCCGCCCGCCGCGAGGAGTTCGTCGTGGGTGCCCTGTTCGACGATGGCGCCCTCCTCCATCACCACGATCCGGTCGGCGTCCCGGATGGTGGAGAGGCGGTGGGCGATGACGAAGGCGGTCCGGCCGCTGCGCAGCTCGGCCATCGCCCGCTGGATGAGCACCTCGGTGCGGGTGTCCACCGAGCTGGTCGCCTCGTCGAGGACGAGGATCGACGGGTTGGCCAGGAAGGCCCTGGCGATGGTGATCAGCTGCTTCTCGCCGGCGCTGACCCCGCCGCCCTCCTCGTCGATGACGGTGTCGTAGCCCTCGGGGAGGGTGCGGGCGAAGTGGTCGACATGGGCGGCCTTCGCCGCCGCGATGACCTGTTCCCGGGTGGCGTCCTTCGCGCCGTAGGCGATGTTCTCGGCGATCGTGCCGCCGAACAGCCAGGTGTCCTGGAGGACCATCCCGGTGGTGGCCCGCACGTCGGCCCGCGTCATCGTGGCGGTGTCGACCCCGTCGAGGGTGATCCGGCCGCCGGTGACCTCGTAGAAGCGCATCAGCAGGTTCACCAGGGTGCTCTTGCCGGCCCCGGTTGGGCCGACGATCGCGACCGTCTGCCCGGGTTCGGCGACGAGCGACAGGTCCTCGATCAGCGGCTTCTCCGGGTCGTAGCGGAAGGAGACGTGCTCGAACTCGACGCGGCCCCGCACGGTCGGCAGCCGGTGTGGCTCGGCGGGGTCCGGTTCCTCCTCCTCGGCGTCGAGGAAGTCGAAGACCCGTTCCGCGGAGGCCACCCCGGACTGCACCAGGTTGGCCATGCTCGCGACCTGGGTGAGCGGCTGGGTGAACTGGCGGGAGTACTGCACGAAGGCCTGCACGTCGCCGATGGTGAGCTGGCCTGAGGTGACCCGCAGGCCGCCGACGACCGCCACCAGCACGTAGTTCAGGTTCGACACGAACATCATGCTCGGCTGGATGAGGCCGGAGATGAACTGGGCGCGGAAGCTTGACCGGAAGAGTCGTTCGTTGCGCTCGCCGAAGACCTCGGCGGCCTCCCGCTGGCGGCCGAAGGCCCGCACCAGCGCGTGCCCGGTGTACATCTCCTCGACGTGGCCGTTGAGGTCACCGGTGCTCTTCCACTGCTCGGCGAACTCGGGCTGGGCCCGCTTGCCGATGAGGGCGGTCACCAGCACCGCCGCCGGGATGCTGAGGAGGGCGATCAGCGCGAGCAGCCAGGAGATGGAGAACATCATCGCCAGCACCGCCACCAGGGTCAGCAGGGAGACGATGACCTGGGAGAGCACCTGCTGGAGGGACTGGGCGACGTTGTCGATGTCGTTGGTGACCCGGCTGAGGACCTCGCCCCGGGACTGGCCGTTGAAGTGCCGCAGCGGCAGTCGCGCGAGTTTGGCCTGGGCGTCGCGGCGCAGCCGGCCGGCGGTGCGCTGGACGGCGCCGTTGGTGAGCCGGCCCTGGACGATCCCGAAGCCCGCCGACGCCACGTACACGGCCAGCACCCACAGCAGGACGGTGCCGAGGGCGCCGAAGTCGATTCCGGCGGCGTCGGGTCCGAAGGCGCCGTCGACCACGAGGTCGGTGGCGTAGCCGAGGATGCGGGGTCCCGCGACGCTGAGCGCCACGCTGGCCAGGGCCAGCACGAGGACCACGACCATCGCGGTGCGCTCACGGGTCAGCAGTCCGAGCACCCGCCGCCCGGAGCCGAGGAAGTCGCTGGACTTCTCGTTGGGGGGCCGGCCGGCGCTCTGGGGTGCGGGCCGGTCCTCGCTGGTGGTTCGGGCGCTCACGCGGCCTCCTCCTCGGTCAGCTGGGAGAGGACGATCTCCCGGTAGACGTCGTTGTCCGCCATCAGTTCCGTGTGCGTTCCCGAGCCGACGACGCGGCCGGCCTCCAGCACGAGGATCTTGTCGGCGTCGCGGATGGTGCTGACCCGCTGGGCGACGATGACGACGGTCCGGTCGCTGGTTTCCTGGGCGAGCGCGGCCCGGACCCTGGCGTCGGTGGCGTAGTCGAGGGCGGAGAAGGAGTCGTCGAACAGGTACACGGCGGGGCGTTGGACCACGGCCCTGGCGATGGCCAGGCGTTGTCGTTGTCCTCCGGAGACGTTCGTCCCGCCCTGGGAGACCGGTGCCTCCAGCCCTTCGGGCCGGGAGCGCACGAAGTCGGCGGCCTGCGCGATCTCCAGCGCCCGCCACAGTTCCTCGTCGGTGGCGTCCGGGTTGCCGTACCGGAGGTTGCTGGCGATGGTCCCGGAGAACAGGTAGGGGCGTTGGGGGACCACGGAGACGGTGCGGGCCAGCAGCGCCGGGTCCAGGTCGCGGACGTCGGTGTCGTCGACGAGCACCGCGCCGCCGCTGACGTCGGCCAGGCGTGGGACGAGACTCAGCAGGGTGCTCTTGCCGCTCCCGGTGCTGCCGATCACGGCCGTCGTCTGCCCGGGGCTGGCGAGGAAGCTGACCTCGCGGAGCACCGGGTCCTCGGCCCCGGGATAGCGGAACTCGACGTCCCGCAGTTCCAGGCCGCCGGTTCCCGGGAGCTCCCGCACCGGGTCCTCGGGCGGTCGTACGGTGCCCTCGGTGGTCAGCACCTCCTGGATGCGGTCGGCGCAGACCTCGGCGCGCGGCACCATCATGAACATGAAGGTCGCCATCATGACCGCCATCAGGATCTGCATGAGGTAGCTGAGGAACGCCACCAGTGCGCCGACCTGCATGGCGCCGCTGTCGATCCGGCCGGCGCCGAACCAGGTCACGGCGACGGTGGCGAGGTTGACGACGAGCATCACCAGCGGGAACATCACGGCGATCAGCCGGCCGATGCGCAGCGCGGTGTCGGTGAGCGCGGTGTTGGCGGTCCGGAAGCGGTCCCGTTCGTGGTCGTCGCGGCCGAAGGCGCGGATGACCTGGAGGCCGTTGATCTGTTCCCGCAGGACCCGGTTCACGCCGTCGATCCGCTCCTGCATCGTGCGGAAGAGGGGGCGCAGCCGGGAGGCCAGGGCGACGACGACCAGGCCGAGCGCCGGTACGAGTGCCACCAGCAGGCCGGAGAGCGGGACGTCCTGGTTGAGGGCCAGCACGATGCCGCCGACGCACATGATGGGGGCGGTGACCATCAGCGTGCAGGTCATCAGGACCAGCATCTGGACCTGTTGGACGTCGTTGGTGGTGCGGGTGATCAACGAGGGGGCGCCGAACTCGCCGAGTTCGCGGTTGGAGAAGGACTGCGTCCGGTGGAACACGGCGGCGCGGATGTCGCGGCCCACGGACATCGCGGTGTGGGCGCCGAGGTAGACGGCTCCGGCCGCGCAGGCGACCTGGAGCATGGTGGCGCCGATCATGACGGCGCCGACGGTGAGGATGCGGCCCTGGTCACCGGGGATGACGCCGTTGTCGATGATGTCGGCGTTCAGCGTGGGCAGGTAGAGGGTGGCGACGGTCTGGACGAGCTGGAGCAGCACGAGTAGACCGAGTCGGCCGGTGTAGGGCCGTAAGTGGACTCTGAGCAGCGCGATGAGCACGCGGTCTCCACGTGTCGGGCGCGACGGGTCGCGCGTGTGGTGGGTGGCGGTCGGAAGGTCAGCACAGGTTACATCACAAGTGATGCATCATCGGTGATGAGTGTCGGCTGTTGTAGCGTGAGCGCGTGGACGGGTTCGTGCTCTACCTACTCGGGCGCAGGCTGATGAAACTGGGTGAGGACGCCATTCCCGAGGGCGGCTTCCACGGACTGCCGGCCAGTGCCCGCACCATCCTGCTCGACGTGATCGAGCACCCGGGCAGTTCCATCGGTGACATCACCGAGCGCACCGGGTTCCTCCAGAGCCAGGTCTCGGGCGCGGTGGCGCGGTTCCGGGCCGAAGGGGTGCTGGAGACCACCGTGGACCCGGCCGACCGGAGGCGGACGCTCGTCGCGCCCTCGGCCAACATCCGCGAGTGGGGCCGGAGCCGTCCGGTGGCACCGATCGACCACGTCATCGACCGCGCTCTCGGCGGTGACGACGTGGAGGCGCGGGCCGAGGTGCTGGCGATGTTGGACGGGCTCGCGCGGCGGTTGTGCGTCCGTTCCTGAGCTGGGGGAGCGGTGCGGCGTTCGTCCATCCGGAGTGCCCGGCCGGTGGGCCGCGAGGAGGATCCACCCCGGGATCCTCGCTCCCGTTCGAGGGGCGCGCACCCCGTTTTCCGAATCTCGGCGCTCTCCTCCTCGTCCTGACCGCTCGCCACCGTCGGTGCGCCGGTTGGTTGCCGGCCGGTGGCCACCGCGGAGGGAGGGTGAGGCCCTGCCCCGGGTGCCGCTCCGGGGTCCCCCGTCGGGTGACGTCATCGGTGGTGTTGGCGCGGGGCGGAAGCCCGCCCCAGATAGCGATAATCGTTTTCAGTATGCTGGTGGTCCCCGCGAGCGCCGGAACGTCGCCGGGAGGCGACCCGGTACGAGTCCAGGGCCCTCGGTCCGACCGCGCCGCACGTCGACCGCGCAACAGTCGAGGAGCAGACCGATGGTCGCCCCCGTGGCCGAACACCCCACGCCGCCGCCCGACCAGGGCCGCCCGCTCCGCCGGGACCCCGCCTTCCTCCGGCTCTGGTGTGGCGCGACACTGTCCGGCCTTGCCACCTGGGCCCTGCCGTTCCTCCTGGGGTTCGCCGTCGTGGACGGCACGCTCGGCGTCGGGCAGCTTGGCGTGGTCCTGGCCGCCCGAACGGTCGGATTCCTCGCCGCCGTCCCCGTGGGCGGTGTGCTCGCCGACCGGCATTCCCGTCGCGCCACCGTGCTCTGGTCCGGGTTGGCCGCGACCGCCGCCACGCCCCTGGTCGTGGTGGGCCTCGGGTGGTCGACCACGGTCACCGCGATCGCGGCCGCCGTCGTCGGCTGCGGCCAGGGCGCCTGCCGGCCCGCCTACCAGGCGCTGACGGCCGAGGTCGTCGTCGAGGAACGCCGGCAGCGGGCGAACGCGGCGATGAGCCTGGCTGTGCGCGGCACCACCCTCGCCGCCCCGGGGCTGACCGCGATGCTGGCGGTCCTCCTGGACACGTCGGCCCTCATCCTGGGCACCGCGCTGATGTGGTTGGGGGCCGCGCTGCTGCCGCCCGCCGGCGCCTCCGCGCCCCGGCCCGAGCGGAGGCGGGGAGGTCCGCCTCCGTCGTGGGTGAGTTCCTCGACGGCCTGCGGGAGGCGCGGCGGCACCCGTGGTTCCTGGCCGGGCTCGCCGCGCTCTCGGCGGTGATCGCCACGGGTTACTCCGCGACCGGCGTGATCCTGCCCCTGGTCAGCCGCGACCACTACGACGGCGAGTTCGTGCTGGTCGCCGCCACCACCGGCTACACGCTGGGGGCCCTGGGATTCGCGGTCGTCGTCGCCAGGTGGCGGCCCCGGTCGCCGGGGTGGGCCTCCCTGTTCGGGCTGGGTCTCTACGGCTTCGCGCCGCTGGCGATGATGCTGGAGGCGCCGCCGGCGGCGGTGGTCCTCGCCTACGTCCTCGCGGGGGTGGGCATCGAGCTGTTCAACGTCCTGTGGTTCACCGCCATCCAGCGCGAGGTCGAACCCCGACTGCTGGCCCGGGTCTCCTCCGTGGACTTCCTGTTCTCCTACGGTCTGGCCCCGGTCGGCCTGGCGCTGATCACCCCGGCCGTGGCGGCGGGCGGGGTGTCGACGACCCTGGCGGTGTGCGCGGTGGTGTGCTTCCTCGCACCGGCCCTGGCGGCCTGCGCTCCGGGAGCGCGCCGCTACTCGCGCCGTTCCGTCGACCGCTGACCCGACCGCTGAGTCCGGCCGCTGAGTCCGGCCGCTGAGCCCGCCGACGGGGTGGTGGCCCCCCGGCGGGGGAAGGGTATGCCGTTCGACTCCGGCGGATCCCACGCGGACCCGGACGGGCTCCCGTGTTCCGCCCGTCGGGTCGGCGGCCGCTCCTCCCACCGTCCATCGAGGACGATCCGCGCCATCGCCCGGTCGGTCGCCGGCGCGGGGGATGGGGTGCGCGGTGATGCCAGCGGGAACGCCGGTCCCCCACGTCGTTCGCGGTGCAACGGCCGGACGGCCCGCCGTGGGGCTCGGGCCCTGGGCGTCGAGTGCGGACCGGGGCGAGGTCCGGCGTGACGACGGCGCATCCCCAACGACGCGACCGCCGCTCCAGCCCGACGACGATCCCGAGGTCGAGGCAGCGGAGTGGCGCTGGTCACTGTGGAGCCGGGATCACCCGTGCTAGCTTAATGAAAACGGAAATCAAATCTATTGGAGCGCGGGTGACCTCCACGACCAACACGCCGGAGGACCGTCTCCCGGCCCACGACGACGCCCCGGAGCGGACGGAGGGCCAGCACCCGCCACCACGTCCCGCCCCGAGCTGGACCGGGCTGGCCGTCGGCGCCGTCGGACTCCTCGTGCTCCTCGCCGGCTCCGTGGTGCTGGCCATCGGCCTGGGCCCGAGCGTCATCTCGCCCGCTGACACCGCCCGGCACCTCTGGGCAGCCCTCACCGGCGGCACCATCCCCGCCAGCGAGGTCACCGTCCAGCAGATCGTCTGGCAGGTCCGCACCCCCCGGGTGCTGCTCGCCGTGGTCGTCGGAGCCGGCCTGAGCCTCGTCGGCGTCGCCATCCAGGCGATGGTCCGCAACGCCCTCGCCGACCCCTTCATCCTCGGCGTCTCCTCCGGGGCCTCCGTCGGCGCCGTCAGCGTCTCGGTGTTCGGCGGCCTGGCCGTGCTCGGTGTCCACGCGGTCTCCGCCGGCGCGTTCCTCGGCGCCCTCGGCGCCTCCGCCCTCGTCTACCTGGCCGCCCGCTCGCGCGCCGGGGTGACCCCGCTGCGCCTGGTGCTGACCGGGGTGGCCCTGTCCTTCGGGTTCCAGGCCGTGATGAGCCTGCTCATCTACCTCGCGCCCAGCGGGGAGGCGACCAGCATGGTGCTCTACTGGACGATGGGCAGCTTCGGGGCCGCGACCTGGAGCACCCTCCCCCTGGTCGCGGTCGCCGTCCTGGTCGCGGTCGTCGTCCTCGTCAGGAACGCCCGACGCCTCGACGTGCTCTCGCTCGGGGACGAGACCGCCGTGAGCCTCGGCATCGACACCCACCGGCTCCGCGTCGGCCTGTTCGTCCTCACCTCGGTGGTCACCGGCGCGATGGTCGCCGTCAGCGGGGCCATCGGCTTCGTCGGACTGGTGATCCCCCACCTGACGCGGATCGTCGTCGGCGCCAGCCACGGCAGGGTCCTCGTCATCGCCCCCCTCGTCGGCGCCGTCCTCATGGTGTGGGCGGACCTGCTCGCCAGGACCCTGGTGGCCCCCCGCGAGCTGCCGTTGGGCGTCATCACCGCCCTGGTCGGCGTCCCGGTGCTGCTCACCCTGATGCGGCGCCGCGGCTACCTGTTCGGAGGACGTTGACCCGTGGAACTCACCCTCGACCGCCTCTCCGTCACCGCCAACGGCACCACCCTGCTCCGCGAACTGAGCCTGGACGTCCCCGGCGGGGGCGTCGTCGGGCTGGTCGGGCCCAACGGCTCCGGCAAGTCGACGGCGTTGCGCTGCGTGTACCGGGCACTGCGACCCCACACCGGCACGGTGCGGATCGGCGGCGACGACCTCCACGCGCTCCCACTGCGCGACAGCGCCCGCCGGCTGGCGGCGCTCACCCAGGAGAACACCGTCGACCTGGACTTCACCGTCCGCGAACTCGTCGCGCTCGGCCGCACCCCCCACAACGCGGGCAACCAGGCGCTCAGCCGCCGGGAACGGGACCTGTGCGAGTGGGCGATGGAGCGGATGGACGTCGCTCGCCTCGCAGACCGAGGCGTGCTCACCCTCTCCGGAGGGGAACGCCAACGGGTGCTCGTCGCCAGGGCGCTCGTGCAGGAGCCGAGCGTCCTCGTGCTCGACGAACCCACCAACCACCTCGACGTGCGACACCAGATCCAGCTGCTCTCCCTGCTGCGCGGCAGCGGGCTCACCGTGCTCGTCGTGCTGCACGACCTCAACCTCGCCTCGGCCAGCTGCGACCGGCTCGGTGTCCTGCGGGACGGCCGCCTGGTGGCCGCCGGTCCGCCGACGGAGGTCCTGACCGCCGAGCTGGTCCGCGACGTCTTCGGCGTCGAGGCCACCGTCGTCACCCACCCGGTGACGGGGGACCCCCAGCTGCTGTACGCGCTCACCACCCACGACTCCGGAAGGACCACCCCGTGACCGCCCCCGCCCGCCGAACCAGCACCCGTCGCCTCCGCACCAGGACGGCCGCCCTCGGTATCACCGCCGCCTCCGTGCTCACCGCCGCCTGCGGCGCCACCGTGGAGGAGACCGCGACCGGCGGCGGCACCGTCACGGTCCCCCGGTGCGGCGAACAGGTCGAGTACCGGTTACCGGAACGCGCCGTCGCCTACGAGGCCGGCAGCGCCGACAAGCTGTTCGTCCTCGGCCTGACCGACCACGTCCACGGCTACGTCATGCCGCCGGCCAACCCGCCCGTCGAGGAGTCCCCCTTCGCCGAGGACTACGCGGCCGTCGAGTTCCTCAGCGACGACCTGCTCAACCGGGAACTCGTCGCCGACGCCCGTGCCGACCTGGTGGTGGCCGGCTGGAACTCGGGGTTCAGCGACGAGCGCGGCATCACCCCGGAGATCCTCGACGGGTTGGGCATCCAGAGCTTCATGCACACCGAGAGCTGCTACAACTACCCGGGCCACCCGGAGCGGGTCAGCCCGTTCGACGGGCTCTTCACCGACCTGGAGCGGCTGGGCGCGATCTTCGGGGTGCGGGACCGCGCCGACGAGGTCGTCGCCGAGTTGCGGAGCCGGGTCGAGGCGGTGGAGGAGAACGTGCCCGAGGGCGAGGGGGTGCCGGTCTTCCTCTACGACTCGGGGACCGCCGAACCCATGACCGCCGGGAACCAGGTGCCGCCGAACGACATCATCCGCATCGCCGGCGGGCGCAACATCTTCGAGGACGTCGACGCCCGCTGGAGCACCGTCGGGTGGGAGTCCGTGGTGGAGGCCGAACCGGAGGTCGTGATCATCCTCGACTACGGCGACCAGCCCGCCGAGGAGAAGATCGACTTCCTGCGGTCCTTCCCCGCCACCACCGACCTGCCCGCCGTGGTCAACGACCGGTTCTTCGTCCTCGACTACAACGAGGGCATCAGCGGCCCCCGCAACGTCGACGGCCTGGAGAAGTTCGCCGACTACCTGCGCGACCTCGACCTCTGACCCGCCACCTCGCCACCGCTCCGCCCGTCAGCCCGTTGACCACCCGCGGACCCGGGGGATCAGCGGGTGGCACCCGCCTGTCCCGAGCACCGCGCCCGGTCCCGCGCTGGCCTCACTCGACGGCGAGTGAGGCCAGCAACGCGGCCAGCCCCGACGGCGCCCGCCCGACCACCCGACCACTGGTGATCACGGTCGCGGCCGAGTCGTAGCGGACGCGGAAACCCCCGGCGTCCAGCCGTCGCCAGAGGCCGTGGTCCTCGCCGTGCGCCACCGCGCCGAACCCACCGACCGCCTCGAAGGCGTCCGCCCGCACCCCGAGGTTCGCGCCGTACACGTTGCCGTGGCCCTCCGGTCGACGGGCCCGCTCCAGCACGTCCCGGTAGCGGATGCGCGCCAGCCGCGACGTCGGGGGACTGGACAGCCGGGCCGCGCCAGCCACCGCGTGCGCGCCCTCCGCGCACCGGGCCAGGTGTTCCGAGGCCCACCTCGGGGTGACGACGGTGTCGGCGTCCGTGTGCAGCAGGAGCGTGCGCTCGGCCGGGTGCGCCGACAACAGGGTCCGCACCCTGTCCACCCCCAGGTCGCGAACCTCCCCGATCGTCAGCTCCGCGTCGTTGCCGAGCACGACCACCCGGCGGTGGCCGGCCAGGGCGTGGCGAGCCACCACCTCGGTGGGGTCGGCGCACCGGTCGGCCACCACGCACACCGCCCACTCCACACCCGGCGGGAGCGCTCGCACCGACCGCAGCACCGACCGCAGGCACGCCCCGACGAGCTCCGCCTCGTCCCTGGCCGGAACGACGACCCCGACCGCGCCGATCACCGCCGCTCCAGCACGTGCGTCACGAACTCCTCGTCCTCGTGCGCCACCAGGCACCGGAGTTCGGGGCGGGACACCAGGCGCCGGTGGGCGTCCCACCCGCTCCTCGGGGCCTCGGGCGCCCACGGCAACCAGTGCGCGGCGAGGAGGTGCCCGCCGGGGCGCAGGACGGTGACGGCCCCGTCCAGGGTGGCCGTCAGGTCCTGGTCGTCGAGGTAGTAGAGGATCTCGCTGAGCACCACCAGGTCCACCGGGCCGGCGGGCAGGCCCGCCGGCAGCCTGCCGTCCCGGACCCGCACCCCCGGCAGGTCGGAGGTGGCGCGGCGGGCGGCGCGGACGGCCGCCGGAACGGCGTCGAAGGCGTCCACCCGGTCGCACCGCCCCGCCAGGGCGCGGGTCAGGTGGCCGGGTCCGCAGGCGGGTTCCACCGCGTGCCCGTAACGCTCGCGCGGCAACGCCGAGAGGAGCACCGCCCGGCGCCGTCGTTCGTACCAGCCGTTCCCGTCCCACGGGTCGGCCCGGCGCTCGTACAGCTCGACGAAACGGCCCTGGGGAGCCGTGTTGCCCCGGGGTTCGCGGAAGAGCACCTCACCGTCGCGGTCGAGGTGGCTGAGCATGTCCTCGTCCAGGATCGGGTCCTCGCCGCGCGGCCCTGGTTTGAGCTGGGACGTGAACTCGGCGATGGCGGCGCCCCTGGCGGCGCGGTCATCCGAGGACAACGGGTGGAGCAGCGCCCGGTCCCACGGGATCGACCGGTCCTCGGGTGCGCGCCAGTGCCACAACCAGATCGGGTAGGACCACCGGTGGGCCCCCACCGGCGCGGCGGCCGCCGCCGCCCGCCCCGCGGCCCGGTGGTCCGGGTGCGGGTCGTCGGGCCAGGGGAACAGGCAGAGGTCGCTGTCGGCCATCAGCTCCCGCAACACCGAGACCAGGGCGTCCTCGTGCTCGGCGAGCCCGCTGTCCGGCAGCCCCAACCACACCGGGTCGACCCCGTCCAGGCCCATCCGGTCCAGGGCGGCCCGCAGCTCCCGGCGGCGGATCCCGGCCAGCTCCGCCCGTTCGTCGGCTGGGGAGTCGGGGAACGCGGCCTCGCCGTCCGTGGCCACGACCAGCACCACCTCGGTGCCCTGCCGGTGCAGGTGGCGGACGACGCCGCCCGCGCCCAGCGTCTCGTCGTCCGGGTGCGCGGCCACCACCGTGGCCCTCCTGGGCGCGGGAAGCCGGCGTCGGGGAACACCGGCCAGCGCGGGACGCCAGCACGCCTCCACCGTGTGGTCGCCGGTCATCGGGCACCCCCGTCGACGACGTGCCGTCCGAGGGAGGCGAGGTCCCGTTCGCCGTGGTGCTGCCGGACGTAGACCTGGAGATCGGCCAGCCGCCTCGGCAGGTCGCGGTCCCGGGTCAGCCCCACCGGGCCCACGACCCGGGGGGCGCGATCGAGTACGTCCCTGGCCGTCGACTCGGCCGCCGCCCTGGCGAGATCCACCACGAGCGCGGTCCCCGCGTCCCCGGAGCCCCCGGCCCGGCCGTCGTCGAGCTCCCCGGCCGTGCGGACCAGCAACGCGTCGGTGGCCGCGATGGCGGTGCGCAGCGCGCCCAGGTGGGCGGCCTGGTGGTCGTCGACGTGACCACGATCCCGGAGGAACTCGACCACGCGATCCACCACCCCCACCGCGCCGCCCAGCCACACCGCCGCGACGCCGGCCCCACCCAGCGCGAAGCCACGCCGACGCACGTACCAACCCCGGCCGCCGACGGTCCGCTCGACGGGGACGCCGTCGAGGACCACGTCCCCGCTGTCGGAGACGTCCATGCCCACCGCCCGCCACGTCTCGGGGTGGGCGTGGACCCCCTCGTGCCCGAGGTCCACCTCGACGAGCCGCTCGTCGGCGACGACCAGGGCGCGGTCGAGCGCGCTGCTCCCCGAGCAGAAGCGGACCAGCCCGGAGGCACGGCCGTCGACCAGCTCCGCGCCCGTGCCGCCCGAGCGGGAGGCCCACACGCCGTAGAGGGCGTTCGGCTCGGGCACCGCACCGGCCTCCGCGAGGATGGCGGTGGCGTCGGTGTGGCCCTCGGCGAGACGGGCCAACACCAGGTCACGCCTGCCCAGCTCGCACAGGGCCGACCACCGGGCGGCGGTGTCCCCCTCCCCGGGGAGGGGCAGGTCAAGCGTCCCGGCGGTGACCAGGGACCGCAGCTCCTCGGCCACCGTCATGACGGTGCGGGGCTCGGCGAGACCCTTCGGTGGTAATTCGGCGACAAGGCTCCTCGGTGGCGGGTTCTCCTGGTGCATGGGAGCGGCATACCCGGTCGCCTGGTGAACTACCCGTCACCCTCCCCGTCGTGTGACACGCCACCCGACGTGGGGCAGGGTCGGCAGGCCGCCCGGAGAGGGATGACGAGGTCCGCCAGTGGCCCCCCGGTTGGTCACCGGCGTCGGCCAGCCGGGGGGCACTGGCCCGGAACATGACCGTTCCACCGCGGGTGCCGGCACTTCACCCCATCAGGTGGTTGATCTTGGCGGAGCCGGGTGAAGGCCGCGCTGTCTGGTAGTTCTTCCGGTGCCACTCGGCGGGCTTGGCTCGCACACAGCCTGGAAGGACGTTCCGGATGACCATCCCCACCGAACCGATCGGGAGCATCCCCCGGACCCCGGAACTGCTCGCCGCGATGAGCGCGAGCGACGCCGGCGCGCTGGCAGCCGCCCAGGACGCCGCCGTCCGCGACACCATCGCCCGGCTGGAGGAAATCGGCTCCCCGGTCGTCACCGACGGCGAACAGGCCAAGCCCAGCTTCGCCACCTACCCGGTCGCCGGGCTGCCGGACCTGTCGCCGGAGGGAGTGGTGATCCCGTTCGCGGACGGCCACACCCGGCAGCTGCCCCAGCTGACCGCCGGGCCGTTCCGCTACGCCAACCACGCGGCCGACTACCTGCGCGCCGCCCGGAAGCACACGAACTCGCCGGTCAAACAGGCCGTCATCGCGCCGTCCGCGCTGAGCCTGCTGTACCCCGCCGGCGGAATCGACGGCTACCCCCGGGAAGCGTTCCTGGAGGACCTGGTGAACGAGGCGGAGGCCGACATCCGGGCCTGCCTGGACGCCGGCGCGCACGTCGTCCAACTGGACTTCACCGAAGCACGGCTGTCTCTCAAGCTGGACCCCTCCGGTGGCCTGCTGGACAGCCTCATCGCGGTCAACGACCAGGTGCTGGAGCGCCTCTCCGAGGACGAGCGGGCCCGCGTCGGGCTGCACACCTCCCCCGGAGCGGACCAGGGCTCCACCCACAGCCTCGACGTCGACTACGCCGAGCTGCTGCCCAAGTTCCTCCGGTCGCGGGCGGGCACCTTCTACCTCCAGCTGGCCAGCGAGCCCGACCCGGACCGGGTGCTGGGTGTCGTCGCCGACCACCTGCCGCAAGGAGCCCGCGTCCTCGTCGGCGTGATCGACCCGCTCGACCCGGCCGTCGAGACGCCGGAGCAGGTCCGCGACCGGGTCCTCACCGCCGCCAGGTACCTGCCGGTCGACCGGCTCGGCACCTGCGACGACAGCGGCTTCGCCCCCTTCGCCGACGACACCTCCACCTCCCGGGACACCGCCTTCGCGAAGATCCGCGCCCGGATCGAGGGCACCGCCCTGGCCGCCGAACAACTCGGCCTGTGAGGACACCGGGGCGGGGCCGCTCGGCTCCGCCCCCGGAACGGCACGGAGACGAGGACCTTCCCACCGCAAGTCCGCGTGCCCCCACGACCCCGACGTCGACCGCGAGCCAGCGCCCGCCTTCCGACGACTCACGCCAGCTGTGACTCGTGCCAGGTCCCGGTGAACGCGACGAGATCGCGCCGCTGTCGGGGTGAGGAGCCGGCCCCAACCGGCTCACGAACCAGGCCGAGGACGCGGTGGGGTACCGGCTGGTCGAGTCGCTCGGCCGGTGGTTCGGCGTTTCGGCTCGCGGACGGTCCACCCCCGCTCCGCCCGCCGGGATGCCCCCGAACTGGGCGAGCGGCCAGGGCGGCAGCACCGCCGGCCGCGCCTCCGCCCTGCCACCCTCCCTGTCGGACCAGCGGGTCGAATCCCGCTCCGCCGACGCGGGAACGGCCCAGAACGGGCGCCCCTCCGACCCGCCCGCGCGAGGAACGCGCGGCGAGCGGATCGTGGCCCCGTCAGAGGACCTCCAACGGCACCGGCCGGTCGGGAGCCGGGAACCTGGCGTCGAGCTCGGCAAGGTCCTGCCGGGTCAACCGGATGTCCAGGGCACCCCGGTTCGCCGACACGTGCTCCAAGGCGGCCGCCTTCGCCACCGCCAGCAGCTCGCCGCCCCGCAGCACCCAGGCCAGGGCCACCTGTGCCGGCAGGACACCGTGCCGCCCGGCGACCCCGGTGAGCACCGGGTCCTCCAACAGCCGGCCCTGCTCGATGGGGGAGTAGGCCATCACCCGGAGGCCCCGTTCGCGACACCAGGGGAGGAGGTCAAGCTCGATCCCCCGCCGCGTCAGGTTGTACAGGACCTGGTTCACCGCGCACTCCGGCCCGCCGTCGACGAGCCACAACTCCTCCAGGTCGGAGACATCGAGGTTGCTGACCCCGAACGCCCCGATGAGACCCCGGTCCCGCAGGCGGAGGAACGCGTCCACGGTCTCCGCCAGGGGAGTCGCCCCCCGCCAGTGCAGCAGGTAGAGATCGATGTGGTCGGTGCCCAGCCGACGCAGGCTCCGCTCGCACGCCTGGACCGTTCCCCGGCGGTCGGCGTGGTGGGGGAGCACCTTGTCGACCAGGAACACCTCGTCCCGGCGGCCCGCCACCGCCTCCCCGACCACGGACTCCGCGCCGCCGTCGGCGTACATCTCGGCCGTGTCGATCAGGGTCAACCCCAGGTCCAGACCGTGTCGCAACGCGGCGACCTCGGCCGCGCGTTCCGCGTCCCGCTGGCCCATGCCCCACGTGCCCTGGCCCAACGGCGCGGTCTCCCGCCCGTCCGGCGAGTGCGGCTCCCGTGCCATCCGGCCTCCGATCCTCCGCGCCGTCCCGCCGACACCTCGGCCGGTGCCAGCGGCTGGGCAGGTGACATGCCCGATTCAAGTGCCCACCGCCGCGCCCCGCGCGCGTACGCGGACACCTCCAGCGCGGGTAGGCCTCCTCCCGGCTACCCGCCGGCCGGCCGGATACGCGGGGCGGAGCGGAGCCGACCCGCCCACCCTCAGCGCAGCAGGCCCAGGTGCAGCGCCCGCAACACCGCGCGGGTCCGGTCCCGGGTGCCCAGTTTCAGCAGCACCGACGAGACGTGGTTCTTCACGGTCCCCTCGGCCAGGAACAGCGCCTCGGCGATCTCCCGGTTCGCGTATCCGGAGGCCAGCAGCCGCAGCACCTCCAGCTCGCGTTCGGTGAGGTCCTCGACCCGCGTCACCTCCGAGTCGAACGGCACCTCGCGGGACCGGACCGCCCGCAGCAGGCGGTCGGTGATCGCCGGCTGCACCAGGGTTCCCCCCGAGGCCAGGGTGCGCACCGCGCCCACCAGTTGCTCCAGGGTCACGTCCTTGAGCAGGTACCCCCGGGCACCCGCCCGCAGCGCCCGCAACACCAGCTCGTCGTCGTCGAAGGTGGTCAGGACCAGCACCGGCACGCTGATCCCCGACTCCCGCAGCGCCTCCAAGGTCCAGATGCCGTCCTGCCGGGGCATCCGCAGGTCCAACAGCACCACGTCGGGTGTCGTCTCCTCGATGACGGTCAGGGCTGCCATCCCGTCGTCGGCCTCCGCGACCACCTCGATGTCCTCGGCCAGCGACAACAGACCTCGGATGCCCTGTCGGACCAGGGTCTGGTCATCCACCACGCACACGCGGATCACGCGGCCGGCACCTCCGCCTCGACCCGGAAACCGTTGTCGGACCGGAACCGCGCCCGTCCGCCGAGTTCCTCCACCCGCTCCACCATCCCTCTCAGCCCGTTGCCCAGCACCAGGTCCCCCGACCCCCGCCCGTCGTCCTGCGCGACCAGGCGCACCTCGCCGTTCTCCCCGCTGCTCACCGTGATCCACAGCTCCTTCGCGTCGGCGTGGCGGATGGTGTTGGTGATGATCTCCTGCGCGCAGCGCACCACCGCGGCCGCCCGCGTCTCGTCCAGCCGGACGTCCTCGTCCACCCGGACCGTCACCAGCGGCTGGGGCAGGTCCCGCACGATCCGGTCCAGGGTGTCCCGCAGGTCCGGGGCGCGGCGGCGCAGCTCGCCGACGGTCGCGCGCACGTCGCCGAGCAGTTCTCCCGCCACCTTCCTGGCACGGACGACGTGCTCCAGGGCCGGTGGGGTGCTCTTGTGCGCGGCGACCTCCAGTTCGAGGGTGAGCACCGTCAGCTGGTGGCCGATCAGGTCGTGCAGCTCCCGGGAGATCCGGAGGCGCTCGTCGCCCCGGGTCGTCTCCGCGAGGATCGCGCTGGCCGCCCGCAGCTCGGTGTGGGCGACCGCCAGGCGTTCCCGCGACTCGATGTCCCGTTGGTGCGCGGTGGCGCTCAGCGCGGTCCCCACCTGGAGGAACGCGTAGAGCATCGCCGTGAACAGGACGTTGTGCATCTCCTGGCTGGCCTGGGACGCGGCGACGAGCACCACCAGCGTGTTGAGCACGATGATCGCGAGCGTCACGCGCCAGGGCACGATGTAGCAGCTGATGGCGGCCACGTACACCAGCACGATCTGCGTCCACCCGGCGCCCGGCGCCAACAGCATGAGGGCGCAGCCGAGCACCACGGCACCGGCGAGGGACCACCGGGAACCCCGCGACGCCTCCTCGGACTGCATGGCGGAGGCGACCAGCGAGGTCACGAAGCCGAGGTAGACGAGCCACCACAGCCAGAGGGGACCGACCGTCACCTCCTGCCCGTTGAGCTGCGTCAGCAGCACGGGAAGCCCCGCGGTCAGGCACACCACGAGTCCGAAGATCGCCGACCAGGTGTCGGGGTCCAGCCGTCTCACCCGGCCATCGTAGGAACCCGGCCCAGGCCGCCGCCCCTGCCACAAGTCATGGGTGGTCGTCATGACCTCTGGCACGCGCGGGGGAACCCGCCCGCGCAATAGCGTCAGCGGTATCCCCCGGACGAGGGAATCCACCAGCCGACAGGAGAAGCGTTCTTGCAAGCGATAGAGGTCAACGAACTGCACAAACGATACGGATCCACCGTCGCGGTGCACGACGTCAGCCTGTCCGTGCGGCAGGGGGAGATCTTCGGCATCCTCGGGCGCAACGGAGCCGGCAAGAGCACGACCGTCGAGTGCGTGGCCGGTCTGCTCCGGCCGACCTCGGGAACGGTGCGCGTCCTCGGGCTCGACCCGCACCGCGACCGCGACCGGGTCCGCCAGGTCCTGGGCGTGCAGCTCCAGTCCAGCGACCTCCACAACGCGCTCACCGTGCGGGAACTGGTGCGGCTGTACCGCTCCTTCTACGGCGACGGCGCCGACCCCGACGAGCTCATCGACCGCGTCGGGTTGACGTCGCGGCGCGACCACCGGTTCGAGAACCTCTCCGGGGGGCAACAACAGCGGCTCTCCGTCGCCCTGGCCCTCGTCGGCAACCCGAGGGTGGCCCTGCTCGACGAGCTCACGACCGGTCTCGACCCGCAGGCCCGCCGGGACATCTGGGCGCTGGTGGAGGACCTGCGGTCCGACGGGGTGACCGTCCTGCTCGTCAGCCACCTCATGGAGGAGATCGAGCGGCTGTGCGACCGGATCGCCATCATCGACGCCGGTCGGATCATCGCCCTCGACACCCCGGCCGGCCTGGTCTCCGGCGCCGGACTCGGCCAGCGGGTCCGGTTCCAGGTCAACGGCCCCTTCGACCAGGCGGTCCTCGACAGGCTTCCCGAGGTCACCTCGGTCCGCGTCGAGGGCGGTCAGGTCACCGTGCGAGGTGACGGCGACCTGTTGCAGTCGGTCAGCCGCGCCCTCGTGCACGGCAACATCATCGCCACCGAGACGCGTCTCGAACGGCCGAACCTCGACGACGCCTTCCTCGCCCTCACGGGGCGTGCCCTCAACGACGACGCCACCACGGAGGACTCCCGGTGACCACCCCGACGACACAGCCCGAGATCACGGCGCGCCCGCCCGGGTTCGGCGCCTGGATGGCACTCGTCCTGGCCGAGTCGAAGATGGTCATGCGGGACACCGCGGGCCTGCTCATCCCCATCGGACTGCCCATGCTGCTCCTGGTGATGCACGGCATCAGCATGGACAACCAGGTCCTGCCGGGAACGGACGGCCTGACGGTCATGGAGGTGTTCGTCCTCCCGCTGGTCATCACGATGGTCGTCGCGACCGTCGGCGTGGTGAACATGCCCAGCTTCCTGTCGTACTACCGCCGGTCCGGGGTGCTGCGGCGGCTGGCCGTGACGCCGATGAAGCCGATGATGATCCTGGTCGCCCAGGCCGTGGTCAGCGTCATCCAGAGCGTCATCGGCATCGCCCTGGCACTCACGCTCGCCCTCGCGGCCTTCGGCGGCAACCTGCCCCGTTCCCCGCTGGTCGCGCTCGGCGTCTTCGCCCTGACCATGTTCGCGATGTACGCGGTCGGCATGCTCGTCGCCGCCCTGGCCCCCACGGCCAACTCCTCCGTCGCCATCGGGCTCGTGCTCTTCTTCGCGATGGGAGCCACCGGCGGCATGTTCGGCTCCCGGGAGGCGCTGCCCGACCTGATGGCCACGATCGGCGAGTTCCTCCCCTTCGGCGCGGCGGCCGAGGCCCTCGGCGCCGCCTGGGCGGGGCAGTCGGTGGAAACGACCCACATCCTCAGCCTGCTCGGTGCCACGCTGATCGGTTCCCTCGTCGCCGCGAAGTTCTTCCGCTGGCAGTGACCACCGAACCCCGCCCGCTCCGCCCCAGCTGAGGGAGCCGCCCGCCACCCGAGCGGGGGCTGGGGGAGGAGGACCCGACCACGACCGTCCACCAGATTCGGGGCGGCGTGGTCGGGTTCTCTCTACCAGCAAGTGGAGTGCGTACTCCAGTGAGTTCCCGGCCCCGTGCTGATTGACTCGATCTCGCGAACAGCGTGGTGCTACGCGGGAGGTCAGATGGAGCCGGAGGTCACGGAGGATGTCCCCCTGTGGGGGTCGAGACTCCGGAAGGTGTACGGGAAGGGCGAGAACAGGGTGCCCGCGCTCCGCGGCGTCACCGTCAGCTTCCCCCGGGCGTCCTTCACGGCCGTGATGGGGCCGTCCGGTTCGGGCAAGAGCACCCTGCTGCGCTGCCTCGCCGGCCTGGAACGGCCAACCGAGGGCGAGGTCGTCCTCGCGGGCACCACCATCAGCGTGCTCGGGGAACCCGACATCACCCGCCTGCGGAGGGACCGGGTCGGCTTCGTCTTCCAGTCCTACAACCTGCTGCCCGCGCTGACCGTCCGCCAGAACGTCGAACTCCCGATGCGACTGGCCGGCCGCCGCCCGCTGCGGGCCGACGTGGAACTCGTCCTCGACCAGGTGGGCCTCGCCGACCGGGCCACCGCGCGCCCGGCGCAGCTCTCCGGGGGCCAGCAGCAGCGGGTCGCGGTGGCCCGGGCGCTGGTGTCCGAACCGTCCGTGCTCTTCGCCGACGAACCGACCGGAGCGCTCGACACCAACTCCAGCCGGGACGTGATGGCGTTGCTCAGGGACGCGGCGGACCGGCACTCGCGGACGGTGGTCATGGTCACCCACGACCCCGTGTCCGCCGCGTGGGCGGACCGCGTGGTCTTCCTCTCCGACGGGGAGGTCCACGGCGAACTGGTCGCCCCCTCGGCCGCCGCCGTCGCCGAACAGATGACGACGTTGGGCGGGTGACATGCTGAGGGTCGCGCTGCACACGCTCTGGGCCAGGCGAGGACTGCTCGTCGGGTCCTTCGTCGCGCTCTGCCTGGGAGTCGCCCTGTTGGCCTCGACCGGCCAGCTGCTCTCCGCCTCCACCAGCGGTTCCGGGCTCGGTGGGATCGGTCGTTACGATGCCGCCGCCGTGGTCGTCCGCGCCGACCAGGAGGTGCCGGTCCAGGTCGGCGATCGCACCGTGCACCCCACGGCACGGGAGGAACGGGGCGTTGACCCGGAGGTCGCGGACCGGCTCCGCACCACCCCCGGGGTCACCGACGTCGTCGCCGACGGCTCCTTCGCGCTCGGCCTGATCTCCGAGGACGACGCGGACACCCCCTTCCGGGACCTGGTCGGCGCACCCTGGTCCAACGCTCCTCTGACCCCCTTCACCGTGGTGGAGGGAGAGGAACCGGTGGCACCCGCGCAGGCCGTGGTGAGCCGGTCGTTGGCCGACGCCGACGGCATCACCGTCGGGTCCACGCTCCGGATCTCCGCCCCCACCGGCCGCCAGGACGTCGAGGTGGTCGGCGTGGCCGAACCACCCGGTGGCACCGGGATACCCGGGGAGGCCACGGTCCTCCTCGACGACGCCACCGCCGCGTCGCTCGTCCCCGACGGACAGCTCCCCGTGGCCCTCGGGGTGTTCTCGGAGGAGGACCCCGCCCGGCTCGCCGAGACGATCCGCCAGGAGTTCGCCGACGAGGGGCTCCGCGTGCTGCACGGGCCGGCCAAGGGCGGCGTCGCCCAGGACGAGATCTACCAGCAGGGCACCCAGGACATCACCGCGCTGCTGGCGATGATGGCCGTCATCGCGCTGTTCGTGTCCACCTTCGTGGTGGCCGGGACCTTCGGGTTCGCGGTGTCCCAACGCACCGGGGAGCTCTCCCTGCTAAGAGCGTTGGGGGCCACCGCCCGGCAGCTCCGGGTGATGCTCGTCGGGGAGGCGCTGATCCTCGGCGTGCTGGCCTCCGCCGTCGGGGTGTTCCTCGGAGCGGCGGCCGCCGGCCAGGTCGCCGCGCTGCTCGTCGACGCCGGGGCCGCCCCGCCGGGGTTCCACGCGCCCACAGCACCCGGTCCGCTGGCCCTCGCGTTCGTCCTCGGGCTCCTCGTCGCGTTGGCCGGTGTCGTCGGGGCGTCCCGGCGGGGCAGTGGCATCTCGCCCACCGAACCTCCGAGACTCGGCCAGCTCGACGACAGCCGCATGACCCGCGGCCGTTGGATCACCACCGGGGTGTGCGCGGCACTGAGCGCGCTGATCGCGTCGACGATGCCCACCGCGGCCGCCGACGGGGTGGTGGTCTTCTCCTTCCTGCTGGCGGTGTTCCTCGTCCTGACCCTGGTCAGCCTCGCACCGCTGTTCGTGCCCGCCCTCGCGGCGATCGTCGTGACCCCCTTCGCCTCGCTCAGCAGGTCCAGCGGATTCCTGGCGTCGCGCAACCTGCGCACCGGGATGCGCCGCACGGCCTCGACCACGGCACCGGTGATCGTCACCGTCGCACTGGCCGGAACGGTTTTCGGGGCCACCAGCATCACCAGCGCCACCACCGCCCGGGACAGCGAACGCAACCTCGCCGCCGACGTGATCGTCCACTCGACCACCGCGACGGGCCTGCCACCGGAAGCCGCCGAGGTGGCCCGCGCCGCGCCCGAGGTCGTCGGGCTCGCCTCGGTGACCCGCACCCGGGGCTGGGTGCCCACCGCCACCTACGCCCGGGCGACCACCATCGGCGGCGTCGACCCCACGGCGGTGCGGCACACCTACCGGCTCGACGTCACCGAGGGGGACCCGGCGACCCTTGACGGGGAGAGCGTCGTCGTCTCCCAACCAGTCCTCGACGACACCGGGTGGGAACACGGGCAGGTCGTCCCGGTGCACTTCGGTGACGGCCGGGTGCGGGAACTGCGGATCGCCGCCGTGCTGCGGAACTCGGTCGACCTCCCCGAGATCCTGGTCACCCCCGAGCTGGTCGCCCAGCACTCCCGCGACCCGATGACCGCCGAGCTGTACCTCACCCTCGACCGCACCCCGGCCGACGACGACCCCCTGACCGAGCTGAACGACGCCCTCGCCCCCGTCGGAGCCGTCGCCACGCCGGGCGCGCGCTGGTTGTGGGAACGGGAAGTGGACAACGCCCAGGAGAGCCGGGTGTTCGCGTTCGTCCTCATCGGAATGGCCGTGCTCTACACCAGCATCGCCATCGCCAACACGCTGCTGATGTCGGCCGGCGGGCGGATCCCGGAACTCGCCCTGCTGCGCGACTCGGGGGCCACCCGCGCCCAGCTGGTCCGCATGATGAGCTGGGAGGCCGTCGGGGTGGTCCTCACCGGAGCGCTGCTGGGAGTGCTCGCGGCGGCGGTCAGCTGGACCGGCGTGTACCTCGCCCTGGCCAGGACGGTCGACGCCGCGCACCTCGCGATCCCGTGGGGCGACCTGGGCGTGGTGGCGGGGGCCTGCCTGCTGGTGGCGCTGCCGGCGAGCCTGCTGCCGGTCGCGTTGCTCGGACGTGGACGAGCGGGGGCGGGACCGTGAACGCGAGGCCCACCGAGGTACCGGCGGAGGCGGACGTGGAACCGGGCACCCCGGGGGGTGCCGGCGGTGGCCAGGGCACCGGGGAGGCGTCAGCCCACCCGGGGCGTCGCGCCTCCCGGCGTCCCGCCAGCCTCGCCGCCGCGCTGACCGGTAACCCGCTGCGCTTCCTGTTCTCCTGGTGGCCGCTGCGCTCACTGGCCTACCTCGCCGTCGGAGCGGCCTGCGGGCCCGTTCTGCTGGTGCTGTTCGCGGTGTCGCTGTTCTTCGGCCTGCTCCTCGCTCCCGTCGCGGTCGGCGTGCCCCTGCTGGTCGGGGGAATGCTGCTGGGCATCCCGATGGCGGTGGTGGAGCGGTACCGGCTCCGACTGGTGGAGGACTCCCACTCCCTGCCCCTGCGGACGGCGCACCGCCCCCCGGCGGAGTCGGGACTCCGGCCGTGGCTGACCTGCCGGCTGCGGGAACGAGCGACGTGGCGGGAGCTCGCCTACGCCCTCGTCGTCGCCTTCCCGCTCGCCGTCGTCAACGCGGTGGGGCTCATCCTGCTCGCTGGCGGGTTCGGCCTGACCGTCCTGCTCGTCGTCCTCGGCGTCGACGACCCCGCCTCCGGGGCGCTGGGCTGGGCCGCGCTGGGCCTCGTGCTGACCCCGGTGTCGCTGTACCTGGCCTCGGCGATCGCCCTCGGGCAGGCGGCCCTGACCCGACTGCTGCTGTCCCCCACCGAGGAGGAACTGGGGGCCAGGGTCCGGGAGCTGCGCACCTCGCGGATGCGACTGGCGGACGCGTTCGAGGCCGAACGCAGGCGCATCGAGCGGGACCTCCACGACGGCGCGCAGGAACGCCTGGTCGCGTTGATGATGAGCCTGGGCATGGCCAGGCTGGAGATGGCCAGGACCGGGGACGAGCGCGGCGTCCGCCTCGTCGACGAGGCCCACGACCAGGCCAGGGCGGCGCTCACCGAACTGCGTGAACTGGTCCGGGGAATCCACCCCAGGGTGCTCACCGATCTCGGCCTCGGGGCCGCGGTCGAGGACCTCGCGCAACGGTGCCCGGTCCCGGTCACCGTCGATGTCGAACTGGGACGTCGGCTGCCGCCCTCGATCGAGGCGACCGCCTACTTCGTGGTGCGGGAGGCCCTCACCAACGTCGTCAAGCACAGCCGGGCGGAGCGGGCTGAGGTGACCGGTCGGCTGCACCGGGGAACGCTCACCGTCACCGTCACCGACGACGGGGTGGGAGGAGCGTCCGCGACCCGACTGGGAACCGGGCTCGTGGGGCTCCAGGACCGGGTCGCGGTCGTCGACGGTCGGCTGGAGGTCACCAGCCCGACCGGGGGACCGACCACCCTCACGGTCACCATCCCCTGCCCGCCGCCCCGCACCGGCGACGCCGCCGGTGCGAGCTGACCACCACCCGGGCTCGGTGCCGTGACCCGGAACCGGGCAGCGCGGTGCCCCTCCGGGCAGGCTCCCGCGCCCGGCACCCCGCTGGACCGCGGCTGGGGCCCGTGGCGGCATCGTGCTTCGCGGACCTCGTCGGCGCCCCGGGTGGACCCGGTCGACCCGGGCCGGGTCACGCGTCCCGAGTCAGGCGAACGGTGCTTCCGGCCACGGAGATCAGCCGGTCGCTCGCGGGGTCGTGATCCACGTCCGACTCCAGCCGCCGGGCCTCGGTGACGACCTGGTAGGTCTCCTGCCCCGATGGCAGTGCCACGTGCACGTCGCCACTTCCCGCCGAGGTGGCCCTCACCCGCCGGGGCGCCTCGGCGAACACCAGCCTCGCGTCCCCGCTCCGGGTGTTGGTCGTGACCTCCGGTGACCTGATGCCCCGCACGACGAGGTTGCCTGACTCGCTGCTCAGGTCCAGCGGCCCCCTCGCGTTCCGGATCTCCATGTGGTTGGTGGTGATGCTCGCCCGGAGGGAACCCGAGGTGTTGTCCGTCCTGATGTGCCCGGAGCGGGCCGCGAGGTCCAGGTCGCCCGAGGTGTCGGAAACGTCGATTGTGCCGTTGTCGAGACTGGCCGTGACCGGGCCGGTCAGGCCGGTCACGGTGACGCTCCGGCCCCGCCCCGTCAGCTCGATGGCGGTGCCCACGGGCACGGTGATGGCGTAGCGGCCCGAACAGCCGGGGGTGAAACCGGTGCAGGTGGTCTCCACCAGGAGGCTGTCGCGCTCCACCGTCCAGCTGGCGTTGCCCTCGCTGGCCGCGGCACCACCGAGGTACTGGTCGAAGCTCACCGAGTCCACATCGGACTCGCGAAGCTCGACCGCACTGCCGACCACCTCGACGATGAGGCGCTCGCCGGTGAGCGGGAACTCGTGGCTGGATGTCAGCGTCTCCTGGTTCGTCGTGGGCGAACAGCCGGCCGAGACGGCAGCCGCCGCCACGAGCGCGATGGCCATCACTGGCGGAGCCGCCTTGTGGCCCATTCCTTCTCCCTTTCTCCGCCCGATTTCCTTTCCCCCTTCCGCGTTTCGGGGGACAGGGAATCAAACTAGCGTCGCACCCACCGCCGAGGAATCCGGGAAAACCCCGAATCGCGGGTATAGCCTGCTGTAGTCACGGCTGTCCCACATCCTCTACCGCGTCGACGGCGCCATTCCCGCGAGCGGTCCGCCGCCACTCGGGCAGGAGCGGATGAGCGTGGAGTACCGGCAGGTCAGGTGCCTTCCAGTCGGGACCAGCCGACAGGAGCGGGCGGACCGGGACCGGTCAGGGCGGCGATAGCCGCTCGCCGCCCGCGGCTCGATGTCGCCAACGCGCCCAGGGCGCGGTCGTGCCGAGCACGAGGAATCGCTTCACGACCACGACCGCGGCCGACTGGCAGTACGCCAACGTGTGCGATCTCGGACTCGGATCGGACCGGGAGGACATTCCTGGTCCGAGGATCACCGCGGCCGACGATCAGGTTGGGCGGGGGAAGTCCGACGCACCGGCGGTCCCGGATCTGGTGGCCGGCGCCCGCGACGGCCGAGGACCGGTACCCGAGGACGTGGGTGGTGCCGTGCCGACCGCTCCTGCGATGAGGTGGACTCACGACGACGGCGAACCAGCAGCTGGCTCACCTGGACGCGGGATCCGACACAAGGGTGAACGTAGCTGACGGGCATACTGTGCGTGATCATCCGTACCCCTCGTCCCGAGCGTCCACGGTGGAGCACCGATGTCCAGTCGTCCCGTCCGAATCGTCCTCGCGGAGGACTCACTCCTGATCA
Organism: Actinoalloteichus caeruleus DSM 43889; assembly: GCF_000429185.2. Classification (GTDB taxonomy): domain Bacteria; phylum Actinomycetota; class Actinomycetes; order Mycobacteriales; family Pseudonocardiaceae; genus Actinoalloteichus_B; species Actinoalloteichus_B caeruleus. The sequence continues at coordinate 1,654,595 of NZ_AUBJ02000001.1, read as the reverse complement.
GGGAGGGGCTGACCGGACTGTTGACCCGCCTCGATCATGAGGTGGTGGCCGCCGTGGAGAACGTCGAGGGGCTGGTGGCCGCGGTCGACGAACACCGGCCCGACCTGGTCATCACCGACGTGCGGATGCCCCCCGGCTACTCCGACGAGGGACTCCGCGCCGCCGTCAGGCTGCGGCGTGACCATCCGGATCTGGCCGTCCTGGTGCTCTCCCAGTACGTCGCCACCGCCTATACCGTCGAACTGTTCGGCGGCACCAGGACCAGCACCGCCGGCCTCGGCTACCTGCTCAAGGACCGGATCGGGGAGGTCGGGGAGTTCGCCGAGGCGATCAGCCGCGTCGCCGGCGGCGGGATGGTGATCGACCCCGAGGTCGTCAGGCAGATGATGTCCGACCGCCGGAAGCAGCAGTCGCTCGCCGCGCTGACGGCCCGGGAACTCGAGGTGCTCGGGCTGATGGCCCGGGGCGGCACCAACAACATGATCTCGCGGCAACTCCACATCAGCGAGGCCGGCGTCGCCAAGCACGTGGGCAACATCTTCCACAAGCTCGGGCTCAACGCGGACGACGGTCACCGCAGGGTGCTGGCGGTGCTGACCTACCTGCGGGACGCCTGACCGAGGCGGTCGACCGGGGTTTCCCTCACCTCAGCGGGCGCGGAGCCATCGGGGGCGAGTCGACTACCCGATGCGCCTGGAGCGGATGCGCCGCCGGGGTGGACGCGGTGGCGTGCGACGGCGGGGCGGACCGGTGAGCGAGCGCGCGCCCGGTCCGTGGGCCGAATGACGCCGACTAGCTGACGAGCACGACGAGTGCCGCGCCCGCCGCCACGTAGGCGCCACTGAGCACTCCGCGCAGGCGGGGGCGGGGAGCGCGGTCCGCCCTGGTGGGCGCGTCCCAGGGCAAGGACCGCCAGCGCAGGCAGGCGCCCGCGACCCCGACGCCGATCGCGCCGCAGGCAGCGACCCAGCCCCAGCTGATCGCCCACCCCCAGGACGTCATGCCGTGGGGTGCGACGAGCACCCGCGCCACCGAGGCGATCACGACGGCGTCCACCGTTCCGCTCACCAGGGCGTACCTGTCCCTGGCCGCGGCCTTCCCGCGACCCCACGCCCTGGTGAGGAGCACCCCGATGAACACGAGGGCCACGAGGGCGGGGACCGCGCCCAGCAGGGGTGCCTCCATCAGAGTTCTCCCGACCTCGCCAGCAGTTCCCAGCCTGCCGCGTCGACCCACTGCCCGGTCGCGGACACCAGGGCCACCCCGGTCCCCGCCTCCCGGTCGACCCCGAGGAACGCGGCGAACCCGGACGTGTGGCCGTTGTGCCACACCACCTGCCGTCCGTCCTCGGTCTCGGTGGTGATCCACGCCCAGCCGATCCGGTCGGGCCCCAGCTCACCACGGGGTTCGAGGGCGTCCATGCCCGGTGCGGTCCCGTCCAGCAACGCCGACAGCAGGACGGCCAGGTCGTCGGCGTGGATCCGCAGGCCACCCGCGGGTGCCATCGACTCGCCCGCCCAGGCGGCGACGGTCCGACCGGACGCGTCCTCCCCGAGGAGGTCCCGCCGGTCCAGTTCGGCCGGGCTGGTCGGGATGTGCGCGTCGGCCAGGCCGACCGGGTCGAGGACCCGGTCCCGCGCGAGCTCCGGGTAGTCCTGGCCGGCGACCTCGCCCAGCGCGGCTCCCAGGACCTCGAACGCCACGTTGGAGTAGGTGCCGGGTTCGGAGTCCGCCGCGAGCTCGGCGACCTCGGCGAGCCGGTCCTCGGTGCTCGACGGGTAGGGGAACGATCCGGTCCAACTCGCCCACAGGTTCAGCAGGTACTGGCGGCGGGAGGGGATCTGCGGTGGCAGTCCGGAGGTGTGGGTGGCCAGTTCCGCCAGGGTCGCCTCCCCGGCCGGGGTGCCCTCGAGCTGGTCGAGCAGCGTCCCGACGCGGGTGTCCGCCGTGACCTCGCCCCGGTCGATCGCGTCGGCCAACAGCAGGCCGGTGATGCCCTTGGTGATGGAACCGGCCTCGAAACGGGAGTCGTGGTCGGTGCCGATGACGGTCGTGTGGCGGCCTTCCGGTGTCACGACGGCGGCGGCGAGCGCCCGGTGGTCCTCGCCGGCGATCTCCAGCACGAGGTCGGTGAGCTCTCGCCCGCCGTGCGCGTCCTCGGGCAACTGGGACGGGCCTGGCGCGGTGTGGATCCCGATGCTCAGCGCGGCGGTGGTGACCAGCGCGACCACGGTCGAGGAGCGGGCGGGTAGCGGTAACGAAGGCATGGCTGTTCCCCCTGGTGTCGGTGCGCGGATGTCGTGGAACCTGGGTGTGGACGGCGTCGGCGGCGGGAACGCGTCGTCAGCGCGCCGCCGCGAGGGCGAGCAGCAGCGGGATGACCCTGGCGGGCGGAACCTCCAGCGCGCCTCGGCCCACCGACCGCAACCAGCCGGCGGCGGTCAGGATGCGGACGTGGTGGTAGACCTGCCCCTTGGTGCCCATCGAGTCCAGCGATGCCAGCTCCGCCGCGCTGGTGACGCCGTTGAGCACCTCGCGGAGCAGGCGCAGCCGGACCGGTGAGCCCAGCGCGGCGAGGCGGTCCGCTGTGGACTCCGCGTCCGGGCTCTCCAGTGCCAACAGCTCCTCGGAGGAGTGCCCGTACTGCCACTCCACCGGAGTGGCGGCGTCCCGGAGGACGCCCGCGTAGACCAGCCCTCCGGCGTCGGCGGGCATCCGTTGGCGCAGGCCCCGCAGCACCCAGAACCGTTCGGCGAGGTCCGCTGCCTCAGGTGCCGAGGTGGCGTCCTCGGCCCAGCGGGCTTCGAGGGCTCGCACCCTCTCCTCCAGGGCCGCGAGGCGCTCCTCGGTGGACCCGGATTCGTCCGTCATGGCCACGAGTATTACGTAAGTCCGTACTTTTTGCAACTGGTGGGTGTCATGGGAGGGGGCTGACGATGGCCAGGGGCGCTGGTTTCGGTGTACCTGGTGGTGGGCGGGCTTGATCGGCGCCGATCCCCGGGCGAGGTGGGGATCTCCATGTTCAACAAGTACGTACTTCCCCGTGCTGGTCGGCGGTCACGTTCCGAGGGCGGGCACCCCAGGAAGGGGTGCGGCCCGGTGCCATGTCCGGTGTGGGGTGCCAGCGGGACCCGGGAAGTCCGCGTGCCAGCGGCGAAGCCGGAGGCCGGGCGATCAGCGACGGCCTCCGGGCGCACCAGGGGATGGGTGACGGGGAGGTGGTCCCTCAGCCTCGGGCTGCGACTGGGGCCGGCCGGTCGGTGGCCGGGGTGGGTCGGCGGCCGGGGATCAGGGCCGCGACGGCGGCGGCCGTGAGGGCCGCACCCGCCCCGATCGCGATCACCAACCGGAACGCGTCCTGCGACGGCAGGGTGTCGGACCCGAACGAGATCGTCATCCGGGCGAGCGCCACCCCCGCCACCGCGCTGGACACCGAGGTGCCGATCGAGCGCATCAGCGTGTTCAGGCTGTTCGCGGCCGCCGTCGCCGTCACGGGAACCGCCGCCATCACCAGCGAGGGCATCGCGCCGTAGGCCAGGCCGACGCCGGCGCCGATGACGCTCGACACCAGCACGAGGTGCCAGATCTCCGTCATCAGCAGCAGGTTCAGCGCGTAGCCGGTCGCCACGACGAGTGCCCCGACGATCAGGGTCGTCTTCGGCCCCCTGGTCCGGGAGATCCGGGCCGACACCGGTGCCATCGCCATCATGACCAGCCCCGAGGGCGCCATGACCAGGCCGACCGCCACCATCGACTGGCCCAGTCCGTAACCGGTACCGGTGGGCAGTTGCAGCAACTGCGGCAGCACCAGCGACATCGCGAACATCGAGAAGCCGAACACGACCGAGGCCAGGTTGGTCATCAACACCGGTGGACGCGCGCTGGTGCGCAGGTCCACCAGGGGGCCGGGGGTCCGCAGCTCCCACCAGCCCCAGGCGGCCAGCAGGGCGGCGGTGGCGGCGAGCAGGCCCGTGGTGGTTCCGCTGCCCCAGCCCCAGTCCGCTCCCTTGGAGATGGCCAGGAGCAGGCAGACCAGCGCCGCCGAGAGGCCAAGCGCGCCGACGAGGTCGAAGCGGCCGCCCGAGCGCACCGAGGACTCTGGGACCAGTGCCAGCACCAGGACCAGCGCGAACGCCCCCAGGCCGGCCGCCGTCCAGAACAGGACGTGCCAGTCGAACTGCTCGGCGAGCAGGGCCGCGGCGGGGAGGCCCAGCGCGCCACCCACGCCGAGGGAGGCGCTCATCAGCGCGGTGGCCGAGCCGAGCCGCTCGGCGGGCAGTTCGTCGCGCATGATGCTGATGCCCAGCGGGATGACCCCGGAGGCCAACCCCTGGAGGACACGTCCCGCGATCATCGGCGACAGGCTGTCGCTGAGCGCGCACACCACCGAGCCCGCGACCAGGAGCGCCAGGCTGATCAGCAGCATCCGCCGTTTGCCGTACATGTCACCGAGACGGCCCATGGTCGGCGTCGCGACGGCGGCGGCGAGCAGGGTCGCGGTGATCGCCCAGGCCGTGTCGGCCGCGGGAGCTCCCAGGAGGTTGGGCAACTGCGGGACGAGCGGGATCACGACCGTCTGCATGAGCGACACGACGATGCCCGAGAAGGCGAGCACGGCCACCACGGTGTTCGCCGGTGGTCGGTCCGTCGGGTCGGCGGAGCGGACGGGTGCGGTGGACATGGCGGAGCCTCCGTCGGGAAGAGGGGAGCGAACCGATGTTAAATCAGTTGCTTGACTTAGCCTAGTCCCGCCGGATTCACTGGGGCGTCACCGGGCGGAGACCAGGGAGGTCACGATGTCGGATCGGATCGTCGGAGTGGTGGTCGGGCACGGGGTGGGGAACCGAAGATCGAGGGTCCGAACACCCCGTGAGCTGCCTGTAGGGTGGTGACCGTGGTGGCGGATGTCGACAGGCGACCGAGGGCGGCGCAGGCCGAGGTCACGCGACGTCAGATCCTCGCCACGGCGGAACGGCTGTTCGCCGAGGAGGGCCTGTACGCGGTGTCCAACCGCCAGATCAGCGCGGCGGCGGGACAGGGCAACAACGCGGCGGTTGGCTACCACTTCGGCACCAAGGCCGACCTGGTCCGCGCCATCGCCCGCCGGCACACCGAGGCCATCGAGGAGCTGCGGGTGGCGTGCGTCTCGGCCGTGCGGGGTTCGCGGGAGGTCCGCGACTGGGTGGACTGCCTGGTGCGTCCGGTCACCTCCCATCTGTCCTCGTTGGACGGGCCGACCTGGTTCGCCCGGTTCGCCGCGCAGGTGATGACCGATCCCGCCTTCCGCCCCGTCCTCGCGGAGGAGTCCCTGGCCTCGCCCTCGCTGCGCGAGGTGCTCGACCAGCTGTCGTCCTGCCTCCCGGAGGTCCCGCCCGACGTGCGGGCGGACCGCGCGGACATGGTCCGACACCTCATCCTCCACGTCTGCGCGGAACGCGAGCGGGCGCTGGCCGAAGGAGAGGTCACCCCTCGTGCCGGGTGGGACGGAGCCGCCACCGGTCTCGTCGACGCCATCGTCGGGCTGTGGACGGCGCCCCACGCGGGTGAGCGCTCCCGGCCGAGGCCGCCGGGGCTGTGATCGCGGCCCTCGGGTGCCCGCCCGGCACCGGTCCTCCACGTCCGGCTGGGACGGGTGGGCGGTGGTGGCCGGGGTGCTCCCGCGAGGTCCCGACACCCGGCGGCGCGGCCCGCGTCCCTGGTTGAGCTGCTTCCCCGCGCGGGCCCCGATCCGGGTGGTGCTCAGGAGGCTCAGCCCGTGGAAGCCGTCCCCCGTGGTGGTGTCGGCGTGCCCGCGTTCGACCGAGGTCCGAAGGGGATGGTGGTGCCCGGTCACCCCCTCGGGGCGTAGTGGTCCGGGCGATCCGGTCGCCGCGGGGCTGGACCGTTCGGCTCGGGGGACTGGACCTGTCCGCGGTGCTGCCGTCACCCTGTGTCATGGTGATCACCTCCAGAAGTCGTAAGTCAGTCGCTTGACTCAATGGGGGGATTTCGTTTAGCTGGACCGGAGGACATCGACACCCAGGAGGACGCGGTGGCACTCGGCGACGCCGACCAGAAGCTGGACTACCCCATCCCGGCCCCGGCCGCGTTGGAACCACCGACGGAGTGGACCGAACTGCGAGGGCGGTGCCCGGTCGCCCCGGTCACCCTGCCGAGCGGCGACACGGCCTCCCTGCTGACCCGGTACGACGACGTCAGGCAGGTGCTCTCCGACCCCCGGTTCACCCGCCACCTCAACGCCCCCGACGCCGCCCGCATCGCGGCGAACGAGTCCGGCGGGGTCTTCAACGGCGCACTCGCCAGCGCCATGCCCGAGGAGACCCATCAGCAGTGGCGGCGGCTCGTCGGCAAGTGGTTCACCGCCAAGCGCATGACCCAGCTCCGCCCGGGGATCGAGGCCATGACCGACCGCCTGGTCGATGCCATGCTGGAGCACGGCGCTCCCGCCGATCTCAGGTCGATGGTCGGTTTCCCGCTGCCGGTCTGGGTCATCTGCGACATGCTCGGCGTGCCGGAGGCCGACCGGGACCGCTTCGCCTACTGGTCCAACACCCTGCTGAGCCTGACCCGCTACGAGCAGGACGAGATCGACGCGGCGCAGGCCGAGTTCCGCGCCTACATGGTCGGCCACATCGCGACCACCCGGGAGAACCTGGGGGAGGACCTGATCAGCGAGCTGATCGCCACCGCGGAGACCCACGGGCACGTCATGCCGGACGAGGCGCTGCTGGCGACGGCGCAGGGCTTGCTGGTCGCCGGCCACGAGACGACGTCGAACATGATCGGCAAGATGGTGGGCATGCTGCTCGTGGACCGGGGACGCTGGGAGGCGCTGGTCGCCGACCCGTCCCTCGTGCGGACCGCCGTGGAGGAGCTCCTGCGCATGGACGCCAACGGCGGCTTCGGGATCCCCCGCTACATCACCGAGGACGCCGAGGTCGGCGGCACCCTCGTGCCCAGGGGCACCACCGTCGTCTGCAACCTCAGCGCCGCCAACCGCGACGAGCGGGTCTTCCCCGACGCCCACCAGCTGGACCTCACCCGCAGCCCCAACACGCACCTCGCCTTCGGAGCGGGCGGCCACTCCTGCCTCGGGCAGTCCCTCGCCCGCACCGAACTCCAGGCCGTGCTCTCCGTGCTGCTGCGCCGCCTCCCCACGCTCGAGCTCGCCGTCGCCCCCGAGGACCTGGCGCGGGTGGAGGGGCTGGTGGTCGGCGGGCTCCAGGAACTACCGGTTCGATGGTGACCACGGGACACGGGACCCGACGCGCGGAGGACACCCGGGAGCTGATCCTGACCACGGCCGAGCGGCTCTTCGCCGAACGCGGGATCTCCGCCGTCTCCAACCGGCAGGTGGGTGAGGCGGCCGGCCAGGGCAACAACTTCGCCGTCGGGTACCACTTCGGGAGCAGGACCGAGCTGGTGCGGGCCATCATCGGCAGGCACTCCCGTGCCATCGAGGCGACCAGGGAGCGGATGCTCGCCCGCATCGAGGGCAGCCACGACGCGCGCGACTGGGTGGCGTGCCTGGTGTGGCCGTTCACCGACCACCTGGACCGGCTCGGCACTCCCTCCTGGTACGCGCGTTTCAGCGCCCAGGCGCTGACCGACCCCGCGTTGCGCAGGATCATCATGGAGGACGCGCTCACCACGGAGGCCCTGCGTCGCATCGTGGAGGGCTTCAACCGCTGCCTGCCCACCCTGCCACTACCGGTCCACCTCGAACGCGGGGTGATGGCCCGCACCCTCCTGTCCCACCTGTGCGCCGAACGGGAGGCGGCCCTCGCCGACGGCAGGCCGACCCCGAAGGCCACCTGGGACGGCGCCGCGGCCGCGCTCGTCGACGCCATCGTCGGGCTCTGGTACGCACCCGTCACCTCGGCCACCGGCTGAGGAGACCACCCACCACCACGAAGGACGAAGGAGCGAGAACGATGAAGGTGTCCGTCGACGAGGACAAGTGCTGCGGGGCGGGATCGTGCGTGCTGGCGGCCCCCGACGTGTTCGACCAGCGCGACGAGGACGGCGTCGTCGTCCTGCTGAACGCGGAACCGCCGGCCGAGCTGCACGACGCCGTCCGCGAGGCCGCCGACGTCTGCCCCGCCGCCGCGATCACCCTGCGGACAGCTCCGTGAACACCCCGGCGGAGGTGCTCGTCGTCGGTGCGTCCGCCGCCGGGCTCGCGACGGTCGAGGCCCTGCGCCGCCGGGGGTACACCGACGGGGTCACCCTCCTCGGAGCGGAGACCCACCCGCCCTACGACCGGCCTCCGCTGTCCAAACAGGTCCTCGCCGGGGCCTGGGCACCGGACCGGGTGCGGCTCCGCCAGGAGGACGCTCTGGACGCCTTGGACGTCCGGGTGGTCCTCGGCGACCCGGCGGTCTCCCTCGACGCGGGCAAGCGGGTGGTGCGGACCGCGTCGGGACGGCTGCTGCGCTCGGACGTCGTGGTGCTCGCCACCGGGGTCCGACCGAGGACGTTCCCGGGGCAGGACGGTCTCGCCGGCGTCCACGTGCTGCGCACCCTCGACGACTGCCTGGCGCTGCGCGAGGACCTCCGACCCGGGACCCGGCTGGTCGTGGTGGGGGACGGCGTGCTGGGGGCGGAGGTCGCCGCGACCGCCCGCGCCGCCGGGCACGACGTCACCCTCACCGGGCCCCAGGCGGCGCCACTGGAGGCGCAGCTGGGCCCGCTGGTGGCCGGCCTGCTGCGCCGGACCCACGCCGACAACGGGGTGCGGCTCCGGTTGGGCCGGGCCGTGACCGGGCTCGTCGCCCGGGAGGGGCGGATCACCGGGGTGGCCCTGGAGGGCGGCGAGGAGATCCCGGCCGAGGTCGTCCTGGTGGCCCTCGGATCGGTGCCCAACACCGACTGGCTGGCGGGCAGCGGGCTCGACCTGACCGGCGGAGTGCGCTGCGACTCCCGGTGCCGGGCGGCCGACGGGGTCTACGCCGTCGGCGACGTCGCCCACTGGTTCCACGAGGGCCTGGGCGTCGGCATGCGACTCGAGAACCGCACGAACGCCACCGAACAGGCCGGGGTGGTCGCCCAGAACATCCTGGGTGCCGACCGCCCGTACACCCCCGTGCCCTACTTCTGGACCGACCAGTTCGACGCCAGGCTCCAGGTCCACGGCCTGCCGCCCCGCGACGCCGAGGTCACCGTCGAGGACGGCGAACTGGGGTCCCGCGGGTTCGTGGCCGTCTACCGGCGGGAGGGCCGGCCCGTGGGCGTCCTCGGCTGGAACATGCCCAAACAGGCCAGGCGACTGCGGCAACGCCTCCTCGGGCCACCACCAGCGCGTACCGCGCCGACCGCGGTGGACACCGGCCAACCCGCCGTCGCCCCCACGTCCGCCTAGCCCGCGCCGCCGGCCCCACCGACACCCCCGCCGCCGGGAAGGCGGGGAGCCCGCCACGGAAGGAATTCGATGACGAGCACCCTGGACCCCGCCAACCACCCGCCGGCCGACGCGCCCGACTACCCGATGTCCCGCGCGGAGGGCTGCCCGTTCGACCCGCCCCCGCGGCTGGAGCGACTCCGCGAGGAGACGCCCCTGGCCCGGGTTCGGCTCTGGGACGGCACCACCCCGTGGTTGGTCACGCGGTTCGCCGACCAACGCGCCGTCCTGTCCGACCGGCGGGTCAGCGCAGACATGACCCACCCCACCTACCCCCGGTCGGCCCCGGGCCGGGCCAGTCTCAGCTTCATCGGCATGGATGATCCCGAGCACGCGCGGCTGCGGCGGATGGTCGGGTCGGCCTTCACCGTGAAGAACGTCGCCGCGATGCGGCCCGCCGTGCAGCGCATCGTCGACGAGGCGGTGGACGGCCTGCTCGCCGGCCCCCGCCCCGTCGACCTCGTCGAGGCGTTCGCGCTCCCGGTGCCCTCCCTGGTCATCTGCGACCTGCTGGACGTGCCCTACGCCGACCACGACTTCTTCCAGCGGAACAGCAGGACGATGGTGCACCGGAAGTCCACTCCGGAGCAGCGGGCGGAGGCCTCCGGGGAACTGGCCCGCTACCTGGGGGGACTCGTCGGGGAGAAGCTGGGGGAACCCGGCGGCGCCGACCTGCTGTCCCGGCTGGCCCGGCGGGTGGCGGCCGGGGACCTCACCATGCGTGAGGCCACCGAGATGGCCGTGCTCCTGCTCATCGCCGGGCACGAGACGACGGCGAACATGATCGCGCTGAGCACGCTCCTGCTGCTGCGCAACCCCGACCAGCTCGCGCTGCTCCGCGACTCCGACGATCCGACCGTGGCGACGCGGGCGGTCGAGGAACTGCTCCGGTACCTCAACATCACCCACGGCGGGCGGCGCCGCGTCGCGGTGGAGGACATGGAGGTCGCGGGGTGCCCGGTGCGGGCGGGGGAGGGGCTGATCCTGCCGAACGACGTGGCCAACCGGGACCCACGGGCGTTCGACGACCCCGACGAGCTCGACATCACCCGGGAGGCCCGGCACCACGTGGCGTTCGGCTTCGGGGTGCACCAGTGCCTCGGCCAGCCCCTGGCCAGGCTCGAACTCGAGGTCGTCTACCGCACGCTGTACCGCAGGCTCCCCGAGCTCCGCCTCGCCACCGAGTTCGAGACCATCCCCTTCAAGCACGACGGCTTCGTCTACGGCGTCTACGAGCTCCCGGTGACCTGGTAGGCACCGGGTGCGTCACCGGCGGTCGCCCCGTGGCCGGCACCCGCCGGGAGGGCGCGCCCGGGCCCGGCCCTGGTCCGGCCGGGAACCGCCTCGGGGCGGCCGGGGGCGGCGCCTCCCCGCCGAGGTGCCGTGCCTGGCCGACCACCGGGGGAGGCGTACGGGGAGCTCCGCCGACGGCCACCCACCGGTGGCAGGTCGGTCCCGGCACGCGGTGCGGAGTGGGCCGGGACCGTTCGTCCTGCTCCCGCCGCTCCGCCGAGCCGCCCTCGCGGGAGCCCCGCGTGTCGAGCGAGCCGTCCCACGCGTCGACGGTTCGCTCACCGGAACGTTCGGCCCGGTGGCTGTCAGCCAGCCAGCACGTCGCACCCGGTGCGCCGCTGGTTCCCCTTCTCGATCCTGGACCGCCGCGCGGTCGGACACCGGCTTCTCGCCCTCGGTGTCGGCGGGGTCCGGTGCGCGGGGGGAACGGCTAGGACACGGCTCCCAGGGGCAGGCCGCTGCCGCGCCAGGTGGCTGCCAACCGCTCCACGGAGAGGTCCAGCGCCTCGGCGAGGCAGATGATCGTGCCGAATCCCGGGGAGGGCAGCCGGCCGGTCTCGATCTTGCGCAGGGTCTCCGGTGAGATGCCGGCCGCGCGCGCGACGTCCGTCAGGTCCCGCTCCGCTCGCGCCTGCCGCAGCAGGGCTCCGAGGCGCCTGCCGGCTTCGATCTGTTCGGGGGTGAGCGGGTGGCGGACCATGTTCCCAGCCTAGGGTTGGTATTAGTATACCGTCAAGTGCTAGGGTGGCGGGTATAGTAATACCACTACCTGTGACGCGAGGTGCTCGTGATCGAACTGAAGACGCCTGCGGAGATCGACCGCATGCACGTGACCGGGCGTTTCGTCGCCGAGGTGCTCACCGAGGTCGGCCGTCTCGCCGACGTGGGCGTCAACCTGATGGACCTTGAACACCACGCGCGCGGCATGATCGCGCGGTGCGGAGCCGAGTCCTGCTACTGGGACTACACCCCGTCCTTCGGTCGAGGACCGTTCCGCAACGTCATCTGCCTGTCGGTCAACGACGCCGTCCTGCACGGACTCCCCCACGACTACACGCTGCGGGACGGGGACGTCCTCAGCGCTGACCTCGCGGTCAGCATCGACGGCTGGGCGGCCGACTCGGCACGCACCGTCATCGTGGGCACGCCAGCCGAGGAGGACCTGCGGATCATCCGCGCCACCGAGGAGGCACTGGAGGCGGCGATCGCGGTGGCGCACCCCGGCAACCGCCTTGGGGACATCTCGGCGGCGATCGGAGAGGTGGCCCGCGACTACGGCTACCCGGTGAACACCGAGTTCGGTGGGCACGGCATCGGCCGGACCATGCACGAGGACCTCCACGTCCCCAACGAGGGGCGGGCCGGTCGTGGCCTGACGCTCCGCCCCGGGCTCACCCTCGCGCTGGAGCCCTGGTTCGCGCGGACGACCGACCGGATCGTGTACGACCCGGACGGCTGGACGATCCGCTCGGCGGACGGCTCACGCACGGCCCACTCCGAGCACACCGTCGCGATCACCGAGGATGGCCCCCGGGTGCTCACCCGGCGCGAACCCGAGGCCGCCGCGACGGCCGGCGGTTCCGGCGGGCCTCCCGGCGCGAAGGACGCCTGACCGGTCCGACGCGGGCGGCTCCTCCGACCCGCCGCCCGCGCCAGGCGCACCCGGTGGCCGGATGGGCGCGATCCCTCGGGGCTGGCGTGCGGACCACGCGCCGCCCGGCGGCGGCACCCACTCGACCCGAAGCGCCCCGAGGGGGGCGGATCCGCGTGACGTGGAAGGTCACCGCGACCGAGCGGGATGGTGGCAGCGCCGATCGCGTCGGTTGGTCACGCTCCTCGGTCCGGTGCCGGTTCGTCGCGCCGTTCCTCCTGTGGCGGGGAGAGGTCGAGGGCCGCGACGAGGCGCTGGGCGAGGGCCGTCGGGTCGGGTACCGGCTCGCCCGTGTAGGCGGCAAGGAACGCTTCGTGCAGCGCGGCGCCGGTGAGCAGGCGTGCGACGGCGTCGGCGTCAAGGTCGCGCAGCCGGCCGAGTCGGACCTCCTGGTCGAGGTAGCGGGCGAGGCCAGCCGAGGGGCCGTGGGGGCCGGCGCCGCGGGTGACCATCGCTTGTCGGTGAGCGCGCAGGAGTTCGGTGTTGCCGAAGATCGATGCGGCGATCGGAAAACCCTGCTCGTAGAACCGCAGCAGGTTCGCGACGAGATGTTCCAGGTTGGCGGTGACCGTGCCGGTGCCAGCCAGTCCCCCGGCCAGATCGAGCCGCGGTGAGCGGTTGGTCAGCACTCGCAGGAAGATGTCGCGCTTGTCGGGGAAATGCTTGTAGAGCAACGCCTCCGAGCAGCCGGCCTCGCGGGCGATCTCCTTGGTGGTGGCGCGCATGAGCCCGTCGCGGCGCATGACGACCGCCGCCGCGTCCAGGATGCGTTCGTAGGCGGACGGTGCGTCGCCGCGCGGAGTCGAAGTTGACCTGGGTAGCGGCATACTGCCACTCTAGGGGTGAGTGAATACTTACTCACCCCTAGGAGGAACATGTCGCTGTTAGAGATCACGCGCCTCGCGCTCCTGGTCGCCCACTTCCTCGGCCTCGCGGCCCTGATCGGTCCTTTCCTCCTGCAACTCCGCAGCCGGGAGGCGTTCCGCCTGCGCCTGATGCTCACCGGCGCGATCGTGCAGGTCGTCACCGGCAACGCCCTCATCGCCGCGCGGCGCCTGCAGGGGCTCGATGTCGACGAGGTCAAGGTGATCGTCAAGCTCGGCATCGCCCTCGTCGCTCTCGGGGCGCTCGTCGCCGCGCTCATCGCGCGACGCCGTCGGGGAGCGGACACCGCCTCGGTGCGACAGCTGTTCCACGCCGCCGGCGGGCTCGGCGTCACCGACGTCATCGTCGCGGTGGTGTGGACATGACGCGCCGGACGCTCATCTGGCCGGTCGTCGCCTTCGTCGTGCTGATCGTCGAACTCGGGGCGACGATCGGCACCGTCACGGGCGACCCGTTCACCCCGGCGGCGGGGTGGGGCCCGACCCGCCCGGTCGACGCCCTCGCCTTCGCGATGGTGGTTCTCGGGTGCGTCGCGCTCGCGTCGTTCGCCCGATTCCCGCTCACATCCACGCTGATCGCGACCGCTTCCTACGTCGTCTTCATCGTGCGCGACCACGAACTGGGCATGTTCCTGCCGCCGATGGTCGCCGTCCTGGGGCTGGCCGCGTGGGCGCGGCACCGCCTCGCCGCGATGCTCTGCGCCCTGGCGAGCCTCGCGGCGGCCGCGATCTGGGTGGGCCACCGCACCGCCTCGATCGCGGACTCCGGGGTCGCGCTGCTCTCCTGGGTGGCGTTCGGCACCGTGCTCGCCGTGTTCTTCCTCGGACCTCTCCTCGTCGGCGAGATCGTCCGCGCCCGATCGGAGCTGCGCGAAGCGCGAGCGTCCGCTGATGTCGCCCGGGCCTGACGGGTCGACTGCGGACCGAATGCACGGTCCCCCACCGCGCGTCCGGCGAGCGCCTACCCATCAGGAGCGGGCCGGGTAAGCCCCTGGAGCTGGTCCTCGTGCGGGCGGTCTCGGTCACCTCGCCCGGCGAGGACCACTGGCAACGCGGCTCCACGCGGCGGCGTCGCCAGGCAGGCGAACGAGGCCACCGAGACCGGCATCCCACTCGGACGTCGCCCTGACGGGGGCGCGGACCCATGCCTCCACGCCACCTCGAGCCCGCTCCGCGCTGGCTCGGGTCCGGTCAGGGGGTGCGTCCCTCAGACGGCGGGAGAACCGGGGGCCTGCCCCACCTCGGCCCGCATGTGCTCCAGGGCCCAGTCCTCGAAGCTGGTGAGCGGGATGCCGAGATCCCGCGCGAACCGGGGGCGGCCCGGCTGGCCGGCGGCGTTGAGCCACTTGTGCGAGGCACCCATCGGCGGCATGCCGGCGGCGACGGCCTCCTCCTCGGTCATGTCCGGGGCCGACAACCGCCTGCCCAGGACGCGGGAGAGGACCTCGGCGACCTCCGCCATCGACAGGTAGTCGCTCGCCAGTTCCAGTTCGACCCCGTCGAACCGCCGCGGTGCGGCGATGGCGGCGGCCGCCGCCCTGCCGATGTCGGCCACCGCGACCACGGGTATCCGGACCTCGGGGCGCAGGAGGGTGACCAGGCCGCCCTCGATGCCGCGCGGGAAGAGGTAGGCCATGGACGGGAGGAAGTTCTCCATGAAGAAGACCGGCTTGAGGATGGTCCAGTGCGGGAAGCCGGCCGCGCGGACCTGGTCCTGGACCGCGCACTTCGCGCCGAGAGTGGGTTCCATCCAGGACCAGTGGCCTTCGGCCCAGCCGGGGGTCCCGGTGTGCTGGCCGGCGCCGGAGACCGACGTGTGCACGAACTGGGGTACTCCGGCCGCCTTCGCGCCCTCGACGAGGTTGCGGCCCTGGACCACCTCCCCGGCGAAGTCGACCCCGTCCTCGCTCATGCGGGGCATCTGCACGGAGAAGACGGCGCGGGCTCCCTCGGCCGCGCGGATCACCGAGTCGCGGTCGTGGAGATCGCCGGTGACCAGTTCGGCGCCGAGTTCCTCCACGGCCTTCGCTCGGTCGGTCGCGGGGTCGCGCACGAGGGCACGCACGGGAACGCCGTCGGCGAGCAGGGCGCGGGCGGTGGCGCCCCCTGCCTGCCGGTGGCGCCGGTGACCAGGACGGGCGCGGGATTCGTGGGCATGCTGCTCCTCGACTGGGTGGAGACATAAGTGGCGGGTCCCGCCGTTTGTGTTCGGGTACGATACGGCGGGCCCCGCCACTTGGCAAACCTGGAGGTGACGACATGCCCGAGCGCCAGCGTGCCGACGCCAGGCGCAACTACGCGCACATCCTCGCGGTGGCCGAGGACGAGGTCGCCACCCGTGGCGCCGACGCCTCCATGGAACAGATCGCCCGCACCGCGCGGGTTGGCTCGGCGACCGTGCGCCGGCATTTCCCCACTCGCCGAGCGCTGTTGGAGGCGGTCTCCCGGAAACGGATCGAGGCCCTGTGCGTCCGCGCCCACGAACTGGCCGGCGCGGCCGACAGCCGGACCGCGCTCGTGAACTGGCTGGGCGAGGTCGTCTCCTACTGCGTCTCCGCCCGGGGACTGGCGGTCGCGCTGGCCTACGACGGAGCCGAGTCGGCCCAGGCGCACGGCAACAGCTGCTCGGACGCCCTGGAGGAAGCCGCCGCCCCGCTGCTGCGCGCTGCCGTGGAGGACGGGGCCGTGGCCGAGGACGTCACCGTCCCGGACCTGATCACGCTGGCCGTCGGCATCGCCCTGGCCACGGAGCACCACCCTGACCCCGGTGCCCAGGCGGACCGGTTGTTCCGGTTGGCCGTCACGGGCCTGAGCCCTCGGACCTGAGCGAGCCCTGGGGACGGACCAGGTCCGTCCCACGCTCAGGCGTGGACCGCGTGCGGAGTCAGTCCGCCGGACGGGGAACGGCCCACGTCCCCTGGCCCGGGTCGCCGTCGCCGGCAGGAGGATGCGAACCGGTCTGGTGGCGGAGCGGGATTCCCCGGCGCGGCGCGGACGACCGACACGATGCCTCCGGTGGTGTGCCGCACACCGACGCGTCACGCGGAGCGGGTGCGCTCCTCGGAGGGAACGGCCCACGGCGGGTTGCACGAAGTCGTCGGCGATTCCTCCTCGACGGTGTCGCCGTCGGCTCACGTCCCGACGCTCCGGCGCTCGTCATGGGTGCCGTGGGGAGGGGAGTTCGGCGACGCGCGGGGGTGGGGCCGAGGGCCGTCGTCGTTCGCTCACCGGCGGTGGATGGAGGCGGGTCGCTCCGCTGACTGCCCTACCCGTGGCCGCGCCGGACTGCGGGCCGCTCGCCCACCTCGCCCGTCGCGTGCCGAGGATCGCGTCCGGTCAGGACTCCGCACCCTCGCCCACCGGCGCGCTCGCGGTCGCCGCTGCCATTCGGGTGCGCCGGCGCCGGGCCAGCGCCATCCCCACCACGCCGGCCAGCACGACGACAACCGCCAGTTCGGTCCAGGGCACGGCCGTCCGCGTGAACCCGTGGGAGGCGACCTCCGGCGGGGACACCTCGTCCTCACCCACGGCCAACGCGGTCACCGACAGGTCACCGAAGAGCAGGAACCAGGGCGAGACCTCGACGTCGACGGACCGGGACACCACGTCGCCCGGGAGCAGCTCGTCCACCCCGTCCGAGTCCCGCGCCGATCCGAGGCCGAAGAGGCCCTCCGCGTCGAGCGTGGTGGCCGCCCCCAGCCGCACGTTGCCCTCGTTGGCGATCTCGTAGTCGACGACCAGCGTTCCCGGGGAGAACGGCACCCACGACGAGCGGCGGTACGAGGTCCCCTCCGCGCTGACCGCCAGCGCGGGTTCCAGCTCGCCGGCCACCTGGAGGTGCAGTCGGACGCCGATCCGGCGCTGGACGGTGATCCCGTCCTCGTCGGTGGACACCCCCACCGCGATGCCCGCCGGGTGGTCACCCGGCGTCGCGTCCTCGGGGACCTCCACGATCACCGGCAGCACCGCCGTCTCGCCACCGGGCACGGTCACGGTGCCCTCGTCGAGCCCTCCGACGCTGATCCAGCTGCCGGACCCCGTCGGTTCCCCAGTAGCGATGTCGAAGACACCGCTCTGCCCGACCACGCCATCCCCGACCGCCACCGCGAACTCGGCCGGCTCCGTGCCGAGGTTGGTCACCGCGACGGCGTCCGACACCTCCTCGCCGGGATCGGCGACGTGCCGCAGCGACAGGCGACCGTCCGGGCCGTCCCCGGTGGCCGGGGCGACGCTCCACCGCACGGGCGCCTCCGCATCCCCGGCGGCCGTGCCTACGCCGAGACCGAGGAACGCGGTGGTCAGGGCCAACGCGGCGAACGCCCGTCCGGGACGGGACCGGAACTGGCGTGGTGACTGCGGGGTGGTGGACACACCCGGCTCCTTCCTGCCGCGCGTCCGCGCGGCGCTCCACCTCGTCCCGGCCGGAGGACCAGCTCCGGACCGGGAAACGGAAGACGGGGTGGAGCAGGGTGCGTCCCCGCTCCACCCCGCCCACGTCGATCAGTCCTTGGCGAACAGCGTCAGCGTGATCTCGCTGCCGTAGCGACCACCACGGGCCTCCTCCGGCACCACGAGGCCGAGGTCCGCGCCCAGGACGGTCGTCCCGAAGCGGCTCACCCGGTCGGTGTCGGCCAGGGCGGCCGGACCGTCGAAGGCGGCCTCCGGGCCGGCCGAGGCGCCGGACTCGGACTCGACCACCTTCGGGCTCCAGCTCAGGTTCTCCGCGCCGAACCGGCGGTTACCGGCGACGAACTCGCTGGCGCTGCCGGAGACCGTCCAGCCCTGACCGCGCGACTGCACCTCGTCGCGGGTGTCGGTCACGGTGACGTGCGGCAGGGAACCGGACTGGCCGCGCGGGTCGCCCTCGAGGACGACGGAACCGGCGTCGGCGACCGACATGCTCAGGGCACCACCGGTGGTGGGCAGCGGGACGCTGGCCTCCAGCGCCACCGAGGAGTCACCCGAGGCGGGGGCGTGACCGAGGAAGTCGAAGACGGCCTCGCCGATGTCGGTGTTGTCCAGGTAGGCCCCCCGGACGATGTCCCACTGGTTGGCCCGGGCCTGGAGGACCTCCGAGCCGGCGCCCTTGGCGTAGAAGGGGACGAGGCCGTTGGTGTGGCCACCGGAGTGCCAGGAGACGTTGGGCAGCGCACCCGCCTCACCGGTGATGGGGGTCCAGGTCGGGTTCGAGTCCGGGCCGGCGAGGTAGCCGGTCTCGTGGTCGGCCGTGACCATCACCAGGGTCTCGTCCCAGCTGCTGTTGGCCTCGACCCACTCGTCCACGGCCTCCACGGCGCGGTTGAAGTCGATCTGCTCCTCCACCGTGCGGGTGGTCTGGTTGGCGTGACCGGCCCAGTCGACCGCACCGCCCTCGACCATGAGGAAGAAGCCCTCGTCGCCCTGCTCCAGGACGTTGAGCGCACCCTCGGTCATGGTGTCCAGGCCGGGAACGGCGTTGAGCGGGTCGCTCCAGGGGAGGACGTCGTCGTTCTCCAGCCCGGGACGGTTGTACTGGAGGGTCTCCGCGACCTGGGCGAGGCCGAAGACCTTCTCCGGGACCGTCCCGCCCTCGGCGAGGGAGTCGAAGTCGGACCGCTCCTCGATGTAGGTGAAGTCGGTTCCGCCGGTGCTCACCCGCTCGAAGTCGTCCTGCGAGATCCACGTCCAGTCCGATGCCCGGCGGGTGTGGGCGTCGGTGAAGTTGGGGTGGCCGCCGCCCATGAGGACGTCGACACCGCTGTCGATCATCTCGGTCGCCAGACCCTGGTAGTCGTTGCGGTCGGCGTTGTGCGCGATGAACCCGGCGGGGGTGGCGTGGTTGAAGGGCACCGAGGTGACCAGGCCGACCTTCTTGCCGACCTCGATGGCCTGCTCGCCGACGGTCAGCAGGCGGTCCCCGTCCGGCGTGTAGCCGAGGACGCCGTTGTTGGTCTTGACACCCGTGCCCAGCGCGGTCCCGGCGGCGGCCGAGTCGGTGGCGCCGGAGGCCACCCAGTCGAACGAGCCCCAGGCGTCCTCGGTCACGTACTCGGCGCGGCCGTTCGCGGAGTGGTGGGACTGCCCGACCTGGACCGGGTACGACTCGTACACCTGGCTCGCGGTGCCGGGCACGTGCTCCACGGCGCCGGTGGCGGGGTCGACGGAGGCCTGACCGTAGCTCTGCCCCTGCTCGTAGAGGCTCGGCAGGTCGAAGTGGCCGTAACCGCCGCCGTCGGAGATGAGAAGAATGATGTTCTTGGGCACGGGTGTCTCCTCCGCGCCCGCGACGCCGGTCGACAGGGGAGCGGCGGCCATGCCCAGGGCCGCTCCCGTGACGACGAGACCGCGAGTGCGCTTGAGCACTCTGCTGCTCATTGCTTCCTCGTTCCGTGTCAGTGGGTCCGATGCCGCGTGGACGTGGCTTACGCGGCCCTCGCACGTTTTCTGCCGAAGGTGACGCGGACACGATCGGTAGCCGGCTTCCGGGTGAACCTCTGCCGACGTGGTGACTGATCCAGACCGTCTGTTCCGTCGTGAGCACGGCGGGTGGCGCCTCGGCCGTGCCCCGCGGGGGTGTCCTCGGGCTCACCGGTGGTCGCCAGGGGCCCCATGCCGGCCGCCCGCGCGGAGCGCGCGGGACACCGAGCTCCGGGAGTGCGGAGCTGATGGCCGTCAGGCCGGCCGGGCCGGGCCGCTACGGGAACGCCTCCTCGCAGTCCGGGGCGTGGGAGCGTTCGTCGCCCCTGGGGCCGCGGTGGGTCGGGGGAGCGGCCCGTCATCGGGGTGTGTTCCGGGCGTCCGGCCCGCCACCACACGGTCCACGTCGGTCGGACGTCCTCCACACCGTCGGGCCCATGCCGCCCGGTGGGAGTGGGCCGGTGCGTCCCGCCGTCACCGACTCCATACAATGGAAATCATTTTCATCTACGGAGGTTTCGCATGACGGAGTTGCGGCGGACCGGGCTGGTCACCTACCTGCTGAGCAACAGGGCTTTCGTCGCCCCAGCGGTCGAGCGGGCGGTGGAGACCCTGGGCCTGTCCGGGCGTCGCAGGCTGCTCGACGCCGGCACGGGCGCGGGCGGCGGACTGGTGGCCCTCGCGCGCGCGGCCGGGCCGGACTCCGAGGTCCTCGGGGTGGATCTCAACCCCGACGTGCTCTCGTTGGCCCGGACCCACGCCGAGGAGGAGGGGGTGGCCGACCGCGTCCGCCTCCGCGCCGGGGACCTGCTGGCCACCCTCGACGAGGCCACCGGATCGGGAGTGGCCTTCGATGCGATCTGGGGCAGCGACGTCGTCTGGCCTGGCAACTTCGAGGACCCCGCCGCCGTCGTCGCGGCGATGGCCGGCGCGCTGGCGCCCGACGGGGTCCTCGGGCTCTTCACCAGCAACTACTACCAGTCGATGTTCCTGCCGGGCCACGCGCGGCTGCAACGCGCGCTGCGCACCGCCTCGGAGCTGAACTGGGGCCTGCCCGGCGGCGGGGAACGGCACTACGACCGCCACGTCCACTGGATGGTCGCCGCCGGACTGCGCGACATCCGGGTCCAGGTCTTCCCCCGCGTCGCTTTCCCCGTCGACGACGACCCGACCGCGCGCCCCTACCTGGAACGGGTGGTGTGGCCCGAGCTCCTGGAGGCCGCCCGCTCCCGAGGAGCCGAGGCGGGCCTGGGCGACGAGGACATCCGACTCCTCGGCACCCTGCTCACCCCCGGCGGCCAGGGGTACGTCCTCGACGACCCCGGCTACTACCTGGTGCACCCGACACTCCTCGTGACCGGCCGCCGCTGACCGTCCCCGGGGTGGTCCGGCGCCGTGGATGGGAGGAGGCACGGCAGGTCCACGATCGTCGTCGACGCTGGTCGCGCGGCTGCCTCCACGCTCCGCTCGTCGTCGGCCAGGACAACGAGGCGACCAGACCTGCCCCGCGCACGGCCCGTGAGTGCGCATCCCGCGGGCCGGGGGCACCCGTCGGCGACCCGGCCGTCGTGGACGCGCCGAGCCCACCACGACCGCCCGGCGTCGATGCCTTCTCGTGGGCTGGTGGGCGTGGGCGTCGATGCCCGTGGAGTGGCGCCCAGGTGGACCCGACGGCCGAGGACCAGGCGCCGGCAGCACGCCCGCACCGGACACCGGGCCTGGGCTCCGCAACCGGGGCTGGCGTGGCCACACCACCACGCCACCCGCGTCGAGTTCTCCCCGCGCGTTCCAAGCGCCACCAGACCGGGCGGCAAATCAGGTGCGGCGGCTCGGTCCGGTGGGGTGTGATCGGTGGTGTGACGTTTCTCCTGGGTACTCCGGAAGTCGACGGCTTGAGCGCGGTAGCGCACGTACTGCGGGCGTGGCAGGACGACGGGGCGCCGGAGCGGCCGCACCCCGGGGACCTGGGCTGGTTCTGGCGGTTCGGCGCGGAGGCCACCGCCCGAGCGGTCCGGACCTGGAGCCGAGGCGGCCGGGTCCTCGCGATGGGCCTGCTGGACGGCCCTGACCTGGTGCGACTGGCGATCGCGCCACACGTCGAGCGGGACGAGGAGTTGGCCCGACGGCTGGCGGAGGACGTGACCGACCCGGCGTGCGGGGTCCTGGGGGAGGGTGAGGCGTACGTGGAGGCCCCACCTGGCGCGTTGGTCCGCGACCGGCTGGCGGAGCGGGGCTGGGTGCCCGGCGAAGCGTGGACGCCGCTGCGCCGCGACCTCGCCGACCCGGTGCCGGCCCCCGGCCCTCGGATCGAGGTGACCACACCGGACCGGGCGTGGGTCCGCGCCGCCGTCCAGCGGGCGTCCTTCGACGGGTCGACGTTCACCGAGGACCGCTGGCGGGCGATGGCGGCCGGCGCCCCCTACGCCGACGCCCGTTGCCTGGTCGCCCACGACCGTCAGGGCAGGGCGGTGGCGGCCGCGACGGTGTGGTCGGCCGGGCCGGGGCGGCCCGGGTTGCTCGAACCGATGGGAGTGCACCGGGACCACCGCGGCCAGGGGCATGGTCGGGCGATCGTGGTCGCGGCGGCGGCCGCGTTGCGGGAACTGGGTTCGTCGAGCGCGGTCGTCCGCACCCCGAGCGCCAACCTCGCCGCCGTAGCGACCTACGCGTCGGCCGGCTTCCAGCGATCGCCCGAAACCCGGGACCTCCGCCGGGCTCCCTAGCCCGGGCACCGGACGGGCACGGGTCGCGTTCGCCCGGCGCCGGCGGTCGCGCCCGCCGGAGGACCGCCGACGGGCGGCGGAACCGCGTCGGGGAGGGGCCACCTCGAACGGCTCCAGGAACCGGGGCCGCGCGGGTGTCCTGGCCGGGGGCCGGCGGTCCCGTCGCCCCACCCGCCCTCGCCCTCCCTTGGCGGTACGACGTCCCCCGCGCGCCCGTCAGCGCGCCGACACCGACGAGGGACCCGGTGCCGCGTGGAACGGGTACCGGAACGACGAGGGCCCGCCCGGACCGAGGTCCGGACGGGCCCGTCGAGCACGAGGTCAGGAGGTCGCCGCGCTCCCGTTCGGGGAGTGCGCGCGCTCCAGGGAAGCGCCCTCGACGTCGACGTCGGGCATGATCCGGTCCAGCCACTTCGGCAGGTACCACGCCTTCTCGCCCAGCAGGTGCATCAGGGCGGGCACCAGCACCATCCGGACCACGAACGCGTCGAAGAGGACGCCGATCGCCAGGCCGAACCCGAGCGGTCGCACCATCCCGAGCTCGCTGAAGACGAAACCGCCGAAGACGGAGATCATGATGATCGCCGCCGCGGTGACCACGGCCCGGCCCTGGCGCAGCCCCTGCACGACGGCTGCCCTGGCCGGCATCCCGTGGACGTGCGCCTCACGCATCCCGGAGACCAGGAAGAGCTGGTAGTCCATCGCCAGCCCGAACAGGACACCCATGATGATGATCGGGCCGAAGCTCAGCACCGGTCCCGGCTCGTGCACGCCGAAGACGTCGGACAACCACCCCCACTGGTAGATGGCGGTGACCGCCCCCAACGCGGCGAACAGCGACAGGACATAGCCGGCGGTGGCGATCAGCGGCACCAGCAGCGACCGGAACACCACGATCATGATCAGCAGGGAGAGGCCGACCACGACGACCAGGTAGATCGGCAGCGCGTCGGCGAGCTTCTCCGAGACGTCGATGTTGCCCGAGGCCTGTCCCGCCACGCCCAGGGTGGCTTCCCCGGACAGCGGGGCCATCCCGCGCAGGTCCCGGACCAGGTTCTCCGTCGACTCGCTCGAGGGGCCCTCCACGGGGAGCACCTGGAACAGGAACACGTCGCGCTCGTCGGAGACGACGATGGGCGCCACCGCGCTGACGTCCGCGTGCTCCATCAGCTCCGAGGCGACCCCGGCCTGGGTGGCCGTCACCTCGTTCTCGTCCACGCCGCCGGGCAGTTCGGCGACCACGATCAGGGGGCCGTTCACCCCCGCTCCGAACTCCGACTCGATGGTCTTGAAGGCCTGGTACTGCGTGGTGTCCGGTGCCTCCGAGGAGCCCTCGGGCAGGCCGAGGCGCATCGAGAGGGCGGGGACGGCCAGCACGAGCAGTCCGAGGGTCGCCAGGGCGACCGCGCCGAGCGCGCGCGGGGTGCGCAGCGGCCGGACCTCGGTGTCGGTGTGCCGCTGGTCGCCGATCGTCTCGCGCGCCTTCCGGCCCAGGGCCCGCGTCCCCAACAGCCCGAGGAGGGCTGGGGTGAGGCTGATCGAGACGAGGACCGCGACCAGCACGCAGGCCGCGCCGACGACGCCCATCGTGGCCAGGAACGGGATCCCGGTCACGCCCAGCGCGACCAGCGCGACGATGACGGTGCTGCCGGCGAACACGACGGCGTTGCCGGCGGTGCCGTTGGCCAGGCCGATGGACTCGTCCACGTCCATGCCGGCGAGCAGCTGCTTGCGGTGCCGGTTGAGGATGAACAG
The DNA here is from genome assembly GCF_000429185.2 of Actinoalloteichus caeruleus DSM 43889. Lineage (GTDB taxonomy): Bacteria > Actinomycetota > Actinomycetes > Mycobacteriales > Pseudonocardiaceae > Actinoalloteichus_B > Actinoalloteichus_B caeruleus. Next base: position 1,630,493 of record NZ_AUBJ02000001.1, on the reverse strand, counting down.
CGAGTAGTCGATGCCGACGGCGAGGCCCAGCATCACCCCGAGCACCGGAGTGATGGAGGCCATCGGGACGAGACCGGAGAAGGCGAGCGAACCGGCGACGCCGACGCCGACGCCGACCAGCGAGCTGATCAGCGGGGTGATCGCGGGCAGGAACGCGCGCATCATGATCAGCAGCACCAGGCCGGCGACGATGACGCCGATGACCTCGCCCGGACCCATGATGCCCTCGGTGGAGGTGGTGATGGTCGAGGACCAGTCGATCCGCACGCCGTCGATCTCGGCGGCGGAGAGCACGTCGACGACCTCGGCCTTGACGCTGTCCGGCAGCTCGAACATCGTCTCCTCGAAGGCGATGGTGGCGATCGCCGTTCCACCGTCCTCGGACACGGTGCGGACGGTGGAGGCGAACTCCATGAGCGCGGCGCCGTGTTCGAGCTCCGCCTCCTGAGCCTCGATCTCCCGCAGGCCCTGTTCCAGCTGCTCGCGGCCGGCGTCCAGCTCGGCCTGCTGCCGTTCGAACTCCTCGGCGGCCTGCTCGTAGGCGCCGGCTGCCCGCGCCTGCTCGATCGCGGCGTCGAGCTGTGCCTGCCCCGCCTCCAACTCGTCGGAGGAGGACTCGAGCTCCGAACGCGCGCCCTCGATCATCGCCTGGCCGCCGGTGACCTGGCCCTCGGCGGCGTCGCGTTCCGCCTCGGTCTCGAACGGGTTCGTCACCGCGGTGACGCCGTCGACCTCGGTCAGGTCGTTGAGGAGCTCGTCGATCCGCTCGCGCTCCGACTCGCCGAACTCGCCGTCGGTGGCGAACACGACGGAGGCGGTGGCACCGGTGAGCTCGGGGAACTGCTCGGTGAGGCTGTCGTTGACCCGCTCGGTCTCGGTGCCCGGGATGGAGAAGTTCGTGGCCAGGGAGCCGCCGAGCGTGAGGAAGGCACCGGCCGCGACCGCGAGCGCGAGGATCCACGTGGCGATGACGGCCCACGCGCGTCGCGCGGATAACCGTCCGAGCCGATACAGGAGGTTGGCCACCGTACGCCTTTCGTCGGAATGGACTGTTGCTGGCCGCCAACTTATCCGACGACTGTCGGTTATCCAACGTGTGTCGGATAACTGTCCCGGGTGGCGCTGGACACGTGAGACGATGCCCGCCATGGATCCCCGCGTTGCCCGCACCCGAGCGAGCCTCCGGCACGCTCTCCTGGAGCTCGCCCGCGAGCGACCACTCGACGAGGTCACGGTCAGCGACATCACGGTCCGCGCCGGGGTGAACCGCAGCAGCTTCTACCAGCACTACGCCGACAAGGAGACGCTGCTCGCCGACGCACTGGAGGACGCCCTCCACGACGTGTCGACGCAACTGCCCGAGGTGTCGGTGGCCGCCGGGACCCCGAGGATGCCGGTCGAGCTGCTCACCTACCTCGAACACATCGCGTCCCACGCCGCCCTCTACCGGCGGGTCCTCGGCGACCACGGGTCGACGCTGGTCACCGCCCGGTTGCGCAACCGGATCGAACTCATCGTCATCGACGCCGTCGGCACGGCCCGACCGGCGGCTCTCGTCGACCTGCCCGTCGACGTCTTCGCCTCCGGGATCGCGGGCAGTGCCCTCGGGGTGATCACCGCCTGGGTGGCGCGTGACCCCTTGCCCTCACCGGTCGTCGCGGCGGACTGGCTGTGGAAGGTGCTGCTGGGCATCGGCGCGTGGCGGGAGCCCGAGGACGTCGGATGAGTGCCACCCCGCTGGCGGCGCGCCGCGTCACGCCTTCCCGGCCCAGCCGGTCATGACCAGGCGCGGTCCCGCTCGGCTCCCGGTTCCACGAGGGTCGGGGGCGGTGCCGGATCAGCGCCGCCCGCCTGCCGGGAGGGGCGCCCGCCGGGGCGCCGTCCCAGGCCACCCGAGGCGCGGGTGACCAGCCAGGTGGCGGCCAGCGCGAGGGTGAGGCCCACGGCGGTGCCAGCGGTGAGGGGCTCGTCGAACATCAGCCCACCCCACAGCGTGGTCACCGGCGGCACGAGGAACATGAGCGTGTTCACCTGGGTGACCCCGACCCGGCGGAGCAGGTACCAGTACAGGCCGTAGCCGCCGAAGGTGGAGAAGACGACCAGCCAGGACATCGCGATCCAGAACTGGCCCGAGGTCGGCAGTGCCGCCGTGCCGGTCGCCAGGGCGATCGCGGAGAAGATCACCGCCGAGGTCGCGCAGTGCACGGCGAGCGCGCGCATCGGAGGCGTGGAGGTCGGAGCCCGCCTCTCCAGGAAGGTGGCCGCGACCAGGCAGAGCATGCCGGCGAAGGGCACCAGGTACGCCCAGGTGGGGACGTCGTTGCCGGGGGCGGTGGCATCGGACCAGGTGACCAGGACGACACCGACGAAGCCGAGGCCCAGGCCGGTCCACTGCCGTCCGGTCACGGCGGCACCCAGCAGCGGGCCGACCAGGGCGGCCACGACGAGGGGTTGCATGCCGTCGATCAGCGCGGTGGTCCCGGTGCTGACCCCGAGGCCGATGGCCCAGTACACCGTGAGCAGGTAGCCCGACTGGGAGAGCGCACCGATCGTGACCTGCCGTCCCAGGTCGCTCCGCGCGTCGGTGCCCCGGGTGCCGGCTCGACGGAGCAGGAACGGGGCGAGGGCCACCGCCAGCGGGACGAACCGCCACATCAGGACGGTGGCGACCGGGGAGTCGGACGCGCCGAGCTTCGCGCCGATGAAGCCCGAGGACCAGCACAGCACGAACAGGGCACCCAGGCCGACGGTGAGGAGGGTGTGCCCTTCCTTTGGTATACCGATCTGTTTACTCACATCCGTCACGGTATACCGACCTGTATAGTTTGTCAGGTGGGAACCGACATCGAATGGACCCCCAAGGCACGCGCCGTGCTGGCCGCCGCGAACGAGCTCTTCTACGCGCAGGGCATCCACGCGGTCGGCGTGGACGCGATCGCCGCCCGGGCCGGCGTGACCAAGAAAACCCTCTACGACCGCTTCGGCTCCAAGGAACGGCTCGTCGTGGAGTACCTCGCCCAACGCGACCAGCGGTGGCGGGCGTTCCTCGCCCCCAGGTTGGAGGCGGCGGGGCCCGACCCGCGCGCCCGCCTCGCCGCCGTCTTCGACGCCTCCGCCGACTGGGCAGCCGAGGAGGGTGGCAAGGGGTGCAGCACGATCAACGCGCACGCCGAGATCAGCCAACCCGACCACCCCGCCTACGCCTCGATCGTCGGCCAGAAGCGGTGGATGCTCGACCTCTTCACCGACATCGCCGGTGCCGCAGGGGCGGCCGACGCCCAGGCGACCGCCCGCTCCGTCATGCTCCTGCACGAGGGCGCGCTGGTGACCGACGGGATGCGCGTCATCGACGAGGCCTACGCCCGCGCCCGTGACCTCGCACTGAGCCTCCTCACCACCCCGTGAGCCGCGCCAGGGGAGAAGTCGGACCCGGGCGGAGCCACCAGCCCGCGCCCGGAACGGGCGCGCGGGAACCGGCCGGCCACGGTGGACGGTCCAGCCTCCCCGCCCGACCCATCCCGCCACCGCTCCGACCCGCCACCGCCGGGCGGGACGGGATCGGGACAGGTGCCACCCCGGTTCACCACCCCGGTCGTGCGCCTACAGCCAGTCGTGTTCCCTGGCGTGGCGGGCCGCCTCGTGCCGGGTCCGCGTCTGCGTCTTCCGCATGGCGTTGGAGTGGTAGTTCCGCACGGTGCCCTCCGCGAGGTGGAGCTGCGCCGCGATCTCGGCGACCGAGTACCCCTGGGAGGTCGCCCGCAGCACGTCGAGCTCGCGTTCGGTGAGGGGGCAGTCGTCGACGAGGGCGAGGGCGGACACGTCCGGGTCGATCCACCGCTTGCCCTCGTGCAGGGCGGTGATGACCGAGGTGATGTGCTCGGGTTCCGCCGACTTGCTCACGAAGCCCTGCACACCCAGCTTCAGCGCCCTGCGCAGCACGCCTGGCCGGGCGTGACGCGTCAGCATGAGGACCACCTGCTCGGGCAGCGCGCGCCGCACCTCCGCGACGGTGCCGAGACCGTCCATGCCGGGCATCTCCAGGTCCACCACGAGCACGTCCGGGCGGTGCCGCAGGGTGGCCTCCACGGCCTGCCGCCCGTCGGCGGCCTCGGCGAGCACGGTGACCTCGCCCTCCAGGGGGAGCAACGCGGCCAACGCCTTGCGCAGCAGCACCTCGTCATCGGCCAACACCACGGTGGTCATCGGTCGTCCCTCCCGCCGCTCCCCTGACCGGCTCGCGGAGCGGGGAGGGTCGCGGCGGTCACGAACCGGCCGTCCCGCTGCCGCACCGCCAGCTCCCCTCCCTCACCCGCGACCCGTTCCCGCAGGGTGCGGAGCCCGCGCAGCTCCGGCGAAGGCCCCTCCCGCACCCCGTCGTTGACGATGGAGATCCCCGCCTCGGACAGGGTGATCCGCACCCGCGTGGCCTCGGCGTGCCGCAGGATGTTCGTCGTCGTCTCCCGGAGCACCTGGCCGAGCAGTTCCCCGGCACGCGGATCGACCTCGGCCTCCCGGTCGACGCGCACCTGGATGCCGGCCGCCTCGAACAGGTTCTTGGCGTTCTCCAGTTCCGTGGCCAGGTTCAGCCGCCGCTGCGCGTACGCGAGCTCCTTGGTCTGGCTGATGGTGTCCCCGACCAGGGCGTGCACCTCCCGGAGCTCCTCCCTCGCCCGCCCGAGATCGCTGCGCAGCAACTTCTCGGCCAGGGTGATCTTCAGCTTGACCACGTGCAACGTGTGGCCCTGGATGTCGTGGAGGTCGCTGGCGAACCGCATCCGTTCCCTGACGACGGCGAGTTCGGCCTCCCGTTCCCGTGACTGCTCCAGTTCCCGCAGGAGGTCGGAGAACCCCTTGTTGGGGAAGGCGAGGGCGGCTCCCACCAGGGTGAGGGTGGCCGGGATGATGGCGTAGGAGATCAGCGTGTCGCGGACCGGGTCATCGGACACCAGCAGCCTCGTCACGCCCGTGACGGCGACGAAGGCCACCAGTGCCACCGAGGCGGTCCCCCTGTGGCGGGACAGCTGCTGCACGACGAGGGGGCCGGTCAGGGCCACACCCCAGAACGCCCTGGGGGTGTCCAAGACGAGCACCCCGAGGGGCCACACCGCGCCCGTGACCAGCAGGCAGGGCACCGCGACGCGGAGGACGTCGCCGGCGGCCCACCGCGCGAACGCGACGAGGGCGGCCAGCACGCCCAGGCTCAGGGCGATCCCGTGCCACCAGGTCTCGGCGTCGACGACCACCAGCAGCACCCCGACGGCGGCGAGCGGGGGGAGCAGCACGGTGAGGTTGAGGCTGCGCAGCTGGGCCCACGTCCCCTGGGGACGTTCGCGTGGTCGACGCGCCAGTCGGCGCGGCCTCATCGGACCTGCCAGGGGCGGCGGCCGGCGTGTCCGACCCGTCCCCCCGCGCGGTGGGGTTCCGGCGGGAGCCGGCGGCCCGCCCCCCTCGGGGCGACCGGTCGGGGGAGCGAGGTCCCGGTGGCCGCCGTCGGGCGAGGCGGTGGCTCGGTGGGCATCGGTGGTTCTCCGAGGTCAGGCGGCGGGGACGCTCCAGTGTCCCGCCGGCGACCACCAGGCACCAGTGACACGGTGTCACGGCCCACCCGGGTGCAACGTCACGGCGAGGTGGTGACGGGAGCGCACTGGTCGAGGAGGGCACGGCCGGGTGGGATCGAGGCATGTCCACGACACCAGTGATCGACGTCGACCGCCTGGGCGTCACCTACGGCGACTTCCACGCGGTCAGCGACCTGTCCTTCCAGGTCGAGCGCGGCGAGTTCTACGCCCTGCTCGGCACGAACGGTGCCGGGAAGACCTCGACCCTGGAGGTCGTCGAAGGCCACCGCGACCCCACCTCGGGCTCGGTGCGGGTGTTCGGGCGCGACCCCGGCGACCGGAGCGCGGTGCGGCCCCGGATGGGCATCATGCTCCAGGAGAGCGGCTTCGCACCGGACCTGACCGTTCGGGAGACCGTGCGGCTGGTCGGCGCCCTCAGTCAGCGGGCGGACAGCGTCGACCGGGTGCTCGGCGTCGTCGACCTCACCCGCACGGCGGCCACCAGGGTGTCCCAGCTCTCCGGCGGGGAGAAACGGCGCCTGGACTTCGCCACCGCCGTCTACGGCTCACCGGAGCTCGTCGTCCTCGACGAGCCCACCACCGGCCTGGACATCCAGTCCCGGGACGACCTCTGGCGGGCCGTGGACCGGTTGCGGGATGAGGGAGCCACCATCGTCCTCACCACGCACTACCTGGAGGAGGCGCAGGAACGCGCCGACCGCATCGGGCTCATGCACCAGGGCGGTCTCCACCGGGAGGGCACCGTCGCCGAGCTGACTCGAACCCTGCCATCGGTGATCCGCTTCTCCCTGCCCACCCCCGAGGTGGCTCCGCCGCCGCACGTCCACCGGGACGGCGACGGGGCGTTCGTCATCGAGACCTTCACGATGCAGCGCGACCTGCACGCCCTGCTCGACTGGGCGCGGGACAACGCGGTGGAACTGGGGGACCTCCACGCCGGTCCGACCCGCCTCGACGACGTCTTCCGCTCGATCGGCGCCGAGTAGACCACCCGACCAACCCCACCCCAGGAGGAGACCGCTCCATGTTCCCCATCGCGCTCGGCGAGCTGGTCCAGCTCTTCCGGAACCGTTCGGTTCTGGTCACCATGTTCGTACTTCCCGTGGCGTTCAGCGCCCTCTACATCTACCTGCACGAGACCGTCGCCGTGTTCGACCTCGGGGCGATCGCGGCGATCCTGCTGTTCCTCGTGCTGGCGATGGGTTTCTACACGACCACGGTGACCACGTTGGCCGCGCGCCGGCAGAACCTCTTCCTCAAGCGGCTGCGCTCCACGGCGGCGAGCGACACCCGCATCCTCTCCGGTCTGCTGCTGCCGGTGACGGGCGTCGCGGTGCTCCAGGTGACCGTGATCCTGACCGTGTTGGGCGTGGTCGCCGGCGCGCCGAGCGACGTCCTCCTCCTGGTGGTCGCCGTGGTCACCACGGTGGCCATGATGCTCTGCCTGGGGCTGGCGACGGCCGGGGTGACGAACTCCCCGGAACACGCCCAGGTGACCACGCTGCCCGTCCTCATCGGCACGATGGCCGTTTCCGGCTGGGTCGGTTTCACCGGGACCGAGGAACTCACCATCGTCAAGCGGCTGCTGCCCGGCGGCGCGGCCAGCGAACTGGTCGTCGCCGCGTGGAACGGCGGCGTCGCGCTGGCCGATTCGCTGGTGCTGCTGGCGCCCACCCTGAGCTGGGTCGTCGTCTCGGTGGCCCTGGCCGCCCGCCTCTTCCGCTGGGAACCACGCCGGTGACGACCCGGGCGGGACGTCGTCCGGGCCCGCGGGACTGGCGAGGGTGCCAGACATCGCCCGCCCCCGGCGCTCCGGGTCCTCGGCGGGGTGGCTGACGGCCTCCTCGACGCGGACGAGGGATCCCCCTGGTGTGGTAACGGCTCTATGGCATGATGAGCGTTACCTGATCGGGGGTGGGACATGGGTGTTCTGGTGTACGGGGCGGGCGGGGTCGGCCTGTACCTGGCGGCGCGTCTCGCATCGGCCGGTGAGCCGGTGACGGTCAAGGGCCGCCCGGCCACGGTGCGCGCCGCGGCCGGCGGTGGCGTGGAGATCCGGAACGAGAACAACACCGAGGTCGTCTCGAACGTCGAGTTCGTCGACGACCTGGCGGGGCGCCGCTTCGACTTCGCCATCGTGGCCACCAAGTCCTGGCAGGTCGAGGAGGCCGCCGCCGAGATCGCCCCGGCGCTCGAACCTGGCGGCAGGGTGCTCACCACCCAGAACGGGGTGGACGCGCCGGCCCGCGCCGCCGCCCACGTGCCCTCCGACGCGGTGTACGGGGGGACGGTCGTCGTCATCGTGCGGCGGGTGGCGCCGCTGGCCGTGCGACTCGTCGGCTCCGAGGCCCGCGTGGTCCTCGGCTCCCTGCGGCACTCCGAACCCGACGCCGCCGGGCTCCGACTGGTGGAGGTGCTGCGGAGAGCCGGAGTGGACGCGCGGTGGACCGAGGACGTCCGCACCGCGTTGTGGCGGAAACTGGCGCTCATCGCGTCCTACGGGGGAGTGGGCGCCCTGGCGGACGCCCCGGTGGGGCGGACCAGGTCCGTGCGCCCCACCCGGGACCTGGTGGAACGGGCGATGCGGGAGGTCATCGCGGTCGGCAACCGGTCGGGGGCCCGCCTGGGCGAGGATGATCTCGCCGAGATCCTCGACGTCTACGAGCACGGCTTCGCGCCGGAGACCACCGCATCCCTCCAGCGGGACCTGCGTGCGGGCCGCCCCTCGGAGTTGGCCGACCAGAGCGGCGCCGTGGTGCGGCACGCCACGGCGCTGGGCATCCCCGTTCCCGTGCACGAGCTGATCTGGGCCACCCAGCTGCCCAGGGAACTGGCCGCCAGGGAGGAGCGGTCCGACGTCGGCCCGGGACCCGTGGTCGAACCGTGAGATGACCGGACCACGCTCGTGGCTGCCCGTGCCGCCACTGCCGGTCGGGGTGGCGGTCGAGCTCGTCAACGAGTGGGCGGTCACCCCGCGCCAGGCGTCCGCCCGACCCTGGGGCGGTCACCCCGCCCCGGACTCCCCGTACCGGATGCGGCTGCACGAGACCTGGCCCGGGGGGAGCCGCCTGGCGGACGAGGAGATCAGCTCCGCCGCGGAGGAGATCCACGCCGTCTTCGCCGCTGAGCCGGGCGAGGCACGCGACGCGGTCGTCGATGCCCTCGTTGACCGCGTCGGGCTCGTCCCGCGTCTCGACAGCCGGGGGGCCCCGCCCCGGTTGGGGTGGCGAGCGGCGGCGGACGCGCCTCCGCTGCTGGCCGCGATGCTCGCCACCGTCCTCGACGCGCTCACCGACCCGGCGACCCGGTCGGCCGGCCTGTGCGCCGCCGAGCGGTGCGCGGACGTCTACCTCGACACCTCGCGCCGTGGGCACCGGGTCTACTGCTCGACCCGCTGCCAGACCCGCGAACGGGTCCGAGCCCACCGCCAGCGCCGCTCGTGACCCCCGGGACGAGGCGCGGCCGGTGGACCGGGTGCGGGGTTCCCCGGGCGTCGTTCGGCACACGGGTCGGGGGATCATCTCGCGCGGCGGTCAGCTCTCGAGGAACTTCAGCCCGGCGACGCCCACCACGATCAGGCCGAGGAAGAGCACCCGGCCCGGGCTGAGGGTGTCACCGAACCAGACGACGCCCGCCACCGCCACGCCGACGGCGCCGATGCCGACCCACACCGCGTAGGCGGTCCCGAGGGGCAGGTCCCTGACCGCGAGGGTGAGGAGTGCGAAGCTGGCGAGTGCTCCGCCGATCCCTAGGACGCTGGGCCAGAACCGGGTGAACCCGTGGGACTCCTTGATGGCGCTGGCCCAGCCGATCTCCAGGAGCCCGGCCGCGACGAGGAGCAACCATGAGATCACGTCGCCTCCGATCGTCGTCGCTCCCCGGTGGAGAACCCGCCGGTCATGCGTTGTAACCGCCGTCCACGGTGAGGGCGGTGCCGGTGACGTAGCGACCGGAGTCCCCGGCGAGGTAGGAGACGGCGGCGGCGATGTCCCGAGGCTCGCCGTAGCGGCCCAGTGGGATGGCGGGGAGCTCCTCGGCGGCCTCGGGAGCCGAGGCCGGGTTCATGTCCGTGTCGATGTTGCCCGGGTGCACCGCGGTCACGGTGATGCCCCGGTCGCCCAGGTCCCGGGCGAGCCCCCGGGTCATGCCCTCGACGGCGGCCTTGGTCATGGAGTAGAGGGTGACCCCGGGGTAGGGGGTGCGGTTGGCGAAGGAGCTTCCCACGGTGATGATCCGGCCCCCGGGGCCCATCACGCGCGCGGCCGCCTGGCTGAAGAGGAACGGCGCCCTGACGTGGAGGGCGAGGGCCGCGTCGACCTCGTTCCCGGTCACCTGGGGCAGCGGACCGTTCGGGAAGGTGCCCGCGCTGTTGACGAGGATGTCGAGCCGTCCGAACTCCTCGAACACCGCGTCGACGGCGGTCACCGCCGCCGTGGGCGCCGCGCTGTCGAGGGCGATCGCCGTGGCGCGGCGGCCGAGGGCGCGGATCTCGCGGATCACACCGTCGGCCGCTGCCTCCGACGACAGGTAGGTGATCGCGATGTCCGCCCCGTCCTCGGCGAGGCGTCGGGCGATCGCGGCGCCGATCCCCCTGCTCCCTCCGGTGACCAGCGCGACCTTGTTCCGTTGCGGCATCAGGTTCTCCCAGTGGTGTTAATTTTGTAGTGAACATTAAAAATATACACTGGGGGCATGTCCAGCACGCACCGCGCCACCGACGCCACCGGCCAGCCCCGGCGGCGGGGGCGGCCCCGCGCCTTCGACCGGGAGACGGCGCTCCGCCAGGCGATGGAGGTGTTCTGGGAGCGCGGCTACGAGGGCACTCGCCTGACCGATCTCGTTCAGGCGATGCGGATGAACCCCCCGAGCCTGTACGGCGCGTTCGGGTCGAAGGAGAAGTTGTTCCGCGAGGCCGTCGAGTTCTACAACTCGCCCGACCGCTCGACCACCACGCTCGCCCTGGAGAGGCCCGGTCCGGTGCGGGACGCGGTCGAGGCGCTGCTACGTGACAACGCCAGGGCCTACGTCGACCCCGAGACCCCGCACGGATGCCTGGTCGTCCTCTCCGCGATCTCCTACTCCCCGGAGAGCGAGGGCCTCCGCGACCTGCTGCGTTCCCTGCGCGAACAGGACCGGGACCGGCTGCGCGCCCGTCTTCGCGCCGCGAGGGCCGACGGCGGCCTGCCCGGCTCGGTCGACGTCGACCGGCTCGCCTCGTTCCTGATGTCCGTGCTCTTCGGCCTGTCGATCCAGGCGCGCGACGGCGCCACCCTCGCCGAACTCGACGGAGTCGTGGACATCACCCTCGCCTCCTGGGACCACCTCGTCGACACCGCGCGCGGCGGGTGAGAGGCCTCGCCGCCGATCGGGATCCGGCGCTGGACAGGGGAGACCCGAGTTCGCGCGGGTCTCCTGGCGGTGTCCCGAGGGCGTCGGTCCTGGACGGTCGACGATCCGCGCGGGGGGCTCGCGCACCCGTGGGTGACCTCCGGGGGAAGTCGGCGTCACATCGACGAGCGCGCCGGGAAACACGCGGCGGCGCGGGGATCCTCCGCCCGGACCGGGTCGCGCGCGTCCACCGGATGAGGCGGACCGTGGACCGGAGGCGGGAGGGACGGGAGAAGGACGAGATGGCGGGCAGGCTCGGTCCCGGTCGGGAGGTCCGGCGCGGTGGGTCCGGGCGAGACGCCCGTACCGGTGTCCGCTCCGGACCCCCGGAGGTGGAGGGGACGCGGCGCGCGGCGGCGCCCCGACCTGGTCGTCCACCCACGTGACGAGCAGGGTTGAGGAGCGGGGGCACGGTGAGCCCAGCCGGACCAGTCCCGCGCACCGGGGAGCCCGGTGCGCGGTGGACCAGTGCCGGCCAGGCCACTTCCGTGTCCGCCCGGGGCCGTCAGGCGTGCCGCTGGCGAGGCGGGCCCCCGACTGCCACCCCGGGCCGGGGACCTCGGCGGATCACCCCACGCTGGGACCGTCCGTCCGGCTCGGGGAGCGGCGGCGCCCCGCCCCTGAGCCCGCGGCCGCCTGGTGCCGCCGCGCCGGTACCGGCCGGGCGGAGGGCACTCCGCCCCAGCGGGTCCGGTCACCGCCCGTCGAACCGTTCCGGGTGCAGCCAGCCGGCCAGTTCCTCCAACCCGTCCAGGGTGTGCGCGCCGCCCGAGGCGAAGGCGGAGGCGGCGGGGAGGAGCAGCACCCGGTCCTCGGCCACTGAGGGGAGGTCGGCGACGGCCGGGTGGGCGAGCAGGCTGTCGAAGGACTCGCGACCCGCGCCGGTCACGTCGACCAGCACGACCGCGTCGGGCGCGGCACCGACGACGACCTCCGGGTCGACGGGACCGGTGCGGCGCACGCCGGCCCGTTCGGCCGCCGAGGCACCGCCCGCCAGCTCGACCAGGCCGGTGGTGAAGGAATCGGGGCCGAGGACGAACGGCACGCCGGCCTGGTTGCTCAGGACGAGCACGGAGGGGCGATCGACGCCGTCGACGGCATCGCGCACCGCGTCGCGCCGACTGGCCATGTCCGCCACGAGGCTCTCGGCGCGGTCCTCGACCCCGAGCGCCTCACCCAACAGCGTCAGGTTCCCCGCGACCTCGTCGAGGTCGTCCCAGTGCTCCAGCGCGAGAACGGGGACGCCGCTCTCGTCGAGCAGGGACAGCGCGTCCTGCTCGCCGTCGTGGCGGGGGGTGACCAGGACCAGGTCCGGGTTCAGGGACAGCACCAGCTCGGGGTCCGGGTTGGTCCCCGGCGGCAGGTGCTCCGACACCGCCGCCGCATCCTCGACGTGGTTGCCGAGGTGGGCGCCGGTCACGCTCGCCGGCACCGCCACCAGCCGCTCCGCCCCCACCAGCGCCAGCGCGGCCTCGGCGGCGTCCGGTGACAGGGCGGCGATCCGGGTCGGTTCCGAGGGGATCGTGACCGGCTCGCCCTGACCGCCGCCTCCGACGGTGCGCGGGTAGGAGGCGGCGGCACCGGGCGGCGCGGAGGACGGCGCGGGCACGGGTTCGTCCGCCGGGGTGGTCGCGCAGCCGGCGAGCAGCACCACCGCCAGCGACGTGGTGCCGAGGAGTGAGCCTCGGCGTACCGGGTTGGTCATCGGGTGTCTCCTGATCCTTCGTCGATGTCCAGGGGGACCACGCGTGGGCTCCGGGTGTCGGGGTCGTGGCGGACCACCACCCGCACTCCGTAGGCGACGGCGATGTTCTCCCTCGTGAGCGTCAGTTCCGGGGGGCCGTCGGCGAGCAGACCGCCCTGGTGGAGCAGCGCCACCCGGTCGCAGAACCGGGCGGCCTGGTTGAGGTCGTGCAGCACGGCCACGACGGCGGTTCCGCGTCGGGCCAGTTCGCGGAGCAGGCGCAGCACGTGGAGCTGGTGGCGGAGGTCGAGGGCGGCGACCGGCTCGTCGAGCAACAGCACCCGGGGTTCCTGCGCGAGCGCCTTCGCGATGTGCACGAGTTGCCGCTCGCCGCCGGAGAGCGTCGTCACCTCCTGGTCGGACCAGCGGTCGGCTCCCGCGTCGCGCAACGCCTGGTCCGCGATCCGCTCGTCCTCCGGGCCCACCGGGGCGAACCGGCGGAGGTGGGGGTGCCTGCCCAACAGCACGACCTGCCGGGAGGTGAACTCGAAGTCCAGTGCGGTGTCCTGGGGCACGTGGGCCAGGGAGCGCGCCAGGACCCGGGGACGCAGCGACCGCGTCGGGGTCCCGTCGAGCCGGACGTCCCCGCCCTCCGGCCGCCGGAGGCCCGCGAGGACGGAGAGCAGCGTGCTCTTGCCGGCTCCGTTGGGACCGACCAGCGCCATCACCTCGCCGGTTCGCACGCGCACGGTGACGTCGACGAGCACCGGACGACCGTCGATGACCACGCTCACCTCCTCCGCGACCAGCGGCAGGTCGTCCGGGGCTCCGTGGCGGGGAGGGGGACCGGTCACCGCGCACCTCGCCGTCCCCGCCGGAGGACCAGCAGGAGGAAGACGGGCGCGCCGATCAACGCGGTGAGCGTCCCGGTCTGGAGCACGACCGGGCTGAGGAGCATCCGGGCGCCGAGGTCGGCGAGGACGAGGAAGGACCCGCCGAACAGCGCGGCGGCGGGGAGCAGCAGCCGGTGATCGGGCCCCACCACCAGGCGGATGACGTGGGGCACGACGAGGCCGACGAAGCCGATCGCTCCCGCCACCGCGACCGCGCTCCCCGTGATCAGGGCGGCCAGGGTGAGCAGCAGGCGGCGGGTGCGGAGCACGTCCACTCCGGAGGACCGGGCCGCGCTCTCACCGAGGAGCAGCATGTTGAGGTCGCGGGAGAGGAGCAGGACGCCGACGACGCCCACGCAGACGGGTGGGAGCGCCAGCGCCACGTGCTCCCAGGTGCGCGCGACCAGATCACCGTTGAGCCAGAAGACGATGCCCCGCACGTCCCGGTCGTCCGGCACGTTCGCCAGCACCGCGCTGATGACCGCGCCGAGCAGCGCGTTGAGCGCGATCCCGATGAGCAGGAGGGTCGAGGCCGACCGGTCGCGCCGCGCGGCCGCGACCAGGTGCACGACGACCAACGCCGCCAGCGCGCCCACGAACGCCGCCGCCGGCAGCACCCAACGGCCCAGGACCGTGGCCCCGGTGGCCAGGACCAGCACGGAGGCGGCGGCCGCGCCGCTGGAGACCCCGGTGACACCGGGATCCGCGAGGGGGTTGCGGAACAGGGCCTGCATGACGGTCCCGGCCACGGCGAGCGCCGCCCCGACCACCAGTGCCACCAGCACCCGGGGGAGTCGGATGGTCTCCACGACCAGCTCGTACTGGCCCGCCGATGCCACCACGCCCAGCCGGTGCAGCAGCACCAGCACGGTGTCCCGAGGAGGCACCGGGATCGGGCCGAGCGACACCGCCGCGACCACGACGACCAGCAGCAGGGCCGTCAGTCCGGTCAGGACGATGGCGGCACGCGGGGGGCCGCGCCGCGCGCGCCGAGCCGGGGACGCGGCAACGGAGGTCTTCACAGGGCTCACCTAGCGGGACCGAACCGGCCCAGAAGAAATGAAAATCATTGTCGACCGGATCGTATGTCGTCGGCGGCGCGCGCTGTCAACGGAACGTGAGCCGCGACGCAGCTCCCGCGCTCGGTTCCCTCGGCGTCCCGGAGGCGCCGCGTGTCGCGCGCCAGCCGAGGGTCTCGGTCCGCGACCGGACGACTCCGCGCGGGAGGGTGGTGCCAGGCGGCCACCCGCCGCGCACGCGGTCATCTCCGTGCGTGGTCGGGAGGACCGCACCGGCCGAACCGGACTCGCGCCCCGACCGCCCCCTGATCCGGGCCGTCGCCCGGGCGAGGAACCGCCGCGCGTGACGAGAGGGGTGAACGGTGGCGGGTGGACCCGCTGGTGGCTGCCACCTCGGGTCTCGGCGGCCGGCCCCGTCCCGCGCCAGGGAGGCCGGGACGTCGACGGCGGTAGCCGGTGGGTAGGAGGTGGACCGCGCGGCCGGGACGGTCCGCGGCTCCGAGTGCGAGGCGGTAAACCGGTGGCCCCGGGACCGGCGCGTCTGGGAGCCTCACGTCCGTGACCGCCCACCTCCTCCGGCGGGTGCGGATCGTGCACCTGTCCGGCCCGGTGTTCCGCGCGCTCGCCGCCGGCGACCTCGACGGCGCGAACGCCATCGCTCCCGTGCCCGTCTCCCCCTACTTCGCGGGGCCGGCCTGGCGGGGCGTGTGGCGCCGCCGTGCCGAGCGGGTCGCCCGGGAGCCGGCGAGCGCGGCATGGGTCACCGGGCTCATCTGGGACGAACGACGACGGCTGGCCGTGGGCCGGGCCGGGTACCACGGACCTCCCGACGAGTCCGGCATGGTGGAGATCGGCTACGCGGTCGAGCCGGCTCACCGCCGCCAGGGCTACGCGGCGGCCGCGCTCGAGGTCCTGCTGGACCGCGCGGCCACCGAACCGGGGGTGCGCACGGTGCGGCTGAGCATCAGCCCGGACAACCTGGTCTCCACCCATCTCGCGACGCGGTTCCACTTCACGCGGGTGGGGGAGCAGTGGGACGACGAGGACGGCCTGGAGATCCGCTACGAGCGGCCCGCCGGGGGTTCCGCCGGCTCGGGCTGACACCCCCTCGCGGGGCCGCTACCTCTCGGTGGGGGGTGTCAGCCCGTCGAGGACGATGGAGATCGCGGCGTCGAACTCGTCGTGGTCGCTCGCTGTCGATGCCGCCTCCTGTTCGAGGGTGGCCAGCACCCTGGGCAACGCGTCGCCGGTGAGGGCGCGCAGGCGCGCGGCGAGGACCTCGTTGACGCCCGTGGCCGCCTCCTCCGCGAGGGTGGCGAGTTGGGCGGACTGCTCCACCTCACCCCGGGTGTAGGTCCACAGCATGGTCAGCACGGTCACCGCGCGCTCGCCGGAGATCCCGGTGGGTTCCAGGCACGCCAGTCCCGACTCCAGGCGGTGCAGGTAGGACGGCAGCAGCGGTTCCGTCCCGACGGGGATCGCGGTCAGCCACGGGTGCCGTTCGTAGGCCTCGCGCAGGTCGCGGACCCAGGCGCGAAGTCGGTCCCGCCAGCCCGCGCCCTCGGGGGCGCCACCCGGGCCGAGGGCGTGGTCGGCCGCGAGGATCACCAGGTCCTCCCGCGACTCCACGTACCGGTACAGGGACATGGTCCCGCTGCCGAGTGCCTTGGCGAGCCCGCTCATGGTGATGGCGTCGATGCCCTGCTCGTCGCCGAGCCGGACGGCCGCCGCCAGCAGCTGCTCGAGCGTCCACCTCGGCCGGGGCCCCTTCGTGGTGGCGGGTGACCGGCCCCAGGCCAGCAGAACCGCTCGGGGGACCTGAGGGGGAGCCAGGTTCCCCTCGTGCTCGTTCGCCATGCGGCCATCCTACTGCGTAACCCTTGCGCATTCATACTGCGTAACTGTTACGCTGTACGCATGACGAGGTCATCACCCCAGCTCACACCACCATTCGTAGATCGCCCGACCGCCGACAAGTCGGCTCTCGCGGTCTCCGGGATCCGCAAGCGCTACGGCGACCGCGAGGTCCTCCGGGACGTGACCTTCGACGTCCCGGAGGGGCGGGTCCTCGCACTCCTGGGCCCCAACGGCGCCGGCAAGACCACCCTGATCCGCATCCTCACCACCCTGGTCCGGGCCGACGGGGGGACCGCCCGGCTCCTCGGGCACGACGTCGTCCGCGATCGGGCCAGGGTGCGCGAACTCATCAGCGTCACCGGGCAGTACGCGTCGGTCGACGAGGAGCTGACCGGCCGGGAGAACCTGGTGATGGTCGGGCGCCTGCTCCGGCTCGGGAAGTCCGAGGCGCTCCGACGCGCGGACGAGCTCCTCGAGGAGTTCGACCTCACCGCGGCGGCCCACCGCCGCGTCGGCCACTACTCGGGAGGGATGCGCCGCCGCCTGGACCTGGCGGCCAGCCTGGTCGCCTCCCCGCCGCTGATCTTCCTCGACGAACCGACCACCGGGATGGACACCCGGAGCCGGGCGGCGCTGTGGAACGTGGTCACCCGGCTCGCGCGCGGCGGGCGGACCATCATCCTCACCACCCAGTACCTGGAGGAGGCCGACGTCCTCGCCGACCGCATCGCCGTGCTCGACGGCGGGGCGATCGTCGCCTCGGGCACGGCGGCGGAGCTCAAGAAGCGGGTCGGGCGGGAGACCGTCGAACTCGTCCTCGACGACGGGGCCGTCATCCGGTCCGTCACCGACGGCAACCCCGAGCGGGTCCGCCTCCTGCTCAACCGCCTGCACTCCGAGGGGCGCCACGTCCGCACCCTCACCGTCCAGAACCCCACCCTCGACGACGCCTTCCTCGCCCTGACCGGCCACAGCACCGCGACGGCACCGACCGACAAGGAACCCGCCCGATGAGCACCGCCACGCTCCCCGCCGAGCTGGTCTTCGCCAAGCGCAGCATCACCCACTCGCTACGCAACCTCGACAGCCTGGTCACCGCCGTCGTCGCACCGGTGGCGATCATGCTGCTGTTCGTCACCGTGTTCGGTTCCGCCCTGGACTCCACCGTGGGCGGCTCCTACGCCGACTACGTGACCCCGGGCGTGATGTTGTTGTGCGCCGGTTTCGGTGCCGCCCTGACCGCGACGTCCATCCACACCGACGTCTCCAAGGGCTTCGTCCAGCGGCTGCGCACCATGCCGGTCCGGGCGTCCGGCGTCATCTTCGGACACGTCCTCGCCAGCGTGCTGCGCAACCTGGCCTCCATCGTGATCGTGCTGCTCGTCGCGGTCGCCATGGGTTTCCGGCCGACCGCCACCCCGCTGGAGTGGCTGGGCATCGTGGGTCTGCTCGCGGCCTACGTCCTCGTGTTCACGCTGATCGCCGCCGCCTGGGGGCTGGCGTCGAAGTCCGTGGAGTCGGCGGGCATGTTCAGCTTCATCGCGCTGTTCCTGCCCTACCTGTCCACCGCGTTCATGCCGGCCGACAACCTGCCCGGGTTCCTGCGCGGCTTCGCCGAGCACCAGCCCGTCACCCTCGTCATCGAGGCGCTGCGCGGGCTCGCCACCAGCGCTCCGGACTCGACCACCCTCACCCACTCGCTGCTCTGGCTCGTGGGCCTGGGCGTCGGGGCGACGTTGCTCACGGCACGCCTGTTCGACCGCGCCGCCCGGAGCTGAGCACTCGCGACCGGTTCGGCGTCCCGTGCGCACCCCGGCGGGGGCGCCAGGCCTGACCTCCCGTGCGCGCCGGAGCGGGCCAGGCGTCCCACGGAGGGCGGTCGCCACGGCGGCCGCCCTTCCCCACGCGGCGGACCTCTCCTCATCGATCCGCGTCGAACGGGTGCCCGGACCCCGCCACCCGGTGGTGCGGCTCTCGGGGGAGTGGCCGCCGCCGGGGCTGGCGGGGTGTCCCAGCCGGTCGGTCAGTTCAACGTGCGGGTGCCCGCCGGCAGCCCACCACCGGCGTGGACGTCCTCGACGAGCTCGGCCAGCGCGGTCAGGGCGACGTTCTGGCTCCACGGTCCGTAGGACACCCGGCTGACCCCGAGTTCCCGCGCCACCTCCAGCGAGATCGAACCGGGAACGCCGATCAGGTTGACCTTGCGCTCGCCCAGCTCGGACACCAGCCGGGTGACCTGGTCGACGTCGAGCCTCCCCGGCACGAAGACGTTCGACGCGCCGGCGTCGAGGTAGGCCCGGCCCCGGGCGATCGCGTCCGCGAGCACCTCCTCGGGATCGCGGTCCCCAGCCTTGAGGAACGCGTCGGTGCGCGCGTTGAGCACGAAGTCGACCCCGGCGGCCTCGGCGGCGGCCACCGCGGCCTCGACCGCCCCCACCGACTCCGCCAACGGCTTCATCTGGTCCTCGAGGTTGGCGCCGACGGCCCCCACCTCGATCGCGCGGGCGATCGTGCCACCCGGGTCGCCGTAGCCGGCCTCGAGGTCGGCGGTCACGGGTAGGTCACCCGCCGCGCGCACGATCAGCGCCACCTCGGCGATCATCTCGTCGCGCGGGATGCGTTCCCCGTCGGGGTAGCCGCGCGAGGCGGCGATGCCGTGGCTCGCGGTGGCCAGCGCCCGTGTTCCCGGGATCTCGGCGACGACCTTCGCCGTGATCGCATCCCACACGTTGACGACGAGCAGCGGCTCCGGTGCCGCGTGCAGCTCCTGGAGCAGGGTGGCCTTCTCCGCCGTTGAGGTCATGCCGATCAACCTAGCGGCGGACGGCGGCTGCCGGTACTCCAGTCGATGCCCGCCCACCAGGCGGGCCGACTCGGCGGCGAACGCGGCCGGCGCCCCGCGCTCCGCCCCCGCGGGGACTCCCGGTGGCCGCCGGTCCGCTCCCACCGGGGCACCGCGGCCCGCTCCCCGGTGCCGGTGGGACACCATCGCCCAGCCCGGGGAGCCCCCGGAGCGGCACCAGCCCTGGTGCCACCGGCCCGGCTCCGCCCGATCGGTCACCGCCACCCGGGCCGGCCAGGACCTCCGAGGTCCTGGCGGGGGCTGGCGCCACCACGGTGCGACCCGACGTCCCGCCCGGGCTCGGACGTCGTCCGCCCCTCAGCCCCGTCCGGCGACGGTCGTCAGCGCCTGGTCCAGGATGTCCAGTCCCCGGTCCAGTTCGGCGTCCGTGGTGGTCAGCGGCGGGGCCATCCGGAAGATGCTGCTGCTCCCGGGGAACTGGACGATGTTGAGGTGCAGGCCCAGCTCGAAACAGGCCTGTGTGACGGCACCGCCGAAGTCGTGCGCCGGGGTCCTGCTCTCGCGGTCGGTGACGAGTTCGATGCCCTGGAGCAGGCCACGGCCCCGCACGTCGCCGACCTGCTCGTGCCGGGACTGGATCTCGAGCAGCCCACGGCGCAGCCGGTCGCCCAGCTGGCGCGCGGTCCGGTCGAAGGCGTTCTCCTGGAGGACGGTGACGACCGTGAGACCGACCGCCGCCGCCAGCGGATCGGAGACGTGGGTGGTGCCGAAGTAGAAGCCCCGGTCGTGGCAGGTGGACTCGATCTCGTCGCTGGTGATGACCGCCGCCAGCGGCAGCCCGGCGCCGAGCGTCTTGGACAGGGTGAGGATGTCCGGGGCGACGCCCTCGTGCTGGAAGGCGTACCAGTCACCGGTGCGGCACAGACCGGTCTGCGCCTCGTCGAGGATCAGCAGCATCCCGCGTTCCTCGCACTTGCGCTTGAGCGCGGTGAGGTACCCCGGGGGCAGCTCGATCACCCCTCCCGTGCTCAGGATCGGTTCGGCGATGAAGGCCGCCAGGCTGCCCACCGACTGGCGGTCCACCATCGCGAAGGCGTGGTCGAGTTCGGTCCGCCAGTCGTGCCGCCCGTCCCGCTCGAACAGCGGCCGGTAGGCGTTCGGCGTGGGGATCACGAGGTTGCCGGGGGCCACCGGACCGTAACCACGCCGGGAGATCCCGTAGGTCGCGGCGCCGGCCGCGTGCGTGACCCCGTGGTAGGACTGGTCGAAGGAGACGACCTCGTGGCCGCCGGTGTGGAGCTTGGCCATCCGGATGGCCGCCTCGTTCGACTCGCCGCCGGTGCTGAGCAGCATCACCCTGTCCAACCCGGACGGCAGGGTGTTCGCGAGGGCGGCGGCCAGGTCCACCACCGGGCGGCTGAGCATCCAGCTGAACAGGTGGTCCAACCTGGAGACCGACCGGCTGACGCACTCGACGATCGCCGGGTGGCAGTGGCCGAGCAGCGCGCTCATCTGCCCGGAGGTGAAGTCCAGGATGGCGCGGCCCTCCGAGTCGAAGACCTCGGATCCCGCCGCCCGCTCGATGATGGCGGGCACGAAGTCGTTGTGGGCGTAGCGGATCAGGTGGCGACGAGCCGTCGCCCAGAACTCGTCAACCGACTCGGCGGCCCGCGCGGTCGTCTGAGGGTCGGTGGTCATGCCCATGTCCTGCCCCTTCTCCTGGCGGCGCTTGTGGCCAGGCTAGGACAGACGTGGCGGCAGCCGATTGCGGATGTTGCCCGTGAACGGGGGTATCGGGGCACACTCAGTGCGTGGATCGCACCGACCGCGCCATCATCGACCACCTGCGCCGGGACTGCCGTCTCGCCAACACCGAGATCGCCGACCGCGTCGGGCTCACCCCCTCGCCGTGCCTGCGCCGGGTCAGGCGGCTGGAGGACGAGGGCGTCATCCTCGGTTACCACGCCCGCATCGCCCCCCACGCCCTGGACCGGGCCTTCGAGGTCCTGGTCGACCTCGAACTCACCGACCAGGCCCGCGCCACCCTCGAACGGTTCGAGGCCGCGCTGGTGTCCTTCGACGAGGTGGTGGAGGCACGCCGGATGTTCGGTGCGCCCGACTACCACGCGGTCGTCGCGGTGGCGGACCTCGCGACCTACGAGCGGTTCCTGACCCAGCGCCTGATGGCCGTCCCCGGGCTGGCGAAGCTCCAGTCCCGATTCCCGATGAAGACGATCAAGGCCGACGTGCCCGGCGGGCGAGGTGGAGCGGGGCCGGCGGGCACGTGACCGGGTGCGGCCACCCGGCCTTCCCTGGCACCGCGTGCCGCCCGCCCCGGCGGCGGCGCGCTGACCTCGGGTGAACGGAGTCGTCCGACGGGCCGTTGCCGGTGCTGCGCCGCCGGCGCGGCCCCTCGGACACGACGGCGCCCGTCGGCCACCGCCCGAGCGGGTGCGCCTGGGTACCGGGTGCCGCCTTGCGCCGCACCCGGCCGTCCCGGCGGAACGCTCCGACGTCCACTGTGCTCCGTCAAGTTCGTGGAAAACGCCGATCGGACCTGCGGTCGCCGATAGACTCCGGTCGTCACGACGGGTCGGGACGCGGAGGTTCGTCGCAGCGTGCGTACCCCTGGTCCTCCCCGGCGCGCCGACCGCCTGGCAGCACGCCGCGGCCCCGGACATCACGGATCGAGGAGCGGAGCGGACCGCCCGACGCCCTCTCGCCTCCCCACGTGGCGCGCTCCCCAGACGGCCCTCCACCCGCCGGGCCGACGTGACGGCGACCAGCCCCACCACCCGCGCCCGGCCATCCACCCCCGCCTGACGCGGGTGGTGCCACTCCCACGGCCGACCCGGCCACGAAGGACGACACCATGCACAGCGACACGTTCGGTAGCGGAGACCCGGTCCTGCTGTTACACGGCGCGGGCGTCAGCGGTTGGATGTGGCGACCGCTACTCGAACACCTCGGGCGGGACCTCACCGCGATCGTCCCTGACCTGCCCGGATTCGGCCGCAGCGCCCACCGCCCCTACGTCTCCCACCAGGAGACCGTCGCCGAACTGGCGGACCTGATCAGGCGCACCGCGCCCCGGGGGGCCCACGTCGTGGGGTTCTCGCTCGGCGCCCAGCTGGCCATCCTGCTCGCCTCGCACCACCCCGACCTCGTGCTCGGCACCGTCGTCGTCAGCGCGGAGACCACACCCGCCCCGCTGCCCGGGACCACGCTGGCGCTGGTGTCGGCGACCGCCCCGTTGGCCCGGCGGGCGTGGTTCGCCCGAGCCCAGGCCAGGCAGCTCGCCATCCCCGCCGACCTGATGCCCGACTACGTCCGGGACAGCGCCGCGACGACCAGGGAGACGCTGGTGGCGAGCGTCGGCGAGAACATCCGCTTCACCCTCCCCTCCGCCTGGTCCACGGTGTCCACCCCCGTCGCGGTGCTGGTGGGGGAGAAGGAACGCCGGCTCATGCGGGAATCCGCCCGGCTCACGGCCGACCAGGTCCAGGGCGACGGCCCGCGCACCGTCGAGGGCGCGGGGCACGACATTCCCTTCACCCGACCGGCGGTCCTCGCCACCGTGATCCGCGAGACCTTCGGCATCCCCACCGACGGCGGGCACCCACCCGGCCCGGAACCCCGGGACTGAGCGGAGCGCCGACGAACCCCGCTCTGGCCGAGCGCGATCCGTGGCGCCGCGGGCAGGGCGTGACCGACGACCGACCCGGCGGTGTGCCGGGCGCCGAATGGAGGAATGACATGGCAGGACGTGTTCGAACCATCGCGGTGCTCGACGCACCCTCCAACCTCGGGCTGCGACCTCCGGAGGACGGCGTGGTGCCCGGCTGCGGCAAGGCACCCGGGGTGCTGCGGGACGCGGGGCTGGTGACCGCGCTCGACGCCGTGGACGCCGGCGTGGTCACCCCCGGGCGCTACCGCCCGGACTGGACACCCGGCACCGTGCGCAACGAGGCTGCGATCGCCGAGCACTCGCTGCGGCTCGCCGCCAGGCTCGACCGGATCGCGGACCGGGGCGAACTCCCGCTGGTGCTCGGCGGTGACTGCTCCATCCTCGTGGGGATCGGCGCGCACCTGCGTGGGCGCGGCCGGTTCGGCCTGGTGTCCTTCGACGGCCTCGACTACCGGCACCCCGGCAACAGCGACGCCGTCGGCGCCGCGGGCGGCGAGAGCCTGGCGTTGACCACCGGGCGTGGCGGGATGTTGGCGGAGTTGGGCGGCACCCGCCCCTACGTCCGCCCCGCCGACACCGTGGCGCTCGGCGTGCGCCCCGACGACGAGTACCTCGCGGACGCGGTGGACGCCGGCCTGCGGGTGATCACCTCGACGGGCGTCGCGGCCGACCCGGTCGGGGCGGCGGAGGAGGCGCTGAGGACAGTGGACGGCCCCGAGCTGGCCGGGTTCTGGGTCCACGTGGACGCCGACGTCCTCGACCCCGACGTCATGCCGGCCGTCGACAGCCCGGAAGCCGGCGGCCTGACCTTCGACCAGCTCGTCGCCGCCCTGGGACACCTGGCCGTCTCGCCCCGCCTGGTCGGGGTGGACGTGACCATCTACGACCCGGACCGCGAACCCGACCCCGACTTCCGCCACGGGCGGCTGCTGGCCGACCTGCTCGTCTCGGCCTTGGCCGAGGCGGGCCGCGCCCCGGCTGAGCGGTGAACGGGTCTCCGCCCCGCGGCCGGTGGGACCGCTGACCCGTTCCACCGGTGCCGCCCCGGGGGCGGTGGCCCGCCCGGATCTCGAGGTGGGCCGGGGCCGCGCTCGGCGTGGCGGCGACGTCACGAGCGAGAACCGGGGCCAGGGGTATGCCCCGGTACCCCGACCGCCTGTCGCGCCCGGGGTACCGGCCATCGTCCCCGCCCTGGAACGGGACCCCGTCCACCCCGCCGAGACGGGACCGGTCAGGTGGTCTTCCGGCGAGCGCCCCGACCTGCCCCACCCGGGGTGGGGCCCCGGTCGACGTCGGCCGGGGGCGCGGCGGACGAGGGGCGGGCCAGCCCGGGAGCCGGCCGTCGGGTCGCGTGCCGGAGGACACGGAACACGGTCTTCGGGCGGAACAGCGCCTGCGGCGGGTCCGCGAGGCCGGCGACCCGCATGAAGGCGTTCGTGACGGCGGGGTCCCTGCTCGCCGCGTACTGCAACCGCGCCATGTAGGCGTTGGCCAGCCGCGTCTTCAGGGTGCGCCGCCCCTCCACGCCGGGGAAGTCGAGATCCCCGCCGGCGGACACCTCCCACGGGGCGTCGACCACCCGGGCCAGGTCGGACATGACCGCGGCCGGGGAGGGCGGCGTGCCCCGCCGGAGGTGGTCGCGCAGGGTCAACGCCTCGATCGCCGCGACGCTCATGCCCTGGCCGTAGACCGGGTTGAAGCTGCACACCGCGTCCCCGGTGACCAGGAGCCCGTCGGGGAAGGCACCCAGCCGTTCGTAGTGGCGCCGCACGCTGGCCGGGAACCGGAAGGACACCGGCTCGTCGAGCGGCTCACCGTCCCGGACCGCGTCGTAGATCTCCGGCACCGGCAGCGACCGGGCGAACTCCAGGAACGCCCCCGGCTCGGTGGGCGGGTGGTCCCCGAGCATCCCGGTGAGCGACAGCACGCACACGTCGCGCCCCACCTGGCCGAAGAAGGCACCTCGGGGGTGGGCGGGGGACGCCACCGGGTTGATCGACTGCACGCCGTCGAACCACTCGGGGCGGGTCCGGTAGTGCCTCGTCGTGTAGGCCAGGCCGACCCGCACCTTCGTCTCCTCAGGACGCTGGTAGCCCAGCTCCTCCAACCACACGGGAAGGCGGGACCCCCTTCCGGACGCGTCCACCACCAGGTCCGCCCGTAGTTCCTCCTCGACGCCCCCCGCCGCCGGGACCAGTCGGACCCCCACGACCCGGCTCCGGTCCGGGGACGTCAGCAACCCCTGGGCCTGCTGGCCCTCCCGGAACCGGACCTCGGGCAACGCGGCCACCCTGGTGCGCACGTGGTGCTCCAGCACCGGGCGCGGCGCGGTCACCGAGAGCAGTCCGGTGTGGGCCGGGCGGAGCCGCCGCGCGTCGAAGTACCACCGCATCTCCCCGAGATCCCCGGTGGGGACACCGGTGGCCTCCAGCTCCTCGGTCAGGCCGGGGAACAGCTCCTCCAACGCCAGGTGGCCCCGGGCGTGGAGGCCGTGCGCGTGCCGGGTGTGGGGAGCTCCCCGCCGGGCGCCCTTCACACCGAGCACCGTGTCCCGGTCGACCACGACGACCTCGGTGAAGTGCTCGGCCAGCACGCGGGCGGTCAGGCAGCCAGCCATGCTGCCGCCGAGCACCACGGCACGGCCTCGGTTCTGGGGGCTCATCGGACCACCTCTCCTCGCGGGGCGCGCCCCGGTCTCGTGTCGTTGTGGGTGAACACGTCAGTAGGTGACGACCGCGCGGAACCGGACGGAGCCCCGCTCGACCGCCTCGACCGCCTCGCTGATCCGCGACGGGGGGAAGACCTCGCATCGGGGCTCCACCTGACCGTCGGCGACGATGCGCAGGGCCTCGGTCAGCAGCTCGGTCCCCTCGTGGGTGGCACCGAGGACCTGTTGGCGCTGGGCGAAGAAGGGGCGGCCGAGGTCCGGTTCGATGCTGAACGGGGTGCGCCCGTCGATGCCGGCGAGGACCAGCCGACCCCCGGGGCGCAACCCGCGCAGGCACTCGCTGGCCAGGCCGTAGGACGGCGCGGTGATCAGGATGACGTCAGCCCCGCCCGCCCCGGCCAGTTCGTCGGCATCAGCCACCGCCAGCGCCGCCCCCAGATCGCGCGCGGGGCCCCGTTTGTCCGCCGACCTCGTCACGGCGATCGTCTCGAAGCCGGCCGAGGCGGCGAACTGCACCGCCAGGTGGCCCATGCCGCCGATGCCGACCACGGCGACCCGTTCGTGCTGGCGCGGGCCGCCCACGTGGAGAGCGCTCAACGCCGTGTAACCCGCGCAGAGCACCGGCGCGGCGAGCTCGAAGTCGAGGTCGTCGGGCAGCAGCACGGTGCCCGACGCCGGCGCCACCACGTACTCGGCCTGCCCACCCGGCGCGGTGAACCCGGTCATCGCCGGCGCCACGCACGCGAACGCCGCGTGGCCGGACAGCCTCGGGTCCCGGGAGCAGTGGGCGCACCGCCCGCAGGTCCCCTGGATCCACGGCACGCCCACCCGGTCCCCGGGACGCCGGGACGTCACACCGGCGCCCACCTCCACCACCTCCCCGGCCGCCTCGTGCCCGGGGACGGCCGGTGCCGTGGACGGGAACGGGATGATCCCCCGGGACGCGAGGACGTCGTTCAGGCAGATCCCGGAGGCACGAACCCGGACCAGCACCTCGCCGGGCCCCGCGCTCGGGGTGGGGATCTCAGCGAGGCGCCAGGGCTCGCCAACCGAGGAAATCACCGTTGCCTTCATGGTCGGCCTTCTCCGCTCGTCGGAAATGGATGGGTGGTCTGGTCGGCGGCGACGGGCGGAACGAACGCGCGTCGTCGAGCGCTTCGGGCCGGCCGTGGGAAACGGGGGCGGGAAAGGCGTTCCCCGTCGTCCCGGTCCGGCGCGTTGGTGGAGGACGTGCCCGCTTTTCCCTTTTCTGGTGGGCGGGTCGTCGAACGCGGTGGGAAAACCGTCCGCGCCCGATCGGGGGTTTCCGACGTGGTCACGCCGATCCCGTCGTGTCAACGGGAATGGCGAGGTGAGCCGCGTCGGCACGTCGGGTGCCGCGGGACCCATCCTCCCGCCGGCCGGCGGCGGGCCTCATCTCCCGTCGTGCGCTCTCCCCGTCGACGAGGTCGGCGGCGCCCCGCGAGGGGATGGTCGCTGGTCGTGGCACGTTCGGAGGTGCCGGCACTCCGAGCGTCCTGTGAGGATGCGACGAGGCAGCCGGGGCGTGGACACCGCGTGCGAGCAGGCCACTCGTCACCCGTCACCCGTCGTTCGGCCACGGTGTTCCCGTCCTCGCCTTCCCTTCTCCGCCGGGCGGGCGAGGGGGACACCGAGCCGTTCGCCAGCGCTGGCCGCGAATCGCGATTCACGGATCAGGGATCAGGAATCACGAAACGCGAATCGCGGACCGGGTGGCGGTTCGGCTCGCCCCACTCGCACGACACCCGGCGGATTTCCCGTTCTGGGTCGGCACGGAGGGAGTTCTCGCAATGAGAAGCGGAATCGGAGCGCGCGCGGTCGTGCTCGGAGGCAGCATCACCGGTCTGTTCGCGGCGGCGGCGCTCGCACCGTCCTACCGCGAGGTGGTCATCGTGGACCGTGACCGGTTGGTCGGCGTCCGGGAGTGGCGTCGCGGCGCACCCCAGACCAGGCACATCAACGGCCTGCTCGCCCGTGGCCACCAGGCCCTGGAGGAGCTGTTCCCCGGCATCACCGAGGAGATGGCGGACGACGGGATCCCCTTCTCCGACCTCTCGGGCACCGTGCGGTGGTACTTCTACGGCAAGCGGCTCCAGCAGCTCCGGGGAGGGCTGAGCTGTGTCGCGGCCACCCGTCCGATGCTCGAGTACCACGTGCGGCGTCGAGTCGAGGCGATGGCGAACGTGACCTTCCTGGAGGAGTGCGACGTGGTGGGTCTGACGACCTCCCCCGACCGCGCCCGGGTCACCGGAGCCAGGATCCACCGGCGCAAGGCGGACTCCAACGCCCGCCGCAAGGCGGAGACCGCGGAGGAGGTCATCGAGGCCGATCTCGTCATCGACACCACCGGTCGCGGCTCCCGGTCGCCGAAGTGGCTGGTGGAACTCGGCTACCAGCGGGTGGAGGAGCAGGGCACCAAGGTCGGCATCGGGTACGCCAGCCGGCACTACAAGCTCACCACCGACCCCTTCGGCAAGGACCACTCGATCAACCCGGTGGCCTCCCCGACGCTGCCCCGGGGTGCGATCTTCACCAAGACCGACAGCGGCATGGTGGAGCTGACCACCTACGGCATCCTCGGCGACCACCCGCCCACCGATCCCGAGGGCTTCAACGCGTTCGTCAAGACCCTCGCCGCCCCCGAGATCCACGAGGCGATCTCCGTGGCCGAGCCGATCGACGACATCGCGCTGTTCAAGTTCCCCACCACGATGTGGCGGCGGTACGACCTGATGGAGACCCTGCCGGAGCGGCTGCTGATCATGGGTGACGCGGTGTGCACCCCCAACCCCGTCTACGCCCAGGCGCAGTCGCTGTCCGCGCTGGAGGCCCTGGCCCTGCGCGAGCGCCTGAGCGCCGGTCGCGCACCCGACACCCCGGAGTTCCAGCGCGCGGTCGCCGACATCATCCGACCCGCCTGGGAGATGACGACGGCCGTGGACCTCGGTTTCCCCGGAGTGGAGGGCGAGCGCACCCCCAAGGTGCGGATGATGCACGTCTTCTCCCGGCTCCTGCACGACGCCGCCACCCGTGACGGCCGGTTCACGGCGGCGTTCATGCGGGTCGCGGGCCTGGTCGACCCACCGACCGCGCTCCAACGGCCGGGGCTGGTGCTGCGGGTGCTGCGGGACGCCGTGGGCGTACGGCTCTCCCGGTTCCTCGCCAGGCGGCGAGGCGGGAGCGCCTGACCCTCGCCGGAGGATCGCGTCGGGCACTCCGGTTCCCGGGCGCGACGGTTGACCAGTCGGTCCGGGTCCGTCCACGCGGCACGCGACGTGGACGGACCCGGACCGCCGTGTCTCCGGGACAGCCGGTGCTCACCCCCCGGGGCGGACGTGACGCGTTCCACCCCGACCGGCTCGTCGGACCTCGCTGCCGCCGCACCGGCTGGGACCGCCCCGGGGCGCGAACCCACCACGCCGCCGCCGCGACCAGCCGGCGCCGGGTCCGGATGCCGGGGAACTGGTTCCCGGCGGCGGCACCACCCGGCAACTCGCCCACAACGACGAACGGCCCCCTCGCCGAGGCGAGGGGGCCGTCCTGTCAGGGGAACTCCCCGAGCCGGGTCGGTAGCGCGGGGACCGCGCTACCGACCGGGTTCGTTACCGAACGGCGGGAGCCACGTCGATCGTCGCGGCCGTGGCGGCCTCGCCGACGACGACGCACTCCGAACCGTCGACCACCGAGGTGATGGTGGCGGGAGTCAGGGACACCTGGCCGGGCTCGTCCAGGGTGATCTGGGTCTCGCCACCGGTGAACCGGATCGGCTCGTTCGCGGGAGTCTCGACGTTGCTGAGACCCGCCGCGGTGACGCTGCCGGACGCGTCGCCGCCGAGCTCGATGTCGAGCTCCGTGGCGAAGGAACCGGCCGGGGCGTCGAAGGGCACGCCGAGGAGGATGAGGGTGCTCGCCTCCACGGTCACGGTGTCGCCCTGGGTCGCGGTCGCCGGCGCCGTAATGGTGACGTCGATGTCCTCGACCCGGGGGTCGGCCGGGTCGCCGCAGCTGTAGGTCACCCGCGACGTGCCAGCCAGGGAGTTGTCGTCGTTGTCGGCCGCGGCGACGCCGAAACTGGTGGCGAGTCCGGCGGCCACCACAGCGCCGGCGGCGAGCACCGCGGAATTCTTCCGAGATAGCCTCATGGATTTTCTCCTTGATAGTGCGGGGAAATCCTCCGATTCCGGATTTCGTTTCCCCGCGTTTTTCGCCTGCAGGACCACGGTATCGGTGGTGGGTCGCCCTTCCCAACTCCCGAGTTGCCTTCCCACCTGGACCGCCGAATGTCCGTTTGTCATTTTCCGGATGATTCCGGCGGTGTACCGGTGGTGGCCGGTTCCCGTTCGGGGGACCCACCGCGCCCCGTCATCCCCCCTCGCGGACCCCGGCGCAGGACCCGTGGGCGCCCTCGAACACCGTGTCGAGGAAAGTGTCCAGGTCAGGGTCGTCGAACAGGGCTCCGACGTCCACGGTGAGCCCTAGTTCGTCCTCGATCCGAGCGGTGATCCGCACCGCGGAGATCGACTGGCCCTGGAGCTCGAAGAACGTCAGGTCGCTCCGGCCCGGAGGCATCTCCAGGACCGTGGACCAAATTCTCGTCACCGTTTCCCTGATGGTGGACCGGGACGGGGCTGGCGGTACCGCGGCATCCGACATGGTGGCGTCTCCCTTGTTTCGGTGGTGGTGGGGTGTGTCGTGTCCCCCAAGGAATGGAGACCGAAGCGCCAGTGTCCTCCGAAGTGGGTCGTCCGGGCATCCGCGCACGTGCCCTGCGCGCAGGTGCCCGTGGGGCCAGAAAAGCGGAGCAATTCACGAGAAGCGTTTTCTTCGCGGCGCGTGTGACGATTCCGGTCGTGATCGGAGTGACGAGATGACCGAGATCGACCCGCCGTCCGGCCTCGCGCCGTCGACGGCGGGGCGCCACCGCGCCCGGGCCTGCCTCCCGGTCCACGAGGAGGTGCGCGCCCGGGCGCGGAGCGCGCCCCGGGCGCGGGCGGTCCTCGGGGACTCCCATGTCCTCACCTACCAGCAGTTGGACGAGGCGGCCGACGACCTCGCCGACCGCCTCCGGGACGTCGGGGTGGTCGAGGGAGCGGCCGTCGCCGTGCGGATGCCCGGCGGAGCCGCGCAGGCCGTCGCCTCGCTCGGGGCGCTGCGGGCCGGCGGCCACCTGGTCTGGCTCGGGGTCGGCGAACTGGGGACCCGGGGCCGCCACGTGCTCACCCAGACCGATCCGGTGTGCCTGCTGCGCACGACGTCGGCGCCCGGCGAACCGGACGAGCTGGTCCGGTGGTACCGCGAAGAGCTGGGGAGACCCGTGCTGGACGTCCACCCGCCTCGGGGACGCTCCGGGAGCAGGGACCCGGGGCCGACCCGCCGGGGACGGGACGTGCCCCTCGACCTGACCGCCTACGTGGCCCACACCTCCGGGTCGACGGGGGTGCCCAAGGGCGTGGCCCAGGACCACCGGTCGCTGCTGGAGATCGCGAACTGGCTGGTCGAGGAGTTCGACCTGGGCCCGGGGTCCCGAGTAGCCCAGTGGGCCGCTCCCGACCACGACCCGAGCCTGTGCGAGACCTTCGCCGCGCTGATCGCCGGTGCCACGCTCTGCCCGGTCCCCCCGTCCGTCCGGGTCGACCCCGAACGGCTCCTCGACTGGCTCACCGTCCGGCGGGTCACCTTCCTCCAGACCGTGCCCAGCGTGGCGCGGGAACTCCTCCGGCTGATCACCCGCCACGGCCGGCGCCCACCCCCGACGCTGCGCGCGTTGCTGCTGATGGGCGAGGCCCTGCCGGGGAACCTGGCGCGGGAACTGCGCGCGGTGCTGCCCACCACGCGGTTGGCCAACGTGTACGGCCCCACCGAGACCATCGCGGCCACCTGGCACGAGGTCACCGGGAACGAGGGCCAGCGCGTGCCCATCGGACGTCCGATCCCCGGCCGGGAGGTCCTCGTCGTGGACGAGCAGGACCTGCCGTGCCCGGTGGGCGTCGCCGGCGAGATCGTCGTGCGGGGGCGGTGCGTCGCCAAGGGCTACCTCGGGGACGAGGGCGCCTCGGCCGCGTTCGCGCCCCTCGCCGGCACCGACGCCGCCCCGCCGACCACCCGGTGCTACCGCACCGGCGACCGGGGACGACGGCGGCCCGACGGCCTCCTCGAGTTCCTCGGCCGCCGCGACGACCAGGTCAAGGTGGCCGGAGTGCGCGTCGAACCCGCCGAGCTGGAGGCGGACCTGGCCAGCCACGAATCGGTACTGGAGTGCGCGGTCGTGCCCGCCGTGGACGCCGACGGGCTCGTGGGCCGGCTGGTCGCCCACGTCGTCACGGGCCCGGCCGGAGCGGAGGCGACGTCCGAGGGCACCCCTGCCGTCTGGCGGGCGCACCTGCGCCGGGTGCGCGTCGGGCCCACCGGGCCGCTCGAGTTCGTCACCCGCGCCGGACCCCTCCCCCGCACGGTGGCGGGCAAGGTCGACCGGCGGGCGCTGATCGCCGCCGGCCCCACCGCCCCACCGGGACCCACCACCGAGCCCCCACCGGACCAGGCCGAGGGGCACGTCCTCGCGGTCGTCTCAGACGTGCTCGGCGTCCCCCGCGTCGAACCGGACGTCTCCTTCTTCGCCCAGGGCGGGAGTCCCCCGCTCCTGCTGCGCGTCCTCGTCGGAGTCCGGGGCCGGTTCGACGTCGAGGTGACCCTCCAGGACCTCCTCGCCAACCCGACCCCCGCCGGCATGGCCGCGTTGGTCGGGGCGGCCGTCCGGAATCGACCACAACCGGGTCCGTCAGCGGGCTGAGCCGCGACGCCACGAGAAGGAGCGAGAGTTGACACAGCAGGAGAGCCCACGCCCGGTCGTGTTCGACGGCGAGAGCCTGGACATCCCCGACGTGGTCCGCGTGGCGGAGGGGATCACCCCGTGCTCGGTCGCCCCGTCCGCCCTGGAGAAGGTGGCGCGGTCACGGGAGCTGTTCGAGGACATCGTCCACGACGGCACCCCGGTGTACGGGGTCACCACCGGGTTCGGCGAGATGATCTACATGCTCGTCGGGCCGGACCACGAGGTGGAACTCCAGACCAACCTGGTCCGCAGCCACAGCGCCGGGGTGGGGCCGCTCTTCGCCGAGGACGAGACCAGGGCCGTCCTCGCCGCGCGGCTGAACGCGTTGGCCAAGGGGCACTCGGCGGTGCGCCCCGAGGTACTGGAACGGCTGGCCCTGTACCTCAACCTCGGGCTGACCCCCGCCGTCCCCGAGATCGGCTCGTTGGGTGCCAGTGGTGACCTCGCCCCGCTGTCCCACATCGCCGCCACCCTCATCGGGGAGGGCTACCTGCTGCGGGACGGCGCCGCCGTCCCGACCGGCCCGGTGCTGCGGGAACGGGGCATCCAACCGCTCGAACTGCGGTTCAAGGAAGGCCTGGCGCTGATCAACGGGACCTCCGCGATGACCGGTCTCGGCTCCCTGGTCGTCGACCGCGCCCTGACCCAGGTCCGGCAGGCGGAGATCGTCTCCGCGCTGCTGACCGAGGCGCTGCGCGGGTCGACCAGCCCGTTCCTCGCCGAGGGGCACGAGGTGGCGCGGCCCCACCCCGGGCAGGTCGACACCGCCGCGAACATGCGGGCGCTGCTGGCGGGCAGCGGCCGCACCGTGGAACACGCGGTGCTGCGCGACCAGGTGCGGGACGCCGGAGAGGGCGACAGCGGGGTGCGGCGCACCCAGCTGTACCTCCAGAAGGCCTACTCGATGCGCGCGACACCGCAGGTGCTCGGCGCGGTGCGCGACGTGCTCTCGCACGCCCAGGGCAAGCTCCGGATCGAACTGAACTCCGCCAACGACAACCCCCTGTTCTTCGAGGACCGGGAGGTCTTCCACGGGGCCAACTTCCACGGCCAGCCCATCGCCTTCGCGATGGACTTCGTCACCATCGGCCTCACCCAGCTCGGTGTGCTCGCCGAGCGGCAGCTCAACCGGGCGCTCAACCGCCACCTGAGCTACGGGCTCCCCGAGTTCCTCGTCGCGGGGGACCCGGGGCTGAACAGCGGGTTCGCGGGCGCCCAGTACCCGGCCACCGCCCTGGTCGCGGAGAACCGCACCATCGGCCCCGCCAGCACCCAGAGCGTTCCCTCCAACGGGGACAACCAGGACATCGTCAGCATGGGCCTGATCTCGGCGCGCAACGCCCGCCGGGTGCTGCGCAACAACGACCGCATCCTCGCCGTGGAGTTCCTCGCCGCGGCGCAGGCCGTCGACCTCGCCGGCGGCCCCGACGAGCTCGGTCCCGCGGCGGCGGCCGCGTACCAGCACGTCAGGGACGTCGTGCCCACCCTGGACCGGGACCGGTACATGGCGGACGACATCGAGCGGACAGCCTCGGCCCTCCAGCACGGCGAGTTCCTCGCCGCGGTGGAGGCCGCCATCGGAGGGCTGCGGTGACACCGAGCGGAATGCCCCGAGACCCGACAAGGAGCAACGGTGAGTGATCCCTACGACGTCGTCGTGGTCGGCGGCGGACCCAGCGGCTCGACGGTCGCGACCCTGGTGGCCCGACAGGGTCACCGCGTCCTCCAGGTGGAGCGGGAACGGTTCCCCCGTTACCAGATCGGGGAGTCCCTGCTCCCCGCCACCGTGCACGGCATCGGGAAACTCCTCGGCGTCACCGAGGAACTGGAGAGGGCCCGGTTCGTGGTGAAGCGCGGCGGCACGTTCCGGTGGGGCCGCAACCCCACGCCCTGGACGTTCTCCTTCGGCGCGTCACCCCGCTTCGCGGGCGACTCCTCCACCGCCTACCAGGTCGAACGGATGCGTTTCGACCAGATCCTGCTGGACAACGCCCGGCGCCACGGGGTGGAGGTCGTCGAGGAGACCACCGTCCACGACGTCGTCGAGGAGGACGGCGGGGTGGTCGGCGTCGTCCTGTCCTCCGCCGACGGCCGCCGCCGGGAGGTGCGGTGCCGGTGGGTGGTCGACGCCTCCGGCAACACCAGCCGCATCCACCAACGCGTGGGCGGCCGTCGACGCTACTCGGAGTTCTTCCGGAACCTGGCGCTGTTCGGCTACTTCGAGGGTGGGCGCCGCATGCCGGCGCCGAACCAGGGCAACATCGTCGCCGCCGCCTTCGACTCGGGGTGGTTCTGGTACATCCCGTTGACCGACGAGCTGACCAGCGTCGGCGCCGTGGTGCTCCCCGAGGCCCTCGACCGGGTGCGGGGCGACCGGGAGGAGGCGCTCACCAGGCTGATCCAGGACTGCCCGATGATCGCCGAGCTGCTGGCCGACGCGCGTCGGGTCACCGAAGGACCCTACGGCGAGATCCGGGTCCGCAAGGACTACTCCTACATCCAGGAACGCTTCTGGCGGCCCGGTCTCGTGCTCACCGGTGACGCCGCCTGCTTCATCGACCCGGTGTTCTCCTCCGGCGTGCACCTGGCCACCTACGGCGCGCTGCTCGCCGCCCGATCCCTGAACACCGTGCTGCGGGGAGACCTGGACGACACCACCGCGTTCGAGGAGTTCGAGACCCGGTACCGCATGGAGTACACCCGGTTCCACGACTTCCTCGTCGGCTTCTACGACATGCACCAGGACGAGGAGTCCTACTTCTGGCGGGCGAAGAAGGTCCTCGGCCGCCAGGCCACCAGCATGGAGTCCTTCGTGGAGCTCGTCGGCGGTGGCGCCTCGGCCGAGCTCGCGCTGGTCACCCCCGAGGCGTACGCGGCCCAGCGGCAGGCCGCCTTCCAGGAGCTGGCCGACATCGTCGACCAGCCCGTGGAGCGGGAGGGCGAGG
This sequence comes from Actinoalloteichus caeruleus DSM 43889, assembly GCF_000429185.2. Classification (GTDB taxonomy): domain Bacteria; phylum Actinomycetota; class Actinomycetes; order Mycobacteriales; family Pseudonocardiaceae; genus Actinoalloteichus_B; species Actinoalloteichus_B caeruleus. Next base: position 1,595,119 of record NZ_AUBJ02000001.1, on the reverse strand, counting down.
ACCGCGACCTGCTCAGCTCGGCACTGGCCAAGGACGTCGCCCGGGCCGGGGCCCGGATCCAGGTGCACGCGGCGACCGGGGACAACCTCGACGAGACCCGCCCCGTGCGTCCCGGGGGCCTGGTCCCGTCCGCCGACGGCTTCCACTGGGCCCCACCCGTGGGGGCCACCACCGAAGGGAAGGTCTGATCATGGCGCACGACACGTCACGCACCCCGCCGGGCCAGGGGGCGGAACGGGTGCCGCTCACCGCCCAGCAGGAGTTCCTGCGGGCGATGGACCACGGTGACGACAGCGGCCCCTTCGGGCCCTACTACCACATCGTCGGTGGCTGGCGGGTGCACGGCAGGATCGACGTGGAGGTCCTCCGCGCCGCCATGACCGACCTCGTCGCCCGGCACGAGGCGCTGCGCACCTCCATCGTCGTCGAGGGCGACGACGCCCACCAGGCGGTTCGGCCGGCGGCGGAGCCGGAGTTGACGCTGCGGGACCTGCCCGCCGACGGCGACCGGGACCAGACCGCCGAACGGTTCGCCTGCGAGATCGAGGCCGGCCCGTTCCCCGCCACCGAGTACCCCGCCCTGCGGATGGTGCTGGGACGGTTCGACCACCAGGACGGCGTCCTGGTCCTGATCGCCCACCACACCATGGTCGACGGGTGGTCGGCGCAGGTGGTGATGCGGGACCTCGCCGAGTTCTACGCCGCCCGCCGGGGAGACCGGCTCCCCGTGCTGCCGCAGGTGCGGCAGCCCCGCGAGTACGTGGCGTGGCAGCGTGCCCAGGCCGAGGGGCCGTCCACGGCTCGGGCCCTGGCGTTCTGGCGGGAGAACCTGCGGGGGGCGCGGATGACGGCCATCCCCACCGACCGGCCCCGCCCGAGCGAGGGCGAGTTCCGCACCGGCTGGCACCGCTTCGTCCTCGACGAGCGGTACGGGCGGGCCGTCGACCTCGTCGCCCGGCGGACCCGCTCCTCACCGTTCATGGTGTACCTCGCCGCCTACCTCACCTATCTGCGGGACCGCACCGGGAGCAGCGATCTCGTCGTCCCCACCTTCACGCCCGGCCGCAGCCCGGGGTGGATCCAGGACACCGTCGGCAGCTTCTACAACTTCCTGCCGCTGCGCGTCGACATCGGCGGCGGCGACCTGGCCTCGGTGATCGAACGCACGCGAACCGCCTGCCTGGCCGCCTACGACCACGAGATCCCCTTCCTCCAGCTCTCGGCGGCGGCCCCCGACCTGATGGACCCGGTGCAGGACCCCGGGGGAGCGGCGGCGGTCTTCCAGGTGGTGCAGTCGCCGTTCATCATGAGTGAGCGGACGGCGGGAGACGTGACGTTCAGCGCGATCCGGAGCCGCACCCTGTCCGCGGCCGAGGGATCCCAACTGCCGGACGGCCTGCTCTGGTCCCTGGAACCGAGACCTGACGGCGTCGTGTACGGCAAGGTCGGCTACACCACGAACATGTTCGACGAGGACTCGGTGGTCGCCCAGGTCCGGGACCTCACCTCGGTGCTCCGCGACTCGGTCGTCGCCTCCGCCGCCGAGTAGTGCCCCGCGCCCCGCGCGGCGGAGGCCGGTTCTCGAGCCCGCCGCGCCGCCCCCGGTGCCGGGACCGTCGAGGAGACGGTCCCGGCACCTCACCGGCGTCTCAGGGACCCAGCAGGTCACGTCCCGCCCGCCGCAGGTCCTCGAAGGACTCCAGGTCCGGCGCGCGCCAACCGCCGAGGTCGTACTCGTCGAGGCACTGGTCCACGAACGCCCGGTAACCGTCCACCGTGCCGTCGGCGAGCTGCGCGGACAGCAGCTCGATCCGGGTGTTCTCGTGGCTGCCGGCGTAGTTGCGCTCGTACAGTTCGTGCCGACCGGCGAACTCCGAGCCGACGGCGTCCCACAGCAGCTTCATGACCTTGACCCGTTCGGTCGCCTCGACCCCACCCGACCCCCGCAGGTACCTGTCGAGGTCACCGCGGATGCGGGGGTCGTCGAAGTCCTCGACGCCCGAGTTGACGTAGATCAACCCGCTGGCGACGTCCTGGAGGACGATCTCGCGGACCCTCGGGTACCCGAGCTGCATGAACCACCGGTAGGCCATCCCGTACTGGGGGTTGGGCAGCAGGGCACCGCCCTTCCAGGGCACCGGGTTGCGGGCGGCGGCGTCGGACAGGCCCCAGAACAGGTTCCGCCAGGCGAGGACCTCCCCGAGGCGGGCGCGCACGCCTCGGAAGTCGGCCGTGCCGGTGATCTCCAGCGCCTTGGCGAGCAGGCCCGCGATGAACTCCAACTTCACCGCGAGCCGGGTGCAGCCGTGGAACATGAAGCGTTCCGGGAACCCCGACCGCGCGGTGAACAGCGTCGCCCTGCCCAGGTCGCCGTAGACGAACACGTTCTCCCAGGGGATGAGGACCCGGTCGAACACCAGGACGCTGTCGTTCTCGTCCAACCGGGACGACAGGGGGTAGTCGAAGGGGCTCCCCATCACCGAGGCCGTCGCCGAGTAGGAGGGGCGGCAGATCAACCGGACACCGGGGGAGTTGGTCGGCACCGCCGCCACCAGGGCGTACTCCCGTTTCCGGATCGGCAGGCCGTAGTGCGCGACGAAGACGTGGTGGGTGAGCGCCGAGGCCGTGGCGACGACCTTCGCCCCGCTGACGACGAGCCCCGCGTCCGTCTCCCGCTCCACGTGCACGTACACGTCGCCCACCTCCTCCGGCGGGCGGTCCCGGTCCACCGGCGGGTGCACGATCGCGTGGCTGAAGTACAGGACCTTCTCCTGCGCCCGCCGGTACCAGGCGCGGGCGTTGTCCGCGTACGGGCCGTAGTAGTCGGCGTTCGCGCCGAGGGTCCCCAGGAACGACGCCTTGTAGTCCGGCCCCCGCCCGAGCCACCCGTAGCCGATCCGCGCCCACTCCGCGATCGCCCGCTGGTCGGCCACCAGGTCGTCGACCGTGCGGGGCGCCCGGAAGAAGCGGTGCGTGTAACCGTCGCCGCCGCTGTCGGTCGGCGCGGTGAGCACGTCACGGCGTTCCGGGTCGTGCAGGGAGTCGTAGAGGCGAGCGGTCATCCGGACCGGGTTGCGGAAGGCCGGATGCCGGGTGACGTCCTCGATCCGCGTGCCGTGCAGGAAGACCTGCCGGTCGTCCCGCAGGCTCTCGACGTACTCGTCCCCGGTCATCGGCCGGGTGCCACGGTCGCGGTCGGGGGGTGGCGCCGCCCCACCCGCACGAGAATCCTGGCCTGTGCTCATGGATGACGCCCCCGTCGTGTCGGTGGTGGACTGGGCCGGAACCCACGATCACGGCGCCGTCCTGGGCTGACAAGCGTTCCCCGGCGATGCCGCACGCAGCGACATGCCGACCGGGTGGGCACCCCGGGACGTGCCCCGTCCGCACCCTCGCCCCCGGTCGGCGGAACACCGTGGTGGAGGGGTGTGGGCGCGCCCCACCCGCCCCGGCCGGGGCCGGGAGGAGCCCCGCACGCCGGGAGATGCGGCCCGGAGCGCGACGCCACGACGATGAGGGCGGGACGGACCCGCCATGCCCGGAGTCCGGCGGGAGGAGACGCGGTCCCGCGAGTTCCCGCGCCGTGGCCGACATCCGATCGAGGGGTACCCATGAACGATTCCGCAGCCAGCGCCGACGGACCGCCGTCGTTCCCGATCAGCCGCCCGGCGACCTGCCCGTACCGGCCCTCCACCCGGCACACCCGGCTCGGCGAGTCGGGACCGATGACGAAGGTCCGGCTCTACAACGGCAGGGACGCGTGGTTGGTGACCGGCGCCGCGCAGGCCCGCGCCGTCCTCTCCGACTACCGACGCGTGTCGATCCGCCCCCAGCACGGGAACTACCCGCTGCTCAACGAGGAGTTCGAGAAGGTCGTCGACAGCGGCTACGCCGACGTGCTGTTCGGCGTCGACCCACCCGAGCACACCCGGCAACGCCAGACGATCATGCCGAGTTTCACGATGCGGCGCACCGCCGAGCTGCGGGACGACATCCAGCGGATCGTCGACGACAGCCTCGACGACCTGGTGCGCTCCGGGAAACCGGCGGACCTGGTGACCCGGTTCGCCCAGCCCGTGCCGTCGATGGTGATGAGCCTGGTCCTCGGGGTGCCCTACGAGGACCACGAGGAGTTCGAGACGCCCGCCCACAAGCTGTTCGTCCCGGAACTGGCCGACGAGGCGACCACCGAGCTGATGGCCTACCTCGACCGCCTCATCGCCAGGAAGGAACGGGACCCGGGGGCCGGCGCCACCGGGCTGATCGACGACCTGATCGTCGACCAGCTCCACCCGGGGAAGATGAGCCGGGACGAGCTGGCCCACATCGCGATGTCGATGCTCGTCGCCGGCACCGACACCACGACGAACGTCATCTCCCTCGGAACCCTGGCGCTGCTCGACCACCCCGAGCAGTGGCAGGCGCTGCGGGACGACCTCGACCTGGTCCCGGCCGCCGTCGAGGAGATCCTGCGCTACGTGTCGCTCGTGGAGGTCTTCGCCCGCGTCGCCGTGGAGGACATCGAGCTGGATGGCGGTGTCATCAGGGCCGGTGAGGGGATCCTGGTGAGCTGCGCCGGGGTGAACTTCGACCCCCGGTTCACCGATTCGCCCGACGCCTTCGACATCCGCCGGCCCCCTCGGCCGTCGTTCTCCTTCAGCCACGGCATCCACCGCTGCCCCGGCGACAACCTCGCCCGCCTCGAACTGGAGATCGCCTTCCGCCGCCTCGTCGAACGGTTCCCGGACCTGCGGTCCGCCGTGCCCACCGAGGAACTGCCCAGCAACAACACCGACGGCACGCTGCAACGCCTCTACGAACTCCCGGTGACCTGGTGACAGCCGCCCGAGGTACCACCGCGACCACGAAGGGAACGACCACGATGACAGCTCCGCACAGCCAGGGCTCCCCGACGGACGGGGTCCTGGCCCGCCGCGGCGTCGCCTACGACACCGGAACGAACTTCGAGACGGGGCAGGGCCCGCTGTCACGTGACGTGTGGAGCTCCACGCGGATGCTCGAGGAGATCAGCCTGATCACGGACCAGCTGAACGCCAACTCGGTCACCGTGTACGGCAGCGACCCCCGGCGCCTGGAGATCACGGCCACCGCCGTCGCCGAACGCGGGCTGCACGTCCGGCTCCAACCCCGGTTGGTGGACCGCCCCCGCACCGAGGTCCTCGAACACCTCGTCACCGCGGCCCGGATCGCCGAGCGGCTCCGCGTGGACGGCGCCGACATCGACATGACGGTGGGCGCGGTCCACCTGCTCTTCACCCCGGGGCTGCTCGACGAGGGGCAGTACCACGAGCGGATGGCGAACATCTACGCCGACGCGCAGCACCACCTGCTGGTCCCCACCCGGACCGTGGACGTCGCCGCCGCGGCGCCCCGGCTGAACGCCTTCCTCGACGACGCGCAGAACCTGGTCCGGGGTGTCTTCGGGGGTGACGTCGGCTACGCGGCGGCGCCGTTCGAGGACGTCGACTGGGACCTCTTCGACTTCGTCGCCCTCATGTACCAGTACCTGCCCGCGGCGCGCACCGCCGAGGAGCACCTTGACCTGCTGGCCTCCTACCGGGAGACGGGACTGCCGGTGGACGTCGCCGAGTACGGCACGGCCACCTACCGGGGAGCGGAGGACAAGGCGTTCTTCTTCTGGGACGTCGTCGACCGGGAGGGCCCGGTGCCCACGATCCTGGACGGGTACACGCGGGACGAGGGCGCGCAGGCGGACTACCACCTGCGGATGCTCGACGTGTTCGAGCGGGCCGAGGTCAGGGGCGCCACCATCTCCGAGTTCATCCACCCCACCCACCCCCACTCCGACGACCCGGCGCTGGACCTGGACATGGCGAGCATGGCCCTGGTCAAGACCATCCGGGACGACATCACCAAGCACGGTTCGCCCTACCGCGTGGAACCCAAGGAGGCCTTCCACGCCGTCGCCGACCACTACGCCCACCTGGGTTTCCAACGGCGGGTCCGCCGCTGACGCGGGAGGTCCGGGGCGCGCGCCGGGGCCGACGACGTTCCCGCCGGGGACGACGTCGGCCCCACCGCCGTGCCCGACCCGCGGCGGCACGGCGCGTGGACCGGGTGGGGACCGGGGGCGGTGGGGCGAGGCCGGGCCTGGTCGCGGTACCAGGGGGAGCGGGACGAGGTGGGACGTCGTGCCGTCCGGGGCGAGGGGGACGGGACGGCGGCCGAGCGGGACGGCGAACACGGGAACGGGACCGGTGAGGACCGCCGGGTGTGGGCGAGCGGCGGGCGGCACGGTCGGGGCGGGGCGCACCAGCCTCAGCGGCGGCGGGCGATCGTCAGACCGTCGGCCACCGGCAGCATCACCGTCTCCAGCCTGTCGTCCTCCGCCAGGGACGCGTTGGCCGAGCGCACCGCCTCGGCGCACCGGCGGGGCAGGCCCGGTTCCGCCCGTTCCGGGGCCACCGCCCACCCCTCCATCAGCACGTTGTCCACGACCAGCAGGCCCCCGGGTCGCAGCAGGGGGACCGCGGCCCGGCAGTAGGCCGGGTAGTTCATCTTGTCGGCGTCCACGAACACCAGGTCCACCGGCGGCCCCTGCGCGAGCTCCCGCAGCACCCGTGCCCCGGACGACCGCCGGAACAGCACCCGGTCGGCCACCCCGGCCAGCCGCCAGTGCTCCCGGGCGAGCCCCACCCACCGGTCGGACACGTCGCAGGTGGTCACCTGGCCGCCCTCGGCCACCCCGAGGGCGAGCGACAACGCGGACAGCCCGGTGAAGGTGCCCAGGTCGACGACGTTCCGCGCTGACAGGGTCCTGGCCAACAGGGTCAGCAGCGCCGCCTGTTCGAGGGGCACGGCCATGCCCGCCGCCTCCCCGAGGGCTGCGGTCCGCGCGGCGAGGGACCGCAGCGCGGGAACCGGTGTGGTGCTCGACCGGGCCAGGTAGTCGCCGGTGGCCCGGTCGACGAGGAAGTGCTTGGGGTCGTTCCCGTGGCGCATCTCGTTCCTCCCACCTCGTTCCGGGGGTGACGACGGGGCCGCGGCCGGCCCGCCGGGACCTCAGCCAGCCCCGGTGTCCGACTGGGCCAACCACCAGGGGGTGTCCCGGGCCCAGGCCACCGTCCGCGCGATGCCCTCGTCCAACGGGGTGTCGGGGCTCCACCCCAACAGCGTGCGGGCCTTGGTGTTGTCCGGCACCCGCCGCGGCAGGTCCTCGTAGGCCGAGCCGAGGTGCCGGGTCGTGTCCACCTCGGTCCACGATCCGCCGGTGGCCTCGGCGATCAGCGACACCACCTCGCGGATGCTGGTCTCGCGCATGCTGCCGACGTTGAACGTCTCACCGACCGCCCTCGGGCTGCGCGCGGCCAGCACGGTGCCCTCCACGACGTCGTCGACGTGGGTGAAGCACCGGGTCTGCGCGCCCCGGTCGTAGACGACCATCTCCTCGCCGTTGAGCGCGCGGTGGATCGACCGGCTGACCACGTAGGCCGGTCGCTGGCGGGCGCCGTACACGTTGAAGTAGCGGACGACGGTGGTCGGCAGCGCGTGTTCCCTCGCGAAGGCGAAGGTCAGGTGTTCCATCAACGCCTTGCTCGACGAGTAGGCCCACCGGTCGGCGGAGGTCGGCCCCAACACCCGGTCGGCGTCCTCGCTCCAGGGCACGGCCGGGTTCTTCCCGAACACCTCGCTCGTGCTGGCCACCACGACCCTGGCCCGGCACCGGTGCGCCAGGTCGAGGACGTTGCGGGTCCCCTGGAGGTTCACGTCGATGACCTCCAGCGGGCGGGCCAGGTACTGGTCCACGCCGACGACGGCCGCCAGGTGGTACACGACGTCGAACCTCGCGGGCACCGAGGCCAGGGCGGTCCGGTCGAGGACGTCGTGCGGCAGGTGCTCCACGTCGCTCCGGTGGCCCCCCGCCCCGCCGGGCGGTGCCACGTCGAGCACGGTCACCTCGTCGCCGTCCGCGACGAGTCGGTCGACGAGATGGCCGCCGACGAAGCCGTTGCCGCCGGTCACCAGTGCGCGGGCCATCGGGTTCCTCCGGTTTCCTGGACGGGGAAACGCCCCCGGTGCGGGGGCAAAGCTGGGAGATCGGTCGGGCTGGGTCGGGGGGCGGTGCCCGTGCGAGCACCGCCCCCGCATCCGGTCGGCGAGCGGGTCGAGGCCCGTCAGGAACCGACCCGTTCGCGCATGGCCGCGGCGACGGTGTCCGCGGTGGTGTCCGCGCCGCCCTCGTGCACCCAGATGAAGACGTCGTCGGTCAACACCATGGAGTCCTGCGAGTCGCACGGCCCCTCGGTGCACTGCCAGGATTCCCGGATGGTCCTGACCAGCTCGTTCTCCTCGTCGTGGAAGGAGATGGACTGGGTGATGCCCAGGGTCTGGGCGTCGGGGACCTCGGCGACCTCCCGCTCGGAGAACGACAGGGTGCTGGAGACGATCTCGCCGCCCCCCGTCGCGCTGGGCGGCCAGCCCTGCATCGTCTGGAAACCCTCACCGCAGCCCTCGACGCGCATCCGGATCAGGTCCAGCACGTTCTCGTCCGGGGCCTCGGCGACGAAGGCCATGAACAGGGCGCCGTCGGCGCGGTTGCCGAACTGGTACCAGCCGTCCAGCTCCTCCAGACCACCGATGACGGAGAAGTAGCTGACGCAGCGCGGCATGACCACGATGCCGGAAGGCTCGCCGGTCCCCGGCATCATCCGGGCGGTGGCCTCCCGCAGCGGCATCTCCGCGTGGATCTGGCTGCCCTCCGGGTGTTCCTCCACCGGAAGCAGGACGGACTGGAGGTCGGCCGGCCCGGCCGGCGCGACGGTCTCGGAGGCCGTCTCCTGGGCGGCCTCCGAGACCACCGGATCCGTGCTCGACTCGGGGCTGCACCCCGCGACCACGATCGCGGCCGCGGCGGTCGCCGCGAGCACGGTCCTCGTCCTGGTTCGGCTTCGCATGGTCATGGCTCCATTCGTGGGTTCGTCAGCTGGTGTGGTGGGGCTGGTCGCGGGGCGCGGCGCGGGTGCGGGCCCCGGTACGCCTGGCCAGAGCTCCTCGGGCGCGGCGACGGGCTGCGGTCGGGGTCGCGGTCAGCCGGCGTCGAACCGCACGGGCAGGGCCGTCAACCGGTGCAGGTTGTACGTGGGCCGCCACCTCAGGTCCGCGACGTCGACGGCGAGCCGGAGGCCGGGCAGGCGCCGCAACATCGTCGTGACGGCGATCTCCCCCTCGATCCTGGCGAGGGGAGCACCCAGGCAGTAGTGGATGCCGTGGCTGAAACCGAGCACCCGTCCACCGGTCTCCCGCGCGGTGTCGAGGCGGCGCGGGTCGGGGAACACCGAGGGGTCGTGGTTGGCGGCCGCCACCGAGATCACGACGTGCTCGCCGGCCCGCACCCGGACACCCGCGAGCTCCAGGTCCTGCCGCGCGAAGTGGTAGGTGATGCTGGAGACCGGGCTGTCGAAGCGCAGCAGCTCCTCGAGCGCGGCGGGCACCAGCCCGGGATCCGCCCGCAGCCGGTCCAGGTCGTCGGGATGGCGGAGCAGGGTGAGCATCCCGTTGGCGATCAGGTTCACCGTCGTCTCGAACCCGGCGCTCAGCAGGAGCATCGAGTTCGACCGGACCTCGACGTCGCTGAGGCGGTCGTCCCGCTCCTGCGCGAGCACCATCGCCGACACCAGGTCGTCGCCGGGGCGCGCGCGCCGGTCCTCCACGAGCCCGCCGAGGTAGGTGTCCAGCCAGCGGCCCGCGGTGATGATGTCCTCGTAGGACGACGAGGAGTTGATGCCGGTGAGGACCTCGGCGTGTTGCTCGAACTCCCCCCGGTCCTCCCGGGGGATGCCCAACATCTCGCAGATGACGGCGATCGGGAGGGGCAGCGCCACCGCCTCGACCAGGTCGGTGGAACCCCGGTCGGCGACGGCGTCGAGGAGGGAGTCGGTGATCTCCTGGACGCGGGGACGCATGGCCTCCACCCGGCGCCGGGTGAACGCCTTCGACACCAACCGCCGAAGCCGCTCGTGATCCGGCGGATCGGCGAAGAGCATGTGCCGCGAGAGCGGGAAGTCCTCGCCCCCCATCGGGTGGTACGGGTGCAGTTCCGGCGCGGCGGCCCCGATCCCCCGGACCAGGCGGGGGTCGGACAACGCGTCCCTGGCCGCCTGGTTCCCCGTGACGAGCACGGTCGGCATCCCGTCGGGGAGCGTGACCCGGTGCACCGGGCCCCGGTGCCCCAGCCGGGCGAACAGGGCCTCGGGGTCGGCGAACACCTCGACGGGGAGCGCTACCGCGTCCTCATATCCACGCATGACGGCTCAGCTCTTCCTCTCGGTCCTCGCTCGTGACCCACGGGCCCTGGGCGGTTCCTCGTCAGTGGTCCCGGACTCCCACGCGAATCCACCGGAATCGACGTCCGGGGAACCACCGGGAAAGGGAGATCCGGTTCAGGGGAATTCGGGGTGGGTCCGCCGAAATGGTGCGGACCACCGGGATCGAGTGGTGACCGTGAACCGGCCCGCCCCGATCACCACGCCCAACCTAGCAATCGACGCGCGTCCTCGGTTCTTCCTGCGTGCGGGGAGCGAATCGCCGAAACCCGAGGCCAGGGACCGGGAAGCGGGCTCCCCGCGTGGCGGGACCGCGCGCGGAACCGTTCGCGACGCGGCCCCGAACACCATTCCGGCCCAGCGGGCCGGAGCGCATTCTGGAAGGTGCGGTCGGTCTCCTCGCCGCGAACCATGATGAGCGCGATTTCGACTGGCCGACAGCAGTGGCGGACCGTTTTCCGTCGGCGACCGCCGCCCGACGCCGTTCGCGGCCCGCCGTCGCCGGGCGGGGCCGACACGTTCCGGAGGAGACCCCATGCGAGTGCTGTTCATCGTCTACCCGTCGCACGCCCACTTCTGGCCGGCCGTGCCGCTCGCCTGGGGGCTCCAGAGCGCGGGCCACGAGGTCCGGGTGGCCACCCACGCGCGGTTCGAGGGATCGGTCACGGCCGCCGGGCTCACCCCGGTCGGGCTCGGCGACGCCTCCGTCGACGAGGCGCGGACGCGGCCCGACGCGCGGGCACCCGCCCACCCCGAGGAGGTCCTCCGGTACGCCGACGCCCTCGGGCTCGACGAGCAGGGCCGCGAACACTGGATCGCCTACTACCAGTGGTTGCTGAACCCGATCTCCGACTACATCCGCACGGACCTGCCCTACGCCGACGAACTCATCGACTTCGCACGCCAGTGGAAGCCGGACCTGGTGATCTGGGACCCGACCTTCGCCTGCGGGCCGTTCGCGGCCCGCGCGTGCGGCGCGGCCCACGCCCGGATGCTGATCGGCCCGGACATCCTGGCCTGGAGCCTCGACCGGCTGGCCGAGCGCGGGACCGAACTCCTCGCGGCGGGGCTCTCCCCGAACCCGCAGGTCGAGCTCATGACCCCGTTGGCGGAGAAGTACGGCATGGAGATCGACGACGAGCTCCTGTACGGCCAGTGGAGCATGGACCCGATGCCGCCGGGCATGGTGCTGCCGACCAGCACCACGACGCTGGCCATGCGCTACGTGCCCTACAACGGGGCGGAGGCCTTCCCCCGTTGGTTGACCGACCGGCCGGAGCGGCCGAGGGTGGCGCTGTCCCTCGGCGAGTCCACCCGCCGGTTCATCAAGGGGGACTGGGGGCGGACCCCGATGATCCTGGAGGCCGTCGCGGACCTCGACGTCGAGCTGGTCGCGACCCTCAACGAGCCGCAGTTGGAGGGCGTCGATCGGATTCCCGACAACGTCCGCGTCATCGAGTGGGTGCCGCTGACCCACCTGATGCCCACCTGCTCGGCGTTGATCCACCACGGTGGCATCGGCACCTTCGCCGCGCCCGCCGCCATGAGGGTTCCGCAGATCGTCTGCGACACCGGCGAGACCCTGATGATGCGCCCGGTGGAGGTCGATCCCCGGGGCCCCGGGGACGGCACCTACCGCGTCGGTTTCGAGTTCGGCATCAGCGAGGACGTCGTCGAGAAGGTCACCTCGTGGGAACTGCCCGCGAAGAAGCTCGAGGCCACCCTCACCGCCGACTACGTGGTCGCGCGGGGTGCCGGCCTGCGCCTGAACCACCGCACCACCTCCGTCGAGGACATCCGGCGGATGATCACCGCCGTCGTCGAGGACCCCTCCTTCCAGCGGGGCGCCCGCGACGTCCGGGAGTCCTGGTTGGCGATGCCCAGCCCCGCCGACGTGGTGCCCCTGCTGGAGGGGATGACGGCGGAACGCCGCTGACGGCGGTGACACCCGCGGCCCGCCGGCCGCGTCGGTTCCGGCCGTCGGGAGCCACCACCGGCTCCCGGCGGCGACCGGGACGACCAGGAACCCACGTCGAGGAGGAGAGAGCATGCCCGTGTCCGCTGGTGGTCCGCCGTCCACGGCGGGCCGGAGGGAATGGTTGGCGTTGGCGGTGCTGGCGCTGCCCACGATGATGACGATGCTGGACATCGGGGTGTTGTTCCTGGCCCTGCCGGAACTGACCGCGACGCTGTCCGCGAGCGCCAGCCAGCAACTGTGGATCACCGACGCCTACGGTTTCCTCACCGCCGGGTTCCTGGTCACGATGGGCACCCTCGGTGACCGCATCGGACGCCGGCGGCTGCTGCTCGTCGGCGCCGCCGTGTTCGCCGTCGTCTCCGTCGTCGCCGCCTACTCCTCCTCGCCCGAGATGCTCATCGCCTCCCGCGCGGCGCTGGGGGTGGCCGGGGCGACGATCGTGCCCTCCAGCCTCGCCCTGATCATGGTCATGTTCCGCGACGCCCGGCAGCGCGGCATCGCCATCTCGGTGTGGGCGGCCTCCCTGACCGCCGGCGTCGCGCTCGGACCCGTCCTCGGCGGGGTGTTGTTGCAGTGGTTCTGGTGGGGTTCGGTCTTCCTCGTCGCCGTGCCGATCATGCTGCTCCTGCTGGTCACCGGCCGCGCCGTCCTGCCCGAGTTCGCCAACCCCTCGGCGGGCCGGCCGGACGCGGTGAGCGTGCTGTTCTCCCTGGGCGCGTTGCTGCCCTTCATCTACGGGCTCAAGGAGATCGCCCGGCTGGGCTGGCAGCCCGGACCGGTGCTGGCCGTCCTCGTCGGGGCGCTGATGGGCCTGGCGTTCGTCCTCCGCCAGCGGCGGCTGGACGACCCGCTCCTGGACCTGCGCCTGTTCTCCATCAGGGCGGTCAGCGCGGCCCTGCTGATCGGCCTGCTGGTCGCCGGGGTGCAGTCGGGGAGCGGCTTCTTCGTCGCGCAGCACCTCCAGATGGTGGAGGGGTTCTCGCCCCTGGTGGCCGGGCTGTGGGTGCTCGTCCCGACCCTGGCCCTCACGGTCGGGATCTTCGTCAGCCAGGCCGTCAGCGGTCTGCTGCGGCCCGCGCACCTCATCGCGATCGGCACCACCGTCGCCGCCGTCGGCATGCTCGTCCTCACCCAGGTGGGGCCGACGACGGGGCTGCCGGTCCTCATGACCGGGTTCACCGTCGTCTACTTCGGGGTCAGCCCGGTGGGCCCGCTCGTGGCCCGCATCGTGGTGCCCTCGGCGCCACCGGAGAAGGCCGGGTCGGCCTCCTCCCTCCAGTCGACCAGTGGGGAACTCGGTGTCGCCCTGGGCATCGCGCTGCTCGGCAGCGTGGGAGCGGCCGTCTACCGCTCGGGGGTCGCACTGCCGGCCGAGGTCGCCGACACCGGCGCCGGCGCGGTCGCCGGGGAGACCCTCGCTGGCGCGCTCGTCGTCGCCGAGGGCCTGCCAGGTCCGGTCGCGGCGTCACTGGTCGAGTCGGCCCGCGCGGCTTTCGTCGCCGGGCTGAACACCGCGGCGGGCATCTGCGCGGTCGCCTTCGTGGTGCTCACCGGGCTCGCCCTCGTCGCGCTGCGCGACGTCCCGACCCCGAGGGCTCCCGCCCCGTGACCGGCGCGCCGTGGCGGGTGGGACGCCCGCCACGGCCGCTCCCATGAGGAGGACACGTGGAACACCAACCGAGGACGGGGTTCCTCCGGGTGCCCGGGGCGCGCCTGTACCACGAGGTACGGGGGTCGGGAACGCCGCTGCTCATCATCCCCACCGGCAACGGTGACGCGGCTCCGTTCGCTCCGCTCGCGGACCGGCTCGCCCGGCGGCACACCGTGATCACCTACGACCGCCGGGGTTTCTCCCGCAGCACGCTCGAGGGGCCCGTCCAGGACGACCGGCGGATCGGGGAGGACGTCGAGGACATCCGCGCTCTCCTGGACCACCTGTCGTCGGGGCCGGCCCACGTGTTCGGCAGCAGTTCCGGGGCGATCATCGCCCTCGCGCTGGTCGAGCGGTACCCGGAGGGGCTGCGCACCGCCGTCTCCCACGAGCCGCCGCTGGCCTCGGTCATGGCGGACTCCCGGCGCTGGCTCGGCTTCTACCGCGACCTCCACGCCACCTACCAGCGGTCGGGTGTCGAGGAGGCGCGCCGGATGTTCAGGACGGCGATGGGGATGACGACGTCGACCCGGGCTCCCGCGCACACCGAGCAGTCCCCGGAACGCCTGGCGGAGATGCTGGACCGCCTGCGCCGCAACCAGCTGTTCTGGTTCGAACACGAGGTGATCCCCTACCCGGCCCACCGACCGGACCTGGACGTGCTCCGGTCGGTCTCGGACCGGCTCGTGCTGGCCGGGGGAGCGGACTCCCGTGAGCACTTCCCGTACCGGCCCAACCTGGTGCTCGCCGAGCGGCTGGGCCTCGACATCACGCACTTCTCCGGCGGTCACGTCGGCTACGTGACCCATCCGGACGAGTTCGCGGCGGAGCTGGGCGGACTGCTGCGGGCCCGGGAGCACTGAGGCCCGCGGATCGCCGGCCCGCACGGGATCGGCTTGTCGGTGGACAGGTCGTGGACGGTGAACCGTGCCTGGTTGTCCGTCAGGCGTAGTGGGTGGTCCAGTCCCTCGGTCCGTTCTTCCGGCGACGCGCCCCGGGACTGGTCCCGGGGGCGCCGGCGTGTCCCGTGGCCACTCCGCCGCGGACCGCGCCGGGGTCGTCCCCGAGCAACCGGTACCCGGGCGGCGCAGCGTGCCGTCGGAGCCTCGCCGCCGCGGTGGTCCCACCCTCCCCGGGGTGAGGAACGGCCGGTCGGCACTCCCGTGGCCAGGGGGCGGACCGGTGTCGTTCCGGGAGCGGGGGACCGGCCGACGCCGCCCCACCGGGATGAGCCGGACGAGGTCCTCCCGCCGGCCGGCGACCCGAGCCGGAACGCCCAGAGTGAACGCGCCACCGCAGCCCAGCCGGAACGCCCAGACCGAACGCCCCACCGCGGCCCGGACTGAACGCCCCACCGCACCCCTGCCCGGGACGACCGGAGCGGAGACGGGGCCGCGCCCAGCTCGGCGGTCGGGACGTGGTGGCCTCGAACGGGGTCACCCGGCGCACCCGAGGTGGTGGCACGGGCCCACTCGCACCCTCGGCGGCTCACGCGCCCGAGGCGCGCGACGAGCCAGGCCGGTGCCCGGTCCCGGGCGACCTCGGAGGACCGGGGCCGACCGGGTGGCCCGCCGAGGGGCGGCCACCCGCGTCCGCGCTACCGCCAGGTGCTGGCGCGGCCGAGGGAAGCGGTCGGGGCTGGCGCCGGCCCGAGCGGAGCGGAGCACCCTGGATCGCCGACCCGGCCCCCGGTGCGCCCCCGGTGGGAGCGCACCTCGGGGTCAGGGACGTGGTCAGTCGAGGTCGGCCAACAACGCCCGCAGCGCCGGTTTGTCCGGTTTCCCCACCGGGGTGTGCGGCATGTCGCGGATGATCTCAAGGCGTTCGGGGATCTTGAACGCCGCCACCCCGCGCGCGGTCAGCGCCGCGGCGATCTCGTCGAGAGACGGCGGTCGTCCCGGGTGGGGACGCACGAACAGGCACACGCGTTCGCCCACCTCCGGGTCGGGGGCCGCGATCGCGGCGGCCTCGGCGACCGCCGGCAGTTCCTGCACCAGCGTCTCGATCTCACCGGCCGACACCTTCTCGCCAGCCCGGTTGATCAGGTCCTTGACCCGTCCGCACACGACGACGTCGCCCTCGGCCGTGAGGCGCACCAGGTCCCCGGTGCGGTAGAAACCGTCGGAGGTGAAGGAGACCGCGTTCTGCTCGGGGACGCCGTAGTACCCGCGCGGGGTGTACGGACCCCGGGTGAGCAGTTCACCGACCTCCCCCGGCCGCACCGGGTGGCCCCGTTCGTCCACCACGCGCAGCTCGTCGTACGGGCTGATCGGGCGTCCCTGTGTGGTGTGCGCCACCTCGGGAGGCGCGTCGGTCGGGGTGTAGCAGATCAACCCCTCCGCCATCCCGTACACCTGCTGGACGCGGCAGCCCAGCGCCGGTCCGATGCGTTCGGCCACCGAGGGCGACAGCACCGAACCACCGACGTGGACGAACCGCAGGCTGGACAGGTCGTGCCGGGTGTCCTCGGCCGCCGCCACCCAGCGCAGCGCCACGGCCGGGACGGCGGAGGTGACCGTGACCCGCTCCGCCTCGACGGCGGGGAAGACCACCGCCGGGTTAGGGGTCGGCACCAGGACGACCCGTCCTCCCGAGTGGAGGGTTCCCAGGATCCCCGGTGACGCGAGGGGGAAGTTGTGCCCGGCGGGCAGGACCGCCAGGTAGACGGTGCCCTCCCCGAAACCGCAGGCATCCGCGCTCCGGCGGATGTTGTACTCGTAGTCGTCGTGGGTGCGCCCGATGACCTTGGGAACACCCGTCGTGCCACCGGAGAGCAGGAACAGGGCCACGTCGGAGGACGGGGGCGCCTGGGCGTCCAGGGCGCGGCGGCGTCGCCGCTCGTCCCCGTCCGGGCGGGCCAGGTGGCGGACGTCGTGGCACCCGGGCCGGACCTCGTCCCCCACGACCAGCACCCGGGCGGGGGATGGGAGGGCCTCGGCGACCCGCACAGCGAGGTCCTGGTGGTCGTGCCCCCGCCATTCGTCCGGGACGACGACCGCCCTGGCGTCCACGTGCGCGCCGATGGACGACAGTTCGTACTCGCGGTGCGGCGGCAACATCATCACCGGCACGACACCGACGCGGAGGCAGGCCAGCGTGACGACCACGAACTCCGCCACGTTGGGCAACTGCACGAGGACGGCGTCGTGACGGCGCAGGCCGAGCCCCAGCAGGTTCTCGGCCAGGCGGTCCACCGAGGCCGCGAGGTCGCGGTAGGTCAACCGCCGCTCCCCGTCCACGATGGCCACCCGGTCCCCCCAGCGCCCGGCCCACTCCCAGGGCAACCGCCCCAACGGGCGACCGAGCCAACAACCGTTCCGCCGGTGGGTCTCGGCCGCATCGGCCGGCCACGGCACCACCAGGTCCGGGTTCATCGTGCCTCCCCGTTCGTGTCGTCTCCCGACCCGGCGCGTTCCACCAGCAGCGCGGCCACCGAGTCGATGTCGGGCTGGTCCCAGAACAGCGTGGTGGGCAGCGACAACCCGAACCGGCGTTCCAGCGCCCGCCGGATGCGCACGGTCATCACCGAGTCCACGCCCATCTCCACCAGCGGCCGGCGGGGGTCGACGTCGTCCGCCGGGAGCCGGGTCTCCTCCGCCACCTGGCGGCTGATCTCCTCGACGAGCGAGGCGTGCGACCCGAGGGCCTCGCGTGCCGAGGGTGACGACGCGCCAGCGCCCTCCCCGGCCTGGTCGGCGGTGTGGTCCACGCCGAGCTCCGAGAACAACGGGGGCCGTCGGTCACCCGGGCCGAGCGGGACGGTGCGCAGCACCGCGACCTGGGCCCGCTCGTGGCGGGCGGCCAGTTCCCATGCGGGGAACGCCTCGGTGGCGGTGATCTCCCGGGTGCCCCGCGCGGCCAGCTCCTCGGCGATGACACCGGTGCTGCGCGCCATCCCCAAGCCCCGCCACGAGGTCCAGGACAGACTCAACGCGGCCAGGTCCCCCCGCGACCGCCGGTGCGCGGCCACGGCGTCGAGGAACGCGTTCGCCGCGCCGTAGGCGGCCTGCCCGGGAAGCCCGAGGAGGTGCCCGCAGGAGGAGAACAGGACCAGGAAGTCGACCGTGCCCGGCGGGAACAGGTCGTGCAGTACCCACGCGCCGTCCACCTTGGGGCGCAGGACGGCGCGCAGCGACGAGGCGTCGAGCTCCCGCACCACCCGGTCGTCGAGGACCCCGGCGGCATGGACCACACCCCGGATCGGGGGCAGTCCCAGCGCCGAGGGGTCGAGCAGGCGAGCGGAGGCGTCCCTGTCCGCCAGGTCCAGGGCGACCACCACCACCGCCACCCCCCGCCGTTCCAGGGCGCGCACCGCCTCCACCCGGCCGCGCTCGTCCGGATCGGACAGCGAGTCCCAGGTGCCGCGGGGCGGCAGGCCGCGCCTGCCCGCCAGGACGATCCGCCGGGCACCCCGCCCGGCCATCCACCGCGCGACCTCCAGGCCGAGCGCGCCGAGCCCGCCGGTGACGAGGTAGGTCGCCTCGGGGCGGAACGTCGGCTCCCGCCCCGTCGGGACGCCCGCCAGCTCCCGCATCCGGGGAACCTCCTGCGTGCCGTCCCGCACGGCGACGACGTCCTCGCCCGGGCCCGCGCGGAGCACGTCCACCACGGTCCCGGCGTCCCGCACCGGGTCGGCGAGGTCGATCACGCCTCCCCAGAGCTCGGGGTGTTCCCCGCCGACGACGCGACCGAGCCCCCACAGCGCCCCCTGGACCAGGGACGCGGTGCTCCTCGCCTCCCGGACGGCGTTGGTCACGCACCACAGCCGGGCGCCGTTCCCGCCCGGTGCCGAGGCGAGGCGCCGCGCGGTGTCCGCCAGCAGCCAGGTCGCCGCGCTGGTCGCGTCCGCCGGCCCGGCGCCGTCCGCGCCGTGCTCGCCGGGGACGACGACCACCGCCACGTCCTCGGCGCCCTCGGCGGCGTCCAGCCCGTCGGCGTCCGCCACGACCACGTGGGGGAGGCCAGCCGCGTCGAAGGCGGTCCCCACCGCCCGCCGCGTCGGGGAGTCCGGTCCGACGAGGACCGCCAGTCCGGGGAGCCGGCCGGCAGGGGCACTCGGGAGACCCCGGGGCCGCCACGCCACCTCGTGCAGCAGCGCCCCCGGATCGTGGGAGGCGGCGATGTCCCCGTCGAGCACCCCGTACCGCAGCCCGGCGATCCGGCCGACCAGGCGCCGCTCCCGGTCACCGATCAGCACCTCCACGGTGTCCTCATCGGTGACCTCGACGCGGACCACGGCCTCGCCCGGTGGGCGGGGTGCCAGCCAGACCCGGCGGATGTGCGCCGGCATCCGCAGCGACCGGGAACCGGGGAACACCGCGGACGCGGTCGACAGGGCCGCGTCCAGCAGCGGGGCCCAGCTGTGCGGGGCGGCCCCGGGATCGGCGACCACGGTCGCCTCCACCCGCGACGGCCCACCCCGGAGCCGTTCCACCGCCCACGGGAACCCCATGCCCCCGACGCCGCGTTCGGCGAGCACCTCGACGACCCAGGACGTGGGCAACTCCGGCAGGTCGTCCCCGGCCGGCACCCGGGGGTCCGCGCCCTCCGGCGCCGCTCGCCCGTCGTCGTCCTCGGCAGGCAGCCTCGCGGTGGTGTGGGTGACCCAACCCCGGTCGTCGACGTCGTCCTCGTCGAGGCGCGCGGAGATCTGGAGCGCGCCGTCGCGCAGGGTGACCTGGACGTCCCGGGGAGCGGAGAGGCTGACGGGCGTCCGCAACGCGACATCGGCGATCCGGTGGGAGTCGTCTCGGGACCCCGCGGCGGCGAGGAGGGTGCACAGCAACACCGCGGCGGGCACGATCTCCACCCCCCGCACGGGGTGCTCGCCGGGGAAGGGGCGGGACTCGCGGTCCAGCCTGGTCACCCAGACCTGGGCCCCCGATCCGTCGGTGAGCCGCAGCCGGGACCCGAGCAGGGTGTGCCGGGCCGGGTCGTGGCCGGCCCCGAACGTCGACGGGCGTCGGTGTTCCTCCACCCAGTGCGGTCGCCGGTCCCAGGGGGTGGTGGGCAGGTCGACGAGGGCGCCCCCCGGCCAGTGCCGCGTCCAGTCGACGTCGGCGCCGTGGCAGTACAGCGCGCCGAGCCCGCGCGACAGCGCTTCTCGTTCGGGGCGGCCCCGGCGCAGCGAGTGCGTGACGAACGCGTCGTCGATACCGAGGTGCTCCAGCGTCTCCCTGAGCGAGTGCTCGACCACCGGGTGCGGGGAGACCTCCAGGAACAGGCGGTGACCGTCCTCCACCGCCGCGGCGACGGCGGAGGCGAAGCGGACGCGGCCACGCAGGTTCAGCGCCCAGTAGTCGGCGTCCCGGATCGCCGCCGACCTCGGGTCCGGATCGGCCGTTCCGTACACCGGCAGGGCCGCCGCGCCAGGGGCCAGGTCGGACAGGCCCTCGCGCAGCGGGTCCAGCAGCGGGTCCATCGCCGGCCCGTGGAAGGCGACGTCCGCGTCGACGCGGCGCACGGCGACCCCCTGGTCCCGCCACCGCGCGCACACCTCTGCGACGGCCCCGGCGGGACCGGAGATCACGGTGGACGACGGGGAGGCCTCGACGGCGACGACCACGTCGGGGTGGTCGGCCAGCCGCCGCTCGGTCTCCTCGGCGGGCAGGCGGATCATGGCCATGCCGCCGTGCCCGGCCACCCGCCGCAGCAGCGCGGAACGCCGCGCCACCAGACGAGCGCCCTGCTCGAGGGTGAGGACACCGGCGGTCACGGCCGCCGCGATCTCGCCCACCGAGTGGCCCAGGACGGCGGCCGGTCGTAAGCCGAGCGAGGACCAGACGGCGGCGAGCCCCGCCTGGACGGCGAAGATCAACGGTTGGACGACGTCGGCCGACCGGGGGAGGTCACCGAGCAGCGCGGCCCTCGGGGAGAGACCCAGTTCCGCCTCGAACAGGGGGGCGATCCGGTCGATCGTGGCGGCGAACTCGGGGGAGCCGGTCAACAGCTCCCGTCCCATCCCGGTCCACTGCGACCCGTGCCCCGAGAACACCCACACCACGCCCAACGCGGAACCGGGCAGGACCGAGCCGACCAGCGCGTCGGCGTCGGCCTCGGCCACCTCCCGAAGACCCCGGGCCAGTTCCGCGCCGTCCCGGGCGACGACCGCCGCCCGGTGGGTGAGGTGGGAGCGGCGGCGGGCCAGCGTGTGGCCGAGGTCGCCGAGCGGGCTCCCGACCCCTGCGAGCCGGTCGGCCAGCCGGCCGGCGTGCCGGCGGACGGCGGCCGCCGACCCCGCCGAGACGGGGTGGAGGGCGGGCGGAGCGGTCGGGACGAGGCCGTGTCCCGACGGGTCCGCGCCGCCGGGGTCCTCGGGCCGTCGTTGGTCTGGCGGGTCCGCCTCCTCCAGCACGACGTGGGCGATGGTCCCGCCGTAGCCGTACCCGGAGACGCCGGCCAGCCGGGGCCGGTCGGACCTCGGCCAGGGGGTCGGTTCGGTCACCACGCGCAGGCCGGAGTCCGCCCAGGCGACGGCCGGGTTCGGCCGGGTGAGGTTGACGGTCGGCGGGATCAGCTCGTGGCGGAGCGCGAGCACCGCCTTGAGGACCCCGGCGATGCCCGCGCCGGCCTCCAGGTGACCGATGTTGGGTTTCACCGAGCCGGTGAGCAGGGGCCGCTCCGGCGGTCTGCCCCGGCCGAACACCGACGCCATCGCCCCGGCCTCGACCGGGTCGCCGGTGGGGGTGCCGGTGCCGTGGGCCTCCACGTAGTCGACCTCCGACGGGTCGACTCCCGCGTTCTCGCAGGCCCGTCGCATCAGCCGCGCCTGCGCGGTCCCGTCGGGGGCCATGATCCCGCTGGTCCGGCCGTCCTGGCGCACGGCGCTGCCCCGGATGACCGCGAGGACGCGGTCGCCGTCGCGGCGGGCGTCGGACAACCGCCGGAGCACCACCATGCCGGCGCCCTCGCCCCGCCCGTACCCGTCGGCGTCGGCGTCGAAGGTCTTGCACCGCCCGTCGGCGGCGGTCGCTCCCGCCGCGTCGAGCACGAGTGACAGCCCGGGTGAGGTGATCACCAGGACGCCGCCGGCCAGCGCCACCGGGCACTCGCCCGCCCGCAGCGCCTGCACCGCCAGGTGCAGCGACACCAGTGACGAGGAGCAGGCCGTGTCCACGGCCATGCTCGGACCCCGCAGGTCCAGGGCGTGCGACACGCGGTTGGCGACCCCGCAGTGGGCCGTGCCGATCCCCGTCCACGCCTCGATCCGGGGGAGGTCCTCCAACAGCCTGCGGCCGTAGTCGTCGGAGCCGACGCCGACGTAGACGCCGGTGTCCGTGCCGGTGAGGTCGGTGGGCGGGATCCCGGCGTGCTCCAGCGCCTCCCAGGACACCTCCAGCACCAGGCGTTGCTGCGGGTCCATCTGCGCCGCCTCGCGTGGCGTGATGCCGAAGAAGTCGGCGTCGAACCCCCGGACGTCGCGCAGGAACGCGCCCCGCCCTGGGGCGCGGCGCACCGCCGCCGCGTGGTCCGGGCCACGTGCCGCGTAGGACTCCCAGCGGTCTTCGGGGATGTCGTCGACGGTCACGCCACCGGTGCTCAGCAGGTCCCAGAACGCCTCCGGGGAGTCGACGTCCCCGGCGAATCGGCATGCCATCCCGATGACGGCGACGGGCTCGGAGGAACTCATCGTGGGGACAACCTCCTTCGACGCCGCCGGTGCCCCTCACCACGGCGGCGTTGGTGGGAACGATCGGGGGCGCGGTTACTTGCGGCCGATGACCAACGTGTGGCTGAACCCGAGGTCGTCGTGGCGTTCGACGTGGGAGAAGCCCGCGTCCCGGACCGCGCGTTCGACGTCGCGCGGCGAGTAGGTCATGCCCTCGCCGGAGGCGAGGGTGAGGAAGTAGGGGGAGACGAGACCGGCGCTGAGCGAACCGGTGCCCTCGTCGTTGGAGACGAAGTTGTAGACGAGGCAGACGCCGCCCTCGGGCAGGGCGTCGTGGCAGCGCCGGAGCAGCTCGGTGTTGCGCTCCAGCGACCAGATCTCGAAGAGGTGGAAGAACAGGATCGCGTCGGCGTCGCGGGGGAGGTCCACGGTGAACAGGTCACCGGGGTGGAAGCGCATGCGTCCGAGGAGCTCGGGGTCCTCCACCCGGGAGGAGGCGAGCCGGGTGACGCTCTCCTGGTCGACGACCGTCACGGTGAGCTCGGGGTAACGCCTGGCCAGTTCGCGGCCGTTGGTGCCGTCGCCGCCACCGAGGTCGACGAGGTGGCGGACGCCGGAGAAGTCGTGGAAGTCGAGGATCCGCGCGAAGGCCTTCCGCGAGGCGTCCCCCATGTTCGCGTAGAAGACCTCCTGGAGCCGGGGGTGCGCGGTGAGGCGCTCGTAGAGCGTGGTGCCGGGTCCCGGGATGTGCCGGAGCCCGACGTTGGTGCCCTGCCGCATCGACTCGGCGAAGTCCCCCATCGACTGGTTGATGACCTCCGCCTGGACGTCCAGCAGCGGCCCCAGGAACCGGGGAGCGTCGCGGAGCATCTTCCGGCGGATCACGGGGCTGTTGACGTAGCGCTCGCCCTCCCTGGTCACCAACGACAGGGAGGCGAGCCCCAGCAGGAGGATCCGCGCGGGTTGTTCGGCGACGCCGATGGCGTCGGCCACCTGTTCCAGGGTCAGCCCGTTCTCGGCCTCGAGCCGCTCGAACAGGTCGAACTCCATCGCGGTGCGCAGGAGCTCGAAGGCGGTCGTGCCGTGGATGATCAGCCGGAGGTAGTCGGCCTCGCTCAGGGTGACGTCGCCGCTGCCGGTCATGGTTCTCCTTGCCGGTCCGAGGGGAAGAGGGGGTCGAGGCCGCTTCCCGCCGGCGCCGGACGGGGGCCAGCCGAGGGGACCCGAGCGGTGGGTGCCGGGGCCGAGCTGCTCGCTCGTCCGCGTCCGGAGGCGCCCGTCCGGGGCGTCCCTCGGCCCCGCTGTCGGGGTCAATCCTGATCGCGCGGCGACCGCCTCGCACCTTCCTCCGTGCGGCGACGGACCAGCGGAGCGACCTGGGCGGCTCCCGGGCCGAACCGGCCCCCGGCGGCGGGGACCACCCCGTCGGCACCAAGGCACCGTCGCTGAACCGGGTGAGCCTTCTTCCGTCGTGCTTGACCTCAACGGACGAGACCGGTATAAAACCGCAAGGTAATAAACCCGGGGGGTTATGGACGATGGACTCCGACGTGCTCGACAGGACGTTCGCCGCGCTCGCCGACCCGACCCGACGCGCCATCCTCGCCCGCCTCGCCCAGGGGGAGGCGACCGTCACGGAACTCGCCGCGCCCTTCGCGATCAGCCAGCCGGCGATCTCCAAGCACCTCAAGGTGCTCGAACGGGCCGGTCTCGTCGTGCGGGGCCGCGACGCGCAACGCCGCCCCTCCCGGTTGGACGTCGCCCCCATCCGCCTGGCGGTCGACTGGCTGGAGGAGTTCCGCTCCGCCAGTGAGGAGCGCTTCCAACGGCTCGACGCCGTCCTCGCCGACCTCAGGGCGGAACGCGACGGGAAGTCGGACGACCACTGATGTCACTCGCCGGCGACGCCACCTCCACGCGCGTCACGACCCCCACGGACCGCGAGATCACCCTGCGCCGGTCCTTCGACGCCCCCGCGCGACTGGTCTTCGCGGCCTGGACCGAACCCGACCTGCTGGTCCGCTGGTTCGGCGCGCGCGGGTGGAACCTGGTGGCCTGCGAGGTGGACCTGCGGGTCGGCGGCACCTGGCGCTTCGTCTCCCGAGGCCCGGGCGGCGCGGAGATGACCCAGTCCGGGGTGTACCGCGAGATCGAGACACCGGGCCTGCTCGTCCACACCGAGTCCTACGACGGCGCCGAACACCCCGACCTCACCTCGCTCGTCACGACGAGGTTCGTGGAACGCGCCGGTCGGACCACCGTCACCAGCACGATCCTGCACCCCTCCCCGGAGGCGAGGGACAGGACGTTGCGCACTCCGATGGAGCGGGGACTGCGGGAGAGCCACGCCCGGCTCGACGCCCTGCTCACATCGGTCGGAGGACTCCGGGCGGGCGTGCGCCCAGGCCCGGACGGCGGAAGCAACATCGGAATCAGGCAGGAAGGAGCCACACGCATGAACTGGACCCTGGAAGTCGTCGCGATGCCGGTCAGCGACATCGACCGCTCGAAGAAGTTCTACGGGGAGCAGATGGGTTTCGTGGTCGACCACGACACCCGGGTGGACGGCGGCCCCGGCATCGTCCAGTTGACACCGAGGGGGTCGGGCTGTTCCATCGTCCTGGGGGTCGGCCTGGTGGAGATGGAGCCGGGCTCGATGCAGGGGCTCCAGCTCGTCGTCCGCGACATCCGCGCGGCCCGGGAGGAACTGCTGGGCCGGGGCGTCGAGGTCAGTGAGGTCCAGGTCCCCGGTCCGGAGGGCTTCCGGCCGGCGGAGGAGGGCGAGGACCTGAACAACGTGGGCTTCGCGTTCTTCTCCGACCCCGACGGCAACCGTTGGGCGCTCCAGCAGATCTCGTCCCGCACCTGATCGCCGGGCTCGTACTGCTGGTGGCACTCGGCTCCGGCCGAGGCGAGAGCACAGGGATGGGTGGATGACGACCACACTCACGGCCGACCATTTCGTCGAACGCCTCGAGGAGCACCGCTCCGAGGAGGAACTCCAGAAGATCCAGCGCTACTTCAAGTCCGGTGCGGGGGAGTACGGAGAGGGCGACACCTTCCTCGGCGTCCGCATGGGACAGGTGTTCGCGCTCGCCAAGGAGTTCATCGACATGGAGCCGGACGAGGTCGAACGGCTCCTGGAAAGCCCGATCCACGAGGTCAGGGCTGGCGGGCTGAGCATCATGGACAAACAGGCCCGGCGCAGGAGGACCCCGGAGTCGAGGCGGCAGGAACTGTTCGACCTCTACCTGCGGCGGATCGACCGGATCAACAACTGGGACCTGGTCGATGTGGCCGCCCCCCACGTGGTCGGCGGCTACCTGTTCGACAAACCCCGCGACATCCTCTACGAGCTGGCTCGCTCGTCGAACATCTGGGAACGCCGGACCGCGGTGGTGAGCACCTTCTACTTCATCCGGCACGACCAGGTGGACGACACCTTCCGCATCGCCGAGATCCTGCTGCACGACGAGGAGGACCTCATCCACAAGGCGGTCGGAGGGTGGGTGCGGGAGGCCGGGAGGAGACAGCCGGACCGGCTCATCGCCTTCCTGGACGAGCACGCGGCCACCATGCCGCGCACGATGCTGCGTTACGCCATCGAGCACCTCGACAAGGAACGTCGCGAGCACTACCGGGGGCTGGGCAAGGCCCAGCGCGGCAGGTAGACCCTTCGGCGGTCGGGCGGAGCCGCCCACCGCCCGTGCCCTCCACGGTGTCCTCGCTCCCGTTCGCCCGCGTCGCGCCACGCGGGCGAACGGGTTCTCCGTCCGGCCGGGATCCGCCCGGTGCCGGCCAACCGCCTCTGCACGCGCCCCTCCACGCGCCTCTCCACTCCCTCCTCGGCCCGCGCCGCGTCCCCGCACGCCGCCGTCCCGGCGGAGCCCCGCCGGCCCCGGCCCCCGACTCCCGGCCCTCGGCCCCCGGCCCCCGTCAGGCACGACAGGAGACGACGAACCGGCCCGCCCCCCGGCACGATGGACGGTGAACCCCTCGCCCCGGCGTCCACCACGCCGCACGGCGGGAGTCGACGACGGCGGTCCCGCCGCGCCGCGCACCCGGCGCGGGACGGCGCACCGCCCGTGTCCCGCGCCGCCGGGCGCACTCCCACCGCCCCTCCCGTCGAGCGGCCCGGACCGGCCGGGAGCGGCGCCTCCCCGAGGCAGCACGTCACCGCGACCGGTGCGACGGCCGGGTCGGCCGAGGGGCTGGCACGGGCGCGGGCCGGGACGAACGCTCCTGCCGCGTCCACGCCCGTGGCCGCCGACGACAGGAGGAGACGACATGGCACAGCCGATGGACGGGTCACCGCGGGCCACGACCGAGGACCTCCCCCACTACCCCCGCCCGAGGGAGTGCCCCTACCGGCCGTCCCCAGCCCTCGCCGACCTGCGGGGCCCCCGCCCGCTCAGCAGGGTGCGGCTCTACGACGGACGCACCGCGTGGCTCGTGACGGGCGTCGAGGAGGCCCGTGCCCTGCTGGCCGACCCCCGGTTGTCCAGCCGGGCCGACCTCCCCGGCCACCCCGTCCTCCACGAGAGCCACCTCCACATGCGCGCCACCCGGGAGATGGCGCGGGAGGAGGACGGCGGCTTCGCCGGTGTCCTCTTCGGGGTCGACCCGCCCGACCACACCCGGCAGCGCCGCATGTTGCTGCCCAGCTTCACCCTGCGACGCGTCCAGGCCCACCGCGACGAGATCCAACGCATCGTCGACGAGGTCCTCGACGGCATGGTGGAACGCGGCTCGTCCGCCGACCTCGTCGACGCCTTCGCCCGCCCGGTGCCGATGATGGTCGTCTGTTCCTTCCTCGGCGTCCCCTACCAGGAACGGGATCGCTTCGAGGGGCCGGCCTCGACGCTGTTCGACCCCGCCCGCGCCGAGGCCGCCGAGGCCGAACTGACCTCCTACCTGGAGGACCTGGTCCGCAGGAAGGCCGCCCGGGAGACGGCCGAGGTCGGCGGCACCCCCGGTCTCCTCGACCGCGTGATCGACGACCACCTCAGGACGGGGGAGCTCACCGTCGACGAGCTGGTCGCGTTCGCCCTCGCCATCCTGGTCGCCGGCACCGTCACCAGCACCCAGACCCTCGCCCTCGGCACCCTCGCACTCCTGGACAACCCGGGGCAGTACGCGCTGCTGGCCAGCTCGCCGGAACTCGTGCCCGGAGCCGTGGACGAGATGATGCGCCACCTCTCGCTCGTCGAACAACTCGCCAGGGTCGCGCTCGCCGACATCGAGATCGCGGGCACGCTGATCCGGGAGGGCGAGGGAATACTCATCGGTTTCGCCGCGATGCATTTCGGTCCCGACCTGTCCTCCCACCCCGACGAATTCGACATCGAACGGCCGCCGGTGGGACATTTCGCCTTCAGTCACGGAATCCACCACTGCATGGGGCACAACCTCGCCAGGCTGGAGTTGGAGATCGCGTTCCGCACCCTCACCGGCCGGCTCCCAGGTCTGCGGCTCGCCGTGCCCGCCGAGCAGGTCCCCTGGTACGACGACCTCACCCTGGCACGGCTCCGTGCCCTGCCCGTCTCCTGGTGAGCGCCCCCGGGGCGACCGTCGGCCCCCACCCGGGAGAACGAGCAACGTGGAAGTACGAGCGGCCCGGTCCACCGATCTAGCATCGGTTGAGCGTGAGTCCTGACTCCCGGAAAAGGTGCGGGAGGAAATCACGCCGTTCGCGGACATCACCGCCGCCCACCACCTCCTGCCAGCGACCCCCGTGGTCCTCGACGATGGGAAATCCCGTGACGATCCATTCCTCCGGAAAGCAGACGACGACATATTCCGCGGCCGAACTCGCCGATCTGGACCGCCGTCACCTCCTCCACCCCATGCAGGCGGACTCGGTGTCCGAACGGGTCGTGATCGTGCGGGGGAAGGGGTCGACGGTCTGGGACGCCGAGGGCAGGGAACTGATCGACGCGACAGGCGGGGGGCTGTGGCACTCCCACGTCGGGCACGGGCGGCGCGAGCTGGCCGACGCGGCCGCGAAGCAGATCGCCGAGCTGGAGTACTTCACCGCCTACCAGGAGTTCAGCACCGACACCACCGTCGCGTTGGCCGCCCGCCTCGCCGGAATGGCGCCCGGCGACCTGAACCGGGTGTTCTTCACCAGCGGTGGAGCGGACGGCGTGGAGACCTCCATCAAGGCGGCCCGCCTCTACCACGGTCGGCGCGGAGAACCGGACCGCACCTGGATCATCTCCCGCAACTTCGGTTTCCACGGCGGGAGCTACGGCGCGGGCACCCTGACGGGTTTCGACGCGATGCAGGCAGGGGTCGGTCCCAACCTCCCCGACGTCGTGAAGGTGTCCCCTCCCTACCTCTACCGCGCGTCCGAACTCTACGGGGACGCCGACCCCACTGACTTCCTCATCGCCGAGCTGGAGGAGACGATCGACCGGATCGGACCCGACCGGATCGCGGCGATGGTCGGCGAGCCCGTGATGGGCGGCGGCGGAGTGCTGACCCCGCCCGAGGACTACTGGCCCCGTGTCCGGGAGGTGCTGTCCCGGCACGGCATCCTCCTCGTCGCCGACGAGGTCATCACCGCGTTCGGCCGCACCGGATCCTGGTTCGACTCCGAGACCAGGGGCATGGACCCCGACATCGTCGTCACGGCGAAGGGGATCACCAGCGGGTACTTCTCCTTCGGCGCCGTGCTCATGAGCGACGCCATCGCCGAGGTCCTGTGCCAGGACTACGGCTTCTTCCACGGCTACACCTTCAGCGGCCACCCGGTCGGGAGCGCGGTGGCCCTGGCCAACCTCGACATCATCGAACGGGAGGGGCTGGTCGCCCGCTCCCAACCGCTGGCAGCCCGCTTCCGGGAGGGCCTGGCCTCGCTGGCGGACCACCCGCTCGTCGGTGACATCCGGGTGGAGGGCGCCGCGGCGGCGGTCGAGATGGTCCTCGACCGCGAGACCCGCGAACCGATGCCGTTCCCCGAGGTCTTCGCGTTGACCGCCAGGATCAGGGACGAGAAGGGCGTGATCGTCCGCCCCTACGCCCACAACATCATCCTCTCGCCGCCGCTGGTCATGAGCGACGACGAGGCCCGGCGGACGACCGGGGCGATCGTCGACGTGCTCGGCGAGGTGAGCCGCTGACGTCGGGGCGACCCCCGGGACGGCACGGGGCGGGGCGGGCGCGATGAGAGCGCCCGCCCCGCCGCCGCGTGCGGGGCGGTCCACGGGATCGAGGGCACGAGGGACCACCGGGGCGACGGTGGGCGGTCGGCGCACCCCGCGGTCGCGGCGTCGGCTCGCGCCCGCGGAGCGCGGCAGGACGCGGACGCGGCGGGTGATCGGAGGGGACACGCCAACACCGGTCAGCGCTCAGCGCCAGCGGGGCACCGGGAACGGACTGGACGAGCCTCCGGGCGACCGGAGCCACCCGGAGGCCGGCCGGATCGTCACCGCCCGATCCCCCGGTACCGCAGGCCCAACCGGCGCATCTCCTCGATGTCGGCCTTCGGGAAGTACCTGCGCCCGTCGAACACCAGGCACGGGTGCGCGGCTCGCGCGCGCAGCACCGCGAGGTCGAGGTCGTGGAACGGCCGGTGGCCGGCGAGGACCGCGACGCAGTGCGCGCCGTCGACGGCGTCCTCGAGAGTCGCGGTCGGGCGGATCCCGAATCGGGCCCGCACCTCCTCGGCGTCGGCCAACGGGTCGAAGAGCCGCACCGCGCACCCCTGCGCACGCAACGCCTCGACGACCCCGGCGACCGGGGTGTTCCGGAGGTCACCGGTGTCGTTCTTGAAGCTGACGCCGAGCACGGCCACGACCGCCCCGGCCGGCGGAACGCCGAGGCCGGCCAGCTCCGCCCCGATCAGCCGCGCCGTGTGCTCGGGCATCCCGTCGTTGACCCCCCGGGAGACCGGGACGGTCCGCAGCTCGACGCCCCGGTCGCGGGCCGCCCGCCACACCATCCACGGGTCCTTCACCAGGCACGAACCGCCCACCCCGATGCTCGGCAGCAGGATGTTGACGTGGCGGTCTCCCTTGGGGAGCTGGTTGGTGGCCCCCAGGACGTCGAGCACGTCGACGTCGAACGCCGCGCACAGCTGGGCGACCTCGTTGGCGATGGCGATGTTCGCGTCGATCCACCAGTTCGTGGCGAGCTTGGCGACCTCCGCCGCCTCCGGGCTCGGCAGCGGGTGGGTGGCCGTGCCCAGGGTGTCCGCCCAGAATCGGACCGTGGCGGCGGTGCTCGCCGGACCTCGGCCCCCCACGATGATCGGGAGGGTCCGGAGCTGGGCCAGGGCGGCACCCTCCGCCAGCCGTTCGGGGCAGAAGGACAACCCGAAGTCCCGTTCGGCGCGGAGACCGGACCCCTCCAGCAGGGGGATGACCAGGTTCGTGGTCGTCCCCGGCGACACGGTGCTCTTGAGGATCACCAGGCACCCCGGCCGGATCCGGGCGGCGACCTGGACGCAGGCCTGCTCCAACGCGCCCGTGAGCAACGCCCCGTCCTCGTCGACCGGGGTTCCGACCGTGATGACCACGACGTCGGCGTCCCGCACGGCGTCGTGGTCGGTGGTGAACGTCAGCAGGCCGGTGTCCCGCACCCGTCCGAGCGCCTCCGCCAGCCCCGGCTCCGGAATGGGGCACTCGCCCGCCCGGAGCCGCTCGACCAACGACGCGTCGTCGTCGACGGCGACGACCGGCACGCCCAGTTCGGCGAGCGTCACACCGAGGCAGGACCCGACATAACCAAAACCGATGACCGCGACGCGGGGGGAATCCGAAACGAATCGCATGTTTGCCTCTCCGTCGCCGTCGGCGCCGTTCTCCGCGCGGGTGCAATGGTGGACGGCCGGCCCGGAACGGTGTGATGGACCGTGCCCGCGCGTCCATTCGACGGTAGCAGCGGGGGAACGGGGGCAACGTGTCCGACAATGCTCGAAATCGTATCCCGTGTAAACCGGGACGAATGGTTCCCGGCGAGGACAGGAACCGTTCTCCCCCACCGTTCGACGAGGATTTGTCGCAGCGTGCCCACCTCGGTGCGGAACCGAACTCCAGGCGTTTCCGCCGGGGAAGATGAGTGCCGAAAACGACATTCGCCGACGGAGAGGAGCGTCGCGTGAGCGGCATGATCAACATATTCCAGCCCGCCCTCGGGGAACGGGAGCTGGCGGCGGTGCGCGAGGTGTTCGAGAGCAACTGGATCGGCCGCGGCCACCGCACCGAGTCGTTCGAGTCCGACTTCGCGCGGCACATCGGGGTCGATCCGGCGAACGTCACGTCCCTGAACTCCTGCACGGAGGCGACGTTCCTGGCGATGCGCCTCGCCGGTGTTCGAGCCGGGGACGAGGTCGTCCTGCCCACGGTGAGCTTCGTGGGCGCCGCCAACGCCGTCGCGGCCCGCGGCGCGCACCCGGTGTTCTGCGACGTGGACCCGCGAACGCTGAACCCCACCGTCGACATGGTGCGGGCGGTGATGACGGAGCGGACCAGGGCCGTCGTCGTCCTGCACTACGGCGGCGTGCCGGGCGACATCGTCCGCATCGCCGAGATGTGCCGCGAGCGCGGTGTCCTGCTGATCGAGGACGCCGCGATCGCGGTCGACTCGCGGGTGGACGGGCAGGCGTGCGGCACCTTCGGGGACCTGGCCGTCTGGAGCTTCGACCACGGCAAGATCGTCGTCACCGTCGACGGGGGGATGCTCCACGCGCGGGACGCCGAGCTCGTCGCCGAGGCGAGGAAGCGCGCCTACTTCGGGCTGGAACAGACCAGCGGCTACGACCAGGCGCTGCGCAGCCGCACCCGGTGGTGGGAGTTCGAGATCTCGTCCTTCTCCCGCCGCTCGGTGACCAACGACGTCCTCGCCTCGGTCGGCCGGGTGCAGCTGGAGAGGTTGCCCGAGTTCATGCGCCGCCGCCGGGAGGTCGCCCGGCACTACGACCAGGAGTTCGCCGACCTGGGCGGGATGTGGACCCCGCCACCGCTGCCCGCCGGGCAGGAGACGTCCCACTACATGTACTGGGTCCAGTTCGAGGACGACATCAGGGACGACGTCGCCCGCGAGCTGTACGAGCGCGGGATCTACACCACCTTCCGCTACCCCCTGCTGCACAGGGTCGCCGCCTACGGCTCCCGGGCGGTGCTGCCGGGGGCGGAGCGGGCGGCGGCGAGGACGCTGCTCCTGCCGATGCACCAGTCCCTGACCGACGGGGACGTCGAGAAGGTCGTCACGGCGACCCGGGACGCGGTCCGCACCCGCCGGGCGGCCAGCCGGCGCTCCTGATCCTCCGGCCACCTGGTGACCCGCCGGCTCACCGGGTGGCCCGCCCGGCACCCGGGACCAGCGCGGGCCGGAGCGCGGGCGACCAGGCCTCCCGGCGGCGCGAGGGGGAGGGGCCGCTGGCACGGCGAAGAGCCAGGACCCGGAGGTCCTGGCTCGGCGTCGGCTCGCGCCCCGAGGGGATCAGCTCACGCGGACCTCGGGCACGTAGGTGATCCACCGCCCGCCCGCCCGGGTGAAGTCCCGCTCCCGCCGCATGATCTCCTCCGCGTGGTTCCAGGCGAACAGCAGCGCGTGGTCGGGGAACGGGTCGGCGAACGCCTCGGGCGGGCGGACCGGGAGGTGGGACCCGGGCACCAGACGCCCCTGCTTGGCGGGAGTGGAATCGCACACGAAGGGCACGAGGTCCGTCCCGATCCCGCAGTAGTTCGTCACCGTGGCGCACTTTCCCGGCGCGCCGTAACCGACCACGGTGCGCCCCTCGGCCCGCAGGTCCCCGAGCAGGGTGCGGAGGTCGTCCCTGATCCGGCCCACGGCCTGACCGAAGGACGCGAGGGTGTCCGGACGCGACAGACCGCGCGCGTGCTCCTCGGCCAGCAGGTCGGCCACCCGGGACCGCACCGCCCGGGTCCCCCTCCGCGCGAGCGTGTAGCGGATCTGCCCGCCGTGCAGGGGAGTCCGCCGCGCGTCGACGAGGTCGAACCCGAACAGCTCCGCCATCACCTGGACCGAGGTCACGCTGAAGTACAGGACGTGCTCGTCGTAGATCTGGTCGAAGGCGAGCCCCTCGACGATGGTCCCCAGGTAGGGCTCCTCGAACACGAACACCCCGTCGGGCGACAACAGGGTCCGCACGCCGCGCAACACGGAGCCGATGCCACCGATGTGGGAGATGGTGTTGGCGCCGAACACGACGTCCGCCGGCCCGTTCTCCTCGTGGATCTCGGCCGCGCTCGTCTCGTCGAAGAAGGTGTTGCGCACCGAGACCCCCTTCTCCCGCGCGACCCTCGTCACCGTGGTCGCCGGGTCCACGCCGAGGTGCCGGACACCGGCCCTGGCGATGGTCGAGAGCATGACGCCGTCGTTGCAGCCGATCTCCACCAGGAAGGGATCCCGCTCGGTCAGCTCGTCCTCCAGGAACTGGGTCGCGACGTCCGCGAAGTGGCGTCGATGGCCGTCCGATCCGGAAGCGTGGTACCGGTATTCACCGTGATAGCGCATTTCCGCCGGAACCTCGTCGACGAGTTGCACCAGGGAGCAGCGATCACAGGAACCGACGGCGAGCCGGAAGTGGAACTCGTCGGCCGTCTCCGAGGGCAGGAGAAAACCGTTCGCCATCGGCTGCCTGCCCATGTCGAGGAATTCGCTGACCCGGCTACCGCAGACGCGACATCTCCTGTTCATGGCGAGAAGTCTAGGCAGGACCAGGAAATGGCACTTCTCTCGAAATGCCTTTTTCGGGGGCCGCCCTCGCGTCGTTCCGAGCACGGCGGAACGGGGGCGGTGACGGCACCGAGGCGAACGGTTCATGGTGCGTTCGGGGGCCGGCTGGGGGAGGCCCGCCCGGTGGCGCGGCAGGACCTCGGGTCGTCCTCGTGCCCGGTGGTCGCGGGAACGGGCGCGGCGAACACCGGCCCGGGCCGCCGGCGGACCGGTCCTCGATATCCCGAGGGTCGGAACGCCCAGGAGGTCCGGGTCGCCGGTGATCGTTCGGCCCGAACTGGCCACCGAACCCGTGCCCCGGAGGAGGGGACGGACGGGCGCGACGCCCCAGCTCGTCCCCCGTCGGCCGACCCCACCGGACCGGCTTCGGGTGGGCGGTGCCCCCGGGTGGCGCTGCCCCCGCCGAGGTGATCGAGCTCGGCGTCCCGACGACCACGACCGGCCGCCGCCCGGTGGCACCGCGCCAGGGACGCGCGACGGGGTCCCCGCGCCAGGGCACGCCCCACGCGGACAGCGGCCCGGGGTGGTCGGCGGACATCGCCGGCGGGAGCCGGAGCCGACCGGGGGACCGGGTTCCCTCCGCACCCCCGGGTGCGCCCCCGCGTCGTTCCCACCGGGCCCGTCGGCGCCGTCTGCCCTCCGGCTGGGGGACGGCTCGGCAGCGCCGACCGCCACACCGGGCTACCGGCCGGTGGCGCCGGGGGTGGGGAGGCGGTGCACCGCGGGGGTGTTCTGGTACGCGGCAAGCCGCCACTCCCCGTCCTGCCTCACCACCAGCCAGGAGGCCCGGATCGCCTGGTCGTCGGACACCTCGGACTCACCCTCGGCCAACACCCCGCCCCGGGTGAGGAGCAGCGCGGTGTCCTCGGTGAGGAACCGGAGGTCCACCGGCCTGCCGGTGACCTGGGTGCCCCGGTACTCGTTCGCGTAGGCGTCGACGAGGAAGGACCGGATCTCCTCCCGCCCCTTCCGGTAGATGCCCGGCAGGATCATGGTGCCGTCCTCGGTGAACACGTCGGCGAACGCGTCCGCGTCGTGGTAGGCCCAGGCGGCGATGACGCGTTGGGTGAGCGCCGCGACGGCCGCCTGGTCGGCGGCGGAGGCGCGAGGGCTGCTCGAGCTCATGGTCGTCCCTTCGATCCGAGTGGTGGTCAGACGTACTGGGTGTTCGGCTCCAGGCCGCACAGGACCCGGCCGTACAGCTCCGCGTTCGTGTTGGGGTTCATCAGCGCGTGCAACGTCATCGCCTGGACGTCACGCACGATCCGCTGCATCGGGACGTCCTCGTAGATCGAGGAACCGCCGCTGGCCGAGGCGAGGACGTCGACGGCCTCCTTCGCCAGCCGGCACGTCGCGCCCATGTCGGCCCGCGCGCGAACCCGGTCGAGCAGGTCCCACTCCTGGTCGACGCCACTGGCGTCGACCAGGGACGTGAGCCGGCGAGCGTGGAACTCGGCCTGGTCGACCTTCATCGAGGCCTCGGCGACCTGCAGGTGCGTCAGCGGGGCGTCCCGCTGGCTCTCGTACGCGGTGTAGGTGATCTTGCGGGTGGGCAGCCGCCGGAGGAAGCCCTCCCGAGCCGCCCTCGCCAGACCCACCATCGTGCCGACGGACGACGCGGCGGCGACCGGGAGCAGCGGGTTCCGGTAGATCGCCGTGCCCGCGTTGCCCTCCGACGCGGTCCGGCCCTCGAGGACCACCGGCAGCGGGAGCACCCGCTCCTCGGGAACGAACACGTCCTGGGCCACGGTGCTGACGCTGCCGGTCCCCTTCAGCCCCGAGGTGTGCCAGTCGTCGACGACCAACAGGTCCGACAGCGGGACGAGCGCGACGACGGGGTAGGGCTCACCGTCCTCGGGGACCAGCACGGCGATGATCTCCTGCCACTGGGCGTGCAGGGCACCGCTGATGAAACCCCACTTGCCGTTGACCCTGATGCCCCCGCCGACCGGCGTGGCGACGGCGCTGGGACTCAACGTCCCGCAGATCCGCACGTCCGGGGTGGCGAAGACCTCGTCCTGCACCTCGTCCGGGAACTGGCACGCCATCCAGGTGGGGATGCAGTAGACCGAACTGACCCAGGAAGCGGCCCCGTCTGCCGCGCCGAGTTCGGCGACCACGTCCAGCAGCGTTCCCGTGTCGGCCTCGTACCCGCCGTACCGGGCAGGGGTGCGCAGGCGGAACACACCGGCTTCGGCGAGCGCCGCGACGGTGTCCTCGTGCAACCGCCGGTTGCGCTCCGACCAGGTCGAGTTGGCCCGGAGCACCGGCGCCGCCTCGGAGGCGCGGCGGACGAGTTCCTCCCTCGTCGGAACCTGAGTGGTCGACACATGTCCTCCCTGAGTGCGAGCGACGACGGTTCTGGTGGTACCCGGTGTCCTGTCAGCGCCGTGGAGCCGTGCGCCTACCCCCAGGCGGTGCGGGGACGAGGTACGCAGTCCGACACTTCCGCACCGGCGCCGGCGGCCGCATCTTCCACCGTGCCGGGACCAGGGCGGGGCGTGGCCCAGCAGGGTCGATGCCCCGTGGCGCACCAGGTCGCCGTGCGGAACCGCGCGGCCAGACTGGCCAGGGCGGCCACCGGAACGGTCCGTGAGGAGGTGGTGCCGCCCTCGAACCCGGTTCGAGCGGGCCGGGTGGAGCCGGGCTCGGCGCCTCGCGGGACAGGGCGTTCCCCGGTTGGCTCCGCGACCCACCCCGTCAGTCCTCGGGGCACCCGTGGCTCGCCGTGGCACGGGCTTCGGCTCCGGTGGGGGCGACAGCGCGGGGGGCACCGCGCGGCCGGCGGGACGCGAGACCGCGCGGGGCAACGAGCGGGCCGCCACCGGGACCCGTCAGGCCTGAGGCGGCACCGACGGCCGGGGGGAGCGGGGCGTCCCCGTCCACACCTCGGCCGTGCGGCGACCCCCATCCACCCGGCTCCCGCGAACCCAGCCCCGGCCACCCGCTGGCTCGCCCTGGGGCCGCGTGCCCCCAGGAAGCCCGGCGCGGCCAGCGAACCGACCCGCTCGGCCGGGCTCGACCTCGGACAGGCCGTGCCAGGCGGCGGCCCGGTCGGTGCACGACGACCGGATCAGGTCCTCCGCCTGGGAGGGCACCAGGCTCGACCGCCGCCGCCACCCGGACCTGACGGCGGTCCGCTCACCGCTCCGGACGTGGGTCCGGAGCGGTGAGGACCACCGTCACAAGCCTCCGCCGGCCGGTTCTCGTACGGCGCCGGACGGGCGAGCGTCAGCCACCCGGGGGAGCGGGACGGAACCCCCCGGCCCGTCCGGCTGCCCGCCATCCCGCTGACCGCCCCGGAGGTCGACG
Source organism: Actinoalloteichus caeruleus DSM 43889 (assembly GCF_000429185.2). Taxonomy (GTDB): domain Bacteria; phylum Actinomycetota; class Actinomycetes; order Mycobacteriales; family Pseudonocardiaceae; genus Actinoalloteichus_B; species Actinoalloteichus_B caeruleus. The sequence continues at coordinate 1,557,560 of NZ_AUBJ02000001.1, read as the reverse complement.
AGCCGGTCCCGCGCCCGGCAGCGGTCCGAGGCGCTCGCCAACAGGATCGGCGGATCGAAGATGGAGCGCGGCCGCAGGGTGACGTCCGCGGCGCACACTCCCTCCGCCTCCACCGTGACCGGGCCGGTGGTACCGAGGAGGGTTCGTTCGGCGGGTGGCCCGGCCGCGCGGTCCCCCCACCCGCGGTGCGGACGGCCCGCTGGCAGCGCGTGCGCGAGGACGTACCAGATCCCGGCCGGAACCCGGTCCATCGTGTACGGACCGGGCCCGTCCAGCACCACGCACTCGGCGGGTTCCCCCTCGGGGAGGCGACCGGCGAACAACCCCAGGAAGATGACCCGTGAGCAGTCCCACACCGCCGACTCCACGGTCCCCCGGACGCGGCTCGCCGGTCCCGTCGGCTGCTCGGGCACCGCTCGCCCGAAGGGCTCGGACACCGACCCGTCGCACTGGCGGTAGGTGGTGGGCGAGACACCCACGCTGTACCGGAACCGCGAGCTGAAGGTGCCGATGCTCGAGTAGCCCACCAGGTGGCTGATCTCGGCGACGGTGAGGCTGGTCGAGACCAACAACTCCTTCGCCCTCGCCAACCGGATCGCCGACAGGAAACGGCCGGGGGACACACCGGTGATCCGCTGGAACACCCGGGTGAAGTGGAATTTGCTGAACAGCGCGGTCCGCGCCAGATCGTCGATCGTCAACTGCTCGCCGAGGTGGTCGTACATCATCTCGATGACACGCTCGACCGCTTTCTCAACCCCCGATGTCATATCTCCTCCGTTCGACTTGGAGCCGGGTCGCCGTCGGTCCGGCGGAGTGAAGTTCGGTGTGCGCGTTCGCGGCCCGGTGGCGGCGCCGGAGTGGAGGCACGCGTGTCGGTGCGGAGTCCCCGAGCAGGAGGGGAAGGGCGTCGCCCGCCGAGCCCCCAGCGACCGTGGAGCCCGGTGCTCCGGCACCGCTCGGCTCCCGGTCGCTCCCGGAGCCGGCCGGGATCAGGGTCGCCCCGCTCCGGCCAGCCCGCCGAGGGCCGGCCCGGGCCGAGCCGCTGGTGAGGTCGTGATCCGAGCCCGACCAGCGACGACCCCGCCTCGACACCGGCGGGACCGGTGCCGCGCCGGTGGCATCGTCGTCCCGGACGGACGGCGAGCCGCGCCGCGTCCGCCCGAGCCCCGGCCCGCCCACCACATCGGCGGTCACCGCGTGGTCGGGGACAGCCCCCGAACCACTCGGTCCGGGATGCTCGGCACCGGCGACGAGCGCCGGGGACCACGAACGAGAACGGTGACGCGGAACGTGAGCCCGTTCTGGTTCCGGTACCGGCGGTCGGTTTCCACACGGGTGGTCCGGTCCGATCTCCCGTCGCCTCGACCAGCCGGGTAGCGGGATCACCGCCACCACCCGGCGGCACGCCGCACGGGGTCGCCGGAATAGGATTCCGACGCGGACGGACTCGTGTCCCGATGATCCGTGGCCGGCTCCCCGAAAAGGGTGACCGGCGTTTTCCGGGAACTGGTACCACGGCGGAACATCGACATCCTCCGGTGATGTTCTGTCGAACTGGAGCGAGTACCCGCCCCGGAGGCGGACTCGGCTCCGGTTGGCCCCCCGAGTGCCCGGTGGCGAGGTCCGCGAGCCTGCTGACCACTGCGCAAGGCGCCCCCAATCGGACGGGGTGTTTTCCCCGGATTCCTTTGACGACAGATCCTCACAGCGCCCCCGTTGCCCCGTCCACTTCAAACTTGCGGACTGTCCACGGCAGTGAACCATTCCCGGGGCCCCGGTGCGGACGGTTTGTGGTAGTCATCCGGGCCTCTTGGCGAGCCGGGGTGTCTCCGGGTATGGGGCCGCCACGACCCCGGTGGATGATCTCGCCGCCCGACCGGGACGACCCAGTCGACGACCCTCCCCGTGCGTGAGCCGTCGCCGCCCCACCGGGCCCGTTCCCGCTCCCATTCCGGGTGCCGTGGAGAACCAGCGCCGACGGGCGCCGGGCTTCCGTTCCCGGGGGCGGGTGGTGATTTTCTCACCCGATCGGACCGCTGTCGGTAAACCCTCCCGGGGCGGTCAGCCCCGGGTGGGGCATAACAGTGTTCACCCGCATTCCGACCAGCTTGGCCAGCGCGAATCCAGGCGTGGAACACGGTGTCCCCGTAGGAGCACTGGTCCTCCCCCTCGTTTCGCTGGATCCGGCACCTGGACGTTCTTGCTTCCGTGAGCAAAGATGTCGGCCGGGTGATCAGGACTTGCCGCACGGAGCGTAGACGGGATCGCTGATGACAACTGGGGACAACGCGTTCGGTGGCACTCGCGAGCCGCACGGCCGGGTGTCGGTTCGACGCGGCGCGAGACGGGGACGCCTGCTGGTAGCGGGCCTGCTGGCTGGCACGATGCTGGTCTCGACCAGCGCCGCGGCCTTCGACGAGGACCGGGGCCCGGCGCCGCTGGCGGGCGCGGAGCACACCGGCTACGAGCACGGCACCGTCGACGTGGACGGAATCGGCCTCCACTACGTGCGCACCGGTGAGGGCCCACCACTGGTCCTCCTGCACGGCTGGCCCGAAACCTGGTACCACTGGAACGAGGTCATGCCCGACCTCGCCAGGACGCACACCGTGCTGGCGTTCGACCTCCCCGGACTGGGGGACTCCGAGATTCCCGAGGACGGATTCGACAAGGCCACCACGGCGCACCGAATTCGCGCGGCGGTGCGCGAACTGGGATACGAGGAAGTCGCCCTCATGGGGCACGACCTCGGAGCGATGGTCGCCTACAACTACGCGCGGGACTTTCCCCAGGAGGTCAACAAACTGGCGGTGATCGAGGCCCCGCTGGCCGGACTCGGCCTCGAGGACATCTTTTCGGCGAGCTTCCACTTCCAGTTCAACATGGCCCCGGCCCCCGTTCCCGAGGAAATCCTCGACGACGAGGACGTGGAGGTGTACCTGGGCTATCTCTACGACGGCAGTTACCGCCCCGACCGGATCTCCCAGGAGGTCTACTTCGAGGCGTACTCCGATCCCGCCGTCCGCTCCGCCGGCTACGAGTACTACCGGGCTTTCCCCGAGGACGCGGCCGACAACCTGGCGCACGCCGAACCGAAGATCGACATCCCGGTGCTCGCGATGGGCGCCGAGTACGCGTTCGGTGAGGCCATTCCGGCCTCCTTCGAGCACGTCGCCGACGACGTGCGCCCGGTCATCGCACCCGATGCCGGCCACTTCGTGGCGCAGGAGAACCCCGAGTTCCTGATCGACTGCGCCGAGCTGTTCTTCGGAGCGTCCACCGGAGGGCCGGTTCCGGACGAGCTGACCAACTGCGTGGGCTGAGCACCACCGGCCGACCACCGCGGTGGTCGGCCGTGCCGGGCAGGGCCCCGGCACCCGACGCCGAGGCGGGCCCGCCCGTCCTGCCCGCCGCCTCGCGTTCGCCCGCGAGAGCGGTTCACCCGCCTCGACGGCGGAGGGATCGCCACGGGGGCCGTCGGACCATCCCGGCTGGGAGGGTCACCGCGAGTGCGTGGCCCCGGGGAGGTGCCCGCGAGGCGGACCCGGCCTGGTGCGGCTCGGCGCCCGCGCACGACCGCCGCCGCACTGACCCGGGGCACCCGACCCGACCGGTCCGCCGCCACCCCCGTGGCCGGCCGGCGTGCCGCACCTCGCCGGCGCACGATCCGACGGTCGCCGGTCTCGGTGCTCGTGACCGGACGGGACCGAACCGGCCGGCTGGCGGAACCAGACCTCGGCCCACGGTCGCCGCGCCGGTGCGGACGGGACCCGCCCGACTGCCGGTGTCGCGTCCGCCGGGTCGGCGGTGCCAGCCGGTCGGCACCGGGCTGGGCGGGGTCGGGTGGCACCGGAGTGCGGGGGCGCCCACGCCCGCCGGAGACGAGCGTGGACGCGTGACGGGACGGCGCCGCCGGCCACCGCCACCCCGAGCACTCGGAAGTCCGGGTCACGCCGGGCGCGGCCGAAACCGTTCCCATGCGGTGGCCACCGGCCGGACGGCCGGGGTGGCGGGTCAACCCCGCCCGGCGGCGGCGAGGAGGATCGTCTCGGCCGCCGCCGCGAGGTCGACGTCCAGGGGTGACCTCGCGCGGGCCCCCGAGGCGCCGGTCGCGGCGGGAGGCGCCGCCAGCATTCCGGATCGCAGGCAGACGACCCGGACTCCCCGATCGCCGAGCTCCCGGGCGAGCCGGTCCGACATCGCCTCGACGACGGTGTCGCCGAGCCCCGCCCCGTCCTGCCCCGTCGTGCCGCCGCCACCCGTCCACGCGGTTCCCGACACGGTGAGGATCACCCCCGACCCGCTCCTCGTCATCTGCCTGGCGGCGGCCTGCGCGGTGATCAGCTGGGCCGCCACCTGCCGGTTGAGCGCATCGACCAGTTCGGTCACCGACGCGTCCACCAGGGCGGTGCTGGTGGTGCGGGGAAGGGGCACCGCGTTGAACAGGATGTGCGGACCACCCGCCCAGGAGGTCACCTCGTCGATGTGGGCGCGGACGGCGCGGGGATCGAGCGGGTCCACCGCGGCGACCTCGGCGACGCCGCCCGCCTCCGCGATGCGACTCGCCACGGGTTCGAGGGCGGCCATGTCCCGCTCGGCGAGGAAGACGTACGCGCGCTCGCGGGCGAACGCCCGGGCCACCGCACCACCCAGCGCGCTTCCGGCACCGTAGACCACGGCGATCTTGTTCTCGAGCAGCACGCTCCGGTACTTCCTTTCTGCTGCGGCCTCGCGGTAAGTCGGTTATTCCCCGTCTTTGGCGATCGTTCGACATAACGGACACCGGTCGACGGACCGAGGCGTCCAGCAGAGTTCCGGTGCGATCCGAACGCGCACCGCCATCCAGGGTCCGCACTTCCGGCCTCGTCGCTTCGGTCTTCGCGGCGAAGCGGCCCGTGTTCGTCCTCCTGGACCCGGTATTCGGTTCTTTCCCGGCGTCGGGCCCTGCGATGCCCGAACGGTGACGACGCGGTTCGCACCTGGCCGAAGGAGTTCTGGGACTTTTTCCCTGATCCTAACCTCACGAAACTGCGACAGCCACAACCGGTACGAGAAGCGCGTCGCGTTTGCCTCGGGCGCCCTCCGCACCGGCCCCGAACGGCGGGCCCGGTACCCGACGGGCCTGGAAGCATCCACCGCCACTCGGGTATTCCTCGTATCGCCGCGAGAGGGGCGAGTGGCATCGCCACGTCCCCCTCGTATCGGGAGGACGCCCCGGGGAAGAGCCCCGAGGAGGTGAGGAAGCCGGGACGCGAATGCCGCGGGTGTGGACAATCCCTTGACGCGTTCCGACGGAATCGGAGGAAAGACGGCCGGGAGTCGCGGATGCACCGGGGCGAGGTGGGCGCCACCCCGTTCCCCACCCGCCGTCGACCCCCGCCCCGGGGTCCCCGGCGCCAACGGCGCAAGGCGCCGCTCCTCGCGGGCTCGGGCCGCTGGCGGTGCGGGCGCGATGAGCGCGCTCTGCCTGGTGGGGCCCGCCTGGCCGTTCCGGCGGGGATGCCCGGCGCGCCGCGCGTCGCCCCGGATGCCACGGCCGGGGACCGTCCCCGTCGACCGTCGAGATCCGCCAGCCGACCGGTGTCCGACGCCGTGTCGGGGCGTGGCGTGTCATGCCCGCCGCCGATGCGGCGAATTGCCGCCATCCGGTCGAGCCGGTCGAGTTCCATGGGTGGGGAAACCTCTGTGGGGTACCGGGGTCGATACCGCCCGTTCGTCGCGGAAAGGAGTGAGGACGCGCTGGCAACCGGGTGGGCCGCCGTGGAATCGGCCGAGGCGGTGACCGGTACGCGTCACATTACCAGTCCCGGCCGCCCGTGCCCTCCCCAACCGGAACGGTTGGAGCGCATCCCGCGTCGGCACGCCGTATTCGGAGCTGGGCGGCCAGCGAAAGGGACATCGGAGCTGGGACGTGATGAATGGTCGGACGTGCCCAGAACTGCGCGGAGGCCGCCGGATAGCCGGGCAGCGCTTAACTCGAACGGGCGGTTTTCTGCGGCAGTTGGTCTCGCGCCGGGTAGGGCTTTCGGCTGCCCCCGCTCCTTCCGTTAACCGAATGACAACCGCCCGCCGTGGTGGCGCGCGGGTCAGCACACCGCCGGGCGCCAACGGAAACCGACGGAAACGGGTGGTCACCGTTGGTCCTCGCCGCCCGTGCGGTCGGACACCCTGCCGACACCCCGCGTCGGATCGCCCAGGTGCGCGGGCGAGCTCGGGCGCACCCGGGTATCCCGCCAACCGTCCACGACGGGCGGACGCCGCGACCTGCCCTCCCCACCGCTGGTGCGAAACACGTCACACCCCGTGGTTCCCAACCGGCGGGACGGGCTCGGGGGAGCCCGGCGCGTCCCGGGCACCGGCATCCCGCGACGGCGCCCGGACGGGGACGCCGAGGGGCGGGTGCGGTCCGGTCCGCCACCAGATCGGCCGACCCACCCCAACGAGCTCCGCGCCACCCCGGCGGGTGGAGGCCGACCCGGAGCCGGCAGGACCACCCGGGTGGGGGTGCCAGCCGCGGGCCCCCGGTGACCGAGCCCCACCCGGTCGGCGTCATCCGGCGTCCAGCGGCCCCGACACCGGGACGAGACGGTCCCTCGGGGGCAGTGCCGGCGGGAGCGCGGGGTGGCGGGCATCCGCCCGCCACCGGTACAGCACCGTCGGAGGCGGCGGCACGGACGGCGACGGGTAGCTGGTCGCCCAGGACCGGAAACCACTGGAGCTGGGGCTGGCACCCGGGAACGCGACGTCCAACATGGCGCCGTACCGGCCACGCCGTTCCGATTCCTCCCCTCCCCGCAACGGGAACCGGGGCCGTGCCTCCTCCGACAGCAACTCCGGGGTGACCAACCACGGGGCGAGGTGGTGCGCGCGCCCCGACGACGCCCCGGCCCGCAACGCCCGCTCGGCACCCATCCACCCGGCGACCACCAGGGTGTGGTCGGCGTCGGACGCCAGCGGCACCAACCGCACGCGGTGATCGGCGGCGGCCTCGACGACGACCCGGCGTGCCGCCAGCGACCGCGGGGAGGTGTCGGACACGACGTGCACCCGGCCACCCGCGAGGTGGCCCACCATGCCCCGCAGCACGGACTCGTCCTCGGCCAGCAGACCCCCGTCCGGCCAGGGAACCTCGTCCCGGCCGCCGGCGACGAGGTGCGCCAGCACCGCGCTGGCGTACTCGGGGCCACCCGGATCCCGGATGTCGCGGCCCTCCCAGGGTTCAGCACCGGTGTCGACGGGCACCGAGGCCGTCCGTCCACCGAGGCTCAGGTAGAGCCGAGCGGGACCCTCGTCGAGGTCCACCACCGCCCACCCGCCCCCGGCTCCGGGCCGTCGCTCGACCGGCTCCATCGTGGACGGTGAGGTCCCGACGGCGGCGCGGTCCGACCCGACGTACACGAGGTTCGGGCCGGGCCGGTGCGGGACGACGAGGACCTCGACCCGCTCGTCGCCGACCACCGCGCGGGCCAGGAGCGGTTCCCCGCTGCGGGGAACGACGAGGTGCCCGGCGGTGACCACCACGGCCGCGCCCACGATGAGCGCGAGACTCGACAGGACGGCGGCGGAGCGCACCGCCACCGTCGTCGCGCCGGGCCGCCGACCGCTCCACAACATGCTCCAGGAGAGGCTGGCGAACGCCGCCACGATGGCCAGGTACGTCGCCGACTGCGGCGGTGACACCACCCCGACGGCCCGCGTGAGGAGCGCGACCACCGCGACCACCGTCCCCGCACCGACCACGAGGGGCGCCGCGCCGCGCAGGAAGGACAGGCGGGACCGCGAGCACGCCACCGCCACCGGCGTCCCCAGCGCCACCAACACCAGGAAGGCGGCGCCGTCGGCCAACCACGGCAGGTCGGCGAGCAGCAACCCGAACAGCCCGCCGAACGACGCGGCCCCGGTGAGCGCGGCGGTCGCCCGGCGGCTCAGCTCCCCGAGCAGGGGACGCAGCAGGGTGGCGCCGGTGGCGACGAGGAGCGCGACGAGGAATCCCAGCCGCACCAGCAGGCTGCCGGACGGGCTTCCCGTCCCCTCCCCGTGCGAGTGTCCCCCGACCACCGGGACGGCCGCCTCGGCTGGCAACGCGAGCAGCACCGAGGCGACCGTCCAGGCCAGGAGCACGGCGGCCGTGGACCTGATCATCCGCCCGAGGGAACGCGGGCGCAGGAGCACCGCACCTGGGGTTCCCCGGCGTCCTCGCCGCGTCGGTGCAGCACCATCGCCACCACCATCGGGACGAAGACGATCGCGTTGTAGAGCAGGTGCAGTTCCACCCGGGGCATCACGAGCTGGATGATGCTGGTGGGCACCGGCCTGCTCAGCAGGTGGACCCCGCTCCACGCCTGCAGGAGCAGCAACAGGTGTTCGATGTGGTGCCAGAACTGGATCCCCAGCGCGATGCCCCACCAGGTCCGGGCGCGACCGCCGAACCCGTGCCGGAGCACGAAGAACGCGACGATCATGACCAGGGCGAACCCGTAGTGCAGCAGCTCGGACTCCACGAGCCAGGGGAACGCGAGACCGAGCGCCCCACCGGCCTCGGGGACCGGCCAGTCGAACAGGTAGATCTGCGCGGCCTGCGCGACGTGCTCCAGCCAGTGCGCGAGGACCACGATCCCGTACAGCACCAGCGCGATCTCGTGCCTGCTGGTGTTCAGGATCTCGATCACGCCGGCCGAACGGGTCGGTGGGGGGTGTGCCAGGTGCGTCGTCATGGAAGGGCCTCCTCGGTCAGGGGAAGGGCGATCCGAACCCGAACCGGTACCTGGAGAAGGGGGAACCTCGACCGGCCGGTCGCGGGTGCGATCCCCGGGGGGCGGAGCCCGGTCGCCCGGGCCCGTGACCGACGGTACGGCGGGAACCCGCCGGTCACGGCCTTCGTGAGAGCGCAGTCGGGCGATGCGGCACTTTGGGAGTCCACGCCCGGGAATACGGGCGCGGGTGCCCCGTCCGGCTGCCACGGCCGGGGGCGGTAGCTGGTCTCGCGCCCGGCACGGCGAAGCCGACCGCGCGGCTGGGCGGCGAGCGCGGGAGCCGCCGCGAAGCGGTTCGTGCCACACCCCACGACTCGGCGTGCTCACCCGGCCGCCGGCGGCCTCCCCTCGCGCACCGGCCGCGACCGGTGCGGTGGCCGGTGCGCGTCAAGGGGGCGGCCCGGCCCGGTGCCGCCCCACCGGCGGGGGAGCCGGAGCCCGGCCGTCCCCCCGCCGTCCCGGCCCGGCGGCGTTCGGTCAGCCGCCGCCCGCCATCCACCGGCCGACGCGGCGGGCCGCCGTGAACGCCGACCAGCCCACCAGGTCCACCAGCGCCGCGTCGCCGAGGTGGTGGCCTCGGAAGTCGGCCACCACCCGGTCGTCCACCTGGTAGGAGCGGAAGGCGGTGAGCAACGCGAGCCGGGCCGCCGCCCGGTCCGGCGCGGCGAGACCAGCGCACAGGTCCTCGACCCAGTCCCGGCCGGGACCACGACCCACGTCCTCCCAGACGGCCACCGCGTCCAGCACCCGGCTCCTCGCCCGCTCGGACAGCCCGCTCCCGCCTGCGGCGCGGTCGGCGGCCCGCGCGACCCGCGCCGCCGCGCCACCGATCCCCGGATGCGCCGCCGCCCACCCCAGGTCCGGTGGAGGATCCTCGCGTTCCCCGCCCCGCTCCGAAGTCCCCGGCCCGACCCCGCGGCCGGCGGCGGCCCGAGATGGCGGGCCAGCAGGCTCCGCACGCCGCCGCGCACCCCGGCCGGTACCCCGGCGGGGGTGGGTGACTCCTCCAGGAACACGTTCACCAGCCGGTTCAGGAACTGGAAGGTGACCGCGACGCCGACCAGTTCCGCGCGATGCCCGACGGGGAAGGGTTCGGGGGGCGGCGGCGCACCGGCCCCCGGTCCACCCGCCCCCGCCCACTCGACGACGGCGCGGAGCCGAGGATCACCGACCTCGCCGCTCCGCCCCGCCACGATCGCCGTCGCCGCCGCACCCGACCCCAGCCCGCGCAGGGCGGAACCGTGCACCTCGACGCAGTAGGGGCAGGAGTTGGACGCCGACACCGCCGCCGCGACCGCCTCCTTCACCGGCCGGTCCACCGCACCGTCGACGACCAGCGTCTCGCGGAGCAGCGACCAGGACGCGGCGAGCAGGTGCGGGGCCGGTGACAGCACCGCGATCGGGGGAGCCAGCACTCCGAAGTCCCGCTCGAGTTCCCGGTACACCTCGGCGACGACCCCGGTCGCGGCGGAGGGGAGCACCGGGGTGACGTGGCGGGTTCGCCCCAACGACCTCCGCACCGCCGCCCGCACCAGCGGACCGGTCACCTCGGTCGCGCCCCCGTCGGGCCGCCCGCTCCGGCGGACGAGGTCGTGCCCGAGGGAGCGGGAGCTCCGTACCGGACGTCGACCCCCCGTTCGCGAGCCGCGTCCACGATCGCGGGCACGGCCCGCTCGGCCAGGGCGGCGATGGTGAGCGCGGGGTTCACCGTCAACGCCCCGGGCACCGCGGAGCCGTCGGTGACGAAGATGCCGGGATGACCGCGCAGTTCGTGCCGGTCATCGAGGGCGGAGGTCGCCGGGTCGTCGCCGATCCGGCACGAGGCCAGCGGGTGCACCGTGTAGGCGCCGACGACGTCGTTGGTCCACGGCATGACCTTCGACAACCCGTCACGTTCCATGACGCGCCTGACCTCCGCGTCGGACTCGGCCCACCCCCGCAGCGTGTTCGCCGTCGGCCGGTAGCTGATCGTTCCCCGGCCGAGCATCTGCTGGGAGATGCGGTAGGCGTTGCCCCGGGGCGGCGGTGCGCCGAAGACGCCCTCGTTGTCGTCCTCGGTCATGGAGAAGATCGTCAGCCACGACCGCCAACGGCGCAGCACCTCCTTCTTCTCCCGGCCGAACCAGGTCGGGCCCCCCGCCGCGTCCGGGGCCTGCGCGAGGATCGTGCCCAGCCCCGGCGGGAAGTACAGCTGCTCAAGGGAGAAGCGGGAGTACTCGGGCAGGTCGCCGTCGAGGTGGTCCCAACTCGCCACCACCGGTCCCTTGCCGATCTGGTTCGCCTCGTAGGCCCGGCCGTCCGGCCGGGACAGCCCGAACAGCTCGGAGACCCGGTCCTCGTCGACGATCGCGGTGTTCAGCCGTTCCCCGTTGCCGGAGAAGTAGCGTCCCACCGCGTGCGGCATCGCCCCCAGCTCCGCCTCCGACCGTTGGAGGATGACCGGGGTGGCGCCCGCGCCCGCGGCCAGCACCACGATCGAGGCGTCGATCGTCCCGCCGCCAGTGGTGATCCGGTAGTCCTCCGCGTCGACCGTCTCGTAGTGCACCCGGTACCGGCCCCCGTCCACGCGGGAGATCCGCTGCACCTCGTGCAACGGTCGGATCTCGGCCCCGTGATCCACCGCGGAGGGCAGGTAGTTGAGCAGCAGCGACCGCTTGGCGTCGAAGCGGCAGCCCGCCATCATCCAGTTGCAGTTGGTGCAGCGGCCGGTGTCGATGGCCACCGGGACCGGGTTGGCCGACCGCCCGGCGTGCGCGCAGGCGGCGGCGAACAGCCCGCCGGCGTAGCTCACGTCGTCCCAGCTCTGCCGGGTGACGGGCAAGGACTCGGACACCCGGTCGTACCAGGGGTCGAGGCTGTCGCGCGTGATCGAGGCCGGCCACATCCGCCGCCCGAGGGAACCCTGCCGGTCGAAGACGAACCGGGGCGCCCGGGGCATCGCCGCGAAGTAGACGACGCTGCCACCCCCGACGCAGTTCCCCCCGAGCAGGCTCATCCCGTCGCCCACCACGAAGTCGAAGACACGCGTGTACGACGAGCCAAGCTTGAAGTCGTGGTCGAAGTCCTCGCTGGACAGCCACGGCCCGCGTTCCAGCAGCACCACCCGGGCGCCGCCGGCCGCCAGGTGGTAGGCGGTGATGGCACCCCCGAACCCGCTGCCCACCACGACGACGTCGGTGCGTTCGGTGGCGTTCATGCCGGGCTCCCTGAGGCCGTCGTGTCCGGATGGGTCTCGGCCAGAACCCGGCCGTAGGAGTAGTCGGCGAAGCGCCAGAGTCCATCGTCGTCGGCCGGCGCGTAACCGATGGTGAGCAGGCCGGGGTGGCCCTCGGCGAAGGCGTCCGCGGTGTGCAGGTGCGCCGCGGTGTCGAACGCCATGTTGCTGAACATCGCCAGGGCGACCCAGCCGTCCCGCTCGGGGTTGTCCGGCGCCGTCAGCCGGAGGACGAGGGCGGCCCGCTCCTCGTAGGGCAACGCCACGAACTCGGGGAGCGTCTCCTCGGGCGGCGCCCCCCGCCCCTCGGCGAACGTCCTGGCGTGCCCGTTGAGCATCGCGGCCAGCGGCCCGAGCGCCTCGGCGAAGCCGCTGGCCGGATCGGTCAGCAGGGCGAACGCGCCCGACTCCACGGCCCCGCCGCCCTCGGAGACCCCCGCGATCGCGGCGTCCCCGGGCGACCGCTTGGCCCCCGGCACGATCGTGTCCGCGAACGCCTCGATCGTCATCCTCGTCCGTTCCTCGTCGGTACCGTCCGGTGGCATCCCGCCTCCTCGTGTGGGGCCGCGTCGTCTTCCGCACCGGGCCGGGGTTCACGACCCGGCTCGCCCGACCGGCGCGCGCGAGAACGTCCGATTCCGCGTCCTTCCGGAACGGCCGGAATCGCCGGAAACGAGTTCCCGTCCGCTGCCGGCGAATCCGCTCACCAGCCCGGATATTCGCGTCCTCGGTGGCACGATGCTCCGATCGGACCGGCGCTCCGCGCATCTCACGGCGTGCTCGGCGCGTCGACCCGCGAAGGGCGAAGGCCAGAACGCCTGACGTTTCCGCACGTGAGGAGTGGTTCGGCCTGGTGCCGTCTGTGATGGTCTTCTCCGGGCGCCAGGTTCACCGCCCGATCCGTGGAATTCGTGGAAGGGAAGTGCGGTGGTTCGGCTCATCCGAAGGATCAGGAGTCTCGTGCTGACTCCGGGAATGGCGGCGACCGAGGTGTCGACGCGCGGATTCCACGAGAAGAGCACGGAGGCCAGGGACCTGATCGAAACCGTCGGCCGCACCTTCCTCACCGCGTACTCCTACGCGGCCGAGGCCCGGGCGGTGAGCGACGCCGAGGACCGGTTGGAAGGACTGCCCCGCTCCTTCCGGGGATTCGGGTACGAGGGAGCCGCGATGGGGTGCGCGGTCCTGGACGCCCTGCCGCTCACCAGTGGCCGCCGCGTCCTCGACCTCCTCGCCGGGCGGGGCGACGCCCACGTCTACATGGCCTACATCGGGGTGGGGTGGGCGATGGCCCGCGTCCCCCGCTTCCGGTGGTCGAGGTTGCACCTGCCCGACCCGCTCCTGCGGTGGCTGGCGCTGGACGGCTACGGCTTCCACCAGGCCTACTTCCACACCCGCCGCTACGTGGCCGAGCGGTACCTCGAACCGGTGCTACCCGCCCCCTTCGACTCCGACTACGCCCAGCGGGCCATCGACCAGGGCATCGGCCGGGCCCTGTGGTTCGTCGCCGGAACCGAGGCCCAACGGGCCGCGGACCTGGTCGACACCTACCCGGCCAGCCGGCGGGGGACCTGTACAGCGGGGTGGGGCTGGCCGCCACCTACCTCGGCGGGGCGGACGAGGACGAGCTCCGCCGGCTCGCCGACCGGGCCGGGCCGCACCGCCCGGACGTCGCGCAGGGCTCGTCCTTCGCGGCGGAGGCCCGCGTGCGCGCCGGGCTCGTCGTGCCCCACACCTCGGTCGCCACCCACGTGTTCTGCGGGCTCGATGCCGAGGCCGCCGCCCTGGTGTCCCGTTCCGCACGTCCCGACCCCACGGCCACGGGGCCCGGGGGCGTGCCCGCCTTCGAGGTCTGGCGACGCCGCATCGCCGACGAGTTCGTCTCTCATGGGAGGTCCTGACGACATGTTCACGACAGCTGGCTGGATACGCAGGCAGCTCGCCGGCGTGACCGCCGTGGTGCTCATCGCCGGTACGTTCCTCGCCGTGCGACTGCCCACCTCCTCCGCGGAGGAGGTCGAGGCGATGGCCGCCGAGTACGGGTTCGAGCCGATGTCCATCGAGTTGCCCAGCGGGCTCCCGCGACGGACGATCCGCTCGGTCAACCAGGACTACAGCCACATCGACGCCTGGATCTCCTCGGTGGGCGCCTCCATCGCCATGAACGACCTCGACGGCGACGGCCTGGCGAACGACCTGTGCCTGACCGACCCCCGGTTCGACGAGGTCGTGGTGACCCCGACACCGGGCGAGGGGTCGGACCGCTACGACGCCTTCGTCCTGGACCCCGGCGACCTCCCGATGAACGACGTGATGGCCCCGATGGGCTGCGTGCCAGGGGACTTCGACGAGGACGGACGGCTCGACCTGCTCGTCTACTACTGGGGGCGGACGCCGATCCTGTACCTGGCCGACCCCGGCGCCTCGTCGTTCGGCCCGGAGACCTACCGGGCCACCGAGGTGGTCCCCGGTGCCACCGGCGGCGAGTACGACGGTCCGCAGTGGAACACCAACACCGTCGCCGTGGACGACTTCGACGGAGACGGCCACCTCGACATCTTCGTCGGCAACTACTTCCCCCACGGCCCGGTCCTCGACGACTCCGTCAGCGGGGGAGTGGAGATGAACTACTCGATGTCCCGGGCGTTCAACGGAGGCGAGGACTACTTCCTGCGGTGGACCGGGCTGACCGACGAGGACGAGCACTCCGTCACCTTCGAGCTGGTCAGCGACGTGGTGCCCGACGACGACGCCCGCACCGGCTGGGCGTTGGCCTCCGGCGCCAACGACATGGACGGGGACCTGCTGCCGGAACTCTACGTCGGCAACGACTTCGGCCCCGACCGCCTGCTCCACAACCGGTCGGTGCCCGGGGAGATCAGGTTCAGCGTCGTCGAGGGCGACCGCAAGGCGATGATCCCCAAGTCCAAGGTCATCGGCATGGACTCGTTCAAGGGCATGGGCGTCGACTTCGGGGACCTCGACGGCGACGGCATGTACGACATGTTCGTCAGCAACATCACCACCTCCTTCGGCATCCAGGAAAGCCACTTCGCGTTCATCAGCGACGCCGAGGACAAGGACGAGGTGCGAGAACGGCTCCAGGAGGGGAACGCGCCCTGGACCGACCGCAGCGCGCAGCTCCACCTCGCCTGGTCGGGTTGGGGGTGGGACGCCAAGATGGCCGACTTCAACAACAGCGGCGATCTCGTGGTCGCCCAGGCCACCGGATTCGTGAAGGGCAAGACCAACCGCTGGCCGCAGCTCCAGGAACTGGCCGCGGCCAACGACACCCTGCTCAGCAACCCGAAGGCCTGGCCGAGGATCAGCGAGGGCGACGACATCGGCGGCGACCAGCACATGGCCTTCTTCGCCAAGGGCGACCACGGCCGCTACGTCGATCTCTCCCGGGAACTCGGGCTCGCCGTGCCCGTTCCGACCCGGGGGATCGCCACCGGCGACTCCAACGGCGACGGCACGCTCGACTTCGCCATCGCCCGGCAGTGGGACGAACCGCTGTTCTACCGCAACACCGCCCCGAACCCGGGCGACTACCTGAACCTGCGGCTGGTCCACGACGAGGAACCGGCCCCCGGCGAGCTCGCCGCGCCCGGCTCGCCCGTGGTCGGTGCCCAGGTGACCGTCACCAGGGCCGACGGGCGCCGGTTCGTGTCGCGGGTCGACGGCGGCAGCGGCCACGCCGGCAAACGCAGCCACGAGGTGCACATCGGACTGGGCCACGGCGTCGCGTCCCCGCTCGACGTCGAGATCGCCTGGCGCGACCGGGGCGGCACGGTCCGGGAAGAGCAGCTGCGACTCGACACCGGCCAGCACACGCTGCGGCTCGGCGCCACCGTGCGGGAGGACTGAGGGACATGGCGGAGAAGACGACGACAGCGGCCCCGCCGCGTCACGACAACAAGGTCACCACGGCGCTGCGCCGGTTCGCCATCTCGATCACGGTCTTCAACATCCTCGGCTACACCGTGCTCGGTTTCGAACAACCCTGGCTGTGGCCGTTCATCGCGCTGGCCACCGGCTACACCGTGGAACTCGTGCTGGAACGCATCGCCGCGCACTCCGAGGGCCGGGCACCCCGGTACCTCGGCGGCGGGGTCCGGGGCGTGGTGGAGTTCCTCTACCCGGCGCACATCACCAGCCTGGCCCTGAACATGCTCATCTACGTCAACGACCAGGTCTTCGTGATGATGTTCGGCGTCCTGGTCGCCGTGGGCACCAAGTGGGTGTTGCGGGCGCCGGTCCGGGGCAGGCTCCGCCACTACATGAACCCGTCCAACTTCGGGATCACCGTGATCCTGTTGCTGTTCCCCTGGGCCAGCATCGCGCCGCCCTACCACTTCACCGAACACGTCACCGGATGGGTGGACTGGCTCATCCCCGCGTTGATCGTCCTCGGCGGGACCATGATCAACGCGAAGCTGACCGGGCGGATGTGGTTGATCGCCGGCTGGGTCGGCGGGTTCGCGCTCCAGGCCGTGATCCGGGGCCTGCTGGAGGGCACCTCGATCCCCGGCGGGCTCGCGACGATGACCGGCGTCGCGTTCATCCTGTTCACCAACTACATGATCACCGACCCGGGCACGACCCCGTCGCGGCCCTGGGCGCAGGTCGCCTTCGGCGGTGGCGTCGCCGCGGCCTACGGCGTCCTGACCGCCATGCACATCGCCTACGGGATCTTCTTCGCCACCGCCATCGTGTGCCTGGTGCGCGGGGCCTTCCTGTGGGGCCTGCACCACAGCGAACGGTCCCGCGCCCAGTTCGAGGCGTCCCGCCGGGCGGCGACACCCGCCGAACCCGCGGGGGCGCGGCACCCGCCCCCGCCGAGCGCCAGGAGGGCACCGGGCCCTCCACCGAGGGCGCGGCCCCCAGCGCCGACGGGCCGCCCGGGACGGCGAGTGAGGTGCGCCGAGGATGACCACCGACCACGGGCGGCGCACGCCGCCCGGGCCGTCCCGGTGGGAGACGCCCTCGATGCTCCGGAAGCTGGCCGCCGACCGCCTCGGACTGATGTCCACGGCGGCGGCCCGCTTCGGGGACGCCTCCCGCCTGGCGATCGGCCCCAAGGCCCTGTACTTCTTCAACCACCCCGACCACGCCAAGCACGTCCTGGCCGACAATGCCGGCAACTACCACAAGGGCATCGGTCTCGTGCAGGCCCGCCGCGCCCTGGGTGACGGCCTGCTCACCAGCGAGGGCGAGCTGTGGCGCACCCAGCGCAGGACGATCCAACCCGTCTTCCAGCAACGCCGCATCACCGGGCTGGCACCGGTGGTGGCCGAGGAGGCCACCACCCTCGTCGACCGGCTCCGCGCCCGCGTCGGCGGCCCGGCGGTGGACCTCGTCGCCGAGCTGAACACCATGACCCTCGGGGTGCTCGGTCGCACCCTGCTCGACGTCGACCTCAACGCCTTCGACACGGTGGGACACGCCTTCGAAGCCGTCCAGGACCAGGCGATGTTCGAGATGGTCACGATGGGCACCGTGCCGACGTGGGCGCCGCTGCCCAGGCAACAGCGGTTCCGGCGCGCCCGCGCCGAGCTGCGGCGGATCGTCGACCGCCTGGTCGCCGACCGCGACGCCCGAGGCCCCCGACGCCAGGGGGTCCCCGACGACGACGTCCTGAGCCGGCTCATCGAGTCGACCCGGCGCGAACCCGATCCCCGGGTCGGCGCGACCCGGATGCGGGACGAACTCGTCACCCTGCTGTTGGCCGGCCACGAGACGACCGCGAGCACGCTGGGCTGGAGCCTGCACCTGATCGACCGGCACCCCCCGGTCGCGGAGCGGCTGCGGGCGGAGGCCCGGGCGGTGCTCGGCGACCGGGCACCCCGGCACGAGGACCTGACCCGCCTCACCTACACCCAGATGGTCGTCAAGGAGGCCATGCGCCTCTACCCGCCGGTGTGGATCCTGCCCCGGATCGCCCAGGAGGACGACGAGGTCGGGGGATACCACGTGCCCGCGGGGGCCGACGTGCTCATCTGCCCGTACACCCTGCACCGGCACCCCGCGTGGTGGCCGGACCCGGACCGCTTCGACCCGGAACGGTTCGCCCCCGACCAGCTGGAGGGCCGCCCGCGGTACGCCTACCTGCCCTTCGGCGCGGGACCCCGCTTCTGCGTGGGCAGCAACCTCGGCATGCTCGAGGCGGTCTTCGTCCTCGCCGTGCTCATGCGGGAGCTGCGGCTCACCGGGGTCCCGGGACGGGCGGTCGTCCCCGAACCGATGCTGTCGTTGCGGGTGCGCGGTGGCCTGGCGATGACGGTGCACCGAGCCGAGTGACCCCAACGCCCCGGCCAGGCCCGGCCGGGGCGTCCTCGGCCGGGCCGGGACCCGCCGCCAGTCGCGCCACCTCGGGCCACCGCCCGAACCGGGCGGGCCGGCGCCGCGCCGCCCGGCCGGGTGCGCCAGCCACCCGCGCCCCTCACGACCCCGGTCGCGGGATCGACAGATCCTTCCCCCGGGACCGCCGGCCCTCCCGGCCCACCCGCTCCTCGGCCCGCCGACGCTCCACGCGTGGCCCGACCCGGGGCGGGGCAGCGGACGCCACCGCGCGGGACACGCCAGCGCCCGTGCGGTGGGACACCCGGCCCACCATCCGCCGGAAGGTCGTGGGGGACACCCCGACCGTGCTGGCGAACCTCGACCCGAAAGCTCCCACACTGGCATAGCCGACGCGGTGGCTGATCTCGGCGACCGACAACGACGTCGTGCCCAGAAGTCGTTTCGCCTCCTGGATTCGGACCGCGGCGAGAAAACGGCCCGGCGAGATCCCGGTGACCCGTTGGAAAGCGCGCGAGAAATGGAACTTGCTGTACCTGGCGGCGCGGGCCAGGTCCTCGACGGTCACCATCTCGCCCACGTTGTCCAGGATGCGATCGATCGCCTGCCACACCGCTTGGTCAATGCCGCCCACCGCGCGGCCGGTGGTGCTCCCACCGGAATTCGACGCGCGACCGATCCCAGGGCCGCCGGAAACCGGGCAGGTGGTGTCCGAAGGGAATTCGACGCGTGGCACGGTGGTTCGCCTCCGTGGAGGCGGTGGGTCAGGAAACGACGACAGGTCTCGACGCTGCCAGCTCAGGAGGCCACCGCCGTGAAACTCCCTTCGCGGCACGTGAATTCGACGCTACCAGCGCCGCGCTGGCAGGAGCAACCGATATTCCCCGCCCCGGAAAGGCGGGAGACGCCGGGCGGTGGGCAACCCTCGCCCGCCCACTCCCCGGCACCCCACCCCACCCCGGTCGACGCGGCGGACCGACGCCGGAGGGCTCACGAACCGCCCAGCGCGTGCCGGATCCGCCCCCGCCACACCTCGTACGGCGGCACGTCCCCGTCCGAGGTGTGGGTCGCCGTCGACTCCGCCAAGCGCACCGCCTCGGGAACCGTCAACCCCGCCAGGCCCTCGACGACCCGGGCGGTGTGCTCGGGCACGTGGTCGGCGAGGTTCCGCGCCGACGCCGCGAACACCGCGCCCAGTCCCAGCTCGGCGCGGTACGCGCCCGCACGGCGCCGCAACGCCGAGGTCGCCTCCGCCGTCCCCCCGCCCGCGAAGGCCGCCGCCAGGCCGACGCCCGACCACAGGTCGCCGCGCCGCCGCTCGGGGAACCGCTCCACCGCGTCCGCGACATCGTCGACCCGGGCACCGTGGACGAACCACAACGCCCGACCGACACCCTGGTCGGCGGCCCGGGGGAAGTACCCGGAGTCGCCCTGCCATGCGTAGGCGGCGGGCACCCGTTGACCCCCCACCCAGTGGCGGGTCCGGAAGTAGGCCAGGTCGAAGCCGTACCCGTCGACGGCCAACCAGCTCATCGTGGGGTGGTACGGGGAGGTGCCCGCCAGGTCCGGGAGCACCCGCCGCCACAGGACGCGCGGCAGGCGGGCCATCGCGAACCCGATGCCGATGTAGGCGAGGAACAGGTGCGGCGCCCCCTCACCGCGCAACAGGTCCCGGGTGCGGACACCACCGCTCATCGCGTCCAGCACGGTGAACGCCATCGTGGCGCCCTCCACCGCGAACCCGCGCATCGCCGGCTCCACCAGCCGCAGACGACGTTCCACCTCCCCCACGCCGCGCGCGTCGATCCCCCACTCGAACCCGCACACCACCGCCTGGGGGATCGCCTCCAGAGCGGGGGTGTCCGGCGTGCGTGGACCGGGGAAACCCCGGCCGTCGAAGGAGACATCGGCCAGCGACGGCGCCAGTACCAGGCGACGCAGTGAGCCCAGGAACGTCGGCATCGTGACAACCCCCTAGCGGACCCGGCGACGCGACGCCGCGCGGTCGGACTCGACGGTGGACGGTGGACGGTGGACCACGGGCGGGCGGACACGCCCCACCCGCCGCGTGGGGCACCCGGCGGCGGAGCGGCGTTGGGCCGCTGGCCCCGCTCCGCCGACCCCGACCAGCCTGCACCTCGCGCCCCGCCCGTGTCCTCTCCCAACCTGCGCCCCACCCGCCGCACCGGCTCCGCGATCCCGCCACCCCGGAACCGCCACACCCCGCGCACCATTCCGCCAGCACCCCCGATTCCGCGTTCCCCACGGCCGAGGAAAACCGGCGGACGACCCGCGACCGAAACCACCGAGGAACACCGCGCACCGTCAGAGAAGACACCGAACACGGTCGTGACGGACGATCGGCTCGGAACGGGTGCGAATACCACCGCCCCGAACCGGATGACCACCGCTGTCCATTTCCAACGAGCGAGACAGCGCGAGCACGTCGGGTGCACGGGCACGCGGAACCGGCCCGGCGGCGGTCGACGGCGGACCCGCCACCACGGCGAGAAGTCCGTCGCCCGAGAATCCAGAGACGGTGGGGTGTATGAACAGCGCGCGAATCGCAGTCGTCGGAATAGGCCTCCGCTACCCGGACGCCGAATCCCCGGACGACCTGTGGGCGAACGTACTCGCCGGCCGGCGGGCCTTCCGCCCGCTGCCGGACGAACGCATGAACCGCGCGGACTACTGGTCACCGGACCCGGCGGCACCGGACCGCTTCTACGCCACCAAGGCCGCGGTCCTCCGCGACTTCGAGTTCGACCGGGTCGCCCACAAGGTCGCCGGCAGCACCTACCGGGTCACCGACCTCACCCACTGGTTGGCGCTGGACGTCGCCACCCACGCCCTCCGTGACGCCGGATACCCCGACGGCGCCGGACTGCCCTCCGCCACCACCGGGGTGGTGATCGGCAACAGCCTCACCGGGGAGTTCACCCGCGCCGGCATGATGCGGCTGCGCTGGCCCTACGTCCGGCGCACCCTCGCCGCCGCCCTCACCGACCGGGGCTGGGACGACCAGGAGATCTCCCGGTTCCTGCTCGACCTCGAACCCCGGTACAAGGCCCCCTTCCCCCCGGTCGACGAGGACTCCCTCGCCGGCGGCCTCTCCAACACCATCGCCGGCCGGATCTGCAACCACTTCGACCTCGGCGGCGGCGGCTACACCGTCGACGGCGCCTGCTCGTCCTCCCTGCTGTCGGTGGCCACCGCCGCCACCGCACTGGCCGAGGGCGACCTCGACGTGGCCCTCGCCGGCGGCGTCGACCTGTCCATCGACCCGTTCGAGGTGATCGGATTCGCCAAGACCGGGGCGCTGGCCACCTCGGAGATGAAGGTCTACGACCGCGACTCCAACGGGTTCTGGCCGGGGGAGGGCTGCGGTCTCCTCGTCCTCATGCGGGAGGCCGACGCGCTGGCCGAGGGCCGGCGGATCTACGCCACCCTCGCCGGGTGGGGGATCTCCTCCGACGGGCGGGGCGGCATCACCCGCCCCGAGGCCACCGGACACCGGCGGGCCCTCACCCGGGCCTACGACCGCGCCGGCTACGGCCTCGGAACCGTCTCCTACTTCGAGGGGCACGGGACCGGCACCGCGTTGGGCGACGCCACCGAGATCGACGCGCTGTCCTCGGCGCGGCGGGAGGCCGCCCCCGAGGCGAGACCCGCGGCGCTGAGCAGCGTCAAGGCCAACATCGGGCACACCAAGGCCGCCGCCGGGGTCGCCGGTCTCATCAAGGCCGTCCTCGCGGTGCACCACCAGGTCATCCCGCCCGCCACCGGCCACCACACACCGCACCCGGGCCTCCGCGCCCCCGACGCCGCCGTCTACGTCCCCGACCAGGCGGAGCCCTGGCCGGTCGACCAGCCCGTCCGCACCGGGGTCTCCGCGATGGGCTTCGGCGGCATCAACACCCACATCGCCGTCGACCAGCCCCCGGGAGTCACCCGACGCCACACCCTCGACGACCGCACCCGTTCCGCCGTGGCCTCCCGGCAGGACGCCGAACTGCTGCTGCTCGACGCCGAGGACCGGGCCTCGTTGCGGTCCCGGGTCGCGGAGCTGGTGACGATCGTCCACCGGCTCGCCTACGCCGAGCTGGCCGACCTCGCCGCGGTCCTGGCCGACGAACTCGCCGGCCGGCCAACCCGGGCCGCGATCGTCGCCGGCACCCCGGAGGAGGCGGCCCGTCGGCTGGAACGCCTGCTCACCGCGCTGGACGGGGACGAGGTGCCCTTCCTGTCACCGGCGGAGGGGGTGTTCCTGGCCGACCGGGGCGACACCCCGCACATCGTGTACCTGTTCCCCGGCCAGGGATCGGGCCGGGCGGCCGCCGGAGCGCTGCGCCGCCGCTTCCCCGCCGCCCGGACCCCGTTCGAGACGGCGCGGGAACGCGCGGGCGACGCCGGGGAGCTGGACGCGACGGCCACCGAGAACGCCCAACCCCGCATCGTCGCCGGCTCGCTCGCCGCACTCACCGTGCTCCGGGCGCTCGGCGTCGACGCCGACACCGCCGTGGGGCACAGCCTCGGCGAGCTGACCGCGCTGCACTGGGCCGGGGCGCTCGACGACCACCAGGTCAGCGCGCTGGCCTCGGCACGGGGCCGGGTGATGGCCGCCGCCAGCCGAGGCGGCGGCGGGATGGCCGGACTCACCGCCGGCCCCGCCGAGGTCGGTCGCCTCATCCGACTCGCCACGGACGAGGCGACCGACCCGGACGCGGCTGCCGAGGCCAGGGACGTGGTGATCGCCGGCTACAACGGTCCCCGGCAGACCGTCATCTCCGGGCCGGCCCCGGCCGTGGACCGGGTGTGCGACGCCGCCCGCGCCGCCGGGATCGACGCCACCCGCCTCGCCGTGTCCCACGCCTTCCACTCCCCACTGGTCGCGCCCGCCGCCGAGGCCATGACCGACCACCTCGCCACCGTCGACTTCGCACCACCACACCGACGCGTCATCTCCTCCGTGACGGGCGAGGAACTGGACCGCGACGTCGACCCGCGTGACCTGCTGCGGGACCAGATCACCCACCCCGTCCGCTTCGACCGCGCGGCCGCCACCGCCGCCCAGGGCGCGGACCTGGTCGTCGAGGTCGGCCCGGGTCGGGTGCTGACCCGGCTGCTGGGCGACATCGCCCCCGAGGTCCCCGCGCTCGCCGTCGACACCGACAGCCCCTCCCTGGCCCCGCTGCTCTCCGTGGTCGCCGCCGCCTTCGCGCTGGGCGTCGACGTGCGCGCGGCCGCCCTGTTCGAGGACCGGGTCATCCGGCCGATACCGCGCGACGGGTCGATGACGTTCCTGGCCAACCCCTGCGAGACCGCCCCCGACCTCGACACCGGCCTGGTCGGCACGACGGCCACCCCGTCACCGGGCGGGCCCCCACCAGCCGTGGCGCCGGAACCCGCCCCCACCACCACCGCGTCGAAGGCGACCCCGGCGGACGTCCCCAGCCAGGCGGACGCCCCCACCCTGGAGGTCCTGCGCCGGCTGGCCGCCGACCGAGCCGAACTGCCCCCGGACACGATCGACGCGGCCACCCACCCGCTGGACGACCTGCACCTCAGCTCGATCACGGTCGGGCAGATCGTGAACGAGGCCGTCCGGGAACTGCGGCGCCCACCGCTGGCCGCCACCCCCAACTTCGCCACCGTCCGACTCGGGGAACTGGCCGACCTCATCGACGACCTGGCGGCCACCAGCCGCGACGACGACCACCAGACGGGGGAAGCCGCCGGCGTCGGCCCCTGGGTGCGCGCCTTCGCGCTGCGGCACGTCCCTGAACCGAGACCGGCGGCGCCCGCCCCACCCGCCGCTCCCACCGCCACGAACTGGGCGGTGCACGCCCCGCCCGGCCACCGCCTCGCCGAGCCGCTGCGCGCCGCCCTGTCTGCCGCCGGGCTGGGCGACGGCGTCCTGCTGGCCCTCCCCGGCGAGGGCGGCGAGGACCAGGTGGGCCGCATCCTGGCGGCCGGGCGCGCCGCCGCGACCGCCGCGCCCGGCACCCGATTCGTCGTGGTGCAGCGCGACCTGGGAGCGTCGGGCCTGGCCAAGACCGTCCACCTCGAGGCTCGGACTCCCACCACCGTCGTGGAGCTGCCCGACGTCGAACCCGACGACCCGCACGACCTGGCCCGGACGGTGGACCGCGTCGTCGGCGAGGTCGCCGCGACGACCGCCTACACCGAGGTCCGCTACGACGCCCACGGT
Source organism: Actinoalloteichus caeruleus DSM 43889 (assembly GCF_000429185.2). GTDB lineage: Bacteria > Actinomycetota > Actinomycetes > Mycobacteriales > Pseudonocardiaceae > Actinoalloteichus_B > Actinoalloteichus_B caeruleus. Next base: position 1,533,076 of record NZ_AUBJ02000001.1, on the reverse strand, counting down.
GTGCGCACCGTCCCCGTCCTCACCGCCCGCGTCCCCACCGCCCCCACCGCGACCACGACCGCACCACTGGACGCCACCGACGTGCTGGTCGTCACCGGCGGTGGCAAGGGGATCACGGCGGAGTGCGCGTTGGCGATCACCCGCGACACCGGCGCGGCCGCCCTCCTCCTCGGCCGCTCCGACCCGGGCGAGGACCCCGAACTGGCCGCGAACCTCGAACGCCTGGGGGTGGAGGGAGTCCGCTACCGGTACGAGCGCGCCGACGTCACCCGACCCGACCAGGTCGCCGCGGCGATCGCCCGGGCCGAAGCCGAGTTCGGGCCCGTGACCGCCGTCCTGCACGGCGCCGGCCGCAACGAACCCACCGCCCTCACCGGCCTCACCGAGGGGCACTTCCGACGCACCCTCGCCCCTAAGATCGACGGGCTGCGCGCCGTGCTGTCCTCCGTGGACACCAACCGGCTCCGGCTGTTGGTGACCTTCGGCAGCATCATCGGCCGCACCGGCCTGCGCGGCGAGGCGCACTACGCGACCGCCAACGACTGGCTGACCGAGCTGACCCTCCGCTTCCACCGGGACCACCCCCACACGCGGACGGTGGCCCTGGAATGGTCGGTCTGGTCCGGAGCCGGCATGGGAGAACGCCTCGGTGTGATCGAGTCGCTGCTGCGCGAGGGCATCACCCCGATCCCCGCCGAGGAGGGCGTCGCCGCGCTCCGGGGCATCCTGGCCGACCCCGAGGGACCCGCCGCCCTGGTGGTGGCGGGCCGCACCGCCGGGCTGCCCACGCTTGGAACGCCCCGCCAGGAGCCCCCGCTGCTCCGGTTCGTCGAACGCGTCCTCGTGCACTACGAGGGCGTCGAACTGGTCACCGAGGCCCGGCTGTCGGTGGGTGCCGACCCCTACCTCGCCGACCACCTCCTCGACGGTGACCTCCTGTTCCCCGCCGTGATGGGCATGGAGGCGATGAGCCAGGTCGCCTCCGTCCTCACCGGACGGCCCGACGCACCGGTGCTCACCGACGTGGAGTTCCTCCGCCCCGTGGTCGTGCGCCCCGGCGGCTCCACCACCATCCGGCTGGCCGCGCTGCTCGTCGAGGACGGCACCGTCGACGTCGTCCTCCGCAGCGAGGAGACCGGGTTCGGCGCCGACCACTTCCGGGCCAGGCTGAGGGTGCCCCGCACCCGGGAGCTCCCCGACCCCGGGACCGAACCCACCGACCACCTGCTCACCGCCGTGCCCGTCGACCCCGCCACCGAGATGTACGGGAACCTGCTGTTCCAGGGGGGCAGGTTCCGCCGACTGCTGCGCTACCGGCGAGCCGCCGCCCGGCACGTCGTGGCCGAGCTCTCCGTCGACGCCTCGACCGCCTGGTTCGGCGACTTCGTCCCAGCCCCGCTGCTGATGGCCGACCCCGGCACCCGGGACGCGGCGATGCACGCCCTCCAGTGCTGCGTACCCGACGCGACCCTGCTGCCCCGGGGAGTGGAGCGACTGTGGTCGGCGGCGCGGGTGGACGACCCCCCGGAGTACCTCGTCCTCGAAGCGCGCGAGCGCCACCAGGACGGCGACGACCACACCTACGACATCTGCCTGCGGGACCCCGCTGGTGTGTTGGTGGAGCGCTGGGACGGGCTCACCCTGCGCGCGGTGCGCCGCCGCGACGGCGCCGGTCCGTGGCCGCCCGCCCTGCTCGGGCCCCAGCTCGAACGCGCCCTGGAACCGGTCCTCGGTGGCCGCCGTTCGGTGGTCGTCGAACCCCAGGCGGGGACCTTCCCCACCGGCCAGGACACCGGCGCCCGCCCGGGAGCCGAGGAGAGCGGGCCCGCCGAGGCCGACCGGGCCGGCGCGGTCGCGCGGCGCCGCGCCGGGACGGCGGCGGCCGCGGACCGGGCGCTGGGACGGCCCGCCCGGCTGCGCCACCGGCCCGACGGCAGGCCCGAGGTCGACGGCGCCGAACTGTCCGCCGCGCACGGAGCGGGACTCACCCTCGTCGTCGCCGGCCCGGCCGCCCGGCCCGGCTGCGACGTCGAACCCGTCGTGGAACGCACCGACGCCGAGTGGGCTGATCTGCTCGGCCCGGCACTGACCCCGGTCCGGGACCTGCTCCGCGCCGAGACCGGGGAGTCGACGTCGGCGGCCAGCACCAGGGTCTGGTGCGCGTTGGAGTGCGCCCGCAAGGCGGGGGTGGCCCGTGTCGACCTCACCGTGGACCACGTCCGGCCCGACGGCTGGGCGGTCCTCGCCTCCGGGGACATCAGGATCGCCACCTGGATGACGACCGTGACCGACCGCCCCACCCCGGTGGTCTTCGCCGTACTCGCCTGGAAGGAGCGGTGACATGACCGGCTACTACGAGATCCGGCACGTCGTCGGCTTCGAGGAGACCAACCTCGTCGGCAACGTGTACTACGTCAACTACCTGCGCTGGCAGGGGCGGTGCCGGGAGATGTTCCTCCGGGAGCGGGCACCCGGCGTCCTGGACGAGCTCAGCCAGGACCTCAAGCTGTTCACGCTCACCGTGGACTGCGAGTTCTTCTCCGAGATCACCGCGTTCTCCGAGCTGTCGATCCGCATGCGGCTCGAGGAGCTGACCCAGACCCAGATCCAGTTCACCTTCGACTACGTCCTGGTGGAGCCGGCCGGTGAGGTGCTCGTCGCCCGGGGCCGGCAACGCATCGCCTGCATGCGCGGCCCCAACTCCGCGACCGCGCCGGCCAGGGTCCCCGAGGAGCTCCGCCGCGCGCTCGCCCCGTACTCCTACGGTGGTGGCGGCAGCAGCCCGACCATTCCCGAGCCTCGGCGAGGGACACCGTGACCGGGCGGGACCGGCCCGAAACGCCCGCCGCCCCCGGGCGGCACGACGGACGCGGGACGGGGGGCGTCGTCGAGCCCTCCGCCCTGCGGGAGACGATGTCCTGGTTCGCCACCGGGGTGGTCGTCCTCACCGTCACCGGGGAACGGGTCCACGGGATGACCGCCAACGCGGTCAGTTCGGTGTCCCTCCGCCCCCCGCTCGTCCTGTGCTGCGTGGGCCGAAGCGCCACGATGCACGACGCGATCACGGCCGCCTCGGGTTTCGCGGTCTCGGTCCTGGCCGCCGACCAGGAGGACACCGCCCGCTACTTCGCCGACCGGAACCGCCCCAGGGGCGCCGCCCAGTTCGACACCGTCGCCTGCGAACCCGGGCCCCGAACCGGGGCGCCGCTGCTGGCCGGAGCACTGGCCTGGTTGGAGTGCGAGCTGACGACCTCCGTCACCGCCGGAGATCACACGGTCTTCCTCGGCGAGGTGGTGACGGCCCGGCGCGGCCGGGGCGACCGGGCACTCACCTTCTTCGGGGGCGGCTACCGCGCCCTCCCCGCCGGTGACACCCGCGCCGGGGACTGACCGGGCACGGGAACGGGACCACGGCCCCAGGGTGGTCCCCATGCCGCCGGCGGGACCACCCTGGGGTGCGGCGTCGGTGAGGCCCGCACCCGAGTGCCGACGGGGCCGCCACCGGCGGACACGCCGAAGCACCCCGCCCCGTCGCTGGCGCTCACCAACCGTGCGGGTACCCCACCAGGCTCGCCAGCCCCTCACCCCGCCGCGACCGCGACCCGAGACGCCCGAGCGTCAGGCCGCGTCCGCCGAGCAGCAGCGGGACGCGCTGCGCGGTGACCATGCTGCCCCGGGCCTCCCGCGAGGGCGGTGACCACCGCGACCGGCCCGCGTCGAAAGCCACGACGGCCAGCACCCCGGTCGCCCTCGCATGCGCCACCGCCCGTCCTCGGGACGGGGCACGCCGCCCGGTCCGGTGGGGACCGTCACCGCTCAGCCGCCGTCCAGCCGGCCCGGCGCCGTTCCCGACGCGCACCGAGCCAGGCCGGACGACGTCCCCCGTTCAGAACTGCCCCGGCCTCCGGCCAGGACCGGCGGGGCCCCGGTAGGCCTGGGCGATCTCCACCCAGCGCCGAGCCTCGGCTCCCGACGCCCGCACCGCGAGGTCCGCGTGGTGCCGCCGGCGGGTGACCAACAGGCAGAAGTCCCGCGCGGGCCCGGTGACGCGTTCCCCGGCGTCCTCCGGGCCGAAGGCCCAGAGGTCGCCGGACGGCCCGCTGATCTCGAAGCGGAAGGGCTCGGTGGGCGGTGCGATACCCCTGGCCTGGTAGCCGAAGTCGCGGGTGAGCACGGCGAAACCGACCAGCCCGCGCAGCCGGTCGGTGGCCTCCCGGCGGACGCCCAGCGCGTCGGCGATGTCCTGGCCGTGCCCGAACAGTTCCATCAGGCCCGCGCAGGCCAGCACGGACGGGGGAATGGGGCGGACCAGCCAGGGCACCACCGAATCGGCCGGTACCGCGGCGAGGGCCGTGATCGTCCGGTCCCGCTGCGTGCGCCAGTGCCGCAGCATCTCGGCGGGCGGCCCCAGGAACGCGGGTAACGCGGCGTTGACCGCGCCCTCGAAGTCCGCCTCCGCCCCCGAGACCATCGCCCGGAACGCCTCGGGTTCGGCCGCCGCCGTCTCCGCGAGCCGGAAGATGAAGGTGAGGTGGGCGACCTGGTCGGCGATGGTCCATCCCGGTGCGGGAGTGTCCAGCGCCCACCGGGGCGGTTCGAGATCGGCGACGAGCCGGTCGACCTCCTCCGCCTCAGCCGTCAGGTCGGCGATCGCGTCGGCTAGCCCGATCATCCGCTTCGTCCTTTCGTCCACGACGGACACTGCTGGGAAGACGCGGCGCCGGGACGGCTGCCCGTGGGCCGTGGGTGGTGGCGTCGGCGCCCGCACCCAGGATGTGTCGGCGGCTCCCACCGTGTCCTCTTCCGACGTGCGCGCTTCCCACGGTCCGCTGCCCGTCGCCGCGCTCGCCGGCGCCACCCGGCGTGACCGGCCGTGGCCGGAGCGGGCCGGTGTCCGACGTGGCCGGCCGCCTACCCGCCCGCGACGCGCGGGGCCGTCGTGGGAACGGTGCGACGCGGGACAGCGTGGGCGGTGGACGGGTCGGCCGGGGCCTGGCCCCGGCCGGTGCTCACGCTGTCGGGGCCCCGCGCTGGCCGGGGACAGGTCGCCGCACGACCGGGGCGGTTCGAGGCGCGCTCGAACTCCGGCTCTCCACCGGGATCCGGCCCGCCCCTCGACGATGACCGCGCCCGCCACCCCACCGGCGCCGAGCGGGCACGGTGCGACTCGCCCGCCCCGCACCGTCCTGGCGGGGCGTCGGAGGACGCCTCGACCCCCGGGCATCCCCCGCTGCCGGCCCGCCGACCACGACCAGCGCGGCCCGCGACGGCGACATCCCCACCCGTTCGAGCCCACCGGCAGCGGGTCCGTCAGCCGACCAGGTCGGACGCCCGCCGCCGACGTGCGCGACGAGCCAGCTCGGTGGCACCTCCCACGGATCAGAAGGTGAGCAGCGTCTTGATCGCCCTGCGCTCGTCCATCGCCCGGTAGCCCTCCGCCGCCTGGTCGAGCGGTAGTTCGAGGTCGAACACCCGACCAGGATCGATCCGGCGGTTCCAGATCAGGTCGATCAGCTCGGGCAGGAAACGGCGCACCGGCGCCGGCCCGCCGTGCAGGTTCACATGGGAGAAGAACAGCTCCTCGCCCGGTAGTTCGACCCCGTGGGAGACGCCGACGTATCCGACGTGACCTCCGGGCCGGGTCGAGCGGATCGCCTGCATCATCGACTCCTGCGTACCGACCGCCTCGATGACCGAGTGCGCCCCCAACCCGTTCGTGAGGTCCTTGATCCGCGCCACGCCCTCGTCACCCCGCTCGGTCACGATGTCGGTGGCCCCGAACTCGCGGGCCAACCGCTGGCGGGGCTCGTGCCGGCTCATCGCGATGATCCGCTCCGAACCCAGCTGCCTGGCCGCGAGCACCCCGAGCAGGCCGACCGCCCCGTCACCGACGACGGCGACGGTCCTCCCCGGCCCGGCCTGCGCCGCGACCGCGCCGAACCAGCCGGTGCCCAACACGTCGGAGGCCGCCAGGAAGCCGGGGATCAGGTCGGCTGGGGGCAGGTCCGGCGTCGCCACGAGCGTGCCGTCCGCCAGCGGCACCCGCAGCAGCTCGGCCTGGGACCCGATCGCGCCCATGGGCACCCGGTGCACGCACGAACTCTGGTATCCGTCCCGGCAGATCTCACAGGTGTTGTCGGACGCGAAGAACGATCCGACGACGAACTGGCCGGGCCGCACCGTCCGCACCGCGTCGCCGACCTCCTCGACGACGCCGACGTACTCGTGGCCCATCGGGGCCGGGCCGGTGACGGGTTCGATCCCTCGGTAGGGCCACAGGTCGGACCCGCAGACGCAGGTCGCGGACAGCCGGATGACGGCGTCGGTCGGCGCCGTGATCGTCGGGTCGTCCCGGTGCTCCACCCGGACGTCGCCGGGGGAGCGCAGCACCACACCACGCACGATGAGTCTCCATTTCGTCGCTCCGGGGCCCCCGGCCAGGGGTGGCCGGGGGCCCACCTGAGGCGTTCCAATCGAGGCGGTGGTTAAACCCCGTGGTCGCCAGGCAGGTGTCACGTGGTCCGGGGCACAGGCAACCACTGACCCCGGCGAGCGGGGAGTTCCTCCGGAGAGGTGTACCAGAAGGGCACCCCTCGCACCGGCCGCGAGCACCTACCGTGGTGTGCGTGGACAACCGCCAGGAAGTGCGCGAGTTCCTCGTCTCGCGGCGAGCCAAGATCAGCCCGGACCAGGTCGGACTGCCCGCCGGCCGGCACCGGCGGGTACCCGGCCTGCGCCGCGGCGAGGTCGCCGCGCTGGCGGGCGTGAGCGTCGAGTACTACTCGAAGCTGGAGCGGGGTGCGCTGGCCGGCGCGTCCGCCAGCGTGCTGGACGCGCTCGCCCGCGCGCTCCAGCTCGACGAGGCCGAACGCGCCCACCTGCTCGACCTCGCCAGGGCGGCGGACGGCACCAGCGCGCTCGCGCGGCCCCGGCGCAGGCGGAGCAGGCAGTGGGTGCCGCACCGCAGCCTGCGGTGGGTGCTGGACGCCATCACGGCGGGCCCCGCCTTCGTCCGCAACGGCCGGCTGGACCTGCTCGCCTCCAACCAGCTCGCGCGGGCCTTCTACTCCGACGTCCACGCGTCCCCGTCCCAACCGCCGAACCTCGCCCGGTTCCAGTTCCTCGACCCGGCCGCGCGCCGCTTCTACCCCGACTGGGACCTGTTCGCCGACATCAGCGTCGCGATCATCCGTACCGAGGCCGGTCGCAATCCGCACGACAAGGAACTGCACGACCTGGTCGGGGAACTCTCCACCCGCAGCGAGGAGTTCCGCACCCGGTGGGCGGCGCACGACGTCCGACAGCACGGCACCGGGTCGAAGGCGTTCCACCACCCCGTGGTCGGTGACCTCACCCTCGCCTACGAGGGCCTGGAGATGGCCGCGGAACCGGGTCTCACCCTCACCATCTACACCGCCGAACCCGGCTCGCCCTCGGAGGACGCGCTCCGGCTCCTGGCGTCCTGGGAGACCAGCCACTCCCCAGCCGCCACCCGCTCGGACCCGGCGGCCACCGGCCTGGGCCCGGTCGCCCCCTAGCGAGGGAGCGGCCCGCCCACCACCCCGCGACGGGGACGCCACCCCGGGGGCGGCGGTCAGCCGCCCGAGAGACCGGTCAGGCCCGATCGCTCCCGTCCGACGGCAGGTGCGGAGCACGCGTCCCGCTCCCGACCTCGCCCAGCGGTGGGGCGGGCCAGAGCGCGGGGGCGGACCAGGGAAGCACGGGGGCCCACGACACGCGCTGCCGCGCACCCGCAGCAGGTCCACGTGTCGCGGCACCACCCGGAAGAGATGCTGATCCATGACGGGGGTGCGCACCACGACGCCCCCGAAGGATGTGCAGTGGGCGTGGGATCCGGCTCCCTTCGACCGCGTGTCCCGATGCCGGGAACGACGCGAGGTCACCACCGCCCGCGGCGCGGTGCCGTCGGCGACGGGCTCGCCGACCTGGGCTCCCCTCGCGGCGGTCGGTCAGCCGCTCCGGGCGCTGGTGACGGCGGTACCCCGCCAGCCCACCGGATCGGTGGGCTGGCGGGAGCCTGGTCGGGAGAGGTCCTCCGACGCGACGCGCCGGGGCCGGCCGGTGCCCCGCGGCCCCGGCCCTGGAGTGGGCAGCGCGGAGGAACCGTTGGGTGCGACCCGGCCGGCTGAGCCGCCGTCGCCCGTCCCCGCCTGTTCGGGCGCCGTGAGGCGGCGGGGGAACACGCGGGCGGCCACCGGGTCCAGTCCGCCGCCGGGCTCCGAGGCCGCCGGCCGGACGCGCGGTGGCGACGACCACGGACGGGGACTACCGGACGCCCGGTGGGAGTGACCAGTGGGAAGGCCGCCCTCGCCTCGGGCCTCGGACGTGACGACCCGGGCCGACCTCAGCCCCGCAGAACCTCCCCGACCGCGTCGAGGACCACCTCCGGCTGGTCGTGGGGCACCTGGTGGCTCGCGTGCTCGGCGACCAGCACCCGTCCGCGTGGGGACAGCGCGGCCAGCGCCTCGTGGTCGGCGGTCAGGTGTTCGAGCTGCGCGCGCGGCATCCTGGGCCGTCGGCCCGCCGTGATCACGCGGACCGGTACGGGTGGCAAGCCGTGTTCCTCCCGTATCCGCGCGGTCTCGGCCATGGCGTCCGGCATGCCGCGCAGCGTCACGGCCAGTTCGCGCAGGGGCCGCGCGTTCCGTCCGCCCAGGGCCGCCCTCGCCCGCAGCAGCCATGCCGCGAGGACGAAGGACGAACTCCGCACCACGGCGGACCCCGGGGGCGTCCCCGCCGCCGTCGGGTCGACGAGGACCAACCCGGCCACGTCCTCCGGATGGCGGGCGGCGTACACCTGGGTGACCAGTCCGCCGTACGACCAGCCCACGAGCACCGCCGGCAGGTCGAGGTCGAGAGCGCGGAGCAGTCGACGCAGGTCGTCGGCCATGTCCACGACCGACCCCGCCTGGGTCCCGCCCGACCGACCCACCCCGGCCCGGTCGTAGGTGACCACGGTGGCGAACTCGGCGAGACCTTCCGGTACCGGCCCCCACGTGCCCAGTCCCTGACCGGCTCCGCCGCCGTCCAGGACCACCGCCGGCCCCGATCCCTGGACCCGGGCGTGGAGCGCGTACCCGCCCACGTCGACCAGTCTGTCCGTCATCATGGTGTCAACCTATATTGACATCCTGGGATCGTCAACTCAGGTTGACAATCCCTTCGTGGTCGAGTGGCCGGCGGAGGGCACCCGGTACGACCACGGGACGGGCCGACTCGACACCACCACCCGGCGGCCGAGGCGACAGGACCCTCGGCGTGCCCGGGGCGGCCGGGATCGTGCTCGTGGTGACCCCGTCGCGGAACGTCGTGCCGAGCATGTCCTTCCTGGCGCCGCCCACCCCCCCCACAGCGTCGGAGGAACTGAACGAGGACACCGAACCCACCCGTTCAGTGGGGTCGCGACCCGCTCCACCACCCCTCGCCGCCGACACCCGCCCACCCCGGAACACGACGGCCACCCCGACACCACACCCCCTCCGCCCGCCGCGCGCGGAACCCGGCACCGCCCGGAGCGGCCGCCGGCGCCCGCGACGTACGCGGCCCACCCGGACCAGGTCACCCCTCCGCGTCGCGGACCAGGAGCGCGACCCGCACCCGGTTCTCCAGACCCAACTTCGCGAACACGCTGCCGATGTGCGCCTTCACCGTCGCCACGCTCACGTGAAGCCGCGCGGCGATCTCCGAGTTCCCCAACCCGTCCGCGACGGCCCGCGCGGTGTCCAGCTCCCGCTCGGTCAGCACCGCCAGTCGTCGACGCGCCGCCTCGCGGGACGAGCCGCGCGCATCGGCCGACCCCGGCCCGGTGGCCGCGGCGATCACCCGCGCCATCGCCGCCGGGGACAGCACCGGGTCACCCCGTGCCACGCTCCGCACCGCCTCCACGATCCGAGCCGGCGGGGTGTCCTTGACGACGAACCCGTGCGCGCCGGCACGCAGCGCGCCGAGCACCAGGTCGTCCGAGTCGAACGTGGTCAACACCAGCACCCGGGGCGGTACGGGCCACGTGAGGAATTCCCGGGTCGTGTCGAGCCCGTCACGACGCGGCATCCGCACATCGACCAGCACGACGTCCGGACGCCGCTCCTCCACCACGGCGATCGCGGTGACCCCGTCGGCCGCCTCACCAACCAGCGCCAGATCCGGCTCGCCGTCGATGACCAGGCGCAGCGCCATCCGCACCAGCGGGTCGTCGTCGACGACGACGACCCGCACCGGCTCCCGTTCACCCGTCACTCGGCGCTCTTCTCGTCGTCGGGACCAGGCCAGGGCAGGCACGCGGTGAGCAGGTACCCGCCGTCGGAGGTCGGGTGGTGCGACAGGCGCCCACCGGCGAGCGCGACCCGCTCCGACAGACCGAGCAAACCGAACCCCGAGGACGGCGGCGCGGCGACCCTCCGAGTGCGGGACGCGTTGCGCACACCCACGCGCAGCCCGTCCCCGACCGCCCCTCCGACCGTGACGCGAACGGAGGCGCCGGGCGCGTGTTTCGCGGCGTTCGTCAGCCCCTCCTGGACCACCCGGTAGCAGCCCCGTCCGGCCGCCTCCGGTGGTGACCCGTCCACGGACAGGGTCAGCGCGACGTCCAGCCCCGAGGCGCGGGCGTCGGCGACCAGATCGGGGATCCCGTCGAGGGAGGGTGGCTCCGGCTCCGGGGCCCCCTCGTCGGCCCTGAGGACACCGAGGACGTCCCGCAGCTCCTCCAACGCCTGGTGGGAACCGTCGGCGATGCCGCGGACCAACACCCGGTGCTCCTCGGCGCTCAGACCGCGACGGTGGTCCAACACCCCGGCCTGCATGGCGACCAGTGAGATCCGGTGCGCGAGCACGTCGTGCATCTCGCGGGCGATCCGGTTGCGTTCCAGAACCCGGGCCCGCTCCGCTCCGGCGGCCCGCTCCCGCTCCGCGCTCTCCGCCCGGTCCCGCAGGGAACGCACCTCGACGCGCCGCGCGCCGATGGCGAGGCCCACCGCCACCGCCGTACCGGCGCTCAGAGCCGGAAGGGCGAGCCGCACCCACAGCGAGGGCGAGGACACGACGACGGGGTAGAGGCCCAGCGCGAGCTGCGAGGCGGCCATGTGGACCAGGACGACGATCCCGATCTCGACGGGCCGGCGACGGGTGGAGATCGAGCACAGGGCGAGCAGCGCGGTGCCGGTGGCCAGCGACGACGCCGTCGAGGCGGCCGCGACCACCACAGCCACCGCGAGCGGGAACCGCCGCCGCCACAGCAGGGCCACCACGCAGCCCACCGCGACCAGCGGATCACCGGTGGCGAACCAGGAACACGTGTCGGCCGCGCACCCCGGTGGCAACACAGCGGCGGTGGCGAGCCAGAACGGAACGCCCAGTGCCAGGGCCGCCGCCAGTCTCCATGCCTGCTGCCACCCCCCGAGCCGTGGCGCGCCGTCCGTGATCACCCCGCCATTATCGCCACGGCGGCGCGTCGCCGGGCGGGTCCGGCGGACAGGGACCTCGACCAGGGTCGAGGCACCGCGTCCGACTTCCGTCGGAGGCGGTTCGAGCCCTGAGGCCGATGTGCCGGCCGGGTCAGAAGGACAGACTCGGGCCGTACCAGAACGACGGACACGACACCGAGGACGTGCGGACCCACGAACCACCCGAACGGCGACCAGCACGCCACACCGGGCGGTCCACCGCGTCCTCGTCGAGGAGTGGAGCTGTATGCACCGACCACGGAGTGCCGCCCGAGGCGTGACCCTGACCGCCGTCCTCGGCCTCGCCACGGCCGTCGCCGGGGTACCCGCCCTGGCCGGCGAACACGGGGAGGAGACCGCCGCCCAGGTGCGGTGGGGGGAGTGCCCCGACGACGTCCCCGCCGCCCCGACCCCGTTGGACTGCGCCACCGTCCCAGTGCCCCTGGACCACGACGACCCCGACGGCGAGCACATCGACATCACGATCTCCCGGCTCGCCAGCGAGAACCCCGACCGGCGGCGCGGGGTACTGCTGCTGAACCCGGGTGGCCCCGGCGGAACCGGGCTGACCCAACCCCAGCTCCTGGTCTCCCAGGGCATTCCGGCCAACGTCCTCGACAGCTACGACCTCATCGGGATGGACACCAGGGGCGTCGGCCACTCGGCCCCGGTGAGCTGCGGTTTCACCGACGACGACCAGTACCACGGTGCCATCCCGCCCTACGCGGTCGACGACGCGGCGGTCGCCGAGCAGGCGAGGATCGCCGAGAGCGTCGCCGAGAAGTGCGCCGCGAACGACGACGAGGGACGACTCCGCCACCTCACGACGGCGAACAAGGCCCGCGACCTGGACCGCATCCGGGCCGCGCTCGGCGAGGACAAGGCCAGCTTCCTCGGGTACTCCTACGGAACGGCCCTGGGCGCCGCTTACGCCTCGATGTTCCCCGAACGCTCCGACCGGATCGTGCTCGACAGCAACATCGGCGACACGCACCTGGACCACGACGGGATGCGCCGCTACGGCAGCGGCATGGAGGAGACCTTCCCCGACTTCGCCGCCTGGGCAGCAGCACGGCACGACAGCTACGGCCTGGGCCGCACGCCCGAGGAGGTGCGCGCCACCTACCTCACCCTCGCCGAACGGCTCGACGAAACCCCCGTCGGCGAAGTCGACGGCCACCTCTTCCGCTTGTCCACCTTCGCGACGCTCTACCACGAGCAGTCCTACGGCCAGGCCGCGCAGACCTGGCAGTCACTGCTCTCCCGGACCGAGGCGGGCCCCGAGGACGACCGGCCGGCGCCCACTGGGACGCCCGCACCGCACGACAACTCCTGGTCGGTCTTCCTCGCCGTGACCTGCAACGACGTCGAATGGCCCGAGGACCTGCGGACCTACCGGCGGGCCGTCGCCGAGGACCGCGTGGAGTACCCGCTCTTCGGTGCGGCCACGGCGAACGTCATGCCCTGCGCCTACTGGCGGGAGCCGGCCGGGCCTCCGGTGGAGATCAACGACGACGGGCCGACCAACGTGCTGGTCGTGCAGAACCAGCGTGACCCGGTCACCCCCCTGCGGGGCGGTGAACTGCTCAACGAGGAGTTCGGCGAGCGATCCCGGCTGCTGAGCGTCGACGGGAGCGGGCACGGCGTGTACGTCCTCGGCGGCAACCCCTGCGCGTTGAACGTCACCACCCGCTTCCTGGTCGACGGCACGATGCCCGAACGGGACCTGACCTGCGAGGCCCCGGCCGCTGGGTGAGGACCGAATGCCGGGCGAGGCGGTGTCCCCCGGCCGGGGTGGGTGGCCACGACCGCTCACCCCGGCCCGGTGCCGCCCGCCGCCCCGCCGCCCCACCGCCCCGCCGTGGCCGCATCGACCAGCTGGAGCCCTTCGGGCTCACTGAGGACGTCCGCGTGCGGCCTCGCCCGTCCTGAACGCGAGACGGTGCGGGCCATCGGTGGACCGGGGCCGGCGACGCTGTCCCGGCCGGGGTCCAGTGGCGCCGACCTGGTGCTCGACCTGGCCCTGGAAGGCGAAGGCATGACTTCGACGAGGTCACCGGTGCTGGCTCCACACCGCTGCCGTGATCCAGCGGTCCCGCGTCGACCGGTCGAGCGTGCCCCACCCGGTTCCGCCGCCGGCCGAGCGATCACGTCCACCCGTGCGGTGACCAGAACCGGCGGCCGGCCACCCCACTCCCCGCCCCGGCGGCGCCCTCCACGATCGCGGGTTCGTCGGCCCCGGGGTGCAGGATGCGGGCGTGTCCGAACCCCGCACGCACCAGCACCACGCCCTCGACTACATCGAACTCGCGGTCACCGACCTCGAGCGGGCCAAACGCTTCTACAGCGAGGCGTTCGGCTGGCGGTTCAACGACCACGGACCCGGGTTCGCAGGCATCCGGAGCCCACGGGGCGACGCGGAAGTAGGCGGACTCCGAACAACCGACGAGGTGCGAACGGGTGGCCCGCTCGTGCTGCTCTACTCCGCCGACCTCGACAGGTCCGTGGAGGCGGTGAGGAACGCCGGCGGCCAGGTGGTGAACGGACCGTACGAGTTCCCCGGTGGACGTCGGTTCCACTTCACCGACCCGAGCGGGAACGAACTGGGCGTCTGGGCGGAGGCGTAGGGCGCGGGGCGGCTGGGGGTCCGCTCGGCGCTCGCGTCGCGGGACGAGCGGCGGGGGCGGCGGCCGCCTGGTCGGGACCGCCGCCGAGGACGCGCACCGGCGCTGTTGAGCGGGCGCTCGACCCGCCCCGGCCGCGGCGCCCGACCCCAGTTCGCCGTTCCTCGTCGACCTGGTCGGTCACGAGTCCCGCTGAGTCCCTGGTGCGGGTCGCCCGGCGAGGTGGCGACCGCGAGCGACCCCGCCGCCAGCGCCCTGGTCGGCGACGGCGTCCCTCGCCGCCCCGGCACCGAGGTCGACCGTCCCCGCGTCCCGGTCGCGACGCCGGCCCCGGCCAGTGACCTTCCTGGCCGCGTGTGCTGCCGACTCCTGGCGCCACCGGCATCGCCGTGTCGCTCCGCCGAGTCCGCGCCGGCGATACGGGCGGCCTCGGTGGCTGACCGCGGATCTCCCCGCACGTCGCGAGCCGCCCGGCAGGGGGTCGAGCTCGTGCCAGACCTGACCGGCAGGTGAGGTCGCCGGCGGGGGAGTGGGCGGTGCGGTGGAGGCGGCGGTGCCGGTCACGGCGCCCGGCTGGACGATGCCCCGCGGTTCACGATGACCCCGCCCCCGCTCCTCCTTCGGCGGCGTCGAGCAACAGACGCGCGGCCAGCGCGGCGCCGTCGGTGCGGATCGTGGCCGCGACAGCGGCCGCCCTGGCGCGGGTCTCGGGAGCCAAGGCGGTCGCGAGCGCCGACGACAGCGACCCGACGGTCGGGGTCGGACCGTCGTGTGCCGAGCCGATGCCCAGGTCGGCCACCCGGCCCGCCCAGTACGGCTGGTCCGCCAACTGGGGGACGACGACCTGGGGCACCCCAACCTGGGTGGCCGTGGTGGTGGTGCCCGCACCACCGTGGTGCACGACGGCGGCCACCCGGCGGAACAGCGCCTGGTGGTTGACCTCGCCGACGGCGATGTGGTCGTCCCCACCGCCGATCAGGGACAGATCCGCCCAGCCCCGACCGAGGACGATGCGGCGGCCCTGCGCGCGGACCGCCTCGACGGCCACCTGGGCCACGTCGGTCGAGGCGTGCATGGGCATGCTGCCGAAGCCCACGTGGACCGGCGGCTCGCCGGCGTCCAGGAACGCCACCAACTCGGCCGGGAGCGGGCGCTCGTCCGGCAGCACCCACGCCCCGGTCTGGACCACGTCGAGTCCCGGGGTCTCCTGCCACGGATCCAGGACCGGGTCCGTCGCCAGCCACGGCCGGACGCCGACGACGTAGTCGCGGACGCCGTCCACCCGAGGCAGGCCGGCCGCCACCCGGTTCGTGTTCAGCGCCTCGCCGAACAGCGCGTCGATGTTGCTGGCGTCCAGGTCCCAGAGCACCCGGTTGTCCGTCACGTCCGGTGGGAACGGCCGGCCCGGGTACGCCAGCGGCCGCCGGTGCGGCGCTGGCAGGGTCAGCTGCTGGAAGGTCACGGACACGGAGGGGATGCCCAGCAGCTCGGCCACCGACAGCGCACCGGCAGCGGCCGGCATCATCCCCGTCGCCACCAGCACGTCGCATCCCTCGGCCGCCGAGGCGACCGCCTCGAACTGCCCGGCGATCACCTCGGCCGCCCGTCGGGGCAGGGCCTCCGCCGGAGGGGCCGCCTTCGTCCACACCCGGGCCGACTCGCTGACGCCCACCACCGGCACGCCCACATCGCCCAACCGCCGGGCGAAGTCCTCGTCCGGCGGTGCGCACACCCGCACCTCCGCTCCCGCTTCCCGCAGTCGCACCGCGAGCCCCACCAGCGGTTCGACATCCCCACGCGACCCGTAGGTCGACAACAGCACCCGCATTCCACGCCACCCGTTTCCGTAGGTTCTGGCTTCGGCCGGCGATTCTGCGGCACGACCGGGGTCTTGCCGCAAGACCACCAGTGCGCTATATGTTGAACATGGCCGAGAGCGGGTGACCGCCTCGCCATTCCTCCGCCCGGACGGCCGCCGAGGGACGACAAGCGCGCGGCACCGAGTTCGGGGACGAATTGACCGTGGACTCGGGGACATCTCCGGCCAGCCCCTGCTCGCGGTTGAGCAAAGGCCCCTCGTCCTGCCTCGCCCGCGCTTTTCGCGTCGAGATGAGTACTCGTGCCCAGTACTCGTACCCAGCGTCATTCGAATGGGGAAACGTCCTCCCGCTATCGCGGCGATGCCCCGCGCCCCGTCCGGCACCGTCCCTGTCGTGCGTCCGGGTGACCGCAGGCGGGCGTTCGGCGTCGCACGTGGGCGTGCTCGAGCACGCGGTTGTCGATGACGACGTCCGCCACCCGCATGGGATCGGCCTCGGCGATGTGGACCCGTTCGGCGCCCAGGTAGCGGTCGAGGTGCAGGGCTTCGGCGTCGGAATCCGTCCAGTCCTGGTCCCGTGCGGTCCCTCGCTGGATGGACAGGTCAGCACCGATGTCCAGCCAGCCGCGGAAGTCCCAGCGGTCGTTGATCTCGGCGCGGAACGCGAAACACGCCGTCGACGATGAGCACGGCGTCCGGCGCCGCGCGGGTGGTCACCGACGAGTGGTCCACCTGGGCCAGCGGGTCGATGCCGCAGAGCACGCACATTCCCGAGCCCTGGGGAGCAGCCGGATCGAGCAGGAGGTCGGTCACGGCGTCGTAGTCGTACGCGTTGCGGTAGTAGCCTTCGCCGGACTCACGATCGTCGAGGTGCCGGTCCCGCCAGGGCTTCTTGTCGTCATCGAGGCTCGCGCGCGGAGAACCGGTCGGCCACGGTGAGCGATGTGCTCGGCGAGTTCATGGCCGAAGCTGGTCTTCCCCGCGGCGGTGCGGCCGTCAACGGCCACGCGGAGGCGATGGGGGCCCAGCGCCAGGACCTGGTCCGCGATCGTGGCGATGAGCGCGGTGCGAGCAGGCGAACAGGGAGGCGGTGTCGGCTGCGTCCACGTCGAAACGGACCGGTGCACTCGCGCGCGGTTGGCTCCCATGACCCGATCCCCGCACTTCCGTCCACCGGCGACAACCCCGGCGGCACTGCTCGTCGTCGAAGGGCGACCGACGAGCTGATCACCCTGGCGTGGTTCCTCGGACGGTACTCGGCCACCGGCCAGGCAGGGCGGGGCCGCGAGGCGCCGCCGGGGCGGTCGGGTGTGCGGGCGTTGCTCGTCCACGTCGGGCAATCCGCGTGTCCCGGGTGGTGGCGGGTGGCGGGTGGCGTGCGGACGAGTGCGCGGACCCTCCCCACCTGCCCCGCCACATCCGGTGTCGACGCCTGCCCGGTCGGCTGCCGCCGACAGTGGGCCCAGCACTACCCGAGGCCGGGGTGGACACCGGCCGCGTGGCGCGCGCGTCGACGGGACGGCATACGGGACGAGCGCGGTACCCGCCTGGCTGACCGCGACTGACGTGCCCGTCCTCGACCGGCTACCGGTGGCCCGGGACGGCCGCCGAGGCGCGCGGTCAGACCGTGAGCGCGCGGTGCACCCCGACGTCGCCGTCCGGGTCGCCGCTGGGAGTCCCCCGTGTGCCAGGCCCCCGGGTGGGTCGCCTGGTTCCGGTCCTCGGCGGACGGATCGGTGCGGGGCGGTCCCCTATCCGCCCGAGCCGGGCCCAGGACCCGACTCGGTGAGACCGATCAGGTCCCTCTCCAGTTCGCGGACGTCGTCGCCGTCGAGCGCCGAACCCCACAGGGGGCCGGTGCTCACCCCGTCGCACGCGGCGATGACGAGGGTGATCGTCCGGTCGGGCAGGCCGTCCTCGCGGAGCCGTGCCCGCCAGCGGCGTCCGTCCTGGTCGGCGAGCTCCTGGAGGTCATCATCGCTGATCAGGTGCGCGGCTATCGCGATGTTGTCCCGCATGGCGACCGGGTCCTCGACATCGGCGAAGCAGGCCCGGATGTAGGCGCGGGTCAGACGTCCTGGACGGGTGTCCGAGGGGTCGATCCTGCTGGTGACCAGCGCCTCGAAACTCCGGGCGATGGACTCGCCCAGGGCGACGAGCAGCGCCTGCTTGCTGCGGAAGTGATACACCAACCCGCCCTTGGACACCCCCGCCTCTGCCGCGATGTCATCGAGGCTCGCGGCCAACCCGTCGCGGCGGATGACCTGGGCGGCCGCACGGAGGATCAGGCGTTTGGTGTCCTCGGCGGTGCGCCCTTCGGTGCGACCCATCGGTTCTCCTTCAGTGCTCGACCGGCGTGGTGGTCCGGGTGGCGGGGATCAACCGCCATGCAACCACGGCGGCGAGGGCGAGGATCCCAGCGGCGATGACCGTGGTGACCTGCATGCCCGATACGAAAGCGCTCTGGGCCAGGCCGAGAGCCGGCGAGCCGGGCTCCAACGCGGCGACCGCGCCGGCGAGGGAGTCCTCGACCTGTGCCCGGACCAGCTCGGGCAACGCCACCTGCGAGAGGTCGAGGCTGGAGCGGTAGAGCGCGGTGACGATCGAACCGAGGACGGCGATCCCGAGCGCGACGCCGAGCTCGTACGCCGTCTCGGAGATGGAGGCCGCCGCGCCGGCCTTCGTCGGCTTCACGGCGGACACGACCGCGTCGACGCTGAGGGTCTCGGCCAGGCCGATCCCCAGCCCGATCGGGACGAGCGCCAGGGCGATCCAGCCGAAGCCGTCGGCCGTCTCGGCCAGGGCCAGCAGGAGGAGCCCGGCGGCCGCGACGACCAGCGCCACCGAGATCGCCCGTCCTCGACCGAGGAGCCGCAACGCGCGGCCGACCAGGACGACCACGATCATGGCGGCCACCGCGACGGGCAGCTGTGCCACGCCGGCCTGGAGTGGGCTCATCCCGCGTCCGAGTTGCAGGTACTGCGCGAAGAAGAACAGCAGCCCGCTGAGGGCGAAGATGGTGATGAAGTTGACCAGGACCGCGCCGCTGAACTCGGGAACGCGGAAGAGGTCGACATCGATCATCGGTGAGGCGGTGGACCGCTGACGCCGGACGAACAGGACCGCTCCGACGACGCTCAGCAGGAGCGCGGCACCGACCACGAGGTCGACGTCCCCGCCCACGGCCTTCTTGATGACGTACACGAACGGCACGATCGCCACCATCGACAGGAAGCTCGAGAGCAGGTCGAACCGGGCGGGGTTCGGGTTGCGGGACTCGGGGAGCAGCGCGAGACCGGCCACCACCAGCGCGAGGGTGATCGGGATGTTGATGAGGAACACCGAGCCCCACCAGAAGTTCTGCAGCAGGGCGCCACCCACCAGGGGACCCAGGGCGATCCCGCTCGCCGCCGCCGCGGACCAGAGCGCGATCGCCCGCGTTCGTTCCACCTGGTCGGTGAAGATGTTGCGGATGAGCGACAGCGTCGAGGGCATGATGGTGGCGCCGGCGACACCGAGCAACAGGCGGGCGACGATCAGCATCTCCGGGCTGACGGCGAAGGCCGCCAGGGCGGAGGCCCCGCCGAACGCCGACGCGCCGATCAACAGGAGCCTCCGGCGTCCGATGCGGTCGGCGACGTTGCCCATCGTCACGAGGAGCCCGGCCAGCGCCAACGAGTAGAT
The DNA here is from genome assembly GCF_000429185.2 of Actinoalloteichus caeruleus DSM 43889. GTDB lineage: Bacteria > Actinomycetota > Actinomycetes > Mycobacteriales > Pseudonocardiaceae > Actinoalloteichus_B > Actinoalloteichus_B caeruleus. Next base: position 1,513,490 of record NZ_AUBJ02000001.1, on the reverse strand, counting down.
GTCACCGATCCACAGCACCTCGGTCGCGCTCGCGCCCAGGTCCTGGGTCAGTGACGGCACGGCCAGGTACAGCACGGTGCTGTCGATCGCGAGCAGCAGCACGGCTGCCACCAGCACTCCCAGGCTCGCCCAGCGTCGCGCGTCGCTCATCCCTGCCACGTCCGTCACTCCTCGGTGTTACTGTACTGACTAGTCGGTACAGTAACAGTCGATTGACCCACCCCGCCGCTCACCACCAGGGAGGTCCGCCATGGCCGAGGTCACGTACCGGCCCTACCGGGAGTCCGACGCTTCTCGGGTCAAGGCCATGATCAACGAGGCGTTCCACATCCACCGCTACGCGGGCACCCCACGACTCCTGCGCCACGCGCTCGAGATCTACCTGCGCCAGTGCCTCGTCGCGAGCACGTACACGCGGGTCGCGGTCCTCGACGGACGCGCGGTCGGCATCGTGATGGGACGGGTCGAGGGCCACCCCCCGTTCGCGCGTCGGGCCCGCGACCGGCTTCGCCTGGCCGGGCACGCCGCGATGATCGCCCTGACGGGATTCGGGCACTACCGCTCCCTGGGCCAGTACTTCACCTTCGCCCGCACCTACGCGGGCCTGCGACGGGACGCTGGCGGGACCCTCGGCGACGAACTCACCCTCTTCGTCGTGGACTCCGCCACGCGGGGGACCGGCGTCGGCAAGCAGCTGCTGACCCACTTCACGGACCACCTGCGGGCCTCAGGCCGCGATGACTACCACCTCTTCACCGACTCGCTGTGCACCTACGAGTTCTACGAGCGGAGGGGTCTCCACCGCGCCCACGAGCGCACCATGCCGCTCGCCCTCGAGGGGCTCCCGAGCTCGGTGGGCGTCTTCATCTACACCGGCACCGCCAACGCTCCGGGTGCCGGACGGGACGCGAAACGCTGAGCCGCCCCTCCGAGCCGGCGAAACCGGCCGGGAGGTGGCGCGTGGCCGACGCCAGCGCGCCAGGTGGTGGTGGCCCGTCGGAGCGGGTGGTCCGACCGACGGCCACCTGCCGGGCGCGGGGCCACACCCGCCGAGTTCGCGCGCCACCGGCCTCGGGGGAGGGCTGGAGACACCACAGACGGGCTTCGGTCGGCGGCTGGCGGTCCACGACGTCGTGCGGGAAGGCGACGGGGGATCGACGAGAGCCGCCGCTCCATCAATCGGGCAGAGGCCCGCGCATGGGGGAGAACAAGGACAAGGGCAAGGACACCGACAGCAACGGATTCCTGGATCCGGGTAGCCGCGGGAATCACGGCCTCCGCCGCACTGCTGGCGAAGTGGCTCGGATCGGCCGGCATCGCTGCTGATGACGGGGTGTCGTGGCAGCAGGGCGTGTTGATGCTCGTCATCTCCTTCGGCCCTGTCCTGGTCCTCCCGGGTGTTGGTGAAGTGCTCGTGCGCGTTCCGCGTGCGGTGGTGATGCCGATACCACCCAGTCGCGCTGAGGTAGCCGGTCCTCGGCCAACACACCTCCTGCGGGCTGGCGTGGTGTTCCTCGGTCGGGCGGACCGCTCGACCGGTTCCCGCCCGACGCACGGGCGCACGATGGCAGGATCGATCGCGAGGACGTGGTTCGGAGCGCCACGCGGGGACGCCGGGACAAGGCGGTCACGGGGACCACCCCGACGATCTCGTGTGACTCGTCGAACTCGTCCGCGAACGCGGGATGGAACAGCGGCCGTGCCGCGTTGCACCTGAGCGACGACAGGTAGGCCGAAGGGCTGGAGGTTACAGGTGGTGCTCGATCCACGGGAGCTGTACGAGGTGGACTCCGACGTCCCCGACCTGAACGGTGCGGTCCTCCTGCATCACCTCGAGGGGTTCATGGACGCCGGTTCGGCGGGCAGGTTGCTGGCCGAGCACCTCGCCGAGAGTGGTGGGGGACGCATCGTCGCCCGGTTCGACGTCGACGGGCTGATCGACTACCGGTCCCGACGGCCAACGATGACCTACGCCGTCGACCACTGGGCGGCCTACGACAAGCCCGAGCTGGTCGTCCGGCAGCTCTTCGACGAGGAGGGCACGCCGTTCCTGCTGCTGACCGGGCCCGAGCCCGACCGGCACTGGGAACTGTTCATCGCGGCCGTGCGCGATCTGATGGACCGGTGGGGTGTCCGGCTCGCCGTCGGCTTCCACGGCATCCCGATGGGCGTGCCGCACACCCGACCGCTCGGGGTGGTGTCGCACGCCACGCGAACCGAGCTGCTGGACACCGTCGCCGGGCTCGGTCACCCGGCGTTCAGGGACCGGTTCCAGGTACCCGGCAGCGTGGCGGCCCTGCTCGAGTTGCGGCTGGGTGAGGCGGGCTTGGACGCCATGGGCTTCGCGGCGCAGGTGCCGCACTACCTCGCGCAGTCCAGCTACCCCACGGCCGCCGTGACCCTGTTGGAGTCGGTGAGCCGAGCCACGGGGCTGGCACTGCCCTCCGGGGGACTGCCGGCCGCGGCCGAGCGGGTGAACATCGAGATCGACCGGCAGGTGGTGGAGTCCGCCGAGGTGTCGGACGTGGTGCGCGCGCTGGAGCGCCAGTACGACTCCTCCTCCCCGGCACCGGGCACGCGAGGGCTCCTGGTCGAGGAGGGCGAGGCGCTGCCCACCGCCGAGGAGATCGGCTCCGAGTTCGAGCGCTTCCTCGCCGAGCAGGGACCGACCGGGCTACCCGAACAGTGAGCCGCATGACCGCACGCGGGCAGCGGGCGGGCCGCATCGGGCGGGCTCTCCTGAGGGCGGCCCCGGAGCGTGCGGCCCACCGCGGGTCACCGCCGGTCGCTCGATGCCGCGGGGACCGAGTGGTCGAGCCGCGGGCCGTCGAGCGAGAGCAAGGCGACGAGTTCGCCTCGACTACGCGCGCCGACCTTCGAGAAGATCGACTTCAGGTGGTCCTGCACCGTGACCGGTGCCACTGACAGTTCCTTGGCGATCTCCCTGGTGCTGCCGCCCCGCAGCACCTGCGCTGTCACCAGCTGCTCACGGCGGGTCAGGCCGTGGGAGCTCAGCACCAGGGGCATGATCTCGGCGGCCGTCGGCGTCGAGGCCGTCACCACGACCTGCCCGGCGGCGATGCCGTGGAGTACCGAGCCGCGCAGGACGATCCACTGCCCGGCTGGTGTCTGTAGCCGCATCACCGCCGGAATACCCGTCGGGTCCGCCTCGGCGTGTCGGGCCATCCGGGAGAGGACCAGGAACACGGCGGGCACGGCCATCACGTCGAACACCGAGTCCGCGAGCTCGAGCAGCAGGGCCTGCCCCGGCTGGTCCGCCGCGACTAGTTCGTCGCTCGAGCCGAGGACGATCACGGCGGGAACCGGAGCGGCCACCGCGAGCGTGGTCGGTGGGCGGTAGGTGCGGCGGAGCGCGGCGCTGATCAGCCGGTTCGCCTGACCGGCGAAGCGGAGTTCCTCCTCGGAGTACGGGCCGCTGCCCTTCTCCCGCATGAGGGCCGCGAAGCCCCAGGTGCCCTCACCGAGATCGAACCGCAGCCGCAGTTCGTCGCCGAACCCGTGCGTGGACAGGTGTTCGCGCATGCGGATGCTGCGTTCCGGGTGGCCCTCGGTGACCTGGCTGAGGGCCGCTACCCGGTCGCCCCGTGCGTGCATCTGCGCCATGGTGGCGACATCGCCGCCGGCGAACTCCAGGTCCATCGCTGGCCCCATGCCCCGTGGGTCGAGGGTGGTGCTGACCATCGAGGTCGGTAAGCCGGTCAGCGGATCGGTGTGGTGCCAGCAGACGGCCTCGAAGCCCATCAACGACGGGAGCAGGCCGTCCAACTCGGCGAAGAGCTCCCTGGCGGTCACGCCCGCCCTCGCCAGGTCACGGAGATCCCCCAGAACCTGTCGCTCGCGCTGCCGCCGGTTCGCCACGGGTGTCCGTTCTCGTGAGTCGTTCCGGCGACGGTGGTCGCCGCGATCAACAGGACGATACTGCGAGCAACTGGTTGGTGGCCGACGGTGTTCCCAGATTTCTGGGATACCGCTCGGCACGGGGTCGAACCATCATGAGTTGGGACACGAGATCCACTCCGGACCCGAAGGCAACGGAGACGATCACCCTGCCGGGGCAGCCGGAGGGGGTTTCCTGTCGCGGTCGCGACGCGACAGCGGATCGTCTCCGGTCGCCCCAGGGGACGGGGACGTGACCGGACCCGGCCGGCCTGGGGGGCGGCCGGGCCCGATCACCGTGACCGGCGGCCCGCGCCGGTCACGGACCCCGTCCTCGACGAGTCCGAGGTGGACCCAGGAGTTCGGTGCCTCGCCCTGGAAGTCCCGCGGATTCGAGGGACCGTTCCACCTCACGAATTCAGCAACGGGCTCGCGTGCGCGGCCTGGTTGTGGGACGAGGCGGCCGAAGGGGAGTTCGACATGGCGTCGCAGACCTGTTCGAAGTGCGGCAGGACCTATGACTACGGCGGCGAGTGCCTCTACTGCTGGGGGCTCGAGGCCGGAACGGCCGTCAACGCGGGAAGGGAACCCCGCAAGCCCAACGCCTCGGCCCCGAACTCGGGCTGCGCCGTGGTGGGTGTGCTCGTACTGTCCGGTCTCATCACGCTCATGCTGCTGCTGGACAACATCATCGCCTGAGCTGGACGGCGCTGCGCGTGGACGGATACCCGACCGGTGGCGGCACAGGATCGGTGGTGCTCCCGCCCGGCGCCGTTCCCGTGCCAGGGGACCGGGCTCCCCTGATCGACGAGCACGGATCGAAGGGTTGCTGAGCCGACCGTGTCCACCGTTCCGGGAGCGCGGGCAGTGGTGGACCCCCTACGAGCCCCTCGCCCCGGGGAAGTCCTCCTCGTCGTCGATGAGTTGGAACCACGCGACCGGCACCCAGGCTCCGGCGCGACGGTGCCCCCGTCCTGTCGGGCCGGTATCCCCGCCAGGTCGGCTCAGACGGGGAACGTGACCTTGGTGAGCTGCTCGGACAGGGTCCACAGGCGCTGTTGAACGGCCCTGTCATGGGACTTCTCGCTGGAGGCGACCACGCGGGGGTATCCCCGAACCCCTCCCATCCCGGTGGGGCCGTAGTACTGACCGCCGGTGACCGCGGGGTCGGTCGCGGCCCGCAGCGTGGGCAGCGCGCCCATGGCCGCTGTCTGGGTGAACAAGGGGACGAGGAGGCCCGCGGTCGCACGGATCGGGCCGGGCAGGTTCCGCATCAGTTCGGTGGCGGCACCCCCGGGGTGGGCCGCGGCGGCGATGGTGGTGCCGGTGCCGGTGCCGGTGCCGGTGCCGTGCGAGGCGAGGCGGCGCTGCAGCTCGTAGGTGAACATCAGGTTCGCGAGCTTGGCCTGCCCGTAGGCGGCGACACGGTTGTAGGTGCGGTCCCACTGCGGGTCGTCGAAGTGGATGTCGGCCCGGATGCGGTGGCCCAGGCTGCTGACGGTCACCACCCGGGAGTCGGGTAAGGGCAGCATCGCCTCCAGCAGGAGCCCGGTGAGCGCGAAGTGCCCGAGGTGGTTGACGCCGAACTGCAGGTCGAAGCCGTCCTGCGTCTTCTGCCGAGGCGTGTACATCACACCGGCGTTGTTGATGAGCAGGTCGATCCTCGGGTGGGCGTCACGCAGCTCGGCAGCCGCGGCGCGCACCGATTCCAGGGAGGCCAGGTCCAGGCGCTGGAGGCCGAGTTGGGCGCCGGGCACCTGGTCGGTGATGGCGGCCATCGCCTGCCGGCCCTTGTCGAGGTCGCGTACCGCGAGGACGACACACGCCCCGTGTGCGGCGAGGACCCGCGCCGTTTCCCAACCGAGGCCGCTGTTCGCACCGGTGACGACGGCCACCCGGCCGTCCTGGTCCGGGACGTCGTCCTCGGTCCAGCGGGTGGCGGCGGTCGTGCTCGTCATGATCGTCCCCTGTCGGTAAGATGAATGCCGATTCACCTCTATGGTGAATCATAATTCACCTTGACACAAACCCGTACCCGGAGCAGCCCATGTCCCCCCAACGGCCACTGCGAGCCGACGCCGCCCGCAACCGCGCCCGGATCATGGCCACAGCACACGAACAGATCACCGAGCACGGGGCCGGAGTGTCGATGGAGCGGATCGCCGCCGCCTCCGGCGTGGCGGTCGGCACCCTCTACAAGCACTTCCCGAACAAAACCGACCTGGTCAACGCCGTGATCGCGGCTTCATTCGCACCGGTCGCCGACGACGCAGAAGACTCCCTGCGGCGCGCCGGCCAGGGCGCGCCCGCCATGGAGGAGCTCACGGGGTTCCTCACACGCCTGATGGACACCGTCGCGCACAACCAGGCGGTCAAAGCGGCCGCCCACGCCCTCAACACCGACCACGCCGTCCATCCCGCCATGCGCGACCTGGAGGCACGCGTGACCAGCGCGCTCGGTCAACTCCTCCGCGCCGCACAGGCACAGGGCGAGCTGCGCACCGACTGCACCGTCGACGACCTCTACCTGGTGCTGTCCACGTTCCCCACCGACCAGGCCCCCGCCGCCCGTGTCCGCTGGCTCGCGCTCGTGCTCACCGGGCTCATCGCCCGCTGACCCGTCCCCACGACCACCGGAGGAGGAACGTGCTCCGGGCTCTCGGGCCGCCGGCGCTCTCCTCGGCAGCCACTGGCCGGGTTGGGTGCCGAGTCCGGTCGCCCGCTGCTTCGGTGTGCGTACCCTGTGCGTGATCCGCCTGGTGCCCGGCGAGCGTCGTGATCGTCCAGGCGCCAGAGCGACGGTAGGTCGAGGATCAACCCGTCCGTGCTCATCGTCGAGCGGGGCCGGCTCGCCGCCCGGAAAATGCCCTTGAACACGGGGGATCACCGTCGTGGCCGTTCTGGTCACGTCGACAGGCGCCATGGTGGAACAAGTGGTGATCAAGTGACGAGTGAACTGGCGAGCGGCATTGAATGAAGGCTGCGGAGAAATGGGCCTCATCCCGTGTGGAGTCGCAGGTCAACAAGTATCGGCCCCGCGTACGCGGGGATACTCCCGTGGCGTAGGTCAGCTTGAGGACCGCCAGGGCATCGGCCCCGTACGCGGGGATGCTCCCTACGACGAGTACGCGCTGTTCCTGAAGCGAGATAGGGGGCACCCTCGTGCTGCTCCTGGTACGGCACCCTGCTGGGGTTCCGGCAATACTGGGCGCGCGGTCGGTCGGCACGCCGGCTTGGCTCCCGCTGGGCCGCCACGATCACCCCGTTCGGGCGACACGGTTCGCTTCTGGGAACGCGACCACATTTCGCCCCGTCGGACCCGATCCTCCCCAAATCCTCCCACCGCGGGGGTTACTCGCGGGTAGGGGCCGAAGTGGATGATCGGTCGCTGATCGGCACCGGAACGCGAAGAAGGCCCGCTGACCTGGTATGTTCCCAGTGTCAGCGGGCCTTCTCGTAACCGTCGGGACGACAGGATTTGAACCTGCGACCCCTTGACCCCCAGGCATACGCGCGATAGGTGGCACCTGAACAACCACCGTCAACTACCAGCCACGGACATCCGTCGCCGTCCGTGGAAGTCCGGCGGTGTCCGGGACGGTAGGCAGGCAGATTGACAGGCAGTATGGTGCTGCTCAGGTAGCCACTGAATCCACTCGCGGTGAGACGTAGCAGTAGGCCGGGACACCCGATTCCTCGAGGGCATGGGTGGTACTGCCAATCCGGCGCCATCCGAGTCGCTCGTAGAGCGCGATTGCCGCCCGGTCCTTCTCCATCACGTCGAGCACTAGACGCCGCCCTAGCTCGACCGCGTGCGCCATTGCCGCTCGGGTCAGGCGCTCGCCCAGGGAGTGGCTCCGGGCCCGCGAGAGCACGAAGAGGCGGCCGAGGACCGCGACCGAATCCGACGCTGCGGCAGCATGCTCACCCCACATCGCAACGGCAGCCTCCCCGGCGGGCCGGCTGACACCGACGTGGCCGACGACGATCCCGTTCACCTCGGCGACCCAGGCGGCTAGAAGGCTCGGAGGGGTCAGCCACGCTACCGGGTCGCCGACCCCTTCCACCGGGTAGCCGTCGGTTGCGTGCACCTGGACGAGGACATCAGAACAGGCAGGTATGTCGTGGTCGGTTCGCCTGCGGACGTTCACGCTGGTCATCGGTCCTCCACTGGCATGTCGTAGTCCAAGCCGCCGAAGTCAGCTCTCATGACAAAGTGAGTGATTTCGAAAGCCGCCCCGTGAGCATCGATCCCGGTATGTAGGATGTCGAGCACGGGCACCCCCTCAGGAAGCTGCAATCCTTCACGTTCAGAAGGGGTTGGCATCCGAGCACCGATTTCCTCGCGGTTGCGCGTGATCGAGTAGCCGAGGTCTTCGAACCTGGCGTACAGGCTTCCCGGCCCCAGCTTTTCAGACGTTGCGAGGACCGTTCCCTTGGCGATTTCCCACGGGATGTACGTGATGCCGACCTGCACGGGCCATTCGTCCTGGTCACGCCGGGCGTAGTACCAGTTCTCGCGGCGGACCACCGACGCCAGGTTCGGGTCCACCCCAAGCCGCGTCGCCACATTGACTGGTGGCACCACGCGTTGGATGGCCGTGCAGTCCACGCGGGGAGTCAACCCCTGCGTCGCTAGCTCTGCCCGGTACGGCGACACCCCGGTCCGGTCCCGTAGGCGTTTCGAATACCTCTCACTGCCGAACCTGATCAGCCGGCGCCTCGTACGGACGAACACTCCTCGCCCGTGTCGGGTGTCGACTAGGCCCTCCTCCGCAAGGAGTCGGATGGCAGCCCGGGCCGTGTTGCGCGCTGTGCCGTATGCCGCAGCGAGCGCACGTTCGGACTCGAGCTGCTGTCCCTCTCGTAGCTCCCCCGACTCGATCGCCGCCCTCAGATCAGCAGCTATGCGCCTGCTGGCTACCTGCTCTCGCTCTCCCACAGCACCAGTCTACAAACTGGCTTGAGCCAGGGGCTTGACTGGCTTAAGCCAGCATGCTCTACTGATCTCATCGAGCTGGCTTAAGCCAGTTGGATAGGGTTCAAGAGGTAGTCAGGGGACGCGCGGCGACCCAGCCGAAGGTCCTCTGACGCTGGTTCTTTGACATTTCCATAGTGGACTTTTTGCGCCCTTTTTCCGGTGCCTGATACGGCACCGGGACCCATGTTGACCAGCGCAAACATCGGTTGCGCTGGTCTTCATGGCTCCCCAGAGAGAAAGGAAGAAGCAATGCATGACACGTACGAACTCGAGGAACCCGCCGACCGGGACCTCGCGGCCATCGAGCTCGAGGGCCCCCTCATCGACGCCGGCGTGGCAGTGGTGGACGCCGAGTGCGCGGTGCTGCTCACCGGCGGGGGCGACCTCGCCGTTCAGCGCCTGTCCCGCGCCCGGCGCCAGGAAGCAGCGGAGCGCGTGCGGTACGCCCGCCGCCGGTCGATCGCCCACACCACCCCGGCGACCCGCCGGCTGGGCCAGGTCATCCCACTTCACCGCGTGCGCGTCCTCGGCGCGGCGGTGGACGCCGCCGCCTGAACCCGCCCCCATAGAGAGGAAGCAATGCGCATCTGGCACCTGGCACGCACAGACCGATGCGACGTCGAGGAGACCGTCGCCGGCGTCGTCGTCGCCTCGTCCGAGGACGAGGCCCGCCAACTCATGGCCGCCATCGCCGGCTGGGAGCAACCGGAGTGCTGGCACGACCCCGACCGCGTCACGTGCATCCCGATCGGCACGGCGGACGAGGGCGCCGTGGCCGGGGTCGTGCTCCGCGACTACGTCGAGGTCTGACGCCCGTGGGCGGGCCTGCTTGCCGGCTCCGCCCGTCCACGGTCCATCCCCCCCCAACACACGAAAGGGGCACTCAGTGTCTCAGGTCATCATTGCGACCCGCGGCTTGCCCGGGTCGGGCAAGACGACGTGGGCGGAGTGGGTCGCCCTCCAGCTCGCCACGCACGGCGCCTCCGTCCTTTCCATCAGCCGGGATGAGGTTCGCGCCGCACTCGGTGTCACCCACGGCGAAGCCGAGGCGCGCGTCACCCGGATACAGCACTCGCGGATCCGCGAGGCCCTCGACTTCGGAATGGAGGTGATCATCGTGCACGACACGCTCCTCACGGAGCGGGCTGAACGGGCCCTCCGACGGCTGGCGGACGCCGGGGGTGCCCGACTCCTCATCTCGAGCTTCCTCCACGTGCCGCTCGCTACCTGCATCGCCCGCGATGCCCTACGGGCCGCCCCGGTCGGCGCGGACGTCATTCGCCGAATGTGGAGGTCCTGGCAGTCTGCCAGCCGTCGGAGGGTCTCCCTGCCCGACGAGCCCACCCGCCCGCGCAACCCGAAGCAAGGCATGAACCCGACCGCCGCTGTGTTCCGGGTCCTCGGTCAGCACTTGCAACGCCACCCGTCCCTCAAGGTGAGAGCGATTGACTTCTACCGCGATGGCGATGACTACACGGCGCGGCGCGCCACCGTCGTGGTGGGTCTGGGCGTCGCGCCGCTGCTGGCCTGGGCGAGAACGATGGCTAGCCCCCGGATCGAGTGCGGCCCGACCCGCCCCACCGGCCGGTCCGATCTGGCAGCGACGGGCGGACTCGGCGACCTCGGCGCTGTCCAGGTCACCGTGTGGAGCTCGGTGGACGCGAGTGTGGTCGCGGACCTGCCGTCCCACGTCGAGCTGGACGACCTCGTGCGCCTGGCCACGGAGCACTACGACGTCGACCGGGGGGCGGCATGAGCCGGGCGGAACGTGTACCCGACGTCGTGCCGCTGGTGACCGTGGGCGCGGTTCTGATCGTGGCGATCGTCGCCGCGGTCGTGTCCTTCGAGCACCTCCGCGTCCTGGGAGTGTTGGCGGGGGAGGGGTGGCGGGCGCCTCTTCTTCCGCTGTCGGTGGATGGCCTGGTCGTCGCCGGATCGCTGGTGTTGTACACGACATCGCGTTCCGGGGACCCGTTGCCGTTCGTGGCGACGATGGCGGTGGTCGCGGGGTTGGCAGCCAGCCTTGCCGCAAACATCTTGGCCGCGGGGATTCACGTTCCGGCTACGACGCTGACGGCGGAACAGCGGGCGGAGATTCTCGGCGACGTGCCCTGGGGCGCGTATGTGGAGTGGGTGACGTGGGCGGTCGCCGCGTGGCCGCCGATTGCGTTGGCGCTCGCCAGCGAGCTCCTGTTGCGACAGCTCAGGCCCACGTCGCCGACCGGTGAGCAGGGAGAACCGTCGTCTGCCGACGGGTGGGCTCAGGGACGCTCTGTCCCACACTCTCCGACACCCACGATGAGCGGGTGCGGCGGTGGTGGTGATCCAGACGTGCAGGCGCGCGCGCTCACTGACGACACGTCGCTGGCGTCCCCGCTGCGCTCTCCGTACCCGGCGACCGACCGCCTGCCGGCGACCGACCGCCTGCCGGCGGCCGTTCCGCCCGAGGAGTACATGGAGCCGCAAGCGGAAACCTCGCCGGAGAACGAGGGTGACGTCGGCACCGACACGCAGACCGAGGCGTGGCCGCGTGTGCCCACCGTTCCGGCGGACGCGTCCGCCGCAGACCGCCGGAACGCTGCCAGGGAGTACGCCCGGACCGCGCTCGACGCGGGCTTGGAAATTTCCGGCGCGACGCTCGGTGACCTCTTCGGTCGCACCGACCGCTGGGGCCGTGACCAGCTCGCAGCCATCCGAACCGTACGTGAGGAGACCTGATGACACACGCCACGCGCACCGACAGGTTCGTTGAGGAAAGCCGGGCGGCGCTCAGCCGGGCCGCCCGGAGCACGGAGACCGGGCGCGGCGCGTGGCTGACTCGCGCCGCCTGCTGGAGGCGCTTGGCGGCGGTGTCCCGGCGGATGCGCGACGAGCGCGCGCTCGCACTGCTGGACGAGGCGGCCGAACACCTCGGGGCGTCACTCGCCGAGATGCCGGACGTGATCGAGGCATACGTGAGCCTGGCCTGGGAAATCGACGACGCCACGGTGTTCGGAGACGACTGATCAGTTCAGCAAGGCGGGGGGCGGCCCGATCGGGCCGCCCCCCGCCGCATATCAGGGAGGAAGCACATGAGTAGCGAGCCAGACGGCGAGGTTGTCGACCCGCCCGCGGTCGTCCTCGTGCCGACCGGGCAGCAGGACCCGGAGCAGGAGCAGGAGCAGCCGAAGGAGACGGAGAAACGGGGGGCAAGGCCGGCGCCGCTCGTGGTCCCCGGCTCCGCCGCTGCCGTGGGGGCGGCCGAAGCCGCGACCATCGTGGGCTCGACGGCGACCTACGTGGCGGGGCCGGCTGGCCTGGCCGCCGCGGTGGGGGTGGCGGGGGTGGGTGCGGCGGTGGCGGCGGCCCGCCGGGCCCGACGACGTTCCCGCGCCGCCAACGGTGCCCGTGGCGGGGAGCCCGGAGCGCCCGCCACGGGCACCGGACTCGGCGCCCGCCGGAAGAACGGGACAGGCGGGCTCCTCGGAGCCAGCGGTCTCCTCGGGGCGGCCCGCCGTCGTCGGGCCCGGCGGGCCGCCGGGGCGGCTGATGGCCGCCTGACGCGGTCACCCGCCCGGACGCCCGGGCTCGGTCCGGCGGGACCACGCGGGTCGGCCCCGCCGGGCAGCGGGTCGGCCCCGGCAGGGGGGCGGGGCGGCCGACGGACGGCCGGGGGCGCCCGTGGTCCCGGAACATCCGCCCCAGGCAGCCCTGGCAGGGCTAGCGCGACTGGCGGGGAGTCCCCGTGGGCCGGTGGGGCCTCGCCCGCCCCGGGGGCCGGGGGCGGGCGAGGCCCTAAGCCACCGAAGTCGCGGTCCCCGGGGCGGTGGCCGTGGCGTGGTGGGGGCACCCCCAGCGCGGCGGGTGGCGGCACCAGCACCAGCAGCGGCCGGCCGGGCGGTGGTGGGGGCGGACGGCCGACGACGACCGGTCCGCACCCCCTGCCGCTGCCCGGCGGGGGTCCGGGGCGATCCACCCCGCCCACCATCCCCCCCGCCGCTGGTGGGGGAGCCCCGCCCCCGACCGACGGGGGCGGGACACCGCCCAGCTCCGGCGCGCCCTGGTGGACCGGGCTCCGCCGCTGGTGGCGGGACCGCCCCCGCGATCCCCGCTGGGAGCCCCCGTCCCCGACCGGACGGGGACGGGGAACCGCAAGAGACCCGCTCTGGGTCGTCGCCGACGCGGTCCGTGGCCACAGCAGCGGCGGACCCACACAGCACGTTCCCGCCCCCGCCCCCGCCCCCGCCCCGGCCGGGGCCCTGACCAGACCCGCACTCGACGACGCCGAGCCCGTGGCCACCGCCGCCGCGGCGACCGGCATGACGCTCGATCCCGCTTCCCGCCTGGCTCTTCAGCCGGGTATCGCACGAACAGGAGGTCACGGCATGTCCCGCTTCCTCATCTCCGATCTCGCCGCTGAAATGCACGTCCGCGCTAGCAGGTACGACCCGGAAAGAATGACCGATTTCGCCTCCGACCTCGGGCAGTGGGGCGAGAGCATCGCACACCTGGCACTCGCGCTGGCCACATTCACGCGGACCGGGCAAGACCGGTGGCCGCTGAACCCCGCCGTCATCGAATCCCTCGCCCGCGTGTACCAGCCGCTCGGCAACGCGGCCGCCGCCGCCGCCGAAATGCCCGCCACCTTCCGTGGCGCGCACGCGGTCGACCTGCACCGCGCCGAGGCGCCGAGGCCCGGCGAGAACAAGTGGAACGTCTGAAAGGAGGTACCTGATGCCGAAGGAAAGGCACCTGGACTGGTCGGCCCATCACACACCCGGGCTGGCCACCCTCAACGCCGCCGGGGGCGCCGCCGCAACGAGCATGGTCGGATCTCTCGCTGACGTGCCGCCCACCTGGGCGCTCGGGGCTGCGGGCGTCGGCGCCCTCGGCCACGCGGTCGCCACCATGGGCGCGACGGCGGCGCGGCGGTGGCACCGCACCGGCTGCTGGGCCGCCGCCGGGGGCTGGGTGGCCTGGTCCATCGCGACCACCCCGTGGTCGGTGACGTCGCTGGCGTCGCTGGCCTGCCTGAGTGTGGCCGGGTACGCCACCGCCCGGCTCGTCACCGCCACCGATCAGCGGTCGGCTGACCGGGCGCACCGCATCATGCTGGCCACCCGCCGGGCCAGGACGGGGGCGGAGTGGGAAGCCCGCCTGGCCCGGGTGTGCGGCATCGCGGGCGCCCGGGTCGTTGGGGTGGAGCAGTGGGAGACCGGGACGGGGTACACCCTGGATGTCGAGCTGCCCGAGGGGGGAAAGTCCTGGCGTGACCTGGCTACCGCTGCTGAGGCCCTGGCAGCGGACGCCGATCTGCCGGCGGGCTGCGGAGTCGAGGTCGGCCCAGGGGTGTCGCGGCGCCTGGCGCTGATCCGCGTCGCCACCACCAACGTGCAAGCCGCCACCCTCGACTACCCCACCGACCTCACGCCGCTGACCATCAACAATCCGATCCCCATCGGACTGCACAGAGACGGCAGTGACGCCGGAATCTCCCTCCGACAGGACACGATGCTGCTCACCGGTCAGAAGGGGGGCGGCAAGACGAACCAACTCCAGGTCATCAACGCGGGTCTCGTGCGGTGCGTCGACACGCTCGTGTGGCACATCGACCTCAACGGCGGCGGCATGAGCCTGCCGTGGATCCGGCCGTGGTGGGAGCGGGACGACGTGCCGCGACCCGCTGTCGACTGGGTCGCCGATACCGGCCGGGAAGCCGCGAAGATGACGGCGGCGGCGCTGCGGATCGCCAAGAGACGGAAGGTAGCGCACCGCCGCCTCATGCGGGAGGCGGGGGACGACAAGATCCCTGTGTCGCCGGACGTCCCGGAAATCGTGATCGTGGTCGACGAGTGCCGCGAGGTCATGGGGGAGCGGACCAAGCACCGGCAGGTCGCAGACGACCTCGAGGAAATCCAGGCCATCGGGAGGTCGGTGGGGGTCAACATCGTCTTCTGCGGCTTGCGCGCGACGACCGAAGTCATCGGGTCTACGAGCATTCTTAAACAGGCTCGCGCGAGGGTGTCCATGTCGGTGCAGGACCCCGAGGAGCTGGGCTATCTGTTCGGCTGGCAGTGCAAGGCGTCCCCGGGCGACATCCCGTATCCGGGCTGTGGCCTCTACCTACAGGACGCGAGTGGCAACCCCAGGCCGTTCAAGGGCTTCCGTCTCGTGGGCGACGCGTTGGAGAACCTGGCCATCGCCGTGGCCGGGTCCCGGCCGGCCCTCGACGCCGCCAGCGCCGAGGTCGCCGGGCCGGACTACACAGGCCGGTGGGACTGGGACCGGACCTCCCACCTGTTCGACGACGGCGACGACGCCGAGGACGTCCCCCTTGCGTCTGCAGCAGCGGAGCCGGGCGGCGCTGCGACGACCTCGCCGCTGGACCAGCTCGACGACGCCGCCACGGTGTTCGCGCAACCCGCACCGCTCGTTGCGGGCGGTGGAGAAGTCGACTGGTCCGACCCGTCGGCGTGGCCCTCGATCACCGTCCCCACCACCGCCCCGGTCGAGGTGGCGGGCCTGCCTCGGTTGATCAGCCGGCTCCTCGAGGTGATGGGCACCGCCGACCGTGCCCACACCGCGACCCTCGCCGGAGACCTCGACATGGAGCCCGACAAGCTGGGAGGTCTCCTTCGGGCTGTCGACGTGAGGCCGCTTCCGCACGCGTTCAGCGTGCGGGGTGAGACCCGGCGTGGCTACGCCCGGGTCGACCTCGAGGCGGTTGCGGAGCGTATCCGCGCCGGGCAGGTGGAGGTGCCGGCCGAGGTCGCCGAGTGGGGTCGCGAGTAACCCCCACACCCCCTCCCACAGTGGGTCCCACACCCCTCCCACACCCCCACACCCCTCCCACGTGGGACCCCCACACCCGAATATGGGGATCTGCCTGGGGATATCGGGTCCCTGTGGGGGTGTGGGACCCCCACAGCCCACCCCCCTTCTGCGGGGGGTAGGGCCGCACACCCCGGGGGAGGCGTGGGACCCCCACACCCCCCACACCTCGCCACGCACACACGGTCGCACCGGCCTCCCCGGTGCTGATCAACCACACCCACGTACGACTACACAGAGTCACATAGTTGGAGGGATTGTCATGGCTGGCCTGCCCGAGATCGTCGTCACCGGGACCCTCGTCGCCGACCCGGAGATCCGCTACACCGGAACCGGGGTGGCCGTGTGCAACTTCACCGTCGCGGCCAACGACCGCCGCCGTAACCAGACGGGCGAGTGGGAGGACGGGGACGCCACGTTCCTGCGCTGCTCGGTGTGGCGACAGTACGCCGAGCACGTCTCCGAGTCCCTGTCGAAGGGGCAGCGGGTCCTCGTCACCGGGGAACTGCGGCAGCGCAGCTACGAGCACGACGGGCAGAAGCGCACCGCGTTTGAGCTGTCCGTCAACGAGGTGGGCCCGTCGCTGCGGTGGGCCACCGCGAAGGTCACCAAGGCCACCAGGAGCCCCGCCGGTTCCAGTGACGAGCCGTGGACCACGGGAACCCGTGGCGCGACCGTCGACGAGCCGCCCTTCTGACACCGCAGACGCACCACACTCCCGGGTGCCCGGGCCAGCCCCAGCCTGCCAGCAACAGGCTGGCCCGGGTGCTCCCAACTCCGATTGGAGCACCGTCATGTTCCCACGTTCCCGTCGGCGGCTGCGCGCCGAGCTCGCCGCGGTGCGCGCCGAGCGCGACGACCTGCGGCGCAAGCTGCGAACCGACCCACTCACCGGCCTGCCCAACCGCAGCGGTCTGCTCGACGTCGCCGCGCGCACCACCCACGGCACCGTCGGGTTGCTGCTCCTCGACCTCGACCGGTTCAAGCCGGTCAACGACACCCACGGCCACCGGGTCGGCGACCGTGTCCTGCGGGCGGTGGCGCACCGGCTGACCCAGGCCACCGACCCCACCGAGGTCCCCGTGCGCTTGCACGGGGACGAGTTCGCGATCTGGCTCGGACCGTGCGACCCGGCCCGCGCGACCCGGCGGGCGCGGGACCTCACCCTCGCCCTGGCCGCGCCGTACCGCATCGGCGGCCTGGTCCTGACCGTCCCGGCCAGCATCGGCGCCGCCGCCTCGAGCGCCCCGGTCGACGTGGCGGGCCTGCTCGCGCACGCCGACCGGGGCATGTACCAGGCCAAACGCCGGCGCGCCGCCGCCACGGCGCTGCCAGGTCCTGCCCGGCCGGCCACGCCCCGTGTGAACCGGGAGACGGCCTGATGCGGCGGCCGCAGCGCTCGAAGCGCACCAAGCCGTCCTGGTCCCAACCGCCCCGGGGGCGGCCGTCCCGCTGGTCCTGCCGCGCCCACGGCACCCGCCGAGGCCGGCCCTGCCCCGACTGCACCGAACCCAACGAGGGGAGCACGACGTGACTACCGACCCGACCCGACTTGGTCTGATCGAGGCCACCACCCGGCACACCGTCACCGCCGTCCTGGTCACCCCCGCCCTGCGCCGCACCAGTGGGCTGCGGCCCAGCGAGTACGAACCGCGTCGCCTCGAGGTCACCTACACGCGCGAGCCCGGCTGCGACTGGCACGTCGTCGTCTCGGTCACCGGGCCGATGGTGCTCCACACCGGACGTCCGGTCCGGCGGATCATCGGCGAGTACTGGGGCGGCGCGCGGATCGAGACCGCTCCCGGGTGGGTTCAGACGTTCGTGGAGCGACACCACCCGGAGGTGGTCGGCCGTGTCTGAGTCCGAGCTGATGCGCGCCGCGCTCGCGGCGGCGCGGCGGGGGTGGCACGTCTTCCCGTGCCGTGCTGGTCGGAAGCCGCCGGCGGTCCGATCCTGGGAGGACCGTGCGACCACCGACGCCGATCGGATCCGCCGGTGCTGGGCCGCCGGTGAGTGGAACATCGGGGTCGCCGCTGGCCCGAGCCAGCTCGTGGTGATCGACCTCGACGTGGCCAAACCCGGCGAGCACCCCCCCAGGGGGCTGGGACATGCGGGGATCAGCGGAGGCCTCGACAGCCTCACCGCCCTCGCAGAGGACGAGGGCGCCCCCCTCGCGGACCTGCTGGACACCTACACGGTTCGCACGCCCAGCGGTGGCGAGCACCTGTACTTCCAGGCCCCGCCCGGGTGCGGCGTGCGCTGCTCTGCGGGGCGGCTCGCCCGGTGGATCGACGTCCGCGCCGCGGGCGGGTACGTCCTCGGCGCGGGCTCGGTCGGCCCCGGCGGGCCGTACACACCCACCGGGGCCGACCACATCGCCGAGCTGCCGGGGTGGATCACCCGCCGGCTCGCTGATCGGCCGGCACCGGCGATCTCAGCGCCACGTCAGACGGCCGTCACGCACCCAGACGCCTACGTGCAGGCCGCGCTCGACGGGGAGTGGCGGCGGGTGCGTACGGCCCAGCCAGGCGGCAGGAACCAGGCGCTGTTCGTCGCCGCCGCCTCGCTCGGGCGGCTGGTGGCGGCGGGTCGGCTGACCGAGGTCGAGGTGCGCCGACACCTGGACCAGGCCACCACCCCCCATGTCCCAGCCGCGTACACCCAGCGCGAACGGGACGCGACCGTGACCAGCGGCATCCGCCACGGAATCCGCCGGGGAGGCCACCCGGCCGGCAGGGACACCGCAGCCTGACCGACCGCGCGGTGGGGGCCCCACGGGGGCCTCCACCGCCGAACCGTAAGGACACACATGACCTCGCACGCCCCGGACGGCGCCGCCACCCTCGACGCCGTCACCGCCTACATCCGCCGCTTCTCGGCTCTCCCGTCGCACCACTGCGCGCCCACGCTGGCGCTCTGGTACGCGCACACGCACGTGGCGGAGAAGTTCTACATCACCCCTCGGCTGATCCTGTCCAGCGCCGAGCCCGGGTCCGGCAAGACCAGGGTTCTGGAAGTCGCTCAGTACCTGGTGGCGCGCCCGGAGATGACCATCATCCCCTCGAGCGCCGCGCTCTTCAGGATGATCGCGGACCTCCCGACGATCCTCCTCGATGAGATCGACGCCATCTGGAACCCGAAGTCGGCCGGCCAGTACGAGGACCTGCGTGCCCTGATCAACTCGGGGTACAAGCGGACCGCGACGATCCCGCGTTGCGTCACCGAGGGCGGCGCTGTGAGGGTGGAGCACTTCAGGGTGTTCGCACCCGTCGCACTCGCGGGGATCGCGGGGCATATGCCGCCCACCATCACCACGCGCGCCATCATCATCCACATGCGCCGCCGCGCTGCCGGGGAGCAGGTGGACTCCTTCCGCGAGCAGACGGTGGAACGGGAGTGCCGCCCCCTCCGCGAGGCCCTGCACGGGTGGGCGCGGTCGGTCGCGGACCGGGTCGAGACGGCCCTCCCGGCGCTACCCGACGGTGTTCGGGACCGGCCGGCGGAGATCTGGGAACCGCTCCTAGCACTCGCCGACGCCGCAGGCGGGCACTGGCCGGACACCGCCCGCGCCGCATGCCGATGGTTCGCGGTGGAGACGGTGCCGGAGGAAACCTCGATCGGCGTCCGGCTGCTCTCGGATGTCCGCGAGGTCTTCGCCCGTCGCAGGACTGACCGGGTGCCGACCACGGCGCTGCTGGCTGACCTCAACGCCCTCGAGGAGGCGCCGTGGGGCGATCTGGCAGGGCGCCCCCTCGATGCGCGCCGACTGGCGCGGGAACTGGGGCGGTACGGCGTGCGTCCGGGGCCGATCCGGGTGCACGGCGCGGTGACGAAGGGGTACCAGGCGTCGGGTTCGACGGGGCTGGAGGACGCCTGGAGCCGCTACCTGCCGCCACCGGCGGTTACATCGGTTACGACGGTTACACCGCAGGTCAGCCCCGTAACCGAGGACAGCCACGTAACCGACGGTGCGGTTACGGCGGAACGTGCGGTTACGCCCCTGACCAGGGATGTAACCGCTGTAACCGATGTAACCGACTTCCGGGGGGTCGTCCCCTCCACCGCGTCCTGAACCGAACCGAGGGCCGCCCGCGACCGCGCGGGCGGCCCTTCACATCTTCCACGTGAGAGGACACGCCATGCTTCCCACCTACGTCCCCGTACCGGTCCTGCTCGCGGAGCGCGACCGGTGACCGCCCAGCGTCGGTGGCGGACCTCGCTCGACTGCTACGACCCGACGGGGGACCGCCACCCCGTGCCCACGTACCCGTGGGGCGCGGCACCGCCGCACCTCGTCACCCGGCGCCAGCTGCGCGAGCAAGGGCTGTGCCCTGGCGGACAGGGGCCGGTGGCGCAGATTCTCCGGGTGCGTCGGCGGCGTCCTACCGAGCCCCTGTTCGCGCTGCTGTACGACATCCGCACGGCCCGCGAGAAGCGTGTGCCGACGCCCGCGCAGGCTGTGGCGATCGCCGCCATGCTCCGCGCGCAGCGGCTCTGCGGGACGTGCGGGAAGGACGCCGGATACCGCGTCCCCCGAACACCGCCCTGCGCCGGCGACTGCGTTGACTGCGCCGGCCTAGCTGGCCGCATACCTGGATATGGAGGTCCCGTTGTCCACGATGAACAGATTCAGCCCGAATGCCGTACCGAAGCGGCACCTGTACCGGGTTACCGACGTCATGGTGCTGCTGTCGATGAGCCGCTCGGTGATCTACGAGCAGATGAGGGCGGGCCGGATCCGGTCGGTATGTCAGGGTCGCGCCCGGCGCATACCGGCGTCGGCACTCGCCGAGTACATCGCGCTGCTTGAGTGCGAAGCGAAGGGAGATCGACCTTGACCAGACGGCGTAGCCGCGGTGATGGCGGTCTGCACTGGCACGCCGGTCGTCAACGGTGGATCGCGTGGGTGACGACCGGGTATAGCGATAGCGGGAAGCGCCGGACGCGCAGCGCCAGCGGCCGGACGAAGACTGAAGCCAAGGAGAAGCTCCGCGAGCTGGTCAGCGACCGCGACGCCGGCCTCACGAGCGACGGTGGATACACCGTTGCGGACGCGGTGACCAGCTGGCTCGCACACGGGCTTCATGGGCGCAACCCCAAGACCGTGGAGAACTATCGGTACAACGCCCAGGGGCACATTCTCCCATTCCTAGGCCGGCGGAAGCTTCGCGAGCTGTCGGCCGAGGACGTCGAGCTCTGGTTGTCCCGGCGGGCGGCGCACCTGAGCACGCGGACGCTACGGCTGCTGCACTCGATCCTGAGCCGCTCCGTCCGCCATGCCCAGGCTCGGGACAAGGTGGCGCGCAACGTCGTGAACCTCTGTGACATCCCGGGGGGCCGACCGGGGCGTCCGTCGAAGTCGCTCACCCTGGAACAGGCCATGTCGGTCCTAGACGCAGCCGTCGGGACACCGTTGCACGCCTACATCGTGTTGTCCCTATTGATAGGCGCACGCCCCGAGGAGCTGCGACCGCTCACGTGGGATCACGTCGACCTGCACGGCCGGCCGGCAGCGACGCCGCCGGTACCACGCAGCATCGAGGTCTGGCACTCTGTCCGCGCGGGCGGAGACACCAAGACCAAGAAGTCTCGACGGACACTGGCGCTGCCGCTCCGCTGCGTCGTGGCGCTGCGCCTTCATCGCCTGCGCCAGGTTGCGGCGGCCAAGCGCGGCGGCCGCCGCTGGGACCCGCGCGGGCTGGTCTTTCCGTCCACTGCCGGCACGCAGCTCGACGCGCATAACGTGCGCCGGGCATTCCGCCGAGTCATCAAGGCAGCCGGCTTACCACCGGAGCAGTGGACGCCACGGGAATTGCGGCACAGCTTCGTCTCGGTGATGTCGGCATCTGGAGTCCCGGTGGAGGACATCGCGCGACTCGTCGGGCACAGCGGGACGGCGGTGACTGAGCGGGTCTACCGGAAGGAGATTCGCCCGGCGCTGAACGAAGGAGCGAAGATCATGGACACCGTCTTCCAGACACGGTAGACAGGCAGATAGGCAGGCAAAAAGCGATCAGGGCCGATGCCCTGTAGCATCGGCCCTGATCGTAACCGTCGGGACGACAGGATTTGAACCTGCGACCCCTTGACCCCCAGTCAAGTGCGCTACCAAGCTGCGCCACGTCCCGGTTACCGTCTCGGTGTGAACACAGACTACCCCACGCCTCCCACGCGGCCCGACCGGGGGGTGCGTATCGTCGTCAGGCCGTTCTGACCTGGGGTGATGTGGCACCAGGAAGAACGAGGTCCCCTTGTTCCCGGGCTACCGGTAGGGGGTCTCACCTGCCCTGGCCGTTCGTCCGGGCGGGAGCTGGCCCGGTGACGTCGATCCGCTCGGCGATATCGGCGGGCACCGTCAACGGGTGCTCCTCGGGCAACAGCGCACGCGCCCCGTCCTGATCGCCAGCCCGCACCAGGCGCCCCACCTCGCGGGCGAGTTCGGTGACGTCGGTGAGTTCCACGATCCACTCGTCGACGTAGCGGCGGCTGGCCTCCGGGCCGAGCCCGATCTGGATGGAGCGCTGGGGAAGGGGGTTCAGGTCCATGTCCCGGTCCGGGTCCCACTGCACCCGGACCGGGCTTTCCGCCAGCTGCCGTCGCCAGGCCTCCCTGTTCGGGTGCCGTCCCGCGCCGTGGCTGCTGGCGCACGACCGGCGAAGAGCCCACCACAGCCCTTCGAGGCTGATCCGCACGGCGAGCACCCGTTCCTGGCCTGGCTTCGTGGCCCAGCCGCAGCGGTACATCATCCAGCGGAACGAGGGCTTGATCCAGGTCATCCGCTCCTGCTTGAAGGGAGCGACGAAGGTGCCGGCCCGCAACGCCGGGTCGGCGATCGCGGCCGGGTAGGCCTGGTAGACCACGACGCTGCTCGCGTCGGCATTGGCTCGGACCTCGCGGAGGGACACGGGACGAGCATCGGGTGCGCCGGCCGCTGGGGCAACGGATTTCCCCGGGGTGGCCCCGGGAGCCCGGCCGGGGCGACGGGTGGTCACGGACGGGGAGGAGCACGGTTGGGCGCCGGGTATGGGTCCGGGCTCGCGGGGCGGGGCCGCCACCAGTGGTGGCGGCCCCGAGTCAGTCCGGGTCGACCAGGAGTGCTCAGCGTCCCCAGAAGTCGAAGACGACCTTGGCGACATCGGTGTTGTTCAGGTACTGACCCCGGACGGGGTCGATGTTGTCGGCGTGCTGTTCGAGACGGCTCGCGCCCGGTCCCTTCGCGAACAACGGCACGAGGGCGTTGGTGTGGTTACCTGAGTGCCAGGAGACGTGGGGCAGCTGCCCGGCCGAGCCGATCACCGGGGTCCAGGTCGGGTCGGCGCCGGGGCCGGCCAGGTAGCCGGTCTCGTGGTCGGCGGTGACGACGACGAGGGTCTCGTGCCAGCTGCTGGACTCCTCCACCCAGTCCACGACGGCCTCGACGGCCCGGTTGAAGTCGATCTGCTCCTCGATCACCCGTGCGGTGTCGTTGTCGTGGCTGGCCCAGTCGACCGCTCCACCCTCGATCATGAGGAACAGCCCCTCGTCAGAGGCGTTCTCCAGGACGGCGAGGGCACTGGTCGTCATGTCGGCGAGGGTGGGCACGTTCTCGACTGGCGGCGCGGTGTAGGGGAGCGCTCCGGGGACCGGTCGTCCGTCGGGCGTGCGGTCCGGGCCTCCTCGGTCGTACTGGAGGGTCGCCGCGACCTGGGGAACGCCGAGCACGTGGCGGGGTGGGTTCGAGGACTGGGCGAGCGCGGCGAACTCCTCGGGGGTTTCGACGAGGTCGAACGCGGTGGCGCCCCGCTGCACGGCTCCCCAGGTCCACTCGTCGACGTAGCGGTGGTCGGGCTCGTCGCGACGCTGACCGTCCTCGTCGAAGTCGGGGTGGCCGGGGCCGAAGACGACGTTGATGTCGTGCTCGAACAACATCTCCTTGGCGATGCCGTGGTAGTCGTTGCGGTCCGGGTTGTGGGCCACGTAGGCGGCGGGGGTGGCGTGGCTGAACGGCACGCTGGAGACGACGCCGGATGCCTTGCCCAGTTCCTGGGCCCGTTCGGTCAGGTTCTTGACGGGACCGCGGTCCGGGGCGAGACCGATCGCACCGTTGTAGGTGCGGACTCCGGTGGCCAGCGCGGTGCCGGCGGCGGAGGAGTCGGTGAAGTCCTCGCTGGGGTAGTCGAACCCGGCCCACGCCCGGTCCGCCTCGTAGGAGTGACCGTCGTGGTAGGTGGACATGCCGAGCTGGACGGGCCAGTCCTCGTAGACCTGAGCGGGGGTGGCGGGCAGGTGCTCGGTGGTTCCCGAGTCGGGGTCGACGCGGACCTGGTGCGCGGTGGTGCCGTGTTCCCAGAGGCTCGCGACGTCGACGTGGTTGTAGCCCATGCCATCGCTGATGAGGTGAATGACGTTCTTCGGGCCGAAGCCGAGCGGGGCCACGTGTTCCGCCGTGCCCGGTTCCAGACCCACGGCGGTGGGCGCGCCGATCGTCAACGCGAGGGCGCTCGCCGCGGCCACGGAGGCGGGTCTCCGCCAGCGTTGTCTACCCGCTTTCTCGGTCATCACGTCACTCCCTTTCCGAGTGGGTGCTTCCGTTTCGCTGGTGTGGCCCGCCGGCAGGGCATTCACACTCTGTCATCACACTTTGGTGAATGCAAGATGGACGTACTGTCTCGTTCGGGTCGCTCTCGTGCGGTTCCTCGTGTTCGGGGCCGCCGGGCGACGGCCTCGATGTCACTCTCGGTAACGTTCGTGGTGCGAAGTTCCCTTTTCTCCGCGCGTGCGGTTCCTTTTCCGTGAGGAGGTTCGCGGCCCTTTCGGGAAAAGGCGGGTCAATCATCTCCCCCGATTTCCGGAATCGGCGACGGCGGTGGTGGGAAAAGGGTGCTCCACGTGTTTTCGGCGTGCCGTTCGCGCGGCGCCGGAAGCGGGGGGCGTCCGAGGAGCGGGGGCGGCGTGGTGCCGTTCGCGGTGCGCAACGGCGGTGCGCTCTGGCGCGCTCCACTCGGCCGGATCGCTGACCGTTCGGCCGGAAGGGGGTCACCTGTCGGGTGGCGGCGGGCGGTGGGGGATTCGCCGACGCCGGCAGGTGCGGGGCGGCCGGGGCGTCCGCTCGGATTCGTGAGTTCCGCGTGAAGTGGGCCGGTGGTCCGTGCTTTCCCGGACCACCGGCCGTGGCATCCCGTCCGCGACCGGGCACCGAGGGTAGTCCCCGCCGCCGGGGTTCCGGCCACCGCACCGCACGCCGGGCCGAGCCGGCTGGCACCGGCTTCACCGGTCCGGCGGCGGCGGATCGCCGTGATGGACGTGTCGTCGACCGGGGTGAGGCCGGTAGGAAAGGAGGGGTGGCGGCGAAGCACGACAACCAGTGGCCCGTGGTGGTAACCGACTCCTGCGCCGGGGCCTACGCCCGGTGGCGCGGGCTCACCGACCACGGCGCGGCGAAGGCGACCCTGCGGCGGATGGTCGACGAGCTGGGTGAGGTCACCGACCAACTCCCGCCCCAACTGGCGGGCCGACGGAGCAGGTCCGGGTTCTTCCTCCTGGTCCCGGACACCCTGGTGCTCCCCCTGGTGCGCGACTCGGACGGGTCGACCCGCTGGATCGCGACCCACTGCGTTCCCTTCCCGGCGTGCGATCCGCCCGACCTGGACGCCCTGGTGGCCCTGCGGGGCCGGGAGCTGCTGGCCCGGATCCACCTGACGCGGCACGCGGTCGAACGGTTCCAGGAACGCTGTGGGGGCGCCCCCGACCTCGACGACGCCGCCCGGCAGCTCAGGAGCACGATCGCGCCGACGGTGCGGGCTCGTCGCCGCCCACCGGGTTGGTGCCGGACCACCCCCGCCGAGGTGTTCCTCGTCGCCGGCGAACACGACCAGTACTGCCTGCCGTGTCGGCCGGGAGCGGTGGCCGAACTGGACGCGACCACCTGCCTGCACCGCGCCTCGGACCTCTTCGAGCGCACGGGGGCGAGGCTGCACGCCGTGTGCCAGGTGGACCGGACCCGGTTGCCGGTGGGCGGCGAGGCCGACCGGCTCCTGTCGTCCTCGGTGCCCCTCGGCGGAACCCTGGCCTGGGCACGTCCGAAGTGGGCGGCCCCCCACGACGGGGCGACCTGGTGGGTCGTCTTCCCCAACCGCGTCGCCGCGCCCGTCCGGTGGCAGCCAGCGAAACCCAACCGGCCGCTGCGGGTGCTCGGAGTCCACGACGGCCGGCCCTGGCCGGTCCGGTTGTGGAGCCGTATCCGCCACCGGCTCCGCCGTCGGGGGACTGGAAACCGACCCGGGTGATCCGCATCGTGGACCGGTGCCCCGGTGGGGAGCGGCCAGCGGAGGAGGTTTCGGGGCACGGGCCGTGGCATTCCCGGGTGACCGAGGAGCCACACGGGGCGCCTCCGCGGGGGAGTGGACACCGGGTGCCGTGCCGGGAACGGCGCATCGCGCGGGCAGGGGCCGCTCACTGTCCTCCCCGCGCACCTCCCGGCTCGGGGAGGCCGGTCGCGACCCGGGACGTGTGCGGCGGTGGCACCGCATGCCGCCGTTCCTGGCGCCCCGCGGTCGCTGCCACGCCGTGGGGTTATTCCTCAAGAGTTCGGTCGTTCACGGACCAGGGCGGAGGGGCGCTCTGCTGGAGCCGTGTCGATGTCGCTCGGCGCCTCGACCGGCGGTCGGAGCCGGACCGCCCGCCGAGGCCGGGCAAGTCGCGGACGAGTCGGGGCACACCCTCCCCCGGACGAATCTGGGCGGATCGCCAGCGGGTTCGGGCGACCGGTCCGGATCGGGCAGGGGCCGGCCCGCCGTCCCGGGCCGGCCCCGTACCAGTGGTCCCGCTCAGCTCAGGTCGAGCTCCCACGGTTCCTCGGTGACCTGCCTGCCCTCCCCAGTGGAGTAGTACGCCCGGGTCCGCACGGTCACCGGGCCGTCCCCGTCAGGGACCACCCGGTAGCGCAGGTGCGCGCCCTCACCGGGAGCCAGCTCGCCGACGGTGTGGTCGCCCAACGCTTCGACCGTCCACCCCTCGGGCGCCACGAACGCCGGCCGCACGTCGCGCACGACCTCGCCGGAGTCGTTGACCACGCTCACGGTCATGGCGGCCTCCGCACCGGCGGTGGCGTCGCCGGCCAGCAGGTGCGTGGTCACCCCGGCGGCCTCGGCGGTCCGCAGGTAGGGCTCACCTCCGGCCACCGCCGGCCCGGGCAGGCCGGCGCCTTCGGACAGCACCAGCTGTGGTGGCACACCGAACCGCCCCGTGCGCGGGCCCAGCACGGTCAGACCGCCTCCGGCTCCCCGCAGGGTGACGGTGACCTCGCCGTCGGCGACGGCGGCCCGCATGTCCTCGACGTCGAGGTCGAGCAGCACCCGGTAGCCGTACTGCCCCGGGTGGAACCCGGACTCGTGGGACAACGCGCCCCTGGCGTCCGCCGGGTCGTCTGGGAGCACGACGGCCTCCGTCTCCACCACGGTTCCCGCGCCGGACACGGTCGCGCTCAGGGTGGTCGGGAAGACCCGTTCCGAGGTCTGGGGGAACGAGGTGCGCGGCAGCGACGGGCGGGACGCGGCCGCCTCGAGGACCAGCTGGGCGCTGTCGAAACCACCGTCCCGCAGGTCCTCCGGCACGGTCAGGTGCCAGCGGAACTCGCCGTCACCCCACCCGACCACGGCCGACGCGCCGTCCTGGGAGAACACCTCCGAACCCTGGGGCCACTCCACGTCCGCGCCCGCCGGGTCGAGGGCCAACGTTCCCGCCGCCTGCTCGGCCGCCGCGCCCCACGCCGCCAGCACCGTCTGGCCGGAGGCGACCGGTTGGCCGTCGGAGAGCAGCTCCGCGTCCAGTCGCCCGGCGACGAACCCGTCAGGCGGACGGACCTCCACCGTCGTCAACTCGGTGACCGCGAACGTCTCGGGCGAGACCGGTACCTCCGCCCAGTCCGAGGACGGCAGCTCCGCCCCGGTGCCGTCGGTGCCGGTCACCCGCCACCGCAGCGTGGTCTCCCCGAGGTCCCGACCGGAGAACAACGACGAACGCACCACCAGTCCGATCGGGTCGTCCCCGACGAGCCGTTGCACGGGGCGTTCCCCGACCAGCAGCACGTCGTCGGCGTTGGCCAACCCGACCCCGCCCTGCGCCCCGTCGGCGTCGAGGTAGCCGGGCACCTGGAGGGTGCGGTCGTAGGCCGCCCACCCGTTCCACTCCCACTCCAGGTCGGTGAGCTCGGTGAACAGGTAGCCGCTCATCTTCTGCTCGGCGCGGAACAGCTCGGCGGTGTACCGGAAGGGCGTGGCCACCTCCTGGTCCTTCTCCCGGCCACCGCTCCACGGGCCGAACTCGGAGTTCATCAGCGGCTGCCCGGACTGGGTCCGCCCGTCCTCGAAGTTGTGCGTCGACCCGGGGTAGGTGTTGGACACGATCCGGTCCACCGTCGCCGCCCACTCCTCCCAGGTGGAGTAGTAGCCGTGGAAGTCGTTGATGTCGGTGACCAGGTGGCCGTTCTCGCAGCACGGCGAGTTGTCCACCACCAGCCGCGTCCCCCGCACCAGGTCCGTGGTCAGGTCGAACATCCGCTCGATCCAGGGTTTGGCGTCGTCCCTGATCGGGCCACCCGGTGTGGCGTTGAAGCCCCACGCCTCGTTGAACGCGTCCCAGATGACGATGGACGGGTGGTTGTAGTCGCGGTGCACGGCGTCCCGCAGGACCTCCTCCCACAGGCGTTCGGCCTCCGGTCCGTAGCCGTCGTAACCGAAGTTCGGCTGGTCGTACCAGACGAGCAGCCCCAGGACGTCCGCCCAGTGGTAGTACAGCGGGTCGTTGACCTTGATGTGGGGGCGCACCGAGTTGAACCCGAGCTGCTTGGTCAGCGCCAGGTCGAACAGCACCGATCCCTTGCCGGGGTCCTCCAGCTCGCCGCCGCGCAGGTCGGCGCCCTGGTACAGGCCGGTGTAGCTGTAGTTGCCCCACGGGTTGAAGTTCTGGTCCAGCACCGAGCGCAGGTAGACGGGCCGGTTGTTCAGGAACAGGTACTGGTACTGCTCGGCCGGGTCGTCCTGCTCCTCGGGCGAGTGCCCGGGGAGCCACTCACGACTCACGGTGCGCAGCCCGAACCAGGTGTCCACCCTGTCCGATCCCGCCTGATCGGTGAGGCTCGCGTCCACCCGGTACAGCCAGGGCGCCTCCGGTTCCCACAGCCGGGGGTCGGGCACGTCGATGACCGCGCTTCCCGCGCCGTCCACCAGCGTCACCGTCGCCGTGGCCACCACCTCGCCGACGGTGGGCTCCACGGGCACCGGCAGCCCCGGCGCGGACACGCCGTCCTGCCGCTGCCCGGCACGCGCGCCCGGTTCCCCGTCCTGGGCGCGCACCGCCAGCTCCACCGTCCCGTCAGGAGCGCCCCGCGCCTCGACGTCCACCGTGACCCGGGCGGCGGTGGCCTCGCGCCCGTCGAAGTCGATCTCCGGTGTGGTGTGCACCGTGGTGAGCCGCGCCGAGTCCGCCGGTTCGATCCACACCGACTGCCAGATGCCGCCCGTGTCGGTGTACCAGCCCATCTGCTTGCCCTGGGGGTACGGGGTGGTCGCGGAGTTGTCCGGGACCTCGACGCGCACGACGAGGGAGTGCTCCGCCCCGGGGCGTAGGGGGCCGAGATCGACGTCGAAGGGGGAGTAGCCCCCGTCGTTCTCCCCGACGCGGTTCCCGTCGAGGAACACCTCCGCCCGCCACTCGACGGCGCCGAAACGGAGCAGGGTGCCGCGGTCGGTCGGCCAGTCCTCGGGGACCGTCAGGTCCCGCTGGTACCAGACCGTTCCCCTGGCCTCGGCGAACTGGCTCGCGTACACCTGGTTGCCCGCGCGCCGTTCCTCACCGATCCCGGCGAGGGAGTTGTAGGCGAAGGGCACCCGCACCGCGTGCGCCCACTCGTGGTCCCCCTCGTGCCAGCCCTCGTCCACGCCGACGTCGGAGGGGTCGAAGTCGAGCGACCAGGTGCCGTTCAGCGAGGCCCACTGGCCGTCCACTCCGGCGCGGCGGTCGAAGTCGGGGCGGGGGTAGTCCGGGTGTGGGACGGTGTCCGGGGTTTCCGCCTCCAACGCGAGGGTCACCGGTGCGTTCGGATCCTCCAGTGGGTGCCAGCCGAAGGAGTAGCCCTGGCGCGCGGCGACCAGGGCCAACGCGTCCACCGGGGCCTCGGGCACGGTGAACCTGCCGTCGGCGTCGGTCCGCACGGTGCTGGTCTGCTCGGTGACGTGGACGACCGCGCCGGGGAGGGGGCGGCCGGTGTCCGCGTCGACCACCTGGCCGTTGACAGTGGTGGTGGCCGGTTCGGCGTCGGCGGAACCGGGGGTGCTGAGTGGAGCCATGCCTCCCATGATGACCACGGCGGCGAGGATCGCGGTGGGACGACGTCGGGGCGGATGTGGTCGGGCCGGGGTGTCTGCGCCTTGCCGGGACCAATGCATGACTGGCACCTCTCCTGGTCGCTGCCGTTCGTTCAGCCCTTGCGCGTCGGGGTGGTCGCTGGCTCGGGTGTCCCGCGACCGGGTTGGTGGGCTCGGGGGCGGTGGTCGTGCCGGGCTTGCCAGCATCGGTGACCTTCGCCGGTGGGTGGCGAACCGACGCGGCTCGCCCGCTCGTCCGGGTGAGTCGCGGACGACGGCGGCCGGGCGTTCCGGGGCGCCGGCTGGGGCCGCCGGCGGGCCGGGCGCGGGCGGGCGAGGCCCCGACCCGGAGCCGGCGCCCGTCGGGCGCGGCAGTGGACGGGGGTGGTCGGGGCCGTCCCGCCGGCGGTGGCGGTTCCCGTTCCGGCGCGCCCCGGGGGCGGATCGGGGCGCCGGGCACCAGGCGGGTGGGCGTGGTGTCGTTGGCCGCCCGGTGCGGTGGCCGCACGGTGGGCGAGGTGCGCGCGGGGGTCGGTGTGCCGGCTGGGCCACGGCGGGCCGGGTTCCCTGAGGGGCGGCACGGGTGTCCCGCCGCCGCTGGGGACGTCGCCTGGTCCGGGCCGCGCCCCGGTGTCGGCGCGCCGGGTGGCCGAGCTCTCGGGATCGGCCGTCTCGGGGGTGCCCTCGAGCCGGGCGCCAGCCGCCCAGGGGACTGACCGGGGCACGCGTTCGGGGTGGGCTCGGGGGAGTCGGGCGAGTTCACGGGAGGGCGAACCGCGCAGCAACCCACACCTCCGACCCGGCGAGGGCACGACCAGCTGGTGGGGTCGTGGTCGGCGGCGACGCCGACGAACCGAGCCTAGGGCGGTCCCGGCGGAGGTGGTCCCGCTGAGCAGGCGAAGTCCCATCCGCTCGGACGGCGCAGCGCGTTCGACGGGAAGCGGACCCACCTACGCCGGACGAGTGAGTGGTGCGCACCCGGTGCACGATGGCACGACCCGACGCGCCGGCGAGTGCGCGTCGGGCCGAGGTGCTCCGGTCCCGGCCGGAGCGGGGAACGGGTGGCCCTCCGCTCGCGCGAAGCCCGGGTCCTCGGGCCCGGTGACCGCCTGACCCGTGTCGGAGGTGGGGACGTCGCCGCACCGCGTCGGGGTGGCGGTTCCGGTGGGCCCGCGCCCGCTCCCGTCGGCTGGCCGGCGCGCGGGCCCGTCCCACCAGGAGCCACGGTTCCGAGCGGAGGGCACCGGTGGGACGTGGTGCCGGGAGTGTTGGGGTCGAGGCGGCCGTGTGTTGGGCGGCGCCCAACCGGAAACCCGGACGGCGGGAACTCCACCAAACTAGATGAAACTTCAACTAAACTGGCGTGGTCGGGACGACGCGCGTCCCGAGTCGCACCAGGAGGGGCGCCATGCCAGCCGTCACCGTCGAGAACACCCTGGAACTGCCTCGCCTCGCCGAGGCGGCCCCCGAGGGTCGTCAACGCCCCGTCAGGTCCGTGACCACCGCGCCCTCCGGCCACGAGGGTGAGGGGTTCCCGGTGTACCGGGCGTTCGCCGGCGTCTCGGCCGGTCTCCTCGACCCGTTCATCCACCTGGACCAGATGGGCGAGGTCGAGTACGCGCCCGGCGAGCCCAAGGGAACCCCCTGGCACCCGCACCGGGGCTTCGAGACCGTCACCTACATGATCGACGGCCAGATGGAGCACAGCGACTCCCACGGCGGTGGCGGCGTGATCGCCGACGGCGCCACCCAGTGGATGACGGCCGGCAGCGGCATCCTCCACATCGAGAAGCCACCGGAGCACCTGGTCATGTCGGGTGGCCTGTTCCACGGCATTCAGCTCTGGGTCAACCTGCCCCGCGCCAACAAGTGGAACCCACCCCAGTACCAGAGCATCGAGGGCGGGGAGACCACCCTGCTGTCCTCCCCCGACGGAGGAGCCCTGGTCAGGGTGATCGCCGGCGAGGTCGACGGACACCACGGCCCCGGCAACACCTTCACCCCGATCACGCTGCTCCACGCGACCCTCAGCCCCGGCGCCCGCCTGGTGCTGCCCTGGCGCACCGACTTCAACGCGCTCGTCTACGCCCTCTCCGGGCGCGGCGGAGTGGGGGAGGAGCGGCGCCCCCTGCGCGCGGCCCAGCTCGCGGTCTTCGGCGCGGGCGACCTCCTCACCATCGAGGCCACCGACCACCCCGACGCCCGCACCCCCGACCTCGACGTGCTCGTCCTCGGTGGCCAGCCGATCCGGGAGCCCGTCGTGCAGTACGGGCCCTTCGTCATGAACTCGAAGGCGGAGGTCATCCAGGCCTTCGAGGACTTCCAGGCCGGCCGGATGGGCGTCATCCCCACCGAACGCGTCCCGCACGCCGGGCACGACCAGGCACCACCGGCCCGGGAGAACTGACCGGGTGGCACGGGTGGCGGTCGACCGGCGTCACCCGCACCCCACCCGCGCACTGCCGGGACGGGGCGCACCGCCGTCCGCCCCCGACGCCGCCGTGGCGGCAACGGTGGGCCCACCAGGACACGCGGGAACTCCGCTCCTCGTCGTGCGCTCGCCACCACGGCCGTTCGCCGCCACGGCCGCTCGCCGGTGCCGGCCCACCGCCGTCCGGTCCGGCCAGGCGTCCACGGCGGCGCCCGGCCCGGACCCCCCATCCCGAGGGATGGACGGGTGGTCGGGGGAAGGCTCAGGACAGCACGTCCGGGTCGGGACCCCCTCGGGCGCCGGTCTCCATCCCGGCGATGGAGTCCATGTCGTCCGCGTCGAGGCGGAAGTCGAACACGTCGATGTTCTCCCGCATCCGAGACGGGGTCGACGACTTCGGGATCACCACGTTGCCCAGCTGGATGTGCCAGCGCAGCACGATCTGGGCCGGAGTGCGGCCGTGTTTGGCGGCGAGCTGGGTCAGCGTCGGATCCTCCAGCAGGCCCCCCTTGCCCTGGCCCAGCGGCCCCCACGCCTCGGTGGCGATCCCGTTGGACGCGTCGAACTCCCGAACCGCCAACTGCTGGAGGCGGGGGTGCAGTTCGACCTGGTTGACCGCCGGCACGATCCCGCTGGCCTCGAACAGCCGGGCCAGGTGCGCGGGTTGGAAGTTGGACACGCCGATGGCCCTGGTGCGGTCCTCGGAGTAGATCCGCTCGAAGGCCCGCCACGTGTCCACGTACCGGTCGAGCTTGGGCGCCGGCCAGTGGATGAGGTACAGGTCGACCTGGTCCAGGCCCAGGCGTTCCAACGAGGCGTCGAAGGCGCGCAGGGTGGAGTCGTAACCCTGGTCGGTGTTCCACAGCTTCGTGGTGACGAACAGTTCCTCCCGGGGGATTCTCGACTCGGCGAGCGCCCGGCCGGTCCCGACCTCGTTCTGGTAGAGCGCCGCCGTGTCGATGCTGCGGTACCCGGCGTCCAGCGCCGCCCGCACCGTCGCGGTCGCCTCCTCGTCCGGAACCTGGTACACGCCGAAGCCGAGCTGGGGCATGGCGACGCCGTTGTTCAGGGTGAGCGTGGGAACGGTGGTCACGGCGAGGACGTCCTCTCCTGTTCGGTGGAGAACCGCGGGACGCGCGGTTCCTGGGGTGGCCGGTCGGCCGCGCGGGTCCGCCCCGGAGGGGAACCCGCTCTCGTGGGGCTACCCAGCACGGGCGGGAACGCACCTCGGACCTCCCGCCTCACCGTGACCGGCTCGGGGGCCGGGCCGGGCAGGCGCTCCCGGCGCGGCGGTCCCGATCCTGGCCGAGAACGCCGCCCGACCGGCCCGGGGGGTGGGTGGCCCGGAGCGTTCGACCCAGTTCCCCGAGGTGAACGGCCCCTCCCGGAGCCGAGGAATACCCGGCCGGGGCATCGTGTTGGTCACCAGTGCCGGCACTCCCAACCCCAGGAAGCAGGCAATCCATGAGCAACACGGTCGAACTGACCAAGGAGAACTTCAACGAGGTCGTGTCCGAGAACGACTTCGTTCTGGTCGACTTCTGGGCGTCCTGGTGCGGCCCCTGCCGCCAGTTCGCGCCCGTCTACGACCGCGTCGCCGACAAGAACCCCGACCTGGTGTTCGGCAAGGTCGACACCGAGGCCCAGCAGGAGCTGGCCGGGGCGTTCGAGATCCGTTCCATCCCCACCCTGGCCATCATCCGGGACAACGTGCTGGTCTTCTCCCAGCCCGGCGCCCTCCCGGAGGCGGCGTTGGAGGACGTGATTCGGCAGGCGCGGGAACTGGACATGGACGAGGTGCGGCGCTCCGTCGCCGAGTCCAGCAAGGCCGAGTGAACCGCTCGCCGTCACGCGTCGCGCCCGCCCCGGTGCCCTGAACGGGTGCCGGGGCGGAGCGCTGTCGTAGGCGATTGGGGTCCCCGCCCGGAGACCGGGAGTCCCCCGGTCCCCTCCAGTCCTCGCCCGGTGACCGCCTCTCCGACCAGCTGGACGCGCGCCGTCACCGCCCCTGGTCGACGAGCACCCGGACGTCCCGCCACCACGTCACCTCGAAACGGCCGGAATAGCCGTCGGGCGGGTTGGCCGGCCGAACCGCCCGGCCCCGCCACCACCCACATCCGCTGCCATTCGCCAGCCGGGGTGTGCCCCGACACCAGGACGAGGCGCGACAGCCGGATGCCCCCTCCGGAACCACCGCCGGCTCACTCGCGCAACCGCAACTGGAGCTCCGTGAACAGGCGTTGCCGCGCGTCTCCCAGGTCGAGACCGCTCACCTCCTCCGCCCGCCGAATCCGGTACCGCAGCGTGTTCGGGTGCACGTGCAGCCGCCGCGCCGCCGCCCGGACATCCCCGAACGACTCCAGGTAGGCCACCACCGACCCCACCAACGAGCCGTTGTTCCTCTCGTCGTGCCGGCGCAGCGCCGTCACCCTCGGGTCCCGAATCGCCGGGTGCTCGGCCAGCAGGTCCACCGTCTCGCTGACCAGCACCTCCGCCCGCCAGTCCGCGATCGTCGCCACCCGCGCCGCCGTGTCCCCGGCCATCGCGTCCAACACCCGATCCGCCTGCCGACGCGAGTCCGCGGCACCCCCCAACTCCGGCACCACCGACCCCACCGCGGCCCGCACCACCAATCCGATACCCCGCGACGCCGAGATGATCTCCCGCGCCAACCCCACCACCGCCGCCTCCCCGGAACCGCTCAGCTCCGGGAGCAACGCGTAGGTGCGCGTACCCAACTGGCTGACCAGCGCCCCACGCCGGAACGCGGCGGCATGCATCGAGATCACGTTCCCCAACTGGTCCCGGCGCAACTCCAGCTCGGGCCGGTCCACCACCGCCCCCGGCGACTCCACCCGCGAGGCGAACGCGACCACCGCCGCCGGACGCCGGGAATCCACCCCCAACTGCCCGGCGGCAGCAGACGGGTCCAGGCGCCCGTTCAACAACCCGGCCAGCAGGTTCTCCCGCAGCCGCAACCCGGCCGAGGGCTCGTTGCGGTGCCGCACCAGCTGCAGGGCGGTCACCCGCGCCGCCCCCAACAAGGACCGCTCCGCGTGCTCGGTCAACGGCTCGTCACCCTCCTGCACCCAGATCGCGCCCAACGGCCGCCCACCCGCGTGCACCCCCACCGCGATCCGCCGCCGAATCCCCAGGTCCGGGCGTTCGTCGATCCGCACCACGTCCTCCCCCGACCGCAACCGCTGGTACACGCCCCACTCGCGCAGCATCTCCAGGTACGGCTCCGGCCCCTGGCGCCCCAGGATCGACAACCTCCGCAACTCGTCCACCTCACCGGAGGACCGCGAATAGGCCAACACCCGCGCCGCCGTGTCCTCGATGCTCACGATGCCGCCCGTCAGGTGAGCGACCGTCTGCGCCGTCGAGAACAGGTCACCCAACACCTCGCCCTCGTCGGCGTCCGCGCTGACCCGCGCCCGGCTCACCACCCCGCTCGCCAGGGACTCCACCTGCTCCCACCGGGCAGCCGGGCGCACGGCCAGCAACGCCACCCCCGCGTCGACCGCCGCCGCCCGCAACGCGTCCGACGCCCCCGACGACGTCACCTTCACCGCCACCGCCGCCGCCCCCGTCGCGCCGCCGCCCGCACCGCCGGCAGAGCCGAGGCGTCCCGCGCCCCGATCAACAGGATCAGATCCCCCCGCTGGGTGTCCGGGGCGTCCTCCGGATCCAGGATCACCACCTCACCGATCACCACGTCCAACCCAGCGGGAGCGGCCACCAGCTCCACCAACGGGTCGTCCAAAGCCAGCAGCAGCTGCCGCAGCGACGCCCCCGGCGCCCCGGCGGCGGACACACCCCGCACCGTCACACCCACCCCCTTCGTTCGATCGAACAAACTTCCACCACGAACACTAGCCAGTCGGCCAAGCCTTCCGCGCTGCCCCGGGCCTAAGGTCCGTCACATCGATCCACCCACCGCCGGAAGGAGCCGTCCTGTGGACGCCGTCACCAACGTTCCGACGCCGCAGAACGAACCTGTCCTCTCCTACGCGCCGGGCACCCCCGAGCGCGCGGAGCTGCAGGCGAAGCTGACCGAGCTGGCCGCCGAGCCCCGCGAGCTGACGCTCACCATCGGCGGTGAACAGCGGATGGGCGGTGGCCGGCGGATCGACGTCGTGCAGCCGCACAACCACCGCCACGTGCTCGGCACCCTCGGCAACGCCACCCAGCAGGACGCCACCGACGCCGTCGAGGCCGCCCGCCAGGCCGCCCCCGGCTGGCGCGCCCTCAGCTACGACGACCGCGCCGCCGTGCTGCTGCGCGCCGCCGACCTGCTCAGCGGCCCCTGGCGTTCCACCCTCAACGCCGCCACCATGCTCGGCCAGTCGAAGACCGCCATCCAGGCCGAGATCGACTCCGCCTGCGAGCTCGCCGACTTCTGGCGCTTCAACGTCCAGTACGGCCGGGACATCCTCACCGAGCAGCCCCGCAGCTCCGCCGGCGTGTGGAACCGGATGGACCACCGGCCGCTGGAGGGCTTCGTCTACGCGATCACGCCCTTCAACTTCACCGCCATCGCCGGCAACCTCCCCACCGCCCCCGCCCTGATGGGCAACACGGTCGTGTGGAAGCCCGCGCCCACCCAGAGCTTCGCCGCGCACCTCACCATGCGGTTGCTGGAGGCGGCCGGTCTCCCGCCGGGCGTCATCAACCTCGTCACCGGTGACGGCCTGGACGTCTCCGAGGTGGCCCTCGCCCAGCCCGACCTGGCCGGCATCCACTTCACCGGCTCCACCGCCACCTTCCAGCACCTGTGGGGCGCGGTCGGCGCCAACATCGCCAACTACCGCGGCTACCCGAGGATCGTCGGCGAGACCGGCGGCAAGGACTTCGTCCTCGCCCACCCCTCCGCCGACGTCGACACCCTCCGCACCGCCCTCGTCCGGGGAGCCTTCGAGTTCCAGGGCCAGAAGTGCTCCGCCGCCTCCCGCGCCTACATCCCCCGCTCGCTGTGGACCCGGCTCCGCGACGACCTCGTCGCGGAGGTCGAGGGCCTCACCATGGGTGACGTCACCGACCTGTCCAACTTCATGGGCGCCGTCATCGACGACCGTTCCTTCGCCAAGCTGTCCCGGGTGCTGGACATGGCCCGCACCGACCCGACGCTCGAGGTCATCGCCGGCGGCACCGCCGACGACAGCGAGGGCTACTTCGTGCGGCCGACCGTCCTCGTCGGCACCGACCCCGAGCACGAGGTGTTCCGCGACGAGTACTTCGGGCCGGTGCTCGCCGTGCACGTCTACGACGACGCCGACTTCGAGAAGGTCGTCCGCCAGATGGAGAGCGTGTCCCCCTACGCGCTCACCGGGGCCGTCATCGCCCAGGACCGGTCCGCCATCGCCTACGCCAGCGAGCAGCTGCGCTTCGCCGCCGGCAACTTCTACGTCAACGACAAGCCCACCGGCGCCGTCGTCGGCCAGCAGCCCTTCGGCGGGGCCCGGGCCTCGGGCACCAACGACAAGGCCGGCTCCGTGCTGAACCTGCTGCGCTGGACCAGCCCCCGCTCCCTCAAGGAGACGCTGGTGCCGCCGACGTCGAGCGGCTACCCGCACCAGGGCTGAGCATCACCGCGTGAGGAGAAACCCCATGTTGCGATCCATCCTGCTCGCGGCGGGCCGCTCGCCGCTCGCCAGAACCGTCGTCGAACGGACCCCGGCGACCAGGTACGTGGTCCGGCGCTTCGTCGCCGGCGACACCCTCGACGACGCCATCACCGCCACCACGGCGTTGGCCGACGACGGGTTGCGCATCACCCTCGACCACCTCGGCGAGGACACCACGGACCGGGAGCAGGCGGACGCGACGGTCGACGCCTACGTGCGACTGCTGGACCGGCTGCGGACGGCGAACCTGGCCCAGGCGGCCGAGGTGTCGCTCAAGCTGTCCGCCGTCGGCCAGTTCCTGGGATCGGACG
The DNA here is from genome assembly GCF_000429185.2 of Actinoalloteichus caeruleus DSM 43889. Taxonomy (GTDB): domain Bacteria; phylum Actinomycetota; class Actinomycetes; order Mycobacteriales; family Pseudonocardiaceae; genus Actinoalloteichus_B; species Actinoalloteichus_B caeruleus. Next base: position 1,475,091 of record NZ_AUBJ02000001.1, on the reverse strand, counting down.
GTCAGCGGATCGCCCTCGACAACGCCCGCCGGGTGTGCGAGGCCGCCGCTGCCGCCGGGACCACGGTCACCCTCGACATGGAGGACCACACCACCACCGACTCCACCCTCGAGGTCCTCCGCGAACTCCGGACGGACTGGCCGTGGGTCGGGGCGGTGCTCCAGGCGTACCTGCGGCGCACCGAGGCCGACTGCCGGGACCTCGCCGGCCCCGGCAGCCGGGTCCGGTTGTGCAAGGGCGCCTACAAGGAGCCGTCCTCGGTGGCGTTCCAGTCGCGGCACGAGGTGGACCGGGCCTACGTGCGGTGCCTCGACGTCCTGATGTCGGGGGAGGGCTACCCGATGGTGGCGACCCACGACCCCAGGCTCGTCGCCATCACAGCGAGGCTGGCCGGGGACAACAACCGGGCGCGGGACAGCTACGAGTACCAGATGCTCTACGGGATCCGTCCCGAGGAACAGCTCAGGCTGGCGGGGGAGGGCAACACCATGCGCGTGTACCTGCCCTACGGCGACGAGTGGTACGGCTACTTCATGCGCAGGCTGGCCGAGCGGCCCGCGAACGTGGGCTTCTTCCTGCGGGCACTCGCCACGAAGAGCTGACCACCCCTGACCTGCGGTGCGTCGCCGTGACCAGCCTGGCGGCGCACCGCAACACCACCCGTGTCCCCGAACGCCCGCGCGGGGACACGGCCCGTCGGCCCGGTCCACCACTCCGGTGGGCCGGGCCGAGGTCCACCCAGGCCCGCCCCGCATGCGCGCCGGGCGGTGCGCCAGGGCCTGCGCGCGCCGGGTGGCCACCAGGTGCGGGGCAGGGGCGACGGTGCGGAGGAGGGGCCCCGGCGCTCACGGGGCGCTGTGCTCGGGAGGTCCATGCCGGGGCGGCGGTAACATCAACCGGTGTCCTTCGGTAGCGGTGTCCCCGCAGCCGTGCGCTCGGTGCAACGGCATCCGATCAGCCGCCTCCCTCGAGCGCGGATCGGAAGCGTCACGCGACACACCGGTGCTCTCCTAAGCGAATCCCGGGCGTGTTGTCCGATATGTCTGTCTCATGGTGGCGTGGTGTCGCCTCTAGACTGGAAACCCGCTGCTCGCGCAGCGTTGCACCGGCCCTCCAGGGCCGGTGAGGATCGCAACTCGCTTGAGCTGTCTACCCGGGACGTCTGGCTGCGGGGTTGCACCGGCCCTCCAGGGCCGGTGAGGATCGCAACGCGCACCGGCCGGGCCGATCTGCGTTCAGGGGTCACGTTGCACCGGCCCTCCAGGGCCGGTGAGGATCGCAACGAGGACCGCCGCGTCCGGGGTGCCGTCCGGGGTGTGCGGTTGCACCGGCCCTCCAGGGCCGGTGAGGATCGCAACCGTCCCGAGCGCACCAAAATTGGGGAGGACGGCGAGGCGTTGCACCGGCCCTCCAGGGCCGGTGAGGATCGCAACGCCGATTTGGGGCCACCCGTATCACATTGGGGCCCCTGTTGCACCGGCCCTCCAGGGCCGGTGAGGATCGCAACGCGATGTGGAGTGGTCGGACTCCGACCGTAACCTCGTGTTGCACCGGCCCTCCAGGGCCGGTGAGGATCGCAACGCGTCGCGTCGTGCGCACGGTCCGCGCCCCTCACCCTGGTTGCACCGGCCCTCCAGGGCCGGTGAGGATCGCAACTTCGACGCCGCCAACACGGCCTGGAGGAACGCCGGGCGTGTTGCACCGGCCCTCCAGGGCCGGTGAGGATCGCAACGCTGACCCCTGCTGCCGCTGCCGGCCTGGAGCTGAGTTGCACCGGCCCTCCAGGGCCGGTGAGGATCGCAACACCCGACCCCGATCACCACGACCGCGCGGACCTGACCGGTTGCACCGGCCCTCCAGGGCCGGTGAGGATCGCAACCCGGGACACCGCCGGCCCGGCGGTGTCCCGGCGCCGGCGTTGCACCGGCCCTCCAGGGCCGGTGAGGATCGCAACGCCAGCTGGTTGGCGTGCTGGCTGGGCCACGCCGCGTTGCACCGGCCCTCCAGGGCCGGTGAGGATCGCAACGCGGATCTCCATGGCCACGGAGGGTAGCGGGCGGGGGGTTGCACCGGCCCTCCAGGGCCGGTGAGGATCGCAACCCCCGCCGTCCCAGCCGCGCCCGCGCGGCGCCGACGGCGGTTGCACCGGCCCTCCAGGGCCGGTGAGGATCGCAACACCCTCGGGAATGCGGTGCAGCACACGGTGGGGGCCGTTGCACCGGCCCTCCAGGGCCGGTGAGGATCGCAACGTGCCCCGATGGCCAGGAAACCGAAGGCGCCTGCCTGGGGTTGCACCGGCCCTCCAGGGCCGGTGAGGATCGCAACCTTGCCAAACTTGACCTCCTCTTTGCTGCGGCCGTCGTTGCACCGGCCCTCCAGGGCCGGTGAGGATCGCAACTCCGCCGGGCGCCAGGAACATGACCCAGCCGATCAGGTTGCACCGGCCCTCCAGGGCCGGTGAGGATCGCAACGTCGACAAGCCAGCGCTGACCCTCGGGCTGGCGGTGGTTGCACCGGCCCTCCAGGGCCGGTGAGGATCGCAACGCCCCCCCTCCGAAGGGGAGGGCGTCAACCAACAGTTGCACCGGCCCTCCAGGGCCGGTGAGGATCGCAACGGCCGCCGCCAGGAGGATCCGGTCGGTGGCGGCGGGTTGCACCGGCCCTCCAGGGCCGGTGAGGATCGCAACACCAAGACCGGCCAGGACCTCTGGCCCCTGAAACCCGTTGCACCGGCCCTCCGGGGCCGGTGAGGATCGCAACGCGGGCCATGCGGCCGGCACGTTTGATGCCGTCGGGGGTTGCACCCGCCCTCCGGGGCCGGTGAGGATCGCAACGAGGCTGACCGGCGCGGGCGGCGCGGTCAGCCCACCGTCGCACCGGCCCTCCGGGGCCGGTGAGGATCGCAACCGCATCCTCGACGACGACCCCGCGTTCATGGCCACGTTGCACCGGCCCTTCGGGGCCGGTGAGGATCGCAACGTGGTGGCTCCGCTGGGGCGAGTACGCCCGGCACTGTTGCACCGGCCCTTCGGGGCCGGTGAGGATCGCAACGAAAGCGTGAAGCTGGCCTCGTCGAGGACGAGGAGTTGCACCGGCCCTCCGGGACCGGTGAGGATCGCAACGTCGACGCGGAGCAGGAGCGCGGCCGGGAAGCCGAGCGTTGCACCGGCCCTGGAGGGCCGGTGAGGATCGCAACAGTGCCTCGCCCGAAGACTCCCGCGAGCTGGCCCGCCAGTTGCACCGGCCCTCCAGGGCCGGTGAGGATCGCAACGAGGTCACGCACTTCGTCATGCGGGGCGACTTCGGCGTTGCACCGGCCCTCCGGGGCGGTGAGGATCTGTAGAACTGAGCATGTCCGTCACGATCATGGAGGCCTAGGGGAGTGCGCTGTTCAGGACGATCTCGCGAAAGGTGTCGTCCTTCAATCGCAGCGCGCGGCGCCGTCCGCCTCGATCTCCTCCACCTCGTCCCCGTAGTTCTGCTCGTCGACCTCGAGGAACGTGTTCAGCTGAAGCAGTACACGGGGGCTGACGGGTCCAGTTGCCCGTACGCGCGGGCGTGGTTGATGCCGATCGAGTTCCGTTCTCCGGTCGCCGGGTCGATTCCGACCGAGGTGAGCTCGTCGTCGAGGAGTTCGCAGGGGTCCAGACCTCCCAGGGTTGCGCTTGCCGAGGAGGAACCAGTTCCGCTGCTCGGTGTGGACGCCCCGCCCGTCGCGGAGGCGTCCGTTTCGGACGTCCCCGACTGGTCGCCGTTGGTGGTGGGGGTGGCGTGACCGGCCGACTCCCGGACGCAGCCGCTGATCGTGACGAGCGCCGCCAGCAGTGGACCTACCAGGACCCGGCCGCAGCGTCTGGAGGCTCCCATGCCGGTTGGTCTCCCTTCTGGTTCGGGACCGCGGCGTTCTCCTCGTCCGTCCCGACCGTCGAGTGCGCGCAGGCCCGTACCGCGGCGGCGACCTCGCGAAGCGACCGCACGTGGAGCACGAGTTTTTTCCTGGCGAGGGGGTGCCGGCGGCCGCAGCGCGGTCCTGCCGTTCCATCGTCCTGGCGGGGCGGACGTCACTCGACCCCAGAGCTACCCGCTCGAGGTCCTCGAAGAGCGTCAGCCTGCGTTCGGCGCGGTCCGCGATGGCATCCAGCTTGGTGGACATGGCCTCGGCGCTGTCCGCATTGGGGGTGACGCGGCCGCGGCCGCGGCGGGGGTGAACGCCGCGATCGTCCCGCCGAGTGCGGGCGGGGGTTGCGTCGAGTTCGCGGGTGAGCCAGGTGCTGCGTCCTGCGATCCCGTCGTGCCGTGCCCACCTCGTGGCTTCATCGATCAGCGCGAGGCTGTGGTCAACGACACGGGGGTTGGTCACTGGTGTGGAGTGCGGGGATGTGCGCACCACCGGAGGAGCACGACTCCTGACAGTGTCGTGTGAGGACGGTGCTGTCGAACCGCGGGTTTCTGGTTGCCGCCGGTCGGCGTCTTCGGGGATGCCGGGGGAGGGCGCCTCGGCCCGGGTGCTGGCGCGCTGACGCGAACGGAGCGCGGACTGGCCAACACCCGGGTGGGGCGGGGAGTCAGTCGTTGACGACGGCGAGGGCGTCGATCTCCACGAGCATCTCCTCGCGGGGCAGGCCGGTGAACACGGTCGTCCGCGCGGGCAGCACGCCACTGGGCACCCGGGCGGTGACGAACTCGCCGTACGCCTCGTTCATGGTGGCGAAGTCGTCGCGGGTGGTGAGGTAGACGCGCAGCATGATGACGTCCTCGAAGCTCGCGCCGCCCGCCGCGAGGATGGCCGCCACGTTCTCCAGGGTGCGGATCGTCTGCGCGTGGACGTCACCATGGAAGACGTACTCGTTGCTGGTCGGGTCGACCGGGCCCTGACCGGACACCTGGAGCAGCGGTCCCTTGCGGACCCCCTGGGAAAAGGTGTGCGCGGGGGCCGGGGCGGCGTCGGTACGGATCGCGGTCTTGCTCTGGGCAGCCATCGAGCTGACCCCTCTCTCAACGGGCCGAGGTGGATCTCGGCGGTGCGGTGCCGCCGTACCCGCAGTCGCGGGAGATCGCGGCGGCGGTGGACAGCAGGTCCGGGAGGAGTTCCAGGACCTGTTCGTAGCTGAGCACGACGGTGGGCACGGACACGGACACCGCGGCGGCCACCCGACCGCTGGCGTCCCGTACGGGCGCGCCGACGCAGTTGATGAACGACTCGTGTTCGGCCTGGTCCACCGCGTATCCCTGGTCGGCGACCCGGTCGAGCTCGGCCAGCAGGGTGGGGGCGTCGGTGATGGTCTGGTCGGTGAACCGGACGAAGTCGATGCCGTCGACGACCCCGCGCCGTTTCGCGGGCGGCATGTCGGCGAGCAGCACCTTGGACACGGCGGCGCAGTTCAGGGGGGCGCGCAGGCCGATCCTCGAGTACATCCGCACCGGGTGGCGGGAGTCGTACTTGTCGACGTAGATGACCTCGCCCGCCTCGTAGACGGCGAGGTGCACGGTCTGCCCGGTGCGCTGGTTCAGCTCTGCGAGGTGGGGGGAGGCGATGTTCCGCACCTCCCGTTGCTCGAGGGCGAGGCTGGACAGCGCGAAGAGCCGGGATCCGAGGTGGTACCGGTGGGCGTCGTCGCGGAAGACGAAGCGTTCGCTCTCCAGGGTCCGCAGCAGCCGCAACACGGTCGTCTTGTGCACGCCCAACCGTTCAGCGAGGTCGTCCAGCGACTGCTCCCGTTCGCCGAGGTCGATCAGAATGCTCAGCGCCCTGGCCAGACTCTGGCTCACGCTCCCACCTCCTGGTCCGGGCGTGGTCGACGCGTTCGTCGCCCGCCTCCTGGTTCCGCCGTCACGACGCTACCGGCGGGGTGTCGACGCCCAGCCGGCTCACCCTGGTCCGCGCCCATTCGTCATCGGTGCGGGCCAGGAGCGCGGTGATGGTCGCGGGGGAGGGGGGAACGCCGTGGTCGCCGGGCACCGCCAACGCGCGGGCGGCGCACAGGTGCCCGAGGCGGAGGCGGTGCGCCACCGGCAGGTCCCGGAGGGTGCCGGCGAGGTAGCCGGCGGCGAAGGCGTCACCCGCTCCCACGGGTTCCACCACCTCGACGTCGAGGGCGGGCACGACGACCTCGGCGCCGGTCCGGTCCACGGCGATCGCGTCGTGCGCGTCGTTCTTCACGACCAGCATGTCGGGGTTCGGGAGGAGTTCGCGGAGGCGGGCGGGGGACGAGCTGCCCAGCACCTCGGCGGCCTCGTCGGCTCCGAGGAGGACGACGTCGGCGAGCGCGCAGAGGCGTCCGAGCACGGCGGGGTCGCGTCCGTGCCAGAGGCCGGGGCGCCAGTTCAGGTCGAAGCTGACGGTGGTGGACGGCCTGGGCCTGGAGAGCAGGTGCCACAGCAGGTCGGTGGCGGAGTCGGAGATCCCGGCGGTGATGCCGGTGACGTGAACCAGGTCGGCCCGGTCCAGCAGGTCGCGCGCCGGCCCGCCGGAGACCAGGTCCGGGGACATCGCGGAGGCCGCTGACGCGGCACGGTAGTAGTGCATGCGGCTGCGTCCGGCGGGGAGGTCCCCGGTTCCGTCGCCGGTCTCCTTGACGTAGAGGCCGGTCGGGCGGAGCGGGTCGATCTCGACGGCGGAAACGTCCACCCCGCGGTCGGCGATGTCCGCCCGCAGGTACCGACCGAATCCGTCGTCGCCCAGGCGGGACACCCAGGAGGTGTCGACGCCGAGTCCGGCGAGCGCACCGGCCACGTTCGACTCGGCGCCGCCGGCATAGCGCCGGAACTCCTCGGCGTGTTCCAGCGGTCCGGTCCGGTGCGGCACCAGCACCACCATCGACTCGCCGACGCACACGGCTCGCGGCGGGCGCTGGGCTGGCAGGGGCATGAACGCTCCTTGGTCGAGGTCGGCGCGGTGCTGCGGCCGGTCGTGCGTGCTACCGCCAGGTGGCGGCGTGTTCCTGGTCCGTCCCGGCCAGTCCGGGTGCCGTGGTCCGCCATTGACCCCGGCGCGGTCGAATGCTACAACCTCCCAATCGAAATACGCAATAAGTGTTGCGTATGACGCAATGCAAGTGGTGGGGTCGTTCCCGGCTCTCGACGGAACCCACGGCGACCGCGCCACCACCCGGCCAACACCCCGACATCGCCGTCACCCGGCCGACCACCGGTGGCTCGCCAGCACAAGGAGCAACACGATGACCGCCAGGGAACCCCGCGTCCCCCCGGGCTCGTCACCACCCGAGGCCCACCCCGCCGTGGAAGCCCTCGCGACTGACCGCGCCCTCGTCGTCGTCCGAGCCAGCACTCTCCCGGACGCCGCCGAGCTCACGGCGGCACTCACCGCCGGCGGCCTGCGCATCGTCGAGTTCACCTTCACCACCCCCGACCTGCCCCGCCACCTCCGCCGCGCCTCGGACACCTCGGCGGAGACCGGGGCCATCGTCGGGGCCGGCACCGTCCGCACCGCGGACCAGGCCAGGGCCGCCGCCGACGCCGGAGCCCGCTTCCTCGTCACCCCGGGCCTCCAGCCCGAGGTCGCCGAGGCGGCCCACGACCTCGGCCTCCCCGTCCTGCTCGGCGCGTTCACCCCCAGCGAGGTGCTCACCGCCCAGGACCTCGGAGCCGCCGCCGTCAAGGTCTTCCCCGCGAACCGGCTCGGCCCCCGCTACGTCCGCGACCTCGCCGGCCCCCTGCCCACCACCCCGCTGGTGCCCTCCGGGGGTGTCACCGCGCGCGACGCCGCCGCGTACCTGGCAGCCGGCGCGTTCGCCGTCGCCGCCGGCACCGACGTCGCCCCCGCCGAGGCCATCGCCGCCGGCGACTGGCCCGCCCTCACCCGCCGCGCCGCCGAGTTCGTCCGGGCGCTCCGCGCTCGACCCGCGACGCCGGACCACCCGACCCCCGAGGCGGTCGCCTGACCGACCCCACCCGACACCGCGCCGTCCCCGACCAGCCAACCCCCGAACCGCCCGCACCACCAACACACCGCCGTGTTCCCGGCGGCGGACCAGGAGGAGCCATGACTGACGTCGTCGACCTCGTGTCGCAGCTGATCCGCATCCCCAGCGTCAACCCGAGGGGACGCGCCGAACCCGCCGAAACACCGCTCGCCGAGTTCGTCGCCGACTGGGCCCGACGGCACGGCATGACCGCCGACCTCCACGAGGTCCTCGACGGCCGGTACAACGTCGTCGTCACCGTCCCCGGCGACAGCGCGGACACGATCCTGCTGGAGACCCACCTCGACACCGTCGAGACCGAGGGCATGACCGTGCCCCCGTTCGAACCCACCATCCGCGACGGCCTCCTCTACGGACGGGGCTCCTGCGACGCCAAGGGGCCCCTCGCGGTGTTCCTCACCGCCATGGCAGAACTCGCCGCCGGCGGCCCCCGACCCCACACCGTCACCCTCGCCGGCGTCGTCGACGAGGAACACATCTACCGGGGCGTCCTCGCACTGCGAGACCAGGGCATCAACCCGGTCGGCGCCGTCATCGGCGAACCCACCTCGCTGCGCATGGTCACCGCCCACAAGGGCTGCATGCGCTGCCGGATCACCGCTCGCGGGCCCGGCGGCCACAGTTCCGAACCGTGGGGCAAGACCAACCCGATCACCACCGCCGCCCGCATCGTGGACTACCTCGCCGACGAGTACGCCCCGGCCCTCGACGCCAAGGCCCGTCCCCTGGTGGGACCGCCCTCCCTCGCCGTCACCATGATCGACGGCGGTTCCGGCCCCAACGTCCTGCCCGAGAGCACCACCCTGACCATCGACCGCCGCACCGTCGCCGGCGAGGACCCCCACCAGGTGTGGGGAGAACTCCGCGACGAACTCCTCCGCCGCTGGCCCGAGGGCGTCGACGTCGCCGAACCCCACATCGTCGACTACGCCCTGGAAACAGACCCCGAGGACCCGTTCGTCCGCTCCGTCGCGTCCGTGCTGGCCGGGGCAGGGCACAACCCGGAGGCCAAGGGCGTGGGACACGGCACCGACGCGTCCAAGATCGCCCTCGACGGCGTGCCCTGCGTCGTCTTCGGCCCCGGCGCGATCGCCCAGGCGCACACGCCGGCGGAGTTCGTGCCCTTGGACGAACTCCACGCTGCCCGCAAGGTGGTGGGAGAGCTGCTCCGCAGCCCGGTCCTCGACACAAAGGGAGCGCAGGCACGATGACGGACAACACCGGAACCACCCGCACCCCCACCGACCCCGCACGCCCGGACCCCGGGTTCATCGACGACGGCGCGATCGGCTGGCGGTTCAAGGGGCTGCCCCCGGCGGCCGCGCACCAGACCCTCGCCCAACTGGGTGACTCCGGACGCCGGATCTTCGACGGGGACTTCGGCTTCCCCCTGCTCGTGCTGCGGGACTCCGCGCTGCGCCACAACGCGGAACTGATGGCCCTCTTCGCCGCCGACCGGGGCATGTCGCTGGCGCCCCACCTGAAGACGTCCGCCTCCCCGCAGGTGGCCGACTACGCGCTCCGCGCCGGAGCGTGGGGCGTCACCGTGGCCAACCCGTTCCAGGCCCGGGTGTTCATGGCCGCCGGTCACGACCGCATCCTGCTGGCCAACCAGCTCGTCGACCGGGCCTTCGCCGTCGAGGCGGCCCAGTGGCTCGGGGAGGACCCGGAACGGCGCTTCTCCTGCTACGTGGACTCCCCGGCCGGCGTCGCCGTGCTGGCCGACGCCCTCGCCGACCAGGACCCCAACCGCCCCCTGCCCGTTCTCGTGGAGGTCGGCCACGAAGGCGGACGCGGCGGCTGCCGGGACACCGCCGCCCTGGCCGCCACGATCGACGCCGTGCGCGCCAACCCCACGCTCGCCCTGGCCGGCGTATCCGGGTACGAGGGGTCGGTCAGCCACTCGCGGGGCAGCGAAGGCCTGCGCGCCGTGCGCGACTACCTCAGCTGGGTGCGGGCCGCCATGGACACCGTCCTCGCGCACCGCGACCCCCGGCTCCCCGAATACGTGGTCTCCGCTGGCGGCAGCCTCTACTTCGACCTGGTCGGCGAGGAACTCGCCACCGGGTGGCCCGCCGACGTCCCCGTCCGCGTGATCGCCCGGCCCGGTGCCTACCTCACCCACGACCAGGGCCTCTACCACGCACTGTCCCCACTCGACGGCTCGGGCTCCGACCCGGCCGAGGTGGCCAGGCTCGCCCCCGCCATCGAGGTGTGGGCACCGGTGCTCACCAGGCCCACCCCCGACCAGGTCATCCTCGGAGCCGGCCGACGGGAGCTGAACTACGACGAAGGGCTCCCACTCCCCATCGAGGCCAGGGACCACCGGGGCGGGTCACCCCGCCCCACCACGGGATGGCAGGTCACCGCGCTCAACGACCAGCACGCCTTCCTCACCGTCCCACCGGACGCCGACCTCGGGCCCTCCGACCTGGTGCGCCTGGGCATCTCCCATCCGTGCACCGCCCACGACCGCTGGCTCTCCGCGGTCATCGCCGCCGACGACGACACCGTCGTCTCGGTGGCCCGCTGCTACTTCTGACCAGCAGCGCTCGTCCACGCCGCCCGGCCCGTGTCACACGAACCCCGCGGCCCGCGCCACCCAGAAGGACAACCGCCATGACCGCCCCCACCTCCACCGAGGCCTCCACCGAGAAGAGATCACGAACCCGGTTCGCGATCCTCGCCTCGAACTTCATGATCCTGATGCTCAACTACGCGGACCGGGCCGTCATCGGCGTGGCCGCCCCGCTGATCATCACCGAGTTCGGCTTCTCCAACGCCGCGTTCGGCTGGATCCTGGCCGCCTTCGCCTTCACCTACTCGCCGTTCGGCTTCATCGGCGGGTGGCTGGCCGACAAGTTCGGCCCGGCCAAGGTGATGGGGTGGGCAGCCATCGCCTGGTCGGTGTTCACCGCGCTGACCGCGGCCGGCGTCGGCTTCGTCAGCCTCCTCATCATCCGGTTGCTGTTCGGAGCCGGTGAAGGGCCCCAGGCCACGGTCACCGCGAAGGTCATGCACAACTGGTTCCCGAAGAAGGAACTGGGCACGGCGGTCGGCATCGCCAACGCCGCCACCCCGTTGGGTGGGGCGATCGGCACCCCGGTCGTCGTGGCGATCATGGACGCCACCCAGGGCAACTGGCGGCTGCCCTTCATCATCTTCGGTGTCCTGGGTGTCCTCTTCGCCATCGGCTGGTTCGTCGTCGTCCGCGACACCCCCGAGCAGCATCCCTGGGTGTCGAAGGGCGAACTGGCGCACATCCGCCAGGACGCCGCCCCGGCCGCCGAGGACGACGCCGACGCCGACGCGAACGCGGAACCGTGGTGGCGCTACCTGACGCTGCCGGCGGTGTGGACGACGGCGGTGGCGTTCTTCGGGTACGCCTGGATCCTGTGGACGTTCCTCAACTGGTTCCCCACGTACCTGGTGAACGAGCGGGGCATCGACCTCAGCGATCTCGCCGTCACCGGCGCCATCCCCTGGGTGGGCGGGTGCATCGGCCTGGCGCTGGGGGGCGCGTTCACCGACTGGTTGGTGCGGCGCACCGGCAAGTCGGTGGCCCCCCGGCGTTGGACCGTCGTGATCTGCCTGGCCGCCACCGGCCTGCTGTTCGGCTCGATCGGCACGGTCAGCGGCACGGGCAGCGCGGTCGCGCTGATGACGGTCGTGGTGTTCCTGCTGTACTTCACCGGCGCCCAGTACTGGCTCATCGTGGGTGAGGCGGTGCCCGGCTCGCGGTACGGCTCGGTGTCGGGCGCCATGCAGATGTTCGCCACGACCGCGTCGATCATCGCGCCGATGATCACCGGGTACCTGGTGGACTCGTCCCTCGGCTGGACGGGCACCTTCACGGTCGCCGCCGTGGTGGCCCTGACCGGTGCGCTGCTGCTGGCGTTCTTCGGCCGGGTCCGCACCCCGGACACCCGCCAGGCTGGCCAGCCGGCGAGCTGAGCTGAGCGAGTGGAGGAGCGGTGGGGCCGACGCCCAGCAGGGTGTCGGCCGCACCATTCGGTCGTTGAGCCCAACGTCCCTGATTCCCGGTTCCCGCCACGGTGAACGCCCTCGGTGCGGAGTACCACAGTGTCGTGACGCTGCGAGGTGACCGTTCGCGCGCCGTGGGCAGCCTCCGCCTGTGAACTCAACCAGGCCGGAGCATCCTGTGGACCCAGCCAGGCCGGAGCACTCGGCGGAGCGGTATGTCCCTGGGTGCTCCGGCTGGCGTGGCGTACCGGGCTCACTCCGTGATGGTGTCCAGGTGGGGGATTCCGGCGGCGCGTTGGGCCGCTACCTGCGCGGCCACCTCGGCGGGGCTGAGGATCTCGTCCTTCGCGTGGTACACCCAGTCGACCTCCTGCTCGTAGGTCCGGCTCGCCGAACTCCCCACGAAGCCCTCCGGGATGAACCATTGGTTGAAGTCGATGCTCATCCGGCTGGCCGGGTAGTTCGGGCCGCCGTGCTCGGCGACGAGCTGACCGTCCAGGTAGTAGCGGATCGTCCGGGTACCGCCGTCGGCCTGCACCACGAGGTCGTGCCAGCCCTCCAGCGATCCTGGGCGGACGGTCGACTCGTTGCGCGCGTCCCACGGATCGGGCCGGTAGGTGTCCCAGCTGGTCAGGAACAGCGCCGAGGACGGCTGCCCCCAGCCGCCGTTGGGCAGGTACTCGAAGTCCAGTTCCCCGTACTCCGGGTCGTAGTCCCAGCGCAGGGGAGTGATGGTGTAGAAGGTCTGGAGGACCTGGTCGCCGTCGGGGCCGCTCACCGGGGTGTCGGTGAACCGCACCCTGGCCGCGTAGGTGCCGTGGTGGAAACGGCGTTGGGTGTTGATCTGCGCCTGGGAGGTGCCGGCCACCGTGCCGTCGGTCGTCGCCTCCAGCCGCAACACCGCCCCCGCCCCCTCCGACCGGAAGCTGATGTTGGCGGCCGACCAGGTGTCACCGCCGATACCGGGACCTCCCGGGTAGTTCCGCACGCTCCAGCCGCGTTCCCGCAGGCGCGGGTCGGTGTGGCTTGTGTAGTCGAAGTCGTCGAAGAGCACCTGGGTGGGGGCCTCAGCTGCTTCCGCCCCGGCTGTCGCGGTGCCGCCGAGAGCGGGGAGGAGGCCCACGGGCAGGGCGACCGCGCCGGCGAGAGCGACCAGTGCGGGGAGGTGACGACGGCGGGCTGACCGTCCTGTTCCAAGGGGCATTCCACGCTCCTGTCTTCCACGCGACCGCTTCGACCTGCGGGGTGGCTACCGCCGACGGCGTCCGACCCCGTACGAGGCCCCATGCCGCTCGGCAGGTCGTTCCGTCGTCGGCCGCTGACCAACCGGCACCTGGTGGGTGCGGGCGGACTACTGGTACCGCATCGACGGCCGTGACCGGGGACACCGGGGTGGGGGAGCGAGCGTCTGGCCGGCCGGCGGTACGGGCGCGGTGCCGCCTGTGTGAAGGACGCTTCGTCCTGCTCACCGGCAGGTCGAGGGTCTGCGCGACCCAGGACGGGCAGTGTCGACAGTCGACGAGGTGCCTCGCGAGCTGTCCAGGAGGCTGTCCGCCGCGCTACGGCGAACGGCGCAGGCGAGGACGAGCCCCGTTGATGGCGGTTCCCGCCGGGGCGGGTCGGCGGGGAGGTGGGTTCGTACTGCCGCCGTCGGACGCGATGCGGTGACGGCCCTGCCCCGTTCGACCGCGAGGGGATCAGGGAGCTGATCCGGGGCAGGCCGATCACCGTCGTGATGGTGGATCAGCCGCCGTGTCCGACGGTACGTGGGCGACGGTCACGACGGGGTGCCCGTACGCCGCGAGCAGGGCCGGTCCGGGAGTGACCGGCGTGCTGTCGCCGTTCGGCGGAGGCGCGGCGGCCCTCTGGCGTGCGGTCCCCGCCGCAGGACGCGCCAGCGGGGTGGTTCGGCGTTGGTGGCGCCGAGAACTCCTCGCTCGTCCCCTCCGGTTAGCGGTCCGGGTGCGGCACTTCCGTGCTGTGCGGAACGCACCTCGATCCGCTCGGCGCGCGGGAGCTCGTGTGGCGCGGGGCGCGGTGGGGGTCCGGGCGCGTCCGCTGGCGACGAAGCGCGCCGCCAACAGGCCCCGGCAACGCGGAGCTTCACCGCTCGCCCAGGGCCGGTCGCCAGCCCGCGTGAAGGAAACTCGTCGGTAGAGCGGTGGGCCGGGAGTGCGCCGTCCCGCCACCCGGGACGGCTTCCCATGCCCCGCCGTCCCCGGGGCCTCCCGGATCTCGACGTCCGCTCCCTCCCAGGCTGGGGATTCCGGGGCAGCTCCTGGAACCCGGGCGGCGCACGGGCCAGTCCGGCGGCGTTGGCCACGCCACCCGCCGCTCAGCCCGTCGAACCAGCTGGTTCCCGCACCCGGACGACCTGGCTGAGCAGGGCGAGCACCGGCAGTTCCAGCAGCGGCCCCACCACCAGCGCCACGGCGATCAACGGGCGGTCCGGGAACGCGGCAACCGCCACGGCCAACGCGATCGGCGAGTTGCGGGCCGTGGTGGTCATCGTCAACGTCACCCGTTGGTCGGCGGGCAGGCGCAGCGCACGTCCGGTCCCCACGGCCAGCAGCGGCGTGACGACGAAGAAGACCAGCAGGGGGATCAGCAGGGCGAGCAGCGCGGACCCGTGTTCGACGACGGTGCGCACCTGCCAGGCGAACATCGCGAACACGGCCACGCAGAGCAGGGGCAGCACCAACGCTCCCGCCGGGCCGTCCAGCACGCGGTCGCGCCACGCCGGTCCGCGCCACCGGCCGGTGCCCCAGCGGAGCCCCAGGCCCAACGCGAGCGGGACGACCAGGACGACGAGGACGGCCTCGACCAGGGTCCCCGCGTCCACCATGGCGGCCGGCCCGCCCAGCAGCACCACGTACACGGGGAGCAGTACCAGTTGGAGCACGAGGTTCACCGGCAGCAGCGCGGCGGCGAGACCCAGGTGACCCCGGGCCAGTGAGGTGAAGACCAGGTACCAGTCGGTGCAGGGGGTGACGAGCAGCAGCAACAGGCCTATCCGCAGGTCCGGCGCGTCTCCCAGCAGCCCCGACCCCAGAGCCCACGCCAGCAGCGGTGTCCAGACGAAGTTGAGGACCAGGCTGGTCGTGACGACCGCCCCAGCCCGGCGGACCGCCCCGACCTGGGCGGCGTCGAGTCGCGCGAAGACGCAGACGAGCATCAGCAGTAGCGCCGGCAGCACCAGGTGCTCCAGCACCGCGCCCACGGGCCAGGCCACGCCCACCGCGAGGCCACCGCCGGCGGCCGCCGCCACCAGGACGCTCTGCAGGCGCTCCCAGCGGGACATCAGGAACACCCGCCCGTTCGCTCCGGCCCGCCGGTGGGTCCAGCGGCGGGTCCGGCGGGCGACACGTCCGCCGCGTCGACCCCGCGCGGCTGGAGGAGCGGGGCACGGCGGTGCGGTGAGTGGCGGTGCGGGGAGTGGCGGTGCGGCCGACCGGCTGCCGCACCGCTCGTCGTGGGCCTGTCCGGGGAGGCGTGCCGGTGGCCGGGAGCGGCCGCGCTCGACGGCGACATCGGTGTGGTGGGCACGCGTCGCGGCACCCCGGCCCGGGCGGAGTCGCGCCGGGTGCGGGTCCCGCCTCCGGAGGTGGTGGCGGGCCACCAGAGCGGCACGTGGGATCGGGAGGCGGCGGCCGGGTGAGCTGCGACGACGCGGCCCTGGCGACAGGACGAGGACACCCGTTCACGCTAGTGAGCGGCGGGCTTCACCCTCGTCGCGGGGACGAGGTCGCGAGATCCAGCTCACCCCTTCGGGTGATAAGATCCGCCGACTCGCCTCGCATGGTCAGTGTGGAACCGTGACGCCCTCACGGACGCGAAACATCGACGTCCCGTGTCGTGAGGGAAACCCCTGGATCGCTCACAGGCGAGGGTACCGCCCCCGGTGGCGCGATGGTGATCACCGAGACTGGCCCGCGAGGAGTGGCGACCCACTGACCTGGGAGACGGACCCGGCACCGGTGAGCGGAAAGACCGAGAATCGAGACGCGCCCTGATGCAGCCGCCGCACGACGAGCGGGCCGGCACACGGCCCGAACCCGACGGTGACTTCCTCCTCCAAGCACGCGGACCGAACGTGCTGATCCGGATGGCAGGAGACCGGGACGAGGAGGAACAGCGGTTCCTGCGGGAGCTGCCCGCCGTCACCGACAACACCATCGTGGTCGTGGCCCCGTCCGTCCTCCGGACGGGGAACCTGTGGCCGCTGCTGTGGGAGGCCTGCCGGTTCGGCCTCCCGGAGTCGCGGGGGCCCGGCCACCAGCTGTGGCTCGCCGTCCCCGAACTGGGGGACGTCGAGGGGCCTCACGCCCGCTGGGCCGCCGAGCTCAGCTCCGCGTTCCGGGTGGACATCGTCGCACCCGAGGCCGATGTGGAGTGGGTCGCTGGTGGACACCTCTACGCGGGAGGCGCCGCCGGCGAGTCGGGTTGGCGGTTCTTCCGTGGCCGTCAGCCCACGTTCCGGTTCGCGGTGCGGTGGCGCCGCCCCTACTGGGAGGCGCTCGTCCCGCCGGGCCCGACCACCACCGACGAACTCCAGGCTGACCCGATCCCCGCTGGCCTCTACGTCCGGTCCCGCTCCGGGCAGCCGCTGCCCGAACACGCGGGCCGGCAGGTCCGCCTGTCGGACGCCGCGCCCCGGGTGGTGCTGGACCTGGCTGGTGGCCTGCCCAGCCCGGAGGAGACGGCCGTCCTGGTCGACCGGCTGCCCCCGGGGTTGCGGCGGTACCTGACCGTCGTGCCCGTCAACGGTGTCCGGCCGCTGTCCGACTGGGCGAGTCGCCTCGCCGCGCTGCTCGACCACGACGTGGTGCTGCCCAGCGTCTCCCTGATCCGTGGCCGCGACGGCGGCTGGCGCCCAGCCGCCCTGCCCGACCTCGCGGATCTCGACGCCCACGACCAGCTGAGCCTGCGCTGCCACCCCCCGCTTGGCAGGCCGCGAGTGGTGGAACGGCTGGCGGTGTCGGATCTCCTCGTCGATCCCGAGGTGGAGGTTCCGGCGGAGACGGACTGCCCGGGTGCCAACGAGCAGACCGTCGTGCTGCCCGTGGTGGGCGCGCCCGCCGCCCCTCGGTTCGCGCCGGGGGAGACAGCGCCCGTCCTGGGTGGGGCCGCCTCGGATGGCGGGGCCGCCGGGGACGCCGAGTGGGCGGACGGGGAGTCCGACCAGGAGGACGCGGCGGGCGCTGCCGGGGCGTCGGGACCGGGCACCCCCGCCGGCGAACCGCACCCGGACGACGAGGCGTCGCCGGCACGAGCTGCGGTCGCGGAGGAGGAAGGGGTGACACCGCGCCCCGCCGTCGTCCCCTCCGGGGACGACGAGGCGAACCTCCCGCGAGGAACCACGTCCCCGGAGCTGGGGGCGGCTCCGCCGCCAGAGGCCGAGGAGGCTGACGGCGGGATGCCCGGCGCCGAGGGCGGAGCCTCCGGCAGCGGGCAGCCACCTCGCGCCGAGGAATCCGCCGGACGGGAGGAGAGTCCCCATCCCGGCGCCGCCCCCCTCGGCCGGGAGGAGTCCCGCGACGACTCGGCCCCAACCGGGGCGGCCACCTCCGAGGCGGCCTGGACGGCGCCGGAGGACGGGCGGGCAGGAGGTGGCGACCCGGTCCCGTCCGAGGAGCGAGCCGCCACGGACACCGCACCGGCGGAGCCCCCGTCCGAGCAGGACGGTCCCGGCGACGTCCCGCCGCGACCGTCCCCCACCGAACCCACCTGGTCCGCCGAGCCGACGCCGGCGACCGACGGGGCAGCGGCCGACGCCGGCGTCGGGGTCGATGACGAGCACCCCGGCCACCGGCCGACCTCGGCCCCCCTGTGGTGGGTGCGGCATGACCCGGAGCATCCCGCCCGCAACGACCGACCGGTGGCGCCGGCCGCGACGATGGCTCCGCCGCCCGGCACCGACCACGTGTCGAACGGTGCACCACGGCCAGGTGGGATCGCGAACCGGCCGGTGACGGAGTCGCGCGACGGCGCGACCCGGCCCGGTGATCCCGAGGTCGACCCCCGAGAACCGGTCACCGGGCACACCGCTCCCGCCACCGACGAGGTCGACGCCGCCACCGAGCCGGCCACGGACCGGCGCCTCCGACACGGGGGAACACCGACGCCCACCGGGACCCGGGATGAGCCGTCCACCTCGGACGTCGAGGCTGGCCCGGTGCGGGTGGACGCGCGGCCCGCCGCCCCCGGCCACGAAGGCACTTCCCCGGCCCGCCCCTCCGAGGGGCGGTCGACCCCCGAGGGGGCCGACGACCCCTCGACGCCTCCCGCCGCCGGACCGGCGGACACCCCGCCAGCGCGAGCCGACGAGGCCCCGGCCGGCGACGCGGACCAGGACCGCGCCCTGACCCGGGAGCCGGCGGCGGGCGAACCGGACCGCGGCGCCCACCCCGGCACGGAGGCGACCACCGCCGCCCGTGACCGGGTTCCCGGCACTCACCGCGCCGGGGACGGCCCGGACGGAGGCGAGCCGCGCGACCGGCGGCAGGCGGATGGCGACCGCTCGGTGGGCCCCGCCGCCGACCTCCCCGCGCTTCCGCCCACCGAACCCCGGCCGGTGGATCATTCGACCGTCGACGCGGCGGCTTCCCCCACCCCTTCCCCCACCCCTTCCTCCGATTCCGACTCTCACCTCGACCGCGCGACCTGGGCCACGGACCGCGAGGCGGAGGTGTCGCCGGAATCCCCCGGCCCCGTCGCCGGCGGGGGCTCCGAGGCCGCCGCGACCCCCGACGGCGGGGCGCGGGAGGACGGCGGTGAGGCGGAGCCACGCGCGGTCGACCAGCCGGGGACGCGGCCCGCCGACATCGACGAGCACCCCCGGCCCGAGGTGGCGGGCGACGTCACGGGTGCGACCGACGAGACCGCGATCCCGCCCGAAGCCCCGTCCCCCGGGCACCTCGACGCCCACGGTGGCCCTCGGGAGGACCACCAGGACCCGGGGGCGGCGCCGGTCGCCGGTGCGCCACCGGCTCCACCCGCCGACGGGGGCATCGCCCACCCGACCGCCGTTCAGGAGGACCAGCCCCCGGTGCCCGAGGCGGACGCTGGCGGCGCCGACGCGCCACCCGCCCCGGTGGAGGCGGCCCGCCCGTCGAACCCGCCGTCGTCCCCCTCGTCCCCGTTCGGCCGGCCACGGTCGCGGAACCGAAGCCAGCCGACCTCACGACCCCGCCGGCCGGCCGGCACCGGCCGGCGGACCCACCGCCGGAGGCGCGGGACGTCCCACCGCCCCCTGCGGAACCTCCGGCGGCGGCTCCCCGCGAGCCGGCCCCCACCCCACCCCACCGCCCGGCCCGACGACGTCCTCGACCCCGGGCCGATGGGACCTCACCTTCTACGCCGAGGAGCCACCGCCCAGCGAGACCAGCCCCGCCACGGAACAGCCCTCGACCGTCGAGCAAACCCCGACCGTCGACGCGACCGAGGGCCCTGTTGGCGAACCAGCGGCTCCGGGGGCCGAATCCGAGGACCCTGCCACCGAACCGGCCGGAACGGAGGGCGCGCCGTCCACCGAGGACACCGACGACCCGGAGCCCGCGCCAGGGGATGAGGGGGACCGTTCGGGGTCCGAGGAGGACACCGGTGAGGAGGACCCCAACGGGGAGGCGGCTGTCGGGTGGGTGCCGCCGGACCACCGGAGCACCGAAGCGGAACGAGCCGCGCTCGCCAGGCTCGTCGGCGAGGACTACGAGAACGCGTTGGCCACCGTCAACGCGGCCCTGGCCATGTCACCGGTCCTGCGCGGCGCGGGCGGGGAGTCCGCGAAGGCCGACTTCGTGGCCGTGTGCCTGTACCTGGCCCACGAGGGGTACGGGGGCCGGGTCCTGAACGAGGCCCTGCGATCGGACGGCGGTCGCGGCTGGCGCGATCTCGTCGCCTGCCTGACCTCGGGCCTCCGCCGGCTTCCCGTCCACCGCGGCGCGACCTTCCAACAGGCACACCTCCCCGACGACGGGGACCGGCTCCGGGAGGTGTGCCCACCGGCGGAGGTGCTGGACGAACCGGGTTTCCTCAGCGCCACGGCGGCGCACGACCTGAACACCCCCGACGCCACCGTCGACCTGCTCATCTGGTCCACCACCGGCCGCCGGGTCGGGATGCTGGGGGCCGGCGGCCTACCCGAGGAGGTGGTGTTCTTCTCCCACAGCCGGTTCAAGGTGCTCGACGTCGTGGGCGGGGCCGCCACCCGGCCCGCCGTGCTCGCCAGGGAGCTGCGGGCCAACGAGACCAGCCTGGGCATCGGTCTGGACGAGGTCGACGCCCAGGTGCTGGCGCGGCTGCGGCGGGCGTTAGGCCGTCGGCAGCGCGCCACGCCGCGCGAGTTGTCCGAGGAGGAGACGTTCGGCCGGTGGGCCGCGCCCTTCGGCCTGACCGGGTCGGCCATGCCCTCGTCCTCCTCGACCACCACCGCCACCGCCACCGCGACCGCCGGCTCCGCCGACTGACCGGGTACCACCGAACCGGAGATCTGAGATGAACAGGCGTCCTGACGCCGGGGCCCGCGCTTCCCGTGCCCGCAGGGGAGCCCTGCTCGCCGTCGCGGTGCTGCTCTGCCCGCAGCTCGCCGTGGGAACCGCGAGCGCCCAGGAGGTGCCCCCGGTACCCACCGTCGACTCCGGCTGCCTGCCCCCGCCCGCGATGGTCGAGGAGTCCGTGCCCTGGGCGCAGCGCCGGATGCTGCCCCGGCGGGTCTGGGAACTGACGCGGGGCGAGGGAGTGACGGTGGCGGTGATCGACTCCGGGGTCGACGGCGCCGTCCCCCAGCTCGAGGGCGTGGTGCTGCCTGGCGTCGACCTGGTCAACGGGGGCGGGGGGTCGGCCGACGACGACTGCTACGGGCACGGGACCTTCGTCGCCGGCATCATCGCCGCCCAGCCCGCGGAGGGCACCGGGTTCGCCGGAATCGCCCCGGGTGCGCGCATCCTCCCGTTGCGCAACGCCAACAGCCAGAACGACGGGTCCGCGCCGGTGATGGCCCAGGCCATCCATCGGGCGGTCGACGAGGGCGCGGGCGTCATCAACATCTCGGCGAGCACGACCTACCCGAACGAGGAGCTGCGCGCGGCGGTGGAGCGGGCCACCACCTCCGACGTGCTCGTCGTCGCCTCCGCCGCCAACAACGCCCAGGAGGGCAACCCCACCTCCTACCCGGCCGCGTATCCGGGCGTGCTCGCGGTGGGCGCGATCGACGCCCAGGGCGAGCGGGGCGAGTTCTCGCAGACGGGCGAGTTCGTCAGCCTGGTCGCTCCCGGCGTCGACGTGGTGAGCCTGGGCCCGGCGGCCCCGGGCACTGGCAGGGCAGCGGGACGAGCTACGCGGCGCCCTTCGTCAGCGGGGTGGCCGCGCTGGTGCGGTCGCGGTACCCGGAGTTGACCGCGAGCCAGGTCGCCCACCGGCTCCGGGTCACCGCGGACCCGCCCCCGGCCGAACGCCCGGACCCCGCCCTGGGCTGGGGCGTGGTGAACCCGTACGCGGCCGTCACCGCCGTGGTGCCCTCGGAACTGGAGGAGCAGCCGAGCCCGGCGCGGCAGCCGACGATCTCCCACCCGGTGATCCCCGAGGACGACCCGATCCCCCGCATCGTCGCCACCCTCACGGTGGCCTCCGCCGCCGTCCTCGCGTTCGTCGGTGTCCTGGCCGGCGTGTTCGGTCCGCCGGGATGGCGCCGGCGGTGGCGCCGGAGCCGTGTCGCCGTCGTCGCCGGTGCGGACGAGGCGGGCGCGAACTCCTCGGTCGAGCCCCCGGGCGGTCCCGACGGCGGACCGTCGGACCCCGACGGGGGCGACCAGCCGGACGGCGCGGTCAGGGAGGGGAACCCCCGGGCCGTCACCCCCGCCGGGGGTGCGGTCGGCCGGCGCGGCCGGCCCCCGCCGCCGAGGTGCCCTGAGCGGGGGCCGAGAGCGGACGTCCCCGTCCCGGTGTCGACACCGGCGTTGGGAGGACCCGATCGGGGCCGGGTCGCCGAGGGGGTCGCCCGTCGGCCCCGATCGTGCCGGGGCCGGGGACGGGCGACCCGGCCGCGAGGGGGCCGACGTCCGCCGCCGGGTTCTCCGGCGCTCGAGCGGCGTGGGCGGCGCGACGAGGCCACCGGTCACCGGCTGACCGCCCCGCCGTGCTGGACCTGGGGCGTGCCCTCCGCACTCTGGTCGGGCGGCGGAGCGTCGCCGTGACCCCCGGCGGTGCTCGCGGCGGCTAGACCACGTACGAGAACACGAACACCACCACGGAGAAGACGAGCAGCCCCAGGCAGTTGACCCAGAACTCCTGTCGGAGGAACCGGGCTCTGACGTGCGCGTACGAGGCGCACAGGAAGTAGGCCACCACTCCGGCGTTCGCGGCGGCCCCGACTCCCGGCACCCAGATGCCGACGAGGAGTCCCGCGCTCGCCAGTGCCTTGATGACGACGAGGGTCCACCACCACTCCCGGGGGAAGCCCACCCCGTCGAGGCAGTCGCGAATGAACTTCGGCGGTCGGATCGAGAGCGCCGCGTCCAGGAGGAGTACCGAGGCAAGCGCCGCCGGGAGCCACCAGAGGGCAGGGACGAGTGTCATGACGAGTGGTCCTCACTGGAGCAGATGGTGGTGATGGTGTCGCACAGGCGATCACTGATCGTGGTGGCCTCGTCGTCGGGACCGGCTGCCCAGCCGAACAGCGCTCCGACGTAGGCGAAGTAGATCGCGGTCGCCAGCGAGGTGGGGTCGCGTGTTCCCGGGCGGCCGCCCGCCTCGAGCACGTCGCGGATCTCATCCACCAGCGTCGTGGACAGTTCGGTGAAGACGGTGGAGGAGTGGTTCCCGGCGACGAGGATCGAGGCGTACGCCCTGGCGAGGCCTGGGCGGGTGGTGAAGAGGTCGAGGAACGGTGTCAGGAGCGACATCACGCGAGCCGCGCACGGGACTCCGGTCGCGGATGGCGGCTCGGTGACCGAGCCGCGCCGGGCCAGGTGCACCTGTTCGATGAGCCTGTCGAAGATGGCGACGAGGAGCCCGCTCTTGTCGCCCACCGCCATGACGGTGCCGACGCTCACGCCCGCCGACGCGGCGATGTCCCGGACCGTGGTGGCCGCGAAGCCCTGCTCGAGGAACAGGGCGTCGGCTGCGGCGAGCACCTTCGCGTGCGTCGCGCTTCGTAGTCGATCTCGTGTCGTACCCATCCGACCCACCAGACTGAACGAGTTCACTGAACACGTTCAGCACACTGTGGTGGTCCCGCGCCTCCGGCACCCATCACGCCATCGGCGGCTCTCCTGGCCCTGAGGCCCGCGCGTCGCCGGCCCCGCTCTCGGTCACGGTGGGCAGGGCCGGGGCGTCGTCCTTCGCGTCGTCCCAGCTGATCACCGGCACGGCCAGCCTCCACCGGACCCCCGTCGAGCGTGGTCAGGAACCCGTCCCGCCGCCGGTGGACGACCCCCGGGGCGGATCGGCGCCCTCAGGCGCGTGGCACGCCGGAGGTCTCCTGGTGCGGTGAGGTGTGGTCCGGGCGGGCCGCGCGGGTAGACCGGTGCCCCGGGTCGAGGCACGGCTGGCACCCACCTGGATCCGCCACGACGTCGGGATCCCGCCGCCCCACGTCCCCGCACCGCCCGGCGGGTCCTGGGGTTTCGTGGTCAGTGTCGGGAACGCGTGACCTCGGTGTCGTCCCAACCCAGCACCGACAGGGCCACGCCCGCCCGGTAGTGCGCGATGCCCACCGCCGAGTAGGCGATCAGCGGGCTCGGCAGGGCGTCGAACCGGAACCAGGCCACGCCGGAGCTCTTCTCGGGTTCCCTGTTGAACGGAACTCCCGACCACCTGGTCGCTTCGAAGAACAGACCCAACCGGGGTTCCACGCCGGGAGCGGTGACGTGCGCCGTGTGGACCAGCCGCAGCTGGTCCTGCCTGACCGAGACGCCGACCTCCTCACGCGCCTCGCGGGCGGCTCCGGCGAGGACGGACTCCCCGGCCTCCAGTTTTCCCGCCGGCAGGTGCCACTGGCCGTCGAACCTCGGGTCGGTGTCCCTGCGGAGGCTCAGCAGGAGCTCGTCGTCGCGCACCAGGATGACGTGCACGTCGACGAGGTGGCGTTCTGGCATCGGTGGCCTCCGGGCGGCCGGTGGTGGGGACGTACCGTCCGGGAGCCTACGGACCCGCCCCACCCGCGTCCCTGGTGGCAGCGCCGCTCCACGCCGGTGCTCCGGTGCCGGCCTCCACGCATCAGGGCGGTCCCGCCCCGCCCTGGACCGGGGTCGAGGCGCGACGTTGTCCGCGCCGCGCGACCGGGCCTACGGTGGAGGCAGCCCCTCGACGTGAAGCCGGGAGGTCGAGTGGGACGGGGACCGCAGGAAGGTCCGGCGATCGTGCCCTCGTCCCGTGGAGGGCCGAACAGTGCGAATGATCTTCGTGAACCTGCCGGTCAGGGACCTCGAGCGGTCGAAGCGGTTCTTCGGCGAGCTGGGTTTCTCCTTCGACCCCACGTTCTCCAACGACACCGTCGCCGGGATGGTCGTCGAGCGGAACATCTACGTGATGCTGCTGGAGGAGGAGCAGTTCCGGCAGTTCATCACCGACGAGATCAGTGACACCTCCACCACCACGGAGGTGCTGACCTGCCTGTCGGCGGACAGCCGGGAACAGGTCGACGACCTGGTGGCGAAGGCGATCGCCGCCGGCGGGCGGCCCTGGAAGCCGCCGATGGAGGATGGCCCGATGTACGGGGGGAGCTTCCAGGACCCCGACGGGCACGTGTGGGAACTGGTGCACATGGCCATGACGTGACAGCTCCCGCTTCGCCCTGACCGGTTGTCGTCGGGATGCGGTCCGAAGCGCTCGCCCGGAGGTAGGGCCTCCGTGGGCTCGGCGCTGCCGCTGGCCACGGTGCCCGTGGGGCACGTCGTCCGGCGGTCGGCGCGGCAGTCGCGCCGCCGGCCTCCGACCGGGGGCGCGCTGCTCGACGCCGTCGGCGGCGCGTCGACCCCCAGACTCCAGGCACGTCTTGGTGAGCGCGGTCGTGCTCGGGACCGGGCTCGTCGTGCTGAGCCTGACCGGGCTTCGGGACCGGACGCCCGGGGGCCGTCGCGGGTGAGCGTCGACCGACCCCCGGGCGCGGGGACTCACCCCTGCTCGCGGTCGTCCAGCAGCGCCGTCTGCACCATGCGGACCGCCCGCCGGCGGTTGACGTGCTGGGCCCGGCCCACCGGGAGCGTCTTCGGCCGCAGGTCCCCCAGGAACCGCCCCTCGTCCTTCGGGCAGGAGAACATCAGCGCCGGGGTCCCCAGCTCCCACATCTGCCGCACGACCGGATCACTCATCGCCCGGTTCGCCCCCGCCGTGCTCCTGGCGATGATCACGTGCAGGCCGATGTCCGCCGCCTGCGGCAGCATCGGCAGCAGCGGTTGCAGCGGGCTGCCGCCGTAGCCGCCGCCCATGAGCTCGAAGTCGTCCACGAGGATGAACAGCCGGCCACCGGTCCACCAGTCCCGCTTGGACAGCCGGTCAGGAGTGATCTCCGGGCCGGGCAACCGCTTCTTGATCAGTTCGGCGACGTGCCCGACGTTCTCCCCGAACGAGTCGCTGGTCACCGAGTAGGCGATCTGGTGCTCCTGGGGTGCCGCGTCGTACAGCTCGCGGCGGAAGTCGGCGAACATGATCCGGGCCTCCCCCGCCGGGTGGTGGGCGGCCACCGACCGGGCGATGTGGCGGAGGAGGTTCGTCTTCCCGGTCTCGCCGTCGCCGAACACCAACAGGTGGGGGGTGACGTCGAAGTCGTGCCACAGCGGGGCCAGGTCCACATCGTCCAGGCCCAACGCCACGCGCACCTCGGCCTCCGGCCGGTCGGCCTGGGGCCCCGGCAGGTCCCGGGCCGACACGGTCGCCGGCAGCATCCGCACCGGCGGCGCCTGGGGCACGCCGGGCATCGCGAAGGTGTCCACCAGGTCGAGGGCGGCGTCGGGCAGGTCGTCGGTGCTGGACCGGCCGTCCACCCTCGGCAGCGCCGTCAGGTAGTGCATCGCGTCCGCCGTGATGCCACGTCCGGGGATGGCGGGCACCTGGGCGGCGATCTTGCCGCCGATCTCGGAGTCCACCGGGTCGCCCAGCCGCAGCTCGAACCGGGTGCCGAGCACGTCCCGCAGCCAGGGCCGCATCTCCGCCCACCGCGTCGCGGCCACCATGAGGTGGATGCCGAAGGTCAGACCCCGCGCGGCGATCTCCCCGAGCCGGTCCTCCAGCTCCTCGAACTCCTGCCGGACGGTGTACCAGCCGTCGATGACCAGGAACACGTCCCCGTAGGGGTCCTGCTCGACCAGCCGCCCCTCCCTGCGGGCCCGCCGGTAGTTGGCGATCGAGTCGATGTTGTTCGCCTGGAACAGCAGCTCCCGCCGTTCCAACAACGCCGACATCTCCATCACGGTGCGGCTGACCCGGTCCCGGTCGAGCCGGTTCGCCACGCTACCCACGTGCGGGAGGCCCGAGAGCGAGGACAGGGTGCCACCGCCGAAGTCCAGGCAGTAGAACTGCACCTCGGTGGCGTCGTGCATGAGGCTGAGCCCGGTGATCACGGTGCGCAGCACGGTGCTCTTCCCGCTCTGCGGCCCGCCCACCACGGCCATGTGCCCCGCCGAACCCGACAGGTCGGCGGTCAGCAGGTCGCGGCGCTGCTGCTCGGGGAGGTCGACCAGCGCCATCGGCGCGTTCAGCGGGCGCACCAGCGACGGGTCGGCCACCATCAGGCCGCGCCCCGGCTCCTCCAACAGGGGCGGCAGCAGCTCGTCGAGGGTGGCGGAGCGGCGCAGCGGCGGCAACCACACCTGGTGGGCGCGTGGCCCGAGCCCGCGCAACCGGTCGATGAGCACGTCCAGCACGCTCAGCCCGGCCTGCTTCGCGCCCGCCTCCCGCTCCGCGGCGAGTTCCTCCTCGCTGACCAGCCGTTCCGTCCGCACCTTCGGTGCCAGGTAGCCCGCTTCGAAGGCGTGCAACTGCTCCTCGATGACCTGCCTGCTGTGCTGGCGACGGCTGGACCGGTACGCACCGGAGACGTAGGCGCCCTTGAACCGCTCCAGGGTGTGGGTGTCGCTGCGCAGGTAGCCGTTGCCAGGGGAGGTGGGCAGCTCGTAGGCGTCGGGCACGCCGATCACCGCGCGGCTCTCCATCGCCGAGAACGTGCGCAGACCGATCCGGTAGGACAGGTGCGTCTCGACCTTGGAGATGCGGCCCTCGTCCAGGCGCTGGGAGGCCAGCAGCAGGTGCACGCCCAGGCTTCGGCCGAGACGTCCGATGGTGGCGAACACGTCGATGAAGTCGGGCTTGCTCACCAGCATCTCGCTGAACTCGTCGACCACGACGAACAGGGCCGGCAACGGTTCGAGGGGGACCCCGTTGCGCCGGGCCTGTTCGTAGTCGCGGCGGGACGCGTAGTTGCCCGCCGCCCGCAGCAGCTCCTGCCGCCGGGTCATCTCCCCGGTCAACGCGTCCGCCATCCGGTCGACCAGTTCCAGCTCGTCGACGAGGTTGGTGATGACGGCCGACGTGTGGGGTAACTGGTCGAACCCGAGGAAGGCCGCGCCGCCCTTGAAGTCCACGAGGACGAAGTTCAGTTCCTCCGAGGAGTGGGTGATGGCCAGCGCGGCGACGAGGGTCCGCAGCAGCTCGCTCTTGCCGGACCCGGTGGCGCCCACCAGCATCCCGTGCGGGCCCATCCCGGACTCGGCCGACTCCTTGATGTCCAGGTCCACCGGCGTTCCGTCCTCGGCCACCCCGATGGGGACCCGGAGACGCTGGCGGGAGGAGCGGGCCAGCCGGACCGGGGTCGGGTCGAAGGTCCGGGCGTCGCCGACCCCCAACAGGGTCGTCAGCTCGTAGTCACCGCTGAGCGGGGCGCTGGTGTCGTTGCTGGTGCTCATCCGCTGGTGGGCCATGCCCCTGGCCAGCGCGGCCGCCGCCTGGACCGACATGCGGTCCGGGGCGCACAGCGTCGCGGAGCTCTCCTTACCGGTGCGGTCGAAGCTGACCCGGCCGATCTCCTCCGCGCTCACCTCCAGGTGCAGCACGCTCCGGTTCGGCCGCCACGGCAGTGTGCCGCCGACGTCGATGAGCACCGTGTTCTGGTAACCGGTGTCCACGCTCTGGTGACCGGGCGGCGGTTCCACACCGTCGACCACGATCACCACCAGCGGTTCGCCCGCAGTGATCATCGTGCCGGTCTCGAACTTGGTGCGAGCGGTGAAGGACTCCCCGAGCCGTTCCTCCAACTCGGCGAAGTCCTGGCCCACCATCCGCAGCGGCCCCAGCGCGTCCCTGCGATCGGGGTCCTGGGCGTGCGGAAGCCACTTCACCCAGTCCCACTCCGGCAGGTTCTCGCCCTTCGCGCAGACCGCGATCGTCAGGTCGTTGGGGGAGTGGAACGCCGCGAGCTGCGCCAACATCGCCCGCACCAGGTCCCTGCCAGCGGCCTGGTCGCCCCGGAGTTGGATCCGCGCGAAACCCCGCAGGTAGACCGCGATCGGCGACGGGGAGAGCGTGCTGTACGCGCGCAGGAACCGGCGCAACGCGTGCGCGGACAACGGTTCAAGGTCCTCCACCGGTTTGGTCTGCGGTGGGATCAGCTTCATCGCCGAGTGCTGCGAGCCAAGACCCAGCCGCACCTCCCCGAAGTCGTCGTGCCCGGTGCGCCGTTCCCACAGCCGGTAGCTCAGGATCAGCGACCAGAGGGACGCCGGATCGGGGTGGGTCCAGGTCGCCGCCCGGTGCTGCGCGGCCAACTTCTCCCGGACCTGTTTGCGCACCTGCGAGAGGTAGCGGAGGTAGTCCCGCCGCTCGCCGTGCATCTGCCGTTTGCGTTCGGACGCCGTCCTCGCCAGCTGGCCCACCAGCATGCCGATGCTCGCGATGCCCATCATCCCGCCAGCCATGTAGGACAGCGGGCTGGAGTTGGGCTGGAGGAAGATCAGCATCATGGCGCCGGA
The DNA here is from genome assembly GCF_000429185.2 of Actinoalloteichus caeruleus DSM 43889. Lineage (GTDB taxonomy): Bacteria > Actinomycetota > Actinomycetes > Mycobacteriales > Pseudonocardiaceae > Actinoalloteichus_B > Actinoalloteichus_B caeruleus. Next base: position 1,446,206 of record NZ_AUBJ02000001.1, on the reverse strand, counting down.
GCCCAACGCCATGGGCAGGTAGGTGAGGACGGTGGCCATGTTGCCGCTCTGCGGCTCCGGCACCGTGGGCGGCTCCTGGAGGCCCAGCTCCCCACCGGGCATCTTCGGACCGACCCGGCGCGGGGGCCTGCGGAACAACGTCGTGCTCACCGTGTCTCCTTTGGCGAGAGATAACCCTCAAAACACCGGCGGTACCGCACGAACGGAGCAATGCTGCGACATTCGTGGCTAGCTTCCGCCTTGTCAAGGGAACGGAAACCCGGCCAACCGGGGTATGAGGAACTCAACACCACGTGGATGACGCGTCCAAGGATGCCACAAGTCAACTCTGCCGACTTCGGTTGGTGATCGGGGACAACGCCGTTGATCTGGCGTTGCCCAGCGATGTCCCCCTGGTCGACCTGCTGCCGGCGATCCTCCGGCAGGCCGGCGGAGACCTGGCCGACGAGGCCGTCGAACATGAGGGGTTCGTGCTCCAGCGGTTGGGGCAGCCACCGTTCGACGAGGAGTACACCCCCGGAGAACTCGGCCTGGTCGACGGGGAGACCGTGCACCTGCGCCCTCGCACCGACGGGCTCCCCGCCATCGACTTCGACGACCTCGTGGCCGGGGTCGCCGACCAGTCCCGGATGCGTCGGGACCGGTGGAAACCCCGTGCCACCCGCAACATGCTGCTCGGCTTCGCCGGCGCCACCCTGCTGCTCGGCCTCCTGGTCCTCCTGGTGCCCGGCCCGGTGGTGCCCCGGGTCTCGGTGATGGGCGGGATCGCCGCGGTGCTGCTGGTCGCCGCCGCCGTGGTGTCCAGGTCCGTGCGGGACACGGTGACCGGCGCCGTGCTGGCCGTCGCCGGCTTCGGCTACGCGGCCGGGTTCGGCTGGCTGTTCCCGCTGGTGTTCTCCGATTCGACGACCGCGACCGTCAGCGCCGTCTGCGCCTCGGCGGCCGGCGCGGCGGCCCTGGTGCTCGGGCTGGTCGGCGTCGCCGACGCCGCGCTGGTCTTCACCGGTGGGCTCGTGCTCTCGGTGTTCACCCTCGCGACGGCGCTGCTCGCCGGCAGTGACACCCTCGGCGTGTCAGGGGCGGCCGGGATCGTGCTGGTGGTGACCCTCGTCGCGCAGAACTTCGTGCCGAGCATGTCCTTCCGCCTCGGCCGGCTGGGGCTGCCCACCCTGCCCACCGCGCCGGAGGAACTGAACGAGGACATCGAACCCACCCCGTTCCAGTCCGTCATCGACGGCGCCCTGGCCACCGACAGGTACATGACGACGTTGTACCTGGTGTTCTCGGTGATCGAGGCCGCGTTGCTGACGGCGCTGGTCTGGAACGGTTCGGGTTGGGCGCTGATCACCGCCGCCGTGGTGGGGCTGCTGCTGGTGCTGCGCTCCCGGCACCTCGACGCCGGTCGCCACCGGTGGTCCCTGCTGGCGGCCGGCGGCTATGGCCTGGCCGCCGTCGTGGTCGCCTTCGCCGCCGATCAGGCCCTGCTCGAACGGCTCGCCTGGGTGTTCGGCGGCGTGATGGTCCTCGCCGTGGCGTTGCTCGCCGGTAGCGCGAAGATGCCCGGCTACCGGCCGCCTCCCTACTGGGGGCGGACCGTGGACATCCTGGAGACGTTGTGCGCGGCGGCGGTGGCGCCACTGCTGTTGGCGATGCTCGACGTGTACGGGATCATGCGGGGGCTCGCGGGCTGAGCGCCCGCCCGCCCCACCGGCCGTCGCGGTCGCCGCGACGGCCCACCGAATCAGCAGTCCACCCGGGAACAAGGAGGGGCCGTGCAGTCGCGGCGCGACCAGGTCCAAGCCTACTTCTTCGTCGTGGGCCGGCTGGTGTCCGCGCTGATGCGGGCCAGAACCGACGAACCGGCCCCGCCGCACCGCCGCTTCGGCACCGGCTTCTTCGGCGGTGTGCTGCTGGCCGCCCTGATCAGCGCGGGCTTCGGGGTGTACGGGCTGATCGTGCCCAGTGGCAACGACTCGTGGCGTGCCGCCGGCACGATCATCGTCGAGGAGGAGACCGGCGCCCGGTACCTGTACCTGGACGGGCTCCTGCACCCCGTCCTGAACTACGCCTCGGCCCGGCTCGCCGTCAACGACGCGCGGGGGCAGGTGTCGCAGGTGTCCCAGCGGTCGTTGGAGGGCGTGCCGCGCGGGGTGCCCATCGGCATACCCAACGCGCCGGACTCGTTGCCGGCGGCGGCGGACATGACGGACGGCCCGTGGCTGTCCTGCGCCTCCACCACCACCGACGAGGCCGGCCAGGACCGCCCCGCCACCACCCTGCTGGTCGCCGGTCCCGGTGGCATCACCCTCGCTGACGGCGAGGGTCTGCTCGTCGTCGGCCCGGACGACCAGACGCACCTGGTGTGGCAGGGCCGCAAGTACCGTTTCCCGGACGGCACCATCGCCGCCGCTCTCGGGTACGACACCGTCACCCCGCTCCGGGTCACCACCAGCTGGATCAACGCGTTGCCCACCGGGCCGGACCTCGGTCCTCCCGAGGTCGAGGGCATCGGCGAGCCGACCGCGCCCATCGGGAACAGCCCTGGCGTGGTCGGCCAGATCTACCAGGTGGACAACCCGGTGATCGACGCCACCGAGTTCTACGTGCTGCGGCGGGACGGCCTGGCGGCGGTGAGCCCGACGATGGCGAGCCTCGCCCTGGCCTCCCCGGCCACCGCGACCGCCTACCCGGCCGGCGGTGTCCGCCCGATCGCGATCGGTCCGGAAGCCCTCGCCGGAGCGCCGCGTTCCTCGGCCCCGATCGCCGGCACCGACCACCCGAACACCCCGCCGACCCTGGTCGACCTGGACGGATCGGCGAGCGTCCGGCCGTGCGTGCGCTTCACCCTCGGCTCCACCGACGGACCCGACATCGCGGTGAGCATGGTGGACCGCGACACCGTCGACGGACCGGTGAGCCCGGCGCGCGGTACCGAGGCCGGTAGCGCCGACCGGGTTCTCGTGCCCCCGAACAGCGGGGTCCTGGTGCGGGATCTGCCGGCGCCCGGGGTGGACGGCGGAACCCACTACCTCGTCACCGACCTCGGGGTGAAGTACCCGCTGGCCTCCACCCAGGTGGCGGCGACCCTCGGGTACGGGGGAAGCCGGTCGGTGCCCGTCCCTGGCGAGCTGCTCGCCGCCCTGCCGACGGGGCCGGTGCTCGATCCGGAACAGGCCATTCGGCCGCGTCAACCCGTGCCGCCCCAGTCCGAGGGGGACAACTGAGGGATACCCCTGCGACAGTGCCAGGGGGATGCGTTCCGGTCGGAACGCACTCGGAATCAGTGATGTGCTTACTTCTGTCAGCATCGGTGAAACCGCGGTTCCGTGGTTGTCGATGCGTCCCGTGTTTTCCTATGCCGACGGTGAGGGTGAGATGTCCCAGCAGACACGTTTGACTCCCGCAGAGCTCCGCGCCACCGCGGGCCGGCACGACAGCGAGGCGGACTCGCTGAACCGCGAGCGCCAGCGGGTTCAGGGTGAGGTGTCGGCGCTGGTCTCCGGGAACAGCGGCGCTCTGATCAACACGCTCAAGAGGGTTCACGAGCAGTGGGACGGCGAGTTCGCGAGGATCGAGCAGAAGCTCCGTGAGATGGCCGAGCAGGTGCGGAACTCCGCGAACAAGCTCGAGAGCACCGACGAGACGTCCGGACAGGACCTCATGAACGTCGGGAACCAGGGCAACCCGTACGCCGGGATGCTCTGAGTTCCTGACTTCCGTACGTCCCTCGCACGACCCAGTCTTCCGAACGGAGCGACATGAGCGAGAACATCAACTACGTCTACCCGAAGATCGCCGAGGGCATCAACATCATGCGGAACTCGGCCAGGGGCATCCAGGCTTCGGTGGACGGGCTGCGCAGCGACACCCAGCGGCAGCTCGCCTCCTTCGACGGTGAGGCCGCGACGGCCTACGGCTCGAAGTCGAAGCTGGTGACGCAGGCGTTCGACTCGGCGAACATGACGTTGAACAACGCCGCCACCTCCATCGAGAGCGCCGCTGACAGCCTCCAGCGTCAGGACCGCTCGTCGGCCGGCGGTTTCTGAGGCCCTGGGAAAGCGGAACCCGCCGTTGATGGGTTCCGCTTTCCCGCGTGTCGGTTCCGAGGCGGTCCACCGCCACTGATCCTCTGGAGTCGCCAACCATGTCCCACTCCAACACGGCCATGGACCCGGACGAGGTCCGGAACGCGGCCGCCGCGCTCAAGAACCTCCTGCCGAACTTCGACGAGATGATGTCGGAACTCCTGTCCATCGAGATCCGGCCCGGCAACCTGGCGGCCGGTCACTTCCTCGAGGACGTCGTCGGGAACCGCAAGGAGGAGCTCCGCCAGCACCTGCTGGACCTCAAGAAGGTCGTCACCTACATCGGGGACAACCTTGAGGAGATCGCCGGCCTCTTCGAGGACGTCGACGAGACCAACGCCGCCGAGCTCGCCAGGGTGACCTCCCAGATCGACGGCCTCGTGAGCGACATGGCGCTCCAGCCTCCCGAGCCCGTGCCGGGCGATCCCGAGTACATGCCCTCGGACTACCCCTACCCGGGGCAGCAACACGGGTACGCGCCCCCGCCGTCGCAGTACACGCCGGCGAACAGCGGGTATCCCGGCCAGGACCCGACCTACCAGGCGCCCAACGGTGGGTACGTCGGCCAGCCGCTCACCTACGAGTCGCAGAACGTCCCAGCGAACTACCAGTACGGGACGCAGCAGCCGACCTACCCGTCGCAGCACGGGGGGTACCCGGCGCAGCCGGTCACCTACGAGTCGCAGAGCATCCCCGCCAACTACGGTTACCCGGTCAACCACGGTTACCCGGCGACTCCGGCGCTCCCGGTCATGCCGGTCATCCCGGTCACACCGGTCATCCCGGCGATCCCGCTGGAGCCCGCGTACGCGCCGGTGGAGCCGATGAACGCGCCGATGCTGCCCGTCGAGCGCGCGTACACCCCGTTGGAGCCGATGAACGCGCCGGCACTGCCCGTCGAGCGCGGGCTGACCCCGTTGGAGCCGCGGTTCATCCCGGCGGAGCCCGCGATCCCGGCCGAGAGGCTCGACCACGACGCGTAGGCCCAGCAGTGCCCGCGCCGCACGGCGGGCACACCGACAGATCACCGAGCCTCCCGCGTTCCCCCGCGCCTCGGGGAACGCAGGGGGACCCGATGCCGCCGGTGGCCTTCGCCGCCCTCCGCCCACGCCCCACGAGGGAGAACACCGATGTCCGATCGTTTGAACGGCGAGAACGACCGGCCGTCCACCAGCTATGCCGACTCGTCGATGGAATGGCTGGTCGAGACCGCCAGGACCATCGAACCCCCCACGCTGCGGCACGCCGGTGAGGTATTCCCCAACATCGCGCAGAACCTCGACACCACCCTCGACTCGATCAAGTCGCAGGCGAAGAAGCTCGACGAGGACGGGATCTTCGAGGGCGCGGCCGCCGAGTCGTTCCAGAACTACGTCGGCGAACTGCTGCGGATCTCGGGGCGGGTGGTGAACGCGCTCTCGCCCAGCCACTTCGACCAACACCCGATCCGGGGCGAGGACGGCGGGGGCGGCAACTCCGGCGGGTACGGCATCTTCGTCGACGTCGGGGACCGGGCACAGGAAGCCAGGGACACGATCCTCGACGAGGTCGAGGCGGCGCAGGGCTTCTACAAGTCTGCCGCGCAGCTCATCTCGGCGGGTGTCGGCGTGATGTTCTTCAGCCCCGCCACGGCGATGATGCTCTTCGGGCTCGGCAAGGTGGCCGCCGAGATGGGCAAGGAGCGGCTGAAGAAGGCCCGCGAGGCCATGCAACACCTCTCCGACGAGGTGTACCTGCCGGTCGGTGACTCCCTGAAGGACTCCCTCGGCAAGGCGTTGGACACGCCGGTGTCCTCCGCCGGCGCGGTCTTCCAGCCACCGCCCGTCGAGACTGTCGGAAACCCGCCCGGGGTTCCGGGCAACGGCCAGGGGATGCCAGGGGAGCAGCTGCCGGACCAGATCCCCCAGGAGAACATCCCCGGCGTCCCCGCGGAGGAGGGGTTCGGGGGCGAGATCCCATCGGAGGCCGGGCAGCTCGCACCGGGTGAAGCGGTACCGGGGCTGGACACCGAGGGGCTGGCCACCACTCCCGGTGAGCTGGGGGAGGAGGCCCTCGGGGAGAACGGCGAGGGCATCGGCGGCGGCGCGCCCGGCGTGGGCGGTGGCGGGGCCGGCGACCCGGCCGGGGGCGAGACGCCCGGCGGTCTGGACGTGGGTGGCGCCGGCGAGGAGGCGCAGCAGGCCGTCGAGGACGCGAAGGCGGCGGGACAGGACGCCATCGACGGCCTCAACGAGATCGGGAACAGCGCGCCGAGCCTCGACTCGGCCGGTGAGGGCGCGGGTGGCGGCTCCCCCGGTGGCTCCCCCGGCGGCCTCGACATCGGCGAGGGCATCGGTGGCGAGGAAGGCGTCGGTGGCGAGGAGGGCGTCGGCGGCGGTGGCGAGGGTGCCGGCGGTGGCGGCGACTCGGCAGCCGGCGAGGCAGCGCGGCAGGCCGTCGAGGACGCCAAGGCAGCCGGTCAGGAGGCCATCGACGGCCTGAACGAGATCGGCGGCGGTGGTCTGGACGGCATCGGTGGCGACGCGCCCGGCGAGGGCGGCGGTGGCGCCCCGATCGGCGGCGGCGTGCCCGGCTTCGGCGGCGGCGGTTCCGAGGGGACCGGTGGCGGCGGGGACTCCGCCGGCGGTGGGGACAACGGCGCCGGTGAGGCGGCCCGGCAGGCCGTCGAGGACGCGAAGCGGGCCGGTCAGGAGGCCATCGACGGCCTCAACGAGATCGGCGGCGGCGGTCTCGACGGCATCGGCGGTGGCGTCCCAGGCGGTGGCGTGCCCGGCGGCGGGGCGCCTGGATCCGGCGACCGGGACCCCGAGTCGCGCCGCGCCATCGAGGACGCGAAGCGGGCCGGCCAGGAGGCCATCGACGGCCTCGACGACCTGGTCAACGGGGGCGGCCTCGGCATCGGCGAGGACGGGAGTTTCGACCCGGGAGCCGCCCGACAGGCGATCGACGACGCCGAGGCCGGATTCCGCGAGGCCCAGGACCAACTGGAGGGCATCGACACCAGCGGGATGTCCCCCCAGGAACGGCAGGCCATCGAGGACGCCAGGGACCGCCTCAGCGACGGCCTCGGCAGCCTCGACGAGGCCAGGAACGCCCTCGACCCCTCGGTCAGCGAGGGCGAACGCGCCGTCGACGACGCCGCCCGACAGGCCCAGGACGCACTGGACGAACTCGGTCAGATCGGTTCCTCCACCCCCGGCGGCCTCCCCGACGGCTCCCAGGACGCGGTCGACGGTGCCCGCCGCGCCGCGGAGGAGGCCATGGCCGGGCTGGAGGGCATCGACCTCACCGGCGACCCCGCCGAGGTCAGCGAGGCACTCGAACAGGCCAGGTCAGGTTTCGAAGCCGCCGACGACCTGTTGGCGGGCATGGACATGAGCGACATGTCCGACGCCGAGCGGCAGGCCATCGAGGACGTCCGCGACAAGCTCGGCGAGAGCATGGACAGCCTCACCGACGTTCCGCTCCCCGGCCAGCCACAGCTGTTGCCCGCCGACTTCAACGACGCGCAGCGCGACTTCGACAACGCCCGAGGACGTCTCGGCGACATCGAGACCGACGGGATGTCGGAGGCGTCGCGCCAGGCGGTCGACGACGCCAGGCGGATGGCGGAGGAAGCCGTCGCCGGCCTCGGCGAGATCAACCTCGACGGCGACCCCGACCTCGCGCGGCAGGGCCTGGAATCCGCCGACGGCGGATTCCGGGACGCGGAGGACCGGCTCGCCGGGATCGACACCAGCGCCCTCCCCGAGGAGGCCCGGCAGGCCATCGAGGACGCCCGCCAGTCGCTGTCCGAGGGGCGGGAGAGCCTGTCCGGTCTGCTGTCGCGTGAGGGTGACACCGACTCGTGGCGCGACGCCGCCACCGAGGCCAAGGCGGCCACCAGTGACCTGGAGTCCTTCCTCTCCGGTGGCGGCGCCGGTGGCGGTGGGGCGCCGGATCTGGAGTCGATCGGTGCTGGCGGAGGTGCCGGTGGCGGCGTGCCGGACCTCGGCTCCATCGGCGGTGGCGGTGGCGGTGGCGTCGACCCCGGGGTGGGCGTGGGCGCACCGAGGACACTGCCGGCCATGGACCCGGCCGCCATGACGAGGACCCCGTCCTTCAACGTGGCACCGCCCGGAGCGACGATGCCCCAGTCGGTGTCCTCGGTGTCCGTGCCCGCGACCCAGTCGGCCGGCGGACCGGGCGGGCACGGGATGCCGATGATGCCCCCGATGTCCCCCGGCATGGCGGCGGCCGGCGCGGGTGGGCAGAACCAGAAGCGGGAACGCGAGGCCTGGATCGGGGCGGACGACGAGGAATGGTCCGACGACCGTTCCATCTCCCCGGTGGTGGGACGCGAATGAGCGAGCCGGCCAGCGCGGGTACGGCGATGACACGTCAGGCGTGAGCACGAGGAGGATCACGGATGGAGCTGGTCTCCGACACCACCCAGCCGCCCGACCCGGGCGACTTCGGGGGCGTTCCACCGACGCTGGAGGGCGCCGTGGCGGCGCTCGCGGCCGCCGACCCCGACCGGTTCTACCGCGCCGCGGACAGCTTCGACGGCATCGTCACCCGGCTCAACGGGGTGTTGGACGAGGTACGTCGACACTGGAACCGGCTCGACGAGGTCTGGCAGGGCGGTTCGGCCAAGGACAGGTTGTCCGAGCGGAGGACGAGGACGGACAACGTCGTCGTCCAGGTGACCGACACCCTGAGCACGCCGAGTTACTCCTCCCGCACCAGGGAGGCCGGGGACGCCCTGGTGCGGGCACAGCGGCAGCTGAAGGACATCCAGCAGTCGACGGTCCAGATGGACCCGCTGCCCACCGACATGCCGGCGGAGGACGCCGCGCACGCCAACGCCGCGCGGGCGGAACACGCCGCCAGGGTCAAGGACGAGCAGGCGGCGCATGTGCTCCACCGGCTGTCCGCCGACTACAACCAGACCAGTGCCACCCTGCGGCAGCTTCCCGAGGTGACCGCGGCCGACGCTCGGGTGCGGGCCAACGCGCCCATGACCCGCGTGACCCAGGTCGGGGTCACCACGGCCTCCGCCCCGATGTCGGTGCTCGGCGCCCCGGCGAACGGCGTTCCGCTCTCCCCGACCGGGCTGGCCGCTCCCGAGCAGCAGGAGGTGACCCCGTACGCGGGAGCGCCGGCCGCCGTGGCCGGTGCCGCCCCCTACGGGGCGGTCCAGCAACGCATGGGTGTCCTGGGGCAGCCGGCCGCGTCGTCGCAGCCCGTCGGTGACGAGAAGTACGGGGTCAACTCGGTGGCGCGCCCCGCCGGCGTCGGCGTCGTCGGCGGTGTCGGCGACCGCGCCGGCCAGCCTGGGCAGTACGGGCAGTCGGGGGAGGACGGCCAGTGGTCCACTCCGGGTGATGTCACGGTCGGTCTGGACGCGCAGGCGGTGCAGACCGTCGGACACGCCCCCGTGGTCCCCGCCGCGCCCGGGGCACCGGTGGCGCCCGTCGCACCGGTGTCGAACGTCCCGGTCGGGGTCGAGGCGGGTGGACGGGTGCCGGTGGCGGGCATCGGAGTGCCCGGCGGCGTCGGCACCAACGTGCCCCGGTTCCCGCAGCCGGTGAACCCGGTCGTGCCGCCCGTCTCCAACCAGTCCGGGGACCGCCCGGGCAACCCGCCGGGGCACAACCCGTCGCCGACGAACCCGTCGGGTGGCCGACCGCCAGCGGGGCAGCCTCCGCTGAACACCCTGCCGCCGGGCAGTGGGCCCGGGTCGGTGCCCGTCCAGAACCCCCAGTTCGGGCAGACCCCCGGCGGGGTGACGCCCCCGGGTGCGCTCCCACCAGGCAAGGTCACCCCGGGGCTGCCGGTCCTCGGCGCCACACCCGGGGGCATCCCGCCGTCCGGTGTGGTCTCGCCGGGCAGCGCGGTGCCGCCAGGGGCGATCCCGCCCGGTGCGGTTCCGCCGGTGCCAGGCGGGACGCCAGGAAGCGCGGTCCCGGGCCAGCCCCTCGGCGGAGCGCCACTGCCCGGCGGGACGCCCGGGCGGTTGCCGGTGTCCACCCCGGGCGGCGTCTTCGGGTTCGACATGGGGATGGGGACCCCTGGCGTCGTGACCCCGGGGGGTTCGGGAGACTCCAGAGCTCCGTTCATGCCGATGGGAGGAATGGGCGCGGGTGCCGGCCAACAGGAGGAGGACCGGCTGCGAGACGCTCCCTACACCGAGTCCGACTCGTGGTCGGTCGCCCGCGAGGGTTCCGCCGGAGTGATCGGCCGGGACTGACAGCCCGCCCCACCGTCCCCGACAGCAACATCCAGCAGGAGGACCTGACATGACCGCCGGCTTTAACCCGTTCAGCGGCCAAGGCCTGCCCGACGTCGCCGGAGCCCTCGCGGAGTTCGAGAAGCAGCAGGCGCGGCTGATCAAGCTCCAGGAGGACATCTCCAAGGCGTCGACGACGGTCGACTCCGACAACAAGATGCTCACCGTGACCCTCGACGGCAACGGCCAGCTGCGCGAGATCAAGGTGAACACGACCCAGTACCGCAAGATGACGCCCAAGGAACTGGCCGAGGTCCTCACCAAGACGTTGCGGAAGGCGAACTCGGAGCACCTCAAGTCGATGGGTGAGCTGATGGGCGGGTCCCCGGTCCCCAACGTGGACTTCGAGGACTTCGCCTCGGGGCGCAGCGACTTCGGCGAACTGCTCCAGGGCATCCTCGACCCGATCATCGCCGACCAGGGCGCCACCACGCAGAAACCCGAGCTGAAGAAGCCGCGTCCCCAGGACGACGGCTGGGACCACGACCGCTGACCGCCCTGGGGGCCGCCCCTGACCCCGGCGGCCTCCCCCTTCGTTGACCCGAGACCACCGCGTGTCCCCCCAGGACACCGGGTCCCCCCTGGAGGGGGCCCGAGAGGAAGGAGAGCGGCGTGGCCGACGAGACCTCAGTGGACACCACCGAAGTGTTCATCCACAACAAGGAGGACCGGGAGGCCATCGAGGACTTCGGTGCAGCGTGGCGCGAGCTCTGCCAGGTCCTCGACGCCAACGACGGCTGCTGGAGCACCGACGACATCGGGAAGGCGTTCGCGAACAAGTACGTCGAACCCGCTGACGGGCAGGTCCAGAGCCTGGAGGACGTCTACGAGATCTGCGCGAACATGTCGGGTTTCGTGCCCGAGGTGGTCGAGTTGTTCATGCAGATCGACAGCGAGGGGGCGCAGGACCTCGGCTCCGCCATCGACCATCTCCGCAGGGGTCGGCCCGACACCTCGGGCTGAGTACGGAACTGGGTGAGACATGACCACGGAACTGCCTGCCGGACTCCAGACCGCTCTCAAGATCGTCGCGGGCCAGCCCTGGCCCGAGGGGAGTGAGAGCGGCCTGCGTTCGATCAGCAGCGCGTGGTCGAAGATGGCGGACGAACTCGAGGTGTTCGCCGTCGCCATGGAGCGCTCCGCCCGCAACATGTCCCAGGACATGACGGGCGAGTTCTCCGACGGCTACCAGGACTGGGCCGCCCGGCAGGTCCGGACCAAACTCGACGAGCTCCGCGCCGGAGCCCAGGAGCTGTCGAGCCTGGCGAAGAACACCGCCGCCGACATCCAGCAGGCCCGTATCATGATCATCGTCCAGCTGGTGATGGTCGCCGCGGCGCTCGCCATGGCCTGGATCCCGTTCTTCGGTGGGGCCATCGTCTCCGCCGCCGTCACGGCGGCGCGCACGGTGATCTCGCAGGTCCTGCGCAACGTGATCACCAAGATCCTGGGCCGCACCATCGGCAACCAGGTCATCCGCACCGTCGGCACCACCATCCCCCGCGCCGTTGGCGGTGTCGGCAACAAGATCGGCGGCGGCGTCAACAAGGTCGTCGGCAACCGGGCCGGGAACGTCGTCAACCAGGTCGGCCGGCAGACCGTCAACAGCACCGCCCAGGAGGTCGGGCTCGACGTCGCCATCCAGAGTGGCCAGATCGCCACCGGGGGCCGTGACGACTGGAACAAGGACAACACCATCGGCGCGGCGATCGGCGGCGCGACGAACGGCGCGGCCAGCGGCCTCCTCGGTGCGGGTGGGCGAGGGCTGGGCAACAAGATCGGTGACGGCAAGTTCGGCGGCGGGCCGCAGAACTTCCACAACTCCAAGCCGGGCGAGGCCCTCAGCATGTTCGGCGGAGCGGCGCGGGAGGGCGTCGCGGCCGGTATCAGCGACGCCGCCACCGCGGCGGCGATGGGTGGCGAGTTCAACCCGTTCTCGATGAGCGCGGGCTTCTTCGGCGGGTTCAGCGGTCGAGGTGGCCGAGGCGGTGGCGGTGAGGGGGACGGGGTCGATGTCGGGACCGGCGACGACCTGACGGGACCGCCGACGCTCGACACGGAGAACAACCAGGCCCCGGTCCAGGAGGGCGGCGACGCGCCCCCAGCCGAGGAGGGGACCGGAGGCGGCGGGTCCGACAGCCGAGGGAACTCGACCGAGTTCGGTGGGCAGCAGGACAGCGGGAACCAGCACGCCGGCGACCGGGGGAACGCGGATCGGCCGGGCGAGTCCCAGTTCGGCCGCGACGGGACGGAGGGCGCCGGTAGCCCCCACGACCGGACTAGCAACCCGGGCGACACACCTGGCCATCGGGGCGGTCAACACTCCTCGGAGCAGGTCAGCCCGGACGCGCGCGGCGATCGGTCAGGCGGGTACGACACCCCGGGGCAGGACGGCCGAGGCCAGAACACTCCCGGCGGCGACGAGCGGACCTCGGGCTTCAACGGTGGCGTGCCCAGCCAGGTGAGCAACAACCAGCAGGGACCCGGGCAGCAGTCCAACCAGAACCAGCAGTCCAACCAGTCCAACCAGAGCGGCCGGCCTGGTGCCCAGAACGGTGGCCAGAACGACGTCAACCAGCCCGCCGGGCGGGACACGGTCCCCGGTGGGCAGCGCGGGGACTCCGGCGAGGGCATCGTCACCGAGTCCCGGGGCGAGCGGGGCGGCAACGGTGACGTCACCTCCCGGGACCGTCCGGACACCGTGGGCTCGCCGGACAGCGGCCGCGACTCCGCCTCGCGGGCCGACTCCGACACGAACGGCCGCCAGGAGACGAGCGACTCCCCAGGCAACCGGCAGTCGAACTCGAACGGCGGCGAGGGCGGGTGGAACCAGGGCGGGGAGACCGTTCCCGGGAACGCGCACGCCGACACCAGCCACGGCCAGGGCGGGCAGGAGTCCAACCCCGGGGAGGGACGCGGGCAGCGCGGGGAGGGCACCGACTCCGCCGGCCGCGAGACCGGTGACCGCCAGGGGACCGGAGAGCACCGGTCCACCGAGACGACCCCGGGCGAGAACGGCCGGGGCTCGGGGCAGGACTCCCAGTCCGGCCGTGACTCCGGAGCGGTCGGCGACGAGTCCCGCGACTCGCACCGGGGCACCGACAGCCGGTCCGACACCGGTGACGGTGCGAACGGCGGCGAACGCGGCGAGGACTCGCGACCCGGCCGGGAGTCGAGCGACCGCGATTCCAGCGGAACACCGGGCCGGGACACCGGTTCGGAGCAGCGGGACGGTCAGCGGTCCGGTGACGTCGACGGCGGTCCCGGTGAGCGGGGTGAGCGTGGTGGCGAGGAGGGTGCTCGGAGGGGGCAGGACGATTCGTCGTCGGAGCGTTCCGGGAGTCGTCCGGGTGAGCGGTCGGGTGAGGATGATCAGCGTTCCGGTGGTGAGTGGGGGAGCGGTGACCAGCGTGAGGGGGTCGTGGTGGGGACTCCTCGGATCAGCGCGGCGGTGAGGACGGTCGTTGGTCCGGTGGTGAGCGGGGTCTGGTTCGGAGCAGCGGGACGGTCAGCGGTCCGGTGACGTCGACGGCGGTCCCGGTGAGCGGGGTGAGCGTGGTGGCGAGGAGGGTGCTCGGAGGGGGCAGGACGATTCGTCGTCGGAGCGTTCCGGGAGTCGTCCGGGTGAGCGGTCGGGTGAGGATGATCAGCGTTCCGGTGGTGAGTGGGGGAGCGGTGACCAGCGTGAGGGGGGTCGTGGTGGGGACTCCTCGGATCAGCGCGGCGGTGAGGACGGTCGTTGGTCCGGTGGTGAGCGGGGTTCCGGTTCGGAGCAGCGGGACGGCCAGCGGTCCGGTGACGTAGGCAGCGGTCCCGGTGAGCGCGGGGAACGCGGTGGCGGGGACGACGTCGGCTCGGGTAGGGGCGAGCACGGCCGGCCGGAACCCGGGACTGAGGAGAACCGGGTCGGGCGGGACGACGTGTCGGAGCGCGGCGACGACCGTTCTAACCACCGGACCGGCGACGACGGGCAGCGGACGGGTGACCGGGGAGGTCAGCACTCCGACAACCGACCCGAGCAGGGGCGGACCACCCCCGTCGTCGAGGACCACCGTGGTGACGGCCACCGCGCTCCCGACTCCCACTCCCAGCCCCAGCAGGGCGGCGGGCAGCGGGACTCCTCCTCCGACGGTCCCACCCGGGTCACCCCCGACCAGCACACCTCGACGGGACGCGCCCAGGACACCGACGCCCAGCAGCACACCGGGCGTCCCGAACCCACGTCGAGCCCGTCCTCGGACCGGGGCGCGCAGGGGCCGCTGCCGGGCGGCCGCTTCCAGGAGGCGGAGCAAACCGGACCGAGCCCGAACGGCCGTACCGGGTCGTCCACCAGCTCCGACCAGCCATCCACCAGCGTCCAGCACCCCCCGACCACGGGCGACACCGGTGGTGGGCAGTCCCCCGCCCCGCAGCAGGGACAGCAGGGCGGCGGCACGCCGCACCAGGACCGACCCACCACGACGAGTTCCGACACCTCGGGGCAGCGCGCGGACACCCCGGTGGCGTCCCAGGCGGCGCCCCCACCCACGACGCAGTCCGGCTCCGGGACCCCCACCAACCAGGGGGGGAACACCGCGACGCAACCGACGAACTCGAACCAGCAGAGCGCTCCGCCGCCGGCGCCCGCCGCACGACCGGTGCCCACCGCCGTGCCGACGACCAGCACGCCCATCACCAGCACGCCCGTCACCAGCGGTCCCGTCCCCACCACGACGAGCACGCCGGCACCCGCACCGGTGGTCACGAGCAGCGGCCCACCGAGCACCCCCACCCCCACTCCGGTGACCTCCGATGCCGGGGCCACCGCGCCAACGCCCAGCCCGTCCACAGGCGGCCAGGCGACCACGCCGGCCACCCCGACCCCGAACGGTCCCGCACCCCAACCCGCCCCGGGCCCCAGCACCAGCACCACGCCAACTCCCACCCCGCCCACCCCACCGCCCGGCGGTGGCGGGCAGTCGAGCACTCCGACACCGCCGCCCACGAGCGGCGGTCACACCTCGACCACACCGGGTTCCTCGCACACCCAGCCGCCGCAGTCCCCGCCAGCCGTCCCCGACCGGGGAGGCGTGTCCACCGAGTCCCGCCCCTCGGGCCCCGCCCCGGAGCGCCCCACTCCCCGGCCGATCGTCGAGGTGGGCACCACTCCCGCCCCCAAGGCACCGACCGGCGGCCCGATCACCGGGCAGACCGCCAGCCACACCACGGGGGCTCCACCGAATCCCGGTCCGAACCAGGGGCCGGCCACCCCACCACCGGCTCCCCGCCCCGACGACCCCGGCCGACCCACCCCGCCGCCGGAGAGCAACCGGCCCCCGACGAGTGGTGGCCAGCCCAGCCGCCCCGAGCCGATGCCCGTCCAACCGCCGGACCGGCGCGCCGAGGGCGGCCCGACACCCCCACCCGGCCAGCGGCCCACCCCCGGACGAGGGGACACCGAACAGCCGG
The DNA here is from genome assembly GCF_000429185.2 of Actinoalloteichus caeruleus DSM 43889. Lineage (GTDB taxonomy): Bacteria > Actinomycetota > Actinomycetes > Mycobacteriales > Pseudonocardiaceae > Actinoalloteichus_B > Actinoalloteichus_B caeruleus. Next base: position 1,430,402 of record NZ_AUBJ02000001.1, on the reverse strand, counting down.
GCCCGACACCCGTCCTCGTGCCACCCGGCCCCACCCCGAACGGCGGTTCCACCCCGCCCAGTGGACGGGACCGGTCCGGCGGACAGGACGGTCGAGCCGACACGAACACCCCGAGTGACGGTCCCCAGCGGCCTCGGACCGAGTCCGAACTCGCGGCACCACCCGCTCCGCCACCCCGCCCGGCGATCACTCCGGAGGAGGTGACGAGGATCTACGACGTCCAGCGGGAGGCACTGGACGAACAGCTCACTCAGGTCCGGGCGGGCCGCACGATGACGTGGGACACCATGACGTCCTCGGACGGCGGTGTCTCGGTGTGGGTGGAGCGCGCCACACCGGACGTCGACTACCCGGTGAAGCGGGAGGCCCTCCAGGGGGCGCTGGACAGGGTTTCCCGCGCCGGTTACCGGTTCCCGGGTCCGGTGATGGTGACGATGGCTCCCCCCGACGCGCGGGGCGTGCTGACGCAGATGATGCACCTGCGGGACCCGGGGACCGGCGCCCACTCCTGGCACCTGCTGCTCGGCCCGAACGTCTTCCGGCCCAACGACGCCTCCGGCACCGACTACGGGGTGCGAGGAGGGGTCGGGGAGAGCGGGATGCGTGGGGTGGCGCACCGCGTCGCCGACGCCCGGTACGACGCCAAGCACAAGTTCCAGTCCCTGGGCATCGGGAGGCCGAAGTCGGAGTCCCGGAACTACCGCACGGCGATCGCCGAGGCGACCCTCGTGCACGAGTTCGGCCACGGCCTGCACACCGCGCACGACCCGTCGCAGTGGTTGCGGGTGCAGCAGCACGCGATGCGAGGCACCCAGCCGGTCCCGAATGCCGCTCCGAGCGCGCTGGACGTCAGCCACTACGCGACGAACAGTGGCCTGGAGTTCGTCGCCGAGGTCTTCACCGGCCAGGTGTACGGGGAGTCCTTCCCCGTTGGCGTGCGCAACGACTACGACGAGTGGGGCGGGCCGCCGCTGCCCTCCCCGCAGGCCCCACCGCCCCGCCCCGCCCTCACCCCCGAACGGGTCAACGAGATCTACCAGGTCCAGCGGGAGGTGTCGAACGAGCAGTTGGCGCGGATCCGCTCCGGCGGTGAGACGCGGTTCGACACCGTGACCTCGTCCGACGGCGGCGTCACGGTGCGCGTCGAGCACGCGACCCGGGATCCCGACTGGCCGGTGAAGAAGGATGCCCTCCAGGGGGCGCTGGACAAGGTGTCGGGCGCCGGTTACCGGTTCCCGGGGCCGGTGACGGTGTCCCTCGCACCGCCAGGGACCACCGGGGTGCTCACGCAGATGCTGCACCTGCGGGACCCGAACACCGGCACCCAGTCGTGGCACCTGCTGTTCGGCCCGAACGTCTTCCGGCCCAACGACGCGTCCGGCGCCGACTACGGGGTACGGGGAGGGGTCGGGGAGAGCGGGATGCGTGGGGTGGCGCACCGTGTCGCCGACGCCCGGTACGAGGCCAAGCACAAGTTGCAGTCGCTGTACCCCGGGAACCACAAGCCCAGGTCGAACACCTACCGCAGGGCCGTCGCGGAAGCGACCTTCGTGCACGAGCTGGGGCACGGTCTGCACACCGCCCAGGACCCGTCGCAGTGGTTGCGGGTGCAGGACCACGCCCTTCAGGGCACCCCGCCGACCTCCAACGCGGCGCAGAGCGCGATGGACGTCAGCCACTACGCGACGAACAGCGGCCTGGAGTTCGTCGCGGAGGTCTTCACCGCCCAGGTGTACGGCGAGGCACTACCCCACGACGTGCGCGGCGAGTACGCCGAGTGGGGCGGTCCGCAGAGCACCAACCCGCCCGCCCCACGCGCCCCGCTGCCCGGGGACGCTGACCACGGCGGGTCCACCACCGGCGAACCGGGCCGGAACCCCACCGACCAGACCACCACCGACGACCGGTCCGGCCCGGGCACCCGGGACTCCGAGGGTTCCCCCGGTCGCCCGGCGCGGCCCGGACGGGACGTCCCACCGCTGGATCCCGAACTACGCGCGAAGCTGGACGAGACGCCCTGGGTGGAACGTCGGAAGTACCGCCAGCTGCCCAGTCAGGACAGCCGCAGCGGCCTCGTGCCCCCTGGTGAGGGCGTGCCGCCCAAGCGGATCGTCCCCGGCCGCCCCTACGGGGAGCACACCGCCTTCGACGTGCGACGCGCCCAGGTCGGCGATCAGGGTGTCACCGAGGTGCGGGTCGTCGTGCGCGTCAACCCGGACCCGGGGTCCACCGCGGACCCCGACGCCGTCTGGGCCGAGGCGAGCAAGGGCGTCGACGACTACTTCAACTCCCGCGACCTGCGCCTGCCCAACGGCGATCAGCTCCGGGTGCGGATCGAGCGTGCCGAGGGCGACCAGCCAGCACACCACGAGGTGCGGATCACCGAGAGCGGGCGGAACGACCAGCGCAACTGGCGTCCGGGACAACCTGGCCTCGTCTACGCCCACGAGGTCGGCCACATGATCGGCCTGCCCGACGAGTACAACCCCTCCGGTGAGGCCGACGGCCTGACGATCACCGGCACCCTCATGGGTGGTGAGACCACCTACCGCGACGCCGACGGGACCATCCGGGAAATGCCGGGGGTCCAGATCCCCGACCGCTACCTGCGGGTCCTCGACCAGCACATCGGCGACCTCTCCGCCGACACCGGGCCGTCGTCGTCCCGCACCTCCCCCGAGGGATCCTCGGGGGACCGGGGTGAGCGGGGCGGGCCCGACCGGTCCCGAGCGGAGAGCGACGCGCCCCACGACCTCGACGCGCCCCCCGCACCGGGGAGCCGCAGGGAACAGGCCGTCGAGCAGCGGGAGATGGAGCTGTCCCGCAAGTACCACACCAGGATCGGACCGGCACCGGGCACGGACGGCAAGCACTTCAGCCACTCCATGCTCGACAGGATCGACACCGTGCTGGGGGGCCTGCCGCCCCTGCACGTCCGGGACAACCCGTTCCTCGACTCGATCGTCCGCTCGGAGAGCAGTAGCGGCGCGAGCCGCTACAACCTCGACACCAACAGCATCGAGGTGGTGAACCCCGGCGGGATGCCCTCCTGGCTCTACACCCGGCTGGACCGGGGGATCGGCTGGCAGCGGTGGCTGATGGACCTCGGCCCGCTCTCCCAGTACGAAGGGCTGGGCGCCCGGGACGCCCTCAGGATCGGCGGCGAACGACGGCACGTCATGGGCGGGGTGTCCGACGTCCTGGCGCACGGCAACCTCGTGGAGTGGACACTCCGGCACGAGGTCGCCCACTCCGTGGACAACGGGCACGACTGGTTGGAGAACCACGCCCACGAGGACCGGTTCGGCGGTTGGCGGGTCCACGTCAACAGCAACGGCGACCACGACCTGTCGAGCGTGGCCGATGCGGTCGTCACCAAGGTCGGGATGACACCGGAACAGGCCGCCCGCACCGACAGGTCGGGGAGCACCACCTTCGACGACGCCCTGGAAACGGCGCTGCACCCCGAAGGCACCAGGAGCGATCCCGGCAACCTCGACCGGCTCCTCACCGACTACGGCCACCACGGCCCGGAATACCGGGCCAAGGTCCAACAGGCCATCGACTTCGCCCGGGCCGCGCTGCGGCAACCCTGGACCCTCGACGACGGTGGTGGCGACCGGCTCACCGTCGACGGGCGCATCTACCAGGTGAGCCCGCACAACCAGTGGGTGAGCTACCAGGCCTCGGCCCGGGACAACGCGGTGTCCAACTACCAGTTCTCCGATCCGATGGAGTGGTTCGCCGAGGCCTACGCCGCCTACCACGATCCCACCCCGGGACCCCGCGACGCCCTCACCCAGGAGGCGCGGGACTGGTTCGAACACAACGCCCGCGAGGCCACCCCGGCCGGCAGCCCGCGCCTGGGCGGCACCGAACTCGCCGCGCCCCCGCACCGCCACCGGGGCCCGCGCCCCAGGGCACGGCGCCCGACTCGCGAGCCGGCCAGGGCGAGCAGCCGCCCGCCACGAACCCGACCAGCAGTCCGAGCGAGGGCGACGCGCCCAACCCCGACACCAGCCAACGCGGGGGCAACGACACCCGGACGACGCCGGACCCGACCGTCGACGAGGCCACGAGGCAGGCACCTCCGGGGGAGGTGGACGGAACCCGCGAGCCCACCTCCGAACGCGCCACGGATTCCACCGAACAGCGCCAGAGCCGCGAACCGCGACGTGCGCCGCTTCCCACGCCGCGTGCCTCCTCCGCCCCGCCGGTGCTGACGTCGCCGCTGGTGAACGAGCGCCCGCCGACGCCGAACACCCACGACCCCGCTCCCAGCCCCGTCGAACGGGCCGCATTCGACGCGGAGGGCACCAGCGGAACCGGCCGGGGGCCGCGAGTGCCGGAGAGCACCCCGGTGAGTGAGGGTGAGGGGTCGAACCAGGTCGTCGCGGACCGGGAGCCCACGACGCGCGTCGAGCCGGACGGGTCGGATCCGGCGCTGGTCGAGGACGGTGGCGCCACCACGACGACCACCGACGGTCGACCGTCCACGACCGAGGTCCCGCCGGCGCCGCCGGAGACCGCGCGGGGCGAGGGTGCGTCGGACGAAGCCGGCGGCCGGGTTCCCGTGCGGGACGAGGCCGGGAGCACCGAGGATCGGGTTCGTGCCGACGACGCCGTCCAGGACGGTGCGGAGCGGCCCGTGGTGCCCGCTGCGACGCGGGAAGGCGGGACGTCCACCACCGATGCGGAGACCGGCGGGTCCACACCCGCGCCGCCCCGCCGGGTCCGGTTCGCCGAGCCGGTGGAGAGGACCGCCGACTTCGAGGGGGATCGCCCCGAGTGGATCACGGAGCTGCTGGAGCGCGCCCGTGAACGGCGCGAGCACCCGCAGGACGGACTGACCGAGGGCGGCCTGGAGGAGCGGGGCACCGAGGGCACTGGCGGGACCACCCGGGATTCGCGGGTGCCGGAGAGCACCCCGGTGAGTGAGGGTGAGGGGTCGAACCAGGTCGTCGCGGACCGGGAGCCCACGACGCGCGTCGACTCGGACGGATCGGACCCGGTGCGGAGTGCGGACCACGTTCCCACCACCGAGGACACCAACCCTGAGCTGACCACGTCCGAGGTCCCGCCGGCGCCACCCGAGACCGCGCCGGGCGACGGTGCGTCGAACGACCCCGAAGGCCGGGTTCCCGACCGGGACACGGCCGGAGGCATCGAGGAACGGGGCGGTGTGGACCGCCCGGCCCAGGAAGGTGGATCGGCCACCCCCGATCCCGAGGGCGGCACGCCGCGCCGGCGGTACGACGTCGACGACCGCTCGGATCCCGAGTTCGCCCCGCCCCCCGAGCGGGGTTCCGGGCAACAGCGGGACTCCGGTCGGCGCTACCCGTTCGAGACCATCCCCGACGACTCGGTGATCTCCGACTTCTCCTACCTCGTTCGATCGAACAGGGACTTCTCGGAGTTCGACGCGGAACCTCCCGCGCCGAGCACCACGCGGCCGGCCGCGGGGCCGAACCCCTCGCGGGACCCCGGATCGACGACGTTCACGTCCCCGTTCGAGACCGAATCCGCCCCCCACCGGGTGCACATCTCGCGACTGCTCGATCAGGAACCTGGCCAGCACAGCCATCGTGAGGGGGACGACCCGCTGACCGAGCGCGTCACGCGGGAGACGGGCCACGACACGACGGTCAGTCCCGAGCGGACGACCGAGTCGGCCGTGCGGGAGACGGGCCATGAGACGACGGTCAGTCCCGAGCGGACGACTGACACCGACACGCCGGGGGCCGAGAAGAAGCCCAAGCGCGATCTGATGCCCCGGGACCTCAAGGATGCCGGAACACTCGGTCCGGAGGCCAAGATCCGGTCCATCGAGCTGGACCAGGACTCCAAGTCCTCGACGACGTCGTCCCAGGGCGGGCCGACGTCGGGGAGGAAGCCGACCCCGGCACAGCAGCTCACCACCATCCTCGACACCCTCACCGCCGGGGATCGGCCGAAGAAGCTGGGGTTGAGCCCGACCGAGGGGACGACGCTGCGCACCCAGGTGCGGGACCTCGTCCGACGGGAGGGCACGGTGGCCGCGCTGCGCCTGCTGACCGACGGACACCTGTTCCAGTTCACCGGGGACAAGGGCTCGGTCCGCGATGTCTGGGTTCGGCTCACGCCGGAATCGGTCCTGCCGGCCCCGGACGACACCGCCACGAAGTCGACCACGACGTCGGATTCCTCCGACGGGACGAAGACGAGTCGCGAGGACGGTTCCAAGGCGAACGCCAAGGACTCACCCGACGCCAAGGACTCGCCCGACGCCAAGGACTCGCCCGACGCCAAGGACTCGCCCGACGCCAAGGACTCGAAGGAGCCCAAGGGCAAGGACGGCAAGGACGGCAAGGACGGCAAGGACGGCAAGGACGGCAAGGACGGCAAGGACGGCAAGGACGGCAAGGACGGCAAGGACGGCAAGGACGGCAAGGACGAGGGGCCCAAGGACGAGGTCGCGCCCGGCACGTCGATCTCCTCGGAGCGTTCCCGGAACAAGCAGGTCAGCCGTTCCCTGATGCCCTTCACCCTTCGTGCGGGCACGCTGCTCCAGATGTTGACGGGCGCACCGATCATGGTGACGCCAACCTTCAGGAGCACGGCCGAGCGGTCCACCCAGGACAGCACGCAGCGTGTGGGAACCTCCTCGCGCTCGGTGTCCAAGGAGGGCGACCCCTCCCTGTTCGACGTCCGCTTCCGGGCCGACGTCGAGGTGCGGGGCAGCGGGAAGCCGAAGGAACCGGGGGTCAGCCTCCCCGGCGAGTTCCGGCTGAGCTACTCCGAAACGGCGCTGCGCGACGCCCGCCCCGGAGAATCCGCCTCGACATCGACCCCGAAGTCCGACACCGGGACAACCACGGAGGGTGGGACGTCCGTCGTCGACACCCGATCAGCGCCGGCTGACCAGAACACCACGTCGCGGGACAAGGCGGGCGAGGACACCCGGACGACCGAGGACACCAGCGGCAAGGACACCAAGGCCGACAGGGAGAAGGACACCAAGGCGGACAAGGACGTCTCGTCCCCGCAGGAGGGCACGAGGAACCCCGCCCCGCCCAAGCCGAGACCGGCGGTCGCCCTGCCACCCGCCCTGCTCGACCACATCGTGTCCGTGGATCTCGTCTCGGGCCTGGGGCAGGTCCGGGCGGACGTCATGAGCAAGCTGCCCGCCAGCGTCCCCGTCGACGGGACCATCCGCCGGGACGCGGTGAGCCGGATCAACTCGGCGCATGTGGAGAAGTCGGGGCCCGACGCCCTCATCCACGGACTGTCCACCTCCAATCCACAGCCTTCTGGGCGACGCACCTACCACCAGGTCCTCCCTGACGTCAGCACGACCACGACCACCAGGTTCCGCGGCTTCCAACGGCACGACGCCGGTGAAGCCACCCTCGGCCACGAGGCCTCCGCGACCGGGAGTCAGTCGAACGAGAAGGGGATTTCCAGCGGTTTCGAGCTCGGGGTCGAGGTACGCGGTTACGGTCCCGGTGGAGAACTGAGCCACGGCCAGCAGATGAACTTGGGCGGGGTCGGCACGCTCGGCTTCGGCGCTTCCCGGAAGACGACGGGCTCGTTGGCCTACAACCAGGCACTCAAGAGCGAGTCGAAGATCGATTCCGACACCACCCTCTTCGTGCTGGACGCCGAGTTCAGCGCGGACGTCTCCGCCACCCGGTTCCGGGGGATGGAGAACGTCGACTTCACCGTCGACGGCAAGGAGGGCAAGGTGCACCTGCGGGTTCGCGGCTCCGATGCGGACACCGTGGAGCTCCTGCTCAACGAGGCGCTCAAGGACCAGCCGGCCACCACCGAGAAGTCGACGGGTGGCGAGGGGTCGACGACGGTCGACAAGTCCGGCGGCGCCGAGGGGTCGACCACCGTCGACAAGTCCGGTAGCACCGACAAGGGGAGCGAGACGGGGGCCCCGCGCCCGCCGGGAAGACCGGTCAGACCGACAACCAGGGTTCGGGCGACCGAGCGGCGGCGGACACCAATCCCACCACCAGCCCGCCCGCCGCGAACGGAGGACGGCAGGCCAACGTGACGCGGTGGGACCGGCTTTCGGTCCCCCTGCCGGTGCGCAGGCTCTTCGGCGGTGGGCGGGACACGTCGACGACGAACGGCGACCCCGCCTCGGGTATCCCGCTGACCCCCATCGCGCAGCCGAACCCCGCGAGTCAGACCGGCGCGGACACCCAGACTCCCGCCCAGTCGGCAGGAGACCAGCACGGCACCTCGGGTACCGACGGGAGCGGCAACGACCGCGCGAAGCGGGGCGAGACCGGGACCGCGGGCCGGAACCCGGCAGGGACCGACCCGGCGAACGTCACGACCAGCAAGCCGGAGTCGGGTGGGGGCGAGTCCGGCGGCGGTACCACCGACACGACCTCGTCCACGAGCAAGCCGGAGTCGGGTGGGGACGAGTCCAGCGGTGGCAACACCGACACGACCTCGTCCACCGCCAAGGACGGCTCAACGACGCCGAACCGTCCCAGCGTCGAGCGGCAGGCCGCCCTGAGGGCTGCCACCGACGCGAGCCTGTTCAACCACACCGAGCGCGTCAAGGGCGCGCACCAGGCCCTGGCCAAGGCGCACGCCGACATCGAGCAGCGCCTCACCAGGGATGGCGTCGTCGTCGACAAGCACGTCAGGGCACAGATCACCAGGAGCCTGACCGCCGCCATCAGCCAGTCGCGGGTCGAAGGCGACTACCACCGCATCTCCGTGCCGGGCAGCCCCCCGCTCACCTCGACCGTCCGAGTGGCGTCGCGAGAGTTCGAGATCGCTCTGACGGCCACGCCCGACAGCGACCCCGTGACCGCCGTCCACTCCGAACGGTCGGTCAAGGAAGGTGAGATCACCGCCACCCCGGGACAGGGCGCCGGGCTCGGGACCAAGATCCAGACCGCCGGTGCGCAGTTCGCCTCGTTGATGTTCGGCTTCCGCTCCCGCCTGAGCGGTGCGCCCAACCTCCAGCGCTTCCTGGGTGGCTTCCACCTCGGGCCGGGGTACCGTTCCGAGCACAACCACGGCTCGGGGCTGACCAGCACGACCAGCGTCGAGAAGAAGATCAAGTACAAGGGTCCGATCCGGGAGATCGAGCGCGGCGGGCAGTTGAACGTCACCATCACGGAGCCGTCCAACGACAAGGGCGGCAGGACCGACATCTCCGTCCCGGTGGTCGCTCGCCACCAGGTACCGGAGTTCCAGGTACCCACCGACGGCAAGGACAACCCGCAACGGTCGGTGGAGGAGTCCCTGCCCGGCAAGCCGATCACCGACCCCAAGGACGCGGACTTCCAGAAGAGCAGCCGGGAGGACGGGATCGACCTGTCCGGCGCCCTGGTGACACGGCCCGTCAACGACCTGACCGCCATCAACGACGCGCTGAGGACCGCGCAGCAGGACGTGCGCGAGAGGGTCAACGCGAAGCCGAGCGACACCGACACCACGATGGTGATCGACTCCGAGTGGTGGGCCGCGAACCAGGACCGCCTCCTGGGAGAGGGCGCCGTGCTCTCGAACGGCACGGAGAAGGGAACCGTTCTCGACCGCACCGAAAGCGGTGTCATCGGGATGCGCGCGCACGGCGCCACCTACGTGGACAGCCCGCCCGGGCTGACGCCGAGCGAGCAGACCACGGTGGACAGCTCCCGCAAGCAGACCAGCGGGAGCAGCAGCGACACCTCGATGAACGTCAACGTGATGGTCACCCCCGTCACGGGCAACGCGGGGAAGAGCTGGTCGAGCGAGCAGTCGGCGGGCAAGGGCTACGGCGCGAAGAAGGTCACCGCCGTCGAGGGAATCAAGGACACGGTGTACCACCGGTACCGTGCCGACGCCCTGGTGACCATCTCGGCCCACGCCTGGCAGAACCTCCTCGGGCAGCCGAACCAGGACGCCTGGGGGCACCGGAACTTCTTCGGGTACCCGATGGCTCCGGCGACCAAGACCGTCACGGTGCTCATCCCCAAGGCACTCGAGTTCGTGGTCACCGACACCCAGCGCCAGGAGAAGAAGCTCCCCGAGCCGCCCAGCACGGCGAAGGACGGCACGAAGGAGACCAGCGAGGGCGGATCGACCGGGACGACGAAGGAGGGCACGGAGGGAACGAAGTCCCCGGACCAGGACGCGCCGAACACCGAGGCCGGCCCGGCGAGCGACCAGACCGAGGGCCGCGACTCGGCGAGCGACGGGCGACACGACGGCCAGCGGCGCGGTCCGGCCGACACCACCGAGTCCGCCATGCGGGACACGGCCGGTGGGGATGGTCGGACGAACCAGCGAGGCGAACGCTCGGCCGAGACCACCGACGCGACGGACACCACCACGTCGACGACGAGAGCTCCGGAGAACCCCAACGGGGACACCACCGGAACGACTCCGGAGAACAGCACCGGGAAGGCTCCGGAGAACAGCACCGGAACGACCCCGGAGAACAGCACCGGGAAGGCTCCCGAGAATTCCACCGGGAAGGCACCCGGGAAGGACCCGGCCTCCACGGCGAAGGACGGGACGACGGAGACCGACGGGAGCACCGCGACCACCGAGAGCCCGAAGAAGAACCCGGGCGCTGGTACCCGGAAGCTCCCGCCCTACATCGGGGTTGGGACCGCGCTGGGCGCCGACACCGCCCTCGTTTCCCCGGAGGGCCTGAAGGAGCTCGACGCGACGCTCAAGAAGGTGATCGCCCAGGTCACCCCCGGCGCCGCGCCCTTCGTCAAGGCAGGTGACCAGAACCCGCCCCCGATCGGCGCACTGGCCCGCACGGCCGAGCTCACCGCTGAATCCAGGGGTGGAGCCACCGTGGAGCGCATGGCCACCGGGCAGGCGAGCGTGCTCCACACCCAGTCGATGGTCTTCAAGGACCGGACCTACGAGTACCGGGTGATCGCGCGGGAGGATCCGAGCAAGGAGATCACCCACCTCGGGGCCGAAGAGCGGAAACACCAGTCCGAGCAGGCCTCCTCCACGCCGAGCGAGGTGGGTGGCGGCAGGGGCACGGGCTGGTCCGCCGCCGCCGGCCTCAGCTACATGTTCGGGGAGACCCCGGCCGAGGGACCACCTCCCGGCGGGATGGGTGGCCCCGTGTTCGGTGGGAGCTGGAGCGGCAGCAAGAGCGTGTCGCGCACCGACGAGGCCGTGGACAAGCGCGGGGACAAGGTCGAGGTGACCCAGGTCGAGCGGTTCACGGTGCCTGTCACCTACGAGATCGAGGTGTACCAGGTCGACACGCCCGGCATGATCATGTCCAAGATCTCCGGTGGGCACAGTCCGCACGTCCTGAACTCCAGCAACTACCGGAAACCCTCGACGCGTCAGCTGCCCGTGCCCGAGGAACTGAGAACGGTTCCCGGGAAGGTCGACCTGCTGGTCCCGCACGACGACACGCTGCCCGTGGAACGGACCGACGGGGACACGAGCGGCTCCACGCGCGGCGACGGGCAGTCGAAGTCCGAGGGGAAGCAACCGGAGGGCAAGTCGAACGAGGGCAGGTCGAACGTCGCTGCCTCGTCCTCGACGGCAGCACCGAAGTCGACGTCCGACCAGGCGACGTCGAACTCGGAGCGGCAGGACAGGTCCCCCTCGACCGGTGCCCCCGCCGGCCGGGAGCGGATGCCGAAACTGGAGGCGCTCGGCAAGGACGAGAAACCCACCGGGAAGGACTACACCGACGTACTCAGCAAGGCGACTACCCTCCGCGTGCGCGGGATCGCCACCGACGGGCTCGCCGACCACGTGGTCGACTCCGCCGTTCGAGCACCGAACAAGGGCGGTGACCCGTCACACCGCGCCGAGCGCCTCTACGGGGACGCCACGGAGGAGCGTCGGGAGATCCGGGACCTGGCCTCCGAGCGGCAGCTGTCCGTGCACCTCCCGCGCATCCTCGGGGAAGGGATGCCCTACTCGCACGAGGTCGTCAACCGCAACCGCTATCGGACCGCGAAGCACACCACAGAGATCAAGCCGAAGGTGTACGAGGTCGAGTTCGACGGGTCCCGCACCATCAAGCGCGAGATCTCGTCGACCAGCGGGCACTCGACCTCGATCAGCCACACACAAGGCAAGGTCAAGGGACCGAACGCCGGTGCGATGGGCACCAACCCGAGCAACCCGGCCGGTGGTACCGGTGGGGGCACACCCGGCCTGACCCGGCGGGAGGGCAGTTCGTACAGCGAGAAGAGCGAGAACACCTCGGGGGAGAAGAGCACTCACGAGAACGTCACGCTGTACCGCTACCGCGCGGACGTCTACTACGACATCGTCAACAGCTTCCACAAGCGGCGCAACATCTTCCCCTGGCCCCTGGAGCGTGTTCTCCTCAGCCCGCTGGACATCACCACGACCACGACGGTGCGTGGCCGCGAGGGGCTGTACTTCGAGCTGAACGAGGCCGAAGCCAAGGAACTCGGCCTGCCGACCGAGAAGAAGCCGGCCGTCGAGCAGAAGAAGCCGGCTGAGCAGGAGGCCGCGGTCGAGCAGAAGGCTCCGGTCGAGCAGAAGACTCCGGCTGAGCAGAAGGCTCCGGTCGAGCAGGAGGCCGCGGTCGAGCAGAAGGCTCCGGTCGAGCAGAAGGCTCCGGTCGAGCAGGAAGCCTCTGGCGAGCAGAAGTCGTCCCCTGGCGAGCAGGAGTCCCCGTCCGTCGAGCAGCAGGCCCCGGTCGTGGAGCAGAGCACTCCGGTGGTCGAGCCGGAGGGGCCGCCGGCCGTGGAGCAGCGGTCACCGGTGGCCGAGCCCGAGGCGCCGGTCGTGGAGCCGGAGGACGCTGCCGTCGAGGGGACCGTGCCGGAGCAACGGGAGCAGCCGGGCGTGGAGCCGGAGGGGCCCGCGACTGAGCGGCGGGCGCCGGGCGTGGAGCCGGAGGGCCGTGAGGTTGAGCCGGAGGGTTCACCGGCGGTCGAGTCGAACGCTTCTCCCGCCGATGAGCAGGAGACCTCGCGGTCGGAGGACCCTGCTGTCGAGGTGACGGCGCCGGTGGAGCAGCAGGCGCCCGTGGTGCGGAAGCCACCGGTTGTCGAGCAGCAAGGAAGTGCGCAGTCGGAGGGGACGGTCGTTGAGCTGACGGCACCGACGGAGCAGAAGGCACCAGTTGTCGAGCCAGCATCCCCAGCCGTTGACCCGGAGGCCACGGCCGTCACGTCGGTGGCGCCGGATGTCGAGCCGCTCGCCCCTGCCCCTGATTCGGAGGCGACGCTCCAGCCGGAGGCGACGACCACGACGACCGTGCGCCCAGAGGCGGCGGTCCAGCCGGAGCCGGCTGAGGCGACCGCGCGGCCGGAGGAGACCACCCCACCAGCCGAGCAACCGGCGGGGGCTGTCCAGGCGGAGACGACCGGTCAGCAGACGACAGCAACCGCCGAGCCGGAGGTGCCCGCCGGCGTCCAGCAGACGTCTACCGCGCCCCCGCCGCCGCTGACCGTGGTGGAGGACCTCGCGGCCTTCCTGAACCCGGAGCCGGCGGCCCAGGTGGCCCCGGCGGCGGGCCAACCGGCGTCGACCGCCGGCCAGCAGCCGCCGGCGCCCTTGGTCGTGAGCAGCGCCGCCGCTGCCCAGGCCGTCGCGACCGAGCCGGCGGTGACGCCGACCAGCACACCGCCGCCCGCGTCGCCGGTCGCACAGCAGACCCCGGTCGCCGGTGCGGCGGAGACCGGCACCCCGGCTGAGCCGGTCGTCGTCTTCGACGACGACGACGTCCTCCCCGCCAACCCGGCGCTCTACGCCGATCTCAGCCAGGACGACGGGAACCAGGGGAGCAACTTGTGGTACTGGGTGGGCAGACCGCCCGAGGACATCGACAGCTTCGTCCGCATCGAACAGTTCTGCGCGGTCCTCGCGACCCGGTGGCTGAACACCCCCACGCCGGAGCCCGCGCCGAACCAGCGGTTCGCGGACCTCGACGAGACCGAACGCAACAGCGCGGTGAACACGCTGATCGCGTGGAACGGGGCGGCCGACGGCCAAGCCGCCCAGGTCGAGTGGGTCCATGACCAGCTCGACCCCGAGGGCGCTCGGCGACCGACCTCCGAGGAACTGGTGAACCTGCTCCAGGCGGGTGAACTCGGCGCCGGGGACCGGATCTGGCTGGCGACCGGGAGCCATGCGACCGCCGTGATGATGATCTCACCGACGGAGGGCTTCTTCTACGAGCCCAACACCGGACGGGTGGAGCGGGTGTCGATCGAAGGGCTGACGCGCCGCTTCGTGGAGAACACGGCTTTCGTGCTCGCACCACCGAGGAGCGCGTGAGCGCGGTGCGAACGGTGGACGCGCGCGTGCCCGGGACGACGAGCGGTCGCCCAGGCCAGGCGACTCCCGGTGGCCGGAATCAGGACGGGTTCGCGGAGGGCGCTCCGCTCGCACCGCGCGTGAGCAGCCCGATCCCGGGCTCCGGGCGTGAGACGCACTCGTGCGGAGCAGGGCGCACACCACTCGGCGGGGTGGGGCGGACGGCGGCGTGGCGGCCGTGGCCGGTCCGGACCGACCAGGCCGAGCACGACCACCTGACGGAAGGAGAAGCGCATGCTGTCCCCCCATGAGGCGCTGTTGAGGTTGGCGCCCCTGCTGCCGGAGGACGTCCTCTGGCAGAGCAGGCGTTGGCTGGCCGCCGGCCACTGGGAGCTGGCCGGGCGGGCGGTGGTGATGAGCCTCGCCGACCACGGGATCGACGTCCCCCTCGGGTTGCGCGAGGTGTTGGCGAGCGCCGGGGGTGCGACCACGCCGCTGCTGTCCCTGCTCCGCGACGACGAGTCGGGGGACACGCCGGCCTGGGAGTTCGTCGACGAGCGCGCCCGCGACGTCCTGGTCCCGGTGGCCGCGTCGGCCGTCGTCACCGAGGTCCTCTCCGCGACGCCGGGAGAGCACACCGCCTGGCAGGTGTGGCGGGTCGGCACCATCGAGGTGCCCGGTATCCCACCACGTCTCGTGCACCTCGTGGAGACCACGGCCACCATGGAGGGCGCCGCGGAGCTGGCCAGCAGGCTCGGTGACGCGTTGGTCGAGATCGGCCTGGTCAGCCCGGCCGTTGAGGTGTTCTCACCGGAGACCAGCCTTCCCGACTACCAGACACTGGCCCTGATCAGCGGACGTGAGGTGTTCGCCTCGCAGCCACCACCGGTCCCGAGGCTGGCGGAACTGGACGAGGATCGGGTTCGCCTGTTCGACCCGGCCAACGCCGTCGACACCGGCGACCGGGACGAGGAACTGGGCTACCTCGCCGGTGGTCACCCCCTGGTGGAGAGCGCCCTGCCCGGCTACGACCTGCTCGACGACTCGGCCGGCCGGGTCGTGCCCGGCGGCCTGCTGACCGACGGGATCTGGGTGTGGCCGGCGGCCCTGGGCTACTACCTCGACCGGTACGGCGTGCCGATCCCCACCGAGCTCAGCGCGCACGTCAGGGCCGCCGAGACCCGGCCCCTCGTGCCGTCCCGCCGTGAGTGGTTGGCCACCGTCGCCCTCGTGCTGGACGCCCAGCAGGAGGGCGTCACCCCGGCGGCGGGGTAGACCGACGGGGCAGCGCCGCCCGGGTGGGGTGCCGCGCCCCGAGGCGGACCACCGGGAGGATGTGGATCGGCCCGGTGCGGGGTGGGAGGCGTTCGCCTCCACCCGGGTCCCGGGGCCGTCCCGACGGGGATGCCCGGCGAGCAGGAGCCACGGGACGGCGGCATCCCGGGTGGACCGTCGACGGCTGGCGCGGCTGGTGGCAGCACGCGCCACGGCGTTCGCCTTCCCCGTACCACCGGGCAGCGACCGGAACCCGGGCTTCGCGGCCCCAGGTGTCCGTCGGTGGAGTCGCCGCGACGCTCGCCCACGTGCCGCGACGGCCCGGCCGTCACCGAACGCACCCGGGGCGGTGTGACGGAGACCGAGCGGCCGGGCCCGCCACCCGGCGGCGACGGGACGTCCGGCCACCCTCACGGGTACTCGCCGGTCAGCATGGCCGCCGCGAGGTCCACCCTGGACCCGTAGCCCCCTTTGGCGAACAGGCGGGTCAGCCGCCCTTCGACGCTCTTCTCGCTGGTCTGGAGAGCCGTCGCCAGCTCCCGGTTGCTGAGCCCCTCGGTCACCAGCACCGCCAGCAGCAGTTCGTTCTCGGCGGTCGTCGCGGTGCGTCCCGGGACCGGGAGGTTGTGCGCCCGCATCAGGTTCCGGGTCCTGGCCCGCCACAGCAGGGCGTCGAGGTCACCGAACAGCTGGTAGGCCTCGGGTAACAGCTCGTCGGGCCGGTACCCCAACGACGACGCCAGCAGTGCCGTGCCCGCGATCTCCGAGGGCTGCGCGCGTTCCCGGGCCAGCTCGACCGCCGCCGCCGCCGCGTCCCGGTCGCGGTGGACCAGCGCCTGGCTGCGCAGCGACAGGAGTTCGGTGCGCCCGGTCCCCATCCGGCGCGCGACCGAGGTGATCGCCGCGAGGTGGCCGGTGGCCTCCTCGACCCGGCCCTCGGCCGCGGCGATCTCCGCCAGTTCCGCCCAGAGTTCGTCGGTGCCGAGGACGAACCCGGCGGCCGCCGCCCGGTCCAGGCCCCTGCGCAGCGCGAGGATCGCGCCATCGCCATCGCCCAGCAGACGGCGGATGCGAGCCTGGGCCAGGTCCAGCAGGTAGTCGGCCTGCACGGGTTGGGACCGCGCCGACTCGGCGAGTTCGTTCGCCCTGGCCAGCCGACCCCGAGCGGCGAGGATCTTCACCGCGTCCCGGTACATGATCGTTGGCCCCGGCGGCCTGGCCACCGTGTTCCCGGCCGCCATGCTGCGGCGTGCGACGTCCATCGCGGCGACCCAGTCGCCGCGCATCTGGTGGATCATGAACTGGTCGGTCGTCAGCAGCTGGTCCACGCGGATGCCCTCCGCCGACAGCAGTTCCAGGGTCCGGGTCAGTTCCCCCATCGCCAGGAGCATGCTGACCTGGTAGCGCAGCCGTTCGAAGCGCAGCTGCGGCACGTCCTGGCCGCGCCAACGGGAGGAGTCGGCGAGGAACTCCCGGAACTCCGCCGGATCGCCCTGCCAGATCGCCGCCCCCGCTCCCAGGATGTGCGCGAAGTCGGCGGAGGCGGGCTCCCGGGACCAGCTGTCCCTGGTCGCCGCCAGCAGGGCCCGCCCCTCGCCGTACCGCTGCAACTGGAAGAGCGCCGCCGCCCTGGACACCGCGTGCTGCCCAGGGCCCCCGGGCAGCACGGTCCGTTCGCCGTCGGCGATCCCGCGCAACGGCCCGGTGTTCCCCGTCGCCCACTGGCAGGTCACGTAGATGACGCCGAGTTCCTGCCGAGCGGACTCCGGGACGTAGGGGGCGTGCCGGCTGATCAGCTCCTCCGCGCTGTCCGCGGCGTCAGTGGGACGTTCGTTGATGGCGCAGGCGGCGCAGTGCCCCACGAGGGTCATCGCGCGCCGGGTCGGGTCGGTGATCAGTTCCGCCGCGGCCCGGAGCCACCGCGCGGACCGCAGGCCGTGGGTGAACAGGGTGGCGCCGCCCCGGTCGGTCAACTCCGCGGCGGCCCGTTCCGGGTCGACGAGGCCCCCCGCCTCGACCAGCAGGTCCGCCACGGCGTCCTGGTCAAGGGCGGTCGGGCCTCCCTCCCACACCCGGGCGACGGCGAGGGCGGACAGCCGACGGCGCTGGTACGGGCCCAGGCCGGCCCGCAACGCCTCCCGGACCGCCGGCAGCCGGAAGCGCCAGCCACGCCGGCCCGCCACCAGCACCCTGCGTCGCCGCAGCAGGTCGAGCGCCCCCCGCACCGTCGGAGCCGGCTGGGCCAACGCCTCGGTGAGCATCGTCTCGACGCCGACTCCCAGGGGAGCCAGGACCGCCAGCGCCTCGGCCACCGACCTGGCCAGGGGGCCGGCCTCACGGATCGGCGCGAGCAGCGGGCTCCTCGTGGTGAACCGGGGCGGTTCGAACTGGGGCACCAGGTAGGCGTGGCGGTCGACGACCCGCAACGCACCCGACTCGGAGAGCCCCCGCACGGCCCACCGGAGGGCGGCGGGGTTCCCCCGGGACAGCGAACGGAGTTCCCGCGTGAGCACCGGGTCCGGTCGTGCCTGGAGCCACTCGGTGAGCAGCCGGTGGTCCTGGTCGCGGGTCAGCGGACGCAGCACGGTGGACGAGAGCAGCCCGTCGTCGGTCATGCGGGCGACGACCTCGGCCTCCTGCCCCCCGAACGGGCCGACCGGGTCCGGCGCACCGTCGACGCGCGCGGAGAGGACGATGCCGCACCCGGTGCCCAGCAGTCTCCTCGCCAACGGTTCCACCACGCGTCCGCTGTCGCCGTCCAGCCAGTGCGCGTCGTCGACGAGGATCACCAGCGGGGCGTGCGCGCGCAGGACCTGGGCCAGCGCCGCGGCCAACCGCGCGTCCGTCTCGGGTGCCCGCTGGTCCGGGGGTACGGCGCTGACCCGGGCCACCAGGTCGAGCAGCACCTCCCGTGCGGAGGTGGGCCCGGCCGGCCCGGTGGGCGGCTCCGGGACCGACGGCAGGCAGGTGAGGAGACGGTAGACGGCGCTGTACCGGGTTCCCCCGTCGTCCTGGCTGGCCGACAGGGAGAGGGTGCGGATGCCAGCCGCGCGCAACCGCCCCCGCAGGGCGCGCAGCAGCGAGGTCCGGCCGGCACCGGCCTCGCCGAGCACCCGCGCGAACGGGGGGCCGTCGGCGCGGGCGCACTCCGCGGCGAGGCGGTCGATCACCTCGTTCCTGCCGACCAGCGGCGGAGGTGCGGGACGCGCGGAGGTGGATCCGTGCACGAGTGGCGCGTGGTTCACCGGGTGCCTTTCCTGGCGGTCGAGCGCGTCGCCCTGCGGTGACACGACAGCGGGAAGCGCCACGGTGCGCTCCGGACGGAGGGGGACGGCCGTTCGGCCGTCCGCCGGACGACGAAAACGGACATGCGGAGGAGATCCCTCGAATTAGGGGCGAGGGGAGCCCCCCATCCCCTGAAGGAGGAATGGTGCGCTAGGAACGGGTGGTGGTAGATGGCCGCGTTGGCCCGGCAGCCCGCGCGAAGCCCATCACCGGAGACGATCGAGGTGATTGGTGAGAGAAGGCTTATGGGTCGGAGAGTCGCGACCGTGATCGGAAGAAGGCACCACCTCCAGGTCCTCACCGCGCTGGTGGACACCGCCGAGAACTTCGGCTCGTCGCTGCTGCTCCGTGGCGACACCGGCGCCGGGAAGACCACCCTCGTCGAGACCGCCCGTCGGGTGTGGACGAGACAGGGGGCACGTGTGCTCACGGTCGACACAGCCCAGCCCAGCCAGCCGCTCACCTTGGACCTCGTGATCGAATCCCTACGTGACCAGCTGGATCATGTCACAGACCCCGAGTTCGCGGAGCGGGTAGCGGCGGCCGCGCGGATGCGGGACCGACTCCGCCATTCGACGGAGCCCCAGCTGTTGGCGCTGGTCCACACGATCAGTGTCGCGCTGAGCCGACTCGTCGCGATCCAGCGGACCGTGCTGGTGGTCGACGACGCGCACCGGGTGAGTTCCGTCACCAGGCCCGCCTTCGCCCTCCTCCTCCAGAACGCCAGGGCCGCCGGGTGCGCCGTCGTCGTCACCACCGGCCTCCGAAGCGCCGGATGTTCCTTCCTCCACCAGCTCGTGGCCACCGCCGACGACATCCTCGACGTCGAGCCGCTGGACGGGGAGGACGCCCACCAACTGCTGGCCCGCGCGCTGCCCGTGGACCAGGTCGCCGTCGACCCCGGCCTGGAGGGTGCGCTGCGCACCGCGCTGGGCGGGCTCTACGGCAACCCGGGGACCGTGCTGACCACCGTCCGTTCCCTCGCCGAGGGTGGGCGACTGCGGATGATCGACGACCACCTCTGCCTGGTGCGGCCCGAGGAGACCATCCGCCTCGACGAGGACCACGAACTGACCACCCGCGTCCGCGCCGCCGGCGCGGACGCCGAGGCGCTGGCCGCCACCGTGGCCACCGTTCCCGGACTCCGGGTGGACGACCTGCCGGTGATCAGCGAGGTCATCGGTACGGACCTCGACTCGGCCGGGCACGCGCTGGACCGTCTCGTCGGCGACGGTGTGCTCCGGTTGGACGCGGCGGGACGGCTGGCCTTCCCCGTGCCGGCGCTCGCGGCGACGCTGCGCTGGCGCGGCGGACCCGAGGCCGCCCGCGAACGGCACCGGTCCTTCGCGGAGGTCCTCCGCCGCCGGTCCCGCCGTGGCATCGCCGTCGACCGGGCGCGACTGGCGGACCACGTCGCCGCGGCCGGCCCGGCGCTACCGTGGCCCGACGCGGCCGACCTGCTGGTGACCGAGGCCGACTCCCGGCGGAACAGCCAACCGCTGTCGGCGATGACGTGGTACGCGGCCGCCCTGCGCCGGCTCACCGCCACCGACCCCCGGTGGTGGCACGTCTTCCGGTGGGTGACCCGCCTCCAGTTCGGACTGGGGCACTACGACGCCGTGTCCTCCACCACCCGGGCCGCGCTGCCCCTGCTGCGCGGCCTGGTGGGGGCCAGCACCGGGAGCGGCGACCGGGTGGCGCGGCCGGGCGCCTCCGGCGGGGCCGACGACCTGTTCGACATCTCGATCCGGTGGCTCTTCGCCGCCATGCAGCAGCAGCGCGTCGACGACGTGGACGAGGTGTTGTCCCTCCTGGAGGAGGTGTGGGGTGACACGTCCTGGGGGCCGCGCATCGCCCGGTCCTGCGCGCTGATGCTGCGTGGACGGCTCCAGGCCGCCGTCGAGGTCGAACGGCGGGCCCTGCGCACCAGCGGGGAACTCGCCGGGGACCACGGGACCGGGGAGCTCGTCATCACCGGCCTGGAGGCGATGGCCTTGACCACCGCGCTGGCCGGCGACCGCCGTTCCTTCGAATGGGCGTGGGGTCGCCTGCGGGAGGACAGGGGAGCGGACGGTCAGGACGTGCCGACCCGGGACCACCTGCGGGACTCCGCCCTCCTCGTCGACTACACCACGGCCTTCGGCCTGGTCCTCGGCGACCGGTACGCGCCGCCGGTCGACGGACCGCTGCCCGGCTACCAACTGCTCCTCTCCCACTACTGGTCAGGCGAGTGGGACGCCGCGCTGTCACTGGCGAGGAGCCTGGAGGCGGCCGCGGACGGCGAGGACACCCCACCCCTGCACCTCGTCCGCGTGTTCGCCGCCGAGATGTGCTCGGAACGCGGCGAGTTCGACCGGGCCTGGGCCTGGCTGGAACGGATCCCCGCCACGACGGTCTGCGGCCACTACCTGGCCTGGGTCCGGTGTGGTCTGCTGCACCGGACCGGGGACACCGTGGCCGCCGACGTCGTCGGGTGGCAGAACTACCACCGCCACCGGCGGGCTGGATACCTGGCGTTGGCCCCGTTGCTCACCCGGCTGACGGACCAGGCCAGTCGCCAGGGCGACGAGGACGGTGCCCGGCGCGGGCTCGCCGAGCTGGAACGGCTCGACGACGAGGTCGGCTCGCCCGGGAGCAGGCAGTCGGTGCTGCTGATGCGCGGCCTGGTGGAGGGGGACGTGGCGGCCCTCGACGAGGGCCTGCGGATGGCGCGGGCACGGGGCGACCAGCCGTCGGTGGCTCGGGCCCTGCTCATCAAGGCGGGCGCCGCGCCCGACCAACGTCGGTGGCTGCGGGAGTTCCACCAGGTGTGCGAGCGGCTGCACGGCGACGGCGGCCGGGGCCACCTGGTCGAACTGATGCGGGGCATGGGTCTGTCGCCGGTCCGGGTCCGCGCCCGCCGCCCCGACTTCTCCGACCTCGAGCTGCGCATCATCGACCTCGTGAGCGACGGGCGGACCAACCGGCAGATCGCGGTGACCGTCGGCGTCAGCGAGAAGACCGTGGAGAGCCGGCTGACCAGGTTGTTCTCCCGCACGGGGTGCCGCTCCCGTACCGAACTGGCGGCGGCCAGGATCGAGGGCCGCCTGTCCGGCGGCCCCGACCCCCGCACCGACCACCCGTCCACACCACGGCTTGGAGAGGCAGTACCCACATGACCGGGCAGCTCATCAGTGTCTCGGCGGTCGAGCCCGGACAGCACCGGTCGCTCGCCGGTGCCCTGGCCACCGCGCCCGACGGCGCCGTCATCAGCGTCGGCCCCGGCCGGTACACGGAGGCACTGGTCGTCACCCGGCAGGTGACGATCACGGCGGAGGACGGCCCCGGCACGGTCGAGATCCTCTCCGAGACGGGAACACCGCTGAACCTGCTCGCCCCGGTCACCCTCTCCGGCCTCACCGTCCGCTCCACCGACCAGGAGGCCCCCGCCCTCATCAGCCAGGAAGGGCGGAGCACCATCACGGAATGCGAGATCAGCGCCCAGGGCTGGGCCGCCCTGGTCGCGCACGAACGCGGCGCCGTGAACCTGGCGGACAGCCGGGTGACCAACCCCGGTGGCGCCGGTGTCGTCATCACCGCATCCGTGCGCAGCCAACTGCGCCAGTGCCGTTTCGAGGACCTGGGCACCTCGGCCGTCGTCGTCGCCCAACGCGGGCGGCTCTCCGTGTCCGGGTGCCACATCGCCAGGGTCGCCGGCAACGGGATCTGCCTCAACGGTGACGCGAGCGTCGCCGTCAGCGACACCGTGATCGCCGGCGCGGCCAAACCGGCGGTCGCCGTCGAGGAGGGGGCCAGCGCGGACCTGCGCCGGGTCACCGTCCGCGAGTCGGAGGGCGTCGGCTTCTACCTGGCGACCACCGGCTCCGTCAGCGTGGACGACTGCCAGGCCGAGCGGACGGCCGAGGGCCTGCTCGTCTCCCAGCGCACCACCGCCACGCTCAGCCAGTTCCGGGTGTCCAACGCCCGGGAGCACGGCCTCCGCGCCGCCGGCCAGTCGACCCTGACCGTGCGGGGCTGCGTCATCACCGACGTGGGCGGCGCCGGGGTGCTGCTCACCGACGGCTCCACCCTGGACGCGGAGGAACTGGTGGTGTCCACCCCGGCCGGTGCCGGGGTCGGCGTGCACGCCGAGGGGACCACGGCGAGCCTGACCCGGCTGCGAGTGCGCGACTCCGGCGGCAACGCCGTCGAGGTGGTCGAGGGCGCCACCGCCGAACTCACCCGCATGGAGGTCGAACGCTGCGGCGCCGCCGCCGTCCTGGTCGCGGAGAACGCGAAGGTCGGTGTCGACGGCGGCAGCGTCCAGGGCGCCAGGACGTCGGGGCTGGCCGTCACCAAGGGCGGCACCGCCGCGTTCACGGGCTGCGACGTCTACGGGTCCGGTGGGGACGGCGTGTTCGTCGGCAAGGGCGGCCGGGTGGTGATGAGCGGCTCCCGGAGCCGGGGCAGCGGCGGCCACGGGGTGCAGGTCACCGCCGAGGGCAGCGCGGAACTGACCGGCTGCGAGTTCACCGACAACGGCAGCGACGGCGTCCACGTCCAGACCGCCGAGCCCGTCACGGTCCGGGACTGCGTCACCCGGGGCAACACCGGAGCCGGGCTCCGCCGGTTGTTGGCCGACGCGCGGCTCACGGTCACCTCGCTGACCAGCGAGCGCAACGGGTTCCCCGACGCCTACCTGACCGCGGGAGAGGGCGGCGCGGCCGCCGCCCCCGCACCGGGGGCAGCCAGCCAGCCGGCCCACGCCGAGACCGCCAACGGGAACGGGGGTGACAGCCTCAGCGCTCCCCTCGCCGAACTCCACGGCCTGGTCGGCCTGGAAGGCGTCAAGCGGGACGTGACCGGCCTGGTCAACCTGAACCGGATGGCGAAACGCCGGCAGGAGGCGGGCCTCTCGGTTCCCCCGATGAGCCGCCACCTCGTCTTCGCCGGTGCCCCGGGAACCGGCAAGACCACGGTGGGCCGGCTCTACGGCGCGATCCTCGCCGAACTCGGCGTGCTCACCTCGGGGCACCTCGTCGAGGTCGCCAGGGCCGACCTGGTCGCCCAGATCATCGGTGGCACCGCGATCAAGACGACCGAGGCGTTCACCAAGGCGCTGGGCGGCGTCCTCTTCATCGACGAGGCCTACACCCTCAGCGCGCAGAGCGGCGGAACCGGCCCGGACTTCGGCCGCGAGGCCATCGACACCATCGTGAAGCTGATGGAGGACCACCGCAGCGAGGTCGTCGTCATCGTCGCCGGCTACTCGAAGGAGATGCGGGAGTTCCTCGCCTCCAACCCGGGGCTGGAGTCCCGGTTCACCCGCACCATCGAGTTCGAGAACTACGACGCCGACGAGATGGTCACGATCATCCGCCAGCAGTGCGAACGGCACGACTACCAGCTCGACCACGACGCGGCGGTGGTGCTCCGCGACTACTTCGAGGTGCTGCCCAAGGACGCCACCTTCGGCAACGGTCGCACCGCCCGCAAGACCTTCGAGCACATGGTGGACCGGCAGGCTTCCCGGTTGGCGGTCACCTCGGACGCCTCGACCTCCGACCTGACCAAGCTGACCGTGGCGGACCTGGACTTCCTGAAGCCCGCCGGTCAGCCCGTCACGTGACGTCCCGCCGCAGCGGCACCGCGACCGCGAGGGCGGCCGCGACGATCGCGTAGCCGGCGAGCACGAGCGCGCCCAGCGGCGCGGACAGCAGGGTGCTGGACGAGCCGCTGGTCTGCTCGGCGATGGCGTCGGCGAGGTAGGTGAACCCGGTCAGCGACGCCGTCGCCCCACCCGGGAGGTAGGGGTAGGCGGCGTTGATGCCGGGCACCGCCAGCAGCACCAGCTCCACCATGTAGAGGTAGCCGACCACGGCGGCCAACGCCGCGATCTGGTTGCGGATGAGCGCGCCGAACCCGACTCCGATGACCATGAACGCGGCCATCGCCAACGCCACGCGAACCAGCAGCTCCGCCACCGTCGCACCCGGGAGCCCGAGGGTGATGTCCCGTGCCGCCGCCCCGCCGTACAGCGCCGCCCCGGCCGTGCCCGCCACGATCGCGCCGTAGCAGAGCCCGGCGACCGCGAAGGTGATCAGCTTCGCCACCAGGACCCGCCACCGACGGGGTTCGAACAGGAAGGTGAAGGAGATGGTGCGGTGCCGGTACTCGGAGGTCACGGCGAGCGTGCCGAGCGCTGCCGGCACGAACACGGTGAAGGACAGCATGCCGAGGAGGCCGCGGACCCCCTCCTCGGTGTCCAGCCCCGGCATCGGAGGATCAAAGTTCTCCGGCCCCAACAGGGTCAATCCGCCGATCAGGGCGCCGCCGCAGACCAGGGCGCCGATGAGTGCTCCGAGCCAGAGCCGCGAGGACAGCAGACGCGTCGCCTCCGCGCTGATCAACCGGTTCACCGGACACTCTCCCTGGGGTCCGAGGTCAGTCGTAGGAAGACCTGTTCGAGGGTGGATCGTTCCGGCGTCAACTCGTGCACCCGGAGCCGGTGGTCGGCGGCGAGGTCCGCGATCTGGGCGGTGGTGAGTCCCTCGACGCGGATCGTGCCGGCTTCGAGCCGCTCGACCGAGGTGGCGCGCGTCCCCTGGACGGACTCGGCGCGCAACGTCTCGGCAAGGCGTTCGTCGTCCGGTGAGCGGACGACGACGGCCGCCGTCGCGGCCGAGGACAGTTCGGCCATGGTCCCGGAGGCCACCAGTTCCCCCCGGCGCACCACGACGACCTCGTCCACGACCTGCTCGACCTCGCTGAGCACGTGGCTCGACACCAGGACGGTGCGCCCCTGGTCGGCGAGGCCCTTCAGGAAGGAGCGCAACCAGGCGATCCCCTCCGGGTCGAGCCCGTTGCTGGGCTCGTCCAGCAACAGCACTCGCGCGTCCCCGAGGAGCGCCGTGGCCAGGTTCAACCGCTGCCGCATGCCCGTGGAGAAGCCCCGCGTCCTCCTGTCGGCGAACTCGCCGATGCCCAGCTGGTGGATGACCTCGTCGACGCGGTCGAGCGGGTAGCCGCCCATCCGGCAGTACACGGCGAGGTGGTCGCGGGCGACGTGGCCCGGGTGGAAACTGGACGAGTCGAGGACCGCGCCGACGGTGCGGGAAGGGTGCGGCAGGTCCGCGTAGGGGCGGCCGCCGATGGTCGCGGTGCCCGAGGTCGGGGTGACCAGGCCGAGGATCATCCTCATGGTGGTCGTCTTCCCGGCCCCGTTCGGGCCGAGGAATCCGGTGACCACCCCTGGTTCGACGGTGAAGCTCAGGCCGTTGACCGCCGTGACGGAGCCGAACCTTTTGGTCAGGTCGCGCACCTCGACCCGGACCCCGCCGCCGTCCCCGCTCACCGGGACGTCGCCCGTCGACGTGTGATGTCACCCGCGACCGAGGGGGCGTCGGGGGTGCTGACCATCACCTCGTCGATCCGCAGCCCGGCGTCGTACTTGTCCAGGATGATCCGCAGCGCAGGGGTGCCCCGGCGGACCGAGACGAGTTGCTGGATCCCGGTCCCGGTTCCCCACATGCCGACCTTCATCACCCCGGTGACGAACATCCCCGCGCGGCGCGCACCCTTGGTGGACAGGGACTTCTCGACGACGGTGACGTCCCTGATGGCGGAGAGCGGGATCGTCACCACGCGCCGGGCCACCAGCGGGACCTCGGCGGCGTTGAACCTGACGACGACCTCGTCGTCCGACACGGTCACGGAAGCCATGCTCGTCCCCTTTCCCGACGGCGCGCCCGCGTGGCGCGCCCTCCCGATGTGCCTGGAAGTGCTGGCACGGCCCGTCCCACCCCCGACGGGCGACGCGCGTGGAGGTACCGCAGAGTCAGGTGGCAGCTGGGTGGCCCGTCGGGGCGGGCCGATCGCTCCTCCGCCGTCCGCGCGCGTGACCGGCCCTGGCCCGGGCGGGTCCGCGAGGACGCCGGTGCTCCCTCGGCCGCTACCGGTCGCCCCACCGCGCCATCCACCCCCAGCTGATCTTGTGTTCTAGTTGATGTATACCAGCTAGGATGGCGTGGGTGCGCCTCAATCTCGACCTCGACAGCGAAATTCCGATCTACCAGCAGATTCGGGACCGACTGGTGGAGGCCGTCGCCGACGGCCGCCTCGCTGAGGGGACGGTTCTGCCATCCACGAGGAAGCTCGCTGGCGACCTCGCCATCAACTTCCACACGGTGGGCAAGGCCTACGACCTGCTGCGCCGAGAAGGAGTCATCCGGATCAACCGGGGGAGCGGGGCCGTCGTCCGCCGGGACCGCCGATCCGGATCCGCCGCCCCCCGCTTCGTGGAGGACTGGCACCGTCGGCTGCGCACCCTGCTCGCCGAGGCCGAAGTGCTCGGGCTGAGCCGGTCCGAGGTGATCGAGCGCTGTTCCCAGGTGCAGCGAGCCTTCGGCCAGGCCGCGGCCGACCCGACACCGCCGGTGAGCGCCCGCCTCTGACGCCGCCACCCCGGCCACCAACCGCATCCCCGGCGACGGATGCCGCCACCGCGCCACGTTCCATCGCCGAGGCGAGCGCTACACCGTGGCCGGTTCGGCGGGTCGCCGCCTGCTGGCGAGGAGGGACAACAGCGGCCCGGTCATCGCGGTCGTCACCAGGGCCATCGCCACGAGCACCAGGAACAGGCCGGCCGAGAGGATACCGGCCGCGTAGCCGGCCTGGAGCACCACGATCTCGGTGAGCCCCCGCGTGTTCATCAGCACCGCGAAGGTGGCCGCCTCACCCCTGGGCAGCCGGGCCAGCCGGGCCCCCAGGTAGCCCCCGCCGACCTTGCCCAGGATCCCGAGCACGACCGCGAGCACCGTCGTGCCCAGGGGGAAGCCGCTGCTCGGGCCGCTGAAGAGGTCCAGACCCGCGACGACGAAGAACACCGGGACCAACGCCCTCCCCACGGTCGCCAGCCGCCCCACGGGGCCGTCCCACCCCCCGAGGGCACCGCCGCCGGGAACCGCGAGGCCAACGAGGAAGGCACCGACCACGGCCGTGAGCCCCCAGTGTTCCAACAGCACCGCCGTACCCAGGGCGGCCAGGGCAAGGAGGAGCGAGGTGCTCCGGACGAACCTCGACGCCCACGCGGACGCCCCGCCCGACCGCAGCAGAGCTCGACACCCCAGAGCGGTGGGGATCCCCACCGCCATGACGAGCATCGACACCAGCGCCCCGCCCACCCCTCCGGCGGTCAGCCCGATGGCGACGGCGAGGAGAACCCACGCCACCATGTCCGTCGCCACGGCGGCCGACATCGCGAGGTCACCCACCGGAGTTCCGTTCAACCTCCGGTCCACCAGGATGCGGGCCAACACCGGTACCGCCGTCACCGCCATCGCGATGGCGACGAACAGGAGGAAGGCCGGGCGGGGCGCGTCGCCGCGCAGCTCCGTGTCACCGGTGGACAACACCCACCACCCCAGCAACAACCCGCTTCCCAACGCCGGTACCAGCGAACCCACGGTGACCCACCCGACCGAGCGGGCGCGCAGCCCGCCGTCCTTCCTTCCCAGCTCGTGGACGATGCTGACCAGGAACAGGACCAGCCCGACCGTGCCGACGAGGTGCAGCACCTCCACCACCGGCGCCGGGAGCACGAGGCTGACGGTGTCCTCCCCGGCCACCGCCCCGATCAGCGGAACGACCAGCAGGCCCGCCGCGATCTCGCCGATGACGCTCGGCTGGCGGAGCAGCACCGCCAGCCGGCGGCCGAGCACGGCCAACAGCAGCACCGCGGCCAGGGCCCCCACCACGTGCAGCACCCCAAGGATCGGATCCCAGACTGTCATCAACACGTCTCCAGTGGTCGGGAGCGGAATCGCGGGTCATCGGGTCCCGGCGGGTCGCACGTCCCGCGCCGGGCCGGCGGGTCGGCCAAGGCGAGCGCTCCACACCGGTGGGGGCCAGCGACCCCGTCCGCTGTGGACGGCCGGCGTGGGCGCGTCGCGCGGGGGGAGCCGACGGTGACCGGGCGCGCCGCGTCCGACGCGACGCCCCGTGGGCGCTGCCCCGGTGCCCTGCGCGGTGACCACCTCGCCGAGCACGACCTCGTGGCCACCGAGCCCGTGCGCGTCACGCATCCAGCGGTCGACCAGCGGAGCCGCGCCCACCCGGCGCGGCCCAGCCACTCCAGGACCCGTCCGCCACCGGAATTCGGGGGAGGTGGTCCGGACACCGCCGAGGAGGACGGCTCCGCCACCGGCCAGACCGCCACCGGCGCGGCGCGCACCGCGAAGGCACCGCGCCGGAGCGCGACGGCCGGGGACGGGTTCGCGGCGGGGAGGCACGCCAGCGACACCGGCGGGTCTGGGAGTCGCCGCGCGCGGGACGCCCACGTCATCAGCACCGGAGCATCGCGGGAACCGGAGGTGACCGCCCCGACTCCGGCGGGCAGCCCGGGCATCAGCACGCCGAACCCGTCGCGGCCCTCCCCTCGTGGCCAGGGCACGGGGGGAGGACCAGCTGGCAGCGCTGGCACGTCGGTCACACCACGCTCCCCTTCGGCTTCGCGACGGTCCCGTCCTCCGCCGGCACGGTTCAGTGCGACTGGGCGAAGTACTCGTACTGGCTGGGCAGCCGCCCCACCAGATCCTTGGCCTGGTGCTGGATGAGCCGCATCTCCTCGCGTGCCGAGGTGTCGTCCATGTGCGCCAGTGCGGGGGGAGCGGCCAGCGGGATGCCCCCGAGCCCCATCAACATCGAGACGTAGGAGTAGGCCTCGAAACCGTGGTAGTGGGGGTAGATGCTCTCCGCGTCGGGAAGCTTGGTCCGCCACTGCTCGAGCCGTTCCCCGAGCCCGTCCGGGATGACGCGCGTCTTGGCGTCCCGCCAGTACTCGTTGTCGGCCCGCGCGGCCGCCCGGTAGTGGAGTACCAGGAACTCCCGAACACCGTCCATCGCGTGGTTCACGGCCCGGTTGAACGACGTCCGCAGCTGGGGGGACCACCGCTGGTCCGGGAAGTGCTTGACCAGGTTCTCGATGTTGTTCTGGATGAAGAAGATCCCCGTCGACTCCAGCGGCTCGACGAAGCCGCTGGACAGGCCCACCGCCACGCAGTTGTTGACCCACGAGTCGCGGCTTCGGCCGATCCGCATCCGGATGTGGTTCGCCTCCAGCCCGTCGGCCTCCGGCCCGACGAACTCGCGCAGGGCACGCTCCGCATCCTCCGGGGAGCAGTAGTCGCTGGCGTAGACGTACCCCGTCCCGATGCGGTCGAACAGGGGGATCGTCCAGATCCACCCCGCGTCCATCGCGGTGGCGGTCGTGCAGGGCCGCAGGCCCTTCGTCTCCACGTCCACCGGAACGCGGAGAGCCACCGCGCTGTCGTTGGGCAGGGTGTCCTGGTAGGACTCGAAGGGCTCACCCAGGGCCTTGCCGAGCAGGAGGCCGCGGAAGCCCGTGCAGTCGAGGAACAGGTCACCGCGCACGTCCCCGTGTTCCCTGGTCCGGACGTGGCTGATCCAGCCCCGGTCGTCCAGCACCACCTCCTCGACGTGGTCCACGACGTGGTGCACGCCCCGGTCGGTGCCGTACTCGGTGAGGAAGTCCGCGAGCAGTGCCGCGTCGAAGTGGTAGGCGTAGGGGAACTGCGTGCTCTGCTCGGACAGCGTCGTGCGGTACATCCGCCCACCGGACTCCAGGTCCAGCTCCGGTTCGAACAGGCGGTGGTCCAGGAACCGGGGGGACTTCTTCGCGTCCGCGAGGGACGAGACGAGGAAGACGTCCTTGTCGAAGCGATCCGAGGCCGGCTCGTGGAGCCACCAGTCGCTGAGGGGGAAACCGTCCACCACCCGCAGCCGTTCGAACGGGTGGTAGAAGTGGTGGCCCTTCGCCCGCCAGTTCTCGAAACGGATGCCCAGCTTGTAGGTCGCGTTGCACCTGGGCATCCAGTCGCTTTCCCGGAGTCCCAGGTAGTCGAAGAACTGTTGGACCGTGCTGAACGTCGCCTCGCCGACCCCGATCGTGCTGACTCGGGGTGACTCGACGACGGTGACCTCGATGCGGTCGGCGAAGGCGGCCTTGAGGTAGGCCGCCGACATCCAACCCGCGGTTCCCCCGCCCACGATCACGACGCTCCTGAGCATCTGCGTGTCCTTCCGTTGTCGGAGTGGGTGTTCCTGTGCCGTCCGTCCGGGGACGGCGGTGGAGCGGCGCGGCGGGTCCATGGCGCCCGCGCCCTCGCGTTCGGGCCAGCGGGAGCCGCCGACCCCCGACGTGCGTCGGCACCGGCTGGGCTGGCTGGGAGGCGCGGACGACACGCCGTCGCGGAACAGGACGGCCACGGGACGTGGATCGCGCGTCAGGCGTTCGTCAGCGACCGGCGGGTCCGCTCACGCGGGTGCGGCGCGTCGCGGATCCGGGCGCGAGGTGGTCGAGCCAGGACCGAGTGCGCGGTCGATCCGGTGGTGCCCCGATCGGTCCTCGACGCGCGAGATGCGGGGGACGGCGGGCTGCCCCCGGGCCGTCCCATCCGTCGAGGACACCGGAGCGGAGCAACGGACAGGGCCGGCCGGGAGCTCCGCACGTCCTCTTCCGACAGTGGGAGGACGGGACCGACCCCGTCCGACGCCGTGTGCTCCCACCACGGTGTCCCGCGCTCCCGGCGCCGACGGGACGACCGTGGTGGCGGTGCGGAGGACCGGCGCACGGTCGGCGGCGCGCCCTCGACCCACCCGTGGTGGTGGCGCGCGCGGCCACGCCCCCCACCGCCCTGGCCGACATCGCGTCGCGCGCCCTCGCCCAGTGGCACCAGCCCTCCCGCCGTCCGTGTGCGCGACCACTCGGTCACGACGAGCCGAGAACCCTCGGTGCGGTACCAGCGCCTCCTGACACGCACCCCGCCGAGCCGTGCCCACGGGCGGTGCCGATCCCGGTCGTCGACGGGGGAGAGGGCGAACGTGTCGTCGTTGTCGAATGGTCTGCGCATCGGCCAACAGCGCTTCCTGCGAGGCGTGTGCGAACCCGGGCGTGGGCCGCCGACGCAACGTACCCGCGGTGATCTGGACCGAGGTTGAAATCGCGGTGACGCGAGCATGTACCCGCAGGTGGGTGAGCGCTGTCGACGCGCTGGACGTCAGGGACGCGCCATCATGGACCAACGGTGGGTGGAAACGGGGTGGGCCAGGCCGTCGTGAACCCGACGGGACGACCCGCTCGCGGGCGGCCGCCCCACGAGCGACGACCGGGGCCGGCCGGCAATCGCTGGATCGACGCGACGTCAACCGGGGAATGCCGCCAGGACGTCGGGAAGCGTTGATGAACGGGGAGCGTCCAATCCCACGTGGACCCTCGGGTCCGCCGCTCCGGCCGCGCCGGTCGACAGCGGGGACGTCGACGACGCCGAGCGGGGCGGTGCCCCGACGACGGCCGGTGCGCCGCCCCGCCGCGACGGGGGCACCGGGCCTAGGCCTTGGTGGCCCGGAACAGCCGGCCGGTCGGGAAGCGGTGTGGCACGCACTCCACCGACGAGAAGCCGGCACCGGACAACTTGGCGGTCCACTCCTCCTCGCTGAGGAGACGGCGGCGCATGAACTGCTTGTGGTAGTAGCTCACGATCGCGCTGAACCGCCGTTCCCGGATGTTCTTCACGTACGGCACCGCGTCGGTGATCGCCATCATGCCGCCAGGCCGCAGGCCCTCCCGGCAGTTGGCGAGCACGGCGTCGGCGACATGCTCCTCGTCGGGCATCATGTCGTGGAAGACGAAGCCCGCGTGCACCACGTCAGCCCCCAGCACCGGCGTGGGGTCCTCGGCGACCGACTGGATCGGTGCCTCGATGACGGTGAGCCGGTCGGCCACACCAGCGCGCTCGGCCGCCAGGACCGCCTCCTCGCAGGACGGGCCGTCCAGGTCCAGGGCCACCGCCGTGGTCTCCGGGAGCTGGAGCATGACCTCGATCAGCAGTCGGGCGGTGCCGGCGCCCAGGTCGACCACCCGGGAGGGACGGGCGTCGAGGATCGTCTGGAGGGCGACCGGGTAGAACCCCTTCGAACCCATCCACTCCGAGGACACCGCCACCTGGCGGCCGTCCCTGGGGTACTTCGCCCTCGAGTCCAGGGGAGCGCGCAGGAACTCCACGGCGTTGTTCACGAACGGGCGGTTCGCGTTCATCGCCCACGACAGGTAGCCCGACTCGTACTGGATCTGGTCGAAGTCATCGGCCACCCGCAGGCCCCCCTCCCCATCGGGGGAGTCGACCATGATGCCGGCCGAGGACATCGCCTCCAGGTAGTTGGCGACGCCCTCCTCGGGGAGGTCCGCCTCGGCCGCCAGCCTCGCGGCGGTCACGCTCTGCCCCTGGTCGATGTGGGGGAGCAGACCGAGGCGGTCCCCGATCTCCAGCAGCGCGGCGGCGCCCGCCGCGTCGGCCGCCGCCTCCCGGGGGCCCACCGCGACGGTGGTCGGTACCTCGTCAGTGACGGTCATCTCTCGTGTCCTCTCACAGGCTGAACCGGGGCATGGCCGGGGAACTCCCAGGCCGTCGTGGGAACGATCGGGTCGGGCCGGCAGTGGATGCCGGCGGGAGCGCGGGAGGCGGCGGTCAACCGACCGGGACCATCCAGCCATGCCGGTCGGGGACCAGCCCGTGTTGGACGTCGAGCAGCGCGGTCCGCAGGCGGGCGGCGAGCGGCCCCGCCCGACCCCCGTTCACGGTCCAGTCGCCGGCCGCCGACCGGACCGTCCCGACGGGAGTCACCACCGCCGCCGTTCCGCAGGCGAACACCTCCCGCAGCGAGCCACCATCCGCCCACCTCCGCCACTGCTCCACGCTGATCGGTTCCTCGGATGTCGACCACCCGAGATCCGAGGCGATCGTGATCAGGGAGTCGCGGGTCACTCGCGGCAGGATCGTGCCGCGCAGCGGTGGGGTCAGCAGACGCGGCGCCTCCTCGGGGCCCACGGCGAAGAACAGGTTCATCCCACCCATCTCCTCGACCCAGCGGCGCTCGACCGCGTCCAGCCACACGACCTGGTCACAGCCCCGCTCCCTCGCCTGCTCCTGGGCGAGCAGACTCGCCGCGTAGTTCCCCGGGGTCTTGGCCTCACCGGTGCCACCCGGCGCCGCCCGGACGTGGTCCTCGCAGACCCAGACGGTCCTCGGGCGGAGTTCACCCGGGAAGAAGTTGTCGGTGACGAAGGCGATCAGCAGGAACAGGTACTCGCGGGCCGGACGCAGGTCCAGGTCGGCCTCGGTGGCCATCAGGACGGGGCGCAGGTAGAGGCTTTTGCCGACCTCTGCCGGCACCCAGGCCCGGTCGGCCCGAACGAGCTCGGTCACGGCGGAGGTGAACAGCGCCGTCGGCATCTCGGGCATCGCGAGCCGAGTCGCCGACCGCTGGAGACGCCTGGCCGCCGCGTCGGGACGGAAGATCCCGACCCGGCCGTCCGCGAGGGAGTACGCCTTCAGTCCTTCGAACACGATCTGGCCGTAATGGATGCCGACGGTCGCCGGGTCGAACTCCAGGGCTTGGTACGGGCGCAGGCGCGCCTCGTGCCAGCCGGCATCCTCGGTCCACCGGATCGTCACCATGTGCTCGGTGAGGACCCGGCCGAACCCCGGGTGGCGCATGCGGTCGGTCCGGACGGCCGTGGTGAGCCGGTCGGCCGGAGGCACGTGGGCGACGTCGAACGGCGCCGCGGCGGCCGGAGTCGTCGTTCGGTGGTTCATCGGTCTCCCAGCACGGAGGCGCCGCGACGGGTGGCGGCGCGCGGGCGGTTCCGGACGGCACGGCCGGACGCGGGAAGGCGCGTGGGGCGGCGTCCCGGCCCGCGAGCTCTCGGTGGGCGCGGGAGTCCGGGACACCAGGTCCGATCAGCTCGTCTGGCGGGCGGCGGGCGGCGGGCGGCGGGCGGCCCCTGGGTGTCACCAGCGTCTGGCCGGCGGACCGACCACGCGGCACGGGCTCCCCACGCCGCGACCCGGAATCCGTGACCGGTCCGAACGGCCCAGGGAAACGATCCTTCTCACCGCGAGCGGATCTCGTTCAGGAGCTTTCCCAGACCACGGGAAACGATCCACCAGTCATTGTTCCCCTCGGCGCGCTGGCGGGAGCCGACCTGCTCGTTCGACGTGTTCTCGATCGCGGATAACCGTCCATCGTCGTCCTCGTCCACTCCTGATCGCCCTCGGCTGGCGAAACTGCGAAGGACGCTAACAACGCAGTCCGGGCCGGACGAGGACCTTCAGGTGTCCGTGAAACCTCCTTCTCGGAGGGCCCGGCCCCCCTTGCGGGTGCGATGGGGCAGCGGCCCGCCGGCGCCCGCCCCTCTGGTGGGCCGTTGCCGGTGACACGACCGCTCTACCTGGCCGGCGCCGTGTCGGTGCCGGCCCGAGATCGTGCCCTCCCAGCCGGGTGCTCCGGATCCAACGCCCCAGGCAGGCACCCCCGGGCCGTTCGAGCACGAGGGCGCCGTTCCCGGCGGGCCGCTTCCCCGCCAGGCCCACCAGGGCTGCCGATCCCGACGTCCCAGTCGACCTCCGGCATCCCGGTCGACCGTGACGTCCTGCGGCCGGGCGAAGCCACCAGCCCTGAGCCCGGGGACAACGGAGGGAGCGGCGGACCTCTCCCGGGGAGCACGCGGACGTGCCCGCAGGCCAGCCGACCAAGGGCGTCAGGAGCTCCACCGTGCCGACGACTCGCCGGCGGACTCGCGCCGTGACCAGCGTTCCCAACATGAGGCGAAAGTCCTTGACGCTCCACATCGTCCTCGAATTGAATGGCACGCGGAACGGGGGACAGGGCGAATCGGCGTGTTCGACACCGGACGACCCGTTGTTCCGGGAGACCGCCGTTTCGCGGCTGGCAGTTCGAGAGGACGAACAGGACGCCGAACACGACCTCCCGGCCGGCCCGCGAGCCGATGGCCGGTGGGTGATCGCACTGCTCGGCACGGACGACGGAGGAACGCTGATGACCAATCCGTTCGAAGATCCGGACGCGACCTACCTGGTGCTCATCAACGACGAGGGCCAGTACTCCCTCTGGCCGTCGTTCGCGGAGGTGCCGGGTGGCTGGACCGTCGTGGTGACCGAGACCGACCGGCAGTCCTGCCTCGACTACATCGAGGAGAACTGGACTGACATGCGCCCCAGGAGCCTCGTCCGTGAGATGGAGGGGGCCGGGAGCTCCGGCGACTGACGAGGTCCGGACGGGGGTTCACCGGGGGACGGCCGGGTCCGCCCCGGCGGTCCCGGACCGGGCCAGTGCCGGGACGGCACCATCCACCCCGGCTCGGCGTACGCCCGCGCCCTCCCGGGCGCGGGGCCTCCGGGTCCGCCCTCGGCCTCCCGAACGGGACGACCGGGCTCCGGGGCACACTGGGAGTCGGTCCCGGGGTGACCCGTCGGTCACCTCGGGACCGACCTCCACGGACACCGCGAGAAGGGGCCGCAAGGGCATGAGCGACGCCGCCGAGATCTCCGCCGCCGAGCGCGACCACGTCTTCCACTCCTGGTCGGCGCAGGGGTCGGTGAACCCGTTGCCCATCGCCGGCGGCGAGGGGTGCTGGTTCTGGGAC
This sequence comes from Actinoalloteichus caeruleus DSM 43889, assembly GCF_000429185.2. Lineage (GTDB taxonomy): Bacteria > Actinomycetota > Actinomycetes > Mycobacteriales > Pseudonocardiaceae > Actinoalloteichus_B > Actinoalloteichus_B caeruleus. Next base: position 1,394,119 of record NZ_AUBJ02000001.1, on the reverse strand, counting down.
CACGACGGGAACCGGTACCTGGACCTCGCCTCCCAACTGGTCAACGTGAACCTCGGCCACCAACATCCCAGGGTCGTGGCCGCCATCCGCGACCAGGCCGAGCGGCTCTGCACCGTCGCGCCGCAGTTCGGCAACGAGACGCGGTCCACCCTGGCCCGACTCATCGTCGAACGCGCGCCGGGGGACCTCGACGCGGTGTTCTTCACCAACGGTGGCACGGAGGCCGTCGAGCACGCGGTGCGGATGGCCAGGCTGCACACCGGGCGCCACAAGGTCCTCTCGGCCTACCGCTCCTACCACGGGGCGACCGCCGGCTCCATCACGTTGACCGGGGACCCGAGGCGGTGGGCGAACGAGCCCGGTGTGCCCGGCGTCGCGCGCTTCTTCGGCCCGCACCTCTACCGGTCCGCGTTCCACGCCACCACCGAGGAGGAGGAGAGCGACCGCGCGCTGCGCCACCTCGCCGAGGTCATCCAGTTCGAGGGACCGGACACGGTGGCCGCCGTCCTGCTCGAACCGGTCGTGGGCACCAACGGCGTGCTCGTCCCCCCGCCGGGGTACCTGGCGGGAGTGCGGGAACTCTGCGACCGGCACGGCATCCTGCTCATCTCCGACGAGGTGATGGTCGGGTTCGGCCGGGTCGGGGAGTGGTTCGCGGTGGACGCCTGGGACGTCACCCCGGACCTGATCACCTTCGCCAAGGGGGTCAATTCCGGTTACGTCCCACTGGGTGGCGTGGTCATCTCACGGCGGATCGCGGACACGTTCACCGACCGGGCCTACCCGGGCGGACTGACCTACTCGGGCCATCCACTCGCCTGCGCCGCCGGGGTCGCCTCCATCCAGGTGTTCGAGGAGACCGACCTGCTGCGCCGGGTGCGGCGCCTGGGTTCGGAGGTCGTGGAACCGGCGCTGCGGGAGCTCGCCGAGCGCCACCCCTCCGTCGGGCACGTGCGTGGGCGGGGCCTGTTCTGGGCGGTGGAGCTGGTGCGGGACAGGGACACCCGGGAACCCCTGGTGCCGTTCAACGCCAGCGGCGCCGACGCGGCCCCGATGAACCAGCTGGCCGCGGCCATGCGGGCGAACGGGGTCTGGCCCTTCGTGAACATGAACAGGCTGCACCTCGCCCCTCCGCTGGTGATCAGCGAGGAGGAGCTGGCGCTGGGGCTCAAGGCCCTCGACGAGGCCCTCGCGGTCACCGACGCCCTGGTGGGCTGACAACGCCCGGACCGGGCGGGCCGACGGGCCGCCGTCGCCGCCGCCACCGGAGGCGGCGGCCGACCAGATCACGACAGACAGGGGTAGGGCATGTCGACCGCGGACATCAACGGCATCCGCGTCCAGTACGAGGATGTCGGAGACGGCGAGCCCGTCGTGCTCGTCATGGGGTCCGGTTCGACCGGGCGGGCCTGGCACCTGCACCAGGTGCCCGCCCTGGTGTCGGCGGGGTACCGGGTCATCACCTTCGACAACCGGGGTAGTTCGGCCAGCACCCGCGACCTGGTCGGGTTCACCGTCGAGGACCTGGTCGCCGACACGGTCGGGCTCATCGAGCACCTCGGGCTCGGGCCCTGTCGGCTGGTGGGCACCTCGATGGGAGCCCACGTCGTCCAGGAACTCCTGGTGACCAGGGCGGACCTGGTCAGCCAGGCGGTGCTGATGGCCACCCGGGGCCGGACCGACGTCATGCGGCGGTTCGCGGCCCTGGCGGAACGGGAGCAGGTGGACAGCGGAGTCGAGCTGCCGGCCCGCTACGCGGCCTCGATCCGCGCCATGCAGGTGCTCTCACCGGCGACCCTGAACGACGACCGGAAGTGCCAGGACTGGCTGGACATCTTCGAGATGGTGCCCGCCGAACACTCCAAGGGCTACCGGGCGCAGTTGGACCTCGACATCATCCCGGACCGGCTGGCCGCCTACCGGTCGATCACCACGCCCACGCTGGTGATCGGTTTCGCCGACGACCTCGTCCTCCCGCCGCACCTGTGCCGGGAGGTCGCCGACGCCATTCCGGCCGCCCGGTACGTCGAGTTGGCCGACTCCGGCCACTACGGGTACCTGGAGCGACCGGAGGCGGTCAACGCCGAGTTGGTCTCGTTCTTCGCCGAGCGCCGCGTGCGCTGACCGGATCCGGGGGCCGGTGCCGCCAGTCGGGGGACACCGCCGGGAGCGGGTTCCCGGCCCGCATCCGGCGTTCCACCGGGTGGCCGGCCGGACGTCCCGCGCGTGACCTCGAATGCCGACCGCGCCCCCGAATGGTCGATAATCCCTGTCTCTTCAGTGTCTAGTGAAATCAACCCCGTGTGTGCTCGCGCACCACCAGGGATCACGGAGAAGCGACCACTGCCCGAACCCGGCCCTCGTCTCGCGGCGGAGGGTCGACCGCCAGCGCACCCGTTCCCCGGACCGGACCAGCCCGGGGCGAGTGGGGATGCCTCCCCGGCTCGTGGGCCGGGTCGGCGAGCGGCCCAACGGGCACCCCGACGCGACCTCCCCGGTCGGGTCAGGACCCGGACGGAACCGGGCCCGCGTCCTCCGAGGTGGCGGTGATCCGCCGCAGCACCGAGTCGATGTGGGCGGCGGTGGCGGCACTCGCCCCCTCCGGGTCGTGCCGTTCGATCGCCCGCAGGATCTCCCGGTGCTCCTCGATGGAGGACCGGCGCCGCGCCGCCGACACGAGGGCCTCGTCCCTGCTGGCCTCGGTGATCTCGTGCACGCGGTCCAGCAACCGCACCAGCAGCGGGTTGTGCGTGTACTGGGCGATCGCCCGGTGGAAGGTGCGGTCGAGATCGGCGAACCCGGTCGGCGTGGGGTCCCGCGTCATCTCGTCCACCAGCCCCGCGAGCTGGGCCACGTTCGCCGGAGTGGCCCGCAGCGCCGCCCGCGCCGCCACCGGCGGCTCCACGCACGCCCGCACCTCCATGACCTGGAGCAGTTCGATCCGCTCGGCGTCAAGCCCGGAGGCCAGCAGCTCCCCGAAGCGGCTCGCCGTCGGGTCGAGGACCACGGTGCCGGAACCGGGCCGGCGCGCGACCAGACCCCGCGAGGCCAGGTCCCGCAGCGCCTCGCGGACCGAGCCCCGGGACACCCCCAGGGCCTCGGCCAGTTCGCGCTCCGCCGGCACCCGGTCACCCGGCCGGAGGCTTCCGGTCAGGATCAGGCGTTCGATGTCGATGGCCAGGGTGTCCGGCCTCGACAGGCTCGGGCGCCGCAGGCGGTGCCAGTCCATCCTCACGCTCCCCCAGAGTTGACCGGTGCGCCGGACGCTACCGTCCCCCGGCGCGGCGCAACCTCGCCGTAACAGAGCGCTGACAGGTCGGTAATCCGTCTGCTGTTGGCTCTTCGGAACCGCCCCGAAGTGGAGTACGCTCGCTCGCCAACTGGTCCTACCAATGTACCAATCCAGTCGGTGTCGAGTCCGCTACGGGATGTGGGAACACGTGATCGGAGACCCCGCGCACGGTTCCGGTGGCCCGCGACGCCGACCGGACGGCGCGCCCGCCGCCCACCCGGAGGCGAACGGTGTCCGACACGGCGGACGACGACGTCTGACGGGTGCCACCCCACCCGAGCCGTCAGCGCACCAACGCCGTCGCGACCCGACGGGCACCGGCGCCGGCGTCCGCGGCACCCGAACCCACCCCTGTTCTTGGCGGGGGTGTTCCGGCGATGCTCGACGACGCGGACCCCGCCCCCGACCGGACGGGTTCGCGCGACCCGGTGGACCAGCCGTCCCCCACCCCCGCACCACGAAGGAGCCGACCAGGTGTTCACGACGAGACCGACGCTGCAGGGCACGCACGGCATGGTGTCCTCGACCCACTGGCTCGCCTCGGCCTCCGCGATGGCCGTGCTCGAGGACGGCGGCAACGCCTTCGACGCCGCCGTGGCGGCGGGTTTCGTGCTCCACGTCGTCGAACCACACCTCAACGGCCCCGCGGGTGAGGTGCCGATCATCCTCGCGCCCGCCGGAGGGCGCCCCCAGGTCCTCGCCGGTCAGGGCCCCGCTCCCCAGGGCGCGACCATCGAGCACTACACGTCCCTCGGGCTGGACCTGGTGCCGGGAACGGGCCCCCTGGCGGCCGCCGTGCCCGCCGCCTTCGACGCCTGGATGGTGCTGCTGCGGGACCACGGCACCCGAAGCCTCGCCGACGTCCTGAAGTACGCGATCGGCTACGCCGAGCACGGCCACCCCGCGGTCGACCGGGTGGGCGCCACCGTCGAGACGGTCCGCGAGCTCTTCGAGACCGAGTGGACGACGTCCGCGGAGGTCTACCTGCGGGGCGGACGGTCGCCCCGCCCCGGGGAACTGCTGCGCAACCCCGCCCTCGCGTCGACCTGGCGGCGTCTGGTGGCCGAATCGGAGGCGGCGGGCACCGGGCGGGAAACCCAGATCGAGGCGGCGCGCCGCGTGTGGCGGGAGGGCTTCATCGCCGAGGCGCTGGCCGAACAGGCCGCCACCCCCACCATGGACAGCTCCGGAGAACGGCACGGCGGGACGCTGACCGGCTCCGACCTCGCCGCCTTCGAGGTCGGCTACGAGGACCCCGTCGCCCACGAGTGGAACGGGTGGACCGTGTGCAAGGCCGGTCCCTGGAGCCAGGGCCCCGCCTTCCTCCAGCAGCTGGCACTGCTGCCCGAGGACCTCACCTATGACGGTCCCGACTACCACCACGTGCTCGTCGAGGGCACCAAACTCGCGATGGCCGACCGCGAGGCCTGGTACGGGGATGCCGCGGAGGTGCCCCTGGCCGAGCTCCTCTCGCCCGGGTACAACGCCGAACGCCGCGCCCTCGTCGGGGAGACCGCCTCGTTCGAGCTGCGGCCCGGCAGCCCGGGCGGCCGACGTTCGGTCCTCGGCGAACACGTGCGCAAGGTCGCCGCCGGGGTGCCCGACGTCGCCGCCGGCGACGCCGGAGCGGGCGTGGGGGAACCCACCGTCGCCGACACCGGCGTCACCAGGGGCGACACCTGCCACCTCGACGTCGTCGACCGGTGGGGCAACATGGTCGCCGCGACGCCGAGCGGCGGCTGGCTCCAGTCCAACCCGGTCGTCCCCAGCCTCGGGTTCCCACTCGGGACCCGGCTCCAGATGGCGTGGCTCGAACCCGGGCTGCCCAACTCCCTGACCCCCGGGCGGCGCCCCCGCACCACCCTCACCCCCTCCCTCGCGCTGCGGGACGACGTGCCGGTCATGGCCTTCGGCACGCCGGGTGGCGACCAGCAGGACCAGTGGAGCCTGCACTTCTTCCTCGCAGTCGCGCTGCGGCGGCCGGTGCGGGGCGGGCTGGACCTGCAGGGCGCCATCGACGCCCCGAACTGGCACACCGACAGCTTCCCCAGCTCCTTCTACCCCCGGGGGATGCGGCCCGGCAGCGTCACCGTCGAGTCCCGCCTCGGTGAGGCGGCCATCGCCGAGCTCCGCCGACGGGGCCACGACGTCACCGTCGGCGGCCCCTGGTCCGAGGGCCGGCTGTGCGCCGTGGCCCGGGACCCGGAGACCGGCGTGCTGCTCGCCGGTGGCAACCCCCGGGGGATGCAGGGCTACGCGGTGGGGCGCTGACCGCCGGAGAACAGGCAGACAGGACGTTCGGCCCGTGGCCCCCGGCGCCCCGGTGGTACGGGCCGAACGACGGAACGGAAAGTGAGGTGAGGGGCGCGTGCCCTGGTCAAGCCCGAACGGGCGTCCCGGCCGATGGCGGACCCTGGGGGTCGTCACCACGGCCGGACTCGTGCTCGGCGGCTGCGCTCCGCTGGTCGAGCCGCAGACGGTCGTCAACGAGGAGCGCAGCGGAGTCGACCTGCCCGTCCGGAAGGGCGGGGAGATCTCGGTGGCGCTCGACGCCGACCCCGACGCACTCGACCCCACGTTGTCCAGCACCCTCGTCGGTCGCCAGGTCTACACGAGCGTTTGTGAGAAGCTCTACGATGTCGGGGAGAACCTGGAGATCGTCCCGCAACTGGCGGCCGACCTGCCCGAGATCTCCGACGACGGGCTCGACGTCACCATCCCGCTGCGGCGCGACCTGCTGTTCAACGACGGCACCGCACTCGACGCCCACGCGGTGAAGCGGAGCCTGGACCGGCACCGGGAGATGCCCGCGTCCCGCCGGGCCACCGAGCTGGAGAGCGTCCGCTCCGTCGAGGTCGTCGACGCCGACACCGTCCGGCTGCGGCTCCACCGGCCCTACGCTCCCCTCACCTCGATGCTCGCCGACCGCGCCGGCATGATCCTGTCCCCGACCGCCCTCGACGAACTCGGCGAGGACTTCGGGCAGGCCCCCGTCTGCGTCGGACCCTTCCACTTCGTCGAACGGGTGGCGCAGGACCGGATCGTCGTGGAGCGCAGCGAGCACTACTACGACGCCGACCTGGTCAACCTCGACCGGATCGTCTACCGGCCCATCCCGGACCCGACCATCAGGTTGGCGAACCTGCGGTCCGGCCAGCTCGACGCGATGTGGAAGGTCTCCCCGGACGACCTGCCCGCGGTGTCCAACGAGGACGGCCTCACACTGCTCAACCAGCCTTCCATCCAGTACATGGGCATGAGCGTGAACGTGATGAACACCGACGGCAACACCGCCGAACCCGGCCAGGTCGAGGGCCCGCTCGCCGAGGACCCCAGGGTGAGGCAGGCGCTGGCGCTGTCGTTGGACCGCGACACCATCAACGAGGTCGTGTTCAGCGGGCTCCACCAACCCGCCTGCGGACCCATCCCGCCCTCCAGCGAGTTCGCCACGGAGGAGACGCAGGCCTGCCCGGAGCACGACCCGGACCGGGCCAGGGAACTGCTCGCCGAGGCGGGGGTCCAGACCCCCGTCCCCGTCGAACTGATGATCAGCAACGAACCGCTCACCCTGCGGCTCGGGCAGGTCATCCAGGCGATGGCCGCCGAGGCCGGGTTCCAGGTCCGGCTCCGCCCCACCGAGTTCGCCGCCAGCATCGCCGAAGCCCAGTCCGGGAACTTCCAGACCTACATCTCCGGCTGGTCCGGTCGACCGGACCCCGACGGCAACATCGGGTCGTTCCACGTGCGCAGCGGCGCGAACAACTACAGCGGCCACTTCACGCCGGAGACCGACGAGCTGATCCGCGAGGCCGCCGAGGAGACCGATCCGGAGCGGCGTCGGGACCTGTACTCCGAACTCGTGCCTCGGCTGCGCGACTTCAACAACATCATCTACCTGTACCGGGAACGGCTCTACGCCGCGCACAGCACCGACCTCGCCGGTGTCCGCGTGTACCCGGACGGGTTGATGCGTTTCCGGGAGGCCGGTTTCGTCGCCGAGGGCGGTGAGGGGTGACATGGGACGCTACCTGCTGAACCGGCTGCTCCAGTCCCTGGTGACGCTGTTCCTGGTTTCCGTGGTGATCTTCGCCGGAGTCCGGGCGATGCCGGGTGACCCGGCCCTGCTCCTGGCCGGTGACGACCCCTCCCCGGAGACCGTGGCCGCCATCAACGAGCAGTACGGTTTCGACCGGGCCTGGCCGCTGCAGTACCTCACCTGGATCGGCCAGATGCTGCGGTGGGACTTCGGTGAGTCGATCCGGACCGGCATGCCGGTGTCGGAGACCATCCTCACCCGGCTGCCGGCGACCCTCGAACTGGCCGCGCTGAGCCTGCTCGTCGCCGCGCTCGTGGGGGTGCTCGCCGGAGTGGCCGCCGCCGTGCGGCAGGGCCGGCCCACCGACTGGCTCGCCAACGGGGTCGCGCTGCTGGGGCTCTCGGTGCCCAACTTCTGGTTGGGTCTGATGGGAATCCTCGTCTTCGCCGTGGCACTCGGGTGGCTGCCGGCCTCCGGGTACGTGCCGTTCTTCGAGTCCCCGGCCGGCAACCTCGCCAGCATGGTGATGCCCGCGATCGTCCTCGGCACCGGGCTCGCGGCGATCATCCTCCGGCAGACCAGGTCGTCGATGATCGAGGCGTTGAGTTCGGACTACGTCCGCACCGCGCGGGCCAAGGGCATGACCCCGCGCCGCGTGGTGGCCCACGCGCTGCGGAACAGCCTGATCACCGTGCTCACGATCCTCGGCCTGCAACTCGGCGCGCTGATCTCGGGAACAGTGGTGACCGAGCAGATCTTCGTGTTGCCCGGCTTCGGGCGGCTCATGGTCGAGTCCGTCTTCACCCGGGACTTCCCGGTGATCCAGGCGACCGTGATGGTCACCGCCGTCGGATACATCCTGGTGAACCTCGTCGTCGACCTGCTGTATTCGGTGGTCGACCCGCGGATCCGGGTGCAGGGAGGCGCACGATGACGACCGACGTCCACGCCGGGACCCCGACCTCCGGCGCCGGAGCCGGCAGGAGCCAGCGTCGCCGTGCGCTGCGCAGGCTGCGCCGGAACCCCGCCGGCATGGTCGGCCTGGTCCTGGTGGTCCTGCTGGTGCTCGCCGCGGCCCTCGCTCCGCTGCTCGCACCGGCCGACCCGGCCGCGGTCGACTTCGACCGCCTCCGGGAGCAGCCGTCGGCGGCGGCCTGGTTGGGCACCGACGAGTTCGGCCGGGACCAGCTGTCCCGCGTCCTGTTCGGACTGCGGTCCTCCCTGTTCGTCGGGGTCCTCGCGGTCCTGCTCGCCGTCGTCGTGGCGGTTCCGCTCGGACTGGCCGCCGGCTACTACCGCCGCTTCGTCGATCCCGTGGTCTCCCGGCTGACCGACACGATGTTGGCCTTCCCGTTCCTGGTGCTGGCGGTCGGCCTGGCCGCGATCCTGGGGCCCTCGCTGCTGAACGCGGCGATCGCGATCGGGGTGTCGCAGGTTCCCAACATCATCCGGGTGATGCGGGGGGAGACGTTGCGGCTGGCCAACGAGAACTACATCGACGCCGCCGTCGCGGGCGGCGCCCACGACGGCGTGATCCTGTTCCGGCACATCCTGCCCAACTCGGTCAACGCCCTGCTCATCCAGGTGACGGTGGGCATCCCGGCGGCGATCCTCGGCGAGGCCGTGCTGTCGTTCCTGGGCCTGGGTGTCCAGCCGCCGACACCGTCACTGGGCGTGATGCTCTCCAGCGCCCAGCCGTTCTTCGCGCAGGCACCCTGGCTCGCCCTGTTCCCCGGCCTGGTGATCGTCGCGGCCACGCTGGCGTTCAACCTGCTCGGCGACGGGTTGCGCGACGCACTGGATCCGAAGGGACACCGCCGATGAGCACGACAGCCAGTGGAACCGCCCACGAGGAGGCGGCCGAGGTGGAGCCGGTGCTGCGGCTGACCGACCTCTCCGTCGGTTTCCGCACCGAGGACGGGCCCGTGCGGGCCACCACGGGTGTCGGTTTCGACGTCCGCCCCGGTGAGGTCCTCGCCGTCGTGGGGGAGTCGGGTTCCGGCAAGAGCGTCAGCGCGATGTCGCTGCTGGGGCTGCTCCCGCCGAGCGCCACCGTCACGGGTTCGGCGACCCTCGCCGGCGAGGAGCTGGTCGGGATGCCCGAGCGGCGGTTGCGGGCTCTCCGGGGCAACGAGATCGCCATGATCTTCCAGGAGCCGATGACCTCGCTGAACCCGGTGTTCACCGTGGGGTGGCAGTTGGGGGAGGTGCTGCGCGAGCACCGTGGGCTGTCGCGGGCGGCGGCCCGGGAACGGTCCAGGGAACTCCTGGAACTCGTCGGCATCCCCGAGGCGGCCCGTCGCCTCGACTCCTACCCCCACCAGATGTCCGGCGGGCAGCGGCAGCGGGTCATGATCGCGATGGCGGTGGCGTGCGACCCGAGGGTGCTGGTCGCCGACGAACCCACCACCGCCCTGGACGTCACCGTGCAGGCCGAGATCCTGGACCTGCTGCGTGACCTGTGCCGGCGGCTGGGTACCGCGATCGTCCTGATCACCCACGACATGGGCGTCGTCGCCGACATCGCCGACCGGGTGGTGGTGATGCGGGACGGGCAGGTCGTCGAACGGGGTGACGTCCGTCAGGTCCTCACCGCACCACGGCACGAGTACACCGCCACCCTCCTCGCCGCCGTCCCCCACCTCGGGCGACCGAGGTCGGACGGCCCGGGGGCGGCGGGCGCGGACACCGCCACCGGTGCGGAGCGGCCCTCCCCGGCCGCACCGGAGCCGGCGAGCGGTGGGACGGAGCCCTCACCCCAGGTGGTCGAGCCCGGGGTGGCCGAGCCCGGGGTGGCCGAGCCCGGGGTGGCCGAGCCCGGCGCGGGCGAGCCCGAGGTGGCCCACGAGGACGCGGCTACCCCGCCGACCCGGCGCGGAGCTCCGGTGGTGACCACGCCCCGCGCCGGCGGGCGGGCCGCCACCGCCGACGTGGTGGACGTCCCGCCGGCACTGGAACTGCGGGACCTGGTCGTCGAGTACCACCAGGTGCGGGCGGTGCGCGAGGTGTCGGTGACCGTGGGCGCCGGCGAGGTGGTCGGGCTCGTCGGGGAGTCGGGGTCGGGCAAGTCCACGGTCGGGCGGTGCGCCGCCGGCCTGCAGCGGCCGACCTCGGGCACCGTGCGGGTCGCCGGGCACGACATCACCGCCCTGTCGGCGCGGCGGCTGCGTCCGCTGCGCCGCGACTTCAGCATCGTGTTCCAGGATCCCGCCTCGTCGCTGAACCCTCGGATGACGATCGGCGAGTCCATCGCGGAACCCCTGCGGATGCACCGGGTGAGCCGGGGGGCCGGGCTGCGGGACCGGGTGGCCGAGCTGTTGGAGAGCGTGTCCCTGCGCGCCGACATGCACGTCCGGTACCCGCACGAACTGTCCGGCGGGCAGCGGCAGCGGGTCAGCATCGCGCGGGCGCTGGCACTGGAGCCCAAGCTGCTGATCGCCGACGAGCCCACCAGTGCGCTGGACGTGTCGGTGCAGGCCAACGTGCTGCGGCTCTTCGTCGACCTGCAACGGCGATTGGGCTTCGCCTGCCTGTTCATCAGCCACGACCTGGCGGTCGTGGAGATGCTGACCAGTCACGTCGCCGTGATGCGGCGCGGCGAGATCGTCGAGTCCGGGCCGACCGGAGCGGTGCTGGCCGAGCCGAGCCACGAGTACACCAGGGCACTGCTCGCCGCCGCCCCGGTGCCGGACCCGGACGAGCAGCGCCGTCGGCGGGAGGCCCGCGCCTGACGCTGCGACGCGCACCGGCGGGGCGGCCACCAGACGGGCCCGCCCCGCCGGGCCGAGCGCCTTGCCGGGTAGGTCGAGGCGGCACCTCGTGCGGCGGGTGATGTCGCTGGGGCCTGTGGGGCGTGGCGGTTCGCTGGGTCCCCGGAACCGGCCCAGGCCGACACGCACCCACAAGGGGGGTAACCCTGGGTCAGCGGGGGTCGATCGGGCCGAGGCGCGACCCCGCGCCGTCGTCCGTCGCGGATGCGCCTCCCGCCCTGCCCGACGGCTGCTCCCCGGCGTTCGGCTCCACCCGCGAGGTGCGCGCCGCCCGCCCGCTGATACCCGAGGGAACTCGTCGACCAGCGGTGACGGTCCGCCGCGGTCACGGGTGCGGTCATCGCGAGCCCCGGCTATACAGAGGCGTGGACAGGTGACAGGCAGCGCACCCGACCCGCGAGGGGGAGCCATGCCCTACGGATCGTTGGCGGCCACCGGAACCGGGGTGACGCTCGGTGGCGTCGTCCTCGGCCAGCTCTGGCTGGTACTGCTGGCCCTCGCCCTGGTCCTGACCGGGGCACTGGTCATCCGGTTCGCGTTCCGCCCAGGCAAGACACCCTCCGACCCGTGACGGGGAGGGACGATGCGGCCGCCGACGGCGACGTTCGTGGGGTTGCGGGCCCGGACGCTGCTGGCGGCCGCCCCACTGGTCTTCTTCGTGGTCTGGACGACGACGCACCTGGTGTCGGTGACGAACGTGTTCTCCGCGTCCACCAACCAGCTGGCATTCGCCTGGCTGATCTCGTTCCTCCTGCTCTGGTGGGTTCCGCTGGCCTGGTTCGAACGTCCGTTCCGGGCCACCGCCGACCAGCAGCACGAGTTGGACCAGTTGACGGTCACCGTCCAGATCCCCGTCTACAACGAGGACGAGGCGGCGCTGCGCGCCTGCCTCCGATCGGTGTTGGACCAGAGCCGGCCCGTCGACCGGATCCGGGTCGTGGACGACGGGTCGATGGACCCGGCCAGCGGGCGTGGCCAGACCTACCGCAGGGTCCGGCGGAGCTTCCTCGCCGAGGCGGCCGCCCGGGGAGTCGAGGCCAGCTGGGACCGGACCGAGAACCGGGGGAAGCGGTGGGCGCAGATGCACGTCCTCGCCCACGACGACGCGGACATCTTCGTCACCCTGGACAGTGATTCCGTGCTGGACGCGCACGCCGTCCGGGAGGGCCTCAAACCCTTCGCCGATCCCGGGGTGAAGTCCGTCGCCGGCCTGGTCGCCGTCCTCAACACCAGGGCAAACGTGTTGACCAGGATGATCTGCCTGCTGTACCTGCCGTTCACCCGGGGCCTGCGCAGCGCGCAGTCCGTTCTCCGCCGGGTCACCATCAACTCCGGCACCCTGGCCTTCTACCGGGCCGACGTGATCCGCCGCCACGCCGGCGTCTACGAGAACGAGACGTTCCGAGGCCGGCCGATGCAGATGAACGACGACTCCATGTTGACGATGTACGCCCTGCTGGAGGGCGACACCGTCCACCAGCCCTCCGCCATCGTCTTCACCCTGGCGCCGGAACGGTTGCGGCACTACATCAGGCAGCAGATGCGCTGGATGCGGGGGACCACGGTGCGGCACTTCTGGTGGCTGCGGTACATGCCCGTGACCGGTGTCGTGTTCGTGACCACCGTCGCCGAGTACCTGCACATCGCGCTGTCCGTGCTGATCCCCGTGGCCCTCGTCGTCGGAGCGGCCCGGGAGGACCGCCTCGGTGAGGTCCTGCTCATCACCCTCGTGATCGCCTTGGTCATGCACTACCTGATGGCGCTGCGGCTGTTCACGCTTCGCCGGTCGGACGACACGTGGCGGTTCACCGTCGGGTTGTTCGTGCTCTCGCCCCCTCGTCGCAGTCTGGCGGGTCGTGGTGCTTCGCCCGATGTACCTGTACGCGCTCGCCACCTGTTGGCGGATCAGCTCGTGGGGGACCCGGGGCTCGGTGGAGGTCAGGGCCTCGGGCGGGTAGCCGCGCGGTGCGCGCCGGCCGGGGGGTCGGTGGGGTGATGACCCGGAACAGCGTCGCGACGCCGGTCCGCCGCTCGCCACTCGACCGGCACGGTCGGTGCTCGACGGGGGAACGCGGTCCGCGCCCCCGTCCTGGGAGGACCGCGCCCCAGCCGCCGGGGCGGACGCGGTGACGCCGGAGGCGCGACGGGGAACCGCCTGGTGGGGGACCGGGACGGTGACCCGTGGTGAGGGGCTGCCCGTCGGGTTCGGCTGATCGGAATACACGCCTTGACGGCACCGGGACCGGTGTTCTTCTGTGAATGGTATAGACCTCTGTTCCGTTTCGGCGGCGTGGTGGGCGTGGCCAGCACGACGGGCCGCCACCCCCTCCCGCCGCCGTCCCCTGTCGTGGCGCAGACCGATGAGGAGGAACCACGGTGACACAACGGACAACGCGGAACCCTCGATGGAGACGGGCACGTGGCGTGGCGGCCAGCGTCGTTCTGATGGGAGGCATGATGGTGGGTGCCGCCGGCGGACTGGCGGCCGAGCCCGACGGGCCCGGCGCTCGGGAGGGGTTACCGAGCCTGGTGCCCCTGCCAGTCTCGGTCGAGGAACGGAGCGGCGCCGAGTTCGCGCTGGACGCCGACACCGGCGTCCGGACCGAGGCCGGATCGGCCGAGGCGCGACGGGTCGGCGAGCACCTGGCCGAGATCCTGCGCCGCTCCACCGGCTACCCCGTTCCGGTCTCCGACGCCTCCCCCACCGACACCTCCGGCATCCAGCTCCTGCTCGCGGATGCCGACCCGGTGGTCGGTGAGCAGGGCTACCAGCTCGACACCAGCCCGGACGGGGTCACCATCCGCGCCGAACACGCGGCCGGCCTGTTCTCCGGGGTGCAGACCCTGCGCCAGCTCCTGCCGCCCGAGGTGGAGAGCGCGACCGTCACCGACGCCGACTGGACCGTGCCCGGCGTCAGCATCACCGACTACCCGAGGTTCGGCCACCGCAGCGTGATGCTCGACGTCGCCCGGCACTTCCACCCGGTCGAACACGTCAAGCACTACATCGACCAGGCAGCCCGCTACAAGGTCAACCACCTGCACCTGCACCTGACCGACGACCAGGGCTGGCGGATCCAGATCGACAGCTGGCCGCGGCTGACCACCTACGGCGGCAGCACCCAGGTCGGCGGCGGCCCCGGCGGGTACTTCACCAAGGACGACTACCGCGAGATCGTCGAGTACGCCGCCGAACGGCACATCACCGTCGTGCCGGAGATCGACATGCCGGGGCACACGAACGCGGCGCTCGCCTCCTACGCCGAACTGAACTGCGACGGCATCGCCCCACCGCTGCGGACCGACATCGAGGTCGGCTACAGCTCGCTGTGCGTCGACCTGCCGCTGACCTACGAGTTCGTCGCCGACGTGATCCGGGAGCTCGCCGAACTGACCCCCGGCCCCTACATCCACATCGGCGGGGACGAGGCCGACGCCACCACCGACGAGGACTACGCGCTGTTCATGTCCCGCGTGATCCCCATCGTGGAGGAGAACGGCAAGCAGGTGATGGGGTGGCACGAGATCGCCAACACTGACATCCCCACCGACGCGGTTCCCCAGTTCTGGAGCACCAGCACCAGCCACGAGGGAGTGCGGGCCGCGGCCGAGCGGGGCGCCAAGGTGTTGATGTCCCCGGCGAACAAGACCTACCTCGACCACAAGTACGACGCGACCACCCAACTCGGGCTCCAGTGGGCCGGGTTCGTGGAGGTCCGCGACACCTACGAGTGGGATCCGGGAACCCACGTCGAGGGAGTCAGCGAGTCCTCCATCCTGGGCGTCGAGTCACCGCTGTTCACCGAGACCATCGTGACCACCGACGACATGGAGTACATGGCCTTCCCCCGGCTGCCCTCGGTCGCCGAGGTCGGCTGGACCCAGGCCGAGGCGCGCGACTGGGACGACTTCCGGTTGCGCCTGGCCGGGCAGGCGGCGCACTGGGAGGTCCTGGACCTGAACTTCTACCGTTCCCCGCAGATCCCGTGGCCTGACGCCGAGCACCCACCGGGCACGTGCTCGGCGCCGGCCTGGTCCGCCACCGAGGTCTACCTCGGAGGGGACGTCGTCTCGCACGCGGGTCGTGAGTGGACCGCCAAGTGGTGGACGCGTGGCGAACAGCCCGGGACGACCGGTGAATGGGGCGTGTGGCGGGACGAGGGTTCCTGCTGAGACCGGTTCACCAGGGTGACCACGGGGAGGGCGGCGTCCGGGAGGGCGTCGCCCTCCTTCCCCGAGGAGCGGCCGGACCGGCGGCGCCGCGCCCACCACAAGGGACAGCGGTCCCGGGCGCCCGGCTAGTCTCGCGCTGGTGAAGGCACCCGATCCCGCGACGACCTTCGACCGAATCGCCGCGACGTACGACGAGGACGGCCACCACCAGCACGTGGCCGAACTGCTCCTCACCGACCTCCCCGGAACCGCCGCGCCCCCGCCCGACCTGGTGCTGGACGTCGCGACGGGCACGGGCGCGGCGGCGTTCACCGCCCTGCGCCTGCTGCGCCCGCCCCGTCTCCTCGCCGTCGACATCTCCCCGCGCATGGTGGGACGGGCCCGGGAACGGGCGACCACCCTCGACCCCGCCGGCAGGATCGACTGGCGGGTGGCGCCCGCCGTGCCCGCTCCCGTCGGGGACGGCACCGTCGACCTGGTCGTCTGCGCCTCGTCCTACCAGTTCCTGGGGGCGGCGGCGTTCCGGGACTGGCTGCGGGTCCTGCGGCCGGGCGGGTGCCTGGCGATCACCCTGCCCTCGGCCGCGTCGTTCGCCCCGTCACCCGACTTCGCCAGGCTGGTGCCGCCCGACCTGGTGTTGCCCTCCGACGAGGGGCAGGCGGCCGAGATCCTGGCGCGGGGCGGCTTCGACCAGGTGCGCGTGCGCGGGCGGGACTTCGGGGGAACCCGACCCCGGGCGGTCTTCCTCGCCCACGCCGTCGCACCGGCGGCGCGGCGATGAGGACCGGGGCCGCGCTGGGACGACGATCAGTGGGGAGGCCCCGGTCGCGGTCGGACGACGCGCCGGCCGACCGCTGACCAGGGCCCCACGCGGGGTGGGGCGGGCGCCCGGCCCCAGCATCCGAGCGAGTGGCGGGGCGCCACCGCGCCAGGCCTCCCACCCTGGCGCGGCGTCGCCGTCCGGCCTCCGAGGGCCGCCGCCACTCCGTCCGCCCCACCCGGGCATCAACGGCGCGGTGCGCCGCGCCTTCCGGGTGCCGGCTGGACACGTCGGCCCCACGGGACCCTGGTCCTGGCGTAGGAGACCGCCAGCACGGCGACCAGCACGAGGGCGCCCCCGTCGGTGACCACGGTCGGGACCAGCCCCAGCGGTCCGTACAGCTGGAAGGCGGCCTCCAACGACTCGACCGGCACGAGTACGACGCCGGCGGCCTGCCCCAGGTTCACCACCACCACGAACCAGAACAGCCACGCCCGGTCCAGCCAGTGGGCCAGCACTCCCACCGCGTTGCCGAGGACGAACAGCGTTCCCACCAGTTGGAGGCCGGACAGGAAACCCGCGGCGTCCGCCGAGGCCCGTTCGGGGGTCGCCCCGGCCAGCACCATCGTCCGCACCATCAGGTCCACGTCCAGCACGACGAAGTTGTGCAGGCCGGTGCCGATGGTGAAGACCAGGCAGGCCCACGCCGTGACGGCTCGCAGCCGGGGGTCGCGCACCGCGCCGGACCCCCGTGGCCGCGTCTCCGCCGGTTCCCGTGTCATCCCGTTCCCCCTCCGGTGGTCGTGGTGGCGGAGTCGAGTCTCGTCGTCGGCGTTCCACCGGACGTCCACCGCCGGGACGGTTCAAGGGACCTCCCCGGGGAGGTTGGCGCGGTCCGGCGTCGTCACCCGTACTCCCCTCGGAGTAGGGGCGGGCACCTCGTCCGAGGGACGCGCCGCGGATCACCTCGGCCCTATGCTCGGCCGGTGATCCGGAGCGGGTGGACGACTGACGTGGTGCTGGCCGTCGCCCTGACCTGCGCGGTCGCGGTGGGCACCGAGATCCTGTGGCGGACCGGTCCGCAGGGCGAACGGCCGGATCTGATCGCGTTCGTCCTCCTGGCGGTGCCCGCCCTGTCCCTCGCCTGGCGTCGTCGGGCGCCGGTCCTCGTGACCGCCGTGACCTGCCTCTGCGCCGCCGGCTACTTCTGGGGCGGCTACCCGCCCCTGTTCGCCGCCGCTCCGGTGCTCGTGGCGGTCCACACGGCGGTGGGGCTCGGTCACCGCGAGGTCGGGTGGGCGGCGGCGTCCGCCCTCGCGGGCTCCGTGTTCGTCGTGGAGGTCGTCGTCGCCGACCAGGTAGCCACCGGATCCCTGTGGATGACCGGCTACCTGCTCGCCGCGATCACCAGCGGGGAGCTTGTCCGCCACCACCGCGCCCACCTCGCGGAGGTCGAGCTGCGGCGGGCGGAGGCCGAACGCACCCGGGAGGAGACCGCCGTCCGGCGGGCCGACGAGGAGAGGTTGTGGATCGCGGCGGAACTCCACGACACGCTCACCCACAGCATCTCGGTCATCGGTGTCCAGGCGGGGATGGCGAGCCACCTGCTCGACAAGGAGCCCGAACGGACCCGGGACGCGTTGCGCGCCGTCAGGGAGGCGAGTCAGGACGCGATGCGAGAACTGCGCGCGACCCTGGGGGTGCTCCGGCACACCGAGCCAGGCCAGGACACCCCCGGACTGCGGCGCCTGCCGGCGCTGGTCGCCCGGGCCCGGACGGCCGGCCTCGCCGTCACCACCAGGGTGACCGGTAGTCCCGTTCCCCTCGACGGCGAGGTGGACCGCGCCGCCTACCGCATCGTGCAGGAGGCGCTGACCAACGTCCTCCGGCACGCGGGCCCGGCCGCCGTGGAGGTCACCTTGGACTGGCGGCCGCCCCTGCTGCGACTGTCCGTCGTGGACGACGGCAGTGGTGGGGGCGGAGGGCGGGACGGCACGGGGGTGGTGGGGATGCGGGAACGGGCCGAAGGCGTCGGTGGCCGTTTCACCTCGGGGCACCGCCCCGGAGGCGGTTTCCAGGTGGCGGTGACCCTGCCGGTGGCTCCGTGATCAGGGTGTTGGTCGCCGATGACCAACCGCTGATCCGGGGCGCCTTCCAGGTCCTGCTCGACCGGGAACCGGACATCGAGGTGGTGGCCCAGGCGGGCAACGGGTTGGAAGCCGTCGAACTGACCAGGCGGCACCGCCCGTCCGTGGTCCTGCTCGATGTCCGGATGCCCCTGCTGGACGGGATCAGCGCGGCAGGGCGGATCATCGCGGATCCGGAGCTCGCCCCGGTCAGCGTCGTGATACTCACCAACTACGCGTTGGACGAGTACCTCTTCTCCGCGCTCCGCGCCGGTGTCAGCGGATTCCTGGTGAAGGACTCCGAACCGGCCGAGTTGATCCACGCGGTGCGGGTGGCCGACCGGGGCGACGCGGTGCTCGCGCCATCGGTCACCCGGCGTCTGGTCGAGGAGTTCGCGGCCCGGCCGCCCACCCCGGCCCCACCACCCGAACTCGACGGGTTGACGGTGCGGGAACGACAGGTCCTGGCACTCGTGGGCGCTGGCCTGTCCAACGCGGAGATCGCCCGGGAGTTGACGATCAGCCACCTCACCGCGAAGACCCACGTCAGTCGGATCATGACGAAGGTCGGGGTGAGGGACCGGGCCCGCCTGGTGGTGCTGGCCTACGAGTCGGGCCTGGTGGTGCCGGGCCGTCGGATCTCCGGCTGACCCCCGGTTGGTTCGCCGGAACAGGGGAAAGGAGGGGGACGCGTTGCTCGCGGATGCCCTGGGTCGCCGGAACCGTCGTAGGGAGCTGGTTCACTGCGGTTGGTCGCCGTTCGCGCTTCCGGCGGCCCCCCTGCCGGGCCAGCCGGCTCATCCCGCGGGCTCTCCGGCGGTCGCGCCCTCCCGGAGGTTCGTTCCGCGCGGCCGGCGGCCTCCCGCCCCACCACTCATGAGAGGACCCCGTTGTGCGCAGGCTCAAGCTTCAGGTGCAGACGACCGTTGACGGCTACCTGGCCGGTCCGAACGGCGAGATGGACTGGATGACGTTGCCCTGGAGCGAGGATCTGAACGACTACGTGAAGACCCTCATGGCACCCGTCGACCACATCATGCTCGGACGCCACCTCGCCGAGGGCTTCATCCCCACCTGGGCCGCCAACCCCGATGGCGAGACCGAGGAGACGGTCGCCTGGATGAACGACACTCCCAAGACCGTCGTCTCCAACACCCTGACCGAGTCGCCGTGGGAGAACGCGGTGATCGCCGGTGGCGATCTCGCGGCCGTCGTGCACCGGTTGAAGGACGAGCCGGGCGGCGACCTGATCGCCTACGGCGGCGCGACGCTGGTGTCCGGCCTGATCGGGGGTGGGCTCGTCGACGAGCTGCACCTGTTGGTCAACCCGGTGGCGATCGGCGCGGGTCTTCCCGTCTTCCCGCCGCTCGCCGAGTACCAACGGCTGCGCCTGGTCACAGCCCAGCCGTTCGACTGCGGGATCACCGCGCTGCGCTACGAGCCCTCCGCCGGGTGAGGCAGCCGGGTGCGGAGCGGGAGCTGACCGTTCCCATCTCGGGCGGTGCCCGGGCCGGGAGCGGGGGACACGGGTGGGGTGACCGGAGAGGCGCTCGGGTCGGGTGGGGGCGCACCGGGGGTGGGGTTGGGGCCGCGCACGGTCAGCCGAGGCGGTCCGCTGCCTGGTCCGGTCAGGCGGCGGTCGGTGGTGGACACGGGCCTGGGGCGACCGTTCGGAGGAGCCATTGACCCGGCCGGGGCGCGACGGCGGCTCGGCTGTCGGGACGCCGTGTCGTCGGATCGTCGTGGACGGTGAACCTGGTTCGGAGTGACGGGCGGGCCCCGGACCGTCCCCCGGCCGCGCGCCGCCTCGGCGGGACCGAGGAATCCCCCGACCGAAGCTTGATCGTTCGAAAATTCTCGCACTATTATGGTGCGAGAATTTTCGAACGATTGGAGTGTGGTCGTGAGCCCGTCCCGGACCTACGAACATCCGGACCGCCAGGACATCGCGCTGCCACGCGTGCTCTTCGCGCTCAGCGAGCCGCTGCGACTGGCGATGGTGCGCAAACTCGCCGCCGAGGGCGAGGTGGACAGCGTGGAACTGGGGCCGGACCTGCCGCGCTCGACCCTGACCCACCACACCAGCCTGCTGCGGGAGTCCGGAGTGGTCCACGTCCGCGCCGAAGGGCGCAAGTGCATGATCCGGCTGCGGGAACGGGATCTCGAGGAGCGCTTCCCCGGGCTGGTCGGCATCGTCCTCGCCGGGTACGACCCCCACCACGTCCCCGGCGACCACGAGGACGAGGACGGGACCAGGTGATCGGCACGGTGTGGCCGCTGGTCGTCGCGGCCGTGTCGCTCGGGATCGACGCCTACGTCCTGGCCGGGGTGCTGCCCCAGATCGCCGACTCGCTCACAGCCACCGTCGGCGCCATCGGTCTGGGGGTCACCGCCTTCACCGGTGCCTACGCCGTGGCCGGCCCCCTGTTGTCCGGCAGGTTCGTCGCGGGTTCCACCCGGCGGGGACTGCTCGTCGCGCTCGGCGTCTTCAACGCCGGCAACCTGATCACCGCGGTCGCCCCCAACCTCGAGGTGTTCCTCGCATCCCGGGTCCTCTCCGGCGTCGGAGCCGGCGTGCTCACCGCCCTGGCCACCAGTGCCGCCGCGGCACTGGTGGCGACCGAACGGCGGGGGAGGGCGATGGCCCTGGTCACCTTCGGCCTCTCGGCCGGAACGGTCGCTGGCGTGCCCACCGGGATGCTCATCGGCCACCACGTCGGGTGGCGCTGGACGATGGGCCTCGTCGTCGCCGTCGGACTGGTCAGCATGCTCGCCGTGTTGCTGCGCTCCCAGGCCATGCCCCCGTTGGACGCGGGCGGTGCCCGCGTCGCCGTGATCCTCACCCCCCAGGTGGCCATCGGTGTGGCACTCGCCTTCGTGTTCGGCCTGGCCAGTCTCGGCCTGTACACCTACCTGCTCCCGATGGCGGCCGAACGAGGGGTGGGGTCCTGGGGGTTCACCTTCGTCTGGGCCTGGGGTGTGGGCGGCGTGGCCGGGTCGATGGTGGCGGGCCCGCTCATCGACGGTCTCGGCTCGCGCCGACTGCTGCCCGGCGTCGCCGTCCTGCTGGTGGCGTCGTTCGCCGCGCTGGCCCTCCTCGACGGTCCCGCCGCCTGGCTGGTGGCGATCGCCCTCTGGGGCGCCTGCGGTTGGGGTGGAGTACCCGTGCTCCAGGACGTCCTGACCCGGTCCCGCCAGGAGCGCACCACCTCCGTCGTCGCCTTCCAGATGGCCGCCATGTACCTCGGCGCGTCGGCCGGGTCCGCGCTCGGCAGCGCGCTCCTCGGCGCCGGCACCAGCGCCGGCGACCTCCCGCTGGCGGCCACCGCGACCGGTGTCCTCGCGGTGCCGCTGGCGTTCCTCGTCCTCGGGTCGCGGCGGACGAGAGCCGGGGGCGCGACCCCCTCCGAGCCGGAGTCGAGGGCCCAGGCGGGAACGGGAAGGACGTGAGACCTCCACCGGTCCGGTGAGCCCCGCCGGCGGACCTCCGGGCCCGCCGGTGCCGGCGGTGGAGTTCCAGCCAGCCTCGTTCTCCCTCCCCGTGGCGGCGTCGCCCGGCGAGCACCCCTCCGGGCCGGCAGCCTCCGACCCGCCCCTCCCGGTGTCGACGGTCCGCGACCGCACCGCGCACCGGGGACCTCCCCCGGCCCGGCTACCGGTAGTAGACGGCCAGGGGGTGGGGGCCGTCACGGCGGACCTCGACGGGGGTCTCGAACACCTCCTCCAGCGTGGACCGCGTCATCAGCTCCGACGGCGGTCCCGCCTGGGCCACCCTGCCCCGGGTGAGGGCGATGATGTGGTCGGCGTAGGCCGAGGCGAAGTTGATGTCGTGGATGACGATGACGATCGTCTTCCCGAGCTCGTCCGCCGCCTTCCTGAGCTGTTTCATCATCGCCACGGCGTGCCGCATGTCCAGGTTGTTCAGCGGCTCGTCCAACAGGATGTAGTCGGTGTCCTGGGCGAGGACCATCGCCACGTAGGCGCGCTGCCGCTGCCCACCCGACAACTGGTCGAGGTACCGGTGTTCCAGCTCGCCCAGGTCCAGGAACTCGATGGCCTGGTCGACGTGCCGGTTGTCCTCGCGGGTGAGGCGTCCCCGGGAGTGCGGGAACCGCCCGAAACCCACGAGTTCCCGGACCGTCAGCCGGGTGACGAAGTGGTTCTCCTGCCGGAGGATCGATGCCGTCCTGGCGAGCTCGCGGCTCGGGGTCCGGGTGATGTCGTGCCCACCGATGGTGACGGTACCCGTGGTCGGTTCGGTCAACCGGCCGATGATCGTCAACATCGTGGACTTGCCCGCCCCGTTCGGTCCGACGAGCGCGGTGATGCCCCCGCCGGGGACGCTCAGGGTGAGCGGGCCGAGGACCGTGGTGTCCCCGTAGGTCTTGGTGACGTCCGACAGGGTGATCACAGGGCGCCCTTCCGCAGCAGGTGGACGATGAAGAAGAGCCCACCCGCGAACTCGATGATGACCGACAGCAACCCGGCCGCGTAGAACACGTGGCGGAGCACGAAGTAGCCGCCGAGCAGGGTGACGACGCTGAGGAGGAACGCGAAGGGCAGCACGTGGCGGTGCTGGGACGAACCCGTCAACTGGTAGGCGAGGGTGGCGACGATGAACCCGAAGAACGTCATCGGCCCCACCAGGGTCGTGGAGATCGAGATCAGCACCGAGGTGAGGATCAGCAGCACGGTGACCTCGCGCTTGTAGCGCAGGCCGAGGTTCGTCGCCGTGTCCCGGCCCAGCGCGATCACGTCCAGGTGGTGGCGCCGCCGCCAGACGACGCCGAGCGCGATCGCGATCACCAGCGCCGCCCACGGCAGGTACGCCTCGTTGGACATGCTCAGGTTGCCGAACAGCCGCGCCGAGAGCACGTCGAACTCGCTCGGCGTGAGCAACCGCTGCATGAACGAGGACAGCGAGCCGAAACCGACGCCGAGGACGACCCCGACCAACAGCATCACGTGCAGGTTCCCGCGCCGTCCCGAGAACAACCAGGTGTAGAGCACGGTCGCGAAACCCACCATGAGCAGGCTCTGGATCGCGACCTTGGCCAGCCCGTCGGTGGCCGCCGCTGCGGCGCCGCCGAAGAAGAACACGAGCGCGGTCTGGATGACCACGTAGACGGCCTCGAACCCCATGATCGAGGGGGTGAGGATGCGGTTGTTGGTCGCGGTGTGGAACAGCACGGTGGCGACCGCCTGGCAGCAGGCGACGATCAGGATGGTCGCCACGGTGGTGAACCGCATCTCGACGGCGAGCCAGAAACCCCGGCTCCCCGGGGTGGAGGGGATGTTCCACACCAGGACCCCGACCACGGCGGCGACGGCCACCAGGCCGAGAACGGCGAACCTCGGCCAGAGCCGGGGTGCGCTCCGCCGGTCCCGGTCGACGTCGGGGGCGGGAGCGGGACGGGTGGGGAGGGATGTGCTGGTGTCAGCCATGACGACGCTGCCTCAGGAGAAGCGTGATGAAGACCGCGGCACCGAGGATGCCGAGGATCATCGAGACGGGGATTTCGAACGGCATCCGGATGACCCGTCCCACGATGTCGCAGAGCGTGACGATGGCGATGCCACCGAGGCACACCCAGGGCAGGTTGGACCGGAGGTTGTCGCCCCGGACCATCGAGACCAGGTTGGGGACGACGAGGCCCAGGAAGGGCAGGAACCCGACGACGACGGTCGTGATCCCGCTGGCGATCGCCACGAGGGTGGTGCCCACCAGCATCACGTGGTTGTAGTTGACCCCCACGTTGGTCGCCACATCCTTGCCCAACCCGGCCACCGTGAACCGGTCCGCGACCACGTAGGCGATCACCACGACGATCGCCACGACCCACAGGAACTCGTACCGGCCGCGCACCACGCTGGTGAAGCTGCCCGTGAACCAGGTGCCGAGCATCTGGAGCAGCTGGGTCGAGACCGCCAGGTAGGTGGTGAACGCCGAGACGACCGCGCCGAGCATGATCCCGATGAGGGGGACGATCAGCGAGGAACGCAGCGCCACCCGACGCAGGATGGTGAGGAACACCAGGGTGCCGACGAACGCGAAGCAGCTCGCCACCGCCATCCGGGTGGACAGGGTGGCCTGCGGGGCGACGATCACGGTCAGCAGGAGACCGAGCGTGGCCCATTCGGTGGTGCCGGTGGTCGTGGGTTCCACGAAGCGGTTCTGGGTGATGAGCTGCATGATCAACCCCGACACGCTCATGGCGCAGCCCGCGAGGACGAGCGCCGACGTGCGGGGTATCCGCGTGATCCAGAACATCTCGGCCCCGAACTCCTGGCCCCCGATGTCGTACACGCCGACGAACAGGGATGCCACCACCAGGCCCAGGACGAGCACGGTGGCGACGGGGAGCGCGGCGATCCGGGGCAGGGCTCCGAAGCGGGCTCCCGGCCGGGCGGGGAGCCCTTGTCGTGTGGTGTGAGTCATGATGTCGACGTCGGGGGTGCGCGCGGACCGGAACGGTCCACGCGCACCCGCCTCCGTCCCCTTACTCGGCGTCGGCGAACGCGGTCGCGACCGCGTCGAAGAGGGTCGTGTACGCCTGGATGCCCTCGTCGAGGTAGAAGCCGGGTTCGAGGTAGATGACCTGGCCCTTGCGCACGGCCGGCACGTTCGCGAGCGCCTCGGAACCCTCGATCAGCTCGGCGGCCGGGACGTAGCCCTCCTCGTCGAAGGTGGCGTCGCGGTCGAGGACGACCAGCCACTCCGGGTTCGCCTGCGCGATGGCCTCGACGCTGATGTCGTCGCCGTGGGTGCTGTCCTCCGCGGCCTGCTCGATGCCGGGGACGAGGTCGAGCGTGGGGAACAGCAGGCCGACTCCCCGCCCCGAGCCGGGCGCGGCGTAGGAGATGTCACCGCCGGAGGTGATCAGGCCCACGACGGTGTCGGTGCCGTTGTAGGCGTCCGCCGCGGCGGTGATCGCGGTGTCGAGCTCGTCGACGATCGCGGCCGCGTCGTCCTCGCGGTCGAAGATCTGGCCGAGGATCTCGACCTGGCGCCGCAGCTCGGCGACCTGGTCCTCGCCGTCCCGCGCGTTGATCTCGACGGTGCGGGGCTGGATGTCCTTGAGGTCCTCGTAGACCGAGGCGAAGCGGTACCCGCCGATGACCAGGTCGGGGTCGGCCTCGATCACCGCCTCCAGGTTGGGCTCGCGGTGGGAGCCGACGTCCAGGACGGACGGATCGTCGGACAGGTCGGGCCACAGGTCGTGCATCAGCGGCTTCGGTACCGCCGCGACGTCGACGTCCCAGTCGCTGAGGGTCTGGAACGTCGTGTTGTCCAGTGCGACCAGCCGCCGGGGGTTGACCGGGACCTCGATCTCGCCGTGGTTGTCGACAACGGTGACCACGTCCACGTCATCGGAGGTCTCCTCGGGCGGTGCCGCGCAGCTGGCGAGGACCAGCGCCGCCGCTGACACCGCCCCCAGAACTCCCAGGGGCCGACGGCTGAACATGGTGGGCATAGAGGACTCCCGTGTCTGCTGTGGCGCACCTGAACGGATCGCAGGTGCCGGTCGCTCCCCGGATGACGGCGGGGCAACCCGGCGGTAGCCTAGGCTAGCCTTACCTAGGTAAGTCAAACCTAACTCCTGGGAGATCCGCCACACGCCGGCGAACGCGGGTCGGGGCCCGCCAGGCCGACCCGCGCCGCCCGGCCAGGCTGGTCGGGGGCGGGCGGGGCGCGAACCGGTCGATCAGCGACCCGCTCCCGTCTCGGAGGTCGCGGTCCGAACCGGTCGGCCGTTCCGGGCGGCGGGGTCCCGAGACGGTTCCCCGTCACCCCGTCACCGCGTCGCCCGGTCGCCCGGTCGCCCCGTCGCCGCGTCGGCCCCGTGGGGGCCGGGGGTGGCCGGTCGGTGGCCGGCCACCTCGTCATCCCGTCCGACCACCGAGGCGACCCGTGGCCCGCTCAGCTCCCCGATCGTCGGAGCGCGCCGCCGAGTTCGGCGATGGGCCGGTGCGAGCAGAGGTCCTGCCAGGTCAGTCCGGTCCAGCCGGCGAGGGTGGCGCGATGCAGGATCGCCGGTACCGAGGTGAACGTGCCCCCGGCTGCCAGGTAGCTGCTGGTGCCATCGACCGGTCCTGGTGGGAGGTAGGCCCGCAGGATCTCGACGAGGGCATCCCGCTCGGGGGAGGGCGGTCGGGGGTGGCGCGGGGCGGTGGTGTCCCAGTGGATGTGGAAGCGGTCCGGGACGGCGAAGCCGGGCAGGTCGAGTTGGGACGTCGCGGCCGCGCGGAGGTCGGCCTCCGTGGTGGCCGGGGGTGTGGTGACCTCCGCGATGAGGGTCGCGGTGGGGCCGACGCCGGCGACGCGGACGGTGGCCCGGTGCACGAGGTCCAGTGCGACGAGTCCCGCCTGGACCACCTGGGGGTTGACCCAGCGGTGGTGGGACAGGGGGATCAGGTGGGGTGCCGCGGCCGGGCGGGGCACGGGCGAGGGGGCGCGCCCGGAACGCAGGGTCCTCGCCACGTGGTCCAGGAACCGGTGGACGAGGGGGCCGCCCTCGGCGGTCAGGCCCACATGCGCCAACAGGGTGATCCGCAGGGTCTCCCGGAGCCGCCAGACGGTGACGGCCAGGTACTCGACGGCGTGGTGTTCGGAGTCCTCCACGCTGATCCCCGCCACGGGCGCGGGCAGGCCCACCCGGTCGGCCGGTCGTCCTTCGACGAAGTTGTAGTTGATCGTCGGGACGATGCTGACCCCCCGTTCCCGGGACACCCGGTGCGACTCCTCCACCACGCCCTGGTCGCCGTGCCCGCCGTTGCGCAACGCCACCAGCGTGCGGTGCCACAACGTCGCCGCCGCCTCGCGGAGGTCGTCCGGCAGGCCCCACCCGGGCACCAACGAGGTCGTGGGTTGGTAGCAGACGACCGAGCCGTGCGGTTCGGACGGACCCCCGTGATCGGTGAGCAGGCGCCACAACGTCGCCGAGTCCTGGGGGAGGAGGAACCCCGACGCCGAGGTCACCGCCGCCAGGACGATCGCCGAGGCCGGTATCCCCCACCGCCGGGAGTGCCCGTCGAGGTGGCCCAGCAGCTCCGGGGAGTCGAGGTCGCCTCGCAGTCCCCGCCGCTGGCTCCCCGGCGGGACGCGGGAGGAGAAGTCGGCGGTGAAGGGGGTGTTGGGCAGGGTCAGGAGCAGCTCCCGGACGTGGCGCCGGTGCCGCTGGTCGGCGAGCCGGCCGCGCTCGCCGTCCTCGGCGGCCCGCAGGCGGTCCGGACCGATCGCCGGCGGCCAGGCCGGGGGTAGGGGCCGGCCGGCCGTCAGGGCTTCCACCGCCGTGGTCAGCTCCTCGCTGATCACCGCGCGGCCACGACGCCCGGCGGCGACGTGGTGGAGCAGGCAGATCAGCACGATGTCGCCCTCGGCGGTGGCGACGAGCAGCCAGCGCGCGGGCCAGTGCCGGGCGTGGTCGAAGGGGGCGGTGCGGTGTTCCTCGACGAGGGCGTCGAGGTCGGCGGGGTCGAGGGGGCCGTGGTGGTGGATGGTCGGGGTGGTGTCGGGGGGTGCGATGACGTGGTGGAGGTGCCCGTCCTGGCCGGGGACGACGGTGCCGCGCAGGGCGGTGTGCCGGGCGGTGAGCATCCGGACGGCCCGTTCCAGGTGGTGGGCGCGCACGGGGGAGGTGAAGCTCCAGCGGAGGTCGGCGAACACCTCGCTCGGCGGGGAGTGCTGGAAGATCACCAGCGAGGTCAGTTGCGCGGAGGTCAGCCGGTGTGCGTGGGGCACGGTCGTGTCCTTCCTCGGTCCGGTGCGACGAGCCGTCCGACGGGCGCGTCTCCCGGCCGTGACGTCCTCGGATCGTTCGGGGCCCGTGCCGGGCGGACCGCGCCTCACCGTCGACCCCGCGCGGTCCGCTCGTGCCACCCCGGTGTTCCGGTCTCCCGCCCCTCGGCGCCTCCCCGCCGCCTGGTCCCGGGCTGGCCGCGACGGCGACGAACCGGGACGCCCGTCCCGGCCGGCCCGGTACCGGGGCACGCCGCCACCGGTGTCCTGCCTCCCCGCCGCCAGGTCGTCCGGCGCGCCACCACCCGTGCCGCCACCGCATCCAGCGCGGGCGGCGCACCCGGGCCGGCGATACCGGTCACGATCGGCGCGCGGGCTCCCCGCCGGGTGATCCCACGTGAGCGGCGGGGCACCACCCGGTCTGACCCCCACCCGGGGACCGTGTCACCGGAACCTCGGCGGCGCCGGCACCAGCGGTTGACCCCGGATCAGCCCGAGCCGTCCCGAAGACCAGCGAGGACCACCCACAGCGACTCCGCCGTCCCGAACGTCTCGGCCGTCAACGCCTCGTCCGGGAACTCCACCTCGAACTCCTGCTCCAGGTCGACGAGCAGGCCGACCGTGGACATCGAGTCCAGGCCCAGGTCGATGAGACGCCGGTCCCCCAGCAGCGGGTCGTCGGCGGGCAACAACGGCAGGTACTGGCGTACCAGCGCCTCGAACTCGGCGGGCCAGCCGGTCATCGGCACACACTCCTCGGATCGGGCCCGAGCGTGGTCACCGTGGGCTCGAGCAGGCACAGCGCCCCACTGGACGTCAGCAACGCGGCGTCGTCGTGGTTGAGCGAGGCGGAGCGCAGGTCGCGCACCAGCCGCTCCAACGGCGGACGGGAGCCCCGCAGGTAGCCCGCGCGCAACCCCGCCAGTTCGACCATCTCGTTCGCGGCCGCGTAGGTCTCCTCGGCCGCGAGGACCTTGAGCGTGTTCAGGTGGATCTGGCAGGACGCGCCCGCCAGCGACGACCCCCGCTCATGGGCCCCGAGCACCTCGTCCAACACGCCCGACAGGTAGCCCCCGACGGCCTCCAGCCGAACGCGGACGCGGGCCACCCGGTGCCGCACCAACTCCGACCTCGGGTCCGCCCGGACCCCGTCAGTGCGGCGGATCCGGCGCACCAGCTCCCCGAAGGCGCCCCGTGCCGCCCCGAGCCACGCCGCGCTCCACCCCAGGTGGGCGACCGGGGCGAAGGACTCGACCGCGATGTCGGCGAAACCGCCGGGAACCCCGAGGACCTGCCCGTCGGGCACCCGACCGGACACCGTCAGGCCGACGTTCTCCACTCCACGCATCCCCAGCGACGCCCACGGTGGTCCCGCCGTCACCTCGACCTGATCGCGGTCGGCGTAGACCAGGCTGACCTGCCGAGGGGTGGCGTCGGGAGCGGCGCGCATCGTCACGAGGAAACCGTCGGCGTGGCGGCCACCGGTGACCACCGGCGCCTCCCGCCGCACCACGTGGTGCTCCCCGTCCGGCACGAGTTCCTGATCGCAGGTGAGCAGACCCGACGAGCCGAGCTCGGTGGTGATCGAGGCGAGGTACGTCCCGCCGGAGGCGACCCGGGGCAACAGGTGGGCGCGGAGTTCACGACCGGCGTGCCGCACGAGCGCGTCCACCTGTTGGCAGTGCATGGCGTACACCAGGGCGCTGGACAGGCATCCCTCCGCGATCCGGGACGTCACCGCGACCAGGTCGCGCAGGTCACCGCCGAGCCCGCCGTGGTCCCGGGGCACCAGCAGACCGAGCAGACCGTTGTCCCGCAGGACGTCCAGCACCTCGTGGGGGAAACGACCCGCCGCGTCGACGTCCTCGGCGTGCTCGGCGGCGACCTCCCGCGCGGCCCGCGCCAACGCGAGCACGTCCGCCCCACCACTCACCGGGCTCCACCGGCCCCCGGGACGAGCGCCGCCCAGCGCCGTCCCAGCGGCGCGGCGGCCCGTATCCCCCGCCGGGCCCCCAGAGCGCGGATGCGTCCTGGCCCCGCGTCGGCACCCACCGGGCCCCGGTGTCGACACCCCCCGAGGAGGCGACGGAACGGCGGGAACCGGGACCGCTGATCACCGGGCTGGCCCCACGGGGCGAACCGGCGGTCGCGCCGGGAACGCGGGGTGGCGAACCGGCGGGGGCGGGCGGGGGGAGCGGCGCCCGAGGCGTCGCTCCCACCGACGAGGGGACACGGCGGGGGAGGGGGCGGCCCCCGGGGGCCGGTGGCGGCGAGGAGGTCGACGCGGGCGTGCCGCTCCCGCGTCGCGGGGTGGAACGGGGGGCCCCGACATCCCGCCCAGCGGCGCCCGGCGGGAGGCCGACGAAACGGTGGACGACCCTCGCCCCTTTCGCCGAGCGGTTTCGAGGAACGATTTCCAGCGGCACGGCCTCCCACGACGACGACCGTTGTTCGCGGGTCCCGGTCATCGTCGGAGGGCGGTGCGCATTTCGTGCCGCGAGAGTCCGCACAACGGCAGATCGTAGCGACCACCGGACATCCTGACCATTGGCCGTGGCGAACCGAACGGGCACCCGAATCATCGGGGCCCCGCGGAATTCGGCGGCCGCCGCTGTCAATCCCACGTTCGGAGCAAAGGGGCCAACCCCTGCCCCGCCTGCCACCGTCCCGCCGAGCCGACGCGGTGCCCGCAACCCCGCCCCGGCCGGTGGTCAGCGCGCCCCGGCGCCGCGCGTACCACCTGGTCATCCCCACGTGACGGTCGAGCGGAAGCCCTCGCGCCACGACCTCTGACCAGTGGGGAGCGTGGCACCACCACCAGGGGCGGACGGAACGCGTCGCACGGCGAAATGCCGTCGGTCCGATTTCCGGTCCTTCCCGCTCCCCGGCGGGAATGGGGGGATTGCCGGTGCTCTCCCGCTCGTGGCAGAGTCCTGGGTGGTCCCGACCGGGGAGGTCGAATGCGGGCGGTGGGAATCGGGGCGCCGTATGCCGGTGTACCGGTGTTCCGAGTTCTCCGGCGGGGCATGGCGAGGAAAACCGTGCCGGATCACTTCCCGCCGCCGCTCCCGGCCCGGTGTCAGCCGGCGTCGGCGTCCCACGACGGCAACGTCCCGGAATCCCCACCGGTCATGGTCACCGGGAAGGCGACCGCGCCGTTACCGCCCGCCCGGCGTCGCCCGGACGACGACGGGGTCGGCGAGCCGACGCGAGCCCCGGCGGCACGGGCCGCTCGGCACGCCCCCGGCGGTGACCACCGGCACGGGCAACCCCGGCACCGCTCGGCTCCGCACCGGGATCGCCGTCGTCGATCCGCGCGCTCGCGGCGGGATGCGCCATGACCGAGGCCGTCGTCGTGGGCGGAGGCGTGGTCGGTCTCTCCGCCGCCCGTGCACTGGCACGCGCCGGCCTGTCCGTCACCCTCCGCACGGCCGCCGGGATCGGGGACGGTGCCAGTGCCGCCGCCCACGGGCAGCTCGTCCCCCCGGCCGCGCCCCTGACCGGCCTGTGGAAGGCGAGCCTGACCGCCTACGACGAGGTCTCTCCCGGCACGACCACCGGACGGCTCGTCCTCGCCGAGACCGCGACCGAGGCGGCCGCGCTCCTCGACGGCCCCGGCACCGTCCTGGCCGGACCCGAGCTCGCCGCCCTGGAACCCGCGCTGGCCCCCGGCGTCCGGGCGGCCCTGCACCAGCCGGAGGCAAGGCGGATCGACCCCCGTGAGGTCACGCGCGCCCTGCACGCCGAACTGGTGGCCCTCGGGGTGCGCGTGTCGGAGTACGACCCGGTCGTCGACATCCTCCGCGAGCCCGGACGCTGGCGGTTGCGCGGTACCGACGGCACGGGCCGCCTCCACCGCGTCGTCGTCCTCACCACCGGACTGGGCACCCGACAGCTGTGCGCCCAGCTCGGGCACCGCATGCGGCTGACCGGGTCGCGGGGTCGCCTCCTGCGCACGGTTCCCACCGCCCCACTGCTCGGCCACATCCTGGGCGAGGTCAGCATCGGGCCAGCCAGGACCGGGACGGCGGTCGGGCTCCTGGTCCACCAGCGCGCCGACGGTGTCGTTCTCGTCGGCGCCAGCTGGACGGCGGAGGACCAGGCGGAACCGGCCGATCTCGACCGCCGCATCCTGCGCCGCGCCGCCACCCTGGTACCCGCGCTCGCCGACATCCCGGTGGCCGGCCGTCGCTCCGGCGTCCGACCCCTGTCGCCCACCGGCAGACCGATCATCGACGAGATCGACGACGACCTGTACGTCTGCTGCGGGCACGGCGGGGAGGGCTTCATCCTCGGCCCTGGTTCCGCCGCCCTGCTCGCCGATCTCGTCCTCGACCGCCGACCGGTGACCGACCCGGCTCCGTTCCGCCACCAGGAGGAGCCGGAGTGACGGCGCCCCGGGCGTCCACCGGGCCGGCACGTGCCGCCGGGTGGTCACCCCCGCCCGGCGGCACGCCGCACCAGGAGATGGCCACGGCGGAACCGCTCACCCTCGCCAGGCTCCCGCGTCATCCGACCCACCTCCAGGAAGCCCGCCCGGTCGAGCAGCTCCGCGAGTTCGTCGACCGGCCAGCGGTAGGCGGTGACGACCCTGTGGTCGAACGCGGTCACCGGGTCGCCCTCCGACTCGAAGAAGCCGAGGAGGAGGTGACCACCGGTGGCGAGCACCCGACCGAATTCGGCCAGGTACCCGGGAACGCTCTCCGGCGGGGCGTGGATGATCGAGTACCAGGACACGATGCCGGACACCGACCCGTCGGCCAGGTCGAGGCGGTCCATCGACCCGAGGTCGAACCGCAGGTCGGGATACGCCCGGCTGGCGATGTCGATCATCGCTGGGGAGAGGTCGACGCCGAAGACGTCCAGGCCGAGCTCCCGCAGGTGCGCGGTCAGCTGCCCGGGGCCGCAACCCAGCTCGACCACCGGGCCCGGGCTCGTGGTCCGCACGAGTTCGGCGAAGGCGGCGAGCACCGCGCGATCCAGCGGAAGGCCGGCCAAGGCGTCGCGGGCGAACTCGGCGTAGGGCACGGCCAGCTGGTCGTAGGCGGTGGCGGTCCGGGACAGGTGGGAGTCGACGTCGGTCACGACCGAGCACGGTAGAGGTGGTACCGGTCGGCCCGTGGGCGGGGCCGCCCACCGTCGACCGGCGCGGCCGTCCCGCTCAGCCGGCGGCGAACCACTGGTCGACGGCGTGCCGCGGGCCCTCCTGGTCCGGCCGGGGCTCGTTCGACGCCCACGCCACCCAGGAATCCGGTCGGAGGAGGAGAGCCGTCACGTCGGTGTCCGCCCTGGCCCGCACGACCTCGACTCCCGCGACATCCAGTTCACCGCCCTCGGTGAGGTCCAGCAGCAGGGGACGCGCTGCCCTGACCATTTCGGACAGCCGCACCGTTCCCCGCGAGGTGCGCAGGTCCAGTTCCGGCGCGGCCCACCCCGCCCACGGGTGGGCTCCTTCCGCCACCGGGTACCGGACGTCCGAACCGGCCACGAGATCGGCGAGGACCCGGACGACGCCAGGTTGGGTGAGCAGCTCGCCGAACACCTGGCGCAGGCCCGTGACGTCGTCGCCAGGCGCGAGCAACGCCGCCTGGGCCTGCGAGAAGGTGATGGCGCGGTCGGCGTGCGGTCGGCGTTCGGTGTCATAGGTGTCCAGCACGTCGACCCCGCCCGTGAGCCGAGCCGCGAGCTTCCACCCGAGGTTGATCGCGTCCTGGAGGCCCAGGTTCAGCCCCGTTCCGCCGGCGGGGAGGACGTGCGCCGCGTCGCCGACGAGGAACACCCGGCCCGCCCGGTACCGCTCCGCGACGCGGGTGTTGCCGCCCCGGAGCCGGCGCAGCAGGTGTGGCCCCTCGCCAGCCGGCGACTGGAGGGGAACGTCGGTACCCAGCACCCTGCGCACGCTGGCCCGCATCTCCTCCAGGCTCATGGGGACGTCGATGTCCGGCCCGTCCCACTCGACGGTGGCGATCAGCGGGGGGCGCCCCGGGAGCGGCGCGTAGGTGAAACCGCCGTGGGCCGTGCGGGCCGGCAGGAACGGCGGGACGGCACCGTGACCAGGCACGGTCAGGACGCCGGTCGCCGCGTCCACCCACTCCGGCGGCACCGTGGCGTGCGCCGTGCGCGTGGTGGTCCTGTCGTGGGTGACACCCGGGAACCCGATCCCGGCGGCCTCGCGGACCGCGCTGTGCGCGCTGTCGGCCCCCACGAGGTACCTGGCCCGCAGTTCGTGGGCACCTCGTGGACCGTCGACGGCGAGGGTGACGCCGTCGTCGTCCTGGACGAGGCCGGTGCACTCGTGCCCCCGGCGGATGTCGACGCCCAATTCGCGGGCGCGGTCCTCGAGCACGCCCACGAGGTCCCGTTCCGGCACCGGGAGGGTGTGGAGCGGGCTGTCCTCCACCAGGCCCAGGTCGAGCGGTAACGCCCCGAACACGTAGTGCCCCCGGTGGGCCCGTGGCGGGCCGGGCTGGCCGCTGAGCCGTTCGAACAGCCCCCGGCGGTCCACCATCCTGACGACCTGCCCGACGAGCCCGTTCGACCGGGGTTCCGGATTCGGTTCGGTGCGGCGTTCCAACACCACCGGGCGGACGCCTCCGAGGGCGAGCTCGCAGGCGAGCATCAGTCCGTTGGGGCCGCCGCCAACGATGACCACGTCGTTCATGGGTTTCCCTCCGTCTCGCGCCGCGGCGTCGGACCGGGTTCGGCGGAGGCGCCGAGGGTTCGGCCTGGCGGGTTCCGGCTGGGCGCCGGCATACCTGTGCGGATCTGGTCGAAGACCTCGCGGAGCAACGCGACGAGCGACTGCCGAGGATCACGGGTCCAGTGCGTCAGCGCCGAGCCGAGCCCGGCGCCGACGACGGCGGCGACGGTGCCCGGGTACAGGTCCTCCGGCTCGGTGCCGGTGCGCTCGGCCACGGCGGCCGCGAGTTCCCGCTGCGAGGTGGCGTGCGCGCGGAACACCTCGTGCTGGACCGCGGGCGTGGCGAGCAGCGCGCGCAGTGCCGAGGCGTAGGCGTCGTCCGGCCTCGGCGGTGTCCCTCCTGGGGGCTCGAACTGTTCGACGACCGCGTGGACCAGCGCGTCCCAGAGCGGTTCGTCGGCTGGCCGTGCCCGCAGGGCCGCCGCGGTCCGCCGACCGCGTTCGACGTGGTTGGCCACCACGGCCTCGGCCTTGTTGGAGAAGTAGTTGCGGAAGGTGCGTTCCGAGACGTTCGCCTCGGCCGCGATGTCCTCCACCGACACGTTCTCCAGCCCGTGTGCCAGGGCCAGGCGAATGGTCGCCTGGCTCAGTGCGAGGCGTGTCTCCCGCTTCTTGCGTTCCCGCAGCCCGCCTTCGGTCGTGCTCACGGACGACACCGTAGCAAAAGTTGCCGAAGAGGAAAAATTTCCTGACTGGCAAGATTTTTTGGGCTGGTGTCCGCATCGATCGGACGCCTCGCTGGGGCCGAGCACCGGCCCGCCGTTCACCGCCGGCGTGCTCGGAGATCCCGTGCGTGGGAGCCATCGGGGTCAGGGAGCCGACCCGCTAGGCTGCCGGCTGCGCTGACGAGGGGGAGAACGGACCGATGGCGGAGAGTCCCGAACGCACCGGGGGGCACGAGGAGACGGCACGCCCGAGGCGGATCGTCGTGCTCGGTACCAGTGGTTCCGGCAAGAGCACCCTGGCGACCAGGCTCGCGAGGGAACTCGGGATCGACCACGTCGAACTCGACGCGCTCCACCACGGTCCCCACTGGACTCCCCGCCCCACCGAGGAGTTCGCCGCCGACATCGCCGAGCTGCGCGACCGGCCCGCCTGGGTCGTGGACGGCAACTACATCGACCGGGTCGCCGACACCCTCTGGCCCCGGGCCGACCTCGTGGTGTGGCTGGACCTGCCCCTGGCCGTCATCCTCCCCAGGATCCTGCGCCGCACCGTCCGGCGGATCCGGCACCGCACCGAACTGTGGGCGGGCAACCGCGAGGACTGGTCGGCGTTGTTCGGCCGGCACTCCCTGCTCGTGTGGGCGGTGCGGTCCCAGCGCGCGCACCAGGCGGAACTGCCGGGGAGGCTCGCGGCCCTGCGGAGGAGCGGGGTGCGCGTCGTCCGGCTGACCTCCGGACGTGCCGCCGACCGGTGGCTCGTCGAGGAGACGAACGGCTGACCTCCGGACCACCCGTACCCGGCGGGTGACCCGGCCGTGGGGTGGCCCCGGGGGCCGCTCCGTCCCGCGCCGCCGGGCCACCCGCCCCACGCCATCCGCGCGGTCGCCCACGCCCGAGCCGCGTTCGTCGAACCCGGGCGGGAACGGGGCGTGGCGGGGGATCAGGGTTCGGTGTGGAAAGCGAACTCGTAGTCGTCGCCGGCCGAGCCCTTGACGCAGGCGATCCCGGCCGTCTCACCGTCGTCGACGGTGCACGACCAGCCGTGGGAGACGTCCACGTTCCCGAGGGCTGCCTCGGCCTTCTCCTCGTCCGGCAGCGAGAGGAACTCGTCGATCACGTTGAACGCCTCGGTGCAGCCCACCCGGCCGCCGACCGTGGGCATGGCGATCAGCCGGTGCGCGCCGGTGTCGGTCTCGATCTCGCCGCAGTCCACCCGTTCCAGGTCGTCGGTCGCCGACGTCGCGCCATCGTCGGCCGCTCCGCCCGCCCCCGGTTCGGCGGTTCCCGCCCCGGAGGTGGCCGACCCCGACGTCGGCGCCCCGAGGCCCGGGTCCGTCGTCGGTTCGTCCAGCCCGGACCCGGTCGTCGCGTCGACGCCGTCGCCGGGACTGGTCGGCTCCTGGTCGCCGGAGCCCTCCCCGCACCCGACCAGGAACACCCCGCCGAAGGCGAGGACGGCGGGAATGAGCACACCAGGACGTCGCATCATCGCAGGTCCTCCTGTCTGTCGTGTCCCTTCACCCATCCAGACGCACCTGGAAGGACAAGGTTGTCGCGGAGAAAGATCTGTTGGACATTTACCAACCATAGGGTTGTGTTTGTGCCTCGTGGTCGCGACACCATCCACGCGTTCGTCGGGCGAACCGTGTCCGGGCTACCCGGACCCGTGGCGGTGTACACATCGGTCCCTGGGCGAGGAGCTGACATCGACCTCGGGTGAACCCCGCGCGTTCGTCCGAACGGAGGGCGCCGACCCGCCATTCGGCCCCGGTAGAACACTGGTCGACCGGTCCCCAACGCGGTGCGACGATGGCCGTGGGCCAGGACGGCACGCCCCGCCCCGCCGTCGCCCCACACCGAGAGGACAGCACGTGAGAGATCGGCACCACCCGCCGAGCGGCACCGACCAGGACTCCTCCTCCGAGGGGGCCGTGGTCACGACGCGGGCCGGCAGGGTGCGCGGCAGGAACGAGAACGGCGTGCACCGCTTCCTCGGGATCCCCTACGCCGCCGCACCCAGCGGCCCGAACCGATTCCTGCCACCGAACCCGGCGCCGCCCTGGGCCGGAGTGCGTGACGCTGGTGCCGACGGCCCCACACCTCCACAACTCCCGACGCCGCCGCCCCTCGACGCGTTCCTCCCCACCGTCGCCGGCGCCGACTACCTCAACGTCAACGTCTGGACCAGCCAACCCGGGGACGCCCGGCAACCAGTCATGGTGTGGATCCCCGGTGGGGGCTTCGACACCGGCAACAACGTCATCTACGACGGGAGCCGCTTCGCCCGCGACGGAGTCGTGCTGGTGGCCATCAACTACCGGCTCGGCGCGGAGGGCTTCCTCGTCCTCGACGACGACATCGCCAACGTCGGGCTGCTCGACCAGATCGCCGCCCTGGAATGGGTGCACGACAACATCGCCGCCTTCGGCGGCGACCCGGACAACGTCACCGTCTTCGGGCAGTCCTCCGGAGCGATGAGCGTCGGCACCCTGCTCACGATGCCCAACGCCAGGGGACTGTTCCGCCGCGCCATCATGCAGAGCGGAGCCGGTAACCTCTGCTACTCCCTCGACACCGGTCGGGAGATCGGTCACCGCGTCGCCGACATGCTCGGGGTCGCCCCCACCCGCGAAGCCGTCGCCGAGGCCGGAGTGGATCGCCTCCTCGCCGCCCAGCTGTCCGTGGCAGGGGACCTCGCCCGCACGCCCGACCCCCAGCGGTGGGGTGCCGAACCCGGGGCACGGGTCAACATGTGGCGGCCCACGGTCGACGGCGTCACCCTTCCCCGCGTTCCCCTCGAGGCGATCGCGTCGGGAGCGGGAAGTGACGTGGACGTCCTCATCGGGCAGAACGCCGAGGAGGGACGCCTCTCGTTGGTGCCCTTCGCCGGGCTCGACTCGGTCACCGACGCCGCGTTCCTCGACGCGCTGCGGCTCTACCGGCTACCCGACAGCGCCGCCACCGACTACCGGACCGCGTACCCCGACGCGACCCCCGGCGAGCTCCTCGCGATCCTCCAGGGGGACTGGTTCTACCGGATACCGGCGATCCGGCTCGCCGAAGCACGAGTTGACGCGGCCGCCCGCACCCACATGTACGAGTTCACCTGGCGCTCGCCCCAGTTCGACGGCCACCTCGGAGCCTGCCACTTCCTGGAGATCCCGTTCGTCTTCGACCTCCTGGACGACCCCGTGATGCGGTGGGTCACCGGCCCGAACCCGCCCCAGCCGCTCGCGGACCACATGCACTCGACCTGGGTCCGGTTCGCCGCCACGGGTGAGGTGCCCTGGCCACGTTACGAACCGGCACGTCGAACCACCATGTGCTTCGACGCCGACCCGGTGGTGCGCGACGACCCCTCGCCGATCCGAGCTACCTGGGCGGGCGTGGACCTGACCTGACCCACCCACCTCAGGACCGGGAACGACCGGTGAGCTCGGGTGGTCGGACCACGTGCGCCGTCACGTGGAGCAGCGGGAGGGGCACGCCGAAGCCCCGGGTCCGTGGCGGCGCAACGACGACTCCCAAGGAACGGTCGCGCCTCGCCGTTCGGCCGCACGGCGAGGCCACCGAGGATCCGGCCCGCCCTCCGCCACCTCGGACCGTGCCGGTGGCCGGACGACGAGACGGGCGGGAGCGGTGCTCAGCCCCGGCTCCCGAAGACCCACCTGTTGCTCGCCAGCGCGTCCCGCGCTTCGGGCAGCGGCCCGCGACCCAGCCGGCGGGTGAAGTCGAACGGGGTCGTGACGTCCACCGACCAGCCGGTCGCCAGCAGGTGACCGGCCGAGTCGGGTTTCCGTTCCATCTCGAACAGGCCGACCAGGTCGACACCGATCTGGTGCCTCGTCGAGGTGTAGATGGCGCTCTCACGGACCTCCGGGAGCTCCGTTCCCCGCTTGATCTCGAAGGCCAGGGCGCTCCCCGGTGCGCTCAGCCGGTCGATGGTCTCGATGAGCCTCCGTTCGCCGTCGGCCGGGATGTAGAGCAACAGCCCCTCGGCCAACCAGACCGTGGGCAGGGCGGGGTCGAAACCCGCGTCGAGCAGCATGGGCGCCCAGTCATCCCGCAGATCACAACCCAGGGGTCTTCTGGACGCCCTCGGGGTGGCTCCGATCCCGTCCAGCACATCCTGCTTGAACCCCAGGACCGTCGGCTGGTCGAGCTCGAACACCACGCACCCCGTGGGCCAGTCCAGCCGGAACGCCCGCGAGTCCAGGCCAGCGCCGAGCAGGACCGCCTGCCGGGTACCCGAACCGAGCGCCCGCGCGACGAAGTCGTCGAGAACCCTGGTCCGCAGGCCGAAGTACCGGCCGAGCCGCCCCCACAGCGGGTTGGCGTCACCCCCGGGCGCGTGTTCGATGCGCAGCGGCCAGTCCGCGCAGGCCGGGGCGGCCCGGACGAAGTGCTCCGCGTAGGGGTCACTCGCCAACGAGTCGGTGCGGTGGGTCTCCATCGCCCGTGCCGCGGCGACCATGAAGGCCGTCAGACCGACTCCGCTCTCCACGCCCGTACCCGGCTGTTGGGTGCTGGTCACGTGTCCTCACTTCGCTCAAGGGGGGCGACCACACCTCCGGCCTGTCGTGGGAGGTGGTGCGCGCCCCGTAGACGGTTCTCATGAACCGGAAGGTCGTCTCGTCCGGCAGGTGCAGGCTGGTGGTGCAGTCCGTCAGCACGGTGACGTGGAGACCGCGCTGGAACGCCGTCCGCGCGGTGGAGTCCACGCACACGTCGGCGTAGAGTCCGACGAACACCAGGTGCTCGGTCCCCTGACGCGCGAGGTGGTCGGCGAACCCGTCACTGAGGAAGGCGTCGAAACAGGCTCGTTTGGTGAAGACACGGTCCGCCGGTTCCGGTGAGACCGCGTGGAAATCCGCTCCCCAGGAGCCTGCCCGACACTTGGTCGGCTTGTCCAGCAGCAGATTCCTCCGGCGCCAACTCGGCCCCTGGAACGCCACGTCGCCGTGGAGGCGCACGAAGACGACCTCCGTTCCGCGCGCCCTCGCGGCCGCCACCGCCCGGACGGTGCCCGTGATCGCGGCGCTGAGGACGTCGAGCCTCCCACCGAACCGCGACTCCACGCCCGGGCCGACGCAGAAGTCGTTCTGCATGTCCATGACGACCAGCGCGGTGCCGGCCGAGGAGGTCATTCCTCGGCCGCCACGGCCGCCAACGGGGACGAACCGGCGGCCCCCGCGCGCCGAGCTCCTCGAGCAGTGCGTCCACCACCTCCGTCGTCGAGTGCCGACCACCGAGGTCGGGCGTGCTCACGCCCCTGTCCAGCAGCGCCGCCAGCGCCCCGTCCACCGCCGCCACCGCGCCCTGGCAGCCGACGTGCTCCTCGGCGATCGCCGAGGCCGCCCGGATCGTGGCGACCGGGTTCACCCTGTCCCGCCCAGCCAGGTCATCGGCCGAACCGTGCACCGTCTGGTACTCCACCAACCCCTCGACGTCGGGGTGCAGGTAGACGTTCTCGGTGCACCGGTTCTCCTGCCGTTCGAAGCCGAAGCGGTCCAGCAGGACGACGTGCATGATGTCTGCCCACTCGTTCCCGGCGATGACCAGCGTGCGCCCCGGCAACCCCTGCTCGATCAGGTTCCGGTTCACGGTGTCCGGCTGGAACAACCCGATGTCCACGCCGAGCCGCCCCGCGATCTCGGCGACCCACTCACCGAGCGCGCCGTCGAGCAGGTGGAACTTGTACGCCATGACGATGCGATCGGCCGATTCGTCGGGCCACTGCCGGCGTGCGCGCCGCAGGGCGAACCTGATGATCGTCTCCGTGGTCTCCTTGCTGAAGGTCATCGTCCGCTGGACGGCGCCCGGGGTGTGGGTGTTCTCGCCGCTGTAGAAACCCTGTGTCTGGTCCCGGACCAGCAACAGGGAGGTGCCCTGGTCCGCGATGAGGTCGACCTTGACCGCGTGCAACCGTTGCCGGACCAGGTACAGCGACTGGGCGTTGATCGCCGTCCGGAAGATCACCCTGGTTCCGAGCTGGGCCTGGGTGCGGCAGAACTCCTCGTAGTGCTCCGCGTCCTCGTGCGTGAGCCCGCGGATCCGCTCGGCATCGCCCTCATCGCGGAGGGAGACATAGGAATGGTAGCGGCGCGGCGACCGTTCGATGCGCACGCCAACCGAATTCATCTCGGCGAGCGTGAGGAGTACGCGCTCGAATGCGGACGCCAGTTCTGGGCCCGTTCCCCGCCCGACGGCGAGTCCGACCACTGGAGTCATGGGAATATCTCCGTTCCGTTCCACGGATCAGGGCGCGGCGGAGTCGCCGACGAGGCGGTCGCCCGCGACACCGCTCCTGGTCGGGCTGTAGAAGTCGATGACGGCCTCCACCCACGTCGCCGCCGGTATCCGGTCCGAGGCCGTGGGCTGGAGGTCGTCGAAGAGGGCGTTGATCCTGCCCTCCTCGAATCCGATTGCCCGCATGAGCGCGACGAAGTCGGGACGTGTGACAAGCCCGTCCTGGTCGCGGTCACCAAGGCCGGCGAGCGCTGCCGCGAAGGCGCTGATGGGAGCGTGGAAACGGTCCGGTGACAGCACGCATACCGCGTACTCGTCGAAGCTCACCCTGCCGTCGCCGTCGCTGTCCAGCTCGGTGACCAGCGCGCGCCAGAACCCGTGGAAGGTCGATCGCAGCGTCTCACCGGCCGCGTCACTGATGTCGGGAGAGGCCTGGACGACCCGGTCGGCCATGAGCTCGAAGTCACCGGACTCCACATGGCCGTCACCATTGGTGTCGAGCAGGTCGAAGACGAGCCTGATCCGGCTCACCGCTTCTTTCCGCATCGAACGGTCACCTTTCCTCGGTCTCGCCCACCGCGGAAGGGGAACGAGAAACCCGAAACTTCGCCGCGATTGCGGATCTGGTGCTCCTCGGCGACGGGGACGACTATTCCAGAAAAGGACCACCGCGAGTAGTGAAAGAATGGACACCACACTGAAGGGTGAAAACGGTGGGAAGGCGGAGAAACGCCTGAATG
Source organism: Actinoalloteichus caeruleus DSM 43889 (assembly GCF_000429185.2). Taxonomy (GTDB): domain Bacteria; phylum Actinomycetota; class Actinomycetes; order Mycobacteriales; family Pseudonocardiaceae; genus Actinoalloteichus_B; species Actinoalloteichus_B caeruleus. Next base: position 1,351,869 of record NZ_AUBJ02000001.1, on the reverse strand, counting down.
CCGGATCCCACGGCCGGTCGGGTGTGGCCTGCCGCCCGGTGCCCGGCTCGGTTCGGGCCCTCCGGCGAGGTGGGCTGGTCCACCCGGGGGCGCGGCGGTGGACCACGAGTACTCGACGTCACGCAACGTGATCGGCCCGGGGTTGGTCGACCGCCGTTCCGCAGCGGCGACGCGGGGAGCTTGGCTGGCGCACGCTGGCATCGCGCCGCCCCGGACCGCTGAGCGGCGCGACCCGAGGTGGAGCGGGGTGGCCAGCCGCGCGGTGACGGGGTCAGCTGGCCCGGATGACACTGATGGCCTGGGGCGAGTCGAGCTCCGTGCCACCCACCAGTGACATCACGTCACGCCTCGACCCTCGAGATGTCACGGCCAGATCATGACGCGGCCACACTGCCGGGGGAGCGGCCCGACGGCTGGGATGGGGGCATGACCACCACCACGCGCCGTACGACGCGACCACCCACGGGGAGCCGCCGCCTCCGGCCCACGAGCACCGGTCGGCCACGACGGTGGGACCGGCTGCCCGGGCGCGCGACACCCGTCGCCGCGCACCAGCGGGCCCCGTGGTCCGCGCCCGCCCGACGGCAGGACAACGCTCCCGCGACGCGTGCGGGGACGTGACGCCCGCCGACGCGGGCACCTGTCGCACGCCTTCGGCACCGGCCCCGGGACCGGAAACCCCGTGAAGGGGCCAGTCCCCGTCGCCGGCCGCCCCGGCCGGCCCCGGCGTTCACGCCCATCGACCGCCCGGACCAACGACGTCCACCCCGTGGGCCGACCTCCAGCCCCGAGGCCTGACCAGCCGCGCCGGGGCGACCGGAGGAGCGCGGCGACCTCGCCCCGTCACCACGCCTGGCCTCGACATCCCCGCGGCAAGGCACCTTCCCGCCCACCGTCGGCCCGGCCGTCCGACGGGACCCGACGCCCAGGACGCCCGTGCTCACCTGCCGGTTCCACCACCCACCAGGAGCGCGCACCGCCGGCTCGCTCCCAGAACCGATGAGGACACGCGATGACCCGGCTCCGGGCGTACCGGACCCGCTCCTACCCGCTCAGCATGAAGGGCTTCGACTACGAACGCATCGAACGTGACCTCAACGACCTGGGCCGGCAGGGCCGGGAGGCGGTGAGCACGCTGCCCCCAGCTTCGGGGCCGGTCAGGCCATCGAGATCGTCGTCCTCGTCACACGCGCCACGACCTGATCCCGTCCAGCCCACCCCGGCGGCGGGTACGGCGACCACGCCAGCGTGATGCGGGTGGCGCGCCCACCCGCGCCAGTCCAACCGGGCCGAAGCACGCACCGCACGCTGAGGCGTCCGCCGCCGCGAGCGCACCGGCAGCCGCCCCCGGTCCCCGCGTCCACGGCCAGGAACACCCCACCTCGACGCGCCACGCGCCGTCGACCGAGGAAAGGATCCCCTTGCACCCACGCTCCTCCGCCCGCGCGAGGGTCGGCGTCGCGACGACCGCGCTACTCGTGCCACTCGCCGGCTGCGTCGCCCCGGAATCCGAACCGTCCGCCCCTCCCACCTCGCCAACACCCTCCGGTCTCGAGGCGTTCCACGACCAGGAACTCGCCTGGGAGGAGTGCGACGAGTACGCGACGACCTCCACCGAGTCCAGCGTCTACGCCCTCAGCGACGGGTTGGAGTGCGCGCGCCTCGAGGTGCCGCTGGACTACGACGAACCCGGCGGCCGGACCATCCACGTCGCCGTCCTACGGCTGCCCGCCTCCGGCGACGCGGTGGGCTCACTGGTGACCAACCCCGGCGGGCCAGGCGGATCGGGACTGTTCGGCGCCGCCTTCGCGGCGCTGACGCTCAAGGACAGCCCGTTGACCGAACGGTTCGACCTGGTGGGCCTCGACCCGCGTGGCGTGGGCGCCTCGACCCCCGCGATCGACTGCTACTCCGACGAGGAGGCCGACCGCGGCGCGGTCCCCCTCACCGCGCAGGGCACGACGGCCCAGTTCACCGAGGAGGACACCCGACGGCTGGTCGAGCGGTGCGCGGAAGGCTCCGGGGGGCTCGACGTCCTCGCCCACGTCGGCACCCGGGACGCGGCCCGCGACATCGACGTGCTGCGCGCCGTCCTCGGCGACGACGAACTCACCTTCCTGGGGCAGAGCTACGGAACCCGCCTCGGCGCGGTGTACGCCGAACAGTTCCCCCAGAACGTGCGGGCCATGCTGCTGGACGGCGCCGGTGACCCCACACAGGGCACCGTCGAACGGCGGGTCAGCGCCTACGCCGGATTCCAGGCCGCCTTCGACCGCATGGCCGCGCGCTGCGCCGAGCGGGAGGACTGCCCGCTCGGTCCCGACCCGGACCGAGCGACCGAGGTGTTCCAGGACCTCGTCCAGCCGTTGTACGTCGACCCCGTGCCCGCGCTCGACGCGGAACTCGGCTTCGACGAGGCCATCGGAGGCGTCATCACCGGCCTGTACACCGAGGACGCGTGGCCCCGGATCATCGCTGGAATCGCCGAGATCGAGGACGGACGGGGCGACGAGCTGCTCCAGATGAACCACGACTTCGGCGGCCGCGACCCGGAGGGCCGCTGGACGAACTTCGCCGAGGCCAACTACGCCATCAACTGCCTGGACGAGGACCGGCTCACCCCGGAGGAAGGTGGACGGCTGCGCACCGCGATCCACGAGGCCGCGCCCTTCATGGACCCCGGCGTCGACGTCACCGGCGGAGCCCGCGACACCTGTGAGCACTGGCCCGCCGAACCGAACCTCGGGTTCCCCTACGCCCAGGACATCGAGGGGCTGCCCGACACCCTCGTCGTCTCCATCACCGGCGACCCGACCACGCCCCACGCCGGAGCCCAGGTGCTCGCCGACAGCCTCGGCAGCGCGCTGCTCACCGTCGAAGGGGAGGGGCACGGCATCGTCAACTTGGGAACGAATCCCTGCGTCGACGAGATCGCCGCCGAGTACCTGATCAACCTCCAGGTGCCAGCGGAAGGCGCCACCTGCTCCCTGTGACGCGGGTGCGCGGCGGGCGGGAACGGGGGCTTCCGGCCGTGACCCGCCTGGTCGGACCCTGGGACGGCGAGCGCCGCACCCGAACCGCCGCGCGGCACTGACGCCGGAGGTCCCCACGTGCTGGCGCCGGTCCGAGGATCGGCTCCAGGTCGCATCCGGGAAGGACGTCGTGAGCTCAGGGCGGAGGTCCTCGCCCCGCCGAGGGGGAGTGGGCCGCCGGAACGGGCGCCGCTCCGTTTCTCGTGGCACGTCGCCACGGGGCGCGGAGCGGTTCCCCGCTCGGGTTTTCGACACCGCCTCGGGACCGATCGCCAGTGTGATCGGACTGCCGGGCGGTACGGACTCGCGGAGAACCAGTCCGTACCGAGACAGGCCCCTGAGCGCCCACACACGATGACACGTTCCGTGCCTTCAGTCCCGAACGAACCAATCCCCCAATCGTCCGCCCGCGCCTCCTCGCGAACCGTCGACACCACCCACCCACCCACCCCCGGTCAGGCGTCGGTTGTCCGCCGTGACCGGACGCCCTCGTTCCGTCCTGCTCTGACGACACCACGGTGGTCGACCGGTGGCCCCGTGAGGAACATCGACCTCAGTGGAGGGGGCGCGGGGCAGTGGATGTGAACGAGCGAGAGGTGCCAGGCCGGCTTCCTCACGAACGCGGAACACCACACCGCCGGGGCGGCCTGACCGTGCCCACCCGATTCGACATCCAACTACCGTGGCCGGCCCGAATCCGGAAACCCCAGTTCGGCGAGCAGCGCGCGGATCGCCGGGCTGGTGTCGGCGCTGCGCCGCCACGCCGCATGGACCTCACGCTTCGGTTGCCGCCGCAGCGGGCGGGCTACCAGCTCCGCCCCCAGCGGAGGGCGGGCCAGGCGAGGGACCAGCGCGACGACCTCACCGGATGAGACCAGGGACAGCTGGGTGGCGAAGTCGTCGATCAGGTGCCGCACGTCGGGCTCCTCGGGTGCCTGGGCGAACAGCCGCCGGAACCACTGGTGGCAGACGGTGCCGGGCGGGCTCGTCACCCAGCTGTGGCTCGCCAGGTCGGTCTCCGCGAGGGGCGCGTCGCACCGCGCGAGCGGGTGCGTCCGGTGCATGACGACGTCGCCGACGTCGGTGTGGACGTGGCGCTGGACGAGGGAGGGCGGCAGCGCGGTCGGCAACCCGTCGGCGTCGTGGACCAGGGCGAGATCGGCCGTACCGGCGTCGACGCTGTGCAGGGCCTCCTCGGGGTCCTGTTCGGTGATCCTCGGCCGGAGGTCGGGGCAGTTCGACGACAGACGGGGGAGGGCGGGGGCGAGCAGTCCTCGAACGGCGGTGGAGAAGGCGACCACCCGGATCACCCCGCGTGGAGCGCCGTCCGCCACCGACTGGGCGGCGTCGGCGCACCGTTCCAGCGCCTGGAACACCTCGGGTGCGCGGTCGACGAGGGCCTGCCCGGCCGGCGTGAGCACCACCCCTCGGCCAGCCGGGGAGAGCACGGGGACCCCGAGCTGGCGTTCCAACCGCTTGATCTGCTGGGAAACCGCGGAGGCCGTGAACCCGAGCTGGTCGGCCGCGCGCACCAGGCTGCCGAGAGCGGCCACCGACCGCAGCGCCCGCAGGCCAACGACGTCGATCACGAAGGGATGCTACGCGGTACCGGCAAGAAACCCTCGCTGGACCGCAGGTATGGGCATCGACAGGATCGAGGCATGACCGACCCGTCGATCCCCGCCCACCTCGTGTTCGGCACGAACCTCGTCGCGATGGTGACGCCGATGCGCCCCGACGGGGCGATCAGCGAACCCGCTCTCCTCACGCTGGTCGACCACCTGGTGGACAACGGGTGCGACGGGATCGTCGTCGGCGGGACCACCGGTGAGGCCCCCACCCTCACCGACGCGGAGACCGCCTGGCTGGTGCGGACCGTGGCCGCCCGGACCGGGAGCCGGGCTCGGGTGATCGCCGGGGTCGGCACCCACGACACCGCCGCCAGCGTGCGCCAGGCACGGCAGGCAGAAGCCGCCGGAGCCGACGCGCTGCTGCTCGTCTGCCCCTACTACTCCAGGCCGACGCAGGCCGGGGTCGTCGCCCACTGCACGGAGGTCGCCGAGGCCACCGGCCTCCCGGTGATGCTCTACGACGTCCCCGCGCGCACCGGGACCGCGCTGGAAGCCGCGACGCTGGTGGAACTCGCCGGCCACCCCCTGATCCGCGCGGTCAAGGACGCCAAGGGGGACCTGTTCGAGGCGATGACCGTCATGGCCGGTACGTCGCTGGCCTACTACTGCGGCATCGACGAACTGAACCTGCCCTACCTCGCGTGCGGGGCGGTGGGTGTGGTCAGCGTGGTGGGCAATGTCGCGGCCGGCCGCAACGCCGAGCTCCTAGGAGCCGTCCACACCGGAGACCTCACCCGTGCGCGGGAGCTCCAGTCCGGGCTGCTCCCCCTCGCGGACGCGGTGATGCGCACCTCGCAGGGCGCGATCATGGCCAAGGCCGCGCTCGTCGAGCTCGGGGTGATCCCGCACGCCACGGTGCGCCGTCCGTTGCTCCCCGCACCGCCCGCCGACCTCCAACGGCTGCGCGCCGCGTTGGCGGCGGTCGCGCTCCCGGCCTGACCACCACGTCACCCGCTGCCCACGCTTCTGCGCAGCGGCCCTGCGGATCAGCCCGTTCTCCGCCACGGCTGGGTGCGCGCTGCCACCCACCGCTGCCGGCCCCTGGTTCGGGTGACACCCGCCAGCTCCCCGTGCCCCGGCCAGGGCGGGCGTGGCCGTGCGCTGGGGGAGCGCACGGGCAGGACGGCGCCGCCCGGTGCGCCGCCCGCGAACACCCCGAACAGCACCGTCCGCCAGCGGGCGGCCGAGGGCCACGAACCCGAGCGCCCGACACCCGCGAACGCCGGGAGCGCCGGTGCCTGAACGCCCGTGCTCCGCCCGGCCCCCCCGGGCCCGATCGGCGGGTGGGCCGACGCCGGGGGAACGAGCACCAGGCGGGCAGCGGCCTGGCAGGGGCCGGGCGCTGGTCCTCCCGGCATGTGTCGCGGGAGCACACGGTGCCCGCAGGTCTGGCCCGTTCTCCCGACGGGAGTGGTCGAGGCCGAGGGCGCCGGCATGCGAGGAGCCGCCTCGTCGGCAGGGACTCGGCGGTCACCAGCCGCCGGAGCTTCGTCCTGGCGGGACCCGCGCCTCACCCGATCAGGTGGACCGTGTCGGGCATTGCGGTCATGATCGACGAGCGAGCCCGCCAGCCCGCCGCGTGGTGGGAATCTGGGTGGATGACCGAGACGCTGGAGGACACGGTGGAGTCGGTGGAGCAGTTGGCCACCGCCTGGCGCGGCCTGGTGCTCGACGCCAGTCCGACGGCCGACGTCCGGGACCTCCCCGGAGTGGCCGTCCGGTGGGCCGAGTCGCGCTTCCCGTTCTGGAACTGCCTCACCCTCACCGAGGTCGGTGTGGACCCGGCGTTGCTCGACCAGCGGTTGGGGGAGGCCGCGCGGATCATGCGCGGGAAGTCCCGTCCGGGGCACCTGTGGCTGTTCGAGGACCTGCTGGACGACGCCGCGCGCCGGGCGCTGCCCGAGGCGGCCGACCGCGCCGGGCTGACCCGCGCGTTCTCCGGGATGGGGATGAGCGCCGACGTCCCGGACGGGGCGGCACCCGAGCACCCGCGTCTGACCTTCGAGCGGGTGACCACCGACGAGCAGCTCGAGGCGTACGCGGACCTGAACTCCCGTGCCTACGGGTTCGCCCTCGAGGACGGCCGGGACGGGCTGAACGGGTCCGAGCTGTGGAAGGCGGGTGTGCACGCCTACCTGGCCCTCCGGGACGGGGTTCCGGTGAGCGCGGCGGCGACGATGGAGTGCGCGGGCCGGCTGTTCGTCGCCCTCGTGGCCACCGCGCCCGAGGCTCAGCGGCAGGGCTTCGGGGAGGCCGTGACGCGCAGGGCGCTCCACGAGGGTGCTCGCGCCACCGGGCTCACCCGCGCCACCCTGCACGCCACCGCCGCCGGCGCGCCGGTCTACCGACGCATCGGTTTCCGGCCGAACTCACCCCTGCACTTCTACGTGCCCACACCGTGATCACCCCGCGTGCGGGGAGAGGGTGGTGGGGGTGCGCGCGTCCCGCCGGGTGAGCGCAGCAGGTCAGCGCGGTTCAGGGGTTTCGTAGGGGGCGGGGCGCCACCCGCGTGCTGTTAGCTTCGGATCACCTCGTACCGGGAAAGGCTACCGATCATGAGTGATTCTTCGCCGCGGCCGCTGGACCTGCCGGTGTGGCCGCAGTTCGACGACACCGAGCGGGCCAACCTGCTCCGCGCGCTCGAACAGGGCCAGTGGTGGCGGATGGGCGGCAGTGAGGTCGACTCCTTCGAACGCGAGTTCGCCGAGTACCACGGCGCACCGCACGCGCTCGCGGTCACCAACGGGACGCACGCCCTCGAACTGGCGCTCCAGGTGATGGGTGTCGGCCCCGGAGCGGAGGTCATCGTCCCCGCCTTCACCTTCATCTCCTCCTCACAGGCGGTGCAGCGGCTCGGTGCCGTCGCCGTTCCGGTGGATGTCGATCTGGACACCTACTGCGTCGACGTGGCCGCCGCCTCGGCCGCGGTCACCTCGCGGACGGCCGCCATCATGCCGGTGCACATGGCAGGCCAGATGTCGGACATGGACGCCCTGGCCAAGTTGGCCGCCGACGCCGGGGTGCCGCTGCTCCAGGACGCGGCGCACGCCCACGGCGCGCGGTGGCGGGGGAAGAAGGTCGGCGAGCTGGGATCGGTCTCCGCGTTCAGCTTCCAGAACGGGAAGCTGATGACGGCGGGTGAGGGCGGCGCGGTGCTGTTCTCCGACACCGAGCTGTACGAGGCGGCGTTCCTCCGGCACAGTTGTGGTCGTCCGCGTACGGACCGGCACTACCGGCACGAGGTCGCCGGCTCCAACTTCCGGATCAACGAGTTCACGGCGAGCGTGCTGCGTGCGCAGTTGTCCCGGCTGGACGGGCAGATCGACACGCGTGAGGAGCGTTGGCCCGTTCTCGCCGGCCAGTTGGCGCGGATCCCCGGGGTGGTGCCGCAGGGCCGAGACGAGCGCTGTGACCGCAAGCCGCACTACATGGCGATGTTCCGGCTGCCGGGGGTCACCGAGGAACGCCGCAACGCCGTCGTGGACGAGCTGGTCGCGCGTGGGGTGCCGGCCTTCGCCGGGTTCCGCGCCATCTACCGGTGTGACGCGTTCTGGGAGACCGCCGCTCCCGAGGAGTCCGTCGAGGCGATCGCGGAGCGTTGCCCCAACACCGAGAAGCTCAACGCCGACTGCGTCTGGTTGCACCACCGCACGCTGCTCGGGACCGAGGAGCAGATGCACGCGGTCGCGGGGATCGTCGCCGAGGTCGTCGGGCGGGTGTGACGCGGGGTGGTGGGCGGAACCGGGTCCTCCGGCCCGCCCACCATGTCACCCCTCGACGAGGCGCAGCGCGGTGGCGACGGCCGCCTCCGGTACGTCCCGCACCAGCTCGGGCCCGAGGGCTCCCCCGAGCACGAAGGTCAGCCCCGTCGTCACCTTCTTGTCGGCACGCATCAACGAGATCAGCACGTCGTGGTCCAGCCCCGGCGGGAGGCTGGCGGGCAGCCCGTAGTCCCGCACCACCGCGTGGTGCTCCTCGAGCGCGGTCCGGTCGATGCGGCCGAGGACGTGCGCGAGTTCCCCGGCGAACACCGTCCCGACCGCGACGCACTCACCGTGCCGCCACGCGTAGCCGGTGGCGCGTTCGACGGCGTGACCGAGGGTGTGCCCGTAGTTGAGCAGGTGTCGCCGGCCGGTGTCCCGCTCGTCCTGCCCGACGACCGCGGCCTTGAGGGCGACGCTGGCGGCGATCTGGCGGTGGACGGGGAGCCCCCGCAGATCGCCGGCGCCGATGAAGTGGCAGCGGGCGATCTCGCCGTACCCGTTCGTCCACTCCCTCCTGGGCAGCGTGGTCAGGTACTGGGTGTCGCACAGCACCGCCCTCGGCTGCCAGTAGGCTCCCGCGAGGTTCTTGCCCGCGGGTAGGTTCACGGCGGTCTTCCCGCCGACGCTCGCGTCGACCTGCGCCAGCAGTGAGGTCGGTAGGTGGATGACCGGCACCCCGCGGTGGTACAGCGCGGCGGCGAGGCCGACGAGGTCCGTGGTCGTCCCACCGCCGCAGGAGACCACGACGTCCTGGCGGGTCAGGCCGAACTCGCTGAACCGCTGGCACAGCTCCGCGACCGCGGCGAGCGTCTTGCCAGCCTCACCGTCCTCGATGTCCACGATCAGTGTCGGTACCCCGGTGTCGGGCAGCCAGTCCCGGGGACGTGCCGTGACCACCACCGCCCGGCGCGCGCCGATGCGGCTGATCTCGGCCATGAGCCGGTTCCGCACGCCGGGACCGATGTGGACGAGGTAGGAGCGGTCACCGAGGTCGACCTCGATGCGGTCGTTCGCGGTCAGCTGGGCCATGGGGGTGTCCTCTCCTGATCGGGGGCACGGGGTTGCCCGCTTCGGTGAGCACGGCGCGCAGCGCACCGGCGGCGCCCGCCGCCGCCCCGGGTGGGATGCCGAGGACGTCGTGGCTGCGGCAGGCGTGGACGTACAGCAGGTATCCGAGCGGAGCGGTGCCCGCCTCGGTCGCGGCCCGCGCGTAGGAGGCGACCGCCTCCCGGTATCGCCGCCAGGACGCGGCGGGTCGGGCGTACCGGTCGGCGTCGCGGGCGACGCGGGCCGCCTCGCCGGTCGCCGCCACCGCCTCCGCCGCCACGCCGAGCCGCTCCAGCGGGCTCAACCTGGCTGTCCAGTCCTGCCAGCACTGGAAGAGGAACCCACGCCGGTCCCCCCGGGGAACGTGGCGCACGAGGCACCACAGGTGAGTGACGGGCACATCAGGCCACTCCCCGGTCAGCAGGTCGGCGGCGAGCTCGCGGACGGCACCGGTCAGCTCCGGTGGCGGTGCGTCAGCCGGGGAGACGAGGGCCAGCCCGTCGAGTTCCGCCATCTCGTCCCCGTTCCGCGTCCCGTGTCACGTCGTGGTCCATCCTCGAACCTCGACGGTGGACTTCCGCGCGACGACGGGAATTCTGGGTTGGTTCAGGGGGCTCGTAGGGGTTTCCCCGATTGCTAGGCTTCGTGCTTCCACGGTGATTCGGGGGTGACAGCGATGAGCGCTGCCGGCGACAGCGACGTTGACGACGGGCAGGGAATCGCTGCCGGTGTCTTCACGATCGATCCCGCGAGGTCGGGGATCTCGTTCCGCACGCGAGCGATGTGGGGACTGCTCGGTGTTCGGGGCACGTTCTCCGTCGAGAGCGGCAAGGTCGAAGTCGGGGAGCCGGCCACCACGTCCACGGTGGAGGCGGTCGTCTCGGCGGCCAGCTTCGCCAGCGGCATCCCCCAGCGGGACGAGCACGTCCGCTCGTCCGACTACCTCGACGTCGCGAACCACCCGAGGATCGTGTTCGTGAGCGATCGGTTCGAGTGGACGGGTACCCGGGGGACCCTCCAGGGGCGGTTGACGGTCCGCGATGTCACGCGTCCGGTCAAGCTCGACGTCACCAGCGTGACCGGCGGGGAGCGTGAACTCACCGCCCGGGCCACGACGACGATCGACCGGTTCGACTTCGAGGTGACCACGGCGCGCGGGATGACCGGGCGCAAGCTCCAGCTCACCCTGGACGTCGTCGCCACCCGCTGACCCCGGTCGTCCATCCCGGTACCCCTGTCCTCGTCCAGGGACCTGGCGGGTGCGGTGTCGGGGCGATACGTTGCCCCCGCGAACCGGCCCGTCAGGAGTGGAACATGGCGAAGATCAGTGTCATCGGGGCGAACGGGACGATCGGAAGGCGCGTCCTCGACGAGGCCCTGGCCCGCGGTCACGAGGTCACCGCGGTGGTGCGGCGCCCGTCCACCCTGGAGCGGGAGCCCGCCGGGAACCTGACCGTGACCACCGGTGACGTCCTGGACCCGGAGGGGGTCGCCAGCCTCGTCGCGGGACAGGATGTCGTGGTGAGCGCGGTCGGTGGCGGCGACGGAGCGGGCCATGAACGGCTCATCGAGCCCTCGCTGCGTGTGCTCGTCGACTCCCTGCGCGCCGCAGGTCCGGGTGCGGCCCGGTTGATCGCCGTGGGTGGAGCGGGCAGCCTCACCACGACGCCGGGCAAGAAGGTCTGGGACTTCCCCGGCCTGCCGGATGACGCCTTACGGACCATGCGCGCGCACGGTGAGGGGCTCCGGTTCCTCCGTTCGGTCACCGACGTGCGGTGGACGAGCCTCAGCCCCGCCATCATCATCGCCCCGGGCACGAGGACCGGCCGATACCGCACCGGCGCTGACGACGTGCTCATGGACTCGGCGGGCAGGAGCCACATCAGCGCCGAGGACTACGCCCTCGCCCTCGTCGACGAGATCGAGCGCCCTCGGCACGTCGGCCGCCGTTTCACGGTCGCCTACTGACGGCGCGCGAGCAAGGCGGCACCCCGCAACGACGAGAGCCCGCCGAGCGTGGACAGCCGCAGCGGTGGCGTTGGGTGACCCTCGCGGGCGAGCGCCCGCAGGTGCCGCGCCACCGCGTCGGCGAACCCCGGAAGTCCCGCCGCGAATCCACCCCCGAGCACGACACACGCGGGCCGCACCAGCTCGCTGATACCCGCGGCGGCGACCGCCAGCGCCGCGCACGTCTCGTCCACCGCCGCCACCGCCCACGCCACCCCGTCGTCCCACGCGGCCCGGAGCTCGGGGAAGGAGACGTCCTGCCCGCGCGATGCCGCCGCGCGCCGCAGCGTCGCCGGACCGGAGGCGATGGCCTGGAGGCACCCGGCGCGGCCGCACACGCACGTCGGCCCCGCGCGGTCCACCACCAGGTGGCCCAGCTCGCACGAACCATTCGCCGGATCGGGCACTGGACGGCCGCCCACCACCAGCCCGCCGCCCACCCCGGTGCCGACACCGAGGTAGAGCAGGTCCTGGACGTCCGCCGCGTCCGCCTCCGCGAGCGCCGCGAGATCACCGTCGTCGGCCCAGCGCACCGGGATCCCCGGGAACAGTCGTGCCAGCGACGCCCCGAAGTCCAGTCCCGCCCACGACGGGCGGCTCGGCCAGACCACGACTCGTCCCTCGCCGTCCAGGGTGGCCGGCATCGCCACTCCCACGGCTCGGACCTGGTGCGGCCACCGCGCGATCAGCGCGGCGATCCGCTCCTCGAACAGGGCGAGGTCCTCGGCCACCGTCGCGGGTGACCCCCAGCGGAACGAGGCCTGCCGGGCCGGGGCGTGTTCGGCCTCCGCGCGGAGCGCCACCTTCGTGCCGCCGACGTCGATCGCGATGACGCTGATGACTAGCTCCCGGAGTGTCGCGCCAGCAGCGCCCGCGCGGCCAACCGGTACCCGGTCGTGCCGAGCCCCGCGATCACGCCCGCGGCGATCGGCGCCAGGATGGAGTTGTGCCGGAACGACTCCCGCGCCCAGACGTTGGAGATGTGGACCTCGATCCACGGGCTGGGGTAGGAGGCGAGCGCGTCCCGCAGGCTCCAGCCCGCCATCATCAGGGCACCGGGGTTGATGATGGCCCCGAGGGTGTCGTAGCTGTCCTGGACAGCCCGCACGAGCATGCCCTCGCAGTCGTCCTGCACGGCCCGGACCTTCCAACCGCGGTCGGCGATCTCGTCCGCCACCGCGTCCTCGATGTCGGACAGGGTGTCCGTGCCGTATATCTCCGGCTCCCGTCGACCCAGGATGCCCAGGTTCGGGCCGTGCAACAGAAGGACTTCGGACACGGGACACCTCACAGGCTCGGTCTGCTGCCGCCGCGAGGCTAACCAGCGCCGGGCCGTGCCGGGCCGTTCCTCCTGGGCGCAGGGGGTGTTGAGGGGTTCGTTAGGGGAGATCGGAACCGCGCCCCGCCGGTAGCGTCGCCCGAAATCCGGTCCACGGTCGAGTGCCCCGTCTGAGGTGGAGTGTGAGTAGGTCATGAGCGATGGACGCGCCCCCACCAGGCAGGTCCGGACCGCCGTCGTCGGCCTGGGCTGGGCCGCCCGGTCGATCTGGCTGCCCAGGCTGCGGGCCCACCCGGGCTTCGTCGTCACCGCGGTCGTCGACCCCGACCCCCGGGCGCACTCCGGAGCCGACGACGGCGGAGTGATCCGCTACGCGGATGCCGGCGAGCTCCGCCCGGAGGTGGCGGAGCTCGCGATCGTCGCCGTGCCCAACCACCTGCACGCCCCTGTCGGCTCCCTCCTGCTGGAGAGGGGGATCTCGGTGTTCGTCGAGAAGCCGGTCTGCGTGAACACCGGCGAGGCCGACCGCCTCGCCGCGGCCGAACGCGACGGCGGTGCGCTGCTGCTCGCGGGGAGCGCCGCCCGGCACCGTGCCGACGTCCGCGCCCTGGCCGCGCTGGTCCCGTCGCTCGGCCAGATCCGCCACGTCGACCTGGCCTGGGTCCGCGCCCGCGGTGTTCCCGACGGGGACGGCTGGTTCACCCGGCGCGGTCTGTCCGGTGGGGGCGCCCTGGTCGACCTCGGCTGGCACCTCCTGGACCTGCTACCACCGTTGGTCGGTGCCGCCGGGTTCCGGGAGGTCGTGGGCACGGTGTCCGGGGACCACGTCAACGACCGGACGGCCAGGGCGGCGTGGCGCGCCGAGGACGACGAGGTCGGCTCGGCGCCACCCAGCGACGTCGAGGACACCGCACGCGGTTTCCTGATCACCGACGAGGGCATCTCGGTGTCCCTGCGGGCGGCGTGGCGGTCGCACGAACCGCTCGACGCCACCGTCGTGACCGTCGAGGGCAGCGGGGGCACCGCCACGTTGCGATGCACCTTCGGGTTCAGCCCCCACCGCGCGGGCGGGTCCGTGCTCACCGTGACCCGGGACGGCGAGACGACCCCCGTGGCGGTGGCTGAGGAGGCGATCGGCGCGGAGTACGGGACGCAGCTGGACGTGATCGCCGCCGAACTGGGCGACCCGACGACCCAGGGACGGGCGGTGGGGGAGGCGCGGCGGACGATCGGCGCCATCGAACGGCTCTACGCCTCCGCGCGTCCCCTCCCTCGGGCAGAACGGCCCGTCCCGCCCGATCCCCGTGCCAGTGCCCTCCGCGCCGTGGTGTTCGACCTCGACGGTGTGCTCGTCGACAGCACCGAGGTGATGCGGGAGGCCTTCCGCGTCGCCTACGCGGAGGCGGTGGGCGAAGGGGAAGCCCCGTTCGCCGAGTACAACAAGCACCTCGGCCGGTACTTCCCTGACATCATGCGCATCATGGGGCTGCCGCTGGCGATGGAGGAGCCCTTCGTCCGGGAGAGCTACCGGCTGGCCCACCAGGTGCCGATGTTCGAGGGTGTGCCCGAGCTGCTCGCCGAGCTGCGCGCCCGCGGCCTGCGGCTGGCGGTGGCCACCGGGAAGAGCGGACCCCGCGCGCGTTCGCTCCTCGACCTGCTCGGAGTGCTGCCGCTGTTCGACCACGTGATCGGGTCCGACGAGGTGGCCAACCCCAAGCCCGCTCCCGACATCGTCGAGCTCGCGCTGGACCGGCTCGGGGTCAGCCCCGACGAGGCGGTCATGGTGGGTGACGCGGTCACCGACCTCGCCAGCGCCCGGGGCGCCGGGGTGCGCGCGGTGGCCGCGCTGTGGGGTGAGTGCGAGGCGGCGGCCCTGCTCGCCGCGCGCCCGGACGTGGCCCTCGACAGCCCGGCCGAGTTGCTGGCGCTCTGCCCGCCCCTGCGAGCTCCCGCCCTGGAAGGCTGACCGGCCCCGCTCGCCGGGGGCGGAAGTTAGGGAGTCATAGGGGGCATGGCAGGGGTTAGGCCAGCGCCTCCTTGCCGGAAGACTGCTGTCGAGGTGACGGCACGACCGACGGATGTGGTGGCATGCTGCGTACCGAGCTGATCAGGCCGTTGCCTGAACTGCTCCGGGAGCACGCCGACCGGATCGGCGACAAGGTCGCCTTCCACGACGCGTCCCGGACGGTGACCTACGGGGAGTTGGAGCGACGCACCGGGCGGCTCGCCGGCCACCTCGTCGCACTGCGGTTGCGGCCAGGTGACCGTGCCGCGATCTGCCTCGGCAACCGCGTCGAGGTCGTGGAGAGCTACCTCGCGATCCTGCGCGCCGGGGCCATCGGCGTGCCGCTCAACCCGCGCGTCAGCGAGGCGGAGCTGACCTACCTGCTCGACGACAGCGGCGCCCGCGTGGTCATCACCGACCCCGCCCACCTCTCGCGGCTCGGGCACGTCCTCGCCGGTCGGCGGGACGTGTCCGTCGTGGTCGTCGGGGACCAGGGGATGCCGGACGACGCGCCTCGGGGCGCGAAGCTCTTCGAGGCGATGGCCACCACCGAGCCGCCCGCCCCCGCCCGCGACGACCTCGGCCTCGACGACCTCGCCTGGATGCTCTACACCTCCGGAACCACGGGCAAACCCAAGGGAGTGCTCTCCACCCAGCGAAACTGCCTGTGGTCGGTCGCCGCCTGCTACGTACCGGTACCCGGGCTCTCGGCTGACGACCGGGTCGTGTGGCCGCTGCCCCTCTTCCACAGCCTGTCGCACATCGCCTGCGTCCTGTCCGTCACCGCCGTCGGCGCCACCGCCCGGATCGTCGACGGGTTCGCGGCCGAGGACGTGCTGGAGGCGGTCGAACGGGACTCGGCGACGTTCCTCGCCGGCGTGCCCACCATGTACCACTACCTGGTGCGGGCGGCCCGCGAGACCGGGTTCCGCGCCCCACACCTGCGGATGTGCCTGGTGGGCGGCGCGATCACGACCGCCGCCCTGCGCAGGGCGTTCGAGGAGGTCTTCTCCGCGCCGCTGCTCGACGCCTACGGCAGTACCGAGACCTGCGGGTCCATCACGATCAACTGGCCGACGGGTGGGCGGGTCGAGGGTTCCTGCGGGCTTCCGGTGCCGGGCCTCGGGGTTCGGGTCGTGGACCCCGACACGGGCGTCGACGTCCCGTTCGACGCCGAGGGCGAGGTGTGGGTCAGGGGCCCCAGCGTGATGGTCGGCTACCACAACCAACCGGCTGCCACCGCCGAGGTGATGCGGGATGGCTGGTACCGCACCGGTGATCTGGCCCGACGGGACGAGGCCGGCTATTTCACGGTGACCGGCCGCATCAAGGAACTGATCATCCGGGGTGGGGAGAACATCCACCCCGGTGAGGTGGAGGACGTCCTCCGCCAGGTTCCCGGTGTGGCGGACGTGGCCGTGGTGGGGAAACCACACGAGGTGCTGGGTGAAGTGCCGGTCGCGTTCCTCGTGCCGGGGCCCGGTGGGCTCGACTCCGCCCGGCTGTTCGCCGCGTGCCGCGAGAAGCTGTCGCCCTTCAAGGTACCGGAGGAGCTGTACGAGATCGCGCGTGTCCCGCGCACCCCGTCCGGCAAGATCACCCGGCACGTCCTGACCCGGCAACCCGCGCGGCTGCGGGCCGCGGCCAGCGGGCAGTTCGACTCGTTGTTCCGGACCGACTGGATCCCCCGGCCCTCGATCGCCGGCACGCCACCGGTCGTCCCCGACGAACGGTGGTGCCTCCTCGGCGCGGGGACCGCTCCGCTGGCCGAGGGGCTGGTCGCCGTCGGCGTGGCGACGCGGACCCGGTCCGGCACCGGCGAGCTGCTGGCCGCCGTCCAGGCCGGGGAACTCGCGCCGACGGCGGTGGTCCTGGTGAACCCGTCGCGGTCGGAGCTGGCGGAGCTGCCCCCGGTGGTCACGGCGCTGCCCGAGGGCACCCGCGTCGTCATCCTCACGTGCCGGGCCGTCGCGGCGAGCCCGGACGAGGACGTACCGAACCCCGACCAGTCGTCCACTTGGGGATGGGTGCGCGCCGCGCAACACGAGCTTCCCGGTCGACTGGTGCTCGCCGACCTCCCCGACCTCGACGGCGGGTCCGAGGGCACGACGGCGGCCGCGTTGCACGCCGGGGTCGCCTCCGGCGAATCCCAGTTCGCGGTGCGCTCGGGGGCGGTGCTGCTGCCTGAACTCGTGCGGTCCACGAGCCACGGCGAGGGCACGCGGCTCGACCCCCGGCGCACGGTCGTGCTCACCGGCGCCGACCGCCCGACCGCCGCCGCCGTGGCCAGGCACCTGGTGGCGTGCCACGGCGTCCGCCACCTCCTGCTGCTCAGCCCAGGCGGACGAGACGACCCTCGGGCGGCGGTGCTGCGCGCCGAACTGACCCGTGCCGGTGCCCGAGCACAGCTGGTCGCCTGCGACCTCACGGACCGAGGGGCGATCGCCTCGGCCCTCGCGGCGGCGAAGCGCCCACTGACCGCGGTCATCCACACCTGGCAGGGGCCCGGGGCGGCCGCGACGTCGGCCGAGCACCTGCACGAGCTGACCACGACGGCGGACCTGGCGGCGTTCGTCCTGTTCACCTCAGCCGTCGGTGTGCTCGGCGCCGCCGGCCGGGCGGAGGAAGCGGCCGCCTCGGCTCGTCTGGAGGCGCTGGCCCACCGCAGGCGCGCGGCGGGTCTCGCCGCGCTGACCATCGCATGGGGGCCGTGGGGACACGACGACGCCCGCATCCCCCTCGCCGGCGCGTCCACCCTGTCTGGCGCGGACGGACTCGCGATGTTCGACGCGGCGCTCACCGTCGACCGCGCCTCCCTCGTCGCGATGTCCCTCGACACCGAGGTCCTCCAACGGGGTGCTCTCGCTCCACCCCTGCGGGGACTCCTCGACGCCAGACCCACGTCGCGCGCCCCGGACGAGGCCGCGCGGTCCGCGCTGCGGGAGCGGTTGGCGGCCCTGCCCGAACACGACCAGCATCGCGAGCTGCTCGACGTGGTCAACGCCGAGACGGCCCGAGTGGCCGGTCGTGACACCGTCGACCCTGGCCGCCCGTTCAGCGATCTCGGTCTCACCTCCCTGGCCGCCGTGCGGTTGCGGGACGCGCTGACCGGCGTCTCCGGGCTTCGGCTGCCCGCCACGCTCGCGTTCGACCACCCCACCCCTGACCTGGTGGCCCGGTACCTGCGCGCGCTGCTGTTCGGTGGCACCAGGCGGTCCGCACCCGGACTTCCCCCCACCGGGGCACCGGCACCGAACGAGGACGACCCGATCGCGGTGGTCGCGATGGCCTGCCGCCTGCCCGGAGGTGTCACCTCACCGGAACAGCTGTGGGCGTTGGTGGAGGAGGGCGTGGACGCGGTCTCCGGGTTCCCGGACGACCGGGGCTGGGACCTCGACACCCTCTTCCGCGCCGAGGGCGGGCCCGGCACGTCCATCACCCGGGAGGGCGGTTTCCTCCACGACGCCGGTGACTTCGACCCGGCGCCCTTCGGGATCTCCCCCCGCGAGGCACTCGCCATGGACCCCCAGCAGCGGCTGCTGCTGGAGACGTCGTGGGAGGTCGTCGAACGCGCTGGCCTGGACCCGACGTCGCTGCGCGGCGCGGATGTCGGCGTCTTCACCGGGCTGATGCACCACGACTACGCGAACGGACTCGACGAGGTGCCCTCCGAGTCCGAGGGCTACCTCGACATCGGGACGGCGGGCAGCGTGGCGTCCGGCCGCGTCGCGTACGCACTGGGACTCGAAGGCCCGACGATGACCGTCGACACCGCCTGCTCGTCGTCCCTGGTCGCCGTGCACCTGGCAGCGCAGGCGCTGCGCGCCGGTGAGTGCTCGATGGCGCTCGCCGGTGGGGTGGCGGTGATGGCCACGCCCCGGGTGTTCGTGGAGTTCAGCAGGCAGCGAGCGCTGGCGCGCGACGGGCGGTGCAAGGCGTTCGCCGCGTCCGCCGACGGAACGGGGTGGTCGGAGGGCGTGGCCGTCCTGCTCCTGGAGCGGCTTTCCGAGGCACGCCGGAACGGGCATCCCGTCCTCGCCGTCGTGCGCGGTTCCTCGGTCAACTCCGACGGCGCGTCCAACGGTCTCACCGCACCCAGCGGGCCCGCGCAGGAGCGGGTGATCCGTCGCGCGCTCGCCTCGTCGGGACTCCGTCCCTCCGACGTGGACGCCGTGGAGGCGCACGGCACGGGTACCCGGCTCGGTGACCCCATCGAGGCCCAGGCGTTGCTGGCCACCTACGGCCAGGACCGGTCGCCGGACCGCCCGTTGTGGCTGGGCTCGCTGAAGTCGAACATCGGGCACACCCAGTCGGCGGCCGGGGTCGCCGGGATCATCAAGATGGTGCAGGCCATGCGGCACGGCGTCCTGCCGAGGACCCTGCACGTCGACGAGCCCACCCCGGAGGTGGACTGGTCCGCCGGGGCCGTCACCCTCCTCCGGGAGGCCGTGCCGTGGCCGGAGCGGGACGGGCCGCGCCGCGCCGGTGTCTCCGCGTTCGGCGTCAGCGGCACCAACGCGCACCTGATCCTGGAACAGGCACCTCCCATGGACGCCAGCCCACCGGCGAGCGCCACCGGACCTCGCCCCGAGGTCGTTCCGTGGGTGGTGTCCGCCGCCGGCGAGGACGCGCTCCGCGCGCAGGCGACCCGCCTGCTGGCCGCCGTGGACCCGGCGGGGGCCGACGCCGTGCCCGTCGGGTTCTCCCTCGCCACCACTCGTGCGCGGATGGAGCACCGCGCGGTCCTGCTCGCCGGGGACGGCACCGAGACCACCGCCGTGCGAGGCCTCGCCGACGGCGTGTCGGTGCCAGGGCTGGTGACCGGCCGAGCCGACACCCGCGGCCGGGTCGTCTTCGTGTTCCCCGGGCAGGGCGCCCAGTGGGCGGGCATGGGAGCCGAACTCCTGGACACCCACCCCGTCTTCGCGGAGGCGATCGGCGAGTGCGCCGAGGCACTGCCCTCCCTGGTCGACTGGTCCCTTCTTGACGTGATCCGGGGTGTTGACGGTGCCCTGTCCCTCGACAGGGTCGACGTCGTGCAGCCGGTGTCGTTCGCGGTGATGGTCGCGTTGGCCCGACTGTGGTCCCACCTCGGGGTCCGACCGGACGCCGTGCTCGGGCACTCGCAGGGTGAACTCGCCGCAGCGTGCGTCGCCGGCGCGCTCTCCGTCGAGGACGCCACCCGGGTGGTGGTGCTGCGCAGCCGCGCCATCGCCCGCCGCCTCGCCGGGCACGGGGGGATGGCGGCGGTGCCGTTGTCGGAGGACGAGGTCATCGACCGCCTGGCCCCGTGGGACGGGGCGGTCGCGGTCGCCGCCGTGAACGGCCCGACCTCGGTGGTGGTGTCGGGTGAGGCGGAGGCCCTCGACGAGGTCCTCGCGAGCCTGACCGGCGACGGCGTTCGGGCCCGTCGCATCCCCGTCGACTACGCGTCCCACTCGACGCAGGTGGAGGCCATCGCCGACGAACTGGCCCCGGTCCTCGCCGGGATCCGCCCCCGTCGCGCCAGCGTGCCCTTCTACTCCACCGTCGACGGTCGGTGGTTGGACGGTACCGAGCTGGACGGCGGTTACTGGTACCGCAACCTCCGCGAGCCGGTGCGGCTGTGGGGAGCGACGACGGCACTCGCCGGGCAGGGCTACGGGTTCTTCGTCGAGGTCAGCCCACACCCCGTGCTGGCGCCCGCGATCCGGGAGGCGGTGGAGGAGGCCGGAGCTCCCTCGGTCGTGGTCGACACCCTCCGCCGGGACGACGGCGGCCCGCGCCGGTTCCTCACCTCCGTCGCCGCCGGGTACGTGCGCGGCCTGCCCGTCGACTGGTCCGCGGTCTTCGCCGACGCGGGTCCTCGGCGTGTCGATCTGCCGACCTACGCCTTCCAGCGCCACCGCTTCTGGCTGGCGCGGGCGAACCATCCCTCGGCGGGCGGCCGGGACCCTGGCTCGTGGCGGTACCAGGTCAGCTGGCGTCGCCTCCGGTTCCCCGAGGTCTCGCCCCCACCGGGCGCCTGGCTGGTCGTCGTTCCCGAGTCCCGGTCGGATGACCCCTACACCGCCGAGGTGCTCGAGGGCCTGCGCCGGCTCGGCGCCGACCTGACCCGGGTGGACGTCGGGGACGACCGGGATGCGGTGGCGGCACGCCTGGTGGCCGGGAACACCCGCTTCGACGGAGTGCTCTCACTGCTCGCGTTCGACGAGGACCCGCACCCCGACCACCCCGTGGTCACCCGAGGACTCGCCGGGACCCGGGCGCTCCTGCTCGCCCTGGACGACGTCGGTATCAGCGCGCCCCTGTGGACCGCCACCGTCGACGACCGGGGGGAACGCCCAGCCGGCGCCCTGGTGTGGGGCTTCGGGCGTGCCGCGGCCCTGGAACACCCGGCGCGCTGGGGCGGACTGGTCGACCTGCCGGCGACCCCCGACCACCGGACGTGGTCCAGGCTGGTCGCCGTCCTCACCGGAACCGGCGGGGAGGACCAGGTCTCGATCCGTCCCGACGGTGTGTTCGGACGACGGCTCCTCCCCGCACCGCCCGCCGTCGACGCCGGTGGGTGGGCCCCGCGCGGAAGTGTCCTGGTGACCGGCGGCAGCGGCGGCGTCGCCTCGGCGGTCGCGCGCGGACTGGCCGAGGCCGGTGCCCCGCACCTCGTTCTCCTCAGCCGGAACCCGGACGGTGCGGCCGACCTCGCCGCGGAACTCCGTGATCGCGGCACCGAGGTCACCCTCGCCGCCTGTGACGTCGCCGACCGGGACGCGCTCGCCGCCGTCCTGGCCGCGGTGCCAGCGGACCAGCCGCTCACCGGCATCGTGCACGCCGCGGGCGTCGGGGAGCGTCGCCCGATCCGGGAGGCCAGCCTCGCCGACGTCGCGGAGGTGCTCTCCGCCAAGGTCGCCGGCGCCGCCAACCTCGACGAGCTCACCGAGGGCACGCCGCTGGAGGCGTTCGTCCTCGTCTCCTCCGGCGCGGGCGTGTGGGGCAGCGGCGAGCAGGCCACCTACTGCGCGGCCAACGCCTACCTCGACGCCCTCGCCCGCCGCCGTCGGGCCGCCGGTGGGGTCGCGACCTCCGTGGCCTGGGGAGCGTGGGGCGGCCCCGGCCTGTCCGAGGTGGACGGCAACGCCGAACGGCTCGCCCGGATCGGGGTGCGCGCGATGCCGCCCGAGCAGGCCGTCGCCGCGCTCGTCAGGGAGGCGGCGGGCGACCAGGCGCACGTGACCCTCGCCGACGTGGACTGGGCCCGGTTCACCCCGGTGTTCACCTCGTCCCGACCGAGCCGCCTGCTCAGTGAGCTGCCCGGCTCCGCCCCATCGGGCGAGCGGACCGAGCAGCCCACCGGTTTCGCCCGCCACCTCGCCGACCTCCCCGAGACGGACCGACCCCGGGTCGTCCTCGACCTGGTCCGGCACGAGGCAGCAGTGGTGCTCGGGCACGCCGACGCCACCGCCATCGAACCCCGACGGGCCTTCCGGGACATCGGATTCGACTCGATGACCGCCGTCGAACTCCGCGACCGCCTCGTCGAGGTCACCGGCGTCCCGCTGCCCAGCACCGTCGTGTTCGACCACCCCACCGCGCAGGCCCTCGCGGACCGGCTCGGCGCCCACCACACCCGGCCGGCCGAACCCGCTGAACCCGCAGTGCCCGCGGGGAGCCCCGTGGACGAACCGATCGCCATCGTCGCCATGAGCGGCCGCTTCCCAGGAGGCGTCAACAGCCCCGACGAGCTGTGGGAGCTGGTCGCGGACGGACGGGACGCCATCGGGGCGTTCCCCACTGACCGTGGCTGGGACCTCACCACCCTCTTCCACCCCGACCCGGACCGCGCCGGCACCTCCCACACCCGCCAGGGCGGGTTCCTCGCCGACGCGGCGGACTTCGACGCGGCCTTCTTCGGCATCGCCCCCCGCGAGGCGCTGGCGATGGACCCGCAGCAGCGGGTGTTCCTCGAAACGGCGTGGGAACTGTTGGAACGCGCCGGGATCGACCCCGTCTCGTTGCGGGGCAGCCGGACCGGTGTGTTCGCGGGAACCTTCCACCAGGACTACGGTGTCGGCGCCGGGACCCAGCGGCAGGAGACCGAGGGCTACTTCGTCACCGGGACCGCGTCGAGCGTGCTCTCCGGCCGCGTGGCCTACACCTTCGGGTTCGAGGGGCCCGCCGTCACCGTGGACACCGCCTGCTCCTCCTCACTGGTGTCGCTGCACCTCGCGGGCCAGGCGCTGCGGAGCGGCGAGTGCGACCTCGCGATCGCCGGCGGGGTCACGGTGATGGCGACACCCTCCGGGTTCGTCGAGTTCTCCCGGCAGCGCGGACTGGCCGTCGACGGGCGGTGCCGTGCCTTCGGCGCCGGCGCCGAAGGCACGGGCTGGGGGGAGGGGGTTGGGCTCCTGCTCGTCGAGCGCCTGTCCGACGCCCGCCGCAACGGCCATCCCGTGCTGGCGGTCGTCCGGGGCACCGCCGTGAACGCCGACGGCGCGTCGAACGGCCTGACCGCGCCGAGCGGGCTCGCCCAGCAGCGGGTGATCCGTGACGCGCTCGCCGCCGCCCACCTCACGGGGACCGACGTGGACGTCGTGGAGGCGCACGGCACCGGAACGCGCCTGGGTGACCCGATCGAGGCCCACGCGCTGATCGCGGCCTACGGCCGGGACCGACCCTCCGACCAACCCCTCTGGCTGGGTTCGTTGAAGTCCAACATCGGGCACACCCAGGCCGCCGCCGGGGTGGCTGGTGTGATCAAGATGGTCCTCGCGATGCGGCACCGGATCATGCCAAGGACCCTGCACGTCGACGAACCATCGCCCGAGGTCGACTGGGACTCCGGCGCGGTGCGACTGCTCGACGAGGCACGCGAGTGGCCCTCGGCCGGTCGGCCGAGGCGCGCGGGGGTGTCGTCCTTCGGCATCAGCGGAACCAACGCCCACGTGATCATCGAGGAGCCCCCGGCCGAGCCACCGGGGGAGCGGCCGTCCGACGAGGCCCCGCCCCTGGTGCCCTGGGTGCTGTCCGCGGGAACGCCGAGGGCCTTGCGCGGCCAGGCCGAACGGCTGCTGTCCTTCCTGGACGGCGGGGAGGCGCGGCAGCGACCCCAGGACATCGGCCGTGCGCTGACCGCCCGGACCGCGCTGGCGCACCGCGCCGTGCTGTCGGCCGAGGACCTGGACACCGCCCTGGCACGGCTCAGGACGCTCGCCGGCGGAGAGGACGTGCCGGCCGTCGCCGTCGGCGCCGCCACCGACGGCGCGGTCGCGTTCCTGTTCACCGGGCAGGGCGCGCAGTACGCGGGTATGGGCCGCCAGCTCCACACCACCTACCCCGCCTACGCGCGGGCCTTCGACGCCGTGTGCGCCGAGCTGGACCTGCCGCTGCGGGAGATCCTGTTCGACGGGGACGACGAGGCGCTCGCCAGGACCGGTCACACGCAGCCCGCGCTGTTCGCCGTCGAGGTCGCGCTCTACCGCCTGCTGGAGACGTGGGGTCTGCGTCCGGACTTCGTCGCCGGCCACTCGATCGGTGAGCTGGCCGCCGCGCACGTCGCCGGGGTCCTGACCCTGGCCGACGCGTGCGCGCTGGTCAGCGCCCGCGGCAGGCTCATGGAGGCGCTGCCCGACGGTGGCGCGATGGTGGCCATCGAGGCCACCGAGGACGAGGTGACGCCGCTGCTCGGCGACCTGACGAGCCTCGCGGCGGTGAACGGCCCCTCCTCGCTGGTGGTCTCCGGGGACCGGGACACCGTTTCCCGGATCGCGTCCACCTTCGCCGAACGTGGACGCCGGACCAACCACATCCGGGTCAGTCACGCCTTCCACTCGCCGCTGGTGGAACCCATGCTGGCCGAGTTCCGCGCGGTCGCCGAGAGCGTGTCCTACGCCCCACCGCGGATCCCCCTCGTCTCCACCCGCACGGGAGCGCTCGCCGAGCCAGCGGAACTGTGCGACCCGGAACACTGGGTCGCCCAGGTGCGGGACGCCGTGCGGTTCCACGACGCGGTGGTGACCCTGCGCGAACTGCGCGTCGACAAGTTCCTCGAGATCGGGCCCGGCGGGGTGCTCACGGCGATGGTCCAGGACTGCCTCGGCCCGGAGGGGGACGTCACCGCCGCCCCGGTGCTGCGCCGCGACCGTTCCGAACCGGAGACCCTGGTCGGAGGGGTGGCGCGGATGCACGTGCGGGGCGCCGCCGTCGACTGGGCAGCCCTGTTCCCCCGCGGTGGACCGGTGGTGGACCTGCCGACCTACGCGTTCCAGCGCACCCGGTTCTGGCTCGACCCCGCTGTCCCCGCCGGCGATCCCACCGGCGCCGGCCTCCGGGCCGCCGGGCACCCGCTGCTCGGTGCCGCCGTGCCGGTGCCGAGCACGGGAGGAGTGGTCTGCACGGGCGTCCTCTCGGTGCGGCGTCACCCGTGGCTGGCCGAGCACCGGGTCGGCGGGTCCGTCGTGGTGCCGGGTACCGCGTTGGTGGACCTCGCGCTGCGCGCGGGCGAGGAGGCGGGCTGCGAGCTGCTCGACGAGCTCGTCATCGAGTCACCCCTCGTGTTGACCGACGAGGAGGAGCTCCACATCCAGGTCGCCGTCGGCGAACCCGGCGGCGAGGACGGCCGGCGGCCGGTGCACCTCCACTCCCAGCCCCCCGGCGGTGACTGGACGCGGCACTTCACCGGCGTGCTCGGGGGCCCCTCCGCGGCGCCCGGCCACGTCGCCGAGTCCTGGCCGCCGCCCGACGCGCACCCCGCGCCCGTGGACGCCTTCTACTCCCGAATGGAGGAGGCGGGCTACGCCTACGGACCGTCGTTCCGGGGGCTCCGCGCGGTGTGGACCCGGGGTACCGAAGTCCTCGCCGAAGTGGCGTTGCCGGGAGGCGACGGCGCGGCGCCGTCGGCGGAGGGCTTCGGCGTGCACCCGGCGCTTCTCGACGCGGCCCTGCACGCCGCGAGCTTCGGTGCCCTGGTCACCGCGCCGGAGGAGCAGACGCTGGTGCCCTTCGCGTGGCGGGGGGTCCGCGCGCACACCACCGGCGCCGAGGTGCTCCGCGTGCGGGTGGCGCGGACCGGACCGGACAGCATCAGCCTGGAGGCCGTCGACGTGACGGGTGCCCCGGTGGTCTCGGTGGACGCGGTCGCGTTCCGGCCGCTGCCGACCGAGCGGCTGCTCGGCTCCGGTGCCGGCGTGGACACCCTGTTCGAGGTCACGTGGCGACCGGTGCCGGTCGAGCCGGACCCGACCGCCCGCGCGATCGTGTGGGCGGACCTGACCGGCGCGGACGCCTCCGACCCCGCCGGGGCGCGGGGCCTGACCACCCGCGCGCTCAGCGTCCTCCGGGAATGGCTCGACAACGCACCTCCCGAAGGCCCCCCGCTGGTCGTCCTCACCCGGGGTGCCGCCGCACTCGGCGAGGAGACCCCGGTTCCCGCCGCGGCCGCGGTCTGGGGTCTCGTCAGGACCGCTCAGCTCGAACACCCCAACCGGTTCGTGCTGGTGGACGTCGACGAGGAGGACGCCACCTCCCACGCCCTGCCCGCCGCCGTGGCCACCGGCGAGGAACAACTGGCGCTGCGGGCGGGCCGAGCCTTCGTGCCCCGCCTCACCAGGGCCACGACCACCGGCCAGGGCCAGGCGTGGTCATCCCCACCCGGCGGGACGGTTCTGGTCACCGGCGGCACCGGTTCCCTCGGCGGGACCATCGCCCGACGTCTCGTCACCGACCACGGGGCCCGGCACCTCCTCCTGGTGTCACGGCGCGGCCCCTCCGCCGAGGGCGTCGACGCACTGGTCGCCGACCTCACCGCGCACGGCGCCGCCGTTCAGGTCGTGGCGTGCGACGTGGCCGACCGCGACGCGCTCGCGGCCGTGCTCGCGGCCGTGCCGGACGACCACCCCGTGACCGCCGTCGTTCACGCGGCCGGCGCGCTCGATGACGGCGTCCTGACCGCCCTCACCCCGGACCAGATCGACGCGGTGTTCCGACCGAAGGTCGACGCCGCGTGGCACCTGCACGAACTCACCAGGGAGATGGACCTGACCGCGTTCGTGCTGTGCTCCTCCGCGTCCGGCACGCTCGGTAGCGGTGGCCAGGCGGGGTACGCGGCGGCCAACGGCTTCCTCGATGGGCTCGCCGCCTGGCGCGCGGCGGCGGGTCTGCCCGCCACCTCGCTGGCCTGGGGGCTGCTGGCGGGCGCCGGGATGATCGGTGACCTCGCCTCCGCCGACCGCCTTCGTGGGGCCCGGGGCGGCATGCTGGTCCTCGGCCAGGACGAGGCGGCGGACCTGTTCGGAGTGGCCCTCGCCGGGCCCCGACCCGTCCTGGTGCCGGCGAGGTTGGACCTGGCGGAGTTGGCGGAGGTGCCGCCGCTCCTGCGTGACCTGGTCCGCCGGCCGAGGAGCACGGCGCGCAGGAACGGGACGAGCTCGGGCGCTCGGCCGCGGTCGTTCGACGCGATGTCCCCGGCGGACCGCGCCGAGGCGCTGGTGGACCTGGTCCGCTCCGAGTCGGCAGTCGTGCTGGGCCACGACCAGACCGACGCGATCGAGGCCGACCAGGCGTTCAGCGATCTGGGTTTCGACTCGCTCACCGCCATCGAGCTGCGCAACCGCCTGGTGCGGGCGACGACGGTCCAGCTGCCCGCCACGCTCGTCTTCGACTACCCGACCCCCGCCGCGCTCGCCCACCACGTGTGGGAGCGGCTCGGCCCGGCCGAGCAGGACAGGAGCAGCACCGGCATGTCGGTGCTGACCGACCTCGACCGGCTCGCCGAGTCCCTCCTGGCCGTCGAGGCGGGCACCGAGTTGCACGGTCAGGTGGGGGCGCGGCTGGAGGCCATCACCGCCAGCTGGCGGGCCACTGCCGCCGCGGCCGGTGACCCCACCGACCTGGGAGAGGCCACCGACGACGAGCTGTTCGGGATCATCGACAACGAACTGGGCCTCGCGTGAGCGGCGTCTGCCGGCGCCGCGACGGGCGAGGCGAGGAGGGAGCGACGTGCTGAGCGGGGACGCGACGCGGACGGACGTGCTGATCGTCGGCTACGGGCCGGTCGGCGAGGTGCTGGCGATCCTGCTCGCCCAGCGGGGACACGAGGTCACCGTGGTGGAGCGGTACCCGACGCCGTATCCGATGCCGAGAGCCGTGGCCTACGACGGGGAGGGCGCGCGGATCCTGGCGGCGGCGGGTGTCGCCGACGAACTCGACGGCATCCGCGAGCTCACCCGCGACTACACGTGGAACAACGCGGCGGGGGACACCCTCCTCCACCTGGAGCCCCCCGCGCTGGACCGCACCGGGTGGCCGGCCTCGACCTCGATGTACCAACCGGGGCTCGAACAGGTCCTCGCCGACCGGGGTGCGCGACTGCCGAACCTGACGGTGCTGCGGGCGCACGTCGCGGTGGACCTCGTGCTCGACGACGAGCGGGTCCTCGTGACCGCGCGGTCCGCCGAGGGAGGTGAACGGAGGATCTCCGCGAGCTGGGTGGTCGGCTGCGACGGCGCGAACAGCTTCGTTCGGGAGCACGTGAGCACCACGGTCGCGGACTTCGGTTTCTCCACCGACTGGCTGATCTGCGACGTCGTGCTGAACGAGCCGCGCGTGTTCAGCCCCAACAACCTCCAGATCTGCGATCCCGCCAGGCCGAGAACGGCGGTATCCGCCGGGCCGGGGCACCGCCGGTGGGAGTTCATGCGGGTTCCGGGGGAGACCCTGGACGATCTCGACCGGGAGGAGACCGTGTGGCGCCTGCTCGGGCTCTTCGACCTGACGCCGGAGAACGCGGCGCTGGACCGGTTCGCGGTCTACTCCACCCAGGCCCGCTGCGCGAACCGGTGGCGCTCGGGCCGTCTGCTCCTCGCGGGCGACGCCGCCCACGTCATGCCGCCGTTCATCGGCCAGGGCATGTGCTCCGGCTTCCGCGACGCCGCCAACCTCGCGTGGAAGCTCGGACTGGTCCTGTCCGGCCACGCCGGGGAGGCCCTGCTGGACTCCTACACGGTGGAGCGCCGCGCCCACGTGCGCGCCGCCATCGAAGCGTCGATCACGATGGGCAGGATCCTCTGCGAGACCGACCCGGCCGCGGCCGCGGGGCGCGACGCCTACCTCCTCGGCGCCCAGCGCAGGGGCAGGCCCGTGCAGGGCCCGCACCAGGGACTCGCCGACTCGCTCCGAGACGGATTCCTGCACCGCAACGACAGTGGTGTGGTCATTTCCCCCGCCGGGGAGCTGGTCCCGCAGGGCACGGTGGCGCGCGCCGCCGAGCGCGGTCCCTTCGACACCGTTGTCGGGACCGGTTTCGTCCTGCTCCTGGTCGACCGCCCCGAGGAGGTGCTCGACCACGAGGACATCGAGTTCCTCCACGACCTCGGGGTCCACATCGTCCAGGTCCTACCGGCCGGGACCCCGGCCGACCAGGCCGGCCAAGACGCCGTGGTCGACGTCGACGCCGTCTACCTGTCATACCTGGCCGAGACGGCCGCCGCGGCCGCGCTCGTCCGGCCCGACTTCTACCTGTTCGGCTCGGTGGGTGCCGCCGACGGCGTTTCCCGCCTCGTCCGGGACCTGCGCCGCCAGCTGGCCGCGCCGGCACCCGCGCGGTGACGTGCCGCACCGACCCATCCGCCGATTCGAGAGGCAGCGCTGACATGGCGGAAAGCGTCCGAGAACTGGGCAAGCTCCTGGCCAGCGTGGTCCCGCTGGACCCGGTGATGCGGGTTCGCCACCTGTACTCGCTCATCCCGGCCGACCTCGAGTTCGCCGGGAGATCGACCTCCTACATGAACTACGGGTACTGGGAGGACGGATGCGAGGACCTCGACCAGGCGGCCGAGGCGCTCGCGCGGCTCCTCGGGGAGCGGGCCGACATCCAGGCGGGCGACACCGTGCTCGACGTCGGGTTCGGCCACGGCGACCAGGACTTCCTGTGGTTGCGCGAACGCGAGCCCCGGCGGGTGCACGGCCTGAACATCACCCCCCACCACGTGGCCAGCGCCAGGGCCCGGGCGGAACGCGAGGGCGTACTGGACCGGCTGGACTTCCGCGAGGGGTCGGCCACCGACCTGCCCTACGCGGACGACACCTTCGACCGCGTCGTCGCGTTGGAGTGCGCCTTCCACTTCCGGCCGAGGACCGCGTTCCTCGCGGAGGCGTTCCGAGTCCTGCGCCCCGGTGGGACGCTGGCCGTCATCGACATCCTCCCGGTCGACCCGACGACACCCAGGTCAGCGCTGCGCTCACCGCAGTTCAGCTGGATCGCGACCACTCTCGACGACGCGAACTGGCACGGCGGTGAGGAGTACCTGGCCCGGCTCTCCGCCGCCGGGTACACCGACCTGTCCCTGGAGTCCATCCGGGACCGGGTGTACGAGCCCTACCGGGAGCACATGGTGCGCAGGCTCTCCGACGACGCGTTCGTCGACGCGCTCGCACCGGGGCAGCACGAGACGCTCACCCGGGTGTGGGAGGGGCAGGACCTGCTGAAGGAGGACCTGGAGCTGCTCGACTACGTGGTCGTCCTCGCGCGGAAACCCGGGTGAGCACGGGGTCCCACTAGGGTTCCACGATCGAACATAGGGGTTTGCCCGCGTTTGACCGACGGCTAGCGTCCAGTTGTCACAGCGCGGTTCGGTCCGATGCTCGAACGCAGGCCGGCCGCCGAGGCGACCACGGGGAGGCCGACGCGGGATGAGCGCCACTGGAATCGACGAGGGACTGTGGTTGCGCCGGTTCAAACCCGCTGATCCGGGAGCCGTCCGGCTGGTGTGCCTGCCGCACGCCGGCGGCTCGGCGAGTTTCTTCTTCCCGATGGCGACCGCGCTCTCCCCGGGGGTGGAGGTCGCGGCGGTGCAGTACCCGGGCCGGCAGGACCGCCGGCACGAACCCTGCGCCGGGAGCGTGCGCGAACTCGCGAACATGATCTTCGAGGTGCTCGGGCCGTCACTCACGAAGCCGACCGCCCTCTTCGGGCACAGCCTGGGAGCCAGCGTCGGCTTCGAGCTGGCACGGCTCATGACGGACGCCGACGCGCCCCCGGTCCACCTGTTCGCCTCCGGTCGCCGGGCTCCGTCGTCGCATCGCGACGAGAGCGTGCACAAGCTCGACGACGACGGCCTGCTCGCCGATGTCCGCGCGTTGAGCGGCACGGACGCCCGGATCCTCGGCGACGACGAACTGCTGCGGATGGCACTGCCGGCGATCCGGGGTGACTACCGCATCGCCGAGACCTACGCCTACACCCCGGGACCGCCGCTCAGCTGCCCGATCACGGTCCTCACCGGCGACGCCGACCAGAAGACGACCAGCGCGGAGGCCGAGGCGTGGGCCGAGCACACCACCGGTGATTTCGAGGTCAACACGTTCCAGGGAGGCCACTTCTTCCTCACCGCCCACCAGAAGACCATCCTGGCCAGGATGTCCGCCCGGCTCGCCGGCGCGAAGGCGGGGCGCTGAGGACGCAGCCGGAACGCGGACAGGGGGATGCGGTGAGGTTGGTCGAACGCGACGAGCAGCTCCGCTGCCTGAGCGACGTGCTGGCCGAGTCCGCCGCTGGACGGGGCGCGGTGGTGTCACTGGAGGCGCCGGCCTCCTGCGGCCGCACCGCGCTGCTGGACGCCTTCACCCGCCGTGCCCGTGAACACGGCGCCCTCGTGCTCACGGCCACCTGTTCGGCCACCGAACAGGACCTGCCGTTCGCGGCGCTGAGCCAGCTGCTGCACCACCCCCGGGTGCCGGGGGAACTCGCGGACCTGCCCGAGGTGGCGCTCCCCCCGGACGCGGTCACCCCGGAGCTGGCGCGGATCCTGCACGCCGTGTGGCGGGCGTTGCTGGTGCTGGCCACCGAACAACCGGTGGTACTGGCCGTCGACAACGTCGCCAGCGCGGACCAGGCGTCCCGGCTCTGCCTGCTGCACCTCGCGGCGAGGTTGGGATCGGCGCGGGTGCTGGTGGCGATCACCGACGACGTCGAACCGAGCCGGCGGCACCTGGGGTTCCGCGCGGAGCTGTCCCGGCACGCCCACTTCCGCAGGCTGCGGTTCGGCCCGCTCAGCAGAGGTGGGGTCGAGGCCCTGCTCACCGCCCGCTGGGACGAGTCCACGGTCGCGGACCGGATCGCCGAGGTCTTCCGGATCAGTGGCGGGAACCCCCTGCTGGTGCGGGCACTCGCCGACGACTACGAGGCGGCCGGTACCGCGCGGCGCGACGGCTACGGCCTCGCCGTGCTCAGCTGGCTGCACCGTGGGGAACCGGCGGCGACCGACGTGGTGCGGGGGCTCGCCGTGCTCGGCGAGGACACCTCGACAGCGGAGCTGGCCACCCTCCTCCGCGCTTCTCCCGACACCGTGGACCAGGCGCTGGGAGCCTTGACCACGGCCGGTCTCCTGGAGAAGGGACGCCTGCCGCACCCCGTCGCGCGGGACGCCGTGCTCGACGCGTTGCCCGCGGCGGACCGTGCCGAGCTGCACCGGCGGGCCGCCCGGGTTCGCCACGAACACGGCGGTCCGCTCTCCTCGGTGGCGGACCACCTCCTCGAGGCGGGACGGGGCCCAGCCCCGGACCAGGACGAGGAATGGGTGGTGGACGTCCTGCTGGACGCGGCCGACTCCGCGGCGGCCGAAGGAGATCTGGCGCGCGCGGTCGCCTGCCTCAGCCGAGCCCATGACGCGTGCCGCGACGACCACCGGCGGATCCTGGTCCTCGCTCGGCTCGCCGACGTGGAATGGCAGTCCAACCCGTTGACCACGGCCGCCACCTGCCTCACCCGACTCGTCGAGGGCGCGAGCTCCGGAGTGCTCGGTTCGCGGGAACAGCTCGTCGTCATCCGCTACCTGTTGTGGCACGGTCGGCACGATGAGGCGGACGAGGTGCTCGCCGAGGTTCGCGCCTCGGATGCCAACGGGGTGGACGGCCAGCTCGCGGACTTCGAGACCTGGTTGACCCTGGCCCACCCGAGGATGGCGCGCCGGCACCGTCCGGTGTCGGCGCCGCGTGACCGGCTGACCGAGGTGACGGCGGACGACCCGTGGCTGCGCGTGACTGCCGCCATGTCGGAGCTGGTGGCGGCCGGACGTTCCCGGGACGCCGCGGACAGCGCGGAACGATGCCTGTCCGGACTGCGCTTCCGGCAGCGGAGCTGCTGGTCCGAGGAGGCCGCCGCGCTCGCGCTGCAGATCCTCGCCGGCGTCGACCGGCTCGACACCGCTGCCCGCTGGTGCCACCGCCTCCTGGCAGAGGCGTCCGCCGACGCCGTCACGTGGCGGGCGACGATCACCTCCGCGCTCGCGGACATCGCGCTGCGCACCGGCGACCTCGTCGGTGCCGTCACCCACGGACGTGCCGCCCTCGCCCTGCTCCCTCCGAAAGCATGGGGTGTCACGGTCGGTGCACCGCTGAGCAGCATCGTGCTCGCGGCGACCCGGAAGGGCGAGTACGCGGTCGCCGCCGACCACGTCCGCCAACCAGTTCCCTCGGCCCTGTTCGAGAGTCGCCACGGGCCGCGCTACCTGTACGCGAGGGGCCACTACCACCTGGCGGTCAACCACGGTCACCGGGCACTCGCTGACTTCCTGTCATGCGGGGAACTGCTGCGAGGTTGGGGATTGGACCTGACCTCGATGGTGCCGTGGCGGACCAGCGCGGCCGAGGCGTGGTTGCACCTCGGCAACCACGACCAGGCCAGGCAGCTCGCCTACGAGCAGACCGCCCGGTCCGACGCGGGGAACCCCCGCACGCGGGCGTTGTCGCTGCGCATGCTCGCCGCGACCAGTCCTGCCGACCGACGACCGGAACTGCTCACCGAGGCACTGGAACTCCTCGAGCAGTGCGGCGACCGCTACGAGCAGGCGCAGGTGCTCACGGACCTCAGCCACGGCCACCACGTCCTCGGGGAGAACCGCCGTGCGCGCATGGTGTTCCGCCGGGCGTGGCACCTCGCGGAGGTCACCGGTGCGGCCCTGTTGTTGCAGAAGCTGCTCCGCGCCGACGAACATCCCGCGGTATCGCCCACGCCGCCGCCCCTGGCCACCCGTCGGTGTGCGGATACGACGGCGCTCACCGCTTCGGAACACCGGGTCGCCTCACTCGCGGTGCTCGGCTGTTCGAACCGGGAGATCGCGGCGAAACTGCACATCACGGTGAGTACGGTCGAACAGCACCTCACTCGCATATACCGGAAGTTGAATATCAAACGACGGAGGGACCTGCCCGTCGAGCTCGGGGTCGGAATCCTCTGAGTCGACATACCGGTTCGCGCTGAATATCACCATCGATTCGGTTGGTCTCGAACCTGACGTGCTCAGTACTTTTTCTGATGCGTCGGGTCGGTGCGTGTCGGCGTGGGGTTCCGGGGATCGTTTGCCCATCACTGGCGGAAACGTGGTTATGGGTGGTGTGAGCTCGTGATGGGGACGTTGGTGGTCGACTTCCGCGTAGTACGCGGATGTCTGATTCCTGTGCGGTGACTTTCGGTGATCGTCGTCCAGGGTGCTCCTTCCGGTGGTGCGCGACGGTAGGTGACCGGCCGGCTGTCCTCGGGTGACGACCGCTCGCTTCCGACGTGACCGTGGCTTCCTCCGGTGGCGGAGCGCGTTCGGCTGATCACCTCGAGTGCGGTGAATTCACCGATCGATGAATTCACCGGCTTGGGCTATCGGTATTTTGGGTGGCTTAGCGGGGGTCCTCCTGTTCGTGCCTGGTTCGATCGGGCTGATAACGATTGGGTGGCGGGCGGGTTTCCGAACGAACTCGACGAGCAACTGGTGATCAATGGATCACGCTCGGTAGTATTTGGTGGCCATTTGTTGCCCGGTGTTTGGCGGAAATAATTGCGGCTGCGAGGGCAGGGCGATATGGTTCGCCGCAGGGGAGGAACAAGTGTTCCTCAGCGTGCGGCAGGGATGTGCGACTGAGGGTTTGACGTGGCGACAGGCCCACGCGCGATGGGGCATCGCGCGGGGACGTTCGGAAACTGCTGCCTGTCGAACATCTTTCCCACTGGGGCGGATCAGGCGAGGTGCTTGTTGTGCTGGTCGAACGGCGGTTCGAGTTCGAGCTGCTAGAAGGGCTGTTCGCGGAGACGGCCGAGGGCCAGGGGCGGATAGCCCTGGTCGACGGTGTGGTCGCAAGCGGCAAGACGGAACTGCTGCGGACGTTCGCCGACCGACGCGCCGCGCACGGCGCGGTGGTCCTCAGCATGACGGGGGCACGCGGTCAGGGCGATCGACCCTTCGGTGGTATCCGCTCGCTCGTCGGGACCATGCGGGTGCCCGCGGCCCGGACGGCCTCGTTGCTGCGCCTGACAGCCGGGAAGCGGGCGGTCCTCGGTGACGAACCGCCTGAGGTCAGCACCTTCGACATCGCGCAGGACCTCCTCGAGCTCGTCCTCGAACTGTCGCGGAAGGACACGGTGCTCATCACCGTGGACGATGCGCAGCACGTGGACGCCCCGTCGATGGAGTGCGTCCTCCACCTCGCCAACCACACCCGCTCGGCCCGCATCATGCTGTTGGTCGCCGAGGCGGTCTACGACAGCTCGACCCATCCCGCCTACCGGATCGAGCTGATCCGCCAGGCGAACTTCCGCCGCGTGCGACTCGCTCCGTTGTCCTCCGACGGTGTGGCCGAGATCCTGGCGCGCCACATCGCCCCCGACATCGCCGACCGGCTCGCCCCCGCCTGCCACGCCATCACCGCTGGGAACCCGCTGTTGGTGCGCGCGCTGATCGAGGACCAACTGGACGCGCCCCAGCCGGTCCATACCTCCCCGGACACCCGTCCGGTCATCGGCGATGCCTTCCGGCAGGCCGTGTTGACCTGCCTCAGGCGCAGCGGGCCCGACGTGCTCGGCGTCGCCCGAGCGGTCGCCGTCCTCGGCGCCGACACGAGCGTGGGACGGGTGTGCGCGCTACTGCGCCAGCCGCGCGTCGACGTCGAACGCGTCCTCCAGACCCTGCGGCTCGTCGGGTGCTTGGAGGACAACGACTTCAAGGACCCGTTGTTCCGCCAGGCCGTGCTCGACTGCGTGACACCAGCCGAGCTGTCGGGACTGCACCGGTCGGCCGCCCGCGTCCTGCACGAGGACCAGGCCGGGACCGCCAACGTCGCCCAGCACCTGCTGGCCACCGACTGCGCACCGGACAGGTGGGCGGTGAGGCGGTTGCGGCAGGCCGCCGAGGACGCGTTGCGTTCGGACCAACCCGCCGCGGCGATCGGTTTCCTCGAGCGCGCGCTCCTCGGTTGCGGCGAGGGAACCACGAGCGCGGAGCTGCGTTTCGCGCTGCTGGGCGCCGAGTGGCGGGGCAACCCCGCGAACGCCGCCCGCCACCTCCCCCGACTGGTGGAGCACGAGCGCGCGGGAGAGCTGGACGTCAGCCACACGGTGCGCCTGCTGCGCTACCTGCTGTGGAGCGGACGACGCCAGGATGCGTCGGACGTGCTCAACCGGCTCGGTGACGAGTACCGCGCCAGTGCCGGCCACCTCGCCGACCCGCTGAAACACCTCGGGCTGTGGCTCGCGCACTCCCACCCGGAACCCGCCGCCCGCTGGGCGGAGGCGAGTGGGGAGACCTGCCTGGACTCGTCGCCGGCGAGCTGGCCCGCCATGGCCTCCGTGGTGCTGAACACGGTCCTCTCCGGCGACAGCGGGGGCACCTCCGTAGCCAACGCGGAACGGGTGCTGCGAGCCACCGTGCTCGGTGACCGCACCGTGGAAGCGGCCTGGTACGCGCTCCAGGCGATGATCTACTCCGACCAACTGGACACGGCACTGCGGTGGTGCGACACGCTGCTCGCCGAGTCGAAGGTGCGGGGCGCGACCTGGTGGGAGGCGATGTTCTCGGCATGCCGTGCCGAGATCGCGCTGCGCTACGGCGAACTGCCCCGGGCCGCGAGCTACGCGAACCGGGCGATCTGGGCCGTCGGGGTCGAGGGCTGGGGAGTCGGGATCGGCATGCCCCTCGGGGTGCTGGTGTCCGTGGGAAGCGTCGTGGGTGACCACGACGCCGTGCAGCACCACCTCCGGCAACCGGTCCCCGAGGAGATGTTCGGCACGGTGTTCGGCGTGACCTACCTCCGCGCCAGGGGGCGGTACTACCTCGCGAACGGGTGGTACGCCGCGGCGCTCAAGGACTTCCAACGCTGCGGCGAGCTCATGGCGAACTGGGGGTTCGAGGCCCCGGGCTGGCACCGTGGCGCACCGACGCCGCCGAGACCCACCTGCGACTCGGCAACGTCGCCAAAGCCCGGGCGCTGGCCGAGGAACAGCTCGGGCACAGCGGCCCCGCCAGTCCCAGGGTGCACGGGTCGGCCACCCGCATCGTCGCCGCCACCTCCGATGCCAGCAGCAGGTTGCGCCTGCTCAAGGACGCGGTGGAGCTGTTGCAGGCCAGCGGAGACCGGTTGGAACTGGCCCACACGCTCCTCGATCTCAGCAAGGCCCACCAGGCGCTCGGCCAGGCGGCCAAGGCTCGGATGGTGTCCCACCGCGCGGGCCGTCTCGTGCAGGCCTGCCGACTGGAGATGGCGCCGGTCCCCAGCGAGCGGAGTGACAGACCCACGACCACCAGCCACGCGCAGTCCGTGCCGACGGTGTCCAGGCCAGTGGCCCCCCGCTCCTCCGAGCAGGTCCTGATCGGGGCTCTCACCACCTCGGAACACCGTGTCGCGGCGCTCGCCTCGCTCGGCTTCACCAACCGTGAGATCTCCGGGAAGCTGCACATCACCGTGAGCACCGTCGAGCAACACCTGACGAAGATCTTCCGAAAGCTCAAGGTCACCAAACGAACGGACCTACCCGCCGACCTGCGGCTCGACGTGAACCCCGTCGGGAAGTCCGGGAACGAGTCGCTGTTGCCCAGGGACCGCGACACCGGGCGCCACGAGGCGGCCCGTTCGGCCTACCGGGACCGGGGGACGGTCGGTGCGAGCGGTCCGAGGACGGGAACGCACGACCGCTCCGCCTGACGTGGGCCAGCGGAGGACTCCCCGGACCCGGTCGTGACCGACCAGGGGGCACGTCGGCTCCGGTCCGGGCCGACGTCCCGAGCTCGTCTGGGCGGTCGCGCTCGACGTGGACCTCCGGCCGGGCCATACCGCGGCCTCCGCTCGCCGGGATCGACCAGTGGCTCGCGCTCGTGGTCAGCGGTGCGGGCCCGCCGTGCGGTCCCTCCGCCCGTCGATCCGCCGTCGCCGCCGGGCAACCGCTGTCCCCGTTCCTGAGCATCGCGACGGCGTGGCCGCCGTCGCGATGCGCACGTCCAGATCCGGGGACCCGGCGCACCGAGGGGATCGCTAACGCGTCGTTTCACGGGTCATTGTTCTCGGGTACCGTGATGAATCGGTTCCCTTTCATCCTCACCCGCCGACGCACCCGATCGAAAACGCCACGCGGGAATGCGGACCGGGAAAATCGGCGCCCCATTCCGAATTCGCGCGGCGCCGTCCCCGCACTGTGGGGACGGGCGTTTCCCGGTGGCCGCCGCCCGTGCCGTCGTGGTCCGCGCGCCGCCCGTCGACCTCGTACCCGAGCTCGGCATCCTCCTGATCGTCATCACGTCGTCGCTGGTAGTGGGGCTGCCCGCGGAGTGCTGGCGTCCTCGGACGCGCCGTCGGGCGCGGAGCCAGCGCGAGCAGCGGGAGCCGTGCGCGGGGTAGTGGGACGACAGGGGTGGGGGGTGTCCCCTTAGGGGTTGTTCGTCGGCAGTCCCCACCGTAGGTTTCCCGGTAAGTGGACAACCCGGTGTGCGACACCGGTCGATGTGCGGGAATTCGCGTGTTCGCGGTAGTCGCCTCGGTGTTTCCCAACTGTTCCGGAGGCCGCAGGTTGTTGCCCAATGGGAGGGGCGGGTCCGACCGTCGCGAGTGGTCGGTCCTCTCCTGTTGATCGCGGCGATGGGGTTGGGTTGATGGACAACGAAGAGAAGCTGCGCGACTACCTGAGACGCGTCACGACGGACCTCCGCAGAACACGGCAGCGCCTCCGCGACGTCGAGGACGGCGAGCGCGAACCCATCGCGATCGTCGGCATGAGCTGCCGCTACCCAGGCGCCGTGGCCAGCCCGGAGGACCTGTGGCGCCTCGTGGCCGCCGGCGGCGACGGAATCGGTCCCTTCCCGACGAACCGGGGGTGGGACCTCGAGCGCCTGTTCGGCGGCACCCGGGACGTGTTCGACGTCCAGGGGGGATTCCTCCACGACGCCGCCGAGTTCGACGCGGACTTCTTCGGTATCTCGCCGCGCGAGGCCCTGGCGGTGGACCCGCAGCAGCGGCTGCTGCTGGAAACCTCGTGGGAGACCTTCGAACGGGCCGGGATCGACCCGTTGACCCTCAAGGGCAGCCGGACCGGCGTCTTCGCCGGCCTGATGTACCACGACTACGGCACCGGCGCCGGCGACGTACCCGACGACGTGCGGGCGTTCGTCGGCGTCGGGAACTCGGGCAGCGTCCTCTCCGGCAGGGTCGCCTACACCTTCGGCTTCGAGGGACCGGCCGTCACCATCGACACCGCGTGCTCGTCCTCCCTCGTCGCCCTGCACTGGGCGTCCCGCGCGCTGCGCGCGGGGGAGTGCACCCTCGCCCTCGCCAGCGGCGTGACCGTCATGCCCAACACCACCGTGTTCACCGACTTCATCCGGCAACAGGGGCTCGCCAAGGACGGCCGTTGCAAGTCCTTCGCGGCGGCCGCCGACGGCACCGGTTGGTCGGAGGGAGTTGGGGTCCTGCTGCTGGAGCGGTTGTCCGACGCCCGGCGCAACGGCCACCAGGTACTCGCTGTCATCCGGGGTTCCGCCGTCAACCAGGACGGTGCCTCCAACGGGTTGACCGCCCCGAACGGGCCGTCGCAGCAGCGGGTCATCCGACAGGCACTGGCCCAGGCCGGCCTGGACACGGCCGATGTGGACGCCGTCGAGGCGCACGGTACCGGGACGACCCTCGGTGATCCCATCGAGGCGCAGGCGCTGCTCGACACCTACGGGAGGGAACGGCCGGACGACCGCCCGCTGTGGCTCGGCTCGGTCAAGTCGAACCTCGGGCACACCCAGGCCGCCGCGGGCATCGCCGGTGTCATCAAGATGGTGATGGCCATGCGGCATGGTGTCCTGCCGAAGACCCTCCACGTCGACGCCCCAACCGGTCAGGTGGACTGGACGAGCGGTGCCGTGCGCCTCCTGACCGAGCCCGTGCCGTGGTCACCCGGCACGGGGGTTCGACGGGCCGGCGTGTCCTCCTTCGGGGTCAGCGGTACGAACGCCCACGTCATCCTCGAGCATTCCCCGGACGAGACGGCCGTGGTCGAGCGGGCCGCCCCACCCGTCATCCCGTGGGTCCTCTCGGCCAGGACGGACGCCGCGCTGCGTGCCCAGGCCGCCACGCTGAGAGCCCACCTCGAGGGAGCGGCGGTCGAGGACGTGGACGTCGCCTGGACCCTGGCGACCAGCCGCGCCGCGCTGCGCGAGCGTGCCGTCGTGTTCGACGCCGCGGGCCTCGACGATCTCGGGACCGCCGTGCGGGGAACGGCGGCACGGGGGAAGACCGCGTTCCTGTTCTCCGGGCAGGGCTCCCAGCGACCAGGCATGGGCCAGGAACTGCACGCCGAGTACCCGGCCTTCGCGCTCGCCTTCGACGAGGTGTGCGCCGAACTGGAACGGCACACCGGCCACTCGGTCCGCGACATCGTGTTCGGCGGTGGGGAGCTGATCGACCGCACCGAGCACGCCCAGGCCGGGTTGTTCGCCGTCGAGGTGGCGCTGTTCCGGCTCCTGGAGTCCTGGGGACTCACACCCGACTACCTGCTCGGCCACTCCATCGGCGAGTTGGCGGCCGCCCACACCGCCGGGGTGTTGACCCTGCCCGACGCGTGCGCCCTGGTCGCGGCCAGGAGCAGGCTGATGGGCGCGCTGCCGGCGGGCGGCGCCATGGTGGCTCTGCGAGCCACCGAGGACGAGGTCCTGCCGCTGCTCACCGACCGGGTGTCGCTGGCCGCCGTGAACGGCCCCACCTCGGTGGTGCTGTCCGGTGACGAGGACGCCGTCGCCGGGGTGGTGGCGCGGTTCGACGGGCGCACGGCACGCCGCCTGCGCGTCAGCCACGCCTTCCACTCGGCCCGGATGGCGGACATGCTGGCCGAGTTCCGGACCGTCGCGGCCAGCCTCACCTTCCTCCAGCCCCGGACACCCGTCGTGTCCAACCTGACCGGCGAAGTGGTGTCGGAGGAGCTGCGCGACCCCGAGTACTGGGTGCGGCACGTGCGCGAGACCGTCCGGTTCGCCGACGGCATGGCCTGCCTCGCCAGGCGGAACGTGTCCACGTTCGTCGAACTCGGCCCTGACGCCGTGTTGACCGTGCTGGCCCAGGACTGCCTACCCGGCGACGACCTGGCGTTCGTGAACACGCTGCGCCGGAACTCCCCGGAGCCGCGTGCGGTCGTGGCCGCCGTCGCGGCCCTGCATGTGCGTGGCGTGCCAGTGAACTGGCCCGCCTTCTTCGCGGGGTCCGAAGCCCGCCTGGTCGACCTGCCGACCTACGCGTTCCAACGCCGCCACTACTGGCTGCGGCCGGCCGACGGCGCCCCGGGCGACCCCTCGTCGCTCGGCCTGGCGGCGGGTGGACACCCGTTGCTCGCCTCCGTGGTCCACCACGCCGACACCGGAGAAGCCCTGTTCAC
This sequence comes from Actinoalloteichus caeruleus DSM 43889, assembly GCF_000429185.2. Classification (GTDB taxonomy): domain Bacteria; phylum Actinomycetota; class Actinomycetes; order Mycobacteriales; family Pseudonocardiaceae; genus Actinoalloteichus_B; species Actinoalloteichus_B caeruleus. Next base: position 1,310,469 of record NZ_AUBJ02000001.1, on the reverse strand, counting down.
CGGTCGCGTGACCAGGGCGGAACACCCCTGGCTGGCGGACCACCATGTGGCGGACCAGCCGGTCCTGCCCGGAGCCGCGATGGTGGAACTCGCCCGGCACGTCGCGCAGCGGTTGGGGCACGGGACACCTGAGGAGTTGACGCTGGTCCGGCCGGTGGTGGTGCCGGACCGCGGCGACCTCCACCTCCAGGTCACCGCCACGGCGGAGGACGACGCCGGGAACCGGGCGATCAGCGTGTTCGTCCGCGCGCCGGGCGAGCAGGACGAGACCTGGGTCCGCCACGCGACCGGAGTCCTCGGTCGGGACCGGGTGCGGCCGACCACGGCGGACTGGTCGGTCGTCTGGCCGCCCCCGGGATCGGTGGAGATCCCGGTCGCTGACCACTACGCGCGACTCGCCGAGTCGGGGATGCACTACGGGCCGGCCTTCCGGGGGTTGCGAGCCGCGTGGCGCCGAGGGGACGAGGTCTTCGCCGAGGTCCGGATCGGGGAGGACCTGCCGGTCACCGGCTACGGGCTGCACCCCGTGCTGTTGGACACCGCCCTGCACGCGGTCCCACTCCTCGGCGAGGCCGAGCTGTCACTGCCGTTCTCCTGGTCCGAACTGGCGTTCCTCGACGGGGCCGGCGCCGAGCTGCGCGCGCTGCGGGTCCGGGTCTCCGCCACCGACACGGGCACCGGCGTCTCGGTTCGACTCGCGGACGCGACGGGCGCACCGGTCGCCACCGTCGACGCACTGGCCCTGCGCCCGATCTCGACCGGCCCGTTCGTGGAACCGAGCCGGAACTCCCTGTACGAAGTGGCCTGGGTGCCGGCGCCGGAATCCGGCGACGACACGACGCGCGACGCAGTCGTGGTCACCGTCGCCCCCGGCAGCGGCGCCGTCGCCGAGGACACCCACGGTGCGGTTTCCGAGGTCCTCGCCGTCCTGCGGAAGGTCCTCGTCGACGAGGACTCCCGTCTCGTCCTGGTCACCCGAGGCGCGGCGACAGGTGAGAACCTCCCGCACGCGGCAGTGTGGGGGCTGGTGCGTTCCGCGCAGTCGGAACACCCGGGCCGGATCGTGCTGGTCGACGCCGACGGAGACGTCGACGTGCCCGCCGTCCTGGCCGTGGGCGAGCCACAGATCGCCGTGCGCGGCGACGAACTGCTGGTACCACGCCTGGCGCGGGTGCCAGCCGCCCCCACCGGCCCCGACCTGGCGACGGACGGCACGGTGGTGGTGACCGGCGCGGGCGGGGCGCTGGGTGCCACGCTCGCGCGGCACCTGGCCGAACGGGGTGTGCGGAACCTGCTGCTGCTCGGCCGCCGTGGCCCGGACACACCAGGAGCGGCGGAACTCGTCGCCGAACTCGCCGAGTCACGGAGCCGTGCCCGCTTCGTCGCCTGCGACGTCGCCGACCGCGACAGCCTCGCCGCCGCCCTCGCCACCGTGCCAGAGGAACACCCGCTGACCGGCGTGGTGCACACCGCCGGTGTCCTCGACGACGGCCTGGTCGAGTCGCTCGACGCCGACCAGGTCACCAACGTCCTGCGGCCCAAGGTGGACGGGGCGTGGAACCTCCACGAACTGACCCGGGACCTGGACCTGGCACTGTTCGTGGTGTTCTCGTCGGCCGCGGGGACCCTGGGCTCGGCCGGACAGGCGAACTACGCGGCGGCCAACGCGTTCCTCGACGGGCTCGCCGCCCAGCGGAGGAGCTTGGGGCTGGTCGGCCAGTCGCTCGCGTGGGGTCCGTGGGCGGGCGAGGGCATGGCCGACACCCTCGCCCCCGCGGACCGCCAGCGGATGGCACGTGACGGGGTGCGCGCGCTGTCCCGGGCCGACGCGCTCGGTCTGTTCGACGCGGCACTCGGAACCGACCGCGCGGTGGTCCTCCCAGTGGATCTCGACCTGCCAGCGGTCCGCGCCCAGTCCGAGACCGCGCCGGTTCTGCGGGACCTGGTCGGTACCTCCCGCCCGCGACGGGCCGGCACCGGACCGGACCTGGTCGGACTACCCGAGGAGGAGCGGCCCCGGGTCGTCCTGGAGCTGGTCCGGGCACAGGTCGCCGTCGTGCTCGGGCATGGCTCGGGTGATGACGTGGCTCCCGACCAGACATTCTCGGATGCGGGGTTCGATTCGCTGACCGCGGTGGAGCTTCGGAACCGCCTCAACTCGGTGACCGGGCTGCGTCTGTCGGCCACCGTCGTGTTCGACTACCCGACCCCCGCCGAGCTGGCTGAGTTCGTACTGGCGGAGGTCCTCGGCCGGCAGTCCGTGGTCGTCGCGTCCGCTCCGATCGTGTCGGACGTGGACGAGCCCATCGCGATCGTCGGCATGAGTTGCCGGTACCCGGGGGGTGTGTCCACCCCGGACGAGCTGTGGGACCTCGTCGCCTCGGGGAGGGACGGCACGGGGCCGTTCCCCGCCGACCGTGGTTGGAACGTCGAGGGTTTCGGGGGTTTCCTGACCGGGGCCGCCGAGTTCGATCCGGCGTTCTTCGGGATCTCGCCGCGTGAGGCCCTGGCGATGGATCCGCAGCAGCGGCTGCTGCTGGAGGCCTCGTGGGAAGCCATCGAGAACGCCGGAGTCGACCCGCTCTCCCTGCGCGGGAGCGACACCGGGGTGTTCGCCGGGCTGATGTACCACGACTACGTCACCCACCTGGCCGGGCTGGCCGAGGTCGAGGGCTATGGCGGAACAGGTAACTCGGGCAGCGTCGCGTCTGGTCGGGTTGCTTACACGTTCGGGTTCGAAGGACCGGCCATGACGGTGGACACGGCGTGTTCCTCGTCGTTGGTGGCCCTGCACCTGGCTGCCCAGGCGTTGCGGTCCGGCGAGTGCTCGATGGCCCTGGCCGGGGGTGTGACCGTGATGGCGACGCCGGGGACGTTCGTGGAGTTCGAGCGTCAGGGCGGTCTCGCGGGTGACGGCCGGTGCAAGTCGTTCTCGGCCTCGGCGGACGGGACCGGGTGGTCCGAGGGTGTCGGTGTCCTGCTGGTGGAGAAGCTCTCGGATGCCCGCAGGCTGGGGCATCCGGTGTTGGCGGTGGTGCGGGGCACGGCGGTCAACCAGGACGGGGCGTCCAACGGGTTGACCGCGCCGAACGGTCCCTCGCAGCAGCGGGTGATCCGGCAGGCCCTGGCCAACGCCCGGGTGGCCCCGGAGCACGTTGACGTGGTGGAGGCGCACGGCACCGGGACGACGCTGGGTGATCCGATCGAGGCGCAGGCGTTGTTGGCGACGTATGGGCGGGATCGGGATCGGGCGTTGTTGTTGGGTTCGGTGAAGTCGAACCTGGGTCACACGCAGGCCGCCGCGGGGGTGGCGGGTGTGATCAAGATGGTGCAGGCGATGCGGCATGGGGTGGTGCCGGCGACGTTGCACGTGGATGAGCCCAGTCGTGAGGTGGATTGGGAATCGGGTGCGGTGGATCTGGTGCGGGAGCCGGTGTCCTGGCCGGAGACCGGTCGTGCCCGGCGGGCGGGGGTGTCCTCGTTCGGGATCAGTGGCACCAACGCCCATGTGATCCTCGAAGGAGTCGAACTCGGGGACGAGCCGGCTCCGGCGCAGGCCCTACCGGTGACCCCGTGGGTGGTCTCGGCCAAGTCCGAGCAGGCCCTGACCGCGCAGGTCGACAGGATCCGTGCCCACGTGGAGACCACTGGTTCGGATCCGGTGGACGTGGGCTACTCGCTGACCAGGAGGTCGGTGTTCGACCACCGGGCGGTTCTGGTCGGTGACGAGGTCATCCAGGGCAGTGCCGCCGCGGGTCGGTTGGCGGTGTTGTTCACCGGTCAGGGCTCGCAACGCCCCGGAATGGGCCGGGAACTGGCCGAGGCGTTCCCGGTGTTCGCCGAGGCCTTCGACGCGGTGTGCGCCGAACTCGACCGGCACCTCGACCGACCGATCCGTAACACCGTCTTCCACGGTGATGGTGATGCTGGGGTCCTGGATCGGACGGTGTACGCCCAGGCGGGGTTGTTCGCCCTGCAGGTGGCCCTGTTCCGGTTGATCGAGTCCTGGGGGGTGGTCCCGGACTCCCTGCTGGGTCATTCCATCGGGGAGCTGGCCGCGGCGCACGTGGCCGGGGTGTGGGACCTGCCCGATGCCGCTCGGGTGGTGGCGGCACGGGGCCGGTTGATGCAGGCCCTACCCGAGGGTGGGGCGATGGTGGCGGTGGAGGCCACCGAGGACGAGGTCATTCCCCTGTTGGTGGGGGCGGGGGTGTCGCTGGCGGCGGTGAACGGCCCGGCGGCGGTGGTGCTCTCCGGTGAGCGCTCGGCGGTGGCCGGGGTGGTGGACCGGTTGGGTGACCGCCGGGTGCGGTGGTTGCGGGTCAGCCATGCCTTCCACTCCGGGTTGATGGACCCGATGCTGGCGGAGTACCGGGCGGTGCTCTCCTCGGTGGTGTTCCGGGAGCCGGTGGTGCCGGTGGTGTCCACGGTGACCGGTGCACTGGCCGGGACTGGGTGGTGTGACCCGGAGTACTGGGTGCGGCAGGTCCGGGAGACCGTCCGGTTCGCCGAGGGCATGGCCGCGTTGGGCGGGGTGGGGGTGTCCCGGTTCCTGGAGTTGGGTCCGGACGGGGTGCTCTCGGCGATGGGGCAGGACTGCGCCCCCGAGGCCGTGTTCGTTCCGGTGTTGCGCCGGGACCGCCCCGAACCGGAGACGGTGGTGGGGGCGTTGGCGCGGGTGTTCGTGCGGGGCACGGACGTGAACTGGGCCGCCCTGTACCCGGGGGCTCGGCTGGCGGAGGTGCCGACGTACGCGTTCCAACGCCAGCGCTACTGGCCTGACGGCTCCGCCGCCTGGTCGGGTGACGTGTCAGCCGTGGGACTCCGGCCGGCGGAGCACCCCCTGCTCGGTGCGGCCGTGCGCGTCGCCCGGACCGACGAGTTCCTTTTCACCGGGCGGTTGTCCGAGGGTTCTCATCCGTGGTTGCGCGATCACGTGGTGTCGGGTTCGGTCCTGGTGCCGGGGACGGCGTTCGTGGAACTGGCGGTGCGGGCCGGCGAGCAGGTGGGGTGCGGCGTCGTCGACGAGCTGACGGTGGAGACGCCGTTGGTGCTACCCGAGCGGGGCGGTACCGCGGTGCAGGTGTCCGTCGCGGCGCCGGACGACGAGGGCCGACGGGCGTTCACCATCCACTCGGCCACGGTCGACGAGTGGGTGCCGCACGCGGCAGGCGTGCTCTCGGCGGGGGAGCCCGCCTCGGAGGACCTCACGGACTGGCCCCCCGCCGACGGCGTCGCCGTCGATGTCGCGGGCCTCTACGAACGCCTTGATGAGGTTGGTCTGTCCTACGGCCCGGTGTTCCGGGGCCTTCGGGCGGCCTGGCGCCGTGGCGAGGACGAGGTCCTCGTCGAGGTCGCCCTGCCCGACGGCGTACCCGTCGACGGGTACGGGGTGCACCCGGCGCTGCTGGACGCGGCCCTGCACGGGATCGCGCTCTTCGGTGACGAGACGGCGTCGTTGCCGTTCTCGTGGTCCGACGTGTCGGTGTTCGCTGTTGGTGCCACCGCCGCCCGGGTCCGGATCCTCCGGGAGGGGACCGGTTTCTCGCTGCTGATCGCTGACGGGTCAGGTCAGCCGGTGGCCGTGGTGGGCTCGTTGGCACTGCGCCCGGTCGCTCCCGTCACCGCCCACCGGGACGGGCTGTTCGGCGTGGACTGGGTTCCGGTCTCGGGGGCTGCCCTGACCGGGCCGCACGAGGTGCTCTGGTTGGAGCCCGGTGGCCAGGTCCGGGAACGCCTGGCCGAGGTCCTCGCCCTGGTGCAGGACACCGAGGACGAGCGGTCGTGGATCGTGGTGACCCGGGGTGCCACCGAGGGACGGGACCTGACCCAGGCCGCGGTGTGGGGACTGCTGCGGACCGCCCAGTCGGAACACCCCGGGCGGTTCGTCCTCGTCGACCTCGACGAGGACCGCACGGACCTGCCCGAACTCGTCGCCGAGGAACCCCAACTGGCCGTGCGGGACGGGCGCTTGGTGGCACCGAGGCTGGCTCGACTGGTTCCGGAACGGGCCGAACCACCGGTGGTGGATCCACGGGGCACGGTGCTGATCACCGGTGCCAGTGGTGCCCTGGGCACGGTCGTGGCCAGGCACCTGGTGGAACGGTACGGCGTGCGCCATCTGCTGTTGCTCAGCCGAGGTGGCTCCGGTGGTGCCGGGCTGGCCGAGTTCGACGTGGACGTGCGGGCGGTCGCGTGCGACGTGGCGGACCGCGAGGCGCTCGCTCGGGTGATCGCCGACAACACGGCGGAGCACCCCCTGGTGGGTGTCGTGCACGCGGCGGGAGTGCTCGATGACGGGGTGCTCTCGTCGTTGACCCCGGAGCGGTTCGATGCGGTGTTGCGTCCGAAGGTGGAGGGCGCGTGGAACCTGCATGAGGTGACCCGGGATCTGGACCTGGCGATGTTCGTGGTGTTCTCGTCGGTGGCCGGGGTGCTGGGTTCTCCTGGGCAGGGCAACTACGCGGCGGCGAACGCGTTCCTGGATGGCCTGGCCCAGTACCGGCGTGGCCTGGGTTTGGCGGGTCAGTCGTTGGCGTGGGGGCCGTGGGCCGAAGGTGGCATGGCCGACACCCTCTCCCACGTGGGAACCCGCCGCATCGCTGCCTCCGCGTTCCCTCCCATCACACCCGAGCACGGAGTCGAGCTCCTTGACCTCGCGTGGAGGACGGACCGACCCCTCGTCGTGCCGACACGCCTGGACGTTCGCGCCCTGCGTGACGGGCCTCCGCCGCTCCTGAGGGGCCTGGTCCGGTCCCAACGTCGTCGAGCGGTCGGGTCGGTACCCCTCGACGAGCTGACGGGCCTCACCCCGGACGAGCAGCATGAGCGGCTGCTGGAGCTGGTGCGCTCGCGAGTCGCGGCGGTCCTGGGGCACACCTCCGGTGATGCCGTGCGCGTCGACCAAGCGTTCAACGAGATGGGCTTCGACTCGTTGACCGCGGTCGAGTTGCGGAACCAGTTGAACGCGGCGACTGGTCTCCGGTTGCCGGCGACGTTGGTGTTCGACTACCCGACGCCGGCGGTGCTGGCGGAGTTCCTCCTCGCCCAAGTGGTGGATTCGAAGCCGGCGGGGGTGGAGGTCACGCCGACGGTGTCGTCGGTGGACGAGCCGATCGCGATCGTGGGGATGTCCTGCCGTTACCCGGGTGGGGTGTCCACTCCGGACGAGCTGTGGAACCTGCTGGTCGAGGGGGGCGACGGAGTCACGGGGTTTCCGAGCGACCGAGGATGGGACATCACCGGTCTCGGCGGGTTCCTCCCGGACGCCGGGGACTTCGATGCCGCCTTCTTCGGGATCTCGCCGCGTGAGGCCCTGGCGATGGATCCGCAGCAGCGGCTGCTGCTGGAGGCCTCGTGGGAGGCATTCGAGAACGCGGGTGTCGATCCGGGTTCGCTGCGGGGCAGCAGGACCGGAGTGTTCGCCGGCGTCATGTACCACGACTACGCCACCGGGGCCGGCGCCGTACCGGATGACGTCGAGGCGTTCCTCGGACTGGGGAACACGGGCAGCGTGTTGTCCGGTCGGGTCGCTTACACGTTCGGGTTCGAAGGACCGGCCATGACGGTGGACACGGCGTGTTCCTCGTCGTTGGTGGCCCTGCACCTGGCTGCCCAGGCGTTGCGGTCCGGCGAGTGCTCGATGGCGCTGGCCGGGGGTGTGACCGTGATGGCGACGCCGGGGACGTTCGTGGAGTTCGAGCGTCAGGGCGGTCTCGCGGGTGACGGCCGGTGCAAGTCGTTCTCGGCCTCGGCGGACGGGACCGGGTGGTCCGAGGGTGTCGGTGTCCTGCTGGTGGAGAAGCTCTCGGATGCCCGCAGGCTGGGGCATCCGGTGTTGGCGGTGGTGCGGGGCACGGCGGTCAACCAGGACGGGGCGTCCAACGGGTTGACCGCGCCGAACGGTCCCTCGCAGCAGCGGGTGATCCGGCAGGCCCTGGCCAACGCCCGGGTGGCCCCGGAGCACGTTGACGTGGTGGAGGCGCACGGTACCGGGACGACGCTGGGTGATCCGATCGAGGCGCAGGCGTTGTTGGCGACGTATGGGCGGGATCGGGATCGGGCGTTGTTGTTGGGTTCGGTGAAGTCGAACCTGGGTCACACGCAGGCCGCCGCGGGGGTGGCGGGTGTGATCAAGATGGTGCAGGCGATGCGGCATGGGGTGGTGCCGGCGACGTTGCACGTGGATGAGCCCAGTCGTGAGGTGGATTGGGAATCGGGTGCGGTGGATCTGGTGCGGGAGCCGGTGTCCTGGCCGGAGACCGGTCGTGCCCGGCGGGCGGGGGTGTCCTCGTTCGGGATCAGTGGCACCAACGCGCATGTGATCCTCGAAAGCCCGGAGATGGCAGAGGACGTCAAGGTCGAAGCCAGTGTGGTGCCCGCTCCGGTGGTGACCCCGTGGGTGGTCTCGGCCAAGTCCGAGCAGGCCCTGACCGCGCAGGTCGACAGGATCCGTACCCACGTGGAGACCACTGGTTCGGATCCGGTGGATGTGGGCTACTCGCTGGCCACCGGCCGAGCCGTGTTCGACCACCGGGCGATCGTCCTCGGTGACGAGGTCGTCCAGGGCAGTGCCGCCCCGGGGCGGTTGGCGGTGTTGTTCACCGGTCAGGGCTCGCAACGCCCCGGAATGGGCCGGGAACTGACCGAGGCGTTCCCGGTGTTCGCCGAGGCCTTCGACGCGGTGTGCGCCGAACTCGACCGGCACCTCGACCGCCCGATCCGTAACACCGTCTTCCACGACGGTGATGGTGGGGTCCTGGATCAGACGGTGTACGCCCAGGCGGGGTTGTTCGCCCTGCAGGTGGCCCTGTTCCGGTTGATCGAGTCCTGGGGGGTGGTCCCGGACTCCCTGCTGGGTCATTCCATCGGGGAGCTGGCCGCGGCGCACGTGGCCGGGGTGTGGGACCTGCCCGATGCCGCTCGGGTGGTGGCGGCACGGGGCCGGTTGATGCAGGCCCTACCCGAGGGCGGGGCGATGGTCGCGGTGGAGGCCACCGAGGACGAGATCATTCCCCTGTTGGTGGGGGCGGGGGTGTCGCTGGCGGCGGTGAACGGCCCGGCGGCGGTGGTGCTCTCCGGTGAGCGCTCGGCGGTGGCCGGGGTGGTGGACCGGTTGGGTGACCGTCGGGTGCGGTGGTTGCGGGTCAGCCACGCCTTCCACTCCGAGTTGATGGACCCGATGATGGCGGAGTACCGGGCGGTGCTCTCCTCGGTGGTGTTCCGGGAGCCGGTGGTGCCGGTGGTGTCCACGGTGACCGGTGCACTGGCCGGGACTGGGTGGTGTGACCCGGAGTACTGGGTACGGCAGGTCCGGGAGACCGTCCGGTTCGGTGCCGCCGTGGAGCGGACTCGGGAGTTGGGGGTGTCCCGGTTCCTGGAGTTGGGTCCGGACGGGGTGCTCTCGGCGATGGGGCAGGACTGCGCCCCCGAGGGTGTGTTCGTTCCGGTGTTGCGCCGGGACCGCCCCGAGCCGGAGACGGTGGTGGGGGCGTTGGCGCGGGTGTTCGTCCACGGGACCGAGGTCGACTGGGCCGGCTATTACGGGGGGTGTGGGGCACGTCGGGTTCCGCTGCCCACCTACGCCTTCCAACGGAAGCGCTACTGGCTCCGGTCCGGTGAGCCCGCCGGCGATCCCCGGCGGCTCGGCCTCGACGCCGGCGAGCACCCCCTCCTCGCGGCTCGGATCCACAGCGCGGACAACGACGAATGGCTCTTCACCGGCAGCCTCTCCACGACGGATCTCCCCTGGCTCACCGACCACAGCGTGCACGGCACGCCCCTGGTTCCCGGATCGGTCTTCGTCGACCTCGCACTGCACGTCGGACACCACACCAATCACCCGCGAGTCGAGGAGCTCACGCTCGAGGCCCCTCTCGTGGTCTCCGCCGACGCGGAGGCACGACTCCAGGTCGTGGTAGGCGAGGTCGACGACGGCGGGCGCCGGAGCGTGCGGATGTACTCCCGGTCGGGGCCCAGCGACGACTGGGTCCGGCACGCGAGCGGCACACTGGTCGCGGCGGTCGAACCGTCGGACACCCTCGGCGCCTGGCCGCCCGACGCGAACCCCGTGGACGTCGACGTCCTCTACGAGGACCTGGACGCCCTCGGCCTCTCCTACGGGCCCTCCTTCCAGGGACTCCGGGCCGCCTGGCGCGACGGTGGCACCGTCTACGCCGAGGTCCAACTCCCCAGCGATCTCGACGTCACCGGCTTCGGGCTCCACCCGGTTCTCCTCGACGCGGCTCTGCACGGCATGGCACTCGACAGCACCGGGGAGGCGGCGCTCCCCTTCTCCTGGTCCGGGGTCTCGCTGCTCGCCGAGGGAGCCACCGCCCTCCGGGTGCGGATCTCCCGGCAGGAGTCGGACACCACCCTGCTGCTCGCCGACGACACGGGCGCCACGGTGGCGGTGGTGTCGTCGCTGACCCTGCGCCCGGCGTCCCCGGAGCGACTCGGCGCCGGCGTCCCCTCGCCGTACTCCGTGGACTGGGTGGACGCGCCCCACCCCGGCGACCAACCAGGGAGGGTCGCCCTCCTCGGTGCGGACCACCTCGGGCTGACCGCCGCCCTCGCCGCCGCCGGCCTGGGGTTCGGGGAGTACGACTCCGTTGGTCCGCTCGCCGAGGACGCGCACGCGGGCGACGTGGTGCTCACCTGCGTCGCCTCCGGTTCCGACCCGGGATCCCCCGTGGCCGAGGTGTACGACCGGACCGGGGAGGTGCTCTCGCTGCTGCGGGCGTGGCTGGCCGACGAGCGCCTGGCCGCCACGCGCCTCGTGCTGGTGACGCGGGGCGCGACCGAGGGCCACGACCTCGCGCATGCCGCCGTCTGGGGTCTCGTCCGGTCGGCCCAGCTCGAACACCCAGGTCGGTTCACCCTCCTCGACCTCGACGCGACCGAGGAGTCCTCGGACACCGTCCCCGCCGCCCTGGCCACGGCCGGTCCCCAGGTCGCGGTCCGGACGGGCCGGGTCATCGTGCCCGTGCTCGCCCGTGCCGTGGTCGGTGCTCCCCCCTCGGGGCCTGATCCCGCGGGCACCGTGCTCGTCACCGGCGCCGGCGGCGCGCTCGGCGCCACCGTCGCCCGGCACCTCGTCACCCACCACGGGGTGCGGCAGCTCCTCCTCGCCGGTCGTCGCGGGGCGGACACCCCGGGAGCCGCCGATCTCGTCACCGAGCTCCGCGCGCTCGGTGCCCGAGCACGGTTCGTCGCCTGCGATGTGGCGCGACGGGAGCAGCTCGCCGCCGTGCTGGCCGACATACCCGATCACGCCCCACTGACCGGAGTCGTGCACGCCGCCGGCGCCCTCGACGACGGGGTCATCTCCGCACTGACACCCGAACGCCTGGCCACGGTGTTCCGCCCCAAGGTCGACGCCGCGTGGCACCTGCACGAACTGACCGAGCACCTCGACCTGTCGATGTTCGTGCTGTTCTCCTCGGCCGCCGGGACCCTCGGTTCACCGGGACAGGGCAACTACGCTTCGGCGAACGCGTTCCTCGACGCGCTCGCCAGGAAGCGGCGGGCCTCCGGGCTCGTCGGTTCGGCGCTGGCGTGGGGCCCGTGGGCCGGTAGCGGTATGGCCGGCCGGTTGACCGATGCCGAAGTCGCCAGGCTCGCCAGGGCCGGAACCCCGCCGATGACCGACGAGCAGGGGTTGGCGCTGTTCGACGCCGCGCTGCGCGCCGACGACGTGGTTCCGGTGCCGGTGCGGTTGGACCTGCCCGCACTGCGTGAGCGGGCGGCGCAGGGCGACCTCCCCCCACTGTTCGCCGGTCTCGTCCCGGACCGGAAGCGCCGGGCGGTGGCGTCCAGGGACACCGGGCGTGCCCTCACCGACCGGCTCACCGGACTCGGCGAGGCCGAGCGGGAACGTGTGCTGTTGAACCTGGTGCGCACCGAGACCGCCGCCGTCCTCGGACACCCCTCGCTGGAGGACGTGCCGCCGAACCGCCCGTTCAGCGAACTGGGGTTCGACTCGCTGACCGCCGTCGAGCTGCGAAACCGGCTCGACGCCGCCACCGGGCTCCGGCTCGCGACCGGCACGGTGTTCGACCACCCCAGTCCCGAGGCGCTCGCCACGCGACTGCTCACCGAGCTGGACCCGGGCACCGCCGCCGTCAGGTCCGCGTTCGCCGGGCTCGACCGGCTGGAGGAACTGTTCACGACGCTCACGCCGGCCGACGACGAACGAACCTCCCTCGCACGACGGCTCACGGCACTGGCGGCCCGGGTGTCCGGTGCGCCGGGGACGACCGGCATGCCGGTCAGCGAGGACCTCGGTGACCGGATCGGCGAGGCCAGCGACGACGAACTCTTCGAATTCATCGACAACAAGCTGGGTGGGCAGCGGCGATGACGGCACTGATCCCACGGGCGCAGCGGAGGGGGCACGCCTGATGGCGAACGAGGAGAAGCTGCGCGAGTACCTCAGGCGCGTCACGGTCGACCTCCACGAGACCAGCGAACGTCTGCGGGAACGCGAGGAACGCGACAACGAGCCGATCGCCATCGTCGCGATGAGCTGCCGCTACCCGGGCGGCGTCCACTCCCCGGACGACCTGTGGGACCTCGTCGTCGAAGGACGGGATGCCATCTCCGGGTTCCCCACCGACCGGGGGTGGCCCCTGGAGGAGGTACTGGACCCGACCGGGACCCGGTCCGGTGCCTCCCACACCACGGAGGGTGGCTTCCTCACGGGCGCGGGCGACTTCGACCCCGAACTGTTCCGCATCTCGCCCAGCGAGGCACTGGCCATGGACCCCCAGCAGCGGCTGCTGTTGGAGATGTCCTGGGAGGCCTTCGAACGCGCCGGCATCGACCCGCTCTCCGTTCGGGGGGAACCGGTCGCCGTGTTCACCGGCGTGATGTACCACAACCACGCCGCCACCCTCGGTGAGGTTCCCGAAGGGGTCGCGGCCCACCTGGGCACCGGGTCGGCCAGCAGCGTCCTGTCCGGGCGGGTGTCCTACGTCTTCGGTATCGAGGGACCGTCCGTCACCATCGACACCGCGTGTTCCTCCTCCCTGGTGGCCCTGCACCTCGCCACCCAGGCGCTGCGCGCGGGGGAGTGCACGATGGCTCTCGCCGGTGGCGTCACCGTGATGCCGACACCCGGTGCCTTCGTCGAGTACAGCAACCAGGGCGCCCTCGCCGCCGACGGGCGCTGCAAGCCCTTCGCCGCCGCCGCCGACGGGATGGGCTGGTCCGAGGGCGTTGGCGTACTGCTGCTCGAACGACTCGGCGACGCGGTCCGCAACGGGCACGAGGTGCTCGCCGTGGTGCGGGGTTCCTCGGTGAACTCCGACGGGGCCTCCAACGGGCTGACCGCGCCGAACGGGCCGTCGCAGCAACGGGTCATCCGGGCGGCGCTCGACGCGGCCGGCCTGGCGCCGTCACAAGTGGACGCGGTGGAGGCGCACGGGACCGGGACCGTGCTGGGCGACCCGATCGAGGCCGAGGCGCTGCTCGCCACCTACGGCCAGGGCCGGCGGGCCGACCGCCCCCTGTGGCTGGGCTCGGTGAAGTCCAACCTCGGGCACGCCCAGGCAGCGTCAGGCGTCGCCGGAGTGATCAAGATGGTGCAGGCCATCCGGCACGGGATCCTGCCGAGTTCGCTGCACGTCGACGCGCCCTCCCCGAGGATCGCGTGGGACTCCGGCCAGGTCGCCCTGCTCACCGAACGGCGGCCCTGGCCGGAGACCGGCGAAGCCAGGCGGGCCGGCGTCTCGTCGTTCGGCATGAGCGGGACGAACGCGCACGTCGTGCTGGAGGAGGCCGGGGGTACCGCCGAGGACGCGGTGAGCCCAGCGGACTCCCGGCACCACCTGCCCTCGGTGCCGTGGGTGCTGTCCGGCACCTCGCCTGACGCGGTGCGCGCCCAGGCCGCTCGCCTGCTGTCCCACCTGGACGAGCGCCCGGCGTCGGCTGTCGACATCGGCTACTCGCTCGCGACCACCCGCGCCGCGCTCGAACACCGGGCCGTCGTCGTGGCCGAGGACGACAGGGGCTTCCGCGCCGGACTCGCTGCCGTGGCCGAGGGGGACCCAGCTCGGACCGTCGTGCGGGGCACCGCGTCGGCCCGACCCAGCGTCGTCTTCGTCTTCCCCGGGCAGGGCACGCACTGGGTCGGGATGGCGGCCGGACTGCTGGACTCCTCGCCGACCTTCTCCGCCCGGTTCGCCGAGTGCGCCGCGGCGCTCGCCCCCCACGTGGACTGGGCCCCCGAGGACGTGCTCCGCCAGGCCCCCGGCGCGCCCGGGCTCGACCGCGTCGACGTCGTGCAACCCGTGCTGTGGGCCGTCATGGTGTCCCTCGCCGCCGTGTGGCGGTCCCACGGCGTCCACCCGGCGGCCGTGGTCGGGCACTCGCAGGGCGAGATCGCCGCGGCCTGCGTCGCCGGCGCGCTCAGCCTCTCCGACGGGGCCAGGGTCGTCGCGCTGCGCAGCCGGGCACTCGTGCCGCTGTCCGGGCACGGCGGCATGCTCGCGGTCGTCCAGTCCGCTGACTGGGTCGAGGAACGGCTCGAACCCTTCGGCGGACGGCTGTCGATCGCGGCCGTCAACGGTCCGAACTCGGTCGTCGTCTCCGGCGACCGCGACGCGCTCGACGAGCTCCAGGTCCTGCTGTCCAGGGCGCGGGTGATGCGCTGGGTGGTGCCCGGCGCCGACTTCGCCGCGCATTCCCGGCAGATCGAGTCACTCGCGGAGGAACTGTCCGACCTGCTGGACGGGGTGACCCCCCGCCCGTCCACCGTGCCCTTCTGCTCCACCCTCACCGGCGGCCACCTCGACGCCGCCCGGCTCGACGGCGACTACTGGTACCGGAACCTGCGCCACACGGTGGACTTCGAGTCGGCGGCCATGGCGCTGCTCGCCGACGGCCACCGGGTCTTCCTGGAGATCAGCCCGCACCCCGTGCTGGGCCTGAGCCTGCAGGAGATGTTCGGCGATCTCGGCGCGGTGGCGCTCGGAACCCTCCGGCGCGACGAGGACGACACGCGGCGGATGGTGCTGTCGCTCGCCGAGGCGCACGCCAACGGCGTCGCGATCGACTGGTCCACTGTCTTCGGCCCCACCGGCGCGCGCCGGACCGACCTGCCCACCTACGCGTTCCAACACCGCACGTACTGGCTGGCCTCCACCACGGGCCACCCGGGCGCCGGCGCCGGCGCCGGCCGCGCCTCGGTGCTCGACTCCTGGCGGTACCGCGACACCTGGCCGAGGACCGCCGAACCCGAACCTCGGGAGGGGACGGAACGGACGTGGCTGGTGGTCGTCCCGGCCACGGACGACGCACCGGATCTCGTGGAGGACTGCCTGACCGCGCTGGGCACCTCCGATTCGCGGGTGCTCAGGATCGGAATCGACGCCGACCGCCCGGCGATCAGCGGCGCCCTGCGCGAGGCCGTCGCTGACGCTGACGTCGCGGCCGTGCTCTCCTTGGTGGCGCTCGCCGGGGGAACCCGTGCCGAGCACGAGTCCGTTCCTCGCGGGCTGGCGGACACCCTCCTGCTCTCGCAGGCCCTCGCCGACGCCGGTCTGGACGCGCCGCTGTGGATCGCGACCAGCGGTGCCGTCTCCACCGGCCCGGCCGACCCGGTCCCACACCCGGAGCACGCGCTGCTGTGGGGCTTCGGGGGTGTGCTCGGCGCCGAACACCCGGAGCGGTGGGGCGGCCTCGTCGACCTGCCCGACCGGCTCGACGAGCACTCCGGGCGGCGGCTGCGCGGGGTGCTGACCGGTACCCACACCGAGAACCAGCTGGCCGTCCGCCCGGCCGGCCTCCACGCCAGGCGGTTGGTGCGGGCCCCGCTCGGGGACGCCCCTCCTCAGCGGACCTGGACGCCGCACGGCACCATCCTGATCACCGGCGGAACGGGTGCGCTCGGTTCGCACGTGGCTCGGTGGCTCGCCCGTTCCGGTGCCGAGCACCTGCTGCTCGTGAGCCGCCGGGGCCCGGAGGCACCTGGTGCCGCCGACCTCGTCGCGGAATTGGTTGACCTCGGCAGCCGGGTCACCCTGGTCGCCTGCGACGCGAGCGACCAGGCCGCGCTCGCCCGGGTTCTCGCGGATGTTCCCGACGAGTTCCCGCTCAGCGCGGTGATGCACACCGCCGCCCTGCTCGACGACGGCCTCGTGGACTCGCTCTCCGTCGACCAGCTGGAGCGAGTGCTGCGCGCCAAGGTCGTGTCGGCGCTCAACCTGCACGAGCTCACCCGCGACCTCGACCTGTCCGCCTTCGTCCTGTTCTCCTCCATCGGTGGCGTGTTCGGCGTGCCAGGCCAGGGCGGCTACGCCCCCGGCAACGCGTTCCTCGACGCGTTCGCGCGGCACCGCAGGGCGCTCGGGTTGCCGGCCACGTCCGTCGCGTGGGGCCACTGGGCCGGGGGCGGTATCGGAGCGGGTTCCGTCGAGGAGGGTTTCGCCCGGATCGGGCTCCGAGCGATGGACCCGGCGTTGACCGTCATCGCACTGCGACAGGCGCTGGAGCACGACGAGACCTCACTGGTGGTGGCCGACTGGCAGTGGGACAGGCTCACCAGCGCGAACACCGCGCCCAGCCCCCTCGTGCGCGAGCTGCCGGAGTTCGCGGGCGCGGCGTCGCGGGCGGAGCCGGTCGTGGCGGCCCGCGTCCGCGCGGCCACCGGTGCCGACCGACGGCGGGTGGTGCTCGACGCGGTCCGCGCCGAGGCCGCGGTGCTGCTCGGGCACGACTCGGCCGAGGACGTGCCGATGACCAGGTCGTTCCAGGACCTGGGGTTCACGTCCCTGACCTCGCTCGAACTCCGCAACCGGCTGGCCGAGGCGACCGGGCTCGCCCTCCCCGCGACGCTGGTGTTCGACCACCCGACGACCGGGGAGCTCGCCGATCACCTGCTCGCCGAGCTGGTCGGCGGCGCCCCGGCAGCGGATTCCGCGGACGCCTCGCGCCAGACCCCGGGTGCCAGCGACGACCCGGTCGTCATCGTGGGGATGAGCTGCCGGTTCCCGGGCGGCGTCACCAGCCCGGACGACCTGTGGCGGCTGGTCGTCGAGGGCACCGACGCCGTCACCGGGTTCCCCACCGACCGGGGCTGGGACCTGGACGAGCTCTACCACCCCGACCCAGGGCACCCCGGGACCTCCTACGTGGACAGGGGTGGTTTCCTGCACGACGCCGCCGAGTTCGATCCGCTCCCCTTCGGGATCTCGCCGCGTGAGGCCCTGGCCATGGACCCCCAGCAACGACTGCTGCTGGAGGCCTCCTGGGAGGCCCTCGAACGAGCGGGGATCGCGCCCGACTCGCTGCGCGGCAGCCGCACGGGAGTCTTCGCCGGCACCAACGGCCAGGACTACGGCCAGCTGTTGGTCGACGCCGGTGACTCGGTCGCCGGCTACATCGCCACCGGCAGCTCGGCCAGCGTGCTGTCCGGACGGGTCGCCTACACCTTCGGTTTCGAAGGGCCGGCGATGACCGTCGACACGGCCTGTTCCTCCTCGTTGGTCTCGATGCACCTCGCGGCCCAGGCCCTGCGGACGGGGGAGTGCTCGCTCGCCCTCGCCGGCGGTGTCACCGTCACCGCGACCCCGGGCGTCTTCATCGAGTTCAGCCGCCAGCGTGGACTGTCGCCGGACGGCCGGTGCAAGGCCTTCGCCGACGGGGCCGACGGCACCGGCTGGGGAGAGGGCGTCGGGGTCCTGGTCCTGGAACGGCTGTCCGACGCCCGCCGCAACGGTCACCCGGTCCTGGCCGTCGTGCGCGGCTCCGCCGTGAACTCCGACGGCGCCTCCAACGGGTTGACCGCGCCGAACGGCCCGTCGCAGCACCGCGTGATCCGGCAGGCCCTGGCCAACGCCGGGCTGTCCACCTCCGACGTCGACGTCGTCGAGGCCCACGGCACCGGCACCACACTGGGCGACCCGATCGAGGCGGGGGCGCTCGTCTCGACCTACGGTCGTGACCGCGACGAGGACCGGCCGCTGCTGATCGGCTCCGTCAAGTCCAACATCGGGCACACCCAGGCCGCCTCCGGGGCCGCCGGTGTCATCAAGATGGTCCTGGCCCTCCACCGCGGCCTCGTACCGAGGACCCTGCACGTCGAGGAACCCTCATCGCACGTCGACTGGACCGGCGTTTCCGTGGCGACCGAGAACGTCCCCTGGCCGGCGGTCGACCGGCCGCGCCGGGCGGGCATCTCCTCGTTCGGGATCAGCGGCACCAACGCGCACCTCGTCCTGGAACACGTCGAGGAGGACCGGGAACCCGAGCGTGAGGACACCACCCCACCCGCCGTCCTCCCCTGGGTGATCTCCGCGAAGTCGGCTCCCGCGCTCGACGCGCAGGCCGCCGCCCTGCTGGACCACGTGGACACCCGACCCGACCTCGACCCCGTGGACGTCGCGTGGTCGCTGGCCACCACCCGGGCCTCCCTCGACCACCGCGCGGCGGTGGTCGGCACCTCCCGGGACGAACTGCGGGCCGGGCTCGTCGCCCTGGTCGAGGGCGGCACCAGGTCGATCGCCGCCACCTCGGGAACCGCCCGGTTCGCCGTGCTGTTCCCCGGGCAGGGATCGCAGCGGCACGGGATGGGAAGGGGCCTCCACCAGGCGTACCCTCGGTTCGCGCAGGCGTTCGACGAGGTGTGCGCCCTGTTCGGGCCGCACCTGGCGGAGCCGCTGCGCGACGTCGTCTTCGGCCAGGGCACCCCGCTCGACGACACCGAGTACACCCAGGCCGGCCTGTTCGCCGTCGAGGTCGCCCTGTACCGGCTCGTCGAATCGTGGGGACTGGTCCCGGACTTCCTCCTCGGCCACTCGATCGGCGAGGTCACCGCCGCGCACGTCGCCGGGGTCCTCTCGCTCGCCGACGCCGTCACGCTCGTCGCCGCCCGCGGCCGGTTGATGGCGGCGCTCCCGCCCGGCGGCGCGATGGTCTCGGTTCGTGCCACCGAAACCGAGGTGCTGCCCCTACTGACCGAGGCGGTGTCGCTGGCCGCCGTGAACGGCCCCGACTCGGTCGTGCTCTCCGGTGACGAGGACGCGGTGCTCGCCGTCGCCGGCCACTTCGCCACCTCGAGGCGGCTCCGGGTGAGTCACGCGTTCCACTCGTCGAGGATGGACGCGGTGCTCGACGACTTCCGCGCCGTCGCGGAAGGGCTCACCTACCACGACCCGTCCCTCCCGATCGTGTCGAACCTGACCGGTCAACTCGTGACGAGCGAGGTGACCGACCCGGCCTACTGGGTCCGACACGTGCGCGAGGCCGTCCGGTTCCACCAGGGCATCCGATGCCTCCGCGCACTCGACGTGCGCACCTTCGTCGAGCTCGGGCCCACCGGGGTGCTCAGCGCGATGGGCCGGGACTGCCTGGCACCCGAGGACACCGCCGGGGTGGACTTCGTCCCGGCGCTGCGCGGCGAGCGCGCCGAAGCCAGGACCACGATCGAGGCACTGACGCGGCTGCACGCCCGAGGCGCGGCTCCCGACTGGGCGGCGTTCTTCTCCGGGGCGGGGGCGCGGCGGGTCGCGCTCCCGACCTACGCGTTCCAGCACGAGCGGTTCTGGCCACGAGCGGCCCCGACCCCCACCCCCACCGTCGACCGGTGGCGCTACCAGATCACCTGGCGACCGGTCCACCCGAGACCGGCACACCACCTCACCGGTACGTGGCTGGTGGTGCTACCACCGGACAGCACCGGCCACCCCGTGGTCGACGGGCTCGCGGCTCGCGGCGCCGAGCCCGTCGCGGTGCGCGGGACGCGGGGACTCGCGGCCGCGCTCGCCGAGCACCCGACACCCGGCGGAGTCCTCTCCCTGCTCGGCACCGAGGACGAACCGGACGTCGCCGAGACCCTGGACCTCGTGCGCTCACTCGCCGACGTGCCGACCCCGCTGTGGTGCCTCACCTCGGGCGCGGTGTCGACCAGCGTCGACGACCCGGTGCGCCACCCCCACCAGGCGCAGGTCTGGGGCCTCGGCCGGGTCGTCGGACTCGAGGCGCCGCGGGGCTGGGGCGGGCTGGTGGACCTGCCATCGCCACTCACCGAGGACGCGCTGGAACGGCTCTGCGCGGTACTGGCGGACGGCGGCGAGGACCAGCTCGCCATCCGAGCCGGCGGTGTGCTCGCCAGGCGCCTCACCCGGGACGGGACGGGAGACCCCGGGGAGTCGTGGTCGCCGCGGGGCACCGTCCTGATCACCGGGGGGACCGGCGCGCTCGGAGGGCACGTCGCCCGCTGGGCGGCACGCCACGGCGCGGCGCACCTGGTCCTGGTGAGCCGACGGGGCCCCGAGGCTCCCGGTGCGGAGGAACTCCGAGCGGACCTGACCGACCTGGGCGCCCGAGTGACCATCGCCGCCTGCGACGTCACCGACCACGCCGCGCTGGCCGAGCTCGTGTCGTCCCTCGACGACGTGCGGGCGGTCGTGCACGCCGCCGGCGTCGCGCACCTGACTCCGCTGCTCGACGTGACCCCAGCAGAGGTGGACGCCGTGTGCGCCGGGAAGGTCGCCGGTGCCGCCGCCCTGGACGCCGCGTTCGCCGAGACCCCACTCGACGCGTTCGTCCTGTTCTCCTCGATCTCCGGCGTCTGGGGCAGCGGCGGGCAGGCGGCCTACGCCGCCGCGAACGCCTACCTCGACGCCCTCGCCGCCGACCGGCGCGCCCGGGGACTGGTCGCCACGTCCATCTCCTGGGGACCCTGGGACAGCGGCATGACCGACGCCGACGTCGAGGAGCGCCTGCGGCGCAGGGGAGTCCGCGTCCTCGCCACCGAGGACGCGCTCGCCGCACTGCGGCGGGCGCTCGCCGAGGACGACACGACGGTCACCGTCGCCGACGTCGACTGGCACCGGTTCGTACCCACCTACACGGCGGCACGCCCCAGCCGGCTCTTCGAGGAGCTGGTCGACGCGGCACCCGCCGGCCCACCCCAGCCGGCGGGCACCACCCGGTTCGACGGGCTGACCCCGGCGGAACGGGCGGCGACCACCCTGGAACTGGTCCGCGCCGAGGCCGCCTCCGTGCTCGGACACCGCGACACCGCCGCCATCCACGCCGACACCGCGTTCCACGAGCTCGGGTTCGACTCGTTGACCGCCGTCGAACTACGGGACCGGCTGGCGGCCGAGACCGGGATCCGGCTCCCCGCCTCCCTCGTCTTCGACCACCCGGCTCCCGCGCTGCTCGCCGAGCACCTCCAGCGGGCGTTGACCGGCAGCACCCCCGAGGCGGTCACCCCTGCCGCCGAGACCCCGGTCGGTGAGGACGCCGTCGCCGTCATCGGCATGAGCTGCCGGCTGCCCGGAGGAGTCGACTCCCCAGCCGCGCTGTGGCGGCTCCTCGACACCGGGACCGACGCGGTGTCCGCGTTCCCCACCGACCGGGGCTGGGATCTCGGCTCCGACCACGGGTACACCCCGGCCGGCGGGTTCCTCCACGACGCCGGCGAGTTCGACGCGGAGTTCTTCGGGATCAGCCCGCGCGAGGCCCTGGCCATGGACCCGCAGCAGCGGCTGTTCCTGGAATCCTCCTGGGAGGCCATCGAGCGAGCCGGCATCGACCCCGGGACACTGCGCGGCAGCCGCACCGGCGTGTTCGCCGGCGCGGCCGCGCTCGGCTACGCCTCGGGAACGGACGGTGCCGCCGACGACGTGGCCGGCCACTTGTTGACCGGCAACGCCACCAGCGTGCTGTCCGGTCGGATCGCCTACACCTTCGGCTTCGAGGGACCGGCCGTCACACTCGACACGGCGTGCTCGTCGTCGTTGGTGGCCCTGCACCTCGCGGTGCGGGCGCTGCGCGGCGGCGAATGCACGATGGCGCTCGCCGGTGGCGTCGCCGTGATGGCCACCCCGGACACCTTCGCCGAGTTCGGCCGGCAGGGCGGCCTGGCCGCCGACGGTCGCTGCAAGTCCTTCGCCGCGTCCGCCGACGGCACCGGGTGGGCCGAGGGCGTCGCCGTCCTGCTCGTGCAGCGGCTGTCCGACGCGATCCGCGACGGGCACGAGGTGCTCGCCGTGGTGCGGGGTTCCGCGGTGAACTCCGACGGGGCGTCCAACGGGTTGACCGCGCCGAACGGCCCCTCTCAGCAGCGGGTGATCCGGCAGGCCCTGGCCAACGCCCGCCTGTCACCGGCCGACGTGGACGTGGTGGAGGCGCACGGCACGGGCACGGCCCTGGGCGATCCGATCGAGGCGCAGGCGCTGCTGGCGACCTACGGTCAGGACCGCCCCGAGGGCCGCCCCCTGTGGCTCGGCTCGCTGAAGTCCAACATCGGCCACACCCAGGCCGCCGCCGGCGTCGCTGGTGTCATCAAGATGATCACCGCCATGCGCCACGGCACCCTCCCGCGCACCCTGCACGTCACCGAGCCAACGCCGGCCGTGGACTGGGGGACGGGGGCGGTGTCACTGCTCACCGAGCCCCGTCCGTGGCCCGCCGACGGGCGCCCCCGCCGGGCGGCCGTGTCGGCCTTCGGCATCAGCGGAACCAACGCGCACACGATCATCGAGTCCCCGCCCGCCCGGGAGGAGACCCCGGCCGTCGCGGTGCCTGCCGCGCCGCTGCTGCTGTCCGCTCGCTCGGAGGGCGCCCTGCGGGCACAGGCCTCCCGCCTGCTCGCCTACTGGGACGAGAAGCCCGGTACTCCCGTCCAGGAGGTGGCGCACACCCTCGCGACCGGGCGCACCCGGTTCCCGTGCCGCGCGGCGGTCGACACCCGCGAGCCGGGTGACGTCCTCGCCGCGTTGCGCGCCCTGTCGGAGGGCACCGAGGCACCGGGCCTGACGACCGGCACCGCGGAAACCGGACCGACCGCGTTCCTCTTCTCCGGGCAGGGCTCCCAGCGGGCGGGCATGGGACGCGCCCTCCACGAGGCGTACCCCGTGTTCGCGGCGGCCTTCGACGCGGCCTGCCCGGTCCGGGACGTGGTGTTCGACGGCGGTGACCTGCTGGACCGCACCGAGTACACGCAGCTCGCCCTCTTCGGGATCGAGGTCGCGCTGTTCCGGCTCCTGGAGTCGTGGGGCGTCCGACCCGACTACGTGATGGGGCACTCGGTGGGCGAGCTGGCGGCCGCGCACGTCGCCGGCGTGCTGTCGCTGGAGGACGCGCTGACCCTGGTGACGGCTCGCGCGCGGCTGATGGGAGCCCTTCCCGCTGGCGGAGCGATGGTGTCGGTTCGGGCCACCGAGGCCGAGGTCGCGCCGCTGCTGGGGGAGGGGGTCTCACTCGCCGCCGTGAACGGTCCGGAGTCGGTGGTGCTCTCCGGCAGCGAGGCCGAGGTCATCGAGGCGGTCGCCCGCCTCGGGGACCGGAGGACCCGTCGCCTGCGGGTCAGCCACGCCTTCCACTCCGCGCGGATGGAGCCCGTGCTCGACGACCTCCGGGCCGTCGCGCGACGCCTGACCTACGCGCGACCCAGCATTCCCGTCGTGTCCACCCTGACCGGGCGGTTGGTCGACGACGAGCTCACCGACCCCTCGTACTGGGTTCGGCAGCTGCGCGACACCGTCCGTTTCGCCGACGGCATGGCCTGGCTCGACGAGCGCGGTGTCCGGAGCTTCGTCGAACTCGGCCCGGACACCGCCGATCCCTCCGCGCTCGCCGCCGCCGTCGCCAGGGCGCACGTGCGGGGCACGCCGGTCGACTGGCGCGGCTTCTTCTCCGGCTCGCCGCGTCGCGCCGACCTGCCCACCTACCCCTTCCAACGCGAACGGTTCTGGTTGGCCGCCACCCGCGAGGGGGGCACCGACGCCCGGTTCTGGTCCGCCGTGCGCCGGCGCGACCTGGCCGCCCTGGGCGGCCTCACCGCCGACCAGCCCCTTGGCGAGGCCCTGCCCGCGCTGATGGCATGGCACGAACGGAGCACCAGCCTGTCCGCGATCGACTCGTGGCGGTACCGGGTCGGGTGGCACGCGCTCCCCGACCACCCCACCGCCCGTCTCCACGGCACCTGGCTCGTGGTGTCCCGGGGCGTCGCCGACGCGTCGGTGCTCGCTGGCGGTCTCCGCGCGGGCGGCGCCCACGTGGTGGAGGTCGCTGATCCCGTCGCCGGCACCGGACACGCCGACATCGCGGGAGTGGTGGCGCTGCTCGACCACGGTGGGGACGCCGCGACGACCGTACTCAGCCTGGTCCGGGCCCTCGACGGTTCCGGGATCACCGCTCCGCTGTGGTGCCTCACCAGGGGCGCTGTCTCGGTCACGGCGGACGACGCGCCCTCGGCCCCCGACCAGGCGCAGGCCTGGGGCCTGGGCAGGGTCGCCGCACTCGACTGCCCCGGCCAGTGGGGCGGCCTGGTCGATCTGCCCGCCGCCCTGGACGACGCGGCCCTGGGACGGGTCGTGTCCGTCCTCGCCGACGGCGGTGAGGACCAGGTCGCCGTCCGCCAGTCGGGCACCTTCGCCCGGCGGATCGGCAGGGCCGCCGCCGGTCACGGACGACGGTGGCGGACCAGCGGCACCACCCTGATCTCCGGGGGCACCGGAGCACTGGGCAGGCGGGTCGCGCGGTGGGTCGCCGAGCGGGGAGCCGACCACGTGGTGCTGGTCAGCCGCCGGGGCGGCGACACGCCCGACGCGGAGACCATCCGCGCGGAACTCGCCGACACCGGCGTCCGCGTCACCTTCGCCGCCTGCGACGTCACCGACCGGCCACGGCTGGCCGACCTCCGCCGGGAGATCGAGGACGCCGGCGACCGCGTCCGGGTCGTCGTGCACGCCGCCGGCACCGGCCAGCTGACGCCGCTCACCAGGATGAGCGCGACGGAACTGGCCGACGTGCGTGACGGCAAGGTGCTGGGCGCGGAGAACCTCGACGCGGTGTTCGACGACACCACCCTCGACGCGTTCGTGCTGTTCTCCTCCATCTCCGGGATCTGGGGCAGCGGAGGCCAGGGCGCCTACGCGGCGGCGAACGCCGCGCTCGACGCGCTCGCCGAACAGCGCAGGACCGAGGGCCGCACCGCGACCTCGATCGCCTGGGGCCCGTGGGCCGAGGGCGGTATGTCCGGCGGCGCGGACGCCGAGGAGCACCTCGGGCGGCGAGGCCTGCCCCTGATGGCTCCGCACCGCGCGCTGCTCGCGTTGGAGGAGGCGCTCGCCGACGACGAGACGGCGATCGTCGTCGCCGACCTCGACTGGGCGCGGTTCGTGCCCGCCTACACGGCGCTGCGGCCCAGCAGGTTGTTCGACGAGGTACCCGAAGCGCGAGAGCGGGAGACCGCCGAGCCGGCGGTGTCCGACCGCGTCGGCGCGCTGCGCGCGGCGCTCACCGCCGCCACCCCCGCCGACCAGGACCGCATCCTGCTCGACCTGGTCCGAGCCGAGGCCGCCGCCGCGCTCGGGCACCGGAGCCAGGACGCCGTGCGGGCCCGCGCCGGCTTCGTCGAGCTCGGATTCGACTCGCTGACCGCCGTCGAGCTGCGCGACCGGATCACCGCGTCGACCGGTCTGCGGCTGCCCGCGACGCTCGTCTTCGACCACCCCAACGCCGCCGCGCTCGCCGCGCGACTGCGCACGGACCTGGCCCCCGCACCCTCCGGTGATGTCGCCGCCGAGGTCGACAGGCTGGAACGGGCGCTGGCCGCCCACGAACCCGGCCAGCTCGCCGAGGATCTCGGCAGGCGCCTGCGCGCGCTGGTGGACCGCTGGGTCGCCCCGCCAGCCACCCAGCCGGTGGCCGGCGAGTTCCAGGACGCATCACCAGAGGACATGTTCGAGATCATCCAGCGCGAGTTCGGGAAGTCCCCATGACACACACGCGCGAACACCCGAGGACGACGGTCCCCAACGACGAGGGGTGCGGTGGCCATGTCGACTGAGCAGGAGCTGCTCGACCACCTGAAGTGGATGACCACCGAGCTCCGGCAGACCCGGCAACGCCTGCACGAGGTGGAGGCCGCCGAGCACGAGCCAGTGGCGATCGTCGGGATGAGCTGCCGCTACCCGGGCGCCGACTCGCCGGCGGAGCTGTGGCGGCTCGTCGCCGACGGTGTCGACGCCGTCCGGGGTTTCCCCACCGACCGGGGCTGGGACCTCGACGGCCTGCACGACCCGGACCCGGACCGTCCCGGCACCTCCTACACCGACCAGGGCGGGTTCCTCGACCGGGTCGGTGAGTTCGACGCGGACTTCTTCGGCATCTCACCCCGCGAGGCCCTGGCGATGGACCCGCAGCAGCGGCTGCTGCTGGAGACGTCGTGGACCGCCCTCGAGGACGCCGGCATCGACCCGGACCGGCTCCGGGGCAGCAGGACGGGGGTCTTCGTCGGTTCGAACGCCCAGGACTACAGCGCGCTGCTCACGTCGGTGGCCGACGAGCTCGGCGGCCACCTCGCCACCGGCAGTGCCGCGAGCGTGATGTCCGGTCGGATCGCCTACACCTTCGGCTTCGAGGGCCCGGTGGCCACCGTGGACACCGCCTGCTCGTCCTCGCTGGTGGCGCTGCACTGGGCCTGCGAGGCACTGCGCAGGGGCGAGTGCACGACGGCGTTGGCCGGTGGCGTCGCCGTCATGTGCACCCCCGCGGCGTTCCTGGAGTTCAGCAGGCAGCGGGGGCTGGCAGTGGACGGCCGGTGCAAGGCGTTCGCCGACGGTGCCGACGGCACGGGCTGGGGCGAGGGCGTGGGGATGCTCGTCCTGCGCACGCTCTCCGACGCGCTCCGCGACGGCGACCGGGTACTGGCGGTCGTGCGGGGCAGCGCCATGAACTCCGACGGGGCGAGCAGCGGACTGACCGTGCCGAACGGTCCGTCACAGCAGCGGGTGATCCGGCAGGCCCTGGCCAACGCCCGCCTGTCACCGGCCGACGTGGACGTGGTGGAGGCGCACGGCACGGGCACGGCCCTGGGCGATCCGATCGAGGCGCAGGCGCTGCTGGCGACCTACGGTCAAAACCGCCCCGAGGACCGCCCCCTCTGGCTCGGCTCGCTGAAGTCCAACATCGGCCACACCGCGGCCGCGGCCGGGGTCGCCGGCGTGATCAAGGTGGTCCAGGCGATGCGGCACGGTGTGCTGCCCCGCACCCTGCACGCCGAGGTGGCCAACACCCGGGTCGACTGGTCGGCGGGCGCGGTGTCGCTTCTGACCGAGAGCGTCCCCTGGCCCGAGTCGGACCGACCGCGACGGGCGGCCGTGTCGTCCTTCGGGATGAGCGGCACCAACGCGCACGTCGTGCTGGAGGAACCGCCGGCCACGACCACGACCGCCGACGCGACGGCCCGGCCGCTGCCGGTGCACGCGTGGGTGCTCTCCGCCCGGTCCGAGGCCGCACTGGCCGAGCGGGCCGAGCTGCTGGCCGCCCACGTCGACGACCATGCCCCCGGCGACGTCGGGTTCTCCCTGGCGACCACCCGCTCCCACCTGGAGCACCGGGCCGTCGTCGTCGGCCGGGACGACGTGGCGTTGCTGCGCGGGCTGACCGCCGTGGCCGAGCGGACCCCCTCGGCCACCGCCGTCGTCGGAACCGCCCGCGAGGACGCGCCGCTGGCGTTCCTGTTCACCGGTCAGGGCTCCCAGCGCCCCGGGATGGGACGGGAACTGGCCGCCGCGTACCCGGTGTTCGCGGAGGCGTTCGACGCGGTGTGCGCGGAACTCGACCAGCACCTCGACCGCCCGGTGGCCGAGGTACTGGTCGACGGCGACGTGCTCGACCAGACCATCCACGCGCAGGCGGGGATCTTCGCGTTCGAGGTCGCGCTGCACCGGCTGCTGACCTCGTGGGGGGTACGCCCGCACTTCCTGCTCGGTCATTCGATCGGTGAGGTGGCGGCGGCGCACGTCGCGGGGGTCCTCGCGCTCG
Organism: Actinoalloteichus caeruleus DSM 43889; assembly: GCF_000429185.2. Lineage (GTDB taxonomy): Bacteria > Actinomycetota > Actinomycetes > Mycobacteriales > Pseudonocardiaceae > Actinoalloteichus_B > Actinoalloteichus_B caeruleus. The sequence goes on along the minus strand of NZ_AUBJ02000001.1, from coordinate 1,282,683 downwards.
ACGACGCGTGCGCCCTGGTCGCCGCGCGCGGCCGGTTGATGCAGGCCCTGCCGCCGGGCGGGGCCATGGTGTCCGTCCGGGCGACCGAGGCGGAGGTCCGGGAGCTGTTGGCCCCCGGGGTGTCGGTCGCCGCGGTCAACGGCCCGCGGTCCGTGGTGCTCTCCGGTGACGAGGACGCGGTCCTCGCGGTCGCCGACCGGCTCCGGGAACGGGGCAGCCGGACGAAGCGGCTCCGGGTGAGCCACGCCTTCCACTCCGGGCGGATGGAAGGGATGCTCGACGAGTTCCGCCGGGTCGTGCGGGGACTGCGCTACGAGGAGCCCGGAATCCCGATCGTGTCCAACCTGACGGGCACCGCGGTGTCCGCCGAGATGGCCGACCCCGACTACTGGGTTCGGCACGTCCGCGAGGCAGTCCGGTTCGCCGACGGCGTCCGGTGGCTGCTCGACCACGACGTCGTCGCGTTCCTCGAGGTGGGCCCGGACGGGGTGCTGACCGGGATGGGCCAGGAATGCGCGGGCGAGGCCGACGCGCTGTTCGTCCCGACCACCCGGGTCGACCGGGACGAACCGTCCACCCTGGTGACCGCGCTCGGAGCGCTGCACACCCTCGGTGTTCCCGTCGACTGGCGGGCCTTCCACACCGGAACGGGCACCCGCCGCGTCGACCTGCCCACCTACCCCTTCCAACGCACCCGGTTCTGGCCGGACGACGCCACCCTGCCCAGCGGCGACCTCGGACGGCTGGGTCTTTCCCCGGGTGGGCACCCGCTGCTCGCCGCGACCGTCGGGCTCGCGGGCAGCGACGAGTTCGCCTTCACCGGCACCCTGTCCACCGCGACGCACCCGTGGCTCGCCGACCACGTCGTCCGAGGCACCGTGCTCCTGCCGGGCACCGCGTTCCTCGACCTCGCCCTGCACGCCGGTGAGGTCGCCGGGTGCGAGGCGGTCGAGGAACTGACCCTGCGCGCCCCCCTGGCCCTGCCCGAACACGGCCGAGTCACGCTGCAACTGCTCGTGGGAGCGGCCGACGACGACGGCCGCCGGCCCATCACGATGCACTCCCGCCCCTCGGGCGAACCCGGTGAACCGTGGACCGAGCACGCGACCGGTGCCCTGGCACCCGACGTGACCGAGCCGCCGGCCGGCCAGGAGAGCTGGCCCCCGCCCGGCGCCACCCCCCTCGACCTCGACGACCTCTACGACCAGCTGGCGCCCCGGGGGTTCCACTACGGCCCGGTGTTCCGCGGCGCGCGCGCGGCCTGGCGACGCGGCGACGAGGTGTTCGCCGAGCTGGCACTGCCCCCCACCGGCACCGCCGGGTTCGGGCTGCACCCGGCGCTGCTCGACGCCGGCCTCCACGTGCTCGGCGTGAGCGGACTGCTGACCGGCGACGCCGAGGACGACCGCGGTCGGCTGCCGTTCTCGTGGGGCGGGGCCAGGTTGCGCACCACCGGCGCCACCACGGTCCGAGCACGGATCACCGTGGTCGGACGGGACGCCGTCGCGCTCCTGCTCACCGACACCGAGGGGCGTTCCGTCGCGGCCGTCGACTCGCTCGTCCTCCGCCCCGGCGCGGCGACCGCACCCCGGCACCCCGGCGTCCTGCTCCGCGCCGGGTGGCGGGCTCAGCCCGCGTCGACCGAGGAAGCTCCCCGGTACGCGGTGCTGGACCCCGACGGCGACCTCACCGCGCTGACCACCACCCCGGAGCTGGTCATCGCGCGGCTCGTGCCCGAGGACGACCCCGACCTGGCGGCCGCGGCCCGGGAGGCGGTGCGCCGGGCACTCCGACTCGTCCAGGACTGGCTGGCCGACGACCGGTTCTCCGACTCCAGGCTCGCGATCGTGACACGACGGGCCGTGAGCTGCGGGACCGACGACGAACCGGACCCCGCCGCGGCCGCGGTGTGGGGGCTGGTCCGCTCGGCCCAGTCGGAGCACCCCGGCCGGTTCGTCCTGCTGGACACCGACGACACCGACACGGCCAGCGTGGCCGCCGCCCTGCGGGGCGAGGCCCAGCAGGTCGCCGCGCGCGCGGGGACCACCTACGTGCCGCGCCTCGCCGAGGCGGACGACGTCGTCCTCACCCCACCCGCGCGGCGGGCCTGGCGGTTGGACACCGAGGGCGGCGGCACCCTCGACGGTCTGCGGCTCCTCCCCGTGCCCGACGCCAACCGGGCGCTGCGCCCAGGCGAGGTCCGGGTCGCCGTCCGGGCCGCCGGGCTGAACTTCCGCGACGTCCTGATCGCGCTCGACCTGTACCCCGGCCAGGCCACCATGGGCATCGAGGGCGCCGGCGTGGTCACCGAGGTCGGTCCGGACGTGCCGGGCCTCGCCGAGGGCGACCGTGTGTTGGGCCTGCTGACCGGCGGGTTCGGCCCGTTCGCCGTCACCGATCACCGGTTGGTGGCACCGATCCCGGACGGCTGGTCGTACGAGCGGGCCGCATCGGTGCCGATCGTGTTCCTCACCGCCTACCACGCGCTGGTGGACCTCGCCGAGCTGCGGCAAGGGGAGGCCGTCCTCGTGCACGCCGCCGCCGGCGGCGTGGGGATGGCCGCGACCCAGGTGGCGCGTCACCTGGGAGCGGAGGTGTTCGGCACCGCCAGCGACGGCAAGCGGGGGACGCTGCGCGACCTGGGGTTCGCGGAGGACCACCTCGCCTCGTCACGCACCCTCGGGTTCGAGGAGCGCTTCCGCGCGACCACCGGCGGACGCGGCGTGGACGTCGTGCTCGACGCGCTCGCCGGCCCGTTCGTCGACGCCTCCCTGCGCCTGCTGGCCCCCGGCGGGCGGTTCGTGGAGATGGGCAAGACCGACGTCCGCGACCCCCTCGCCGTGGCCGAGGCGTACGACGGCGTGCGGTACCAGGCGTTCGACGTGATCGACGCCGGGCCGGACCGCATCGCGGCCATGCTGTCCGAACTCCTCGCGCTCTTCGACCAGGGGAAGCTGACCCCGCTGCCCGTCACCACCTGGGACGTGCGCCGGGCACCGGAGGCCTTCCGCCACCTCAGCCAGGCACGGCACGTCGGCAAGGTGGTGCTCACCGTGCCACCCGCCCCGCACCCCGACGGCACCGCGCTCGTCACGGGCGGCACCGGCGCCCTCGGCACCGCGTTGGCCCGGCACCTGGTCGCCGCGCACCAGGTCCGGCACGTGGTCCTGGCCAGCCGGGGCGGCCGCGCCGACACCGACGGGGTCGTGGTCCCGCTCACCGATCTCGGCGCGACCGTCACCTCGGTGGCCTGCGACGTGGCCGACCCCGACGACGTCGCACGCCTCGTCTCGGACATCCCCCCGGAACACCCGCTGACCGTCGTCGTGCACGCGGCCGGGGTCCTCGACGACGCCGTCGTCGCCACACTCGACGACGACGCGCTCGACCGGGTGCTGCGCCCCAAGGTCGCGGGCGCCTGGCACCTGCACCAGGCAACGGAACACCTCGACCTGTCCGCCTTCGTGCTGTACTCGTCGACCGCCGGACTGCTCGGCGCCCCAGGCCAGGGCAACTACGCCGCCGCCAACGCGTTCCTCGACCGACTGGCCGAACTGCGGCGTGCCCGGGGGCTGCCGGCGGTGTCCCTCGCCTGGGGGCCGTGGGAGCCCACCACCGGCATGGCCACGGACCCGGCGCGGCTGGCCGGTACCGGGCTGCGTCCCCTCTCCGAGGAGACGGGACTCGCGTTGTTCGACGCCGCGGTGCGGCGCGACGACCCCGTCGTCGCGCCAGTGCGGTTGCACCTCGACCCGGCGGCCGGGCAACCGGTGCCGGATCCGCTGCGCGGCCTCGTGCGGGCCTCCCGCCGCCGTCCCGCCGTCCCGTCCACCCCGGACCGCCCGACCGGCGCCGGTCTCGCCGCACTGCCCGACACCGAACGGGCGCACGCGCTGCTCGAACTGGTGCGGGTCACCGTGGCCGCGGTCCTCGGACACGCCGACACCACCGCGATCCGACCGGACCGGGCGTTCTCCGACCTCGGTTTCGACTCCCTGACCTCAGTGGAACTGCGCAACCGCATCGCCGCGGCCACCGGTTCGCGGTTGCCCGCATCGCTGGTCTTCGACCACCCCACCCCGACCGCGCTCGCCGAACGGCTCGACACCGAACTCACCGGGCTCCGCGAGCGCACCGGTCCCGCCCCGGCGGTGACCCCCTCGGCCGAGCCGGTCGCGATCGTGGCGATGAGCTGCCGCTACCCGGGAGGCGTCACCGACCCCGACGGGCTGTGGGACCTCGTGGCCGCCGGCGGGGACGGCATCGCCGGATTCCCCACCGACCGGGGCTGGCACGAGAACGAGTCGGTGACCGCACAGGGCGGATTCCTGTACGACGTCCCCGACTTCGACGCCGAGTTCTTCAACATCTCGCCCCGCGAGGCGTTGGCGATGGACCCGCAGCAGCGGCTGCTCCTGGAGACGTCCTGGGAGACGTTCGAACGAGCCGGCATCGACCCGGCGCTGGTCCGGGGCGAACGGATCGGCGTCTTCACCGGAACCTCGTCGTCCGGGTACGCCTCAGCCCTCCGGGGGCTGCCGGACGCACCAGCCGGACATGTCCTCACCGGCACGGCGGCCAGCGTCGCCTCCGGCCGCGTCGCCTACACCTTCGGCCTGGAGGGGCCGGCGGTCTCGGTGGACACGGCGTGCTCCTCGTCGTTGGTGGCCCTGCACCTCGCGGTGCGCGCGTTGCGCGCCGGCGACTGCGTGATGGCACTCGCCGGTGGGGTGACCGTCATGGCGGAGTCCGGCATCTTCAGCGAGTTCAGCAGGCAGGGCGGCCTCGCCACCGACGGCCGCTGCCGGTCCTTCGCCGCTGACGCCGAGGGCACCGGCTGGTCGGAGGGGGCGGGTGTCCTGCTGCTGGAGCGGCTGTCCGACGCCCGCCGCAACAACCACCCGGTGCTCGCGCTGGTACGCGGCACGGCGGTCAACTCCGACGGCGCCTCCAACGGCCTGACCGCGCCGAACGGCCCCGCCCAGCAGGACGTCATCCGGCAGGCGCTGCGCGACGCCGGCGTGACGGCCGACCAGGTGGACGCCGTCGAGGCGCACGGCACGGGCACGGTCCTCGGTGACCCGATCGAGGCGCAGGCGCTGCTCGCCACCTACGGCGCCGACCGGTCGCCGGAACGACCGCTGTGGCTGGGATCGGTCAAGTCGAACATCGGCCACACCCAGGCCGCCGCCGGCGTCGCCGGGGTGATCAAGATGGTGCAGGCGTTGCGACGCGAGCAGCTGCCGCGCACCCTGCACGTCACCCAACCGTCCCCGCACGTCGACTGGAGCAGCGGCGCGCTGGCCCTGCTGACCGAACCCCGCCCGTGGCGGGACGACGGGGGGTCGCGGCTGGCGGGGGTGTCGTCCTTCGGGATCAGCGGCACCAACGCGCACGCCATCCTCGAAGGGGCGCCGCCCGCCGCCCAGGAACGGGACGAGGGACCGCGCGGGGCGGTGCCGCTGGTCCTGTCCGGCCGCACCGGACCCGCGCTGCTCGCGCAGGCCGACCGCCTGCGCGACCACCTGTCCCGCCACCCGGAGACGCGGCCGGTCGACCTCGCCCGCTCGCTCGCCGACGGCCGCGCCACCTTCAGCCACCGCGCGGTCCTGACCGGCGCCGACCTGCCCAGCCTGGTGACCGGCCTGACCGCGCTGGCGTCCGGCGCCCCGTCGCCGGACGTGGTCACGGGGATCGCCGAGGTACCGGGGCGGACCGTGTTCGTGTTCCCCGGACAGGGTTCGCAGTGGACTGGGATGGCGCTGGACCTGCTCGACAACTCGCCCGTGTTCGCGCGGCGGTTCGGCGAGTGCGCGGACGCGTTGACGGCCGTGGTGGACTGGTCACCCGTCGACGTGCTCCGGGGCGTACCCGGCGCGCCGTCCCTGGACCGGGTCGACGTGGTCCAGCCCGTGCTGTTCGCCGTGATGGTGTCGCTCGCCGCCCTGTGGCGCTCCGCCGGTGTCGAACCCGCCGCCGTCCTCGGCCACTCCCAGGGGGAGATCGCCGCCGCCTGCGTGGCCGGAGCACTCCCGCTCGACGACGCCGCGAGGGTCGTCGCGCTCCGCAGCCGCGCGCTCGCCGAGCTCGCGGGCCTCGGGGGCATGGTCGCGGTCTCCGCTCCGGTCGAGCGGGTCCGGCCACTGCTCGGCGCGGGCGGGGGAACGGCGGTGGCCGCCGTGAACGGCCCGTCCTCGGTGGTCGTCTCCGGCCCGCCCGCCGCGCTCGACGAGCTCGTGGAACGGCTGCGGGCCGACGGGGTCCGCGCCAGACGAGTAGCCGTGGACTACGCCTCGCACTCCCCGCAGGTGGAACTGATCCGGGACCGGCTGCGCGACGAACTCGCGGGGATCACACCGGTCACCGGCACGGTCCCGTTCTTCTCCACGGTCGAGGTCGACTGGGCCGACCCGGACTCCCTCGACGGCGAGTACTGGTACCGCAACCTGCGCCACACGGTGCGGTTCGAACACGCGACCCGGCGGCTGGCAGAGCAGGGCTACACGGTGTTCGTCGAGGTCAGCCCCCACCCGGTGCTGGCGATGGCAGTCCAGGAGACCACGGAGGACGCCGGCGTCACCGGCGCCATCGTCACCGGAACCCTCCGTCGCGACGAGGACGGCACCACCGCGTTCCTGCGCTCGGCCGCCGCGCTGCACGTCCTCGGCGTTCCCGTGGCGTGGCGGGAGGTCGTGCGCGGCGGAAGCCGGGTGGAGCTGCCGACCTACCCGTTCCAACGCGAACGGTACTGGCCCGACGGGGCGAGGACCTCCGGTGACGTCACCGCCGCCGGCCTCGACGAACCCGCGCACCCGCTGCTCGGCGCCGCGCTCCCCCTCGCGGAGGGGGACGGGTACCTGTTCACGTCCAGGCTGTCCCGGACGTCGACGTCCTGGCTGACCGACCACCGCGTCCTGGGCACCGTCCTGCTGCCGGGCACCGCGTTCGTGGAACTCGCGCTCCGCGCGGGGGACGCCACCGGCTGCGACCGCCTCGCCGAGCTGGTGCTCGAACAGCCGCTGGTCCTCCCGGCCCACGGCGGGGTCGCCGTCCAGCTGGTGGTCGGGGCACCGGACGCGACCGGCACCCGGTCCCTCGCGGTGCACTGCCGACCCGACGGTGCCGGGGAGGACGCGCCCTGGACGCGGCACGCCACCGGATCCCTCACCCGGGACGGTGCCCAACCGGACGTCGGCGGCTGGTCGGAGGGCACGCCCGTCGACCTCACCGGGACCTACCAGCGCCTCGCCGACCGCGGCTACGACTACGGCCCGGCCTTCCAGGGGCTGCGTGCCGCCTGGAGAACGGGGGACGAGGTCGTCGCCGAGGTGACCCTGCCCCCGGAGCTGGCCGGCGAGGCCACCGCGTACGGCCTGCACCCGGCGCTGCTCGACGCCGCGGTGCAGGCGAGCGGGCTCGGCGCGTTCTTCCCCGACGACGACCGGCCCAGGTTGCCGTTCGTGTGGCGGGGCGTCCGCCTGCACGCCTCCGGTGCGTCCGAGGTGCGGGTCCGGCTCTCCCCGGCCGGGGAGGACGCGGTCCGGATCGACCTCGCCGACCCGGCCGGCGCGCCCGTCGCCACCGTGGAGGCGATGGTGGCGCGACCCGCGCCCGACGCCCTGGAGGCCCCGGCCGCGGCCCGGCACGACGACCTGTTCCGGCTCGACTGGACGGTGCCGGCACTGACCCCCGCCGAGGGGCCGACCGTCGCCGTCGCCGAACCGGACGACGGCGCACTCGCCGCGTGGCTGGCCGAGGCCGGCGTCAGGACGGTCCGGGCGGACGAGTCCCCCGACCTCGTCGCCGTCGCCTGCCCCCCGGGTGAGGGGGCCGAGCCGCTCACCGCGCTGCTCCGGACCCTGCGGGACTGGCTGGTCCAGGACCGGCATCCCACGGCCCGGCTCGTGGTGGTGACCCGCCTGGCCGTGGCGGTGACCCCGGCGGACCGGGTGGACCTGGACCAGGCCCCGGTGTGGGGGATGCTGCGGTCCGCCCAGTCGGAGCACCCCGGTCGCTTCACCCTGGTGGACATCGACGACCTCGGGATGCCCGACGGGCTCCTGGCCTCGGCCCTCGGCCTCGACGAGCCGCAGTTCGCGGTGCGGGCCGGCACCGTGCTCGTTCCCCGGCTGGCCCGAGGCACGACACCCGCGTTGACACCACCGGTGGGCGAGCCGGCGTGGCGGCTGGCGACCACGGGGCCCGGCACGCTGGAGAACCTCGCCCTCGTCCCGTGCCCGGAGGCACTGGCACCGCTCGGCCCGGACGACGTGCGGGTCGCGGTGCGCGCGGCGGGCCTCAACTTCCGCGACGCGTTGACCGCGCTCGGGATGTACCCGGGTGAACCGGGGCCCCTCGGTTTCGAGGGCGCCGGCGTCGTGACCGAGGTCGGAACCGGCGTGGCAGGACTGGCACCGGGTGACCGGGTGCTCGGCATCTTCGCCGGGTCGTTCGGGCCGGTGGCGGTGACCCGCCGCCCACTGCTCGCCCCGATGCCCGCCGGGTGGTCCTTCGGGGAGGCCGCCTCCGTTCCGGTGGCGTTCCTGACCGCCTACCACGGCCTGGTCGACCTGGCGGGGCTGCGCGCCGGCGAGTCCGTGCTCGTCCACGCGGCCACCGGCGGTGTCGGGATGGCCGCCGTCCAGCTCGCCAGGCACCTCGGCGCGGACGTGTACGGCACCGCCAGCGAGGCCAAACAGGGCACCCTGCGGGCGATGGGCCTCCCCGACGACCACCGTGCCTCCTCCCGCACCCTCGAGTTCGAGCGGCGTTTCGGTGGCGGCGTCGACGTCGTGCTGAACTCGCTGGCCGGCGAGTACGTCGACGCCTCGCTGCGGCTGCTCGGCCCCGGTGGGCGCTTCGTCGAAATGGGCAAGACCGACGTGCGGGACGCCGAGGCGGTCGCCGAAGCGCACGACGGCGTGCGCTACCAGGCGTTCGAACTGATGTCCGCCGGGGACGACCGGATCCAGCGGATGCTCACCGACATCCTCACCCTCGCCGACCAGGGCGTGGTCCACCCCCTGCCGGTGACGGCCTGGGACGTCCGGCGGGCACCCGAGGCGTTCCGGTTCCTCAGCCAGGCCCGCCACACCGGGAAGGTCATCCTGACGGTGCCCGCGCCGCTCGACCCGGCGGGCACCGCGCTGATCACGGGCGCCACCGGCGTGCTGGGCGGCCTGGTGGCCCGTCACCTGGCGAACCAGCACGGGATCCGACGGTTCCTGCTGGTCAGCCGCGGTGGCGCCACCGCGCCCTCCGCGGGCGCCCTGGCCGATGACCTCGCGGAGCTGGGCGCGGAGGCGGTGTTCGCCGCGTGTGACGTCGCCGACCGCGACGCCCTCGCGGCCGTGCTCGCGGCCGTGCCAGCGGAACACCCGCTCACCGCCGTCGTGCACGCGGCGGGCGCGTTGGACGACGGTGTCCTCACGGAACTCACCCCCCAACGGCTGGCCGGGGTGCTGCGTCCCAAGATGACCTCGGCGCGGCACCTGCACGACCTCACCGCCGGGGACGACCTGGCGGCCTTCGTCCTGTTCTCCTCCGCCGCGGCCACCTTCGGTGGTCCGGGGCAGGCCAACTACGCGGCGGCCAACGCCTACCTCGACGCGCTCGCGCACCACCGGCGCACCGAGGGTCTCGTCGGGCAGTCGATCGGCTGGGGGTTGTGGGAGCACCGCAGCGGGCTGACCGCCGCGCTCGGTGACGGCGAGCTGACCCGCATGTCCCGGTCCGGCATGTCCCCGCTGCCCACCGAGGACGGTCTCGCGTTGCTCGACGCCGCCACCGGTTCGGCCGATCCCTTCCTGCTGGCCGCGCGCCTCGACTTCGGGCGGGACAGCACCGGGACCCGGGTGCCCCCGCTCCTGCGCGGACTGGTGCTGCCACCTCCGCGACCCGTCGCCTCGACCTCGGCACCGTCGGACATCGGTCTCGCCCACCAGCTGCGGGGGCTGCCCGTGGCCGACGCCGAGCGGTTCGTGCTCGATCTCGTCCGCGCTCACGCCGCCGCCGTCCTCGGCCACGCCACCTCGAGCGCCGTGACCGACTCGAGGGCCTTCCGCGAACTGGGCTTCGACTCCCTGACGGCGGTCGAACTGCGCAACCGGCTGGCCACGGCCACCGGCCTGCCGTTGCCCGCCACGCTCGTCTTCGACCATCCGAGCCCGGCGGCACTGGCCGCCTGGCTGCGTGCTCAGGCACTGGGCCAGATCGCCGACGACGCGCCGGTGCGCGCCTCCGCCGCCGGCGACGAACCCGTCGCGATCGTCGCCATGAGCTGCCGGTTCCCCGGCGGCGTCAGCGATCCGGACCAGCTGTGGCGGTTGTTGTTGGACGGGCGCGACGCCATCTCGGGGTTGCCGGGAGACCGCGGCTGGGACGTGGCCGCGCTGCACGACCCCGACCCCGACCACCACGGCACCTCCTACGTGGCCGCCGGCGGCTTCCTCGACGACGTGGCCGCGTTCGACCCGGAGCTGTTCGGGATCTCCCCCAGGGAGGCGCTGGCGATGGACCCGCAGCAGCGGCTGTTGTTGGAGACGTCGTGGGAGGTGTTCGAACGGGCTGGGATCGACCCGCTGTCGATGCGGGGCAGCCGGACCGGTGTCTACGCCGGAGCGGCGGCCTCCGGCTACGCGGCCCTCCTCGAGGGCATGGGCGACGAGGCCGAGGGCCACCTCGTGACGGGCACCGCCGGCAGCGTCGTCTCCGGTCGGGTCGCCTACACCTTCGGGCTGGAGGGGCCAGCCGTCACGGTCGACACGGCCTGCTCGTCCTCCCTGGTCGCGCTGCACCTCGCCGTCCAGGGGCTGCGGTTGGGGGAGTGCGACATGGCCCTGGCCGGGGGCGTGACCGTGATGGCCACCCCGGGGCCGTTCGTGGAGTTCAGCCGCCAACGCGGGCTGGCGGCAGACGGCAGGTGCAAGGCCTTCGCCGACACCGCCGACGGCTTCGGCATGGCGGAAGGCGTCGGAGTGCTCCTGGTGGAACGCCTGTCGGACGCCCGCCGGCACGGGCATCCCGTCCTCGCCGTGGTGCGGGGTTCCGCGATCAACCAGGACGGCGCGTCGAACGGGTTGACGGCGCCCAACGGCCCGTCCCAGCAACGCGTGATCAGGCAGGCACTGGCCAACGCCCGGCTCACGACGTCCGAGGTGGACGTCGTGGAGGCGCACGGCACCGGCACGACCCTCGGCGATCCGATCGAGGCGCAGGCCGTGCTCGCCACCTACGGCCAGGAGCGTGACCGCCCACTGCTGCTCGGTTCGGTGAAGTCGAACATCGGCCACACCCAGTCCGCCGCCGGGGTCGCGGGCGTGATCAAGATGGTGCAGGCCATGCGGTACGGCGTCCTCCCGCGCACCTTGCACGTCGACGAACCCTCGACCCACGTGGACTGGTCCGAGGGTTCCGTGTCGCTGTTGACCGACGCGGCGGAATGGCCCCCCGGGACCGGGCCGAGACGGGCCGCGGTGTCCTCCTTCGGGATCAGCGGCACCAACGCGCACGTGCTGGTGGAACGGCCCCGCGAGGAGGACGAGGCCCCCGGGACCGGGCCGCGTCCACCGACGTCGACGCCCCCCGTGCTCCACTGGCCCGTGTCCGGCCGCTCCCCGGCCGCTCTCACCGCCCAGGCGGGCCGGCTGCTCGACCTGGTGGACGGACCAGCCGACCCCGTCGACGTCGGCTGGTCCCTGGCCACCACACGAGCGGCGCTCGACCACCGGGCCGTGGTGCTCGGCACCGGTCCGGAGGAACTCCGCCGGGGCCTGGTGGCGCTCCGGGACGGCGCCGAGTCACCGCACCTGGTGCGGGACGTCGTCTCCGCCGGGGCGACCGGGTACCTGTTCTCCGGGCAGGGTTCCCAACGGGTCGGCATGGGACGCGCGCTGCACGAGGCGCACCCGGTGTTCGCCGAGGCCTTCGACGCGGTCTGCGCCGAACTGGACGGGCACCTCGACCGCCCGGTCGCGGAGGTCGTGTTCGCCGACGCGGAGGCGGTGCACCGGACCGAGTACGCGCAGGCCGGGCTGTTCGCCATCGAGGTCGCGCTGTTCCGGTTGCTCGAGTCGTGGGGGCTCCGACCGGACTTCGTCCTCGGCCACTCCGTCGGCGAACTGGCCGCCGCCCACGTGGCCGGTGTGCTGTCCCTCGCCGACGCGAGCGCCTTGGTGGCGGCACGTGGCCGGTTGATGGGGGCGTTGCCGCCCGGCGGGTCGATGGTGTCCGTGCGGGCCACCGAGGCCGAGGTGCTCCCACTCCTGGCCGAGGGGGTGTCGGTGGCCGCCGTGAACGGCCCGGAGTCGGTGGTGCTCTCCGGCGACGAGGACGCCGTCGCCGCCCTCGTGGACCGGTTGCCTGATCGGAAGTCCCGGCGCCTGCGGGTGAGCCACGCCTTCCACTCCGCGCGGATGGACCCGGTCCTCGACGAGTTCCGCGCCGTCGCGGAGCGGCTCACCTACACCGCGCCAAGCATCTCCTCGGTCTCGTCGGTGACCGGCGCGACTGTCGGGGACGAGTGGGCCGACCCCGGCTACTGGGTGCGGCAGGTCCGGGAGACCGTCCGGTTCGCCGACGGCATCCGGGTCCTGGCCGAGCACGGCGTCACCACCTTCCTGGAGTTGGGTCCGGACGGGGTGTTGAGCGCCGCCGGCCGGGACAACGTTCCGGGGGCCCCGGGCTCGATCACGTTCGTCCCGCTGCTTCGCGGGGACCGCGCGACCGACGAGGTCGGGTGCGTCGCCAACGCGGTGGCGCGCCTGCACACCCGGGGGGCGGCGCTCGACTGGGACGGGGTCCTCGCACCGGCCCGGCCCAGCCGGGTGGACCTGCCCACCTACGCGTTCCAACACCAGCGCTTCTGGCCCGAGGCCGCCGCCCCCGCGCGAGCGTCCTCACCGGGCTCCTGGCGATACCGGGTCGAGTGGCGGCCACTGGCGCCCCCGCCCCAGCCGGTGCTGACCGGGACGTGGCTCGTCGTGGCCACCGACCCGCCGGCGACGCTGCTCGACGCGCTCGCCCGCCGAGGTGCCGACGTGCGCGTGCTGCCCGACGGGGAGGTGTCGGCCGAGGACCTGCGGTCCGCGCTCGACGGCGCCGAACCGGCCGGCGTGCTCACCATGCCCTCGAGCCCCGCCGACGCCAACGACCCCGCCGTGGCCGCCGGGATCGTGGCGCTCGCACGAGCGGTCGACGAACTCGGGCTCCGCGCCCCCCTCTGGTGCGTCACCCGGGGGCGGTGCGGGTCGGACCCGACGACGGGCCACCCGACCCGGCCCAGGCGCAGGCCTGGGGCCTCGGGCGCGTGGTCGCGCTCGAACTCCCCCGCACCTGGGGCGGGTTGGTCGACGTGCCGCCCGGGGAGGACCTCGCGGAACCCGTCACCGAACTGCTGTGCGGGCTGCTCGCCGCGCCGGGCGGCGAGGACCAGATCGCGGTCCGGCGCGACGGAGCACACGGTAGGCGGCTCACCCGCGCGCCCCAGACCGGCACCACGGCCGCACCCTGGACACCCAGGGGCACGGTGCTGATCACCGGGGGCACGGGGGCACTGGGCGCGCACGTCGCACGGTGGCTCGTGGACCGCGGCGCCGAACACCTCGTGCTCACCAGCAGGAGCGGACCGCGGGCACCGGGAGCCTCGGACCTGCGGGCCGAACTGACCGCGTCCGGTGCCCGCGTCGACATCCTCGCCTGCGACCTCGGCGACCGCGACCAGGTGGCCGAGGTGGTCGCCGGACTGCGCGCCCAGGGCGACCCGGTGCGCGCGGTCGTGCACGCGGCCGGCGTCAACCTCGCCGGGGCGATCACCGACCTCGACCGAACGGCGCTGGATCGGGCACTGTCCGGCAAGGTGGCCGGTGCGCTCCACCTCGACGAGCTCCTCGACGACGACCTGGACGCGTTCGTCCTGTTCTCCTCGATCGCCGGGATCTGGGGAAGCGCCCGCCAAGGCGCCTACGCCGCCGCGAACGCCGCGCTCGACGCGCTCGCCCGGCGCCGGCGGGCCCTCGGCCGCCGCGCCACCGCCATCGCCTGGGGGTGGTGGGCGGGCGAGAACATGGCCTCGGGAGGCGGGGACCAACTGACCAGCCTCGGACTCACCCCGATGCCCCCCGGGGACGCCCTGGCGGCCCTGGGCGGGGCACTCGACCACGACGAGGACGAGCTGGTGGTCGTCGACGTGGACTGGCGGCGGTTCGTCCCCGCGTTCACCACGTTCCGGCCGAGTCCCCTGCTCGCCGACCTCACCGAGGCCCCCGCCGCCGACGCCACCGACTCCCCTCGATCCGAGGAGGAGTCGCGGACGCTCCGAACGCGGCTCGCCGAGCTCTCCGGCCTCGAACGGGACCAACTGCTGCTCGACCTGGTCCGCGAACGGGCCGCACTCGTGCTCGGCCTCGACGACCTCTCCTCCGTACGACCAGACCGCGCGTTCCGGGACCTGGGATTCGACTCCCTGACCGCGGTCGAACTGCGGGACCGCGTCACCACCGCGACCGGGCTACGGCTACCCGCGGCCCTGGTGTTCGACCACCCGACTCCGGCGGAGCTGGCCGCGCACCTGCGGGACCGCCTGCTGCCGCCCGTCAGCCCGGCCGACGAGGCGGCCCTGCGGGCCACGCTCGCGACCGTCCCGCTGGACCGGCTCCGCGCGGCGGGTGTGCTGGAGGCGCTGTTGGAGATCACCACCAGCGCGCCACCGACGGAACCCGCCGGGCGGGACGACGAGAACACGATCGACGACATGGACGCCGAAAGCCTCATCCACCTTGCGCTGGGAGAGAACGGCTGATGACCACCGACAAGGCATGGGGGAAGTGATGGCGGGCTCTGCGGACAGGACGCTGGAAGCGCTGCGGGCGTCGCTGAAGGAGGTCGACCGGCTGCGGCGGGAGAACACCAAGCTCGCCTCAGCCGCCAGGGAGCCCATCGCAATCATCGGCATGGGCTGCCGCTACCCGGGCGGCGTCACCGACCCCGACTCGCTGTGGGAACTCGTGGCCTCCGGGCGGGACGCCGTCGGTGGCTTCCCCACCGACCGGGGCTGGGACGTCGACGCGCTCTACCAGGCCGGCGGATCCCGCACCTACGAGGGCGGGTTCATCCAGGACGCGCCGTGCTTCGACGCCGGGTTCTTCGGCATCTCCCCGCGCGAGGCGATGTCCATGGACCCGCAGCAGCGACTGTTGCTGGAAGTCGCGTGGCAGGCGGTGGAGCACGCGGGCATCGACCCGGTGTCGTTGCGCGGAACCCCGACCGGGATGTTCGCCGGTGTCTCCCCTTCCGGCTACGAGGCCGCGCTGCGCGCCGCCACCGACGAGTTGGCCGGCTACTACCTGACCGGTACCGCGAACAGCGTCGTCTCCGGACGCGTCGCCTACACCCTGGGCCTTCAGGGTCCCGCCGTCACCGTGGACACCGCGTGCTCCTCGTCCCTGGTCTCCCTGCACCTGGCGGCGCAGGCCCTGCGCAACGGCGAGTGCTCCCTCGCGTTGGCCGGTGGCGTCGCCGTGTTGACGGATCCGACCGCGTTCGCCGAGTTCAGCCGCCAGGGCGGGCTCGCCGAGGACGGTCGATGCCGGTCCTTCGCCGCCTCGGCGAACGGAACCGGATGGGCTGAGGGCGTCGGCGTGCTCGTACTGGCACGGCTGTCCGACGCCGTGCGGGACGGGCACACCGTGCTCGCCGTCCTCCGAGGATCAGCGGTCAACCAGGACGGCGCGTCGAACGGGCTCACCGCGCCCAACGGCCCGGCCCAGCAACGCGTGATCGCCCAGGCGCTGGCGAACGCGGGCCTGACAGCGGACCAGGTGGACGCGGTCGAGGGCCACGGCACCGGAACCGTGCTCGGCGACCCCGTCGAGGCGCAGGCGCTGCTCGACACCTACGGCGCGGCCAGGCGGGACGGGCGTCCGCTCCTGCTCGGATCCATGAAGTCCAACATCGGCCACGCGCAGGCCGCCGCCGGCGTCGCCGGGGTGATCAAGGTGGTGCAGGCCATCCGCCACGGTGTCCTGCCGGCGACCCTGCACGTCGACGAGCCCACCCCGCACGTCGACTGGTCCGGCGGCGTCACGCTCGTGACCGAGGCGACGCCGTGGCCCTCCGGGGACGATCCACGTCGGGCAGGTGTCTCCGCGTTCGGGCTCAGCGGCACCAACGCGCACGTGATCGTCGAGCAGGCACCCGCCGCAACCCGACCGGAGCGGCGACGCGACACCGTCCCCCCGGTCCTGCCGTGGCTGGTGTCCGCCGCCTCGGACAGCGCCCTGGGCACCCAGGCCCGGCGGCTGCGAGCACACGTCGACCAGGCCGACCCCGTCGACGTCGCCTTCTCCCTCGCCACGGGACGAGCCGCGCTCGAACACCGGGCCGTCGTGCTCGGCCGGGACCACGCGGAGTTGCTGCGCGGACTCGAGGACCTCGCCACCGGCACGGCGTCGCCGAACGTGGTGCGGGCGACAGCCTCCTCCGGCCTGCTCGCGGTGTTGTTCTCCGGGCAGGGCTCCCAACGCGTCGGGATGGGGCGTGGCCTGTACGAGGCGTTCCCGAGCTACGCGTCCGCCTTCGACGCCGCGTGCGCGGAACTGGACCAGCACCTCGACCGGCCGCTCCGCGACGTCGTGTTCGGTGATCCCGCCGCGCTCGACCGGACCGGGTTCACCCAGCCCGGCCTCTTCGCCGTCGAGGTGGCGTTGTTCCGGCTGTTCCAGTCCTGGGGGGTGCGGCCCGACTTCCTGCTCGGCCACTCCGCGGGCGAGCTGACCGCCGCCCACGCGGCCGGGGTGCTGTCCCTCGCCGACGCCGCCACGCTCGTCGCCGCGCGCGCCAACCTGATGGCGGCGCTGCCCGGCGGTGGAGCGATGATCGCCGTGGAGGCCACCGAGGCCGAGGTGCTGCCCCTGATCGGCGAACGGATCGGTCTGGCCGCGGTCAACGGACCCACGTCGGTGGTCGTCTCCGGTGACGAGGACGAGGCCGAGGCGTTGGCCGAGGAGTTCCGGTCGCGCGGCCGCAGGGTGCGCAGGCTCGCCGTGAGCCACGCCTTCCACTCGCCCCGCATGGAACCGATGTTGGCCGAGTTCCGGCGCGTCGCGGAGGGACTGGCCTTCGCCGCACCGGAGATCCCGATCGTCTCCAACGTGACCGGCACCGTCCTGTCCGCCAGGGAGATCCGCGACCCCGACTACTGGGTCCGCCACGTCCGTTCGGCGGTGCGCTTCACCGACGGCATCCGGGTGCTGCGCGAGCGCGGTGCGGGAGTGTTCCTGGAACTGGGCCCCGGCGGTGCCCTGTGCGCGATGGCCCGCGAGTGCCTGCCCGGCACCGAGAACACGGTCGTGCCGGCGCTGCGGGATGACCGCGACGAGGTCGGCACCGCCGTGGAGGCGGTCGCCCGCGTCCACGCGAACGGTCCCAGACCGGACTGGTCCCTCTTCTTCACCGGGACCGGTGCCTCGCGCACCCCGCTGCCGGCCTACGAGTTCCAACGCGACCGCTACTGGCCCACGCCACGCGGCGGAGGTGAACCCTCCGCCGAGGACAGCCGGTTCTGGGACGCCGTCGAACGCCAGGACCCGGCCGCCCTGGCTGGTGGGGACGAGGACGTCGCCCCCCTCGCGGCTGCCCTGCCCGCACTGGCCGCGTGGCGCAAGCGGCATCGGGACACCGCCGCCGCCGACTCCTGGCGTTACCGGGTCACCTGGCGGCGCGGCGACGACCCGCGACGCCCCGAGCTCACCGGTACGTGGCTCGTCGCCCTCCCCGAAGGCGCGACCGACGACGAGCAGGCCACCCGCCTGGTCGCGGCCCTGCGCGAGCGCGGAGCCGAGGTCGTCACGGTCCACGCCATCCCGGACCGGGGCCAGTTCGCGGCACGACTGGCCGAGGTGTGCCCGGAGCCGGGCACCGTCACGACCGTGCTCTCCCTGCTCCCGCTCGACGAGCGCGAGCACCACGCCCACCCGGTCCTCACCTCGGGAATGGCGGACACCCCTGTCCTGATCCAGGCACTGGACGCCGCCGGCATCGCCGCCCCCGTGTGGACCGCCACGCGCGGCGCGGTGTCCGTGGGCCGTTCGGACCCGCTCACCAGCACCTCCCAAGCCGCCATCTGGGGCTTGGGCCGTGTCATGGGGCTCGAACAGCCCCGCCGCTGGGGTGGCCTGCTCGACCTCCCCTCGGACCTCGACGACCGCGCCGTCGACCGGCTCACCGCCCTGGTGACCGACGGAACGGAGGACCAGGTCGCCATCCGGTCGTCCGGCTGGTTCGCCCGGCGCCTCGTGCGGGACGTGCGCGGCCTGGCGTCGAACACCTGGCGCGCCGGGGGCACCGCGCTGATCACCGGTGGCACCGGCGCGCTCGGCGCGCACGTGGCCCGGTGGCTGGCCGGGGGAGGGGTGTCGCGGCTGGTGCTGACCAGCAGGCGAGGCCCGGCTGCTCCCGGCGTGGCGGAGCTCGTCGCCGAGCTGGAGGCCCTCGGAGCACGGGTGCGGGTCGTCGCCTGCGACGTCGCGGACCGGGCCGCGCTCGCCGAGGTCATCGAGGACATCGACGGGGACGGGCCGCCGCTGCGGACCGTCGTGCACGCCGCCGGTGTCGGTTCCGCCGCCGCCCTCACCGAGCTCAGCGGCGCGGAGTTCGCCGCGGAGATGTCCGCGAAGGCCGGCGGCGCCGCCCACCTCGACGACCTGCTCGGCGACCGGGAACTCGACGCGTTCGTGGTGTTCTCGTCCATCTCGGCCACCTGGGGCAGCGGCGGGCTCGGCGCCTACGCCGCGGCCAACGCCTACCTCGACGCCCTGGTGGAACAGCGGAGAGCACGGGGACGGGTCGGGACCTCCCTCGCCTGGGGCGCGTGGGCGGACGGCGGCATGGTCGACGAGGACGAGCGTGAGCACCTGAGGCTGCGCGGCATCCGAACCCTCGCACCGGAGCAGGCGATCACCGCCCTCCAGCGCGCGCTCGACCACGACGACACGACGGTCACCGTCGCCGACGTGGACTGGGAACGCTTCGTGCCCGTGTTCACCGCCGCGCGGCCGAGACCGCTGCTCACCGCGCTGCCCGAGGTCACGCGGATCCTCGAGTCCACCGGCCCCGGCACCCAACCCGGCCCCGGCCACGACGGCTCGGAGGCGGCGGCCGCTCTCCGCGCCGCCCTCGGCGGGCTTCCCGGCACCGAGCGCGTCGAACGGCTCACGACCGTGGTGCGCGCGGAGGCCGCGCTCGTCCTGGGACACGGGTCCCCTGACGCGGTACGCCCCGACCGGGCGTTCCGCGATCTCGGGTTCGACTCCCTGACGGCGGTGGAACTGCGCGACCGGTTGACAGCCGAGACGGGCGTGCGGCTCCAGGCGACCGTGGTGTTCGACCACCCGACGCCGACCGCCCTCGCCACCCTGGTCGACCAGAGGCTGTTCGGCACCGTCACCGCCTCACCGACGGTGGCGGACCCCGTCGCGGCGGACGAACCGATCGCGATCGTCGGAATGGCCTGCCGGTTCCCTGGCGGCGTCGCGAACCCGGACGACCTGTGGCAGCTGGTCTCCGAGGGCGGCGACGGCATCACCGAGTTCCCGGCTGACCGGGGTTGGGACATCTCCGCCCTCTACGACGCGGACCCCGAACGAACCGGAACCTCCTACGTCACCCGAGGTGGCTTCCTGCACCAGGCGGGCGACTTCGACCCCGAGTTCTTCGGCGTCAGCCCCCGGGAAGCCCTCGCCATGGATCCCCAGCAGCGGTTGCTGCTGGAAGTCTCCTGGGAAACCCTCGAACGCGCGGGGATCGAACCAGGGCGGCTGCGGGGCGACCAGGTCGGCGTCTTCGTCGGCGCCTCCCCGTCCGGGTACGGCGCCGGCGGGCAACCCGAGGACGGCACCGAGGGCCACCTGATGACCGGCACCGCCACGAGCGTGGTCTCGGGTCGCGTCGCCTACGCACTCGGGCTCGAGGGCCCCGCGGTCACCATCGACACCGCCTGCTCGTCGTCCCTGGTGGCCCTGCACCTCGCGGTGCGGGCGCTGCGCGCCGGCGAATGCACGATGGCGCTCGCCGGTGGCGTCGCCGTGATGGTCACCCCTGCCGCGTTCGTGGAGTTCAGCCGCCAGCGGGGACTCGCCGCCGACGGTCGCTGCAAGTCCTTCGCCGCGTCCGCCGACGGCACCGGGTGGTCCGAGGGCGTCGGCATGCTGCTCGTGCAGCGGCTGTCCGACGCGATCCGCGACGGGCACGAGGTGCTCGCCGTGGTGCGGGGTTCCGCGGTGAACTCCGACGGGGCGTCCAACGGGTTGACCGCGCCGAACGGCCCCTCTCAGCAGCGGGTGATCCGACAGGCCCTGGCCAGCGCCGGCCTGTCGGCCTCGGACGTCGACATGGTCGAGGCACATGGCACCGGGACCACCCTCGGCGACCCGATCGAGGCGCACGCCCTGCTGGCGACCTACGGGCAGCAGCGGCCCCCGGGCCGGCCGCTCTGGCTCGGTTCGCTGAAGTCCAACATCGGCCACACCGCGGCCTCCGCCGGCGTCGCCGGCGTCATCAAGACGGTCATGGCGATGCGGCACGGAGTGCTGCCCAGGACCCTGCACGTCGACGAGCCCACCCCGCACGTGGACTGGGAATCCGGCGCGGTCTCGCTGCTCACCGAGGCACGCCCCTGGACCACCGACGGAGCCCCGCGCCGTGCCGGGATCTCCGCTTTCGGCATCAGCGGCACCAACGCGCACACCATCCTCGAACAGGCGCCGGACACCGAGGTACCGGCGCCGCTGCCGAGGACCAGGCGCCTACCAGCGGACGCCGTGCCGTGGCTGCTCTCCGCCCACTCCGAGCGGGCGCTCGCCGCACAGGCACACCGCCTGCTCGACCACCTGACCGAGGACCCCGACCCCCTGAACCTGGCCTTCTCCCTCGCGACGACCCGCAGCGCCCTGGAGTTCCGCGCCGTCCTGTTCGGCCCGGACCCCCGGGAGGGACTGGCCGCTCTGGCCGAGGGGACCAGCGACGGCCTCACCGGTTCCCCCACGACCGGGAGGACCGCGTTCCTGCTGTCCGGGCAGGGCTCACAACGGCCCGGCATGGGCCGTGACCTGTACACGGCGTTCCCCGCGTACGCCGACGCCTTCGACGCGGTCTGCGCCGCGTTCGACCAGCGACTGGACCGGCCCCTCCGGGACGTGGTGTTCGACGGCGGCGACCTCCTCGACCAGACCGAGTACACCCAGGCCGGCCTGTTCGCCCTGGAGGTCGCCCTCCACCGGCTCGTCGAGTCCTGGGGAGCGGCACCCGACTACCTGCTCGGCCACTCGATCGGCGAGCTCGCTGCCGCCCACCTGGCCGGGGTGCTGTCCCTCGACGACGCGGTCACCCTCGTCGCCGCCCGCGGTCGCCTCATGGGCGCACTCCCACCCGGTGGAGCGATGGTCTCCCTCCGGGTACCCGAGGCCGAGGTGGCACCGCTGCTCGACGACCGGGTGTCGGTGGCCGCCGTGAACGGGCCCGACACGGTGGTCATCTCCGGCGATGAGGACGCGGTCCTCGCCGTCGCCCGCCGCTTCGAGGAGGCCGGCCGTGACGTGCGGCGCCTCCGCGTGAGCCACGCGTTCCACTCACCGCGCATGGACGACATGCTCGACGAGTTCCGTGCCGTCGCGGACACCCTGACCTACCACAGCCCCCGGATCCCCCTCGTCTCCAACCTGACCGGACGTCCGGTCACCGACGAGGTGCGGACCGCCGAGTACTGGGTCCGCCACGTCCGCGAGGCGGTGCGGTTCTCCGACGGGGTGTCCCACCTCGCCGAGCAGGGCGTCACCACCTTCCTGGAGCTGGGGCCGGACGGGGTGCTCTGCGCGCTCGGCGCCGGCAGCCTCCCCGGCGCCGACCTGGCGTTCGTGCCCGCGCTGCGCCGGGACCGCGACGAGACGCGCACCGCCGTGACGGCCCTGGCGCACCTGCACGTGCGGGGAGCCACCGTCGACTGGTCCGCGTTCTTCGACGGGACCGGGGCCCACTCCGTCAGCCTGCCCACCTACGCCTTCCAGCACCGCCGGTTCTGGCTCTCCGGCAGCCCCGCCCGGGACCTCGCCGGCGTGGGCATCCAGGACGGCGGCCACCCGCTGCTCGGCGCCGCCGTCACCCTGGCCGAGAGGGACGGCCTGGTCATGACGAGCAGCCTGTCCCTCGGTACGCACCCCTGGCTGGCCGACCACACCGTCCTCGGCTCCGTGCTGTTGCCGGGGACCGCGTTCGTCGACCTGGCGCTGCACGCCGGGGAACGGGCGGGCTGCGGGCTCGTGGAGGAACTGACCCTCGAGGCACCGCTCGTCCTGGAGGCCCAGGACGTCCTCCAACTCCAGGTCACCGTCGGTGTTCCCGCCACGGACGGCCGCCGTCAGGTCAGCGTCCACTCGCGACTCGACGAGGACAGCGACTGGACCCGGCACGCCAGCGGTTTCCTCACCAGCGACACCGTCACGGCCCGGGACACCCTGGAGACCTGGCCGCCCGAGGGCGCCGAGCCCGTCGACCTCGACGGCTTCTACCCGGGGCTCGCCGACATCGGCTACGACTACGGCCCGGCGTTCCAGGGCCTGCGCTCGATCTGGCGCCGGACCGACGGCGACGACGTCACCGTCTTCGCCGAGGTCCGGTTGCCCGACGAGATCGACGTCACCGGGTTCGGACTGCACCCGGCCCTGCTCGACGCGGCCCTGCACGGGATCGGGCTGTCCCACGGCACCGGCGAGGGCGCGGCCGGAATCCCCTTCTCCTGGTCCGACGTCGCGGTGTTCGCGGTGGGCGCCACCACGGCCCGGGTGCGGATCACCCGCACCGGAACGGCTTTCTCGCTGCTCCTCGCCGACGGGACCGGTCTGCCGGTCGCGTCCGTCGGATCGCTGGTGCTGCGCTCGGCGTCCGGACCGCGACCCACTCACCCCCGGGACGCGCTGCACACCACCGGCTGGGTACCCGTGACCCGTGTCGCCGACGATCCCGACCATGACGTGACGGTGCTGGAGCTCGACTCCCGCACGACCGACGTCGTCGCCGGCACCCACGACCAGGCCCGCGCCGCACTGGACCTGGTCCAGCGATGGGTGGCCGAGGAGACGGGCACCGCGCTGGTCGTCACCCGGGGAGCGACGGAGGGCCGCGACCTCGCCCAGGCCGCCGTGTGGGGACTGCTGCGCACGGTCCAGTCCGAACACCCCGGTCGCTTCGTGCTGGTGGACCTGGACGAGCACACCGAACTCGCCGAGGTCCAGGACACCGTCCTGGCCTCGGGTGAGCCGCAGGTGGCGGTCCGCGACGGCGCCGTCGCGGCACCCCGGCTCATCAGGACGTCCCCGTCAGAGGAGTCCGTCCCCACCCTCGACGGCACCGTGCTCGTCACCGGTGCCCGTGGCGCGCTCGGCACGCGAGTGGCCCGGCACCTCGTGGAGGAGCACGGCGTCCGACACCTGGTTCTGGTGAGCCGCCGAGGAGGCGAGACCACCGAGTTCGATGACCTCGACGCCCACATCCGGTCCGTCTCCTGCGACGTCACAGACCGCGACGCGCTCGCCCAGGTCCTGGCCGACATCCCGGCCGAACACCCGCTGGTGGGTGTCGTGCACGCGGCCGGTGTCCTCGACGACGGCGTCGCCGTGTCCCTGACCCCGGAGCGGCTGGCGGCCGTGCTGCGGCCGAAGGTGGACGGCGCGTGGCACCTGCACGAGCTGACCCGGGATCTGGACCTCTCGCTGTTCGCCCTGTTCTCCTCGGTCGCCGGCGTGCTCGGATCACCCGGTCAGGGGAGCTATGCGGCCGCGAACGCGTTCCTCGACGCGCTCGCCCAGCACCGCCGGGACCTCGGCCTGCCCGGCCGGTCGTTGGCATGGGGCCCGTGGGCGGAAGGCGGCATGACCGGTCGGCTGACCGAGACCGACCGGAGGCGGATGGAGCGGGCCGGGTTCCCACCGCTGCCCGCGGCCGACGGCCTGGCACTGTTCGACGCGGCCCTCCGGGTCGACTCCGCCGTCGTCGCACCCGTCCGGCTCGACCTGGCAGCGCTGCGGGTGCGTGCCGGCGCCGAGGACCTCCCCCCGGTGCTGCGCGGACTCGTGCGCGTCTCCCACCGTCGGACCGCCAGGTCCACGGCCGGTGACCAGGGACTGGTAGCCGAGCTCGCCAACCGCACCTACGACGACCAGCTGACCAGGGTCGTGGAACTCGTGCGCTCCCGGGTCGCCGTCGTACTGGGCCACGGCTCCGCCGCGGACGTGCGGGTCGACCAGGCCTTCACCGAGCTCGGATTCGACTCCCTGACCGCCGTGGAACTGCGGAACCGGCTGAACGGGGACGTCGGTCTCCGGCTGCCCGCGACCTTGGTCTTCGACTACCCGACACCGTTGTCCCTGGCGGAGCACGTGCTGGCCGAGGTGCTGGACCTCCGCCCGACGGAGGCGGAGGTCGCGCCCGCGCTGTCCGGGGTGGACGAGCCGATCGCGATCGTGGGCATGGCCTGCCGCTACCCGGGGGGCGTGTCGAACCCGGACGAGCTGTGGGACTTCGTGCGGAACGGCGGCGACGGGATCGCCGGTTTCCCGACGGACCGGGGCTGGGACATCGAGCGGCTGCTCGATGTCGCCCCACCCGACGCGGACTACGAGTTCAGCCTCGAGGGCGGGTTCCTCTACGAGGCGGGCGACTTCGATCCCGGGTTCTTCGGGATCTCGCCGCGTGAGGCCCTGGCGATGGACCCGCAGCAGCGGCTGCTGCTGGAGGCCTCGTGGGAGGCATTCGAGAACGCGGGTGTCGATCCGGGGTCGCTGCGGGGCAGCAGGACCGGTGTGTTCGCCGGCGTCATGTACCACGACTACGGCGCGGGCGTCGAGGGCGTGCCTGACGGTGTCGAGGCCTTCATGGGACTCGGTAACACCGGCAGCGTCCTGTCCGGACGGGTGGCTTACACCTTCGGTCTCGAGGGGCCGGCCGTGACGGTGGACACGGCGTGTTCCTCGTCGTTGGTGGCCCTGCACCTGGCTGCCCAGGCGTTGCGGTCGGGCGAGTGCACGATGGCGCTGGCCGGCGGTGTGACCGTGATGGCCAGCCCGGTGACCTTCGCGGAGTTCATCCGCCAACAGGGGCTGTCGGCGAACGGTCGGTGCAAGTCCTTCGCGCAGGCCGCGGATGGGACCGGGTGGTCCGAGGGTGTCGGTGTCCTGCTGGTGGAGAAGCTCTCGGATGCCCGCAGGCTGGGGCATCCGGTGTTGGCGGTGGTGCGGGGCACGGCGGTCAACCAGGACGGGGCGTCCAACGGGTTGACCGCGCCGAACGGTCCCTCGCAGCAGCGGGTGATCCGGCAGGCCTTGGCCAACGCCCGGGTCGCTCCGGAGCACGTTGACGTGGTGGAGGCGCACGGTACCGGGACGACGCTGGGTGATCCGATCGAGGCGCAGGCGTTGTTGGCGACGTATGGGCGGGATCGGGATCGGGCGTTGTTGTTGGGTTCGGTGAAGTCGAACCTGGGTCACACGCAGGCCGCCGCGGGGGTGGCGGGTGTGATCAAGATGGTGCAGGCGATGCGGCATGGGGTGGTGCCGGCGACGTTGCACGTGGATGAGCCCAGTCGTGAGGTGGATTGGGAATCGGGTGCGGTGGATCTGGTGCGGGAGCCGGTGTCCTGGCCGGAGACCGGTCGTGCCCGACGGGCGGGGGTGTCCTCGTTCGGGATCAGTGGCACCAACGCCCATGTGATCCTCGAGAGCCCGGACGCGATCGACATCGGTGCCGGTGAGGACACCGGTGCCGTGCGGGACTCCCTGAACGGCGGGGACCGGCCGAGGACCGCTCCGGCGGTGGTGCCGTGGGTGGTCTCGGCCAAGTCCGAGCAGGCCCTGACCGCGCAGGTCGACAGGATCCGTGCCCACGTGGAGACCACTGGTTCGGATCCGGTGGATGTGGGCTACTCGCTGACCAGGAGGTCGGTGTTCGAACACCGGGCGGTTCTGGTCGGCGAGGAGGTCGTCCAGGGCAGTGCCGCCGCGGGTCGGTTGGCGGTGTTGTTCACCGGTCAGGGCTCGCAACGCCCCGGTATGGGCCGGGAACTGGCCGAGGCGTTCCCGGTGTTCGCCGAG
This sequence comes from Actinoalloteichus caeruleus DSM 43889, assembly GCF_000429185.2. Classification (GTDB taxonomy): domain Bacteria; phylum Actinomycetota; class Actinomycetes; order Mycobacteriales; family Pseudonocardiaceae; genus Actinoalloteichus_B; species Actinoalloteichus_B caeruleus. Next base: position 1,256,551 of record NZ_AUBJ02000001.1, on the reverse strand, counting down.
GCCTTCGACGCGGTGTGCGCCGAACTCGACCGGCACCTCGACCGCCCGATCCGCGACACCGTCTTCCACGACGGTGATGGTGGGGTCCTGGATCAGACGGTGTACGCCCAGGCGGGGTTGTTCGCCCTGCAGGTGGCCCTGTTCCGGTTGATCGAGTCCTGGGGGGTGGTCCCGGACTCCCTGCTGGGTCATTCCATCGGGGAGCTGGCCGCGGCGCACGTGGCCGGGGTGTGGGACCTGCCCGATGCCGCTCGGGTGGTGGCGGCACGGGGCCGGTTGATGCAGGCCCTACCCGAGGGTGGGGCGATGGTGGCGGTGGAGGCCACCGAGGACGAGGTCATTCCCCTGTTGGTGGGGGCGGGGGTGTCGCTGGCGGCGGTGAACGGCCCGACGGCGGTGGTGCTCTCCGGTGAGCGCTCGGCGGTGGCCGGGGTGGTGGACCGGTTGGGTGACCGCCGGGTGCGGTGGTTGCGGGTCAGTCATGCCTTCCACTCCGGGTTGATGGACCCGATGCTGGCGGAGTACCGGGCGGTGCTCTCCTCGGTGGTGTTCCGGGAGCCGGTGGTGCCGGTGGTGTCCACGGTGACCGGTGCACTGGCCGGGGCTGGGTGGTGTGACCCGGAGTACTGGGTGCGGCAGGTCCGGGAGACGGTCCGGTTCGCCGAGGGCATGGCCGCGCTGGGCGGGGTGGGGGTGTCCCGGTTCCTGGAGTTGGGTCCGGACGGGGTGCTCTCGGCGATGGGGCAGGACTGCGCCCCCGAGGGTGTGTTCGTTCCGGTGTTGCGCCGGGACCGCCCCGAACCGGAGACGGTGGTGGGGGCGTTGGCGCGGGTGTTCGTCCACGGGACCGAGGTCGACTGGGCCGGTTATTACGGGGGGTGTGGGGCACGTCGGGTTCCGCTGCCCACCTACGCCTTCCAACACGAACGCTACTGGCTTCGGTCCACCGGCCGAGCAGCCAGCGATCCCTCGTCCCTGGGACTCGACGCGGGCGCGCACCCGCTGCTCGGAGCCCTCGTCGGCTCGGCCCGGACTGACGAGTTCCTGTTCACCGGGAGCTTCTCCCGCGAGACGCACCCTTGGCTGACCGAACACGAGGTACTCGGCACCGCGCTGCTACCCGGCACCGCGTTCGTCGAACTCGCCCTCCACGCCGGGCAACGACTCGACTGCCCGATCCTCGAAGAGCTGACCCTGCACGCGCCCCTCGTCCTCCCGGTGCGCGGCACCGTCACCGTTCAGCTCGCCGCGGCGGCCGCGAACTCCGACGGTCGGCGCGCGGTGGACGTCTACTCGAGGACCGGGGACGACGAGTGGTCCCACCACGCCACCGGCACCCTGCGGCCAGGCACCGCCGTTTCCGGCCAGGCACTCGTGACCTGGCCGCCGACGGACGCGGAGCCGATCACCGTCGAGGATCTCTACGATCGACTCGCGGAGTGGGGACTGTCCTACGGGCCCACCTTCCGAGGGCTGGCCGCCGCCTGGAGCCAGGGCGACGAGGTCTACGCCGACGTCCGGCTGCCCGAGGGCGTCAGCGTCGACGGGTTCGGACTTCACCCCGCCCTGTGGGACGCCGCCCTGCACGGCATGGCCCTCACCGGGGGCAACGACACGGTCGCCTTGCCTTTCTCGTGGTCCGATGTGTCCCTGTCGGCGGTCGGCGCCAGCGCGCTCCGCGTTCGCATCACCCCGTCCACCCGTGGCACCTCGTTGACCCTGGCCGACGAGACCGGTCAGCCGGTCGCCGAGGTCGGTTCCCTCGCCGTACGACCCGTGACCGGGGAGGTCCCCAGCGCCAACGCCGGCAACGCGATGTTCGCCGTCGACTGGGAGGCGACCAGCCGGGCCGAGGTCGACCCCACCCTCCGGTGGGGCGCCTGGGGCGAACACGCCGAGGAAGCGCCCGACATCGTGACGCTCGTCGTCCAGGACACGGGACGCGACGTCGTCGCGAACACGCACACCGCCGTGCACGAGGTACTGGAAATCGTGCGGCAGTGGGTTTCGGACGAGCGGTACGCCGACGCCCGCCTCGTCGTCGTGACGCGAGGAGCGACTGACGGTGGCAGTCCCACCTCGGCCGCAGTCTGGGGACTGGTCAGGTCCGCGCAGTCCGAGTACCCGGGCCGCCTCGTCCTCGTCGATGCCGACGAGGACACGCCCAACCGCGCCCACCTCGAAGAAGCCGTCGCCACCGGGGAGCCGCAGGTCGCGGTCCGTTCCGGCGAACTGAGGGTGCCTCGCCTGGTACGGGTCTCCGCCACCCCGGCGGAGACCACCATCGACCCCGCAGGCACCGTGCTCGTCACCGGCGCCAGTGGCGCGCTGGGAGCGCGGGTGGCACGTCACCTGGTCGCCGAGCACGGCGTTCGGCACCTGCTCCTGGTCAGCCGTGGCGGCGGCGTCCCGACGGAGTTGTCCGACCTGGACGCCGACGTGCGCACCGCGGCGTGCGATGTCACCGACCGCGACGCGCTCGCCCGCGTGCTCACCGATGTTCCTCCGGAGCACCCGCTCGTCGGTGTCGTGCACGCGGCAGGTGTGCTGGACGACGGGGTCATCACGTCCCTCACCCCCGAACGGGTCGACACCGTGCTGAGCCCCAAGGTGGACGGCGCGTGGCACCTGCACGAGCTGACGAGGGAACTGGACCTCTCGCTGTTCGTGGTGTTCTCCTCGGTCGCCGGGGTGCTCGGTTCCCCCGGGCAGGGCAACTACGCGGCGGCGAACGCGTTCCTGGACGCCCTCGCCCAGCACCGGCGGGACCTCGGTCTGCCTGGTCAGTCGTTGGCGTGGGGACCGTGGGCCGAAGGCGGCATGCTCGGCACGCTCAGCGACGCTGACCTGCGCAGGATGGCCCGCACCGGCATCCCGGCGCTGGACGGCGACGAAGGCCTCGCCCTCTTCGACACCGCGCTGGGGCTGGACCACGCGGCGCTCGCACCCGTCCGGCTGGACCTGCCCGTGTGGCGGGAACGAGCCGCGACGGACGGGGTGCCGCCGCTGCTCCGGCGGCTGGTCCGCACCGCGCGTCGACAGGTCGCCAGTCGCGGTGACGAGCGCGGTGACTTGGCGGTGCGTCTCAGCGGCCTTCCGGACGAGGACAGGCGCGCGGTTGTGTTGACGCTCGTGCGAGCACAGGTCGCGGCCGTGCTGGGTCACCAGTCCGGTGACGACGTCGTGCCGCACCACGCCTTCAGCGACATCGGCTTCGATTCCCTGACCGCCGTGGAACTGCGGAACCGTCTGAACACGGCCACCGGTCTGCGGCTCCCGGCGACCCTGATCTTCGACTACCCGTCCCCTGACGTGCTCACCGATTTCGTCCTCGCGGAGGTGCTCGACCTGCGAGTGGATGCGCCCGAGGTCACGCCCGCGGTGGTGTCCGGACTCGACGAGCCGATCGCGATCGTGGCCATGTCCTGCCGTTACCCGGGGGGCGTGTCGAACCCGGACGAGCTGTGGGACTTCGTGCGGAACGGCGGCGACGGGATCTCCCCGTTCCCGACGGACCGGGGCTGGCGCCTCGACACGGTGTACGGAGGGGAAGGCGAGGACAGGTCAACGGTCCTCGAGGGTGGCTTCCTCCATGACGCCCCGTGGTTCGATCCGGGGTTCTTCGGGATCTCGCCGCGTGAGGCCTTGGCGATGGACCCGCAGCAGCGGCTGCTGCTGGAGGCCTCGTGGGAGGCATTCGAGAACGCGGGTGTCGATCCGGGGTCGCTGCGGGGCAGTAGGACCGGTGTGTTCGCCGGCGTCATGTACAACGACTACTCGGCCAAGGTCGCCGAGGTCCCCGATGGCGTTGAGGCCTTCCTCGGCATGGGGAACGCCGGCAGTGTGCTGTCCGGTCGGGTCGCTTACACGTTCGGGTTCGAGGGTCCGACGTTGACGGTGGACACGGCGTGTTCCTCGTCGTTGGTGGCCCTGCACCTGGCCGTGCAGGCCCTGCGGTCCGGGGAGTGCTCGATGGCCCTGGCCGGGGGTGTGACCGTGATGGCCACTCCGGCGACGTTCGCGGAGTTCAGCCGGCAGGGCGGGTTGTCCTTCGACGGTCGGTGCAAGTCCTTCGCACAGGCCGCGGACGGGACCGGGTGGTCCGAGGGCGTCGGTGTCCTGCTGGTGGAGAAGCTCTCGGATGCCCGCAGGCTGGGGCATCCGGTGTTGGCGGTGGTGCGGGGCACGGCGGTCAACCAGGACGGGGCGTCCAACGGGTTGACCGCGCCGAACGGTCCCTCGCAGCAGCGGGTGATCCGGCAGGCCCTGGCCAACGCCCGGGTGGCCCCGGAGCACGTTGATGTGGTGGAGGCACACGGCACCGGGACGACGCTGGGTGATCCGATCGAGGCGCAGGCGTTGTTGGCGACGTATGGGCGGGATCGGGATCGGGCGTTGTTGTTGGGTTCGGTGAAGTCGAACCTGGGTCACACGCAGGCCGCCGCGGGGGTGGCGGGTGTGATCAAGATGGTGCAGGCGATGCGGCATGGGGTGGTGCCGGCGACGTTGCACGTGGATGAGCCCAGTCGTGAGGTGGATTGGGAATCGGGTGCGGTGGATCTGGTGCGGGAGCCGGTGTCCTGGCCGGAGACCGGTCGTGCCCGGCGGGCGGGGGTGTCCTCGTTCGGGATCAGTGGCACCAACGCCCATGTGATCCTCGAAGGAGTCGAACTCGGGGACGAGCCGGCTCCGGCGCAGGCCCTACCGGTGACCCCGTGGGTGGTCTCGGCCAAGTCCGAGCAGGCCCTGACCGCGCAACTCGACCGGCTGCGCGCTCACCTCCAGAACACGGCGGATCCGGTGGACGTGGGCTACTCCCTGGCCACCGGCCGAGCCGTGTTCGACCACCGGGCGATCGTCCTCGGTGACGAGGTCGTCCAGGGCAGTGCCGCCCCGGGTCGGTTGGCGGTGTTGTTCACCGGTCAGGGCTCGCAACGCCCCGGAATGGGCCGGGAGCTGGCCGAGGCGTTCCCGGTGTTCGCCGAGGCCTTCGACGCGGCGTGCGCCGAACTCGACCGGCACCTCGACCGCCCGATCCGCGACACCGTCTTCCACGACGACGGTGATGGTGCTGGGGTTCTGGATCGGACGGTGTACGCCCAGGCGGGGTTGTTCGCCCTGCAGGTGGCCCTGTTCCGGTTGATCGAGTCCTGGGGGGTGGTCCCGGACTCCCTGCTGGGTCATTCCATCGGGGAGCTGGCCGCGGCGCACGTGGCCGGGGTGTGGGACCTGCCCGATGCCGCTCGGGTGGTGGCGGCACGGGGCCGGTTGATGCAGGCCCTACCCGAGGGTGGGGCGATGGTGGCGGTGGAGGCCACCGAGGACGAGGTCATCCCGTTGGTGGGGGCGGGGGTGTCGCTGGCGGCGGTGAACGGCCCGGCGGCGGTGGTGCTCTCCGGTGAGCGCTCGGCGGTGGCGGGGGTGGTGGACCGGTTGGGTGACCGTCGGGTGCGGTGGTTGCGGGTCAGTCACGCCTTCCACTCCGGGTTGATGGACCCGATGCTGGCGGAGTACCGGGCGGTGCTCTCCTCGGTGGTGTTCCGGGAGCCGGTGGTGCCGGTGGTGTCCACGGTGACCGGTGCACTGGCCGGGGCTGGGTGGTGTGACCCGGAGTACTGGGTGCGGCAGGTCCGGGAGACCGTCCGGTTCGGTGCCGCCGTGGAGCGGACTCGGGAGTTGGGGGTGTCCCGGTTCCTGGAGTTGGGTCCGGACGGGGTGCTTTCGGCGATGGGGCAGGACTGTGCCCCCGAGGCCGTGTTCGTTCCGGTGTTGCGCCGGGACCGCCCCGAGCCGGAGACGGTGGTGGGGGCGTTGGCGCGGGTGTTCGTCCACGGGACCGAGGTCGACTGGGCCGGTTATTACGGGGGGTGTGGGGCACGTCGGGTTCCGCTGCCCACCTACGCCTTCCAACGTGAGCATTTCTGGCTGAACTCCGTCACCGACGGCGTCGACGGCGCCGGATTCGGACTGCGGAGAGCCGAACATCCGATGCTCGGCGCCACGGCGTCGTTGGCTGACTCGAACGCCGAGGTGTACGGGGGGAGGCTCTCCCTCGACACGCATCCCTGGCTGGCTGAGCACACGGTGCTCGGAACCACTCTTGTGCCCGGCGCGGTCTTCGCCGACCTGGCCACCCATATCGCCGACCAGGTCGGCTGTGCCGGTGTGGAGGAGCTGACCCTCGAGGCCGGCCTCGTCCTGCCCGGACATGGCGCCGTCCAGCTCCAACTCGTGGTCGGTGACCAGGATGAACGCGGCAGCCGACCTCTCACGATCCACTCCAGGACCGGGGATGATGACTGGGTGCGGCACGCCACCGGTGTGCTCGCGGCGAGCACACCGGTGGTGACCGAGTCGTTGTCCGAGTGGCCGCCCACGGGAGCGACCCGGGTCGACGTCACGGATCTGTACGACCGGTTGGATGAGGCGGGCCTGTCCTACGGTCCGGTGTTCCAGGGGCTGCGTCGGGCCTGGCGTCTTGGTGAGGACGAGGTGTTCGCCGAGGTCGCCCTGCCGGTGGATGTCGCGGTCGACGGGTTCGGGGTGCACCCGGCCCTGTTGGACGCGGCCCTGCACGGTATCGGCCTGTTCGGTCAGGACACGGTGTCGCTGCCGTTCGCGTGGTCGGGTGTGTCGGTGTTCGCCGTCGGTGCGACCACGGCCCGGGTGCGGATCTCCCGTGCTGGTTCCGGGTTCTCGTTGCTGCTGGCCGATGGTGTCGGCCAGCCGGTGGCGGCGGTGGATTCCCTGGCGTTGCGCCCGGTCACGGCGGGACAGGTGTCGACGTCCCGAGCGGAGTCGCTGTACGGGATCGAGTGGGTCCCGGTGTCGGGTGAGGCCCTGACCGGTGACCACCAGGTCGTGTCGTTGCCGCCGGGTGGTGAGGTGCGGGAACGGTTGGCCGAGGCGCTGGCCCTGGTTCAGGACACCGACGACGATCGGGTGCGGGTCGTGGTGACCCGGGGTGCCACCGACGGTCGGGACCTGACCCAGGCCGCGGTGTGGGGACTGGTGCGCACGGCCCAGTCGGAGAACCCGGGCCGGTTCGTGCTGGTCGACCTCGACACCGACACCGACTCCGAGGGTGTGGAGCTTCCGGAGTTGGTGGCCGGAGAACCGCAGCTGGCCGTCCGTGACGGTCGGCTGGTGGCACCCCGGCTGGCCCGGGTGGCCCCGGAACCGGGGGAACCGCTCCCCGAGGGGGGCACGGTGTTGGTCACCGGTGCCAGTGGTGTGCTGGGCGGGTTGGTGGCCCGGCACCTGGTCGAGCGGTACGGGGTGCGGCACCTGGTGCTGCTCAGCCGCAGCGGCGGTGACGGTGGTGTGGGTGAGCTCGATGCCGAGGTCCGCACGGTGGCCTGTGACGTGGCCGATCGGGACGCGGTGGCTGAGGTGGTGGCCGGGATCGGGTCGGAGCATCCGTTGGTGGGTGTGGTGCACACCGCGGGGGTGCTCGATGACGCGATGGTGTCGTCGTTGACCCCGGAGCGGTTCGATGCGGTGTTGCGTCCGAAGGTGGAGGGCGCGTGGAACCTGCATGAGGTGACCCGGGATCTGGACCTGGCGATGTTCGTGGTGTTCTCGTCGGTGGCCGGGGTGCTGGGTTCTCCTGGGCAGGGCAATTACGCGGCGGCGAACGCGTTCCTGGATGGTCTGGCCCAGTACCGGCGTGGCCTGGGGTTGGCGGGTCAGTCGTTGGCGTGGGGGTTGTGGGCCGAGGGTGGGATGGCTGGGGATGCCCAGCGGATGGCCGGGGCGGGGTTCCCGGCGTTGACGGTGGAGCAGGGGCTGGCGTTGTTCGACGCGGCCTGGGGTGTGGACCGGTCTGTGGTGGTGCCGGTGGTGTTGGACCTGCCCCGGTTGCGGGTCCAGGTCGGGGCCGGGGGCGTGCCCCCGATGCTGCGGGGGCTGGTGCGGGCACCGGCACGGCGAGCCGTGGCTCGGGGTGGTTCTGGTCTGGTGGAGGAGCTGGACGGTCTGGCCGCGCGGGAGCGGGCCGGGTTCGTGCTCGAGTTGGTGCGTGGTCAGGTCGCGGCGGTGTTGCGGTACTCCTCGGCTGCTGAGGTGCCGGCCGAGCAGGCGTTCACTGATCTGGGTTTCGATTCGTTGACGGCGGTGGAGCTGCGGAACCGGTTGAACGCGGTGACGGGGTTGCGGTTGCCGGCGACCCTGGTGTTCGACTACCCGACCCCGGCGGTGTTGGCCGAGTTCGTGGTGGGTGAGTTGGTCGGGACTCGGGCTGCGGTGGAGACCGTGGTGGCCACGGGGGTCGGGACCGATGAGCCGATCGCGATCGTGGGGATGTCCTGCCGTTACCCGGGGGGCGTGTCGAACCCGGACGAGCTGTGGGACCTGGTGGTCAACGGCGGCGACGGGATCTCCCCGTTCCCCTCGGATCGGGGCTGGGACGTGTCATCCCTGTACGGCACCGCCGCGGGGGATGACGGCCATTCGAACACCCTCGAAGGCGGGTTCCTCTACGACGCGGGCAACTTCGACCCCGGGTTCTTCGGGATCTCGCCGCGTGAGGCCCTGGCGATGGACCCGCAGCAGCGGCTGCTGCTGGAGGCCTCGTGGGAGGCCTTCGAACACGCCGGCATTGATCCCACCGGTCTCAAGGGCAGCAGGACCGGTGTCTTCGCCGGTCTGATGTACCACGACTACCTGTCCGAGTCGAGCACGGTCCCCGATGGCGTTGAGGCCTTCCTCGGCATGGGGAACGCCGGCAGTGTGCTGTCCGGTCGGGTCGCTTACACGTTCGGGTTCGAGGGTCCGACGTTGACGGTGGACACGGCGTGTTCCTCGTCGTTGGTGGCCCTGCACCTGGCCGTGCAGGCCCTGCGGTCCGGGGAGTGCTCGATGGCCCTGGCCGGGGGTGTGACCGTGATGGCCACTCCGGCGACGTTCGCGGAGTTCAGCCGGCAGGGCGGGTTGTCCTTCGACGGTCGGTGCAAGTCCTTCGCGCAGGCCGCGGACGGGACCGGGTGGTCCGAGGGTGTCGGTGTCCTGTTGGTGGAGAAGCTCTCGGATGCCCGCAGGTTGGGGCATCCGGTGTTGGCGGTGGTGCGGGGCACGGCGGTCAACCAGGACGGGGCGTCCAACGGGTTGACCGCGCCGAACGGTCCCTCGCAGCAGCGGGTGATCCGGCAGGCCCTGGCCAACGCCCGGGTGGCCCCGGAGCACGTTGATGTGGTGGAGGCGCACGGTACCGGGACGACGCTGGGTGATCCGATCGAGGCGCAGGCGTTGTTGGCGACGTATGGGCGGGATCGGGATCGGGCGTTGTTGTTGGGTTCGGTGAAGTCGAACCTGGGTCACACGCAGGCCGCCGCGGGAGTGGCGGGTGTGATCAAGATGGTGCAGGCGATGCGGCATGGGGTGGTGCCGGCGACGTTGCACGTGGATGAGCCCAGTCGTGAGGTGGATTGGGAATCGGGTGCGGTGGATCTGGTGCGGGAGCCGGTGTCCTGGCCGGAGACCGGTCGTGCCCGGCGGGCGGGGGTGTCCTCGTTCGGGATCAGTGGCACTAACGCCCATGTGATCCTCGAGAGCCCGGACGCGATCGACATCGGTGCCGGTGAGGACACCGGTGCCGTGCGGGACTCCCTGAACGGCGGGGACCGGCCGAGGACCGCTCCGGTGGTGACCCCGTGGGTGGTCTCGGCCAAGTCCGAGCAGGCCCTGACCGCGCAGGTCGACAGGATCCGTGCCCACGTGGAGACCACTGGTGCGGATCCGGTGGATGTGGGCTACTCGCTGGCCACCGGCCGAGCCGTGTTCGACCACCGGGCGATCGTCCTCGGTGACGAGGTCGTCCAGGGCAGTGCCGCCGCGGGTCGGTTGGCGGTGTTGTTCACCGGTCAGGGCTCGCAACGCCCCGGAATGGGCCGGGAGCTGGCCGAGGCGTTCCCGGTGTTCGCCGAGGCCTTCGACGCGGTGTGCGCCGAACTCGACCGGCACCTCGACCGCCCGATCCGTAACACCGTCTTCCACGACGACGGTGATGGTGCTGGGGTCCTGGATCAGACGGTGTACGCCCAGGCGGGGTTGTTCGCCCTGCAGGTGGCCCTGTTCCGGTTGATCGAGTCCTGGGGGGTGGTCCCGGACTCCCTGCTGGGTCATTCCATCGGGGAGCTGGCCGCGGCGCACGTGGCCGGGGTGTGGGACCTGCCCGATGCCGCTCGGGTGGTGGCGGCACGGGGCCGGTTGATGCAGGCCCTACCCGAGGGTGGGGCGATGGTGGCGGTGGAGGCCACCGAGGACGAGGTCATCCCGTTGGTGGGGGCGGGGGTGTCGCTGGCGGCGGTGAACGGCCCGGCGGCGGTGGTGCTCTCCGGTGAGCGCTCGGCGGTGGCCGGGGTGGTGGACCGGTTGGGTGACCGTCGGGTGCGGTGGTTGCGGGTCAGCCATGCCTTCCACTCCGGGTTGATGGACCCGATGCTGGCGGAGTACCGGGCGGTGCTCTCCTCGGTGGTGTTCCGGGAGCCGGTGGTGCCGGTGGTGTCCACGGTGACCGGTGCACTGGCCGGGACTGGGTGGTGTGACCCGGAGTACTGGGTGCGGCAGGTCCGGGAGACGGTCCGGTTCGCCCAGGGCATGGCCGCGTTGGGCGGGGTGGGGGTGTCCCGGTTCCTGGAGTTGGGTCCGGACGGGGTGCTCTCGGCGATGGGGCAGGACTGCGCCCCCGAGGGTGTGTTCGTTCCGGTGTTGCGCCGGGACCGCCCCGAGCCGGAGACGGTGGTGGGGGCGTTGGCGCGGGTGTTCGTCCACGGGACCGAGGTCGACTGGGCCGGTTATTACGGGGGGTGTGGGGCACGTCGGGTTCCGCTGCCCACCTACGCCTTCCAACACGAACGCTACTGGCTCCAGCCCACCGGCCTCTCCGGTAACCCCGGGCGGCTGGGGCTCGAAGCGAGCGAACACCCCTTGCTCGGCGCGGTCCTCGGCCTCGCGGGTAGTGGTGATCTCGCGCTGACAGGCAGGGTGTCCCTCGACTCCTGGCCGTGGCTGGCCGACCACCAGGTACTCGGATCGGTGCTGGTTCCCGGAGCCGCGCTCGCGGATCTCGCGTTGTACGCGGGGCAACAGTCGGGTTGCCCGGTACTGGAGGAACTGACCCTGGAAGCACCGCTGGTACTCCGGGAGAACGAGAAGCCCACGGTCCAGATCGTGGTCGAGGCTGGAGAGGACAGCGGCCGCAGCACGATCAACATCCACTCCAGGACCGGGGATGATGACTGGGTGCGGCACGCCACCGGTGTGCTCGCGGCGAGCACACCGGTGGTGACCGAGTCGTTGTCCGAGTGGCCGCCCACGGGAGCGACCCGGGTTGACGTCACGGATCTGTACGACCGGTTGGATGAGGCGGGCCTGTCCTACGGTCCGGTGTTCCAGGGGCTGCGTCGGGCCTGGCGTCTTGGTGAGGACGAGGTGTTCGCCGAGGTCGCCCTGCCGGTGGATGTCGCGGTCGACGGGTTCGGGGTGCACCCGGCCCTGTTGGACGCGGCCCTGCACGGTATCGGCCTGTTCGGTCAGGACACGGTGTCGCTGCCGTTCGCGTGGTCGGGTGTGTCGGTGTTCGCCGTCGGTGCGACCACGGCCCGGGTGCGGATCTCCCGTGCTGGTTCCGGGTTCTCGTTGCTGCTGGCCGATGGTGTCGGCCAGCCGGTGGCGGCGGTGGATTCCCTGGCGTTGCGCCCGGTCACGGCGGGACAGGTGTCGACGTCCCGAGCGGAGTCGCTGTACGGGATCGAGTGGGTTCCGGTGTCGGGTGAGGCCCTGACCGGTGACCACCAGGTCGTGTCGTTGCCGCCGGGTGGTGAGGTGCGGGAACGGTTGGCCGAGGCGCTGGCCCTGGTGCAGGACACCGACGACGATCGGCTGCGGGTCGTGGTGACCCGGGGTGCCACCGACGGTCGGGACCTGACCCAGGCCGCGGTGTGGGGTCTGGTGCGCACGGCCCAGTCGGAGAACCCGGGCCGGTTCGTGCTGGTTGACCTCGACCCCGACACCGACTCCGAGGGTGTGGAGCTTCCGGAGTTGGTGGCCGGAGAACCGCAGCTGGCCGTCCGTGACGGTCGGCTGGTGGCACCCCGGCTGGCCCGGGTGGCCCCGGAACCGGGGGAACCGCTCCCCGAGGGGGGCACGGTGTTGGTCACCGGTGCCAGTGGTGTGCTGGGCGGGTTGGTGGCCCGGCACCTGGTCGAGCGGTACGGGGTGCGGCACCTGGTGCTGCTCAGCCGCAGCGGCGGTGACGGTGGTGTGGGTGAGCTCGATGCCGAGGTCCGCACGGTGGCCTGTGACGTGGCCGATCGGGACGCGGTGGCTGAGGTGGTGGCCGGGATCGGGTCGGAGCATCCGTTGGTGGGTGTGGTGCACACCGCGGGGGTGCTCGATGACGCGATGGTGTCGTCGTTGACCCCGGAGCGGTTCGATGCGGTGTTGCGTCCGAAGGTGGAGGGCGCGTGGAACCTGCATGAGGTGACCCGGGGTCTGGACCTGGCGATGTTCGTGGTGTTCTCGTCGGTGGCCGGGGTGCTGGGTTCTCCTGGGCAGGGCAATTACGCGGCGGCGAACGCGTTCCTGGATGGTCTGGCCCAGTACCGGCGTGGCCTGGGGTTGGCGGGTCAGTCGTTGGCGTGGGGGTTGTGGGCTGAGGGTGGGATGGCTGGGGATGCCCAGCGGATGGCCGGGCGGGGTTCCCGGCGTTGACGGTGGAGCAGGGGCTGGCGTTGTTCGACGCGGCCTGGGGTGTGGACCGGTCTGTGGTGGTGCCGGTGGTGTTGGACCTGCCCCGGTTGCGGGTCCAGGTCGGGGCCGGGGGCGTGCCCCCGATGCTGCGGGGGCTGGTGCGGGCACCGGCACGGCGGGCCGTCGCCGAATCCGGACCTGGGCTCGCCGCCCGGCTGGCAGGGCTGACCGCACCCGATCAGGTCGCCGTTGTGCTCGACCTGGTCCGTGACCAGGTTGCTGGCGTCCTCGGTCACGCATCGGGAGCGGCCGTCCAACCGCACCACGCCTTCAGCGATCTGGGTTTCGACTCGTTGACGGCGGTGGAGCTGCGGAACCGGTTGAACGCGGTGACGGGGTTGCGGTTGCCGGCGACCCTGGTGTTCGACTACCCGACCCCGGCGGTGTTGGCCGAGTTCGTGGTGGGTGAGTTGGTCGGGACTCGGGCTGCGGTGGAGACCGTGGTGGCCACGGGGGTCGGGACCGACGAGCCGATCGCGATCGTGGGGATGTCCTGCCGTTACCCGGGGGGCGTGTCGAACCCGGACGAACTGTGGGACCTGGTCGCGGCTGGCGGTGACGCCATCGGCCCCTTCCCCCAGGACAGGGGGTGGGGTGTCGACGGGTTCGGCGGGTTCCTCGCGGACGCCGCCGAGTTCGATCCGGCGTTCTTCGGGATCTCGCCGCGTGAGGCCTTGGCGATGGACCCGCAGCAGCGGCTGCTGCTGGAGGCCTCGTGGGAGGCCTTCGAAAGGGCTGGTGTCGACCCCACCGGTCTCAAGGGCAGCAGGACCGGTGTCTTCGCCGGTCTCATGTACCACGACTACGGCATCGACGTGGCCCAGATACCGGACGGTGTCGAAGCCTTCATGGGGATGGGCAACTCGGGCAGTGTGCTGTCCGGTCGGGTCGCTTACACGTTCGGGTTCGAGGGTCCGACGTTGACGGTGGACACGGCGTGTTCCTCGTCGTTGGTGGCCCTGCACCTGGCCGTGCAGGCCCTGCGGTCCGGGGAGTGCACGATGGCCCTGGCCGGGGGAGTGACCGTGATGGCCACTCCCGCGACCTTCGCCGAGTTCACCCGTCAGGGCGGTCTCGCGGGTGACGGCCGGTGCAAGTCGTTCTCGGCCTCGGCGGACGGGACCGGGTGGTCCGAGGGTGTCGGTGTCCTGTTGGTGGAGAAGCTCTCGGATGCCCGCAGGCTGGGGCATCCGGTGTTGGCGGTGGTGCGGGGCACGGCGGTCAACCAGGACGGGGCGTCCAACGGGTTGACCGCGCCGAACGGTCCCTCGCAGCAGCGGGTGATCCGGCAGGCCCTGGCCAACGCCCGGGTGGCCCCGGAGCACGTTGATGTGGTGGAGGCGCACGGTACCGGGACGACGCTGGGTGATCCGATCGAGGCGCAGGCGTTGTTGGCCACGTATGGGCGGGATCGGGATCGGGCGTTGTTGTTGGGTTCGGTGAAGTCGAACCTGGGTCACACGCAGGCCGCCGCGGGGGTGGCGGGTGTGATCAAGATGGTGCAGGCGATGCGGCATGGGGTGGTGCCGGCGACGTTGCACGTGGATGAGCCCAGTCGTGAGGTGGATTGGGAATCGGGTGCGGTGGATCTGGTGCGGGAGCCGGTGTCCTGGCCGGAGACCGGTCGTGCCCGACGGGCCGCTGTGTCCTCGTTCGGGATCAGCGGCACCAACGCCCACGTCATCATCGAGCAGTTCACCGGTGACGCTCCTCCCAACGAGGGCGAGCCCGTGATCACCACTCCCACGGTTCCCTGGGTCCTCTCCGGGAAGTCCCCGGCCGCGCTCACCGCGCAGGCGGCGCGTCTGCTGGGCCACCTCGAGGGGGAGGAGCACTTCGACCCTGGTGCTGTCGGGCACTCGCTGGCCCTCGGTCGGGCGCGGTTCGAACACCGCGCGGTCGTCGTCGCCAACGAGCTCACGGAGTTCCGGGCCGCGCTCGCCGCGCTCTCGGCCGGTGCGACGCACGACGCCGTCGTCACCGGTGCCGCGATGGTGTCGGAGGCCAACGCGGTGTTCGTCTTCCGGGACCGGCCGGAGGAGTGGCTGGCCACCACGTCGGACCTCCTGGCGGCCTCGCCGGTCTTCGCGACACGGTTCGACGAATGCGCCGCCGCGCTCGCGGAACACGCGGACTGGTCACTCCAGGACGTGTCGCGCTTCCGTGCCGACGCTCCCGAACCCACGCGCCCCGATGTCGCCCGTTCCGGCCAGTGGGCGGCCATGGTGTCGTTGGCCGAGGTGTGGCGTGCCTGTGGCGTCCGACCCGTCTCGGTCGCCGGCGATGGGGTGGGCGCGGTCGCCGCGGCGGTCGTCGCAGGCGGACTCGATCTGGCGGAAGCCGCCCGGCTCGTCGTGGCCGGGGAGAACGCCGTCAGCACCACCGGGTCGGACATCCCAGTCCACTCCCTGGACCAGGCCGTTGACGGCGTGCCGGTTCGGGTCGATCTGGGCCAGCGGCCGGAGTCGTTCTGGTTCGCCCTGGCCGAGGCGCACACCCGGGGCGTCGCGGTGGACTGGACCGCGGTGTTCACGGGTGAGGGACCCCGTGTCGTCGACCTGCCGACCTATGCCTTCCAACGGCAGCGCTACTGGTTGAAGGCGACCGGTGGCCGTGGCCAGGACGTGACGGCCGCGGGTCTGCGGGCTGTCGACCATCCGATGATCGTCTCCGAGGTCGGTCTGGCTGGCGGTGACGGTGTGGTGCTCACCGGTCTCCTGTCGGGTGAGACGCACCCCTGGATCGGCGAGCACACGATCTCCGGTTCCGCCCTGCTGCCGGGGACCGCGTTCGTCGAACTGGCCCTGGCCGCCGCGGAACGGGTCGGATACGCGCTTCTGGACGAGCTGACGATCGAGGCGCCATTGGTCCTTCCGGCGGGTACCGCCGTCACCGTGCAGGTCGCGGTGTCGGGGGAGGACGAGTCCGGCCGTCGCACGGTCGCGGTGTACTCGGCTCCGGCTGAGGGCGACGAGGACCTGTGGACCCGGCATGCCAGCGGCTCGCTGGCGCTGTCCGCCCGTGCTGTCACCGAGGAACTGTCGGTGTGGCCACCGGAAGGCGCGGCTCCGATCGAGGTCGAGGACTTGTACGAGAGCCTTGCCCGTGGCGGGTACGAGTACGGTCCGGTGTTCCAGGGGCTGCGTCGGGCCTGGCGTCTTGGTGAGGACGAGGTGTTCGCCGAGGTCGCCCTGCCGGTGGATGTCGCGGTCGACGGGTTCGGGGTGCACCCGGCCCTGTTGGACGCGGCCCTGCACGGTGTGGCGTTGTTCGATGGCGAAGGCGGGCTGCCGTTCGCGTGGTCGGGTGTGTCGGTGTTCGCCGTCGGTGCGACCACGGCCCGGGTGCGGATCTCCCGTGCTGGTTCCGGGTTCTCGTTGCTGGTGGCCGATGGTGTCGGCCAGCCGGTGGCGGCGGTGGATTCCCTGGTGTTGCGGCCGTTCGTGCCGGTGTCCGGGCGTCAGGACGGGCTGTACGGGATCGAGTGGGTCCCGGTGTCGGGTGAGGCCCTGACCGGTGACCACCAGGTCGTGTCGTTGCCGCCGGGTGGTGAGGTGCGGGAACGGTTGGCCGAGGCGCTGGCCCTGGTGCGGGACACCGACGACGATCGGGTGCGGGTCGTGGTGACCCGGGGTGCCACCGACGGTCGGGACCTGACCCAGGCCGCGGTGTGGGGTCTGGTGCGCACGGCCCAGTCGGAGAACCCGGGCCGGTTCGTGCTGGTTGACCTCGACCCCGACACCGACTCCGAGGGTGTGGAGCTTCCGGAGTTGGTGGCCGGAGAACCGCAGCTGGCCGTCCGTGACGGTCGGCTGCTGGCACCCCGGCTGGCCCGGGTGGCCCCGGAACCGGGGGAACCGCTCCCCGAGGGGGGCACGGTGTTGGTCACCGGTGCCAGTGGTGTGCTGGGCGGGTTGGTGGCCCGGCACCTGGTCGAGCGGTACGGGGTGCGGCACCTGGTGCTGCTCAGCCGCAGCGGCGGTGACGGTGGTGTGGGTGAGCTCGATGCCGAGGTCCGCACGGTGGCCTGTGACGTGGCCGATCGGGACGCGGTGGCTGAGGTGGTGGCCGGGATCGGGTCGGAGCATCCGTTGGTGGGTGTGGTGCACACCGCGGGGGTGCTCGATGACGCGATGGTGTCGTCGTTGACCCCGGAGCGGTTCGATGCGGTGTTGCGTCCGAAGGTGGAGGGCGCGTGGAACCTGCATGAGGTGACCCGGGGTCTGGACCTGGCGATGTTCGTGGTGTTCTCGTCGGTGGCCGGGGTGCTGGGTTCTCCTGGGCAGGGCAATTACGCGGCGGCGAACGCGTTCCTGGATGGTCTGGCCCAGTACCGGCGTGGCCTGGGGTTGGCGGGTCAGTCGTTGGCGTGGGGGTTGTGGGCTGAGGGTGGGATGGCTGGGGATGCCCAGCGGATGGCCGGGGCGGGGTTCCCGGCGTTGACGGTGGAGCAGGGGCTGGCGTTGTTCGACGCGGCCTGGGGTGTGGACCGGTCTGTGGTGGTGCCGGTGGTGTTGGACCTGCCCCGGTTGCGGGTCCAGGTCGGGGCCGGGGGCGTGCCCCCGATGCTGCGGGGGCTGGTGCGGGCACCGGCACGGCGGGCCGTCGCCGAATCCGGACCTGGGCTCGCCGCCCGGCTGGCAGGGCTGACCGCACCCGATCAGGTCGCCGTTGTGCTCGACCTGGTCCGTGACCAGGTCGCTGGCGTCCTCGGTCACGCATCGGGAGCGGCCGTCCAACCGCACCACGCCTTCAGCGATCTGGGTTTCGACTCGTTGACGGCGGTGGAGCTGCGGAACCGGTTGAACGCGGTGACGGGGTTGCGGTTGCCGGCGACCCTGGTGTTCGACTACCCGACGGCTACCGTCCTCGCCGAGCACATCCGGGCCGAGATCGCTGGGGACGCCGCCGCCGTGCTCCCGGCTCCCCCGGCGATCACTGCGGGCGAGTCCGACGACGACCTCATCGCGATCGTGGGCATGTCCTGCCGGTACCCGGGTGGAGTCGGTACCCCGGACGAGCTGTGGGATCTCCTCCGCGATGGCGGCGACGGGATCACCCCGCTCCCCGGCGACCGCGGCTGGGATCTGGACCGGTTGTTCGACCCGGACCCGGACAATCCGGGTACCAGTTACACCACCGAGGGTGGGTTCCTGCACGACGCCGCCGAGTTCGACCCGGGCTTCTTCGAGATCGGGCCTCGGGAGGCGATGGCCATGGACCCGCAGCAGCGGCTGCTGCTGGAGGCGTCCTGGCAGGCCGTCGAGTCGGCGGGGATCGACCCCACGTCGTTGCGGGGCAGCCAGACGGGGGTCTTCGCCGGCGTCATGTACCACGACTACGCCTCGCAGCTCGCGCTGTCGGCGGAACACGTCGAGGGGTACCTGGCCACCGGAACGGCCGGCAGCGTCGTCTCCGGGCGCGTCGCCTACACCTTCGGCCTGGAGGGGCCGACCGTCACCGTCGACACGGCGTGCTCGTCGTCCCTGGTCGCGTTGCACCTCGCCGCCCAGTCACTGCGACTGGGGGAGTGCACGATGGCTCTCGCCGGTGGGGCGACCGTGCTGTCGACCCCGGGCAGTTTCGTCGAGTTCAGCAGGCAGCGTGGCCTGGCTCCCGACGGCCGCTGCAAGTCCTTCGCGGCGGGTGCGGACGGCACGAGCTGGGGTGAGGGCGTCGGCATGCTCCTCGTGGAAAGGCTGTCCGACGCGCGGCGCAACGGTCATCCGGTTCTCGCCGTCCTGCGCGGTTCGGCTGTGAACTCCGATGGTGCGTCCAACGGGTTGACGGCGCCGAACGGTCCGTCGCAGCAGCGGGTGATCCGGCAGGCGTTGGCGAACGCGCGGTTGTCGGCGTCCGAGGTGGACGTGGTGGAGGCGCACGGGACGGGCACCGCGTTGGGTGACCCGATCGAGGCGCAGGCGTTGTTGGCGACCTACGGGCAGGACCGGCCGGCGGACCGGCCGTTGTGGCTGGGGTCGATCAAGTCGAACATCGGCCACACCCAGGCCGCCGCCGGCGTGGCCGGTGTCATCAAGATGGTGCAGGCCATGCGGCACGGCATGCTGCCCAGGACCCTGCACGTCGACGAGCCGACACCCCAGGTCGACTGGTCGACGGGGGCCGTGCGGCTGCTCACCGACCAGGTGCGGTGGCCGGAGGAGAACCGGCCGCGCCGTGCGGGGGTGTCGTCCTTCGGAATCAGCGGCACCAACGCCCACGTGATCCTCGAACAGGCTCCCACCAGCGGAACGACCGTGTTCCTCTTCTCCGGGCAGGGCTCGCAGCGGGCGGGCATGGGCCGGGAGCTGTACGAGGCGGAGCCGGTGTTCGCCGAGGCCTTCGACGAGGTGTGCGCCGAACTCGACCGGCACCTCGACCGGCCGCTGCGCGAGGTGGTGTTCGGCGATGCCGAGGCGCTCGACCGGACCGTGTACACGCAGGCGGGGTTGTTCGCGCTGGAAGTCGCCCTGTTCCGCCTGCTGGCCCACCGCGATCTCGCGCCCGACGTCCTCCTCGGCCACTCGATCGGCGAACTGGCCGCGGCGCACGTCGCGGGGGTGTGGGACCTGGCCGACGCAGCCCGCGTCGTCGCGGCCAGGGGGCGTCTGATGCAGGCGCTTCCTGAGGGCGGCGCGATGATCGCCCTGCGGGCCACTGAGGACGAGGTCACCCCACTGTTGGGTGAAGGTGTGTCCCTCGCGGCGGTCAACGGACCGAACTCGGTCGTCCTGTCCGGGGAGGAGAACGCCGTCGTCTCGGTGGTCGCGCGGTTCGACGGGAGGAAGTCAACCCGTCTGCGGGTCAGCCACGCTTTCCACTCCGCGCTGGTGGACGGCATGCTCGACGAGTTCCACGCTGTCGTCGCGAGCGTCACGGCGAGGACGCCGAGCATCCCGATCGCCTCGTCGGTCACCGGGTCCCTGGTGACGGACGAGATGCGCGACCCCGACTACTGGGTGCGCAACGCTCGGGAGACCGTCCGTTTCCGGGACGCGGTCCTGGCGACGGGCGCGACGAAGCTCGTCGAGGTGGGGCCGGGCGATGTCCTGACGGGGATGGCGCGGGCGTGCCTTCCCGGTCAGGTGGACGTCCTCACCCTCACCGACCTGTCGACGAGGTCCCTACCGGTGACCCCGTGGGTGGTCTCGGCCAAGTCCGAGCAGGCCCTGACCGCGCAGGTCGACAGGATCCGTACCCACGTGGAGACCACCGGTCCGGATCCGGTGGACGTGGGCTACTCCCTGGCCACCGGCCGAGCCGTGTTCGACCACCGGGCGATCGTCCTCGGTGACGAGGTCATCCAGGGCAGTGCCGCCCCGGGTCGGTTGGCGGTGTTGTTCACCGGTCAGGGCTCGCAACGCCCCGGAATGGGCCGGGAGCTGGCCGAGGCGTTCCCGGTGTTCGCCGAGGCCTTCGACGCGGTGTGCGCCGAACTCGACCGGCACCTCGACCGACCGATCCGTAACACCGTCTTCCACGACGATGATGGTGCTGGGGTCCTGGATCGGACGGTGTACGCCCAGGCGGGGTTGTTCGCCCTGCAGGTGGCCCTGTTCCGGTTGATCGAGTCCTGGGGGGTGGTCCCGGACTCCCTGCTGGGTCATTCCATCGGGGAGCTGGCCGCGGCGCACGTGGCCGGGGTGTGGGACCTGCCCGATGCCGCTCGGGTGGTGGCGGCACGGGGCCGGTTGATGCAGGCCCTACCCGAGGGTGGGGCGATGGTGGCGGTGGAGGCCACCGAGGACGAGGTCATCCCGTTGGTGGGGGCGGGGGTGTCGCTGGCGGCGGTGAACGGCCCGACGGCGGTGGTGCTCTCCGGTGAGCGCTCGGCGGTGGCCGGGGTGGTGGACCGGTTGGGTGACCGTCGGGTGCGGTGGTTGCGGGTCAGTCACGCCTTCCATTCCGGGTTGATGGACCCGATGCTGGCGGAGTACCGGGCGGTGCTCTCCTCGGTGGTGTTCCGGGAGCCGGTGGTGCCGGTGGTGTCCACGGTGACCGGTGCACTGGCCGGGACTGGGTGGTGTGACCCGGAGTACTGGGTGCGGCAGGTCCGGGAGACGGTCCGGTTCGCCCAGGGCATGGCCGCGCTGGACGGGGTGGGGGTGTCCCGGTTCCTGGAGTTGGGTCCGGACGGGGTGCTCTCGGCGATGGGGCAGGACTGCGCCCCCGACGCAGTGTTCGTTCCGGTGTTGCGCCGGGACCGCCCCGAACCGGAGACGGTGGTGGGGGCGTTGGCGCGGGTGTTCGTCCACGGGACCGAGGTCGACTGGGCCGGCTATTACGCGGGGTGTGGGGCACGTCGGGTTCCGCTGCCCACCTACGCCTTCCAACACGAACGCTACTGGCCGACGCCCGCCCCGCGTTCTCCCTGGCAGCGGACCGACACCGAGTCGCGGTTCTGGAACGCGGTGGACAGCGCTGATCTCAGCGGCCTCGCGGACACCCTCGACGTCCCCGACCAGGAAACCCTCAGCGCGGTGCTGCCGGTCCTGTCCTCGTGGCGGCGTCGGACCCTCGACCTGTCCACCGTCGACTCCTGGCGGTACCAGGTCACCTGGCGTCCCGTGCGCGGTACGGGACCGGTCCACCTCTCCGGAACCTGGCTCGTGATCGGTCCGGAGGAACACCCACTCGTCGCGACGATGACCACTGCCGGAGCGGACGTGGTCACCGTCGCCGATCTCGACGGGCCGCTGCCCACCAATCCGTCCGGCGTCCTGGCCCTGACCGCCACCGACGCCCGGACCACGACGGGTCTGCTCCGGGCGTTGGAGCTCGCCGGTGTGCACGCGCCACTGTGGTGCCTCACCGGGGGTGCGGTGTCCACCGGACGCTCCGACCCGCTGCGTGACGTGGGCCAGGCACAGGTGTGGGGGCTCGGTCGCGTCGCCGCTCTCGAGATGCCGACCCGCTGGGGCGGTCTCATCGACCTCCCGGAGACTCCTGACGAGCGAGCGTTCACCCGGGTGTGCGCGGTCCTCGCCGGGCTCGGTGAGGACCAGGTAGCAGTCCGTTCGTCCGGAGTGCTGGCCCGGCGAGTGGTACCCGCACCCGCCGGTGGAACCGGTAGCTGGGCACCGCGCGGCACGGTCCTCATTACCGGAGGAACCGGGGCACTGGGTGCGCACACGGCACGGTGGGCCGCCCGGAGTGGCGCCGATCGGGTCGTGTTGACCAGCCGGCGTGGCATGGCCAGCCCGGGAGCCGAGGAACTGTGCGCCGAACTCGGCGAACTGGGCGTGCCGGCGGTGGTCGCGGAGTGCGATGTCACCGACAGGGACGCGCTCGCTCGTCTCGCTGGCACGCTCAGTGACGTGCGGGTGATCGTGCACGCCGCTGGTGCGGCCCCGATGGGGTCCCTGGCCGAGCTGGACGCCGACGGGCTCTCCGAGGCGTTGTCCGCCAAGGTCGTCGGGGCCGGCAACCTGGCCGAAGTGTTCGACGGCGGCTCGCTCGACGCGTTCGTGCTCTTCTCCTCCATTGCCGGGGTGTGGGGCGGCGGAGGACAGGCCGCCTACTCGGCGGCGAACGCCGCACTCGACGCCATCGCCGAAGCGCGCAGGGCGGCCGGGCTGCCAGCCACGTCCATCGCCTGGGGGCCGTGGGCGGAAGGCGGCATGGCGGACGGCGGGGTCCAGGCCGAGCTGAACCGGCGGGGCCTCAACGCCCTGGCCCCGGAACGAGCCATCGCAGCCATGGAGTTGGCGCTGTCCCGTGACGAGACCCACCTCATCGTCGCCGACGTCGACTGGACCCGGTTCGCTCCGTCGTTCACCACCCTGCGACCCAGCACGCTGTTCGCCGACATCCCGGGCGCGGTCGCGCCAGAGCCCGAGGTCGCGACGACGGACAACGGGCTGCGTGACCGCCTGCGGTCGGTGGCCGGGACCGAACGCCACCAGCTGCTCGTCGAGCTGGTGCGGGCCGAGGCCGCCGCGGTGCTCGGTCACGCCACGGCAGACCCGGTTGACGCATCGACGGCCTTCAAGGAGATGGGATTCGACTCACTCGCGGCGGTCGAGCTGCGGGACCGGCTCACCAGGGGAACGGGCTTGTCCCTGCCGGCCACGATGATCTTCGACTACCCCGCTCCGGAACCACTGGCACGGTTCCTGCTGAGCGAGCTGCTGGGAGCGGTCGAGGAGCAGGTGGAGGAGGTCACCCCCGAAGGGGCGCCGGTGGTGGACGACCCGATCGTCATCGTCGGCATGAGCTGCCGTTTCCCCGGCGGAGCTTCCTCCCCAGAACTGCTCTGGGACCTGCTGGTCGACGGGCGGGACGCGATCACGGCGTCCCCGGAGAACAGGGGGTGGGACCCGGTGGCCTGGGGCACCTCGTCCGAGATCAGGGGCGGCTTCCTCGCTGACGCGGGGAACTTCGACCCGGGTTTCTTCGGCATCTCCCCTCGTGAGGCCCTGGCGATGGATCCGCAGCAGCGGCTGCTGCTGGAGGTGTCGTGGGAGGCGTTCGAACGTGCCGGCATCGACCCGGAGTCGTTGCGGGGGAGCAGGACCGGTGTCTTCGCCGGCACCAACGGCCAGGACTACGGTGCGTTGTTCTTCCAGTCGGCCGACGGTGACAGCGGCCAGGGTGGTACCGGGAACGCGGCGAGCGTGATGTCCGGGCGGCTGGCCTACACCTTCGGTCTGGAGGGTCCGGCGGTCACCGTCGACACGGCGTGCTCGTCCTCCCTGGTGGCACTGCACCTGGCCGCCCAGGCGCTGCGCGCGGGCGAGTGCTCGCTCGCGCTGGCCGGTGGTGTCACCGTGATGGCGACGCCTGGTGCGTTCGTCGAGTTCGGCAGGCAGGGAGCCCTCGCCGCGGACGGGCGGTGCAAGGCCTACTCCGACTCCGCCGACGGCACCACCTGGGGCGAGGGCGTTGGTGTCCTGGCTCTGGAGCGCCTCTCGGACGCCCGTCGCCACGGGCACCCCGTGCTCGCCGTGGTCCGGGGCTCCGCCGTGAACTCGGATGGGGCCTCGAACGGCCTGATGGCGCCGAACGGTCCATCCCAGCAGCGGGTGATCCGCCAGGCACTGGCCAACGCCGGACTGCGCGTCGACCAGGTCGACGTGGTCGAGGGGCACGGCACCGGGACCGCGTTGGGTGACCCGATCGAGGCGCAGGCGCTGCTCGCCACCTATGGCCAGGACCGGGAGCGCCCCCTGTTGCTGGGTTCGGTGAAGTCCAACATCGGCCACACCCAGGCCGCGGCGGGCGTCGCGGGCATCATCAAGATGGTGTTGGCACTGCGGCACGCGACCCTGCCCAGGACCCTGCACGCCGCGGAGCCGTCGTCCCACGTCAACTGGGACACCGGTGCGGTGACGCTGCTGACCGAACAGGCTGCCTGGCCGGAGACGGGGGAGCCGAGGCGTGCTGGGGTGTCCTCGTTCGGGATCAGTGGCACCAACGCCCACGTGATCCTGGAGTCGGCTCCGCCGGCGGTGGTCGAGGCGGAGACCGCGACCAGGGCGCTGCCGGTCGTGCCCTGGGTGCTCTCGGCGAAGTCCGCCAGGGCTCTCACGGCACAGGCCGACCGGCTGTCGTCGGGCGTGGGTGGTTCGGCATCCGACCCGGTGGACGTCGGGTACTCGCTGAGCCGACGGGCTCGGCACCCGCATCGGGCGGTCGTGCTCGACCCGTCGGCGCTGTCCGACCTGTCCGGTCCGTCGGTGGTGCGCGGGGTGGTCGCCCCGGGCAAGTCCGCGGTGTTGTTCACCGGTCAGGGCTCGCAACGCCCCGGAATGGGCCGGGAACTGGCCGAGGCGTTCCCGGTGTTCGCCGAGGCCTTCGACGCGGTGTGCGCCGAACTCGACCGGCACCTCGACCGCCCGATCCGTAACACCGTCTTCCACGACGACGGTGATGGTGCTGGGGTCCTGGATCGGACGGTGTACGCCCAGGCGGGGTTGTTCGCCCTGCAGGTGGCCCTGTTCCGGTTGATCGAGTCCTGGGGGGTGGTCCCGGACTCCCTGCTGGGTCATTCCATCGGGGAGCTGGCCGCGGCGCACGTGGCCGGGGTGTGGGACCTGCCCGATGCCGCTCGGGTGGTGGCGGCACGGGGCCGGTTGATGCAGGCCCTACCCGAGGGTGGGGCGATGGTGGCGGTGGAGGCCACCGAGGACGAGGTCATCCCGTTGGTGGGGGCGGGGGTGTCGCTGGCGGCGGTGAACGGCCCGGCGGCGGTGGTGCTCTCCGGTGAGCGCTCGGCGGTGGCCGGGGTGGTGGACCGGTTGGGTGACCGTCGGGTGCGGTGGTTGCGGGTCAGTCACGCCTTCCACTCCGAGTTGATGGACCCGATGCTGGCGGAGTTCCGGGCGGTGCTCGCCTCGGTGGTGTTCCGGGAGCCGGTGGTGCCGGTGGTGTCCACGGTGACCGGTGCACTGGCCGGGACTGGGTGGTGTGACCCGGAGTACTGGGTGCGGCAGGTCCGGGAGACCGTCCGGTTCGGTGCCGCCGTGGAGCGGACTCGGGAGTTGGGGGTGTCCCGGTTCCTGGAGTTGGGTCCGGACGGGGTGCTTTCGGCGATGGGGCAGGACTGTGCCCCCGAGGCCGTGTTCGTTCCGGTGTTGCGCCGGGACCGCCCCGAGCCGGAGACGGTGGTGGGGGCGTTGGCGTCGTTGTGGGTGACGGGCATGCCCGTGGACTGGGCCGCCTACCTCGCCGAGACGAACGCGCGCCTGGTGGACCTGCCCACCTACCCGTTCCAACGCGAACGCTACTGGCCCACCGCCGCGGTGGAATCTCCCACGAAGGGTGGCGGGACCACCTCCGAGGAGGACGTGCGGTTCTGGGAGGCCGTCGACCGTTCCGACCTGTCCGGCTTGGCCGACGGCCTGGACCTCGACGGCGACCAGCCGTTGCGTGAGGTGCTGCCGAAACTGTCGTCCTGGCGGCGGGAACACCGCGAACTGTCCGTCGTCGACGGGTGGCGGTACGGCGTGGACTGGCGGCAGGTGGATTTCGATGCCAGGAAGATCAGTGGTACGTGGGTGGTGGTCGGCACTCCCGAGCTCCTCACCCACCCGGTGGTCACCGGACTGGCCGAACGAGGTGCCCGGGTGGTCCCGGTCTCCGTGGGGGAGTCGGGGCTGGACCGGGCCGGGTTCACCCGGGAACTCGGTGCTGTCCTGGCCGAGCACCCCGAACCAGCCGGGATCCTGTCCCTGCTCGGGATGAGCGAGGACTGCCTGCCCGAACTCCCCGAGATCCCCACCGGACTGATCACCACCCTGGCCCTGGCCCAGGCCCTGCACGACACCGACTGGCCCAGCCCCGTGTGGTGCCTGACCACCGGAGCGGTCTCCACCGGCCCGTCCGACCCCCTCCACAGCCCCGTCCAGGCCCAGATCTGGGGCCTGGGCCGGGTCATCGGCCTGGAACAACCCGGCCGGTGGGGCGGCCTGATCGACCTGCCCCCCACCCTCGACGACCGGGCCTTGGACCGGATCAGCACGGTCCTGACCGGCACCGAGGACCAGATCGCCCTGCGTCCCACCGGGGTCCTGGCCCGCCGCCTGGTCCACGCACCCGCCACCCGGCCCGGTGCGGCACTGGCCCTGCGGGACACCATCCTGATCACCGGGGGCACCGGGGCGTTGGCCACGCACGTGGCCCGGTGGGCCACCAGCGCCGGTGTGGACCGGGTCGTGCTGGCCAGCCGTCGGGGCCCCTCCGCGCCCGGCGCGGTGGAGTTGCGGGAGGAACTGGCCGCCACCGGTGTGGACGTCGAGGTCCTCCGGTGCGACGTGACCGACCGGCAGGCCTTGGCCGAGTTGGTCTCGGAGGTGGACAGCGGGGGCAGCCCGGTGCGGGCGGTGGTCCACACCGCCGGGGTCGGGCAGTTGACCCCGTTGCCCGAGATCACCGGGGAGGAGTTCGTTCACGTCCTGCGGGCCAAGGTGCTGGGCGCGGCGAACCTGGACGCGGTGTTCGCTGGTCGGGAGTTGGACGCGTTCGTGTTGTTCTCCTCGATCGCCAGTATTTGGGGTAGTGGCGGTCAGGGTGCCTACGCGGCGGCGAACGCGTATCTGGATGCGGTGGCGGTGCGGCGTCGGCAGCGGGGGTTGGTGGCCACGGCGGTGGCGTGGGGTCCCTGGGCTGAGGGTGGGATGGCTGAGGGTGCTGCGGGGGAGCACCTGTTGCGGCATGGTCTGCCGGCGATGCCGGCGGAGTTGGCGGTGGTGGGGTTGCGGCAGGCGGTGGTCGAGGGTGACGTGGTGGTGGCGGTGGCGGAGGTGGAGTGGGAGCGGTTCGCTCCGGCGTACGCGGCGTCGCGGGTGTGGCCGTTGATCGGGGAGTTGCCGGTGGCGGTGGCGGCGTTGGAGCGGGTGGGTGGTGGTGAGCCGGATGAGGAGCAGTCGTCGGTGTTGCGGGCTCGTCTGGTGGGGATGGGGGTGGAGGAGCAGCGGCGGTTGTTGGTGGAGTTGGTGCGGTCGGAGGCGGCGGGGGTGTTGGGTCATGCCTCGGTGGAGGGGGTGGAGTCGGGGCAGGCGTTCCGGGAGATGGGTTTCGATTCGTTGACCGCGGTGGAGTTGCGGGGTCGGTTGACGGCGGTCACGGGGTTGTCCCTGCCGGCGACGTTGGTGTTCGACTACCCCACCCCCGAGGCCGTCGTCGAGTACCTCCGGCAGACCGACCTGGTGGCTGGTGGCGACGACACCGCCGGCCTGCTCGCCGAGTTGGACAAGCTGGAGGCCGGCCTGGCCGGCACCGCACCCGACGAGCTCACCCGGGCGAAGGTCGCGGTCCGGCTCCAGGCGTTCCTCGCCAAGTGGACCGGTGAGACACCGCAGGTCACCGGCCCCGGAGTGGTGGACCAGCTGGAGGATGCGTCCGACGACGAGATCCTGTCCTTCATCAACGACGAGCTGGGCCGCGCCACCTGAGCCCCGGTCCGGCCCCCTGCCCGACTGGGGGAGGGGGCCGGACATTAGGGGTGTTGCCCCACAGGGGCATCAAATAGCTTCGGAGAGGGTCGCGATAGGGGTTCGGTCCGGACGTTCCGGTACCGCGACGAGCATTTTGTCGTCGCGTTTCCCGGATTCATTGTCCGGCGGGTGTGTCCGGCAATCCCGCCTCTCGTGGGAAACCGCGATGAAGGTGCTGTCCTGGCTGACTCGGGTGGGGTTGAATGGCGAACGAAGAAACTCTGCGGGACTACCTGAAGTGGGTTTCCGCGGAACTGCACCAGACCCGGCAACGCGTGCGGGAGCTGGAGGCCGGTGACCGCGAGCCGATCGCGATCGTCGCGATGGCCTGCCGGTTCCCTGGCGGCGTCCGCACGCCAGAGGACCTGTGGCGGCTGGTGGTCGCCGGGACCGATGCGATCACCCCCTTCCCCCAGGACCGAGGGTGGACGGTTCCACCGGGACTCAGCACTTCCGGTGAAGGGGGCTTCCTCACCGACGTCGCCGATTTCGATGCCGCCTTCTTCGGGATCTCCCCGCGTGAGGCCGTCGCGATGGACCCGCAGCAGCGGCTGCTGCTCGAGGTTGCCTGGGAGACCCTGGAGCGCGCCGGCATCGACCCGGAGTCGCTGCGTGGCACCAACACGGGCGTGTTCACCGGCACCGCCAGCCAGGACTACGTTGGCGTGCTCCGGCAGGCCCCGGAGGGCTCGGAGGGGCACACGCTGACGGGCAACGCCGCCAGCATCGTCTCCGGCCGCATCGCCTACTCCCTCGGGCTGGAAGGCGCCGCCGTCTCCGTCGACACCGCGTGCTCCACCTCCCTCGTCGCGCTCCACCTCGCCGCCGCCGCGCTCCGGAAGGAGGAGTGCGGGCTCGCGCTCGCGGGCGGGGCGAGTGTGATGTCCACGCCCACCGCGTTCCTCGGATTCGACGACCAGGGTGGTCTCGCCGCCGACGGACGCTGCAAACCGTTCTCCGCGGCCGCCGACGGCACCTCCTGGGGCGAGGGCGCTGCGTTCGTCCTCCTCGAGCGGCTCGCGGACGCGCGGCGGAACGGCCATCCGGTGCTCGCCGTCCTCCGGGGGTCGGCGGTGAACTCCGACGGCGCGTCCAACGGGCTCACCGCGCCCAACGGCCCGGCGCAACAACGGGTGATCCTGCGGGCTCTCGCCGACGCCCGCCTCGCGCCGTCCGAGGTGGACGCGGTGGAGGCGCACGGCACCGGCACGGTCCTCGGCGATCCCATCGAGGCGCAGGCGCTGCTCGCCACCTACGGGCAGGACCGGGAGCGGCCGCTGCTGCTGGGTTCGGTGAAGTCCAACATCGGGCACACCCAGGCCGCCGCGGGGATGGCCGGGGTCATCAAGATGGTGCAGGCGATGCACCACGGCATGCTGCCGAGAACGCTGCACCTCGACACCCCGACCCCCCACGTCGACTGGAGCGCGGGCGCCGTCACGCTGCTGGGCGAGGAGACCACGTGGCCGGTGACGGGCAGACCGCGTCGCGTTGGCGTGTCCTCGTTCGGCATGAGCGGCACCAACGCCCATGTGATCCTCGAGCAGGCACCGGACGAGGAGCTCCCTGGCGGCACGGGTGGCATCCCGCCGGTGTCGCCATGGGTTCTCTCCGGGCGGAGCGCGGCGGCGTTGCGGGCCCAGGAGGAACGCCTCCTCGAGTTCGTCGCCGACACCGACGCCCGGCCGGTGGACATCGGCGCCGCGCTCACCACCAGGACGTCCTTCGAGCATCGTGCGGTGGTGTTCGACCGGGAGCAGCTCACCGGCCTGGGGTCGGGTGCGGTGCGGGGCAGCGCGTCCGCCGGGTTGACTGCGGTGTTGTTCACCGGTCAGGGCTCGCAACGCCCCGGAATGGGCCGGGAACTGGCCGAGGCGTTCCCGGTGTTCGCCGAGGCCTTCGACGCGGTGTGCGCCGAACTCGACCGGCACCTCGACCGCCCGATCCGCGACACCGTCTTCCACGACGACGATGGTGGGGTCCTGGATCAGACGGTGTACGCCCAGGCGGGGTTGTTCGCCCTGCAGGTGGCCCTGTTCCGGTTGATCGAGTCCTGGGGGGTGGTCCCGGACTCCCTGCTGGGTCATTCCATCGGGGAGCTGGCCGCGGCGCACGTGGCCGGGGTGTGGGACCTGCCCGATGCCGCTCGGGTGGTGGCGGCACGGGGCCGGTTGATGCAGGCCCTACCCGAGGGTGGGGCGATGGTGGCGGTGGAGGCCACCGAGGACGAGGTCATCCCGTTGGTGGGGGCGGGGGTGTCGCTGGCGGCGGTGAACGGCCCGACGGCGGTGGTGCTCTCCGGTGAGCGCTCGGCGGTGGCCGGGGTGGTGGACCGGTTGGGTGACCGTCGGGTGCGGTGGTTGCGGGTCAGCCATGCCTTCCATTCCGGGTTGATGGACCCGATGCTGGCGGAGTACCGGGCGGTGCTCTCCTCGGTGGTGTTCCGGGAGCCGGTGGTGCCGGTGGTGTCCACGGTGACCGGTGCACTGGCCGGGACTGGGTGGTGTGACCCGGAGTACTGGGTGCGGCAGGTCCGGGAGACGGTCCGGTTCGCCGAGGGCATGGCCGCGCTGGGCGGGGTGGGGGTGTCCCGGTTCCTGGAGTTGGGTCCGGACGGGGTGCTCTCGGCGATGGGGCAGGACTGCGCCCCCGAGGGTGTGTTCGTTCCGGTGTTGCGCCGGGACCGCCCCGAGCCGGAGACGGTGGTGGGGGCGTTGGCGTCGTTGTGGGTGACGGGCATGCCCGTGGACTGGGCCGCCTACTACGGGGGCTGCGGGGCACGTCGGGTCCCGCTGCCCACCTACGCCTTCCAACACCGGCGCTTCTGGCCCACCACATCGGACTCCGCCAGCACTCCGGACAGCGATCCCGTTGACGCCCGGTTCTGGGACGCCGTCGAACGCGAGGACCGGAGCGCGCTCGCCGACCTGCTCGCCGTCGAGGACACCACACCGATCGAGGCCGCGCTGCCCGCCCTGTCCTCGTGGCGCCGTCGTCGCCGGGTGGACGACACCATCGGGTCGTGGCGCTACCGGGAGGTCTGGCGGCCCATCGCCGTCGACACCGATCCGGTGTTGACCGGAACGTGGTGGATCGTCACCGGCCCGGAACAGTCCGGGGACCAGACGGCCGAAGCACTGGCAGGCGCCCTCACCCGGCGTGGCGCCACCGTCGTGCCACTCGTGGTCACCGGGACCGACTCCGCCCTCCTCGCGGCCCAGCTCGGTGACGCTCCACGGCCCGACGGAATCCTCTCCTTCCTCGCTCTCACGGCCGACGACGCCGTGCCCGTGCCCGCCGGACTCGCCGCCACCGACGCGCTGGTGAAGGCGGTCGGCAGGACCGCGCCCGTCTGGTGCCTCACCCGGGCGGCCGTGTCCGTGGGACGGTCGGACGAAGCACCCGTCCCAGCTCAAGCGATGACCTGGGGATACGGTCGCGTCGCCGGTGTCGAACTGGCCAGGACCTGGGGCGGCCTGATCGACCTGCCCCGGACCTGCGACGAACGCGCCCTCACCCGCGTCTGCGGGGTCCTCGGTGGCGCGGAGGACCAGGTGGCCGTGCGGACCTCGGGGGTGTTCGCGCGCAGGCTGGGACGCGCCGCCAGGCTGGACGGCCCGGGGGAGCCCTGGGCACCACGCGGCACCGTGCTGATCACGGGCGCCACCGGCGCCATCGGCGGCCACCTCGCCCGCTGGCTCGCCCGGGAGGGCGCCGACCACCTCGTCCTCACCAGCCGGCGCGGCGCTGACGCACCCGGAGCGGCGGACCTGGTCGAGGAACTCGCCGCGCTGGGCGCCCGCACCACCATCGCCACCTGCGACGTCGCCGATCGGGCCGCGCTCACCGACCTGCTCTCCGCTCTGCGCGGGGCCGGCGAGACGATCACCGCCGTCCTCCACACGGCGGGTGTCCGTCAGCTGACCACGATCGATGACACCGGCCCGGACGAGTTCGCCCGGATCGTCACCGGGAAGGTCCTCGGTGCCGCGAACCTGGACGCCGCCTTCGCCGACGACGACCTCGACGCTTTCATCCTCTTCTCGTCGATCTCCGCCGTCTGGGGAAGTGGCGGGCAGGGGGCCTACGCCGCCGGGGGTGCCTATCTGGACGCGCTCGCGGCCCGGCGGCGATCCGCGGGGCTCCCCGCCACCTCGGTCGCGTGGGGTGTGTGGGACGGCGGCGGGATGAGCGACGGGGAGGTCGGCGCGGCCCTGGGCAGGCGAGGCCTGTCCCCGATGTCCCCCGACCTGGCCGTCCAGGCACTCCGGCAGGTCGTCGCGCACCGGGAGACCACCGTGACCGTGGTGGACGTCGACTGGGAGCGGTTCGCCCCCGCCTTCACCGTCGCCCGGCCGAGCCCGCTGATCGGGGATCTCCCCGAGGTCCGCCACGTCCTCGACGTCGGCGAGATCGACACGAGCGGCACGTCACGGCTGCGGACGGAACTGGAAGGCCTGCCGGCGCGGGAACGCGCGGTCGCCGTGCTCGACCTGGTTCGAGCGGAGGCCGGTCGGGCCCTCGGTTACACCGATGCGGACGAACTGCCCGCCGACCGCGCGTTCCGCGACCTGGGTCTGGACTCGATCACCGCCGTCGACCTGCGCGACCGGGTCAGCGCCGCCACCGGTCTCCGCCTGCCCACGACCCTCGTCTTCGACCACCCCACGCCGGCGGCCGTGGCCCGCCACCTCCTCGCGGAGACCTTCGGCGCGGACACCGACGGTGCCGCCGAGGTTCCGGCCGGCGTGGTCGGCGGGACCGACGACCCCGTGGTGATCGTCGGCATGAGCTGCCGCTTCCCCGGAGGCGTGCGGTCCCCCGAACAGCTGTGGGAGATGCTGACCAGCGGGGGAGACGCGATCGGGGAGTTCCCGACCGACCGAGGGTGGGATGTCGACGGCCTGTTCGGACCCGACCCCGACGTCCCCGGCACCTCGTACAGCACGCGGGGCGGTTTCCTCGACGACGCCACCCGCTTCGACGCCGCCTTCTTCGGGATCTCCCCGCGCGAGGCCGTCGCCATGGACCCGCAACAGCGACTGCTCCTCGAACTCTCCTGGGAGGCCCTCGAACGGGCCGGCATCCCCCCGGGGAGCCTGCGGGGCAGCCGAACCGGCGTGTTCGTCGGGGCCTCCCCCCAGGGCTATGGCAACGGCGTCGCCGACCTGCCGGACGAGGTCGCCGGCTACCTCATGACCGGGACCGCGACAGCGGTCCTCTCCGGCCGTGTCGCTTACACGCTCGGCCTGGAAGGCCCGGCGTTGACCGTCGACACCGCCTGCTCGTCCTCCCTGGCCGCCCTGCACCTCGCCGCGCAGGCCCTCCGAGGGGGTGAGTGCGAGCGGGCACTGGTCGGCGGCGTCGCGGTCATGGCGACACCCGGGACGTTCGTCGAGTTCAGCCGGCAACGGGGCCTCGCCGCCGACGGCCGCTGCAAGGCATTCGCGGACAGCGCGGACGGCACCGGGTGGTCGGAGGGGGTCGGCGTGCTCGTCGTGGAACGCCTGTCCACCGCCCGCGCCCACCACCATGAGGTCCTCGCCGTGGTCCGGGGGTCCGCCATCAACTCCGACGGCGCGTCGAACGGGCTGAGCGCGCCGAACGGCCCCTCCCAGAGCAGGGTGATCCGGCAGGCCCTGGCAGCCGCCCAGCTCGAGGCGTCCCAGGTGGACGTCGTCGAGGGCCACGGAACCGGAACCACCCTCGGCGACCCGATCGAAGCGCAGGCACTGCTCGCGACCTATGGCCGGGACCGGCCCGCGGACCGGCCCCTGCGGCTGGGCTCGGTCAAGTCGAACCTCGGCCACACCCAGGCGGCGGCCGGGGTCGCCGGTGTCATCAAGATGGTGCTGGCGATGCGGCACGGTGTCCTGCCCCGCACCCTCCACGTCGACCAGCCGTCCACCCGGGTGGACTGGTCGAGCGGAGCGGTGTCCCTGCTCACCGACCAGGTCGACTGGCCGGACACCGACGAGCCCCGGCGTGCCGCGGTGTCCTCGTTCGGCGTGAGCGGTACGAACGTGCACACGGTGCTCGAACAGGCCCCCGCCTCACACCGGGCACCGTCCGGCGACGTGCGGCCGCCTGCCCTGACCCCGTGGCTGGTGTCCGGTCGCACCGCGAACGCGCTGCGCGCCCAGGCGGGTCGTCTCGCCGCCCACGTCAGCGAGGGGTCAGGACTGGACATCGCCTACTCCCTGGCCACCACCCGAACCCACCTCGAGCACCGTGCGGTGGTCCTCTCCGAGGACCACGGTGGGCAG
Organism: Actinoalloteichus caeruleus DSM 43889; assembly: GCF_000429185.2. Taxonomy (GTDB): domain Bacteria; phylum Actinomycetota; class Actinomycetes; order Mycobacteriales; family Pseudonocardiaceae; genus Actinoalloteichus_B; species Actinoalloteichus_B caeruleus. The sequence goes on along the minus strand of NZ_AUBJ02000001.1, from coordinate 1,222,599 downwards.
GTCGCGGCGCTCGCCGCGCTCGCCGACGGCGCCCAACCCGCCGACGTGGTCCTCGGGACCCCGACGACCGGGGGAACGGCCTTCCTCTTCGCCGGCCAGGGAGCACAGCGCCCAGCGATGGGCCGGGAGCTGTACGACACCTACCCGGTGTTCGCCGACGCCTTCGACGAGGTGTGCGCCCACCTCGACCGGCACCTCGACCGGCCGCTCGCCGACATCGTCCTCACCGGGGAGGGCCTGGACCGGACGCGTCACACCCAGCCCGCCCTCTTCGCCGTCGAGGTGGCGCTGTTCCGCCTCCTCCACTCCTGGGGCGTCCGCCCGGACGTCCTCCTCGGGCATTCCGTCGGGGAGTTGGCCGCCGTCCACGTCGCCGGGGTGCTGTCCCTCAGCGACGCAGCCGCGCTTGTCGCGACCAGGGCACGGCTGATGGACGCCCTGCCCGAGGGCGGCGCGATGGTGTCGGTACGGGCCACCGAGGCCGAGGTGCGGCCCCTGCTGTCCGAGCACGTGTCGCTCGCCGCCGTCAACGGTCCCACCACCGTGGTGGTGTCCGGGGACGAGGAGGCCGTCGCCGCCGTCGCCGACCACTTCGCCACCCAGGGCCGCAGGACGAGGCGGCTGCCCGTCAGCCACGCGTTCCACTCGCCGAGGATGCGGCCGATGCTGGACGAGTACCGCGCGTTCGCCGCTGGTCTCCCCTTCGCGGCCCCGACCATCCCGATCATCTCCACGGTCACCGGAGCACCGGTCACCACTCGGGAACTGGCCGATCCCGACTACTGGGCGCGTCAGGTCTCCGACCCGGTCCGCTTCCTCGACGCCGTACTGGCCACGCGCGAGCGCGGGGTCACCATCCTCGTCGAACTCGGCCCGGACGGCACCCTCACCGGACTCGCCTCCCACTGCCTGCCGGACACCGAGGACCTGACCCTCGTGCCCACGCTCCGCCCGGAACGTGCCGAGCCCCGTACCGTGGTCACCGCCCTCGCCAACATCCACGCCGCCGGTGGAACGGTGGACTGGGCCGCGTACTACGCGAGGTCCGGAGCGACCCACGTCCCCCTGCCCACCTACGCCTTCGAACCCGGACGGTTCTGGCTGCGGAGCCAGGCCGGCCCGGCCGGCCCACCCGGGCTCGGGACCACCGGGCACCCGCTGCTCACCGGCGTCGTCGACGAGGCGCACGCGGACGCCGTGCTGTGCACCGGCTCCCTCTCCCTGGCCACCCACCCGTGGCTCGCCGACCACGCCGTCCTGGGGACCGTCGTCTTCCCCGGCGCGGGTTTCGTCGAACTGGCGCTCCAGGCCGGAGCCCAGGCCCGCTGCCCACGACTGGACGAGCTGACCATCGAGGCCCCACTCGTGCTGCCCGCCGAGGGAACGGTGCGGCTCCAGGTGCGGGCTGGCCCCCCTGACGAGACGGGAGCACGGCCCGTCACCATCCACGGCCGCGAGGACGACGACCAGCCCTGGACGCGGCACGCGGCCGGTACGCTCGCCCCCGCCAGCCCGCAACGCGGACGTGCCCTCGCGGAGTGGCCACCCACCGGGGCGACACCGGTCCCCGTTGACGGCTTCTACGACGCGCTCGTCGAGCTCGGCTACGGCTACGGACCGGTGTTCCAGGGACTTACCTCGGCCTGGACCCACGGCGGCGACGTCTACGCCGACGTGACCCTCCCGACCGAGGACGGCGGCGGTTTCGGTCTGCACCCGGCGCTGCTCGACTCGGCGCTGCACGGCATCGGCCTCGCCGACCCCGACGAGCCCACCTCCGGCCGCCTCCCCTTCGCCTGGAACGGTGTCACCCTGCACGCACCCGGCGCCAGCGCGCTCCGGGTGCGGATCAGCCGGGCGGTTGGCGACGCCGTCGCACTCACCCTCGCCGACGCGGCGGGCGGCCCGGTCGCCGAGATCGAGTCGTTGGTGCTGCGCCCGGTGACGGGCGCACAGCTCGGCGACGCCAGCCGGTCCCGGCAGGATTCGCTGTTCGTGCTGGACTGGACCGCGGTCGACGCGCCAGCCGAGGCCAACGCCGTCACCCTGCTCGGGTCCACCCTGCCCGACGCCGACCTGCCGAGGTGCGCCGAACTCGCCGACGTGGCCAGCGACGCGGGCAACTTCGCCGTCGTGACCCAGTTCGCCTCCGACGGCGACGTCCTCACCGCCACCCACGCCGTCACCAGCGCGGCCCTCGACTTCCTGCTCGCCTGGTTCGCCGATGACGGCTTCGACCGCACCCCGCTGGTCGTGCTGACACGGGGCGGTGTCGCCTCCGGTCCGGACGAGACGGTCACCGACCTCGCGCAGGCCGCGTTGTGGGGGCTCCTGCGGTCCGCCCAACTGGAGCACCCCGGCCGGCTCACCATCATCGACATCGACGACACCCCGGAATCGGTGGCGGCGCTCCCGCACGCCGTGGCCAGCGAGAACCCACAACTGGTGCTGCGCGGCGGCCAACTCCGGGCACCCGCGCTGAACCGGAAGCGCGGCTCGGGAGCCGAACCAGCACCGGTCGACCCGGGGGGAACCGTGCTCGTGACCGGGGGCAGCGGAGTACTCGCCCGGCTCGTGGCACGGCGCATGGTGGCGCGCGGCGCCCGGCACCTGGTGCTGGCCAGCCGCCAGGGGCCCGCCGCTCCCGGTGCCGAGGACCTGGCCGCCGAACTGGCCGACCTCGGGGCCGAGACCCGGTTCGTCGCGTGCGACGTCAGCGACCGGAACGAGGTCGCCAGCCTCCTCGCCGGTATCCGTGACGAGCACCCCCTGCGGGTCGTGGTGCACACGGCCGGTGTCCTCGACGACGGTGTCCTGTCCTCGTTGACACCGGGGCGGATCGGCACGGTGCTGGCACCCAAGGCGGACGCCGCCTGGCACCTCCACGAACTCACCCGGTCCCTGGACCTGTCCGCGTTCGTCCTCTTCTCCTCGACGGCCGCCACCTTCGGCAGCCCCGGTCAGGCCAACTACGCCGCCGCGAACGCGTTCCTCGACGCCCTCGCGCACCACCGTGCCGCCGCCGGGCTGCCCGCGCTGTCCCTCGGTTGGGGACCGTGGGCGGAGAGCGGCATGCTCGGCAACCTCGATGCCGGTGGTATCGCCCGTTTCGCCCGATCCGGTCTCGTCCCGCTGTCCACCGAGCAGGGCGCCGCCCTGTTCGACGCCGTCGACCAGGCGGACGGGCCAGCCGTGCTGGTGGCCCGTCCCGCGACCAGCGGGGCACAGGTCAGCATCGACCTGGTTCCCCCGCTGCTGCGCCCCCTGCTCCCGGTGTCCGCGCGGCCCCGCACCGAGGTCCCGGCGACCACGGCGTCGGAACTGCGGCTGCGGTTGTCCTCGGCCTCCGAGGAGGACCGCGACCGCATCACCTACTCCGTGGTCGTCGAGGCCGCCGCGGCGGTGCTCGGTCACTCCTCACCGGAGGCGATCGAGCGAGGGCGGGGTTTCCTCGACATCGGCTTCGACTCACTCACCGCCGTGGAGCTGCGCAACCGGCTCAACGCGGTCACGGGTCTGCGTCTACCCGCGACGCTGGTCTTCGACCACCCGACCCCGGAGGACCTCGCCGAGCACGTGCGGGACGAACTCGTCGAGAACACCTCCGTGTCGGCGCTCTGGCTGGTCGGGGAACTGGACAGGCTGGCGACGGCCTTCGCCGCGGTGCCGGAGGGCGACGACGACCGCGCCAGGGTCACCGAGCGGCTCCGGGGACTGCTGTCCAGCTGGACCGAGCAGGGACCCGCCGCCGAGGACCCCAGCGGACTCGCGGACGCCACGGCGGACCAGATCTTCGACCTGCTCGACGAGGAGCTCGGCGTCGCCGGGCCGCGCCCTGGCCCACCGACCACCTCCAAGGAGTGACGCCCCATGGCGAACGAGGAGAAGTTCCTCGACTACCTCAAGCGCGCCACCGCTGACCTGCGGGAGACCCGCAGGCGGTTGAGGGAGGTCGAGGACCGGGACGCCGAACCCATCGCCATCATCGGCATGAGCTGCCGATACCCCGGCGGGATCACCAGTCCCGAGGACCTGTGGCGCCTCGTCGCCAACGACGGCGACGGCATCGGGGACTTCCCCACCGACCGGAACTGGGACATCGACCGCTTCTTCGAGGCGGATCCCGACGAGGCCGGCGCCTCCTACGTGCGCGGGGGAGGTTTCCTCGACGGCGCCACCCGGTTCGACTCGAGCTTCTTCGGCATCTCCCCGCGCGAGGCGTTGGCGATGGACCCGCAGCAGCGAGTGCTGTTGGAGGCGTCCTGGGAGGTGTTCGAACGTGCGGGCATCACCCCCGCGTCGGTCCGGGGCAGCAGGACCGGTGTGTTCGCCGGCCTCATGTACCACGACTACCTGCCGCTGATCCAGTCCGTACCTGACGGCGTCGAGGGTTACCTCGGCACCGGGAACTCCGGGAGCGTCCTCTCCGGCCGCGTCGCGTACTACTTCGGCCTGGAGGGCCCGGCGGTCACCGTCGACACGGCGTGCTCGTCCTCCCTGGTCGCACTGCACCTCGCCGCGCAGGCGCTCCGCAGGGGCGAGTGCTCGATGGCGCTCGCCGGTGGCGTCACCGTCATGGCGACCCCCGGCACGTTCATCGACTTCAGCCGCCAGCGGGGTCTCGCCTTCGACGGCCGGTGCAAGTCGTTCGCCGCGTCCGCCGACGGAACCGGGTGGTCGGAGGGCGTGGGTGTCCTGCTGGTCATGCGCCTGTCGGACGCGCTGGAGCGGGGACACCGCGTCCTCGCGGTGGTGCGGGGCTCCGCGGTCAACTCGGACGGGGCCAGCAGCGGGCTGACCGCCCCCAACGGCCGGTCGCAACAGCGGGTGATCCGGCAGGCCCTGGCCAACGCCCGGGTCGCCCCGGAGCACGTCGACGTCGTGGAGGCGCACGGCACCGGGACCACCTTGGGCGATCCGATCGAGGCGCAGGCCCTGCTGGCGACCTACGGCCAGGACCGGGCGGAGGAACGCCCGTTGTGGTTGGGGTCGGTCAAGTCGAACATCGGCCACACCCAGGCCGCGGCCGGAGCGGCCGGGGTCATCAAGATGGTGATGGCGATGCGCCACGGCGTGTTGCCGAGGACCCTGCACGTCGACGAGCCGACCCCCGAGGTGGACTGGTCGGCGGGAGCGGTCTCGCTGTTGACCGAAGCGGTTCCGTGGCCGGAGGCGGACCGTCCCCGGCGGGCCGCCGTGTCCTCGTTCGGGATCAGTGGCACCAACGCCCACGTGATCATCGAACAGGCGCCACCGGTCTCCGAACCGGCGGAGCGGGTTGCGCCCTCGGTCGTGCCGTGGGTTCTGTCGGCGAAGTCCTCCGAGGCACTGGACGCCCAGGCTGTTCGGCTCGCCGCTCACCTCGACGACGTCACCGTCGACCCGCTCGACGTGGCCCACACCCTCGCGACGGCCAGGACGTCCTTCGAGCATCGTGCGGTGGTGTTCGACCGGGAGCAGCTCACCGGCCTGGGGTCGGGTGCGGTGCGGGGCAGCGCGTCCGCCGGGTTGACCGCGGTGTTGTTCACCGGTCAGGGCTCGCAACGCCCCGGAATGGGCCGGGAACTGGCCGAGGCGTTCCCGGTGTTCGCCGAGGCCTTCGACGCGGTGTGCGCCGAACTCGACCGGCACCTCGACCGCCCGATCCGCGACACCGTCTTCCACGACGACGGTGATGCTGGGGTTCTGGATCGGACGGTGTACGCCCAGGCGGGGTTGTTCGCCCTGCAGGTGGCCCTGTTCCGGTTGATCGAGTCCTGGGGGGTGGTCCCGGACTCCCTGCTGGGTCATTCCATCGGGGAGCTGGCCGCGGCGCACGTGGCCGGGGTGTGGGACCTGCCCGATGCCGCTCGGGTGGTGGCGGCACGGGGCCGGTTGATGCAGGCCCTACCCGAGGGTGGGGCGATGGTGGCGGTGGAGGCCACCGAGGACGAGATCATTCCCCTGTTGGTGGGGGCGGGGGTGTCGCTGGCGGCGGTGAACGGCCCGACGGCGGTGGTGCTCTCCGGTGAGCGCTCGGCGGTGGCCGGGGTGGTGGACCGGTTGGGTGACCGCCGGGTGCGGTGGTTGCGGGTCAGTCACGCCTTCCACTCCGGGTTGATGGACCCGATGATGGCGGAGTACCGGGCGGTGCTCTCCTCGGTGGTGTTCCGGGAGCCGGTGCTGCCGGTGGTGTCCACGGTGACCGGTGCACTGGCCGGGGCTGGGTGGTGTGACCCGGAGTACTGGGTGCGGCAGGTCCGGGAGACGGTCCGGTTCGCCGAGGGCATGGCCGCGTTGGGCGGGGTGGGGGTGTCCCGGTTCCTGGAGTTGGGTCCGGACGGGGTGCTCTCGGCGATGGGGCAGGACTGCGCCCCCGAGGGTGTGTTCGTTCCGGTGTTGCGCCGGGACCGCCCCGAGCCGGAGACGGTGGTGGGGGCGTTGGCGTCGTTGTGGGTGACGGGCATGCCCGTGGACTGGGCCGCCTACCTCGCCGAGACGAACGCGCGCCTGGTGGACCTGCCCACCTACGCCTTCCAACAGGAGCACTACTGGCCCGACACATCCACCGGCTGGTCTGGTGACGTGTCGGCGGTCGGACTGCGCTCGGCCGACCACCCGCTGCTGGGAACGGCTGTCGGGGTGGCGCGAACCGACGAGTTCCTGTTCACCGGACGGTTGTCGCTGGAGTCACAACCGTGGTTGGCCGGGCACGTGGTGGGCGGATCGGTTCTCGTCCCCGGGACGGCGTTCGTCGAACTGGTCCTGCGCGCCGGCGAGCAGGCCGGGTGCGGAGTGGTCGACGACCTGACCCTGGAAACCCCGCTCCTGCTGCCCGAACGGGGCGGAGTCGCCGTCCAGGTCTTCGTCGCCGCTCCCGACGAGGACGGCCACCGGGCCGTCACAGTGCACTCGTGTGCGGACGACGAGGAGTGGGTGCGGCACGCCTCCGGCGTCGTGGGTGCCGTCGTGCCCCCCGCACGGGCCCTCGACGTGTGGCCGCCCGAGAACGCGGCCAGCATCGACGTGGAGGAGCTGTACGACGGGCTCCAGGCGGCCGGGCTCGCGTACGGGCCCGAGTTCCGCGGTGTCCGGTCGCTGTGGCGGCGGGATGACGAGGTGTTCGCCGAGGTCGTACTCCCCGAAGGTCTCTCCGCCGACGGGTTCGGGGTGCACCCGGCCCTGTTGGACGCGGCCCTGCACGGTGTGGCGTTGTTCGATGGCGAAGGCGGGCTGCCGTTCGCGTGGTCGGGTGTGTCGGTGTTCGCCGTCGGTGCGACCACGGTCCGGGTGCGGATCTCCCGTGCTGGTTCCGGGTTCTCGTTGCTGGTGGCCGATGGTGTCGGCCAGCCGGTGGCGGCGGTGGATTCCCTGGCGTTGCGGCCGGTCACGGCGGGACAGGTGTCGACGTCCCGAGCGGAGTCGCTGTACGGGATCGAGTGGGTCCCGGTGTCGGGTGAGGCCCTGACCGGTGACCACCAGGTCGTGTCGTTGCCGCCGGGTGGTGAGGTGCGGGAACGGTTGGCCGAGGCGCTGGCCCTGGTTCAGGACACCGACGACGATCGGGTGCGGGTCATGGTGACCCGGGGTGCCACCGACGGTCGGGACCTGACCCAGGCCGCGGTGTGGGGACTGGTGCGCACGGCCCAGTCGGAGAACCCGGGCCGGTTCGTGCTGGTCGACCTCGACCCCGACACCGACAGCGATGGTGTGGAGCTTCCGGAGTTGGTGGCCGGAGAACCGCAGCTGGCCGTCCGTGACGGTCGGCTGCTGGCACCCCGGCTGGCCCGGGTGGCCCCGGAACCGGGGGAACCGCTCCCCGAGGGGGGCACGGTGTTGGTCACCGGTGCCAGTGGTGTGCTGGGCGGGTTGGTGGCCCGGCACCTGGTCGAGCGGTACGGGGTGCGGCACCTGGTGCTGCTCAGCCGCAGCGGCGGTGACAGTGGTGTGGGTGAGCTCGATGCCCAGGTCCGCACGGTGGCCTGTGACGTGGCCGATCGGGACGCGGTGGCTGAGGTGGTGGCCGGGATCGGGTCGGAGCATCCGTTGGTGGGTGTGGTGCACACCGCGGGGGTGCTCGATGACGCGATGGTGTCGTCGTTGACCCCGGAGCGGTTCGATGCGGTGTTGCGTCCGAAGGTGGAGGGCGCGTGGAACCTGCATGAGGTGACCCGGGATCTGGACCTGGCGATGTTCGTGGTGTTCTCGTCGGTGGCCGGGGTGCTGGGTTCTCCTGGGCAGGGCAATTACGCGGCGGCGAACGCGTTCCTGGATGGTCTGGCCCAGTACCGGCGTGGCCTGGGGTTGGCGGGTCAGTCGTTGGCGTGGGGGTTGTGGGCCGAGGGCGGGATGACCGCTGACAGTCGACGACTCGCACGTGCCGGCTATCCGCCGTTGACGGTGGAGCAGGGCCTGGCGTTGTTCGACGCCGCGCTGACGAGTGACCGTGCCGCCCTCGTCCCCGTGAACCTCGATCTCTCGGTGCTGCGGTCGCGTGCCGCGACCGAGGGAGTGCCTCCCCTGCTGCGCTCGCTGGTCAGGGTGGCGCGTCGCCGGATCGCCCGTGGAGACGCGGGCCTGGTGGGGAACCTGGGTGGTCTGAAGGCCGAAGACCGGGTCCGCGTGGTGCTCGACCAGGTGCGGGGCCAGGTGGCGGCGGTGCTTGGTCACACCTCCGGCGATGCCGTCCAACCGCGGCAGTCCTTCACCGATCTGGGTTTCGACTCGTTGACGGCGGTGGAGCTGCGGAACCGGTTGAACGCGGTGACGGGGTTGCGGTTGCCGGCGACCCTGGTGTTCGACTACCCGACCCCGGCCGACCTGGCCGAGTTCGTGCTCGACGAGCTGAACGGTTCAGCCTCGCTGGCTGTGGCGCCGGCCCCCACGGTGGTCGGGACCGACGAGCCGATCGCGATCGTGGGGATGTCCTGCCGTTACCCGGGTGGGGTGTCCAGTCCGGACGAGTTGTGGGACCTGGTCGCGGCCGGTGGGGACGCGATCGGTGCGTTCCCCACCGACCGGGGGTGGGGACTGGAGGGCGCGGGAGGTTTCCTCCACGACGCCGCCGAGTTCGACCCGGGGTTCTTCGGGATCTCGCCGCGTGAGGCCTTGGCGATGGACCCGCAGCAGCGGCTGTTGCTGGAGGCCTCGTGGGAGGCCATCGAGAACGCTGGTATTGATCCGGGGTCGCTGCGGGGCAGCAGGACCGGCGTGTTCGCGGGGTTGATGTACCACGATTACGTCACCCGGTTGCACGGTGTCGAGGACACCGAGGGGCACAGCGGGATCGGTAACTCGGGCAGTGTGGCCTCGGGTCGGGTCGCTTACACGTTCGGGTTCGAGGGTCCGACGTTGACGGTGGACACGGCGTGTTCCTCGTCGTTGGTGGCCCTGCACCTGGCCGTGCAGGCCCTGCGGTCCGGGGAGTGCTCGATGGCCCTGGCCGGGGGTGTGACCGTGATGGCCACTCCGGCGACGTTCGCGGAGTTCAGCCGGCAGGGCGGGTTGTCCTTCGACGGTCGGTGCAAGTCGTTCTCGGCCTCGGCGGATGGGACCGGGTGGTCCGAGGGTGTCGGTGTCCTGCTGGTGGAGAAGCTCTCGGATGCCCGCAGGCTGGGGCATCCGGTGTTGGCGGTGGTGCGGGGCACGGCGGTCAACCAGGACGGGGCGTCCAACGGGTTGACCGCGCCGAACGGTCCCTCGCAGCAGCGGGTGATCCGGCAGGCCCTGGCCAACGCCCGGGTGGCCCCGGAGCACGTTGACGTGGTGGAGGCGCACGGTACCGGGACGACGCTGGGTGATCCGATCGAGGCGCAGGCGTTGCTGGCGACGTATGGGCGGGATCGGGATCGGGCGTTGTTGTTGGGTTCGGTGAAGTCGAACCTGGGTCACACGCAGGCCGCCGCGGGGGTGGCGGGTGTGATCAAGATGGTGCAGGCGATGCGGCATGGGGTGGTGCCGGCGACGTTGCACGTGGATGAGCCCAGTCGTGAGGTGGATTGGGAATCGGGTGCGGTGGATCTGGTGCGGGAGCCGGTGTCCTGGCCGGAGACCGGTCGTCCCCGGCGGGCCGCTGTGTCCTCGTTCGGGATCAGTGGCACCAACGCCCATGTGATCCTCGAGAGCCCGGACGCGATCGACATCGGTGCCGGTGAGGACACCGGTGCCGTGCGGGACTCCCTGAACGGCGGGGACCGGCCGAGGACCGCTCCGGCGGTGGTGCCGTGGGTGGTCTCGGCCAAGTCCGAGCAGGCCCTGACCGCGCAGGTCGACAGGATCCGTACCCACGTGGGAACCGCCGGTCCGGATCCGGTGGATGTGGGCTACTCGCTGACCAGGAGGTCGGTGTTCGAACACCGGGCGGTTCTGGTCGGTGACGAGGTCATCCAGGGCAGTGCCGCCCCGGGTCGGTTGGCGGTGTTGTTCACCGGTCAGGGCTCGCAACGCCCCGGCATGGGCCGGGAACTGGCCGAGGCGTTCCCGGTGTTCGCCGAGGCCTTCGACGCGGTGTGCGCCGAACTCGACCGGCACCTCGACCGCCCGATCCGTAACACCGTCTTCCACGACGACGGTGATGCTGGGGTCCTGGATCGGACGGTGTACGCCCAGGCGGGGTTGTTCGCCCTGCAGGTGGCCCTGTTCCGGTTGATCGAGTCCTGGGGGGTGGTCCCGGACTCCCTGCTGGGTCATTCCATCGGGGAGCTGGCCGCGGCGCACGTGGCCGGGGTGTGGGACCTGCCCGATGCCGCTCGGGTGGTGGCGGCACGGGGCCGGTTGATGCAGGCCCTACCCGAGGGTGGGGCGATGGTCGCGGTGGAGGCCACCGAGGACGAGGTCATCCCGTTGGTGGGGGCGGGGGTGTCGCTGGCGGCGGTGAACGGCCCGACGGCGGTGGTGCTCTCCGGTGAGCGCTCGGCGGTGGCCGGGGTGGTGGACCGGTTGGGTGACCGCCGGGTGCGGTGGTTGCGGGTCAGCCATGCCTTCCACTCCGGGTTGATGGACCCGATGATGGCGGAGTACCGGGCGGTGCTCTCCTCGGTGGTGTTCCGGGAGCCGGTGCTGCCGGTGGTGTCCACGGTGACCGGTGCACTGGCCGGGACTGGGTGGTGTGACCCGGAGTACTGGGTGCGGCAGGTCCGGGAGACCGTCCGGTTCGGTGCCGCCGTGGAGCGGACTCGGGAGTTGGGGGTGTCCCGGTTCCTGGAGTTGGGTCCGGACGGGGTGCTTTCGGCGATGGGGCAGGACTGTGCCCCCGAGGGTGTGTTCGTTCCGGTGTTGCGCCGGGACCGCCCCGAGCCGGAGACGGTGGTGGGGGCGTTGGCGCGGGTGTTCGTCCACGGGACCGAGGTCGACTGGGCCGGCTATTACGGGGGGTGCGGGGCACGTCGGGTTCCGCTGCCCACCTACGCCTTCCAACACGAACGCTACTGGCCACGAGCAGGTCTTGGTACTGGTTTCGGCTCCCTCGGGCACTCAATGCTCGGTACCGGAGTGGTTCTCGCGGGTGACGAGGGCGTCATGCTGTCCGGTGTGCTCTCGGCGGCCGACCTGCCGTGGTTGTCGGAGCATGTGGTGCTCGGCTCCGTCATGGTGCCGGGAGCGGCGCTCGTCGAGGCGGTCCTCTTCGCTGGTGAGCGGGTCGGGTGTGACCTGCTGGACGAACTCACCCTCCAGGTTCCGTTGCTGCTGCCCGAGCATGGCGCGGTGACCGTCCAGGTGTTCGTGAGTGGACCCGACGACGAGGGGCGCCGCACGGTCACCGTGCACTCGCGAGCGGACGAGAACGGCGAATGGGCGCGGCACGCGACCGGGGTGTTGTCCACCGGTTCGCCCACCCCAGGTCAGGTACTCACGGTGTGGCCCCCGGAACGGGCCACCGAGGTCGACGTCACGGACCTGTACGACCGGTTGGATGAGGCGGGCCTGTCCTACGGTCCGGTGTTCCAGGGGCTGCGGCGGGCCTGGCGGCGTGGTGAGGACGAGGTGTTCGCCGAGGTCGCCCTGCCGGTGGATGTCGCGGTCGACGGGTTCGGGGTGCACCCGGCCCTGTTGGACGCGGCCCTGCACGGTATCGGCCTGCTCGGAGGCGAAGGCGGGTTGCCGTTCGCGTGGTCCGAGGTGTCGATCTCGGCAGTGGGAGCCTCGTCGCTGCGGGTGCGGATCTGCCGCGCCGGGTCCGGGTTCTCGTTGCTGCTGGCCGACGGGGCCGGCCAGCCAGTGGCGTCGATCGGTGCTCTCTCCCTGCGTGCCCCGTCGGTGGACCGGTCCACCACGTCACCGCACCGGAACGCGCTGTTCGGCGTGGACTGGGTCCCGGTGTCCGGTGAGGCCCTGACCGGTGACCACGAGGTCGTGCCGTTGGCGGCTGGTGGTGGGGTGCGGGAGCGGTTGGCCGAGGTGCTGGCCCTGGTGCGGGACACCGACGATGATCGGGTGCGGGTCGTGGTGACCCGGGGTGCCATCGATGGTCGGGACCTGACCCAGGCCGCGGTGTGGGGTCTGGTGCGCACGGCCCAGTCGGAGAACCCGGGCCGGTTCGTGCTGGTCGACCTCGACCCCGACACCGACCCTGACACCGAGGGTGTGGAGCTTCCGGAGTTGGTGGCGGGAGAGCCGCAGCTGGCCGTCCGTGGCGGGCGCCTGGTGGCACCCCGGCTGGCCCGGGTGGCCCCGGAACCGGGGGAACCGCTCCCCGAGGGGGGCACGGTGTTGGTCACCGGTGCCAGTGGTGTGCTGGGCGGGTTGGTGGCCCGGCACCTGGTCGAGCGGTACGGGGTGCGGCACCTGGTGCTGCTCAGCCGCAGCGGCGGTGACAGTGGTGTGGGTGAGCTCGATGCCGAGGTCCGCACGGTGGCCTGTGACGTGGCCGATCGGGACGCGGTGGCTGAGGTGGTGGCCGGGATCGGGTCGGAGCATCCGTTGGTGGGTGTGGTGCACACCGCGGGGGTGCTCGATGACGCGATGGTGTCGTCGTTGACCCCGGAGCGGTTCGATGCGGTGTTGCGTCCGAAGGTGGAGGGCGCGTGGAACCTGCATGAGGTGACCCGGGATCTGGACCTGGCGATGTTCGTGGTGTTCTCGTCGGTGGCCGGGGTGCTGGGTTCTCCTGGGCAGGGCAATTACGCGGCGGCGAACGCGTTCCTGGATGGTCTGGCCCAGTACCGGCGTGATCGGGGTCTGGCGGGTCAGTCGTTGGCGTGGGGGTTGTGGGCCGAGGGTGGGATGGCTGGGGATGCCCAGCGGATGGCCGGGGCGGGGTTCCCGCCGTTGACGGTGGAGCAGGGGCTGGCGTTGTTCGACGCGGCCTGGGGTGTGGACCGGTCTGTGGTGGTGCCGGTGGTGTTGGACCTGCCCCGGTTGCGGACGCGGGGTGTGCCGCCCATGTTGCGGGGTCTCGTGAGGACACCCACCCGGAGAGCCGCACCGGGTGACGCCGGACTGGTCGCCGAGCTCATGTCGCTGGGCTCGGACGAGCGGGTCGCGACCGTGTTGAACCTCGTCCGCACGCACGTTGTCGCGGTGCTCGGACACGCCACGAACGACGCCGTCCAGCCGCACCACGCGTTCACCGATCTGGGTTTCGACTCGTTGACGGCGGTGGAGCTGCGGAACCGGTTGAACGCGGTGACGGGGTTGCGGTTGCCGGCGACCCTGGTGTTCGACTACCCGACCCCGGCGGTGTTGGCCGAGTTCGTGGTGGGTGAGTTGGTCGGGACTCGGGCTGCGGTGGAGACCGTGGTGGCCACGGGGGTCGGGACCGACGAGCCGATCGCGATCGTGGGGATGTCCTGCCGTTACCCGGGGGGCGTGTCGAACCCGGACGAACTGTGGGACCTGGTCGCGGCTGGCGGTGACGCCATCGGCCCCTTCCCCCAGGACAGGGGGTGGGGTGTCGACGGGTTCGGCGGGTTCCTCGCGGACGCCGCCGAGTTCGATCCGGCGTTCTTCGGGATCTCGCCGCGTGAGGCCTTGGCGATGGACCCGCAGCAGCGGCTGCTGCTGGAGGCCTCGTGGGAGGTTTTCGAGAACGCCGGTATTGACCCGGGGACACTGCGGGGCAGCAGGACCGGTGTGTTCGCGGGGTTGATGTACCACGATTACGTCACCCGGTTGCACGGTGTCGAGGACACCGAGGGGCACAGCGGGATCGGCAACTCGGGCAGCGTGGCCTCGGGTCGGGTTGCTTACACGTTCGGGTTCGAGGGTCCGACGTTGACGGTGGACACGGCGTGTTCCTCGTCGTTGGTGGCCCTGCACCTGGCCGTGCAGGCCCTGCGCTCCGGTGAGTGCTCGATGGCCCTGGCCGGGGGTGTGACCGTGATGGCCACTCCGGCGACGTTCGCGGAGTTCAGCCGGCAGGGCGGGTTGTCCTTCGACGGTCGGTGCAAGTCGTTCTCGGCCTCGGCGGATGGGACCGGGTGGTCCGAGGGTGTCGGTGTCCTGCTGGTGGAGAAGCTCTCGGATGCCCGCAGGTTGGGGCATCCGGTGTTGGCGGTGGTGCGGGGTACGGCGGTCAACCAGGACGGGGCGTCCAACGGGTTGACCGCGCCGAACGGTCCCTCGCAGCAGCGGGTGATCCGGCAGGCGTTGGCCAACGCCCGGGTCGCTCCCGAGGACGTCGATGTGGTGGAGGCGCACGGTACCGGGACGACCTTGGGTGATCCGATCGAGGCGCAGGCGTTGTTGGCGACGTATGGGCGGGATCGGGATCGGGCGTTGTTGTTGGGTTCGGTGAAGTCGAACCTGGGTCACACGCAGGCCGCCGCGGGGGTGGCGGGTGTGATCAAGATGGTGCAGGCGATGCGGCATGGGGTGGTGCCGGCGACGTTGCACGTGGATGAGCCCAGTCGTGAGGTGGATTGGGAATCGGGTGCGGTGGATCTGGTGCGGGAGCCGGTGTCGTGGCCGGAGACCGGTCGTCCCCGGCGGGCGGGGGTGTCCTCGTTCGGGATCAGCGGCACCAACGCCCATGTGATCATCGAAAGCCCCGACACGGTGGACATCGGTGCCGGTGAGGACACCGGTGCCGTGCGGGACTCCGCGAATGGTGGGGACCGGCCGAAGTCCGCCCCGGTGGTGGTGCCGTGGGTGGTGTCGGCCAAGTCCGAGCAGGCCCTGACCGCGCAGGTCGACAGGATCCGTGCCCACGTGGACACCACTGGTCTGGACCCGGTGGACGTGGGCTACTCCCTGACCAGGAGGTCGGTGTTCGACCACCGTGCGGTCGTCATCGGCGATGAGGTCGTCCAGGGCAGCGCCGCTGCCGGTCAGCTGGCGGTGTTGTTCACCGGTCAGGGCTCGCAACGCCCCGGTATGGGCCGGGAGTTGCACGAGGCGTTCCCGGTGTTCGCTGAGGCCTTCGACGCGGTGTGCGCCGAACTCGACCGGCACCTCGACCGCCCGATCCGCGACACCGTCTTCCACGACGACGATGGTGCTGGGGTCCTGGATCAGACGGTGTACGCCCAGGCGGGGTTGTTCGCCCTGCAGGTGGGCCAGTTCCGGTTGGTGGAGTCCTGGGGAGTGGTCCCGGACTACCTGCTGGGTCATTCCATCGGGGAGCTGGCCGCGGCGCATGTCGCCGGGGTGTGGGACCTGGCCGATGCCGCCCGGGTGGTGGCGGCGCGGGGCCGGTTGATGCAGGCCCTACCCGAGGGTGGGGCGATGGTGGCGGTGGAGGCCACCGAGGACGAGATCCTCCCGTTGGTGGGGGCGGGGGTGTCCCTGGCGGCGGTGAACGGCCCGACGGCGGTGGTGCTCTCCGGAGACCAGACCGCCGTGGACGCCGTGGCCCAGGCGTGTGAGCGGGAGGGCCGCCGGGTGCGGCGGTTGCGGGTCAGCCACGCCTTCCATTCCGGGTTGATGGACCCGATGCTGGCGGAGTTCCGGGCGGTGCTCGCCTCGGTGGTGTTCCGGGAGCCGGTGCTGCCGGTGGTGTCCACGGTGACCGGTGAACTGGCCGGGGCTGGGTGGTGTGACCCGGAGTACTGGGTGCGGCAGGTCCGGGAGACGGTCCGGTTCGCCGAGGGCATGGCCGCGTTGGGTGGGGTGGGGGTGTCCCGGTTCCTGGAGTTGGGTCCGGACGGGGTGCTCTCGGCAATGGGGCAGGACTGCGCCCCCGAGGGTGTGTTCGTTCCGGTGTTGCGCCGGGACCGCCCCGAACCGGACACGGTGGTGGGGGCGTTGGCGCGGGTGTTCGTCCACGGGACGTCGGTGGACTGGGCCGGCTATTACGCGGGGTGCGGAGCACGCCGGGTCCCGCTGCCCACCTACGCCTTCCAACACGAACGCTACTGGCCAGAGGGAGCACTGGCGTCCGGTGACTCCTCGCCGGTCGACGCGGAGTTCTGGGACGCCGTCGAACGTGGGGACGTCTCCGCGCTCGCCGGCACCCTCGGCGGTGCCGAGGACACCTGGAACACGGTTCTCCCCACCCTGAGCGCCTGGCGGCGTGGCCGTCGTGAGCGGTCCACCCTCGATTCCTGGCGATACCGGGTCGTCTGGCGCCCCGTTGAGATCATCCCCGCCCACCAGGCCGGCCGATGGCTGGTGGTCATCCCCGCCACCAGGGTGGACGACCCACTGGTCACCGCCATCAACGGCGCACACGACGACACGGTCCGGCTCGTCCTCAACGGCGATGGGCTCGACCGCGCGAGCGTCTCCGCTCTCCTGGCCGGGCACACCGACGTCACCCGGGTCGTGTCGCTGCTCGCGTTCGACGAGGACCCCGTACCCGGTTCCCCCGCGGTCCCGATCGGGCTCGCGGCGACGGTGACGCTCGTTCAGGCGCTCGGCGACGCCGGCATCACCGCACCCCTGTGGTGCGTGACCACCGGCGCGGTGAGCATCGGATCCACCGACCCCCTGCGCAGCCCGTGGCAGGAGGCCCTGTGGGGGCTCGGCCGTGTCGTCGGCCTCGAACACCCCGACAGGTGGGGTGGGCTCGTCGACGTGCCGGAGGAGCTGACCAGCCGCGTCGCGGCACGGCTCACCTCGGTGCTGTCACACGGTGCCGGCGACGAGGACCAGCTCGCGGTGCGGTCGAGGGGCGTGTTCGCCCGCCGGCTGGCCCGTGCCCCGTTGGGGGACACCCCACCCGAGCGGGAGTGGACACCGACGGGAACCGCCCTCATCACCGGCGGCACCGGCGCGATCGGCGGTCACCTGGCCCGCTGGCTGGCGGCCACCGACGTCGAGCACGTGGTGCTGACCAGCCGGCGTGGCATCGACGCGCCCGGCGCGGCCGCGTTGCGCGACGAGCTGACCTCGACCGGCACCCGGGTCACCATCGCCGCCTGCGACGTGGCCGACCCGGCGGCCCTGGCGTCACTGGTCAGCGAGGTACGCGACGCCGGGGACACGATCACCGCCGTGTTCCACACCGCCGGCATCGAGCGGGCCGAGGTGATCGGGAACCTCGATGTCGCCTCCGTCGACGAGGTGTTCGCCGCGAAGGTGCTCGGGGCGCGGAACCTGGACCGGCTGTTCGGGGATGCGGAGCTGGACGCGTTCGTGCTGTTCTCCTCGAACGCGGCCACCTGGGGCAGCGGCGGCCAGGCCGCCTACTCCGCCGCCAACGCCTACCTCGACGGCCTCGCCCAGGAGCGTGTGGAGCGCGGTCTCCCCGCCACCTCCGTCGCCTACGGGGTGTGGGACGGCGGCGGGTTGTCCGTCGGCGACGCCGGCGAGCAGCTTCGGCGCCGCGGGCTGCCCGCGATGGCTCCGGAACTCGCGATCGCCGCGCTGCGGGAGGCGGTCTCCCACGGCGAGACCTCCCTCGCCGTCACCGATGTGGACTGGGAACGGTTCGTTCCCGCCTTCACATCCGCCCGTCCTCGCCCGCTCATCGCTGACCTGCCCGACGTGCGGCGGATCCTCGCGGCGCTGGAGCGGGCCGGCGCCGAGGCCGACCAGGCCGGGGCCGAGCTGAGGGGCCGGCTGACCGGGCTGTCCGTGGCGGAGCGGGAACGGTCACTCCAGGCCCTGGTTCGCACGGAGGCCGCCGCCGTGCTCGGGCATGGCGGCACCCGGTCTGTGCCGCTGGACCGGCCCTTCCGGGAACTCGGGTTCGACTCGCTGACGGCGGTCGAACTGCGGACCAGGCTCACCCGTGCGACGGGTCTCCAGTTGCCAGCGACCCTGATCTTCGACCACCCCAACCCGGTCGATCTCGCCGCCCAGCTCCACGCCGAACTGTTCGGGGCGGCGGACACGGGCCAGGCGCTCGCCCAGCGGGACTCCGCCGACCAGGACGACCCGATCGCCATCGTCTCGATGAGCTGCCGGTACCCGGGAGGGGTCCGCTCGCCCGAGGAACTGTGGGACCTCGTCGTCGGTGGTGTCGACGGCATCTCCGCGTTCCCGACCGACCGGGGTTGGGAGGGGCCGGCCTTCGGTGGGAACGGAACCCTCACCGGGCACGGGGGGTTCCTGTACGACGCGGGCGACTTCGACCCGTCGGTGTTCGGGATCTCCCCGCGCGAGGCGCTCGGCATGGACCCGCAGCAACGGCTCCTCCTCGAACTCACCTGGGAGACGTTCGAACGGGCTGGTATGAACCCGGCGGGCACCCGAGGGGCCGACATCGGTGTCTTCGTCGGTGCCGCGCCGTCCGGGTACGGCACCGCGCCGCACCAGCTGCCCGACGACGCGCAGGGACACCTGCTGACCGGTACGGCGAGCAGCGTCATGTCGGGCCGGGTGGCCTACGTGTTCGGCCTGGAGGGGCCCGCCGTCACCGTCGACACCGCGTGCTCGTCCTCGCTGGTGGCACTGCACTGGGCGATCCGGTCCGTGCGCTCGGGCGAGTGCTCGATGGCCCTGGCCGGGGGGTGACAGTGATGGCCACCCCGGGCACGTTCACCGAGTTCGGCAGGCAGGGGGGGCTCGCCGCCGACGGGCGCTGCAAGTCGTTCTCCGACGAGGCGGACGGCGCTGGTTGGTCCGAGGGGATCGGTCTGGTCCTGGTCGAGCGGTTGTCGGACGCCCGCCGGCACGGGCACGAGGTGCTGGCGTTGGTGCGGGGTTCCGCGGTCAACCAGGACGGGGCGTCCAACGGGTTGACGGCGCCGAACGGGCCGTCGCAGCGGAGGGTGATCCGGCAGGCCCTGGCCAACGCCGGCCTGTCCACCTCGGACGTCGACGTCGTCGAGGCGCACGGGACCGGAACGCGGCTCGGTGACCCCATCGAGGCCCAGGCCCTGCTCGCGACCTACGGCCAGGACCGGGACCGTCCCCTGTGGTTGGGGTCGGTCAAGTCCAACATCGGGCACACCCAGTCCGCGGCGGGCGTGGCCGGTGTGATCAAGATGGTGTTGGCCATGCGGCACGGGGTGCTGCCCAGGACCCTGCACGCCGACACCCCGACGTCCCACGTGGACTGGTCCGCCGGTGCGGTGTCCCTGCTGACCGAGAGCGTGGCGTGGCCGGAGACCGGCCAGGCCCGTCGTGCCGGTGTGTCCTCCTTCGGGATGAGCGGCACGAACGCGCACCTGATCCTCGAACAGCCGGAACCGGATCTCGGTCCGGTGGACGGGCGGGACGAGGCGCCGGCCGGGACCGCGGTGGCGTGGGTCCTGTCGGCCGCCTCGGAGCGGGCGCTGCGCGCCCAGGCCCGTCAACTGCTGCCCGCCGTCGGTGGACAGCGCGCCGTGGACGTGGGCTACTCGCTCGTGAGCACCCGAGCCGCGCTCGGGCACCGCGCGGCGATCGTCGGAGCGGACCAAGCCGAGCTGGTCTCGGGACTGTCCGCCCTCGCGGAAGGACGGGCCTCGGCGCAGGTGGTCTCGGCGACCGCTGAGAGCGGCGAGGTCCGGCCGGTGTTCGTGTTCCCCGGGCAGGGTGCCCAGTGGGTCGGGATGGGCAGGTCCCTGCTCACCGACTCACCGGCCTTCGCCGAGTCCATGACCCGCTGCGCCGAGGCCCTGGCCCCGTTCACCGACTTCGACCTGTTCGACGTCCTCGACGACCAGGACGCCCTGGACCGGGTCGAGATCGTCCAACCCGTGCTGTGGGCGGTGATGGTGTCCCTGGCCCAGCTGTGGCGCTCGGTCGGGGTGGAACCGGTCGCGGTCGTGGGCCATTCCCAGGGTGAGATCGCCGCGGCCGTGGTCGCCGGGGCCCTGTCGTTGTCGGACGGCGCCCGGGTGGTGGCCCTGCGCAGCAGGGCGTTGCGGGCGTTGGCCGGTGCCGGCGGGATGCTGTCGGTGGCCTGCTCGGCGGAGAGGGTGACGCCCTGGTTGGGGCGGGAGCTGTCGGTGGCGGCGATCAACGGTCCGGACTCGGTGGTGGTGTCGGGGACTCCGGAGGCGTTGGAGGCGTTGGTGTCGCGGTGTGAGGCCGAGGGGGTCCGGGCCCGGCGGGTGGCGGTGGACTACGCCTCGCACTCGGCTCAGGTGGACCGGTTGGAGGCCGAGCTGGCTGAGGTGCTGGCGGCGGTGGAGCCGGGGGTGTGCGAGGTGCCGTTGTACTCGACGGTGACCGGGGGTGTGGTGGAGGGTTCGGCGTTGGGCGCCGGGTACTGGTTCCGGAACCTGCGGTCGACGGTGGAGTTCGCGGGGGCGGTGTCCTCGGCGGTGGCGGACGGGCATGGGGTGTTCGTGGAGGTCAGTCCGCATCCGGTGTTGGTGGTGGGTGTGCAGGAGCACGAGGGTGTGGTGGCGGTGGAGACGTTGCGGCGGGGTGAGCGGGAGTCGGTGCGGTTCCTGCGGTCGGTGGCTCGGGCGCATGTGCACGGGGTGGGGGTGGACTGGTCGGCGGTGTTCTCCGGTGCCCGTGTGGTGGACCTGCCCACGTACGCCTTCCAACACCAACGCTTCTGGCCCGAGCCCATGTCCCTGCCCGAGGTGGCGCCCACCGAGGACTCCGACTTCTGGGAGGCGGTGGAACGCGCCGACACGGCCGCGCTGGTCGGCGCCCTCGACCTGGGAGGAGAGGCCTCGGCCGCGTGGGAGACCGTGCTCCCCGCCTTGGCGAACTGGCGACGGGAACGGGGCCGCCGGTCGGTCGTGGACTCCTGGCGCTACCGGGTCACGTGGAAACCGGTGGTGCCCGCCGGCGGGACGTCCCCGGTCCGGGCGCTGGTGCTGGTGCCCGCCTCCCTGGCCGGGGACCCGGTGGTGTCCTCGGTGGTGGCGGGGTTGCCACCGGCCGACACGGTGATCGTCGACGGCGCGGGTGACCGGGCGGATCTGGCGGAACGGTTCGCCGGCCACGCCGAGGTGGACGTGGTGGTGTCCCTGCTGGCCTGGGACGACGAACCGGTGGCGGAGTCGTCCGTGCCGGTGGGGTTGGCGGCGACGATGGTGGTGGCGCAGGCCCTGGAGGACGCCGCGGTGGAGGCGCCGTTGTGGGTCGTGACGCGGGGTGCGGTGGCGGTGGACACGTCGGAGGGCCTGCCGGGTGTGGCGCAGGCCGCGGTGTGGGGCCTGGGACGTGTGGTGGGTTTGGAGCACCCGAGGTCGTGGGGTGGCCTGGTGGACCTGCCGGCGGAACCCGGTGAGCGTGCCCTGGAGCGCCTGGTGGGTGTCCTGACCGGGGCCACCTCCCCGGAGGACCAGGTCGCGGTGCGCGACCGGGGGACCTTCGTCCGCCGCCTCGTTCGACACCCCGTTGGCCAGCGGGAACCGGTGCGGAAGTGGAACCCCCGCGGCACGGTGCTCGTCACCGGCGGCACCGGGTCGATCGGCGCGCACCTCACCCGGTGGCTCACCGAGCACGACGTCGACCACGTGGTCCTCGCCGGCCGGCGAGGACCTGACACGCCCGGCGTCACCGAGCTCCGCGAGGAACTCGCCGGGAACGGCACCCGCGTCACCCCCGTCACCTGCGACGTCACCGACCTCGCCTCGGTGGAGTCCCTGGTGCGGGAGCTCCGCGACAGCGGCGAAACCATCACCGCGGTGCTGCACGCCGCCGGCGTCAACCAGAACACACCGCTCGTCGACACCACCCTCGCCGAACTCGACCACGTCCTGCGCGCCAAGGTGCTCGGCGCGACGAACCTGGACCGGGTCTTCGGGGACGCGGAGCTGGACGCGTTCGTGCTGTTCTCCTCGAACGCCGCCACCTGGGGCAGCGGCGGCCAGGCCGCCTATTCGGCGGCGAACGCCCACCTCGACGCGCTCGCCGAGCGGCGCCGCGCGGCGGGCCGGCCCGCGACCTCGGTCGCCTGGGCCGGGTGGCGCGGCGACGGCATGTCCGGTGGTGAAGTGGGCACCCGGCTCGAACGGCGCGGTCTGCCCGCGATGGACCCGGACCTGGCCCTCATCGCGCTCCGCGAGGCGGTCGAGCACGACGAGACCTGCCTCGCCGTCGCCGACGTCGACTGGGAGCGGTTCGTCCCCGCGTTCACCCTTGCCCGGCCGCGCCCCCTGATCGAGGACATCCCGGAGGTGCGTCGTGTCCTGGCCGAGGGGGAGCGGGCCGAGGCGGAAGCGGGTGAGGGCGGTTCGGAACTCCGGCGTAAACTGCGCGACCTGCCCGCGGCCGAGCGCGAGCGGCTGCTGGTGGAGCTGGTGCGCGCCGAAGCGGCGGCCGTCCTGGGCCACCCGACGAGCGACGCCGTGCCCCCGAACCGAGCGTTGCGGGAACTGGGCTTCGACTCGCTCACGGCGGTCGACCTGCGCACCCGCCTCAGCGCCGCCACCGGGCTGAGGTTGCCGGCCACGATCGCGTTCGACCACCCGACGGCCACCGCGCTCGCCACCCGGCTCCACGGCGACCTGATGGGGGTCGAGCAGGACGCCCCGGTGCCGACACCACCCCTCATCGCCACCGACGATGACCCGATCGCGATCGTGGGCATGAGCTGTCGGTTCCCCGGTGGCGCGGCTTCGCCCGAGGAGCTGTGGACGCTGGTGTTCGACGGGGTGGACGCGGTTG
The DNA here is from genome assembly GCF_000429185.2 of Actinoalloteichus caeruleus DSM 43889. GTDB lineage: Bacteria > Actinomycetota > Actinomycetes > Mycobacteriales > Pseudonocardiaceae > Actinoalloteichus_B > Actinoalloteichus_B caeruleus. The sequence goes on along the minus strand of NZ_AUBJ02000001.1, from coordinate 1,199,736 downwards.
GGGGCTTCCCGACGGAACGCGGCTGGGGCTCGGAGGTCTACCACGCCGACCGCGAACGGCAGGGCACCAGCTACACCAACCAGGGCGCGTTCCTCTACGACGCGGGTGACTTCGACCCGTCGCTGTTCGGGATCTCCCCGCGCGAGGCGCTCGGCATGGACCCGCAGCAACGGCTCCTGTTGGAGGCGACCTGGGAGGTCTTCGAGCGGGCCGGTATCGATCCGTCCACCATGCGAGGGACCCCCACGGGTGTCTTCACCGGTACCAACGGGCAGGACTACGCGACCGCGCTGATGCTCTCCCAGGACTCCGGAGCTGGCTTCGGCGTCACCAGCAACGCCGCGAGCGTGGTGTCCGGGCGGATCTCCTACACCTTCGGCCTGGAGGGCCCGGCGGTCACCGTGGACACCGGCTGTTCCTCGTCGCTCGTCGCGCTGCACCTCGCCATCCAGGCGCTGCGGCAGGGTGAGTGCACGATGGCCCTGGCCGGCGGTGTGACGGTCATGGCGACCCCGGCCGCGTTCATCGAGTTCAGCAGGCAACGCGGTCTCGCGGCCGACGGGCGCTGCAAGTCCTTCGCGGACGCGGCGGACGGCACCGCGTGGGGTGAGGGCGTCGGCATGCTGCTCGTCGAGCGGTTGTCGGACGCCCGCCGGCACGGGCACGAGGTGCTGGCGTTGGTGCGGGGTTCCGCGGTCAACCAGGACGGGGCGTCCAACGGGTTGACGGCGCCGAACGGGCCGTCACAGCGGAGGGTGATCCGGCAGGCCCTGGCCAACGCCGGCCTGTCCACCTCGGACGTCGACGTCGTCGAGGCGCACGGGACCGGAACGCGGCTCGGTGACCCCATCGAGGCCCAGGCCCTGCTGGAGACCTACGGCAGGGGACGTCCGCCGGAGCGGCCGCTGTGGCTGGGGTCCATCAAGTCCAACATCGGGCACACCCAGGCCGCCGCGGGTGTCGCGGGCATCATCAAGGTCGTCCAGGCCATGCGGCACGGGGTGCTGCCGAAGACCCTGCACGTCGACAGCCCCACGTCCCAGGTCGACTGGTCCACCGGAGCCGTGTCGCTGCTCACCGACCGGGTGGACTGGGCCGTGGACGGCAGGCCGAGGCGCGGCGCGGTCTCCTCCTTCGGGGTCAGCGGCACCAACGCGCACGTGGTGCTGGAGGAGGCGCCCGCCACCGGGACGGCACCCGCCGAGGTGGGGGCCGAACCTCCGGTGCGCGCCGACTCCGTCGCCTGGGTGTTGTCCGGGCGGACCGAGCGAGCGCTGCGCGCGCAGGCGGCCCGGCTGCGCACCTACCTCGCCGAACGTCCCGACGCGTCCACCGCCGACATCGGCCACTCGCTGGCCACCACCCGGGCGGCACTGGAGTACCGGGCCGCGGTCGTGGCCTCGGACCAGGACGAGTTCCGCGGCGCCCTGTCGGCGCTCGCGGAGGGCAGCCCTTCCGCCCAGGTCGTGACCGGGCTGGCCGAGAACGGGGACGTGCGGCCGGTGTTCGTGTTCCCCGGGCAGGGTGCCCAGTGGGTCGGGATGGGCAGGTCCCTGCTCACCGACTCACCGGCCTTCGCCGAGTCCATGACCCGCTGCGCCGAGGCCCTGGCCCCGTTCACCGACTTCGACCTGTTCGACGTCCTCGACGACCAGGACGCCCTGGACCGGGTCGAGATCGTCCAACCCGTGCTGTGGGCGGTGATGGTGTCCCTGGCCCAGCTGTGGCGCTCGGTCGGGGTGGAACCGGTCGCGGTCGTGGGCCATTCCCAGGGTGAGATCGCCGCGGCCGTGGTCGCCGGGGCCCTGTCGTTGTCGGATGGCGCCCGGGTGGTGGCCCTGCGCAGCAGGGCGTTGCGGGCGTTGGCCGGTGCCGGCGGGATGCTGTCGGTGGCCTGCTCGGCGGAGAGGGTGACGCCCTGGTTGGGGCGGGAGCTGTCGGTGGCGGCGATCAACGGTCCGGACTCGGTGGTGGTGTCGGGGACTCCGGAGGCGTTGGAGGCGTTGGTGTCGCGGTGTGAGGCCGAGGGGGTGCGGGCCCGGCGGGTGGCGGTGGACTACGCCTCGCACTCGGCTCAGGTGGACCGGTTGGAGGCCGAGCTGGCTGAGGTGCTGGCGGCGGTGGAGCCGGGGGTGTGCGAGGTGCCGTTGTACTCGACGGTGACCGGGGGTGTGGTGGAGGGTTCGGCGTTGGACGCCGGGTACTGGTTCCGGAACCTGCGGTCGACGGTGGAGTTCGCGGGGGCGGTGTCCTCGGCGGTGGCGGACGGGCATGGGGTGTTCGTGGAGGTCAGTCCGCATCCGGTGTTGGTGGTGGGTGTGCAGGAGCACGAGGGTGTGGTGGCGGTGGAGACGTTGCGGCGGGGTGAGCGGGAGTCGGTGCGGTTCCTGCGGTCGGTGGCTCGGGCGCATGTGCACGGGGTGGGGGTGGACTGGTCGGCGGTGTTCTCCGGTGCCCGTGTGGTGGACCTGCCCACGTACGCCTTCCAACACCAACGCTTCTGGCCGGAGGGCGACGGGCGGCGGGACGCCCAGGTGTCCGGCGCCGACTCCGACTTCTGGGAGGCGGTGGAACGCGCCGACACGGCCGCGCTCGTCGGCGCCCTCGACCTCGACGACGACGCGGAGGAGGCGCTCGGGGCCGTCCTCCCAGCGCTGTCCACCTGGCGTCGTCGCCGTGACACGCGGAGCGGGATGGACACCTGGCGGTACCGCGTCGAGTGGAAGCCGGTCACGATCGCGACCGCCGCCCCGTTGACCGGGGCCTGGGTGCTCGCGGTCCCCGCGGGCTTCGCGGACCAGGACCTCCTCGCCGCCTGCGCGACCACCCTGGCCGACCACGGCGCGACCCCCCGGGTGCTGTCGATCGACTCGAGCCGCGAGGATCCGCAGACCATCGCCGAGCGCCTGGAAGCCCTGCTCGACGACGGCCCCGAGGTGGCCGGCGTCCTGTCGCTGCTGTCGCTCGACGAGCAGCCGCACTCGATGCACACCCACCTGCCCGCCGGGCTGCTCGGCTGCCTGAACCTCGTGCAGGCCACGGTCGAGGCGGGCCTGGCCGCCCCCCTCTGGTTCGCCACCCGATCCGCCGTATCGATCTACGACGCCGACTTCCTCGCGAACCCGCAACAGGCCCAGACCTGGGGAATGGCCCGGGTGGCCGCACTGGAACTCCCCGAACGGTGGGGTGGCCTCGTGGACCTCCCCGAGGCGGTGGACCCGGCGGCGCTGGCACGACTCGCCGCCGTGGTCGCGCAGACCGGCGGCGAGGACCAGGTCGCGATCAGGAAGGGCGGCGTCTTCGCGAGCCGCCTGACCCCCGCCCCGCTCGGGGCGTCCAAACCAACGCGTGCGTGGAAACCGACCGGGACGGTCCTCGTCACCGGGGGCACGGGCGCGCTCGGAGGTCAGGTCGCCAGGTGGCTGGCCCGCAACGGCGCGGAGCACCTCGTGCTGGTGAGCCGCAGCGGCGGGGACGCCCCCGGGGTCGGCGACCTGGTCGACGAACTCACCGGACTGGGTAGCCGGGTCACCGTCGAGGCCTGTGACGTCGTCGACCGGGACAGCGTCGCCGACCTCGTCACCCGGCTCGACCGGGCGGGTGACCCGATCCGCGCCGTCATGCACACCGCCGGTCTCGGCGCCCTCGCACCCATCGCGAGCACCACGGTGCCCGAGTTCGGCTACGTCGCCACCGCCAAGGTCGCCGGCGCGCGGCACCTCGACGAACTCCTCGACCCGGAGCAGCTCGACGCGGTGGTGTACTTCTCCTCGATCGCGGCCGTCTGGGGTGTCGGCGACCACGGGGCCTACGCGGCCGCCAACGCCTACCTGGACGCACTCGCCAGGCAGCGCCGGTCGCAGGGCGTGCCCGTGCTGTCGGTGGCCTGGGGGCCGTGGGCGGCCGGCGGCATGGTTCGTGACGAGGAGACCGAGCAGCGGCTCCGCCGCCAGGGCGTCCCGCTGCTCGCACCGGAACAGGCCGTCCTCGCCCTCGGCCTGGCCCTGGACCACGACGACGCGCTGGTCGCGATCGCCGACGTCGAGTGGCCGCGCTTCGTCCCGATCTTCACCTCGGCGCGGTCGCGGCCGCTCATCGACGACATCCCGGAGGTGCGCCAGCTCGCCGAGGTCGACGCAGCGGAGGGCGTGGACGTGGCCGAGGCGCCCAGCGCGTTGCGGGCGGAACTGGCCGCGCTGCCCGACGGCGACCGCGAGCAGGTCGTGCTGAACCTCGTCCGGGCGCACGCCGCCGCCGTCCTCGACCACGCCTCGGCCGAGGAGATCGAGTCCGGCCGCGCGTTCCGCGAGGTCGGCTTCGACTCGGTCACGGCCGTCGAGCTGCGCAACCGGCTCAACGGCGCGACCGGGTTGAAGCTCCCCGCCACGCTCGTGTTCGACCACCCCACACCGACGGCGCTCGCCGCGTACCTCAAGGCGGAGGTCCTGCAGGAACAGGCGGCACCTGACCTGCCCGACACCGGCGAGTTCGACCGGCTGGAGGCCGCGCTCACCGAACGCGCACCCGACGACGTCGACCGCGTCCGGATCGTGATGCGGCTCGAGTCGCTGCTGTCCCGACTCGGAGCGACGCGTGGGCGGCCGGCGGCCGGTGCGGAGGTCGCGGAACAGCTCAGTTCCGCGACCAACGCCGAACTGTTCGACCTGATTGACAAGGACCTGGGGATCTCGTGACTCACCTCGGACTGGAGCGGCGTTTCCATGGCGGATGAACAGAAACTTCGCGATTACCTGACGCGCGTGGTCGCCGAGCTCCAGCAGACCCGTCAACGGCTGCGGGCCGCGTCGGAGAAGGCGCCGGAGTCCATCGCGATCGTCGCGATGAGCTGCCGCTACCCGGGGGGCGTCACCACCCCGGAGGAACTGTGGCGGCTGCTCTCCGACGGCACCGACGCGGTCTCCGGGTTCCCCGTCGACCGGGGGTGGGACCTCGAGGCGTTGTACGACCCCGAGCCGGGCAAGCCGGGCAAGACGTACGCGGTGGAAGGCGGTTTCCTCTACGACGCGACGGACTTCGACCCCGGCTTCTTCGGGATCTCCCCCCGCGAGGCCGTCGCGATGGATCCCCAGCAGCGGCTGCTGTTGGAGACATCCTGGGAGGCCTTCGAGCGCGCGGGTATCCCGATGGACGCGGTGCGTGGTAGCACGACCGGGGTCTTCGTCGGTGCCTCCACCCAGGGGTACGGCATGCCGGAGGGGGCGTCGGGCTCCGAGGGGCACGTCCTGACCGGCAACGTGACCTCCGTCCTCTCCGGGCGGATCGCCTACACCTTCGACCTGGACGGCCCCGCTGTCACCATCGATACGGCGTGCTCGTCCTCCCTCGTGGCACTGCACCTCGCCGCGCAGGCCCTGCGGGCTGGCGAGTGCGAGATGGCCCTCGCCGGCGGGGTCACCGTCATGGCGGGCCCGGGCGGCATCCTCGAGTTCGCGCGTCAGCGCGGTCTCGCCTCGGACGGCCGCTGCAAGGCCTACGCCGACGGTGCGGACGGCATGGGCATGGGTGAGGGCGCGGGTGTGGTGCTCGTCGAGCGGCTGTCCGACGCCGTGGCCAACGGCCACCCCGTCCTGGCCGTCCTGCGCGGCTCCGCGGTGAACTCCGACGGTGCGTCCAACGGGCTGACCGCGCCGAACGGTCCCTCACAGCAGCGGGTGATCCGCCAGGCCCTGGCCAACGCCCGGCTGAGCGTCGACCAGGTCGACGCCGTGGAGGGGCACGGCACCGGGACCGCGTTGGGTGACCCGATCGAGGCGCAGGCGCTGCTCGCCACCTACGGCAGGAACCGGGAACGCCCGCTGTGGCTGGGTTCGGTGAAGTCCAACATCGGCCACACCCAGGCCGCGGCGGGCATCGCCGGTGTCATGAAGATGGTGCTGGCGTTGCGCCACGGCACCCTGCCGAGAACCCTGCACGCCGAGACGCCCTCGTCCGAGGTGGACTGGACCGCGGGGTCGGTGTCCCTGCTCACCGACCCGGTCCCGTGGCCGGAGACGGGGGAGCCGAGGCGTGCTGGGGTGTCCTCGTTCGGGATCAGCGGCACCAACGCTCACGTGATCCTGGAGTCGGCTCCGCCGGCGGTGGTCGAGGCGGAGACCGCGACCAGGGCGCTGCCGGTCGTGCCCTGGGTGCTCTCGGCGAAGTCGGATGAGGCCCTGACCGCGCAGACCACCCGACTCGCCCAGCTCTGGGAGAGCTCGGATGCCGGGCAGCTCGACATCGGGGCGTCCCTCGCGACGACCCGGGCGGCGCTCAGCCACCGGGCGGTCGTGCTCGACCCGTCGGCGCTGTCCGACCTGTCCGGCCCGTCGGTGGTGCGCGGGGTGGTCGCCCCGGGCAAGTCCGCGGTGTTGTTCACCGGTCAGGGCTCGCAACGCCCCGGAATGGGCCGGGAGCTGGCCGAGGCGTTCCCGGTGTTCGCCGAGGCCTTCGACGCGGTGTGCGCCGAACTCGACCGGCACCTCGACCGACCGATCCGTAACACCGTCTTCCACGACGACGATGGTGCTGGGGTCCTGGATCAGACGGTGTACGCCCAGGCGGGGTTGTTCGCCCTGCAGGTGGCCCTGTTCCGGTTGATCGAGTCCTGGGGGGTGGTCCCGGACTCCCTGCTGGGTCATTCCATCGGGGAGCTGGCCGCGGCGCACGTGGCCGGGGTGTGGGACCTGCCCGATGCCGCTCGGGTGGTGGCGGCACGGGGCCGGTTGATGCAGGCCCTACCCGAGGGTGGGGCGATGGTGGCGGTGGAGGCCACCGAGGACGAGGTCATTCCCCTGTTGGTGGGGGCGGGGGTGTCGCTGGCGGCGGTGAACGGCCCGACGGCGGTGGTGCTCTCCGGTGAGCGCTCGGCGGTGGCCGGGGTGGTGGACCGGTTGGGTGACCGCCGGGTGCGGTGGTTGCGGGTCAGCCATGCCTTCCACTCCGAGTTGATGGACCCGATGCTGGCGGAGTACCGGGCGGTGCTCTCCTCGGTGGTGTTCCGGGAGCCGGTGCTGCCGGTGGTGTCCACGGTGACCGGTGCACTGGCCGGGACTGGGTGGTGTGACCCGGAGTACTGGGTACGGCAGGTCCGGGAGACCGTCCGGTTCGCCGAGGGCATGGCCGCGCTGGACGGGGTGGGGGTGTCCCGGTTCCTGGAGTTGGGTCCGGACGGGGTGCTCTCGGCGATGGGGCAGGACTGCGCCCCCGAGGGTGTGTTCGTTCCGGTGTTGCGCCGGGACCGCCCCGAACCGGAGACGGTGGTGGGGGCGTTGGCGTCGTTGTGGGTGACGGGCATGCCCGTGGACTGGGGTGCCTGTTTCGTGGGGACGGGTGCGGGGCGGGTGGACCTGCCGACCTACCCGTTCCAACGCGAACGCTACTGGCCGGTCGTCACCGCCCCGTCCGGCGAGACCGATGCCCGGCAGCTCACCGAGGAGGACGCGCGGTTCTGGGAGGCCGTCGACCGTTCCGACCTGTCCGGCTTGGCCGACGGCCTGGACCTCGACGGCGACCAGCCGTTGCGTGAGGTGCTGCCGAAACTGTCGTCCTGGCGGCGGGAACACCGCGAACTGTCCGTCGTCGACGGGTGGCGGTACGGCGTGGACTGGCGGCCGTTGAGCGTCAACACCCGATCCGAGCTGGCGGGCACCTGGCTGCTCATCGGCTCGTCGGATCAACTGGATCACCCGGTCGTGGCGGGGTTGGCCCGGCGCGGAGCCCGTTTCGTGCCACTGCTCGTGGGGGAGTCGGGGCTGGACCGGGCCGGGTTCACCCGGGAACTCGGTGCTGTCCTGGCCGAGCACCCCGAACCAGCCGGGATCCTGTCCCTGCTCGGCATGAGCGAGGACTGCCTGCCCGAACTCCCCGAGATCCCCACCGGACTGATCACCACCCTGGCCCTGGCCCAGGCCCTGCACGACATCGACTGGCCCAGCCCCGTGTGGTGCCTGACCACCGGAGCGGTCTCCACCGGCCCGTCCGACCCCCTCCACAGCCCCGTCCAGGCCCAGATCTGGGGCCTGGGCCGGGTCATCGGCCTGGAACAACCCGGCCGGTGGGGCGGCCTGATCGACCTGCCCCCCACCCTCGACGACCGGGCCTTGGACCGGATCAGCACGGTCCTGACCGGCACCGAGGACCAGATCGCCCTGCGTCCCACCGGGGTCCTGGCCCGCCGCCTGGTCCACGCGCCCGCCACCCGGCCCGGTGCGGCACTGGCCCTGCGGGACACCATCCTGATCACCGGGGGCACCGGGGCGTTGGCCACGCACGTGGCCCGGTGGGCCACCAGCGCCGGTGTGGACCGGGTCGTGCTGGCCAGCCGTCGGGGCCCCTCCGCGCCCGGCGCGGTGGAGTTGCGGGAGGAACTGGCCGCCACCGGTGTGGACGTCGAGGTCCTCCGGTGCGACGTGACCGACCGGCAGGCCTTGGCCGAGTTGGTCTCGGAGGTGGACAGCGGGGGCAGTCCGGTGCGGGCGGTGGTCCACACCGCCGGGGTCGGGCAGTTGACCCCGTTGCCCGAGATCACCGGGGAGGAGTTCGTTCACGTCCTGCGGGCCAAGGTGCTGGGCGCGGCGAACCTGGACGCGGTGTTCGCTGGTCGGGAGTTGGACGCGTTCGTGTTGTTCTCCTCGATCGCCAGTATTTGGGGTAGTGGCGGTCAGGGTGCCTACGCGGCGGCGAACGCGTATCTGGATGCGGTGGCGGTGCGGCGTCGGCAGCGGGGGTTGGTGGCCACGGCGGTGGCGTGGGGTCCCTGGGCTGAGGGTGGGATGGCTGAGGGTGCTGCGGGGGAGCACCTGTTGCGGCATGGTCTGCCGGCGATGCCGGCGGAGTTGGCGGTGGTGGGGTTGCGGCAGGCGGTGGTCGAGGGTGACGCGGTGGTGGCGGTGGCGGAGGTGGAGTGGGAGCGGTTCGCTCCGGCGTACGCGGCGTCGCGGGTGTGGCCGTTGATCGGGGAGTTGCCGGTGGCGGTGGCGGCGTTGGAGCGGGTGGGTGGTGGTGAGCCGGATGAGGAGCAGTCGTCGGTGTTGCGGGCTCGTCTGGTGGGGATGGGGGTGGAGGAGCAGCGGCGGTTGTTGGTGGAGTTGGTGCGGTCGGAGGCGGCGGGGGTGTTGGGTCATGCCTCGGTGGAGGGGGTGGAGTCGGGGCAGGCGTTCCGGGAGATGGGTTTCGATTCGTTGACCGCGGTGGAGTTGCGGGGTCGGTTGACGGCGGTCACGGGGTTGTCCCTGCCGGCGACGTTGGTGTTCGACTACCCCACCCCGGAGGTCCTTGCCCAGGGTCTTCGCGACATCGTGTTCGGCGCCGACCCGGTTGACGTCCCCGTCGCCCCGCCGCGTGACGCGGATGACGAGCCCATCGCGATCGTCGCCATGAGCTGTCGCTACCCCGGCGGGGTGTCCTCGCCGGAGGACCTGTGGCGGCTGGTGGCCGACGGGACGGACGCCGTCGGCGAGTTCCCGACCGACCGGGGCTGGGACGTCGAGCGCCTGTACGACGAGGACCCGGACCAGCCCGGCACGACGTACTGCCGGGAAGGCGGCTTCCTCGACGGCGCCACCCGGTTCGACCCCGACTTCTTCGGGATCTCCCCCCGCGAGGCGCTGGCGATGGACCCGCAGCAGCGGATCCTGCTGGAGGCCACCTGGGAGGTGTTCGAACGGGCCGGCATCGACCCCGTGACGGCGGACGGCAGCACCACCGGTGTGTTCGTGGGCACCAACGGTCAGGACTACCCGTCCCTCCTGGCGATGTCGCCGGACGCACTCGAGGGCTACCTCGGCACGGGAAACGCCGCGAGCGTCGTCTCCGGCCGCGTCTCCTACACCTTCGGTCTCCAGGGACCCGCCGTCACCGTCGACACCGCGTGCTCCTCGTCGCTGGTCGCGCTTCACCTCGCCGCGCGTGCCCTGCGGGCGGGGGAGTGTTCGATGGCGCTCGCCGGTGGTGTGACGGTGATGGCCACCCCGTCCACCTTCGTCGACTTCAGCCGGCAGCGCGGACTGGCACCCGACGGCCGGTGCAAGTCCTTCGGGGAAGCCGCCGACGGCACCGGCTGGGCTGAGGGGGTCGGCGTCCTGCTCGTCGAACGGCTCTCCGACGCGCGACGCCTCGGCCACCCGGTCCTCGCCGTGCTGCGCGGCTCGGCGGTGAACTCCGACGGAGCGTCCAACGGGCTGACCGCGCCGAACGGGCCCTCCCAGCAGCGGGTCATCCGCCAGGCACTGGCCGACGCGGGTCTGTCACCCACCCAGGTCGACGCGGTGGAGGCGCACGGCACCGGCACGGTCCTCGGCGATCCCATCGAGGCGCAGGCCGTGCTCGCCAGCTACGGTCAGGACCGGGACGAGGACCGTCCGTTGTGGCTGGGGTCGCTGAAGTCCAACATCGGGCACGCCCAGGCCGCGGCCGGTGTCGGTGGCGTCATCAAGATGGTGATGGCCATGCGGCACGGCATGCTGCCGAGGAGCCTCCACATCGACGCTCCCACCTCGCACGTCGACTGGTCGTCCGGTGCCGTCGCGCTGTTGACCGAGCAAGTCCCGTGGCCGGAGACCGGTGAGCCCCGTCGGGCCGCCGTGTCCGCGTTCGGCGTCAGTGGCACCAACGCGCACGTCATCGTGGAGTCGCCGCCCCGGGAAGCCGAGAAACCCCGAGCGGAGGCGCCAGCGCCTCCCGTCGTGCCCTGGCTGCTGTCGGCGAAGTCCCCGGCTGCCCTCGCCGACCAGGCACGTCGGCTGCTGGCCCACGTCCAGGACCAGGACCAGGAACCGGATCGGGTGGACGTGGCCTACTCCCTGGCGACCAGCCGGGCGGCCCTGCCGCACCGTGCGGTCGTCTTCGACGAGGCGGACCTCGCCGACCTGGACACCTCGCCGGGCGTGGTCCGCGGCGTCGCCTCCGACGGCAGGGTCGCGTTCCTCTTCTCCGGTCAGGGCGCCCAGCGCGCCACGATGGGACGTGGCCTGTTCGAGGCCTACCCGACGTACGCCGACGCCTTCGACGCGGTGTGCGCCGAACTCGACCGGCACCTCGACCGCCCCGTCCGGGACGTGGTGTTCGAGGGCGGGGACCTGATCGACCAGACGGTCCACGCCCAGGCCGGGTTGTTCGCCGTCGAGGTGGCCCTGTTCAGGCTCCTCGAATCGTGGGGTGTGACACCCGACCTCGTGCTCGGGCATTCGATCGGTGAGCTCGCGGCCGCCCACGTGGCCGGGGCGATGTCCCTCACCGACGCGGCCGAGCTGGTCGCGGCCCGGGGTGCCCTCATGCAGGCCCTGCCCGGTGGTGGCGCGATGGTGTCGCTGCGCGCCAGCGAGTCCGAAGTGGCCCCGCTGCTGTCCGATCGGGTCTCCCTGGCGGCCGTCAACGGGCCCGGGACCGTGGTGCTGTCCGGCGACGACGACGCCGTCGCCGACGTGGTGTCGAGGTTCCCCGACCGGAAGTCGACCCGCCTGCGGGTGAGCCACGCGTTCCACTCGGCCCACATGGACGGCATGCTCGACGACTTCCGCGCCGTGGCGGGTCGGCTCACCCTCACCGAGCCGACGATCCCGGTGGTGTCCACCCTCACCGGCGGCGTCGTCACCGACGAGCTGCGGGACCCGGAGCACTGGGTGCGCCAGGTCCGGGAACCGGTGCGGTTCGCCGAGGGCATGGCGACCCTGCGTGACCAGGCGGTGACGACCTTCCTGGAGCTCGGGCCGGACGGCGCCCTCGCGGCACTGGCCGGTGTGGACACCCCCGTGATCCCGTTGCTGCGCCGTGGGAGGGAGGAACCCCGCGCGGTCGTCACCGCACTCGCCGAACTGCACGTGCGCGGCGGCGCCGTGGACTGGGGCACGTTCTTCGCTGGCGTCGACGCCCGGCGGGTGGACCTGCCGACCTACGCCTTCCAACACGAACGGTTCTGGCCGGCCGGGACCGCGATCTGGGCCGGTGACGCCAGCGCGTTCGGACTCCGCTCCGCCGACCACGCGCTGCTCGGCGCCGCCATGACGCTGGCCGACTCCGACGGCCTCGTCCTCACGGGACGGCTGTCCACACGCTCCCACCCGTGGCTGGCCGACCACGTCGTACTCGGATCCGTCCTGCTCCCCGGGACGGCCTTCGTGGAGCTGGCCCTCCACGCCGGACAGCGGGTGGGGTGCGGTCTCCTCGAGGAACTGACCCTGCACGCCCCCCTTGTCCTCGACGAGCACGGCGGCGCCGCGGTCCAGGTGACCGTCGGCGCCCCTGACGGCGCCGGCCGCCGACCGGTCCGGGTGAGCTCCAGCGCCACCGACGACGAGGACCAGTGGCGGCAGCACGCGACCGGGGTGTTGGCACCCCTCGCCGCCCACGTCGCCGAGGGACTCCAGGAGTGGCCACCCGCCGGTGCCGAACCCGTCGACGTGGACGACTTCTACACCGGGCTCGCCGCGGCCGGGTTCGAGTACGGCCCGGCCTTCCGGGGGGTGCGCGCGGCGTGGCGTCGCGGCGACGGAGTCGACGCTCAGGTCTTCGCCGAGGTCGCCCTGCCCGAGGACGTCAGCGTCGAGCGCTTCGGGATCCACCCCGCGCTGCTGGACGCCGCCCTCCACCCGCTGTCCCTCGCGGGTTCCGGGCAGTGGGGCCTCCCGTTCGCGTGGTCGGGTGTGCGGCTGACCGCCGTTGGAGCCACCGCTGCCCGGGTCCGCATCACCCCCGGCGGCTCCGGGGTCTCGGTGACGGTCGCCGACGTCGCGGGTGAGCCGTTGGCCACGGTCGACTCCCTGGCGCTGCGGCCCCCGCAGGGGCAGCCGGAGCCCGCCGGTCCGACCGACGACGCGTTGCTCCGGGTGGCCTGGCCGCCGCTGCCCCTGCCGGACGGGGCCGCCGACAAGCGTGTCGTCGTGCTCGGGGACCCCGCCTGGCTCGCCCCGCTCGGCCTGCCGGCGCACGGCGGGCTCGCCGAGCTGACGACCGTGCCCGACGTCGTCGTGGTCACGGTCGAGGCGGCGGGCACCGACCAGGTGAGCGCCGTCCATGACAGCTCCCGTGCCCTGCTCCGACTGGTGCGGGAATGGTTGACCGACGACCGGTTCGCCGCCGCGCGGCTCGCCGTCGTCACCCGGGGCGGCGCCGGACCCGACGGCGCGTCGGACCTCGCCGGCGCCGCCGCCTGGGGGCTGCTCCGCTCAGCCCAGACGGAGAACCCGGGGCGGCTGGTCCTCGTCGACGTCGACACCCACCCAGCCACGCCCGCCTCGGTGATCGCCGCGCTGTCCACCGGGGAGCCGCAGGTCGCGGTGCGGGAGGGTGAAGCCCTCGTTCCCCGCCTGCGACGGGCGTCGACGACCGGGGCCCTCCGCGCTCCGGCCGCGACGCCGTGGCGCCTGGACACCACTGGGGCCGGCACCATCGACGCCCTGGCGTTGGTGCCGGTGCGGGAGGCCACCGAGCCACCCTCCGGGGGGATGGTGCGCGTCGGCGTCCGCGCTGCCGGTGTGAACTTCCGAGACGTGCTGATCGCGCTGGGCATGTACCCGGGCGACGCCACGATGGGCATCGAGGGCGCCGGCGTGGTCCTCGACGTGGGACCCGACGTCACCGGCCTGGCACCCGGCGACCGGGTGATGGGCCTGCTGACCGGAGGTTTCGGTCCGGTGGCCCTCACCGACCACCGCATGCTCGCCAGGATCCCCGACGGCTGGTCGTTCACCGACGCGGCTGCCACCCCGGTCGCCTTCATGACCGCCTACTACGCCCTCGTCGACCTCGCCGGGGTGCGGGCCGGGGAGCGGGTCCTCGTGCACGCCGCCGCCGGCGGCGTCGGCATGGCCGCCGTCCGACTCGCCCACCACCTCGGGGCGGAGGTGTTCGCCACCGCCAGCCCCGGGAAGTGGCCCGTCGTGCGGGAACTCGGGGTGGACGACGACCACCTGTCCTCCTCGCGCACCGTCGAGTTCGAGCGGAAGTTCCGCGACAACAGCGGCGGCGACGGCGTCGACGTGGTCCTCAACTCCCTGACGGGCGAGTTCCTCGACGCCTCGTTGCGGCTCCTCGCCGACGGCGGCCGGTTCGTCGAGATGGGCAAGACGGACCCGCGTGACCCGGACGGCGTCTCCTACCGCGCGTTCGACCTCGTCGAGGCCGGGCCGGAACGCATCGGCCAGCTGCTGGCGGAGGTGCTGGCGCTGTTCGAACGCGGCGCGCTGCGGCCCCTGCCCGTCAGGACCTGGGACGTCCGGCGCGCACCCGAGGCGTTCCGGTACCTCGCCAAGGCACGGCACGTCGGCAAGGTCGTCCTCACCGTGCCCGCGCCGGAGCCGCACCACGGAACCGTCCTCGTCACCGGCGCCACCGGCGCGCTCGGTGGGCTGGTCGCCCGCCACCTGGTCACCGAGCACCACGTGCCCAGCCTCCTGCTGGCCGGCCGTCGAGGCGCCGACGCCCCCGGCATGGCCGAGTTGGCGGACGAACTGCGCGCCACCGGAGCCCAGGTGACCCTCGCGGCCTGCGACGTCGCCGACCGGGACGCGCTCGCGGAGCTGCTCGCCGGGATCCCGGCCGAGCAGCCCCTGACCGGTGTCGTCCACGCCGCCGGCCTGCTCGACGACGGCGTGGTGACCGCCCTCACCCCGGACCGCCTCGACGCCGTGCTGCGGCCCAAGGTCGACGCCGCCTGGCACCTCCACGAACTCACGGCACACCTCGACCTGTCCCTGTTCGTCCTGTTCTCCTCCGTGGCTGGAGTGTTCGGCGCGCCCGGCCAGGCCAACTACGCCGCGGCCAACGCCGTGCTCGACGGCCTCGCCGAACTGCGCGGAGCACGGGGTCTCGTGGCGACCTCCGCTGCCTGGGGCCCGTGGAGCGCTGGCGGCGGCATGATGGGGGAGCTCGCCGACGGCGACTCCGGTCGGGTCGCCCGGTCCGGAATCGTGCCGCTGACCCGGGACCGCGGCCTCGCGCTCCTCGACGCGGCCGTCCTCGGCCCCCACCCCGCGGTCGTCCCCGTCGGACTGGACGTGCCCGCGCTGCGCGGCCGCGCCTCCTCCGGTGGCCTGCAACCAGTGCTGCACGAACTCGCCAGGGTCGACAGCCGTCGGCGAGCCGAGACCAGCGACGACTCGGCCCTGGCACGCCGGCTCACGGGACTGCCACCCGCCGAACGGGACCGCGCCGTCCTCGACCTGGTGCGCGGGCACGTCGCCGCCGTGCTCGGCCACCCGAGCCCCGAGGCGATCGACGTCACGCGGCCGTTCTCGGAACTGGGTTTCGACTCGCTCACCGCCGTCGAGCTGCGCAACCGGCTCGGCGCCGCCACCGGTGCCCGACTGCCGGCGACGCTGGTGTTCGACCACCCGACGCCGGCGGTGCTGGCCGGGTTCGTCCTCGCGGAACTGCTCGGCGCCGCTCCGGTGACCGACGAGGAGACCCCGGCGCCCGTCCACGTCGACGAGCCGATCGCGATCGTCGGCATGAGCTGCCGCTTCCCCGGCGGTGTCGAGTCCCCGGACGACCTGTGGCGCCTCGTGCTCGCCGGTCGCGACGCGGTCGGCCCGCTCCCCACCGACCGGGGCTGGCGGTTGGACCTCCCCGACGGGCTCGAGATCCCCGCGCTCCAGGGAGGGTTCCTCTCCGGAGCCGGGGACTTCGACGCCGGGTTCTTCGGCATCTCGCCGCGTGAGGCGTTGGCGATGGACCCCCAGCAGCGGTTGCTGCTGGAAGCCACCTGGGAAAGCCTGGAACACGCGGGCATCGGGCCGTCCGGACTGCGGGGAAGCCGCACGGGCGTCTTCGCCGGGACCGCGTACTCCTCGTACGGCTCGGGGATGATGAGCACCGAGCAGATGCGGGGCCACGCGCTCACCGGGACCGCGACCAGCGTCATCTCGGGGAGGATCGCCTACTCCTTCGGGTTCGAGGGCCCGGCGGTGTCGGTGGACACCGCCTGCTCGTCCTCGCTGGTGGCCCTGCACCTGGCGGCGCAGGCCCTGCGGGCGGGGGAGTGCACCCTCGCCCTGGCCGGCGGCGTCACCGTGATGACCAACGCCGGTGTCTACGCCGAGTTCGGAACGCAACAGGGACTCGCCCTCGACGGCCGGTGCAAGGCGTTCTCCGAGGCCGCGGACGGCACGGGCTGGGCCGAGGGCGCCGGGATGCTGGTGCTGGAAAGGCTGTCCGACGCGCGGCGCAACGGGCACCGCGTCCTGGCGGTGGTCCGCGGTTCGGCCGTGAACTCCGATGGTGCGTCCAACGGGTTGACGGCGCCGAACGGTCCGTCGCAGCAGCGGGTGATCCGGCAGGCGTTGGCGAACGCGCGGTTGTCGGCGTCCGAGGTGGACGTGGTGGAGGCGCACGGGACGGGCACCGCGTTGGGTGACCCGATCGAGGCGCAGGCGTTGTTGGCGACCTACGGGCAGGACCGGCCGGTGGACCGGCCGTTGTGGCTGGGGTCGATCAAGTCGAACATCGGCCACACCCAGGCCGCCGCGGGTGTCGCGGGGCTGGTCAAGATGGTCATGGCGCTCCGGCACGGGGTGCTGCCCAGGACCCTGCACGTCGACGAACCGTCGACGCGGGTCGACTGGGATGCCGGGGCGGTGTCGCTGCTCACCGAGCAGCGGACCTGGCCCGAGACCGGACGGCCCCGCCGGGCCGCTGTCTCGTCGTTCGGGATCAGCGGCACCAACGCCCACGTGCTCCTCGAGGCGTGGTCCGAGGACCCCGACCGGAGCGAGGCGGTGGCGCCGGCCCCGGTCGTGCCGTGGGTGCTCTCCGCCCGTTCGGCCGAGGCGCTGACCGCGCAGGCAGCTCGTCTCCTCACCCACGTGGAGGACAGCGGATCCGACCT
The DNA here is from genome assembly GCF_000429185.2 of Actinoalloteichus caeruleus DSM 43889. Lineage (GTDB taxonomy): Bacteria > Actinomycetota > Actinomycetes > Mycobacteriales > Pseudonocardiaceae > Actinoalloteichus_B > Actinoalloteichus_B caeruleus. The sequence goes on along the minus strand of NZ_AUBJ02000001.1, from coordinate 1,182,917 downwards.
CGTCGATGTCGGGTACTCCCTCGCCGCGACCAGGTCCGCGCTGCCGCACCGCGCGGTCGTCCTCGACAGGGCTGACCTCGAGGACCTGGCAACCGCGCCGAGGGCGGTCCGAGGAGTGGCCGAGCCCGGCAGGTTGGGCCTGCTGTTCTCCGGGCAGGGCGCCCAGCGCTCCGGGATGGGGCGCGGCCTGTACGAGGTGTACCCGACCTTCGCCGAGGCCTTCGACGCCACCTGCGCGGAGCTGGACAAGCACCTCGACCGCCCGCTCGCGCCGCTCGTGTTCGGCGGCGGACCGCTGCTCGACCAGACCGAGTACACCCAGGCAGGGCTGTTCGCCCTGGAGGTCGCGCTGTACCGGCTCGTCGAGTCGTGGGGCGTGACGGCGGACTTCCTGCTCGGCCACTCGGTCGGTGAGATCGCCGCCGCCCACGTCGCAGGCGTGTTCTCCCTCGCCGACGCCTGCCGCCTCGTCGCCACCCGGGGGCGGCTGATGGCGGTGTTGCCACCAGGTGGGGCGATGGTGTCCCTGGCGGCCACCGAGGACGAGGTCCGTCCCGCCCTGGACGACCGCGTCGCCATCGCCGCGGTCAACGCACCAGGGACCCTGGTGCTCTCCGGTGACGAGGACGCCGTGGACGAGGTGCTCACGCGCTTCGAGGGCCGCCGGAACCGCCGGCTCCGCGTCAGCCACGCCTTCCACTCGCCGCGCATGGACCCGGTGCTGGCCGAACTCCGGACGGTGGTGTCCGAACTGGCCTTCGCGGAGCCCCGCCTGCCGCTGGTGTCGACCGTGACGGGCCACGTCGCCGACACCGAGGTCCGGGACCCCGAGTACTGGGTCCGCCAGGTGCGGGAGACCGTCCGGTTCTCCGACGCCCTGCGAAGCCTCGACGACCTCGGGGTGACCACGTTCCTGGAACTCGGTCCCGACGGGGGGCTCGCGGCCCTCGGGACGGACACCCTGCCGGGCGCGGTGTTCGCGCCCGCCCTGCGCAGGGGCCGGGACGAACCGGAGACCCTCGTCACCGGGCTCGCCACGACCCACGTGCACGGCCGGGACGTGGACTGGGCCGCCTACTTCGCCGGTTCCGGAGCCCGGCGCACCGACCTGCCCACGTACGCCTTCCAACACGAACGCTACTGGCTGAGCGCGGCCGAGCACCCGGCCGGCGCGGTCACCTCGGCCGGCCTGGGCGACGTCGACCACCCGCTCCTCGGCGCGGACGTCGAACTCGCCGGCGCCGGCGAACGGGTGTTCACCGGGGTGCTGGCGGTCTCGGCGCACCCCTGGCTGGCCGACCACTCCGTCCACGGGGTGGCAGCGGTGCCCACGGCCCTGCTGGCGGACCTCCTGTTGCACGTCGGCCACCAGGTGGGCGCACCGAGGCTGGCGGACGTGACCGTGGAGCGACCCCTGGTGGTGCCGGAGTCCGGCTCCGTCCGGTTCCAACTCGCCGTGCGCGCCACCGGGGAGGACGGGGACCGAAGGGCCGAACTGCACTCGTACCGGAACGACGAGTGGGTGCGCCACGCCACCGCGACGCTCACCGGCGAGTCGGACACGCCCGAGGTGGCCCTGGCCGACTGGCCACCGCCCGGTGCGGTCCCCGTCAGCCTCGACGACCACTACGAACGTCTCGCCGACGTGGGCGTGGCCCACGGTCCGCTGTTCCGGGGACTGCGCGCGGCGTGGCGCCCGGCCGGCGACGAGACGACGGTCCTCGTCGAGGTCACCCTCCCCGAGGACACCCCGGTCGAGGGCTTCACCGTGCACCCCGCGTTGCTCGACGCCGCCGCGCAGGGCAGCCGCCTGCTCGGCGGTGACCTCGACGCGCTTCCCCTCGACTGGACCGGGGTCAGCGCCCACGCCGTGGGCGCCCGGGCGCTGCGGGTCCGGATCTCCCGGCGGGACCAGGGATTCTCCTTGTTCGCGGCCGACGACACCGGTCTGCCCGTGGTCACGGTGGACCAGGTCACCTCGGCCACGCCCGTCCCCGAGGAACTGCTCGCGGCCTCCCCCGCCGACGGCACCGGCGCGGCGCTCCACGAGGTCGGCTGGTCACCGCGGTCCGCGACCGACGGCGACGAGGACCTCGTGTGGGCGGTCCTGGGCGATGGCACGCCACTGCCCACGTCGGCCGCCGGACGTCACGCCGACCTGGCCGACCTCGCCGCGCGGGAGACCATCCCCGACGTGGTGGTCACCTCGGTCACCACGCCAGGGGCAGCCGTCGTCGGAGCGACCCACGACGCCGTCTCCGCGCTGCTGGGCACCCTGCGGGAGTGGCTGGCCGACGACCGCCTCCGCGCCGCGCGGCTGGTGGTGCTGACGCGGGGCGCGGTCGCGACGACACCGGAAGCCGACATCACCGACCTGCCCGCCGCCGCGGCGTGGGGCCTCGTCCGGTCGGCCCAGACCGAGAACCCCGGGCGCCTCGTGCTGGTCGACCTGGGTGTCGACGGTGACGCCGAACGGCTACCGGCCGTGCTCGCCTCCGGCGAACCGCAGGTCGCGATCCGGGACGGGCAGCTCCTCGTACCCAGGCTCGTCACCTCCACCGCCGAGTCGGTGGTACCGGAGACCCGGCACGGCACGGTCCTCGTCACCGGCGCCGGCGGCGCTCTCGCCACGCTCGTCGCCCGGCACCTGGCCATGTCAGGGGTGCCCAACCTGCTGCTCGTCAGCCGGCGGGGAACCTCGGCGCCCGGAACGGTGGAACTCCTCGCCGACCTGCGGGAGCTGGGCACCACGGCACAGGTCGTCGCCTGCGACGTCGCGGACCGCGACGCCCTCGCGGGCGCGCTCGAGCGGGTACCGGCCGAGCGGCCCCTCACCGGGGTCGTCCACACCGCCGGTGTGCTGGCCGACGGGATGCTGGCCTCGTTGGACGCCGAGCGGGTGAGCGCCGTGCTGCGCCCCAAGGTCGACGGCGCGTGGAACCTGCACGAGCTGACCCGTGACCTCGACCTGTCCCTGTTCACCGTGTTCTCCTCGGCCTCCGGGGTTCTCGGCGCGCTGGGCCAGGCCAACTACGCCGCGGCGAACGCGTTCCTCGACGGCCTCGCCCAGCACCGCAGGGCCAGCGGGCTCCCCGCCCGGTCCCTCGCCTGGGGGCCCTGGGCCGATGGGGGCATGGCGGGACGGCTCGCCGACGCCGAGGCCACCCGGATGGCCAGGGCCGGCCTGCCCCCGCTGTCCGTGGAGCAGGGCCTGGCCCTGCTCGACGCCGCGGCCACGGTGGACCGGGCCGCGCTGGTCCCGGCGAGGTTGGACCTGCCCGCCCTGCGGGCCCGGGCCGCCGTCGAACCCCTGCCGCCCCTGTTCGGTGAGCTGGTCCCGGTCGCCGCCGGCAGGAGACGCGCCGGAACGGCGAGCGGGTCGTCCCTGACCCGCCGTCTCGCGGCGACGCCGCAGGAGGAACGCGCCACCGTCGTCCTGGACCTGGTGCGCGACCAGGCCGCCGCCGTCCTCGGCCACGGAACCGCGCAGGCGGTCGAGGTCACCAGGGCGTTCGCGGAGATGGGATTCGACTCGCTCACCGCCGTCGAGTTCCGCAACCGCCTCGACGCCGCGACCGGTGCGCGACTGCCGGCGACACTGGTGTTCGACTACCCGACCCCGGTGGCCCTGGCCGAGTTCCTGCTCGCGGAACTGCTCGGCACCACGCCGCGGGCGGCCGACGACACCCCGGTGCCGGCCCGGCCCGACGAACCGATCGCCATCATCGGCATGAGCTGCCGGTTCCCCGGAGGGGTCTCCTCACCGGAGGAGTTCTGGCGGTTGCTCACCGAGGGGACGGACGCCATCGGACCGTTCCCCGGCGACCGGGGATGGGACCTCGGCCGTCTCCACGCGGACGACGGCCCCGGCACCAGCCCGGTCCGGGAAGGCGGCTTCCTCTACGACGCCCCGGAGTTCGACGCCGGGTTCTTCGGCATCTCGCCGCGCGAGGCCCTGGCGATGGACCCCCAGCAGCGGTTGCTGCTGGAAGCCACCTGGGAGAGCCTCGAACACGCCGGGATCGATCCGGCGGGCCTGCGGGGCAGCCGCACCGGTGTCTTCGCCGGCACCAACGGTCAGGACTACGTCGGCCTGGTGCTCGGCTCGTCCGACAGCGGCGAAGGCCACCTCGCGACCGGCAACAACGCCAGCATCATCTCGGGGAGAGTCGCCTACTCCTTCGGGTTCGAGGGCCCGGCGGTGTCGGTGGACACCGCCTGCTCGTCCTCGCTGGTGGCCCTGCACCTGGCGGCGCAGGCCCTGCGGGCGGGGGAGTGCACCCTCGCCCTGGCCGGCGGCGTCACCGTCATGTCCACGCCGGGCGCGTTCCTCGAACTCGGCGCGCAGGGCGCGTTGTCCGCCGACGGCCGGTGCAAGGCGTTCGGTGAGGGCGCCGACGGCGCCGGCTGGTCGGAGGGAGTCGGGATGCTCCTCGTGGAACGCCTCTCCGACGCCCGACGCCACGGCCGCCGGGTGTTGGCGGTGTTGCGGGGTTCCGCCGTGAACCAGGACGGTGCCTCCAACGGGCTCACCGCCCCGAACGGGCCCTCCCAACAACGGGTGATCCGGCACGCCCTCGCCAACGCGGGTCTGGCCACGCGCGACGTCGACGTCGTCGAGGCGCACGGGACCGGCACCGCGCTCGGTGACCCGATCGAGGCGCAGGCGGTGCTCGCCACCTACGGGCAGGACCGGGAGCGGCCGCTGCTGCTGGGTTCGGTGAAGTCCAACATCGGGCACACCCAGGCCGCGGCGGGCGTCGCCGGCGTGATGAAGATGGTGCTCGCCCTCCAGCACGGAGCGCTGCCCAGGACACTGCACGCCGACCCGCGGTCCTCGCGGGTGGACTGGTCGGCCGGCGACGTCGACCTGCTCACCGAGCAGGTCCCGTGGCCGGACACCGCTCGGCCCCGCCGGGCCGCCGTCTCCGCGTTCGGGCTGAGCGGCACCAACGCGCACGCCATCCTCGAACAGGCCCCGGACCTCCCGGAGGCGCCGGTCGCGGGAACCCCGGCCGTCACCGCCACCCACGTGCCGCTCGTGTTCTCCGGCCGGACCCGGGACACCGTCACCGCACAGGCCAGGCGGCTCCGGTCCTACCTGCGCGATCACGAGGACATCCCCCTCGCCGCCCTCGGCCACGCCCTCTCAGCGGGGCGGGCGAGGCTGGACCACCGGGCGGGCGTGGTGGTCGCGAACCGGTCCGAGGCCCTCGCCGCGCTCGACCGGGTGATCGACGGGGGGAAGGCACCCGGCATCGTCCGGGGCCGGACCGTTCCGGCGCCCAGGCCGGTGTTCGTCTTCCCCGGCCAGGGATCGCAGTGGATGGGCATGGCCGCCGATCTGCTGGCCTCGTCCCCGGTGTTCCGCGCGGAGGTCCAGGCCTGCTCGGACGCGTTGGCCGAACACCTCGGCTGGTCGGTGCTGGACGTGCTCTCCTCGGGCGGCACCGACGAGGACGGGGCCGGTGAAGATCGGGTGGACCGGACACAACCCGTGCTGTTCACCGTGATGGTGGCCCTGGCTCGGCTCTGGCGCGCGCACGGGGTGGAACCGGCCGCCGTCATCGGCCATTCCCAGGGGGAGATCGCCGCCGCCTGCGTGAGCGGTGCCCTGTCCCTGGCGGACGCGGCGAAGGTGGTCGCGCTCCGCAGCGCCGCGTTGGTCGCCCTGTCCGGACGCGGCGGGATGATGTCGGTGTGGGAGACCGCCGACGCCGTCCGCGACCGGATCGCGCCGTGGGCGGACCGGCTGTCGGTCGCCGCCGTCAACGGGCCCCGGTTGGTCGTCGTCACTGGCGAACCTGGCGCGCTGGACGAGCTGGCCGAGGCGTGCGCCGCCGACGACGTCCGGACCAGGCGCATCGCCGTCGACTACGCCTCGCACTCCCCGCAGGTGGACGAGATCGAGAGCGAACTGGTGAGCGCCCTGGCCGGGATCAGCCCCGGCCCGGGGCGAGTGCCCTGCTACTCCACGCTCACCGGCCAGCGGCTCGACACCAGCGGCATGGACGCCGGCTACTGGTACCGCAACCTGCGGTCCTCCGTCGAGTTCCAGGCCGCGGTGCGGTCAGCGCTCGACGACGGGCACGGGGTGTTCGTCGAGGTCAGCCCGCACCCGGTGTTGACCGTCGGCCTGGGTGAGGTGTTCGCCGACGCCGAGGTCGACGCGGTCGCCGTCGGCACCCTGCGCCGGGGTGAGGGTGGTCAACACCGGTTCCTCACCTCCCTCGTCGAGGCGTACGCGCACGGTGTCGACCTCGACTGGTCGTCGGTGTTCGGTGGGCAGGACGCCCGGGTCGCGTGGGCACTGGACGTGCCGACCTACGCGTTCCAACGCGCCCGGTACTGGCCCACCCCCACCGCCACCCCGACCGATGGGGAGGCCGCGCTCGACTCGCCGTTCTGGACGGCCGTCGAGAACGCGGACCTCAGCGGCCTCGCGAGCACCCTCGAGCTCGCCGACGAGTCCGCCCAGGCCTCGCTCGGCGCGGTGCTGCCCGCGCTGACCGCCTGGCACCGGGCGCGCGGTGAGCGGTCCACCCTGGACTCCTGGCGGTACCGGCCCGACTGGCAGCCGATCTCGCCGGCCTCCGACGGACGGTTGACCGGGACGTGGCTCCTCGTCGTCCCCGGCGCCAGGGCGAACGACGAACTCGTCGACCTCACCGGCCGGGCACTGCGCGACCACGGTGCCCTGGTGGAGGAGGTGTCCGTCGGTGCCACCGACCTCGACCGGGCCCACCTCGCGCGACGGCTGCGCGCCCTCGACGAACCGCCCGAGGGGATCGTGTCGCTCCTCGCGCTCGACGAGGAACCGCTGCCGGACGCCCCGGAGGCCCCCTTCGGAGTGGCCGCCACGCTGGTACTGCTCCAGGCGCTCGGTGAGGCCGGGCTGACCGCCCGCGCGTGGTCCCTCACCCAGGGGGCCGTGTCGACGGGCGCCTCGGAACCCGCTCCCCGCCCGGCGCAGGCCGCCGTGTGGGGTCTGGGCCGGGTGGCCGCCCTGGAGAACCCCGACCGCTGGGGCGGTCTCGTGGACCTCCCGCCGGCCCCGGACGAGCGGGCGGGAACCCGGTTGGCGGCGCTGCTCGCCGAATCGGCCGGGGAGGACCAGCTGGCCGTCCGACCGGTCGGTGTGCTCGCGCGCAGGTTGCGCCGGGCACCGGGCGGCGGCGCGGCGGGCTGGGAACCGACCGGGAAGGTCCTCGTCACCGGGGGCACCGGCGCGATCGGGGGCCGGGTGGCCCGGTGGCTGGCCGAGCACGGCGCCACGCACCTGGTGCTGCTCAGCCGGCGGGGCGAATCCGCGCCGGGCGCAGCCGAACTGCGCGACGCCCTCGTCGCCACGGGGGCACGGGTCACCTTCCTCGCCACCGACGTCGGCGACCTGGACGCCCTGACTGCGGCGGTACGCGGCGCGGACGACGGGGAACCGGTGCGGGCCGTGGTGCACGCCGCCGGAACCCTGGACAACGGGCTGCTCGACACGCTCGGCACCGAACGGTTCTCGGCCGCCCTGCGCGCCAAACTGCTGGGCGCCCGGAACCTGCACGAGGCGTGCGACGGACTCGACCTCGACGCCTTCGTGCTGTTCTCGGCGTTCGCCGGTGTCGTGGGCGGAACCGGCCAGGGGCCCTACGCGGCGGCCAACGCGTACCTCGACGCGCTCGCCGAGCGACGACGGACCGCTGGTCTGCCCGCGACGTCGGTCGCCTGGGGCACCTGGGCCGAGGACGGTGCCGAGGAGGATCCGCAGGTGGCGTGGCTCCGTCGGCGCGGCCTGCCCGCCCTGCCCGCCTCGACAGCGCTCACCGCCCTGTCCAGGGCAGTCGCCCAGGCCGAGCCGCCGCTGCTGGTCGCCGACGTCGACTGGCGGCTGTTCGCCCCGGCGTTCACCGCCGCCCGGCCCAGCAAGCTGATCGCCGAGCTCCCCGAGGTCGCCGCGGTGGACGCGGGCCGGGGCGACACCGGCGGCGACCCGGACCAGGCCGAGGCGTTGACCAGCAGGCTGTCCGGGCTGTCCGACGTCGACGCCGAGCGGGTCCTGCTCGACGTGGTCCGCACCGAGGCCGCCGGCGTCCTGGGTTACACCGGTGTGGACGAGGTCGAACCCCAACGGCCCTTCCGCGATGTCGGGTTCGAGTCGCTCACCGCGGTGGAGCTGCGCGACCAACTGACCGCGAGGACCGGGGTCCGGCTCCCCGCCACGCTGGTGTTCGACCACCCGACACCAGTGGCACTCGCCGGTTTCCTCCGCACCCAGCTCGTCGGCGGAGCGGAGGAGGCACCGGCGTCGGTCTTCGACGAGTTGGACCGGTTGGAGGCCAGCCTCGCCGCGTTCACCGACGACCGGACGGCCCGTGGCCGGGTGACGGCGCGACTGCGCGGGCTGCTGGCCGCCTGGGACGAGGCGGACGGCGAGGAGAAGCAGACGGTGGCGGGACGGCTCGGTTCTGCGACGGCAGACGAAGTCCTGGCGTTTATCGACAACGAACTCGGAGCGTCCTGATCATGGCCGACGACCAGAGAATCCTCGACTACCTCAAGCGCGTCACCGCCGACCTCCACCAGGCGCGGCAGCGATTGCGCGAGTTCGAGAGCGGCGAGCACGAGCCGATCGCCATCGTGTCGATGAGCTGCCGCTACCCCGGCGGGGTCCGCTCGCCGGAGGACCTGTGGCGCCTGGTCGCCGGGGGGACCGACGCGATCTCGGCCTTCCCCGACGACCGAGGCTGGGAGGTCGGGCCGCCGCCCACCGGGAACACCGCCGAAACCGCCGCCGCCGGCCCGCCGCCGGCCCAGGGCGGGTTCCTCGACGGGGTGGCGGACTTCGACGCGGGCCTCTTCGGGACGAGTCCCCGCGAGGCGCTCGCGATGGACCCGCAGCAGCGCCTGCTGCTGGAAACCTCCTGGGAGGCCTTCGAACGGGCCGGTGTCGACCCCACGTCGCTGCGGGGCCAGCGCGTCGGGGTGTTCGCCGGGGCCAGCAGCCAGGAGTACGCGATGCTCCTGCGACAGGCCCAGGAGGACGTCGAGGGGTACACGCTCACCGGAACCACCAGCAGCGTCATCTCCGGGCGCGTCGCGTACACCTTCGGCCTGGAGGGCCCCGCCGTCACCGTCGACACGGCCTGCTCGTCGTCGCTGGTCGCGATCCACCTGGCCGCGCACGCGCTGCGGCAGCGAGAGTGCTCCCTCGCCCTGGCCGGCGGCGTGACCGTGATGGCCACCCCCGGGATCTTCTCCGAGTTCGACAGGCAGGGCGGCCTGTCCTTCGACGGCCGCTGCAAGGCGTTCGCCGCCAGCGCCGACGGAACCGGCTGGTCGGAGGGGGCCGGTCTGCTGCTGCTGGAGCGGCTGTCGGACGCCCGGCGCCACGGGCACCCCGTGCTCGCGGTCCTGCGCGGTTCCTCCGTCAACTCCGACGGCGCGTCCAACGGGCTGACCGCGCCCAACGGGCCGTCCCAGCAACGGGTCATCCGGCAGGCACTGGCCAACGCCGGGCTCTCGGCCAGGCAGGTGGACGTGGTCGAGGCGCACGGGACCGGCACGGTCCTCGGTGACCCGATCGAGGCGCAGGCGGTGCTCGCCACCTACGGGCAGGACCGGGAGCGGCCGCTGCTGCTGGGTTCGGTGAAGTCCAACCTCGGGCACACCCAGGCGGCGGCCGGCGTCGCTGGCGTGATGAAGATGGTGCTGGCCATCCACCACGGCACGGTGCCCCGCAGCCTGCACATCGACGAACCAACCCCGCACGTGGACTGGACGGCCGGGGCGGTGGAGCTGCTGACCGAGCAGGTGCCCTGGCCGGACACCGGCGCCCCGAGACGCGCCGGGATCTCCTCCTTCGGGGTCAGCGGCACCAACGCCCACACCATCATCGAGCAGGCCCCGGCCCAGGAACCGGCGACCGGCGCCGAGACCACCGCGTCGACCCCGGTGCTGCCCTGGGTGCTCGGGGCCAGGACCGAACAGGCACTCGTCGCCCGGGCCCGAGATCTGCTGGCCACCACCGCCGACGGAACCCGACCGCTGGACGTCGCGTACTCGCTGGCCACCGGTCGCTCCGCGCTCGAACACCGCGCCGTCGTGCTCGGAACCGGAGGAACCGAGCTGCGAAACGGGCTCCACGCACTGGCCGAGGGGGCCGAAGCACCGGCGGTGGTACGCGGCGCGACCTTCGAGGGCACCCGGCTCGCGGTGCTGTTCTCCGGCCAGGGCTCGCAGTGGGCGGGCATGGGCGCCGCCCTGCACGCCACGTACCCGACGTTCGCCGCGGCCTTCGACACGGTCCGCGGCGAGCTGGACCAGCACCTCGACCGGCCGCTGGACGACATCGTGTTCGGGGACGGGGACCTGCTCGACGACACCGCCCACACCCAGGTGGGGCTGTTCGCGCTGGAGGTCGCCCTGTACCGGCTGCTGGAGTCGTGGGGGGTGACCCCGGACCTCCTCGCCGGGCACTCGGTCGGCGAGATCACCGCCGCCCACGTCGCCGGGGTGCTGTCGCTCCCCGACGCCTGCGCCCTCGTGGCCGCCCGCGGACGGTTGATGGGACGCCTCCCGGCAGGCGGCGCGATGGTGTCGATCGGCGCACCCGAGGCCGAGGTCCGCCCGCTGCTCACGGCGGAGGTGGACATCGCCGCCGTCAACGGACCCGCCTCCGTGGTGATCTCCGGTGACGAGGACGCCGTCACCGCCGTCGAACGGCACTTCCAGGACCGGGGGACCCGGACCAGGAGACTGCGGGTCAGCCACGCCTTCCACTCCGCCCACATGGACGCCATGCTCGACGAGTACCGGCTCCTGCTGCGGGACATCACCTTCGCCGAACCGACCACCACCGTCGTGTCCACCGTGACCGGTCAGGTCGTCTCCGACGAGTTCGGCGACATCGACCACTGGGTCCGGCAGGTGCGGGAACCGGTGCGGTTCGCCGACGGGATCCGTGCCCTCCACGACCAGGGAGCGACGACGTTCCTCGAGGTCGGCCCCGGGGGGACCCTGACCGCCGCCGCCCGCGAATGCCTGCCCCCGGACGTGACCCGCTGCGTGCCCACCCTCCGGAAGGACCGCCCGGAACCGGCCGCCGTCGTCGCGGCGCTGGCCGAACTGCACGTCAGCGGCCACCCGGTGGACTGGGAAGGGTTCTTCGACGGTACCGGCGCCCGACGGGCGGACCTGCCCACCTACCCCTTCCAACGCCGGCGGTACTGGCCGGAGCTGACCGGGGCGTGGACCGGGGACGTCACCGCCTTCGGTCTCGGACCGGCTGAGCACCCCCTGCTCGGCGCCGAAGTCAGCCTCGCCGAGGGCGACGGGGTGCTCTTCACCGGTCGGCTCTCCGCCCGAACGCACCCGTGGCTGACCGAGCACAGGATCCTCGGGTCGGCGCTCCTGCCGGGAACCGCGTTCGTCGAACTGGCGGTCCGCGCCGGCGACCAGGTGGGATGCCCGCACGTCGCGGAGTTGACCCTCCAGGTGCCGCTGGTCATCCCGGAACGGGGCGGGGTCTCGATCCAGCTCGCCGTCGGTCAGGCCGACGACACCGGGGCCCGGCTGGTGAACCTGTACTCGCGGCAGGACGACGACCCCACCGACGCCCCCTGGACCCGCAACGCCACGGGTGCGCTCACCCCGGACGCGCCGCCGCGCCCCGACTGGTCGGTGTTCGAGACCTGGCCCCCCAGCGACGCGGTCGCCCTACCACTGGACGGCTTCTACGAGGACCTGGCCCGGTTCCGGTACGACTACGGCGGTCCGTTCCAGGGGCTGCGCGCGGTGTGGCGGCGCGGCGACGACGTGTTCGCCGAGGTCGCCCTGCCCGAGGAGCACGCGGCGCGGGCCGCGGACTTCGGTCTGCACCCCGCGCTGTTCGACGCCGCCATGCACGCCATGGCGATGAAGGACGTCGACGACGCCGGCGAGATCGGCGGCTCGCCCCTGCCGTTCTCCTGGAACGGTGTCACCCTGCACGCCGGCGGAGCCCAGACCCTGCGGGTCCGGTTGTCCCCGGCGGGCGGCGACGGAGTCGCCGTCGCGCTCGCCGATGAGACCGGCGCCCCGGTCGCCTCGGTCGAGACCCTCGTGCGACGCGCGGTCTCCGCCGACGCGGTGGGTGCCGGCCGAGGCCGGCACCACGATTCCCTGTTCCGCGTCACCTGGCCGGCCCTCACCGACGGGGACACCCTGGCGCTGGACCACCGCGCCCTCATCGGGTCCACCGACCTCGACCTGCCCGTCGCGGCACGGTACGCCGACCTCGCCGCGCTCGCCGCCGCCGTCGACTCCGGCGCGCGACTCCCGGACGCCGTACTGGCGGTGTTCACCTCGCCACCGGGGACGGACACCGCCGACTCGGCCCGCGGTGCCGCCACCGCCGCGCTGGCCCTGGTCCAGGAGTTCCTCGCCGAGGAGCGCTTCGACGCGTCCCGACTGGTGATCGTCACCAGGGGAGCGCTCGCCACCGCGCAGGACGACCCGATCACCGATCTCGCGCCGTCGACCGTGTGGGGCCTGGTTCGTTCGGCGCAGTCGGAGAGCCCGGAACGGCTGGTCCTCGTCGACATCGACGGCACGGCCGCGTCACTGGCCGCCCTGCCCGCCGCCCTCGGGTCCGGCGAGGCGCAGCTCGCCATCCGCGACGGCGCCCCCAGGGTGCCCCGCCTCGCCAGGGTCCGCGACGAACCGGCGGAGGACCTGCCCGAACTCGGGTGGGACGGCACGGTGCTGATGACCGGTGCCACCGGCGCCCTGGGCCAGGTGTTCGCCCGGCACCTCGTCGCGGAGCGCGGCGTGCGCCGGCTGCTGCTGGTCAGCAGGCGCGGCGCCCGGGCCGAGGGAATGGCGGAACTGCGGGAGGAACTGTCCGCCCTCGGCGCGACCGTGACCTTCGGCGCCTGCGACGTGTCGGACCGGGACCGGCTGGCCTCCGTACTCGCGGGGATCCCCGCTGATCACCCGTTGACCGCCGTGGTGCACGCGGCCAGCGTGTCCGACGACGGTGTCATCGCCTCGCTGGACGCTGATCGCGTCGAATGGGTGCTGCGCCCCAAAGTCGACGGCGCGCTGGCACTGCACGACCTGACCCGCGATCTCCACCTGTCCGCCTTCGTGCTCTTCTCCTCGGTGGCCGCCGTCTTCGGCGGCCCGGGCCAGGGCAACTACGCCGCCGCCAACTTCTTCCTCGATTCCCTGGCCCAGCACCGCAGGCAGCAGGGCCTGCCCGCCACCTCGCTGGCCTGGGGGATGTGGGCGGAACGCAGCGGGATGGCGGGGCAGCTGCACGACCACCACGTGGACAGGATCGGCCGTGGAGGCCTTCTCGCGATGTCCGCCGAGGAGGGCAGCGAGCTGTTCGACGCCGCGTACGCGGTGGACGAGGCGTTGGTCGTGCCCGCCCGGCTCGACCTGGCGGCGCTGCGGGCGACCGCGGCGACCGGAGGTGTCACCCCGTTGCTGCGCGGGCTCGTGCGGGCGCCGGCGCGTCCGGTCGCGGGAACCGCCTCGCTCGGCGAACGCCTCGCCGGGCTTGACCCATCGGACCGCACCGCCGTCGTCCTCGAGCTCGTCCGAGGCCAGGCGGCGTTCGTCCTCGGTCACGAGTCACCGGCCGAGATCGAGCCCCAGCAGGCCTTCACCGACCTCGGGTTCGACTCCCTGACCGCGATCGAGTTGCGCAACCGGCTCAACGGCGCCACGGGGCTCCGGCTGCCGGCGACGCTCGTCTTCGACCACCCGACACCGGCGGCGCTGGCGGAGTTCCTCGTCGTCGAGGCGGCCGGCGTGCCCGTGCTCGCCGCGCCCGTCGCGACCAGGACCCGGGACGACGAACCGATCGCCATCATCGGCATGGGCTGCCACCTGCCCGGCGGCGTGCTGTCCCCCGAGGACCTGTGGCGGCTGGTGTCCGACGGGGTCGACGCGATCGACGAGGTACCCGCCGAACGCGGCTGGGGCGTGGAGGGCCTCAACGGCGGCTTCCTCGCCGCTCCCGGGGACTTCGACCCCGCGTTCTTCGGCATCTCACCTCGGGAGGCCACCGCGACGGACCCGCAGCAGCGGCTCCTGCTCCAACTGAGCTGGGAGGCGATCGAACGGGCCGGCATCGACCCCGCCACCCTGCGCGGCTCCCGGACCGGGGTGTTCGCCGGGGCCAGCGGACTGGACTACGCGGGGCTGCTGCAACAGGCTGCCGACGGCAACGAGGGCTACATCCTCACCGGCACCGCGGCGAGTGTGATCTCCGGACGCATCGCCTACACGTTCGGGCTTGAGGGGCCCACGCTCACCGTCGACACCGCCTGCTCCTCGTCGCTGGTCGCCCTGCACCTGGCGGCGCGGGCACTGCGGGAGGGCGAGTGCTCGCTCGCCCTGGTCGGCGGGGTGCTCGTCATGGCCACCCCCACCGGTTTCGCCGGCCTCTCCGGCCAGGGCGGTTTCGCCGCCGACGGCCGCTGCAAGTCGTTCTCCGAGTCGGCGGACGGCACCGGGTGGAGCGAGGGCGCCGGAATGCTGCTCGTCGAGCGGCTCTCCGACGCCCGGCGGAACGGGCACCCGATCCTCGCCGTCGTCCGAGGCACCGCCGTGAACTCCGACGGCGCCTCCAACGGCCTGACCGCGCCCAACGGCCCGTCCCAACAGCGGGTCATCCGGGAGGCACTGGCCGATGCCGGCCTCAACCCCTCCCAGGTGGACGCGGTGGAGGCGCACGGGACCGGGACGGTGCTGGGAGACCCGATCGAGGCCCAGGCGGTGCTCGCCACCTACGGGCAGGACCGGTCCGCCGACCGGCCGGTGTACCTCGGTTCGATCAAATCGAACATCGGCCACGCCCAGGCCGCCGCCGGCGTCGCCGGTGTGATCAAGATGGTGTTGGCCCTGCGGCACGGGGTGCTGCCGAGGAGCCTGCACGCCGAGACGCCCACCACCAAGGTGGACTGGTCCGCCGGGGCCGTCGCGCTGCTGGACCGCCAGACACCGTGGCCCGAGACCGGACAGCCGAGGCGGGCCGCCGTGTCCTCCTTCGGCATCAGCGGCACCAACGCCCACGTGGTACTCGAACAGGCCCCGGTGGACACCTCCGAGCGGCAGCGCCACGACGGCGCTGGGCCCGTCCCCCTCGTGCTGTCCGCCCGCACCGCCGAAGCGTTGAGAGCCCAGGCCGACCGGCTGCGCGAGCACCTGCGGACCCTGGGGGACATCCCCCTCACCGACCTCGGGTTCTCGCTCGCCACGAGGCGGACCCGCTTCGAGCACCGGGGAGCCGTCGTCGCTGAGGACTGGGAGAGCCTGGCGCGCGGCCTGGACATCCTCGCGGAGGGCGGCCAGGGGACGAACACGGTCGTCGGCCACGCCAGGGCGACGGTCGAACCGGTCTTCGTCTTCCCCGGTCAGGGCTCGCAGTGGAGGGAGATGGCCGCGGCCCTGCTGGAGGCGTCCCCGCACTTCCGCGCCCAGGCCGAGGCCTGCGCCGAGGCACTGGCCCGGTACGTGGACTGGTCCGTGCTCGCCGTGCTGCGGGCCGAGCCGGACGCCCCGCCGCTGGAACGCATCGATGTGGTCCAGCCCGCGCTGTTCACCACCATGGTGTCGCTCGCGGCCCTGTGGCGTGCCCACGGCGTCGAGCCGGGTGCCGTCGTCGGCACGAGCCAGGGGGAGATCGCCGCTGCCTACGTCGCCGGCGGGTTGAGCCTCGACGACGCGGCCCGCGTGGTCGCCCGGCGCAGCCGCCTACTGCTCAACCGCCTCGTCGGCAGGGGCGGGCTGGTCTCGCTCGCCCTGCCGGTGGGGGAGGCGGAGGGATTGCTCGCCGAGTGGGGTGACCGACTGGCCATCGCGGGCTTCAACGGGCCGGCCCTGCTCACCATCGCCGGCGACGGTGAGTCCCTGGACGAGCTGGTGCGCCAGTGCGAGGAGCGGGGCATCCGCGCACGGCACGTCGCCGACGCTCCCACCCACTGCGCCTTCGTGGACGAGCTGCGCACGGAGCTGCTGGACGAACTGGGACAGGTGCGCCCCACCGCCGGCGACATCCCGTTCTTCTCCACCACCAGCGGGCGGTTCGTCGGCACCGAGGCACTCGATACGGACTACTGGTTCGACAACACCCGCGAGCCGGTGCGCTACGAGCAGGCCACGCGGGCGTTGCTGGAGCAGGGACACCGGGTGTTCGTCGAGATCAGCCCCCACCCGGTGATGACCATGCCCACCGAGCAGACCATCGTCGACGCCGGCGCCGACGCGGTGGTGACCGGCACGCTGCGGCGGGGGGACGGCGGTCTCCGCCGGTTCCTGACGTCCCTCGCGACCGCCCACGCCCACGGAGTGGCCGTCGACTGGGGCACCACGTTCACCGAGCACGACGCGCGACCCGTCGACCTGCCCACCTACGCGTTCCAGAACCAGCGGTACTGGCTGCCGATCCCCACCACCTCCACCGGCGACATGGCCGGTATCGGGCTCGGCGCCACCGAACACCCGATGCTGGCCGCCGGCGTCCCACTCGCCGACAGCGACGGTTTCCTGTTCACCGGCCGACTCGCGCGACGCACCCATCCCTGGCTCGCCCAGCACGGCGTGCTCGGAACCGTCCTCGTACCCGGAACGGGCTTCGTGGAGATGGCGTTGCGGGCGGGCCGCCAGCTCGGCTGCGACGTGCTGGAGGAGTTGACCCTCGAGGCGCCGCTGACCCTCTCCGAACGTGGGGCCGCCCAGATCCAGCTCGCCGTCGACGCACAGGACGAGACCGGGCGGCGCACCTTCACCGTCCACTCGCGTTCGGCCGACGCCGAGTACGAGCAGGCGTGGCTGCGGCACGCCAGTGGCGTGCTCCGCGTCCAGCAGTCGACCGAGCCCGCCGGAGGCGGCGAGCTCACCGCCTGGCCACCGCCGGGAGCGCGGAGCATCGAGATCGACGACGCCTACGACAACGCGGAGAAGCTCGGCTACGACTACGGACCGCTGTTCCGGGGCCTGCGCGCCGCGTGGGTACGCGGCGACGAGGTGTTCGCGGAGGTCGCCCTCCCCGAGGACGGGCGGGCCGACGTCGCCGACTTCGGCCTGCACCCGGCCCTGTTCGACTCAGCGCTCCAGGCCACCGGGCTGGACGAGTTCCGCGCCGGACGGGCCACCGGGGACGACGACGGCAAACCCCGCATGCCCTTCGCGTGGCGGGGGGTGACGTTGCACGCGCTCGGCGCGACCGAACTGCGGGTGCGCCTCACCCCCTCCGGCCCGAACGGCGTCGCGTTCCGCATCGCCGACACGACCGGTGCCCCGGTGGCCACCGTCGACTCCCTGGTGCTGCGCCCAGTGGAACCGGAGCAGCTCAGGGCGGCGGGCAACGGCCAACGCGAGTCACTGTTCCAACTGGAGTGGACCGGGGTCGCGGTGTCGGCCGAGGCCGTGCCCGGCCAACGGTGGACGGTGCTCGGAGCGGACCCGCACCTGCTCGACACGACGGGGACGCGGGTCGGCGGGGTACGAGTGGACGGCTACCCGGACCTGGCCACCCTCGCCTCAGCCTTGGACGGGGGCACGCCCGCCCCCGACGTCGTGATCGCCGCGTTCGGCGGTTCCGGTGTCGACGTGACAACGACGGCGCACCGGCTCGTCGGCCAGGCACTCGACCTGCTGCGGGAATGGGTCGCCGACGAGCGGTTCTCCACTACGCGGCTCGTCGTCCTGACCAGCGGCGCCCTGGCGACACGGCGGGCGGAGGACGTCCAGGACCTCGCCGCCGCCCCCCTCTGGGGGCTCCTCCGCGCCGCCCAGTCCGAGGAACCGGGCCGGTTCACCCTCCTCGACGTGGATGACACCGAGGCGTCCTGGGCGGTCGTCCCGGCCGCGATCCAGTCGGTGGAACCGCAGCTCGCGGTC
Source organism: Actinoalloteichus caeruleus DSM 43889 (assembly GCF_000429185.2). Classification (GTDB taxonomy): domain Bacteria; phylum Actinomycetota; class Actinomycetes; order Mycobacteriales; family Pseudonocardiaceae; genus Actinoalloteichus_B; species Actinoalloteichus_B caeruleus. The sequence goes on along the minus strand of NZ_AUBJ02000001.1, from coordinate 1,165,034 downwards.
CGCGGAGGACTCGTGCTCGCACCACGGATCACCGGCACCCCACCCCCCTCGGAGGCCCCGTCCGATCGTGGCCTCGACCCGGACGGCACGGTCCTGATCACCGGGGGCACGGGAATGCTGGGTCGGCTGTTCGCGCGGCACCTCGCGGAGCGGCACGGTGTACGCCACCTGCTGCTGCTCAGCAGGCAGGGCCCCGACGCGCCCGGAACGGACGACCTCGCCGCCGAACTGGCGCGGCTGGGGGCCACCACCACCATCGTGGCCTGCGACGCCTCGGTCCACGATGACCTCGCGGCGGCGGTCGCCGCGATCCCGGCCGAGCACCCGCTGACCGCGGTGGTGCACGCCGCCGGCGTGCTCGACGACGGCATGCTGAGCTCGCTGACCCCCGAACGGGTGGAGCGGGTGATGCGGCCGAAGCTCGACGCCGCGGCGCACCTGCACGAGCTGACCAAGAACCTGCCGTTGGCCGCCTTCGTCCTGTTCTCCTCCGCTGCGGCCACCTTCGGCAGTTCCGGTCAGGCGGGTTACGCGGCCGCGAACGCGTTCCTCGACGCGCTCGCCCAACACCGCGACGCCAACAACCTCGCGGCGACCTCGCTGGCCTGGGGTTTCTGGGAGGAGCTCGGCGGCATGACCGAGCACCTCAGCGACACCGACGTCCGGCGCATGAGTGGGACCGGGGTCATCGGCCTGTCGCACGAGCAGGGCATCGCGCTGTTCGACCTCGCCGCCGCGCTCGACGAACCCGTGCTGCTGCCGATGCGGCTGGACTTCGGCGCGCTCCGCTCGCAGGCTGCGGCGGGCGGGGTGCCGCCGCTGATGCGCAGGCTCGTGCGGGTACCGGTGCCCCGGGCCGCCGAGGGGGGAGCCGTCCCGTCCTCCGGGGCACTCGCGCACACGCTGGCCGGCCTCTCCGAGCAGGAACGCGACCGCGTCGTGCTGGAGATGGTGCGCACCCTCGCCGCGTCGGTCCTCGGGCACTCCTCCGCCGAGGCGGTCGGACCGGACGAGTCGTTCAAGACGCTCGGGTTCGACTCGCTCATCGCGGTGGACCTGCGCAACCGGTTGAACACCGCCACCGGCCTGAGGCTGCCGCCGACCACCGTGTTCGACTACCCGACGCCGGCCCAGCTGGCCGCCTACCTGCGCGCGGAGATCGTGCCCGAGGAGGCGGCGGACACCGTGTCGCCGGTGTTCGCCGAGATCGACCGGCTCGAGGCCCTGCTCGCCGACATCGGCACCGACCACGGTGAGCGCACGAGGATCACCCTGCGGTTGCACGACGTGCTGGCCAGGTGGGGGGAGGACCGAGGGCCAGCCGAGGGCTCCGCCCCCGCGGCGGACCTGGACGAGGCCACCGACGACGAGATCTTCGAACTGCTCGGCAAGGAGTTCGGCATCTCGTGAACCAGCGGATGCGAGCGAACGGAAGTGGGAACGCCATGGTTCAGGACGAGAAGCTGCGCTACTTCCTCAGGCGGGCGACCGAGGAGCTCCAGGAGACCCGGGACCGGCAGCGCGCCGCCGAGGAACGGGCGAGGGAGCCGATCGCGATCACCGCGATGAGCTGTCGGTTCCCCGGCGGGGTCAGCACCCCCGAGCAGTTGTGGGAGCTGGTGGTGGCCGGGGTCGACGCCCTGTCCCCGTTCCCCACCGACCGCAACTGGACCCTCGACGGCCTCTTCGTCCGCCGGGAGGAGGAACCGTCGCGGGGATACGCGTTGGAAGGGGGTTTCGTCCACGACATGCCGCTGTTCGACCCGGAGTTCTTCGGGATCTCCCCGCGTGAGGCACTGGCGATGGACCCGCAACAGCGGCTGCTGCTGGAAGCCTCCTGGGAAGCTGTCGAACGGGCCGGGATCGACATGACCACCCTGCGCGGATCACGCACGGGTGTCTTCGTCGGAACCTCCGCCGAGGGGTACGGCTCCAGCATGTACCCGCCGGAGGGGACCGAGATCTACATCGGCACGGGCACCACCCCCAGCGTCACCTCGGGCCGCATCGCCTACACCTTCGGACTGAACGGGCCCGCGATCACGATCGACACGGCGTGCTCCTCGTCGCTCGTCGCGCTGCACCTGGCCTGCCAGTCGCTGCGCAGGGACGAGTGCTCACTCGCACTGGTGGGCGCCGCGACGCTGATGTCGAGTCCCGGAGCGTTCACCGAGTTCAGCAGGCAGGGCGGCCTGTCCAGCAGCGGCCGCTGCAAGGCGTTCTCCTCGGACGCCGACGGAACCGGCTGGGGCGAGGGACTTGGTGTCCTGCTCGTCGAACGGCTGTCCGACGCGCGGCGCAACGGCCACCCCGTGCTGGCGGTGATCCGGGGCTCGGCGATCAACCAGGACGGCGCGTCCAACGGGCTCACCGCCCCCAACGGGCCCGCGCAGCAGCAGGTCATCCGGGACGCCCTGGCCAACGCCCGGCTGTCCCCCACCCAGGTCGACCTCGTCGAGGCACACGGCACGGGCACCGTCCTGGGCGACCCGATCGAGGCCCAGGCGCTCATGGCCGCCTACGGGCAGGGACGTGAGCGGCCGCTGTGGCTGGGCTCGGTGAAGTCGAACATCGGCCACACCCAGTCCGCGGCGGGAATGGCCGGGCTGATCAAACTCGTGATGGCGATCCGGCACGCCACGCTCCCACCGACGCTGCACGTGGAGAACCCCTCCGAGTACGTGGACTGGAACTCGGGAGCGATGGCCCTGGTCACGCGACCAGCACCGTGGCCGGAGACCGGTCGTCCCCGCCGGGGCGGGGTGTCCTCGTTCGGGGTGAGCGGCACCAACGCGCACGTTCTGGTCGAACAGGCCCCGGAGGACGAGCCCCACGCCGAAGGGGCGGAGACGCGGCCGGTCGCCCTGTCCTGCCCGCTGGTGCCCGTACCGGTGTCGGGCGCCTCGGCCGAGGCACTGCGAGCGCAGAGCGCACGCCTGCGCGCGCACGTGTCGGCACACCCTGACGTCAGGCTCGTCGACCTCGCGCACTCCCTCGCCCACCGGACGTCCTTCAGCGACCGGGCCGTGCTCCTCGCGGACGGCGTCCCCCGGCTGGACGAACTGCTCGGCACCCTCACGAGCGGGCAGGACTCCGCGGACATCGTGTCGGGTGTGGCGGGTTCGCCGGTCCGGCCGGTGTTCGTGTTCCCCGGGCAGGGCGCCCAGTGGGTCGGGATGGGCCGGGGACTGCTCACCAGCTCCCCGGTGTTCGCCGACTCGATGAACCGGTGCGCCGAGGCACTGGCGCCCTTCACCGACTTCGACCTGTTCGAGGTCCTCGACGACGAGGACGCCCTGGCCCGGGTCGAGGTCGTGCAACCGGTGCTGTGGGCGGTGATGGTGTCGCTGGCCGAGGTGTGGCGGGCGGTCGGTGTGCACCCGGTCGCGGTGATCGGGCACTCCCAGGGTGAGATCGCCGCGGCGGTCGTGGCCGGGGCGTTGTCGCTGTCGGACGGGGCCCGGGTGGTGGCGTTGCGCAGCAGGGCGTTGCGGGCGTTGGCCGGTGCCGGGGGCATGGTCTCGGTGCCGTTGCCGGTGGAGGAGGTCGCTTCCCGGTTGGGGCCGGGACTGTCGGTGGCGGCGGTCAACGGGCCGGAGTCGGTGGTGGTCTCGGGGGCGGCCGAGGCGGTGGAGGAGTGGTTGGCCCGCTGTGAGCGTGAGGGGGTGCGGGCGCGTCGGGTGGCGGTGGACTACGCCTCGCATTCGGCGCAGGTGGACCAGTTGGAGTCGGAGTTGGTGGAGGTGTTGGCCGGGGTGCGGCCGGAGTCCTCGCGGGTGCCGTTCTACTCGACGGTGACGGGGGGTGTGTTCGACACGGTGGGGTTGGATGGCCGGTACTGGTTCCGGAACCTGCGTTCCACGGTGGAGTTCTCGGCGGCGGTGCGGGCGTCGGTGGTGGATGGGCATGGGGTGTTCGTGGAGGTCAGTCCGCATCCGGTGTTGGCGATGGGTGTGCAGGAGCACGACGGGGTTGTCGTGGTGGAGACGGTGCGGCGGGGGGAGGAGGAGGCGTCCCGGTTCCTCCGGTCGGTGGCTCGGGCGCATGTGTGCGGGGTGCGGGTGGACTGGTCGGCGGTGTTCTCCGGGGGTGGCAGGACCGACCTGCCCACCTACGCCTTCCAGCGGCGCAGGTTCTGGATCACCGACGAGACCCCGGCCGTGGTCCCGGCGGTCGCCCCGACCGAACAGGCCGAGGCGGACACCCGTTTCTGGGCGGCCGTCGACGAGGGAGACCCCGGCGCGCTCGCCGGCGTCCTGGGCGCCGACGAGGACAACGCCGAGGCACTCGCCAGGGTGCTGCCCCTGCTCGCGTCCTGGCGCGGCCGTGCCCACCAGCAGTCCGCCGTGGACGAACTCCGCTACGAGGTCACCTGGCGGGCGAGCACCGCACCCGCCGCCGCGCCCCTGGGCGGCACGTGGCTGCTGGTCATCCCCGACACGGTGTCGGAGCACGCCGTGGTCACCGGCTGCGCGGCCGCGCTCACCGGCGCCGGGGCCCGCGTGGTCCCGCTCGTCGTCGGTGACGGGGACCTGGAACGTGAACGCCTGGCCGACCGCATCGACGCGGCGCGGACCGCGGGCGACGGCGCGGCTCCCGAGGAATTCGCCGGCGTCCTGTCACTGCTCGCCCTCCACGACGCACCACACCCGGAACACCCCGCGGTCCCCCGGGGCTTCGCCGGCACCGTCGCACTGCTGGGCGCGCTCGGGCCGGCCGGGGTCGACGCACCACTGTGGTGCGTCACACGCGGGGCCGTCTCGGTCGGGGACACCGAACTCCTCACCAACCCGGCCCAGGCCACCACCTGGGGCCTTGGCCGCGTGGCTGCCCTGGAACACCCCGACCGATGGGGCGGCCTCATCGACCTCCCCCAGGCCCTCGACGACCGGACGACCACCCTGCTCGCGGTGGCGCTGAGCGGAGCTGGTGACGAGGACCAGCTCGCCGTCCGCCAGTCCGGCGTGTTCGTCCGCCGGCTCGTCAGGCGTCCGCTCGGAACGGCCCCCGGGCGCCGCGAGTGGCGCCCGGCCGGCACCGTGCTCGTCACCGGCGGCACCGGAGCCCTGGGCGGGCAGGTCGCGCGCTGGCTGGCCCGCGCCGGCGCACCGCACATCCTGCTGGCGAGCAGGCGGGGCCCCGACGCTCCCGGGGCCGACGGGCTCCGCGCCGAACTCCATGAACTCGGTGCCGAGGCCACCATCGCCGCCTGCGACGTCGGCGACCGGGACGCGCTCGCCGCGCTGCTCGCCGAGATCCCCGAGGACCAGCCGCTGACCGCCGTCGTGCACACGGCCGCCGCTCTCGACGACGGCCTGATCGACTCCCTCGACCCGGCCCAGCTCGGCCGAGCGCTCCACGCCAAGGCCACCGCCGCCTGGAACCTGCACGAGCTGACCAGGGACGTCGACCTCGACGCGTTCGTGCTGTTCTCGTCCTTCGGTGGCATCGTCGGTACCCCGGGGCAGGGCAACTACGCCCCCGGCAACGCCTACCTCGACGCGCTCGCGCTGCACCGACGCGCGCACGGGCTCCCGGCCACCGCCATCGCCTGGGGCGCCTGGGGCGGGGGAGGCCTCGCCGACGGACCGTTCGGGGAGACCCTCAACCGGCATGGGCTCCGGGCGATGGAACCGGAGCTGGCGACCGCCGCCCTCCACCAGGCCGTCGAACACGACGAAACCTGCGTGCTGGTCGCCGACATCGACTGGGAGCGGTTCTTCGTCGCGTTCACCGCGACGCGGAACAGCCCGTTGCTCGGTGACCTCCCGGACGTGCGGCGGATCGCCCTCGCCGGCGTCGGACCGGCCGGTCCGGGCGGGCGGGAACCCGTCGAGCTCGCGCAGACCCTCGCGGGGTTGTCCGAGACCGAGCAACACTCGCTGCTGCTGGAGGTGGTGCGCGAACAGGTCGCCGCCGTGCTCGGGTTCACCGGACCGGAAGCGGTCGTGGTGAAACGGGCGTTCCAGGAGATGGGGCTTGACTCGGTCACCGCGGTGGAACTCCGCAACCGCCTCGGTGGCAGGACCGGCCTGAAACTGCCGGTGACCATGGCCTTCGACTACCCGCACGCCGAACGGCTCGCCGAGTTCCTCCGCGAGCGGATCACCCGCGACGGCGACGCCGCCACCGCTGCCGCGCTGGAGGGCCTTGACCGGATCGAGGCCGCGATGGTCTCGGCGGCTCCCGAGGGACCCGGCCGGGCCCGGGTGGTGCACCGGATGCGGGCGCTGATCGCGGCGCTGTCCGAAGAGCACGACGAGACCGACCAGGTCAGCGAGCGGATCGAGTCCGCCTCCGACGAGGAGATGTTCCAGCTCCTCGGCAGGAAGTTCGGCATCTCCTGACCAGCCGACCACGTGACACCAAGACCCGTGACGAGATAGGGCGTTGAACATGTCGAACGAGGACAAGCTCCGGTACTTCCTCAAGAAGGTCAGTACCGAGCTCGACGCGGCGCAGGGGCGGGTCCGAGAGCTGGAGGCACGGGACCACGAGCCGATCGCCGTGGTCGGCGTCGGCTGCCGGTTCCCCGGTGGCGTGCGATCGGCCGACGAGCTGTGGGGGCTGGTCGACACGGGTACCGACGCGATCGCCGCGTTCCCGTCCGACCGGGGGTGGGACCTCGACCGGATCTTCGGGCCGGGGCTCGCCGAGGGAAGCTACCGGGCCGAGGGGGGGTTCCTGCACGACGCGGCCGACTTCGACGCCGAGTTCTTCGGGATCTCCCCCCGCGAGGCCCTCGCCACCGACCCGCAGCAGAGGTTGCTGCTGGAGACAGCCTGGGAGACGTTCGAACACGCCGGCATCGACCCCGACTCCCTGCGCGGCAGCAGGACCGGTGTGTTCGTCGGCACCAACGGACAGGATTACCCGGCGTTGTTGATGGGCTCCGACGCCGGGCTCGAAGGCTACTTCGGCACCGGTGGCGCCGCGGCGGTCGTGTCCGGCCGCATCGCCTACACCTTCGGGCTCGAGGGCCCGACGTTGACCGTGGACACGGCCTGCTCGTCGTCGCTCGTGGCACTGCACCTCGCGGCACGGGCGCTCCGACGCGGCGACTGCGCGCTGGCACTCGCCGGCGGTGTGACCGTGATGGCGACACCGGGCATGTTCGCCGGGTTCAGCCAACAGCAGGGGCTGTTGGCCTCGGACGGGCGCTGCAAGTCCTTCGCCGCCTCCGCCGACGGCACCGGGTTCTCCGAAGGCGTCGGACTGGTGATGGTCGAACGGCTCTCGGACGCCCTGCGCAACGGCCACCAGGTGCTCGCCCTCGTCCGAGGGTCGGCCATCAACTCCGACGGCGCCTCCAACGGGCTCACCGCGCCGAACGGGCCCGCCCAGCAGCGGGTGATCTGGCAGGCACTCGCGGATGCCGGCCTGTCCCTGTCCGACGTGGACGCCGTGGAGGCGCACGGCACCGGCACCGTGCTCGGGGACCCGATCGAGGCGCAGGCACTGCTCGCCACGTACGGCCAGGACCGGGACCCCGACCAGCCGCTGCTGCTCGGCTCGATCAAGTCGAACATCGGGCACACGCAGGCCGCGTCCGGGATCGCCGGTGTGATCAAGATGGTCATGGCCCTGCGGCACGGTGTGCTGCCACGAACGCTCCACGTCGAGGAGCCCACCGCGAAGGTCGAGTGGGACAGCGGCGCGGTGTCACTGCTGACCGAACGCCTCGACTGGCCCGAGCGCGGCCACCCGCGCCGGGCCGGGGTGTCCTCGTTCGGCATCAGCGGCACCAACGCGCACGTGGTGCTGGAACAGGCTCCCGAGCGGCCCGCCCCCGTCGGCACGAGGACACCCGCCGTGTCGGGCACCGCCGTGGCGTGGGTGGTGTCGGCCAGGTCCGAACGGGCCCTGCGCCACCAGGCCGGCCGACTGCGGTCCTTCCTGGACCGGCACCCCGCGCTCGACCCGGTCGACGTGGGACGCTCCCTCAGCACCACCCGCGCCGTGCTGGAACACCGTGCCGCCGTGGTCGCCGCCGACCGCGCCGAGTTGCTGGCCGGCCTGTCGGCGCTCTCCGAGGGCGGCGTGGCACCGAGCCTCGTGTCGGGTGTGGCGGGTTCGCCGGTCCGGCCGGTGTTCGTGTTCCCCGGGCAGGGCGCCCAGTGGGTCGGGATGGGCCGGGGACTGCTCACCAGCTCCCCGGTGTTCGCCGACTCGATGAACCGGTGCGCCGAGGCACTGGCGCCCTTCACCGACTTCGACCTGTTCGAGGTCCTCGGCGACGAGGACGCCCTGGCCCGGGTCGAGGTCGTGCAACCGGTGCTGTGGGCGGTGATGGTGTCGCTGGCCGAGGTGTGGCGGGCGGTCGGTGTGCACCCGGTCGCGGTGATCGGGCACTCCCAGGGTGAGATCGCCGCGGCGGTCGTGGCCGGGGCGTTGTCGCTGTCGGACGGGGCCCGGGTGGTGGCGTTGCGCAGCAGGGCGTTGCGGGCGTTGGCCGGTGCCGGGGGCATGGTCTCGGTGCCGTTGCCGGTGGAGGAGGTCGCTTCCCGGTTGGGGCCGGGACTGTCGGTGGCGGCGGTCAACGGGCCGGAGTCGGTGGTGGTCTCGGGGGCGGCCGAGGCGGTGGAGGAGTGGTTGGCCCGCTGTGAGCGTGAGGGGGTGCGGGCGCGTCGGGTGGCGGTGGACTACGCCTCGCATTCGGCGCAGGTGGACCAGTTGGAGTCGGAGTTGGTGGAGGTGTTGGCCGGGGTGCGGCCGGAGTCCTCGCGGGTGCCGTTCTACTCGACGGTGACGGGGGGTGTGTTCGACACGGTGGGGTTGGATGGCCGGTACTGGTTCCGGAACCTGCGTTCCACGGTGGAGTTCTCGGCGGCGGTGCGGGCGTCGGTGGTGGATGGGCATGGGGTGTTCGTGGAGGTCAGTCCGCATCCGGTGTTGGCGATGGGTGTGCAGGAGCACGACGGGGTTGTCGTGGTGGAGACGGTGCGGCGGGGGGAGGAGGAGGCGTCCCGGTTCCTCCGGTCGGTGGCTCGGGCGCATGTGTGCGGGGTGCGGGTGGACTGGTCGGCGGTGTTCTCCGGGGGTGGCAGGACCGACCTGCCCACCTACGCCTTCCAGCGGCGCAGGTTCTGGCCCGACACCCCGGCATTGACCGGGCCCACCGCCCCGGAGGACACCGAGTTCTGGGAGGCCGTCGATCGTGCCGACAGCGCCGCCCTGGTCGGTGCCCTGGATCTCGAGGCCGGGACCGAGGCGGCGCTGGACGCGGTACTACCCGCCTTGGCCGCCTGGCGACGGGGCCGCCGCCAGCGGTCGGTGGTGGATTCCTGGCGGTACCGGGTGACGTGGAAGCCGGTGGTGCCCACGAGCGGAGGTCGGGTTGGCGGGCCACTGCTGGTCGTCGTGCCCGCCGGTAGGACACGGGACCCGGTGGTGGTGGCGACGCTGGCCGCGGTGCCGGACGCGGTGACCTTGGCGGTCGAGGAGGAGGGCACGGACCGGGCCGCGTTGGCGGCGGCGGTCGCCGAGCGCGTCGGGGCGGACGACGTGGCCGGGGTGGTGTCGCTGTTGGCCTTGGAGGAGGCGCCGGCCTCGGCGGGATCCGGCGTGTCGGTGGGGTTGGTCGGCACCGTGGCGTTGGCGCAGGCCCTGGGGGACGCGGGCGTGGTCGCGCCGTTGTGGGTGGTCACGGCTGGCGCGGTGGCCGTGGGCGGTTCCGAGGGGGCGGCGGTCAGCCCGGCGCAGGCGGCGGTGTGGGGGTTGGGCCGGGTGGTGGGCCTCGAACATCCCGAACGATGGGGTGGCCTCATCGACCTGCCCACCGCACCCGACGACCGCGCGGTCTCCCAGCTGCGGTCGCTGCTCGCCGGCGGCGGAACCGACGACGAGTTCGCTGTCCGCCCGGCCGGTGCCCTCACCCGCCGTCTCGTGCGCGGTGCCGGCGGGAACCGGCACCGGACCTGGAGGCCCACCGGAACCGTGCTGGTCACGGGCGGCACGGGAGCGCTCGGCGGTCACGTAGCACGCTGGCTCGCCGAGAGCGGGGCGGACCACCTGGTCCTGCTCAGCCGCAGCGGCCCGAACGCGGCCGGCGCCGAGGACCTCGCCGAGGAACTGGCCGAGCGGGGGACCACCGTCACCTTCGCCGCCTGCGACGCGGCCGACAGGGCCGCCCTGGACGAGGTACTCGCCGACATCCCCCGGGACCACCCGCTCACCGCGGTGGTGCACACCGCCGGAGTGCTCGCCGACGGCGTGCTCGACGCGATGGAACCAGCGAGGCTCGCGGACGTGTTCCGACCGAAGGTCGACGCGGCCGTCGCGCTCCACGAGGCGACCCGGCACCTCGACCTGGCCGCCTTCGTGCTCTTCTCCTCGCTCGCGGGCACCCTGGGCAACGCCGGCCAGGGCAACTACGCGGCCGCGAACGCGGCGCTCGACGCGCTCGCCACCCGACGACACGCCCAAGGCCTGCCCGCCACCTCGATCGCCTGGGGCATGTGGGACGGCGCCGGACTCGCCAGCACCCCGGAGGTCACCGCCCGCATGCGTCGTGGCGGCACGATCGCCATGCCCCCGGACCTCGCCGTCGCCGCGATGCACGCGGCCGTCGAGGAGAGCGGCGCGAACCTCGTCCTCGCCGACCTCGACTGGTCAAGGTTCGGCCCTGGCCTCCTGCTCTCCGGGCGTGGTGGTGCCATCGCGGACCTGCCGGAGGTCCGGGCCCTCGCCGAGAACGAACCCGGAGCTGGGCCGCTCGCGACTTCGGCCGACACCGTGGCCGGCGCGTCCCCGGCCGAGCGGGAGAAGCTCCTGCTGGACCTCGTCAGGACGACCGCGGCCGCCGTGCTCGGGCACCAGTCGGCCGAGCGGGTACCCACCGGTCGCGCCTTCCGCGACCTCGGCTTCGACTCGCTCACCGCGGTGGAGCTGCGCAACCTCCTCGGCGCGAGCACCGGGCTGCGCCTGCCCGCCACCCTGGTCTTCGACTACCCGACACCCGAGGAACTGGCCCGCCACCTGGGGCGGGAGCTCGGTGGCGGCGCCGTCACACCCGAAGCGGCCCCCGTCGCGTCCGCCACCGACGAACCCCTCGCCATCGTCGGCATGAGCTGCCGCTTCCCGGGTGGGGTCCGATCACCCCGGCAGTTCTGGGACCTGCTGATGGCCGGTACCGACGCCATCACCGGCCTGCCCACCGACCGGGGGTGGGACATCGACGCGATCTTCGCCGACGTGCCCCCCGAGGTGCGGGTCAGCGCCGGCGGGTTCCTCGACGACGTGGGGAACTTCGACCCGGGCTTCTTCGGGATCTCCCCCCGCGAGGCCCTCGCGATGGACCCGCAGCAGCGCCTGCTGCTGGAGACATCCTGGGAGGCGTTCGAGAACGCCGGGATCGACCCCGCTTCGACGCGCGGGAGCAGCACCGGCGTCTTCGTCGGCACCAACGGACAGGACTACCTGGGCCTGATGATGGGCTCCGCGCCGCACCTCCAGGGCTACGTGGCCACCGGGAGCGGTGCGAGCGTGCTCTCCGGACGGCTGTCCTACACCTTCGGGTTCGAGGGGCCGGCCGTCACCGTCGACACCGCCTGCTCCTCCTCGCTGGTAGCCCTGCACCTCGCCGGCCAGGCCCTGCGCCAGGGCGAGTGCGCGATGGCGCTCGCCGCCGGCGTGACCGTCATGTCCACGCCAGGGGTGTTCGTCGGGTTCAGCCAGCAGGGGGTGCAGGCCTCGGACGGCCGCTGCAAGGCGTTCTCCGACTCCGCCGACGGCACCGGCTGGGCCGAGGGCATCGGCGTGCTGGTACTCGAACGTCTCTCCGACGCGCGGCGCAACGGGCACGAGGTCCTCGCCGTCGTGCGGGGCTCCGCCGTCAACTCCGACGGCGCCTCCAACGGCCTCACGGCCCCCAACGGCCCGTCGCAGCAGCGGGTGATCCGGCAGGCACTCGCCAACGCCGGCCTGACCGCCCCTGAGGTCGACGCCGTGGAGGCGCACGGCACCGGAACGGCGTTGGGCGACCCCATCGAGGCGCAGGCGTTGCTGGCGACCTACGGGCGCGACCGGGACCGGCCGCTGTGGTTGGGATCGGTGAAGTCGAACATCGGCCACACCCAGGCCGCGGCGGGGATCGCCGGGGTGATGAAGATGGTGCTCGCCCTGCGCCACGGTGCGCTGCCCCGGACACTGCACGCCGAGGTGCCCTCCTCCAAGGTGGACTGGACGACGGGCGCGGTGGCGCTGCTGGCGGAGGCGACACCCTGGCCCGAGACCGGCCAGCCCCGCCGGGCGGGGGTGTCCTCGTTCGGGATCAGCGGCACCAACGCCCACCTCATCCTCGAGGGGGTGCCAACCGAGGACCGGGACCACCCCACCGGCCCTCCACGCCCCACCCCGTGGGTGCTCTCGGCACGCGGTGACGCCGCCCTCCACCGGCAGGTGGAGCGGCTGCGCGCGCACCACCACGCTGAGACGCCCACCCCGCTCGACGTCGGGCACACGCTCGCCGGGCGAACGGCGTTCGAGCACCGCGCCGTCGTCCTCGACCCGACCCGCCCCATCGACCTCCACTCGACGGGAACGATCAGGGGGGTCACCGGCGACCGGGCGACGGCCTTCCTGTTCTCCGGCCAGGGATCGCAGCGCCCGGGCATGGGTCGAGACCTGTACGACACCTTCCCGGCCTTCGCCGAGGCCTTCGACCTCGTGTGCGCCGAAGTCGACCAGTGGCTGCCCGGTCCCCTCCGGGAGGTGGTGCTCGGCGAGGGCGACCTGCTCGACCGCACCGACTACACCCAGGCGGGCCTGTTCGCGCTGGAAGTGGCGCTCTACCGCCTCCTTGAGTCCTGGGGGGTCACCCCGGACTTCCTGGCCGGTCACTCCGTCGGCGAACTCGCAGCCGCGCACGTCGCCGGTGTGCTGACGCTGCCGGACGCGGCCCGGCTGGTCGGCGCGCGGGGAACCCTGATGGCGGCCCTGCCCCCCGGGGGCGCGATGGTCTCGGTGCGGGCACCCGAGGAGGAGGTGACGCCCAGGTTGGGAGGGCGGGTCACGCTCGCCGCCGTGAACGGCCCACGGTCGGTCGTGATCTCCGGTGACGAAGCCGAGGTCCTGCGCCTGGCGGAGGCATTCGCCGCCGAGGGACTGCGGACGAAGCGGTTGTCCGTCGACCGCGCGTTCCACTCGCCTCTCGTGGACCCGATGCTCGACGAGTTCCGTGCCGTGATCGCGGGACTGTCGTTCCTACCACCGACCATCCCGATCGTCTCCACCGTGACCGGCGAGCTCGCCGACGCGCACGAACTCGCCGACCCCGAGTACTGGGTGCGGCAGGTCCGGCGGCCGGTGCGGTTCGCCGACGCCGTCACCACCCTGCAGTCCCGCGGCGCCGAGGTGTTCCTGGGACTCGGCCCGGACGGCGCGCTCACCGCACTCGCCAGCGACTGCGTCACGAACCAGGGGGCCACCTTCGTCCCGGTGTCGCGCAGGGAACGAGCTGAACCGGAAACCCTCGTGGCGGCCCTGGCGGAACTGTGGGTGCGGGGCACGACCGTCGACTGGCCCGCGTACTACGCCGGAGCGGGCGGGACCCGTGTCGAACTGCCGCCCTACCCGTTCGAACCCGAGCTGTACTGGCCGGAGACGAGCAGTGCGCCCGTCAACCGGCAGGCGGCCGAGCCGGCGGAGGACGCGGCGTTCTGGGACGCCCTCGAGCGGGCCGACCTGTCCGACATCCCAGGGCTCGACGAGGACCAGCCACTCAGGGCCGCGCTCCCGTCGCTCTCCGCCTGGCGCCGCAGGCGACGCGACCTGTTGAGGGCCGACGACTGGCGGTACCGAGTGGCGTGGCGTCCGTTCACCGAGGACACCACCGCTCTCACCGGCACCTGGCTGGTCGTCGTCCCACCCACCGGAGTGGACACGGGGCTGCTGGCCACGCTCGAGGAGGCGCTGACCGCCAGGGGCGCGGACGCGGTGACCATCGCCGCCGGCGACCTCGACGGCCACCTGACCGCACCGGTCGCCGGGATCGTCTCGTTGCTCGCCCTCGACGAGGAGCCGGACGACGTCCACCCCGTCGTCCCCGCCGGCCTGGCCGCGACCGTGGCGCTGGTGCGCGCCCTCGCCGCTGGCGGCCACACCCCGCCGGTGTGGATGGTGACCACCGGGGCGACGGCGGTCGACCCGAGCGACACCGTGCGACCAACACAGGCACTGAGCTGGGGCCTGGGGATGTCGCTGGCCCTGGAACACCCCGAGCTGTGGGGTGGCCTCGTCGACCTCCCCGCCAGGCCCGACGAGGGCGCCGCCACGCGCCTGGCCAACCTGGTCGGGCAGGGCGAGGACCAGCTGGCCGTGCGCCCCGCCGGAACGCGGGTGCGTCGCCTGGTCCGCGCCCCGGCCGAACCCGGGGGCCCGGACACGTGGCGGCCCGGGGGAACAGCGCTGATCACCGGGGGCGTTGGCGCGCTCGGCGCCCATGTCGCCCGATCGCTCGCCGAGGGAGGCGTCGAACACCTCGTGCTGCTGTCCCGGCGGGGCACGGACACCCCCGGCGCCCCGGAGCTGACCGAGGAACTGACCGCCCTCGGCGCGCGGGTCACCGTCGCCGCGTGCGACGTCGCCGACCGCGAGTCGATCACCGCCCTGGTGACCGGGCTCCGCGCGCGGGGGGAACGGATCACGACCGTGGTGCACGCCGCCGGGGTGGTCGGACAGCGCCCCCTGCTGGCCTGCGACGTCTCCGACATCGCCGGGATCCTCGCCGCGAAGGTCGCGGGGGCGCGGCACCTCGACGAACTGTTCACCGACACCCCACCGGACGCCTTCGTGCTGTTCTCCTCCGCCGCCGGGGTGTGGGGCGGCGCCGGGCAGGCCGCCTACGCCGCGGGGAACGCCTTCCTCGACGCGCTCGCCGCTGACCGACGGACCCGCGGGCTGCCGGGCACGTCCGTCGCCTGGGGCGGCTGGGCCGGTGGGGGCATGTCCGAGGGAGCCGCCGAGCAGCTCCTCGCCAGGCGTGGCCTTCCCGCCATGCCCGTCGCACCCGCCGTGGCGGCGCTCGCCCAGGCCGTCGCGCGGAACGAGACGGCCCTGACCGTGGTGGACGTCGACTGGTCCCGGTTCGCCCCCGCGTTCGCCATCGCCAGATCCCGCCCCCTGCTCGCCGAGATCGTCGAGCCCACCACCACCGGCGACGAGCAGCACCCCGAGACGACCAGCGCCGGCGGAGCGGCACTGCGGGACCGGCTGACCGCCGCGGGCACGGCCGAGCGCACCCGAATCCTGCTCGACGTGGTCCGTGCGGAGGCCGCGGTGGTGCTCGGCCACCCGGACGCCGCCGCCGTCGGGGCGGACCGGGCGTTCCGCGAGTTGGGTTTCGACTCGGTCATGGCGGTCGAGTTCCGCGACCGGCTCACCGCGGCGACCGGTCTGAGGCTGGAGGCCACCGTCATCTTCGACGAGCCATCGCCCGAGGAGCTCGCCGCCCGACTGCTGGACGAGCTGTTCGACACCGGCGGACCGGACGACCCGGTCGACCCGGCGGGGGCCCCGGACGACGACGAGGTACGGGCCATCCTGACCTCCCTGCCCGTCCGGCGGATCCGAGAAGCGGGCCTGTTGGACGCGCTGCTGCGGCTGCGCGACGAGCGCGCACCGGAACCGACCGGCGGGGACGACCAGACCGACGCGATCAGGACGATGGACGTGGCCGACCTGGTCCGGATGGCCATGCGGCCCGAGGAGGCCGACCGGCCGGGGGGGAGCGACTGATGTCGGACGGCACCGAGCAGGTGGTCGAGGCACTGCGATCATCGCTCATCGAGAACGACCGCCTGCGCAAGCAGAACCAGCGGCTCCGGTCTGCGTGGACCGAGCCCGTCGCCGTGGTCGGGATGAGTTGCCGGTACCCCGGGGGAGCCCAGTCCCCGGAGGACCTGTGGCGGCTGGTCCTGGACGGCACCGACGCGATCACCCCCTACCCGGCCGGCCGGGGCTGGGAGACGTGGTTCGGCGGCCAGGACGTACCCCCGCACGGGGGTTTCCTGCACGACGCCGACCTCTTCGATCCTTCCGTCTTCGGGATCTCGCCACGCGAGGCGGTGGTGATGGACCCCCAACAGCGCCTGTTGCTGGAGGCGTCCTGGGAGGTGTTCGAACGCGCCGGGATCGACCCGCGTTCCCAACGGGAGAGCAGGACCGGGGTGTACGTGGGCGCGTCGCCCTCCGGCTACAGCGCGGCCACGGTCGGCACCGGTGACAGCGACGGATTCGTCGTCACCGGCACCGCCAACAGCGTCCTCGCCGGGCGGATCTCCTACTGCCTCGGCCTCGTCGGCCCGGCGATGACCATCGACACCGCGTGCTCGTCGTCCCTGGTGGCACTGCACGTCGCCGCCCAGGGCCTGCGTCGCGGCGAGTGCTCCCTCGCCATCGCGGGTGGCGTCACCGTGATGGCCAACCCGGCGGCGTTCGTCGAGTTCGGCAGGCAGGGCGGGCTCGCGGCCGACGGCCGCTGCAAGTCCTTCGCCGAATCCGCCGACGGCACCGGGTGGAGCGAGGGCGTCGGCCTCGTCCTGCTGGAGCGGCTGTCCGAGGCGCGACGCAACGGCCACCAGGTCCTGGCCGTGATCCGCGGCTCCTCGGTGAACTCCGACGGCGCCTCCAACGGTCTGACAGCACCGAACGGTCCATCCCAACGCCGCGTCATCCGGCAGGCGCTCGCGGACGCGGGACTCGCCCCCGCCGAGGTCGACGTCGTCGAGGCCCATGGGACCGGCACCTCGCTCGGCGACCCCATCGAGGCGCGGGCGCTGCTGGCCACCTACGGCGCCGAACGCACCGAACCGCTGTGGCTCGGCTCGATCAAATCGAACATCGGCCACACCCAGGCCGCGGCGGGCGTCGCGGGCGTCATCAAGATGATCCAGGCGCTACGGCACGCCGTGCTCCCGAGGACCCTGCACGTCGACTCCCCATCATCGACCGTCGACTGGTCCACGGGTGCCGTCCGGCTGCTCACCACCCAACGGGACTGGCCGGCGACGAGCCGGCCGAGGAGAGCCGCGGTCTCCGCGTTCGGCATGAGCGGTACCAACGCGCACCTGGTGCTGGAGCAGGCACCCGAGCCGGCTCAGCCGGCCCACCAACCGGACACCGACCCCGTCGTCGCTGGTCCCGCCGTGCCCTGGCTGCTCTCCGGACGGACACCGGCCGCCCTCCGGGCGCAGGCGAACCGGCTGCGTTCCTGGGTCAGCGACCGCCCCGAACTGGCCGTGGAGGACGTCGGGTGGTCGCTCGCCCACACCCGCGCCGCGCTGGAACACCGGGCCGCCGTGGTGGCCGAGGACCGGGAGGCGCTGCTGTCGGGGTTGGCGGCGATCGCGGAGGGCCGGCCCGAACCGGGCGTCGTCGCCGCCGCGGCCGGCGAACGGGGACGACCAGTCTTCGTGTTCCCCGGGCAGGGCGCGCAGTGGTCGGGCATGGCAGCCGGGTTGCTGGCCCGCTCGCCCGCCTTCGCCGACGAGCTGAGGGCCTGCGACCGGGCGCTCGCCCCGTGGGTGGACTGGTCGGTGACCGACGTCATCGGGCAGGTGCCCGGCGCCCCCGAGCTCGATCGGGTCGACGTCGTGCAGCCCGCCCTGTGGGCGGTGATGGTGTCGCTCTCCGGCCTGTGGCGGGCCTGCGGGGTCGAGCCCGCCGCCGTGCTCGGGCACTCGCAGGGCGAGATCGCCGCCGCCTGCGTGGCGGGCGCGCTGTCCCTGTCCGACGGCGCCCAGGTGGTGGCGCTGCGCAGCCGCGCGCTGCTGGCGCTGGCCGGGCAGGGTGGGATGGTGTCGCTGCCCGAAGCGGAACCCCGCGCCAGGGAGCGCATCAGCCCTTGGTCCGATCGCCTCGGGATCGCGGCGGTCAACGGGCCCCGGCACGTCGTCGTCTCCGGGGACAGCGGGGCGGTGGACGAGCTCCTCGCCGCCTGCGAGGCCGAGGGGGTTCGCGCGAAGCGGATCCCGGTCGACTACGCCTCCCACTCGCACCACGTCGAGGGCCTGCGCGCGGAGATCGTGGACTCCCTCAGCGGGATCACGCCCACCTCATCCGCCGTCCCCTTCTACTCCTCGGTCACCGGCGGCCGCATCGACACCGTGGAACTGGATGCGGCTTACTGGTACCGGAGCCTGCGGTCCACCGTCGACTTCGACGGGGGAGCGCGCGCGGCGCTCGTCGACAGGCACCCCCGGTTCGTCGAGGTCAGTCCGCACCCGGTGCTCGCGATGAGCCTGGCGGACATCATCGAGGACGTGGGGAGCACCGCCACCACGCACCCGACCCTCCGCCGGGGGGACGACGACACCGGTCGGTTCACCCAGTCCCTCGCGCACGCGCACGTGCACGGCGCGGACGTGGACTGGAGCGGGATCCTCGCCGGCGCCCGCCGCGTCGACCTGCCCACGTACGCCTTCCGACGCCAGCGGTTCTGGTCCGAACAGGTCGCACTCGAAGCGCCCCCGGCGGCCGAGGAGGATGCCACGGCCGGTACCGCGCTCTGGGCCGCCGTCGAATCGGGCGACCCGGCCGCGGTGACCGAGGAGCTCGACGTGCCCTCCGAGGAGGACGATGCCGTTCGGCGGCTCCTGCCCCACCTCGCCGCCTACCGCGACCGCGACCGCCGCCGCGCCCGCGTCGACCGCTACCGGCACCGGATCGACTGGGCACCCTCGCTCGACGTCCGCCCGGACCAGGTGACCGGCACCTGGCTGGTGGTGTCGCCGGACACCGGCGACCGGGTCCGCGAGGTGCTGCGCGCCCACGGAGCGGCGGTCCGGGCCACCCAGCCGGAACGGGTCGTCGACGAACTCGCCGCATCGGATCACCTCACGGGAGTGGTCCTCGTGGGCGGCGCGGTGCGGGACCTGGTCGAGACGCTGCGGGCCCTGATCGAGTCGGGCACGGAGGTGCCGCTCTGGTGTGTCACGCGCGGTGCGGTCGAGGCCGCGCCCGGCGACCCGGCACCCGGCGGCGAGGCCGCGCTCTGGGGGGTCGGGATCGTCGCGGCCCTGGAACACCCGGACCGGTGGGGTGGGCTGATCGACGTCCCGGTGGCCCCCACCCCGGAATCCGACGCTCGGCTCGTCAGCGTGCTGGCGGAGCCCAACGGCGAGGACCAGCTCGCGGTCCGCGCCCAGGGGGTGTTCGCGCGACGGCTCGTGCCCGCGGCCCTCGGCGCCCGTCGCGCCAGCACCTCATGGCGGACCACCGGCACGGTCCTGGTCACCGGTGACATCGCCACGCGTGGCCCGTCGGTCGCGCGCTGGCTCACCGAGCGGGGTGCCGAACACGTCGTCCTCCTGCGCCGGACCACGGCGACGACCGGGCAGCTGGCGGCGACGGTCGACGTCGGGGCCGGCCCCGTTCCGACGGGCGCCCCGGTGACCGTGCTCGACGTCCCAGCCGACCCCGGGGCGCTCCTCACCCGGCTCCGCGACCAGGGGCACGCGGTGTCCGGGGCCGTTCACCTGACCACCACTTCCGACCCGGGCAGCCCCCTGGCGAACACCAGCGGCGAGGTGGTGGACGCGGCCGTGCGTGAGGAGGTGGACCTGGCGACGGCCCTCGACGTCGTCCTCGACGCACCCGAGACGACCTTCGTGGTCCTCACCTCGACCGCGGCGACCTGGGGGAGCGGTGGTTTCGCCGCGCAGGCCGCTGCCGGAGCCAGCCTCGACGCCCTCATCCGACGCCGCAGGTCCAGGGGACTGGCTGGTACGGCGCTCGCGGGACTGCCGTGGGAGGACGGCGGCGAGCGCTCCACCGCGCTGAGAACCCAGCTGGAACGGCGCGGGCTGCGGATGCCGGCACCGGACGCGGCGCTGGACGCGCTGGGTCACGCCCTGGACAACGACGACACGAGCGTCGCGGTGGCGGACGTGGACTGGGACCGGTTCGCGGCCTCCTTCACCTCCGTGCGGCAGAGCCCGCTGCTCCTCGACCTGGTCGACCCCGCCGACGCCCGGGAGGAACGACCTGCTCGTGGCGACGCGGGGGCCGAACACGCGGAGCTCACGGGGCGGCTCGCTGGTGCCACCCCCGCCGAACGGCACCGGGTGTTGCTCGAGCTGGTCCGCGAGCACGTCGCGGCCGTCCTCGGGCACCCCTCAGCCGACGCGGTCGACCCGGAGCGCGCTTTCCTGGAGCAGGGCTTCGACTCGTTGACCGCGGTCGAGCTGCGCGACGGTCTCCGCGCCGCCGTCGGCACCGCCCTGTCCGCGACGCTGCTGTTCGACCACCCGAGCCCCACCGCCCTCGCACGGCACCTCACGACCCTCGTCACCACCGACGGGGACGCGGAGCCGGTCGCCGAGGCCACCGCGCCGGTCTCGGACGGCATCCTCGGCGCCCTGTTCCAGCACAGCATGACCAGCGGCCGGCCGGACACCTACTCGAAACTGCTGCTGGAACTCGCCACCTATCGGCCGACCTACCGCGATCCGGCCGAACTGGCCGGTCCGCCGAGCATCATGCGCCTCGCGGAAGGGGGGACCCGCCCGAGCCTCGTCTGCTGCTGCACGGTGGCGATGGGATCGGGGTTCCACGAGTACGCCCGCCTCGCGGCCGGCTTCCGGGGTGACCGGGACGTCTACGCCCTGCAACATCCCGGGTTCGCGCCGGGCCAGCTGATGCCCGACACGTTCGACGTGCTGATCCGGACGCACGTCGAGACGGTGCTCGACACCCTCGGGCCGGCACCGTTCGTCCTCGCCGGTCACTCCGCCGGCGCGATGATGGCCAACTCGCTGGCCGCGGCGCTGGCCGAGCGGGGTCGGCCCCCGGTGGCGCTCGTGCTCCTCGACAGCTACCCGGTCGGTAGCCCGGTACTGGCCAAGTGGTTGCCGGAACTGTTCAGCGGCATGGCCGCGCCGGACGGTGCCTACACCCCGATGGACGACCACCGCATCACCGCCTGGGCCGGCTACATCCCCCTGCTCGACGACTGGCAGGCGGCCGACATTCCCGTGCCGACCCTGCTCGCCAGAGCGGACACACCACTCGGCGAGTGGGCCGACGACGGTTCGTGGCGTTCGTCGTGGGAGTTTCCCCACTCCGAGATCGACGTGCCTGGCGACCATTTCAGTATGCTCGGCACGCATGCCCCCCAGGTCGCCTCCGGAATTCGGCACTGGCTTTCCGAGCGGGGCTGGTGAGGGGGTGAACGGTGGTGCGGAATGACTTCCCGGTACGGGGAGGAACACCGTCGCGGCGCGACCCGCGTCCTTCGCGGTGCGGATCAGTCGAAGGAGATCGGTGCGCTCGCGAACAACAGACCCTCAGTCTGGGCGACACCCACGTGGCAACCGCCGTCGAAGGTCCCGCAGTCGATCGTCATCGTTTCGCCGGTCACGAGGTCGAGACCCTCGAAAGTGGAGGTAACGGTCAGCGGCGTGCTGGCGGCGCCGTCCTCGTCGAGGGACACCGTCGGAGCGTCGTCCACCCGGCAGAGGATGTCCCCGGTCTCGACATCACCACCGCACTGGGTCACGCTGACGGTCTCACCAGGGGTGAAACCGCTCACCTCGACGTCGACCTCGCCGCTGGCCGGCAGACCCGTGGCCGGCGCGACGGTGACGGCCGGCTCCGCCGCGACGGCGTCGTCGGACGCGAGGGCCGTACCGGCGAAGGGCAGGCCAAGCGCCGCGACCGCCGTCGCGACGCCCACGACCCGCCCGCTCCTGCTCGTGGAACGCATGTCGGTACCTCATTCCTGGGTGGACGCCAGATATTCCGAACACGGGGTGCGCGGATTTCCGCCAGCCGGGAGGAAAACGGCGGCGGAATCAGGGGAACTCGGTTCGGGTTCGGGTGTCTGGCGTTCGGTTTATTCTTCACCGGGTTCCGGTTGGGCACGTTAGCAATGCACCGGTTCGCGGTCAACAGAAGTGATTTCGGGAATGTTGTAGGGGGTGGTGCAGGGGTATTCGCCGAGTTCTTGCGGGGTTTTTGGTGCGTGGTGGTGCTGATTGCTCCCCCGCGCGGTCGTCCGATCACGGTTCGATAGGATGTGCGCGCGGCGACTGCCGCGGAAAGGGGGCCAGTTGTGCCGAATCCAGAATCCGTGCAAGTCCCCGCGGTAGCGGACTCCGCGACGGCGGCGCTCAGGATCGACGAGCTGCGCAAGGATTTCGGCGCGAAGGCGGCGGTGGACGGCGTGTCGCTCGTCGTGCCGGCGGGCAGTTTCTTCGGCCTCGTCGGCCCCAACGGCGCCGGAAAGACCACGCTGTTGTCGATGGCCGTCGGGCTGCTCCGCCCGGACGCCGGCAGCGTCACGCTCTTCGGCTCGGATGTCTGGGCGGATCCCGTCGCGGCCAAGGAGGTACTCGGGGTGCTCCCCGACGGCCTCGCCCTCCCGGAACGGCTGACCGGCGGCGAGCTGCTGGCGTTCGCGGGCAGCATCCGCGGTATGGCGCCGGAGGTGGTGTCCGAGCGATCCGCGGAGTTGCTGTCGGTGTTGGAACTCGACCGGGACGAGCGGACGCTCGTGATCGACTACTCCACGGGTATGCGCAAGAAGATCGGCCTCGCCGTCGCGCTGCTGCACCGACCCCGCCTGCTCGTGCTGGACGAGCCCCTGGAGGCCGTGGACCCGGTGTCGGCGGCCACGGTCAAGGCCATCCTGCGCAGGTTCGTCGACTCCGGTGGGTCCGTGTTGTTCTCCAGCCATGTCATGGCCGTCGTCGAGCAGTTGTGCGACCACGTCGCCGTGCTCTCGGCCGGGCGGGTGCTCTCCGCGGGTCCCATGTCCGAAGTCGGAGCGGGCGGCCTGGAGCAGCGGTTCATGGAGTTGGTCGGCGGAGAGGACACGGGAGCGGAGGGGTTGCGGTGGTTGGCGACCTGATCCGGCTGAAACTGACCCTGCTGCGCCGCTCCCTGTCCGGACAACGGGCCGCCCAGCTCGTCCTCGGCGCGCTCGTGGGTCTCCTCGCCGCCGTTGGCACCATCTGGATCGCGGGGATCACGGCTCCCGTCGCATCGGTTTCCGGTGACCTGCTCGGCGCGGCGCTCGCCGTCTGGTTCTTCGGGTGGGCCTTCGGACCGATCCTGTTCGGCAGCGGCGGAACGGAACTCCGGCCGGACCAACTCTCGTTGTTCCCGATCCGGCCACGCGTGCTCACCGTGGGCCTGGTCAGCGCCGGGGCGGTCGGCGTCGGCCCGATCGTGACGCTGGTGGCGTTGGTCGCGCTCGTGGTCCACGGCGCCGGAAGCGGTGTCGTCCCCGCCCTGGTCGCCGTGCCGGGGCTCCTGCTCACGCTCGTGCTCGTGGTCCTGGTGTCGAAGGTGATCGTCACCGGCCGCGGGCAGGTGGTGCGTTCGCAGCTCGGGGCGGCGCTGTCGGGACTGTTCACCGGTGTGCTGATGGCGGCGGGCGGTACCGTCTGGGCGATCGCGCCGGCGCTCGGCAACGCCTTCACCAGCGGCTTCCCCGCGGGCTTCTCCGTCACGGTGCACGCCCTGCCGTCGGGATGGGCGCTGACCGCGGTGGACGCGGCTGGGCGCGGGGACTGGGCGCTCGTCATGGCCGGTCTCGGTGGGCTCCTCGTCGCGGATCTCCTGCTGGTGGCCGCGCTGGCCTCGTTGCTCGGCAGGCAACTCACCTCGGGCCGCGCCCAGGGCCGGCGGACTCGCAGGGTCACCCCGTCGAAGCCGGGGCCGCTCGACCGGTGGACCGGGCGGGTGCCGGGTGTGGCGGCGAAGGAACTGCGCACCTGGTTCCGGGACGTCACGAGGACGAACTTCCTGTACTTCGCGCTCTTCTACGGCCTCCTCCAGACGGTGACCCCACTGGTGATCGGTGCTGACGTGCTGCTGCCGTGGACCGGGGTGATCGTGGCCGTCTGGGTCGCGGCGGTGAGCGCCAACATGTACGCGTCGGACGGCACCGCGTTGTGGCTGACGATGGTGACACCCCGGGGTGAGCGCGCCGACGTGCGTGGCCGGCAACTGGCCTGGCTCGTCATCGTCGCGCCGATCGCGCTGGTGCTGACCGTCGTCTTCACGGCGGTGTCAGGGTTGTCGTGGGCCTGGCCGTGGGCGCTGGCCCTCACCGCGAGCGTGTTGGGTGCCGGTGCGGGGCCGTCGTGCTCGTGGCGGTGCTGTTCCCGGTACCCATGACCGACCCCCGACAGCGGGGGAGCGGCGCCTGGGACAACCGGATCGACTTCGTGCAGGTCCTCGCGGTGCTCGGGTTGATGGCGCTCTCGACCCTGCCGACCTTCGGCACGCTGTGGATCGCCTCCGCCGTCGACTCGTCGGCGCTCAGTTGGCTGGCCGTGCTCGTCGGCGTCGCCACCGGCGCGCTGTACACCTGGGGTCTCGGTGGCCTCGCGCACCGGCGGCTCGCCGGTGGTGGGGCAGGCCTGCTCCAGCTGATGCGGTCCGGACATCGGATCGCGACCGCCAGGCCCGCGGCCCCAGCCAGTGGTCAGTCCCCTGCCGACGGTCGGCCCCAGGCCAGCGGCGCCGGCTGGCCGACCGTCGCGCTGGTGGCCTGCTTCGTGCTGTGCTGGATTCCACTGCTGCCGCAGGGCGTGGTGCCGATGATCCTCAAACTCGTGGGTTCCGACGTGCGGTCGTGGTTCCTCGCGCTATGGATGCCGGATCACCTCCAGTGGCCCGTGATCATCGGCATGATGGTGCTCGGCCTGGGCATCCTCGCCACCGGATTCGTCATCGCCGCCAAGTACGACATCCGTCCTCCGAGCCGGCGGGGCGGCACGCCAGGGCTCGGGGCCCAGGTCCGCTCCGACCTGGAGGAACAGCAACGGCGCATGAGGAGCGGGGTCTGAGGGACCCGGCGCACCGCGACCCCGGGCCGGGTGTCGAGCCGTTCGGCGCTCGGCCCGTCGCGGTCGGTGGCACCAGCTGACCCCGCACCGACCGGTGAGGCGAACCGACGAACCGGCACGCGCGTGCCCAGCCACGAGATCCTGTCCACAGGTGGGCAGGGTGCCACCGCTCGTTCCGGTCCGCGCCGAGCGAGGTGAGCCGGCGGGTCGAGTTGGTTGGCCTGATCCAGGCGCGCACCGCGACGTGCCCCGGGAGACGCCGCGCCGCGGCCAACCTCGTCGAGCACCAACCAGGACGCGCACCGGTCCGGGAATCCGAGCGGTCGGGGACGAACGCGGCAGACGATCGGGCACCAGTCATGGTCGCTCGCGCACCGGGCCCGGCGGTCGCGCGGCTGGCCGGGTTGCGGATCCGGATCAGACCGGGGTGTGGCGACTCCGCCGTACCAGTTCGGACACCCACGACAGGGTCGGGCGGCGGACGATGGTGGGCAGGTGCGACATGAACTCCTGCTCCTGGTCCTTCCCGACCACCTCGCGGGACACGGTCGCCAACATCGCCAACAGCGCCGCGGAGTCGCCCCCGAGCCGGTGGAAGTCCGCGTCGCCAGCGATGCGGTCCGCCGGAACGGCCAAGGTCGTGCTCCAGATGGTGGCGACGGCCTCCTCGACCTCGTCGCGGCGTTCCCCATCGGACGGCTCACCGGCCGCCCCGGTGAACGGGTCCGGCAGCCGGGAGACGTCCACCTTCCCGTTACCGGTGCGGGGGATCTCCCGTACCACCGAGATCACCGAGGGCACCATGTACCTGGGCAGCAGGGCGCGCACGTGCTCGGTGAGCGCGTCGACGTCCACCTCACCGCCACCTCCGGGCACGACGTAGGCGCACAGGGTCCTGTCCTCGCCCCGCGCCCTGCCGACCGCGAACGCCCGCGTCACGGACGGGTGCTCCTCGAGCGCCCTGGCCACCTCCGCCGGCTCGATGCGGTAACCATTGATCTTCAGCTGCTCGTCGTCGCGGCCCGCCGACTCCAGGACGCCGGAGGGCAACATCCGTGCCAGGTCCCCGCTGCGGTACGCGCGGGTGCCGTCGGCCAGGGTCACGAACCGCTCGCGGTCGAGGTCCGGCCGACCCCGGTAACCGCGCGCGAGCTGGGCGCCGGACAGGTACATCTCACCGACCTCACCGGGTTCGACGAACCGGCGGTCGGCGTCGAGCAGGTGGATCCGGGTGTTGTCCGTGGGGACCCCGATCGGGACCGAGACGGCCCCACCGTCCCGATCCGGGTCGAAGGTCCACGTCATGCAGCCGACCGTGGTCTCGGTCGGGCCGTACTCGTTGAAGATCCGGCACCCTTCCCCGAACGTCTCCTGCGCGCGGCGCGCCACCGGACCCCGGAGCAGCTCACCACCGGCGATGACGGTGCGGAAGCCGGTCGGGCGCAGCCCGAGCCGACCGATGAGGTCCAGGTGCGTCGGGGTCAGCTTGAGGGCCGTCGCACCGAGGTTCTCCAGCACGTCGCGCAGCACCAGGTGGTCCAGCTCGTCAGGAACCAACGCGACGGAGCCGCCGGCGAGCACCGGGAGGAAGATCGCGGTGTTCGAGAGGTCGAAGGCGAGGGAGGAGAACAGGGGGAACCTCGTGTCCGGACCGACCTCGTAGATCCGGGTTGCCCAGCTGACGAAGGTGCTCAGCGCTCGGTGCTGGATCTCCACGCCCTTGGGGCGCCCGGTCGATCCGGAGGTGTAGATGACGTAGGCGAGGTCGTCCGGAGCGACCGGCGCCGCCGGCACCCGACGACCCGAGGCGGCGACGTCCTCGAGGACCACCGCCGCGCACTCGCCCGGAATAGCCGTGCGCCCGGCGTGTTCCCGTTCAGCCAGGCAGGTGGTGACGCCGGCGTCGGTGACGAGGTCGGCGAGCCGCGCGTCCGGCTGGCCGGGGTCCAGGGGCAGGTAGGCCGCACCCGCCTTGAGGATGCCCCAGATCCCGGCCATCGCGGCCACGGTGCGCCCGGCGAGCAGACCCACCAGGGCATCGGGGCCCAAGCCCCGGTCCACCAGTTCGGCGGCGACGGCGTCCGAGCGACGGTCGAGTTCCGCGTAGCTGATCTCACCCTCAGGGCCGGTCAGGACCACCGAGTCCGGCGTGCGGGCCACCTGGGCGCGGAACTGCTCGACGACCGTTCCCTCCCTGGCCAACGGTCGATCGGTGTCGTTGCCCGCCCACGTCCGGTTCCTCCCGGGCGACAACACGTCCGCGAGGACGTCGAGCAGTTCCTCCGCCCGCCGCGCCGTTCCGGGCGAGTCGTGCCAGCCGATCGTGATCTCCGTCCGCCCGCCGCACTCGACGAAGTTCAGTTCCGGTGGACCGATCGGGCCGGAGCTGGGCAACGGGTACAGGGTGGTCGCGTGGAACGTGTCGGTGCTCAGCTCGGCCAGGTCGATCCTGCCCAGGTGCGAGAGCATCGCCAGCGCCGGGTAGCGGTTGCTCCTGGCCGAGAAGCCGTCCAACGCCGCGATCCGCGGCCGCGCTGTCTCCAGCGGCACCCGGCTCAGGGACGGGTCAACGCCAGAGAGGAGGTCCACGTTCCCCGCGAGCAGGGTGAGCAGCCGCTCGTGCGCCGTGTGCCAGTCGTCCTCGGCCGACGCCTCGTAGAGCAGGTTGGTGATCAGGTTCCCGGTCGACCGGATGTCCGGGGCGTGCCTGCGCAGGTCCACCGGCACCATGAACCGGCCGACCGGACGCCCCACGTACCGGGTGAGGGCGGACGCGATCTTGGCCACCAGGGCGGGGTGCGCGCCGTCCACCGTGCGGCGCCGCCAGAACAGGCCGGTGCGGTGCGGGGGAGCGGCACCCAACGCCGAGGGCCACTCCAGGTCGGAGACGAGCGCCGTACCCGACGGTGGAGGGGCACCGGCGATGACGTCGGCCTCGGTCAGTTCCGAACTCGCACCGCGTGGCCGCTCACCGCGCAGCACACGGAAGACGTCCTCCACCCACACCAGCACGCCCTTGCCGTCGAGCGCGGCGTGGTCGGCGCGGAACACGACCGTGGTCGGTGACCCGGTGAGCAGCAGCACCTCGCACGGCGGTCCCGTCTCGGGCATCCGGTCGTGCAGCACCGGCATCCCGGTGAAGGCGGTCCTGTCGAGCCGGCTCCCGTCAACGACCCGCAGCGGGGGAGCCACGCCGCTGTCCACCCAGGTCCGGCCCTCGCGGACGAGGCGTGTACCGGGACACGCCTCGGACGCGGCCTCGACAGCCTCGGCCAGCCGGTCCGGGTCGATCGTCCCGGTCCCCTCCACGAAGACCTGGATGATCCCGGCGACCGCGTCGGGGTACAACAGGAACCAGGTGTCCATCGGGGCGACCGGCCTGGTGTACACGTCGCCATCCCAGCCCGTCATGGGCAACCCTTCGTTCGACGGAGCATCAGCTCAGCGGTCGGTGCCGGTGATGACGTGCCCACCGCCCCGCCGCAGCGGGCGCGAACGGCGGAAGTCGAGGTGGACGAACACCCGCTGCAACCAGCGGTCCGCGCCGTCGTAGCGCGGCTCGAACGCGGTCCGCCCGTGCAGGACGAGGCGGTTGTCGGCGAACGCGAGATCACCCGGCTCCAGGGTCAACGTGCGGCACACCGAGTCCAGTGCCTTCCGCAACGAGGACATCGCGGCGGCCGCCACCTCGTCACCCGGAACCGTCGCGTGGAAGTCGACCTTGATGCTCGGGTCCTCGGGGCTACCGGTGAGGATCCCGTGCGGTTCGTCCGCGCCGGGCGGCAGGTCGAACGACGGTGGGGCGGCGGTCACGTACCTCGGCTCGTGCAGCACCGACCGCACCTCGTCGGACAGCAGCGGAAGCGCGTTGCGCACGGACGACAGGCGCAGACCGGCGACCCGGTCGTGGTCGTTGCGCAGGCACATCAGGCCCACGTAGTCCGGACGGTGCTCGTGGAAGGCGTTCTCGACGTGCATCGACAACACGACCGACCCCGCGTTGCCCTGGAACTCCTCCATGCCGTGCACCGGGACGACGTCCTGCACGAGCGCGCCAGCCTTCTCCTTGTCGAACGCGACCAGCTCGCCCATGGCCATCGCCACCAGGACGAGCGCGGAAGCCGGCACGCTGGCCTCGCGCTGCACCGATCCGGCGACCGTCGGGGTGGGCGGGAGCGTGGTCTCATCCACCGGAAGGCCACGCAGCAGCAGGAAGGCTTCCGGACCCGAGTCCCACGTGAAGCGGCGCAGCGACGACGCCAGCCGTGGTGGAAGCTGGCAGCACAGCTCCCGCGCGGTGGCGAGCCAGTTCGGGTCGTCAACCTCCCGGGAACCGTCGGCGGCGAGCGACGACGCCAGTTCGGTGAGGTCCGCGCGTTCCGCATCGGACAGAGTCAACACGGACTCGCCGCCGAGGACGTCCGTCACGTTGGTCTTCATGTACGACCCCATCCATGCGCGGCACCTGCCGGGCGAACTGATGATGCGGACCGAGTCTGCGCACGAGCCCTGGCCGCCACAACCCCTGTTGGTGGCGGAGAACCCCTGTCCCGTCGCGTTCCGAGTGGGGGCAGTGGACTCGCGCGGGGCCGCCAGTCGGAGGATTCCCGGAATCGGGTGCGATAACGCGTGGCTACCCTATTATCGCCTGGTGGCGAATCAGCTCGAATTCACGGCGGAACTGTCCGACTACGTGCGGACCGTGTCGTTGCGCGAGGACCAGGTCCTCCGTGAACTGCGGGAGGAGACCGCGCAGTACCCGGCCGGGCGGGCCATGCAGGTACTCGCGGAGGAAGGCCAGTTCCTCGCGATGCTGGTCGGCCTGTGCGAGGCGCGGACCGTGCTCGAGATCGGCACCTTCACCGGGTACAGCACCCTGTGCATGGCGCGGGCCCTACCGGCCGGAGGTCGGGTCGTCACCTGCGACATCAGCGACAAGTGGCCCGCCATCGGAGCGGAGTTCTGGCGGCGCGCGGGGGTGCTCGACCGCATCGACCCGCGGGTGGGCGACGCCGCGGACACCCTCACCGCCCTGCTCGCCGAACTGGGGCCGGACAGCGTCGACCTCGCCTTCATCGACGCGGACAAGACCAACTACCTGACCTACTACGAGCGGACGCTCCCCCTGGTCAGGCCGGGCGGGTTGATCGTCGTCGACAACACCCTCCTGTCCGGGCAGGTCATCGACGCCGCTGCCACGTCCCCCGAGGTCCAAGCGATCCGCGAGTTCAACGCGTTCCTGCGGGACGACGACCGGGTCGAACTGTCGATGCTGATGATGGCGGACGGGATCACCCTCGCGCGCAGGAAGTCGACCGGGGTCAGCGCCCGCTGAGGTCGGGCGCGGTGAGTCGCATCGTCGTCGGCGGGTCGGTGCGTCCGGGGAGGAGGTGCAGCGTCGTGATGTCGTCCTCCGGCGCGATCGCCGCGAGGCAGGCGCAGTCTTCCTCCTCGAAGCCGGCGAACCGGTAGGCGATCTCCATCATGCGGTTCCGACTCGTGCGGCGGAAGTCGGCGACCAGGTGGACGCCCGCCCTGGCGGCCTGGTCGGACAACCAGTTCAGGATGGCGGTGCCGGCTCCGAAGGACACGACCCGGCACGAGGTCGCGAGGAGCCTGAGCCGCCACACCCCCGCGTCGGTGCGCAGCAGCAGCACGCCGACCGCTCCGTGCGGACCGAAACGGTCGCTCATGGTGGTCACGAGCACCTCGTGGTCCGGTGAGTCGAGCAGCTCGCGCAGCGTGGCGTCCGAGTAGTGCACCCCGGTCGCGTTCATCTGGCTGGTGCGCAGCGTCAGCTCCTCCACCCGCGTCAGCTCCGCCGCCGTTGCCCGCCCGATGCGCATCTCCAGTTCGAGCGACCGCAGGAACTCCTCGTCCGGGCCCTCGAACGTCTCCCGCTCGGCCACGCGCCGCAGCCCCGCCTGGTACATCTGCCGCCTGCGTCGCGCGTCGACCGTCACCACCTCCGGGGAGAACTCGGGGAGTTCGAGGAGCGTCATCACCTGGTCGGCCGAGTAGCACCGCACCTCGGGGAGGTGGTACGACACTTCCGCCCGTTCAGTGGGCTGGTCGTCGACGAACGCGATGGTGCCGTGCGCGAAGGACAACGCGTCGGCGATGGCGCGGATCGAACCGGACTTGGCCGACCACCCGATCATCGGGTGCACGAAGTACTCGGCGACACCGAGTTCCTCCAGCCGCCGCCATGCGTGGTCGTGGTCGTTCTTGCTCGCGACGGACTGGAGGATGCCACGTTCGTCCAGGGTGCTGATCACCGTCCGCACCGCCTGGGCCAGCCGCACCTCGTCGTCCTCCAGCAGGGTCCCCTGCCACAGCGTGTTGTCCAGATCCCAGACCAGGCACTTGACCAGGGGCGTCCGCTCCTGCGACACGAGTCCTCCCACACCCTTCCCCGGCGGGCTCACGCCACCGTCGCGACGGCGTGCTCCGCCAGGATCAACTGGCAGATCTCGGTGCTGCCCTCGATGATCTCCATCAACTTGGCGTCCCGGTACGCCCTGGCCACCACGTGCCCGTGCGCCGCACCAGCCGAGGCGAGCACCTGCGTCGCCGTCGCGGCACCCCGTGCCGCGTGCCCGGCCGCGACGTGCTTGGCCAGCACGACCGCGGTGACGAGATCAGGGGACCGCGCGTCCCACAGGTCGCTCGCGTGCTCGCACGCCCGCGTGGCGACCTGCTCCGACACCAGCAACTCGGCGAGGTGCCGTGCCACCAGCTGGTGTCGCGCGAGTGGCTTGCCGAACTGCTCCCGGGTCCGGGCGTGGGTCACCGCCGCGTTCAGGCAGGCTCTGAGGATGCCGACACAACCCCACGCGACCGAGATCCGGCCGTAGGCCAGCGCCGTCGTGGCGAGCAGCGACAGACCCGTTCCGCCGAGCACGGCCGACGCCGGCAACCGGACCGAGGAGAACCGCACGTTCGCGTGCCCGGCCGCCCGGCAACCCAGGGGATCCGGGATCCGCTCGACGGTGACACCGGGCGTCGCGGTGGGCACCACGACCACGACGACGTCGTCCTCAGACCTGGCGAAGACGACCAACAGGTCGGCGTAGCACGCACCCGTCACCCACATCTTCTCGCCGTCGAGGACGACCACGTCGTCCTCGACGCGCACGCTCGTCGTCATCGCGGAAAGATCGCTGCCCGCGTCAGGTTCGCTGAAGCCGACCGCCGCCAGTTCGCCCGAGGTCAGCCGTGGCAGGTACGCCGCCCGCTGGTCCTGGTCACCCAGCCGTCGCACCGTCCACGCCGCCATCCCCTGCGAGGTCATGATGCTGCGCAGCGAACCGCAGAGGCTGCCGACGTACGCGGTGAACTCGCCGCTGTCCCTGCTGCCGGCACCGAGCCCACCGTAGGAGCCGGGCACCTCGGCGCACAGCAGACCCCGTCCGCCGAGGTCCCGGAGAAGGTCCTCCGGCAACCGCCCCGCGGCGTCCCACGCGTCGGCGCGGTCGGCCACGAGCGTGCCGACCAGGTCCCGCGCGCTCGTCAGGGCGTCAGGCACCGCCCGTCACGCCCTGGGCCTCGCGCAGGCGGAGCACGAGTTCCGCCATCGCCCGCACGGTGCGGAAGTTGACCTGCTTGAGGTCGCCGCCGACGATCGTGACGTCGTACGCCTCCTCGAGGTGCACCACCAGCTGCATGGCGAACATCGAGGACACGGCACCGGTCGCGAAGAGGTCCTGGTCCTCGGTGACCGCGGACTTGGTCCGCTCCTCGAGGAACGTGAGCAGCTCGGCCACCACGGTCCGCTCGGTCACCTCCGCGTGGTCAGCCATCATGACAGAGCCCTTCCGTAGTCGTAGAAGCCACGGCCCGTCTTACGGCCGAGGTTCCCCTCACGTACCTTCGCCAACAGGAGCTCGCACGGGCGGGCGCTCTCGTCGCCCGTGCGCTCGTGCAGCACCACGAGGGAGTCCACCAGGTTGTCGATCCCGATCAGGTCGGCGGTCCGCAGCGGTCCGACCGGGTGGCCGAGACATCCCCGCATCAACTCGTCGACGTCCTCGACGGTCGCGGTGCCCTCGCCGACGACGCGGGCCGCCGCGTTGATCATGGGATGCAGCAACCGGCTCGTGACGAAGCCGGGCGCGTCCCGGACCACGATGACCCGCCGAGCCATGGCCTCCAGCAGAGCGGTGGCCCGCGCCATCGTGCTCTCGGCGGTCCGGGGCCCTCGGATCATCTCGACGGTGTTGATCAGGTAGGCCGGGTTCATGAAGTGGGTACCGACCAGATCCGCCGGCCGAGGCACCCAGTCGGCCATCTCGTCGATCGGGATTCCCGACGTCGTGGAGATCAACGGGGTCCCCTCGGGGACCGCGGCGGCGATCTCCCCGAGTGCCTTCGCCTTCATCTCCGGGATCTCCGTGGTCGCCTCGACCACCGCCGTCGCGTCCGAGCACTCGGCGCCCACCGACGAGGTGGTGACCAGCTCCCCTTCGGCGCGGTCCTCGGGGAGGGTGCCCATCAGCCGGGCGTGCCGCACCTTGCCCAACACCTCCGCGCGCGCACGAGCGAGGGCGTCCGCATCCACGTCCACCAGCACGACGGGCACGCCGTGACCGACCGCCATCGCGGTGATACCGGTGCCCATCACGCCCGCACCGAGCACAGTGAGGCGATGCGGTGAGCCTTCAGTCGTCACCGAACCTCCACAGGGGTGTTCCCGGACTCCACAACGACGCTCGAACGCTAGGTCGGTCCACGCACGACCGGCAACCCCTGGGCGTTCCCCGCGCCCCCTAGTGGTCGAAGACTGCGGTACCGCGACGGCTGTAGGGGTGTTGCCCCGTTGACCGCACCCCCGACGATGTGCCGCATGAGCGACGCCGTGGTGGTCAGCGAACTCGTCAAGCGGTATGTGCCCAGCATGCCGGCCGCGGTCGACGGACTGAGTTTCTCGGTTCGCCGGGGTGAGGTGTT
Organism: Actinoalloteichus caeruleus DSM 43889; assembly: GCF_000429185.2. Taxonomy (GTDB): domain Bacteria; phylum Actinomycetota; class Actinomycetes; order Mycobacteriales; family Pseudonocardiaceae; genus Actinoalloteichus_B; species Actinoalloteichus_B caeruleus. The sequence goes on along the minus strand of NZ_AUBJ02000001.1, from coordinate 1,131,288 downwards.
CGGACTGCTCGGACCCAACGGCGCCGGGAAGACCACGACGATCGGTGTGCTCACCACCCGGGTCGTGGCCACGTCCGGACAAGCCATCGTGGCGGGGAGGGACGTGACGACGGACGCGAGGAAGGCCCGCAGGGCACTTGCCGTCGTCCCGCAGCACAACAACCTCGACCGCTCCCTCGACGTGCGGCAGAACCTGCTCTACCACGCGGCGTACCACGGCGTGAGCCGCGCGGTCCGCAAACAGCGAGCGGAGGAGATCCTGGAGCGCGTCGGCCTCCGGGACCGCGCCACGGCGAAGGCAGAGGAGCTGTCCGGTGGCCAGGCCCAGCGGGTGATGATCGCGCGGGCCCTGATGCACGAACCCGAGGTGCTGTTCCTCGACGAGCCGACCAGTGGCCTCGACCCCCAGGCCCGCGTCTTCGTGCACGACGAGATCGTCAGGTTCCGGGAGGAGGGCGTGACCGTCGTGATCACCACGCACGACATGGAGGAGGCCACCAAGCTGTGCGACCGGGTCGGCATCGTCGACCACGGGAAGATGCTCAAGATCGACCCTCCGGCGGCGATGACGAGCGCGTTGCCGGGAAGCGCGACCCTGACGGTGACGATCAACGCGGACGAGAGCCAGGCGGACGCCGTCGTGACGGCGCTGTCCGAGCTGGACAACGTCGAACGGGTGGAGAAGATCAGCGCCGGCATGCCGGCACCGCCGCCGGGAATCCCGCTTCCGCCGTGGCTCCCGGTCCCCGCCCCCACCGCCGGCGGTGCCAACGGAACCCAGTTCCGGTTGTACACCTCGGTGGACTCCTCGGTGGTCGTGCCGATCATGCTCAAGGTCCTCGCGGGGATCGGCTGCGACATCACGGATCTCTCCGTGAGCAAGCCGAGCCTGGAGGACGTGTTTCTTTACCTCACCGGACGGGAGCTCCGATGACCGCCATCGACGTGCCGCCGCAGGCACCACAGTCACCGCGGCGCGACCGCGCCGAGCTGGGCACGGCGCTGCGCGTGTTCGGCGCACTGCTGAGCAGGGACTTCTACGTCACGGGCAAGGACCTCTCGGGGTTCCTGGTCAAGACCCTGCTCCAGCCGTTCCTGATGTTGTTCATCTTCGGCAAGGTCCTCGCTGACCTCGGCTTCATCGCCCCGGGCTTCGCCCAGCTGTTGTTCCCCGGTGTCATCGCGCTGAACGGGTTCCTCGGCGCGCTCCAGGCGACGGCCATGCCGATGGTCATGGACTTCTCGTTCACCAAGGAGATCGAGGACCGACTGCTCGCGCCGGTGTCGATGAGCGTCGTCGCGCTGGAGAAGGTCGTCTTCGGCGCGCTGCGCGGACTGATGTCCGGTGTCGTGATGATCCCGATCGGGTTCCTGATCCTGGACGGCGTGTCCTGGGATCCCGCTGGCCTGCTCCCCGCCTTCCTGATGCTGGTGATGTGCTCCCTCGCGGCGGCGGGCGTGGGCATGGTGATGGGCACCTTCGTCCCCCCAGCCAAGATCGACATCGTGTTCACCGCGACGTTGACCCCGCTGATGTTCACCGGCGCGACGCAGTTCCCGTGGCACGGGCTCGCGCACCTGCCGTGGTTCCAGTTCGTGTGCGCCCTCAACCCCCTGACCTACGCGAGCGAGGGCATGCGGGACGTCCTGCTGGACAACTCGGTGCAGACGATCCCGTACTGGCTGTGCTCGGTGGCGCTGGTCGGGATGACCGCGGTCTTCGTGGTCCTGGGCACCATCGGTTTCAAGCGCCGCGCGGTGTCCTGACCCTCGTGCCGGTGCGACGTGGGCGAGGGGGATGACCGACCCCTCACCCGCGCTCCGGGACGGCATCCAGGCCGGGCGCGGCTGGGCGGCCTCCTCGCAGGCCGCCCGCACCACCGCCCACTACTGGCGGAGGGGCACCTCGACGGGCGGAGCGGCTGCCCGATCCCACCGGTGGCGTGATCACCGTCCTGGGCCAGCGGACGGCGTGCCCGTGGTCGTCCGGGCGGATCACCTGGGGGATGCGGGGCGGGGTGTGCAGAGGACGTTCGATCTCCACGGAGGAGACACGGGTCACCTCCGCGAGAGCGGCGAGGAACTGCTCGGGACCCCGCGTCAGCCAGGGGGATCGTCGTCACCGACCGGGGGCGTGCCATGCGTGTCGGGCGGGTGGGGAGCGGGGCCGGGCGCCCGTAGCGACAACCCGGCGCCGACGCGTGACCGGCGTGCCGCCCGTGACGGACGTCGTCGGGCCGGCTCCGCCAGGAGGCGTTGGCGGGAACGCGTTCGGGGCAGCGCCTCGCGACCAGACCCGCGGCGTCCCGGTGCGCGCCTGGTCGTCGACGACGTGCCGTGGTGGTCGCTCCGAAGCCAGCCCGCGACGCGTGACCGGAGCCGGCCCGCAGTCCCGCGCGGGACCAGTCGTACCGCCCGGGCCGCCCGGCCCCGCGGTGGGGCTCAGACGCGCTCGACGACGCGCGGCGCGCCGCTGTCACCCGTGTGCCGCCGTTGTCCCACCGCACGGATCGGGGCGAGCAGCAGGGCGGTGACGGTGAGCGCCTGGATGCCCATGATCATGGCCTGGGTGACGGGGTGCTGGACGTTGAGCAGGACCATCGTCGCGTTGACCGCGAAGTGCGCCGCCACCGAGCCGACGACGCCGGCGCGTTCGTAGGCGCAGCAGCAGAGCATGGCCATCGGAATGGAGCTGACGGCGAAGAGCACGCCGCTGGGAGTCATGAGACCGAGCTGGTGTTGGACAGTCCCGGCGATGAAGAACAGCGGCAGGTGCCACACGGCCCAGACGGCGCCCAACACCAGGCCCACCTGGAAACGGCTCATCGACGCGCGCATCCTCGGGTACGCGGTGCCGCGCCAGCCCGGCTCCTCGGCCAGCGGTCCGGAGATCACCATCATGACGAGGAACAGCACGGGCCCCTGGGCGCTCATCATCTCCAACCCGGAGTCGAAGCTCGGCGTCGGCCCGTCACCCGCGCCAGCCAGGAACGCGCCAGCCAGCACGGTCGCCGAGGCCAATGCCAGGAGGACGGGAACCCAGACCAGCAGGGGGATCCGGAACCGCGCAGCGTGTTCCGGGACGGCCTCCCGCCGCCGTCCTCGGCGGATGCGGATCACGAGCGCCGCGATCGAGGGCCCGAACGCTCCGAACAGGTGGGGCAGGACAGCGGGCGGGTTCACCGCGGGCCCGCCCATCGCGATCGCCACGCCCCAGGACGCCCAGCTGACGACGAAGGAGATCGCCATGAACAGGACGAGGTCGTTGCGGTACGGGCTGGTAGATGGTGACGTGGACATGCCAGGTACTCCTCGTGTCGAGTGCGGGGTGTGGGAAGCGGCGGTCAGGCGCCGGGGACGGCGTCGAGCTGGCGCCCGAGCCAGGTGGTGACCAGCGCGAGCAGCTCGGGATCGACCGGTTGCCGCAGCAGCCGCCGGTAGGAGCGCAGGGTGTGGCGGCCGGGGTCACGGCGCAGGACGTGCGTGAGGTCGGGCACGCGGTGGGTCTCGGCTCCGCCCGGCACCAGCCCAGCGATGGTGGCCAGGTCGGCTGGGTCGACCTGGATGTCCTTGTCACCGGTGACGGCCAGGACGTGGGCCTTCGCGGCGGCGAGGTCGTCGCGCGTGTCGTGGACGAGCATCTCGCGCATCCACCGGGCGTTGACCGGGATCCCCGCGAGGCGCGCCACGTCCGTGTCGGTCCGCCGGAGACGGTCGAGGACGCGGTCGCCCACCGCCGCGAGCGGGCGCCGCAGCAGGCGGAGGGGTGCGGGCAGACCGCCGAAGATCGAGCCGGCCTGCCAACGCATGGCCTCCTCTCCCAGGCGGGCGTAACCGGCCAGCAGCACCACGGCCCGCACGTCCCCGTGGGCCGCGAGGGACATGGCGTGCAGGGCGCCCTCGCTGTGCCCGAGGGCTCCGACGGCGTCGGCGCGGACGGCGGGGTGCGCGGCCAGCGCCCGCACCGCGGCCTCGGCGTCCCGGCGGTTGCCGGTGAACCCAGCGGCCTGCCAGACGCCGGGCGTGGCGCCGGCGCCACGCCGGTCGTAGCGGAGCGTCCCCATCCCCTCGGCGGCGAGTGCCGAGGCCAGGGCTGGGCCGAGGTTCGTCGGCAGCTTCGGGGTGTTGCCGTCGCGGTCCAGCGGACCGGAACCGTGCAACAGCAGGACGGCGGGGTGCGGCCCGGGCCCGGCGGGCAGTGTCAGCGTGCCGGCCAGGGGAGTCCCGTCATCCGCGGTGACCGTCATGTCGAGGTCGGGCAACGTTCCACTCCATCTCACATTGTTCTCAGCGGCGAGAACGTTATCAGATGTGAGACCATCAGCTCATGGCAACCGCGGATCTTCTCCTCCACCCCGTCCGGCTGCGCATCCTGCAGACCCTGTTGGGGGCCGGCGAGCTGACCACCGGACAGCTCCGTGACCGGCTACCCGACATCCCGGCGGCGACCATGTACCGGCACGTCGCGGCCCTGGCCCAGGCCGAGATACTGGAGGTGGTGCGGGAGAGGCCCGTGCGCGGCACCGTCGAACGCAGCTACCGGGTCCGCCAGGACCGGGCCCTCGTCGACGACGACGCCCGCGGCACCATGACCAAGGACGACCACCGCCGAGCGTTCACCGTCTTCAGTGGAGCGATGCTGGCGGACTTCGACCGGTACCTCTCCCGTGACGACACCGAACCCGCCCGGGACAACCTGCTCTACCGCCAGGGCGTCGTCTGGGTCACCGACGAGGAGTTCGCCGAACTCGTCGAGGAGATCGAGGCCGCCGTCGAACGTCGCACCCGCACCGCTCCCGGTGACGGCCGCGCCCGCCACATCATCAGCCTCGGACTGGTCCCCGACAGACCAGTGTGACCTCGCGGCCCGACCCGCCGCCCCCAGCCGGACGGCAACGGCCGTTGGCGTCGCCGTGTCGCGCGGGAATTCCCGCCAGGGTGCCCCGCGTGGGCGGGTAGTCGCTGAGCGGCTTCGAAGCGGGTGCGCCGCGGTTCGCCCACGGGGCCCGACGAACCAGGAGGAGCTGGCCGGACCGGCGCTGGCCTTGATCGCGATTCGTGGACGCGCACCTCCCGGTCGGTGGGCGAGCGACGGTCTGGCTGGGCGAGACCGGGCGGAGTGGGCGGATGGCGGAACTGGTCCCACGAGGGAGCGGTCAGCTGGGGCACCACGGTGGGAGGGGGCTCGACGCCGGGGGTCCCGCTACCGGGACGGAGTCAACGGGTTCCCGACGTGGTCACGAGGGACCGGGTGCGATGGTGACCCGGTACACCGGGACGAGTTGGGCGTCGTCGAGGCGGAGGGTGACGTCCTTCGGACGTGGGTGTCGCCCAGTCTGACTCGCGGCAGCAGCCGGTGGGTGCCGGCGAAGGCGTTTGCGTCGAGGTCGACGCGGTAGGTGGCTGCTCGTCGCGGTGGCCCGCCCAGGTGTTGCGGGGGTGCTGGCCCGGTGGCCGGCGCGAGCGCCTGGACCCTTCGACTCCTCCGGGCAGGCCACCAGCCCCCTGGGCAACCCGGGCGCGCTTGGCGCTCGTGCGGCGTGGCTGGGTGGGAGACGTGGTGCCGGTAGGTCGCTCGGCGGAGCGGGGGCGCCAACACCACCCGTTGGGCCATGACCGTCCGCAGGTGGAGGGCGGCTGGAATGAGCCTCAGGAGAGACCAGTGCCGGGTATTGATGAACACGGAAAGTAACGGGCTGATAGCTCCGGGGGGCTAACGGTGCCTCTTAAGGAGAAGTGGGGTGTACCCCAGCGATAAGTTAAGTGTTCGGATGGTTAAGGACAAGCCCCCAAAAGTGTGAAATGCTAGTGTGAAGCGTGGGCTGATCGCCGAGTGCGACGATCCCGAACGCCTGCGTCCGGTGCCCACTGTTCCGGGTCGGCGCGCAAATGGGTGCCGGCAATCATCGGCGGCCGTGGTGTGCGCGTCGCGCGGGAAAGGGAACGTGGGTGGTTCGGAGGGAGCGGAGCTGCGGAGTGGTCCTGGATTGGGGAAATCGCTCACGGCGTGGTCGACGAATGGTTTCAGGTCGGCCGGGCCCCACATCCCTTGGTGGCGGGCGAGTACCCGCTCGGACGGCCGGCGGGAGTTGGAATGTGGGCGGTCCTCCCGGCGAAGGTCGTGCGCACCGGTCCGCCGGTCGGCCGCCGCGGAGTGGGACGGGGCACGGTGTTGACGGCGCTCATCGGCGGCGACGAGCCGCGAGGGCGGCCAGGCTGCGGGGCGGGCGTGGAAGGGAATGCGCCCTGGCCTCGAAGTGGCTGGGACGGGCACGCCGCATCGTACTGCGGGAATCCGGGACACGGTCCGTGTCCTGCTGGGTACCGTCGGTACTCGGAAAGCGGTGTGAGGTGTTGGAGCATGTTCGCCGGGCGGGGAAGTCGCGCGGACAGGTGTCCCGGCTTCGTGTCACCCGCGCTCGCGCATCACCTCCGAATGGGAGGGCGGTTCGGAGCCGGCGCTCGTGGGTCCGCCGTTCGCCTTTCCGTGAGCTGGATGATGGGACCCAATTGTCCACTCGTCGAAATACGGAAGTCACGTTCAATAGTTCGTGCTCTTCCAGCGAACACGGATCTGTGGGGGGTTGCGTTGTCTTCCGGCCTGTCGTTCGACGTCCTCGGGCCATTGCGGGCGAAGTTCCGGGGGAAGGACCTCCACCCGGGACCAGCACGGCAGAGCGCCCTCCTCGGTGTCCTGCTCTCCCGCCCGAACGTCACGATGTCGTCCGACGAGCTGTTGGGAGCGGTGTGGGGTGAGGCGATCCCGAGTAGCGCGAGCAAGGTGATCCCCACCTACATCTACCGGTTGCGCAGGGTGCTGGCTGGCGCCGCGGTCATCGAACGGCGGCGCCCCGGCTACACCCTGCGGATCGACCCGGACACGGTGGATGCCGTCCGTTTCGCCAGGGCGGCGGCTCCCCGGAGCACGGACCAGGTCGGATACGGCCAGGTCGCCGACGCCCTTGCGCTCTGGCGGGGCGAACCGTTCGACGGACTGCCAGGCCCGCTGCTGGCCCAGGATCGCGTTCGACTCCACCAGCTGCGGTTGGGCCTGTTGATGCGGCGGGCGGGACTGGACATCGCCGCGGGTGACCACCCAAGCGCGGTGCTCGACCTGACGGAGATACGAGAACGGCATCCGCTGCACGAGCAGGCCGCCTGCCTGCTGATGGCGGCGCTGTACCGGAGTGGCCGACAGGCCGAGTCCCTGATGGTCTACTCCAGCATGCGACTGAGGCTCCTCGACGAATTGGGCATGGAACCCGGTGAGGAACTCTTCGCGGCGCACCAAGCCGTCCTGAACCGCGACGAGCGGGCGATTGACCGCATCACGGAGCGCTTCGCTCCCGCGGCGACCGCCACGGGCCGGGTGGAGGTGTTGCGTTCCAACCTCCCCGCCGAAACCGGCTCCCTCGAGGGGCGGAACGAGGAACTCGACCGTGTCCTCAAGGTGATGTCCGGCGCGCGGGAGCGGCGACAGGTGGTGGCGATCGACGGTATGCCCGGCGTCGGCAAGACCGCTTTCGCCCTGCGGCTGGCGCACACCATCGCGGCTGACTACCCCGACGGTCAGTACTATCTCGACCTCCGAGGTCACGGCCCATCCCCCCTGTCCACCGCCGACTCGGTGCGTTCCCTGCTCGCGAGCATGGGGGTGGCGGCGGAGGATGGGCTCGACCGGGACGAGTACCAGGCCGCCGTGCTGCGCGCGAGGATGGCGAACCGCAGGATCCTCGTCGTCCTCGACGACGTGGTGTCCAGCGAGCGAATTCTGCCGCTGCTCCCCTCGTCAACCGGGTCCACGTTGATCACGGTCAGCAGGAACAAGCTGCTGGCGCTCCCCGCGACGCACACCTGCTCGCTTCCCGCCCTCTCCGACAGTGCCGCGAGATCACTGCTCGCGGGCCTGGTCGGAGCCGAGCGGCTCGACGCTGAGGCCACGGCGACCGCCCAGCTGATCCAGGCGTGCGCGGGTCACCCACTGGCTCTGACACTCGCCGCGAACAGACTGCGTCACCGACCCGTGCTGCGGATCTCCGTGCTCGCCCGACAACTGGCCAGTCGGGACACGAATTCGGTCCTGCGGGCGGAGTCGGTCAGCCTGCTCACCGTGGTGTCCTCGTCGATAGCGAGGTTGGAGGAGAGCGAACGCACCGTACTGGCGGCCCTCGCTGCCACGGGAACCGTCACGACCCCCTCCTCACTGGCCAGCCGGGTCGCTCGCGCGCGGGACGAGGTCGAGGCGTCACTTGACCTGCTGGTCGACGCCAACCTGGTCGCGCAGGTTGAGGACGAACGGTTCCTCCTGCACCCGGTAATCGGTCGTTGCGTGTCCTCGGGAGCGGTGTGACGCTCCAAGCCCCCTGCCGTGCGCCCCGGGGGACGCGGACAGCACCGGGAGGATCCGTCGCCCGACCGGGGTCCTTCGCGCCGGCGCCGTACCTCCTGCGCCGGACCGGGCGTGTCAGCTGGACGACCGGAGCGAGCGGAAGGAGACGGGACTGCCCGCGCACAGCGGTTCCGACCGTCGCAGCGCACGCCACTTCTCGGTGAAGTCCGGGTCGGACTCGTCGAGCATGACGCCGATCATCGTGCCGCTGTGCGCCACGACGACTCCCAGCCCTCCAACCTCGGCGCAGGCCGAACGCATCTGCTCGAAAGTCCGCTTGGGACGCAGCCGCTGGTTCAGTTCCGCGCTCCGCGTGCTGATGGAACCCACCTCCTTCAGGTCCCCTCGTCGCATCGCCACGCGCAGCCGGTCGAGCAGCATGGCGTATTCCCGCTGGTCCGAGGCGGAATAGGGCTTGGGCAGTTGGTTGAAGGCCACCGTGTCCACCTGGCCTCCCTCGTCGATCGCGACGATAGTGGCCGGTGGGAGTTGTCCCAGTCGCCCCCGCAGTCGCGCGGACCGGTGGTGGTAGGCCACGACGTCCCGGTACAGCACTCCGTCGGTCGGCTCGATCCTGCGGAGGAATGCCTCCACCTCCCTCGTGGACAACCGAGTTCCCAGCGCTCGGCCGACGGCCCGCGCTGTCGCCACGAGGTCAGCTGACGAGCTGGCCAAGCCCTTGCCCTCCGGAAGGTCGCTGCCGATGACCAGCAGGCCACGCGGAGGGAGACCGGCGGCCGCCAGGACGAGGCCCGCCATCCGCGCCGACTTCCACTTGCCAGCGGGCTGGACCGCGAGCTCGTCGTGGTCGCCGAGCGAGAACGTCGCGGTCGAACGCTGTCCGATCGGCAGGGTCACGAGGAAGTCCCCGTCCCTCTCGGGAAGGACACCCTGGAGGAGCTCCCCGAACGTGCCATAGGCCGCGCCGACACCGGTCCTGGTCGTGGTGGAACGGTCGGCGGTCATCGACGTGGCTCCCGCGGACCGGCCTCGACGCTGACGCGGAGGTGCGCGAGGGCCGCGTCGGCCAGGGCGCCCGAATCGCCGCCAGCCGCTGTCGTGGCGATGACGTACCCGAGGCGGTCACGGAACGAACGGGTGAGCTGGATCTCGTCCCCCGGGGCGACCGTGACCACCGCCGACTCGACCCCCTGACTAGCCGCGGCCTCCCGCTGCCCGATCACCGAGGTGACCACGCCACCCGTTCGTGCCCGCAGGAAGCGTATGGAGGCACTGGACGCCGAGCGGTCAACCGTGGGGAGGGACAGGGCGGCGGCCTTCGCGACCACCCAGTCCACCAGGTCCACCCCGCAGGCGTGCCGGACCAGTGTGGGGATCATGCCGCCAGCCAGGCGGGGGTTGACCTCGATGATGACCGGGCCGTCCTCGGACATGCGGATCTCGGTGTGGCTGGCCGACCACCCGAGTCCGAGTGCCGACCCCGCCGCCAGCGCGCATCGTCGCAGTTCGGCCGCCCATTCCGGGGGAACTGGAGCTGGTACGTCGTGCCCGAGTTCGACGAAGTGGGGATGCGGGCCCACATGTTTGCCCACCACCGCCACGACGTTCCCGTCGAATGTCTCCACGGAGAACTCCGGTCCCCGCACGTATCGCTCGACCAGGATCGGTGTCCGCGCGCCGGTGCCGAACAGTGCGCGAGCGTGGCGGGCCACCTCGGAGTTGGTCCGGCAGAGGCGTACGCCAACGGACCCCGACCCGGTGCTCGGCTTCACCACGACGGGAAGGGCGAGGTCCGTGGCCGCCAGCGAGGCGGAGTCGACATCGGTGGCGACGCGGAAGTCGGGGACGGGGACACCGGCCTCGGTGAGCGCGGCGCGCTGGTGGTGCTTGTGCCGACACCGGGCGATCGCCTCGGGATCCCCGGAGGGGAGCGAGAGGGCGGCGGCGACGGCGGTGGCAGTACCGATGAAGTACTCCGAGCTGGAGGTGACACCGGCCAGGCCCTGTTCGTCCCGCATCGTCCGGCACGCGGCGAGCACCTCGTCAGGTTCACTGGTTCGGACGACGCGCACGTCGATGTGGTCCCGCCGCAGGTAGGGATACCGTGAAGGATCGGCGGTCAGGACCACCGGGCGCAGACCCCTGGCCCGCGCCGCTGACGCGAACAGCCGCCCCGAGCCGGTGGTGTTGCTCTCGACCAGGGCGAAGGCCCGGCCCTTCTCAACTGACATGTGCGGATCCCGCCCCCATGACCCTTTCGACGGCCGAGGCCAGTTCCGCCTCGGCCGCCTTGATCCGAGCTCTCCAGTCACGCCGCCAGGCGGCATGCCGCGACAGGTCGTCCCGGGCCGAGGTGAACGCGTCGGCGAAGGCTCCGGGGCCGCCTCCGTACCGGTGGTCGCGCACGCTGTCCTCCAGCCGGGGAGCGGCGGCCGGGGTCGATCCCGGGACCTCGACGTGGGACAGCTCGTCGGCTCCCTGGTCGATCGCTTTCCGCACCGACGTGCCCACCGCACGGTGCGCCTTCCGGAACGGGACCCCGGTCAGGACCAGCTGGTTGGCCATCGCGGTCGCGGTGACGAAACCGCTCCGTGCCCGCTGGCTCATCGCAGGGGGTGCTGGCTGAGCGCCACTGACCAACACCTGGGACAACAGGACGGTGTCCCGTACCGAGGCGAGAGCCGGCCAGGCCGTGCCCACCGCCTCGGTCCCCACCTCGATGGTGTTCGTGAACGGTGTCGACTTCGTCATGGAGGCGGCAGCCGTCCACGCACCGATGACGGTTCCCGCGCCCGCCTTCACGTGTTCCAGCAGGAAGGCGTTGCGTTTCTGGGGCATCGCCGAGCTGCCACCGACGAGCCGGTCGGGAAAGTGGAGGAAGCCGAACTCCGAGGTGCTCCACAACTGGAGGTCCGTGGCCAGCCGGCTCAGCAGGACCGCGGCCCCGCACAGGGACGACAGCGTCCGGAGCACGGTATCGCGACTCGCGATCGTGTCCAGCGCGTGCAGGGGCGGGCTGTCGAAGCCGAGCAACGTCGACGTGCGGGCGGGGTCGATGTCCAGGTCGCTGCCCGCGACCGACCCGGCTCCCAGCGGACAGCGGCGAAGCTCGTCCGAGGCGTGGACCACCGCGTCGCACTCCCGGCCGAGTGCCAACGCGACACCCAGCAGGTAGTAGCCGTACGTGATCGGCATCGCGGGCTGGAAGTGGGTGTACACCGGCATCACCGTTCGGCTGTGCGCCCTCGCCCTGGCCAGCAGCACGGCGCGCAACCGAGCGAGCTCGTCGAGCAGGTCGAGCACCTCGCCCCGCAGCCGCATCGCGGTGGTCGTGGCCTTCATGTCGTTGCGGGACCTGGCGGTGTGCAGGGCTCCGCCGACCTCCTCACCCAACCGGGAGATCAGTGCGTCCTCGTACATCAGGTACAGGCCTCGGGGCACTGGTCGATCCAGGAGGGAGGCGAAGTCCTCATCCCTCAGCTCCCTGATCTCCCGCAGCAGCGCCCCGGCGGTGGCTCGGTCGAGCATCTCCCGCTCGGCGAGCATCGTGACGTGAGCGAGGTCGACGCTGGTGTTCAACCGGAGTTCGGACCGGACCGCCTCCGAGGTGCTCCCGCCGAACACCACCCGGCGGGTCCGGGGCCACAACCCCGCCCGCAACCTCCCGGTGTCGCTCATACCGCACTCCCAGCCGGTGTGCTCGACACTCCGAGGACATCGGTGTAGGACCGGCGTGCCCAGGGGAACCAGCTCCACACCGAGGTGGGTGTGGTGGGGTCGGTGGTGCGTTCCGGTGCGGTGGACGCGGTCGCGAGATCGATGCCACGCCGCGCCAGCCAGCCGTCCTCGTACACCGTGTCCAGGTATCGGTACCCCTCGTCGGGCAGCAGCACCACGGTCAAGTCGCCCGGGTTGCGGGCGCTCCACCATCGGGCCACGTGGTAGGCGGCTCCGCTGGTCGGCCCCTGGAACAACGCGTGCGACCGGTGCAGGTGCCTGGTCGCGGCGTACGCCTCAGTCTCTCCGCACCAGTGCACCTCGTCGAACACACGGTGGTCCACGTTGGTGGGGAGGACGCTGTTGCCCAGGCCACGCAGGGACCGGGGTCCGTCGGGCTGGCCGAACAGCAGACTCCCGTGGGTGTCGACCCCGACGGCCTTGGTGGCCGGAGACGTGGTCCGCAACGCCCCGACCGTTCCACAGATCGAACCACCCGAGCCGACTGGGCCCACCACACAGCCGATCTCACCGAACGCGCGCTCCAGTTGTTCCGCGACCCGCGCGTATGAGCCCGGGTTGTCGGGGTTGTCGTACTGGTTCGGGCAGAAGGTGTCCGGGAGGCTGGCACGGATCTCGGCCACCCTCCGCAACCGCGCCGCCTGGAACCCGCCGATGGGGTCGGGCCGTTCGCGGATGTCCACGGTGGCACCGAGATCGGTCAGGCGCCGGACCAGACGTGGGTCGACCACCGGATCAGTGACGAGGATCAGGTCCCGCCCGAGGAGCGCGGCCTGCATCGCCAGTGCGAGCCCGAAGGTGCCCGAGGTCGTCTCGACGATCGTGCTGCGTGGGCCGAGTTCGCCCGAGAGCGCGGCCCTGCGCAGGATGTGCCGCGCGGGCACGAGCTTCATCAGGGTGAACACGCAGCCGTAGAGATCCTTGCCGAGCCGGACCAGTCTCGGTAGTTCCGAGGCGGCGGTGATCTCGTCGAACGCGTCCGAGGTCATGCCGCACCCCCGTCCGGTGTCGCCCCGTGGACGGTTCCCGGAAGCGGCTCGGCCGGGTCGACGCCCTGCCGGACGACGCGGTTCCGTTCGTCCACGAACACCACCGACGGTACGAACCGGCGTGCTTCCTCCGCGGGCATCCGCGCGTAGGCGATGATGATGACGAGGTCACCAGGGCTGATGAGCCGTGCGGCCGCTCCGTTGATCCCGACGGTACCGCTACCCGCGGGACCCTCGATGACGTAGGTCGACAACCGCGCGCCGTTGTCGATGTCGACGACGTCCACCTTCTGCCCCGGCAGGATGCCAGCCGCGGCGATGAGGTCGGCGTCGAGCGTCAGCGAACCCACGTAGTGCAGATCCGCTCGCGTCACGGTCGCACGGTGGATCTTGGCCTGCAGCATCTCCAGGTCCATCGGACCTCACTCTCCTCGTGACGGGTCGTTCGTGCGGTGGCACCGGTCGATCTCGGCCGCCAGGATGGGACCGATCTCGGCCAGGGAGTCCGGACGCATCAGTCCGGTGTGCGGAGCGGCGACCGGGAAGACGCGGAGTTCTCCCTCCACGAAGGACTTCCAGGCCGTGGCGTTGGCCGACGGGCCCTCCGCGTCCGACGCGGTGATGACCAGCGCGTCGCACGCCACCACCTCGTGTCGAGCCTCGACGCCGAGCCGGCTGTGGTGCAGGGTGTTCTCCACCAGCGCCCGCACCTCGCTCTCGTCGAGGCCGGCGAGCGCCGTGTTGTGCTCCCGCAACGCGGTCACCACGTTCTCGTGGGTCAGCGGGCCGCCGGGATGCTCGATGTCGAACAGTTCGAGCATCCCCCGGTACATCAGGTCCAGGTGCTCCTCGGAGACCACCCGGTCCGGCTTCCCCGTGTCGGCTGGATCGGGCGGGTAGGCGTCCAACAGGACGAGGAGCGCGGTGCCCTCACCGCGCCTGGCCAGCTCGCTCGCCATGATCTGCGCGAGCTGCCCGCCGAAGGACCAGCCCAGCACGTGGTACGGGCCGTGCGGCTGCACCTCGCGGATCCGGTCCACGTACTCCCTGGCGAGTTCCTCGGCCGACTCGTGACGACGACCGGTCATCCCTGGTGCCTGGAGTCCGTAGACCGGGATGGCGGAGTCGAGGTGGGGGAGCAGCGCCGCGTAGGGCCAGCTCATACCCGACGCCGGGTGCACGCAGAACAACGGCGGTCGGTCACCGGTGGGCCGCAACGGCAGGAGCACGTCCATCGCTTCCCGCTTGTCGCCCACCCCCAGCCGGTGCGCCAGCGCGGCCACGGACGGCGCCTCGAACACCGCGCGCACCGGAAGCTCCCGTCCGAGCACCGCCCGCACCCGGTTGACGAGCCGCGTGGCCAGCAGCGAGTGCCCACCCAGTTCGAAGAAGCCACGGTCGACCGGCACCACCGGCACACCGAGCACCTCGGCGAACAGCGAGCTGAGCACCTCCTCGTGCGGGGTCGAGGGAGGCCTGCCCACCGTCGCCGTCACCTCGGGAGCCGGCAGCGACGAACGGTCGACCTTGCCGTTGGGCGTCGTGGGCAGCGCCGGCAGGAGCACCACGGCGGACGGGACGAGGTAGTCGGGCAGCCGCTCGGCGAGCCACCCACGCAGGGCGGACGGCGTCGCATCCAGGTGGGTCACCACGTAGGCGACCAACCGCCGGTCGCCCCGGTCGTCAGTGCGGACGACCACGACCGCCCGTTCCACCGCCGGGTGCGCCGTGAGGACGGTCTCGACCTCGGCCGGTTCAACGCGGAACCCACGGAGTTTGACCTGCTCGTCGACACGCCCGAGGAACTCCAGGGCACCACCGGCGTTTCGTCGGACCAGATCACCCGTGCGGTACATGCGGCCGCCGGGCGGGCCGAACGGGTCGGCCACGAACCGTTCGGCGGTCAGTCCCGGGCGACCCAGATACCCCCGCGCCACCTGGGGACCGCTGAGGTAGAGCTCACCGGCCACCCGGGACGGGACCGGGCTCAGCCGGTCGTCCAGGACGCGGGCACCGGTGCCCGCCAACGGCGCCCCGATCGGCGGCGCCGCCTCCACCGGTTCCTCCACGAGAGCGGAGGTGGCCCAGATCGTGGCCTCGGTCGGGCCGTAGACGTTCGTCAGCGACGAGGCCCGGCCAGCCAGGTCACCCGCCAGCCCGGCGGGTAACGCCTCCCCGCCAGCCAGGACACGCACCTCGGTCAGGTCCGCCGTACCGTCGATGAGCAGCTCGGACAACAGGGTGGGAGTCGCCTGCACGACCGTGACACCGCCCTGGGCGATCAGCCGCCCGACAGCGGCGGGGTCGCCAGCCTCGACGTCGGGGACCATCACCACCCGCGCGCCGTTGGCCAGGGGGAGGAACAGTTCCAGGGCGGAGATGTCGAACCCGACCGTGGTGACCGCCAGCACCCGGTCCGCCGGCGACAACCGGGCGACACCGTCCATCGCGGTGAGGAAGGTGTCCAGGGCGCCCCGCGTGACCTGGACGCCCTTCGGTTGGCCCGTCGACCCGGAGGTGTGGATCACGTAGGCCAGGGTGTCGGTGTGCACCTCGACCGCCGGGCGGGTCTCGGGCATCCGGTCGAGATCCGCCGCCCGCAGCTCCGCCTCGTCCAACGTCACCACGGGCCGTGCGCCACGGAGTACCTGTTCCAGCCGGAGCGCTGGTTGACGTGGATCCAGCGGCAGGTACGCGGCGCCAACCTTCAGCACCGCCAGCAGGGCCACCACCAGGTCCACCGAGCGTGGTAGCAGCACGGCGACCAGGGACTCGGGTGCGGCGCCGCGAATCCGCAACCAGTGCGCGAGCCGGTTCGCCGCACGGTCGAGCTGGTGATAGGACAGGTGTTGGTCGCCGCACACCACGGCACGCGCCCGTGGTGCGCGACGTACCTGGTCCTCCAAACGGGCGAGCAGCCCCACCGGTGGCACCACCTGCGGGAGGGGTGACACCGGGTCCGTCGCGTCCGCCACAAGGTCCACGATGCGCGCACGACTCAACCTGGCATCGGGATCGGTGAGCACGGCGCGCAACAGCCTGTCCCACTGCCCCACCAACTCCCGCACCGTGTCGCGGTCGAAGAGGTCCGTGGCGTACTCGACGAGCACCGCGATGCCCCCGGGATTCCCTGACGCGTCGTGCGACTCCGAGAGGTGGACCGAGAGGTCGACCCGGGAACCGCCCGTGCCCACGGGATGCGCGCTGACATCGACCCCGGCCAGGGTGACGTTGGACGCGGGGGTGTTCTGCAGGGCGAGCATGACCTGGAACAGCGGGTGGTGAGCGGGGGAGCGGACGGGATTGAGCGCCTCGACGAGGTACTCGAACGGCAGGTCCTGGTGGGCGTAGGCCTCCAGGCCGCGCGTGCGTACCTGGTCGACCAGTTCGGTGAACGTCGGATCCCCGCTGGTGTCCGTTCGCAACACCAGGGTGTTCACGAAGAACCCGACGAGCTCGTCGAGCGCCTCGTCCGTGCGGCCGGCTACCGGGCTGCCGATCGGGATGTCGTGACCCGCCCCGAGCTTGCTGAGCAACGCGGACAGCGCGGCCTGCATCACCATGAAGACCGTGGCCCCCGAGGCGCGGGCCAACGCCACCACACCGGCGTGGACGTCGGAGCCGAAGGTCGACTCGAAGGTCGCTCCCCGATACGACGCGACGGCGGGCCTGGGCCGGTCCGTGGGCAGGTCGAGCAGCGCGGGCAGGCCGGCCAGCCGGTCCGTCCAGTACCGCAGCTGTCCGCTCACCAGACTGCCGGGATCGGACTCCTCACCCAGGAGGTCCCGTTGCCACAGCGCGTAGTCCGCGTACTGCACCGGGAGGGGGCGCCAGGCGGGGGGCGACCCGGCGCGCCGCGCACCATAGGCCGTGCCCAGGTCGGCAACCAACCTGCCCGTCGACCAGCCGTCGCCGGCGATGTGGTGGGTCACCAACAGCAGGACGTGGTCCTCGGCGCCCAGGCGGAACAGCCGGGCACGGAGGGGAACCTGGTGTTCGAGTTCGAAGCCCCTGTCGACCTCCTCCGCGATCGCCGCCGCCAGTTCCTCCTCGGTCGCCGTGCGGAACTCCCAGTCGGTCGCGGTCGCAGCCGGGTCGAGGATCAACTGCCTCGCCCCGTCCTCGGTGTCGGGGAACACCGTGCGCAGCGACTCGTGCCGGACCAGGAGGTCCCGGACCGCGGCGTGGAGGGCGTCGGCGTCGAGCTCACCGTGGAAGCGGAGGGCGATCGGCACCGCGTAGGTCCCGGACGGCCCCTCGAGCTTGTGCAGGAACCACAGCCGGCGTTGGGCGAACGACAGCGGCACCGAGTCCGGGCGTTCCGCCGGCACCAGCGGCGGGCGGGTCACCCGGGTAGCGTCGAGCGCGCGAGCCAGGCCCGCGGGTGTGGGAGCGTCGAACAACAGACGGATGGGCAGCTCCACGCCGAGAGTGGACCGAACCCGGCTGATCAGCCTGGTCGCCAGCAGCGAGTGCCCGCCCATCGCGAAGAAGTCGTCATCGACACCGACCACGGGAACGGCGAGTACCTCGGCGAACAGGCCGCACAGCACCTCCTGGTCCGGTGTGCGGAATCCACCCCGACGCCCACCGCTCGCCGCGACCGAGGGAGCGGGAAGCGCCGCGAGATCGAGCTTGCCGTTGGCCGTCAGCGGGATCTCCCGGAGGGGGACCAGCGCGGCTGGCACGCTGGGCGCGGGTAGGCGCTGCTCGAGGGCGGCCTGAGCCGAGGCCAGCACGGTGGGTACTCGGCGTCCCGCCGCCGGGTCGTTGACCAGCGGAGCCCCGTCGCTGGCCGGGCGGAGGAGACCGGTGACGGCCGTGGCGTCGAGGGAGGTGGGGGACAGCACGACGTCGAACAGGTTCGGGCCGGCGGCCGACCAGGTGGGTAGGACGAGGAACCCGAGCTCGCCGCCTCGGCCGACCAGGTCCTCGGGGTCCACGGCGGTGGTGGTGCCGGTTCCGAACTCCTCGGCCAGACGGGCGTTGGGGATGCCACTGATGCGCAACGGTCCGTCCAGGGCGGTCGGTAGGTCCTGCACGCTCCGCACCTGCCCGCCCCACCGCAGCTCCGGAGCACCGGTCAGGTCGAGGGTCCGCACCGGTTCCTTGTGCAGGACGACCTCGTAGCGGTGACGGGTGAGTTCGTTGTGGTGCGTGCCCCGCTTCAACCGGATGTCCAGACCTCCGACCCTGTCGGTGAAGTCAGCGAAGAAGGCCGGCGAGACCAGCAGTTCCTTCTCCAGGAGCTGGGCGCGGTCCAACTCGCCGGCGACAGGCGGCCGACCGGTGCGGTGCCGGAACACCGCCCCGGCCAGTTCCCCGTACGTGTCCAGGTTGCGGACGTCTCCCACGATGACCCTGCCCCCGGGGGCGAGGAGGTCGAGCAGCCCGTCGAGCACCCTGGTCAGGTAGGCCCCGCTCGGGAAGTACTGCACCACCGAGTTCAGGACGACCGTGTCGAAGAACCCGTGCGGCAGTCCGTCGAACTCGTCGGCGGCCTGCCGGCGCAGCACCACGCGGTCGCCGAGACCAGCGGCCTCGACGTGCGCGCGCAGCCGGTCCACGACGGGAGCGGACAGGTCGGTGCCCCAGTACGCCTCGCAGCCACCGGCCAACTGGGAGAGCAGCAGCCCGGTCCCCACACCTACTTCCAACACCCGGCGGGGGTGCTCCTGCCGGATTCGTTCGACGGCCGAGGCCCGCCACTCCCGCATCTCGGCGAGCGGGATGGGCCGGCCGGAGTAGGAACTGGTCCAGCCGACGAAGTCCTCCCCGAACGTTTTCGCGTCGGAGCCCGAGGAGACGGAGTCGTGCACCGTTCGCCACTCGGCGATCTGCTCGACCTCGGCGTCCGCCCCTTCGGGCGCACCCCGTTCCTGATCCCTGGAGGTGTCGATGACCAGGTATCCGACCAGGTTGCGCTCTCCGGTGATGTCCTCCCGGGCGACGACCACCGCTCGGGAGACGTGGGGGTGCGCGGTCAGCACGGCTTCCGCCTCGCCGGGCTCGACCCGGTGCCCTCGAATCTTGACCTGCGCGTCGGTCCTGCCCAGGAAGTCCAGTTCGCCGTCCGGGTTCCATCGGACGAGGTCTCCGGTCCGGTAGACCCTGGACCCGTCCGGGCCCGCGACGAAGCGGGAGGCCGTCAGCGCCGGTCTGCCCAGGTATCCCCGGGAGACCTGCGCTCCCCCGACGTACAACTCACCGGGGACTCCGGGGGGCACCGGCCGCAGCCGATCGTCCAGCACGATCAGGGTGGTGCCATCCACGGGCCCACCGATCGGCACGATGTTCCCCCGCGCCGCTCCGGTCGCGTCGGCGGAGGCGACCTGGACCGTCGTCTCCGTCGGGCCGTAGAAGTTGACGACGCGACAGTTCCAGGCCGTGCTGGTCGCCTTCGCCAACGCCGCCGGTAGCGGCTCCCCGCCCGAGTGGAGTCGGGTCAGGCTGTGCCCTTCGGTCGGGGCGGGTAGCGCGGCGAGCAGCGAGGGGACGAACTGCGCGACGGTCACCCGGTGTCGCGCCATCAGTGCCACGAGGCGCCGCGGGTCGTGCACGTCCTCGTCCGTGGCGACGCACACGGCGGCTCCCGAGACCAGGGGCAGCCACATCTCCCAGACGGAGGCGTCGAACGCGGGTGACGTGCGCTGCAGGACCACGTCACCGGGTCCGACCGGATGCGCCCTCCGGAGCCAGTCGAGTTGCGCGGCCAGGTTGCGGTGTTCGACGACGACGCCCTTGGGTGTCCCCGTCGACCCCGACGTGGTGATCACATATGCCGCCTGGTCGGCGCGGATCTCCTGGCGGTGCCGCTCACCCCCGCCCTCTGCCCACGTGATGTCGTCGAGGTCGATGACCAGCCACGGCGCGTCCCCCGCCGTGGGAGGATCCTGGCCGACCAGGGCCACCACACCCGCGTCGACCATCGTCTCCCTCCGCCGCTCCTCGGGGTCGGACGGGTTCAACGGCAGGTAGGCGGCACCCGTGCGGAGGACGGCCAGCAGCGTGACCAGCAGCTCCGCCGAGCGGGGCAGCAGGACCGCGACCACCCTTTCCGGGCCGGCGCCGTGGCCGGCCAGCACCCGGGCCAGCCGCGAAGCCCGCGCGTCCAGCTCGCCGTAGCTCATCCCGACCCCGTCGCCGACCACGGCGGTCGCCTCCGGGGTCCGACACGCCTGGTCGGCGAGGAGGTCCGTGACCAGCGGGGGACTGGGCGACAGCGGAGCGCCCTCGCCCAGTGCCACCACCGCACGGTGCTCGTCGGGGGTCAGGATCTCCACCGCCCCGATCGGAAGCCCGGGATCGGTCACCACCGCCCGCAACACCCGCTCCCACCGGCGCACCAGCAGCTGGACGGTCTCCGTCTCGAACAGGTCGGTGGCGAACTCCACCACCCCGCCGAGACCGCGCGGTACCCCCGCATCGTCGTGGCCTTCGGTCAGGGAGAACAGCAGGTCGTACCTGGCGGTTCCAGTGGCCGCCAGGTGCGGGCGCACGTCGAGGTCCGGCAACCCGAAACGGGCGGCGGGTGCGTTCTGCAGGGTGAGGGCGACCTGGAACAGCGGGTGGTGCGCCGTCGTCCGCCGCGGGTTGAGAACCTCCACCAGGTGCTCGAAGGGCACGTCCTGGTGCGCGTAGGCGGCCAGCGCCGTCTCCCGGACACGGTCGAGCAGCATGGCGAAGGTGGGGTCGCCGCTGGTGTCGGTGCGCAGCACCAGCGTGTTGACGAAGAACCCGACGAGGTCGTCCAGCGCCTCGTCGGTGCGTCCGGCGATACCGCTGCCCAGCGGGATGTCGTGACCGGCGCCGAGCCGGGTGAACAGCGTCGCCAACGCCGCTTGGAGGACCATGAACACCGTCGCCCCGGCCCGCTGGGCGAGCGCGGCCAGTCCTCGGTGCAGCTCGGCGTCGAGGACGAATGCCAGGTGGTCGCCCCGGTAGGAGGCGGTGGCCGGTCGCGGACGGTCGGTGGGCAGGTCCAGCTGGTCGGGTATCCCAGCCAACTGGGCCGTCCAGTACGCGACCTGCTCGGCGAACCGGCTTGACGGGTCGTCCTCGTCCCCGAGCAGCTCCCGCTGCCACAACGTGTAGTCGGAGTACTGCACGGGAAGTGGGTCCCAGTCCGGGGACCGCCCCTGCCGCCGGGCCGAGTAGGCCGCGACGACGTCGGCGGACAGCGGCCCCAGGGACCAACCGTCTCCGGCGATGTGGTGCAGCAGCACCAACAGGACCGCCTCGTCCGGTCCCAGCAGGTAGAGGGCCGCGCGGAGCGGTGGTTCGCAGGCGAGGTCGAACGGGACACGCGCGGCCTCGGTCAGGACACGGTCCAGGTCGGTCTCCTCCACCTCCTGGACCCGCCACGGGATGTTCGTCGAACTGGTCGGGAGGACGTGTTGCCTCGCTTCGCCGTCGGCCTCCGGGAAGACCGTGCGCAGCGTCTCGTGCCGTGCGGCGAGGTCCTCGATCGCGGCTCGCAGCGCCTCCGGGTCCAGCGGCCCGCTCAGGCGCAGCGCCATCGGCATCGTGTAGGTGGGGGAAGGCCCTTCGAGCCGGTAGAGGAACCACAACCTGCGCTGCGCGAATGACAGCGGTACGACCTCCCCCCGGTCGAGGGGGCGGAGCGGCGGCCGGGCGGGTGCACCGTCGTCGACGTGTTCCGCCAGCGCGGCGGGGGTGCCGCGTTCGAAGATCCGGCGGATCGGCACCTCCCGTCCGGTGACCGCGCGGACACGGCTGACGAGTCGGGTCGCCAGCAGGGAATGGCCACCCAACGCGAAGAAGTCGTCATCCACACCTACTCGAGGGATGTCGAGCACCTCGGCGAACAGGCGGCACAACACACGCTCGGCCTCGGTGCTGGGCTCGCGCCCGGTGGCCAGCAGACCGAAGTCGGGCCGGGGTAGGGCCAGCCGGTCGAGCTTCCCGTTCGTGGTCAACGGAAGCTCGTCGAGCACCACGAAGGCGGCGGGCACCATGTAGTCGGGTAGCCAGGACCGCAACCTGGTGCGCAGGACGTCGTTGAGCTCCTTGAGCCGGCGGGTACGCGCGGGGCTGTTGGTGTGCGTCGTGATCGGTTCGGCCGTGGTCGCCCCGGCCCCGGCCAGGGCGTACAGGGCGACGGGTTCCGGACCACCGAGGGGCAGGAAGGCCACGTCGAGGCTGTCCAGCCGATCGGCCGACCAGGTCGTCACCGCACGCATCCCTCGGTCCGCCGCCATCTGGTGCAGGTCCTCTGGGTCGACCCCGGTGTTCCGTACCCGCGTTGCTCGAGCGGCGCGCCGGACACCGGAACCCGACCTCAGTTCCCGCAGCGCGTCGAGCTCACCGAGGACTCGGCGGTTGGGCGCTCCCAGGACGACCACGCCGTGCTGGTGCGTGTCCAGGACGGCGGTGAGGTCGGTGACGGCCTCCCACTCCAGACGGGGAAGGTCCTCGACCTCGGTCACCGGCCCCGTGCTCAACAGGACCTCGTAGCGGTAGCGGGACAGTTCGTTGTCGAACCGGCCGCGCTTCAGGCGGATGTCGACCCCGGTGATCCTGGGCGAGGTCCGAGCGAACTCGGTGAAGAAGCCAGGAGCCACGAGGAGTTCCTCCTCCGCCGCCACCCGCCGCTCCACCGCGGCCCGCACCTCGCCCGCGGTGGCGTCCTCCGCCGCCTCGTGGAGTGCCACCCCGGTCTGGAGGGCACGCAGCAGCCGGAGATCCCGGACGTCACCGAGGAGGACGGACCCGCCCGGGGCCAGCAGACCGAGAGCGGTGTTGAGGACATCGACCAGGTACTGGGCGTGCGGGAAGTACTGCGCCACCGAGTTGATCACCACGACGTCGAAGTACGCCGGGGGGAGGTCCGTGCCGTCGGTGGCGTCCCGGACGAGGAGTCGCACCACGTCGGCCAGATCCGGGTCGCCAGCCACCCGGCGCTGGAGGTCCGCCACGGCCGATGCGGAGAAGTCGGTGCCCCAGTAGCTCTCGCACGCGGAGGCGAGTTGGGAGAGCAGCAGGCCGTTCCCGACACCGATCTCCAGGACGCGCCTGGGCGCCAGCGAGCGCACCCGGTCGACCGCGGCCGCCCGCCAGGCCAGCATGTCCTCGACCGCCAGGGGCGTTCCGTCGTAACTGCTGCGCCAGACGGCGAAGCCTTCCCAGAAGGCGCCGTCGGCGATCTGGTCCTGGTAGAGCGCGTCGTAGAGCTGCTGCCAGGACTGGACCTGGCGGCCCTCCTCCACCTCGTCACGCCCGGCCGACCACTCGTGGTCCGGTACGACGTAGCCGACGAGCTTGTGGTCGTCGCCGTGCGCGCGAACCAGGGCGGTCGCCTCCCGGACCCCGGGCTGGCTGGTCAGGGCCGCCTCGATCTCACCGAGCTCGACCCGGAACCCACGGACCTTGACCTGGTCATCGGCGCGTCCGACGAACTCCAGGCCCCCGCCGGGCAGCCACCGAACGAGGTCGCTGGTGCGGTACATCCTGGCACCCGGCCCGGAGAACGGGTCGGCCACGAACCGTTCGGCCGTGAGCCCGCGCCGCCCCAGGTACCCCCGGCCCAGGCCGGCACCGGCGATGTACAACTCACCGACCACCCCTGGGGGAACCAGCCGCAACGCGGGGTCGAGGACGTACATGCGCACGCCGGGGATCTGGGTACCGACCTGGGGTGGACGGTCGAAGCTCGCCACGGGCCCCAGGGTGCTCCACACGGTGGTCTCGGTGGGCCCGTAGAGGTTCACGACCTCCCGACCCACCTCGCGCATGCGGCGGGCGAGATCCGCGGACAACGCCTCCCCGCCCACCAACAGCCGGACACCCCGGAGCCCGTCGGGTGCGTTGGCGAGCATCGTGCGGTAGAGCGAGGGGGTCGCCTGGAAGGTGGTGGCCCCGCTGTCGGCGAGCAACTCCGACAGGGCGACCGGGTTCCTGGCCGCGTCGGTCGTGGCGATGACGACGCACGCGCCATGCATGAGCGGGAGGTGGACGTCGACGGCGACGATGTCGAACGCGACCGTCGCCGCGGCCACGACCCGGTCCCGTGCCCCGAGGCGGAAACGTTCCCCGAACCCGGTGAGGAAGTTCGCGAAACCGCCGTAGGTGATCAGCACGCCCTTGGGTTTCCCGGTCGATCCGGAGGTGTAGATGATGTACACGGCGTGCCTGGCGTCGATCGCGGCCGCTCGGTCCTGACCGGACAGGTTGGTCGCCGGCCGCGCGGCGAGTTCCCGCTCCGTCTCCTCCGCACCCAGCACGACTGGCTGGGTGCCCCGTGCGGAGGAGGGCAGACCACGGAGCCCCTCCTCCGTGGTCACGACGACGACCGGGCTGGCGTCCTCGACGAGGAACGAGAGCCGGTCGACCGGGTGGCTGAGGTCCAGCGGGAGATAGGTGCCGCCCGCCTTCATCACCGCCAGCATCGCGGCGACCATGTCGGCCGATCGTGGCAGGGCGAGAGCGACGACGTCGTCCGCTCCAACCCCCCGCGCCACCAGCAGGCGTGCGAGGCGATTGGCCCGCTCGTTCAGGTACCGGTAGGTCGTCGTACGCCCCTCGGCGATGACCGCGACGGCGTTCGGCGTCCTGGCCGCCTGGCGTTCGACGTGTTCGTGCGGCCAGGGCTCGTGCCCGGCCACCGGGTCGGTGTGGGGGTTGCGGCCCAGGACCAGTCCATCGCGTTCGTCGAGGCTCAGGAACTCCACGGCACCGACACGCGTGGACGGGGCGTCGGCGACGACCCGCAGGAACCGGCTGTACCACTCGCCGATCCGTCGCACCGTGTCGGCGTCGAACAGGTCAGCCGCGTACTCGAGGAGGACGACCAACCCTTCCTGGTCGGGCGTGCCCTTCCCGGTGACGCTCCCGTCCATGACCGTCACGAACAGGTCGAACTTGGAGGTGCGGGCCTCCAACCCGTACAGGGACGCGTCCAGGTCGCCGAGCCGCATGACCGGCGCCTCCACGTTCTGGAGCGCGAACATCACCTGGAACAGGGCGTTCCCGCCCAGCGAACGGGTCGGGTTCAGCGCCTCGACCAGGTACTCGAACGGCAGGTCCTGGTGCGCGTAGGCATCGAGGTCGGCCGTGCGCACCCTACCAAGCAACTCGCTGAACGTCGGGTCCCCCGACGTGTCGACCCGTAGGACGAGGGTGTTCACGAAGAATCCGACGAGGTCGTCCACGGCGTCGTCCGTGCGTCCGGCGAGCGGGGTCCCCAACGGGATGTCCGTGCCCGCTCCCAGCCGGGTGAGCAGGGCGGAGAAGGCCGCGTGGAGCACCATGAACAGCGTGCTCTGGTGATCGGCCGCGACCGTCCGGAGCGCCCGGTGGACCTCGGCGTCGAGCGGCACGGTGACCGCTCCACCCCGGTAGCTGGCCGTGGCCGGACGCGGCCGGTCGACGGGCAGGTCCAGCTGGGCGGGCGCCCCGTCGAGGGTCTCCCTCCAGTACCGCAACTGCCGGGCGGCCAGGCTGCCCTCATCGGCGACCTCACCCAGCAGGGTCCGCTGCCACAGCGCGTAGTCCGCGTACTGCGCGGGTAGCGGGGCCCACCCCGGCGCGGCTCCCCGACGCCGGGCGCGGTAGGCGGTGTCGAGGTCCCGCAGCAGCGGGGCGAGGGACGAGCCGTCCCCGGCGATGTGGTGCATCACCACGACCAGTACGTGCTCGAATGCCCTCTCCTCGCCGGAGGGCCCGACCGTGAACAGCCACGCGCGTAGTGGGGGCTCACTGACCAGGTCGAACGGGTAACCGAGGACTTCGTGGACGGCGTCGTTCAACTCCTCCCCGCGCACCTCCACGGCGGTGAGCGGGATCTGGGCCTCCTCGGCCGTCAGGATCCGCTGGTAGGGCTCCCCGTCCCGGTCGGGGAACACGGTGCGAAGGCTCTCATGCCGACCGATGACGTCGGCCCACGCGCGCGACAGGGCCTCCCGGTCGACTTCCCCCCGAAGGGTGAGCGCCAACGGACTGTTGTAAGTCGAGGAGGGTCCCTCAAGCTTGGTCAGGAACCACAGCCTGCGTTGGGCGAAGGACAAGGGCACCGGGTCGGGGCGTTCGGTGGCGAGCAACCTCGGCCGCGCCGCCCCACCCGCGAGCAGGTGACGGGCCAGCGCCGCGGGGGTGGGCGAGGCGAACAGCGCCCGGATCGGCAGTTCGACACCGGTGACCGAACGAACGCGACTCGCCAGCCGGGTGGCCAGCAGCGAATGTCCCCCCAGGGCGAAGAAGTCGTCGTCCACCCCCACCCCGTCGACACCGAGCACCTCACCGAAGAGCCCGCTGAGCACTTCCTCCTGAGGCGTGGACGGTGGGCGTCGAGCGCCGCCCCCAGCGACCCGGACGGGTGCGGGCAGGGCCGACTGGTCGAGCTTTCCCGTCGGACCGAGCGGGAGGCTGTCGAGGACGACCACGTCGGCGGGCACCAGGTGGTCGGGAACCCGCTCCGCGGCGAGTCGTCGCAGTTCGTCGGGGTTCACCGCGCCGGTCACGTAGGCGACCAGCCTCGGGTCCGCCGGCCGGTCCCGCCGCACCACCACCGCCGCCCGAAGTACACCGGGCAGCCCCGCCAGCAGGGTCTCGGTCTCGGCGGGTTCCACGCGGAAACCCCGGATCTTGACCTGGTCGTCGGCCCGCCCCACGAACCGCAGACCGCCTCCGGGGAGGCGGCGAGCCAGGTCACCGGTGCGGTACATCCGAGATCCGGGAGGCCCGGCGGGTTCCGGCACGAACCGTTGACCGGTCAGCCCAGGGCGCCCCAGATAGCCACGGGCGACGCCGTCGCCCGCCAGGTACAGCTCACCGGTGACGCCGGGAGGGACAGCACGCAACCGGTGGTCGAGCACGTGGGCGCGCATGTTGGCGATCGGCGTTCCGATCGGTACGGGCCAGCCGCCGTCGGGCTCACCGGTGGTCGCGCACACCGTCGTCTCGGTGGGCCCGTAGGCGTTGTGGACGCGCCGACCCCTCGACCACCGGGCGACCAGGTCGGCGGAGGCGGTCTCGCCACCCATCACCAGCGTCATCCCCGGGGGGACCGCGTCGACGGGGACGGTCTCCACCGTGGAGACGGGCAGCTGGACGTGGCTGATCCGTTGGGCGGTGAGCACCTCCGCCAGTTCCTCGCCCGCGACCTGGTCGGCGTCTGGTAGCACGAGGGTCGCGCCGGCTGCCAACGCCGTGCACACGTCTCCGAAAGCGACGTCGAACCCGGGCGACACCGCCTGCAGCAGGCGACTGCCCACCCCCACGCCGAACCGTTCGGCCTGCGTCCTGGCCAGGGACGCGAGCCCCCCACCCGTCACCACCACCCCCTTGGGGGCGCCGGTGGAGCCGGAGGTGTAGATCACGTAGGCAGCGTTCGCCGCCACGGCCGTCGCCGGGGGCGGACCATCCGGGCACCGGCGGCGTTCCTCCGCGACCTGGTCGTCGTCGAGCAGGACAACGCGGGGGTCATCCGCCAGGTCCCCCGCCGAGGCCGCGTCGGAGAGCACCAGCGCGGGACGGGCGTCCTCGAGCACGTACCTGATGCGTGGCGACGGGTGCCTCGGGTCGAGGGGAAGGTGGGCCGCTCCCGCCCTGAGCAAGGCCAAGGTCACGACCACCGACTCCACCGACCTGGGGAGCAGCACACCGACCACGGTCTCCGGGCCAACACCCCGCCCGACCAACCACCGGGCGAGGCGGTTGGCGTCCCGTTCCAGCTCCCCGTAGGACAGGGTCGTCGCACCCCGCACCAGCGCCGGCGCTGACGGGTCGCGCTCGGCCCGCTCAGCCACCATGTCCGACACCGTGCCCCGCCGGTCATCGGTGGTCTCGTTGACGGCACGGATCTCGGCCAGCTCGGCCTGGTCGAGCAGCACCGGATCAGCGATCGACAGGTCGGGGTCGGTGAGCAGCGCGTCGAGCAGTCGCCGCCACCGGGTCAGCACACCACGCACCCCGGCCTCGTCGAACAGGTCGGTGGCGAACTCCACCGACCCGGTCAGCCCGGCCGGTCGTCCCGCGTCGTCCGTCGTCTCGGCCAGGTTGATGGCGAGGTCCACCCGCGCGGTCGCCGTGGAGAGCGGTGCCGCCGTGATGTCCACCCCAGGCAACTCGGCGCTCGTCACCGGCAGGTTCTGCAGCGCCAACGTCACCTGGAACACGGGGTGGTGCGCCATGGACCGCACCGGGTTGAGCACCTCGACGAGCTGCTCGAAGGGCACGTCCTGGTGCTCGAACGCCTCCACCGCGCGGGCCCGGACCTGGCCGACCAGCTCCCGGAACGACGGGTCGCCGGAGGTGTCGGTGCGCAGCACGAGGGTGTTGACGAAGAAGCCGACCAGCTCGCGCAGTGCGTCGTCGGTGCGGCCAGCGATCGGCGCGCCGAGGACGATGTCCGTCCCCGCACCGAGGCGGGTGAGCAGGGCGGCCATGCTGGCCTGCAACACCATGAACACCGTGGCCCCGGACTCCCGTGCCAGCGTGGCGAGCCCGTGGTGCAGCGTGGCGTCGAGGGCGAACGACAGCGTCGCGCCCTGGTGCGTCGCCGTCGCCGGACGGGGCCGGTCGGTCGGGAGTTCCAGCACGGCCGGGGCCCCGGCGAGCCGGTCGACCCAGTACCGGACCTGTTCGGAGTAGACGCTCCCCGGGTCGTCCTCGTCGCCGAGGAGTTCCCGTTGCCACAGCGTGTAGTCCGCGTACTGCACCGGCAGGGCCGGGAGTTCGGGTGCCCGGCCCCGCAGTCTGGCCTGGTACGCGGTGAGCAGGTCCCCGGTGAGCGGACCAAGCGACCAGCCGTCGGCGGCGATGTGGTGCACCAGCAGGAGCAGCAGGTGCTCGTCCTCGCCGACCTCGAAGAGGGTGGCGCGGATCGGGATCTCGTCGGCGAGGTCGAAGTGATGCCGCCCCGCCTCCTCCGCCGCCGCCACCAGTTCGGTCGGCTCCACCCGTCGGGTGGCCCAGGACGGGATGGTCCCCGGGGGGAGGATGCGTTGCCGTGGTTCCCCGTCGACCTCCGGGAACACCGTGCGCAGCGCCTCGTGGCGGTCGACCACGTCGCACAGCGCGGCGCGCAGTGCGTCCGGGGCGATGTGGCCGGAGAGCCGCAGGGCGAGCGGCATGTTGTAGCCGGCAGAGGGCCCTTCCAACCGGTCGAGGAACCACAGCCTGCGCTGTGCGTAGGACAGGGGGATCACTGGGCCTCCTCCGGCCTCGGGCGGGGCCGGAGCGCCGGCCTACGACGGGGCGGATCCGCGAGCCGCGCGGCCATGCCCGCGGCGGTCGGGGCCGAGAACAGTGCCTGAATGGCCAGCTCTCGGCCCAGTACGGTCCGAATCCTGCTGATCAGGGTCGTGGCCAACAACGAGTGGCCACCCAGGACGAAGAAGTCGTCGTCGACGCCGACCACGTCGAGCCCCAGCACCTCTGACATCAGACCGCAGAGCACCTTCTCCTCCTCGGTCTCCGGCGGTCGGCCACCCGTGGCGGTCGTGCTCCTCGGCGCGGGCAGTCGCCCTCTGTCGACCTTCCCGTTGGGTGTCAACGGGATCGTCGGGAGCATCTGGACCGAGGCCGGGATCAGGTGTTCGGGTAGCCGGTCGGCCAGGTAACCGCGTAGCTCACCGGCGACCCGAGTGATCCGCCGCGCCCTGGCGGGGTCGTTGACCAGGGGTACGTCGAGGGCGGGAACGTGCACCCCCGTGTAGGCGGAAGCCTCGCCGGGGAGCAGGACGACGTCGAAGTGGTCCGGGCGCGTCGTGTTCCACGTGAGCAGCGGTGTCAGCCCCGACCGTTCGGCCCGGACGGCCACCAGTTCCGGGTCCATCGCGGACCGCGAGGTCTGGCCGGACTCCCCGAGCAGCCGCACGTTGGGCATGCCTGTGATCCGCAGCGGGCCCCCGTGCGCACGTGGGAGGTCAGCCAGGTCGGTCACGTCCCGCCCCCACACCACCTCGGGGGCCGCAGCCAGGTCCACGGCGTCCACCGGCTGACCGTGCAGCACCACCTCGTACCGGTGCCTGGTCAGTTCGTTGTGGTGCGCACCGCGTTTGAGACGGATGTCCACCGCGGCGCGGTCCGCGAACCGGGCGAAGAACTCCGGCGCGATCACCAACTCCTTCTCGCCCATCACCGCCTGCTCCACCGCCACCGGGACCTCCGGTGCCGACGCGGGTAGCCCGGTCCTCGTGGTGTGGATCGCGGTGCGCAGGGCACGCAGCGTGGCGAGGTTCCGCACGTCGCCCACGACGATCCGTCCACCGGGTGCCAGCAACTCGAAGGCGCCGTCGAGCACGTGACGGAGGTAGTCCTCGTCGGGGAAGTACTGGACCACCGAGTTCAGGACGATGGTGTCGAAGAACCCGGTGGGAAGCCCCTCGGTGTCGTCCGCTGCCTGGCACCGCAACACCACCCGGTCGTCGAGCCCGGCGTCGGCGACTCGCTCCGACAACCGGTGCACCGCGGGAGCGGAGAAGTCGGTGCCCCAGTACTCCTCGCAGTGCGGGGCCACCTCGGCCAGGACCAGGCCGGAACCGACCCCGATCTCCAGGACCCGGCGGGGCCGCAGCCCGAGGATCCGGTCCACGGCGGCGGACCGCCACTCCCGCATCTGGTCCAGCGGAATGGTCTTACCCGTGTAGGAGTCGTCCCAGCCCGCGAAGTCCTCGCCGAGGGCGGGGTCGCCCTGCGCGGAGTAGACGGAGTCGTAGGTCTCCCGCCACTCCTCGACCGCGTCGCCGAGTCGCCCGCTTTCCAGGTCCACCGCGTCGGCTGGCGTGACGTACCCGGCCAGTCTCGGATCTCCCGGGCGGTCCTCGCGGATCACGACGACGGCCTGCCCCACGTGCGGGTGGGTGCGCAGGGCGGCCTCGACCTCGCCCGGTTCGACCCGGAACCCGCGGAGCTTGACCTGGTCGTCGGCTCGCCCCAGGAACTCCAGCTCCCCGGCCGAGGTCCACCGCACCACGTCGCCCGTGCGGTACATGCGGCCACCGGCCCCCCCGAAGGGGTGGGCCACGAATCGGCTGGCGGTCAATCCGGGGCGGTGCAGGTAACCTCGTGCCAGCAGATCGCCGGCCACGTACAGCTCACCAGGAACACCCGGGGGGACCAGGCGCAGCCGCTCGTCGAGGACGTGGACGCGGTTCCCCGCGAACGGGGAACCGATGGGTGCCGTCCTATCGCCCAGCGGGCCGCTCACGGTGGCGCAGACCGTCGTCTCCGTCGGTCCGTAGGCGTTGACCAGCAGGCGTCCCAGTGCCCACCGCTGGGCCAGATCGGTCGGCAGCGCCTCACCCGCCACGACGATCACCGCCAGGTCCGGCATGGCCCCTTCGGGAACCGTCGCCAGCACCGACGGTGGAACCGTCAGGTGCGTGATCCGGTTCGAGGTGAGGACACGGGACAGCTCCTCGCCGCTGAGCTGTTCGTCGCGGGCCACGACCAGTGTCGCACCGGAAGCCAGCGCCATGACCAGCTCCCACACCGAGGCGTCGAAGCTGGGTGAGGCGAACTGGAGCACGCGGTGGCCGGGCCCGACCCCCAGCCCGTCGCGGTGCGCCGTGACCAGGCTGGCGAAGCCGCGGTGCGAGACCACGACGCCCTTCGGGGTTCCCGACGACCCCGAGGTGTAGATGACGTAGGCCGCGTCATCAGGGTGAGGGGAGTGCCCGGGTGCCGAATCCGGCCAGGCCGCCACCTCCTCCTCGGAGGGCAGGTGGTCGAGGACGAGCACCGGACGGGCGTCGGCGACCATGAACGCCAACCGGTCCTCCGGGTAGGCCGGGTCCATCGGGAGGAACGCCGCTCCCGCCTTGACCACCGCGACGGCCGCCACCACCGATTCCCAGGACCGGGGGAGCCGCAGGCCCACGAGGTCACCCCGCCGCACACCGCGCTCCCGCAACCATCGAGCCACCCGATTGGTCCGCGCGTCCAGCTCGCGGTAGGACAGCACTCTCGACCCGCCGCTCGAGATCGCGACGGCATCGGGGGTCCGCTCGACGTGAACGCCGATCAGATCGGTGAGCACGACGGGTTCCACGCCCAGTTCGGGGCGGTTCCACTCCGTCAACAGTCTCGTCCGGTCCCCCGAACTGGTCAGCTCCACCTCGCTGACCGGGATGTCCGGGTCGGCCAGGACCCCTGTGAGCAGGCGACTCCACCGGTCCACCAGGGCGACGATGGTGGCCTCGTCGTACAGGTCGGTCGCGTACTCCACGAACCCCTCGATCCCCGACCCGCCAGTGCCGTCGACACCTGGTCGTTCGGTCAACGAGACGAACAGGTCGAACCGGGAGGTCCCGGTCTCCGCCGTCTCCGCCGTCAACCTGAGCCCGGTGAAACCCACATCCGACGCGGGGGCGTTCTGCAACACCACCGCCACCTGGAACAACGGGTGGTGGGCTGGGGAGCGCTCCGGGTTCAGCACCTCCACGACGTGTTCGAACGGCACATCCTGGTGTGCGAACGCGCCCAGGCTCCGTTCCCGTACCCGGCCGACCAGTTCGCGGAAGGAAGGGTCACCGGACAGGTCCGCGCGGAGCACCAGCGTGTTGACGAAGAACCCGACCGCGTCGTCCAGCGCCACGTCCGACCGGCCGGCGACACCACTGCCCAGTGGGATATCGGTGCCCGCGCCAGACCGGGACAACAGTGCGGCGAGACTCGCCTGCACCACCATGAACAGCGTCGCGCCACACCGCTCCGCCAGCGAGCCCAACGCCCGGTGGTGGTCAACGTCGAACTCGAAGTACCGGCGGGATCCTCGGAACGAGGCGGTGGCCGGACGAGGCCGGTCGGGGGGCAGGGTGGTGAGATCAGGCAAATCCGCCAGTTCGGAACGCCAGTAGTCGATCTGCTTCGAGTAGAGGCTGTCCGGGCTCCCCGGGTCCCCCAGCAGCTCCCGCTGCCAGAGCGTGTAGTCCACGTACTGCACCGCCAGTGGCGTCCAGGACGGGGCGCGACCGGCACGACGCGCCGTGTAGGCGTCGGCCAGGTTCTCGGTCATCGGCGCCATCGACCAGCCGTCACCCGCGATGTGGTGGACTACCAGGACCAGTACGTGTTCGTCCTCGGCCAACCTGAACAGCGCCGCGCGCACCGGCGGCTCGGTGGCCAGGTCGACGCACCGCTCCGCTTCCCGTGAGACCACCTCGGCGAGCTCGCCCTCCGACACGTCCCGCTCCGTCCAGTGCGGACGGGTCGTTCCCGCCGGGAGCACCAGTTGGTGCGGGGCCCCATCAACCTCGGGGAAGACCGTGCGAAGCGCCTCGTGCCGATCGATGACGTCACCGAGAGCTGAGCGGAGGGCGTGCCGGTCCAGCTCACCCGACAACCGGAGCGCCATCGGCATGTTGTAGGCCGGTGAACCGCCGTCCATCCTGTGCACGAACCAGAGTCGCTGTTGCGCGAAGGACAGGGGTACGACGTCCGGACGAGCAACTGGGCGCAGCGGCGGGCGTGCCGCCCCCGCCGAGCCCAACCGCCCGGCGAGGCCCCGCACCGTGGGCGCTTCGAACAGCGCCCGGACGGGGAGTTCCACGCCCAGGACCGCGCGGACCCGGCTCACCAGGCGGGTCGCCAACAGCGAGTGCCCGCCCAACGCGAAGAAGTCGTCGGTCACCGCGACGGCACTCGCCCCGAGGACCTCGGCGAACAGGTCGCACAGGACCGCCTCGACCGGGGAGGAGGTCCCGCCGTCACCGGCTGTTCCCGGCTCTGAGGGGACCGGCAGCTTCCGGCGGTCGACCTTGCCGTTGGCGGTCAAGGGGACCGCGTCGATCAGCAGGACCGTCGAGGGCACCATGACGTCGGGGAGGCGCCGGGCGAGGAAGTCCCGGAGCTCCCCGCCCAGCCGGCCCCGGTCGGACCGCGCCGAGGGGTCGTTCGCCAGCGGTGCGCCCGTGCTCTTGGCCGCTCGGTGGAGGCCGACCGTCGCGGCGGCCGCGTTCCCGCGGTGCAACACGGCATCGAACGACTCCGGGTCCGCCGACCAGGTGGTGAGGACGGTGATCCCGTGCCGCTCGCCCCAGGTGGCGATCTCCTCCGGATCCACACCGGCCCGCACCCGCTCGCCTCGTTCGGTGACCAGGCGCGCGTTCGGGATCCCGGTGACCCGGACCGGGATCGCCACCGTGCCCAACGCGGGCACGGCGCCCACGTCCTCCCAGGCCAGCTCAGGTACCCCAGCCAACCGCAGCACGTCCTCCGGCTGCTTGTGCAGCACCACCTCGTACCGGTGCCTGGTCAGCTCGTTGTGGTGTCCGCCCCGCTTGAGCCGCACCTCAACCGCCATGTCCGCCCCGTCGAAGCGGTGGAAGAAGGCCGGTGCGAGCATCAGTTCCCTGTCAGCGGACACCGCGCGGTCCAGCGCGGCGCTGTCCGCCCGTACGCCGGCTCGGCGCAGGTGCACCGCCGAGTGCAGTGCTCGGGCCGTGTCCAGGTTCCGCACGTCACCCAGCACGACCCTCCCGCCCGGTGCCAGCAGCCGGATGGCCCGCTCGACCACCCTGACCAGGTAGGTGGCATCGGGGAAGTACTGCGCGACCGAGTTGAGCACGATGGTGTCGAAGTGGTCGGTGGGCAGGCCGTCCACCACGTCGGCGGCCTGGTGGCGGAGGACGACCCGGTCGTGGAGACCGGCCGAGGTGACCTCGGCGGTGAGGCGTTCGATGACGGCGCCGGAGAAGTCGGTGCCCCAGTACTCGTCGCAGTCGGGGGCGAGGCGGGAGAGCAGGAGACCCGTGCCGACGCCGACCTCCAGGATGCGGCGTGGGTGGTGGGATCGGATGAGGGAGACGATGGCGTCGCGCCATTCCCGCATCTCCGGTAGGGGGATCGGCGCCCCGGAGTAGGAGCTGTCCCACCCGGTGAAGTCCTCCCCGAACGCGCCCTCGGCCGGTCGGGAGTAGATCGAGTCGTAGGTCTGACGCCACTCCTCCACCAGCTCCGCGTCGGAGCCCTCCGCCGTGGCCTCCGCCGGGACCACGTACCCGACGAGGCGGTCGCCGAACACGCCCACCACGGCCTGGTCCACCCGCGGGTGCAGGCGTAGCGCCGCTTCGACCTCGCCCGGCTCGACCCGGTGGCCGCGCAGCTTGACCTGGTCGTCGGCGCGACCGAGGAATTCCAGTTCGCCCGCCGTGTTCCACCGCACGACGTCGCCGGTCCGGTACATCCGGGAGCCGGCCGGCCCGAAGGGGTTGGCCACGAAACGGCCGGCCGTGACGCCGGCCCGCGCGAGGTAACCGAGTGCCAACGGATCGCCCGCCACGTAGAGCTCCGCGGCGTCGCCCGGGGCGACAGGCCGCAGCCGGTCGTCCAACACGTACGCCCTGGTGTTGGGCATCGGGGAACCGATGGGCGCCGACCCTCCGGTCAACGGGCGGCTCATCGTCGCGCAGACCGTCGTCTCCGTGGGGCCGTAGGCGTTGATCAGTCGGCGACCCGGCGCCCACAGCCGGACCAGGTCCGAGGGCATCGCCTCACCAGCGACGACCACGGTGCGCAGTTCCGGCAAGTTCGCGGGGGAGAGCGTCGCCAGGACCGAGGGCGGCAGGGTGGCGTGGCTGACGCGCCCCTCCACCAGAGCGGTGGTCAGGGAGTCGCCGACCAGAGTCCCCTCCCCGGCCACGACCAACGTCGCGCCAGTGCCCAGCGCCATGACCAGCTCCCACACCGAGGCGTCGAAGCTGGGGGAGGCGAACTGCAGCACCCGCCCCCCGGGCCCGATGTCCAGCTCCTCGCGGTGTGCGAGCGCGAGGCCGGAGAGCCCGAGGTGGGAGACCACCACGCCCTTGGGAGCACCCGACGAGCCCGACGTGTAGATGACGTAGGCGGCGCCGGCCGGATCCACCACGACCTCCGGTCGACTGGCCGGCAGGTGGGACCGGTCACGGGCCAGGACCGCCTCGTCGACGACGAGCACCGGCCGCGCGTCGGCGACCATGAGGTCCAACCGGTCCCGCGGGTAGGTGGGGTCCAACGGCAGGAACGCGGCCCCCGACCTGGACACCGCGAGCACGGCCACCACCAGATCGACGGAGCGCGGCAGCCGCAGCCCGACCACCGAGCCGGCGCCCACGCCCTGCTCACCCAGCCATCGCGCCAACCGGTTGGCGCGGGCGTCCAATTCCGCGTAGGTGAGGTGGACCTCCGCCGAGGCAACGGCGATCGCCGAGCCGTCGCGGTCGACGTGCTCTCCGATCAACTCTCCCAACGGGAGGTGGCGGACATCCCGACCGGAGTCGTTCCACTCCAGCAGGACTCGACCGCGTTCGACGTCACCGACGAGGTCCAGCCGCTGGACCGGCAGGTCGAGATCACCGGTGACCTGCTCGAGGACCCGCGTCCACCGTGCGAGGAACCCCGTGATGGTCGTCCGGTCGAACAGATCGGTGGCGTACTCGACGAAGCCCGTGAGGTTCCCGCCGTCAGCCGAGTCCTCCGTGAGGGAGACCAGCAGGTCGAAGCGGGCCGTTCCCGTGCTCGTCGACAACGGGCTCACGGTCGCGCCGGGCACGGTCAGGTTCGCTTCCGGCGTGTTCTGGAGCACCATCGCGACCTGGAACATCGGGTGGTACGCCGGCGAACGGTCCGGGTTCAGTACCTCCACCAGGTGGTCGAACGGGACGTCCTGGTGCGCGAAGGCACCCAGGCTCCGCTCCCGTACCCGGCGCACCAGTTCGCGGAAGGAAGGGTCACCTGACACGTCCGCTCGCAGTACCACGGTGTTGACGAAGAACCCGACCAGATCCTCCAGTGCCTCGTCCGTGCGGCCGGCGACCCCGCTGCCCAGCGGGATGTCCGTTCCGGCGCCCCAACGGGACAGCAGGGCGGCCAGACTCGCCTGGAGGACCATGAACACGGTCGCGCCGGTCTGGCGGGCGACGTCCGCGACCCGCCCGCTGATCTCGGTGCCGAGGTCGAACTCGACGGTGTCGCCGAGGAACGACGCCACCGCGGGGCGGGGCCGGTCGGTGGGCAGGCTGACGACCCCGCCCAGTCCCGCCAGCTGGTCCCGCCAGTAGTCGACCTGGCGGGAGAACAGGCTGCCCGGGTCGTCCACCTCACCGAGGAGGTCCCGCTGCCACAGCGTGTAGTCGGCGTACTGCACCGGGAGCGGCGACCACGCGGGCGCGGTGTCGGAGCGGCGTGCCGTGTAGGCGGCGACCAGATCACGGACCAGCGGCGCCACTGACCACCCGTCGCCGGCGATGTGGTGCGTCACCAGCATCAGCACGTGCTCGCCCGGACCGACGGTGAGGGCACGCCCGCGCACCGGGAGGTCGCGGTCCAGGTCGAACGGCTGGCGGGCCAGCGCCCCGGTCACCGTCGGAAGCTGGTCCTCGGTGACGTCGAGCGTGGCCCAGTCGACGACAGCCGCCTCCGGGGAGACGACGAGCTGACGTGGTTCACCGTCCACCTCGGGGAAGATCGTGCGGAGGGCCTCGTGCCGTCCGACGACGTCGCGAACGGCGTCCCCCAGCGCCTGGAGGTCCACTTCGCCGGACAGCCGCAGCGCCATCGGCATGTTGTAGGTCGCGGAGGCGCCCTCGAAGCGCCACAGGAACCACAGCCTGCGTTGGGCGAAGGACAGGGGTACGACCTCCGGTCGTTCCCGCGCGCCCAACTCCGTCCGCACGCCGCCGTCCCAGCCCAACCCGCTGACCAGCCGCCGTACCGACGAGGCGTCGAAGAGCACCCGGATCGGCAGTTCGACGCCCAACACCGCCCTGACCCGGCTCACCAGGCGGGTCGCCAGGAGGGAATGACCGCCCAACAGGAAGAAGTCGTCATCCACCCCGACGTCGGTGACCCCCAGGACCTCGCCGAACAGGCCGCACAGCACCTCCTCGACCGAGGAGAGCCTGCCGGTGCTCACCGCGGAGGCCGTCACCGGAGCGGGAAGGGCCCGCCGGTCGAGCTTCCCGTTCGGGCTCAGGGGAATCTCGGGAATCGCGACGAGCGCGGAGGGCACCATGTACTCCGGCAGTCGTCCCGCCGCGTGCGCGCGGACGGATGCGAGCAACTCGTCCGTCGCCAGCGCCGCGAAGGGCACGTTGACGACCTCGCCGGCCGAGGCGGCCGAGGCGAGGTACGAGCCGGTCACCACCGTCTGGTCGAGCGAGGCCGGGACCAGGACGACGTCGAAGAGGTCCGGGGACTCCGACGACCACGTCGGGTACGCCGACAGCCCCCGTTCGGCGGCCCAGGCGACGACGTCCTCCGGGTCGACCAGGGAACCCACCTGTTCCCTGGACTCCCCGGCGAGTCGGGCGTTGGGCAGGCCGGTGACGCGGACGGGGTCCTCCACGCGCGCGACCAGCTCGTCCAGGGAGCCGATGGCGGAGCCCCACTCCGACACCGGGGCGGCCCCCAGGTCCAGCGCCCTGGCCGGCTCCTTGTGCAACACGACCTCGTACCGGTGCCTGGTCAGCTCGTTGTGGTGGCCGCCCCGCTTGAGCCGCAGGTCGACGGCCCCCACCCTTCGGTCCCTGGCCGCCAGACCCGCGAAGAACTCCGGGGCGACGAGCAGTTCCCGTTCCCGGTGCACGGCGTGCCGCACCGCGGCGGCCAGCCCGGAGCCCACCACCCCGTGCCGACGCCGTTGCACCGCCGTGTGCAGTGCCTCGACCGTCCGGAGGTTCCTGACATCACCCACGATGACGCGACCGCCCGGCGCCAGGACGTCCAGCAGGCCGTCCAGCACCCGCTCCAGGTACGCGCCTCCCGGGAAGTACTGCGCGACCGAGTTGAGCACGATGGTGTCGAAGTGGTCGGTGGGCAGGCCGTCCACCACGTCGGCGGCCTGGTGGCGGAGGACGACCCGGTCGTGGAGACCGGCCGAGGTGACCTCGGCGGTGAGGCGTTCGATGACGGCGCCGGAGAAGTCGGTGCCCCAGTACTCGTCGCAGTCGGGGGCGAGGCGGGAGAGCAGGAGACCCGTGCCGACGCCGACCTCCAGGATGCGGCGTGGGTGGTGGGATCGGATGAGGGAGACGATGGCGTCGCGCCATTCCCGCATCTCCGGTAGGGGGATCGGCGCCCCGGAGTAGGAGCTGTCCCACCCGGTGAAGTCCTCCCCGAAGACGTCGATGCGCGAGTCGGTGTACAGGGAGTCGTAGGTCTCCCGCCACTCGCTGAGCTTCCCCGCGACGTCCTCGCCCCCATCCCCGTCCCCGGGCACGACGTACCCGACCAGGCGGCGGTCACCAGGCTGGTCCTCCCGGACGACCACCACCGAGTGCGCCACCTCCGGATGTGACCGCAGGGCGGCTTCGACCTCACCCGGTTCGATCCGGTAGCCGCGGACCTTGACCTGGTCGTCGGACCGGCCGAGGAATTCCAGTTCGCCCGCCGCGTTCCACCGCACGACATCGCCGGTCCGGTACATCCGGGAGCCGGCCGGCCCGAAGGGATTGGCCACGAACCGACCCGCGGTGAGACCTGGTCGCCGCAGGTAGCCCCGCGCGAGCTGGCCTCCGCCGACGTAGAGTTCGCCGCTGACCCCGGCCGGCACCGGACGCAACCTGTCGTCCAGCACCCGCACGACGG
This sequence comes from Actinoalloteichus caeruleus DSM 43889, assembly GCF_000429185.2. Classification (GTDB taxonomy): domain Bacteria; phylum Actinomycetota; class Actinomycetes; order Mycobacteriales; family Pseudonocardiaceae; genus Actinoalloteichus_B; species Actinoalloteichus_B caeruleus. Next base: position 1,091,685 of record NZ_AUBJ02000001.1, on the reverse strand, counting down.
TCGATGCCGTCGGCTCGCCGATGGGGGGAACGGCCGCGACCCGCTCGTCGGAGTACCACCGCGTGACGAACACCGTCGCCTCGGTGGGGCCGTAGATGTTGACGACCCGACAGCCCGGTGACACGTCGTGCAACATCTCGACGAGATTCACCGGGATCGCCTCGCCGCCGAACACCACGGTGTCCACGGTGGGCGGATGTGCCGCCGCCTCGAAGAACTGGGTGAACGCCGAGGGCACGGCGCTGAGCAGTCCGGTGGGCGCGTCAACGCCCCGGTCGAGCAGTCCCAGCAGGTCGTTGACGACCTCGACCGTCCCGCCGCACGCCAGCGGCGGGAACATTTCGAAGACCGAGACGTCGAAGTTCAGCGACGTGGTCGCGAGCATCCTCCCGAGACGACGGGGCCCCAGGTCCGCGATGGCGAAGCTGACGAGGTCACGAAGCCCGCGGTGCGGGACGACCACGCCCTTGGGCGTTCCGGTGGACCCCGACGTGTACATCACGTAGGCCGGGTGGTCCGGCAGGAGGGGCTGCCGACGCTCGTCGTCGGTGGGTGCGGTCGACGGCATGACGGCCAGTTCCCCACCCAGGGTGTCCAGCAGGGCGGTGCCCTCGTGGAGGGCGCCGAGCCGTTCCGCCAGGGAAGTGGTGGCGAGCACCTGGGTGGGGCGGGCGTCGGCCAGCATGAACGCCAGGCGGTCGGCCGGGTAGTCCGGGTCGAGCGGCAGGTACGCCGCACCGCTCTTGAGCACTCCCAGGATCGTCACGACGGTCTCGACCGACCGGGGCACCAGTACGCCGACCAGGTCCTCCGGCCCCACCTCCTTGCTGGTCAACCAGTGGGCCAGCCGGTTCGACCGCGCGTCGAGCTCCGCGTAGGTCAACTCCGAGGAACCGTCGGTCACCGCCACCGCGTCCGGGGTGCGCGACGCCTGCGCCACGAACAGGTCGGGGAGGAGCTGCCCGGGTCGCACCTCCCGCCGGACGGCGGGGGCGGACGCGGAACCATCGGTCCCCACGAGCTCCGCGTGGCTGATCGGGCGGTGCGGGTCGGCGACGAACTGTTCGAGCAGACGCAACCAGTGCTCGACCAGGAGTTCGACGGTGTGCCGGTCGAACAGGTCCGTCGCGTACTCGACGAATCCCGTCGCGCCGTCCGACCGCCCGTCCTCGGGGCGGACACGCTCGGTCAGGGAGAACAGGAGGTCGAACCGCGCCGTTCCGGTGTGCGCGGTCCACGGCGTGACGACCAGGCCCGGCAGCTCCAGTGTCGGCGCTGACGCGTTCTGCAGGGCCAACGCGACCTGGAACAGCGGGTGGTGTGCTTGGGAGCGCCGAGGATTGAGCACCTCGACGAGGGTTTCGAAGGGCACGTCCTGGTTCGCGTACGCCGACAGGCTCCGTTCCCGGACCTGTTCGACCAGTTCCGCGAAGGTGGGATCACCGGAGGTGTCGGTCCGCAGCACCAGGGTGTTGACGAAGAACCCGACGAGGTCATCAAGCGCCTGGTCGGTCCGGCCCGCGATCGGTGCCCCGAGGGGGATGTCGGTGCCCGCGCCCAGTCGGGTCAACAGCGCGGCCATACCCGCCTGGAGCAGCATGAACACCGTGGCACCGTGCTGGCCGGACAGCGCCAGCATGCCTTCGTGCAACGGCGCGGGCAGAGCGAACTCCAGGAAACCGCCGCGGTGTGACGCTACCGGCGGGCGGGGCCGGTCCGTCGGGAGCGGCAGGGTCTCCGGGAGCCCGGCGAGCTGGTCGGACCAGTACCGGACCTGGCTGGAGAGGACGCTCTCCGGGGCCTCCAGCGTGCCGAGCACCCGGTGCTGCCACACCGTGTAGTCGGCGTACTGCACCGGCAGCGGCTCCCAGCCGGGTTCGTGCCCGTCAAGCCTCGCCGTGTACGCCGCCACCAGGTCGCGGACGAGCGGAGCCATCGACCAGCCGTCGCCGGCGATGTGGTGCATGGCGAGCACGAGCACCCGGTCGTCCGAGGCCAGGTCGAACCGCCACACCCGGATCGGGGCGTCGGTGGCGAGGTCGAAGCCGTGCCGGGCGACCTCGGCCAACAGCCGTGGCAGGGCCCGCTCGGTGGCCGTCCTCGTCTCCCAACCCAGGTCGACCTCGTCGAGGGCGAGCACGTGCTGGTGTGGTGTGCCGTTGGTTTCGGGGAACACGGTGCGCAGCGCCTCGTGCCGGCCCACCACGTCGTGGACGGCCGCCGTCAGCGCCTCCTCGTCCAGACGCCCGGTGAGCCGCAGCGTGACGGGCATGTTGTAGGTGGCCGAGGGGCCCTCCACCTTGTAGAGGAACCACAGGCGTTGCTGCGCGAAGGACAGCGGAACCACATCCGGACGCGGCTGCCGCACCAGGGGTTCCCGGACCGGTCCACCCGGCAACCGGGCCGCGAGGCCAGCCACCGTCGGGGTTTCGAACAGGGCGCGGATACCCATCTCGACACCGAGGACCGAGCGAATCCGGCTCGCCAACCGGGTCGCCAACAGCGAGTGGCCCCCCAGGGCGAAGAAGTCGTCATCGACGCCGACCGAGGTCGAACCGAGGACGTCCGCGAACAGTTCGCAGAGCACTGCCTCCCTCGGGGTGCGTGGCGCGCGGAGCCCCTCCGAGACGAACGCCGGAGCGGGCAGGGCACGGTGGTCGAGTTTCCCGCTCGGTGTGAGCGGCATGGCGCCGAGGACAACGACGGCCGAGGGCACCAGGTGGGCGGGCAGGTGACGCGTAGCGAACTCCCGCAGGGTCTTGGGCAGTCCCGTCACGGCCCGGGCCGTCGTCGGTTCGTTCACGGCCGGCCGGGTGTCCGGTTCGGTCCGGTGCGTTCCGGCCAGCGCCGTCCCAGCCAACGTCGGTGGCAGCAGCACCGCGTCGAAGAGTTCCGGTGACCGGGGGTGCCAGGTGGTGACCACCAGGAGCCCTCGCCGCTCACCCCAGCTGGCGACGTCCTCGGGGTCGACGCCGTCGACGACGAGCGGGCGCCCGTGGTGGTCGAACGCCTCGCCCGCGATCCTCGCGTTCGGCAGACCCGTGATGCGGAGCGGGTGCTCCAGCGTGCCGGGAAGTCCGGCGAGGGACACCACGTCCCGCCCCCAGACAAGGGCGGGCGCGTCCTCGAGTGACACCACCTCCGAGGGCTTCCGGTGCATCACCACCTCGTAGCGGTGCCGGGTCAGCTCGTTGTGGTAGTCACCCCGCTTCAACCTGATCTCCAGCCCGTCCACGCGGTCGGCGAACCGGCCGAAGAAGCGGGGCGCCACCACCAGCTCCTTCTCCAGGAGCACGGCGCGGTCCACGGCGACGCGCAGCGGAGCCGGTCTCGGCTTCCTCCCCCCGGGGTGCCTCGCCAGGTGGATGCCGGTGTGCAGCGCGCGGAGGGTGTCGGCGTTGCGGACGTCACCGATCAGGACACGCCCACCCGGCGCCACCAGGGCCAGCGCGGCGTCGACCACCCGCTCCAGGTAGTCCCCGCTCGGGAAGTACTGGACCACCGAATTGATCACCACGGTGTCGAAGAAGCCCGCCGGTAACCCGTCGACCACGTCGGCGGCCTGGCACCGCAGCACCACCCGCTCGGCCAGTCCCGCCGTGGCGACCTGGCCACGCAACCGGTCGATGACCGCTCCGGAGAAGTCCGTGCCCCAGTACACCTCGCAGTCGTCGGCCAACTGGGAGAGCAGCAGGCCCGAGCCCACCCCGATCTCCAACACCCGCGCCGGCCGGTAGGACCGGATCAGCGAGACGATGTCCTCCCGCCACCGCCGCATCTCCTCCAAGGGGATCGGCTGGCCCGTGTACGAGCTGTCCCATCCCGTGAAGTCCTCGCCGAAAGCGAGGTCGTTCGGCCGCGTGTAAACCGAGTCGTAGGTCTCGCGCCACTCCGTGACGTGTTCGGCGCCATCACCGCCGGGCCGCTCCGCGGGAACGACGTAGGCGACGAGACGGCGGTCGTCGGCCTGGTCCTCCCGCGCGACGACAGCGGCGTGCCGGACGCCCGGGTGCTGGCGGAGCGTCGTCTCGATCTCCCCTGGCTCGATGCGGAAGCCCCGGATCTTGACCTGGTCGTCGACGCGTCCGACGAACTCCAGACTGCCGCCGCGATCCCGGCGCACCAGATCGCCGGTCCGGTACATGCGGGCCCCGTTCCCGACGAACGGGTCGGCGACGAACCGGCTCGACGTCAGGCCGGGCCTGCCCAGGTAACCCCTGGCCACCTGTTCTCCCGCCACGTACAGCTCGCCGGCGACTCCGCGAGGTACTGGGCGGAGACCCTCGTCCAGCACGAGGGCCCGGAGGCCGGGCAGCGGTCCACCCAACGGGCTGAACCCCGGGCCGCGCTCCGCCACGTCGCCGAGTACCAGGTGGCTCACGTGGACGGTGACCTCGGTGATGCCGTACATGTTGACCAGATCCGGGCCTCCGGTGCCGAACCGTTCCCGCCAGGCCGCGAGGCGGTCGACGTCGAGTGCCTCACCACCGAAGACCACGGTGCGCAGCCGGAGCGGCGGGAGTTCGGCCGAGTCCACCACGGTGTCGGCCAGCTGGTAGAACGCCGACGGGGTTTGGCTGAGCACCGTCACCTGGTGTTCGGTGAGCAGGCGCAGGAATCTCGTCGGAGTGCGGCTGACCTCGAAGGGGACGACGACCAGTCGACCACCGGAGGCGAGGGCTCCCCACATCTCCCACACCGAGAAGTCGAAGGACGTGGAGTGGAACAGGGTCCACACGTCGTCCGGTCCGACGTCGAAGAGCTGACCGGCGGAGGCGAGCAGGCGCAGGACGTTGCCGTGAGGGACGACGACCCCCTTCGGCGTACCGGTCGAACCGGAGGTGTGGATCACGTAGGCCGCGTTGGCGCGTGTCGTGCCACGGGGAGGGTCGGTGGCGGGAAGTGACTGGTCGAGGGACCAGCGCACGGAATCCGCGTCCACGACCGCGACGAGGCCGGTGTCGCGGCGGATCAGCTCCAGTCGGTCCTCCGGGTAGTCGGGGTCCAGCGGAACGTAGGCCGATCCGGACTTCAGCACCGCGAGAACCGCGACCACGAGGTCGACCGACCGGGGCAACAGCACGCCGACGAACCGTTCCGGCCCGGCCCCGTGCGCACGCAGCCAGTGCGCCAGCCTGTTCGCCCTGGCGTCCACCTCGGCGTACGTCAGGCTGATCTCGTCGTCCACCAGGGCGACCGAACCCGGCGTTCTCCTGACCTGGGCGGCGAAGAGTTCGGCGAGGTCGTCCACAACGGGCGTCGGCACGGTTGGTCCCGCCAGCCCGGGGTTCCCCGTCTCCTCGGCCCACTCCTGCTGGGAAAGCAGTGGTACCGATCCGATGGAGCGTCCGGGGTCGGCCAGCACGCCGCGCAGCAACCGCTCCCACCGGTCGACCAGGTCGCGCGCCCCGGACTCGTCGAACAGGTCGGTCGAGTACTCGAGCATGACCTCGATCCCCGCGCCACCCGCTCGTTCGGTCAGCGAGAACAACAGGTCGAACCGGGAGGTCCCGGTGTGCGCCCACACCCCGCGCGCCGTGAGGTCCGGCAGCGACACGGAGCCAGTCGGGGCGTTCTGCAGCGCCAACGCGACCTGGAACAACGGGTGGTGACCGGCGGAGCGGTCCGGGTTGATCCGCTCCACCAGGTACTCGAACGGCACGTCCTGGTGCGCGTAGGCGGCCAATGCCCGGTTGCGGACACGCGCGACGAGCTCAGAGAAGCCCGGGTCGCCCGAGGTGTCGGTCCGCAGCACCAGGGTGTTGACGAAGAACCCGACCAGGGGGTCGAGCGCTTCGTCGGCGCGGCCGGCGATCGGTGACCCGATGGGCACGTCGGTGCCCGCCCCCAACCTGGTCAGCAGGGCCGCGAGGCTGGCCTGCAACACCATGAACACCGTGGCACCGGTCGCGCTCGCCAACGCGGCGAGCTCACGTTGCACCTCACCGTCGAACTCGGCGGAGACGAACGAACCGCGGTAGGACGCCGTCGCCGGCGCCGGGCGGTCCGAGGGCAACCGCAACCGGCCGGGAACACCCTCCAGCTGGGCCGTCCAGTAGTCCACCTGCCGCTCCAGGAACTCGCTCGGAGCGTCGGGAACACCCAGCAGGTTCCGCTGCCACATCGTGTAGTCGGCGTACTGGACGGGCAGCTCGGCCCAGCCCGGTCGTGCGCCGCGTCGCCTCGCGTCGTAGGCGGAGCTCAGGTCCTCCAGCAACGGCGCCATCGACCATCCGTCGGCGGCGATGTGATGGACGACCAGGAGGAGCACGTGCTCGTCGCCACCGGTCTCCAACAACCTGGCGCGCACGGGTACCTCGCGCGACAGGTCGAAGACCTCACGCGCGTACCGGGACAACACCTCGTCCAGCCGGGCCGTCGGCACCGCCTCGACCCGCCAGTCCACCACGGCCGCGTCCGGCTCGAGGACGACCTGGTGGGGTTCACCCGACCTGTCCGGGTACACCGTGCGCAAGGCCTCGTGACGTCCCACGACGTCCGCGACGGCGGCTTGGAGCGCCACGCGGTCCAACCGGCCGCTCAGCCGCAACGCCAACGGCATGTTGTAGGTGGCGGACCTGCCCTCCAGCCGGTGCAGGAACCACATGCGCCGCTGCGCGAACGACAGCGGCACGATCTCCGGACGGGGCAGAGGGCCCAGCGCCGGCCGGGCCGGGCCGGACGCGTCGAGCCGCGCGGCGATGCCGGCAGGGGTGGGGAAGTCGAAGATCACCCGAATTCGCAGTTCGACCCCGAGTTCGGCCCGGACCCTGCTGGCCAAGCGGGCCGCCATCAGCGAATGACCACCGATCGCGAAGAAGTTGTCGTCCACGCCCACGTCGCTGACCCCGAGGACCTGGCCGAACAACTCGCAGAGCGCTCGTTCACGAGGGGTTCCCGCCGGTGCCGCACCCCGTGTCGGGACACCTCGGTCCGGAGCGGGCAGCGCGGCGCGGTCCAGTTTCCCGTTCCGGGTCAGCGGCAACTCCCGTAGGACCACCACCACTGACGGGACCAGGTAGTCCGGCGCGACCCTGGCCAGCGCGGATCGCAACACGTCCGGCTCGCACGGTCCCGTGCCGTCCGGGACGACGTAGGCGACGAGGTGCCTGTCACCCGGCGGCTCCTCCCGCACGGTGACCGCCGCCTCGGCGACACCGGGTTCCGCGACCAGCAGCGACTCGACCTCACCCGGTTCGATGCGGAAACCGCGGATCTTGACCTGTTCGTCGATCCTGCCGAGGAAGACCAGCTCACCTGACTCGGTCCACCGCACCAGGTCTCCCGTCCGGTACATGCGGTCGCCCGGGGAACCGAACGGACAGGCGAGGAACCTCGCGGCGGTGAGCCCGGCACGTCGCCAGTACCCGCGTGCGACACCAGCCCCGGCGATGTACAGCTCCCCGGTGACCCCGGGCGGTACCGGCCGCAACCGTTCGTCCAGCACGTACAGCCCCGTGTTCCACAACGGTCGTCCGATGGGGACCGTCGAGGGGACCTCGTCACCTCGGGACATCGGATTCACCGACGAGAACACCGTGGTCTCCGTCGGCCCGTACTCGTTGGCGACGACGATCCCCTGGCAGGCCTCCAGGACGCGGCTCACCGCCGCCTGGGACACCACGTCACCGCCCGCCCACAGTTCCCGGACCCCGGCGAAGCACCCCGGGTCCTCGTCGGCCAGCGTGCGGAACAGACCCGCGCTGACGAACAGTCCGGTCACGCCGCCCTCGGTGATCGCGTCAGCGAACTCGGCGGCGCCGAGCCTGCCGGGGGAGGCGACGACCACGGTGCCGCCGGTGAGCAGCGGAACCCAGATCTCGAAGGTCGACGCGTCGAACGCGAACGGGGAGTGCATCAGCACCGCGTCGTGGTTCCCCCGGCCCCAGTACGAGTTGGTCGCCAGGTGCACGACGTTGCGGTGCGTGTTGAGCACGCCCTTCGGGGTTCCCGTCGACCCCGAGGTGTACATGACGTACACCGCCTGTTCGGGGTGGGTGGTGACCTCAGGCCGGATGTCCGGGTACCCGTCCGTCACCCCCTCGTCGGTGATCCGCACGGTACCGATGCCGGCCGGCGCCACGGCGGTCGAAGCACGGTCGGTGAGCAGCAGCACGACGTCGGCGTCCTCCGCGGTCCACCGCGACCTCGCCTCGGGCTGCGTCGGGTCCAACGGGACGTAGGCGGCACCGGCCTTGAGCACGGCCACCGTCGACACCAACAGGTCGAGTGAGCGTTCCTGCAGGATCGCCACCCGCGCTCCCGGTGCCACCCCCGCCTCCACCAGCAGTCCAGCCAGGCGGTTGGCCCTGCGATCGAGTTCGGCGTAGGTGAGCGACTCGCTCCCGCGCACCGCGGCGACGGAGTTCGGCCCGCGGGCCACCTGGCGGTGGAACAGGTCGATGACGCTGACCGGTTCGACCTGGGTGGCGGTGTCGTTCCACTCGACCAGCATCCGGCGCAGCTCGCCCGGATCCAGCAGGTCGACACCGCTCAACGGGAGATCCGGCCGCTCCGCGACCGTGTGCAGCAACCGGAGCAGCCGAAGGCCGAGACGTTCGGCGGTCGCTCGGTCGAACCGGTCCGACGCGTACTCGACGGCGTAGGTCAGCCGCCCGCCCCCATCCTGGGCGAACACCACGGACAGGTCGAAGGGAACCATGCCGGTGTCGATGGTGCGGGCGGTGACGCCCAACCCCGCGACCGCGTCGAACGCCCCGGCGAGCTGGTACTGGTCAGCGGGGTCGAATTCCACCATCACCTGGAACAGCGGGTGTCGCGCGGTTGAGCGGGCCGGGTTGACCTCGTCGACCACCCAGTCGAAGGGGACGTCCTGGTTCCGGTAGGCGGCGAGCGCGGTGGCCCGCGTCCGACCGAGGACCTCGGTGAAGCTTGGGTCGCCGGTCAGGTCAGCCCGCAACACCACGGAGTTCACGAAGAACCCGACCAGGTCCTCCACCGCGTGGTCCGTCCTCCCGGCGACGGGGGCGCCCAACGGGATGTCGGTGCCGGCGCCGAGCCGGGACAACAGCATCGCGACGGCCGCGTGGGCGAGCATGTGCATCGTGGCGCCCGCATCGCGAGCGAGGGCGGCCAGCCGGGTGCTGAGCTCAGAGGGGACCTCGAACAGCACTCGTCCTCCGCCGTTGGAGGGAGCCGCTGGACGGGGTCGGTCAGCGGGCAGGGGAATTTCCTCGGGAACCCCGGCCAGCGCGTCCCGCCAGTACGCCAGTTGGTCTGACGCGGCGCTCCCCGGGGACGTCCCGGAGCCAAGCACGCCGCGTTGCCAGACCGTGAAGTCCGCGTACTGGACGGTCAACGGTTCCCACTCGGGGGTACCGCCGCCGCGGCGCGCCACGTAGGCGGAGGCGATGTCGCGGGTCAGCGGCCGCATCGACCAGCCATCCACCGCGATGTGGTGCGCCAACAGCACCAGGAGGCACGCCCCGCCGTCGGTACGCACCACCCACCACCGGAGGGGGATCTCCTCGGCGAGGTCGAAGGTCTCCGACGCCAGCTCCCGCAACAGCGGTTCGAGCCGCTCCTCGCTCACCAGGTGCTCGCGGGGTGCCGAGGGCAGGTCCGAGGTGTCCCGGACCTGCTGCCACCGTGTCCCGTCCACCTCGGTGAAGGTCGTGCGCAGCGCCTCGTGCCGGTCGACCACGTCGAGTACCGCGGCGTGCAGGGCGTCGGTGTCGACGTCCCCGGAGAACTCCAACGCGAACGGGACGGTGTAGGTGGCGGACGCACCGTCGAGTTCGTGCAGGAACCACAGCCGTTGCTGAGCGAAGGACAGCGGGACGAGCCGTGGTCTCTCCGTCGCCGTCAGCGGTACCCGTGCGGCACCGCCGAGGGTGAGCCGCGCGGAGAGGAGGGCCACGGTGGGAGCGTCGAACAGCTCCCCAACGGGCAGGTCCACCGCGAACACCCGCTGGACCTCCGCCACCAGCCGGGTGGCGAGCAGGGAATGACCTCCCAGCGCGAAGAAGTCCGCGCCGGCGTCGACAGCCTCGACCCCCAGCACCTGGGCGAACAGGCCGCACAGGATTTCCTCGTGCGGGGTGCGGGGCGCCCGACCGGTCGTCGCGAAGCCGTAGCGGGGCGCCGGTAGCGCCCTGCGGTCGACCTTGCCGTTCGGTGTCACCGGGATCTCGGGGACGGTCACGAGAGCGGACGGGACCAGGTAGTCCGGCAGCCGCCGGGCCAGCGCCCCCAACAGCGCGGCATGGTCGTGGTCGTCCCCGGCCGGGACCACGTACCCGACCAGACGTCGGTCGCCCGGCCGTTCCTCCCGGGCCACGACCACCGCGTCGGCCACGGCCGGCTGCTGCCGCAGCACGGCCTCCACCTCGCCCGGTTCCACTCGGAAGCCGCGGACCTTGACCTGCTCGTCGGCGCGTCCCACGAAGTGCAGCAGGCCCTCCGACGACCACCTGACCAGGTCACCCGTGCGGTACATCCTCGAACCGGCAGACCCGAACGGGTCCGCCACGAACCGCCCAGCGGTGAGCGTGGGCATCCCCAGGTAGCCTCTGGCCACGCCCTCACCCGCGACGTACAGCTCTCCGGCCGCGCCCACGGGCACGGGCCGGAGCCGGTCGTCGAGCACGTACACGCGCGTACCGGCGATAGGGGTCCCGATGGGTGCCTCGGTCCCGTCCAAGGGGTCGCTGATCGTCGCGCACACCGTGGTCTCGGTCGGACCGTAGGCGTTCACCAGGCGGTGGGACGCCGACCAGCGGGCCACCCCCTCGGACGAGGACACCTCGCCGCCGACGACGGCGGTCACGAGGTCAGGAAGGTCGGAACCAGGGCTGTCGGTGGGGATGGTCTGCAGCACGGACATCGGCAGCTGGACGTGCGTGACCCGGTGGCGGAGGAGGACGTCCAGCAGGGCTCCGCCCACCAGGCGGTCCTGTCCCGGCAGCACGAGCGTCGCACCCGCCGCCAGTGCCATGCACAGGTCAGCCACCGACACGTCGAAGCTCATCGAGGTGAACTGGAGGACACGACTGCCCTCGTCGACCGCGAACCGGCTGATCTGGGCCGCCGCCAACGCCGCCAGACCCCGGTGGGTCACGACGACGCCCTTGGCCCTGCCCGCCGAGCCCGACGTGTAGATGACGTAGGCGGAGCCGTCGGGACGCACCACCCGCTCGGGGGCGTCCGACGGCCATCCATCGAGGTTCTGACGCACGGAGTCCTCGTCGAGGACCAGCAAGGGCCGGGCGTCAGCCAGCATGAACCCGAGTCGTTCGGCCGGGTAGTTCGGGTCCAGCGGCAGGTAGGCCGCGCCCGTCTTCATGACCGCCAGGGTGGCCACGACCGAGTCGCGGGACTTCGACATCCGGACACCGATCACGGTCTCCGGAGCCGCGCCCTTGTCTACCAGCCAGTGCGCCAGCCGGTTGGCTCGCGCGTCCAGCTCACCGTAGGACAGCTCCACATCATCAGCCACCACCGCCAGGGCATTGGCGTCCCGGGCCACCCGTGCCGCGAACAGGTCGGGCAGGGACACCGGAGCCGGCACCGGACCGCGCTCGTTCCACTCGACCAGCACCAGTTCCCGTTCCGCCGCGTCGAGCAGGTCGACGCCGCCGACCGGACGGTCGGGGCGCGCCGACACCTCCCGCAGCAGCCGTTCCCACCTGTCGAGCAGGGCCCGGACGGTGTGTTCGTCGAACAGGTCGGTGTCGTACTCCGCGATGACGTCGATTCCCGAGGGCTCCCCGTAGGAGTCGTATCGCTCGGTCAAGTTCAACGCCAGGTCGGTGCGTGACGTGTCCGTCCCCACCCACCGGGCCTCCGTCGTCACCCCCGCCAGGTCGAAACCCGCACCCGGCAGGTTCTGCGACACGACGGCGACCTGGAACAACGGGTTGCGCGACCGGGACCGCCGCGGGTTGATCGCGTCGACGACGTGCTCGAACGGCACGTCCTGGTGAGCGTGGGCGGCCAGTGCGGTTCGCCGCACACGGTCGACGAGCGTCGCGAAGGACGGGTCGCCCCCGGTGTCCACCCGCAGCACCAGGGTGTTGACGAAGAAGCCGACCACGTCGTCGAGCGCCTGATCCGTGCGACCGGCGACCGGCACGCCCAGCGGCACGTCCGCACCGGCCCCAAGCCTGCTCAGCAGGGCCGCCGTGGCGGCCTGCGACACCATGCTGACGGTCGCGCCGGTATCCCGCGCCAATCGTGCCAGCGCGCGGTGGAGCTCGGCGGGCAACAGGGTGCCGACCTGCCCACCCCGACCGAGGGCCACGGCGGGCCTCGGCCGGTCGGCGGGGACGCTCACCAGCTCCGGTAGATCCGCCAGCTGATCCGTCCAGTACTCCAGCTGCCGAGCGGCCAGGCTGTCCGGATCGGACCGCTCACCGAGCAACTCGCGCTGCCAGAGCGTGTAGTCCGCGTACTGCACCGGAAGCGGTTCCCACGCCGGCTCGACGCCGGCTCGGCGGGCCGCGTAGGCGACTGAGAGATCGCGGGCCAGCGGTCCCATCGACCAGCCGTCACCAGCGATGTGGTGCAGCGACAACAACAGCAGGTGGTCCGTGGCGCTGACCCGGAAGAGCACGGCGCGTACCGGTGGTTCCGCGGACAGGTCGAAGCTCCGGCGAGCCGCTTCGGCGACCCTTTCCGGCAGCTCCGGCTCCTCCACCTCGAGTACCGCCCACGGGGGAGCGACCTCGGACGCGGCCAGCACGAGCTGGCTCGGGCCGCCGTCGTCGACCGCGAACACGGTGCGCAGCGCTTCGTGACGAGCGACCACGTCCCCCAGCGCGTCGCGCATCGCGTCCGCGTCGAGGTCACCGGTCAACCGCAGTGCCAACGGCATGTTGTAGCTGGGTGACTGGTTCCGCAGCTCGTGCAGGAACCACATCCGCCGTTGCGCGAACGACATCGGCACCCGGTCCGGGCGGGGCATCGGGACCAGCGCGGGCCGCGCCCTCCCACCACCCGCGATCAACTCGGCCAACTCGCGGACCGTGGGACGGTCGAACAGCGCCGCGATCGGGACCTCCCTGTCGAGGAGGGCACGAATCCGGTTCACCAGCCGTGTCGCGAGCAGGGAATGCCCGCCCAGCGCGAAGAAGTCGTCGCCGACGGCCACGTCAGGTGCTCCGGTCACCTCCGCGAAGAGGTCGCACAGGAGCCGTTCGTGCGGCGTGCGGGGAGCCTGCCCCCCGCTCGAACCGAACGCCGGCGCGGGCAGCGCGGCGCGGTCCACCTTCACGTTCGCGTTCAACGGAATGGCCGGGACCGCCACGACGACGGCGGGCACCATGTACGCCGGCAGCGTCTCGGCCAGCGCGGTCCTCGTCGAGTCCACGTGCCGACGCACGGCCTCCGCCCAGGTGGGATCGCTCGTGGTGGCATCACCCGCGAGGCAGAGGCCCGCCACCGGGCGGTGGTCGTCGGAGTCGGGGACCAGGACCGCGTCGAAGTGGAACGCATCCGACTCCGACCACGTCAGCAGCGCGCGAAGACCGCGCTCCGCGGCCCAGCGTGCCACGTCCTCCGGGTCGATCGCGTCGTCGCCGGGATCCTCGGACTCGCCACGCAGCCGGGCGTTCGGGACTCCAGCCACCCGAACCGGGGCCTCCGGCGCGGTGGGCAGGTCCTCCCAACCAGCCAGGTCCACCCCCCACTCCAGACGAGTTGCCGTCTCCAGCCGCAGCGCCTCCACTCCAGCCTTGTGCAGCACCACCTCGTAGCGGTGCCGGGTCAGCTCGTTGTGGTGCGCACCCCGCTTCAGGCGGATGTCGACGGCACCGATTCGTCCGTCACGGTCGGCGAAGGCCGTGAACCAGCCCGGTGCGAGCACGAGTTCCTTCTCGAGCATCGCGGCCCGCGCGGCACCGACCGGCAGACCCGGCCCGCCCCGCCCCTGGGCCCGTTCGACGGCGGTGTGGAGGGCGTGGAGAGTCGACGCGTTGCGCACGTCCCCGATCACGATGCGGCCGCCCGGCACCACCAGGTCCAGCACCGAATCCAGCACCCGGTCCAGGTACCCCGTACCAGGGAAGTACTGCACGACCGAGTTGAGGACGACCGTGTCGAAGTGGTCGGTCGGCAGACCGCCGAGATCATGGGCGGGACGACACCGCAGCTGAACCCGGCCCGCCAGTCCGGCCCGGACGACCCGCTCCTCGAGCTGGTCGATCACCTCCTGGGACAGGTCGGTTCCCCAGTACTCCTCACAGGTACCCGCCAGCTCGGACAACAGCAGGCCCGATCCCACCCCGATCTCCAGGACTCGGCGCGGCGCGCCCTCCCGAACGCGGGCCACCGCGGCGGCGCGCCACTCGCGCATCTCGGTCAGCGGGATCGCCCGCCGGGTGTAGGAGCTGTCCCACCCGGTGAAGTCCTCGCCGAAGGCCGCCGAGGACGACCGAGCGGGAAGCGCGTCGAACGCCTGCCGCCACCGGTCGACGGTGTCGTCCTCGGAAACGCCTCCCGCCACGTCCTGGGCCGGTACCACGTACCCCACCAGGCGCGGGTCCCCACGCCGGTCCTCCCGCGCGACGACGACGGCCTGGCGCACCCAGGGCTGGGCGAGCAGTGCGGCCTCGACCTCCGCGGGTTCGATGCGGTGACCACGCAGCTTCACCTGCTCGTCCGCGCGTCCGACGAACTCCAACTCGCCGACGGTGTTCCACCGGGCGAGGTCACCGGTCCGGTACATCCGTCGCCCGGAGTCGAACGGGTCGGCGATGAACCGCGACGCGGTCAGCCCAGGACGGTGGATGTATCCCCGAGCGACGTGCGCGCCCGCCACGTACAACTCGCCCACGACACCGGTGGGCGTCCGCCGCAGGTGGTCGTCCAGCACGTACACCTGGACCCCGTCGAGGGCGGTGCCGATCGGTACCAGGCCGCCGACACCGCCTTCGCCGTCGGCGCGGCGGCCCGTCACCATGACGGTCGTCTCCGTCGGTCCGTACAGGTTGAACAACGGCGCGTCCACCTGCTCGGCGAACCGCGCGGCCAACTCGACGGGGAGCGCTTCTCCGCAGGCGATCACCTGTCGCAACGAGGACGCTTCCCGCAGCACCGAAGCCTGCTCCTCCTGCCTGACGAGCCGGTCCAACGCCGAGGGTGTCTGCGCCAACACGGTCACGCCCTCGGCGACCAGCAGGTCCCGGAACCGCGGTGCCGACTGGGTCACCTCATCCGGGACCACGACCAGGCGTCCCCCGCTCAACAGGGCACCCCAGATCTCGAAGACGGAGAAGTCGAAGGCGGGGGAGTGGAACAGGGACCAGACGTCGTCTTCGAGGACACCGTGCCCGCCCCGGACCGCGCGGCACAACGCCACGAGATTGCGGTGCTCGACCACCACCCCCTTCGGTTCCCCCGTCGATCCCGAGGTGTGGATCACGTACACGGGGTGGCGGTCGGTGAGACCGGCGGGACTCGGTTCGGTGTCGGCCCGCGTGGCCAACGCCGACGCGGTCTCCGGTGTGCCGAGGGCGAGCACGTCCACCGGGAGCCCCGGGGCCGGCCTGTCAGTGATGACAAGAGCGGGGGATGCGCTGGCCAGGACACGTCGGATCCGCGCGGTGGGCTGGGATGGTTCGAGCGGGAGGTAGGCACCGCCAGCCTTCACCACGGCCAGCACCGCGACGATCAGGTCCAGCGAACGGGGGAGGAGGACGGCCACGGGCTCGCCCACACCGCAGCCGCGCTCCGTCAGCAACCGGGCGAGGCGGTTGGCCCTCGCGTCGAGCTCGGCGTACGTGAGGGTGCGGCCCTCGAAGGTCACCGCACCGGCGGTCGGAGTGCGGCGCACCAGCGAGGCGAACACGTCTGGCACGGTCGCAGCGTCATGAGCCCACTCCCCGGCGATCCCGTCCTCGTGCCGCGCCGGCGGCCGGAAACGCAGGACCGACGCGAGCGCGTCGATCCGCGCGGACGGCGCGGCCGTCAGGACGGCCAGGGCCTGGGTCCACCGCTCGTGGTGCTCCTCGACCTCGCCGGCGCCGTGCACGTCGGGGTTCCCGGAGAACACCACGACCGGTTCACCGCCGGTGCTGACCTCGGCTGTCTCGATGCTGATCTCCAGCTCCCGCACCGGCCCGGACGACAGCGGACTCCCCACCGCGGTCAGGCCCGCGAACCTCGGTGTCGCGGCGGGAACGAGGTTCACCGCCACGCCCGTCAGCGACGACCCACTCCCACCCAGACCCATTTCCTGGTGCAGGTGCTCCAACGGGAAACGCCCGTGTCGTGTGACCTCCTCCAGCGCGGCCGCCACCCTCCGGGCGAGCCCGGTGAACGTGGTCTCCGGTGACACCACGACACGTAACGGCAGTTCGTTGGCCACCATGGCCGGGGTGCGCGCGACGGCGGGGTCCTCCCTGCACGGCAGCGGAACCGACAGCACGACGTCCCGGTTGCCCGTCAGGCGGTAGACGTAGGAGACCACGGCGGCCACCAGCAGCGCCCGCACGGAGATCCCCTCCGCTTCGGACAGCGCGCGCAACTGCCACGCCTGGTCGGCGTCGAGCGGTCGGGCGGCGCCCCGCTCCGGGGCGGCGGGCGCGGGCACCAACCCGGCCAGCGACGTCGGACCTGTGAGGCCAGCGAGGGATGTGCGCCAGTACTCCCGGTCCCTGTGGTAGTCGGCAGAGGCCAGGTACGCGGTCGCCGAGGCGTTGATCTCCGCCAGGGGCACCGTGTCCACCGCCGGTGGCTCCTCGCCGCCGACGAACGCGCCGTACACGCGAGCGATCCGGGCCAGGTGAGCCCCGAGCCCGGCGTCATCCATCACCAGGTGGTGGGCGGCCAGGTGAAGCAGGTGGGAGTCGTCGGACAGTCGTACCAGGGTGTGCGTCACCAGGCCGTCGGCCGCGGGGTCACGCGGCTCCCGCATGTTGGCCCGCACCCAGGAGTCCGCCCTCGCCCGAGGGTCGTCCGCTCGGGAGAAGTCCCGTACCCGCAGGACGTCCTTCCCCCGAGGAGTGATGACCTGCCACACCTCGTCACCGTCGACGTCGAACCGCGAGCGGGCCGCCTCCGCGTCCTCGACGGCCCGGGCGACGCTCCGCTCCAACGCGGAGACGTCGAGCGGACCGACGAGGTCCACCACCGTGCCGACCACGAAGCGAGGGTTCGACGGGGCAACCCGGTGGCTCAGCCAGATCCCGCGCTGCCCAACGCTGATGGGCTGCCTGACGTACCGAACCTCGGACACTTGCGTTGCCTCCTACGTCACTTCTGGGTCGGCTCGGCCGCGAGGACACCAAGCCGTGGAGCACGGGGTGGGGCCGGCGAGAACGTGACGGCACCGGTCCTCGTCGACGCTCGGTCGGCAGCCCGCCAAGGCGCCAACCGAAACCGTCGATCGCCACTGGCGACCTGTCGCGCCCGGTGCGCCTGTGGCACCCGGGTCTCGGGCGGATCCAGGGTCGGAACAACGCACTTCCGTGGTGCTCCGGCATGTTCATCGGAAGGATCAGGGGGCGCGTTCGGTCCCGAGGTGGAGTCCACTTCCGTGAACGGGAGTCCGCATTCAAGCCTGGTGACGGACCCGCCCCCGCAATACCGAAAGGGGTGGTGTGGGTGAAATGTCCGGACAACGGTGCGACCAGTGGTCGCGCGGAACACGGCCCAGTCGAGTGGTGGACCGGGAAACGAGTCCGAACACCTCGAATTCGGCCGCGGCGTTCGGTCATCCAGGGCGGTTCGTCACCGGAACCCGCGGAAAGGAACGACCTGGTCGGTCTCGCGTCGCGCCTCCCTCCGGAACCACCTCCGGAACCACCTCCGGTTCCGCCCCGGCCGCGTCCCGTCGACCAGGCGCCGCCACGGAGCGCGACACCGGTCGGGATCGTCGCGGCCACCGCGCGGGAAGCCGCGGCGGCCAGGAACCGCCCTCACCCGGTCTGCCTCACCCGGCGCCCTCGGCCATGGCGTCCCGCAGGCTTTTCGGCCTCATGTCCTGCCAGGAACGCTCGATGAACTCGGTCATCTCATCCCGGGTGCCAGGGCCGTGCACCACGGTCCAGCCCGCCGGCACCTCGATGGGTTCCGGCCACAGGGAGTACTGCTCCTCCTCGTTCACCAGAACCAGGTAGGACCAGTCGTCGTTCTCGAAAGGGTTGGACATCGGTGAACAGTGCTCCATTCACGGCGTTGCGCGACTCGTGTGCGACGTGTCGACGCAACGTACATGCGACGGTATGGACTGGGGTTGAAATCGTGTTGAAACGAGGATGTACCCGCAGGTGAGCAATGCGGTGAACCGATTTACCGGAGCGTCGGGTCTGTTAGTGTCGAGCGATGTGGAACGGAAAGGGAGCGGTGGCCCCCGCCGCCGTGGAGCGAATAGTGAAAGCGCCGCCCCCGCCCATCCACGCGGCATCCATGGCCACTTCACCGGTGCGGGATCTCCTCGAACTCGCGGACCGACCCGACGTCATCTCGTTCGCGGGTGGATTTCCCGACCCGGCACTCCTGGACGTGCCGGGTATTCGCGCGGCTTTCGACACCGCGTTGTCGGGCGATGACGCCGGCCGAAACCTCCAGTACTCCTCGACGGAGGGGAACGCGGCCCTGCGCGAGCTCGTCGCGGAGCGCCTCAGCGGTCGAGGTCTGGCCACCACCGGGCGTTCGCTGCTGATCACGACGGGCTCCCAACAGGCGTTGACGCTGGTCGCGACGACGCTGCTGGACACCCGGGCGGTGGTCCTCGTCGAGGAACCGACCTATCTCGCCGCACTCCAGTGCTTCCACCTCACGGGAGCGAAGGTCGTCCCAGTTCCTGGTGACGAGCAGGGCATCCTTCCTGATGCGCTCGCCGCCGTCGCGGGCCGGGAGGGGCCGACGATGCTGTACCTCGTCCCGACCTTCGCCAATCCCACAGGACGGACGCTGCCCGCCAGACGCCGCCGGGAGGTAGTCGAGATCGCCAGGAGGCACGGGTTCTGGATCGTCGAGGATGAGCCGTACGCCGAGCTCCGCTACGCGGGCTCCGACCTCGACCCACTCGCGGCCCACCCCGCCGCCGAGCAGCACACCCTCTACCTCGGCAGTTTCTCCAAGATCGGCGCCCCTGGTCTGCGGATCGGATGGGTGCGCGCTCCCGCCTCGCTGCTGCCGTCACTCGTCGTCGTCAAACAGTCCCTGGACCTCCAGACCTCGACGGTGGACCAGGCCGCCGCCGCGCACTACCTGAGCACGGGCGCATTGGACGCGCAGGTCACACGGCTCCGCGTCGCGTTCCGCGACCGCAGGGACGCCATGCTGGGGGCACTTCCCACGACCCTGCCCGACGGCAGCGCCTGGACGCGCCCCGAAGGCGGCATGTTCATCTGGGCTCGCCTCCCCGAGGGCGTGGACGCCGGACGACTCCTCCCCGACGCGCTCGCCGAGAAGGTGGCATTCGTACCAGGCCAGCCCTTCCACGTGACCGCCACCGCGCCGGAGACGATGCGGCTGTCCTTCACCGCCAACACCACAGATGCAATCGTGACCGGCATGACCAGGCTCGCCAGCGTCCTGCGCCGATCCTGATACCACCGGCACGGGATCCGGGCCGTGAGCCCGCTCGTGATGGGACGTCGGCGACCACGCCAACCTGAACCCAGTTCCTCCGATCCCCCACCTGACGGGCTGGCCGAGCACGGAGGATGACCGAACCGTCGATCCCGCAGCGGAGCCCCCGGCCTGGTGACCGAGCGGGTCCGGGCCGCTGGCCTCGCGCGCCGGAGCGGGCGCCGAGGACCGCGGCCGCGCCGCCGGCCCGGCCGCGCACGCCACCAGCGCCGCGCGTGGCCGGTGCGCGGAACCCGAGCCGGCGGTCCCGCCCGCCGCGCCGGCGCTACCACACCGGGAGGAGCGAACGGCTCCGGTTCCGAACCCCGACCACCGCCTGACCAGCCCAGGCGACGTGGGGGGACGAGTACCGCGCACCTCGGGACGAGGCCACCCGGAACCGCCCCAGACCGTCGCGGTCACCTCGGCCCGCTCCCGATGATCGACCAGCCAGGGACCGGCCACGCCAACGGCGACGCACCAGGGGACCGAGCCTCCGCCCGCCGATCCTGGCCTCGCCCCGCCTCACTCGGCCCGGCAAGGGGCGACCCACCGGTGCGGAGACGGGGCGATGGCGCACGGCGCGGGCTCACGGTGGCGAACTCCCCCGATGGCCGACGTCGGCCGGACTGGCCGCCAGCGTCCCAACATCGCTTCACTCTTAGGAATTTATGGTTTAACGTGCGCCGCATCTGCCGGAGGGCAGGCTGCCGGACCTGGGAAGCAGGCCCGGATCCAGGGCGAGGAGGCCAAGGTGCGGACACTGTCGCTACGCCCGGTCGTGACACCGTTGACCGGCCATCTCCGGATGGGCGAGCCCGACGGGACCCCGGACCGGATCACCGCCACCAGCACCCACCTCGTGCGCGGTGGACGTCCCTGGTTCCCCGTCATGGGCGAGATCCACTTCACCCGGTGCCCGCGCTCGACCTGGCGGGAACGACTGCTCAACATGCGCGCCGGTGGTGTGACCGTCGTGGCCACCTACCTGTTCTGGCACCACCACGAGGAGCACCGTGGGGAATTTCGGTTCGACGGCGACCGGGACCTGCGCGCCTTCGTGCGGTTGGTCGGCGAGTGCGGCATGGACGCCGTGGTGCGCATCGGCCCCTGGGCGCACGGCGAGGCACGCTACGGCGGGTTCCCGGACTGGGTCGTGCGCTCGGGAACCCGCACCCGCACCGACGACCCGGCCTACCTCGACCTCGTCCGCCCCTACTACACGCGGATCGGCCAGGAGCTGACCGGCCTCTACCACGCCGAGGGCGGCCCCATCGTGGCCGTCCAGGTCGAGAACGAACTCCACGACCAACCGGAACACCTGCGGACCCTCAAACACCTCGCGCGCGACGCCGGGATCACCCCCGCGCTGTGGACCGCCACCGCCTGGGGCCCCGCGGAACTGCCCTCGGACGAGTTCCTCCCGCTCTACGCCGGATACCCGGAGGCGCCCTGGGACGACGCGCACCCCGGCTGGACCCGCCACGCACGGCGGCACTTCTTCTTCACCGAATTGCGGGACGACAACACCGTGGGGGCCGACCTGCGTCTCGAGCCCACCGCCGGAACCGGGCCTCCCCTCGACCGCTACCCGTTCGCCACCTGCGAGCTCGGCGGCGGCGTCCAGCCCACCTACCACCGTCGACCGCTGGTCGACCCGGACGACATCGCCGCCCTCGCGCTGACCAAGATCGGATCCGGGTCGTCCTGGCAGGGCTACTACATGTACCACGGCGGCACCCATGTCACCGACGCCGCGACCGGAATGCAGGAGTCGCTGGACACCGGATACCCCAACGACCTGCCCGTGGTCAGCTACGACTTCCAGGCGCCGCTGGGCGAGCACGGGCAGGTCCGCCCCACCTACGGAGCCCTCCGGCTGCAACACCACCTCCTGGCGGCCGCCGGCCGCCGCCTCGCGCCGATGCGGTTCGTCGAACCCGACCAGACGCCCCGTGACCTCGACGACCGGGACACCCTGCGGTGGGCCGTCCGCACGGACGGGACCTCCGGGATGGTCTTCGTCAACAGCCACCAACCCGGTGGCGAGACCCTCGCCGCGCACGACGACGTCCAGTTCCGCCTGCTCGGCCCCGACGGCCCCCTGGACCTCCCCAGTGAACCCGTCACCATCCCCACCGGCGCCTACTTCGCGTGGCCGTTCCGCTGGCCGTTGCCCGGCGAGGCGGTACTGGAATCCGCCACCGCCCAACTCGTGACCACACTGGACGACCTCGTGGTCCTGACCCGCACCGCCGGGATCGCGGTCGAGCTCATCGTCTCCGGCATCGACGCGACGCGGGTCGAGAGCCCGCACGCCTCCGTCGACGACCTCGGGGCCGGCCGCACCCGAATCCGGGTGCCCGAACCGGGGCCCGAGGCCCTGATCGACCTCGGCGCGCTCCGGGTGCTGGTGCTCGACGAGGACACCGCGCGTCGCACCGCGATCGGTGAGCTCTGGGGCGCCCGTCGCCTCGTGGTCGGGGACGGGGTCCACCTCGTACCCGACGGCGAACACCTCCACCTCGAGTGCGGGCCCGGCGGAGGGGCGCTCCTCATCCACCCGGCGCCCGCCGCGTCCGCCCCGCCGGCGGTGGTGGCTGACGGGGAGGACACGGCCGCGCCGTTGACGCTGCGGTCGGGCGGCACCATCGGCACCTTCGCCCGCGTCGAGGTCGACGCCCCACCCGCCGCCCCCGAGGTGGGACTGGTCGAACTGGCGGCGGCCACCGGACCGGTTCCCCAACGCCGGGGCGGGCCACTGCGACGAGCCGCCGCCCCCCGGGACGACTACTACGCCACGGCCGCCGCCTACCGCGTCGACCTCGACGAGAACGCCTTCGCCGGCGCCCACCGGCTGCTGCTGCGACTCGACTGGGTGGGTGACGCGGCGCGGGCCGAACTCGACGGCACGCTGGTCGCCGACCAGTTCTGGAACGGGGCGCCCTGGGACATCGACCTGGGCCGGCACCGCGAGGCGTTGCGCCACGGTGGGCGGCTCGTCCTGCGGCTGCTGCCGTTCGACCCCACGGCGGCGATCCACGTCCGCGATGACCTCCGTCCGAATGACGTCACCCTCCGCCTCGACGGCGTCCAGCTCGTCCCGGTGTACCGGGCCACCATCGCACCCGGCCCGTCATGACCACGGCCGCCCTCGCCAGCGGCCGGTCCGTCATCATCCCCCGCGTTCGACCCGATCCACCACCGCGCACCAGCGGGCCGGTACTCCCAGGCGAGGGGCCGTCCCCGCGGTGGGGAGCCGGCCGCTCGCTCGCCGGCCGGCCGGAGACGCCGTCAGCGTCGAGCAACCGCCGGTCGTCACGGCACGCGAGCCCAGCCACCCCGTCCGGCGACACCAACCGCGAGCCTCATCCACCCCCGGCCCGGCGGAGCATGTCAACCACGACCGACGTCGAGGACGATCGCGGCGGAAGCGGGAACGCGCGCTGGGGACAGTGGCCCACCGAGGTGGGGGCGTGTTCGATCCCGGCCCCGATCCGCTCCTGGTCTCGACCGACCCGGTGCCGGGCTGACGGAACGAGCCGGCCAACCGCCCGGGCCTGACGGCGCCGGGCGTTGTGGTGCCCCATCTGCCGTTCCCCGCCGCGGCCGACGATGAGCGCCAACGCCGAACCGCCTACGGTCAGGCACGCCCCTCGGTCGGGAACGAGGCACCGGTCAGGTTTTCGGACACCCGCCACATCCGGTCTGCCTCGTCCTCGCTCCGAAGCCGTGAGTAGAGGACCTGCTCGGCGGGCGCACCGGACAGGTGCCCGAGACCGCTCGGTCCGTACAGGCGTCCCCCGCGTGCGGCCGGCGACGTCGCGGCCATCAGGGCCGGCAGCAGAGCGGTCTCGACCGTTCCGGCGAGCACGCCGCGGCGGGCCAACGCGCGGATGAGGCGCACTCCCAGCGTGTCCCGGTCCCGACCGATCTCGGAGCGCGCGGCCAGCAGGCTGGTGGGGGCGATACCGGGGTGGGCGAGGTTGCTGGTGATTCCCCAGCCACCGGCCTGGCTGCGCCGATCCAGCTCCAGGCCGAACAGCCCGAAGGCGATCTTCGACTGGCTGTACGCGCGACGCCCGTGGTATGACCGCTCCCAGTTCAGGTCGTCCCAGTTGATGGCGTTCTGGTTCGCGGCGATGCTGATCTGCGAGGTCACGCGTGCCCGACCCGCGCGGAGCAGCGGCAGCAGGTGGGCGACGAGGGCGAAGTGCCCGAGGTGGTTGCTGCCGAACTGCAGCTCGAACCCGTCAGTGGTGGTCAGCCGGTCCGGCGGGGTCATCACACCGGCGTTGTTGACGAGGATGTGGATCGGGCGGTCCTCGCCGCGCAGCGCCGCGCCCAGCGCGGCGACGGACTCCAGCGACGAGAGGTCGAGCTCCCGGAGGGACAGCGCCGCGCCCGGGTGCCGCCGCGTGATCCTCTCGATCGCCGCTTCGCCCTTGCGGGTGTTACGAACGGGCATGACGACCTCGGCGCCCGCCCCGGCCAGGCGGGCGGCCAACCCCAGTCCGACCCCGTCGCTGGCGCCGGTGACGACGGCGAGCCTCCCGGAGAGATCAGGAACGGTGATGTCCGGTTGGGTTCGTGCCATGTGCTGCTCCTGGTCTCCCTCGACAGTGCTGTGGTCCCAGGGTGAGTCTGACCCGGAGCGGTATCCACGGCCTCCCGATCCCAGGCGGGTCAGGCCCAGTCAGCCCAGCGCGGAGAGGGGGATCAACGATCCGAGGCGAGCCACCCGGCGCCGAGGGCACACTGAACGGCACCGGGACGAGGAAGGGGACCACGGGCGTGATCGATCGAGTTGGGCTCGCCGAGTTCCTGCGCCGCCGCCGGGAGTCGCTGCAACCCGAGGACGTCGGCCTCCCACGTGGTCAACGGCGCAGGACCGCCGGCCTCCGCCGGGAGGAGGTCGCGATGATCTGCCACATCTCCACCGACTACTACAGCCGACTGGAGCGGGAGCGCGGCCCGCACCCGTCCGAGCAGATGATCGCCTCGATCGCGCAGGGCCTGCACCTGTCCCTCCCCGAAAGGGACCACCTGTTCCGCCTGGCCGGGCACAACCCACCCCCGCGAGGCGCCGGCAGTGAGCACGTCAGTCCCGGTCTGCTCCGCATCATCGACCGGCTCGACGACACCCCAGCCGAGATCGTCACCGAGCTCGGCGAGACCCTCCGGCAGACCCCGCTCGGTGTCGCACTGACCGGTGACACCACCCGCTACGTCGGCCCCGCGCGCAGCATCGGCTACCGGTGGTTCACGGACCCGGCCACCCGGTCCCTGTACCACCCCGACGACCACGCGCTGCACTCCCGCGTCTTCGCCTCGGGCCTCCGCGCGATGGTCACCCTCCGAGGACCCGGATCACGAGCAGCTCACCTCATGGAACTCCTGCTCGCCCGGAGTGCGGAGTTCCGGGCGGTGTGGGACGAACACGAGATCGGCATTCACTACAACGGCGTCAAACGTTACGCGCACCCGGAGGTCGGGGCCCTGGAGCTGACCTGCCAGATCCTGCTCGACCCCGACCAGTCCCACCGCCTCCTCGTCTACACCGCCGCTCCCGGCAGCGAGAGCCACGAGAAGTTGCGGCTCCTCTCCGTGCTCGGGCCGCAACGCACGACGTCGCCGGAGACGTGACGCCCGTCCCCATCGGAGGTGGGCGGATCGCGTGGTCGTGGCGCCCTCCAGCATGTCGTGTGATGGGTCCGGGGTACGGAGGCGGTTCGGGCACCTCCCCTCGAGCCGGACCCGACACGAGCGAGGACGGCCAGGGGCACCCCTCACCCCTGGTTCCCGGTGGGGTCGCGAGCCAGGTGGGAGGTGACCAGGGCCGGCCGGAACTGGGATCCCACCACGGCATTCAGCGGGAAACCGGGTGGGAGCCGTACGTGGCGAACGGCCCCGGCGCGCGGCGCCCGGACACCCACATCCTCCGGGTGCACGTCAGAACAGGCACAGTCGTGACTGGACCGTCCCGCGTGGTGGGTGTGGGTCGTTCCGCCGCCCGTCCCACCCTCGGCCCGGACGTGGGGACCCCGGGCCGAGGGTCGGAGGCCGGTTCACCCAGCACCGCACGGCGGGGTGAACCCGATCCGCGTCCTGGCGAGTGACCCTGGCGGGTTCTGAGGGAAGGGCCAGTGCCCGCCCGCCTCGTTGGCGGGACAACCACCTCGGCGAAATGAGCGGTGAACGACGGCGACGCGGTTCCCGGGGCCAGGGCCGAGGAGTTCTCGGGACGACGACAACGCGGTGAGATATCCCGTGACCTGGTCAGCGCGGCGACCGGTTCGGTGCCGGCCGCGTCGAACCGAATCGGATTGACTAGAATCCGCCAACGATGCGGGCAGGGGTTGTCCGCAGTGCGCGGACCAGAGTCCGACTACGGCCGAACGGACGATCGGCTGGCGTCCTTTCGGTCGATCAGGTTGATTGGTTGGTTGTCCTCGGAGTAGGGCTCTGGAAAAGTCACCGAGCCAGATCGCCTTGCGATCTCGAACAGTGTTCCCCGTACCGACGAGCGTGAGGAGCATGCGGAACTGATGCGGACCGTGGCTGTGATGAACTACAAGGGTGGCGTGGGGAAGACGACCCTGACCGCCAATCTTGGTGCGATCGCCGCGAGGCGGGGAATGCGGGTGCTGCTCATCGACCTTGATCCGCAGACCAACCTGACCTTCTCGTTCTTCTCGATCGACGAGTGGCAGGACGCGATCAAGGATTCGTGCACGATCAAGCAGTGGTACGAGGGTGACATGCCGGGGCGGGACATCTCCCTGTCGGATCTCACGCTCACCCCGGAACGGGTCAACAGGGCGTTGCGCGGTACCGGCCGCCTCGACGTGATCTCGTCGCACCTCGGGCTCATCGACATCGATCTCCAGCTCGCCGCCCTCCTCGGCGGGAACACCACCCTGGGCGGGGCTCAGCGGAAGTTCCTCGACCTGCACGGCTGCCTGCGGCGCGCGCTCGAGGACGACCACTTCGACCAGTACGACCTCGTCCTCATCGACTGCGCACCGAACTTCGGCCTCGTCACCAAGACAGCCATCGTCGCGAGCCAGCACATCCTCGTGCCCGCGAAAGCGGACTACCTGTCGACATTGGGGCTCGACTACCTCGTCGGCAACTGCGCCATGCTCGTGGACCAGTTCAACGAATTCGTCAACCACCGAGGGCTGGACGCGCATCGCCCGATCGACCCGGCGATCCTGGGAGTGGTGTTCACCATGGTCCAGATCTACTCGCAACAGGTAATCGGGGCCCAGCAGACCTATGTCGAGGAAGTGGAAGTCAACTCCCAGGTGTCGGTGTTGAAGAGCAAGATCCGGAACAGTCCTCGTCACTTCAGTGGAGCGGGGGAGAGCGGAATTCCAGCGATGCTGGGCGCGAGGGACGAGGACGACGTGGTCAAGGAGTTCGCCGCCCTGGCCGACGAGGTGTTCGGCGCGCTCGCGTTGTCCCCGGCTGGTGAGTCGTGACCGAGCTGCGGAGACTCATCGCCCTGAACGCCCGGTGGAACGAATTCCTGGAGAACCAGGACGAGGCGACGCTCGACGCCCTCATCGACGGCGCGATCCGGCTCACCACCACCAACGTCGAGGGAATCCGCGATGACGCGGCACAGCGCGGAGGAGCTCCCACTACCAGCCCTCCGGAGGGCGACGTCCTGTCACCCGACGACCCGAGGCAGGTGACGTCGACCCTTTCCGCCTTGACCTCGGAGAACGATCGGCGGGCCTACCTGGACACGCTGCGGCTCACCGTGAAGCAACTCCGCGCGGTGGCCAAACTGCGCGGCCTGACCCGCTACAGCGGGCTCACGCGTGCCGCGCTCATCACCCTCCTCGCCAGCGGTGGCCCGGAGCGGGACGACACGGACACGGCGCACCCGGGCACACCCCCCGGCGACGAACCCACCGCTACCCAGACCGGACAGCACCACGCTCCCGCCGCACCCCGGTCGTCGACCCCGTCGTCGACCGGAGGGGCCCCGGTGGTCGAGGTCGACGCGGCGGCCATCGCGACGCGGCTTCGCCGGACCGAGACGGAGGAGGACGGAGCCGCCTATCTCGACGCCCAGGGACTGGACCGGGAGGGACTGCTGGCTGTCGCCGCCGAATTGCGGCTCACCCGAATGGACCGCCTGTCCAGGACCGAACTCAGGCGAAGGGTGCTCAAGCAGGCGATCGGTGCCCGCCGCAAGTTCGCCGGACTGAGGAAGTGGTGAGGCTCCAGTGACCGCTCAGGTGGAAGTGGGACGTGGCGGCGCCGGCGGCCGGGCCAGGTACCTCATCGACGGGCGCCGCGTCACGGTCGCGGACCTGGTGGAGGCGGGTCTGGTCCAGGCCGGTGCGAAACTCCGGTTCACCCGGAACCGGATCGGGGAGATCCACCAGGCGACGATCACCGAGCAGGGCCGCATCCGCCTGGACAGCGACGGCGAGGAGTTCCGGTCGCCGTCCAGGGCGGCCATGGTGGCAGCGGGGATGCGAGCGGTCGACGGCTGGCGGGTGTGGTTGGTCGTCGACCAGGACCGACTGCTGGACGCGGTACGCCAGGAGCTGCTCGACCAGGCGATCAGCGAAGGCGACCGACCCCACCGGGACACCGCGCGGCCGAGCGTCCACGAGCGCCTGCGACAGGCCCGTCAGCGCGCCGAGGCGCGCGAACCGGAACGCGTCACCGTCCGTGAACTCCTGACGTACTGGGGAGCCGAGGACCGGGGCGACCAGGTGAGCCAGATCGAAGCGGACCTGGCCAACCACGGGTTGGTGACCTCGCCGAGCTTCCGCGCGGTGACGCTCGACACTGTGGTCGCGCTGACCGTTCCACCCGACGGCGCGGAGGGGAGCCTCACGGCGGAGGGCGCCGGGGGCGACGACATCCGGATCGTCGACGAGGACGAGGGGGACGACGACCTGAACGTCCGCCTCACGGTGGGCAACCTGTCGCCGCTGGCCGGCGTGGAGTTCGTCAAGCCCGACGGCGCGCTGGTCGAGGCGATCACGAAGATGACCCTCAACGACTACTCCCAGTTGGCCGTACTGAACGGCACTCGCAACCTGCGCGGAGCCGTGACGTGGCGTTCGATCGCACGCGCCCTGCAACGCAAGCCCGACGCCAGCGTCGCCGACGCGATCGACCCACAGGTGGAGGTCGTCTCCTACGACCGCGACCTCTTCGAGATCCTCCCCGTACTGCAGAAGCGCGACTTCGTGTTCGTCCTGGACGAGACGAAGGCGATCAAGGGGATCGTCACCACGGCGGACGTGGCCCATCGTTACGGCGAGATGGCCACCCCGTTCTTCCAGCTGGGCGAACTGGACCAAACGCTGCGCTGGGTCCTGCGGCGCAACTTCGACATCGACACGGTCCGCTCGATCTGCGGCCGGCCGACCACGAGCTTCGAACGACTCACCATCGGCGACTACCAGCGGGTTCTGGAGCACGACGCGATGTGGCGGAGGCTGGGCTGGCCGTTGGACCGGGCCACCTTCATCGCTCGGTTGAACGAGATCCGGGCCATCAGGAACAAGATCATGCACTTCCACCCGGACCCGATACCCGAGGACGCCGTGGACAAGCTGCGGATGTTCAACCGCCTGTTGCGCGACTACCGGGGGCCGACCTAGTCCAGGGTTCCGTGGCGCCCATCCGGCGATGGTCGAGGAGCACGGGGTGGTGCGGGTCAACCGTCGTCCGGGTGCAAGCCAAGCCTTCGTCACCAGGAGGGGCCGCCTCGTCGGTGACGGGGCGTCGGCCCGGAGGCCAGCGGTGGCGCCACGCGCGTTCCCCTGCCGTGCGGACGCCTCCGACCATCCGAGGTGACGACCTGATCGGACCGCCGGTAGGAGTCCGTGCTCGCTTCTGGGGGAGGGGGCGCTCCAGAGGGCCGGGTTCGGGCAGCCCTCCAGGTTCGGCGAACGGGGCCGAGGCAGCCCTGTGGCCAGTCGCTGGGAGCCAGGGCGTCCCCGCTGGTGGGAACAGGAGCACCGCTCTCCTGGTACGACCCCGGCCGCTCACGGGGTTCCTGTCCCGACGCGGTGGGGCGGATGTGCCCAGGTCGGGACAGGAGGACGGGCGCCGGTACCAGCTCCGAGTCGGGAGCGGACACGAAGCAGCGCCGGAACGAGGACACCGCGACCGCCAGGGACACCCGGAGGCCCCTACGAGGAAGGACGGACCCGGAATGACGAACGAGCCACCCTCGACACAGCACCTCACCGCGCTCGCCGCGCCCGACGCGCTCATCGACTGGCGGCTCGCCGTCTGCTACGAGACGGCGCACACCACCGGCATCCTCGACGAACTGCCCGCGACGGCAGCGGACATCGCCGACGCTCGGGACCTGGACCCCGACGCCGTCCGGGCGGTCCTGTTCGTCCTCGCCGGATGGCACTACGCCACCGTCGACGAACACGACGTCTTCTCCCTGGGGCCTAATCGGCCACAGCCGCACGAGCGCGCGGCACTGGCCCAGCATGGCTCGTGGATCCGACGCTGGGCCGCGCTCGTGCCCCGACGGGTCCGCGACCGGAAGGCGACGGCGCCGGACACCCCGCCGCCGATGGATCCGGCGACCGGGCTCGCCCTGCTGGAATCAGCCGGTCGTCCTTTCGTCAGCGCTGTCGTGGACACCTGCCTGGACGGGTGGCGGCCACGGACCGGTGATCGGGACAGCGCCCACGTGTTGGACCTCGGTGGTGGGCACGGCGCCTACGCCCGGGAGTTCGCCCGGCGCGGTTGCATCACCACGATGCAGGATCTGCCCGGGGTCATCGAGTTGGCGAGGGCGGACGGACGCTCCGCCGCCGCCGGTGTCGAACTCGTCGCCGCCGACGCCGTCACCGACCTGGCCCCAGGGCCCTTCGACCTGGTCCTGTGCGGCAACCTCACGAACCTCTTCCCACTCGACCAGGTCCGGGATCTCCTCAACCGACTGCGTGACGTGCTCGCTCCCGACGGCCAGGTGGCCATCGCGTCCTGGCTTCGTGACCACGGCCCGGTCGGTGCCGCGTTCGGCGTCCAGATGCTCGTCGCCACCACGGCCGGTGATGCGCACGGCGAGAGCGACTACCGGCGCGTGTGCGCCGACGCCGGGTACACGGATATCCGCTTCGTGGATGTCGATCACGCACGCTTCACCGTGGTGCTCGCCCGGCCGGCACCGACGACCTGACCGCTCGTCTTCGGCCTGGCCATCCCGGCGCGATCGACCGGGTTCGTGGTTGGTCGCGAGCAGCGGGCGACGGGTGGTCAGCCCGGCTGATCTCTGCCCGTGTTGGTGGACTTCCGCGCCGGCCCGGGGAGGCACGCTTGAAGCCGCCTCCTCGGGAACCAGGAGCCTGCCCTGCCCACTCCCGGCCGAGGAGCGGGCGAGTACCGGGCAGGGTGTGTCGTCACCTGGAGGGACGCCCGGCGCCGACGTCCACCGACCTCGACGGCACCCGGAGCGGCGTACGCGACCCGGCCCCGCGAGCGGGTTCGGCACGGACGTGGCAGCGGTCGAGGAAGCCGGCGCACCTGATGCCTTCGCGGTTGGGCGCGGGTGTGGCTGCCGCGAGGTCCCGTGGCGGGCGGTGTGCTCGGCAACGAGGACTGGGGCGCGGCCGTACGTGGTGGGGGACCTGGTCCGCCACGGCCCCAGTCCGGGAGATGGGGGAGCACCCGGTGCGGCCGCGGGGCATGTCGTGTCGAGGTCAGTCCCTTGGCTCCAGGCTCGGCGGGCGCTGGCCGAGCATCCCTCGGACGGTGTGCCCGCGTGGGACAGAGGTGCCCGTTCCGGCGAACCGGTCGAAGGGTGAGGCGTTCCTCCGCTGCCAGAGCGCCGGTCATGCTCGCCAGGCGTGCAGCATCCGTGCCATGAGCTGGAAGGGGAGGGCCTGTCCGGAGACCTGGTCGACGGTGCCGGCCAGGTGGAGGTCGAGTTCCGGGCAGTGGAACAACCAGGTCCCCGTGGCTCCCGAGTGGCCCACGAGAGTGAGGGGCGGCCTCCCCGCGGTCATCAGCCGTCCCACCGTGTAGACCATGGTGCCGAGCCCGTACCGGAGGACCGGGATGTCGCGGAGCCGGTTCCGCCGCTCGGTCAGGAGGTCCACGGACCGGGCGTGGTCGAGGACCTCGCCGGCCAGCAGGGCCCGCTGGAAGGTGAGGAGATCGTGGTTGGTGCTGATCAGGTCGTTGCTGGACTCGATCAGCGAGGGGACTTCGACGCGGCGTCGACCGGAGTGGAGCGGCAGCGGCGGTCCCGTGTGCGTGTCCAGCCGGGGGTAACCGGGGAGCCACGTGCGGGTGAGGCGGAGCGGGGTGGTGATCCGGTCCGCGAGGAGATCGGCGAACGGCCGCCCGGTCACCGCCTCCAGGATGCGGATCAGCAGTTGGAAGCCGGTGTCGGAGTAGCGGGCCTTCTGCCGGGGGGCCGACAGGTCCTGTGGCGCGAAACGCGGGCGCTGCTGCTCCCGGACGACCCGCAGCATGTCCTCGAACGTCCACGCCTGGTCCCGACCGGCGCGGAGGTGCTCAGCCAGGCCGGGGCCCGAGCGCCGCTTCCCGAAGTGGTCGGGGAGCCCGGACGTGTGGCTCGCCAGGTGGCGAACGGTGATCTCCGGTGTCCGCTCCGTCCCCCGGAACACGTGGAGTCCGGCGGTGGTCTCCACGGGCAGGTAGTTGGTGATCGGCGCGGACAGTTCCAGTTCGCCGCGCTCGTGCGCCTGGAGCACGAGCGCGATGACGAACCGTTTGGTGATGCTCGCGGCGAAGAACGGGCTGTCACGACGCGGTACGGGCTCGTCGCTGGCGGGAGCGCAGGCGCCCGACCAGCGGAGCTTCCCGTCGCCGGACTCGACCGCGGCGCTGACGTGGTGTACCCGGCGGCGCGCGACGAGAGTCCGCACCAGCCGTGTCAACCGCGCCGCGACCTCAGCGGTGACCGAGTTGTCGGGGGCGGATCGCGTCGCGAGTGGGGATGGCACGGCGAACTCCTCTGGTTTGCCCTGGCACGGACGTATCTCTTAGACATGTCTAGTAGATATGTCTAAGAGAGTCAAACGGCTAGACTGCCCGCCATGGCACACGTCATCCTCGGGCTGTTGCTGATCGCCCCGCAGAGCTTCTACGCCCTCGTCAGGGCGTTCGAGGCCAGCGTGACGCTCTTCTACAGCGCCAGCTCCGGCAGCATCAAACGCGCGCTCGACGGCTTGCTCACCCGGGAGCTCGTCGAGGTGGCCAGCACCCAGACCGGGGGCCGGGGCAAGAAGACGTACCAGGTGACCGAAGCCGGTCGGCGGGAGTTCCGCGCGTGGATGACGGGGGAGCTGGCCGGACGGGATCTGGAGAGCGCCGCGCTGTCCCGGCTCTACTTCCTCGGCCTCGTCGAGCCCTCGGAACGGGTGGCCGTCCTCCGCCGCATCGAGGCGCGCGTCGAACATGATCTGGCGAAGTTCTCACGACTCGACGAACAGCTCGACACGGTGAAAGTCCCGGAAGGACTCACCGAGGTCGCGGCCAGCCAGCGCGCCACCCTCGCCTACGGCATCGCCTCGCTCCAGTTCATGCTGGACTGGTTCCGCGACCACGCCGAGCGCCTGGACGGCACACCACCCGACCAAGCCCGGACTTCGCGCGAGCATGGGCGCCGCGACCAGGCCCGACCCTAGATCGGGCCCCGCCGGCACCGCCGCCCGCGAGGGCGAGCCGTCGCGGTCCGGTCGAGGAACCGTTCCGGGCACCGCTGCCCACCGCCAGAACGTTCCCCAGCGAGCTACCGCCAACCCTCCTGGCGATGACGGCGAGGACGGGGTCGGCCTGACGCGTCACCGGTCGGTCCCGCCCTCCGCCGGCTTCCGACGCAGCGTGTAACCCGCGTGGTGGAGCGTGTCGCCGTCGAACTCACCGAACGCCCAGAACCCGAGGTCGTCGAGGTAGTCGATCCGGTCGCCCCGAACCCAGTACCGCCCCTCGAACGCGTGCGTCCGACCACCTCGCGTCTCGTCGTAACGGCCCTCGGCGGTCAACTCCTGGTGGAGGAAGTCCTCGGTGTCGATCCAGACACCCACCCTGGCCGGGTCGACCGGCGCCTCGGCGAGACCCGACCCGGCGTCGTCGCCCCCGGGACCGATCCGGTGGCCGTCCCACGCGACCGGCACGCCCCGCCGGAACACCGCTCGGGTGCGTTCCGGTGCCGCCAGCAGGGTCCGGGCGGCCGAGGCGAGGTCCGGTGCGTCGGCGTCGTCGAGCACGGCGAAGTCGGCGGCCCCGCCGGGGACCAGCGCGCCAACCAGTGCGGCGCGGTCCACGAGCCCGATCGGGGCGGTCGTGTCGAGCACGCTCGGGACGAGGGTGGTGCCGGTGGCCTGGATGACGATGGCGCCGTCGTCGTCGGCGGCGCGAACGATGCCGGGGCCCACGCCGACGACGAGATCACCGCCGACGAGCAGGTCGGCCCGGGTGAGGGTGCCGATCACCGGGTCGGAGGTGAGGATCGTGGCGTCGGTGATGAGGACGGGTCGTCCCGTGCCCGTGAGCACCGCGTCGAGGTCGGCCGCGGTCCAGGTGTTCGGTGTGGAGGTCATGACGACGACCCTGCTACCGCGGCGACGGGCCCGGTAGGGCACGCGGCCCCTGGGGGTAGGAGGACCAGGCAGGGACGCGGGTACGACGGGTTCCGAGCGGGGCGAGGTGCCCGGGGCGCGGTGGCGAGGTCGGCGCCACGTCCCCGCTCCCTCCACCCGACGTGCGTGCGCACGGGGCGTGACCACGACGGCCATCAATCCGTCATTCACTATGGCTTCAGTCATGAATGAAATCAATCACCCGTGACCCATCATCCCCAACCACGCTCACGTCGAGGACATTCCCCACTTGCCAGCCCCCACGCTCCACTGACCCGCCGACAGGGCGGCTCCGAGGAACTCGCCGAGCCGAAGTGCTCGGGCCGTCACCTCGCTGAGGAGGAGGTCCTGGACAGGACACGACGAACGCGTCACCGGATGAACGTGACCACCGCGGCTCGTACCCTTTCGACGTACGCGTCAAGGGCAGGAACGACCCCGCGACGAACGCACGTCGGGGGAGGACCCGGCCGCGCCCAGCCGGGTGACGGGAGCAACCAGGGGTTGGCCAGGAGGCTGCGGGGAAGGCACCTCCCTGGCCGTGCCCCGTCCCGGTCGAACCCGACCTCGGGGGACGCGGCCACCGTCGGGGCATGACCGACCGGCGAACGATCGCGCGCCGCGCCACCGGCCGGCTCTGGTGCTCGCCGAGGGTGAACCCCACCTGGCCCCGACCGGGAACATCGCCGGCACGCCCCCACCGGTCGGCCTGGACCGCACCCGCCGCGCACGCCAACGCGCGGGGCACCGGGGTGCGGTCATTCCCGACCGGTGTCGCCCATCAGCTCAATGCGGCCAGGAGATCGGCGATCAGATCGTCCGCCGACTCGATACCCACCGAGATGCGCACCAGATCCGCCGGAACCTGGAGCGGCGAACCAGCCGTGCTGAGGTGCGTCATCCGGCCGGGGTGCTCGATGAGGGACTCGACGCCCCCCAGGGACTCAGCGAGGGTGAACAACCGGGTGCGGGAGCACACCCGCAGCGCGGCCTCCTCACCGCCCTCGACGGTGAACGACACCATGCCGCCGTAGCGACGCATCTGCTTGGTCGCGATCTCGTGGCCGGGATGCTCGGGCAGCCCCGGGTAGTACACGTGCGTCACCTTCGGGTGGCGCAGCAAGGCCTCGGTCACCCTCTCGGTGTTGTCGGAGTGCTTCTCCATCCGTACTTCGAGTGTCTTGATCCCCCGCAAGGTCAGCCACGCGTCGAACGGCCCGGGGACCCCGCCGGCGGCGTTCTGGAGGAAGCCGAAGCCGGCGTCCAGCTCGTCGTCGGAGGTGACCAGCGCACCGCCGACCACGTCCGAGTGACCCCCGATGTACTTGGTAGTGGAGTGCAGCACCACGTCCGCGCCCTGACGCAGCGGGCTCTGCAGGTACGGCGAGGCGAAGGTGTTGTCCACCAGCAGTCGCGCGTCCGCCCCATGCGCCACTTCGGCCAGCAGCGCGATGTCGGCGACGTGCAGCAGTGGGTTGGTCGGTGTCTCCACCCAGAGCAGCCGCGTCGTCGGCCGCACGGCGGCACGCACGGCGTCCACGTCCGCCAGTGGTACCGGGGTGTACTCGACGCCCCACCGCGCGAGCACCTTGTCCATCAGGCGGAACGTGCCCCCGTAGGCGTCGTTGGGGATGACCACGTGGTCGCCAGGTCGGAGGATCGTGCGCAGCGCGGTGTCCGTCGCCGCCATTCCGGACGCGAAGGCCCGTCCGTGCCGGGCGCCCTCCAACGCCGCAAGGCATTCCTCCAGCGCCGAACGCGTCGGATTCCCGGTACGGCTGTACTCGTAACCGCCGCGCAGGCCCCCTACGCCGTCCTGGGCGTAGGTGGACGTCGCGTGGATCGGCACGATTACCGAACCCGTCCGGGGGTCGGGGTCCTGGCCGGCGTGGATCGCCCTGGTCGCGAAACCGTACTCGTCAGTTTCCGTCATGACAACAGGGTATCGCTGGTCGGGGTTGTCGCCTTTCGGGTGATGCCGCTACCCGCCACCGGTTCCGGTTCGTGCGGCGTATTCGCCCCAGCCGGCGCCGCCCGAGTGGGAGAATGGAGGATTTCGCGGAACGGGCCGCAGGGTGTGCGTGGGCGCGGGTGGGGGAAGGGTCGTTTCCCTGGCGGCGGATGCCGACCAGCCGGTCGCCGCCGTCGCAGGTCGGCGGGCGATGGGTTCCGCCGTCCGGACCATCGTCGACGACCTCGGAAAAATACCGACGAACCTGTATTCGCGCGATGCCCGTGAATCAGCAACCCATATTCGTGGGGGTTCGTTCCCGGAAAATGCGGGAATGTGGTCCACCGTTGGGCCGAATGCCGACTTGTCAGGCTTTCGGAAATTGATAATCTGAGCCGGCTCGATGGCCAGCCCGCATCGGGACCGCGCTCGGACAGATGTTGACCCGTGCGGTCACCGCGCTGTGCTTCGCCCGCGGTGAGCGGGGGTGGCCGTCGGGAACGAAACCGCGCGTTCGGGGGACGCGCGAATCAACATGGGGGATCACAAATGAATTCGGAACCGGTGATCGGGCAGGGACTGCCATCACGCGACGAATCCCACCACGGAGGTTCGAGTCCGGGTGAGGCGGCGCCCGTCCCCGAGGGGGTCGACGGGGAATCCCGGTCGGGGGGCCGACCACGAGGCACCCCGGGGCGGGACGGTGAGCCAGGTGCTCCCAGCCCCGGCCCGGATGACCTCCCCTCGGTGCCCCATCCCCGATCAGGACGAGGTGCCGGGATGCGGGGGACGGCGGTTATCGCCGCTGCTCCCGTTCGTCGGCGCACTCGCCACCCCCGTGCGCGAGTCGCGGCACGCGTCCACCGAGGCGGAGTCGGCGAGTCGCGCAGGCCGCCGTTCGCCCCGACCCGCGCCACCACCGAGGGGGCCGTTCCCGCCAGCGTCCTTCCCCGTCGCCGCGGGCGGCCGGTCGTCCGGACGTTTCCCTTGGCCGTTCCCCGAACGAGCTCGCGGTGGCGATTCCTCCCGGCCGGTGCCGGCCCGCCCTCCGGCGAACGCGGCACCCCGACACCGAATGCCGACGGTGGGCTGGCGACGAGCGAGGGCCACTGATGCCGAAGCGGGACGACCTCACCCACGTGCTGGTGATCGGATCGGGGCCGATCGTCATCGGCCAGGCCTGCGAGTTCGACTACTCCGGTACCCAGGCGTGCCGGGTGCTGCGGGAGGAGGGCCTGCGGGTCAGCCTGGTCAACTCCAACCCCGCCACGATCATGACCGACCCCGAGTTCGCCGACGCCACCTACGTCGAACCGATCACGCCCGAGTTCGTGGAGCGGGTCATCGCCGTTGAACGGCCGGACGCGATCCTGGCCACCCTGGGCGGGCAGACCGCGCTGAACACCGCCATCGCCTTGCACGAGCGGGGTGTGCTGGAGCGGTACGACGTCGAACTGATCGGCGCGGACATCGACGCCATCAAGCGTGGCGAGGACCGGCAGATCTTCAAGGACCTGGTGCGCGGCCTCGGCGCCCAGGTACCGCGAAGCGCCGTGTGCCGCTCCATGGAGGAGGTCAGGGCCAGCGTCGCCGAACTCGGCCTGCCAGCGGTGATCCGGCCGTCCTTCACGATGGGCGGCCTCGGGTCGGGCCTGGCGCACGTCCCCGAGGAGCTGGAGCGGTTGGCCGCGGCCGGACTCGCGGAGTCCCCGGTCAGCGAGGTGCTGATCGAGGAGAGCGTGCTCGGCTGGAAGGAGTACGAGCTGGAGCTGATGCGCGACCGCGAGGACAACGTGGTCGTCGTGTGCTCCATTGAGAACATCGACCCGATGGGGGTGCACACCGGCGATTCGGTCACCGTCGCGCCCGCCATGACGCTCACCGACCGGGAGTACCAGCACATGCGCGACGTGGGCCTCGCGGTGATCCGCGAGGTCGGCGTCGCCACCGGCGGCTGCAACATCCAGTTCGCGGTCAACCCGGACACCGGACGGATGGTCGTGATCGAGATGAACCCGCGCGTCTCCCGATCCTCCGCGCTGGCATCGAAGGCGACCGGCTTCCCGATCGCCAAGATCGCCGCGAAACTCGCCATCGGCTACACCCTCGACGAGATCCGCAACGACATGACCGGCGAGACCCCGGCCAGTTTCGAGCCGGCACTGGACTACGTCGTGGTGAAGGTCCCCCGGTTCGCGTTCGAGAAGTTCCCGGAGGCGAACCGCGCACTGACCACGACCATGAAGTCGGTCGGTGAGGCGATGGCCATCGGCCGCAGCTTCATCGAGGCGCTCGGCAAGGCACTGCGCTCGATGGAGACCAGGGCCGCCGGCTTCGGCACCGTCCCCGACCCTCCCTCCCGCGACCGCGACGCCGCAGCCCGAGCCGCGTTGGAGGCGTTGCGCACCGGACACGACGGGCGGTTGTACACCGTGGACCAGGCGCTTCGCCTGGGAGCCACCATCGAGCAGGTGCGGGAGGCCTCGGGCATCGACCCGTGGTTCGTCGAGCAGATCGCCTGGCTGGCCGACCTCCGCCGACGGATCAGCGACACCGAGGTGCTGGACGAGCGCCTGCTGCGCACCGCGAAACGAGCCGGCCTGTCCGACCGCCAGATCGCGGCACTGCGTCCCGAACCCACCGACGAGGACCAGGTACGCGCGCTGCGGCACCACCTCGGAGTGCGGCCGGTGTTCAAGACCGTCGACACCTGCGCCGCCGAGTTCGCCGCCAGGACCCCGTACCACTACTCCGCGTACGAACTCGACCCCGACGCGGAATGCGAGGTCACCGAGCAGCGCGACCGGCCGAAGGTACTGATCCTGGGGTCGGGGCCGAACCGGATCGGGCAGGGCATCGAGTTCGACTACTCGTGCGTGCACGCGGCGACGGCGCTCCGCGCGGCCCCCCACCCTCCAGGTGGGTACGAGACGGTGATGATCAACTGCAACCCGGAGACCGTGTCGACCGACTACGACACCTCCGACCGCCTGTACTTCGAGCCGCTCACCTTCGAGGACGTGCTCGAGGTGTGCCACGCCGAGCAACGGTCCGGCACCGT
Organism: Actinoalloteichus caeruleus DSM 43889; assembly: GCF_000429185.2. Taxonomy (GTDB): domain Bacteria; phylum Actinomycetota; class Actinomycetes; order Mycobacteriales; family Pseudonocardiaceae; genus Actinoalloteichus_B; species Actinoalloteichus_B caeruleus. The sequence continues at coordinate 1,052,516 of NZ_AUBJ02000001.1, read as the reverse complement.
CGCCGGCGTGATCGTGCAGCTCGGCGGGCAGACACCGCTGGGCCTGGCACAGCGGCTCGCCGACGCCGGCGTGCCCGTGGTGGGCACCCCACCCCATGCCATCCACCTCGCCGAGGATCGGGGCGCGTTCGGGCAGCTCCTCTCCGAGGCCGGCCTGCCCGCACCCCAGCACGGCACGGCCACGTCCTTCACCCGGGCGAGAGCGATCGCCGAGGAGATCGGCTACCCGGTGCTGGTGCGTCCCTCGTACGTGCTCGGCGGGCGGGGCATGGAGATCGTCCACGACGAGCGGACCCTGGCCGCCTACGTCGACCGCGCCACCGAGATCAGCCCGGAACACCCGGTACTGGTCGACCGGTTCCTGGACGGTGCGGTCGAGATCGACGTCGACGCCCTGTTCGACGGTGCGGAGATCTTCGTCGGCGGAGTCATGGAGCACGTCGAGGAGGCCGGTGTGCACTCCGGGGACTCGGCGTGCGCGCTGCCCCCGATCACCCTGGACCGCACCCACCTCGACACCGTGCGGCGCTTCACCAGGGCCATCGCCGAGGGCCTCGGCGTCCGAGGACTGCTCAACGTCCAGTACGCCCTCAGGGACGACGTGCTCCACGTGCTGGAGGCCAACCCGCGAGCCTCGCGCACGGTGCCGTTCGTGGCGAAGGCGACCGCCGTCCCCCTGGCCAAGGCAGCCGCGCGGGTGATGCTCGGCGCGAGCATCAGCGCGCTGCGCGCGGAGGGTGTCCTGCCCGCCGAGGGCGACGGTGCGACACCGTCGCCGCACGGCACCGTCGCCGTCAAGGAAGCCGTGCTCCCGTTCCACCGCTTCCGGACAGCGGCGGGCAGGGGAGTGGACGCGCTGCTCGGGCCCGAGATGAAGTCCACCGGCGAGGTCATGGGCATCGACGTGTCCTTCGGTCTCGCGTTCGCCAAGGCGCAACTGGCCGCCGGCATGACCCTGCCGTTGTCGGGTCTGGCCTACGTCTCGTTGAGCGCACGGCAGGCGGTGGTGGCGGCTCCTGCCCTGTGCGCCGTGCGAGGGCACGGGGTCGAGCTGGTGGCCGAACCGGCGACGGCGGAGTTGTTGGCATCCCGCGGCGTTCCCGTCCGGACGTTCCCGGCCCAGCGCGGCGAGGACGAGCTGGTGCGCCTGCTGGCGGAGGAGGTCGGGCTGGTGGTCGCGCTGGACCGGACTCAGTCGGCGCTCGTGGCGAGGTCAACCGCCAGCCAGTTCTCGACGGCCCTGGTGACGACCCTTCCCGGCCTGCTGGCCCTCGCCGCCGCGCTGACGGCGACGGCGGCGTCCGACTTCACGATTACCCCGTTGCAGCGGATGCGCACCACCAGCCAACCCGGCCACGACCTGCCGGCCGCCGCCCCCGGCGGAGCGGAGGCGCGGCTGGAGTACGAACTCGCGACGCTCGAACGGCAGGACCAGTGGTCGTCCCCGGTGCCGAGCACCTAGCCGAGTACGGGGCACGGCAGGACTTTCCCGTTTCGCCCGACAACCCGACGTGAACCCGCATTGGAGGATCGCGTTGATCACGGATCGTGTCTACGACTTGGTGCGGGACGACGTTTTCTTACGCGTGACCGGACTGAGCGACCTCAACCGCCTGTACCTGAAACTGGAGGGGCTGAACGCGGCCGGTTCGATCAAACTGAAGACCGCGCGCAGCATCCTGACCGGCGTCGAACTGTCCGGTATCGACATGGCGCGGGTGCGGATCATCGAGTCCACCTCCGGGAACCTCGGGGTGGCGCTCGCGGTGATCTGCGCCGCGAAGGGATACCGCCTCACCTGCGTCACGGACCCGAACGCCAACGCCTCGGCGGTCGCCATCATGCGGGCACTGGGCGCCGAGGTGGTCGTGATCCGGGAACGCGACGACAACGGCGGCTTCCTCGGAAGTCGAATTTCCTACATCAGGAACCGGCTGCGGGAGGAACCGGGCCTGTTCTGGGTGAACCAGTACGCCAACCCCAACAACCCGCTCGCCCACGAGCAGAGCACGGCTCCCGCCGTGCTCGACGAGTTCCACCAGGTCGACAGGCTCTACGTCGGGGTCGGAACCGGCGGGACGCTCATGGGCATCACCGACTACTTCCGCACCCACAGCCCGCGTACCCGGATCGTGGCCGTCGACTCGGTGGGATCGGTCAACTTCGGTTCGAAGCCCCAAGCCCGGCACATCCCGGGACTGGGCGCCAGCAGGAGACCCGAGCTGCTGGCACCGGACGCCCCGGACGAGGTGGTGCTGGTGCGCGAGGACGACACCGTGCGGGAGTGCCGCTGGCTGGCCCGCACCACCGGCCTGCTCGCGGGCGGCTCGACCGGCACGGTTCTCGCGGCCATCCGCGGCCAGGCCGCCGACATCGCCCCCGACGAGACCGTCGTCGCGATCGCCCCCGACCTCGGCGAGCGCTACCTGGACTCCGTCTACGACGACGACTGGGTGGTCGAACACGGCCTGGGACGGGCGTTGGCACCCGAACGGCCGCTTGAGGAGGGACAACGCGATGTTCTCGTTTGAGGTCGTTCCCGGGGCACTGGCCAAGGACATCCTGGACTCCTCGGTGCTCAGGGTGGTCGAACTGGTCGAGGACGCCTACCTGCGGCACGCCGACGGGCACACCATCAACCCGGACAGCTACTTCCTGCGGTTCCCCGACAAACCCGACGCGCGGATCATCGCGCTGCCGGCGTTCGCCGACCTGCCAGCGGCACCCGTCGCCGGCATCAAGTGGATCGCCAGCTTCCCCTCGAACGTACGACGTGACGTGCCGAGGGCCTCGGCGGTGTTGGTGCTCAACGACTACGAGACCGGGTACCCGACGGCGCTGCTGGAAGCCGCCTCGATCAGCGCGGCCCGGACCGCTGCCTCCGCCGCGGTCGCGGCACGCGCGCTGGCCGTGTCCCTGCCGGGCAACGGTGAGGTCGCGGTCTTCGGAGCCGGCGTGATCGCCAGGGCGGTCCTGCGCTACCTGGCTGCTGTCGGCTACCGGATGGACCGGCTGCGCGTGTTCGATCCGCACGCGGACTCGGCGGACCACCTGGTGCGGTGGGCCGAGGCCGAGCTGGGGCTGGTGGCCGCGCGGGTCGCCTCGCCATCCGAGGCCCTGACGGCGCAGACCGTGGTCACCGCGACGACGGCGGCGACTCCGCACCTCTCGCGGCCCTTGGAGGCGGGACAGGTGGCGCTGAACATCTCGCTGCGCGACTTCGCCCCCTCGGTGGTCCTGGGTGCCCAGAACTACCTCGATGACATCGAGCACTGCATGAAGGCCAACACCTCCCCGCACCTGGCCGAACAGCAGGTGGGTCACCGCGACTTCGTCACGGGGACCATCGCCGACCTGCTGCGTGGCCGGGCCCTGCCCGACCCGGGGCGGGGAGTGCTGGTGTCCCCCTTCGGCCTGGGAGTCCTGGATCTCGCCGTCGGGCAGCACGTGCTCCTGACCGCCCGTGAACAGCGCTCGGCGCTCGAGGTGCCCGACTTCTTCGGCGAGACGCGGAGGTGGTGACCACCGTGCGTGTAGCCGTCATCGGAGTCGGCCCGCGCGGACTGTCGGTGCTGGAACGGGTCATCAGCCACACCAGTCTCCCCGGCCCGCCGATCGAGCTGCTGCTCATCGAGCCGAACGAACTGGGTGTGGGCGTTCACGACATCAGGCAGCCCGACTACCTGCTGCTGAACACCATCGTCGCCCAACTCACCATCTTCTCCGACGGGCACATGGCACCGGGCGCGCCCGTCACCCCGGGGCCGAGCCTCTACCAGTGGTGCCACGAGCACCACGGACCGGTGGAGTTCGACGACTTCCTCCCACGCCGGCTGCTCGGGGAATACCTCCAGTGGGCGGCGCGGGTTCTCCTGGCCCGGGTACCGCCCCGGCTGACCGTGCGGCACCTCCCGACGGCCGCCCGGCATGTGCGGCCGGCCACCACCGGTGCGGTCGTCACCTTGGCCGACGGCACCGCCCACGCGGTGGACCTCGCCGTCGTGACCACCGGCCACGGCCTCGCCGACACCGAACCGCCGCCCCTCGGCGCCTTCGTCGAGACGCCCTACCCCCTGCCGGCGCGGACCGACGGCATCGTCGAGGGCACCACCGTCGCGCTACTGGGGTCCGGGCTGACGGCGATGGACGTGATCGCCGCGCTCACCGTCGGCCGGGGCGGCGCCTTCGACGACCACGGCTACATCCCCTCGGGGCGTGAACCCCGGATCGTGCTCACCAACCGGGCACGGTCCCTGCCCCGCGCCCGGCCCCGGACGAGCCAGGACCGCGTCGCGGCACCCGCCCGGTATTTCACGCCCGCCGCGATCGCGGCCCTGCGCCACCACGCGCCCGGCGGTCTGCTGGACTTCCGCCGCCACGTGGAACCCCTGATCCGCCGCGAGGCGATCAGCCGGATGGGCAAGCCGACGGCCGGGGAGATCGCCGTCGTCGACCAGGCGCTCTCGCTCGAACCGGTCACCTGGAGGACCTACGAGGAGTACCGCGACGCGACGTTGGCTGCCGCCAGGGCCGACCTGGTCGAAGCCGAACGCGGACTCGGCGTGAGCGCCGTCAAGGACGCGTTGGAGGTACTCCGCGACCACCGGGAGAGCCTGCGGGCGGCCGTCGACCCGCCAGGACTGACCGAGGAGTCACACCGGTACTTCGCGCACGAGTACGTGCCGTTGGTCAACCGCGCGGTCGTCGGCCCCCAGAAGGAACGCGTGCACGAACTACTGGCGCTGGTCGCCGCCGGTGTCCTCACCCTGGGCCCCGGGCCGGGACCCGCGCTGGAACCGGTGGGGGACCGGTGGGCGCTGACGTCGACCCGGCTGGGCCAGCCGCGGCGCATCGAGGTCGACGCCGTCGTGCGGGCCAACCTCACCTGGCCCTCGCCCGACGATGCCCGGGACCCGGTGGGGTCGTCGCTGCGGAGCTGGATCGCGGTGGACGACGGCCGGTCCCACCGACTGACCCTGGATCGTGACGGGTACGCGATCCCCCGCGAGGGGGGCGCCCCGGTGCCGATCGCCGTGTTCGGACCGCCCGCGGAAGGCGCCAGCTACTACAACCACTACGTGCCCTCGCCGGGCATGTGGTCCCGGGCCCTCACCGACCTCGACCGTGTCCTCGGCCCCACGCTGGCTCCCGCCGTGCCGGTGCCTTCCCCTCTCCTCCGCCGGCCGTGACCCCCAGCGGGCTGGCCGCCGAGCACTCACGTCCGCGACGACCCAGAAGGTGACGACGGAACCATGCTGATTCTCTCGCTCAAAGAAGGCCACGACGGTGGCATCACGGCCATCGAGGACGGCAGGCTGCTGTTCGCGTTGGAGGCCGAGAAGGACAACTACCCGCGCTACGACCGGTTGACCGGTGAGGTCATCGCCCGCGCGGCCGGGATGCTCCACCGGGCTCCCGACGTCGTGGCCCTCGGCGGCTGGGTCAAGGGCTTCCACTCCGTGGAGCCGCCCTCCCGGACCGGGTACTTCGGTGTCGGCGACGGGTCCACCTCCGACGAGGAGGGCACCTTCTTCGGCAAGAAGGTCCGCTACTTCTCCTCCACCCACGAGCGCTCCCACATCTACACCTCGCTCGGCATGGCGCCCCGTGCCACCGGGCAGGCGTACTACTCGCTGGTCTGGGAAGGCAACATCGGTGACTTCTACCGCATCGACGAGAAGGGCAACGCCACCCACCTCAAGCACGTGCTCGCCGACCCGGGCAACAAGTACGCCTACCTGTTCGCCCTCGCGGACCCCGGATTCCCCTCGGGCACCGGACTGTTCCGCTACAACGACGCCGGCAAGCAGATGGCCCTGACCGGTTTCGCCGAGAAGGGCCCGACAACCCAGGAGGAGAAGGAGACCATCGACTTCATCCTGCGGCAGGAACAGATCATCCTGAACCTGTCGAAGGACGAGATGTCCTGGTCACACATCCACAACGTCGGCGTCCAGTCGCAGGCGTACCGGAACATCGCCGCGAAGCACTCGCAGGCCATCTTCGACATGTTCCACGGCTACGCCTCCGAACACATGAAGGAAGGGCTGCCGCTGCTGATCTCCGGAGGCTGCGGTCTCAACTGCGACTGGAACGCCCAGTGGAGGGAGAGCGGGCTGTTCGAGTCCGTGTTCGTGCCGCCGTGCCCCAACGACAGCGGCTCCGCGCTGGGCACCGGCATCGACGCCCAGTGGTACTACACCGGTGAGGCGACCATCGAGTGGTCGGTCTACGCGGGCGAGGAGTTCGTCGAGGACATCCAGCCGGACCCGACGACCTACGAGGTGCGGCCGCTGGTTCCCGCCGAGGTCGCCCGCTACCTCGAACGAGGGAACATCATCGGCTGGGCCCGAGGCCGCTACGAGATGGGCCCCCGTGCCCTGGGCAACCGGTCGATCCTGGCGGCCCCGTTCACCGAGGAGACGACGACACGACTGAACGCCATCAAACGCCGGGAGGGGTACCGTCCCATCGCCCCCATCGCGCTGGAGGCCGACGCGCGCAGATGGTTCGAGGGCTCGGTCGTCGACCCGTACATGCTCTACTTCAACCGCGTCACCAGCGACCAGCTCAGGGCCGTCACCCACGTCGACGGCAGCGCCCGCACCCAGACGGTCACCCGGGAACGGAACGGTCGCATCGTCGACCTGCTGGAGGCGTTCCGCGACATCACCGGATTCAGCGTCCTGTGCAACACGTCGCTGAACAACAACGGTCGCGGATTCATCAACCGCACGAGCGATCTGATCGCCTACGGCGAGAAACACGGACTGGACGGCTACGTCATCAACGACTCGTTCGTGACTCCACGCAAATTCTGAATAGCCCGAACGGACCTCGTAACGACGGTGATTTCCGGCAGGATCATAGCCATTCGGCGAGCGACTGCCCGCCGTGTCGTGTCCGGAACCGGGACGCGACACGGCCCACGCCGTCTGGAACTTCGCAAGGGGAGAAGCACCCGACATGACCACGTCCACGCATGCCGTCACCCAGGCACCGTTGTCCTTCGGCCAGGAACAACTGTGGTTCCTCGACCAGCTCACCCCGGGCCTGACGACCTACAACATCCTGCTCGCGGCCCGGTTACGGGGACCGCTGGACGTCACGGTGCTCCACCAGTGCCTGAACACCGTGGTCAGGCGGCACGAAGCCCTGCGGATCACCATCCGCTCCTCGGAGGGCACGCCGTACCAGGTCGTCAGCCCACCCTCCGACGTGGACCTGGAGGTCGAGGCACTCGCCGGACTCGACGACGACGGGCGTGACCGGGCCATCCAGGCCGCGTTGGAGGAACTGTCCACCACGCCGTTCGACCTGGAGAACGGGCCGCTCCACCGCTACCGGGTCCTCGCCTTCGCCGAGGACGACCACGTGCTCCTCCAGAACCTGCACCACATCATCACCGACGGCTGGTCATCCGGGATCGTCAACGCCGAACTCGCGATCGCCTACCGGGCCCACAGCCAGGGACGGGAGCCCCAGTTCGACCAGCCGGGATCGCGGTACACCGAGTCCGCCCGGGCCCAGCGGGAACACATGCGCGGCCACACCCTCGACGCGGAGCTCACCTTCTGGGCGGACAAGCTCCGGGACCTGCCCACCCTGGAGTTCCCGACCGACCGGCCACGCCCGCCCACGCCCACCCGGCGGGCCCACTCGATCACCAGGAACCTGCCCGGTGGGCTGCTCACCGCCGCCCGCGCACTGGCCAGGGAACACGGCGTCTCGCTGTACATGGTGTTGGTGTCCGCGCTGAACGTGGTCCTCAGCCGCTACACCGGCCAGGAGGACATCCCCGTGGGCGTGCCCATGCTCGGCCGCGTCGACCCCGAAGCCGAGTCCGTCGTGGGCCTGTTCGTCAACATGGTGGTACTGCGCTCCGACGTGTCGGGCGACCCGACCTTCGCCGAGCTGCTCCGGCGCACCCTGGAGGACAACTTCGACCTCTACGAGCACCAGGAGGTGCCCTTCCACCTGGTGGTGGACCGGGTGCAGCCGATCCGGGTGCCCGGCCGCAACCCGCTGTTCCAGATCTCCCTGCAACTGCTCGGCGACGCCAACTCCGGCGGCGCCCTCGACCTCCCCGGGATCCGGGCCGAGCCGATCTCCCTCGCCTCCACCGGCTCCCGGTTCGACATGGCGATCGACTTCGTGGAGTCCGACGACGCGCTGCGCGCGGTCGTGGAGTACTCCACCGACCTGTTCGACCAGTGGCGGGTGGAGGCGTTGCTCGACCACATCGGCACCGTCGTGACCGCGGCGGCCTCCGACTCGACGCTGAGGCTGTCCCAACTGCCCGTGGTGACCCCCGAGGAACGGGCCGAGCTCCTCGAACTCGGTCGCGGCGAGGAGGCCGAGTACTCCGAGCTACCGCTGCACGTCGCCTTCACCGAGGTCGCCAGGGCCACCCCGGAGGCGGTCGCCGTCGTGTGCCGGGGCACCGAGCTGACCTACGGCGAACTCGACCGCCGGGCGGACCTGCTCGCCCGCCACCTGCGCGCGCTGGGCCTCACCCACGGCCAGGTGGTCGCCGTCGTCATCGACCGCGACCTCGACGCCTACGTCGCCATGCTCGGCGTCCTCAAGGCAGGCGGCGCCTTCGCGATGATGGACCCGAAGGTGCCGGCCAACCGCCTCGACTTCATGATCCGCGACACCGGCGCACCGGTCGTGATCACCCGCTCCACCCTCACCGACCGACTGCCCGAGGCCAACGGCTGGGCGCGGGTCCTGATCGACACCGACTGGGACACCATCGAACGGCACCCGACCGACGAACCGCTGGAGGAGTGGACCACCCGCGAATCACTGGCCTACGTCCTCTACACCTCCGGATCCACCGGAACCCCCAAGGGCGTGATGATCGCCCACCGGGCGGTGTCGTTCTTCTGCGAGGCCTACCGGCGCAGGTTCGACCTCGGCCCCCACGACCGGCTGCTGCAACTCCCCGCCCTCAACTTCGACATGTCCCAGGGCGAGATCTGGACGGCGTTCCTCGTCGGCGCCCGCATCGTCGCCGTCTCCCCGGACGACGCCCAGTCACCGGAGGCGCTGACGGCGCTGCTGCGGGAACAGAAGGTCACCTACGCCGGTCTGCCCCCCGCCATGCAGTCGGTGATGGAACCCGGACCGTACCCGGACCTCAGGTACGTCATGGGCGGCGCGGAGGTGCTCCCACCCGAGCTGGTCAACAAGTGGAACCTGCCCGGCCGCACCTACCTCAACCTCTACGGCCCCACCGAGTGCGCCATCGGCCAGACCGACTACCTCGTCGAACAGATCGAGTGGACCACGCCACCACCCATCGGCCGTCCCCAACTGAACCGGCAGGTCTACGTCGTCGACCGGTTCGACAACCTCGTGCCCAAGGGCGTGAACGGGGAACTGCTCATCGGCGGCGCCGAGGGCGGTCTCTCCCTCGGCTACCTCAACCAGCCGGAGATGACGGCGGAGAAGTTCATCGCCGACCCGTTCGACGCCGGTAGCACGGTCTACCGCAGCGGCGACCTGGTGCGGTGGAGCGAGCGAGGTCAGATCGAGTTCCTCGGCCGCATCGACAACCAGGTGAAGCTGCGCGGGCTGCGCGTCGAGCTGGGCGAGATCGAGACCGCGCTGCAGAGCCATCCCGGCGTCCTGCGGGCCGTGGTCCTCATGCGGCCCGATCCGCGCGGGGAGAACCGCCTGGTCGGCTACGTCACGTCGGTCGGCGAACCGCCGCCGGTGGAGGCGCTGCGCGACCACCTCGCCGAGTCGCTGCCGGACTACATGGTGCCCACGGCGTGGGTCACCCTCGACCGGTTCCCGATGAACAACGACGGGTGGAAGATCAACCGCAACGCGCTGCCGGACCCGGTCGACGAGGACGGCGACCGGGAACTGACCGAACCGCGCACCACCACCGAGATCGCCGTGGCGAAGCACTTCACCGAGGTACTGGGTGTCGAACGGATCGGCGTCAACGACAGCATCTTCGACGTCGGCGGCAACTCGTTGCAGGCCCTGCGCCTGGTGAGCCGGATCAACAGGACCTTCGGGATCCGCCTCACCGTGCGGCTGCTGTACGGCAACGCCACCGTCGGCGCGATCTCCCGGACCGTCGACGAGCTGGTGGAGGCCAAGGCGAATGCCTGACCTGGAACGGCTCGTGCCACTGCGCACCGGGGGCCACCTGCCCCCGGTGTTCTGCGTGCACGCGGTGTCGGGCTCGGCCTACGCCTACGCCGGGCTCGCCCGGCTGCTCGGCGACGACCGGCCCGTGCACGGATTCGAGGCCCCCGGTTTCGACAACGACCGGACCCCGGTGGGGTCACTGACCGCCCTCGCCGACGAGTACACCGACATCCTGCGCGCGGCCCATCCCGACGGGACGTACCTGCTGCTGGGCTGGTCGCTCGGCGGCCTGGTGGCCTTCGAGATGGCCAAACGGCTCACCCAAGCCGGGGACGTCGTGGACCTGTTGGTGCTGGTCGACGCGGGCCTGCCGAGGGTCATGGACCTGCCACCGGAACGGGACATCCTCGTCCGCTTCGTCCGGGACATGGCGGGGACCTCCGGCGAGTCACCCGCCGGGCTGGACGAGCTGGCCGCCACCTGGGCCCCCGACGTCGCACCCGGCGCGGTGTTCGAGGAGGTCGAACGGGCCGGTGTGCTGCCCGAGGAGTTCGACTCACACCTGCTCGGCGAGCAGTACGCGGTGTTCCGCGCCCACCTGAAGGCCTTCTACTCGATCGAGGTCACCGGCAGCCATCCCGGCCCGGCCGTGCATGTCCTGGCCGAGGCCTCCCCCGCCCAGGACATGCGGTGGCAGCGGTTCCTGCCCGACCTCGTCGAGCACACCGTCCCCCACAGCACCCACCACTCGATCTGGACCGGTGACAGCCTTCTGGAGCTGAGCCGGCTGGTCCGCGAGCACCTCGGCCACTAGGAGACCACCGTGTCCGTCACCGACATCGATCCGGCCGAGGCGCCCAGGGCGAAGCCCCGAAGCCTCTGGCACAACCGGGACTTCCTGAAGTTCTGGGTGGGCGAGACCATCTCCCTGCTCGGCACCCAGGTGACCATCCTCGCCTTGCCGCTCACCGCGATCCACTCCCTCAACGCGACCGACAGCGAGGTCGGCGTCCTCCGTTTCGTGCAGCTCGCGCCCTACCTCGCGTTGGCGCTGCTGCTGGGCATCTGGATCGACCGCGTCCGCCGGTGGCGGGTGATGCTGTGGTCGAACCTGGCCAGGATGGCCCTGATCGCCCTCATCCCGCTGCTCTACCTCACCGACCTGCTGACCGTCCCCGCGTTGTTGGTGATCGCCTGCCTCATCGGGGTGGCGTCGGTCCTGTTCGACCTCAGTTGGATGTCGTACGTGCCGACGCTGGTGAAGAGCCCCAAGCACTACGTCGAGGCGAGTTCCAAGATGGGCATCAGTTCGTCGACCGCCGACGTCGCAGGACCCGGGATCGCGGGCGTGGTCGTGGCCTGGCTGACGGCACCGATCGCCCTGCTCGCCCAGACCGGCACCTACCTGCTGTCGGTCGTGTCCCTGATGCTGATCCGCACCAGGGAACCCAAGCCCGAGGTGACCACCGAACGACGTGCCTCCCGTGAACTGAAGGAGGGCCTGGCGTGGGTGTTCGGCAAGCCGCTGCTGCGGTGGCTGGCCATCATCGGGTTCTGCTGCAACTTCTCCATGATCACCACCTGGACCATGTTCCTGCTCTACGGCACGCGCACGGTGGGGCTCGATTCGACGACACTGGGCCTGATCTTCGGTACCGCCTCGATCGGCGGTCTGATCGGGGCGGTCGTGTCACGCCGGGTCGTCGGGCGTTTCCCCGTCGGGCCGACGTACTTCGTGGCGCAGACCGGCCTGCTGCTCGGCCCGCTGCTGATCGTCCTCGCGAGCGGACCCCAACCGGTGGTGATCGGCATGTTCATCGCCTCCTTCTTCACCACCTACTTCGGGCTGGGCATCGCGAACGTGATCATCGTGGCGTTGCGGCAGACCCTCACTCCGCAGTCGATGATGGGACGCATGACGGCCTGCTTCCGCACGCTGCTCTTCGGTGGTGGGGCGCTGGGTGGCCTGTGCGCGGGTCTGCTCGCGGACGCGATCGGCGCCCGCAACGCCCTGGTCGTGGCCGCGGTCGGGTCCGCCGCGGTCGTCGTCGGGCTCGTCCTCTCGCCGGTCAGCCGTCTGCGGAAGATGCCGGAGGCGGTGACCGAGACGCCCCCGACCGCCTGAGCCGCCGGGCCACCAGGACAACGACGCTGGGCGGCGGTTCCACGCCGAGGAACCGCCGCCCAGCTGATCTCGATCCCGTTGGAGAGGCGGTCCAGGTCGTCCCCGCGGGCTGTTGGCCAGCGGCTGCCCGGAACCACGGACGTCGTCGCCGGGGCATCCGCTGCCCATGACCGTCACCGGCCGCGCGTTCGGCGCCCTTGCCGCAGTGCTGACCGCTCCATGAGAATCGGCGAAGTTCCCAGGTTGAGACATGGATCAGCCGAATCGCCGAGTAAGGTGTGTCCCTCGGGCTGAGACCGCCGGCGGTAACACGGGGACACGAGGGGGCGACAGGTAGGCTATGAATGCTACGCCTGCGCGGATCGGCCGCTACGTCGTGGAGCGCGAGCTTGGCTCCGGTGGCATGGGAGAGGTGTATCTCGCTTACTCGCCTGCTGGTGATCCCGTCGCGGTGAAGCTCATCCGCGGCGACCGGCTTGATCCGGTCACCCGCGCCCGTTTCGAGAAGGAAGCGTTGATCGCGCGGACCGTTGTCGGAACCAACAGGGTCGCGAGGTTTCTCGATGCGGATCCGTACGCCGATCGACCCTGGCTGGCAATGGAGTACGCGCCCGGCGACACCTTGTTCGTTCATGTCGAAGCTCATGGCCCGCTGCCCGCGCCGCTCGTCGCCAGCCTCGGGGCGCTTCTCGCCGAAGGCTTGGAGGCCGTACATGCCACAGGGTTGCTGCACCGGGACCTCAAACCACAGAACGTGATTATGGGCGACTATGGCCCGCTGCTGATTGATTTCGGTCTCGGTGCCTTCCTGGACGCCGCCAAAGACACCCTGTCACACAGCGGAATGATCATCGGCACTGTGCGTTGTATGCCGCCTGAACAGGCCATGGGGCGTCCGCAGGTCACTCCGGCGGCAGACGTGTACGGATTGGGAACAATTTTGCTGTACGCGGCGACAGGGCATTTCCCCTATGAGGGCGGACGATGGGAAGCCATCGTCGGACGGGTTGCCAACCCTCTCGACTGTCCGGACCTCGCTGGCCTCCCGGCCGTTCTGGATCCATTGGTGTCGTCAATGCTCGCGCACGAGCCGACCGATCGTCCTTCTCTCAAGGCGGTAACCGCTACGTGCGCGAAGCTGATGCACGACGACGGCCTGTCACCCGTGCGCGCCCGTCAGGCCTTGATCGACCGCACGGCTCCCAACCTGTCGGCGACGGCGGCACCGCCCCCACCCTCGGTGATTCTCGATCAGATCGAAGCAACGGCGGGGCCCCTCATCGGCGAGGGATTGGACAGCCCCCTCGACGCTCCCCACGAGGCATCCGACGCCGCCTGGGAGAATGAGGTGTCCAGCGTGGTCGAACAGGCCGCCGTAGCCCCTCCAGCACGTGTGCGTGGGGGCCGGGTGCCCGCTTCACAGCGGGTGGCCGAGGAGCTGCGGAATCAATACAAGACACAACCCGGCTTGTAGCCATTTCCGCGCGGGCGGGACGGGCGAGTTGATGAATGGAGTTCGATTGACCGGGATCGCCGGGTGGGAAGATAGCCGGGACCTCGTCGCTGATGAGATCGAAGCGGTGCGGGAGGTCCCTCAGGCCACCGCGAGGTACGCGCCCGGCGCGCAGGTGCGGATCCGCGATGAGCAGTGGCTGGTGAAGAAGGTCAGCAACACTCGACACGACGGCTGGATGCTCGAGGTTACCGGCGTCTCCCCGTTCGTTCGAGGAACTGACGCCGTCTTCTACGAGAAGCTCGAAAAGCCGTCCGGTATCGAAGTGCTCGACCCGAGAAAAACCCGGTTGGTCGCCGACGACTCCCCCAACCATCGCCGGGCGCGCCTCTACCTGGAGGCGGCGATCCGCAAGACCGCCTTGCCGCAGACAGAGCACGGGCTCGCGCTCGCTGACAGCTTCCTAATGGACAAACAGACCCATCAGTTGCGTCCAGCGGAGCTTGCGCTGTCGGCACAGAACCCGCAGCCCCGCATCCTCATCGCGGACGTCGTGGGCCTGGGCAAGACCTTGGAGATCGGTCTCCTGCTCGCCGAGCTCATTCGCCGTGGACGTGGCGAGCGAATCCTCGTGGTAACCCCCGCCCACGTTCTAGAGCAGTTTCAACGTGAGCTGTGGACCCGATTCTCCATCCCACTGATCCGGCTGGACTCGACCGGCATCCAGCGGATTCAGCAGGACATACCGGCCGGGCGCAATCCCTTCGCCTACTTCAAGCGTTCCATCATCTCGGTGGATACGTTGAAAAGTGACGTCTACGCGCACCACCTGGGTAGTACCAACTGGGATGCGGTCGTCATCGACGAGTCCCACAACCTGGTCAACCGTGGTACGCGCAACAACGCGCTCGCCAAGTTGCTCGCCCGCCGTACCGATGCCCTGCTCCTCGCCTCCGCGACCCCGCACAACGGGAACGCCGAGTCCTTCGCCGAACTGATCGCGCTGTTGGACGAGGCCGCGATCGCGAACCCGTCGAACTACGACGTGAAGAACCTTGAGCACCTCTACATCCGTAGGACGAAGACCTCCGGGGAAGTGCGTGACTCGCTCAAGGGCGCCTGGGCCGACCGGGGACCGTCGCTGTCGGTGGAAGCCAGGGCGACGAGCAAGGAAGACGCGGTCCTCGAGGAGCTCGCCTCCCGCTGGCTTCCGCGCGACCGCACGGTCGACTCAGCCAGCGCTCACCAGCTCTTCCCGTACACCCTGTTCAAATCATTCCTCTCCTCCCACCGCGCGTTGCGGGAAACGATCGGGTCGCGGCTGCGCACGTTGACCAGGGCCGAGACTCCCAGCGAGACCGAGCGGGCGGCATTGGCGGATCTCGACCACCTCGCCGCCCAGATCGGGGACGCTGATTCCTCGAAGCTGGCGAAACTTGTGGCGGTGCTCAAGGAACTCGAGGTCGGCCCTGGGTCGACGAGGCGTGTCGTGGTCTTCTCGGAGCGCATCGCGACGTTGAAGTGGCTCGCCGAGGTCGTACCGGCGCAGCTGGGATTCCCTCGGGGCGGGAGCGACGACAAGAACAAGCCGTGGCTGGGCTACGGAGGTGTCGTGCAGGTGATGCACGGTGAGGCCACCGGCGAGGACGAGCAGAAGAAGATCGTCGAGAAGTTCGGTCTGCGGGACGATCCGGCCCGCATCCTGTTCACCGGCGATGTCGCCTCCGAAGGCGTCAACCTGCACCAACAGTGCAACCAGCTCATCCACTACGACCTGCCGTGGTCGTTGATCCGCATCGAGCAGCGCAACGGACGCATCGACCGCTACGGTCAGCAGCAGCCCCCCGAGTTCCGCGCACTCGTCCTCACCAGCGACATCGAGTGGCGCGAGGACGAGGAGACCAGTGAGATCCTCCCACTCGATGACCGGCTGGTCGGCGCCAAACTACTCCGGCGGGAGGAGGAGGCCCACAAGATCGAAGGATCGGCTGAGGCGGTCACCGGACTGTACCGGGCTCAGGAAGAGGACAACCGTCTCACCAGGGACCTCCTCGCTGGTCGCACCGTCGAGACCTCGATCAGGCAGTCACGCCAGGGCAGCGCCGGCTTCCTCGCCAACCTGCTGGGGAACGTGGGCGCGAAACCTGACAACGCCGAGGTCCCCCTCGCGACAGTCCCGTCAGTCTTCGAGTCCACAGCCGCGTACTTCGACGAAGCGTTGCGCCACATCTGCCCGACCCGTCCGGAGGATGACCTGGCGCTGCGTCGTGACGAGGACGGCACCATCGCCTTCGAACCACCGACTGACCTGCGGTACCGGTTCAAGGCGCTGCCCAAGTCCTATCTCGATGAACAGGGCATCCTGCCGACCTCGGCGAGGCCAGGCCGCCTACGCATCACCTTCTCCAAGAAGCTGGCGGAGCAGCGGCTGAGGGCGGCGCGTGACTCGTCGACGACGCTGTGGCCCAACGTCAGCTACGTGTCCGATGTCCACCCCGTGCTGGACTGGGTGACGGACAAGGCTCTCGCCTCAGTCCGCCACGACGAGGCGTTCGTTATGGCCTACACACCCCACGAGCACCTGGACGGCCCGGTCTTCCTCGTCCAGGGGATCTACTCCAATGCCCTCGGGAGGCCGACCGTTGTCGAGTGGATGGCCGTACTCGGTCTACCCGACAGGCCCGAGGTAGTGCCCATGAACGCGGAGTTCCTGGAACTGTGCGGTGTGGGACCGCGCATGCCTGGCCGTGCTACACCGCAGGACCGGGACGGGCTGCAGCGCCTTGTCCCACAGGCGGTCGAGGAAGCCGAACGGTACCTGGTGCTTCGGGAGAACGAGTACGCGGAGCGCATCGACCGGGTTCTCGAGCCCTACAGCAGGCGCGTGCGGCAATGGCAGCAGGAGGCGCTATTCGCTGCCGGCCGAGGGGGCGAACACGGCGTCAGGCTCACCGCGAGTCGGCGCGAAACCCTCATCTCGTCGTTGCGGACGTCCGGAGCACCGATGCTGCGCCTGCTCGCCGTCCTCGAGCCGCTGTCCGCCGTGGGAGGCACCACCCGATGAGCACCGTCTTCGACTCCTTCACCAACCGGGGCGAGTACTTCTCCGCGCACTACTTCGCGGACCAGCTGGGCGTGGATCTCAAGAAGGGGCTCCTAGCCACCTGGTCACTGCGGGAGAGCGACGAGCACGACCAGCGCAGGACACCGAGGCAGAAGCTGCGGGATCTCCGCGGCGACTACCTGGGCGAAGGAGTCCGCACCTACTTCGCCGAGTGCGCGGAGCAGGACGCGGCCGACGACGACGAGTGCGCCGCGCGGCTGCGCACCCACAACAACCCGGAATGGGTGAAAAGACTCGGCGTCTGGCACCAGAAGGTTCTCGCTGCCCTCGGCTACGTGGAAGGCCCCACCCAGCTGACGGTCTACCGGGCCGGCCGCGAACACGTCGTCGAGACCGCCTGGCACGACGACGGGATCGTCGTGATCGAATGCGGCTGGACCGCCATCACCGACTCGGCCCTCGACACCGACGGCCCGGGCCGACTGCTACATCCGTTGCGGCTGGGCGCGAGCGAGTCGTACGAGACAGGACCGGCCCTCGCCACCTGGTTGTTCCAGAGCGAGCTGGAGGAGGCTGGCGGCGCGCCACCGCGCTTCGTGATCATGCTGTGCGGCGGAGTCATCGTGCTCGCCGACCGACAGGCGTGGGCCGAGGGCCGTTTCCTCGCCGTGAACCTGGACGCGGCGTTGGAGCGCAACGACCGCAGGCAACTCGGCGAACTCGCGACCGCTGCCGCACTGTTCAGCCACGAGATGCTGGCTCCTGGCGGGGACGGCACGGGTCCACTGATCGACGTGTTACTCAAGGCGTCGACCGACAACGCGGTCGGAGTCTCGGGAGAGCTCCGCGAAGGTCTCCAGCGCTCGGTGGAGATCATCGCCAATGAGGTGCTCGCACGGCTGGATGCGGCCGGCATCGAACCACGGCAGGTCGAGGACGCCCGGATCCCGTTCGCCAAAGAGCTCACCCGGGAGACGCTGCGCTACCTCTATCGCATTCTGTTCCTGCTGTACGCCGAAGCCCGACCCGAGCTGGGCATCCTTCCCGCGGACGATGGTTCGTACGAGGCCGGCTACTCGGTCGCCCGGCTGCGCGAGCTCGTCGAGCGCGACGAGCAGCTCGTCGAGGAGGAAGCGAGGAACGGCTTTCACCTCTTCGAATCGCTGCACGTCCTCTTCGACAAGGTCAACAACGGGCACCGGCCCTACGGCACGGAGTCCGACGACGACCTGCCCGGCGACGACGAGATAACCCGGAAGTCGAAGGCGGAACGCCGAAGCGAAGACCGTGGCCTGCGCTTCGAGCCGCTGCGCAGCGAACTGTTCGAGCCAACAGCCATTCGGCTGATCGGCCGAGGCGTCAGCGATCCGCGCGGTGCCGAGAACAGCAGCACCTTCCTGGACCTCCGGCTGCGCAACTCCGCGTTGCACGAGGTCCTGCGGCTGCTGACGATGAAGAAGGCCACCCGGCGCGGCGACCGAGGGGGATTCATCTCCTACCGCAACCTGGGCATCAACCAGCTCGGCGCCGTCTATGAGGGCCTGATGTCCTACACCGGGATCATCGCCGAAGAGGAGCTGTGCGAGGTCGCCAAGGGAGGAGACCCGGACAAGGGATCGTGGCTGATCCCCGCCCGCCGGCAGACCGACTACCCGGAAAGCACGCTCGTCACCTACGACGAACACGACGCACACCGAGGTCTTCGCGGTCCGAAGCGCTACCCGGCTGGCACGTTCGTCTACCGGTTGGCCGGACGCGACCGGGAGACATCCGCCTCGTACTACACGCCCGAGTCGCTCACCAAGGTCACGGTCGAGCTCGCGCTGAAGCATCGGCTCGACCAGCAGCGGGACGCTGAGGGAAACACGATCACAACGCGCGCCGCGGAGCTGTTGACGTACAAGATCTGCGAGCCGGCACTCGGATCCGGCGCGTTCCTCAACGAGGCGATCAACCAGGTCGCCGAGGAATACCTGCGGCGACGGCAGGACGAACTCGGGGTCTCCATCCCGCCGGCCGATGCCCTGACCGAGAAGCAGAAGGTCAAGGCGTACATCGCGTTGCACAACGCGTACGGCGTGGACCTGAACGCGACCGGCGTCGAGCTCGCCGAGGTGTCGTTGTGGCTGAACACCATGCATCCCGGTATGCGGGCGCCCTGGTTCGGCCTGCACCTTCGACGGGGCAACTCGCTCATCGGCGGGCGACGCGCGGTCTACGCCGGGGACGACGTTTCGGAGACGAAGGCATGGCTGAAGTCGAAGGGCGGGCTGGCGCCGACCCCGCTGCCGTTCCTGAAGGACGGCGTGGAGCAGCCGCTGCCACCAGACGCGGTGCACCAGTTCCTCCTACCGAACCCCGGATGGGCGGCGATCGCCGGGGCAGGCGAGGCCAAGAAACTGGCGGGAAGCGAGGCGCGGCAGCTCGCGGCGTGGAAGAAGGGCATCCTGCAGCGACCGAAGCGCAGCACGGCGCACCTGAACAAGAAGACGGGCGAACCCAAGCTCAGGAACGGCAGACCGCAGCCCGAGGCCCGCTCACAGTTCACCCGGCTGCGTGACGTCGCCAGGCGAGTGGAGTTCCTGTGGGCGCTCGTCATCAAGAGGATGGAGATCTCCGAACAGGCGATCGCGCGCCGGATCGACGTCTGGGGCGCCGACCCGGCCGATCCCGAGTACGGCTTCCTCCGTCGGCCGGAGCACGCCGTGCCCAAGGAGCAGGTCTTCGAGGACCTTTTCAACGCCGTCGACACACCCTACTGGCGGCTGAAGACCGTGATGGACGCCTGGTGCGCGTTGTGGTTCTGGCCGGTCGACAAGGTCGCGTTGCTCGACGGCACGGACGGGGCGTACGAGGAAACAGGCACCGTGGACGCCATGGCGGTCACCGCGCTGCTGGGTGAAACGCCAGTCGCGAAGACGTCCTGGCCCCAGGTCGAGGAGCGCTTCGCGTTGTTCGCCGTGGGGCCTGAGCAGACCTCGCTCGCGGACCTGGAGCCGCGGCCAGAGGGTGAACTGATCGTCGAGACCACCAGGGTCAAGCCGAGGTCTTCGCCGAAGGCGAAGCCGAAAGCCGCTTCGTTGCGGAACACCATCCCGTTGCAGGGCCTCGACGACTGGTTGGACTTCCTGGAGGCGATGCTCGGCACCGGGGACGTGCATGAGGACGAGATCATCAGCCAGTTCAACAACCTGGATGATCTGAAGGACTTCGAGGCCGTCCTACCGTCGTACATGGGGATGGACACGGCGGACCCGGAGCAGCGGTTCCCCTGGTTGCACACGGTTCGGGACATCGCGACACAACAGGGCTTTCTGCACTGGGAACTGGAGTTCGCGCTCGTGTTCGCGCAGGGCGGCGGTTTCGACCTCCAGGTCGGAAACCCGCCGTGGGTACGACCCCGGTGGAACGAGTCCGCCGTCCTTGCCGAGCACGAGCCGTGGTTCGAGTTGGACAAAGAGGCGCCCACCGGGGAAAAGAAGCGTCGCACCGATGAGCTCCTTCGGGATTCACGCGTACTCGAGTACGTGCTCGGCGAACTGACCAACACGACAGGCCAGGTCGCCCTGTTCGGCTCGCCGCAGGTCTACCCCCTCCTGGTCGGTACTCAGCCGGACCTGTACCGGGCGTTCATGTCCCAGGTGTGGGCCCACGCCTCGGGGGCGGGAACGGCGGGGCTGGTCCACCCGGGTACTCACTTCACTGGTGACAAGGAGGGGAAAATTCGAGAGGCTGCCTATCGACGACTCCGAATACATGGGGACTTCGTCAACGCGGGCCAACGGTTCTTTCCTCGGCCGGTCGGGGACGTTGCTCACTTTGGTGTGCATATCTACGGTCGCCCGGGAGAGATCAGGTTCGACCACCTGTCGTGGTTGGTCTCGGCGGATGCACTTCGGTACTCGGCTCAGCATGACGGATCGGGCGAGGTGCCGGGAATACGTTACCGCAACGGCGAGTTCGACGAGCGGCCGCACAGGAGCCGGGTCGTTCCAGTCGACCTGGACCAACTCGCCGTCTGGCAACGTCTGCTGGACCAGGAGGATGAGCCGGTTGAACAGGCTCGCCTGCTGTTCCCGGTCAGCACGGCGGAAGCGACGGCCATTCAGGCCCTCGCTGACTACCCGCTACGACTGGGAGCCTTGTCGCCGCAAATCAGTCCTGGCTATCACGAGAGCGGAGCCAAGAAAGAGGGCCTCATCGACTACAATCGTCGAGATGCTGCCACCGGGCAGGAGTACCAGCCTGACAGCTGGCGCAGGGTGATCCTCAAAGGAATCCAGTTGGGCGTCGCCACCCCGGTGTTCAAGCGGCACGACGCCAACAGCAACGACCCAAGCGGTGTGGATCTCGTCAAGCTACCTCCGGACTTCGTGCCTGATACTGAGTACGTGCGGGTAGAGGGGATGACACGCGAATACCTAGCGGCGCAGGGCCGCTGGGTTGACGATCGTGCCCTCTCGCGTCTTCGAGTGGACGAGAAAGCAATCACTCGTGCACGGCAGCAGATCTCGAAAGCCGGGGGAGACGCTACTGCCGACAGGATAGACGCGTTGCTCGTCAGTAGAGCCCGACGCCGATACACTGCTTTCTACCGCCTCGCGTGGCGTGAGATGGTGGCACCGAACACTGAGCGCAGTTTGTACGCCGCGCTCATCCCTCCCGGCCCGGCACATGCGAACGTCGTTCGCAGTTCCTGGATTTCGTCGAACCTGACGACAGCGCTTGTGGCGGGAATGTGGGCGGCGCTTCCGGTTGACTATCTGCTGCGCGCGACCGGTACTCGCCACCTCGATGTCGGTCGTGCTGGGCGTCTACCCGCGCCATCGTCGGAACACCCACTTGCTTCAGCATTGCTGCTCAGAACCTTGCGGCTCAACTGCCTCACGAATGCCTATAGTCGACTGTGGGCTGAGTTGTATTCACCCGTCTGGAGTCAGGCTGAAGGCTGGGTGTACGACTGGCCGGGTCTTCAGCCATTGCACGACGTTGGGCCGGAGTGGCGGCCGGATACTCCGCTGCGATCCGAGCGGGCACGTCGTTCCGCGTTGGTCGAGATCGACGCCCTGGTGGCCGTCTGGCTCGGCATGGACGCGGACGCCCTCATCGCCGCCTACCGGGGCCGCTTCCCCGTGCTGCGGAAGTACGAGGCTGTGACCTGGTTCGACGCCGACGGTTGGAAGCTGGCGGGCAACCCCCGCACCTCCGGTCAGCGGCAGTCGAAGGAGTCTTGGGCCCAGTTCGAGGCGTACCGGGCCGCTCCGGATACCGTCCCGGTGCCGGAGGGGTACACGGCTCCGTTCCACAAGGCCGATCGCGAGACGGAGATGCGGGAAGCGCACGCCGTGTTCCAGGCGCGTCTTGACGCCGCCGTCGCGCGGGGCGAGTGGGACCCGGCCCGCCAGGAGGTGCCGCAGACGTGAGGCCGACGCTCGAAGCACGTGGGCTCAAGGAAAGCCTGCTGCAGTACCTGTCGACAACCTACGCCCTCAGCGACGAGGGCGCACGCGAGTCGCTGCACCGGTTCCTCGGGGATGAGACCTCCGGCATGTTCCGCGGCCCGTTCCTGCGCGTCCGCACGCCCTTCCGGACCGCGGATTCCAGCTGGCGGGAGCTGCTGGACTGGAAGCGCGAGGATGGTTGGACGCCGTACGCCCACCAGGCGGAGGCCTTCGCGCGGCTCAGCTCCTCGGCTGGTCGAACCCCGAGGCCCACCGTCATCACCACGGGCACTGGCTCTGGCAAGACCGAGGCCTTCCTCTACCCGATCCTTGACCACTGCGTGCGGGAGAAGGCCGCCGGCCACGACGGGATCAAAGCGGTCTTCCTGTACCCGATGAACGCTCTCGCCACGGACCAGGCGCACCGTCTCAACACCCTGCTTCTCGAGCACGAGACGCTGAGCGGGCTGCACGCGGGTCTGTACATCGGTGAACGAGCCGCGATCAAGTACGAGAAAGTCCACACCCGCCGCTCGGACATGTGGCTCTCGCCGCCCGACATCCTCATCACCAACTACAAGATGCTGGACCTGCTGCTGCAACGTTCCTCGGACGCTCCGCTGTGGGCCGGGGCGGACGTTCGCTACGTCGTCGTGGACGAGTTCCACACCTACGACGGCGCGCAGGGCACGGATGTGGCGATGCTGCTGCGTCGGCTGGCTGCCGCTGTCGGGACACCCGAGCCCGCTCGTCCACTCGGCCGCATCTGCCCGGTGGCCACCTCCGCGACCTTGGTCTCCGATATCGGCGCCGACACCAGCACCCTACTCGACGTCGCCACGCAGGTCTTCGGTACCGAGTTCACCTCCGACGCGGTGATCGGCGAGAACCGGCAGCCGGTCGACGAGTTCATCCCCGTCCAGGATTTCGATCCGGTCCTTCCGTTCCCCCTGCCCGAGCAGCTCGCCGCCCTGCCTGACCCGGGGACCGATGAGGAGGCGTTGGCGGATCTGGTCGAGGCGGTCACCGGAACACGAGATCTGAACCCGTTCGTACTCGGGGCGAACCTCAAGAAGCACATGCTCACCTCGGCGGTCCTACGGTCGCTGGACGGTGTGGTTCGGACGGGCTCCGAGATCCTGGACATGATGTGGCGTACTGGCGCCCAGTCGTGGGTCCAGGCGATCACCCGTCATCCGGAGGTGGCGGCCAAAGCTCTTGCGCGGTTCGTGGGGCTGCTCTCGATGGCGCGTGACCCCGAATCCACTCCAGAACGATCGCGTCCGTTCGCGCATGTCGAGGTACACCAGTGGGCCCGCTCGGTGTCCCGGCTCGTCCGTGGCGTGTTGCCCTGGCCGAAGGCGGAGTTCCGGTGGGACACAGCCGGCACGAACGACGCGCAGGGCGCGAGCCATGGCCGTACCGCTCCGATGACGGTCGCGACATCCGGGCAGTCCGCGAACCTGTTCCTCCCCGCGATCTACTGCCGCGACTGCGGGCGTTCCGGATGGGCGGTGTTCTCCCCCGAGAGCGACGACCAAGTGGTGGAGTTCGACAGTCACAAGATCCGGCGAGCCTCGACCAGTCAGGACAAGATCAGGGTCCGCAACCTGATCGCCGCGACCGACCGAGAAGCGCGTGACGGCTCCGGCATCGCACCGACGGCCGTAGCGGCCCGACCCAGCAGGGACAAGGGTGCACTCGCCCACGGCGCGGGTGGATTCGTGCGGGTGCTGGACGGCCCGGAACGTCGCCTGAGACCGCCCAGCCCGACGAAGGACTACGAACAGGCGACGGGGGAACCACGTCTGACAGCGTGCGACTCGACCTTCGTTCTGGTCAACGTCGGCGAAACCGCCAACACCGCGGCCGCTGAGGACTGGTGCCCGGCATGCGGAGAGCGCAACGCGATCCGGTATCTCGGAACTGGCGCCGCGGCCCTCGCGGCGGCATCGGTCACCCAGCTCTTCACCGGCGGAGAGCTCGACGAGGACCAGGCCGAGGACAAGACGTTGATGTTCAACGACTCGGTGCAGGACGCCGCGCACCGGGCGGGGTTCGTCGCCAGTCGTTCGTACACGTTCTCCCTGCGTGCGCTGCTGAAGAAGCACCTGTCCGAGGAACGGCCGACCTCCCTGAACGACCTGATCGCCGACGTTGTCGCGGCGACCACCGATCCGAGGACCTTGAGCGCTGTCGTACCAACCGACCTGCACGACCACCGGGGGGTGGAACGGCTGCTCTCGGGGCAGGGGCGAGGTGGTGATCTCAGGACCTGGCGGTTAGTCGGCGAGCGGCTCGCTTTCGAAGCGTTGATGGAGTTCGGCTTCCGGTCGCGCAACGGCCGTACCCTCGAGCTGACACGCACCGCCGCCGCCCAGGTACGAATCCCTGACACCGCCGCGGCGGTGGAGCTCGTCAAGGCCGCGCACCTTGAGAGCCAAGGAGGCGGTCTGGTTTTTGACGAGCAGGATGACCGGCGATACCTGGCGTTTCTGCGCGTACTCCTCGAGCGGTTGCGGACTCGTGGCGCGATCAAGCACCGGTGGCTGGAAGGGTACCTGCGGGAAGCGGGCACCAGTCGGTACCACGTCTGGGGTGGCCGGCCGCCAGGGATGCGGGCGTTCCCGAAGGGCGTGGGGGCCCCGAGGTTTCTGCTCGGTCATCCCAAGGCCGCCAGTGAGTTCGACTTCGCTACTGGGCGCCTGTCCTGGTATGAGCGTTGGGCGCAGCGGTGCCTGGAGCTGCCGCGCGAGCAGGTTCCGGCGTTCTGGGGACGGCTGCTGCCCGGGCTCGCCACCGCCGGTCTGCTGTCGGTCGGCACGCCCAAGGACAGCTCGGCCCGGATCTACGGCCTGCGACCGGGGCACATCGACATCCGGTTGTTGACCGACGACGAGGTGAACACGGCGTTCGTACGTTGCCCCGTGTGTTCCTGGGAGCAGACGGTGCACCCGTCACTGTTGGAGCAGTGGCACGGCCAGCCCTGCCCTTCCTACCGCTGCCGCACCGGCCGTCTCGTCGCCGGGGACCGTCCTGCCGAGCTGGGCATTCACCAGCGGGATCGCGACTACCGTGGTGACTACTACCGGCGGCTGTACCGGCGGGCCGGCACATACCAGGTCATCACCGCCGAGCACACCGGCATGCTCAGCCGACCTGAGCGTGAGCGGGTGGAGGCGGCGTTCAAACACGGATCCGGATTCAAGGATCCCAACGTGCTGTCGTGCACGCCCACACTGGAAATGGGTATCGACATCGGTGACCTGTCGGCCGTCGTGCTGGCGGCGTTGCCGCGCCGCCCGGCCAGCTACGCGCAGCAGGTCGGCCGTGCGGGCCGCCGTACCGGGAACGCCTTCCTGCTGACGATTGCCGACCGCAGCCGCCGCGACCTTTACTTCCTGGACCAGCCCAGGGAAATGATCGACGGGCGGGTCCTGCCACCCGGATGTCACCTCTCCGCGATCGAGATCCTGCGTCGTCAGTACCTGGCACACGTGCTGGACCTCGCCGCTCGGGGTCGTCTGCTGCGGGGCGACGGTGTTCCGCTGCGTGCTCTGCCGCGACAGGCTCCCGCGCTGTTCGGTCCTTCCGGATACCTCGCTGACCTGGTAGAGGTGGCCCTCGCCCAAGGAGAACAGCTCGTCGAGGGGTTTCTGGCACTCTTCCCGGCAGGGGTGAACGAGGAGGCACAGGCCGACCTGCGGTCCTATGCGACGAGGGGGCTGCGGAGCGCCGTGGAGGAGGCTGAACGCGGCTGGCGGCGCAACGAGGACATTCTGCGTACGCGCCTGCGGATGATTGACGAAGCCCACGGTGAGCTGCACGAGTCCGATCCTGAGCAGGCGCGCCAGAAAGCCGAACTCGACGCCGAACGGCGGGCGGTCGGCAAACGCCTGCTTGAGCATGGCATGACGCCCGCGCAGAACGCGATGTGCGATCTCGGGCTACTGCCGAACTACGCCCTGATCGACACCGTGACCACGCTGAACGCCACCCTCTACTGGTCCGAGGGTGCGGACCCTGCGACGGGGAAGGAGCGGTTCACCTCCAGACTCCGGTCCTATGACCGGCCCCGGCGGTACGCGTTGGCCGAGCTCGCGCCAGGCAACACCTTCTACGTCAACGGGTACAAACACGAGATCACCGGACTGGAGATCGGCACGACCGTCCACCGCCAGTGGCAGCACTGGAGGTTCTGCCAGGACTGTGGCTTCGTGCGCACGGAGAACGCGGTCGAGGACCGGTCACCCTGCCCGCGGTGCGGCAGCGCGCGCATCGCCGACGACGGCTCGTGCCTGCATCGGGTGGTCGAGCCGGCTGCCGTCACCTCGAGGGGCAAGCGCGAGGATGCGCGGATCGGCGATGACAAGGACGACCGTGACCGGCGGTTCTACACCGTCATCGACGCGGTGGACATCCCGCTCGACGCGATCGAGCCCGGCACGTCGTGGCGCCACGCGACGCAGACATTCGGTGTCGACTTCTGCCGGAGTGCCACGGTCCGGCGTGTCAATGTGGGTCTCACGCGTTTCGACAGGAGTCTGGAGGACGACCTGGCCGGGCAGCCGGTTCGGCTGAGCCCATTCCATGTGTGTACCGGCTGCGGTGCGGCGACAGCGGACGGGAAACCCGTCTTCGACCACGACACGGATGCCTTGACCTCGTCCGCGGCCCGCAACCCGAAGGTCAAGCACCACCAGCCCTGGTGTCCGCTTCGGCGGGGAAGACGTCAGGGGAACGTGGAGCAGGTGCCGGTACTGCTCGCGCACCAGCTGCGTACCGAGGCGCTGCGCGTGCTGCTGCCCGCAGCGACCGTGCTCATCGACGAGAAGGCGTACTCGTTCCGCGCCGCCCTCCGGCTGGGCGTGGACAGGCACTTCGGTGGAGACCCCCAACATCTGGACACGACCGTGGCGTCGATGCCGGACCCGGAGACGGGGGAGCGGCGCCACTTCCTCGTTCTCTTCGACCGGCTGCCCGGCGGCACGGGATACCTGCACAGGCTCACCGATCCACTTGCGTTCAGGGCTACTCTGGCCGACGCCCGCCGGACCCTGCTCACCTGCCAGTGCAAGGACGAGGGCCGGCTTGCCTGCCACCGGTGCCTGCACCGTTACACCGACGAGCGTTACCAGGACATCGTCTCCCGTCGTGAGGCCCTGGAGATCCTCGGTGACCTCCTGGGCACCGTCGACGACCACGGTAGGACTCTTGCCGATACGTGGGCGGTGGAGAAGGTTCCGCACACCGGGTTGATTGGCCTGGACAAGCAGGTGGAGTCTGACCTTGAGGCCCGGTTCCTGGCGGCATTACGTGGATGGGTTCACACTGACGAGAACGCCACACTGGACGAGGATGGCCGGGCCAGTGGCTACCTCCGGTTCGCGGATACCCACGGCGTCATCAACTGGCGTTTGACGGCGCAGCAGGACCTGGACCGCACCCGCACGGACTTCACGTTCGAGCGGGTCGACGGTCCGAGGCACAGCGTGACTGTCTACCTGGACGGCCACCGTTACCACGCGACCCCGCGCCACAACCGGTTGGCGGATGACTGCGACAAGCGCAACCAGCTACGCATTGACGGACGAGTGGTTTTCCAGATCACGTGGGATGACCTCGACCTGTTCGAGCAACGAAACACGCGGACCAAGCCGGTGTGGCCTCCGTACCGGGGACGTGCTCAGGACGCTGCCAAGGGACTTTACGAAGTCTCGGGCGGACAGCGCGCCCAGCTGGCGGACGCCGTGTTCGTCAACCCGATCAGCTCCCTGCTCGCCTACCTACGACGTCCCGACCCGATGCTGTGGGCACGGCGCGCCAAAGCCTTGGTGGCAGGACTGCTGGCGACCTCACCCACCCCGGTCCACCAAGGAGTCGATCGGGCCGGCGTGGAGGTAGCGCTGCGGGCCGAGCTCGCCGGACGTGAGGTCGACGTGGCCTCCGCGAACGCGGGACCGTGGCACGTCATGCGTGGCACTGACCAGAGTGGGTTGCCTCTCGTCTTCGCCTTCGACACCCACGACGAGGCTTCCGAGGTCGAGACACGCTGGAGCGCCATCGCCATCCTCGACGACAGCGCCGAGGCGCTGCGGGCCGACGAGAACAAGCTTCGCTGGCGTTCCTGGCTCTACTGGACGAACCTGCTGCAGTTCCTCTCCCATGCGGAGGGCGACGGCGTGCAACTCACCACCGGCCGGGCTCCCGCATTTCCGGTCGAGACCCTCCACGTGTGCGGCGGCAGGGAAAAGCTCAGTCTCCCCACCGAACCCACAACGCCGCGAGAGAACGCGGAACCGGACCACGCACTGTCAGTCACCGCACAGGGCGTAGCACGTCTGCCGAGGGACGCCTCATGGGATGAGGAAATCCTGCCAATCCTCGAGGAGGACGAACCGGAGTCAGCGCTGACCAGACTTGCCGCGCTACTGGCCGAACACGGCAAACGGGCACCTGTGTTCGGCCATGAACTCGGCGAGCCGCGTTGGCAGGCGGATTTCGCATGGCCCGATTCCCGTGTCCGTGTCGCCGTAGTCAGCGAACCCGATGGCGATCACGACGTGGAGGCGATGAACCGCGATCGCGCGTACGTGGAGGCCGGATGGACGGCTCGTTCCGCGCACGACTGGCTCGACCACCTCGACTCGCTCCTCGACCTGCTCCCCGACGCGGAAGGTACCGCCGCCCGATGACCGCACGGATCAGCCTCTACCAGAAGGCCGAACAGGAGCTGTACAAGCTCGACCGTTCGGTGAAGGCGAAGTTCTACGACTTCTGCCACCTCTTCCGGGACAACCCCGACCACCCTGGTCTCGACCTCAAGCCGCTCAAAGGTGATCGCCGGGTCTTCCGTGCCAAGATCGATCAGTCCTACCGCGCGCTGCTCGCCAAGACGGGCGTTGACGAGCGGGGACGGGAGAACTGGCTCGTCATCGCTGTCCGCCACCGCAAGAACGTGTACGAGGAGCTGTCCGTCGCGGTCAACCGGGTGACCGGCGAGATCGAGTTCGTAGACCTGTCGGTGGTCGGTGAAAGCGTGCTGAGGCGAGCCGGCGTGACGCTCACACCCGTCGAAGTGGAAGCCGAAGGACCCCGAACCACACCAGCCACGCCGAGCGAACCCCTGACCCCGCTTCTCACCAACATCACCGCCGAGGACCTGCGCGGCCTCGGCGTCGCGGAGCAACTGATCGACCTGGCCCTCGCCGTCACCGACAGCGGTGAGCTCGACCAGCTGCTCTCGGGCGCACCGCTGCTGTCCAAGGACGTCCTCTACGGCCTCGCGGCGGGCATGCCGATGGACGACGTCCGTCGGGAGATCACGGCCCAGGTCGAGGTCGAACTCGGCAACGACTACGCCGACAACCTCAGCGCGGCCGTCGCGCGCACCACGGTCACCACCTTCGACGAGGATCTCAAGGCCGCGATCGAGGAGGGTGACTTCCGTGCCTGGAAGATCTTCCTCCACCCCAGTCAGGCCAAGCTCGTCCGCCGCCACTACAACGGACCAGCCCGCGTCTCCGGGGGGCCAGGAACCGGTAAGACCATCGTCGCCCTGCACAGGGTCAAGCACCTAGCGGAACAGTTGCCGCCAGGGTCAACCCAGCCGATCCTGCTGACCACCTTCACGAAGAACCTCACCACCGACCTGCGGGCCCGCCTTGCCTCGCTGCTGGAGCCCGAACTGCTGGACCGCGTCGAGATCACCCACATTGACCAGCTCGCCGCGCGGGTCCTCAGTGAGAACAGCGGCGTCGGCATCAGCAGGCAACGTGTCTACGACACCGTGGCGCTCAACATTCTCCGGCAGATGCTCGCCGAAATCGACGAGCAACGCTGGAACGCCGAATTCCTTCTGGAGGAATGGGACCAAGTAGTCCTCGGTCAATCATTGAACACCCGCAAGGCGTACTTCGACGCCCGGCGCGCGGGCCGCGGGCGTTCGCTCACCCGCCCCGAACGCAACCAAGTCTGGAAACTGCTGGAACAGTTCACGGCGCGCCTGGAGAAGGAAGGTGTGGAAACCTGGGGCCAAGCGGCGGAACGGGCCGCTCGCTTCGAGATGGAGCGGGCCGCGAGAATCGAGGAACGGCAGAACAACCAGGCTGTTGGCGGGGGTGACACGGCGCAGCCGGACGACAGTTCCGGCAGGCGCTACCTCCGCCACCGTTACCAGCACGTCGTCGTCGACGAGGCGCAGGATCTCCGCGCCGCCCACTGGAAGATGTTGCGTGCGATGGTTCCGAGGAGGCCGAATGACCTGTTCATCGCGGGTGACACCCACCAACGCATCTACGACCACCAGGTCACCCTCGGGACGGTGGGCATCAACATTCGTGGGCGTTCCACACGACTGACCCTCAGCTACCGCACCACGCGGGAAATCCTCGCTCGTGCGATCGGAGTCGTCGACCCGCGGAAGGTCTCCTACGACAACCTTGACGATGGTGCCGACACCCTCGACGGCTACCGCTCGGTGCTCACTGGTCCGACCCCTGACCTGGTGGCCTGCCAATCGTGGGACGACGAACTGGTTCGGCTCGGCGCGGTCCTGACGAGCTGGCGCGCGGAAATGTCCACCGGAGACAACGGAGTTCGGCGCGACCCACGAGGTGACGTGGCCGTCTGCGTGGCGGAACGCGACATGGTCAGCCAGGTCATGCACTACCTCGCGACGCAGGTCGGGATCAGTTGCGCGGAACTGTCCAAGGACGGCCCCAAAGGGGATGGCGAGGTTCACGTCGGCACCATGCACCGGTTCAAGGGACTTGAGTACCAGAAGCTGGCGATAGTCGGCGTGCGCGACGGCGTCATTCCCCGCACGGCCGTGATCGAGCGTTACCGAGAGGAGGACCACCAGCGCGCGGCTCGTGAGGAGCGTAAAGCACGTTCCCTGCTGTTCGTTGCCGCCACCCGTGCCCGCGACACGCTGCGGATCAGCTGGCACGGCAAGCCCAGCCCATACCTGCCCCTGTGAATGATGGTCTGGATCCGTTTCAGCCAACCCGCGTGGCGGGCTCAGCCGGGTCGCTCACGACAGTGGTCGTTCCCGAGGACAGCGGAATCAGGACTCGGTGACCTCGGGACCGCCAGCGGTGCGAGCGCGCGCCCAGTACGCCGCCAGCCGCCCCACGTTCCCCCGAGGCGCGGCCAGGCCCGGAACCGGCACCGGCCTGTCGCTGGCAGGTAGGGCAGCGAGGTCCGCGCGACGCTCGACAACCCCCGGTACACCTCTGGTCGCAGGAAGAGCCCCGCGTGCGCGGGGACGACCCCGTAGGCGAAGCCGCCGGCCAGCCGGCCGGCGGAACAGCCCCGCGTGCGCGGGGACGACGGCCCCGTGGCACCGGGACCCGCTGGAAGGAGCGGAACAGCCCCGAGTGCGCGGGACGACACTTCCTGACCTACGGCCTTACGAGCGGCAGGGTTGATTCTCATTCACTTTCCTGCTGCCCCTTCGTGCCACCACCGACTGCCTCCGTACCAGTATGCCGGCCAGCAGCCGAGTGCGGAATGAGGGTGCGGTGTTGGTTTGGACCCGCCGAGGGCGGGGCCGGGACAACGGGCCCTATCGAACTGGCGGAGTAACAGTATTCAAGCCATGTGGTATTCGGCCGGTTTCGGTGGCTGGGCGCTGGTCAGAGTTCCTCGAACCATGCGCGTACTGCTTCTACTCCACCGGCTCCGAGGGCGACCATGAGGGCGATGCGTGCGTGGGTGGGGGTGAGGCCTCGGGCGCTGATGGCGCCGACTTTGGTGGCGAGTCCGGTTCCATCGTGCGGGTGGGCATGGGCCGTGGGATGGGTGCGAGCGCGGGATGCGAGGACGATGGGGATGTCCCATTCGGTGAGTTCGCTGATGGTGGTGAACAGTTCGACGGGGACGTTCCCTGTTCCGGTGCCTTCGAGCACGATGCCTCTCGCGCCGGCATCGACTGCGGTGGTGAGCAGTGATGGCGTGATGCCTGGATAGGTCTTGATCAGGGCGACGTCGGTTTCGGGTGGTGCCTCGATGGGAGCAGGGCGGGCTGGCGGGGCTGCCGTGATGGTGATGCCGTCTGTGCGGGTCACCTGCCCGAGCGGTGGGTGCGGTGCTGAGGAGAACCCCGATGCGCTGGTGGTGTTTGTCAGAGTTGCCCAGCGGGCGGCGTGCAGTTCGCGGTTGAAGCAGACAAGAGTTCCGAGGCCACGTATTGCGGGGTCAGCGGCTGTAGTGATGGCGGCGGCGAGGTTGTGCGGGCCGTCGCTGCCGGGTTCGTCGAGGCAGCGGCTGGCGCCGGTGAACACGATGCCGCCGTGTGCGGCGACGGGGCCGGTGGTCAGGTCGGTGAGGAAGGCCGTTTCTTCGAGGGTGTCGATGCCGTGGGTGACGACCACGCCGTCGAATCCGTCGCTGGCGAGGGCGGTGTGCGCTCGGCGTGCCAGGGTGAGCATCGTGGCTGGTGAGGTGTCCCAGCTGGGCTCGGCCATGACGTCCTCGGCATGCACGTCGACTGCTGGCATGTGGGCGCCTGCGGCGGAGAGCAGTTCGGTTCCGGTCGCGATCGCGGGCCGGCCGGAGTGCTGGAGGTAGGCGATCGTGTCGCCGGTGGCCACGAGCAGCACGCGGGACATCACATCCCTCCCGTCATGACGATCACCAGGAGCGCAGCCAGCAGGGTTATCCCGGCACGCAGGAGGATTCGCCGCAGTTCCCGCACCAGCGGGTCCTTAGCGGACACCTAACCCTCCTCGGCGGTCAGGCCAGTCTGCTGCTCCAGTCGCTCGATGCGATCGACGATGGGGCGCAGCTCCTGACGGACCATGGTGGCGATCATGGTCGCCGCATCCGCCGGGGATGTGGTGCTCGTTTGGGCACGGAGGTGGGTGTAGCCGGTGAGTGCGGCCACGACCGTCCGGCGGGTGGAGCGCAGGTCGATGCCCAGCTCCCGCAGTACGTGCCCGGCGGTGCCGTCGGATTCGCTGATCAGGCCGAGCAGGAGGTGTTCGCAGCCGACGTAGTTGTGTCCCAGCCCGAGAGCCTCGATCACTGTCAACTCCAGCGCGTTGGCTGCGGGACCGCTGAACTGTGTCGCCGCCGGGGTTTCGGAACTCTCCGGCGCTGGCGAGGCGTTGGCCAGCGCCCGGCCCACGTGAGCGGGATCGACCTCCATGGCGTGCAGCACGTGCAGGGCGAGATTGGTCCCTTCGGTGAGCATTCCGTTCAGGAGGTGTTCCGTGCCGACACTGGCGGTCCGGCTCTCCCGCGCTTGCTCGATACCGAGTTTGATCGCGGTGCGCGTGCGTTCGGTGAACTGCGAGAGCTCAGCCGTTGGGTCGTTGGCCTCCAGGTCACCCAGCACGGTTGCCCGGATCGAGCTCACGCGCCGAACCGACTGCTCCAGCGCCCGCTGACAGATCGCCGAGACAGGCACCCCAGTTGCCTTGACTCCGTCGGCCAGGTCATCGGGTAGATACACGTTGATTTTCGGCATCGCAGCCCCTCCTTCCATCAAGCAAGGTCTAACTAACCCCATTTATAACCCTCTGTGGGGTCATAGTCAACTGTGATGGATTGGGTGATCAACGATCGCGCCGGGACGCTGTGTGGGCGGCGAGGTAGGTGGTCCGGTCGTGTTGGGCGTAGTTGGCCCAGGCGTTGGCGGTGTGGATGTTGAGGTCGAGGAGGTCGGCGAGGACGGCGGCGAGGACGGCGGCGGGGAGTTCGGCGGCCAGTGAGGCGAGGGCAGCGCTGCGGGCGCGGCGGAGGTGGACGGGGAGGTGTTTGCGCAGGGCGCGGTAGAGGGCGTCGCGGGCGGGCCGTCCGGGTAGTCCGCCGGGGAACAGCCAGCGCGGTCCGTCGGTGTCGGTGCGGGTGAGCATGGCGGCGCCGGTGCCGTGCTCGCGCTGGGTGTGAAGCAGGGCGGCGACCGCATCCGGCAGCAACAGTCGGTGCTGGGTCATCTGCAGCCAGCTGGTGCCGTCGGCGGCGGTGTGGATATCGGAGTGGCGTAGGGCGGTGACGCGGCTGACCGCGAGCCCGAAGAGCAGGACGAGCGCGCCAGCCGCGCGGACCTCGGTGGGGCAAGTCCTGTTCGTGCAGGCAACGACGCAGCTGTGTCCAGCGATCGTCCTCGGTGATGGGCTGCGGACTGCTGCGGATTGGCCTCTTCGGGATGCTCACCGCGCCGGAGAGATTGTGTTTCCGTGCCCAGTGAAGGAATTCCCGCGCGGCGTAGGTGGCGTCGGTGGGAGTGGCGGTCAACCACTGGTCGATGGCGGTCTGGTTCACGGTGTCCAGGTACCGGTTCCCCAACGAGTACGGCCTGGCGAACAAGGTCGAACATCCCAGGAACGTGTACCTTGCCGAGCGGGACCTCCTGGGGCCGCTCGATGACTGGTTGAGCAGGTCCTTCGCCCCGCACCGGATCTCCGACACCGTGGACGCGCTGTGCGCCGCCCAGCGGGAGAAGGAGGAGGACCCGGTGGAGACAGCAGCGGCCCGGCTGGTTGGGGAGTGCGACAGGGCGTTGCGTCGTCACAGGGCGGCGTTGGAGGCTGGTGCCGACGCGCGCCTGGTGGCCGAGTGGATCGCGGAGACCCAGGCGCGGCGCGCTGAGGCACTCAGCCGTTCCACGACGGCGGGAGCGCGGCGGGTGTGGACCGGCGAGGAGCTTCACGCGGTTCTCGAGGAGATGGGAGACCTGCGGAGCGTGTTGGGTGCGGCGGACCTGACGACAAGGCCGAGGTGTACCGCCGTCTGCGGCTCCAGGCCGTGTACCACCCGGGAAAACGAACTGTGCGGGTCGAGACGAATCTCGACCCGCACAGTTGGGGTTATAGTACGTGTCCGAGGGGGGACTTGAACCCCCACCCTCTTGCGAGGACTAGCACCTCAAGCTAGCGCGTCTGCCATTCCGCCACTCGGACTTGCTCGCTTCGGCTCTCCGCCGTTGCTGTACATAGATTAGACCATGCCTCCAAGGTCGTTTCCACCACCCCCCTCAAACGGGTCAGGGTGGTAGAAAGTGCAGGTGAGCGAGCAGACCAACACTCCGTCAGGGCTCAGCCTCGCCGAGGACGAAGCCGTCCGCATCACCAGCGAGCTGATCCGGATCGACACCACCAACACGGGTGATGCGGACACCGTGGTGGGGGAGCGGGCCGCGGCCGAGTACGTGGCGGAACAGCTGTCCGAGGTCGGCTACGAGGTGACCTACGTCGAGTCGGGTGCTCCCGGGCGGGCCAACGTCATCGCGAGGCTGGCGGGGTCGGACCCCTCGCGAGGTGCCCTGCTGGTGCACGGCCACCTCGACGTCGTCCCGGCCGACGCCTCCGAGTGGTCGGTCCACCCCTTCTCGGGTGCCGTGCAGGACGACTACGTGTGGGGTCGCGGCGCGGTCGACATGAAGGACATGCTGGGCATGTCGATCGCGGTGGCCCGGCACTTCAAGCGCAACCAGATCGTGCCGCCCCGGGACATCGTGTTCGCGTTCTTCGCGGACGAGGAGGCCGGTAGCTGGTACGGCTCGCAGTGGTTGGTGGAACACCGCCCGGAGCTGTTCGAGGGCGTCACGGAGGCCATCAGCGAGGTCGGTGGTTTCTCGGTCACCTTCAAGGACGGGGTGCGGGCCTACCTGGTCGAGACGGCCGAGAAGGGCATCGCCTGGATGACGTTGCGCGTTCGGGGCCGTGCGGGGCACGGGTCGATGCTGCACGAGGACAACGCGGTGTCGAAGCTGGCCGCCGCGGTCACCCGTCTCGGGCAGCACCGGTTCCCGATCGTGCTCACCGACTCCGTTCGCGAGTTCCTCGCCGGTGTGAGCGAGATGACGGGGTGGGACTTCCCGGAGGACGACCTGGAGGGCTCGGTCGCCAAGCTCGGCGCCATCTCCCGCATCGTCGGTGCCACCCTCAGGGACACGGCGAACCCGACGATGCTCCAGGCCGGGTACAAGGCGAACGTGATCCCGTCGGTGGCCGAGGCGACGGTTGACTGCCGTATCCTGCCCGGTCGGCAGGAGGCCTTCGAGCGGGAGCTCGACGAGATCCTCGGGCCGGACGTCGAGCGGGAGTGGCGGGGGCTGCCTCCGGTGGAGACCACCTTCGACGGCGCGTTGGTGGACGCGATGACCTCGTCGATCGCGGCGGAGGACCCGGCCGCGCGCACGCTGCCCTACATGCTGTCCGGGGGTACCGACGGCAAGGCCCTCAGCCGGCTGGGTATCCGCTGCTTCGGGTTCGCGCCGCTCCGGCTCCCGGCTGACCTGGACTTCTCCGCCCTGTTCCACGGTGTGGACGAGCGGGTGCCCGTCGACGGCCTCAAGTTCGGGGTCCGGGTGTTGGACCGCTTCCTGCGCTCGTCCTGACCGCCCGGGGCCTGTTCGCCGGGCGGGTGGGGTGGTTCGGCGCCCGCCCGGCGGGTGGTCCCGGACGGCCGCCCGAGGTGGCGATGGCCCCTGGCCGGGTCGGACGGGCGAGGAGTGGTCCTTCGTCGCCGCGGTGGCGGTGAGCTGGCCGGGTACGTGGCGGGTGGTCGTCAGGTGTGCAGGCCGGGGATGCCGACGGTCGTCCGCTTCCGACGCAGCCACACCTTGCGGGTGCCGTCACCGAACAGCAGGACTCGCGACAGCTCCCACCCCGCGTACTCGGCGTGGATCGCCAGTTGGGTGCTGGCCGCCCGCCTCGACACCCCCGGCGGGAGTCGCAGCGGGCGGTACTCCCAGTCCCCGTCGATCACCGGCTGGTCCGTCACGGTCGCACCACCTGTATCCCTTCTCCGGCCGCCGAGCCCACGAACACCGCCCCGGTGCTCGGGTCCACGGCCACCTCGTTCGGTTGCCGCACGGTGGGGAAGCGGTGGACCTCCACGGGCTCGCCGCCGAGCATCTCGTACCCGACGAGTTCGTTGGTCTCGGTCAGGGTCACCCAGGCGAGGTCGCGTTCCTCGTCGTAGGCGATCCCGTACGGGGCTCCGGGGACCGGGTAGCGCTGACGGAGCAGGAACGGTTCGGCGGAGAACGCCAGGAGTTCACCGGACCGGGTCTCGGTGACCAGGATGCGGCCGTAGCTGTCGGTGACGGCGTTGGTGGCTCCCTCTCCGGCGCGGAGCCCGAGCCCCTTCTCCCGCTCCTGCTCGTCGAGCCGGATCACGGCCGACTCGGCGACGTCGAGCACGAAGACGCGCCCTTCGGCGGCGATGACCTCCACCGGCTGGTGGAAGCCCTCGACGCGGACCGCCTCGTCCCCGCGGTCCAGGGTGACGACGCCTTCCTCGGCGTGTGCGAGCCCGGTGGTGGAGTCGAACCGGGTCGCGGAGGTGGCCGGCAGTGGAGTGGGGCGTTCGTGCGTGCCCAGGGTGTCCGGGTCGACCTCGACCAGGAGCTCGGCGTCGGGGACGGACACGAGCAGCGGGCCACCCGGGGCGGCGAGGGAGACGCTGGCACCGGGACCTGGCAGGTCGACCTCGTCGGCGGTTCCCTCGGGGTCGTCGAGGGGGAGGACCAGCAGCTGGTCCTCGACGAGAGCGGCCAGCGTGCGGCTGTCGGGGTCGGCGACGAGTGCGGTGACATCGCCTGCGAGGTCCATGACGTCCCCGGCTGGTCTGTCGGCGGCTGGGGCCTCGGCTGGCCGGGCCGGTTCGACGGCCTGTTCGGCGGCCTCGTCCTGGGCTTCGACCCCGAAGCACCCGGTGAGGCCGACGGTGGTGATGGCGAGAATCCCGACCAGGCGGCGCACGCTTGACTCTCCTCGGCTCGAGACGCGGTCCAGGTCGGGCGGCCGACCTGGGCGAGTACTCGTCCAGCATCCCCCATCGGTCGCGGAGGGTCACGCGCAGGCCCGGTCGCGGGGCGGGCGGGGGACCGTCCCGTCGTGGTGCCGGTGAGAGCCGTACGCCGGCCCCCGGTGGCCTCCATTCGGGCGCGGGACTCGACGGTGGGTGGAGGTTCGCGCCGGGCGGGTGGTGGTGGTGCCGCGCGGGTGGGGCCGCCGTGGGGGAGGAGCGGCGGTTCCCGTTCCTGCGCTCACGAGCCCTGGGCTGCCGCGCCATCTGGGGGCGACGAGGTGTTCGGAGGCTCGCCTACCTGGCGGTGGCCTGGGCGCGGTGCCGCGCCCAGGCACTCATCCCCAGTGGGTCGCGGTGACGTCCGAGGGGGTCAGAGACGGTCGACACGACCCGTCTCGAGGTCGTAGACCCCGGAGACGACCCGCACCCCGGAACCGTCGACGAGGTGGCGGACGATCGCGGAGCGTTCCCGCAGGGTGCGGGCCGCGCTCCGCGCCTGTTCCTCCACGCAGGCCCGCAGGTACTCGGCGTCGCTGCCCACACGTGGGGTGCGCAGCACGCCGGCTTCGATGGAGTGGGCCAGGTAGCTGATGCTGTCGTGGAGTTCGGCTCCGTTGTGCACGAGGTCCACGGCGGCCTGCACGGCTCCGCACCCGGAGTGGCCCAGCACCAGGACGAGGGGGGTGTGGAGGTGCTCGACGGCGTACTCGATGCTGCCGATGACCGCGTCGTCGAGTACCTCGCCTGCGGAGCGCACCGTGAACAGGTCGCCGAGCCCCTGGTCGAAGACGATCTCCGGCGGTACGCGGGAGTCGGCGCAGGCCAGGACGGTGGCGAACGGGTCCTGCCCGTCCGCGAGGTCCTCGCGGCGTTCGACGCTCTGGTGGGGGTGTCGGAGGTCGCCTCGTACGAACCGGTCGTTGCCGGCGCGCAGGGCGGTCCAGGCCTCGTCGGCCGTGCGGGGACGCCGGCGGCCGTGCGAGGGGAGGTGGGTGGTGCCACCGGTGGTGTTGGTCGTCGCGCTCGCCGCGGACGCTCCGACGGCCAGGGTGGCGGCGACTCCTCCACCCAGGCCGAACAGTCTGCGCCGCGACAGCCCTAATGCGCTGTTGGAGTTGCTCACATGCTTACGTTAATTGTTGCGCGAAGGAATGAGTACGCGTTTCCGCCGAGAATTTTCCGGACAATCGACGCCTATGGGATCACCGGATTCCGGTGGTGGTGGAAAAGCGCGGGATCGGTGTTCTGTCCGCTCGGTCCTGTCTGGGAGGCATGGGGCGGTTTCACTGGACGAGGTGGTGTTCCGGGTACCCGACGGGCGGGGAGCTGATGTCGTCGAGCGCCGCGCGGATCGCCAGGGGGAGGTGAAGGTGTTCCGTGTTCAACGAGGTGGTGAGCTGGTGCCTCGTGCGGGCACCGACGACGGATGCCGTCACCCCCGGTCGGTCGCGTACCCAGGCGAGGGCCACCTCGAGTGGGCTGACGCCAAGTCCCTCTGCCGCGGTGGCAACCGCCTGCACGATTCGCGCGGTACGGTCGTTCCGGTGGTGTTCGACGTAGTTGGCCATTCTCTCGGAGGCGCCACGAGAATCGGGAGGGGTGGCGTGGCGGTATTTACCGGTCAGCACACCCCGGCCCAGTGGTGCCCACGCGAGCAGGCCCACGCCGTGGTGTTCGGCGGCGGGGACGACCTCCCGTTCGACGCCACGCTCCACGAGCGAGTACTCCACCTGGGCGGAGATGATCGGGGTGCCCCCGAACGGGCGGCGGTGGTGCTGGGTCGTCGCGGCGGTGGCCAGCTGCCACCCCGCGTAGTTCGACACCCCGGCGTACCGGACGCGTCCGCTGGTGACCGCGTGGTCCACGGCGGCCAGGGTCTCGGTCAGGGGCGTGTGCCCGTCCCACGCGTGGAGCTGCCAGAGGTCCACGTGGTCCACGCCGAGCCTGCGGAGGGAACCGTCGAGCGCCGCCAGCAACGCGCCTCGGGACGCCCCACCCCCGAAGGGGCCGTCCTCGCGCCGGGCGACCGCCTTGGTCGCCAACACCACCTGGTCGCGGGGGACGACCTTGTCGAGCAGTTCTCCCACCGTGGTCTCGGCGGCGCCGCCACCGTAGACGTCGGCGGTGTCGACCAGGGTCCCGCCGGCCTCGGTGAAGGCGGCCAACACCTCCGCCGCCTCCTCGGTGCCCGTCTCCTCGCCCCAGCCCATCGTTCCCAGCGCGAGCCGGGAGACGCGCAGTCCACTGTGACCGAGCTGTCGGTGTTCCACGACCGCGCAGCCTAGATGCCTCGCGGCGTTCCCGCTGGATGACGGAGTGCTCCTGGACCGCCTGGCCGCTGACAACTCACGTTACTGGCCGGTAGGGTTCGCCGATGCGACTTGGGTTGAATCTGGGCTACTTCGGCCGCGCCGAGGACGCCGAGCGCCTCGAACTGGCGGTGGCCGCCGAACGGGCCGGCTACTCGATCGTGTGGGCGGCCGAGGCCTACGGGTCCGACGCGCCGACCGTGCTGGCGTGGATCGGGGCTCGTACGCAGCGCATCGAGGTGGGCAGCGCGGTCATGCAGATCCCGGCGAGGACACCGGCCATGACCGCCATGACGGCCGCGACCCTCGACACCCTCACCGGGGGTCGGTTCGCGCTGGGCCTCGGCGTTTCCGGCCCGCAGGTGTCGGAAGGGTGGCACGGCGTGCCCTTCGCCCACCCCCTCGGCCGAACCCGCGAGTACGTCGAGATCGTCCGTGCGGCGTTGCGCAGGGAACGCCTCCGGTACGAGGGGCGGCACTACCAGCTCCCGCTGCCCGAAGGCCCCGGTCAGGCGTTGCGGCTCACGATGGCCCCGCCCCGCCCCGACCTGCCCGTCTACCTCGCCGCGGTCGGCCCCCGGAACCTGGAACTCGCGGGAGAGGTCGCCGACGGTTGGTTGTCCGTGTTCTTCGCACCCGGGCACGCGGACGCCTCGTTGGCCGCTCTGCGGGCCGGCCGCGAACGGGTCGGCCGCGATCTCGACGGTTTCGATGTCGTCGCCTCGGTCCCCCTGGTCGTCGGACCGGACTGGCGACGGTGCGCCGACGCCGTCCGCCCCCACGCCGCCCTCTACGTCGGGGGCATGGGCAGCAGGAAGCAGAACTTCTACCGGGACATGGCCGCCAGGATGGGATTCGAGCGCGAGGCCGAGGAGGTGCAGCGCCGCTACCTCGACCGCGACCACGCCGGGGCGATGGCGGCCCTGCCCCTGGAGTTCCTCGACGCCGTCTCGCTGCTGGGCCCCAAGGAACGGATCACCGAACGGATGACTGTTCTCGCTGGCGCCGGCGTCACGACACTCGCGGTCAACCCGCTTGTCCCCGACGTCACGCAGGCTGCGGATACGCTGCGGATCGCGGCTGAGGCATGGGATGCGTCAGGAGTCGGTTAGGTGACATGGGTCGAGGTCCTCGTCCTGGGGATCGTGCAGGGGCTGACCGAGTTCCTGCCGATCTCCTCGTCCGGACATCTGCGGATCGTCTCCGAGTTGTTCTTCGACGCCGACGCGGGGGCCTCGTTCACCGCCGTCACCCAGCTCGGGACCGAGGCGGCGGTGTTGGTCTACTTCGCCGGGGACATCGGCCGCCTGGTCACGACCTGGTTCCGGGGGTTCCGCGACACCGAGGTGCGCCGAACCGCCGACTACCGGCTGGCCTGGTACGTCATCATCGGCTCGATCCCCATCGGGGTCCTGGGCCTCCTGTTCGCCGACCAGATCCGCACCACGGCCCGCAACCTCTGGCTGATCGCGACGATGCTGGTGGTGTTCGGGATCCTGCTCGGCCTGGCGGAGCGGATCGGGCGGCAACGGCGGTCGATGGACCAGCTCACCGGCCGCGACGCGGTGGCGATGGGATTCGCCCAGTCCCTCGCCCTGATCCCCGGCGTGTCCCGGTCAGGCGGAACGATCACCGCGGGGCTCTTCCTGGGTCTGGACCGTCCCACCGCCGTGCGGTTCTCGTTCCTGCTCGCGATCCCCGCCGTGGTGGCCTCCGGGTTGTCGGAACTCCCCGAGGTGTTCGAGGAAGGGGGGCCAGGGCTCCAACCCACCGGCATCCAGATGGTGGTGGCCACCGTGATCGCCGGTGTCGTCGGCTACGCGTGCATCGCCTGGCTGCTTCGCTTCGTGGAGCGCCACAGCGTGTACCTGTTCGTGTGGTACCGGATCGCGTTGGGCTGCCTGGTCCTCGGCCTGCTCGCGACCGGCGTGATCGACGCGACCTGACGGTGCCCCGCCCGGTGGCGGGGACGGCGGTGGGTGTGTCGGTCGCCGCCGGGAGCCGAGCGCGGACGCTGGCCCCCGGCGACCGGGATGACCTCGGGATGTCGGTCAGGACGAGGGCTCCGTCGACTCCTCCAGCTTGCTGACCTGGAGCGTCACCGTGTCCTCCGCGGTGATCTCGGTTCCGGCCTCCGGATCGGTCTCGTCGACCACCCAGTTCCCGGGCGCGACGATGATGTCGTCCTCGGGGTCCACCGACCGGTACTCGAACTCGGTGATGCCGGCCTCGTCCAACGCGTCCTCGGCGTCCCGGCCGTCCAGACCGATCACGTCGGGCACCGTCACCGGCTCCCCCTCCTCGGCCGGGTCCGAGGTGGGCGCTTCCTCCACCGTCTGGTCCGCCGGTGGTGGGGCCGCCGGATCCGGGGACGTCTCCTCGCCGTTGGAACATCCCACCAACGCCAGCGATAACGCGGCGGCCAGGGAACCGGCGGTGAGGGCACGTCGGGCCATGATGTCCTCCTCATCTCGCGGCCGGTCGTGATCGTCACCGGCCTCTCGACGGCCAACTACCCCGCGATCCCGGCTTTCACACCGGCGATCTCGCCGAGGGTGCCGGTCTCCTCCGGACGGCCCAGCGTGGGTGCCGTGAAGTGCTGGGGACACGTGCCCTGCCGCATCCCTCCCGGGCCGGGACGGAGCGGCACCCGGGGCCGGCCGTGACCCGCTGGCCGGGTCCGGTGCCCACGGATGGTCATGCGAGGGCACCGACCAGCGGTTAGCGTCCGGGTGCCACCCGCTGCCCCGCTGCCCCGGGGCCCGGGTGAGGGCCGTGGGAGGGAGGGACATGGGGACATCGGAACCGCACCCCCCGGGAGCCCGTCCGGCGACGCCCCCGGGCGGCGCGGCGGCCGAACTCCGGGACGCCCTCACCCCGAGGGCCGTGCTGCTGGTGTTGGCGGTTCTCGCGCTGCACCTGGCGTTCGTGCTCTCCTACGCCGGAGCCTTCCACGCCCCGACCCCGCAGCGGGTCCCGGTGGCCGTGGTCGCGCCCCCCGGCCAGGCAGACCAGCTCGCCGAACAGCTCGACGACCTGCCTGGTCAGCCGCTGCGCGCCCACGTCGTCGACGATGAGGCGGCCGCCGTTGCACGGCTCGAGCGACGCGAGGTCGACGCTGCCATCGTCGCGAACCCGGACTCCGACACCGACACCGTGCTGGTGGCCTCCGCGGCCGGAGCCTCCGTCGGGGAGGCCGTGCGCGGGGTGCTCACCCCCGTCCAGCAGGAGCGGGGCCGGCAGCTCCAGACCCGGGACGTGGTGCCCGCCGCCAGTGGCGACGCCCGGGGCCTCACCCCGTTCTACCTGGTCATCG
This sequence comes from Actinoalloteichus caeruleus DSM 43889, assembly GCF_000429185.2. Taxonomy (GTDB): domain Bacteria; phylum Actinomycetota; class Actinomycetes; order Mycobacteriales; family Pseudonocardiaceae; genus Actinoalloteichus_B; species Actinoalloteichus_B caeruleus. The sequence goes on along the minus strand of NZ_AUBJ02000001.1, from coordinate 1,008,930 downwards.
GTTGGATGCTCGGCGGGTACCTCGCCTCGGCCATCATGGGGCTCGCCGGTGGTGAGCACCGGGCACGGCCCGCCAGGGTCGGAGTCCGGCTCGCCGTCCTCGCCGGGTACGCGGTGCTCTCCGGTCTCGGGGGAGCGCTCATCGTCGGCCCCGTGCTCGATGCCCTCCCCTCGGGGAACGTCCTGGTGCTGTGGTGGGTCGGCGCGCTCGTCGCGTTCGCGTCCGGCGCGACGACGATGGCCCTCCAGGTGCTGTTCGGCGTCGTGGGCGTGGGGGTGGCGATCCTGGCGTTCGTCGTGTTGGGCAACCCGAGCGCGGGCGGGGCCTACGACGCCTCGCTGCTCCCGCCCTTCTGGCGGGCCGTCGGTCCCTGGCTCCCGCCGGGTGCGGGCACCACCCTGGTCCGCGACACCGCCTACTTCGGCGACGCCCCGATCGCCGGACCGGTGGGGGTGCTGTCCGGGTACGCGGTGTTGGGTGTCGCGGTCGCCCTGATCGCGGCGGCCCTGCTGTCCCGGCGCCCCGGAGGACGGGGACAACGCCGGCGGGGATCGGCGCCACCGGGAACCCCCGGTGACCGGAGGTGCTCCGGCCACCGGGGCGCGCCTCACTTCCGGTGTGAGCCGGGTACGAGCCGCAACGTCACACCGAACCGGTTCCACGCGTTGATCGTGGCGATCGCGGTGACCAACGCGGTCAGCTGCTCCTCGTCGTAGTACCGAGCCGCGTCCGCCCACACCTCGTCGGACACCCCGTCCGAGTCCAGGCGGGTGGCCTGCTCGGTCAGGGCGAGCGCGGCCCGCTCCTCGGGGGTGAAGAACGGGGCCTCCCGCCAGGTGACCACCGAGAAGAGCCGCTCGTCGGTCTCCCCGCCGGCCTTCGCGTCGTGGCTGTGCATGTCCACGCAGAACCCGCAGCCGTTGAGCTGGCTGGCGCGCAGCTTGACCAGCTCACGGGTGGTCCGGGGCAGGGGACTGGACTCCAGGTAGCGCTCCAGCCCCAGCATCGCCCGGTAGGCGGGGGACGTGGGGTCGATCGTCATCCGGGGTGTCATCTCACTCCTCCTCGCTCTCCGTTCGTCGAACGGAGTCGTGCCGCCGCTCCCCGCGCCCCGTGGGCAGCGGGAAGCGTCACCGTCACCTCCTGGACGGGACAGCGAGGCGTGCCGTGACAGCGACCGACACCCCGACCGATGTGATGCGGGACACGACCTCCTGGTGGGGAGGAGGACCGCCGAACGGCCGAGGGAGCAGCGGCGTGCGGAGCAGGGGGTTCTCGCTGGGCGGCCGGCGCCCGTGGTCCCGGTTAGGCTCGACGGACGTGGCCACCCTCATCCTGCTCCGCCATGCCCGATCCGTCGCCAACAGCCAGGGCCTGCTCGCCGGGAGAGCCCCGGGAATCGGGTTGGACCCGGACGGCGCGGCCCAGGCCGCGGCGCTCCCCGGTCGGCTCAGCGACGTTCCCCTCGCCGCCGTGCACACCTCACCGCTGCAACGCTGCCTCGAGACGCTGCGCCCCCTGGAGCAGGCCCGCGGCCTCGAGCCCGCCGTGCACGACGGGCTGCTGGAGGTCGACTACGGGGACTGGACCCTCGCCGAACTGGGCGCGTTGAGCACGGAGCCGTTGTGGCGGGTCGTCCAACACCACCCTTCCGCGGCGGTGTTCCCCGGCGGGGAGGGCCTCGCCGACGTCCACGCCAGGGCCGTCGCCACCGTGCGCCAGCTCGACCGGCAGATCACCGCCGAACACGGCCCGGACGCCGTGTGGCTGGCCTGCACGCACGGCGACGTCATCAAGTCGGTCCTGGCCGACGCCCTCGGCATCCACCTGGACTCCTTCCAACGGATCGTCGTCGAGCCGTGTTCGGTCAGCGTCGTCCGTTACACCGAACTCAGACCGTTCGTCCTGCGCGTCAACGACCAGGGCGACGCGTTGGGCGGGCTGGCGCCGAAGCCCCAGGCCGAGCCGGGGACCAGCTCGGACGCCGTGGTGGGAGGAGCGACCGGGGGCTGACCGACGGGCGGGGCCGGCGCACCCACGGCCCCGCCGTCGCCTCACCAGGAGCCGCCGCCGCCCCCACCGCCACCTCGACCGCCGATGCTCCCACCCCGGAACCCGCTGCGGCCGCCGCCGAACCCACCGGTGTTGCCCTTCGACCGGGGAACCGTGGGCAGGGTGGTCCGCATCGACCGGTGGAAGTTCTGGTACGCCGGGAAGAAGCCGGCTCGCCCGGGACGCCCCCGGTACCAGCCGTCCGGCTCCGCGGCACCCACGGCCGCGAACTTCTTCGTCCACACCTCGGCCAACCCGAACACCTGGGCGTAGGGCAGGTAGCGGTTGAAGATGGTCTGCCGCTCCTCCTCGCTGATCTGGTCCGCCTCGGCCACCTCCAGGTACCGCCGGAAGTCCCGCGTCTGCGCCAGCGCCGTCGAGCCGAGGGCCGTGCGCGCCGGCATCCGACCGGCGAGCGCCGTCATCGCCAGCCCCGCCAGGATGATCGGGAGGCCCACCAGACCCAGGTCGACGGGCACCAACAGGAACCAGGTCACCAGCGCGGCACCCCCAGCGACCGCGAGCCCACCCATCCGGTAGCCGTCCCGGACCCGGTCGGGGCGGTGCTTGTACCAACCGCGCCGGGTCGTCTGGTCCAGGATCCGCTGCCTGGCCGAACTCTGCGTCTGGTGGAACTTGCCGGAGAGGGACTTCATCGTGCGCTGGCCGTCGCGCGCCCCGGAGAACAGACCGTTGAGGATCAGGCCCTCGAAGTCGGTGAGATCGGCATCGGCTCTCCGCAGCCGTACCAGGACGTGGTCCGAGCCCTTCTCCTCCACCCGCAGGTACCCGCGCACCGCCAGGTCGGTGACCGTGGCCGTCACCTCGGCGGTGTCGGCGTTCTCCTTCAGGATCGCCCCGCACAGCGCGGGCGGGATGTCGTCTGGTGGGGTGAAGCGGACCGCGACCTCGTCGCGCTGTCCGAGGCCCCGGACGGCTTCCTGGGCCTGCTGTCCCTCGGCCGGCGCCAAGCCGGGGGTCTGCCCCACGAAGTAGGAGTCCCGACCGCGCCGCAGGGTCCTGGCCAACAGCGCGCCGGCGCCACCGAGCATGACCGCCGCTCCGCCGAACACCCAGCCCGCACCGATCCCGGCGCCCTCACCGGGCCGGGTCAGGTTGGACATCACCAGGGCGGCGGGCGTCTGCCGGGTCCGCTCCATCGCCGGCGGCACCGTCACCGTGTCCGGGAGCGCCACCACGACCGTGACCGCGTTGCGTGGTCCGAGCGGACCCGCCTGGAAGCGCGCGGTGTCCCCGTCGGAGGTGGCGACCGGGCAGTCCACGTCGGGCTGGGCGGGGTCGCCGGCAGCGCAGCGCACCCTGCTGATCGGCCCAGGGGCGGTGACCGCGACCGACACCGACTCCACCGGCACCTCCCACTGGTCACCGAAGGCGTTCCAGAACAGCTCCGGTTCCCCCTCGGGAGCGTTCAGCAGGCCCCGCATCTCGTAGGAGATCTCGTAGGTGTGGGTCCCGGTGACCTGGGAATTCGGGTCGCCGAGCCGGATGACGTCGGCGGACCCGTCGTTGTCGGCGCCCTCCGGGTTGATGGCCGTCTCCACGGGAGCGCCGTCCATCGTCGCGCTGACGTCCACGACCTCGATGTAGCGCTCCTTGACGTCGTCGACGCTCCCGTCGGCGCGTTCGATCGGATAGGACACGGGGATGTGGCGGAAGATCCCGCGCCGGCTGTACATGCCGAAGCTGTACTCGATCGTCTCCACGACCCGCACGGCGCCGTCCTCGGTGACCTCCGCGTCGATGGCCAGGTCCACGATCCGTTCCCGAAGGTCGCCATCCGTCGTCGACGACGCCACGGCCGCCTGCGGAACGACCAACAGCAGGAAGCCGAGGACCGCGAGAAGAGAGGAGAACCTGCGCAGCATGGCCCCAGTATGGCCGGCGGTCACCCTCCGGATACCCCAGGCGGGAAAACTCGGGTAGACGGTCGACGCACCGCTGGTCGACCGTGACGTACCGTGTGCGATCTCGGGCGCGGTGGCACGCGGCTGGGCGGACCGCTGCCGCCCGCCCCGGACGCCGCGCCGAGCCTGGTGCGAGGGCCCGTGGTGCCCTCGGGGCGGTCGCGGAGAGCGAATTCCGGCCGGCGTGACCGGCACGACCCCCCGGTGTGGGTGTCGGATTCGACGACGCGGCGTCACCGACGCGCGGGGGAGGCGCCCGTCCGCACCGACCGTCCCCCGGCCGGGGTCCGACGCGCCCCGCACGGCGAAGGGGGAGGTCAGGCGAGGCGGCCGGCGACGGGTTCCTCGGCACGCCCTTTCCCGGAGCGATCACCACAGATCACGTCCGTGCCTGGACGATCACATCCCACCTTTTCACCCTATTGACGAGTATTTCCCGCCGTTCTTTCTTGGATCTTCTTCGCTCACTACCGTGGAAATCGTTCGCGCTACTCCCAGCGGACAACGACGATGTGTGGAACAGCGGAATTCCGCGAACATCATTTCTTCGAGAGGTTGAGGAGCGACGATGAGAACCGAGCGAGCGACACGGAACCTGGAAATCGCCCCGCCGACCGAGCTGGAGCTCGTCGCGGACCTCGAGGAGGTCCAGGAGAAGCGGGAGGGCACTCCGCCCCTCTACCGGGAACCCTCCGACCTGTTGTTGGCGGTCGTGCTCTCCACGGGAGAACCGCCCGAGCCGAAGCGGCCCCGCCGCTAGCAGCCAACCGGTCCGGCGAGGGAAGGGAGCTCGAGGTGTCGCGCCTTGACGCGGATCCACCGCCCAGGCTCAGCTACACGACGGCGGTGGACGCCCTCGCCGCCAGTGTCGTCCGCGCCTTCCGGGGCGCGGACGACACGTACCGGGTCAGCGACCACGTCGGCCTGCTCCCCGACCGCAGGGCGGAACTGGCGGCACTGCGGGTCCTGGGGGTCGACGCGCTCGCCCCGTACCTGGTCCGCGGCCGTCCGGTCCTCGCCGATGACCTGGCCGTCTTCGACGAGGTGACCACCGTCTTCCCCTCCGACAGCACCCGGGTCACCACGTCGGTGGTCCGCCGGCTCCGCCACTGGTTCCTGGAGGAGGTCCTCACCGACCTCACCGGAGCGGGGAAGGGCTCCGCCTACCCGAGGTCGGCCGACCAACTCGCCCCCAACGAGGGCACCCCGTGGCAGCCGTGGTCGGTCTTCATGGCCCAGGTCTCCACGATGGCCCTGCCCGGCTGGGTGACGCCGGTGCACCTGGCCGCCAGTCGGCGTACCGAGGACCTGGCCAGGGGAGCCGCGCGGGCACTGCTGCGGGGAGACCCCTACACCGCTGCCCGGCTCGGCCGGTGGCTCGCGCTCCAACCCGACGTGCCACCCGAACTCGGGCTCACCGGACTGCTGGAACACGTGGACCTGCTCGGGTCCCGCGACCCACGCACCCAACTCGAGGTCGCCGTCGCCCAACACCTGCTGGAGGTCGGACGCTCATGAGGGACGCACTGCTCTCCATCGGCCACCACGTCGGTACGAGCGCCCTGGAGTGGTTGGACGGTGCCGCCCACCTGTTCGCCTTCCCTCCCGACGTCCCCGTCCTCGAGGTCAACACCAACCGCCACGTGAAACCGCTCGCCGAATTCGCGTTGGCCGGCTCCATCGCAGTTCGGGAAGGGGCCATCGGAAGCCGGCAGGCCCAGATCTCACCGGTGCTGATGGACTACGCCTGGAACGCACTCGGGAACGGGTCGTTCCTGCACGAACTGCAACTGGCGATGCCGGTCGAGACCTACCCGATGGAGATCTACGCGATGTTCACCCGGGCCGGTTACCGCCACCCGGAACTCGAGGAACTGCTCGCCCACCTGGGGCGGCTGCGGGCCGCGCACGCACGGGAACTGCTCCCCAACCGCCAGCTGGCACTGACCAACTCGGCCAGGCTCATCGGACTGGAAGCACACGCCGACGAAGCCGAGCTGGTCGGCCGCACCTGGCTGGGCAACGCGTCGGAACCCTGGGCCCTGGACTTCGCCACCGCCTACGCGATGACCCACACCGTCTTCCACCTCAGCGACTGGGCCGGCCAACCCGGACGGCTCCCCCCGGCGATGGTCGACTACCTGGGCCGGTGGCTCCCGGTGTGGCTGGACGTCTACCGCGAGGCCCAGCAGTGGGACCTGGTCGGCGAACTCCTCATGGTCGACCTCTGCCTGCCCCACCCCGAGTTCCCGGCCGACACGTGGATCGCCTACGCGACGGCGCAGAACGAGGACGGGCTGATGCCCTTCGGCAGTGAGGCACCACCGGAGGGCACCGAGGACGCGTTCCGCAACTACTACCACCCCACGGTCGTCGCCGCCGTCGCCGGCACCCTGCTCGTGTCCCGGGGGATCTCGACCCTGACCGGCGCCACCGACTCCCGCGAAACCGTCGGCGGATGACCTCCTCCCAACCCACCGGGCGGTCCACCGGACCAGTCGGGTCCCCTGCCGGCCCGAGCGACCCGGCCTCCCCACCTCCCGCGAGACCAGGCCCGACCCAGCCGCCCGACCCGAACCAGGCGACGCGCGCGGCACCGTGGCTGGACGCCGACACGCTCCGGCGCGCCCTGCGGCACGCGGCCCGGGACGCCCGCGCACCAGGTGCCGTGGTGGGCCTGGTGACGGCCACCGGCGGCCTGGCCATCGGCGTCGGCACCCCGGACCGTTCCTCGGACGAGGCCGTCACCGCCGACACCCACTTCGAGTGGGGGTCGATCACCAAGACGGTCACCGCGCTGACCCTGGCACGGCTGGTGGCCGAGGGCGTCGTCCACTACGACGACCCGGTGACCAGGTACCTGCCCGACCGGGCTCGACCCACCGGTCGGCACCCGGTACCGACGCTGCACCAGCTGGCCACGCACACCGCGGGGCTGCCCCGGCTTCCCCGGAACCTCGCCGGCTCGCTGCTGCGCGGCGGCCCGCGCAACCCCTACGCCCACTACGACGCCGAAGCGCTCTACCGAGCGGTGCGCGCCACCACTCCGCGCGACCCGCCCGGCACCAGGGTGCGCTACTCCAACCTGGGATACGGGCTGCTCGGACACGCCCTGGGACGTGCCACCGGCGGCGACTACGAGACCGCCGTCGATCTGTGCGTCGGTCGGCCGCTGGGGTTCACCCCGGCCGCCGGACCCCCCGCCGGGGCCCGTCGCGCCACCGGGCACCACGGGCGCCGCCGCACCCCACCGTGGCGCATGACGGCGCTCGCCGGGGCCGGGGTGCTCGCGGGTAGCGTGACCGAACTCGCCCGCTACGTGCGCGCGCACCTCCGCCCCGACGAGACCGTCCCCCCTGGGCATCCCGCGCTGTCCCGCGCGCTGCGGGACGTGCAACGCCCCCGCGCCGATCTGGACGCCCCCCAGCAGACCTGCCTCGCCTGGCACCGCCGAACCACGCCCGACGGCGTGCCCGTGCTGCTGCACAGCGGTGTGACCTGGGGGTTCACCAGCTTCGTGTCCTTCGCTCCAGCCGCCGGCCTGGGAGTGGTCGCCGTAGCCAACACCGGAGCGGTGCTCAGGGCGCCGGTGACCCGGGCCGCGTACCACCTGCTGCGGGGCCTGGTCGACGACTGGGTGGCGGCGGGACGTCCCTGACCACGTCGCGGCGGTACGAGGGGCACACCCGGCCCAGGAGGGGCGACGATCGTCCGAGGCCGACGGGGTCCGGGAGCACCGCAGCCCCCAGCAGCGACGCCGCTCCCACCGGGCAAGCGCCGCCCGTCCGGGCGCGCCCGGGTTCACCCCGCCCACGTCCCCGCGATCGGAACCCAGCGCTGCGGGGTGGCACCCGCCCGGAGCGCTGCCGGATCACCGGATCGGCCGAACCCACGGAGGACCGGCCTCCCGCCGACCCGGCACGACACCCCCGGGGTGGGGGAGGGGATCCGCGCCGGACACCCAGTCGAGGGGAGCACGTCCCACCGAAGTCCTCGTCCGAGGCCCGGCGTGCGGGAGCGGCCGCACCCTGCGCGGCGGACGGGAGAACGTGCCGGGGCGCGGTCACCACGCGCACGGCGTTGATGCCGCCCCCGGCATCTGTGCTATCGGCCACACCACCCGACGCATTACGGATCGTCTCGCCGCGAGCCTCGCCCGGCGCGGGGCACGCCCTCCGCCGGACTGATCGGGGCGACGCCCCCGACACCGCCAGCGGAGCACCGGCCGCCGTGGGTCCCCTCGGTGGCGAATCCGTAGTCTTCCCGACCAGGCCTAGGCGTGGAACGCGTCACTGCCCCGGCGGGCCCGACCAGTGCGCCCGTCCACATCAGCGCAGGTCACAGGGTTGCGCTGTCGCCGACTGGGGAGAGCGGGGGACACGGACACCGACCTCGACCCCGGACCACGGGCTCCATCGGCGCGCACGGCTGTAATAGTGGGGACGTGCGGCGCGATTCCCCCATCGTGCGAGCCGGAGACCACGAACCGACCGGTCACTCGGGGAGCTGACCACGGCGGTCACGGCCCGACCGGACTCCACGAAACGGTGAACCCCGACGGCCGGCGGAACCCGCTACGGGAACGTAGGCCACCCGTGGTCCCACGCCAGAGCGTGCGGTGGCCCACCCAGTCGGGGAAATCCGGGAAAGCCGGAATAGTTCGCTCGACGTCGTGGTTGAGGGGTGTTCCGGTGCGCACGATCTGGAGCGCATCGCCGCGTACTCCTCGAGCCGGTGAGTGAGCACCGTAGCCACCGTCCGGCCCGGCCCGCCGACAGGCGGCCATCCCTCCCCGCTCCACCAGCACGTGATCAGCGCGCGTGCCGACCAGGACCACGCTCCGGGTCGGATGCCGTGCGTCCCCGTGACGGGCGCCCAGGTGCTCGCCACCGTCCGCTCTCGCCGTTCACCAACACCGGAGGTTCTGTCAGTTGGCTGCGGACCGCACCTCGCGGCAGGCATGGGTCATCTGGACCGCCGCCGTCATCGTCTACCTGGCCGCCGTGTTCCACCGGGGCTCCCTCTCCGTCGCCGGCCCGCTCGCGGGCGAGCGGTTCGCCGTGGGCTCGGCCGCGCTCGCCGTCTTCACCGTTCTCCAGCTCGGCGTCTACGCCGCGATGCAGGTACCCACCGGGGTCCTGGTCGACAAGTTCGGCGCCAAACGCGTCCTCATCGCCGCCACCGTGCTCCTGGGCCTCGGCCAGGTGCTCTTCGCGTTGGCCTCCTCCTACCCGGTCGCGTTGGGCGCCCGCGTCGTCGTGGGCGTGGGTGACGCCCTGACCTGGGTGAGCCTCCTGCGTCTTGTGGCCTCCCACTTCGCGGCGCGCAGCTACGCGATGGTCGTGTCCGTCTCCAGCGCGCTCGGCGCGCTCGGCGGGGTCATCGCCACCGTGCCGCTGTCGATGGCGCTGGGCAGCGCCGGGTGGACCCTCACCTTCATGGCCGTGGGCGCCGTGACCCTCGCCTACACCGCGGCCGTGTCCCTGGGCGTGCGCAACACCCCGGCCGGGCAACAGCCCACCCACGTCGCATCGCAGAACGTGCTCCGGCAGGTTCCCGCCGCGTGGAAGGTGGCCGGCACCAGGCTGGCCTTCTGGGTGCACTTCTCCACCGGGATGCTGCCGGGTGTGCTCGGGCTCCTCTGGGGCTACTCGTACCTCGTCGACGGCGTCGGCGTGGAGCCCGGCACCGCGAGCGTCCTGGTCGCCACCCTGGTCCTCACCGGCGTGCTGGGCGGCCCCATGGTCGGTGCGGTCATCGGCCGTCGCCCCGCCTCCCGCATGGGGATCGTCATCACCTACCTCGCCAGCTCCGTGGGCCTGTTGGCGGTGCTCTCGGCCTGGCCGGGGGGCCAGCCGCCGGTGCTGCTCGCCGCCGTGGCCTTCGTCGTGTTCGCCTCGGGCGGCCCGGTCTCCTCGGTGGCCTTCGCGCTGGTCCGTGACTACAACCCGATGGCCCAGGTGGGAACCGCCACCGGTGTCGCCAACGTCGGCGGCCACTCCGCGACCGCCATCGGGTCCCTGATCATCGGTCTGCTCCTCGACGTCGTCGGTCACCTGCCCGGCAACGAGGCCTACCGGGTGGCGCTGCTCGGCGCGGTCGCCCTCCTGCTCCTCGGCGGGGTCCGCACCGTGGTGTGGTGGCGCCGGGCCAGGGCCCAGGTCTTCGAGGCGGAGAAGCGTGGCGAGCAGGTGCCCGTCCGCCTCCGCCAGCGCCGCTGGGACCTGCCGACGGCGCCCGCTCGGGACACCGAGCCCGTCCCGGCGCCCGCCTGACCCCCACGTCCGCCCACCCACCAGGGCCAGGACGAACCGACCGGAGCACGAGTGCCCCCGCCCACGGCGGGGGCACTCGTCATGTCCACCCCCGGCGAGGGCCGGCACCGGACACCGGTTCCTCCTCCGTGACGGTACTTCCGCCAGGACGCCGGAAGTGCCACCCTGTTCCGCGGTGATCATGATCGGAGGAACCGGGTGGTGGACACCTCGACACGTCTCCCGGCCGAGCTGCGGCGCGCGCGGGTCGCGGTGGCGGTGCTGTTCTTCGCGAACGCCTTCGCCATGGCCAACATCGTGCCCCGCTACCCGGAGATCCGGGATGCCCTCGGCCTGAGTAACAGCGCGCTTGGCCTGGCCATCGCGGCCATGCCCACCGGGGCGCTCGTGGCGGGGCTGCTCGCCGGAGTGCTGTCGGGTCGGTTCGGCAGCGGCCGGGTCGCCGTCTGGTGCATGGTTGGAGCTGGGCTGGTGCTGCCCCTGGTGTCGGTGGTCGGTGGCTGGGCCGCCCTGGCCGCGGTGCTCTTCACCATGGGCGCGTTGGACGCCTGGGCAGATGCCGCCTCCAACGCGCACGGACTGCGGGTGCAACGCCGGTACGGGCGGTCCGTGCTGAACAGCTTCCACGGGGTGTGGAGCGTGGGGGCCGTGGCCGGCGGTGTGGTGTGCAGCGCGCTCATCGGGTTCGGTGTGCCCCTCACCTCGCACCTTCCCCTCGTGGGACTCGTGATCGTGTCGCTCGCGTTGGCCGCGCGCCTACACCTGCTGGCGGGGCCGGAGGCGAGCGAACGGGACCAGGAGAGCGCCTCGTCCCTCCCCTCGGCGCCCCGCGCCGCGTGGCCGGTCCTGCGCATGGTCGTCCTGGGCTGCCTGCTGCTGGCCGCCTGCGCCGTCGAGGACATCCCGTCCTCGTGGGGGGCCGCGTTGCTCCTCGACTCCTACGGTGCTCCCGCCGGGCTCGCCGGCGCCGTGTTCGTCGCCTTCCAGGCCGCGATGACCGTCGGGAGGTTCCTCGGCGACCGCATCACCGACCGGTACGGCCACGTGGCCGTCGGCCGGGCCGGAGGCCTGCTCATCACACTTCCCTTGGCACTGGCCCTTCCTTTCGACTCGGTTCCGGTGTTGATCGCCGCGTTCGCCTGCGCCGGGCTCGGTACCGCCACGCTGTTCCCGTCGGCGGTGCACGCGGCCGGGAACATCCCCGGTCTTCGCAGCGAACACGGGATCGCCATCGTCACCTGGTGCTCCCGTCTCGGCTTCCTGACGGTCCCGCCCCTCATCGGGGTGCTGTCGGACCTGCTCGACCTGCGGGTGGCGGTGGGGACGGCGATCGTTTTCGGGCTCTTGGTCCTCCTGCTGTCCGGTGCTCTGGTCCACCGCGATCGGCGGTGAGCGTCGTCCGGACCACCTCCACCCCCAGCCCGCCGGCGGGAGCCGGGAGGCCGGGTGCCGGGCGGCCCGAGGTGCGCCTCATGGGAGGGACCGGGCAGGGCAGGGAGGCACAGGCCAGTCGATTCGGTGGCACCGCCTCCCCGGCGGGCGGTGCCACCAGGCCCGCGACGCCGCCCGCCGCGTCCCTCCGCGATCATCACCGTCGCACGGCCACCCACCCGCCTTCGCGGCCGCACACCAGCCCGGCGTTCCTCAGCACAGCGAGGGTGGTCGCGGTCACGGCGGGGGCGACTCCGGACAGCACGGACACCTCGGCCGCGCTGCGCGTCCTGGCCGCGTCGAGCGAGTCCAGCACCCGCAACTGCTCCCCGCTCAACGCGTCCGTCGCCCTGGACGGCGAACCCGGACCCTGGTCCTCCGGAAGATCCGACCCGAGACGCCCGGCCGCCTCCGCGACGTCATCAGCGCTCGTGACGAGGAGCGCACCGCCATCCCGCAGCAGATCGTGGCACCCGACCGACATCAGCGAGGTCACCGGCCCCGGCACGGCCATCACGACCCGTCCCAACGCGGCCGCGGCTCCGGCCGTGTTCCGGGCACCACTGCGACGCCCGGCCTCCACCAGGACCAGACCCTCACCCAGTGCGGCGATCAGCCGGTTCCGCACCAGGAAACGGTGCCGGGCTGGGGGAGTGCCCGGTGGGTACTCGCTGACCACGGCCCCGCCCCCGGAGACGATCCTCCGCAGCAGCGTCTGGTGTCCGGCGGGGTACCCGGCGTCCAGGCCGCTGGCCAGGACCGCCATCGTCCGACCCCGCACGGCCAACGCGCCCCGGTGAGCGGCTCCGTCCACCCCGTACGCCGCACCCGACACCACGGTGAACCCCCGCCCGGCGAGGTCGTGCGCCAGCTCCGCCGCGACCTGCTCCCCGTAGCCGGTCGCGGCCCGGGCGCCCACCACCGAAACCGATCGCGCGCTCAGCGCCCCCAGTTCCCGGGCACCCCGGACCCACAGGGCCAGTGGCGAGCGACCCGGCCCCTGACCGGCCAGGCTCGCCTGGTCCAACCGCGAGAGGCGGTCCGAGGGCCAGTCCGCGTGTTCCGGTACCAGCAGCTCCGAACCCACCGCTCGCGCCGCCGCCGCCTCCTCCTCGCCGCACCACAGGTGACGACGGGCCTGGACCTCGTCGGTGACCTCACGAGGCGTCCTGCCGGTGCGCACCAGCTGGGCCGCGCGGACGGGACCGTGCTCGGCGACGAAGTCGCACAGCGACCGACCCGGTGGCTCGGCCACCCTCAGCAGGTAGGCGCGCGCCCGCAACACCTCCTCGCACACCTCGGTCATGCCGGCACCCTCCAATCCCGGAACTCCAACGCGCGGGTGACGTGCTCCGCCGTCGGCCTCTCCTCCTCGGCCAGGTCGCAGAGGGTCCACGCCACCCGCAGGCAACGATCCGCGCCTCGAGCGGTCACCGACCCGCTGCACAGGCCGCGGTCCAACACCGCCAACACCGTGGACGGGGGGCGGAACCGGCCCCGCAACGCCGACCCCGGCACCTCGGCGTTCGTGCGCCAGCCGTGGCCAGCCCACCGCTCACCGGCCCGCTGCCTCGCCCGCCGAACCCGTTCGCGCACCACGGCCGTGCTCTCCGGGGCCACGTCGGCCTCGGTCGGCGTCATGGCCAGCACCGGCCTGGTCCGGACCCGCAGGTCCACCCGATCCAACAGCGGCCCCGACAGCCGACCGAAGTACTTCCGCCGGGCCGTGGGCGAACACACGCAGTCGGTGTCCCGAGGCGGCGCGCACGGGCACAGGTTCGTCGCGAGCACCAGCTGGCAGCGAGCCGGGTAGCGCGCGATGCCGTGACTTCGCGCGATGCGCACCTCACCCTCCTCAACCGCCGTGCGGAGCGCCTCCAGCCGGTGCGCGCCGAACTCACAGGCCTCGTCGGCGAAGAGCACCCCACGATGCGCGCAGCTCACCGCCCCCGGCCGGGCCACCCCGGACCCACCCCCGACCAGCCCCGGCACGGTCGTGGCGTGGTGCGGTGCCACGAAGGGAGGGGAGGTGACCAGCGGTGCGTCCGGGGTCAGCAGCCCGGCGAGCGAGTGGATGGTGGTCACCTCGAGCGCGTCGGCGCGGGACAACTCGGGCAGCAGCCCGGTGAGCCGGCGGGCCAGCATCGTCTTCCCAGTGCCCGGAGGACCAGCGAGCAGGAGGTGGTGGCCGCCGGCCGCCGCGATCTCCAGCGCCCACCGCGCCGCGGGTTGCCCGACCACGTCGGCCAGTTCCGGGGCCTGCGGGCGTTCCGGCACGGTCGGGGCGGTCGAGCTCAGGGGCTCGTCCTCCCGCAGCCACCGCACCACGGCGCCCAGGTCCGCCGCGCCCAGCGCCCGCACGCCCTCCACGAGGGCCGCCTCAGGCAGGGCCTCGACGGGAACGACGGCGGTCCGCAACCCAGCGGCCCGCCCGGCGAGCAACGCTGGTAGCACTCCACGCACCGCTCGCAACCGGCCGTCAAGGGCCAGCTCGCCGAACAGCAGCGTCCCGGCCAGCCGTTCAGCGGGAACGGCGCCGGCCGCGGCCAGCACGACACAGGCCAGCGCGAGGTCGTAACCGGCCCCGGTCTTCTGGAGGGCGGCGGGGGACAACGCCAGGGTGACGCGTTGCCTCGGCCAGCTCTCCCCGACGTTGCGGAGCGCGGCCCGGACGCGGTCCTTCGACTCGTTGACCACCGCGTCCAACCGCCCCAACAGCCGCACACCGGGCAACCCGGCCCCGACATCGGCCTCGATCTCGACCGGCACCCCGTCCACCCCCAGCAGGCCCACCGACCAGGCCTTCGCCATCGCCATGTCACGACACCCCCTGGAAGTGGCGCAGCGTGGCGGGCCCCCGCGTGGGCAACACGACGCTGACCACGTCGAAGCGGACCGCGCACCAGCCGACGTGGTAGCGGGACAACCACGCCGCGGTGAGCGTTCGGAGACGTTTCAGCTTCGCCGGGGTGACGGCCGAGGCAGGGTCCTCCGCTGATGGCCCGAACCGGGTTTTGACCTCGCAGACCACCAGCGTGTCGTCGTCGACCGCCACGACATCGAGCTCACCGTGCCGGCACCGCCAGTTGCGGCTGAGCACCACCAGTCCCTGGCGTTCCAGGTGTGCCACCGCGACGTCCTCACCCCACCGGCCTAGCTCGCGGGTGGGCACCACTCTCGTGGCGACCCCGACACCGCCGCACGTTCCGTCGCCCACCTTCGTCATCGTGGCCCCCGTCCTCCGCTGCTTCCGCGGACAACAGTGGCCGACCACGCCCCGGTTTCGCGGCACCCCGGGCCACGCCCTGTGGACAACCTCGCCCTGTGGACAACTCCCCTCGCGGTTCGGGCCGCCGGGTGCGCCGCCTGCCAGGGACGACGCGGGAGGAGGTCACCAGGGATGCTGCCAAGGACGTCGTCGACGGTCCTCGCCACCGGTCACGACGCGCTGAGGGCGACCAGACGAAGGAGGGTGGACGACGGACACCGGTGGCGATGCCGCGTGGACCAACCAGGGTGCTCGGTCGGCCTCAGGGACACACCTCGACCTGGCGGCCGGGAGCACGCGGGGGCCCCGGGGCCGGCAGCGGAGATCAGGCAGGGTCAGCGGAAGAGGCCGCCGCTGCCGTACTTCTTGTGCACGGCCTGCTTGCTGACACCGAGCACCTCGGCGATGCGGGCCCAGGAGACACCCGCCACCCGAGCCCGTCGCACCTGCACGGCCTCCAACCGTTCGGAACGGCGGCGCAGTTCCGCCGTGGCGCGCAGCGCGTCCAACGGGTCCTCGCCTTCGGCCGCGCTGACCAGATCCGCGAGCACACTGTCCGACATGTCGGCAACATACCCCGAGGCCGCCACGGCCGGGCCACCTCGGGGCCGGCGGAAGGCGGCGGCCAGCCGATCATCATCGTGCCGCCGGTCACCTCCCACCGGCAGCGCTCAGCCGGACGTCGAGAACGACACCGAGTACAGCTGGCCCGGGAGGTCGTTGACCAGGTAGAGCTCGCCGTCGGCGTCCGTGCCGAAGGTGGTCACCTGGATTGGGGTCTCCCCGATCACGGCGCTCTCGTACCCGTCCTCACCCGGCACCACCCCCCAGGCGGTGGCCGAGCAGTAGTCCGCGGTCACGTAGGTGCCGGCGGCGATGTCCTCGTACAGTTCACCCCGGTAGACGTGCCCACCGATGATCGCGCACCCGTCCAGGGACGTGCGGTACCAGAAGACCGGGTCCACGTAGTCGATGTCCTCCTCGCAGCGGGATTCGTCGAAGGTCGCTGGTCCCTCCAGGCAGGACCAGCCGAAGTGGGCCCCCGCGAGGTCCGCGGGCACGTGGTTGATCTCCTCGTAGGCACCCTGCCCGACATCGGCGATCCACAGCGTCTCGTCGACGTGGTCGAAGGAGAAGCGCCAGGCGTTGCGCAGCCCGTAGGACCAGATCTCGGGCTTCGCCTCCGCGTTGTCGACGAAGGGGTTGTCCTCGGGGACGCAGTAGCCGGCGGCCGCGCAGTCCGGTCCCACGTCGATGCGGACTATTTTCCCGAGCAGGGTGCCCAGGTCGGTCGCGTTGTTGTCGGGGTCCCCCGAACCGCCGCCGTCGCCGAGGCTCCAGTAGAGGTGTCCGTCGGGGCCGAACGCCACCTCCCCACCGTTGTGGTTGTTGTAGGTGGGATGTTCCTCGGTGAGCAGCACCTCTTCGCTGGCCGGGTCGATCGCCCGCTCGGCGGCGGTGTCCAGGGTGAAGCGCGAGAGGGTGACGTCGCCGTCGGGCTGGCTGGTGTAGCTCACGTACACCTGCGGGTTGGTGGTGAAGTCAGGGGCGGTGGCGATCCCGAGCAGACCGCGCTCGTTGCCGGCACCGTTCACCCGGTCGACGATGTCCAGCAGGGGAGACGAGGACAGGCCGGTGTCGGGGTGGTAGCTGCGGACCGTCCCGGGTTTCTCGGTGATGAAGAGCCGACCGCTGCCGTCGTCGGGCGCGGCGATCGCGGTGGGGCGGGAGAGTCCGCTGGCCACGAGTGTCGTGTCCAGGGAGAGCTGGTCCAGGTTGGCCGTGTCGGCGTTCTCCGTCGCCTCGGCAGCGGGAACGTGCGCGGTACCGCCGACCGGGGTGGACGTGGTGGCTCCTACTAAGAGGGGGACGAGTGCGACCGAGACGGCCGCGGACAGACGGGTCGTCAACCGATGGTGCGGCATGAAGCCTCCTACCGGAAACGGGTTCTTCGTCGAACACGCGTTGGTATCCCGTGCGAACACAGGTCAGGATTCGGTGCGCCCGCAAGGGTAACGTGGAGTTTCGTCAGGAAAGGAAGTCGCGCGTCATTCGGAGCAGTCCCGGATGGCGCGGACGAACGCACGCGATGGGAATGGGGGACCAGTCCCGTTATTCTGGCCTCTCGGCCAACTGCGTGAAAATCGCTGCCCTCCGTTCTGGGCCTGGCGGCGACGGCGCGCCCCACCCGCTGCCGCTGGGCGATATGGCCGGTGATCAGCGCGTCGCCGAGGTGCGGCCGGCCTTGGGAACACGATGTGGGTCGTTTCGGACACCAGTTGTGGAATGGGTGCCGGAAGTGCGGTCGTCCCGTCTGGTGGGCTGGATCGAATGGCCCAGTTCCCCATCGTTCGTCCGGCCCTGGGCGGATGGCCCAGTCGAACTCCAACCGGGGTTCCGGCTATTTCCGTGCCCGTGGGGTCGGCGGGTGGGGGAATTCGTCCCGGGAGGCCAGAGGTGGCGGGACCGACCGATCACGAACGCGGTGGACGGTCCTCGACCGAATCGCCACGGATGCCCTCGCGAGGTGGCACGGCCAGCCCTTCCGTCGGCTGCGCGGGGACGGGTGTGACCAGATGTACCGGAGCGGAGCTGGCTGTGGGCCCCGAGGACGTCCAACCGCAAACAAATTTCAGAGATATTTATCGCTTCAGTCTCAACTAAAATCAGTACTCAAAAAACCGAAGCAAAAACCCGCCAAGACCCGTCGAAACCCACCTCAGGACGAACCGGCAGCCCTCAGCATTCGAAGGCGGACAGGCATCGCTGTCGAGCTGGACGGGTCACTGGGCCGGCGGGGCGAGGTTGAGCGCGCGGAGAGCGGGCAGATCTCCGCAGCCCGTGCAGTGCAGGGCAACGCGCAGTTCCCACAGGAAGTTCTCGATCCAGGCCCGCACGGCATCCGCTGACTCCGTGGCGGGCCGGAGGAGGGGCCGCGCGACCGCGACCACGTCGGCGCCCAACGCCAGCGCCTTGGCGGCCTCGGTGCCGGTGCGGATACCGCCGGAGGCGATCACGGGGAAGCCCGGCAGGGCTCGTCGGATCTCGGTCAGGGCCTGCGCGGTGGGCAGCCCCCACTCGGCAAGCTCGGGGTGCCGGACGGCTCCGTAGCGGACGTACTGCTCGACCTTGGCCCACGAGGTGCCGCCGGCTCCCGCCACGTCCACCGCGGCCGCTCCCACCTCGGCGACCCGAGTGGCGACTCCCGCTCCCAGGCCGTGTCCCACCTCCTTGACCAGGATCGGGAAGGGGACGGCCTCGATCACCTCGCCGAGCCGGCCCACGAGGCCACGGAAGTCGGTGTCACCGTCCTCCTGCACCGCTTCCTGGAGCGGGTTGGTGTGGAACGCCAGGGCGTCCGCCTCCACGTCCCGGACCGCGCGCAACACCTCCGCGGCGCCGTACCCCTTGTTCAGTTGAGCCGCCCCCAGGTTCCCGATCAGCAGGGCGTCCGGAGCGAGATCGCGCACGGCGAACGACGAGGTGACCTCGGGTCTGGCCAACATGATGCGTTGGGAGCCCAACATCAGGCCCACCCCGAGCTGTTGCGCCGCCGTGGCGAGGTTGCGGTTGATGCGGGCGGCGAGCTCCGCTCCTCCGGTCATCGCCCCGATGAGGAGCGGCGCTCGCAGGGGCCTCCCGAGGAACCTGGTCGACAGGTCGACGGAGGCCAGGTCGGTCTCGGGCAGCGCGGAGTACGGGAGGTCGTACCGCTCCAGGCCGGTGGTCCTCGTGGTGTAGTCGACGTCGTGGCGCAGGCACGCCTCGATGTGCCGTAACTTCCGCGAACGGATGTCCCCACCCGCGTCACGGTCTGCTCGGCTGGTCACGGAATGCGCCCCCCGGATCCCTTCGCGTGCTCCCGGCGGGGGAGCGGCTTGGTCTGGTCGTGTTGGCTGACGGAGGCATTATGACCGGGTGGGCGTCGAAGTGCCCGTCCTCAGCCGAGGACGGAGGAGTAGCCGTTGATCGCGGGTTGACCGCCCAGGTGCGCGAACAGGACCGTGGAGTCCTCCGGGATCTCCCGTCGCCGCACCAGGTCGATCAGCCCGGCCATCGACTTCCCCTCGTACACCGGGTCGGTGATCATGCCCTCCAACCGGGCGGCCGTCCCGATCGCGGCCAGGGTGGTGTCGTCCGGGACACCGTACACACCACCGTGGTAGCGGTCGTCGAGCACGATCTCCGCCTCCTCCAGTTCCCGCTCGACGCCCAGTAGCCTGGCGGTGGCCCTGGCGATCCGGCTGACCTGCCCCCTGGTCGCGGTGGGGTTCGCTGACCCGTCGATCCCGATGATGCGGCGCGGTCGGGGGCTCAGCGCGTTTCCCGCGATCATGCCGGCCTGGGTGCTCCCGGTGACCGAGCAGACCACGACGGTGTCGAAGTGGACGCCCAGCTCGGCCTCCTGGGTTTCGAGTTCGCGGATCCAGCCGGCGAAGCCGAGGCCGCCCAGTCGGTGGTCGGAGCCGCCGGCGGGGATGGGGTAGGGGCTCCCGCCGGCAGCTCGGACCTCAGCGATGGCCTTTTCCCAGCTTTCCTTCACGCCGATGCCGAAGTCGGCGTCCACGAGTCTGACGTCGGCGCCGAGCATGCGGGAGAGCTGGATGTTCCCGACCCGGTCGTAGTTGTCGTCGGCCCAGTTCACCCAGCTCTCCTGGACGAGTACGGCCCGGAGGCCGGCGCGGGCCGCGGCGGCGGCCACCTGGCGGGTGTGGTTCGACTGCACGCCGCCGATGGAGACCAGGGTGTCCGCTCCGGTGGCCAGCGCGTCGGCGACCAGGTACTCGAGCTTGCGGGTCTTGTTGCCACCGAAGGCGAGGCCGGAGTTGAGGTCCTCGCGTTTCGCCCAGATGCGGGCGCCACCGAGTTCCTGGCTGAGGCGGTCGAGGGGGTGCAGCGGAGAGGGGCCGAGCAGGAGGGGGAAACGGGGGAAGCCGTCGAGGGACATGGTTTCCTTCCGGTGGGCCGGGTGGTCAGGTGGTGGGGTGGGTGACTCGGTGTCCTTCGTCGTCCGCGTGCTGGTGGGGCGCTGGTGTGGTGGGGAGGTCGAGCAAGGGGCGGAGCGTGTTCCAGTTGGTGCGGGTGGCCCGCGCCGCGTTCTCGGCGTCGCCCTGGGTGCACAGGTTGAGGATGTGGTCGTGTTGGGCGACGGAGTCCCGTCCGGTGAGCGCGGAGAACCTGAGGCGTTCCACGCGTCGGAGCAGGGGGGTGAACTGGTCGAGGACGGCGGTGATGGCGTGGTTGGCCGCTGCTGAGACGGCGACGGAGTGGAAGGCGTCGTCGGCGGCGATGGCGGTGTCGGGGTCGCCGGCTTCCAGTGCGGCGGCCAGTTGGTGGTTGGCGGTGCGCATGGCGTTGTGGTGGGTGGGGCCCAGGTGGGGGGTGGCTTCGCGGACGGCGAGTTCGTGCATCGCCGAGACGACGAGTTGTGCGTCGTGGACCTGTCGGGGGTTGAGGGGGGCGACGACGGTGGAGCGGCCGGGGACGGTGTGGACCAGGCCGGCCTGTTCCAGGCGGGCGAGTGCTTCTCTGATAGGGGTTCGGCTGACTCCGAGCCAGTGTTCGAGTTCGGTGTCGCGGAGGCGTTCACCGGGTGCGAGTGTGCCGGTGACGATGGCGTCTCGGAGCAGGTGGAAGGCGTTGTCGCGGAGGAGGGTGCGGCGGAGTTGGGGTTGGGTGGGGTGGGGGACGGGCATGCGAAATATTGCATTTCGGGTGGCGTCGTCGTCAACCCCGGTGTGGTGGTGGGGCCGGGTTCGGTGGCGGGGGCGTGGCGGTCTGGATCGTGGTGTGGTGATCGGGTAGGGAGTGGGGTGTGACTGATCTGATCGCGGTGACGGGTGCGAGTGGCCAGTTGGGGCGTCGTGTCGTGCGTCGTCTCGCCGAGCGGGGGGCCCGCCAGCGGGTGGTGGTTCGGGATCCGGGTCGGGTTCCGGTGGGGGCGGGTGCCGCGGAGGTGGCGGTGGCGTCCTTCGAGGAGGAGGCGGCGTTGGTTGAGGCGTTTCGGGGGGTGCGGACGGTGTTCCTGGTGTCGGCGCCGGAGGCGGCTGATCGGATGCCGTTGCACCGGGCGGCGGTGCGGGCGGCGGTGGCGGCGGGGGTTGAGCGGGTGGTCTACACGTCGTTCATGGGGGCGGCTCCTCGGGCGAGTTTCCGGTTCGCGCGGGAGCACGGGGAGACCGAGCGGCTGATCAGCGGCGCGGGGCTGCGGTTGACGTCGTTGCGCAACACGTTCTACGCGGATGTGGCGCCGGGGTTCGTGGGGGAGGACGGGGTGCTTTCGGCTCCGGCTGGGGGTGGTCGGGTGGCGTGGGTGGCTCGGGAGGATGTGGCCCGGTTGGCGGTGGAGGTGTTGGTGGACGAGGTGCACGCGGATCAGGTGTATGACGTGTCGGGGCCGTGTGCTCTTGGTTTCGGGGAGACGGTGCGGGTGTTGTCGGAGGTGACCGGGCGGAACATCCGGTACCGGGAGGAGACGGTGGAGGAGGCGGTGCGGGCGCGGGCAGGGGCGGCGGAGTGGCAGGTGGATGCGTGGGTGGGGTCGTACCTGGCGGTGGCCTCGGGGGAGAGTTCGGTGACCAGTCACACGGTTCAGGCGGTGACGGGTGTGCGTCCGTGGACGTTCGGGGAGTTCCTGGAGGCTGAGCCGGAGGTGTGGCGTCACCTTGCCCGCCGGTAGGGGTTGGTCGGGGCCGGGGTGCGCTGGTCGTGGTGCGCGGTGTGGTCCCCGGTGCGTTCCGCGTCGAGGTGCTCCTCGGTGGCCGTTGGAGGGGGACTGGGCCGGGGTCGTGTGGGGTTGGGCCGGTCGGGGTAGGTGGTGCGGGGTGGGGTGGGGGAAGTTGGGGTGGGTGGTGTGTGGAGGTCTGTACCTGGGGGTATGGGCGGGGTAGCTTCCTGTTCCGGGCGCGCACCTGTACTCACGAGAAGTCAGGAGAGCGGTATGCCTTGGGTACGTGGACTTGTCGTCGTCGGGTTGGCGGCGGGGTTGGGGTTGGCCGGGCCGGTGGTGGTTGCCGGGGCCGGGGATCGTGCGGGGGTCGGGGTCGCGCAGGACGTTCCGTTGCGTGATCTGGCCGCTGAGCGTGGGGTGCGCATCGGGAGCGCCGCCACGGTCGAGGAGCTGCGGGACGGTGAGTACGCGGCGGTGTCCGCGCGGGAGTTCGACATGCTCACGCCGGGCAATGACATGAAGTGGGATGCGACCGAGCCGGCGCGTGGTGTGTTCAGTTTCGAGCGGGGGGACGCCGTCGTGGAGGCGGCGAGGGCGGCGGGGCAGCAGGTTCGTGGCCACACGTTGGTGTGGCACAGCCAGTTGCCGGGGTGGTTGACCGAGGGGGACTTCTCGGCGGTGGAGTTGGACGGGATCATGCGTCACCACATCGCGGAGGTCGCTGGTCACTACCGGGGTGAGGTGTATGCGTGGGATGTGGTGAACGAGCCGTTCAACGAGGATGGTTCGTTGCGGGACACGTTGTGGACCAGGGCGTTCGGTGTGGATTACGTGGCGACGGCGTTGCGGGCGGCGCGGGAGGCTGATCCGGGGGCCAAGTTGTACGTCAATGACTACAACGTGGAGGGGCTGAACGCGAAGAGTGATGCGTTGTACGAGTTGGCGCGGGATCTGGTGGCGGCGGGGGTGCCGTTGGACGGGGTGGGTCTTCAGGGGCATCTGATCGTGGGGGCGGTGCCGGGTGGGATCCGGGAGAACATCGAGCGGTTCGCGGCGTTGGGGTTGGACGTGGCGATCACGGAGCTGGATATTCGGATGGGGTTGCCGGTGACGGCGGAGAAGTTGGCCACGCAGGCGGAGGACTACCGTGCGGTGGTGGAGGCCTGCCTGGCGGTGTCGCGGTGTGTGAGTGTGACGACGTGGGGTTTCACGGATCGGTATTCGTGGATCCCGGACCACTTCCCGGGGGAGGGGGCGGCGTTGCTCTTCGATGAGGATCTGCGGCCCAAGCCCGCCTATGACGCGGTGCACCAGGCGTTCGGTGGTGGTGGAGCGCCGGTGGAGGGTTGTCGTGTGGGTTATCGGGTGACGAACAGCTGGTCGACGGGGTTCAGTGGTGAGGTCGTGGTGACGAACGTGTCGGGTCGGCCGGTGAGCGGGTGGATCCTGGAGTGGGATTTCCCTTCCGGGCAGCGGATTGATCACGGGTGGAACGCGGTGTTCTCGCAGGAGGGCACGGCGGTTCGTGCGAGGGATGAGGGGTGGAACGCGACGATCGGGGTGGGAGGTTCGGTCACGGTCGGGTTCACTGCGCGTCATGCCGGGTCCAATGAGGCTCCGGTGTCGTTCCGGTTGAATTCGGCGGGGTGTGACGGCTGAGTTCGTTGGGGTGCCGGCGGGGTGCGGTGTGGTGGCCGTACCCCGCCGTCGTGTTGTGCGGGGTGTTCGGGTTCCGGGTGGTGGGGGTTGGGGGATCTTGTTGTGTTGGGTGCGGGGAAAGGCTCGACGGGACACCCTGGTGTGGCGCGTTTCCGCGTCGAGCGGGAGCGGTGCGCGGCGTGGCGGTGAGTGGCGTGGCGGTGAGTGGCGTGGCGGGGGCTGAGTGTGGGAGGCGGTTGTGGTGGTGTCGTTGTTCGAGGTCGGCGGGTATGTCGGGTGGGTGTGGGCGTTTGCTCGGGGTGGGGGTGGAGTTGTTCGCGGGGGGTGCGCGCCTTGTGTGTGTGTGGGCGGGAACGGGGCGGGAAGTCGACGGGGTGGCCGTGTTGGCGGGTGTGGGCCGGCCGGATGTCGGCAGTTGCGGGTGGATGGGGTGGTGTGGCGTGCTTCTGGTCTGGCGGAGGCGTGTTCCGCTGGTATCGCGGTGCGTCGTCCGGGGCCGCGCCGGTGATCCGCGGTCGCGGAGGACGTGTTCATGGGTGGTTCGCGGGCGTGGTTCGGGCGGTGGGTTGTTGGGTGGCGGATGTGGTTCGCGGGCGTGGTTCGGGCGGTGGGTTGTTGGGTGGCGGATGTGGTTCGCGGGCGTGGGGTTGTTCGATTGGCTGGGGGTGGATCTGGATCCGTGGCGGCCGGTGGGGGCTGTCGATCGCGGATCAGCGGTGTGTCGAGATCGCGCGGGCTCTGTCGTGGGATGCGCGGGTGATCGTGATGGACGATGCGATGTCGGCGTTGACTGAGGGGGGTGGTGTTCGGTCCTGCGGGTGGAGGTGACCGAACTGCCGTGGGGGTCGGCGTCGCCGGTGGGGAAGGAGCCGGCCGGGTTCGAGGCCCGGGGGAGTGCCTTGCGGGGCTGTCGGGATGCGGCGGTGGGCCGGGGCGCGGGGTGTCCCGGCCGTCGGCACCCGCGTCGGTGTGCTGGGGGTGGGGGTGTGGGGGTGGGCGGCCGGGTGGCGGTCAGGATGCGGATCGCGCCGGTTGGGGGGTGGTGGTGTTCGCCGTGCCGGTCCCGGCGGGGGAGGGGTGGTCGGGCAGGGGCGCGAACCGGCGGAGTCGTGCGCTGTTGAGCACGACGAACACCGAGCTGAAGGCCATCGCCGCGCCGGCGAGCATGGGGTTGAGCAGTCCGGCGGCGGCCAGGGGGAGTGCGGCGACGTTGTAGGCGAACGCCCAGAACAGGTTGCCCCGGATGGTGCCCAGGGTGCGGCGGGACAGCCGCACGGCTTCGGCGGCGGCGCGCAGGTCGCCGCGCATCAGGGTCAGGTCGCTGGCGGCGATGGCGGCGTCGGTTCCGGTGCCCATCGCCAGGCCGAGGTCGGCCTGGGCCAGCGCGGCGGCGTCGTTCACGCCGTCGCCGACCATGGCCACTACGCGGCCCTCCTGCTGGAGCCGGCGGACGACGTCGACCTTGTCCTGGGGGAGGACCTCGGCGATGACCTCGGTGATGCCGACGTCGTGGGCGACGGCGGTGGCGACGGTCCTGTTGTCCCCGGTGAGCAGGACCGGGGACAGCCCGAGGCGGCGGAGTCGTTGGACGGCCTGGGGGGAGGTGGGGCGCACCGCGTCGGCGACGACCAGCAGTCCTCGGGCCTGCCCGTCCCAGGCGACGGCGACGACGGTGCCGCCGCGTGCTTCGGCGTGGTCTCGGGCCGAGGCGAGTTCGGTGGGTAGCTGGTAGCCGTGGTCGGTGAGGAGGGTGGGGCGTCCGACGAGGACGGTGTGGCCCTCGACGTGGCCGGACACTCCGAGGCCGGGGGTGGCGTGGAAGTCCGTGACGGCGGGTGGTGCGCCGAGTTCGTCGGTGGCGGCCGTGGCCACGGCGCGGGCGATGGGGTGTTCCGAGGCGTGTTCCACGGCCGCGGCCCTGCGCAGGACGGTGTGGCGGGTTTCGCCTTCGGCGGGGATCACCTCGCGCAGCGTCATCTGGCCGGTGGTGACGGTGCCGGTCTTGTCGAGCACGACGGTGTCGACGCGGCGGGTGGACTCCAGTACCTCGGGGCCTCGGATGAGGATGCCCAGTTGGGCGCCTCGGCCCGTGCCGACCATCAGGGCCATCGGGGTGGCCAGGCCCAGGGCGCAGGGGCAGGCGATGATCAGGACGGCGACGGCGGCGGTGAACGCGGCGGCCGCGCCGGCGTCGGCTCCCAGCCAGAACCCGAGGGTGCCGGCGGCCAGCAGCAGGACCAGGGGGACGAAGACGGCGGAGATGCGGTCGGCGAGCCGTTGCGCGGCTGCCTTGCCGTTCTGCGCCTGTTCGACCAGTCGGGCCATCTGGGCGAGTTGGGTGTGGGCGCCGACGTGGGTGGCGCGGACGATGAGGCGGCCGCCGGAGTTGATGGTGGCGCCCACGACGGTGTCGCCGGGGCCGACCTCGACGGGCACTGATTCGCCGGTGAGCAGGGAGGCGTCGATCGCCGAGGAGCCGTCGAGGACGGTGCCGTCGGTGGCGATCTTCTCGCCGGGGCGGACGAGGAACTCGTCGCCGACGGTGAGGTCGTCGATGGGGATGCGTCGTTCCTGGCCGTGGTGCAGGACGGTGACCTCACGGGCGCCCATCTCCAGCAGGGCCCGCAGGGCTTGTCCGGCGCGGCGTTTGGAGCGGGCTTCCAGGTAGCGGCCGGCCAGGATGAAGGTGGTGACGCCGGCGGCGGCCTCGAGGTAGATGTGGGCGGTGCCGTCGCCGCGGGTGATGGTGAGTTCGAAGGGGTGGGTGAGGCCGGGTGTGCCGGCCGTGCCCAGGAACAGCGCGTACACGGACCAGCCCAGGGCGGCGAGGGTGCCCAGGGAGATGAGGGTGTCCATGGTGGCGGTGGCGTGTCGGAGGTTGATCCAGGCCGCCCGGTGGAAGGGCCAGGCCCCGTAGGCCACGACCGGGGCGGCCAGGGTCAGGGAGAGCCATTGCCAGTAGGTGAACTGGAGGGCGGGGATCATCGCCATGGCGATGACGGGGATCGACAGCAGCAGGGAGATCAGGAGGCGGTGCCGCAGGGGGGTGAGGGGGTCGGTGGGGTCGTCGCCGCGTTGGGTGTCGGTGGTGGCGGGGGGTGGGGGGAGGGTCGCGGTGTAGCCGGCGCGTTCGACCTGGTCGATGAGGTCCTGGGGGCGCAGGGTCGCGGGGTGGGTGATGCGGGCGCGTTCGGTGGCGTAGTTGACGGTGGCGACGACGCCGTCGAGCTTGTTCAGCCGGCGTTCGATCCGGGCGGCGCAGGAGGCGCAGGTCATGCCGCCGATGTCGAGTTCGAGGTCGCCGGTCGTGGTGGGTGGGGTGTTGGTGGTCATCGTGGTGGTCCTCTTCCTGCGGCCTGCGGGGTGTCGGTCAGTGCCGGGGGTGGCCGTCGTGGGGTGACGGGCTGGTGGCCGGCGGGTGCTCGGCGTGGTCGGGTGGGGCGCCGAGGGTGTGGCCGAGGCCGAGGCCACCGGCGAAGACCAGGGCGGTCGCGGCGGCGAAGGCGGCCAGCCGCAGGGGTGGGGGCAGGGCGCGGGAGGGGGTGGTTGGGGTGGTCATGGTGGGTCTCCACGGGTGCGGGTGCTCGCGGTCGCCCACCGACTATACCCCCTGGGGGTATCAGGGGTCGGGGCGTACGGCGGCGGGCCCGGTGCGTTGGCACCGGGCCCGCCGAGGGTGATCAGGTCAGGGAGGCGGGATCATTCCCGCCGTGACCGGGGGTCGCGGTGTGTGGGTCACACCGGCGGGTGGGCGTTGGCCAGCAGCTCCTGGAACTGGGCGGAGAACCAGTGGCCGGAGATCGGCGCGTCGCCCAGGGCACCGGAGGGGTTGTGGTTGTTGCGCGGGTTGCCCTCGTAGGTGGGGTCGCACATCCGGTCGAAGCTCTTGCCCTCGTCGTTGGGGATCTCCTCGCTGGAGCCGTCGGACTCGCCCGGGGGCTTCATCCAGACGTAGGCGTCGATGCCCGGCTCGGGCGCGGTGGTCGGGCGCTCGCCGAGGCCGGCGCCGGCCTGGTTGCACCAGTTGCCGATGTGGATGCGGCGGTCGTAGCGGCCGCCTTCGACGTAGGCTTCGGCGCTGGTCTGCGGCCCGGGGCCGGTGGGCCGGTTCGGGCCGCCCCACCCGTTGCGAGAGGTGTCGATGAGCATGCCGATTCCCGGGTCGAAACCGGCCTGTACGAGGCGCTCGCGGAATCCCTGGGCGAAGGACAGCTCGTCGACGTAGTTGTTCCAGTCGATCCAGCTGGACTCGCCCCGGATCTGCTGGCCGTTGACCACGTCGGTGATGCTGAAGTTCTCCTCCACCAACGCGCTGTAGTTGGAAGTGTTGGCGATGAAGCCGTGCACGTCGGCGGGGGTGGCGCCGTTGGCGTTGGCGGCCTCGAAGAACAGGTCGGCGGAGGGGCCGAAGTTGTCCTCCCAGCCGATCCAGCCGTGGTGGCCGGCGTCGATGTAGTTGTAGACGTTGGGGATCGCGCCGAGCTGGGCGAGCGCGTAGCCCACGCCGTCGACGTAGCCACCGTTGGCCTTCATCACGTCACACTCGGGTGTGGCGGTCGGGCGCGGGGTGACGTTGGTGATCAGGTTGGGCAGCGAGTCGATCTCGATCGTGGTGACGATGCGCAGGTCGGCGTAGGCCGGGTCCGAGAGGATCTCGGCGATCGGGTCGATGAACTCGGACTGGTAGCGCGGCAGGTCGTTCGGGCCGAGTTCGCCGCTGGAGGCCACGGCCGCGCAGTCCCGCCCGGGCAGGTTGTAGATGACGACCTGGAAGACGAAGTCCTGCCCGTTGGCCTGGCTGACCGCCTCGTCGAGGTGCTCGCGCAGTCCCATCTTCCCCTCCGGTCCCTCGATGGCCGCGATGCGGTCCATCCAGACACCGGTGGGTTGGTCGGCGACGGCGCTGCCGCCCGGTTCGGCGGCGGCGTTGGCCGACCACTCCGGGTTCACGTAGACGTCCGCGCCGACGTAGGGGTTGTCCACCCTGGCCTGTTGCGGGCTGGCGTCGTCGGCACCGGCCGCTCCGCCGGTCACGAACAGGCCCGACGTGAGTGCGAGCGCGGATGCCGCGGTGAGTCCGCGGCGGAGGCGCGAGCCGCGCGCCCCCCGTGCCGAGTCAGTCTTCATGTGGGCTCCTTCGTCGTTCCCTCATGACGTCCTTGTCCGAGTTCTGGGAGCGCTCCCATGAGAGGGACTGTACCAATGGGGTAACACTCTGAAAAGAGTCGTTCACCATTCGGTGCCGATATTTCTGGTGCCACGATCGACGGCCCCAGGGGATTCCCCCGGATGCGGGGTGGTGGCACCTCCGAATCGGGGAACCCGCACATCTGATTACGACCGATGGTCCTGTGACCTGCGGAGACGTCCACCGGCACGTCGATTCTCGCCTTCGCCGCCGACGACTGGACCCGGCCTGGTACGGATCCGGCGGAAAACACGTCGGAATGGGTGGAGCACGCTGTTCTCTTCTGTTCGCGGGAGCGCCGGTGGCATTCGCCGGACCCGTTCTGACTCCGACCGCCCCCGTCGGGAGTGCGGTGGTTGGCCTCCGGCGCGGGCCGCCGATCGGCCCCACTCGCGGGCCGGGCGTTCCTGGCCAGCGCGAAGGGCCCGCCCCCGCGTCGCGGGGGCGGGACTCCCCCCGGTGGTGTTCCCTCCCCGCCTGCCTGCTCCTGTCGCGCACCTCGGCTCCCCAGGCGGTGGTCCGGTTGGACCTCGTACCTCGCGCCGGGGGACCGAGTCGAACCGAACGCCCGGTCTCCTGAACTCTGGGAACGCTCCCACGGCCCGGGAGGGTGGGCGAGCGCCCTCCGAGGCGTCCCGGGTGCCCGACGGCGCCTCCTCCTCGGCGCGCGCCCGACCGGTGATGACCGGCGGGGCGCGCCGAGGACGTTCTCGGGGATGCCCGGCCAGTGGGCCGCTCGGGCACCGACACGGCCGGGGGCACGCGGACGCGGCCGCCCCGTGGGAAGCCTCCCGAGGGCCACGCTTCGGGCGCGGCACCGGGCCGGGGAGGGTGGGGGCAGCGGAGCCGGGCAGCGTCCCCGCTCCTCAGTCGAGCGGCCCGGACCTCGGGAGCCACACCCGCATCGACACCGGCCCCCGGTTGCCCCACTGGTGGTAGGGGACGAGCCGCACCCGGTGCGGCCGCACCGACCGGGGGGCCGGGCTGCCGCCGTAGGGCCAGGACTCCGCCGCCGGGGAGGTGCGATGGCCCGCCACCGACAGCTCCACCACCCCGCCCCGCGCGTGCTCGACCGGATCGACCGAGGTGTCCACGCTGATCTCGGCCAGGGGCGGTTCGTCGCCCGGGGACTCGGCGCAGTACACCAGCGGCCCGCGTTCGACGGCGACGCAGTCACGCACCGCGTCGATCCGCCGGTCCGGCCAGGACCAGCGGGGGGTCATCGGCAGTTCCAGGCGCAGCTCGTCGCCCGGCCGCCACCTCCGGTCCACCGTCGCCAGCCCGGGGCCGCCCGCACCACGCCCTCGGGGTGGAACACCGAGGCGCCGTCGGCCCACACCGGGACCCGCAGGGAGACCCGACAGGTCTCCCTCGGGGCGTCCACGACCCGGACCAGCACCGTTCCCGACTCCGGGTAGTCGGTCCGCACGCTCAGCCGCAGCCGGGACCCGTCGACCAGGCGGGTGTCGATCTCGGCGGAGGCGAACTGGTGCAGCTGCACTCCCCGGCGGTCCCGGGTCGCGAGGTATCCGGGGAGGGCGCCCAGCGTGCGGGCGATGTTCGGCGGGCAGCAGGAGGTGCTGAACCAGGGGGCGCGCAGGGCGCTGCCGCCCCACCAGCTGACCTCGTCGGCTCCGGCCGGCACACCCGGGGTGCGCACCTGGAGGGGGTTGACGTAGAAGAAGGACCGGCCGTCGGAGGCCAGGGAGGTCGCCACCACGTTGTACAGGGTCCGTTCGGCCAGTTCGGCGTAGCGGGGGTGGCCGGTGGCCAGCAGCAACCGCCAGCACAGCATCACCGAGGCGATGCCCGCGCAGGTCTCGGCGTAGGCCCGGTCGGGCGGCAGTTCGAAGTCCTCACCGAAGGCCTCGTCCCGGTGGCGGGAGCCCATGCCGCCGGTGAGGTAGGTGCGGCGGGCCACGGTCCGTTCCCACTGCGCCTCCACGGCCGCCAGCAGCGCGGTGTCACCGGTCTCCACGGCCACGTCGACCGCTCCGCATGCCAGGTAGAGCTGGCGGACGGCGTGGCCCCGGAAGGCGGGTGCGGTGCGGACGGGCTGGTCGTCCTGGAAGTAGGCGCGGCCGTGTTCGCTGTCGCCCAGCGCTGGGCGGCCTCGGCGTTCGACGAACCGGCGGGCCATCTCCAGGTACCGTTCCTCCCCGGTGAGGCGGCACAGTTCCACCAGGGCCATCTCGATCTCGGGGTGCCCGCACACCTGGTCGCCCTCCAGGAAGCGGGCGCACACGTGGTCGGCGGCGCGTCGGCCCACCTCCACCAGGAGGTCGTCGCCGTGGCGGCGGGCCCGGGCCACGCTCGCCTGGATCAGGTGGCCGGCGCAGTAGAGCTCGTGGCCCCACTCCAGGTTCTGGTATCGGCGACCCGACCAGCGGGTGTTGAGGTAGCCGTCGTCGTGCTGGGCCCGGGCCAGCAGGGGCGTGATCCGCTCGACCAGGGCGTCGTCGCCGTGCCAGGAGGCGGCTTCGAGGAGTTTGTGGACCTCGGAGTCGGCGAAGTCGGGGCCGCGGTGGCCTCCGTCGCGGAAGTTGTCGATCCAGCCGAGGGTGGTCATGCGTTCGGCGCAGTGCGGGAGCGTCACCTGGGCGCTGAGCGCCCTGCGGTGGGCCCAGAACCCGGAGGTGAGCTGGACCTCGTTCAGTCCGAGTGGGGTGAGCACTCCGGAGGAGGGCAGCACGGGACTGGTCATGGTCTCTCCCCGGCTCGAGTGGTCGGCAGGACTCCACCCTGGCCGGTGGCCGGTGTCGTGCCGAGTGGCTGGGCCTCGCTTGGCCTGATCCAGCCGAGGGGGTGCGGTGCCGGCTCTCCTCGGTCGGGCACCCGGTCCTGGGTGGGGGCCGAGGGGGCGCCGGCACCGCGTCGGGCCCTAGCCGAGGGTCGCCCGGATCTCGTCGAGGCCCGGGAACCGGTCGGCGATGGAGTTCGGCACGAAGTCACCGACCCAGCCCTGCTCGTCGTGGAAGAAGCGGATGGACACGTAGTCGGGGGTCGTGCCCATGTCGAACCAGTGCGTGGTGTTGGCGGGCACGCTGAGCAGGTCGCCGGCCTCGCACAGCACGGCGTGGACGCGGTGGCCGACGTGGAGGTAGAAGACCCCCGACCCGCGGGCGAAGAAGCGGTCCTCGTCGTCGTCGTGGGTGTGTTCGGACCGGAACCGGGCGCGGGCCTCCTCGGCGCGGCGTCGCCAGTCGGGGGTGTCGGTGGGGGTCATGTGCATGGCGTCGACGTGCACGTAGCCCTCGGTGGAGATGACCTCCTCGATCTGGTCGCGGTAGGCGGCCAGGACCTGCGCGGAGGTGGGTTCCTCGGGGAGGCCCGGCACCACCTCCCAGCGGTCGAAGCGGACTCCCAGTTCGGCCAGGACCCGGCGGATCTCGGTTGGGTCCTCGGTGCGCAGCAGCACCGCGTCGGGTCCCTGTTCGGGCCACACGGTCAGCAGTGTCATCGTCGTGCCCTCCTCGTCAGCGGGTCCGGTTGGTCACCGAGGTCGAGGTCGGCGGCCAGGACGAACCGCAACAGCCACTCCAGGCACTCCGCGCGGTGGCGGGCCTGGACGAGGTCCGTTCCCCACACGTACAGGCCGTGGCGGGCGACCAGCAAGGCGGGGGTGGCGGGGTCGAAGCGGTCCTCGAAGGCGTCGCCGAGCACGCGCATGTCCTGGCTGTTGGGGACGACCGGGACGGTGACCAGGTCGTCGTGTGCCTGGCGGCCGAATCCCTTGAGCATCTCCAGGTCGCGCAGTGCCACCCCGGCGGGCCAGCGTTCGGCGGCCAGGACGGCGGCCAGGACGTGGATGTGGACCACGGCGCCGGCGCCGGCGACCCGGGCGATGCGGGCGTGGAGGCCGGCTTCGGCGGAGGGGCGGGGGACCGGTTCGGGTTGGTCGGGGGTGGCGTGGCCGTATTCGTCGACGATGACGACGTCGCGGGGGGTCAGTTCGCCCTTGTCCAGGCCGCTGGCGGTGACGGCCAGCCGCAGCGGGTGGCGTCCCAGGGTGACCGAGAGGTTGCCGGAGGTGCCGCGCATCCAGCCGAGGTCGGCGTAGCGGGCGGCCTCGGCGGCCAGGGCGGTGCCCGCGGCGTCCCGGTCCTCGGTGGCCATGGGGGTGGGTGCGGGGTCAGTCATCGGCTCGCTCGATCGTCACGTCGTCGAAGGTGGTGACGACCGGGTGGGCGCCGAAGTCGGCGTCGGCGAAGGGTTCGCCGGGGCGGGCCAGTCCCACGGTGTGCCAGCCGTCCGCGGCGGCGCCGTCGAGTTCGGCGGGCACGTCGGAGAGGAACACCAGGTGCGCGGGGTCGGGGGAGCCGAGCGCGGCGCGGATGGCGGCGTAGGAGGTGGGGACGCGTTTGGGGCCGGCGTTGACGGTGTCGAAGTGGTGGTCGAACAGTTCCCGCAGGTCTCCTTCGGTGGTGTGGGAGAAGGAGGCGATCTGGCCGGCGACCGAGCCGGAGGAGAACACGGCCAGGTCCAGTCCGGCGGTCTTCCAGGCCCGGAGTTGGGGGACGACGTCGGGGAAGTAGGTGGAGATGAGTTCCCGGTGGGTGTAGCCGTGTTCCCAGATCAGGCCCTGGAGTGCCTTGAGCGGGCTGGCCTTGCGGTCGGCGTCCATCCAGGAGTGCAGGACGGAGACGACGTCCTCGGTGGAGGCGTCGGCGGCCAGTCCGGCGTCCTCCTTGATCTCGGCGACGGCGGCGGTGACCCGGTCGTCGTCGGGGTGCTCGTCGATCCAGGGGCCCAGGCGGGGGCGGGCGTAGTCGTAGAGGACCACGTGGACCTGGCTGGTGGCGGTCAGGGTTCCCTCGATGTCCACCACCACCCACCGGGCGGTCAGGGTGTCGGTCACGGGGTTGCCTCCTCGTCGGGGGCCGGCGCGGGGTCCGGCCGGGTGTCGTCGTGGTAGTCGGCCAGGTGGGCCGGGTCGAAGGGGCCCCGGTCGGTCACCACGGTGCGCACGAACCGGGGTGGGGTGATGTCGAAGGCCGGGTAGTGGCCGCGGACCCGGGAGCTGGCGGTGCGGCGGCCCAGGGTGTGCAGGACCTCGGTGCCGTCCCGGTGTTCGATGGGGACGTCGGCGGCGGTGGGGGCGGCCGGGTCGGGGCCTGGACCTGCGCGAGGAACGGCACGGCGTAGGCGTGGGCGGCGGTGGCCAGTTGCAGGGTGCCGACCTTGTTGATGACGTGGCCGTCCATGGTGACCCGGTCGGCGGCGGTGACCAGGTGGGTGACCTGGCCGGTGGCGATGACGGAGGCGCCCATCCCGTCGGTGATGAGGGTGGTGTCGACCCCCATCTCCGCGAGGGTCTCGGCGGTCAGGCGGGCGCCCTGGAGGTAGGGGCGGGTCTCGGTGCAGTAGTAGCGGACCCGTTTGCCGTGGCGGCCCAGGGCGGCGACGGTGTCCACCAGGTAGAGGTCGGCCCAGCAGTGGGTGAGGACCGAGGCTCCGTCGGGCAGCAGGGCGGCGGTGTGTTCGCCGAGGGCGCGGCTGCGGTCCCGGTAGCGGCGGTCGCCGGCCCTGGCTCCGGTGAGGGCGGCCTCGACCAGGGCCGATCCGGTGGGTGTTCCCGCCCGGTCGACCTCGGTCACCACGGCGCGGACCGCGGTGGCGAGGTGGTTGTTGGTGGCCCGGGCGGCGATGATGCGCGCCCCCGCGGCGGTCAGGTCGGCCCGGGCGGCGGCGGGGTCCCGGTGGTGGTGGGCGGCGCGGGCGGCCAGGACCATCGCCCCCAGGGCGGCGAAGTAGGGGCCGGAGGACTGGGTGACCATGTCCTCGATGGCGCGGGCGACCTCCTCGACGGTGCCGCAGCGGACCCAGCGGAGGTCGAAGGGGAAGCACCGGCGGTCCAGGATCAGCACGGTGTCGCCGTCGAGGCGGACGCTGTCTGCGAGGACGGGCAGGACCTCGGGGTCGGGGACGGTGCCCGGCGGGCGGGGTGGGGTGCCCGTGGGTTCGGGCAGGCCGGGGGGTTCCGGCGGCGGTGTGGCTGTCATCACCCGTTCCTCAGCTGTATCCGGTGACCGGCGGGTAGTGGCCGGTCAGCAGGTGCCGGCCGATCTCGGCGGCCTTGTACTTGACCGGGTCGTGCAAGGTGATGGTCCTGGCGTTGCGCCAGAACCGGTCGAGGCCGTACCGGTTGGCGGTGGCCCGCGCCCCGGTGAGCTCGAACACCTCGGTGGTGACGGCGTTGACGACCTCGGTGCTGACGACCTTGGCCTGGGAGATCCGCAGCGCGGCCCGGCCGCGCGTGGCGGCGTCCAGGGCCTGCCCGGCGGCGGCGGCCGCGTCGAAGGCCTCGGCGGCGGTGTCGACCAGGCAGGCGGCGGCCTCGACGCGGGCGGTGAGGCCGCCGTAGCCGGCGAGGACGTGCGGGTCGTCCACGGCGCGTTCCACCCCGGAGGCCGACCAGGCCCGGGTGCGTTCGGTGGTGTACCCGGCGGCCGTGGTCAGGGCGCCGTGGGCGATGCCGACGTGGAGCTGGCTGAGCAGCAGCTGGAATCCCAGGGGGCCAGGGACTGGCGGTGCGCGGCGCCGCCGTCCTCCTCCGGTTGGGCGCCGAGGACGTCGTCGGGGTGGACGAGGACGTCGCGGAACTCGACGCCGCCGCTGGCGGAGAGGCGTTGCCCGAGGTTGTCCCAGTCGCCGAGGTAGTGGATGCCAGGGTCGGCGGCGTCGGTCACGAAGGTCAGCTTGCGTCCGCTGGTGTCCTCGGTGCCGCTGACCACGAGCCGGTCGGCGACGCTGGCCCCGGTGGCGAAGGACTTGCGCCCGGTGACCCGCCACCCGCGCCCGGTGGGGGTGAGGGCCAGGGCCGCGTCGCGGGGGTTGCTGACCCCCGCCCAGAACAGCCGGTCCTCGGCGGTGTTCCGTTCCAGTCGTGCGGTGAGGTCGGGCCGGTCGAACAGCCGGGTGCGCCACAGTTGGAACCAGTGGTAGCCGAGCAGGTGACCCACCGAGGCGTCGGCGGCGGCGATCCGCCGCAGCACCTGGTGGGCCAACGGCCACTGGTGGCCGGCGCCGCCCGCCTCGGCCGGGACCAGCAGCGCCAGCAGGCCGGCGTCCCGCAGCAACGCGACCTCCCGGAGCGGGTGTTCGTTGGCCTGTTCCCGCTCCACGGCGTCGCCGGCCAAGGTGCGCGCGACCTCGTCGGCGACCGCCAGCCAGTGGGTGGCCGCGGGCTCCGCGCCCGGGTGGTCCTCGCCCGTCATGCCCGGTCCTCCTCGACGTCGAGGCTGACCAGCGCGTCCAGGGCCACCGCGACGGAGGCCCGGACGGCCTCGGTCACCACGGCCCGGTGCGGCGAGTAGCGGGTGGGGTCGGCGTTGTCCTGGGAGGCGTTGCCGTCGATGACCAGGGCGCCGCCGGCGGTGAACCCGCGCAGGGCGGCGAAGACCAGCAGGGTGGACAGCTCCATCTCGATGGCGATGACCCGGGCCGCCTGGTACTGGCGGACGGGGAGTTCGAGCACTCCCGGGGAGAACGCGGCCCGTGTCCAGACCAGCCCCCGGTGATGGCGCAGGCGGTGTTCGCGGGCCGCCGCGGTCAGGGCCAGCACCGCCTCGGGGGTGGCGAACGAGGGGTACTCGGCGGGCACCAGTTGCGGGGTGACGCCGTCGTCGCGGACCGCGGCCTCGGCCACCACCAGGTCACCGTCGCCGACGGTGTCGGTGAGCGATCCGGCGGTGCCCAGCCGCAGGTAGGTGCGCACCCCGGCGGCGGCGAGCTCGGTGAACAGGCACAGCGCGCCGGGGCCGCCGACGCCGTGGGAGGAGACGACGAGGTCGGTGCCGCGCCACCGGCCCCGGTAGCTGCGGTACTCCCGGTTCTCCCCGAGGAGTTGGGCGTCGTCGAGCTGGGCGGCGACGGCGTCGGCGCGGGCGGGGTCGCCGACGACCAGGGCCCGGGTGGGCAGGCCCTCGCGGGGGATCTTCGTGATGGGGAGGATGACCGTCATCGGTCCACCGCACCTTCCACGGGGTCGCGCCGGCGCAGCCGCCGGCTGGAGACGAACAGGGCGATCAGGGTGACGACGTAGGGGGCCGCGTCGGTGGCCTGTTGCGGCAGCCCCAGGCCCTGCAACCGGAAACCGAGGGCCTCGGCGAGCCCGAACAGCAGCGCGGCGAGGAACACCCCGACCGGTGCCGCCGCCCCCAGCATCACCGCGACCACCGCGATCCACCCCCGGCCGGCGGTCATATTCTCGGCGAAGAGCGTGACGTTGCCCAGGGCCAGTTGCGCTCCGCCCAGGCCGCACAGGCCACCGCCGGCCACGACCACCAGGTACCGCTGGCGGGTCACCCGCACGCCGAGGCTGGCCGCGGCCGCCGGGTTCTCCCCCAGGCCGCGCAGCCGCAGCCCCCACCGGCACCGGTAGAGCAGGACGGCGGTCACGGCCACCGCCAGCCAGGAGACGTAGACCAGGGGGGAGTGTCCGGAGAGGACGGGGCCGAGCAGGGGGATCTCCTCGACCAGGGGCAGCCGCACCCGGTCGAGGCCGCGCAGCTCGGGGTCGCTGAAGCTGCCCTGGGCGCCGAAGACGGTCCGCAGCAGGAACGCGGTGAGGCCGACGGCCAGCAGGTTCATCGCCACCGAGATCACGATGGCGTCGCCGCCCAACGACACCGATCCCACCGCCAACACCAGGGAGAACGCGGCCGAGGCGGCCACGGCCAGCGCCACGCCCAGCCAGGGGTTGCCGGTGAACCAGCTGCCCGCCACCCCGGCGAAGCAGCCCACGAGCATCGTCCCCTCCAGGGAGATGTTGAAGATCCCGGCCCGCTGGCACAACGCCCCGGCCAGGGCGGCGAACAGGATCGGGGTCAGCGCGCGCAGCGCCGCCGAGAACAACGCGGGGTCGATGGTCACCGGGGCCCTCCCTTGCCGCGCAGCAGGCCCGTGGAGGTGGCCAGCACGATGATGACCAGGGCCTGCACGATGGCGGTGAGTTCGCGCGGCGCCTGGGTGATCCGTTCCATCTCGAACGCGCCGCTGGTCAGCGCGGCGAAGAAGAACGCCGCGACGGCGGTGCCGACGGGGTGGGCGGCGGCCAGCAACGCGGCCATCAGCCCGATCCACGTGTACTGGGGGCTGATCAGCGCCCCGTCGATGAAGCGGAACGGGAACCCCAACACCAGGATGGCGCCCACCAGGCCGGCGATGCCCCCGGAGGCGGCCAGGACCCGCACGGTCAGGCGCGGCCGGTCGATGCCGGCGTAGGAGGCGAACCGGGCGCCGAGCCCGGTCATCCGCACCTCGTACCCGGCGGGGGTGCGGCGGTCCACCACGGTGTAGGCGGCGACCACGGCCAGGACGGCGACCAGGCCGACCGAGATCTGCCCGGCGCCGAGGGTGGGCAGGGCCACCCCGGCGGGCAGCCGTTCGCTCTGCGGGAGGCTGGAGCCGGGGTCGGCGAGGGGGAACCGGACCAGGTAGGAGGCGAAGGAGATCGCCGGGTAGGACAGCAGCAGGGAACTCACCAGCAGGGGCACCCCGAGGTGGCTGTCGCACAGCGCGGCCAGCGCCGCGTAGGACGCCCCGGCCAGCGTTCCCACCAGCAGGGCCGCGACCACGGTCAGGGGTGCTGGCAGCGGGCTGAACAGGCCGGTGACCAGGGCGCCGACGGCTCCGAGTACCAGCTGGCCCTCGCCGCCGAGGTTGACCATGCCGGCGCGCAGGGGGATCGCGAGCGCGGTGGCCATGCCCAGCACCGGCAGGACGTAGCTGAGGGTGTCGGGGAGGTTGTCCGGTCCGAACGCCCCGGTGGCCAGGGCGGCGTAGGCGGTCAGCGGGTTGGTTCCCGTGCCGGCCAGGACGAGGGTGCCCACGACGACGCCGGTCAGGACGGCCAGGGCGACCACCCCGCCTCGGGTGCGGAGCAGGCGGGACGGGCGGGCGGTGCCGGCCGGTGGTGTGGCCTCGGCGGTGCGGCTGGTCATCCGGCCTCCCCGGCCATGGCGAGTCCGATGCGGTGTTCGGTGGCCTCGTCCCTGTCCCACTCGGCCACGACGCGCCCGTCGTAGCAGACCAGGACCCGGTCGGAGAGACCGCGGATCTCGCTGAGTTCGGCCGAGACCAGCAGCACCGCGTGGCCGGCGTCCCGGTAGGCCACCAGTTCGGCGTGGATGGCCTGCACGGCCCCGATGTCCACGCCCCGGGTCGGTTGCTCGGCGACCAGCAGCGGGGCCTGGTGCGCCAGTTCGCGGCCCAGGACGGCCTTCTGCTGGTTGCCCCCGGACAGCGCGGCGATCGGGGTGCGCGTGTCGGGGGTGCGCACCCGGAACCGGTCGATGATCCGGCGGGCGTGGCGGGTCAGGGCGGTGGGGGAGAGGAACCCGAACCGGCCGAGGAGCGGGCCGCGGTGGAACCCCGCCGCCAGGTTGTCGGCGAGTGAGGCCTGCCCGGCGGCCCCCACCTCGCCCCGGTCCTCGGGCAGGTAGGCCAGGCCCCGGCGGCGCCGGTCGGCCACCGGGGCATGGGTGATCTCCTCGCCCCGCAACCGCACGACGCCCGACCGTGCGCGGCGCAGACCCACCACGGCGGCCACCAGCTCGGCCTGCCCGTTGCCGGCGACACCGGCGATACCCACGATCTCCCCGGCGCGCACGGTGAACGTCGCGGCGTCCACCGCTGGTTTGGTGCCCCGGCCGGCCACGGTGAGCTCCCGCACCTCCAGCACGGGTTCGCCGGGGGTCCCCGGGGGGTGCACCACGTCCAGGTCGAGGTCGCGGCCGGTCATGGCGGCGGCCAGGTCACCGGCGGTGGTCTCCTCGGTGCGCAGGACCGTGGTGCGTCGGCCGTCGCGCAGCACCGTCACCCGGTGGCTGACCGCGAGCACCTCGCCGAGTTTGTGGGTGACCAGCAGCACCGCGCGGCCTTCGGCGGCCAGGCCTCGCAGGACGGTGAAGAGCCGGTCGGCCTCGCCGGGGGTGAGCACCGCCGTCGGTTCGTCGAGGATGAGCACGCGGGCGCCCCGGTGGAGCAGTTTGAGGATCTCCACCCGTTGCCGCACCCCGACGGGCAGGTCGCGCACCAGGGCGTCGGGGTCGAGGTCCAGGCCGTAGCGGCGCACCAGGTCGGCCACCGCCCGGCGGGCGGCGGCGCGGTCGACCACGCCGAACCGGTGGAGGGGTTCCGCGCCGTAGACGACGTTCTCGGCCACGGTCAGGCCGGGGAAGAGCATGAAGTGCTGGTGGACCATGCCGATGCCCGCCGCGATCGCGTCGGCGGGGCTGGCCAGCCGGGTGGGGGCGCCGAACAGGTCGAGGGTGCCGGTGTCGGGGCGGCGCGCCCCGTAGAGCACGGAGGCCAGGGTGGACTTGCCGGCTCCGTTCTCCCCCATCAGCGCGTGGATCTCGCCGGCGGCGAGGTCCAGGTCGACGCCGTCGTTGGCCAGTACGCCGGGGTAGCGGACCGTGATGCCCCGCAGTCGCACGACCGGGCGCGGCGTGGTGTGGTTCGTCCCGTTGTCGGTGTTGGTCACCGGTGTTCGGCCTTTCCCGCCGTCGTGGCCGCTCAGGCGGCGGGGTCGGTGACGACGGTGTCGCCGGCGACGATCTCGTCGTGCAGCTGGCGGACCTGCTCGACGACCTCGGGGTGCTCGGCGATGACGCAGCCGGACTCGTCGACGTCGTCGAGGAGCCCGTTCAGGGACACGCCCTCCTCGGCCAGGCCGTAGGAGCGGTTCCCGCCGGTGTCGCCGGCCAGGATGGCCTCGATGCCGTCGGCGATGACCACGTCGGTGCGTTTGACGACGTTGTCGACCACCTGGCCGGGGCTGGCCGGGCACTGGTTGGAGTCGACGCCGAAGGCGTGGATGCCGTGGTCGGCGGCGGCCTCGAAGACGCCGAGGTTCCCGGCGGCCGAGGCGGCGCCCATGACGTGGTCCACTCCGGAGCCAGCGAGGGTCGCGGCGAGTTCCTTGGCGCGGGCCGGGTCGTTGAAGGGGTTCTGGCCGCCGATGAACAACTGGGTGAACTCGACGTCGGGGTTGGTGCGGGCGGCGCCGTCGGCGAAGGGGAGGGAGAACCGGTGGAACTGGGGGGAGTCCAGGACGACGACGGCGCCGACCCTGTCGGTCTGGGTGAGCAGGCCCGCCTGCGCCCCGGCGAGGTAGGCGGCCTCGTGTTCGCGGAAGGTGGCGCAGGTGACGTTGGGGAAGGGGTCCTCGGTGCAGGAGTCCACGAAGAGGAACTGCTGGTCGGGGTTCCGTTCGGCTTCCTGGGCGAGGACGTCGGCGAAGTTGAAGCCGACGGCGACGACGACGTCGGGTTGGTCGCGGACGGCGGCGGCGACGTTGTGCTGGAGGGAGGCGGGGTCGGTGCTCTCGAAGGTGCGGTGGCTGCCACGGTGCTGGTCGGCGGCCTCCTCGACGCCCCGCACCGACAGGGTGAGGAAGTCGTTGACCCCGACCGGGTTGGGGGTGACCAGGACGAAGGACGGGCCGTCCTCGGAGGAGCCCGCCGAGTCGGTGGACGCCGCGTTGCAGCCCACCGCGGTGAGCGAGGTGACGACGGCGAGCGTGGCGAGGCGCAGCGGACGAGACATCACGGTCCTTCGTGCCGTGACGGCGCCACCCCAGCGGGTTCCGACACCGTCGGTGAGCAGGTACATCACTCGAATGGGGGAAGGCTAGTCGGCTGTGCCAGGATCTGGGAAGAACTCGGCGGCGAAGGCCACGACCTTCCCAGGGAATGGGACGACGGGGGTGCGGTCGGGGTCGGCGACGCTCACCTCCCGGGCGTCGGCGCCGGGTCCACCAGGATGTCCGCGCCCTCGGCCAGGTCGTAGATGGCGATCTGGTCCCGCTCGGCGCCCGCCGCCACCGCGGCGTCCCGGTCGAGGTGGCGTTCGGAGACCTCGATGACCAGCCGCCCGGTCTCCGGGTTGACCCACCCGCCCAGGTAGGCATCCGTCCGCTCCGCGAAGAAGGACCGGTTCTCCAGCAGGTAGTCCTCCACCCGCCGCCGCAGTTCCCCGGTCCGCCCCAGCACCCACCCGGGCAGCTCCACCACGGGAGCGTCCCCGAAGGACACCATGTACCCCTCGGTCGGCACGGCACCGTCGAGCCCGATGCTGAACCCGGTGTCCTCCGCCGCCGCGGCCAGTGCCCGCCCGCGCCCCTGCCTGTTCTCCTCGGCGCAGACCGCCACCAGGAACTCGTCGGTGGGCTCCGGGCGGCTCGGGCAACCGCCCCCCGCCTCCGCCGACGGCTCCGACGCTGAGGGGACCGGGCCGGGACTCGGGGCCGCGGCCGGCTCCCGCGCACCCCGGCCTCCCCACACCAGGGCGCCGATCGTGACGGCGACGAGCACCACCGCGACGGCGGTGGCCACGCCCCACCGCCCGCGCCGCCGGCTCGGCGCGTCCTCGTGCGGGGCCCCCGCGCCGCATCGCGTGCCCCACCCTCGTCCCGCCCAGCTCCCATCGACCACGTCTCCCGATCGCGGTGGACCCGGACGTCCACACCCTGCCCGCGATCTCACCCGATCGAACCCGTTGGAGCTCACGCTGATCGTCCCCTCGTCCCAGCCAGCGAGACAGCCGGCGGAGGAGTGCCACCCGAACGGGGGGGGACCCCGCTCGGCTCGACGACCCCGGCGTGGCCACTAGAGGAGCCGGGACGGTCCCGGCACCGCCCTCGGATTCGTCCACCCCGAGCCCACCGAGCACAGTGGAGCCGGCCGGCGACGCGCCGCTCGGGGCCGGGCCCACCACCACGGGAGGAGGCGAAGGCC
Source organism: Actinoalloteichus caeruleus DSM 43889 (assembly GCF_000429185.2). Classification (GTDB taxonomy): domain Bacteria; phylum Actinomycetota; class Actinomycetes; order Mycobacteriales; family Pseudonocardiaceae; genus Actinoalloteichus_B; species Actinoalloteichus_B caeruleus. The sequence continues at coordinate 966,720 of NZ_AUBJ02000001.1, read as the reverse complement.
CCACGGCGGGGCGAACACACCCCGGGGGGCGCGGCCGCTTCGCGCACCCCCAGCGCCCGCACCGGCCAGGTCACAGCAGCACGGGCAACTCCGCCAGGCCTCCGGCGACCACGTCCCGTTCCACCCGCAACCGCGCGGGGTCCACCGCCAGGCGCATCCCCGGGAACCGGGCGAGCAGCCGGGTGAAGAGCACCCGCAGCTCCACCCGGGCCAGCGGCGCCCCCGCGCAGTAGCGGGAACCGTGCCCGAACGACAGGTGCGGCGCGTCGCGGCGACCCACATCGAACCGGTCGGGTGCCGCGTACACCGAGACGTCGTGGTTGGCCGCTCCGGTATCGAGCAGCAACAGGTCCCCGGCCCGCACCACCACCTCGCCCACCCGCAGGTCCGCCCGGGCGTACCGGGACACGCCGTCCCCGCCCTTGTCCATGCCGCGCAGCATCTCCTCGACCGCGCCGGGCATCCGGTCCGGCCGGGCCCGCAGCTCCTCCCGCTGGCCGGCGTCGGTGAGCAGCAGCACGGCCCCGATCCCGATCGCCATCACCGCGGCCTCGCCCCCGAAGAGCAGCAGCACGCAGGCCCGTGCCGCGTCCTCGTCGGTCACCCCGTCCCGGGCGAGCAGGCGGGAGACGACGTCCTCCCCCGGCGTCCGCCGTTTCACCGCCACCAGCCGCCGGCAGTACTCGAACAGCTCCGCCATCCCCCGCCGGGACCGCTCGGCGTCCCGCAGGTCGGCCATCGCCCGGGCGTGACCGCGGAATCGGTCCCGGTCGGCGTCGGGCACGCCGATCAGCGCGCAGATGACGGCCGTGGGCAGCCACGCCGCCACGAGCCGCGCGAAGTCCACCGGGCCCGGGCCCGCCGCGGCGAGCCGGTCCAGGCACTCCTCGACCAGGGCCTCGACGCGCGGGGTGAACGGTCGGAGCCGGGCGGGGGAGAGGTGGGGTTGGATCAGCGTCCGCAACCGCGCGTGGTCGGAGTCCTCGCTGGCGAACTCGCCCATCGGACCGCCCTGCAACGCCGCGTCCCCGGAGCGGGCCGCGCGGGCCGGATCGGGGTGGGACCGGCCCACCCGGGGATCGTCGAGCAGCGCGCGCACCTCGGTGTAGCCGGTCACCAACCACGCGTCGTCGCCGACGGCGGTGCGGATGCGGTGGATGGGCCCGGTGGCCTGCAACTCGCGCAGCCCGGGAGCCACGTGCAGGGGACAGCGTTGCTCGAACGACAGCTGGACAGGGGCGGCCACGGCGCCCTCCTTCGGCAGTGACGACGGACGGAAGGGACGAGAACCGGTGAGGCACCGGGACGAGACGGGCACACACCGTCGCCAACGCGGGACGATCCGGGCACACCCCGTGATCAGGATAGCGGTGCGTGACCGTGTCGGTGCGCTGGGTTCATCACCCGGTCCCTGGGGGAGGGGCGCACGGACCGTCAGGGGCGCCCCGCCCTGGCACCCGAGCGGTGTCCCGTGGTCGGATCGGGTTCCCGCCGACTCCCCGGAAAGGAGCAGCGGCCCCGGCCGCCCACCGCGATGAGCACTCCCGCCTACCCTCCCGCCGACGAGATCGCGCCACCCCGCCGTGAACCCCGAGCCCTCCCGCGGCTCGCCGAGGGCCTCGTGGGCGACGGCACCGTCCTGGTCGCCGTCGACGACGACCCCACCGGCGCCCAAACCGTCCACGACGTGCCCCTCGTCACGGCCTGGTCGGACCGCGAACTGCGCTGGGGGCTACGGCACGCCCGAACCCGCGGCCTGCTCTTCGTGCTCACCAACTCCCGTTCCCTGGACCCCGACGCGGCCCACCGGGTGGCCACCGAGGTCGCCACCACCCTCGCCAGGGCGGCGACCAGCGTCGGCGTGACCGTCCGACTGCTCAGCCGCGGCGACTCCACGCTGCGGGGCCACTACCCGGTCGAGACCGACGCGCTCGCCGCCGCCTGGCAGCGGGCCACCGGCGAAGCCACCGACGCCGTCGTCCTGTGCCCCGCCTACCACGAGGCCGGCCGGGTCACCGTCGGAGGCCAGCACCTGGTCCGCGTGGAGGGGGTGTGGACCCCGGCCGAGCGCACCGAGTTCTCCCGCGACGCCACCTTCGGCTTCACCGCCGGGGACCTGCCCGGGTGGGTGGCCGAGCGCAGCGGCGGCCGGATCAGCCCGGCGGAGGTCACCGTCGTCGACCTCGCCACCATCCGCCAGGGGGGAGTGGCCGGGGTGGTCGCGCTCCTGGACCGCCGGCTGTCCGACCGGAACCCCTCGTCCCCACCGGCCGTGGTCGCCCTCGACGCCGCCGCCGCCGAGGACATGGAGGTCACCGCGCTGGCCCTGGCCGAACTGGAACGGGCCGGGCACCGGTTCCTGTACCGCACCGGCCCGGCCTACGTCCGGGTGCGGGCCGGACTGCCCTCAGCGGCCCCCCTCCAGCCCGCCCCCGTCCCACGCGAGAGCGGGGTGCTCGTGGTCGTGGGCTCGCACACCGCGCTCACCACCGCCCAGACCGCCGCGCTGCGCGCGGCCCGTCCGCTGGTGGACGTCACGCTCCCGGTGGACACCCTGCTCACCGCCCCGGACGACGTGGTGGACGAGGCCGCCCGCCGGGTCGTGGGCGCGTTGCGGCGCGGTGACGACGTCCTCCTGGAAACCTCCCGAGCCCTGCGCCGCGGCGTCGACGCCGCCGACAGCCTGCGCATCGCCCGGGTCGTCTCCCGGGCCCTGGTCTCCGTCGTCCGCGCGGTGCGGCGGGAGTGCCCGCCCTCCTGCGTGGTCGCCAAGGGCGGCATCACCTCCCACGAGGTCGCCGTGCACGGCCTCGGGGTCCGACGCGCCCGCGTCCTGGGCTCCCTGCTGCCGGGGGCGGTCTCGCTGTGGCAACCACTCGACCTCGACGGGCGGCCCGCCGGCCCGCGCTACACCGTGTTCCCCGGCAACGTGGGGGACGAGGGTTCCCTGGTGGAGGTCCTCCACCGCGTGGCTCCACCCCCAGCCCGCGGGTAGTGGCCCCGGGCGGGACCGCCATCGACCGGCGTCCCGCCCCCGGGCGCCGCCCGCCTCGTCCGCCCGGCGGTGTCCCTCGGGTGCCGCGGTGCCGGGCCGCCGACCCGGGGTGGGCGGAGCTCCCGGCGGCCGCTCAGGCCGATTCGGGGGTGTGCTCGGCCAGCCAGGCCGCCAGGACCGCCGCCTGGCTGTGGTCGAGGTCCCGGCTGGCCGTCAGCAGCGTCACCGGAGCGGACCTGGCCAGGTCCTGGAGGTGCCCCGCGGCGTCCCGCCGCCCGGGTTCCCGCAGTTCCCGCAGGTAGCGGCGGCGGAACTCCGGGAACCGGTCGGGATCGTGGCCGTACCAGTGCCGCAACTCCGTGGAGGGAGCGACCGCCCGCAACCACTCGTCGAGGTGGGCGTCCTCGCGGCGCATTCCCCTCGGCCACACCCGGTCGACCAGCACCCGCACGCCGTCACGGAACCGGGGCTCCTCGTACACCCGCCGATAACCGATGTGTGACATTCCTCCGCTCCCGTCACCGTCGCCGGGCTCGGTCCGGGTACCACCGGACCGCGCGGGCCCGCCCCACGCGGGGCCCTCACCCGCCAGGATTGCCCGGGCCCGGCCCGGGAAACCCGTCGACGCCGCCGGGCCGCGCGGAGGCGGGCGGGGTCCTCGGCCGGGAAGGCGGAGCGAGGCCGGTCGGGGACGGACGGCCAGGCCCGCCCCGCCGCCGGTGCTGGTCGGCGCGCGCGGACGCGTGACGTCCTGGTCGTGCTCGTCGTCGGATGATCGGCCGCCTCGGCCTGCCCTGCGGGTCCGCCAGGGGACCCGGTGCTGGCGGTCAGTCCGCGTCGGCGGGGAAGACCTCCCCGGTCCACCGGGACAACCAGGCCGGCCCGGACGTCGGATCGGCGGTCACGCCCTGGTCCTGGGCCGCGCCCACCACCAGGCCCGGCTGCGGCTCCGGGTCCGGCTCGGACTCCACGACGTCGGCGACCACGCAGGTGATGTTGTCCGGTCCGCCGCCCCGGTTCGCCAGGTCGATCAGCTGCCGGATGGCCTCCTGGCGGTCCTCGACCGTGCTGAGCACCTCGTGCACCGTCTCGGCGCTCACCACGGCCGTCAGCCCGTCGGAGCACAGCAGGTAGCGGTCGCCCACCTGCGCGTCGTGGGAGGACAGGTCCGGGTCGGCCGAGCCGTGGCTCTGCAACGCCCGCATCACCACCGAGCGGCGCGGGTGGTCGGCGGCTTCCTCGGGGGTCAGCCGCCCCTCGTCCAGCAGGCTCTGGATCATGGTGTGGTCACGGGTGATCTGGTAGAGCACCCCGCCCCGCAGCAGGTAGCCCCGGGAGTCCCCCACGTGCGCCAGCGCGAGGCGGGAGCCGTCCCACATCAGCGCGGTCAGCGTGGTCCCCATCCCCGCCAGGTCCTCGTCCCGCTGGGCGAGCTCGGTCAGCCGCTCGGCGGCGGAGCTCACCCCACCGGCCAGCAGGTCCAGGGCACGGCCCCGATCCGGATCGGAGGCGGCGAGGGAACCGTCGAGCTCGACGAGGGTGGCCACCACCACCGAGCTCGCGACCTCGCCGTGCGCGTGCCCACCCATCCCGTCGGCCACCGCCAGCAGGCGAGGACTCGCGTACGCCGAGTCCTGGTTCACCGCCCGCCGTTGGCCAACATCGGAGCCCGCGGCGTACCGCAACAGCAGGGGCTTCGTGTGCATCATGGAGGCAGTAAATCACTGGTTGATCGTGTTCACAAGCGAGTAGGTTGTGGACGGTGAACGTAGTGTGAACTAGGGTGGGGGAAATGAGCCAGGACGCCACCGTGAACGCGGCGGAGATCGCTCGTCTCGTTGACGTCGGCCGGGCCGCGGTCAGCAACTGGCGGCGCCGACACGAGGACTTCCCCCAACCGATCGCCGGCACCACCTCCAGCCCCCTGTTCTCCCTGCGGGAGGTCGAGGACTGGCTCCGCCGCAACGGCAAACCCTACGAGGTGTCGCTGGCCGACCGGGTCTGGCAACGCCTCCGCCTGGGAGACGACCTGTCCCTCGGCGACCGGGTCGCCGCGACCGGCCGGTTCCTGCTCTCCCTGACCCCCCGGGCGGAGATCGACCGACCCGAACTCGACGACCCCGACACCGCCAGACTGCTCATCCGACTCGCCGAACAACGCGGACCCGCCGCCGCGTTCGAGTTCGTCTGCGCCCGCTACGCCGAAACCCACTCCCGCCGGCTCGCCCTCACCTCCCCCGACCTGGCGACCCTGATGGTCACCCTCACCGACGCCGGCAGGGGCACGGTACTCGACCCCGCCTGCGGACTGGGCACACTCCTGATGACCGCCCCCTCGGCCCGCCGCCTCGGCCAGGACATCGACCCGACCCGGGCCTCGATCACCGAGTCCCGACTGCGGCTGCACACCGTCGACGCCCGGATCGCCCCCGCCGACACCCTGCTCGACGACCACCTCGCCACCGAACTCGCCGACGCCGTCGTCTGCGACCCCCCCTTCAACGAACGGTCCTGGGGACACGCCCACCTCACCGCCGACCCCCGGTGGCAGTACGGGATCCCCCCCCGAAGCGAGTCCGAACTGGCCTGGGTCCAACACTGCCTGGCCCGGCTGCGACCCGCCGGGCACGCCGCCGTGCTCATGCCCCCCGCCGCCGCGGGCCGCCGGGCCGGCAGGAGGATCAGGGCGAACCTGCTGCGCGCCGGAGCCCTGCGCGCCGTCGTCACCCTCGCCGCGCCCGCCGTCGACCTCTGGCTGCTGCGCCGCCCCCACCCCGGGGACACCCCGCCCTCCCACCTGATGCTGATGGCCGCCGAAGGGGACGATCCCACCGACGTGCTCACCGCCTGGCGCCGCTTCGACACCGGCCGCCACGACGACCTCCCCCCGGGTGCCGCCGCCCTCCCCGTGGTCGACCTGCTCGACGAGACCGTCGACGTCGGACCCACCAGCCACCGCCTCGGCCGCCACCACCAGAACCTCGGCGCCCGCTTCCACTCCGCCCTCGACCAGCTGCGAGCACTGACCCTGGCCGCCCCCACCCTCACGCCCACCCCGACCCCCGACCACCCCCCACCCACCCCAACCACCCTGGGCGAACTCGCCAGGGCGGGCCTGGTCACCATCCGCACCGCCCCCACCCGGCTGACCACCGGAACAGGACGAGAACCCGTGCTGACCGCCACCGACCTCGCCGAGGGCGGCCCCCCCTCCGACCGCGCCGAATGGCAACCCGGCTGCGTCCGCGTCGACACTGGGGACGTGGTCGCCGGACTCGGCGCCGTCCGCGTCGTCGACACCCCCGCGATCCTCGCCCCCCCGCTCACCCGCTACCGCGTCGACCCCGACCAGATCGACCCGCACTTCCTCGCCGGGGTCCTGCTGGCCGCCACCGCCCGGCACCTGCCCGGGGCCAGCCGCGTCGACCCGCGCCGCGCCCAGGTCCCCCGCCTGCCCATCGAGGAGCAACGCGCCTACGGACGCGTGGTCCTGCGGCTGCTCCAACTCCAGGACCAGGCACGGCAGGCCGCGGAACTGGGGCGCACCCTGGTCCGGCTGGGCGTCGACGGCCTCCTCGAGGGCTCCCTGCGGCCCGGGGAGCCCGGGGAGGCAGACGGGGCGGGACCACCGGGCGAGGGCAGCTGAGACCTCCGACACCGCGCCCTCCCCGCCGTCGCGCCCGCCGGCGGGACGGCGCACCGGCCCGCGACCCCTCCCGGCCGCCCACGCACCCGTCCCACCCGCCCCCACGGTGCCCAGCCGGGCAGGATGGGAGGCACGCCGACACCGCCCCCGGCGGAGAACCCCGCACCCACGACCCACCCGGGAGGCCACCGTGATCCCACCGCGGGAACCCGCCCCCGCCCGCCCACACCGCGCCCCCGGCGCCGCCGGCCGACCCCACCCGCACCATGAACCCGCCGACCACCCGCCCCGACCACCACACCCCCACCGGACCCGAGGACACCGCCACCGTCTTCCTCGGTGAGATCCTGCACTTCCTCGACGACCCCGGCGACGAGGAGGCTCCCGGCAGCGCGGAACACCACCCCGAGGGCGCCCTGGTCGTCACCCCGACGGGCACGTCGACTGGGTCGGCCCGGCCACGGCGCTGCCCTCACGCCACCGCCACGCCCCCCACGTCGACCACCGGGGCGGCCTGATCCTGCCCGGCTTCGTCGACCCCCACGTCCACTCCAGCCAGATCGACGCCATCGCCGGCCCCGGCCAGGACTTCCAGGACTGGCTCACCACCACCGTGTACCCGAGGGAACGCGAGTTCGACGACCGCGACCACGCCCGGCGGGCAGCGGACTTCCTCCTCGACACCCTGCTGGCCGCCGGCACCACCACCGCCGGGGTCTTCCCGACCGCCCACCCCGCCTCCGTCGACGGCTTCCTCTCCGCCGCGCTCGACCGCGACCTCCGCATGATCAGCGGCAAGGTCCTCATGGACCGCGCACCCCACGCCCCCGACGGACTCCGCGACCCCGACCTCGCCACCGCCGAACACCAGACCCGGGACCTCCTCGAACGCTGGCACCGGCGAGGACGCCTGGGCTACGCGCTGTCCCCCCGCTTCGCCCCGACCTCGACCGAGGCGCTGCTCACGATGGTCGCCCGCCTCCACCGGGAGATTCCCGACCTGTGGATCCAAAGCCACGCCGCCGAGAACCAGGAGGAGGTGGCGCTGGTGAACCACCTGTTCGGCACCGATTCCCCTGTCGCGCTGTTCGACGCCCACGGACTGCTCGGCCCCCGCAGCATCCTCGGCCACTGCGTCCACATCGACCCGACCGACCGGCGGCGGCTCGCCCGCACCGGCACCGCCGTGGCGCACTGCCCCACCTCCAACCTCTTCCTGGGCAGCGGCCTGTTCGACCTGTCCTCGGCGCTGGCCGCCGGCATCCCGGTGGGCATCGGCACCGACGTCGGCGCCGGCACCAGCTACTCACCGCTGGTCACCCTCAACGCGGCCCACGCCGTCGCCGCCCTGCGCGGCCACCCGCTGTCCGCCCTCCGCGCCTTCTACCTGGCGACCCTCGGCGGCGCGCGGGCACTGCGCCTGGACGGGGCCATCGGAAACCTCCACCCCGGGCGGGAAGCCGACTTCGTCGTCCTGGACTGGGCGGCGACCCCGGTGCTGCGACGCCGAACCCGGCGGGCGACGACCCTGACCGAGCGGCTCCTCGCCCTCATGACCCTGGGCGACGACCGCGCCGTCACCGCCACCTACGTGCTGGGCCGCCCCCACCACCCGCGGACCACGGGCCCCGGCCACCCCCGGTGACCAGTCACGCCCGGGAAACCGCCGCGCCCGCGCCGCCCGGCCCGCCGACGTACCGTCGAAGCATGCCCCGCTCCAACGAGGCCGTGGCGGACATGCTCACCGAGTTCGCGGAACTCCTGGCGATCTCGGGGGCCGACCCGTTCAAGATCCGGGCCTACGAACGCGCCGCCCGATCGGTGCGGGGGCACACCGCCGACCTCACCGGCCTCGACCGACGCGGCCTGCGCGCCATCCCCGGCGTCGGCGACCAACTCGCCACCAAGATCAAGCAGTACCTCGACACGGGCACCGTCACCGAACTCGACACGCTCCGCGCCGAGGTACCCGCGGGCCTGCGGGCCCTCCTGGCCGTCCCGGGCTCGGCCCGCGCCGCGCCCACCAGGTCTTCCAGGAACGGGGCATCACCTCCACCGCCGCACTGCGCGACGCCCTCCGGCACGGACACCTGCGCGACCTGCGGGGGTGGGGGCCGCGCACCGAGGAGAACCTCACCGCCGCCCTCCGCGAGACCCAGCGAGCCGGGCACCGCATCCCCCTCGCCCTCGCCCTGGATCTCGCCGACCAGGCACTCGGCCAGCTCACCACCCTGCCCGGAGCGCAGCGGGCCGAGGTCGCCGGCTCCGTCCGCCGCCGACGCGACACCGTCGGCGACCTCGACCTGCTGGTCGCCACCACCGACCCCGACGCCGTCATGCGCGCGGTCACCACCCTGCCCGCCGTCGACCGCGTCCTGGGCAGCGGAGGCACCAAGACCTCCGTGCGCACCCGAGACGGCGTCCAGATCGACGTCCGCGCCGTCCCACCCCGAGCCTGGGGAGCCGCACTGCTGTACTTCACCGGATCCCAGGCCCACAACATCCGCATCCGCGAGATCGCCGTGCACGCCGGCCTGACCCTGTCCGAGTACGGCCTGCTCCGGGCCCGCACCCGACGCCCGGTCCGAGCCGACAGCGAGGAGGAGCTCTACGCACGGCTCGGCCTCGACTGGATACCGCCACCCCTGCGCGAGGACACCGGGGAGATCCAGGCCGCCCAACGGCACCAACTACCCCGCCTGCTGCGACGCCGCGACCTGCGCGGTGACCTCCACACCCACACCGACCTCACCGACGGCGTCGCCTCCCTGGAGGAGATGGTGCGCGCCGCCCGGGCCGCCGGCCACGAGTACTGCGCCATCACCGACCACGCCCCCCTGCTGCGCATGCAGCGCATGACCACGGAGAAGGCACTCGAGCAGCGCCGGCGGATCCGCCGGCTCGACCGCGACGCCGGCATCCACCTGCTCCACGGCACCGAACTGAACATCCAACCCGACGGCGGCCTGGACTGGGACGACGACATCCTGCGCGGTTTCGACATCCGCGTGGCCTCGGTGCACTCCCACTTCCGGCAGAGCAGGCACGACACCACCGCCCGACTGCTGGCCGCCGTCCGGCACCCACTGGTGAACGTGCTCGGCCACCCCACCACCCGGCTGATCGGACACCGCCCGGCACTCGACGCCGACTGGGACGCCGTCTTCGCCGAAGCGGCCCGCCACGACACCGCCCTGGAGATCAACTCCTTCCCCGACCGCATGGACCTCGACGGCGACCTCGCACGCCGGGCCCGGGACTTCGGCGTCCGCTTCTCCGTCGCCAGCGACGCCCACGCCGCGACCCACCTCGACCAGGTGCGGCTGGGCGTGGGCACCGCGCAACGCGGCTGGGTCGGCCCCGACGAGGTCATCAACACCTACCCCTGGCAGCGGCTGCGCCAGTTCCTCACCCCCCACCCGCGCCGCGCCCCCTGACGACCACCCGACCCCACCGGGCCGGGACCTTCCGCACTGCCCCCGACACCCCACCCCCGCCTACCGTGGACCACGACACCGGACAATCCGCCCCGCCCCCGTGCGGCCCTCACAGGCGGGCGGTTCCCCGACCACCCGTGAGGAGGCAGCGATGCCCTTCACCGACCGAACCGACGCCGGCCAGCGCCTGGCGCACCGCCTGACGCCCCTCGCCGACCAGGACGTGGTGGTCCTGGGACTGCCCCGGGGCGGGGTACCGGTGGCCCACCAGGTCGCCGCCCACCTCCACCGGCCCCTGGACGTCGTCGTCGTCCGCAAACTGGGAGTACCCGGTCAACCCGAACTGGGCATGGGCGCCGTCGGAGAGGACGGCGTCCGCGTGATCAACGACCACATCCGCCGGCGCGCGGGCGTGGACGCCACCCACCTCGCCGAGGTCGAACGCCGGGAACGCGCCCAGGTCGACAGCCGCGCCGCCCGGTTCCGCGGCGACCGCCCCCGCACCCCCCTCACCGGTCGCACCGCCATCCTCGTCGACGACGGCATCGCGACCGGTTCCACCGCCCGCGCCGCCGCCCAGGTCGTCCGAGCCCACGGCGCCCGACGGGTCATCCTCGCCGTCCCCGTCGCCCCACCCGAGGCCGTGGACGCCCTCCGGGACGAGGTCGACGACCTCATCTGCCTGGAAACCCCCTCGATGTTCCTGGCCGTCGGCCAGGCCTACGCGCACTTCGACCAGACCAGCGACGCCGAAGTCGTGGACCTGCTCTCCCGCGACCACACCGGGCCGTCCTCCGTGCCCGGCCCCCGCCGAGCAGCACCACCGCCGACCAGGACGTCACCGTGCCCGCCGGAACCGTCACCCTCCCCGGGCACCTCCACCTGCCCGCCCAACCCCTGGGCCTGGTGATCTTCGCCCACGGCAGCGGCAGCAGCCGCCGCAGCCCCCGAAACCAGCGGGTCGCCGACGCCCTCACCGCCGGGCACCTGGGCACCCTCCTGTTCGACCTGCTCACCGCCGAGGAAGAACGGGACCGGGCGCGGGTCTTCGACATCCCCCTACTCGCCAGCCGCCTCCGCGCCGCCACCACCTGGGCGCGGGAGCACCCCCGGGCCGCCGGCCTGCCCATCGGCTACTTCGGGGCCAGCACCGGTGCCGCCGCCGCGTTGTGGGCCGCGTCCGACCGGGACGCCGACATCGCCGCCGTCGTCTCCCGAGGCGGCCGCCCCGACCTCGCCGGCCCCCACCTCCCCGCCGTCCGGGCACCGACCCTGCTCATCGTCGGCGGAGCCGACGAGATCGTCCTCGAACTCAACCGGCAGGCCCACACCCGACTCGGAGGCCCCGCCGACCTGGCCGTGGTGCCCGCCGCCACCCACCTGTTCGAGGAACCCGGCGCGCTCGACCAGGTCGCCGACCTCGCCACCCGCTGGTTCACCACCCACCTGGCCGCCCTCACCCACCCCGCCTGAGACCCCACCCACCGCCGGCGGCCTCCCCGATGACCCCCGCCCACCACCCCCACCCCGGACACGACCGGGACAGCGCCGCGCGCCGCGCCCCACCGGTCACCCTGTTCCTGGCCGGCGACGTCATGACCGGACGCGGCGTCGACCAGCTGCTCCCCGGCGCCGGCGCCCCCGAGATCCGCGAGGACTGGCTCCGCGACGCCCGCGACTACCTGCGGCTGGCCGAGGCCGCGCACGGCCCCCTGCCCGCCCCCGCCCCCCACGACTGGCCCTGGGGCGACCTGCTCGCCCTGCTCACCGAACTCCGGCCCGCCGCCCGGCTGATCAACCTCGAAACCAGCGTCACCAGGGCCGACACGTTCGACCCCGCCAAGGCCCTGCACTACCGGATGTCCCCGGACAACCTCCCCGTGCTGACCGCGCTGGCCCCCGACGTGTGCACGCTGGCCAACAACCACGTCCTCGACCTCGGCCACCCCGGACTGCTCGACACCCTGCGCGCCCTCACCGACGCCGGCCTGCCCACCGTCGGGGCGGGCACCGACGCCGACCACGCAGCCCGCCCCCACCCGATCCCCCTGCCCGGCGGGAACTCGCTGGCCGTGCTGGGCTGCGCAACCCCGGACAGCGGCGTCCCCGCCACCTGGGCCGCCAACCCGGCACGCCCCGGCGTGCACCTGATCCCCGACCTCTCACCCACCGCCGCCCACACCCTCGCCGCCCGCCTCGCCCCGCCCGCCGCGCCGGCGCGACCACCGCCGTCTCGGTGCACTGGGGCGGCAACTGGGGGTACACCGTGCCCCCGTCGCAGGTGGACTTCGCCCACCACCTCATCGACGGGGGAGTGGACCTCGTCCACGGCCACTCCTCCCACCACCCGCGCGCCTGGGAGGTCTACCGAGGGCACCTCGTCCTCTACGGCTGCGGTGACCTCATCAACGACTACGAAGGCATCACCGGGCACGACCCCTACCGCCCCGACCTGCGCGCCGCCTACCTACCCGACCTCGACCCCGACAGCGGACGCCTGCTCCGCCTCCGCGTCGCCGTGCTCAGATCCGAACGACTGCGGCTGCGCCTCGCCTCCCACGCGGACCGCGACCACGTGCGACGCGCCCTCGACGACACCGGCCCCCCGGGCCGGGAACGGCTGGTCCACGACGGCGGGCTCCTCTCCGGCCCCGCCTGACAACGGCAACCCACGTTGCCGTCCCTGCCATAATCGGGTCATGAGCGGACCCGGGGACCCCGACAGCGACCCGACCTCACCCCCCGACGAACTGGAGACGGTCCTCGCCGAGGTGGGACCCCGGCTGCGGAGGGTGCGCCAACAACGCGGCGCGACGCTGTCCTCCCTGTCAGCCGCCACCGGCATCTCGGTGAGCACCCTGTCCCGCCTGGAGTCGGGACGGCGACGACCCAGCCTGGAACTCCTGCTCCCCATCGCCCGCGCCCACCAGGTACCCATCGACGAACTGGTGGGCAGCCCACCGGTCGGCGACCCCCGCATCCGGACCCGACCCCGCCAGATCCGGGGGATGACCGTCATCCCGCTGACCCGCCAACCCGGCGGACTCCAGGCCTACAAGTTCGTCATCCCCGAGACGCAGACCGAACCCGACCCCAAAACCCACGAGGGCTACGAATGGTGCTACGTCCTCAGCGGCCGGCTGCGCCTGGTGCTGGCCGAACACGACGTCGTCCTGCGCGCCGGTGAGGCCGCCGAGTTCGACACCCGACTGCCCCACTGGTTCGGCAGCACCGGCTCGGGGCCCGTCGAACTGCTGAGCCTGTTCGGCCGCCAAGGCGAGCGGGTCCACGTCCGTGCCCGCCCCCGCGCCGCCGACCCCGACTGACGCCGGCCACGCCACCGGACCCAGCCCCCTCAGGCCTCCCGCCACCCGACGTGCACGGTGGCCGCGGACAGCAGGAACAGGTCCGGCCGCCGCGCCACCCCCTCCGGATCCTCGGGATCCAACAACCGGTCCAACGCCCCCCGGTCCGGCGCGCCCAGCGCCCCGCCCGCCATCTCCCTCGCCCGGCCCAGCCGGTCCACCACGTACTCGCGGACCTCCGGGGGCGCCGGAGCGGGCACGTCCAACAGGAACGACCGACTCCGGGTACCCACCAGCCCGGCCCCGGCCAGCTCCGCCGGCCAGTCGGTCACCGGACCCGGACCGCCCGGCTCGTGATGGCCCGCCAGCGCCTCGGCCACGGCCTCCGACACCAGGGCGTCCAACCGCGAGGGGAACCCGGCCGACCCCGGCCCGGACCTCGCGGGCAGGAACCGCATCGGCAGCCCTCCCTCGACGACCGCGAGCAACCCCCCGGGCTGCAGACGCCCCGCCAGCGACCGCACCGCGCGCGGCTGGTCAGCCACGTGGTGCAGGACGCGACTCGCCCAGATCACGTCCGCCACCGGAAGACGGTCCAGGTCCGTGTTCAGATCGGCGTGGTGGACGTCGAGCCGCTCCGACAGCCCCGCCCGCCGCGCCCGCGCCTCGGCGTGGCGCAGGAGAGCCGGCGCACCGTCCACGGCGGTCACCCTGGCGGTGGGGAAGGTCAACGCCAGGGTCTCGGTGTGCACTCCCGGCCCTGACCCGACGTCGAGGACCCACTCCACCAGGTTGGGGCCCACGAGCTCGGCGATCCACCGGGTGGCGGCGGTGACCCACGGGACGGCCAGCTCCGCCTCACGTTCGAGCTCTCGGGAACGCTGCTCCCAGTCCTGCGGGCCCGGCGTCGAGGTGCCGTCGCACTCGGGCGTGGGCCGGGACGGGTGGTGGTGGCTCATGAGGCACATCCTGCCGGTCCCACACCCGCCACGACGCCCGACGTGACTTTCGTCCGTTCCTCCGCCCCACCGTGCGACACCGAGCCCCCGCCCACCCCCCGAGAGGGAGGGGCCCACCTCACGGGGCGCGTGGGGCGGGAACCAGCCGGGGCCCCCGGACCCCGACGGGAACGGGCCCCCCGCCCGGGCGGGGGAGCGGCCGCCCCATCCGCACCCCTGACTCCGGCCACCACCCGGACAGCCGAGGACCACCGGGCCCACGGGACCACCCCGCACCCCTGGCGGGCGGAGCACGAACCGGGGGGTGCGGAGGACCGGCAGGCCAGCCCACCCGCCCTCCTCGCCGAAAACCCCGGAAGGTTCCCGACGACGGCCAACAGCGGCCCCAACAGCCTCGAGAAGAACGAGCACCCAGGTCCTCCACGCCACCCGACGCACCGACGGGTCCCCTGCTACCGGGTCCCGGTCACCCCGGCGCCCGACCGGATGCACAAATCACCGCGCGACACCGACCACGCCACCGGCACCGGCACCCGAAGACCACCCAGCGCCGCCACCTCACGGGAAGCCCCAACGCCCACCGCCAGGCCGGCCTCCCGGCCCCGGGCAGCGGCCAGGACCGAAACAACCGGAAGACCTCGGCGCCCTCGTCCGCCCACACCACGCGCGGCGCGCCACGCAACACCAGGTGCGGAGCAGGGACGCCCACCCGCCGCACGGCCAGCTCCGAGGACGAGGCGACCTGGGCGCGCACCCCGCACCACCGGTGCGCGACCTCAGCAGCACCCACCTCGGCGGAAGGATCCACGAACCGCCGCCGCGACCGCCAGGCACGGACCTGACCCCCAGCGGAACCACGACACCCTCCCGGCGCCACGCCCGCCGAGTCCAGCGCACCCCCAGCGACACCCACGCCGGACACTCCACCAAAACCTGGACGTTCCCGTCGCCGACGAGCGGTACCGTCGCCCACCGTCTCCTGACACACGGGAGCGAGGAGGAACACGAACGATGAGCAAGGAACATCACTACGCGGTCACGGTGCGCTGGACCCCCCAGCCAGGACAGGACACCTCGTCCTACCGCACCTACACCCGTGACCACGACCTGGTGGTGGAGGGCAAGCCCGTCCTCCAGGGAAGCGCGGATCCCTCCTTCCGCGGTGACCAGTCCCGGTGGAACCCCGAGGAGTTCCTCGTCGGCGCGCTGTCCGAATGCCACCTCCTGACCTACCTGGCGCTGTGCGCGACCCAGGGGGTGGTGGTCACCTCCTACGAGGACGCCGCCACCGGCCTGATGCGCATGGAACGGGTCTCCAGCGGCAGGTTCGTCGAGGTCGTCCTCAACCCCGTGGTCACCGTCACCGACGCCAGCATGGTCGAGCGGGCGGAGGAACTGCACGCCGCGGCGCACCGCGACTGCTTCATCGCGAACTCGGTCAACTTCCCCGTGCGTCACCAGCCGACCATCCGCGTCGCCAGCTGAGCACCGGCCACACCACACGGACCGCACCAGCGGAACGGAGGGGCCGGGTCCACCGCGACCCGGCCCCGCACCGTCAGCCCCCTGGCCGCGACACCTCACCCACGCCAGGCCCAGCGCCCCAGCCGGCCACCCCCAGCGGCCGTTGCCACAGCGCCGTGTCCCACCACCTGCCGTGCTTGAAACCCACTCCCACCAGCCGCCCCACCTCGGTGAACCCATGCCGCCGGTGCAACTCCGTGGAGGACGCGTCACCGGAGTCCGCGATCACCGCGATCATCCGCCGCGCACCCGCACGGGCGCACTCGCCGAGCAACCGGCTCAACAACGCGCCCCCGATACCCAGACCCGTACGGTCCGGACGCACGTAGATCGAATCCTCCACCGTGTGCCGATAGGCCGGCTTGTCACGCCAACTCCCGGCATAGGCGTACCCGCGACACCCCCCTCGACCTCGGCGACGAGGAACGGCAGCCCCCGGCCGGTGACATCGGCCAGGCGCTGCCCCCACCACTCCACCGTGGGCGGCACCTCCTCGAAGGTGCTCACCGTGCCTGTCACGTAATGGGCGAAGATCGCCGCCACCTCGGCCAGGTCACCAACACGCGCGGGACGGATCAGCACGGCACCAACCCGCCCCGGACTTTCCTCTACCGCGGACACGAAAACACTGTAGTGCTGGAACCGCGTGTCCTCGCCCACCGCGTACAACGCCTCCGCCGGGACGAGGCATGACCCCGCACGACCTGGCCACCGCCGCCTTCGGTGAGCGCCAGCATGCTCCCCGCCGTCGAACGCGGCGAGAAGGCACCCACCGTGGTCGTCCTGACCCGGACCGCCGGGCGGACTCTCGTCGCCCCACCACCCCCTGATCACCGCGGCCGAACAGGACCCGGTGGTACCCGCACCCCGCCAGCGACCACGCCCACCTCCACGAGGCCGGGGGATGGCACCGGGAATCCTCACCCCCGAACCCCCGGAACCCACTTCGACCGGATCCACGGCACCCCTGCCCCCGGAGGCGACACGGGAGAACTCCCCGCCTCCCACGGCTTCGAGCTCATCGAGTCAGGAACCCGCACACTCACCACCGACGGACGAGCCCTGACACCGGAGACCGGCAACTCCGCCTACTTCCCCCTACTTCCCCTCGGGCGACGCGCACGGCTACGCCAACCAGGGGAGCAGTCGACCGCGTGCACCTGGCGGCCTGGACCGCACACGCGACCACACCACCCCAGGACCGCACCGCGAAGCCACCTGGACCGCACCGCCCCACGACGCGCCCGCACGGCCACCGCGCTCCTCCCACCACCTCCGACCGGGCGACACGACCCCGGCGACCACACCCGCACCACCGGCCCGCCACACGACTCCCCCCGCCCACACCACGCCAACCCACTAGAAGGTTGGTGCCACGTTTCGCCCGGTGGCACCCCGCCACACGCCACCAACCCTCCAACCACGACCGCTCGGACCGCCCACGCCCCGCCACCACGCCAACCGCCGGACACCCCAAGCCCGAGCGCCACTCCCATCCACCGCCCGGCCCACCACCCCACCACCAACCGGACCTGGCGTCGATCACAGACCGTTGATAACCTGTCACGGGCGGTCCCTGGACCCGGCCGCCCGTCGTCGCCGAAACCGGCAACCACCACGGAACGCGGCGCGCACCCGGTGACGCCCACCACGGCCACCACCGCGCACCCACCCGGAAGCCCGGCACACGTCGCACGCCGACCATCCCGCACAGCCCCGCGCACCGGCCGGCCCCGACCACCACGCGACCCGACGCGCACCACACGTCCACCCCGAACCACCCGTCGCCACACGCCCAGCAGCGCCCCCTGACCACCCGGGGAGCAGCCGCAGGACACGCGGCGACACCCGTCCCACCCACCGGCCGGCCCGCCCGAGGACCGGCCCACCCGACCGCGACCACCCACCCGCACAGCGGACACCGCACCCGACGAGGCCACCCGCGCCCCGCCGGGCGGACACCGCCACCCTCACACGACGTCGCGGTCGGGACGACCACAACGGAGTGACCCCATGCGGCCCCCGCACCACCCCCACACCACACGACACCGCCCCCTGACCACCACCCTCGCCCTCGCCGTCGCCCTCGCACTCCTCATCCCAGCCGCCCTCGCGGGCCACCCACCACCCACCCCGGACCCAACCCTGGTCAGAGTGGACACCGGGCTCCTCAAGGGACACCACGACACCGACCACCGCGACTTCCTCGGAATCCCCTACGCCGCCCCACCCGTCGGCGACCTCCGCTGGCAGCCACCCCACCCACCACCACCCTGGACCGGCACCCGGGACGCCACCACCCCGGCCCCCGCTGCGCCCAAGGCCCCGGCCTCGGCGGCACCCCCGCCAGCACCGCCGAGGACTGCCTCCACCTCAACGTCACCACCCCACCACCCACCGCACACCACCACCCGGCACCGGTCCTGGTGTGGATCCACGGCGGCGGCTTCACCACCGGCGCGGGCAGCGACCACGACCCCCGCGCACTCGCGGCCAACGGCCTCGTCGTGGTCACCCTCAACTACCGCCTCGGCGCCCTCGGATTCTTCGGCCACCCCGAACTCCCCGGCAGCGGCACCTTCGGCCTCGCCGACCAACAGGCCGCCCTGGCCTGGGTCCGCCGCAACATCGCCGCCTTCGGCGGCGACCCCACCACCATCACCCTCGCCGGGGAGTCCGCCGGCGGCATGAGCGTCTGCACCCACCTCACCTCACCCACCGCGCGCTCCCTCTTCCACCGGGCCATCCTCCAGAGCGGCTCCTGCTCCGCCATCTTCCCCCGCAACGCACTCGGCCCCGGAGATCCCGGACACCTGCCCTGGCGCTCCCTCACCCGCACCGAGGAAGCCGGCCAGCGCACCACCGCCGCCCTGGGATGCCAGCACGACGACGACCCCCTCCGCTGCCTCCGCTCCCTGGACGTCACCGCACTCACACCCCACCACGACGACTTCACCCAACCCGCGTACGGGACCCCGCTCATCCCCCTCCCACCCCCCACCGCCCTCGACCAGGCCGCCGTCCACCGGGTCCCCGTCCTCATCGGCACCACCCGGGACGAGATGACCGGAGTCGCCTCGGCACTGCACGGCCGCTTCGACAACGACGACTACCTCCACCTGCTCCACGACACCTTCGGCCCCCACGCCGACACCGTCGCCGCCCACTACCCCGCACCAGCACACCCCAGCCCCGCCTCCGCCTGGGCCGCCCTCAACACCGCCCGCGCCGTCGCCTGCCCCGTCCTCACCGAAGCGCGCGCCTGGGCCAACCACGTCCCCACCCACACCTACGAGTTCGCCGACCCGGGCGCCCCCAACCCCGGCCACCCCCGCCGCCCCGACGTCCCCCTGGGCGCCAGCCACGCCTCCGAACTCGGCTACCTGTTCGACTGGGGCGGGGTCACCGAACAGCTCACCCCCGCACAACGGCGACTGGCCCACGACATGGTCACCTACTGGACCCAGTTCGCCCGACACGGCGACCCCAACAGCCCCGGCGCACCCACCTGGCCGGCCCTCCACCCCTCGTCCCCCCACCCCGCCACCCTGGCCCTGGCACCCGGCCCCACCGGGATCCGCCTGACCGACCCCCACACCACCCACCACTGCCACCTGTGGCGGGAGGACACCCCCACAACCCTCGACTGACCCCGCCCGGCACCGTCACGCCCGTGCCGCCACCCCCACCCACCATCCCCGGCCGGAACCGGGGACACCCGCCCGGCACCCACCAGCGGGGGAGGGGAGGGCACCCCCACCCCCTCCCCACCCCCGCGTGGCCCTCCCCGCACCCGCCCCCTCCCCGTGGAAGAGTCCCCAGCACAACCCCCGCCCCCACACCACCACCGAGGACACCCATCCCACGGAGGCACGATGCCCACCCCCGACGTCTCCGTCGTCGGATCCGGCCCCAACGGCCTGGCCGCCGCCGTCACCCTCGCCCGCGCCGGCCTCGACGTCGAGGTCCACGAAGCCGCCGACACCCCCGGCGGGGGACTGCGCACCACCACCCTCTTCGACAGCGACACCATCCACGACCTGTGCTCCGCCGTGCACCCCATGGCCGCCGCCTCCCGCTTCTTCCGCGAATTCGACCTCAGCACACGCGGCGTCCACCTCCGCACCCCCGACACCAGCTACGCGCACCCCCTCGACAACGCCCCCACCGCCGTGGCCTACCGGGACCTCGACCGCACCTGCGACCGCCTCGGCCCCGACGGAGCCCACTGGCGATCCCTGATGACCCCACTCGTCCGACACAGCGGCGACCTCTGCGACCTGCTCCTCGCCGACCAACGACACCTGCCCGCCGCACCACGCGCCGCCCTGCCGCTACCCACCCGCGTCCTCACCCACGGCACCCGACTGGGTCGCCACGCCTTCCGCGACCCAGCGGCGCCCGCCCTCCTGGCCGGCGTCGCCGCCCACACCGTCGGCCGGCTCCCCAGCCTCACCGGCGCCGCGGTCGCCCTCCTCCTCGGCCACCTCGCGCACACCACCGGCTGGCCCCTGGTCGAGGGCGGCTCCGCCCGCATCACCGACGCGCTCCTGGACGACCTCCGAGCCCACGGCGGCACCCTCCACACCGGAAGCCGCGTGACCGACCTCCGGCAGCTCGCCGCGTCGCGCGCCGTCCTGCTCGACCTCGCCCCAGCCGGCGTCCTCGACATCGCCGGCCCCTCCCTGCCCGCCGGCTACCGCAGGAGCCTCGAGCGCTTCCGGTACGGTGCCGCCGCCGCCAAGGTCGACTTCCTCGTCTCCGACCCGGTTCCCTGGTCCGACCCCGACACCCGAGGAGCGGGCACCGTCCACCTCGGCGGCGACCAGCACGAGGTGTGGGACATCGAAACCATGACCGCGCGCGGACGCCACGTCGCCCGCCCCTTCACCCTCCTGTCCGAACCCTTGACGATCGACCCGACACGCGGCCGCCCCGACCGACGTCCGGTCTGGTCCTACTGCCACGTCCCGCACGGTGACACCCGCGACCCCGTCGACCGGGTCCGTCGGCAGATCGAACGCTTCGCCCCCGGCTTCTCCGACACCATCATCGCCGCCCGTGGTGTTCCCGCCGCCGCGCTGGCCGCGTACAACCCCAACTACGTGGGCGGGGACATCGGTGCGGGAGCCATGACGCCGTGGCAGGCCATCTTCCGGCCCGCCCCCCGCTGGGACCCCTACCGCACCCCGTTGTCCGGCGTCTACCTGTGTTCCTCCGCCACTCCGCCCGGCCCGGGTGTGCACGGCATGTGCGGCTACCACGCGGCGTCACGGGTGCTCCGCCACGAGTTCGGGATCGACCAGCCTCCGGCGCTCGGCCCGAACTGATCACCCGCGACGCCGGTCGCGCCGGTCCAGGCCTCCCCGGGGCGGGAGGCGACGGGCCGCCGCGCGGGGTCGCCCGCGCGAGTGGCCGGGAGTCCTCGGGCGGCCGGCGGGCCTCCCCACGGTTCGCGGCGCGGACCGACAGAGCGGGTGGGGGAGGGGCCGCCTCCGCTCACCGGTGCCGTCACCCCAGCACGTCCGGCCTCCGGTGGCCCCGGCGACCGCCCACGAGGGCGACGGCGGCGGGTGGTGACCCGGCCAGCCCGACGGGGAGGGGACCGGCGGGATCGGTTACCACCACGGGCGGGGTGGACCCGCCGGTCATGGTCCACCTCGCAGGGGAGAGGAGCCGGACCACGGGGGCCGCGACGAAACGCGGGCCGGTCCCGGGATCGCGCGCCGCATGCCTGTCCGATGCGGACGGCGGACTTCGCGGCAACGCGGACGAGCACCGCCGTCCCGGCACTTTTCATGGATAATCGCAATTATCCATGAAAAGTGGGGCTGGTTCCGAAGCCCGCGGTGCGGTGGGGGTGACCCCGCGCCGTCCGGCCTCGAAGGCCCACCTCGGGGGACCGCCTCGGTGCGCCCGCCGGGCCTCTGGCGGGCTTCAGGCGACAGCACGTGGCTCGCCAGCCTCGCGCCGCCCGGTCCGGCGCGGACGTGGCTGGCGAGCGGGCGACCGTCGCACCCGGACCGTGGTCACCCGCGCACCAGCCGACGGTGTCGCCCTCGGCCGCGAACGGACGGGCCATGTCCTCGGCAGCCGAGGGCGACGGCGCCTGGCACGGCCTGTCGTGCCGCCCACCCGGCCACCGCCTCGCCGGCGGGACGAATACGACGGCGGGACGAATACGACGGCGTCGCCGCTCGTGGGGGCCGCGTCGGCGAGTGCCACGGCCGGCAGGGTCCAGGCGGAACCCGCGCACGGGAGACGCGGGATATCGGGGCGATCGGAGTCCCTAGCACGGTCCCACCAGCGGTTCCACCAGCGGTTCCACAAAACGCCGATAATGTACATTATGTCAAGTACTGCTGGTCCGGAGCGGTGAGTGATCCACTGGCCACTCCCCGCCCGCCCGCCGACGGTCGTCCGGCCCCTCGGCGACGACTGGACGAAAGCCCCGGTCGTCGGAATCGCTCGGCCCGCGCACCACCCCGTGACCAGGTGCGCGCGGGTCGTCACCGGCAATGGACCCCGTCTCGTCCGGCGCCGGCGGCCAGGGTGCGGCCGCCGGCGGCCGCATCACTTCCGCCAGTACGCGTGGCAGGTCGCATTGGTGTACTCGGTGAGCCGCGCACTCGACACCGCTCCCGGCCCGACCCAGTCCGAGTCCTCCTTGCCGTTCATCGATACCGAAGATCCGTGGGCGGCGGTCTGATGCTGGTACTGCGAGTAACAGACCTTCCGCCCGGCGAGGTTCCGCGTGGAACCGTAGCTCCAGATGCCACCGCCGACTTCCTCCACCGCCCGCGCTCCGACGCCGTCGCTGGTGCCGTCGACGACGATCTCGCCCACGCCGGTGTACTCCACCCAGCCGCCGTCAGCCGTCTGCCCTTGCGCGATGATCTGGATGCCGGGCTCCTCGGCGATCAGGGTCGGGCTCTCGGCGGCGGCGGCGCCCGTCGTGAGGACCGTGCCGGCGACGGCGGCGGCGATACCGGTGGCGGCGGCCATCACGCGCGGGAATCGTCTCATCGTCATCATCTTCTCCTCGTGTTTCGACCAGGGATCTTGGGGCCGTTCCAGGCTAGGCAGGCCTGTTCCTCGGGAGGGCCAGCTGAATGGACGTTGTCGACGCGTCCGGCTGGCCCAGGCAGCTGAACGGAAGGTAGGACCCCGCCTCCTGATCGGGTCGAGCACCGGCCGGCGGGTGGCGGGCGGGTGGCGGCGTTCCGGCGTCCCGACCCGCACACCGCCACCGTGGCGGAACCGCGAGGTGGCCGCGTGGCAGGCCGGAACCGCCGGTTCGTCCACGAGCCAGTGGACCGTCTCCCGTGCCGCTGTCCCCCATCGAACCGCTCGCCCGCCCCCGCCGCGGTCCGGCCGCTCAAGGCCAGCGCGCCACCGTCGCTGTCAGTCCTGGTTGGAGGCGTGCCGCCGGGACGGGTACCTCGCGGGAGGTGCAGGGGCGGACCACCGGGGCGCGCGGACCTCAGCTACGCCCGGTCCCGACCTGCCTCCACCGCGGGGTGCGGTCCGGTTCTCGCGACGGGGCCCGCCGCCTCCCCGCCTGCTCCGCGCTCGGGCCGTACCGGGAGCGTGTCCTGCCCCACGGGTGGGGCAGGGGCTCAGCCGGGGCCGGCGCTGGGGGTGGGGGACGGTGTGCGCCGCCGGTCCAGCGGGGTGACGGAGCGCCCCAACCGCTCCCCCACTCCCCGGCGGGTCGCAATGTGGCCGTCAGGTCGGGGTCCAGCTGCTCGCCGGCGACCAGGATGCCGCCGGACCACGGCGGCGGGGTGATGACCAGCGCGCTCCCGCCGGACCGGCACCTCGTCGATGGCGGGGCAGTGCCCGCCCGCGCTTCGTCCGGACAGCGCGAGGCGGACCAGGTGGCCCGGCACGCTCCGCGAGGTCCGGACCGGGGTGTCGACCAGCGGGGGCGGCGGGCGGGAGTGAGGAGGGGGCGTGCTCCTGGCGTGCTCCCCGCAGGCGCCTCTCCCCCGCCCGCCGCGCGTGTGCGGTGGTGTCAGGCGGGTCGGTATCGGAGGTAGACGACGCCGGAGCCGAAGACATGGGAGTCGGCGAGGTGGAGGGCGGTGCGGTGGTCGTGGGTGGGGAAGTACGGGGTGCCGCCGCCGAGGACGACGGGGTGGATGAAGAGGCGGTACTCGTCGATCAGGCCGAGCCGGAAGAAGCTGGCGGCGAGGGTCGCACCCCCGAGGGAGAGGTGTTTGCCCGGCTGATCCTTCAGCCGGGCGATGGTGCCGGGGAGGTCGTCGCGGACGAGGGTGCTGTTGTGGTCGACGGAGTCGAGGGTGCGGGAGAAGACGACCTTGGGTGTGTCGCGCCAGATCCGGGCGTACTCGACGACCTCCGGTGTGGCGTCGGGTTGGGTGGCGGCGGTGGGCCAGTAGGAGGCCATGTCCTCGTAGAGGCGCCGCCCGTAGAGGTGGGTGTCGGTCTCGGCCTCCTGCGCGTTGTGGAACTGGTGGAGTTCGGGGTCGGGAGCGGACCAGTCGATCTGGCCGTCGGTGGTCTGGATGTAGCCGTCGAGGGAGACGGACAGCGAGTAGATGACTTTCCTCATGGTGATGTCGTCCCTTGGTCGTGGTGTCGGGTGGTCTGGGTCCTGCCGGTGTTGACCAGCCGGGGACGGGGAACTGGTCGGTGCGGGTTTGATCCTGCCCCGGGTGGGGGCGGGCTGGCAGGTCGTGCGGGGGGCCGTCGTGGTGTCACCGGGGGTGGTCGGGGAGGCGGAAGAGGGGGAAGAGGGTGGGATCGAGGAAGGTCACGGCGTGGGTGATGCCGGCGTGGGTGGTGGTGAGGAGCTGGATGGCGAAGGGGGTGAACCGTCCGGTCCGGTGTCGGAGGTAGAGGGCGAAGGCGGGCTGGCCGTTGGCGCGGGTCGGGGTGAGGTGGAGGTCGCCGGGTCCGCCTGGGCAGCGGTGTTGGAGGTGGTGGGCGATGTGGTGTGGCCCCTGGTACCAGACCGGGTGGGGTGGCATCTCCCAGACGGCGTCTTCGGTGAACAGGGTGATGAGGGTGGGGATGTCCTTGGCGGTCATGGCCTCGACGTAGCGGCGGAGGAGATCGCGTTGGTGGGGGGTGGGTGGGTCGGCGGGGTGGTCGGGGTGGCAGTCGAGGTCACGGAGGCGGGTGCGGGCGCGGGTGAGGGCGCTGTTGACGGCGTCGGTGGTGGTTCCGAGGGTGGTGGCGACCTCGGCGGACCGCCAGTGGAGGACGTCGCGGAGGAGGAGGACGGCGCGTTGGCGGGGTGGGAGGTGTTGGAGGGCGGCGGCGAAGGCGAGTCGGACGGTGTCGCGGGTGGCGGTGAGGTCGGCGGGGTCGGGAAGCGGTTCGATCCAGTGCGGGTTCTCGGGGATGGGGAGGTCGGCGTCGGGGTGGGTGGGGGGTTGGCCGAGGCCCAGGGGCAGGGGGCGTCGCGCTCGGGTGGCGAGGGCGGTGAGGCAGACGCGGGTGGCGATGGTGAACAGCCAGGTGCGGAGTGAGCAGCGTCCTTCGAACTGGTCGTGTGCTCGCCAGGCGCGGAGGTAGGTCTCCTGGACGAGGTCCTCGGCGTCGTGGGCGGAGCCGGTCATGCGGTAGCAGTGGGCGAGGAGTTCGCGGTGGTGGGTGGTGGCTCGGGTGATGAGGTCGGTGGGCTGGGTCGGTGGTGCGGTCATGGGTGGTCGGGCTCCCGTGGGTGGTGTCCGGGTGTCGGTGGCACTGTGACCGCTTGCCCTGACAGGTCGTGGGGTGTGTCCGGATTCGAGGGTTCGCGAACGTGAAGGTAGCTGGTAGCGTTCGCGCGGACATGGGCTCTCGCGGTGTGTCGGCGGTTCGGGTGGGTTCCCTCGCCCGGGCGAGGCGGTGGCGCCGCCGCTGGGCGGAGGTGGCGGATGAACCTGTACCTGCGGTTGTTGTTGCTGCGGTGGCGGATGCGTCGGCGGCGGCGGTTGAGCGTTTGGGACGTGGCGAGGACCCCGTTCCGGGTGACGGTGGCCGATCTGGACCTGCTGCGGCACATGAACAACGGGAAGTACCTGTCGATCCTCGATCTGGGCCGGATGGATCTGATGGTGCGGTCGGGGTTCTGGGAGAAGCTGGTGCGGGCCGGGTGGTATCCGGTGGTGGCGGGTCAGACGATCACCTACCGCCGTTCGCTGCGGCTGGGGCAGCGGTTCGACCTCTACACGCGCGTGGTGGGTTTCGACGACCGGTGGGCCTACCTGGAGCAGACGTTCTGCGTGGGGCGGACGGTCTACGCGCAGGCGGTCGTGCGCAGCCGGTTCCTGCGGCGGTCCGGGGGTTCGGTGGACCATGACGAACTCGCCGAGCTGGTGGGTGGGTTCCCCGAGCGGCTGCGGGTGCCGGCGTGGATGCGGGAGTGGGCGGAGCACACCCGGGTCGACACCGAGTTCCCTGTCGTCGACGACGCCTGAGGCCGGCGGCCGGGTGGGCGGCCCGGTTCGCCTCTCCCCTCCCCCGCCGCCGGGCTGGTCGGCGCGGGGGGCGGGGTGTGCTGGCCGTGGCCGGCTGGGGTGGCGTGCGTGGTCAGACCCCGGTGACTTCGGAGGGGTCCTCGGTGGGTTCCTGCCGGCTGGGGCTGGTCGGGGCGGGGGTGGCACCGGCCCGGCCGGTGAGTGGTTCGGGGACGGCGGCCAGCAGGGTGCGGGTGTACTCGTGGCGTGGGTCGAGGAGGACCTGTTCCACGGTTCCTTCCTCGACGATGCGTCCCTGGTACATGACGATCACCCGGTCGGCGATGTTCCAGGCCAGGCCGAGGTCGTGGGTGATGACCAGGGTGGACAGGCCGAGGTCGACGCGGAGTCCCAGGAGCAGGGCGAGGATCTCGCCTCGGACGGAGGCGTCGAGGGAGGCGACGGGTTCGTCGGCGATGAGCAGCCGGGGGCGGAGGGCGAGGGCGCCGGCGATGACGACCCGCTGGCGTTGGCCGCCGGAGAGTTCGTGGGGCAGTGCGGTGAAGAACTCCTCCGGGGGTCGGAGTTCCGCCTGGCTGAGGGCGTCGGCGACGGCGGTGGTCTCGTCGCCGGGGACGCGGTGGATTCGGAGGCCTTCGGCGACGGCCTCGTAGACGCTGTGGCGGGGGTTGAGCGCGCCGGTGGGGTCCTGGAGGACGAGTTGGGCCTGGCGGCGGTAGGCGCGGAGTGCCCGGGCGGAGCGGGGTAGGCGTCGTCCGTCGAACCGGACTTCGCCGGCGGTGGGTTGTTGGAGTCCGAGCAGTGTCCTGGCCAGGGTGGTCTTCCCGGAACCGGACTGGCCGACCAGGGCGACGATCTCGTCGGGGTGGACGGCGAGGGTGGCGTCGGACACGGCGCGGGTGGTGGTTCCGCCTCGGCTGGGGAAGGTGACGGACACTCCCCTGGCTTCCAGGAGTGGGGGGGTGTCGGGGGTGGTGTCGCGGGGGGTGACCAGGCGGGAGGCGGGGTCGCCGACGGTGGGGAAGGCGTCGGCGAGGGCGATGCTGTGGGGGTGGGTGGGGGTGCGGACGACGTCGGTGGAGGGCCCTTCCTCGACGATGCGCCCCTGGTACATGACCGCGAGGCGTTGGCAGCAGGCGGCGAGTACGGACAGGTCGTGGCTGATCATGAGCAGGCCGAGTTGCCGTTCGGTGACCAGTCGGCTGAGGAGGTCGAGGACCTGGGCCTGGACGATGACGTCGAGGGCGGTGGTGGGTTCGTCGGCGATGATGAGGCGGGGTGAGCAGGCCAGGGCCATCGCGATCATGACGCGTTGGCGTTGGCCGCCGGAGAGTTCGTGGGGGTAGGCGGTGGAGCGGGCGACGGGGAGTTCGACCTGGTCGAGGAGTTCGTTGACGCGGGTGCGGACGGCGGCGGGGGTGGTGGTGGCTCGGTGCAGGCGGAGGGGCTCGGCGATCTGCTCGCCGATGGGGCGGACCGGGTTGAGGGCGTGCATGGCGCCCTGGAAGACCACGGAGGCGCTGGCCCAGCGGACGGCGCGGAGTCGTCCCCAGCTCATCTCGCGGACGTTCTCCCCGTCGAGGAGGATGTCGCCGCCGAGGTGGGCGGATCGGGGTAGGAGGCGGAGCACGGACATGGCCAGGGTGCTCTTCCCGCAGCCGGACTCGCCGGCCAGGCCGAGGGTCTGGCCGGCGTCGACGGTGAGGTCGACGCCGCGGACGGCGGGCACGGTGCCTCGCCGGGACTGGTAGTCGACGGTGACTTGGCGCATGTCCAGTAGTGGTGGCCGTGGCGTGGTGTCGGCACCGTCCTGTTCGTGTGTCGTCATCCTCGTCCACCGTTCCCGCGGCTGCTGCCGACCACGTTGTCCCTCCGTCCGGTGTGGCGTGTGGTGTGTTGGGGGTGCCCGGCCGGGGGTGCGGCGGGCGGTGTGGGGGTCATCGTCCTCGCAGTCTGGGGTTGAGGACGGTCTCGAGTCCTCGTCCGCAAAGGGTGAAGGAGAGGACGACGCAGACGATGCCCAGGCCGGGGGGCAGCAGGTACCACCAGGCGCCGTTGGTGACGGCGCCGGAGTCCATCGCGAACTTGAGCATCGAGCCCCAGGAGATCTGGGTGGGGTCGCCGAGTCCGAGGAAGGACAGGGTGGATTCGGCGATGACGGCGCTGGCCACGGCCAGGGTGGTATTGGCGAAGACGAGGGGGAGGACGCCGGGCAGGATGTGCTTGGCGATCAGGTGGCCGTGGCCGGCGCCCAGGGCGGTGGACCGTTCGATGTAGGGGCGGGCCTGGACGGTGAGGGTCTGGGCGCGGACGAGGCGTGCCGTGGTGGGCCAGGCGGTCAGGCCGATGGCCAGGACGATGGTGCCGACTCCCCGGGAGAGCACGGTCGACAGGGCGATGGCCAGGACCAGGGAGGGCAGGACGAGGAAGAAGTCGGTGAAGCGCAGCAGGACGGCGGAGAGCCAGCCGCCGAAGTGGGCGGAGACGATGCCGACGAAGGTGCCGATGAACACCGAGAGCAGGGTGGCGGCCAGGCCGACGAGCAGGGAGACCCGGGCTCCCCACCAGGTCAGCAGGAGCACGGAGCGGCCGTTCTCGTCGGTGCCCAGCCAGAACTCGCCGCTGGGTGGGGCCAGCGCCGGGTTGGACATGGTGTTGATGATGCCCAGTTGGGACTCGTCGGTGAGCACGGGTGCGAGAACGGCCAGTGCGACGATGGTGAGCAGGACGGCCAGGCCGGCGACGGCGCCGCGCTGGGCGCGGAAGGACCGCCAGCCGGTGCGCAGGGCGCGGGCTCGGCGTTGCCAGGTGAGGGCCCGGGTGCTGGTGGGAGTGGTCATGCGGCACGCACCCTGGGGTCGAGGAACCGGTAGACGACGTCGGCGAGGACGTTCATGACGATGACCGTTCCGGCCAGGACGATGAAGGTGCCCTGCATGAGGGGCAGGTCGGGGTACTCGAGGGCGTTGACCATGAGGTAGCCCAGGCCGGGCCAGGAGAAGACGGTTTCGACCATGATGGCTCCGGAGACGACCAGGCCCAGGTGGAGGAAGATGAGGGTCACCGAGGGCAGCAGGGCGTTGGGGACGGCGTGGCGTCGGCGGACGAGGTCCTCGCGGAGTCCCTTGGCGCGGGCGGTGGTGAGGTAGTCGGAGCCCATCTCCTCCAGCAGGGAGGACCTCATGACCATCTGGTACTGGGCGAAGATGACGGCGACCATGGTCAGGCAGGGCAGGACGAGGTGGTGGGCGACGTCGAGGACCTGGGGGAGGAGCCCGGGGGGCGGGTCGATGGAGCGGATGCCTCCGGTGGGGAACAGCCCGGGCAGGGGGCCGACGCCGACGGCGAAGACCATGAGCACGATGAGGCCGAGCCAGAAGGTGGGCACGGACCACAGGGTGAGGGCCACGCCGGTGGCGGTGCGGTCGAAGCGGCTGCCGTGGCGCCAGGCGCTGCGGACGCCGAGCCACAGTCCGAGGAGGATGGCCAGGACGGTGGCGGTGCCGGCGAGCAGGATGGTGGGGCCCAGTCGTTCGAGGATGATGTCGCCGACGGGGCGGCCGTAGCGGAAGGAGTCGCCGAAGTCGCCTTGGAGGAGGCCGCCGAGGTAGTCGAGGAACTGCCGCCAGAGGGGGTCGGACAGGCCGAGGCGTTCGCGGAGTTCGGCGATCTGTTCGGCGGTGACCTCCCGGCCGGCGGTCATGGTCTGCACCGGGTCGCCGGGCAGCATCCGGAACAGGAAGAACCCGAGGAGGACGACCAGCAGGAGGCTGGTCAGGGCTCCGGCGAGTTTGCTGGCGAGGTAGCGGGCCAGCCCGCCTCGGGCTGGCCGCTGCTCCTCCCCCGCCTCCTCGGTGAGTTGGTTCCCGGGTGTCAGCAGGTCACTCACCGGTTCACTCCCGGTCGTCGGCGGAGGCGCGGCGACGGCGGGTGACGAACCAGCCCGCGGCCACGGCGATGATCACGACGGCGGCTCCGCCGGAGAGCAGCAGGCCGGTGCTGGTGCCGGAGGCGGAGGCGTTGGGGTTGGTGGCCGGGGTGGCTCCGTAGTAGCCCCAGTAGCCGAGCTGTTCGCGGATGACGCCGCTGTCGGCGGGTTGGTATCCGAAGTCGGTGAACCGGTCGGACCGGTAGGCCTCCAGGGCGTTCTCGTAGTAGAGCATGATCGTGGCGGACTGCTCGTGGATGACCCGCTGCATCTGGTGGATCAGTTCGGTGCGGGTCTCGCGGTCGAACTCGGCGAGTTGCTGGGCGTGGAGTTCGTCGAACTCCTCGTGGCAGAAGAAGCTTTCGGTGGTGCCGCCGGTGCCGGCGGCGGAGGGCCGCTGGTCGCAGGTTTGGATGGACAGCACGTAGTTGGGGTCGGGGTTGACCGCCCAGCTGCTGAGGGCGATGTCGAACTCGCCGGCCTTCTGGAGTTCGTTCATCCGGTTGCCGGACATGATCTCGAGGTCGACCTCGATGCCGATCTCGGCGAGCCAGTCGCGGACGAACTGGCCGGCCTGGGTGTCGGCGTTGCGGTCGCTGCGGCCGTAGAGGCGGAAGCTGAGGCGGTCGCCGTCCTCGGTGACGCGGATGCCGTCGGGGCCTCGTTCGTAGCCGGCGCTGTCGAGTTGGGCGTTGGCGGCGCCGGGGTCGAAGTTCCAGGCCTGGTCGTCCTCGGGCTGCCAGTGCAGGTCGGCGAAGATGGGGGGCACGTACCCGGTTCCGGGTTCGCCGTAGCCGCCGAGGACGCGGTCGACGAGGACGTCGCGGTCGAGGGCTCGCGCGATGGCCTGGCGGACGGCGATGTCCTGGAGGGCGGGGTGCCCGTTGCCCAGGGGGTCCCCGTCGGCGGTGGCGGCTCCGGCGTTGACGGAGAGCATGTAGAACCGGCGGCCCTGGGCCTGGTTGACCTCGATGTCGTCCTCGCCGCTGAGGGCGTCGAACTGGGCGGGGGTGAGCCGGTTGATGAGGTCGACCTCGCCCTTGCGCAGTGCCTGCACGGCGGCGTCGGAGTTGCGGTAGAAGCGGAACTGGAGTTCGTCGATCTCGGCGGGTCCGCGCCAGTAGTCGGGGTTGGCTTCGAGGCGGACGAACTCCTCGGCGCGGTACTCGGTGATCAGGAAGGGGCCGTTGCCCACGACGGGCATGGTGTCGTTGCCGTAGCCGGCGATCTCGTCGACCTGGGACCAGATGTGCTCGGGGACGATGGGCACGTCCAGGGAGAGCATCGTGGCCTGGGGTTCGGTGGTGGTGATGACCAGGGTGGTCGGGTCGGGTGCCTCGACGGACTCGAAGGTGGAGACGTAGCTGCCGTTGGCGGTGCGCGCGTCGGGGTCGTCCATCATGAGGTTGAAGGTGAACGCGATGTCGTCGGCGGTCACCGGTTCCCCGTCGGACCAGGTGATGTCGTCCCGGATGGTGTAGGTCCAGGTGAGGTCGTCGTCGGAGGTGTCCCAGGATTCGGCGAGGGCCCCGGTGGGGGTCATGTCCTCGGCGCTGGGCATGGTGAGGGACTCGTAGGTCAGGCGCATGAGTTCGGTCGAGGACGCCATGATCGCCTCGAACGGGTTGAGCGTGTCGATGCTCTGGGTGACGCCGAGCCGCAGCACGGTGCGGTCGCCGGTGTCGTCCTGCGCGTCGGCCTGGGGCGCGCCCAGGGGTGCGACGGCCGGGGCGGTGGTCACCGCCAGCATTCCCGCCGCGACCCCGACAGCCCACTTTCTCATACTCATGCCGTACCGTCCCCTATCCGCTGAGTGAAGAGAAGAAACCACTAGAGACAGTGGGAAGTCAACGACTGTCGCCCAGGTGTAGCCAGACGTAACCTGATCGTCTGTACTTCGCCGTGGTGGGCTGCGGGCCGCCCGGTCGGGGCCCAGCCTGGGCGCAGGGCGACCGGCAGGAAGGCGGCGGGCGAGTGGATCCGGCGGAACTGTGCGCGCGACTCATCCGGTTCGACACGAGCAACCGGGGTGGTGGTGACGCCGAGGGTGAGCGGGAGGCGGCGGAGTTCGTCGCGGGGCTGCTGACCGATGTGGGGTACGCGCCGGTGGTGTTGGAGTCGGCGCCGCGGCGGAGCAACGTGGTGGTGCGGGTGCCGGGTGAGGACCGGGACGCGCCGGGGTTGTTGGTGCACGGGCATCTGGACGTGGTGCCGGCTGATCCGGTGTTGTGGTCGGTGGACCCCTTCGCCGGGGAGATCCGGGATGGGTTCGTGTGGGGTCGTGGCGCGGTGGACATGAAGGACATGTGCGCGATGGTGGTGTCGGTGTTGGCGGGGTGGGCGCGGGAGGGTCGGCGGCCGCGGCGGGACGTGGTGGTGGCGTTCGTGGCCGATGAGGAGGACAACGGCGAGTTCGGCGCGGGCTGGTTGGTGAAGAACCACGCCCAGTTGTTCGAGGGGTGCGCGGCGGGGATCAGTGAGAGCGGCGGTGTCAGCCATGAGGTGGAGGGGGTGCGGTTGTACCCGGTGGGGACGGCCGAGCGGGGTACGGCGCACATGCGGGTGACGGCGAGTGGGCGGGCCGGGCACGGGTCGCGGCGCAACGAGGAGAACGCGGTGCGCCGGTTGGTGGCGGCGGTGCACCGGGTGGCGGAGTACGAGTGGCCGGTCCAGCTGACGCCGACGGTGCGGGAGTTCCTGGTGCGCACGTCGTCGGCGTTGGGGGTGCGGTGCGATCTGGGGGATGTGCCGGGCACGGTGGAGCGGTTGGGGGCGGCGGGGGCGTTGGTGGCCTCGACGGTGCGCAACAGCGTGACGCCGACGGTGTTGTCGGCGGGGTACAAGGTGAACGTGATCCCCTCGACGGCGGTGGCCGAGTTGGACGCGCGGGCGTTGCCGGGGTCGGGGGATGACCTGTTGGCGACGGTCGACCGTTTGTTGGGGCCGGGGGTGAGCCGGGAGCAGTTGGTGTACAACCCGGCGGTGGAGTCTCCGGTGGACTCCCCGTGGTTCGAGTCGATGGCGGCGGCGTTGCGGGCGGAGGACCCGGAGGCGGTGGTGGTTCCGTACTGCCTGGGTGGGGGTACGGACGCGAAGGCGTTCGCGAGGTTGGGGATTCACGGGTACGGGTTCTCGCCGCTGCGGGTACCCGAGGCCGGGTACGACTACCGGGCCATGGCGCACGGGGTGGACGAACGGGTGCCGGTGGCGGGCTTGGAGTTCGGGGTGCGTGTTCTGGACCGGTTCCTCCTGGGGTGTTGACCGTCGTCGTACGCAGGTGGGGGGCGGGGAGCACGCCGAACGGTGGAATTCGGTGCGGTGGGGGTGGGTGTCGCGTTCCCGTGCCCGGGGGTGATCACTAGGGTGGCCGGGTGCGCATCCTGATCTCGGCCGACATGGAAGGTGCCACCGGCGTCACGTGGACCGATGACGTGGTTCCTGGCACTGAGCAGTGGCAGCGGTTCCGGGCGATGTTCACCGGGGACGTGAACGCCTGCGTGGAGGGCCTGTTCGCCGGTGGCGCCGTTGACGTGCTGGTCAACGAGGCGCATTCCTCGCAGCGGAACCTGCTGTTGGAGTCGTTGGACGTGCGGGCCCGGTTGCTGACGGGGCGGCACAAGCCGCTGTCGATGATGCAGGGCGTGGACTCCGGGGTGGACGGGGTGGTGTTCCTCGGCTACCACGCGGCCGCCGGGGTGGATGGGGTGTTGGCGCACACCTATCTGGAGAACTCGATCACCGGGGTCTGGTTGGACGGGGTGCTCGCCAGTGAGGGCCGGTTGAACGCGGCGCTGGCCGCCGAGCACGGGGTTCCGGTGCTCGCGGTCACCGGGGACGACCTGACCTGCCAGGACGCCGCCGAGTACGCGCCGGGTGCTGAGGTGGCGGTGGTGAAGGAGTGCGTGAGCCGGTACGCGGCGATCTGCCTGCCGCCGGCGCGGGCGGCGGAGGTCGTGCGGGCCGCGGCGGAGGCCGGGATGGGCCGGGCGGGGCGGGGTGAGCCGGCGCCGGCCGCGCATCGCGTCGAGGTCGAGTTCGACGCGGCGCACCTGGCCGCGGCCGCGGCGGTGGTGCCGACGGTGGAGCAGGTGTCGGTGCGGCGGGTGGGGTTCACCGCCGAGTCGATGACCGAGGCGATGAAGTGCTTCAAGGTGGTGACGGCGATCGCCTCGGGGGCGGTGCAGGGCATCTACGGGTGAGCGCGAGCCCTGGTGGCGTGCCGTCCGGGGCCCGCTCCCCCATGCCGGCGGGGTCGGCGAGGTGGGTCACCGCCGGTGGTGGCGGTGCCCGATCAGCAGGTGGACCCGGCCGCCGGCGGTTCTGCTGGCCCAGTGCCGGAAGGAATCCAGGTCGGTCTCCGGGACGTCCACCTCGAACTCGGCGTGGTCCTGGTAGGTGACGGTGCGCAGATCCCCGCTGGTCTGGCGGATCTCGTGTTCGAGCAGGCCGGCGTCGGCGTAGTCGGCGCGCAGCTGGCATCGCAGGTAGGGGCGGAGTACGGCGGTCCCGGCGAGGTCGAGGGTCTGGGACACCGCCTGTCCGTAGGCGCGGACCAGGCCGCCGGCGCCCAGGCGGATGCCGCCGAAGTAGCGGGTCACCACCGCGACGGTGTTGGTCATGCCGCGTCGCAGGAGTACGTCGAGCATGGGGACGCCGGCGGTTCCGCCGGGTTCTCCGTCGTCGCTGGAGCGTTGGATCTCCCGGTGTGACCCGAGGACGTAGGCGACGCAGTGGTGGTTGGCCTTGGGGTGGGCGGTGCGCTGGTCGGTGACCAGGCCGCGGGCGGTGGTTTCGTCGGTGGCCTCGGCGACCAGGCAACGGAACCGGGAGCGGCGGATCTCGAGTTCGTGCACGTGGGGGTGGGCCACGGTCAGCAGGGGGTCGGGGTTGGGCACGGTGCCGTTTCCTCCCTCTGGCCGCTGGGGCGGTCCGGGTGCCGGGGTGGGTGGTCGTGTCGGGTGGGCGGTGGTGACTCTAACCCGGTCGTGTCCGGTGCGGCCGGTGTCGGGGTTGTCGCGGGCCCCGGTGGGGGCTGCTCGGGTGGGGTGTGATCAGTCGTGGGCGGGGGTGTCCGCGCGCGGTGGGTGAGTGGGTTCCCGCTCGGCGAGGAGCCGGTCGAGGTGGCGTTCGGCGCGTTCGGCGCGGGTGAGGGCCTGGTCGCGGATCGCTTCGAGGGCGGCGAGGCGTTCGGCGGCGAGGTCACGGGCCTGGTTGGCGGCGTCGGTGGCGGCCCGTTGCCGCTCGGCCAGGAGCTGGTTGAGCTGGTCGATCTCCTGGGTGTGGTGTTCGCGGAGCCGCGTGGTCTCCTCCCGGGCGCGGGAGAGTTCGGCGCGCAGTTCGTCGACCTGGCGTTCGGCGTGTCGGGTCAGGGTGTCGGCGCGTTCGGCGCGGACCGCGGCCTGTTCCCGCAGTTCCCGTTCGGCGCTGATGTCCTCGGCGGCGGCGCGGCGGATGGCGTCGATGTCCTGCGCCGCCTGCCGGCGGGCGGCCTCGGTGAGGCGAACGGCCTGGTCGCGGGCTTGTTCGATGCTGTCGGTGGCCTCGCGGCGTGCGGCGGCGATCGCGACCTCGGCTTCGGTGCGGGCGACTTCCGCCTGTTCCTGGGCCAGGCGGGTGTCCCGTTCGGCGGCGCGGAGCGCGGTGTCGCGTTCGGCGAGTGCGGTGGTGCGTTCGGTTTCGGCGGCTTCCGCGGCGGCGATGGCGTCCTCGGTGGCCTGTTCGGCGGCGCGGCGGGCGTCGTCGGCGTCGCGGCGCTGTCGTTGGGCGACGAGGAGCGCCGTCTCGGCCTCGGCGATCCGGCGGGCGCCTTCGGCCTGGATCTGCTGGATCTGTTCCTGGCTGGCGGCGGGGTCGGAGATGGTGGACAGTTCGCTGACGGCGCCGGCGAGGACCTTGGACAGTTGGTGGGACAGGGTGCGGAACTCGTCGAGCAGGTCCGCTGCCCTCCCGGTGGCGGCGGTGACCGGTCCAGCGGGTTTCGTCACGGTGACGTTGGCGGGGGTGGGTTCCTGGCGTCGTTGCCGTTCCCGCCAGGCCCGCCACCGGGTGTGGTCGGGGCGGTCGCAGTACTCGGAGGGCCGTCCGGGGCCGGGGGCCCGGAACACCGGACGTCCGCAGTCGGGGTAGTTGCAGGTGCCGGTGGGCTGGGGCAGGGCGCTGCTGGTCGTCGTGGGGTGCTCGGGTGGCTGGTGTTCCCCCGGGGCTGGCGCGTCGGGTGCGGTGTCGGAGTGCGGAGGCGGGGCGTCGTCGGACACCGCAGTATCTTGGCATTCCCGGTTGGGGGGCGGCGGGAGGTGCGCCGGTCGGTCGCGGTGCCCGCCCGGGACGCGGGTGCCCGGCGGCAGCGGTGCGTCCGGGGCCGGTGCGCCGAGGCGCCTGGCGTCGACGGGCGGGGTGGGGATCAGCCGGGGGTGGGCGGTGTGGGCTCGGGGGCGGCGGTGGCGGCGGCGACCAGGTGAGCGGGGTCGCGGGTCACCGAGAGGGCGACGTGGTCGTAGAGCTGGGTCACGGCGGCGGAGGAGTGGCCGAGCGCGTCACGGCGGTCCTCCAGGGCGGCTCCGCGTTCCCGGGCGATGGTGTTGAAGGCGTGGCGCATGGAGTGCGGGGTGATGCGGTCGGGCATGGGGACCCCTGCTTCGGCGGCCAGGCGTTGCACCAGCCGGTAGATCTGGTGGCGGTTGACGCGCTGGCCTTCGACGGTGGCCAGGAGCGGGGCGGTGACACCGGCGGTGCGGCGAGTGGCCAGGTAGGAGTCGAGCAGGGGCGTCAGCTGGGCGGGGATCGGTCGGGTGCGGATCTTGCCGCCCTTCATGCGGATGGTCAGGGTGCGCAGCCCGTCGCGGTGCCCCAGGTCCCCCAGGTTGGCGTTGCACAGTTCGGAGACGCGGATGCCCAGGTCGATGAGCAGCACCATCGCCAGTGCGGCGCCCTGGGTGCCGAGGGTGCGGTGGGTGTGGCGGCGGCTGACGTTGATCATCTCGGCGGCCTGCCGTTCGGTGACGGTGGAGGTCGGCGAGTGGCGGCGGTCGTACCGGGGGCGGGCGGCGTCCCGGGCGGGGTTGGCGTCGATCGCCCCGGCGCGGACGAGGAAGGTGT
Organism: Actinoalloteichus caeruleus DSM 43889; assembly: GCF_000429185.2. Taxonomy (GTDB): domain Bacteria; phylum Actinomycetota; class Actinomycetes; order Mycobacteriales; family Pseudonocardiaceae; genus Actinoalloteichus_B; species Actinoalloteichus_B caeruleus. The sequence continues at coordinate 929,398 of NZ_AUBJ02000001.1, read as the reverse complement.
ACCAGCTGGAGACCGCGGCCAGTTTCCTGGCGCGGGTGGAGGCGGCGAAGGGGCGGCCGGTGCGGGGGTTGAGCGCGGCGGCGAGTTCGGTGGCGTACATCTGCACTTCGGGCAGGCGCGTGGTGAGGGGGTCGAGGCTCCGGGCCGCGCACCAGGACAGGTACTCCCGCAGGTCCCGGCCGTAGGCGGCGCGGGTGTCGTGGGATTCGGTGAAGGAACCGAGCCAGGCGGAGACGAGCGCGGCGACGCTGTGCCCGGTGCGCGCGGTGGCGGTGAGGATCAACGTCGAGTCACCGCCGAGCCCGGAGTTGGTGACGACCTGCGCCGTCCCGCCGGCGATCGTGGTCGTCCTCGGGGTGCCGGGTTCGTGGTGTGCCAGTCGCATGCCGGGACCGTCCCTTCCTCTCCCCTGATCATTCTGGCAGTTCGGCGGAGCGCGGGGGCCGCGTGTGCCGGTCCGGGGCGGGGTGTCGGATGGCCCGTTCCGGACCGTCGCCGGGCGGTGTTCGGGCGGGCCGCTCCCCCTCCATGCCCCACTGCGGGGTGTGCCGGCGGGCGGTGGGTTGGCTGACGGGACGCGGGGCGGTGTCCGGCAGTCGGCGGGTCAGGCCTCGGTCGGGGTGTGGTCGCGCCGGAGTCGATCGACAGCTCGGTGTGCCGCCGGCGCCGGCTCGGGTCAGGAGCGCGGCCCCGATGTCGGGATCACCAGGGGACGGTGCCGCCGTCGTCGAAGAAACCGCCTCGGGGCCCGTCGTCGGGGAGGGTGGCGAGCCGGATGGCGATCGCGGCGCCCTGCTCGGGGGTCCGGGGCGCGTCGAAGCCGGTGAAGTCGGTCGCCACGAAGCCGGGACAGCACGCGTTCACGATGACGGGGGTGTCGGCGAGCCGGCGGGCGTACTGCGCGGTCATGCTGTTGAGCAGGGACTTCGAGGGTGCGTACGCGGCCATGAGTGGTCCGCCGGCACCCAGTGCCAGCGATCCCATGGTGCTCGACACGTTGACGATGCGTGGTGCGTCGGCGCGGCTGAGCAGCGGGAGCATCGCGTTGGTCACCCGAACGACTCCGAGGACGTTCGTGTCGAGGACGGTGCGGAGGACGTCGAGGTCGAGCGTCGTCGGGTCCTGCCTGCCATTGTCGGCGCGACCGGCGATGCCCGCGTTGTTGACGAGCACGTCGAGCCGACCCGCCCTCCGCTCGACGGCCTCGGCCGCCGCGCCGGCGCTCTCGTCACTGGTGACGTCGAGGGAGACCCCGAACGCCGTGATACCGGTGGCACCCAGGCGGTCGACGGCGTCCTCGCGTCGGGTGTCGTCGCGCGCGCCCACCGCGATGGTGAAGCCGATCATCCCGAGGCCCTGTGCGATGGCGAAGCCGATGCCCTTGTTCGCGCCGGTGACCAGCGCGGTCTTCGTGTCGTTCACCTGATCCATGCTTCCCGCGTCGCCCGGTCGGTGTCCAAGATCGAGTCCGTAGGCTCTGATACCCGGCAGGTATCAGTCGGTAGGCTTCGTTCGTGCATGACCTCGAGACTCGCCAGCTCAGGTACTTCGTCGCCCTCGCCGAGGAACTGCACTTCGGACGCGCCGCCCGCCGGCTCGGGATCGCGCAGCCACCGCTCTCCCGCGCGATCAGCCAGCTCGAACGACGGCTCGGCGTCTCCCTGCTGGACCGCAACCGTCGTGGCGTGGCGCTCACCGCAGCCGGCGAAGTCATGCTCCGCGAGGCCAGGGTGGCCCTCGACGCGGTCGCCGCCGTCGCGCGGCGGACGCGGCGAGCCGGGGACCCGGCCCGTCCGCTGGTGCTCACGACCAAGGCCGGGGCATCCCACGAACTGCTGCGACGGCTCCTCGACACGCTGGACGACGAACCTGGTGCGGTACCGATCGAGGTCCTGCCGTGTGAGGTCGGCGAGCAGGCACGGCTGCTGCGCGACGGGCGCGCCGACGTGGCGGTCATGCACCGACCGTTCGACGACCTCGCCGGGTTCGACACCGAGGACCTCTGTGTCGAAGGTCAGGTCGCGCTGCTCCCCGCGGGGCATCCGCTCGCGGCGCTCGAGCAGCTCACGCTGGCCGACGTCCAGGACGTACCGGACCTGCCCATCGCGCGGTGGCCCCGGATCGACGGGTCCTACCCGGACGGGCCCGGACCGGAGGTGCGCAGCCAGTCGCAACTCGCCCAGCTGGTGGCGCTGGGCAGGACGCTGCTGGTCATCCCCGCCTCCAGCCGTGCCTGGCAGTGGCCCGCGCACGTCGCGGTGCCCGTCATCGACGCGCCACGGGTAACGACGGTGATCGCCTGGCCTCCCAGCGGGTACAGTCCGGCCGTCGCATCGCTCGTCGCCACGGCCGCCAGGCTCCGCGACACCCCACCCCCGCCTCCCAGCCGGACGGCGCCCGCGTGTCCCGGCATGATCGTGTCGACGGCCCACCAGGCTGGGGGGGCAGCGAACCCCCGCCGATGGGAGGGAGGCGAAACCCCTCGAACGGGACGGGAGGTGACCGACAGCGCCTCGTGTGGCTGGTCGAGGAGGACTCCTCCCGTCCACGGCACGGGCTCCCGACGTCGCCCGCCCCGGGCGGAGAGCGACCGCGAGTCACCGGGACGCAGCCGGCCCGCCGCTCCGGTCGCAGCAGGTGCGGACCACCCAGGCGCGATTCCCGCCGGAGACCACCGGGAGTCGGTGGAGCGGATGCTGCTCGGGTCGCCCGAGCGGCCGTCTCCCCCGCCGGCGTGCGGCGGCAACGGGATGACACCGTCGACAGCCGCCGAGGACCGCGAGATCATCGGGTGGCGTGCCCGGGGCCCCCGGGTCCACGGGAGAAGGAAGGACCACCGCGTTGCCGAGCCAGAAGGAACGCATGCTCGCCGGGGAGCCCTACCTCGCTGACGACGTCGAGCTCGACGCCGACCGCCGCCGGGCCGCGAACCTGTCCCACCGGTACAACACCGCGCACCCCGGCGAGGACGCCCTGCGCCGGACGATCCTGGAGGAGCTGCTCGGCGCGGTCGGGGACGGGGTGGAGATCCGACCTCCGTTGGGCCTGGACTACGGGTACCAGGTGACGATCGGCGCGGGGACCTTCATCAACTTCGGTGTCGTCCTGCTCGACGTCGCGCGCATCTCGATCGGATCCGACACGCAGATCGGCCCCAACGTGCAGCTGTTGACCCCGACGCACCCGCTGGACCCGGTGCGGCGGCGCGCGCGGTGGGAGTCGGCGGAACCGATCACGATCGGGGACAACGTGTGGCTCGGGGGCGGGGTGATCGTCTGCCCGGGGGTGACGATCGGGGAGAACACGGTGGTCGGCGCGGGCGCGGTGGTGACCAGGGATCTGCCGGCGAACGTGGTGGCGGTGGGCAACCCCGCCCGGGTGATCCGGTCCCTGGAGCCCGGGGCGACCCCGTCGGGCTGATCGTCGATCGCCGGTCGGGTCTCCGCCAGGGTCGTCGGGTTCCTCGGCGCGCCCCGGCGGAGTCGGGCCCCGGGCACATGTCTGCCCGGTCCGCCGCGGGCAGGCGGGGCCGCCGCCGATCGTGGGCGGTGTGCCGGCAGCGTGCCAGCGGGGACGGAGGGCCGGCGGGTCCGGAGTCATGCCCACTGGTCGAGGACGGCCATGGCGGTCGGCATCCGGGGTGGCGCGGTCCATCGGGTCGGGCCCGTCCACGGACGTGGCCGAGCTCCGGCGCACCACGGGCCTCCGGACTGCCCGCACCCGTCGGGCGGCCCCCGGCCGGCGCGTCCATCCCGCTCAGTCCGCGACGTGCACCGACAGGCCCGACCGGCCCGCCGCGAGGTGGGGGCGCAGGACCAAGCGGTCGTCGTAGTCGCCCCCGTTCTGGGTGCGGTAGGCGATCGGGTCGGTGTCGGCGAGGGTCGACACCGCTGCCCGCACCCGCCGCGCCGCCACCCCGTAGTCCTCCTCGGAGAGACGGTCCGCGCCGTGGACCGCCACCGGCGGCAGCGCCGACATCCCCGTGTACCAGAGGGTTCCGTGCAGCAGCGGGAACAACACGTGGTCGAGTTGACCGTTGATGCCCCGGGGTTCGAAGGTGGGTTCCGGTCCGCCGACCGTCACCACCGTCAGTGCCCGCTTGCCCGACAACCGTCCCTGCCCGTAGCGCAGGGTGCGCCCCGAGGAACCGTTCTCCCGGACGCCGTAGGCGTAGCCCTTGACGAACACCCGGTCGAACCAGCCCTTGAGGATGGCGGGCATGCCGTACCACCAGAGCGGGAACTGGAACACGACCGCGTCCGCCCAGTCGAGTTTCTCCTGCTCCGCCAGGATGTCCTCGCTCAACGTGCCGCCCTGGTAGCCCCGCCGGGAGGCCTGGGTGATCACCAACCGGTCCGTCGGGGCCTCCCCGGGGAAGTCCTCCCGGTCCACCACGGCCTTCCACCCCATCGCGTAGAGGTCGGACACGCGGTGGTCGTGCCCGTCCTCGGTGAGCGCCGCGAGGCCCTCGTCCCGCAGGGCGGCGCTGAGCGAGGCGGGTTCGGGGTGAGCGAAGACCCACAACACCTTCATCGGTCATCTCCTGTCTCGACGTGCGTCCATCCGCCAGCGAGAATGGTCGGCGGCCGAGGGTGGGACAAGCGGTCCACCGGCCAGAGTGGGAAGGATTCGGGCCATCGTCACCACTGCCGCCGCGTCGGAACCGATCCGCGTCGCGGTGTTCGTCCGCCACGGCGTGATGCCCCTCGAGTTGGGTGCCGTGCACCAGCTGTTCCGGCAGGCCCGCTCCCCCACCGGAGACCCGTTGTACGAGGTGGTGACCTGCGCGGCCGTTCCGGGGTTCCTGCGCAGCGACGCGGATTTCGAGGTGCGGGTCGAGCACGGCCCCGAGGCGGTGGCCCGTTGCGACACGCTGATCGTTCCCGCCTCCCACGAGGAGGATGAGCGGCTGGAGCCGGCCGCGCTGGCCGCGGCCTACGGTCCGGTGCTGTCGCGGGCCCGTCCTGGGACGCGCATCGCCTCGGTCTGCACCGGGGCGTTCCTGCTCGCCGCCGTCGGACTGCTCGAGGGCAGGGTCGCCACCACCCACTGGAAGTCGGCGGCGCACCTGCGGCGCGTGTACCCGGGGGTGCGGGTGGACGAGAACGTGCTCTACACCGACAACGGCGACGTGCTGACCGCCGCCGGCGAGGCCGCCGGCATCGACCTGTGCCTGCACATGATCCGCTCCGACCACGGGGCGTCGGTCGCCAACGAGGTCGCCAGGGCCACCGTGGTGCCGCCGCACCGGGAAGGAGGCCAGGCGCAGTTCGTGCCCAACCCCGTCACCCGGCCGGCGGCGGGTGGGACCGGGCCGGCGCGGGAGTGGGCGCTGGACCACCTCGCTGATCCCCTGGCCCTGTCCGATCTCGCGGCGCGGGTGTCGATGAGTGTGCGGACGTTCACCCGCAGGTTCCGACTGGAGGTGGGGACCTCACCGTCGCGGTGGCTGACGCGGCAGCGCGTCGAACGCGCCCGTGAACTGTTGGAACGCACCGACCTTCCGGTGGAGGCGGTGGCCAGGGCGGTGGGGCTGGGAACGGCGCCGGCGCTGCGCCACCACCTGCGGGCGGTGGTGGGCGTCTCGCCCGACGCCTACCGCCGCACCTTCCGGGGGAGTTGAGGGGGTGTGGTCCCGGGCGGGGCGCGTTCGGTGCCTGCCGCTCCATGCGGGTGAGGGCCGGTGCCGACAGTTCGTCTCGCACGGCGAGCGCGTGTTCCCACCCCTCCCACGGCCACGTGATCGGGCGCGTCGTCGCGATCGGTGCTCGGGTGAGCACAGGGTGTTTTCCCCGAAACCCCTCGGGACGCACCGGGCGGATGACACGCTGTGAATCGCTCCTGTCACCAGCGCAGGATCGGTCACTTCTCCACGAGGAGGTCACGTGCGCGATTTTCGCCCCACTCGCAGGACTCTGTTCAAAGCCGTGGGTGGTGTCACCGCGGCGGTGGCCCTTGGCGCGGGGGGCACGGTGGCCTCGGCCGCCGCGTCACCCGTGGCGCGTCACGGGCTGACCGTCGTGGAACGCGGCGAGGACGACCCCCGCATGTGGTACTACCGGTTCGCCACCGACGCGATCGGGTGGAACCCGGCGGTCAACGTCCTGTTGCCCGAGGACTACCACACCAGCGGTCGCACCTACCCCGTGCTCTACCTGCTGCACGGTGGCGGCCTGGACCAGGACTTCATCAGCTTCGACCGGGAGGGGATCCGGGAGCTGACCCGGGGCAAGCCGATCATCGTCGTGATGCCCGACGGCGGGCACGCCGGGTGGTACTCCAACCCGGTCAGTTCGCTCACCGGTCCTCGGAACTGGGAGGACTTCCACATCCACCAGCTCCTCCCCTGGATCGACGCGCACTTCCGCACCTACGCCGAGTACGACGGGCGTGGGGTCGCCGGGTTCTCGATGGGCGGGTTCGGGGCCCTGAAGTACGCGGCGAAGTACTTCGGGCACTTCGCGTCGGTGAGCTCCCACTCCGGTCCGGCGAGCCTGCGTCGGGATGCCGGGCTGGTGGTGCACTGGGCCAACCTGTCCTCGGGTGCGTTGGACCTGGCCGGCGGGACCGTGTACGGCGTGCCGTGGGACGAGGCACGGGTCAGCGCGGACAACCCGGTCGAACGCGTGGAGAGCTACCGGGGCAAGCGGGTTTTCCTGGTGGCGGGGAGCAGCCCTGACCCGGTGAACTGGTTCGACACCGTCAACGAGGGTCAGGTGCTCGCCGGGCAACGGGAGTTCCGCGCCGTGTTGGATGGTGCTGGTATCCCGCACGAGGCGCATGAGGCGCCGGGTGGGCACTTCTTCCGCCATGACATGTTCACCCGTGACCTCGAGGGCATCCTGGCGCGGCTGCGCCGGGCCTGACCGCGCGTGTCCCGCCCTGGCCGTCGCGGGCGCCGGTCGGAGGTGGCGCTCCGGCCCCGGGGTGGGATCCGGGGTGGGGCGCGCCGTCGGGTTTCCTCGCCGTGGTCGGTCCCCGGTCACGTGCCTCGTGCCTCCGGGGTGACCTGGCTGGCCCGGGCGGCGGCGTGGAACGCGGCGAGCGCCGCCTCCACCGCCGGTTGCTCCCCGGAGGCGTGCCGGGTCACCGCGATGATGGGACGCACGGGCTCGGGGTGGCGCACCGCGCGGACGACCACGCCGGGGTGGGGCCGTGCAGGGCGAGGGCGGGTACCAGCGCCACGCCGAGCCCCGCGGCGACGAAACCCTGGGCGGTGGCGTAGTCCACACCGTCCACCACCGGGGACGGCGTGAACCCGGCCGCGGCGCAGGCGGTGAGCACGACGTCCCGGCACGGGCCGGGCGGTTCGGCGCCCACCCAGGGTTCGTGGGCGAGTTCGGAGAGGGGCACCGCGTCCCGGGTGGCCAGTCGGTGGCCGGGTGGGAGCACGAGCCGGTAGGGGTCGTCGGCCAGCGGCACCAGGTGGGGTGGGGTGCCGCTCCACCCGGCGGACCGGACGGCCACCCCGAGGTCGGCCTCGCCCCGCAGCACTTCGGGCACGGGGTCCGCGCTGGTCCGGAGCGTGACGCCGATCCCGGGGTGGGTGGACCGCAGTCGCGCCAGTGCTGGTGCCACCAGGTTCGCCCCGGCCGTGGCGACGTAGGGGATCGTCAGGCTGCCGGTGCGGCCGGCGCGGAGGTCGGCCAACGCGGCCTCGGCTTCGGAGATCCCCTTCCCGATCGTCGCCGCGTGCTCGGCGAGGAGCCGGCCGGCGGCGGTGGGGCGCACTCCCCGGCCCACGCGTTCCAGCAGAGCGGAGCCCGTTTCCCGTTCCAGGGTCCCGATCTGCTGGCTCACGGCGGAGGGGGTGTAACCCAGGTTCGTGGCGGCCGAGGTGATCGACCCGGTGGTGATCACGGCACGCAACGTCTGGAGGCGACGAACGTCCAACATGTAGCTCAGCTTACGCGTTCCTGTTGAACCTTTCGCTTGTCCTTACGTATGTGGCGGGGCAGGCTTCAACGGGACAGGACGTGGTCGAGTCGAGGAGGTCGGCGGTGCTGGGCGAAACCAGGGGCGTGGCGGGGCGGATGGTCGTGCTCGCCCTGCTGTGGGGTTCCGCGTTCCTCTGGGTCGACCTGGCGTTGGCGGGCGGCATGACCCCACCCTTGATCGCCACGCTGCGCAGCGCGTTGGGCGCGGTGGTGCTCCTGCTCCTGGCCGGGCTGGCCCGGCAACGGCTGCCCGCGACCTGGCCACCTGGGGTCGGGTCACGGTCGCGGCGTTGTGGTGCAACGCGGTGCCCTTCCTGCTGATCGCCGTGGGCCAGCGGACCGTGGATTCGGGGACGGCCGGGGTGGTGAACGCCACGACCCCGTTGTGGTCCCTGCTGCTCGGACTGGTCCTGGGGATGGAACGCCGCCCCCACCCCCTGCGGCTGACGGGCCTGCTCGTCGGTTTCGCGGGAACGGTGGTGCTGCTCGCCCCGTGGCGGCAACCGGTGGACATCGGCCTCGGCGCGATCGCCCTGCTCGGCGCGGCGATCAGCTACGCGGTCGCCTTCACCTACATGGCCCGCCACCTCACCGGCACCGGCTCGGGCCCGCTGGCCCTCTCGGCGGCGCAGCTCCTCGCGGCCACCGGGCTGAGCATCCCCCTGCTGCTGGTGGACGGCCTGCCCGCGTCCCCGCCGTCGGTGACCGCGACGGGCTGGGCCGCGGTGGTGGCACTGGGCGTGCTGAGCACGGGGCTCACCTTCTACCTGAACTTCCGGCTCATCGGGGACGTCGGCGCCACGACCACGGCCAGTGTCGGGTACCTCCTCCCGGTGGTCTCGGTGTCCCTGGGGGCGGTGGTGCTCTCCGAGGTGGTGGACGTCCGCGTCGTGCTCGGGATGGTGGTCGTGCTGGTGGGAGTGGCCCTGACCCGGCGGCACGCGCCGCCGCGGGCGCACGCCACGAGGTCGCGCGCGGGGTCGAGCGGGTCGTCGTGATCCTGGCCGGCCGCTGGGGCCGCGTGGCGCGGTCACCCCGAGCCGTGGGCGGCGGGCTCGCCCCCACGGTCATCCGGTCTCATCACCCGCGCGCGTCCGCCGGGCCCTGGGTGGGGTGGGAGAGGGGGAGGTCTCGGTCGCCCCGGGAATCTCCCCGGTCGCGGCGATCCGCTCGGCGAGGTCGCGAATCTTGACGTTGCGATGTTGGGACTGTGTCCTGATCAAGGCGAACGCCTGGTCCTCGGTCATCTTGTAGCGTTCCATGACGATGCCGAGCGCTTCACCGATGTGCTGACGGGTACCGATGGCCGCGTGCAGTTGTGCCCCCAGCCGGGCGGAGGAGAAGGCGACGGCAGCGTGGGAGGCCAGAATCCAGCCCACCAACTCGGAGCGCTCGGTGAACATGTTCGGCCGGGGGGAGTAGAGGTCCAGCGAGCCGAGTTCGTCGTCGTCGGTGTACAGCAGGAAGCCCATCATGCTGCCCACACCCAGCTCCTGGGCCCAAGGGGCGTAGCGCGGCCACCGCTGCTGCTCACTGGTCATATCCGCGATGCGGTAGACCTGCTCGCGGTGCTTCGCCGCGTCCAGACAGGGGCCTTCGTCCAGCTCGGCCTGGATCCGGTCGGACCGCCGGACCAGGTCATCGGTGGCGGCAGCGTCCGCACCTGCCGTGGCCGGTCCTCGCCGTGGCCCACACGCAGGGTGAGGATCCCGGCGTGTTCGCAGCCGTCCACCAGGTCCACCGCGTGTTCGACGACGCGGTTCAGTGTGTCCTGCACGGTGTTCTCCGCCAGCAGGCTCCGCGCCATGTGCGCCAGCGCGACCGCCAGCTCCTCCTCACGCTCGGTACTCATCGCGCACTCCTTCCTCCGGGACGGTGCCGGCACCTGTGGCCCCGATCGACCCGGTCGAATCCTCGACATGGGTCCGCGAGTGCCGTACGGTCAATGGTGGCTGGTTGAGCAGCAGCTGGCAGAGCCCGAGAGGCCCGCGACTGCATATGTTCCCGCCGTTTCGAACCCGTCGGTGATGCCGTCACGGTGTATCTCCTCGGCCACCGCGCCCACCCGTAGGTGAGCACGGTGGACGGCTCCTCCTCCACGTTGAACAGGAGACCGACGATGCCGCTACGCCCGCACCAGCGCGACGACGTCCATCCCCCTTCGCCCGGCGGCAACCCTGACCGGCCGCGGTCGACCTCCGCCGCGCCGCGACCGCATCTGGACGTGACCGATCAGGCAGTCGCGGTACTCACCGTCTCCGGCGACCTCGACTCGGCTGTGACTCCGCGATTGGCGGATCTGATGTGGCAGCGGTTGCTCGCCACGCCGAGCCGGCTCGTCGTCGACCTCAGGAAGGTCAGTTTCCTGGGTGTGGACGCTCTGCGACTGCTGGTGTGCGCGCACCGCTACGCCACGCACCGGGGCACCACGCTGTGCCTGGTCGACGGCACCCCTGCCGTGAACCGGGCACTGACGGCCGCCGGCCTGCACCACACCGTGCCCTGCTTCGGCAGTGTGGAGGCCGCCCGCGCCATGCCCTGACGCCACACCCACCACTTCGGGCCGGGTGGCAGGCCTTGAGCGCGGCCGACAACGCGGCCCCGGGGGAACGGGGCCGCTACCCCGGGAGGTCGCCGTGCCCGCGTCACACGCCAACCTCCCGACCCATCCCATCCCTCGGTCGACCCCGGATGAACCGCTCCGATGACGCGGGGCCCTGGGGGAGACAACACCCCGCGCGCCCCTCCGGGGCGACGCGGCGGCATGACGAACGAGCCGGAAGGACTTTCGCAGTGCACACACGCCACATCGCCCCGGACCTGGTCAGCGGCTGGCAGATCACCAACGCCGAAGGACAGCAGACCGCTCGCGTCGGTGGGAGCAGGCAGGACGCCCTCAATCGCGCGCACCGGCAGCTCAGCGTCGACGGCGGCGGGTACGTCACCGTCGAGGAGGACGAAGCCTAGGTCTCCCCCTCCCACTCCGGGTCGAAGGGTCGTGAGGAAAGCTCGTACCGGTGCTCGGGACCCCGCCCTGGTCGCACGAGACCCCGTGCCCAACGCCGGGCCGTCACCCACCCGGCCGCACCGAGGTCACCTCGCCGGCAGGGGGCCGGTACTCGGCACCCTGCCGCCCGGGTATCGCGGCCCCACCGCCGTCTCCGCCGCGCCCGGCGTTCTTGACCCGCGACCGGGGGCCCGGACCAGGTGGGGCACCAGGCACGCTGGCCGTGGGTACACCGCGCATCCCCGGTTCAACCCGCCTGCGCGATGTGCTGACCACCACTGGTTCCGAAGCGCGCCCGGCCTCGACGGGCGCACCAGGCCTGGTCCGCCGCGTCGTTCGACCCGACCGTCCTCACTCCGCCTCGGGCCCGGGTCCCTCCACCAGCCGTCCCTCGGACAACCGCAGCCAACGCTGGACCCCGATCGCCGAGAGGAACCGTTCGTCGTGGCTGACCACGACGAACGCACCCTGGTAGGCGTTCAGCGCGCTCTCCAACTGGCCGACGCTGACCAGGTCCAGGTTGTTGGTGGGTTCGTCGAGCAGCAGCAACTGGGGAGCGGGCTCGGCGAACAGGACACAGGCCAACGTGGCGCGGAGCCGCTCCCCACCGGAGAGCGCGCCCACCGGTAGCTGGGCGCGTCCGTCCCGGAACAGGAACCGGGCGAGCAGGTGCATCCGCCGCGACGGCGGCAGCTCGGGTGCGAAGGCGGCGAGGTTCTCCGCCACCGTCCGGTCGGGATCGAGCAGGTCCAGTCGTTGCGACAGCGCGGCGATCCGCCCCTCCACCCGACGGGTCGTCCCCTCGTCCGGCCGCCACTCGCCGGAGACGAGACGGAGCAGGGTGGACTTCCCCGAGGCGTTGGCACCGGTCAGCGCGATCCGTTCGGGGCCTCGGATGGCCAGGTCGACCCCGTCGCCACCGAAGAGGTCACGGTCACCACGCCGCACCCGGAGCCCCTGCCCGAGGAACACCGTCCGCCCGGCGGGCAGGTGCGTCGCGGGCAGGTCGAGGGAGATCCGCTGGTCGTCCCGGACGGCGCGTTCAGCCTCCTCCAACCGCGTCCTCGCCTCGGCCACCCTGGCGGCGTGGGTCTCCCTGGCACGGCCCGCCGACTCCTGCGCGCCGCGCTTCAACCCGCCCGCGACGATCCTCGGCAGGCCCGCGTTGCCCAGGTTGCGTGCCGCGGTACTGGCCCGCCGCTCGGCCCGCTCCCTGGCCTGTTGCATCTCCCGCTTCTCCCGGCGGACCTCCTGCTCGGCGCTGCGGACGGCGCGTTCGGCGGTCTCCCGTTCGGCGCGGACAGCCTGTTCGTAGGAGGTGAAGTTCCCTCCGTGGAAGCGGAGCCGACCCCGGTCCAGTTCGGCGATGCGGTCCATCTGGTCCAGCAGCGTCCGGTCGTGGCTGACGACGACCAGGCATCCCTGCCAGGATGCGAGCACCTCGGACAGCCGGCGGCGGGCGGCCAGGTCGAGGTTGTTGGTGGGTTCGTCGAGCAGCAGGACGTCGGGGCGGGCCAGCAGCCGGGCCGCCAGGCCGAGGGAGACGATCTGCCCCCCGCTGAGCGTGCCCAGCCGGTGTTCGGGACGGACGTCGTGGAGTCCGAGCCGGTCCAGCTCGGTGCGGGTGCGGTCCTGGACGTCCCAGTCGTCGCCGATGGTGTCGAACAGCTCCTCGCGGGTGTCGCCGGCCTCGATCGCGGCGAGCGCGGCCAGCCGTGGCGCCACTCCCAGCACCTCGGCGACGCTCAGGTCACTGGACAGCGGGAGCGTCTGCGGGAGGTACCCGACGACGCCGCGTGTGGTGACGCTTCCCCCGGTGGGCTGCTGCTCGCCGGCGATCAGGCGGAGGAGAGTGCTCTTGCCGGCGCCGTTGGGTGCGACCAGGCCGGTGCGGCCGGCCCCGAGGGCGCAGGACAGGCCCTGGAGGACCGTGGTGCCGTCGGGCCAGGCGAAGGACAGGTCGGAACAGGTGATGGCGGCATCGGACATGGGATACCTCGCGGTGCTCGGACCGTCCGGCCCCGCACGCGCGGGACGGGAACGGGAGGAGGAAGGGACGACGGCGGCCCCGGCGGCGTCACACGCTGATGCCGGCGGCCAGGGCACATCCGGGCTCACCCGGAGATGTCGTCGTCACTCACCACGTTCGGTCTCCCCCTGCTGGGAACACTGCTCCCGGCCACGGTAGCAGCAGTGTCCACCCAGTTCCGGGGGCCAGGCGCACCGAGGGCGGCGGGGAAACCGGCGGGAGGCGGACGACGCTGTCCACCTCCTGGTCACCGCTGGCGCCGCCGGACCCGGACGATGCTGTCGGTCATGGCACCGGGCTGGCCGTCCGGGCCGTCCTGGGCGCGGGTCCACTCCTCGCAGCGCAGCTCCTCCCACTCCTGATCCGCCAGCGCCAGGCTGTCCAGGACCTCCCGCGCGCTCGGGAACCTCACCTCCTGGTGCTCGCCCGTGGCCCAGGACGGGCCGGCGGCGTGCCCGACGACCAGCAGCGTCCCGCCCGGTCGCACCGCGGCCGCCGCCCTGCGCAGGACCCGTTCCCGGGGCAGTTCCCTCGGTGACTGGAGGAACTGCGCGGAGACGAGGTCGAACTCCCCGGCGGGGAAGGACACCGCGAGGTCGTGGTGTTCGTCGTCGACGAGGTGGCCGACGCCGGCCTCGTCGGCGTGTCGCCGGGTTCGGGCCAATGCCACCCGGGAGATGTCGGTGGCGGTGACCCGCCAACCCCGGCTGGCCAGCCAGACGGCGTCCCCTCCCTCACCGCACCCCAGGTCCAGGGCGTGGCCGGGGCTCAGGTCAGTGGTCTCCCGCACGAGTGCGGCGTTGGGTCTGCCGCTCCAGATCCGGTCCGAGCGGTCGTAGAGGTCGTTCCAGAACTGTTCGTCCTGGCTGGCGGCAGTGGACATGGTCGACTCCTCATCGCGGTGGTGGTGACGTCGTGTCTCCCGCCGTCGGCTCCGTCCGGGGAGCCCGTCGGTGGGCTGGGGCGGGCGGGCTGGTCTCGGGACGCCGGCGCCGGGGCGCGGCCCAGGAACGGGGACGCGGGCACCGGGTCATAGGCCGTGCCGCGCGCCACCCACGACCCGGTCGGTGACCTCCTGTTCCCGGCGGGGGGTGAACCCGCCGTAGGCCCGCACGGCCTCGGCGGTGTCCTCGGTGACCAGGTCGGTGTTGATCAGGGCCCCCGCGCGGACGCCCGAGGCGGCGGCTCCGACGATCTGGTCGGCCAGGCTCGTCACGTTGCCGGCCACCCACACCCCCGGCACGGTGGTGGCGCCCGTGGGGTCCGCCGGTACGTGCGCTCCGATGGAGTGGCCCCGCATCTCCTGGTCGGCGGCGGTCAGTCCGAGAGCGCTGAGCACCTCGGCGCGGGCCGCGAAACGCGGCGACACCACCAGCGCCTGGCAGTCCACCTGGCGGCCGCCACCCAGGGTGACCCCGGCCAGTCGGTCCTCCTCCAGCCGCACCCCGGTGACCTCTCCCCGCACCCGGGTGACACCACGTGCGGCGAGCTGCTCGGCCTCCTCGGGGGTCGGTCCGGCCCAGGTGTGCTCGAACAGCGTGACGTCGGTGCTCCACTGCCGCCAGAGCAGCGCCGCGTGCACCGCCATCGGTCCGGTGGCCAGCACCCCGATGCGCTGGTCCCGCACCTCCCAGCCGTGGCAGTACGGGCAGTGCAGCACCTCCCGGCCCCACCGCTCCCGAAGACCGGGCACCGGGGGCAGTTCGTCGACCAGGCCGGTGGCCACCAGCAACCGCCGGCTGTCCACCACCGTCCCGTCCGCCGTCGTGAGCTGGAACTCCCCGCCGCCCCGGGTGGCGGACACGACGGTCCCGGTCAGGAACTCCCCGCCGTAGGAGGCGACCTCGGCGCGACCGCTGTCCAGCAGTTCAGTCGGTGCCGCGCCGTCGCGGGTCAGGTAGTTGTGGGCGTGGGCCGCCGGCGCGTTGCGCGGCCGACCGTCGTCGATCACCAGCACCGAACGCCGCGCCCTGGCCAGGGTCAGCGCGCCGCTCAGCCCCGCCGGCCCGCCGCCGATGACGACGACGTCCCACCGGGGCCCCGCGCGCCGATCTTCCTGCGGGGCACCGTTCTCCCTCTCGGTCATCTCAGGACCTCCTCTCCGACACGAGAGTGCCGACCAAGACGCGATGTCGCCAACTCCTGTTGCCGGTATGGCAAAAATTGGTGTGCGCGGAGGGGACCCGTGACGCCACCACAGCCACCTCGGGCGCGCTCACCCCACGGACACGGCGTCCCACCGGACCACGACGACCACACCGAGGTCGGATGCCGGCACGGGCCTTCCGGGGCGCCGGGCGACGAACCCGACCACAGCCCTGGCCCTCGGCCCTCGGATCACTCCCCGGAGGCCGACACCGCCGCCGAGTAGCGGCGGGCCAGACGCGCGAAAGCCTCCCGCAACTCACGCGGCCCGACGATCTCCAGGTCGACGTCGAAGGAACCGATCTCGGCGGCCAGCCGCGTCCAGGACCACGAACCCAGGACCAGGCGACAGCGGTCCGGGCCGACGGCCTCCACCACCCCGTCCCACGAGTGGCGGGTCACCGCCGACGCGGGAAGATCGAGGATCACCTCACCACGACAGGGCCAGTCACCGGACTCGCCCGCCCCGAGGAACCGGCTGGTCACGAAGGCGGACACCCCACCTCCCGGTAACGGCCTGGGGGTGAATCGAGGCCCCGTCGGGGTGCGCGGGGTGATCCGGTCGGCGCGGAAGGTCCGCCAGTCCCCGCGATCCAGATCCCAGGCCACCAGGTACCAGCGCCCACCCCAGGCGACCAGGTGGTGGGGCTCCACCCGCCGAGGCGGTCCGCCCACGCCGCCCTCCCCCTGGTCCACCGGGCTGGCGTAGTCGAACCGGAGCACCTCCCTGGCGTGGACGGCGGCGCCGAGCGCCACGAGCACGGCGCTGGCGACACGGCCGCCCGTCCGCGCCGGTGGCTCCACCGAGGTGAACGGGAAGGTGTCGATGCGACGGCGCAACCGGGCCGGCAGCACCTGCCGCACCGTGGTGAGCGCCCGCGCCGAGGCCTCCTCGATACCCGCCCCCGTCACGGTGGCGATCTGGAGCGCGATGGCCAACGCGACCGCCTGCTCGTCGTCGAACAGCAACGGCGGCAGCTCACTGCCCGCCCCGAGCCGGTAGCCCCCGTCGGGCCCCTTCACGGCGCCGATGGGATAGCCGAGTTCCCGGAGGCGGTCGACGTCCCGGCGCACGGTGCGCGGGCTGACACCCAGCCGTTCGGCCAACGCCGGACCCGGCCAGTCCCGACGCGTCTGGAGCAGCGAGAGCAACGACAGCAGCCTCGCCGAGGTTGTCGGCATGGTTTCCAGCATGCCCGAAGAAGCGGACACACCCTGTCCTCTTCCGGTGCCATCGTGGGCGACGTGCCAGTCAACGACACCCACCACGAGGACGGAGACCCCGTGTCCACCACCCCCGCCGCCGCTCTCGACACCGAGCGGGCCGACCTGCTCGACGCGCTCGCCGCCGCCCGCGCCGCCCTGATCACGACCGTCCAGGGGCTCAGCGACCAGCAGCTCGCCGAACGGCCCACCGCCAGCGCGCTGTGCCTGGGCGGAATCGTCAAGCACGTGACCAGCGCGGAGGAGGAGTGGATGAACTTCGTGCTCCACGGCCCGTCGGCCCTGCGCTACGAGCTGCCCGAGGGCGTCACCTGGGACGACGTGGCCGCCGGCACCGCACGTGAGTTCCCCCAGTGGATGATCGACCACCAGAACGACTTCCAGTGGTCGCCGCAGGACACCCTCGCCGGCATCCTCACCCGCTACGAGCAGGTCGCCGCCCGCACGGAGGAGATCATCAACGGCGTGCCCGACCTCTCGACCGCCCACCCCCTGCCCGAGGCACCCTGGCACCAGCCCGGCACGGTGCACAGCATCCGACGGGTGGTGGCGCACGTGATCATCGAGACCGCCCAGCACGCCGGACACGCCGACATCCTGCGGGAGACGCTGGACGGGCAGACCTCGAGCTGACCGGACGGGGGCGGTGCCCGGTCCCCTTCCGGGCCCCGCCCCAGCCCGCGTCGGTCCGCTCCCCAGCACGACGACCCCGGTCGCGGCCGGGCCCGCTCCCACCCCCTTTCCACGCCCCGCCCCGGTCGCGCACGACACCGCCACCTCCCCGCGCACCCACCGCACCCACCGCACCTCGAGGAGAACGCCGCCCCATGAGCCCGACGACCGTCCTCGACACCCGGGCGCTCAACCGCGCGACACTGGCCAGGCAACTCCTGCTCGACCGCGCGCACCTCCCGGTCCTCGACACCGTCGCCCACCTGGGCGGGCTCCAGGCACAGGAACCGCAGGAACCGTTCGTCGGGCTCTGGTCGCGGCTCCGCGCCTTCCGCCCGGACGCGCTCTCGGAGCCGTTGACCGGCCGCCGCGTGGTGCGGGCGCACCTGATGCGCCGGACCGTCCACCTCCTCACCGCCGAGGACGCGCTGGCCTGGCGCAGCCGCCACGACGGGATGCTGCGCCAACGAGTGCTGGGTGTCTACCGCGACGCGCTGACCGGGGTGGACCTCGACGCGCTCGCCGCGGCGGGTCGCGCGGTGCTGGCGGACGGCGAGCCCCGGTCGATGTCGGAGCTGGCGCGCGCGGTGGCCGACGACTGGCCCGGGGTCGGCCCACGACCACTGGGGGAGATGCTGGTCGCCGCCCTCATCCCCACGGTGCAGATACCGCCCCGCGGGCTGTGGCGAACGAGGGCCGGAGCACGGTACCGCCCGCTCGCCTCCTGGTTGGGCCGGGAGCCCGCCGAGTCACCCGCCGAGGGGGAGCCCGACGCGGTCGGCGCGGCGCTGCTCCGCCGGTACCTCGCCGCGTTCGGGCCGGCGGCCTCGGCCGACCTGCGGGCCTGGTGCGGCCTGACCGGTCTGCCCGCGGCGGTCGCCTCGATCCGCGAGGAACTGGTCTCCTTCCGGGACGCACGGGGCCGCGAACTGCTCGACCTGCCCGACGCGCCCCGCCCGGACCCCGACACGCCCGCCCCGGTCCGGTTCCTCCCTGCCTTCGACAACGCGATCCTGGGCTACCACGACCGGACCCGGATCATCGACACCGCCCACCGCCGCCTGTCCGTCGAGGGAGCCCGCGTCGTCCTGGTCGACGGGCGCGTCCGCGCGACGTGGACCGTCGACTCCGCGACCGTGGTCGTCACGCCGTTGTCGCCCCTGTCCACGGTCGACCGCGACGCGGTGGTCGAGGAAGGCCGCGCGCTGGCGTCGTTCCTCTCCGACCACGACACCCAGGACGTGCGGATCGCCTCCACCTCGGATTGAGGGAGAACGACCCCGCGCGCCGTCCAGCGCGGAACCCGGTGCGGTGCCGATACTGGCTGCGACCGGACGACACCGACCCGTCAGCCGGGTTGACGGCGTGCGGGACGCACCCACGACGGAAGGAACACCACCGATGACGTTCCCCATTCTCGAAGGCAAGGTCGCGATCGTGACCGGCGCGGCCATGGGCATGGGCGAGGCCACCGCCAAGCTGTTCGCCGAGGCCGGGGCCCGGGTGGTGGTCGCCGACCTGAACGAGGAACGGGGCAGGGCCGTCGCCGCCGACATCGAGTCCGAGGGCGGCAGTGCCCTGTTCCACCAGGTCAACGTCGCCGTCAGCGACCAGGTCCAGGCGCTGGTCGCCGCGACCGTCGAGCGGTACGGGAGGCTGGACGTCGCCGTGAACAACGCCGCCGTGGCCCCCGACGACCAGCCTGTCTCCGACTTCGACGAGCAGTACTGGGACCGGGTGCTGGCGGTCGACCTCAAGGGCACCGCGTTGTCGATGAAGTGGGAGCTCCGCCAGCTCCTCCGCCAGGGCGAGGGCGGTTCCATCGTCAACATCTCCTCGGTCAGCGGCTTCCGCCCCCAACCCCACAACCCCGCCTACGTGGCCGCGAAGCACGGCGTCAACGGCCTCACCAAGACGGCGGCCCTGGAGAACGGCGCACACGGAATCCGGGTGAACGCGGTCGCCCCGGGAGCGATCGACACCCCGATGCTGCGGGGCGCGCTGGAACAGCTCGGCCTCACCGAGGAGCAGTACGCACCCCAGCTGAGCCTGCTGGGCCGTTTCGGCCAACCTCGTGAGGTGGCGCAGGCCAGTCTCTGGCTGGCCTCCGACCTCTCCTCCTACGTCACCGGGTCGGTGATCCACGCCGACGCCGGGTACACCAGTCGCTGACCGCCCACGCGGTACGCCGCGGGGCGGCACGCCCGGGACCGGTAGCTCAGCGTTCCGCCCGCCCGGTCGGGAGCCCCGCTGTCGCCGTGGACCGTGGGAGACGTGGGCCGGGGCGGCGGGGTGCACCGGCCCGCGGGGCAAGCCAGACGAACGGCCGCCGGCGCGCGGGGAAGCCGGGTCCCCGACGGCCGTGGCCCTCCGCCCTGGGCGGCACCGGATGGGCACACCCACAGCCGGTTTCGGCTCATCGGCCGTGAGGGCCCTCGACCAGGCTTGGAGCGGCCTCTCCGCCTGGCCACCTCGACTGCTCACGCTTCCCGGACCGGCGCGCGGCGGCCGTCGGTGCCCGACCGTGGCCGTCCCAGGGGACGGCACGTCACCGGCGGCCGGCGCCGGTCGTTTCCCGCGGGTCCCCTGAGCCACGCGGTGCGACCAGGAGCCGGTCCTCTCGTGGTGGGGTTGACCCGTCGGCCGCATGGGGCGTGCGCGATGCCGTGAGCGCGGTTCCCCGCCGATCCGCTGCCGTCCAGTCCCAGTCCTCACCGTGGTCCCTTCGGGGACGCCGCCGCGACCGAGGACCGTCCGCGTGAGGCCGACGGTCCCGCGCCTTCCCGGATCTGGACGCTGTTCGGCTGCCCACCGGCTCCCGGTGCGCCCCTCGCCGGTTCGGGTGAGGCGCGCGGCCGTCGCGCCCAGGACCGGCGCCCCGGGGTTCCTCGGGAGAACGTCCCGCATACCCCGTGGTGGTCCACCTCTGCCCAGGTCCGCCTGGGCCAGGGCCGGCGGGATGGCAGGGGACAGGCCCGCTCGGTGTGCGGCGCCACGGGCACCGTTACCGCTGCCCCACCGCTCGGGGCGAATCCGTGGTCAGGGCGGGGGAACCCGCCGGCCGTTCTTACGTCACCGTGACGGAACAGCCCGGTGTGGCTACGCCGGCGAAGATCCCTGCTCCACCCCGCCCAGGCGCCCCTCGACCCAGGGGCGCGGGGTTCACGACGTCACCGTCGAGGCACCCGCGCCCCTGAACCCGGCGGAGCGGCGCGGACTTGGGGGTTGTCCTCGCGCGGGGACGACCGCCCCGCCCCCTTCGCTGAGCCCCTACTCTTCCCCCGCCTTTCCGTTGGTTTCGTTTCGTAGTCACCAACCAAACGATACGAAATACCGTGTGCAGGTCAGCGCGTGACGCTTACCGCGCATAATCGCGCTTATGTGCGGTAAGCGGGTTGTGGGGGTGCCCTCGCGCGCCGAGGGGCGGCTATCCCGTGGCTCGCGGTTCCGAGACCCGGACGCCGGGTGCCAGGGTGCTGATCCGGTGGACGCGATCCCCCGGTCGCCGACCGAGCATCGACGACCGGGGGCGTCGGTGCGGCGGTGTAGACAGGGAGGCCGAGAGCACGCCCACCCTCCGTGCCCCCGCGAGGAACACGACAAGGAGACCCCGATGGCCAAGTACCTGCTGCTCAAGCACTACCGAGGGGCACCGGCCTCGGTCAACGACGTGCCCATGGCCCAGTGGGCGCCGGAGGAGGTCGAGGCTCACGTCCAGTACATGAACGACTTCGCCGATCGGCTCAGGAGCACTGGCGAGTTCGTCGACGCCCAGGCGCTCTCCCCCGAGGGCACCTTCGTCCGCTACGACGGGCCGGGGCGCCCACCAGTCACCCACGGCCCGTTCGCCGAGACCAAGGACGTGATCGCCGGGTGGATGGTGATCGATGTCGACACCTACGAACGGGCACTGGAACTGGCCGGCGAGCTGTCGGCGGCTCCGGGGGCGGGTGGCGAACCGATCCACGAGTGGTTGGAGGTGCGCCCCTTCCTGACCGAGCCCCCGACCACCGCGGAGTGATACGGAGGCGACACTCGTCGGCAAGGGTGACCGCGCCCTCCCGGGCGCCCGGGCAACGGGTTCCCTGCGCCGCTCCGGCTAGCTCGCCGACCACCCCTGCGCCGACGAGCTGCTCTGCCCGCACACCTCGGCCGCGTTGCCGTGTTTCCAACGGTTCTCCGGGCTCACCCCCCATCACCGGCACGCGGCGACGGTGAAGCTCATGGACCGCCCCCGCTGCGGTGCCTCCGACGTCGACCCGATCCAGACCGGCGCGGTCGCGGCCGACGAGGACACGACCCCTTCACCTTCTCGGTACTCCCCGGAACACGCACCGGGTCCGCTGGGCAGCGTTCAACGGCACCAGCCGACATGACCGACGAGGAGTTCCGGGGGAAGGCCGCGGTGGGCGCCTGGGACGGGATGCTGCCGATCTCCCTCCCTCCCCGGGCCTCGGTGGCTCGGCCAGCGTGACCCTCGACATCGGGTTCATCAGCCCGTTCCTGGCGTGGTGTTCGGTGAGCATGGTGGATTCCCTGGTGGACTTCGACCGGGACAACGCCTACGCCACCGACATCTTCACCGTGGACGAGACGCGCACGACCTCGCGGGTGACCGGCGGGGACCACTGGGGACCGCCGGGCAGCGACGACAACGTGTTCGAGCCCGCGCTGGTGGGTACCGGGCAACGAGTCAACTGCTGGCTGCGCGGCGTGCACGCCGACGATCTGGACACCTTCGGCTACGCCTGCCTGCTGGTCACGGAGTGACCGGCCACCCCCCAGCAGGTGCTGCCGTCACGTGGAGCCAGAGGTCCCGGGTGGCCCTGGCACCCATGCCCGTCGCGGGTGGTTCCGGTCTCACCCGGAGCGGCCAGGGCCGGTCGGGCGACGCGGCAGCCGCCGGGATCCTGGCGGGCCCCGGTCTCTAGGGTGACCTGATGACTGAGCTCGGACCCGTCACCTGGCCGCCCGCCCCGATCAGGACCGATCGGCTCGTGCTCCGCGAGTCCGAGGCCCGGGACCGCGCGAGGTTCGTCGAGCTCTTCGCCTCGCCCGAGGTGGGTACGCACATCGGCGGGTCCCGCCCGCACGCCGAACTCGAACGCGCGGTGCCCGAGGTGCCCGGGCGGCGACCCGGTTCCTTCGTGGTCGAACTGGGCGGGACGATGATCGGTGTCGTCACGCTCGACCGGCGCGACGCCGAGCACGGGGGCCAGGTCCGCCCGATCACCGGGAAGGTCGAACTCGGTTACCTGTTCCTCCCCGAGGTGTGGGGGCGGGGCTACGCCACCGAGGCGTGCGCGGCGGTCCTCGCCTGGTTCGCCGCCGCGCTGCCCGGCGAGCAGGTGGTGCTGCGCACCCGGACCGCCAACGACCGCGCCAGGCGCTTGGCGCTGCGGCTGGGGTTCACCGAGGTGGAGCGGTACGAGGAGTACGGTGCCGAGCAGTGGTTGGGGACGTGTGCCCCGAGCGCGTCGACCGGGTGAGTTCGGCAGCGGGGCGGGTGGTGTCCTTGAGCTCCCGGGACCCCTGACCAGCTGAACCACCGTGGGCTCACCAACGAGGGGTGGCGCACGGTGGGCTGGCGCCGGACCGCACGCGCCCGCGCCTAGTCGCGCCCGCCGTCGAAGGTGATGTCGAGTTCCGCGAGGAACGCCGTCGCCGCCGGCGTCAGGGTCCCCTGGTTCCAGATGAGGTGCTCCACCCGAGTGGGAGCGTCCCGGACCGGGACCGTGACCACCCCCGACAGGTGGGGGGCGTAGCGGGAGGGCAGCAGCGCCACGCAGAGGTTCTGGCGGACCAGGCGCACCATCATGACGTCCACCGTGGTCACCTCGAAGGCGACCTCGCGGTGGACACCGGCGGCGGCGAACGCCTGGTCGGACTGCGCTCGTCCCGCCGTCCCCCCGGGGAGGTCCACGAACGGTTCGGCGCCCAGTCGGGCCAGGTCCACCTCGGCCTCGTGGGCCAGGGGGTGGGTGGGCGCGACCACCGCCACCAACCGGTCCTGGGCCAGTCGCCGCGCCCTGACGCCCTCTGGTCGGGACGTCACCGGCAGCCCGAGGAACCCGATCTCGATCTCGCCGTTCCTGACCTGGTCGACGAGGTGTTCGCTGGGCCCGACCCGCAGGGCGACCCGCACGTGGGGGTACCGCTGGCGGAAGGCCCGCAGGGCGGCTGGGATGTCGACCGCGGCGACGGTGGGGATCACCCCGACGGTGAGGCGCCCCCGCACCTGGCCGACCGCCGCGGCGACCTCGGCGGCGGCCCGTTCCGCGGCGTCGAGGCACTGGCGGGCCAGGGGGAGGAACGCCGCGCCGGCGGGTGTCAGGCGCACGCGTCGGCTGGTGCGGTCGAAGAGGCGGGCGCCGAGTTCCCGTTCGAGGCGGGCGATCTGGTGGCTGAGCGCGGACTGGACGACCAGGCACCGCTCGGCGGCCCGAGTGAAGTTGTTCGTCTCGGCGACGGCGACCACATACCGCAGTTGGTGAAGTTCCACGAAATCCATCGTGATCGTCGATCAATGCCATGACAACCATGTGTTGGACTCATTGATCGTCGGCGGTGATGCTGGTCGTCGTGAGAAACCTGATCACGGTGCCCGCGGCGGCCGGTGTCGCGGGTGTCGTCACGACGGCGTTCGCGCCCGCGGTGTGGGGGACGACCTACGTGGTCACCACCGAACTGCTGCCCCCGGGCCATCCGCTGTTCGCGGGCGTCGTGCGCGCCCTGCCGGCTGGGCTGGTCGCGTTGGCGATCACTCGCGCGCTGCCGCGTGGGGTGTGGTGGATGCGGGCGGCGGTGTTGGGGGTGCTCAACATCGGGGTGTTCCTCCCCCTGCTGTTCGTGGCCGCCGAGCGCCTTCCCGGCGGGGTGGCCGCCACCCTGGCCGCGGCCCAGCCGCTGGTCGTGGCGGTCCTCGCGGTGGTGGTGCTCCGGCAGGCCCCGTCGGTCCGGGGCATCGGGTGGGGGTCGCGGGGGTCGCGGGGGTGGGCCTGGTGGTCCTCGGTCCGGACGCGGTGTTCGACGCGGTCGGGCTCCTCGCGGGTCTGGGCGGTGCGGCGGCGATGGCGTTCGGGGTGACGTTGACCAAACGGTGGGGACGACCGGCCGGTGTGGGTGCGACCGCGTTCGCGGGTTGGCAGCTCGCGGCCGGTGGTCTGTTCCTGGTACCCCTCATGCTGCTGGTCGAGGGCCCGCCGCCACCGGTCGACACCCCCGCCGTGCTCGGCTACCTCTGGCTGGGCCTGCCGGGCGGGCTCCTCGCCTACATCCTGTGGTTCCGGGGCATCACGGCACTCCCGGTGACCTCGGTGGCCGTGCTCACCCTGCTCTCGCCGCTGGTGGCGGCCCTGCTGGGGGCGGTCCTGCTCGGTGAGCTCCTCGGCCCCCTCCAACTGGTCGGGTTCGCGCTCTGCCTGGCCGCGATCGTGGCGAGCCAGGCCACCCCGAACCTCGTTCGGACAGTCAAGCGAAAGGAAACCACCTCATGAGGATCATCGTGGTCGGAGCCGCCGGGATGGCCGGTTCCCGTGTCGTGACCGAAGCCGTCGAGCGGGGCCACCACGTCACCGCCGTGTTCCGGGAGACGCGTCCCGAACACCTGCCCGCGCAGGTGGAGATCACGCACGGCGATGTGACCGATGTCGACCGCATGACCGGGGTGTTCGAGGGTGCCGACGCGGTGGTCGGCGCCACCCGACCCGCCCCGGGTGCGGAGGACACCGTCACCGCGACCACCACGGCGCTGCTGGACGCCGCCGAGGCGACCGGCGCCCGTGTCCTGGTCATCGGCGGTTCCGCTCCGCTGCGAGGGCCGTCCGGTGGCCTGGTGTTCGACGACGCGCGGTACGTGCCGCCAGCCGTGCGCGCCATCGCCGGCGCCAGCATCGCGCAGCTGGCCGCCTGCCGGGTCCACCCCGCCGACTGGGTCTACCTGAGCCCGCCCGCGTTGCTCGAACCCGGCCGTCGGACCGGTGGGTACCGGCGTGGCACCACCACACTGGTCACGGCCGCCGATGGAACTTCCCGGATTTTGGCGGAGGACCTCGCGGTGGCCGTGCTGGACGAACTGGAGAACCCCAGCGGGGATCGCCAGGTCACCGCGGCCTACTGATGAGATCGGCCGCACGGGAGGTGGCCCCGGATGTTCACGGCCCGCACCTTCCGCGCGGTAGGACCGGGGACGGGCCGTTGGGGCGCGGCCGCCGTCCGCGTCGGGACGAGTGGTCGGCCGCTCTCCCCGACGGGCCGCATCTCCACCCCGCTGGGCTGGGTGGTGGGTGCCAGGACCAGCGACCGGGGGCGGTGTCCCTTCTCCGCCGGGGGTTCCGGTCGGGTCGCGGCGGGCCGGGGGCGAGGCGGCGCTGTCCTCATTTGCCCATCGCCGCGGCCAGGGCGGCCCGTCGGGCGAAGACCCGGTCCTGGGAGGCGGCCATCTCCCGCAGAGCGGATTTCCGTTCCCTCCCGGACAGCCTGTCCAGGTACAGCTGACCGTTGAGGTGGTCGGTCTCGTGGCGCAGACACCGGGCGAAGTAGCCCCTGCCCTCGATGACCAGGGGGTTTCCGTCCAGGTCCTGGCCTCGGGCCACCACCCGGTCGGGGCGGGCCACCACCCGGTAGGGCCCGGGCACCGACAGGCAGCCCTCGGGTTCCTCGACCAGCCGCCGCTGGTCGGCCGGGATCTCGTCGAGGACGGGGTTGAGGATGTGGCCGACGTGGCGGATCCCCCACTCGTCGGTCATGTCCCACACGAACACCCGCAGGTCCACGCCGACCTGGTTGGCGGCCAGGGCCGCGCCCTCGGCCGCCTGGTTGCTGGCGAACATGTCGTCCACCAGCTGGGCGAGTGCGGCGGTGCCGAACTCGGTGACCTCACGGCACGGGCGCCGCAGCACCTCCTCACCCACCACGGTGATGCGACGGACCGCGCCCCGCTCGACCTCGGGCGGAACGCGGGGGTAGGAGTCCACGGGGATTCCCCGCAGTCGCACTCGTCGGTCCCGTGCCGCCCCTGCCTGGACATCCATCGTGCACCGGCGCCTTCCCTGCTCCCTGGGCGGCTCCTCCGCGTCCCGTGGGACACCACCGGGCGGGGGGCCGCCGTGATCGAACATTCTGCAAAGTAGCAGACTTTGCAAAATGGACGTTGATCCGAGGTCTCCCTCCACACCAGGCGGGGGCAGGCGCCGCTCCCGGCGCAGCCTGCCCGACCACCCGGTGCGGGTCGCCCTGCTGGACCTGCTCGCCGAGCACGGCAGTCTCACCTCGAGCGAGGCCGGGGCCCGCCTGGGCCGCAGCTCCGGCGTCTGCTCCTTCCACCTCCGCCAGCTCGCCCGGCACGGCCTCATCGAGGAGGTGCCCTCCGACGACGGACGTGCCCGGCCCTGGCGGTTGCGCTGGGGCCCGACTGAGGATCCCGACCCGCACCCGAGGCGCACCGCCACCCTGCCGTCGAAGGACGGGGTGGCGGCGGAGGACCCGGGTGGGTCGCGGCACCGGGAGGTGGCCGAGCCGTCGACACCGGACGCCGCGTCGTTCACCGCCGTCCTGCACCTGTGTCCCGAGGAGGCGGCGGACCTGGCCGCGTCGATGCGCCGCCTCGTGGCGAGGTATCGGGAGCGTGCCCGTCCCTCCCCCTCCCGCCCCTCGGGGGGCGTGCCGGTGGCCGCCCTCGTGCAGCTCCTCCCCCTGCTGCCCGAGGAGCGCTGAGCAGCTCGGCCCGCTACCGGCCGGTGGGCACGGGGGCGCGGTGACGCGGGCGCGACCCCACCGGTCGGGTCGTCGAGGGGTGTCGCCTCGTGGCCGGCCCGGCCGGCCCACCACCCGCGCGCCCCTCGGCTCCCTCGACCACTGCCGCCGGCGGGATAGCCGGGGTCAGCCGGCGGCGGCGAAGGGGCCGCCGGCTCCGAAGACGCGGGCGGCGAACCGCTCGCCGATCCGGTGGTGCGTCGCGGTGTCCGGGTGGAGACCGTCGGGCAGAGGGAGGTCCTCGGCGTCCCCCCTGCCGTAGAGGTCGAGCCCGTCGAGGTAGTGCAGGTGCGGGTCCTGGGCCGCGCGGCGGCTGACGACGCGCGCGAGTTCGTCGCGGATCACGGTGAGCGTGAGCTTGCCGGCGGTCCGCTCGGCCGGGTCACCCAGGGCACGGAACGCCAGGGTGCCCGAGCTCGAGTCGGGCACCAGGGGACCGGGGGTGTCCTCGTGCAGGGGGCAGAGCAGCGGGGAGATCACCAGCAGGGGGATGCCCGGGTGGCCCTCCCGCAGGGTGTCGAGGAAGCCGTCCACCGCCGGGGTGAAGGCCCGCAGTCGCATCAGGTCGACGTTGACGAGGTTGATGCCGATCTTGACGCTGATCAGGTCGGCGGGGGTGTCCCGCATGCTGCGCGCGGTGAAGGGGTCCAGCAGCGCTCCGCCGCCGAATCCGAGGTTGACGAGGTCCACCCCGCCGAGGGAGGCGGCCACGGCCGGCCAGGTGGAGGTGGGGCTGGCCGCGTTGGAGCCGTGGCTGATCGAGCTGCCGTGGTGCAGCCACACCCTGCGGCCCTGTCCCGGGCTGGCGTCGAGGGGCGCGTCACTGCGCAACGCGACGAGTTGGGTGATCTCGGTGTGCGGCAACCAGATCTCGACGTCCTTGACCCTGTCGGGGAGGTCGGTGAACCGGACGGTGCCCACGGGTCCGGGCACGGTGCTCGTGTCACCGGTGGAGGGGTCCAGGGTCAGGACGTCACCGCCGGACAGGACGCCCCGCGCGGTCAGCCCGCCGTCCACGACGAGGTCGTAGACACCCTCGGGGAGCGCGAGATCGGCCATCCCGGCGTAGCGGGTCGTCGTCCGGTGCGCGTCGAGTTCCAGGGTGGTGGCGCGGGTGCGGAACGCCAGCCGGACGCCGGCGGGCCTGGCCTCGGCCAGCCCCAGGTGCTGGTCGGGGATCTGGGCGCGGGCCCAGGCCGGGAGGCGGTGGGGCAGCAGGCCGTACTGGCCGTGTTCCAGGTCGAGGGCGCCGCGCACCAGGCTCGCCGTCACCGGTGTGGTGATGGGGGCCGCGGGTGCGTGGTGGTGCCCGGCCGGGACCGGTTCGTGCTGGGGGTTCATCCGCTCACCCTGGCAAAACCCGCCGCCGGGAGGCACCCCGTTTCCCGTGCTTCCCCCGACCGCACCGCCCCTCCCTCACCCGATCGGGGCGGCGGTCGGCGGTGTGTGCCGGTGGTGCGCGGCGGAACCGCCCGTCCCGACCGCCCCGGGCCGCCCGCCCACTCACCCGATCCGCGGGCGCACCAGGGGTGATCCCGGGTTCCCCGGGAGCGGAGCGAGGCGGCCGTCCCGGCGACGAGCCCGGTGAGCGGGTGGCAGGGCTCCACCAGGGCGAGGGTGCCCTCGGTGTCGGGCGCGCGTTCGTGCTCGGCCACACCGGGGTTCGGGTATGACCGCGTCTCCCAGCAGGACGGCGACCTCGTCGGGACGGTGCGGATCTCGCGGGTGAACGCGGTAGCCGCCCGCGGCGCCGGGCCTCCCGCCTCCCCCGCCCGGGGTGCTGGTGGAGAAGGCGACCGTGACGACCCCGAAGATCGACCCGCGCGGGAGCGTGGACCGTGGGACTCGACGTCGAGGGGGACACCGTGCCGCCCTGACCCCACGGGGCTCGCGCGGCCTCCGGTCCCCCTGGTCGAGCAGCGAAGAGCGGCCGGCAGGGCCGCCCGGTACCGGTCCATCGTGCCCTCCGGTGCCCTGACCTGGTCCTGGGTGAGCGCCCCGGTGGCGGCCAGGCGGTCGAACCCCGCGCTCACCACCGCCGCCGAGTCGGGGGGTCGACGGGGAACGCGGGCGGGAGCGGGGGCCGGGCCGGCGCCGGGTCGATCCGGTGGAGTGCCTGGGCGTGCGAGTCGACCTGGTGGAGCGGGTGCGGCCGCTGGTCGGCGGTGCGGGTGGGCCAGGGCCTCCTCCTGGTTGCTCCAGGCGTTCACCGGGGGGACCCGCTCGTGGCCGAACGGGGTGCCGGCGTCACGCTCCCCGGGGCGCCGCCCTCGGCGGGGAGGACGGCGGTGAGCCGGGACTCCCGGAGGAGGCCGGACCGGGGGGCGACCCGGATGAGGGGCCGCTCGGCGAGCCAGGCCGCGTTCGTCCACCCCGCCCGTCCGTCCCCTGGTCGGGGTCGACGCCGTGGTTGCGGTGCACGGCGTCGACGATCAGCCAGGGCGGGTGTCCCTTCCCGCTGGTCCGCCTCGGGCGTGGTCCGCGGGTCGGGCGTGTGTGGGCGGCCTTCTCCGGGTGTGTGGGGGGAGAAGGCCGCACGGGCTCAGACGAGGGTGGACAGGCAGAACGGGTGGCCGGCGGGGTCCAGCAGGACGCGCCACCGGTCCGGCGCGGGTTGGTCCACGGCCTCGACCGCGCCCAGCGCGACCAGCCGGTCCCGTGCGCCGTCGAGGTCCTCGACGCCCAGCTCGAGGTGGGCCTGCTTTCCCCGGGCGGGTGCTGGCCAGGTCGGCGGCTGGTAGTCCTCCACGCGGGTGAAGCCCAGGTCCGGGCCACCGTGGACACCGAGGAGCACGAAGTGGTCGCTGGAGTGGATGACCGGCAGTCCCAGTGCCTGGTGGTAGAAGCGGGCGAGGGCGGCCGGGTCGGCGCAGTCGAAGGTCACGGCGACGTAGCGGGGCAGGCCCTCGGTGGGGGTGGTGGTCGTCATGGGGAGGACTGTAGGAGGGGATCAGGTCAGGTTCGGTCCTGTTCGTGGTGGCCTCTGGTGGTGTCCCGCCGTGTCGGCCGTGCCCACGCGGTGCCGCGCGTACCCGCCGGGTTCCGCTGGGGGTTCCGGGACGGCGGCGGGGCGCGGGGTGTCGCGGGGTTCAGTCCTCGGTGAGCGCGGCATCCCCGACGAGGTTCCGCAGCCGGCTGGTCGCCTGGTCGAGGACGGTGAGGGCGGTCTCCCGGTCGGCCGGGTCGAGGTCACCGAGGGTGTGCTCGGCGAGGTCGGCCCAGGCCCGTTCGATCTCGGGGACGAGGGCTCGCCCGGCGTCGGTGACCACGATGCGGACCTGCCGCCGGTCGGTGGCGACCGGTTCCCGGCGGAACCAGCCGCCGTCCTCCAGGCGGGCGAGGCTGCGGGTGGCGGTGGGCGGTTCGACGCCCAGGCGCGCGGCGAGTTCCGAGACGGTCATGCCGTGCCGTTCCCTGGCGAGGATCCACAGCAGCACCTCCTGGCCGGGATGCAGCCCGAGCTCGGCGAGTCGCCGCGCCTTGGCGGCCCGGTAGAGCTTGCTGAGTTTGTTCAGGGTCCGGTTGATCCGGATCGCCGCACTCGGTTCCACCGCGGCATCCTACCGGTATATAGTCGGCTAACCATAAGTCGACTAACTAATTGGGGTGCGCATGGACCTCGGACTCGACCGCCGCGTCGCACTCGTCACGGGAGCCTCCGGAGCCATCGGCCACGCCACCGCGAGGACCCTCGCCCGCGAGGGAGCGCTGGTCGCCGCCACCTGGTACCAGGCGGAGACCGAGGCGCGGGCCCTGGTGGAGACGATCGAGCAGGAGGGGGGAACGGCCCTCGCCGTCCACCTCGACCTCACCGACCCCGCCTCGATCACGCGGGCGGCGCGGCGCATCCGCCGCGACCTGGGAGCGGTCACGGTCCTCGTGGCCAACGCCGTGTCCTGGCCGCCCCGCGAGGCCGACACCGCCGGCGCGCTCGCCGCCTCGTTCGCCGCCAACACCACCGGGACCGTCGCCCTGGTCGACGAGGCGCTCCCCGACATGCGCGCCGCCGGATGGGGACGCATCGTGGTGATCTCCACCGACCTGGTCGACCAACCGCTGCCCGGGCCGGTGGCCTACCCCGCGGCCAAGGCGGCGCTGGAGGGCGTGGCCCGGGTGATGGCCGCCCGGGAGGCCCGACACGGGATCCTGACCAACGTCGTCCGCCCCGGCTTCACCCTGACCGACCGGGTCCGCTCCCTGCCCGACCACGGCCAGGCGGTCATCGACGCCGAAGCGGGGCGCACCCCGACCGGGCGGCTCTCCTACCCGGAGGACATCGCCGCCACCGTCGTCTACCTGGGCTCCGCCGCCAACGGCCACGTCAACGGGGAGGTGGTCTCGGTCTCCGGCGGGCGCGGTCTGACCCGGTGAGCGGCGGGAGGGCACCGGAGGCGGCTCACCCCGGTGGGGAAGTCGACCGGGCCGACCGCAGGGCGCACAAATGCCGGACCGCACCCACCTCGGCGACGTTCTTCGTCAGCTCCACCGTGACCCAGCCGGCGATGTCGACCAAGCGCAACCCGCGGCCCCAGGGCAGGCCCTCGACCCGGTCGGTCGCCTCCAGGTCCTCCTCGGTCAGCCGCCCCAGTTCCGCCCGCCACCGCTGGTGGAGATCATCAAGCCAGGCGACGGTCTCCACCGCGCCACCCGGCCAGGTGATGTCGGTGCGCTCCGGGGCACCCGCGCCGAAGCAGTGCTCCAGGGTGGTGGTCCACCAGTAGCCGAGGTGCCAGGTGATCCACCCGATGGTCTGGGCCGGGACGGGGTCGGGTTCGGGCACCTGCCAGTCGGGCAGCCACCGGCCCCGCTCGTCGGGTCGCACCGTCCAGCAGTGGGGATCGGGTTCCCACAGGCAGGTGGCATCGTCGAGATCGCGGACGTGGTGGGAGAACAACGCCCAGGCGATGTCCAGCTGACGGAGGAGGAGGTCGACCCGCGGGCTCGGCACCGGCGGAGTGTGCCACCCGGCGGCCCACCCCGACCACCGAATATCCCGTGACCAGCTCCTCCGCCCCGCGGCGTCCGCGACCGCCAGCCCGGGGGGTGAGCACTCCCGCCCGGACACCACGCCGGCTCGGGCTGGGCGCGCCGGCCGACCCAGGACGGCGCCCCGGAGCACCCGATCCCTTCTCGTTCCGAGTACCCACACCGGAACGGCCCACCCGATTGAGTGGTCGCCATCATCTACTAGTGTGATGATCGTGACTGCCGGGTCGGCCATGGGCCAATCACGAATGGGGCTCCCGGCCCTGGCGTGAGCACGGTGCGGGCACGCGCTCCGCCCGCCCCTCCGTCGCCGGCCCCCGCCGTCGTCCCCGCACGGTGGCCGTCGATCCTCCACCCCTCCGCGCGCCGTTCCCCCCGTCCCGCGCACGGGACCGACACCGCGCGCCCGCGCCCCACCCGGCTCCCCCGCCGCTCCAGGCCACGCCGGGTCGGGCGTTCACGCACTGGCCGCCCCCTGCCGTGTGGCGCTCGGCCACACCTCGACTCCCCGGGAGAGAACACCGCACATGTCCCCGTCCCCTGACGTCACGACGTCGATCATCGAGGAGTTCCGCGCCAACGAGGGCCGAGTGGGTGGCCCCGTCGACGGCACCCGACTCCTGCTGCTGACCACGACCGGAGCGCGCAGCGGCGCCCCCCACACCGTTCCCCTGGGCTACCTGCCCGACGGGGGAGAACGCATCCTCGTCATCGCCTCCGCCGGCGGAGCACCCCGGCACCCCGCCTGGTTCCACAACCTCGTCGCCCACCCCCGGGTGACCGTCGAGGACGGGGTGTTCACCTACCAGGCGGAGGCCGAGGTCCTGCGCGGCCCGGAACGGGACGCGGCCTTCGCCCGCGCCGTCGAGTCCGACCCGGAATGGGCGCGGTACCAGGAGAACACCTCCCGCACCATTCCCGTGGTGGCGCTGCGGGAACTCCCCGGACCGCCGTCCTGGCCGTCCCCCGGCGCGGGCCTGCGCATGGTGCACGACGCCTTCCGCCGGGAACTCGACCTGGTCCGCGCCGAGGTCACCTCGGCCGGCACGGGCCTGGGGGTCCAGCTGAGGATGAACTGCCTGACGCTGTGCGCCGGGCTCGGCGCGCACCACCGGTTGGAGGACGAGCACCTGTTCCCGGCGCTGCGCGCCCGCCACCCCGAGTTGGGTGCGGTCCTGGACCGGTTGGACGAGGAACACGAGCGGATCGCCGCCGCGCTCACCGAACTGCGGGCGGTCCTGGACCGCACCGACCTCGACCGGGACGAACTGGTGGAGCGGGTGGACCAGCTGACCGGGGAGGTGCTCGGCCACCTGGACTACGAGGAGGAAACCCTGATCCCCGTCCTGGACGCGCACCTGAGCTGAGGCACCGCGCCGGTCGGGGGCAGGCCACCGAGGACGCCCCGCCCCCGACCGGACACCCGGCGACTGCCAGACTCCCCCGCGACACCACGCCGGCCTCCCGAACCCGGCCGGGGAGAGGGGAACATCCGTGGCAGAGCCACCAACGCCTGGACCCGCCGCCGAGACGACCCTGCGCGCGGACTGCCAACGGTGCGTCGGGTTGTGCTGCGTCGCGCTCCCCTTCACCGCCTCCCAGGACTTCGCGGTGAGCAAGGACGCCGGCCAACCGTGCTCCCACCTGCGGGAGGACCACGCCTGCGGCATCCACGACCAGCTCCGCCCCCGGGGGTTCGCCGGGTGCACCGTCTTCGACTGCTTCGGAGCCGGCCAACAGGTCACCCAGGTCACCTTCGGAGGGCGGGACTGGCGGGGCGACCCCGGTGTCGCCGGACCCATGTTCGCGGTGTTCCCGGTGATGCGGCAGCTCAACGAACTGCGCTGGTATCTCACCGCCGCACTGGCCCTGCCCGCCGCCCGCCCGGTGCACGCCGACCTCGACGCGGTGCTCACTCGGGCCACCGCACTGGCCGACGCCGACGCCGAGGTCCTGCTGGGGCTGGACCTGCCCGCGCTGCGAGCCGAGGTCGGTGCCCTGCTGGGGCGGGCCGGCGACCTGGCCCGCGCCGAGGCACCCGTGGCCGGCCGCGACCACCGGGGCGCTGACCTGATGGGGGCGCGGCTGCGGCGGGCGGACCTGCGGGGCGCCACCCTGCGGGGGGCCTACCTGATCGCCGCGGACCTGCGCGGCGCGGATCTGCGGTGGGCGGACCTGCTCGGCGCCGACCTGCGGGACGCGGACCTCTCCGGCGCCGACCTGCGGCACGGCGTGTTCCTCATCCAGGCCCAGCTCGACGCGGCCCGGGGCGACGCGGCCACCCGGCTCCCCGCCGGTCTGCGACGGCCCTCGCACTGGGCGGACCGCGAGCGCAGCTGACACCCGAGGGCGGCCGCGTCCCGGCCCCGGGCCCGCCCGGCGGCGGTCCTGGCGGCGGTGGTCCGCCCAGGTGGCGGCCTCCCGCCCTGGCCGCCACCGGGCAGGACCAGTGGCGCCCCGACCTCGACGGGGCCGGGGAGACCGCCAGCCCCGCCGGGGCGACGGCCCCGCCCCGCGCGTCCCACCAGGACACGGGGGTGGCGGCGTCGGCATCCCGCCACACGCGCCCGCCCGAGGCCACCCCCGGAGTAGAGTTGCCCCCGCACGAAGATCAACTCGACGAGTGCCGGTGGCCCGACCGGGCCGGCGTCCGGCGGGGGTGAGGCCCACCCGCTCGGCAGACCGGAGGCGCCCTGTGCCGAACACGCCGACCCCACCCCCCTCCGATCCCGTCGTCGACGCGCTGCGGGAGGCCGGCTGCGTGTTCGCCGAGGACGAGGCCCGCCTGCTGCGAGATGCCGCCCGCACCCCGGCGCACCTGGACGCCCTCCTCCGCCGCCGGGTCGCCGGCCTGCCCCTCGAACACCTGCTCGGCTGGGCCGAGTTCGCCGGATGCCGCGTGCGGGTGGCCCCCGGCGTGTTCGTCCCCCGACGCCGCACCGAGTTCCTCGTCGACCGCGCCGCCGAGGTGACCGGTCCCGGCAGCGTCGTGGTGGACCTGTGCTGCGGGTCGGGCGCGCTGGGACTGGCCCTGGCCACGCGGCGTCCCGGGATCCGCGTCCACGCCAGCGACATCGATCCCGCCGCCGTGTCCTGCGCCCGGGACAACCTCGCCGACCTCGACGGCCAGGTGTTCCTGGGGGACCTCTACGCCCCGCTGCCCGCCGGGTTGCGCGGCCGCGTGGACGTCCTGCTGGCCAACGTCCCCTACGTCCCGACCCGGGAGATCGCCCTGCTCCCACCGGAGGCCAGGTTGCACGAGGCCCGGGCCGCGCTCGACGGCGGCGGCGACGGCCTCGACCTGCTGCGCCGGGTCAGCGCGCGGGCCGAGGAGTGGTTGTCCCCCGGCGGTCACCTGCTCGTCGAGACCAGCGACCGGCAGGCCGGGCCCGCGGTCGCCATCCTGCGGGCGGACGGGCTCGACGCCACCGCCGCCCGCTCCCCGGACGTGACGGCCACCGTCGTCCTCGGCTCCGCCCCCGCCCGCTGAGCCCCGCCGCCCCGGCGATCCCGCCGCGTGGGACCGTGACCTCCTCCGGTACGCCGCCCGGCACGGGCAGGTGGTGGCCGAGCCCGTCAACGCCGACGCCGCGCCACCGGGGACGGCGTGGACCAGGGCGCGCCCACCCGGCCACCCCGCGCCCCGTCGGACCCCGCCCCCGGCGACCGGGCCCCGTTCCCTTCCCGGGCGCGGTCCACTCCACGCTCTCCCCGCCCCGGCCGTTCAGCACTCGGACGGTCCCCGCAACCCCACCGGGAACACCGAACACCCCCGCAGCCGCTGGGGACCACTGCCCTCCTGCCCGCACACATCCCTCGGATTGGCCAGGGCGCACCGGTCCAGCGACAGGCACCCGCAGCCGACGCAGTCGGTGAAGTCGTCCCGCAACTGCTCCAGGTACCGGATGCGCTCACTGAGCTCGTGGTGCCACCGCTCGGAGATCCGCTGCCAGTCCTCCCGGTTCGGTGTCCGTCCCTCCGGCAACAACGCGAGCACCTCGGCGACCTCGGACAGCGGGATGCCCACCCGCTGGGCCACCCGGACGAGCGCGATCCGGCGCAGCGTGTCCCGCCGGTAACGCCGCTGGTTGCCACTGGTCCGGCGGGAGCGGATCAGCCCCTGCCGCTCGTAGAAGTGCAGGGCGCTGACCGCCACCCCCGCCCGCCGGGCCACCTGGCCCACCGTCAGCTCGTCCTGGTCCCACCGTGGACCCTCCACTGTCACCACATCCCCCACCACGCGCAGTTGACCTGAAGATTGGTTCAGGTTCTACCGTTCCGGGGCGGCGCCGGTCAAGGAACCCGCGCCCCACTCCGAGAACAGGAACTCCGATGACCACGACACACACCGGCCCCCGCGCCGGCCGCCGGCAGTGGCTGGGCCTGGCGGTCCTCGCGCTGCCCACGCTGCTCATCGCGATGGACATGACGGTGCTGCACCTGGCCGTGCCCGCGCTGACCGCCGACCTGGCGCCCACCGGCACCGAACTGCTGTGGATCACCGACAGCTACGGGTTCCTCATCGCCGGCACGCTCATCACGATGGGCACCCTCGGCGACCGCATCGGCCGGCGGCGCCTGCTGTTGATCGGCTCGGCCGCCTTCGGTGTCGCCTCCGTGCTCGCGGCGTTCTCCCCCACCGCCCTCACCCTGATCCTCAGCCGGGCACTGCTGGGCGTGGCCGGCGCGACCCTCATGCCCTCGACCCTGTCGCTCATCCGCACCCTGTTCACCCACCCCCGGCAACGCACCCTCGCCGTCTCGGTGTGGATGACCTGCTTCGCCGCCGGTACCGCGCTCGGCCCCGTGGTCGGCGGGATACTCCTCCACCAGTTCTGGTGGGGATCGGTGTTCCTCCTCGGCGTGCCCGTCATGGCCCTGCTCCTGGCCACCGGCCCCTTCCTGCTGCCCGAGACCCGGGGCGAACGCGCCGCGGGCCTCGACCTGACCAGCGTCCTGCTGTCCCTGACGGCCGTGCTCACCGCCGTGTACGGGATCAAACACCTCGCCGAACACGGCCCGACCGGCACGTCCCTGGTGTGGTTGGCCACCGGCGGCGTGCTCGGCGTCGTCTTCGTCCGCCGACAGCGCACCCTGACCCACCCCCTGCTGGACCTGGGACTGTTCCGCAACACCACCTTCACCGCCTCCCTTCTCGCCCAGACCGTCACGGTGTTCGCCATGTCGGGGGTGATGTTCTTCCAGGGCCAGTACCTGCAACTCGTCCTCGGCCTGTCCCCCCTGGACGCCGGCCTGTGGATGCTGCCCGCCGTCGCGGCCGGAGTGGTCGGCACCCTGTGCGCGCCGCTGCTGGTGCGCTGGATCCGCCCCGCCGTCCTGATGGCCGCCGGCCTCACCCTCGGAGCGGCCGGCCTGATCACCCTGACCTGGACCGACAGCGACGGCGGGCTACCCGTCCTGGTCGCCGCGTTCACCGCCATCCAGTTCGGGCTGGGCCCCACGCTGACCCTGACCACCGACGTCATCCTCAGCTCGGTGCCCGCCCAGCGGGTCGGCTCGGCCTCCGCGCTGTCGGAGACCGGGAGCGAACTGGGCACGGCCCTGGGCATCGCCGTCCTGGGCAGCGTCGGCACCGCCCTCTACCGGGGCGCG
The DNA here is from genome assembly GCF_000429185.2 of Actinoalloteichus caeruleus DSM 43889. Lineage (GTDB taxonomy): Bacteria > Actinomycetota > Actinomycetes > Mycobacteriales > Pseudonocardiaceae > Actinoalloteichus_B > Actinoalloteichus_B caeruleus. Next base: position 892,032 of record NZ_AUBJ02000001.1, on the reverse strand, counting down.
ATGACGGACCTGCCGAGCGGCCTGGGAGCCGACGCGGCCACCGCCGCCGGGGACACCCTCGGCGCCGCGGCCGCCCTCGCCGACACCCTGCCCGCCCCGCTGGCCGGCGACCTGCTCAGCCTGGCCCGAGCCGCGTTCACCGACGCCTTCCACGGGGTGGCCCTCATCGGGACCGCCCTGACCCTCGCCGTCGCCGTCACCGTCGTGCTGACCCTGCGAACCCCACCGACCGCCGACACCGCCACCGACGCGGCCTGACCACCCCACCCCGTTCGGAGACACCATGAGCATGGACATGACCGCGTGGACGTCGCTTCACCACGCGATGCACGGCCAGCACCGCCGTCACCCCCTCTCCCGCGACACCCTGCGCCGCATCGCCCGGTTCGCCCACCCCCACCGGCGTCTCCTCACCGGCTTCCTCCTGCTCAGCGTGATCACCGCCAGTCTCGCCGTGGTGACCCCCGTGCTGGCCGGCCGCGTCGTCGACACCATCACCGCCGGAGGCCCGGCCAGCGCCGTGGCCTGGGTCGCCCTGACCATCGCCGCGGTCGCCCTGGCCGAGGCGGGCCTGGGACTGCTCACCCGCTGGCAGTCCGCCCGCCTCGGCGAGGGCCTCATCCTGGACCTGCGCACCGCCGTGTTCGACCACGTCCAACGCATGCCCCTCGCCTTCTTCACCCGCACCCGCACCGGCGCCCTGGTCAGCCGGCTCAACAACGACGTCATCGGCGCCCAACGCGCCTTCAGCGACACCCTCTCCGGAGTCGTGGGCAACCTCGTCACCCTCGCCCTCACCCTCGTGGTGATGCTCGGCATCTCCTGGCGGATCACCCTGCTCGCCGTGCTGCTCCTGCCCGTCTTCGTCCTGCCCGCCCAGCGGATGGGCACCCGGCTCGCCCGGCTCCGCCGGGAGGCCGCCGCCCACGACGCCGCCATGGGCACCCAGATGACCGAACGGTTCTCCGCGCCCGGCGCGACCCTGGTCAAGCTCTTCGGCCGGCCCCACCAGGAGTCCGAGGAGTTCGCCCGCCGCGCCGACCGCGTCCGGGACATCGGCGTCCGCTCGGCGATGGTCCAACACGTGTTCCTCACCGCCCTCACCCTGGTCTCGGCGCTGGCACTGGCCCTGGTCTACGGCGTCGGCGGCGTCGCCGCCCTGACCGGGCAACTCGAACCCGGCGCGGTGGTGGCACTGGCGATGCTGCTGACCCGCCTCTACGCGCCGCTGACCGCGTTGGCCAGCGCCCGCATCGAGATCTCGACGGCCATCGTGGCATTCGAACGCGTCTTCGAGATCCTCGACCTGGTGCCGCTCATCCGGCAACGCCCCGACGCCCGCGACACCCCACCCGGGCCGGTGGCAGTCGAGTTCGACTCCGTCGACTTCACCTACCCCACGGCCGACAGGGTCTCCCTGGCCTCCCTGGAGGACGTCGCCACCCTCGACACACGGGAGAACCAGCCCGTGCTGCGCTCGGTGTCCTTCCGGATCGAACCCGGCACCACGGTGGCCCTCGTCGGCTCCTCCGGCGCCGGCAAGTCCACCATCGCCCACCTGCTCTCCCGCCTCCACGACGTCACCGCCGGGGCCGTGCGGATCAACGACGTCGACGTCCGAGACCTCACCAGCGCCTCCCTACGCGACACCGTCGGCATGGTCACCCAGGACGGACACCTCTTCCACGACACCATCCGCGCGAACCTGACCCTGCCCCGCCCCTCGGCCACCGACGCCGAGGTGTGGGACGCGCTGCGCCGAGCCCGCCTGGCCGACCTCGTCGCCGACTTACCCGACGGACTGGACACCGTGGTCGGGGAACGCGGCTACCGCTTCTCCGGAGGAGAACGCCAGCGGTTGACCATCGCCCGACTGCTGCTGGCCGCCCCCCGCCTGGTGATCCTCGACGAGGCCACCGCCGCCCTCGACGCCACCTCCGAGGCCGCCGTCCAGGACGCCCTGGCCGAAGCGACCACCGGCCGCACCTGCCTGGTCATCGCCCACCGACTGTCCACCGTCCGCGCCGCCGACACCATCCTCGTCGTCGAGGAGGGCCGCATCGTCGAACGCGGCACCCACGACGCACTCCTCACCGCCGGGGGCCGCTACGCCGAACTGCACCGCACCCAGTACGCCACCTCCCCCACCGCGCCGGTCACCTGACCCGCCCGCCCCGGCGCACGACTACGATCCCTGCCTCATGGCCCCCGAGAACCCCGGCCCCGCCGACCCGGCTCGCAGCCTCGCCCTGCTCTGGAGGACCAGCGGCCCGTCCGGCCGGCGGGGCCGGCAGGGCATCGACGTCGAGGACATCGTCCGCGCCGCCGTCGACCTCGCCGACACCGAGGGCCTGGCCGCGCTGTCCATGCGCCGCGTCGCCCACCAGCTCGGAGTGGGCACGATGTCCCTCTACACCTACGTGCCCGGCAAGGACGAACTCGTCGAGGCCATGGTCGACGCCGTCTACGGGGAACTCGACCTCACCGCCCCCGCCCCCGGCGGGTGGCGGCGGCACCTCGAGGCCGTGGCCCGGCGCAACTGGGAGCTCTACCAGCGGCACGGCTGGTTGGCGCAGGTCGCCACCGGCCGTGCCGTGCTGGGCCCGCACGCCATCGCCAAGTACGACCACGAACTCCGCGCCCTGGACGGCATCGGCCTCACCGACGTCGAGATGGACGCGGTCCTCACCCTCGTCCTCGGGCACGTGCGCACCGCCGCCCGGGCCGCGTGGGAGGCGGCGCGGACCGAACACCGGTCCGGCATGAGCGACGAGCAGTGGTGGGCCGCGCACGCCCCCCACCTCACCCGGGTCCTCGACCCCGACCGGTTCCCGGTGGCCGCCCGGGTCGGAGCCGCCGCCGGCACCGCCCACCGCGCGCCGCACGACCCGGCGCACGACTTCGAGTTCGGCCTGCTCCGCGTCCTCGACGGCATCGAGGCCCTCGTGCGAACCCGCACCGTCGACCCCGGCGCGACCACCCCGCGCTGAGACCGTCGGCCCGGGGAGAAGACCTCGACCCCACGGCTCACCACCCGGTGGCCACTGACGGAATACCGCGACAGTCGAGTGACCAGTCAATTCCTGAGGTACCCGCTCCACGCGGGCAGGGGTTGTTCCCCGCCCCTCCCCCTGCGGTAGGTTGATCGTCCGCCAATCCACCCCCACCGGGGGCATGGGACATACCAGGGGGAACCAGGGAAATCGAACCCGACCGAATCAGCGGACCCCGCCGTGAAAGCACGTTCGTCGCCCAACGATCCCCGCAGGGCGGCCGCACGGTCCACTCCACGCGAATTCCCCTGACCAGTCTGGACGTCATCCTGACCACTCCCAACCCGGATGAACCCGACCCGGACAACCGCAAGGTGGACAGCCGCCACGCGAAGGCGTTCGGTGACGACATCCGCCAGCAGGAGACCTGGGTGGCTCCCACGCTGCTCGCCCGGGACAACGGCGGCTGCTCCTTCGAGGAGGCAGCGGGAACCAACGGCCACATCGGGTACCTGACCATCCCCTGGGCGACAGGGGCGCTCTCCCCGCTGTCGACCATCGACGGCCAACACCGAATCCTGGGAGTGCACCTGGGAATCAAGGGCCTCGGGGACGAGATCACGAAGATCGACCGGGAGATCGGACGCACCACCCGGAAGGACACGCTCGCCACCCTCGAGAACACCCGCCAGAAACTCCGCGTCCAGTTGGACCGACTCGAATCGGAATCCATCGGCGTCGACATTGACGTCGAACCCAGCACTGTGCTCGCGCGGCAGATGTTCGTCGACGTCGCGGACAACGCCAAGGGGATCTCCAGCGCACTGCGGGCTCGTTTCGACAGCAGCAAGGTGGCCAACCGCATCCTCGACCGTGTCGTGAACCACGCGCTCCTCACAGGGAAGGTGGATCTCGAACAGGACAGGATGACCAGGAAGAACCCCAACCTCATGGGCGCCGAGCACGTGGCGGACCTGACCCGGGGTGTCGCCGTCGGCGTCGCGGGCCGCATCGGGAAGCAGCGCGAACGCGAACTCGCCGACGAAAGCCTCGTCGAGCTGGTGCACGGCTTCCTGGACTGCCTGACCGACGGGTTCAAGGACCTCGGCGCCGTGGCCGAAGGGACCCTCACCCCACTCGACCTGCGATCGCAGTCGCTGCTGGGCCACGTCGGCATGCTGCGCGTCCTCGCCGGCGTCCACCACACCCTCATCGAGGAGCACGAGGCGAACGACGAGGAGGTCACCACCTTCTTCACCGCGCTGGACCCGCACATGAACGCCCCGGTGTCGGCCACCAGCATCTGGCGCGGCACCGAGGCCAGCGCCGACTTCGAGGTCAACGCATTCTCCCCGGTGATGCGCACCCAGAACCTGGCCCACCTGGTGCGGGTGATCTCCGGCTGGTACCGCACCCGCCCCTCGGGCCTGTAGGGCACCGGGCCGGCGGGAATCCCCGGGCCACCCGCCGGCTCACCCCGCACCGCCGGGACCGAAACGGCCGGTGAGGTCGGCGAGCAGGACGCGGAGCAGGTCGGCGAGGTGCTCCCGCTGCTGGTCGGTGAGCCCGGAGAGCAACGACTCCTCGTGACGCAGCAGTTCGTCAACCGTGCCCCCGATCACCTCGTGCCCCTCCGAGGTGAGCTCGACCAGCACCGCCCGCCCGTCCGGCCCCTCCCGCCGGCGCCGCACCAGCCCCGCCGCCTCCGCGCGGGCCACCCGCTGGGACACCGCACCCGGACTGACCAGCGCGCGCCGCGCGATCTCCGAGGGCGCCAGCTGGTAGGGCGACCCCGCCCGACGCAGAGTGCTCAACAGGTCCCGGGTGGCGGCGTCCATGCCGAGCCTGGCCATGGTGCGCCGCCGCTCGTCGTCCAACAGCTTCGCGACCCGCCAGATCCTGGTGATCACGCCGATGGAGCCCACCGGCGCGCCGGGGCGTTCCCGCCGCCACGCCCGGACGATCAGGTCGACCTCGTCGACCGCTCGTCCGGTGTCGTCGGCGTCCACGCCGGACGCGGGTCCCTCGCCGCCCGAGTCGTCCCGTGCCGGTCCGGCGCTGGTTGCGGTGGTGTCGTGTTCGGGAGTACGGTCAGCCACCCCACTAGTTTAGACCTAAAGGAGTTTGTGTGGTGCGCAACATCGTGGTCACCGGCGGCGGTACCGGTATCGGACTCGCCGTGGCGGCCCGGTTCGCCTCCCAGGGCGACTCGGTCACCATCACCGGACGCCGAACCGACGTGCTCACCGAGGCCGCGAACACCCTCGGAGCCCGGGCGGTCGCCTTCGACGCCAGCGACCCCGACGCGGTGACCGCCGCCCTGCCCGCCCTGCCCGACCGGGTCGACGTCCTGATCAACAACGCCGGCGGCAACGTCGGCTTCGACCTGCCCGCCCACGACAAGGACGACCTCACCGGACTGGCGCGGGAATGGCGGGCCAACCTCGCGACCAACGTGCTCTCCGCCGTGCTGGTCACCACCGCGCTCACCCCGCGACTCGCCGACGACGGCCGCGTCATCATGGTCGGGTCGATCGCGGCCCGCACCGGAGCCGGCTCCTACGGAGCCTCCAAAGCAGCCCTGGAAGCCTGGACCATCGACGTCGCCACCCGCCTCGGGCCCCGCGGCATCACCGCCAACCTCGTCTCCCCCGGACTGATCGAGGACACCGAGTTCTTCCGGGGCCGGCTCAGCGACCAGCGACGGGCCACCCTGATCTCCCGCACCGCCACCGGCCGCGCCGGCGCACCCGACGACATCGCCGCCACCTGCGCATTCCTCGCCTCCCCCGGAGCAGGTCACCTCACCGGCCAGGTGCTCCACGTCAACGGAGGCGCCCACTTCGGACGCTGAACCCCACCGCGACACCACCACCGGAACCGCGTGCCGCCCCGCCTCGGCTCCCCGACCGGACACCACCCCGCCAGGACGGGCCCCGGCCGGGCCCGATGTGGTCGAACCGGACGTCCCGGCATCCCGCGTCGACCGGGGTGCCGGGTCAGTCCACCCCGAACCACCGGTCGGCCACCGAGGCCAAGGTCGGCTCCTCCGGAGCAGGCAACAACCGCAGGTAGGTGCTCAGGTCGCTGTAGACGTGCAGCAACGCGTAGGCCAGGAACCGGCGGGACAACACCGGCCCGACCGCCGCCCGGTCCAGCCCGTACCCGGCCAGCAGCGCCGCCAACGCCCCCGCATCTCCCCGGGTCAGGAACAGCCCCACCGCGGCGAACTCGTACTCCGCGGCTCCCCGCATCGCCGGTTCGAAATCGAACAACCCCGACACCTCCCAGCCCGCCGCCCCCGGGCGGACCAGCACGTGCTCGGCCATCACCTCGGTGTGCAGCAGCACCGGCCGCCCCGCCGGCACCGGGGTCGCGTCCAGGAAGTCCGGGATCTGCTCCACCCAGGCCTCCGGCAGCCCCCGAGACCGCTGCCGCCGCACGCAACCCGCCCGCTGGGCGGCGAGGAACTCCTCCCAGCAAGGCGGCCCAGCACGTCCAGACCTCGGTGGTCCACCTCGTGCAGGGCGGCCAGCGCACCCCCGACCCGAGCGGCCACCGACCGGCGTTCCGCCGGGGACAGCGCTGGCCACACCTCACCCAGCGGCCGGCCCCGCAACCGGCTCATCAGCACGTACGCCCACCCGTCACGGACTCCCACCTGATGCACCCGGGGAGTCGCCACCGGCAGCCGCCCCGCCACCAGGTCAAGGACCCCGGCCTCCACCGCCGCCTCCCCGGCGTGGACCGGGGGGTACAGCGTGAGCACCAGGTCCTCCCCGACCGCGTACACCGGCAAAGACCCGTCGGCGAACCGGACCAGCTCACCCCCGATCCCCAACCGGCGGCACAGCTCCACCACCCCGGGCCGCAACCGCGCCTCGTCCTCGACCACCGCCTCGAACCGCGCCACCGTCGTCGCCTCGGGCAGGGAACCACCGCTCACACGGCGGGTGACCGTAGACACGACCTCCCGGTCACCGCACCCCAATTTCCCCCGGCACTCCGTCCTTCCCCAGCGCGCGCCGCAGGTGCCGGGCGGTGTGCCCCCGACCGGACGCCACCTCCTCCGGGGTGCCCACCGCCACCACCCGACCGCCGTCCCGCCCGCCACCCGGGCCGAGGTCGATCACCCAGTCCGCCGCCCGCACCACATCCATGCTGTGCGAGACCACCACCGCCGTGTGCCCCCGGTCGACCAACCGGTGCAACACCCCGACCAGCCGCTCCACGTCCCGCGCGTGCAACCCGGTCGTCGGCTCGTCCAACACGTACACGGTGTGCCGGCCGGCCCGGCGGTGCAGCTCGGCGGCGAGCTTCACGCGCTGCGCCTCCCCACCCGACAACGTCGTCCCCGCCTGCCCCAACCGCAGATACCCCAACCCCACCTCGCACAGCACCCGCAGGGGCCCGCGCACCGCCGGCGGATCCTCCCGGAAGAACTCGGCCGCCTCCTCCACGGTCATCGCCAGCACCTCGGCGATCGTGCGACCCCGGTAGGTGACCGACAACGTCTCCGCGTCATACCGGCTCCCCCCGCACTCCGCGCACGGCAGGAACACGTCCGGCAGGAAGTGCATCTCCACCCGCACCACCCCCTCCCCCGAACACTCCTCGCACCGGCCCCCCGGCGAGTTGAACGAGAAACGGCCCGGGGTGAACCCGCACCGCCGCGCCCGCTCGGTCCGCGCGAACAACGTCCGCACCGCGTCCAACACGCCGGTGTAGGTCGCCGGGGTCGACCGCGCCGACCGGCCGATCGGGGACTGGTCGACCCGGATCACCCGGTCCACCAACTCCACCCCCTCCACCCGCTCGTGCGCCCCCGGCGGGGGAGCATCGCCCCCCAACGCCCGGTCGATCACCCGGTACAGGATCTGATCCACCAACGTCGACTTGCCCGCACCCGACACCCCGCTCACCGCCACCACGCACCCCAGCGGGAACGCCACGTCCACTCCCCCCAGGTTGTGCTCGACAGCCCCCCGCACCACCAGCTCCCGCCCCGGCTCCGAGGCCCGACGCCGCTCCGGCAACCCCCGCCCCCACCGGCCCGCGAGGTACCCGCCCGTCACCGACTCCTCCGAGGACCGCAGCGCCTCCACCGGCCCCGAGAACAGCAACCGACCACCGTGCTCGCCGGCGGCCGGCCCCAACTCGACCACCCAGTCCGCGGCCTCGATCACCCGCGCGTCGTGCTCCACCACCACCACCACCGAGTTGCCCCGGTCCCGCAACGCCCGCAGCGTCCCCACCAACTCCTCCACGTCCTGCGGGTGCAACCCGGCCGTCGGCTCGTCCAACACGTACAACAACCCGAACAACCGCGTCCCCACCTGGCCCGCCAACCGGACACGCTGCGCCTCACCCGTCGACAGGGTCCGCGCGGGGCGGTCCAGCGTCAGATACCCCAACCCCACCTCCACCAGGCGCGACAACCGCTCCAGGATCTCCTCCACCGCCTGCTCGACCAGTACCCGCTCCCGCTCCGCCAACTCCAACCCCGCGAAGAACTCCCGGCACCCGGTGACCGGCAACGCGCTCACCTCGGTGATCCCCCGACCACCCACCCGCACCGCCCGCTGCTCGGCGCGCAACCGCCCTCCCCCGCAGGACGAGCACGGCACCGGACGCAGGAACACCTGCCCCGGGAAGGAACCCCCCGCCGCCGCCCGCTGCCGCTCGGCCAACCACGGCAGCACCCCGGTGAACACCTCCGACCGCCCGGGCACCGCCACCTCACGGCCCCGCAGCAGAACCTCCCGCAACCCCGGCGGCAACGACCGCCACGGAGCCTCCGGCCGAACCCCCCACCCCGACACCACCGCGACCGCCGCCTCCCGACACCCCGCCGCCGACCGCTCCCGCCACGGAGCCACCGCGCCCTCCACCACCGACAACTCCAGGTCAGGCACCACCAACCCCTCGTCCCCCGCCAACACCACACCCACCCCCGCGCAGTCCGGGCACTGCCCGAACGGCAGGTTGAACGAGAACGCCGGCCCCGCCACCTCCACCGGCCCCACCTCGTGCCCCGCCGGACACGCCCACCCCCGATCCCCCGGCCAAGCCCCTCCCCACACCTCGGGCAGTGCGGCACCCCCACCCGCCCCCACAACACCCGCATCAGGTCGTACACCTCGGTCACCGTCCCCACCGTCGACCGAGGACTCCGCGACGCCGAGGACCGCTGATCCACCGCGACGGCCGAGCACAGACCCTCGACCTGGTCGACGTCCGGGCGACTCATCTCACCGAGGAACTGCCGGGCGAACGACGACATCGACTGCACCTGCCGCCGTTGCGCCTCCGCGTAGATCGTGTCGAACGCCAACGAGGACTTCCCCGACCCCGACACGCCGGTGAACACCACCAACGCCCGGTGCGGAACGTCGAGGTCCACCCCCCGCAGGTTGTGCACCCGCGCCCCCCGCACCCGCAGGGTGTCCGGCAACACCGCCCGGGCCGAGCCGGGCAGGACGTCACGGGCATGGGACATCGTCATCGGAAACTCCTCCACCAGGGATCGGAACGCCGCCGAACACGCACACGGGGCAGGTCCCCGCACGGCGTCACCACGACCCCGAGAGCATACTCAAACTTGTGTACCCGTCCCCGCGGCCACCCACCACACCACCGCGACACCAGCCGGAACCCCCGCCACGCACCAGCCCACCGGCCTGGCAGACGATCTCCTCCTCGCGCATGGTCAGGAAGTCAACCGAGACCACGGACTCGTGGGCGAACATCTCCTCGAACGAGGTGCGGCGAGCGCCCTCAGCCAACCCCTCGACCACACCCGGGTGGCCACCCCCCACCACGACACCCAACCTCTAACCTGAGCCCGGCCTCGAACAACGGCAGAGCGGAACGGCATGTCAGCGACACGACTCCTCGTACTCGGCGTAGTACGCCAATGCGGAACAGCACACGGCTACCGAGTACGAGCGGAACTGGTCGCCTGGGGCGCCGAAGAATGGGCCAACATCAAATGGGGCTCCCTCTACCACGCCCTCAGGCAGTTCGCCAAGGAAGGGCTGATGATCGCCACCCCCGCCAAAGACACCCCAGGACGCACCGACTACTCCCTCACCACCACCGGAGAAACGGAGTTCCACCGCCTGCTCCGCGACGCCCTCCGACGACCAGAACACCGACCCGACACCCTCGGAGCCGCACTCGCCCTGCTCCCCGCCCTCACCCGCGAGGAAGCCATCACCCTCCTCACCGAAAGACTCCGCACCCTGGAAACCGAACGCACCGAGAAGGCCGAACTCGCCGAACTCGGCACGGCCCCCGGCACCGAACACCTCCGCGAACTACCCCGCCTGTGGGAACACACCGCACGCGGAGGCATCGAATGGACCCAAGGACTGCTGCACCGACTGCGCTCCGGCACCTACGCCATGACCAACGACAACACCCACACCACCCCACCCTGAGGCGGGAGAGCGGACGCGCACCGGACCGGCACGCAGGCACACGCCGCCCTCCCCACCCACCCAGGCCGCCGATCCACCCGGCACTACGACGACCCGCGGAAGGGATCCCTTCCCCGCGACACCTCGTAACAACGGTTCAACTCCGCCACGAACCGCCTGACCCGCATCACCAGAGCCCGCATCCCACTCACCTCCCCTCCTCCACCGACACGGCCCGCCCCACCGGCGCCGACCACTCCACCGCCCGCTCACCGCCACGCACCTCCGAACCACCACGCCACACCAGGTCAGCCACCACCCCACCACCAACACCACCCCGCTCACCACCGCGAACAACCGCACCGCCCCCTCCAACGGCACCCACAACGCCAACGCCCCCACCCCGACCGCCGGCACACCCGCCCCCAGGTAGAACAGGACGTACAACGCCGAGGTCGTCTCCACCGAGGCCGACCGGGGAGTCACCGACTCCACCTCCGCCGTCGCCCCCCAGTACACGAACCCGTGCCCCACCCCCGCCGCCACCGCCGCGGCCCCCAACACCCACAACCCCGACTCCGCCACCGGCAACGCCAACCCCACCAACCCACCCCCCAGCAACACCACGCCCACCCGCTGCGCCACCACCGGCCGCAACCCCGGCGTCATCACCTGCGCCACCGCGGAACACGCCATCACCACACCGATCACCAGTCCCGACACCACCGGACTCGACACCCCGAACTCACTCCGCAACAAGTCCGGCACCAGCGCCAGGAACAACCCCACCACCGCCCAGGCGACCCAACCGTTCACCCCGCCCACCACGAACGACCGCCGCACCACCCTGGGCACCCTCGGCCACGCCAACCGCCACCCCCGCAACGGCCCCGACCGCTCAGGGAGACGGCGCACCAGCCCCATCACCACCACCGTCGCCACCACATGCACCGCGAACGACATCGACAACGGCGCCGGCGCGAACGAAGCCAACAACCCAGTGCCCAACGGCCCCACCGCCCCACCCACCACGAACACCACACCCGCCACCAACGCCCCCCGCTCAGGCGAGGAACACCGCGCCACCACCACCGCCACCCCGGCCCCGGTGCCCGCCCCCAACGCCAGGCCGTGCAGCACCCGACCCGCGAAAAGAGCACCCACCCCCTCCGCACCCACCAACAGCAACGACGCCACCGCCGACACACCCAACCCCCACAACAACAACCGCCGCGGCCCCACCCGCTCCACCGCCGCACCGAACACGACCAACGCCGGCACGCTCACCAGCGAGTACGTCGCGAACAGCGCCGTCGACGTCAACGACGAGAACGCGAACTCCCGCTGGTACAGCGGGTACAACGGGCTCACCATGTTCGCCCCCGCCGTCAGCACCAACAACGCCGCGGCCGAAGCGACCAGCGCACCCGTCCCGCCCCCACCCCGGGCCCCGCACCGTCCCCGGCACCCGTGAGGACCCCCGCCACCAGGCATCACCACCCAGCCAGCTCCCCACCGACCACCACGGCGACGCACCGAACCACCGACCGGACAGCACACGAGATCGAGACACACGCCCAGGGTGCGCAACTCGATAGGCGACGAAAAGCAAACGTTGATGCAGCGATCCGTACAGTTGCACTACATGATCGACCGGCGACTCCATATGCTGCAGCTACTCGACCGACACGGCACCGTCCACGCGGTGGCCACCGCCCTGCACTACACCCCATCGGCGGTATCCCAGGCCCTCCGCAGCCTCAGCGCCGAACTCGGAACCGACGTCGTCCGCCCCCGAGGACGAGGCGTCCGCATCACCCCCGCCGGCCGCACACTCCTGGCCCACGCGGAGATCCTCTTCGCCCAGTGGGAACGGGCACGCGCCGCCCTCGACGCCTACGACGAGGAACCGTCGGGCACCCTCGGCATCTGCGGTTTCTCCACCGCGGCCGCGGTCGTCCTCCCCCGCGCCGCCGGCGCCCTCCGAGAACGCTTCCCCAACCTCGGCATCCGCATCACCGAGGCGGAACCCACCGAATGCTTCGACCTGCTGCTCTCCGGCGAGGCCGACATCGCCCTCGTCGTGGCCACACCCGACACGCCCTCACCCAGTGACCCCCGCTTCGACCAACGTCCCCTCTTCGACGACGCCCTGGACCTCCTGATCCCGCAGGACCACCCGCTGGCAGGCGCGGGTGAGGTGCGACTCGTCGACGTGGCGCACGAACAGTGGATCGTCTCCAAACCAGGGTCGACCTACCACCAACTCGTGCTCGCCGCGTGCGCGACCGCCGGGTTCTCCCCTCGGATCGCCCACCGCAGCGACGAGTGGGAGACGGCCACCGCACTCGTCGCGCAGGGCTTCGGGGTCTGCCTGGTCCCCCAGCTCGCCGGACTTCCCAGCACCCACCCGGTGTCCCGCCTCCGACTGACCGGGGACCCGGCTCCGGCGCGCCGCGTGCTCACCGCCACCCGGCTGGGGAGCCGGGACCGCCCTGTGATCAGCAGTGTCCTCGACGCGATCACGGCCGTCGTTCGGCGACTCGACCTCCGCCCGCTGGCGGGATCGGCTGACCACCCCTCGGCGGTCAGTTCGGACCTCCCCCACTGACCCCGCTCCGCCCCGGAACCCGACCACCGCGTGGGAGAACTCAGCTGCCTTCGGCCTCGAGACCGAGCCGGCGCCTGGCGTCGTCGATGCGCTTCAGCCCTTCCATCGCCGTCGCACGGGCCGCCGCGCACTCCTCCGCCGTGGTGGCCCTGGCGAGCAGCTCACCAGTCGCCCTCCACCGCTCGCTCGCGTCCTCCCACGCACGGCGGGCGACGACATCGTCACCGACGCCCAGCGTCTCGACGTGGAAGCCCAGCCGCCGGTACGCCGAGCGCGCGGCGGACTTGGCCGAGCGAACCTCCCGGTGCCGTGACGCTCCCAGGATGACCGGAACGAGCACCCCGGCGGCGACCGCGGTCGCGCCGACGATCCACAGGATCATGGACACCATCTGTTACCTCGATCAGTTGACGGGGCCGCCAGTATCTCACCCGTCCGCAGGTCCACCTCCACCTCGTTCCCTCTCGTCCCCCACTGGCCCGCCGCGGGCCCAGCACCCGCGATGGCACGGTCCCCCCGCCGCCACGAGGACAGCACCCATCCACGGGTGCTCCGGATCTTCGCACGTCAGGGCTTCGATCAGTGGGCACGGGAGCGGGTGTGATCGTCGGCGGAGGTACCGGCGCGTTCCGGAGGGGCCACCAGGCGAGTGGGCGGCACCCGGCGGACGCACAGGGCTCCGCGTCCCGCTCCAGGTGCTCCGACCCATACTCCCCGGTAGTGACTCTTGGTAGTCGGGGTGCCTTTTTCGTGGCGGTTGGTGTTTGTTGGTTGGTGGTGAGTTGATTTTGATTGACACTGAAATAACGGACAAATATGAATTCAATGGGGCGTCGGGGATGGGTAGCGCCGGCGGTGTTCGGATCGAACCCACGGTGAACACCACCCCCGCGGCTCCAACCCTTACGACAGTCGAGTGATCACACGGGGAAACCAGGTGCGTTCAGGCGGTCATGATCGGTAGGGTGTCAACAGGTCGTCGCCGACCACACCCCCCGTGGTGCGGGGCGCGACGAACGCCGTTCCTCGCAGGATCTCGAGACTTGTCCCACATCCCGCCGCGATGGCGCGGCAGGCAGGTGGGGCACCACCGACTGCACCCACTTCCGCCGCCCGCCACTGAAAGGCCAGGCGCTCCGGGCGCCCGCGAGTGACTTCCTCGGATGGGCGGCCCGGCCCCGGGAGCCTTCTTGACCTACGTCATCTGGGCGCTGCAAGTGCCACTCGCGCTGATCCTTCTCATCTCCGGCGGGATGAAACTCGTCCAACGGGAAGAGCTACTACTGGCGAACATGCCGTGGGCGGAGGATTTCTCCAGCCAGGAGGTCAAGATCATCGGAGGGATCGAGGTGGCGGCCGCCGCCGGCCTGATCCTGCCGGGCCTGCTCAACTTCCTGACCGTGATGACGCCCGTCGCCGCGTGCGGCGTGGTGCTGCTGATGATCGGGGCCATCGTCGTGCACGGCAGGCGGTGGAAGTTCAAACCAGTGCCGATCAACCTGTTGCTGCTGGTCATGGCCGGGGTCGTTGCCTGGACCCGCTTCGGCCCGGTGCCCTTCTGATCACGTGGCGCCCGGGGTGGGATTCGTTCCCACCCCGGGCGGGTACCACCCCCGGTGAACGGTGCTGAGCGTGGTGGCGACCGCGCCGGCAGCACACCGTGCACGGGAGGAGGCCGACGATCATGGCCGAGCACACGCACGAGAGCGACGCCCTCTGGAACGAATTCCACCGGGTGGTGAACATGTCCTCCCGTGAACTCAGCGAGTGGCTTCGGACCAGATCGGCAGGGGAGACCGCTGAGGAGTTCCCTGACCAGTCGGGAACGCCGACCGGCCAGGAGGTGCTGCGCATCCTCAACAAGCGCAGGACCGACCTCGAGGACGGCGACCTCCATGTCATGCGCCGGGTCGTGGAACGAGTCCACGCCGAACGCCGCGACGACCTGGAGCCCACCAGCGGCCAGTCGGGCTGGCGGCACCGGCTGATGTCGATCGGGCACGATCCCCTGAAACCCGTCTGAGCCGGGCCTCGTCGACGGTGGGAGGCCTGGGGTAGGGATGCTGGATCTCCTCCCCGCGTGGTGGGGAGATCCGTGCGTGGGTTCAGTGTTGGATTCATCCAACACTGAAATGATGGATCCGGTCGACGAATTGGGGCTTAGTGGCGGTATTTGCGCGCCATCGCCTACTCGAGACCGCGGAGCAGCGACCCTGGTGCTCAGCCGAGCAATGCGCCCAGGACGCGATGGCAGCGGACCGGGTCCGTGGTGAGGCCGTTCTCCAGGCCCCACAGCCAGTAGTCCACGCACCGCGCCACCGCCCAGCCGTTCGCCGCGCGAGGCTCCAGCTCCCCGGTCTCCACGAGCATGGCCAGCAGGCGGCGCAGGTCGGCATCAGAGCCGATGGCGTCGTCGTCCGCCCTGGTCCACAACAGTTCGGGCACGGAGAACTCCGGGCGGCCCCGCACCGGACGAGGATCCACCGCCAGCCACGGCTCGCGTTCGCCCGCCAGGACGTTGCCGTAGTGCAGGTCGGCGTGGATGAGCGTGCCGTGGTCCTCCGCCCCGAGGTCAGCGGCGAGGCCTCGCGCCGTGTCGAGCCAGGCCGGCGGAATGGGGTCGCCCAGCGTCCGCTGCCGAGACGGGAGGCGCTCCACCATGTCGTCGGCGATCTCGCCCAGTGAGCGCAGCCCGGGTGGTGCCGGCACCGCGAGGCGACGCAGGAGCGTGCCCGCCACCTCGGCCGCCTCCCACAGGCCAAGGCCGCGCAGGCTGCGCCGCTGGTTCAGCCGTTCCATCAGCAGCCCGCCGATATCCGGCCTGGCTCCGAGCAGCCGGACGGCCCCGGCGCCATCCCAGGTGCGCAGTGCTCGCGCCTCGTCCGCGGTGGTGCCGGTCGGCCAGCTCACTTTGAGCGCGCAGGCCTGGTGCCGACGGTGCGCCATCACCACCAGGCCGGAACCACCATGTTCCGGCGGTGTGTCGTCAAGGGTCAGCCCCCAGTCAACGCACAGCTGGCGGACCAGCTCGGGCAGCGCCGCCACCCAGCTGCGGCCCTCCTCGCCGTCGACACGTGAGCGCCACTCCGCGAACTCACCGGGAACGATCACGCTGACCATCCTGCCCGGTGGGGACACCTCAGCCAGGTACCTCCCACCCACCTCCCCCGTGTCGCGCTGTCCGGGACGCGCATCCGAGAGCACCGCGGTGCACCGCCCACGGGGCCGCGCCGGGGCCAGGAGGAGCACCTGCGGCTCGGTCCTCGGGGTCCGCTGCCACTCCCCTACCGACCGCGCTGCTCCGGGTGGTCCCGAGGACCGAGCCGCCACCGCACCGTGCCACTCGGACCGGTGTTCGTCCGCCGTGCCGCACGAGATGTGCGACTGACGGGGCGGATCCGGGCGGTACCTCCCGTGTCGGGGAGCCCACCGGGACTCCCCGACACGGAACCGCTGGTCAACGGGTCACGGGTAGTAGATGTTGGGCTGGTCCGGGGTCTCCATGTCGAAGCCCAGGAAGAAGCTGGTGTGCGGCGGCTGGTTGTAGGCGACGTTCTGCCAGGCCACCCCGAGCCGGTACACCGGGTCGTGCATCAGGGTGTGGATCCGGTGCTCCGTGGGGTGCGTGGTCGTGTAGACCCGGAGGGCCGTGTCGTCCTCGGTCGGCCACAGCACCTCCTCGCGCCAGTCGCCGAGGATGTCCGCCTGGAGGCTCGGATTGCCCTTGGTGTCGTTGATCGACTGGGTCCCGGTCGGCGTGAGCAGGTTGACGAGGGTCTCGGTCTCCCAGTCCCACTTGTCGATCCGGCCCACTCCCCGGCGGTCGCTCTCCCGGAAGTCGTGGTCCAGGATCTCCCGGCCGAGGTCACCGTCCCACCAGACGACGAAGTTCGCCGGGGGGATGTTGTTGGAGATGAGCTCGCCGGAGGCGCTGACCAACCAGCCGGTCGGGCTGTTCCACTCCCCGTCGATGGCCCAGGCCTCGGCTCCGGGGAACCGGGGGTCGATGTCACCGGCGGTCCCCCGGCCGGTGTCCCGCCCGGTGTGCTCGCCCCACAGGACCTCGCCGCTGCCCGCGTCGCGCAGCGCCAGGCCGTACGGCGCGGAGGAGTTCTCCTGCACTCCGAAGACCTCCAGGCCGTCCCGGCTCGGGTCCAGGTTGCCCAGGTGCATGGCGTCGCCGTGGCCGAGCCCGGTGGAGTAGAGACCGGTGCCGTCGTCGTCGATGGTCATCTGGCCGAACACGATCTCGTCACGGCCGTCGCCGTCAACGTCGCCCACGCTCAGGTTGTGGTTGCCCTGTTGGGCGTAGGCGCCGTTGCCCGGCTCGTCGCTGTCGAAGATCCACCGCTGGGTGAGTTCCCCGTCGCGCCAGTCGTAGGCGGCCAGCACGGTCTTCTCGTAGTAGCCCCTGGACATCATGATGCTGGGGCGTTCACCGTCCAGGTAGGCGACGGCGGCGAGGAACCGGTCACCCCGGTTGCCGTAGCAGTCACCCCACTGGCAGATGTCGCCGCGTGCCGGCTCGAAGTCGACGGTCTCCACCGCCTCACCGGTGAGCCCGTCGAAAACGGTCAGGAACTCCGGGCCGGTGAGGACGTAGCCGGAGGAGTTCCGGTAGTCCGCGTCGGGGTCGCCGATGACCTGGCCGAGGCCGTCCACCGCGCCGTCGGCGGTGCGCAGGACGACCTCGGCGCGGCCGTCACCGTCGAAGTCGTACACCAGGAACTGCGTGTAGTGCGCTCCGGCGCGGATGTTGGGTCCGAGCCCGAGCCGCCAGAGCTGTTCGCCCTCGAGGGTGTAGGCGTCGAGGAACACCTCACCGGTGTAGCCGGATCGGGAGTTGTCCTGCGCGTTGGTGGGCTCCCACTTGACGACGATGTCGTACTGGCCGTCGCCGTTGAGGTCGCCGACGCTGGCGTCGTTGATCCGGTACTCGAACTCGCCCCCGTCCGGGGTCGTGCCGCCTTCGGGCTTGTTCAGCGGGATGTCGAAGTGCGCCTCGGCCAGGGCGGTGGTCGTCTCCGACGCGGCGCGCCCACCCTGGCCGAGTGGCAGCAGCTCGTAGGTGGCCCCGGGGGCACCGTCGGGATCGAGGAAGTTGGTGCTGGAGCGGATGGGCTGGCGGTTGATCTTCCGGCCGTCGCGGAACAGGTGGAAGCCGAGGTCCTGCGGGTCGGTGCCGAACAGGCGCCAGCTCACCAGGACCCCGTCCTCGGTGGGGACGGCCAGCAGTCCCCGGTCCAGGCGTTCGGCCTGCCGAGCCGGGGTGACATCCCCGGTCGTGGCGGAGCCGGCCGGTGCGGCCGACCGGTCCGCTCCGGCTGGGTCGTCGAGTGCGGCGGCGCTGCCGGCGGACACCACGAGGGCGCTTCCGGCCACCAGCGCGAGTAGTGATCTTCGTGCACGCGTCATTGCGTTGGGCCCTTTCCCGGATCAGGGGCAGGTTGTCACGGTGTCGGGCGGTCCCTGGGTTCTCCTCGGTTCGGCGTCCCGTTCCCGGCGTCGTCACGGGTTCGGGGAGCCGTCCTGGTCTGGATCTGCCGAGAAACCGCTTCCCGACCTAGTGATAGCTGATCGCGGGGCGGGTGACCGGGTCGGCCGGGCACCGTTCGACCGGTGTTGTCGCAGGTCAGGGCCCCCGCGGGTCCGGGGTGACCTCGGAACGGGCTGTTGGCCGTTACCGGTCAGGCCCTCGGGGACGCTGGCCGGGGTCATCGAGGGCCTGGTTGAGTGCGGCCGGCGGGGAGCGGCCGTCGACCGGAGCGTCCACGCGGATCCCGTGGTGGTCCCGACGGGCGCCGCGCCCCGCGTGGGCATGTCCCAGCCCGCCACCCGCACGGGGGTCCGACGCGTCAGGCTTTGGTGGCGACGATCAGGTCCCGGGTGATGGCCTGGTCTACCCGGTGCCGGAAGCCGTGGTGGGCGGGGGTGTCGCACACCCGCAGCCCGTTGTCGGACAGGATCGCCGCGATCTCGTCCCGCCCGGCCCCGTACGTGTTCCAGGAGATCCCCACCGCGCCACCGGCGCGAAGGAGGCGGCACCACCCGGGGACGGCGGCGTTGAGGAGTTCCAGCGGGCTGCGGGTGAGGCCGTCAGTGCGGTCCCTGCTGCCGTGCTGAACGCCGTAGGGGGCGTCGGTGACGATCAGGTCCACCGACCGGTCGGGGAAGAACTCCGCCGCGCGCAGGGTGTCGGCGTGCACCAGGTCGAGGGTGAGCCGCTCCCCCGCCTTGTAACTCTCCCGGTCGACGCCGATCTCGGCGTGGAGGCGTCGGCCGATCTGCTTCTTGTCGCGTCGGATCCTGGTGATCTCCGCGTGGTGCTTGACGCGCTTGCGCTTGAGCCAGGTGCGGAGGAAGGCCGCGTAGGCGTCGACGTGCTTGCCGTCCGCTTCGACGCCGAGCGCGTCGAAGCCGTACGTCAGGGCCTGGCTCAGGGTGGTGCCGCGCCCGGCGAGCGGGTCGAGCACGCGGAGCTTCCGCCGTCCCCACTCGGCGGCCAGGTCGGAGGAGAGCAGGGTGACGTTGAGCAGGAGTTTCGTGAACAGTTCGTTGGTCTTGCCCACGTACTTCGGGATGGTGAGGAGGTCGTCGTCGAAGCGGTCCTCGGGGTGGGCGTCCAGCGGGAGCAGCAGGTCGTCCCGCAGTTCGAAGAGGGCGTAGCGGGAGGACAGGTTCGCCAGGCGGTTGAGGTCCTCCTCCGAGAGCTCGTCCGCGTCGAAGGTGACGTAGTCCACACCGCCAAGGCGGCGGGTATCGATGCCGGTGAGGCGGCCGGGGAACAGGCGGTCACCGAAGACCGCGAGTTCGGCCCTGGTCAGTTCCACCGACGCCCCGGTGTAGACCTTGTTCGCAGCGGGAAGGATCAGGATGCCGTAACGCCTCATGCGCTTCTGTTCCACCAAGGGTTCACTCCGTCGGGACCGCGCAAGGATACTGAAGGCTGGTGGAGCCCGTCCCCCGCCCGGGACGCGACGGCACCGCCGGCGAACGACGTGTCCGTCGACGGTGCCGGGCGCGGCGCTACCGGCGTTGGGCCGGCTGGAGGTGTTCGGCGGGCACGGCCCGTTCGATGGCGCGGGAGTTGCCGACCTCGTCGAGGTAGGTGAGGATCTCCCGCCACGACTGGATCAGGTTGGTCTCGTGGTACGGGACGCCCCGTTCCTGGCAGAACTCGATCACGATGGGCCTGGCGTGCCGCAACGCGGGTCGGGGCATGCTGGGGAACAGGTGGTGCTCGATCTGGTAGTTGAGCCCGCCGAGCCCCCATTCCAGGAACCGACCACCCGTGACGTTGCGGGAGGTGAGGACCTGGCGGCGGAAGAAGTCGATCTTCTCACCGGGTTGGAGGATGGGCATGCCCTTGTGGTTGGGGGCGAACGTCGATCCCATGTACAGGCCGAACAGGCACTTGTGGACGAAGAAGAACGCGATGGCCTTGCCGGGCGAGAGGACGAGGAAGAGCGCGGAGAGGTAGGCGGCGAAGTGGACCACGAGCAGGCCGCCCTCCAGCCAGCGCCGCCTCGGGGGCAGGGTCGGCAGTGCGCGGAAGGAGGACACGTGCAGGTTGAGCCCGGCGAGTAGCAGCAGGGGGAAGAAGAGCCGGCCCTGCCACCTGGTCCACAGCAGGCGGAGTCCTCGTGTCTTGCCCACCTGCTGTTCGGTCCAGGACAGCGCTCCCTCGGCGATGTCGGGGTCCCGGTCGACGTGGTTGGGGTGGCTGTGGTGCCGGTTGTGCTTGTCCACCCACCACCCGATCCCCAGGCCGATGCCGAGGTTGCCCAGGGTGAGGCCGGCGACCTCGGAGGCCCGACGGCCTCGGAAGATCTGGCGGTGGCCGACTTCGTGCCCGGTGAAGGCGATCTGGGTGGACAGCACGGCGAGGACGACGGCGGTCAGCAACTGGTACCAGGAGTCGCCGAGGAACGGGAAGACGGCCCAGGTTCCCAGGTAGAGCGCCACGTTCGTGGCGATGACGGCGGTGTAGTAGCCGTGCCGTCGACGCATCAGCCCGGCGTCCCGGATCCTGCGGGAGAGCACGCTGTAGTCGCTGCGCCGGTCGGAGGCGTCCTGGGGCTCCTCGACGGCTGCGGGGAAGGACATGGGGTTCCCTGTCTTGGGTAGGGGGCGGGTCCGGTCCACCGAGGCGGACCGGTCGAGGTTCTGGCCGGGGTCGGGCGTTCCCCGGTGGTGCCGACGGGGCGTCACCGGGCGTGGGTGGACCGCCGGTCGGGTGAAATCGGGCACGTCGCACCGGGCGCCGGACGTGGGCGCTGGTGCGTCTGTGGCGGAGAAATGCCTGGTTGACCGGGCGCGCGGTTCAGCGTCGACGGAGGAGGCCAACGGTGCGCATGGGCGGACGCGCTCGTCGCCGACCCCGGCGCGGTGGTCGATCTGTCATAGGATCTCGACCTTCCTTGAGTGAGTTGAGGGACTCGGTTGAGGAGTCGTCCCCCGGCCGGGGTGCCAGTGGTGTGGTGTGCGGCCGGGGGACGATCGTCGTTCGGGATGGGTGGCACGAGTGGTGCTGTGTGGTGTGCCGCCCGGGGGCGGCCTCGTTGTCAGTCGCTGAGCGGGCCTGGTGACCGCAGGACTCGCCTGGCTGGTTCCAGGGGGTCGACCGCTGGCCCGAGGAGGGATCGGGCGATCGCGGCGTGTGACCTGGCCGCGCGGACCATGAGCGGTGCGGTGATCGTGGCCACGATGAAGCAGACGGCCATGACCAGGAGCGCCGTGGGCAGGTCACCGACCCAGATCCCGAAGCCACCGTCGAACAGGTTGTGTTCGGGGCCCGTGACGTATCCGATCATGATGCCGTGGCCGACGGTGCCGTCGTCGAAGGTGATGGGGATCGACCAGTACCACAACGGCAGGGTGATGCCGGCGACCGGGATCACCCACAGGACCGCGACGACGAGGTCGAAGACGAACAGCAGGGGCGCCAGCGGCAGGAGGTAGGCGAGGTTCCGGAACGTGGCCGGGTCGGTCCACCGGGTCCTGATCTGGCTGATGATGCCGGGATCGGTGACGGGCCGGTAGGCGCTCTCGACGCGCCGGGCCACCAGGAACGCCCGGCGCCGCTCCACCTCCGCCATCCCCCTGATCAGCAGGGCGGCCCCGAGGAGCAGCGGGAACCCGAGCCAGAAGATGCTGAGCACGGAGGAGACGATCACGCTCACCAGTGCGACGGCCATGAAGGCCACGGCGATCGGCAGGTAGCTGATCAGGTAGGCGAGGGCCCACCAGCTTTCTCGGGTGAACAGCGCCATCGCCGGTGACGCGGGCGCTGTCGGTTCATTCGTGCTCACTCCACGCTCCGCAGCAGTTTCTCGACCGCTCCCAGCCTGGCCGCCAGCTCCGCGAGCTCCCCCCGGAGCATCGCCTGGTTGGCGACGGCTTCCTCCGCGAGCTTGCGGTAGTGGGCCATCGCCACGGCGTCCGCCCGGTGGCGCTGCAACCGGAAGTAGGAGACGAGGCTCAGCGAGAGCCCACCGATGACGATCAGCACGATCGAGATGGCGATGACAGCGCCGATCATGTGGATGTGTCCTCCATGTCCGTAGGGCCTTCCTCGTTGCCCGATGTACCGGGAGACGCGTCCTGGTCGGCCCGCAGGGCCTGGCGGACGGTGTCGACGTTGAGGCGAAACTCGAAGGGCGTCAGCTCGAAGTACTTCATCGCCTTGCCGTCGGCTGAGAGTTCCAGGGCACCGGTGACGATCCCGGCCTTCTCCAGCCGTTCGAGGTGCATGTAGAGCAGGGGACGAGACAACCCCAGGCGCCTCGCCAGCTCGCTGACGTGCACGCGACCAGCCGCCAGTTCCTCGATGACGCGGAGGCGCTGGACGTGACCGAGGGCCGCGAGTACCGCGAGCAGTTCCGCGCTGTTCAGAGGCAATCCCCTCCACTACCCCAGTTTCACCTGTCAGGGTGACATTACACGTGAAGTGCCACCGTGGGTGCGCGGGGTCCCCCGGGGAACGGCGTGCTCCCTCGCCCGGGGAGCAGCGGCGGGACCGGAACCACGGTTGTCGGGGTGGATTGGAACCGCACCGCGAGGCGGGTCTGGTCGCGCTCCTCCCCTGCCGGGTCCGGGTGGGGTCGCGACGGCGAATGTCCCCTGCCGCCCGGGACGCGACGGCGGAGGGGATGGGGCCTGGCAGGCCGCCAGGGAATGGCGGCAGGAGTTCCGAGGGTGGGGTGGGTTCGTGGCCTCCGGGCACCGGCCACTGGCCACCGGGTCCGCCGGTCGTCGCACTGGCGCGGAAGGGGTATCACCGCGACGACGGGTCGAGGGCGTGCTGACGCGCCCGTGCCCCCGGGCCGTGGCGGCACGGGGCATCCGAGACGATCTGGACGGGTCTCCCGTGCTGGGGCGGCGGGGTTCCGCCGGCGAACCGGGGCGGGAGTGGCCGGAGTACCGGGCTGGTCAGGGTGGGACCGTCCCGCTCCGCCCGCCCGGGATCACCGGTCGGCGGGGTGCCGGTCGGGCGGGGCCCACGGAGCGGCGCTTCCCGCGCGACCGCCGGACCGGTGGTGCCGTGGGAGGACGACCCGGGCGGGCTGGCGGGGCCTTGCCCCGGCTCCCCCCGATGCTCGGTGCGGTCCTGCCGCCCGGTGCGACGCGCGTCGGGGGCAACCCGCTTGGCCTGCCGGTGTCCCCGCCCGACGCGGGTGGGTATGGCGTCGGGCGGGGCTCGGCTCAGTGGTGGCCGTGGTGGGCGAAGTCGCACCCCTCCGCGTCGGCGGGGATGAGATGCGCGTCCTCGATGTCCACGGGGGCGCACCAGAGGTAGTGCAGCCCCATCTCCTCGGCCCCGGTGGGCCCCGAGGTCACGGCGAAACCGTTGCCGAAGGACCAGTCCGGGTTGCCCCGCACCTCACCCTCCTCGACGGCGTCACGCCAGGACTCCTGGAACTCCGTGAAGCGGTCGGGGTCGAAGATGACCAGGCCGAGTTTGTCGTGCGGCGGCACGGCACAGGTGGCCCACTCCGCCACGTAGGGTTCGTACAGCCCGATCAGCAGGGGTCCGACGAAGTCCCGGAACTCCTCCTCGCTGGCGGGTGTCGGGTCGGCGCACTCGCCGGTTTCCTCGGCGACCCAGGACGCCAGTTCGAGGGCGGTGTCGAAGGACTGGCCCATCGCCGCGGCACCGGTCTCCTCCGCCGCCTCGTGGTCGTGGTCGTCGTGTCCCCCACCCTCCTCCGAGGGGGCCGCGTGCTCGGTGCTCGCGGGGGGTGGGGCCTCGGCGGAATCCTCGCCTCCGCCGCAGCCGGCGAGGACGAGGGCCACCGCCGCCAAGGACCCGGTCGCGGCGAGCCGTGCCCTGGTGAGCAGGCTGGAATTCACTCGGTTCTCCCTTTCCTGTCCGTCCGGTGTTCCCGTCGGCACGCGCGGCTCACTGGAAGACGACGTCCGAACAGTTGTAGAAGGCCTCGGGGCTGTCCGAGCGCTGCCAGATCGAGTAGATGATGTGCCGCCCGGTCTTGCCCTCCGGCAGCTGCCCGTACATCTGGTAGGAGTCCCACCAGCTCCCGTCGGTGTGTTCCTTGGGCGGGTCGGTCGCGACCAGGAAGGGTTCCTCTTCGAGGTCGGACCAGGCCAGGGGGGTGGTGGGGTCGTAGCCGTCCTTGGTCACGTACAGCTCGAAGGTGCCGGGGTGCGGCGCCCAGGCGGCGTAGCGGAAGTTGTAGTCGGCGCCGGACCGCAGGGTGGTCGCCGGCCAGTCCGGGCGGGCGGCGTTGTAGGCCGCGTACTTGTCGGTGCCCGCCGCGCACAGCTCCCCGTCGGGGATGATCTCGCGGTGACGTCCGGCGGCGTCGGGGATCAGGATGGCGAACCAGTCCCAGAGCGGCTGGGTCCCGCCCTCCGCCACCGCGTCCCGGCAGGCGTCCGAACTGGGGGTCTGCGGCCCTTCGTCGAAGCAGACGTAGGTCCGGGTCGCCGGTGCGGTCATACCTCCGTGCGCGTGCGCCACACCGGCCGTGAGGGTGCTGGCGAGAAGGGCCAGCGCCACTCCGACCACGCCCAGCGACGCGACGTTGCGTCGTCTCGTTCTCATGCGCTGCTCATTTCTGTGCTGGACAGACAAAGATCGCGCGCCCTGGAACGGAGTGTAGGCAGCGGTGGACTGGCCGAACAGCGCCGTTCATCTCAACCCGGCTGCCTCCCTCGGCGAGGAACGAGGCGGTCATGGTCGGCGGTGGGCGGGGAGGCGCGACGCCCGCACCTCCCCGAGCCGGCTGGCGCGTCAGCCGACCAGCCAGGCCTCCTCATCACCCGACCAGCGGTTCACGCCCGTCGGGGTGGCCGCGCAGCGGCGGTGGATCTCGGTGAACGCCGGGACGAAGGCGGCGTTCACGCTCTCCCACTCCTCCTGCCACTCCCGCACCCGGGGCAGCCAGTGGCGCAGCTCGGCGAGCACGGCGTCCTCGTCGACCCTGGTCAGCCGCCCGTTCTCGACCACGGTCTCCCCCGCGACCATGACCTGCTCGATGGACGAGCCGTTCTCGGAGTAGACGAGGTGCACGGCGAGGTCGTTGCGCGGGGTGAACGGGAGGGTGTTCAGGTCGTAGATGACCAGATCGGCCTGCTTGCCGACCTCAAGCGATCCGGTCCTGTCCTCCACGAGCGCGCTGCGCGCTCCGCCGAGGGTGCCGGCGCGCAACACCTCGGCGACGCTGGGCCAGCGGTGGTGGTCCGGTTCGCTGACCTTGTGCAGCAGCCCGGCCGCCTTGACGACGTCGAGCATCCTCGGGCTGTCGCTGCTGGAGGCTCCGTCACTGCCCAGCGCGAGGTTCACCCCCGCGTCGAGCAGGTCGCGGAAGGGAGCGATGCCCGATCCCAGCTTCAGGTTGGAGATGGGGTTGTGGGACACCGACGCGTTGGCCGCCCCGAGTATCTCGATGTCGGACCGGGTCAACCAGATGCCGTGGGCCAAGGTCGTCTCCCGGCCCAGCGCGCCGATCCGGCGCAGGTGTTCCACCAGGGTGGTGCCGTGGAACTCCCGGCCGGTGACGGCCTGGACCTTGGTCTCCAGGACGTGGATGTGGTACTCGGCGTTCCAGGCACGCGCGAGTTCCGCCGCGCCGACGAGGAGGTCGTCGGTGCACCGTTGGGGACCGGAGGGTGCCACCATGTACCGGAGGCGGCCGCCGGCCCGTTCGTGGTGCCGTTCGAAGGCCCGCCTGCTGAAGTCGAGGTACTCGTCGGTGCGGGGCGGCGTGATCGCCCGGACCTCGTCGAGCAGGTCGGGGCGGAGGACCTCCTCCACGAAGGGCAGGGTGTCGACGAAGGGTTTGTTGATGACGTGCCCGGACACGTTCGCCCGGATCCCGGCGAGCTCGTAGGCGTCGAACACGGCGGCCAGCTGGTCGACGTTCTGGGTCGGGGTCTCCAGGACGTCGTCGACCACGCAGGTCACGCCGGCCCGGAGTGACTCCATGGCCACCAGCAGGGTGCGCAGCCGGACGAGGTCGGCGGGAAGTTCCCCGATCCCCAGGATCGGGTAGGAGAAGAGCATCCACAGTTCGAGCGGCAGGTTGTCGTAGCGTCCCTTGAACAGCGCCTCCCACGAGTGCAGGTGCCCGTTCACCAGTCCGGGGGTGACGAGCCGGTCCCGGCCGTCGATGACCCTCTCGTCCGGTCGTGGTTCCAGGTCCGGTCCGATCTCGGAGATCCGGTCATCGCTGATCCGGATGCTCGTGGTGATCGGCCGGGCCCCGGTCACCTCGTCCATCGTGATGACCGAGGCGTGGCGGATGAGTGTTCCCACGTGTTGTTCTCCTGTTCCTCGTGGGCGGCCAGCGGGCGTCTGCTGGTCCTCAGCTGGTGCTGGCCGGGGTGGCCCGCTCCGCCGGGGTCGGCGTCGGTGACGCGGCGTCCCTTCGGTGTCCGGGCAGGACCCGGTGCAGCAGCGGCGCCGCGACGACGGCGACCAGGATGCCCTGGAGCGGCGGCACGCCGAGTTCGTACACGTTGCTGACCGCCGCCACCAGCGTGCCGGCGAGATAGGCGCCGAGCCCACTCCACCGGACCACGGGCTCGCGTCCCCCCGCGGCGGCGGGCAGACGACCGCGCCAGGCCAGGAAGTACTGGCCGATCACGGCGCCCCCGAGTGGGGGGATCACGATCCCCAGGACCACGAGGAAGGTCTCCAGTGCCTCGTAGACACCGGTCACGGCCAACAGGATCCCGAGCAGGACCCCGCCGATGACGAAGGGTCGTTTGTCGTTCACCCCGAAGAGTTCCGCGCCGGCGACGCCGAACGCGTAGGCGGCGTTGTCGTTCGTGGTCCAGAGGTTGGCGACCAGCAGGAGCAGGCCGAGGACGAGGAGGTCGAGCTGGATCAGGACGGCGGCGAAGTCCGGTTCGCCGTAGACGACCGCGCCGACGGCGCCGAAGAACAGCATGAGGGTCTGCGCGACGAGGAAGGCCACCAGCGCGGCGGCGAAGGCGTGCCGGGGGCGTCGCGCGAAGCGGGTCCAGTTGCCGACCTGCGTCCCTCCGCTGACGAAGGTGCCGACCATGATGGTGAGGGCGGTGGCGACGCCCAGCTCGGCGGTCGGTTCGATCGAGAGCAGTCCGTGCCAGCCGCCGGCGTCGCCGAGGGCGCGAGCGACGACCCAGAACGCCAGGACGAACATCAGGGGCACGGCGATCGCGCTGAGGATCTCCAGTCCCCGGTATCCGAAGTAGGCGGTGGTGCCCATCAGCAGCCCGGCGACCACCATGATGGGCCAGGTGCTCTCCCAGCCGAGCGCCCTGCCCGCGAGGTCGGCCAGCAGCGCGACCGTGACGCCGAACCAGCCGATCTGGGTGCCGCCGAGCAGCACCGACGCCCACTTGCCGCCGGCGAGACCGAGGGTCCGGCGGGCGAGCAGCACGGTGCTCAGGCCGGTCCTGGCGGAGATCACCCCGATGACGGCGACGTAGCAGCCGAGCAGGACGCTGGCGGTCAGGCTGAGCACCAGGAACTCCGCGAAGGGGAAGGCGCCCGCGATCTGGCCCCCCGCGAGCATCGTGGGTGCGAAGAACGTGAAGCTGACCAGCATCAGCAGCAGCGACCCCAGGCTTCGGCGGGCGGACATCGGCACCGGGGCGAGCGGGTAGTCGGGGTCCACCACCGGCTGACTACCCTGGGCCACCCCCTGATCACCCTTGTTGCTCAACGTCCGCGGTGCCCGTGGCGACATGGCCCCCCCCTTTCACTACTTTCCGTCACACGTTGACGAGCAAGGGACGGTAGGAAGTGGGTGTTTCACGCGGCTCCGTGCCGCGTTACGGGGAGATGACGAAGCCGGGGTGTGAGCAACCGCACCGCTTGCTCGGGCGCCCGAACCAGGCTCGGGTCCTGGTGGGCTCGGGTGGGGTCCGGCGAACGAGTCGCGGTGGAGCCGCCGGCTGCGGGACCTCGGTCCTCGTCCGGGTGGCGGAAGGTCCCGCGCGGTGGAAGGCCTCCCCCATCGCCGGCCGGCGGCACGGGCGATCCGGCTCTCCGTGTGGCGGTCGCCAGCGGGTCGCCCGCCTGTCGCGCGGTGTCGGCCCGCCCCCGCCTTCCGCCCGATCACGAGGTTCCGGGTTGCGCGGTGCGCGGTTCCGACCACCGGCCTCGCCTGGGGCGTCACCGCCTCGGACGGCGGGTCGGGACGATGTGCCCGGTCTGTTCGGCTCACCTCGCTGGTGCGCGGCGTGACTCCGAGCGGCCGAGGTGGTCGCCCGCCCAGGTGAGTGGGGCCGCGGCGGACCGTCGCGACCGGCGTGCGCCACCTCCCCCGCCGGCACGCCAGGGGAGGTGGCTTCGGCGTCCGCCAGGCACACCCGGGCTGGCGGCCCGGCGCGGGGTCGCAGCGCGGGCCTCCTACCCGACCAGTTCGAAGTGACCGAGTCGCGCGGACCACCGGTAGCGGTCGACCCAGGTGGTCTCGGTCGACCAGTCGGTCATCGTGACGACGACGTCACCGTCCTCGACGGCGAAGTCGGTGGGCCGGAGCATCCAGTGCGGTCCGTCGGCAACGGTGCCCAGTAGGCTCGGCCGCCCCTCCTCGTCCACCGTGACGGCGACCAACGACCCGGAGTACTCGGAGTTCCGGGGGCCGCAGTCGATCATGAGGAGGGCGTCCTCCACGCCGTCGGCGGTGACGTCGGCGAACGCGACCTCGTGTCCCGGCGCGAAGCGGTAGACGTGGCCGGGGGTCTCGGCCGTGCCCCCGGTGAAGGAGACCGGCGCCTCCGGACAGGCGCCGATGGCGGGCAACGGGACGACCGCGTCCCGCCAGGCGATGTCGCGGACTCCGCCGGCCGGTTCGGCGGCCTGCGCCGCGAGGGTTGGACCCGCCACCGCCGCGGTGACCGCCAGGGACAGCGCCGCCGCCCATCGAGGGAACGTTCCCCCGTGCCGCCTGCTCGGTCTCATGTGCGCTCCCGTTCCTCGTGGACGTCCTGGGGCCGCCGCCGACGTACACCGCCGGCACCGGCAGTGGGAGGACGGAACGGCCCCGGGGCCGGGTTGCCTCCCGGCGAGCACCGCCCGCGGAGTGCGCGCGTCCTGGCGCGCGGGGTCAGGTTGACGGTGCCTGCCCGACCCGTTCCTGGGGCGAGACGGACTCACGACCACGGCACCAGCCCCGGGCGCGGAACGGTTCGGGTCGCGACGCCGGCGTCCACCACGGCGGCACCAGCAGGTGCTTCCCCACCAGGCCGGCTCCGGCACCAGGGAACCGCGCCCGGCGGGCGCAGCGCCCGCTCCCGTCCACCCCCCTCGCTCCTCGGAGGTCCCCGGGTGGACCAGCGCTGCCCGGTCGTCCCGCCCGCTTCGTCCTCGCGGACGAGGGGCTGCTGGCCGGGGAGGGGACGGCCCAGCCCGTTGACCCGTCCCACGTCCGACCGGGACGTCGGCGTCGCCCCCTACGGCGCCGCCTCGACGTGGACCGCCAGCACCCGACCGGTGGCGGTGTCCACGTGCGGCACTCCGGGTTCCTCCGGTAGTGGGGTGTCGAGGTAGAGGCTGCGCAGTCGCGCCGTGTCCCGGCCCAGCTCCCGCGCCTTGTCCACTGCCTCCCGCTCGGCCTCCTCCCGGGTGATGCGCCTGGCGCCCTCGAGCACGACGACGTGGTGGAGGTGGACGACGCGGTTGTCCGAGGGGTCGTAGAGCGCCACCACGTGGGTGAGCGCGACGGCGGGTGCGTCCCCGGCGACGGCGAACTCGGTCATCTCGCCTCCCGGAGGGTGATGATCGGCCAGTGGAACACGTTCGCCAGGGCCCGCGCGTGGGCGTTCCTGACCAACGCGGCGAGGTGGATGGTGGTGACCGCGTTCCTCGCGACCATGTTCCTCCCCTCGGAGGCGGGGTATTCCTCGGATGCTCCGGTGCCGTCGGGATTGATGCGGTCGATGTGCGTGATGACCATGTTCGCGTGAGAGGTGATGTCCGGCTGGTAGGTGATCCACCTCGACATGGAGATCTCGACGATGGTGTTCCTGGGTGGCTGTTCGACGTGGAGCGTCACTCCCAGTTCCGTGTTGGAAGTGCTCGTCATGCTCCAGGTACGAGCGAGCATCCCGTCCATGGGCACCTGTCCCTTCCGCGTCGGCTACGCGTTCGTGGGTTCGGGCACTCCGAGGTGGGTTCCGCGTTCGCACGCCGTTCGTTCTCCGAGGCCGTGCGGCGCTCCCGGAGTTCGAAGTGGGTTGGTGGCGGGTTGGCGGCGCCGTGCGCCCGGTCAGGACCTGCGGGGTGCGGCCGGACGTCGGCCTCTCCAGTCCGGGGGTGGTCGCTCCTCGCGCGGCGCGACCCGGCGATCCGGGGCGCGTCGCCGTCATCGCTGCGCGTCGGGCCGGATCGCGACGAGTCGGCCGCCGGCGCCCACGTGCAGCACACCGGGCTCGTCGGGGAGGGGCGTGTCGAGGTGGAGGCCGGTCAGGCGTTCGGGATCGTGGCCCAGCAGCCGTGCCTGGTCCACCGCATGCCGCTCGGCGTCCTCCCTGCTGACGGTTTCGCCGCCTTCGAGCACCACCACCTGGTGGAGGTGGACGACGCGGTTGTCCGAGGGGTCGTAGAGCACGACCAGGTGGGTGGCCGTGGCCCGGGGTCCCGTTCCGCCGCCTCCGAACCTCATGCTCGCTCCTCGGCGGGGACGACGACGGGCCAGAAGAACAGGTTGACCAGTCCCCGAACGTACGCGTTGCTGACCTGGGCCGTGACGACGACGCTGGTGACGTTCTCGCGCACGATGACGTTCGGGCCCGAGTCCACGTCGAATTCGTCCAGGTCCGTGGTGCCATCGGGGTTGACGATTCGCACCGCGGTGATCGCCAGGTTCGCGCGCGACGAGATGTCGGCGCGATAAGTGACCCATCGCGCCATGCAGAGCTCGATGATGGTGTTCTTCCGGGGTTGTGT
This sequence comes from Actinoalloteichus caeruleus DSM 43889, assembly GCF_000429185.2. Classification (GTDB taxonomy): domain Bacteria; phylum Actinomycetota; class Actinomycetes; order Mycobacteriales; family Pseudonocardiaceae; genus Actinoalloteichus_B; species Actinoalloteichus_B caeruleus. Next base: position 860,604 of record NZ_AUBJ02000001.1, on the reverse strand, counting down.
GATGAGGAGCGACGATGTCACGACCTTGTCGGAGTCACTCGTCGCGGACCTGGGTTCGACGTGCATGCCATCCACGATCATTGCTCCTCTCGGCAATGAGTGGAGAATCGTTCCGCGCCACGACTCTAGGTCGGTGGTCCGAGGGGCGCAGGGCGGCTGACCGCGTTGGGTGAGGGGTGCGTCGTGCTCGGAACGCGCCCCGTTCCCGGCGAGACCGGGCCGGGGCGGGCGGGGTGCCCACCCCGGCGTCCGGGTGGCGTCGGTGCGCTGGAGCGCTGTGGCACGGCAGGTCGGGCGGCTTGGGCTCCGCGCGACCCGTCGGAGCACTCGGGTGGGGTTGCGCCGTCGGGGCCGTTCGTCCGCCGAGCGTGTCCGGCACCGCTCGCCGCCACTGAGCCGGGCGGCGGTCCGCGCCGCGCGCGGCCCCCGCCCGCGGTCACCGCCGGTGGCCGTCCTGCCGACCGTCCCGGGGGTGGGCCTCCGTGCCAGCCGCTCGGTTCCACGCGGCCGCCGACTGGCTCCCCCTGCTCGCCGACCTCGGGCGGCCCGCCGGTGGGAGGGCGGAACGGCCCGGGAGGTGGCGGGTCCCGGGGCGGAGCCCGCGTTCCGCGGCGAACGGCCGTCTCGCGCGCCGCGGGCTTCCAGCTGGTCAGCGCGGGGCCGGTGGTCGTGTTGGCCCTCGCCGCGCGGCCGTGGTGGTGGACGGTGTTCGGGCGAGCAGCCGCGAGTAGGCGTCCACGTTGTCCTCCACCGTGTGCTCGAGGAGCTCGCGCAGATCCGGGTCGTCATCCTCGGGGCGGGTCGCGGTCGCGGCGAGCGCGCTGGTGAGCAGTCCGTTGGCCAGGAACCGGGCAGCGTCGCCAGGGCCGAGACCCGCGTCGTCGCGGAGCGACCGGTGCAGGCTCGACAGCGTCTCCCGCGCGAGGCGCGCGAGGTCTGGGTCGGTTCCGGAGGAGATCAGCCGGAGGAGGACGAGCAATGCGGCCGGTTTCTCCGCGATGGCCCGGAGGTAGGCCCGACCGAGGACCTGACGGGTGCGCGCCGATGCCGGGTTCGCGGTCGGCCCGGAATCGGGGGTGGGCCGGAGCGCGGCGCGGACGTGGTCGAGGCTGGCGGCGACGACGTGCTGGAACAACGCCTTCTTCGTCCCGAACAGGCGAACGATGTACCCCTGGCTCACCCCGGCGAGGCGAGCGACGGTGTCGGTGCTCGTGCCCTCGTAACCGTGGTTCGCGAAGGCCTCCTGGGCCGCGGTGATGACCAGTTCGCGGCGCCGGGCCGCCGGGAGCCGACGCGGCGTGGGTGCGGGCACGCCACGGAGGTTATCAACCGATTCCTTCCGGGGTGGGCCGCGGCGTACGATGAGGAATCACGTGATTACCGAAGGATGGTCGATGTCTCCCCCACCACCCGCTCGCGACCAGGTGGCCGTCTACGACCTCGACGGCGTCGTCACCCGGCGGGACTCCTTCACCGCGCTGCTCGTCGACCGCCTACGTGCGTCACCACCCCGACTGATCAGGGCGTTTCCGTCCCTGCTGCGCCTGACGCTCCACCCGGGCGACGCACAGCGTCGGAGCCGCGCCGCGCGCCGGGTCACGGAGGTCGCGCTCAGCGGGCTGTCCACTCCCGAATACCAGCAGCTCGCGGACGAGGTGGGCGCGCGCATCGGGGGCGACCCGGCGTGGCTCCGCGCGGAGGTGGTCGACCGCATCAGGCGCGAGCACGGAGCGGGAACCCGGGTCGTGGTGGCCACCGCCAGCGAACACCGCCTGGCGACCGCGTTGCTGCGGGCCGCCGACATCCCGTTCGACCTGCTCTCCGCCTCACGGCTCACCGGGGGACCCACCGGGCAGCGGGTCGCGGACCACCGTGTCGGCGCCCGCAAGGCCGAGGCCCTGCGGGAGTGCGGGGTTCCGCTCGACGAGGCCGTGTTCACCACCGACTCGTACACCGACCTGCCCACCGCTCGCCTGGCGGCACGGGTGGTGCTGGTCGGGGCGACCCGCCGCACCCGGGAACGCTACGCGGCGGCCGGCATCGACGTCCGGGCGCGGTGACCCGGCACCACCCCGGGGCCGCCGGTGCTGCCTGACGGACCACTGCCGTCAGCGCCGTCCACGTCCTGAGGGGACGCCGGGTGGCGGGTGGTCCGCGTTCCCGCCGTCACCGTGGGACACCCCTACCGGGCGGCTGAAGCTCCGGACTCGCTCATGCCACCGAGCGTCAGCCGCCGACGAGGGCAGGGGACGCCGCCCGGACCTGGGTCCGCCGCGGGTGCGGGGACCCGGTCCGCGTGATCCTGGGTAGCCGGTCCGTCCCCTCGCGGGTGGCCGCCGGCGGGACAGGTCCGACCCGGTGCGGCTCAGCCGGTGGGGTCCCCGTAGATGATGCCCCGACCGTTGGTGGCGATGTAGATACGACCGTGGACACGGGGGTCGCCGGTGATCGCCGCACCCGTCCACGCCCACTGGTGGTCGTCGTCGTTGATCCGGAGCCAGGTCCCTCCCGCGTCGTCGGACCGGTAGATGCCACGAACTCCGTTGACCTTCGCGCTGGAGTAGAGCGCGGGGTACGCCTCCCCCGGCGCGGCCCGGCCGAAGCCGATGTTGTCGGCCTCCTCGACTCCGGCGACGCGGCTGAAGCTGGAGCCCTGATTGGTGGAGCGCCACAGGCCGTAGTGCCCCGGTGCTCCCCCGGCGAGCCACAGGTCCCCCGCCCGCCCCGGCACGGCCTTGAACCGGACGTCTCCGCTGCTGGGCAGACCGCTGGCACTGGTGGCGGTGAAGCTCGCTCCCCCGTCGACGCTGACGTAGAAGGTGCCGCCGCTGAAGCCGTAGAAGACGGCGGGATCGACCCGGTCGGCTTCCACGGTGGCCCCGGCGGGGATACCCCTCGCCGGTTGCCAGCTGCCGCCGTAGCTGGTCGAGACGTGCACGCCCGTTCCCTCCGGGCTCCACACGATGCTGCTGGCGTTCGCGGCCACCGCCACCGTGCCGCCGCCGGTGACGCCGGCCGGTCGCTGGCCCTGCCACCAGGTCTGCCCGTTGTTGGTGGAGATCCCGATGTGGGAGGACGCCGAGTCCTCGACGTCGCCCACCCTGACGACGACGGAGGGGTTGAGCTCGGCGAAGTCCAGGCTGCGTACCGCGCTCATGAAGGGGGTGGTGTGCATCATGGCGGGGACCTGGTCCAGATCGGTGTGCCGGAAACCGCCGATGTCGAGCATCCCACTGAGCAGGGGAGCTCCACCAGGGGGGCTGATGAGGTCGAGGACGGCCGTCTCCTCCAGCCCGAAGACCATCGGGCGGATACCGACACGGCCCCCGACGTCCCACGCCGTCAGGTTGTCCGTGCCGTAGATGGTGGCCCCGGTCCCGTACATCATGCGGTCCGAGTCGAACGGGTCGATCTCCAGCGCCTCGGTCATCCAGCCCAGCTTCGGGGAGACCTCCGGCGGTACCGGGTTGTCCTGGCCGAAGGACAACCAGGGCGCGGAGGAGGTGTCCAGGGAGTAGCGCGGGGTGCGGGTGGGGTAGTCGGCCCACTCCCAGATCGGGCTCCAGGTGCCTCCCCCATCGGTGGTCCGCCAGATCTGGGTGTCGGGCCACCACGAGCTGTAGGCGGTGACCATGAGCGTCTCCGGGTTGCGCCGGTCGATGGTCAACCCGCTGTAGCCGAAGTAGTTGTCGTCGGAGTCGGAGGGCACCGGGCTGATCCGGGTCCAGTGCCCGCTCGTGGTGTCGAACTTCCAGACGTCGCCAGCCGCACCGTCGTAGGGCCCTCCGGTGTCGGAGGTCGCGAGGTAGAGGTAGCCGTGCTCGCTGTCGAGCACTCCCTTGTGGGGCAGGAACCCGGTGGGCTGTCCCGGTAGTCGCTGCCAGGTCGTACCGCCGTCGGTCGAGCGGTAGACGTTGTTGTTCTTGTCCGCGACGCCGACGTAGATGTGCTGGGTGCGGCTCCCCGGGGTGCCGGTGCCCTCGTCGAAGGTCACCCAGACGACGCCCTGGTTGTCGCTGAGGTACCCGCTCGGGTCATCCGGGTCCTGCGCGTAGTCGCCCGCGTTCGGGAAACTGGCGACCTTCGACCAGCTGACGCCCTGGTCGGTACTGCGCCACAACCCGTTCCCGCTGGGCGTCCCCAGGTACAGGACCCGGTTGTCGTTCGGGTCGATCGCCAGGCGTTCGCCCATCCCCCGCCCCGGCATGTTCCCACCGAGTTTGAAGGGCAGTTCGGTGACCTGCCAGCTCTCGCCCCGGTCGGCCGAGCGGAGGATGGCACCGTTGTTGGGGTCCCAGTCGTTGGTGTAGGTCCCGGCGGCGAGGTAGACGCGGTCCGGGTCGACGGGATCGGTGGCCAGGCTCGCCACGCCCGTCCAGCCCCAGTCGTCCCACCCCACCCAGTCCAGCAGGGGCGTCCAGCGCTGGGTGGACTCGTTCCACCGGTAGGCACCGCCGATGTCGGTGCGCGCGTAGATCAGGTCGGGCTCGGTCTGGTTGAAGATGATGCCGGGGACGAAGCCGCCCCCACCGATCTCGACGTTGCGCCACGAGTAGGACGCCCGGGGCGTCGCCTCGGCCCGGGGTGCCGTGTCGGTGCCGGAGGGCACCACCAGGGTGCTGGCCACCATCCCGACCACCAACGCACCCGCCAGGTGTCTTCGCATGTGCTGTCCTTCCGGGGACACCGGCCCCGCGCACGCGCGGCGGCACCGGAGTGCGCGTGGGGACGCGCTGGCCCGGCGACGGCGGCGGAACAGCGGAGCCAAGAACAAGGAAACAAACGGGGACGATTCAGCGTCGGGAAAGGTTCACACACACGGAAACGAAATGTCAACCATTCTCCCGAAATCCGGACGCCACCGTTTCCCAGCACCGGCGATCGAATTCACCTGGCTCTCGAATACCCGTCGGAGGCGGAGTTCGACGGCCCGTCGACCAGCACCGGGATACCCCTGGACGGGTATTCCGAAAATCCCCCGTCCGTCGCATTCCGGTGGCCTGCTCGCCACGTCGGTCCGCGTTTCCGCGTTCCCGTCAACGTCGTGTTCGACAGCGGCGTGCCGAACACCGTCGAACCGGCGGGCCGGCCTCAGTGCTGGGTGTGGCGCAGCACGCAGAGCATGCTCTCCGGGGGGAGCGCGTGCGGGGCGGGCTCCTCGCAGGCCCGCAGGCGCGCTCGGATGTCCTCCGGGTCCACGCCACTGCCAATCAGGACCAGGGTGCTGGTCCTGCCCTCACCTCGGCGCCACCGGGTGGGTTCGAACCGGAGGAAGCTGCCCACCGCGTGCACGGTGTACCGCTCCCGGTGGCCGGGGACGCCGAAGTGGACGAATCCCTTGATGCGGTAGAGCCCGGTGGGGCGTGCGTCCAGGAAGTCCATCAACCGACGGGGGTGCAGGGCCTGGTCGGTCACGAAGTCCACGGCCTCGTAGTGCTCGTGGAGGTGGTCGTGGTCGTGCCTGGTCGCGGCCAGGAGTTCGTCGAAGGACAGTTGCCGCGGCACCGAGTCGGACTGGGCGGGGAGGCGGCGGTCGAACAGGAGGCCGGGGTCGAGCCGACCGCGAGTGGTGGCCACCACGGGCACCTCCTCGACGATGTCCCGGAGAACGGCGGTCAGCCGGTGCCGGTCGTCAGCCGCCAGCCGGTCGACCTTGTTGAGGACCACCAGGTCGGCCACTCTGAGCTGGGCGTCCACCTCGGGGTGCCGCTCGCGGGTCCGCTCGAACTCGACGGCGTCGACGACCTCCACCAGGCCGCCGTAGGTGATCGCGTCGTTGTCGCTGGCCAGGAGGAGCCTGATCAGGTCGCGCGGTTCGGCGAGCCCGCTCGCCTCGACGACGATGACGTCCAGTCGCCTCGATGGGCGGGCGAGCCGGCCGAGGAGGTCGTCGAGACCGCTGGCGTCGACCGCGCAGCAGAGACAGCCGTTGGAGAGCGACACTGTGGAGTCCACGTGCCCGGCCACGCTCATGGCGTCGATGTTGACGCTGCCGAAGTCGTTGACGACCACGCCGATCCGGAGCCCGTCGGCGTTGCCCAGCAGGTGGTTGAGCAGGGTGGTCTTCCCCGCTCCGAGGTGTCCGGCGAGGATCACCACCGGAATGCGAGCGCTGCCCATCGTGCCTCTCCCCGGGTGGCGCCGGATGTGCCTGTGGGCGGCCGATCGTAGCGGCGCCGCCGGACCCGCCACCGGCCGGGGTGGGGCGGTGACGAGCACCTCGCACGGGGCTCACGCGAGCGGCCGCCGTGAGCGGCCCGAGGCCCGGCGGCGTGCGCGCCCGCACCGGTTCCCTCCCCGGTCCCGCGTCCGGCAGGCCAGCCGCGGCGGTGTCCCGTCCTGGTCCTGGGTGTCTCAGCCGCCCGCGACCGGTCGAGGCATCGCGCGGTTCCGGGTGTTCCCCGCCGCCGGCAGCCGCACCAGCTCGTGGTGTGGACCCACGCCGTGGGGTGTTCGGCGTGCGCCCGGTGGTCCGGGGAGCGGGGAAATGGGCCCGAGGTCCCCGTGGCAGCCCCTCACCGCCCCGCACCGGCCGGGGCGTACTCGTCGGTCAGGGCGTCCGCCAGCGCGCTGACCAGGGGGCTGACCTGGTCGGCGAGCGTCCAGGACGCGGACCAGGTGGGGTCGAGTTCGAGGAAGTACCACTGCCCGCCGGGCGTCACAGCCCAGTCACTGGCCGCGCAGGTCAGACCCAGGGTGTCGACCATCTCCACGACGGCGGCGGCGACGTCGCCGGGGACCGTGACCGGTCGGTACGGGAGGTGGTGGGCTGGTCGGTGCCAGTCGTGCCGCCCACCGAAGCCGGGTTCGTGGTCCACCGCCACCCCGAACGCGCGTCGGCCGACGACGGTGATCCGGACGGACCGCGCGGCGGGCACGGCTGCCTGGAACAGGTGGGTGCGCGTCCGCCCGCCGGCGCCGTCCGCGCTGGCTCCGGGCAGTCCGCACGGGGCGCACCCCGGGGCCGCCGGGGCGTCGGGAACGGATCGGTAGACCACTCCGCTCCCGGCGCGCAGGGAGCAGAAGGCCGCCGCGGTGCCAGGGTCGCTCGTGATCAGCGTCTCGGGAACCCGCAGGCCGCACCGCGTCGCGGCGGCCAGCTGCCGGGGCAGCTGGTCGGCCTCCGCGACGCGCCGTGGATGGTTGCACCAGCGGATTCCCGTGTCGCGGGGGAGGAAGGTCTGCCCGTGCTCCGGGCACGTCCCGGTCACCCTCGCCGACCACCGGGGCAGACGCCGCCAGTCGCGGTGGCCCGGCCGGGGAGCCGGCCACCACACCGAACGCACCTCGGCGAGCGGCCGGGGCTGGGGTGAGGTCGGCTCGGCGAGGGAGCAGCCATCGCCACCGGGTATGGACGGCGTTCCGGTGAGCATCGCCCGGGCGTCGACCGGGAACACGCTGACCTGTCGGCGCAGGAGTTCCACCACCACCGGATCGGCGGTCGGATCGACGCCTCCCGTCACCACCACCAGGATCTGCATGTCGCTCCGCTCCCGTCACCTGGGCCACCGCGCCCCGGTGCGGCGGCCCGAACCCGGGTCGTGGGCGGCGCCGCCGGTCCGCACGGCCCGCCACCACCGTGAGGTGAACGGTGGACGGTGCCCGTCGCCTCGAATGTCGTGTACCGGACCCGGTATAGCGGAATCGGAAAGTTGAGGACCTGAAGTTCAGGTTTTGTCGTCCGAAGGTGTCATACTTCGCGCCTTCTCACCGAAAGCGTCGTCGGCGCGGGAAAGGGGCGGCAACGCTGGAGGGGGTGGGGTCGCGCTGGTGTGGACCTGGCACGAAACCCCGCTCGGCCCAATCCCACCCCCTGAACGGGTGGTTGCCGGGAGGCGCGGGGGGCGCCCTAAGGTCAATCGCTATGAGCACCGCTCAGGGAGGGCTGGGCCCTCGCCTCCGCCAGCTCCGGGAGCGTTCCGGCATCAGTGCGCGGCGGCTGGCGGAACTGGTGGGGATGAGCCCCTCCACGGTCTGCCGCGTCGAGACCGCGAAGCGGCTCCCGACCGAGACCGAGGTCGCCTCCATCCTGGCGGCGTTGGGTGTCGCGGGTGAGACCCGCGCGGAACTCGTGGCGGAGGCCCGGAGGGCGCGGTACCCGAACTGGTGGGAGACGGCGCACCCGGCACTGCCGGCCGGGGTGTCGGCCCTCCTCGAGTTGGAGGGCCGGGCGACCCGCATCGTCGACGTCTCGGTGCTGGTGGTGCCCGCGCTGCTGCGCACCCCCGAGTACGCCAGGACCCTCGTCGGATTGGACGGCCTGGACCGGGAGGCGGTCGAGGCCCGGGTGGCGGTGCTCGTGGGACGCCAGGCGATCCTGTCGGGTGAATCGGTCACGCTGACGGCGTTCGTGGACGAGCAGGTGTTGCGCCGTCCGGTCGGCGGGCCGGCGGCGATGGCTCGACAACTGCGGCATCTCGCCCGGATGGCGACGAGGCCGAACGTCGTGGTCCGGGTCATCCCGGTGGATGTCGGGGCGCACCCGGCGCTCAGGGGTCCGAGCCTGGTCCTGGAGTTCGCCCGCGGCGGCCCGGTGGTGCACCTCGAGCACTGCCTCTCCGATGCCTTCCTCACCGACCCGGCCCAGGTCCGACCCCACGTCGAGGCATTGCCCGCGCTGGACGCGGTGGCGCTCTCCCCCGACGCGTCCCGGGAACTGGTCCTGGGTCACGCCGACGAGATGGAACAGCAGCACTGCGAGCGGGGACTGGACTGGCTGGCGCACCTGACCCCCCGGGCGCCGGACGGCTGAGGGCACTCCCGGTCGGGTCGTGGGAGTGGCCGAGGTCGGGTCGGGGACCCGCCGGTGTCCGCGCCCCGCCGTCCGGTCGGCGCACGCGCGGTCGGCCGCCGCACCACGAGCCCCGGGGGGAAGGGGCGTAGAACACGGCGTCCTCCTCCGTGCGCTGGACGATCGTCGATGGTCCAACCCGACCGCGCACCGCGTACGAACGGTCGAACCGCCGGCACATACGATCGTCGGCATGACGACGACTGTCACCCTCTCCACCTCGCACGGCAACATCGTTCTGGAGCTCGACGAGCAGCGCGCCCCCATCACCGTCAAGAACTTCGTGGCGTACGCCCAGGCCGGCCACTACGACGGCACGGTCTTCCACCGGGTGATCCCCGGTTTCATGATCCAGGGTGGCGGTTTCGAGCCCGGCCTCAAGCAGAAGAAGACCAACGACCCGATCAAGAACGAGGCCGACAACGGCCTGAAGAACGTGCGGTACAGCGTCGCCATGGCCCGGACGTCGGTCGTCGACTCCGCGACCGCGCAGTTCTTCATCAACCTGAGCGACAACGACTTCCTGAACCACGGCAGCCGTGACTTCGGCTACGCCGTGTTCGGCAAGGTCATCGAGGGCCAGGACGTGGTGGACCAGATCGCGGCGGTGCCGACGGGCAACGCCGGCGGCCACCAGAACGTGCCCACCTCCGACGTGGTGATCACCACGGCCTCCGTCGCCTGAGCCGGTCGCCCCACCGGCGCCCACGCCCGCCCGGTCGGGACCGTGGGCGCCGGTCGTTCCGGCTCAGCGGGGCCGACCGGCGACGCCAGGCCGGGTCTGCCAGGGACGCGGCCCGGTGAGTGGCCGGTACTCCACCCCCAGGGCGTCGAGCCGGGGCAGGTGGTGCGCGGCGAGCCGCCGTTCGAACCCGTCGGGTTCGCGGGCCTCACGGGGGCTCCACACGACCTCGGCGAAGGCCGCGAGCCGGGGGAAAGCGGCGTAGTCGACCCGGCGCGGCGAGTCGAGGTGCTCGCTCCACAGTTGGGCCTGTGCTCCGAGCACCCGCGCGGCCACCGCGTCCGGCGTCCCCGGTGGAACCGGTTCGTAGCGGTAGACGTCGGCCAGGGTCCGCAGGAAGCCGACCGGGACGGGCTCGTCGGGGTGTTCGGACTGGCGGTGGTCGAGGTAGACGTGCTGTTCGGGGCAGAGCAGGACGTCATGCCCGGCCGCCGCCGCCCGGTGGCCCGTCTCGACGCCCCGCCAGCACCCGATCACCGCCTCGGCGGGCAGGTCGGGGCCGTCCAGGATCTCGTCCCAACCGAGTGCCCGCCGTCCCCGGTCGTGCAGGTGGTCCACCATCCGCCGTACGAACCACCCGTGCAGGTCGGCCGGCCGGGCGAGCCCGAGTTCCGCCGCCCTGCGCCGGGCCAGCGGGCTGTAGTCCCACTGCTCGGTGGGCACCTCGTCCCCGCCCAGGCACACCACGGGAGAGGGGAACACCTCCATCACGTGGTCGAAGACGTCCCGGAAGAACGCGACCGTGTGGTCGGAGGCGTTGAGGATGTTGGAATTGACCCCCCACGACGGCCACACGTCCAGCAGGCGGCTCTGTTCGTTGCCCAGTTCGGGGTAGGCCGCGATCGCGGCCTGGCTGTGGCCCGGCACGTCGACCTCGGGGACGACCATGACGTGCTGTTCGGCCGCGTAGGCGACGATCTCCCGGAGGTCGGTGGTGGTGTAGTGACCGCCGTGCGGCCGGTCGTCGAAGGCGTCCGGGGTGCCGCGTCCCACCATGGAGCGCCGCCGCCACCCACCCACCTCGGTCAGCCGGGGGTAGCGCGGAACCTCCAACCGCCACCCCTGGTCGTCGGTCAGGTGCAGGTGCAGGACGTTGAGCTTGTGCGCGGCCGCCAGGTCGACGAACCGGAGCACCTCCCTGGTGGGCAGGAAATGCCGGGCCACGTCGAGCAGACATCCCCGCCACCCGAAGCGGGGCCGGTCCACGATCCGGCCGCAGGGCAGCGACCAGTGGCGGGGACCGGTGGGCGCGGCGCGGAAGGCGGCGGGCCCGAGCAGCTGCCGCAGGGTCTGCGCCGCGTGGTGGGCGCCGGCGGGGTCGGTGGCCGCGACGGTCACGAGCCGTTCGGTGAGTTCGATCCGGTAGCCGGCGGGCCCGGGAACCGTCCGGTCGAGGGTGAACCGGATCGAGCCGCCGTTCCCGGTGGAGTTCAGCGGCAACCCGGTGGCCGCGCCGAGTCGGCGCCGCAACCACCGCACGGTGTCGGCGGTGGCGCGGTCCCCCACCAGGGCGGTGGAGGTGTCGAGGGTGAACCGGCCGGGTGTCGGTACCGCCGACACCGGACGCGGCAGCAGACCGTCGAAGGACAACGTGATCACCCCTTCACGGCGCCGGCGAGCCCCGACACCAGATGGCGTTGCACGAGGACGAAGAAGACCAGGACGGGAATGGTGAGCAGCGTCGAACCCGCCATGATCGCTCCCCAGTCGTTGCCCTCCGGGGAGAAGAACACCAGGATGGCCATCGGCAGGGTCTGGTTCTCCGTGGCGGAGATGATGAAGGTCCTGGCGAAGAGGAAGTCGTTCCAGGCGTGGATGAACGACAGGACGCTCATCGCGACGAGGCCGGGTGCGACCAGCGGGAAGAGCACCTGCCACGTGAAGCGGAACCGGCTGGCCCCGTCGAGGGTGGCCGCTTCCTCCAGTTCCCTCGGCACCGCGGCGACGAATCCCCGCAACATCCAGATCGCGAACGGCAGGCTGAACGCCAGGTGCACCAGCACGAGCGAGCCGAGGTGGTTCAGGCCCAGCTGCGGTACCACGCCCCCGACCGAGCGCATGAGGAAGAACAGCGGGATCGTCAGCGCCTCGACCGGCACCATCTGGGCCACCAGCAGCATCACGGCGAGCACGGTGCGGCCCCGGAAGCGGAACCGGGTGAGGGCGACGGCGGCCAGGAACGACAGGAACAGCGAGAGCACCACGACGGCCAGGGCGACGACCACGCTGTTCAGGAGGTACCCGCCCAGGCCCTCGACCTGGAGGACCCGGCGGAAGTTGTCCCAGGTGGGGGCGGTGGTCCACGGGCGGGGTGCGCTGCTCTGGATCTCCCCCGGGTGTTTGACCGCCGACAACACCATCCAGTACAGGGGGAAGGCGACGACGAGGGCGATGAGCAGGGTGAGGACCTCGGCCAGGGTCCGCCCCGGACGGGCGAGGAGACGTCTCCGGCGGTGCCCGGGGGCCGCGGTGCTCATGACTCCTCCGTCCCCCGCTGGGCCCGCAGGTAGCCCAGGGTGATCAGTAGCAGGATGCCGGTCATGACCACGCCGATCGCGGCGCCCAGACCGTAGTTCGACGCGGCGAACGCCTCCTGGTAGGCGTAGACGTTGAGCACCAGGTTGCGACCGGCGACCCCGCCGCCGTTGGTCATCACGTAGATCTGGGTGAAGACCTTGAAGTCCCAGATGATCGACTGGATGGTGGCCACCACCAGCAGGCCGCGCAGCATGGGGATGATGACACCGCGCAGGGTCCGCCACGGACTGGCGCCGTCCAGCGCGGCCGCCTCGAGGACGTCAGCCGGGATGGACCGGATCCCGGCGTAGACGGTGATCATGACGAACGGGAACGAACACCAGACGACCTGCGCGGCGACGAGCCCGAAGGCCACGTAGCGGTCGTAGGTCCAGGAGAAGTTCTCCATGCCCGCGAGGCCGATCCCCGCGAGCACCTCGTTCACCAGGCCGAAGTCCTGGTCGAACAGGAAGAGCCACACCGTGGACCCCGCGACGGCCGGCGTCGCCCATGCGCCGAGGGCGGCGAGGAACAGCGCCATCCTGGGGACGACCCGGACCCGGCTGGCGAGCACGGCGAGCCCGATACCGACGGCGAGGCTGCCCACCACGCACACGGCGGCGAAGACGCAGGTCTGGACGAGGACGGTCCAGAAACGGGGCTCCCCGAGCAGCCGCGCGTAGTTGTCCAGGCCCACGAAGTCCAGCGGGGCTCCCCCGCTGGCCTGGGCCTGCCCGTAGTCGAACAGCGAGATGACCCCGAGTTGGTACAGGGGGTAGGCCAGCATCGCGGCGAGCACGAGCCCGGCGGGGGCCAGGTAGAGCAGGGCGATCCTGAGGTCGGAGGACCGGTGCCGGCGGCGTCGTGGTGCGCCACCGCCTGGGGGACGGGCGTCGCCGGGAGCGGTGGTCGTGGCCGGGACCCGCATGGTCAGCTCCCGAAGGCGACGTTCATGGCGTCGGCGGCGTCGGCCGTCGCGCTGTCCACGGACTCCCCGGTGGCCACGCGCTGCACCATGGTCGGCAGCACCGCCTGCGCGTCGATGCGCGCCCAGGCCGGGGTGGGGGGCACGAAACGGGTTCCGGCGCGCAGGGTCTCCACGAACGGTCGCACGGCGGGGTCCTCGTCGGCGAGGTCACGTTGCAGGTCGGCGAAGGTGGGCAGGTTCCCCATGGCGGCGTACATCTCCCGCTGGTACTCCTTGCCGCCGAGGAGCTGGACGAACTCGCGGGCGAGGGTGGACCGGCGGGAGGAGCCGAGCACCCCGAGGAGGTTGCCGCCGGCGAACGCCGGCGCGATGGTGCCCGGTTCGGTGCCCGGCAGGGGGACGACCGCGTACCGACCGGCCGCCTCGCCCGCGTCGACCGCCGCGCGGTTGAAGTCACCGCCGATGGTCATCGCCGCGGCACCGGAGGCGAAGACCTGCACGCTCTGGGTTCCCGTGAGCATGGCGCACTGCTCGGGCGGGCAGATGTCGGGCGCGAGGAGGGAGGAGAACAGGTCCACGCCCGCCCGGGATTCGGGGCTGTCCACGGTGGCCCGCCACGTCCCGTCCCGCTGTTCGGCGAGGCCCCCGCCGGCGGCCCAGAGGAACGGCATCAGGGCGTAGTGGTAGTTGCCGCCCACCGCGATCCCGTACAGCTCGGGGCGGGCCGCCCTGATCCTCCTGGCGGTGTCGCGCAGCTCGGTGAGGGTGCGGGGCGGTGCCAGGCCGAGCTCGTCGAAGACGTCCGTCCGGTAGTACAGGGCCCGCGCCCCCGTGTACCAGGGCAGGCCGTAGACCCGGCCGTCGACGGTGGCCGTGTCCAGCACGGAGGGGAGGAGGTCCTGCGCCTCCGGCCACGTGGCCAACGCCTCGGTGAGGTCGGCGAACCCGTTCGCCTCGACGTAGGCGGCGAGATCGGTGTTGCCGAACTCGGCGACGTCCGGGGCGCTGGCGGGGTCGTTGAAGGCGCCCGTGAAGCGCTCGGACCTGGCGTCGACCTGGAGGTAGCTGACGTCGACCTCGACATCCTCGTACTGCGCCTCGAACTCGGCCACCGCGCGGTTCACCACCTCTTCCTTGGGGCCGCGGTCGGCCTCGTCGAACAGCCAGACCCGCAGGGTGCCGGTGAGGTCGTCCTCCTCCGCGAGGCCGCTGGTGACCTGGGGTGGCCCGCAGGCGGCGAGTGCCAGCACCAGCAGGGACAGCGTGGCGGCCGGGGCGGGTGTTCTCCGTGGCATGGGTCCTCCGTCGGAGTCGACTCGGTGGTGCGCTGGGTGCCGGGGTGGGCTCCGTTCTCCAGCCGTGGGCCCCCTGGTGCTCCGGTGACGCGGACGGACGCGGGACGCCTCGCGCGGGTGCGGGTGGACGGGCCTCGCCGGGAGCGGGGCCGGGGGCGGTGGGCTGGGACGGCCACGACCCGTGGACCCGTTACTGGGCCGCGCGCTCCGGGTTCGTGGGCTCGGCCGCGTGTGGGCGGGGTCAGGGGTGGAAGGCGAGGAAGCAGACTCCGGGGACGGCCAGCGCTGGCGTGCCGTGGGTCAACAACCCGGTCCTGGCGTCCCGGGTGAGCCTGGTGACGGTCCCCGAGTCCTGGTTGGCCACGTAGAGGGCGCGCTCGCCCGGGTCGAGGGCGAAGTGCCGTGGCCAGGCTCCGCCGGTGGGGGTGTTGTCGAGCAGTGCCAGCGACTCGTGCGAGGGGGCATGGCGCCCGGGGGTGTCGTGGGTGGAGGTGGCGAACACCGCGATGTCGTCGTCTCCCCGGTTGGAGGCGTAGACGAACCGCCCGTCCTCGGACACCGCGATCTCGGCCGGGAAGTTGTCGCCCGACGCGGTGGGGTGCCGGGTGCTGGTCGTCCCCCCAGGGGTGATGCGTCCGGTGGTGGCGTCCCACCCGAGCACGGTGACCGTCGAGTCCAGTTCGCCGAGCAGGTAGGCGCGTCGCCCGTCGGGGTGGAAGGCCAGGTGACGGGGCCCGGTCCCCGGCGGCAGGTCGCACCGCTGGTGCGCGCGCAGTCGCCCCGCCCGGGCGTCGAGGGTGTAGACGAACACGGCGTCGGCGCCGAGGTCGACCGCGAGTACCCAGCGGCCGCTGGGGTCCGGGAGGATCTGGTGGGCGTGCGGGTCTCGGGTTCCGCCGGGGTGGCGGACGAGGTGGGTGGCCGGGCGGAGCCGCCCGTCGGCTCCCAGCGGGTGCACCACCACGGAGCCGTCGGTGTAGTTGGCGGTCAGCAGGAACCGGCCGTCCGAGGTCACGCTGAGGTGGGTGGGTCCCGCGCCGTGGGTGGGTTCGGAGTTCAGCACGGTGGGCCGGTGTGGGTTGGCCAGGCTCAGGGCGGTGACCCGGCCCTCGGGGACGAGTTCGTTGGTGGCGTAGAGGAAACGCCCGCTCGGGGAGAAGGCCAGGAACGAGGGGTCGGGGACCCCGCCGACGGTGGAACTCCGCGCCAGCTCACCGGTTCCCTGGTCGTACCCGGAGATCTCCAGGTCGCCGCCGGGCGGGTGGGTCCAGGAGAATCCTCCCAGGTAGACCGGGGTCAGCGTCGGGTCGGCACCGGTGCCCGCCGGGGCGGACGCTCCCGCTGCCGCTCCCGCCGCGCCGTGGTGGATGGGCAGGAGGGCCGCGCCGACCGCGGCACTCGTCGTCAGCAGGAACCGTCGTCGGTTGGTTTCGGCGGACATCGTGCGCCCCTCCCTGGTCGTCGCGCCGGGTGTGAGCGGTACGCGGATCGGACCGTGGTCATGGGTCGGGTGGTGGACGGCCTGGTGTCACCTCGCCGGGCGGCGGTCGCCGCCTCGGGTCCACCCAGTCTGCACGGGCACCGAGGATGTGGTATAGACCATTTCGGCGCAATCGACCGGACATCTTGTCGGACTGGGCCGTTCGGTGTCGGCGGGCCCGCCTCCTCCTGGTGGAGCGCCGGGGTGGGCCTGGTACTCCGCCGTCGCGCCGTCCCCGACGCCCGCCCGTGACGACGCCCGCTCGGGTACGGGGTGGTGGGTTCCCTGCCACGTTCCCCGCGCTCTGGCACCCGTCCCTCGTGGCGGCGCACCCCGCGCCCGTCCGCCCGCACCCGACGGTCCCCCACCCGACGGGTCTCCCACCCCGGGGGTCGGCTCGGACACGGCACCCGTGCCGGCAGGGCATCGGGGCGGTTCAGCTGCCCCCGCGCGCGACCACGAGAGCACCCTCGCGCCGCAGGGCGCGGCCGGGGAGCGCGTCGGTGCGCCGGCCGTCCGCGATGACCGGGACCCCGTTGACCAGCACCCAGGGGATTCCCACGGCCGGCGTGCGGGGTTGGGCGAACGTCGCCGCGTCGAGCACGGTGCGGGGGTCGAAGAGCACGAGGTCCGCGGCGTTCCCCCGCCGGATGCGGCCCCGGTCGCGCAGTCCGATCCGGTCGGCGGCGCGGCCGGTCATGCGGGCCACGCACTCCGCCAGCCCGAGCACCCCCCATTCCCGGACGTAGCGGCCCAGCAGGCGGGGGAACGTGCCCCAGGCGCGCGGATGGGGTCTCGCGCCCACGAGGATGCCGTCGCTGCCCACCGTGTGCCTCGGGTGGCGCATGATCTCCCGGACGTTGTCCTCGTGCCCGACGTGCATCAGGCAGGTCGTGCCCAGTCGGTCGGCGAGCAGGACGTCCAGGTACAGCTCACCGGCGGGGCGACCGAGCCCGCGCGCCGAGGCCGCGACGGTGTGCCCCACCAGGTGACCGTGGGCGGCGGTGTCGGCGACGCCGTTGATCTCGATGGTGTCCCAGTCGACCGGGACGCCATGGCAGCCGTCGGACCCCTCGACCTCCAGCGCGTGGAGGACGGCGGCACGCCGCTCGACGTCACGGAGGAGGTGCGGGATGGCGTGCACGCCGCCGGCCGCGGCCCAGCTGGGGAGCAGGGCGTGCAGGGAGGTGCTGCCGGCCCGGTACGGGTAGGTGTCGAGGCTGACGTCGAGGCCCGAGGCGAGGGCCCGGTCGACCAGGGCCAGGAGTTCCCCCGCGCGGCCCCGGTTGACCTCGAAGTTCATCGTCGCGTGGGTCAGGTGCACGGCGCACCCGGCCCGTGCTCCGATGTCGACCACCTCCGCGTAGGCCTCCAGTGCCCCGGCACCGTAACCGCGGTGGTGGGGGGCGTAGTAGCCGCCGTGGCCGGTGACGACCTCGCAGAGCGCGACCAGTTCGTCGGTGCTGGCGAACATGCCGGGCGGGTAGGTGAGCCCGGAGGACATCCCGACGGCGCCCTCGCTCAGCGCGGTGTCGAGCAGCCGCCGCATGTCGTGGATCTCGGCGGGGCTGGCGGGCCGGTCGTCGTGGCCCACGCACAGCATCCGCAACGTGCCCTGCGGGACCAGGTAGGCGACGTTGGTGGCGACACCGCGGTCGAGGCGGTCCAGGTACTCACCCACCGACCGCCAGGTCCAGGCGAAACCGGCCGGATCACCGTTCCACCCGGCGAGCTGGACCCGCAGCGCGTCCAGGGCCTCGGCGTCCACCGGGGCGTAGGACAGGCCGTCCTGCCCGAGGACCTCCAGGGTCACGCCCTGCGACACCTTGGCCAGGTGGTCGGGCTCGGCGAGGACGCGCAGGTCGGAGTGGGAGTGCATGTCGATGAAGCCCGGGGCCAGGACCAGACCGTCGACGTCGAGCTGGCGGCATGCGGTCAGCCGGCCCGGTGGTCCGATGTCGACGATGCGGCCGTCGCGGACGAGCACGTCCGCACGCGTGCCCGGTGCTCCCGTTCCGTCGAGGACCAGCGCGCCCCTGATGGCCAGTTCCATACGTGTCCCGGTCCTTCCCGTTCCCCGGTGCCCGCACCGGGTGGTCGTACCGGGGCGGGCGGCCGACCACCGGTCGCCGTGGCCGACGCCGAGGTGCCCCACTCCGTCCCGGGTGATCGCCCGCCGCGACGCGACCCACACCGTGGGTAGCAGTCACCGGCCGATCTGGTCAACGGCGTCCCACCACGACCGGCACACCGGCGGCCCCGCCGGCGTGCCGGGTTCCAGCGGAACGGGGTGAGACGCACGTGAGACTCCACGGGGCGCCGGGACTCCTAACGTCAGGGATGTCAGGGCACCAACGACCTGGTCCGGTGCCACCCACGCGGCCCTGACGGTGGGAACCGCCGGCCCGGGAGCGACACGAGGGGGTTTCCATGATTCGTCGACTGCGTACCGCGGTGGTCGCCGGCGTGCTGGCGCTGGGAGGAATGCTGGCGGTGCAGGCGCCCGCGATGGCCTCGGCCGCGCCGGCCACGGCGGGCACGAAGGTCGTCCTGGTGGACGAGGCGGAGGCGGACATGGTGGCGCAGAGCTGCCGGTACGCCGGGTACTTCATCTACTCCGACGGTCGGGTGGTGCACGTCTACGTGTGCGAGGCGGCCTGATCGCCCGGCGGGTCCGGTTCGCCCGGGCCCGCCGCTGCCTCCCTTCGTGTGATCGCGACCCGTTCCGCCCTCGGATCCGGGCCTCAGCGGCTACATCAGAGCTGAGCGGCGCACCCGCGCTCGGGAGGGAGGCGCGACGTGGACTGGGGGGACGGGGAGGGGACGCGGCCGACCGCGGGGCAGTCCCGTGCGCTCGCGGCGGTGTCCGGGGCGCTCGCGCACGCCGGGCCCGGGCACGTCGTCGCGCTCGTCGGCCCGCTGGGGGTGGGCAAGAGCACGCTGCTGGCGTTCCTCGCACGGGGCGAGCCGGTCATCGAGGCACGACGGGCCGGGGCGCGGGTCGGTGTCCGACGCGCGCTGGGCTCGGCCCGGCCCGTCGTGTACGTCGACGGTGATGAGGGACCCGGCCTCGCCCGAACCGTCCGGGAGGAACTGGACCGCGCCGGCTCCGACGCGCCACGGGTGGTGGTCACCAGCCGTCGCCCCCTGGTGCCGGCGCGGCCCCCGCCGGGCCGCTGACCTCCGTGCCGGTCCCACCCTGGAACGACGAGGAGATCCGCTCCCACGCCAGGGCTCTCGGCCTGGAAACCGGGGTGGACCTGGTGGCCGGCCTCGCCGGGGGGATCCCACTGGTGGCCGCCTGCCTGGCTCGGGCGCTGCTGTCCGGTGTCCCCGCGGAGGCACCGGGGGCGGTGGCCGACCGGGCGCTGCGGGAGCTGTCGCGGCGGCTGGCACGGGAGCGGGCGGCCTCCCGGGCTCGGGACGTCCTCGACTCGCTGGCCGTGGTGGGTCACGGGGACGAGGAACTGCTCGGCGAACTCGTCGAGGGCCCGCGGGGGCAGGGCTGGTTCTCCGCGCTGGCCGACCTGAGCCTGGTCACCACCACCACCTCGGGGCTGGCGGTGGCGGAACCGTTCCGGACGCTGTTGGACCTGAGCTACCGGTGGCGCCGCCCTGTCGCCCACCAGGTGGCCCTGACCAGGGCCGCCGCCCGCAACCGCCGGCTGTTGGACTCGGCTCGGGGCGGGGCGCGGCGTCCGCTGACCGAACACGCCCTGTTCCTCACCGGTCATCCGCTGCTGCGCGAGACCCTGTTCCCGCCGGGAGCAGAGGGGTTCGGGGTGCGGCGCGCCACACCCCGGGACCACGACCGGATCGGCGAGCTGGTGCGCCAGTGGGCCGCCCGACGCGGGGTGGCGACCGCGCGGTGCGAGCGCCTGCTCGACGGCTGGTTGACCAGTACGGCGGACGGTTTCCACCTGGTGTGCGGGCCCGACGACCGCCCCTTGGGCATGACCTACACGCCGCGGATCACCGACGAGGCGCTCGGTGTCATCGAACCCCTGACCCAGCAGCACACCACTCGGATGCTCGGCGGAGGCGTCTTCACCGGCATGGCGGTCTGCGAACACCCCGGGGCGCACGCCGCCCTGCTCCGCCACATCGTCGCCGAGGGCATCAGCGGCGGACGGCTGGTGATCTCGACCCCGTCACCGCAGTACCAGGATCTGGTCCAGGCGTTCGGGTTCGACTACTGGGGAGACACCCGCCACGACCCCTACGACTGCGGCCGCGCCTCCAAGCTCTACCACGAACGCTTCACCTGGGAGGGAATACCAGCCTGGCTCGACAAGGTGGCCGCCCTGACCTCACCCCGACAGGACGAGCCCGACCGCCGCTGGTGGACCCGGGCGGTACGCCAGGCACTGGAACACCTTCGCGACGACACCGGACTGGCGCGGAACCCCCTGCTCGCGGTGACCCTCGACCCGACTCCCCAGGGACTCCGGTCCCAGCTCGTCTCCTCGATCCGGGACCTCGCCGAGCACGAGGACCCGGTGCTCTCCCAGTGCGGCCGGATCCTGCGGGCCTATTACCTGCGGGGCCACCAGGAACACCACGCGGTGGCCCGCCAACTGCACCTGAGCCGGGCCACCTACTTCCGACGCCTGGACCGAGGGCTGGCCTGGCTCACCCAACACCTGCTCAGCCGCGACGAACCGGAGTGACCCGCCCCGACCACGCCGGACCACGAACACCGGGGCGGCCGGCCCCACCGGGCCGGCCGCCCCTTCCATGACGTGGTCAGCAGCTCCCGGTCTCCTCGTAGTCGGTGATCGCGGCGACCTTGGCCGCCGACGCGGAGGCCGGGTCGAACCGGTAGCCCAACCACTCCCTGGCCAACCGCCGGGCCAGTTCCAACCCGACGACCCGTTGACCGAAGGTCAGCACCTGGGCGTCGTTGCTCAGCACGGACCGCTCCACCGAGAAGCTGTCGTGCGCGGTGACGGCCCTGATACCGCGAACCTTGTTCGCGCTGATCGCGACACCGAGGCCGGTGCCGCACACCAGCAGCGCCCGGTCCGCCTCACCCCGGGCGACGAGTTCGGCCGCCGCCACGGCGATGTTGGGGTAGGCGGTGCCGTCCGCCTCGGTGACGCCCACGTCGCGCACGGACGCGACCCGGGGGTCGGCCGCCAGGTCCTCCTTCAGCACGTC
Organism: Actinoalloteichus caeruleus DSM 43889; assembly: GCF_000429185.2. Lineage (GTDB taxonomy): Bacteria > Actinomycetota > Actinomycetes > Mycobacteriales > Pseudonocardiaceae > Actinoalloteichus_B > Actinoalloteichus_B caeruleus. The sequence continues at coordinate 839,691 of NZ_AUBJ02000001.1, read as the reverse complement.
CTTGTAGGCCAGGCCGGCGTCGTCCGCCCCGACCACGATCCTCCACGCCGGGTTCACGCTCATGCCCGTTCCCCTTCCCCCTCGGTCCGCGCCATCGACGCGACGGTTCGGACGATGAGGGCCATCGAGACGGCCCCGGCGTCCGGTGTGCCCACGCTGCGTTCGGCCAACGGCCTGGCCCGCCCGACCCGGGGGACCAGGTTCGCCGTCTCCTCGGCGGCCCGGGTGGCCGCCGCCGCGGCGGTCGTCCACGCCTCCCGCCCGGCACCGCCGCTCCGCTCCAGGGCCTCCACGGCCGGGACCAGCGCGTCGAGCATCGTCTTGTCACCGACGGCGGCCCCGCCCAGTTGCCGGACGCGTTCCAGGAACGCCCGCGCCCCGGCGACGACGGCGGCGTGGTCAACGGCGCGGTCGTCCCCCAGCTCGGCACCGAAGGCCCGGAGCCCGGCCCCCCACAGCGCCCCCGAGGTGCCCCCGGCACGGGCCGCCCAGGCGTCCCCCGCCTCGGCGAGCGTGGACGCGGCTCCGGCGCCGCGGTCCACGGCGGCGCGGGCGGCGGGCTCGGCGGCGGTGACGCCCTTGACCATGCCCCGCCCGTGGTCACCGTCCCCGGCCACGGCGTCGATGCGACCCAGTTCGTCCTCCGCCGCCTCGATCGCGGCGCGCACCGCCTCGAGCACCTCGACCACGGTGCCGGCGAACTCCCGCGACTCGGGGGTGGCTCGCACCGCCGTGCCTCGCGGCTGGTCGCCGGGACCGGTGTCGGCGTGCCGGTTGGCGGCGAACAGCTCCGCCGGGGCGCGGGGGACCTCGCCGGTCCCCTTGCGGTAGGCGGGACTGTCGGCGGGGGCCCGCCACAGGCGTTCGAGCTCCTCGTCCAACCAGACCAGCGTCAGCGAGGCACCGGCCATGTCGAGGCTGGTGACCAGTTCCCCGACCTCCGGGTCGACCAGTTCCAGGCCGGCCGCCCTGAGCCGGGCGGCGACCCGGGTCCACACGACGAAGAGTTCCTCGTACTTGGTGCGGCCCAGTCCGTTGAGGATGACGCCCACCCGGTTCCCGGCACCCGAGGGTGTCTCGGCGAGGACCCCGTCGACGAAGGTGTCCGCGAGCTCCGACGCCGTGGGGAGGTCCACCTCGGACACACCTGGTTCGCCGTGGATGCCCAGGCCGAGCCCCATCTTCCCGGCGGGGACGGTGAACAGCTGGCCATCCTGACCGGGCAGGGTGCACCCGTCGAAGGCCACGCCGAGCGTGCGGGTGGCGGCGTTGGCCGCCGCGGCGACCCGTTCCACCTCGTCGAGGGAGTACCCCGCCTCGGCGGCGGCGCCGGCGACCTTGAAGACGACGAAGTCACCGGCGATGCCGCGCCTGCGGGTCTCCTCCCCCGGCTGGGCCGAGGCGATGTCGTCGGTGACGACGACGGTGCGGGTGTCGACACCCTCCGCCCGCAACCGTTCCTGGGCGGCGCCGAAGTTCAGCACGTCGCCCGCGTAGTTGCCGTAGCTGAAGAGGACGCCCCCTCCTCGGTTGGCCGCCCGCGCGACGTCGTAGGCCTGCTGGGCGGATGGCGAGGTGAAGACGTTGCCGACCACGGCGCCGTCGGCGAAACCGGGGCCGACGACGCCGCAGAACGCCGGGTAGTGCCCGGAGCCACCGCCGACGACGACCGCCACCTTCCCCTCCGGGGTGTCCGAGGCGCGGACCACTCCGCCCTCCACCGGGCGGACCCGGTCGGAGTGGAGGTCGCAGAACCCGGCGAGCGCGTCCTCCGCGAAGCTCGCTGGGTCGTTGAACAGGCGTGTCACGAAAATCCTTCCTCTCCGGTCACGGGGTGATGATGAGTGCGGGCACGTAGGTGACCAGCGCGAGGACGGCGAGCGCCGCCAGGTAGAAGGGGACCAGCGCCACGACCGTGCGTTCGATCTTGATCCCCGCGATCGAGGTGGAGATGTAGAGCGTGGTACCCACCGGCGGGGTGAACAGGCCGATCGCCAGGTTCAGGACCACGATGATGCCGAGGTGGACCGGGTCGAGCCCGATACCGGCTGCCAGCGGGAGCAGCACCGGCGTCAGCAGCAGGATGGCCGGCGACATGTCCAGGAAGGCCCCGACGACCAGCATGATCACGTTCATGATCAGCAGGATGAGGACCGCGCTGCTGACGTTGTCCAGGAAGAAGGTCGCCAGCTTCGGCGGTACCTCCTCGACGGTGAGCAGCCAGCTCAGCGACGAGGAGACCATGATCAGCAGCATCACCACGCCGGTGGCGGCGGCGGTGTTCACCAACGACTTGGTCAGCATCCGCAGGGTGAGGTCCCGGTAGATCACCAGCCGGACGAGGACCGCGTACAGCGCGGCCAGGACCGCGACCTCGGTGACCGTGGCGATGCCACCGAAGAGGACCACGCGGATCAGGATGATCGGCAGCAGGATGGCCGGGGTGATGACCACGATGTCCTTCAGGACACCGCTCCAGCTCAGCTTCACCTTCTTGCGCGGGTAGTCCTTGCGCCAGGCCACCCACCAGCAGACGACCACGTAGGCCAACGCCAGCAGGATGCCCGGCACGATGCCGGCGATGAACAGCGCGGCCACCGAGGCACCGGAGACCGAGGCGTACAGGATCAGCGGGATGGACGGGGGCAGGATGACCCCGATGATGGACGTGGAGGAGTTCACGGCCGCCGCGAACGGCGCCGGGTAACCCTCCCGCTTCGTCCAGGGGATGAGGACGTTGCCGAGCCCGGACGCGTCGGCGACGGCCGAACCGGACACACCCGAGAACGCCAGGCTGGTGGCGATCGAGGCGTGGCCGAGGCCGCCCCGGAACCGCCCGATGACCCTGGTGGCGAGCCCGATCGCCCGTTGCCCGAGCTTCCCGCCCGCCAGCAGGTCGCCGGTGAGGATGAAGAACGGGATCGCCAGCAGCATGAAGTCGGTGCTGGGCGAGAACGCGGTCTGGGCGACGATCTGGAGGGGGAAGTCGCCGATCAGCAACAGCCCCACGACGGTCGCGGTGAGGATCGAGAACGCCACGGGGACGCTCACGGCGAGCAGGACGAAGAAGACCAGGAAGGCGATGCCCACCTCGATCATGCGGCACCTCCGGCGGTGGTGACCTGGGCGTGCACCGGACCGATCCGGATGCTGGAGACCAGCCGGCACCCGCACTGCACGGTGAGCGCGACGACGGCCAGCGCGAAGCCGGCGAAACTACCGACCACCGGCCACCCCAGGATCGGCGTGACCTGGGCGGTGAGCGGGGCGAGCAGCCGCAGGCTGACGAAGGTCAGGATGATCAGCACCACCGTGGACAACCCCCAGGCGGCGATGTCGACCACCCGGGCACGGGCCGGCGCCATGCGAGCCACGAAGAAGTCCACGGCCAGGTGACCGCCCCGGCCCATGGCGGCGATGACGCCGCCCGAGATCAACCACGGGAACAGGTAGGTCGGGAGTTCCGTCGCGTAGTCGGCGCTGCTGTTCATGAAGTACCGCAGCGCCACCCCGACGACGAGCACGAGACCGATCACGCTGATCGAGGCCACGGCGATGGCGGAACCGACCATGGTCAGGGCCCGGTTGACCCGCTCCTCGACGCTGCCCTCCGCGAACAGCCCGGGTGGCGTCGCCGTGTCGCCGTCCGGGGTGGGGGAGGTCGCCTCCCGGCCCTCGCCGGCTGGTTGTTCAGTCATGGGACACCTCGCTGGGACGGGTGTCCTCCACGGCCTGGACCAGCCGTTCGAACACCTCGGGGTACCGCTCCTCCCAGCGCTCGTACACGCTGTCCGTCGCGGCGCGGAACTCGTCGCGGTCGATCTCGGTGACCCGCATGGCGTCCTGGAACTCGGCGAGGATGCGGTCGGTCTGCTCGGCCATCAGCTGGCGCTGGTGGTCCCGAGCCTCGATCGCCGCGTCCTGGAGCAGCCGCTGGTCCTCCTCGGACAGCGACGTCCAGGTCTGCGTGCTCACCACGAAGGGCGTGACCTCGTACTTGTGCCCGCTGAGGGTCAGGTGGGTCTGCACCTCGTGCAGGTTCGAGGCCTCGATGTTGACCAGCGGGTTCTCCTGGCCGTCCACGGCGCCCTGCCGCAAGCCCAGGTAGAGCTCCCCGAAGGCCATCGGCGTCGGGTTGGCCCCGAGGGTGCCGAAGATGTCGATGGTCATGCCGTCGTCCGGGGTGCGGATCTTCAGCCCGGCCAGGTCCGAGGAGTCCTCGACGGCGCGCCGGCTGTTGGTGACGTGGCGGATCCCGTTGTCCCACCAGGCCAGGACCTTGTAGCCCTTCTCCTCGGCCATCTCGGCGAACTCGTCGCCGACCGGGCCGTCGAGCACCTCGTAGGCGTGCTCGGGGGTGTCGAAGAGGAAGGGCAGGCCCACGAGGGTGAGCTCGGGGACGCTGGTGGCCAGCGGGCCCTGGGAGTTGACGGTCATGTCCAGGGTGCCCGAGGCGATGGACACCATCATCTCCGAGTCGGAGCCGAGCTGTTCGGAGCCGAAGACCTGGACGCGGAGCCGTTCCGAGGACTTCTCGCCCACGATCTGGCTGAACCGTTCGGCCGCTTCGGCGCGTGGGTTGCCTGGCGCCGCGCCGTGCCCGAGCAGCAGGCGCCGGGAGTCGTCGCCGACCCCACAGCCGCTCGCCAGGAGCGCCGCCGCGAGCGGGAACGCCCACAGCGCCCGCCGCCAGCGCTTCGCGCTCGGTTTCTGGGTGGCTCGCACCGTGCCACACACCTCCTTGTGTGTCGCTGAGTCAGATGTCGCTGAGGTCAGCTGGATGGAAGTCAGCCGCGACGTCGGCGGCGGGGTCGGTCGGGCGCGGGGCCCGACGGCGGACCGGGGAGGACCGGCGTGGGTCAGTTGATGTGCGAGCCACCGTTGATGTCGAAGGTGCCGCCGGTGATGTAGCCGACGTTCTCGCCCGCGAGGAACGCGATGGTGGCGGCGACGTCCTCGGTGCGGCCGTTGCGGCCCACGGGGATGTCGGCGACGATCCGCGCCTTGCGCTCCGGCGTCATCGCCCCGGCCGTGATGTCGGTGTCGATCAGGCCCGGGGTGACGGCGTTGACGACGACGCCGTGCTGCCCGACCTCCCGGGCGAGGGCCTTGGTCAGACCGAGCACGGCGGCCTTGGCCGCCGAGTAGTGCGAGCCACCGAACACGCCGCCGCCGCGTTGCGCCGAGACCGAGGACAGGTTGACGATCCGGCCGTAGCCCCGCTCGATCATCCCGGGCAGCACCCGCTGGGTGACCAGGTAGGTCCCCGTCACGTTCACCTTGAACACCAGGTCCCACTCGGCGTCGTCGATGTCGAGGAACCGGGTCGGCCGGGTGATGCCGGCGTTGTTCACCAGCGCGGCGACCGGCGGCAGGTCCGAGTCCTCCACTTCGGTGATGGCACGGTCGACAGCGCCCCGGTCGGTGACGTCGGCGGCGACGCCGACGGCGGGCACCCCGTACTCCTCGCTGATCAGCGTCGCGGTGCGGGCGGCGGCGGCCCCGTCGATGTCCAGCACGGCGACGGCGAAGCCGGCGGCCGCCAGGTGCCGGGCGGTCTCCCGGCCGATTCCGCGCTCGGAACCGGCGCCGGTGATGATCGCGGTGCGGGTGCTGTTCTGGCTCACGGTGTTTCTCCTACGGGTGTTCACTCGTTGTCGCGTGCGGTGCCCGGGGGCCCGAGGTCAGGTGAGGAGGCCGGCGATGGTGTCCCGGGCCTGGGCGGCCACCGGGACCCGGTCGGCCTCGTCGACGTCGTGGGTCTCGAGTTCGAGGACGTACCGCCCCTGGTAGCCCCGGCCCTCCAGCGTCTCGACGAGTCGCGCGAAGTCGGCGCGCCCTCGCCCGATGCTCAGGTTGATGTCGCCGGGGCCGCTGGCGGTCTCGGGAACGGCGTCGCGCAGGTGGACGTGCTCGGTCCGGTCCGCCACCTGGTCGGCGAAGGCGATCTCGTCGGTACCGCTGGCCACGACGTGGCTGACGTCGTAGACGAAGCCGGCGACCTCGGTGGGTACCAGCTCGAGCAGGGCCAGCGCGCGGTCCTCGGAGTGGCAGAACCGGAAGTGGTGCAGGCCCTCGGTGACGAGGCGGACCCCGGAGGTCGAGGAGAGGTCGGCGAGGACCGCGAGGTTGTCGGCGATCCGGCGGAGGTCCTCGGTCTCGGTGGTGAAGGGGGATCGGGACTGGGCGCCGCAGGGGACGATGAGCAGGCTGCCCAGTCGGGAGGCGAGCTCGACCAGCGGCGTCGCCCGCCGGACCAGCGTGTCGTGGTCCAGGGCGGGGTCGTTGAGCGGACCGGGGTCGACGTTCAGGCCCCAGGTGGCCAGGCCGCTCGCGAGCACGGCGTCGGCGATGCCCGGCCCCTCGTCGACCAGCGGGGTCGGCACGTGGTCGCACACGCCGGGCAGGCCGCCCAGGTCGATGCCCTCGATGCCGAGCGAGTCGATGAGCGCGAGGGCCTCCGGCAGCACGCGGCGACGGAACGAGATCGTCGAGCAGCCCAGCCTCGGGGACGTCACTGACGCACCGTGTTTGCTGCCCGGCTCCTCCATTGGAACCATTGAGTTACCTCCACCCGGACGTGTGGCGCACAGTAAACGTCCTCGTTCTGTCGACCGTCAACAGTCAACCGAAATTCGATGCCAACATGTCCGCTAAGGTTGAGATCGCTCATCGGCGCGAGGGGGTAGAAGCACACGTGTCACTGGACGTTCCAGCTCTGACCGGGGTCGAGCGACAGACGCTGCGCGAACAGAGCCTGCGACGACTTCGGGAGGCGATCCGCAGCGGCCAGCTGGCCCCGGGCACCCGCCTGATCGAGACGGAGCTCAGCAAGGCGCTGTCGGTGTCCAGGGGGACGTTGCGCGAGGCCCTGCGGCACCTGGAGCAGGAGGGGCTGGTGGCCGCCGACGAACGGGGCCGTTTGCTCGTCCGTGCCCTCACCCGGTCCGAGGTGATGGACATCTTCGCGGTCCGGGGGGCGCTGGAGGCCCTGGCGGTCGAGACGCTGTGCTCCGCCCCCGACAGGACCGAGATCGTCCGCGAACTGCGCGCCGCTCTCGCCGACCTCCGCGATGCCGGTGACGACCTGGACGACCTCGCCGAGGCGGACCTCGCCCTGCACACCCGGATGTGCGAGCTCACCGGGAACTCCACGCTCGCTCAGTCCTGGTCGCACATCTCCGGCCTCACCAGGGCCACGATCACCAGGGCTGGGCCCGAGCTGGCGTTGCGCAACATGGACTGGAACCGGCACCAGCCGATCGTCGACGCCATCGAGGCGGGCGACGCCGCCCGGGGGCGGGAGGTCGTGCGCGAACACATGATGGACGCCGCCCAGCGCATCGTCGCCCTGCTCGACGTCTGATCTGACCTGCCCCGCGCCGCCCGTCGACGGGCGGGCGGACGGCCCGGCCCGGACCCCTCGTCCGGCGGGACACCCTGGTGACCTGGCCACACGACCGCCGCACTCGGGCTGGGGCCCGAGGGAGACCGGGGCCGGAGCGGCCCGGTCGTGCGGCGCCGCCCACCGGAGGCGGCGCCGTCACCAGGTCAGAGCTGGTCGACCGAGGTCACCGTGAGGACCGCCGTTCCCTCCTCGTCGGAGGCCGCCAGGTCCACCTCGGCGCTGATCCCCCAGTCGTGGTCGCCGGCGGGGTCGTCGAAGATCTGCCGGACCAGCCACCGACCGGGTTCCTCGGTGATGACCAGCAGAGCCGGCCCCCGGGCGTCGGGACCGGTGCCGATCTCGTCGTGTTCCTCGAAGTAGGGCTCGAGGGCGTCCCGCCAGGCCTCGGCGGTCCACCCCGCGCCGCCGTCGAGCTCGCCCAGCTCGTGGTACCGGCGGCGGGCGGCGAGTTCCACCCGGCGGAAGAGCGCGTTGCGCACCAGCACGCGGAACGCCCTCCGGTTCGCCGTGACCGGCGGCGCCGTGTGCTCGACGACCGGGGCGGCGGCCTCGCCCACCTCGACCGGGTTGACCAGCCGTTCCCACTCGTCGAGCAGGCTGGAGTCGACCTGGCGGACCAGTTCCCCCAGCCACTCCACGAAGTCGTTGAGCTCCTCGGTCTTGGCGTCCTCCGGCACGGTCTGCCGCAGGGCCTTGTAGACGTCGGCGAGATACCGCAGGACCAGTCCCTCCGAGCGCGCGAGCCCGTAGAAGGCGACGTAGTCGGCGAAGTCCATGCCGCGCTCGTACATGTCCCTGGCCACCGACTTCGGGGACAGTTCGTGGTCGGCGACCCACGGGTGCCCGCGACGGTAGGTGGTGAAGGCGGCGTCGAGGAGCTCGGCGAGCGGCTTGGGGTGGGTGACCTCCTCCAGCAGCTCCATCCGCTGCTCGTACTCGACCCCCTCGGCCTTGAGTTCCGCGACCACCTCTCCCCTGGCCTTGAACTGCTGGGCCGAGAGCACCTGCCGGGGGTCGTCGAGCGTGGCCTCGATGACCGAGACCACGTCCACCGCGTAGCCGGGGGCCTCGCGGTCGAGGAGCTCGATGGCGGCCAGCGCGAAGGGCGACAGCGGCTGGTTGAGGGCGAAGTCGAACCGGAGGTCCACGGTCAACCGGACCCGCCGGCCGTGCTCGTCCGGCTCGTCGAGCCGTTCGACGACACCGGCCGCGAGCAGGGCGCGGTAGATCGCGATGGCCCGCCGGATGTGGCGGAGCTGCCGACGGCGGTCCTCGTGGTTGTCCTCCAGCAGCTTGCGCATCGCGGCGAAGGCGTCACCGGGGCGGTCGATGACGTTGAGCAGCATCGAGTGGCTGACCTGGAAGCTGGAGTGCAACGGCTCGGGCTGCGCCTCGGTCAACTTCTTGAAGGTCGCGTCGCTCCAGGTGACGAACCCCTCCGGCGGCTTCTTCCGCACGACCTTGCGCCGCTTCTTGGGATCGTCGCCCGCCTTGGCCAGCGCCTTCTCGTTCTCGACGACGTGGTCGGGCGCCTGGACGACCACGGTGCCGATCGTGTCGTAACCCGCTCGCCCCGCCCGTCCCGCGATCTGGTGGAACTCGCGGGCGCGAAGGATCCTGGTCCGCACGCCGTCGTACTTGCTCAGAGCGGTGAACACGACGGTGCGGATGGGCACGTTGATGCCGACGCCGAGCGTGTCCGTGCCGCAGATGACCTTGAGCAGGCCGGCCTGGGCCAGCTGTTCCACCAGCCGCCGGTACTTGGGCAGCATGCCCGCGTGGTGCACGCCGATCCCGTGCCGCACCAGGCGCGACAGGATCTTGCCGAAGCCGGGGGCGAACCGGAACCCTCCGAGCATCTCGGCGATCGCGGCCTTCTCCGCCTTGGTGCACACGTTGATGCTCATCAGCGACTGCGCCCGTTCCAGCGCCGCCGCCTGCGCGAAGTGCACCACGTAGACGGGGGCGTCGTTGGTGGACAGCAGCTCGCTGATCGTCTCGTGCAGGGGGGTCGTCACGTAGCGGAAGAACAGCGGCACCGGACGCTCCGCCGAGGCGACCACGGCCGTCGGCCGGCCGGTGCGCCTGGTCAGGTCCGCCTCGAACCTGCTCACGTCGCCGAGGGTGGCCGACATCAGCAGGAACTGGGCCTGGGGCAGCTCGAGGATGGGCACCTGCCAGGCCCACCCGCGGTCCGGCTCGGAGTAGAAGTGGAACTCGTCCATCACGACCTGGCCGACGTCGGCGCGGTCCCCGTCCCGCAGGGCGATGTTGGCGAGGATCTCCGCCGTGCAGCAGATGATCGGCGCGTCGGCGTTCACGCTGCTGTCGCCGGTCATCATGCCGACGTTCTCCGGCCCGAAGATCGCGCACAGGTCGAAGAACTTCTCCGAGACGAGAGCCTTGATCGGGGCGGTGTAGAAGCTGCGGACGCCCCCGGCCAACGCGGTGAAGTGGGCGCCGACCGCGACGAGGCTCTTGCCTGACCCGGTCGGGGTGTTCAGGATGACGTTCGCCCCGGAGACGACCTCGATGAGCGCTTCCTCCTGGGCCGGGTAGAGCTCGGTCCCCCGCTCGGAGGCCCAGGTCGCGAAGGACTCGAAGAGCGTGTCGGGGTCGGGGTCGTTCGGCAGCAGGTCGTTGAGTCTCATGGTGATGTGGATCGTGCCTCGTCTCGGAGGGCGGGGAGAACCGGGGTGCTGGCCGGTTCCTCCCGCGGCGGCCGCCGCCCCTGGTGCGGGCCGACGGGGTGGGTTGTGGGGGTGCGGGATGGTTCTCGGGGTTGGGAGGTGATGGTGACGTGGATTTGGTTTCACTTGACACTGAAGCAACCGTGCGCACTGAAGGAGGCGGCGCACTCCAGGGCGCGCCCCCGGTCGGCCCGACTCAGCTCGCGTGCACGGCCACCGCGGCACCGGTCGCGACGGCCACCTGGATGTCCGCGAGCACCGTGCGCAGCGCCGGCGCGGCCTCGCCACTGCGTTCGGTGAGGGCCGCCAGGCGTTGCTTGTGCTGGCGCTTGTCCCGGCGCGGCACCACCGACGTCACGGAGCCCGCCGACAGCAGCGAGACCATCGCCGCGTCGAGGGCGTCCACCCGCTCCACGGGTTCGGTCCCCGTCAGCACCTCGACGACTCGACGGCGCAGCGAGGTCACCGTGTCCCCGTCCTCCACGACGACCCGTTCGACGGGGAGGACACCCAGCGCGAACTCGCGCCGACGCCGCAGGTAGCCGCGCTCCTCGAGCCCTCCCACGACCTCGTCCACCGCCGGGCGGGGCCGCCGACGCACCCACGCCTTCCAGGCACGCGGGCGCTCCTGGGCGATCTCCCGCAGGACGCCGTCCAGGAACGGGTCACCGGTGGCCTGGGCCCGCAGGCACGAGGCGCGTCCCCGGGAGTCCACGAGCCGCCCGGCCAGCAGGAGCTCGGTGAGCGCCCCGGCGCGCAGCAGGTAGCCGACCACCTGCCTGCTGTCCAACCGGTTCGACCGGATGTCGCAGCATGCCAGCAACAGGCGCCCGGGGAGTGTCTCCGGCAGTCGCGGTCTGGGCACTCTCGTCTCCCGTCCTCGTGCTCCGCGCCGGAGGTGTCGACGGCGCACCCTCGTTCGATGGCGCACCATTCAACCAGCATCCACGCGGGAACGGGACCGCTCACCCGCCGCGAGGCGGCTCATCGCTCAGGTCATCCGACCGCTGCTCCCCGAGTCGATGAGGCCACGCATCTCCTCGGGCAGGGAGTCGCGGACGCGGTGCAGCGTCTCCCCCTGCGTGGCCTCGCCGAGGACCTCCAGCACCACCCGGGCGTCGTAGACCGCCTTGGGCGGGTCCACCCCGGCGCGGCGGGCCACCCGGTGGGTGAACTCGTCCAGGTCGAACCGCTCGCCCGACCCGGCACCCCCCATGGTGATCGTGCGGCGGAGGCTCACCGCGATCTCCCGGGGTAGTTGGGCCGCCAGGTGTTCGGCCTGCGGTTCGGGTATCCGTTCGCCCAGGGTCTCCAGGGTCGCCCGGGTGACACCTTCGGCCTGCCCCCGACTGGACAGGCGCGCCCGGTGTTGCACGGCGCCGATGAACTCGTCGTGTCGCATCCGCCCCACCTCCTGCCTGGTGTCGCCGTCCGAACAGTCGGGGGTTACCCGGCTCGTCAGGGCATTACCCGCACGACGCCGTGGACGTTCCGACGGGCACGCGAGGAGGGAGGTTGAGTCATTCGGAACACGCGGATGACAGCGAGGTTCGAAGCGTGGACGCCCTCTGCTAAGATTCAACACCCTGCACAGCAGGAAGTGGAGCGTTGAGGGCAACGCCCTGACAAACTAGCAAGGGACGGAGACCGTTGTCAAGCACCTCGCGTCACGCGGACACCGACGGCAGGGAAGCCGAGCTCCGCGCGGAACAGGACTACGTGTCCATGCTCTACGGGCGACTCGACGCGCTCCGCTACGAGGCCTCCGACAAACATGCCACGGTCCTGCGGGAGAACGACCCGGAGAACCCGCAGGAACGCTGGGAACGCGACGTGTCGGCGGGGATGTACGCGGAGCGGCTGTCCCGGTTCCGGGAGGTCGAGGACGGGTTGTGCTTCGGACGGCTCGACCTGGACACCGGTGAGCGCAACTACATCGGTCGGTTGGGCCTGTTCGACGAGGGCAACGAGTACGCCCCGCTCCTGATGGACTGGCGCGCCCCCGCCGCTCGCCCCTTCTACACCGCCACCGCCGCCTCCCCCGAGGGTGTGCTGAAGCGCCGGCACATCCGCACCGTCGCGCGGACGGTGAAGGCGGTCGACGACGAGGTCCTGGACGTCACCGCCGCACGAGGCGACCGGCCCTCCTCCTCGCTCACCGCCGAGGCGACGCTCTTCGCCGCGCTCGACGAGAGCCGGACGGGGCGGATGAAGGACATCGTCGCGACCATCCAGCAGGAGCAGGACCGCATCATCCGTTCCTCGCGCAACGGGGTGTTGGTCGTGCAGGGCGGTCCGGGAACCGGCAAGACCGCCGTCGCCCTGCACCGCACCGCCTACCTGCTCTACACCTACCGCGACCAGCTCGCCAAGCGCGGCACCCTCGTCGTCGGCCCCAACCCCACCTTCCTGCGCTACATCGAGCAGGTGCTGCCCTCGCTCGGTGAGACCGGCGTGCTGCTGGCCACGGTGGCCGAGCTGTACCCCGGCATCAGCGCGACCCGACGCGAGTCCCCCGAGGCCGCGGAGATCAAAGGCCGAGGGGAGATGGCCAAGGTCGTCGCCAAGGCGATCAAGGACCGCCAGCTCGTACCCCGGCAGCCCGTCGAGCTGACCGTGGAGATGGAGCCCGTGGTCCTGGACAAGACCATCGTCACGCAGGCCAGGACCCGCGCCCGCCGCTCCCGCCGGCCGCACAACGAGGCGAAGGAGATCTTCGTCCGCGAGGTCATCGCCGCGCTCGCCAGGCAGATGGCCGACCGGCTGGGCAGCCACCTGCTCGAACGGGGCGACCTCACCGACATCAGGGCCGAGTTGGAGGAGGACACCGAGCTGAGGAGGACGCTGGACGAGCTCTGGCCCACCCTCACCCCGCAGCGGCTCCTCTCCGACCTGTTCTCCTCACCCGACCGGTTGCGGCGTGCCACGCCGAAGCTGAGCGACGAGGAACGGGCCATGCTGCTGCGGCCCAAGGCCGGGGGCTGGACGCCGGCGGACGTCCCGCTGCTCGACGAGGCGGCCGAACTCCTCGGCAAGGACGACAGGGCCGCCAGGAAACGGGAGGCGCGCCAGCGGCGGCGGGAACTCGCCTACGCCCAGGGCGTCCTGGAGATCCTGGAGCTTGAGGAGGAGCTGGACCCCGAGCTGCTGCGCGCCACCGACATCGTCGACGCGCGTCTGCTGGCCGACCGCCACGAGGAACGGCGGTTCGAGACCACCGCGGAACGCGCCGCCGCCGACCGGACCTGGACCTACGGCCACGTCGTGGTCGACGAGGCCCAGGAGCTCTCCGACATGGCGTGGCGGATGCTGATGCGCCGCTGCCCGAGCAAGTCCATGACACTGGTCGGGGACGTCGCCCAGACCGGCGACGCGGCCGGTACGAGCTCGTGGGGAGCCGTCCTGGACCCCTACGTCAACGACCGGTGGCGGCTGGAACAGCTCACCGTGAACTACCGGACTCCGGTCGAGATCATGGCCGTCGCGGCGGAGGTCCTCACCGCGATCGACCCGGCGTTGGAGGCACCCAGTTCGGTACGGGAGACCGGTTCCCACCCGTGGAGCACCCGGGTACCCGGCGCCGAGCTGGCCGAGCGGGTGGCGGCGCTGACCGCGGCCCAGGTGGAGGAGGTCGGCGACGGCCTGGTCGCCGTCCTGACCCCGCCCGCGCTCCTGGCGGAGGTGGGCAGCGCCGTCCACGCGGTGGTACCGGACGCGGCGACCGGCGAGGGCGGCCCGGAGGCGCTGACCAGCAGGGTGACGGTCCTGACGGTGGGTGAGGCGAAGGGCCTGGAGTTCGACGCCGTGCTGGTCGTGGAGCCCGCCGAGATCCTCGCGGGTTCGGCCCGGGGCCTGAACGACCTCTACGTCGCGCTCACCAGGGCCACCCAACAGCTAGGGGTGGTGCACAGCACTGATCTCCCACCCAGCCTGACCGGGCTGCGCCCCCGGGGCTGAGGCCGATCCCCGACACCGGGGTCGGGGGTTGGTCGGGGTGGCGGGAGGGTCGTCGCCGGGACGGATGGGTTCGGTTCGCACTGAAGTGACGCACGTGGATGAACTGAGCTGGGGAACGTGCCCCACGGATCCTGGGGCGGGCGGCACCACCCGAGGGCACGGGGTGGCCGGGGCTCGAGCAACGCCGTCCGCCCCGGGGCCCTGACCGGTCGCCACCGGGAGTTCGCCCTCCCGCGGCGTCAGAACTCGAGCACCACCTGGACGGTCGGAACCCGCCGGTCCGCCACCGCCGACAGCGCCTCCACGCCGTGGGCGAACGGGACGACGTGGGTGATCGCGTGCTCCCGCACCGCCGGACCGTGCGCGCGGAGCAACCGCACCGTCTCCTCCGCCAGTCTCGAACGGTCCCACACCGCCCCTGTCCCCACGGGCAACCTGCCGCTGCGGACGCCGCGGAGGACCAGACCGTTGTGGTGGAACTCCTGGCTGAGGTCCACGTCGGTCAGGCCGTCGCGGTAGGTGGCGAGGTCGATGACCGTGCCCTGTGGGCGGACCGAGCGGAGCGCGGTGGCGAGGCTCTCCCCCGTGCCCCGGCACTGGAAGACGAGGTCGGCTCCCCGCTCGACGGTGTTGTGGCGCCAGGCGCTCTTGCAGTACTCCCAGGCAGGCAGTTCCGCCTCGTCGACGGTGGGCAGCCCGAGACCACGGGCCGCCGCCAGGCGGGTCGGGTCCCGGTCGGCGACGACGACGGCCGCGCCGTGGTGGGCGGCGAAGAGCGCGGTCAGCAGGCCGACCATGCCGGCGCCGGTGACCAGCACGCCACGGTCCCGGACCCCGTCTCCCAGGCGTGCCGCCGGAGCCGGCGCGGCGTGCAGCAGCGCGTTCGCGCACAACGGCCCCAGTTTCGCCAGGTAGATCCCCAGCACGGGGTCCAGGTCCGGCGGCACGGGCATCGAGAAGTAGTCCCGCCGGGAACGCTGCCCGGTGCGGTGGCCGTAGGACATGGCCAGCACCTCACCCAGTCGGACCGCGTGCGAGCGGGACTCGACGACCTCGGCCACCTCCATGAACCCCAGGCGGCTGATCGGGTATCCCACCGCCGCCTCGCCGGGGACGAACACGCCGTGTTCCCGGTGCCAACCGTGCGTCAGGTAGGGGTGGGTCCCGTCGACGAACGACGCCTCCGCGCCCGAGGAGAGGCCGCTGAACAGGGTTCGGACCCAGAACTCCTCCGGTCCCAGCGCCGCCTCGACGGAGTCGAAGAAGTCGGGCACGCCCGGTGCCCGCACCCCCAGGGACCTCACCGGCCAGGACTCAGTGGGCATGGGCGTGCCACCTGAGGTCGGCCGCACCCCCGGTCCGGGTCGCCTCGGCCACGGCCACGGCGACGCGGTGGCTGCGCAGGGTTTCGGTGTAGGGGGCGCGCACCCGGTTCTCCTCCCCTCCGACGGCGCGGACGAAGTCGCGATCGGCGCGCAGCACGGCGTCGGCCTGGGCGTCGTGGACCTCGCACCGCCCACCGTGGTCGACGAGGAGCTGAGTGCTGCGCAGGTCGAGCGCGAGCCCTTCCGCGACGACGCGCAGACCGGGGCGGGGGTTGGGGGACGGCGCGGGGGTGGCGGCGAAGCTCCCCGCCGCTCCCCCGGCGAACCGGAGGGACACCGCCGAGGTGTCGGCGGCGTCGGGTTCCGGGGGGCACGTGGTCGGTCGCCCGACGGCCCAGGCCTGGGCGATCTCCCCGACCAGGAGCCGGCAGAGGTCGACCAGTTGGTTCGTCTGTTCGATGAGTTGACCGCCCATGCGCCGCTGGTCCTCCCACCACGCCGTCTCGTGGGTGCGTGCCGCCCAGCCGCCGATGACCATCCGCGCCGGGTTGTCGGCGAGCACCTCGGCCGCCCGTTCGACGGTGTCGAGGTATCGCCAGCGGCACCCGGTCGCGGTGACGACGCCGCGCGCGTCCACCTCGGCGGCGATGCGGTCGGCGATGCTCAGGTCCACGTCGAGCGGGCGCTCCACGAAGAGCGCGAGGGAGCGTTCCAGGACGGCGAGCTCCGGGCCGCCGTGCTCGTGGGCTGGGACGCAGAGGTAGACGGCGTCCAGGCTCGGATCGTCCAGCAGGGCCCGGTAGTCCACGTGGGCCTGGGCGTCGCAGCGTCTGGCGAGGTCGGCCGCGCGGGCGACGTCGGTGTCGGCGACGGCGACCACGCGGGCCTCGTCGAGTTCGAGCAGGTTGAGCGCGTGCCGGGTGCCGAGGTGCCCTGCTCCGATGATGCCCACCGAGACGGTCATGGCTTCCTCCTCACACGCGGCGCCCGTGGCCGCGCTCCGGGCTGGGGGTCGTGGTGTCACCGTGTCGACTGGGCCGGCGGTGCGGGACTCCTCCTCGTCGGACGTCCTGGTGGCGGTGGGAGCCGCGGAGCCGGCTCTGGGTGCGTCCACCGCCACCACTCCCCGCCCTGGCGCGTCGCCGGGCGCGCGGCGCAGCCGACGGGGCCGCCGAGGGGCACGGACCGACTAGCACCCACCGCGGCTCCATCACGTCACTGGTCCCGTCTCGGCCGTCCGTGCGCGTGCGTCGTCGACGGTGGGGCCAGTCAACCGAGCGTCACCTGGGCTGGTCAAGACCCGGCGGCGTGGTAGCTGTGCGTGACCAGCCGAGGGGTCCGTTCGTCCGCGCAGGTCGTGTTCCGGACGGCCGACGACCCGAGCCGTCGAACGGAGGATCCCCTCGACGGGCCCGCCTCGGCCGGTCCCTGGCGGCGCCCGTCCCCCGTCGGAGCATCCGGTCCACCCGCTGGCCCACCACTCACCGGTGGTCGGTCCGGCAGGTCGTGCGGGAGCCGACCCACGTCGGCCCCCTGCTCACCCGAACGGGTGAGGCGGGGCGTCCGGGTGCAGCGCGGACTCCGTCCGTTCGTCCGCCGGCAGCCGACGAACGGCCGGCGCGACCACCCGCATCACCACCGTGTCGCGGTTCATGGGCAGGTCGAGCGTGGTGGGTACCGCCACGACGTCGTCCCCTCCGTACTCGGCCAGCACCGAGGTGACCTCCGGCCCGGGCTGGTCGAGTTCCTCGATCCAGCCCGGCTCGTACGGGGTGCTGCCCTCGAGGAGGACGGCCAGGGAGTTCTGGTGGTGGTAGGCGTGCACCGAGTGCTGGATCGGATCCAGCGGAGCCCGGTCGGCCCGCCCCCGGAGGGCGGCGAGCGCCGCGGCCGCCGCGCCGGTGCGCATGCTCCACCGCACCATCAGGGCCTCGTAGACGGCGACCCCGACCGCGGAGACCAGGCTCTCGTCGTCGAGGGTGGGGACCGCCCTCGCGCCGAAGCTCTGCCGGCCGCCCTCCGCGTCGGTGAGCGCGACGGCGACGCACCCGCTGCCCTCCGGACCGGGGATGAGGAAGGCCGTGCAGCGGAGCTCCAGGGTGCTGATCGGCCGTCGCAGATCCTCCGGGACGAAGGTGTCGGGCAGCACCATCCGTTCCGCGCCGTCGTACCAGGCCCGGGCCAGTAGGTCGCGCTCCAGGATCTCCAGCGCGGCGTGCCGGACGGCGCTGATCGGGTCCTGGTGGGCGGCCAACCCCGGTGACCCGGCCAACAGCAGGCCCCGGCACTGGGGTGGGGGACGGTGCCGGAGGAAGACCGCCGAGGCTGGCACCAACACCTCGTCCCCCTCGATCAGGGAGAAACCCCGCACCCACAGCATCAGGGACTGCCGCCAGCCGGGATCGGTGATCTCCGGCCAGGAGAGCGGGTCGAGGGCCAGCCTGCCGGACCTGCGCAGCTCGTCGAAGCTGGCGACGATGTCCGCTCGCTGCTCCTCGACCCGGGCGGACAGGATGTTCTGCATCCGCTCCAGCAGTTCCGAGCGGGCTCTCGGCGTCGCGTCGTCGGCGGAGGGCCCGGCGGCGGAGCCGATCACCACGGGAGCACCCGCCGCCGCCGAGGTCGGTCCGAACGCGTCCGTCCGCGCCGCGGTACGCGCGAACACCACGTTGTCGCAGTCGGGGAAGGGGCGGAACACCTGCACCGGCCACGAGACCGGCCGGGGTCGTGCGAGGCGTCCCGCAGCGGTGGTGGTCGGTTCACCCGTCGTCATCGGTTGCCTCCTGGATTCGGTACTGCTGCGTGCCTGTCAACGCCAGGTACGTCGTCGCTCGCCGGTGTCCGAGATGATCGGAGGGGCCGCGTGCGGGGACGGCGGTGCCTCGTCCGGTCGGTGGACGGGTGGGGCCGGACCCGGGGTTCGGCGGGTGACAGGCACCCGGGACGAGCACAGGGCGGAATCCACGACCTGCCCTCCCGCGTCGCCGGGACGCGGGGGACGTCGTGGGACGTCGCCACCGGCGGAGGTCACGGGGTTCCGCTGTCGCCTGGTCCTGAATAGCCGCCTGCCGTGGGAAGTGGTCCATCGGTTCGCCTCCCCCGAGCCGTGCCCGTGCGAACGGTCGGAGCCGGTCGGGGGAAGCCGACGCCGAAACCGCGTCCGGGGGGTGGTCGCCAGGTGGAACGGGGCTCCCCGCCCCGATACCGGCGGCGGTCCGGATCCCAGTCCTCCCCTCCCCGGATTCGTGCCGACCGGGATCACCCGGTCCGGACAACTCGACTATCACCGATCACGGCGCCGAGAACAACGCACTTCGTGACAATGCGACCTCATGGAGTAGTGGCGTTCGCGGGAAGAACGGGCTGGGGCCCGCCGGCGGCGGGGCGGCGCGATGTGGCGCGCATTCGGCGACACGCCGTCGGGCCCCCGGGAAAACCACGCCGTCCCTCGATTCCGGTCGGCCCTCGGTTCCGTAGGCCGCGACATCACGGTGCGTGCCGCCCGGGCGTGTTCGCGGGGGTGGGGACTTTTCCCCTGCGTTTCGCCCGCGACATCCTCGCGAACTCGTCCGAGGATGGGCAGGTGGCCTGACCTGGCCGTACGCAACGGATCAGCGGGAGGGGACCCGTGTGCGCGGGGGAACGGAAAAGCGCGGTGGGAAGGCGAACCCGGCAGGCCGGTATGGCACCGGTGACGGTGCGTGCCGGGCCGCTCGGGACCGCGACTCGGCCGCTCAGGGTCGTCCCGAGGAAGGTCCGACGAATTCCCCTGTCGTTCATTGGGTCACGGCTCGTCTACGCATAGTGTGCCCCTCCAGGGAGTGCTCTTCGTGGGAGGCAGTTGTGCTCGATGCGCTGGACAGGGTCGAAGCGACGGCGGACGCCGGGAGGGGGTCCCCGGACGACGACGTCCTCGTTCTGGTCGAGAAGGGGAGCCACGCGCTCAGCTTCTACGACACGGGCACGGGACGTCGGGTAGGCACCGTCGAGCTTCCGGCGTTTCCGCACGAGATGGTGGTGGACTCCCGTCGGCGTCTCGCCTACGTCGGCCACTACGGCGTGCGGATGTCCTCGGACTCGGGTGCCGGGGGTTCCGCGGTGTGCGTGGTGGACCTGGTGGCCCGCGAGTTGGTCCGCACCATCGACACGCAGCCCTTCCACCGGATCCACGGTGTCCGGTTGGACTCCGAGGACCGGTTGTGGGCGCTGAGCGAGTCCTCGGCCGTCCTGCTCGGCTTCGACGAGCCCGAGCGGGACACCGCGCCGAGCAGGGCGGTGCCGACCGGAGGAGTGAAGACGCACCTGTTCTCCCTCACCCGGGACGGCAGTCGGGCGTACGTGACGGGCCTGTTGTCCCACACGGTGAGCCTGGTCCGCCCGCAGGACCCGACCGCGGGTCCCGAGTTGATGAACCCGGGCCTGATGCCGGAGGGGAGTTGCCTCAGCCAGGACGAACGCACCCTGTACGTCGGGTCCCGGCGGAGCGCCGAGCTGGTGGCGGTGGACGCCGACACCCTGGAGGTCCGGGAGTCCGTGAGCGTCGAGGGGGACCCGCTGCGGGTGTACACGGTGTCCGACGACGAGCTGCTGATGACCGACGTGGCCGGGAACAGCGTTCTCCTGCTGACCGGGGACCTCCGACCGATCGAGCGGATCCCGCTCTCCGGCCCCCCGTCGGCGGTGTCCTTCCACCCCGACCAGCCGATCGCCTACATCTCCCAGATGGGTGACAACAGGATCAGCGTCCTCGACCTCGAGGCGCGCGAGATCGTCGGAGGTTTCCCGACCAGGACGGAGCCGGACTGCTCGGCGTTGCTGCCGAGGCAACGCGGCTAGGCCGGTGGCGGGCACCCCCACCCTGTCGCACCCTGGAGTACCAGGACGGACGAGGTGGGCGGTCAGCCATGTGCGGTGGACGGGGGAGACGGTGAGCAGCGCCGCGCTGCCGCGATCGGGCCGGGTTCCCGACGACACGACGAGCTTCGTGGGACGGCGGCAGGCGGTCAGCCAGGTCAGGAAGCTGCTGGCCACGTCGCGGCTGGTCACCCTGACCGGGGTGGGCGGGGTCGGGAAGTCGAGGCTGGCCATCTCGGTGGCGCGCCGGCTGCAACGGGCGTTCCCGGACGGGTGTTGGCTGGTCGACCTCGACCGGCTCACCGACGCCTCGCTGTTGGACACCGAGGTCAGCGCGGAACTGGGCGTCTTCGACCAGTCGGGGCGAAGCCCTCGGGAGGCCCTGCTGTCCCATCTGCGGGGACGTCGGCTCCTGTTGGTCCTCGACGGCTGCGACCGGTTCGTCGAGGAGTGCGGGACCCTCGTCGCGGAGGTGCTGGCGGAGGCACCCGAGGTCCGCGTGCTGGCGACGAGCAGGGAGCCACTGCGGGTGGCGGGTGAGCACATCTGGCCGGTTCCCCCGCTCGACGTCCCCCGTTCGGGCCGGGCGGGGGCCGGTCAGCGGGAGGCGGTCCTGTTGTTCGAACAGCGCGCGGCCGCCGTCCTCCCCGGATTCCGGGTCGACGAGGGCAACCGGGACGCGGTGGTGCGGCTGTGCCGCCAGCTCGACGGCCTGCCGCTGGCCATCGAGCTGGCGGCCGGGCGGATGCGCACCCTCTCGGTGCACCAGGTGCTGGCCAGGTTGGAGGACCGGTACGCCTTGCTGACCGGTGGGGACCGCTCGGCGTTGCCTCGTCACCAGACCTTGCGGGCGGCGATCGAGTGGAGCTACGACCTCTGCGACGACCGGGAACGGGAGCTGTGGGCCCGGCTCTCCGTCTTCGCGGGGGCGTTCGAGCTCAGGTCGGCCGAGGAGGTGTGCTCGGGGGACGGCCTCCCCCGGGAAGAGGTGTTCGGCGCGCTCGCGGGCCTGGTCGACCGCTCCGTGCTGAGCCGGGAGTGGAGCACGGGCGGCGCCGAGGCCAGGTACCGGCTGCTGGAGTCGATCCGCGAGTTCGGTCGGGAGCACCTGGACGGGCCCCGGCTCCGAAGCCTCCGGCGACGTCACCGCGACCACTACCTGGGGGTGGTCAGCCGGGACGCCGAGGAGTGGTTCGGCCCCGGGCAACGGGACCGGATCGCGAAGCTCGGCGCTGACCAGTTCAACCTGTGGGCCGCGCTGGACTTCTGCCGCACCGAGCCCGGCGAGGCCAGGACCGGTCAACGGCTGGCCGCGGTCCTGGCGTTCTTCTGGATCGCCCGAGGCCAGCTCCGGGACGGTCGCCACTGGCTGGACAGCCTCCTCGCCGAGGACGAGACGCCGAGCCACGACCGGATCCACGCGTTGTCCATCGCCGGGATGGTCACCGCGATGCAGGGTGAGACCGCGACCGGTTTCGCCCGTGCCTGGCGTGCCGCCGAGGAGGCCCGGGAGTCGGGGGACGCCGACGCCCTGCACTACGTCGACCACTCGGTCGGCACCAGCGCGATGTTGGACGAGCGCCTCCAGATCGCCGAGGAGCACCTGGCCCGTGCCGTCCAGGACGGGCGCGCGGACGGCCGGTGGCCGGGGCTGACGGTCATGTCCCTGCCGAACCTCGCGGTGACCTCCCTGCTCGCGGGGGACGCCGGTCAGGCGGTGCGGCTGTGCGAGGAGGCGATTCGCCTCTCCGACGAGCACGGCGACGAGTGGTGCCTGTCCTGGTCACTGTGGGTGAAGGCCCTCGCCCAGTGGGCTTCCGGGGAGCTGGCCTCGATCTCGGACGACATCCGCCGCTGCGTGGAGATCAAGCAGGGTTTCGGCGACGTCCTCGGCATCGTCCACTCGTTGGAGCTGCTGGCCTGGGTGGCGGCGGCGCGCGGGGAGCACCAGCGGGCCGCGGTCCTGTTGGGCGCGAGCAGGCGGCTGTGGCGCCCGTTGGGGGTCTACCTCTTCGAACTCGCCCCGTACGTGCGGTGGCACCGCGAGTGCGAGGAGAGGTCGTTCGCGGCGTTGGGCTCCCGGCGGTTCGACGCCGCCGCCGCGCGCGGCGAGCGCTTCGACCTCGCCGAGGCGGTGGACTACGCCTTGGGACGGCAGCGCGCCCGGCGCGAGTCGGGGCGCGACCCGGTCGTCCTCACCAGGCGGGAGTGGGAGGTGGCGCGGCTGGTGGCGGAGGGCCTGTCGAACCGGGCGGTCGCCGAGCGGCTGGTGATCAGCAGGCGGACCGCTGAGACGCACGTCGAGCACATCCTCGGCAAGCTGGGATTCCGGTCGAGGACGCAGATCGCCTCCTGGGTGGCGGAGCGCTCCCACGGCGGTGATGGGCCGGGGGCGTCCGGGTAGCCAGGCACCGGACGCCCCCGGTCGTCCCGGCGCGCCGCTGGCGGCGGCGCGGCCCGCCCGGCCGCCGGAACGCCTCGGGTCGGGGTCCGGGCGTCGGGGGAACCGGCGGGCTGGTGCTCTGTCGGGGGGAGCGCACCAGCGGGGCGGGGCGGATCGGGGTTCGGAGGGTGGGAAGTCAACCGGCCGTGGCGCGACCGGCGGGGCTCATCGTTCGTGCGGGACGCGGGCCGGGTACCCAAGTCGCCGGTTGGTCACCGGGCGCCGGCGGGGGTCGCGGAGTGCTCGCTCGCCCTGACCCACGAGGGTTGGCCGCAGTGGGGCTGCCAGGTGCCGACGTGCAGCCAGCGGCGGCCGGAGCGGTCGGTGACCAGGACTGTGGGCCCCACACACCGGGGGCACGGCTGTGTGGTGGAGTCCACGTGCATCGGAAGGCTCCCCTCCCCTACGCCGTCGTCTGGCGCAAGAATGAACCGGCTTCTGTCGTTCCGCGACCGCGACGGGCTCCCGTCTCGCTGACCGCTGTCGGGGTGGGCCAGCCGCTGCTCGTCGACGTGTTCCACCTTCTCGCGGACACGCGCCGAGGACAGCGGGGAAACTACGGAGATGGCTACGGATAGTGGGAGACGTGGGGCGGTCTGACCGCGTCACCACCGGTCAGTCTCACCTGTTTGGGTGAGACCTCGGTGACTCGCTGTCGCCGCCGGTCTGGCTCGTCCACTGGGTGAGGGCGGGTGCGCGGTCCAGGCCGCGCGCGATCCACGCCGAGTCTCCTCGCCTCGCCTGAGCGGTTGCTGGTGCGGAGCTGGACGCGTGGTGCGGGAGTGAGGGCCGGACCACCGGCTCGACGCGGTCACGGGGCGGGGTGGCGGCGCGCCCTCCTCTTCGACGGGCTGAGCGGACCGTGGTCGCCTCGTCGTGGGTCGAACCCGACGCGGTGGCCGTCCCGCGGAACGCGCGCCGCGAGTGTGACGGCGCGCGAACTCGCCAGCCGTCGGCCCGGAGCCTCCTTCGATGGCTCCGGCTGGGCTCGGGACACCGCGCCCCACCCGGCGGGCGCCATTCCGCCGCCAGCCGGCGGGCCACCCCACGATGGCCCGGTGGTGGCTTCCCGTGCGCGGAGAGCGCTCGGAGCGAACGCGGATCGGTGCGCCCCGTCGCGGAGCGCGGAACCGGTGCGGCCGCGGAGGCGCCGCCCAGCCGGGTGGCGCCGCGTGCTCACGCCTCGGCGGCGCGCGGCGCCACGTGCCGGGTGACGTGGGCGACACGCGGCGGGCGGTGGAGCGGGCTCGGTGGGACCCCGAAACCGAGGAGCGCATCGCCGGTTCCGTGAGGAGCCTGGGCGGCCGAGGTCAGCCGGGACCGGCGAGCGCGTCGGCGGGCGCCTCCGGTGGGAACGGGCGGAGATCGGCGGGTGGCACCGGGTGTGGGAACGCCTGGACCCCCGCACCCGGTGCGGACGTCGCCGCCACCGCTCCGCGCTGGGCGGCTCGAAGGCGACGACCGGCGATGCCGCTCAGCGAACGGGAGCGGACGAACGCTGTCCGCCCGCTCAACCGTCGGCCGAGAGCGCCGCCACCAGCTCGCCCACCTCCGCGTCGTCGAGCGACCGGGCCACATCCGCCTGGGACACCATGCCGACCAGGGTGTGGCCGTCGATCACGGGCAGCCGCCTGACCCGGTGCCGGGTCATGGTGCGGAGGATCTCGTGCGAGTCGTCGTCGGCCCCGACGGTGACCGCCTCGCCCTGCGCGAGTTCCCCCACGTGGACCGCGCGCGGATCCTTGCCCTGCGCGAGCACCCGCACCACGATGTCCCGATCGGTGATCACGCCCTTCAACCTGTTGTCGTTACCGCAGATCGGTAGTGCTCCGACATCGAGTTCCGCCAGCCGGTTGGCCGCGTCCCGCACGCTCTCCTCGGTGGAGACACAGCGCGCGCCCGGTGTCATGATCTCCCTCGCGGTCGTCACGATCCCGCTCCCTTCGTCCTTCGAACGTCCCCTGCCCTCCTGTCGGGTACCCGTGAACGAGATCCCACACCTCGGCGCGACGGGAGCGGGGCACCGGAGCCTCGCCGATCCGGGACCGTGGCGAGGACCGCGTACGGCCAGGCGGCGTGCCTGGCCACCAGCCAGCGACCGAAGGGTCGGCACGGTGTCGTCGCCGGGCCACCGGCCGGGAAGGGTGGAGCCTCCTCCACGCGCCGTTCCCGGCGGGACGGGCCCTGCCGTCTCGTCGACCGGTGTCACCGCCCGCTCGGGCTGGCCGCCCTGGCGGAGGGGTCGGGCGGCCGCCGGGGAGTGACCAGGGCACGGTGGCGCTCCGCTCGCCGTTCCGGCCGCCGAACGGCGGCGGTCCCGGTGCCCGGCGCTCCCCCGAGTGCCACCGTGGCCCGCTGCCCACCGGCCCGGGCCGTCACCTCTGGGGCACGGCGGCCGCGAGGCATTCGGCTGCGTTCCCGCGCGTTACCGCCCCCCTCTTGACGAGGGGCAGCGCCACCGCCGACACCAGGCGGTCGCCGTCGAGGAGGGCGCGAGCGACCACCAGTGCCTGTTCCGCCGACCTCGCGTCGAGCCGGAACCGGCCACCTCGGGCGCAGTCCAGCACCAGGTTGAGGGCGGGAGCGACCCAGTCGACCGACCCGGGAGGCAACCCGAACAGGGGGAGCCCCCGGTTGTGCCACCAGGTCAGGGTCACCGCCGCCCCGGCCCACAGCGCGCAGTGCCTGTCGACCCGGCTCGCGGTGCTCCCGGGTGCGGCCTCCCGGTCGCCGGTTCCCCGGCCCTCCGCACCGAGTTCGGTGAGCAGCGCCGTCAGCGCGGTGAGGGCGTCCCGGCCCGAGTCCCCCAGCTCGGTGAGACCGGCCTGGATGGTGGGCGCCACCTCGAGCAGTGCGGGCACCAGCGGGTCGGGACGGGCCGAGGCGAGGGTGAACGCGGCGAGCCCGAAGGGCGGGAGGTCACCGTCCAGGGCGCAGACGCGCGGCACCAGTCCGGTGTCGGCCGGCCGCCCGGCTCCTCCGACGCGGTGCGCCGCGTCCAGCCGGGTACCGAGCTCCCGCACCAGGTCCTGCGGTGAGGTGTCGACGTAGCGGGCGACGGCCAGGTCACGCCGCACCACGTCGAAGGCACGCAACGGCCCGTCGGTCAGCAGCCCCCGCATCCCGAGGACGTCCGAGCAACGGGCCACCGCCTCCGAGGTCAACTCGCCCACCAGGCGTTTGGCCAGCGCCGCACCGGTGGCGGCCCAGCCCGGCACCACCTGGGCCGCCCGGACCGCGACAGCCGAGACGAGGTCGGCGACGGCCAGCGCCGTCGTGGCCACCGCCAGATCCTGGCGGGTCACCGCGTCCGGGCCGGTCTGGAGCCGTCGATCCGCGCCGCCCACGGCGTACCCCCAGGCCAACCGCAGAGCGGTGTCGCAGCCGGCCAGGTTCGCGGCGAGGCTGACCAGCCGCACCACCTGAAGGGAACGGAGGGTGATCTCCATGCCCTCCCCCTGCCCACCGACGAGTTGGTCGGCGCGCACGGGCAGCCCGGCGAAGTGGAACCTCCCGAAGCTGACTCCCCGGAACCCGGAAGCACGGCTGTCCGAGGGGGACCGCGTGGCACGCGCCGACTCCTGATCCAGCAGGACCAGGGAGAAGGCCGCCGGCCCCCGCCCACCGTCGTTGCAGAGGACGACGAGCCCGTCGGGGTCCTCCCCCAGCCCGACGAGCCACTTGCCGCCGTCGAGCCGGTGACCGCTCCCCTCCCTCCCGAGCTGGCAGCGGGTGGCGAACAGACCCGCCGTCTCCTCCTCGAGGCCGGCGAAGCCCAGCGCCCCGCCCGCCTCGGTCACAGCCAGGACCCGGGCCCGCTGGTCCGGTCGACCGGCGAGGAGGACCTGCGTCACGGCCGTGATGTTGAACATGGTGGCGGGCATGACGGTGACGTCCCGGCGGGCCGCCACCCGCACCACCAGCAGGGCCTGGTCGAGGTCCAGTCGTTCGCTGTCGTCGCGGGGCGCGAACACCCGCCGCAACGGACCGCCCGCGAGGGCGGCGAGACCGACCGGCGGCGCACCAGCGGCGTCCCTCGCGACCATGCCACCGAACCCCGCCGGGTTCGCCGGATCACCTGCGGCCCCGAGCCTCGCTTCGAGCTCGCTCGCCGGGAGGTGCCGCCTGGCCAGTGCCGCACCTGGCGTCCCGACCGCGACCGGACCGCCCACCGCACGGGTGCCCTTGCCGGGGATCACCGCGCCACCGCCCCTTCCGGGGACCGGCGGTTCAGGACGGGGGCGGGACGGTAGTCGCGGCATCCCACCGGCAACCGAACCCCGGCGGCGGCGAGCTGGGCGACCCGGGTGCTGAACGCCGCGCCCCGCAGCAGGTGCCAGGACACCTCGGCCACCCGGCGGTTCTCGGGCGCGGAGAGGTAGGTCCCCCGCACCCAGTCGTTGAAGGCACCCATCGAGGGGCCGCACCAGATCTGGTAGTCGATGGCCCGTTCCTGCCGGCCCTCGACGGCCCACCGGGACGTCAGTCCCAGGTACCAGCGGAAGACCAGCGCCATCTTCCGCTTGGGGTCGTTGCCCGCGCGTTCCACCTGCGCCGGGTCGCGCGCGGAGAAGTACTCGACCACCTCCCGCCAGACCTCGTCCACCGACCGGCGGAGCACCTGCTTCTCCAACATGGACCGCTCCGCGCTGGGAAGCTCGTGCAGACCCGAGTAGGCCCGGTAGAGCTCGGAGAGCCGTCTGGCGCGCTGGGCGAACATCGTGCCCCTGCGCAGCACCTGGAGCTCCACGCCGAGTTCGAACATGTCGGCGGCCGGGGCCATCGTGCAGTCGGCGACATCGGCGGTGCACAGGAGCCGGCGCACCCGCGCCGAGGTACCCGACTCCACGCAGGCCTGGTTGACGGAGCCGGTGACCACGTAGTCGGCTCCCAGGGTGAACGCGGCGGCCACCGCTTCCGGCGTGCCGAGGCCGCCGGCCGCGCCCAGCCTGGTGCCCGTCGCCAGCCGCTGGTCGGCACGGACGCGGTTGCGCAGCCGGTGGAAGATCGGGAAGAGCGCCAGCAGCGGCCGGCGGTCCGTGTGGCCACCCGAGTCCGCCTCCACGGTGATGTCGTCGGCCATCGGAACGACCCGGGCCAGTTCGGCCTGCTCCCGCGTGACCAGACCCCGGTCGAGCAACTCGCGTACCTTCTCCGTGGGCGGCGGCGAGAGGAACCGGCGGGCGACCTCCGGGCGGGACACCTTGGCGATCACCCGGTTGCCGACCACCACCTCACCGTTCGCGCCCCGGCTCAGGCCGGCCACCCGGTAGCGGACGACGTTCGTCGTGAGTTCCAGGAACGCCGAGGCCTCGACGCAGCGCACGCCCCTGGCGAGGTAGAGCTCGACGCAGGCGCGTTCGAGGCCGCTCTCGCTCGGGCTGTGGATGAGGTTGCAGGCGAAGGGCAGCCCCGGGATCTCCCGTTCGAACCGGGTGAGCGCCCGCTCGATCCGCTCGGGCGGCAGCCCTGCCGCTCCGAACGACCCGAGGCTCCCGGAACGCGCCAGTTCCACGACCAGCTCCTCGGAACCGATACCCCCGGCCATCGCTCCCGCCATCAGCGGGTAGCGGAGTCCGTAGGTGGCGCGGAAGGCCGCCGAGCCGAGTTCGCTCGGCGGCAGCGGACCGTGGGCGGCGACCACCCCCGAGGCGGGCCGCACCGAGGTGAGGGCGTACCCGGACTCCGTGGACACCACGAAGCACGGCTCCTCCAACCGGGCCAGGACCTGGTAGATCCCGGCGGAGTCCGACCTCGTCTCGGTCCCATCCGGAGACCGGTGCTCACCGGTCGCGGACTGCGTCATGCTCGTCCTTCCTCAGGAGGTTCACCGGCCGTGCTGACCCGGACGTCCGGTTCCCGAACCTCGACGGTGACGTCGGTGAGTTCGTAGATCCGCAGCCCGGGCTTCCACACGCTCGCGTCGGCCACCACCTGGAGACGACCAGGCAGCCGACGCACGTCCTTGATGTGCGCGTCGAACAGGAGTTCCCGGTCCTGGGGGAGGACCTGGCCCCGGTACTTCCAGGACGACGTCCGCCCCACCGGGAGGGTGAACCGGGGAGACCGCATGCCGGCGGTCAGACCGGAGTCCAGGACGAAGACGCGCAGGCCCTGGAGGACGGTCTCCACGCCGAGGGAGCCCGGCATCACCGGATCCCGGTGGAAGTGCCGGGAGAAGTACCAGTCGTCGGGGCTGACCGGTCGGCGCCCTCGGAGGTAGCCACGTCCGTGGGCTCCTCCCCCGTCGACGACCTCGATGCCCTCCAGCGGGCTCAGCCGTCCCGCCCCGGCTCGGAGGGTGTCGGCGCTCGCGTCGGGCACCGGAACCCAGCGGGGACGGACCTGGGAGGCGTCCTGGGTGTCGAGCCAACTCCGGACGTGGCGGCCCGAGTCGAGTCCCACCTGGCGGGCGAGGGCCTCCCGCGTGAAGTAGCCGAACAGGGACCGCCCCGAGTAGAAGACGGTCCCCTCGACCGAGAGCTCGAACCGGAAGGACTGGAGGACGGCACCGGGCGTCTCCTCGTGGGAGAGCAACTCCGTGGAGTGGCTGATGGTGCGACCACGCGTGTCGACGTCGGCGACGAGGGTCGCCTCACCGTCCAGGTTGCGGATGGACAGCTCCGCGTCCGGGCTCCCCAACGTCGCGCCCAGGTAGTAGCCGAGCAGGATGGCGGCCTGGAGGGCGGTCTCCATGCACACGCAGTGGGGCAGGTCGGCGGTGGCACCGTCCTGGTAGTACCAGGCGTCGCGGGGTGAGTCGTACTCGGTGCGCATCCGGGAACCCGGGGTGAAGGCGCCCCTGACCCCCTCCAGGGCCATCACCCGGTCGACGAACTGGAAGTCCCCGTTGGGGATGTGGGGCGCCCCGCGCCCCCGGTGCACCTCGAACTCCGGGCCCATCGCGGTGGCCAGGTCACCGCGCGCGGCGTGCGCGAGGTGCAGTTCGTTGATCATCGCCGGTTCACCGAGGGCGTTCCGACGGCCGAGGAACGCGGTGGGGCGCCCGCCCCGCTCCGGGCGGTACGGGGTCCCCGGCTTCTCCCGCAGTCGGATCCCGAGGTCTCGGATGACCCCGACGACCCGGTCGGCCACGGTCAGCACGACGTCGGCGACCACGGTCGGTCGGGGCAGCAGGGTCAGGGTCGTCACGTCCACCCGGTAGTGCAAGGGAGGAGACCCGGGGGTGACCTGACCCCGGCAGCTGACGGTCGTCTCGAGCCCCGGAACGGGTTGGAACTCCGCGTCGGGCAGGACCAGGTGCAGGCCGAGGACGAGCGCGTACACCTGCGCTACCTGCACGGCGGCCTCGGTGATCAGGGACCCGGGGAGCACGGGGTCGTCCGGGAAGTGGGCGGCGAAGTACCAGGAGTCGGGGCGGTGGCGGAGCACCGCCCTGATCTCGCCCAGGCCCCTGCTGCCGCCGGTCCGGTCGATCGAGGTGACCTCGTCGAGGAGCAGCAGGTCGGGCCCGGGCAACCGGACCGACGGATTGGCCCCGCCCTGGTCCCACTCCGCGCCGAGGACCTCGGCCGCGCCGCCCGGGGTGGAGAGCCGTTCCAGCTCCCGCCGGGACAGGGAACGTCGGTCGGTCCGGGCGATCGGCTTGAACCACCCGCGCTCGCCGGGTGGCGACAGTGCCCGGCGCAGCGCCTGGGCGGACAGTCCCGTCGAACCGTCGAGTTCGGCGTCCAGGAAGAAGCCCGCCGTCGCCCTGAGCAGTTCGAGCACGAGGGTGTCACCGGAGAAGCACTGGTAGTGGAAGGAGAACAGCAGCGTCTTCCCGTCGCGCACGAACCGGTCGACGGTGATCTCGTACCGGAGGGTCTGGCCGGCACGGGGCAGCCGGTCGTGGAAGACGACGGTGCTGTCGAGGAGCCGGTAGCCACGTTCACCCCGGTTGAGGGCGTCCGCCCCGAGAAGGGACAACAGGAGCAGGGTGCCCTGACCGGCCTCGATGGCCACCGCGCAGCTCAGGCTGCCATCGACGGTGAAGGGGCCGTCCTCGGGAACGTCGTACTCGGTGGTGATCCCGCAGGGGCGCAGCGCGCCGGGGGTCGCGTCGACCGAGGTCACCCGGCTGATGAGCAGGTAGGGCCTGGCCGGCAGCCGGAGGCGGCGGCGGTAGGTGTCCGCCTCGACGTGCGCGGGTCCGAAGAGGTCCTGGAGCCGGCCCTCGGCGAAGGTGACGAGGTCCTCCTGGGTCCACACCGGGGCGCCGCCGGCGCGCCCTGGTGACGTCGGACGG
Source organism: Actinoalloteichus caeruleus DSM 43889 (assembly GCF_000429185.2). Lineage (GTDB taxonomy): Bacteria > Actinomycetota > Actinomycetes > Mycobacteriales > Pseudonocardiaceae > Actinoalloteichus_B > Actinoalloteichus_B caeruleus. Next base: position 808,766 of record NZ_AUBJ02000001.1, on the reverse strand, counting down.
GGCGAACGCGGAGGGCCGGGAGGGGACTCGCCCACCGCGCCGGGACCGGCCGGTACCGGCGTGGTCATCCGTTCCGTCGCCGGCCCCGCCGAACCCGGGGCGGCGAGGGTGAGGGCCGGTGGTCCGGTGTGGGCGGACCCGGCCAGCGGGTGCGTCGGTGATCCGCCGTCCTGCCGGGTGGTCAGGGCGAGCAACGCCAAGGTCTGGAGACTGCCCTGCGTCCGCAGCGCGGCGCGGTGTGCCTCGGCGACCTGGGCCGCCAGTGCTCCCAGGAGGTGGGCCCGGGGCTCGACGTCCGGCCGGATCGAGGGGGACGGCGGGCACTCCACCCTGGACGGGACGCCCGACGACGGCCCGGCCGTCGGGTGGAGCGCGGTCGGGTCGGGAAGCTGCACGAAGGGCGTCCGCTCCATGCTGATCTCATCGTCGCCAGCCGACGAGTGCTTGACGGGTGTGCGGTGGTCGGGGCGCCCCGGAACCGGCACCACCCGATCGAGTGCCCCCTCGGCGGGGCGCGGCGAGTCCCGCACCGGAGCCGGTCCCGGGGCGGCGAGCACGGGTCGGGCCGCGCGGGCGATCCGGTCGACCAGTGGTGTCCGCTGCCGCCGCACCCGCTCCGGCCACCCGGTGGGGCGCTCGACGGGGATCGGCCCGGAGGGCCCGCCGGTGAGGGCGTCGAGGCGGACGGGAACGCCGTGAGCGGCCAGCCTGGCCACCGCCGCGGCGATCGCCGCGCCAGCCGGGGCACCGCGCCGGTCCACCGACACGGCCAGGTGCTCCCGCCCGGCCAGCGTCGCCGACACCCACCGCGTGCAGGTGGCCCCGGGGCCGACCTCGACGAAGTAGCGGAAACCCTCGGCGTGGGCGCTTTCCGTCAGCCCGGCGAAGTCGACCGTCTCCGCCAGGCCGCCCGCGATCCGCCTGCCGTGGGAGGCCGCGTCACCGGCCTCCAGCCGGAGTGGCCCGCTCTCCCCCGTCCCGAACAACCTGATGCCCGGCGGGACCTCCCCCAGCGGATAGGTGTTGAGCGCGGCCAGCTCGTCGGACGCGGCGGCGACGAGCGGGCAGTGCATCACGTGGTTGGCTGGCGCCCTCGCCGAGGAGGCACCCACCCGCTCGACCAGCAGCCGGCACTGGCGGGGGTCGCCCGCCACCACGACCTCGGTGGGCGAGTTGACGTGGGTGAGGAACACCCGGTCCAGCCCGGCGAGGTGTTCCCGCACCCGGTCCGCCCGGGTCAGCAGGACGTGGGTGGACCAGATCTCGTCGTCGGCGACGGCGTCGTCCAGCTCCCACTGGTCGCGGACGAGCCGTTTGCGTCCCCGCAGCCCGTCCCGGAACAGCGTGGTCCTCGTCAGCGAGTCGTCGTCCCGTGCGGTGTGGTCCCACACCCCGGTGGCGAAGAGCATGCTGCTCTCCCCGAGGCTGTAGCCGATCCCCCCGTCGGGGGTCAGCCCGAGCTCGTCACGCAGCAGTTGGGTGTGCAGCACCGCCATGTTCGTCCCGACCACGAGCATGGAGGGGATGTCGGCGAGCAGGTCGACCTCGTGCCGGAGGAGCTCCTCCCTGGTCAACGGGTGTTCGGCCACCGGGAACAGCAGCTCGGTCCGGAACGCCGCCCTGGGTTCCCCGGCCTCCCGCTCGAACCGCTGCCGCAGGCGCGGGAACATGCGGAACAGCTCGTGCCCGAGCCCCGGGTAGCTGGTGAACGCCCCGGGGTAGACGAACGCGACCGGAGCCGGTCCGATGGGACGTGCGGTGGCGTAACTCCCCGAGGGGGTGGCCCACTCGCCACCGGACGCGAGCACCGTGGGCAGGTCCCGCTCGGCCGCCAGCAACTCGGCGAGGAGCGACTGGGCGTCGACGGCCACCAGGACCGCCCGGTGACGCCGGGCGGGCAGGCTGGTGGCGGTGTGGGCCACGTCCCTCGGGGGCGTTCCCCCGGCCAGCCGCCTCCGGCACTCGACGGCGTGGGCCACGAGTTCCTCGGGGGTGTCACCGGTGAGCCGCAGCAGGATCCGCCCGCCCCGGTCCCGCCACTCGACCGCGGGCCGGGGACGGGGCCGTTCGCTGTCGGCGAGCACGAGGTGCGCCGCGCCCGTTCCCCGGTCCGGCACGCTCAGGCTGGCCAGCCGGCGACCACCTCGCCGGGTCGGGAGCCAGGGGCGGGCGCGTCCCGGGACGACGAATCCCGTGCCGGGCACGCCGCCCAGACCGCCCGGAGCGGCCGGGAGCTCGGCGCGGTGCAGGCACCAGGCCAGTTTGACGAGGGCCGCGATGGTCATCGCGTGGGGCGCGACGCCGGTCACGGGTCCGAGGGCCCCCACGGCGGGCCGTCCGGCCCCGAGCACCGTCGACAGGCCCCTGGCCTCGACCGTCCGGTCCCGTTGCGTCCAGCCGCCGAGCTCGACGTGATCGATCTCCCCGGCGGGGACGCCGGCGGCGCCGAGTGCCGACTCCGCCGCGTCCGAGGTCGCCCTGCCCTGCTGTTCGGTTGGCTCGCCCGGGTGCCGTACGGCCACCGACCGGATCACCGCGTAGTGGTGGGTCGCCTCGTCATCCGCCCGGACGAGCACGACCGCCGCCGCCCCGTCGACGGCGGACGTGCCGGGAGCGGGGTCACCGCCGGGTGCGGGGTCACCGGCGGGAGCGGGTTCCCCGGCGGGAGCGGGGTCACCGGCGGGAGCGGGGTCACCGGCGGGGCGGGCGTCGCCCGCGAGGTCCACACCGACGAGCAGGACGGCCTCCACCGAGGGATCGCGCAGCAGCAGCGCGGCGACCTCCACCGCCCGCGCGCCGGCCGTGTCGTCACCGGAGAGGGTGAAGGCCGGTCCCGTCAGGTTCCGGGAGGCGGCGATGCGGCTGACCACCACGCTGCCGACGTAGCTGAGGACCTCGTTCACGCTGAGCGGCTCGTGGACGGCATCCCGCACGGCGCGTTCCAGCTCGTCGAGCTGGGCTGGTGGCGGGGCGACGCCGGCCCGGTGGCATTCGGCGCGGACGCGGGCGCCGATGTCGAACCGATCCCGGTGCCGGTGGGCGTCCGGCTCCAGGTCGAGGACACCGACGACCGCGACCCGGCGCGGCTCGGGGCGGCGGCCGGGGACGCAGCGCGGGTAGCCGGCGTCGTCGAGCGCCTGGTCCGCCGCGGCGAACGCGGCGAGGTGTTGCGGGTTGGCGTTGCGCAGGTCTCCCGGCGGGACGCGGTAGGCCGGGTCGGGCGCGGGCAGGTCGCGGCCGGGCCTCCCGTGGTCGGTCGAGGCCGGGCGCCCCGGCCTGGGGACGTCGCGGAGCACGGCGTCGAGGTGTCGGACGTCGTCGAGTTCGCCGAGGCGGATGCCGAGCCCGGTGATGCCGAGCGGCGGGAGGGCCTCGGAGCCGGTCCGGGATGGTCGCGTACCCGGTCGCGGACGGGTGCCGGTCTCGGTGGCGGGTGTCCCGCCCGCTTCGTGGTCGGTCCGAGTGCGAGCCGGTTCGGGGGCGGCGGCACGGGTGGTGGGCTGGGCGTCGTGGTCCTCCTCCGGCCCCAGCCGGGTGGTGCTGGTGACCTCTGCCGTGGTCATCGCCCTGGTCAACGCGCTGGTCCGGCCGGCGGTGTCCCCCGCCGCGGGCTGCGCCCGCGTTCGCGGGGAGGGGACCGGGAGGTGGTCGCGGAGCACGAGGTGGGCGTTGATCCCCCCGAAGCCGAAGGCGGAGACGGCGGCGCGACGGGGTCGGTCCCCGGCGGGCCAGGGGCGTCCCACGCGCAGCACGCCGTCGGCGACCGCCTCGGCGTCGACCGGTCGGCGAAGCCGACCGACTCCCGGTGTGGGCGGGAGCCAGTCGTGCCGCAACGCCAGGATCACCTTCGCGAGGCTGCTGAAGCCGGCGACGGTGAGGAGGTGGCCGAGTTGCCCCTTCACGGAGCCGATGTCGGGTAGCCGACCAGCCCCGCCGAAGAACGCGGCGATGCCCGACAGCTCAGTGCGGTCCCCCAGCGGTGTTCCGGTGGCGTGACACTCCAGGTAGTCCACGGTGGTCGGGTCCGGCCCCTGGGCGTAGGCGGCGTGGTAGGCGGCGAGCTGCCCCTCCACCCGGGGGCGGAGCGGATGGCGGCCCGCCCCGTCGCCGGCCAGCCCGACGGATTCCAGCACCGCCAACACGCGGTCGCCGTCGCGGACGGCGTCCTCGAGGCGCCGCAGCACCAGCGCCCCGGCGCCCTGGCCGGTGACGATGCCCTCGGACTCCGCGTCGAAGGGTTGGCTGCGGGCCGGGGGACGCGGGTAGGCGCCCAGGTCGGAGAAGGACAGCTGGAGCAGGAGTTCGTCCGGGACGCAGACGGCACCGGCCAGCATGGTGTCGGCGGATCCGGTGAGCAGGTAGTCACGGGCGAGCGCCACCCCGTACAGGGCGGACGCGCAGGCCGCGTCCAGGCCGAGGCGGGGCCCGCCGAGTCCGAGGGCGCTGGCCAGGACGGTGGCGGGCTGGCCGAGGGGCCGCGCGTCCCCGGGGAGGTCCTCGGGCGGTCGGGGGGCCGCCAGCTCGGGTGCTGGTCCGCCCAGACCCGCCTGGTGCAGGCCGTGGGCCACGGCGTGCTCGATCAGGGGCCGCCGGGCCCGCACCGAGTGCGCGGTGGGGAACGCGTAGTTGCCCAGCACCAGACCGGTCCGCTCGACGGCACTCCGGTCACGGTGATCGACGCCCGCGTCCCGCAGCGCCGCGCGGGCCACGGCGAGCGGCCATCGCACGACCCTGTCCTCCTTGGCCAGCTGGTCCTCGGGGAGGTGGAGCCCGCCCAGGTCCAGCGGTGGGTCGGCCACCCAGCCGCCCAGGGTGGTCACCAGGTGGTGGTCGGGATCGCCCCACCCACCGGGGACGTCGGCCGAGGTGCCGAAGCGGGTCGCGTCGGCGGGGGTGACGGCGCTGCCCCCCGAGGTGAGGAGCCGCCACAGCTCGTCGGGGTTCCGGGCACCGGGCAGCAGGCACGCCATCCCGACGACGGCGATCTCCTGCCCGGTCATGCGAGACGACCCGGCGGTGTGGGGCATGGGAACCTCCGTGGGGACGGGGCCGTCGCCCCGGTGGGATGTCGCGGTCGGGATGGCCGTCGACTCCTCACGAGCTCGCGAACTGGTCCTGGAGCCCGGCGTGCGGGACGACCAGGACGTCGGTGAACCGCAGGAGGAGTCCTCCTGCCGGCGTCACGGCGGACACCGTGCAGCGGGGGTTGCCGCCCCCGGTCATCCCGTCGACGACGACGAGGAACGGGGTGTCGTCCGGCAGGGGCCCGTGGAGTTCCACGGTGCCGATGCCGGTGGGGAGCGCCGGCAGCCCGGTGGCGAGCCGGGCTCGGAGCAGCGCCGCCTGGAGGAGCAGGTCCGCCAGCACCGGCGAGTAGTTCGCCGCGTGGTAGGAGCGGGCCGCCACCGGCACGTCCGTGAGCTGGCATTCCAGCACGAGCCTGGGGTCCTCGGTGAGGACGCGTCGCAGGCCGCGGAGCTCCGGCCCGTGGAACAGGGTGCCGTCGGAGTAGTGTTCCGCCGCTCCCCGCCCGCTTCCCGGCGTGGGGAGTCCGCTGAGCCTGGCCGGCAGCGCGGGCCGCTCCGGCGGTGTGGGGAGGAGCGCGCGGTATCTGGGGCGACCGTCCGGGGTGGAGACGAGGACCTGGAGCCCGTCGGCCGTCCCGGTGGCGGTGGCGCGGAGCGCCGGTGGATCGTCGTCGGACCACCGGACCCCGCTGAGGACGGTGAAGTCGGTGACCTGCCGCACCGGGAGTTCGGGCCGCAGCCGCCGCGCGACGTTCAGCACGAGGCCCAGGGCGAAGGTCACGGGCAGCACGACGGCCCCGCCGATGCGGTGGTCGGACACGACCGGTTCGTCGACGAGGGGGCGGAGGGACCGCTCGACCGTCGTCGTCGGTGCCCGGACCGGGGTGATCGGCGCGAGCGGCATGTCCGGTCCCACCGCGCACACCAGGTCCGAGGCGCGGTCCGGGCGGAACTGCTCGACGAAGCGGGCGACGCCCGTGTCCTCGGGGATGAGCGGTACGCCTCGGGCCGTGAAGAGCCGCGCCACCTCGGGGGTGACCATGCCCCCCTCCCAGGCTCCCCAGTTGACCGACTGGACGGTGGTCGCGGGGTGGTGGCGGCGGACCGCGCACGCCAGCCGGTTGAGGGCCTCGTTGGCGGTGGCGTAGTCCGCCTGGCCCGGGTTGCCGAACAGGCCGGCCACGGAGGAGAAGAGCAGCAGGTGGCGGAGGTGGTCGGTGTCGAGGGCGTCGAGCACGTTCCGCAGGCCGGTGATCTTGACGTCCAGGACCTCGGTCATCTCGCTGGCGCGCTTGTCCACCAGACGGCGGTCGGCCAGTACGCCTGCCCCGTGCACCACCCCGGTCACCCGTCGCTGGTACGGCTCGAGGGCCCGTGCCGTGGCGACCGGGTCCGTGATGTCGACGGCCACGTACTCGGCGTGCGATCCGGCGGCTTCGGCGTCGGAGAGGGTGCGGCGGATCTCCCGTCCGGCGAGTACCCGCCGGCGCTCCCTCTCGACCTCGGGCGGAGTGGGCCGGCCGCCGGAGGCGGCGAGGGCCCGCGCCGCGGCGGTACGCAGGTCGATGTCCTCGACCCCCACCGCCCACGGGGGGTCGGGTTCGAGACGTGACCTGCCGAGCAGGATGAGTCCCGGCTGGTGGGTCCGTGCCAGGCCGACCGCGCAGGCCGCGGTGATGCCCCGCCCGCCTCCGGTGACCACGAAGAGGTCCTCGGCGCCCGGTTCCTGTCCCGCCGTCCCGGCGGGCAGGGGCAGCAGTCCCTGGCGCTCCTCCTGGTCGGTGAGACCGATCGTGCGCCGGACGCCGGCCGCGTCCCACCCGACGTCGTGGAGGTCGGTCTCCGCGTCCCGGAGTTCCCGCACGAGCAGCCTCGCCGCCCGCTCGGGGGCGAGTCGGGCGTCGAGGTCGACGATCCTGGCGAAGAGGGCGGGGTGTTCGAGTGCCGCGGTGCGCACCAGGCCGGCGAGGCCGCCGAGGGCGGCGCCGGCGAGGTCGGTCCCGGTGTAGCCGAGCTGACCGTCGGTCCTGGTCACGCAGAGGAAAGTCGTCCGGTGTCCGTCGGGACGCCCGGCCAGGCGTCCCAGGTTCCTCGCCGCCAGCATCAGACCGGCCAGCAGCGCGTCCCGCGCGTCGGAGAGGTCGGCGGGGCGAGGCGCGAGGTAGACGACGAGGTCGAGGGGGGTGCCGTCGTCGGTGTCCTCCTCACCGATCGTCCACCCTTCGGAGGTGAGCGCTTCGGCGAAGCACCTGGCGTGGTCCTCGGTGAGAGCACCGGCGAGCAACGCGGTCGGCGTGGCCCGGTAGGCATCGACAGCGACGTCGGGAGGCGGCAGTTCCACCGGGCGGGCCCACCGCCGCCCGACGGCGGGACCGCCCTCACCTTTTGGGTCGGCCGCCACCTCCTCGGCTGGCGCGGGAGGAGCGATCCCGACGGATTCGGGGACAGGGTCGGGGGCGTGGTCGGGGACGAGGACGTCCACGAGGTCATCCAACGTCCGCGACTCCCCCAACTCCTCCAAACCCACCCCACCCAAACCAGGCCACCGCTCCCGCAACGCCCCCACCACCTCGACCCGCTTGATCGAGTCCACCCCCAGATCCGCCTCCACATCCATCGACGGATCGACCATCTCCACCGGATACCCCGTCCGCTCCGCCACCACCTCCACCAACACCCGACGCACCTCGTCCCGGGACGGCACCACCGACACCCCACCCGCACCCACCACGACCGGTTCCCTGGCGTCCTGACGAGCCGAGACCGAGGGATCGGGGGCGTGGTCGGGGACGAGGACGTCCACGAGGTCATCCAACGTCCGCGACTCCCCCAACTCCTCCAAACCCACCCCACCCAAACCAGGCCACCGCTCCCGCAACGCCCCACCACCTCGACCCGCTTGATCGAGTCCACCCCCAGATCCGCCTCCACATCCATCGACGGATCGACCATCTCCACCGGATACCCCGTCCGCTCCGCCACCACCTCCACCAACACCCGACGCACCTCGTCCCGGGACGGCACCACCGACACCTCACCCGCACCCACCACGACGGGTTCCGCCGTGATCGGCTGGGCCACGGGTGCCGTGTCCGGTGTGGAGGCCCGGGCAGGGGACAGGGGCACGACATCACCGCTGCCGCCTCCGGTGCCCCCGGTCTCGCCCGGTTCCCCCACGGCCGGTCCCGGTGCGGGCGCGGGCACCAGGACGGCCCGGTCCCCGGAGGTCGGGGGTAGCGCCCCGCCGGGCACCGCGCCGAGCTCGGCCAGGGCACGCAGGGTCTCGCTGGCCCGCACGTGGCTCCGCCCGATGGCCAGCGCGGTGTCGGTCACCGCGCCGATCCCGGCCAGCACGTCGGGCGGGTCTCCCCGCGTCCGTGCGCGTGCAGCAGCCCGGCGAGCTGCTCGGCGACGCGGAGCTGGCTCGTCAGGTAGTCGTCGTGCAGCGCCAGGTGCCGCGCGGCGAGTTCCGTGAGCGCGCCGTCTCCCCCGAGGGGCCGGGGGGCCGGGCTGGCACCGGCGGGCCCGGGCGCGTGGGGACGTGGGCTCGTCGGGGCCGCAAGCCGGGCGGGACGTCCTCGGGGTGGTGGGGCCGCCGGTCGGGCCGCCGCCTCCGGGATCCGGTACCCCTCGCGGAGCGCCTGGCGGTAGCGTTCGCGCCGGTCCGCCGGGACGTGGTTCGCGCCGTTCATGGGAATGCTCATCTTCGGTTTCTCCTCGTCGCGCGGCGGTGCGGCCGCGTGACGGTTGGGGTGGGTCAGCGGGTGGCCGAGCACGATCAGGCGGGCGACGAGTTGCTTGAGCGAGCGGTCGGCGTCGCCGTGCGGCCCGGGGTCGCAGGTCAGGACCTCGACGTCGGCGCGCCCGGTCAGGAGGCGGCGGACCAGTCCCGACAGGACCCGACCCGGTCCGAACTCGACGAAGACCCGGACACCCTCCTCGTGGAGTTCCTCGACCCTCGGGCCGAACGACACCGGGCCGGTGAGCTGGTCGACCAGGATGCGGGCGTCGCGCAGCGGGTCTGATCCGTACTCGGCACCGAGGGTGGTGCTGCGCACCGGGAACGCCGGGGTGGTGAGGTCGACGTCGGCGACGGCCGAGGCGAAGGCCGGCTCCGCCGCGCGCATGCGCGGGGTGTGGAACGCCGCGGCGACCGGGAGCACCCTCGCCCCGACGCCCTCGGCACGGCAGGCGTCGACGAACCGCCGCACGGAGTCCGTGCCGCCGCCAACGACCACCTGGTCGGGGGCGTTGTCGTTGCACAGGACGACATCGTCGTGCCCGGCCAGCAGGGTGGTCAGCCGGTCGGCGCCGCACCCGACCGCCGCCATCGCGCCCGGGTCCCCCGCTGGCTCGTGCCGCTCCTCCGAGGACTCCTCCTGAGCGTCGCGGTGGGTCCCGGCCGCCGTCATGGCCCGCCCCCGGGCCACGGCGAGCCGGAGGAAGTCCTCGTCCGAGAGGCTGCCCGCGCTCCAGAGCGCGGTGAGTTCGCCGAAGCTGTGCCCGAGGGCGGTGTCCGGCCGAAAGCCGAGTTCACGGACGTACCGGTACTGGCCGAGGGACAGTGCCCCGATGGCGGGTTGGGCGCGGTCGGTGGCGCGGAGCGCGGTCTCCTGCCGGGCCTCGTCGTCCTGGTCGAACGCCGGTGGGGGGAAGACGGCGGCACCGAGCCCGGCGGCGTGGCGTTCGGCCTCGTCGAAGGCGGCACGCAGCGGGGGGAGGGCGAGCACCGCCGTGCGGCCCATGCCCACGTACTGGCTGCCCTGTCCCGCGAACAGGGCCGCCGTCCGTCGGGCGGGGCGCGCGCGGGCGGCGAACCAGATCCCTTCGGGCAGCTCGAACCCGCCGACCTCGGGGTCGCGCCGCAACGTGGAGAGCGCGAGCTGGCGGAGGGTCTCCAACTCGGCCTCGTCCCTGGCCACCGCGGTGATCCTCGGGTGTTCGTCGGGGACGGGCTCGGTCAGCTCCGGAGGGGCACCGGGGACGTCGAGTCCGAGGAGGAGTTCGGTGACCGTCGGAGCGTGCCACCCGTGGACCTGGTACGCGCGGTGCAGCACGGGGGCCGCGAGGCGGGGGTCGTTCGTGTCGACGTCGTCCCGGTGTTCCTCGAGGAGGCAGTGGAAGTTGGTGCCACCGAAGCCGAAGGCGGACACCCCGGCTCGCCGCCGGGGGTGGTACGGGGTCGTCAGCCAGGGTCTCGCCCGGGTGTTGACGTGGAAGGGTGACGAGTCCAGGTCCGCGTCCCGGCGGGGCGTGTCGACGTTGATGGTCGGGGGGAGGACGCGCTGGTGGAGGGCCAGGGCGACCTTGATGAGGGAGGCCGCGCCGGCCGCGGCCTTGGTGTGGCCGATCTGTGACTTGACGCTGCCGATCGCGGTGGCTCCCGCCGGCGCTCCCGCCTCCTCGAAGACCTGGCGCAGCGCGGTGAGTTCGGTGAGGTCCCCCACGACCGTCCCGGTGCCGTGGCACTCCAGCAGCCCGACCTGTTCTGGGCCGAACCCCGCCTCCTGGTAGGCGCGGCGGAGCGCCACGACCTGTCCCGAGGCCCTCGGGGCGTAGATGCTGGTGTACCGCCCGTCACTGGAGCTGCCGACGGCGTCGAGCACGGCGTAGATCCGGTCCCCGTCGCGCTCGGCGTCGGCCAGGCGCTTGAGGGCGAGCATGCCGAGGCCCTCCCCGATGAGCGTCCCGTCGGCCTCCTCGTCGAAGGGCCGCACCCGTTCGCGCCTGGACAGCGCGGGCGTCTTCGAGAAGCACAGGTACATCAGGATGGTGTTCTCGGCGTCGCACCCACCGCTGAGCATCAGGTCGGCGCGCCCGGACGCGAGTTCCGCCACGGCCATCCGGAGCGCGGCCAGGGAACTGGCGCAGGCGGCGTCGACGGTGCAGTTGGTCGCGCCGAGGTCGAACCGGTTGGCGATCCGCCCCGCCACGACGTTGCCGAGCATCCCGGGGAAGGAGTTCTCCTCCCAGGGCGCGAAGGCGGCGGTGAACTTCGCCGCGATCTCCTCGGCGTCGGTCTCGGTGAGCCCGCAGCTGCGGACGACCTCCTTGAGGACCGGGGTCTGCAACCGGGCCGAGAGCGGCTGGGTGAGGGAGTTGGAACCGGTCACGCCCAGGATGACGCCGGTGCGGGACGGGTCGTACCAGCTGGCGGAGGCGGTACCCGCGTCGGCCAGGGTCTGCCGGGCGACCACGAGGCTGAGGAGTTGGAGCACGCCGGTGACACCCAGCGTGGTCGGGGGCAGCCCGTAGTAGAGGGGGTCGAAGTCGATGGTGGGCACGAACCCGCCTCGGCGGGCGTACGTCTTGTCGGGGGCGGTGGGGTCGGGGTCGTAGTAGTCCTCGATCCGCCAGTGGGTCTCCGGGACCTCGGTGAGGCAGTCGACGCCGTGCACGATGTTGGTCCAGTACTCGTGGACGTTCCTCGCGCCGGGGAACAGGCCACCGAGGCCGATGATGGCGATCCGGCCGTCGGCGGCGCCGGTGTTCGTCTGCGGGGTCATCGTGGTCCCAATCGGAGGGGGTCGCGGACGGCGGGGGTGTCCTCGGCCAGCTCGGCGGAGATCAGCTCGACGCTGGCCGGCTCGGTGAGCATCGTGTAGTGGTTCCCGGGTACGACGACCGTGCGGAGGTGGGGAACCGCCCGCCACCCCGGGACGTCGTCGTCGGGGATGATCGAGTCGCGGGCGCGGATCAGGGTCGTGGGCATGGTCACCGCGCCCGGGGCCGCGCCGGAGCCGAGCCGGCGGTTGCGCAGCAGGCCCCACCGGTAGGACTGGAACACCTTGCGGAGCCCCGGGAGGCCGACACCCTCGTCGAGGGCGCCGACGGCCAGGGCTGCCTGGCGGAACCCCCACAACCACTGGTCGTGGGAGTTGGCCTGCTCCTGACCGGGGGGCGGCGCCGGGCGGATGGCACCGGGGTCCGGCGCCGGCACTCCCGCGCGGGCGGCGAGGTACCGGCCGAACTCGGGCAACAGCGCCGCCGTGTCCTCGATGCTGTCGGCCCCCGTGCCCGACCACGGTGGCAGGCTGTCCAGGAGGACCAGTCGACCGGGTCGCCGGGGTGGGGGGAGGCCCGTCGCGATCGCGCAGGCGAGGGTTCCGCCGCCCGACCAGCCACCGAGGGTGGTGCGCTGGTCGAGGAGGTGGTGGGCGTCCAGCACCTCGGTGACGGTGTCCACGAGCCCGGACAGGTCGGTGTCCCCGCCGTGCCTGGCGGCGAACACGAACTGGGGCAGCGCGTCGAGGTCCACCAGGTAGGGGGTGCCGTGGGCCGCGAGGGCCGCGGCCAGTGGACGGTAGTGGGTGGCGGGGAGGCCTCCCGGATGGATGAGTGCGGCGCGGCGTTCCGCCGGGCCTCGCGCGAGCTGGCGGAGCAGCGGCCGCGTGTCAGGTGCCGGCGTCATTCCCGATCCCGCTCGCCGCGAGGTGCCGCGCGAGCCTCGCGATGGTCGGGTGGTACCAGAGCGCGGTCGGGCTGACCTCGACGCCGAGCCAGTTCTCGAGTTCACCGGCGAGTACCAGGGCTTCGGTGGAGTCGAGCTGGAACTCGTCGAGGAACTGGTCGACGTCCACCTCGGAGGTCGGGACGCCGGTCCTGGCCGCGACCTGGGTGACGAGCCACTCGCGGATCGTGTCCGCGTCCGGGGCGACCGTGGTGGGAGCGTGCTCGTCACCGGTCTCGTGGGGTGCTGTCATGCCGGGGTTGTCCAATCTGGTGTGGTGGCGCGTCAGGCGCGTTGCGGGGAGCGGGCCAGGAGGCGCAGGGCGGCCTCCGCCGCGTCGAGCCCGGATTCGTGGGCGGCCTCATGGGACGCGAGGTTGTCCGGCCCGACCCGGCGGGCGTGCAGGTAGGAACCGGCGAGCAGCACCCTGCTGTCCCGGTTGACCAGGCGGCGGGTGTCGTCCTGTTGCAGGTTCCGCAGCCGGGTGTCGACCACCGGGTGGCGGAACCGGAACTCCGCCAGGACCGGGTCCGGAGTGCCCACCGGGTCCATGCTGAGGAAGTAGTCGTTCTCCGCGCGGAAGCGCTGGAGCGCGTTGAGGTGGTAGGTGGCCCACGAGGCCCGGGCCGGGGCGGGGGCCTCGCCGGCGGGCGGGACGGCGAAGTTCAGCGCTCGCCACTGGCGGCGGTCCGCCGGCATCTCCGTGGGGTCCTGGTGGAGGACGACCCTGCTGTCGCGATACCGCACGGCACCCAGTACCTCGACGGCGGGCAGCGGAGCGGCGAGGAGGCCGAGCGCCTGGTCCGCGTGCGTGGCGAGCACGACGGCGTCGAACCGCTCGGCGGGGCCGTCGGTGGTGAGGTCGACGCCGTCGCCGTCGGGCCGGACGGCCCGCACCGGGCACTCCGTCCTGAGTTGGACCCCGGCGTCCTCCAGCGCGCGCCGGGCCGCCGCCACGTAGGTGCCGCTTCCCCCCACCACCGTGCGCCACCTCGCTCCCTCCGCGCCGAGTCCGTGCCCCCCGTGGGCGAGGCTGAGCGCGAGGACGGCCGAGGTGGGCGCGTCCCAGATCACCTCGGGCGGCAGGGACCAGGCCGCGCAGGCGAGCAGCACGGCTGGCCCCCGGCGGAAGGGAGCGCCGTAGCCGTGCTGGTCGAGGTAGTGGCCGAGCGGCAGGTCAGCCGCGCCCCGCACCAGGTGCCGGGGTGCCTCCCGGAGGAACCTGTCGGACTCCTCCCACGCCGCGGCCCAGTCGCCCGGGCGCTGTTCCGGGTCCGGCTCGTCGACGAGCACGGCCTCGCCGGTGCCCCTGACGAACCGGCACATGCTCAGGGAGGCGACATGGGAGTCGACGCCCAGTTCGGCGAGGAAGGCGGAGTACTTCGGATAGCTGGCCTCGTTGTACACCACGAATCCCACGTCGAGACCGCGACGCTCGCCGTTTTCGAATACGTCGACGGTGCGCGCGTGCCCACCGAGGTGCGGGGTGGCCTCAAAAAGGGTGATGTGCGCGTGGCCGCGCAACCGATAGGCGGTCGAAATTCCGGCCGCCCCGCCGCCAACAATCGCCACCTTCGCCATCCGCACCGCCGTTCGGTTCGCCTTCGCACGGTTCTCACCGCACCCGCCACGTACACAGACCAGCGGGAGTCCCCACTGGATACACATCGGACGCGGAAATTCCTCCGTCCCGTGGGTCGGGTCCCGATCGGGAGCGACCGGCCGGGGATGGGCGGAACCGGCATCGGGAACCCGACGGCCCGCGGGCCGGCCGGGAGGCGGGAACGGCGTCCGAGCACCGCTGCCTCACCCATCCCCACCTGGGAGTATCACGCCGTGTACCCGTTCCTACTTCCGCTCCCCCGTCTCACCACCGCCACTCAACCAGCCACCATAACCTCGTTACGCAGAGCACCGGGGGAAGTGGCTTCACGCGACGAACTTCACCCGCCGGAATGAGGTGACACCATTGACGCGCGAATTCCCGCGCTCGTTCCGGCCGCCGGAAGTTCGCCGCGACGCACTGCCCGTCAGGCTTTCGGGTGAGATTCATCAAACGGCGCGGATGAGCCCCCGAAGGATGATCACTGACCCCGCGCAATCCCGACACCACCCACCCATCAGGTGAACTTCCCGGACCGAGGACCGGCCCGTGGTTTCACCCGGGGCGCGGCGCGGCCCTTTCCGCACGAAACGAACACCGTCCCACCGTGGGGACGTGTCGATGGGCTGATCGGCTAATGTTCTCCCGTTGGTGTGAAGCGTTGGGGGCTCCGTCTATGAGTACCAGTGACCGCGACGGGTACGGCGTCCATTCCGTCCCCCGGAAGGAGCCGAAGAAGGGTGACGAGGAGAGCATCGAAAGGTTGGTGCGGCGTTGCAGGGCGGGAGATCGTCTCGCCTGGTCGGAGGTGATCTGCCGGTTCAGCCCCGTGGTGTGGACGGTGGCGCGGTCCCACGGGCTGTCCAGACCGGACTGCGAGGATGTCTGCCAGCTGACCTGGCTCCGCGCGGTGGAGCACCTGGACTCGATCCGGCAGCCGGAGAAGCTGGGGGCGTGGCTGGTGACCGCCTCCCGGCGGGAGTCGCTGACCCTCCTCGCGCGTCGTGGTCGGCAGATCCCCTTCGGAACCGCGTCGTTCCTGGAGGGCCGGACCGACGGCCAGGCCACCCCCGAGGAGAGCGCCCTGCTGCACGCGGAGCACTCCCAGGTCCACCTCGCCTTCCAGAGCCTGCCGGAACAGCACCAGGCGCTGCTCAGCCTGCTCATCGCGGACCCGCCGCTGCACTACGACGAGATCAGTCGCACGCTCGCGATCCCCCGTGGCTCCATCGGCCCCACCCGTCGCCGTCTCCTCCAACGCATGCGGGATCTGATCGACGATCTCCAGGGGGTGCTCACCTGAGGTGCCGGTTCCGTCCCCTGTTGGGGCGGAGCACCAGGGCTCCGTGCCCGGGCAGGGAGATCCGGTCGTCGAACCCGGCGCCCGTGAGCACGTCCCGCCACGAGCCGGCCACGGTGATCTCGGCCGGGCGGTCCCGGTGGTTGAGCAGGAAGAGCAGGCCGGCCCGTCGGACGACCTCCACGCCGGGGGGCAAGGGGCCGGCGGGCGCGTCCACCCCGGCCCGCGCACAGGCCGCCGCCACCAGGCGCCGCAGGGTCTCCTGGTCCGGACGGGTGCCGACGTACCAGGCGAGACCGGTCCCGTGCCGGTTGCGGAGGATGACGGGCACACCGTCGAGCTCCCCACCCCGGACCGCCGCCACCGGCTCGGCGGTGGTCGGTCTCGTCCGGTCGACCCAGAGATCCGAGGAGAAGTCGCCGAACTCGGCCGAGGCGCACCGCACCCGGGTGCCCTCCGGTTGGGGGCAGAACTCCTCGACGCGGAGGCCGAGCAGGTCGAGGAACGGCGCGGGGTACCCCCCTGTCCGGACCCGGTCGAACTCGTCCACGATCCCGGAGAAGAAGCCGAGGACGACGTGCCCTCCCGACCGCGTGTAGTCGACGATCGCGCGTGCCTCGTCGTCGCGGACGAGGTACAGGTTGGGCACGACGACCAGGGCGTACGCCGTGAGATCGGCGTCCGGGGCGACGACATCGACCGTCAGCCCCAACCGGTTCAGCGGTTCGTAGTAGCGGTGGAGCTGGTCGAGGACGTCGAGATCGTTGGACGGGTGCGCCTCCTGGCTCGCCGCCCACCAGCTCTCCCAGCTCAGGACGCAGGCGACCCGGGCCCGTTCGGTCCGCCCCACGACCTCCGACAGCCGCGCGAGGTCGGCTCCGAGGTCGCGGATCTCGGTGAAGATCCGACTGTCGGGGCCGCTGTGCGGCACCATGCCGGAGTGGAACTTCTCCGCTCCCCCGGTCGAGGCGCGCCACTGGAAGAAGCACACCACGTCGGCTCCGCGAGCCACGGCCTGGAGTGACTGGACGCGGGTCAGGCCGCCGGGTTTGGTGGGGTTGCGACCGCGCCAGTTGATCGCTGCGGCGGCCTGCTCCATCAGTGCCCACGGCCGGCCCCCGGCGAGCGAGCGCATGAGGTCGAAGGCCAGCCCCGAGGACACGTGGGCGTTCTCGTCGCCCGGGTCCGGGTACCAGTCGAGGGAGACGACATCCTCCTCGGCCGCGAACCGCCGGTAGTCGACCGGTACCCAGGTGGCCAGGCCGGGGAAGTTGGTGGTGATCGGAACGTCGGGGGTTCGCCGCCTCAGCAGGTCGCGCTCCAGGGTGAAGCACTCCAGCAGGGCGTCGGAGGAGAACCGCCGGAAGTCCAGCTGCTGGGTGGGATTCCGCAGGTAGGTCGTGTCCCGGGGTGTCCCGATCTCGTCCCAGTCCCCGTAGCGTTGGCTCCAGAACGCGGTCGTCCACGCGGCGTTCAGGGCGTCCAGGTCGTCGGCGTACCTGGTTCTGAGCCACCGCCGGAAGTGCTGGGCGGAGACGTCGCAGTGGCAGGTCTCGCAGTACTCGTTGTTCGCGTGCCACATCCGCAGCGCCGGGTGGTCGGCGTAGCGGTCGGCGAGGTCGCGCACGATGGCTTCGGCGTACCGGCGGTAGGTCGGGGATGAGGGGCAGAAGTGGTTCCGGGACCCGACGGCCATCCGGCGGCCGTCCTGGGCGACCTGGACGGTCTCGGGATGGCGGTGCGCCATCCAGGGTGGCGGGGTGGCGGTCGGGGTGGCCAGGTTGACGGCGACGCCGCCCTCGTGCAGCAGGTCGAGGACCCGGTCCAGCCAGCCGAACTCCCGCGCCCCTGGGCTCGGTTCCAACCAGGACCAGGCGAAGACGCCGACGGTCACGACGGTCACACCGGCCTCGCGCATCAACGCGACGTCCTCGGCCCACACCTCCTCGGGCCACTGCTCGGGGTTGTAGTCGCCCCCGTAGGCGAGGCGGCCCCGGGTGAGCTTCGCCAGTCCTGGCATGGTCCTCCGTTCCTCTCGTCAGCCCTTGACCGCTCCGATGATCACGCCCTTGGTGAAGTGCTTCTGCACGAAGGGGTAGACCAGGAGCACCGGGAGCACCGCGATGACGACGACCGCCATCTTGACGGCCAGGGTGGGGACGGGACCGCCGGCGACGGTGTCGGTCGGCCCGGCCCCGGGGATGGGTATGCCCTCCAGGACGTAGGTGCGCAGGATCAGCTGGAGCGGCCACTTCCGGTTGTCGTCGAGGAACAGGAAGGCGTTGAAGAACGCGTTCCAGTACCCGACACCGTAGAAGAGTGCGATCACCGCGGTGACCGCCTTGGACAGCGGCAGCACGATCGTCCCGAGGATGCGGAACTCGCTGGCCCCGTCGATGCGGGCGCTGTCCATGATCTCCTGCGGGATGTTCATGAAGAACGAGCGGAGCACGATCAGGTTGAAGGCGGCCACGGCCGTGGGCAGGATCAGCGAGGCGTAGCTGTCCAGCAGCCCGAATGCCTGCACGGTCAGGTAGGTGGGGATGAGGCCCGGTCCGAACAGGAAGGTCAACAGCACCAGGAACAGCAGGGGCCGGTGCGCGTAGGAGTCCCGCCGGGACAGGCCGTAGGCGGCGAGGATGGTCAGGGTGGTGCTGAACAGCGTTCCGACGAGGGTCACCCCGGTGCTCACGAGCACCGACCTCGTCACGACCCCACCGGAGAGGATCTCCTGGTAGGCGGCGAGGCTGAGGCCATCGGGGACGAGGACGAGCCCGCCGGCCCTCGTGATCGCCTCCTGGGGGGACAGGCTGGTCAGCACCACCACGTAGAGGGGGAAGAGGACGGCCAGCGCGATGGCGGCGACGAGGACCGCCTTGGCGGCCTTGCCGAGGGGCCCGGGTTCCTCCTCCCAGGCCGCGCGGCCGGCCCGGCGGGGTCCGCGTCGAGCGGCGGTGGGTTCGGACACGACGGTCATCGTCGGGAGTACACCCCTTCCTCACCCAGCAGATGGGCCACCTTGTTCGCGCCGAGGACGAGCAGCAGCCCGACGACGCCCTTGAACAGGCCGGCGGCGCCGGCGTAGGCGAAGTCCCCGTTGACCACGCCCTCGTAGTAGACGTAGGTGTCGAGCACCTCGGAGGCGTCCGCGCCCACCGCGCCCCGTTGCAGCAGGAACTGCTCGAAGCCGACGGACAGGGCGTCGCCGAGGCGCATGATCAGCAGCAGCACGATGACGGGGACGAGCGCGGGGAGGGTGACGTGCCACATGCGCCGCCACCTGCCGGCGCCGTCGACGGCGGCCGCCTCGTAGAGGTTCTGGTTCACCGTGCTCAGCGCGGCCAGGAAGATGATCATCCCCCAGCCGGCGTCCTTCCAGATGCCCTCCGCCGTCACCAGGAGGACGAAGGTGTCGGGGTTCGTCATCACGTCGAACGGCGTCAGCCCCTGTTGTCGCAGGAAGGTGTTCAGCGCTCCGGCTCCGCCGAGCATCTGCTGGAAGAGCGTGATCACC
Organism: Actinoalloteichus caeruleus DSM 43889; assembly: GCF_000429185.2. Taxonomy (GTDB): domain Bacteria; phylum Actinomycetota; class Actinomycetes; order Mycobacteriales; family Pseudonocardiaceae; genus Actinoalloteichus_B; species Actinoalloteichus_B caeruleus. The sequence continues at coordinate 789,872 of NZ_AUBJ02000001.1, read as the reverse complement.
AACACCCAGGAGAAGAAGTGGGGCAGGTAGACGACGCTCTGGATGAACAGGCGGATCCGCGCGCTGAGGAGGCTGTTCACCAACAGGGCCAGCAGGATCGGTACCGGGAAGTAGAACACGAGCTGGAACGCGGTGATGTAGAGCGTGTTCAGGGTGGCGTTCCAGAACGCCGGGTCCCCGAACAGCCGCTGGAAGTTGTCGAAACCGACGAACGGGCTGTTGAGGATGCCCACGAACGGCGAGTAGTCCTGGAAGGCGATGACGTTGCCCAGCAGCGGCAGGTAGTGGAACGCGCCAAGGACGAGGATCGCCGGCGCGGTCATGAGCAGCAGGGGCCAGTCCCGGCGGAGGCGGCGCCGGCGGTCGGCTCGGCGCCGCTCCCTCGGTGAGGCGGAGGACCGCGTCGCCGTGGTGTCGGAGTCCATGGTCGGTCCGCTCAGCGTCCGACGTCGCTGAGGGCGTCGTCGTAGAACTCGCGCAGCTCGTCACCACCGTCGGAACGCCACCGGTCCATGATGGAGTCGAGCTGGTCGAGCGGGGTTCGGCCGCGCAGCAGGTCCTGGATCTGGTCGTCGAGCCGCTGTTCGAGGCTGGTGAGCCGGGGAGGCTCCTCGATGTGCAGCCCCTCGTCGATCTTGGACACCTTGTACTGGGCCGCCGCGACCTCCCAGTCGTAGCGCGCCTGGACGTAGCCGGGGTACTGGGCCTGGGCGATCGAGGGCGGCGGAGCGCCCAGGAACCCGTAGGTGAAGGTGACCTCCCGGCTCCCCTTCGCGTTGAGCTGGGGTGAACCTCCCTCGCCCCGCTCGCTGTGCACGCCCTCGACCCCGTAGTTGACGAGGTAGTGCTCCTCGGTGCCGATGGGCGCGGCGCAGAAGTTGAGGATGCCGAGCAGCTCCTCGATCCGTTCGGGTTCCAGGTCGCCCCTGATGAAGGTGGCGATGCTGGCGCCCTCCTCGGTGAAGTAGACGGGGTCCCCGCCGTCGTGGGAGAAGGGCGGTATCGGCCGCATGTCGAAGGCGGGGTTGCCGGGGAGCTGCCGGGCCAGCGCCTCGTGCCAGGAACCGAGCCCGTCGACCATCATGAGCATGCTGCCGTTCTCGAACAGCTCCTTCTCCTGCCCGGTGTTGCTCCCGGCGACCGTGGGGTGCACGTGGCCGTCGGCGAAGAGGGCCCGCATGAAGGTGAGCGCCTCGCGGAACCCCTCGGTCTCGGCCTCGTTGACGAGCCGTCCGGAGCTCTCCCGGCTCCAGCCGGGTACCACCCCGAACATGCGCTTGACGTCCAGGAAGAGGTTCCCGCAGGCCCAGCGGTTGCGGTTGGGGTCGGTGATCTGCTCGCACAGGGCGCGGAGCTCGTCCGCCGTCGTGGGCGGGGCGAGCCCCAGCTCCTCGAACAGGTCGTGGCGGTAGAAGCTGGTGACGGCGAAGAGCTCGGCGGGCGTCGGGACTCCGAAGAGCCGGTTGCCACGTACGCAGTAGGCCCAGGCCCGGGTCGGCAGGTTCGCCAACATCGGGTACTTCTCGACGGCGTCGCCCGCGAGGTGCTCGGTGAGGTCGGCGAAGACGGTGCCGACCGCCTCACCGAAGCGGGGTGGCACGTCCCAGTCCGGGATGACGGTGAGCTCCGGGAGCTGGTCGCCGGCGAACATGGCGTTCAGCTTCGCGGCGTAGTCGCTGCCGTTGACGATGTTGAACCGCACCCGGGCGCCGAGCCGCTCGTTGACCGCGTCGTAGTAGTCGTTGTCCGCCGGGGGGATGGGCCAGAAGGCCGGGGTCATCGCGGTGACCTCGCCGCCCGTGCCGGGTGCGTCGGGTACACCCCGGACCAGTTGGGCCGGGTAGCTCAGGTAGCCGGGAGCGGCACCGAGCCTGCCGGGGAGATCCGGGGCGACGAACTCGACGGGCACGTGGTTGGGGAGCACCGCGCCCATCGCGTCGGGGTCGGAGACGGCTCCGGTGGGGGATGCCCCCGGGCGGGATCCGCAGGCGGTGAGCAGCGGGCTGGTCGCGGCGAGGGCGGCTCCCGCTCCGAGGGCGGAGAGGAAGGAGCGGCGGCTCCAGGTGTGGTGCGGTGTGCGTCTCATCGTGGGCCTTTCGGGCTGTGCCGGCGTGGGCCGGGTCCGGTTGCCGGGGCGGGTCGGATCACGCGGCGGGCGGGTCGGTGGGCGGACACCGGGAGGAGTGCCCGAGGGGAGGTCGTCGGGCGGGAGTCGCCGGTGTCGCGGGCGGCTAGCCGGGTAGGGGGGCGCGGCCGCAGCTGCCGCGTTCGACCAGCCGGGGGGTGAGCAGGGTGGCGGGGGCGACGCCCTGCCCGGCGAGTTTCGCCATGAGCAGTTCGACGGCTCGCTGGCCGAGGTCCTCGGTCGGGATCTGCACCGAGGTCAGCGGTGGGAAGACGCGGTCGGTGACCTCGTCGGGGCAGATGGCCACCACCGAGACGTCCTCGGGGACACGTCGTCCCCCGGTGCGGAGCGCGGCGAGCAGCGGGCTGATGGCGGACTCGTTGTGCACGACGACCGCGGTGAGCCCGGGGCGTTCGGCGAGCAGCGCCGCGACCGTGCGCGTGACCTCGGCCGGATCGGTCTCGCAGGACCGGGTGGTGGCGTGGACTCCTCGGCGCAGCGCCGCGTTGGTGAAGCCGGCCATCGTGCGGTGGGCGAAACCGGTGTCCCGTTCGTAGACGGCGCGGGGGGCGCCGAGGAGGGCGACCTCCCGGTGCCCGAGGTCGGCGAGGTGGTCGACGCAGAGCGTCCCCGCCGAGGAGAAGTCGAGGTCCACGCAGGTCAACCCGGTGGCGTCGGCGGGGAATCCGATGAGGACCGAGGGCTGGGGAAGGTCGCGCAGCAGTGGGACGCGTTCGTCGTGCATCTCCACGTCCATCACGACGAGTCCGTCCGCCATCGCGCTGGCGGAGATCCGGTTGATGCCCGAGACCCCCTGGTCGCCGGTCACCAGGAGCACGTCCTGGTCCCGCTCCCTGGCGGCGGTGACGACCGACAGGACGAAGCGCATCGCCACCGGCACGTTGACCCCGGTGCGCAGCGGCAGGACCAGGGCCACCACGTTGGCGCGGTTGCTCGCGAGGGAACGAGCGCCGGCGTGGGGGTGGTAGCCCAGGAGTTCGATGCTGTCCCGGACCTTCGCCCGGGTCCGCGCGGAGATCGCCCGCCTGCCGGTGAGCACGTAGGACACCGTGCTCGGGGCGACTCCGGCGTGTTTCGCCACGTCCGCGATCGTGACCACGACACCTCCATTGGTGGTGAGCCAAATCACATTGAAGCGATTCGATTGCCAGGACGTTACGGATCTCCCCTGTCGGGAACAATCCGACGTCTGGCCTATCCGAGCAGGTCGAACGAGGGAGCGAGTGGCTGGCCGGGGGACTGGCGCGACGCCGGGCGGGGCGTTCCGCGCCTCAAGCGGCCTCGTCCTCCTCCGGGGGCCGGAGTTCGAGCAGCAGCGCGTGGACCACCGCGTCGCCGTCCGTGAAGACGATCCGCAGTTCCGCCACGCCGGCGTCCGTCTCGACCTCGGCGTCCAGGACCGCGTCCCGGCTACCGGGGGGCACGGTGAGCGGCACGGCCGGCGCACCGCCGACCCCGGGGCGGAACTCGATCCTCGCCCCGGCCGCCCCCGGTCGACCGCCGGTCTCCGGGGTGGACGCCCGCACGGTGATCCGATGTCGGCCGGCGGGGAACGAGACCCGGTGGAAGGCCAGCCAGGCCCCGTCCCGTCCCGCGACGGCGGTGCCCGAGAGCGGCGTGTCCGGCACCAGGTGGACACCGCCCTGGTCGTCGAAGGAGTCCGCAGCCGTCCAGCGACCGTGCAGCACGCGCGGTGGGACACGCTCTCCCAGGACGAGCAGGGAGGTGGTGGCCCGCTGGTCCGCCGAGGACGCTCCCACGGAGAACTCGTGCTCGGCGTGTTCGACGGTCCACCGGTCCGACGCGGTGTTCCAGGTGGCGAGCTCCTGCGCGGCGACCACGAACTCGACGGTGCGGCGCTCGCCGGCCCGCAGGCGCAGCCGGCGGAAGCCCCGGAGGCGTCGCCGGGGTTGGCGCCAGCACGACGTCAGGTGGCGGGAGTAGAGCTGCACCACCTCGTCACCGTCGCGGTCGCCGCTGTTGGTGACCTCGACGCTCAGCGTGACCACCGCGTCCGGGGCGAGGGTCGAGGTGTCGGCGCGCAGCGGTCCGTAGTCGAATCTGGTGTAGGAGAGCCCGTGCCCGAAGGGGTAGAGCGGCTCTCCCCGGTGGTACAGGTAGGTGCTGGCCGCGCTGATGATGTCGTAGTCGAACGGGTCGGGCAGGTCCCGGGTGCTCCGGTACCAGGTCTGGGGCAGTCGCCCTCCCGGCGAGTGGTCACCGAAGAGCACCTCCCCCAACGCGGTCCCCTGCTCCTGCCCGCCGTGCGCCGTCCAGAGGATCGCCGGCACCCGTTCGTCAGCCCACGGGATGGCCATCGGGTAGCCGCTGACGACGACCAGCACCGTGCGGGGGTTGGCTCCCACCACCCGCCGGAGCAGGTCCTCCTGAACGGGAGGGAGCTCGATGTCGAGGCGGTCCTCGGTCTCGCGACCGTTGATGTGCGGGTCGTTGCCGAGCACGACGATCGCGACGTCCGAGGCGGCGGCGGCGCCCTCCGCCCGCCGGGCACCGGAGTCGACGACATCCACCAGGAACGCGGTCGCCTCCTGCTCGTCCTCCCCGTCGGCGGTGAGCACGCCGTCGGGATCGCACCGGACCCACCTGTCGAGTGCCCGGTTCCGCAGGCGACGGGTTCCTCCCGGCCCGGCCCGGAGCTCGAAGGTCTCCCGGACGACCCACTCTCCCGGCGTGACCCGGTCGTTGAGGAGGTGGCCGTCCGGATGGGCGGCGACGTACCGCGCGTTGGCCACGGCCCGGAGGGTCACCGCCTCGTTGCCCCAGTCGAACAGGTCGAACAGGGCCTCGTCCGACCGCGCGGTCTCCGTCGCCACCGCGAGCCGCAGCGGGGACGTGCCCGTCGGGTCGGCGCGTACCTCCCGGCCATCCGCGGCGCGGAGCGCGACCCGGTCCACCGCCTCCACGGTGGTCACCTCGCCGTCGAAGGCGGCCTCGATCCCGGCCGACGGTGTGATCCGGTAGGGCAGGGTTCCGCTGTACCAGTCCTCGAAGAGCGTGTCCGCGTGCCACCCGATGACCGCCAGGCGGCGGATCCGGTCGCGGTCCAGTGGGAGGGTCTCGTCCTCGTTCCTGAGCAGGACGAGCGCCTGGCGCGCGGCCTCCGCCGCGAGGTCGCGGTGGGAGGGGCGGTTGATGACCTCCGAGGTGAGCCCCGCGTAGGGGTTGTGCTCGGGCGGGTCGAACTCCCCGAGCCGGAACCGGACGGCCAGCAGGCGGCGGACCGCGGTGTCCACGTCGTCCTCGGTGATCAGCCCGCGGTCGAGGGCGGTGCTCAGCTGCTGGATGGTGTGGTCGGAGTCGCGGTCGTGCTCGGTGAAGCTGTCCACCCCGGCGCGGAGCGCGGCCGCGAACCCCGCGGGGTGATCGGGCAGGTACCCCTGGGACCCGGCGATGTTGGAGGGTGCGTAGGCGTCGCTGAACACGGCCAGTCCCGGGCCCGCCCACTCGCGGAGGGTGTCGTTGATCAGGGGTGAGAGGTGGGCGGGCCGCCCGTTGACCAGGTTGTAGGAGGGCATCACCGCCACCGCCGCACCGGCCCGCAGCGGGATCTCGAAAGCCGGCAGCTCGTACTCGTGGAGCACACGGGGACGCAGGTCGGACGAGGTGGTGTCCCGGTCGGTCTCGTTGTTGTACCCGAGGAAGTGCTTGAGCGTGGGCGCCGTCCTCCAGTACCGGGGGTGGTGGCCCCGCAGCCCCGCCGCGTAGGCGGTGGCCAGTGTTCCGGTGAGCAGCGGGTCCTCCGCGTACCCCTCCTCGTTGCGCCCCCACCTCGGGTCGCGCAACGGGTTGACGACGGGTGCCCAGACGTTGAGCCCGCCGCCCCGGTCCGGGTTGTCGTGGTGGAAGCCGCGAACCTCGTCGCCCACGGCGGAACCGATCCGCTCGACCAGTTCGGGGTTCCAGGTCGCGCCCAGCCCGACCGCCTGGGGGAAGACGGTCGCCGGCCCGAGCCAGGCCAGGCCGTGCAGCACCTCACCACCGGTGCGGAACTCGGCCATGCCCAGCTCGGGCACGGCGGGTTGGACCTGGTGGAGCAGGGCGATCCGGGTGCGGAGGTCCAGTCGACCGAGCAGGTCGTCCACCCTCACCGGGATCGGGAGCTCCGGGTCGAGGTAGGCCCGAGATTCGCCGCCGACCGGTTCCGGGTCGCGCCGTTCGTTGGCAGCCACTCCTGACCTCCGTCCGCTCCGTCGCGTCCGCGTCGTTCCACGCCCACTGGTTCCGGCGGATGAGGCGCCCACCAGTCGAACATTCGACGAATACCCTGTCGAACGAATTCGAAGCGCTTCGATTCCACCGCTACTCCGGCGGATTCGCGAATTCGATCGGCATGAAACTGGCACAACCGGGCGAGGCCGTCAAGAGTCGTCCCGCAATTCCCCCGGCCGGTTGGGCGGCCTCGTTGACTTCGGGAACTCGCGGACTACCGTGCCGCGCTCGCGCACGGCGGAGGTGCCGGCACTGCGCCGCCCGGCCCAGTGACCGTCCCGGCGCGGCGGGCCGCACTGCTCCGACCGGCCCTCCTCGTTCGACGACAGCGCCGCGGCCCCGCCGGGCACGGCGGTACCGGCGCACGGCCGGATCGGGCCAACCCCGGCGCCACACTGGCCAGGGGTCGGGCTCGGGGCCCGCCGCCGTGCGCACGCCCCACCCGAGTCGTGACCTGCCCGGGGACGAACGTCGTGTCCCGCCGGGACCGCCTCGGCGACGGGGACGTCCCCTGCCCCGCGCGGAGCCACGTCGCCGGATCGCCGTGGTGGGGGCGAGCGCGCGGAGCGCGGTTCGACCGGCGCGTGATGGGACGAGCTCGGTTCCCCGTGCCGGGACCACCTACCCCACCAGCTTTCCGAATCGGAATCCCCCTGCCTTTCCGAATCGGATTTCCCTGCTTTTCCGAATCGGGCACCCCCGGCGGGGAGTTCGCCGATCCCATTGGCGTTCACACCGGTTCTGGGTCCCGCACGGAACGTGCGACCCAACCCCGAGATTGGATCACGAAATCATCACGAATGGAAAGCGGTGTACCCGGCGAGCGACTCCGCGCGAAATCGCGACCGCGGCCCCGTTGCCGGGTCCCTCGAATGGTCCGGGGCGCGGGCCGCCGACCGACCGGACGCGCGCCGCTCGGTATCCCGGACCGTCAGCGCTCTCGAACGAACAGCAGACCGGACCGGCCCGGAGCGGCCCGGAACCGGCGGGCGAGGAGGCGGGCTCCGACGGGCAGCCACACCGCGAAGGCGGCGTTCTCGGTCGCGGCCGAACCGTACAGCAGCAGGTCGACGGCGAGCGCGCGCACCGTGCCCGTGTAGACAGGGCCCGCGACGGCCCCACCTGGGGCACGCCAGCCACCGCTGCCCGTTCGCCCACGCACGGCCCGTCCAGTGCCCTTCCGACTTCCTCGCGGCACGGTGTCCCGTCTCCTTCCGCTCTCGCCGGGCGGGACCGGCTCGCGGCCATCGTGCTGGAGGCGTGGTGGACACCACAAGCGGGAAATGTCCACGGTTCGTCCGTGGTCGGTGGTCATTTCGGCGGTACCGCCAGCCCCACCCCCCGGACGCCTCGCTCATCGGGTGCGGACGCACCGACGTCGAGATCGGGTCAGGGAACGACGATGACGTACACGTGCACCGGTAGACCGTCCGGGAGGAAGAAATTCCCGTCGGCGTCGGTCATCTTCCATTCCGTCAGGCTGTGCCCGAGGGACCAGGGCGCTCGCATCGGCACGCTGACCAGAGCCGTCTCGCCGGGTGCGGTGGGTGGGATCGGAACGCGCCGGGGCGCCTGGCACGAGTCCGGGTCGTCCGGGCCGAGGCGCTGGAGGTAGCGGTGCCGCCAGAAGACGCTCCCGGTGTTCGCGAGTTCCCAGATCTTCACGAAGTCCTCGCCCCGGTGCACGGTCGTGCCGTCCGGGTAGTTCACGTCCCTCCGGAGCTCGGAGTCGTCGCCTGGCACGAGTCGTCGGGTCGTGCTCAACGGGTCGCGCACCACCGCCTCCAGGCCCGGGGTCCCCGCACCAGCCGAGGGGAAGGTCGTCGTGGTGATCTCGATCCCCAGCAGCGCCCCGGCGCGCAGCGCCCAGGTCGTGCGGCGGGGCGCCCAGCTGGGTAGCCAGCGCGTCGGCGGGGACGGTGCCTCCTGCGGCACGGCCGTGCGGGCGGGTACGGCCTGGCCGGTGGCCCGGCGGTCGGGAACGCGCAGGGCGGCCGCCCCCAGTACCGGGGGCTCGCACGCTGGCTCCTCGTCCAGGCCGTCGAGCCGGGCCCGAGCGCGTTCCCAACGGCCGCGCCACTCGGTGAGCACCTCCTCGGCGTCGCGTTCCAGGACTCCGACGGCGAGGCAGCGAACGAACTCCCAGGTGGTCTCCCAGGAGGGCAGTTCCCGGCCTCGGGCGGCCGCCGACAACGAGGACTTGCAGGCCACCGCCCCGAGCCGGCCGCTCATCGCCTCGAAGGACGGATCACCGGCGCGCTGCTTGAGCTCCCAGAGCCGTGCCGCGAACTCCGCGACCGGTCCGGCGTTCGGGTCCGGGGTGCGCGGTTTGCGTCCACGTTTGGCCATCGGTGCGTGATCACCCGCTCCACTGTCCACAGTGTCCCGCCAGGTGCCTCCGGCGGGCGTCCGGCTGACATCTTGCAGACCTGGTCTCCGCTGTTCGGCGCACCCGCTGGTTGATCACCCGATTCCGCACCCGTACCACCCGGTCGGGGTCCTGGCGGACGAACGCCGGAGGCGGACCGGCTCCGCTGTTCCGGCGGGCGGGCCAGGACCGGGGCCTCCGGGAGGGCGAGGGGCCCGTCGACGGGAACGACCGATGTTCGCGCCGGATGGGCGGCGGGGCAAGATACCCGGGGGCACCGGACGGTCGACGGCACGAGTTGCCGATCGCCGGTGCTGGAACGAGCATGGTTGCGGCAGGGCGCAACCGACACCGGAGAGGGCGGTCCATGATCTCGGCCGTATCCAGGCGGGACCGCCGGCACCTGCCGAGGGCCGTTCCCTCGGCCTCCCGCGCGGTCACCCGGCCCGCTCGCCGACCACGCCCCGCCGCGGCTCGGCTCGCGGACCCGGCTCCCCCGCGCACCGCGAACGGGCGCACGACCGCTCCCTCGGCGCGCGGCGTCGGCAGACCCGGGTGGGCCCGCCGGTGCCTCGGCGCGGCGGGCAGGACGCGTTGGGGCTGGTCGACCGGATGGACCACGCGGAACCGGACCGCGCGGAACGAGGAGGCGTGATGCGGACCGTTCCGGGACGCACGGACCATGTGGTCGTCGTGGGCGCCGGCCTCGCCGGCCTCTCCGCCACCCTGCACCTGCTGGGCGCCGGCCGGCGCGTGACCGTGGTCGAGCGGGACCCGCTGCCCGGTGGGCGCATGGGGTTGGCCGAGATCGACGGGTACCGGATGGACACCGGGCCCACCGTGTTGACGATGCCCGACCTGGTGGCCGAGCCCCTCGCGGCCGTCGGGCGCCCGTTGGAGTCCGTGCTGGACCTCGTTCGGCTCGACCCCGCCTACCAGGCGAGGTTCGCCGACGGCAGCGTGCTCGACGTGCACACCGACGGTGACAGGATGGAGCAGGCCGTCCGCGAGTTCGCCGGTCCGGTCGAGGCCGCCGGCTACCGCCGGCTCCGCCGATGGCTGACCGACCTCTACCGCGCCGAGTACGACGACTTCATCGACGCGAACTTCGACTCACCGCTGGACCTGTGCACCCCCCAGCTCGCCCGGCTGGTCGGGCTCGGCGCCTTCGGCAGGTTGGACCGCGCGGTGGGCCGTTTCCTGCGCGACCCCCGCCTGCGGCGGGTGTTCTCCTTCCAGGCGCTCTACGCCGGTGTCCAGCCGCGACAGGCCCTGGCCGTGTACGGGGTCATCGGGTACATGGACACCGTCGCCGGCGTCTACTTCCCCCGAGGGGGGATGTGGCAGGTACCGAGGAGGTACGCCCAGGTGGCGGCGGAGTGCGGTGCCTCGTTCCGCTACGGGGCCGAGGTCGCCGAACTGGTGAGGTCGGGGGGGCGGGCCACCGGGGTCCGCACCGCCGACGGGGAACTCATCCCGTGCGACGCGGTGGTCCTCACCCCCGACCTGCCGGTCAGCTACCGCCTGCTCGGCCGGACGCCCCGGCGTCCCGTGCCGCTGCGGGCCTCGCCGTCCGCCGTCGTCGTCCACGCCGGTTCCACCGGTTCGTGGGCCGACCTCGGCCACCACACGATCTCCTTCGGTGAGTCCTGGGCGGGCACCTTCGACGAGATCGTCAACAAGGGCAGGTTGATGAGCGACCCGTCGTTGCTGTTGACGAGACCGACCGCGACCGACCCCTCGCTCGCGCCGCCCGGGCGGGAGCTCTGCTACCTCCTCGCGCCCTGCCCGAACCTGCGCACCGGCCGCCTGGACTGGGACCGCATCGGCCCGGCCTACGCGGAGGAGATGATCCAGGTGATCGAACGGCGCCACCTGCCCGGGTTCGGGGGCTCCCTGGAGGCACGGCAGGTGCACACCCCGTCGCACTGGGCAGACCGGGGGCTCCTCGACGGTTCCCCCTTCAGCGCGGCGCACACCTTCGCCCAGACCGGACCCTTCCGACCGGGGAACCTGCCTCGTGGACTCGACAACGTCGTCCTCGCGGGGGCCGGCACCACGCCCGGGGTCGGCATCCCGACGGTGTTGGTGTCCGGCAAACTCGCCGCCGCCCGCATCACCGGGCTCGGCTCGCGGCGCGCACCAGGCGGGTCCGTGCCCCGTTCGGCACGGGCGCGGACGGGCCCAACCGACACCGGCCCCGCACCGCACCGGACACCCTGCCGGCCCGGGGCCCGATCCCGTGACCCGGAGGGAACTGGTCGCCGCCGGTGTGACGGACCCGGGTCTGCACCGGGCGTACCAGCGCTGCCGGGAGCTGCACGCGGCGCACGGACGGACCTACTACCTCGCCACCCGGCTGTTGGAACCGGCCCGACGGCCCGCGGTGCACGCGCTCTACGGCTTCGCCCGGCTGGTGGACGACGTCGTCGACGACCTGGAGGGGATGCGGGACCAGGCGGCCAGGGCGGCGGAGCTGTCCGCGTTGGAGGCGGACCTGGTGACGGGGTTCCGATCCGGGCGCAGCGAACACCCCGTCCTGGCCGCCGTGGTCGACGTGGTCCGGCGCTACCGGATCGACACGTCCTACTTCCGCGACTTCATGCGGTCCATGCGGATGGACCTCACCGTCGACAGGTACCCGACCCGCCGGGCGCTGTCCGTCTACGTCCGGGGCTCGGCCGACGTCATCGGCCTCCAGGTCCTGCCGGTGCTGGGCACGGTGGTCCCCCGGGAGGAGGCCGCTCCCCACGCCGCCGCCCTGGGCACGGCTTTCCAGCTGACCAACTTCCTGCGCGACGTCGGGGAGGACCTGGACCGGGGCCGTGTCTACCTCCCCGAGGACGAGCTGGCGGAGTTCGGTGTGGACCGCGACCGGCTGGTGTGGTGCCGGGCTCGGGGCTGGCCGGACCGGCAGGTGCGCCGGGCGTTGGCCGACCAGGTCAGCAGGACCAGGGCGGTGTACCGGTTCGCCCAGCCGGGCATCGCGATGCTCGACCCCGTGTCCCGGCCCTGCGTGGCGGCGGCATTCACCCTGTACGGCGAAATCCTTGACCGCATCGAGGACCGTGACCACGACGTGTTCTCCGGCCGGGCGCGGGTGACCCGTCGACGACGACTGGCGGTCGGTCTCACCGGGATGGGGAGATCCCTCCTGGTCAGGGTCGCCGCCCGCGCCGCCCGGTCAGCCGGTTCCGGTGGCCGGTCGGGTGGACCGGCTCCCTCGCTCCCGCCCTCCCCAGAACAGGCGCGGGTACCGGTGAGGCGGCAAGGTTCGTCACGGAGCACCGGGTCGCCGACCGGCGTGTGACGGTCGGCGACCGGGGTGCCCAGGCTGGATGTCGGCAGTGACTCGGAGGCGACACGTGACCCCACCCGTGACAGGCCGTCCAGGACGGGACAGGAAGGCGACGCGGTACGAGGCCCCGCCCGGGTACCCGGACACCGGTCATCTCCGCCAGCGGCCCCGGGTCGCGGTGGTGGGTGGCGGGATCGCCGGCCTGGCCGCAGCGGCCGCGCTGTCCGAACGCGGTGTCGAGGTGCGGCTGCTGGAACGGGAACCCCAGCTGGGGGGCCGGGTCGCCGGCTGGACCACCACGCTGGCGGACGGTTCGGTCGCCGGCATGAACCGGGGCTTCCACGCGTTCTTCCGCCAGTACTACAACCTGCGGGGGCTCCTGCGCCGGGCCGACCCCGCGCTGGCGCGGCTGCGCCCGGTCGAGGACTACCCGCTGCTCCACCGGGAGGGGTTCCGCGACAGCTTCGCCCGGTTGCCCAGGACCCCGCCGTGGAACGCCCTGGCGTTCGTGGCCCACAGCCCCAGCTTCACCTTCGGTGACCTGGCGCGGTTGGGCACCAGGGCCGCGATACCGCTGGGCCAGGTGCGGGTGCCCCGCACCTACGGGCAGTTGGACGACCTGGACGCCGACGCCTTCCTCGCCCAGATCCGCTTCCCCAGGAGGGCGCGGCACCTGGCGTTCGAGGTCTTCTCGCGGAGCTTCTTCGCCGAGCCGACCCAGCTGTCGGCGGCCGAACTGGCCACCATGTTCCACATCTACTTCCTGGGATCCAGCGAGGGCCTGGTGTTCGACGTCGCCGACGACTGCTTCTCGCGAGCGCTGTGGGACCCGCTCGCGGCGCACCTGCGCCGGTGCGGGGCCTCGGTCCGCACCGGGACCTCGGTGGAGCGGGTGGAACGGGGCGGCACCCGGCGGTGGGCGGTCGTCCACCGCACGGGCACGGAACCGCCGGAAAGGACCGAGGTCGACGGGGTCGTCCTCGCGCTCGACGTGCGGGGCCTTCGCGCGGTCGTCGACTCGTCCCCCGACCTGGGAGACGACGACTGGCGGCGGCGCGTCGGGCGGTTGCGGACCGCGCCCCCCTTCCTCGTCTCCCGGTTCTGGCTGGACCGCCCGGTCCACCCGGCCCGGGCACCGTTCCTGTGCACCAGCGGTTTCGGGTGCCTGGACAACATCAGCGTGCTCGAACGCTACGAACGCACCGCCAGGGACTGGTCCCGCCGCACCGGTGGCTCGGTGGTGGAACTGCACTCCTACGCTCTGCGGGGCGAGCCCGACGTCGAGCGGCTCAGGCAGGGCGTGCTCGGCGAGCTCCGACGGGTCTACCCGGAGACCGGGGCGGCGGGCGTGGTGGACGAACGCCACGAGATCCGGGACGACTGCCCCCTGTTCCCCCCGGGTGGCTTCACGGACCGGCCACCGGTGCGCACCCCGGACCCGTTCGTGACCGTGGCGGGGGACCTCACCCGGGTCGACCTGCCGGTCGCGCTCATGGAGCGGGCAGCCACCAGCGGGTTCATGGCGGCGAACGTGCTGCTCGGCGAATGGGGTGTTCACGGCCACGACCTGTGGAGCGTCCCCCAGGGGGGCCGGTGGCCCCTGCTCGACCGCCTGGAGTACGTGCGTCCCGCGCCGCGACGGCACCGGACCGCCGCGCCCGCCAGGGCGGAGGTCGCACGGGACGCGGCGGTGCCGGTGCGGGAGGTTCCCGCCGGTCAACCGGGCCAACGGCCGGTGGAACGCAGCTCGTAGCGGCGTTCGGCGTAGTCCATGTCGTCCCGCCACAGCCGACGCGCCGTCATGTTCATGAGTGGGCGGACGAGCGGGGTGAGGCGGCGCGCCACCGCGAAGCCCCGCCGGTCCGAGCTGGCCACCGTCGCCTCGATCACCGCCGTCCTCGGGTGACCGGCGCCGTCCGGTGCCCAGGGCGTGGCATGCGTCTCCACGACGCTGCCCCTCCCCTCCCCCTCGGTGATCCGCATGACGATGGTCCTCGGTCCCGGGCAGGTGAAGGTGGCCTTGACCGGTACGCCGATCTGCCGGGACAACCGGAACGACACCTCCACGTCGAACCGGTCGGACTCCGGGTCCTCCGGGTCGGCGTCGACGGGGGCGTCGAGCACCCGCAGGTTCGCGAAGGAGTACGGGTGGAACCACGCCCCGTGCCACGGGTCGAGCCGGTTGGCGATCACGTCCTGTGGTTCGCAGCGGCCCACCACCGTGGTGACGGCGGCGATCGCGCCGGCCGCCGGGGGCCGGCGGGGGACGACGGGTTCCGGGAGCGGAGCCTCACCGCCCACCTCGTCGAGGCGGACCCAGGCGAGCACCCCGTCGTCGTGGGCCGGGTAGGGCTGCCAGCCGGGCGCTCCGCCCGCCCCCAACCGCAGGCCGTGCCACCGGCACACCAGTTCCCCGCAGTGCACGACCGCTTCGGACAGCGGAGCGCCCAGGTGGGGGCAGGTACCGGGACCGGCGCGCAACCGCCCGTCCTGGGTTCGCCAGCAGACGACCTCCACCCCGCCGATCGTCCGGCCCAGCGGAGCGCCACCGAGGGCGATCTCCCGGCTCGCGCCGAGCACGAACCAGTTGCCCGAGGGCCGGGCGAGCGCCCGTTTCAGCGCGGACTCGATCACCGAGGGCCTGGCGCCGCGCCACGTGCCCTCCTGCTCGGCCCACCTGGGGGCGCGCAGACGGCGGAGGGGGATTCTGGACAGCCACGACCCGGCTCGCGGCGACGTACCGACCACGACAGTGTTCACCTCGTTCACCTGGGGAGATCTGGCCCCCGGTGTCCACCGGGGACCCGGCCGACTCGACTGTAGGCGCGTCCGGATCTTCCCGCGCTTCTCGACCTCCCGCCGGGTGAGCACCCCCGGGTGATCCCGGTCCGTGGCCGCCGTCTCCTCGGGCGGTGCCGGTCGGTGGCCGCCGGGGTGGCTCAGTCCTTGCCGCGCGCCGCGCGGAACCGCCGGGCGGCGTCCATCAGGTCGACCAGGGGTGGGGGGTAGTCGCGACGCCGCAGTTCCTCCTCGCCCAACCGCCAGGGCTCGTGGATCTCGGGAGGTGCCAGGTCCGCGAGCTCGGGCACGTACCGGCGGACGTAGGCGCCGTCCGGGTCGTACCGCTCGGCCTGGCGGGTCGGGTTCAGCACGCGGTTGGGGCGCGTGTCGGTGCCGGTACCCGCCACCCACTGCCAGTTCATGTTGTTGTTGGCGATGTCCCCGTCGACGAGGAGCCGGAGGAAGTGCCGTGCGCCCTCCCTCCAGTCCAGGTAGAGCGACTTGGTGAGGAAACTGGCGGTGACCAGACGAGCCCGGTTGTGCATCCACCCCTCGGTGGCCAGCTGCCGCATGCCCGCGTCGACGAGGGGAACTCCGGTGCGCCCGTCCCGCCAGGCGGCCAGCTCCTCGTGGTCGGTGCGCCAGTGGTCGTTCCGGGTGCGGTAGTCGTTCCAGGCCGATCCGGGACGCGCGGCGAGGACCTGGTGGTGGAAGTCCCGCCAGGCCAGCTGCCGGAGGAACGCCCGCTCGCCGTCCGACTCCCCGACCCGCTGGGCGATCTCGGTGGGGGACACGCAGCCGAAGTGGAGGTAGGCCGACAGCCGGGACGTCCCGTCGCGCGCCAACCGGTCCTGGTCGCTGGCGTAGTGGTGGACCCCGTCGTCCAGCCAGTCGTCCAGCAGGCGACGGCCCTCCGACTCCCCACCCGTGGGCAGGGAGGGCGAGACGTCTCCGTCGACGAGGTCCGCCCTCCCCGGGATGCCACCCGGTCGCAGCGGGGGGAGTCGGAGCGCCTTCGGCGCGGGGTGGAGACCGCGGGTGTGGTGCTCCCGCCAGTGCCGGAAGTAGGGGGTGAACACCGCGAAGTGGTCACGGCTCTGGGGTGCCAGCTCACCGGGAGCCGCGACGGTGACGACGGTGTCGTGCACGACGAGTTCACGGCCGGCACCCGACAGGGCCTTGGACAGGCGACGCGCCCGACCGGTCGCGTAGGCGCTGACGTCCGCCGCGACGTGCACCGTGGCGGCGTCGAACCGCTCGGCCAGCCCGACCACCTCCCGGACCGGGTCGCCCCGGGTGATGAGCAGGTCGCCACCGAGCTCCCGGAGCTCGCGTCGGAGGTCCCGCAGGCAGTCCAGCAGGAAGGCGACCCGGTTCGGGCTCCGGTGACCTCCTCGGAGGATCACGTCGTCGAGCACGAAGACGGGTACCGCGTGGTCGGCCGAGGCCGCGGCGCCCAGCACCGGGTTGTCATGCACGCGGAGATCACGGGTGAGGAGCGCGACGGCGGTGGGCAAGGATCCTCCAGGCGACGGGGCCCGACCGGCGGGCCGGGACGTTCCGCCAGCCTGTCGGTCGGTCTCCCCGCCGGCCAGGCAGGGGCGCCGGGCCACGGCTGTTTCACCCGGAGGTGTGAGGCGGGACGTGGGGCACGACCCGCCTCACGGCGTCGGTCAGCCGACGCCCAGGTAGGCGTCCTTGATGCTCGGGTCGGCGAGGAGTTCCGCCCCGGTGCCCGTCCTGGTGATCTCACCGGCGTCGAGGATGTACGCGCGGTGCGCCCGGCTGAGGGCCTGCTGCGCGTTCTGTTCCACGAGCAGGACGGTGGTCCCCTGTTCGTTGATCTCCGTGATGATGCGGAAGATCTGCTGGATGAACTGCGGGGCGAGCCCCATCGACGGTTCGTCGAGCAACAGCAGCCTGGGTCGGGCCATCAACGCGCGGCCGAGCGCCAACATCTGCTGCTCGCCCCCGGACATGGTGCCGCCGACCTGCGTGCGGCGTTCCTCGAGCCGGGGGAACAGGCTGAACACGCGCTCGTAGTCCTCGGCGATCGCCGCGCGGTCCTTGCGGGTGTAGCAGCCCATGTCCAGGTTCTCCTGGACCGTCATGCCGGGGAAGATCGCCCGTCCCTCCGGGGACTGGCAGATCCCCCGCACCACCCGCAGGTCGGCGCGGAGGCGGGTGATGTCGTCGCCCTCGAAGGTGATGCTGCCGGAGGTGACCGGCAGCAGACCGGAGACGGTCCGCATGGTGGTGGTCTTGCCCGCTCCGTTGGCCCCGATGAGGGTGACCACCTCCCCCTCCTCCACGGTGAGGGAGAGACCGCTCAGCGCGCGGATCCGTCCGTAGTGCACGGACACGTCGGAGATCTCAAGCAACGTCATCGTCAGGAACCCCCAGGTAGGCGGCGATGACCGAGGGGTCCTCCCGGACCTCGGCGGGGCGACCGTCGGCGATCTTCTTGCCGAACTCGAGCACGACCAGCCGGTCCGTGACGCCCATGACCAGTTTCATGTCGTGGTCGATGAGCAGCACGGTGTACCCGTCGTCCCGGATCTCGCGGATGAGCCCCATGAGCTCCTCCTTCTCCGCCGGGTTGAACCCGGCGGCCGGCTCGTCGAGGCACAGGAGCTTCGGCTCGGTGGCCAGCGCCCTGGCGATCTCCAGGCGCCGCTGGTAGCCGTAGGGCAGGTTCTTCGCCTTGTCGGCGGCCCGGTCGGCGATGCCGACGAACTCCAGCAACGCCATCGCCCGCTCGACGCCCTCGCGTTCCTCCCGGTGGTGGCGGGGCAACCGGAGCAGCGCGCCGAGCACGCCGGTGCGGTGGCGGGCGTCGGTGCCCACGACCACGTTCTCCAGCGCGGTCATCTCGCCGAAGAGCCTGATGTTCTGGAAGGTCCTGGCGATGCCTCGCCGGGTGATCTGCGACTTCTTGAGCCGCCCCAGGGGCCGGCCCTCGAGCAGCACGTCCCCCGAGGAGGGGCGGTAGACGCCGGTCATCGCGTTGAAGCAGGTGGTCTTGCCCGCCCCGTTCGGTCCGATGAGGCCGAGGATCTCCCCGCGTCGGATGGAGAAGGACACCGAGTCGAGGGCGACGAGCCCGCCGAAGCTGAGGGTGACGTCCCTCATCTCGAGCAGGGTCTCGCCGACCTCGACCTCGATGTCCCGGTCCGGCGCGACGACGTCCGCCACTTCCGCCTCGTGCTCGGCCCGTTCCTCCGCGCTCATCCGCGCGACCTCACCGACGAGACCGCCTGGCTGGTCGGTCCCGGGGTCGTCGAGGTGGTGGCGCATCTCGGGTGTGGAACCGCTGGTGGTCGTCATGCTCCCGTCCCCTTGCCCGAGTCCTTCATGGGGCTTTCCGTCGACACGGGCTCCGGTTTGCCCACCAGGCGTTTGTACGCCTGCCTTCCTCGTGCCAACAGCCGCTGGCGGGCGCCGAGCAGCCCCTGGGGGCGGAAGATCATCAGGACGATCAACGCGAGCCCGAAGATCAGGTAGCGGTACTCGGACACCACCTGGAACCGCTCCGGCGTGTAGGCGATGACGATGGCCCCCAGGATCACCCCGACCTTGTTGCCGGACCCGCCGAGGATGACCGCGGCGAGGAACAGCACCGAGGTGACCACGTCGAACCTGGCGTTGTTGACGAAGCCGAGCTGCCCCGCGTACAGGACACCGGACAGGCCGCCGATGGCGGCGCCGATGACGAAGGCCCACACCTTGAAGCGGAAGGTTGGCACCCCCATGATCTCGGCCGCGTCCTCGTCCTCCCGGATGGCCACCCACGCGCGGCCGACCCGGCTGCGTTCCAGGTTCCCGACGAGGATGAGCACGGCGATGATGGCGGTGACGGTCAGCCAGTACCAGGGGATCCCGTCGCCCTGGGTGAAGATGCGGGTCCCGTCGGACCACTCCCCCGGCGGCCGTTCCAGGTTGCGGAAGCCCACGTTGCCCCGCAGCGCCGGGATGTTGTCGGCGAGCAGCCGGACGATCTCCCCGAAGCCGAGTGTCACGATCGCCAGGTAGTCACCGCGCAGCCGCAGTGTCGGTGTGCCGATGATGACACCGGACACCATCGTCACCGCGATGCCGACCACCACGACGAGCAACCACGGGTACTCGGCGTAGAGTGCGGAGTCGCGGCTGGTCATGAGCGCCGCGACGTAGGCGCCGATCGCGAAGAAGCCGACGTAGCCCAGGTCGAGCAGGCCCGCCTGCCCGACGACGACGTTGAGCCCGATGGCGATCAGCACGATGCGGGCGGTGTTGAACAGGGCGAGCTCGAAGTCGGTGCCCGGTTCGGTGGTGATGGGGAAGAAGTTGAGGAACGGCATCAGGTAGACGAGCACCACCACCGGGATGATGATCGCCCACTGGTGGAACCGGCTCAGCCCGTTCCACCAGTCACGGATTCGTTGGCCGAACGGCACCTTCGTCGCGGTCCCGCTGCGGAAGTGGTGCGCGCTCATACCCGGGCCTTTCCTAGCGACTCACCGAGGATCCCGGTGGGGCGGAACATCAGGATCACGATCAGCACGACGAAGGCCACCACGTCGCGCCACTGACCGCCCAACAGCGACTGGCCGTAGTTCTCGAAGACCCCGAGCAGGAAGCCACCGAGCAGCGCCCCGCGCAGGTTGCCGATGCCGCCCAGCACGGCCGCGGTGAAGGCCTTGATGCCCAGGAGGAAGCCACCGTTGTACACCACTCCCTGCGGGATCTGCATGATGTAGAACAGGGCCGCGGCTCCGGCGAGCAGCCCACCGATGATGAAGGTGAGCATGATGACGCGTTCCTTGTTGACGCCCATCAGGGTCGCCGTGTCCGGGTCCTGCGCGACGGCGCGGATGCCCCGCCCCAGCCGCGTGCGGTTGATGAAGGAGTCGGCGATCAGCAGGAGCACCAGCGCGGCGAGGAACACCGTCAGCTGGATGTTCGTCACCGACACCCCGAACACCTCGAACAGGGGCCGCGGGGCGATCAGCTGGATCGCCAGCTCCGGGTTCGGGTTGCGCCACAGCATGATGGCCTGCTGGATCGCGAAGGACGCGCCGACCGCGGTGATGAGGAAGACCAGGCGAGGCGCCTTCTTCCTGCGCAGTGGTCGGTAGGCCACCCGTTCGAGGGTGAGCGCGACGAGCCCCGAGCAGATCATCGCGACGGCCAGCGCCAGGATGAGGTTCACGATCGTCTCGACCAGTGGAGCCTGGGCGATGCCACCGGACTCGTAACCGAGGAACTGGAAGGTGAAGTAGGCGCCGAACGCGCCCACGATGAAGACCTCGGAGTGCGCGAAGTTGATGAGTTTGAGCACTCCGTACACCAGGGTGTAGCCGACAGCGACCAGGGAGTAGATGCTGCCGTAGGCGAGGCCGTTCACCGTGTTGTACCAGAACTGGTCGACCAGGCGACCGATGTCGAAGCTGATCCAGTCCACGCCACCCTGAGCGAGGACCGTCGGAAGGTTGCCGATCACTCAGATACTCGTTTCTCGCGAGATCGCCGGTTCACCGTCAGTCGGTCGGGCAGGCGAGGTACGGCCAACGCGCGGCGCGCGCTGGCCGTCCGCCGCTGGCGCCGCTCAGCCGATCTCGCGGTCCCGAACGATCTCGCCGTCCTCGACCTGGTAGACCCAGACCGGGGTGTCGGTCAGCTCGCCGTCCTCGTCCCACTTGAAGTGCTTGGTGAGACCGGGCGCGTCGTAGTCGCGCACGTACTCGAGGACCTCCTCGCGGGTGGACAGCCCCTCGTCCAGCGCGCGCAGCAGGACGGTCGTGGCGTCGTAGCCCTCGGCGGAGTAGGTGGACGGTTCGGTGCCGGCCAACTCGGTGAAGGCGTCGAAGAAGTCACCGAAGCCGTCGGCCGGGACGCACGGGCAGGTCAGGTAGACGCCCTCGGCGGCACCCACGGCGTTCTGCACGAACTGGTCGTCGCGCACGCCGTCGGGAGCCACGAGGGTGGTCTGAAGCCCCCGGGCGAACAGCTGCTGCGCGAAGGGCGCGGCCTCGGTGTAGTAGCCGGCGTAGAAGACGGCATCCGGGCCGGAGGCCTCGATCGTGCCGACGACCGCGGAGAACTCCCGCTGGTTCGTCTTCACCTCCTCGGTGCACACGACCGCGTCACCGAGGGCTTCCCGCACCTCGCGAGCCAGGCCGATTCCGTAGGAGGAGTCGTCGTTGACGACGCAGACGCTCTCGGCGCCGAGGTCCTCCCCGATGAAGGTGGCGGCGGCCGGACCCTGCTGCGCGTCGTTGCCCAGCCCGCGGAAGAAGGTGTCCCAGCCGTTCTGGGACAGCGCCGGGTCGGTGGCGGACGGGCTGATCGTGACCAGGCCGGCCTCGTGGAACGACTGCCCGGCCGCGTCGGACTCGCCGGAGAAGGGCAGCCCGACCACGCCCAGGATGGAGTCGTCGTTGATGGCCTGGGTGACCACACCGGACGCCCGGTCGGGGCTGCCCTCGGTGTCGAACTCCTTGAGCGTCACCTGGCAGCCCGCGTTGGCCTCGTTGTGCTCCTCGACGGCGAGGCGGACACCGTTGAGGATCGCGACGCCGAGGGCCGCGTTCTGGCCAGCGATGGTGCCGATGTAGGCGATGCTGACGCCGTCCTCGCACTCGCCGGTGCCGTCCCCCGCCGGCAGGACGGCATCGGTGGGGGCGTCAGGGGCGGCGGCGGCGCTGTCGTTGGTCGCGGCGCCCCCCTCCGCCGGTTCCTCGTTCCCGCCCTGCGCGCACCCGGCGAGCGTCAGCGACGCCGTCGCCGCGACTGCCAGGATCCGTAAGCGACCGTTTTTCGACACCCGTGCCTCCACGTGAACCCGCCCACGAGCAGCAGTCGTGGGCGTCGTTCCGCTCCTCGGAACGATGAGTTAGGCACGGACCGTAGTCCGATCGTGGCACGTTGCCCATACTGGTCACGTGGCCGTAGCCACATCGTGACGCATGTCGCTCTTCTGGGCTCCGAAAGGGGGAACTTTTCCCTAGGAATGGGATCGCGCACCGCCACCCGGGTGGACATGTGACCGCGACGTGTCAAGGCATGACGTCGGGATGACCGCTGGATCAGCTGAGGGTTTCCAGTACCGCCTCCGCGACCGCCTTCATCGTGGTCCGCCGGTCCATCGCGGTGCGCTGGATCCATCGGAACGCCTCGGGCTCGCTCAGCGACTGGTTCTTCATCAACAGGCCCTTGGCCCGTTCCACCACCTTGCGCGCCTCCAACCGCTCCTGGAGGTCGGCCACCTCACCCTCCAGCGCCCGGACCTCGGCGAAACGGGACATGGCGAGCTCGATGGCCGGGATGAGGTCACGCTTGGCGAAGGGCTTGACCAGGTAGGCCATCGCCCCCGCGTCCCGCGCCCGCTCCACGAGGTCGCGCTGGCTGAAGGCCGTGAGGATCACCACGGGGGCGACCCGGTCGCCGACGATCAGGGACGCGGCCTCGATACCGTCCATCCGGGGCATCTTGACGTCGAGGATGACCAGGTCGGGCTGGAGCTCGTTGGCCAGCTCGACGGCCTCCTGCCCGTCGACGGCCTCGCCGACGACGTCGTAGTTCTCCTCACGAAGCATCTCGACGAGGTCAAGACGGATGAGGGCTTCGTCCTCGGCCACGACCACACGGCGGGCGCTGGTGTTCGGGGCCTCGGTCCGGGCCTCGGCAGCCGGCTCGGTCACCGGGCTCCTCCTGGTTGGTGTCGGCTACTGCGGCAGGTGGGCCGGCAGCGAGTGGCCCACCGTGACTGAATGTCGAATCCTACCCGGTGGGGGCCCTCAACCCGGTAGCGCCCGCGTGGTGAGAGGCCTCACTGTCGGGCGACGCGGGTCCCCCGGACGGGTTGACGGTCAACCGTTCAGGAAAAGCGGCGACCCCCACACGGGAATACCCCGAGCAAACAGCCGGTTCCGTGACCCACGGTCGTGTCCGATGCTCGGCGAGAGGGAACGGAAGATGGCGTTGCGTATTCCGATTTCGCCCCTGGCGAGTATTCCTTGGTTCCATCGGGTCTCCGTCACCGAAATATCGAGTATCGCTCATTGCGCCTCCGTTCGCCTTTCGGAATCGTCGTTGTGGCGCAACCCGATCCCCCCGGAACCAACGTCGGAGGAACTGGTGGACTACGTGCGACGGGTCTTAGCCGGAATCGCCCCCCAGGACGACGTCCTCGTTTCCGAGAACCGGTCGCTGAATGGCGCCGAAACCCATCGTCTGGTCGCCGGTATGGCCGCGGTCCTCGCGCGGTTCGGAGTGGGCCCCGGAGTCCGGGTCGCCTGCCTGCACGGGAACACGCCGGAGGCCGTCCTCCTCCGGCTCGCGGTCCAATGGGCGGGGGGCTGCTACGTCGGCCTGCGCCCGATGTTCTCCCCCACCGTGCACGCGGCGTGCCTCGCCCACGCGGCGCCGGAGGTGCTCGTCCACGACCAGCAGCGCGAGGAGCGCGCCACCGAACTGCTCCGCCGCGCGTCGGTGCCCCGCGTCCTCTCGCTGGGTCCCTCCGCTCTCGGCGAGGACCTGGCCGCACTCGCCGCCGCCGCCGTGGCCGACGCTCCCACGCTCCCCGCCGCGCTCGACAGGCCGGCGTCGCTGGCCTACACCAGCGGGACGACCGGCAGCCCCAAGGGCGTCGTCCACGGCACCACCGCCATGGCGGCGTGCCTCGACGTGGCCCGCGCCATGTACGGACCGCCACCCTGGCGCTTCCTGGTGGCCATCCCGCTCTCCGACCTGGGCGGAGAGCTCGCCCAGTGGATCCTCGCCTGCGGCGGGGTGGTGGTGCTGCGGGAGGACCTCGACCCCCTGGCGACGCTCGCGCTGCTGGAGCGGGAACGCATCACCCACCTGTTCACCGCGCCCAGCTCGCTCTACCAGCTCGCGGAGCACCCCGACCTCGACCACTTCGACCTCACGGCCCTGCGACTCGCCGTCTACGGAGGGGCCCCCGCCGTGCCAGCCCGCACGTCCGCCGCCCTGCGCCGGCTCGGCCCCCGCCTCATGCAGAACTACGGCACCCAGGAGACCGGGTTCGTGTGCGCGCTCCTGCCCGAGGACCACGGGCACCCCGAGCTGCTGGACCACGCCGGTCGGCTGCTCCCGGGAGTCGAGGTGGAGATCCGGGACACCTCGGGCGCGGTCGTCCCGCCGGGGGTGGTCGGCGAGATCTGGGTCCGCTCCCCGATGACGATGAGCGGGTACCACGCCGATCCGGCCCGGACGGGCGAGGTGCTGGTGGACGGGTGGGTCCGCACCGGTGACCTGGGCCACCTCTCCGAGGCGGACCTGCTCCGCATCCTCGACCGCGCCAAGGACCTCATCATCGTCGAGGCGTACAACGTCTACTCCCGTCGGGTGGAGGACGTCCTCTGCCACCACCCGAAGGTCCTCCAGGCCGGGGTCGTAGGCCTTCCCGACGTCGACCGAGGTGAGCGGGTCTGCGCGGCGGTCGTCCTCGCGAGCGGAACCGCGGACGCCGACGAGCTCCGCGAACACGTCGAGGCGCAACTCGGTGAACCACACGTACCCCGCCTCATCCGATTCGTCGACACCATTCCACTCACCGACGGGGGAAAACCGGACAAGTCGGCATTACGCGCCCTGTTCGCCCCCGACACCCCCTCCCACTGATCCCACGACCAACCGGACGAAAGGATTCCCAATGAAGTTGTCAAGTGGTGAAGGTGTCGGGCCGTGAGCTCGTCAGGCCGCTGCGGCTTCGGGTTGCGGCGTGCCGATCTGGAAGGCGCGGTTGTCGCGGATGAGTGCCCACAACACGTTCAGGCGTCGGCGGGCCAGCGCGAGGACGGCCTGTTTGTGCGCCTTGCCTTCGCGCCTTTTCCTGTCGTAGAAGGCTTTCGACGTCGGGCAACAGCGGGCGGCGACCTGCGCGGACAGGTAGAACATGCGCAGCAGGCGCCGGTTGTAGCGGCGTGGCCGGCGCAGGTTGCCCCGGACTCGTCCGGAGTCCTTGGGCACCGGCGCCAGGCCCGCGACACCGGCCAGCCGGTCGGCGCTGCCGAACGCGGCCATGTCGCCGCCGGTCAGCGCGATGAACTCGGCTCCGAGCAGGGGCCCGACGCCGGGCATGCTCAGGACCGCGACGGCGTGACGGTGTCGGCGAAACCGGCCCTCGATGAGCGCGTCGGTCTCCGCGATCTCGTCATCGAGGGCCATCACCCCCTTGGCGAGCCGGGCCACCATGGCCGCGGCCGTCATCTCTCCGGGGACGGTGGTGAACTGGGCTTCGGCGGCGGCGACTGCGGCGGCGACCGTCGCGCTGTTGCGGACCTTCCGGGCGCGCAGCCAGTCGGCGAGCTGTTCCCGGCCGCGCTCACGCAGTGCGGCGGGGGTCTGGTGGCCGGTGAGCAGGACCAGGGCGGCCTTGGAGGTGCTGTAGTCGAAGGCCCGTTCCAACGCGGGGAAGTACTCCAGCAGTTGGGCGCGCAGCCGGTTGATCGCCCGGGTGCGGTCGGCGGCCAGGTCGTAGCGGCGGGCGGTGAGGATCCGCAACTCCACCGCGATCTCGTCGCCGGCGGTCACCGGGTGCAGGTCACGGCGCATCCGGGCCTGGTCGGCGATGACGAAGGCGTCCTTGGAGTCGCTCTTGCCGTCCCCACGATAGGTGCCGGCGGCGCGGTGGACGGTGCGACCGGGGATGTAGAGCAGCTTCTGTCCGTGGTTGACCAGCAATGCGATCAGCAGCGCGGCCCCGCCGGAGTTCAGGTCGATCGCCCACAGCACGTCCGGGGCCAAAGCCCGTACGTCACCGATCAGCTCCAACAGGTCGGCCTCGTTGTTGGCGACCCGGCGGGAAAGCACCTTCGTGCCGTCGGTATCAATCACCGTGCAGTGGTGCGCGGCCTTGCCCGCGTCCACGCCGGCCCAGAGTTCGGGCACGGCCACCTCCGTCGTCGTTCGTGCGGAACACCCGGCAGACGACCTCGCCGGCACGTCCTTATGCAGCGATCGGTTCGCTCATCCCAATCAGCGGTCGAGTCGTCGCGGGACCTCGGGCGGCCAATCCTTTCAAGCCACACCAACGGCGACCACATGACAGCCACACCCGAAGTCCCCGGGCCCTCCCGATCTTACGACTGACCAGAACAGACCCGACTTAGAAGATAAGGAACAGCATGCGGCAGATCGAGATCGAATGGGTGCAGCCCGGAATCACCGTCACCGCCGACCTGAACGAGGAACGCAATCCGCGGCTGGCGGATCTGCTGTGGAACGAACTGCTCCCGTACAACAGCCTCCAGAATCACGCACTGGTATCCGGGAACCACCTCTACCACCTCGTTCCCCACCACCAGCTCGTCTACACCCGCGCCGAGTACAAGGAGGACCGGACGAAGTCCCCGGACGGAACGGTGTTCCTCTCCCAGCTGCAACACCTCGCCGTCAAGTACGGGCCGCTCAGCGAGTACCTCCCCGCCGCCCCGGTCGGGCACGTGGTACCGGAGGACGTCGAGGCCTTGCGCGCCGCCGGCCGCGCCTGCTGGGAGGCGGCGTGGAGCAGCAAGCAGGTGATCGAGGTCCGGGTCCGGCGCAAGGGGGAGGACGTGCGGAACTTCGTGCTCCCGCGCACCGCCCCGGTGGACTCCCCCGCCGTGCAGAAACTGGTGGAGGAGATCCACGACGAGGTCGCGCGGGTGTGGATCGATCCACCCCAGGAGATCGTCGCCATGCACGAGGGGCGGATCGCCAGCCGCGCCGGTAGTTACGACCAGTACTTCTCCACGCTCGTCTTCCTCAACGGCGAGGTGCGGCCGCTGGGCTACTCCGCCCTCAACGGCCTGGTGACGATGTCCCGCACCACCGACATCTCCCTCACCGACCTCCTCCGCATCACACCGATGCTGATCAAGACGCCCGCCGAGTTCCTCGGCTACACCGGGCTCAACACCTTGTGGGACTTCACCCAACGCGTCCTGGAGACGCTGCCCGGCGTGGAGACGCGTGACGAGTACTTCGCCCTGATCAACGCGCTCGCGCTGTACGCCAACGTCCTGAACACCTGGAACCTGCACTTCTTTCCCTGGCGAGCCGGCGCCGACCACGCCTACGCGACCGTCTGATCCGGTCGAAGGAGTCAGCCATGCCCAGCAGGGAATTCGTCGAGACGCTGACCGAACTGCGTCACCGCACGCTGCATCCCACGGAGCACAACCGAGGTCAGCTTCCCGAACGGCTCAGCCACGCGCTCCGCACGCTGGCCGTGCCCTCCCATCCCGACGGTGCCTGGCTGGGCACGGCTCCTCCCGACCTCGGCTGGCTGCGGGACTTCGAGGCGGTGCCCGAGCACATGTCCGACCCCGACCTGGTGTTGCGCGGGGTGACCGCCGGGCTGGGCGCGCAACTGCGCGCCCACGCCCCCGGCAACCTGTTCAACATCTTCCCGGTCCCGCTGTTCGACGCGGTGACCGCGGCCACGCTGGCCCAGCTCTACACCCCCAACGCGCTGTGGGACCTCCTGGCCGGTGGCACGCTCGAGATCGAACGCCAGCTGGTCCGACAGCTCGCCGACCTGGCTGGCTGGCCGCGCGACGACGCGGGCGGCACCTTCTCCTTCGGCGGCAAGGCCGGTCTGATGTACGCCGTCCGGATCGGGCTGAACCGGTGCCTGCCCGAGTCCGGCCGGCGCGGGCTGGCCGGTGGGGCCGCGCCGGTGGTGGTCACGACCGAGCACAACCACGACAGCGTGGAGCCGGTGTGCGCTCTCCTCGGGCTGGGTTCGGAGGCGTGCGTGCGCGTGCCGGCACCGGGACGGGACCGGGCGGCCACCGCCGAGCGGGTCCTCACCACGGTGGCCGACCTGGTCGCACGGGGAACTCCGGTGGCCTGCGTGGTGCTCTCCGGCGGGAGCATCATGGACCACACCATCGATCCGGTCGGCCTGGTCGCCGCCGGCCTGAGCAGTCTGAGCGGTTCGCTGCCCTACCGGCCTTACCTGCACTTCGACACCGCGCACGGCTGGCCGTGGTTGTTCTTCCGCGACTACGACTTCCCCGGCAACCCGTTGGAGATCGACCCGGTGACGCTCGCCGCCCTCCGCGAGGTCAGCGACCTCGTCGCGGAGGCGGCCTGGGCGGACTCGATGACGGCCGACTTCCACAAGGCCGGCTTCTGCCCCTACCCCTCCAGTGCCTTCCTGGCCAGGAACGCCGCCGAGCTGCACACCCTGCACGAGGACCCGCACACCGCCGAGTGGCGGCCGTGGGGCGGCAACCTGGTACTGCACCACACCATCGAGCACTCCCGGGGCGCGGCGGGAATCCTCGCGGCCTTCGCCGCGCTCCACAGCGTGGGGAGGACCGGGTTCCGGGTCCACCTCGCCCACGTCACCGCGATGAACAACGTGTTCCGCGCGCACCTCCCGGAGTTCGGCTACGAACTGGTGAACCCCACGAGCCCCGGGATGGCGTCGGTGTTCTGGCCGGTGGCGCCGGGGGGCCCGGCCACCTTCGCGGAACTGGGCCGGGCGGAACCCCTGCTCGTCGACGACGCCAACCGTTACACGCAGGCCCTCTACCAGCGCCTGGCTGGGCTGGACCCCCAGCACGAGGTCGCCGCGCCGATCGTGCTGGGATTCCTGCCCGCGTTCACGCACGGCGCGCACGGCCATCCGCTGTCGGCGCTGCGCCTGCTCCCCAACTCGCCCCACCACGACGAGGTGACCGTCGCGGCGATCGCGGACCGGATGGCCACCGCCAAGGCGGAGTTCGACCGCTCCGTCACCTCCCGCACCGGTCCCCTCGCCGGCCTCCGCCTCCGCCACGTCCCGGAGTGAGCCGGCACCCGCCGGCCCTCCAGGACCGACACCCCGAGGAGTTCGAGGTGACCGCATCCCCCCGCCCGTGCCCAGCCCAGGTTCCCGACTCGTCCGCGGCGTTGCGGCTCGCCCGGTTCTTCGCCGCGGGATGCCTGGGACAGGCACTCGCCGCTCTGGTCAGGGCGGGCGTCGTCCGGGAGATGGCCAGGGACCGGCCCTCCGTCGACGAACTCGCCCACCGGACCGGGACCGATCCGGCGACGCTGTCGCGGTTCCTGCGCGCCGGAAAGGCGGCTGGCGTGTTCGTGGAGGACCCACCACACCACTTCGCCCTGTCGGACACGGGAGAACTGCTGGCGGAGGGGCCGGGATCGCTGGGTGGTCTCCTCGAACTGGCGAACACGGCCCCGGTGTTGGCCGCGTGGTCCGCCGCCGAGCACACCCTGCGCACCGGGGAGTCCGCCTTCGCGGCGGTGCACGGCTCGTCCGTGTTCGACCACCTCGCGCAGGCGCCGGCCCTGGCCGGCGCGGTGGGGCGGGCGATGGGGGCCAGCGTCGCCGCGGAACTCGTCCCGGCCTCGGTGGATCTCCCCTCAGCGCGCCACGTGGTCGACGTGGGCGCGGGGGGCGCGCGCCTCCTCACGGCGCTGCTCGCCGCCCAACCGCACCTCGTGGGGACGCTGGTCGGCGTGCCCACGGCGGCTCGGGAGCAGGTCGCCGAGGAGCTGCGGCGGTCGGGGGTGCGTTCCCGCTGCCGCCTGCCCGACGGCGAGGTCCTCCCCCAGGACGGGGACGTCTACCTGTTGTGCCACGTGCTGCCGTGCCTCGACGACGAGGACGCGGTCTCCCTGCTCCGATCGCTCGTCCCCGTGCTGCGGGAGGGCGCCCGGCTGCTGGTGATCGGCTTCGTTCCCTCGGCTCGGGACCGCACCCCGGTGATCCCCGCGTTGGACGTGTGGATGGCGGCGATGTGCGGCGGACGTCAACGCACCGAACACGAGTACTCGGCTCTCCTCGACCGAGCCGGATTGCTGCTACACGCCCGGCACGGGGTCCGCCCCGACACCGAGTGCGTCCTCGAGGTGGTTCGCCGGTAGTCGACGCCACCGGCCGGGAGGGCGTTCGCGGACGCTCACCCGGCCCGGCGGGGCAACCGCCCGATGATCATGCCGGCCTCGCCGTGGTCGGTGAAGTGCCCGCCCGCGAGGACGGCTCGCAGCCTGCCCTCCGCGGCGGTGAGGAAGTCCTCCCAGACAGCGTCGGCCGGGAGCAGGTGTCGCCACGCGGGACGCAGGGAGTCCAGGTACCCGAGCAGGGGTTCGAGCTCGTCGCAGACGACCGTGTACGCGCGTCGCCGTACCGCCACCTCCCCGAAGGCGGCCGCCAGGAGGTGCGCGTGGTGCAGGCCGAACCGCGCGTCCGGCCGAGGCGGGACGGGCCCGCCGCCGACGTCGGCGAACGCGTGGTCGGCCAGCGTGTACAGCTCGGTCAGCGAGCTCGAGTCGTTGGTGGTGGCCACCGCGATGCCGTCGGGCCGCAGGGCTCGGGCCATCTCCCGGACCGCCGTCACGATGTCGGGCACGTGGTAGAGCATGTGCATGGCCACCACGGCGCCGGCCGCGCCGTCGGCGACCGGGAACGCCTGGACGTCCCCGACCACGTCGGGCGCCATGCCGGTGGAGACATCGACACCGAAGAGGTCCAGGTCGGGTCTGCGGGCGGCGAGCCGGGCGCGCAGCAGACCGTTCCCGCACCCCACGTCGATGACGGGTCCCGGCGCGGTGGCGACCACGGAGGCGACGTCGTCGTGGAGGTCGAACCGAGGACGCTGGAAGTCGAAAAGGCGTTGGCGTGCCCGCAGGATCCTGGTGGTCCCGTAGTACTCGTCCGCCACCAGCTGCCGGTCGGTGTGCATACCGGAATGCTATTCCCCGGCGGGGGCTCCGTGGTCTCCTCGAGCTCCGATTCCGGAATTCGGGCGACGGAAGCGTCCCGCCCGGTGGACGGCTCTCACCGACCGTGCCGGCACGACCTCCCGCACTGCTCCAACCGACGGAGCGGAAAGCCCCCCGTTCAGGATTATCCCGAACCCCACGACCGCGCGGAAAACGACGCGGAACACGTCATCCCAGGAGTCAGGAACGGCCGTTCACCCGATCAGCGAGGCCAGGTTCACGAAGCGCACCGGGCGAGCGACCACCCGCCCATCAGCCAATTCACCCTACTCGGATGGGGGAAACAGCCACCCTGCCACCCACTCGTTCTTGCCGACGGGTCACCGACGTTGGTATATCTCTATTCAGCGGTTCACGTCATGGATTCCACCACCGGCCCACGACTCCGCATTTCCGATGTCGCCATTCCTGACCACCCGGTTCGTGGACGCACCAGCACCCACCACAGAAAACCGGGCCCGCGCCACCTGCTTCCCCGTGGCCCGTTCCGGCGGCCGCGATCAGCGCGCACCGTTCCGCACGAGGAGACCGCACGTGATTCTGGATTCCGGCCGAAACAACGGGGTCAACTGGGAACGTTACTGGCGGGACGTCACCAGCGACGCCGGCACTCCCAGCCCGCCCTGGCACTTCGGTTCGGGTGCCGAGATGGCTCCCTACCTCCCCGTCATGCTCGACCACCTCGCTCCCGAGCTCCCCCTGGTCGACCTCGGGTGCGGCGACGGTCTCCTGACCGACCACCTCGCCAGGCACTACCCGGTGGTCGTGGGCGTGGACGTCTCCCCGGCGGCGATCGCCGCCGCGCGCGGCCGGGCCCGTCCCGGTCTGTCGTTCGACGTCCTCGACGCCACCGACGTGGAGGCCGCGGCGAGGTTGCGCGCCACGGTCGGTGAGGCCAACGTCCACCTGCGCGGGGTGCTGCACGCGATGGACCCGGCCGACTGGCCCGCCGCCCTGACGACACTGGCGACGCTCACCGGCCGACGGGGGCGGGTCTTCGACATCGAGATCACCCCGGCCTTCTCCGACGCCGTGGAGGAGATGCTCGGGAAGTTCGCCGCCCCGCCACCGGGGATGGCCGCGGTCGCCCGCAGCGGCCTGCGGCCGACGGAGCTGGACTCGCCGAGCCTGCGAGCCCTGTACGAGGACACCGGCTGGGCGGTGGTGGCCGCCGAGGAACTGACGGGACGTTCCACCATGCGGCTGCCCGACGGCTCCTACTTCGAGTACCCGTTCACCTACCTCGTGGCCGGGCGACGGTGAGCTCGGAGGGCTCCGTGGCGGGCGGAGCCGAGGTGGAGGGTGTCCCGCGCTCACCGGACCCGACCGGTCCGGTCTTCACCCTCAACGAGGTCCCGGCCCTCGACAGCGATCCGCTGTTCGCGCTGTTCCGGCGGGAGCACCCGCTGAGCCGGATCCGGCTCCCCCACGGCGGGGAGGGCTGGCTGGTCAGCCGTTACCAGGACGTGCGCACCGTGATGACCCACCCGGCGTTCAGCGCGGCCGCCGCCGCCAGCGACCAGGTACCCCGGATGACGGTGGTGGCGGGCCGGCCCCCGGAGACCATCGCCGGCCTCGACCCACCGGAACACACCCGGCTCCGCCGGCTCGCCGCGCCCACGTTCCGGGCGAGCCGCATCGCGACCTTCCGGCCGCTGGCCACCCGTATCGCCGTGGACACCCTGACCGAGTTGGTGGACGCCGGGCGACCCGCCGACTTCGTACGGCACTTCGCCCTCCCGTTCCCCGTCCGGTTGATCTGCACGGTCCTCGGCGTTCCCTACGAGGACCACTCCCGCTTCGTGCCCTGGTCGGAGGCCGTGCTCTCCACGACAGGGCTCAGCGGCGCCGAGTCAGCCCAGGCGTTGGAGGAGATGAAGGAGTACTTCCGCCACCTCATCGCCGAACGCCGACGCGCCCCGTACGACGACCTGCTCGCCGACCTCGTCGCCGCCCGCGACGCCACGCCGGAGCCGGGAGGGTCCGACCAGCTCAGCGAGGAGGAGCTGGTGATGTTCGCGGTCCTGCTGCTCATCGCCGGTTACGAGACCTCGATCAACCAGATCGGCGCTTCCTGTTTCCTGCTGTTGGAACGGCGTTCCCGGTGGGAGCAGCTGGTGGCGCACCCGCGACTCGTCACCCGGGCCGTGGAGGAGTTGCTGCGGTTCGTGCCGCTGATCAACGGGGTGACGCTGCCCAGGGTGGCGGTCAGCGACGTCGAGGTCGCGGGCGGCACGATCCGGGCCGGTGAGGCGGTGTTCGTCTCCATCCCCTCGGCGAACCGCGACGAGCGGATCTTCGACGACCCCGACACCTTCGACCCGACCCGGGTCCACAACCAGCACGTGGCCTTCGGGCACGGGCCCCACTACTGCCTCGGGGCGCACCTCGCCCGCCTCGAACTCCAGGTGGCACTGACCGAGCTGATCCGGGTGCTCCCCTCGCTGCGGCTGGCTACGCCCAGGGACGACGTGCCCTGGCGCACCGGTCTGGTGGCGCGCGGGCCGACCGCGCTCGCCGTCTCGTGGTGAGCACCGCGACGTTCCTCCGCATCCGTTCCGACCAGGAGACGAGACGATGAGTCAGGAAGACGCGTCGGGGGTGTGCTTCCTCGAGGAGATGGACGCCCTCGAGATCGACCCCCACTTCGCGATGGCCCGACGTGAACGGCCGCTGAGCCGGATCAAACTGCTCTACGGGGACGAGGGCTGGTTGGTCACCCGGTACGAGGACGTGAAGCTGGTGCTGTCGGACCCCCGCTTCAGCGCGGTGGCGGCGGCCAACGACAACGTTCCCCGCATGACGGCGGTGGGGAAACCGGTCGACACCCTCGCTGGGCTCGATCCGCCCGAGCACACGCGGTTGCGCCGACTCGCCACCCCGGCCTTCACCGTGTCCCGCCTCGAGTCCTTCCGCCCCCAGGCAGTGCGGATCGCCACCGAGCTGCTCGACGCGCTGCGCGAGGCCGGGCCACCCGGAGACGTCGTGCAGGGGTTGGCGCTCCCGTTCCCGGTGCTGGTCATCTGCGAGATGCTCGGCGTCCCCTACGAGGACCGCGCGCGGTTCCTGCCCTGGTCCGACACGATCCTGGCCACGACGGCGCACTCCCCCGAGGAGGCCGTCGTGGCGTTGGAGGAGATGAAGGAGTACTTCCGCCACCTCATCGCCGAACGCCGACGCGCCCCGCACGACGACCTGCTCGCCGACCTCGTCGCCGCCCGCGACGCCACACCCGGCCCCGGGGAGAGCGACCAGCTCAGCGAGGACGAACTGGTGATGTTCGCCTCGGTGCTGCTGATCGCCGGTCACGAGACGTCCGTGAACCAGATCGGGGACTCCTGCTTCCTCCTGCTGCGGGACCGCCACCGGTGGGAGCTCCTCCAGCGGCGTCCCGAACTGCTCCCCAAGGCCGTGGAGGAGCTGCTCCGCTACGTGCCGCTCGTCAACGGGGTGATCCTCCCCCGCGTCGCGACGGAGGACGTCGAGGTGGCGGGGGGTGTCATCCGGGCGGGCGAGGCGGTGTTCGCCTCGACGGCGGCGGCCAACCGGGACGAGCGGTTCTTCGACAGGGCCGATGAGCTCGACCTGCTCCGCCAGCGCAATCCGCACCTGGCCTTCGGCTACGGGCCGCACTACTGCCTTGGCGCGCACCTCGCCAGGATGGAACTGCGAATCGCCCTGGGCGAACTGCTGCGCACGTTCCCCGCGCTGCGGTTGGCGGACCCGCCCGAGGAGGTCAGGTGGCGGAGTGGGTTGGTCATGCGGGGGCCGGTCGAGCTGCGCGTCACGTGGTGATACCGACGGCGGCCGGGACGGTGGGCCAGGACCCTGCCGCGATGCTCGCGCCCCCGCCCCGGATCCACCCCGGGCGCTGGTCGGGCCGGTGGTCCCGGGTGTCCCGCCGCCCGAGGCGCCCCGCCCCTGGCGGGGAGGTGCGCCAGGCCCGGGCACGACCTGCGGTCCGCGCCTCGTGGCAGGCGGGCGAGGCGGCGGGCCGCGCGGCCCACGGGCGACCGCGAGGCGTGCTGGACCGGATCGGTCCCGCCCCCGGTCCACCGGGGGTGCCCCAGCCCGGACGTCCCGGGGAGACGCGTTGGAGCGGACCTCCGATCCGACGGCGCACCCGCGAGTGGCGGGCGCACGGACCCTGTTGATCGACGAACGGACGAGAGATGACGGACACGACCACGGACATGGTCTTCGGCCTGTCCGAGATCGACGGGATCGAGATCGACCCGCTCTTCGGGCGGCTCCGCCGCGAACGACCGCTCGCCAGGATCCGCATGCCCTTCGGCGGTGAGGGCTGGTTGGTCACCCGCTACGAGGACGTGCGCACCGTCCTGGCCGACCCCCGGTTCAGCGCGGCGGCCGCCGCCGGCGACTCGGTTCCCCGGATGACCGCCGTGGGCAGGCCGGACGACACGATCGCCGGCCTGGACCCACCGGACCACAGCCGGCTCCGCCGGTTGGCGGCACCGGCGTTCAGCCCCGCCCGCCTGGAGTCGTTCCGCCCCCGGGCCACCAGGATCGCCTCGGACCTCCTGGACGCGGTGGAGCGCACGGGGCCGCCCGCCGACCTCGTCACGGCGCTGGGCCTCCCGTTCCCGGTGCAGGTGATCTGCGAGATCCTCGGGGTTCCCTACGAGGACCGGGCGAACTTCCTCCCGTGGTCGGACGCCGTCCTCTCGACCACCGCGTACACCGCCGAGCAGGCGGCGGCGTCGCTCGCGGAGATGAAGGCGTACTTCGCCCACCTGGTGGAACGGCATCGCGTCCACCGCCACGACGATCTCCTGGCGGATCTGGTGGCGGCCAGGGACACCACCGTGCCGGGCGAGGCGGACCGGCTCTCCGAGGACGAACTGGTCATGTTCGCGCTCGTCCTGCTGATCGCGGGCCACGAGACGACGGCCAACCAGATAGGCAACTCCTGCTTCCTGTTGCTCTCGGACCGCTCGCGCTGGGAACAGCTGGTCGACCAGCCCGAACTCATCCCCCGGGCGGTGGACGAACTGTTGCGGTTCGTGCCACTGGTCAACGGCGTCACGCTGCCCAGGGTGGCGAAGGTGGACGTGGAGATCGCGGGCGGGCTGGTGAGGGCAGGAGAGGCGGTGTTCACCTCGACGTCGGCGGCGAACCGGGACGAGCGGGTGTTCGAGGACCCGGAGCGCCTGGACCTGACTCGGCGGCACAACCCGCACGTCGCGTTCGGCCACGGGCCCCACCACTGCATCGGCGCGCAGCTGGCGAAGGTGGAGCTGCAGATCGCCCTCGGCGAACTCGTCAGACGGTTCCCGACCCTGCGGCTGGCCGGCCCGGCCGAGGAGGTGCCGTGGCGGCGGGGGCTGGTGATGCGGGGGCCGACCGAGCTGCGGGTGTCGTGGTGAGGCCGGGCCACGCGCCCGGTCGCCACGTCCCCGCGACGCGAGCCGGTCCGCCTCCCGGGATGCGGGCCGCCACCGCCGCGCCGCGTACCTCCTCCCGACGTCCTGACCTTGGCCAGCGCCGCCGGGTCACGATCCGAGCGGCCGGAGCGTGGCTCACCGCGTCCCGGCGCTCCGCCGTCGAGCTGGAGCACCGTGAACAGCGGTTCCGCGTCGGCCGCCGGGGCCGGGCGGTGGCTGGTCCCGGCAAAGGGGACCCGTTGCGTCCCGGTGAGCGCGGTTGGCTAAAGTAAGGGCAGCAACGCCCCCGTAGCCCAATCGGCAGAGGCAGCGGACTCAAAATCCGTCCAGTGTGCGTTCGAGTCGCACCGGGGGCACTCGCCTTTCGCCGGGCGATACGGCCCCTGACCAGCATGTTCTGGTCAGGGGCCGCTTGGCGTCGGCGGTAGGCGGTGTCCGGTGGCGGCACCTGTTCGGCGGTCGACCGCGTGCTCGAGCAGCCGCTCCGCCGGCCGTCGTCGGGCGGTTCGGCAGCCCGTGCTGGTACTTCCGCGCTCCTCCCGGGAAGCCCTGCCGCGCGCACGGACTCGCCCGTCGATCTCGGCCAAGCGAGGCCGGTCTCCTCGGCCCGCTCGACGCGGCGGATCCGAGTGCGAGCCAGACGACGCCAGGGTGTCCTCGTGACGTTCGGGAACGGTGCTCGCCTGGGGCGGCGGGGTCAGGTGTCGCAGGCGGTCTCCCGTTCGGCCGCCAGGGCGCGGAGGGCCGCGCGGTCGGTCTTGCCGGTGCCGGCCACCGGGAACGCCGGGAGGGTGCGGCACGTGGCGGGTACCTTGGCGGCTTCGAGGAACCGCCGCAGTTCCCGCAGGACCTGGTGGCTCCCCAGCTCCGTCACGGCGAACAGGACCGCGTCCCGGCCGCCCGCCGGGGGCACCACCACGGCGTCGGTGACCTCGGGGACCTGACGCGCCGCCGCCTCGATCTCGGCGGCGCTGGTGCGCACGCCGCGTTGCTTGAAGATGTCGTCCCGGCGGCCGTGGAAGTACAGGTGGCCGTCGCTGTCGAGACGGCCGTGGTCGCCGGTGCGCAGGAGGCGTTCTCCCGTGCGCGGGTCCCGGCCGAACGTCCTCGTGGTCAGCGATTCGTCACGCCAGTAGCCGGCCATGACGTGCGGCCCGGAGACGACGATCTCACCCTCGGTCCCGGCCGGCACCGGCCGGCCAGCCGGGTCCAGGATCGACACCGACGTCCCGGGTAGCGGGGTTCCGAGCGAACCGGGCCGGACCAGGTCGCTGTCGGCCTCGGCGATGGTGACCCGTTTGCATTCGGTGATGCCGTACATCAGTCGCACGGCGGCGGTCGGGAAGGTCCGCCGGAGGTCCTCGATGCCCGTCGGGGTCAGCTCCTGGCCCGTGTTGGTCAGCAGGCGAACGCTGGGCGCGGGGGCGCGCCGGCCGAGCCGGGTGAGCACGGCGGCCAGCGGGGGCACGACCGGGACGACGGTGACCTCGTGGCGGCGGATGGTCGCGAGCAGGCCGGCGTCGTCGCCTGGCCCGCGCAGCACCACCGCCGCGCCCACCCGGGCGGCCAGGAGTGCCTGGTAGAGGCCGTAGTCGAAGGACAACGGCAGCCGGCACAGGATGACGTCGTCCGCTCGGTACCCGAGGGTGCTGCCGATCGCGCGCACGGCGAACATGACCGCGCGGTGGGGGCAGACGACGGCCTTCGGTTCAGACGTGCTCCCGGAGGTGTAGAGCAGGATGGCGGCGGTGTCGGGGTCCGGGGCGCGGGGCGGCGTGGGTGGTCGGCGCGGGCCACCGGTGGTGGGGGGAGGCTCGGTCAGGACCAGTGTCGGCTCCGCGTCGGAGGTGATCCGCTCGAGTCGCTGGGGTGGGGCCTCCGGGTTGAGGAGCACGGCGGCGACGCCGGCTCGGGAGCACGCGTAGAGGGCGGCGAGTACCCACGCCCGCGCGCTGGCCCTGATCGCGACCCGGTCCCCGGGGCGTGCTCCCGAGCGGACCAGGTGGTCCGCGTACTCGCGGCTGGCCGCCGCCAGCTCGGCGTAGGTCCACGTGCCGTCCACGTCGTGCACGGCGCTGGCGGTCGGCCGCCGCGCCGCCGCGGTGTCGACGAGGGTGTGCAGCGGGCCGGTGTCCTGCCCAGTCACGGTCACCGGGTGGACGGTACCGGCTTTTCGAGGGGGTCGGCCCCGGTCGTGGGGTCTCTTGGGGGTGGCTGTTCCCCTGGCGGAGCGGTCGCGGCCGGCAGCCTCCCCGCCGCCGGGTGGGAGGGGCGACCGGTTCGGCGGCTTCGGCGGATCGTCCGTGTCCAGGGAGGTTCGACTGTGCGGTGACGGGACCGGCTCGCGATGCGGGGGTGGCGCGGACAGCGCGCTCGACGCCGGAGCGGGCGCGGGGATGGTGCCCGCCGTGGCCTTGTCCCGGTCCGTTCGGGGTTCAGGGCACCGTCGGACGGGACGCCTGCCGTGGTGGGGGTGTCGGGAATCCGGGGCGGGGGTCCGGTTCTTCGCCGGTGCGGAGTTCCCCATTCGTGATCTCGCCCGCCTTGGTTCGGGCGTTCTCCGTGGGTCGCTCAGTGGGCTCGCGGTCGGAGGAGGAATGTTCCTCGTGGTGCGTTCGGCCAGTGGCGAGCGCTCCTACTCGCAGGTTTCCCCACTCGCGGGGCAGGCGGGTTGGGGACGACGTGCGCTGGTCAACCCTCCGGCGGATCCTTCATTGACAGTCACCGCGAGATCACTTAGGGTCGCCGGTCGACTCATCGCGAGCGTTCCCCACCATCCCGCTACCGGTCCTGAGGCGGATGTGCCGCGAATTCCGTTCAGGCGTCCGAGGAGATGACGACGATGGCGCGTGCCCCGTGGTTTCCCACGCTGGACCTGGGTCCGGAATGGGCGTTGCTGGAACTCCTGTGCCCCGGCCCCTTGGAGGGGCATCGGCGCGCGATGTTCCTCCGCCTGCTGCGCGGGGGTGTCCACGGGGGCGAGCTCGTGGAGCAGGCGATGCGCCACCGCCTGTTGCCGGTCCTCGCGGACTCGTTGCGGGATGAGGAGGTCGCGGACCTCGTCCAACCCTCGCTGCGGTCCGAACTCGTGGGCGCGCTGATGGCGAGCCGGCGCCGGAACGCGACCCTGGCACGGGTGGCCGGGTCGGTGTGCCGTGCGCTCGGGGAGGCGGGCGTTCCGGTGGCGGTGACCAAGGGCGCGGCTCTCGAACCGACCGTGTACGGCGGTCGCGGGTGCCGGCGGATGTCGGATGTCGACCTCATGATCCACCCCAGGCACCGGGAGGTGGTGTCGCGGATCATGACCGAGGCCGGCTACGTGAACGGTCTCTACGACTGGCGGGAACACCGGATCGCGCCGCTGCCCAGGGACATCCAGCTGACCTACCGGTTGAGCCCCGACCACCTGCCGCACTACCTCAGGGTGGACGAGGACGGCGGCGTCATCGCCGTGGACTTCGCGAACTCCCTGACGTGGGCCGCCAGCGACCACCAGGTGGACATGGACGATGTCCTGGGCGTCCTGGTGCCGGTCCGCGCCCTCGCGGGTGAGGTGGAACTGCCCACGCTGGCGCCCCGGTTCCAGTTCCTGTTCACCGCGCTGCACCTGTTCCGCGAGTCCTGGTTCGAGGCGAGTGTCGAGCGGGGGAACGACCGGCTCCTGAAGTTCGCGGACCTGCTGCGGCTGTGGCGCGCCGACCACGCCGACATCCTGGAGGGGCTTCCGGAGGTGGTGGTCCGCTACGACCTGGGGGCCCTGCTGGGCTGGGTCCTGGTGCACACCGACCGCACCTTCGGCACGTCGATGGCCGAGGAACTCGGGGTGGCCGGTGCCGTCTCGGAGGGCTGGTTGGCGAGCGCGCGGGCCAAGGGTGGGCGCGGCCTGGTCTGGACGG
This sequence comes from Actinoalloteichus caeruleus DSM 43889, assembly GCF_000429185.2. Taxonomy (GTDB): domain Bacteria; phylum Actinomycetota; class Actinomycetes; order Mycobacteriales; family Pseudonocardiaceae; genus Actinoalloteichus_B; species Actinoalloteichus_B caeruleus. The sequence goes on along the minus strand of NZ_AUBJ02000001.1, from coordinate 750,022 downwards.
GGACGATGCGGGAACGCCTCCACGCCCGGGACCGTCAGGGGCTGTTCGCCCCGGCTCCCGCCGCCCCGGTGTCCTCGGCGCCCTGATCGGGAGGGCCGGTTCCCGCTCCGGCGTGGTCCCGCCGGGGAGGGAGGTGGTCCGCCTCGTTCACCGTGCGGACGACGGGTGTTCCGAGCCGGGGTACGAGCACGCGGCTGACCGAGGTGTGCCCCAGCCGGTGGACGAAGGTGTCCTCGGTGCCCCGGACGGCGGCGACGTAGGCGTTGATCACGCCGGTGTGGCAGACGACGGCGACGGAGGCCGAGGGGTGTTCCCTGGCGATCGCCGTCATGGCCGCCGCCACGCGGAGCCGGAAGGCGGCGAGGTCCGGGTCGTCTCGTTGGGTGGCGAGGCGACGAGCCCACGCCCGCCACCGGGGTTCGACGGCGCCGGCGGCGGTCGGGGCACCGTCGTGTCCGAAGTCGAATTCGGCGAGGTCGTCCCTGGTGGTGATGGGCAGTCGGAGCCGGTCGGCCAGCGGCCGGGCGGTGTCGACGGCGCGCCGCAGCGGGCTGGAGTAGATCACCGAGATCGGGTGTTCCGCGAGCGCCTCGGCCATCAGCTCCGCCTGGCGGGTCCCGAGTTCGGTGAGGGCGGGGTCGGTCACGCCCTGGTCGGCCGCCGCGCGCTGGGGGCGGGCGTGGCGAATCAACAACAGTTCCGTGGGAGCGTCGTCGTCCACGACCGCGACGGTAGCACCGGCGCCGTCCGGCACCGGGTCGTCAACCAGTGCCCGGTTGGCGAGGGCCGGGCCCGACGGTCCTTCGGCGATATGGCGCGATCGCCCCCTCGGCTGGTGCCCGGTCGGCCGAGTGCCCGGTCGGGGCAAGCGCGGCCCGCCGGGCCGGCGGGGCCGGGAGGGGCGGCGTGGCCTGGTCCGGAGGGAGCAGGGGACGGGCGGCCCTCCCCTCGCGGATCTCGCCCGCGTCTTGACGGGGAGCGTGGCCTTCGACGAACGTAGCCTGTGGTCGCCTGACCACCCAGCGCGACCGCGCGCTTCCGGCGGCCCGGTTCGGACGGGTGGACGAGGCAACGGACGGAGGACGGATGACCTCTGGTGGGAAGCTCGACGCCGGTCCGGTCGTGGCCCCCTCCCAGCACGGCGGGGAGCCGGCCGCCGACCAGGTCGCCGTCCGGACCGTCACGACGCCCGTCGCGGAGTACGAGATCACCCTCGGTGGGACGCTCGACGGTTTCAACTCCGCCGCCTACGTCACGACGAACAACGAGAAGACCATGATGGAGGCGCCGAGGTTCCAGCCCGACCGGTTCCTGCGGCTGGAGAACATCGGGGGCACCGACGTCGTCAACCCCCGCGTGGTCATCAACGGCAGACGTCAGTGGCACACCGCCGAGGACCTCCTCGACTCGATCCTGCGGCCCGGCATGAGTGATCGCGAGAAGGCCTTCGCGCTGTTCCGGTTCTTCAGCCGGATCGACGTGCAAGCCCACAACAACGACCTGCGGGTGGACGAGGTCGTTCCCGACCCCGACGCGGCACCGGGTTCCAACACGTTCCGGGAACGCGCCGATCCGATCAAGGCCGTGAACTGCTACTACCCGAGCGGGTGCATCCTCTCCGCGGCCAACCTGGTCATCATGGCCCGCCGGGCCGGGCTGCCAGCCCGGCTGCTCGCCGCGGCTCCCCTGGAGGGCCCCTACGACCAGCACGGGGGCGCGGAGATCGAGTACGACGGCTCCTACCACTACTTCGATCCCGAGGCGCGTACCTTCTTCCTCCGCCGGGACAACGAGACCGTGGCCTCCTACGAGGACATCCACCGGGATCCGGCGCTGGTCCTGCGCACCCACGCCCACGGTTTCGCGGCGCGGGACTGCAAGGGCGCGTTCATCCTGCTCTACCGGGAGCACTTCCCCCCGTACCAGGTCCCGGTGGAGCAGTGGACGCACCGGATGGACCTGCGCCTGCGGCCGGGTGAGGAACTGGTCTACCGCTGGCGGCACGAGGGCAGGTACCGGTACGGCAGGAACCCGCGTCGGGCCCCGGGGGTGCCCTACCGGTTGGCCAACGGCCTGTTGCGGTACTCGCCCCCGTTGCGCGACCGGGTGTACCGGGACGGCATCGTGCAGGAGGTCAACACCGCGATGTCGTCCCCGGGCGCGCGGTTCCAGGGGCTGTGCGCCATCCTGGCCGGTCAACCCGCATCGGTGACGTGGAAGGTGGAGAGCCCCTACCCGATCGTCGGTGGCAGGGTGCTGGGCCGGTTCGTCCTGGGCACCGAGGGGTACTGCGAGGTGGACGTCTGCGTCGGCGCCTCCTGGGAACGTGTCTGGGTGGGCGAGGGGCGAGGTGTCCTCGACGTCGCGGCGGACGTCAGCCCGGTGTTGGATCCGCTGACCTCGCCGGCGATCTACTCCTACTACGTGCGTTTCACCTTCGGAACGTTGGAACGGCCGGACGCCGTCGGTCTCCAGTCGGTGCGGCTCGAGTCGGATCTCCAGATGAGCCAGACGGCGCTGCCGGCGTTGTCGGTCGGCCGCAACGACGTCGCGGTCCGGACGGACGGGGTGGGCGGGCAACGCGGGGGGATGCGGTTGCGCGTCTCGCACGGGTGGAACGAGAGCACGGAGTCGGCGCCGCCGGCCGCGCCGGTCGAGGCGAGCTGGCCGCCGGACGGTGCCGTCGTGGCACTGCCGGAGTTGACCGAGCTCACCTGGGTGAACGCGGTGCCGGACGAGGTCGCCGACCACCACGTCGTGGTCAGCACTCGGCCGGACTTCCTCCTGCCGGTCTCGCCGAACTTCGACCGCCTGGTCTTCGCGGCGGAATCCCGGTGGAAGGTGGCCCGCAGCTTCCTGCGCCGCGGCGTCACCTACTACTGGCGGGTCCGGTCGCGCAACCACTGGGGTTGTTGGAGCGACTGGGGCCCCACCTGGCGGTTCACGGTGGCCGCGTCGGGAAGGCCCGGCGATGGCTGAACCGGTGCCCGGTGGTGGCGCGGCCGGGGACGACGCGCTGCGGATGCTGGTGGTCTCGTCGTTCACGGCCACCCCGGTGCGCACGGCGCTGGAGTTCTGGGGCCGGCGGCTCGGGGTCGATGTCGAGCTGGCGTGGGGTGCCTATGGCCAGGTGTTCCAGGAACTCCAGCTGGTGCGCTCCGGGAGGTGCCCGGAGGTGGTGGCGGTCCTGGTCCGGTGGGAGGACTTCCTCCCCGCCGGCGACGACGAGGCGGCCGGGGTTGTCGCCGAGGAGTTGGGCGCGGCGGTCGACGCGGCCGCCCGCCGCGCGCCGGACAGCGCGTTCCTCGTCGTCAGCTGCCCACCGTCGCCCCCGGCCCTGGCCGATCCGGCGCGGTCGCGGTCGTTGACCGTGGCCGAGGAGGTGCTGTTACGACGCTGTCCTCGAGCGGAGAACGTCACCCACGTCGGGCGGGACGAGGTCCTCGACCGGTACCGGGTGTCCCGGGTGGACGACGGTCTCACCGACGAGTTGGGGCACATCCCCTACACGCCGGAGTTCTTCGCCGCCCTGGGGACGACGCTGGTGCGGCGGTGGTACCTCGGCCGCGTGGTGGAGCCGAAGGTGCTGGTCGTGGATGGCGACGGCACGCTGTGGGACGGCGTCCTGGGCGAGGACGGCGTGTCCGGTGTGGAGGTCGGACCCGCTCGGCGGGAAGTGCACCGGTTCCTGGTCGAGCAACGGCGGGCCGGCCGCTTGCTGTGCCTGTGCAGCAAGAACGACCGGCGCGACGTCGAACGCGCGTTCACCACCGTCCCGGGGATGGTGCTCCGGCGGGACGACTTCGTGCGCGTCCGAGCCGACTGGTCACCGAAGTCGGTGACGGTCGCCGAGCTGGCGGCGGACCTCGGTCTGGGGCTGGACACGGTCGTGTTCGTCGACGACAGCCGGGTGGAGTGCGCCGAGGTCCGCGCGCGCCACCCGGAGGTCCGCACCGTCGGCCTCCCACCGGAGGCCGAGGGGGCGCTGCGGACGCTGCGGCACTGCTGGCCGTTGGACATCGGTCGGCCCACGGCCGAGGGGAGCCGCCGGACCGAGTGGTACCGGCAGGACGACCGGCGCCGGGAGCTGCGGGACCGCTCGGCCACGTCCCTGGCCGACTTCCTCGACCGCCTGGGCCTCGAGGTGACGATCCGACCGCCAGGGCCGGCTGACCTCCCCCGCATGCTCGAGTTGACCCGCCGCACCACCCAGTTCACCCTCAGCGGGCGGCGGTGGGGCGCGGCCGAGCTGACCGCGTGCCCGACCGGCGGTCGGGTCGTCGACGTCCGTGACCGGTTCGGCGGCTACGGCACGGTGGGTCTGATGCTGTTCTCGACCGAGGGCACGGTCCTTTCGGTCACCGGTTTCCTGCTCAGCTGCCGGGCGCTGGGGCGCGGGGTCGAACACCGCATGCTCGCGCACCTCGGTGAGGTGGCGCTCGCCCGTGGCCTCGACGAGGTGCGTCTCAGCTTCGCGGACACCCCCCGGAACCTGCCGGCGCGGCGGTTCCTGTCCGAGGTCGCCGTTCCGCACCCGGACACCGGTTGCTCCGGCTACGTCCTCGGGGCGTCGGCCGCCGCCCACGTCCGGTTCGACCCGGACGGTGCGCCGCCGACCGGAGCCCCGCTCGCCCCGCCCGGACCGAAGCCCGCACCGGAGGCCAGACCACCGGTGGGCCTCCCGTGGTTCTGGGACGACCCCGGGGACATGCCACCAGGGTTGACGACGGCCGACGGGATCCGCGAGGCCCTCGGTGCCGAGCTGTGGGCCGACACCGTTCCCGCCGACACCGTGCCGGACGACGAGCGCGCCGTGGTCCGGATCTGGACGGAGATCCTCCAGTTGCCACCGGACGGGATCGACGGGAACTTCCGCGCGCTGGGTGGGGGGTCGCTGGAGTTCGTGCAACTCGTGGCGCGGGTCTACGACGAGTTCGGCGTCGAGCTCCCCGTCGACCCGCTGCTCGACGATCCTCCGACCGTCGCCGACCTGCTCTCGATGATCCGGCGACCGGACACCGCCGGTGCGGTGCTCTCCGACGAGGAAGGCGTTCCATGGATCGAGTGACGCCGTGCCCGGCGGGGGCGGTGTCGCCCCGATGACGCCGGGTGGGCCGCTGCTGGGGCACCCGAGCCGCGTCGAGGCTTCCGCCGAGTGCGGCGCGTGGACGGTCGACCTCTCCGCCGACGCGTTCCCGTTCCTCGCCGACCACCGGGTGGGCGGGGCGGTGGTCCTGCCTGGCGCGGCCGTCGTCGAGATGGCCTCGGCCGCCGTGGCCGCCGCGACGGGTGATCGGCCGTCGGCGCTGGTCGACGTCCGCTTCGAGCGGGTGTGCCCCCTCCCCCGGGTCGGTGCCCGGCGCCTCCGGACCGCGCTGACGTCCGACCAGGACGGCGGTCACACCGCGTCGGTGACGAGTGGGAGCGGGAGGCGTTGGACCCACGCCACTGTCCGGTGCGCGGCACGAGGCGGGACAACGCGTCCGCTCGACGTCGCCGGCCGTCCGAGCTGCCTGCGGGGCATGGGGGGTGGCACGGCCGGCGACGGGTTCTACTTGGGCCTCCGCGCGGCCGGCAACGACTACGGGCCGGCCTTCCAGCTGGTCAGGCACCTGTGGCGGCGGGGCGGCGAGGCGGTCGCGGCGGTCGGTGCTTGCCACGGCGCCGCCGAGGTGCCTTCCTGGTGGGCCGGTCCGATGTTCCTCGACGCCGCGATCCAGGTCGTGGCGTCGGCTGGCCTGGACGGCCAGGCCTTCGTGTGGGTCGGCTGTGATCGGGTGTCGTTCCACGGTGCGCCGGCGGACGGCGACCAGGTGTACGCGCGGGTGCGGGGCGGCGGTGACGGCGGTGACGTGGTCGTCGGCGACGCCGTCCTGCTGGGCCCCGACGGGCGGCGGGTCATCGAGGTCACCGGTGCCCGGCTGCGCCCGCTCCGCTCCGGACTCGCCACCCGGCGCGGCACCACCGTGGACCCCGACCGGGCGCGGGTGCCGACGCTGGCCGTGGCGTCCACGTTCCCCGCCGCTCCGCTCGCCGCGCGACTCGAAGCGGAGCTGGCGGCGGCCGGCGTCGCGGTGCGGGTCGTGGTCCACCCCGAGCCCGGGACGGTGTCCGAGCTGACCGCCCCCGGCGGTCCCCTCGACTCCCGTCGCGGTGACAGCGGTGTCCTGCTCGTCGGCCCGGGCGGTGAGGGGGACGGGAGGGCCGGTGAGGAGGAGGCGCCCGGGAGGCGGTTCTCCCTGCCCGGGGTCGGCGAGATCCTGCACCTGCACGACTACGAGACCGAGTACCTCTACGACGAGATCTTCGTCCGCAACGCCTACCTCCGGCACGGCGTCACCCTGCGTCCGGGCGACACCGTCTTCGACGTCGGCGCCAACATCGGCATGTTCACCCTGTTCGCGCACCAGTGCTGTCCCGACGTCCGGGTGTACGCGTTCGAGCCCGCCGCGCCGGCCTTCGCCGCGTTGCGGGAGAACTGCGCGCGGCACTGCCCCGGCAGCCGGGTCTTCAACCACGGGATCTCCGACAGGGACCAGGTCCTGCCCTTCACCTTCTACCGCAACTCGACGGTCTTCTCCGGCTTCGACGCGGACGCGCGGCGCGACGCGCGGACCATCCGCACGGTCGTCGAGAACGCCGTCCGCGCGCGGGTGGGGTCCAGCTCGGTCGACATCGGTCCGATCGTCGACCGGCTGTCGCGGGACCGCTTGGTGTCCAGCGTCCACGACGTCCCCACCACGTCCCTGTCCGCCGTGCTCGACGAGACGGGTGTCGATCGGGTCGATCTGCTGAAGGTCGACACGGAGGGTTCCGAGGTCCCGGTCCTCGGCGGGATCGAGGACCGGCACTGGGGCCGCATCCGGCAGGTGGTCATGGAGGTCCACGACGGGGACGCCTCCGTCGTCGCCGCGTCGTTGCGGAGTCGTGGTTTCGACGTCCTCGTCGATCCGCAGGAGGACCCGCTGCGTGGCACGCCGCTGCTCACCGTCTTCGCGCGCCGGCAGGACCGCCGGGTCGACGGCCCCCCACCGCGTCTGGCGGCGCCCGACGGGATCGGTCCGTCCCGTCGACGCGTGTCCGGGCTGGCGCGGGCCGTGGCGGCGCTGCGGTCCCGCACCGGTTCGCCCTGCGTGGTCGCGCTGTGCCCGTCGCCGACCGCGACGGGCTGGGACGGCGAGCGGGAGGGGGCCCGGCGGTCCCGCTCGGGGCTGGCGGCCGAGGTGGTGGCCGCCGTCCCGGGGACGCGGGTGATCGGCCCCGGCGAGGTCGTCGAGGAGCGGCGGGACGGCGACGGCGGGGACGACGACGTCTTCTTCGCGGCGCTCGCGAGGGTGGTCGCGCGGGCGTACCTCGGCGTGCGCGGGCCGGGTCGCTGATCGTCAGACCGGGCCGTCCAGGCCGGTGGTGTCGAAACGTCCCTGGTCGCGGAAGAGCCGCAGGGACGCTTCCGCCTGCGGCATCAGCGGCTGCGGGGGGTCGGCGCGGGGAACCCACCGCACGAGGGCGGCCCTGTCCGGTTCGGCCGCGTACGCCTGCCCGTCGAACCGCCGGGTGAGGAAGGTGAAGGTCACCTTCTCCGACCGGGTCGGTGGCCGGTGGTGGGTGACGCTGCTGAAGACGAGGTCGGTCGGACTGGTCCGCAGCCCCACCTCCTCCCGCAGCTCCCGGACGGCCGCGCTGACCACGTTCTCGCCCGGCAGCACGTGTCCACCGGGCAGGTTCCAGTGCCCGGTGAAGCTGCCGCCGGTGAGTTGGATCAGCAGCACGTCCTCGTCCCGGAGGGCGAGGACGCGCACGTCCACGAGGGCGCGTTGTCGTTCCGAGCTCATGTTCCTCCACCTTCCAGTGCACGGGTGACCCACGTCCTGACCTCGTCGGGGACCAGGGCGGCGGCCACGGCGCCGGGTTCGGCCGCCAACACCTCCCACGCCCGCTGGTGGTCGGCGCCCGCCGTGGGACGCAGCCACACCAGGAGGACCCGCCGGGCGAGCAACCGGGGGATGACGGACTCCCGGGCCGTGGTCGTGGTGAGCTGCTCTCGGAGCAGGATCTCGATGGCCACCCGGTTCAGTCGGACCGCGACCGCCTCGACCTCCCGCAGCCCGACCTCCCGGGCTCGGGCGTTGAGGCGCTCCCGCGTCCCGTCGCTCGTGGAGAGCGGGACGATGACCGCCACCACCGCCGTCGCGCGGTCACCGCGCACCGGGGTCGTTCCTCGTCACCAGCCAGGAGCCCATGACCAGGGCGTCGAGGCCCAGCCGGACGAAGCTGCGGATGGCGTCGCCGGGGGTCCGGACGATGGGTTCGTCCGGGCCGTTGAACGAGGTGTTGATGAGCACGGGGGTGCCGGTCAGGCCGTGGAACTCGGTGAGCAGCTGGTGGAAGTGCGGGTAGTCCCGGGCGTCGGCGATCTGCAGCCGGGCCGTCCCGTCCACGTGCACGGCCGAGGGGATGCGGTTCGCCAGGCCGGGGCGTACTCGGGCGGTGGCGAGCATGTAGGGGTACACGCGGGTCCCCGCGGGGTGCAGTTCGAAGTAGTCGGCGGCGTCCTCGGCGCGTACCACGGGCGCGAGGGGGCGGAACTCCTCCCGCTGCTTGATGAGCGCGTTGATCCGCGCGGTCATGCCGGCCTCGGCGGGGGAGGCGATGATCGATCGGGAGCCCAGTGCCCGGGGCCCGAACTCCATCCTGTCCTGGAACCAGCCGAGGACGTGGTCGTCGCGCAGCAGCTCCGCGGCGGCGCGGTACCTGTCGGGGACGGCGGCGACCGCGAAGCGCGTCTCGGGCAGCTCGCCGGCCGCCCGGGCGCGCGCCAGGGCCTGGCCGATGTCGTCGTCGGAGAACCGGGGGCCGAGCAGCGTGCTGTGGTTTCCCCCGGTCGGCCGAACCCGGTCGGACAGGTGGAGCGCGCCACCGAGGCTGGTGCCGGCGTCGTTGGCGGCGGGTTGGATGAACACCTCGTCGAACAGGTCCGACTCGATGATCCGCTGGTTCGCCAGCGCGTTGAGCGCCACGCCGCCGGCCAGGCAGAGCTTCCGGCTCCGGGTGATCCGCCGGGCGTGGGTGGCGTAGCCGAGCACGACCTCCTCGAGCACCCGCTGGGTGGCGTGGGCGATGGCGCGGTGACGGTCGGTCAGGGCCTGGTCAGCCGTTCGCGGGGGCCCGAACGCGTCGACCATCCGACTGCCGAACAGTCCCCGGCGGTGGCTGGGACGGCGGTGGTGGTCGAAGTAGTCCAGGTCGAGCCGCAGACGTCCCGTGGCGGTGTCCATGCTGACGAGCCGGCGCATCGCCGGCACCAGGTCGGGGCCGCCGTGCGCCGCCAGCCCCATCACCTTGTACTCGTCCCGTTGCGGCCGGAACCCGAGGAAACGGGTCAGCATGCTGTAGAAGTAGCCGATCGAATGGGGGTAGGTCACGGCGTGCCTGCGGTCGAGACGGCGGCCGGCCGCGTAGACGCAGGCGGTCTCGTACTCCCCTCGACCGTCCAGGGTGATGACCGTGGCCTCCTCGAACGAGGACACCAGGAAGGCGCTCGCGGCGTGGGCGACGTGGTGGCGCACCGGCGTCACCGGCACCGGGCGCACCCGGCGCCGCGCCTGGCGGAGGGTGGTGCGCCGCTTGTCGAACTTGGCCAGGTCCGACCGCAGGCTGCCCAGCGAGAGCGGGAACGTGTGCCGCGCGTTCGTCACGGGCAGCAGGAGTTGGAGCCGGGGGTCGACGAAGTAGGCGACCCGGGTGAGGTCCGCCAGGCGCAGCCCCGCGGCTTCCAGGCAGAACTCCACCGCGCGTTCGGGGAAGACCTTGGTCTGCTTGACCCTGGTGAACCGCTCCTCCTCGGCCGCGGCGAGCACCCGCCCGTCGACGACGAGACTGGCCGCCGAGTCGTGGGTGCCGAAGTTCAGGCCCAGGACCGCGGTCACCGCCGCACCCCTCCCTCTACCGGGGCGTCCGCCGCGGCGGCACCGCCGGTGAGGGGATCGGGTGGCCAGTCCAGCCCCCAGGCCTCGAAGTGGCCCCGTTCCCGGGCTGGGTCATAGCGTTCCCGGGTCGCCGCGAGCACCCCTTCCCAGTGGTCGACGGACGACACGGTGACCACGGCCCTGCTGACGTCGGTGTGGTTGAGCACCCAGGCCAGTGGAGTCGTCGCGGGTGGACCGCCTGGGCCGGCGCGCGCGGTCAGCCGCCCGCGCCACAGCGGTGCCATGCCCAGGAACGGCAGGCGGCGGCTCCTGAGTTCGGGGAAGAACCGCCGTGGCCAGGTTTCGGCCGGCGAGAACTGCGCGGCCACTCCCGTCACGGACTCGACCGCCAACGCGGCCGCCAGGTGCTGGGGCGAGTGGCAGTAGGCGAAGGCCTCCGCCACGTCGCCCGTCGCCAGCACCTCCTCCGACGCCTGGGCGTAGAACGCGCGCACCCGCGCCGGGTCGGACAGCGCCCCCAGGTCCTCGGTGCCCTTGAGGTCGATCTCGAGGACGGCGGCGTGGACCCGCGACACCTCCAGGGCGTGGAGCGATCGCTCGACGCTCCGGCGCGCGGCTGATCGCGGCGCCGGCCCCTGGGTGATCGGGCTCTCGACCTTGACCGCGTGCCTCAGTGGTGGGCGGTCCGCGCGTTCCCACGCGGTGCGGACCGCCCACTGGGTGCCCAGCGCGGGATTGGTGTGCACCCAGTCCAGACCGTCGGAGAGGGCCCGGACGAGAGCCGTCACCCCAGGCTCAGAGTCCTTCCCGGGCGACAGCCGCCCTGCCACGAAGGTGCTCGTGCCAAAGCAGACGCGGTCCATCAATCGCCTGCCTCGGCCTCACTCGCCCGTTGGGCTTCGAGCTGGTCCCTGGTGAGGATCTCGCGGAAGTGGACGATCTGTTTCTGGGGGCCCACGACCTTGTCGAACCGCAGTTCACCGAGCTGGGGTCGGTAGTGCCGGCGGTCGGGGAAGTCCACGTCGAACCGCGGACCGTCCCGGTAGTCGGTGAGCTGGCGGATCGTCGCCAGCTTCTCCTCGTAGCTCATGCCCCAGAGCACCGGGGGGTTCTTCTGGCTGATGCAGATCGTGGCGAGCCCCTGGGGGCTGATGCGCAGTTTCTTGCAGCCGCCGCACGGGTAGTCCCAGGTGAACATCGCCAGCACCGCGACGCGAACACCGGAGTCGCCGATCTCGTAGTAGTTGTAGCTGGGGTTGTCACCCTCGATGGATGATCTGGGGATCGGCTTCAGTTCACCGATGTCCCTGAGCGTCGCGAGGATCTGCTCCTCGTCGACGAACTCGTTCCGCCAGAAGTCCTCACCCTCGTCGGACAGCTGCGCCGGGTTGCTGGGGAAGAACTGGTTCAGCTTGATGGCCAGTTTTCCCTCGTGACCCTGATTGTTCAGGTCGTGCGCGAAATCGACGAACTTCGGCAGTTCCTTGAGGGTGGAACGCATCGTGACACAACTGATCTTGGTGAGGGTGGGCAACTTCCGGACGGACTCCTCGATGCTCTTGACCGTGTCGTTGAAGAACTGCGCCCGGGTGAGGAACGCGTTCTGCTGTTCCTCCAGCGTGTCGAGGCTGACGATCACCCGGGTGAGCCCCGCGTCGACGGCCTCGTCGATGAACCGGTGCAGCCGGTAGCCGTTGGTCGTCACGATCTGCTGGGTGAACCCGATCTCCTTGGCGGAGCGGAGGATATCGACGAAGTCACGCCGGACGGTGGGCTCACCGCCCGTGTAATGCACCCGCCGGATTCCGACCTCGTGGGCGGCCCGCTGCACTTCGATGAGCTCCTGCAGATTCGCCTGGGTGATGACTCCCTGCGGCCCAGCGGGGAGGCAGTACTTGCAGCGAATATTGCACCGAGACGTCAAGCCGATTCTCAGGTTCCAGCTCCGCCGTCCCGGCGCTGAACGCCCATCCATCACCTTCATGCGGAATCCCCTAGAGTGTGGGTGTTGGGTCCAGTGCCGCGGAACGATCAAGCACGTGCGATCAACGCTAACACCGAGTAGCTACCCGAACAACCCATGTCAGTGGTTTTACCTATTCGACTTCCACCAATGGGCGCACTTCGGGTGGACAGGCACCGGGACCAGTACGTTTCGCCTTGTGGAACGGTGGCGCGTGCTTACCGGCGCCACCTGGCGCAACCCACTCCGGAAACTCCTACCAAAACCCTGATTTCGGGCGATATCGAACCGCGTTCCGTTCCGCGAAGCGGGGGAATTCACTCTGGTCGTAATGGCGGAACGGGCGCGCGGCCACCACCACGACGGCGGGCCCGGGCGGGCCGCCGTGCCACCAGGTCAGGAGGGAACGGCCGGGGGTCGGCGGTCGGTCGCGATCCGATGCCGCGACCGACCTGGCACCGTCGCCGTTGGTCCGTCCTCGGGTGTCACCGCCTGACCCATTCGGAGGACCCGTCGGAAGGGATGTGGGGAGCGACGCCGGGGAGGTTCATCCGCAACACCATCGAGGCCACCATGATCAGATCCCACCTCGGGACCGGGACCGGGAGATCGTTCAGGGCACCCACCAGCTCGGGCCAGGTCAGGTCCGGGTCGGCGCCGGTCTCCAGGGCCTTGACGAGTTGGGCCGACCGCGTCAGGTCGTCCTCCGCGCTGTCCCGCAGCGCACCGAGCACGGCCTCCCTGGCCGCGTCCGGATCGAGGGTGACGGCGGGGTGGGCGGCGTGGAGCCCGTCGGCCAGGGCCCGCACCACCTCCGTGGCATCGCCGTCCCAGGACGCGGCGACGCTGGTGAGGAGCTCCCGTCGGGCGTCCACGTCGAGGACGATCCCGAGCTCGCGGATCATGTCGATCGGCTCGTCGGGCGAGTGGATCAGGCTCAACATCGGGAGCGGGCTGGACGCGACGCGGCGCAGACCGTTGGGCTGCTTCTTGCCCCGGTAGCCGTTGCCCTTCAGGTTGCGCAGCCGCACGGTCGCCGGGGGGTTCGAGGAGGAACCGCCGTTGCGGAACACGACGAGCAGGCAGGGGGTGGCGCTCATCAACGCGTCGATCACCCGGAACCTGTCCAGGGTGGCCGCGTTGCCCTGGAAACGCCAGATCTCCCGGGTCATGTGCCTGGTGAAGTCGAGGGTTCTCGCCGCGACCGGGCGGAACCCGTGTTCGGCGAGGAAGTCGAGGCACGTCGCGATCCGGCGGCCGACCACCGCATCTGGCTTGAAGAGCACGGTCACGGCGCCGTTGAGGAGGTCCGGAACCCGGTCGACGAGCTCGGACAACTCGTCCCAGGTCTCACGGAAGTAGATCTCGTCCGCATAGGCCGCCACCTTCGCGGGCAGTGTGGTCAGTGCCGACCAATCCGTGGGTGACGACATCGGATTCCGCGTCCCTTCCCGCCCCGGGGCTCCCGGAAGCGAGTCTCGACATGATCACGCATTCTGCCATGCTGGGACCCGCCAACGGCCTCGTCGGCGGGGCCTCCGCCCGCCGGTTCCCGGCAGGAGGGCTCGGATCCATGCGCGCACGTTCCGCCGCACCTGACCAGGCCGGCCCGGCCGAACTCGACTCCCTCGTCCGGAGGTACGGCAGTCCGCTCTACGTGTACCGCCTCGACTCCGTCCGCCGCGCCCACGCTGATCTGCGGTCGGTGCTCCCGGAGCCCTCCGTCCTCTACTACTCGTTGAAAGCGAATCCGCATCCCGCCCTGGCCGCCGCCCTGGCCAAGGCCGGGTGCCGCGCCGAGACCAGTTCCCGTGGCGAGCTGGACACCGCCTTGGACCGCGGGTTCTCCCCTGCCGACTGCCTGTACACCGGCCCGGGCAAGACCGACGACGAGATCCACCACGCGCTGTCGGCCGGGGTACGTCGCTTCTCCGCGGAGTCGGCCGCCGAGCTGCACCGCCTCGGAAGCGCCGCGCGGGCCCTCGGCACCGAGGCGTTCGTCCTGTTGCGCGTCAACGGAACCGCCGCCGGTACGACGGGCCTGCGGATGACGGGAGCGGCATCGCAGTTCGGCGTGGACGAGGCGCGGGTCCGGGCCGCCCCCGGGGAGTTCCTCGCCGTGCCGGGTGCCCGCCTCGTCGGGGTCCACCTCTACCCCCTGAGCAACGCCAGGGACGAGGCCAGCCTGATCGCGGCGTTCCGGTCCAGCATCGCCCTCGCCGCGCGGCTGCGCGATGACCTCGGGTTCCCGATGGGAGTGGTGGATCTCGGTGGCGGGTTCGCCGCACCGTACGGCGGGCCGGGCGCGCGTCCGACCTACCCGGCCCTCCGCCAGGCGCTGGAGGAGGACCTCGACGCGCGGTTCCCGGGGTGGCGCGCCGGCCGGGTCGAGGTCGCCTTCGAGTCGGGCCGTTACCTGGTCGGTGACAGCGGTCTGCTGGCCGTCACGGTGCGGGACGTCAAGACCAGCAGGGGCCAGGTGTTCGTGGTGGTGGACGCTGGGATCAACCACCTCGGGGGCATGTCGGGGCTCGGTCGGTTGGCCCGGGCGGGCATCACCCCCGAACCCGCCGGCGCGCCCACCACCACCGCCTCGCTGGTCGGGCCGTTGTGCACCCCGGCCGACGTCCTCGGGCGCGGAGTGGCCGTTCCCGAGGTGGGCGTGGGTGGCCTGCTGTCCATCCCCAACGTCGGGGCCTACGGGCTCTCGGCGAGCCTCCTGGCGTTCCTCAGCCGGCCGGTTCCCGCCGAGGTCGTCGTCGACGGGGGCGCGGTGGTCGCCGCGACCCGGGCGAGGCTGATCCACGAGTCGCTGCCCGTCGCGGACGGGGAGGCGGGGGAGGCGTGACCTCCGCCGCGGTGCCGCTCGGCGGGCTACCGCGGCCGATCCGCCGGTGCGGTACCTCGCCGGTGGCGGCACGGCGCGCGGCGGGCAGGGGATGGTGCCCCAGCGTCGGCCGGGGCTCATTTCCGCCGCAAGGCGATGGCGAGGGACTCCAACGACCGGTGCGAGCAGAGGTCCTGCCAGGACAAGCCGTCCCAACCTCGTGCTCCGAGCCCGCGCAGGATCGACGGGAGGTGGCGGGCAGCGCCGCCCGCCGCCAGGTAGCTCAGGCGCGGATCGACCGCCGGCAGTCCGCACAGGCGACCGACGATCTCGACCAGGTCACGCAGGGCGGGTGCCCTCTCCGGGCCGTCCTCCCTCGGCGCCGCTCGGCCCCGGCTGAGGGTGATCTCGTCGGGCACGGCGAACCCGGGCACGTCCAGCATGGCCAGGGCGGCCGTGCGCACCGCGTCGACGGAGTGGGCGGTGGACGTCGTGAGGTGGGCGTGGAGGCGCGTACCTCGGTCCCCCGCCACGAGGCGGACGTCCACGGACTCGACTCCCACCAGCGAGGCCAGCACGGCACGCACCACGTCCGGGGCGGTCCAGCGACCACCGTCCAGCCGGGTCCAGCGGGGCGAGGCGGTCCGCCGCCGGTCCGGTCCGCCGCTCGCCGCCGTCGCGGACGGGACGGCGGCGCGGTGCAGGAGCGCGGCGCAGCGGGCGAGCACGGCGCGGAGGGCGGCGACGTCGGCGTACCGTTCGTGGGCGTAGACGCCGATGCGCAGCTGCCCGGGCTCGCGCCACACGTAGAGCAGGAAGTCGTCTCCCGGGGTGCGGTCCCCCTCGTACTCGTCGAACCCGGTGCCGCGTCGGAGCTCGTCGGCGGGATCGGTGAGGTCCTGGGGTGCGACGGCCCGGCGACCACGGCTGTCCACGAAGTTGAACCAGAACGGTGTCTCCACCCGGACACCCCGGGTCCGCGAGACGTGGTGGGCCTCCTCGTCGATCATGCGGTCGCCGAACGCCCGCGCGCGCAGGGACACGAGGAGCCTCCGGTACAGCTCCGAGGACGCCGCGAGCAGGTCACCGTCCGGTGCGAGCCCGGAGGCGGGCAGCAGCGTCGTCACGGGTTCGTAGCAGACGGAGGATGACCCGGTGAGCGGTCCCGCGCGGTCACCGAACACCTGCCAGGCGAGCGCCGACTCGTCGACCAGGTCGTGGGCGAGGGCGCGGGAGACGGCCGCCAGGAGGACGGCGGAGTGGGGGACGCCCCACTCCTGGGACAGCCAGGAGAGGCAGCCGTCGACGGCGGGCGAGGTCAGGGTGACGCCGACGCGGCGGGCCGCTCGCGGGTCGCTGGCGCCTCGGAGGTTGGCGGCCACGGGGAAGGGCGTGCTGGGCAGGTCGCGCAGTATCCGCCGCACGTGTTCGCGTGCCCTGGCGTCGAGCCGCCGACCCCGGGGGCTGTCCTCCTCCGCCCACCACTGACGTGGCCCCCTCGCCTCGGGTAGCCCCGCCGAGGGCGCCCGCCCGCTGGCCAGGTTGTCGAGGACGACGGGGATCTCGTGGTCGAGGACGGCGCACCCCTGGAACCCGGCCACGAAATGGTGCACCACGGCGACGAGCACGTGGTCGCCGGAGGACCGGCGGCCGAGGAACCACCGGACCGGCCACTCCTCGTGGAGGTCGAAGGGCTGGTGGGCCAGCTGGTCGAGTCCGGACTGGAAGCCCTGGGGGGCGCTCTCGCCGAGCACGAGGTCGGGCCGTGCGCGCACGACGTCCTCGTCCACCGGGTCGACCACCTGCCGCACCCCCCGCTCGGTGTCGCCGACGAGGCGCGTTCGCAGTGCCTCGTGCCGGGACAGGACGAACCGGACGGTCGTCTCGACGAGCTCGTCGGTCAGCGCGGTCGGGACGGCCCACCACCGGGACCGGGCGAGGTGGACGGGTTCCAGGCCTTCCATGTTCGTCCACGCCGAGGCCTGGCCGGACGTGAGGGGGAACGCGTCGCGCGGGTCGGCCCTTCGTGGACCCGTCGCTGGCACGGGCTGACCGGGAACGGGTGTCGCACTCTCCACGGATGCCCCCGTGCTGTCCGTCGTGTCGGTCACCGCGACCCGAGCCCATTGGTAGCGGCGCCCGTCCCGGCATGTCAAGCGGTACGGCGGCGGGTCGCCCTCCATCGCGGGCGCACCGCGGCAGGCGCCCCCGGCGCCCCCGAAGCGGCTGTCCGATCCGCCGCCCGGGTGCGGGTGGGCCGACGGGTCGAGGCGGCCGCCCGCCCGCGACCGGTTCCGCTGGTGCGCGGCGCCCGGTGCCGGGGCGGGGCCGGGGCGAGGCCCGGGCCGGGCCGGGGCACGCCTACTCGTGGGTCACTCCGTACGCGCCCAGCTGGGCGCGGTAGAGCGTGGCGTAGACGCCGTCCCGAGCCATCAGATCCCGGTGTCGTCCCTGCTCGACGACGCGGCCGCCGGCCAGGACGAGGATGTGGTCGGCCATGCGCGTCGTGGAGAACCGGTGGGTGATGAGGATGGTGGTGCCGGCCCCGCCGGCAACGCCGACGTGCCGCGCCATCCGCTCGTACAGCTGGTGCTCGATCCGCGGGTCCAGGGCGGCCGTCGGTTCGTCGAGGAAGGTGAGCGCGGCGTCCGGGCGCATCATCGCGCGGGCGAGGGCGAGCTGCTGCCACTGCCCACCGGACAGTTCGAGGCCGTCGTACACGGCGCCGAGCTGGGTGTCGAGCCCGCGCGGCAGGGCCAGGACCAGCTCGCCCGCCCCCGCCCTGTCGACGGCCCGCTCGACGGCCTCCCGGTCGTCGAGGTGCTCGACGCGGCCGACCCCGATCGCCCGACCCGCGGGGAGGGCGAACTCGGCGCCGTCCTGGAAGGCCGCCGTGACGCGGTCCCGCCAGCGCGCCGGCGCGGTCTCGTCCAGGTCGACGCCGCCGACGGAAATGGCCCCGGTGGTGGGCCGGTACATGCCGGTGAGGAGTTTGACGAGGGTCGTCTTGCCGGCGCCGTTGTCCCCGACGACGGCGACGGTGCTCCCCTGCGGGATGTCCACCGTCACCCCGGAGAGCACCGGCTCCTCGGTGCCCGGATAGGTGAAGCCGACGTCCCGCAGCCGGATTCCCCCCGACGGGGACGACGGGAGCTCGACGGTCCCGGTGGCTTCGTGCTCGGCGGAGTACCGGCGCAGCCACAGGTACTGCTCGCCGCAGTGCAGCGACTCGGCGAAACCGTCGAACTGGTCCGCGGCCTGGGCGAGCTGCGCCCGGAGCTGGCCAGCGAGGGTGATGAAGAGGATGAGGTCCCCGAGGGTGGCGTGGCCGCCCACGACCAGCCAGGCGACGAGGCCCAACGCGGCGAGGTACCCCAGGGTGTGGATCGCCCAGCCACCGAGTTTCCACCCGAGACCCCGCGACCTGGCCCGGTACGCGGTGTCCAACGCCGCGTCCCACGCTCGGTCGGCACTCGCGGCGACGACGTCGACGGCTCCCGCGAGCCGGAGTTCCCGCGCGCTGTGGTGGCTGGTCGCCATGCCGTGCAGCCGGGCGTCGTGCCTGCGCAGTTCCGCCGTGGCGGCCGCGGCCGCCCGGACCGGGCGCTGCGCGCGGTGGACCGCCCAGACGGGCGGCACGGCGAACAGCACCAGGAGGACCAGCGCCGGGTGGACGCCGAACAGCAACCAGCAGGACAGCCCCACCTGGACGGCCACCGTGGCGAAGGTGACGAGTTGCCAGGGAGCGAACGCCAGTGACCTGGTCCCCCGGAGCAGCAGCGAGAGCCGATCGAGGTAGTCGGTGCGTTCGAGGTGTTCGATCGTCGGCACCGCCGTCACGGTCCGCAGGACCTCGGCGCTGACGAGAGCGTCGACGCGCTCGACGACGTCGGCCTGGAGGTTCGCCTTGGTGCGCAGCACCCCGCTGATGACCAGGTTTCCCAGGCCGCCGAGCAGCGCCGCGGCGAGCACCCCGGCGAGCACCCCGTTCGTGGCCGAGTCGGCCAGGTGCCGTTGGGCGACCGAGACCAGCGCGAAGCTGGCGGCCTCCAACGGCGCGAGGAGGGCGATGAGGAGCACGACGCGGCGGTGCGCCCGCCAGTGGAGCGTGACGAGATGCCGCCAGACGGCCCACCGCGTCGTCATGTGCCGACCCCCTCCGCGTCGTTGCCGGCGGTCGATGGGGAGTTCTCGGCGAACCGTGCGGTCTGGAGGCGGTGGAAGTCGTGGTACTCGCCGCCGAGCGCCAGCAGTTCGTCGTGGCTGCCCTCCTCGGCGACCCGCCCGTCCCGCAACAGCACGATGCGGTCGGCGTGCCGCACCGTGGACATCCGGTGCGAAACGATCAGCACGCTGACCCCCCGCGCGAGGTCCCTGACCTGGCGGTGGAAGTCGATCTCGGTGCGCACGTCGAGGTGGGCGGTCGGTTCGTCGAGCATGAGCAGGTCCCGGCCGTGGTGGACGGCGAACATCGCCCTGGCGAGGGCGACCTTCTGCCACTGGCCGCCGGACAGGTCCCGGCCGTCCGTGAGGTCCCGGGACATCGGGGTGTCCAGGCCGAGGGGCAGCGCACGCGCGATGGCGTCCACGCCGGTCGCGGCGGCCACCCGCGTGATCCCGGCCCGGTCGTCGCGGTGCTCGGGCGCGCCGAGGGCGATGTTGTCGGCGAGGGTCAGCGGGTAGCGGTTGGCGCTCTGGAACACGACGGCGATCCGCCGGCGCCAGTGGGTGGGGTCCAGAGCGGGGAGGGGGGTGCCCCCCACGGACACCACTCCCGCATCCGGCTCGATCAGCCCGCCGAGCATCGTGATCAGGGTGGTCTTGCCGGCGCCGTTGCGCCCGACGACGGCGAGGACCTCACCGGGGCGGATGTCGAGGTCGAGGCCGTCGAAGACCTTCTCCTCGCCTCCGGGGTAGGTGAACGTCAGGTCGCGGACCTGGATCCGGGGCGGGCTCGGGACCGCCGTGTCGGGAGTCGGCGCCGGGTGTTCCTGGTCGGTGGGGAACCGGGCGCGCAGCGAGTCGAGGGCTCCCACCGCCGCCCGGCCGTACTCGATGTCGAACGCCTCGATCCCCATCGCCCCCATCTGCAGGACCGCGAACGCGGCGACGACGCAGGAGAACAGGGCGCTGTGCGGGAGGTCCGTGCCCAGCACCGTGAGCCCGGGTACCAGCAGGGCCGCGGCGCCGGCTCCGAAGCCGAGCAGGTAGATCCAGTGCTGGCGGGAGAGGATCGACAGCCGCAGGGCGCGCAGGGGTTCGGACCAGCGGCGCTCCTCGTCGACTCGGACCGAGGTGAGCCAGCGGGAGAGCCCGAACAGCCGGATCTCCTTGGCCGCGGCGCCCTGCGAGCCGAGGCGGTCCCAGTAGCGGACGCGATCCAGGTGGGGTTGCCTCTCGGTGTCGGCGTGGGCCAGCCGCAACCACTGGCGTCGGATGGTCGCGCGCATCAGCAGCGACGCGAGCAGCAGGCCCGCGGCGAGGGGTGGTGAGACCTGGGCGACGACGGCCGCGCTGGCGAGGGCGGCGACCAGCCGGAAGGTGAGGGTGAGCTGGCCCGTGGCCGCCCGGCCGGGGCTGCGCCGCGCCCCGTGCCCGATGTCCGACGCCCGGGACACCAGGGCGGCGACGTCCGTCCTCGCCAGGTGCTCCACTCCGAGCGGACGGGTGGCCAGCCGCCGCACCTCGCCCCGGATCCGGCCGTCGATCCGGCCCGCGACCAGGAACTCGACGTCACCCCGGACGGACAGCGCGGCCTGTTCCACCAGCAGCAACGCGGCGATGGCGGTGAGTGGCAGCGCCAGGGTGGACGGTGGGGCGCCGAGGGCGCTGACGTCACTGATCCGGGAGACCAGCCAGCCGCCGCACAGCGCGATCGCGGCGGGCGCGAGGGCGGCGGCCGTGTGCGACGACAACAGGACCGCCAGCGGTCCACGATCGCCGTGGAGGAGCGCGAGGAGGCGGAACCGTTCGACCGCCAACATCCGCCAGCGCGCCGTCGCGGTCCGGGCACCCTTCACCACGGTGGACGTCACCGATCCCGGTCCTGGTCGGGTTCGCCGGGTCCACGAACCCCTCGTGGAACCAGGCCGCCGACGGTGCCCCGTTCGGACCTGCCTCCCCGGTTCGCCCCGGTCGTCGCTCGGTCCCCGGGCCGGGATCCCGGGGCGCCGCGACTGCCTCGTGGCGCGTGGTCGGCGGTGGCCCCGGTGCCCGGGGCGGGAACGGCGCGCACTCAGCACCCGGCCGGGCGGTACGGCGCGATGGGGTTGCGGAGTGTCCCGACCAGTCGCAACGCCGCGGTCGGATCCGCGAGGTCGACCATCTGGCGGGTGTCGCGGAGTTGGAGGCGGTTCAGGCAGGACAACGCGAACTCGTCGGCGAACAGGTCGTAGCGGCGGACGCGGTCGGCGAGGTGCGGGACGGCCCGCACGTAGTCCGCCGCGCACTCGCCGACGGTGCGCCAGAACGCGTCCTCGTCGAGCACGCCACGGGTGTGCAGGACCGCGCTGAGGAAACGGAGGAACCCGTCGAACACGTCCGACAGGATGGAGAGCAGTCTCATGTGTTCCGGCACGTCCGCGTACACGCGGGCGACCTCGTCGGGAAGGGGCGCGTCGGGGTCCATCACGACGACCTCCTCGGCGATGTCCTTGTGGATGACCCGTTCCACGACTCCGCCGGACAGCACGAGGATCACGTTCTCGCCGTGCGGCATGAACGCCAGCCCGTGGGCGTAGAAGCAGTGCAGCAGCGGGACCAGGTAGGCGTCCAGGTACCGGCGCAACCACTCGGCCGGGGGCAGGCCGGACTCCTCGATGAGCGCGGCGGCGAGGGCGTGGCCGTCACGGTCGACGTGCAGCAGCGCGGCCATCGAGCTCAGCCGCCTGCCCGGTTCGAGCGTGGGTACCGGGCTCTCCCGCCACAACGCGGCGAGCATCTTCCGGTACGGGGAGGTGCGTTCGGTCGCGGCGTCGAGGTGGCGGTGGTGGTAGCCGACGGAGGCCAGCTCCCGGAGGATCGACACCCTGGTCGACACCAGCAGTTCGTCGCCGGCGATGAGGTCGGCGACCCAGTCGTTGATCGCCGGGGTGGCGGCCATGTAGGCGGCCGACAGCCCGCGCACGAACCCCATGTTGACCACGGACAGGGCGGTCTTGACGTAGTGCCGTCGCGGGTTCGTCACGTTGAACCAGGTGCGCACCGACTGTTGGGGCTGGTACTCGTCCGGCCCCTCCCCCAGGCACACCAGCCTGCGGGCGCCGAGCTCGGCGGCGAAGGTCACCGACACGCGATGCCACCACTGCCACGGGTGCACGGGCAGCAGCAGGTAGTCGTCGGGGTCGAGGCCCAGCCCGCCCAGCACCGCGGCGAACGACGCGCGGGTCCGGTCGTCGAGTTCGGCCGACACCAGCGCGTCGTAGTCGAGGTGCCCGGAACAGCGGAAGGTGCAGTGATCGCGATGGGCGGCCAGCCACACGAGCCGTGTCGGTCGGGCGCTCTCCGGGGTGTAGCGGTGCTGGCCGTCGACGCCGAAGCCGATCCGGCCGCTGTTGGCGACGAAGGCGGGGTGGCCCTCGGGGAGGTTCGCCTCGATGGTCTGGAAAGCGGCGCGGCTCAGTTCCGCGGCGCCGGGGGCAGGGGTGGCGAGCCGGAACGCGGCGGCGGCGAGGGTCGCGCTGATCTCCTCCAGGTAGGTGGGGAGCGGTTCGCCGTCGAGGTCGAGGGCGCTCCGGAAGTCGAGGAAGAAGCCGAGCGCGTCCAGGGGGGTTTCGGCTCCACCCTGGTGGCGGACCACACTCGCCGCGTCCACCACCCAGTGGTCGAGGGCCAGCACGGACGCGGTGAACCGGTACTCCACCAAGGGGTCGTCGCCGCGCACCAGGTAGGTCGAGCCGTCCCCGGTTGGCCGTGGGCGCAGCAGCCGTTCGTGCGCGAACTCGGCGAGGGCCTTGGCCAGCAGCGCGCGACTCGCCAGGTCCCACGACGTGGGGGTCAGGTGGGCGACCGACTCGTCCGGGGTCACGGCACCTCCGTCATCCGGGTGCCGTCCCGGAAGCCGTCCCGGGTGCACGTGCTCAACAGGGCGACCTTCTCGGGTTTGACGACCGGGCCTCGCGCGGTGAAACCGACGGCCGCGTTGAGGGCTTGCACCGCCGTGTTGCGGACGTCCGGTTCGACCACCACCCGCCGGGTCGCCGGGTCGTCGAAGAGCCAGCACATCACCGTGCTGATCACGGCGTGGCTGAAACCGCGCACCGGGCGGTCGGTGGGGGCGCACAGGAAGTGCATGCCGACGTCACCGTCCTGGGCGGGGTACAGGCCGCGCAGTTCCACCCTGGTCGGGTCGTACCGTTCCGCCAGGAACGCCGGTTCCCCCCGCCACAGCCCGAGGAACGCGTCGTGGTGCGGGTGGGCGGTGATGCGCCGGTACTCGGCCGCGACGGCCGCGACGTCCCAGTCGCCCATCAACCAGAACCGCGCCTTGGGGTGGGTGACCCAGCGGTGGAGCAACGGGGCGTCGGCGTCGGGGTCGAGGTCGCGGAGCGCGAACTCGCCCAACTCCGGGTGCACCCGGCGGTAGCGGATCTCGATCACGGTCCGGCCCCGAGGTGGACGGGGTACGCGGGGAGCGCGGTCGTCCTCCCGTGCGGGCGTGGCACCGGCGGGTGGGCGGCCCGCCCGTGGCGGGGTGGGGCGGGGCGAGCGGACGTCAGGGGCCCGGGCCACCGGCGGTCGGGGCCGGGGCCGGGGCCGGGGCCGGCGGGCGCGGCGCTGGTCGGCTCCGCCCCGGTGGTGGTGCCGACGGTCGCGGGATCCGCTCGGGGCGGGCACGGTCGAGGGCCGTCCCGGCCCGGTGGTGGGACTCGACCCGGCGGGAGGATCGGTGGTTCAGGCGGACGGTGACGACGTCATGGACGGGCATGCCGCTCTCCGTTCCGCGGTGTCGGGGGCGGTGTCCGCGTGGTGAGCCCGGACGTGGTCACCCGCGTGTTCGGCGACCAGCTCGGCGAGCCGCGTGATGTCCTCGACGGTGGTGCGCGGGTTGAGCAGCGTGAGTTTCAGGTAGTGGCGGCCGCGCACCCGGGTGGCCGCGACGACGGCGTCGCCGGTACCGGCGAGGGCCTCGCGGGCGTGCAGGTTCGCCTCGTCCACCAGCTCCGGGTCCGCTCCCTCGGGGAGGTGGCGGAACACGACGGTGCTCAGTGGTGACCGCGTCACCACCTCGAACCGGGGGTCGGCGCTGAGCGCTCGCCACGCCTCGGAGGTGCGCTCGACCAGCTCGTCGACCAGCTCGCCGAGCTGGTCCGCTCCGGTGACGCGCAAGGTCAGCCAGAGTTTGAGCGCGTCGAAGCGGCGGGTCGTCTGCAGGCTCTTGTCGACCTGGTTGGGGATGTCCCGATCCGCCATCCAGCGCGGGTTCAGGTAGTCGGCGCGGTCGGTGGCGTGCCGGAGCGCGGTTCCGTCGCGGACGACGAGCGCGCTGGAGCTGACGGGTTGGAAGAACGTCTTGTGGAAGTCGATGGTGACCGAGTCGGCACGGTCGATCCCGGTGAGCAGGTGGGACCGGGTGCGTGAGAGCAGCAGGCCGCCCCCGTAGGCGGCGTCGACGTGGAGCCAGACCCCGGCGTCGGCGCACCGGGCGGCGATCTCGGGCAACGGGTCGATACTGCCGAAGTCGGTGGTGCCGGCGGTCGCGACGACCGCGACCACGTGCTCGCCGCGTCGCCGGCAGCGGTCCAGTTCCCGTGCCAGGGCGGTGGGCGACATCCGCCAGGACCGGTCGGTGGGAACGGGCAGCACCGCGCCCGGTCCGAGGCCGAGCAGCCTGGCGGCCTTGCGCACGCTGAAGTGCCCGACCTCCGAGACCAGGACGCGCAGCCGGGGCCACTGCCCGTGCCGATCGGTGCCAGCGCCCAGCCCGGCGAGCAGTTCCTCCCTGGCGAGCAGCAGCCCCTGGAGGTTGGACTGCGTTCCTCCGCTGGTGAAGACCCCGTCGGCTCGGTCGTCGAAGCCGATCCTGCGGGCCGTCCAGTCGACCAGGCGGCGTTCGATCAGGGTGGCCCCGGCGCTCTGGTCCCAGGTGTCGAGTGAGGAGTTGAGGGCGCTGAGCACCACTTCGGCGAGGAGGGCGGGAATCGCGACCGGGCTGTTGAGGTGCGCGAGGTACCGGGGGTGGTGGTAGAAGATCGCGTCCCGCAGGTAGACGTCCACCAGCTCGTCGAGGGCGGCGGTGGTGTCGGCCAGTGGCCGGTCGAGGTCCACCGAGGACACGA
Source organism: Actinoalloteichus caeruleus DSM 43889 (assembly GCF_000429185.2). Taxonomy (GTDB): domain Bacteria; phylum Actinomycetota; class Actinomycetes; order Mycobacteriales; family Pseudonocardiaceae; genus Actinoalloteichus_B; species Actinoalloteichus_B caeruleus. The sequence continues at coordinate 725,029 of NZ_AUBJ02000001.1, read as the reverse complement.
CGGAGTCGAGTTCGTCCGGGGAGATCCCGGTGCAGGGCCGCCGCGCGTCCGCCACGGTGCGCGCCACCCGGTCGATCCCCTCCGAGAGCACCTGGCGGTAGTGCTCGACCGTCTCGTTGTGCAGCAGGTGGGCGCGGGCTGCCCTCCGCGCGGAGGCGGTTCCCTGACCGGGTAACATGGGCGACGATGGCGGTTCGACCACGGCCATGCCACGCCTCCCGGAGTTCGGTGCTGGTGATCACCAGTTTCGGAGAGTAACACGGTGGTCGCGGATCTCCAGGGGCGATTCGGCCCGCGCCTCGTCGCCGATGGTCACTCCGATGGCCTCGACCGCGCCAGTGGATCCCCGACCCGAACCAGGTCACCCCGCGCCCAGAGCGGGAACTGGTCGTGGTGGTGGGGGTGGTCGGTCCTGCCCGCCGCTCCGAACGGCACGACCCAGTGGCTGTCCTCGCGTCGGGCGAGGTCCCAGACGAACCGGGCGACGGGCGCGCGGGTGAACGCGTGGGTCGAACCGGGGACGCTCGAGGTGGCCAGCACGCAGTCGTGGTCGCCTCCGACGCCCTGCGCCGGCGTGGCACATCGGTCGGGCAACGCCCGCCACGGCGCGAAGCGGTGCCGGTCGCCCCAGGTCAGTCCCGGGGGCGCCGCCGTCGTCGCGACCGAGTCCACGGCGGCCCGCAGGATCGCGATCAGGTCCCGTCCGTCGAGCAGACCACCGGCGAGGACGGACGTGAGCGCGTAGGCGGTGCGGGGCACCGGGTCCAGCCACGGCTGGAACACCTCCGGGTAGGGCAGGGGCACGGCGAGCGCCCGCAGCGCGGGGTGGGCGACCAGCCCACGCACCACCTCGGAGCGGACGTCGGCGAACTCGACGGCCACACGGCTGTCGACCTCCATCCGCCGGTCCCACGCGGCCAGCCGCCGCACCAGCGAGGTCGCCTCCGCTCCCAGACCGGGCAGGTCGGCGGCCAGGGCGATCAGCGGGGCCGCCGTGGCGAGCAGGGTGTCGTGGTGCACGACGCCCAGCTCCTCGGCGGTCCAGTCACCCGCTCGTCCCAGGAGTTCGGTGATCCGGCGGTGCCGGTGGGGGGCTGCGAACTCGACGCCCAGCGGTGCCGCGAGCCCGCGTTCGTTGGCCATCACGGCCACGCCGCCGACCTCGGACCGGGGCAGGGGCCGCCAGCCCTGCCACGCGTACCGGGGATCGTCGGCGGGTACCACCCGCCAACCGTTGGTCTCGTCCCGGTCGGGCACGGCCCCGGCGACCCGGTGCAGCGTGCCGCCCGCGGTGTCGGCGGCGAGCACCACGTTGACCGGTTCCACCCAGCGGTCCAGGGCCCGGTCGACGTCGGCGACCGTCCGCGCGGCGAGCAGCGCGGGTAGCGCGGCGAAGCCGGCGTCGGCCAACGCCCTCGGCGGGTACCGCAGGCTCAGCGCCACCGGCTCGTCCGGCCCGCCGACGACGACGGGGCCGCGCGCGGTCTCCACCACCTCGACGAACTCGTCGGGGCCGCCCGCCACCCGCAGCGCCTCCCGGTGCGCCGGGGCGGGGCGCCAGCCCCTCGGGCCGAGCGCCTCGACGCCGCTCCCCCGCCGGCGCAGGCGCTCCGCGTACAGGTCCTGGCAGTCGGCCATCGCGTTCGTGATCGCCCACGCCACCCCTCCGGTGTGGCCGAAGTGCGGGATGCCCGGTACCCCGGGAACGGCGAACCCGACCACGTCGTAGTCGGGGCAGGCCAGCCCGATCTGCTGGTACATGCCGGGGTCCTCCGCGTACCGGTGGGGGTCCCCGGCGAGGAGCGCGGAACCGGTCGCGGTGTGCTCCGAGGTCACCAACCACCCGTTGCTGCCCGCCGTGCCCGGCGCGTCCGCGGCGAGGACCTCGACCCCGGCGGCGCCGAGCAGGCGGGACGCCTCGGTCCGCCACAGCTTGGCCGGGAAGGCTGCGAAGAGGATGTGGTGCGACAGCCACACCGCCAACGGTGTCCACGTCCGCCACCGCCCGGGGCGCACGCCGACGATGTCGAACTCGGGGGCGGTGCGGGCTCCTTCGGCGAGCCCGGCGTTGACGCCGGCCACGTACCGCCCGAGCCACCGGGCGGTGCCGGGGTCGAGCGCCCGCAGGCACCGCTTCGCGGTGTCGGCCAGGCGGGCCCGCCGCGCGAACCGGTCCCAGTCGAGGGCGGCCGGTCCGAGGAAGGCCGCGGTGGTGCCCTGCGCGCGGTGCCGCTCCACCTCGAGCTGCCAGGCCCGGTCCCGCGCGGTCACGACTCCCTGGAGGTGCGCGAGGTCGTCGGGATCGCGGGCCACGAGGTGCGGTACGCCCCAGTCGTCCCGCAGCACGCCGTCCGGGTCATCGCGCACGTCCGCCTCCCGTCCGTCGCGGTGGCCGCTCTGCCGCCGCCAGGTGGGTTCGGCCTCGTCCGCGTCGGGTGGGACGAGGCGGGTCCCCGGTGACCGACGCGTGTGGCCCGAGCCCGAGGTCGGCCGGTGGTCGCCCGCGCGGGCGCTGGGCTACCAGGTTCCGGCCGGGATCGCCACGACGTCCCGGGTGGACGGCGGGCTCCCGAACCCTCCTACCGGGCCGCCGGATCATGGTAACTTGCCGGATCGGCACGGTCGCCGTGCGCGACTTCCCACGCTGCGCGGACCAGCGAGGAGTGACGTGAGAACCGACGAGTCCCGCCCTCATCCCGCCGGCCCGGTGTTCGAGTTCGACGCGGGTGCCCTCGGACTGATCGCGCTGCACCCGCTCGTCCCGGCGTCGGACGTCGACCTGCTCCACCGGTGGGTGACACAGGACCGCGCCCGTTTCTGGGGGATGACCGGCCTGAGCCGGGCGGAGGTCCTGGAGACCTACCGGTACGTGGACTCCCTTCCGACCCACCACGCCTTCCTCGCGCGCCGGCGCGGTGTGCCGGTGGGCCTGGTCCAGACCTACGAGCCAGCCGAGGACCCGATGGGCGACTACTACGAGGTGCGGCGGGGGGACATCGGGTTCCACCTGTTCAGCGGCCCCCCGGCTGGTGACCCGGAGCCGGGTTTCACCTCCGCCCTCCTCGCGGCCGTGGTGGCCTTCGTGTCGCGCGACCCGGCCGTTCGTCGGGTGGTGGCCGAACCGGACGCCCGCAACGCCAAGGTCCTCGACCTGCTGCGGCGCAACGGTTTCGATCTCGGTCCCGAACTCCGGATGGCCGACAAGACGGCGCGTCTCGCGGTGTTGGACCTCGGAGCCGACCAGCGTTGACAGGCCCGGGAACCACCGGTACGAAGGGAATGGTCACCGAGGGTGGCGACGCGTGGCGGTTCGTCGCCCGGCTCGGATCAGCGGACGAGTAGGCGGGAACCACGTGAGCATTCTCCGTCCACGCGACTTCTACCACTTCGGCTACGTCGTCGACGACCTCGACGCGGCGGCCAGGCACCTCACCGCGTTGTCCGGGGCTCGCTGGACGACTCCTGTCGAGTTCGAGATGGGGCTCCGGTACGGCGGGGTCGACCGCGAGGTCGAGTTCCCGGTGGTCTACTCGCTCGAGGCGCCGCACTTCGAGCTCATCCAGGCGACGCCAGGCACCCCGTTCTCGACCGGGGCGGGGGGTGGGGTGCACCACCTGGGGTACTGGGCCCAGGACTTCGCGTCCGACCTGGACCGGTTGCGCGACCTGGGGTTCACCGAGGAGGTCGTCGGCCTCGACGACGACGGTGGGCCCTGGGGGTTCGCCTACTTCACCGGTCCGACCGGGCAACGGTTCGAGATCGCCGACCGGGCGACGTTCGACGAGGGTTGGGACGGATTCCTGAACTCCCGGGTGGCCTGACCCGCTCCCCCGCGCCGCGCGTGTTCCACCCGGGACGAGGTGGCCGGGGCGCGGGGGTGCATGGATGTGGTGCGGCCTGGTGCCGATGGCGGTCGACGGCTCTCCGCGACGAGGCCGGTCCTCGGGGTGGACGTGGCCTCGCGCGGGCGCTCGCCCCGACTCGGATGCGGAGGTGAGGTGAGCGGCGCCGGGGCTTCCGCCGGGGTCCGGGTCTGCCGCGCGCCGTTCCCCGTCGCCCCTTCCGCGACCGCTCCCGGGAAACACCGGACCCGGGGGCGGGTGGGCGCCGTGGAGGGCCTGTCCGGGGACGACCGGGCGGGCCGGGGAGCGCCTGGCGGCCGGCTCCCCCGCCACGGCCCGGGTGGTTCCCGTGGGGCGGTTCCCGATGCGTCGAGGCCCGAGGACCCGGATGCGACCCGCCGCCCGGGACGCTCGTCGCCGGGGTCTGGTGGAGGGCTCACGGGCGGCGAACCGTGCGGGCGGCCGCTGGGGTGGGGCCGGGTCACCGGCCTTGGTCGCGCAAGCCCGACCAGACGCGGTCCGGGGTGAGTGGCAGCGTGGTGAAGCGAACGCCGGTCGCGTCGCGCACGGCGTTGGCGAACGCGGGTGCCACCGGGACGAACGGGCTCTCGCTCATGGACTTCGCCCCGAAGGGCCCGAGGTCGTCGGTGGTGACCGCGAAGTGGACCTCGGTGCGAGGGGTGTCGGCGAAGGTGGGGATGCGGTAGCCGCGCAGCGCGGTGGTGGTGACGGCCCCGGTGGGGTCGAGGCGGATCTCCTCGGACCGGGTGGCGCCCAGCGCCTGGGCCACTCCACCCTCGACCTGCCCCCGGCACTGGAGCGGGTTGACCACGGTGCCGGCGTCGGCCGCGTGGACGCTGCGCAGGATGCGGATCTCTCCGGTGTCCGGGTTCACCGCGACGCGGAACCAGTGGGCGTTGAACGACACCGAACGGGGTGTCCCCCGGGAATGGCCGGTGGCCGTCAGGCTGGTGCCGGCGGCGAGCGCGGCGGCGTGGAGCCCTTCGAGCGGGACGCGGTCACCCGCGCACACGACGGCGCCGTCGGTGAGGCGGCAGCGCGCCCGGTCCAGCGCGTGGAACGTGGCGGCCGCGTCGAGGAGGGTGTCCACGAGGGCGCGGGCCGCCCGCAGGACGGCCGCGCCGGCGACGACGGTGCCGGTGGATCCGAACGCTCCGGTGTCGTGCCCGACCAGCGCGGTGTCGGACTGGTGCACGGTGACCCGGTCCACCGTGGTGCCCAGCGCGGTCGCGGCGATCTGGCGGTGCACCGTGGTGGTGCCGTTGCCGAACTCGGCGGTGCCGACGGCGAGCGCGAAGGTGCCGTCGGGCAGCAGGGTGAGCGCCGCGTCGGCGAGGTGCCCGCGCGGGGGGATGGTGGCGATCATCGCGACGGCGGCGCCGTCCCCGACGAGCCACCCCGGGGGTGCCGGCTCGGCTGGGGAGCTCCCGGCGGCGCGGACGACGCGGAGGCACTGGTCGAGACCGTAGCCGCCGAGGTGGAGGTCGTGTTCGGTGTCGCCGGGAGCGACCAGGTCGTCGCCGGGCCGGATGAGGTTGCGTTCGCGCAGCGTGAGCGGGTCGAGGCGCAGGCGCCGGGCCAGCTCGTCCAGTGCGGACTCGACGGCGAAGGTGACCTGCCCGAGCCCGTAGCCCCGGAAGGCCCCGGAAGGCACGGTGTGGGTGTAGACGGAGCGGGCGTCGGTCCGCTTGTTGGGGCACCGGTAGAGGGCCACCGACTCGCCGCAGCCGTGGAGGAGCACGCCGGGGCCGTGGTTGCCGTAGGCGCCGGTGTCGGCCACCACGTGCAGCTTCAGCGCGGTGAGGGTGCCGTCGTGGCGGGCCCCGGCCGTGACGGTGACGGTGAACGGGTGGCGGGTGGTGGCGGCGGTGAACTGCTCGGCGCGGGTGAACTCGAGGCTGACCGGGGCGCGCGACCTCAGCACCGCGAGGGCCACCACGTCCTCGACGAGCATCTCCTGTTTGCCGCCGAAGCCGCCGCCGAGCAAGGCCGTGACGACGCGGACCCGGTCCGGGGGCAGGTCGAACAGCGCGCACAGCGCGCGGCGGGTCAGGAACGGCGCCTGGGTGCTGGACCGGATCACCAGTCGCTCCGCGCCGGTGGCGGGATCGGCGTCGAGCCAGCCGATCGCGCCGTGGGTCTCCAGGCTCGCGTGTTGCACGCGCCGGGTGTGGAAGGTGTTCTCGTACACCGCGTCCGCCGACCTCAGTCCGGCGTCGACGTCGCCGACCCCGGCGTGCAGCTCGGCCACCACGTTGTCCCGTGGCCGGGCGATCCGGCTGGTCACGGGGTCCTTGTCGTGCACGACGGGCGCGCCGGGTGCGGTGGCGGCTTCCGGGTCGGTCACGGCGGGCAGCACCTCGTAGGTCACGGCGAGGCGGCGGCAGCCCTCCTCGGCGGCGGACACGGTGTCGGCGACCACGGCGGCGACGCGCTGGCCGACGTGTCGAACGACGTCGTCGAGCAACCGGGTGTCGGCGGGGTCGTCGTCGACGGATTCGTGCAGGGCGGAGGAGTACAGCCGGGGTGGCGCGTCCTTGTGGGTGAGCACCAGGCGCACGCCGGGAACCCGGAGCGCCTCGTGGGTGTCGATCGCCAGGACGCGGGCGTGGGCGTGCGGGGAGCGCAGCAGCTTCATGTGCAGCAGTCCGGGCACGTCCAGGTCCAGGGTGTAGCGGGCCGTCCCCGTCACGATCCCCGGTCCGGCCGGTGCCCCGGGGCTTCGACCGACGGCCGTCCCGGCCTGGGGGTGTTCGACGTGCCGGACGCCGCGCAGCGCGTCCTCGATGGCCCGGTAGCCGGTGCAGCGGCACAGGTTGCCCTTGAACAGGCGACGCAGCTCCTCCGGTGGGGTTCCCGCGAGCCCGGCGGCGGTGTCCAGGCCGGCGGCGGTCATGACGAACCCGGGGGTGCAGAAGCCGCACTGGAACCCCTGCGCGTCGAGGAACCGCCGCTGGACCGGGTGGGGGTGCCCGTCGCGCGCCAGGCCCTCGATCGTGGTGACCCGCCGGCCGACGGCGCGGAACGCCGGGAACACGCACGAGTGCACCGGAACCCCGTCCACGTGCACGGTGCAGGCTCCGCAGTCGCCGGCGTCGCACCCCTTCCTCACCCCGAGTAGGCCCCGCTCGCGCAGGTAGGTGCGCAGGCACTGCCCCGGTCGGGTCGGGCCGTCGAGGGACCGGCCGTTGACCTCGACGGTCACGGCGCTGCCCCCAGTTCGGCCAGCACCTCGTCCGCGAGTCGCAGGGTGAGGTGCCGCCGCCAGGCGGGTATCCCGTGCACGTCGTCGAGCCAGTTTCCGCCCACGGCGCCGTCGATCGCGGTGCTCAGCGCCTCCGCCGTGGGCGGAGCGGCGAACTCGAGCACCACAGGGCGGGGGGTCGACGCGGTGACCGTGAGCGAGAACCGCCTCCCGTCCAGGGTTCCGACCAGCAGGGCCGAGGACCGGCCGTGCTGGTGCTGGGACGCCCGCCGGAACGCGGTTCGGGCCGACAACGCCCGGGCTGGGATGGTGACCGAACGCAGCAGCTCGCCCTCGGTGAGGGCGGTGCGGGCCGGCCCGGTGATGAGGTCGGTGACGGGGAGCGCGCGGCGGGTGCCGTCGGTGGCGATGAGCCGGCAGACCGCGCCGAGGGCGGCGGTGAGTGAGATCATCGGTCCGGCGGGCAGCGCCAGGCACAGGTTCCCGCCCACCGTGGCGGTGTTCCAGATCTTGACCGACGCCAGGAACGCCCGGCAGCACCGCTCGACCAGCCCGGAGGTCGCGGGTCCCGTGGTCGCCGCGAAGGCGGACAGCTCGGCGATCGTGCAGGTCGCCGCGATTTCCCACGAGCCGTCGGCCAGGATCGCCACGGGCGGCCAGTCCATGCGGGCGAGGTCCACGAGCCGGCGCAGGTGTGGTTGGGGCTCGGAGAACAGGTACGTGCCACCCGCCAGCCACGCGTCGCCGGGCCGCCATTCTCCCCGCTGCCGGGCGTCGCGCACCTCGGTCACCGTGTTCAGGTCCATGCTCGTCCCCCTCCCGCACCGCCGAGGTCGGGTGTCCCAGCCGGAGCGGCCCGGGGCCCCTGTCGAGAATCTGCCGCATCGTCGGCCACCCGGCAGGGCGGAACCGTGTCCCGCGCGCCTGGGGCGGGGTGCCGGGGGTGGGGCTCCCGGCCCGATAGCGCCAGCCGTCCCGGGGGTGCGCGACGAGAGGACGCCGGTCAGCGGCGAGTTCGATTCCCTCGGTTGGACGACGTGGCGGCACCGGGCGGCAGGGGGTAAGCGTCGGACGCGGGCTGACGCCGGTGGTGGGACCGGCCGCGCGACGGCTCCGACGGCGGCAGGTCGGCCACACCGCCGGCGCTGACCGCTCCGCGCACCGAGGGACGACGAACAGGGGTTCCGCGCGACTTCCCACTGGTGAGGTCCGTGCGCTGGCGTGGTGGTTCCTCGCCGAGGCTGGCGCGGTGTTCCTCGCTGGGGCGGGTGCGGTGGGAACGCCCCGCGCTGGTCGGGTACGTGGCGGGGTGGGACACGATCCCGGGGGACGCGGCCCGGAGGAGCGGTCCCACCCCGCGTCGGCTCAGGCGATGATCCGCAGCGGGTGTTCGAGCAGGCTGGTGAGTGTGGACAGGAACCGCGCGGCGAGAGCGCCGTCGATGATGCGGTGGTCCGCCGAGAGCGTGCAGCGGATGCGGTGGCGCACCGCGACGGCGCCCTCGACCGCCGCCGGTTCGGGGAGGGCCGCTCCGACGGCGAGGATCGCGCCCTCCGGTGGGTTGATGATGGCGGTGAAGCTCTCCACCTGGTACATGCCGAGGTTGCTGATCGTGAACGTGCCGCCGGTCATGTCCGCGCCGCTCAGCTTGCGGTCCTTCGCCAGCCCCACCAACCGCCGGGACTCGGCGGCGATGCGGGAGACCGCCATGCGGTCGGCGTCGGCGATGACCGGGACCACGAGGCCGTGGTCGGAGGCGACCGCGATCCCGATGTTGACGTGCTCGTGCAGCAGGGTGGCCCCTCGGCCCTCCTCGGAGTAGGAGGCGTTGACCCCGGGGTGTTCCCGGAGGGCGACGGCGCTGGCCCGGACGATGAGGTCGTTGAGGCTGACCTTCCCCTGGCCGGCGTCGTCGAGCTCGGCGTTGATCCGCGCCCGCAGGGCGAGGAGTTCCTCGACGTCGGCGACGGCGGTGACGGAGAAGTGCGGGACCGAGCTGCTGCTCTCGGTGAGTCTCCTGCTGATGACCTGCCGAGTGGTGTCGAAGGGGACCGAGGTCGCTCCGGTGGGAACGCCGCCGTTCGGTGTGGTGGCACCGCCGCTAGCGGCGGGAACCGAGTGCCCGGTCGCCCCGGGGCTTCGGGCCAGCGCCCTGTCGAGGTCGGCTCGGATGATCCGACCCCCCGGCCCGCTGCCGATGATCTCGTTGAGGTCGATGGCGTTGTCGCGGGCGAGTCGCCGGACGAGCGGCGTGGCGAGCGGGCGTCGCGCGGGTGGGGAGGTGGCCGCCCCGCCCTCGGTGGGGGCCGGGTCCGTGGCGGGGGCGGAACCGCTCTCGGGGATGGGCGGCTCGCTCGTGGCGGGTGCCGGGGGCTTCCCTTGGCTGGTGCCGTCCCGCGGAGGAGTCCCCGCCAGGGGTTCCCGGCCGTCGTCGATCCGGGCGATCACGGTGCCGATGCGCACCGTCTCGCCTTCCGGGAGGAGGATCTCGTGGAGGGTTCCCGCCTCGTAGGCCTCGTGTTCCATGGTGGCCTTGTCGGTCTCGATCTCGACGAGGACGTCGCCGATCTCCACCGCCTCGCCGGGCTTCTTGCGCCAGGCGACGATGACGCCTTCCTCCATCGTGTCGGAGAGGCGGGGCATGAGGATGTCGATCACGGGATGTCCTTCCCCGCGCGACGGCCGACGGAGGCGAGCGTCTGGCGGATGGCGGTGGTGACGTCGTCGGCGGAGGGAAGGGCCGCCGTTTCCAGGGTCTTGGCGTAGGGGAGCGGGACTTCGGCCATGGCGACCCGGCGGACGGGAGCGTCGAGCCAGTCGAAGGCGCCGTCGGAGATGGTGGCCGCGATCTCCGCTCCGATGCCGTAGGTGAGCCAATCGTCCTCGAGGACGACGGCGCAGTGCGTCCTGCGGACGGAGTCGACCACGGTCTCCCGGTCGAGTGGGCGCAGGCTCCGCAGGTCGACGACCTCGATGTCGATGCCGTCGGTCTGGGCCATCCGCTCGGCGACGGTGAGGGCGACGGCGGCCATCCGGGAGTAGGCGACGACGGTGATGTCCCGGCCCGGGCGGGTGACGGCGGCTCGGCCGATCTCACCGGGGGTGTCGTCGTCCGGCACCTCGCCCTTCGCGTTGTACAGGGCGAGGTTCTCGAGGAACAGGACGGGGTCGTCGTCGCGGATCGCCGCCAGCAGCAGGGACTTGGCATCGGCGGGGTTGGAGGGCGCGACGACCTTCATCCCCGGCACGAACGCGTAGTACAGCTCGATGTTCTGCGAGTGGGTGGCGCCGAGTTGCTGGCCGCCACCTCCCGGGGTGCGGATGACCAGCGGGACCCGGGCCTGGCCGCCGAACATGCCGTAGATCTTGGCGGCGTGGTTCACGATCTGGTCGAGGGCGAGCAGCGAGAAGTTGATCGTCATGATCTCCACGACCGGTCGGAGGCCGAGCATGGCGGCGCCGATGGCCGCCCCGGTGAACCCCTCCTCGGCGATGGGGGTGTCGCGCACGCGCTTCTCGCCGAACTCGGCGAGCAGCCCGGCCGTGATCTTGTAGGAGCCCTCGAACACACCGATCTCCTCGCCGAGGAGCAGCACGTCCGGATCCCTGCGCATCTCGGTGCGGAGGGTGTCGCGGAGCGCCTGGCGGTAGGTCATGATGCTCACCGGTCAGCTCCGATCCTCGGGAGGGGCGCTGGTTCGAACAGGGGTTGTCCCGGTAGCCGCCGGGAGTCGTTGGGAACCGGCGTCGCGTAGGTGTAGTCGAACAGCGTGTCCACGGATGGCGCCGGACTGGCCTCGGCGAAGGCGACCGCGGCCGCGACCGCGCTGGTGGCCTCGGCGTCGATCTCGGCGATCGCCTCGTCGGTCAATTCGCCCTCGTCCCGCAGTCGGAACGCGAGGGCGGCGACGGGATCGCTGGTCCTGAGCGCCTCCACCTCCTCACGGGTGCGGTACTTGGCGGGGTCGACGACCGAGTGCCCCTTCAGGCGTGAGCTGACCGCCTCCAGGAGGAAGGGCCGCCCGGACCGGGCGCTCGCGAGGGCGCTGAGCATCGCCTCGCGCACCGCGACCGGGTCGTTGCCGTCCACGCGGGCCGAGGACATCCGGTAGGAGGCGGCCTTGCGGTGGAGTTCCGGTTCGCCGGAGGCCTTCTCCACCGTGGTGCCCATGCCGAGGCCGTTGTTCACGACGACGTAGACGACGGGCAGGTTCCACAGGGCCGCGATGTTGAGGGATTCGTGGAACGCGCCGATGTTGGTCGTTCCGTCGCCCATGACGCAGGCGACGGCCTCGTCGCCGCCCCGGTAGTCGATGGCGAGGGCCGCTCCGGTGGCCAGGGGGAGCTGTCCACCGACGATGCCGTATCCCCCGAGCAGCCGGGCGTTCCCGTCGAAGAGGTGCATCGAACCGCCCCATCCCTTCGAGACACCGTCGCGGCGGCCGTAGAGCTCCGCCATCACCCGCCCTGCCGCGACGCCCCGAGCGAGGGCGTAGCCGTGCTCGCGGTAGTTGGTGAAGAGGTAGTCCGTCTGTTCCAGGGCCGACATCAGGCCCACGACGGTCGCCTCCTCTCCGAGGTTCAGGTGGCAGTAGCCGCCGATCTCGGCCTGGGTGTACGCGCGTGCCGCGCGCTCCTCGAACCGGCGGATGAACACCATCCGCCGGTAGAACTCCCGCCGCTGGCCGCCGTCGGTGGCGGCGTCCTCCCCCGCCGGGCCGTGCTGCCCTCGCGGTTCGCGCACGGTGGGCCTGCGCTTGGCCATCGTGTACTCCTCGCTTCGTGCCCTGGCGGGCTCCGCGCCGGGTGTGGCGGAACCCGCAGATAATGACACTATTTAGTATCATTATAGGATGTGGGGCAGGCCGCCGACCCCGGCACGGTGATGACGAAGGGCATGCGATGACGCACGTGGAGGCGACGGGACGGCCCAAGCGTGGCCGCCCCACCCAGGAGGAACGCGAGCGCCGGCGAGACCAGGTCCTCGACGCGGCGGTGAGCCTCTTCGTGGCCAAGGGGTTCGGCCAGACCTCGATCGACGAACTCGCGGCGGCCGCCCGCGTGACGAAGCGCACCATCTACACCTACTTCGGCGACAAGGCCGAGGTGTTCACCGCCGCGGTGGAACGGTTCCGCGTGAGCGCGCTCGCCCAGCTCACGGCGGAGGACGAGTCGCTGACCGACGTGGCCACCCGCCTCGTCCTCGTGCTGCACTCCGACGAGGCGGTCGGACTGCACCGCCTCATGATCGCCGAGGCCCCCCAGTTCCCGCGTCTGGCCGAGCGCTTCTACGCCAGCGGCCCCCTCGGCTACATCGAACTCCTCTCAGCACTGCTCGACGCCGAGGGCACACCACCGGACGCCGCGGCGGACGGTCGCGCCGAGGCGCTGTTCGGCCTGCTGCTGGGCGAACCGCATCGACGCCGACTCCTCGGGCTGACCGCCGCTCCCTCCCCCGCCGAGGCACGACGCCACGCGCGGGCGGCGCTCCGCCTGGTGGTGGGCGAGGTGACGGCGCCGGCTGACCGCCCCACCAGCTGATCCGGGCCGGGCGCGCCTCACCCAGAGCGCCGGAGGGCCACCACCTCGCGCGACGCTCGCTCGACCACCGACCACCGACCACGCGATCTCCGCTACCGCCGGCCGCCCCGGAGTCGAGCTGAGCCTGGCGGGTGGGCACGGCGGGACGCCCGACGGAACCGGCGGGCGGGTCGGTCACACCCGCCCGGCCACCCCTCCTCGGGGGCGGCGTGTCTGGGGTGGGCTCGTCGGTGACCGGCGAGCTGGCCCCGCGCCGGGCCGCTCTCGCGACGCTGCCGCGCGCCCACGATCCTCACCCGCCCGTGGTCGTGGACCGGTACTGGAACGTGGTCAGCGGGAACGCCGGGGCGGGCGTGCCGACGGACGGGGTCCCGGCGACCCCGCTGGGCCCGACGACGAACGTCTTCCGGCTCACGCTCGGCCCGGAGGGGCTGGCGACCCGCCTGGTCGACCTCGCGCGGGTCCGCCGGTTCCTGCTGGACCGGCTCGCCCGTCAGGTGAGGCCGTCCGGGGCCCCGGCTCCGGGGCTTCCTCGAGGAGGTCCCGTCCTACCCGACGACGGAGCCGGACGAGCCGTCGTCGGGCACCGCCGACCTCGCGTCGGGCCCCATCCGGGTAACGCCGCGGGTCAGGAGCCCGTACGGGGTGCTGTCGAGATTCAGCACCCCGTGCTCTCGATCGGAACTCCGGCGGACGTGACGGTGGCGGAGCTGGCGGTCGAACTCCCCTACCCGCTCGACGAACGCGCACGACGACGGTGCCGCGCGGCCGGTGATGCCCCAGCTCGCGCCGGTGCCGGCCGGTGGTCAGCGGCGGGAGCCGTCCTCGGCGTCCCGCTCCCGCAGGCGCTGCTCCTCCATCCGGGTCTCCGCCCGGATCTCCCGTTCCCGCTGGAGCCAGTCGGGGTTGTCGCTCCGGAGCTGGTTGATGTCCGCCGTGGTGAGCGCGTCGGTGATCCCGGCCCTGGCGAGGCCGCTGATGGAGACGCCGAGCCGGGCGGCCACCACGGGCCGGGGGTGCGGTCCGTCGCGCCGCAGGTCACGCAGCCAGTCCGGCGGATCGGCCTGGAGCGCGTTCAGCTCGTCCCGCGAGACGACCCCCTCCTGGAACTCGGCTGGGGTCGCGTCGAGGTAGACCCCCAGCTTCTTCGCCGCGGTGGCGGGCTTCATCGTCTGCGGGGTCTTCCGTGCCGTCATACCCGCCAGGATAACGAGCGCCTGGGGCGAGCGCGGTCACGCCCGGTAACCTGGCGCCGTGGCAGGACCGGAGGCACCTCACTCGTTCAGACTGGCGCACGTACCGGGAGTCACCCCGGGCAAGTGGGCGCGGATCTGGGAGGAACGCTTCCCCGAAGTCACCCTGGCCGTGCTCCCCGTCGACGTCCCGGACGCCGTGGGACTGGTGCGGGACGGCAGGGCGGACGCGGCCGTCACCCGGTTGCCCATCGACCGCACCGGCCTGCACGCGATCCCCCTGTACTCGGAGACCTCGGTGGTGGTCGTGCCGAAGGAGCACTTCGTGGCCGCCGCCGAGGTGGTGTCGAGCGAGGACCTGGCCGACGAGGTCCTGCTGCACCCCCAGGACGACGTGCTGGAGTGGGAACGCCCACCGGGGCGGGTCGCGGGTGAGCGGCCGGCGACCACCGCGGGCGCATTCGAGCGCGTGGCGGCCGGCGCCGGCCTCCTCGTCGTCCCCCAGTCACTCGCCCGTCTCCACCACCGCAAGGACCTGACCTGGCGCCCGGTCTCCGACGCACCCGAGTCGGGGGTGGCGTTGGTGTGGTTGGACGTCGAGACCACCGATCTGATGGAGCGGTTCATCGGGGTCGTGCGCGGGCGCACCGTCAACAGCAGCCGGGGGGTGCCCCAGGCGGAGCCGGCCCCGGCGAAGCGGGAACGCGGCACGACCGATCGTCGGGAACGCCGGACGCCGGCGGCCGGCAACCGGAAGGGCGGAGGTCCCCGCCGGGCACCCCGCGCGTCGGGCCGTCGCGGTCGCCGTCGCTGATCTCGGGCACCCGCGAACGGCGATCCGCCGGGGACCCGCTCCGCCACCTCGGCGTCGTCGATCGCCCGGCCCGGCCACGGGGACGTCACCGGCGTCGTCTGGTCGTGGAACCCTCGGGCTTCGATGTTCGGCGTCGCGGGTGGCCGGTCAGGCCGCGTAGTGCAGGACCACGACCCCGTTGGCGAGAGCGCGGGTCCTCGTGTGCGTGAACCGCCGTCGGTCGAGGTTCTCGAACAGCGGTGCGCCGGCACCGAGGACGACGGGGTGCAGCATGAGTTTGTACTCGTCGACGAGGTCCAGGGCGGCGAGTTCCGCGACGACGCTGGCGCTGCCGATGACCGCGATGTCACCCGCCACCTCGCGCTTCACGGCGGCGACGGTCTCCCGCCGCAGGTCGGTGAGGACACGAGCGGGAGCGTGATCACCCCACGGCGCGCGGTCGAGGGTCGTCGACACCACGGCCTTCGGGGTGTCGTTCATGTGCCGGGTGATCTCGGGGTGGTCGGTGCGCACGGTCGGCCAGTAGCCAGCCAGCTCCTGGTACGTGACCCTGCCGAGCAGGATCAGGTCCACGGTGCGTTGTTGGGCGAGTGTCTCCTCGTCCATGTCGCCGTCGAACGTCTCGGTCACCCAGCTCTGGTCATTGCCGGGGCCGCTCATCCTGCCGTCCAGGGTGAGGAACTCCGTCACCACGATCCTGCCCATCACTCACCACTCCACCCTCGTCGGGGCGGGGGACGCCCAGCCGGCGCGGCACCCGGCGCCCCGGTGGCGGAGCCCGGTCGCGCCGCCACCGGGGATGCCGTACCGCACGAAGCCCCCGCATCGTCACTTGCAAAAAACAAGCTAACACTTGCGATAAACACACTCGCATCGGGTGGCCAGCGCCGCGGCCGCTGGGCTCGGAGTTCCCCTCGGCAGGTCGTCCCTTGCGCTCACTCCCTCCCATCCCGCCGGTGTTCCGCCGCCTCCACCACCGAAGGGCCTCGAACCCGGCGTTCACCGTCTCCTGACCTCGAGGAGAGCGAGCAGGCGTGGCGGCCCGCACGCCGTCATGGCCACCGACCGGACACCTGACCCCGCCGCCGGGACGACCTCGGGGCAGTGACCACGAGCCCCAGTAGTCCGCGTGGGGACCGCCTCCCCTCCCGGGGCGGGACCACGACCCGCCAGGGTTCAACCCCGGCCAACCACCCCCACCGGCCCAGCGCCCGCGCGGCCGACTCCGCGGGCGGCTCCCGGTAGCGTTACCGGCTGCGTCCGACGGTCGCCGGATGTCCAGATCGGACGCGAATGGGCGAGGAGGCTCCGATGTCAGACCACACCGGCGTGCCCGGACGCGGCGGCGAGGGCGACGCGCCCGGGGCGCCGGAGCGGAGCGGGGGCGTCCGGGAGGTGAAGTCGGCGGCACGCACCCTCGAGCTCCTGGAACTCCTCGCCGCGCGCCAGAACCGCCCCGCCCGGCTCCGGGAACTCAGCGAGGCGCTGGGAATGCCCCGGAGCAGCTGCCACGCCCTGCTGCGGACGCTGGTGAAGCACGGCTGGGTGCGCACCGACGCCTCGGGGGCGCTGTACGCCATCGGCATCCGCGCCCTCCTCGCGGGCACCACCTACCTGGACACCGACGCCCACGTGCGGGTCGCCAAACCGGTGCTGGACTCGCTGGGCGAACTCCTCGACGAGACGTTCCACTTCGGGCGGCTGGCGGGCGAGGACGTGGTGTACCTGGTGACCCGGGCGTCGAGCCAGTACCTGCGGCCGCACAGCCGGGTCGGTCGCCGACTGCCGGCCTACTCGACCGCCCTGGGCAAGGCCCTGCTGGCGGAACTGCCCGCCCCCGAGCTCGCGGAGCACCTGCCCGCCGAACTGACCGCGTTGACCGAGCACACGCGCACGGACCGGGCCGCCCTCGAACGCGACCTCGCGGCCGCGCGTGAACGGGGGTATGCGATCGACCGGCAGGAGAACAGCCTGGGCCTGCACTGCTTCGCGATGCCGCTGCGCTACTCGACACCGGCGAGCGACGCGATCAGCGCCTCGGTGCCGGTGGCCCGGCTCACCCCGGCCCGTGAGGCCGACATCGTCGCCGCGATGTTCCGGGCGCGGGAGCGGATCGAGCACGCGGCATTGACCGCCGAGCTGGGCTCGCTGGGCAGCGCCTGACGGGACGGGGGCACCCCACCACCTGGCGTCTTCCCCCGTGGATCGCGTCTACCCATGTGGACAATCGGCGGTTAGGCTGCGTCGGTACCCGCCGTTCGCCGGCCCCGGGTCGGCCGTACAGCCGGAGGAACAGGATGCGCGACGCGGCCATGATGGAGCACCGCATCCGGGAGGTGCGGATCACCCCGGTCGCCTTCCGGGACCTGCCCCTGCTCAACACGGTCGGGGTCCACGAACCGTTCGCGCTGCGCGCGGTCATCGAGGTCCTGACGGACTCGGGCCTGACCGGGTTGGGCGAGACCTACGGCGACGCCGGGCACCTCGACCGGCTGCGCCTCGCCGGTGCCGCTCTCGTGGGCGTCGACGTCTGGCACCTCAACGAGCTGGCTCGCCGGGTGCGGGCGGTGGTGGCCGGGGACCACGGCACGCGTGGCCACGGGATGAGCGGCATGGTCACCGGCAGCAGCACCGCCGACCGGGTGCTCTCCCCCTTCGAGGTGGCGTGCCTGGACATCCAGGGCAAGGCGCTCGGCCGACCCGTGAGCGACCTGTTGGGCGGAGCGGTCCGCGACCGGGTCGACTACAGCGCCTACCTCTTCTACAAGTGGGCCGGGCACCCGGGGGCCGAGCCGGACCACTGGGGTGAGGCGCTCACCCCGGACCAGATCGTCGCGCAGGCCCGCCGCATGGTCGACGAGTACGGGTTCGGCGCGATCAAGCTCAAGGGCGGCGTGTTCCCGCCCGAGGAGGAGGTCGCCGCGATCCACGCCCTGCGCGTGGCCTTCCCGGACCACCCGCTGCGGGTCGACCCCAACGGTGCCTGGAGCGTGGAGACCGCCATCCGCGTCGGCCGCGAACTCGACGGCGTCATCGAGTACCTGGAGGACCCGACCACGGGCATCGAGGGCATGGCCAGGGTCGCCGAGGCGGTGTCGACTCCGCTGGCGACGAACATGTGCGTCGTCGCCTTCGACCACGTCAGGCCCGCCGTCGCCCGTTCGGCGGTGGGCGTGGTCCTCTCCGACCACCACTTCTGGGGTGGTCTGCACCGCTCCAGGACGTTGGCGGGGATCTGCGACACGTTCGCGCTCGGGCTGTCGATGCACTCGAACTCGCACCTGGGCATCAGCCTCGCCGCGATGACCCACCTCGCGGCGGCCACGCCGAACCTCACCTACGCGTGCGACACGCACTGGCCGTGGAAACACCCCGAGGACGACGTGGTCGTGCCGGGCGCGCTGCGCTTCGAGGCGGGAGCGGTCCCGGTGCCGACCGCTCCCGGGCTGGGCGTGGAACTCGACCGCGACGCGCTGGCCCGGCTCCACGAGCGCTACCTGTCCTGCGGCATCCGGGAGCGGGACGACACCGGGTACCTGCGCCGTTTCGAGCCCGCGTTCGACCCGACCGCGCCCCGCTGGTGACCGGCGACGGCCACCGGGGCTCGGGCACGCGCGACACGGGAGGAGTCCGTCCGATGCGGATCGTGCTCACCGACCCCATCATCGACAGGTTCCGGGACGTGCTGACCCGGGGCGGGAGCGACGGCCACGACTGGGAGTTCCTGGTGGGCCGGCCGGACGAGGAGGTCATCTCCCGCCTCGGTGACGCCGAGGTGCTGGTGGCCTCCCGGGTGTCGGCGGAGATGGCCGGGGCCGCCCCCGCCCTGCGGCTGGTGCACGTGACCGGGGCGGGGGTGGACCGGGTCGCGCTGGACGCGCTGGCCCCGGCGGTCCACGTGTGCAACACCTTCCACCACGGCCGGTCGATCGCCGAGTACGTGGTGATGGCCGCGATCATGCTGTTCCGCCGGGTGCCGCGCGCCGACCGGTCACTGCGGGCCGGTCGGTGGGAGTCGGTCGCGCTCGACCCGGCGGTCCCCCTGGGGGGCACCCTCGCCGGGCGGACGGTGGGCCTGGTGGGCATGGGTGAGATCGGGGGTGCGGTCGCCAGGGCGGCCAGCGCCCTGGGGATGCGGGTGCGGGCCGTGCGGCGCGACCCGGGTGCCCCGGTTCCGCCGGGGGTGGTGGTGGACCGGGTCGACGGCCAGGACCGCCTGCCGGACCTGTTGGCGTCCTCGGACCTGGTCGTCCTGACCGTCCCGCTGTCGGCGGAGACCCGGGGGCTGGTGGGTGCGGCGGAGCTGGCGGCGATGCGCCCGGACGCGGTGCTGGTCAACGTGTCGCGGGGGCCGATCATCGACGAGGACGCGCTGTACGAGGCGCTGGCGGAACGGCGCATCGGCGGTGCCGCGCTGGACGTCTGGTGGGGCCACCCGAAGGACGGGCTGGGCGCCCGGGGCTACTCGCGGCCCTTCGACGCGCTCGACAACGTCGTGATGACCCCGCACCATTCGGGCCACACCCTGGAGACCTTCGCCGGCCGCGCCCGCGACATCGCGGCGAACATCGGCCGCCTCTCCAGTGGTCATCCGTTGGAGAACGTCGTGCGAGCTGGCGTCCGGCCGTGACCCTCCTGCTCGGGGCCCCGCCCGGCGGCCGAGGGACGCCGCCACCGCCTTCGGCACCCGGGGCTCCGACGTTCCCCGGCCCGACAGCCTCGAAGGGCTGTTGTCGACCCTCCCCGACGCCCGCACCGTCGTCGATCCCGCCCGTCTCGCCTCGGCTCTCGACCGGGAACCAGCGCCACGCGTCCCGGCTGACCACACCTACTTCCCGCTCGACCCGGCCACCACCGACCAGACCGACGCCATCATCTTCGTCCGGGACATCTGAGGCGCCCCGGTCGCGGTGACCGCTCACGGCTGTGCCTCGGAGGCGAGGCCCCTCGTCGGGTAGGGCGGGCAGCGCGGGCACCCCGGGGGGCCGGGGGCGCGGCTTCGTCCTCGACAGGGCGACTCGCCTCGTCACCGGCGCCCCGCGACCAGAGGACCGGCCGCGACCAACCCCGCCGCCCGGTTCCCGGACAGCGCCAGCCCTGACCGGAACAGCTGTGGTGGATGGCCTGGTCAGAGCACCTGTTGGCCGATCAGGACCACGGCACCGATGCTGGCCAGCGCCATCGCGGCGGTGCGGGAACGTCGGCTGTCGAGGGCTCCGGAGACGCGGCGGGCGAGGAGCACCCCGGCCAGGGCGGCGGGCAGCAGCCACAGGGTGTGCTGGAGGGTGGTGATCTCGACGTTGCCGGCGACGGCGAGGGCGGCGAGGCTGAGCAGGGAACCCACGAGGAAGAACCCGCTCATCGTGCCTCGCAGACGGGGGCCGGCCATCCCCTGCCAGACCATCGCCATCGGCGGCCCCCGATGGACGTGGCGGTGCCCATCAGACCGGAGACCGCGCCCGCGAGGGCGACGGCCCGGGTGGTGGGGCGTGGCGTGAGGCCCCCGGCGGTGGCGACCACCCCGAGCAGGACGACCACTCCCACGGCGACCGCCAGCGCCCGGGCGGGCAACGCGGCGACCAGGGCGGCACCCGCCACCGTTCCCACGACCCGGCCGCCGAGGGCGATGCCGGTCCCCCGCAGGTCGACGTGTTGCCGGTCCAGCACCAGGACGGTGGCGGTCACCCCGGTCGCGAGCAGGATCAGGGTGACGGGCACGAGTGTGGGATCGACCAGGGCCACCACCGGGGCGGCGAGCAGGCCCAGTCCGAACCCGATCGAGGCCTGGGCGAGCGCTCCGAGGAGGACGACCGCGCTGAGCAGCCAGAACTCCGCGCCGCTCATGGCGGAGCCGGGGTGGGTCCCAGCGGGTGGTGGCACCACCCCCGGTGATCTCCGGTGCCACTCGGGGCACCGGACCGGGTGGCCGGCGGTGGTTCCGCCTCCGCGCACACCGTCGTCGCCCGGGGGCAGCGGGTGCGGAACCGGCAACCCGATGGCGGGTCCATCGGAGACGGGATCTCCCCTTGGAGCACGGTCCGCCGCCGGCCGTCGCCGGTGAGTTCGAGGGACGGGGCGGAGGACACCAGCGCCGAGGTGTAGGGGTGGACCGGGCGGTCGAGGACCTCCTCGGCCGGCCCGTGTTCGACGACCCTGCCCAGGTACATCACCGAGACCCGGTCGGCGACGTGGCGGACGACGGAGAGGTCGTGGGAGATGAACAGGTAGGACACCCCCAACTCGCGTTGGAGGTCGGCAAGCAGGTTCAGCACCTGCGCCTGCACGGAGAGGTCCAGCGCGGACACCGGTTCGTCGCAGACGATCAGGTCGGGGCCGAGGGCCAGCGCGCGGGCGATGCCGATGCGTTGCCGTTGCCCGCCGGAGAACTCGGTGGGATAGCGGTGGGCGTCCCCTGGGCGCAGGCCGACGAGGTCGAGCAGCTCGCGCACCCTGGTGTCCCGGCGAGCGCCCTCGGGGGCGATGTCGCGGTGGCTGCGCCACGGCTCGGCGATGATCTCCGCCGCCGTCATCCGGGCGTTCAGGGAGGCGAAGGGGTCCTGGAAGACCATCTGGACGCGGCGCCGCCAGGCGCGCAGGGCGCGGCCGCGCAGGGTGAACGGGTCGATGCCGTCGAAGCGGAGGGTGCCCTCGTCGGGCCGTTCCAGCAACAGCAGGACGCGGGCCAGGGTCGACTTGCCACAGCCGGACTCGCCGACGAGACCGAGGGTGCGGCCCCGTTCGACCCGCAGGTCGACTCCGTCGAGCGCGGTCAGGCGCGCGTTCCCGGTCCTGTTCCTCGCGACGCGGAACGACTTGCGCAGGCCGGTCGCCGTCAGCAGGGGGGCGGGCTGGTCCGAGGGTGGGGACACGTCAGTCACTGGCGAGCTCCTCGGAACGGTGGCAGGCCGCCGCGCGGGACGGTCCGGTGGGACGCGGTCGGGGGCGCTCGGCGGCGCAGACGTCGGCGGCGAGCGGGCAACGGCTCTGGAACACGCAGCCGGTGGGGATGGAGCCCAGCTCCGGTGGGCTGCCGGGCACGGCGTGCAGCGGTCGCCCCTTCGCGGCCCGCTCGGGCACGGAGTCGAGCAGCCCCCGCGTGTAGGGGTGGCGGGGGTGGGTGAACACCTCGGTGACCGGTCCGGTCTCCACGACGTGCCCGGCGTACATGACGGCTACCTCGTCGGCGTGTTCGGCGACGACGGCGAGGTCGTGGGTGATGAGGACGAGGGCCATGCCCTGCCGGGCCTGGAGGTCGGCGAGGAGTTCCATCACCTGGGCCTGCACGGTGACGTCCAGGGCCGTGGTCGGTTCGTCCGCGATGAGGACGTCGGGTTCCAGGGCCACCGCCATCGCGATGAGCAGGCGTTGGCGCATCCCCCCCGAGAACTGGTGCGGGTAGGACCGGGCTCTGGCCCGGGGTTCGGGGATGCCGACGCCGTCCATCAGTTCGACGGCCCGCTCCCGTGCCGCCCGCCGGGAGAGTCCTCGGTGGATGCGGAAGGGTTCGGCGAGTTGGGCGCCCACGGTCCGCACCGGGTTCATGGCGGTGAGCGCGTCCTGGAAGACGATGGACAGGACGGGCCCGGCGAGCCTGGCGCGCTGGGAGCGGCTGAGCCCCAGGACCTCGGTCCCGTTGACGTGGGCGGTGCCGCCGGTCACGCGGGCGACGGGGTCGAGGAGGCCCACCACCGCCTGAGCGGTCATGGACTTGCCGCAGCCGGACTCCCCGAGTAGGGCGAGCGTTCGCCCCTTGTGGACGCTGAAGCCGACTCCGTCGACGGCGCGCAGCTCGCCGGTCGGTGTGGTCAGGTCGACGGTGAGGCCCTCGACCCGCAACGCGGGTGGCGGTGCGCCGGGTTCCGGTTGGCGGGCGGGCGGGGCGGTGGTCGGGGTCATGGGGTGCCCTCTCCGGTGGTGGCGGGCCGCCGGCGGCGCCCTCGGGGCAGGGTGAGCCGCCAGCGCTGGGCGGGGTCGGTGGCCAGGCGCGCCCAGGCGGCGAGGATGGTGGCCGAGACGGTGGTCATGACGATGGCGACGCCGGGGAGCACCGCGATCCACCAGGCGGTCTGGAGGTACTGACGCCCCTGGGCGACCATCAGCCCCCAGCTGACCTCCGGTGGTTGGATCCCGATGCCGAGGAAGCTCAGCGAGGATTCGGTGAGCATCACGAAGCAGAAGTCCAGCGTCGCGACGGTGAGCAGCGTCGGCAGGACGATCGGCAGGATGTGCCGCACGATCGTCGCTCCGGAGCGGGTGCCGAAGGTGCGGGCCGCGTCGACGAACAGCCTGCTCCTGATCTCGGCCGACTCCGCCCGCGCGGTGCGCAGGTAGATGGGGACGCGGGCGATGGCGAGGATCAGCACCAGGTTGGCGACGCTGGGTTCGAACACGTAGAGCACGACCACGGCCAACAGCAGGGACGGGAAGCTCAGGATGACGTCGGCGACCCGCATGGCGACGCTCTCCCGCCGGCCGCCGTGGTAGCCGGCCCACATGCCGACGGCCGACCCGACGACCAGTGAGCACAGCACGGCGGGCACGGCGACGGACAGCGTGGTCCCCGCGGCTTCGATGAGGCGGGCGAGCACGCTGCGCCCCAGGACGTCGGTCCCCAGCAGCCCGAAGAACCCGTGGTCGAGGGAGGGTGGGCGCAGTGAGGCGTCGAGGTCCTGGCGGATGGCCCGGTCGCCGATCAGCAGCGGGCCGAGCAGCGCGGTCAGGAGGACCAGGGTGAGCACGACGGCCGCGCAGACCGCGACCCGGTCGCCGCCGAGCAGGGTCCACCAACGCGGTGGGCCGGTGCGCGCGCCGGACGGGTTCCGCCGACGTCGTCCTCCCGGTGTGGTGGTCATGGCGCCTCCTCGGCTCAGGCCGGCACGGTCTGGCGGACGCGCGAGTCGAGCAGCGCGTAGCAGACGTCGATCAGGATGTTCAACGCGAAGATGGTCAGCGCGGTGATCAGCACCGCGGCCTGGAGGACGGCGAAGTCTCGTTGCAGGATGGAGTCGATCATGAGCTTGCCGATGCCGGGCCACCCGAAGATGGTCTCGACGACGACGGCGCCGTTGACGAGTCCGATGGTCAGGTCGCCGGCGACGGTGAGGGCCGGCATCGCGGCGTTGCGGAGGGCGTGCCCGAACACCACGCGCTTCTCGCTCGCCCCCTTGCTCCGGGCCACCTTGGTGTAAGGCGCGGCCAGCGCGGTGACCATCGCGCCCCGGACGACCTGGACGAGTACGCCGAAGGGGCGGATGAGCAGCGTCGCGATCGGCAGGATCCACACCTCCGGGCCGCCGCTGACGCCGGAGGTGGGAAGCCATTCGAGCGTCACCCCGAAGACGAGCACGCCCATGATCGCGAACCAGAAGTCCGGGATGGACGCGGCGGTCATCGACAGGATGCTGGCCACCCGGTCGGCCAGCGAGTTCGGCCGGTAGGCCGCGGCGCAGCCGAGCAGGACGGCGCCGGCGATCGCGATGAGCATGGTCACGCCGGCCAGTTGGAGTGTCGCGGGGAAGGCGGCCAGCACCATCTCGGCGGCGGGTTGCCCGGTCCGCAGCGACTCGCCGAAGTCGAGGACCAGCAGGGAGGTCAGGTAGTCGGCGAGCTGGGTGACGATCGGCTGGTCGAAACCGTGGGCGGCCGCGAACTCGGCGCGTTGTTCGGGGGTCGCGCTCAAAGGCAGGTAGAGGTTGACCGGGTTGCCGGTCAGGCGCGCGAGGCAGAACACGCCGAGGACGACGAAGACGAGGGGGATGGCGCTGGAGACGACGCGGCGCCGCAGGAACGTCAGCATGTCAGCGTGCCTCCTCACGTGCGGGGCGGACCTCGGCGAGGCGGAGTTCGTCGCCGGTGGCCGCGTTCGGTTCGTAGTGGATCGACGGGGACCGGCCGAGCAGCCCGCGCATGTGCGCGAGGTGCGTGTACTGGACGAGGGTGTCGTTCTGGTGGGCGAAGATCGCGGCGAAGGCCTCCTGCCGCGCGTCGTCGGACAGCTCGCCGGCCTCGGAGATCAGCTGGTCGAGTTCGGGGCTGCCGAAGGTCGACTGGGGTCCGTCGCTGAGCAGGTACTGGCTGGTGGTGAAGGCGGCGTCGCCGGCCTGGTTGCCGTGCATGACGAGCAGCGCGACCGGGCCGACGTCCTCGGGGAAGGGGCGCAGCTGGTACTCGAGGTGGGCGGCGGTGTCGGCCATCTGGATGCGCACGTCGAGCCCGACCGAGGCCAGCTGGTACTGGATCGCCTCCGCGGTCTCGGCGACCCGCGGGAACTGGGCGTTGCGCGCGATGAGGGTGATGCGCCGGTCCACGGGTACGCCGTCGGCGGCGGCCTCGGCGATCAGGGCCCGGGCCCGGTCCGGGTCCGGTGGGTCGATCGGCAGGTCCGGGTTGTGCCCGACGACCCCGTCGGGGACGAGTTGCGCGGCCGGGTCGGCGAGTCCGTCGAAGAGGGTGTCCACGATGGCCCGCCGGTCGATCGCCAACCCGATCGCCCTGCGGACGCGGATGTCGTCGAGCGGCGCCTCCCGGCCGTCGAGCCGCAGGGCGGTGGTCTCGTTGTTGGGGTAGGCCACCGAGTTGTCCTCGGTCGCGTCCTCGGGATTGAGGGCGGTCGAGAGGTCCGCCTCCCCGTTGTTGATCATGGCGGCGCGCACGCTGGGTTCCGACCGCCACACGTACCTGGCCCGGGGGTAGGCGGGCGGCTCCCCCCAGTAGTCGTCGTTGCGGCGCAGGGAGATGGACACCCCGGTCTCCCACCGCTCGATCAGGTAGGGGCCGGTCCCGACCGGTTCCCGCACCTTCGCCTCGGTGCTGGTGGTGCGGGGGACGACCTCGATGAAGCTGAGCCTCAGCGGCAGGATCGGGTCGGGGTCGGTGGTCGTGACCGCCAGGCGGTGCTCATCGACGACCTCGAGTTCGAGGCGCTCGTCCCCGAAGACGTAGCCGTCCACGTTGCACGCCAGGTCCGAGTTCACCGCCCGATCGATGGAGAAGGCGGCGTCCTCCGAGGTCATGGTCGTCCCGTCGTGGAAGGTGACGTCGGGGCGGAGGTCGAGTTCCCACGTGGTGGGAGTCCGCTGCCGCCAGGTGGTGGCGAGCAGTGGTTCCAGCTCCCCCGTCGTGGGATCACGCTCGATGAGGGGTTCGCTGATGTTGGACCGGACCACCACACCGGTGTCGGTCAGGGAGGCCTCGCAGGGTTCGAGCGTGGGAGGTTCCTGGGCCAGGACGATCCGGAGCGTGTCGCCGGCGTCCCCGGTGTCCCCGCCTCCACCGCTGTTCGCGACGGCGCACGAGGTGGCTGCGAGGATCGCGACGGCCAGCGGTACGACGACGGGTGCGGGGGAACGGGTGCCGCGCGGGAGAGGAACGGAAGACGGCATTGTCTCTCCGATGGTCGGACGGTCGCGTCCGGAAGCCGCGGCCCGGCGCGGGGTGCGCGGGCGGGAATGCGCCGTGCCGTTCGTCTATGAACGCGGATCCGGTCTGCATTTGTAGACGCAGACGGTAAGTGGGCCGTTGCGGGGCGTCAAGAGGTCACGTCGCGGGTCTCCGGCAGGGACAGCAGGGCGCGCAGCGCGGGGCTGGCGTGCTCGGTCCGCCAGAGGCAGTGGGTGCGCACGACGTCCGGCGCCAGTCCGTCGATCTCGGTGAACTCCAGGTTGGGCAGGCGCAGCCGCGCGGCGGACCTGGGCACGACGCCCACGCCGAGCCCGGCGTCCACCAGCGCCAACAAGCTGTTGACCTGCCCGACCTGCTGGACGTAGCGGGGTTCGACGTGCGCGTCGTGGAACACGCTGACGACCAGTTCGTACAGGTAACGGGCGTCCACCGGCGCATAGGTGACCACGTCGTGCCGGCCGATGTCGGCCAGCGTCGGGGGACGTCCCAGCACGCTGAGGGGATGGCCTCGGGGACAGGCCAGGACGAGGCTCTCCACGTGGACGCAGCGGGCGCTGATCAGCTCCGATGCCGGAACTCCCCTGGCGAGGCCGAGGTGCAACCGCCCGGCGAGCAGCGCGTCGACCTGGTCCCTGCTCACCATCTCGGTGAGGGTCAGCTCGACGTCGGGCAGGTGGGCGCCGATGGTCTTGATCCAGGACCCGAGCACCGTGGTGGCCGACACCGCGGTGAACCCGATGTGGAGGTTCCCCGCCGTTCCCCGAGCGGCGTTCCGCGCGGCCAGGGGGGCGGAGCTGGCCAGGCCGAGCATCCGGCGGGCGTCGACGAGGAGGACCTCCCCGGCCGGTGTCAGGCCAACGGCCCTGGCGTCCCGGGTGAACAGCTGGACGTCCAGGGCGTGTTCCAGCTTGCGGATCTGGCGGCTCAACGGCGGCTGCGTCATGTTCAGCCGCGCCGCCGCCCTCCCGAAGTGCAGCTCCTCGGCGACCGCGACGAATCCCCGCAGCTGGTCGAGGGTGAACCGGGGGGACATCGCGCCTCCATACCAGGAAGGTATCGTCACATGCCACATTCGACTTGGACAGGTATCGGCGCGAATCCTACCCTCGGGTCAGCCCTTCGAGCCTGGAGTCGACGATGACCCTGTTCGCCCCCGAGGAGCTGAGGTCGACCCTCGGCTCGGGACTGCTCTCCTTCCCCGTCACGCACGCGCGGCCGGATCTCTCCTTCGACGAGGACGCCTACCGGGACCACGTGTCCCGGCAGGGCGAGTACGAGACCTCCGGGGTGTTCGCGGCCGGTGGCACCGGAGAGTTCTTCGCGCTCACCCCCGAGGAGGTGGGTCGTGTCGTCCGGGCGGCCGTCGCCTCGGCGCCGGACGGCAAACCCGTGGTCGCACCGGCTGGTTACGGCACCGCGCAGGCGGTGGCGATGGCCAGGGACGCCGAGGCCGCCGGCGCGCACGGCGTGTTCCTGCTGCCGCCCTACCTGACGGAGGTCTCCCAGGAGGGACTCGTCGCGCACGTCAGGGCCGTGTGCGCGGCGACCGACCTGGGGGTGGTGGTCTACCACCGGGCCAACGCGGCCTTCGGTTTCGACGCGGTCCAGCAACTGGCGGCGGACTGCCCGAACTTCGTGGGGTTCAAGGACGGCGTCGGCGACATCGACCTGATGACCCGCATCCACGCGAGGCTGGGCGACCGCCTGTTGTCGGTCGGCGGCCTGCCGACCGCCGAGACCTACGCGCTGCCCTACCTGGAGATGGGGGTCACCACCTACTCCTCGGCGATCTTCAACTTCCTGCCCGAGTTCGCGCTGGACTTCTACCATGCCGTGCGGGCGCGGCGAGCCGAGGAGGTGTACCGCCGGCTCGCCGAGTTCGTCCTGCCCTACCTCGACATCCGGAACCGGCGGGCCGGGTACGCGGTGTCGATCGTCAAGGCGGGGCTCTCGGTCGTCGGGCACCCGGCCGGTCCGGTCCGACCGCCGCTGACCGACCTCACCGACGCCGAGCGGGACGAGCTCGCCCGGCTCGTGGACCGGGTGGTCGTTCGGTGATCACCCAGGGGGCCGCCGTGGCCGGCGCCCCGGGCGGCGTCCGGTGACGCCGGTCGGGTCGGTGCCGGTGGTGACCGGCTACCGCGTGGTGCCCGTGGCCGGTCGGGACAGCATGCTGCTGAACCTGAGTGGCGCCCACGGGCCCTACTTCACCCGGAACCTGGTGGTGTTGACCGATGGTGACGGTCGCACCGGGGTGGGCGAGGTGCCGGGTGGTCCGGCGATCACCACGACGCTGGAGGAGGCCCGTGACCTGGTCGTGGGCAGCCGGGTCGCGGACCACCTGGCCACGACCCGGGCGGTCGGCGACCGCTTCGGCGGGCTCGACGGGCCGGGACGCGGCGGTCAGACCTTCGACCTGCGGGTCGCGGTGCACGTGCGCACCGCGATCGAGGCCGCGTTGCTGGACCTCCTCGGCCAGTACCTCGACCTGCCGGTGGCGGCGCTCCTCGGCGACGGTCGGCAGCGGGACCGGGTCGAAACGCTCGGGTACCTCTTCTTCGTCGGTGACCGCACCCGCACCGACCTGCCCTACCGGCACGGCGACCCCACCGGTGACCCGTGGTTCGAGGTTCGTGACCGGCCCGCCCTCGACGCGGCCGGCATCGTCGCGCAGGCGGAGGCGGTGTCCGCCCGGTACGGGATGACCCACTTCAAGCTCAAGGGCGGCGTCCTGCCGGGGGACGAGGAGGTTGACGTCCTGCTGGCGTTGGCCGAGCGGTTCCCGGACGCCCGCCTGACGTTGGACCCCAACGGCGGGTGGTCCCTCGCGGACGCGGTCAGCAGGGGCCGCCGCCTGCGGGACGTCCTGGCCTACGCGGAGGATCCCTGCGGAGCGGAGCGCGGGTACTCGGGTCGGGAGGTGCTCGCCGAGTTCCGGCGCGCGACCGGCCTGCGCACCGCGACCAACATGGTCGCCACGGACTGGCGGGAACTGGGCCACGCCGTGCGGTCGGACTCCGTGGACATCCCGCTGGCCGACCCGCACTTCTGGACGATGCGCGGATCGGTGCGGGTGGCCCAGCTCTGCCAGGAATGGGGTCTGACGTGGGGGTCGCACTCCAACAACCACTTCGACGTCTCCCTGGCGATGTTCACCCACGTCGCGGCCGCCGCGCCCGGCGAGATCACCGCCATCGACACGCACTGGATCTGGCAGGACGGTCAGCGGCTGACGACCGATCCGGTCCCGCTGGTCGACGGGCACCTCGTGGTGCCGGACCGCCCCGGGCTCGGGGTCCAGCTGGACCTCGACGAGGTGGAGGCGGCGCACGAGCTGTACCGCGCGGAAGGCCTCGGCGCCCGGGACGACGTCACACCGATGCGGTACCTCGTCCCGGGCTGGTGCTTCGACCCGGGGCGGCCCGCGCTCGACCGGCGGCCCGCCGCCGGGTAGAACGGTCCGACGCCGGCACCACGGCGAACCGGAGCGCCGCCCCCTTCGACCAGGAGTTGCGATGACCTCACCACCGGAGGGCCGCGTCGTCCTCCAGGTCTGCCCGCTGCTGCCCACCCTCGAGGCGGCGTTGGAGTCCCACCACCGCACGGTCCGGCTGCACGAACGGCCTGACGCCCGGGCCTGGCTCGCCGACCACGGCGACGAGGTCGCGGCCGTGGTGACCAGTGCCCGGGTCGGTGCCTCCCGTGACCTGGTGGACGCGCTGCCCCGGCTCGGCGCGATCGTGCACTTCGGAGTCGGCTACGAGACGACCGACGTCGCCCACGCCCGCTCCCGGGGAGTGGACGTCAGCAACACGCCGGACGTGCTCACCGACTGCGTGGCGGACGTCGCCGTCGGCGCGTTGATCGACGTGATGCGCCGGCTGTCCGCCGCCGACCGCTACGTGCGCCGGGGTGAGTGGACGCCCGGGGGTTTCCCCCTGACGACCAGGGTCAGCGGTACCCGGGTGGGGATCCTGGGCCTGGGCCGCATCGGGCGGGCGGTGGCGACCCGGCTCGAGGGGTTCGGCGTGGAACTCGCCTACCACTCGCGGCGCCGGGTGGCCGGGTGCTCCTACCGCTACGCCGACTCGGCCACCGACCTGGCGGCGGGGGTGGACGCCCTGGTGGTGACCACCTCGGGGGGCTCCGGGAGCAGCGGGCTGGTCTCGGCCGAGGTCCTGGACGCCCTGGGGCCGCGCGGGTTCCTGGTGAACGTCTCCCGGGGTTCGGTGGTGGACGAGCCGGCCCTGGTGGAGGCGCTGGTCTCGGGGCGGTTGGGCGGCGCCGCGCTGGACGTGTTCGCCGACGAGCCGCACGTGCCCGCTCCCCTGCTCGACCTGGACTCGGTGGTGCTGCTGCCCCACATCGCCAGCGCGACCCGGGAGACCAGGGAGGCCATGGGCGACCTCGCCTTCCGGAACCTGCGGTCGTTCATGACGACCGGCTCGCTGGTCACGCCCGTGCCCTAGGCGTTCCCGGCCCAGCTGGGCGGTGTCGAGGCGGGAGGGCGCCCTGGGGAGGGTGTGACCTGCCCGGGATAACCCACGTCACCCCGAAGGCCCCACGTCCCGCCGCGACACCGGGGGCCACGGTCCCGGGCGGGCGGACCGCCGCTCGTCCACGGCCCGTTCCGACGCCGGTGTCGTCGGGGTGTGGTGGACGAGGCCGACCACCCCCGTCAGGCACCAGCACCGAGCTCCACGGCGAGTCCACCGGCGATCAGCGGTGCGGTACACCCGCACCGGGTCGGGGCCCGTCATCGAGGACGACCTCACCGGTGGCCGCGACCAAGGCGGCGCCAGCGGCTACCCAGATCCCGTAGGCCACACCCAGCGGCACCCCTGCCCGGACAGCCGAGCACACCGGGACGGCCGGCGCGCACCAGGACGGGCGGAAACAGCCGGGTGCGCTCCTCGGACGGGTGCCGGGTGATCGTGGCCCTCGCGGTCGTGGACCGCCGCCCCCGTCGAGAACCAGTAGGGCACGGGTCAGCCCCCTCTCGCGGCACGCCCCCCGAGGTGACGGGCCAGGAACCGCTCCAGGGTGCGGTAGAGCTCGATGTTGCTGTCCGGGTTGACGAACCAGTGCCCCTCGCGTTCGTTGAGCAGGTACTCCACCTCAGCCCCTCTGGCACGCAACGCCTCGGCGACCCGGTCGGCGTGACCACGGTCGACCCTGACGTCGTTCGCTCCGTGGATGAGCAGCACCGGTGCGGTGATGTCGTCGACGCGGTCGATGGGCGAGCGGGCGGTCATGTCGGCGACCTGCTCCGGATCGTCCGGGTCGCCGATGTACCGGATGAACGAGTTCCGCACGCTCCGCCGGGCGAAGGGCACGACCCCCCTGACGAGCTCGACCAGGTCGGACATCCCGGTGTAGCTGATCGCGGCGGCGAAGCGGTCCGGGGTGAACGCCGCTCCCACCAGTGCCGCGTACCCCCCGTAGGAGCAGCCGTAGATCGCGACCCGGTCGCGATCGGTGTACCCCCGCGCGATCGCCCAGTCCACGGCGTCGAGAACGTCATCGTGCATGCGACCGGCGAACTCCCCGATCGCGGCCCGCGTGAACGCCTTGCCATATCCGGTCGAGCCCCGGAAGTTGACCTGCAGCACCGCGTAACCCCGGTTGGCCAGGAACTGGACCTCGGGGTCGTAGCCCCAGCAGTCGCGGTACCAGGGCCCACCGTGCAGCAGCACCACGGTCGGCAGGTCGCTGCGCTCCACCCCCACCGGCAGCGTCAGGTGGCAGGGCAGGTCCACACCGTCGCGGGAACGCACGGAGACAGGCGCCATCGGCGCCAACCGGGTGGGGTCGAGGTGCGGGTAGGGGCGGAACAGGCGCCGGGCGGTGCCGGTGGCGTGGTCGTAGGACCAGGTGGCCCGGTGCTCGCGGTCATGGGTGAAGTCCACGACCCACCGCTGCCCCGCGTCGTCGCACGACACGTGGGCGAGGTCGCCATCGGACAGCTCCGCCAGCCGGGGCAGGACCTCGGCGAAGTGCGGGTCGAGGGCGTGGATCTCCTGCCGCTCGCCCAGGTAGCGGACGCCGAGCAACTCCCCGGTGGCCGGGTGAACGATCAGCGAGGACGGGAAACGGGGATCGGCCTCGGGGCGGGGGGTGTCCAGGTCGAACAGCGGGTGGCTGTCCACCCCCGTCTCCTCACCGGTGTCCAGGTCCAGCCGGACCAGCCGGGTGCGGTCCGAGCCACGGGCGGAACCGATCCACAACCCCGACCCGTCCGGGGTGGGGACCTGGGGGAAGGGCCCGAAGAGGTGGTCGAGACCGGAGAACCGGCTGATCAGGCGGAACTCCCCACCATCGCGCTCCCAGAGCAGGTGTGTTCCGTCCTCGGCCATGCCGAAGGCCAGGATTCGTCCCGTCGACGTGCGCAGCCAGCCGAGGACGTCACCGGGGTTCTCGGCGAGCGGGGTCAGCCGGCCGGTGTCCAGGTCGAGCTCGTGCAGGTCGACCAGGTCGGGGCGGCGAGCGTTGATCTGGACGAAGACCGACGCGGGCCGATCGTCACAGCACTGCGTGTTGAGCACGCGCGCACCGGGGAACGGGGTGAGGTCGACCGCGGGTTCCTCCGGGTGGGCCGGGTCCACGCGGTGCAGGTGGTGGTTCTCGTCGCCGTCGGAGTCCTGGAGGTAGAGCAGGTAGCGGGAGTCGGCGCTCCAGAAGAAGGTGTCGATGCTGCGGTGGTCGTCGGAGGTGAGGCGCCGGACCGTCGGGTCGTCCGGGTCGTCGGTGTCGGGCCAGTCGCCGTCGAGGTCGCGGGCGAACACGTTGAGCCGGTCCCGCCACGGTGCGCGGTAGGCGAGCGTCCTACCGTCCGGGGAGATCCGGGCATCGATGCGGGCGGGTGGGGCGAAGAACTCCTCGACGGTGATCAGGTCGGGTCCGGGTGTCACGATTCCACCTCCGAAGATCGCGGTGCGGGTACCTCCATCCACAACCGTGCCGCCGCATCCGGCTCAAGCCCATGCCGGGTGCTCCGCATCACACCTCGTGCCGATGTGGACGGGTGCGCCCGGCTCGAACGCCGCACCCCGACGGGGGCTCTTCCCTGATCGACCCCAGCACCTCCCCACCCGGGACCCGGCCGAGCGACGCACCCGGCGACGCCAGCCGCCCCCGCCCGCCGGTCGGAGTCCGGCGACCGCGTGTCCTGGTGGGCGGTCCGGTGGCACGACCGCCGACCGTTCCCCCCGACGCCA
This sequence comes from Actinoalloteichus caeruleus DSM 43889, assembly GCF_000429185.2. Taxonomy (GTDB): domain Bacteria; phylum Actinomycetota; class Actinomycetes; order Mycobacteriales; family Pseudonocardiaceae; genus Actinoalloteichus_B; species Actinoalloteichus_B caeruleus. The sequence goes on along the minus strand of NZ_AUBJ02000001.1, from coordinate 691,796 downwards.
GGCCCCAGGGGTGGCCGACCGCCCGGCGCGGGCGACGACGGGCGCCCAGGAGCCGAGGGTCGGCCGCGAACGACTCAGGGCATGCGCGCCCAGAAGTCGAGCTGGTGGTCGGCGGCGTAGTCGACGCCGCCGATCCGGTCGGGCGCGAGGGACTGGACGTGGCCGGCGGAGTGGTCGGGCCACGGCGGCAGGTCCGGGTGGGTCGGGTCGCCCCGGGTGGCGAAGGTGGCCCAGTACCGGTTCATCCGTTCGGCGAAGGCCCGCTGCTCCCCGGTCAGCGCGGGAGCACCGGCGATGTCGAACTGGTAGGCCAGCTCCGCCGCGTGGTAGGCGCCGAGCGGGAAGTCCGGGACCGGCACCAGCGGGGGCGCGTCCTGGTCGGCGAACTCGTAGAACCACGTCGGGGCGTGGGCCGCGACGGCACGGCCCAGTTCCCAGGTCGGCCACGCCCAGGCGCGGTCGGTGCTGATCCGCGCCCAGGCCAGGCCCGGTGTCGGGTAGCGCTCCGGCGGGTACCGTCGCGCGACCTCCGCCGCCGCGTCCCCGAACGCCTCGGTCAGCAGGGCCGGGTAACGGTCGGCGGTGACCGGGCTGCCGACGAGGTCGGCGAACACGCCGACGAAGAAACGGGCCTCGTCACGGGCGGCCCCCACCAGCAGCGGCACCCGGTGGAAGCGCCCGGCGGGCAGGGCGGTCGCCGGTGACTCCGGGAGGGTGGCGCTGCCGAACGCCGGTCGGATGAAGGCGTCCGAGACGGTGAGCAGCTCGGCGACCGGCACGCGCCGCAGCTGGTCGAGCGCGGAGTCCGGCGAGCTGCCCGGCTCGACCCAGCCCCGGTCGAGGGCGACTGCCGCTCCCAGCTGGTCGAGGTCCTCGGCCCCGGTCCAGCGCGACGGGAGGGCCGGGACCCCGGGGATCAGGACGTTGGCCGGGGTGGTGGTGCCCAGCACGGCGAACGGGCTCTGGAGGACCGCGCGGTGGAACAGCCCCTCGGACGCGGGTGACACGAGGTGCGCGGCGATCATCAGGGCCCCGTAGGACTCGCCCGCCAGCGTCACGTTGCCCGGGTCGCCGCCGAACCGGCCGATCTCGTCCCGCACCCAGCGCAGTGCGGCCTGCTGGTCGAGCAGACCGAAGGTCCCACCGTCCCGGAGTCCCGGATGGCCGAAGCACCCGAACACCCCGAGCCGGTACTGCGGCGTGACGACCACGACGTCCCCGGTGACGGCCAGTCGGTGGGCGTCACGGCCGGCCACGCCTCCGTTGGTGCCCCCACCCCCGTGCAGCCAGACGATCACCGGGCGCCCGTCCGCCCCGTCGGGCGCGGTGACGTCCAGCGTCAGGCAGTCCTCGTCGAGGGAGGGGGCCTCGGCGAAGGACCGCGCCACCTGCGGGGCCGGCGACGCCGGCCGCGTGGCGTCGCGGACCTCGGTCCAGGGGGTTATCGGGCGGGGGCACGCCACCGCAGCTCCGCGAGCGGCGGCGCGGCGTAGGGAAGGGCGTGGAACGAGGAGTGCCCGTCGAGCCGGCGGCCGCGCACGGGGCCCGTGCTCAGGTGGACCAGGACGTGCTCGGTCATCTCCGGTGCTCCTTCGTCACGGCGGGACGGGCCCCGCCGACCGGGAGGGGATGGCCGGCCCGGGGTGTTCCACCACGCGGAGCACCCTCCACCGAACCAAGCCTGAACAATACGAACATATTGTCATGAAAGCACATGCCGCCGGTGGCCGTCATCCCGGGACCCCCGATCCACCTCCCGCCGTCCCGCGAGGGTCACCCTCCGGACCGGCGATCACCCGGACGACGACCGAGCGCAGCACGTCCCGCGCCGGGAAGGCGTCGGCACCCGAGAACGCGACCTGGTCCGCCAGCCCCCGCACGGTCGCCAGTACCGCGCGGGCGGCGAGCTCGGGGTCCAGCGTGGTGCCCACCTCGCCCCGGCGCACCCCGTCGACGACGACGTCCGTGACATGGCGGAGGAGGTCACCACCCGACCTCCTGGCCACCTCGGCGAGGCCGGGGTGGTGCGTGGCCTGGAACCACAGCGCACTCCGGACGCGGTACTCGACCTGACGTTCCTCGTCGAGCGGCAACAGCTCGACGAGGCTGTCGACCAGCACCTCCCGAACGGGTCTCCCGGCGGCCTCCAGGGAGCGCACCCGTTGTCGCACGCGTTGCCCGAGTCGGCTCGTCGCGTCGTCGTAGGCGTAGCGCAGCAGGGCCTCCTTCCCGCTGAAGTAGTGCTGGATCAACCCGACGGAGACACCGGCTTCGGCCGCGACCCTGGAGAAGGACACCCCCGCGATCCCCTCGGCGGCGAGCAGGCGCTGGAACGCCAGGGCGATCTGGGCGCGGCGCTGGTCATGATCGACGATGCGTGGCACGTGTTTATCATATGCTCGTATCGAAACAGGGCTCGTTGGGGCCGGTGCCGGTCAGGTGCCGATCCGGAGGCCGAGCCCACGTCCCCGGAAGGGAGCCACCCGTGCGCTCGACGCTGCGCGACGCCCTCAGCACCGCCCTCAAGGCCCGCGACCGGGTCGCGATCGCCGCGCTCCGCTCCGCACTGGCAGCCATCGACAACGCCGGGGCCGTCCCTCTCCCACCCTCGGCGCCGAGCGGGCCTGGCGTCGCACCCGACTCGGTCACGAGTGAACACGTCGCCGGAACGACCGCGGGTGCGGGCTCGACGGAGGTGGACCGCCGTCAGCTCACCGCCGCCGAGGAGCGGACGATCGTGGAGAACGAGGTACGGGAACGGCGGGAGGCGGCCGCGGAGTACCAGCGCGGGGGGCGGCACGAGCACGCCGACCGCCTCCACGCGGAGGCCGAGGTGATCCAGCACCACCTGTCGGCGACCAGCTGAGGAGGAGGGCGCACCGCGAACTCCCGTTCCGCACGACGCGGCGCTCGTCAGGAGGGGCGGCGGATCGGTTGGCCCCCGGCCAGCCCACTCCCGTGGCCAGCACCCGGCCGGCAGGGCCGAGAACGCCGGGCCCCTCACCCCCGTGGGTAGCGCCACCACTCGGCGGGCCGGTGACCGCCAGGCCGCGCGCCGCGGCGGACGCTCGCGGTCGGGGGTCCACGGAACCGCTGCCCTAGTCGCGCTCGCGGCGTCCCCGGGCCAGCTCGGTGCCCAGCGCGTCCAGGCGCTGGTGCCAGAAGTGGCGGTACCGGTCGAGCCAGTCGTCGATCTGGCGCAGGGGCTCGGGGTCGACCGAGTACAGCCGTCGGACCCCCTCCGCCCGGACGGTGGCGAATCCGTTCTCCCGCAGCACCCGCAGGTGCTGGGACACGCCGGGCTGGGAGATGCCGAACTCGCGCTGCACGACCGCCCCGACGGCGCCGGCGGGGAGTTCCCCGTCGGCGAGCAGCTCGAGGATCCGGCGCCGGACCGGATCACCAAGGACGTCGAAGGCGTGCACGCGGCCAGTATCCGCCGCCCGCCCGACATCAATCAACGGCGATGGGCATCCGGGCCACCCGGACGACACCGCCGCTCCGCCGGAGGGACGGGCGACCGGTCCCGGCTCGGACCTCGCGCCGACGGTTCCCCTGGGCCGGTGACGAGGAGGTCCAGCACCTCGGCCGAGCACGAACCGATCCGCGCCACGCCACGAACCAGGTCGCCCCTCGACGCACGGGAGGCTCCGTGTCCACCTCGGACGATCACTGTTCCCCGACTCCCCGGTCACCAACGGTGACAGCGCACGATCCCGCCCGGAACGCCGAGGTCATCGGGCAGAATCCGGATACGCGACACGCGCCTCGTCCGTCTTCCTCACTACCGGGAGTGGCCCGCATGCACTGGCTCATCTGGATCGCGGGCACCATCGTGCTCGTGGCGGCGGGCGTCGGCGCGACGCTCTTACCCCAGCGGAGGGCCCGCGCCCTCCGCCGCCGAACCGCGTGGTCGACCGCGCGGACGGAGATCGCCCGCGCCACGGTCAGCCGGGACGCCACCCCCGTTCGCGTCGAGGAGGCCGAGCGACTGCTGGCCAGGGCGGAGCTCATCGCGGCCGACCGGGGCGGCCCGGATGCCGCGGCGACGACGGCCGAGTACGCGCGGCGCGCGGACCGGCTGTGGCGGGAGGCGTCCGGTGACTGATCGCCCAGCGCGTGCGTGGTCCGAATGGTTGCGTTGGGGCGCGCTCGGTGTCGCCGTGGTGGTCCTCACGATCTTCCTCGTGGTCCAGGGCCGCACCATCGACGTCAGTTACGGGCAGTCCCCCTCCTCCTCAGACCCCGTCCCCGAGGGAGACGCCGGGGAGCTGAGCGACGCGACGGTCCCCTCCGTGGAGGAGATGACGCGGATGGTGGCGGACGACCAGATCGTCCGCCTTCCCGGCTCGGTCGCCCACATCGACGAGGACCGGGTTCGGGCGGAGATCGGCGGCACCGACTCCCGGGTCCTCATCGCCCCACCCGGCCTCGACGAGGACGAGCGAGGACGGGTCCGGGACGTCGAGAACGCCACGGTCAGGGTCATCGGCACCGAGGTCACCGGCGGCTTCTTCCAGGTCGTTCCCAACGACTTCGACGGCTGGCGGGAGGTGTTCGGCACCGGGGACGTCACCAGCCTGGTCACCCGCCTCCTCCGAGAGCTGCGGGACGAGGAGAACGAGGACGGCGAGGACGGCGAGGACGGCGAGGACGGCGACGGCATCGCCTGGCGCGAACCGACGGCGGAGGAGCTCGGCCCGGTCACGGCGGACCTGCGGGAGACCGGGCTGCACACCGCCGAGGGCAGCACGATGGACTCCCTCCCCGAGGCGACCGCCACGGCATTCCCCGACGGGGACGCCCTCTACGCGGTCTTCCCCCAGCAGGAGTGGGGCCAGCCGGTGCCGGAGTACGGCCCGGCGCTGGCGGCGGAGTTCCCGGGCCGCCCGATCGTCGTCATGTACGGGTCGTGGGTCGAGTACCACGGTCCCGACCAGGAGGAGTTCGCCCAGGTCGTCGCGGCCGGCCTCTACGGGCAGCTCACGGAACGGCTGAGCAGGTACGACTACCCGCAGCACAACGTGCTGCACGCCTACCTGAACCGGGTGACCGACGTCCGCTACGCGGGCCTGTTCGACCGCCCACTCCCCTACCAGCCCTTCGATCCGCTCCGGGTGACGCTGCCAGCGCTGCCGTGGATCTTCGCCGCCTGCGTCCTGGTGTTCCTCGGGCTGTCGGTGCGGTCCGTGCTGCGACCGGTGACCCGCCCGAGGAAGTACCAGCGGGGGCACTCGGCGGCCCGGCTCGCCGGCCTGACCGCGCTGGCCATCGAGGTGTCGGCGCTGACCGGTCGTGACGGGAACGCATCGCTGACGCGGGGCCTGACCGCCCTGGAAGGGGCGAGGAAGGCCCTGGACGACAAGCTGCCGGACCAGCACGTGCAGACGCTGCTCACCCAGGCGGAGGCCGAACTCGACGACACGGCCCGCGCGGTGGGCCGCACGGACTACCGCCCGAACGTCTACCTCCAGGGCAGGCTCGCATGATGAAGCGGCTCGGCACCTTCCTCGGCACCCCCTTCGGCCTCGCGCTGCTCGCATGCCTCGGCCTGGCCGGGTGGGCCCTGTGGTCCGCCGGCGCCGGGGACATCGCGAGCCCCGTGGCGAGGCAGGTGCGCACCTCGTCGGTGTACGCGGCGCCCGGCTACGACCTCGACCAGGAGCGGGCCGAACGCATCCTCGGCAACCGGCGCGTGGTGGTGGCCCTCCTCGAACCGGAGGCGGACATGCGCGCCGCCTGCGGGAGCGTCAGGGGCGCCGCCAACGGCAACGTCGTGCTGTTCCTCAGCCCGGACGCGGACGGGGAGAAGTTCGACCACTACGGGTGCGCCCTGCTGCCCGACGGGGACGGCGAGGGGTTCGGCAAGAATTTCGTCGCGGAGATGCGAATCGCCACGGGGGTGGGGCAGTTCGTGGACCAGCCCCTGGAAGCGCTCAAGGTGGTGGCGGTCAACTACGACCAGCTCGTGAAGTCGGGCACGGTGCCGGACGGCGCGCGGGCGATCAGCCCGTCGTTGCCCCGCTACCTGGTCGCGGCGGCAGCACTGAGCGCGGTGGTCGTCGGGTCGACCGGCGTGTACCTGATGTCCCTGCGCGCTGGCCGGCTCGCGGCCAGACGTCAGCGACGTCGGGACGCGGCGCGGGACAAGCGCAGTGCGCTGAGCGCGAACGCGGCCGTGCTCGCCCAGCGGATCATCGACCTCGACGGCCGCATTCCCGCTCCCCGCAGGTCCGACCCGGCACCGGAACGCAGCCGGCGCGGGAGGATCGCCAACCGGTACCGCGCCATCGCCTCGGACTACGCGGTGCTGCTCCGCCGGATCGCGGAGGCGGACGCGCGCGGCGAGAACACAAACCGGGACCTCGCCTCCCGGGTGGACGAGCTCAGCCGCCGGTGCGGCCAACTGGAACGTGAGATCGCCCGGAGTCGTTGACACTCGCCGAACCCGCCGGCCCGCCGACTGTGGCCCCTGACGGGCGTCGGCGGATGCCCGCCACCAGCCGGCGCGACGAGGCAGACCCGTGGCAGGTGGCGTCGGCGGACACGTCGACACCCAGGGGGCTGGGTGCGTCGCCCCGTGCTGGGGGCGCTCGACGGGGTGCGAGCCCCCGAGGAATCACCCGGCACGCGTGAAGGCCGCGCACCTCGGGGGATGGCGGTGTGGTCCTGGTGCTCGGAGCCGGTCCCCGCCGGTCGTCCAGGTGGGGTGGCCGGTACCGGTGCCCGGGCCGGCACGGTCTCCGGCACCGCCGCCAGCCCCGCTCCGCCGGGTGGGGTCTCGGCCGGATGACCGGTGGTCCGCGCCGGCCCCCGGGGGCGGGTTCGACCCGCGAAGCGCCACGCGACCGCCGGGCGTGCCCTCGCGAGGCCGCCCATGCCGTGGCACTCCGAACGGCGCCCCTCCGGGGAGCGGCGGTCGACATGCGAGGTGGTGAGGTCACCCCGTCGTCGGGCCGGCGAGCGCGGGCAGCCGCGAGTGGAGCAGGCCGAGGTAGCCGTCCACTCCGGTCAGGGTCGCGACGGTGAACCGGGTGTCGCGGTTGGGCCGGCGCTGGTCGACGGCGAGCGCCGGGCCGAAACCCGTGATGCGGTCCACCTGGGGCCGGTCCCGCCCGGTGATGTACTGGCGGACGAAGGGCGGCACCCCTCCAGGTACCGCGGCTGGACCTCGGCGTGCGGCCTGTCGATCACGAGGGAGGCCCTCCCACCGCCGCTCAGCCCCGTGCGAGCCACGAGGACGCCTCGGGGAATCCGCGGGGACGATGCGCGGAGGTTGTGCGTGCGGGCACCCCGGATTCCGATGTGTCCTCAACCAGGGAGGGCACCCCCACCTCGGCGGCCCCGGACGGCCGCCGGTCCGTTCCCGGTGCCCGCGCCGTCCGGGACCGGACCGGGTCGACCGTGTCAGTCGACGGGTTCGAGGACGAAGACCGGGATCTCCCGATCAGTGCGCTCCTGGTAGTCCGTGTAGTCCGGGTAGGCGGCCACGGCCCGCTCCCACCAGGTCGCCTTCTCCTCGCCGGTCACCTCGCGCGCCTTGTACTCGCGGCGGACCGGCCCGTCCTGGAGTTCCACCGTGGGGTGGGCGAGCACGTTGTGGTACCACACCGGGTGCTTCGGCGCCCCGCCGAGCGAGGCGACGGCGGCGTAGGCGCCCTCGTGTTCCACTCGCATCAGCGGCGACTTGCGCAGCCGGCCGGAGCGCCTGCCCTTCGTCGTCAGCACGACCACCGGCATCCCCCGGAGCGTGGTCCCCTCGGTGCCCCCGGAGCCCTCGTACAGCTCGACCTGGTCGCGGACCCACTTCTCGGGGCTGGGCTCGTACACTCCACTTAGGGGCATCGCGTCGTCCTCTCCACTGGGCTGGTGCGGGCCCGGCGCCGGGCTCCGCCGTCGGTCCCTGGTAACGCCGGAGCGTGCCCGTGCTATTCCCCAACGCGGTCGTGGCGGTCGTGGGCGCGCCGGGGGCGGAGCCGAGGTGCTCTGGTCCGCGCGGCGCCGGGAGGGCGGATGGCGCGGGGCGGCGTCAGGGCTCGGCGGGCACCTCGACGCCGCGGGTGCCCCGCTCCCGGGCTGGGGTTCACTTCCCGCGAGGAGACGCCAGGGCCGAACGGGTGACGCGGTCGGCCCGTTCCGGGGTGGGGGGCGAAGTTCGCCGGAATGTCAGGTCCCTGAGCACTCCCCGTCACCCGTTTGTGGTCGATAGCCTCTGAACGTGGGAGAGAGTCACGTCAACGGCGTCCCCGTGTTCTGGCAGGAGGGCTCGGGCGAGGTGTCCGGTTTCCTGCTCTTCCGTGTCGGCCTCCGTGACGAGGGCCTGCGGCATGCGGGCCTGACGTCGGTGGTGGTGTCGATGGTGCAACGCGTCACCGGTTTCTTCGTGCCGACCAGTTGGTCGGGCTCCACCCTGGACACGGTCGTCTTCGCGGCCACCGGGGCCCGCGCCGAGGTGTGCGCCCAGCTCGACGAGGTGTGCGAGCTGCTGGCCGACCCGCCGGAGGACCTCATCGAGAACGTGCTCTCGGACCGGGGCGCGGCCGGCTGGCTGGACGTGCCCCGCCCGACGGCGGCCCTGCTGCGCCACGACTACGGGTCCACGGGCATCGGGGCCGCGTACTGGGCCGACGACATCCCGTTGGACCGGTTCACGCCACGGGAGGTGCGGGAACACCTGGCCCGTTACTTCGTGGCGGGCAACGCCGTCTGCGCGATCACCACTCCCGTCCTGGACGGAGCGATGCGACTACCGCTCCCCCCTGGCGCGGCCCCGCGACGGCCCGCCATCACGCCGAACCAGCGGTCCTCGGCGGAGTGGTTCTCCGGCGGGCCGCCCCCCTACTCCGGGGTGGGCGTGATGTTGCCCGGGACGCTCGACGCGGTGTGGGCGGTCACCCAGGACGTGCTGGACCTGCGGCTCCACCCCGTACAGGAGAGCCTGGTCGACCGGTGGGACGGTCAGGACCGCATCCTGGGCCAGACGATGCTCTCCTCGGACACCGTGCACGTCGCGATCGACCTGTTCTGCGAGCACGACGCCTCCGCGCGGGCCGCCGGTGCCGTCTGGGCCGCGCTCACCGAACTCGCCGCGGCGGGACCCGACCAGGACGAGCTGACGGCGCTGCTCGAACGGCGCCGGCGGTCCGACGCCGGGCACCGGGACACCGAACGCGCCGCGTCCCAGGTGTTCCGCCGTGCCCACCTGGCGCTGTTCGGGGTGACCGGTTCGGACGGTTGCGACGAGCGCAGCCGCGCCCGGGTCAGACCGGAGCAGGTGGCGGCGGCGCTGCGGACCGCGATGCGGTCGGCCCTGGTGGTGGTACCCGACGGTGTGGAGCTGGCGTTGCCGGGGGTGGAACACGTGATTCCCACCTCGCTCCCCCCGGAGGGAGGGGCACGCTTCGAGGCGACCGGTGGTTGCCCGCCGGGGCAGGACCGGGAGCTGCTGGTGGAGGGGGCCGACCGGCTCTGCCACCGCAACGCACTGGGCCGGTGGCAGAGCGTCGCGTGGTCGGAGGTGGTGGGGTGGTCGGTCTGGCGGGGCGTCGCCGTGGTCTACGGGAGGAACGGGGAGAAGATCGTGGCGGACCCGCACCGCTTCCCCGGTTGCGAACCGTTGGTGTCCCGGCTGCCGGACCTGGTGCCCTCCGAGCTCGGGTGGCCGGGGTCGATGGAGGAGGTGGACATCGTGGCGGCCGGCCTGGCGCGGCAGGCGATGGAGGACCTGCACTCCGCGCCGGAGGGGGGCTTGGACCACTTCGTCTACCAGGAGATGTCGGTCCGCGAACTGGAGCGCCGGCTGCCCTCGGCCAGCGGTGTCCTGCGGCGGCAGGTCGCGCGGAACCTGCGGAGCCTCGGCGTGGACGGTCCGCTGCACCGGTCGTGACCTCCTCGGATCTCCGCGCCGGGTCCGCCGACCGGCGTTCCCCTCGCCCGTGGTGGCGTGCCGGCGTCCGGCCTCTGGTCAGCTCTCGGGTGGTGGCGTCCCCTCGGGCTGCGCGCTGTCGCCCCCTGCCGTCCGCCTGCTTGGGCTGGGCACGCCGATCGCGGACGGTCACGGGGGACGCGGTGGGGCAGGCGGGGTTCCCCGGCCACGGGCTGGCGGCTCGGCCCCGGCCGGGCCCCTGCTGTTACCGGTGAGGTGTCCCCACGTGGATGGGCCCCTCACCTCCGTTCCGGCCCGCGCCGGTCCTCGGTTCGGGTGCGCGACGGAGCGACGGCCCCGCCCTGGTGGGACGACGGCCGTCCCCCTCCTCCTGGTACCTCCCCACCTCGGCGGGGTGGGTCACCGTTCCCGGGTTCCGCCCGGGCCGCACGGGTGGCCGGGTGACGGGTGCCGTCCCGCCCGGCGGGACCGGCGCTACTGGTAGAGGACGCCGGCCAGGGCCGGGTCGTCCACCGTGCGCGCGTCGTACCAGTGGAAACCCGTGTCCACGGTGGCAGGGAGCTCCTCGCCGTCCATCGCCGCCAACCCGGCCAGGACGAGTCGTCGACCCATGTCGATGGGGTCCTGGGTGACGGCGCCGGCGAGGGTGCCGTCGCGGACGGCGTCGAGCTGGGCGCGCCCCGAGTCGAACCCGACGACGACCAGGTCCTCGTGGCCGCTTTCGGCGACGCCTCGGAGCACCCCGACCGCGGAGCCCTCGTTGGAGGCGTACAGGCCGTCGAGGTCGGGGTTCGCGGCGAGGACGGCCTTGGTGATGTCGGCCGAGACGAGCTGGTCACCGCCGCCGTACTGGGGGTCGAGCACGGTGATGCCGGGGGCGTTGGCCCGCATCCAGTCCAGGAAGCCGTCCCGCCGGTCCACCCCGGACCCGCTGGTCTGGTCGTGCACGACCAGCCCCACGGTTCCCGTGCCGCCGAGCAGGCCGGCGAGGTGTTCGGCGGCGAGGGCGGCCGCCGCCCGGTTGTCGGTGGCCACGGTGGTCCTGGGGATCTCGCTGTCCACCCCGGAGTCGAAGGCGATAACCGGGATGCCCGCCTCCTCGGCCTGCCGGAGCAGGGGTTCGGTGGCGCGGCTGTCCAACGCGGCCAGGCCGATGGCGTCGGGTTGGCGGGCGATGGCGTTGGTGAGCATGTTCAGCTGGGCCTCGACGTCCTGTTCGGTGGGTGGCCCCATGAAGGTGACACCGGCGCCCCGCCGTTCGGCCTCCTCCTCCGCGCCGCGTTTCACGGCCTGCCAGAACTGGTGTTGGAATCCCTTCGAGACGATGGCGATGTGCGGCAGGTCGGGGTCGTGGCCCCACCCCGGTCCGCAGCCGGTGAGCGCGACGGCGAGCGCTCCGAGCACCGCGAGCGGCCTGATCCCCCGCATCCCGCGCTCCCTTCCCTTCCGTGGGCGGTGACCACCACCGCCCGCTCAACCCCGCCGTCGGCGGCGCAGCATGTCGGCGTAGACGGCCACGAGGATCACGCAGCCGAGGATGACGTTCTGCCACTCCTGCGGGATGGACATGATCTGGAGCCCGTTGTTGAGCACGGAGATGATGAGGGCGCCGATCAGCGTGCCGACCACCGAACCGCGCCCGCCGGACAGCGAGGTGCCGCCGATGACGACCGCGGCGATCGCCTGCAACTCGTACCCCATGCCGGTGGCGGGCTGGGCGGAGCCGAGGCGGGCGGAGATGAGGATGCCGGCCAACCCGGTGAACAGGCCGGCGAGGACGTACACGGCGATCTTCACCCGGCGGACGTCCACCCCGGACAGGGCGGTGGCCGCCTCGTTGCTGCCCACCGAGTAGGTGTGCCGTCCCAGGACGGTCCTGCTGAGGACGAGTCCGGCGACGACCGCCGCGACGAGCAGGATGAGGACGGCGTTGGGGAAGTCGACGCCGGGGACGAGGTTGCCGGTGGAGATGTCCAGGTAGCCGGGGACGTCGGTGAAGTAGATCGGCGCGCTGTTGGACAGCACCAGGGCCAGCCCACCGGCGACGAGCATCATCGCGAGGGTCGCGATGAACGGGGGGATGCCCAGCAGGGTGACGTTGAGGCCGTTGACGAGACCGATCAGGCCGCCGAAGAGGATCGCGGCGGGGACGCCCACCGCCAGGGGCAGTCCGAGATCGACCATGAGCACCCCGGCCACGACGGCGCACAACGCCATGCCCGTGCCCAGGGAGAGGTCGATGCCTCCGCTGACGATCACCAGGGTGGTGCCGACGGCGAGGGTGCCGATGACGACGGTGGAGAACAGGATCGCCGTGAAGTTGCCGTAGGTGAGGAAGAAGGGGCTGGCGACGGAGAAGAAGGCCCCGATGACGAGGAGGCTGGCGAGGGCGAGGAGCTGTTGGAGGCGGGCACGGGCGGCACCCGCGAGGCCGCCGCGCCGCGCCGGGTGGTCGACGGTGTCGGTCGTGTCGGTGGCGGTCACGGCCGAGCCTCCCGTCCGTGCTCGGGCGCGGTCGGCTCGGGGGCGCCGGCCCGGTACTGGTCCCCCGGCGCGTCGCGGTCCGGCGGGGGTGTGCCGGTGTTCTCCGGTCGCAGCGTCGCGTAGCGCATGATGGCCTCCTGACTCGCCTCCGCCGCCGGGAGGATCCCCGTCACCCGGCCCTCGCTCATCACCACGACCCGGTCCGACAGGCGCAGTACCTCGGGCAGTTCGGAGGAGATGACGATGACCGAGGTGCCGTCGTTGGCCAGCCCCTCGAGGAGCTGGTGGATCTCCTCCTTGGCTCCGACGTCGACGCCTCGGGTGGGTTCGTCGACGATGAGCACGTCGCAGTCCCTGGCGAGCCAGCGGGCGAGGACCACCTTCTGCTGGTTGCCGCCGGAGAGGTTCCGGACCGGCCGGTCCAGGGACGGGGTGCGGACGCCGAGGGCCCGCACGTACCCCTGGGCGGCGGTGCGGGCGGCGCGGCGGCGGACGACGCCGGCGGTGGCGAAGCGGCTCGCCAACGCGGCGAGGGTGATGTTGGTGCCGACGTCGTGGTCGAGCAGCAGCCCGTAACGTTTCCGGTCCTCGGAGAGGTAGCCGACGCCGAGGGCGGCGGCCTCGGCCGGGTTGCGGATGCGCGCCGGCCGCCCGCGCACCTCGACCGTGCCGCCGGTGCTGGGGTCGGCGCCGACCAGTGCCCGCGCGGTCTCGGTGCGCCCGGCACCCATCAGGCCGGCGAAGCCGAGGATCTCCCCCTCGTGGAGGTCGAAGCTGACGTCGCGGAGGAGACCCCGGGTGCTCAGCCCGCGCACGCTGAGCACCACGGGCCCGGGTCGTCGGGCTACCCGGGTGGGAGCGGGTGCCGTCGAGGTGGCGACGGCGCGGCCGACCATCAACGAGACGACCTCGTCGGTGCTGGTGGTGGACACGGCTCGCGTCGCCACGTACCGGCCGTCGCGGATGACGGTGATCCGGTCGGCGACCCGGCGGATCTCGTCCATTCGGTGGGAGATGTAGATGACGCCGGTGTTCGGGCCCTGGAACCGTCGGATGAGCGCGTGGAGGGTCTCGACCTCGTCGGCGTCCAACGCGGCCGTCGGCTCGTCCATGATGAGCACCCGGGGCCGGTGGGACAACGCCCTGGCGATCTCCACCAACTGCTGGTGGGCCACTGACAGGGTGGCGACGGGAGCGTCGGGGTCGAGGGGCAGGCCGAGTTCGGCGACGAGTTCCGCCGCCCGCCGGTCGAGGGCCCGGCGGTCGACGAACCATCGCCACCGCCTCGGTTCCCGTCCGAGGAACAGGTTCTGGGCGACGGTCAGGTCCGGCACGAGCGAGAACTCCTGGTGGATGATCCCGATGCCCAGGGACCGCGCGTGCCCCGGCCCGCTGGGGCGGATCTCCCGCCCGTCGAGGAGGAACCGCCCGGTGTCGGGCTGGTCGACGCCGGAGAGCAGGCGCATCAGCGTGGACTTGCCGGCACCGTTCTCCCCGACCAGGGCGAGGACCTCGCCGTGTCGGAGGTCCAGCCGCATCCCGGACAGCGCCCGCACGCCGGGGAAGCTCCTGGTGACGTCGGAGACGTCCAGCAACGGGGGGAACGGGTCGGTCGAGGAGTGCGTCGTCCCACCCACGTCGCCGACCTCGCTTCCCGTTTCGGGGGCGCCGGTCCGCCGGGGGTGGTGACCGCGCTCCCGTGGTGCTGGTCCGGCCCCGGGCGGAACCGGCGCGCTCGGGCCCCGCCCGGTGGGCGGTGTCGAGGCGGTCCGGTCCGTGCTCGGAGTCAACTCTGGACACTAGGGATCGGATTTCTCGGCCGTCAAGGCGCCGAGGACGTCCGCGCCGGTCGCGCGGCCGGCTTGTCCGATCCGTGTCCGGTCCGCCCTCGGGGAGCCGACGCCCGGGGGCCGGCGGGGAGCCGGTGCGTCACCCGTTGACGGGCAGGCTGAGCACGAGACGGGACTCGTCCTCCGGCAGGTACCGGACGGCGACGATCCGCCCGACCTGCACGTGGGCCACCATGTGGGGCGGCACGAACTTCTCCACCCTGGTCTCGAAGGTCGTTCCGTCCGGTCGGGTGACCAGGAGGGTGATGTCCAGCCGGGCCTGCCCGTCGCGGATCTCACCGGGCACCTCCAGGGCCCGCACCAGCCCCTGCGCGGGGGTGCCGCGCTTGGCGACCTCCAACCGTCCGGGGTCCAGGGTCCCCTGCTGGAGGGCGATCTGGTTCATCACGTCCTGCGCGCGGGCGGCGTCCCCGGACAGGTCGAGTTCCACCCGGTCGATCCGACCGGGCACGTACCGGACGGGGACCACGGCGCCGGGGCGGAGGGCGGCCACCTCGGTCACCGGGACCACCATCCTCGCGTGGGAGGCGAACTGGAGGCCGTCGGCGGTGCGGACGGTCAGGTCGATGCGCAGCTCCGGCTGGTCGTTGACGGTGGCGCCCGTGGGACTGGTGCCGACGACGGTGCCGACACCGAGCTGTCCCCGGCGGAAGGCGGCGCTGTTGCGCCCGGTCAGTGCGGTCATCACGCCGTGACCGGTGAAGCTGAAGATCATGATCGTCACGGGCAGCGCGATCATCAGCGGCACCATCTGGGGGCCGACCCAGCTCATGCCCGGGAGGTCGTCGTCGCCCTGGTTCGTCAGACCGAACCACAGGTAGTAGCCGGCGGAGCCGAGCAGCGCCAGCAGGGCCAGGGAACGGAGGGCGGTGCGGATCATGGCGTGTCCTTCGTGGTCTCACCGGATGTCGCCGCCGACGCTAGGTCCGGCGGCGGCCCTACCGGTCCCAGGTCCTCGGTGACGATCCCATCCTTAACCTGGTGCCATGCCCACCGGTGAAGGCACCCCCACCAGGAGAGACAGCCGCCACGAGATGGATGGTCGCCGGCCGAGGGCGGCCGTGCTCGACGAGGTGTGGCGGGGTCTCCACGGGGTGGAGGCGTTGAGCGGTCCCCGGGGCGGACCGCTGAGCCGCACCGTGAAACTGGTGCTCGACCCGCTGGTGATCCGACCGGCGCTCCACCCGGAGTGCGCGGGCCCGGTGGTCACCGAGGACGGAGCGGCGTTGGTGACGGCCCCGCTGCACGCCGCGGCCGACCGGTTGCGGGACACCGCCGCCTGGTTCGTCCTGGTCAAACGGGTGCGGCGGGAGGAACGGATCACCGAGGGGCACCCGCAGGACCTGTACTTCCCCCGGTGTTTCGAGCTGGCCACCACGCGGGGCGCACCCGACCCGGGACCGGCGCGGCCACCGCCCGGGGTGCGCTGGCCGAGGTGCACGCCCAGACCGCCGGCCGGACCACCGAGGCGTTGCGCGCATACCTGCTCGACCCGCGCCACGCGCAGCGGCTGGCGGCGGGACTGGCGGCCGCCTGGCGGGCCCGGTTCGGCGGCCGTGGGATGGCCGCCCCGCCGCCGGTCTGGCCGAGAACGGGGTGACCTGGCTCAGACGTGCCCGCCGACCGGGATGGTGCCGGCCGGCACGAACCCCACCGGCGCCGGGTCCAACGTGGTCGCGGCGCGACGGAACTCGCTCGGGCTCACGCCACGCACCCGTTTGAAGGCGGCGCTGAACCCGAACGCGTCGGAGTAGCCGACGGCGTGCGCGATCTCCTCCAGGGTGTCCGACCCCCGCTCGGCCAGGAGATCCGCCGCGAGCGTCATCCGCCACCGGGTCAGGTAGGTCAGCGGCGGCTCGCCCACCAGGTCGGCGAACCGCTTCGCCAGGGTCGACCGCGACACCCCGATGCGCGCGGCCAGCGCGGCGACCGTCCAGGGCGCGGCCGGTTCGCCGTGCAGCAGGCGCAGCGCGCCACCCACCACCGCGTCGTGCTGGGCCGCCCACCACGCGGGGGGTTCACCGCCCGGGCGGTCGAACCACTCGCGCAGCGTGCACACCAACATCCAGTCCAGCAGCCGGTCGAGCACCACCTGTTGGCCGGGCGCGTCGACGGCGACCTCGGCGGCGAGGTGGTCCAGGACGGGGTCTCCCGTTCCCCCCGCGCACACCCGCAGCACTCCGGGCAACGCCTCCAGCAGCCGGCGGCTGATCTCGCCGCGCACCGGGTAGGCGCCGACGATCAGCGTCGTCGACTCCCGTCCCGGCTCGGGGGAGCCCGGATCGTGCCAGCCACGCCGATGCCTGGTCCCACCCTCCTCGGGGGTAGCGCAGAGTTCCCCGCACGGGATCGGTTCGGCCGAGGTACCCACCTCGTCCACGAAGCTGAACGTCCCGGGGCCGCGCACGATGATCGTCTCGCGGGCGCGGAGGGGCTCCGGGGCACCGTCCTCCGGCACGATCCAGCCGCCACCCGTGAGGACGGTGCACAGGGTGAGCGGCGCACCGTCGACGAAGTGCAACGCCCACGGCGGGGTGTGGGTCGAACTCCCGACCAACGAGCCGTGGGCCCGCACCCCGCGCAACAGATCACTGAACGCGTCCACCCCGCCAGCCTAGACGAACACACAGGCGATCCGGCGCTCCACCTATGGAATCGTCCAGTTCGGCGCGGTTCACTGACCTCATGAGAAACGACACCACCCTCGTCCTCGGCGCGACCGGCAAGACCGGCCGACGGATCCTCGCCCGCCTCCGACTCCGCGGCATCCCGGTCCGGGCCGCCTCCCGGTCGACCCAGCCCCGCTTCGACTGGTCCGACCCCGACGACTGGGGCGCCGTCCTCGAGGGCGTGGACGCCGCCTACGTCGTGGCCCCGACCGTTCCGGGCCCGGTGCACGAGTTCGTCGCCCAGGCCGAGGCCGCCGGAGTGCGGAGGCTGGTCCTGCTCTCCGGGCGCGGAGCCGACGACTGGGGCGACTCCACCTTCGGGCTGGACATGCTGTCGGCCGAGGAGGCCGTGCGCGGCTCCGCGCTGGAGTGGACCGTGTTGCGGCCGTCGAACTTCGCGCAGAACTTCAGCGAGGACCTCTTCCACGCCCCGTTGGTCGCAGGGGAACTGGCGCTCCCGGCCGGCGCGGTCCCCGACCCGATCATCGACGTCGAGGACGTCGCCGATGCGGCCGTCACGGTGCTCACCGAACCCGGCCGGCACGCCGGAGGCGTCCACGAACTGACCGGGCCGCGTGCGCTCACGTACCCGGAGGCCGTCGACCTGATCGCCCGGGCGTCCGGGCGGCCCATCACCTACCGGCGGATCTCCCCCACCGAGTACGCCGCGACACTCGTGGAACAGGGCCTGAGCCAGGACGACGCCGACCACGTCGCCGAGATGTTCGTGATGATGGAACGCGGAGCGCTCGCCTCCCCGACGGAGGACCTCGCAGCCCTCCTGGGCCGGGCGCCCCGAACCTTCGAGGACTACGTCGTGCGGGCCGCCGCGGCGGGAGCCTGGCGGCCGTGATCCACCCGCCGACGGCGGTCACCGCCGGGGTGACGCACTCCCGGCGGCATCCCGGCCGTTCGCCCACCACCTCGGGTGGCTCACCCCGAGGCCAACCGCCCTCGACCCGACGATGCCTCCAGCAGCCGCCTCCCACCCACCGGAAAGGACCAGGATGAGCACCACCCCCAGCTCCCTGACGCCCGAGGACCTCGAGTTCCTCAGCCGTCCCCTGCACGGTTTCCTGACGGTGGCGGCCGGACCGCTCCCGCCGCAGCCCCGGCCCGTGTGGTTCGAGGCCACCGCCGAGGGCACCATTCAGCTGTTCACCGGCCCCGACTCCCCGAAGGTGCGCCGCATCCGCCGCGACCCGCGCGCCTCGCTCGTCGTCGCCTCCCCCGTGGGGGAAAGCGAACGCTGGGTGTCGGTCGCCGGCCGAGTGGAGGTGGTGCCCGACGGAGCCCTCGAGCTGTGCTCCCGGCTCGCCGCCCGGTACTGGGACCTCAACGACCCGGGCCGCGCCGAGGAACTCGCCGGGATGATGTCGGATGAGCAGGTCCGCCTCGTCATCCACCCCGAGACCGTTCGCCGATTTCCACTCTGACGCGCGGAAGCGTCTTCGGGAGGAACCGCCCCCTCCGCGTCCACCTGGTTTCCAGCGGATTCGGGAGGGATGCCGTCTTCCCTCCTCGAACGGCCACGACCGGCCAGCGGGGGATGACGGGGGCTTTCCTCGGCGCCGCCCGGATCGAGCGGCGAGCGGGAAGGTCCTCGTGGACGTACATCATGTGCCCCGTGTGGACCGGATCGCCCACGTGGGGCCACCACCTGGGGCTCCGCCGACCCACCGTCGACGGATCCCCATCCCGCACGGGGCCGAGGCCGGCGGTGGGCGGCGCTCCGCCAGCCCGATCGGAATGTCTTCGACCCTGACGGAGAGGAACAGCCCCGCGTACGCGGGGACGACTACTGCTTGACAACACCAACGACATCATGTTGGGGAACAGCCCCGCGTACGCGGGGACGACGTCCCCGTGCTGGCCTTGGTCGCCAGCGGGCCGGGAACAGCCCCGCGTGCGCGGGGACGACCGCCACCCGAGTCCACCGTGCTCCCCCGCCGTGGGAACAGCCCCGCGTGCGCGGGGACGACGGGTGGTGGTGTACTGGGCGTGGCCCCGGCTATGGAACAGCCCCGCGTGCGCGGGGACGACGCTTCCTGACCTGGGGGTTTACGGGCGGCCCTGCCGATTCTCGTTCACTTTCCTCGGCGTCTCCCGCAGCACCACAAACCTCCTCGTCCCGAGTATGCCCGCCGGCGCACTCGCCCGGCGTTCTGGCCCCTCCCCCGCCGACCCAGCGGTCGGATCCCCTCCGGACGCCGTCAGCTCGGCACGCGTCATCCGCCGTTCCCGCCGACCCGGGAACGACGGATCACCGATCCGCGCACGCATCACCGTCGGTCACCTCACCGTCATGTCCCGTTGCGCTGGAAGCTCGCGAAAATTACTCACGAAATCCTAGGGTGAGGTGTCCTCGTTGTTCGGACACATCGGACAACGCAGTCCTTCCGCAGCTCGTGGAGGCCTCATGCGACGCCGTGCTCCCCTGTTGGCAGTGGTACCCCTGCTCCTGACAGTGGCGGCCACCCCCGCCCTCGCGCAGTCCTCTCCCTCGGCCGCACCCCAGGCCGCGATGTTCCCCGCCACCACCTCGGTCGGCGTGCACAACGCCTACGAACAGAGCGCCTTCCCCTACTTCGCCGACGGGCTCGACTCCGGCGCGGGGATGTTGGAGATCGACGTCTGGACCGACGAACTCTTCGGCCGCTGGAGGGTCAGCCACGACCTGATCGGCCAGCGGAACAACTGCGTCGGCGCCACCCACGCCGACGGTCTGCGCGACGGCCCCCGCAACCAGGACCTGCCCGCCTGCCTCCGCGACATCCGCGCCTGGCAGGAGAGCAACCCGGGCCACCGGCCGATCGTCTTCAAAGTGGAGTTCAAGGACGGCTTCCACGACCGGGGTGGTCTCGGCCCGGCCGCGTTCGACGCGCTGGTGGCCGACACCCTGGGCGACGGCGTGTTCCGTCCGGTGGACCTGCTGACCCGTCCGGACGGGTCCCGGTTCGCGACGCTCGACGAGGCGGCGCTGGCCGGGAACTGGCCCAGCCGGGACACGCTGGCCGGCAAGGTGGTGTTCGAGCTGATCCCGGGCACTTTCGAGCAGGGCAACCCGTTCGACGACCTGTGGACTGACGAGGAGTACTCCCGGCACCTGCGCGACCTGGCCGCCGAGGGGCGCATCGAGCAGGCTCAGGCGTTCCCGGCGGTGTTGGGTGCGGAGGCCGGTGACCCCCGGGAGCGCTACGAGGACGAGTCGCTCCGCCCGTGGTTCGTGTTCTTCGACGGCAATGCCACCACCTACGTGGGCCCCGAGGTGGACACCGCCTGGTACCACGAGCGGAACTACGTCCTGCTGATGACGAACTCCCACTCCGTCGCGCCGGCGATCGACGCCAACCACCCCACCGAGCAGGAGGCGCGGGACCGGCTGCACCTGTTGGCCGGTGAACACGCCAGCATCGTCTCCAGCGACTGGCGGGACCCCGGGGTGCTGTCGGCGGTGGCACAGCGCGGGCAGGGCTGAGGCCCTCGCCCCTCCCGAGCGGGGCCTGTCCCGGCCGATGTCCCAGGGCAGGCCCCGCCCCACGCGCGTCCTCCCGGCGCGCACCGCGCCGCGCGGTGACCGCCGGGTGCGCGTTCGCCGGTCCCGGGCCGGCGTTACCGAGCTGTGGGGACCGCGAGTTCCCGGAGCCGGGTCAGACCCGTCGGTTCCGACGCGGCCAGGCCGCAGCGGACCGCGCCGGGCGTGGCGAAGCGTGCCTCGATCCGGCGGAGCAGGGACACGTCCACGTCCTCGGGGATCTGGTTGACCACCAGGGTTCCCAGGGTGAAACCGCCCTCCACGAGGGCGTCGGCCGCCCGTTCCGTCTCGGCGAGCACCATGCGGCGTGGGACGAGCACGAGGCGGACCTCGGCGTCGGTCCGCAGGCGCTCGGCGGCGCGTTCGAGGCGACGTCGCCGGTCGTGCAGTCGTTCCAACAGCGGGTCCCGCTCGGGTTCACGGTCGCCGACCACGGCTTCGGCGAAGCGGTCGGCGGCCACGACGCGTTCCCGCTGCCTGGCCAGGCCCTGGATCCACGGGGCCAGCAGCGAGGGCAGGTTGATCATGCGGAGCAGGTGTCCGGTGGGGGCGCTGTCGACGACCAGCCGGTCCCATTCGCCGGGCACGTCCTCCAGGTAGCCGGTCAGCACGTCGGTCAGCGCGGACTCGGCCATGCCCGGCCCGGTGGCGGCGTGCCCGAGGTGGCGCCGCACGGCCGGCATGATCCTTCGGGGCAGCGCGGCGGCCGCGTCGTCCTCGACCTGGCGCACCCGGCGGCGCACCGCCGCATCCCCGTCGGGTTCGGCCGCCCACAGGGTTGGTCCGAGTCGACGTGGCCGGTCACCGAGGGTGGTCTCGAAGGCGTCCCCGAGCGAATGGGCGGGGTCGGTGGAGATGACCAGGGTGCGGTGTCCGGCGTCGGCCGAGGCGAGGGCGTGGGCGGCGGCCATCGTCGTCTTGCCCACCCCGCCCTTGCCCGCGAAGAAGGTGATGGGACGGGTCAACAGCATCCTCCGGGTCCGTCGTACTCGTCGCGGCCCATCCGTACGTGCCACTCGTGCATGTCCGCCAGCAGGAACGGGACCAGTTCGAGCGTCTCGTAGGCGACGGGGCTGTCCACGCCGAGGGTGTCGAGGAGCATCAGCGCCCGCATCGTGTCCTGCTGGTCGCGGGCCTCCCGGCGGAGCGTGGACCGCCACCGGGCGGTGAACCAGGCTTCGTGGAACTCGGCCACCGCCCGCAGGCCGGCTCGGATGCGGTCGCCGACCGGCCCGGAGGCCGGTCGGCGCCGCCGCGTGGTCCCCGCCGCGTCGTCGCCCACCGGCCGCGAACGGCCGTCGGGTTCGTCCGACGCGGCGCCGCTCATCGTTCGTCGGTGTCGGTCGGGGTCCGGCCGGCCGGCTGCTCGGCCGTGGTCTCACCCGAGGTGACCGCCGCCGCCTCGACGTCCTCGTCCTCGTCGTCCTCCGGCGGCAGGCCCCGTGAGGCCCAGGCCGAGCGCAACGCGAGGCTGGCCTCGATGATCAGCCAGATCGCGAGGACGAAGATCACGGCGTCCAGCGGCGCGAGCAGCCACTCCCCAGCCTGGACGAAGTCGATGAGGTTGATGATCAGTGCCCACGACGTCATCACCAGCAGGAACACCAGGGGGATGAGGACGGCCAGCGGGTTGCGCCGCTTCTTGGTCACCCACACGGCGATGACGGCCAGGGCGAGACCGGCGGTGAGCTGGTTGGTGGTGCCGAACAGCTGCCACAGCGTCCCGAACGCGAGGTCGCCGGGTGCCAGCGCCAGTGCCAGGGGCACCACGACCGCCACCAGCGACGACCAGGTCAGACTCCGGGCCAGCGGGCGGAAGCGGACGATCTCGGCGATCTCCTGGACGATGTAGCGCTGGAGCCGGACACCGGTGTCCATCGTGGTCGCCGCGAAGCTGATGACGACCACGGCGGCGAAGACGACGCCGACCTCCAGCGGGATTCCCAGATTGGAGGCGAAGTTCGCGACACCGTTGACGAAGTTGTCGGTGGCCCCACCGGAAGCGGTGGAGAAGTCGGAGAACAACGCGTTCCACTCGATGGTGGTGGCCGCGATCCCGGCGGTGCAGGCGAGGATGGAACAGACCGCCAAGCCGCCCTCGCCAAGTGCCGAGGTGTAACCGACGAACCGGGCGTCGGTTTCCTTGTCGATCTGTTTCGCCGTGGTCCCGGATGCGACCAGGCTGTGGAATCCGGAGATGGCTCCGCAGGCGATCGTGACGAACAGCAACGGGAACCAGGGGGGCGAGTCGGCCGGCACGTCGTTCACGACCGGGGCGACGATGCGGTTCAGGCCGATGCCCATCCCCAGCAGGATGATGACCAGCGCGATCACCAGCTGGTGCTGGTTGATGTAGTCGCGGGGCTGGAGCAGCATCCACACCGGCAGCCGGGACGCGGCGAACGCGTAGAGGAAGATGAAGATGATCCAGAGCGTCCGGGCGTCCGTGCCCAGCGCTGAGGCCACCGGGTCGAGGCTGATCGGCACGAGCAAGCCCAACGGGATCATCGCGTAGACCACGAGCAGCGCGATGATGGAGGGGACGAGCGCGGCCGTCCTGGTGCGGTAGATGTACTGGCCGACGGCGATGGCCAGCGGGATCTCCACCAGGATAGGCAGCACCGAGGCCGGGTTGGCGATGAACAGGTTCGCCATGACCACGGAGAACACCGCGTTCACCAGGGTCAGCAGGAAGAAGATGATGAGCAGGAACAGCCCCCGCGCCCGTTTGCTGATCACCTCACCGGCGAGGGCGCCGATGCTGCGGGCGCGGTGCCGGACCGAGACGACGAGCGCGCCGAAGTCGTGCACGCCGGCGGCGAAGATGGACCCGACCACCACCCAGACGAGCGCCGGCCCCCACCCCCAGTAGACGCCGACGGCGGGGCCGACGATCGGAGCGGCACCCGCCACCGAGATGAAGTGGTGGCTGAACACGATGTGCCGGCTGGTCGGGACGAAGTCGATTCCGTCGGTGTAACGGTGGGCCGGTGTCACGTACCGGGGGTTCAGCACGTAGACGCGGCGCGCCAGGTACGCCGAGTAGTAGCGGTAGGCCACCGCGAAAACCGCGATGACGGCGAGCATGACCACGATCGCGGGCATCCGCAGCGACCTCCTGTGCCACTCTGCCGGTGCGTTCTCCGTTGTCCGACCGGCGCGAGTACCAGAAGCTACCGAATGATCGGCCGGTTGGTAAGAACCGACGAGCGAATTGTTGACAACGGAAGCGTTCACCGGAACGGTGGAGCGCCAGGAGGGGCGGGATGAGCGATTTCGCGGAGAGGTGGGCTCGCGCGGGCACCGGTGAGCTGTGCTGGTTGGGCGCGTCCGGTCCCACCGGCGCCGCCGTGATCCCACTGTCCCGGGAGGGGCGGCCCTGCGTGGCGCTGCCGTTGTCGCGACTCGCCGAGGCGGACGACCTCACGGGCCGGCGGGTGGCGTTCTGCGTGCCAGGCCGCCCAGGTCAGGAGGGTGAACCCGCGCCGGGGATGGTCGCCGTCGGTGCGGTGCGCGTGGAGCACGACCTGGAGGGCGCCGAGTACGTCGAACACCTGCTGCACCAGGAGATGGTGAAGTACCCGCCGACCCGCCTGCGCGCGGACAGCCTGCTCTCCCGCCGGGAGAACTGGTGGTGGGTGGCGCGGGTGATCGTCAGCGTCGACGGGGACCCGGAGGTGCGGGAACTCCCGCCCCGCCGGGACCAGCGGGACGCGCTGCTGGTGCGGGAGGCGGACGCCGAGGCCCGCGCTCCCCGGGTGGACGTGGTGTCGGCCGGGGACTGGGCGGCGGAGCCCGGCGGCGAACTCGCCCTGGCGGAGGACCCGAACCGCACGCCGGGGGTCGGGGAGCCCGCCTTCGTGTTCGGCCACCACCACAGCCCCGACTACGAACGGTGGGAACGGTGGCACCGGGCGGGCACGCTCGTCGGGAACCGGCTGCGGGTGGAGCACTCGGTCGGTGGCCCCGTGGCGTCGGTGCGGCCCTTCGGGATCCTCGGCCGGTTCCAGGGGCACCGCGCGCTGGCCAGGGAGTGCCGGGCCGGAATGGCGGAACTGGAACGCAGGCTCGACGTGCCCTGCTGACCCGGGGCGCGTGACACGGCCGAGGCCACCCGCCGCCACGTTGCGTGAGCGGCCTTCCACCGATACTGATCGTTCCGGTCGGACGGACCCGGGACGAACTACCGCCTGCGAAGGAACCATCATGAGCGCGCGAGAAGCGGTGCACGTCCCAGAACCCTCGTCGTCTCCTACGCGCGGGCCTTCGGCGAGGCCGGCAGGGACTGGCTGGCCGCGCTTCCCGAGCTGGTCACCCAGTCGTTGGACCGCTGGGAGCTGGACGGCGACGCGACCTCGGGAGCCGCCGCCCTGGTGTTACCTGTGCTCCGGGGGGACGGCACCCCCGCCGCACACCGAATTCCTCCACCTCCAAGAGGTCGGTCGCGCTCGTCACGTGAGGAGCAGCCCCGCGTGCGCGGGGACGACGACCATTCGATCGGGAGGAGATCGGGGTCGCTGGGAACAGCCCCGCGTGCGCGGGAAGACCCCCGGCCGCCACCAGCCCCGTTTCCTCGGCGAGGGAACAGCCCCGCGTGCGCGGGGAAGACAGGACCCGGCAGCGCCGTGGCGGCGCGCCGGCGGGAACAGCCCCGCGTACGCGGGGAAGACCTCCCTCGTGAACTGGCCGGGCCGGGTGGCGTCCGGAACAGCCCCGCGTGCGCGGGGAAGACGCCGGTGAGGTAGGCGTCGATGATCTTGCGCTGGGAACAGCCCCGCGTGCGCGGGGACGACACCTGGAGCACGGACAAGGCCCCGTTGAACGGGGGAACAGCCCCGCGTGCGCGGGGACGACCTGTGGTGGACCGGGACACCACCGTGGACCGCCCCGGTGGTGTTGGAGGCCGTGCCTCCCACGCTCGTGTGCGTTCAGACCGCTGTGGCCTGTCGCCAGTGTCGTTCCTCGTACTCCAACGGTGGCCTATTCCCACACCAACTATGCAGCCTGTGGTGATTGTACCAGTGAATCCACTCCGCAGTAGCAGCGCGGACGTCCGCAACCCCCTTCCACGGGCCTTTCCGGTAAATCAGCTCCTTCTTGTACAACGCGTTGACCGACTCCGCCAGCGCATTATCGTAGGAATCACCCCGACGCCCAACCGACCGCGCGATCCCCGACCGGCTCAACCGCTGACTGTAACGCAACGCCGTGTACTGCACCCCCCGGTCGGAATGAGCCACCAAACCAGGAGACAGACGACTCCTCCGCGCCCACAGCGCCATATCCAACGCATCCAACGCCAGCGACGTATCAGCGGTATCCGACACCTGCCACCCCACAATCGCCCGCGAGAACGCGTCCACGACCAACGCCGAATACACGAACCGACTCTCCCCGAGCCGAACGTAGGTCAGATCCGTGACCCACAACCGGTTCGGCCTCGGTGCCCGGAACACCCGCTCGACCAGGTCACCGGGCTGGCCCTCGACCTGCCCGGGCAGCATCGACCGCGGCCGGCGGGACCGGGTGACCAGCCCGGTCATGGCCTCGGACCGCATCAGCCGTTCCACGGTGCAGCGGCCCACGGTCACGCCTTGGCGGTGCAGTGCCGCCCAGACCTTGCGTGCCCCGTAGAGCCGGTGCGAGTCCTCCCAAATCCGGCGGATCACCGCAACGAGTTCCCGGTCGCGGCGGTGCCGGGCGGAGGGGTTCGTCCGTCGGTTGCGAATCGCGTAGTAGGTGGACACGCTCAGCCCTACTGTGCGGCAGGATACTTCCACGGGGAACCGGTCCCGGTGGTGGTCGACGAACTCGGTCAGCTCGGTGGGCGGGGGTCCATCTCCCGGGCGAAAAAAGCCGAGGCAGCCTTGAGGATTTCGTTGGATCGGCGGAGTTCGGCGTTTTCCCGTTCCAGCCGTGCGATCCGGTCCCGGTCCGACTCCCCGGTATTCGTGGAGTCCGCCGAGCCGGTGTGGGTGCTGGGTTCACCGTTGCGGACCCAGTACCGCAGGGCCTCGGGGTGCACTCCGAGTTGGTCGGCTACCCGGGCGATGGCTCCACGTCCGGGTCCCCACTGCCCCTCCAGTTCACGGACCATCTCCACCGCGCGTCGCCGCAACTCCTGGGGGTATTTCTTCGCGGAACCCATGCTCCTCATCCTTCCTGGGGTGCAGGGCCTCCAACAAACCCAGTACGGTCCACCGCGCCGCCCCGGGAACAGCCCCGCGTGCGCGGGGACGACGGGTCGGGTGAGGTCACGGGCCTGCTGGATGCGGGAACAGCCCCGCGTGCGCGGGGACGACACCTGGAGCACGGACAAGGCCCCGTTGAACGGGGGAACAGCCCCGCGTGCGCGGGGACGACCTGTGGTGGACCGGGACACCACCGCGCCGCCCCGGGAACAGCCCCGCGTGCGCGGGGACGACGGGTCGGGTGAGGTCACGGGCCTGCTGGATGCGGGAACAGCCCCGCGTGCGCGGGGACGACTCGTGGTCCATCTGCCGGAGCCACCCAGCGGCCGGAACAGCCCCGCGTGCGCGGGGACGACGAAGGGCGGCTGGGACCGCGCCTGTCGCCGCTGGGAACAGCCCCGCGTGCGCGGGGACGACACACACTGGGTCCGCTGGAATCCATGTTACGCGGGAACAGCCCCGCGTGCGCGGGGACGACAAGAAGGCCGACAAGGTGGCCAAGGCCGGAATCGGAACAGCCCCGCGTGCGCGGGGACGACTCGTGGTCCATCTGCCGGAGCCACCCAGCGGCCGGAACAGCCCCGCGTGCGCGGGGACGACGAAGGGCGGCTGGGACCGCGCCTGTCGCCGCTGGGAACAGCCCCGCGTGCGCGGGGACGACACACACTGGGTCCGCTGGAATCCATGTTACGCGGGAACAGCCCCGCGTGCGCGGGGACGACAAGAAGGCCGACAAGGTGGCCAAGGCCGGAATCGGAACAGCCCCGCGTGCGCGGGGACGACTCGCGCTCATCCTGGTCCGCCCAGTCGGCCTGCGGAACAGCCCCGCGTGCGCGGGGACGACGACGGAGGTCGGACCGAAGGACCTGCCGTCCGACGGAACAGCCCCGCGTGCGCGGGGACGACTCGCGGTCTGGGCGCCGGAGTTGGCCGGTGCGCGGAACAGCCCCGCGTGCGCGGGGACGACACTTCTTGACCTGCGGCGTTACGAGCGACACGACCGATTCTCATTCACTTTCCCGACGGTCTCCCGCATCCCGCAGATCCTCCCGGCCCACAGTATCCCGTCCACCCGCCACAGCCCTCCAGCAGGCCCTTAACGACTCCACCAGGCGTCCCCACGGCCTGCCGTCGTCCTCTCGCGACCGCGAGGACATCCGCTCCGCTCGACCACGCGGCGCCCACGAGCACGAAACTGTCCGCAATTCCCGTCTTCCACCACATCACGCCATGCCTGGTGGAAAATCCACGACAACGGCCGCTCCCGCCCTCCCCTGCGGTCACCCACTCCCCCGCACAATCCCCGACCTGCGAGTTCTCGCCCCTTCGTACGGCGAACCACGGAGACAGGCCGGCACGACCACCGACGCACGCGACCGGAGCGGCCCGTCGTTCGGCGGCGCGGACCACAGATAACGGCGGCCCTCCGACGTCCGCAGACCATCCGATCCCGAATTCAGGTCAGGAACTGCCCTGAATTCGGCAACACTGGGGCTCGTGGCCGATGTGACCCAGCGTTCCCTCGCTCTGCTGGCAGCCCTGCGGAACGGGCAACCCGTCCCCGGCGAGGAACTCGCCCGACTCCTGGAGGTCGATCAGCGGACGATTCGCCGGGACGTCGAGCGGCTCCGTGGCTACGGGTACGAGGTGGACGCGCAACCCGGCCCTGGCGGCTACTACCGCATGCCCGGCGGGAACACCGTACCGCCCATCCCCGGGGCCGTGGCCGGAGCGGACGGTCCGCCCGCCGCCAGGGCGGCGGATCACGCGCTTTCCGAGAACGGCGGCGAACCCCTCGCTGCCACCGGCAGGCGTGCGCTCGACCAGCTCACCCAGCACCCGGCGACCCGAACCACCGAGCACTGCCTCCCAGGCGACGTCGACGCGGCGGGGGAACCAGGTGGGCGCACGGGCACGGGTGGGGACTCGGCTGACCTCGTGGGGGCGGCGCTTCAGCAGTGCCGAGTCCTCACCTTCGACTACACCGACGCCGCCGGCGTGGTCTCCACCCGCAGGGTTGAGCCCCACCGGCGGATGCACCAGCTGATGCGCTGGTACCTGTTGGCCTGGGACGCTGGCCGGCGGGACTGGCGGGTGTTCCGCATGGACCGGATATCGGAGCCGCGCGTCGAGGAGGCCTCGTTCGCGCCTCGTCCGCTCCCTCCTGACGATGGGGTGGGCTATCCCCACTGGACCACGCGCCGGTCCCCGCTCCGCGTCGTGGTGACCGTGGAGGCCCCGGTGGCTGCGGTCGCGGATGTGCTGCGCCACCAGCACGTGGAGTTCCTCGCCGTCCGGCCGGACCGGACCCGGGCGGTCCTGACCGTGGAGTCCTGGCAGTGGCTGGTGTTGAACCTCGCCTTCCTGGATGTCGAGTTCACGGTGGAGGAGCCGGAGGAGGTGCGGTCGGCGTGTGCGAGCTTCGCTTCCAGGCTGGGGTTGGCGAGCACGTCGGCCCCCGTTGCCTCGTGACGGCCCGTGCCGGTGGCGCGCTGCCAGCGGCGTGTCGACCACGGCTCGCCGGCGGTGCGGCATCGTCCACGTCGCACGCGGGCCTCCCACACCGCGCCTCGCGCATGGCTCACCTGGGGCGGGCTCGGGTCGGCGGGCCACTGTCGGCCGGATGACCACACCGCGCTCCGCTAGGCCCCGGTGGGTGGGGCGCCGCCCTCGGTCGGCGGGTCGATCAGGTGGACCTCGCCGCGTTCGCCGTGGACGCGCAGCCGGTCGCCGGTGCGGATGCGCATGGTGGCGTTCCCGCATCCGACCACGGCGGGGATGCCGAGTTCCCTGGCGACGATCGCGGCGTGGGAGAGCGGGGCGCCGACGTCGGTGACCACGGCGGCCGCCCGGGGGAACAGTGGTGTCCAGCCGACGTTGGTGGCGGTGGTGACCAGCACCTCGCCCGCCCGCAGGTCCTGGGCGTCGTCCACGGAGGTGACGACGCGTGCGACGCCTTCCACGGTGCCGACGGCGCCGGGGAAACCGGTGATCGGGTTCGGGGGCTTCCGCTCGGGTTCCGGTGTCGTGGCCGCCGGTCGTGGCGCTCCGGCGGTTCGGGAGTGGTGGTTCGCGGGTTCGGGGTGTTCGGGTGGGGCCGGGGCGGTGGCCGCGTCGTACAGGTCGGTGCGGCGCCTCGGGTCGGCCGCCCACCGTTCGGGGTCGAAGGGGCCTCGGATGAGGGTCGGGTAGTTCGGCAGTGCCCGGTACCGCTCGTAGGCGTCGCGGCGGGCCGGCACGGCCGCGAGGGGTCGGTCGTCGCCGGCCAGTACCCGTTCGATCTCGTGCCGGTCGAGGAGGAACAGGTCGTGGCCGTGCCCGGTCAGTTCGCCGGCGCGGAGGACGACCTCGCGGATCGCCCAGAACGCCCGGTTGACCTCGGAGCGGGTCGCTTCGCGGTCGTGGACGAGCCGGGCCCAGGAGCGCAGTTCGCGGCGGGTCCACGTGACGTGCCGGGGGTGCTTCCGCTGGTAGCGGGCCCACGCCTGCTCGTGTTCCGCTCGGCGTTGGGTGAGCATGGCGTGGACGTCGGTGCGGGAGTCGCGGAACGCGGCGAGTTGGTGGTCGAGCCAGGTGGGGTCCTCGGCAGGCCGGGGCAGGGAGATCTCGAACTCGTCGGGGCAGCGGTGTCCCCACTGGCGGATGTGGTCCTCGGGGCTGGTGTCGCCGTTGGCGACGCTGGCGAGGCCGAGCAGGGGGCCGAGGCTCGCCAGGGGGGCGCCGTGGGCGATTCCGGTGGTCAGGGCGTTGGCGTCGGCTTCTCCGACCTGTTCGGCGAGGCGCTGGCGGACCTTGACGAGCCGGTTGCCGCCGCCGCGTCCCCGGGCGGCGGCGCTCATCATGTCGAAGGTTTCCAGGCAGTAGGGCCACAGTTCGGTGCGCCACAGTCGGAGGAGCGCGTCTGGGGTGGGGGCGGTACGGGCTCGGGCGCGGAGCGCGGCGCAACGGTCGGCGGCGGTGTCCAGGTAGGACGGGAGGCGGCGGTGGGCGATGCGGAGGCGGAGGCGGAAGGCGGTGACCAGCGGTACGAGCTCCCGCAGGGTCGCCCAGCGGCGCAGCGGGATGACGGGGACGGGTGTTCCGGGTGGGATTCGGCCGAACACGGCGGAGACGGTGTCGGCCATCTGGTCCACGGTGCGGCCGAACGCCGTGCCGAGGGACAGGCTGGTGGAGAGGTTCAGGTAGAAGCGGCCGCCGATGTTCCCCCAGGTGGGGTGCCCCTGGCAGGAGGGGATGCCCATGGTTCGGAGCATGAAGACCTGGACGAAGGACCAGGTGGCGGGGGTCATGACGCTGGGGATGGCCTCGCCGAGGTTTCCGTTGGTCCAGAGGTAGTCGCCGAGCCGGCTGTCGTTCCACTCCTCACGCCGGGTGGCGGTTGTGCCGCTGCCCCGGTGGCGGCGCGGTCGAGGGGGCTGGTGGCGGGTGGGCGGCCCTCGGCGGGCGTCCTCGTGGTGGTGTCCTCGGGTGGAGCGGAGGAGGGCGGCCTGGCGGGGGTGGTGTGCTGGTCGGTGGCGGGTAACGGGGGTGCGGGTAGTCCGGTGATGGGGCGGGCCTGGAGCAGGTGCGGGGTGCCGCTGTCGTCGAGCGCCCACTCGACGTCGCTGGGGTGGTCGTGGAGCGCGTCGACGCGCCGTCCGAGGTCGGCGAGCCGGGTGATGTCCTGCTCGGTGAGCACCGGGGCGTGGACGAGGTGGTCGTCGATGGCCTCCTCGCGGACGCCGCCGTCGACGGGGACGGTGCGGACGGTCTTGGCGCTGGTCGTGCGGTGGCTGACCCGCCCGGTGCGCTGGTCGACGATGACGGTGTCGGGGTTGACCTGGCCGGACACCACCGAATCCCCCAGCCCCCAGGAGGCGTTGATGACCAGTTCGTCGCGGCTGCCGGTGAGCGGGTTGGCGGTGAACAGCACGCCGGCGGCGCGGGCGGGGACGAGGAGTTGCACCACGACGGCCATGGCGACGGTGGCCGGGTCGACGTCGTGCCGCTCCCGGTAGGCGACGGCCCGGGGTGTCCACAGGGAGGCCCAGCAACGGGTGAGCGCGTGGAGGAGGTCCCGTTCGCCCCGCACGTTGAGGAAGGTGTCCTGCTGGCCGGCGAAGGACAGTTCGGGCAGGTCCTCGGCCGTGGCGGAGGAGCGGACGGCGACGGGGCGTCGGCGACCTCGGGGGGAACCGGTCGAGGTCCGGGTTCGGCGGTTCCCGCCCTGGTCGCTCCCGGTTCCGCCAGGCCGGCTCCCGTCCCCGCCCTCCGACCCGGTCGCGGGTGATCGGCGTGGGCGGCGCGGTAGGCGGTGGTGGTGACGTGGAAGCCGGCGGGGACGGGGAGCCCGGCGCTGACCAGGCGGTCCAGGGACGCTCCCTTCCCGCCGACGAGGGCGAGGTCCGCCCCGCCAGCGCCGAGCGGGAGGACGAAGGGGTGGGTGACCTCGTTGTCCACCAGTGGGCTCCTCATCCGGCCTGGGTCAGGCCACCTCGTTCTCGTAGCGTTCGATGGTGAAGCGGGCGGCCTCGGCGAGGTAGGCGGCGGAGGCGGCCGCCACGCCCTCGGTCTCGGTGTCGCCGAGCGGGCTGCCCCGGTCCAGCGCCCGGCACACGGTGTCGGCGACCAGTTCGGCGGCGTCGTCGTCGGTGACGGCGAACTCGTCCGGCATGAGTGGCCTGGTGAGCAGGAAGCCGTAGATCGTGGCGGTGCCCAGGGACAGTTGGGCCGCAAGCGTCTGGTCCGTGCGGACCCAGCCGCCGGCGCGCAGGTGCTCCAGATAGCGGGGGAAACCGACGGACAGCGGTGGTCTTGCGGTCGGGGCTCCGGTGGTGAGCAGGCGGCCGAGGACGTCCCGGTCGCGGGTGAGGACGGCGAGGAGCAGGGGCCGGCGGGCGACGACCCGGTAGGAGTGGACGAGCACTCCCCGCAGGGTGTGACCGGCGGGGTCCTGGGCGGCGAGGTCGCGGATCTCGGTGGCGGCGAGGGCCCGTTCCCGGCGGAGCAGCGCGAGGAAGAGCGCGTCCCGGCTCTTCCAGTGCAGGTAGATGGTGCCCTTGGCGACGCCGGCCGCGCGGGCGATGTCGTCGATCGTCGTCTTCTGGTAGCCCCAGCGCAGGGTGAGGGCGGAGGCGGCGTCCAGGATCCGCCCGGCCCGGTCCCGGCGGGTGTCCCCGCTCGCCGCCGCGTCGTCCCGTTCGTCACTCGCCACCCGCACCCCTCCGAACCTTATGACCAAAATCGTTCATCTGGTCATGATCGACGGTACACCCCTCGCCGGGGATGCCGGGGAGGGCTCCGGGCGTGGAACGCCCTCCCGTGACGGTGCTCACCGAGAGTGCCGATCACCCCGGGTCGCGAGCCGTGACCGAGGGCGATACCACGTGGTCTCGCGGGACCCCGCACCGGCTGGTCCCACCGTCGCCAGTCGTCTCCGTCGACGCGGAGTCATTTCGGACAACCACCAGGTCAGAGCCGAAGGCGAAGAGCTCCCCTTGCCGTCGGTATGGTCCAGTACGGTGATCCGCCAGTTCGCGACGACTCCGTCCGCGGGCACGTCCATCGGCCACGATTCGGGAGAACGACCCTGTGACTGCGTCAGCTGAAACCATCTACGGGGCCGATGACCTCACGCATCTGGAGGGCCTGGAGGCGGTCCGCAAACGTCCTGGCATGTACATCGGATCAACCGACAGCAGGGGCATCAACCACCTCTTCAGCGAGGTCGTGGACAACTCGACCGACGAGGGTGTGGCCGGGTACGCCACCCGCATCGTCGTCACCCTGCACGCCGACGGCAGCGTCCAGGTCGACGACGACGGCAGAGGAATCCCCACCGGGGTGCACGCCAAGTCCGGGATCTCCGGGGTGGAGCTGGTCCTCACCCGGCTGCACGCGGGCGGCAAGTTCGGTGGTTCCGGGTACAAGACATCCGGTGGCCTGCACGGCGTCGGCGCCTCCGCGGTGAACGCCCTGTCCCACCGGTTCGACGTGACGGTGCGCCGGGACGGCCTGGTCCACCAGATGTCCTTCGCCCACGGCGCCCCCGGCGTGTTCGACGGCCCCGGGGCGCGGGCCAAGTTCACGCCGCGGTCCGGCTTGCACGTCACGGGGAAGATGAAGCGGGACGAGACCACCGGCACCTCGATCCGCTACTGGCACGACGCCCGCTACTTCGAGACCGGCGCCGCGCTGGACGTGGAAGGGGTGCGGTCGAAACTGCGGAACACCGCCTTCCTGGTGCCCGGTGTCACTTACGTGCTGCGCACGGCCACCGAGGACAGCATCAGCGAGGAGACCTTCCACTTCCCCAACGGGCTGCCCGACATGGTGGACTTCCTGGCGCCCACCGGTGATCGGGCGGTGTCGGGCACGCTGGTGGTCTCGGGTGAGGGCACCTACAAGGAGAACGCCGCCGACGAGAACGGCGTGATGCAGTCCAACGTGCCACGACGCGCCGAGGTGGAGGTGGCCTTCCGCTGGGGCACCGGGTACGAGCGGACCGTGGAGTGCTTCACCAACACCATCCGCAACGTGCACGGCGGCACCCACCGCAAGGGGTTCGAACGGGCGGCGGTGAAGGCGCTGCACGCGGCGATCGCCCGCACCCGGGGGCTGCTGCGCGCGAAGGAGGAACCGCCCACCCTCGAGGACGTGCTGGAGGGGATGACGGCGGTCATCCACGTGCGCATCCCCGAGCCCCAGTTCACCTCGCAGACCAAGGACGAGCTGTCCACCGCCGGGATCACCAAGGTCGTGCAGGCCGTGGTCGAGGCGCACCTGCGGGAGTGGACCGAGGACCGCAGGACCAAGGTCGAGGCCAAGACCGTCCTGCAGAAGATCGTCGACGCCTCCCGGGTGCGGCTCACCCAGAAGCAGCAGAAGGACGCCGCGCGCCGCAAGACCGCGTTGGAGGGCGCGGCGATGCCGGCGAAACTGGTGGACTGCCGCACCACGGGGGTCGCCCGCAGCGAACTGTTCCTGGTCGAGGGGGACAGCGCCCTCGGTTCCGCCCGGTTGGCCCGGGTCTCGGAGTACCAGGCGTTGCTGCCGCTGCGGGGCAAGATCCTCAACGTCCAGAAGGCCAGCCTGGCCGACACGCTGCGCAACGCCGAGATCGCCTCCATCGTGCAGGTGCTGGGCGCCGGCTCGGGCCGGACCTTCGACCTCTCCGCGATGCGGTACGGCCGGGTCATCCTGATGGCCGACGCCGACGTCGACGGCTCCCACATCCGCACCCTGCTCATCACGCTGTTCGCGAAGTACCTGCGGCCGGTCATCGAGGACGGCCGGTTGTACGCGGCGATGCCGCCGCTGCACAAGATCACCACGCGGGGACGGAAGCCGCAGACGCACTTCACCTTCACCCAGCGGGAGATGGAGAGCACCGTGGCCCGGCTGGAGAAGGCGGGGAAACAGGTGGTCACCCCGGTCCCCCGGTTCAAGGGCCTCGGTGAGATGGACGCCGACGAGCTGTGGGAGACGACGATGAACCCGGCCACCCGGTCGGTGCGCCGCATTACCCTCGCCGAGGCTGACGCCGCCGCCGCGGACGAGGCCCTCGACCTGCTCATGGGGGAGAAGGTCGAGCCGCGTCGCGCCTGGCTGGTGCGCTCGGCCGCCCGGGTCGACCGGGCGGCGATCGACGTCTGAGCCACTCCCCTCCGCGCGCCCTCCGCGCGCGGACACCGACTCGGGGTATAACCCCACCTCGCCAAGGAGAAGCTGAGCAATGGCACGCCGGAAGGGCAGCGCGCAGACCAAGGTGGACCCGACCGCCTTCGACCAGCCGGGCAGACATGTCGTGGACAACCCGGTGCACACCGAGATCGAGGACTCCTACCTGGAGTACGCGTACTCGGTGATCCACTCGCGGGCGT
Source organism: Actinoalloteichus caeruleus DSM 43889 (assembly GCF_000429185.2). Taxonomy (GTDB): domain Bacteria; phylum Actinomycetota; class Actinomycetes; order Mycobacteriales; family Pseudonocardiaceae; genus Actinoalloteichus_B; species Actinoalloteichus_B caeruleus. The sequence goes on along the minus strand of NZ_AUBJ02000001.1, from coordinate 656,320 downwards.
TGCCCGACGCCCGGGACGGCCTCAAGCCGGTGCACCGCCGCATCCTGTTCTCGATGCACGAGCAGGGGTACCGGCCCACCCACGCCTACGTGAAGTCCTCCCGGGTGGTGGGGGACGTGATGGGCAAGTACCACCCGCACGGTGACACCGCGATCTACGACGCGATGGTGCGGTTGGCGCAGGACTTCTCCATGAACGTGCCCCTGGTCGACGGGCACGGCAACTTCGGTTCCCCCGACGACGGGCCCGCGGCCAGTCGGTACACCGAGGCGCGGATGTCGCCGGCGGCGCTGCAGCTGGTCGCCGAGCTCGGTGAGGACACCGTCGACTTCCGGCCCAACTACGACGGGTCGTTGGAGGAGCCGGCCGCGCTGCCGGCGGCGTTCCCGAACCTGCTGGTCAACGGCACCTCGGGGATCGCGGTCGGCATGGCGACGAACATGATCCCGCACAACCTCGGCGAGGTCGTCGCGGCGGCCCGGTGGTTGATCCGGCACCCGGACGCCCCCCTGGACAAGCTGATGGAGTTCGTGCCCGGCCCGGACCTGCCCACGGGGGGCATGCTGTTGGGCCTCGACGAGGTCCGCAAGGCCTACGAGACGGGCCGTGGTGTGGTGCGGATGCGGGCCAAGGTGGAGACGGGTCCGCTGCCGGGCAGCCGGGGTCGGCAGGCCATCACCGTCACCGAGCTCCCCTACGGCGTGGGGCCGGAGAAGATCATCGAGAAGATCACCGACGAGGTGAACAAGTCGAAGCGGCTCACCGGGGTCGCCGACGTCAAGGACCTCACCGACCGGGAGAACGGCACCCGGCTGGTCATCGAGTGCAAGGTGGGCGTGAACCCGCAGGCGCTGTTGGCCGACCTCTACCGCCTCACCCCGTTGGAGCAGTCCTTCGGGATCAACAACCTCGTCCTCGTCGACGGCGAGCCCCGGACGCTGGGTCTGAAGGAACTGCTGGAGGTGTTCCTGGCCCACCGGTTCGAGGTGGTGCGACGGCGGACCACGTTCCGCCGCCGCAAGCGATCCGACCGGTTGCACCTGGTGGAGGGCCTGATCCGGGCCCTGGTCGACATCGACCGGGTCATCCGCCTGATCCGGGAGAGTGACGACGCGAAGGCCGCGAAAGAAGGTCTGATCGCCCGCTTCGACCTCTCCGAGATCCAGGCGACCTACATCCTCGACACCCCGCTGCGCCGGCTGACCAAGTACGACAAGGTGGAGCTGGAGGAGGAGCGGGAGCGGTTGACCGGGGAGATCGCGGAGCTGTCCCGGATCCTCGACGACGAGGCCGTCCTGCGGAGGCTGGTGTCGACCGAGCTGGGGCGCATCGCGAAGGAGTTCCCCACCGAGCGGCGCACCACGCTGATCGACGGGGACCTCAAGGAGGTGTTGGCGGCGTCGAAGCCGGCCGGTCCGCTGGAGATCGCCGACGACCCGTGCCAGGTCATCCTCTCCGCCACCGGGTTGGTGTCCCGGACGGCCGCGGCGTCGGAGGAGGCCGCGGAGGCCCGCCGCCGCAACGGGCGGGTCCGGCACGACGCGGTCGCCGCCGTGGTCGACTCCACGGCCCGAGGGCAGGTCGTGCTGGTCACCAGCCACGGCCGGGGCATCAAGACGGACGTGCTCCCGTTGCCGGTGTTGCCGCAGCAGTCGGGCATCGTCTCCCTGCGCGGGGGGATGCCGGTGCGGGAACTGGTGTCCCTCGCGCCCGGGGAACGCGTGCTGGGGCTCGCCCCGCTGGGCGACCAGATCGGGGACTCCCCCGGCCTGGCCCTGGGCACCAGGCAGGGCGTGGTGAAGGTGTGTTCGCCGGAGTGGCCGGTCCGGGCCGACGAGTTCGAGCTGATCGCGCTGCGCGAGGGCGACGAGGTGGTCGGGGTGACGTGGTTGGCCGACGGCCAGGAGTCCCTGGTGTTCGTCTCCTCCGACGCCGCCCTGCTGCGCTACTCGGCGACGCTGGTGCGCCCGCAGGGGTTGCGGGGTGGGGGCATGGCCGGCATCAACGTGAAGGGCGACGCCAGGGTGGTCTTCTTCGGCGCGGTGGCCGAGGACGGTGAACCGGTGGTGATCACGGCGACCGGGGAGACGGTGAAGGTGACCCCGTTCGGCGAGTACCCGGCGAAGGGCCGCGCCACCGCCGGGGTGCGGGCGCAGCGGTTCCTCGCCACCGAGTCAGAGCTGTCCACCGCGTGGGTGGGGGCGCGTCCGGCCCCGTCGACCGGGAACGGGACGCCCGTGGAACTGCCCGATCCCGACGAGCGGCGCGACGGTACCGGCGCACCCGCCGAGATTCCCGTGGTGGTCGGTTACCTCCTCGAACGCGACTGAGCGTTCGCCGGGGTCGCCCCCCCCGTCCGGGGTGGAACGCGCCCGGCCCGCGCGGTGCCGGTTGACCGGTCGCGCGGGCCGGGCACGGGTGCCGCCACCGGCGCGGTGGCGGCACCCCGGGGTGAGGACGTCCGCCCCCGACGCGAACGCCCTCACCCGTGCCTCACATGAACCAGCCGGCGGCGAGGTCACCGAAGAAGCCGAACAGCACGCCCCAGGCGACGATCGCGACCGCCTGCCAGACGTAGACGCTGCGTTTGGTGGCGCCGAGGGCGACGAGGGCGGGGGCGGTGATCTGGCTCGCCACCACGATCGGCCCGAGGAGGCACACCCCGGGGACGCCGAACCGGTCGAGGTACTTGGCGATCTTCTGCTTGCGGCGCGGGGCGTCCGCGCCACCACCGCCGCCGTTGCCCCGCCGGCGGGTCGCGGCGACCCGGGCCTTGCTCGCGAGCGCGATGAGCGCGAAGGTGACGATCACGTTCCCGAGGATCGCCGCCGGGACCGCGAGGCCGGCGGGCACGCCGACGAGCACTCCGAGGAAACTCCCCAGGTAGGACTCGATGAAGGGGATCGCACCGGCGATCAGCAACACGCCGACCTGCTGCCAGGTCTCGGCGCCCGCCGCGAACTCGGCCAGTTGGGCGAAGAGGTCGGTGATGAAGTTGCTCTCCACGGTAGGCGGGTCTCCTGTCATGCTGGGGGTACGGTGCCGCGAGGTGGTGGCCGCCCGGGAGGGGCCGCCGTACCTCGCTCCCCGAGTGTTCGTCGTGCGGCCGGCCGGGCGTAGGGCCGCGACGTCACCTCTCCGACATGACGCGGTGTCACTGGTGGGACGACACCTGGGTGCGCTGTCCTGGCGGGGTGGAGGGAACGCCGGGCCGTCCCGGGTCGGTTCCTGGACGGCGGTGTGGTCGAGGTCGCCCAGCACCTTGTCGGCGGCCGCCCGCCGTCCCCAGCGCACCAGGCCCGGCCGTCGCGCACACTGGTCGACGTGGTCACCTGTCGGGAGCCGGACCGTCGCCAGCCAACGGGGCGAGGCGGACGAACAGCGGGGAACAGGCTCCTCGGGAAGGATCACCGGAGTGACGAGGAGGGACCCGTCGCCGCACGGCGGGAAGGACACGGCCCCCGCCCCCGAGGCGTCGGTGGCGGCGCGGCAGACGATACGACAGCGGGAGATTCGGTCCTTCGTCATCTCGATCGTGGTGATGGCGGGGGCCGGACTGGTGACGACCACGGTGTGGTGGACCGCGCTCGTCGCGATCCCCAGCCTGGCCCTGTCGACGGCGCTGCTGTTCCGAGACTGGGACCGCCCCCCGAACCCGCTGCTCCTGGCCGGGTCGGGACTCCTCGGAGTCCTCGCCCTGGTGGTCACCTCGCTGACCTACTCCAATTTCACGGGCTCCACCGGCCTCGCGATCACCGCCGGGGTGTGGATCGCCCACCGCCCCCGCGACCGGCTCGTTCTCACCCTGCTCGCGTGCCTCGGGATCGCGGCCCTGACCTGGGCGACGGCCCTGCTCAGCGGGAACTCCGGCGGCGTCTACCAACTGGTGGTCATGATGTCGATCACCGGGTCGGTGTGGATCGTGGCCCTCGTCGAGTCGCACACCCAGGACCGGCTGTTCGACCTGCTGGAACGCGAGAAGGACCACGAACGCGAGCTGTCGATCCTGCGGGAGCGCAACCGCTTCGCCGCGGACCTGCACGACATCCAGGGCCACACCTTGCACGTCATCAAGCTCAAGGCCGCCGTGGCGGCCAAACTCCAGCACACGGATCCGGAACGCACTCGTCAGGAGCTTGAGGTGATCCAACGCCTCGTGGCGGACACGATCGGGCAGGCACGGCAACTCGCCAACTCCACCCACGCGCTCGTCTTCTCCACCGAGCTGTCCAACGCCGTCGAACTCTTCCGCGCGGCGGGCATCACGACACGGGTGGACCGGACCGAGGACGACCCCGGCCCGCACGAGGCGCACTTCGCCCTCGCCCTGCGGGAGGCGACGACGAACGTCCTGCGCCACGCCAGGCCCGGCGAGGTGACGATCACCTCGAGCGCCGACACCCTCAGCGTGCGCAACGACGGTGCCGACATCAAGGACGCCGCTCCCCTGCGGGGCCTGGCCACCCTCGCCGACCGCGTTCGCGCGGTCGGCGGCACCCTGACCGCCGACCGCGACGGCGGCGTCCACACCCTGACGGTCACCTTCCCGACGGAGGCACGATGACGATCACCGTGCTCCTGGCCGACGACGAACGGCTGATCCGCTCCGCCCTGGCCACCCTGCTGCCCTTGGAGGGCGACATCGACGTCGTCGCCGAGGCGGGGACGGGGACCGAGGCCGTCGCCGCCTTCGAACGGCTGCGACCCGACGTGGCGGTCCTCGACCTGGAGATGCCCGAGCTGGACGGGCTGCACGCGGCGGAACGCATCCTCGACCAGGCACCGGGGCAGGCCGTGCTCATGCTGACCCGGTACGCCCGGCCGGGGACCCTTCGGAGCGCCCTGCGGTTGGGGGTGCGCGGCTTCCTCGGGAAGGACTCCGAGGCGTCACTCATCGCCTCCGCCGTCGCGGAGGTCGCCGCCGGCGGTCGGTACGTCGACGCGAACATCTCCGCGCAGGCCCTCATCGACGACTGCCCACTGACCGAGCGGGAACGGGACGTGCTGCGGGTCGCGGGTGACGGCTACTCGGTCAAGGACATGGCGAAGATCCTGCACCTGGCGCCCGGGACGGTCCGCAACTACCTCTCCAGCGCCATCCAGAAGACGCACACGAACACCCGGCACGACGCGGCCCGCTACGCCCGCGAACACGACTGGCTGTAGGCGGGGTTGTGCGCTCCTGCCCAGGGGGACGCGGCGACGTCGCGGCACTCCACTGATGTCCGCACGCCCCGGGGCGGGTGCCGTCGTCGTGCTTGGTGTGGACCGGCTGGTCGGCGTACGCATCGACCAGCCCGGCAGCGGGCGGGAACAGGTGGCCGGGCACCTGCCCGAACGCCGCCCGGGCGGTGCTGGCGCGGCGGGCGCCGGATGCGATCAGGCGGACGGTGAACCAACCGTCCGTCCTCCCATGACCGTGACCGATTCGGCGGGGCACCTCACCGGCCACGGCGGCCTCCCGGACGGGCGAGGGCGAGGAGTCGGAACCGTGCGCCCGGACCGTCCTCGTGCGGTTGCCCACGGGCACCCGACGACGAAGCGCCAGTGGCGAAACGGCAGGTCGTCAACCGCACTCGCGTTGGACCTGGTCCCGGAACCCGTTGCACCGGCGTTCGCGTTACCGCCGGCAGCCAGTTGAGCCTCGACCGAAGGTCAGTGTGGCGGGTGGCTTGACCTTGTCGCTGATGTCAGGGTTCTAACGTGCCGTCATGCCCGACGACATCCAGGACTGGAACCGCCGAATCGTGTCGGAGTTCCGATCGAACGCCGGCTTCGTGCGGTGGAGCACCGAGAAAGACCTGGCTGAGGGACGTCCGATCCCACCTCCGCTGCCCAGCTTCGATCCGAGGCAGAGCGTCCCGATCATCCTCGTCAACCACATCGGTGCGGTGACCGGCCGTCGACGCACGAGCCCGCTGATGTACCAGGCGGTGCGCGACGCGTTCGCTGTCTTCGCTACCTTCGGCGGGAGCCCGCGACCACCAGCCTGGTACCACAACATCGTGCGGAACCCCGAGGTAGTCGTCGAGGTCGGCTCCGACGTCACGGGGGCCATCGCCCGTGTGGTCCAGGGGGAGGAGCGCGAGGACATCTGGGTCGAGCAGGCTCGCCTCGTCCCCGCATTCGCCGACTTCGAGAAGACCGCCCGCCGGCGGATCCCGGTCGTCGTCCTCGACCCGATCCCAAGCCCGGCCGCCATGCGAGCCCACGGAGCATCGTGATCGCGGCGACGAGGCTGTCCGTGACCGAGCAGAATGGAGCGCATGGTTTCAGCTGTCGACCAGCGCGACTGGCTACGTATCGGCGAGCTCGCGCGCCGCACGGCCACCAGCACCCGCTCCCTGCGCTACTACGAGCAACGCGGGCTGATCGTCTCCGACCGTGAACACAACGGTTACCGCCGCTACGCCCCCGACGTCGTGCCTGTGGTCAACAACATCCGCCGTCTGCTCAACGCCGGGCTCTCCATCGATGACATCAAGCAGTTCGGCTCCTGTGTTCGCTCGCCCAGCCTCGACGCGACCCCCTGCGCGCCGGCGCTCGAGGTCTACGAACAACGCCTGAAGATCCTGCGAACCAGGATCGACACCCTCCAGCACCTTCACGCCGCACTTGCCGAACAGACCGAACACCTCCGCGCTCAGCTACCCTCCTAGCTCGCCTGGCACCAGGTGAGTAAGACGAGAGACTCCCAACGGGGGAGATCGAGCTCAACGCAGAAGCAGCCGACGCACCACCGCTTCGGTGCGGTCACAGCGCGGACTGAGCCGTCCGCACGCAGCGGCCACGCGAGGTGCGTTCACGACCTGCCCGGCGGTGAGTCGGCTACGGCCTTTCGCCGATTCGAGGTTCAGGCGGCTACCCCCGCCTCGATCAGCAGGGCGTCCCGGTTGGCCAGGATGAACTCCTTCAACGCGGTCGGTTCCAAGTCGATCGACGCGAGATCAGCTCCCCGAAGGTCAACCCAGTCAAGGGCATACCCGCCGCGCGACAGGTCGCTGAACTCCGGGCAGCTCCGGACCGACTCGTCCAGGGCGACCAGCCGCGCCACAAAGAAATGCGCCGAGTACACCGCGCACACCCGGGGAACCAGGTTCTACAACCGCGGCATCCCCGACGGCTACGGCTGGGAAGGCTTCTTCGGACTCAAGCCCACCACCGAGTTGGAGGAGGCGACCCGGCGTTACCGCTACGACGCGATCTTCGTGCTCGATCCGCTGGACACCTTCGAGGACCCCGACGACATTGTCTGGGCCAAGGACCGCGAGATCCGCCGCGTCCACGCGCTGATCGTGCAGGGCTACTACGACGCCGGCTACGAACCGGTGTTCGTCGCCCCCGACTCCGCCACCGCCAGATTGGACTTCATCTGCGCCAACCTGCGCCTGCCCAAACCGAGCCGAGGAGCGTGAACTCGTTCAGCCGCAACGGGACCTCATCGCTGTTGATCTCGCCGAACAGCGTCCTGGCCAACGCCCTGCTGCGCACCATCGACCTCCTGCGGCCCCGGCAACTACCTCGCCGGCCTGAACATCCCCGCCACCGCGGGCTTCGGCGTCGACTACGTCGGCCTACACGGCACCGACGAACGAATCCGCCTGAACACCATCCCCACCATCCAGGCGATCTACCACGCCGCCGTACTCGCGCTCCTGCGTCCGTCGCCCGACCATGCGCGGTTTGGACAACGAACAGTGAGACGGTCGTGCCGCGCCGATGGCTCGCTACACGGGCGAGTACCACTGAGAAAACCCAGGACTCATCACGAACCCGGTTACGCTCCCCGGGCTGGCCACAATGTAATTCCGAAAACCTCCGTGCGTTCGTTCGCCTTGGTAACCGTCTCTTCAGTAAGGGACAAAGGGTTGGAATGAAGTGCCCGATAGACGGTTTTCCCACGCCAGGGCAAACGGAAGGAGATATCTGTTGGGGATGGCATGATACAGGTGAGTATCACGCAACCCGATGGGGATTCGAACACCCCCCACGAACCCGGCGTCAGGCCTATGCGGTTTGCGCCCAGCGGAGCCCCGACTATGTCAACAACCACCCTTGGCTCGTGGTAATTTGCCGGACTTCTGAAATAAATTCCCCTCTCGCAGACTTCCATGATGGGCGGCACCGTGTCGGGTTCCCGGTGGAACGTAGTCCCCAGATCGCAACTGCTGTCCATGAGCATGAATCCGAAATACTCGACACGCACTACGCTTTCGATCCGGTGCAATCGAACTCCCACGAGGTGAAGACAGGGACGTGGACCGTATAGCCACACCCGGCCGGGCATTGATTATGCTACTACCACGGAAAATGGATCGCCACCTAGTCTGTGGTCACACACCTTACCAGCCCGAAAAACCACACTGGACAACTCACCGCATGATGCTGAAGACGCCTCCCCCAAGGGCTCGAGTTGAGGGACCGACGACCACCGTCCAAACGAGCCCGGCCGTAGTCGCCGATCGAGCCCGAAGGTGACCTTCGGATGAGGAGCAGAGTGAATGGCTGACCCGCTGGAGGACCTGAAGGACAAGGCACGTGCCCACGTGTGGGACCGCCTGGCGGCGGCCGCGGCCGTGCACGACCCCGACGTGCACGGCCGGATCCCGAACTTCATCTCCGCTGGGGCCGCCGCCGACCGCCTCGCGGAACTGCCCGTGTGGAAGTCCGCCCACGTCATCAAGACCGTGCCCGACAAGGCCCAGCGTGCCGTGCGCGCTCGCGCTCTCCGGGACGGCAAGCTCGTGTACATGGCTGTTCCGAAGCTGGCGCGGGAACGCCCCTTCTGCCTGCTCGACCCCGCACAACTCGAGGTGCCCCCAGAACAGGCAGCCGACAGCCACCGTGCCATCGCCCTCGCCCCCACGGTGGACGTGGACGAGGTCCGGCCCGTCGACCTGGTGGTCTGCGGCAGTGTCGCGGTGAACCGGCGTGGGGTCCGACTGGGCAAGGGAGCAGGTTATTCGGACCTGGAGGTGGCGCTGCTGCGGGAAGCGGGGCGGATCGGCCCCGAAACCGTGATCGCGACCACCGTGCATGCCCTCCAGGTCGTCGACGAGGACCTTCCCGAGTCGGACCACGACTTCAGCGTGGACCTGATCGCCACCCCCGAGCAGGTGATCGAATGCGGCCCGAGGCGACTCCCGGCGGGCCTGATGTGGGAGCGGCTTCCCGCCGAGAAGATCGCCGCCATCCCGGTGCTGCGACGGCGCGCCTCGGACCGACGGAGCCGCCCCGCTGGCCCGGGCGACGGACACCGACCGGGCCACGGATGAGAACGCCCATGACCGACGAGGAGAAGCGTGTCGGCTCCCTGGCCGAGGGGAACGTGACGCAGGCGCGCAAGCGCATCGCGGTTGGCCCGCTGAGCCGCGACGAAGCTGGTCGTCCTGTGCTGGGAGCGAGACGGGGGGCCTACCCCGTTCGTACGACTCCGGGAATCCACACCAACAGAAAATCACAGAACGGTAACGAGCTAACATCAGTGCAGGTCGGGAAGGGTCTGCCCCGCGCGAGCGGGGGTGAGCCGCGGTTCGCTACTGACCTGCCGAGGATGACGCAGTCTGCCCCGCGCGAGCGGGGGTGAGCCGATTCGGGAGGACCTCCCGTAAGAGGAACTGACGTCTGCCCCGCGCGAGCGGGGGTGAGCCGACATCCCGCGAGGCCGCCGTCGCGGACATCCGGTCTGCCCCGCGCGAGCGGGGGTGAGCCGACATCCCGCGAGGCCGCCGTCGCGGACATCCGGTCTGCCCCGCGCGAGCGGGGGTGAGCCGACATCCCGCGAGGCCGCCGTCGCGGACATCCGGTCTGCCCCGCGCGAGCGGGGGTGAGCCGGCGCTGCATCACTCGCACGACGTTCGGCATGAGTCTGCCCCGCGCGAGCGGGGGTGAGCCGGGCTCCACCGGCTTCCGGGAGTGCGGGGCGTCCGACGGGCTCCGGCCTGAGCGTGCGCCGCCAGCGAAGCTCGCGTGCGGACGAAACCTGGTCGCTGGTCGGGCTCAGGGCTCGGGCGCCCTCCCCCACTCCCCAACACGGGGTCCACGTGGTCGATCAGGACGTCACTTCCCGGTCCCTTCTGGCCGCCCAGAGCAGGACGGGCACCAGCAGGAGGGCGAGGAGGCCGCCGGCGAGGGAGAGGACTTCGTAGCCGCCGGTCGCCATCACCACACCGGACATCGCGCCGCCGCCCGCTCCGGCGAGGGAGACGAGCACGTCAATGCTCCCCTGGGTTCGCGGCCGGTTCTCCGGGACGGTCGCGTCGACGACCAGCGCGGTGCCCGAGATCAGCCCGAAGTTCCACCCTAGCCCGAGCAGGACCAGTGCGAGGATCAGCGGGCCGAGCGAGTCCCCTGGGGCGAGCGCGGCGACCACTCCGGCGGCCAGGAGGGTCACTCCCGAGGCGGCCGCCATCCGGGTTCTGCCCACCCTGTCGACCAACATCCCGGTGACCAGTGAAGGCAGGTACATCGCCCCCACGTGCAGGCCGATGACGAGCCCCACGGCGGAGAGGTCGTGGTGGTGGGCGCGCATGTGCACCGGGGTCATCGTCATGATCGCGACCATGGCGATCTGGGTGAGGACCATGACGGCCGCCCCCACGTAAGCGCCCACCCGTGGTTTCGGCACCCCTGGCGACCTCGTGTCGTCCCGCGCGCGTTCGGCCTCGTGGAGGGCGCGGGCGAGCAGGTACGGGTCCGGGCGCAGCAGGACGAACAGGACGAGCCCGGCCACCGGGTAGGCGACGGCGGCGAGGAGGAACGGCCCGGCCAGCCCGGGAAGCCCCAGGGTCGTCGCGAACCGTCCGAGCGGGTCGACGAGGTTCGGGCCGGCGACCGCGCCGAGCGTGGTGGACACCATCGCCACGCTGATCGCCGCTCCCCGGCGGGACGGGGGTGCGAGGTCGGTGCCGGCGTACCGGGCCTGGAGGTTGGTCGCGGTGCCGGAGCCGTAGACGAACAGGGACACGAACAGCAGTGGAACGGAGCCGGTGGCCGAGGCGACGACCACCCCGGCCGCGCCGAGCCCGCCGGCGGCGAACCCGAGGCCCGCGCCGACGCGGCGGCCCCACCGCTGGACGCACCGCCCGACCAGGAAGGCGGCCAGTGCGGACCCAAGGGTGAACAACGCGGCCGGCAGACCGGCCAGCCGGTCCGAGCCCAGCATCTCCTCGGCCAGCAGTGCTCCGACGGTGACACCCGCTGCCAGCCCGGCGCCGCCGAGGACCTGGCTGGCGACCACGGCCCGGAGCGTGCGCCGGTGCACCTGGTGGCGGTCCGCTTCCCCCGGTAACGGCGCCGTCGCGCTGTCCTGGGCCTCCGGAACTGTCACCGTCGATCTCCTCCTTCGGGTGGCATCCGACGACGCCGCTGGTTCCCGTCCGTCCCGTTCCGCCGGCCCCCACCGGGAACCGGCTCGTCAGGAGCGGGGCTCCTCACCCGACTTCGACGCCGCTCCGGTCCGGGCGAGGACCGTCCCACGGCTGGTTCCTCGAAGACGGGGCGGGCTTCTCGGGTGGCGGTGCGATGAGGACATCGGTGGTGGTCGGGGCGCGGCGGCGCTGACGAGCGCGACGGAGGATCCCGGCGCGACGTACTGGTCGGGAGGGACGCGAAGGCGTAGGGCGGTGAGGAGCCGGGGTGCTGGATCAGCGGTCGCGTGCACCGGTACAGCCTCGCGTGCCGGGCGGTCGCCTGCGAGTGGCGGGAAGGACGACATGTGTCAGGATTCGGCCATGCGTGGTGATCCGGGGTCGCGGGAACGGCATGGGGAACCGCACCGGGTGGTGGTGTTGGCGATCGACGAGGTGGTCGGGTACGACCTGTCGATCCCGCCGCAGATCTTCGGCGCGGCGAAGCGCGGTGAGCGGGACCTGTACGACGTGCGGGTCTGCGGGGTGGATCGCCGACCGGTCCGGGTGGAGTCGGGGTACACGGCGGTGCTGGACCACGGTCCCGAAGCGTTGGAGGACGCCCAGACGGTGATCGTCCCGGGTACGCGGGCGAGGGGGCCGAGGGTGGACGGGGTCCTCACTCCCGAGATCGCCGAGGCGCTGGCACGGATTCCTCCTGGTGCCAGGATCATGTCGATCTGCACGGGCGCTTTCGTGTTGGCCGCGGCGGGTCTGCTCGACGGGCGGCGCGCCGCCACGCACTGGGCGCACGTCGACGCCTTCCGCCGGCTCCACCCCCGGGTGGAGCTGGACGAGGACGTGCTCTTCGTCGACGACGGGGACGTGCTGACCTCAGCGGGGTTGGGGGCGGGCGTGGATCTGTGCCTGCACGTCGTTCGTTCCGACCACGGCACGGCCGTGAGCAACCTGGCCGCGCGCTCCTGCGTCGTCCCGCCCTGGCGGGAGGGCGGGCAGTCGCAGTTCATCGAACGCCCGTTGCCGGAGACCGGGGAGGGCAGCACGGCGGCCACCCAGGAGTGGGCGTCGCGCCGCCTCGCGGACCCGCTGGACGTGGCCGCGCTGGCCGAACACGCCTCGATGAGCGTGCGCACCTTCAGCCGCCGGTTCCGGGCGGAGACCGGGCTTCCGCCGGGGGCCTGGTTGATCCAGCAGCGGGTCTCGCATGCGCGGCAGTTGTTGGAGACGACGAGCCTTCCGGTGGACCGGGTCGCCGCCGAGGCCGGTCTGGGGAGTGCCGCGTCGTTGCGCGCGCACCTGAACGCGGCCATCGGCGTCAGTCCGCTGGCCTACCGCCGCACCTTCACTCCCCCAGCCGGCACGACCCGCTGATCCGCCGGTCAGGGATCCCGCGCGTTCCCGCGCCGGCCGCCGGCGCCGGCGGTTCGCGGGTGGGGGCGCGGTGGGGTTGTGCTCGGCGTCGCCGTACCGAGGCGGTGGGTGGAGGCGGTGCCGTCCCTCCGGCTGGCGGCCTGGGTCGCGCGACGGGGTGTGGGGCGCCGGTGTCGGGAGGAGGTGTCCTTCCTGGCGGGTTCGCCTCGTGGATGCCTGGTAGCGCGACCGGGCGAGGTCACGTCCCCAGGTCTCCCGGGCCCGGTGTCGCCGCGGCCCGCCTCCGCCTGCCCCGTGTGCCGCCGTCGGTGAGCCGGAGGGGTCGGCGTTCCCGTGGATCACGTCGAGGGTGTCGGTGGACCGTGCGCCCGGAGCGCGGTCACCCGTCGACCGGTCCTGGTTGGTGGGAGGACCGCCCCTGACATCGTGCCCGCCCCGGGGGGGGTGGGCACGGGACGCGGCGGGGGGTGCCTCACCAGGTGCTGTAGCCGCCGTCGGCGACGAGGACGTGTCCGGTGACCGCGCTGGCCTCGGTGGAGGCGAGGAAACGGACCGCCTGGGCGATCTCGACCGGTTCGGCCAGCCGTCCCTGTGGGATGTGGCTCCGCCAGCCGGCCACCACCTCGGGGTTCTCGCTGCCGACGGCCTTGAGGATGTCGGTGTTGGTGTAGCCGGGGGCGACCGCGTTGACCCGGATGCCCTCCGGTGCCCATTCGGCGGCGAGCGAGCGGGTCAGCGCGATGACACCGGCCTTGGTGGCGTCGTAGCCGATGTGCGGGTCGGCTCGGGGGGCGCGGAGCGCCGCCACCGAGGACACGTTGACGATCGCCCCTCCCCTGCCACGCATTCGCCGGCCGAACTCCCTGGCCGTATAGAACGGTCCGGAGAGGTTCACGGCGAGGGTGCGGTTCCAGGTGTCGTCGTCGTAGTCGAAGCTGGCGGCGCCCAGGACGATGCCGGCGTTGTTGACCAGGACGTCGACCCGGCCGTGTTCGGCGACGACCTGGTCGGCGAGGGCGGCGACCTCGGCGGAGCGGGTGACGTCCAGCGGTCGGGCCAGGACGGTGGCCCCGGTGGCGGCGTTGATCTCGGTGGCGGTGGTGGTGGCGGTGTCGGCCCGGATGTCGGTGACGACGACGGTCGCGCCCTGTTCGGCGAAGGACCGCGCGATGGCCGCGCCGATGCCCTGGCCGGCTCCCGTGACCACCACGACGTTCCCGTCGAACCGTGCTGTCATCGCCCGCTCCTCCCGGAATGGATCTTCGTGAGGAGCACGGTAACCGTCTCGCGCCGTGGAAGGGCTGCGACGGGTGGGCCTTCCCGCGTGGGCGGCGCCGGGCGGTGGGCGTCGGGTTCCGGTGCGTGGCCGCTCCGGGTGGCTGGTCCCGTCGGAAATCACCGGCGGGACCGCTGACGGTGGGGAGACCGCCGGCTCCACTGCGGACTCGGTCCGGGCAGGGGGCGACCAGCACCGGGCGCGATGCTCACCGCTCACCCGGGGTGGGGAGGAACCGCCGGGTGGGCCACTGCTCGCACCGGTAGGCGCTGTCCCAGAACAGCCACTCGTACTCGGAGGCGCGGGTGAAGGCCCTCGTCATGGCGGCCCGTTCGGCGGCGCCGGCCGACGCGGCCGCGCGGTCCACGGCCTGCCGGCAGCGGGCGACGGCCCGCCCGAACTCCTCGTCCGCGTAGGTGTCGATCCACGCCTGGTAGGGGTGGTCGGTGATCCGGGGCGGCCCGGTGCGCTGGCGGCGGACGATGTCGGTGCCGACCTCGTGGTAGACCCAGAAGCAGGGCAGCAGGCCGGCCACCAGTTCACCGAACGAGCCGGTGGTGGCCAGCGCGGCCAGGTACGAGGTGTAGGCGAGGCACGTCGGGGAGGTCTCGATGCGGTCCAGGTCGTCCTGGCCCAGCCCGTAGCGGGCGAAGTAGCCGGCGTGGAGTGCGCGTTCCACCTCGATGGCCTCCCGGGCGGCTCCGGCGAGGAAGGCGACGTCGTCGACGTCCGGTGCGCGGGCCGCGGCGACGGCCAGTGCCCGTCCGAACCCCACCAGGTACCGGGCGTCCTGGGCGAGGTAGAAGTGGAAACGGTCCCGGGAGAGGGTGCCCTCGGCGAGTTCGACGTTGAACGGGAGCAGCGTCATCTCCCGTTGCAGGGCGGCGGTCTCGTTCCACAGGCGCGCGGAGAATCCGGTCATACCCGGCACGCTGCCAGGCCTCGCCGTTCCTGTCATCCGAGCGTCTCGATGACCTGGGTGGATTCGAGGAGGCGGGGCGCCGGGATCTCGGAGGCGCGCCGTCGGTGGCTCGGCGTTCACACGGCGGTGGGCCCGCGTCCCCCCGGTGTCCGGTCGGCTCCGCCGAAGGCGGCCCCGGGAGGTGGCCGTTCGGCGGTTCCCGGGTGTGGCCCGCCCGGGCAGGGTCTGGAGGAGTAGCACCGCTGACGAAGGGAACCACCCGAATGCGCGCGACCGTCCGGGGACTTCTGCTGGCCGCCGCCGTGGGCGGCGCCGTGGTGTCCGTTGCTCCCGCCGTCTCGGCGGCCACGATCCCGGCGGACGTCTGTTCCCCGGCGTCGGTCGTCGAGGTGGCGAGCTGCACCCCCTACTGGAAGCAGAGCGAGGGGCACAGCAGCAAGAGCTTCTGCGACTGGGCGGGCAGCAGCGGTGCCCAGGCGGGGCGGTGGACGGGGTGGAACTGTTCCCAGGCCCTGAACGGGTGGGAGCTGTGGGTGCGCACCTGCACCGCCCGAGCCGGGGAGACGCCCGCCAGCCGGGAGGAGTCGACCGTCTGATCCGGACGGTCCGGCGGGCGAATGGCCTTCCCGCCGGGGCGGGCTCGCGCGGACCGGGGAGGGCCGTGGCGACTCGGGGCTCAGCCGCGGGACCGCGTGGTCGCCTGACGGGAGACCCGGCGTGGGTGTTCCGGTGGCACGCTGAGACCTACCCGTCGTGCTGACCTCGTGCCGCTTCCCGCCGCGCAGGTCACGCCACAGGGGGTGGGCAACGGCCTGCTGGCGGCGCGGCTGACCGCTGCGGAGCGGAGTCGTCGCCCCGGGGTCGGCCGCCCGTGCTCGGTGCCCGTCAGCCGCGACGGGACCGCCGCGACCTGGACCTCGGCCGCTGTGACCACCGGTGCCTCCGCCCTGACGTCCTCGGCCGTTCTCTGGAGCGGGCCCGTTCCGCCAGCAGGTCAGGACGATGACCGGGAGGCGTGACCCCGTGCGCGGTTGGGCAGCGACGGATCGGGCTGGCGACGGGAGTCGACGTCCGTGTCGAGGCTGGTCCGGGTCGGGGGTTGGGGGTGCGAGCTCGGTCCGCTCTCCCCCTGGCCGCTGCGCGACCAGTGGTACGACCAGCGGCGGCGCCAGCGGGCGACCCGCTCCCGGGGAGGGACCGCCGGTGGAGTGGTCCTGGGGACAGGCGCCCAACCGGGAGTGGCGGCGTGGGCTGGAGTCGGGTGACGGGCGACGGCTGGGCCCGTCGGTGCCGGTCCTCCGGGGAGACGCTTCATACGCCGATGGCGGCCGGTGAATCCTGGTCCTCCTCGGGGGCCGCGTCGATGATGGCGGTCAGGAGTTCCACCGACGTGCTGAGGTCCTCGATGCGGTTTCGCATGCGGGCACGTGCCTCGGCGAGTTCCTCGACCATCTCGGCACAGGTCGGAGTGGGGACGCTTCCCGCGCCGCCCTCGTCGAAGCAGTGCAGGACCTCGGCGATGTGCTGGGTGTTCAACCCGGCGGAGATCAGTGTCTGGATCCGCGCGACGAGCGCGACGTCGCCGTCGGCGAACTCGCGGTAGCCGCTGGGCCGGCGTCGTGGGCGCAGGAGTCCCTGTTCCTCGTAGTAGCGCAGCGCGCGCACGCTCACACCCGCACGGCGTGACAACTCACCGATCCTCACGGTCGCTCGTCCTCCTTGACTCTCACGTCCACGTCAGACTCTACCGTCCTCGCGTGCTCCGGTTGGGGCATCGGATGGCGGTCCGGGCGGGTGGCGCGGACCGGGCCCCCGGCGAGTGATGGAGGAGAGCGGTGGACGGAACGGGCACGCGCGGACTGGGGCGGCGGGAATGGGCGGCGTTGGCCGTCCTGTCCCTACCGACCCTGGTGCTGGCGATGGACATCACCGTGCTGCACCTGGCGGTACCGGCCCTCAGCGCGGACCTGGACCCCACCGGCACGCAGCTGCTCTGGATACTCGATGTCTACGGCTTCGTGGTGGCCGGCTTCCTGCTGGTGATGGGCGCGCTGGGCGACAGGATCGGCCGACGGCGGCTGCTGATGGTCGGTGCCGCGGCCTTCGCGGTGGTCTCGGTGTTGGCGGCTTTCTCATCCAGCGCCGAGCTGCTCATCGCCGCACGGGCCCTGCTGGGGGTCGCGGGTGCCACCCTGATGCCGTCGACGCTGGCCGTCCTGACCGACGTGTTCCGGACTCCGGCGAGGCGCACCTTCGCGGTGGCGGTGTGGATGACGGCTTTCACCTCGGGTGAGGCGGTGGGTCCGCTCGTGGGCGGGCTCGTCCTGGAATTCCTCTGGTGGGGCGCGGTCTTCCTCGTTGGCGTCCCGGTGATGGTGCTGCTGCTGGTCGTCGGCCCTTTCGTGCTCCCGGAGAGTGCGGAACGGTTGCCGGGGCGCTTCGACCTGGCTTCCGCGACGGCGCTGCTGGCCTCGGTGCTGTCGTTCGTCTACGGCGTCAAGGAACTGGCCAGCCGGGGCGGCTGGGAGCCGCTGGGATGGATCGCGGCGGGCCTGGTCCTGGGTTGCCTGTTCGGGTGGCGTCAGCTGAGGACGCGGGACCCGTTGCTGGACCTGCGGCTGTTCCGCCGTGCGCCGTTCAGCGCGGGGTTCGTCGCCCAACTGCTCGCGGTGGCCGCGATGGCGGGAAGTCAGTTGCTCGTCATGCAGTACCTCCAGTCGGTCCTCGGCCTCTCCCCCTTCGAGGCCGGGCTGTGGACGTTGCCGTCGGTGCTGCTGGGAATCGGCGCGACGTTGCTCGCGCCGAGGCTGGTCCGCCACTCCTCAGCGGCGCCGGTCGTGGCGACTGGCCTGTTCGCGGCGGCGGTTGGGGCGACAGCCCTGGCCGTGACCTCACACCACCTGGACCTTGGCTGGACGGTGCTGGCGTTCACCGTCCTCTACGTCGGTGTCACGCCAACCCTCGCGCTGATGACCGATCTGATCGTTGGTTCGGCGCCTCGCGGGCGGGCCGGCATGGCCGCCGGTGTCGCGGAGAGCGGCGCGGAGTTCGGCCTGGCCGGCGGGATGGCGTTCATCGGGACGGTGGCCTCGGCGACGTACTCGTCCCGCGTGTTGTCCGACGCCTCGGGCGGTGTGGCCGTCGAGCACCTCCAGGAGGCGTCGCGGACGGTGGGCAACGCGGTGGCGCTCGCCCAGGACCTTCCCCCGGAGGTCGGCACGTCGCTGCTCGACGCGGCGCGGATGGCCTTCGCTGACGGGATGCGCCTGGCGGCCACGGTGAGCGCGGTCCTCCTGGTGATCGGGGGTGCGCTGGCACTCCGCTTCCTCCGGCCAGCCCGGTCCACGACTCCCGGCGACCACGCCGCTGGCGCGCGGGCCGAGTGAGTGGGCACCGGGGCGGCGGGTGCGCCGAGCGGGTGGTGGGTGGTGCGCTGCCACGCCGGGTACGCGCGCCGGGGCGGTCGCCGCGGCGCGAGGGGCGAACCGGTTTCCGGACGACCAGCTTCAGTCCTCGATGCGATGCCGGGGGACCCGTGGCTGAGGAACGGGAGGCGCGGCTGACCGGGCGGGCGCCGCTGCCACGTCGGCGCCCGCTCCGGGCGTCAGAGGGTGTCCAGGGCGCGGCGCAGTTCCTCCATCCGCTGGGCGAATCCCTCATGGTCTCCGAAGTGGACGGCGACCGCCTCCGCTCCGGCTTCCCGGTAGGCGAGCAGGTCGTCGACCGTCCGCTCGACGGGCCCGCCACCGTCCCACCCGATCCGCAGGGTGGGCGTGACGTGGCGGTCGCCGGCGAGGGCCGCGAGGGCGGAGGCACGCTCGGCGAACACCGGCGGCGAGGTGGGCAGGCCCTGCCAGCTGTCCCCGTGGCGCGCGGCCCGGCGCAGGGCGGCGTCGCTGTTGCCGCCCACCATCAGTGGGACGGGACCCGCCGGCACCGGTTCGAAGACGCCGACGTCGAAGGAGTACCGCCGTCCCCGGTAGGGCGCGGCGCCGCCGGCGAGGAGGTGCCGGAGCAGGTCCAGGGTGTCGTCGGTGATCGCTCCCCGCCGGGGGTACTCGGCGCCGACGGCCTGGAACTCCTGCTCGTTCCACCCCACGCCGACGCCGAGGACGAACCGTCCCTCCGAGAGGTGGTGCAGTGTCGCGACCTGTTTGGCCAGCACGAACGGGTCCCGCAGTGGCACGACGAGGACCGAGGTGCCCAGCCGGAGCCGTCGGGTGGCGGCGCTGAGGTGGCCGATCGTCACCAACGGCTCGTACACGCCGCCGAAGACGGCCCCGTACTCGTCGGGCGGCAGGATGTGGTCGGGGAGCCAGGCGGTGTCGTAGTCGAGGTCCTCGGCGGCACGTGCCAGTTCCGCGATCCGCCGCGCGGGCATGGTCGGTGACTCGTCGGGCAGGACGACCTCAAGTCTCATGGGGAGGGACAACGATCCGCCTCGGCCGGGTATTCCGCTGTTCGCGCGGGGTGGCGGGAGCTGGGTGGTCCGGTTGGCCGGGACCGACTGGACCGTTGGGGTGAGGACGGTGCACCGGCCGCGCCCGGAGAGGGTGCGGGACAACGTCTCCGGCGGCGGGGCGATGTTCCGCGACCCGGTGGTCGGGCACCGCCGGATAGGTTCACAGTGGAGAACAGGACGACGGAGGGTGGTGCCGCATGACGAATGGTGGGCAGGCGGAGCGGGAACCGGTGGTGTTGACGGTCGGGCTGCGACCCGACGCGGTGGACCTGTCGGGGCACCCGGACCTCGACCACGAGGCCCTGGCGGCCAGGATCGCGTCGGGGCAGGAAGCGCTGAGACGGGAGGGCATCGACAACACCACCTGCCTGGTCAGCGCTGACCCGGAGGAGGCCGAGCGGCGGATCCGCGAGGAGGTGGCGGGGCGCCACTTCGACCTGGTGGTGATCGGTGGGGGCGTGCGGTTGGATCCCGAGCAGACCGTGCTCTTCGAACGGATCCTGAACCTGCTGATCGACCTCGTTCCTGGGGTCAGGTTCTGCTTCAACACCTCCCCGGAGACGACGCTGGACGCGATCCGCCGCTGGTCGCCCCAGCCCAGGTAGGGGTCACGGGGGCCGCTCGGACGTCCGCCCGACCGAGCGACGCGGTCAGCCGGGTGGCCCCCCGAGGAGCACGATCACGGCCTGGGTCCGCCCGGTGACGCCCAGCTTGTGGTAGATCACGTAGAGGTGGTTCTTCACGGTGCGTTCCGAGATGCCCAACACCTGGGCGATCGTGCGGTTGGGCATTCCCCGGACGAGTAGATCCGCCACCTCCCGTTCGCGGTCGGTCAGCCGTGCCCAGCGGACCCGCTCGGGTCCGACGCGGTGGGGGCCGTCGATGGCGTCGCGGCACCGCACGAGTTCCCGGACCTGGGCCAGGAGGCGGCACGCCTCCTCCTGGTGGAGTTCGGCGAGCCGGACCAGTTCGGCCACGCCCAGGGCGCGGGGCCCGGTGTCCTCGGACGGCGACGGGTTCATGCGCGAGGCTCCTTCCCGGTGGGGCGGGCGGCGGGGAGTACCGACGCGGAGCGTGCCGGGACGGGGCGGGTAACGGTGCGGCTCTCCCCGGCCGGTGGGCGGGGTTCACCGGGGTTCGGATGGCCCGGCCGACCCGGGTGGGAGGTCGAGGAGGTCCGGCACGGCGTCGAGGTCGGCCACGGCCTGGTCGACCAGCGCGTGCTCCCCGCCGGCGAGTCCGCGCAGCGCCTCCGGGGTGAGCAGGCCCTCGGTGAGGTAGAAGTCGGCGTGGCGGAGCAGGACTTTCGAGGCGTGCAGGGCGCCGAGGGTCGCGGCCAGTCGGGCGGCGCGGGCCGGGACGGACCGGTCCGGCGGGGCGAGGGCGGATTCCACCAGCAGGGTGGCCGCGTGGGCTTCGGCGAGGTCCACGCCGAGCGGGCTCCGATCGTTCCACGCGTCGAACCCGGACTGGCCGTGTCGCCGTGCCACCCCCAGCTCGCTGGTCAACCGCTCGTGCAGCGACCGTTCCCGGGCGGCGACCAGCGCCGTCCAGGAGGTCGGGGTGGTCGGGGCCCGGTGGGGCCCTGCGCGGGCGGTGGCGCGTAGTGGTCTCCCCCGGCGAGGGCACGCGCCGCTTCCAGGGTGATCAGGTAGCCGTCCCCGGCCGCCGGGCCCAGCATGTGCGCGAGCCCCTGGTACTCCACCCACCGGCCGGGGCGGAACATGCCGTGCGCCCCGCACCGCAGTCCGCACTCGCCGATGACCCGCGCGGCCAGGGCGCTGGCGGTGGCCTTGACCAGCCCGCAGGTGCGGTTCAGCCCGGGTCCGGGCCGCCAGGCGGGGTCGTCCGCGTCGGCCCGCGCTCCCCCGGACCAGGCGGTCTTGACCCGGTCCACCAGTCGGGTCAACGCGTAGGAGTCGGCCAGCGCGAGGGCGAGGGGACGCCGGTGGGCGCGGTGGTCGAGGACCGGCCGTTCGACGGTGAGGGGTGAGGCGGTGGTCCGGTGCCGGTTGTGGCGGAGCGCGTTGACGACGCTCGCCCTGGTCACGGCGGCCAGGGCCGCCGCCGAGGCGACCCAGGCGCCATGCCGGATGTCGAGGGACCGGCGGAGACGCCGTTGTCCGCCGCCGAGGGGATCCTGCGGCACACCGGCGTCGTCGAGGTGGGCGTCGTCGGAGAGCAGCGCGTCCCGGGGCAGCCGCAGGGCGTCGAACTGGATGAGGGCGTAGTCCAGGGGTAGCAGCGGCGCCTCGGGGAGTGGGACCACGTGGACGCCCTCGGGGGTGCCCTCGGCAGTGCGGATGGGCGCGACGAAGGGGAACACGCCGTGGTCCCGCCCGCCCCCGCGGAGCCGTGCGTAGACGACTCCGGTCTTCGGCACTCCGGGCAGCCCCACGTTCGGCATGAACTTCCTGGCGGTCTCGTCGGGTGTGGTGAGCACGAAACCCCCGGTGGCGGGGTCGTGGTCGGCGACGGTGCGGATGCCGAGGTGGCTGTTGCCCCGCCCGACCTCGGTGACCAGCAGGGCGCCGAAGGCGCGCATCTCGTCGAGGTCGCGCACGTGCCGCCGTGCCCGGTCCCCGCCGAACTCGACGACGGCGCCCAGGCTCAGGCACACGTGGAGGGTGAGGGCGAGGAACAGCGGGGGGTCGGTGACGGCGGCCCACTCCAAGGCCATGAACAGCCGGCGCGGTCGTGCCAGGAGTTCACTGCCCGGGGGCAGGTGCTCGCCGACGACCCGCAGCCGGTCGTAGGTCAGGGCGCAGCGCCGCTGGTGGTCCAGTCCTGGGCGGTCGTGGAAGACCTCGTGCTGGGACAACGCGACCAGCAGTGCCCGGAACTCGGGGTCATCCTCGATCCGCATCGCGGCTCTCCTCCCTGTGGGTCCTCCTCGGCGTGGACACTCCCCGCACCAGCGCCAGTGGGCGGCCGTCCGCGCCGAAGGCGGCCGCTCCCCCTCCCGTGGTGGCGTGGACGCGCACGCCGTCGGGGTGCGCGTCGAGCAGCGCGGTGTCGTTGGCCTCGGTGCGCACCTCGATCCGGTCGACGCCGGCCGGGACGGGTAGGCCGGTGCCCTCGCCGGGCACGCGGTCGGCGAGGAGGCAGCACTGGAGGAGGGCGTCGAGGAGCAGCACGGGCAGGCGCAGTCCGGCGAGGCGTTCGGCCCACGGGTCGAGGTGGGGCCGGAACGTGGCCGCCGCCCACCCGGGTCCGGTGTGGACGTCGGTGAGGGAGGCGAAGGGCGGGTCGAGCGCGACGGGGCCCTCCCCTCCGTACCGGAACCGGGTCGCGGTGCCCACGGCAGCCGGCGGCGTGGTCGTCGCGGGCTGGGGAGCGTGGTCGGCGGTGCCGATCGTGGCCTCGGCGTGCAGCCGGTCCCGCCGCAGGACCTGCCCGTGGGCGACGACGTCGGCGCGCAGTCGGACCCGGAGGCCGTCGCCGGTCCGGTCCACCCGCACCGCGACGGCGCGGCCGGTCGTGGCGGGGAGGGTGAGGGGCGCGGGAACCGCAGGTTGGTGATGACGAGCGGGTGCCCGGCCGGGTGGGGGCGGCCGGTCGCGGCGAGCGCGATCTCGGCGACCCAGGCTCCGGGCAGGGTGGGCGCGCCGTGCAGCCGGTGCCGGCGGAAGTAGTCGTCGAGTTCCGGGTCGAACCGCCACATCAGGGGGCCGTCCCCGTCCGGGGCCACCTCGACGGTGTGGCGGCGGCTGGTGGCGAGCAGCCGGCGTTCGGCGGTGCCCAGGTGGGTGACCAGGGGCGTGGGCAGGCCGCGTCGGAGCTCGTCGAGGACCAGGTCGGTGCCCTCCTGGTCGGACACCCCGGTGAGCGCGCCCTGCCGACGGAGGAGGCCGAGGACGACGGGTTCGGCGGCGAAACCCGACTCGTCCCACAGGGGTGAGGCGATGGTGGTCTCACCGCCGTCGAGGCAGGCCGCGCGCCACAGGGCGGTGGCGTTGAGCACGTCGTTGGCGGCGCAGTAGTCGGCCTCCCCCGGCCAACCGAGGACCGCCAGCAGGGATCCGAGGTTGAGCCAACGGGCCGGGGGGTGCTCGGCGAAGGCGGCGCGCAGGTTCAGGTAGGCGAGGAGTTTGGTGTCGCGGACGGCGCGGGCGGTGCGCGGGGAGGTGGTGGCGACGCGTCCTCCGCTGTGGCGGCCGGCGGCGTTGAGGAGCAGGTCGACCCCTCCGTGCGCGGCGAGGACGCGTCGCACGGCATCCCTGGTCTGGTCGGGGTCGGTGAGGTCGCAGGAGACGAAGTGGACGCGGCCGCCGGGGAGGTGGTCGGCCAGCTCGCGGACGGTGCGGGCGGTGGTGGCGGCGGCGACGAGCCGGTCGCGCTCGGCGACGAGCCTGGCCACCGGCGCGGTGGGTTCCTCGTCACGGCGCCGGGTGAGGAACGCGGCCCGGTCGGGTGGGGCGGCGCCGCCGGGGGCGTTGCGGCCGAACAGGTACACGGCGGCCGGCGCGGTCTCGACGGCCAGCCGCGTGAGCAGCCGCGCGGTGAGGCCCCGGGTGCCGCCGGCGGCCACGATCACCCCGCCGGGTGGCAGGGCGCCGCCGGCGGGGGCTGGTCCGGTGGCGGGCAGGAGCCGGTACTCCCGGCGCCGGCCGGCGGAGTGCGCGACGACCGCGAGGTCGTGGGCCCGGGCCGACTCCAGCGCGAGGAGGTCGAGGGCCGCGACCGGGTCCCGCGAGTCGGTGGCGACGGCGAACGCGGTCGCCCGCGGCATCTCCCTGGCCAGGGCCTTGACCAGCCCGGTGAAGGGGCCGGTTCCCGGGTGGAGGGCGTCGCCGCCGAGCGCGTCGGCCAGCAGTACCGCGTAGGAGGAGTTCGGCCGTCCGCGCCAGCGCCGCGCGGCGAGGAACGCCAGGTCGTGGGTGGCGCGGAGCTGGTCCAGGGTGGACAGGTCGGCCGGTGGGGCGTCGGTGGCGCCGACCCTGACGAGGACCCGCACGTGGTCGAAGGTCCGCGTCTCGGGGAGCAGACCGGCGAGTGCCTCGGTGGTGGGCTGGTCGCCGGCGGGCGCCGGCCGTGGGGCGACGACCACGGTGGCGTCCGCTGGCAACGCGGAACTGGGGACCAGGTCGGCGTGGGAGCACACCACCAGGCTTCCTCCGGGCAGCGCGGGCAGCGGGCGGCGCACCCGGCGGGGCGGGGCCACGTCGAGCTGGCAGGTCACCCTGGTCAGCGGGGCCCGGGGCGTCGGGCCGCCCGTCGCGGCTGGCTCGGTGTCCGGGGCGGGTACCGGGGGTGGTGCTGGTGGGTTCGGGCTGGTGACGTCGAGTCGCGGCCCCATCCCGGCCTGGGAGGAGATGGTGGTGGTTCCGCCACCTCGGCTCAGGTGAGCGACCAGCGCCACCAGCGGGTCGGCGCCCAGGTAGGTGCGACCGGAACCGGCCAAGGGTGGGTGTTGGCGGGGTGCGCCGCTCGGGTCGGCGGCGCCGAACCTCGTCCGCAGCCGGGCCAACGCTGGCAGTGCGTGGCTGCGTGCGGTGGACTCCCTGGCGAGGACCACCAGGAAGGCGCCCTCGGCCGGGGTGTCCGACTCCCCCGCCGATTCCAGCACGCGGCGCAGCTCCTCGGTGCTGTTGCCGTTGACCGCGCCCACCACGGCGAAGTCGAGGTCGCCGTGCCGCAGGTAGCGTTCGGCGGTGCGCAGGGCGTCGAGCGCGGAGTCCGGGCCGCCGTCGACGGTCACGGCCAGTCCCCGGAAGTTCCGGTCCGAGGCGAGCCGCGAGGCGATGATGTTGGGCATGATGCCGGGGAAGGAGTCCTCGGTGGCGGCGGGGACCAGTGCGCGCACCTCGTGGCCGAGCCGGTCGAGGGCGTCGTCGCGTTCGCGGGCCGAGTGGTCGGGGCAGCCGGCCAGTGCGCGGTCCACGTCGCCCAGGTAGCAGCGCAGGGCGTGGTGCACGGCTCGGCGGGTGGGCCCCAGGTGGCCGATGACCACTCCGGTGGTGTCGCCGGCGGTGTCGAGGGCCGCCTGGACGGGTGTGGGCAGCGCGGCCGCCGCTCGGAGCACCATGATCTGGGTGCGGTCCATTCCGCGCAGCGTGGCCGGGGGCAGCCGGACCTCCCGCCACCCGGGGAGCGGGTAGTCCTCCCCGAAGGTCGTGGCGGGTGGGGAGCCGGTGCCCCGCAGCCAGGCGTCGCCGTGGTCGCCGGGCAGGTCGCTGGCCCAGCCGAGGACCACGATGTCCTCCGGTGGTGGGGGCACGGCCCGCCTGTCCTCGGCGTCCTCGGCGTCCTCGGCGAGGATCAGGTGGGAGTCGGTGCCGCCGAACCCGAAGGAGGAGACGGCGACCCGGCGGACGCCGTCCCTCCCGGCGGCCAGCGCCCGGTCGGAGCTGGCGGCGGGCGGGTGGAAGCGGCTGTCGCGGACGGCGTCGATGGGGTCGACCAGGTAGGGCTGCGCGGGTGCCTCGCCCCGGGCGAGACCGGTGAGCGCCTGGCACACCGAGACCACGCCGGCGGCCCAACCGGTGTGGCCGACCACCGCCTTGTTGGAGGACAGCAGCGCGGAGCCGCCGTCCCCGGCGACCTCCCGGAGAGCGGCCAGTTCGGTGCTGTCCCCCGCCCGGGTGCCGGTGGCGTGGGCGATGACCCAGCCGACGTCCGCCGGGTCGACCCGGGCGGCCCGGTAGGCACGGCGCAGGGCGAGGGCCTGCCCGGCGGCGTTGGGCGCGTAGATGGCCTTGCCCCGCCCGTCCCCGGCCAGGCCCAACCCCTCGACGACGCCGAGGACCCGGTCCCCGTCCGCCCGCGCCCTGGCGAGGCGTTTCAACACCACCACCCCGGCACCGTCGGAGAACAGCACCCCGTCGGCGGCGCGGTCGAAGCAGCGGACGGTGCCCGAGCGGGACAGCCCCTGGAGCTTGGAGAACAACACGAGGTCACGCGCGGTGTAGGCGAAGGCACCACCGCACACGGCCAGGTCGACCTCGCCCGCGCGCAGTGCCTTCACCCCGAGGTCCAGGGCGTAGAGGGAGGAGGAGCAGGCGGTGTCGACCATGAGCACTTCGGTGTCGTCGGGCAGGATCCCGGTGACGGCGTTCCTGCCGACGCGGTGGGGCAGGAACTCGTGCGCTGGTTGGCCGAGCCGGTCGTAGCGGCGCCGGAGCGCCTGGACGACCGGGGCCGGGGTCCGGGGGCCGAGCCGGTGGAGGTACCCGGCCAGCACCAGGTGCGTCTCGAGGTCCTGGCTGCCGTCGGCGGTGTAGCCGAAGGCGGCGAGGCAGCGGTCCGCCACCCCCCGGCGCACCCCGTCCAGGGCGGTGTGCAGGCAGTGCCGCAGCCAGAGCGTCGTGGCCTCCCGCGACTGGTGCGAGCCGTCCGCGAGTTCGGCGGCCAGTCGGGGGTGGGGGCGGAAGTCGGTGATGAAGCCGGAACGCGGCGAGTAGGTGCGGTCCTCGGCGGCGGGGTCGTGGGAGTAGAAGGACTCGACGTCGAAGAGCACCGGCCGACGGAACACGTTCCGCCCGTCGGACAGCACGGTCCACAGTCGTTCCGGGTCGTTGGCCCCGGGGGTCACGACGCCGCTACCGACCACGGCGATCCGCGCGTCGTCGTCGGCGCGGGCCCGGGTGGTGGTGGGACGCGCGGTGCCCCCAGTCCGGGCTGGTGGTGTTCCGAGCGCGGCGTCCGCCCTGGCGGGCGGGTCGTGCCGGGGCGGCTCGGCCGGCGGCGGGGGCGCGGCGAGCGGTTCCGCGCCGAGGACGGCGGCGCCGAGGGAGAGCCCTCCGTCGGCGACGACGGTCTGCCCGGTGATCCAGGAGGCGGCGGGCGAGGCCAGGAAGACCACCAGTTCTGCCAGTTCCTCCTCCCGGCCCAGCCGCCGGCCCAACGGGGTGGCGGCGCGGACGCGGTCGGCGAGCCGGCGCGCGTCGGGGAACAGGCCGGCCACGGTGCCGTCGAGCAGGCCTCCCGAGGCGGTGTTGACGCGGATGCCGTGCGGGGCGAACTCCACGGCCAGGTAGCGGGTCAGCGCTTCGACGGCGGCCTTCGTGGTACCCACCGTCGCGTAGTTCCCGATCACCTGGGAGGCGCCGATCGAGGACAGGTTCACGATGGAACCGCCGCCGCGACGCGCGATCAGCGGCGCGGCCCGGTTCGAACACCGCAGGGTGCCCCGCAGGTTGGTGTCCACCGCCCGCTGCCAGTGCGTGTCGTGCAGCTGGTCCAGGGGTAGCAACGCTCCCGACGCCGCGTTGTTGACCAGCACGTCCACGCCGCCGTGGCGGCGCTCCACCTCGTCGAACAGGCGCTCGACCTGGTCGGGACGGGCCACGGAGGCGCGTAGCGCCTCCACCGAGGCCCCGGCGGCGGTCAGCTCCTCGACCAGGCGCGGTGCCTCCGCCGTGGCGTGGAAGTAGTTGACGACGACGTGCGCGCCTCGGCGGGCGAAGGCCGAGGAGATCGCCCGGCCGACACCTCGTGCTCCTCCGGTGACGACCACGACCCGGTCGGCGAACTCCGTGGCGGCGGCGCTCACCGGCGTGCCTTGGCGGCGGCGACGTGGTCGGCGACGTGCCGCAGGGTGGGCAGTTCCCAGACCGGGAGCTCCGCGGCCCCGGCGGGCAGGCCGAACCGGTCCGCGACCCGGCCCAGGAGGGAGGTCTGCTTCAACGAGTCCACCCCGAGTTCGGCCTCCAGCAGCGCGTCCTCGGTGAGCAGCTCGGGCGGGTACTCCAGGGTCTCGGCGTAGAGCGCTCGAAGCTCCACCACCAGGTGTTCCCGGTCCGGAGCGGCGCCGACCGGGGGCGGGACCCGGCCGGGCGGAGCGGCGGCGGGGCGGACGTCCGTCGGCTCCGGTTCCCGCGCCGGGGCGGGGTGGGACGGGACCGGCTCCTCCTCGGCCTGGATCGGTGTGGCGCGCGGCCGGGCCACGGAGGTGAGCGCGGCGCGCAGGCCGGCGTCCTCCTCCTCGGGGTCGAGGAGCGGGGCGGTGGTGCGCACCCCGGGAACGGTGTGTTCGACGCACCTGGTCAACGTGTTGAGGGCCCCGCTCTCGACGTAGGTCGTGTAGCCCCTGGAGTGCAGGGACCGCACGGTGTCGGTGAACCGCACCGGCAGTACCAGGCACTCGGCCAATGCCTGTTTGAGGTCGTCGTCGTCGGTGTACCGGCGGCCGTGGACGGGCGAGTGGACGGCCGCTTGGAGGGGGAGCTGCCGGGCGTCGGCCATCCTGGCCACGAAGTCGGCGACGGCGGGCCGCATCGTGGGGTGGTGGGAGGCGTAGGGCAGGTGCAGCCGGGCGTGGGGGACGTCGAGCACCTCGGCGAGTCGTTCCACTCGGTCCAGCGCGGTCGGGGGCCCGGCGAGGACGGTCTGCCGGGGTGCGTTCAGGCAGGCGACGACCAGCTCGGGTTCGTCGAGCACACCGGGGACGTGGCCGGCTGATTCCTGGTCCATGCCCACGGCGGTCATGGCGCCCCGGCCTTCCCAGGGGCGCAGCGCCGCGGCTCTGGCGCACACCAGGGTGACACCGTCGGCGAGGCTGAAGGCACCGGCCGCCACGAGCGCGGCCATCTCACCGAAGCTGTGGCCCACGAGCAGGTGAGGACGTGCTCCGCGTTCGGTGAGGACGCGGTGCACGGCGACGGAGATGCCGAAGATGGCGAGTTGGAGCACTTCGGCGGGTTCGGCGAGCAGCTGGCGGATCGATCGGGGTTCCCCGTCGAACAGCGTGGTCGACACCGGTGGCGCACCGGCCAGCACGGCGGCGGCGTCGATCTCCTGGAAGGTGGCGTCCACCTGGGGGTGGGAGCGCCGTGCCCGGCGGAGGGCGCCGGGCGAGTAGGCGCCGAGACCGGGGAAGAGGAAGACGGAGCGTTCGGACACGGCAAGTCCTTCGGATGCGTGGTCAGACGGGGAGGCGACCGAGGTCGAGGAAGCGGAGCAGCTGGGGGCCGCCGACGTAGGAGGCCGTGCCGTTGTCCGCGACCACCACGGTGCCGGTGACCGTGCGGGAGGCGTCGCCGGCGAGGTAGACGACGGTGCCGACCATGTCCTCCGGGTCCTCGAGCCGGCCGGCGGGCACCGCCGACAGCAGGCCCTGCGCGGCGTCGGGATCGGCGAAGAAGGTCGTGGTCAGGTCGGTGCGCGTCCAGCCGGGGGCCACGGCGTTGACCCGCACGCCGGCGGGCCCCCACTCCGCCGCCAGGGTCCGGGTCAACGAGATGACCGCGGCCTTCGTCGCGCCGTAGTGGGAGAGCAGGGGGATGCCGTTCACCCCGGCGATGGACGACACGTTGATGACCGAGCCGCTGCCTCGCTCGACCAGGTGACGACCGAAGGTGTGGGTGACCCAGACGAGGGATTCCAGGTTGAGGCGCAGCACCTGGCTCCAGTCGTCGGGTTCCAGATCCAGGAACGGACCGGCGTGGCTCATCCCTCCCGCGTTGTTGACCAGGATGTCGGGTGCGCCGAACTCGGCGAGGGTGGTCCTCTCGGCCGCCCTGATCTGGTCGAGGTCGGTGACGTCGCAGGTGAGGACGAGTGCTCGGCGCCCGAGGTTCTCCACCTGGTCGGCGACGGCCTCCAACCGGGTGGTGTCCCGTGCCACGAGCGCGACGTCCGCCCCGGCGGCGGCGAGGCCGGTGGCGACCGCCGCTCCGATGCCTCGGGAGGCTCCGGTCACCAGTGCTGTCCTGCCTCGCAGTCCGAACAGGTCCATTGCGGGGGGCATCGCTTCTCCTCTGCTGGGTACGCGCGGCGTGGTGCACGCCGCCGGATTCGACGTCGTCGTTCGACGGTCGCGAACTGCGCGGTGACAGTGGGGAATGGGATGTGCGGACACGGCCGACGGCGCTGGGCGACCGGTGGGCGCGTTTCCGGGAGTCGGGGTTTCCGCCGGCGTCCCCGGCCGGGTGCGCGGGTTCCTGCTGGGTGACCCCGTTTGTCGGGAAATCGGGTGGATGTTTGGTATCTCACACGTTCTCCCCCGACCTGTGTACCCCCATTGGGGTGGCCGTTTTTCGCGCGGAATAGGGGAGGCACCCGGTCGATTCGCTCGTCCCAGTACCTTGGAACCAGGCCGACGGAGTGATTTCCGCGCGAATTTCCTTACCCCGGACAGCGGCGACCGCCGTTATTCTTCTCACGTTCCGCTGCCAGCGGGCGCCGTTTTCGGGGAAACATTGGTCGGACGGAGTGATCTCCCTTCCCTTTCGAGTCCTTCGTGGCCGTTCGGGGCCACTGGTGGCGGAGGCCGCTCGTCCCGGTACCAGCGGGCGGGCGCCCGGCGCGGGACGTGGTGCGCCGAACCGGGGCTTCTGGTGAGCGGGCGGCGACCAGCGGCGGGTGGAGCACCGGGGGCGGGGCTGGTGTCGTCGTTCTCGGCCCGGATATGCCGGTCGGGCGGGGCGGCAGCGTGCGCCGGGACGGCGAGGAGCCCCCGGCTCGAGGCATCGGCGGACCAGGTGGCGGGGCGGTCTGGGCGGCGCGGTGCCATGTCGACCAGGGTGGTGGCATTCCGCCATGCGTCAGTGCTGTGCCCGACGGTCAGTGGTGACGCCGCGCCTTGCTGGTGCTCCCCGACGCGGTGCTCCTCCACCGGTGACGGCGAAGCACGGGGCGCCTTTTCCGGTGCTCGTCCGGCCTGGGTTCGCCGAACTCCTCGCTCGCCGCCATCGGTGACCACAGCCCGGCTCGTCCCCGTTCTTCGTGGCCATTCCGACGTCGCGGACGCGAGGAGAACGAGTTCCCGGAACACGGTCCCTTTCCGACGAGCGAGAACGTTCGCGGGCTCCGGTCTCCCGCGCCAAGGCCAAGGCCGCCCGGATTCGACCGGCCTTTCCGCCTCCTCGTCTCCGGTTGGCGCGAGCGCGGCGACCCGCCGACGCGTCGAGGAGTTCCGGGCCCGTGAGCGGCACCGGCTCCGCGGATGCGGGCACCAGCAGCCGGGGATGTGACCGGCGAGCCGGCACGGACGCGGGCGGGGGCGGGGGCGCTGATCCCGTTCGCCCCGAGGCGCGCGGGCTGGCGAGCGACCTCCTCGAACCACCCGGCGGCGCCCACCCGCCACCCGCAACATAGAATGAACAAAAGTTCACCCTATGATGGCCGCCATGACCTGGGACGACAGCGGTCGCCCCACTCCCACGGAAGGACACCGATGATCGAGGTCATCCCCGCACGCGACTTCGGGGCTGAGCACCGCCGCGCCGTCACGGAGGTCTACGTGGACGCCTTCGGCGCCGACTTCACGTACTTCTCGAAGGACCCGAAGCGGCTGGCGGCGTTGTTCGAGCCGATGATGGCCCCGGAGCACTTCCACCTCGCCGTCGTGGACGGCCAACCCGCCGGCATCACCGCGCTGACCGACGGCCGCCAGCAGAGCGTCCGCCCGGACAGGCGCCAGTTCGTCCGGCAGCTGGGGTTGGTGAAGGGCACCATCGGCGCGGCCGTGCTCAGCAGGGAGTTCGGCAGGACCCTCGACCTGCCGGCGGACACGGCGTCCCTCGAGTACGTCGGGACGGCCTCGGCGCACCAGGGCAAGGGCGTGGCCACCGCGCTGTTGACCCACCTCATGCGGGTGTCCGGCCACCGCCGCTACGTGCTCGAGTACATTGCCGACACCAACGTCGCGGCCCTGCGCCTGTACCGGAAGCTCGGCTTCGTGGAATACCGGCGGATACCGGTGAAGCACACGAGGTTCAGCGGCATCAACCACTACGTGTCGATGGAGTGGGAACGCCGGTGACGGGTGTCGCACTGGTCCCCCGACCCGGAAGGAGGAAGCGTGCCCCGCCCCAGCGCCCAGTACGAGGCGATGCGGTCCGCGACCCTGGCCAGGGTGCACACCGCCGCCACCGCCCTGTTCACCCGGCACGGGTTCGCGGCCACCAGCGTGCGGGACATCGCCCGCGAGGCCGGCATCAGCACGGGGCTGATCTACCGGCACTACCCGTCCAAGGACGAGCTCTTCGACGCGCTGGTCCGTCAGGCCACCGACGGACTGCGCGACGCGGCCCGGCGGCTGCGGGCGGAGGATCCGCCCGAGCGGGTGCTCACCCGCTTCACCGAGGACTTCCTGTCGGCGGTGGCCCGCGAGGAGGGCTTCGCCGAGTTCTCCACGCTGATGAACCACGCGGTGGCGTTGCCGGTGCGCCCTCCCTCGACGGGGAGCCTCATGGAGGAGCACGTCGCGCTGCTCGACGCCCTCGTCGACCTCGTCGAACGGGGGCAGCGCGAAGGCGGGTTCCGCCCCGGCCCGCCGCGCGAACTCGCGGTCGCCTACCTCGCGACGCTCGGTGGTCTCGCGATGATGAAGGTTTCCCTCGGCGCGGAGCTGACGGTCGCGAGCTCGACGATCGTCAACTCCCTGGTGTGCTGAGAACGCCGCCGCCGTGGCGCCACCCCATCCCGACACCCCGGCGAGCGGTCCGGCCCGCGTTCCACGGCGTTCCGGGTACGAGTCGCCCGCGACGACGAGACGGTGGGCGCGCACCCGTTCCCGACAGCGGAGTCGAATGGGCGCGCGACGCCGTCGATCCGGGTGCGGCACACCGCGGCATCGGGTGCGTGATGACATCCTCGGGGTGAGTATCCGTGGGAGCAGGTGGGGCGAGGACTCCGGCGGGCGGGACCGGTTTTCCGGCAGCCGCCGTTTCGGACGCCGAGCCCCGGTACGAATGCGGAATGGAATGCGCATCGGACAAAGGGAAGTCGCCGTTACACCCAGCGGAGAACAGCCCGTGAATGTTCACCCGGGAGCTCCGCCCGTTCACCGACCGGCGGTGCTCCGTGGCGGGCGTGGTATGACAGGGCGCCGCGCCACCTGGCGGACGGGGACTCCGCCTCGGTGCTCGTCCCTGGTCCGCCAACCGGTGCGGCCCGGACGGGAGTGAACGGCGGGACGGGCTCGCGCCGCCCGCTCCCCCGACCGACCGGCCTGAGCGAACGGTCGGAGCCGGCCCGGAGTTCGCCTCGTCCGCCGGCGGCGCCACACACGGACCTGAACCGGACGTCGCGGGCGGACCACCACCCCGCACCCACGCCCCTCGGTGCCCGCCACCGGCACTCCAGGCCCCCCACCTGCCCCAACCCGGGTACGGCACCGGCATGGCCCACTGACCAGCGGTCAGCGCGACGCCAGGAGGGGCGGTGGCGACGAGACGCCGTTCCGGTCCGGCGGAGCGACCGCACACGCGCGAGGGCGCTCTGCCCACCGGGCGTACGGTGACTGGGACATCGGAACCAGTCGAACCCCCGGAAACACCCGGGAACACTACGACGTTCAGCCCCACGATTCCCGTTCCACGCCGACTGACTTCGCTCGTCGACGACGAACGGCGTCCGGCACGAACTCCCCTTCCGGCCACGTCGGAACACCGGCGGCATTGCGCTTCACCACCGGTTTCGCCGCACTCGACCCACTCCGGTCACACGCCCCCCTGATCTTCACCCGACCCGAAAACGAGTAACGGGACGACCCAGGCCGATCAGCCGGCGCGAAATAAACCCGCGCCTTCCGACCCTTGACAGGTTTTGCCGCCCTGGTTAGCGTTTCAACGGTTTCACCGAATCGCCGCACGAATGCGCCGACCACCAGCTCTTCGTTCGTAGTCAGCCGCACCGACCAACCACATCGGCGCGGGAAGAAACCATGCCCTGAACACACACGCGTTCTCGGGGCGGATGGGGGAATGGTGAGGACACCCATGTCCGACGGACTGGCGACCGACCGTCGTGAACCCGACCCCGACCGGGTCGCTCGTCCGACGGCGGCCGGCGGCCGCCGGGGGGTTCGCGCTCCCGCCGCCGTTCCAGGAGTCCCGCCGAGAAGTTCCCACCCGTGACGGCGCCGCGCCCCCGGGAGGCCGTCGACCTCGCTGACGTGGAACGAGCCGCGGCAGCGCTCCTGGCACCGGAGGTCCGCGACTTCGTCGCCGGCGGCAGCGGCATGGAACGCACGCTCGCGGCCAACCGGGCCGCCCTCGACGCCACCCACGTCGTCCCAAGGGTCCTCACGGGCATCGACTCCACCGACACCAGCGCGTCGCTCGTCGGGACGGCGGCCAGGTTGCCGGTCGCGGTGGCCCCGATGGCCTACCAGTGCCTGCTCCACCCGGAGGGGGAACTGGCGGCGGCCCGCGCGGCCGCCGCCCGAGGAGTGCCCTTCACGGTCAGCACCCTGAGCAGCCGAACCGTCGAGGAGCTGGCCGAGACCGGCGCGGCGCTCTGGTTCCAGCTGTACTGGCTGCGGGACAGGGGCCTGGTCGAGGAACTGCTGGACCGCGCGGAGGACGCCGGCTGCCAGGCTCTGGTCATCACCGTCGACGTCCCCGTCATGGGGCGTCGGGCGCGGGACGTGCGCAACGGCTTCGCGCTGCCCAGCTCGGTGCGGGCCGCGCACCTGGACACCGGGCCGACGAGCCACGCGCACGTCGGACGAGCGGGTTCCTCGGCGGTGGCGGACCACACCGCGCTGGCCTTCGACCCGACCCTGGGATGGCGCGACCTGGAGTGGCTGCGCGGCCGCTGCCGTCTTCCCCTCGTGGTCAAGGGAGTCCTGGACCCCAGGGACGCGGCGCGCTGCGCCGACCTGGGCGCGTCCGCCGTGGTGGTGTCCAACCACGGCGGACGGCAGTTCGACGGGGCGCCCCCCACCGCCGTCGCACTGCCCCGGGTGGTCGAGGCGGTCGGGGACGCGGTGGAGGTGCTGGTCGACAGCGGCATCCGCGGCGGGTCGGACGTGGTGCGGGTGCTGGCGCTCGGCGCCCGGGGTGCGCTCCTCGGCAGACCGGTCCTGTGGGGACTCGCCGCCGACGGGCAGCGCGGCGTGACCCGCGTGCTCGACCTGCTGCGGCTGGAGCTGGAGCAGGCCCTGCTCCTCGCCGGGTGCGCCGACCTCGCCGACGCCGGGCGGCTGGCCACGTACGTCCGGTCCGACCCGTCCTGACGACCGCCTCGGTTCCGAACGGCACCGTCGTACTGCGATTCGGAGGCTCGATGTCCACGACGTTGGATTTCCGCATGCTGGGGCCCCTGGAGGTGCACGCGGCAGGTGGTCAGGTCCGGATCGGGGGTCCCCGTCAGCGGATCGTGTTGACGATGCTGCTGCTCAACGCCGGCCGGGTCGTGTCGGTCGACAGCCTGGTGGAGACGGTGTGGGGAGCGAGACCACCGTCGAGCAGCCGCACCCAGGTCGCCATCTGCGTGTCCGCGTTGCGGAAGACGTTCCGCTCGTGCGGGGTGCACGGCACCCTCATCGAGACGGCCGCACCGGGGTACGTCCTGCACCCGGGCGAACACCGCATCGACACCCTGGTGTTCGAGGAGTTGGTGGCCGACGCCAGGGCGCGCGCGGGCGACGCGGCCCAGGCGGTGCGCCGCTACGACGAGGCGTTGGCGCTGCGACGCGGACCCGTGCTGTCCAACGTCGGCGGGGTCGTGCCCGAACAGGCCGCGGCGCAGCTGGAGGAGAGGATCCTCGCCGCCTACGAGGAGCAGGCGGAACTCCGACTCGGTCTGGGAGAGCAGGGGGCACTCGTCGCCGGACTCGCCGAGGCGGTCGAACGGCACCCGCTCCGGGACCGCCTGCACGGGCTGCTGATGATGGCGCAGTACCGGTCGGGGCACCGCGTCGCGGCCCTGGAGACCTTCGTCCGGTGGCGGCGGCGGTCGGTCGAGGAGCTGGGCCTGGAACCCAGCGTCGAGCTGCGACGCCTGCACGAACGCATCCTGCGGGACGAGGACGGCCCCCCGGTCGACCGCCCGCCGGCGCAGCTTCCCGCCGCGACACGGGCCTTCGTCGGACGGGACGAGGCCGTGGCCGCGCTGGACCGCCTGGGGAGCAGGGCTGGCCGGGACGGGGTGCCACCGCTCGGGTTGCTGGTGGGCGCCGGTGGGGTGGGCAAGACCGCGCTGGCCGTGTGGTGGGGCGCCCGCAACGCCGAACTGTTCCCCGACGGGCAGCTCTTCGTCGACCTGAGCGGCCACGACGCGCACCGGTCCCCGGCCGACCCGTACACGGCCCTCTCCCACCTCCTCCACTCGCTCGGTGTTCCCCCCGAGCGGGTACCGAGCCGGGAGGAGCGGCCCGCGCTGTTCCGGACCCTGGTCGCCGACCGGCGGATGCTGCTGGTGCTCGACGACGCGCGGAACGCCGCCCAGGTGTGGCCGCTGATGCCGAACAGCGCCACCTGCCACGTGCTGGTGACCTCCCGCGACCCGCTGCGCGAACTGGTCGCCCGGTGCGGGACGGTCCCGCTCTGGCTGGGTGGCCTGCGACGGCACGAGGCCGTCGACCTGGTCAGGGGCATCGTGGGACCGCGACGGGTGTCCCGGGACCCGGACGCCGTCGCCCAGCTCGTCGAACTGTGCGAGCGACTTCCCGGGACGCTGCTGGCCGCCGCGGCGCACCTGGCGGGCCGGCCGCACTGGGACGTGCCCAGGATGGTGCGCGAACTGCGCCACCGGGGCGTGTGGACGGCCGGCGACGGCGGGTGCGCGCGGGACTGCCGGCAGCGCTCGGCCGCTCCCGTTCCCCGTGCGGGTCGCCCACCGCTGCCCGGCGTCGGACGACCCGTGCACTCCGTCGGCGACCCGATGGAGCGGGGCACCCGGACGAGGACCCCCGCCCCGAGCGGAGCCGCGAGCTGGCTCGCCGACGGCGTGGGCCACTGACGGGCGGCCGTCCCCTGTCCGATGAGCACGAGGAACTCGGTTCTGGCGCGCGCATCCGCGATCCCGGCCTGCTGCCCCGCCCCGAGCGGGCGGTGCTCGCACCTCCACACACACAACGGGTCACCGGAGGCGGGGCTCGGTCCCGGGTCGCGTACGGCCCGGCGGGCTCCTCGGCCTCGCGGTTCCCGGCTCCCGAGCGGCGCGGCGGCGGCCGGGCCCGGTGCCCGCCACCCACGGGGGCCGCCTCCGACGGCTCGCGGGCCGTGCGCCGCCGGCTCGTCCGCCCCGAGGAACGGGAACGCGACCCCCGCCGTGCCCCCGCGTCCCGACCGGCCACCACCCCAGCGGTGATCAGGGTCCCCGGCGGGGCTCCCCGACCGCCGGTTCGCCGACCACCACCCGGAGAGGGCCCGACGGCTCCCTCCCCGAACTGACGAGGAGTGCTCGTGACCACAGTTGACACCCATTCCTAC
Source organism: Actinoalloteichus caeruleus DSM 43889 (assembly GCF_000429185.2). Classification (GTDB taxonomy): domain Bacteria; phylum Actinomycetota; class Actinomycetes; order Mycobacteriales; family Pseudonocardiaceae; genus Actinoalloteichus_B; species Actinoalloteichus_B caeruleus. The sequence goes on along the minus strand of NZ_AUBJ02000001.1, from coordinate 618,813 downwards.
CCCTTCGGTGACCCGGTGCGCCTGGACATCCATCCCGGCTACGCGCGGTCGCGCGCGGAGCAGCCGGCGATGCGGGTGCGGTTGCCCTACGGCGACGAGTGCTGGTTGGTGACCCGCTACTCCGACGTCAGGACCGTGCTCTCCGACCCGAGGTTCAGCCGGGCCCGCGCGGCCGGGCGGGAGGACACCCCCCGGGTGACGCCGGAGGCGGCGCCCACGGGCTCGATCCTGAGCATGGACCCACCCGAGCACAGCAGGTTGCGGAAACTGATCGCGCGGGGCTTCACCGCGCGGCGGGTCCGCGAGTTCCGCCCCCGCACCCAGGAGATCGTGGACGGCCTGTTGGACGAGATCGAGCGCACCGGTCCGCCCTCGGACCTGGTCGAGAGCCTGGCGCTCCCCCTGCCGGTGTCGGTCATCTCCCAGATGCTCGGCGTGCCCCCGGAGGAACACCACCGGTTCCGCGACTTCTCGGCGATGGTGCTGTCCACCACGGCCCACACGCGGGAGGAGGTCAGGGCGGCGCGTGCCGGCCTGGAGGAGTACCTGGGCGAACTGGCCGAGCAGCGCAGGCGGGAGCCCGGGGACGACCTGATGAGCGTCCTGGTCGCCGCCCACGAGGACGACCGGCTCACCGAGCAGGAGTTGCGGCAGACCGGCATCACCCTGCTGGTCGGCGGGCACGAGTCCACCGCGAGCCAGTTCGCCAGCTCCGTCTACCTGCTGCTGTCGCGGCCCGAGCAGTGGGCGATGCTCAGGGAACGCCCGGAGCTGGTTCCCTCGGCGGTGGAGGAACTCCTGCGCTACATCCCGCTGGGATCCGGTGGCGCGTTCGCCCGCATCGCCACCGAGGACGTCCAACTGGGCGAGGTCCTGGTCCGCGCGGGCGAGGCGGTGGTGGCCAGCACCAACTCGGCCAACCGCGACGACAGGGTGTTCTCCGACCCCGAGGTCCTCGACCTGACCAGGGAGACCAACCCGCACCTGGCCTTCGGCGGCGGGGTGCACGTCTGCCTCGGCGCTCAGCTGGCGCGGGGAGAGCTCCAGGTCGCGCTGTCGTCGTTGTTGACCCGCTTCCCGGACCTGCGGCTGGTCACCTCCGCCGAGGACGTCCCCTGGAAGGAGGGGACGCTGCTGCGATCGCCCCAGCGGCTCCCGGTGACCTGGTGATCAGCTCCGACTGGTGACCAGCACGTCGGGAACGGTCTTCACCCGAGTTCCCGACGGCTGGTCACCCCGACCGCACGGGTCGGGTCGCGGGCGGCTCCTGTGGTGGAGCTCGTCCGCCCCGCTCGCGCGGCGGTGGGACGCGAACGGTGGGGCCCGTGGGGCGGGGTTCCCGCCCGGTGTCCGGCGCGCGCGGTTGGCTGGTCATGGCCTCGGCGCGCCCCGGCCACGGTGGATCGACAGCGCCGGGATGCGTGAGGGGACGTGCCGCCGCCGGCCGCCCTGGTGGCCGGCCGGCGACCGAGCGGGAACCGGTCGGGATGTTCGGCGGCCGGCCTCGGCACGGCGATGGACTTCCGGAGGCCCCGGCCACGAACGCGCGGTCCGGGTCGACCCGGACCGCGCCGGGAGGCCCGTCCAGCCCATCCCGCGCGGCCAGCCTGGCCCCGTGGGGACCAGGTCGGCGTTCCGTTCGAGGCGCGGCTCGGCGGGTTCCGGTTCGGCACCGCGCGCCTGACCCACTCCCCCGGTCAGGACGCGGCCGGGCCGGCCTGGCCGCCCGGGCCGGCCGCGTGCTACCGGCCGCGCTCCCGCGCCACAGGGCGCGGCCGCCCGTGGTGGACGGCGACCGGGCGGCGGCCAGCCGCCGGCCTCCGGCGACCGGGGACCCGCGCGGGCGGCGGGTGGGGTCCCGCCCCGCCGGCGGCCCGGTGCCGGCGGTGCTGCCCGTGCCGGTGACCGCGCTCGTCGGGGCGGGGGACGTTCCTCGGCGGGCGTGTTCGGCGCGCCGGGAGGGGGTGGGCAGCCCCGGGGTCGGGTTCGGGCGGGCCGCGCCGCCAGGGTGAGGTCGGTGGCCGGCGACCCCCGCGTGCGGCTCCGATGGGGGTCAACGGTCGTGGTGGGCCAGTTCGGGGGGCAGGGGTCGCGACGGCACGTCCAGGGCGGACCGGGTGTTGCCGGTGTGCCAGAACAGGTGGGTCCCCGGTTCGTCGGAGTCGACCTCGGCGAGGAGGCGGGCGAACGCCTTCGCCCCGTAGCACTCGTCGACCTCCACCCCGGCCGCCTCCCGCAGCAGGTCGGCGGCGCGCCCCGCCTGGGCGCCCGGCACCCCGTAGGGCGCGTCGGAGTACCCGTCGACGTGTCGGAGATGCTCGGGTCGCACCTGGTCGCGGGCGACACCGAGGGCGGCGGCGGCCTCCCGGGCGCGCTCCACCAACCCCGGTCCGGTCACCGACGCGTCCCCCACCACGTCCACGGCCGTGACCTGGAACGACAGGCCGGTGCTCGCCAGTCCGGCGGCGATCCCCGCCGCGGTGAGGGTGGACGCGGCCGGCAGGTACACCCGCAGCGGTTCGGGCAGGGCCAGGGCGCGCGCCTGCTCGCCGAGTTCCCGGCCGGCCAGGGCGTGCGCTCTCCCGGCCACCGGGGCCGCTCCCCCGAAGGGGATGACGAAGGGCCGCGCGCCGCCCGCGCGGAGTTCCTCGACTGCCTCGCGGTGTCGCCGCCGGTCCGGGTGCACCGACACCCCTGGTGGCACCGGTTCCAGTCGTGCCCCGGCGCCCAGCGCCAGCCGCAGGTTCCGGGACACCAGCGGGCCGGGTTCCTGGGGCAGCACCAACGCGGTGACCGGAAGCCCGAGACCGGCCGCGTGCAGGGCCGTCGCGGCGACGTGGTTGGAGCCGGCGGTGCCCGCGGTGAGCACCGCGGTCGCTCCCTCGGCCAACGCGGCCCCCAGGACGAACTCCAGCGCCCTGGTCTTGCAGCCACCGAAGACCGGCGAGTTCTCGTCGTCGCGTTTGAGGTGGATCGGACGGCGGGCCACACCGGTGATCCGCTGGACGCGGGTCGGGGCGGTGATCAGCGGGACACGCGGTGGGCCGGTGGGTCCGGTCAAGCCGGCTCTCCCGTCCCGGCGGTGCCGGTGCCGGCGAGCGCCGCGCGGAGGGCGCGCGGCCGCATGTCCGTCCAGTTCTCGTCGATCCAGGCCAGGCAGTGCCGTTTCGGACCCCGCTGGCCCACGGCACGCCACCCGGCCGGGACCTCCCGTCCGACCGGCCACACGGAATACTGCTCCTCGTCGTTGACGACGACCTCGAACTCGGCGGTGTCCTCGTTTTCTCCCAGCACGCCACTACCTCCGCGCAGACGTTTTTCCCGGCATCCTAACGACGCGTCTTTTCGTTTCGTTATCATTGTCAACATTGTTTTCCGGTGGATATCCTGCCGGCCGTGGTGATTTCCCGGAGCGCGGAACGGTTCGGATTCCCTCGGCTGCGGGGACTGGGTCGGCTCGCGGGCTCGGCGGGGGTGGAAAGCCTCGGCAGTGGCATGTTCCTGCCCTTCACCATTCCGTACTTCCTGGCCGTCACCGACCTCGGCCTGGTCGCCATCGGTACCGCGCTGTCGATCGCCGCGCTCGCGGGGGTTCCGGCCGGGGTGTTGAGCGGTCCGCTGGTGGACCGGTTCGGCGCGCCGGCCGTGATCGTGGGCTGCAACCTGCTGCGCTGCCTCGGTTTCGTGTCCTACCTGTGGGTGGAGACGCCGTGGCAGCTGGTGCTGGCGGCGGCGTTGATCTACTGGGCCGACGGCGCCTGGTTGCCCGCCCAGGGAACCCTGGTGGTGTCCCTGGTGGGGATCGAACAGCAGCCGAGGTGGTTCGGGCTGATCCGGTCGGCCCGCAACGCCTCGCTGGGTGTGGGGGCGATGATCGCCGCGGCGGTCGTCGGGTTCGGTGACATCGGGTACCACGCGCTGGCGGTGACCAACGCGGTCATCTACCTGTTCGTGGCCCTGCTCATCGGGACCTGGCCCAAGGCCCACGCCCTGGCGGGTCGGCGCGCGGCGGTGGCGCGGCCCCGGGCGACCGGCGGGTACCTGCGGGTGCTGCGGGACCGCCCGTTCACGCTGTTGGTGGTGGCCAACGCGTTCTTCGTGGTCGCCGTGTACGCGATCATCCTGTTGGTGCCCGCCTTCGTGGGGGTGACGATGCCGGCCCACGCGTGGCTGCCGGGAGCGTTGTACACCGTCAACACGGTGCTGGTGGTCGTGGCCCAGCCGCCGGTGGTCCGGTGGACCGAGAAGCGGGCCGAGACGGGCGTGCTCCGGTTGGCCTCGGTGCTGTGGGCGGTGTCCTTCCTCGTGCTGGGGGCGTCGGCCCTGCTGCCGCCACCGGCGGCCCTGGTCATGCTGTTCCTCGGGATCGTGGTGTTCACCTCGGCGGAGCTGCTCTTCGCGCCGACGAGTTCCGCGTTCGCGGCGCGCCTGGCGCCGGAGGAGATGCGGGGCCGCTACCTCGGGGTGCACCAGATGTCCTGGGGTGTGGCGATGGTGGTGGCGCCGGTGCTGTTCACCAGCCTGTTGGCGCGGGGGCCGGTGTGGCCCTGGCCGGTGCTCGTCGCCTGCTGCGCGGTGGCGTGGCTGGCGGTGGGCGGGGCGCGTTCCCACGGGACGCGCCGGGAGTCGGCGGCGGCCTGAGCGGGTACCGCCGCCGACCCCGGGTGCGCCCGGTCAGCGACCGCCTCCCGCGCGGGCCGCCTCGGCGTGTTCGGTGAGGAACGCGGCCAGGCGGTCCAGCCCGTCCTCGATCCGCTCGGGGGTCAGCAGGCTCACCGACAGCCGCAGGTGCGGCAACGGCCTGCCGTCCCCGTAGAAGTGGTGCATCGGCGTCCACAGCACGCGGTGTTCGCGCGCGGACCGCTCCAGCAGGGCGTCGTCCACCGGGAACGGCACGGTCACGACGATGAAGAAGCCCCCGCTGGGCCGGTTCCAGCTCACCCCCAGCTCCGCCGCCCGGGGAAGCCGGGCGGCGAGACCGTCGAGCACCAGGTCCCGGTTGCGGCGGTACACCTCGATCTCCCGGGTGTTGGCCTTCACGAGGCTGAGGCCGTGGTCGAGGAGCAGTCCGCCGATCACCGCCTGGGCGACCGGCGGGGTGTTGACGGTGACCATGCTCTTGAGCCTGGACAGCTGGTCGGCCAACGGGACGGTGCGCCCGCCGCCGACGTCGACCGGCTGGTCGGCGACGGCGTAGCCCACGCGGGCGCCGGGGAACCCGGTCTTGGCGTAGGAACCCAACGAGATCACCCGGTTTCCGCCGAGCGCCCGCAGCGTGGGCGGTCGTTCGTCTGCCGACCCGAACAGGCGGTAGGGGTTGTCCTCCAGGACCAGCAGGTCCTCCCGTTCGGCGGTGCGGATCAGTTCCCGCCGCGTCGCGAGGTCCAGGCAGGCCCCGGACGGGTTCGCGAAGTCGGGGACCACGTAGAGGCCGCGCGGCCGCAGCCCCTCCCGGCGCGCCCGCCGGACCACCGCCACCAGGTCGTCGAGATCGACCCCGGCCTCGCCGTCCCGCACCGGCAGCACCGGCATCTCCACCAGCCTCGCCGCGCCCGTGATGCCCACGTACACCGGTGACACGGCCAGCAGCACGTCCCGGTGGTCGGCGCGTAGTGCGCGCAGGGCGAGCAGCATCGCCTCCTGGGCCCCGACGGTGACCACCACCGCCTCCGGGTCGACGCGCACCCCCTCGTCCTCGGCGAGGTTGCGGGCGATCAACTCGTGGATGACGCCCTTGGTGCGGCCGTACTGGAACAGCGTCCGGCGGGCGCCCGCGTCGTCCATCCCCCGGTCCTCGACGAGGTACCGGTGGAAGGTGCGCAGGTGGTGGTGCAGGTCGTCGACGTCGAAGAACTCCTCGTAGGGCCGACCGGGGGCGAAGGACACGGCCTCCGGGTACCGGTTGGCGACCTCGTTGAGGAACTCCATGGCGGCCAGCACCGGGTCGGCCAGCGAACCGTGCAGGTCCGCCAGGCGCAGCGGTTCCATCAGCATCCCCTTCCGGGGGCGGGCGCGGGGGGAGGGCGGCGGGGTGCTCAGCGCGGTTGCCTGCTCAGTTCGGCCTCGACGGCCGCGTACAGGGCCTTGATGTTGCCGGAACCGAACGTCCGCGCGCCCGCCCGTTCGATCACCTCCATGAAGAAGGTGCCCCGCGGGTGGGTGGACCGGGTGAAGATCTGGTACAGCTTCCCGCCCTGGTCCTCGTCGACGAGGATGTGCAGTTCACCGAGTTCGGCCACCGGGTACCTGGTCAGTGCGATGCGGTCGGTCAACGCCTCGTAGTAGGCGGCCGGTGTGGTGAGGAACTCGACACCCCGGTCGCGGAGCTGGCGGATCGAGTCGGTGATGTGGTCGGTGACGAAGGCGATGTGCTGCACGCCCGAACCGCCGTGCCGTTTGAGGAAGTCGTCGATCTGCCCGGGGTTCCGGGAGGTGTCGGGTTCGATGATGGTGAGGGTCACCGCGTTGGAGGTGCTCTGCACCACCTGGGAGTTCATCGACTGCGCGCCGACGACGATCTGCTCCTCGAAGGTCATGCGGAAGTCCAGGACGTCCTCGTAGAACCGGACGGTCGCGGCCAGCTGCCCGGGTTCGACGCACACCGCGAAGTGGTCCAGCGCGTACACCCCCGTCTCGGCGGGTGCCGGGTCCGCGCCGCCCGCCGCGGCCGCGGCGCTCCCTCGTGGCACGAAGGTGTGCGTGACGTCGCCGAAACCCATGATGGTGGCGACGACGCGGCCGCCGTCCTCGCTGGGGGCGGACACCGGCCGAGCTCCCCGGCGGACCGCCTCGTCGTAGGCGGCGCGGACGTCACGGACCCCGAGCGCGATGTCGGCGACCCCGTCGCCGTGGGCCCTGACGTAGGCGGCGGCCGGGTGGTCCTCGGTGACGGCCTCGGTGAAGACGAGGCTGATGTCACCGCCGCCGCCGACCACCACCGACCGGGCGGAGGTGTCCTCGGACGCGTCGAGCACCGCCAACCCGTACCGGTCGACGAGTTCCGCGGCGGCCTGGTGCGCGTCGCCGACATGGAACACCACGTGGTCGAGGGACATGTCCTCGAAGGCGCCTTCTCGTTCTGTCGCCATTGCCATCCTCCAGCGGGAGACCCGTGCGTGTGCGTCCGCTTTTTGTATCCCTCTCCCTTATCGATCGGTTTTCCCCGGAGAACGGATCCGATAAGGATCCGATAAACACCGTTCCTAGCCTGAGGCGACTATGGCGGAACTCAGGCGGCACTGGGAACGGGGTGCCCGGGTCGATCACGACCCGGGCCGGTGGTGGCGGCGGGTCGCGACGGCCCTGGCCGAGAACGGCGACCGGGTGGCCGCGGTGCGCGGGGACCGCCAGCTGTCCTACTCCGACCTGGGGTCCCGGTCGGCCGCGCTGGCCCGCCGGCTGCGGGCGCTCGGGGTGGGGCCGGAACGGCCCGTTGCCGTGCTGGCCGAGGACGGGCTCGACGTGCTGGTCTCCTGCCTGGCGGTGGTCCGGGCCGGCGGGGTGTACCTGCCCCTCGACCCGAGGTGGCCCTCGGGTCGGCGGGCGGCGGTGGTCGCCGACGCGCGTCCGGTCGTGACCCTGACATCCGCCTCCTCCCCCGGGGTCGACGGGCCCGTGCTCCGGGTCGACGAGGCCCTCGACGGCGGGAGCGGAGCCGAGCGGATCGGCGACGGCGACGGCGACGGGGGGCCGTGGCCGGACCCCCACCCGGCGCTGGCCGCCTACCTCATGTACACGTCGGGGTCGACCGGCCGGCCCAAGGGAGTGCTGGTCCCGCACGGAGCGCTGGCCAACCGCATGGCGTGGTGGCAGGAGGCGTACCCGCTGGGGCCCCGGGACGTGCTGCTGGCCACGGCCTCCCCCGGGTTCGACATCGCGGTGTGGGAGTTGCTGGCCGGGCTCGTGGCCGGGGCGAGGCTGGTGGTCGCCGAACACCGGGTGCACGGCATCGTCCCCTACCTGCCGGAGCTGATGAGGGCCCACCAGGTCACGGTCGCGCACCTGGTGCCCTCGGTGTTGGACGAACTGCTCTCCGGGGCGGACGAGCACGCGACGCGGGGGCTGCGCCTGGCGGTGTGCGGCGGTGAGCGCGTCCCCCCGTCGCTGCGCGACCGGCTGTTGGACCGGTCGGGCACCGTCCTCGTCCACGCCTACGGTCCGACGGAGACCACGATCACCGTGCTGCACGACGAGGCCAGCCCGGCCGACGGCGCGTCCCGGATGCCGTTGGGCCGGCCCATGCACAACTGCTCGGTGGCCGTCGTGGACCCCGAGGGCCGGCGGGTGCCGGCCGGCGTGCCCGGGGAGCTGGTGGTGGCCGGTGCTCCGCTGGCCAGGGGGTACCTGGGCGGTCCGGCGGAGACCGCGGCCCGGTTCCTGCCCGACTGGCTCGGTCTGGACCCGGCCGGCGGCGGGCGGGTGTACCGCACCGGGGACCGCGTCCGGTGGTTGGACGACGGCAGGATCGAGTTCCTCGGACGGGTGGACGCGGAGTTCAAGGTGCGCGGCCACCGGGTGGACCCGGCCGAGGTCGAGTCGCTGCTGCACCAGCATCCCTCGGTGTCCCGGGCGGCGGTCCGACTGGTCGGTGGACCCACCGGTGACCGTGTCGTCGCCTACCTCCAGGGCGGCGCCGAACCCGCCGCGCTGCGCGCGCACCTGGCCGACCGGCTCCCGGAGGCGGTCATCCCCACCCGATGGGTGAGCGTGGACCGCTTCCCCCTCACCGCCAACGGGAAGATCGACTACGCGGCGTTGCCCGAGGCCCCGGCCAGCGGCGGGGTCCCCGACGTCGGCGGCTGCGACGCGAACGGCGCGGCGGCGACCGGGCTGGAACGCGACCTGGCCGGTGTGTGGGCCGACCTGCTCGACCTGCCCCGGGTCGGGGTCTCCGACGACTTCCTCGCCCTGGGCGGGGACTCGTTGACCGCCACCAGGATCGTGGCGGCCGTGTGGCGCCGGTACGGGGTGCGGCTGTCGATGGCCGACGTGCTGCGCGCCCGCACCGTCGCCGCGCTGGCCCGCCGGGTCGAGGAGGCGAGAACCCCCGACATCGAGGCCCGGACGGCGGACGACGGGGAGGATCCGGCGGCGTCCGTGGAGCCGACGGAGTTGCCGCTGTCCCCCGGCCAGGCGCGGATCCTGTTCGAGGAGGAGTTCCTCGGCGGCCCCGGCCTGTTCGGCGTCGCGGTGCCCACCCGGTGGCGGGGCACCGTCGACGAGGCGGCGCTGCGCTGGGCACTGGACGCGTTGACCCGCCGGCACCCCGTGCTGCGCTCCTCCCCCGCCCGCGACGACGGGCCGGCCCGGCTGCTGGTGGCCGACGCCGCGCCGGTGCCCCTCCACGTGGAGGACCTGCGCGGGCTGTCCCCCGAGCAGCGGAACGCGCGCGTGGCGGCGGCCGGCGACGAGGCGCTGGCCCAGCCGTTCGACCTGGACCGGCCCCCACTGGTGCGGGCGCGGCTGCTGCGGCTGGGCGACGACGACCTCGTCTTCCTGCTCGTGCTGCACCACCTGGTCATCGACCGGTGGTCCATGCGCCTGGTCGCCGAGGAGCTGCGGGAGCTGTACGCCTCGGCCGTCGAGGACCGCGCTCCGCGCCTCGACCCGCCGACGAACCCGGCGCTGGTGACACCGGGGGTCGACTCCGCCCGCGCGGAACGGGATCTGGGGTTCTGGCGGGACCGCCTCGACGGGGCGACCCTCGACGTCGACCTCACGGTCGGACCCCGGCACCGGGTGGACGGCGGGCACCGGGCCGGCCGCGCGATCCGGGTGCTCCCGCCCGACCGGGCCGAGGCGCTGCGCGCGCTGTGCTCCGCGCGCGGGGTGACGCCGTTCATGGTGCTGCTGGCGGCGTTCCAGGTGCTGGTCCACCGCTTCTCCGGGGCCGATGACGTGGTCGTCGCCGCTCCGGTGGCCGATCGGGGACAGCCTGGCGCCGACACCGCGGTGACCATGCTGGTCAACACGCTGCCGCTGCGGGCCGACCTGCGCGGCGACCCGCGCTTCACCGAGGTGCTGGACCAGTGCCGGGAGGCGGTGCCGGCCGCCCACGAACACCAGGCGGTGCCCGTCGAACGGCTGGCCGGCCTGCTCGGTCGCCGCCGGGACAGCGGGCACCACCCGTTGATGCGGTACATGGTGGTGTGGGAGGACTCCCTCGGCGTGCCCGTGGCACTGCCCGGGGTGGCGGCGGAGGCGCTGCGCCCACCGTCGCGCACCACCGCCTTCGACCTCACCCTGATCGCCAGGGCCGTGCCCGACGGCGTCGACCTGGAGCTGGAGTTCAACCACGACGTGCTGGACGCGCCGGCCGCCGAGATCCTCGCCGACGGCCTCACCGCCCTGCTCGGTGACGTCCTCGCCGACCCCGGTGTTCGGGTGGGCCGGCTCCGGTTGACCGACACCCCCGTCCCGCCGGGGATAGCCGGCCCCGTCGAACCGCCGGCGGAGGGGGTGGTGGGGCTCGTCCGAGCGGCGGCCGCCCGCGCCCCCGGCGCACCCGCTGTGCTCGACGGTGCCCGGACGGTCGACTTCGCCGGCCTCGTCCGGCACGCCGACGCCGTCGCGGCCCGGCTCGTCGCGTCGGGGGCCACCCGGGGTGACGTGGTCGGCGTGTGCCTGCCCCGGTCTGCGGACCTGGTGGCCGTGCTCCTCGGCGTGCTGGTCGCGCGGTGCGCGTTCCTGCCGCTGTCGCCGGAGGACCCCGACGACCGCGTCACCGGTCAGCTCAGGACGAGCGGTGCCCGCCTGCTCGTCACCGCCGACGTCGACCGGTTCGCCCGAGCCGACGTCGCCGTGCTCCACCCTGGCGACATCCCGGTCGCGGAGGAGGGCGCGCCGCGGCACCCGGGGCGACCGGAACCCGCACCGGGTGATCCCGCGTACGTCCTGTTCACCTCGGGGTCGACCGGTGAGCCCAAGGGGGTGGTGGTCGAACACGGCGCCCTCGCCGACCACGTCCGGTGGGCGGTGCGGGAGTACGGCCTTTCCCCCGCCGATCGGGCGCTCCAGTTCTGCGCGGTCACCTTCGACGTGCTGGTCGAGGAGGTGTTCCCGACGTTGGTGGCCGGCGCGACCGTGGTGCTGCGGGACGACGAGTCGGTCACCTCGGTGCGAGCGCTGCTCGCCCACTGCGAGCGGACCGCGACGACCGTGGCGAACCTACCCACCGGCTACTGGGAGCGCCTGGTGGACGCCCTGGGCGAGGAAGGGCTGGTGCTGCCGCCGGCGCTGCGGCTGGTCGCGATCGGCGGCCAGCAGGTGGGGCGGGCCGCCGTCGACCGCTGGCACCGGCTGGTGCGCGACGTCCGGTTGGTCAACGCCTACGGCCCCACCGAGGTCACGGTCGGCGCCACCGCCGCCGAGCTGGCCGAGGCCGGCGGGGTCCCCATCGGAGCGCCCACGTCGAACACCCGGGCCTACCTGCTGGACCGCTACCTGGCGCCCGTGCCCGACGGGGTGGTCGCCGAGCTGTACCTGGCGGGCACCGGCCTGGCGCGGGGGTACGTCGGCCGCCCGGGGCTGACCGCCGAGCGGTTCCTCCCCGACCCCTTCACCGGGGACGGGCGGCGGATGTACCGCACCGGGGACCTGGCCCGGGTGGAGGCCGGGGTGCTGCACTTCGTCAGCCGCGCCGACAGGCAGGTCAAACTGCGCGGTTACCGCGTCGAGCTGGACGAGGTGGAGACGGCGCTGGCGGCCCACCCCGGGGTGGCGGAGGCGGCCGTCGTCGTCCGGGGCGATGTCCTCGCCGCGCACGTCGCCGCCTCGTCCACGGTGGACTCGGACGCGGTCCGCGCGCACCTGGCCGGCCGGTTGCCCCCCTTCATGGTGCCCTCGGTGATCCGGGTGCACGACTCGCCGCTGCCGAGGACGGCCGCCGGGAAGGTGGACCGGGCGGCGCTGGCGGTTCCCGCCGGGACCGAGCCCGGCGCCGGTTCCCGGGAACCGAGGACCGACCGGGAGCGCGCGGTGGCCGCGCTGTGGGCGGAGCTGCTGGGAGTGCCCCGGGTCGGGCTGGCCGACAACTTCTTCGCCCTGGGCGGGCATTCGCTGCTGGCGATGGACCTGGTGCGCCGCATGCACGCGCTGGGCTACCCGGGGCTGCGGATGCCGGACCTGTTCGACAACCCGACCATCGAGTCACTGGCGCCGTGGGCGGACGAGCGCACCCCGGGAGGAGCCGGCCCGGTGCCCGCCGCCCCGGTGAGCTCGGCTCCGCTGTCGTGGACACAGCTGGGGATCTGGGCGCAGGCCACCACGACCGGCGAGGGCACCTTCCACCTGCCCGTGGTGCTGCGGCTGGCGGGACCGCTGTCGGTTCCGGCGCTGACGGCGGCGACCTCGGCGTTGGCCACCCGCCACGACCTGCTGCGCAGCCTGCTCGCCGAGGGTGAGGACGGCCCGGTCTGGCGGGCCACCGACTGCGGCCCGCCGCTGGCCCTGTCCGAGGCGACCGGCGCCGAACTCGACCGACGGGTGGACGAGTTGGTCGCCGAACCCTTCGACCTCGCCTCCGCACCCCCGGTCCACTGGACCCTGCTGCGCCTGGGCCCGGAGGACCACGCGCTGGTCGTCGTGCTGCACCACGTCGCCGGGGACGGCTGGTCGGCGCGGCTCCTGGTCCGCGAACTGGCCGAGTCCTACACGGCCGAGGTCGAACACCGGGCGGTGTCGCTGGCCCCGGCACCGAGCTTCCTGGCGTGGGCGGCGGCCGACCGGGACGCGCCCCCGGACGCGGAGGAGCTGGCGTTCTGGTCCGACACCCTGCGCGGGGCGCCGGAACGGCTCGACCTCCCCACCGACCGGGGGCGGCCGGCCACCCTCGGACCCGACCGGACCATCGCCCGGGTGAGCCTGCCGCCCCGCGCCGCCCACGCCCTCGCCGAGGTGGGCAGGCACGCGAACGCCACCCCGTTCGTCACGCTGCTGGCGGGGGTGCGGGTCTGGTTGTCGCGGATCTGCGGACAACGTGACGTCGTCGTCGGTGCGCCGGTGGCCGACCGGGGCGACGACACCCGGGCCGCCCTGGTCGGTCCCCTGGTCAACGTGCTGCCGATCCGGGCGGACGTCGACCCGGCGGAGCCGTTCGCGCTCCAGGTGTCCCGGACCCGGGACGCGGCGCGCGACGCCTTCGCGCACGGCTCGGTCCCGACGCAGCGGATCGTGCGGGAGCTGTCCCGCGCCGACCGGGGCCTGACCCAGGTCGTGTTCGACGTGGACGACGAGGCCGTTCCGGAGACGGCGGCGTTCGGCGGGGCCACGGCGACGACGGTGCCCCGAACACCCCTGCTGGGGGCCTTCGACCTGGAGATCACCGCGCGCGTCACCCCGGGTGCGGTGGACATCGAGATCCGCGCGGCGGCCGACCTGGTGGGCCAGGCCGGGGTGGACGGGTTGGCCGCCACCCTGGCGCGGCTGCTCGCCAACGCGGCCGAGGCCCCGGGGAGGCCGGTGGCCGCGTTGGACCTGGTGGACGACCGGGAACGACGGCGGCTGCTGGCCGCACCGAACCAGCGGACCCTGCCGGACCGGCCCACCGAGGTGCTCGGCCTGGTCGAACGGTGGGTGGCGGCCACACCGGACGCGACGGCGGTGACCACGTCGACCCGTTCCCTCACCTACCGCGAACTCGACGCCCTCGCGGACGGCGTCGCCGCCTGGCTGCGCGGCCGGGGGATCCCGGTGGAGGGGCCGGTGGCGACCAGGATCGGGCGCCGGGCGGAACTGCCGGCCGTGGTGCTGGGCATCTGGAGGGCGGGCGGCGTCCACGTCCCCCTGGACCCGGAGCAACCGGTCGAGCGGCACCGGGCGATCCTCGCCGACTGCGGCGCGCACGCCGTGATCAGCGACGGCGCCGGGGACTGCGCCGGCGAGGGCCTGCCGACGTTGCGCGTCGAGGACCTGCGCCCGGGCGAAGCCGTGCCGGTCCGGCCGCCGGAACCCGACCAGCTGGCCTACGTCACCTACACCTCCGGGTCCACCGGGGCACCCAAGGGCGTGCAGTGCACGCAACGCGGGCTGGCCAACCAGCTGCTGTGGTCCCGGCTGGCCTACCCGACGCGGCCCGGGGAGGCCGTGGCCCAGGTCGCGGCCGTCGGGTTCGACATCTCCCTGTGGGAGATGTTCCACCCCCTGGCCAACGGTGGTCGGCTGGTGGTGCTCGACCAGGACCGCCACGGGGACGTCGGCGCCATCGCCGACCTGGTGGCCGCCGAACGGGTCGTGGTGCTGCACCTGGTACCCACCCTGCTCGAGCACTACCTGCGGGAACCCGTCGCGCCGTCCCTGCGGCACGTGCTGTGCGGCGGGGAACGCCTCTCCCCGAGCCTGCCAGCCCGGTTCGCCGAGCGGACCTCGGCGGTCCTGCACCACACCTACGGGCCCACCGAGGCCTCGATCATCGCCACCCACTGGCGGGGCCCCGGCGATCCGCCCCCCGACCGGGTCCCGTTGGGGGAGGCCCTGCCGAACGCCCGGGTGTACGTCCTCGACCCGGAGGGCCAGCCGGTGCCGGTGGGTGTCGTCGGCGAGCTGGTCATCGGCGGTGCGGTCCTCGCCCGGGGCTACCTGGGCGGCCCGGGGGCGACGGCGGACCGCTTCGTCCCCGACCCGCACGCCGGCGTTCCCGGCGCCCGCGCCTACCGCACGGGCGACCTGGCCCGCCACCACCCCGACGGGGGCCTGGAGTTCGTCGGCCGGGTCGACCGCCAGGTGAAGATCGCCGGTGTCCGCGTCGAACCCCACGAGGTGGAGGTGGCGCTCACCGCCGATCCCCGGGTCGTGGACTGCGCTGTCCTGCCCCACGCCGACCCCGGGGGCGTCACCGCCCTGGTCGGATACCTGGTGCCCGCCGACCCGACCGCGGATCCCGAGCGGCTGTGCGCCGAGGTGCGGCGGCGGCTGCGGGACCGGCTGCCCCGGGCGATGGTGCCCGCGCACCTGGTGGTGCTCGGGGAACTCCCGGTCGGAGCCACCGGGAAGCTCGACGTCGCAGCCCTGCCCGACCCGGCGTCCACCACCGCGTCCACCACGGCCGTGGTGGACGGGGCGGAGACCGCGCCCGAACGGGACCTCGCGGCCATCTGGGCGCGGGTCCTGCCCGGGACCGCCGAGGCGGTGATCAGCCGGGACGCCAACTTCTTCGACCTCGGCGGGGACTCGGTGAGCGCGATCCGGGTGGTGGCCCGGGCCCGCGCCGCCGGCTGGCGGGTGGACCTGTCCCAGGTGTTGCGGACGGCGTCACTGGCCGAGCTGGCCGCCAGCGCCGTGCCGCTGCCATCCGCCGCCACCGCCGCCGTCCCGGCGGCACCGCCGCCCGGGGCTGGCCGGTTGTGGCTGACCCCGGCCCAACGCCGGTTCCTCGCCGGCCTCCCCCGCCACACCGGGCACCTCAACCAGGCGGTGCTGGCGGAACCGGCCGAGCCGGTCGACCCGGCGCTGCTGCTGGCGGCGTTGCGGGCCGTCGCGGCCCACCACGACGCGTTCCGGCTGCGCGCGGTGTGGGCGGAGGGACGCTGGCAGGACCACGGCGTGCTCGCCCCACCCTCCGACGAACTGGCGCTGGTGGTGCGGGCCGACGTCCCGATCGGACCGCGCACCATCACGGAACTGGCCGGCCCGGTGCACACGGCGATGAACGTCGAGGACGGCCCCACCCTGGCCGCCCTCGTCGGTGAGGGCGTGGACGGCCGACAGGCCGTCCTGCTGGTGGCCCACCACCTGGCGGTGGACCACGCCTCCTGGGAGACCGTGCTCTCCGACCTGGACACCGCCTACCGGCAGGTGGCCCGAGGCGAACCGGTCACCCTGCCCACGCCGCCGACGTCGTTCGAGGACCTCGCCCGCCTGCGCCCCGCCCTCGTCACCAGCGTGGACACCCCCGCCCAACGCGAGCACTGGCGCCGGACCCTGGCCGACCTGCCCGGCCTGCCCGGCCTGCCCTCCGCACCGGGACAGGGCGCCGAGGAAGCCAGCGGCACCCCGCTGCGGGTCGCCCTGCCCCCGACGGCCAGCGGGGCACTGCTCGCGGCGGCCACCCGACACCGGCTACGGGTGGACGAGATCCTGCTGGCGGCCCTGGCGCGTGTCGTCGCCCGGTGGACCGGGGAACCCCGGGTGGCGGTGCTCCGCGAGACGCACGGACGGTCCGGGCCACCGGGCTGGCCCGACCTGACCGGGACGGTCGGGTGGCTCACCAGCGTGCACCCGGTGGCCTTCGACGTCCACACCGACGACCCCCTGGAGACGCTGCGCCACGTGCGCGAGACGCTGGCCGGCGTCCCGGACGAGGGCGTCGGCTACGGACTCCTGCGCGCCGGCGCCGAACCCGAACCGGAGCTGGTCGTCAACCACCTCGGTTCCACGACCGGACCGCGCGGCGCGGGGCTGTTCACCAGGGCGGAACGGCAGACCGTCGGGGACGACGCCGCCCCAGAGCACGCCGTGCCCCCCGGCCTGGAGCTGGTGTCCGGCCTGGACGACCGCGGTCTGTGGACCGAGTGGTTCCACGACCCGGGCCGGTTCACGCCGGCGACGGTCCGGTCGCTGGCGGAGGAGCTGCTGGCGGCGCTGCTCGACCTGGTGTCGGCGCTGGACGGACCGGTCGGCGTCGCCGCCGTCCCCGCCGACTTCCCGGCCGTCGCCCTGCCGGTCGAGGACCTGCGCGCCGTCCTGACCACCCGCCCCGGAACCCGGGCGCTCCTGCCACTGGCACCGGCGCAGCAGGGCATGTTGGCCTGGCACCTGGCCCGGCCCGGGTCAACCGCCTACCACACGCAGCTCCTGTTCGCGGTGGACGGCGACGTCGACCAGGCCGTGCTGCGGGCTGCCTGGCAACGGGTGGTCGACCACACCGACGTGTTCCGCGCGGCGTTCGCCAGCGCGGGCCTGGACGAACCCGTGCAGGTCATCGGGCCCCCGCCGCCCGTGGACTGGCGTCTCCACGCCCTACCGGGAGCCGGGCCGGGCACCGTGCTGGACGCCGACCGGGCCGAACCCTTCGACCTGTCCACGCCCGGCCAGCAGCGCTGGCACTGGATCGACGGGGGCCGCGCCGGCCGCTGGCTGCTGTGGAGCCACCACCACATCCTGCTCGACGGGTGGAGCCTGCCGTTGGTGCTCGCCGACGTCGCCTCCGCCTACGAGGCCGAGGCGAACGGCCGTGCCTGGGCACCGCCCGCCCGACCCGGCTACGACGCCTACCTCGGGTGGCTGGCCACCCGGGACGAGGAGGCCGGGGCCCGCTTCTGGCGGGAGGCGCTGGCCGGCGCCCAACCCACCAGGATCGGGCGTGCCGGCGCCCAGGGCGCGGGAACGGCGACCCTGGTCACCGCCGAGATGTCCCGGGAGGCGACCCGGTCCCTGACCCGGGTGGCGGAACGCGGCCGGGCCACCCTGCACTCGGTGGTGCTGGCCGCGTGGTCGCTGCTGTTGGGACAGCGCTGCGCGAGCCGGGACCTGCTGTTCGGGGTCGTGATGTCCCTGCGGCCCGACGAGATCCCCCGGTCGGAACGGCTCGTCGGGCTGTGCCTGAACACGCTGCCCCTGCGGGTGCGGTTCGCGGAGGACGCCGAGCTGCCCGCGCTGTTCCGCCAGGTCCAGCGGAACCTGGTCGAGACCTACGAGCACGCCGCGCACCCGCTCGGCCGCATCCGCACCTGGGCGGGCGCCGGTGACGCGCTGTTCGACTCGATCGTGGTGTTCGAGAACTACCCGGGCGACCGCACCGGGCAGCCCCTCGGCGGGCACGGGGCGCTGCGGGTCGTCCGCGCCGTGGAGAGCACCGAGTTCGCCGTGTCCCTGACCGTCCTGCCGGGAGACCGGCTGACCTTCGAACTGACCTACCAGCCCCACGCGCTGACCCCGGCCGAGGCGACCGGACTGGTCCGCCACCTGGCCCGCCTGCTGGAGCGGATCGCCCGCGGCGGCGACCCTGACGGAGGAGAGAACCCGTGACCCTGCGCGTGAGCGACCTGTTCGCCGACGACGCCGACGACACCGCAGCGAGAGTGGCCGAGTGGAACGACACGGTCCGCGCCTTCCCCACCGAGGTGGGCATCCACGAGCTCGTGCGGCAGCGGGCGGCCGAACACGGTGCGCGGCCCGCCGTCACCTTCGAGGGCCGCACGGTCACCTACGCCGAACTGGACGCGGCGGCCGGCGGGGTGGCGGCGCGGCTGGCCGGGCTGGGGGTGCGTCCCGGCGACGTGGTGGCCATCGCCCTGCCCCCCTCGCACGAGCGGATCACCGCCGTCCTCGGCGTGCTGTACTCGGGTGCCGCCTACCTCCCGCTGGACCCGGAGCTTCCCGCCCAGCGCCTGGGGTTCCTGCTCGGCGACGCCGGCGCGGCCGCTCTCGTCACCGACACCACCGACCGCCTCGACGGGCTGGGCTACGGGGGGCCGACCCTGGTGTGCTCGGACGGCTGGTCCGGTGAGGGCGGCGGCGCCCAGGTCGACTTCCCCGGCGCCGACCTGCTCGCCTACGTCATCTACACGTCCGGGTCCACCGGCCGGCCCAAGGGCGTCGCGGTGAACCACCGCGGCCTGGTCAACCGCCTGTTGTGGATGCGCGACCGGTACGACGTCGGACCCGACGACGTCGTCCTGCACAAGACCTCGTTCAGCTTCGACGTCTCGGTGTGGGAGCAGTTGTTGCCGCTGATCAGCGGCGCACGACTGGTCATCACTCCCGAGCCGGCGCGGCGGGACGCCACGGCGATGGTGCGCCTGGTCCGGGACGAGGCCGTGACCATGCTGCACTTCGTGCCGTCGCTGGTGCCCGCGTTCCTCGACGTGGCCGACGTCGAGCGGGCCGGGTCGCTCCGGGTGGCGATCTCCAGCGGCGAGGCCCTGCCCAAACCGGTCGCCGCCGAGTTCACCCGGCGGCTCCCGCACTGCGCCCTGCACAACCTCTACGGCCCCACCGAGGCCACCATCGACGTCACCCACTGGCCGGTGCGGGCCGACGACGACCGGCCGTTCGTGCCCATCGGCACCCCGGTCGACAACACCCGCGTCCACGTCCTCGACGAGGACCTGAACCCGCTGCCGGTGGGCGCGGAGGGCGAGCTGTGCATCGGCGGGCAGGCGGTGGCGGTCGGCTACCTCGGCCGGCCGGGTCTCACCGCCGAGCGGTTCGTGCCCGACCCCTTCGGGGGTCCCGGTGACCGCCTCTACCGCACCGGGGACCGGGCCCGGTTCGGACCGGACGGCGTCGTGGAGTACCTGGGCCGCCGGGACGGCCAGGTGAAGCTGCGCGGCTACCGCATCGAGCTGGGTGAGATCGAGGCGGCCCTGCTGGAGTCCGACCTGGTTCGGCAGGCCGCCGTGGTGCTGCGCGGCGGGGAGGCCTCCCGCCGGCTGGTCGCCTTCGTCTCCGGTCACCCCGACGCGGGAGGCGGACCGGCGCGGGCGTCGGCGCGGGTGCTGGCGGGGCTGACCGCCGCGCTGCCCGCCTACCAGGTCCCCGGGGAGCTGGTGTGGTTGGACGCCCTGCCGCTGACGAACTCCGGCAAGGTCGACCGGGCCGCCCTGCCCGAGACGACCGCCGGGCAGCGGACCTCGGCCCCGCCCGAGACGCCCACCGAGCGGGCCATCGCCAGCCTGTGGGCCGAACTGGTCGGTGGCGGGGAACCCGGTGTCGACGACGACTTCTTCCGCTCGGGCGGGGACTCGGTCTCCAGCATGCGGCTGGCCGCCCGCGCCCAACGGCAGGGCATCGGGTTGGAGGTCGCGCACATCTTCGCCGACCGCACCGTCCGCGCGATGGCCGCCTCGGCGGACCGGGCCTCGGACGCCCCCGCCGTCGAGCAGCCCATGGCCGAACCCGGTGAGGACGCGCTGTTCGCCGGGATCGACCAGGACCAGCTGGACGCGGTGCGCTCCCGGCCCGGTGTCGTCGACGTCTACCCGCTGGCCCCCATGCAGGCGGGCATGTTGTTCCGGGGCCTGTACTGGCCGGACTCCGACGCCTACTTCAACCAGAACGTGCTGGAACTGGTCGGCGAGGTCGACGAGGACGCGCTGCGGGAGGCCTGGCGGCGGGTCGCCGACCGCTACGAGATCCTGCGCACCGGGTTCGTCTGGGAGGAGCTGACCGAACCCCTCCAGTACGTGCGCTCCGATGTGGAACCGCCGTGGACGGTGCTCGACTGGACCACCCACGCCCCGGAGGAACACGCCGGCCTGTTGGAGCGCCTGCTGGTCAACGACCGGGAGACGGGCCTGGGCCTGGACACCTGCCCGCTGTACCGGCTCACCCTGGTCCGGCGCGGCACCGGCAGCCACTACCTGCTGTGGAGCCACCACCACATCCTGCTCGACGGCTGGTGCCTGTCGCTGATCTGGGGCGACATGTTCCGGATCTACGAGGAGCTGGCGCACGGCCGCGAACCCCAGCTCAGTCCATGCCGCCCCTACCGCGACTACGTCGGCTGGATCCGGGCCAAGACGGCCCGGGGCGACGGCGCGGAACGCTTCTGGCGGGAGTACCTGGCCGACCTGGCCCCCACCCCGTTCTCCGAGGCCCCCGCCGACCAGGAGGGCCTGTTCCACACCGTCGTCCACGAGTTCAGCGAGTCACTGACCGCGCTGGTGGCCGAGGCCTCCCGCGACTACGGCGTCACGTCGAACGCGATCACCCAGGCCGCGTGGAGCATGCTGCTGGCGTTGCGGAGCGGGGCGGAGGACGTGGTGCACGGCCTCACCATCGCCGGCCGGCCACCCGAACTGGCCGGGTCCGAGCACATGGTCGGGTTGTTCATCAACACGATCCCGCTGCGCATCCGGCTCGACCCGGACCGGACCGTCACCGAGCTGCTGTCCGCCATCCACGGCGACCTGGCCACCACCGCCGCCCAGGGCCACGTGCCGCTCGCCCAGATCAAGTCCTGGGCCGGGGGGACCAAGCTGTCGGGCGGGCACGTGTTCGACAGCCTGGTGGCCTTCGAGAACTACCCCGAGGACAACCTCCCCGGTGACGACGAGCTGAGCATCCAGGTCATCGACCTGCACGCCCAGGAGAAGACCGAGTACCCCATCGGCCTGATCGTGCTCCCCCTGGAGAAGCTCGCCTTCCACTTCAACTACGACACCACCCACTTCACCTCGGCCGAGGTGGACCGGCTGATCGCCACCTTCCAGCTGCTCATGGAGCAGCTGTGCCGCCGCCCCGACGCGCGGCTGCGGGAACTCGACGTGCTGCCCGAGGCCGACCGCGCCCTCGTCGCGAGCTGGAACGCCACCCCCACCGCCACCTCGGGGCGGCCCGGGGCCACGTCCCTGCTCGACCTGGTCGTCCCGCACCGGGAGACCACTCCGGACGCACCGGCCGTCGTGACCGACGGCGCGGTCCTCACCCACGCCGAGCTGGGTGCCCGCACCACCGCCCTCGCCGACCGGATCGCGGCGGCCGGCGTGGAACGCGGGCAGCTCGTCGGTGTCTGCCTGGGGCGGTCGACGGCCTTCGTCACCGCGCTGCTGGCACTGCGCCAGCACGGCGCGGTGCCGGTGCTGCTCGACCCCGACCACCCGGCGGCCCGGCGCCGGACCATCGCCGCCGACGCGGGCCTGGCGGCGGTCCTGACCGACCTGGACCCGGCCGGGTTCGCCGCGTGGCCCGTCGTCCACCCCGACGGCACCCTCACCGAGGCGAGCGAGGAACCCCCGTCCCCGCCCCGGGCGACCGACCCGGACCGGGACGCCGCCGTCGTCTACACCTCCGGCTCCACCGGCACCCCCAAGGGAGTCCTGGTGCCCCAGGCCGGCCTGGTGAACCGGGTGCTCTGGTCGGGCACGGCCTTCCCCACCGAGGAGCCGCCCCGGGTGCTGGCCACCGCAGGAACGGCCTTCGACATCGCGCTGTGGGAGGTGTTCTTCCCGCTGGCCCACGGTGGAACCGTGGTGGTCGCCCCGCCCGAGGCCGTGTTGGACACCGACCGGCTCGCGGAACTGGTCGTCGCCGAACGGGTGTCGGTCGCGCACTTCCTCCCGACCCTGCTGGCCGCGTTCCTCGACGGCCCCAAGGCCGTCGACTGCTCCGGGCTGCGGCACGTCCTCTCCGGCGGCGAGGCCGTCACCCCCGCCCTGGTCCGCGCGTTCCACGACTCGGGGCTCGGGGCCCGGTTGCACCAGGCCTACGGGCCGACCGAGGCGTCCATCAGCGTCACCCACCACACCTGCGTCGCGGAGGACGGGCGGGGCGACCGCGTGCCGATCGGGCGCGCCATCGCCGGCACCACCGCGCACGTCGTCGACGCCCACCTGCGGGAGGTGCCGCCCGGCTGCGCCGGCGAACTGGCCATCGCTGGGATCGCCGTGGGCGCGGGGTACCTGGGCGACGAGGAGTTGACCACCCGCGCCTTCCCCGCGAACCCCTTCGGGGACGGCCGGCTCTACCGCACCGGCGACCGGGCGCGGTGGCTGCCCACCGGGGAGCTGGAGTTCCTCGGCCGGCAGGACCGCCAGGTGAAGGTGCGCGGGCACCGCGTCGAACCCGCCGAGGTCGACCGCACCGCCGAGGCGCACCCGGCCGTCCGGCAGGCCGTCACCGTCGCCCACCAGGGCACCCTGGTCATCTTCGCCGTTCCCCGAGCCGACGCCGAGGTGGACCCCGGCGAGCTGCGCCGGTGGTTGGGCCAGCGGCTGCCCGACTGGATGGTCGGTGGGATCTCCGTGCTCGACGAGCTGCCGCTGACCGCCAACGGCAAGGTCGACCAGCGTCGCCTCGCCGACCTGGCCGGTGCCGGTGCGTCGACGGCGGTGGCCGAGGCGTCCCGCCCGCCGTCCACCGAACTGGAAGTGCTCATCGCCCGCTGCTGGGAGGAGGTGCTGGGCGTCACCGGGATCGGCGCCCACGACGACTTCTTCGACCTCGGCGGACATTCCCTGCTGGTGGTGCGGCTGCTGCGGGTGCTGCGGGAGAACCTGCCCGAGGGCGTGCGCTGCGACGTCCCCCAGATCCTCAAGGCCGGCACCGTCGCCGGCCTTGCCGAACAGCTGCTGGCACCGGTGGCCGGTTCGGGGTCCCGCCACGTCCAGACCCTCAACCCCGACGCCACCGGCGGCGCGTTGTTCCTGGTGCACCCCGGGGAGGGCCTGGCCCTGCCCTACCACGGGCTGGCCCCGCTGCTGCCGGAATGGCGGCTGCACGTCATCTCCGACCCCCGGTTCGGCCAACCCGGCAACCGGTTCGCCACCCTCGCCGACATGGCCACCCGCTACGTCGAGTGGGTGCGCACCCTCGAACCCGAAGGCCCCTTCCACCTCGGCGGGTGGTCCTTCGGCGGGGTGGTCGCGTTGGAGATGGCCCGGCAGATGCGGGCCCACGGCGACGCGGTCACCGACCTGCTCCTCATCGACAGCCACAACCTGAACGCCGTCACCCCGGCCGGTGACGCGCGGGACGGCATCCGGGAGCGGTTGGCCGAGCTGGGCGTGGACGCCGACTCCCCGGAGGGCGTCGACCTCGCAGGGGAGTTGGAGCACAACGGCGACCTGGCCTCCCGGTACCCGCAACCCGCCTACCCGGACCGGGTGGCCCTACTAGTGGCCGGCGGGGAGGACCCCGCCGCGACCCGGCCGCGCGGCTGGGACCGCGCCCTGTTCCCCGGCCTGGTCGTGACCTCGGTACCCGGCCGGCACGAGTTGCTGTTCGACGACGACCACCTGCGCGGCACGGCCACGGCCATCCGCGACGCACTGGAGGGATCCCGGTGATCACACTGACGGGAGCGGCGGAACGCGCACCGGAGCGCGTCGTCGAGACCTACGCCGAGGGCAAACCGTACGACCTGTTCTACCTCCAGGTGTCCGGGCTGCGGCTGGTCGGCCGCAAGACCGAGGCCGCCTACCCCGGCCCCGACCGGGACGGGGAACCCGCCGAACGCCTCAAGGGTTGCCTGGTCCAGGCGGACATGCTGCTGGGGGTGGTGGAGCGGGAACAGGTCGCCGAGGACCACGTCGCCGTGTTCCACCGGCCGGTGGACGAGGCCGAGCGGACGGCGCTGTTCGCGGCGGCCGTGGCCGACCCGGGAGCCGAGCTGTACTACCCCTTCGCCCAGCTCGGCGACCGGGTCCGCGACGCGGCGGCCGAGTTCGACCCGGACGGCTGGGAACTCACCGAGGAGTTCGCCCGCGAACTCGACCACGCCGAGTCGGTGCTGCGCGACTCCGTGCCGGACCGGCTCGTCGAACTCGGGTTCCGGGGCGGCGTCGCCTACGACGCCGCCTGCTCGACCGGGGCGTTCCTCCAGGCCGTCCAACGACGGGTTCCCGGGACCCGCACGATCGGCCAGGACCTCAGCCCCCAGATGGCCGCCTACGCGCGGTCCCGGGTGGACGAGACCCACTGCGGCGACAGCATCAGACCGGCCGTTCCCCCGGGCACCGCCGACCTGGTGATCTGCCGCCACCTGAACGCGTTCGTCGTGGGCACGGCGCAGGCCCACGAGCTGATGGCGGCGGCGGTGAGCGCGTGCCGGGACGGCGGGCTCGTCGTCCTGCTCGGCCACACCCCGATCCTCATCAGCGCGCCGTGGTGCGAGATGTCGGGGCTGGAGGTACTCCAGCGGAGCGCGGCCACCCCGTCCGGGCACGCGCTGTTCCAGTGCTACGTGCTGCGCAAGCGGGGGTGAGGAGGCCGTGACCCCGTCGGAACTTCCCAGCCAGCGGACGGGGCCGTGGCTGGTCAGCCCGCGCCTGGTCCTCCGGCGGTTCCAGCCAGGGGACGCGGCGGCGCTCGCCGCGTACCGCTCGGACCCGGCCATCGCCCGCTACCAGGCCTGGGAGACACCGCTGACCGTCGAACGGGCGGCGGAGACCATCGCCCGCTACCGGCACGACGCCCCCGACCGGCCCGGCTGGTTCCCCTACGCCATCTCCCTGGACGGCGCCCTGATCGGCGACCTCGGCGTGAACCTGCACGAGAACGGGATGCAGGCCGACCTCGGCTTCACCCTCGCCGCGCCCCACCACGGTCGCGGCTACGCCACCGAGGCCGTCGGTCGCATGCTGGAGCACCTGTTCGTCGACCGCTGCCTGCACCGGGTGTCAGCCGAATGCGACCCCCGCAACGACGCCTCCGCCCGGCTGCTCGACCGCCTCGGATTCGAACGGGAAGGGCTACGGCGGGCCAACACCCGGGTCCGCGACGAATGG
This sequence comes from Actinoalloteichus caeruleus DSM 43889, assembly GCF_000429185.2. GTDB lineage: Bacteria > Actinomycetota > Actinomycetes > Mycobacteriales > Pseudonocardiaceae > Actinoalloteichus_B > Actinoalloteichus_B caeruleus. The sequence goes on along the minus strand of NZ_AUBJ02000001.1, from coordinate 593,650 downwards.
GCCGACGACCTCCTGTTCGGGCTGCTGGCGGCCGACTACCACCGGAGAGCGGGGCGTTAGCGGACAAGCCACCCTGGGGCGCCGGGTGGCGGAGGGAACCGCGAGGTGCTGGTAGACACCACCCTTGCCACTGGGTCACGAGGCACCGTGGGCGGATCGGTGCCGCGCCCGTTCGGACGGACGGACGGCGTATCAGGTCAGAACGTCGACCACGTCCACGGTCGCTCGACCTTCCCCGTCAGGCACGCCACCCGGTGCCGCGCCTCGGCGGCCGCTTCCGGGCTCGCCCGCGCCTTGCCCAGGACGAACGTCGCCCACCGCAGTTCTCGGATCGTGGCCAGAATGCGGTACCCGGACCACGTGGTCATGTCGTCACCGCCATAGGCCGCCACGAACGCCCGGTACTCGGCGTCGGTGATCCGCGCGAAGTCGGTGTGGTCCACGGCCAGGGAAACCAGGTCCCACTCCGGGGGGCCGACCCCCATCTGGTCGAGGTCCAGCAGCACGGGATCACCGCCTCCCAGGGGAACCACGACGTTGCCCTGCCAGGGGTGACCGTGGATGAGCCGGAGCGGGAGATGGGGCGCCAAGGCCCGGTACTCGACGCGCAGTCGGTCCGCGAGATCGCGCAGCAGGTCCCGATCTCCCTCGGCCAGGAGGGTCTCGCCGTCGAGTGCGGCACGTAGTCCCTCCAGGGGGTCGACGGTGGGAAACACGCCCGCCTCGGGGAGATCCAGGCGGTGGAGCCGCCGCAGCGTCGCGCCGAGTTCGGCCGGAGTGGCGGGGCGGTGCTCGGGTAGCCGCACCCACCAGGTGACAGGTCGACCTCCCACGGACGTGGGCTGTTCGACACCGTCGACGGTGCGGACGACGGGAACGCCGCGATCGGCCAACCAGCGCGAAGCGCGGAGGTGGCGTTCGGCGACGAGGTGGGACCCCGCCGGTCCGATCCGTGCCACCACACCGCCGGCCAACCGGTAGAGGACGTTCATCCCGTCCCGGATCAGCGTCGCGTCCGTGGTCGACACGCCTGCTCGTTCACCCGCTGCTTCCAGCACCGCTCGGGAGTTCCGCGCTGATGGGAGCGGGGCGCCGTTCGCCTCAGTCATCGGTGGGGTGGGTCAGGAGTTCCACGAGTTCCGCCACCTCCGGTATCGCACGGTGCCGCTGACACGCTCGGACCAGCGTGGCGAGCTCCTCGTCCATCCGCCGCGAGTGCAACATCCTGGCGTCCTCGACAGCGCGCCGGCCGACGAGGGCGGCTTCGAGCGGATCCCCGACCGCCATGTGCAGGGTCGCCAGCCGCGCCCTGGAGAACGCCCGCGAACGCCGGTACACGTCGCTGTGCAGTTGGATCGCGGTTCTCAGCCGGTCCGCCGCCTCCCCCGGCCGGTTAGCGGCGAGAGCGAGCGAGGTCAGCGCCCGCGCACTGCTGCCGGCGTGTTCGGCCTCGTCGTAGTAGACCAGCCAGGGCCGGTCCGCCTCCGGCTGCCGTTCCGCGAAGTGCGCGTCGGCGCGGTCCACCTCCGCTCGGGCTTCATCGTCACGCCCCAGCACCGCCAGCAAGCGGGCGCGGACGTTGCCGATCATGGCTCGTGCGGTGGCCGTCAGCCGGTCAGCTCGCACCTGGGCGAACTCGATCGAGGACAGTGCCTCGTCCACGTTGCCGAGGTAGATGGCCTGACGGGCCAGGTCAGCGAGGGTCGCGGCACGCAGCTCCCAGCAGCCGCCCTGCTCAGCGCACCACAGGCCGAACCGGAAGCACCGGGTCGCGGCGTCGTGGTTCCCGACGTCGAAGGCGGAGAACGCGACGACTCCCGCGAGGTTGCCGACGGCCTCGAAGATCCCCGCACGTACGGCGGTGCTGGCCTGGGCGTCCAGCAGCTGGCTGGCCCACCTCAGGTGCGCCGCGCCCGCTTCCCCAGCCATGCCTCCGCCGTAGAGGTTCTCGCTGGTGGCCAGGGTGCTGGTCATCAGCTTGACCTGCTCGACCTCGGAGCGTCCTATCCGCCGTGGCGGCGGCACGGTCACGGTGAGGGACCCGAGGTGCCCGGCCGGCACCGGGGGCCCGTCGCCTCGTTCGGCCGGTCCACCAGTGTCGCTCATCGCGGACATCGGCGAGCCCGAGGCTGGAAGGAGGGCGTCCGGGGTGCGGCCGGAGGGCGCTCGCCCCGTCCCACCCCGTGACAGGCCCTGCGAGCCGTCGGCCGGATCCTCGCCGAGGAGCGTGGCCAGGTCGTCGAGCGAGACCCCCAGTGCCTTCGCGATCCGGGCCCTCCGCCACGGTTAAGGTGTCAGCGAACCGCGTTCCCAGCGCCCGACAGTGGAGAACTCCACCCCGACCGCCGTGGCCAGCCCTTCCTGGGTGAAGCCCCTCGCCTTACGTCGGGCCGTGAATCCCGCACGCCTGTCGCCCACGCCGCTCACCTCACCCCGGTGGGATCCGGCCGGCGACCGCGGGGAGTGCGCGGCCATGACGTCTTCCGGTCACGGAAATGATTCCCGAAGCCGATCACCCTCTCGAACCCCACCTCGATGGCATTCCCGCACTCACCCGTTGACATTCATCCGACCCTCCTCATTCCGGGACCAGAATAACGGGCCACCGGCCGGGACCGATCCTCGGCCACCGGCCGCACCCGCTCGAACCGCGACCGTTGAGCATGGAGTTTTCGCAGTTCAACGGGGTCGTCGCCTCATCGACGCCTCATCGACGCCTGATTGGCGCAACAGGGACGCCATGGCTTCGCCCTGGTTCCGGCTGCTCGACCAGGCCCACTCGAATCGGGTCGATCACGGGTTTCCCCCACGCTCGGCACGGTTGGTCGAATACCGACGGAAGCGGGCGGACAGTCACTCCAAAGAAGGATTCGACGACACGAGGGACACCGATCAACGCAGGTCATCATCGGAATGCCCGCGCCGGTACCCGCTGAACGCACTTGAACTCGACGGCCACTCCCCAGTTGACTGTCGACCACTTCGGCACCGGGAAGCACCTGCCCGAGTACCACCGCCGGCCAGCATCCCGATCGCCAACGCGGACTTACTCGCCCTGGTGGCCCTGCCGAGGAGCCATGACGCCGCGCGGACGCTCCCCCACCATCCCGACGGCCGAGACCACGAGGAGAAGCGTTGGAAACCGACACCACCACCCTGTCGCCGGAGTCGCTGCGCGCGGAGATGGTCGCCAAGGTCCGCGCGGGCGGATGGGCGGAGCGCGGCGAGGTGGAACGGGTACTCCGCGACACACCCCGCCACCGGTTCCTGCCGGACGCCGACCTGGAACTCGCCTACCACCCGTACCGAGCGGTGGTCACCCACCGGTTCGACAACGGCCGTTCGTTGTCCTGCGCGTCCGCTCCGTGGCTGGTCGCGGGGATGCTCGACCAGCTGGACGTCCAGCCGGGCCACCGCGTCCTGGAGATCGGGGCCGGCACCGGGTACAACGCCTGCCTGCTCGCCCAGTTGACCGGACGCGCCGACCTGGTGACCACGGTGGACATCAACCCGGACGTCGCGGCCAGGGCGTCACGGGCGCTGGCCGACACCGGTTTCGGTGGCGTTCACGTCGTCACTGGTGACGGCGTGTTGGGCTACCCCGAACACGCTCCGTACGACCGGATGATCGCCACGGTCTCGCCGTGGGACCTTCCCGCGCCCTGGTGGCAGCAGCTCGCGCCAGGAGGGCGGCTGGTCGCCCCGCTGCGGTGGCGGGGTCAGGGGCGGAGCGTCGCTTTCACCCGCACCGGTGATCGTCTGGTCTCCGATTCACTGGTCCTGTGCGGATTCGTGTACCTGGTCGGCGACGGTGAGGGAGAGCTCAGTGGCGCCATCACCTCCGACGGGCTGGTCACCCTCCATTGGGACCGCGACCAGGACGTGCGGCCCGACGCGTTGCTGGGTGTGCTCGATCAACCTCGCGTCACCACCTGGTCCGATGTCACCCTCGGCCGACAGGAGTCCCACGAGGACCTCTGGCTGCGGCTGACCGCCACCGATCCTCGAGTGTGCCGACTCGGGGTCACCGGTGACGTCCCACCCGAGGTGTGCGACCCGGTACCGGGGTACTGGCGGATGGCCCTGGTCGACGGCGGCACGCTGGCCTACCTGACCCTCCGCCGCGTCACCATCGCGGACGAGGCGCGCTGCGAGTTGGGCGTCATCGGCCACGGGCCGGCCGCCGCCGAACTGACCGAACACCTGTGCGGCGAGATCCGGGCCTGGGCACCCGACCGGCACCGGCACTCCCCGACGTTGACCGTCCACCCGGCCGGCGCCCCGGACAGCGAGCTGGCGGGCACCGCCATCGACAAGACGCACAGCAGGTTCGTCCTCACCTACGACGATCCACCCCGGTGAGGTGCCGGATGGTCTTCGCGTCGACCTCCTGCCCTTCTCCGTCCGCGCCCACGCGCCCGGCCGTGAACCGCCTCCCGCGCGGGCGCGGAGGAGATGACCAGGCACGGCGGTGACGGCGGGTGGGACTCGTCGCGGACGGCCTCGCCGGCCTGGTCCCCTGACCGCACGTGGCACTGGCTCGACGCCGTGCCGTGCGACGTCGACGGCGCGCACCTCGACGCGAGGGAGCGGATGCGCCGGGAGCGCAGGGCGCACGCGCACCCGGGGTCGTGCTTCGGCGTGGTTGCCGCTGTCCCCGGGGGCCGCGACGGCGAGAACGCCCACCTGGTGGCGCGACGCGGGGTGCTGGTGTCGACGGCCGACGCGTTCTCGACCGCCACCCTTGCGCCCGACGCCCTCCGGCTCGCCCTCGGGGCGCCGCCGTGGACCGACCTGGTGGCCGCGCCGGCCGTGGTCCGGGGGACGGTCGCAGGGTAGGCCGGCATTCGCTGTTGACGGCTCGATCCGGTCCTGCCGGAGCGGGGGCCGGTCTGCGAGGGCCCCGGACCCCGGGTGGTGGTCGTCGGCGACCCGGTGGACGGGCGTCACGCCTTTTCGTGGCCGTGCTCCCCCGGGGCGCCCGTCATCGGAGCGCGCCGGCCCCCGTGCGGTGTAGGCGCTGGTCGAGCCACGTTCGGGCCTCCGCCAGGAACTCCCGGGCGATGCGGGTCTCCGCTGCCCACGACTCGAATCCGTGGGGCGCGCCCCGAACGACGTGCGTGGTGTCGACCCCGGCCGCCCGCAGCCGCCGCGCGTACACCCGGTTCTCGGTGTGGAAGAGGTCGACGTCCCCGACGCCGATCCAGGTGGCAGGTAGTCCACGCAGGTCCGCCCGCCGGGCGGGTACGGCTCCTGGCGGGACGTCGGGTGCGCCGGGTTCGACGCCGAGGTACGAACGCCAGCCGAAGCGGTTCAGCCGGTTGTCCCAGACCGCGTGGCGGAGGGAGTCGAGGTGGCGCCGCGCGGCCGTCCGGTCGTCGAGCATGGGGCACAGCAACCACTGGGCGGCGGGGCGTCCCTGGTCGAGGTCGTGGAGTCGCTGGACCAGCGCGGCGGCGAGTCCGCCCCCGGCGCTCTGCCCTCCGACGGCGATCCTGGCCGTGTCGACGCCGAGCTCGTCGGCGTGGTCACGCACCCAGGTCCAGGCGGCGTGGCAGTCGTCGAGGGCCGCCGGGTGGCGGTGCTCGGGGGCGAGGCGGTACTCGGCGGCGACGACGGTGATGCCCAGGTCCCTGGCGGTCTCCGCGCAGAACCGGTCGTCCTGTGCCGCCGAACCGATCACCAGCCCACCGCCGTGGATCCACAGCAGGGCGGCGTCCGAGCGGACCTGGTGGGGGCGGTGGACGCGGACGCCGGGGGCCGCGTCGGCCGGTCGTCGCGGGCTGGTGCCCGCTACCTCCGGGGGTGCGGGCAGGGTGGCGCCCGCCGCGCGGACCAGCCGGCGGGCCCACCGCTGGCGTAACGGCAGCCGGGGCATGCGGCGGACGTGGGAGCGGAGTTCCGGGGCGATGGAGGAGAGGTCCACGGCGGCATCCTGCCAGGTCTACTGCGCGGACCAGCCGCCGTCGGAGGGCAGTACCACTCCGTTGACGTTCGCGCCGTCCTCGCTGAGCAGGAAGGTGATGGGGGCGGCGAGCCGCGCGGGGAGGGCGACCGGCGGCATGGAGCGCAGCAGGTCGTGGATGCGGTGGGCGCCGAACTCGGACTGGTCGACGGGTGGCGCCATACCGGTGGCCACGCCACCGGGGGCGACGGCGTTGACGCGGATGCCGTGAGGGCCGTACATGACGGCGCAGCTGCGGGTGAGCCCGACGACGGCGTGTTTGGAGGCGGTGTAGGCGACGCCGGCGGTGGAGCCGCGCAGGGCCGCTTCGGAGGCCACGTTGACGATGCTGCCCGCGCCGGCCCGGAGCATCGCGGGGATGACGGCGCGGACGAGGTTGAGGGTGCCGTCGACGTTGACGTCGAAGCAGCGGCGCCAGGTGTCGTCCGTGACCTCGTGCGCCGGGGAGAAGTCGTCGAGCACGCCGGCGACGTTGGCCAGGCCGTCGATCCGGGTGCCGGCGGCGTCGACGACGCGGTCGACGTCGGTGCGGTCGGTGATGTCGGCGACGACGGTGTGGAGCCGGTCGGAGGCGGCCTCGGCGGCGAGGGTCTCCAGGCCGCCGCCGGCGATGTCCACGGCCACGACCCGCCCGCCCTCGGCGAGGACGCGGGCCGCCGTGGCCCGGCCGATGCCGGAGGCGGCGCCGGTCACGATGACGGTCCTGCCGTCGAAGCGGCTGGACGCGGCGTGCGGGGTCCCGCCGGCAGGGCCGGGCGGCGGGGTGGGTTCCCCACCGGCCCTGGTGACGAGGTCGTCCACCGCGTCCTGCGGCAGGCGGCCCCGGCTCAGGGCGACGAGGTGGCCGAGCGGGATCTGCCGGACGGCCGCCAGGGCGTCCTCGTCCACTCCCCCCTGGCTGAGCAGGTCTCTGAGCAGGGGCCCGCCCACGGGGTGGGTGAGCCACTGGCCGACCGGGGTGTCGGCGGTCAGCACAGGGGTTGGGTCGCTCATTCGTCGGCCTCCCGGCGGTCGAGGTGTCGTGGTGAGCTGGTGGTGGAACGGTCGAGAACGGACGAACCGCGCACCGCCCACCATTAAATCACTCGCTTGACTTAATGGGTGGGGATGGGTTTCCTGGATCCCAGTGGTGATCACCGCGACGAAAGGCACGCATGTCCACCTCCGGCACCCCGACCATCCCGGACGAGCTGGGCTTCGATCCCGACGCCCTCCGCGCGAAGTACCGCGAGGAGCGGGACCGCCGCCTCCGCACGGACGGCAGGCTCCACCACCAGCGGCCGGAGGGCCGCTTCGGCTACTACGCGGAGGACCCCTACGCGGAACCCGAGCCCCCCAGGTCCCCCCTCACCGACCAGGTGGACGTGGTGGTCGTCGGCGGCGGCTTCGGCGGACTGCTGGCGGCCAGCCGGCTCCGCCAGGTAGGCGTTGAGCGGATCCGCGTGATCGAGAAGGGCGGTGACTTCGGCGGGACGTGGTACTGGAACCGCTACCCGGGCATCCACTGCGACATCGAGTCCTACGTGTACCTGCCCCTGTTGGAGGAGGTCGGGACCGTCCCCGAGTGGAAGTACTCGCCGGGAGCGGAGATCCTCCGCCACGCCCAGGACATCGCCCGGAAGTACGACCTCTACCGGGACGCCTGCTTCCGCACCGCCGTCCGGGAACTCCGGTGGGACGAGCGGGCCGAGGAGTGGGTCGTGGGGACCGACCGCGAGGACCGCATCCGGGCTCGGCACGTGGTCGTCTCCAGCGGAACGCTCGACCAGCCGAAGCTGCCCGGCATCCCCGGCATCGACACCTTCCGGGGCCACACCTTCCACACCAGCAGGTGGGACTACGACTACACCGGTGGCAGCGCCGACGGCGGCCTGGTCGGCCTCGCCGACAAGCGCGTCGCCCTCATCGGCACCGGTGCCACCGCCATCCAGGTGGTCCCCCACCTGGGACGCGACGCCCGGCACCTGTACGTCTTCCAACGAACCCCGTCCTCGGTGGACACGCGGGGGAACCGCCGCACCGACCCCGACTGGGCGCGGACGCTCGCCCCAGGCTGGCAGCGGCGACGCCGGGACAACTTCCTCGCGGTGGTCAGCGGGGAACGCGTCGAGGAGGACCTGGTCGGCGACGGGTGGACCTCCAGCGCGCGGCTCCTCCAGAAGCTGATCCCCACCAACGCGCGCACCGGCCTCTCCCCGGAGGAACGCGAGGCGGTGGACGAGATCGCCGACTTCCAGAAGATGAACGAGATCCGGGCCCGCGTGGCGGCCGAGATCGACGACCCGACGACGGCCGAGGCGCTCAAACCCTGGTACCGGTACCTGTGCAAGCGGCCGACGTTCAGCGACGAGTACCTGGCCACCTTCAACCGGGAGAACGTCACCCTGGTCGACACCGCCGACCACGGCGGGGTGGAACGGCTCACCGAGTCCGGGGTAGTGGTCGGCGACCGCGAGTACGAGGTCGACTGCGTCGTCTTCGCCACCGGTTTCGAGGTGGGGATGTCCGACGTGCTGCGCGGCCGGCTGCCCGTGCACGGGAGGGACGGGCTGGCCCTGCTGGAGTACTGGCGCGAGGGTCCGCGCACCCTGCACGGCTTCTACAGCCACGGGTTCCCGAACCTCTTCCACCTCGGTCCGCTCCAGAACGCCTCCTCGGTCAACTTCGTGCACGTCCTCGACGAGCAGGCCACCCACATCGCCGAGGTGGTGGCGGAGGCCCGTCGACGGGGTGTCGTCGTCGTGGAACCGACCGCCGAGGCCGAGGCCGCCTGGGTCGACGGCCTCAGGAGGAACGCCCCCGACCAGTTCCGGTTCCAGTCCGAGTGCACCCCCGGCTACTACAACAACGAGGGCCGCCCACGCCCCCGAGGCGAGACCTACGCCGACGGGCCGGTCGCCTTCCACCGCCTGCTCCGCCGGTGGCGGGACGAGGGCGGCATGGACGACGTGCTGGCGGTCTCCCCGTGACCGGGGCTCCGGGGGCGAGCAGGTACGGCACCCCACGCGACCCGGTGGGCGGCGCACGCTGGGACGTGCGGCGGCTCGCCGGGCCGAACCGGCTGTGGGGCTCCAACGGTGTGACGTTCGGCCCGGACGGCCGGTTGTACGTGGCGCAGTTCCTGGCCGGCGTCATCAGCGCGGTCGACCTCGCCTCGGGTGAGGTCGACACGGTCGTTCCCGCCGGCGGTCCGATCCAGTCGCCGGACGACCTCGCGTTCGGGCCGGACGGTTCCCTCTACGTCACCGACCTCGTACCGGGCCGGGTGTGGCGCCGGAGCCCGGAGGGGGAGTACGCGCTCGTCGCCGACGACGTCGTCCTGCCCAACGGGATCGCCGTCGTGGGCGACCGGCTGTTCGTCAACGAGATGCGCCCGGGCGGCAGGCTGCTGGAGCTGTTCCCCGCCGGCGGTGCACCCGTGGTGCTGGCCGACGACCTGGCCATGGGCAACGCGATGCAGCTCGGCCCGGACGGGTGCCTGTACTACCCGCACATGCTCAGCGGCGAGGTGTTCCGGGTCCCCGTCGACGGTGGCGGCCCGGAACTCGTGGCGGAGGACGTGGACCACCCGGTGGCGGTGCGGTTCGACCCGGCCGGGGACCTGCTCGTCCTGTCGATGGGCGCGGCCGGCGTCGTCACCCGCGTCAGCGGGTGGGGAGCCGGTGAACGCTCGGTGGTGCCCAGTGGCATCGTCGGGTTGGACAACGCCGCCTTCGACGGCGAGGGCCGCATGTACGTGTCCAGTTACGCGAGCGGCGGCATCGCCGAGTTGCGGCCCGACGGCCGGTCACGGGAGATCGTGCCCCGTGGGTTGGACGGGCCGTTCGGCGTCACCGTCGACCTGGGCGGCCGGGTGCACCTCGGGGACCACTACCGGCTGGCGTCGGTCGAGGACGAGGGGGCGGTGACCACCCGGGAGCTGCTGCCGTTCACCCACGGCCTGACCTGCGACGCGCGGGGCCTGCTCCACCTGACCTCCGAGTTCGGCGAACTGCGGACCCACGACCCCGCCACCGGCTCGTCGCGGACGCGGGTCGAAGGGTTGGACGCCCCGGTGGGGCTGGCCGCGCGGGCCGACGGGGCCGTCCTCGTCGCCGAGTCCGGACGCGGCCGGGTGGTGGTCATCGACGAGCGGGACACCGTCGCCGTGCTCGTGTCGGGGTTGGAGCGGCCCGTCGACGTCGCCGTCGACGGGCGGGGGCACTGCTACGTCACCGACGAGGCCACCGGGGTCCTGCACCGCGTCGACGACGGTGTCGCGGTGCCCGTGGCCGAGGGATTGGACCTGCCGCAGGGTCTCGCGGTGCGCGGTGACGACCTGCTGGTGGTGGAGGTCGGCCGGCGACGGCTCATCGCGGTCGACCCGGACACGGGGGAGGTCGCGGTGGAGGTGGCGGACCTGGCCGTGGGCGCGCCGCCCGGTTCCGCCCGCACGCCGCCGGCGCTGGCAGCCGCCGGGATGCCGGGGGTTCCCCGGCCCTTCGCCGGTCTCGCCGTCGGCCCGGACGGGGCCGTCTACCTGGCGGCCAACGGGGAGGGCGGGGTGCTCAAGCTCGTCGCGCGGTGACACGGGCCGGGCACGGGGCGGTGCGACGAAGGGCGGTCGGGACCGCCGGCACTCGGTGCGTCCCCTCGGGGGCTGGGCTGGGCGGCGGGGTGCGTTGTTCCGCCGCCCGGTTTCGCCGCCCACCGGCCGGCTGAGGGGCTCACCAACCCCTCAGCGCCGACCGAACGCGGGGATCACTCCAAGAAAAGCGCTGGTAGAACCCCTTGACCGGGCGATCATATCTCATATACTACCCGCCATGACGATCGAGGACAGCCGCCGATGACCGCGCGGAGACCCGAGATGATCCCGTCGCGCACGGAGCACGTGCTCGGCGTCATCAAGTCGGCCATCCTCGACGGCAGCCTCACGCCGGGCACCGCGTTGGTCGAGCAGGAACTGGCCGAGCGGCTGGGTGTCTCCAAGACGCCGGTCCGCGAGGCGCTCAAGACGCTGCACGGTTCCGGTCTGGTCGTCCTCAGCCCCTACCGGGGCGCCACGGTGGCGAGGATGTCCCACGCCGACGCGGTGGCCGTCTACGACATGCGGCTGCTGCTGGAACCCGAGGCGGTGCGCCGCTCCGTCCTCGCCGGCGGCGACCTCGCCGAGGCCGCGGCGGCCCTGGAACGGGCTCGGACCGCCGCCGGCGACGCCGAACGCAGCATCGCCAACCGCGACTTCCACCGGGGGCTCTACGCCCGGTGCGGCAACCCCCTGCTCGTCACGACGCTCGACGGACTGCGAGACCAGACCGCGCTGGTGTCGGTGTCGGCCTGGGCGCGGCGGTCCTCCTGGGAGTCCGAAGCGGAGGAGCACGCGGCGATCCTTGACGCGGCCACCCGTGGCGACGCGGCCACGGCGGCCGAACTGACCGCCCGGCACATCCAGGACTTCGTCGACGCACTGCCCCGGGAGGAGGGTGGTCTCCAACCACGCTGACCACACACCACGCGGTGTGGCCCGTCCACTGCCAGGTTTCCGGGCCACACCGTCAGGAGTCACGCGTTCCGCACGACGGGGAACGCGACATCGCCACTCAGAGGAGCAACGATGCTTCATGGTGACACACCGTCGCCGGCGGCCGCCAACCGCGAGCCCGCCGCGCGTCGGCGCAGCAACATGCGATGGACGATCGTCGGGTTCTCCGCACTCGGCCTGACCATCGCCTACCTCGACCGGTCGGCGTTGAGCGTCGCCCTCCCGTTCATCTCCCGCGAGTTCGAGATCAGTCCCGCGATCCAGGGTGTGCTGCTGTCGTCCTTCTTCTGGACCTACGCGCTCTTCCAGATCCCCTCGGGCTGGTTGCTCGACCGCCTCGGCCCCCGCCTGGTGTACCCGATCGCGGTGGGCTGGTGGTCGATCTGGACCGCGCTGACCGCCGTCGCGCAGGGGGCGGCCAGCATCATCGTCTTCCGGCTCGGACTCGGCATCGGCGAGGCCCCGGTGCAGCCGGCGAACGTCACCGTCGTGTCGAAGTGGTTCCCCCGACGGGAACGGGCGTTCGCCTCGAGCATCTTCGACATGGGCCAGCAGATCGGGGTGGCGCTGTCGGTGCCGGTCGTCACTGGTCTGGCCGTCGTCGCCGGCTGGCGGGCCGTCTTCGTGGTCATCGGTGGCGTGGGCGCCCTGTGGATCCTCGGCTGGTTGAAGGTGTACCGGTCCCCCGAGGACCATCCGAGGGTCAACGCCGCCGAGCTCGCGCACATCCGCTCCGACCAGGCCGAGATGGTTCCCGACCATGCCGAGCGGGCGGCGGCGCCCTGGACCGACCTGCTGCGCGACGGGCAGGTGTGGGCGCTGACCTTCGGTTACGTCTTCCGCTCGCTGGCCGGCGCGTTCTTCCTCACCTGGTACCCCAGCTACCTGCTCCAGGACAGGGGGCTCTCGGAGGCCGAGTTCGGTCTCGTGGGAGCGATCCCTCCGCTGGTGGCGGTCGGCGCCACCGTCCTCGGTGGGGTGGTGTCGGACCGGATGCTCGCCAGCGGCATGTCGACGAACCTGGCGCGCAAGCTCCCGATCATCACCGGGTTGGCGCTGAGCGCCTGCATCGCCTTCACCCCGTTCGTGGAGAGCACGGCGGCCGTGATGGCCCTGCTGACCCTGAGCAACGCGGCTCACTCGTTCGCCGGCGCCGCGATCCTCAGCCTGCCGTCGGAGGTCGCGCCGTCCCCGGACGTCGTGGGATCCATCGCCGGCTTCCAGAACTTCGGTTCCCAGCTGGGCAACATCATCAGCCCGATCGCCATCGGCTTCTTCCTGGCGGTGTCCAACAACTCCTACCTCGGCCCAATGATCTTCGCGGGCGTCAGCAGCCTGGTGAGCGCCCTCATCTACGGCCTGTGCGTCCGCATCAAACCCGTCATGACCTTCGACCAGGGCGACTCCCGCCCGGCCGCTCCGGAAGCGACCCCGTGAGGACGACCATGCACCCCCAGGACCTGACCGACCGCCTCGCGACCGTCGTCGCCATCCCCATCACCCCCTTCGACGGCGAGGGCGAGGTGGACTGGCCCCTGCTCGCCACGTTGACCCGACGCCTGGTGGACCACGGGATCACGGCCCTCACCGTCAACGGCAACACCGGCGAGTTCTACGCGCTGAGCCCGGCGGAACGGCGGCGCGCGGTGGAGGTGACCGTGGAGGCGGCCGGCGACCGGGCCACCGTCGTGGCCGGGGTGGGCTTCGACCTGCGCACCGCCCGCGAGGACGCCCGGCACGCCCGGGACGCCGGGGCGAACGCCGTCATGGTGCACGAACCGGCCCACCCCTACCTCTCCCCCACCGGCTGGGCCGGCTACAACGCCGCCGTCGCCTCGGCGGTGCCCGAGATCGGCGTGCTGCCCTACGTCCGCAGCCCGAGGATCACCGGGGAGGCGATCAGGTCCCTGGCCGAGGGGGCGCCGAACCTGGTCGGGCTGAAGTACTCGGTGCCGGACCCGGCGCACTTCGCGGGCACCCTCGCCGACGTCGGCCGGGACGACCTGTTGTGGATCGCCGGTCTCGCCGAACCGTACGCGCCCGCCTACTGGCAGGCGGGCGCCCGGGCCTTCACCTCGGGCCTGGTCAACGTGTCGCCGGCGGTGTCGTTGGCGATGTTGGCCGGCCTGCGCGCCGGTGACGCCGCGTCGGTCGCCGCGCAGTGGCGTCGCATCCGCCGGTTCGAGGAGCTGCGGTCCCGGGACGGGTCGGCCGACAACGTCTCGGTCGTGAAGGAGGCCATGGCCCAGGCGGGGCTGTGCCGCCGCGACGTGCGGCCACCGAGCCGCCAGCTCCCCGAGGACGTCGCGGCAGCCGTCACCAGCGCGGTCGCGGACTGGCCGGGCCTGACCAGCGGCGACGCCGCCTGAGGGAGGGGACGTCATGCGCGTCACGACGCTCGACACCTACATGCAGCGGGTCGGTGACCGGCCCCGCCTGCTCGTCCGCATCGGTACCGACGCCGGGATCCACGGCTGGGCCGAGACGTACAACCACGGCCCGGACCACGCCTTCCCGCCGCTGCTCGACTACCTGTTCGACCAGATCCGGGGCGTGGACCCGCGCCGGACGTCCTACGTCAACGAGCTGCTGTTGCAGTCATCCCGGTTCCCGCCCGGCGCGCTGGGTCTCGCGGCGATCGCGGCCATCGACCACGCCCTGTGGGACATCGCGGGCAAGGCCGCCGGGCTGCCGGTGTACCAGTTGCTGGGCGGCGCCGTGCGGGACCGGGTCCGGGTGTACGCCGGCCTGTACTCGGCACCGGACCTGCCCGAGCTGCGTGAGCGCACCGCGGAGGCCCACGAGCGGTACGGGGTGACGGCCTTCAAGCTCAGCCCGTACCGCGCGGACATCCACACCAACAGGTGGGGGGTGGTGTGCCGGGAGCTGGGCGAGTACTTCGGACAGGTCAGGGAGTCCCACCCCGACCAGTGGGAGTTCGCGTTCGACGCGCACGCGTGCGTGTGGGAGCCGGCGCGGGCGGAGCGGCTGGCGGCGGCGCTCGCCCCGAACGACCCGCTGTTCCTGGAGGAACCCCTGCGCCCGGAACACATCCCCGCGTGGGCTCGGTTGCGGTCGCGCATGTCGGTTCCGCTCGCGACCGGGGAGTCGCTGTACACGCCGCACGAGTTCCTCGCCCTGTGCGCCGCGCAGGGAGTCGACATCGCCCAGCCGGACATCTGCGTCGTGGGTGGGCTGACCCAGATGCGCAAGATCGCGGCGATCACCGAGGCGCACTACGTGCCGTTGGCGCCGCACAACCCGATGGGCCCGTTGGCCACCGCCGCGAACGTGCACTTCGCGGCGGCGACGCCGAACTTCTCCGTCCTGGAGTACAAACCGGACGAGGTGCGGTGGTGCCCGGACCCGTACGTCCCGGTCGACGGGCACCTGGAGCTCCGCCCGGACCGCCCCGGCTGGGGGGTGGAGATCGACGAGGAGGCGCTGCTGCGGGACGACCACGTGCACTGGGTCCGCCGGGTGCCGAACCGCCCGGACGGGTCCACCGCCTACATGTGAGGCGTGCCGGCGCGGGTCGGGTGTGGCCGCGCCCGACCCGCCCGAGGGGCGAGCGGCGCGGTGGCGGTCTCCGACGGCGCCGGGCGTCGCACGGGCGGATCCGGGCGGTGCTCGGTACCATCCCGGAGGTCGCGCCGCTCCAGGTCAGGAGGGCCCTCGGGTGCTCGCGTACGTTCTCGGCGTCGTGTTGTTCGTCCTGTGCTTCTGGTTCTCCGTCTCCCTGCACGAAGCGGGTCACATGTGGACCGCTCGCGCCTTCGGGATGCGGGTTCGCCGGTACTTCGTCGGTTTCGGGCCGACGATCTTCTCGTTCCGACGGGGTCACACCCAGTACGGCCTGAAGGCGATCCCCCTGGGGGGTTTCTGCGAGATCGCCGGGATGACCTCGCTCGACGAGGTCACCCCGGAGGAGGCCCCCCGCGCGATGTGGCGGTTCCCCGTCTGGAAGCGGACGGTCGTGATGGCCGCCGGTTCGGTCATGCAGTTCGGCCTCGGTTTCCTGATCCTCTACCTGATGGCCACGACGATGGGCCTGCCGAACGTCGCCGGCGTTCCCCAGGTGGAGTCCGTCGCCTCCTGCGTGCGGGACGCGACGACCCCGGAAGAAGTCAGCGACCCCCGCTGCGAGGCTGGTGACGCCGCGCCCGCCCGGGAGGCGGGCCTCCGCCCCGGTGACCGGATCGTCTCGGTGGACGGAGTCACGACCCTCACCTACGCGGAGGTCATGGTCGCGGTCCAGGGCTCGTCCGGTCCGACCCGGTTGGAGGTCGAACGCGACGGCGGGACGCGGCCCGTGACGGTGGACGTGCGCCAGGTCGAGCGGCCGGTGGCGGTGCCGGGGGAAGCGGAGCCGGAGATCCGGACGACGGGCACGATCGGCGTCTCCTTCGTCCGACAGTTCGAGTACGGGCCGGTGGCCGCCATCCCGGGTACCGCCGCGTTCACCGGTGACATGGTGGTGCAGACCTTCCACCGGCTCGTCGAGTTCCCCCAGCGGATCCCGGCGGTGGTGTCGGCGATCTTCGGGGATGAGCGGGATCCGGAGACGCCGATCAGCGTGGTCGGGGCCAGCCGCATCGGCGGGGAGGCCGTCCAGCACGGCCTGTGGCCGTTGTTCCTGATCCTGTTGGCGAGCCTGAACTTCTTCATGGGTGTCTTCAACCTGCTGCCGCTGCTGCCGCTGGACGGCGGCCACATCGCCGTCGGCTGGTACGAGCGGGTCCGGGACGTGGTGCGCGGGCTTCGAGGCAGGGCGGCCGGGGGTCCCGTCGACTACAACCGGCTGACCGGGGTGACTCTGGTGCTGGTCCTGATCGGCGCCGTGGTGATGGTGTTGACCGTCACGGCCGACATCGTCAACCCCGTCCGGTTGTTCTGACTTCGGCGGGGCCGGGGACGTCGGCACGGCGGTTGGTGGCGGGCCGGCCGCCGGGGAACGCGGTGGGCGGTGCCGGTGGCGACGTCGGGTACCTCGGGGAGTCGGTGACCGGGCTGGCGCCAGGGGTCCGAGGGGCGGGCGGCACCGGAGCGGTGTCGGGTTCGGTCGGGCGGGAGCGGGTGGGGCGGTCCCCGTGGCACCGGCGGTCGGACGTGGGCGCACGCCGGCGGCTCCTCCGCGCGACGTCGGAGAACCGGTCCCGCCCCGGGGGCCGTCACGCCCCCCGCCCCCCGCCGATCGCGGTCGACGCTGGCGGGCGGTGCCGTGGTGGTCCCCCAGCGCCGCGTCCTCCCTCCCGGCGCCCCGCTCGCCGCGCCCGTCGGGCCGGGGACGCCCGCCGCCGTCCCGGGTTCCCGGGGCCGACGGCGCCGGCATGCGCTCCCCATGCGCGGTGGGGAGTGCCGGGACTCCACGGACGGGAACCCGCGACGCGGACCGGGTGGGAGGCCGGTGGCGCGGCCGGGCGGGCACCGGTTCGACCGACCGCGATGCCGCGTCGTCCTCAGCCGGCGGGGGTGCCCCGGCGGGCGGCGGGCCGCCCGGGGGTGGGCACGTTCCAGGCCAGGCTGATGGTGTCGGCGTCGAGCACGGTGGCCGGGTCGCCCTGCGCCATCACCCGGCCCTCGCGCAGCAGGACGCAGTGGTCGGCCTCGTGGGCGGCCTCGAGATCGTGGGTGACCCGCACGACCGTCGTCCCCCGGTCCCGCGCCCCGCGCAGCGCATCGTCGATGAGGGACCGCGCGCTCAGGTCGAGGCCGGCGGCGGGTTCGTCCAACAGCAGCAGGTCGGCCTGCTGGGCGAGTCCCTGGGCGACCAGGGCGCGCTGCCGTTGGCCGCCCGAGACCGCGCCGAGCTGCCGCTCGGCGAGGTCGGAGATGCCGAGTTCGGCGAGGCAGTCGTCGATGACGGCTCGGTCGGCTCGGGTGAGGCGGCGCCACGGGCCCCGGTGCGCCCACCGCCCCATCGCGACGGTGGCACGCACGGTGATGGGCAACGCGTCCGAGACCTCGCTGCGCTGCGGCACGTAGGCGGGTGGGCGCGGGCCCAGGCCCAGGATGGTGCCCGAGGTGGCCGGCAGGGTGCCGGCGATCACGTTGAGCAGCGACGACTTGCCCGCACCGTTGGGTCCCAGGATGGCGGTCACTCGTCGGTGGGGAATCTCGGCCGTGACCTGGTCGAGCACTCGAACGGGGCCGTACCCGGCCGAGACCTCACGGACTGTGATCCCTGGCACTGAATCGCTCATGGCACCCCTTCCCGGTTTGATGAAAATGGTTATCACTATAAGGTGCGTCGCCATGGACATTCTGCTGCCGTTCGAGGTGGCCTTCGTGCAGCGGGCTCTGGTGGCGGGCGTGCTCGTCTCGCTGGTGTGCGCTCTCGTGGGCACCTGGGTGGTCTTGCGCGGCATGGCGTTCCTCGGGGACGCGATGTCGCACGGAATGCTCCCCGGCGTCGCCCTGGCCTCACTGCTCGGTGGGAGTCCCCTGATCGGGGCCGCGCTGAGCGCGGGAGTGATGGCGCTGGGGGTGAACGCGTTGGGACGAACCCGCCGCATCTCCCGGGACACCGCGATCGGGATGCTCTTCGTCGGCATGCTCTCGACGGGCGTGATCATCGTCTCGCACTCCCGGTCCTTCGCCGTCGACCTGACCGGGTTCCTCTTCGGGGACGTCCTGGCCGTCCGCGACGGCGACCTCGTGGGTCTCGCGGTGGCCCTGGCCGTCGCCGGCCTGGTCTCGGCACTCGGGTACCGGGCGTTCCTCGCCCTGACCTTCGACCCCCGCAAAGCGCACACCCTGGGGCTGCGGCCACGCCTGGCGGAGGGGTTGCTGCTGGGCCTGGTGACGCTCGCGATCGTCGCGTCGTTCCACGTGGTGGGCACCCTGCTGGTCTTCGGACTCCTCATCGCGCCGCCGGCGGCGGCCGCGCTGTGGGCGAGGCGAGTGCCGGCGATCATGGCCGGTGCCGCCGCGCTCGGCGTCACCGCGAACGTCGTGGGGCTGCTGGTGTCCTGGCACTTCGGGACGGCCGCCGGAGCGACCATCGTCGCCGCCGCCGTCCTGCTCTTCTTCCTCTCGGCACTCGCCGCCCGCCTCGTCCGGCGCGCGCCCCGTGCCGAGCCGTCCCCGAACGACCACCACGAAAGGACCGAGTACCAACCGTGACACGGCAACAGCACACGCGGGCCGCCCGGCTCGCGGCTGGGCTCGCGTCGGTGTCCGTCCTGATCGCGGCCTGCGGCAGCACGACACCGGCGGAGAGCCCGGCCACCGTCGAGGAGGACGTGCCCCACGGCTACGTCGAAGGCGCGGAGGAGACCGCCGAGGCGCAGTCCCGGCTGGTCATCGCGGACGCGGAGACCGGAGGGGTCAGGGTCCTCGACCTCATCGACGAGGAGGTCCACGAGGTCGGCCAGGTCGAGGGGGTCGAGGACATCGCCGGCGACGGCCGCTTCGGCTACGTCGCCGGTGCCGACGACGCGGTCCACGTCATCGACAGCGGTTCCTGGATGGTCGACCACGGGGACCACGTGCACTACTACCGGGCCGAGGTCCGGGACGTCGGCACCGTCGACGGCGTGGAGCTCACCGACGCCTTCAGCGATCCCGTGGTGACCGCGGTCTCCTCCGCCGACGGTCGCACGCTGGTGCTCGACCGGGCCGAACTCGACGGCGGGACGGTGGTCCCCCGCGTCGAGGAGGTCCCGGTGGCGGGCACCTCCGCCACCGTCCCCTACCGGGAGCACCTGCTGGCGCCGGCCGGCGGTGGAGCCGGTGACGGCACCGTCGAGATCCGGGACCGTGACGGGGAAGCGGTGTCGACCCTCGACGTGACCTGCGAGGACCCGCGCGGGCAGGCGCTGACCCGCCGGGGCGTGGTCTTCGGCTGCGCCGACGGCGCGCTGCTGGTCACCGAGGACGACGGCCGTTTCGACGGGGAACTGATCGCCTACCCGGAGCCGGTCGAGGACGGGGAGCGGATCAGCACCTTCCGCCACCGCCCTGGCAGCACGACGCTGGTCGGCACCGCAGGGGATGCGGGGGGCTGGCTCCTCGACGTCACCGAACGGACGTGGCGGCACTGGGCGACCACCGAACCCGTCGTGGCCGCCAACACGGCCGGCGAGGGATCCGCCGTCCTCGTCCTCACCGCCGACGGTGTGCTGCGGGGGCTCGACCCGGACACCGGTGAGGAGACCGCCGCGGTGCCCCTGCTGGAGCCGGGGGCCGCGGCCGGGACACCGGCCCCGGTCATCGAGGTCGACACCACCAGGGCCTACGTCAACGACCCGACCTCCGGTGAGATCCACGAGATCGACTACAACGACGACCTGCGGGTCGCCCGCACCCTCGAGGTGCCGGGGCTGGCCAGCCACATGGTGGAGACGGGGCGATGAGCGGCCGAGGCGCGCGCCCCCGCGCACACCGACTCGCCGGTTCCCTGCTCGCGCTGGCCACCGGACTCGTGGTGGCGGCCACCGGGTGCTCCACCGCCGACGCCGACCACGGCGAGGTCGTGGTCACCACCAACATCCTGGGCGACATCACCCGCAACATCATCGGTGACCAGGCCGAGGTGACCGTGCTGATGCGGCCCAACGCCGACCCCCACTCCTTCGGGATCTCCGCCCGGGAGGCGGCTCTGGTCGAGCGGGCCGGGCTGCTCGTGCACAACGGCCTCGGCCTGGAGGAGGGGATGCTCCGCCACGTCGCGGCCGCCGAGGAGTCCGGGGTGCCGGTCGTCTCCGCGGGTGACCACGCCGACCCGATCGACTACACCTCGGACGAGTCGCGGGGGGAACCCGACCCGCACTTCTGGACGGATCCGGTGCGCGTCGTGGCGGTGGTCGAGGAGATCACCGACCGCGTCGTCGAGCACGTCGACGGCGTCGACGAGGAGGCCGTGCGGGCCAACGCGGACGCCTACCGCGCCGAGCTCGAGGCGCTGCACGAGGAGATGGCGGAACGCTTCGCCGAGATCCCGGTCGACCGGCGGCAGCTGGTCACCAACCACCACGTGTTCGGCTACCTCGCCGAACGCTACGACTTCGAGGTCGTCGGCGCGGTGATCCCCAGCGGGACCACACTCGCCTCCCCCAGCGCCTCCGACCTGGAGTCCCTCGCCGGAGCGGTGCGGGACGCCGGGGTGCCTGCGATCTTCGCCGACTCCTCCCAGCCGGACCGCCTCGCCCAGGTCCTGGCCGACCACGCGGGTCTGGACGTGGCGGTGGTCCCGCTCTTCTCCGAATCGCTGAGCGCGGAGGGCGAGGGGGCGGAGACCTACCTGGACATGATGCGCGCCAACACCGACTCGATCTCCCAGGGGTTGCTCGGGCAGCTCTGACCACCCACGACACCGCACCGGGCCGGTGACCGCCGGCCCGGGAACACCGAACGAGAACAGAGAGCGAACACAGATGCGAACCTCCCCACGCACCCCGGCCGGACGTGTGAGAGCACTGGCCGTGCCGGCCCTCGCCGCCGCGCTGACCCTCAGCGCGTGCGGCGGGTCCACCGAGAACGACGAGGCGACCGACGCCGAGGCGTCGACCGGTGCAGCCACGCCCTCGGTCGTCGACCCCATCGTCACCACCTACGACGGCGGCCTCTACGTGCTGGACCCGACGACCCTGGAGGTCGTCGAGGACATCGCCCTGGACGGGTTCAACCGGTTGAACCCCGCCGGCGACGACCGCCACCTCTTCGTGTCCACGTCCTCCGGTTTCCAGGTGCTGGACGCGGCCACGCCGGAGCTGACGGACCTGGAGTTCGAGGGCCCCAAGCCCGGTCACGTGGTGCGCCACGCGGGCAGGACGGTGCTGTTCTTCGACGGTTCCGGTGAGGTGCTGATCTTCGACACCGACTCCCTCGGCGACTCGCTGCCCGAGGCGGACACCCACACGACCCCGGAGCCGCACCACGGCGTGGCGGTCGAGCTGTCCACCGGCGAACTGGTGACCACCCTGGGCAACGAGGACGAACGCCCCGGCATCGTCGTGCTCGACGGCGACGGCGAGGAGATCGCCCGCAACGAGGACTGCCCCGGTGTGCACGGTGAGGCCACCGCGCGGGACGAGGCGGTGGTGATCGGCTGTGAGACCGGTGTGCTGATCTACCGCGACGGTGAGATCACCAAGGTGGACAGCCCCACCGACTACGGGCGCATCGGCAACCAGGCCGGCTCCGAGGAATCGAGCATCACCCTGGGTGACTACAAGCAGGACCCGGACGCGGAGCTGGAACGCCCCACCCAGATCTCCCTGATCGACACCGAGGACGCGAGCGTGGAGCTCGTCGAGCTGGGCACCAGCTACACCTTCCGCTCCCTGGCCCGGGGCCCGGAGGGCGAGGCCCTCGTCCTGGGCACCGACGGCGCGATCCACGTCGTCGACCCGGAGACCGCCGAGGTCGTCAACACCATCCCGGTGATCGACGAGTGGGAGGAGCCGCTGGAGTGGCAGCAGCCGCGCCCGGCGATCTTCGTCAGAGGTGGCACGGCGTTCGTCACCGACCCCAGCGCCACCGAGATCCACGCCGTGGACCTCGAGTCCGGTGAGATCACGGCGACCGGGTCGCTGCCCTCGGCCCCCAACGAGCTCAGCGGCACCCTGAGCTGATCCGGGTCGACCCGGTCCGGGGTTCGGCGGCGGTCGGACGCGCACCGACCGCCGCCGGTCCCGGTGGTCACCCCGTCCCGCGTGGTCACCAGCCCCCGCCAGGCCGTGCCGGCCGGAGGTCACTCCTGGGGCATGAGCACCTCGTCGACGACGAACACCGTGGCGTTGGCGGTCGGGATGTTCCCGCACAGCACGCTGGCCCCGTTGACGGTCAGGTCCTCGCCCGAGCCCTCGACCGTGAGCTGGCCGCCCTGCACGGTGTCGAGGGTTCCCCACTCGGCGACGCCGTCGGCGTCCAACCGCTCCGGGACGACGTGGTAGGTCAGCACGCCGGTGAGGTCGTCCGCCCGGTCCGGGTCGGTCAACAACGCGGTCAGCTCGTCCTCGCGGATCGCCTCGAAGGCCGGGTCGGCGGGCGCGAAGACCGTGTAGCTGGCGCCGGTGTCGTTGAGGGTGTCCCCGAGCCCGGCCGCCTCGACGGCCGCCGTCAGGTTGGTCAGCAGCGGGTTGTTGCTGGCGGCGGTGCCCACCGGGTCGTCGATCATGCCCTCGACCGACCCCGGGTCCTCCGGGTCGGTGGGGACCTGGTCACAGCCGGGCCCGTAGACGTCGGCGGCCGTGGTCACCCCGTCACCGGCCATCCCGTCCTCCGGCGAGGTGTCCTCCTCCGGTCGCTCCGGCGCGCTGGTCACCGTGCCCCCGTCCGTTCCCGGCCCGGGGTCCTGGGCTTCCTCCTCGCCGCTGGCGCAGGCGGCGAGCAGCAGGGCCGAGGCGGTGATGCCGCCAGCCAGGGCGGTGCGTCGCGTGGTCCTCATCGGATCGTTCCTCCTCGGTCTCTTTCTGGGACTTCATGGGGTCTTCGGTACGTGCGGCCGGAGGTATTGCCCCGGATCGTGAATTTCTTCCGCGCGGTCACTCGGCGGTGCAGACGACGGCATGCCAGCCCGTCGCCCCGTCGGGCACGGTGCCGACCCGTTCCTCGGTCTGGGTGTGGCCGTCGCGGTCGGTGGCCCGGCAGGAGATGCGGTGGCCACCGGGAACGAGGTGGACCTCGGCCCGCCACATCCGCCAGGTGTCCGGGTTGACCTCCCGGGCCAGGGTCGCCGGTCGCCACGGCCCGTCGTCCACCCGCACC
Organism: Actinoalloteichus caeruleus DSM 43889; assembly: GCF_000429185.2. Taxonomy (GTDB): domain Bacteria; phylum Actinomycetota; class Actinomycetes; order Mycobacteriales; family Pseudonocardiaceae; genus Actinoalloteichus_B; species Actinoalloteichus_B caeruleus. The sequence goes on along the minus strand of NZ_AUBJ02000001.1, from coordinate 570,449 downwards.
TCGACCGAGTCGATTCCCGTGGTCTGGGCCCAGGCGACCCCGACGACGGTGGTCCTGCCAGCGGGGAGCGTCTCGAACCCCCGGGGCGAGTCGATGCGGGACTGCGTCTTGATCGGCGCTCGTTCGGCCCAGCCCCGCTCCTCCCAGTAGGTGCGGCGGTCGCCCGTGGTCAGCTCGAGGTCGACCAGCCACTTGGTGGCGGACACGTAGCCGTACAGGCCGGCGGTGACCATGCGAACGGGGAAGCCGTGCTCGGGTGGCAGGGCCTCCCCGTTCATCCCGAAGGCGAGCAGGGCCACCCGGTCGGGATCGAGCAGGGTCTCCACCGGGGTCGCGGCGGTGTACCCGTCCACGCTGGTGCCGAACACCCGCTCGGCCCCCGCCCGGACTCCCGCCTCCCGCAGGAGGTCCCGCAGGGGAACGCCGACGAACTCGGCCGTCGAGACGTAGGGACCGCCGACCTCGTTGGAGACGCAGGTCATGGTGATCGTCTCGGTCCGCCAGGGTCGGCGGAGCAGGTCGTCGAAGTTCAGGGACAGTTCCCGCTCGACCAGCCCGTGGACGCGCAGCCGCCAGTCCTCCGCGCGAAGGGCCGGCACGCGCAGCGCGGTGTCGACCCGGTAGAAGTCGTCGTTGGCCGTGATGAACGTCGGGGTCCCCTGGTCGACGAAGTCGGCGCCGCCCGGTGGCGGCGAGGGGGGCGGGAGGCGGGCGGTGACCGCGCGTCGGGACTCCTCCAGCCCGCCTCGACCGGTCAGCGCCTGACCGCCCAGCGTGGCCGTCGCCGAGCCCAACGCGACCGCGCCGGTGGACACCAGAAGCCGCCGGCGCCCCAGGCCCGCACCGGTCCCGGTCAGGGCCGGGTCCTCCCCGGTGTCCTTCCGGGGACCGCGCGGGCGGGAGGCCGACCAGAGCAGCGCGAAGACCACGCCACCCACCACGGTCGACGAGAGCGGCACGGCCACGGCCCAGGTGGGCAGGTCGGGTCGGCCCAGTGTGGCGAGGGCCCCGGCCGTCCCCCCGAGCCCGACCAGGATGAGGCCAGGGAGTGGGCCGCCGCGCGAGGCCAGGCCGCCGGCGGCGCCGAGCACCGCGAGGACCACGCCCATCCCGACCAGCAACGCGGTCTTGTTCGCCTCGCCGAAGGCGGCGATCGCGAAGTCCTTCACGGGTTCCGGCGCCAGGTCGATGGCGGAGTTCCCGACGGCGAGGAAGGGCGAGGACCCGGGCGAACCGGTGAGCCCGGCCAGCAGGTGACCGGCACCGAGCGCGGCCGCCACGGCCAGCAGCCCGGTCAGGCAGGACGTTCCTCGCGGGGGTGGGTGGACGCTCTCGTGGTCCCTCATGCCCCTTCTTCGGGGCGGAGGTGCCCGGGGGTTGCCCTGCTCCTGGTTCACCGCGCGTCCGTGCGCAGTGGACCCCGGCGGGCGGCGAGGACCTCGGAGCGCCACTGGGTCGACTCGCCCGCCTCCGGGCAGCTGCCGAGGGGTGGGCGGCGCGGAGGACTCCGGTGCGGGAGCGCGGGACCGTGCGGGGCGATCTGGTCGGGGTCCACGTTCCGGGTGGCCTGCCCGGTCGGGTGCCACCGGGTCCGGACCGAGTCACCCGCCCGCCCGCCGGGGCGGTCCTCCCACCCGGTCGCCGGCGGCGGTGCTGGTCGGCGGGAGCGGTCCGACCGTGGGGTGCCTCGCCCACCCGGGCGGCTCCGGCCAGTCACCGATGCTCGGGGCGGGGCGTGTGGTGGCCTACCGTCCGCCGCGGTCCCGCTCGGCAACGTCCTGAGTGGACGACGTGTCGCGGCCTCCCGCCGGCTCGGTGGGTACCGACCTGGTCCTGTCCCCGGGTCCCGGCGGGCGGGGGTGGCATCCGTTGCCGGTGCGAGGCCGACCGCGGACCGGGGAGGGAACGGAACATGGTGGCCCCCGCGGGAAGGCCGGCCTCCGCCGCCGTCCCACCCGGTGGCCGGCGGGTTCGCGCGGACCCGACGCCGGGGGTGGCGGGCTGGTCGCCCCTCGGCCCACCGGTCGGTGACGGGGGCGGGGTCGTGCCGCTCCACGGACCCCTTGACTTTACGAGCCAATCCTCGTATTTTTTTGCGAGCAATGAGTCGCGTTTCTTTGGGTGCGTCCGAGTCCGCGCCGGACCCGTCCGCACCAGCCCCGCGACCAGGCCACAGGAACCGGAGGACCATGACCAGCACGCACACCTCCCGCACCACGGGTGCCGCCACCCACAGCAGGCGCGCGATCCTGGGAGCCGCGGCGGGGGCCGGAGCGCTCGGACTGGGAATGCTCGGCGCCGGCTCGGCGGACGCCGCCGGCAGCGGCACCGCCACGGGCCGACGGGGGCGCTTCCGGGACAAGGTCGTCCTCGTCACCGGCGGCACCTCCGGGATCGGCGAGGCGACCTGCGCCGCCTTCGCCGCCGAGGGCGCGCGGGTGGCGTTCTGCGGACGCCGGGAGTCCCACGGCCGCGCGGTGGAACGACGCATCCGCCGAGCCGGGGGCCACGCCGTCTACCTGCGGGCCGACGTACGCGACGCCGACTCCACGCAGGCCTTCGTCGACCGCGCGATCGAGAACCTCGGACCGCCCGACATCGCCTTCAACAACGCCGGTGTGCAACACACCGCGCCGCTGCACGAGATGACCCTCGAGCAGTGGGACGACACGATGAACACCAACACCAGGGGGACCTTCCTGGCGATGCGGGCGCAGTTGCCCCCAATGATCGCCCACGGCGGTGGGCACATCATCGTGAACTCCTCGGTCGGTTCGGTCGTGGGCCGCCCCGAACTCTCGGCCTACCAGGCGAGCAAACGCGCCCAGGAGGCGTTGGTCCGCTCCGCGGCCCTGGAGTACGGCGGCGCCGGGATCCGGGTGAACGCGATCCTCCCCGGCATCACCGACACCGCGATGATCCGGCCCCCCGGGCTCGACGACGCGCTCTGGGAACAGGCGAAGGTGGGCCTGGGCCAGCTCAACGTGGACGGCCTCGGGCGGATCGCCACGCCGGAGGACATCGCCTCCGCCGTGCTCGCGATCGCCTCCGAGGACTTCTCCTACCTGACGGGGGTCTCGATCCCCGTCGACGGCGGTGTGGCGGCGGGTCGACCGTTGCGGCTGCCCGCCCTGTGAGACGGCACCCGGGGTGAGATGATTCCCGGGCGCCACCTCACCCGCCACTTCTGGTGCGAGGTCCGACGAGCCCGGTGGGACGGGGGTGGCACCCTCCCCTCCGCCGCGATCCGCCGCCGCCCCTGGTCACCGACCCGCTGGAACAACGCCATGCCGGACCACCGGGTCGTCGGCGTCGTCGAGCGCACGGGCGAGCTGACCGCGTCCGCTGATCCCCAACTTCCGGTAGACCTGGGTCAGGTGCATCTCCACGGCACGGCGCGTGATGAAGAGTTCGGCCGCGATCTGGCGGTTCGTGTGGCCGGTCGCCGCCAGGCGGGCGACCCGGCGCTCGCCGGCCGTGAGGGCGCCGACGCCCGTCACCTGTTTCCGCACCCGCCCCCCGGCGTCCCGGAGCCGGGCCTCCAGGCATGCCCTCAGCCTGACCGCCCCGGTCTCCTCCGCCAGCCCGCACGCGCGGCGCAACCGCGACCGTGCCGCTCGGGAACGGCCCATCCGGGAGAGGGCCGTTCCCAGTTCCCCCAGCGACCGCGCGAGTTCGACACGTGAGCCACCGGCTTCCAACACCTCCACCGACTGGCTGAGCAACCCCAGGCCGACGGAGGGCCCGGCCACCCGACCGGCGAGCCTGAGGGTCACCCCGAGCTCGTTCCCCACTGGGGAGCGTCGTCGGACGTCGCTGAGCTCCACGTCGATCAGTCGGCGCGCGGCGTCCAGCCGGCCGAGGTCCAGCAGGGCCACTGTCGCGTGACGACGCCAGCGCAGCGGATGCGGAACCCGGGAACCGCGTTCCCTGAGGACCCGGCCACACCGCACCAGGTCGGAAAGGCCACCCGCCGGATCGCCGAGCAGCCTGCGCAGTCTGCCACGGCGGAGCAGCAGGGCCAGCTGGTGCCAGTGCGGACGGCGGTCGGGGTTGAGGGGCAGCTGCCGCAGCAGTTCGACGGCGGAGTCCAGTTCGTCGCGTTCGATCAGCGTGTCGAGGACGGGGGGCATCGCCGCGATGATCGGAAGGCACCCGCCCGGGTGGTCCAGCGTCTCCCACTGCCGCAACACGTCGTTGACGGCGGCCCCGCGCAGCGGATACGGTCGAGGCGGAACAACGCCTCGGCGAGTTGCGCGTGCCCCAGCGCCAGGCGCAGTGTTCCCTGCCGGGCGGCGGAAACCCAGAGCCGGGCGTAGGACAACAGACCCGCGCCCTCGCCTGCCGACAGAAGTGCCCGGACCGCCGTGAACCACGTCAACGGCAGCCCGTCGGGAGCGGCCGGGGTGAGCAGGTCCCACAGGTCGCCCAGGGCGAGACCGTGACGCGGTGCGCCACGAACACCGCCATCGACCAACAGGTGGACGACCGCTGCCACGGCGTCCCGGGGATCGGATGTCGGGGCCATCGCGACCGCCGGGTCACCGGCCACGATGGTAGCGAGCTCCAGGCGGACACGGTCCCGCAACGCGGGGTCTCGCTCCCCGGCGGGCGTCTCGGCGTCGACGGAGCACAGCAGACGTGCCGCCTCGTCCAACCTCCCGAGGGCGTGCAACGCGCGGGCGTGGTCGACCAGGACCGCCGGCCGGCGCGAGCACCCCAGCAAGACCACGGCCTCGCCCAACCGGCGCTCCGCCAGCCCCACGTCCAGGTCCAACTCCGCCCGCGCGCACAGCTGGAGCAGCTCCGTCCGCACGGGAAGCGGAAGTCGACGTGAGAGCGCGTCCCGCAACCGGGCCACCGCCTCCTCCGGTGGTGACCGGTCCACCATCCCACGCGCCGTCGCGACGACGAGCTCCGCGCCCTCCGGGTGGTCGGCGACACCGCTGTCCACCAGGTAGGAGATGACCGAGGTCTCGGGCGCGCCGGTGGTCACGAGCCACCGGGCCCCGACCAGCCGCAGCCTCACCAGCTCATGCGGCGTGATCTGCCTGGCCACGGCGGCCTCGACGACCGGATGGGCGAACGTTGGTCGAGGGCCGGACCGGAGGAGCGACAGCTCGGCGAGGGCGCGGATCCCGTAGTCGACCTCCAGGGCGGAGAGACCGGCGACCTCACCGAGCACCGTCGGGCTCGCGTGGTCGCCCAGGGCAGCCAACGCACGTACCACGGGCAGGCAGACCGGGTTGCCGTTGGCCAGTAACCCGGACAACCACGGGTACACCGTTCGCGGGACGATGTCGGTGACCTGACCGCTCGGGTGGCCGGGCAGCTCGGTGAGGACCTCGTCGAGCAGGAACGGATTCCCTCCCGTCCACTCGAACAGCGCGGCCCGGAGGTCGGCGGGTACGGGTCCGAGAACGCCGGCCACGAGGCGGTCGGCCTCGGCCCGACCGAGTGGACCGAGCCGGACCCGGACCGGCCGGGGGTGGGAGCGTTGCGCCTCGTCCACCAGCACGGGGTCCGCACCGCTGACCCCGGTGGTGAGGCTGGCCAGGACACCGAGACCGCGAACCCCGCGCCGCAGCAGGAACGACAGGCAGCGCAGGGAGGCGGCATCACACCACTGGAAGTCGTCGATGGCCAGGAGCGCCGGCGCGCCACGCGCCCACGCCGTCACCCGCTCGAAGACGACGCGGCGCGCCTCGGGTATGTCGTCGACGAGCGCTGGGGGTTCGGTGCCCGCCGCCTCGCAGATCCGCCGTGCCAATCCCAACGGTTCGTCTGCCTCGTACGAACTCGCAGACACGGGGAGCACGGGCAGCCCGAGGCCGTGGGCGCTGCTCCCCGCCGCCCGCAACAGCGCCGACTTCCCGGTTCCAGCGCCGCCCTCGACCAGGATGACGGCCTCGTCTCCTGCGGCGACCGCCGCCAGCGCGGTGCGGACCGCTCGCAGGTGCTCCCGGCGTCCGACGAGCGCGTGACCAGCACGGCGGAACGGGCGCTTCTCGTCGAATTCCGTAAAGATCAGTTCGCCTGTTGACACGGCTCCGTCTGCACAGGTTTGACGACAGGGAAAGGAAAACGTTCGACGACTGGAGGACAACGACCTCGTTCCGTCCACCGCGAACCGTTAGCGGAGTTTCCTGACCAGATTTCGCGAACAACGTCATCCCGGGTCGAATTCGGAACGAGGTTAACACCGCACGGTCGGGACAACAATGGTCCTAGGACCACCGTTCACCCACCACAGCGGATTTCCCTCCCCACGATTCCGCGATTCCGCCATCCACCCTGATCACAGCACCGGCCAGCGTCATGGGAGGGCCAGGGTGGTTCTAGAACCAGACCTCGTCTTGTTCCACCGCCGCCCACTCCGCGACTGACGCCAGGATTCGTGGCACGGCCGCCACCGCGAAGCGGAGTGGACGACCACCGCACGGGAGCGAACCCGGGAGTGCCGGGCTTCCGCGCCACGCGGGCCGTCGCTCGGAAGCGGCGGCCCCTCGTCCGGCCAGGACTCCTCCGCCTTCCGCTCCGTCTCCCGTCCCCCGGACGACCACGTGGCCGCCGGTTTCGGTAGTGCCCGGACGGCGTTCGGAAAACCGTTCGGTGCCACCACAGAGACTTCGTCCGATCCGCACTACATCCTTGGTTTCCGACCAGCGGGAAGGGGCCAACACGATGTCGACAGCACCGTGCGTCACCCGGTGCCAGGGCACGGGGGAGCCGCCGGTGGGCGACCTGGGCGGGTGATGCTCCGGCCACGATGCGAACCGCCAGCTCCGTTGACCCGGGCCGACGGCAAGGGGTCGTGCCCGCTCCCCACCCCGACGCGCGACCGGGTCGACCCAAGGCCCGCCGGAACGCGACGCGCGTCTCCTCCCTCCGCCTCCTCGCGTGCGGCGCGGGCACGGGCGGAGGGACAGCCCGAGGACGTCCGGACAGCTCATGACGGAGTACCAGAGGAGCATCGATGACGGAGTTCAGAACCGCGCGAGCCACGTTGATGCGCTGTGGGTACAGCGCTCTCGCGACGCACGCGCTCGACGTGGCGATCAAGCTCGAACTGGCGGACGGACCAGTTCGGTGACGAACCCCGCCACGCGCGCCACCGGACTGGGCGACCGGTGTGAGACCAGCGCCGGCGACTGCTTCACGGCGGTTCCGCCTGGGAGGGACCTCTACCCGCTCAAGAGCATCATGCGCGGCTGGGACGACGACCGTGCGGCCACCATCCTGCGCTGTCGCCGGGGGCGATGCCCACGTCCGGGAAAGTGCTGATCGTCCAACCCGTGCCGCCCGGAACCGCCTCGGCCGTGGTCGACGCCGCTACCTCAGCGACCTGAACATGATGCTGATGACGGTGGCCGGGAACGGATCCGGAACGACTACGCACGGCTGTGCGCGACGGCCGGGCTCGCCGTCTCCACCGTGACCCCGCTCCCCTCCGGTGTCGGATACGACCTCGTCGAGGCGGTTTCGGGCATGACCGGCGGTCCGGCGATCCTCCCCGCCCCGGTCAGCGACCCTCTTGGCGACCAGGCCCTCCGGACGGTCAGCTCCGCTACCACCGCGCGGCGCGACCAGCTACCCCGCCCCCACCGCACGGGTGATCCGCTCGCTGGCGGATCGGGAACCCGCGCCCGCCCAGCCGCACTCCAGCTCCCCTCCACGACATCCTCGGAAATCGTCGAGGGCAGTGCGGGAGCCTCTCCCGGGAGGAGGGCCGACCGGCTCGCGGGGTGCGGCGGCAGGTGGCAGGTCGGGACGCCGCCCTCGGTCCTTCCCACCGAGACGTCCGCGCTCCCTGACCGGGTGGGAGGAGACCGTTGACGAAGGCTGCCACCGGGAGCGCCTCCCGCTCCTCAGCCGGCGACCACTCCCCCCCGGTGGCTCCGGGGCCTGGCGAGGGCGACACCAGCGAGCGGGGGGACCACGACGCCCGAGGCCCCGGACCCGCCCGCACCCGCCGATCCCGCCCGCGCACCGGGCGGCACGGCGCCCCCACGTCCCATCCACGCCCGTCGACCCGAACCGGAGCACGCGGAGTGCCACCTCACCTGGTGCGGGGCCCACGTCCGGTCCGGTGCCGGCCCTGTTGTTACTGAAGGAGCATCCATGAACTCACTCACGGACCCCCGGGTGGCCGACGTCATCGCACGTCTGCACCAGGAGGCCGAGGCCGCCGACCAACCCGTCCTGGAGGACCGCCCAGGCGGGGCGATGGCGGACGAGGACCTGATCCGGCGGACGCTGGAAGAGGAGGCCCGCGATTACCGGAGCCTGTACCACCGGTACGCGGACAACTACTTCAGCGTGTCCCCGACCTTCGGCCAGTTCCTCTACGTCTGCGCCAGGACCACGAGGTCACGACTCGTGATCGAGTACGGGACGTCGTTCGGGGTCTCGACCCTGTACCTGGCGGCCGCGTTGCGCGACAACGGCGCCGGTCACCTGGTCACCACGGAGCTGGAGCCCGCCAAGGCGGCACGGGCCCAGGAGAACCTCGCGGAGGCGGGACTGGCCGACCTGGTCGACGTCCGGGTCGGGGACGCCCTCGACACGCTGCGCGCGGAGCCCGCCGAGCCGGTGGACCTGCTCCTGCTCGACGGGGCGTTCTCCCTCTACCTCCCCGTCCTGAGGCTCGTGGAACCGTACCTGCGCCCCGGCGCGCTGGTCGTCGCCGAGAACGCGATCGAGGCGGTGTCCGACTACCGCGACCACGTCCGGGCCCCGCACAACGGCTACCTGACCCTGACGGTCCCCTTCGACGAGACCCGGGGGAACGAACTGTCGCTGCGGACGGGCTGAGGGGCTTCCGGAGGGCGCGCTGGGAACCCTCCCTCACCGCCGGCCGGTGGACCGAGGGGGAGCGGGCGGCGCCCGCGTTCACGAACACGGGAGGTCGCGCCAGTCCCGGCCACGCCTTCGTCAGCTCCACCCACCAGCGCCCCGGCGCGGGACGGTCCACACTCCCGGCCACTTGGGGTCCGGTGGTCCACGTCTCCCGGTGGCCCCGGTGCGCTGGCGGGCGCCTGACGGTCCAGGTCGGTGCCCGAGCGGGGCTCGCCGTCGTGGACGTGTTCCCCGAGCGGGACATGCTGACGGAGTTCCTGGCGGACGTGGTGGCCAGCGGCGGCCGTGACGAGGACGCTCCCGACGTCCCGTCGGACCACTACCAGCGGGCAGTCCGTGGCGACGACGTCTTCGCCCTCCACCCGTCGTCTTCCAGGACGTGTACCTGTTCGACGCGACCACCGAGGAGGACCCGCGGCTCGCTCGACCGGACGCCACCGCCGACCAGTTGCGGGAGGCGGCCCGCGCGGCACGGGTCGACGAGATCGTGGACCGTCTTCCGCACGGCTGGCAGACCCGGGTGGGTGAGGCCGGGGCCCAGTTGTCCGGAGGGGAACGCCAGCGGGTGTCCATCGCCAGGGAGCTGCCCAAAAGGCCCGGATCGTGCTCATCGACGGGGCGGCGTCCGCCCTCGCCCCGGAGAACGAGGCGTCGGTCAGCCAGGCGATCACGAACCTGGCCCGCGACCGGGGTCGAACCGTCCCGAGATCGACTCGACACCCGCTCGCCGTTCCAGGTCCCCCACCGTCCTCAGCACGGGAACGGTCATGGCGACCGGGATATCCGGCGGGACCAGCATCCCCACGGCAGCAGTACCCAGGCCACGCCGGCACGTTCGGCGGCCAACTGGGCGCCGGCCTCCCGGATCCACCACCACGAGGTCCGGGGACCACGACCGCACGGTCCGGACGGACTCGGCGAGGGTGTCCTCGGTGAGGGGGTACGGGGTGGTTCGGTGGCGGTCGTCGGGGTCGCGGGGGTCGACGGTCCACGGCTCCTTCATCAGCTCGACGATCAACGCCGCCGAGTCGAACGAGGCGTTCGTCGGTAACGCCGTGGAACCCGCACTCGCCACTTGGGCGGTGCAGTCGCGCGGCACGGCGAAGAGCACCTCGTGGCCGCCCGCCCGGAACCCTGACGCGGGGGATCATCGGGTAGAGATGCCCGACCGTGGGGAAGATCGAGAACAGCGCACGCACGTCGCGACTCCGTCTCGTCCGGTCCCTGGGCGGGACGGCGCACCGGACCAGGAATTCGCGCGCGGTGGTCCGTGGTGCCGCCCCGCCAGCCAACGGGAGGGGCACCGCCGGGTACGGGGTGCCGGGGGCGAGGCGGAAGCCCCCCTCCGCACCCCCGCGCATCCCGGGCGCGGCCGCTGGTTCAGTTCTCGCGGCGCCAGTAGACGCCGCCGTCGTCGATCGCGACCAGGGGCTCCTCGACGCCCGCCCGCTGCCGGAAGTCGTGCACGGCTTGGGCACACGCCTCGATCACGAAGTCGTCGATGATGACGAACCCTCCCGGCGAGAGCTTCGGGTACAGGTTGGTGAGGGCGTCGGTCGTCGACTCATAGAGGTCACCGTCCAGGCGCAACACCGCCAGCCGCTCCATGGGCGCGGTGGGCAGCGTGTCCCTGAACCAGCCGGGCAGGAAACGGACCTGGTCGTCCAGCAGCCCGTACTGCTGGAAGTTGCGTCGCACGACATCGAGGGGAACACCCAGGACATGGTTGGCCTCGTGCAACGCCAACGCGCGGTCCAGGTGGTGGCCGTCCGGGCCGGTATCGGGAATGCCCTGGAAGGAGTCGGCCACCCAGACGGCGCGGTCCGTGCATCCGTACGCCTTGAGCACACCACGGGCGAAGACGCAGACGCCCCCTCGCCACACACCGGTCTCGATGAAATCGCCGGGTACGCCCTCGGCGAGGACGCGTTCGAGGCAGTAACGCACGTTCCGCACACGTTCGAGGCCGACCATCGTGTGCGCCACGCTGGGCCAGTCGATCCCGTTCTGGCGACGGTCGAGGTCGAACCGGCCGTCCGGGAGGTACCGGTTCGGGATTCCGTCGTCCTCGTAGATCAGGTTCGTCACCACCCTCTCCAACAGGTCCAGGTACAGGGCGGCCCCGGTCTCGCTGGTGTCGGGCGCGCTCGAGTGCGAGGTGTTCTGCCTAGCGATCACAGCCACACGTCCTTCGTGGTTCGTTCTGGTGCCCGCTCCGGGCGCACCGCCGAGGCATCGGGGGTCCGGGCCTGTCCCTCGACGAGTTCGCCGACACGGCAGGGTCATCCGACAGGGGTGGGAGCGCACGAGGAACACCCGACGCGGAAACGCCACCCGCCGGCGTGGAACGTTTCCTACCAGCATCGGAGGAACAGAACACGATCCGAACCGAGAATGAGGAAAATTCCGTTCCCAACGCTCGACGGAACATTACCAACTCCGCCCGGGGACCCGCAACGAAAACCAGGAGAAGCCGTTGGCGCGGAGCCAGCTCCCTCCCTCACCAGGAAACCGGGGTTGAACTCAACGGAATTGAATCCGATGCCTTCGGTACGTACTTCGGTAACACCCCAGCGACTCGCCCGTCCATCGTGCGGCACACTCCGGGACGACGCCCCCTGGGCGTCCGGTGAGGCCCGAGAGGAACGGTGCCGGGCTCGCCCTGGCGCTACGCCGCGGGGTGGTCCTCCCGCTCCACCGCCGCCGGGCCCGGGAGGTAGACGAGCAGCGACTGGCCGGTACCGGGCAGGGACAGGCGTTCGTAGGCCATCGTGATCTCGTGGCCGCCGATCCTCCACCGTTCGGTGCCGGTCGCGCTCGGCAGACCCGCCGACGCCGCGTACCGCTCGGCGAACTCCGCGCCGACGGTGGCCGCGAGGTCCCCGACCAGCGCGGCGGTGTCCTGGTCGCCGAGGTCGGCTGAGGCGCGCAACGCGGCCACCCGGGCGTCCGCGACCACCGGCCAGTCCGGATAGGTCAGCCTGGCCCGGGGGTCGGTGAAGAGGTATCGGACCAGGTTCGGTCGGGGGTCGTCGAGCAACCCGGTCGACGCGACCAGCTCCCGGAAGCCGGCGGTGTGGGCGAGGACGGTGGTCCGCGCGTCCAGGACGAGGGCCGGCGCCGGTTCGAGCTGGTCGAGCAGGGCGAGGAGCGTCGGGCGGACCGGCGCGACCGGCGGGGGCGGGGTGGCTGGGCTCGACGTCCGGGCGCACGCCATGTCACTCGACTTCGCCAACCGGTGCAGGTGCGCGTGTTCCTCCGGGGACAACCGCAGCGCGTCGGCGAGCGCCCGCAGCACCGGAACGGAGGGATGCCGGTCGCGCCCCCGCTCCAACCTGGTCAGGTACTCGACGCTGATACCCGCGAGATCCGCGAGTTCGGCTCGGCGCAGACCGGGGGTGCGTCGTCTCCCGCCCGGGGAGATGCCGGCGGTGGTGGGTGCGGTGGCCTCACGGCGGGCCCGCAGGAAGGCCCCCAGAACGTTCTCGGGCATGACGCTTCATCCTAGGGTCGCCAGCGGGCCGTAGCGGGGCCCTGGGAGGGTCTCCCTCACGCCGGATCCCCAGGCCAGGGTGTGTGGGATGAACGATTTCCACGAAGGACCACGCAAGCCGCGGCGGTCCCGCACAGCCGAGGAGCACGCACGAGCTCCCCGTCCGATCGCACCGCCGAGGTCGAGGAGGTGGCGGTGACCATGCGGTACCGACTGTTCGGGCGGACCGGACTGCGCGTCTCCGAGGTCGTCCTCGGGACGATGATCCTCGACGACGAGCGGGAGCTGCGGCGGGTCCTGGACACCTACGCCGAGGCGGGCGGCAACTTCGTCGACACGGCCTCCTGCTACGGCAGGAGCGAGGATCTGCTGGGTGCGGTGCTCACCGACCGCGACCGCTTCGTCCTGGGCACCAAGTACACGGTCTCCCACGACCGGGACGATCCGAACGCCTCGGGGAACCACCGGAAGAACCTGGTGGGTTCCCTGGAGCGGAGCCTGCGACGGTTGCGCACCGACCACGTCGACGTCTACTGGGTGCACGTTTGGGACCGGCACACGCCGATCGAGGAGACGATGCGGGCCCTGGACGACGTCGTCCGGGCCGGCAAGGTGCTCTACGTGGGGGTGTCGGACGCCCCGGCCTGGCTGGTCGCCCAGGCGAACACCCTCGCGAACTGGCGGGGTTGGACCCCGTTCGCTGGTCTCCAGGTCCCCTACAGCCTGATCTGGCGGGACGCGGAACGGGAACTGCTGCCGATGGCCGAGGCGTTCGGCATGAGCGTGACGGCGTGGGCGCCGTTGGGTGGGGGCGCGTTGACGGGCACCTCGACGCGGGCCGCCCCGGAGTCGCTGTCGGCGAAGGATCGCCCCGTCGCCGAGGCCGTGTGGGCGGTCGCCGGGGAACTCGGCGTCTCCGCCGCACAGGTGGCGCTCGCCTGGACGCGGCGGCGGGCCCCGGTGCTGCCCATCGTCGGGGTCCGCGACGCGGACCAACTGGCGAACAGCCTCGGCGCCGTGGACCTCGTGCTGCCCGACGACGTGGTCGACCGCCTGGAGGCGGCGACCGGGTTCGAGGCCGGTTTCCCCACCGACTTCATCAGCCAGTGCGAGACCGACCCGTTCGTCTTCGGGAACACCGCGCCCGCCGTCGGGGGAAGGCCGCGGTGGACCGGCTCGCAACCGGCTGGCGACAGGTGACCGGCTGACCGCCGGCCGCTATCCGGCATCCGTCTCGATATCCGGTATCCGGTACCGGACGTCGGGGCGCGGCTGGGCGCTTCCGAGGAGTCGACCCCCCACGAGGCCCTGCCCGCTCCCGGGGCGCGCCGGCGTCCGGTCCGCCGTCCCCGGGGGCGGCTGGCCGCCAGCGCGGCCCGGACCGCGCGGTGCTCGCGGCCCATCCGCCGGTCACGGGTACGCCGTCGTGCCCCGTGCTTCTCGCCGCCGGTCCTCGGTGGAAGGGTGGGGGAACGGGGGGCGCGACGGAACCGGAGGCACTGATGACACCCACTCCGAGGCGGCTGGTCGTCGACGACGCACTGGCCCGGGACCTGATCGGGTTGCGACGGGCCCTGCACGCGGACCCCGAGGTGGGCCTGGACCTGCCGCGCACCCAGCGGCGGGTCCTCGACGCGGTGGACGGGCTGGGGCTGGAGATCACCACCGGGGAGCGGCTGGGGTCGGTCGTCGCGGTCCTGCGTGGCGGCCGTCCCGGTCCGGTGGTCCTGCTGCGCGGCGACATGGACGCGCTTCCGCTGGACGAGCTGACCGGGCTGACCTTCGCCTCGACCAACGGGGCGATGCACGCCTGCGGCCACGACCTGCACACGGCCGCACTGGTCGGCGCGGCCCGGCTGCTCGCCGGGGTCCGGGATTCCCTCCCCGGGACGGTCGTGTTCATGTTCCAGCCGGGCGAGGAGGGCTACGACGGCGCGGGCGTCATGCTCGACGAGGGTGTGCTGACCGCCGCCGGCGCGGAACCGGTGGCGGCCTACGGGGTGCACGTGGCGGCCGACATGCCGCGCGGGGTGCTGACGAGCCGGCCGGGGCCGATGATGGCGGCGTTCGGCCGGTTGGACGTCACGGTCCGGGGCAGCGGCGGGCACGCTTCCCGCCCGCACCACGCCCTGGATCCGATCCAGGTCGGAGCCGAGGTCGTCACGGCGCTCCAGACCCTCGTCACCCGCCGGTTCGACGTGTTCGACCCGGTCGTGGTGACCGTCGGGGAGTTCCACGGCGGTACCGCGCCCAACATCATCCCCGACTCGGCCCGGCTGCGGGCCGGTGTCCGCTGGTTCAGCGCCGACAACGCCGCGCGGCTGGGCAGGGAGCTGCCCGAGCTGGTCAGGAGCATCGCCGTCGGGCACGGTCTGACCGCCGACGTCACCTTCGAGGAGGTCCTGCCCGCGACGGTCAACGACGCCGGTGAGGCCGAGTTCTACGCGCGGACGGCGGTCGGTCTCTTCGGGGCGGACCGGTACCGGCACCTCGACAACCCGCTGACGGGCTCGGAGGACTTCTCCCGGGTGCTGGGCCGGGTCCCGGGCTCCTACGGGTTCCTGGGGGCCGCGCCGGCCGATCCCGGTGGGCGGCCGGCGAGCAACCACTCCCCGCGCGCGGTGTTCGACGACGGGGTCCTCGCCGACCAGGCACTGTTCCTGGCCACGCTGGCACGCGACCGCCTGCACCGGGAGCGGGAGGAGGGCGGGGCTGGCTGATCCGGGCGCGGTCCGGCGGACGTCGAGGGGTGTCCGCCGCGCCGTCAGGGCTCCGCCGGGGGGTGCGGGAGGGAGCACGTGCCCGGCGCCGAAGTCCCTCCGGATGGCCGGTGCGCGCTGCTGCTCCCGACGCCCGCGCAGCCCCGGGAGCAGGACGGCGGAGGTCGCGTCCCCCTCGTTTCCCGGCACAGTTCCCGGGCGCTCGTCGTGCGGTCGGCTCCGGACGCGGCGGACCGCCCGTCGGGGTGGGTGGGCCGAGGTGTTCGCCCACCGCGGACGGCGTGCGCTCGCCACGGGACCGGCGGAGTCGTGACGGATCCACCCACGCGCCGGCTCCGGGCTCTCCCCGCGAGGACGCGGAACGCGGGCTCCGGACGCCCGGTCCGGACCTGGTGCCGCCGGGGGTTGAGAGGATCGTCCACATCCGACCTCCTGGGGCGTCCGGTCCTGGTCCGCCGCGCGCGGCGCCGCGTACCGTCCGTGGCAGGACGCCCGGGTCAGGTGGGTGCTGGTCCTGCTGGGCCTCTCCCGTGTGGCGCGGGGTGGAACAGCGAGGAGGACCCGTGTTCGTCATCGCCCATGTCAGCGATCCGCACGTCGACGGGAGCGCGGAACGCGCGGAGCGGGTCGCCCGGGTCACCCGCTACCTGCGGGGCCTCACCCGGCCGGTCGACGTGGTCCTGCTGTGCGGGGACATCGTGGACTCCGGCCGCCGGGAGGACTACGAGGAGGTCCTGGCCCTGTTCGCCGGTACCGCCCCCGTGTTGGCGCTGCCCGGCAACCACGACGACCCCTCGGCCCTGTCCGCCGCGCTGGGCGACGAGGCGGGGACCTCGTCCGACTCGCCGCACCGGTGCGTCGTCCTCGGCGGGGTCCGGTTCGTGCTGCTGGACACGACCGTGCCGGGCGAGGTGGGCGGGGCGCTCGGCGCCGAGGGGCTGTCCTGGCTGGACCGCACGTTGGCGGACCCGGGGGCCGGCGCGACACCCACGGTGGTCGCGACGCACCACCCGCCGGTCCCGGTGGGCCACCCCTTCGTGGACGGCGTGGCCCTCGCGGACTCCGCACCCTTCGGTGAGGTCCTGTCCCGGCATCCCGCCGTCGTCGCGGTGCTGGTCGGGCACGCTCACACGGCTGGGGCGAGCACCGTCGCGGGAGTGCCGGTGCTGCTCGGACCCGGCGTGGCGTCCACCCTGGTGCTCCCCTTCGAGTCCCGGCCCGGGGACGACGCGGTGGTGACCTCGGAGGCGCCTCCGGCGCTCGCCCTCCACCTGCTCACCGGCCGGCACCTCACCACCCACTTCCGGGTTCTGGGCTGAGGGCCGAGCGTGCCCCCTCCTCGGCCCGTTCAGCGGGCGGTGGACGTCCCGACGGGGAGGTTCGCGGGCCGGAGACCCAGGCGGGGCTCCTGGACCAGGTAGAGACCGGCGACCGCCTCGTCGGGGGCCATCGGCGGGTTGTCCTTGGACGTGTTGTGGTGGGTCAGCGGGTTCGCCGACCCACCGTCGCGTCCGGTGAACCGGTTGGCGATGAACTCGTAGGCCTGGTCGGAACTCGCGTCGGCCAGGTCCTCGACCCCGGCGACGATGTTGAGGAAGGCGTCGTGCAGCCGCAGACCGTTGCGTTCGGCCCGGGTGAGGGTCTGGGCGTTGTAGAAGTGGTCGTCGCTGGCCCGGTGCGCCTCGTAGAAGAGGGACACCAGAACGAGGAGCCGCTGGTAGGAGTGGCGGTAGACCTGTTCGTAGAAGCGCAGGGCGTCGACTTCGGCGACCTCACCGCGCAGCACGCTGCCGATGCTGGCCGCGCCGACGAGGCCGCTGAAGTTGGCGAGGTGGACGCCGGTGGACAGCAGCGGGTCCAGGAAGCAGGCGGCGTCCCCGGCCAGCAGGTACCCGGGCCCGCAGAAGCTGTCGGCGACGTAGGAGTAGTCCGTCTCGACCTTGATCTCCTCCCCCATCTCGGCGCCCGCCAACACCTCCACCGCCAACGGGCACTGCTCGACGGCGGCGAGGTAGAGCGACCTCAGGTCGGGGTGCCGGGCGCGTTGGTCGTCGAACCAGGTCTTCGCGGACACGTAGCCGACGTTGAGGACGCCTCCGCTGAGCGGGATCAGCCAGAACCAGCCGCCCGGCGCCGAGCACACCGCCACCGCGCCCCTCGGGCCGCGCCCGAGGTCCTTGGCGCCCTTCCAGTAGGACCACACGCCGATGTTCTTGAAGACCTCGTGGAAGCGACGGTTCCTGAACCGCTGCCGGGACAGCACGCCGGCGCGGCCCGAGGCGTCGACGACGAAGTCGAAGTCGACGTGCCGCTCCTCGCCACCCACCCGGTAGCGGGCGGCGACGGCCCGGTCGCCGTCGAACTGGACATCCCGGACGGAGGCCTCCTCGATGACGCGTGCCCCCACGCTGCGCGAGTGGTCGAGGAGGATCTTGTCGAACTCCGAACGCTCCACCTGCCAGCTGTACTTGTCGATGCCGTCGAGGTGGCTGAAGGGGAGGTCCCACTTCTCGTCCCCCCACTCGAAGTAGGAGCCGTGCTTGCGGACGAAACCGGCCGCGTCCACCTTCTCCCGAGCGCCGAGCAGGTCGAGGATCCTGAGCACCGACACCGGGAGTGACTCGCCGATGTGGTAGCGCGGGAAGCGTTCGCGCTCGAGCACGGTCACCTCCACGCCCTCCCGGGCGAGCAGGGTCGCCGTCGTCGATCCGGCGGGTCCACCGCCGATCACCAGCACCTGGGTCTTCTCGCGCACAGTCGATCTCCCGTTCTCCGGAGTGGCGTTGTCGTGGCCGGGAAACCGTGGTCTCGGCCTCCCAGGTCGCGGTCCGCCCGTCGTCGGCGCCCCGGCCCGGAGGTCGACCGCTCGGGTGAGCGGGCGGCCGGGCCGGGGCGGGACGAGGAGCGGCGCCCCTCCGTCCGACGAGCGGCGGGAGGGGCGGTGGTCGGAGTCGTGGCGGCCGAGTCCCGCCGAGGACCAGCGGGCGCCGCCTCCCGAATGGTAGGCGGATTCCGTTGCTCTTTTTTGGAGGAATTTCTAAGGCGGTTCGACGGGATACCCCGAGTGCCGCGGCGGCACCCTCCGGAACCCCGTTCGGCCACCACCACCCGGGGGCGGCCGCTGAGCACCCGATTCCCCGGAACCGCCGTCCGACCCGACCGGAAGTGTTTCCGCGAACCATTCTGGCGCCCACTCCCGACGGCACCCGCCCCTTTTCCCCGCATCACCCGCTCGTGCGATCATGCGGATTCGGGAAACGCACCGGGTGCCGGTGCGACGAGTGCGGGAGGCGATCGGTGAGTGACACCACCCAGGCGGGCCGGGTCGAGGAGTCCCGCCCCGCGAACACCCTGAGCGGCGACGAGAGCCTCGTCCTCCCCGAGTTCGACGTACCGCCAGCGGATCCGTTCGTCCTGTTGCGCCGGTGGATCGCGCTGGCCGAGGAGTACCGGGTTCGGGAACCGCTCGCCGTGTCACTGGCCACGGTCGACGCTGCGGGACGCCCGTCGAGCAGGGTGGTCCTCATCAAGGAGGTCGTCGACGGTGGCCTGGTGTTCACCAGCCACACCGGCAGCAGGAAGGGGCGGGATCTCGCCGTCCAGCCGTGGGCGTCGATGAACTTCTACTGGCGGGAGTCCCTCCAGCAGATCACGCTGGCGGGTCCGGTCGAGGCCCTCCCGGCCGCGCGGTCCGACGAGCTGTTCGCGGAACGGCCGCTCGCGGCGCAGGCCACCACGGTCGTGTCCGCGCAGAGCGCTCCGCTGGCGGCGGAGGGCGAGCTGCACACCCGGGCCCAGGAGCTGATCGAGGCCGGTAGCGCGCTGCCCCGGCCGGCGGGGTGGGGTGGCTACCGCCTCCTGCCCACCGAGATCGAGTTCTGGCAGGGGAAGGCGAGCAGGTTGCACCGCCGCCTCTCCTACTCCCGGGAGAACGGCGGGTGGTCGCACCGCCGCCTCCAGCCCTGACGCGCGGGCGGGACAGCGGCGGGAACGGGCAGGTCCTGAGGTCACCTCCTCGGAGGTGACCTCGTCGCCGGCCGTCCGGACCTGCCTGGCCCCTCGCCCGACGCCTCTGTCGCGTCATCGGCCGCCGCGCGGGCCGCCGGGTTCCGCTGCGGGGTGACCAGTCCCACGGCCCGGCGGACGGACGCGTCAGCCACGCCACCACCGGGTCGCCCCCGCGTCCCGGCCCCGGAGCGGGCGCGTCCCAGCGCGGACCGGGCACGGGAGGAGGACACCTCCCCGTCATCCGGAATTCACGACCACTAGTCGCCCCTCTAAGGGGTAATCGAATCACTTGTTCCACCTCCCCGGTTTTCCTAGGTTTTGGGCAGGGGATTTCCGCCGGACAATGGTTCCGTCCTCGACGAGGAACCACCGGTGGTCCCGTTTCCTTTTCTGCCCCTTTCGTGTGGAGGTGTTTCGTGAGGAAGTCCGCGAGAAGGTCGTTGACCACCGCGATCGGTGTCGCCACGGTCGTCGTGGGTTCGGCCGTCGCGTCCGGGGTGGCCGCCGCCGCGCCCGGGGGCACTCCGACGGCCGTGGTTTCGAGCACCACCGGAGCCTGCGAGTTCAGCGGGACGTTCTGCGCCTGGGACGAGACGGGCTTCCAGGGGACCCGGTTCACGGCGATGGCGTGGAACACGGACGCGGGCGCGTGCGTGGACCTGGTCGAGCACGGGTGGGGGAATCGCATCCGGTCGGCCGTCAACACGCACGGCCGGCAGGCGGTCCTGTTCGAGGGCACCGACTGCACCGGGGCCCAGCTCCCCGTCCGCGGCGGGTCGAGCCTGTCGTCGGTGGACTTCCCGGCGAACAGCGTCCTGGTGCACTGAGCCCAGCCCCGCCCGAGTCGTCGGCCAGCACCCGAGTGGCGCCGGGTGGGAGTCCCCACGGCTCCCACCCGGCGCCCCGCGCTCGCCGTGCGGTCGGCGGTCGGCTCGCTCCCCCTCCCGATGCCCGACCTCGCGCGACGCCCGTGCCGGGCATGCGGGACGAGGACGCCCCGAGGAACGTCGGCGGCTCCGCCCAGGGCGTTCCCCGACCGCCACGCGCCCGGCCGGGGCGATCCGCCACTGCCCGATGGCTTGCCCCTCGGCCAGGCTCTCGTGCTCGCCGTCGACATCGACCACCCACCCGCCCGGGGAGGGGAGGTCCGGCGTCTCTGGGATGGCGGACCCCGCCTGATCCGCCGGGTGCGCCGCACCGGACCGGCCACGGCGTGCGTCCACCCCCGGGCCGCACCCGACGGAGGACATCGCGGACGCCGCCGAGGGGAGCGGACCCGACCGCCCCGGAGCGCCCGCCTCGGCCAGCGCCCCCGCGCGGCGGGGAACCGCTCCCCCGCTCGTTCCTCCTCGCCGTGACCATCGGCGACCCCACCTCGGGGCCGCCGGCACTCCGGACCCCGCCCCGCGCTCCGGCTTGGCGGGGCCGGAAGGTCAACCAGGCCGCCCCGGCCCGCCCCCGGCGGAGGACGCGGGCCCGCCAGCACTGGGTCAGCCGACCGGTGTCGCGACGTCCTCCTCGGCCACGGGTGCGCCACCCCGGGGCAGGAACTCCCGCAGCCAGGTCAGCACGTCCCGCATCACGTGGTGGTTGTGATGCGGGCGCAGCGCGCCGAGCTGGAAGAACATGACGCCTTCGCTGGGTGGCCCGAGGAACGTCAACCGCCGGTCGACCGTCCCGTCCCGTCGCACCGGGTGGAAGTCGACGGTGAGGTCGAGACCGCCCGGTTCGAAGTGGTCCCCGTCCTCGGCGGGGTTGCGCCACTTCCTCACCAGCCCCCGGTCGAGGAGCCGCCGGTACAGCGGTGCGGTGTCCAGTTCCGGGTCGAAGGAGTGCACCCGGGCGTCGACCAGGACGTCGAGTTCGCGGACCGCGCCCGTGTGGGGGCCGTTCACCTGGAACCGGCCGCCGGGCCCTCCCGCGACCGTCACGTCCGGGCCGACCGAGACGTCCACGATCCCGCACTCGACCAGTGCGAGGATCTTCTCCATCACCTCGAGGGCCGCGCCGTTGGCCAGCCGGTTGTGGTGCCGCATGTAGACGGTGAGGAACTCGCGGTGGGAGGCGGCGGTCAGACCACCGTAGTCGACGGCGTACCCCAGCACCGGCCGCAGGTCGCGCCACACCCCGTCCGCCGCGGCCTTCGCCGGGTTGGTCAGGTTGTCCTGCTCCGCCCACAGGTGGTCGCGGCGCATGAACTCCACCACGGCCGCCTGGTAGCGCTCCGGCGAGGTGCGGTCCGCCGGCGGCACCGGGGAGATGGTCGACCGCCAGTCGAAGAGGTTGTCCGACAGCAGCGGCTGGTGACCCCACGGCCGGCGGGCCCGAGCGAACTCCTCGGCCAGGCCGGCCGGGTCGTCCACCCTGGCCAGCAGGGCGTCCCGGGCCACCGGTCCCACCGTGACCTCGAGGAAACGGGACAGGGCCGCGTCGAGGGACCAGCCGTCGGTGGCGGCGCGCGCCTCCACGTGCGGCACCGTCCCCTGGAGCACCCCGTCGATGAGCGTCACCGCCGCCCCGAGGACGGAGGAGACCGGGTCCAACAGCGCTTCCGGGGTGCGCGGTCCGGCCGGGTTGTCCAGGGCGGTGTCCACTGTCGGTCCGACGGCCTCGGCGAGGCGACGACCGACGTCGGGACCGAGCAGGGTCACGTAGTACAGGTGCGCCATCTCCAGCAGCACCAGCGGGAAGAGGTGTTCGGTGAAGTCGAGCTGCCGCTGCGCTCCCGTCAGGCCCACCGAGGTGGGACGGCCGACGCTGGCCCGGAGCCGGTCGACGGCGGACTCGGTGAGGAAGACGCCTCGGTGCTCGAACCGCTCCAGGTCGACCTGCTTGGCGTTGTAGGGCCGGGCGAAGGTGAACAGCCCGGCCTCGCTGACCGGGACGATCGTCGCGGGTTCCCTCCCGGAGGGCTGGTAGGTGAGGCGCCCCTCGGTCCTGTCGAAGCGCCCGCCCCTGCCCTCCGTCAGCCAGAGGATGACGTCGATCGTGGTCAACCCCATTCCCGCGCAGCCGACCGCGCTGCCCGGCGGCGCGACCCGCTCGGTGAGGGTGTCCTCCAGCGGGTAGGCGGTGGGGACGAGTTCGACGTCGTGGTCCTCGGCGAACCGCAGCAGCGGTCGCAGCCGGGCGATGCGGGAGGCGTCGTTCCAGGAGTGGCCGGTCAGGAAGAGCACCGAGTCGACGGTGACCACCTCGGAGGAGCCGGGACCCCCGTCGTCGTCGACGGCGCGGACCTCGACCTCCAGCCGCTCGCCCCGCTCGGTGACGTCGAGCACCTCCGCCTGGTGGAGGTGCACGTCCACGTGGGGCTGTGCCCGCAGGATGTCGACATACCAGCCGAAGACCTCACGCAGGGCGAGGCCGTGGACGTACCGCTTGGGCCAGTCCTCCTTCGTCACGTCGAACACGGGGTCCCCGGTCTCGTCGAAGCGGCGCCGGCACCACTCGTACAGCGTGGGCCGCAGGCTCGGCTCCAGCAGGGGTCCCGCGTCGAGCACGCTCTCGTCCGCGGCGAAGGCGACCTGGCCGACGATGCGGTTCAGGAAGCTCGTCTCCGGCTGGGTGTCGCTGTGCACGGCTCCCGCCCCGAACCGCCCACCCCGGTCGAAGACGTGGATGTCGAGCGCCAGCTCGTCGGCCAGGTCGGGGAGGGTGGCGGCGAGCCGTTCCACCACGTAGGTGCAGGTGGGTCCCGCACCGACCACCGCGAGTCGGACCTTGCGCATGTCGCGTCCTCCTTGTTCGAGACGTCCGCTCAGGCGCGCGACGTCGACGGCGTCGCGGCGCCGGTCGGGTGCGGCGCGTCCAGGGCCGCGTCGAAGGCGGCGAGGAACGCGCTGATCTGGTCGGTGGTGAGCTGCCCCATGGTCGCGATGCGGCAGACGCGCCCCAGGCGCGGCGGGCAGCCGTAGATGACGAAGCCGTCGGCCTTGAGCCGGTCGTGCAGGTGCTGGTACTCGACGCCGTCGGGCAGCCGGAAGACGGTGACCGAGCTGGCGCGGTGCCCGTCGGGCACGAGGGGTTCGAACCCGTGGCGGGCGAGGTGCGCCCGCACCCGGTCGGCGTGCTCCCGGTAGCGCCGGGACCGCACGGCGACCGTTTCCTCCAGGGTCAGGTCCAGGGCGACGTCCAAGGCGTACAGCGCCTGGACGGCCGGGGTGAACAGCGGCGCCCGGTCCCGGTCCTGCGCGACGTGGTGGGCGCGCAGGTCCAGGTAGTAGGTGCGGGGGCGCACCTCGGACAGCCCGTCGAGCGACGACCGGGGGGCGCACACGAAGCTGGTGCCCGGCAGCCCTTCCAGGCACTTGTTGGCCGTCCCGACGCACCAGTCGACGTGGTCGGCGACCACGTCGAGCGGTTCCGCGCCCAGGGTGCTGATGGCGTCGACGATCAGGGACCGGTCGTGGCGGGCGACGATCTCCCCCAGTTCGGCCAGCGGGTTCAGCATCCCGGTGCTGGTCTCGTGGTGGACCAGTCCGACGTGGCTGATCGTGGCGTCCTCGGCCAGGGCGGCGTCGACGGCGGCCAGGTCGATCGGCTGGCCCCAGCCGAACTCGAGCCGCCGCACGGGGATCCGGTGCGCCTCGGCGATGCTGGCGACCCGCTCGGCGTAGTGCCCGTTGTGCGGGACGAGCAGGGTTCCGCCCTCGGGTACCACCGAGGAGATGACCGCTTCGAGCGCGGCCGTCCCGGAACCCGCGAGCAGGACGCTGGTGTGGCGTTCGTCCCCGCCGCAGACCGCCGTGGCCTTGGCCCGCACGGCGTCGAGCAGCTCCGCGGCCTCCGGCTCCCGATGGCAGACGTCGGGGTAGGCCAGGGCCGCGCGCACCCGGTCGTGGACGTTGACCGGGCCGGGGTTCAGCAACACCTGGTGCGGCGGCGGGGTGGTCCTGGCGGTGGCCGCGGTGGCCGGGGTCTCGGTGGCGCGGACGGTCATCGGTTTCCTCCGTGCGGGCGACGTGTCCCGGTGTGGGCCGTTCGGAACTCCCGGGGGGTGATCGCCGTCGGGAACTGGGCGCCCTTCGACGGCAGGGCCACTCTGCCAGCGCGCGTCGTGGGATCACCACACCTGTTGGACCTCCTTCTAAACCGTTCCGCGAGATGTTGATCCACCAACCACCGAGCTGGCATACATTCCTTCTCGATCCCGTTGACGGAAATCGGAATCAGACGAGTACGGCGTCGGCGCCACCCGGTGCCGTCGTGACGGCGGCTGCGAGAAGGACTATGACGAGCGTGCGGGAAAACGGAACGGACACCGGGACGTCGAGTCGCGCTTCGCGACTGCGGACGATGATTCGGGAAAAGGAACTGACGTATCTCATGGAAGCCCACGACGGGCTCTCCGCGAGAATCGCGGAGGTCGAGGGTTTCCAGGCCATCTGGGCGTCGGGCCTGTCGATGTCCACGGCGCTGGGGGTGCGGGACAGCGACGAGGCGTCCTGGTCGCAGCTGCTCGGCGTGGTGGAGGCGATGGTGGAGGCGACGACCGTCCCGATCGTCGTGGACGGCGACACCGGCTACGGCAACTTCAACACCGCCAGGCGGTTCGTGGCCAAGGCCGAACGCCTCGGCGTCGCCGGGGTGTGCCTCGAGGACAAGATCTTCCCCAAGATGAACTCCTTCGTCGGCGACTCCCACACCCTCGCCGAGGTCAGCGACTTCACGGCGAAGATCCGGGCCTGCAAGGACTCCCAGCGGAGTTCGGACTTCGTGCTGGTGGCGCGGGTGGAGGCGTTGATCGCCGGCCGGGGTCTGCCGGAGGCCCTCGACCGGGCCCACGCCTACCACGAGGCGGGTGCCGACGCGATCTTCATCCACTCCCGGCGGTCCGACGCCACCGAGATCCTGGACTTCTGCCGTGAGTGGGGGGAGCGCCTCCCGCTGGTCATCGCGCCGACGACCTACGCGAGCACGCCGTCATCGGAGTTCCAGGCCGCCGGCGTGTCGGCGGTGATCTGGGCCAACCACAGCATGCGGGCGGCGGTCAGCGCCATGCGCCGCGTGTGCCGGGAGATCTTCGCCAAGCAGAGCGTGCACCGCACCGAGAGCGAGCTGGCCTCCCTCGCGGAGGTGTTCGAGTTGATGGAGTACTCCGAGATCGACGAGGCCGAACGGCGCGCGTACCGCGTCTGAGGGGAGGCCACCATGACCGTGCCCACAGCTCCCGACGACCACGGCGGTGGTGGGCCCCGCCCCACCGTCCTCGTGCTCGACCCGATCGCGGACAGCGCGATCCGACGGCTCCGGGAGGACTTCACCGTCGTCGTCCGCCTGCGACCCGAACCCGACGTGCTGCGGGAACTGGTCGGCGACGCCCACGTCGTCGTCCTCCGCAGCGGCGTCCGGCTCCCGGCCGCCGTCTTCGCCGCGGCGCCGTCGCTGCGCCTGGTGATCCGCGCCGGGGTCGGGACCGACAACATCGACATGGTCGCCGCGGAACTCGCCGGTGTCCGGGTGGTCAACATCCCGAACGCCTCGGCGCAGGCGGTCGCCGAGCTGGCCTTCGGCCTGCTGCTGGGGGTGGTGCGGCGGGTGGCCCTGGCCGACCGGCAGGTCAGGGGTGGCGCGTGGCGCAAGGACGACCTGCTCGGGGTGGAGCTGGGTGGGCGGACGCTCGGCATCGTCGGGGTCGGCGCCATCGGGTCCCGGATCGCCCGCATCGGGGCGGGTTTCGGCATGCGGCGGCTGGGGACGGTCGGCCGCCCCGGTCCGCGTCGGGCCGCCGAGCTGGCCGAGCTGGGCGTGGTCCTCACCGAACTGCCCGAGCTGCTGGCCACCTCGGACGTGGTCTGCCTCGCCCTGCCCCTGACCGAGGACACCCGGGGGCTGATCGGGGCGGCGGAGCTGGCGATGATGCGCCGGGACGCCGTGCTCGTCAACGTGGCGCGGGCCGGGGTGGTGGACGAGGACCACCTCGTCGACGCCCTGCGGGCGGGCCGCCTCGCGGGCGCGGCGACCGACGTGCCCGCCGGTGAGGGCCGCACGCTCCTGCGGGAACTGGACAACGTGGTCATCACCCCGCACATCGGGGCGATGACGGTGGACACCCAGGAACGCATCGGTCAGCGGGTGGTGGAACTGGCCACCGAGGAGTTCGGGGGAACAGCGCCCGGGGCGTTGCCGGCCGGGGCGGCCGTCACCGCGGGCGGCGGGGTCCCCGGGTGACCACGGCGACCATGAGGGCCGCCGTGCTCGACGGGGTGCGGAGCATCCGCAACCGCAGGGTCCCTATCCCGGCGATGGGCCCGGCGGAGCTGTTGGTCCGCGTGCTCGCCAGCGGTGTGTGCGGCTCCGACCTCGCCGCCTACCGGGGCACGCACCCCTACAAGACCGCCCCCGTCGTGCTCGGGCACGAGCTCTGCGGGGTGGTCGAACAGGTCGGTGCCCAGGTGACCGGCTTCGCCCCGGGGGATCTGGTCTGTTCCGCCGCCTTCTCCCCGTGCGACCGGTGCGCGGCGTGCCGGGGCGGGGCGGCGCACCTGTGTTCCGACCGCGCGAACCTGAGCCACCGGGGCTGGGAGGGTTCCCTCGCCGAGTACGTCGTGCTGCGGGAGAACATGACCTTCCGGCTCGCCGAGCACGTCGACCCGGTGGCGGGCGCCCTGGTCGAGCCGCTGACGATCGGCCGGCACGCGGTCGGTCTCGCGCGTCCCGACCCGTCGGTGGCGGTCCTGGGCTCCGGGTCGATCGGCCTGGCCTGCGTGCTGGCCGTGCGCCGGTCGTGGCGGGCGACGGTGACCTGCGTGGACCTGGGCCCCGCCAAGGGACGGCTCGCGCGGGCGGTGGGCGCGGACCGCTACGTGGACGCGGCCGAGGAGGACCAGGCGGCCGTAGCGGAACGCGCCGGCCCGGCCGGTGTCACCTTCGTCGCCTCCGGCCACCCGGGAGTGCTGGACCAGGCCGCGGCGATGACCAGGCCGGGTGGGCAGGTCGTGGTGGTGAGCTACTTCCCCGGCCCGGCGGCGGTCGACGCCAACGCGCTCGTCGGCCGGGAACTCACCGTGACCGGGTCCGCGCTGTCCACGCCCGAGGACTTCGCCGAGGTCATCGGTTGGGTGGAGCGGGGACTGGTCGATCCCCGCGCACTGGTCACCCACACCGTCGAGCTGGCGGAGGCGGCGGAGGCGTTCGCGTTGGCGGACCGGGCGGACGGGACCGTCGGCAAGGTCGTGATCAGGACAGGGACGAGGGAAGGGTGATGTCGCGGTGACAGGCAGGCTGCGGGTCGGGGTCGTCGGGGCCACCGGCTGGGCGGGACGGGAACTGTGCCGGCTGCTGCTGGGCCACCCCGAGGTCGGTGAGATCGTCCCCGCCGCCAGGGACACCACGCGGTCGTTCGCGGCCGTCCACCCGAACCTGCTGGGCAGCGGGTTGGAGTTCGTCCACCTCGACGCCCTGGTCGAACGGGCCGGTGCGCTGGACGTCGTGTTCCTCTGCGTCCCGGCGGGCGAGGCGATGGGGATGGCACCCGAACTGCTGCGCCGGGGTACCCGAGTCGTCGACCTCAGCGCCGACTTCCGGTTCCCGGACCCGGCGCTGTACGAACGGATCTACGCCCGCCCGCACAGCAGCCCGGAGCTGTTGCCCGAGGCGGTGTTCGGGGTGACGGAACTGGTTCGCGACCGCCTCCCCGAGGCCCGCCTGGTGGCGAACCCGGGGTGCTACGTCATCTCGGTGCTGCTGGGGTTGCTGCCCCTGGCCGAGGAGGGACTGCTCGGGTCCGCCGGCTCCGTCCACGTCCACGCGGTCAACGGGACCACCGGGGCGAGCGCCAAACCCACCCGGGACCTGCACCACGCCGAGGTGTTCGGGTCGATGCTGCCCTACAGCCTGGAGGGCCACCGGCACAGCGGGGAGCTCGAGCTCCACCTGGGGCGCCTGGCGGGTGGACCGGTCGACGTGGTCATGAGCACGGCGCACGGCGCCTTCGCGCGCGGCATCCTGGCCCAGATCACCGTCCTCGTCCCACCCGAGCACCGCGACGGGCTGAGCCGGGAGGCGCTGACCGCGCGGTACCTGGGCCGGTACGGCTCCGACCACTCCGGGGAACACTTCGTGCTGGTCAACGACCTGGAGAAGCGGGGAGGCGCCAACGCCAAGGAGTACGGCGCCTACCCGAGGTTGTCCAACGTGGTCGGCACCAACTACTGCCACCTCGGCGTCGACCACGACCCGGCGCGGTCGGTGATCAAGGTGGTGTCGGTGATCGACAACCTGGGCAAGGGGGCGGCGGGGTCCGCCGTGCAGAACATGAACGTGATGGTGGGGCTGCCGGACACCACCGGGCTCCGGGCGTACGCGCCGTGACCTCGGGGCCTCCGCGATCCCACCGGGGCTCGCCGGGGTGCGCCTGCTGGCGGACGAACCGCTCGCCGCCGGTCAACGGTGGATCTTCTCAGCCGGTTTCAACGTCGCCGACGGGCCGGGCGGCCTGGGCCGGGTCGACACCGAACTGGCGGACCTGGCTCGGCTGAGCGGGGCCGGCGCCCGGGTCGCCCTGCTGACCCACCAGGGCCGGCACGCGGACGGCAGCGCCCGGCACCTCGGTGACCTCGCCACCTACCTGGGCGGCCGGTTGGGCTGCCCGGTGCGGTACCTGCCCTGGTCGACCGGCCCCGAGGCGCGGGCGGCGGCCGCGGCGCTCCGGGACGGGGAGATCGCGCTCTTCGGCAACACGCGGCTGCACGCCGGCGAGGAGCGGAACGACCCGGACCTGGCCGTGGAGTTCGCCGCGCTCGGGGAGCGGGTGGCGATGGGTGGGTTCTCCAAGGCGCACCGCCGCCACGCCTCCACCACCGGCCTCCTCGGTCTGCTGCCCGGCTGGGCCGCCGACAGCCTGGTCCGGGAGCTCACGCTGCTCGGACCGTGGGCTGGCCGCGATCCCACCCGGTTCTCGGTGGCCGTCGTGGGCGGGCGCAAGCAGGAGAAGGTGGAGGTCGGCCTCCGCCGGCTGGGCAGCGCCTACGACCTGGTCATCCCCGGCGGGGCCGTGCTGAACTGCCTGCTGGCCGCGCGGGGCCACCCGGTGGCCGAGTCGGTGCTCGGCGACTCCCCCGCCCGTGCTGTGGAGGTCGCCGCCGAGGTGTTGGCGGCGGCCGCCCCCGACGCTCTGCACCTGCCCGAGGAGGTCGCGGTGGCCCGGCCCGACGGTTCCGGGGGGTACGGCGAAGCCCGCTGGCTGCGGCTCGACCCGCGCCGCCCGGACGACGGCGTGCCCCCGGGGTACGCCGTCGTCGACTTCACGGTGCTGCCCTGGGCGCTCGCCGCCCTGGACCGGCTCGTGGGGGGCGGGGGCGCGCGGTGGTCGCGGGTCCCCCCAGCGCCTACCGGGCCGGGCACCGGCGGGCCAGCGACCAGGTGTTGACCCGGCTCGCCGGAGCTCGGGACGACGTGGTGCTGCTGGGCGGGGACACGGTGGCCGAGCTCCCCTGGTCCGGGCCGACGTCGACGGGCGGCGGCTCGGCGCTGCGGTACCTGGCCGAGGGCGGTTGCGCGGTGCTCGACGCGCTGCGGGACGACGACGACGGGAGATGAGATGCTGACCTTCGACCACCTGGTGCCGACCTCCGTGGCCTTCGGCAGGGGCCGGTTGGCCGAACTGGGGGAGATCACTTCGGCGCACGGCCGCCAGGCCCTGCTGGTGTGCGGCCGGACGGCCATGCGCCGACACGGGGTGCTGGACCGCGCCCTGCACAGCCTCACCTCGGCCGGGGTGTCGGTGGTGCTGTTCGACGGGGTCTCCCCCAACCCCCTGGCGGCGGAGGTGGACGCGGCGGCGCGGCTGGCCAGGCGGGAGAAGTGCGAGGTGGTCGTCGGTCTCGGTGGGGGCAGCGCGTTGGACGCGGCGAAGGCCGCGGCGGTCACCGTCCCGCACACCTCGGTCCGCCCGCTGATCGGGTCGGTGCTGCCCAGGACCCCGGGGAGCCTGCCCGTGGTGGCGGTCCCCACGACCGCCGGCAGCGGTTCCGAGGTGACCAAGGGCGCGATCATCACCGACGAGGCCGTCTCCTTCCGGTCGGGTGTCCGGGGCGACGACCTCTTCCCCGTCTCCGCGATCGTCGACCCCGACCTCCTCGTCAGCGCCCCCACCGCCGTCGTGGCCGACTCCGGGTTCGACGCCCTCGCCCACGCGGTGGAGAGCTACGTCGCCCGCCGGGCCAACCCGATCAGTGACCGGTTCGCCGAGGCGGCGGTGGAGCTGATCACCGAACACCTGCCGAGGGCGGTGGCCGGTGACACCGGCCCGGAGGTGCGGGAGGGGCTCGCGTTGGCCTCGCTGCTCGGCGGGTGCAACGTCGCCACGGCGAGCACCTGCCTGCCGCACCGGCTGCAACAGGGCATGGGGGCGGTGCCCCGGGTGGACATCTCGCACGGCCGAGGACTGGCCTGCGTGTACCCGGCCTGGATGGAACGCGCCTATTCGCACGCCCCGGAACGGTTCGACCGGTTGGCCCGGTTCGTGGCGGCGGATTCGGTTCCCGACGCCGTCGGCGAACTCACCAGGAGAATCGGTATCTCGTCCCGGCTCACCGACCACGGATTCCGGAAATCCGATCTGGACTCCCTCGTCTCGGGGGTTTCGGGAAACCTGGCCAACGATCCGATCGACCGGCCCGACGCCACCCTGGTCGAGGAACTCTACGCCGCGTCGCTGTAGTCGGGCTCCACGAACATTGAGCGATTCTCCAACACCTCACCGCACCAATTGACCGCGTCCGCCCCGCCGGGGAACGCTGCGACGGTGAGCTCCGGGAATTCCCTCGTGGACGCGCTGGCCTGGTCGGCCGGCGGGGACGTACCGCGTCCCACCCTCGATGACGTCGACACGACCGCCTTCGCCCATGCGCTGCACGCGCACCGGCTCGACGCCCGGTTCCTGCATCGGGTGCGGGTCGAGTCGGTGCGCGTGCCACCGGACCTGGTCTCGGCGCTCACCGACCGGCTGGCCGGGATCCGGGCCGCGATGGACCGGCGGGCCGCGTTGGCGACGGTCCTCGACGAGGCCACCGCGGGCCGGGACCGCTCCCGCTCGATGGTCCCCCTCAAGGGGTTCACCCTGCTCGCGTTGACCGGCGAGGAACGCGCGGTGCGCCACAGCGGCGACCTCGACGTCGTCGTCGCCGACCCGGCCGGCTTCGTCACCTCGGCCGACCGGTTCGGCCTGGTGCCGAAGGGCCCTCGGGAGATCCTCGACGAGTACGCGCGACTGGTCGCTCCGGAACACGGCATGGTCGAGGTGCACTCCTACTACCCGGTGCCCAGGTGGCGCACCAGGACGACGCCGGAGGACTGCGACCCGCGAGCCCACCCCGGTCAGTGGGTGCACCACGAGACGTTGGGGGAACACCGGATCCTGCACGGCGACCTGGTCGACCACCTGGTGGAGGGCACCGGGATGCCGGGTGCGCCCCGCGTGCTGCGCCCGGAGGCGGCGGTGGTGGTGCAGGCGTGCCACCTCTACGGCGACTACATCCGCGCGGTCCTCCCGGTGCCGCTGGGCACCGTGCGCCTCGACGAGATCGCCGCCGTCGCCGACATGTGCGCGCTCCCAGGGTTCGACGTAGCCGTGTTCGCCGAGCTGGTCACGCGGTTCGGCGCCGAGGACGTGGTGTCCTTCGTCCGCGCGCTCTCCGTCGACCTGCTGGGCCGGGACCCGGTGCCCCCGGGCTGCTCCCTGCCCGCGCCCTCGGACCGGTTCTTCCCCGTGGACCTGTGGTGGGACGGTGTGGAGGGGTTCCTCGTCGACCCCGGTTGGCGGCCGGCTGAGCTCGTCGTCCGCACCCGGGAGCACGAGGAGGTGCTGGCGGCGATCGGGGGCTCCACCGTCGCCGTGCCGTGCTCCTCGGAGCCGACGAGGATCAGCGTGGGCGCCGGGACGTCCACCGACCTGGACCGCAGCGTGTTCCGCCCTGGCCGGACCGGGCCCTTCGACGTCGTCGGTGAGCTGTCGGCCGACGACGGGGCGCTGTCGGTGGTGCTGTCCACCCCCGCCGCGG
This sequence comes from Actinoalloteichus caeruleus DSM 43889, assembly GCF_000429185.2. Classification (GTDB taxonomy): domain Bacteria; phylum Actinomycetota; class Actinomycetes; order Mycobacteriales; family Pseudonocardiaceae; genus Actinoalloteichus_B; species Actinoalloteichus_B caeruleus. Next base: position 538,368 of record NZ_AUBJ02000001.1, on the reverse strand, counting down.
CCGACGGCCACATGACCGCGTTGTCGCTGAACTTCGGCGACCACCGCTTCGAGTTCTTCCACACCGCCGCGACCGGTGAGCTCCGGTTCGACGACTACTCGCTGACCTCCCCGGCGGACACCGAACCGGTCGGCCGCTCGGCGGAGCGCACCGGTGGCCGGGACGTGCTGCGGGTGCGGATCCCGTGGCGGCGGTTGGGCGGCTGTCCGGGGCCGGGCCGGGGGATGGTCCTGCTGGCGGGGATCCGCCGGCAACGCCTCGGGTGGGCCGAGACGGACGGCGCCGCGATCCTCCCGCTGCGGCTGGACGTCGGACCGGCCTGATGCGCGGGACCCGCGTCGGGCGCGCGCTGCCGGCGGCGGTGGGGATCGGGCTGCTCGCCAACGCGACCTTCACCGGCCTGGTGAGCGTCGCCCTCCCCCTGTTCCTGGCCGACCGTGGAGCGGGCAAGGGCGAGATCGCGTTGTTCTTCGTGCTCAACGCCCTGGCCGCCGCCGTGCTGAACCTGACCGTCGGCCGGGTGCTGCGCCGCGGTTCCTCCCGGTGGGCGGTGGCGGGCAGCGCCGGGGTCTCCGCCCTGGGCCTGGTCGCGCTGGCGGTGACCGCCGAGACGGCGGCCCGCTACCCGGCGGGCATGGCCGTGATGGCGATGAGCCTGGTGTACCCGCAGTACGTGGCGATGGCGCACCACTACTCGTCGCGTTCGGTGGCGCGGACGGTCAGCTCCCTGCGCATCCGGTACGTCGCCGGGTACGTCGCCGGCCTCGGGGTGTTCGCGGTGGCCGCCGAGGCGGAACGGGTCACCACCAGCCCGCTGCTGGGGCCGGTGGGGGTGGCGGTCGGCCTGGCGTTGCTCAACGTGGCCGTCGCCTGGCTCCCGCTGTCCGGACGGCCGGCTCCCGAGCGGCAGGCGGACCAGGTCGGTCCGGCGGCGGCCGGGGCCCGGTGGCGTCCCTCCCGGGCGCTGGTGGTGACGGCGGCGATCGCGGTGTTGTCGCTGCGGGCCGCCGACAGCCTGCGGGGCGTGTACCTGCCGTTGTACGCCAACGACGCGGGGATCGGTTCCAGCGGGGTGTCCGCGCTGTTCGCGGTGACCGCCGTCGTGGAGTTCGCGGTCCTCGTGCCGATCGCCGCCGCCAGCGACCGGTTCGGCAGCAGACCCGCGCTGGTCGTGGTCTCGCTCGTCGGGCTCGCGTCGTTCCTCATGATCGTCGTCGACGCCGGCTACCCCGTCCTGGTCCTGTCCCAGGTGGTCTACGCGGTGTTCGCGGCCGGCTTCCAGAGCATCGGTCTGGTGATCCTGGGGGAGGCGCTGGCGTCGGGCATGGGCGGCGGGGCCGCGCTCTACACCGCGCTGGTGCAGGTCGGTTCCACCGTCGGCATCCTCGCACCGCTGGTGGTCCCGGGGTACAGCCCCGCCGTGTTCCTGATCGCCGTGGGCTTCTGCGCGCTGGCGACGGTGCTCCTGCTGGTGGGCCGCCGACCCACCGCCTCCTCCGATGGCGCGGACCCCCTGGCGCGGACGACGGAGGACAGCCCGATGCGGACTCGGCGACGCGGTCCCCCGGCCGCGGACGGGGGCGGCCCGCCGCGCCGGCCCGCCACCCGGCGGACCCGGGATGACGCGCCACCCGGGCCCCGGTGTCCCCGACATCCACTGCTGGTCCTCGGAGCCCGGGGGGCGGATGCGGCAGCCGGTCCGCTCCTGCCCAGCCGACGGCTGGCGACCGGAGGGCGCGACGCCGTCGGTCGCCCCACCCGGCTGGTCCGGCGGTGCCACGGGGACCGTGCCGCGCGGGCGTGCGGTCGGCGACGAACGGCACCGGTTCGCCGGGCGGTCCTCCTCGGCGACGACGGGGACATGGCCGCACCGGCCACTCTGGACGGCCGAGCCCGGGCTGGCTCGGAGCCCGGTCCAGGCTCGTGCGAGATTGGCGCCGCCGGGAACGGGGATCGGGGCGAGGGCGCGACGAGGACCGCGCGCCACCTCGGCCCTCCCCAGGACCCGCGCCCCGCATCCCCGACCGACCAGGGAGAACCCATGACCACGACCGGCCCGTCCGCCGAACGCCCCTCCACCCGGCCCGCCCCGCCCGACGACCAGGTCCACCCCCCGCGCGACGGTGAGCCCTCGGCGCTGGTCCCGTGGCTGCGGCGGCGGGCCGAACTCCTGATCGCGCTCAGCGAGGGCTGGTCCGACGCGGACCTGCGGGCCCCGAGCGCGCTCCCCGGGTGGTCACGGGCCCACGTCCTGGTCCACCTCGGCCAGCTCACCTCGGCGATGGGACGGCAGGCCGAGCACGCGCTGCGCGACGAACTCGTCGACGTCTACGACGGGGGTCGTCCGGGCAGGGACGCCGCGATCGAGGCGGCCGCACGAGGAACCGACCGGGAGGTGCGGGACACGCTGGCGACCGGCCTGCGGCGGCTGCTGGCGGCCTGGGACCGGGTGTCCCCCCAGGACTGGGCCCGGCCGGTCCGCTACCGGGACGGGGACCTCGCCGGAACCGCCCTCGCCGTGTGGCGTGAGGTGGAGATCCACCTCGTGGACCTCGACTGCGGGTACCGGACGAGCGAGTGGCCGCCCGCGTTCACCGACCACCTGGTGGAGTTCATGACCTGGCGGCTCCCCGAGGGCGTCGCGGTGCGACTGGTGCCCTCGGACGGCGGGCGGACCTGGTCGTACGGCGATGGGGACCCGGTCACCGTGACGGGGACCGCCACCGATCTGGCCGCCTGGCTGGCGGGTCGGGACGCGCCCTCGCTGCGCGCCGACCGCCCGGAGGGGCCACCCACGCTCACCCCCTGGAACTGACGGCAGGAGAAACGATGATCATCGCGGTTGTGGGAAGCGACGGCGCGGGGAAGTCGACGGTGACCTCGTTGGCGGTCGACCGGCTCGTCGAGGCGGGTGAACCCGCGCAGCTCGTCGAACGGTGGCGCATCGTCGACAACCCCGACTACCCGGCCACCCGGTTCCTCCGGCCGCCGGTGTCCGACCTGCGGCTGTGCGTCGCCGAGATGCCCAATCCGCCCCGGTTCCTGTTCCTGATGTGGTCGATCGGCATGGCCCTGCTCGGCGAACGGAGCCAGCCCCCGGCCGGCGACGAGGCCGTCGACGAGGCCGTCGGTGTGCTGGACGGTTACTGGATGAAGCACGCCGCCAGCGAGATCGTCTACGGCATGGACCGGGGCTGGGTGGAGTCGGTCGTCGCCGGGCTGCCCGTGCCGGACCTCGTGCTCTACCTCCGGTTGGAGCCCGAGGCCGCGTGGCGGCGGAAGGAACACGACCTGGTGCCCTACGAGTGCGGCATGGACCCCGACTGCGGGCGGGACAACTTCCTGCGCCACCAGGGCGCGATCCTGTCGCTGCTGGACGAGTGGTCGGCCCGTCACGGATGGGTCGAGGTGGACGCCACCCTGCCGTTGGACACCGTGGTGGACCGCGTGGTCACGGCGGTGCGGTCGGCTCGCGCGACGGGTTCGGCGAAGGCGGTGGACGCGGTCCGTTGAGGTCGCCCCGCTCGGGTGGGGTGCCGTCGCCCGTGGGCGGTGCCCCACCAATCCGCCTTCCCGGGGCTGTCGTCGGATCCTTCGAGAAGCCCTTCCCCACCGGGTGATGGCCAGGGCCGGCCCGGCCCCTCGCCGTCGGGGGTGCCTCCGCTTCGCGCGCCGCGTCGGCACCGGCGTCGCACCCGTCCCGGGAGGACACGCGTCCGCGCCCGGTGATCACCTGACGGGACGGCTCAACCGGTGGTGTCGGCGACGATCCGGGTGTGCGGCACGTCGGGCCACCTGCCGCGCCCTTCGAGCAGGAACCGCAGGTCCGGCGCCGTCGGATCTCCTCGAAGCACGAAGCACTCGGCGCCGTCGCGGGCGTGGTCGAGGAGCGCCGTCAGCTTGCCCCCCATCGATCCGCTGGTGTCGTGCGCCGCCGCCGGCCAGATCCGCCGGAACGCCTCGGCCGAGGACCCCGGCGTGATCTCCGGGATCACCTCCTGGCTGCCGGGACCGCCAGCCAGCACTCCCGGGACGTCGGTGAGCACGGCGACCCGCGTCCGACCCGGCGTGCCACGCACGGCCACGGCCGGGACGTGGTCGCTGCCGAACACCCGCAGCGCACCGTCGGCGCAGAGCACGCTGTCACCGGCCAGCACCGGGAGGATGCCGTGGTCGAGCAGGCGTCGCACGGTCCCGAAGCTGACCTCCGGCCCCCGGGGGCCGAGCACGCAGATGGCGGCGACCTGGACGGGGAAGCACCGCGAGCCGAGGTCCCGCAACGCCCGCACCCACGACCACTTGACGTCGAAGGTCGCACGGGTGAGGGGCAACGGGGCGAGGGGGTCGTCGGCGTCGAGGTGCCGCACGGCCCCGTGCCCGATGGATCCGCCGCCCACGACGAGGACCACGCGCCCGGGGGCGGCGGCGTGCAGGTCCGCGATCTGCGCCGCGTACCCCGCCAGGGCGTCGTGGTCCAGGTGGTCGCGCCGGGCCTTCTCCGAGACCAGGCTCCCGCCCACCTTCACCACCAGCAGGTCGACCACGTCATCCACCACGGCCTCCTCAGTCCTCCGCCCGTCCGGCGGTCGCCGGTGCCGGCGACCTACCCGTCAACCGCAGGCCGGACGGTTCCTCCGTGACGCGGACGGGGCTCAGGTCCTCGACCCAGGCGGCCAGTTCCGGTCGCGACCGGGCGAGTTCCCAGCCGACGCCGACGCACCTCATCCCGGCCGCCGTCGCGGCGTCCCACCCGACGGGGGCGTCCTCGAGGACGACGCAGCGGGTGGGTTCCACACCCAGTCGCTCGGCGGCCAGCAGGTATCCCTCCGGGTCGGGTTTGCCCTTCGCGACCTGCTCGGCGGTCACCACCACGGGTGGGCGGGACAGGCCCGCGGCGGCGAGTCGCGCGGACGCGATCGAGGCCGCCCCTGAGGTGACCACCGCCCACCGCAGGGGTGGCAGCAGCCCGATGAGCGCCGAGGCGCCGGGGATGGCGGTGACCTGGTCCATGACCTCGAAGTCCAGTTCGGCGATGCGGTCGACCTCCGGGTCCACGTCCAGGTGGGGGGCGGCCAAGCGGACCAGGTCCTCGTCACGGCGGCCGTGGGCCAACGACGCGATGGCGTCGGGGTCCAGCCCGCGCTCGACGGCCCAGCGCCGCATCGCGACGTCGATCGCGCGCGCCGAATTCACCAGGACACCGTCAAGGTCGAACAGAATGGCATCGACACCGGTCATTTCCCAGATTCGGTGCGTCACGATTCCTCCTCCTGGGGCGGTTCAACCGGCGATCGCCCCACCATAGGTCGGCCGGCACCGGGAAAGGGCAGCCGAAGGCGAAGGTTAGAGCTTCTGTTAACGTTGTTTGACAGCGGAACACCGAGTACCCGTAGGTTGTGCTCCCACCCCCAGGAAACAGGTATTTCGGGAGCATCGGAAATGGTCGACCTCGGCGCGAGCCCGGTTTTCGTCATCCCGCACCACGCCCGGTCCGACGAGTCCTGGGAGTATCTGGAACGCACCGTCGCCAGCCTGTTCACGCAGAGCGACCGCGACTGGCGAGCGGTCATCGTGGACGACGCCTCCCCGGACCCGGACGTGGGGCGGCGGTTGGAGGCGGTTCGGGCGGGGGATCCGGAGCGCCTCGTCGTGCTCCGCGCGGAGACGACCGGCGGGCCGGGGGCGGCCCGCAACCGGGGCGTGTCCTGGGCGGCGGCAAGGGGAGCCCCGTTCGTGTTGTTCCTCGACGCCGACGACCTCGCCCACCCGCACCGGCTCCGCAGGACCCGCCGCGTCTTCGCCGAGCGGCCCACCGTCGACTTCGTGTACTCGGGTTTCACCGTCATCGACGAGCACGGCCGACCGGTCCCCGAGGAGCGGGTCACCCCGTCGATCCGGGAGATCCTCGACTCGCACCGCGAGGGGCCGCCGGAGGGACCGGACGCCTGGATCAGGATCGGCACCGAACTCGGCTACACGAGCCTGACCTCCACCGTCTCGACGCGGATCGACCTGGCGACGCGGTGCCCGTTCCCCGCCACCCACGTCGCCGAGGACGACCACACGTGGCTGCGCATGTCCGCGTCCGGGACGGGTTTCGCGTTCCTCCGGGACACCGAGGCGGGGTACCGGGTGCCGTCGACGACGGCGGGCTCGGCGACACGGGCGGCGGTGGGCGCGGCGTTCTACTGGGCTTCGGCGCAGGTGACGGCGGACGGGTTCACCAGAGCGCTGGCCACGGCCCTGGCCAGGGGCCGGGTGGACGAGGTCGAGGCGGCGGCGCTGCTGTCGCGGTTCCACGACAGGCTGGCCGAGACGATGGCCGGCGAGGGGTGCGCCGACCTCGCGGCGGTCAGTCGGGCGCTCGCGCACTGCGGAGGAGCGGTCCTCCCCGCCTGAGGCGGGGGTGGAGCCCGACCGGCCGCCCCCTCGCGGCCGGTCGGGTCCCGCTCAGTACCGCCGGCTTCGGCCGGCGGCTCCTCGGGGGAGCAGGCCGTGTTCGTAGGCGGCGGCGACGAGGGCGGTGCGGTTGGGGGCGTCGAAGCGGGCCATCAACCGCCCGAGGTGGTAACTGACCGCCTGGCGGCTGTAGTGCAGCGCCTTCGCGGTCTCCACCGTGGAGAACCCTCGGGCGACCATCGCGAGGATGCGCAGCTCCAGGCCGTCGACCTCGCGGAGTTCCGGCCGGCGCGGGGCTGGCGCCGGCGGGTGCGCCCGACCACCGAGGATGGCCCACATGACGTCGTGGATGGCGACCACCACTCGGCTGCAGATCTCGGTGACGAACCGCCGGGGGACTCCCCCGCCCCGGTGGATGAGCCGCCCCGCTCCTCGGGCGGCGACACGGCGACTGACGTCGGCGAGTTCTCCCCGGGGCACCCCGGCCTCGACCAGCCCGTCCGAGGTGATCTCGATGCGGCGGAGCACCCCGGGCGGGATGGGCCGCCCTCGGAGGACGAATTCGCGCAGGGGTGGCAGGACCTCCGAGACCACTGCCCCGACCTCGGTTCCCCACCTCTCCCGGTCGCTCGTCCGGAGGTACCTGGCGAGCAGGTCCCGGATTTCGACGGTGAATTCGGTTTTCGGACTCAAGCCCTCAAGAACAGCAACCCTACCGTCAGGAAGAACCACGGTCACCACTTTCCCCCTCGCCCCGGTCAGCACCAATGCGGTCGTCGAACGAATCCCGCCTCCCAGCAACGTCGCCGGGTCCGCATGGCCAGTCACGTCAACACCCTGACCGCAGAACGCCGAACCGGTTCCAGAGGACGGCTCACCCAGGGGTGAACCACGCATCGCGAGGGTCCTGAATGTGCTGGAAGTCCGCTGGTCGCCACCTCCGATCCGTGCCGCCACACGGCCGCCCGAGCGTAAGTGGGAGCGCTCCCAAACGTCAAGATTAGATATGCGCTAAATTTATTGTTTCATCTGGACAAATGATGGGTGCCAATTTTCGCACTCCGACGCGCGGATCGGCGGTTCCCCACCGCCGGCACCGCTGGCTCACGCTCCTCGGCCGGTGGTCGAACGAACGGACCACCCCGGCGTGGCCCCGATGGCGTCGAAGGTTGACCACAACGGCCCATCCGCGCTCTCCACAGCCCTACCGCCGTCCGGCCCCCGCCCGCTCGCCCCGCCACCGGCCGGCGTGGGCCGTTCGGCGGAGCCGTCCGCATGAGGGCTGCGTCACATGGCGGACGGGAACCAGCCACCGAACTCCACACCACCACCTCGCCGCGCCCTGGCCCCCGGTCCCGAGCCGTTCCACGCCCACACGCCCCGCCGGGGACGCCGGGCGGCGGATGACACCGCCCCCGCTCCGCGCCGTGGTGCCGCGATCCACCATCGCCCCCACCGAGGCGCCCAGCGGGCCCGCGTCGACGGTGCGCGGGCGAGATCCCGGGGCTTCTGGCGAATCCGCGCGGCGCCGATCACCTCCCGAGGCGGCGGCCGGGTGGCATGGCGGCCGGCGGAGGGGTTCCGGTTGGCGGCGGTTCCCGGTGGCGGGCGGCAGGACCGGACCCGGCCAGGTCCACCCGACCCCGACCCCACCCGCCATCCGTGCCTCGATCCGGCAGGGCGACACCCAGGCCGCCCTGGCGCGACCGGGGCCGGTGCGGGGCCCGCTCCACGGCGCCGGAAGCGGTGCGCCCCGGGGGCCGATCCGCCGCCCCCGGTACGACGCGACTCCGCGCCACCCGAGCGGAGCACCGCTCGCCGGTCCGGCTCAGCCCAACCGCATCCGCCGCCGCACCGCGTCCCCGACGACCGTGCCCCGCCGGCCGAGGTCGAGGGGGAGGTCGAAGTGGTCGCGCCCGGGCACCACGACGTCGGTGACCTCGGTGCCCACGGCGCGGGCGCGGTCGACGAACTCCCGGTGTTGCCGGCCGAACTCCTCCGTCTCGTTCCGACCGAGGGCGACGAGGAGGGGCGGGAGCGGCGAGCGGAGGGCCAGGAGCGGGCTGTGCGCGGCCGCGGCCGCCGCGTCCAGGCCCAGGGCGTCGTTGACGTAGGTGTGGCGCAACGGCTCCAGCTCGTACACGCCACTGAGGAGGGTGGCGCTGGCGACGTCCCGCGAGGGGTCGAGACCGTCGCGCCGCCAGCCCTCGACGTCGAGCAGGGCGCTGGCCACCAGGTGCGCCCCGGCCGAGGTCCCGCTCAGGTGGACCTCCGAGGGGGTCCCCGGGAGCTCGGACCGGTGCTGGCAGAGGCGACGGATGCCGAGGCTGACCGAGGCGACGATCTCGGCGAGGTCGTGGGCCGGGGCGAGCCCGTATCCGAGTGCCACGAAGGCGGCGCCCGCCGGGACGAGGTCGAGGGCGGGGAAGGCCGAGTCGTGCCGGCTGAGTTCCTGCCAGTACCCGCCGTGGACGAACACGTGCAGCGGCGCGCCCGCCCTGGATGCGGGGAAGTAGTCGAAGGCCTGTTCGGGGTCGGTCCCGTAGCTGAGGTCGCGGTGGACCACCAGGTCCCGGCGGGCCTCGTCGCTGCGGCGGGCGTAGTCGGCGAGGTAGGGCCCGATGTCGTCCACCCGGGAGCTCGGCGAGTACTGCCGAGCCAACTCGTCCCGGTCGTAGTCCCGCCAGTCCACGGCCATCGCGGTCCCCTTCCCGTCACCTTCCGGGGCTGGCACCGCACCGGTCGTCCCGGTGGTCGGCGCCGAACAAGCACGTCGGCCTCCATCATGCTCCGGCCCCGCCCGCCCCACGGGTCCCCAGGTTCGCCGGGTTCGCCGGGTTCGCCGGGTTCGCCGGGTTCGCCGGGGGCACGGTCCCCTTCCCGGGACGCGGCGGCACACCGACACGCCGGCTCCCCGGCGGGCCCGGACTACCCGGCGGTGCCGCACGGGAGCGGGCCGCTCCCACCGGCCTCGCCCCACACCCTGGCCACGAGGCCGACGTCCGGACGGGGACACGCGTCGCCCCTGGGAGCCGGTGCGGTGGACGGCGATGGCCCGCCCGGCGGGGGCCGTGGAAGCGCGGAACCGCTCTCCCCCGGCTCCGCCACCGGCCGGCCACTCGGGTGCTGTCGTCCTGCCGATCGCCGATCACACCGCCGGGCCGGCACCCGCACCCACCCCCGGAATGGCGGAACCCACCACCCGGTGGAGGTCATCGGCCGAGGAGCACGCGTGCCCTCACCGCGACCCCATCCCCGGCGGCGGACACTCGCGACGACGCTCGCCGGACCGACCGCGAGACGCATGCCTCCGCCGTGCTCCCCGCCCGGGACGCCACGGTGGGGCGTCGAGGACGTCCACCCCGCTCCAACCGGGCGCGGGGAACCGCAGGTGGAGGGGGCCGGATCGTGGGAGCAACCCGGGTACGGCCGGCCGGGCAACGCCCCGGACGCGGGGCCTGGCTGGGCCCGGTGGCGCTGGGTCTCGCCGTGGCCAGCTGGGTGTTCCCGGTCGGTTCCCTGGTCAGTGCGGGTTCGGCACTGGCGTGCGCCGTCCTGTCGGCCCTCACCGGGCGGGAGTACCGGGTCGACTGGACCGCCGTGCTCGGCGGACTCCTGGCGACCGGGAACCTCACGTTCTCGCTGTTGTTGACCCTCGCCGACGCCCAGCACTGATCCCCTCACCGGTGCGGCGGCCCGGGCCGAGCATCCCCACCCGCCAGGTGCGGCGCGCGGCGGAGGGGAGACGGCCGCCGCACCTCGGCCTCCCCTGCGGACACCACGGGCCGTCCGCCCACCCCCGTCCGTGCGACGGGATTGGCACCCACGAGGGCGGCGGCCCGCCAGCCCGCTCACGCTGGGCGACCCCGCCGACCACCGATCCGGCAAGCGCGAGATCCTGGGAGGAGAGGTCGGCGGCCCGGGCCGGCGGCCCCAGGCACCGCACGGGGCGGGCAACGTCGGGACGACGACACGCGTCCCCCGGAGAACGAGGAGCACCAGAACCCCGCCCGCCGAGACGGCACCCACGACTGTGTCAAGATCATCGGCCGGGTCCCGCACCCGCCCCGTTCCACGCCCCCGCCGGTAGCGCGGACCGCCGCCCGACCGAGATTGGACAACGGACACGCATGGCACAGACCCCTGACGGCGTCCCCGGCATCAGCGCGAGCCTGTACCGGGGGCTGGTCGAGTTCGCGTCCGGAACGCCGGACTGGGTGCACCTCGCCTCCGAGATCATCACCGACGGGCTGCCGATCATGCTGGTCGTGCTGCTCCTGCTGAACTGGTGGCGGGCCAGGGGGGCCGGGGGCCGGGCTCTGCCGCTGGCTCTGCTCGCCCTCGCGGCGACGGCCCTCTCCTACCTGGTGAGCGAGGCGATCAAGACCGGGGTCGGGCAGGAGAGACCCTGCCAGTCGATCGACGTGGTCATGATCGTGGCCTGCGATCCCATCGGCGACTACTCGTTCCCCAGCAACCACACCACCTTCGCCACGGCGGCGGCGGTCGGGTTGGCGATGGCCTGGCGACGGGTGGCGACCTGGGTGCTGGTCTCCGCCGTGGTGACCGCGTTCTCCCGGGTGTTCGTCGGCGCGCACTACCCGCACGACGTGATCGCCGGACTGGTGCTGGGCACGCTCGTCGCCTACCTGGTCATGCGGTTCGGCGTCGCGCCGATGGGCAAGCTGACCGACTGGGCGGCGGGGGTGCCGGCGCTGCGGTGGGCGGTGGCCACCGGGCCGGTGCCCGCCGCCGTGTCCCCCTCTCCCGCCGAGGAGGCGGCCGGTGCCGGCGATGCGCCGGCGTCCCGCGAGCACACCGAGCCGACCCCGCCACGGCCGGTGTCGTCGGTGCCGCCCCCGGCCGCCCCGACGACGGCGATGCCCAGGCCACCGGCCGACGAGGACGCCACCACCGCGCTCCCCGCCCAGCCCACGCCCGAAGCGCCGACCACCGCGCTGCGCACCCCCGCGGGGTCGGCGGCGCCCACCACCGCCCTGCGCACCCCACCGCCCGGACCGGAGGAGGCCGTGACCGAGGCGCTGGGCCGCCCGGCCCCCCGGCGGCCCGCCGTCGAGGACTCCGAGGCCGACACCGTGCACCTGCCGGTCGTCCGCCCGGGCCGTGACCGGGCACCGGGCGGACGACCTGATGGTCGACGCGGTCAGCCCGGCGAGCCCGGCCGGGGTGAGCGCCGGCCCGGTGGACCGCCGCGGGACGGGCGCCCGGTGGAAGGCGGCCAGCCCCGCGGCGGGCGGCCCGGGGACGGCGGCCCCCCGCGCGAGGGTCGCGTGGTCGACGGTCCCCCACCCGGTCGCCCGCCGGGCGGCCAGCAGCCGCCGCCCGAGTGGGGTGAGGAGCCCACCACGAGGTTCCCCACCGTCCGCTGACCGGGCCCCTCCCCCAGGCCACGGGGCGCCCGACGCCGCCGCTGCTGCCGCTCAGGCCGAGGTGCCTCGGACGATCTCGAACAGGCTCGTCCAGTTGTCCCCGCCGTGACCGGCGGCGATCGCCCGCTCGTACAGGGAGTGCACGGCGCCGGGCAGCGCGAGGTCGAGGCCCAGCGCGGCGCTCGTCCGGAGGATGTGGTCGGCGGTGGCGCCCATCATCGTCGCCGTGCTCTGGTCTCCCGGGTACGAACCGGAGTCGAGTTCCTCGTCCGTCCCGGCGACCATCGCCGGGAGCTGGGTCAACGTCCCGAACGCCTGGGGGACGAAGTCGGCGGCGCTCACCCCGGCGGAGCGCACCATCGCGGTGCCCTGGAGGAGCCCGGCCAGCGCGGTGAGGAACACCGCCAACTGGGCCTGGTAGAACAGCTGGGCGGCGGCCGGGTCCTGCCCGACGTACCGGGGTTCCCCGATGACGGCCAGCGTCGAGCGGTGCCGGTCGACGACGTCCCGCTCGCCGCTGTAGTAGACGTAGCAGGCGTCGGTGCCGACCATCACTGCCGGAACCATGACCCCACCGGTCAGGAACCGCGCGCCGTGGCCCTCCGCCCAGCGGGCGGCCTCCCTGGTCACCTCCGGGGTGTCCGAACTCAGGTTCACCAGGGTCCGCCCCGCCAGGGCGCCGGTCGCCGACGCCAGCACCTCGTACATGGCCTGGTAGTCGGTCAGGCTCAGCACGACGACCTCGCTGGCCGCGACGGCCTCCGCCGGGCTGGCCGCCAGCGTCGCCCCCTCGGCCACCAGCTCGTCGGCCCTGCTCGCCGTGCGGTTCCACACGGTCACCGGATGCCCCGCGCGCAGCAGGCTCCGCACCATCGCCCGCCCCATCGGGCCCAGCCCGATCAGGGTCACCGGGGCTGGCGTGCTCCGCTCGTCACTCATGGTCCTCGTCCTCGTCGTTCGTCGTGTCGGCGCCGGGGAGGGCGGTGTGCCTCGTCCGTCCACACCGCACCCGGGTGGTCCTGGTGGAGCCATGCCCTCCCCGGTTCGACGACCACCCTCGTCGCCCACGCGCACGGTTTCCCCCGGGTGCGCGCACGACCCGGTCGTGACGGGGACGACGGCTAGGGTCCGCTGGTGCGATTCGGGGTGTTGGGGCCACTGGCGGTGTGGACGGACGCGGGCACGGCGGTGACCGTGCCGGAGGCGAAGGTCCGGCTCCTGCTCGCGGTGCTCCTGCTCGGCGAGGGCCGGCCGGTGCCGACCAGCGCGCTCGTCGAGCGGCTGTGGCGTGGCCGCCCCCCGGGCAACCCGGTGAACACCGTCCAGACCAAGGTGTCCCAGCTGCGCCGCGCCCTGGACCGGGCGGAGCCCGGGGCGGGGGCCCTCGTCGTCCGCCAACCCCCCGGCTACCTGTTGGCCGTCGCCGGGTCCGACCTGGACCTGCGGCGGTTCCGGGGCCTGGTCGCCGAGGCCCGGGCGGCCAGGGACCCCGAGGTCCGCGCCGGCCGGCTCGGGGAGGCGCTGGCGGTGTGGCGGGGGCCGGCGTTGGCGGACCTGGCGGCGGAACCCGCCGCCGTGGCGGCGGCGTCGGTGTGGGAGGAGGAACGGCTGGTCGCGACGGAGGAGTGGGCCGAGGCCCGGCTCCGGCTCGGCGACCACGCCGGGCTCGCCGTCGAACTCACGCCGACGGTCGCCCGCCACCCCATTCGGGAACGGCTCCGCGAACGGCACCTGATCGCCCTCTACCGGGCCGGCAGGCAGGCGGAGGCGTTGGCGGGTTACGAGGAGCTGCGGCACCGCCTGCGGGAGGAACTCGGCGTGGACCCGAGCCCACCGGTGGCCGCGCTGCACCGGGCGATCCTCCGGCAGGACCCCGCGCTCGCCGCGCCCTCCCCACCTGCGCCGGCGGCGGGCACGGCGGCGCCCCTCCCGACCGCGCTGACCACCCTGGTGGGTCGGGAGGCGGCGGTCGCGGAGCTCGTCGCCGTCCTCCGCCAGCAGCGCCTGGTCACCCTGACCGGACCGGGCGGGGTCGGGAAGACCCGGCTGGCGATCGAGGTGGCCCGCCGACTGTCCACCCAGCACCCCGACCACCCGCCGCCGGTCCACCCCACCAGCGGACCGCCACCCGCCGCACCCGCCGAGGACCCCGACACCGAGGCACCCGTCACCGCCCGGCTGGTCGAACTGGCCGGGTTGGACGCTCCCGGCCCTGATCACGGGGACCCGGTGGACCGGGTGGCCGAGGCGGTGGCCTCGGCTCTCGGACTGCGCGACGTCCTCGGCGGCGCCTCCGACGAGCCCCACCACCCGCGCACCGGCGAACGGCTGGCGGCGGCGCTGCACCACCGCGACTGGCTGCTGGTGGTGGACAACTGCGAACGGTTGGTCGCCGCCGTCGCCGACCTCGCCGCGCTGCTGCTGGCCCGGGTGCCCTCGCTGCGCGTCCTGGCCACCAGCCAGGAACCGCTCGGGCTCGCCGGGGAACGGGTGTGGCCGGTCCCCCCGCTCAGCCTGCCCGCCCCGGCCAGCGCCCCGGCCGCCGAGATCGAGGTCCGCGCCGGGGCCGAACGGAGCGACGCGGTGCGCCTCCTCGTCGACCGCGCCGCCGACACCACGCCCGGCTTCGCCCTGACCGACGGCAACGCCCGCGCCCTGGCGGCCGTCGCGACCCGGCTCGACGGCATCCCCCTCGCGCTCGAACTGGCCGCCGCCCGGATTCGCGCACTCGGCCCCGAGGAGCTGCTGCGCCGCCTCGACGACCGGTTCCGGCTGCTCACCCGGGGCCCACGCGACGCACCCGACCGGCAGCGCACGCTCCGCGCCACCCTCGACTGGAGTTGGGAACCGCTGAGCGAGCCGGAACGCCTCCTGCTCCGCCGACTCGCCGTCCACCGCGACGGGTTCGACCTGGCCGCCGCCGAGGACGTGGGCCCCGGGGGCACCGTCGCCCGCGAGGAGGTCGTCGACCTGCTCACCACCCTGGTGGACCGGTCCCTGGTCACCCCCGTCGACGGCGGCACCGGACTCCCCCGGTACCGGCTGCTGGAGTCGGTGGCCGCCTACGGGCGCGACCGGCTCGCCGAGGCCGGCGAGCTCGACGCGGTGCGCCGCCGGCACGCCGCCCACTACCTGGGCCTGGCCGAACGGGCCGACGACGGGGTACGTGGCCCGGAGCAGCGCCGGTGGTTGCACCGGCTCGACGCGGAGACGGCGAACCTCCGCCACGCCCTGGACACCGCCACCAGCTGCGGGGACGTCGACACCGCGCTGCGCCTGGTCACCTCCCTGGTCTGGTCCTGGTTCCTCCGGGGGCGCACGGCGGAGGCCCGGCGCTCGCTGCGGGCCGCGCTGGCCGTTCCCGGAGCGGACCACCACCCCGCCGGGGAGACCGCGTCGGCCTGGCTGGCCGGCCTGCTCGACCTCGACGGGCACCCCGTCGACCCCGGGCTCCGCCCCGGCTGGGCCCGCGTTCACCCCGAACCAGCACCGCCCGCGCCGGCGGGCACCGCACCCGCCCGCCCTGACCCCGCGCACCGGGCCGACGGCACCCGCCGCCCCGCACCGCTACCACCGGCCGGCCCGTCAGGCGAGGCCGACCCGGCCGGTCGAGCCGTGCCGGCCGGCCCACCAGGGGACGCCGACCCGGCGGGGCAAGCCGCACCGGCCGTGTCCTCCGAGGACCCGGCGACGACGGGCAGCGCGCTCCTCGCCCGGGGCCGGGCGCTGTGGTTCCTCGGCTACGTGACCTCCACCCTGGGCGACCTGGTCGCCGGCAGCCAGCTCACCGACCGGGCGCTCACCCTGATCGAGGCGCGGGGCGACACCTGGGGTGTGGCGGCCGCCCTCGCCGACCGGGCCAACCAGCGGATGGGCCGGGGCGACTTCCCCGCCTCCCACGCCGCCGCCACCCGCAGCCGTGAACTCTTCCGGGGGCTCGGCGACCGCTGGGGGCAGCTCCAGGGCGCGTTCGTGCTCGGCGCCCTGGCCGAGCTGGCCGGCGACTACCCCCGCGCCGAACGCCTGCACCAGGAGGGGTTGCGCGGCGCCGAGGGGCTCCGGCTGTGGCCTGAGGTCTCCTACCAGCTGTCCTGGCTGGGCCGGATCGCCCTGCTCACCGGCGACCACACCCGCGCCAGGGACCTCCACGAACGGGCCAGGACCGTCGCGCTGGAACAGGACTTCACCCCGGGCCGGCTGTACGCGGAGACGGGCCTGGCGCTGGGGGCGCGCCGGGAAGGCCGCTGGGACGAGGCCGAACGCCTGCTGCTCGACCTGGCGGACTGGCACCGCACGACGAGTTTCGAACCGGCGAGCACCCTGATCCTCGCCGAACTCGGCTTCGTCGCCGAACAGCGCGGCGACGCGGTCACCGCGCTCCGCCTCCACGACGAGGGGCTCACCACCGCCAGGCGGCTGGTCGACCCCCGGGCCACCGCGCTCGCCCTGGAGGGCCTGGCCGGCGGGCATTCCCTCGCCGGCAACGCCACCCGGGCGGCGCGCCTGCTCGGCGTGGCCACCGGCCTGCGCGCCGGAATCGGCACGCCCCTCCCGGCGGCGGAGCGCCTCGACGTGGACCGCATCACCACCCGGGCCAGGGGAGCCCTGGGCCCCGACCGGTTCGCCGCCGAGTTCGACGCGGGAACGTCCTGGGTTGCGGTGGCCGGCGCGGACGCCCTGCGGGACCTGGACGCCGTGCTCGGCGACTCCCCACCAGGCGCCACCTGAGTCCGGCTCCCCCACCGCAGCCCGGCCTTCGGGTCGATCCCGTCGGTGCCCGCGTGGCCCGCCTTCGGACGGACGTCCGCGGCCACGGCCGCTGGTGGACCAGCGCGGTCAGCACGTGAGGGTCACCAGCGAACCCCGTCCACCGCTCGGACGGCCCGGCCCCCGTCCACACCAGCCCCTCCGGGCGCCCGTCCAGCCGACGTCACGGCCCCCACCTCGCGCAAGGCGGTCGGTGTTCCCGCCCGGCGCCGGGCCGTTCCCGTTCCTCCCGGGCCACCGGGAACACGGGTGCGGCCGTGTACCTTGTCCCGACGTGGCTCACGCGACGACGGCTGACGGCGCCCGCATCTGGTACGACGGCGACGGGGACGGCGACCCCGTGCTGCTGCTGCCCGGCCAGTCCCTCGACTCCCGCATGTGGGGCCCGCTGGCCACGGACCTGGCGGCCCGGCACCGCGTCATCCTGATGGACAACCGGGGCACCGGCCGCAGCGAGGACGGCGCCGAAACCGACTACTCCACCGCCCTGTTCGCCCGGGACGCCCTCGCCGTGCTCACCGCCCAGGGCATCGACCGGGCCCACGTCTACGGGTTCTCCATGGGCGGGAGGATCGCGCAGGTCCTGGCCACCCTCGCCCCCGACCGGATCGGCGCGCTCGTCCTCGCCGCCACCGGCCCCGGCGGAACCGAGGAGGTCCCCCGGTCCGAGGCCGCGAACGAGGCACTGCGAACGGTGTCCACCCCGGCCGGACGGGCCGCGTTGACCGAACTGTTCTTCACCCCGGACTGGGTCCGGGACCACGCGGAGCTGGTGGAGAGCGTGACCCCGTCGAACTCCCGGCGGTCGCAGCGCCGCCACTTCATCGCCAGCACCGACCACCGAGGATGGGACCTGCTCCCCCGGATCACCGCTCCCACCCTGGTGTTGCACGGCGGCGACGACGCCCTCACCCCACCCGAGAACGCGCACCGCATCGCCGGACGCGTCCCCGACGCCCGGGTCCGGATCTTCGACGGAGCCCGGCACGGGGTCCACCTGGAGGCCCGCCCCGCCGCCAGCGACACCGTCCTCGACTTCCTCGCCCAGAACCCGCTGGACTGAGACACCAGCGGACGCGCCAGCCGGATCCGTCGGGCCGCGAGACCGACCCGCCCGGAGTCCGGGGCAACCCGGCACCGCCTGCCGCCGGCCCCGTCACTCGGGGGCCCCAGCGCGGCGGCGGACGCCAGCCACGCGAAGCCTGGACCACGGCGTTGGCCGAGGTCAACCACCCTGCCGGTGATCGGGTACCCGGTCTCAACCCGCCGCCGGACCTGAGCGGTGTTCCCGTTAGACTTTCCGATCGTTCGACATGGTAGGGAGCCCGGTTGGTCCGCTTCCGCCACCTGAAGGCGAGTTCACGCACTCTCGCACCTGAGCTGACGAAGGAACGCCATGCTTGATCTGGACCTGATCCGCCGTGAGCGGGAGGCCGTCGCGGCCGCCCTGTCGAAACGACTCGACAGCTCCGAGGTGGATCGGTCCCTGTCCGCGATCGTCGACCTCGACGCGCGGCGCCGTCAGCTGCTCCAGCGGATCGAGGAGGAGCGTCGCAAGCGCAAGGAGGCCTCACGCGCCTACGCGAAGGCCAAGCGCGAGTCGAGCGAGCCCCTGCCCCCGCCCCCGGACACCAAGGCGGCGTTGCTCGCCCTCGAGAGCGAGCTGGAGAACGTCGGCGCGGAACTCCGCCAGGAGATGGCCGGCCTGCCGAACATGCCCGCCGACGACGTCGTGCCGGGCGGCAAGGAGAACAACGAGGTCCTGCGGGTGTGGGGCGAGAAGCCGGCCCTGGGGGACTTCATCGACCACACCGTGGTCGCCAAGGAGTACGGGCTGGTCGACTTCGACCGGGGAACCAAACTCGGCGGCTCCGGCTACTGGATGTACACCGGCTACGGCGCCCGTCTGGAATGGGCGCTGCTGAACTGGTTCATCGACCAGCACAACGCCGCCGGCTACACCTTCGTCCTGCCGCCGCACATGCTGTTGGAGAGCGCCGGCTTCGCCGCAGGGCAGTTCCCCAAGTTCAGCGACGACGTCTACCACATCGCCAACCCGGTGTCGGACCGCCCGCAATTCCTGCTGCCGACCTCCGAGACCGCGCTCCTCGCCGCCCACCAGGACGAGATCTTCACCGAGGCGGAGCTCCCCCGCCGGGTCTTCGCCTACACGCCCTGCTACCGCCGGGAGAAGGCCGGCACCCACTCCGACGAGCGTGGCACGGTGCGCGGACACCAGTTCAACAAGGTCGAGCTGTTCCAGTTCACCACCCCGGACGGCGCCGCCGAGGCCTTCGAGTCGATGGTCGACGCCGCCGAGGCACTGGTGCGCGGGCTGGGCCTGCACTTCCGGACGTCGAAGCTCGCCGCTGGTGACACCAGCGCCACGATGCGCAGGACCTTCGACATCGAGGTGTGGATGCCGCACGCCAACGGCTACAAGGAGGTGTCGTCGGTGTCCTGGGCCGGCGACTACCAGGCCCGGCGGGCGAACATCCGCTTCCGCGCGCCGCAGGCGAAGCAGACCCAGTTCGTGCACACCCTGAACGGGTCCGCCCTGGCCACCAGCCGGCTGATGCCCGCCATCCTGGAGCAGTTCCAGCAGGAGGACGGTTCGGTGCTGGTGCCCGAGGTGCTGCGGGACCGCGTGGGCACCGACCGCCTGGTGCGCCCCACGCGCTGACAACGGACGAGACGGGGTGTGGACGGGTTCACCGTCCACACCCCGTTCGCGTTCCTACCGGGCACCGACCACCCCGGGCCGAGTAGCCGGGCTGATGGACCTCCGTGCCGACGGACCTCGGGGACAGCTCGACGGGCGGCGTGGGACCCAGGCCCGCCATAGCGCTCGGCATGGTGGTGCGCCGGAGGCGCCGAACCCTGAGGAACGCGACGGCCTCTCCGGCCCGGCAGCACGGCGTCGGCAGCGAGCGCAACCTTCCCGCTCCTCCCGTCCTTCCCGTCCGCTCGGGACGGCTGGCCAGGAGGCAACGGGATGCGGCCCCGCACGAGGAGTGCGAGGGCCGCGCCGAGAACGTCGTTCGCGGGGTCAGAGACGGTCGCGCTTCACCGCGTCGATGAACGCCGTGAAGACCTGACGATCAACGACCAGAACACCACCGCCCCGGTTCTTGCTGTCCCGAATCCCAGCCAAGCCCGGCGCCCCACCCACCTCGATGCAGTCCCCTTGCGGGCCGCTCGCTCGTGCCTTCCGCCAGCCGAGGAGTTCCTGTGCGGTCATGCTGCCTGCCCTTCGTACTGGTCTCCGTAGCGCGGAACAGTCCCGGTGGGGATCCCCAGTTCTCGGGAACCCGGCAGCGCCCCTGACGCCATCCGCCGACGCTCGAACGGGCTCACCAACCGGCCTTGTCGGTCGGGATCGTCCCCCCCGGCCGGGATGACGGACACCGGGAGCAGGACGAGGTTCGGGCCCGAGGAGCACGAAGGCGCGCCCGGAACGTCGGGATCAGAGACGATCGCGCTTCACAGCCTCGATGAACGCCGCGAAGACCTGACGATCAACGACCAGAACACCAGCGCCCCGGTTCTTGCTGTCCCGGATACCAGCCAAGCCCGGCGCTCCACCAATCTCAACACAATTGGACTGGTTATCGCTGCGGGTCGACTTGCGCCAACCTGTAAGAATGGTGGTCATCATTCCTCGCTCTGAGTGCTTCGATAGGACTGTGCGTAACGGGTAATCATCTGGCGAGAAGCTTCTGGGTTGAGGGTAGCTGCGATGATCGTATCCCGCGCCTGCTCAAACGCGGCCACATCGCGTCGTGTATGGAGCATCGTGCCTGCCTGCGCATGGTCCAGATGGACCACTGGCGGACCGTCTGGCAACTCGACGAGCATCCAACCCGACGCCATCATGGCCGCGCTCCCGGCGGCAAGTGGGATAACCCGCACCTCCACATTTCCTGCGTCCACCAGCGATACGAGGTGGTCCATCTGATGGGCCATGACAGCAGGGCCGCCGATGGTCCTGGCGAGCACTGCCTCGTCGATCAGTGCGAGCATCTTGGGTGGCTCAGCTCTGGTCAAGATTTGCTGGCGGCCGATTCTGTAGTAAGTGCGGGCGTCGATGACGTCAGGTGGGAGCCCCTCCATCACTGAGCGGATGTAGGGCTCCACCTGTAGCAGCCCGGGAACGAGCAGCGCGTTCGCCTCGGTGAGTGCGATGGCTTCACGCTCGTAACGCACCAGGGTCGCAAGCTGCGCCGTGGCGCCGCTCCCGCCGCTCGTTGACCACGTATCGCGGTCGACATCCCGTGCCATCGCCATGATGCGGTCACGCTCGTCGGGCGGAGTCCCCACCGTGCCGAGCAGCGCGGCCAACTCATCCAACGGTGCCCGCCTGGTACCGCCTTCGAGCCTGACAATCGCGGTATGGCGTAACCCCATCTTGTCCGCCAGCGCGCGAACGGTGAGGCCCGAAGCTGTCCGCTGCTTTCGGATGGCGTCGCCGAGCGCCCGGGACAAGGGCGTCAGGTTGGTACGGGCCATGCACCACAGAGTAGTCAGCCAAGCCTCGATGTCATTCATCCGATCGAGCGCTTGCCACCTCCGCCACCACGCTCCAGGCTGGACACAGAACCAAGGCTGGTTCGCGAACCATTTTCGGTTCGCACATCAGGAGGTTACTGCATGTGGCAGGCCGTCAACACTCCGGTATTCGCCATCGTGGTCACGCTGGGACCCGCGGCACTGATGGTGGCGGCTGCGGTCCTCTTCGAACGCGAGAACCGGCACCGCGAAAAGCCACGGCACGCGGTTGCCACACCTCCACACAACTCCTCCCGACCCACTCACCCGATCCCCGTAGCCGTACTGCTCGCGACGCGAGCCCAGGACAGGCCGGACGCGCCGCCCGACTCCCCGAGGCGCGCCCGGCCGGGGGCGGCGGACCCCGACACCACCGCCGCCCCCTTCCACCGTCCGGCCCCACCTCCCCTCGGGGGCCGGCACCGCGCGGCGACGGTGCGCCCCGCCGCCGCGCACCGGGAACGGTCGTCGCCCGCCCCGCGCACGCGCGGGCGACGGCCGGGGGCGGTGGCACCTCCCCCCGATCCCGCGGCCACCGCCCCCATCCCGGCCCTGACCGGAGTCCTTCCCATCTGGACGGAGCCCAGCCCGTGACCAGTCCCCACCGCACCCTGCCCCGAGACGCCTGGCGAGCCAGCGTCGCCGCAGTGGCACCCACCGGACAACCCACGACCGTCGTGCTCACCCTCACCGCTGACGAGTCGGCGGCGGTCCTGCTCGCCGCCGGCACCGTCGGGCTGGTGGCGCCGCACGCCGCCCGACAGTTCTCCACGGCCCTGCTCCATCGCCGGAATCTCGCGATCCCCCTGCACGTCGGGTCCTCGGCGTTGCGCCTGGCGGTGACGTCCCTCGCCGTTCCCGGTGCGGGTACTGGAGGCGCCCGGCTGGCGCTGGCCGGCAATGGGTGGGGGTGGCCGCTACTGCTGGGTCCCCGCCCGGTGCGTCAGTTGGCACGGGTGCTGGACGAGGCAGCCGGACGATGCCGGCGGGGGTGGTGAGCGTGAACCCGGTCGATGTGGCGGAGTCGGTGACCACGGTGCTTCCCCGCATTCCGCCAGCACGGTCCTGCCGAGTCCGTGCCTTCGTCCTCCCCCGTCGTTCCAGCCGGATACGGCCCTACCTGAGGCAGGGTGCGCGGTGACCACATCGGAGCCGGTGGTTCTCGTGCCGGGGAACGCGCTGGGACGGATCATCGGATGGATGCCCGCCCGGTGTGGGCCGGTGTCCGTGCTGGTGGAGACCAGCCGGCTCGGCGTTGTCCTGCGCCCCGAGCACGCACCCGAGGAACCCGTGGGCCTGCCGGTGATGCAGGCCCGACGGGTCGCGGGTGCCCTGCTGGTGGCGGACGGGGAAGCGGTCGTGACGGCGATCGTGCCTGGGCCGGAACCCGTGGCATCGCTGATGGTCAGCACCTTGCCCGCCTTGGGCGGGAAAGCGGTGACCGTGGTCGTGGGTGGCGATCAGTTCGTGTGCGTTCTGCCTTCCCCCTGCTCGGCCGCATTTCCCGCTGATTCGCAGGTCACCCCGCCGAAGGAGGCGGGAGAGTTCATCGCGAGAGCAGCAGACGGGTTCTGACGCCTACTACGATCCGCACGAAGGAACACGCGAGGCTCCGGGTCGTGCCCTTCGGAGGGCGCCCCGGCGCCTCGCAGTCCCGTTAGGAAAAGGACCGGCGCAACGCGCGCCCCTGGCAGTCACCAAGGCAGCATCAGTGGGTTGCGATCCTCACCGGGCCCGGAGGCCCGGTGCAACTCTCCTCACCAACTCGGAAGCCGAGCTCCTGAAGTCCAAGTTGCGATCCTCACCGGGCCCGGAGGCCCGGTGCAACCCCACCACTCGGGCCAGGCGTTCCACCGGCCCTGGCGTTGCGATCCTCACCGGGCCCGGAGGCCCGGTGCAACGACCGCGGCCAGGAGGGAGTCGACGTCGCCGGCGGCGTTGCGATCCTCACCGGGCCCGGAGGCCCGGTGCAACGGCTAGGTCGCCGGGGATGGCGCCGCCGTCGATGTCCGTTGCGATCCTCACCGGGCCCGGAGGCCCGGTGCAACCTGGTGTTACCGCACCACCCGGGCCGTTCTGTCTCCAGTTGCGATCCTCACCGGGCCCGGAGGCCCGGTGCAACCCGTCGCGCACCGGATTGCGGCGCGACTCTCCGCAACCGGTTGCGATCCTCACCGGGCCCGGAGGCCCGGTGCAACGCCCGGGCGGGCGACCCTTCACAGAAGGAGTCCCCGATGGTTGCGATCCTCACCGGGCCCGGAGGCCCGGTGCAACCTCGGTGGCCCGGAGGCGGAGGCACGGATTGTATCGTTGCGATCCTCACCGGGCCCGGAGGCCCGGTGCAACTATGGGGAGATCGTCCGTTACCAGCTGTCGGACTTCGCGTTGCGATCCTCACCGGGCCCGGAGGCCCGGTGCAACCGCGGCCAGGTCGGCGAGGACTCGGTCAAGTCCTCGTTGCGATCCTCACCGGGCCCGGAGGCCCGGTGCAACCTGCGTGAGCAGCGGTTTTCCCATTTCATGTTGCGACAAGCTTCCCGCAAACCAGACAAAGATGACGACACGCCCGGGATTTGCTTAGGAGAGTCCAGGCGTGTCGCGTGACGCTTCCGATCCGCGCGAACTCCACACGGCACACGGCGCGGATCCGCACCACCCTGGGGCCGGCTCGGCCGGCCTGCGAGCGCACCAGCGGAATTCCCTGTCACGACTGCCCTTCCTGTCCAGTCTCCGGAAAGCACCGTCAGTACACCAGAGGCGATTCGTGCGGCGCGAGCCGCGACGCCCCCATGTGCTCCGCGCGGGAGAACGAACCCCGGTCGAGGTGGTAGACGCGGATACTGTCCCGCTCGGAGTTGATCACCTCTGCCAGGCGGTGCTTCATCAACACCCAGTCCTGCGGCCGGCACACCACCTCGAACACGGACTTCTGCACCCGGTGCCCGTAAGCCTCGCAGATCTTCGCCACCCTGCGCAGCCGCCGCTGACCGTCCCGAGTAGCGGTCTCAACGTCGTAGCTGATCAGCAACTCCACCCCTCAGCCCGCCGACCACGGGGTGTAGGTCGGCGTGTCACCTCGGAGGTGCCGGGCCAACAACCGCGCCTGGAGCAGCGGCAGGGTGGACGCGGGAACCTCCCGGTCCAGGACCGGGTGGTGCCACATCCGGTCCCGCGCCGTGGACCAGTGGGAGAGGAACGCTTTCCGTCCCTCCTCCGTGAACCTGACCTCCCCTCCGGGCAGGGTCTCCATGTCCCGCTCGCTCAGCTGCTTCTTGTTGAACAGCGTGATGACGAGGCGGTCCACCAGCATCGTCCTGAACTCCTCCATGAGGTCCAGGGACAACGACGCCTTGCCTGGCCGCACGTCGTGCAGGTACCCGATGAACGGGTCGAGCCCGACCTCGTCGACCGCTCCCCTGGTGGCGACCTCCAGCATCGTGTAGCCGAAGGACAGCGCGCAGTTGACGGGATCAGTGGGAGGACGACGGGTCCGCCCCGGGTTCGCCCCCGGGATCAGCACGCCCATCGCCTGGAAGTACCGCCGCGCGGCGCTGCCCTCCAGACCCCGGATCGTGTCCAGGTCGTCGGCTTCCCGCAGGCGTGGCAACGTGGCGGCGTGGTCGGCGGCGATATCCCGCAGCAACTCCCGATCACCGCCCTGCCTGTCCCGCGCGATGCGCAGCACCAGTTGGCGGTAGTTGTGCAGTTTGCCGGCCACGAACGCGCGGGCCAGGGCCAGTCGGCGGGCAGGGTCGTCGTAGGCCCGGACCTGCTCGATGCGGAGCCGCGCCCCGCCGGTCTGCCGGCCGGAGGTCCTGGTGAGCAGCTTGCCGTTCTGACTCAACCAGGTGACTGACCGGCCGTCCTCCGAGCACCGGTGGAACAGGTCCTCGGAGACGTGCACCCCCTTGTTGACCACCAGGTGGTCGAGTCGAACCAGGGGTTGCAGGTGCCGGCCGGGCCTGTCGGGGCTGGTGATTCGCACCGCGTCGCCGTCCAACCCCAAGCTTGTGCCCGGGGTCGAGATGAACAGGGTCCTCAGTGCTTCAGTCATCCCACTCTCCCAACGGACGTGGTGTGAAAGGGTCCCCGGGCGATGCCGCGCGCAGCTCGGGCACGCACCCGGGCCGGAGGGAACACCGGCGGCAGCGGCTGTCGTGCACGGGGGGCGGCGTGGTCCCGGTGGTGATCAGCTCGCGCAGTCGCTCGGCCGTGTCAACCACCCGGCGTTCCAGGGCGGCGTCGACCTCGACGACGTGCCGCCGACGGCGTTGCCCGGCGAAGACGACCCCGTGGGGCACCTCCGCCCCGAACATCTCCCGGAGGCACAACACCTGGCCGGCGACCTGCACGTCGGCCGGTCCCCCAGGCCGGTAGCCACCGGACTTGTGCTCCACCGGCACCGGACCGTCCGGCCCGAACTCGACCGTGTCGCAGACCCCGTGGATGCCCAGCCGCGTGCTGCGCACCGGCAGCGAGTTCCACTGGCGCACACCGCGACGGTTCCTGGTGGTGTCGCCGCGGTCGACGACCTCGTGATGCAGCGAACCCCTGGTCGTGGCCGCATCATCCTCGAAGTACTGCTCGACGTGGATCAACGCCGCCTGCCGGGGGCAGTAGGCGTAGTGCTCCAACCCTCCGAGGGTGACGCTGGGTTCGGGGCCGGGCCTCGGCCCGGCCCCTTCCGAGTGTGAGGACCCCATCACGTCAGCCGAGCACCGTGGTCAGGGTGACACCGTCGGGCAGTGCCGCGGAGTCGACGCGCAGCTTGTAGTCGGTGAACGACCTCGGCGGGAGCGGGTTGTCCGGCTCGGTCCGCTCGGCCACCACGCGCTCGCACAGGGTGTGGGCGGGGGCGTTCCCGAAGGCGTCCTGGTGGCTGAACACGTGGAGACCTCGCGGGGCGAGCCGGCCGCGCGTCGCGGAGCGGTCGTGGTCGAACATCATCGTCATCGACCGGTACAGCAGCTCCAGGTCACGGCTGTCCACGCCGGTCTGCCTGCCCCGGGCCGCCGAGTAGTACAGCTCGGCGCGGTAGAGGCCGTAGGGGACGGTCCACTTGCCGCCCATCTCGGTGCTCTCCCCCTTGTCGATGTCCTCCTTCTTCGTCTGGGTGACGCGGGTGATCGCGTGGTCGACCGGGCTCACCGGGTCGGCGCTGCGCGCCATCGTCACCTGGAGCGGACCGTAGATCTGGCCGAGCCGCTTGGTGACCTTGCTGCCCGTGGAGAGCACCGCACCGAAGAGGCGGATGTCGACGTAGCGGTTCGCCAGCCAGGCACGGGTGTTGGTGACCTGCTCGGTGCTGATCTTCTCCTCCTCGGCGCCGTTGGCGCTCGCGGCTTCCAGGAGCCTGGTGTTCAGGGCGTGGCCCGCCTCGACGAAGATCCCGTAGCGGGGGTCGCCGTCGCCAGCCAACGCCAGGGTGTTGCGGATCTTCCGCTTGAGCGCGACGTCGGTCACCAGGCCGTGCTGGGTGTCCAGGTCCAGGCGTGGCCGGTTGCCGGAGTCGGGGTCGCCGTTGGGGTTGCCGTCGGTGACGTCGAAGTAGAAGACGATGTCGTGCCGCACGGTGGGGTCGAGGTGTGCGGGTACGGCGTTGCTCATGGTTCTCCTGCCAGTGGGTTCGTCAGGTGGATCGGGGCCGGGTTGGGCTGGGGACGCTCAGGGGGTGTCGGGCTCGGCGTCGGGCCCGCCTTCCGCCTCCTTGTTCTTCTTCTCCAACGCGGCGAGCATCTCCTCGTCGTACCTGGCCTTCTGGTGGTAGTAGCCGAGGACGAAGCAGCTCTGCTGGGCGGTGGTGAAGCGGGCGGGGAGCGCCGCGGCCTCGAGCAGCGTGGTCATCCTGGCCAGCTCCCGGTCGAGGCGCACCGACAGGCCGCGTTTGGTCTTGTCGCGCCACAACTTCTTCAACCAGGGCTGCGCCTCCCGCATGCCGGTTGTTACCGCCTGGTCCGGCTTGCTCAGGGCACCGGCGAAGTGGCGGTCGGCGAAGCTGGTGTTGACATCGCCCAACGCGGTGCGCTGGATGCGCTGGAGGAGGGTGAAGATCCGCCCGCACAGGTACGCGGGGTCGGTGTTGGTCTCGTCGAGACCGGGCATGACGTGGTCCTTTCCGTACTGGCGGACGAGGGAGAGGCGGAGCAGCGCCGCCCGGTAGGCGTCCACTCGTCCGTCGTTGGTGATGCGCGCCAGCAGGTGGTGGCGGAGTTCCGGGGGTGGTGGGGTGTTCCGCAACGCGGTCGCGACGAGCTGTCGGTGCAGCCGCTCCGACCGGCGGGAGGACTTGCTGCCCATCTCGGCGTAGGCCTTGAGCTTGGGCTGCCACCGGCCAGTGGCCAGCACGAGCGTCCACAGCCGGAGGGGGCGGTCGTGGCCGCGTGCCCGGACGATCTCGATGTCCTCGAACCAGGACCTGATGTTCCGTTCGAGTTCGGGCAGGGGCATCTCGACCCAGTCCCGCACCATGATGCGGGCGATGTTGCCGCTGACGGTGAGGGCGTGGAAGCGGGTCAGGTCCTTCCCCCCGTTGGCGACCGCCTTCCCCTCGTGCGGGGAGGTGAGGAGCCGGGAGACGGCGCTCGGGTCGGGTTGTTCGAGCTGGGCCATCCAGTCGGTCTCGGGTGGGCCGCTGTACCACCAGGCGAGTTTGCTGTCCTGTCGGGCGTAGCTGGAGGTGTGGTCGCTGGAGAGCACGGCCACCAGCCCGGTGGTCATGCTGTCGGCGCACACCATGCACAGCGGGGTGTGGGTGAGGCCGGTCGTCAGCTGGTAGCCGAAGACCCGTTCGTTGACGCTGACCAGGGCGGCGTCGTTGGAGGCGCCGGGGACGAGCTTCTTCGGCACCTTGCCGGGGACGGTGTCGACCAGAGGAGCGACGGTGCCGCAGGACAGGCACAGCCCGGTGGCGGCGCCACCGGCCTTGCGTCGGGCGACTTCGGTGGACCAGTACGGCACCACTGAGGGCGCCTCGGTGGCCGGGACACCGTCGACGACGAGCAACACGCCCTGCTTGGACGTCCAGCCCTCTGGTTCCGCGACCCGGTGCGGCCCGTTCTGCTGGTAGAAGGCGGCCACCGCCTGGGCGAGGGTGTCGTCCTGGGCCGCCGGGTCGCCGGCCCAGCGGGTGACCAGGTCGACGAAGGCCGCGTGACAGCTCGCGGCCCGTTCGGGTTTCGTCTTCTCGTCGGCCCAGCCGAGCACGTACTGGATGTCGTCGGCCGCGAGGTTCGGGGAGATGCCCACGGTGCGGACGACGGCGGGGACCTGGCGGCTCACCCCCCGCCCCGGCCTCGTCGCCGCCGGGTCGGTGACCCGGGTGAGGAGAGGTGGGCGGCCGGCGGTGCTGATCTCCAGTTGCCAGTGCAGCTCCCGTTCCCGGTGGAACGGCTTGCTCGTCCCCTGGCGCTGGGCATGGTCGACCAGGCGTTTGACCAGCATCACGCACCTCCGCCCACGCCGACCGGGGTGGCCCGGGGCACCGCCACCCCGGAGGGCGGGACGTTCATCCGTCCCCGTACGACCTCGGCGTGGAACCAGTGCGTCGTGGGGGGTTCGGTGGAGTGGTCGATGCTGTGGATCATGAGCCCGAGGTCCTCGGTGTAGGTCTCGACGGCGGGGGTGTCGTCGGGCAGGCCGAAGTAGGCGGAGAACTCGCGGGTGCCCAGGTAGGGCTGGTGGAAGCAGGCGCCCCGCCGCACTCGGCGCCGGAACTGGTCGCGGTAGGCCTCCGCCCGGTGGGTGGCGTGCGGTCGGAGTTCGACCTGGGCGTGGATGCGGTAGGCGACGTCCTTCAGGCACAGCGCGAAGCGTTGGACCCGGTGGGCGGCGGTATCGACGCGGCGCTCACCCTTCGCGGCCTCCGCCAACGGCGGCAGGTCGCTGGTCTCGTTGCGGCGCTGGGTGAACTGCCGGACCGGGCGCAGCACCTCGATCGCCGTCACCCGCCAGTCGAACTCCGGTTTCCAGAAGATCGCCTCCAGCACGCCCACGGCCGCGCTGGGCGTCATCACCGGGTAGGTGACCCGTTCGACCTTGAGTTCGGGGCGGGTGAACAGGGCCGCGTCGCCCCACACCTGCACCACCACCGGGTCCCACTCCTCGCGCGGGGAACTCGGTTTCACCACACTTCCTCCTGAACGATGTCGGTCGTGTCGATGCCGTACGCCTCGTGGTAGTCGCCAGCCCATTCGTGCAGGTCGCCGACGACGGGACGGCAGATCGCTCGGATGTCGGGGCGGTTGAGCAACGCCCGGGGCAGTGGGACCACATAGGGTTGAACCGCGCGGAAGTCCTGGGGGGTCGGGTTCGTCGACGAGCGCAGGCGTTCCGCCAGGCGCGGTCCCTCTCCCTTGTGGTCCTTGTTCTTGCCGTGGAAGTCGACGACGACGGGGACGGTGTCCTCGTCGATCATGCGGAACGCGAGTTCCCGGTCCCTGGCCGTCCCAGCGCCGCCCGCGTCGAGGAGCGGGCCCTCGGCCACCGACTGGTAGTCGAACGCGGCCCGCCCGCGCTGGACGGCGTTCGCGCGGCGGTTGTCTGCCAGGTTCAGCGCCGAGTACACGCCCCGGTAGTAGCGGTCGAGCGCGTCCAGCCGGTCGGGGTCCTGGCCCTCCCAGAAGTGGACGCTGGTCTGTTCGGCGAGGGCCCGGTACTCGGCGCCGGGATAGCCGCCGTCCTCCGGGACGACGATGACGACCCGGCCGCCCTCCCGGCCCAAGGTGCCCTCCCGGTTGGCGCGGCCGGCGGCCTGTTGGACGGCGTCGGCGCCGGCGAGCACGCGGTAGACGACCGGGAAGTCGATGTCGACGCCGGCCTCGATGAGCTGGGTGGAGACCAGGAGGATGGGCTCGTCGGCGTTCAGGCGGCGGTTGGCGTCGTGGAGCACCTGCTGCCGGTGGGCCCCGCACAACCGGGCCGACAGGTGCAGGACGTGTGGGGACGTCTCGTCGGGGTTGGCGTGCCGGTAGACGGTGCGGGCGTTGCCCGTGGTGTTGACGACCACGAGGCACTGCCGTTCGTCGAGGGCAGCCTCCGCGATCTCGGCCAGGGTGGGGCGGGGGTCGCACCACCACTCGTAGCGGACCCGCCGGAGGTCGTCGAAGAGCCGAGTGGGGTCGGGGACGATGTCGGTGACCGGGAAGTCCTTCCACACGGGCAACGATTGGAAGGCCGGTTGGGTGGCGGAACTGAGCACCACCGTGGTGCCGAACTCCTCGGCGAGTACCCGCAGCACGTCGAGGATCGGGGTGAGCAGGCTCAGCGGGAGGGCCTGGACCTCGTCGAGGACGATGACCGAGTTCGCCAGGCGGTGCAGTTTGCGGGACCGCTCGGGTTTGCGGCCGAACAGCGAGTCGAACAGCTGGACGGTGGTGGTCACGATGAAGTCGGCGTCCCAGTTCTCCGCCGCCGGCCGGTACCAGCGGGGCGCGGTGTCCAGGTCCACCGAGGAGTGGTGTTCGAGCACCACGTCGGCGCCGAGCAGCTCCCGGTAGCGGCCCGCGTTCTGCTCGGTGATCGTGGTGAACGGGACGGCGACGATGACCCGCGACTTGCCGTGCAGGGCGGCGTGCCGCAGGGCGAAGGCCCCGGCGGCCATCGTCTTGGCCGACCCGGTGGGCGCGGCCATCCTGAACAGGCCGCCCGGCCGCTCGGCGGCGCGCACCGCGTCCTGGTAGACCTGTTCGCGGGCCGTGTCGACGACCGGATCGGCGCGTTTC
The DNA here is from genome assembly GCF_000429185.2 of Actinoalloteichus caeruleus DSM 43889. Classification (GTDB taxonomy): domain Bacteria; phylum Actinomycetota; class Actinomycetes; order Mycobacteriales; family Pseudonocardiaceae; genus Actinoalloteichus_B; species Actinoalloteichus_B caeruleus. The sequence continues at coordinate 507,545 of NZ_AUBJ02000001.1, read as the reverse complement.
CCGCTCGCGGCGCGCTTCGCGAGGACGTTCACCCGTTCCTGGTCGTACCGTTTCCAGAGCTGTTCCATGTCGGGGGCGGGTCGGACCGTGGGCTCGGTCCCCGCCCTGTGCGCGCCGGTGTCGAGGCGGTCGGCGTCGACGAGCGCGGAGAACACCAGGCGAATGCCGACCTCGGCGGTGGACTGGCAACGGCGCCAGTTTTCGGGGATGAGGTTGCCGCCGGAGAGGAAGTCCTTGGCTTCGGGTACCGCGTCGAGGAAACGACGCAGGGTTTCCGGGTCCTCGGCGGGTAAGTCGGGCAGGTCGGACAGGTCCGATGGCCGCGTGAGGCCTCCGTGGTGGCCGAGCACCGCGAGGGCGGCGACGTGGGCGGGGCCGCGCAGGGCCACCGCGCCGAACTCCTTGTGCGGGACCCCGGTCCGGCGGTCCTGCCCCTCCACCGCCAGCAGGGCTTCCTGCCAGGAGCAGCTGGCCTTCCCCGCGTCGTGGAAGAGCCCCAGGGCGCGGGCCAGCGGCGCGGCGCCGAAGGGCTCGGCGAAGCGTGCCGCGAGCTCGCCGGTGGAGATCAGGTGGTCTCGCAGGGTGTGCCGTTCGCCCTTGTCGTTGCGACTGTGCGCCCATAGTTGATTCATCACGAATTTCCTGTCGGGGCAGCTCTCGTTGAGGTCGGCGCGACTTTAGAGTTCGCGCCCGACAGAAAAGACATCCGCTGCGATATTGTCACCTGAACAGAGCAAGGCAGGACAGACCATCGGCACTACCTCGCACCTGGTCGGTGATTCGCAGCCCACTCTTTCGCACTAGTATCTTGATCACACAACGAGCGATTCTTCATCAGCCATTCACCCGGATCGCACCATGTTTATCCGGTGGGGTGAAGTTCTCCCGACGCGAAGCCGACCCGCCTTCGCGGGTGGCGGCAGGGAACGCCGCGTGGGGTTGACGCGATCCGCCCCACGGGGTGCGGGCTGGCCGCCGCCCGGCCACTGGCCCCACCGGCCCGCCCGGTTCAACGGTGGCGCGACCCTCCCGCTCCACAAGACCACTGCCCGGCAGGGCCCCCAGCACCGTGGTGGCCGTGGGTGATCAGCCTCGTGGTGCGGCAGGGAGAATCGCCGCATGAGCAACGACAACACCACCGGGGGCCTGTACCGGCGACTCGCCGCCACCTTCACCGAGCGGGTTCGTGCCGTGCCGGCGAGCGGCTGGGAGTCGCAGTCGCCGTGCGTCGGGTGGACGGCGCGGGACGTGCTCGCGCACGTGGTGGACACGCAGAACTCGGTGCTGCGCAAGGTGGGCATCCAGGTCCCGGCCGGGCCCACCGTGGAGACCGCGCCGCTCGGCGCCTGGGAGCACACGCGGGACGCGGTGCAGGACGTGCTGGACGACCCGATGCGGGCCAACCGCGCCCATGACACGCCGTTCGGGCGGAGCACGCTGGCGGCGACGATCGGGGCGTTCTACTGCTTTGACCTGGTGGTGCACGCCTGGGACATCGCGAAGGCCACCGGGGGGAACACCACGATCCCTCCGGAGAACCTGGAGATGGTGGCCGGTTTCATGGAGCGGATGGGCGACACCCTCTACTCGGAGGGGGTGTGCCAGCCGCCGGTGCCGGTGGTGGGCGAGGTGAACGAGCAGACCCGCATCCTGGCGCTCCTCGGCCGGACCGCCTGAGCCGGGCGCGGGGCGAATTGACAGGCCCAGCCGCCCCGGCGCGGGTCGACTCAGCCCTCCCCGGCCCGCCGCCAGCGGCTACCCGGGTGGTGCGGTGACGCTGTCCCGCCGGACGAGGGCCGGTTCCCGCGTCCGCCGCGCCACGCTGACCTCTCCGTCCTCGATCTGGGCCAGGAGGAGCCCGAGCGCGTCCCCGGCGACCGCGTCGAAGTCGGGGCGGACGGTGGTCAGCGGCGGGGTGAAGTAGGCGGCCTCCGGGACGTCGTCGAAGCCGACGATGCTGACGTCGGTGGGCACCCGGCGGCCGCGTTCGTGCATCGCGCGGAGGACGCCGAGCGCGAGGTGGTCGTTGGCGGCGAAGACGGCCGTCACCTCGGGCATCCGGGCGAGCGCCTGGCCGGCGTGGTAGCCGGCTGCGGCGCTCCAGTCGGCGGCCACCACGGGCGGCACCTCCGCGCCGCTCCGTTCCAGGGCACGCCGCCAGCCCTCGACGCGGCCGGCGCTGTCGAACCAGTCCGGTGGGCCGGAGACGTGCCAGACGGTGCGGTGTCCGATGTCGAGCAGGTGGCGGGTGGCCTGGTGGGCGCCGGACACCTGGTCGACGGTGACGAGGGCGGTGGCCCGGTCGGGGTCGCCGTCGACGGTGACCAGGGGCATGTCGGTGGGGATGTCGGCCAGCGCCTCGCTGGCGGAGAGGGTGGGGGCGATGGCGACGATGCCCGCCACCTGGTCGTCGCGGAGGCGGTCCACGGCGTCGAGGATGTTCGCGCGGTCCAGCGCCCTGACCCGGCGGACCCGCACGGCGAACCCGGCGGTGTCGGAGGCGAGTTCCAGCGCGGCGAGCAGCGAGGCCGGGCCGTAGAGGGTGCTGTGCTGCGCGACCACGCCGATGACCTGCGACCGGCCGGTGGCCAGCGCTCGGGCGGCGCGGTTGGGGCGGTAGCCGAGTTCGTCGATGGCGGCGCGGACGCGGAGCCGGGTCTGCTCGCGGACGTGGGGGTGTCCGTTGAGGACACGGGAGACGGTCTGGTGGGAGACGCCGGCGAGTCGGGCCACGTCGGTCATCGCGGGGTGCCGCGCCGGTCGTCCGCGCACGGGCGTGTCGTCCACTGGCAGCCTCGTCTCCGCTCGGAGCGCCACGTGATCATGCTAGCCCCGCGTGGCCGGTTCCGGCCGTGGCCCGGAGGGCTGACGCCGGGTGCGCGAACGGGTGGGGGTGGCGCCGCGCGGCCGGGGTGGGGCGGCGCTGCCCTGGGCTGCGGGCTGGCGTCGGTGCATGTGTCGCGGGTGGGCGGTGTGGAGGTGGCGGGGCGGTGCCCGTCCTCGCGCCGGGCTGGCTCGGGCGTCGTGGCGATCACGTCCGTCAGGGCGAGGTGCCGGATGACGAGGTCCACGGCCGCCCGCTCGTCGCCGCCTGGGTGGCCTCTTGACCACAGGACGTCGCACTCCGTAACGTCCTCGTCACCGACTCTGTGTTAGCGCTCACATCCGTTGGTTCAGCCGCTCGCCGGGACTCGACACGAACGGGACAACGATGCCCCACGGACGACGCCCCCGCCCCGCCCGCCACCGACTCGCCGCGCTGGTCGCCGCCGCCCTCACCCCGGCGCTGGTCGCGGCCTCCCTCTGGTCCGAAACCGCGACGGCGACGCCGCACCCGGCTCCCCCGGAGCCGGAAGCCGCGACCGAGCCCTACGCCGGCTACCTCTTCGCCTACTTCACCGGCGAGGGCCGGCCCGACGGTGAGCAGGTGTACTTCGCGCTCAGCCGGGGGAACGACCCGCTGCGCTGGGACGAACTCAACGACGGACAGCCCGTGCTGAGCTCCACGCTCGGCGACGAGGGGGTCCGGGACCCGTTCCTGATCCGCTCCCCCGAGGGCGACCGCTTCTACCTGATCGCCACCGACCTGCGCATCCACGGCAACGGGGACTGGGACGGCGCGCAGCGGCACGGCAGCCGCTCCATCATGGTGTGGGACTCCACGGACCTGGTGAGCTGGTCCGAGCAGCGGTCGGTCGAGGTGTCGCCGCCCAACGCCGGCAACACCTGGGCCCCGAAGGCGCACTGGAGCGAGGAGCTGGACGCCTACGTGGTGTTCTGGGCGTCCAAGCTGTACGCCGAGGACGACCCGGACCACACCGGGACGAGCCACAACCGGATGATGTACGCCACGACCCGGGACTTCGTCTCCTTCAGCGAGGCCCAGGTGTGGCACGACCCGGGCCACTCGGTCATCGACTCGGCCGTCATCGAACACGAGGGCGTCTACCACCGGTTCACCAAGGACGAGCGCGACCCCGACTCCTCGTCGCCGTGCGCCAAGTTCCTGGTGGCCGAGCGGTCAACGGAACTGACCTCCATCTCCTGGGACTTCGTCGCCGACTGCGTCGGCCGGGCCAGCGAGGACTCCCCCGGCGTCGAGCGCGGCGAGGGGCCGGCGGTGTTCCGGGCGAACTCCGGGGACCGCTGGCACCTGTTCATCGACGAGTTCGGCGGCCGGGGGTACGTGCCCTTCGAGACCACGGACCTCGACTCCGGGCGCTGGACCATGTCCAGCGACTACCGCCTCCCGCCGGGCGCCCGGCACGGTTCGGTCATCCCCCTCACCCAGGCCGAGCACGACCGGCTCGCCGGCGGACCGGTGCCGCCCGTCGAGGCGGACGAGTCCGGGCTGGTGGCGCACTGGCCGTTGGACGGTGCCGCCGGTGAACCCGAGGCCGGGTCGCGGGCGGTCGACGTCTCCGGGCACGGCTACCACGGGACGCTTCACGGCGACGTCCGGTGGGTCGGGGACGCGCTGGAGTTCGGGGGCACCGACGGCCACGTCGCACTGCCCGACCACCTGCTGTCCGGGCTGGACGCGGTGACCGTGAGCGCCGACGTGTGGGTCGACCCGGCGCAGCCGACGCCCTACTTCCTCTACGGCTTCGGCAACACCGACCGGGCCGGGGTGGGCGACGGCTACCTCTTCGCCACCGGAGGCACCGAGGACAGCGGGCTACGCGCCGCGCTGGCCACCGGGGACTGGTCCACGGAGCAGCAGGTGGCGGCGGAGCGCGGTCTGCCCCGGGGCGGGTGGCGGCACCTGACGCACACGGTGGACGGCGGCACGGCCGTCCTCTACCTCGACGGGGTGGAGGTCGCCAGGAACGAGGGGATCACCATCCGCCCCGGTGACATCGGCGGCGGACGCACCACGGCCAACTACCTGGGGCGCTCGCAGTACTCCGCCGACCACCACCTCACCGGTCGGCTGCGGGACGTGCGGTTGCACAACCGCGCCCTGAGCGCGGAGGAGGTCGCCGGGTTGTCCCGCAACGGCACCGTCATCCGAGGGGTGGACCTGCCGGAGTTGGCGGTGCCGGCGGTGATCGACCCGGTGGGTGCCACGGTGACGCTGCCGGTGGAGCCGGGGACCCGGCGCCACTGGCTGTCGCCGGTCCTCGAGCTGGCTCCGGGGGCGAGCGTCTCCCCGGACGGGCGGCGTCGGGTGGACCTGCGGGAACCGCTGACCTACACCGTGACCTCGCCCTCGGGGGCGAGTCGGGACTGGACGGTGGTGGCCCGGGAGCTGCGGACCCCGGTGCTGCCCGGCTACCACGCCGATCCCGACATCGCGGTGTTCGGCGACACCTACTACCTGTACCCGACCACGGACGGCTTCCCGGGGTGGGGTTCCACGACGTTCAGCGTGTTCTCCTCGAAGGACCTGGTGAACTGGACCGACCACGGCGTGATCCTCGACCTGGGGACCGACGTGCCCTGGGCCGACCGCAACGCGTGGGCGCCGACGATCGCCGAACGCGACGGCCGCTACTACTTCTACTTCACGGCCGCGCAGCAGGTCGGGGTCGCCGTCGCGGACTCCCCGCTGGGCCCGTTCGAGGACGTGGGGGCTCCGCTGGTGTCGGCGAACCCGGGTGGGGTGGGCCAGGCCATCGATCCGGCGGCCTTCGTCGACGAGGACGGGCAGGCCTACCTGTACTGGGGCAACGGCGCGCCGTTCGTGGTGCCGTTGAACGAGGACATGGTGTCCTTCGACCCCTCCTCGGTGCGCCGGCTGTCGGGCCTGGACGAATTCCGGGAGGGGCTGTTCGTGGTGCGGCGGGGGGACACCTACCACCTGACCTACTCCATCGACGACACCCGCAGCCCCGACTACCGGGTGGGGTACGCGACGGCGGACAGCCCACTGGGGCCGTTCACCAGCCACGGCGTGATCCTGAGCGGGGACCCGGCGCAGGGGATCCTCGGGACGGGGCACAACTCGGTGCTGCGGGTCCCCGGTACCGACGACTGGTACATCGCCTACCACCGGTTCGCGGTTCCCGACGGCGACGGCACGCACCGGGAGACGACGCTGGACCGCCTCACCTTCGGCGCGGACGGCCTGGCTGAGCCGGTGGTCCCGACGCTGGAGGGGGTGGCGCCGCACCCCGTCCCGGTGCCGTCGGTGGCCACCCCGCTCGGCCTCCCTGGTTGCGCCGGGACGCCGGGGCGCTGCGCGCCGGACGACGACTGAGCCCTCCCCGTGCCCACCGGTCCGTGCGCGGACCGGCGGTGCGGGCTGCCCTCCTCCTCCAACCCCTTGGGAGCACGCATGGCACGAGCACGCCGACATCTACCCCTGGCGCTGTGCGCCGCCGTCGCGGCGGCCACGGTGATCACGGTTCCCCTCGACGCCGAGGCCCAGGACGCGACCGACTACACGTTGCGGGTGGATCCGCGCGGGGACGGCCCGGAGATCGCCGACCACCTGTACGGGATCTTCTACGAGGACATCAACCGGGCCGCCGACGGCGGGTTGTACGCGGAGCTGGTCCAGAACCGCTCCTTCGAGTACGACCCGGTGGACCACCCCTCCTACACGGGGCTGACCGCGTGGACCCCGGTCTCCCTGGCCGGCGGTGCCGGCACCGCCGAGGTGGTGGACGACGAGCACCGGATGAACGAACGCAACCGCCGCTACCTGCGGCTGGAGCTGGCCGGCACCGGCGGGACGGACGCGGCCTTCGGGGTCACCAACTCCGGGTACAACACGGGCATCGCGGTCCGCGAGGGCGCCGGCTACGACTTCTCGGTGTGGGCGCGCACCGACGCGCCGGGCGGCACCCCGCTGACCGTCCGCCTCACCGACGCCGGTGGTGCCGCGCTGGCCGAGCCGCTGCGGCTGGAGGTCACCGGCGACCAGTGGACCCGGTACACGGGCACGGTGACGGCGGAGGCCGACAGCACCACGGGACGGTTGACCGTGGCCGGTGGCGGGGCGGGCACCCTGCGGCTGGACATGGTGTCGCTCTTCCCGCGGGACACCTTCATGCACCGGCCCAACGGCCTGCGCCGCGACCTCGCGGAGAAGATCGCCGACCTGGAACCCGGTTTCCTGCGGTTCCCCGGCGGGTGCCTGGTGAACACCGGCAGCCACTACGGGTACGAGGGACCCGACTACCCCAGGGCCCGCTCCTACCAGTGGAAGGACACCGTGGGCCCGGTGGAGGAACGCGCCACCAACAAGAACTTCTGGGGCTACAACCAGTCCTACGGGCTCGGCTACTTCGAGTACTTCCAGTTCGCCGAGGACATCGGGGCGACCCCGCTGCCGGTGGTGCCGGCGCTGGTCACCGGCTGCGGGCAGAACCAGGCGACCGACGACCCCGAACTGCTGGCCCGGCACATCCAGGACACCCTCGACCTCGTCGAGTTCGCCAACGGGCCCGCCGACTCCGAGTGGGGGTCGCTGCGCGCGGAGATGGGGCACCCGGAGCCGTTCGGGATGACCCACCTCGCGGTGGGCAACGAGGAGAACCTGCCGGAGGAGTTCTTCGAACGTTTCGTCCAGTTCCGGGACGCGATCGAGGCGGAGTACCCGGAGATCGTGGTGGTCGGCAACTCCGGGCCCAGTTCGGCCGGCGCGACCTTCGACCGGTTGTGGGAGCTCAACCGCGAGGCCGGTGTGGAGATGGTCGACGAGCACTACTACAACAGCCCTCAATGGTTCCTGGAGAACAACGACCGCTACGACTCCTACGACCGGCAGGGCCCGGAGGTGTTCCTCGGCGAGTACGCCTCGCAGGACAACCGGTTCCGCAACTCGCTGGCCGAGGCGGCGTTCATGACCGGGTTGGAACGCAACGCCGACATCGTGCGGATGGCCTCCTACGCGCCGCTGCTGGCCAACGTGGACTACGTGCAGTGGAGCCCGGACCTGATCTGGTTCGACAACCACCGGTCCTGGGGGTCGACCAGTTACGAGACGCAGAAGCTGTTCATGACCAACGTGGGTGACCGGGTGGTGCCCAGCGAGGCCAGCGGCACCCCGGTGCTCACCGAACCGATCACCGGGGCGGTGGGGCTGTCGACCTGGGCCACCAGCGCCGCCTACGACGACGTCCGGGTGACCTCCGCCGACGGGGAGGTGCTGTTCGCCGACGACTTCTCGGCCGGGGACGGCCACTGGAGTCACCCGGACGGCCGGGGCGAGTGGGCCGTCGAGGACGGCGCCTACGTGCAGCGCGACACCTCGGCGGAGGACACCCTGGTGGTGGCCGGTGACCCGGAGTGGCGCGACTACGACCTGGAGGTGACCGCCACCAAACTCGCCGGTCAGGAGGGGTTCCTCATCGCGTTCGGCGTGCGGGACACCGGCAACCACTACTGGTGGAACCTGGGCGGGTGGAACAACACCACCTCGGCGGTGGAGCGGTCCGTGGACGGCGGCAAGTCGACGATGGTGGAGCGGCCGACGCGGATCGAGACCGGGCGGGAGTACGAGGCCCGGGTGGAGGTGCGGGGCCGGGAGGTGTCCCTGTTCCTCGACGGCGAGCTCTGGGGGTCCTTCACCGACGACCAGATCGCCGAACCGTTCCGGCAGGTCGTCACCTACGACGAGCAGGCCGGTGAGCTGATCGTGAAGGTGGTGAACGCGCAGGCCTCGGCCGCGCGGACCGAGATCGACCTCGGCGGTGCCCTGGTGGGTCGGACGGCGAGGGTCACGACGCTGCGGGGTGATCCGGACGCGGTGAACACGGCGGAGGAGCAGCCGATCCGGCCCGAGGAGTCGGTGGTGCGCGGGGTGGGCCCGGAGTTCACGCACACCTTCCCGCCGCACTCGATCACGTTCCTGCGGATCCGGGCGAGGATCTGAACCGTCGCTGGTCCGCGCGGGTCCCGGTCCGGCTGGCGCTCCGCTGGCGTCAGCCGGACCGGGTCCGAAAGCTGTCGGTGTGCCGGCGTGGTGCGCGGTCATGGTGCGGGCGTCCGCGCCGGGTACCCGGTCAGGGCAGGGGGCGGGTGAGCCAGACCAGCTCACCGCGCCCGTCGTCGGGGTCGACGTGGTCGCGGTGGAAGCCGAGTTTGGCCAGCACGCGCAGGGAGGGCGCGTTCCAGGCGCGCACCGTCGACCACAGCCGGCCGCGACCGGTTGCGGTGGCCTGGGTGAGCACCGCCCGCCCCGCCTCCGTGGCGTAGCCGCGGCCGTGGGCCCGGCGGAACAGCTCGTAGGCGATCTCGGGTTCCTCGCGGGTGGCGCGCCCGACGATCAGGCCGCAGTAGCCGAGCAGGTCGTCCTGGCCGTGGAGGCGCACGGTGAGCAGTGCGAGACCGGTCCGGCGGGTGGTGTCGAGGAGGCGCCGGATGCGGTCGCGGCACTCCTCGACCCCGGGGGTGCCCGTTCCGCGTTCGGTGATGAGCGCCCGGTACTCCTCGGCGTCTCCCTCCGCCCAGGGGCGCAGGGAGAGGCGGTCGGTCTCCAGGTGCGTGGCCATCGGCGGGTAGTCGTCCACGGCGGCACGCTACCGACTTCGGGGCGGGTGCCGAACCTCCGTCGTGGGCGGATCGACGCCGGATCGGGGGCGGGCGCCGGGAGTGGTCGCCGTGGTCGCCGTGGTGGGGTGGTGGCCCCGGGTTTCGCCGGGCATCCCCGCCGCGTGGGGTGGGGATGCCCGGCGCCGGGGAGCCCGTCGGACCGACGCCGTTAGGGCGCCGGGACGTCCTCGGCCGGGGTGACCTCGGTGCTCCGGCCCGCGACCAGGTCGATCACCACCTGTCCCTCCGGCCAGCGGACCAGGACGCGGCGGTCGGCGTCGCAGACCACGGCGGCCCGGACGAGTCGGCCGTCCCGCCAGGACGCCTCGACGGTGACCGCTCCCCTGGCCCGGAGCCCGGTGAACTCGCCGCTGCCCCAGGCGGCGGGCAGCGCGGGTAACAGGTCCACGACGGTCAGCTCCTCGGAGGTCAGGTGGGACTGGAGGAGGAGCTCGGCGACGCCGGCGGTGACACCGAGGTTCCCGTCGATCTGGAACGGGGGGTGCGCGCAGAACAGGTTCGGGTAGACGCCGCCGGGCACCGAGGTCGTCGGGGTGTCTGGGGCGTCCTCCCGCAGCGGGGTGAGGTAGCGGCGCAGCAGGTCCGCCGCCCCGGCGGCGTCCCGCAGGCGCGCGCGCAACGCGATCCGCCAGGCCAGTGCCCAGCCCGTCGAGTCGGGTCCCCGGCCGTCCAGCGTCCGCAGGGCGGCGGCGGCCAGGGTCGGGGTGCGTTCCGGGTCGATGCGGGTTCCCGGGAACACCCCGACCAGGTGGCTGGTGTGGCGGTGTCCCGGTTCGGCGTCGGTCACGTCGGTCGACCACTCGGCGAGGCGACCGTCGGGGCCGACGCGTTCGCCGGGCAGGCGCCGGAGGGCGGCGCGGGCCCGCCGGATCCAGTCCTGGTCCTCGGCGGTGGCCTCGTCGCCGAGGGCGGTGGCCATCCGCAGTCCGGCGGTGAGGATGTTGTGGATGAGGCCCAGGTCGGAGGTGGTGGAGGTGGCGACGGCGGCGGACTCCCCGTCGCCGGCCAGGTAGCGGTTCTCCGGGGAGGTGGCCGGTGCGGTGCCGAGGGTGCCGTCGGGGTTCTCGACCAGCCAGGCCAGGACGAACTCGGTGGCGGATCGGACGAGGGGCCAGCCGGCGGTGGTGAGGAACTCCCGGTCCCTGGTGAAGTCGTAGTGGTCCCAGACCTGGAGGCACAGCCAGGCCGCGCCCAACGGCCAGAACGACCAGGCCGGGTCGTCGGCTCCCTCTCCGACGGCGTCGGCGAAGGCCCAGGCGTCGGAGTTGTGGTGCGCCGTCCAGCCGGGGAGGCCGTAGACGTGGCCCGCGACGCCGGTCCCCCGCCGCCGCAGGTGTTCCAGCCAGTCGAGGAGCGGTTGGTGGCATTCGGCGAGGTTGGTGACCTCGGCGGGCCAGTAGTTCATCTCCAGGTTGATGTTGGTGGTGTAGTTGGCGCGCCACGGCGGGGCGAGGTGGTCGTTCCAGATGCCCTGGAGGTTGCTGGGCAGTGAGCCGGGTCGGGAGGACGCGATCAGCAGGTAGCGGCCGAAGTGGAAGGCCAGGGCGGCCAGGCCGGGGTCCGGCTCCCCGGCCGCGTGCCGGCGCAGCCGCTCGTCGGTCGGGATGTCGGCGGAGTGGGTGGTGGGTTCCTCGTCCCCGCCGGAGGACGCGAGGCGCAGTCGGACCCGGTCGAACAGCCGGCGGTGGTCGCGGGAGTGGGCGTCGCGGAGGGCGGCGGGTCCCCCGTCGTCGCGCACCCGCCGCAGGTGCGCGTCGAGGCGTGCGTCCAGGTCGGACCGCAGGGTGTCGAGGTCCCCGTGCGGGCTGGTGGACGGGTCGACGTAGTCCGTCGCCGTGGCGAGCAGCAGCACCAGGTCGGTGGCGTCGCGCACCAGCAGGCCGTCACCGTCCACGGTGACGGTGCCGTCGGTGAGCAGCCGGGCTCCGACGAGCGCGGTGACCGTTCCGCCCTGTTCGGGGTAGCGGCGGGGATCGCCCGGGTCGTCCCCGCCCTGGAGGGGGCGGGACGGCATCGGCACGTGGGCGTCGGCTCCCGCGATGCCGGGCAGGTCGTGACCGTGGAACCGGACCGAGGCGGCCACGTGGGGGCTGTCGAGTGCCACCCGCGTGGTGTGGGGCGCGCTGGCGACGCGGTGCAGGACGAGGACCTGGTCGGCGGCGCTCGCCCACACCTCCTGGTGGTGCCGCACGACGTCCCGGGTGAAGTGGTGGCTGGCCAGTGCGTGCGCGAGGTCGAGACATCGGCCGTAGCTGCCCTGGTCGGGTTCGGGTAGGGGGTGTCCGGTCGGGTCGAGCTGGGTCAGCCGGACGTCGACCAGGGGCTGGTAGGCCTGGGTGTTGCCGAACTGGAGTTGGGACAGGGTGCGTTCGGCGTCCCGGACCTGGCCGGCGGCGAGGTGGGATCGGGCCTCGGCGAGCAGGGCCGGTCCGTCGCCCGAGGCGAGTTCCCGGCCGGTGCGCTGGTGGGGTGCCCCCGACCAGCAGGTGTCGTCGTTGATCTGGAGCCGCTCGGTCGCGGTCCCGCCGAAGACCATCGCGCCGAGTCGGCCGTTGCCGACCGGGAGCGCTTCTGTCCACCGGCGGGCGGGAGCGTCGTAGCGCAGTTCGGTATCCGCGGCCCTGTCGTGGTCACCGGACACGAGCACCTCCTGGTCGTGACAGCACGAGATCACCCCCCAGGCTGCCCAGTGGCGGCTCGGAACACCAGTGCCAGCGGCGAGGTGATCGCCCCGTTCGCCGCATTCGTCCGATTACCGGGACGTTCGCCGGGCCGAGGTCCTCTGGACCGATCCCCTCGGATCGTTCCGACGTGGGGGGCGAACGCCCGGGTGGCGGTAGGTGTTCCGGCGTGGGCACGGGGCACTCGGGCGACGACCGGTGCACCGTCGCCCACGGCCCTCGCCGAGCGCTACGGGCTGCCGGGACACCTGGAGGCGCACCGGCACCCCCACCGCGCCATCGCGGAACTGGACATCGTCGAGGTCGCGTCGCGCATCGATCCGGGTCCCGTCCCGGCGGTGGAGGCGTCGGCCGGCGGTTCCGCGCTGCGCTGGCCAGACGGCGTCCGACGGGGCGACCGCTCGTGGACGGTGGCCGCGACACCGGAGCTGGGTGTCGACGCGATCGCGGCCGGAGGACGTCGACCACTTCCTGGTCGGCCTGTCGGCGCTGCTCGGCGGGGCGGTGGCACTGGTGGGGCGGCCCGGCCAGTCGGCCGGGTCCGACTAGGCGGTGCTGGCCAGCACGGCGGCGAGGAAGACCAGTTGGAGGACGGTCCGGACCCCGAGCGGGGTGGCCGGTCGGCCCCGGAACTCGCCGCCGCTCCTGGCCGCGTGCACGTTCGCCGGGAACATCACGACGAGCAGCAGCGCGAGGCAGATCCCGGCGGCCGTGGAGGTCGCGGGCACCAGCAGGCCGACGGCCCCGGCGAGCTCCAGCACCCCGGTGACGGTCACCAGCAGCGGGGCCCGGGGCAGGCGGGGCGGCACCATCGCGATCATGTCCCGGCGCGCCGGCCCGAAGTGCGCGAGTCCGGTGAGGACGAACATCGCCGCCACCCCGACCCGCAGGGACGACTGCCAGTCGCCGACCGCCTCCACACCGAGCAGACCGACCAGCCGGGCCACCAGCCAGGTCGCGAACAGGCACACCGTCGGAGCCATCAGTTCCCCCTCACCGAATCTTTCCACCGACAAGATTCCCCCGGACGGATGAACTTGTCAACGGCTAGATCCGGGGTGCGTCGGTGACGTAGCGTGGGGACCGTGAGTTCGTCCTCCTACCACCACGGCGACCTGCGCCGGGCGCTGCTCGACCAGGCCGTCCCCCTCATCGCCGAGGTGGGGCCGGCCTCGGCGAGCCTGCGCGAACTCGCCCGCCGCACCGGCGTCTCGCACGCGGCCCCCGCGCACCACTTCGGCGACAAACCCGGGTTGCTGGCGGCCGTCGCCGCCGAGGGCTTCGACCTGTTGGCCGACCGCCTGCGCGCCGCCACCGAGACCACCGGGAGCCTCGTCGAGGTCGGCGTGGCCTACGTGCGGTTCGCCCTCGACCACCCCGCGCACTTCGCGACGATGTTCCGGCCGGACCTGCTGCCCGAGGCCGACCCCGTGCTCACCGCCGCCCGGGACCGGGCCGGGGATGTCCTGCACGCCGCGGTGGCCACCACGGCGGGGGGCGTCCTGGCGGAGGACCCCCGGACGGGGGCGGTCGCCGCCTGGTCGCTCGTGCACGGCTTCGCGACCCTCTGGTCGTCCGGGGCGTTGCCCGGGCGGTCCCACCCGGACGCCGACCCCGACGAATTGGCCCGCGCCGTCGCGGGGGTGCTCACCCGCTGATCCCCTCCCCCTCGCGGCGGAGGACCACGACGGCCACCGTGGACAGCGGACCAGCCCTGGCCGGGCCTCGCGGCGCCACCGCCGCGCGCCGACCAGGACCGACCGGTCCTGCCCACCGCCTCAGTTCACGCTGGCGGCGGGCCGCACCACGATCTCGTTCACGTCGACCTCGGCGGGCTGGTCCACGGCGAACGCGATCGCGGCGGCGATCGCCTCGGCCGGCAGGGCCACCGACCGGTAGACGTCCATGTCGGCCCTGGCCCTCGGGTCGGAGATGCTCTCGGCCAGTTCCGACTCGGTGACCCCGGGGGAGATGACGCTGACCCGGATGTCTCCCCCGGACTCCTGCCGCAGCCCCTCGGCGATGGCGCGGACGGCGAACTTCGTACCGCAGTAGACCGCGCCGGTGGGCACGACCTCGTGCGCGCCGACCGAGGCGATGGTGACGACGTGCCCGGCCCCCTGCCGGCGCATCACCGGCAGGGCGGCGGCGATGCCGTGCAGCACGCCCCGCACGTTGACGTCGATCATGCGGTTCCACTCGTCGACCAGCAGCGCCTCCAACGGCGACAAGGGCATCACGCCGGCGTTGTTCACCAGGACGTCGACCCGGCCGAACTCGGCCAGCGCCGCGTCCACGAACGCGCGGACCTCGTCGAGGTCGGTGACGTCCACCCGGTGCCCGCGTGCGACGCCGCCGGCCTCCTCGATCTCGCGGACGATCCGGTCGAGCCGGTCGGTGCGCCGGGCTCCGAGCAGCACCCGGTGCCCGTCGGCGGCCAACCGCCGCGCGGTGGCCTCCCCGATGCCGCTGCTGGCCCCGGTGACCAGCACCACCTTCGCCTGGCCGGTCATGCGGCCCCTCCTTCGCGGTACAGCACCAGGTGCTCGTGGTGGAGGACGCCGTCCCGGATGTCGCCGGTCGCGGTGAACCCGGTGTCGTCCACGTAGTCGAGGTGGTTCCCGGTCACGGTGTAGCTGCCGGTGTAGGCGCTGCGCCGTGATCCCCGCGCCTCGTCGTAGCGGCCGTCGGGCCGCAGTTCCTGGCGGATGTGGCCGTCGGCGGTGACCCACGTGCCCACCACGTCGACGTCCTCGCGGGATGCGCTGGTGTCCATCCCCTCGTCTCCCTCGTCGTTGGTCCGTTCTTCCTCCCCCACCCTGTCGAGGTGGCGGCGGGCCGGGCAGGGCTCGCCGGGGCCGGTCGGGGCGTGCCTGGGTGTGCCACACCCAGGCAGGCGGCGGGCACACCGCCCTAGGCTCGGGCACATGGGTGCCGAGGGTCTGGGTGAGTTCCTCCGGGCGCGCCGCTCGCGTCGTCGTCCGGAGGACGCCGCGGTGGTGTTCAGCGGGCAGCGCCGCGTCCCGGGGCTGCGGCGCGAGGAGGTCGCCGTCCTGGCCGGGGTGAACGTCGACTACTACACGCGACTGGAGCAGGGCCGGGAACGCCACCCGTCGGGGCAGGTGCTCGACGCGCTGAGCCGGGCCCTCGACCTGGACGAGGACGCCCGCGACCACCTGTACCGGTTGGCGGGCGGCGCTCCCCCGACCGAGGTCCGGCCGGCCGTGGAGGTGGTGAGCCCCACCCTGCGGGCACTGTTGGACGGCTATCCGGGGACACCGGCCCTCGTCCTCGGACGCCGCCTGGACGTGCTGGCCCGCAACGCGCTGGCCGACGCCCTGTACTCGCCGTTCGGGGTGGTGGACAACCTGGCCAGGGTGGTGTTCCTCGACCCGGCCGCTCCGCGCTTCTACCCCCGCTGGCGGTGGGTGGCGCAGGCCACGGTGGCGAGCCTGCGGGAGGGAGCCGGGCACGAACCGGGGTCGGTGGCGTTGGCGGACCTGGTGCGGGAGCTGAGCGCGGGCAGCGACGTCTTCCGCGAGCTGTGGGCGGGCCACTCGGTGCGGGGCAAGACCCGGGATGCCAAGGACTTCCAGCACCCGGAGGTGGGGGCGCTCACCCTGTCCTACGAGTCCTTCGACGTGCGGGGCGCCCCGGGGCAGCAGTTGGTGATCTACCACGCCGAGCCGGGGAGCCCGAGTGCCAGGGCGCTGGCCCTGTTGGGCACGCTGAGCGCCACGAGCCGGGTCGGGGACGGCTGATCCCGGCCACCTCCCCGCGACCGCCGTCACCACGGGACGCCCGGGCAGGGCGCGGGGGCGGGCGCCGCGTCGTCCTACGTCAGGGCGTCGCGCAGCACACGGTCGAGTGCCGCCCGGCCGGCGGGCCCCCACGTCGGCTTGCCGCCAGGAAGGCCCCGGTCGCCGTTCTGGCCCATGAGCATGAGGAACAGGCCCTTCAGGGCGGCCAACCCCCGGGCGCGCCGGATCGTCCCCTCGTCCGCCCGTGCGTAGGCGTCGAAGAAGGGCGCGGCGGCGCCGGCGGGGAGGAGGACCCAGGCGCCCGCGAGGTCCCACGCCGGATCGCCGGAGAACAGGTCACCGAAGTCGATGACACCCGCGAGGGCGCCGTCGGCGACGACGACGTTCGCGGGGTGGAGGTCGCCGTGGACCCAGAGCGGCGGGCCATCCCACTCCGGCGCCGCCACGGCGTCCTCCCAGACGGCCCGGACGTCGGCGGCGAGGTCGTCGGGGACGACGACGCGGAAGAAGTGGTCGAAGCCGTCCGCGTGCTCCCTGGGGTGGCCGCCGCGGTCCCCGCTGGTCGGCCCGTCCGCTGGCGCCGCCACGTGGAGTGCCCGGAGGAAGCCGGCCAGGGTGTCGGCCGCCTGGCCGCCGGAGCGGAGGGAGGTGCGGTCGAGTGGCTCCCCTGGAACCCAGGTCATGACGGCCCAGGGCTTCGGGAACCGCGCGGACGGCTCCCCGGTGCGCACGGGTTCGGGGACCGGGAGCGGCAGGCGCGGGGCCAGCTCGGGCAGCCACCGGCACTCCTCGCGCAGGAGGGCCGGGGCACCCCGGGTGCGCGGTAGGCGCACGGCCAGGTGGTCCCCGAGCCGCCACATCTGGTTGCCCCACCCACCCGCCACCTCGCTGATGGCCAGCCCCGCGAGATCCGGGTGCTGCTCCCGCAGCAGGTCCCGGACCAGCTCCTCGGTGATCTCGACCTCGGGGGCGGTCATGCCGGGTCACGGTACCGGCCCGCGCTCCCCCGGGGCCACGGCGAGGGGCGGAGCCCGGAGTGGGAGCGCGGCGCCGTCCCGGTGGGCGGTCAACGAGGCGGAAGCCGCTCCCTTCCGGGGCTCAAGGTGGCCGGGAAGGTCCTCCCGTGGTCCTGAGTGGCTGAGGCCGGGTCGGAGCGGTCGTCGGACGGCTCCCCGACGTGGCTGGCCCAGCGTCGACCGGAGACGCCGAGCGGGCGGGCGGGCGAGACCACGGTGGACTCCGGCGGCGTGGGCGGCATCCACGCGTGGCGGATCCGGCGCGGGGTCAGCCCTGGAGGCGCCGGCGGTGCACGGCCGGGCAGGGCGGCCTCCAGTCCTCGCGGCGGGGTGACCTCCGCGGCCGCGCGCGGCTGGTTCGGCGAGGACGTGGAGGACCGGGGCGTGGCCGGGGCGTCTCAGTCCTCGACGTCGCCAGGGCCGGCGTAGCGTTCCACGACCCCCGCCAACTCCTCGGGTTCCAACACCACGTCCAGTTCCCGGAGGAGCTCGTCGAGTTCGTCGGGCCCGATCCGGCGTTCCTCGCGGGTCCCGTCGGGGGTCTCCACGGTGTACCGGTCACCGACGAGCTGCCGCGTCCTCCCCGCCTCGGTGCGCATCACGACCAGGCGGTAGGTGAACGGGGACTTCGGGTGGGTGGCGGTGTAGTGGTTGGCGACCACGTAGTCGATGGGCAGTTGCGGCGTGTCGTCGAGCGCGTGCATCGACTCCCAGCCCTCGGCCGTCTTCTTGCTGAGGACCCACATGCCCTGCTCGCGGGTGATCCGCTGTGGCCAGCCGCCCTGGTCGACCACGGTGCCGTGCCGCAACGGCAGGGGTCGCAGCACCCCGGCACCGAAACCGACCTCCGCCAGGTACGTGGTGTGGCCGAACCGGACGGCCAGCGACAGGTGTGTCCTGGGCCCCCGGTCGAGGGCGGGAACCCGGGCCACCAGCCGGGTGACCGAGTAGCCGAGGCGGTCGAGGGCGGCGGCGAAGAGCAGGGCGTGTTCGAAGCAGTAGCCGCCTCGCCGGCGGTGGACGAGTTTGTCGGTGATCGAGGGCAGGTCGAGGGCCGGCGCCCCGCCCAGCAGGGGTTCGACGTTCTCGAAGGGGATGGTGCTGACGTGGGCCTCGTGGAGCGCGGCCAGCGCGGTGGGTGACGGTTCGGCGGCTGGCTGCCCGATCCGCGCGAGGTAGGCGTCGAGGTCCAGCTCGGCGGTGTGCCACAGGTCGTTCGGCTCGGTGGTCATACCGCGAACCCTCCACCCTCAACTATGGTTCAGGTCAACTCCCCGCTCGCGGCCGAGGGGCCATCCCGCCCAGGAGGCGCGGACCGAGCGGCCGACCCTGGCGTTCGGGTCGGACACGAGGTGGACGACCAGGACGGGCCAACACCGCCACATGAGGGGTGGCCCCGCGGAGCAACGCACACCTCCGGACGGCCCAGCACAGCCGGACGGCACTGCGCCGAACGGCGTCGCCCATTCACCCACACGAATGCTCCTCCTTCCTCGACGGCCCGATCCGTGGCTCCCCCCGATTTCGGCCATCACCGGCGACCCGATTCGGAACAGCGCAACCAACAACGGGGAGGAGATACGAATTCGACCAGCACCGGCCCCTCGCGGAACCCACACTGCCGCGATCAGCGGGCCGAACACGACTGGCGCGTCCACCGTCCTGACAAAGCATTGACAACCACCGAACACGCCCTGAGCGCGCAATGCGAGGGCCGGAGTACGCAATTTGACGGAGTTCGCGTCGAACATTCGCGGACCACTGTGGATGATCCAGCGTGTTAGCATCCGCTCATGCCAGTAGCCACGGGACCGTCACGCTCGTTAGGCCGTCGCTTCTGGAACTTCTGGTCAGCCTCATTCACGTCGAACCTCACCGACGGCATCGCCATGATCGCGCTGCCCTGGATCGCCACCCACCTCACCGACAATCCGGTACTCATCACGCTGGTGGCCAGCGCGGGACGAGCGCCCTGGTTGTTGCTGGCCCTTCCGGCGGGTGTCCTGGTGGACCGGTTCCCCCGGCTCGACCTGATGCTCGTGGCCAACGGCACCCGGGTGGTGCTGTGGGCGGTCCTCGCGGCGTTGATGGCCACCGACCTGGTCACGATCCCCGTCCTCACCCTGATCGCGTTCGGCCTGGGCATGATGGAGGTCCTCTACGACACCGCGGCCGAGAGCGCCGTTCCGGCCCTCGTGAGCAGGGACAACCTGGAACGGGCCAACGGACACCTGCGGACGGCGGAGATCTCCGCGCAGGAGTTCATCGGCCGCCCGGTCGGTGGTTTCGTGATCACCCTCGGTCTCGCCGTTCCGCTCCTGCTCAACGCCCTGGCCACCGCCGTCTCAGCGATGTTGCTGGCCGTCCTCAGCCGGCGCGAACGCCGCCTGGCCGCCGCCGAGGGACGCCGCGCGGCCGAACGCCCGGCCTGGCGCGACATCGGGGTGGGGGTCACCACGATCTGGCGGGACCCGCTGCTGCGCCGACTGGTGCTCGGCACGGTCGTCTTCAACGGCCTGTACTCGATGGTGTTGTCCACCCAGGTGCTGTTCGCACAGAACACGTTGGCCCTGGGATCGGTCGGGTTCGGCCTGCTCATGGTCGCCACCGCCGTCGGGGGCGTGACAGGGGGACAGCTCAGCGGCTGGCTCGCGGCGCGGCTGCCGCGAGGCTCGATGCCCATGCTCAGCCTGCTCGGCGCCGGTTGCTGTTTCCTGCTGATGGCGCTGTTCCCCGTCGTGCCGGTGGCGATGGCCGCCTACCTGGTGTCGAGCGCGTTCGTCCTGACCTACTCGGTGGCGGTCATCTCCATCCGGCAGCGCATCACGCCCTCCGAGATCCTGGGCCGGGTGAACGCGGCCGCCCGGACCGCCTCCTGGGGCGTCGCGGCCTTCGGCATGGTCGGTGGGGGCGTGGTCGTCGCGTTCGCGGAACGCTTCCTGACCGTCGAGGACGCACCCCGCATACCGTTCGTGCTGACGGCGCTCGGGGCGTTCGGCATCGTCCTCCTCGTCGGCAGATCGACCACCAGACTCGCCCGCGACCACTGATCGGTCGAGGGCCATTCCCCGCACAGCACACGCTCGGTCCTGACCGAGCGGTCGACGACGCCCCTGACCGTCCTCGGGGGTGCCGGCGACAGGCGACCGGCGACGGAGAAGGAGGACGAACGACGCGTCCCCACGACGTGGGGCCAACAGGGAAACAGGAACAACCGGAACCGCGGAATGCGGGGGGAGTCAACCGAACGCCCGGAAATCGTGAGGGAACGGATGGACGCCGTGACGACAGTGCCAGACTCGGAACTGACCGCGACGACAGGAGAACTGACCCCGCAGGACCCACCCCGGCGGAAGGCACACGGGTGGCGGACCTTTCTCGCGTTGGACGACCACATCGGCATCGACGAGTGGGTACGAATAGGTCGACGGATCTTCGCGGTGGCGGAATCCTCGTCGTGGTGGTTGGGGGACTGGCTACTCTACGGCCAGGTGAAGTACCCGGACCGGTATCACCGCGCCATTGTGGAGACTGATCTGGACTACCAGACGCTTCGCAACTACGCCTGGGTCGCGGGGAAGTTCCCCACCCACCGGCGCCGCACCGATCTCAGTTTCCAGCATCATGCCGAGGTGGCCGCGCTCCCCCCGGAGGAACAGGACCGGTGGTTGGAACGGGCGGCGCGCCATTCGTGGTCACGCAACCAGCTCCGCAACCGGCTGCGGGCCGCGCGGAGCACCACTCCAGGGACGAGGAAGGCCAGTGCGGCGCGGATCGCGGTGAAGGCCGACCCCACACAACGGAGGGCTTGGGAGGAGGCCGCCGCCCGGGCCAGCAGTGACCTGGAGAAGTGGATAGCCGCGGTCCTCGACCAGGCGGCGGGGCGGGAACTGCCCAGTGGGGACGCCAGCGGCGCCCAGACCATCGACGGCAGCACGGTCGGCTGACCGAGCGGTCGCCACCCGGTCCGCACGCGGTACGGGATCCGCACCCGGTACGTTCGCGTCCTGGGCTCGGCCGAGCCGGGCCCAGGACCGCCGGGCAGCGCACGGGCGAGGGACCGAGCCGCGCGCGGACCGGTCACCGTGCCCGGGTCCGGCGCCCTGGGGCGTCGCGTCGGGAACAGCCCCGGAGCGTCCGTGCCTCAGTGGAGGGGACGGCCCACTGCCTCGGCGGCCACGCCCACCAGGGTTCCCTCCGCGACCAGGGCCGTGGCCGCCTCGATCTCGGGTGCCAGGAACCGGTCGGGACCCGGCCCGGCCACGTGCCCGCGCAGAGCCGCCACCACCGCCGAGGTCGCCGGGGCGAGCAGGGACCGGCCCCGCAGGTCCAGGGCCCGGGCCGCGACGAGGATCTCCACGCCGAGCACGAGGCGCAGTCCCTCCACCGCTCGACGCAGCTTGCGGGCGGCCCCCCACCCCATCGACACGTGGTCCTCCTGCATTCCACTGGTGGGCAGGGAGTCGACGCTGGCCGGAACGGCGAGCCGCTTGAGCTCGGCGACCACCGCGGCCTGGGTGTACTGCGCGATCATGTGCCCGGAGTCGATCCCCGGCTCGTGCGCGAGGAACGCCGGCAGTTCCCTGTTCCGCGCCGGGTCGAGCAGCCTGTCGGTGCGTCGTTCGCTGATGCTGGCCACGTCGGCGACGACGACGGCGAGGAAGTCGAGCACGTGCGCGATCGGGGCTCCGTGGAAGTTCCCGTTCGACAGCAGACGTCCGTCGCCCACCAGGACCGGGTTGTCCACGACCGCGGCGAGTTCACGGTCGGCGACCAGCCGGGCGTGCCCCAGCGTGTCCCTGGCGGAGCCGGCCACCTGGGGCCAACACCGCAGGGAGTAGGCGTCCTGCACGGTGGCGGTGGCCTGCCCGGGGCCCGTCGGTGGAGCGGTCAGGGCCGACCCGGCGAGCAGCCACCGCAGGTTCTCAGCGGACTCGCGCTGGCCGGGGTGTGGTCGCAGCGTCTGCACCGCCTCGTCGAAGGGATCGGGGGAGCCGAGGAGTGCCTCGACCGTCATCGCGGCGGCGAGGTCCGCGGTGGACAGCAGGAGGGAGAGATCGGTGTTGGACAGGCACAACTGTCCCAACATGCCCTCGGTGCCGTTGATCAGTGACAGGCCTTCCTTCTCCCTCGGTTCGACGGGTCGCAGGCCCGCGCCACGCAGCGCCTCCCGGGCCGGCAGCTCGACCCCCTTCTCATCCCGCACCGTTCCCTCGCCGACGAGGGCGAGCGCGACGTGCGCGAGCGGCGCCAGGTCTCCCGAGCAGCCGAGGCTGCCGTACTCGCGGACCACCGGAGTCAGGTCGGCGTTGAGGAGGTCGGCCAGGGCGACGGCGATCGCCGGGCGCACCCCGGTGCGGCCCGACGCCAGCGTCCGCAGCCGGAGCAGCATCAGCGCCCGCACGACGTCCCGTTCGACCTCGGCGCCCGCCCCGGCGGCATGGGACCGGATCGCGTGGTGCTGGGCCCGGGCCCGGTCCGCTGCGGGCACGGGGGTGCCGGCCAGGGCTCCCAGTCCGGTAGCGACCCCGTAGGCGTGTTCGGCGTCGGTGAGTCGGCGGCGCCCCTGCCGGACGCGTTCCTCCGTCCCTGGCGCGAAGGCCACTCGCCGCCCGGACCTGGCGACGCCGACGACATCGCGCTCGGTCAGGACCGACCCGCCGACCAACACCGGTTCCACGCTGTCCCCTTTCCTGGTCGTGGTGTGCTTGCCGTTCCCCTACGGCCGCGTCTCCTGCCCCGCGGGCTCGACCTGACCCGCCTGGTCAGACCGGGGCGGCCCCCCAGGCGAGCAGACGTTCCCGTTCCGCCCGGTCGAACAGCTCAGCGCGGGAGATCCGCCTGCCCGGTTCGGTGACCAACGACGCCAGCAGCACGGTGTAGTGGTGCAGGAGACGGCGCACGGTCTCGGGTTCGAACAGGTCCTGGGCGTAGAAGACGCGGCCCTCCAACGGGGCTGGCCGGTGGTCCTCCACGTGGATCTCGACGTCGAACCGGGTGTGGGAGGAGCCCACGTCGAAGCTGGTCGCCTCGACACCGGGCAGGGACGCCGTCGTCCCCCCGCCCCCGGTCGCCACGTCGAACCAGACCTGGACCAGCGGGTTGCGGCTGAGGTCCCGGATGGGGACGAGCCGGTCGACCAGGCGGTCGAAGGGAACGGCACGGTGTTGGTGGCCGTCGAGCAGGGCGTCGTGCGTCCGGTCCAGCAGGACCTCGAAAGTGGGGTCCCCGGAGAGGTCGCCGTGGGCGGGCAGGGAGTTGGCGAAGAACCCGATCATGCCTTCCAGTTCGACCTCGGTCCGACCGTTGCTCGGATAACCCGTCAGGACGTGGGACAGACCGGTGTAGCGGCCGAGCAGGACGTGGCAGGCGGCCAGGGTGACGGTGAACACGGTGGTACCCCGGCGTTCGGCGAGCGCGCGCACCCGGTCCGACACCTCCCCGGGCACCACGAAGTCGAGTGCGCCTGCGCGGTGCGAGGGCAGGTCGGGGCGCGGGCGGTCGGCGGGGAGTTCGAGCACGGTGGGGATTCCGGTCAGGCGGGACACCCAGTGCCGCAGAGAACCCTCGATCCGCTCCTCCGTCAACGTCTGGCGTTGCCAAGCGGCGAAGTCCGCGAACTGCGCCGGCAGCGGCGGCAGGTCCGGTGACCGTCCGGCCCGGTGGGCGGTGTAGGCCTCGGCGAGTTCCGCGTTCCAGATCGCCAGCGAGTCGCGGTCGAAGACGATGTGGTGGAACACGGTGGACACCACGTGGTCCTCGGGGGCGAGCCGCAGCACCCGCGTGCGCAGCAGGGGCCCGGTCCGCAGGTCGAAGGGGACGTCGTGGTCGTCGGCGAGCAGTTCCCTGGCACGGCGTTCCGGATCGGGGTGCCCGCCGACGTCCTCGACGGTGAACTCCGTTCCGCCGTCCTCGTCGACGCGGTGGAAGGGTTCGCCCGCCGCCTCGTCGAACCGGGCGCGCAACGCCTCGTGCCGTGCCACCACCGCCGCGACCGCCGACTGGAGCGCGGGCAGGTCCAACGGGCCCCGGAACCGGGTGACGCTGGGCACCGTGTAGGCGACGCTGCCGGGAACCAGCCCGTCGAGGAACCACAACCGCCGCTGTTCGTAGGAGAGCCGCGGAGGGTTGGCCCGCGTGACGGACCCGATACTGGTCCGTTCGCGCCGTGCCCGTCCCGCCATTCGGCGCTGGAGCAGTTCCTCGACGGTTCCGGCGGTGCTGGTCGCGTTTCCGGATTCCTGCGCTTGGTTCACGTCCGAGGCTCCTCATTCCCATCGCGCTCCCGGTGTTCCTTCCGCGCCGCGCGCCGGAAAGCCACCATCCGGGCCAGCATAGGAAGCACCGGGCGGATTCTCCGATGCTGGAAATGGTGGGAAGGAGCCTTTTCCCCACGCCAGCGGCCGCCAGGCCGACCAGCGGGGACGCGCCGAGGTCCGTCCGACGACCCGACGTCGTTGTCGCTGGACAGGATGGCCATTCCGTCCTGTCCCGCCGGCGGGACGACTCGCGGTTCTCGGAGTCCCCCGGGGGCGCGGCTGAGCGGGAAGTCGCGGTTGCTCGCCGTTCCGGGGGCAGGGGGGACATTCGTAGGCTGAGCACGTTTCCCCCGTCCGTCCACACCCGAGCACCGCGGGAATCCTCGCTTTCCGGCCGAACCCGTGTTCGCTCCCGGGTGAGGCCCACGTCTTCTCGAGGTATCCCGTGACAGAGGACACAACGACCTGTCGGCCGACGGACACGGCGGCCGAGGGCACGGTCTTCCCGTTGTCGTCGGCGCAACGGCGGCTGTGGTTCCTGCACCAGCTCGGCCTGGGCGACGCCTATACCGTGCCCGCGCTGTACGAGATCACCGGGGAGCTCGACGTCCCGGCGCTGGCCGAGGCGGTGCGCTCGCTGGCGTCCCGGCAGGAGGTGCTCCGGATCCGGATCACCATGAACGGGGGCTGGCCGGGTCAACGGCTCGGGCCGGCCGAGGCGGTCCGGTTGGAGGTGGCGGATCTGCGGGGCACCGGCGACGCTCGGGGTGAGGCCCGGCGCCGGGTCCTGGACGAGGTCGCCGCCCCGTTCGACCCGCTCACGGGGCCCCTCGTCCGGGTCGTCCTGTACAGGCTGACGGACACACGCGCCCTGCTGCTGTTCGCGGCACACCACCTGGTTTTCGACGGCGGGTCGAGGCCGACCCTGGAGGCGGAGCTCTCCGCCGGCTACGCCGCCGCGCGGGGCGGAGGAGCTGAGCTCCCGCCGGCCGGGGTCGGGTACCTCGAGCACGCGGCCCGGGAGGCCGCCGCCCGCGACACCGAGGACGACGCGGAGGACCTCGCGTACTGGCGGGAGGAACTGAGCGGTGCCGCGGTGCTCAGCCTCACCCCGGACGTGGCGTCCCGCCGGGCGGACGGACCGGCGGGGGCCGAGGTGGTCCTCCCGCTCCCACCTGCCCTCGACGCGGCGTTGGCGGAGTTCGCACGGCGGCACCGCGTGACTCCGTTCGCCGTGGGCATGGCGGTGCAGTCGTTCCTCCTCGGGTGGTTGGGGGGTGTCGAGGACGTGGTGGTCGGCACGGCCGCGGACGGCCGGCTCGACCCGGATGTCGAGGACACCCTCGGGTGCTTCGTGAACACGGTGGCGATCCGGACCAGCTTGGCGGGGGACCCGTCGCTGGTGGAGTTGTCCGCGCGGGTGCGTGACGGGGTGCTCGACGCCCACGACCACCAGGGACTCCCCTTCGACGAGGTGGTGGCAGGGCTCGGACTGGAACGGTCCGGGGAGGACAACCCGTTGTTCCGCCACTGGTTCGACGTCACCGACGAACGGTCGGACACCGGTGGGGGCGGGCTCCGCCTCCCCGGGTGTGACACGACCCTGCTGCCGCCGCCCGTGGTCGCCGCCCACTTCGAGTTGGAGACGCACCTGCGGTACACCGACCAGGGGTTGTCGGTCGGTGTCGTCCACGACACGGGCGTGTTCACCAGGGCTTGGGCACGCCGGTTCGCCGAACGCTACTCGCGGCTGTTGGTCGCGGCGTTGGGCAACCCGACCCTCCCGCTGTCGCGCATCCCGCTGCTCGACGAGCCGGAGCGGCGGGAACTGCTCGAGCGTGGATGCGCGGGTTCCGCACCGGACCCCGAGGGTGCCGTTGAGGGCACGGTCACCGCCCTCGTCGCGCGCGCGGCGGCCCGCCACCCGGACCGGGTGGCGGTGTCGGCGGGTGGTGTGGAGCTGACGTACCGGCTGCTGGCCGCACGGGCCGAACGGGTGGCGCGACGGCTCGCCGCCCTCGGTACCGCACCGGAGCGGGTGGTGGCCGTGTGCCTGCCCCGGGGAGCCGCGTTCGTCACCGCCCTCGTCGGGGTGCTGCGCGCGGGCGGCGCGTACGTCCCGCTGGACCCCGCACTACCGTCGGCCCGCCTGCGCCACGTCCTCGCCGACGCGGGCGCGACGAGCGTGGTCACCGACCTCGCGACCGCCGACCGGTTCCCCACGACACCGGTGGTGGCGGTCGACGCCGCCGGTGTCGTCGTTGACCCGGACGGGGAGGCGGCCGAGGTCGCCGCCCCTCCCCTGCCAGCCGTGTCCGAGGTGGGGCACCCCGACTGCCTGGCCTACGTCGTCTACACCTCCGGATCCACGGGCCACCCCAAGGGGGTGGCGGTCTCCCACCGCACCCTCGGCGGTCTCGTGCGGTGGCACCTGCACCGGTACCGCCCCCGGCCAGGGGAGCGCACCGCGCAACTCGCCCGCGTGTCCTTCGACGCCGCTGCCTGGGAGATCTGGCCCGCGCTCGTCGCCGGAGCGGCCTTGGAGGTGCCCCCGAACGACGTGCTCGCCAGACCCGACCTGCTCGCCGCGTACCTCGCCGACCGTGGCGTCACCTCGGCGTTCGCGCCCACCCCGCTGGCGGAGGCCCTGCTCGACCACCCGGTACTGACCCGGGGAGGGCTGCGCCGGCTCCTGACCGGCGGCGACGTCCTGCACGCACGGGAGGCGAGGGGCGCCGACATCGAGGTCGTCAACCACTACGGGCCGACCGAGAACACCGTGGTCGCCACCGCCGGTGGCGCCCTGCGGGCCCCCTGGGGCGAGACGACCATCGGCGCTCCCGTTCCCGGTGTGCGGTGCTACGTGCTCGACCGGTGGCTCCGCCCGGTTCCCGACGGGACGCCCGGCGAGCTGTACCTGGGCGGCTCGGGGGTGGCCCGGGGCTATGTCGCCAACCCGACGGGCACGGCGGCCCGGTTCGTCGCCGACCCGTTCGGGCCCAGCGGGGGACGGATGTACCGCACGGGAGACCGGGTCAGCTGGTGGGGTCGGGAACTCCGGTTCCACGGCCGCACCGACCGGCAGGTCAAGGTGCGGGGGTTCCGGATCGAGCCGGGCGAGGTGGAGGCCGTGCTGCTGGCGCACCCCGCTGTCCGGATGGCCGTCGTCGGAGCCTCCGGTCGGGGTGACGTCCTCGTCGCCCACGTCGAACTTCGGCGGGACGTCGCCGTGGCGGAGCTCGCGGAGCACGCCCGCGCCCGGCTGCCCGAACACCTGGTGCCCACCGTCATCCTGCCCGTGGACACCATGCCGATGACGAGCAGCGGCAAGGTGGACCGCTCCCGCCTGCCCGAACCCGCCACCGCGGTGGTGGAGTCCGTGCCTCCCCGGGACGAGGGTGAGGAACTGATCGCGGGGTGTTGGGCGGAGGTCCTCACCTCCGCGCCCCCGGGGGTGCACGACGACTTCTTCGCCCTCGGCGGGCACTCGTTGGCCGCCGCCCGCCTCGCCGCCCGCCTCGGGGAGATCTTCGACGTGGACCTGACGGTCCGCGACGTGTTCGACCACCGGACGGTGGCGTCGCAGGCGGCGGCGGTGCGCGCGAGGGTCCTGGCGGAACTCACCGCCGAGGCGGGGACGTGACGGACCCGGCCGGGTACCCTCCGCACCACCACGCGCCGGTGGTGTGGGGTCCATGCGGGCCGACCGCGGGCCAGGCCCGCCCACGTCCTGCTGCCGCACCCGTTCGGCCGATCGAGGTCGACGCGACCACCTGGGAACCTGGAGGTCAGGGCAGGGACCAGAGCTGACGATCGCGGCCCCACCCGAGGGGCCGGGAGAGGACGCGGGCATGGTTGGACGGCGTCGGCGCTCCCAGGATCATCCTCCACCGTGCTCGGGTGCGGCCACCTCGTCGGACGGGTTCGGCACCGCCTTCCCGTCATGACGGCCGAGGCGGGCGCGCTGCTCGTGGCGAAGTGCAGGCTGGGGGAACTCCGGGCACTCCAGGAGACACCGGTGACGGGAAGGCCTGTCGACATCCTGGTGGAGCTCGGCCGGGACGGGCCGCAGCTGAGGACGGAGCTCGTCGACGCGGCCGTGCGGGCGGCGTGGGACGGACGTCCGCTGTGGATCGACCCCGCTCACCTGGACCCGGGCAGTGACCTGGCCCGGTTGGGCGACCCGCTCGGCGAACTCGAACGGCTGATCGAGGATGCGTTCGGGCTGTTCAGGCTCGACGCCCCGCCCCTCGTCCCCGTCGTGGCGGCGGCGGCCGGCGGCGGGAACGGCGGCGCATCCGGAACCTGCTGGAGCACCAGGCGCGGCCGGTGGTGGTCCGCTGCCGCTCCGCCTCCCAGCAGGACCCGTCGCGACTGGTCGAACGGTTGCGCACCCTCGGCGCCGGTCTGGGGCTCCCCACCAGTTCGCTGCACCTCGTCCTCGACGAGGGTTTCGTGGGGCGGGTGGAACCCCGGCGGGTCCGAGGGGTGGTCTCGTTGGGGCGGTGGGTGACGGCTGAGGTCCCGTTGGCCTCGATCACGCTGGTGGCCGGTTCGACACCGCGGACGCGGAGCGGACGGGAACGCGAGGTCGACCGCCTGGCCGAGGTGGACCTGTGGGAGGACGTCCGCGCCGAACTGGACATCCCGCTCGGGTACGGCGACTACGGCGCCGTCCACCCCGCGCCGCTACCCCCTTCCGGGCCGTCCCCTCGGGCTCAACCGAACCCCTACCTGCACTACAGCCTGCGCCGACACCGGCTGACCGTCGCCCGCCGCATACCGGGCAGGAAAGGGCTCGTGGTCCCGAGCGGCGCGATGGAACAGTACTTCCGCGAGGTCGCCGAGGAGGTGGTCGAGGACCAGGACTTCGCGGGACCGCGCTTCTCCTGGGGCGACCGGTGCCTCCACCGCTGCCGGACCGATCCTTCGATCTCGGTGGGTACGGCGGAGTGGTGGATCGCCTACGCGACCTCCCACCACCTCGCCCGGCTCTCGCACCACCCACCGGGCACGCCCCCCGTTTCCCGGTCTGATCGGTGAGGCCGGCCGCCCGGCGCGGGGAGGCCGTCGAGGACCCACCGTGGCCAGGTGCGCCACCGGTCGGTCCTGCCCACCTCCTCGGGCGACGGCAGGGTTGGGGCACCGGGCTCGCCGCCTCGGTCGGCCGAGGCCCACACCGCCCACCGGGCCGGACTGTCACCGGACCTGCCGCCGCGCCGACGCGGTTCGCGGACTTCGCCGCCTGGCGACGCCAGACGTTGACGGAGGAGCGGATCGAGGGTTCTCCGCGGCACTGGGTGTCCCGCCTGACCGGCATCCCCACCGTGCTCGAACTCCCCGCTGACGTGGGCGCCCCCAGGTCGGGAGGCCGACCGGGCGCGGACGGCCCCGGGTGCGCCAGCGCCGGCGTCGTTACCGCCCCGGGCTGGGCGGGTCACCGGGTGTTCGACGGCGAGGTCCGGGTCCGCACGTAGTCGGCCAGGACGGTGAGGTCGTCGACCAGTTGGGGGGTGAGGTCGTCGTCACCGATCTCGATGTCGAACTCGCGTTCCACGGCCAGGAGGAACCGCACGCAGGACACGGAGTCCAGGCCGAGGGTGTCGAGCAGCCCCCGCCCGGGCACGCTGTCGCGTGCCCCGCCGAGTTCCAGGGTGGACACCAGGAGGTCCCGCAGGGAGTCCTCGAGGTGGTCGTGGTCGTGGTTCACTCGGGGCGTCCTTCCGTCGGGCCGGTGGGAGTGGCGGGGGCGCGGGCGACGACCTGGCACGGACCGTCGTGGTCGCCGCCGACCCGCACCTCGACGGCCCCCAGGCGGCGCAGGCCCGTCGCCAGGTCCTGGGCGCTGGCCCACGCCGTCTCGCCGCTGGCGACGCGGTCCACCGCCGCCCCGCCGTCGTGGCCCAGGTCCTCCGTGAACAGGTCGTCGACCAGCAGCGTCCCGCCCGGGCGCAGCACGGCGAGCAGCGCGGCGACGTCGGACCCCGGCCCGGGCAGGTGCACGGCGTCCCGGACGACGCAGAGGTCGAAGCGCATCGCCCGCACCTCCGGGCCCGCCACGACCCGCGAGCCGTCGGCGGCTGCCACGGAGTCCTCGTCCGCGCACCGCGTCGGGGCGGTGGGCACCGGGAACTCGTGGACGACGGTGATCCGGCCGGGGACGGCGGAGACGTCGACGGCGGCCGCCAGGTCCACCAGCACACCCGACGCCCGGGGGTCGTGCGCCAGGAGCGTGGTGAGGCAGTGCGGTCCGTCGGCGCTGACCTCCAACACCCGGGCGGCAGGGGGTGGCGCGGCCCGGGCCAGTGCTCGCCGGCCCCGGTCCCGCGCGGTGCCGAGCAGGACGGCGCGGCGCAACGAGGACATCCGACGTGCCGCCTGGACCGCCGGCGCGTCCGCCCCGGGTGGTGGGGCCACCGCCGTGGGGAGGTCCGGTGCGGCGCGGCGGCGGCGTTCCTCGTCGATCGCCGTCCCCAGCGCTCCGGTGGAACCCGGCGGCGGCCCGCCCTCGGCCGGCCCCCTGAGCAGCAGTCCCAGTTCGGCCGCCGTGGTGAGCAGCGCCTCCACCTCGACGGGCGGCAGCCCGGTGTCGGCGGCGACCTCCAAGGCGTCCCGGGTGCCGTCGAGCACGTCGAGGAGGCCGGAGCGCGCGAGCGCGAACACGACGTCGGAGACCCGGTGCGCGCTGGCCGCGGCGAGCAGGGCAGCCGGCTCCGCCGGCCGGTACCGGGGCCGGGCCAGGACCTTCCCGGACGACGCCCGGGGCAGGCTGGTCACGGGGCGGATCTCGCTGGGCAGCTTGTAGGGGGTGAGCCGGGCCCGGGCGAACCGCATCAGCTCCGCCGGGTCGACGGCGACCGGACCGGTCGTCTCGACCTCGGCGAGCACCGCGTTGTCCCCGGCCTCGCCGATCCGCAAACCGGTGACACGGGCTTCCACCACCTCGGGGTGTTCCCGCAGGACGCCCTCGATCTCGACGGGGGACACCCAGCGGTCCCCTCGGCGGATCGCCGTCGACCGCCGCCCCAGCACGGTCAGCACGCCGTGGTCGTCGCCGACGACCACGTCCCCGGTGTCCACCCATCCGTCGAGGTGATCCATCCGCACCGACAGGGTGCCTTCCACACCGGGGGGAACGGGTTGGCCCCCGGCGTCGAGTATCCGCGTCACCGTCCCTGGCACCGGGACGCCCACGGTCAGCGGGGGCACGTGGGGAGGCGCGGTGGCGATCACCCCCGTCTCGGTCGACCCGTACACCCGGGACAGCCCGACACCGTAGGTGGCGGGGAAGTCGCGGGCCAGCGAGGCGTCCACCGCTCCGGCTCCGAGGGCGGCGACGCGCAGCGGCGCGGAGTCCGGAGCGGGACGGCCGCCGGCCCTGGCGAGGAGCAGCCGGGACACGGAGGGAACCAGGGCGGCCACCGTGGCCTCGGTCCGCAGCGCGGAGTCCACCGCGCGCAGCGCCGTCGGCGCGGGCAGGCGGATGTCGGTGCCGACGAGGAGCCCGCAGGCCAACCAGCTCAGGGCGTAGGCGTGCGGGAGAGGCAGCGGGAGCAGCAGGACGTCACCGCGACGCACCCCGAAGCGGTCCCGGTAGTGCGCGGCCTCGACCAGCAGGGACCGTTGACCTCGGGCGACGCTCTTGGGGGTCCCGGTCGAGCCGGAGGTGTTGATCAGCAGCGGCGGGGGTGTTGTGGTCGTCGACCCCGGCCCGCCCGGCCCGGCGGAGCTGGTCGTCTCCAGCTCCGGGCGACCGACGCCGTCCACCGCCCGCACCCAACGGTCGCCACCGGCGCGCCGCAGGACGCGTTCCAGTTCCGGCACGGGGGTGTCGGCCGCGACGAGCAGCGGTACCGCTCCGGCGTCGAGCAGGCCCAGCAACGCCACCAGCCACGGGGCTCCGTTGGGCACGCGCAGCCCCGTCACCCTCCCCCGCACGCCGGCCTCGGTGAACAGCTGGGCGGCCCGGTCGGCGTCGGCCCGGATCTCGCCGGCGGAGCGGCCGTCCACCAGCGGCAGCCCGGCTGGGAGGAGGTCGAGGCAGGCCCGCAGGGTCGGTGGTGTCGACGGCGTGCCCGCGGCGGCGTGGTCGGTGCGTGGTGACGTCGGGCCGGGCGGGGCGGGGGCCGGGTGCGCGTGGTCGTCGGTCATGCCGTGGTCACCTCGCATCCTGGAACTCGGGACGTCCGAGCAGCCCGGCCACCGTCGGGGTGTCGAACACCGCCCGCATCGTGCAGCGGACGCCGAGCCGCCGTCGGATGCCCCGCAGCAACCGGTTCGCGAGAAGCGAGTGCCCTCCGAGCAGGAAGAAGTCGTCGTGCACTCCGACGGCGGGTAGGGACAGGGCATCGGCGAACAGACCGCACAGCACCGCCTCCAGTTCGCTGGTGGGCTCGACCGGGCGTTCCTGCTGCTCCAGGGGGATCTCGGCGAGGGCGTTCCGGTCGAGCTTCCCCCGGCTCGTGGTGGGCAGGGCCGACAACGGGACGAGGCGGGACGGGACGTGGTGTTCGGGGAGCGTCCTGGTGAGCCAGGTCCGCAACTCGGCCGCGGTGGGCGGCGTGCTCGCCTCTCCGGTGCCCCCGGACGACGATCCGCCGGGGGTCTCGAGGACGACGAAGGCCACCAACGCGGCGTCGCCCTGCGCGTCGGGCCGGGTGGTGGCCGCCGCCTCCCGCACCGAGGGGTGCCGCAGCAACGTTCGTTCGACGGCGCCGAGTTCGACCCTGGCCCCACGGATCTTGACCTGGTCGTCGGCCCGGCCCAGGAAGGACAACACCCCGGAGGGGGTCCAGGACACCAGGTCTCCCGTCCGGTACATCCGATCGCCCGGCGCTCCCCACGGGTCCGCCACGAACCGCTCGGCGGTCAGGCCCGCGCGTCCGAGGTACCCGCGCGCCAGGCAGGCACCGGCGAGGTACAGCTCACCGGTGGACCCAGGGCCGAGCCGGCGGAGCCGCCCGTCCAGCACGTACCCGTGGGATCCGGGGACGGTGCCCCCCAGAGTGACCAGGGCGCTGTCCGAGGTGTCGGCCACCATCGCGTCGACGGTGCACTCGGAGGGGCCGTACAGGTTCCACGCCCGCACCCCAGGGGTGGCGCGCAGCCGGGTCCACAACGCCTGGTCGACCGCTTCCCCGCCGAGCAGGACCAGGGCCAGGTCGGGTTCGTCGAGCACCCCGGCGGCCAGCAGTTGCCGGAAGTAGGAGGGGGTGGTGGACAGGACGTCGCACCGCCGGCCGCGGAGGAGGTCGACCAGCCGGTCGGGATCCCGTCGGGTGGCGTCGTCGACCATGACGAGTTCGTGCCCGACCATCATGAACACCAGCGGGTCGAGTGCGGCGTCGAAGCTCACCGGCGCGGTGTGGGCGACGCGGTGCCGCCTCCCGGGTTCGCCGGCGCCCAGGGCCACGTGGTGGCGCTCGGCCAGCGCCGCCAGCGACCGGTGTTCCACGACGACTCCCTTGGGCCGCCCGGTGGAGCCCGAGGTCCTGATCAGGTAGGCCGCCCGTCGAGGGGGTATGCGGGGGGCGTCGAGGGCGGCCTGCCGTGCCGGCGCCGACGACGGTCGGGTGTGGACGTGGGGCGGGGTGGGGGCGCCGTCGTGCGCCAGCCGCAACACCGACGTCGTCCGCTCGACTCCGGGCAGCAGCTCCTCGGTGGTCAGCAGGTGTCGTGCGCCCAGCTCCTGGATGGCCTCCCGCAGCTGGTCGGGGTCGTCCTCGGCGGGAAGGGACAGGGCGGTGCCGCCGGCGCGCAGTACCGCGAGCAGCGCCACGCACCAGCTGACCGTGCGGGGGAGGACGACCGCGACCACGTCCTCAGGGTCCAGGCGCTGGTCGAGGAGCGACGCGGCCAGTCGCCGGGAGGCGGTGTCCAACGCGGAGTAGGTGAGGCTGGTGCGCGCGTCCCGGACCGCGATCTGCCCGGGCAGCCGGCGGGCGGTCGCCGCGAACACCGACAGGACGGTGGACGGCCCGCCTGCGGGGAGGGGCGTCTCCGCGAGCGGGTCCGGAAGGTCCGGGGGCGGTCGGTCCGCCTCGGCCAACGGCAGGTCGGGGTGGGTGGTCAGCTGGGCGAGCAGCCCCACGAGGCGGGTGCGGTGGGCTGCCACGTCCTCGTCGGTGAACCCGATGGGCGGGAGGTCCACGTCGAGGGTGAACCCACCGTCCGCGGTGGGCCGCACCGAGATCGTGAGGTCCTCGACGGGACCGTTGGCCAGTGCCTCCAGCTCGGCGGGGTGGGGCCCGAAGGAGGGGGCGGGGTTGAACGGCAGGATGTTGAGCATCGCTCCGCCCTGGAGCCGTCCCGAGTGGACGACCCCCAGTTCCCGTCGCAGTTCCTCCAATCCGTAACGCTGGTGCCTGGTCGCGCGGAGGATCTCGTTGGCCGCGGTGCTCTCCAGTTCGCGGAAGGACGTGTCCGGGCCGACGGTCAGCCGGAGCGGGACGACGGTGGCGGCCATACCCGGGACCGCGGCGGTGGCCGGGTCCAGCCGGCCCGTCATCGGCAGGCGCAGGACCACGTCCTCCGCTCCCGTGAGCCGGTGCAGGTAGGCGGCGGTCGCCGCGACGAACAGGGCTGGCCCGGCCCGGAGGTCGGAGCCAGCTGCGTTCCTCCAGCTCGGGGGGAGCGCCGTGCTGGCGCGCGGGGGTCGCCCCGCCGCCCGACCCGCACCGGCGGTGACGCCGACGGCACGGGGGCGATCGGCGAACCGGCTCGTCCAGTACCGCCTGTCCCGGTCGTGGTCCCGCGAGCGGCGGTATCGGATGTCGGCTTCGGACAGCCGTGCCGCGTCGGGGAAGGCGGTCGGCGGGAGGGGGCGGCCGGTGAGCAGCGCGTCGTACACGGCCTCGGTGCCCTCCCGCAGCAGTTCGAAACCGGTGGCGTCGAGCACCAGGTGGTGCGCTCGGTGGTACCAGGTGACGGTGCCAGTGCCCGCCACGACCAGGGTCTCGGCGAACGGGGGACCGGTCTCGGGGTCGAATGGCCGGGCGAGATCGGCGGCGACGAAGGACCGGGTCGCCTCGGCGGGGTCGGTCTCGTCGGAGAGGTCGACGACGTCCGGGGACCACCGGGCGGGGTCGACGGGAACCAGCCAGGGGCCGTCGCCGTCCTCCTCGACGCGCACGTGGAGCGAGTCGGCCGCACGGAACACGACCCGCAGCGCCTCCGCGAACAGCTCGGGGTCGGGGCCGCCGCGCACGGTGAGCGTCGCCGCCACCGTGTACCGAGGGTCGTCGGGTTCGAGTTGGTGCGCGCGCCACACTCCCTGCTGCACCACCGACATCGGTCGGCGCACCGCCGACGGGGAACGGGACTGCGGTGTGCCGACCGGCGGCGCACCGCGAATCTCCCGCGACGCGTGTTCGCCCAACGGAACCTCCCCACGGCACGGGGACCGCGCTATTCGCGGATCGACAGCGGCCGATGCTACCCAGCAATTCAGCGGCGCCGACAGTGCGGGAACGGCACGTTTTCCCGTGCCCCTGACCACCGGCGGGCGGGCCCGGCGGTGTCCCGCCGGCGGGACGGGCAAGGCTTCCACCAGGACCGTCGTCGGCGTGACACCGACCATCGCCCGCCGTCCGCCGTTCGCGACCCGGATACGAATTCCCTTCGCCGCGATATTGGGAGCGGCGTTCCGGGAGCCGTAGCGTTTTCCGCCGGACCGGTTCGCGCATTCACGCGGACGGTTTCCCGGAACGGTTCGGACACCCGCGCGGGCCCGACGACAGCACGAGCGAACAGGACGAGCTGATGGCTGCGATCAACGGTTCCGGGGAGCGGGAGAGCAGCACCGCCCCCGGCGATCCAGACCCCTACCCGAACCTGGCCTGGCTGCGGCGGGAGATGCCGGTCAGCAGTGTGCCCGCCTCGGGGGGAACCGCCCCGCTGTGGTTCGTCACCTCCTACGAGGTGGGCAGGGCGCTGCTCACCGACGAGCGCCTGAGCAACACCGACCCCGCGCCACCGGAGGATGGCACTCCGGTGGCGGGGAACCTGTTGGGGATCGACGCCCCGGACCACACCCGGCTCCGGCGGTCCCTGGCCTCCGCGTTCACGCCCCGGGCGCTGGCCGCGCACCAGCCAGCCATCGAACGGATCTGTTCGCGGGCCGTCGACGCGATGGAGCGGGCCGGGGAGACGGACCTGGTGCCCGGCTACACGTTGCCGGTGCCGGTGGCGGTGATCCACGAGGTGCTCGGGATCCCTCCAAGGGAACGGCGCCCCCCGGAGGTCGTCATGGACCTGTTCATGCGCAGCGACCTGAACGGCGCGGACGACCCGGACGCGGTGAAGCAGACCGCCGACTACGTGGCCGCGCTCATCGGGTACAAGCGGCACCACCGGGGCGCGGACCTGCTCAGCCACCTGCTGGACCAGCTCGACGAGGGGCGGCTGCGTTCCGAGGAGGAACTGCACGGCCTCGTGTACGTGCTGCTGGGCGCCGGCCACACCACGACCGTCCCCCTGCTGGGTTCGGCGGTCCTGCGGTTGTTGACCCGGCCCGAGTACCGGGAACCGGCTGTCCTCGCCGACTCCCGGGCGCTGCGGGCGGTGGTCGACGAAACCCTGCGGATCGACTCCCCCATCCAGTCCTCGGTGCACCGCTACGCGGTCGAACGCCTCGAAGTGGGTGGGGCGGTCATCGAGCCTGGCGACCGGGTGGTGATCTCCTTCGCGGGCGCCAACAGGGACCCGGCGAGGTTCGGCGAGCCGGACGCGTTCCTGCCCGACCGGTCGGACGGCGGGCACCTGGGTTTCGGGCACGGTGTCCACAGCTGCATCGGGGCCCAACTGGCCCGGTTGGAGGCGGAAACCGCGCTGCGGGTGCTGTTCCGGCGCCTGCCGTACCTCACGTTGGCGGTGCCGCCCGAAGACATCGCCTGGACCCTCGGTCCCATGCTGCGCGGCCCCCGCGAACTCCCGGTCACCTTCTCCGCCTCCTGAGAGAGGACGTCATGGTCCACGCGACGAAGCAGCCCCCTCCCTCCACCCCCGGCACCGCCGCGAGCACCCGCACCGTGCTGGACTGGTACGACCACCACGTCGCCGCCACTCCGGACGCCCCGGCCCTGGAGGCGCGCGGCAGGGTCCTCAGTTACCGGGAGCTGGACACGCTGGCCACCCGCCTCGCGCACACGCTGCGGGACCAGGGCGTCGGGCCGGAACGGCTCGTCGGGGTCTGCACCCGTCGCGGCGTGGAGATGGCGGTCGCGGTGTTGGGAGTGGCCAAGGCGGGCGCCGGATACCTGCCCCTCGACCCCGACCACCCCGCCGACCGCCTCCGGTTCGTCCTCACCGACGCACGACCGGACCTGGTGTTGCACCAGCCGGAGACGGAACGGCTGGTGCGGTCGTCGACGGACGCGCCGACCGCACCACTCGACCTGGAGGCACTGTCGACGGCGCCCGGAACTCCGGTGGTCCGCGGCGCCGGTCCGGACTCGCTGCTGTACGTGATCTACACGTCGGGCTCC
Source organism: Actinoalloteichus caeruleus DSM 43889 (assembly GCF_000429185.2). Taxonomy (GTDB): domain Bacteria; phylum Actinomycetota; class Actinomycetes; order Mycobacteriales; family Pseudonocardiaceae; genus Actinoalloteichus_B; species Actinoalloteichus_B caeruleus. The sequence goes on along the minus strand of NZ_AUBJ02000001.1, from coordinate 469,840 downwards.
ACCGGGCGGCCCAAGGGAATCGCGATGCAACACCTGCCGCAGGTCAACCTGATGGAGTGGAGTCGCGCCCAGTACCGGCACGGCTCCCGGGTCCTGCACTACTTCCCCATCACCTCCGACGTGGGCTGCTACGAGCTGTGGGCGACCTGGAGCACCGGGGGTCACGTGATCGTCGCCGACGACGAGCAGCGCTTCGACATCGCAGAGGTGGCCGGGCTCATCCACCGGCACCGCATCGAACGGGTCCTGCTCCCGGTGGTCGCACTCGACCAGCTCGCCCGGTACACCCGCGCCGCGCCGGAGGGGGTCGCCTCCCTGCGCGAGGTGATCACGACCGGGGACCGCCAAGTGGTGACGCCCGCCGTGCGCGAGCTGTTCGCCGGGTTGCCGGAAGCCGTGTTGGACAACCACTACGGCTCGACCGAGGTCAACGTCGTCACCTGCCCCCGGTCGACGTCCGCCGAGGTGGTGGTCGGGCCGGAGGTCTCCTCGGTCTCCACCCCGGTGTCCCGATCGCGGATCTACGTCCTGGACCGGGACCTCAACCTGGCCCCCGTGGGCGTGGTCGGCGTCATCCACGTCGGTGGTCCACCGCTGGCCCGCGGCTACCTCGGCCGCCCCGACCTGACGGCCCGCACCTTCGTCGCCGACCCGTACTCCCCTCGACCGGGGGCGCGGATGTACCGCACGGGCGACCTGGGGCGGTGGCGCGCGGACGGCACCCTGGAGTTCCTGGGTCGGGCCGACTTCCAGATCAAACTGCACGGCTACCGCGTGGAGCCGGCGGAGATCGAGTCGCTCGTCCGGGAGCGCGGCGACGTGGACGAGGCGGTGGTGGTCGCCCGCGACCTGGACACCGATGACCCCTCACTGGCCCTGTACCTGGTCGCCGCCGGCGGGCCGGAGCTGGCGGCGACACCGGACACGCTGCGCGCGTACCTGCGGGAACGGCTTCCCGCGCACATGGTGCCCCGCCACGTCGTCGTCCTGCCCGAGCTGCCGTTGTCGGCCAACGGCAAGGTCGACCGGCGCCGGCTGCCGGCCCCCGAGGAGGTGGTGGTTCCGGCGGAGGCCGCCCCACCGGACGAGGTCGAACGCACCATCATCGAGGTGTGGCGGGCCGTCCTCGGTCGGGACGAGATCGCGCCCGGCGACGACTTCTTCGCGCTGGGCGGGCACTCGTTGCTGTTGGCGCAGGTCGTGCACCGCCTGCGGCAGGCCCTCGACGTCGAGCTGCCCCTGCGGGCGCTGTTCGACTTCCCCACGGTCCGGGAGCTGGCGGCCCGGGTCCGGCGGGTCGGCGAGGCACCGGTCGGTGATGTGCCCCCTCCGGTCGAGCTGCGTCCCAGGGATCCTGGGGAGCCCACACCGCTGTCCCACGCGCAGGAGCGCATGTGGTTCCTCGGCAGGATGTTCCCCGACAGCGCGATGTACAACAACATGCTGTCCCTGCGCCTGCGTGGCCCCCTGGAACTCGACCGGCTCCGCTCCGCGCTCTCCACGTCCCTGGCCCGCCACGAGGCGCTGCGCACGGTGTTCCCCGACGAGGCCGGGGTGCCCCACCAACGCGTGCTGCCACCGTGGGCAGTCCAGCTGCCGGTGGTGGACGTCAGCACCGCCGACGGCGACCGCGTCGAGGCGGCGCGGCGGATCGTCGGCGGCGAACAACTCCGCCCCTTCGACCTGGCGACGGGACCGCTCGTGCGCCACACGCTGGTCCGGTTGGGCGAACGGGACCATGTCCTGTGCGTCGTTCTGCACCACATCATCTCCGACGGGACCTCGCTGGGCGTGCTGCGCCGGGAGCTGGCCGAGTACTACCAGGCCGCCCCCGGGACGGAGGAACCAGCACCGGTACCGGTGCAGTACGGGGACTTCGCCGTCTGGCAACGGCGGTCCACGGCCTCCCCAGCGATGGCCGAGCACCTGAGGTACTGGCGGGAGCACCTGCGAGATGCGCCGCCGGTGCTCGAACTGGTCAGCGACCGCCCCCGCCACCCCGACCACGACCTGCGGGAGGGCTCGGACGGCGAGTTCGAACTGGTCGTGAACGCCGAGCTGACATCGGCGTTGGAGGAGCTGGGCAGGCGGGCGCACGCCACGCTGTTCATGACGACCCTCACCGCCTTCGGAGCGGTCCTGTCCCAGCGGTCGGCGGACCGCCGGGAGGACATCGTGGTCGGTGTGCCCTTCGACCGGCGCCCCGACCCCCGGTTGACGGACCTCGTCGGGTTGTTCATCAACCCGGTACCCCTGCGCTGGACCTCCTCGAGGGCTGGAAGTTTCCTCGAGGCGCTCGCCCGGGTGCGCAAGGTCGCCGTCGACGGGCAGTCCCACCAGGACCTGCCCTTCGAACGCCTGGTGGAGGAGCTCGCCACCGGCGGCGACCTGACGCACCACCCGGTGTTCCAGGTGATGTTCCAGCTCCAGCACGAGGACGACACGACCGGAATCATCCCGGGACTGGATATCGACGGGTTCGCCGGCGTGGCGCCACCGTCGAAGTTCGACCTGTCGCTGAGCATCGTCAAGTCCAACGGGCGGCTCAGCTGCGGTTTCGGTTACTCGGCCGCGTTGTTCGACGAGTCCACCGTCGTCGGCATCGCCGAGGACTTCCTCCACCTGCTCCGCGCGGCCGCCACCGAACCGGAACGGCCGCTCGCCGACCTCCTCGTCGGCCCCGACGACGTGCGACGCGAGTGGCGCGCGGCGACGCCCGTCGAGGGGCCCTGGCGTCCGCTGCCCGACCTCGTCGCCGACCAGGCCCGGCTGCGGCCGGATGAGGTCGCCCTGGTGTGCGGCGGTACCACCACCACCTACGCCGAGTTGGAGGACCTCGTCCGCGTCCTGACCCGGATGCTGCGCGGCGCCGGCATCGCCGACGAGCGTGTGGTGGCGGTCGCGTTGCCCCGTTCTCCCGACATGGTCGCCGCGCTGCTGGCGGTGTTCCGCGCCGGCGGGGTCGCCATGCCACTGGACCTGCGCGCCCCCGAGGAGCGGCTCGCCCTGCTGCTGTCCGACATCGAACCCGACGTGGTCCTCACCTCCTCGGACCCCCGCTGGCCGGTCCCGGGCGCTCCCGGGGCCACCACCATCGTCGTCGACGGCGCCGTGGCGGAGGGAGTGCCCGCCGCCTCCGACGAGGACGGCCTCCCGCCGGCTCATCTCAGCCGGGAGTCGGCGGCCTACCTGCTGCACACCTCGGGGTCGACCGGCCGCCCCAAGGCGGTGGTGGGTCCGCACGGCGGGCTCACCAACCGGTTGGCGTGGTTCCACTCCGCGCACCCGTGGAGCCAGGACGTTCCCGTGTGCGCGAAGAGTTCCATCGGGTTCGCCGACGGGCTGACGGAACTGCTCGGACCACTCGCGCACGGTGGGCGGGTGGTGCTGGCCACCGATGACGAGGCCGAGGACGTCACGGCCCTGATCGACCTGGTGCGGCGGCACTCCGTCCGGCGGATCACCGTGGTACCCAGCCTGCTGTCCGCGCTGCTGGAACACCCCGCCAGGGGCGGGCTGTCCTGTTGCGAGCTGTGGATCAGCAGCGGTGAACCGCTGCGTCCCGAGCTCGTGAGGAGGTTCACCGAGGTCTTGCCCCGGGCCCGGCTGCTGGATCTCTACGGCATGTCGGAGGCCAGCGGCGACAGCGTGGCCGCCCAGGTGGTGCCCGCTGGGCCCACCTCGGGGGGTGTCCCGATCTGGCACACCGGGGTCCACGTGCTCGACGAGCGACTGCGACCAGTGCCAGAAGGCTGTGTCGGGGAAATCTTCGTCTCGGGAGCCGGGTTGGCCAGGGGCTACCGGGGCTCCCCCGGGTTGACGGCGGCGCGGTTCCTGCCCGCCCCGTTCGGGCCCCCCGGGTCACGGCTGTACCGGACGGGGGACCTGGGGGTGCGCCGAGCCGACGGGTCGGTGACCCTCGCGGGCCGGCGGGACGACCAGCTCAAGGTGCGGGGCTGGCGGGTCGAACCAGGGGAGGTCGAGGCGCAGCTGGTGCGGCACCCCGACGTGCGGGCGGCGGCCGTCGGGCTGCGGGAACTGGGCTCGTCGACGGGACCGGTGCTGGTCGCCTGGATCGTCGCCGACCGCCCTCCTGCCGAGCACGACCTGGTGGCGCTGTTGCGGGAACGACTGCCCCGCCCCCTCGTTCCCTCGTACTTCGAGTTGGTCGAGGCGTTGCCGACGACGTCGAGCGGGAAGCTGGAGAGGCGGCGGCTCCCGGATCCCCGGCCTCGGCACGGCGGTCGGACCCGTACCTCGGCCGAGTCCGACCGATGGCTCTCCGCCGTGCTCGCCGCGTGGCGCGAGGTCCTCGGTCGAGACGACCTGGACGGCGAGGACGACTTCTTCGCCGTCGGCGGTCACTCGCTGCTCGTTCCCCAGGTCGCCGCGAGGTTGGCCGACCTGGTCGGCGTGACGGTTCCACTGCGCTCGTTGTTCGGGACGACCACCGCCGCCGGTCTCGCGGCCCTGCTCCGCGTGACGGGCGGTGACGACGACCGTGCCGCCTGAGCCAGCCCGGCTCCCCCTCCCGCGAGGACCGGCCTACCGCCACGGTCCGCATCCCGAGCAGAGACGCCGGGTGGGGCCGGCGAGGCGGAGGGCCACTGGACGCGTCCGCACCCGGCCCGTGCGACCGTACCCGGGCCCGGCACAGCGAATCGTCGGTCCCGCCCGTGGCCGAGGGACCAATTCACCGCCGATACTGGATTCGACGTTGAACCGACCCGGGACCACTCGTCCCGTCCCGCCGGCGGGACGACGGAAAACGGTCCCGCCCCAGCGGTGGAACGGATCGGGGAATTGGGAACCCCTGCCCCCGCACACCGTGCGACGACTTCGCACCCACCGGACGAGCAACGGAGGGAATCACGATGTACGGCTCGGTCCCGGTCGACGGGAACCAGGTCAGTGACGTGGTCGGAGTGGGCTTCGGACCCTCGAACCTCGCCCTGGCCGTGGCGATCGCCGAACACAACGAGACCGCACCACCGAAAACGCGGTTGCGAGCCCAATTCCTGGAACGTCAACCTGTTTTCGGTTGGCACCGGGGAATGCTGTTGCCGGACACCACGCTCCAGGTGTCCTTCCTCAAGGACCTGGTAACCCTGCGCAATCCCCGGAGCTCCTTCGGTTTCGTTTCCTACCTGCACGACAGGAACCGTCTCGTCGACTTCGTCAACCACCAGAGTTTCTTCCCGTCCCGACGGGAGTACCACGACTACCTGGAATGGGTGGCCGGTCGTTTCACCGGCTCCGTCCACTACGGCCACGAGGTGGTGGACGTGCTCCCCGTGAACGAGGGGCCGGACGTGGTCGCCTTCGACGTGGTGGCCGCCCACGGCGGCGTTGGCGCGACGCGGAGGGTGCGGACCCGCAACGTGGTGCTCGCCCCCGGCCTCGAACCGGTGCTCCCCCAGGGCATCACCCCGTCCGACCGGGTCTGGCACAGCTCCGAACTGCTGCACCGGCTGGACGGGGTCCGGGAACTGCTTCCCAGCAGGCCCCGCTTCGTGGTGGTGGGGGCAGGGCAGAGCGCCGCCGAGGTGATGGCGCACCTGCACGATGCCTTCCCCACGGCGACGGTGCGGTCGGTGTGTTCCCGCTACGGTTTCGCCCCGGCCGACGACAGTCCGTTCGTGAACCAGCTGTTCGACCCGGCCGGTGTGGACGAGTTCTTCGAAGCCGCGCTCCCCGCCCGGGAGAACCTCCTGAGGACCCACGCCGGCACCAACTACTCGGCGGTGGACGGGGGCCTGATCAACGAGCTGTACCGGCGGTCCTACCAGGAACGGGTCGCCGGAGAGCCCCGGCTGTTGTTCGAACGGCTGTCGCGGGTCGTGGCGACCGAGGAGGGGGACGACGAGGTGTCGGTGGCGGTGCGGTCCCTGGCCGACGGCCGGGTCACCAACCGCAGGTGCGACGTCGTCGTCCTCGCCACCGGCTACCGCCCCCGGGACGCACTGCGTCCACTCGGGGAGCTCGCCGCGCTGTGCAAACTGGACGCGAACGGCTGGCCGAGGGTGGAGCGGGACTACCGGATCACCACCACCGAGACGGTGCGGGCCGGCATCTACCTCCAGGGCGGTACCGAACACAGCCACGGTCTCTCCTCGACTCTGTTGTCCAACCTCGCGGTCCGCAGCGGTGAGATCACCCGCGCCCTCGTGTCGCGTTGACCCGGCCCGACCCCGCGTCCCTCGGGGACGGCCCGCCCAGCCCGCGTCCGCCGACCAGGAGCCCACCGATGTTCGTGCCCCACCAGTACCGGGCGGCTGACACCCGTCCCCTCGTTGAGTTGATCAGGTCCTTTCCCCTGGCCACCCTCGTGTCCCACGCGGACGGCGCCCTGTTCGCCACGCACGTCCCGGTCCTGCTCGCCGCGGACGCGGACGCCGGGCGAGACGTCCCTGATCCGGCGGACCTGACGATCCTCGGGCATCTGAACCGCCTGAACCCGCACCGGGACGCCCTCGCGGGTGGCGGCGCGTGCCTGCTCACCTTCACCGGACCCCACAGTTACGTCTCCCCCGCCCACTACGGGCGGGACACAGCCGCGCCCACCTGGAACTTCACCTCCGTGCACGTCCACGGTCACCTCACTCCGCTCGACAGCACGGAGGACACCCGCCACGTGGTCCGCTCCACCGCCCTGCTCTACGAGCGCAGGTTCGGCGCGGGTTGGGACATGACCGGCTCGTTGGACTACTTCGAGCAGCTGCTGCCCGGTGTCAGCGCCTTCCGGGTGGACGTCGGCACCGTCGAGGGCATGTTCAAACTCGGCCAGGAACAGCCCGGGCACGCCCGGCAGGGGGTGTTGGCCGCCTTCACCTCCCCGGGAGCGCCGCCACACCAGCGGGCCGTCGCCGAGCTGATGCGGCGCTTCCCCCCCGACGCCGCCGGCGGTGTTCCCGGCTGCCCCGCCCAGTCCGCAGCACGGATGTCCCCGCCGGCTGACGCCATCCGAGGGGAGCACTGACCGTGCCAGCACCCCGCAACCCCTTCCTGCCGTCGGTCGAGGACGACACCGACGACGCGCTGCCGGTGTTCTGCCTCCCGCAGGCGGGTGCCGGCGCGTCCACCTACCGTTCCTGGCCGACGGCGCTCGGTCCCGGACTGCGGGTCCGTCCGGTTCAGCTGCCCGGTCGGGAGAACCTGTTCTCCCGACCGATGCCCTCGGACGCGGCCGAGCTGGTGAGGATGCTCCGGGCCGAGCTCGCCGACGAGCTGGACCGCCCGCACGTCCTGTTCGGCCACAGCATGGGCGGTTTCCTCGCCGCGGAGATGGCCGCGGCCGCCCACCGGGACGGGACGAGGCAACCCGAACTGTTGGTGGTGTCCGGGTGGTCCGAGGCCGAGGGACGCGGACCGCTGACCGAGGGGCCGGACCTCGCCCGGCTGCCGGATGAGGAGGTGCTGCGCACCTGGCTCCCACCCGGCCCCTCGACGGACCTCGTGGTGAGGACTCCGGAACTCCGCGAGATCGTCCTGGAGATCCTGCGGGCCGACCTGGAACTGTGCGTGTCCTACCGTCCCTCGTTCGACCTGCTCCGAGTCCCGGTCCTCGCGGTCGGCGGCGAGGACGACCCCCTGTGCACCGTGGACGGGCTGCGCGGGTGGGCTCGGCGGACCGACGTCCGGTGCCGGGTGTGCCTCTGGCCTGGCGGGCACACCGTGACCGAGGAACGGGTGACGGCGATCGGGGACGCGATCCGGGCCGAACTCGACCGGCGGTGAGGACACGGCCAGGGGCTCCGGTCAGCCGGGGAGGCGGGGGTCGACCTGGATCTTGGGGCCCCCGAGCGCCCCTGGTGGTCGTCGGCCGCCCAGCACGCCCGCCACCCCGCCGAGCGGGACGGTCGCCGCCACCAACGGTCGGGGGTCCACGCTCCCGCTGGCGTAGCGGTCGATCGTCGCGGCCAACGCCGGGGAGGCGCTGAGCACCCCGACCGCCGTGACGTCCCGCAGCGTGAGCGCGCGGGTGTCGACCAGGCTCGGCGCGCCGGCCAGGCCCACGTAGACGACGCGGCCCCCTGGTTCGACGAGGTCCACGGCCAGCGCCGGCAGGGCGGGGTCGTTCGACGCGTCGACCACGGCGTGGAAGGTCAGCGGCGGGAGCGCGTCACGGGTGTGGGGCTCGGCGACACCGAGTTCGGCGGCGAAGTCCAACGCCGCGCCCGGGAGCCCCAGCACGTGGACCTCGGCTCCCTCGGCCCGGGCGAACATCGCGACCAGCAGCCCGATGGTCCCCGGTCCCAGCACCAGCAGTCGGTCCCCGGGGGCCAGACGTGCCGCCAGCACCGCGCGCAGGGCGTTCCCACCGGGTTCCACCAGCGCGGCGGCGGTGTCGTCCACCGCGTCCGGGACCGCGTGCAGCGAGTCGGCGGGAACCGCGAGCCGTTCGGCGAGCGCTCCGTCCCGGCCTCCTCGGATGCCCACCTCGACGCGCCGGTCGCAGACGTGCCGGCGGCCGCGCCGACACCGGTCGCAGGCGCGGCAACCCAGCATGGTGTCGCCGACCACCCGCCGTCCCACCCATGCCTCGTCGACACCGGTGCCGACGGCGGCCACCGTGCCCGTCCACTCGTGGCCGAGCCGGAGGGGGTAGTGGGCGTGCCCGTCCCGCAGGTACTGCATCTCCCCGGTGAAGAACTCGACGTCGGTCCCGCACACCCCGACCCGGGAGACGTCCACCAGCACCTCCCCGGGCACGGCGACTGGCGGGTCGACCTCGCGGACCACGGCCGCGCCCGGTCTGACGACCACGAACGCTCTCATGCGCCTCCGTTCCCCGGGAGCACCGGCACCCACGGTACGAGGCGGCCCCGGTCCCGGGCCAGCCCCCGGGGTGCACGGTGCGTGGCGACGGGTTCCCGGACCGTGGCCTGCTCTGCTAGCGTCGGCGCCCCGGCAGCACGCAGGACCGCACAGCCGACGACGGGACCCCAACCGTGACTCGTGAGCTGCGTAGTGACCAGTGGTACGCGGGCGTGGACCGCAACGCCTACATCCACCGGGCCTGGATGCGGCGGGGCCTGCCCGCCGACGCGTTCTCCGGCCGGCCCCACCTCGCCATCGCCAACACGGCCTCGGACCTGACTCCGTGCAACTCCCACCTGGACGAGGTCGCCGGGGCGGTGCGGGACGGCGTGCACCAGGCCGGGGGGATAGCCCTGGACCTGCCCGTGATGTCGATCGGTGAGACCCAGGTGCGGCCCACCGCGATGCTGTGGCGGAACCTGGCCGCGATGGCGGCGGAGGAGATGCTGCGCGCCAACCCGGTCGACGGCGTGGTCCTGCTCGGTGGTTGCGACAAGACGATCCCGGCCCTGCTGATGGCAGCGGCCTCGGTGGACCTGCCCGCCGTCGTGGTGCCGGGCGGCCCCATGCTGACCGGCACCTTCCGCGGCCGCCCCCTCGGCTGCGGCACGGACGTCTGGCGGCTGAGCGAGGAGGTGCGGGCGGGCACCCTCTCCTCGGCGGAGTTCACCGCGTCGGAGTCGGCGATGATCCGCAGTCGGGGGCACTGCAACACGATGGGAACCGCGTCGACGATGGCGCTGGTCGCCGAGGCCCTCGGAATGGTCGTGCCCGGTCTCGCCGGCACACCGGCCCCCGACAGCAGGTTACTGGCCGAGGCCAACCGGAGCGGGCGCCTGGCCGTGGACCTCGTCGCCCTCGACCGGCGTCCCAGCACCCTGCTCACCCGGGCCTCGTTCCACAACGCGATCGTCGCCCTGGCGGCCGTGGGCGGCTCCACCAACGCCGTCGTGCACCTGCTGGCCATCGCCGGCAGGGTGGGCGTGGAGCTGACCCTGGACGACTTCGACCGCATCGGTTCCGACGTCCCGCTGCTGGTGGACCTCCAACCCGCCGGCCGGTTCCTCATGGAGGACCTGCACCGGGCCGGTGGTCTGCTGGCCGTGTTGCGGGAGGTCAGCGACCTGCTGGACCCGACAGCCCTGACGGTCACCGGCCCGCCGCTGGTCGACCTGGTGGCCGAGGCCCCCCGGTGGGACCCGGAGGTCGTCCGGGACCGCTCCGCCCCGCTGCGACCGTCCGCCGGGATCGCCGTGCTGCGCGGGAACCTCGCGCCGGACGGGGCGATCATCAAACCGGCGGCGGCCTCCCCCGAGCTGCTGCGCCATCGGGGTCCCGCCGTGGTGTTCGAGTCCGTCGAGGACCTGCGTGCCCGGATCGACGACCCCGATCTGGAGGTGGACGCCGACTCGGTGCTGGTGCTGCGGGGGTGCGGGCCGCGCGGCTACCCCGGGATGCCGGAGGTGGCCAACATGCCGCTGCCGAGGAAGCTGTTGGAACGCGGTGTGCGGGACATGGTGCGGATCTGCGACGGCCGGATGAGCGGCACCGCCTACGGCACCGTGGTGTTGCACGTCGCCCCGGAGGCGGCGGCGGGCGGGCCGCTGTCCCTCGTCCGGACCGGGGACCCGGTGGTCCTCGACCTCCCCCGCCGCGAGCTGCGGCTGGACGTGCCCGCCGAGGAGCTGCGCCGACGCCAACCGCCCCCGGCCACCACCGACGCCTACGCCCGCCCCACCCGGGGGTGGGAACGGCTGTACGTCGACCACGTGCAACAGGCCGACCGGGGCGCCGACCTGGACTTCCTCACCGGTTCGAGCGGTTCGACCGTGCACAGGGAGTCCCACTGACCGCGCCGCCACACGGCACCGGCGCGGCCGCCCCCGTGCTCAGGCCGACCGGTCGCGGCGCTGTCGACGCCGCTGGGGTCGCTGCCTGGGCACGATCACCGGATCGACCCCGTGCCGCACGGCGTCCTCGTTGACCACGACCTTGGCCACGTCCCCCCGGCTGGGCACCGCGTACATGCTGGTGAGCAGGACCTCCTCCAGCACGGCGCGGGTGGCGCGGGCCCCCGTCCCCCGGAGCAGGGCCTGGTCGGCCACCGCCTCGACGGCGGCCCCGGTGAACTCCAGTTCCGCACCGTCCATCCGGAACAGCTTCTGGTACTGGGGGATCAGGGCGTTGCGGGGCTCGGTGAGTATCCGCACCAGCGCCGCCCGGTCCAGGGGCCGCAGCGTGGTCACGACGGGTACCCGGCCGACGAACTCGGGGATGAGCCCGAACCGCACCAGGTCCTCGGGCAGCACGTCGAGCAACGCCGCCTCCCGGTCGCGCTCCCGGTCCTGGGCGCCGCGCAGGACCGCGCCGAACCCGATCCCCCGGTGTCCCGACCGCTGCTCGACGATGTGCTCCAGACCGGCGAAGGCTCCACCGAGGACGAAGAGCACGTTGGTGGTGTCCACCTGCACGTACTCCTGTTGCGGGTGCTTGCGGCCCCCCTGCGGGGACACGTTCGCGACGGTGCCCTCCAGGAGCTTGAGCAGTGCCTGCTGCACCCCTTCACCGGACACGTCCCTCGCCGCGTTCTGGCTGTCCCCCCGGCGGGCTACCTTGTCGATCTCGTCGACGTAGATGATGCCCTTCTCCGCCCGGCTGACGTCGTGGTCGGCGGCCTGGAGCAACCGCAGGATGATGTTCTCCACGTCCTCACCCACGTAGCCGGCCTCGGTGAGGGCGGTGGCGTCGGTGATGGCGCAGGGCACGTCCAGGACCCGGGCGAGGGTTTGGACGAGGTGGGTCTTCCCGGAACCGGTTGGGCCGATCAGCAGGACGTTGGACTTCCCGAGTTCGACGGCCTCCCGGGAGGTGGAGTGCCGGCCCGGTTCCCCCTCCGGGCGCAGCACCCGCTTGTAGTGGTTGTAGACGGCCACCGCCAGTGCCCTTTTCGCCGCGTCCTGCCCCACCACGTACTCGTCGAGGAAGGCGTGGATGTCGCGGGGGCGGGGTAACTCGGTCAGCGGCGCCGAGGGCGTTTCCTCGGGGGACCTGCTGATCTCCTCGGCCAGGAGCTCGCGACACAGGCCCACGCACTCGTCGCAGATCCGCACGCCGACCGCGCCCGCGATCAACCGTCTGACCTGCTCCCCTCTCTTCCCGCAGAACGAACACCGCAGCGGACCGCCGCCGTCACCGATACGTGTCACTCGAAAACGTCTCCTCACCGGGTGCTGGCGGAAGGGAACACGGGGGACGCCGGCCGAGGCGCCCGACGGGTTCCCAGGGGTTCGAGCCGCACCGCCGGAGGGCGGAGGGCTGGCGGAACACGGGTCTCCACACCCCGGGGCTGCGGACGGGTGGACGGGGTGGCGTGGCGCGACCCACGCTGGTCATGGCGAACTCCACGGGGCGGCGGCCACAGTCAGATGATCCGATCATATACACGGTGGCGGTATCTTGAGCGGCGACGGAAGCGAGGTGGATGATGGGCCGGCTCACCAGGGCGGAGACGCGGCAACGCAACCGCGCCCGCGTGCTGGACGCGGCTCGGACGGAGTTCACCGACCGGGGGTTCCGCGACGCCAAGATCGACAGCATCGCCGCCCGCGCCCGCCTGACCCGCGGCGCCATCTACTCGAACTTCCCCGGCAAACGAGCCCTGTACTTCGCCGTGCTGGCCCACGAGGCGGAGCGGGCGGGACGGGCGGTGATCCCCCCGGGGGAGGCCCCCGCCACGCACCCCGGCCACGGCCCCGGCACCGCGACCTCCGCCGGGCAGGCGCTCAGCGCCTTCGCCAGGGCCTGGGTCGGCGGGTTGCCGCTGGCCACCGACCAGCGGTACGACGGCGCCCGGCTGAGCATGGACCTGCTCCCGGAGATCCTGGCCGACGAACACGCCCGGATTCCCTTCGCCCAGTTGACCAAACTCGACGCGCTCCTGCTCGGCTTGGCGTTGGAGAACCTCCACCCTCCCGGCTCGCCGGCCCGCGATCTGGTGGGCCTCGCGGAAACCGCCCTCACCCTCCTGCACGGGGCGGGCCAGCTGGCCTCGACAGCACCGGGGTACGTCGAACCCTTCGCGATCGTGCGCGCCTGCGAACGCCTCCCCGACCTGGGGCTCGACCGGGGCATCACCGTGACCTCGGACCCCCCGCCGGCCACCACGACCGACCGCCCGTGGGCGTACCCAGTGGGCATGGACGCGGTCCGGGGGGAACCGGCCCGGGTTGAGGACGGTGTGGTGCTGGTGCTGGGCCTGCACCGGCTGGCCACGGTGGAGGCCGCCGTCCGCACGGCACCGGCCGGCACGCCGGTCACGGTCGGCGTCGTCACCGGGGAGCCGGCGGAGTTGGGACCGCTCGCCCGGCTCACCGTGACCCGCCTGGGCACCCTGCTCCGCTCGTCCTTCCCCCGCGCCGCGTGGCCCCGGCTCCGGGTGATCTGCGCCGGCGCGACCGCCCTCGCTGCCGAGCTGGGCGACGACGGGGTCAGCGACACCACGGAACGGGCGGCCCTCGTCCGGGACGGCCGCGTCCTGGCGAGCGCGGAGGGGTTCGGCGCCGGTCAGGCGGTGGCGGCGGCCTGGACCTCCGCCGTGAACGACGCCCCGGGACCGTCCCGCCACCCGGGTTGACGATGACGAGACCGCCCGACCGGGCCGTCCGAGAGGACGTCGGCTCCCGGCGCGCACCCGACGGCAGCCCCGGTCACACCTCCCCGGCCGGGCACCCTGGTGCCGGGGCGACGGTGGTCGTACCCTCGGCCGCGGTGCGGCCTTCCTGAAAGGAAACCAGTGAACACGCAAACGGAAACCCTCGAGTTCCAGGCCGAGACTCGCCAGCTCCTGCAACTGATGGTGCACTCCATCTACTCAAGCAAGGACATCTTCCTGCGCGAGCTGATCTCGAACTCGTCCGACGCGCTCGACAAGCTGCGTCTCGCGTCCTACGCCGACAAGGACCTGGACGTCGACACCGAGGACCTGCACATCCACCTCTCCACCGACGGGGAACAACGCACCCTCACCGTGCGCGACAACGGGATCGGGATGTCGCGTGACGAACTCGTGGAGAACCTCGGCACCATCGCGAAGTCCGGCACCGCCGAGTTCCTGAGGAAACTGCGGGAGACGCGGGACGCCAACGCCTCCGAGGAACTGATCGGCCAGTTCGGAGTCGGCTTCTACTCCTGCTTCATGGTCGCCGACCGGGTCACCGTCGTGAGTCGTCGCGCCGGCGAGACCGTCGGCACCCGCTGGGAGTCCACCGGCGAGGGCACCTACACCCTGGAGTCGGTCGACGAGGCGCCGCAGGGCACGACCATGACGCTGCACCTCAAGCCCGTGGACGAGGAGAACGCGCTCCACGACTACGCCGCGGACTGGAAGGTCAAGGAGATCGTCCGCCGCTACTCCGACTTCATCACCTGGCCCATCCGCATGGACGTCGTGCCGCCCGGCGCGGAGGAGGGCGCCGAGCCCGAGCCCACCACCATCAACTCGCGCAAGGCGCTGTGGGCCCGGTCGAGCGACGAGGTCAGCGAGGCCGAGTACTCCGAGTTCTACAAGCACCTCACCCACGACTGGAGCGACCCCCTCGACACCATCAGCGTCAAGGCCGAGGGGACCTTCGAGTACCAGGCCCTGCTGTTCCTGCCCTCCCGCGCCCCCATGGACCTGTTCATGCGGGAGGGACGACGCGGCCTCCAGCTCTACGTCAAGCGCGTCTTCATCATGGGCGACTGCGAGGCGCTGCTCCCCGAGTACCTGCGCTTCGTCAAGGGCGTCGTCGACGCCCAGGACCTCTCGCTCAACGTCTCCAGGGAAATCCTCCAGCAGGACCGCCAGATCCAGTTGATGCGCCGCCGCCTGGTCAAGCGCGTCCTCGGCGCGCTGAAGACCATGATGGCGGAGGAACCCGAGAAGTACCGCACCTTCTGGAAGGAGTTCGGGTCGGTCGTCAAGGAGGGGCTGCTCAACGACGCGGCGAACCGGGACGCGATCCTCGACGTCGTCTCCTTCCATTCGACGAACGACGCCGAGGCCACCACCTCGCTGCGCGAGTACGTCGAGCGGATGAAGGACGGTCAGGAGGAGATCTACTACCTGACCGGTCGGACCCGGTCGGTCATCGAGAACTCCCCCCATCTGGAGGGCTTCCAGGCCAAGGGCCTGGAGGTGCTGATGCTGACCGACGCCGTCGACGAGATGTGGGTGGATGCCGTCGGCGAGTTCGACGGCAGGAAGTTCCGGTCCGTCGCCAAGGGCCAGGCCGACCTGAAGGCCGAGGACGACGAGGAGAGCGGCGACAGCGAGCGCGACCAGCGCGCGGAGGAGTTCGCCGCCCTGCTGTCCTGGATGGGCACGTTGATGGAGGACAACCTCAAGGAGGTGCGGCTGTCCTCGAGGTTGACCACCTCCCCCGCCTGCCTCGTCGGGGACGAGCACGACGTCACGCCCGAGCTGGAGAAGCTCTACCGGGCGATGGGCCAGGACGTTCCGCACACCAAGCGGATCCTGGAGCTCAACCCGGCGCACCCGCTGGTCAGCGGGCTGCGCAAGGCGCACGAGGAGCGGGCTGACGACGAGGGGATCGCCGAGACGGCCGAGTTGCTCTACGGCATGGCGCTGCTCGCGGAGGGCGGCGAGCTGAGCGACCCGCCGCGCTTCACCCGCCTGCTGGCCGACCGGTTGGCCAGCGGGCTGTGACCCCGCCGGCCCGGGGCGGGACAGGGTTCCCGCCCCGGGCCGGGCACCGTGCCGGCCCGGCGGGCGACGGGTCGCGGGGTGCCCGGTGACGACGGCCGACCGATCGATCGAGAGCGCGAGGGGGCGCTGGTGGACGAGCGTGGTGGTGTCCTGGTCGTCGGTTCGGCCAACGCGGACCTGGTGGTCACCGTGGACCGCCGTCCCGGCCCGGGCGAGACCGTGCTCGGCTCGGACACCACGGTGGCCCCCGGGGGGAAGGGGGCCAACCTGGCGGTGGCCGCGGCCAGGTTGGGCGGCCGGGTGTCCCTCCTCGCCGCCGTGGGCACGGACCAGCACGGTGACCTGCTGCGCGCGTCACTGCGGGACGCCGGCGTCGGTACCGACCTGGTGCGCGACGACGAGCGGCCCACCGGCGTCGCCTACATCACCGTCACGGCGGACGGGGAGAACTCGATCGTCGTGGCACCGGGGGCGAACTCCTCGGTCTCCGAGGCCGACGTGGACGCGGCCTCGCACCGGATCGCCACGGCGACGGTGCTCACCTGTTCCCTGGAGGTGCCGCTCCCCGCCGTGCGGCGGGCCGTGCGGGTGGCCACCGAGGCCGGGGTGCGGGTCGTGGTCAACCTCTCCCCTGTCGCCGACCTCGGTGGTGAGGTCCTGGGTGCCCTCGACCCGTTGATCGTCAACGAACACGAGGCGTCCCACCTGCTCGCCGCCGCACTGCCCGGTCCCCCCGGCGCCGAGGCGACCGGACCGCCCTCGGTGCGGGCGCGGCGAACCGCCCGTGACCTGCTGGCCCTCGGGCCGCGTTCCGCGGTGGTGACGCTCGGCCCGGCGGGGGCCGTGGTCGCGGAGCGGGACGCGGAGCCGATCATGGTGCCCGCTCCCCCGGTGCGGCCCGTGGACTCGACCGGAGCGGGCGACGCCTTCGCGGGGGCGCTAGTGGCACGGCTGGCCGGTGGCGCGTCGCTGATCGACGCCGCGCGGACCGCCGTGCGCGCCGCGGCCCTCTCGGTGACCAGGCCCGGCGCGCAGCCGTCGTTCGCCCGTTCCGCCGAACTCGGCCCGACCTGAGCGGGAAGCGGGGACAGCCGGCTTCCCCCCGGGGCACGGCCGAACGCCGGCCGGCTGGGACGTCGGCCGGCTGGGACGTCGGCCCCGTCGACCACCCCCGCTGCCGAGGTACGGGGGCCGTCGAAGGAGCCGGTGCCGTCCGAGACCCGGCGCGGGCCACGAGGCGGTCACCAGCCGGGGGAGCTCGCCGGGGCGGGCAGGCAACGCGGTCCACACCCGACCGATAGGCAGGGGAAGCCGGTGGGGACCAGCCGGTCCACACCCGAATCCAACCCGCGGCCGCGCGCCGGGAAAACAAGGATCCGTACCGCCGGACCGGCGACCACGATTGCTGACCACCGTCGAACAGGAATTCCCGGAATCGTGCTACGAATATGATACCTGAATCGAATCATCCGTTCCCTCGGCAGGAGCAGGACCTCCTTCCACCACTACTTCGATTCCCAGCGGAACCCGCTGGACGTGGTGTTGGACGAGGACCCCAGGAACCTGGTCGCCGCACTCGACGTCCCCACACCGGGGTCCTCCGCGAGCGGCGCCTCCAGGGGCGGACGTGGCGGCCCTGCTCGACCGCCCGCTGGCCCTCGACGCCCTCGACCCCGTCGGCGTCGGCGTCGGCCTGAGGCGATCGTCCTCACCTCACCGACCCGCCCCTGGGGACGCCACGGCGCGCCCGCGCGGAGCACCAGGGGACTCCACGGCCGGCTGGACCGCCCCCTCCGCGCTGGCCGAGGGGTGGGCTCCGCCCGCCACGGCCCCCGGACCTCCGGTGCCGCACGGGGGCCGTGCTCACCTCGAACGACGAGTGGGTGCTGGGCCGGGTGCTGGGCCCCCAGCGCACGGGTCGCCGCGAGACGACGCGAACGCCCGCCCACGGCCCGTTGGCCGCGCTGACCCGGCTTCTCCCCGAACCGAACGGGACGAGGAAGACCCAGGGTCGAGGGTGCGACCAGCGGTGCGGTCACCGCCTCCGCAGGACGAGCCGGGCACCGGTGTCCGGCCTCCGGAGCACGGTGACCGACCGCCATCCCCGGATGCGACCCCCAACAACGCCCGCTCCACCCGCCGGGCCCGGCGCACGTGGTGCGCGAAGGACGGCCGCCCCAGGACCCGACCTCGCGCCCGCTGCCCCTCCAATGCCTCCCCCACCCGTGCGGTCACCCACACGAAATGACAGGTCCGTCCCGTCAGCGCACCCACGAGGAGCAGCACCACCCGGGTGCTGATCCGGGTGGCCGGCTCGTGCGCGACCACCGGGTGCGCGCTGAGCGCGCAGAACACCGCGATGCGGGCGTGGTGGCAGAGATGCACCAGCGGCCGGTACCAACGGTAGCCGACCCACGAGGGCAGGGTCGTCCCCAGCCAGCTCCGCATCTGGTCCGAGTCGAGAATGACCGCGCCGACGGTGTTCTCGGCGTTCCGCAACAATGTGCTCTTTCCGGCTCCTGGCAGTCCCGCGACCACAACGAGATCATTCCGCGTGAGAACCGCGTGAAATTCGGTCAATTCAGGACTGGCAGGACGCATGGCCACAGAACGGCCGAATCCACCCGAATGTTCCCCACCCCGGAGTGGTGTCGATCATGTTCCCTCCGGCCGCGCGGTCCCGTTCCCCCGGCGCCCCGCGTCACCCGTTCCGCCACCCGCGTCCCAGCCCACGAGCGGCTCACGGCTGCCGCCCTTCGGACCGGTTCCGGGGAACCGCGATCTCCAGCCCCACCTCACCGCTGACGGGCGCTCCGCCACCCAACCACCGCCCGCACCCTCTCCCCGGGGAACACGGTGGGCTCCCATCCCGGCCGCGCGGACCACGGCGATATCCGATGGCCCCAACCCTCCCGCCACCGGCAGAATCCCGGACGTGGAACCCGTTCACGTCCTCGTGCTCCGCGGACCGGCCGGGGTGGGCAAGACGACGACCGCCTACGAGATCGGTCGCCTGCTCGCCGCCCGCGACGTGCCGCACGCCCTGATCGACACCGACGAACTGGACCGCGTCCACCCCCAGCCCCCACCGGACTCACCCGGCGCCGGCCTGGCCGGCAGCAACCTCGCGGCGATCTGGGGGAACTTCGCCGCCGCCGGTCACAGCCGCCTCGTCCTCACCGGGGTCTTCGCCGACATCGCCTCGGAACTGCCCTGGATCGCCCACGCCGTTCCCGGAGCCGCCTTCACCGTCGCTCGCCTCACCGCGGACGAGTCGACCCTGGCCGACCGCGTCCTCCGCCGCGAGGTGGGGTCCGGCGCCGAGGAGCAACTGGTCCGCACCGCACGCCAGGTGGAGACCATCCGACGACGCACCGGCCGACCCGACACGGTGGTGGTCGACACCACGGGTCGGTCCGTCCCCGAGGTGGCCCGGGAGGTGCTCGCAGGCTGGCCACCCGCCCAGGAACGGTCCGCGCCGCCCCCGCCGACCCCGACGGGTTGAGCCCCGCCGCTCCCACCACGGCGGCTCCGGCTCAGCCGAGGCGCTCGACGTCAGCGACGTGTCCGGCCACCAGATCAGCCACGGTCGTCGGCAGTCCCGGGGAGAACAGCCCGTGCCCCATCCCCGGTACGACGCGCAGCCGCGCGCCGGGGATCAACGCCGCCAGCCGCAGGCCGTGCTCCACCGCGTGAACGGGGTCCTCGGTGCCGTGCACGACCAGGGTCGGCGCGGCGATCCGGGACAGGTCCACCCGCCGGTCCTCGGTCATCCGCCCCGCCAGCGCGTGGTTGTCCCCGGAGTTCGGGTCGCGGTCCCGGTCATACCCGAGGGCCGACACCCGACGTGCCTCGGCCTCGTCGAAGGGGAGCACCTCCCCGTGGAGGACCCGCCACGTCTCGGTGGCGGACTCGACGCGATCCGCACGCGTCTCGCCCCCGGTCTCGGCGCGAGCGGCGAGATGGCGCAGGAACCGGGGCGCGGGCGGGGGAAGCGCCCCCGGATCGGGATCCTGGCCCGCCAGCGCCCGCCGCCAGGCCGGTTCCGGGTCCTCGCCCAGCGGGGACGTCATGACCGCCGTCAGGCCGCGGACCCGGTCAGGGCGGTGGACGGCCAGCCACTGGCAGATGGTCCCCCCGAGCGACATCCCCACCACGTGGGCCGACGCGATGCCGAAGGCGTCCAGGACGGCGAGGCAGTCACCCGCCATGTCGGCGACGGTGTAGGGATCGCGCTCGAAGTCCACCGTGTCGGACAGCCCGGTGTCCCGGTGGTCGAAGAGGACTACCTGGCAACCGGCGGCGAGGAGCCGGTCCACCAGCTCCGGCGGCCACAGCACCGACGACGCCGAGGTCCCCATCACCAGCAGCACGGGGGGATGCTCCACGTCACCGACCCGCCTGGCCCACAGGCGGACCGGACCGGAGTGGACGAAGGTGCCGTTCTCCGCTGCCATGCGCGGGACCCTAACGGGTGCCGTGCCGCGCTCCAGCGCCCAACACCGCCGAGCGGCGGGACCCGGTGTGGGATACTGTCCGAGCCGCTCCGGCACCCGGCCGGCGCCCTCCCCGCTTCGATCGGCGGCCCATCCCACGGCCCGCCGACCACGGGCCTGGGGCGGTCCCGCCCCACCAGGACCGGCTGGCGATCCGCCTCAGCCCCGCTGCCCGGGAAGCAACTCCTGCGCCTTGGTCCGCAGCCCCTGCGCGATCATGTGGAAGGCCTCCGGGTCTCCCTTCAGCACGGCCTCCGTCACCGACCGCACCTGCTCGGCGGTGGCGTGCGGCGGGATCGGCGGCACCTCCGGGTCGCAGTGGACGTCGAGCACCGTCGGGGTGGCCGCGCTCAGGGCCCGGTCCCACGCCGCTCCGAGGTCCTCCGGATCGTCCACGGTGATCGCCGTCAACCCGAGCGAACGGGCGAAGGCCGCGTAGTCGACGTCCGGCAGGGTCTGCGACTCCTCGAACTTCGGGGCACCCCCCATCGCGCGCAGCTCCCAGGTCACCTGGTTCAGGTCGTTGTTGTGGAAGACGCAGATGACGCAACGCTGGTCCGACCACAGGTTCCGGTACCGGGCGATCGTGATGAGTTCGGCCAGGCCGTTCATCTGCATCGCCCCGTCCCCGACGAGCGCCACGACCGGCCGCTCGGGATGGGCGAACTTCGCGCCGATCGCGTAGGGGACCCCCGGCCCCATCGTCGCCAGGGTCCCGGACAGCGAACCCCGGACGTCACCGCGGATCCGCAGGTTGCGGGCGTACCAGTTGGCGGCCGAGCCGGAGTCGGCGGTGACGATCGCGTTGTCGGGCAGGCGCCTGGACAGCTCGGAGACCACCCGCATCGGATTGACGGGCCTGGCCGGAACGGCGGCCTGCCGGTCCACCGTGGTCCACCAGTCGGCCACGTTCCTCTCGATGGTCCCCCGCCACCCGGAGTCCTCGCGTCGCCGCAACAGGGGCGCCAACGCGCGCAGGGTGGTGGCGGCGTCGCCGACCAGGTTGACCTCGGTCGGGTACCGCATCCCGATGAAGCGGCCGTCGATGTCGATCTGCACGCCCCTGGCCTGCCCGTACTTCGGGAGGAACTGGGAGTACGGGAAGTTGGAACCGACGATCAGCAGCGTGTCGCAGTCCCGCATCATCTCGTAGCTCGGCCGCGTCCCCAACAGGCCGATCGCGCCCGTCACGTAGGGCAGGTCGTCGGGCAGGACGTCCTTGCCCAACAGGGCCTTGGCCACTCCGGCCCCGGTGAGGTCGGCGACCTCGCGGACCTCGGCGGCGGCGTTCCTGGCGCCCTGCCCGACCAGGATCGCCACCCGCTCCCCCGCGTTGAGCACCTCGGCCGCGGCGGCGATGTCGCTCTCCGGCGCCGACACGGCCGACCGGACGTGGCTGGGCGGGCTCGACGGGACCTGTTTGAACTCGTGCCGGGGCGGGGTGTACTCCTCCTCCTGGAGGTCACCGGGGACGATCAGCGCCGTGGGGGAACGCGACGCCTCGGCCGCCCTGATGGCCCGGTCCAGGGCGTTGGGCAACTGCTCGGCGACGTTGACCTCCACCAGGTACTCGCTGGCCACGTCCTTGAACAACGTCTGGAGGTCGACCTCCTGCTGGTAGCTGCCGCCCATCGCGCTGCGGTCGGTCTGCCCGACGATGGCCACCACCGGGACGTGGTCGAGCTTGGCGTCGTAGAGGCCGTTGAGCAGGTGGATCGCCCCGGGCCCCGAGGTCGCCAGGCACACACCGACCTGGCCGCTGAACTTGGCGTACCCCACGGCCTGGAAGGCGGACATCTCCTCGTGGCGTGCCTGCACGAAGCGGGGCTGGTTGTCAGCCCGGCCGAAGGCGGCGACGATGCCGTTGATGCCATCCCCCGGATAGGCGAAGACCTGCCGCACCCCCCAGTCCCGCAGCCGCCGAACCAGGTAGTCACCCACGGTCTCGCTCATGCCACACCCTTTCCTGTCGTTCCCGGACTCCGTGCGATAGGGGCGCGGCTGGTCGTTCCGGCGCTCATACCCCGACGACTGGGCCAGGAGCACCACCCACCGGGGAGGAGAGCCGCCGGTCGGTCCGGAACACCGAGGGCGGGCGCGACCACTCCGCCAGGTGTCCCCGGCCCGCGCTCTCCGCGACGCGGAGCGACCGCCACCCGTGCCCGAGGACTACCCACCAGCCTCCGGCTCACACCTGCCCGCCCTCGCGGGAACGTTCGGCCCGGCCCCGGCGGCAGGGCCACGGCGACGACTCCGCCCCCCTCACCCCAGACCACCCGCCAGGCCCCGTGCCCGCAGCACCGACCGCTCCACCGGGCGGAAGACGAGCAGTTCGATCCCCATGCCCACCAACAGGATCAGCAGGATCGCCGCGATCACCACCGGCATGTCGTTGAACGCCTGCCCCTGGCTGAGGTACGTGCCCAACCCGACCCCCAGCTGCGGCGAGATCGCGATGAGCTCGGCGGCCATCAACGATCGCCAGGAGAAGGCCCACCCCTGTTTCAGACCGCCCAGGTACCCGGGAAGCGCCGCCGGGAGCAGGACGTGCCGTGCGGCGGCCAGTCGCCGGGCGCCCAACACGCGGCCCACTCGGGGGAGGGCGGGGTCGATCTGGTCGATTCCCGACACGAGACCGTTGGCGATGGAGGGCACCGACCCCAACAGCACGACGAAGTAGATGGCGGCGTCGGTGAGGCCGAACCACAGGACGGCCGCCGGAACCCACGCCACCGAGGGCAGGCTCTGCAGACCGATCAGCAGCGGACCGATCGCCGCCCGCACCAACCGCACCCGAGCCACGAGCAGCCCCAACGGGGTCGCGATCAGGATTCCGACCGCGAACCCCAGCACGGCGCGGTGCACCGACGTCCACAGGATGCCCCACACCTGGCCGTCCTCCACCAGGGCCCAGAAGACCTCCCACACGGCGAGCGGCGCGGGCAACCGGTACTCGGGCAACCAGGCGGTCGCCCAGAGCGCCTGCCACAGAACGACGAGGGCCAGCAACGCCACCAGCGGGGGAAGCACCGCCGCCAGCCGCGTCCTCGACCGCCGCTCCGCCACGGGCATGTCCAGGGCGTCCAACCCGGCCCCGACATCGCCCTCACCCGATCGGGTCGAGGTTCCGGTCGGGTCCGGTTCAGACCGTGGCATGGGCGCTGATCACCTCCCGCAGCCGGCCGGTGATGTCACGGATCAGCCCGTCCCTGTCGGTCACGTCCGCCGTCCGCCACTCCTGGTGCACCCGACCCGGCCGGGACGAGAGCAGCACGACCCGCTGCCCCAACCGCACGGCCTCCTGCACGTCGTGGGTGACGAACAGCACGGCCATCCCGTTGGCCCGCCACACCCGGAGCAACTCCGACTGGAGGACATCCCTGGTGATGGCGTCGAGCGCCGCGAACGGCTCGTCCATCAGCAGCAGCGGGCACCCGGCACCGCCCGGCCCCATCTCACCGGCCCCGGCCGGTGGCGGCGTGTCGATCGACGCGAGCGCCCTGGCCAGTGACACCCGCTGCCGCATACCGCCCGACAACTCGTGGGGACGCCGGCCCCCGACACCCGACAGCCGCACGAGGCCGAGGAGTTCCTCGGCCCGCGCCCGACGTCGCGCCCGTCCCACCCCGGCCAGCCGCAGCGGAAGCTCCACGTTGCGCGCCGCCGTCAACCACGGCAACAGGGCCGCGTCCTGGAACATCATGGCCGGTCGGCGCCAGCCCGGGCTGATCGTTCCCTCGGTCGGGACGTCCAGGCCGGCGACCAGGTTCAGCATCGTGCTCTTGCCGCACCCGGACGCTCCGAGCAGGCAGACGAACTCCCCGGGACCGACCTCGAGGTCCACCCCGTCGAGCACCGGAACGGAATCAGCTCCCCGGCTGAAGGTCTTGCGGACGCCAGTGAGTCGCACCGCGTGGGGAACGCGGACGTTCGGGGTGAGCTGAGCTGTGGCAGTCATCGTCAACTCCTCGATGTCCCGGAACCGATGGCGGGACGAGTACGGCGGAGGGGCGCAACGGCAGTGCTCGGTGACGGGAAACCCGGTCAGCCACCTCCGTCGGTACCGACGGAGGACGTGGCCGCCGGCCCCGCCGCCGCCCGCTCCACCAGGGTCAGGTCGACGAACCCGTCGAGGTCGACGTCGTCCCGGAGGACACCGGCCGCGACGGAGTCGGCCGCGAGTTCCGGCAGGAGCTCGGGCAGCGGGTCGACCGTCATCTCGACGGCCTCCAGGGCCTCGGCCACCACCACCTCGGGCAGTTCACCGCCGGTGAGCGCGGCAACCGTGTCCTGGAGCAGCGTGAGCGCCTCCCCTGGCCTGGTCCCGGCCCACTCGATGGCGGCGAGCACACCCCGCAGGGCAGCGACCACGGTGTCCGGGTGGCGCCGGGCGAACTCGTCCCGCACCACGACCACCGTGCTGGGGAAACGTCCCCCCGGCCACAGGTCCCGCTCGTCGACCAACACCCTCGCCCCACCCGTCACCACCAGTCGGGACGCCCACGGCTCCGGCAGCCATCCGCCGTCGATCCGCCCCTCGCGGAACGCGTCCAACGTCTGCGGATTGGCCAGCTGGGCGATCCGCACCTCCCCCGCTCCGTCACCCACCCCCAACCCCTCCGAGCCCAGCCACTTGCGGAGCGCGATGTCCTGCGTCCCGGCCACCTGGGGGACCGCCAGGGTCCGCCCCCGCAGCTCGACCGCGGTGTCGATGCCCTCCCGCACCACCAGTCGCGCACCGCCCGACACCGCGCCGGCCACCAACCGGACCTCTCCCTCGGACTTGGCGTAGGCGTTGATCGCCGGACCGGAACCGAGGAACGCCAGGTCCACCGACCCACCCAGCAGGGCGTTGACCAGACCAGGCCCGGCATTGAAGGTCTGCGGGACCAACTCGGTGCGGCCCAGCTCGCGTTCGAGGAAGCCACCGCCGACGCCGAGCAACGCGGGAGCGTGCGTGACGTTCGGGAAGTAACCGATCCGCAACTCCGCCGCCGGGCCCTCGTCCCCCACCGAGGACGGGGTGGAGGCCGCCCGAGCACACGCGCCACACGCCACCGCCGTCACCAGCAGGAGCACGCCCCACGCCCGCCACCAGCCGACCGGGACCCGGTTCATGACGACCCGACGCCGTCAACCGGCTCACCCCGTCCCGCCGGCCGTGCGTGGCCGGGCAGCGGCAGCGGGCTCCCCACCAGCCCCGCCGCCAGGGTCGACCCGTCGACGGGGTCCATGACCAGGAAGGCGCCCGTGCGCCGGCATGCGCGGTAGTCGTCCACGGCGAGCGGACGCGCGGTCCGGACACGGACCCGGGCGATCTCGTTCAGGCGGACCGAATCCGGATCGGCCGTGCTCTCCAGCCGCTGCTCGTCGAACCGGGCGAGCAGATCGGCCACCAGGGCGTGCACCGTCCGGGTACCGTGCTTGACCAACACTCTCGCGCCCGGGCGCAACGGCTGGTCGGCGAGCCAGCACACCGTCGCGTCCAGTTCGTCGGTCAGGCGGGGCGGCCGGTCGACGGCGGCGAACAGGTCGCCACGAGCGATGTCGACATCCTCGGACAACAACACCGTCACCGACTCGCCGGCCACCGCGCGGGGAACGTCCCCGTCCGCGGTGTGGACCCGGTCCACCCTGCACCGCTGGCCGCCCGGGAGGACCAGGACCTCGTCGCCGGCGGCCACCGAACCGGCCGCCACCTGGCCCGCGTAACCCCGGTAGTCCGGGTGCTCGGGGGTCCGTGGCCGGATCACGTACTGGACGGGGAACCTGAACGGCGCGTTCGGCCGCTCCTCCTCGGCGGGAACCGTCTCCAGGTGCTCCAACAACGTGGGCCCCTGGTACCACGGGGTGCGGTCGGAGCGGTCGACGACATTGTCACCGACCAGCGCCGACACCGGAACGCTCAGCACGTCGGCGTCCTGGTACCCCAGGGCGGCCGCGTGCGCGGTGAAATCCTTGGCGATCAGCACGAACGTCTGCTCGTGGTAGTCGACCAGGTCGATCTTGTTCACCGCCAGCACCAGCCGGGGCACGCCGAGCAGGGCCAGGACGGCGGCGTGCCGACGCGTCTGTTCCACGACCCCCTTGCGGGCGTCCACCAGCAGGACCGCCAGCTGGGCCGTGGACGCACCGGTCACGGTGTTGCGGGTGTACTGCACGTGACCGGGGGTGTCGGCCAGGACGAAGGACCGGCGGGGCGTGGCGAAGTAGCGGTAGGCGACGTCGATGGTGATGCCCTGCTCCCGCTCGGAGCGCAGCCCGTCGACCAGCAGGGACAGGTCCGGCGTCGCCAGGCCCCGGTCCACGCTCGCCCGGTGCACCGCGTCGAGCTGGTCAGCCAGCACCGACTTGGTGTCGTAGAGCAACCTCCCGACGAGGGTGGACTTGCCGTCGTCCACGCTTCCCGCCGTCGCCAGCCTGAGAAGTTGGCCCATCAGAAGTACCCCTCCTTCTTGCGGTCCTCCATGGCGGCCTCGGAGAGCCGGTCGTCGGCGCGGGTCGCCCCGCGCTCGGTCAACCGGCTGGCCGCGACCTCGTCAATCACCTCGTCCACCGTCGAGGCGGTGGACTCCACCGCCCCCGTGCAGGAACCGTCACCGACGGTGCGGTAGCGGACCGTGGCGCGGCGGACGGCCTCACCGTCCCGAGGCCCACCCCACGGCCCACTGGTCAGCAACATCCCGTCGCGGGCGAACACCTCCCGCTCGTGGGCGAAGTACAGGGAGGGCAGCGGCACGCCCTCCCGCGCGATGTAGGCCCAGACGTCGAGTTCGGTCCAGTTCGACAGCGGGAACACCCGGACGTGCTCCCCGGGCTGGTGGCGACCGTTGTACAGGTTCCACAACTCCGGGCGCTGCCGGCGGGGCTCCCACTGGCCGAAGGAGTTGCGCAGGCTGAAGACCCGCTCCTTGGCCCTGGCCCGCTCCTCGTCCCGGCGGCCCCCGCCGAAGACCGCGTCGAACCGGTGCTCGGCGATGCTGTCCAGCAACGGCACCGTCTGGAGCGGGTTGCGGGTGCCGTCGGGGCGTTCGACCAGTCGGCCGTCGGCCAGCCAGTGCTCGACCTCGGCGACGACCAGCCGCAGGCCGTGCTCGGCGACCAGGCGGTCCCGGAACTCCAGGACCTCGGGGAAGTTGTGCCCGGTGTCGACGTGCAGCAGCGGGAAGGGCACCGGCGCCGGCCAGAACGCCTTGATCGCCAACCAGACGAGCAGCGTGGAGTCCTTCCCACCGGAGAACAGGATCACCGGCCGGTCGAACTCACCCGCGACCTCCCGGAAGACGTGGATCGCCTCCGACTCGAGCGCGCGCGGAGCGGGTGCCGTCCGGGACTCGGCCGCACCCCCACCCGCGGGGGTTGTCGCGTGGATGGTCATCTCGACTCCTCACGTGTGGAGACCGCACTCGGTCTTTCCTCTGCCGGACCAACGGCCACTGCGCGGGTCCGCCCCCGGCGCCGGGCGGGCCGTGCACGGCGCGCACCCGATGGAGGGGTAGCCCTCCCCCACCAGTGGATTCCTCAGCACGCCGTACCGGTCGACGTAGTCCTCGAACTGGTCGTCCGACCACGCCGCGATGGGGTTGACCTTGACCAGGCCGTTGCCCTGGTCCCAGGAGACGACGGGGATGGCGGACCGCGTGGTCGCGTCCACCCGACGCATTCCGGTCACCCAGGCCTCGTAGCCCGACAGGACCGCGCGTAGCGGCGCGACCTTGCGCAGCGCGCAACAGCGGTCCGGGTCGCGGTCGTGCAGGGCGGGGCCGAGCTCGGCGTCCTGTTCGGCCACGGTCCGGGCCGGCACCGCGTTCACGAGGCGGATGCCGGGGTAGACGGCGGCGACGGCGTCGCGCGTCCCGATCGTCTCCGGGAAGTGGTAACCGGTGTCGAGGAACAGGACATCGACGGTGGGGCGGTGCCGGACGGCCAGGTCGACCAGGACGGCGTCCTGCATGTTCGACGCGACGATCCACCGTTCGCCGAACGTGTTCGCGGTCCACTCGAGCACTTCGTCGGCCGACGCGTCGGCGAGCGAGGCCGCGTCGGCCTCCACACGTGCGCGCAGTTCGTCCTTCGTTCTCACTGGCATGGTCCCTCACTGCCGAGGATGAACGTTTTCGTGATTCACGGGGAATGTGGGCACACCACCGGGAACGACGTCGTCACCGACTCGAACAATCCCGAGGAGCAGGCGGGGAGAATTTCACTCCAACCACATCCGCGAACAGGGAGACAGTAGCGCCCCATTCAACATCCTGACACTAGTCCAACCCAGTGATTCATTCACGACAATCCGCTACCGAACGTTTGCTGTCCACCCGATGGCGCACTTCCCCCTGGTCCGGACAACGCAGCGGGAACGGCCCTGGACAACTTCCTAACCGAAATGTCGAGCACCCCTCCAACCAGGACATACACCAGTACTAACCCCTTCGTTCACCACCGCTGAACACAACCGAACCCAACGCGTAAGAATTAACAGTGTTTCCTCCGTGTTATCCCAGGAGGGAAACTTGTCCCAATGCTCCGTTCGGAGTATATGAACAAGGATTCGGAACGCGGGCGGAGGCGCCGTCTTATCTCCGCTGCCGACCACCAGGAGCCATCGGGGCCGCCATTCACCGGCCGGGTTTCGTGCCATCGGGAATCAGACGACGAACCTGACCATCAGGTAGGCGGTGCCGGCGATGAGCAGGGTCGACAGGAATCCGAGAACCACCGCGCGGCCGCCCGCCCGCACGAGCGCCCGGACACGCACCCCGGTGCCCAGGGCGAACAGGGCGGCGGCCAGGAGCAACGTCGTCAGCCCCTCGGCCAGCTCCAGCAGGGCGTCCGGGACCACCCCGGCCGCCCGCAACCCCACCATGACCAGGAAGGCCAGCACGAAGGGCGGCACCAACGGAGCGCGCCCGCTCGACCCAGCCGGTTCCCGCCGGCGCTCGACGAGTCCGACGGCGGCGACCACCGGAGCCAACAGGACCACGCGACTCAGCTTGACCAGTGTCGCGGTCGTGACGGCGGCCGCTCCAGCGGGGGACGCCGCCGCCACCACCTGCGCCACCTCGTGCACCCCCAGACCTGCCCAGGCGCCCAGTTCCACACCCGACAGCCCCAGGGGCGGCCCCAGCAACGGCACGGCCAGGATCGCCAGACTCCCGTACAGGGTCACCAGGGCCACCGCCGTGGCGACCTCCTCGTCCTCCCGCCGCACCACCCCCTCCACCGCCGCGATCGCCGACGCTCCGCAGATGGAGAAGCCGGTGGCCACCAGCAGCCCCAGACCTCGCCCCACCCCGAGCAGCCGCGCGAGCGCGACGGTACCGAGGAACCCGACGGTGACGGTGACCACGACGGCCAGTAGGGTCCCGGCGCCCAGCCGCAGGACCTCGGGCAGCGCGAGCTGGAGCCCCAACAGCACCACACCCACCCGCAGCACCCGCTTGGCGGCCACCGTGAGGCCTGGTCCGGCGGAAACCGGCACCAACCCGGCGTTGCGCACCAACACGCCCAGGACGACCGCGGCCGTGAGCACACCCACCGCCGGCAGCACCAGGTGGAAGCCGAAGGCCACCAGGACCCCAACCACCGCCAGCAGCAGACCAGGCACGAGCTGGCGGCCACCTCGACCGGACTCACGGGACAACCGCTGGTCGGAACTCACACCTCCGATCCTCAGCGCCACCGGCACGGCGCGGTAGTGATCAGCTGGCTGCCTACTCATACCCTGTGGGCATGACCCGCCTGCCCGACCCCGACTCCCTCCGCCTGCTGGTGCTCATCGCGGAACTGGGCAGCCTCGGACGCGCCGCGACCGAACTCGGCGTCGCACAGCCCTCGGCGAGCAAGCGGCTCTCCGCGCTGGAACGGCTCCTCGGTCTGGTCCTGGTCGACCGGACGCGGCGGGGCTCCACCCTGACACCGGACGGCGTGCTGGTGGCGGGGTGGTCACGACGGGTGCTCGACGAGATGGCGGCGCTGGCCACCGGCGCCGACGCCCTGCGCGCCAAACGGGACGCGGAGTTACGGGTCGCGGCGAGCATGACCCTGGCCGAGCACCTGGTCCCCGCGTGGATCGGTGAACTCCGCCGACACCGCCCTCAGCTCTACGTCGGTCTGCAGGTCATCAACAGTGAGCAGGTCATCGAGACGGTCCATGCCGGCGAGGTCGACCTGGGCTTCGTCGAGACGCCGAGAACCCCGCCTGGTCTCGCCACCCGCGTCGTCGCGCAGGACCGACTGGTCGTCGTCGTCACCCCTGGGCACGACTGGGCGGATC
Source organism: Actinoalloteichus caeruleus DSM 43889 (assembly GCF_000429185.2). GTDB lineage: Bacteria > Actinomycetota > Actinomycetes > Mycobacteriales > Pseudonocardiaceae > Actinoalloteichus_B > Actinoalloteichus_B caeruleus. Next base: position 439,542 of record NZ_AUBJ02000001.1, on the reverse strand, counting down.
GGCCCGAACCGCTCGCCGTGGCCGAACTGTCCGCCACCCCTCTGGTGCTGCGGGAGCACGGGTCCGGCACGCGGGAGACCCTCGACCACGAGCTGCGCCGGGCGGGTGTTCCGGCCGCGACCGCGCTGGTGGAACTCGGTTCCGCGACGGCGGTACGTGGGGCGGTGGTGGCGGGAGCCGGCCCCGCCGTGATCAGCGAGCTGGCGGTCCGGGCCGATCTGGCGGACGGGCGCCTCGTCCAGGTGGCCGTGGCCGATCTCGACCTCCGGCGCGCGCTGCGCGCCGTGTGGCCCCGGGGGCGTCGCCTGTTCGGGCCGGCGGCGGATCTCCTCGCCGCGACCCGCTCGGCGCGGTGACGGCGTCCTCGGGAGCGGCCGGTTCGGGCCACCCCTGTGGAACCGGTGTCCCGATGAGCCGCCCCGCCCCCGGTCGACCGCCGTTCAGGGGACGATCGAGTCCACGTAGCCGCCGTCCACCCGCACCGCGGCTCCCGTCGTCGCGCTCGCCAGCGGCGAACTCAGGTAGACGACCAGGTTCGCGATCTCCGCCGGTTCGATGAGCCTGCGCAACAGGGACTGGGGCCGGTGGTCCCGCATGAAGGCGCGCTGGGCCTGCTCCCAGGGGACGTCCGGGCCCACCCGTTGCCGCACGAGTTCCTCGACGCCCCGAGTGCGCGTGGGACCGGCGATCACCGAGTTCACCGTGACTCCGCTGCCGGCGGCCGCCTTGGCGAAACCCCGCGCCACCCCGAGCAGGGCGGTCTTGGACACGCCGTAGTGGATCATCTCCTCGGGGATCACGATGGCCGAATCACTGGCGACGTGGAGCACCCGCCCCCACCCCCGCCGCATCATCCCCGGCAGACAGGACCGGGTGAGCCTCACGCCGCTCAGCACGTTGGTGTCGAAGTACCCGCGCCACTCGGCGTCACTGATCTCCAGAGCCGGCTGGGCTCCGAAGACGCCGAGGTTGTTGACGAGGATGTCCACCTCGGGCAGCAGTTCGGTGAGCGCGGCCGCTCCCTCGGGGGTGGTCACGTCAGCGGGAGCGGGCACCACGTCGGCACCGGGTACCTCGGTTCGGACCCGGTCCGCCGCCTCGGCCACCGTCCCGGGTCGCCGCCCGTTGACCGCGACCCGCGCCCCGGCCTGCGCCAGGCCCACGGCGATCGCGGCCCCGATGCCCTGCGTGGAGCCCGTGACCAGCGCGGTCCGGCCGGTCAGGTCAAGCCTCATCACCGCACCTCGTTCCGGCATCCCGGGGTCCAGGGTTCGGCGTTCATCCTGCCGGTTCCTCCTCCTCTCCGCAGCGCTCGACGAGGGGTGGGTGGGAGCTGGTGCCGGGACGGGGAACCGCTGCGGGAGGGCGCCGGAGGGTGGCTGAGCGCGTGGGGTGGTGGCATCGGCTTCGCGGGAGCGCTCGAAGCTTGAATTTGGTTGACACTGAAGCGACGGCGAGCACAAGGAAGAAGGAAGCTCCGGGCCTCCGGCGTCGCCGACTCGCGGATGCCGGAAGGGCGGCCGCGTTGGCCGGGCCGCCCGGCCAACGCGCGGTCCCGAACGACGCGGAACCGGACGCCCTGCCGCACGACGCCACGAGGATCCGCCGGGTCCCGCCGCGCCCACACCGCCGGTCGGGATCTCGACCGAGGACGATCCCCCACTCGGCGGCTCCCGCCGAGTGGGGGCGGGACGCACGGCCCGCCAGGCTCAGGCCGGTCGCGCCCCCGGGACGAGTCCAGGACCAGCCGCCCCGAGATCCTGGTCACCCCGCGACGGCCGAGGCCCGCCCGAACGGGCACGACCGGCCGGCGCCCGGACCAGGCGAGCCGGACCCCGGCGCCGGTTCAGAGCTCGACGAGGACCTTGCCCCGGTTCACGTCCCGGTCGACGTAGAGGCTCCGGTAGGCGGCGGGGATCTCGTCGAAACCGTGCCGGACGGTCTGGTGGTAGGTGATCTCGCCCCGGCGCACCAGCCCGCCCAGTTCCTCGTGCAGCGCGGCCCAGTTCTCGTCGGTGAACCATTCCAACGAGAAGATCCCTCGGATGGTGGTGCGGGGGAACATGATGTACGGCAGAAGACGGGGTCCCACGTGCTCGTTGGCGATCTGCGCCGCCCACTGCCAGCACACCGCGACCTGGCTGTAGACGTTCAGCTGGTCGAAGACCGCGTCGGTGACGTTGCCGCCGAGGCAGTCCACGTACCGGTCGACCCCGTCGGGCGCCGCCGCCGCCAGGGCGGCGCGCACCGACTCGGCGTCATCGCCCTGGCTGTAGTGGACCACCTCGTCGAACCCGAGCTCCCGCAGGTAGTCGGTCTTCTCGGGCGAACTCGTCGTGCCCACCACCCGGGCTCCGGCCCGCTTCGCGAGCTGCCCCACCAGCGATCCGACGGACCCCGAGGCACCGCTGACGACCATGGTCTGGCCCGGTGAGACGGTCATGAACCTGTTCATGATCCCCCAGGCCGTCATGCCCGGCCCGCCGAGCACGCCCAGGGCGGTGGACAGCGGAAGGGTCTCGTCATACCAGGCTGGGTCCAGCCGCCGGTAGTCGGGGAACACCATCGGGAACGTCCCGGTCTGCCACAGCTCGGCCGCACCGTCACTGACGAGGTGGCTGCGCCAGCCCCCGAACCCCTGCACCAGGTCCCCCACCCGGTGCGGTGCGCGGGGCCCGGCCTCCACGACCTCCATCACGGAGTCGGCGCCCATGTGGTTGCCCACCGGGGTGTCCAGCGCGATCCCTTGCAGGTAGGGGTCCACCGAGACGTACAGGGTCCGCAGCAGCATCTCGTGGTCCCGGAGGCGGACGTCCACCTCCTCGACGACCTTCTCGTAGACCCGTCCGACGTCGGGGACACCCTCGACGTGCTCGCGAACCACCCACTTCTCGACCTTCAACGCACACTCCCTGTCACGGTGATCTCGGTATTCGGCGCCGCGGCGGGCGCGGCCGCCGGTCCAACGGGAATGACCACATGGGTCGGTGGGGGCGCCGACTCGTCGACGCTCGCGGTGAACTCCCGGCCGTCGTCCCGGCACACGAACTGCATGACGTGCCGTCCCGCCGCTCCAGCGCGGATCAGGCCGCCCGTGGTCGCCCACACCCCGGACTGGTAGAAGTTGCGCAGCCCGGGGAGCCCGGGCCCGTACTTCTTCACCAGTTCCTCCAGCGTCTCGCCGCTGTCCACGAACGGCTGCCACCCGAGGACCGTGCCGTCGTAGTTGCCCGTGTACCGGACCTGGGTGAGCGGGGTGGACATGTCGCGGACGGCCACCGCCTCGGTGAGACCCGGGTACCGCTCCTCCAGGAAGCGGGTGATGGCGTCCCGAACCCGGCGTTTGGCCTGGTGGTACTCGCGCCCCCGTCGGACCGGGAGGGTGTGCAGCTCCTCCCCTCGGCGGACGCGCACCTGCTGCGCCGGCCCCTCCGCGATCTCCCGCCACGGCTCGATGTCGCAGAAGTACGTGGCGTAGACGACGCTGGTCTCCTCCGGGGACAACTCCGGGTAGTGCCGGCTCCGGAACTGCACGTTGATGCTGGCGTGGCGGATGCCGAGGAGGTCCTTCGCCTCCTCGTCCTCCAACAGGTACGTCGTGCACGGGTCGCCCTCAGGGAAGGGCCGCCGGAGACCGAGGAACAGGGTGAAGTACCCGGGGAAGACCATGCCGGGTTTGGTGATCGTGTCGGTGTAGAGCTGCCGGTACTCCTCGTTCAGGTAGCGCCCCTTGAGGAACTTGGTCATCGTGGTGTGGCCGTCGGCGGCGGAGACCACGATGTCGGCCCGTTCCTCCCGCCCGTCGCTGAGTCGGACGCCCACCGCGGTGTCGTTCTCGACGAGGATCTCCTCGACCTTCGCGTTGTAGGTGACCGTGCCACCCAGCCGGCGGTAGCGCTGTTCGATGGAGGTCGCCAACCCGAGGGACCCGCCCTCGGGCACCCCGGCGGACTGGTTGGCGTGGGAGGCGAGCTGGAAGTAGAACGGCAACACCGGGAAGGCGGGGTGCCGCTCGTAGAGGATGAAGTTGAAGGCCTCGCGCAGCAGGGGGTCCCTGAACTTCGACGAGTAGTCCGACATCAGCACGGAGATGGACTTGCGGACCGTGTTGAAGTAGGGGGCGAAGGAGGCGAACATGCGCAACTTCTGCCAGGTCGTCATCAACCCGACCGGTTTCAGGAACGGGTACACGTTGATGGCCTTGCGGAACCTGCGCAGTCCGTGGCAGAAGTCCCGGATCAGCCGGGCGTCCCCAGGGGAGAGCTCCAGCAGGTGGGCCTCCAACCGGTCGGGGTCGGAGTAGAAGTAGACCGCTCGGCCGTCCCGGCCCCGGACGATGTTGAAGACGTCGAAGTGGCGCATCTCCTTGCCCTGGAGGGCGCCGAGCTCCAACCAGATCTGGTGCATCTCGTTGCCGGGGCCGTTGCCGAGCAACCAGCTGATGCAGCAGTCGAGGGTGTAGTTCCCTCGGTCCCAGGCGGTGCAGCACCCACCGGGGATCTCGTGCATCTCGAACATCCGGGACTCGTAGCCGTTCATCTGCGCGTAGCACCCCGTGGACAGACCGCCGAGGCCCGCGCCGATGATGATCATCGTCTTTCGTGTGTGCTCTGGGCTGGGCATGCGTGGTGGCTCCTTGGTTCACCGGCGCCTGGCTACCGCACGGGCCGTTGGTCGAGTTGGGGCAGGGAACCGAGGCGGTCGGGATGCCACGGCTCGACGTTGGCGCTCTCCTCGGCCCGGAACCCCAGCCCCAGCTCGGCGCAGAGGTACTGGGTGACGAACCGGCCCGTGGAGGCGGCCCGGATCAGCCCCCCCATTCCCACCCACTGCCCGGTCATCCAGAAGTTCGCCAGACCGGGCAGTCGCATCCGGTCCTTCGCGATCAGCTCGTTGGCGACGTCCTCCGCGTCGGAGAACGCCTTCCACGCGAGGATGCTGCCGACGTGGTTCCCGGTGTAGCGCAGCGTCGTCGCGGGCGAGGCGATGTCCACGAGTTCGATCCGGTCCCGCAGGTGCGGCAGGCGGTCCACGAGCACCGTGCGCACGAAGTCGGCGAGTTCGCGCTTCCTGGCCCAGTAGGCCTTCCGGTCGGTGCTCCGCAGCTCGGCCCAGTAGTGGAAGTCGCTGAAGTAGGTGCAGTGGATGACCGACTTGCCCGGTGGCGCGAATCCCTCCGAGTAGTGCGAGCGCAGCTGCACGACCAGGCTGGGTTGGAGGGCCCCGGGCAGCCGCTCCGCCTCCTGGTCGCTGAGCAGATAGGTGGAGCTGTGCGGGTCGGCCGCGTCGAACTCGCCGTCCACCCCGACGAAGGCCGACACCACCGCGGGGAACAGGATCCCCGGCCGGTCGATCAGTTCGTCGTAGAGGCGCTCGACCCGGGGGCTGGTGTACTCGCCGCCGAGCAGCTGGTAGATCGTCGTCTGCCCGTCGCAGGCCGAGACGACGTGGTCGGCGTAGTGCCGCTCACCTCCCTTCAGCTCCACTCCGACCGCCCGGCCGTCCTCGACCAGGACGCGCTCCACCCGGCTCCGGTAGTCGATCCGCCCGCCCAGACCGGTGTAGCGGTCCTCGATGGAACGCGCCAGGCCCAGCGAGCCGCCCTGGGGGAACCCCGCGTTCTGGTGGTAGGCGCTGGCCATGTTGAACAGGAACGGCAGCACCGGGAACGTCTCGGGGTCCTGGAAGAAGATGTTGCGGAACGCACGGCGCAACAACGGGTCCTGGAACCGGTCGGCGAAGGTGTGCATCTGCGTCGCCGCGGTCCGCCAGAACAGCCGGAAGCGGGGAAGCACGGTGCGCAGGGTCCGGAGCCGCTCCCGCAGGGTCCGGAGGGGCGGCGGCGTGAGGAAGGGGTACAGCTCGAACTCGGTGAACCGCCGCAGGTCCCGGCAGAAGGACCGGATCAGCGGCGCGTCCACCGGGGACAGCTCGGTGAGGTGCCGTTCGAGGCGGTCCGGGTCGTTGTAGAAGATGACCTCCCGCCCGTCCTCGTCGACGACCCGGTTGAACATCTCGAAGTTGGTGATGGTCTTGCCGTCCAGCGCCCCGAGTTCCCGCCACACCTGGTTGGCGTCGTTGCCCGGCGCCGTTCCGATCAACCACTCGATGCAGTAGTCGAAGACGTAGCCCTCGCGGGCCCAGGCGGTGCAACAACCGCCCGGCAGGACGTGCTTCTCGAAGATCCGGGTCTCCAGGCCACTCATCTGGCCGTAGCAGCCGGTCGCCATCCCGCTGACACCCGCGCCGATGATGATCACCCGGGGCGGTTCGCCTGGCACGGGATCGCGGCGTTCCCACACCGGTCGCCTCTCACGCGGCATCGACGACACCCCCGGCCAGCAGGACGCGCAGCAGGTCGGCGTTGGCCTCGGCGTGCTCCTGGTCGAGCATCTCCGCGTGCGTGCCCGATCCGCGCAGCACGGTGGTGCGGGTCCTGGAGCCGCCGTACCAGCTGCCCGGGGCGGTGGCCGCGTAGGAGTCCACGCGGTCCTGGTCCGAGACGAGGGTGATCGGGGCGACGATCGTGCCGGTGTTGGGGGTGCGGCTGGAGAACTCCAGGTAGTCCCTGGCCTGGCTCATCGTCTCCTTGCTCACGATGTCGGAACCGGTGTGCCGCCTCAGGTGGTCGCTGAGCTCCTCCTGGAAGACCGCCAGGTGTTCCTCGGCCAGTTCGAAGGTCTCGGTCAGCCGGTGCGAGTCGAGGATCACCACCTCCCGCACCACGCGGCCCCGGGCCTCCAGTTCCCTGGCCACCTCGTAGGCGAGGTTCCCGCCGAGGGAGTACCCCAGGAGGAGCAGCTGGCCCTCCTCCCGCAGGGACTCGACCAGGTCGGCGTAGCGACCCACCTTGTCGTCCCCGGTGAGGTAGTTGAAGGCCACGAGCCGGTACTCGTCGAGCTGGGCCGCGAACTGCCGGTAGACCAGACCGTGCCCGCCGGCCGGTGGGAAGCAGAAGACGGTGTCGTCCCGGTCGGGGTTGAACCGCAGGTAGGGCAGCGCTCCCTCGGTCCGACCCGTCACGATGTCCTGCACCGCGCTGGCCATGCCGTGCAGGGTCGTGACCCGGAAGAGCTGGCTCACGGGGATGCTGACCGCGAACTCGTTCTGGAGGTGGTAGATCAGTTCGATCAGCTTGATCGACCCGCCGCCCAGTTCGAAGAAGTCGTGGTGGAGGCCGACCCGCTCCACGCCGAGCAGTGCTTCCCAGTGCGCGGCCATCCTGACCTCGTACAGGGTGGTGGGGGGCTCGTAGGGCTGTTCGTCGTCGGCGCCGTCCGGGGCCGGGAGGGCGGCGATGTCGACCTTCCCGTTGGGGGTGAGGGGCAGCGCGTCCAGCTCGACGAGGTGGGTGGGGATCATGAAGGTGGGCAGGTACTCGGCGAGGTGCCTGCGCAGCTCGCGCCGGTCGAACCCGACGTCGGGCACGGCGACGCAGTAGGCGCAGAGGACGTTCTCCCCCCGGCCGTCCGCGCGCACGGTGACCACGGCCTCGGACAGCCCGTCCCACGAGGTGAGCCGGGACTCGATCTCGCCGGTCTCGATGCGGTGACCGTGCACCTTGACCTGGTTGTCGACCCTGCCGAGCAGTTCCACCCCCCCAGCCGTGTCCCAGCGGGCGAGGTCGCCGGTGCGGTACAGCCGCAGCGCCGGGGCGTCCGGTGCCGTGCCGAGCACCCGGGTGACGAAGCGCGCGTCGGTCTGCTCCGGGTCACCGACGTAGCCGTCGGACACGCCCTCGCCGCCGATCCACAGCTCGCCCGGCACCCCCGCGGGGGTCGGTTCGCCGCGCTCGTCCAGGATGTACAGCTCACTGCCGGGCAACGGCCGTCCGATCGGGACCATCTGCCCGGGTTCGAGGTGGTCCACCGAACCCTCGAAGTAGGCGCTGTCGATGGTGGTCTCGCTCAGCCCGTAGGAGTTCACCAGGCGGGTGCTGGGCCCGCACAGGTTCCGCAGCCGCTGGTACTCCTCGACCTTCCAGGCGTCGGAACCGACGATCAGCAGGCGGAGGGAGTCGAGCCGCTCCCCCTCGTTCTCGCAGTAGGTCGCCAGGGTCCGCACGACCGCGGGGACGAACTCGCCGCAGTCCACCCGCTCGGCGAGGATCGTCCGGTGCAGACGTGCCGTGTCGAACAGCAGGTCGCGGTCCACCAGCACCAGGGTTCCGCCGGAGCAGAGGGCGCGGACGAGGTCACCGGTGAAGACGTCGAAGGAGAAGCTGGCCATCTGGAGGTGCACCCGCACCTCGTCGTCGAGCCGGTACTCGGTGCGCCAGGCCTCCTGGACCGAGGCGAGGTTGCGGTGGCTGACCCGCACCGCCTTGGGCCTGCCGGTGGATCCGGAGGTGTAGATGACGTAGGCCGGCGAGTCGAGGTCGACCGGTGCCGGCACGAACCCGGGGTCGGGGTCGGCGGCGAGCTCGTCGAGGGTGACCACCGCGCAGGGCAGCGCGGTGAGCCGGTCGCGGACCGGCGGGTCGGCGACGACCAGCGCGGCGGAGGCCGTGCTGACCATGTAGTCGAGGCGCTCGGCCGGGTACCCGGGGTCGAGGGGCAGGTAGGCGGCGCCGGTGCGGAGCACGGCCAGGACGGTGCAGATCAGCTCGGGTGACTTCTCCTGGCAGAGCGCGACCACCGCTCCGGGGCGCGCTCCCCTGGCCCGCAGGTGGCCGGCGATCTCGTCGGCCCTCCGCATCAGTTCCCCGTACCGCAGCTGCTGGCTGGGGCCGTCCTCGACGGGCAGGGAGACCGCGACGGCGTCGGGCGTCCTGGCCGCCGCCTCGGCGATGAGGTCGTGGACCGGGCGGCGGGCGGCCGCCTCGATCCGGTTCGCCCCGCTCCAGCCGTCGAGGATCTCCGCTCGTTCCTCGGTACCCAACAGCGGCAGCCGGTCGACCGGCTCGGCGGGCGCCGCCGAGGTCAGCCCGGTCAGCAGGTTGACGTAGTGCTCCGCCAGTCGCCGCATGGTCCTGGGGAGGAAGAGGTCGGTGTTGTACTTGAAGACGCAGTGGAAGCGGTGCTCGGCCTCGTCCTCGTAGGCGGAGAGGGTGAGGTCGAACTGTCCCTCCTCCTCGGGGAGGTCGATGTAGTCGAGTCGGTAGCCGTACTTCTCGGTGGCCACCCGGTGGACGAGGAGGATGAACATCGCTTGGAACACGGCGGAGCGGCTGGGGTCGTGCTGGAGACCGAGCTCGTCCACCAGCAGCACGAAGGGGTACTCCTGGTTGTCGAGTCCGTTGAGGACCGTGCCGCGGACCCGGTCCAGGAGTTCGGTGACGGAGGGCGCGCCCCCGAGGTCGACGTGCAGCGGCAGCGGGTTGACGAAGTACCCGTAGACGGAGGAGAACTGCTGCTCGGTCCGCCCGGTGACCGGGCTGCCGACGATCACCTCGTCCTGCCCGGAGTGGCGCTGGAGCAGCAGGTAGTAGGCGGCGATGAGCACCACGAAGACCGTGACGTTGTGCTCCCGGGCCAGTGCGTGCACCCGGGCGGTGAGGTCCTCGTCGAGCGTGAAGAACTCCGAGGCGCCGTTGTGGGTCTGCACCGGTGGCCGGGGCTTGTCGGTGGGCAGGTTCAGGATCGGTACCTCGGCCGGCAGGTGGTTGAGCCAGTACTCGCGCATCCGGCGCGCGTCCGCGCTCGCCAGGAACCGGTTCTGCCAGTTCAGGAAGTCGAGGTACCGGGCGCCGACCGGGGCCAACCCGGCCGCCGCGAGCAGCTCGGCGTCGGCCGTGCTCCGCCCGGTGGCCCGCATCGTCTCGTAGGTGGCGAGGAGCTCCTCGATGAAGGTGAAGGTGGAGATCGCGTCCGAGATGATGTGGTGGACGGCCTTCATGATCAGCCAGCGGTCCGGCCCTCGGCGGAACAGGCGGAACCGGACCAGCGGATCCCGCTCCAGGTCGTAGGGCCTGCGGTACTCGTCGATGATCATCTGGTAGATCTCGGGCCACGCCGTGTCGGCCACGTCGAACAGGGCGACGTCGGCCTCCGCGCGCGGGCAGACCCGCTGGACGGCCTGCCCGTCCCGCAGCAGGAAGTTCGTGCGCAGGCTGGGATGCCGGTCGATCAGCGCCCGGACCGCCTCGAACATGAGTTCCGGTTCGAGCTCGGTGCGGACCTCCACGGCACCGCCGATGTTGTAGGCGAAACCGTCGGGGTGCAGCTGCTTGAGGAACCACAGCGCCTTCTGGTTCTGCGTGAGGGGGTACTCGCCCTCGTCCTGGTACACCTCGATGACGGTGGCATCCGGGCCCTGGTCGCCGTCCTCGGCGACGAGGTCGCGGACCTGCGTGTGCAGGCCGTCGAGCAGTTCCTCGATCGGTGAGCTGCTGAGCAGGGCCACCACCGGCAACGCGACACCGAGCTCCGTGTGCAGTCGGGTGCGCAACTCCATCGCCAGCAGCGAGTCCAGCCCCAACGTGTTCAGGCTCGAGTCGGGTTCCACCTGGTCGGAGCGCACCCGCAGCACCGAGGAGGTGATCTCGGTGAAGCGGGCACCGAGCAGATCACGCCGCAGCTCCTCGTCCGCCGCGCGGAACTCGTCGAGGAAGCTGCTGGTCCCGGCGGTGGCTCCGGCGCCTCCGGACGCGGCCAGGTCGGCGACCAGGGGCGGTGGCGTCGTGTACCAGGCGAGGAACACCGGCCAGTCCACCACCGTGGCGACCAGCAGCTGGGCCTGGTCCAGACCGAGGACCCTCTCCAGGACGGCCATCCCGGCCTCGGGGGCGAGGGAACTCATCCCCCGGCTGACCCGGTAGTGCTCGATCAGGCCGAGTTCCTCGATCATGCCCGTGGCCCACGGCCCCCAGTCGACGCTGAGCGCGGGGAGCCCCTGGGCGCGCCGGTGGTGCGCGAGCGCGTCGAGGAAGGCGTTGCCGGCCGCGTAGTTGCTCTGCCCGGCCGTGGTGAGCAGCGAGGCGATCGAGGCGAACAGGACGAAGTGTTCGACGGGGTCGTCGAGCAGGTGCTTGTGCAGCAGGTAGCCGCCCACGACCTTGGGGTCGTGCACCGCGTCGAAGGTGTCCCGGTCCATCTCGGGCAGGAGGGTGTCCCGGACGTGACCGGCGAGGTGGAAGACACCGCGGATGGGCGGGGCGCCGCTCCGGCGGTGCTCGACCAGCCAGGACGACAGCGCGTCCTCGTCCGTCACGTCGACGGGGGCGATGACCGGCTGGGCGCCCAGCGCCTCCAGCTCGCGCACGAACCGGACGGTCTCGGCCTCGCGGGTGGACGGGTCCAGTTCGCTCCAGCGGGACCGGTCGGGCAGCGTCCTCCTGGCCACGAGGACGAGCCGGCGCGCCCCCCGGTGGACCAGGGTCCGGCACAGCAGGCGCCCGAGCGCGCCGAACGCGCCGGTGACCAGGTAGCTGCCGTCGGCGCGGAGCCGGGGCGGCAGCGGCCGGGTCAGGTTCTCGGGCGGGCGGAGCCGGTTGGTGTGCCGCTGGTCGCCGCGCAACGCGACCTCGTGCTCGTCGTCGACCGCGAGTTCCCGCAGCAGGGCCTCGGCCTCGGCGTGGAGGTCCGGCCCGGTGTGCTGGGCGCCCGGGTCGAGATCGACCAGCTTGCCCCGGTTGTCGACGAGCTCCTGGTACCAGAGGACCCGTGCCACGCCCCAGGAGGGCGCGCCCAGCGGCTCGACGGCCTCGTCGGCGCGTACGGCCTGAGTGCCCCGGGTGACCACGTGGAGGCGGGCGGAGGCCCCCTCGTCCGTCAGGGCCTGGGCGAGAGCGAGGAGGGTGTAGGCACCGAGGCTGGTGTGCTCGGCGAGGTCCTCCCGGCCGGTGTCGGCGAGGTGGGGCAGGTCGAGGTTCCACAGGTGGACGACGGTGTCGAAGCCGCCGTCGGCGGCGGTGTCGGCCAGCAACGCGCGCAGGTCGGTCCGGGATCCGGGGGCGACGGTCGACTCCGGTCGCTCGGCGCCCAGCGTGTAACCCGGCCCGGGTCGCACCAGGTGCGCTCGCCCGCCCCGCCCGGTGACCAGGGCGGCCAGGGCCTCGCCCAGCCCACCCCGGTCCGCGAGGATCAGCCAGTTCCCCGGCGCCGCTGGGGTGTCGGCGGTCCGGTCGTGCTCCCACGGGGCCTCGACCCAGGTGGGGGTGGCCAGCCACCCGTCGATCGTGGAGACGCTGACGGCGGTGGAGGCCTTCTCGACGTCGGCGGCCCGGAAGTCGCTGACGCGGCCGAGCGGGGTGCCGTCCTCGGTGTAGAGGTCGATGTCGCCGATGAGCTCGTCACCGTCACCGACGCCCAGCCGCGCGTGCGCCCACAGCGCACGGTCACCCACCGGGTCGACGCGGACCTCGCCGATGGAGAGGGGCAGTCTGATCCCGGTGTCGAGCCGTTCGGCCTCCGCGCCCAGCACGAAGGGGGTGAGCAGCGTCTGGAAGCAGGAGTCGAGCAGGACCGGGTGCAGATGGTGGTCCTCGGCGTCCGCGCCCAGGTCCCGGGTCGGCCGGATCCGGGCGAGGGCCTCCCCGGACCCGATCCACACCTCCTCGATGCCCTGGAAGGCAGGGCCGTAGTGGTAGCCGGCCTCGGCCAGTCCCGTGTAGCACGCCGTGGCGTCCAGGTGCCGGCTCGCCCGGTCGCGGACGAGGTCGACGTCCAGGGTGGAGCTGAGGCGTCGACGCTGGCCGGCCCGGACCACCCCGGTGGCGTGCACGGTGGGTTCCGCTCCGGCGTCGGCGACCGTCGCGATCCGGAACTCGGCGCCGGAGGAGGAGAGGGAGAACTGGACGGTGCGCACCTCGGAGTCGGGCAGGAAGAGGGCCTTGCGGAGCTCGACGTCCGCGACGGTGGCCCGCGCCCCTCCCGTCAGCGCGCGGACCGCCTGGTGCGCCATCTCGACGTAGCCGGCGGCGGGGAACAACGCGTTGCCCTGGATGCGGTGGTCGTCCAGATAGGGCATGGTCTCGACGTCGAGCCGCGCCTCCCAGGTCGGCTCGGCGTTGCCGGTGCGGCGGCCGAGCAGCGGGTGGTCGACCTCGCCGAGCCGGATCTGGCGGACCGGTTCCGGTTCCACCCAGTAGCGGTCGCGCCGCCAGGGGTAGCGGGGCAGGGCCACGGTGGACCCGGTGGGGTGGATCGTCGCCCAGTCGATGGCCACGCCCAGGTTGTGCAGCGCGGCGAGTGACTGGGTGAACCGCTCGACCTCGCCCTCCTGCCGTCGGATCGAGGGGATCGTGCGGCCGTCCACCCCGTGCTCGCCGAGGCATTCCCTGATGGAGTGGGCGAGGACCGGGTGCGGCCCGACCTCCAGGAACACGCTGTACCCGTCGGCGGCCATCCGGTCGACGGCGGCCCGGAACCGGACGCTGTCGCGGACGTTCTTCCACCAGTAGCCGCCGTCGAGTTCCGTGCCGTGAGCCCGTCCCTCCTCGCCGGTCAGGTAGAGCGGGAGCTGGGCAGGGCGCGGGTCGAGCTCGGAGAGGGAGGAGAGGAGGTCCTCCTTGATCGGGTCCATGCGAGCGCTGTGGTAGGGCACCCGGACGGTGAGGAACTTCGCGAAGATCTGCTCGTCCCGCAGCGCGCCGGCCAGTTCGGCCAGCGCGTCCTGGTCGCCGGCCAGGGTCATCCCGGTCGGGCTGTTGACGGCGGCGATCGAGACCCGGTCGCCGTAGGGGGCGACCCGGCGGGCGGCCTCCTCCTCGGCCAGGCTGACGGCGAGCATCGTGCCGGTCCCGACCAGCTTCTGCTGGAGCCGGGACCGGTGCACGGCGACCCGCGCCGCGTCCTCCAGGGTGTAGACGCCGGCCTCGTGGAAGGCGGCGATCTCCCCGGTGCTGTGGCCGACGATCGCGTCGGGGTGGACTCCCCGGGATCTCCAGAGGGCCGCCAACCCGACCTGGACCGCGAAGTTCGCCGGCTGCGCCAGCCAGGTCTCGGCCATCTGGGAGTCGGACTCGCTGGCGTTCATCTCCTCGATCAACGACCAGTCGGCGAACAGCCGGAGCGCGGCGTCACACCGTTCCACGGCCTCGCGGTACACCGGCTCCGACTCGAAGAGCTGGCGGCCCATCGCCCACCACTGCGGTCCCATGCCGGTGAACACCCAGGCCAACCGGCGGTCCCCCGCGTCCCGGCACTGGTCGACGAGCAGGTGTGGGTGCGCCTCGCCCCTGGCGAACTCGGCGAGGCGGTCCTGGAGGGACTCCCGGGACGAGTAGACGACCGACAGGCGGTGCTCCAGGTGCTGGCGGCGGCGGGCGAGGGTGTGGCCGAGGTCGGCGAGGCTGACGGGTTCGTGGTCACGCGCGAGTTCGGCCCGGATGTTCGCAGCGAGCTCGGGCAGCGCCTCGGGGTCACGGGCGGTCAGGGGCAGGATGCCGAACTCCCCGGGCGTGGAACGCTCCACACCGGACGCGCGGACCGGTGCCTCCTCGAGCAGGACGTGGGCGTTGGTGCCGCCGAAGCCGAAGGAGTTGACCCCGGCGCGGGCCGGCCCCTCGTGCTCGGGCCAGTCGGTGACCGAGGTGGGGATCTCGTAGGGCAGGGAGTCGAGGTCGATGGCCGGGTTGACCTGGTCCAGGTTGATGTGCGGCGGGATCGTCCGGTTCTCCAGGCACAGCACCGTCTTGATGAGGCCGGCGATCCCGGCGGCGGACTCCGTGTGCCCGATGTTCGTCTTGACCGAGCCGACGTAGCAGCGCGTTCCGGGTGCCCGCCCGACGGCGAGGGCGCGGCCGAGCGCGTTGGCCTCGATCGGGTCACCCACGGGGGTGGAGGTGCCGTGGGCCTCCATGTACTGGAGGTCGCCCGGTTGGATGCCCGCGTCCGCGCAGACCCGTTCGATGAGGCTGACCTGGGCGTCCGGGTTGGGGACCGTGATGCCGTTGGTCCGGCCGTCCTGGTTGACACCGCTGGCTGTGATGACGGCGTGGATGGGGTCGCCGTCCCGGATCGCCTCGTCGAGGAGCTTGAGCGCGACCACTCCGACTCCCTCGGCACGGACGTAGCCGTTGGCCGACGCGTCGAAGGTGCGGGACCGGCCGTCCGGCGACAGGAACCCGCCCTTGGTCTCCGCGATGGTGTACTGCGGGGTGAGGTGCAGCAGGGTGCCGCCGGCCAGCGCGAGCTCGGTCTCACCCCGGCGCAGGCTCTGGCAGGCCAGGTGCACCGCGACCAGCGAGGAGCTGCACGCGGTGTCGATCGAGACGCTGGGTCCCCGGAAGTCGAAGCAGTAGGAGATCCGGTTCGACACCATCGTCATCATCGTGCCGGTCGCGGTGTGGGCCGCGAGGGTCTCGAAGCTGAGGTCGGCGAACTGGAGGATCTTGTAGTCGAGGGTGAAGGCACCGACGAAGACACCGATGTCGCGGCCGGCGAGTTCACCGGGGCGTTGCCCGCCGTCCTCGAGCGCCTCCCAGGACACCTCCAGCAGCTTCCGCTGCTGGGGGTCCATGTGCTCGGCCTCACGCGGGCTGATCCCGAAGAAGGCGGGGTCGAACTCGTCGAAGCCGTCGATGTACCCACCTCGGCCGCCGACCAGGCGTCCGGGCTTGGCCTTGTCGCGGCTGCCGAGCGTCCGCACGTCGTACCGGTCGGCCGGGGTGTCGGTGATGCAGTCCTTGCCGGCCAGGAGGTTCTGCCAGAACGTCCGGTAGTCGGAAGCGCCGCCGGGCAGCCGGCAACCGATACCGATGATCGCGATCCTGTCGCCGGTTGGGGCGTTACCTAAATCCGTCACCGTGAAGTCCTCGGGTCGTGGCGCCGTGTTACCTCGTGACGGCGCCGGGGAAGAGTGGGCGTGGGCTGCCCGCGCTGTTGGCCGGGCGGCCGGACAAGGTCACCGGCACCGGCGGCCGACCACGGTCAGTGGCGCCGGGACCTCGAACACGCTGTGGGCAGGACGCGAAACGGGTACACGGAACGCCGGTGACCGCCTTCGACGTCGAAGGAGCTTGCGTTCCGAAGCAAGGACTCCGGAGGCGCAGCGGTCGCGGCGCCATCACTCCCAGGTGCCCCACAGCACCGCGCGAAGACGTGAGCCTCCGACGCGTCACATGGGAGATCAGGTAGGAAACTGACCAACACTCGTTTGCCACTGGTTCGGCGCGCTACTACTCCCTGCGAGTTACGGACCATGTGAACCATTTCCGCGCAGGCATACTCCCACACGAGCAACCGGCTGCACAATTGGGCTATACGCAATCTTCAACAATGCACCCATTAGGGGGAGCAGGGGGGTATGTTATTGCTCGGTCGACAATCACGACCCCGGACGTCGGCACCGTTTAGCCAACCGCAGGGGACATCTCAATTGGCACCATCCCACACCTGCCATTATTCCCGAATTCTCCGCCACATTCGGCGAGCGGACACCCAAAGAATACGAAGCACCCTCACATCCTGACCCTCCAAATCCCCAGTCCGCGACCCGTCGGCAGCCACGATCCGCTGACGCCGTTCCATCACCCGGGCGGCGGCTGTCCCACAGGACCAGCGACCACGTACGGTTACCCCGAACGGGGCCATGATCAGCCGTACCGCGCGTCCACCGGTCGACCCTCCGACGGGTCTCGGCGGCGCGCCGGTCCGACCTGCCCGCACACCGTCGTGCGCCGGCGTCCGGCACCGGCTCCCTCCCGGTGCCCCAGCCCCGCCCGGCCTGGACCCGGCGAGATCGCCCCGCCCGCCACGCTCCCCCACCACCGCGCCCACCCACTGACGTCAGGAGTGCCCGTGAACGTGCGTGACACCAAGGCCGCACCAGGAGACCTGGCCCGACGCCTGGTACCCGACTGGCTGTGGGAGCTGGTCGAACCGACGCTGCCCACCCCGAGACCTCGGCCACAGGGCGGCGGGCGGGCCCGGGTCAACGAGCGGGCCGTCCTCACGGCGATCGTGTTCGTCCTGACCAGCGGCTGCGCCTGGCGCGACCTCCCGGCGTCCTTCTCCGTGTCCGCACCCACCGCCCACCGCCGCTTCCAGGAGTGGTCGAACGCCGGGGTGTGGCAGCGCCTCCAGGGCGCCGTACGACGAGGAGGACTGGACCAGGCGGAGCGCGTCTGGGCACGGAGCGTGCTCACGGCGGCGGCCGCCCGACTCCCGGCACGAGCGGAAAACGAACTGCTGGTCATGAAATGAGCCGAGGCAGCCGGGAGGGACCCGAGCACCATCCGAGGCGCCGACGGTATTACGGAATTCACCTCAGCGCCCCGCTCCCGACACCCCGTCACCGTGACCTTCCGCCACGCTCGCGGACCGGGAACCCGCGCTCCCCCGCACCCACTCGTCGTTCACGGCTCGTCTCGATTGGCGACACGCCTCCCCTCTCCACTCCCTGGCACTACCTGGACTCCTAAACCGGATTCCACGACTCGCTCGAGAATCCTCGCGGCTCCGGCCAGGAACGGGACCGACCACGTGAGACATCGGCATTCCCTGCGCCACCTCCTCGAAATGCGCTCACCTGAGCGCCATTGTCATCGTCGTTTACCAGCGTTAGCCTCGAATCCGTCGTGCTCGACCGGAGAACACGACGCGGACCGAGGACCGGGGTCCGGGAGGGGAGGACGTTCGGGGGCCGCCGCCGCCGGAGAGTCCCTGACGAGGAACGGCGGTGCGTGGGCTCGATGATGCGGTGGGGTCTGGTGTCGGGTGACGGCCTCCCGGTGAGCGGACTGCTCACCGTCTTCCGGAACGTCGTGGACCACGCCGTCGACGACGGCGTGCTGCACACCCCGGTGGCCGCCGACCTCGGCTATTCGTGGCGGGCGGACAAGGCCGACTACTTCCCGAGGGGCATGGCTGGTTCCCGCTACCCCCACTGGCTCACGGTCACCGACGCCGTACCGGTGGACCAGGAACGCACCAGCCTGATGGCGGAGCTGACGGAGATCCGCCTCGCCGTCGCACGGGCCGCCACCCTCTCCGAAGTCGAGACCCGACGGCTGCGCGAGCGGATCGACCGCCTCGCGCGCCCCTACGAGGAGCACTTCACGAGGTGGTTGTCCGACCACGACATCGACTGGGTGATCGCGGTCAACCTGACGCTCTCGGACGCGGTGCCGGTGAACCTGGCGCTCCGACGGGCGGCCGCCCGCTACTGGCGGGACGGGAGGCCCGGCGGTGTCCTCTACTGGGACCACGACCTCTTCGGCAGCTGCGCCATCCCCGAGGGGGATGCGCGCTTCTACCCACCCGCGCCGAACAGCCTGACGCCGGTGCCGGGAGGGCTCCCGAGCGACCGGTGGGCGGTGGTCACCGAGGGCCTCGCCGAGGAGGCCGCCGGCTACCCCACGGCATCGCGACCCCGGGTCACCCCCAACGTGCTCCCGGTCCTGCCCGAGTCCCCGGAGCTGGACGCGCGCCACCGGGAGTTCCTCGTCGACAACGGGCTGACCGACCGGCAGCCGGTCGTCCTGGTACCCGTCCGCCTGTTCCGGGTCAAGGGCGTGGAGATCGCCGTCTCCGTCTTCGCCGAGATGCTGCGCACGGCGAGGGACGCGGGCGATCCGGACCCGGCGTTGCTGGTCTTCGGGAGCGTGGAGGAGGACCCGCCCTACGCCGCCGAGGTCCTCGACCACGTCCGCGCCCTCGACGTCACCGGTTCCGTTCGCTTCCTCGACGGCGTGCCGCTCACCAGTCACCGGGAGGACGACCGTTGGCGGCTGGACGAGATCGACCTGCTGAGGATCTGCCGGGCCACCGGCGGCGCCGTGCTGTTCACCCCCAACCTGCCCGACGTCGAGACGGTGGGGCTGGGGCCGGCGCTGGCCGCGCTCGCCGACGTGCCCTGCGCCGTCACCGACTACGACGCCTTCGAGTCCGTCTACCAGGGGCGGGTCACCTGCGTCGTGGCCGACCCGGCGGAACCGCGTGGCGCGGCGGCGGCGCTGTCCCGGTGGATGGCCGGGGCGCGGGCCGGTGACCGGGACGCGGTGGAGGCACTGCGGAGGAACCACGAGGCCGTGCGGGCGTTGTTCCCGTCGGCTCCCTGGCGCGAGCTGGTGCGGGAGATGGCGGACTCCCTCCGGCCCTCTCCCGTCGGAGCGGGTGCTCACCGGTCCGGCCCCGGCAGTCACCGGTGAGCGGCTGGTCACCCGGGGGCGGACCACCGGGTCGTTCGCGAGCGCTCGCTACGGCCGTCTGAGGCAGGACCGGCCACGCCGCGTCCCGACCACCGCGTGCCGGCACCGTCCCGCCTCGAACGGACCGGAGCGGCCGCCCCGCGGCGGCGGAACGCCCGCGTCGCCGAGCACGCCCCGCCCGGTACACCCGCGAACCCCGCCCCTGGTGGGACGGGCACGGACACGGACGGCGCACCGGTGGCGCCCGCTGGCGGCACCCGGACCCCGCCGCTGGGGCCGCCGCCCGCACCGTCGCGATCACGGTCCGTGCCGGTGCTGCCCGACGGGTTGTCGGGCGGCGCGGCTACTGTGCGGTCGACGTCGGCCCGCCCCAGGGCCGGGGGACGACCTGGTGGAGGAGTTCGGTGCGCGCCCTGTTTCCCGCCGCCCGACGCGAACTCGCCTCGGGCGCGGTGCCGGTGCCGGCTTGGCTCGACCCGCACAGGCGGCAACGCCTGGTCGCCGCCTGCCGGGAGTCGGCCCGGGGCCCGGGGCCGCTCCACGCGGCGACGCTCCCCGGTGGTGGTCGGACGTCGGTGCGCCTCGGCCGGCACTGGCGGCCCCACCGCGACACGCGCGCCGCCGAGGACGCTGGAGGCGGACCCGTGCCCGCGCCTCCCGGCTGGCTCGCGCCGGCCCGGGTCGCGAGGCGCTCACCGCCACCGCGGCGCCAGCCGTCGTCGACCGCTACCGACCGGACGCGGTGGTGGTGGACCACCGCGACGCCGCCGCGCGGATGGGCACGCACCGGGGGGACGAGCGCGTCCTCGACCCGGTCGTCTCCCGGCGGAGCGGACCGCACGTCGACACCGTGTGGGTCCGGTGGCCTCCTGGTCCTGGGTGGGCCGTCCGCCTCCCCCACCCCGCGGTGCCGCGAACCCTCCCCGGCGCCGCCGACCCCGACAGCGGCCCGCGAGGTGGGCGCCTCGACAACGCCCCGCGTGACGGGGCTGCCCTGGCAGCGGGCGCACGACCAGAACCCACGAGACGAGAGGGAGCACGACACCGATGCCGGACACACCCACCCCACCGGACCCCACCAGGGCCGGGCAGGAGGCCGCACTCGGTGAGGACGGGCTGCGGCGCTGCGTCTGGGCGGCCTCACACCCGGTGAACAGGCACTACCACGACACCGAGTGGGGGTTGCCGGTACGCGGGGAGCAGGAGCTGTACGAACGGATCACCCTCGAGGGATTCCAGGCCGGGCTGTCCTGGTTGACGATCCTGAACAAGCGCGCCGCCTTCCGGCAGGCGTTCTGCGACTTCGTCCCGGAGAAGGTCGCCGCCTTCACCGACGAGGACGTGGAACGCCTGATGACCAACGCGGCGATCGTCCGCAACCGCCGGAAGATCGAGGCGGCTCGGACGAACGCCGTCGCCGTCCTCAATCTGCGGGCGGAGGGCGGACTGGACTCGTTCCTCTGGTCGTTCCAGCCGGAGCGGACACCGGAACCGCGTTCCACGGCGGAGGTGCCGACCACCAGCCCGGAGTCCACCGCCCTGTCGACGGCGCTGCGACGGCTCGGTTTCGCCTTCGTCGGGCCCACCACGACGCACGCGCTGATGGAGGCGGTCGGCATGATCGACACCCACCTCGTGGGCTGTCACCGGCGGGGGACCTCCGGGGTGTGGCCCTCGGGCTGACCGGGCTCGCGGAAGGCGCGAGTGGCGCCGGCGTCCGGCCCGAGCTCACGCCCGGCCGGCGTCCGGCCCGGGGTACTCCGGCCACCACATCGCGTCCTGGACGGCCTGGACGACGTCGTCCGGTTCCCGCCCGGCGACGCCGTCCCGCGCGGCCTGGCGGACGACGGCCGCGGCGACGGTGGCCGAGGACGCGCGGAGGTCGCGGACCGGGGGCAGCAGTGGCGTTCCTGGTCCCACCTCCTCGACCTGCCCCGCCACCGCCTCCGCCGCCGCGAGCAGCATGCCCGAGGTCACGCGTTCGGCGCGGGCGACGATGACGCCGAGCCCGAGGCCCGGGTAGAGCAGGGCGTTGTTGGCCTGGGCTATCACGTACCGGGTGCCCCGGAGGTCGACCGGGTCGACGGGAACGCCCGTCGCGGTCAGGGCTCGTCCACCGGTCCAGGACAGCAGGTCCGAGGGCTTCGCCTCCGCGCGCTCGGTCGGGTTGGACAGCGGGAGGATGACGGGGCGCTCGGTGTGCTGGGCCATCGCGGCGACGACCCGTTCGTCGAAGGCCCCCGCCGCCGTGGACGTGCCCACGAGGATCGTGGGGTGCACGTGCCGCACGGTGGAGAACAGGTCGATCGCGCCGTTGCCCCAGCCGGCCACCTCATCGGGCGGCCGGGCGTAGTCCCGTTGGTAGTCGCGCAGCTCCCGCATGTCGGACACGAGCAGCCCCTGGCGGTCCACCAGCCACACCCGGCAGGTCGCCTGCTCCCGGCTCAGCCCGTCCCGGATCATGGCGTCGCGCAGCTGGTCGGCGATGCCGACCCCGGCGGTCCCGGCGCCGAACACCACCACCCGCTGGTCGCGGAAGGGGGTGCCGGTGACGCGGAGCGCGCTCATCACCGCCGCCAGGGTGATCGCCCCCGTGCCCTGGAGGTCGTCGTTGAACACGCGGCGGGTGTCCCCGTACGCCTCCAACAGCCGCCGGGCGTTGCCCGGTCCGAAGTCCTCCAGGTGCACCAACGCGTGCGGGTACCTGTCGGCGACCGCGTCGAGGAAGGCAGCCACGAAGTCGTCGTAACGTTCGCCGGTCACCCTGCTGTGCCTGGCCCCCAAGTAGAGGGGGTCGTTGAGGAGGGCCTGGTTGTTGGTGCCGACGTCCAGCACCACCGGCAGGCACCGCGCGGGGTGCACGCCGGCCGCCGCCGTGTACACCGAGAGCTTCCCGACGGCCAGCCGCACGCCGTGCACGCCCCAGTCGCCGATGCCCAGGATCTCCTCCGAGTCGGTGACCACCAGCAGGTCGACGTCCTCGGGTCCCAACCCCCGCGTGTCGAGGGCTGGACCGATGTCCTCGGGGTGGTCGATCGACAGGTAGACGCCACGGGGGGACCGGTACTCGTGGCTGTAGTGGCGGACCGCCTGGCCGACGGTGGGGTCGTAGACGATGGGCAGCAGCTCGGTGAGGTGCTCGGTGAGCAGCCGGTGGTAGAGCACCTCGTTCCGGTCGCGCAGCTGTTCGAGGTACAGGTTCGCCGCGAGGTCGTCCGGCTGGGCTCGGCACTGCTCGTAGGCGCGTCGCGCCTGCTGGTCGAGGGTGAGCACCGCGTCGGGCAGCCAGCCGACGAGACCGAGCCGTTCCCGGTCCGCCCGGGAGAACGCCGTGCCCTGGTTGGTGAGGGCATCCCGCAGGACCTCCGGTACCTCGGTCATCCGCTTCCCCTCCCGGCCGGCCGTGTCCGCATCATCGCCTTCCCGGGGCCGTGGCGCATGCGCGGCGGGCGGCGCTCGCTCCCCCGGTGGCCGGGTGTCCCGACCGGGGTGCGGCCCTCGGGGCGGTTCTGGCCGGGCCGAGCCGGGTAGGTGGGAGCGGATCCCGTTCCCGTTCCCGGGCGCGGGTCGCCGGCCCGACGGGGTCGCGTCGAGGCTGGTCAGCCGGGGTCGGGGTCGGGCTGGTCCAGCTCCGCCTCCCGCACCAGCAGTGCCAGCTGGACGCGGTTGGTCAGACCGAGGCGGGCGAGCGCGGCTGACACGTGGGTCTTGACGGTGGGAACGCTGAGGTGGAGGGCGCGGGCGATGTCGGCGTTCGACAGACCCCGCCCGACCTCCAGCGCCACCTGGCGTTCCCGCTCGGCCAACGGGGCGAGTCTCCCGCGCGCCTCCTCCGCACGGCGGGACCGCGCACCGTTCTCGGGGCCGACGGAGCGCCGGATGAGCCCCCGCAGCACCGACGGGGAGAGCACCGGGTCGCCGGAGGCGGCGCGACGGATCGCGTCGACGAGGTGGTCCGGCGGGGTGTCCTTGAGCAGGAAACCGACCGCGCCGGCTGACAGTGCCCGGTGCACGTGCCGGTCGGCGTCGAAGGTGGTCAACACGATGATCTCCGGCGGCGAGGGGCGTGCCCGGATCGCCTCGGTGGCGCTCAGCCCGTCCATCGCCGGCATCCGGATGTCCATCAGCACGACGTCGACCGGGGTGGTCGTCACCGCCCGCAGCGCCTCCTGGCCGTTGGCGGCCTGGCCGACGACGGCGATGCCCTCCGCGCCCTTCAACATCATCGTCAGCGCGGCCAGGACGAGGGGGTCATCGTCGACGAGCAGGACCCGGACACCGGTCATGTCGGCCACGGTAGCCAGGCCCGCAGTCGCCACCCGCCCTCGGGCCGGGGGCCGTGCTCAAGGTCGCCGCCCGCGAGGCGGACCCGTTCGCGGAGTCCCAGCAGGCCCTGGCCCGACCCGGGCACCGCCGAGTGGGCCACTCCCCCGGAATCGACGACGTCGAGGGTGAGCCCGTCCTCCGCGCGGCCGCTGGCCCGCACCACGACGCTGGCTCCCGGGGCGTGTTTGCGGGCGTTGGTCACCGCCTCCCGCACGATGCGGTACGCGGTCCTGCCCAGTGAGCCGGGCACCGCGCCGACCACCTCGCCGTGGTACCGGATGTCGACCCCGCCGGCGCTCGATTCCGCCACCAGCGCGGGCAGGTCGGTGAAGGAGGGTTGGGGGCGGTCCGGTTCCGGGGCGCGCAGCACGCCGATCACCTCCCGCAGGTCCTGGAGGGCCTGGTGGGCGCTGCTCCTGATGACCCCCACCGCCTGCCGCGTCTCCTCCGGGGTCGCGTCCGCCCGGTACTCCAGGGCGCCGGCGTGGAGGCTCAGCAGCGACAACCGGTGCCCCAGCACGTCGTGGATCTCCCTGGCGATCTCGTCCCGGCTCGACCGGCGGGCCCGCTCCGCGAGCAGCTCGGCCTCGGCCTCGGCCTGCTCGGCGCGGGTGCGCAACGACTGGAACAGCGACCGGCGCTGTCGCACCGTGATACCCCAGGCGGTGGCGGCGGAGTGCACCGCGACTCCCAGCAGGAGGACGAGCGGGCGTCCCTCGGGCGGTTCGGGGCGCCACCCCACCGACACGGCTGCCGAGAGGAGGCTGAGCAGGAGGACGGCGACGGCCACCCGGGGTGGGCGACGGACGGCCAGCGAGAAGAGCGCCGCGACCATCGCACCGGCCGCGGTCTCCGCGACGGTGGCGGTGACGACCAAGCCCACCGCGATGGGCGTTGGCCAGGATCGACGCCACCACAGGACCGCGCACCCCGCCACCCCCAGGAGCTGGTCGGTCGCGGACAGCCAGCCCGGCATCGTGGGGTCCTGCCGGTAGAGGGCCGCCGTCCAGAGCCCGTAGGTGGCCGCGGCCAGGAAGAGCCCGAGATCGACCAGCCAGTCCCGACGCCCTCGGCGCCAGCGTCTCACCGCGGTCATGGGGTGTGAGCCTAGGAGCCCCGGCGACGGCCGAGGCGCCTCGGCCGGGTTCGCGATACCGAAGTCGGTGCTGGGCGGGACCTTCGACGGAGGTGGGGGCTCCCTGTCGACACCTCCGTCCGGAGGGTCGCTCCCTCGGACCGAGGCGCCCGGGGCCGCGCCGTGGCTAGCGTGCCGGCATGGCGAAGTTGATGGGAGCGGCTGGGTTCCTCCTGACGCTCATGGGGATCAGCGGCACGATCGACCACCTCGCGGCGCAGCCGATCCTGGGTTTCCTGCTGAACGGGCTCAACCGCGAGGTGTTCGAACGGTTCGAGGCCTTCTCGGGCGTGGAGGTGTACGCGAACCTGACCGTCTCCGTGCTCGGGGTCGTCCTGATGGTCCTCTCGGACCGGCTGGGCAGGGGCTGACGGGCGACCGTCCCGTCGCGGGGTGGGGCCGGCCGCCCCATCCCGCCTGGTCACCATCGCGCCCCCCGGTCATCGGCGAGCTCATCGCCGGCGGTGTATCAAGATCGGTATGCGGTTGCTACGGGCACAGGAGGCGTTCTTCACGGCCAGGCGGCCCCGGAAGGACTCACCGCACACCACGGCCGCCTACCGGCGGGACCTGGCTGGCATCACCCGCCTGCTCGCCGAGGAGCACGCGGTCGCCGTGGCGGACCTCGGGATCGAGGGGGCCAACGCGGAGGCGCTGCGCGCCGCCTTCGGCCGCTTCGCCGACACCCACGCCAAGAGTTCGGTGCTGCGGGCGTGGTCCACCTGGAACCAGTTCCTCACCTTCTGCGTGGCGGAGGGCATCCTCCCGGGCAATCCGATGGCGGCCATCGACCGGCCGCGCACCCCGCCGCTGTCCCCCAAGCCGCTGCGCGGTGAGGGGACCCCGGAGCAGTTGTTGCGCGCGGTGGCGGCCGGCGCGCGCCGGGCGCGCCGGCCGTGGCCGGAGCGGGACGTCCTGGTGCTGTCCCTCGGCCTGGTCACCGGGCTGCGCGCCGGGGAGATGCGGGAGCTCACCCTGGACTCGGTGGTGGGGCGTCCCGGGGAACGACGGCTGCACGTCCGGGGCAAGGGGAGCCGCGAACGGTCGATCCCCATCGAAGGGCCGCTGGAGCGGGTGATCGAACGCTACCTGGCGTCCTGCCGGACGCGGTTCCCGCACCGCCGGCAGCGCCGTTCGGCGGCGCTGCTGGTGGACCAGCGCGGGGAGCCGATCGGTCGGGGCGCCCTCGAGTACCTGGTGAAGTCCTGCTTCCGGTGGGCGGGCCTGCACGACAGGGTGCCCTCCGGCGCGAGCCTGCACGCGCTTCGACACACCTTCGCCACGAGGCTCGCCGAGGACGGCGCCAATGCCTCCGAGATCATGGCGTTGCTGGGGCACGCCAGCCTGGCGACCAGCCAGAACTACATCGAGGCCACGGGAAGGGAGCAGCGCGCGGCCGCGGCCAGCAACCGCACCTACCGGGCGCTGGCCGCGGTGGCCGAGGCCACCGAGCGGTCGGAGGCGGACAGCTCCGGCTGCTCCCCGTCGGGACGGGCGTCCGAGCTGGCGGGGCGACCCGACGCGGAGTGAGTTCGGCGGGCACGGGCCGGCCCGGACCACTCCCTGGCACGCCGCGTCGGCGTCCGCCCGTCCGATCGGGGACGCGGGTGCTTGGCGGTGCCGGCGGCCCTGGTGCGCGGGGTGAGGTGACCGCGCACCCGCTCCGGAACCGAGCACCCGGCCCGGTCGGCACGCGAACCCGGAGCTCCCCCGTCCTCGGGTTCGCGGCGACCGCCCGGGAGCGGAGGACGGGTGGGCGCGGTCCGCCGCCGTCGCGGGCCGTGGTGCGGCCCGCGTTCCCCGGGCCGTCACGTGGCGAGCGCGCCACCCCAGCCGCCCGGTTGTTCCACCAGGGCGTAGCGGGCGCCGTCGGGGTCGGCGACGGTCACCGCGCGCCCCAGCGGGTTGGTGGAGTCCTCCCCCAGCACGGTCCCGCCCAGGTCCCGGACGCGGTCGAGCGTCCTGCTGAGGTCGTCGGTGGCCAGGCAGCAGGTCCACTCCCCCGCCTCCGGGGAGGTCTCCGGTACCGGACGGCGACCGGACACCGCCCTGCCCTCGAGCGTGTAGGCCCCCTCGGCCATTTCCCAGCCGACTGCCGACGTCCAGCGCTCGTCGGCGCTCGCCGCGGCGAGTTCGGCCCAGCAGGGCTCACCGGAGCGGGGAGCCGGCGCCCACGGCCCGTGCGCCACCCGGCCTGGTTCGACGACGGCGGAGGGGTGCTGGGAGGCCGAGGGCTCCTCGGCCTGCGGACCGGTCCCGAAGATCACCCGCCAGCCCAGGGATTCGCCGTGTTCGGGGAAGCGGATGGTGGCGGCCAGCCGGTCGCCCACCCAGCAGCTCTGGACTCCGCCGTCCCGGGAGAGCAGCACCCAGTCGTGGAGCGCGGCGTGGAACTCGACGGACGCCTCCGGGGAGGCGGTGAGCAGTTCGAACCGGCGGATGCCCCGGACGGGCACTGCGGTGTTCACTTCGGTGGTTCTCCCGTGGGGCAGAGCACGCGGATGGCAGGTTCCGCGGGTCGTCGGTGCGGTCAGTTGATCCTGATGCGCCACCCCTAACGCGGCAATACTCCGTTCGGCCGTAACACGATCGCGGACAGTGGTTTCGGCTTCCCGAGGTGGAAGCCCTGAGCCACCTCGACACCCAGCCTGGTGAGTGCGTTGACCTGGGAGGGGCGTTCGACCCACTCCGCGACGGTGGTCAGCCCGAGGCCGTTGGCGATCTCCATGATCCCTGTCACTAGAACGGAGTCGGTGGTACTCCGATCGATACCACGGACGAACTCACCGTCGATCTTCAGTCCCGTGATCGGCAGGTGCTTGAGGTGGACGAAGGAGCCGAATCCGGACCCGAAGTCGTCCAGCGTGATGCGACAGCCGGCCTCCCGCAGCCGGGTGGCGAGGTGTCGTGCGGCGTCGAGGTTGGTGAGCGCCGCGGTCTCGGTGATCTCCAGGCCGAGTCGGCCGGGCGGGACGTCACTGCTCCGGATCCGGTCGAGGACGAAGTCGCCGAACTCCTCGTCGTCGAGGGTGCGCCCCGAGACGTTGACGTCCAGCCGCAGCCCGGGGTCCGGGTGCGCCGCGAGCGTGTCGACGGCCTGTCCGAGCACCCAGCGGTCGATGTTCAGGATGAGATCGGTCCGTTCCGCGTCGGGCAGGAAGTCGCCGGGGCCCAGCCGGGGCAGGAGATCGTCCTCCAGGCGGAGCAGCAGCTCGTAGCCGAGGGTTCGGCCGGTGCGGAGGTCGACCATCGGCATCCCGTGCAGCGCCAGGTGACCGTCGGTCAGGGCGGTGCGCAGCCGTTCCAGCACGGCCACCCGCTTCGCGGTGTCGGCGTAGTGCCCCGGGTCGTAGACCGTGACACGGTTCCGGCCGGCGCCCTTCGAGGCGTAGAGGGCCAGGTCGGCGTTGGCCAGCACGGCCTCCCAGGTGGGTCCGGAGTCGAACGGGGCGACGCCCGTGCTCACCGTGACCCTGATGGTGACCCCGGCGACGGCGACCGGGATCGTGGCCACGGCCGCGGCCAGCTGCTGGGCCGTCCGTTTGGCCAGCGCCTGGTCCACCCCGGGCATCACGACGGCGAACTCGTCACCACCGAGCCGCCCGAGGTAGTGGTTCTCCGGCAGGCGGTTGCGCAGGGCGGTCGCCAGGGCGCACATCACCCGGTCACCGACCATGTGGCCCCGGAGGTCGTTGACGTCCTTGAAGTTGTCGAGGTCGATGACGACCAGCGCTCCCCGCGCACCGGAGGCGATCTCCCGCTCCAGCCTCGCCGTCAGGGCCCGGCGGTTCGGCAGCCCGGTGAGCGGGTCCTCCTCGGCCATCCTGCGCAGTTCGTGGTGCACCTCGTGCGCCTGGGTGATGTCGTGGGCGCTGCCGACGAGCCGCACCGGCTTCCCGTCATCGTCGGTGATCACCTCCCCGAAGCACTCGAAGACCCGGACATCCGTCGCGTCCGCGCCCCGAGCGCGGTGGATGTAGGTGAAGGGCTCCCCGGTGCCCAGCGAGCGGGTGAGCACCCTGGTCACCAGCGCGACGTCGTCGGGGTGGATCATGCGCATGAAGGCGTCGTAGTCGATCTCGGCGTCGGCCGGGTAGCCGGACATCTCCCGCATGCCCTCCGACCACACCACCCGGTCCTCGGCGATGACCCACTCCCAGTTGCCCATCCGGCTGCGTTCCGGGGACCGGCGGGTGGTCTCGGAGCCGACCTCGAGCTCCTCCTGTCGCGAGCCGGTCAGGTCGACGACGCGGCACAGGTGCGCGTCGCTGGGCGGCAGCGGGTGCCAGTTGATCTCCAACCAGCGGACTCCCCTGTTGGTCGTGGTGAGCCGCTGGACGGTGGACGTGCCCTCCGCCCCCTCCCAGGCCGCGGGCAGGAGGGCGGGCAGGGACCGGCCCCGCGCGTGGGCCTCGTCGATGCCCAGCAGCTCGGCCATCGCCGGGTTGACCCAGCGCAGCCGGCCACGTGAGTCGGTGATGGCAAATCCGACGTCCGTATGGTGCAACACAGTGTGTTGAACGGAGTCGTCTCCTGTCACCCTTCCCTCCTTGTAAACCGCCCTACTGGAGCAATGGTCGCGGCGGAGGGGCGCGCTCGGCAAGCGGTCGCTGGCATGTGTCGCTCAGCGGAGCCGCTCGAGCCGCCGGGCGGTGACGACCAGTTCGGTGGCCAGCGTTCGGAGTTCGCCGAGGTCCGCGCCGTCCTCCACGCCGGTGGCGACGTCCTCAGCGGCGCACCTGAGCTGGAATATCCTGTCCTGGAGGTCGGCCACCTCCTCAGCCGAAAGCACCACGGAGTCCTCGGGGAGCCTGCCTCGCTGGACCGCCGACCGCCGTTCGTAGGCGCGTTGCCGGCAGGCCTGGCCGCAGTAGCGCCGGGGTCGGCCGGTTCGGCCGGCTGGTTCCAGGGACCGTCCGCACCAGCCGCAGTGCCTGGGTTCGCCGCGCCGGGCGACGACGCGGGTGGTCTCGGGCGGTCCTTCCACGGTGCCGACCGTAGTCGAGCACGCTCGGAACAGGGTGTCGGCACACCGGAGCGCACGACCGCGCGGCCTGACCCGTCCACACGGGCGGCCGATAGGGTCGACGCCCGTGACTACCCCTGCCGACGCCGCCGATCCGACCGACGCGCTGTCCGCCGTCCCGGCCGAGTCCGGCCGCCGGGCCGCGACGGTCCCCGGCCGCCTCCGCTTCTTCTACGGTCCGATGGACTGCGGGAAGTCGACGCTGGCACTCCAGATCGACCACAACCACGCGAGGCAGGGGCGGGTCGGTCTGCTGCTGGTGCGTTTCGACCGGTCCGGCAGCCCGCGCATCTCGACGAGGATCGGGCTGGCCAGGCAGGCCATCGAGTTGGACGAGACGACCGACGTCCGGGGTCTGGTGCGCGCGCAGTGGGCGGCGGGCCGCCGGGTCGACTACCTGATCGTCGACGAGGCGCAGTTCCTGAACGAGGGCCAGGTCGAGCAACTCGCGGAGCTGGCCGACCTGGCGCACCTGGACGTCTACTGCTTCGGCATCGCGACCGACTTCCGCGGCAGGCTGTTTCCGGGGGCCCAGCGGCTCTTCGAGGTGGCCGACGAGCTGCAGGCGGTGCAGGTCGAGGTGCTCTGCTGGTGCGGTTCCCCCGGACGGTTCAACGGCAGGGTGGTGAACGGTTCACTCGTGCGGGCGGGCGACACCGTGCTCGTGGCGGACACCACGGCGGGTGACGGCTCCCCCTCCGAGGAGGAGGGCGGTCCCAACAACGAGGCCACGACTACTGTGCGTTATCAAGTGTTGTGCCGCCGACACTTCCGATCCGGTGATCTGGGTCCCATCCCCGCGGCGCACGGACAACTCACACTGGCTTGATAGCGTGCCACTCTGGCACTATCACCCATTCGAGTGGTCATGGTAGTCACAAGGCGGATAACGCGTCACGAACGGCAGACGACTGCATCCCTATGGAGGAAGTCTTCGTTGATGCGTGAAACACGTCACCGTGGGCAACCAGTTAGGCCAAACCGGGAACGACGGCGACGCGAAAGTCGTTGCACTCGGTGAGCACGTTGACCGGGGCGCCAGCCTCGGACCGAGCGAAAGGACACCGTCATGGCCGACCGCGTTCTGCGTGGCAGCCGGCTCGGAGCGGTCAGCTACGAGACCGACCGCAACCACGACCTCGCACCGCGCCGTACGGTGCGGTACGCCTGCCCCAAGGGACACGACTTCGAGGTGCCCTTCTCGGATGACGCCGAGGTTCCGGGGAACTGGGAATGCCGGCTGCACGGCAGCGAGTCGAAGATGATCGACGGCAGCGAGCCGGAACCCAAGAAGGCCAAGCCCGCCCGGACGCACTGGGACATGCTCCTGGAGCGCCGCACCATCCCCGAGCTGGAGGAACTGCTCTCGGAGCGGCTGGAGGAGCTGCGCGGACGCCGCACCCGCTCCGCCTGAGGCCCACGCCGCCCCACGAGGACGTCGATCCTGACACCGTCGCCGGCCGCCCGGGAAACTCCCGGGCGGCCTTTCCTCGTGCGCGGAGTCACCTCCGCTCGGCCGGGGCCGTCAGGCGCGCTTGCCGGTGGCCAGGGCGCGCAGCTGCGTCCCTCGCCTCCGCAGCCCCCACTTGGTGACCCTGATGAGGGCCTCGCGCACGATCGAACCACTCATCTTGGACGTGCCGACCTCCCGGTCGGTGAAGGTGATGGGCACCTCCACCACCTGGAAACCGGCCTCGATCGCCCGCCACGCCAGGTCGATCTGGAAGCAGTAGCCCTGGGAGGCGACGTTGTGCAGCTTGATCTTCTGGAGCACCTCGCGGCGGAAGGCGCGGTAGCCGCCGGTCATGTCCGACACCTTCGCGCCGAGCGCCAGCTTCGCGTAGATGTTGGCCCCCCGCGAGAGCCACTCGCGGTGCCACGGCCAGTTCACCAGGCTGCCGCCCGCCACGTACCGGGAGCCGATGACCAGGTCGGCACCGATCTGGTCGTTGCCCAGCGCGTCCAGCAGCCGGGGCAGCTCCTCGGGGGCGTGGGAACCGTCGGCGTCCATCTCGACCACGACGTCGTAGGCGCGCTCCAACGCCCAGCTGAAGCCCGCGACGTAGGCCGCGCCCAGCCCCGCCTTGGCGGTGCGGTGCAGGACGTGGATCCGCTCGTCGGCGGCCGCCAGCTCGTCGGCGAGCTCCCCCGTGCCGTCCGGGCTGCCGTCGTCCACCACGAGAACGTGCGCCGCCGGCACCGCCGCGTGCAGTCTCGTCACGATCGGGCCCAGGTTCTCCCGCTCGTTGTAGGTGGGGATCACCACCAGTACCGCGCCGACGCTGCTCGGGCGGTCCTCGGGGGTGTCGGCTTCTCCGGCCATCCGTTCCTCCTCGCCGGTCCCAGTGCGGCCGGCAACGTCGTGTGCTTCGCGGTCAGCCGTCCGACTGCCCGGCGTCGGACCGCGCGGTCGCGGCGGACGACG
This sequence comes from Actinoalloteichus caeruleus DSM 43889, assembly GCF_000429185.2. Classification (GTDB taxonomy): domain Bacteria; phylum Actinomycetota; class Actinomycetes; order Mycobacteriales; family Pseudonocardiaceae; genus Actinoalloteichus_B; species Actinoalloteichus_B caeruleus. Next base: position 407,597 of record NZ_AUBJ02000001.1, on the reverse strand, counting down.
GCGCGGCGGCGGACTCCGGGGCGGGACGCACGCCTCGCGCGCGACGTCCCAGGACGGCGACCCATCCCAGTGCGGCCAGGGCGGTCGCCACCAGCGCCCACTCCGGAATCGCACCGAGACGGGTCGCTAGCGTAGTGGTCGACCGTAGCGGCACCTCCTCGACCAGCGCCGTCGAGGTGAACATCTCACTTCGCTGGACCACGCGGCCATCCGGCATGATGATCGCGCTCACACCACTGGTGGCCGGCAGCAGCACCGCCCGGTCGTGCTCCACCGCCCGTACCCGCGACATCGCCAGTTGCTGGTCGGTCATCTCGGTGAACCCGAAGGTGGCGTTGTTGCTGGGAACGGCCAGGATCTGCGCTCCGCTCCCGACGGTGCTCGTGACCCGGTCGTCGAAGGCGATCTCCCAGCAGGTCGCGACGCCGACGGAGGCCGGCCCCATCGCGAAGGACACGGCCTCGTCCCCCGGTTGGAACTCCCGCTGGACCCGGTCGACGTCCTCGCTGAACAGGCGCACGAACCAGCGCATCGGCATCCGCTCGCCGAACGGCTGGATCTCCCGCTTCCGGTACGAGTCGACCGGCCCCTGCCCGGGGAGCCAGAGCAGGGCGGTGTTGTGCAGGTCCCCCACGCTCGGGGCCTCCTGCGTTCCGACGAGCGTCGGCGCCCCGACCGCCGAGACCGCCGCCTCGATGATCTGGTAGGCGTCGGCGTTGCGCACCGGGTCGATGTCGGAGGCGTTCTCCGGCCACACGACGAGATCGGGTTGGGCCGTTCGTCCCGCCGCCACGTCCTCGGCGAGCAACCGGGTCCGCTCGGCGTGGTTGTCCAGCACCGCCCGACGTTGGCTGACGAAGTCCAGGCCCATCCGGGGGACGTTGCCCTGGATGACGGCGGCCGTCACCGTGCCGTCGGCGGGAGCGGCACCGGCGAACGCGCCGGCCACCCCGCCGGCCAACGGGGGAGCGCGGCCAGGGCCACGAGGGGGCGGCGCGCCGGGCGAGGGGCGCGGCCGACCGGGAAGCCGGAACGGTGCCGTCGCCCCGCCGGGTCCGGCGAGCGGCGAGGTGGGTGGCGCCGAGCCTCAGCAGGCCCCCGAGCCCGAAACCGCAGAGGACGACGGCGAACCCGAGGAAGGCGGTTCCCCCGAGTGAGACCAGGGGGAGGAACACCCCCTCCGGCTGCCCGAAGGCCACCTTCCCCCACGGGAACCCGCCGAAGGGGATGCGGGAGCGCAACGCCTCACCGGCGACCCACAACGCGGCGGCCCACAGGGGCGCGGCGGGTAGCCGGGACACCAGGGCGATCCCGGCGCCGGCGAGCCCCACGAACAGCGCCTGCAGGAGTGCGAGCACCACCCACGCGAGGACACCGACGTCGACGTACTCGCCGATCCAGGTGAGCAGGGGCAGGAAAAAGCCGAGCCCGAAGACCAGGCCGTACCCGGCGCCCGCACGGGCGGTACGCCCGGACACGACGGCGAAGAGGACCGCGAAGGCGATCGGCGCGAGCCACCACAGGTCCCGGGGCGGGAACCCCGCGTACCAGACGGCCCCGGCGCCCGCCACGGCCAGCAACCGCGCCACCAACCCCGGCACGGGTGACCGGCGGTCCTGGCGAGGGGAACGCCCGGGAACGTCCGGCGCGTCGAGGGCTTCAGACACCACCCGGACAGCCTACGGACGGGAGGCCGCCGGCCGTCGGGGCGGTCGGTCGGGTGCGGGAGGACCCGCGCCGGCCGGTCACTTCTTTTTCTTCTTCTCCTTGGGGTTCTTGATCTCGTTGCCGCCCATGAAGGAGTAGGAGCGGATGCGCACGGTCGGAGAATGCGGGTGCACGGCGGACTCGTCGATCTTGATGTCGGTGCCACCCATCAGGTTGAACCCGCCCTCGTGCTCGACCCGGACCCCCTTCGGCACGACCACGGTGTGGCCGCCCATGATCGAGACGAGCACGAGCTCCACCACGGGCGCGTCCAGCTGGGCGTCGCGCATGTCGATCTCGTCCCCACCCATCAGGGCGAAGAAGCCCTGACGGCGGCGGACACGCCACCGCCCCTTGATGGAGTCGCCACCCATGATCGCCATCCGCCACTTGCGCTTGCCCTCGGGCTGGTCGACCTCGGTACCGGGAGCGGCGACCGGCACCGGGGACGGACCGCCCTCGCCCATCACGGAGCGGGCGACCGGCAGGTCCGCGATGAGGACGTCGAGCTCACCGCGAGTGGTGGCCGCGTAGGCCTGTCCCACCCGTTCGGTGTACTCGTCCAGGGTGATGCGTCCTTCACCGACGGCGTCGTTGAGCAGGCTGGCGATGTCGTTGCGTTCCTTGTCCGAGACGCGGATCTCGGGCGTCCGATCGGGGCCGTCCATGGTTGGTGAGCTTACGGCGTGCTCACCGTCCACCGTGCGCCCTCATCCGAGACACCGCACTCCTCGCTCGGTCGGGTGGTCCATCACCCGGTTGACGGAGGCCGGAGGACGGGGTTCGACGGGCACCACGCCCGACCTCGGGGCGGCGGGACCGGTGTCCGGCCGGTGCCGCGAGGCGGCCTGTCGAACCGCTACCCGACCGCGTCCAGCGTCGCGTCCCCGGCCGATTCGTGGTCGTAGATCACCTGTCCCCGCAGGACCGTGCGCAGGCACCGGGGCAGTTCGGCCTCCGCGTCGAGCCGAGGCAGCCTCGGGACCCGCGACCGGGGGTCGGTCGACCAGCGGGCGACCCGGGAGTCGGTGGCGGGACCGACGAGCTCACCCGCCTCCCAGACGGCGTAGGTGGCCGGCGCCCCGGGTACCAGCGTGCCGAGGAGGTCATCGGCCTGCCCGGCCGCCCGCCAGCCCCCCCGCGTGTGCGCGGTGAACGCCGCCCGGGGGGAGATGCCGGAGCCAGGGGTGCGGTGGTGGACCGCGGCCCGCACCGCCGACCAGGGGTCCACCGGGGTGACCGGCGTGTCGGAGCCGAACGCGAGGGTCACCCCGGCCGCCGCGAGCATCGCGAAGGGGTTGAGGCCGGCGGCGCGCTCCGCGCCCAGCCGCGCCGCGTACATGCCCTCCGAGCCGCCCCAGGCGGCGTCGAAGTTCGGCTGCATGGAGGCCACCACGCCCCACCGGGCCAGTTGGGCAGCCTGGTGGGCGTCCACCATCTCGAGGTGTTCGAGCCGGTGCCGTCCGGCCACGAGCGCGGGCAGCCCGAGGACGTCCTCCGCCAACTCGAACCCCCGGACGACCGCGCTGGTCGCGGCGTCCCCGATGACGTGGAAGCCGGCCTGGAGCCCGTGCCTGCTGCACGCGACGAGATGCCTGGCGATCTGGTCGGCGTCGAGGTAGCTCAGCCCGTTGTGCTCCGCGTCCGCGTACCGGGAGTGGAGGTGCGCGGTCCTGGAGCCGAGGGCGCCGTCGACGAAGAGGTCCCCGGCGAGGCCGGCCGCGCCGAGTTCCCGTGCGGCGCCCAGCCCGTCCAGCTCGCCCCAGTAGCCGACCAGGTCGGGCAGGTCGGGTTCCAGCGACAGGCCCAGGAGTTCGGTGAGGTCGGCCGGGGAGGAGATGTCGGGGCCCGCGCACTCGTGGACCGCGGCGATCCCCCGGGACGCGGCGTGCCGGAGGAACGCCAGCTGGGCGCGGTGCCGCTGCGCGGGGGTGAGGCTGTCCTGCGCCACCCGGCGGACCAGGTGGTGCGCCTCGGTCGTCAGCGGGCCGGTGGGGTGGTAGCCGGCGCTGGTGCGTGCCGAGGGGGCCGCGTCGAGCATCGCGGTCGAGACCAGCGCCGAGTGCACGTCGATCCGGGAGAGGTACACCGGCGCGCCGGCGCAGGCGGCGTCGATCTCCGCTCGGCTCGGCACGCGGCGCTCCGGCCAGGACGTCTCGTCCCAGCCGTGCCCCCAGATCACCTCACCGGGGTGGTCGGCCCGGTAGCGGGCGAGCGCGTCGAGCACCTCGGGGAGAGAACGGCAGCCGGTGAGGTCGAGCCCTTGGAGCAGCAGCCCGGTGGCGGTGGCGTGCACGTGCGCGTCGACGAAGGCCGGGGCCACGAAGGCGCCCGCCAGGTCGATGATCTCGGCGTCGTCCCCGTACAGGGCCATCGCCGCCGCGTCGTGGCCCACCCAGACGACGGTGTCGTCGACGATCGCCATCGCGGTCGCGTCCGGGCTGGCGGGTGAGTGGATGCGTCCGCCGCGCAGCAGGGTGGTGGGGCGGTGGTACGTGGGGGTCACGGGTGCAGTCTGCCGGGTGGCGGTGGGCCGCTTGTCCCGGCTCCCGTCCCGAAGTGGCCGACATCGCCCCCGAGGGGTGTCAGGTGGCGCCACCGGGCAGTTCCCGGGGGTCCTGCGGCGGGTCCTCGCCGGGCCGTCGTGGGGACTCGGGTCCACCAGCCCCACCCGCGGGGCGTGCCCGCCCGTGCGAGTCGTCGACGTCGACGACCTCGCCCTCGACCACTCCTTCCGAGGCGCCGTGGTGGCCGGTGCGGCTGGCGAACCGCACTGCGTTCTGGGCGAAACGGACACGGCGCGAGAGCAGTCGGCGACGGAAGACGGCCCGCACCGGCGGCAGGAGCAGCACCAGGCCGAGGAACGAGGTCAGCAGGCCCGGGACGAGCAGCATGATCGCGGCGAGGATGGCTGTCGCGCTCGCACCGCCCTCCGGTGGCGCCTTGCGGCGGACGGCCTCCTGGACGGCGGTGACCGCCTTGGTGCTCTCGTGGCGCAGGAGCAGCCCGCCACCAATGCTGCCGGCCACGACGAGCAGCAGCGTGGGCAGCACGCCGATGGCGTTGCCCACCAGGATCAGGGTGGCGATTTCGAGGATGGCCAGGAGCAGGAAAGGCACGGGCTGGGCACTCCCCACACGAGTCGGTTACACGGCTGTCTCGACAACGGACAGGAGGGCCGTAATGCTCCCGACACCTCGCGGACCTCGGTCTCACACCAGCCTAACGCACCCACAGAACGCGAAATATTTCCGGAGTTGACCGGGTGTGTAAGGATGTTTTTACGGTCGAACCGATTCTGGAGGCCAAGTATGACTGTCCAGGAAGCCATCGCCCGCCAGCGCGACGATCTTGGGAAAGGCCGGGGCGACACCGACGGCCACCTCGGAGAGGGTGGCCGGGCCGAACAGCCCTACGAGTACGTGCGGCGGGAATTGGTTGAGCCCGACTGGCGACGCTTCCCCGGCTGGCGGGACGTCACGGCCGAGCAGTGGCGGGACGCCCAGTGGCAACGGGTCAACTGCGTGCGCAACATCCGCCAGCTGCGCCGGGTGGTGGGCGACCTGCTGACCGAGCGCTTCTACGAGGACCTCGACGCGGACCACCGCGAGATGGCGACCATGTCCATGCTCCTCCCACCGCAGATGCTCAACACGATGGCGCGGGAGGAGACCACCGATCCCGAGGCCTTCACCGACGCCTTCCTGGCCGACCCGGTGCGCCGCTACATGCTTCCCGTGCGCTCGGACCGCCACCCCGTGTGGCCGAGCCACCCGCACTCCTCCAGGGACTCCCTGCACGAGGCGGAGATGTGGGTGGTCGAGGGGCTCACCCACCGGTACCCCACCAAGGTCCTCGCCGAGATGCTGTCCACCTGCCCGCAGTACTGCGGGCACTGCACGCGGATGGACCTGGTCGGCAACTCCACTCCCCAGGTGGACAAACTCAGGCTGGGGCTCAAGCCCGTCGACCGGCAGGACCGGATGATCCAGTACCTGCGGGAGACCCCGGGTGTCCGCGACGTGGTGGTCTCCGGCGGAGACGTCGCCAACATGCCGTGGCACCAGCTGGAGAGCTTCCTCATGCGGCTGCTGGAGATCGAGACCGTCCGGGACGTGCGGCTCGCGAGCAAGGCGCTGGCGGGGCTTCCCCAGCACTGGCTCCAGCCGAAGGTCGTGGAAGGGCTGGAGCGGGTCGCAAGGACGGCGGCGCGGCGGGGTGTCAACCTGGCCATCCACACCCACGTCAACCACGTGAACTCCGTGACCCCGCTCGTCGCGGAGGCAGCCAGGACGGCACTCGCCGTGGGGGTGCGGGACGTCCGCAACCAGGGCGTGCTGATGCGGGGCGTGAACGACAGCGCGGAGGCGCTGCTCGACCTGTGCTTCGCCCTCCAGGGCGAAGCCGGCGTGCTCCCCTACTACTTCTACATGTGCGACATGATCCCCAACGCCGAGCACTGGCGGCTGGCGGTGTGGGAGGCGCAGCGCCTCCAGCACGCCATCATGGGTTACCTGCCCGGTTACGCCACCCCGAGGCTGATCTGCGATGTGCCCTACGTCGGGAAGCGGTGGGTGCACCAGCTCGCCGAGTACGACCACGAGCACGGGGTGTCCTACTGGACGAAGAACTACCGGACCGGCATCGAGGCGGAGGATCCGGACGCCCTCACCAGGCGTTACCCGTACTACGACCCGATCTACACGCTCGACGAGCGGGGACAGCGGTGGTGGGCCGACCAGTGACCCCGGCCCGGGCCCCGTCGCCGGCACGACCTTCCCCCGCGTTACGAAGGGATGACCTTTCGCGGTAATCCCTACTCGCACGGAGTAACGTATGTCACTCTGCGCGCGTGAAGCTGCCGTGGAGACGGGCGCCCCTGGTGGCGTGGGGACAACCGTCGAGCCTCCTGGTCGCCCTGTTCGCGGGCCTGGTCCTGGCGTTCGTGGCGACCGCCGCCGTGCTGCACGTGTCCAGCGTGCGCACGGCGGCCGTCGACTACAACGTGAGCCGGTTCTGCCCCCACCTGCGAGGCCCCGCCGTCGAGCTGGTCCCGATGCGCTTCGACGGGAGCGTCGAGGCCGCCTCACTGGCCCAGCGGTCGGCGGCCGACCACGGGTTCGACGACGGTGTGGTCGCCGGCCTGTACAGCGGCGTCCTCATGCTGGACTTCGGCGAGTCCTCCGGTCGGGCGAAGCTCGCCTACCGCGACGGGCTCGCCGAGCAGGTGACGGTGGTGCGCGGCGGCGGCACGGACGGGCTCTGGATCCCCGAATCGCTGGCCGAGCTCACCGGCGCGGACCTCGGCGACCGGCCCCGGCAGGCCGGGCTCGGCGAGCTGCCACCGGTCACCGCCGTCTACGAGGACCTGGAGCGGACCGGGGAGGGCTACTGGTGCAGCGAGGAGAAGCTCGTCGTCCCCGGCCCGATGGACAGCGAGTGGCAGAGCGCTCCTCCCGTCCTCGTGCCGGACCGGGACGTGCTCTCCTCCCTCCAGCCGCCGCCGGCCGTCGTCGACGAACTGGCGGTCCAGTGGGAGGACGTCTCCCACGCGACCTTCACCACGACACTGCGGTTCCCGGTCGACGCCCCCTCGACCCCCGAGGAGGCGGCCGCGCTCCACGACCGGTCACGGGCGGTGGTCGACGACCTCTCCGCCGAGCTGGCCCGTGAGGACTTCGTCAGCAGGGGCGTCTACCTCGAGCGTTCGCTCCAGTTGGCCGACGAGTCCAGCCGCACCGTCACCCTGGCGGTGCTTCCCCTGACCGTGGTCAGCCTCCTGGTGGGTCTGGCGGGCATGGCCGCCGTGGCGGTCCAGTGGCTCCAGCGCCGCACGAGGGAGGCCAGGCTGCTCTGGACGCACGGGGCCTCCCCCCTCGCCCTCGGCACCAGGGCGCTGCTGGAACTCGGACTCCCCGTCCTGGTCGGTTCGGCCGCCGGCCTGGCCCTGGCCACCCTCGCGCGCGGCCTGTACGCACCGTCGCTCGTGCTGCGGGACGGAGTCCTCGTCGACGCGGCGCTCGCCGTCGGGGGGCTGGTCGTCGCATCGCTCGCGGTGCTGACCGCCACGGTCGCGGTCCGCGCGCACCAGCTCTTCCAGACCGCCCCTCGGGCCCGTTCGCGGGCGGTGAGCCGGCTGCGGCTGGTCCCGTGGGAGCTCGCCACCGGGGCCCTCGCCGTGTGGTCCGGTCTCCGGCTCGCCGAGGGGGCGCTGACGGTCGAGTCCGGTGAGGTGCTGCCCCGCGTCGACCCGGTGGCGCTGGCGTTCCCGCTGCTGGTGGTGGTCACGCTCGCCGGTCTGACCGCTCGGGGCCTCGGGTGGTCGTTGGTCCGCTCCCACCGGCTCAGCGCCTGGCGGCGCCCGGCGTTCCAGTTCGGGATACGCCGGCTGGCGGCCTCCGGCGGGACGGCCGTGGGGGTCACCGCCCTCGCGTTGCTCGCCGTGGGGGTGCTCGCCGTGGGCGGGGGCATCGTCGGTGCCCAGCGGGACGCATTCGACGCCAAGTCCGGTGTGCTCGTCGGCGGTGAGAGCGCGGTGGACGTGGGCAACACCACCGTCAACGCCGACCAGGCGGTACCCGCCTCCATCGCCGAGCGGAGCACCCTGGTCGGTCGCAGCACGACCTCGATCGCCGACCCATCGCGCGAGGTCACGGTCCTCGTCGTCGAGCCGGACACCTTCCACCGGGGAGGCTGGCTGGGTGACCGGCGCATCGCCTCCGCCGTGGACGAGGCCCTGTCGGCGTTGCGCGCCGGGGAAGCGGACCGAGGACCCGGCGACGCCGCCGTGCCCGCCGTCCGCGTGGCCGGCGCGCCCGGGGGTGACCAGCTGCGGGCGGGCAGCGGCCTGGTGCTGAGCACCGTGGGCGAGGTCACCGGGTTCCCCGGGGTCACCTCCCCCACCTACGTGGTCGCCCGGGACACCGTCCCGAGCGGGTTCCGGGTGAACACCTGGACCGTGCTGTCGGCGCTGCCCGCCGCCGAGGTCGTCGACCGCATCCAGGCCGGGGGCGGGTGGACCATCCAGTCCGTGGAGCGGACCTCGTCCCTGGACGGCCTGCCGTTCCTCACCATGGAGTGGACGTTCGGGTTCATCACCGTGCTCGGCACCGTGCTCGCCGTGCTGGCCATCACCTCCCTGCTGCTGGCGATCGAGGTGCGGCGCCGTCAGAACGCGCTGTCCGGCGCGCTGTCCCTCCGGATGGGGGTCCGGCCGAGGACGCTCGTCGCCAGCTACCTGGTGGAACTGGGCACGATCGGCGGTCTCGCGGCCCTGGTCGGCGCCGCCGTCGGGTGGGGCGCGGCCCAACTCGCCGCGAGCCAGCTCGACCCGGCGCCCCGCCTGGTGCCGGTTCCGGCGGCGCCCGTCCCCGTGCTGTTCCTGTCCGTCCTCCTGGTCGCCACCCTCGCGGTGGTGGGTGCGGCCACCTGGCTGGCCGTGCGCGCGGTGCGCACCGCCCGAGTGGGAGAGCTGATCCGTGAGTGAGCAGATGACGACGCCGGCGCCCTCAGGGGAGGGACCCGCGCTCCGCCTGCGGGGCGTGGACGTCTCCTACTCCACGCAGCTGACCCGGGTTCCCGTCCTCAGCGGCGTCGACCTGGCCGTCTCCCGAGGCGAGTTTGTGATCCTCGCCGGCCCCTCGGGTTCGGGGAAATCCACCCTGTTGCGGGTGCTGGCCCTGGTGTCCCGCCCGGCGGCGGGTTCGGTCCACGTCCTCGGGCGCGACGTCACCCGGGCCGGCAACGCCGAGCTCCGCCGTCTCCGTTCCAGGCAGGTCACCCTCGTCTACCAGAACCCCGGCGACAACCTCTTCGACTACCTCAGCGTGGCGGAGAACCTGCGGGCGCGGGCGCAGCTCGCCGGCCGGGAGGACCCCGGGCCCGCCCTGCTGGAACGGATGGGACTCGGCGGGACCGGCTCCTGGCCCACGCAGGCGCTCTCCGGTGGCCAGCAGCAGCGGCTCGCGCTCGCCTGCGCGGTGGGAGCGGGCGCGGACGTCGTCCTCGCCGACGAACCCACCTCCCAGCTCGACCACCGCTCCGCGGAGCTGGTAGTGGAGACGCTGACCCAACTGCACGGGCTCGGGGTCACCCTGGTGGTGGCCTCCCACGACCCGAGGCTGCTCGAACTGGGGCCCCGGGTCGTGCGCATCCGCGACGGCCACCTCCACTCGGGGGCCGCGAAGGAGGGAACGACATGACGGTGGCGGAGGCACGGCTCCGGGTACGGGGCCTGGGACGGGGCTTCAACCAGGGCGGCGGCCGGATCGAGGTCCTCGACGGTCTCGACCTCGACGTCGCCGCGGGGGAGGTCGTGACGGTGTCCGGCCCCTCCGGCTCGGGCAAGAGCACCCTCTTCACCCTGCTGGCCGCCTTCGACAGACCGGACTCCGGTTCCGTCGAGGTGTTGGGGGACGAGGTCACCCCGCTGACACCGTGGACCAGCCTCGCGGTGCTCCCGCAGACGATGGGGCTGTCGGAGGAGTTGACGCTGGCGGAGAACGTCGCGCTGCCGCTTCGGATGCTCACCACGCGCACTCCCGAGGAGGTGGCGGACCGGGTGGACTCGCTGCTGGGAGGTCTGGGCGTGGCCGCCCTGGCCGACAGGTACCCGCTCCAGGTGTCGTTCGGCCAGCGGCAGCGGGTCGCCCTGGCACGGGCGCTCGCGGTGCGTCCGGCGGTGCTGTTGGCCGACGAGCCCACCGCCCACCTGGATCACGCGAGCCTGTCCACTGTGCTCGTCGCGCTGCGAGCGGCGGCGGACGAGGGCACCGCCGTGCTCGTGGCGACCCACGACGACGAGGTGCACGCGGTGGCGGACCGCTGCCTGGTGCTCTCCGAGGGACGTCTCGTCCCCGGTCTCGTCGGGGCGGACGGGCTCGTCCCGGCCCCGGCCGGGAGGGTGGAGACCGGATGAGTGGGCTCCTTGTTTCCTCCCGAACCGGACGGAAGGGCACATAAACTGTCCAGGATGCGCCCGCCCGCCCCGTTCCGCCCGGTGTCCCTGTTCCTCGTCCTGCTGATGATCGCCCTCCCCCTGCTGCTGGTCGTGTCCGACCGGCCGCTCCCGGTGCTGCCGGAACCGCCCTGGGACGCGCCGGGAGTCGTCGTCGCCCTCGGCGACTCCACGATGTCCGGTGAGGGCGCGGGCGACTACGCACCCGGCACCGACGGCGAGGACGACAACTGGTGTCACCGGTCCAGCCACGCCACCGTGCACCAGCTGCGGGTGCCCGGCGTGGACCGCACGGTGAACCTCGCGTGCTCCGGCGCCCGCGCCGAACACGTGGGGCTGGGCGACGCCGTGCACAACACGGAGGGTTCCCAGGCGGAACAGCTCCGGGAACTGGCCGGCGAGTACCGGGTCGCCGCGATCGTCGTGGCGGTCGGCGCCAACGACGACCCGCGCTTCTCGGACGTGCTCGGGCACTGCGTGCGCGCCTGGTTCGAGCAGGACGGCGGTCACTGCGGCGAGACCCTGTCCCCGAGTTGGGAGGACAGGGTCGCCGAGATGGCGCCGAAGGTGCGCTCCGCGCTCGCCGACATCAGGGAGGTCATGCGGGAGCACGGCTATCCGGACGCCAGCTACGAACTCGTGCTCCAGTCCTACGCCTCCCCGATCGGCACCAGGGTCATCCCGGGTCTGCGGGGCCTCGCCGGCTGCCCCTTCCGGGAGAGCGACACCAGCTGGATGCAGCGGGACGCGGTGCGCGCCCTGTCCGACGGCCTGGCCGAGGTGGCCCGGCAGGCGCGGGTCCGGTTCCTCGACCTCTCCCAGGCCGGCCTCGACCGCGAGGCCTGTTCCCGGGACGACGGCGAGGAGTGGTTCACCCGGCTCACGATCGACTGGGACGGCCTCGGGGACGACCACCGGGCTCCGCACGCCATCCAGGAGTCATTCCACCCCAACGCCGAGGGGCACGCCGAGTTCGGGCGCTGCCTGACCGACTTCCTGGCCGACGGCGCCCGGTCCGCGGCCTGCGTCGCAGGACCCGACGGTCGGCTCACGGTGGTGCCCGACGACCGGGTGATCGACGACCGCTGAGCGGCCGGCCCCGCTCCCCGGGCCGACCTCGAGGCGCGGCGGCCATCCTTCCCACCCCGAGGATCTCGCCCCCGGAGACCCCGGCCCCATCCGTGTCGGGATGGGGCCGGGACGGTGGCCGCCCACGGGAGGGATCAGACCGCGGGCGGTCGGTTCTCGAAGGGCGTCGACAGCACCACGGTGGTGCGGGTCGCGACCTTCGCCGCCTCGCGGATCTGGCGCAGCAGGTCCTCGAGCCCGACCGGTGAGGCGACCCTGACCCGCAGGATGTACGACTCCTCCCCCGCCACCGAGTAGCACGACTCGATCTGCGGCAGGTGTTGGAGGCGCTGCGGGTAGTCGTCGGGAGCGGCCGGGTCGATGGGGGTGAGCGAGATGAAGGCGGTCAGCGGCAGGCCGACCTGCTCGCCGTCCAACCGCGCCGAGTACCCCCGCAGCACCCCCCGTTGTTCCAGCCGGCGCACCCGCTGGTGCACAGCGGACACGCTCAGCCCCACCCGGTCCGCGAGATCGGTGAAGCTGCACCGGCCGTTCGACGCGAGCTCGCGGAGGATGGACCTGTCGATGGGTTCCAGTTGGGCGCTCACGTCGAGAGCACCGTCAACGCCCGGGGTCCGGTGTTCAGCCGGCGCACCCCGGTCTCGGTCACCACGACGATGTCCTCGATCCTGGCGCCCCACCTGCCGGGGAAGTAGATCCCCGGCTCCACGCTGAAGGTCGTGCCCGGTTCGAGCACGTCGCCGTTGCCCCCGACGATGTAGGGCTCCTCGTGGACGTCCAGGCCGATGCCGTGGCCGGTGCGGTGCACGAAGAACTCGCCGTAGCCGGCGGCGCTGATCACCTCACGGGCCGCCGCGTCGACCGACTCCGCGGTGACCCCCGGCCGCACGGCGTCGACGGCGGCACGCTGGGCGCGCTCCAGCACCGCGTACACCTCGCGCACGTCGGCGTCGGCTGGCTCGCCGACCGCGTAGGTGCGGGTGCAGTCCGAGTTGTACCCGGCCGGGGTCGGGCCCCCGATGTCGACGACCACCACGTCGCCGGGCTGGATCACCCGGTCGGAGAGCTCGTGGTGCGGGCTGGCGCCGTTGGGACCGGAACCCACGATCACGAACTCCGCCTCGGCGTGCCCCTCGGCGACGATGGCGGCGGCGATGTCCGCGCCCACCTCCGCCTCGCTCCGCCCGGGGCGAAGCCACTCGGCCATCCTGGCGTGCACCCGGTCGATGGCCGCGCCGGCCTCGGCGAGGGCCTCGATCTCCTCGGGGGACTTGCGCATCCTGATCTGGCGGATGACCGCTCCGGCGAGGACCTGCTCGACGCCCGGCGCGGCGGCCCGCAGCCCGAGCACGTGTTGCGCCGTCATCGAGTCACCGACGGCGAGCCGGGCCGGGGCGCCCGCCCTGGTCACGAGCTCCAGGACCAGGTCGTACGGGCTCTCGCCGTCGAACCACGTCACCAGGTCCAGGCCGAGGGCCGTGGTGTCGAGTGCGGCGAACCCCGGCTCCTCCAGCTTGGGGGTCACCAGGGCGGGGCGTCGTCCTGGGGCCGAGGGGACGACGAGCGCCGTCAGCCGCTCGAACGATCCGCTGTCGATTCCGAGGAGGTACCGGAGGTCGGAGCCTGGCGCGACGAGCAGCGCGTCCACGTCGGCGTGCCGCGCGGCCTCGGCCACGCGCGAGAGGCGGTCCCTGAACAGCCGCGGTTCGGTCAGGGGAGACGATGAGGGCGAGACCATGGCCGACAGCGTAGCGACGCGCCGGGGGCGGCGGGGAGGACGACCGACCGGTCCGGTCACGCTCGGCGGTCCGTCACACCGGGCGGCTAGGGTGGCCCTGTCACGAAGGCGACGGGCCACCACCCTGGTTCCGCCCGGTCCCGTTCGGCGGTGAGGAGTTCGCGGTGTCCGGTAGTCGGCGCGTCGACGGTCCACTCGTGTTGTTGGACTCCGCCAGCCTGTGGTTCCGGTCGTTCCACGCCCTGCCGGAGTCCCTGACCGCGCCAGACGGCACCCCGGTCAACGCCGTCCGTGGGTTCACCGACACCGTCGCCCGCATCCTCACCGACCGGCGGCCCCGGCGCTTCGTGGCGTGCCTCGACGCCGACTGGCGGCCGGCGTTCCGCGTGGAGGCCCTCCCCTCGTACAAGACGCACCGCGTCGCGGAGGGCTCCTCGGACGCGGAGGAGGTGCCGGACACGCTGGCGCCGCAGGTCGAGATCATCCTCGACGTCCTGGCCGCCGCCGGACTGGCGACGAGCCAGTCGGCCGGGCACGAGGCCGACGATGTCATCGGCACCTGGGCCGCCGGCGAACGCGCCGACCCGGTGGAGATCGTCACGGGAGACCGCGACCTCTTCCAACTCGTCCGTACCGAACCCACGCCGACGGGCGTGCTCTACCTCGGACGCGGCTGGGCGAAGGCCGAACTCTTCGGCCCCTCGGAGATCGCCGAGCGCTACCAGCTCCCGGTCGAGATCGCGGGACCGGCCTACGAGGCCATGTCGGTGCTGCGCGGCGACCCCTCCGACGGCCTGCCCGGTGTTCCCGGGATCGGCGAGAAGACCGCCGCCCGGCTCATCTCCACGTTCGGCACCGTCGAGGAGCTGCAGGCGGCGGCCGGCGCCGGGGACTCCCGCGTCCCACCCCGGGCCAGGGCCGCGTTGGTCGACGCCGGGGACTACCTCGCCCGCGCCACCCGCGTGGTGCGGGTCGTGCGGGACGCTCCGCTGCTGACCGACCGCGACTCCGCCGTCCCGGACAGCCCTTCCGACCCCGAGCGGCTGGTGGAACTCGGGCGGCGGTGGGGGCTGCGCCGGTCGGTGGATCGGCTGGCGGCCGCGCTCCGGTAGCCCCGGGACCGCCCCGCACCCGGGGCGGTCGCTGCCCGGAGTTCGGTGTCGGGGGCGTTCAGGACTTGATGACCTTCCTGGTGACGCTGTACAGCACGGCGGACACGATGGACACGATGAGCCCGGCGAGCACCGCCGACCAGAAGTTCGAGACCGAGAAGGGCAGTCCGAACTGCTGCGCGATCCAACTGGCGAACATGAAGAGGAGGCCGTTCACCACCAGGCCGATCAGGCCGAACGTGAGCAGGTAGAACAGGCACCCCACCGTCTTCGCGACCGGCTTGAGCACCGCGTTGACCAGACCGACGATGACCGCCACCACCAACAGCGTCCCCAGCCGCGCCCCGGTGGTCCCGCCCTCCAGTTGCACGCCGGGGAGCAGGGTCGTCGCCCACACCGCGACGGCGGTGATCAGGACGTGCAGGATCAGGACCACCGTGACGCACCCCGTTCTCGGCTCGGCTCCGCGACCCCCCGGCCGCGATCGTCTTCGCGGCTACCGTAGCCGACGCCGCGGGGCAGCTGCCGGGAGTTCCCGGACGGAGCCCCGACCGACGCCCGACCCGGTGAGCGGCGACCTCCCACCCGGGCCGGTCAGAAGTAGGTACCGCACCAGGGGGTCTCCTCGGCCCCCAACAGCACGTCCGCCCTCGCGAGCGCGGCGCCGTCCAGCACCTCCACGAGGCCAGCGGTGGCGAGCACCGAGACACGGACATCCCCCTGGTACAGGGCGGCGAGGGCCGCCGAGGAGAGCCGGAGGTCCGGGTCGGCGTCCGTGCGGGCGGCTCCCTCGGCCGTCACCCGGTAGCAGCCGGAGTTGTCCGGCAGCAGGGAGTCACGCACCTCGAGGACGACCGGCTCGGCGTTCCCGTACGACCGGGCCGCCAGCGCTGCCGGCACGTCGGTGAGACGCAGCCACGTCGCGTCCTCGATCCCCTTGGTGCGCACCGCCCGGGGGTCGCCGACCCACCACTCCAGGGGCTCGTCCACGGGTGCGGTGTGCATCTCGACCGTGCCCACCAGGTCAGTCGTCAGGAGGAAGCGCCACAGCCGCCGCCGCACCGCCGGCTCCGGCGCGTGCAGGTCGTGGATGGTGAGGACGGCGCCGTCGAAGCCCGCATCGTCCGGGACCTTCACCTCGTACAGCACGTAGCCGTCCCGGTGGCCGGCGGAGCCGGTGTGGACGGCTCCCCGCAGGTTCCGGCCGTCCTTCAGGGGCATCTCCACCCTGGGCACCCACCACTCGGCCGGGCGACTGATCATGCCGGTCCGGTACGGACCGAAACCGGCGTAGATCTCGGGGGGCGCAGTGGCCAGCTGGTCGGTCCGGAGCAGCCGGACCGTGCCCTCCCCACCGAGGTCACCGATCCGGGCCCGGTCCGCCCGCACCTGGACCGAACGGCTCCGGTCCGCGACGCCGTAGCCGAAGCGACCGTAGATGGCGGTCTCGCTGGCCCGCAGGGTCGCCGTCGGCTCGCCCCGCCGGGCCGCGTCGGTGAGCTGGGTGCGCATCAGCTCGGTGAGGATGCCGCGCCGGGTGTGGTCGGCGCGCACCGCCACCCTGCTGACCGCCGCCATCGGCACTTCCGCGCCACCGGGGACCCGTAACAGGGCACCGAACGAGCTCGCCGTCCCCACGTACTCACCCTCGTCGAGGACTCCCCAGGTCCGCCCGGTCTGGTAGGAGCGGGCCGCGAGTTCCCACTTCTCGTCGGAGGAGACCGGCGCGTGCAGCGCCGTGCGGAACAGCTCGTTGGTCTCCCGGATCCGGCTGACGGGAACGGGCTCGACGTCAAAGCGGGTCATGGGGCGATCCTGCCCGGGGCGAGCCCGGGACGCGACGTGTTTTTCCCCTCGGTCCGCCCCCGACCACCGCGACGGCCCGCACCGGCGGATGCCCGGGCGACGGCTCGGCGTCGGAGCCGGTGGGACCCCGCCGCCGGCCGCGCCCGCCGGGGCACCGGAGATCAGGAGGGCTGGACGACCTCGTAGTCGCCGTCCTCGTTCTTCACCTGGATGTCGACCTGCACGGGGTTCCCGCCGATGGTCGCCTCGCACTGGAAGCTGTGGCCGGCCTCCAGGGGTTGGTCACTGGGACAACTCACCCCCGACACGTCGCCGATGCCCCACGTGTCGGTGAGGATCCGCTGGACCTCGCCGGCCATGGCGTCGGAGTCGAAGACCTTGGAGTTGAACCAGCCCGGCCAGACGAACCCGAGGACGGCGACCCCGCCCAGCACCACGGCGATCCCGCCGCTGACGATCCAGGGCAGTGCGGACTTCTTGTTCTGCCCGGGGGGCGGGTAACCGCCGTACTGCTGCCCGTACTGCCCGTACTGTTGCTGCTGCGGGTACTGCTGCCCGTACTGCCCGTAGGCCCCCTGCTGGGACGGGTCGCCGTAGCCGGGTTGCTGGCCGTACTGCCCGTAACCCTGCTGTGCCGCCGGGTCACCGTACCCGGGCTGCGCCCCGTACTGCTGCTGGCCGTACTGCCCGTAACCGGGTTGCTGGCCGTACTGCCCGTAACCGGCCGACTGTTCCGGCGTCCCACCGGCGGGGGTTCCCGGGTAGCCCTGGGGCTGCCCCCACTGTTGGTGCGGGTCGTTGCCCCCGGACGGTCCGTACGGGCTGGTCATGTTGGCCTCCGGCGTGAGCGTGCGTGTTCGTGGGCGCGCCGGCTTCGGGACACCGGAACCGGTGGACGCCGATCAAACCATAGCTCCCATCAGGTCTTCTTCGGGTGGTGGTAGCTCAGCTTGTGACACCGGACCGCCGAGGGACCCGGTCACGGACCGGAGTGCCCCGGAGGTCACCCCGGGGAGTGGGCTCACACCGAACCCATGGCGACGACACCTCGTCGCACGGCACGGACCGCCCTCCCCGCCGCCGCCCCGACCGGGTTCCCGGCGCCCACGACGTCCCGCAACTGGTCCAGGAGGTCCACCACCTGCCGGCACCACCGCACGAAGTCGCCGGCGGAGAGTTCCTGCCCCGCCGACGCGGCGGCGGTCAGGACGCGTTCGAGCGACTCACCCCGCGCCCACCGGAACACCGGCCAGGCGAACCCCGGGTCGGGTTCCCGGGTCCGGTCCAACCGGTGCTGGCGTTCCCGGTCCTCGACCTCGGCCCAGATCTGGCTGGTACGGGTCAGGGCCTCGGTGATGGGACCGGCGGGCAGCGGGCCGACCACGGCTCCCTCCCGGCGGGACTCGTACACCAGCGCGGAGACGACGGCGGCGAGCTCCGCCGGTTCGAGGTCCCGCCAGATGTCCCGGCGCAGGCACTCGGCGGCCAGCAGGTCGGACTCGCTGTAGAGGCGGGAGAGCCGACGGCCGTGTTCGGTGAGCCGTTCCTCCGCCCCGTCGCCGTCGAGGTACCCCAGCGCGCGCAACAACGAGCGGATCCGGTCGAAGGTGCGCACCAACGAGTGGGTCGTGCCGGCGACCTTCCCCCGCAGCTGGTGGACCTCCCGGCTCAGCCGCTCGTGGCGTTCGGCCCACCGCGCGTGGTCCTCCCGCTGGTCGCAGCCGTGGCAGGGATGGGCCCGCAGGGCACGGCGCAGCGCGTTGAGCTCGTCATCGTCGTCTACGCCCGCCCGACGCCGGCTCCGGGGTGGGACGTCGATGCCCGTGTTGCGGATGGTGGAGGCCAGGTCACGCCGCGAACGGGGCGAGCGCACGTCCACGTGCTTGGGCAGTCGGAGCCGGCCGAGGGCCTCGACCGGCGCGGGGAAGTCGGCCACGGAGAGCCGCCCGGCCCACCTGTCCTCGGTCACCACGAGGGGCCGGGGCTCGTTGATCGGGCTGAGCCCGGGGTCCACCACGACCGCGAGTCCGGAGCGGCGCCCCGAGGGCACCGCGATGACGTCACCCTTGCGCAGCCGTTCGAGTGAGGCGGCCGCGGCGGCCCGGCGGCTGGCGGTGTTCTGCCGTGCCAGCGCCTTCTCCCGCGCGGAGATCTTGCGCCTCAGGTCGAAGTACTCGCCGAAATCGCCCAGGTGGCAGGTGGCCGATTCCCGGTACCCCGCCAGCGCCTCCTCCGACCGCTCGATCTTGCGGGACAGCCCCACCACCGACCGGTCTGCCTGGAACTGGGCGAAGGACTGTTCGAGCAGTTCGCGCGCGGCCGGCGTGCCCACGCGGTGGACGAGGTTCACGGCCATGTTGTAGGCGGGCCGGAAGGACGAGCGCAGGGGGTAGGTCCGCGTCGAGGCCAGCCCTCCCACCTGCCGTGGATCCATCCCCGGCTGCCAGACGACGACCGCGTGCCCCTCGACGTCGATCCCCCGCCGCCCGGCGCGACCGGTCAGCTGCGTGTACTCACCGGGCGTGAGGTCGGCGTGCGTCTCACCGTTGAACTTGACGAGCTTCTCCAGCACCACCGTCCTGGCGGGCATGTTGATGCCCAGCGCGAGGGTCTCGGTGGCGAAGACCGCCCGCACCAGGCCCCGGACGAACAGCTCCTCCACGGTCTCCTTGAAGGCCGGCAGCAGGCCGGCGTGGTGGCTGGCGATCCCGCGCTCCAGCGCCTCCCGCCATTCCCAGAAGCCCAGCACGCCCAGGTCGGTGTCCGGCAGGTCCGCCGTCTTCAGGTCGACGATCCGCCGGATCTCCTCGGCCTCGTCTTCCGAGGTCAACCGCAGGCCCGAGCGCACGCACTGCCCGACGGCCGCGTCGCAACCGGCCCGGCTGAAGACGAACAGGATCGCCGGCAGGAGGGCGGCGTCGTCGAGCCGGCGCACGATCTCCGGCCGCCCCGGGGGGCGGTACCGGCTCTCCGGTGGCCGCTGGGCGTCCCGTCCCCGGTCCCGGGGGCCCCGGCGCGGGCGGCGGAGTGGGAACTCGAGTCGGTCCACCCTCTCCAACTGCTGCAGCAGCCGGGGGTTGACCCGGAGTTCGCCACCGGACTCGCCGCCGAAGAGGTCCAGCAGCCGGTTGCCCACCATCATGTGCTGCCACAGCGGCACCGGGCGGTGCTCGTCGACGACGACCGTGGTGTCTCCCCGGACCTCCACCAGCCACTCACCGAACTCCTCGGCGTTGCTGACCGTGGCGGACAGCGAGACGAGGCGGACGTGTTCCGGCAGGTGCAGGATGACCTCCTCCCACACCGCGCCCCGGAAGCGGTCCGCGAGGTAGTGGACCTCGTCCATCACCACGTAGTCGAGGCCCTCGAGGGTGGTGGAACCCGCGTACAGCATGTTCCGCAGCACCTCGGTCGTCATCACCACCACGGGAGCGTCGCCGTTGATGGCGGTGTCCCCGGTGAGCAGGCCCACGCGGTCCGGGCCGTACCGAGCGGTGAGGTCGGCGTACTTCTGGTTGGACAACGCCTTGATCGGCGTCGTGTAGAAGCACTTGCGGCCCTCGCCCAACGCCAGGTGCACCGCGAACTCCCCCACCACGGTCTTGCCGGCCCCGGTGGGCGCGCACACCAGAACACCGTGCCCCACCTCCAGGGCCTGGCAGGCGGTTCGCTGGAACGGGTCGAGCTCGAAGGAGAGCTCACCCAGGAAGTCGGTGAGCTTGGGATGCGCCGCACGCTGGCGCGCGGCGGCGTACCGCTGCGCGGGGTCGAGCGGGGCGTGCTGGGATGCGGGGCGTCGGGCCACGCTCCCAGGCTTTCACATACCCCGGACGAACGGGGATCAGGAGGGCGGGGCCTGTTGGCCGGGGTTGGCCGCCGGTGCTCCATCGGCCTGGTTCGCCAGGGTGTTCGCGGGGCCGGCCGGCGGGGCCGGCGCGACGGCGGGGGCCACGGGGCGGCGGGGGCGGACTGCGGGGCCTCCGTCCCGTCCCGCGGCTCCCCGTCCCGCTTCATGCCCTTGACCTCGGCCTTGAGGATGCGCGCCGACTGGCCGAGGGACCTGGCCATCGCCGGCAGCTTCGTGGCACCGAACAGCAGGACGAGCACGACGGCGATGATCAGGATCTCGGCGGTACCGATATTGGGCATGGTCCTCTCCCACGTTTCGGGGTCACTGGCAGGGTACTCCCGGACCGGGTGTGATCCGCCTACGCTTCCCGCCGGCTCCCCCGCGTGTTCGACGTCCCGCGCCGCTCCGCCACGGCCACCTTCAGCGCCGCCGTCCGCGCCCGGAGCAGACCACCCCGGTCAGCGAACCGCGCGGACAGCCGGCTCCGCGCGGCACTGGTCCGACGAGCGGCACGCAGCGCACGGCGCACCGCGACGGCGAGCACGACGAGCGCGACGGCGACGACGGCGAGGACGACCGCGAGAACCACGTGCGAGCTTTCGATGATCACCGGGACACGGTAGCGAGCTCCACTCAGCGGGCGTCGGCCAGCTCATCGGCCAGCCGGAGCGCCCGCTCGGCGCGTTCGGCGATCTCGGCGCCCAACGGCAGCGGCTCGACGACCCTGGCCCGGCCGCCCAGGCCCAGCACCAGTCGGACGACCCAGGAGCGGTCCGAGTAGCGGAGCCGCACCCGCAGCCGCCCGTCGGGCAGTTCGGTGCGTTCGTCCGTCGGGTAGTACTCGCTGACCCAGCGGGCGTCCTGGGTCAGTTCGAGCACCGCCGTCTCCTGGTCCGGCGTGGCGCGGAACGCCCCGCCCGCGACGTCCACGGGTTCCGCCTCCTCCGGGGTGCGGGCTGGCTCGTCGAGCAGCACGGCCTCGTCGACCCGGTCCAGCCGGAACAACCGGGTCGCTTCGGCCTGCCGGCACCAGGCGTCCAGGTAGCTGTGCCCGTCCATCAGGAGGACCCGCTTCGGGTCCACCACGCGAGTGGTGATGGCGTCGCGGGACGCCGTGTAGTAGCGGATGCGGAGGGCCCGGCCCTCGTCCACGGCCCTCGTCACCGTGCGCTGGACCGTCTCGGCGACGCCTGGTCGCCCGCCCAACCCGATCACGACGCCGCTGGGCTGGGCCTGGCCCACCGCGTCCTCGATCTTGGCGACGGCTCGGCTGACCGCCTCGGTGTCCGTCACCCCGGGCGTGTCGGCGAGGGCGCGCAGCGCCACCAGCAACGAGGTCGCCTCGGTGGCGGTGAGCCGCAGGGGACGGTCCATGCCGGCGTCGAAGGAGACGGTCACCGTCTCGTCGTCGAACGACAGGTCGATCAGGTCACCCGGTCCGTAGCCGGGGAGCCCGCACATCCACAGCAGCTCCAGGTCCTTGCGCAGCTGTTTCGGGGTCACCCCGAAATCCCGGGCGGCCTCCTCGACCAGGATCCCAGGGCGGGCCAACAGGTAGGGGACGAGGGCGAGCAGTCGGGCGAGCCGCTGCGAGGACGCGTTGCTCATCGGGTCTCCTCCACAATTCCACCGAGCACCGCGGCGACGGCGTCGGCCAGGCCGGCCGGCTCGATCACCAGCACGTCGGGGCGTAGCCGGCGATCCAGTCCGCCGCCGAGGAGAGGGACCGGAACTCGATCTCGACGACGTCACCCGGTGTCCCACCCACCTCGCGGCCGCCGACGGTGGTGGCGTGCCGGCGGAGACCGTGCGCCCGGTCCGCCGCGATCCAGAGCACTGCCGGTTCCGGTGCGGGAGCGGGGTCGGCGCTGCCGGCGACGATCCTGAGCAGGTCGGCGTCGCTCGGTCGGTGAACGGCTCCCGGTTCGCCGACGGCGCGAACAGCGCCGACGATGCGGGAGAGCCGGAAGCAGCGGGTCGCACCCCGGTCCCGGTCATGGCCGACCAGGTACCAGCGGCCTCGCCAGGAGACCACTCCCCAGGGTTCCACCGTGCGCAGCCGGGCGTCCGGCTCCGGCTCCGAGGAACGGCGGTGCCGGAAGGTGACGACCTGGCCGTTCTCCACCGCCGCGCGCAGGGCGTCGAAGGCGGGCTCGGCGATGCGCACCTTCGGTTCGACGGCGGCCCCCACGCTCAGGTCCAGCTCGACCCCGGCGGCCCGTAACTTGAGCAGCGCCCCGTGCGCGGCCTGGGAGAACTCCGGGGACTCCCACAACCGGACCGCGAGTCCCACCGCCGCGGCCTCGTCGGCCTCGAGGTCGATCTCACCGAGTTCGTAGTCGGGGCGCGTGATCCGATACCCCTCGGTGTTGTCGAAGACCGAGTTGCGCCCGGTCTCCACGGGGATGCCGAGGTCCCGCAACTCGGCCTTGTCCCGTTCGAACATGCGGAAAAAGGCCTCGCTGCTGGGGGCCGTCGCGTACCCGGGGACGATGCCGCGGATGCGGTCCGCGGTCAGGTACTGACGGGAGGACAACAGACAGAGCACCAGGTTGACCAGGCGTTCGGCACGTGCGGAGGACACCACCGCACCCTAGCGGCCCCGCCCCGCCCGCCCTCCGGGAGGCCGGGGGGAACATCATCCGCGCGGGCGGTGCCCGCACCGGGGAGTGGTCACAACGACGAGATGAGGCGCTCCACCCGCTCGTCCACCGCGCGGAACGGGTCCTTGCACAGCACGGTGCGCTGGGCCTGGTCGTTCAGCTTGAGGTGCACCCAGTCCACCGTGAAGTCCCGACCGGCGTTCTGCGCGGCGGAGATGAAGTCGCCCCGGAGCTTGGCCCTCGTCGACTGGGGAGGGGTGTCCTTGGCGGCCTCGATCTCGCCGTCGTCGGTCGCCCGCTCGACCAGTGCCTTGCGCTGGAGGAGGTCGAACAGCCCCCGGCCCCTCCGGATGTCGTGGTAGGCCAGGTCGATCTGCGCCAGTCGCGGGTTGGACAGGCCGATCTGGTGCTTCTCGCGGTAGCGCTGCAACAGCCGGTGTTTGATCGCCCAGTCGACCTCCCGGTCGATCAGGCTGAAGTCCTGGGTCTCCACGGCGCGCAGCGTGCGGTCCCAGAGCTCCATCACCCGGTCGAGAGTGGCGTCGCTGCCGCGCTCCCGCAGGTACTCGGTGGCGCGCTGGTGGTAGTCCCGCTGGATCTCCAGCGCCGAGGCCTCCCGGCCGCCGGCGAGCCGAACGCCCCGCTGACCGGTGAGGTCGTGGCTGATCTCCCGGATGGCGCGGATCGGGTTGTCCAGCGTGAAGTCGCGGAACTGGACGCCCGCCTCGATCATCTCCAGCACCAGGTTGGTGGTGCCGACCTTGAGCAGCGTCGTGACCTCGGACATGTTCGAGTCACCAACGATGACGTGCAGCCGCCGGTAGCGTTCGGCGTCGGCGTGCGGCTCGTCCCTGGTGTTGATGATCGGCCGCGAGCGGGTGGTCGCGCTCGAAACCCCTTCCCAGATGTGCTCGGCCCGCTGCGACAGGCAGTACACCGCGCCCCTGGGGGTCTGGAGGACCTTCCCCGCCCCGCTGATGAGCTGGCGCGTCACGAGGAACGGCAGCAGGACGTCGGCGATCCTCGCGAACTCGCCCGCCCTGGCGACCAGGTAGTTCTCGTGGCACCCGTAGGAGTTGCCGGCCGAGTCGGTGTTGTTCTTGAACAGGAAGATGTCCCCGCCGATGCCCTCCTCCGCGAGCCGGCGTTCGGCGTCGACCAGCAGGTCCTCCAGGACCCGCTCCCCGGCCTTGTCGTGGGTGACCAGCTGGATGAGTTCGTCGCACTCGGCGGTCGCGTACTCGGGATGGGATCCGACGTCGAGGTACAGGCGGGAGCCGTTGCGCAGGAAGACGTTGGACGAGCGGCCCCAGGAGACCACCCGGCGGAACAAATACCTCGCGACCTCGTCCGGCGACAACCGGCGCTGCCCGTGAAAGGTGCAGGTCACCCCGAACTCGGTTTCGATACCGAAAATCCGCCGCTGCATGGCTCCACAGTAAGCGACTCCGCCCGCTCCCTCCGTGATCCATTCGGGGGGCGCTAGCTTCTGGTGATGCGAAAGTGGGTGTCCGAGGCTCTGAGACGGACGAACCGGCTGGACGGGAGACTGGTGCGCGCGAGCGGCCGACTACCGGCGACCAGAGCTGACGCGGTGTTCAGGGGCCTGGGCACCGCCGCGAACCACAGCCTGCTCTGGTTCGGGATCGCCGCCCTACTGGCGTCACGCGAAGGTGTGACGCGGCGTGCCGCGTACCGCGCCGTGATCTCGATCGCCGGAGCGAGCTTCACCGCGAACCTCGTCGGGAAGCCGTTGGTGCCCCGGAGGCGGCCCGCGACGGACCTGATCTCGGCGGAGCGGCGTTACGCGGCTCCACCCGTCTCCTCGTCGTTCCCGTCCGGCCACGCCGCCTCGGCTGCGGCCTTCGTCACGGCCGTGGGCATGGAGGCGCCGAAAGCCCTCCCGGTCGTCGCGCCCCTCGGTGCGGCGGTCGCGTACTCGCGGGTGCACACCGGTGTCCACTGGCCCAGCGATGTCGTCTTCGGCGCGCTGCTCGGCGGTGGGGTGGCGCTGGCGACGCGGCGGTGGTGGCCGCTGACGAACGGCGGGCCCGCGATCCGGCGGTCCCCGGTGCGGGCCACCCCGCTCTCCGACGGCGAGGGGCTGCTGGTCCTGGCCAACCCCGGCTCCGGGTCGGGTGGTGCCGATCCGACCGATCTGGTGTCCGAGTCCTGGCCGTCGGCCCGGATCCTGTCCCCGCCGGACGACGAGGCCACCGACCTGAGGCGGCACGTCGAGGAGGCCGTGGCCGGCAGCGCGGAGCCGGTGCGCGCGCTCGGCGTGGCCGGCGGTGACGGCACCGTCGCCGCGGTCGCGACCGTGGCCGCCGAGCGGGGCCTGCCGCTGGTGGTCATCCCCACGGGGACGTTGAACCACTTCGCGCGGGACGTGGCCGCGGGGTCGCCCGGGAGTTCCGCGTTGGCCACCGAGGAGGGCTTGGCCATCGAGGTGGACATCGGGACCGTGGACGGCGACGGGGCGGGGTGCCGGTGGTTCGTGAACACGGCGAGCCTCGGCGGTTACCCGGATCTGGTCCGGTACCGGGAGCGGTGGGAGCCCCGCTGGGGCCGGTGGTTGGCGGGAGCGGCGGCACTCGTCCGCGTGCTGCGGGAGGCGGAGCCGATCCGGGTGCGGATCGACGGCCGGGAACGCGCCGTCTGGCTCCTCTTCGTCGGGAACGGGGTGTACGAACCCCGCGGTTTCGCCCCGATGAACCGCCAGCGGATGGACGACGGGCTGCTCGATGTCCGCTACGTCCGCGCCGACGTGCCGTTCTCACGGCTGCGGTTCCTGGGGGCGGCCCTGACGGGCGCGTTGCACCACAGCCGCACGTACGTGCAGCAGGAGCGGCCGCGTTTCGAGGTAGACCTGGTCGACGACCGGACCAGGCTCGCGGTCGACGGGGAGGTGGCACCAGCGGGACGCTGGTTCCGGTTCACCACCCGGCCCCGTGCGCTGCGCGTCTACCACTGGCCGGAACGGGACGAGTGGCGTGGTTGAACCAGCACCGCCGTGGTCGGGCGGGGCCGCCGCCCGCCCGACCGCCTCGCTCGTCCCGGCCCGCTCGCGACGGACGCGGGGGATGTCGCCGGCTTCCCGCGGAGGGGGATCGCGAGCCGGGTCGGGTGGTGCTGGGCGCCGCCGTGCGGGCCGGTGGGCGCTCGTGCGCCCCGCCCCCGCCCGGAGCGGCCGTGCGGCGCCGTGGGTGGGGGAAGGTCGGCGGTGGCGCGGAGGACGCCCCGGCCTCGCCGCCCGCCCCGGCCGGGGCCGCCGCCCTGCCGGTGGACCGGACCGGGACCGGCTACTGGCCGTCGCCGGCAGTCGACCTGATCGGATGACGACAGCGGCCCTTCCTTCGGGTTCGATGGGACCGTATGGACTCGTCCTCGGGGAGCTTCGAAGGGCCGGTGGTCGTCGGCCTGGACGGGTCGCGGCCGTCGCTGGTCGCGCTCCGGGCCGCAGCCGACGAAGCGAAGTGCCGTTCCGCTCCGCTGCACGTCCTGCGGGCCTGGACGCTGCGGAGCGCGTCACGCCCCCCGGGCCTGCCGCCCGCGACGGTTCCCAGCCTCGACGAGTACGCCGGGTGGATGCGCGAGCACACCGTCCGGGTCGTGGCGGACTGCCTGGGTGAGGCTGAGGAGGTCACGGTGGGCGCGCCCCGGGGGCGCGCCGTCACCGTCCTCCTGGCGGCGTCCGCGACCGCCAGTCTGCTGGTTCTCGGCCACCGGGGCCGGGGCGGCCGGCTGATGCTGGGCTCGGTGGCCGCGCAGTGCGTCCGCGCGGCCGAATGCCCGGTCCTGGTGGTGCGGTGATCGGGCGTCGAACCTCGGGCGCCGCTACTCGGCGGCGGGACCGTCCGGCGCGTCCTCGCTCGACCGTTCCTCGACCAGCGTCGCCAGGGTGGCGGTGGGGATCCGCCGGAAGGCCCGGTTCGGTCGGAACCGCTCCAGCACCGCCACCTCCAGCTGGTTGACGGAGATCTCGCGCTTCGGCGCCGCGGCGCCCCCGCTCCCCGAGCCCGTCCCGACCTCGGCGCCGAGGGCCCGTACGGCCAGCCGCAGGGCAGCGGCCAGCTCCAGACCCTCCTGGTAGTCCTCCCGGAGGACACCCCGGATGGTGTCGGCCTGGCCGCCCATCACCACGAAGCGGGACTCGTCGTCGATCGACCCGTCGTAGGACAGGCGGAACATCTTGTCGTTCTCCTGCGAGGAGCCGACCTCGGCGACGCAGACCTCGACCTCGTAGGGCTTCACCCGCTCCGTGAAGACGGCGTCGAGCGCCTTCGCGTAGACGTTGGCCAGCGTCTGACCCGAGACGTCCTTCCGGTCGTAGGCGTACCCGGTGAGGTCCGCGTGCCGGATGCCGGCGACCCGGAGGCTGTCGAACTCCGGGTAGCGGCCGACGGCGGCGAACCCGATCCGGTCGTAGATCTCCGAGACCTTGTGCAGCGTGTTGGACGGGTTGTCCGCGACGAAGAGCACCCCGTCGGAGTAGGTGAGGACGACGACGCTCCTGCCCCTGGCGATGCCCTTGCGGGCCAGGTCGGAGCGCTCGCGCATCAGCTGTTCTGGCGAGGTGTAGAAGGGCAGAGTCACGTGGGAGCTCCCGGCGGGATGAGAGGGTCTGGCTGGGCTGGGTCGTCGTTCGCCGGGCTCAGCCGCCCGGGTTGTCCCGGCGACCGGCGACGACGGACTCCGCCACCGAGGCGGCCCGCTCGTCGGTCAGCCGGACCGCGCCGTGCTCCGGGGTGATGGTGACGATGACCGGGTAGATCTTCCTCGCGAGGTCCGGGTGGCCGGTGGCTGTGTCGTCGTCCGCCGCGTCGTACAGCGCCTCCACGGCGTTGCGGATCGCGGTGTCCTCGTCCACGTCCCGCTCGTGGCGCTTCTTCAGCGCCGACTTGGCGAACAGGGAGCCCGAACCGACGGCGTGGTAGGAGCCGTGCTCCTCGTAGCGGCCCCCGGTCACGTCGTAGTTGAAGATCCGGCCGGGCCACTCCGTCCCGTTCGAGTCGACGTCGATCCCGACGAACAGCGGTACGACGGCCAGTCCGGCCATCGCCAGCTCGAGGTTGCCACGGATCATGTTCGACAGCTGGTTGGCCTTGCCCTCCAACGAGAGCGACACCCCGTGGATCTTCTCGTAGTGCTGGAGCTCCACCGTGAACAGGCGGACGAGTTCCAGCGCGATGCCGGCCGTCCCCGCGATGGCCACCGCGGAGTAGGCGTCCGCGGTGAAGACCTTCTCGATGTCCCGTTGCACGATGAGGTTGCCCGCGGTGGCCCGCCGGTCACCCGCCAGCAGCACTCCGCCCCGGTACTTCAACGCCACCACGGTCGTGCCGTGCGGCGGGTGCCCGACCTGCCCTTCTGGCATCGCCCGGTTTCCGGGCAGCAGTTCGGGCGCGGCCGCCCGCACGAAGTCGACGAAGGATGATCCGGGAGCGAAGTAGGCGTTCGGCAGGGCCGCGCCCGAATGGGCGCGGGCTGTCGGGTTCTCCATGAGGCGGTGTACTCCTGGGTCGGCGTGACGGGTACGGCGGGCGGTGCCGACGGCCTACTGGCCGCCCTTCTGGACGTAGGCTCGCACGAAGTCCTCGGCGTTCTCCTCCAGGACGTCGTCGATCTCGTCCAGGATGGTGTCGACGTCCTCGCCAAGCTGTTCGCGCCGCTCCTGGCCCGCGGTCGTGGCTTCCTGGGCCTCGTCGTCCCCGTCGCCACCGCCGTGCTTCTGCGCGTGTTCCTGTGCCATCAGTCCTCCCGATGTCAGGGCGTTGCCCGTGTCCCAAGATTACCCAGTTGGCGGGGCGTCCGTCGTCCCGCCGAGCGGCCGACCGGGGTGGTCCCGCTACCTCCGGGTCAGCGAGTCGACGAGTTCCTCAGCGCTGGACGAGGCCTCAAGCAGGTGGCCGACGTGGGCTTTCGTCCCTCGCAGCGGCTCCAGGGTGGGGATGCGCACCAGGGACTCCCTGCCGAGGTCGAAGATCACCGAGTCCCAGGAGGCCGCCGAGATCTGGGCCGGGTACCGCTCCATGCACTGGCCGCGGAAGTAGGCCCTGGTGTCCTCCGGGGGCAGCGTGATCGCCGCCCGCACCTCCTCCTCGTCGACGAGCCGCCGCATCGAGCCCCGCGCGACCAGCCGGTTGTAGAGCCCCTTGGACAGCCGGACGTCGGAGTACTGGAGGTCGATCATGTGCAGGCGGGAGGACGCCCACCCGAGGTTGTCCCGGGCGCGGTACCCCTCCAACAGCCGGAGCTTCGCCGGCCAGTCGAGCATGTCCGCGCACTCCGCCGGGTCCCGGCTGAGCCTGTTCAGCACCTCGCCCCAGGTCTGGAGGACGTGGGCGGACTCCTGGTCGACGCCCTCGGACTCGGCGTGCCGGACGGCGCGTTCGTGGTACGCCCACTGGAGGTCGAGCCCGGTGAAACGCCGCCCGTTGGCGAGCGGGACGGTCGCGCGGAGCGAGGGGTCGTGGCTGATGGTGTGCACGGCCCGCACCGGGTCGCCGAGCCGCAGGTCGTCGAAGCGGTGGCCAGATTCGATCATGTCCAGGACCAGTGCCGTGCTGCCCAGCTTCAGGTAGGTGGAGTACTCGGCCAGGTTCGCGTCACCGATGATCACGTGCAGGCGCCGGTACTTGTCGGCGTCGGCGTGGGGCTCGTCGCGGGTGTTGATGATGCCCCGCTTGAGGGTGGTCTCCAGCCCGACCTCGACCTCGATGTAGTCGGCCCGCTGGGACAGCTGGAACCCCGCGCCGTCGCCGGACGCGCCCAGCCCGACCCGCCCCGACCCGCACACCACCTGGCGGGAGGCGAAGAAGGGGATCAGGCCGGAGATCACCGAGGTGAAGGGCGTGCCGCGCGCCATCAGGTAGTTCTCGTGGCTGCCGTAGCTGGCGCCCTTGTTGTCGATGTTGTTCTTGTACAGCTGGATGTGCGGTTGTCCCGGAACGGTGGCGGCCCGCATGGCCGCCTCCTCCATCACCCGCTCCCCCGCCTTGTCCCAGATCACCGCGTCCCTGGCGTTGGTGACCTCCGGCGTGGAGTACTCGGGGTGGGCGTGGTCGACGTAGAGCCGCGCGCCGTTGGTGAGGATGACGTTGGCCGCGCCGAGGTCGTCGCCCTCGTGGTCGGTGGCGGGCAGGCTCGGCCCTCCCAGGTCGAAGCCACGGGCGTCCCGCAGCGGGGACTCCACCTCGTAGTCCCACCGCGCTCGGCGGGACCGGGGGATGTCGGCGGCCGCCGCGTAGGCCAGCACCACCTGGGTGGAAGTGAGAACGGGGTTGGCGGTGCTCTCACCCGGCACCGTGATCCCGTATTCGACTTCGGTTCCCATGATCCGCCGCATGGGTTTCAGCCTACGGCTTCGGGACCTTTCTCGGCTTGATCATGAGCGCGACACTTGAAAGAGTGACCGGACGGACACTCTCCGTCCTCGCCTCGTCGGGTGGATCCGCTCCGACCAGCCGAACCACCACATGGGTGGTGGAATACCACCACAGCTGTGGTGGTGCTCGGCCCGGTGGTGTCGTCGTGCGAGGCTGGGGATATGGGTGAACCGGTCTCCCGGGGAGACGAACTGGTCGCCGTCTACGACGCCGACGGCACGGTCGTGGGCAGCGCCCCCAGGAGGCGGGTCAGGGCGGAGAACCTGTGGCACGGGTGTGGGGCGGTCCTGCTGCTCTCGCCCGGCGGCGACCAGGCATACGTACACCGGCGCACCGACACCAAGGACATCTTCCCCGGAGGGCTGGACTGCTTCGCCGGGGGCGTGGTGGACGCGGGCGAGGACCCCGCCGACTGCGCGCGCCGTGAACTCGCGGAGGAGTTGGGGGTGGTCGGAGTGCCGCTGCGGCCCGTCCTCGTCGGTTCCTACGAGGGGCCGGGGCTCCGGGTGCGCACCCACCTCTTCGAGGCGCGGTGGGGCGGTGAGGTGCGGCACCAGCCCGAGGAGATCGCGTCGGGCTGGTGGATGCCGTTGGAGGAGTTGCGGCGGCGGAGCGTCGACCCCGGATGGCCCCTGGTGCCGGACAGCCGGCTGCTGGTTCGGGAGTGGTTCCGACGCTCCGCCGCGGGTGGTCTGGGGACGTGAGGGAGGTCAGTGCCAGGGCAACGCGGACCGGCGTCGCCAGTACCGCTCGGCTGGCTCGGCCAGGGTCGCGACCATCGCCGACCTCTCGGCGGGGAGCAACGGGACGCCGACAGCGAGCAGGTTCCGCCTGAGCTGCTCGACGTTGGCCGGCCCGAGCAGGACGGTGTCCGCCCACGGCTGCGCCAGCGCCGCCGCGATCGCGACGGCGTCCGGGCCCACTCCGGCTCGTTCGGCTCCGACGCGGATCAGGTCAGGCGCGTCGACGACCAGCCGCCCGTTGGCCAGCGGCTCCTTGACCAGCACCCGCAGGCCCGCCTCCGAGGCCGCGGCCAACGCCGGACCGACCGAGGGCTCCAGCAGGTTCCAGGTGGACTGCACCGTCGCGAACAGCCGCTCGCCGTCGACCTCCAGCTCCACCGCGCGCTCGATGGTCTCCGACTGGCGTGGGCCGGAGGTGGAGAACCCGATCCGGGTACCACCTCCGGCCAGCTCGGCCAGCCGCCCCAGCAGTGCCCGGTCGTCGAACAGCGGGCTGTCGGGCGTCAGCGAATGCACCTGGTAGACGCCCAGCGCATCCCCGAGCCGGTCGCGGCTTTCCCGCGACTGCTCGTCGAACCGCTCGGCGCTGTGCTCCTTCACCTCGTGGACCTCGGCGTCGACACGCCACTCGCCCACGTAGGTGTACCCCCACTTGCTGGACACCGTCAGGTCACGGTGCCCCCGGTCCGCGAGCCAGTCCGCGAGGAAGTCCTCCGCGAGGCCGTAGGAGCGGGCCGTGTCAACCCACCGGACGCCAGCCGCGTACGCGGCGTCCAGCACGTCGTGGCAGTTCCGCCGCATCGCCTCCACCGTGCGCTCCGCCGGCAGGGCGTCCGCTCCCCCTTGGTTGATGTAGGCCGGTCGACCCAGCGCCGCGAGCCCGAGGCCAAGCCTCCGGATCCCGGCATCGTCGACCGGTTGGGACTTATCCATCCGGGTGACATTACCGGGGGGATCGGAGTGGGGCTGGCGACGGCATCAGTCCAGGTTCCCGAGCACCTGGTCGGCCAGGTTCCGCGCTCCCGCGCAGTCGGCGTCCTCGACCCCCCCGAACTGGATCGTCAGCGCCGTGTCGTCCACGTCGACGACGACGAGGCAGCCTCCCTCCTCGCCACTGCCCGGGGCCCAGGTGGCGTCGTGCCCCCTGACCTGGAAACCGGTCCCCTCCCCCACCAGCAGCTCGTTGGTGGCACGCCACTGGGAGTAGGGCTCGGAGGTCACGGCGGTGATGACGACGCGCTGCCGGGAACCGGCTGACCACGTGCACGTGGGCCCCTGCGCCCGGTTGGTGCTGTAGTTGGGGCTCGGGTCCGCCATCAGTTGCTGGACGGCCCCGGGCTGGCTCTCGCAGCTGCTCCTGACCGCGTTGCCCAGTCGCTCCTGCGCGGCTTCGAGGGTGGTTCTGGTGGTCGGGCCACTGCCCGCGTCCACCGGTTCCTCCTGTCCGCAGGCGGCCAGGGTGAGCAGCAGCAGCCCGGCGGAGGCCGCCGGGATGACGACGGACCTGGGTGAACCTGGCATCGGTGTGGACTCCTCACGGGTTGGTCGGTGTCCCTCCGGGGCCGGCGCCCCGGGCGGGTTCCACGGCCGTGCCACCGTGGGTCCCGTCGCGAAGGCAACGCACCGCCGGCCGGACGGTGACCAGCTGGGAACCACGGATGGGTGAACGATTGCGTCGCCGCACCGCGTTGCGGCATTGCGTCACGACCGACCTCACCCTTTGGCCGCATCAATGGCGCATCCTGACAGAAGGTGCCAGTGGAGGAACATATTCACCTCCACTATCCGTGATGTTGATCACCCTTATGGGTGAGCACTATCGGATTTTGGCGGGTTGGCGCCAACAATCCCGCCGACCGTGGGCGAAAGGTTTTCGCGGTTGCCGAATTCAACGCCAACCATTCACCAGGTCCGGAAATTTTCGTTCGGCAAGAACAAGAAGGCGGGAGCGCCGGCACGGGAGACGCCACCGACGCCGCCCCTCGGGCTCAACGGTGCTCCGCACGGTCGGACCCCGGGTGCGCACCACCCCGTGGACCCCGCTGGTGCTCACGGCCGGGGACTGGACGCGCGCGGCCACCAGCGGACCGGTCCCCCACGCGCGGTGTTCCCGTCCCCGCCGACATGGGGGACGGCGGGCTCGCCCCCCTCGGCCCGTGGGTGCCCTTGGCGCCCCGGCCCCTCCCCCGAGCCCGTGGACGCCCGTCGTGTGGACCCGGCAGCGGCGCCAGGAACCGTTCCCACCACCTCGGCGGGCCCCGACGAACGCCCGGGGCTCCCGACGAACGCCTGGGGCCCCCGGCGACGGCCGGAGGCCCCAGGTCACGGGTCGTTCGACCCCGGCGGTTCCTCAGAGGTACTGACCGGTGTTGGTCGCGGTGTCGATCGCCCGGCCGGCGTCCTGGTTCTTCCCGGTCACCAGCGTGCGGATGTAGACGATGCGCTCACCCTTCTTGCCCGAGATGCGTGCCCAGTCGTCCGGGTTGGTGGTGTTGGGCAGGTCCTCGTTCTCGGCGAACTCGTCGACGATCGCGTCCAACAGGTGCTGGACGCGGAGCCCGGGCTGCTTGGTCTCCAGCACGGACTTGATGGCCGCCTTCTTCGACCGGTCGACGATGTTCTGGATCATCGCTCCCGAGTTGAAGTCGCGGAAGTAGAGGACCTCCTTGTCACCGTTGGCGTAGGTGACCTCGAGGAAGCGGTTCTCGTCGCTCTCCGCGTACATGCGCTCCACGGTGTGCTGGATCATGGCGTCGATGCACGCCGCCTTGTCCCCCTGGAACTCGGCGAGGTCGTCGGCGTGGATGGGCAGGCTCGGCGTCAGGTACTTGGAGAAGATGTCCTGCGCCGCCTCGGCGTCGGGCCGCTCGATCTTGATCTTCACATCCAACCGCCCGGGCCGCAGGATGGCGGGATCGATCATGTCCTCCCGGTTGGAGGCACCGATCACGATCACGTTCTCCAGTCCCTCGACCCCGTCGATCTCGCTCAGCAGCTGCGGCACGATGGTCGTCTCGACATCCGAGGAGACCCCGCTCCCCCTGGTGCGGAAGATCGAGTCCATCTCGTCGAAGAAGACGATCACGGGGGTGCCCTCGGACGCCTTCTCCCTGGCGCGTTGGAAGATCAGCCGGATGTGGCGCTCCGTCTCCCCCACGAACTTGTTGAGGAGCTCGGGCCCCTTGATGTTGAGGAAGTAGGACTTCGCCTGCCCGGCCTCCCCGCCCTGCGCCACCACGACCTGCTTGGCGAGCGAGTTGGCGACGGCCTTCGCGATCAGGGTCTTCCCGCACCCGGGAGGTCCGTACAGCAGGACGCCCTTCGGGGGGCGCAGTTCGTACTCGTGGAAGAGGCCGGCGTGCAGGAACGGCAGCTCGACGGCATCGCGGATCTGCTCGATCTGACGTCCCAGACCGCCGATGTCCTCGTAGCGGACGTCGGGGACCTCCTCCAGGACGAGGTCCTCCACCTCGGCCTTGGGAACGCGCTCGTAGGCGTAACCCGCCTTGCCGTCCACCAGCAGGGAGTCACCGGACTTGAGCTTCGACTCGGCCAGCGGGGTGGAAAGCCAGACCACCCGTTCCTCGTCGGTGTGCCCGACGACGAGAGCCCGTCGGGGCAGCCCCTCCTGCTCCTCCACCAGGACCTCGCGGAGGGTGCAGAGCTCACCGGTGCGTTCGAACTCACCGGCTTCCACCACGGTGAGGGCCTCGTTCAGCCGGACGGTCTGCCCCAGGCTGAGTTCGGCGGCCTCCACCGCCGGTGAGACCGCCACGCGCATCCGGCGGCTCGCGGTGAAGACGTCGACGGTGCCGTCCTCGTAGGCCCGGAGGAACACTCCGTAGCCGCTCGGCGGCTGCGCCAGCCGGTCGACCTCCTCACGGAGGGCGAGCAGCTGCCCTCGGGCCTCCTTCAGGGTGTCCACCAGCTTGGCGTTGCGTTCGGTCAACTGGTTGATGCGGTTGGACGCCTCGGCCAGCCGCTGCTCCAACAACTGGTTGTGGCGAGGTGACTCGGTCAGTTTGCGGCGCAGCAGCGCCACCTCGTCTTCCAGGAATCGGATCTGCGCCGTCAACTCGACATCTTCACCGTCGGTCTGCCGTGTGCCGCCTGGCTCAGGCTGGCTGCCGGGACGGTCATGGTCCATCTCGGCACCTCCTCCCGTACTGGTGGAGTCCACGGTACCGGCGATCAGCCCGGTTGGTAATGATCCACGGACCGGGCGGGTGTCCCTTGCGTCACTCTCCGCCACCCCGGGGACGAGTTCTCCCGTTCCCACCCCGAGGTCGATCGCTGGCGGGTAGCGTGCTGCGCACGTTCTTCCTCCGATCCGGTGGACTTCGGATCGCCCTGGGACGTCGCACCCCGCCGACGCGGCGGCTCGGCCGCCCGTCGCCCCCAGTGGTCCAGTGTCGCAAGGAGTAACCATGTCCGTCCCGCCCAACCAGCCCGACCCCTACGGCGGGCAGCCCGGCTGGGGCCAGCAGCCGCCCCCCGGCGGTATGCCGCCCCAGGGCCAGCCAGGGCAGCAGGGCGGCTGGCCCCAGGGCGGTATGCCTCCGCAGGGCCAGCCGGGGCCGCAGGGCCCCTACGGGCCCCCGCCCGGCGGACAGCCCCCGTTCGGGCCGCCCAGCGGCGGGTTCCCCGCCCAGCCTGGCCCGGGTGGACCGCAGGGTCCCGGCGGCCCCCAGAAGAAGAGCCCGCTGCCCTGGATCCTCGCCGGCGGCGGTGTCCTCGTCGTCGGGCTGGTCGTCGTCCTCGTCATCGTCCTGGGCGGCGGCGGGTCGAACAGCACCCCGCAGGCGGTCGCGGAGAGCGCGGTCGCCGCGATGAACGACAACGACACGCAGCGGCTCGCGGACCTGAGCTGCGGCGCGCACCGCGAGCAGATCGAGACCATCATCACCGACCTCGACCCCTCGCAGAACGCGGATGTGCCGCCGGAACTCGCGAACGCCACTGCGGAGTGGTCGCTGGTGCGCGTCGAGGAGGTCGACGAGACCAACGCGAGGGCGATCGTCACCCTGAACATCTCCGGGGTGGGCGCGGACGCCGCCCCGATGATGGAGATGCTCAGCGACATGGAGCTGAGCGCCCCCCTCACCAAGGAGGACGACGCCTGGCTCCTGTGCGGGGTACCGGAGCCGACCGAGGACAGCGCGCCCGGCACGCCGAACGTCCCCGACACGGATCCGGGCGACCTGGACATCCCCGACTTCGACCCGGGCAGCCTGGACATGGGTGACCTCGACAACCGGGACATCCCCGACTTCGGCGACCCCGAGCTCCAGCGGGAGCTCGAGGAGATGCAGCGGCACCTCGACGAGCTGAACAACCTGGACTACTGAGGCGGTGGGGCGGGTTCGTCCGCCCCCACCCGGAGCCCTCCCGCGAAGGCCGCGACGTTCCCGCGTCGCGGCCTTCCGCCGTTCCGACGACCTGAGAGCCCGGCGGGGCGCCAGCCGGCCGTGTCGGACGTGTCCGGCGTCATCCGACCCTTCACGGGGAGATCGCTCCTGAGCACCTGCCGTCACCGCTAGGTTGCGTTGTGCGCGGCGACGCGCACCGAGTCACCGATCGCGGAGAACAGCCGCCTCCCGGAGGAGAAGAGCAGATGTCCGTCCCGCCACAGCAGCCCGGACCCCACGGCGGGCCGCCGGGGCCCCACGGCCAGCAGCCGCACCCGGGCCCGCCGAGCGGCGGCTGGCCGCAGCAGGGTCCTCCCACGGGCGGCTGGCCGCAGCAGCCCCCGCCACCGCAGGCCGGGGACCCCACCGGTGGATGGCCCCGGCAGCCGCAGGCCACCCCGGTCGGCGGCTGGCCGCAGCAGGGACCCGGCGGGCAGCAGTACCCGCACTACGGCCCACCGCACGGCTACCCGCCGCCCGGCCCGGGTGGTCCGCCGAAGAAGAGCCCGCTGCCGTGGGTCCTCGGAGGCGGTGGGGTACTCGTCATCGTCCTGGCCGTCGTGCTGGTCCTCGTGCTGACGGGGGACGACGACACCCCCTCCGCCACCGGCGACGGCGCCCCGACGACCGGCCAGGACGCCGGGGGTGACGAACCACCGCTCGGGCAGGACGGCACCGACGCGGAACCCCCGGCCGGCGGGGGCCGTACGAGCACCGACATCGATGAGGTCGCCCGTTCCCTCGTCACGGCGATGAGCGCGGACGACCGGCAGACCCTGCTCGCCCACACCTGCACGTCCAGGGCGGAGTACTTCGACGACGCCATCGAGCGCCTGGACCCGGCCGCCGCCCTGGGTGTCCCTGTCCCCCCTGAGGTGGCCGCCGCCCTGGAGCAGGTGGAGGCCAGCTACGAGTTCGAGGCGGCCGCCGTCATGAGCGAGGTGGAGGCGCAGGCCATCTTCCGGCAGCACCTGTCGAACCTGCCCCCGGAGTTGGCCGGGTTCCCGACCACGGCCCGCATCGGGGTGTGGTTCGTCGAGGAGAACGGGTGGAAGATGTGCGACATCCGCCTCCTCGACGACGAGGAGGTCCCGCCCGCCCGGTGAGCGGCCGCGAGCTCAGCCCTTGCTGGGTCGCCGCTGCTGCCGCAGGGGGGTGACCCCGTCCGCCAGGCGGCGTGTGGTGAGCAGGAAGGCGGTATGCCCGATCATGCGGTGTTCGGGCCGTACCGCCAACCCCACCACGTGCCAGGGGCGCTGGATCGTCTCCCAGGACTCCGGTTCGGTCCACCTCTGTTGCTCGCGCAGGGCCTCGGTGATCCGGGAGAGCTGGGTGACCGTGGCGACGTAGACGACGAGCACCCCACCGGGCACGAGGTTGTCGGCCACCGTGTCCAGTGCCTCCCAGGGCGCGAGCATGTCCAACACCACCCGGTCGACCTGCTCGTCCTGGTGTTCCTTCAGGTCAGCCACCCGCAGCCGCCAGTTCGCGGGACGCTCGCCGAAGAACCGCTCCACGTTGCGCGCCGCGTGCTCCGCGTGGTCCTCCCGCACCTCGTAGGAGAGCACACTGCCCGCCGGCCCCACCGCTCGCAGCAGGGAGCAGCTCAGGGCACCCGACCCGGCGCCGGCCTCCAGCACACGGGCGCCGGGGAAGATGTCACCCCACATCACGATCTGCGCCGCGTCCTTGGGGTAGATCACCTGTGCCCCTCGGGGCATGGAGAGCACGTAGTCGGACAGCAGGGGCCGCAGCGCGAGGAAGCTGGTCCCACCGCCCGAACCGACCACCGTCCCCTCGGGCTGGCCGATGATCTTGTCGTGCGCGAGTGCCCCCCGGTGGGTGTGGTACTCCTTGCCCGCCTCGAGGACGATCGTGTAGCGCCGTCCCTTGGGGTCGGTCAGCTGCACGCGGTCGCCCTCCCGGAAGGGGCCGCTGGGGGTGCTCACGGGCGTTGAACCTCCTGCTCGACGTGGTGTTCCGAGGGCGGGCTGAACCCGCCTGGTCGGACGTCGATCCTGGCAGACGGCTCCAACGCCCCACCGGCTGCCCGGGTCGCGGTACCCGGCCACCGGACGTGACCCTCGGAGGTGCCCGCCCTCCTGGCGGCGGGGGACCGCGTCGTCCACCACCGGCCCCCTGGCTCAGGCGGTGTTGCCCCGATGGCTCAGCAACGCGTTGCGCAGTTCGTCCCGGTGCAGCACGGCGGAGGGCCGGCCCTCACCGTCGACGACGAGGAACTGCCAGGACGCGCTGGAGAACACGCGTTCCACGATGTCCTCACCCTGTTCGGAGTCGAGCAGGACGTTCTCGGCGGAGATCGGTTCCGCTGCCTGTTCGGCCGGCGTGACGGGGGCCTGCCGGGAGAGGTTCTCGGCGGCGGTCAGGTCGAGCAGGCCCACCGCCATGCCGTCGGCCCGGACCAGTACCACCCCTCTTCCCGCGGACGCGGCCAGCGCGTCGGAGACGGGGCTCTCCGCGGGGAGTTGGAGGACCGGGCGGACGATGTCCGCCAGCCGCAGACCGGGTGGCCAGTTGCGCCGGTTCTCGCTGCCGAGCTCCGCGACGACGCCGACCCCGATGAACCACATCATGACCACGCACACACCCAGCCGCAGCCACCGGTCCTCGCTGGCGGCGAGGAGCCCCACGATCGCCCACCAGGCCAGGGCGATGGTCACCAGCACCCCACCGACGGCCGCGGCGCGGGTGCCGGCCGAGCGACGCCCGGTCAGCCCCCACACGAGGGACCGCAGAACCCGGCCGCCGTCCAGCGGGAGGCCGGGCAGCAGGTTGAACACCCCGACCGCGGCGTTGGCGACCGTGATCTGGACCACGAGCAACCACAGGACGGTCCGGGGCTCGACCACCAGCAGGAGCGCCGCCGACAGCAGCGCGAGCAGCACCGAGACCGCCGGACCGGCGGCCGCGATCAGGCCCTCCTGCCGCGCCCGGGAGGGGGTCCTGACCAGTTCGGCCACGCCACCGAGGAACTGGAGGCGCACCCGTCGCACCGGCATCCCCATCCGCAGCGCGACCAGGCAGTGGCCGAGCTCGTGGAGCAGCACGGAGACACCGAGCAGCACGGTGAAGGTCGCCGCGAGCAGTGCTCCCCCCAGGAGACCGACGCCGGGCAGCATCATGCGCACCAGGGGCGTGTAGAGCACGACGATGAGCAGGGAGATGAACCACCACGAGGGCGCGAGCAGCACCGGAACCCCACGGACACGCGCGACCACCAGGCCGCCTTCGTGGCCGGTCGCGGGGGTCCAGCGGATCGAAGCGGGCACTGACGAAGCCTAGAACGCCGACGGTGTTGCGGCAGTGTGCCAGGCCGGACGCGCCGCGCACCGTGCGGAGCGCCCCACCGAACCGTCGCCGGGGTGGCCTACAGTGCCGGGTCATGGCGGACGCGGTAGTCACCGACCCCCGACAGCCCCCCGGCGATGCTGGCACGGCGGGCGGTGGGTCCCGAGCTCGGCGACGCCCGGCGCTGTCGCCGTCGCGCGCGAGCGACTTCAAGCAGTGCCCCCTGCTGTACCGGCTTCGGGCGGTCGACCGGATACCCGAGAAGCCCAGCAAGGCCCAGGTGCGGGGCACCGTCGTGCACGCGGTGTTGGAGCGGCTGTTCGCGCTCCCGCCCGAGCAGCGCACCGAGGAACGGGCACGTGAACTGGTCGAACCCGCCTGGAAGGAGGTGGTCGAGGAGCAGCCGGAACTGCTCGACCAGCTCTTCGGTGGTGCGGAGGACCCGGAACTCACGGGCTGGCTGGCGACCGCCGAGAAGCTACTGGGCGGCTACTTCACCCTGGAGGACCCGACCCGTTTCCAGCCGGAGGCCTGCGAGTTGCTCGTGGAGACGGAGCTCGAGTCCGGGGTCCTCATCCGGGGCTACCTCGACCGGCTGGACGTGGCTCCCACCGGGGAGATCCGGGTGGTCGACTACAAGACGGGTGCGGCGCCTCGCCAGATCGGGGAGGCCAAGGCACTGTTCCAGATGAAGTTCTACGCCCTCGCGCTGTGGCGGCTCCGGGGCGTGGTCCCGGCCCAGCTGAAGCTGATGTACCTGGCCGACCGGCAGGCACTCGTCTACACGCCGGACGAGGCGGAGCTCCGCCGCTTCGAGCGGACGGTGGACGCGATCTGGCAGGCGATCCTCCGCGCGGGTCGCACCGGCGACTTCCCGCCGAACCCGAGCCGGCTGTGCGACTGGTGCGACCACCGGTCGCGCTGTCCCGCCTTCGGCGGTACTCCCCCGCCCTACCCCGGCTGGCCGGAACCGTCGGCGTTGGCCGGGGAGGGCGGGGAGACCGCGTTGGGCAGGGTTGACTGACGCGTGGGCCGCGGCCGCGGGCCTAGAGGCGGCAGAAACGGATGTCCGAGGCCAGGATCGCTCGGGCCCCGAGCGAGGAGAGCTGGTCCATCACGCTGTTGGCATCCTTGCGGGGCACCATGGCCCGCACGGCGTTCCAGCGTTCCTCGGCCAACGGGGAGACCGTGGGTGACTCCAGGCCGGGGGTGAGGGCCACCGCCGCCGACAGCAGGTGGTCGGGGCAGTTGTAGTCCAGCATCAGGTACTGCTGGGCTCGGGCCACCCCCCGCAGCCGGGCGGCCAGTTGGGCCCGGTCCTGGCTGTCCCGCGCGGACTCACCCTCCAGCAGGACGGCCTCCGACACGCAGATCGGGTCCCCGAAGGCGACCAGGCCGTGCTGGCGGAGGGAGGTCCCGGTCTCGACGACGTCGGCGACCGCGTCCGCGACCTCCAGTTGCACCGAGATCTCCACGGCCCCGTCGAGTCGGATCACCTCGGCCTCGATGTCCCTTTCGGCGAGGTGGTCGCGCACCAGCCGGGGGTAGGACGTGGCGACACGCCGGCCGTGCAGGTCCTCCACCTTCCAGTCGGCCCCCGCCGGGGCGGCGAAGCGGAAGGTGGACTTGCCGAAGCCCAGGGCCAGCCGCTCGCGCACCGGCGCACCGGAGTCCAGGGCGAGGTCCCGTCCGGTGATCCCCATGTCCAGGGTGCCGGCTCCGACGTAGATCGCGATGTCCTTGGGGCGG
This sequence comes from Actinoalloteichus caeruleus DSM 43889, assembly GCF_000429185.2. Lineage (GTDB taxonomy): Bacteria > Actinomycetota > Actinomycetes > Mycobacteriales > Pseudonocardiaceae > Actinoalloteichus_B > Actinoalloteichus_B caeruleus. The sequence continues at coordinate 366,139 of NZ_AUBJ02000001.1, read as the reverse complement.
AGGAAGAAGAACTCGACCTCGTTGGTGGGGTCGATGACCGTCAGGTCCTTCGGGCCCTGGCGGCGGCGGTAACCGGCCTCGGCCAGCATCTCGGCGGCGGACTCGGCCAGCGAGCCCTTGTTGGGAATGGCGACGCGCAGCATGCGGGGTCTCCTGCTCGGTTTACAGGTGGCGGTACACGTCCTCGGTGCTCAGCCCGCGACCGAGCATGAGCACCTGGACGCGGTAGAGCAGCTGGGAGATCTCCTCGGCCAGGCGCTCGTCCGACTCGTGCTCGGCCGCGATCCACACCTCCCCGGCTTCCTCGAGAACCTTCTTGCCCTGCGCGTGCACGCCCGCGTCGAGCGCGGCGACCGTTCCCGATCCCTCAGGGCGTTCCGCCGCCCTCTCCGTGAGCTGCGCGAACAGCTGGTCGAACGTCTTCACGGTGTGTCATCCTCGCACTTCCTCCCGCCCGTGGGTGTCATCGGTGCGTCGTTCCGCCCGTCGCCGCCGCGCGGGGACCACCGGAGCGGGGTCGGTAGCCCGTCCTCCGCCGGGTGCGGGCCCGGTCCCGGTCCTCGTCCCGCCGCCACCATCCCGTCCCCTCCGGCGAACACGCCGACCTCGGGGGCGGCCCGGGCGACCGGCGGCACGTCCATCCCCCGGGGCACCCGGTCGGTCGAGCACGGTGGCCGCGTCGAACGCGGGACGCCGGTGGGGCGGGGCGGGGACCGGGTTGGGGTGGTGCCCCCCGCGGCCCTCGTGGCTACACTCCGTGTCGTGCCGATCGACTTCCGGTGGCGCGCCCCGGTGCGCGACGAGGAGCTGCGCGCCCTGCACGCGGAGGGCTTCGGCACGGACGGCCGGGCGGACTGCTGGGCGGAACGGCTCCAACGGCACAGCCTGGGCTGGGTGACCGCGCACGACCACGACCGCCTGGTGGGTTTCGTGAACGTGGCCTGGGACGGGGGCCGGCACGCCTTCCTGCTGGACACGGTGGTCGCGGTCGACCACCGCCACGCCGGCGTTGGCACCGGCCTGGTGCGCGCCGCCGTCATCGGGGCCCGCTCGTCGGGGTGCAGTGGGTGCACGTCGACTTCGAGGCGGACCTGGCGCGCTTCTACCTGTCGAGCTGCGGCTTCGCCCCCACCTCCGCCGGGTTGGTGGCGTTGTAGCCCTCGTCAGCCACGACCCGCCAGCACGTCCGCCAGCGCCTCGATGTCCACTCCCTCCAGCGAAGCGCGGTGCACTCGCCGCTCACCCGGTTCCACGTCGACCTCGCAGGGCACCACCAGTACCGTGCACCCCGCCGCTACGGCGGAGGCGACACCGGCCGGCGAGTCCTCCACGGCGACCGCCTCGACCGGGTCGACGCCCAGCAGGCGCGCGGCCCGCAGGTAGGGGTCGGGGTGGGGCTTGTTGTGGGTGACCTCGTCGCCGAACACGACCGCCTTGAAGTGGTGCCAGCCGATGTTCTCCAGGGGCACCTCGGCGACCGTGCGGACGGTGGAGGTCACCAGCCCCATCGGGACACCCGAGGCGTGGATGGCGGCGAGGGCGTCCTCCGCTCCGGGCCGCCAGAGCAGCCGGGTGCGGAACAGCTCCCGCATCCGGTCGATCACCCAGGCCGCGTTCGCCTCGGTGGCCTCCGGCGTGACGGGCAGTCCCAGGTCCGCCAGCAGCAGCCCCATGCTCCTGGTCAGGTTCGACCCGACCATCGCCGCCCTGGTCTCCGCGCTGAGCTGGCCACCGAGCTCCTGGGCGCGTTCCTCCAGGGCGATGCTCCACAGCTTCTCGGAGTCGAGCAGCGTGCCGTCCATGTCCCACAGCACGGCGGCGGGCAGGCGGCTGGCGCCGTCCATCTGGGACGGTGAACTCACGGAATTCCTCCTCGTTCTCCCTGGCGGGGAGCGCTTCGCTCAGGCGTTGAAGTACTTGGCTTCGGGATGGTGCGCGACGAGCGCGTCCGTCGACTGCTCCGGGTGCAGTTGGAACTCCTCGGACAGGGTGACCCCGATCCGCTCCGGCTCCAGGAGGGCCGCGATCTTCGCGCGGTCCTCCAGGTTCGGGCAGGCGCCGTAACCGAGGGAGAACCGGGCTCCCCGGTATCCGAGCCGGAAGAACTCGGTGACGTCGCTCGGGTCCTCGGCCGCCACGCTCCTGCCGTCGGCCCAGGTCAGCTCCTGGCGGATGCGCTGGTGCCAGAACTCCGCCAACGCCTCGGTGAGCTGCACGCCCAGCCCGTGGACCTCCAGGTAGTCGCGGTAGGCGTTGGCGGCGAACAGCTCGTTGGCGAAGTCGGCGATGGGCTGGCCCATCGTGACCAGGGTGAGGGGCAGGACGTCCACCCGTCCCGAGCTGGCCGCCAGCTCGCGGGGGCGGAAGAAGTCCGCGAGGCACAGCCGGCGGTCCCGCCGTTGCCGGGGGAACGTGAAGCGGCAGACCTCGGGCGAGGCCGGGTCCGGTCCGGCGAGCACCACGAGGTCCTCGTCCTCGGCCACGCAGGGGAAGTAGCCGTAGACGACGGCGGCGTGTTGCAGGATGTTCTCCGTGGAGAGCCGGTCGAGCCAGTACCGTAACCTCGGCCGTCCCTCGGTCTCCACCAGCTCCTCGTAGCTCGGGCCGGCCGCGCCCTTGGTGCCCCGCAGGCCCCACTGCCCGAAGAAGGTGGCCCGCTCGTCGAGCAGGGCCGAGTAGTCGGCCAGCGGGATGCCCTTGACGATCCGGCTGCCCCAGAAGGGCGCGGTGGGCAGCGGGACGTCGGTGGCCACGTCCGATCGCCCGGTCGGCTCCTGCGCCTCCTCCGCCTCCGCCTTGGCCCTGCGGGCCTCGGCGATCCGGCGGGACCGTTCGTGCCGGGCCTTCCGCTCGGCGATCCTCGCCTGTTCCGCCTCGTCGACGACGGCCGTCCCACCCCGTTTGCGGTCCATGATGGCGTCCATCAGCCGGAGACCCTCGAAGGCGTCCCGGGCGTAGCGCACGTCGCCCCGGTAGACCTCCGAGAGGTCGTTCTCGACGTAGGACCGGGTGAGGGCGGCTCCGCCCAGCAGCACTGGCCACCGGGTGGCGACGCCGCGGGTGTTCATCTCCTCCAGGTTCTCCTTCATGATGACCGTGGACTTGACGAGGAGCCCGGACATGCCGATGGCGTCGGCGCGGTGTTCGCTGGCGGCGTCGAGGATGGCGGTGATGGGCTGCTTGATGCCGAGGTTGACGACCTCGTAGCCGTTGTTGGACAGGATGATGTCCACGAGGTTCTTGCCGATGTCGTGGACGTCCCCCTTGACTGTGGCGAGCACGATGCGCCCCTTGCCACCCTCGTCGGCCTTCTCCATGTGCGGTTCCAGGTGCGCGACCGCGGTCTTCATGACCTCGGCCGACTGGAGCACGAACGGGAGTTGCATCTGGCCGGAGCCGAAGAGCTCCCCGACGGTCTTCATCCCCGCCAACAGGGTGTCGTTGATGATGCGCAGCGCCGGCCGTTCCGCGAGGGCGAGGTCGAGGTCGTCCTCCAGGCCGTTGCGCTCACCGTCGACGATGCGCCGCTCCAGGCGCTCGAAGAGCGGCAGCGCGGCCAGTTCCTCCGCCCGGGAGGCACGGGTGGAGGAGGCGGTAGCCCCCTCGAAGAGGGCCATCAGGCGCTGGAGCGGGTCGTAGTCGGGCCGCCGCCGGTCGTAGACCAGGTCGAGGGCGACCTCGCGGTGTTCGTCGGGGATCCGAGCCATCGGCAGGATCTTGCTGGCGTGCACGATCGCGGTGTCCAGGCCCGCCTCGACGCATTCGTGCAGGAACACCGAGTTGAGCACCTGCCGGGCGGCGGCGTTCAGACCGAAGGAGACGTTGGAGACGCCGAGGGTGGTCTGCACCTCCGGGTAGCGCCGCTTGAGCTCCCGGATCGCCTCGATCGTCTCGATGGCGTCCCGGCGCACCTCCTCCTGCCCGGTGGAGATGGGGAAGGTGAGGCAGTCGACGATGATGTCCCCGACGCGCATGCCCCAGTTGGCCGTCAGGTCCTCGATGAGCCGGCTGGCGACGCGAACCTTCCACTCCGCGGTGCGGGCCTGCCCCTCCTCGTCGATGCAGAGGGCGACGACGGCGGCACCGTGCTCGGCGACCAGCCGCATGATGCGTTGGAACCGCGAGTCCGGTCCGTCGCCGTCCTCGTAGTTGACCGAGTTGACCGCGCAGCGCCCACCCAGGCACTCCAGGCCGGCGCGGAGCACCTCCGGCTCGGTGGAGTCGAGCATGATCGGCAGGGTCGACGCGGTGGCCAGGCGCCCCGCCAACTCGGTCATGTCCTGGACGCCGTCCCGCCCGACGTAGTCGACGCACAGGTCGATGAGGTGGGCGCCCTCCCGGGTCTGGGTGCGGGCGATCTCGACGCAGTCCTCGTACTTCTCGGCGAGCATGGCCTCGCGGAAGGCCTTGGACCCGTTGGCGTTGGTGCGCTCCCCGACCATCAGGACGCTGGCGTCCTGCCGGAAGGGGACCGCCTGGTACAGGGAGGCCACCCCCGCCTCCGGGCGCGGCGCGCGGTCGGCCGGCCGCAGGTCGCGCACCGCGTCGACCACGGCGGAGATGTGGTCGCCCGTGGTACCGCAGCAGCCGCCGACCAGGCCGACCCCGAACTCGCGAACGAAACCGGCCAGGGCCTCGGCCAACGCCTCCGGGCCGAGCGGGTACACGGCGCCGTTGGGTCCGAGTTCGGGTAGCCCCGCGTTGGGCATGACCGAGAGCGGGATGCGGGAGTGCCGCGCCAGCTGGCGCAGGTGTTCGCTCATCTCGGCTGGGCCGGTCGCGCAGTTCAGGCCGATCAGGTCGATACCCAGCGGTTCCAGGGCGGCGAGGGCAGCGTTGATCTCGGTACCGAGCAGCATGGTGCCGGTGGTCTCCACGGTGACCTGGGCGATCACCGGCACGGTGATCCCCTCGGCGTCCATCGCGCGTCGTGCTCCGATGATCGCGGCCTTGGTCTGGAGGAGGTCCTGGCAGGTCTCGACCAGGACCGCGTCGATCCCGCCGGCGAGCATGCCAGCGGCCTGCCGCTGGTAGGCGTCCCGCAGCACCTCGTACCGGGCGTGGCCGAGCGTGGGCAGCTTGGTCCCGGGGCCGACCGAGCCGAGGACGAACCTGGGGCGGCCCGTCTCGCTGAAGGCGTCGGCCTCCTGCCTGGCCAGCCGCGCCCCGGCGAGGGCGAGTTCGTGGATCCGGTCGGTGATGTCGTACTCGGCGAGGTTGGCGAGGTTGGCGCCGAAGGTGTTGGTCTCGACCGCGTCCGCTCCGGCTTCGAGGTAGCCCCGGTGCACCGCGCGCACGACGTCCGGGCGGGTGACGTTGAGGATCTCGTTGCAGCCTTCGAGGCCGGAGAAGTCGTCGAGGGTGAGGGGCCAGGACTGGAGCATCGTGCCCATCGCGCCGTCCGCCACCACGACACGGTCACGGAGGGCGGCGAGCAAGGGCGATACCGCGCGGTCCGACATGGGACCAGCCTACGATTGCCAACACGTCCGTTGGCCGTAGGCTGGCGCGGTGACCCACCCCGATCCTGGCGCCGACGAGTCGAATCCCGCTCTGCCCAAGCTGACCGATCCCGTCCTGGTGGCCGCATTCGAGGGCTGGAACGACGCAGGTGACGCCGCGAGTGCCGCGATCGAGCACCTCCAGTTGAGCTGGGACGCGAGCCCGCTGACGGAACTCGATCCCGAGGAGTACTACGACTTCACTGTGACCAGGCCCACTCTATCTCTGGTCGATGGTGTAACACGACGCGTCGAGTGGCCGACCACGCGTTTCACGGTCTGCCGGCCCCCCGGGGTGTCCCACGACGTGGTACTGCTGCACGGTATCGAGCCGAACATCAGGTGGCGCAGGTTCTGCGCCGAACTGGTGTCGGTGATCGAGAGACTCGGGATCAGCACCGTCGTCACGATGGGTTCGCTGCTCGCGGACACGGCGCACACCCGGCCCGTGCCGGTCACCGGAACGGCCTACGACGCCGAGTCCGCCAGCCGGTTCGGGCTCGACCGCTCCCGCTACGAGGGGGCGACCGGCGTGCTGGGCGTGTTCCACGACTACTGCGTGCGGGCCGGCATCCCCGCGGTGTCGTTCTGGGCCGCGGTGCCGCACTACGTCTCACAGCCCCCCTCCCCGAAGACGACCCTGGCGCTCCTGCGGCGGGTGGAGGACGCGCTCGACATCGAGGTCCCGGTCGGGACCCTGCCCGAGCAGTCCGCCGAATGGGAGGAGACGGTCAGCGAGATGGCCGACGAGGACGAGGACGTGAAGAACTACGTCCGCGCGTTGGAGGAGCGCGGGGACGAGATCACGCTCACCGAGGCGAACGGGGAGGTCATCGCGGCCGAGTTCGAGCGGTACCTCCAGCGCCGCCACCGCGGCGGGTGGGGTGGGCCCAGCAAGGGCGGCTGACCTCCCGGCCGGCGACGCCGGCCACCGGCCCCGCGGCACCGCGGACGGCCCAGGTGCCACACCCGGGCACGCGGTCGACGCACCCGCGCTGGCCGCCCCAGCCCCCTCGACGCCCACCCGCGGCGAGGGGACCGCGATCAGCGCCCGGAGGGCCGCGTGGACGCGGCGGTGGATGGCACCCCGCCGGGCGCCGAGGGAACCCGCCGCCGCCCCACGCGTCTGTCCGTGCGGGGACCGCCGACGAACGGAGGACGTGGTGGGACGCGCTCGACGCTGGCTGGTGGCCGGTGCGATCACGGCGGTCGTCACGATCGGGGTGCCGGCGGTCTGGGCCCACGGCTCCAGCCACGGCCACATCGGCGGACCGGAGGACGTCCCACCCGCGCCGGTGGCGCTGGTCCTGGGGGCTGGTGTGCGGGAGGACGGACGGCCCACTCGGTTGCTGGCCGGCCGCCTCGACGTGGCCGCGCGGCTCTACCTGTCGGGTCGGGTTGACGTCCTGCTGCTCTCGGGGAGCACCGGGCCCGACGGTTACGACGAACCGGGGACGATGCGGGCCTACCTGGCACGGCTGGGGGTGAGCGAGCGGGACATGGTGCTCGACCCGGATGGCCTGTCCACCTGGGATTCCTGCGTCCGGGCCAGCGACGTGTTCGGGGTGTCGGAGGCCGTCGTCGTCTCGCAGTCCTTCCACCTGCCGAGGGCGGTGGCGCTGTGCCGGGCCGCGGGCATCGACGCGTGGGGGGTCGGGCACGACTCGGCGCGGGACAACCCGGGCGGCACGAGGGTCGGCAGGCTCCGGGAGACCCTCGCCAACGGCTCGTCGATGCTCCGAGGCGTGCTGCGCAAGGCCCCCGCCGTCACGGAGGCCCCCGAGGGGTGGGAGGCGGCGGCTCCGGGCGGCCGCGGCTACTGACCGCCCGGAGCCCAGCGGCCCTCAGGCGCGGAGGTCGACCCCGAGGAGCGCGTCCACGGCGGTGGCGACGAGGCCGGGGGCGTCCCGGTCGTCACCCGCGCCCGCCGCGGCCTCGGCGGCCCAGGAGTCCAGCGCCGCGAACGCGGCCGGTGTGTCGAGGTCGTCGGAGAGGTAGGTGCGCACTCGGTCGAGGGTGTCCCCGGCCCCGGGCCCGGCGTCGAGGGCGACCGCGCGGCGCCACCGGTCGAGCCTGGCCTCGGCCTCCGCCAGCAGGTCGGATGTCCAGGACCGGTCGGACCGGTAGTGCTCCGCCAGCAGCGCGAGCCGGACGGCCCGGGAGTCGACCCCGTCGGCGCGCAACCGGGAGACGAAGACCAGGTTGCCCTTGGACTTCGACATCTTCTCCCCGTCGAGGCCGATCATGCCGGTGTGGCAGTAGTGGCGGGCGAACGGGTGTTCCCCGGTCAGGGCCTCGGCGTGGGCGGCGCTGAACTCGTGGTGCGGGAAGACGAGGTCCGACCCCCCTCCCTGCACGTCGAAACCCATGCCCAGCCGGTTCAGGGCGATGGCGGAGCACTCGACGTGCCATCCAGGGCGGCCACGGCCCAGCTCGGTGTCCCAGGCGGGTTCGCCCGGCCGCGCCGCGCGCCAGAGCAGCGCGTCCAACGGGTGCCGCTTGCCGGGGCGGTCGGGGTCCCCCCGCGCTCGGCGAACAACGTGCCCATGGTCGCCTCGTCGTAGTTCGACTCGTAGCCGAAGCGGCCGGTGGCGAGGTGGTCGAAGTAGATGTCCGGGTACTCGGGATCGTCCGCCCGGTAGGCGGCCCCGTCGGCCAGCAGCTTGGCCACCACCTCCACGACCTCGGGTACCGCCTCCACGGCGCCGACGAAGTGGGCGGGGGGCAGGACGCGCAGTGCCTCCATGTCCTCCCGGAACAGGGCCGTCTCCCGCAGCCCGAGCACCACCCAGTCCTCGCCGTCGCGTTCGGCGCGCTCCAGCAGCGGGTCGTCCACGTCGGTGACGTTCTGCACGTACGTCACGTCGATGCCGTTGTCCCGCCAGACCCGGTTGACGAGGTCGAAGGTCAGGTAGGTGGCGGCGTGGCCGAGGTGGGTCGCGTCGTAGGGGGTGATGCCGCAGACGTAGAGCCCGGCCGTCCTCCCCGGGGCGGTGGGGCGCACCTCCTGGGAGGCGGTGTCGAACAGGCGGAGCGGCCGCGGGGTTCCCGGGGTTCGCGGGACCGGGGTGGTAGCCCAAGGTTGCATGGAACCGACTGTAAGGACTTCCGCCGACCGGCGGCGGCGGTGGTGCGCACTCGGCCGGTCGGCGGACGCGGGCGGCCCAGCGGTCGTAACGTTCCGTGACCGCCGGGCCGCCGGGATCGGGGAGTGGGTCAGCCCTGTTCCCCTGTCGGAGCGGGCTCGGGGGCGGCCTCCTCCGTTCGCCCGCTGGCCAGCCGGGAGGGCCACCAGACCCGGCTGCCGATGTCGAGCGTGAGCGCCGGCACCAGCAGCGACCGGACCAACAGGGTGTCGACCAGCACTCCGAAGGCGACGAGGAACGCCAGCTGCGCCAGGAAGAGCAGGGGGATCACCACCAGGGCCGAGAAGGTCGCCGCGAGCACGAGTCCCGCGGAGGTGATGACTCCCCCGGTGACGGCGAGTCCGCGAACCGTGCCGACGCGGGTGCCCTTGGTCACGGACTCCTCCCGGACCCGGGTCATCAGGAAGATGTTGTAGTCGATGCCCAGGGCCACCAGGAACACGAACGCGAAGAGGGGCACCGAGGGGTCGGCCCCGGGGAAGTCGAGGACGTGGTTGAACAGCAGCGCCCCGACGCCGAGGGTCGCCGCCAGCGAGAGGACCACGGTCGCGATGAGCAGCAACGGGGCGAGGAGGGCCCGCAGCAGCAGGGCGAGGATCGCGAAGATCACGACCAGCACGATCGGCACGATCACCACGAGGTCGCGGGTGGCGGTCTCCTGGGTGTCCAGTTGGCTGGCGGTCGGGCCGCCGACGAGCGCGTTGGCGCCCTCGACCCCCGCGAGGACCTCCCGCAGCTCCCGGACGGTGTCCACCGCGGCGTCGCTGTCGACGGGGTGGTCCAGCACGGCCTCCACGGCGGCGCGCCCGTCGAGGACCACCGGATCGGCCGGCCCGTCCGCCGGGGGACCCGAGGGCGGCGCCGACGGGTCCGTCGCGCCGAGTACCGAGACCTCGGAGACGCCGTCGACGGACTCGGTCGCCGCGAGCACCTCGTCCAGCCGGTCCGCCTCGGTCACGACGACCGTGGGGAGCCCGGACCCGCCGGGGAAGTGCCTGGCCAGCGCCTCCTCGCCTGCGACGGACTCGACGCTGGTCAGGAAGACCTCGGTCTCGGAGGTCCCGGTGGCGCGGAGCTGGGGCATGAAGGCGGCGCCCACCAGCAGCACGAGCGTCGTCCCGACCCAGAAACGCCTCGGCCGGGCGGCCACCATGTCGGCGATGCGCTGCCAGAGTCCTCGGCGGCCGATGGCACCGGCCTCAGGCCGGAAGGGCCAGAAGGCCCGGCGCCCGAGGAGGACGAGCGCGGCCGGGAGGAAGGTCAGCGCGGCCAGGACCGAGGCCGCGATGCCCACCGCGGCGACGGGACCGAGGCTGCTGTTCGAGCTGAGGTCGCTGAACAGCAGGCAGAGCAGTCCGGCGATGACGGTCCCGGCCGAGGCGAGCACGGGCTCGACGGTGGCGCGCCACGCTCGGCGCATCGCCGTCCAGGTGGATTCGGTGGAGCCCAGTTCCTCCCGGTAGCGGGCGACGAGCAGCAGGGCGTAGTCCGTCGCGGCGCCGAAGACGAGGATGAACAGGATGCCCTGGCTCTGGCCGTTGAGGGTGACCCACCCGTTCGTCGCGAGGAAGTAGACGACGACGACCGCGACCACGAGTGCGAAGGTGGACGACACGAGCACGGTCAGCGGGAGCAGGGGACTGCGGTAGACGATGACGAGGATCACCGCCACGACGCCGGCGGCGACCAGCAACAGGAGGCCGTCGATGCCGGCGAAGGCGGCGGTGAGGTCGGCGATGATGCCCGCGGGTCCGGTGAGGTGGATGTCCAGCCCGTCCGGGCGGTCCTCGGCCAGCAGCCGTCGGATGTCCTCGACCACCTCCTTCGGCTCGGCGTCGCCGCCGTTGGCCAGGGGGACGAACAGGCGAGCCGCGTGGCCGTCCTCGGAGGGGATGGGTGGGCTGGGTGGCGCGTCGACCCCGTCCATGACGGCGATCTCCTCGGACCGCTCACCGAGGAAGGCCAGGTCGGCGTCGGTCAGCCGCCCGTCACGTTCGGCGACCACCACCGCCGGCAGGGGCTGGTCGCCGGAGATCTCCCGCTGGAACGCGGCCACCTCGGTGGACTCGGCGGTCTCGGGGAGGAACGCGGCCGAGTCGTTCTGCTGCACCTCGGAGAGCCGACCACCGTAGGGGCCGGCGATCGTGACGACCCCGAGCCAGCCCAGGATCAGCAACGCGGGGAGCAACCAGCGCAGTCGGGTTCTCCGAGTCGTCCGCTCGTCATGGGAGGGCCTGGTGGGTCCTGCCGGGCTCATCGGCGTCTCACTCATCCCGTCCGCCCGTCGTCGGGCTTCGTAGGCTTGGGCGTTCGGCGGCGGGACGTGTGCGCCCTCCGGCCGCCGACCAGTACGACCGGAAGTATTACTCAGCTAGCTGAACAATTCAGATCTGGAGGTCCGTGAACGTGACGCCCCACACACCACCCTCGCCGGATGGTCCCCCTGACGATCCGGGTGGCGCGGTGTCGAGCTGGCCAACGGGACGGCTGCTCTCGGTCGCCGCGCGGCTGGTGGAGAGCTCCTGGGAGGAGTACCTCCGCACGCGGGGACTCACACACGCCGGCCTGATCGCCCTCCACGTGCTCAGTGAGGACGGCCCGTCCCCCCAACGACCACTGGCCCGCCGGTGCAAGGTCACCGACCAGACGATGAGCAGGACCGTGGAGGGACTGCGCCGCGCGGGGTACGTGCGCGTGGCCGCCGACCAACGGGATCGGCGGCGGATGCTGGTGACACCCACCGCGCAAGGGCTGGCGGTGCACGAGGAGGCGCTGGAGGCCGAGCGGTCGGACCCCGCCGTGCTCCGAGGGCTGGCGGACTACCAGACGTTCCGGGACCAACTGCTCCGCCTGATCGGCGCGCTCGGCGGGGCGGGCACCCCGCCGCCACTCCCACCGGACCCCGAGCCCACCGGGGATCCGGACCTCCCCGGCCGGCCAGCCAGCGGATCCGGACACGGCTGACCGACGAGGGGCACCGGCTCGCGACGCCAGGCCCCCCGCTCACCCATCGGCAGCGGCGGGCGCGGTGACGCTCAGAACACCGGCCACGGGATGGGCGGCCAGTCACCGCTGGGCCCGGGGAAGACCGGGGCCGCGAGCAGCTGCGCCGTCCGCCGTCCCACCGCGAGGACCTCCTTGCGGGTCAGGTGCGTGCCCAGCGTGGGGGCGAGGCTCCCGTCGAGGAGCGAGCCCAGGCGCCGGAGGTCCTCCCGCACCTCCTCCGACAGCGGCTCCCCGACCCAACCCCACAACACGCTGCGCAGCTTGTGCTCCGTGTTCAGGCAGATCCCGTGGTCGACCCCGTAGACGGCGCCGTCGGTGGCCCGCAGCACGTGACCACCCTTGCGGTCGGCGTTGTTCGCCACGATGTCCAACACCGCCATCGTGCGCAGCCGGGGGTGGTCGGCGTGGGCGAGCACGGCGGGGTCACCGAAGCGATCGTGGGCGTGGAGCACCGCCCGCCATCCCTCCGGCAGCCGGTCGGGGGGCACGACGTCCACGAGGGCGTCCTCGGGGGTGGTCTCGATCCACAGCTGCGCCATGCCGGGGCCCAGCGGCCCCTCCCGCAGCACGGTCGGTGGCACCAGGTCCCAGCCCGCCGCCCGGGAGAGCAGGTAGGTGGCCACCTCCCGGCCGGCCAGCGTCCCGTCGGGGAAGTCCCACAGGGCGCGCTCGCCCCGTACCGGCTTGTAGACGCAACTCGCCGTCACGCCGTCCGCGCTGACCTCGCAGAAGAGCGTGGCGTTCGAGGCGTCGACCATCCGGCCGCGCACCTCGAGGTCACCCCGCTCCAGCAGTGCCAGGGCGTCGGCCTCGTCAACCCCCACCTCGCCGAGCCGTTCTACAACCCCGGCAGCGCCGGGTCGCCCCGTCGGTAGCCGTTCTGCCTCGGGCAGATGTGACCGGCCGGGTCGAGGGGCTCCCCGCAGAGCGGGCAGGGCTTCCGCCCCGCGTTCACCACTCGCTCCGCCCGGGCCGCGAACGCCCTGGCCTGGAGAGGGGTGAGGAACACCCGGACGGCGTCCGGCCCCTCCTCGGTGTCGTCGAGTACCACGGACTCGTCGACCTCCTCCTCCGTGATCGCCAACAACTCGATCACGACGGCGTGGGTCTCGGCGTCCCAACCCAACCCCATGGTGCCGACGCGGAACTCCTCCTCCACCGGCACCTCGAGGGGTTCCGTGTCGATGGACTCCTCGGGAGCGTCCGGCGGTACCTCCGCGTCGAAGCGGCGGACCACCTCCTCCAGGAGCGCGCTGATGCGCTCGGCGAGCACCGACACCTGCTGCTTCTCCAGCTGAACGCTGATCTGCCTGACGTCCTCGGACGCCTGGAGGTAGAACATGCGTTCGCCGGGCTGCCCGACCGTGCCTGCTACGAAGCGGTCGGGCTGACGGAATACGTGAATGACACGAGCCATGACACCTCCGACACTAGGCCACCGGGATTCGGACGGCAGCGCCCTCCCCCACATGCTGATCAATCAACACGCTTTCAGCTTCTCCCCCTCCCCGGCCACTCCGGGATAAGGTCCGAATGTGGTAACGATCTCCCGCTACGGCACCTGGACCTCTCCGATCAGCGCGGACGATGCCGCGGCGGCCGGCGGTGGTCCGCTGCTCGCCGACACCCACCGGGAGCAGGTGTGGTGGACGGAGAGCCGTCCCGCCGAGGGCGGCCGGGTCGCTCTGCTGAGAGCGAACACGCCGGGCGACGCCCGCGAAGTGCTCGGTGCGCCGTGGAACGTGCGCAACCGGCTGCACGAGTACGGCGGCCGGCCCTGGGTGGTGTTCGAACGGGACGGTCGCGATCTGCTCGCCTTCACGCACTGGGCCGACCAGCGCGTCTACCTCCTCGAGCTGGACGATCCCGCCGCCGAACCCCGGGCGATCTCCCCGGCACCCGAGATCGAACACGGGTTCCGGTACGGCGACCTGGCGGCGGGTCCCGGGGGCGACGAGGTGTGGTGCGTCCGGGAGGAGGTCACCGGGGAGGGCCGGACGGACATCCGCCGCGACCTGGTGGCCCTTCCGGTCACGGGCGCCGCGGGTGAGGATCCGGGCGGCGTCCGCGTCCTCGCGGCCAGCCACCACTTCATGACCGGGGCACGCCCCAGCCCGGACGGGCGTCACGCCGCCTGGATCGGCTGGAACCACCCTGCCATGCCCTGGGACGGCACTGAGCTGTGCGTCGCGGACATCGACGAGTCCGGCGAGCTGTCGGAGCACCGGGTCCTGTGCGGTGACGACGGGGAGTCCGTGTGCCAGGCGGAGTGGGCGTCCGCCGACGCGCTGACCGTCTCCACCGACCCGGACGGCTGGTGGAACCTCTTCCGAGTGGAACTGGACGGTACCCGCAAGAACCTGGGCTCCGTCCGGGAGGAGCTGGGCGGCCCGCTCTGGCAGGTCGGGGCCCGCTGGTTCGCCGACCTCGGGGACGGCCGCTTCGCGGTGCTGCGGTCCGGTGCGCTCGCCCTGCTGGACTCGGACACGGGAGAACTGACCGGTCTCCCCGTGGACGTGGGGAGCTCACTGCCCAGTTGGGGGCCGACGCTCGCGGTCCGCACCGGGGAGGTCCTCGGCGTCGCCGCCGGACCCCGGCACGGACGGGCGGTGGTCGCGGTCGACCCGGATTCCGGACGCGTGCGGCGGTTCACCGCGACACCGGGCACCCTGCCCGACGAGCGGTACCTGCCGGTACCGGAGGAACGGACCTTCACCGGTCCGGACGGCGAGCGGATCCCCGCCTACCTCTACCGCCCCCGCAACCCCGACTTCGCCGCGGCGGACGACGAACTCCCCCCGTTCCTGGTCCACGCGCACGGTGGGCCGACCGGCCGGGTCTCGCCGGTGCTGGACATCGACTTCGCCTACTTCACCAGCCGGGGCATCGGGGTCGTCGCGGTGAACTACGGCGGGTCCACCGGCTACGGGCGTGAGTTCCGGGAACGGCTCCGCGAGAACTGGGGCGTCGTCGACGTCGGCGACTGCGCGACCGTGGCCCGGGCGCTGGGGGCGGAGGGCATCGCCGACCCCGACCGGATCGCGATCCGGGGTGGCAGCGCGGGCGGGTGGACCACGGCCTCCTCCCTCACCTGCGTCGACACCTACCGCTGCGGGACCGCGATGTACCCCGTCCTCGACCTCGAGGGGTGGGCGAACGGGGGGACCCACGACTTCGAGTCCCGCTACCTGGACGGCCTGGTCGGGCCCTACCCTGAGCAGCGGGAACGGTACCGGCAACGGGCACCGGTCAACCGGGTGCAGGAGATGCTGGCCCCGCTGCTGGTCCTCCAGGGACTGGAGGACGAGATCTGCCCCGCCGACCAGTGCGAGCGCTTCGTCGCCGCCCTGGCCGAGCACGGCGTGCCGCACGCCTACCTCGCCTTCGCCGGGGAACAGCACGGGTTCCGCCGGGCGGACACCATCCGCGCCGTCCTCCAGGCCGAACTGTCCTTCTACGGGCAGGTCCTCGGATTCGAGGCGGCCGACGTCCCGGAGCTGGAGATCCAGCGGTGACGGCCGACGGGAGGACCTGGCCGCACCGGCCACTGCGGCCCGGCGACCGCGTCGCCGTGGTGGCACCGGCCGGCCCGGTGGCCGAGGAGACCCTGGACCGGGGGCTGACGACGCTCCGGGACTGGGGACTGGAGGTCTCGCTCGGCCGGCACGTCCTGCGCCGCCACCCGGTGCTGGACTACCTCGCCGGCGACGACGCCCAGCGGGCCGACGACCTCACCTGGGCGCTGTCCGCCCGCGGCGTCCGCGCCGTCCTCTGCGCCCGCGGCGGCTACGGCTCGGCCCGCACCCTGAGCCATCTCGACTGGGACCGGGTCGAGGGCCACACCCCCCGCCTGCTCGTGGGGTCGAGCGACATCACCGCGCTGCACGCCGCGCTGGGCGCCCGCCTCCCGGTCGCCTCGCTCTTCGGCCCGATGGTCGGCAGCACCTACTTCGTGGACCAGCCGGCCGCGCGGGAACACCTCCACCAGGCCCTGTTCGCCCCCGACGAGCTGGGCCCGCTCGGCCGGGGCTCCGGGATGCCGATCCGGGGTGGCCGGGCCAGCGGTACCAGCTGGGGCGGGACGCTCAGCCTGCTCGCGGCCAGCCTCGACCGACCCGACGTCCCCCGGCCCCCGGACGGCGCGATCGCGCTGTTGGAGGACATCGACGAGGAGCCCTACCGCCTCGACGGAATGCTCACCCAGCTCCTCGCGGCGGGGTGGTTCGACGCGGTGGCGGGAGTGGCGCTCGGGTCCTGGGAGCGGTGCGGCCCGCCGGAGCGGGTGCGGGACGTCCTCGCCGACCGACTGGAACCGCTGGGCGTCCCGGTGGCGTGGGAGGTGGGCTTCGGGCACTGCGCCGACCAGGTGACCGTTCCGTTGAACGTACCGGTGAGCCTCGACGCCGACGTCGGCGTGCTGACGCTGCTGTCCCCTCCCTGATCCCGAAGCCGTCCAGCAGGCGAACCCCGCCCGAGGCGGACCAGCGCGGCCGAACCGGACGGTGAGGCGAGCCCGGCCCGGATCAGGGCGTCGTCATCCGGACCAGCCCCAGCTGGGACAGGCAGCTCAACGCGTCACCGTGCGGCCAGTACTCGGCGAACCGGGTGCCGACGGCCCGGAACATGTCCGCGCCCGTGAAGGTGACGAGGCCACCCGGCTCGGCGGTCACGCCAGGAACCCCGGCCCGCACGCGTCCGGAGAAGCGCCAGACCGCGGACACCAGCGCCCCGTCGACGACGGGGCCGACCAGGAGCTCCGTCCTGACCTCGTCGAACAACGCCGTCGTCTCGCGGACGTTCGCCGCGATGCCCTCGGGGCCGTGGGCGTCGCCCCGGGACCAGTGCCCCACCGCGTCCTCGGTGAACAGTTCCCGCGCCAACCCGGCCATCCGCTCCGGTGGGGCCTGCCACAACCCGGTCAGCCACCGGTCGTAGCGCATCGCGAGATCCGTCGTCTCCACTGGCGCGTTCCTTCCCGTCGTCCGCGTTCCACGGCGATGCTAGGGGTGACGTCCGACAAGTCCGAGGAGCTGCGCCTGGGGATCCGATGCCTGGGACACGGGCACCGGGGGCGCGTAGATGCCGGCGGCGTCCCAGTCGTCGATCTCGGGACGGATGACGTCGTCCACCGCCTCGACCAACCCGGAGTCCAAGGTCGTGTCGACACCGATCCCCTTGGCCAGGTCCCACGCGTGGATCGCGAGGTCGGAGGTCATCTGCCAGCCGTACTCACTCGCCGGGAGGTATCCGGAGCTGACGCTCACCCGCCCCTCCAGCACCCCGGGCCGGCGGAAGGCCTCGCGGGCGGCGGCCGAGGCCTCCGCCCAGGACGCCACGGGATCGGGACCGAGCTGGTCCCCGTCGAAGCGGTCCCCGACCTCCGCGACGGTGGCCCCGGAGAGCAGGACCGGTGCCCACCGCTGCTCGGTGACGATGTGGTTCACCAGGTCCCGCACCGTCCACTCCGTGCAGGGAGTGGCGTTGGTCCACTGGTCGGGGGTCACCTGCCGGACCCGTCGGTCGAACTCCGCCATCGCCCTGCCGTGCGCCGTGAGCAGGTCCATGAGCCGTCTCCCCTCGCCCCGGTCCTCGTCGTCCCGCGCCCGGCCCGCACCGTCGACGCGACGGCCCGCCAGTGGCGGGACCTCGCACCAGGGCTACCCGGGGCCGGAGGGCCGCAACCCCCCGGCCGATGCCGGGGGAAGGCCACCGCGACCGAAGGGCTGGGCGGGCAGGAGGCGCGCTGGACGGTACGCGCGAGGCGGGACGAGCCGTGTTCGCCGCACCCCTGGGGGAGCCCGAGGCGCGGGTCAGCCCACCCCGTCTCAGTTGGCGGACCACTCCTGGCGCCGCCACCGGTTGCCCCGGTTGCTCAACACCGTCTTGAGCAGCCCGGGGTCGTCCACGGAGAGGGTGAGCCGACGTACCGCCACCCGCCGGCCGAGGCGCCGGGCGTGCGCCGGAGCCTCCAGGAGGATCTGCACCACCGAGGTCCGCGCACCCAGCAGGCGCACGCCGTCCCGGGAGCGCATGTCCGCCCCGGGTGCCTTGTGGTGCGGCAGTACCCGCACCGCCTGCACGGCGCCGAGCGGGAACGCGGTGCGGAAGAACCGCCCCGCTCGCACGACGACCTGGTGCAGGCCGACATCCACCCGGCAGCTCCGAGGCGTGGATCCCGTGAGCGTGAGCATCACCTTGCGGTGCCAGGTCACGCGGAGTCGAAAACGAACCGCTCCCAGATCCATCCTGCGTTTCACAGCACTCCCCTGGTGACTCTCCCGACGCACACCACGACCCTACGACGGACGACCATCAGTAGACGTGTGCCCCGGCGAGTGGAGACTCGCCGGGGCACACGGTGGTCACACCTCAGCTCAGCGGACGGACGCGCTCGGCCTGCGGGCCCTTGGTCCCCTGGGTGATGTCGAACTCCACGCGCTGGTTCTCCTCCAGCGTGCGGAACCCCTGGGTGTCAATGGAGGAGTAGTGGACGAACACGTCCGGTCCCCCGTCCTGGGCGATGAAGCCGAAGCCCTTCTCCGAGTTGAACCACTTGACGGTGCCCTGAGCCATGAACTGTGTCTCCTTGTGAGGGACGTTATCGAGAACCGCACTGCGCGGCTCCCTGGTTGTGACCGTCCCCCGTCATGGACCGGGGCCCACGTACAAAAAACGCCCGCAATGTGGCTCCGCGGGCGTCCAAGAACATGCGAGGAACTGCAACAGCAACCGAGTGCAAGGTTAGCACGCGGCTCCGTGACGGGTAGCGGCCTAACGGGGGAATCTGTGGGCGCGGCGTCGTCACCGTACGGGGTGAGGGCCAGTCCGACCTGCGGAGAAGGGTCCGCGAGGCCACCATCCGGTTCGATCGACCACGACCCGCGAGTCGGGCGTGGCGAGGACCGGCCCACCGCGTGCCAGCGCGGCGATCGGCCCCCGTCGGGGCTGGCCAGGCCCCCTGGCGGGAGCCGGTGCGGGGTGATCTCCCCTCGGCGCCGGCGAGGCGCGAGAATGACGGCATGAGCAGCGTTCCCGCCGGCCCCGCACGGTGGGTCATCCAGCCGCAGGACGTCCGGGCGGCCGAATCGGTGGCCGTGTCGCGCACCTACTATCGGGACATCGTCGACCGCTACTTCCTGGTCCGGCGGGGTCGTCCCGCCACCACCGCCGAATGGGAGACGGCACTCGCCGACGAGCCCAGCGACGACCTCACTCCCCCGCACGGCGAGTTCCTCCTCGCCCGGTGGGCGGGGACGACGGCCGGGTGCGTCGGGGTCCGGGTGCTCGACCCGCTGACCGCGGAACTCACACGCCTGTTCGTCCTGCCCGACCACCGGGGACGGGGCCTGGGCGCGCGGCTGCTCTCGGCCGCGGAGGACGCGGCCCGGGATCTCGGCGCCACCCGGATGAGACTCGACACCCGTGCCGATCTCGTCGAGGCGCGCTCGCTCTACACGAGCCGGGGGTTCCGGGAGATCCCGGCCTACTCGAACGCCCCGTACTCCGACCACTGGTTCGAGAAGAGCCTGGCCGGGGGCGAGGCAGCCCCCGTTCGCGGCGATCAGAGCAGTCGGAGCTGACGCGCCGGCCGGCTGGCCTTCGGGCCAGCCTGCCCGATGCGTTGGTACACCCCACCGTCGAGGGCGGACAGGAAGGGCGAGGGCACCCCTGGCCGGCTGGCGCCGTGGCGGAACCGGTTCGCGGCCGAACTCAGGTAGAGGTGGCGTTGGGCCCGGGTCATGCCCACGAAGAACAGCCGTCGTTCCTCCGCGAGCGCCGCCGGGTCCTGCTCCCCCGGTGGTGTGCCGGGAAGGCGGTGGGGCAACAGCCCGTCCTCACATCCGACGAGGAACACGACGGGGAACTCGAGCCCCTTCGCGGCGTGCAGGGTGAGCAACGCGACCCGGTCGGCCCTCGGGTCGAGCGTGTCGACCTCCACTCCGAGTGCCAGTTCGTCCCGGAAGCGATCCAGGTCCGCCCCGCAGCGTGCGGCCAGTCCTCGCAGCAGGTCGACCGCCGTGTCGAGCAGGACCAGCCGCTCGGCGCGCTCACCCACCGGGACGCGAGCGGCCAGCCGGTCGGCCGCGCGCCGCAGCCGGTCGAGCACGGTCACCGGGCCTCCGCCGCCTGGGGGAGCTGGCGGGACGTACCGCAGTTCGGCCACCAGCTCGGCGACGCCGGGCCGTTCCCGCAACCGGTCGTGCGACCGCTTCTGGAAGGGGACGCCGGCGACGGTGAGCGCCTCGACCACGGCCGAGGCCTGGGCGTCGGTGCGGTAGAGCACCGCGATGTCGGAGAAGCCCAGCCCCTCGTCGCCCTCACCGGAGGCCCGCCCGGAGTCGAGCGAGTGGAACGACGAACCACCGAGGAGGGCATCGATGGTCCTGGCCACGAAGGAGGCCTCGGCGCGCTCGTCCCCGGCCTGGTGCAGGCCGATCCTCGTCGCGGGGAGCGCCGCCGAGGGGAGCAGGGCTCGTCCGGGGACCAGCGTGGTCGGGGCGATCGCCTGGAGCGCCCCGGCGACGATGTGCCGGTTGGAGCGGTAGTTCCTGGTCAGCGACACGGTGTTCGCACCGGGGAAGTCCTCCTGGAACCGGAGGAAGAAGCGCACATCGGCCCCCCGGAAGGAGTAGATGGCCTGGTCCGGATCACCGATCGCGGTCAGGTTCCCCTCGGGGGGCACCAGCGCCCGCAGCAGGCGGTACTGCACCTCGTCGACGTCCTGGTACTCGTCGACCGAGACCCACGGATGCCGGGCACGGACCAGGGAGCGCAGGTCGGCGTCGGACTCCAGCAGCTCGGTGGGCAGGGCGACCAGGTCATCGAGGTCGACGAGGTCGTGGGAGCGCAGCACCCCCAGGTAGCGGGTCGCGAGCTCCACCAGCTCCGGATCCGGCTCCCCGCTGGGCGCGCCGACCTCGGGGGGCGTCCCGGCACCGTCCTCGCCCGGAGTGACGGCGGCGGTGCCCGTCGGCACGCACCCGGACCTCCGGAGACGGGAGAGCTCGCCCAGCACGGCCCGCGCGCCGCGGGCGTCTCCGGTGAGGGTGCCGACCACCTCGAGTCGTCGTTGCTCGGAGGCGACGGCGAAGTCGGGGGTGAGCCCGAACCGCTGCGGGAACTCGCGGAGCAGCCGGAGACCCCACGAGTGGAACGTGGTCACCGCCATGGCGCGGGCCGCGTCGCCGACGAGGTCGGCCAACCGCTCCGCCATCTCCTCGGCAGCCCTCCTGGTGAAGGTGATCGCGAGGACTCGTTCGGGTGGTACGCCCCGCGCGCACAGGTGGGCGATGCGGCGGGTCAGGGTGCGGGTCTTGCCGGTTCCCGGACCGGCGACGATGAGCAGGGGTCCCGCCGGGGCACCGGCGGCGCGGAGCTGGTCCGGGTCCAGCCCCGCCAGTGGGCCGTCGGACTGTTCCGCCGCCACGGGGGTCCCCTCCACGGCGCCGTCCGGCGCGGCGGCGGTGGTCGGCTGCGGGGTCGACGCCCCTCCCCGAACACCGGGGGCCCCGGCGGTGGTCGCCGCGTGGGCTCCACCGGGCACGGTTCCCGGCCTCGCCCGCACGGGGGCGGGGGTCGGCTCGGCGTCGAAGAGGGCGGGGGTGTGCCGTTCCCGGTCGCGCCGGAGCTCGCCGGGTTCGAAGAGCCGGATGACCCCGTACTCGCCGTCGTAGCCACCGTCACGGATCACCTCGCCTCGGCGCAGCCTGGCGATGGCCTCACCGAGCAGGGTCGACCGCGCGGACAGCTCGTCGACGGGCACCTCGTCGAGGATGGCGAGTTCCGGTCCGTACAGGCCGGTGAGTTCCGCGATCTCGCCGAGCACCCGTTTGCTCTTGGGCCCGACGCCGAGCAGTTCCCCCATGATCTCCGGCAGGGGGACCAGGCTCCGGAAGGGCGTCGCCCTCTCCGGCCGGTGCCCGGCCGGCCGGTCGGCGAGCTGGGCGACCCGGTTCGACACGCCGACCGTGACGGGCCGACCGCAGACACCGCACGTCCCGCCGTGCTCCCTGGTCTGGTCGGGTGTCCACCGGACCCCGCACTTGCGGTGTCCGTCCAGGTGGTACTTGCCCTCGTCGGGGAAGAACTCGACGGTGCCGGCGAGTCCGTCGCCCGTCTCCATGGCGCGGCGCACCGCGTGGTAGTCCAGTTCGGTGTCGAAGACGGTGGCCTCCCGTCCGAGCATGGGAGGCGAGTGCGCGTCGGAGTTGCTGACGAGCTGGAAGCGGTCCAGTCCCGAGACCGTCCAGTTCATGGCGGGATCGCTGGAGAGGCCGGTCTCCAGGGCGAAGACGTGCGGCGCGAGGTCCCGGTAGCACTCGTCCACCGTGTCGAACCCCGACTTGGAGCCCAGCACCGCGAACCAGGGCGTCCACACGTGGGCTGGCACCAGGTAGGCGCCGTCGCCGCTCTCCAGCGCGATCTCCAGCAGGTCCCGCGAGTCCAGGCCCAGGATGGGCCTCCCGTCGGAACCGAGGTTGCCGATCCTGCCCAGCCGGCGGTTGAACTCCTCAGCCGCGGCGAAGTCGGGCATGTACACCAGGTGGTGGACCTTGCGGGTCAGCTCGCCCGCCTTGTAGATGGTGGAGATCTCCACCGACAGCTGGAATCGGACCGGCGAGGAACAGGAGGCCGGCAGGCGGCGGAGGATGTCCCGGTCCAGGTCCGGCCTGATGCGGAAGAGCCCGGGTTCGGCGGGTTCGAGGGTGTCCCGGAGGTGCTCGAACCAGCGAGGATGTGTGAAGTCGCCGGTCCCGACGAGGTGGAGGCCCTTGCGCCGGGCCCACCATGCCAGGTTCTCGAGGTCGCAGTCGCGGCTACAGGCCCGCGAGTACTTGGAATGGATGTGCAGATCGGCGAAGAAGCGCACTGGTGGATCTTGTCATGCCCCGTCATCCACGCGACGGGCGCGTCCGGCGGGAGATCGCTGTCGGTCCCGACTGGTCGCTCCGGGTGATGGCGCGGGCGGTGGCTCGCGAGGGCGTCCCGACCCCAACGGCCGTGCGGTGGACGGCACGCGAAGGGTCCTTCCGGCTTACTGGACACCCCCCGTGGTCCCGATACACTCCGCGCGACCACTGACGGCGACCCAGGGAGCACGCATGAGCGCACGCCCGGGCCGCTTCCTGTCGTGGTCGGGCATGGTGCTCGTGGGTGCGCTGTGCACGCTGGTGGGACTGGCGGCCCCGCCGCCGCCCGGCCCGGCGCGGGCGGGACCGGCCCGGCCGGCGGCGTGTCGCACGCGCTGCGCGCGGACCCGGCCAACCAGCACGAACGGACCGGCCCTCGCGCGACCCGGACCGGGTCCGGCGGACCGGTGCCCGCCCGCGCCGCGTTCGCCGCGTTCGCCGCGTTCGCCCACCAGGCGGTCGGGGAGACCGGGCCCACCCGTGATCCCGCCGTGCTGGACGGTGGCGCTCCGCTACTGGGTCGGGCTCCGTTCACCGCCCACCTCCCCCGTCTGTCCCCGCCGCGGGTTCCGGCCCGTCCCGGCGCGGACGGCATGAGCACCGGCCGGGGACCGCCCGGGGTGGCACGGCACTGAGGCGTCCGGAGGGACGGCGACCGCCGCCCCCGTCACCCCAGCACGTGGCGACACCAGCCGTCGTGCGCCCACCGCAGTGGAGACCACACCGTGCCACCACCCCGCTCCACCCGCTCGACCCGCTCCTCGGACCAACGTTCGCTCCTCCTCCGAGGACTGCTCGCCCTCCTCGTGCTGCTCGGCGCGGGGACCATGCTGCTCACGACCGAGCCCCGGCTCGGACTCGATCTCCAGGGCGGCACCCAGATCACCCTGGAGGCCGAGGAGGCCCCCGGGGGCACCCTGGACGACGAGACGATGGACCAGACGCTGGAGGTGCTGCGCCGCCGCGTCGACTCCCTCGGAGTGGCCGAACCGAACCTGATCCGGTCCGGCTCCAACCGCATCGTCGTGGAGATGCCGGGCGTCCAGGACCCTGAGGAGGCCCTGGAGACGATCGGCCGGACCGCCCAGTTGACGATCCACCCCGTCGTCGGCCTGGCTCCTCCGGAGGAGTCGACCCCCCCGGAGGGGGACTCCGACCAGGAGCAGACCGGTGAACTGGTGCTGCCCGACGAGAGCGGCCAGCGGCTCCAGCTCGCGCCGGCCGCGATGACCGGTGAGGCCATCAACCGGGCCACCGCCAGGCTGGACGGCCAGCAGGGGCTCGGCTGGCACGTCTCCCTCGACTTCCACGACGGCCGCGGGTGGGCGGACATCACGGGCCAGGCCGCGTGCGCGCCCAACGGTGACCCCGCGCGGCGGGTGGCCATCGTCCTGGACAACGAGATCATCTCCGCTCCCCAGGTGACGCCGGACGTGCGCTGCAACGTCGGTATCACCGGGGGGACCACGCAGATCACCGGTGACTTCACCGAGGAGGAGTCCAACCAGCTGGCCCTGCTGATCAGCGACGGCGCGCTGCCCGTCCAGGTCGAGGTCGTGGAGCAGCGGACCGTCGGCCCCACCCTGGGGCAGGACGCGATCGACGCCAGCGTGATGGCCTCGATCATCGGTGTCGCGCTGACCGGTCTCTTCCTGTTGGTCGTGTACCGGATGGCCGGTCTCATCGCCACCATCGCGCTCGCCGGGTACACGGCGATCGCCTACGGGCTGATGCTCGCGATCGGCGCGACGTTCACCCTCCCCGGGTTGGCGGGTTTCGTTCTCGCCATCGGTATGGCGATGGACGCGAACGTGCTGATCTACGAACGGTCCCGGGAGGAGTACGCGGCGGGAGCGGGCACCAAGTCCCCGGTCCGCCGGATGCAGAACGCCGTGACGGGCGGGTTCCGGGGCGCGCTCACCGCGATCGCGGACTCCAACATCACCACCCTGTTGGCGGCGGCGCTGCTGTTCGCCCTGGCCGCTGGCCCGGTGCGGGGCTTCGGCGTCACCCTCAGCGTCGGTGTCGCGGTCTCGATGTTCAGCGCCTTCGTGCTCAGCCGGGTCCTGCAGCAGCTCACCTTCCGGGGTGTGGTGGCGAGGAAGCCCGCGATCAGCGGTATCGCCAGCATCGGTCGGGTCCGCCAGTGGTTCGAGCGGCGGTCGCCCGACTTCTACCGGCGGCACCGCCGCTGGCTGGTGGGATCGCTGGTCGTGCTGCTCGTCGTGGGCCTCGGGCTGGCCGTGCGCGGGCTCAACCTCGGTGTCGAGTACACCGGTGGCAGGTACCTGGAGTACTCCTCGTCGGAGGAGGTCGATCTCGGCGACGTCCGCTCCGAGCTGGCGGCAGCCGGGTTCCCCGACGCGCAGGTGTCGAGCACCGACGACAACGGCATCTCGGTGCGCACCGTTCCCCTGGACGAGTCCGAGGTCGGCCGGATCGCCGACGCGGTCAGCACGGCGGCCGGCGGTGAGGTGGAACAGCTCAGGTCCGACCTGATCGGCCCCAGCATGGGCAACGAGCTGCGGAACCAGGCGATCCTCGCCTTCCTGTTGGCGGTGCTCGTGCAGGTGATCTACCTGTCCTTCCGCTTCGACTGGCGGCTGGCGGTTGCCGTGATGGCCGGTCTGGCGGCGGACATCCTCTTCCTGCTCGGGTTCTTCGCCTGGACGGGCCGGCTGGTCGACGGCGTGTTCATCGCGTCGATGCTGACGGTGATCGGCTACTCGGTGAACGACTCGGTCGTGGTCTTCGACCGGGTCCGGGAGCTGCGCGCCTCGCACCCGAAGGACCCGTTCTTCCGGGTGGCGGGGCTGGCGATCCTCCAGACGATGCCGAGGACGATCAACACCGGCATCGGTGTGTTCGCGGTGCTCGGCGCGCTGCTCTTCCTGGGCGGTGGCTCACTGGTCGACTTCGCCCTCGCGGTGATCGTCGGCAGCTTCGTCGGGAACGTCACCACGATCACCGTGGCGTCGCCGTTCGCCGTGCTACTCGACACGAGGTGGCCGGGCGCGGCGCGTCCCAAGAAGAAGAAGCGTCGCGACGAGAACAGCACCGGCGCCGTGGTGTGACGGTTCCCCCGGGTCGCGGTGCGCGCCCCGGGGGCGGTGGTTGGCGGGCCCGGTTCACCTCGGTGAGCCGGGCCCGCCGTCACGTTCCGGCCCGTCGCTGATGGCGTCGGTCGGCAGCGGCGCCGGGTCCAGGCCCGCGCCGCGCAGCACGTCGGCGGGCAGCGCGAGCAGCAGCAGGGAGAGCCCCAGCAGGTAGGCGTCGAGGCGGCCGGCCTGGGCCCGGGTCAGGCGCCGGCCCGCGCTCTCGTGCAGGGCGATGGTCGCGTCGGTATTCGCCAGGGCCATCGAACCCAACGCGTCGCGGACGCTGGGCCGGCGGATCGACTCCAGGTAGAGCTCGAGCAACGCGAGGAGCCGGGACCGGCCCACGCCGGTGGAACGCCGCAACATGCCCCGGTACAGGGCGTCGAGCTGGCCGGCGGTCACCGACTCGGGGGTGTGCCTGCGCAGGCTGGCGACGGCGGCCCTGTGGTCCTCCGCCAGGTGGTCGGCGATGGCCGCGAGGAGGGATTCCCTGGAGGGGAAGTAGTTCTTCGTCGTCCCCTCCGGGACGCGCGCCTCACGATCCACCGCCCGATGTGTCAGCCCTCGCCCACCGACGGCGGCCAGCACCTCGATCGCGGCCTCCGCCAGCAGCTCCCGGCGTTCCCCACGTCGCCCCATACCGGGTTCAGCTCCCGTCGGTCGTCCTCGCCCGGAAGATACCCGCACGCCGGGCGGGCCCGAGGTACCCGGAGGACCCGCACGTGTCGCGAACCGATCGGCCGAGTGACCGGGGTCGGCGATTTTCCTTTGTTCGCGCAATGGACGAACCCGAAAGGAGAACAATCCGCCGAACCCGAATCGTCTAATTCCACGGATCACCGAGCCCGCGAACCACGCACAGTGACGGAATTGAGAGACCCGCCCTCACTCACATGGCAGAGGATCGCCACTTCCATAGCACAGCAATGGGCGAAAATTAACCCCGTGCTTTTTCCCACCGGGACTCCTAGCATTCACCCCGCGAGGGCGGAAGGGTGTTCTCCGTGGCGGCGGGGAGAACACACCCCTGGCTGTGCCCTGTCTGGAAAGGACGAAGCATGTCATTGTCACGCCGCCGTGCGGTGACCGCGTTCGCCGCGGCCGCGCTGCTGCTCCCGCTCGCCGGTCCGCCGGCAGCGGCCCAACCGGACGATCCCGACGACGCCGTCCACGTCAGCTCGACGGCGACGCTCCGGCCGTACGCGGCCGTCGACGGGGACTTCGAGAAGATCCAGCTCACCGAGGACGTCGGGGAGCCGATGGCCCTGGCCGTGGCACCGGACGGCCGGGTGCTCATGACCGACCGCCGGGGCACCATCAAGATCTTCGACCCCAACTCGTACAACGTGACGACCGCCGGCCACATCGAGGTCTACGCCGGTGAGGAGGACGGGCTCCAGGGCATCGCCCTCGATCCGGACTTCGAGGACAACGGCTGGGTGTACACCTACTACGCCCCGCCGGACCCGCAACCGCGCAACGTCCTCTCCCGCTTCCAACTGGACGGCAACACCCTCGACCTCGCCAGCGAGCAGGTCATCCTGGAGGTGCCGACCCAGCGGGACCTGTGCTGCCACGTCGGTGGCGACATCGACTTCGACGCGGAGGGCAACCTCTACCTCTCCACCGGGGACAACACCAACTCCTGGGCGTCCGACGGGTACACCCCGATCGACGAGCGGGAGGGACGGGAACCCTTCGACGCGCAGCGCTCCTCCGGCAACACCAACGACCTGCGCGGCAAGCTGCTGCGGATCACGGTCCAGGACGACGGCGGGTACACCATCCCCGAGGGCAACCTCTTCGAGGAGGGGACCGAGGGGACACGCCCGGAGATCTACTACATGGGCCTGCGCAACCCCTTCCGCTTCAGCGTCGACCAGGAGACCGGGCGGATCTTCCTCGGCGTCGTGGGCCCGGACGCGCGGGACGCGCACCCGGAACGCGGTCCGGAGGCCTTCGACGAGGTCTACCTGATGGACGGGCCCGGCAACGGCGGCTGGCCGTACTGCATGGGGAACAACACCCCCTACGTGGACTACGACTTCACCAACGGTCAGTCGGGTGAGACCTTCGACTGCGCCAACCTGGTCAACGACTCGCCGAACAACACGGGCCTCGCCGAGCTCCCCCCGGCCACGGCGGCGGACGTCTGGTACTCCTACGGCTGCTCGGACGAATTCCCCGAGCTGCCCTGCGAGGGCGGCAATACCGCCATGGGCGGCCCCGTCTACCGCTACGACCCCGACCTCGAGTCGAACACGAAGTTCCCCGAGTCCTTCGACGGCGCCCACTTCTTCTACGAATACTCCCGCAATTTCGTCGCCGACGTCCGGTTCGACGAGTCCGGCGAGTACGAGTCGATGACGCCGTTCCTCGAGGAGCTCGACTTCAACCAGCCGATGGACATGGAGTTCGGGCCGGAGGGCTCGCTCTACGTCCTCGAGTACGGCGGTGGGTTCTTCACGCCGGGCACCTACGCCGGCCTGTACCGCATCGACCACACCCAGGGCGTCCAGTCGCCGGCCGTGGAGCTGAGCGTCGACCAGACCTCCGGTGAGGCCCCGCTGCCGGTGTCCTTCGACGCCAGCCGGAGCACGGATCCCAACGGCGGTGAGCTGACCTTCGCCTGGGACTTCGAGGGTGACGGCGTGGACGACGCCGAGGGGCCGACCGCGCGGCACACCTACGCCGAGAACGGCATCTACCACGCCAAGCTGACGGTCAGCAACACCGCCGGTCGCGAGACGGTGCAACGCATCACGATCACCATCGGCAACAACGCGCCCGACGTCCGCTTCTCGACGCCTCCCGACGGCAGCATGTTCGACTGGGAGGACCAGATCGCGTACCGCGTCGAGGTCGACGACGTCGAGGACGGGTCGATCGGCGACGGCATCTCCTGCACGGAGGTGACCACGCAGACGGCGCTCGGGCACGACACGCACGCCCACCCGCAGGACAACTTCCAGAACTGCCAGGGCGTGTTCTCCCCCGAGTCCGGCTCGCACAGCGGTGACGCGAACCTGTTCTGGGTGGCGCGGACCAGCTACTCGGACCGGGGTTCGGACGGCGTGGGCTCGACGACGAGCGAGCAGGAGATCATCCTCCAGCCCAAGACCAAGCAGGCGCAGCACTTCTCCTCGTCCGAGGGGATCAGCGTCGGCGACCGGGAGGGCGCCGAGGGCGGTCAGGTCGTCACCGAGATCGACCCGGGCGACTGGATCTCCTACCGCCCGATGAACCTGCTCAACATCGACGGGGTCAACCTGCGGGTCGCCACCGGTGACGCGGAGGGTGCCGTCGAGCTGCGCCTCGGCGCGCCGGACGGGGAGCTGGTCGCGACGCTGCCGGTGCCCTCGGGCGACGGCGAGTTCGTCGACCTCGACCCGGTGGAACTGACCGACCCCGGGGGCACGCACGAACTGTTCCTCGTCTTCGCGGGAGAGGGCTCGAACCTGTTCGACCTCGACCACATCTCGTTCCAGGGCCTCGGGGCGGCCGGACCTCGGCACGTCGAGGCCGTGGGTGACGTCGACCGCGGCCCGGCACCGCTGGACGTGGCCTTCACCGCGGAGGGCGAGGCGCTGCCGGAGGGCTCGTCCTTCGAGTGGGACTTCGGCGACGGTGCCGCCGCGTCCGGGGATGCCGTGGAGCACACCTACACCGAGACCGGTGAGCACACGGCGACGGTGACGGTCACCGACCCGGACGGGGTGGTGCGGGCGACCGACACCGTGGAGGTGACCGTGCACGACGCGGTCACGGGAACGCTGGCCGTCGACCCCGCCGAGGCCGAGCTGACCACCGACGACACCCACACGGTGACCGCGACGGTCAGCGAGGAGGCCCGCGACGCGGAGGTCACCCTGGAGGTCTACCGGCGGTCCCCGGCCAGCCCCCTCCCCCCGGGGCAGGACGAGGGGGTCCCCCACCTGCTGGTGGAACGCACGGTGGGCACACCGGACGAGGACGGCACCGTCACCCTGGACTACGCGAGCACGGTCACCTCGGAGGAGAGGGTGGTGGCCTGCCTCGGCTACGGGGGCGGCTGCGTCCGGGGCGGGGACACCCTCGTGACCGGTGGCGCGGACGGCACCGACATCCTGAACCTGCGCACCGACCTGTCCACGGCCACGGCGGCCGCCAGCTGGCAGGTGGTGGCCGACGAGGACGGCTTCCTCAACCTCTACGACGGGAAGAGCCTCGCCGGTTGGGAGCAGTTGGGCGGCGGCGGGTTCACCGTCGACGAGGACGGCACGCTGCGCCCGCACGGCCCCCGGGGCATCCTCTGGTACGCCGAACGGGAGTTCGACGACTACGTGCTGGAGGCCGAGTACGAGACCTACAGCGTCAGCGCGAACTCGGGTCTCTACCAGCGTTTCCCCGACCCTCGGGGCGACCTCTCGGTGCCCTCGGACCAGGGCTACGAGGTGGCGATCCTCGACCGGGTCGACGACGCCATCAACCGGACCGGCTCCATCAACGGCTACATGGCGGCGAAGTACCTGACCGCCAATCCGCCGTACGGGGGTTGGAACACCTTCGAGATCGAGGTGGTCGACCAGCAGTACACGGTGACGCTGAACGACCGGATCGTCACCGAGTACACCGGTGACGGCAGCCGGGGGCTGAGCGGTCACATCGGCGTCGAGAACGCCGACTCGCAGCTGCGCTTCCGGAACCTGCGGATCAAGCCGTTGGGTGAGGACGAGCAGCCGCCCGGCGCCCCGGCGGTCACTGCGGCGTTGGACCCGGCCGAGCCCAACGGTGACCCGCACGGCGACTGGGAGGGCACCTACCACTCCCCCGTTACCGCCACCCTCTCCGTGGAGGAGGGCGGCGAGGGCACCGAGATCGAGTACCGGTGGGGTGACGGCGACTGGAGCACCTACTCCGAACCGTTGACCAGCGAGGAGGAGGGCGAACACGTCCTGGGCTACCGCTCGCGGACGGCGGGGGGCGCGGTGTCGGAGGAGGCGGAGCTCTCCTTCGTGATCCGCCACGACGCCTGCCCCGGCTCGGATCTCCGGGAGACCGTCCACGCCGGCCAGGACAGCGGCGTCCCCAACCGGGTCAGGGATGACGGGTGCACCGTCAACGACCTGGTGGACGAGACGAGGGAGTGGTCGGGCCACGCCGTGTTCGTCGCCCACGTCCGCCAGCTGACCGCCGACCTCGCGGCGGAGGGGCTGCTCGACACCGCGGAACGGGCCCGGGTCATCCACGCCGCGGTCTCGTCCGACATCGGTCGACGCGACTGATCGCACCGACCGACCAGCTCGGACGGCCCTCGGGCCGGAGGGGGGCGGCGCGTGCCGCCCCCCTCCGGCACCCCATGCCGACAACACGGAGAAGGGAACGTCATGCGCGCACTCATCTCGGCCGTCGTCGCCGGCCTCGCCCTGGTGACCCCCGGTGTCCTCGCCGGACCCACCCCGACCTCCTCGGACCCCTCCACCCAGGACACCCCGGTTCCGGAAGCGGCGGAAGCCTCGGCGCGGGACGTGCCCCGTGCCCTGCGCTGCGCGGGCCTGCCCGGCGGCCTGCCCGGGCACGGCATCACCCGCCTGTGGGACGGTGAGACGCTGGAGGGCTGGTCGCAGGCCGGTCCGGGCGGCTTCGACGTCGTGGACGGCACGCTCCAGACCCGGGACGGGATGGGTCTGCTGTGGTATGACCGCGCCCCGTTCGGCGACTACACCCTGTTCCTCGACTGGAGGGTGACGGCCGAGACCGACAACTCCGGTGTCTTCCTGCGCTTCCCCGACCCGGGTGACGACCCCTGGGTCGCCGTCGACCACGGGTACGAGGTGCAGATCAACGACAACCCCGGCGGCGACCCGCAGAAGACGGGAGCGATCTACAACCAGCAGGACGCCACCTCCCACCCGTCCAGGCCGGTCGGCGAGTGGAACCGGTACGCGCTGCGCGTCGAGGGCGAGCGCTACCGGGTCTACCTCAACGGAGAGCTGGTGAACGACTTCACCAGTGACGACCCGGACCGGGGGACCGTCGGGCACATCGGGCTCCAGAACCACGACCCGGACACCCGGACGCAGTTCCGCGACATCTGGCTGGTCGAGTCCTGCCGCTGATCGGGCGCCGCCGAGCGGGCTGACCCGGGGCGGGAGCTGACCTGGCGGGGGACGCCGCTCACGCGAGGAGCGCCCTCCGCCAGGTCTCGACGCGTGCGGCGGCGAACCCGGCCTCCGCCGCCCAGTACGGCCCGTGGCCCTCGGCGTACATCCGCGCCCAGGGCTGCCGGCCGTGCCGCCACCCCTCCCGGAGGAGTTCGGCCATCGATCTCACCCGCTCGACCACCAGGCCGGCCAGGAGCTCCCGTTCCGGGCCGGTGGCGCCGTACCCGTCCACCACCAGCCGCAGCCGCCGCTCGGTACCGCCCGGTTCCCACGCGCCGTCCCCGCTCAACGGGACGAAACCCCGCAGGGCGTAGGCGAGGTCCCAGAGCCGGTCACCGGGCGCGGCGGCGTCCCAGTCGATCAGGTACCACTCGTCGCCGTGGACCAGCACGTTGTAGGGCGCCAGGTCCTGGTGGGCGATGATCTCGTTCCCCGCGTGCGGGTACAGCACCTGCCAGCGCGCGTCGACTGGTGGCACGAAGTCGGCGACCGCGTCGTGCAGATCGCGGATCATCGCGCCGACGCGGTGGACGGCGGAGTCGGTGGCGAAGGCGGAGAGACCTGCGGGGAACGGGTTGTCCCCGGGCAGGTAGCGCAGGACGGACCGCCCCCGCTCGTCGACCCCCAGCGGTTCGGGCACCCACGACAGGCCTCGATCACGCAGGTGAGCCAGCAGGGCCAGTACCGCCGGGGTCCACGGCCTCCCCGGCCGACGCACGGTGTCCCCGACCCGCACCACCTGTCCGGCGTCGGCGTTCCCGCCCGGCAACGGTTCCTCCACGGTGCCCTCCCGCTCCCTCGACGGGGGAGGGCGGCCCGACGCGAGGAGCACCGGAGCGGCCGTCGTCCCGTTCGGCCAGCTGTTCCGACCATGATCGCTGGCGACCGGTCCGCCGGGAAGGGGGTGGCGGGGCGTTCTCGTGACGGCCGGGTCCAGCCGGGCTGGCTGGTCGTGGGTGACGGCGGTTCACCTGGACCGAGGACGCCCCGCTTCCGAGGCCGGACGCGGGCCCGCCCGCGTTCCGGGGTGTCCGGACACGCGGGCGGGAGGCCTAGCCGCGACGTCACCTGGGGGCATCGCCTACTTCTTCTTGCTCCTGGTCGCACCGCCACGACCGCGGAGCTGCACACCGGACTCGCTGAGCACGCGATGCACGAAGCCGTAGGAACGGCCCGTCGATTCGGCCAGGGCGCGAATGCTCGCGCCCTTCTCGTACTTCCTCTTGAGGTCGCTCGCAAGCTTGTCCCGTGCGGCGCCGGTGATGCGGGCGCCCTTCTTCAGGTCAGCCACCTTGTCCCGCCTTCCGTCCGAGCAGGTCGGGCCGCTCCCGGGCCCCTGTCGCCGCAATGATCGAACACCAACAGCGTTAATGCCAGGCGATCATGGGAAAACATCGCAAAGTGTTCCCGCCGCGACGACGGGTCACGTCACACGCCCGCAACCTGCGTAGACCGCCATTCGGCGGGATCACACTACGCCAACTGCACGAGGTCCAGATACTCCTCGGACCAGTGATCCTCGGTACCATCCGGAAGCAAAATCACCCGTTCCGGTTCCAGCGCCTCCACGGCGCCCGGGTCGTGGGTCACGAGGACCACGGCACCCTGGTAGCTGCGGAGCGCGTCGAGCACCTGCTCCCGGCTGGCGGGGTCGAGGTTGTTCGTGGGCTCGTCGAGGAGGAGGACGTTGGCCGCGCTGGACACCAGTCCCGCGAGGGCCAGCCGGGTCTTCTCGCCACCGGAGAGAGTGCCCGCCGGCTGGTCGAGCTGCTCCCCGGTGAACAGGAACGCGCCGAGCAGGCTCCGCAGCTGCTGCTCCGGCGTGTCGGGCGCCGCCGACCGGATGTTCGACCACACACTGGCCTCGTGGTCGAGGGTCTCGTGTTCCTGCGCGTAGTAACCCAGGCGCAGGCCGTGCCCGGCCACCACCGAGCCGGCATCGGCGGGCTCCATCCCCCCCAGCAACCTGAGCAGCGTCGTCTTGCCCGCGCCGTTCAGCCCCAGCACCACCACCCGGGAGCCGCGGTCGATCGCCAGGTCCACGCCGGTGAAGATCTCCAGGGAACCGTAGGACTTGCTCAGGTTCTCCGCGGTCAGCGGGGTGCGACCACAGGCCGCCGGCTTGGGGAAGACGATCCGGGCCACCTTGTCGGCGACCCGCTGCTCGTCGAGCCCGGCCAGCAGCTTCTCGGCGCGGCGGGCCATGTTCTGGGCGGCGACCGCCTTCGTCGCCTTAGCCCGCATCTTGTCGGCCTGCGCCATCAACGCGCCGGCCTTCTTCTCCGCGTTGGCGCGCTCCCGGCGGCGCCGCTTCTCGTCGGCGGCCCGCGCGTCCAGGTACCGACGCCACTCCATGTTGTAGACGTCGACCTCGCTCCGGGTGGCGTCCAGGAACCAGACCTTGTTGACCACGGCGGCCAGCAGGTCGACGTCGTGGCTGATGACCACCAGCCCACCGGAGTGCGCCTTGAGGAAGTCCCGCAGCCAGCCGATCGAGTCCGCGTCGAGGTGGTTGGTCGGTTCGTCGAGCAGCAGCGTCGTGGTGGACCGCCCGTTCACCCCGGCCTCGGAAGCGGCGAAGAGGATCCGGGCCAGCTCGACCCGGCGGCGCTGGCCGCCGGAGAGGGTGCGCAGCGGCTGGTCGAGCACCCGGTCCGCCAGTCCCAGGTTGGAACAGATCCGGGCCGCCTCGCTCTCCGCCGCGTACCCGCCGAGCGCGGAGAAGCGCTCCTCGAGCCGCCCGTACCGGCGGACGGCGGAGTCGCGTTGCGCGTCGTCCACCAGCTCCGCCATCGCGGTCTGCGCCTTGTCCATCTCCCTGAGCAGCTCGTCCAACCCCCTGGCCGACAGGACGCGGTCCTTGGCGGCCACGGAGAGGTCACCCTCCCGGGGGTCCTGCGGGAGGTAGCCCAGCTCCTCGGACCGCCGGACCTCGCCGGCGTAGGGCAACCCCTCGCCCGCCAGCACCCGCAGGGTGGTCGTCTTGCCAGCGCCGTTGCGTCCCACCAGCCCGATCCGGTCGCCCGGCTGCACCCGCAGGGTGGCGTCGGCCAGCAGGATCCGCGAACCAGCGCGCAGTTCAAGGTCTGTCGCAGAGATCAAGAAAAACTCCGATGCGAACGTGGTCGAGCGCACACACCAACCGTCATCACCATGACCGGGCCCGCTGCCCGCACCATGCCGACCACATGCCGAGTGTACGGGCCGACGGCAAGCCGATTTCGCTGCCCGCCGCCGCGGCGATCACCTGTCCCTGACCACGATCTCCACGTCCCGCGCGCGCCGCGCGGCCTCGTCGAGCACCGTGCGGCGGGGTTCGCCCACGTCGAGCACCCGGTCCTCGGCCAGCGCGAACACCCCGGCGAGCCGGCGGTCGGCCCGGAGGGCGTCGAGGGCCTGGCGGTCGCCGCCGAGCACGACGGCGGACAGGGCGGCCAGCCGGGGCACGAGCACCTCGGCGACGGTGTCGGCGGCCGCGTCGAGCGCCAGTCG
This sequence comes from Actinoalloteichus caeruleus DSM 43889, assembly GCF_000429185.2. Classification (GTDB taxonomy): domain Bacteria; phylum Actinomycetota; class Actinomycetes; order Mycobacteriales; family Pseudonocardiaceae; genus Actinoalloteichus_B; species Actinoalloteichus_B caeruleus. The sequence goes on along the minus strand of NZ_AUBJ02000001.1, from coordinate 330,843 downwards.
CGCCTGCCCCTCCCGGCGGCGGGCGAACCGCTGCTGGGACCACCCGCCGGCCTTGTTGCGGCCGTGCACCTGCCGTCGTCCGGTCCGTGAGACGACCACGGCGCCGTTCTCGACGACGCCGACGCTGTGACCGCCCAGCCGGACCAGGACCAGGCCGATCGACCTCGGGGCGAGCGCGTGGTCCACGAGCGGCCCCACCTCGAGCCCCGGGTACCGGCCGTGCCCCGCGACCAGCGGTTGGAAAGGCACCAGCACCGTGGCGGTGGCCCCGTCCGCACCCACGACCCGCACCTCCCTGGCGGTGACCTCCGTTCCCGTCACCCCGCCGTGCCGCTCCGAGAACCGGAGGAACCAGCCCCCGAGGCGTTCCGGGGACACCTCGACCGCGCGGCCACCGCCGGCGACCTGGCGCACCCTGCTCATCCCCGGACCTCCGCCCCTCGCCGGGACCAGGACGGCGGTGGGCCGGCCGGCCAGCCCGGGTCCCCCCGTCCCGGGAGCGCGCGCGGCGACCTCCGGACTCGCCGGGGGACAGCGGGAGGCGCGGCGTTCGCCGCGTGCGGAGTGCGAGGGAACACGGCAGGGCGGATCACGCGACCGAGCCTAGGCCGGCGGGACGCCGCCGACGTGGCGGCGGGTGCGATGTCGGAGCCGATCCGCTCCGGGTGCGGCCGCCGCCGGCAGGGGCGCCACCGAGCGGCCGACCACCCGCGCCGGCGCTGGATCGGGACGTCCCCGCGTGCGCGTCCCACCGAGGGCGGGGCGGGTCACGCGGCTCCCGTCGATGCCCACCCGCCTCAGAGCACGAAGGTCTCGGTCCACAGCCTGCTGGAACGACCGGACAACGCGTCCATCAGCGCGGGCACCTGGCCATCGCCCAGCGCGGCGACGAAGTCGACCACGGCCCGCCCCCTGGCCAGGCCGCGCACGGCGTCGGGGCCCCTGGGTTCGTCACCGGTGGCCCCGACGAGCACCTCCGGTGAGGTCCTGCCCAGGTCCTCGTACTCAACCGTCGCCAGCTCGACCAGGTCATGCAGCCGGCGGGGAAGGCGGTCCGCCTCCAACCGGTCGCTGAGCCACTGGTCCAGCGCCTCCACGAGACGGGTCAGGAGCCGGGCCTGCCCCCGTTGGTGCATGGCCAGGTCGGGCCGCAGCAGCACGAAGCGCCGGTGGACGAACTTGAGGACCTGCACCTCGTGCCACTGCTCGGCGGCGAGCGTCACGTGTCCACGGCGGACCGCTGGTTCCTCGACGACCCGGACACCGTCGACCAACCGGGAGGACCACCGCGAGGAGAAGGCCGCCACCGCCTGCTCCGATTCGACCGATCCGTCGTAGGGCGCGGCGAGCAGGCCGTCCACGACCTCCTTCCGCACCCGGGAGACCGCCATCGCGAAGGCCTCGTCGTCGACGACCCAGGAGTCCTTGGCGTGCAACCTCCGCCGCAGTTCCTCGACGGAACGGCCGGGCTGGCGGCTGTGCCCGCCCAGGTCCGCCTCGCTCAGACCCGCCAGTTCCGTCGCCGAGGCCAGCCACCCGCCGAGCTCGGCGGCGACGGTGGCGTGCTGGAGCACCCCCAGCCGGTAGAAGTCGTCCAGGTCGTGGATGGCGTAGGCGATGTCGTCGGCGGTGTCCATCACGGACGCTTCGACGGTCTGCTGCCAGTCGTCGATCCGACCCAGGAACGGCGCGCGGGCTTGGAGGAGGTCGTCCAGCTCGCTCACGTACACGCAGAACTTGGCCGACCCGGTGCCGGGTGCGTCGGGTGGTTCGGCGGCCCCCCGGGGCGGGACCCGCATCGTCCGGGGGTGCGGTCGCGGGGAGGAGAGCCGGGTCCACGGGTACTTGAGCAGGGCTGCCCGGACCGCCGCGGTGAGGTCCAGGCCCGGGGTCAGCAACCCACCGGCGTCGGTGGTGGTGACGATGCGGAAGGTCTGGGCGTTGCCCTCGAACCCGTCGGGCAGGCCGAACCGGTGCCGGGCCAGCCGGTCCAGCACCTGTTCGCCCAGGTGACCGAACGGCGGGTGTCCCAGGTCGTGGGCGAGGGAAGCGGCCTCCACCACGTCCAGGTCCAGGCCGCCGAGCCGGTCGACGGCGGCGTGCTGGCGCGCGTCGGCGTGGATCCGTTCGGCGATGCCCCTGGCCACCTGGGCGACCTTCAGGCTGTGCGTCAGCCGGTTGTGCACCAGCAGGCCGCTGCCCGTGGAGCTGACGACCTGGGTGACCGCGCCGAGGCGGGCGAACGAGGGGGAGCTGGCGACCCGGTCCCGGTCGACCCGGAACGGGCTGCTGGCGAGTTCGGCGGCACCACGGGTGGCGTGCCCGCCGCGGCGGACCGCCCTGACTTCGGAGTGGCTCGTCACGCCCCCGACCGTAGTACCGGCGCGGTCCGCACCGGTGCCAACACCGCACACGCCCCCGCGCGCCACACCGCCTTCCCCCGGAGGCTCCTCACCGCCCAGGTCCACGGTGGGCTCACGGTGCGCACCCGCTGACCACTACCGGACAGCGGCCGGCGGTACCCGGTGGCACTGACGGGGCAGAGAATCGGCGCACTCCCCGGACCTCCGCACCGGGTACCGGGACCGTCCCCGCCCGTCATCGTCGACGAGGAGACCCCGATGATTCCGCACGCACGTCGTGTCGCGCCCACGATCGCCGTCCTCACCGCGGTGGCCGCCGGCGGGTTGACCCACTCGCCGCCGGCACCGGACGGCCCGGCGCTCACCCCGCTCCCGACGAGCGACCCCACCCTGGTCGTCGCCACCGACGGGGACGACGACGCGCCGGGAACCGTGGCCGCTCCGCTGGCGACGATCCACCGGGCCGTCGAACTCGCCGGACCGGGCGACGTCATCGCCGTCCGCGAGGGCGTGTACCGGCTGACGACGAACATCACCATCGACCGCGACGGCACCCCCGACGCCCCGATCACCCTGACCAGCTACCCGGGTGAGCACGCCGTCATCGACGGCGACGGGCTCCCCGCCTCGCACACCCCGATCGGGGGGAGCATCCCGCGACCGGAACGGGGCGCCATCCACCAGGAGGCATCCCACTGGCACATCACGGACCTGGAGATCATCCGGGGCCCCTACGGGATCTACTGCTCCGACTGCGATGACAACGTCTTCGCCAACCTGGTGACCAGGGACAACTACGAGAGCGGGTTCCAACTCCAGGGCGAGTCGAGCCGCAACCTCATCCTCGACCTGGACTCGTACGGCAACCACGACCCCAGGAAGAACGGGGAGAGCGCCGACGGGCTGGCCATCAAGGAGGGCCGGGGCGAGGGCAACGTGGTGCGAGGCGCCCGGCTCTGGAACAACGCCGACGACGGGTTCGACGCGTGGATGTTCGAATCGCCCATCACGATCGAGGACAGCGTGGCGTGGGGCAACGGGGAGAACCGGTGGGGGTTCCCTGACTTCGAGGGCGACGGCAACGGGTTCAAGCTCGGAGGCGGATCCCCCGCCCCGGCCGTGGGCCACCAGGTGCGGAACAGCATCGCCTTCGACAACGCCGTCGACGGTTTCGAGGACAACGGCAACCCCGGGGCGCACCGGGTGGAGCGCTCGACCGCCTACCGCAACGGCGGCAACGGGTTCGACCTCCGCCGGTCACCAGCGGTGCTGATCGGCAACCTCGCGGTCGGCAACGCCAGCTCGGTGTCGCGGGGAACACCGTCGGGGACGGGCAACTCGTGGAGCGGCGGGCAGGACTGGACGGCGGCGGACCTGCTCAGCGTGGACCCGGCGATCCTCACCGGCCCCCGGTCTCCGGACGGCTCAGTACCCAGCTCCGACTTCCTCGTGCCCGCCGACGGTTCGCCGATCGGCGCCCGGTTCTGAACCGGAGCGGGGAAGGACGACCGCCACGTCGCGACGGCCCCCACCAGGGCCGACCCCGGTTCCAGTGGAACGGCGGTGTTCCCAGGACTGGCCTCTGGTGGGACGCTCCCGCCACCTCCTGATCTGCGAACCCGCGTCGAACCTGGTGGAATCACACGCATGTCCCGGCAGTTCGACGTGACGATCGTGGGGTCCGGGCCGGCGGGAACGGCGTTGGCCGCCGCCTGCGCGGACGAAGGGTTCGCCACCGCACTCGTAGCCCCGTTCCCCCGGCGTCCCTGGCGTCCCACCTACGCCTGTTTCGCCGACGAACTCCCGGCGGATGTCCGCCGGCGCGCCGTGCGTTCCCGGTCGCCCCGCGTGCGGGTGGCCGCCGCCACCCAGCGGTGGTGGACCGACCGGGAGTACTGCGTCCTGGACAACGCGGCGCTCGCCGGGGAGCTGCGGCGGGACTCCGTCACCCTGGTGCGGGGACGCGCCGTCGGCGCCGAGCACGGTCCTGGCGGGTCACGGCTCCGGCTCGCCGGTGGCGAACGACTGCGCACCACGGTCCTGGTGGACGCGACCGGCAGCTCGTCCCGGGAACGAGGCGAGGTGCCGGCGCAGACCGCGTTCGGGCTCGTCCTCCCCGAGGAGGAGGCCCGACGCCTGGTGGCTCCCGACGAGGCCGTGATGATGGACTGGCGGCCGCCGGTGCCGGGTTCCGCGACGGCGACGTTCTGCTATTGCGTTCCGTTGGGCGACGGCAGGGTGCTCGTCGAGGAGACCTCACTCGTGCGCCGCCCCGGACTGCCGATCGTGACGCTGCGGGAGCTGCTGCACGCCCGGCTGCGCCGGCACGGCGTGCGGGTGTCCGCCGCGCAGGCCAGCGAACGGGTGTGGATCGACATGAGCGCGCCCCGCCCCGCCCCCCGGCGGGTGCTGCGGTTCGGCTCCGCCGCTGGCATGTTGCACCCGGCCAGCGGTTACGGCGTCGCGGCGGCCCTCGCCTCCGCCGCGCCCACCGCCCGCGCGTTGGCCCGGCACTGGGCCCCCGGCCCCCGAGCGGCGGTCGCGGGGGCGCACGGTGTGCTCTGGCCACCCGCGGCGCGGATGGTCCACGCCCTGCGGACGCGGGGACGCGAGGCGCTGCTGGGGCTGTCCCCCCGGCAGACCAGCAGGTTCTTCGAAGCGTTCTTCGGGCTGCCGGCGGAGCTGCGCACCGCCTACCTGTCCTCCCGGCACGACCTGGTGGGCACCATGTCGGCGATGCTGGCCCTGTTCGGGCCGGCGACTCCCGACCTGCGGGCCAGGCTGGTGCTGGGCACCATGCTCGCCAGGCCCTGAGCCCCGGCCAGGCACGGGACGACCGGAGGTCCGGCGCACGCCCGCCCCCAGGGCGGTCACGGAACGCTCGTCGCCCCTCACACGTTGGTGGTGGCGAGGCGCACCCCTCCGCTGCAGGACGTCGACGCCACGGCCGCCCCCGGGCACGTTCTCCGCCGACCGTGGTCCCCACGCCCGGCCGCTCCTGACGTCACCCGTCTCCTCCAGCGGCGGGGACGCGGACGCGACCGCGCCGAGGCTGACCACTGGGGAGACTCCGTGACGAGACCGAGACACGCCGGAACCGCAGCGGAACCGGAGGGGAGCGGCGGGGCCCGAGGCCCCTGGCGCACGCTCCTCTCCCACGCGAGGCCGCACCGGGCCACCCTGATCGGGGCTGGTCTGCTGAGCCTGGTCAGCAGCGCGGCCGGGCTGGCGCAACCGCTCGCGGCCCAGTCGCTGGTCGCGGCGTTGGGAACGGGCGAGGAGATCGGCGACATCCTGCTGCTGCTCACCTGCCTGTTGGTGGCGGGAGCGATCGTCGGGGCCGTCGGCGAGTACGTGCTGGGGAGGACGGCCGAGTCGGTGGTGCTCTCCGCGCGGGGACGTGTCGTCGACCGGCTCCTGCGACTGCGGGTCTCCGCCTACGAGCGGACCGCGCCGGGTGATCTGATGTCCCGGGTCACCTCGGACACGGTCCTCCTGCGCGAGGTCACCACCCGGTCCCTGGTCGACGGCCTGACCGGCTCGCTCACCCTCGTCGCGGTGATCGTGCTGATGGCCGTCCTCGACCTCGTGCTGCTCGGGGTGACCCTGCTGGTGTTCGTGTTCGTCGGTCTCGTGCAGTGGGTGGTGCTGCCCCGGATCAAGCAGGCGATGACGCGGTCCCAGGAGTCCGTGGGACGGATGGGCGCCGAGTTGGAGCGGGTGCTGGGCGCGTTCCGCACCGTCAAGGCCTCAGGGGCGGAACACCGGGAACTCGCCTCGATCCAGCGGGCGGCGCGCACGGCATGGCGGGAGGGGGTGACGGCCGCGTTGTGGCAGGCCATCGCGGGCACCGCCTCGGGGCTGTCCGTGCAGGTCGCCTTCCTGGCGGTGCTGGGCATGGGCGGGATGCGGGTCGCCTCCGGCGCCAGCGACGTCGCCACCCTGGTGGCGTTCCTGCTCTACCTCTTCTACCTGATGGGGCCGATCTCCCTGCTGCTCAACGCGGCGGCCCAGGCACAGGTGGGACTGGCCGCGGTCGGCAGGATCAACGAGGTCGAGGCCATGCCGGTGGAGGAGAGCCCCGCCGGCGCCCCGGCACGCACCTCGGAACCCGCCACCGTCCGGCTGGAGGACGTGGTCTTCCGCTACCCCGACGCCCCGGATCCCGTGCACCGCGGCGTGAGCTTCACCGTCCCCGCTCGGGGCCTCACGGCACTCGTCGGCCCGTCGGGGGCGGGCAAGTCAACGGTCTTCGCGCTGTTGGAGCGCTTCCACGAGGCGGAGTCGGGACGCGTCATGGTCGACGACCGCGACGTCAGGGACTGGCCGCTGAGCGACCTTCGCGCCAGCATCGGCTACGTCGAGCAGGACACGCCGGTCCTGGCCGGCACCCTCCGCCAGAACCTGATGTTGGGAGCACCGGACGCGGACGACGCGGCGGTGGCCGACGCGGTCGCCAAGTCCCGGTTGGACGCGCTGGTCAACCGACTGCCGGACGGGCTGGACACGGTGGTCGGGCATCGGGGCACCACGCTCTCCGGCGGGGAACGGCAGCGGGTCGCGATCGCTCGGGCGCTGCTCCGAGGTCCTCGGCTGCTCCTCCTCGACGAGGCCACCTCCCAGCTGGACGCGGCCAACGAGCTCGCCCTCCGGGAGACCATCGACGAGATCGTCCGGACGACGACCGTCATCGTGGTCGCGCACCGGCTCTCCACGGTGGTCTCGGCCGACCGCATCGTCGTCCTCGACGCCGGGCGGGTGGCGGCCGTGGGCACCCACGAGGAGTTGGTGGCCCAGAACGGCCTCTACGCCGATCTCGCCGCCGCCCAGTTCGCGACGGCCGACCGCTGAGGGACCACGAACGCGGCACGGCCGGCCGCCCGATGGGCGCGCCGGCCGTGCCGAGGGTCGCGGATCAGACGGTGAAGCCGAGCGCCCGCAGCTGCTCGCGGCCGTCGTCGGTGATCTTCTCCGGCCCCCACGGCGGCATCCACACCCAGTTGATCCGGATGTCGCTCACCAGACCGCCACCAGGCCCGCTGGTCAGGGCGGCCCTGGCCTGGTCCTCGATGACGTCGGTGAGCGGGCAGGCCGCCGAGGTCAGCGTCATGTCGAGGGTGGCGACGTTGTCCTCCCCCACCTGCACGCCGTAGAGCAGGCCGAGGTCGACGACGTTGATGCCGAGCTCCGGGTCGACCACGTCGCGCATGGCCTCCTCGAGGTCCTCGACCGAGGGAAGGTCGGCGCGGGGGGCTGGCGGCTCGGGCAGCGAGGCCGCGCTCCGGTCCTCGGTGGACGCGCCCCCCACCGCCTGCTCAGCCTGGGCGTCGCTCATCGTGTCTCCTCCTTGCCGGTCGAACGGGACACCGCGTCCTTGAAGGCCATCCACCCGAGCAGGGCGCACTTGACCCGCGCCGGGTACTTGGCCACCCCGGCGAACGCGATGCCGTCCCCCAGTACGTCCTCATCAGGTTCCACCTGCCCACGTCCCTGCATCAACTCGACGAACGCGGCGTGCACGTCGAAGGCGTCCCGGACGGTGCGGCCGATGACCAGATCGGTGAGCACGGAGGTCGCCGCCTGGCTGATCGAGCAGCCCTGCCCGTCGTAGGACACGTCGACGACCGTCGCCGACGGATCCGTCCCGGCCGCGCCGTCGAGGTTGACCCGCAGGCTGACCTCGTCACCGCACACCGGGTTGATCTGGTGGGACTCCGCGTCGAAGGGCTCACGCAGACCTCGGCCGTGGGGGTTCTTGTAGTGGTCCAGGATGATCTCCTGGTACATCTGGTCCAACTGCATCCCGAGCTCCCCTAGGCCGTCCCGAAGAAGCGCTGTGCCTCCCGGACGCCCTCCACCAGCGTCGTCACGTCGTCAAGGTCGTTGTAGAGATAGAACGTGGCCCGCACCGTCGCGGGAACGGCCATCCTACGGTGCAACGGCCAGGCGCAGTGGTGTCCGACGCGCACGGCCACCCCCAAGCTGTCGAGCACCTGCCCCGCGTCGTGCGGGTGCACCCCGTCGACGGTGAACGACACCGCGCCGCCCCGGTCGACCATGCTGGTGGGACCCACGATGCTGACACCGGGGACCTCGGAGAGCGCGGACAGCGCTGCCTCGGTGAGCAGGTGCTCGTGGGCGGCGATCCGTTCCATCCCGACCACCGAGAGGTAGTCGACCGCGGCACCGAGACCCACCGCCTGGGAGGTCATCGGCACGCCGGCCTCGAACCGTTGCGGTGGCGGCGCGAAGGTGGACCCTTCCATCCGCACCATCTCGATCATGGATCCCCCGGTGACGAACGGGGGCAGGGACTCCAGCAGCTCGCTCCGGCCGTAGAGGACGCCGACCCCGGAGGGGCCCAGCATCTTGTGCCCGGAGAACACCGCGAAGTCGACGCCGAGCCCGGCGAGGTCGACCGGCAGGTGCGGAACGGACTGGCAGGCGTCGACCACGGTCAACGCACCCACCTGGCGGGCCCGGTCGACGAGCGCGGCCACGGGGTTGACGGTGCCCAGGACGTTCGACTGGTGCGTGAACGCCACCACCCTGGTGCGCTCGGTGACGAGTTCGTCGAGGTCACCGAGGTCGAGCCGGCCCTCGTCCGTCACCCCGAACCAGCGGAGGGTGGCGCCGGTGCGCTGGCACAGCTGCTGCCAGGGCACCAGGTTGGCGTGGTGTTCCATCTCGGTGACGACGATCTCGTCACCGGGCCCCACCCGGAACCGCTCCGCCTCGGGGCCGCCGGTGGCGGCGTTGCTCATCGCGTACGCCACCAGGTTCAGCCCCTCGGTGGCGTTCTTGGTGAACACCACCTCCTCGGGCCGGGCGCCGACGAACCGGGCCACGCGGGCGCGGGCGCTCTCGTAGGCGTCGGTGGCCTCCTCGGCGAGCTGGTGCGCTCCCCGGTGCACCGCCGCGTTGGAGGTCTCCAGGAAGGCGCGCTCGGCGTCGAGCACCTGGGTCGGGCGCTGCGCGGTGGCGCCCGAGTCCAGGTACACGAGCCGCTTGCCGTCCCGCACCGTGCGGGCGAGGATCGGGAAGTCGGCCTTGATTGTCACGATGTCCAGCGGCGTCGCCGTCGATGTCATCGCCCGCCGCCTCCTTCCACTGCTCGCATGATCCTCGCCTCGCGCCGCTGTTCCCGCCGGCTCAGACCGCCGCCGACTCCTTGGCACCGGTGAAGCGCACGTAGCCCTCTTCCTCCAGCTGGGTCGCCAGCTCGGCACCGCCCGACTCGACGACCCGGCCGCCCGCGAAGACGTGCACGAAGTCCGGGGTGATGTGCTTGAGGATGCGGGTGTAGTGCGTGATCAGCAGCACTCCCTTGTCCTTGTTCGCGGTGTAGCGGTTGACGCCCTCGGACACCACCCGCAGCGCGTCCACGTCGAGACCGGAGTCGGTCTCGTCGAGCACGGCGAACTTCGGCTTGAGCAGGTCCAGCTGGAGGATCTCGTGCCGCTTCTTCTCACCGCCGGAGAAGTTCTCGTTCACGCTGCGCTCGGCGAACGACGGGTCGATGTCGAGGTCGGCCATCGCCTGCTTGACCTCCTTGACCCAGTGCCGCACCTGCGGGGCCTCGCCCCGCGCGGCGGTCGCGGCGGTCCGCAGGAAGTTCGACATCGAGACGCCGGGGACCTCGACCGGGTACTGCATGGCGAGGAAGAGCCCGGCGCGGGCCCGCTCGTCGACCTCGAGCTCCAGCAGTTCCTCACCGTCGAGCAGCACCGAACCGGAGGTGACCTCGTACTTGGGGTGGCCGGCGATCGCGTAGGCGAGGGTCGACTTGCCCGATCCGTTCGGACCCATGATCGCGTGCGTCTCGCCGGAGTTCACCGTCAGGTTGACGCCCCGGAGGATCTCCTTGGCGGCGTCGTCGGTCCTGACCGAGACGTGCAGGTCCTTGATTTCGAGGGTGGCCATGGTGTGTTCGTTCTCCTGGTGTTGACGGGTGGCTTGGGGGTGGGGGCCGGCGGGAGACGGCGCGGCGGGTACTAGTCGGGACTTCCGACCGGCTCGGTGGCGACGTGGACGTGTCCGTCCCGGACCTCCACGGCGTACACCGGGACCGGCTCGCTGGCCGGCGGGCCGGAGGGTTCCCCGGTCCGCAGGTCGAAGCAGGCTCCGTGCAACCAGCACTCAAGGCCGTCACCGGTGACCTCGCCCTGGGACAGGGGCACCTCGGCGTGGCTGCACCGGTCCAGCAACGCGTGCACGTCGTCGCCCCGCCTGACCAGTACCACGGGTGTGCCCGCCACGGACACCGCGACGGGACGTCCCTCGTCGAGGTCCGCCAGCGGGCACACCGGCGTGTGGGTCACGCGCCGACCGCCGCCAGTTCGGCGTCGATCGCGGCCTCGAGGCGTTCCCTGACCTCGGGGACCGTGATCTTCTGCAGGATCTCGCCGAAGAACCCTCGGACGACCAGCCGGCGGGCGACGTCCTCGGGGATGCCCCTGGCCTGGAGGTAGAAGAGCTGCTCGTCGTCGAACCGGCCGGTGGCGCTGGCGTGCCCCGCCCCCTCGATCTCCCCGGTCTCGATCTCCAGGTTGGGCACGGAGTCGGCGCGGGCGCCGTCGGTGAGGATGAGGTTCCGGTTCAGTTCGAACGTCTCGGTGCCCTCGGCCGCCGCCTGGATCAGCACGTCACCGATCCAGACGGTGTGGGCGCCCTCACCCTGGAGCGCGCCCTTGTAGAGGACGTTGCTCCGGCAGTTCGGGACCGAGTGGTCCACCAGCAGGCGGTGTTCCAGGTGCTGCCCCGCGTCGGCGAAGTACAGGCCGAGCAGTTCGGCGTCGCCTCCCCGCTCGCGGTAGTTCACCGTGGAGGACACCCGGACCAGGTCCCCGCCGAGGGTGACGGAGAGGTGCCGCAGGGTCGCGTCCCGGCCGACAGCCGAGTGCTGGGCGCCGACGTGGACGGCGTCGTCGTCCCAGTCGTGCACGGTGACCACGGAGAGCCGGGCCGACTCCCCGACGACGAACTCGACGTTGTCGGCGACGGTGCCCGCGCCCCGGTAGTCCAGCACCACCACGGCGTCGGCGAACCGCTCCGCCCGGACCTGGACGTGGCCGTAGGCGGTGGTGCCCTGGCCGGGACCGGTGACCGTGACGTGGACGGGCCCCTCGGGCCTGGTGTCGGCGGCCACGGTGACCACGGTGGCCTCGGTGAAGGAGGACCAGGCCTGCGCGGCGACCCGGTCGGCGGGCACGCCCGCCGCTCCCAGCCGCTCGTCCTCCCGGCCGACGGTCTCCACCGTCACGCCCTCCACGCCGCTGTCCACGGCGACGGCGAACGAGCCGGTGGCGGTGGCCGAGCCGTCGTGCAGCCCGCGCAGTCGCTTCAGCGGCGTGAACCGCCAGTCCTCCTCGCGGCCCCCGGGGACCTCGAACGCGTCGACCTCGTAGGAGGTGAAGCGCTCGCCCCGCGAGGACTGCGGGATCACCGGTCCTCCGTGCGAGTGGTCGGTCAGCCCGTGCTGGGCCGGGGTGGTGTCCAGTGGTGCAGCCATCTCAGCCGACGGCCCCTTCCATCTGCAGCTCGATCAGTCGGTTCAGTTCGAGGGCGTACTCCATGGGCAGCTCGCGGGCGATCGGCTCCACGAAGCCGCGCACGATCATCGCCATGGCCTCGTCCTCGGTCAGCCCACGCGACATCAGGTAGAACAACTGGTCGTCGCTGACCTTGGACACGGTCGCCTCGTGCCCCATGACGACGTCGTCCTCACGCACGTCGACGTAGGGGTAGGTGTCGGACCGGCTGATGGTGTCCACGAGCAGCGCGTCGCACTTCACGGTGGACTTGGAGTGGTGGGCGCGCTTGGCGACCTTCACCAGACCCCGGTAGGAGGTCCGCCCGCCGCCCCGGGCCACCGACTTGGAGACGATGGTGGACGAGGTGTGCGGCGCGAGGTGCTCCATCTTCGCGCCGGCGTCCTGGTGCTGGCCCTCACCGGCGAAGGCGATGGACAGCACCTCGCCCTTGGCGTGCTCCCCCATCAGGAAGACCGACGGGTACTTCATGGTCACCTTGGAGCCGATGTTGCCGTCGACCCACTCCATGGTCGCGCCCTCTTCGGCCTTGGCGCGCTTGGTGACCAGGTTGTAGACGTTGTTCGACCAGTTCTGGATGGTCGTGTACCGGCAGCGGGCGCCCTTCTTCACGATGATCTCGACGACCGCCGAGTGCAGCGAGTCGGACTTGTAGATCGGCGCGGTGCAGCCCTCGACGTAGTGGACGTAGGCGTCCTCGTCGACGATGATCAACGTCCGCTCGAACTGGCCCATGTTCTCCGTGTTGATCCGGAAGTAGGCCTGGAGCGGGATGTCGACCTGGACGCCCTTGGGCACGTAGATGAAGGAGCCGCCGGACCACACGGAGGTGTTCAGCGCGGAGAACTTGTTGTCGCCCGCCGGGATGACGGAGCCGAAGTACTCGCGGAACAGCTCGGGGTGCTCCCGCAGGCCGGTGTCGGTGTCCAGGAAGAGGACGCCCTGGGCCTCCAGGTCCTCCCGGATCTTGTGGTAGACGACCTCGGACTCGTACTGCGCGGCGACACCCGCGACCAGCCGCTGCTTCTCCGCCTCGGGGATGCCCAGCTTGTCGTAGGTGTTCTTGATGTCCTCGGGCAGGTCCTCCCAGCTGGTGGCCTGCTGCTCGGTGGAGCGCACGAAGTACTTGATGGTGTCGAAGTCGATGCCGGAGAGGTCGGCTCCCCAGTTCGGCATCGGCTTGCGCTCGAAGAGCCGCAGCGCTTTCAGCCGGGTCTCCAGCATCCAGTCCGGCTCGTTCTTCTTGGCGGAGATGTCCCGAACGACGTCCTCGTTCAGGCCACGCCGCGCGCTGGCACCCGCCACGTCGGAGTCGGCCCAGCCGTACTCGTAGTTGCCCAGAGTCGCCAGGGTCTCCTCCTGGCTCAGCGGCTCCGTCTGCGTGGTGGGTGTGCGCTGCTCGGCAGCGGCAGTCATACGGATTCCCCTCCGTCCCGGATCGGGGCTGTCATGCCCGGACGCGCCGAACGCGCCGGATCACTGTTCGGGTTCCGCGCCTCGCCCGGACGGGCGAGCTCGCGGTCATTGTCGATCGTCGTTCCGGTCGCCCGGGGTGGGGTTGACCGGCACGTGGGTCGTGCAGGCCGCGTCACCCCTGGCGATCGTGGCGAGGCGCTGCACGTGGGTTCCGAGCAGGTCGGCGAACACCGCGGTCTCCGCCTCGCACAGCTGCGGGAACTCCGCGGCGACGTGCGCCACGGGGCAGTGGTGCTGGCAGAGCTGCTCCCCTGTCCCGACCCGGCGGGTCGAGGAAGAGTAGCCCTCCCTGCTCAGCGCCGCGGCCAGCGCCTCCGCCCTCGCCGCGACGTCCGGTTCGGCGACAACCGCGTCCCGGTGCCGTTCGACGAGCGCCGCGACACGGCGCTCCGCGAACAGCCGGACCGCCCGTTCCCCGCCCTGTTCGGCGAGGAAGCGCAGCGCGGCGACCGCCAGGTCGTCGTAGGCGTGCCCGAACTGCGCCCGTCCCCGCTCGGTGAGCTGGAACAGCCGGGCCGGGCGGCCACGACGGCGTGAGCCGGCGGGCCTGGGCGCCTCCCGGCTGGAGGCGTGGCCCTCGGCGAGCAGCGCGTCGAGGTGTCGTCGCACCGCGACCGCGCTGACGCCGAGCTGCTCGGCGATCGCCGCGGCGGTGCGCGGCCCCTGCTCCAGCAGGACCCGCGCCACCGACTGGCGGGCCCGACCGTCGATGGGTTGCGGCGCCTCGGAGGCGAGCTGGTCGCCCTCCGCGTCACCGCACCCCTCGGTGGCCTGTCCCGCCAATTTCACAACACACAGGTTACGTATTTCCCCCGGACACGCAAAACCTCACGGCGATCACGTGATCCACATCACGCCCACGGCTGGTCGCCCTCCGCGGTCCCCGGCGGGGCGGAACACCGTCTCGGCTGGTCAACCGGGCAAAATACCCGATCGGGGCCGTACCGGCACCGGGGCCCGGGCCCGGCAGATACTCTTCCGTCTCGTGGCGGCGGGCGAGACGGTCGGGGGCCAGCCGACCGAAGACGAAGATCACACCAGGCCGGATCGGCACCCGGACCGGGGTGGTGCGGGCGCCCGCACCACCACCCCCACCGCGACCCGCGCCGAGCCGCTGACGGACCCGGAGCCCCTGAACGACGCCGAACGACGCCAACTCGACGTCGTCCGGCGCTTCGGCACCGTCGGAGCACTGCTGATGGGTGTCGGGGCGCTCGGCGCCGGGGCCGCCCCGGTGATCAACCCGCTCCCCGGCGTCCGTGTGCTCGGCCTGATGACCCGGATGCCCACCGTCGCGTTGGCCTGCACCTTCACCGGGATGTTGATGGTGGTGCTCGCCTGGCTGTGGCTGGGCAGACTGGCCGCCCCACGCCGGCGGAGGCTGATCTCCCGTTCCCAGATGGACCGCACCATGGTGATGTGGGCGCTGCCCTTCGTCGTGGCCCCACCGATGTTCAGCCGGGACGTCTACAGCTACCTCGCGCAGAGCGAGATCGCCGTGCGGGGCATGAACCCCTACGAACTGGGACCGGCCGACGCCCTCGGGGTGGACGACCCGCTGACCCGGGGCGTCACCAACATCTGGCGCGAGACCCCGGCCCCCTACCAGCCGCTCTTCCTCATCCTGTCCCGCGGCATCACGATGATCGTGGGCGGCGACAACGTCATCCCCGGGATCCTGCTGCACCGGGTGCTCGCCCTCGCGGGGTTCGCCATGATCGTCTGGGCGCTGCCCCGCCTCGCGCGGCGGTGCGGCGTCCAGCCCACCTATGCGCTGTGGCTGGGGGCCGCCAACCCGCTCGTCCTGTTCCACCTGGTCAGCGGCATCCACAACGAGGCGCTCGCGATCGGTCTGATGCTCGCCGGGTTCGAACTCGCGCTGGCCCGGTCCGCCCTGCTCGGCACCGTCATCGTGGCCACCGCCGCGATGGTCAAGCTCCCCGCCGCGCTCGCGCTCGGGTTCCTCGGCGCCGCGCTGGCCCGCCGGGCCGGTGGCCGGATCAGCGACCTGCTGCGCACCGCGGCCTGGATGCTGGCGGTGTTCGCGACCGTGGTGGTGGCCGCGTCGCTGGGCAGCGGCCTGGGCTTCGGCTGGATCGAGGCGCTGAGCACCCCCGGGATGGTCCGCAGCTGGCTCTCCCCGGTCACCGCGGTGAGCCAGACCAGTGCCGGCCTCGGCATCCTGCTCGGACTCGGCAACCACACCGACGCCATCCTGGCCCTGGCCAGGGCGCTCGGGTACGCCGCCGCCGCCGGTGTCTGCGGCCGCCTGCTGTGGGTGTCCTTCCGGGGCAGGATGGAACCGATGGTCGGGCTCGGCGCCGGGCTGGGCGCGGTCATGCTGCTCGGCCCCGTCCTCCACCCGTGGTACCTGCTGTGGGCCGCTCTCCCGCTGGCCGCGTCCAGCACCCGGCTGCGGTTCCGGCTCTCCGCGACCTGGCTGTCGGCCCTGGTGGCCTGCGCGGTGTTCCCGCCGGGATCGGCGTTCGACCACCGCCTGTACGTGCCGCAGTTCGCCATCCTGGCCGCACTGGTCACCCTCATCCTGCCGCTGCTGCTGGTGCGCGGCCGCATCCCGAAGGCTGAGCGGCTGTTCCACCCGGCGCCGCCCGGCCGATGACCCTGCGGTTAGGCTCAACCGTCGTGAGCCCCACCGCCGACGAACCCGCTGTCCAGGTCCGGGGCCTGGTGAAGCGTTACCGGACGACGGTAGCGGTGAACGGGCTCGACCTCACTCTTCCCCGGGGTCAGGTGCTCGCGCTGCTCGGCCCCAACGGCGCGGGCAAGACGACCACCGTCGAGATCTGCGAGGGTTTCCTCCGCCCGGACGGCGGATCGGTGCGCGTCCTGGGGCTCGACCCGGTCGCCGACGCCCCCCGCCTGCGCCCGAGGGTCGGCATCATGCCGCAGGGCGGTGGCGCCTACCCGGGCGTCGGGGCGGAGGAGATGCTGCGGCTGGTCGCCGCCTGCGCCGCCGCCCCGCTGGACGTCGACTGGCTGTTGCGGGTGCTCGGGCTCGAGGGCGCCCGCCGAACCCGCTACAAGCGGCTCTCGGGTGGCCAGAAGCAGCGCCTTTCCCTGGCCTGCGCCCTCGTCGGACGCCCGGAACTGGTGTTCCTCGACGAGCCAACGGCCGGGATGGACCCGCAGAGCAGGCTGCTCGTGTGGGAACTCGTCGCGGCCCTGCGGGCGGACGGCGTCAGCGTGCTGCTGACGACCCACCTGATGGACGAGGCCGAGGAGCTGGCGGACCAGGTCGTGATCGTCGACCACGGCGCCGTGGTCGCGCGGGGCAGCCCGTCCGAGCTGACCGCGACCGACGACCAGCAGCTGCGGTTCCGCACCCGCCCCGGTCTGGACACCGACGTGCTGGCCGGCGCGCTGCCCGCCGGGTGCGTGGTCAGCGAACCCCGACCCGGCACCTACGTGGTGCGCGGGACGATCACACCCCAGGTGGCCTCCACCGTGACGGCGTGGTGCGCGCGCCACGAGGCCTACGCCCAGGACATGCGGGTGGCGACCAGGAGCCTGGAAGACGTCTTCCTCGAACTGACCGGACGGGAGCTCCGCTCGTGACCGACGTGCTCTCGCCGGAGTCCCGTTTCGCGCCGGGCACGTTCACCCCGTCACCCGGGCGCGGGCGCGTGTCGCGGATGCTGTTCACCCAGGCCAGGACCGAGCTGCTGCTCAACCTGCGCCACGCCGAGCAGCTCCTGCTCACGATGATCATCCCGATGGCGCTGCTCATCGGCCTGAGCACCCTCCCGCTGCTGCCCATCGACGAGCCGAGGGTGGACTCGGTGGCCCCCCGCGTGTTCGCGCTCGCGGTGATCTCCACCGCCTTCACCGGGCAGGCCATCATGCTCGGGTTCGACCGCCGCTACGGCGTGCTCAAACGCCTGGCGGCGACCGCGCTGCCCCGGTGGTCGCTGGTGGCCGCCCGGGTGCTCGCCAACCTGGCGATCGTCGCGGTCCAGCTGCTGCTGCTCGGCGTGGTGGCCGCCTTCCTGGGGTGGACGCCCTCCCTGGCTGGAGTCGCGGGCGGCGTGTGCCTGCTCCTGCTCGGGGTGGCCGCGTTCGGCGCGCTTGGCGTGCTGGTCGGCGGGGCGCTGCGGGCCGAGGCGGTGCTGGCGATCGCCAACGCGGTGTGGTTCGTGCTGCTCCTCGCGGGAGGAGTGGTCCTCCCGGTGGACAGCCTTCCCGACGGGTTGGCCGCCGTGGTGCGCCTGCTCCCGTCGTCGGCGCTGGCCGAGGGGATGGAGTCGGTGCTGCGCGAGGGTGCCTTCCCCGGGTGGGCGCCGTTGGTGGTGCTGCTCGGTTGGGCGACAGTGGCGGGCGTCTCGGCAGTGCGTACCACCCGACTGACCTGAGCGGGGCCCGGCCTAGCATTGCGGCGTGTCGCTTCCCGCCTTTCTCGTCCGTTTCCTGGACCGCTTCTCCTCGCCGAGTCCCCGGCTGATGCGCGCGTTCGCGATCGCCGCCGTGGTGACCCACGCGGGGATCGCGGTCACCGGTTCGGTGGTGAGGGTCACCGGGTCGGGGCTGGGCTGCCCCACCTGGCCGAACTGCTTCCCCGGAAGTCTCGTCCCCGTCGCGCACCCCGAGTACGACACCCTCAACCAGTGGATCGAGTTCGGCAACCGGTTGCTGACCGGCGTGGTGGGCTTCGTCTCGCTGGCCTGCCTGTTCCTGGCTCTGATCACCCGCCCTCGGCGGCGTCGACTGGTGCTGCTCGCGCTGGCGATGCCGCTCGGCACCCTGGCGCAGGGGATCATGGGCGGCATCACGGTGCTGATGGAGCTGCGGTGGTGGACGGTCGCCCTGCACTTCCTCGGATCCTCGTTGCTGGTCTGGCTGGCGGTGCTCCTGGTGCGGGCGAGCACCGAGGGCGACCAGGAGGAACGTCCGCTCGTGCCCGGCGCGGTGCGCGGACTGGTGCTCACGATGAACATCGTCCTGGCGGGGCTGCTGGTCACCGGCACGCTCGTCACGGCGGCCGGACCGCACTCGGGGGACATCGACACGCCTCGCCTGGAGCTGCCGGTCGCCAACCTGGCGCAGGTCCACGCCGAGTTCCTGTTCCTCTTCCTGGGCATGCTCATCGCCCTCGGGTTCACGATGCGGGCGGTCTCGGCGCCGGCGCGGATGTGGCGCGGGTTCTGGTGGGTGGTGGGCGTCGTACTCGCCCAGGGGACGGTCGGGATGGTCCAGTACTGGACGGGCGTTCCCGAGGTGCTGGTGGCGCTGCACGTGCTGGGTGCCGGCGCGACGGTGGTGGTCGTCGCGTGGTTCTGGACCACCCTGCGTGACCGGGGCCGCGCGCCGGTCCCCTTCTCCACCCGAGGGCGGGCCTCGGACGGCTCGGCCGCCGCTCCCCGGGAGCCGGTCGGCGCGGGAAGCTCCGACTGAGCACGGGGCGGCGGGCGCGGTCAGCGTCGGCGGGGGCGGTCCCGCGACCACTGTTCCCACAGCTCGGGGAGCTGGTCGGCGAGCCACTCGTAGAACTGGTTGACCGTTCGGAGCCGGGCGGCGCGTTCCGAGTCGCCGGACAGCAGCCGCAGTCCCGCCGCCGTGAGGTCCCGCGCGCCGCGCACGCGGTCGAAGCGGCCCTGCACGAAGTCCGGCCACCGGCTCTCCTCCACCCGGTAGAGGGCGGCCTCCTTGCCCCGCCGGGTCGTCTTGCTCACGACGCCGGCCCGGACCAACAGCCGGATGTTGGTGCTGACCGAACCGCTGCTCGCGTCGAGGGCGGCGGAGAGCTCGGCGGCCGTCCGCTCGGGCGGGTCGCAGATGAGGAGGTACCCCAGGATGCGGCCGGCGATCAGGGGCATCCCCTCCTCGACGTAGAATGCTGCGACCTGCTCGATCCAGTTGGCGCTCGGTGTCGAGTAGCTACCTCTGTCGGTCATGGCATCAGCCTCTGCCGGTTGGTTTCACTGACCACTGAAAGTACGGTAGCTGCTGACTCTCGATCGATCAATCAGGCGGGCCGATCACCGCACCGGTCCGCCACGGGCCGCACTCACGGGAGCCGACGATGACAGAGCGCTGGAGCACTCCGGACGAGGTCCGGAGCGCGCGGGAACGGATGGAAGCGGCCATTCCCGGCTGGACGGCGCCAGCCGCGTTCGGCGTGGGCGTGTCGATCTGGGACGACGTCGACTTCCCGGTGGTGAACGTCGGTACCCACCAGCTGGCCGCGGTGGTGCTGGCCACCGTCTGCGGGCACGTCTCCGGCAGCGGGAGCTACCCCCTGGAGCTGGCGGACCTCGACCAGGCGATCGAGCTGCTCACCCCCGCCGAGGCGTGCGAGGAGTTCGACCACCCGAACCTGATCTCCTGGCGGCGCATCAGGACGTTACTGGTGGCCGACCCGAGGACCCGGGCCGTCGCGGCGTTCTGCGGCGACCTCGACGAACCCATCAGCGATCCCAGTCTGCTGCGGCTGCGGGCCGCGATGCCCTGAGCCGACCGCGGTGGGGGCACCCGCGCCCCGCCCGGTGGAGCGACGCCAGTGGTGGCTGGTGCCGGGTCCCGCCACGGCCGCCGGCCTCGGTCCTCACCGGACCCGGTTGCGCACGGCGGAGGCGAAGCGGGCGACGGCGGCGGGATCGGCCGCGCCGAACCCCAGGGTGGGTTCGGTGACCTCCAGCTCCAACAACACCGGGTCACCCCCGTCTCCCCCGACGAGGTCGACCCGGGCGTAGAGCAGGTCCGATCTGGACATGCCCAGGAGGTCGGCTGCCAGGTCGACGCAGTCCTCGGCGACCCGTCGCCACCTGCCCGTCGGCGCTGCCGGCGTCAGCCCCTGTTCGTCCACCGACAGCCCGGCGTCCCTGGCGGCGGGCCCGGTGAGCAGGGCGGGTTTGGCGAAGGCGTGCGAGTACTGGCCACCGAGGAACACCAACGCGTACTCGCCCCGGCGGTCCACCTCGTGCTGGTAGGGCTGCACGACGGCGGTCGCGCCGCTGGCGTGCAGTTCGGCGAGCCAGGCCTGTGCCGCCGAGCGCTCCTCGGGACCGAACCGTCCGGCGCCCCGGGCGCCGGCCCCCACCGAGGGCTTGACGACGACCTCCCCGCCCGGCCAGTCCGCTGGCTCCCCGGGTGCCACCAGCTGGGTGGGTACCACCGGGAGCCCGGCGTGCGACAACTCCACCAGGTAGCGCTTGTCGGTGTTCCACCGCACCGCCCGGACGGGGTTGAGCAGGGTGGGAACCGAGGAGCACCATTCCAGGAACTCGGCCCGCCGCCAGGTGTAGTCCCAGGGCGACCGGAGCACGACCACCTCGTCGTCGGTCGCCTCGAAGCCCCAGGCCGCCCAGCGGGCCGAGACACCGACCTCACCCAGGGCCGTCACCAGCTCGGCGTCGTCAGCGTCCCCTCCGGGAAGCTCGGCGCAGGTCACCAGCACCACCCGGCCGCCGGAGGAGGAACCGGGCCGCCTCACCGGCCGCGAGCGCGGGGACCGGCCATCCGGCGCCGGTGCTCCGGCCCGATCGCCAGCGCCGCCACGGTGGGCTGGTCCCAGTCGCTGATCTCGACACCGGGAACCGAGGCGCACAGCCGCCGGGCGGTCTCGTCGTCGCGCACCACGAGGTCACCGAGCGCCCCGTCCCCGCCCACCAGGCAGATCCGCGCACCGGGGCGGCCGAGCGGGCTGATGACGGCCCGTGCCGCTCCGTCGTGCCGGCGGACGAAACGGCGCAACGCCTTCTGGTCGGCGCCCCGCACGGGAGGGTGCGTGGTGTCCTCACTCATGCCCCCACCCTAGGAGTTCGCGGCGGGCGGGAAAACCCACGTGTCGCTGGATATCGGTGCCGTGGGGCCCACTCCCCTGGTTGTTAGCAAGACAAACGACTATCGTGCTGGCGTGACCGCGACTCCCTCCTTCACCACCGTCCTCGACGACTACCTGGCCTGGTACTACGACCGCAACCCGGTGCACGCCGGCCTGCTCGGCTCGGTCGAGCACCTCCACACCCTCGGTGACTACTCCGAGTCGGCACTGGTGGCCACGCGCTCGGGCAACGCGGACTGGTTGCGCACCTTCGAGTCCGTGGTCGACAACGGACTCGACCACGAGTCGCGGATCGACCGCGACCTGGTGCTCGCCGTCCTGCGGGGCGCCCGCGTCGAGGAGGAGTGGCCGGCCTGGCGCCGCGACCCCGCCGTCTACGTCGGCCCCGTCTTCCGCGGGCTGTTCTACCCGTTCCTCCAGAAGCTCCTGCCGGAACCGGAGCTCGTCGAGCACACCATCCGCAAGCTCGCCGAGGTCCCGGCGGTGCTCACCGCCTGCCGGCTGAACCTCGACTCGGACCTGGCCGCCCCACTGCTCGTGGAACGCGGCCTGCGGCAGGCGCGGACAGGTCGGTCGTTCGTCACCGGGACCCTGCCCGGCCTGGTCTCCGACCCCGGCCTGCGTGACAAGGTCGCCACCGCCGCCGAACCGGCGGCGGCCGCCTTCGACGCGGTCGTCGACTTCCTCGAGGAGTTCGGGCGGCGGGCCAACGGCGACTGGCGGCTGGGCGAGGACCGCTACTCCCGGTTGCTCGTCGAGAAGGAGCTCCTCGGGTACGGGGCAGCCGAACTGCACGAACGGGGCAAGGCCGCCTACGCGGCGCTCGACGAGGAGATGCGCGAACTGGCCCGGAGCGTCCCCGGCGGGTCGGAGGACTGGCACGCCGTGATGACCAGGCTCCAGCAGGACTACCCCCCGACCCTCGAGGCGATGCGGGACGAGTACGCGGCCGAGACCGCCCGCGCCCGGCGGTTCGTCGCCGAACGGGACCTGGTCACCTTCGCCGAGGGGGAGCACTGCGAGGTGGTCCCCGCGCCGGCCTTCCAGCGGGCGATCCTCTCCGTCGCCTCCTACATGTCCCCACCGCCGCTGACGGACTCCCGCACCGGCCACTTCTTCGTCCCCCACACCCCGGACGGGTACTCGGAGGAGCAGATCATCCAGCGCCTCCAGACCAACGCCCGGGCGCAGATGCCCACCATCGCCGTGCACGAGGCCTACCCCGGTCACCACTGGCACCTCTCCTGGATGGCCGGCAACCCCCGTCGGGTCAGGAAGACGTTCCGCACCTCGTACTTCAGCGAGGGCTGGGCGCTCTACGTCGAGACGATGATGCGCGAGCAGGGGTACTTCACCAACCCCGCCCACGAACTCGGGCACCTGGAGGCGCGGTTGTTCCGGGCGGCCCGCATCGTCGTGGACACCGCCCTGCACGCCGGTGACATGACCGTCGAGCAGGCCAGGGAGTTCATGAGCACCAAGGCCTCCCTCACCGAGGACACGGCGGTGGGTGAGGTCTCGCGCTACTGCTCGTGGCCGACGCAGGCTCCCTCCTACCTGACGGGTTGCCTGGAGATCGAGGACATCCGGGCCGACTACCTGGCCGCCGGCCGGGGCGACCTGAAGGCCTTCCACGACACGATCGCCGGCTCCGGCGCGCTCCCCCTGGGCCTGGCCCGCCGGGTGGCGCTGGGCGGGTGACACCGCCACCACGATGATCCAATGAGGGCCACGCGAAACGACGAACACCCCAGCGGGAGGAGACGACATGCGGGCGATCCAGGTGAGGGAGACCGGCGGCCCCGAGGTACTGGCCCCGGTGGAGCTGCCCGATCCCGAACCGGCACCCGGCGAGGTGCTCGTCGAGCTCGGAGCGGCGGGCGTGAACTTCATCGACACCTACCAGCGCTCCGGGGTGTACCGGATGGAGGTCCCCTTCGTGCCCGGCCTGGAAGGGGCTGGCACGGTGGCGGCGGTGGGCTCCGGCGTGACCCGCTTCTCCCCCGGGGACCGCGTCGCCTGGGCGCAGACCTCGGGTAGCTACGCCGAGCGCGTCGCGGTGCCGGCCGACGGGGCGGTGCTCGTCCCCGACGCTGTCAGCGACGAGCAGGCCGCCGCGATGCCCCTCCAGGGGATGACCGCCCACTACCTGGTCGCCTCCACCAGACCGGTGGGGCACGGCGACACCGTCCTCGTCCACGCGGCGGCCGGCGGGGTGGGTCTGCTCCTCGTCCAGCTCGCCAAGGCCCGGGGGGCCCGTGTCCTGGGCACCGTGTCGACGGATGAGAAGGAACACCTCGCCAGGACCGCGGGAGCCGACGAGATCATCCGCTACACCGACGCCGACGTGGCCGAGGAGGTTCGACGGCTCACCGACGGCGCCGGCGTCGACGTCGTCTACGACGGGGTCGGGAGGGACACCTTCGACGCGAGCCTGGCCAGCCTGCGGCCCCGGGGGATGCTGGTGCTCTTCGGCGGTTCGAGCGGGCAGGTCCCCCCGTTCGACCTCCAACGGTTGAACTCGGGTGGCAGCCTGTTCGTCACCAGGCCCACCCTGGCCCACCACATCGCCGACCGGGCGGAACTGGAGTGGCGGGCGAGGGAGCTGTTCGACCTGATCACCTCGGGGCGGCTCGATCTGCGGATCGGAGGCCGCTACCCGCTCCGCGACGCGCGCGCGGCGCACGAGGACCTGGAGGCGAGGCGGACCAGTGGGAAGCTGCTGCTGCTCCCGGCGTGACCACGTCCTCGCCCACCCGGGCAGCCGGCGGCGGGACGGGGGGCGCCAGGGCCGTGCCCGACCGACCGCCGCGCCTGGTCACCTCGGCGAGGTCGGACCATGCGCATGACACCGCTCAGCCCGGACCGGCTGGCCGAACGGATCGCCGAGCGGATCGCCGGGCTGCCGGCCTCGCCCCGACCCCGGGTCGTGGTGGACGGGGCGCCGGCGGCGGAGCCGGGCGACCTCGCGACGGCGCTGGTCGGCCGGCTCCGGCGGAGGGGGCGGGAGGTCTTCGCGGTCAGCGCGGACGACTTCCCGCGTCCCGCCGCCCTCCGGCTGGAACGGGGGCGCACCAACCCCGACGCCTACTACGAGGACTGGACGGACGTGGGGGCGCTGCGGCGGGAGGTGCTCACCCCGTTGGGACCGGACGGTGACGGCCGCGCGCTGCCCCGCCTCTGGGACGCCGCCTCGGACCGTTCGGCCCGGGCGAGCCGGGTCCGGGTCGACGAGGGCACCGTGCTGCTGGTCAGCGGTGGGCTGCTGCTCGGTCACGGCCTGCCGTGGGATCTCGCCGTGCACCTGTGGCTCTCCGAGCCGGCGTTGCGCCGCCGCACCACCGCCGAGCGCGGCTGGACCCTGCCGGCATTCGACCGGTACGAGCGCGAGGTCGCTCCTCGGGAGGTGGCCGACGTCGTCGTCCGGGTCGACCACCCCGACCGCCCGGCCGTCCTCGAGCGCTGACCGCACCGTCCCCGTCCTGCTCGCGACGGGTTCCGGGGGTGGCAGTCGCCGGTGGCGACTGCCGGGCCTGCCAGGGGCGGCGCTCAGCCCCAGTTCTCGTCGTCCAGGTTCATCCGACGGGTGCCGCCTCGGCCGGGCTGCTGACCGGGGGGCGGGGGCGGCGGCTGGTGCCGGGTGGGCGGCGGCTGCCGGTGGCCGGGCGGTGGGAACGGCCGGGACTGCTGCTGACCGGGGAACGGTGGCTGCCCCGGGGGTTGCTGCCCCGGGGGTTGCTGCCCCGGGGGTTGCTGCGGGGGCGGCGGCTGGTTGCCGGACTGGTGCTGCCCTCCCGGCGGGGGGAACGGCGGGTGCTGGCCACTCGCCGGCGCCCGACCCGCCTCGGTGTGGCCGGGCCGGTGCACCTGGGTGCGGTCGGGGTCGTTCGGGGTGATGCGCCGGGTCACCGGTCCCTCGTTGCTCAGCCCGGCCCGTCCGAGCCACCCGCCGAGTTCGCGGACGATCACCGGGAGCGGGGGACGCCGCGCCGGGTCCTGGTCCAGCGCGGCGAGGAGCAGCTGCCGGTGCACGCTGTGCTCGGGCAGGTGCACCAGTTCCGGGTCGTGCGCGGCCGCCATGAGGGAGGCCATCGCGTTCTCCCGGTAGCCCCTGGGCGGGTTCGCGGTGAGCGCGTAGCTGACCGTGGCGGCCAACTGCCAGGCGTCGGAGGCGGGGGTGGCGTCCCCGCCGCGCGCCACCTCGGGGGCGATGTAGTCGGGAGTGCCCACCATCATCCCGGTGGCGGTGAGGCTGCTGTCGCCGCTGCTGCGGGCGATGCCGAAGTCGATGAGGTGCGCGACGCCCGCCTGGTCGACCAGGATGTTCGCCGGCTTGATGTCGCGGTGCAGCAACCCCTTCTCGTGCGCCGCCCCCAAGGCCTCGGCCATGCTGGCCCACAGCCGCGCCGCGGCCACGTCGTCGAGGGTGTTCTCGCGGACGACGTCGGAGAGCGCGTCACCCTCGAGGTACTCCATGACGAGGGCGAGACCGTCGCTGCCGTCGCCGAGGTCGTTGACGATGTCGTAGATCCGGACGCAGTTGGGGTGCCGCACGGCGGCGAGGGCCCGCGCCTCCCGGATCATCCGCTCCTCGCCCTCGGCATCGGGCGCGTGGGCGATCTTCACGGCCACCATCCGGTTCAGGCTGGTGTCCATCGCCAACCAGACGGATCCGAACCCGCCCTTGCCGAGCTGCCGGATGCGCTGGAACCGTCCCTGGCTCCTGCTGGCGCCGTGCCCGGCGCCGAACAGCGCGGGCGCGACCTCGGTGGCCTGCGCGGTGTCCCCCGCCCCTGGCGTCGCCGCCACCGCCCCGGCCACCGGGAAGGGCAGCGGACCGGGCGTGTTGGCCAGCTCGGAGGACCCCGAGGCCCGCTCGGGCGCGGGCTGCTCGCCCGTGCCGGAGCCCTCAGCGGCCCGCGAGTCGACCTGGGTGGCGGGGTACTGGGAGGACTGGGATGGCTGCGGGTTCATCGCGGCCAGCCGAACCTCCCGTTCCCGCTGGTCCAGCTCCCGCTGCCGCAGCTGCTGAGCGCGCTCCCGCTGGTCGAGTTCCTGCTGGCGGGCCTGGATCTGGCGGGCCTCCTCCGCCTCCCGCCCCGCGAGGGCCTGCGCCGCGTAGCGGTCGTCGGGGTCGAGGTCCCGCCGGTCCCGGACGCCGTCCCGGTCGTGGTCCCAGTCGCGGGACCGTTCGGAGCGCTCGATGACGGCGCGGGGTGGGGAGCCGAGCAGTGCGACCACGATGACACCGGCCACCGCGGCGGGCAGGGAACCGATCCAGAGGCTGGCCACCACTCCGGCGGGTTCACCGCCGAGCAGCAACACCAGCAGGAGGAAGGGCATCCAGAACATCCGACCGGGCCACGCCGGTCCGCGTCGCGCGGCCAGCCTGCCCTGCCAGGCGACCAGGCCGAGCAGCAGCAGGGGCAGCAGGACCAGGACGAGGATCGCCAGTGCCCGGGTCCACAACGCCTGGTCCGGGCCGAACACCTCCTCCGAGACCGTCCCGGACAGGCCGAAGAAGCTGCTGGAGGCGGGATGGACCAGCCGCACGTTCGAGGTGGCCAGCACGTAGGGCAGGAGGAAGCTGGTGCCCACCCCGACGGTGACCAGCACCAGGACGACGGGGGCTGTGTAGCGGTTGCCGATCCCCTTGCGGAGCAGGGCGACGAAGGCGGCACCGGCCGTGACGAGCAGGCTCATGCCGACACCGGTGATCATCGCGGACCACACCCAGTCACCGGGCAGGAGGTTGACGCCGAACATCCCGTACAACCAGTCCAGGAAGCCGCTGCCGACGTCAATGACGGAGTCCACCGAAGTTGTCCTCTCCACCGGTATCGATCAGGCCGAGGTGTCCGCCCGGCGCGGCGCCCCGCCGAGATCACCGAGTACCCCTGACACGATAGGACGCGCTCCGCCCGCGCCGGTGCGGAACCCCCACGGCGCCCGACGCGTTGATGATCTTGCCAGGTGCCTCACCACGTTCTCAGTTCGATCGTCGTCCAGGCTCCCAGGTGCACCCGGGTCCCCTCCCCTATCGGGTGTGGGACGTGCGGCCGGAGCACCAGACCGCTGTCCAGCATCGTGCCGTTCGCCGAGTCGAGGTCCACCACCGACCAGCCGCCCTCCGCCCCGCGAAGCAGCACCGCGTGTTCCCGGGAGACGCCCGGGTCCTCGGGTGGGACGCCCAGGTCGATCGCGGGTGGTTCGGGTGCGGACCGGCTGGCGCGGCCGATCCGCACCCGGTCGCCGGCGAGCGGG
The DNA here is from genome assembly GCF_000429185.2 of Actinoalloteichus caeruleus DSM 43889. GTDB lineage: Bacteria > Actinomycetota > Actinomycetes > Mycobacteriales > Pseudonocardiaceae > Actinoalloteichus_B > Actinoalloteichus_B caeruleus. The sequence continues at coordinate 303,391 of NZ_AUBJ02000001.1, read as the reverse complement.
TAGCGCCGTCGGGGGCGCTCCGAGGGGAGCCGCAACCGCTCACCGGCACTGCCCGCCTCCGCCAGGACACCGGCGAAGTACCGGGGGTCGACGGTGACGAGCGCCACCCAGTTGCGAGGCCCACCAGCCAGCGGCCCTGAGCCGTCCGCGCGGCCCCCGGCCGGCCCCTCGCAGTCGTGTCCGCACTCCTCGCAGAACCGGCCCACCCTCGGACAGCCGCACCGGGGGCACGCCGCCCCCACCGCGGCGTCGGTCCCGGTCCGGCACGCGGTGGGCGGACCGAGGCCGGGTTCCGGTGCGAGGGCGGTGCCCGGGGACCGCCGCTCCCGCGCGGCACGCTCCGGTGAGGAGCATCCCGCCCCGTCCACGACGCGCTCGGGGTCGCCGGCACGTCCGGCCGGGTTCACGCCGCCCGCCGGACGGCGCACGTGGTCCGGGATGCCGCGGTCGAGGTCATCGCGGGCGTCCCAGCCGGAGGGTCCTGGTCGACCGCGCGTCGAGGGCCATCTCGGCCTCGCGGGCGACCCGCGCGCGCAGCCGGATGGTCCCGCTCCTCTCGTCCACGACCTCCACCACCTCGGCGAGCAGCTCGGCGGTCTCCTCGTGACCGGACTCGGTGGCCAGTGCCACCGCTCGCTGGAGCATGGCGGTGGCCAGTTCGGTGTCCCCACGGCGGCGGGCGTCCAGTCCGGTGCGGACGGCCTCCGCGAGGTCGGTCTGGCCGGTGTAATGGGCCAGCACCGGGTCGACGCGGGCCACCCGGTCGACATCGGCGCTCCCGGTCACCGTGACCAGCACGGGCGCGCCGAGGGGAGGACCGCCGTCCTCCTGGACGACGGTGAGGCGGGCGACGAGCACCTCCTCCCCGACCCGCAGCGGCGGGATCTCCACGCAGAGGTGGTACGTGCGGCTCTCCGCGCCCCAGCTGCCGGTGGGGTGGTCGAGGTCCTGCGGCGCGCCCGGGACTTGAACGCCTTCGAGGGAGCGCACCTCCGGGTGCACCTGCCGGAGGAACCGCGGCCGGGTCAGCTCCGGTGTCCACACCCGCAGGGCCACGGCTGGTTGCACCCGGGCGACGGCGGCCGCCACGGTCGAGCGGAAGTCGGCGGCCAGGTCCTCGGGATCGGCCACGATGTCGACCGTGCCCAGGAGCGCGGTGGTGATGGACCGCAGTTCGTCCACCCGCCAGCCGGTGCCGACCCCACGGCAGTCGCAGACGAACCGCCCCCGGCACTCCTCCAACGCGGCCGCCAGTTCCCGCAGGGACTCGCCCTGGTTGAGGCCGTCGGTGAGGAGGATTGCGTGGCGAGGGCCCGGGAGGTCGGCGAAGAGGTCGTTGGCCGCCCGCAACCACCTGCCCATCGCGGTGCCCCCGTCGGGCGTCAGCCCACCGATCGCGGTGGCGGCCTCCCGCCGGGTCCGCGCGCTGCTGACGGCGAGCCCACCGGTCTCCGGGTACACGACCCTGGCGGTGGTCGTCCCGGCGACGACCGCGAACCTCGCGCCCTCGGGCAGCAGGTCCACGGCTGCGACGGCCGCGCGCCTGGTCTCGGGCATCGTGGTCGCGGGGAAGCGCATCGAGGAGGAGCAGTCGACCAGCAGGACCTCGGAGAGCGTCCCCTCTTCCGACGCACGGGTGCCGCCGTCCGGTGGCTCGCCCGGTTCTCCGTCCTCCCTGACGGGGTGGTGGCCGGTCACCGTGATCGCCAGGTGCGCCTCGGACGCGCGCTCCGACACGAAACGGTTGTGGTCGACCTCCAGCGTGAAGCTGACCTGCCGCACCATCGAACCCCCTCTCAGCCGCGTGGGCTCGTGGTCTCGCGAAGCGGGAACGGGACGAGCGCCACCGTGATGTTGTCGTGGCCGCCGCCGTCGAGGGCCAGCCTGGTCAGCGCCCGGGCGGCGTCCAGGGGGTCGTCGAAGACGGCCACCAGCCGGGCCAGGTCGTCGGCCTCCCTGAGGTAGTGCCACATGCCGTCGCTGCACAGCAGCACCCAGCCGGGGGCGGTCGGGCGGATCGCCGCGAGGTTGGGGGGCCGGCCGTCGCAGTCCGCTCCCACCCACCGGCAGAGCGCGTTGGCCCGGCGGTCCGCCTGCGCCTCCTCCTCGCTGAGCTGCCCCAGGTCGACCATCTGCTGCGCCCAGGAGTGGTCCGTGGTCAACCGGGAGGAGGGCGTGCCGGAGGGCTGGCCGGTGGGTTCGGGAGCGGCGAGCCAGTAGGCGCGGCTGTCGCCGATCCAGCCGACGGTCACCTCGCTGGGCGTGACGACGGCGGAGACGTAGGTGCAGGACGGCGGTTCCGGGTCGTCACCGACGCGGAGGGCGCTGACCGCCTCGACGGCCGAACGCACGGCGCTCCGCGTCGCCGTCATCGCGTCCAGGTCGTCCCGCGCGGCTTCGGCGAGGAGTTCCGCCGCGGTGTAGGCGGCGGTCCTGGACGCGTCCTCCGGGGTGGACGAGGACGACACGCCGTCGCACACCACCGCCACGGCCGCGAGCGGCTCGTCGTCGGTGCCGCACAGCACCCGCAGCGCCAGGGCGTCCTCGTTGCGGCGGTGCCGCAGGCCCCGGTCGCTCACGCCGACGACGGTCCCCAGGTCCAGTTCCATCCGGTCCGGGGGCGCCGCCAGGGTGCGGCGGGCGCAGGCGGCGCACTGGCCGGCGGTGTCGACGTGGGTGGTCGTCACCTCCACCTCCGCCCCGCAGTCGGGGCAGAGCGCTGCCTGGGCCTCCTGGACGACGAGGTCCGCTCCGCAGGCCTCGCAGAACCGGTCGCCCGGCTCCCCTGGCGAGTCGCACCGCGGGCAGTGCGGGCCCAGGCCGTCGCGGGCGGGTCGCAGTGAAAGCTGTTCGTTCATCGGGTGTGCGGGCGGGCCTCGGCACGGGCACCGAGTCAGCGGCCCGGCCTCCCTTCTGCTGGTCTGTCGTGTGGCGCCGCACCGGGCGGCCGAGGGTCGTCATCCTGCCTCGTCATCGCGCTCGGCGGGGGTGGTCACACGAGAGTTCTCGGTCGCACGGCGTTGGCCAGGTCCACCAGGGCGATGCGTTCCGCCCGGTCGTCGATGGTCCTGGCCAGACCGCGGTAGGCCTCCTCCAGTCCGAGCCGCAGGGAGTGGTCCCGGAACTCCCGCCCGAAGATCGGTCCCGGACGCGGGGCGCCGGCCGGCTGGGTCGCCCACCACGCGCGGGCGGCCAGCAGGACGGTGACGACCAGTCTGAGGCGCCGTTCGGTGTCCAGGGGGAGGGTGGCCAGGCGCTCGGCCGCCGCCATGAGGTCCTCCGACCGCACCTGGTGCGGCGATCGCCCGCCGACGCGGGCGCTGACAGCCGCGACCCGCGCACCCAGGTACTGGCTGGAGGTTTCCGGGACGGACTCCAGCACGGCGACCGCCCGGGGGTAGTCGTGCTGGACGAGCAGTACCCGGGCCAGGCCGAAGGCGGCGCTGACATAGGTGTGGTCCCCTTTCCAAACCTGCCGGTAGCGACGTTCGGCCTGCTGGATGGCCCCGTCCGCCTCGTCGGCGAGCGCGAGGGCGAGCTTGGGGGCCGTCTCGCCCGGTACGCGCGCGTACACCCGGTCGAAGTGGTCTCGGGCCTCGCCGGTGCGCCCGGCGAGCAGCGCGGCCACGCCCTCGTACCAGGACGGCCGCCAGTCCTGGTCGGCGAGACCGGTCAGCTCGCCGAGCTCTCGCCGGGCCCCGTCGGGATCGCCCTCCTCCAGGTGCGCCCGCACGAGGCGCAGCCCGACCTCCGCCGTCCACACCGGCGCCGCGCGCAGCTGCGCGGGAGTGGCGTCCCGGACGCCGGCGAGGAAGCCGGCCGCCGGGTCGTCGGGGTCGACCAGCGTCACCGGGAGGAGGCGGGTGACCTCGGCGGGCTCGGGTGGGGTCGTCGTCAGCGCGATGTCCCGGCCCCGGTCGCCGCCGATGACCCCGCGTTCGTGGGTGAAGAGCGACGAGCGCCCTGGTGGGGGCTGTCGCCCCCGGAGCGCCAGCACCTCGCGCAACACGGCGCGCAGTTGCTCGGCCATCTCCCCGGCGTCGCGGAACCGCCGCGTCCGGTCGGGGTGGCAGGCACGGCGGAGGAGGCGGTCGAAGGACTCGAACTCCACGAGCAGGGGAACGGTTCCGGGGTCCGGGAGGCTCTCCCGGTGTTCCTGGTTGTAGCCGGGGAACGGGAAGGACAGCACAGCCAGCAGCCGACCGACGGTGTAGAGGTCGGACTCCACGGAGGGGCCGAGCCGGGCGATCTCCGGGGCCTGGTACCCGACCGTGCCGTAGAAGGCCTCGTAGCGCTGGTCCAGGCGAAGCGCCCCGCCCATGTCGATGAGTTTGACCTGGTCGGGGGTGTGGATGACATTGTCGGGTTTCAGGTCGCAGTAGACCCACCCGTGGTCATGGAGGTAGCCGAGGGCGGGCAGGATCTCCAGCACGTAGGCGATCGCCTGTTCCAGGGGGAGCGTGGCGGACCGCCCCTGGGCGGATCGCCGCTGGTCGAGGAGTTCCCGCAGGGAGGGGCCGTCCACGTACTCCATGACGATGTAACCGGAGGTCTCCCCCGCACCGGTCGGAGCCGGGGGCGGGTGCCGCACGACGTTGAGGATGTGCACGATGTTGGGGTGCTGGACCTCGGAGAGTGAGCGCTGTTCGTTGAGCTGGGACTCCATCGCGTCGGCGCCCTCGCTGTTCAGCAGGCCCTTGAGCGCCACCCACCTGCCGTTGACGTTGCGGTCCCTGGCCAGGTACACCCAGCCGAAGCCCCCACGGGCGATCGGGCCGAGGACCTCGTACTGGCCGGCGACCACGTCGCCCCGCGCGAGTTTGGGGGTGAAGGAGAACCGGGCCCCGCAGTGCGGGCAGTACCCCTCGGTCCGCCCCGGCCGGCCGCCCCTGCCTCGGCCCACCGGCTTCTCGCACCGGCTGTCGCTGCAGAACCTGCCGGACTCGGGCACCTCCGGGTCGAGGAGGACGGCCGCGCTGGGGTCACGCGGCGGCACCTGGGGTACCTCGACGAGGCCACCGCCCAGCAGCCCGCGTCCGCTGGTGCGGGTGGAGGTCCGGTCGGAGCCGGCCGCCGGGCCTTGCCCGGCCGGCGTCGGTCGTGTCCCGCGCCCCGTCCGTTCGGGGGTTCCCGCGAGGGCGGTGAGCACCGTGCGGTCCACGCCCTTCGCCGAGTCACCGGGCCGGGCGGATGCCCCCTGGGGGGCCGCTCGCGGGGGTTCGGGTACCTGCGGTGCGGGTGTGTTCTCGGCGGGTGGCGCGGCTCCCACCGCCGCGGGTGGTACCCGGCTCACCCCGGCCTGACCGGGCGGTGCCGGTCGCGCTCCCCCCGCCGGCGCGGAGCGCTCCGGCCCCCTGCCCAGGGGTGGCCGGGGTGGCGGGGGCTCCACGGCGTCCAGCCGGGCGGACACCCGGGAGGGGCGGTCTCCCCGTTCGGGGACGTCCTCGACGGGCGTCAACCGGCCGGTGAGGGAGGTCCGCTGGTCCCCCGATGTCGCGGTGGCGTGCCCGCAACGGTCGCAGTAGCCCTCCCGAACCCGGCCGCCGCACCCCGGTCTGGGGCAATCGCCGGTGAGCGCGGGCGTCATCGGTGGCTCCACCGGCGGTGGCCGGCCGGGTTGCGGTGGAACCACCGACCGCTGGCTGGGCCGGTCTCACGGGGAAGAGGCATCGCACGACCTCCTGGGGTGGGCACGGTCAGTCCCGGTACCGGGGCTCGGGAGGTGGGGAGACCCGTCCGAGGGGGCCGGCGAGCCAGTCGTCGTACAGGCGCTGCCAGGTGCCGTCGGCCCGCATCCGCTCCAACACTCCGTTCGCGAAGCGGACGAAGTCCTCCGCCTCGCGGTTGAACGCCATCCCGTAGGGCTCGGACGAGAAGGGCTCGCCCACGACCTTCAGGTTCGGGTCCTGGGCCACCATCCCGGCCAGGATGGTGTCGTCGGTGGACACCGCGTCCACCTGCTGTCGTTGCAGCATCACCAGGCAGTCGGACCAGTGCGGCACGGCGGTGACCAGCGGTCCGTCCCGCAGTTCCACCAGTCGGCGCAGCGAGGTGGACGCGGTGGCCGAGCAGACCCGGTGCCCCGCCAGGTCCTCCTTGCCGGTGATGTCCTCGTTGTCCTGCGGTACGACGATCCGCTGCCGGGCGAGGAGGTAGGTGGTGGAGAACAGCACCTCCTGCCACCGTTCGCAGGTCGCCGTCATGGTGCGGACGACGATGTCGACCTGGGGCTGGTCCGCTTCCTCGCTACCCTCCTCCGGCTCGACGAGCACCTTGGTCCGCTGGTCGGAGGTGATGGTCACCCACTTGATGCGGTCGTCGACGTCGTCCGTTCCGAACAGCGCTCTGGCGATCTCCCGCACCATCTCGATGTCGAAGCCGTCGATGCGGTTGGTCGCCGGGTCGCGGTAGCCCATCAGGTTGGTCGTCTGGTCGACGCCGGCACGCAGGAACCCGTCCTCCACGATGCGCGCCATGGTGGACCCGGGCGGCATCTGGCCCGGCGCCGGGAGGACGGGGGTGGGCCGGAAGCTCCGGGTGGGATCGCAGTCCGTGTCGATCTCGGGCGCCGGTGGCAGGCTCGTGACCTGGCTGGCCCCGACGGGAACCGGCGCCTCGACGGAGGCGGGTGGGGAGGGCAGCGCGGACGGGGTGGCCGCGCAGGAGGTGAGCAGCCCGGCCACCGCCGCGATCACGAGAACGCGTCTCCTGGTCATCGGTACTCCCTCACCCGCTGTCCGATCCCGACGGCGGATCCCGTGGCGACGAGCGCGGCGAGCACGAGTGCGGCGGGGACCTGGCCGGGGAGCAGGGACTGCGCCTGGGCGGCGCGGACGGCGAACTCGTCGCGGGTCACCTCGACGGCGTCGTGGAGGCCGCGTTCGACGCTGCCGAAGTCCGCACCGGTCCCGCCGGTCCCGTCCCCCGAGGTGGTGCCGTGGCCCACCGTCACCGCCACCGCCTCGTCGTACTCGCCGCGCCGGTCGTGGTCCCGGGCGACCCCGTAGCCCCGCAGCCAGGAACGCGCCGCCCTCGTCGCCTCCTCGACGGAGTGCCGCACCCGGTCGTCCGTGGCCATCTCCCTGGCCCGCCCCAACAACCCGCTGTTCCCGTCCTCACCCAACAGGTGGGCGAAGGCGGTGTCGAAGTCCTCCTCGTACTCCTGCCCCGTCCCCTGGGCGACGAGGACGAGGGTCTCCCCGGTCCGTGCCTCCAGGGCGGCGATCCGGGCGCTGGCCAGCACGTTGACCTGGTCGGAGCCGTGCACCCTGCTGTCCTCCAGGTGCCCGGCCACACTGAGGTGGGACAGCACCAACCACCCCAGCCAGGCGACGGCGGCCAGGGTCGCGCCGACGAGCCCGATGTTGAACACCCGCCGCGTCCGGCGGTGGAGGTACAGCTGGGCACCGACGAGCCCGGCCAGGAGCACCAGTCCGGACGTCACCTCCGCCACCGGTGGCGCGGCGGCGCGTTCCCGGTCGGCCGAGACCGCCGCCGACTCCCCCTGGTACAGCTCCCGGGCCTCGGGCAGCATGTCCTGTTGCATCAGCCCACCCGAGGCCAACCGGAGGTAGGCGGCTCCGACCGGGTTCCCCTGGCGGTGGTTCGCCCGTGCCGTCTCGACCAGGCCGGCGTAGATCGGTAACTGGGCGGCCAGGCGGGTCACCGGAGCGGCGTCCGCTCCGGCCGCGTCCACGCCGTGCGCCGCCCGGGTGAGGGCCGCGGCCGCCCGGGCGATGTTCAGCGAGTACCGGTCACGCACCTCGGCCGGCTCCGTGCCGCCGGTGAGGAACGAGGTCGCCGCCGTCGCGTCCGCGTCGGAGAGCGCCGCGTAGAGGTCCTGGGCGGCGACGCTGAGGGGCTCGCTCCTCGTGACGAGTTCGTCGAGCGCCACCGCCTTGCGGTGCGCCCCGATCGCCCCGACCAGGCCGGCGAGGACACTGGCGACGACGAGGCCCACGGCGATGAGCGACAGGCGTCCCGGTGTGGTGTGCCACCCGCTGAACGCCCCACGCGATCGGCGGCGTCGGAGCCGGCGAGCGGGACGTGGGGAGGTGACCGGCGTCGCCGGTCCGGTCACCGTGCCCCACCTCGCCCCGGCCGAGCGGGTTGAGCGGGTGGGGTCCGCTGGTCCACCGGAAGCTCGCCGGACCCCGCCGGACGCCGCGCAGACCACACCACCGCACTCACATCCTCACGAACTGGAACCCTCTCGCGTCGTAGTCGCGACAATACCGAGCGGTGTCATGGGCCACACCGGTTTGGATCAATTCCGTGGACACTCGGGACTTCACCGGCGGCCATCCGGTGTGGACACCTCAGGAGGTGGCCGCCTGGACCGCCTCCTGCCACCGGGTGAGGGCGTCGTCCACCTGCTCGGCGTTGACGACCAGCGGCGGGATCATCCGTACCGTGTTGCCGTGGGCGCCGCAGGTGAGGAGGAGCAGTCCCCGGTCCGCGGCCTCCTTGTGCGCCCGCTGCGCCAGGTCGGGCCGGGGCTCGCCGTCGGCGCCGGTGAACTCGACACCGATCATGAGGCCGAGGCCCCGGACGTCGCCGATGGTGGCGTGGTCGACCGCGATCTTCCTGGTCCCCTCCAGCAGCCGGCGTCCCATCTCCTCGGCGTTCTCGACGAGGGCCTCGCTCCGGATCACCTCCAGGGTGGCGATCGCGGCGGCGCAGGCGACCGCGTTGCCGCCGTAGGTGCCCCCCTGCGAGCCCGGCCACGCCTGGCTCATCAGTTCCGCCGGCGCGGCGATGGCCGAGAGCGGGAAGCCGCTGGCGAGGCCTTTCGCGGTAATGAGGATGTCCGCGCGGACCCCGCCGTGGTGCTCGTGGCCCCAGAACCGGCCGGTGCGGCCGAAGCCCGTCTGGACCTCGTCGAGGATGAGCAGGACACCGTGTTCGTCGGCCCGCTGGCGCAGTCCGGCCAGGAACCCCGCCGGGGCCGGCACGTAGCCGCCTTCGCCGAGGACCGGTTCGACCATGAAGGCGGCGGTGTCCGCGGGTGCGCTGACGGTCCGGAGCAGGTAGTCCAGCTCGCGGAGGGCGAACTCCACCGCCTGCTCCTCCGACCAGCCGTAGCGGTAGGCGAAGGGGTAGGGCGAGACGGCCGCCCCCGGCATCAGCGGGCCCAGGCCGGCGCGGAACTTGGTCCCGGCGGTCGTGAGGGCCGCCGCTCCCATCGTCCTCCCGTGGAACCCGCCCTGGAAGACCACGATGTTCTGCCGGCCCGTCACGTGCCGTGCCAGGCGTACCGAGGCCTCGACGGCCTCGCTCCCGGAGTTGAGGTAGAAGACCGAGTCCAGCCCCGCAGGGAGGACCTCGCCGAGCCGTTCGGTGAGTTCGAGCAGCGGTTCGTGCAGCACCGTCGTGTACTGGCCGTGGATGAGCTTCCCGACCTGGCGCTGCGCGGCCTCGACCACCCGGGGGTGGCAGTGCCCGGTGTTGACAACGCCGATTCCGGAGGTGAAGTCCAGGTAGGTCCGGTCCTCCGCGTCGTAGAGGTACACCCCGGAACCTCGGACGGCTCGCACCGGAGTGGCCTGCTTGAGCTGAGGAGAGAGCTGGGCCATGATCGCACTCCCACTGTAGGATTGTCGACAATCATCGTCCATGCAACCATCCCAGCGGTTGCATGTCCACACCCGCGGAGGGAAGGTCGGGATCATGACCGGTACCCAGCAGCACGCCACCGCACGGGGCGATCTCCTCGCCCACACCCCGAAGGACCTGTTCATCGACGGCGAGTGGGTGCCGGCCACGGGCGGGGCCACCTTCGAGGTCCGGGACCCGGCGAGCGGGGAACTCCTCTGCGAGGTGGCGGACGCCTCGCCCTCGGACGGGACCGCGGCCCTCGACGCCGCCGTCGCCGCGCAGGCCTCCTGGGCGGCCCACCCGCCCAGGGAGCGCGGGGAGATCCTGCGCCGGGCGTTCGAGGAGCTCATGCGCCGCCAGGACGAGCTCGCCGTGCTGATGACGAGGGAGAACGGCAAGCCCCTCGCCGACGCGCGCGGCGAGATCGCCTACGCGGCGGAGTTCTTCCGCTGGTTCTCCGAGGAGGCGGTCCGCATCGACGGCGGCTACCAGGTCGCCCCCAACGGGGCCAGCCGTTTCCTGGTCATGCGCCAACCGGTCGGCCCCTGCCTCTTCGTCACGCCGTGGAACTTCCCGATGGCGATGGGGACGAGGAAGATCGGCCCCGCCATCGCCGCCGGCTGCACCATGGTGATCAAACCCGCGCACCAGACCCCGCTGTCGATGCTCGCCCTCGCGGGCATCCTCAAGGACGCGGGGCTGCCCCCCGGGGTGCTCAACGTGGTGCCGGCGACGGACGCGGGCGGTGTGGTCGAACCGCTCATCCGCGACCCGAGGGCGCGGAAGATCTCCTTCACCGGTTCCACCGCCGTGGGGCGGCGGCTCATCGAGCAGTCCGCGCAGCAGGTCCTGCGGGTGTCGATGGAACTGGGTGGCAACGCCCCGTTCGTCGTCTTCGACGACGCCGACCTCGACGCGGCGGTGGACGGCGCGATGACCGCCAAGATGCGCAACATGGGCGAGGCCTGCACCGCGGCCAACCGCATCTACGCCCAGCGGGGCGTCGCCGAGGAGTTCGGGCGGCGGCTGGCCGAGCGGATGAGCGCGCTCCGCCTCGGTCCCGGTGTGGAGGACAGCACCCAGGTCGGTCCGTTGATCGATGCCCGGGCGCAGGAGAAGGTCCGCACCCTGGTGCGGGACGCCGTGGACCGCGGGGCCCGGGTCGTGGTGGGAGGTGACGTGCCCACCGACGAACGACTGCGCGGCGGTCACTTCTTCACGCCGACGGTGTTGCAGGACGTGCCGTGGGAGGCCCGGATGTCGTCGGAGGAGATCTTCGGCCCGGTCGCCCCGATCTCGGCGTTCGACACCGAGGAGGAGGCGTTGTCAGCCGCGAACAACACGGAGTACGGCCTCGTCAGCTACGTCTACACCCGGGACCTCGCCAGGGGCCTGCGCATGGCCGAGGGCCTGGAGACCGGCATGGTGGGTCTGAACCAGGGCCTGGTGTCCAACCCGGCGGCGCCCTTCGGCGGGATCAAGCACTCGGGCGTCGGACGCGAGGGCGGTCACACCGGCATCGACGAGTTCCTGGAGACGAAGCTGGTGAACATCGGATTCTGAGGCTCCGCTCGGGAGGCCATCCCGCCGGCCGTCCCACCTCCGCGTGGCCCTCCTGGCGGTAGGTCCGCCCGGCACCACCGCCGGTGCGCGCCCGGGGGCCGGGCCCGGCCGCGCGCCGCACGGAGCCGAACGCTCAAGCGGCGCCGGCCGGACCTCGGACGGACCTCAGGAGGCGCTCGTCAGGCGCTCCACCGCCTCGGTCATGTGCGCTTCCAGCCGCTCCAGCAGCAGCCGTTCGTCCCCCTGTTCGATGGCGTCCACCAGGAGGCGGTGTTCCTCGACGGTGTCCCCGGAAGGCCGGTAGGTCTCCTGGAGCGCGGTGAGGCACATCCTGGTCTCCACCAGCAGGGTCTGCGCCATGCGCTCCAGCCGCTGACTGCCCGACACGGCGACCAGGCGTTGGTGGAACAGTTGGTCGGCATCACTGAAGGCGATCCGGTCGTCGGCGGCAGCGGCGGCCACCATCCGCTGGTGGGCGGAGGTCAGCTCCGACACGGCGAGGGCGCGGTCGCCCCGCATGATGAGCTGGCAGGCCGCGCCCTCCACCGCGAGCCTTGCCGTGTAGACGTCGCGGATCTCCTCCTCGTCCAGGGTGCTGACGAAGAGGCCCCGGTGCGGTTCGCTGCGCAGCAGGCCCTCCTGCACCAGCCGCTGCATGGCCTCGCGCAGCGGCCCACGGCTCACGCCCAGCCGGTTGGCCAGGTCGATCTCACCCAGTTGACTGCCCGGCGGGAGCCCGCCGTGCATGATGGCCTCCCGCAGCCGTTCCGCGACGATCTCCGCCGTGGACCTGCGCGCGAGTGGCGCGATTCCGCCCGGTGTCGTGTCCTCCGTCAGGCTGACCACGTCACCCTCTCCTCCCCACCGGGCGGTCGTCCCCGCCCGGCCTCACTCAGTGACGGGCTGGGGTCTGGACAGCGCCCCCAGCCCGGCGGTGGCCGTCCGCCCGGCCAACCGCAGTCCTTCCCACACGCTCACCTGGTTGGCGGTGAGCACGGGCTTCCCGAGCCGCTCGTCCAGCCGGTCCAGCAGGCTCGCGGTGTGCAGGGCGGTGTCGGGGACCAGGACGGCCTCGGCGTCGACGTGGTCGTTGGCCGCCACGAAATCGAGGACGTCGTCCTCCCCCAGCGTCCCCACCTCGGCCGCCGTCACGATGCCCCTGCTCGTGAGGGTGAGCGCCCGGATGCCGGCTCGACCGAGGAACTCCACGAACCGCTCGGCGACGTCGGCGGGGTAGGTCGCGGCCACGGCGACGCGGCTCACCCCCAGGGCCCTGGCTGCCCGGACGAACGCGAAGGAGGTGCTGGACGCGGGTACGCCCGCCGCGGCGGCGAGCTTCTCCACCTGCGTGTGGGCCCCCTCCCACCCGAAGACGAAACTCCCGGACGTGCAGGCCCACACCACCGCGTCGGGCGCGTGCCCCGCGAGCGCGGCGGCACCGTCCGCGAGGACGTCCTCGCCGCCGACGTCGAGCAGGGCGTCGACACGGTGGGCGTCCTCGCGCATCAGGGTGTGCACCAGGGGAAGCCGCACCCCACCTCCGAGCTGGCCCTCCAGCCTCGGGTAGTCGTCCTCCGCGCTGTAACCCGGGTAGAGAATGCCGACCGTCACGGTCACGAACGCACCTCCGGTTGTCTCGACGCGCCCCTCCGGGCGACGGTGGTCTCCAGCTGCCGACACCCACGGCGCCGCTCCTGGCGGAACGACGCCGACCTCGGGAATTGTCGACAATCCTACACTTCGTGGTGATGGGTCGCCCGGTTCAGGCGGCCGACATGTGACTGGAACGGATCAACCGCTGGTCCTCGGCCGCCGCGCTCCGCCCCAACAGGCGGAGAGCTCCCCACATGGTCACCTGGTTGGCCGTCAGCACGGGTTTGCCGAGGAGGCGCTCCAACAGGGGGATCACGTCGTAGGTGGGCACGTTGGTGCAGCTGACGAAGACGGCTTCGGCGTCCGGGCGGTCGACGAGCCGGACGATCTCGACGACCTCCTGGTAGGAGACCTTCCAGATCTGGCCCAGCAACCCGAGCCCCTGGCAGGACACGGCGCGCACGCCGAACTCGCCCAGGAACGAGACCAGGCGTTCGTTGATGCTGTCCACGTAGGGGGTGGCGACCGCGAGGCGGGTCACCCCGAGCACGGACAGCGCCTCGACCAGCGCCCCGGAGGCGGTGACGGCCGCCGGGGCGCCGGCCTCGAGCATGATCGACGTCAGGGCGTGCTCCCCCCGCGCCCCGTTGACGAAACTGCCCGAGGTGCAGGCGTAGGCCAACACCTTCGGCTCGGGGGCGAGCAGGTCACGCGCGGCGCGGTGGACGGCCTCCTCGTCACTAATCATCGTGGCCATCTCCACCGTCACCGGGACCGGGACGAACGGCACCCGGGTCAGGTGGAGGGTCGCCTCGGGAGGGACCCACCGCCACAACTCGCGGTCGAGCGCGAAATCGAAGGGGGCGACGACGCCGATCCCGTCGTGCAGGAATGGACCGCCGACAGCCCCGAGACCCTCGGGCGGCACTTCGGACCCACCATCAGCCCGCGTGACGCCGGTAGATGAGCCGCTCGCCGACGCTGCCGGATCTCCACACGTCGTGGCACGCCTCGGCCATCAACGGGAGCCCCTCGACGATGGTGGCGTACACGTTGCCGGGGACCCAGCCCACGTCACCGTTGAGCAGCAGGTTGTTTCGCCCGTAGAAGATCGCGAGGTCGATCACCCCTGGCAGGTGCCCGATGCCCTTCTCCTCCTTGAAGTCCCGGTCGAGCATGCCGCCGGGGAAGGCGAAGTACACGACGTCACCGGGGATCGGCGTGACCGTCGGGTTCTCCAGTCCCGGCTCCACCTCGGCGAAGTGGGGCACCATCGTGTAGACCTCGTTGCGCGCGTACTTCGCGTGGTGGACGTCCCCGGCCTGGGGCAGCGCCTCCCAGACGGCCGCGCAGGTTCGGGGGGCGTCCTTCTCGAGCAGTTCGGCGACGCAGGACACTCCGCGCTTCGCGAGCTCGATCGACATGTACTTCGGCATACCGGAACCTCCGGGCGGTGGAGACTGGACCTGGTTGGGAGGTGGTGCGCGACGACCGGCGTTGTCTCGTCGTGGTCTCCGCGTGCCCGTTGCGGTGTACCCCGTGGTGCCTGTGCGGATTGTTGACAATCCTACGAGCGGTTCCTAGCGTGTCAATGGCTACCGCCGACATGTCGGCTCTTTACGGCGAACGGACGAACGCTCTCCGTCGACGGTCGCGGCCGGCACCGGCAGCCGAAGCGAGGGGGTCACGCCGCATGTCTCCGCACCCACCGGTCATCACGGTCCTGCACGGGGCGGACGCCCCACCCGACCTCGCGCCGGTCCGCCCGCTGGTGGCCGAGGTCCGGGCGGCCGGCGGACCGGCGGAGCTGGCCGAACTGCTGCCCGGCACCGACGTGCTCTTCGTCTGGGACTTCAACTCCGACGCGCTGGCGGAGAGCTGGCCCCGTGCCGATCGGCTGCGCTGGGTCCACACGGCCAGCGCGGGGGTGGACCGCATGATGTTCCCCGCCCTGGTCGACAGCGACGTCCTGCTCACCAACTCCCGGGGGGTCTTCGACCAGCCCATGGCCGAGTACGTCCTCGGTCTGCTGCTCGCCTTCGCCAAGGACCTGCCGAGCACCCTCCGGTTCCAGGGAGAACGGAGGTGGCGGCACCGGGAGACCCGCCGGTTGGCCGGTAGCCACGCCGTCGTGGTGGGCACTGGCCCGATCGGACGAGCCATCGGACGGTCCCTCACCTCGGCCGGGGTCGCCGTGACCGGTGTCGGGCGGACGGGGAGGGACTCCGACCCCGACCTCGGTCAGGTGCACCCGTCGAGCGAACTCGCGACCCTGTTGCCCGACGCCGACCACCTCGTGCTCGCCGCCCCGCTGACCAAGGCCACCCGGGGACTGGTGGGCGCGCGGGAACTGGCCGCGCTCGGTCCCGAGGGCGTGCTGGTGAACGTGGGGCGCGGCCCGCTGGTGGACCAGCGAGCGCTGGAGGAGGCGGTGGCCGCCGGGACGATCGGCGGCGCGGCCCTCGACGTCTTCGAGGAGGAACCGCTCCCCGAGGACTCTCCGCTGTGGTCGGCCCCGTCGGTGATCGTCTCTCCCCACATGTCCGGCGACGTGGTGGGATGGCGGGACGAACTGGTCGAGCTGTTCGGCGACAACCTGCGGCGCGTCCTCGGTGGACGGGAGCCGCTCAACGTCGTCGACAAGCGACTCGGGTACGTCTCGACGTCTTGATGGAGGTCAGTGGTGGGTAGTGCGGCGGATCTGACCGCGGTGGAGATGCTCTCCGCCTTCCGGAACGGGGAGCTGTCCCCGGCCGAGGCCACCGCGGCGGTGCTGGAGCGGATCGAGCAGGTGGATCCCGAGGTCAACGCGTTCTGCCTGGTGGATCCCGAACACGCCACCAGGGCTGCCAAGGAGTCCACCGAACGCTGGGCGCGGGGCGCGCCGGAGGGCCTGGTCGACGGTGTGCCCACCTCGATCAAGGACGTGCTGCTCACAGCGGGGTGGCCCACCCTGCGCGGATCGCGGAGCGTCTCCCCCGCGCAGTCCTGGACCGAGGACGGTCCCAGCGTCGCCCGCCTCCGGGAACAGGGCGCGGTGCTGGTCGGGAAGACGACGACGCCCGAACTGGCCTGGAAGGGGGTCACCGACGGCCCCCTCCACGGAGTGACGCGCAACCCCTGGGACACCGGGCGCACGGCGGGAGGATCGAGCGGAGGCGGGGCCGCCGCCGTGGCGCTCGGGATGGCTCCGCTGACCGTGGGCACCGACGGCGGTGGCTCGGTCCGCATCCCCGCCAGTTTCTGCGGGGTCTTCGCCCACAAGCCCACCTACGGCTGGGTCCCGCACCACCCCCAGAGCCCGTTCGGGTCGCTGGCGCACGTCGGCCCGATGACCACCAGCGTCGCGGACTCCGCCCTGCTGCTCGACGTGATCGCCCGTCCCGACCCGAGGGACTGGTCGACGGTGCCCCCACCGGCCGCGTCCTTCCTGGGGAACCTCGACTCCGGTGTCTCCGGGCTCCGGATCGCCTTCAGCCCGACCCTCGGGTACGTGCGGGTGGACCCGGAGGTCGCCGCCGTGGTCGCGGAGGCCGCCCGCGTGTTCGAGGAGCTGGGAGCCGAGGTGGAGGAGGTGGACCCGGGTTTCACCGACCCCGTCGCCGAGTTCCACACCCTGTGGTTCGCCGGCGCCGCCAAGTCCGTCGAGCACCTCACCCCGGAGCAGCGCGCCGAACTCGACCCCGGGCTGCGGGAGATCACCGAACTGGGAGCGTCCTTCTCCGCCGGTGACTACCTCACCGCGAACGCGCGCCGCGCGGCCATGGGCGCGCTGATGGGCCGGTTCCACGAACGCTTCGACCTGTTGTTGACGCCCACCATGCCCATTCCGCCGTTCGAGGCGGGTCGGGAGGTCCCGCCCGGTTGGCCGGGTGACCGGTGGACGAGCTGGTGCCAGTTCACCTACCCGTTCAACATGACCCAGCAGCCGGCGGCCAGCATCCCGTGCGGTGTCACCTCCGGCGGGCTGCCGGTGGGTCTCCAGGTGGTGGGCGGCCGGTACACCGATCACCGGGTGCTCGCCGCGTGCCACGCCTTCGAACGGGCGCGCCCCTGGCGGGACCGCCGCCCACCGCTGCTCTGAGCCGCGCCGGGGCCGGCGGGCGGGGTGGCCCGAGCGCCCGCTCCGCCCGGCCCGCGCGGGGCCACCGACGTGGCGGCGTGACGGTGTCCGCGCGGCGCTCCCCTCGGGTCAGAGGAGGCTCATCACGTGCTTGAACCGGGTGTAGTCGTCCAGACCGTGACGGGAGATCCCGGTGCCGTGCCCGGAGTGGCGGAACCCGCTCTGCGGCATCTCGGCCACCACGCTGCCGTGGTTGTTGATCCAGACGCATCCGAAGGAGAGCAGGCCCGACAGGCGCACCGCCCTGGCGTGGTCGCGAGTCCACACGCTCGCCGCCCCGCCGTACCGGACGCCGTTGGCCCACCCCACCGCCTGGTCGACGTCGGTGAACCGCTGGAGGGTGACGACCGGACCGAAGATCTCGTTCTGCACGGTCTCGTCGTCCTGGTCGACGCCGGCGATGACCGTGGGCTCGAAGAAGTACCCCGGCTGGTCGGAACGAACTCCTCCCGTGAGGATCGTCGCGTGCTCGGGGAGGCGGTCGAGCACCCCTTCGACCTGCTCCACCTGGTTCTCGTTGTTCAGCGGCCCGTAGAAGGCGTCCCGGTCGCTGGGCGGACCAACCCGCAGGCCCCGCACCTCGTGGACGAACGCCGCGACCAGCTCGTCGTAGACCTCGTCGGCCACCAGGACGCGGGCGGCCGCCAGGCAGTCCTGCCCCGCGTTGGCGAAGGCCGCCCTCGCCAGCTCGCCCGCGACCAGGGGAACGTCCACATCGCCGAACACCAGGGCTGGTGCCTTCCCACCCAGCCGCAGGTGGACGCGCTTGAGGTCCGCGGCGGCCGAGCCCGCCACCTCCATGCCGGACCGCACGGCGCCGGTCAGCGACACCAGGCGGGGGACCTCGTGCGCCACCATGGCCCGTCCGGTGTCCCGATCCCCGCAGATCACGTTCAGAACCCCGGGCGGCAGTGCCTCGGCGGCGCGCTCGGCCAGCATCACACTGGTCAGCGGGGTCGTCTCCGCGGGTTTGAGGACCACCGCGTTGCCGGCGGCCAGCGCGGGGGCCACGCCCGCCGCGGCCAGGAACATCGGGTGGCTGTGCGGCATCATGTGCGCGCAGACGCCGAGGGGCTCGCTGCGCAGCAGGGAGGAGTGCCCCCGCTGGTACTCGCCGGCGGCGACGCCGTCGAGGACGCGGGACGCTCCGGCGAAGAACCTGATGTGCTCGACGGCGAGGGGGAGTTCTCGTTCGGCGACCTGCCGCGCCGGCTTGCCCGTGTTCGCGCACTCGGCCGCGACGAACTCGTCGGCCGCTCCCTCCACCAGGTCGGCCCAGCGCAGGAGAGCGCGCTGCCGTTCGTGGGGAGTGGTCGCGGCCCACCCGGTGTGGGCGTTCTCGGCACGGCGCATTGCCGTGTCCACGTCGTTCCACCGGCTGATGGGCGCCGACCCGAACTCGGTTCCGCTGCTCGGGTCCACCAGCGTGGTCCGCTCGGTTCCCTCGACACCGGTCGGCTGGCCGGCGACGAAGTTGGCCACACTCGCTGGGAGTTCCACCGCACACCCCTCCGCACGCGGGCCCACACCCGCCTCAGGCACGTGTCGCGTCGTCCGGGCCCGCGCCCCGTCCGTGCGGACGGGCCCTCCTACTCCGTTCCGCCGGCGGCCTTCCGCACCGCCTCCGCGAAGATCGCCAGGTCGTCCCCGGCATGGGCGAGGCGCTCGGCGACCGCGCTGGCGTGCCCGGAGAGGTCTCCACCGTATCCGGTGCTGCGCAGCCAGTGGGTGAGCCCGTCCAGGCCCACGGCGGCACCGGCGACGGCACCGGTCAGGCCTTCGACGATGCGCTCCACGTCCGCCAGGGTGTGCGGGGCGCTCGGGTCGCCGAGCTGGTCTCCCAGCTGGCGGGCGGCCTCCCCCACCTCCTGCGCGATCTCGGCGGGCGGCACCGCGTCGTGGCGGTCGCCTGTGGTGGCTCCCCGCCGTGCTCCAGCACGCGTGGGAACCTCACGAGAAGTGGACTTGTAGCGCCCGACCCTGCCCGTCGTCCGTTCGCTGTGCGTGGAGGAATCCATGGTGCCGACATTAGTCCCTTTCCTGATCGGCTTGTGCACACTCCCACCCACGCAGCGCAGCGAGTCGCTGACCGTAATCAATGGCCGCGAGGGGTCCCCCGGACGCTGAAGCGTCGCCGGGGGACCCTGCCACGCTGCGCAACTGTTTCCCGATTGTTCCGCGATGAGAACGGTGGTCGGTCCACAAGATCGGAGCTTTCCAACCCGAAAGACGGGTCGCCGAGCTAGACACTGACCGACGGATCACCCGCCGGCCGGTCGGCTCAGTCCCGCCGCTCCGGCTCGGTGGTCTTCTCCGACGCGGCCCCGGGAACGGGGGGCTGGGGCGCCGCCTGCCCGAGCGCCCGGCCGGCTGCCCCGGCGGACGGCGTGGCCGAGGGGGAGGGGCTGTCCCCCGGTCCCCGCAGTCCGGCGACGGGGCCGGGGACCTCCTTGCGGGCGACCTCCTCGGCGGCTCGGACCGCCTCGGCGACCTTGGGGTCGGTCGAGGTGTCGAACCAGGCGGCCACGGCCTCGTCCTCCGCCTCGGGGCGGGACTCGGGGACCTCCTCGGTGGGCGGCTCGTAGCGGAAGACCCCGTCCTCGCCCGGCGCGCCGAGCATCCGGGCGAAACCCTCCAACGACTTGTTGAAGTCGCTGGGGATCACCCACACCTTGTTGGCGTCGCCCTGCGCCATCTGCGGGAGGGTCTGCAGGTACTGGTAGGCGAGCAGCTCGGGAGTCGGCTTCCCCGCCTTCACCGCGGCGAACACCTTCTCGATCGCCTTGGCCTGCCCCTGCGCCTGGAGGTACCGGGCGGCGCGCTCACCCTGGGCGCGCAGGATCGCCGACTGCCGCTCGCCCTCGGCGCCGAGGATCGCCGCCTGCTTGGACCCCTCCGCCGCGAGGATCTGGGACTGCTTCTGCCCCTCGGCGGTCTTGATGGCCGACTCCCGCTCACCCTCGGCCGTGAGGATCATGGCGCGCTTCTCCCGGTCGGCGCGCATCTGCTTCTCCATCGAGTCCTGGATGGAGGGCGGCGGGTCGATCGCCTTCAGCTCCACCCGCGCCACCCGGATGCCCCACCTCCCGGTGGCTTCGTCGAGGACACCCCGCAGCTGGCTGTTGATCTGGTCGCGGGACGTCAGCGTCTGCTCCAGGCTCATCCCGCCCACGACGTTGCGCAGCGTCGTGGTCGTCAACTGCTCGACACCGACGATGTAGTTGGAGATCTCGTAGACGGCGGCCCGGGGCTCGGTGACCTGGAAGTAGACGACGGTGTCGATCGACACCGTCAGGTTGTCCTCGGTGATCACGGGTTGCGGCGGGAACGACACGACCTGTTCCCTCAGGTCGATCCGGGCCCGCACCCGGTCGAAGAAGGGTACGAGGAAGTTCAGCCCCGGAGCCGCGACCGTGCGGAACCGGCCCAGCCGCTCGATGACCGCCGCGGTCGCCTGCGGGATCACCAGGACGGCCTTGGCGACGATCGTGATGACCAACAACACCACGACCGCCAGCACGATCACTGACGTCATCAGTGTCCACCTTTCTTGTCAACGAGCGGCGGAGGTCCCCTGGTGGGACCCGGTCAGGAGGGCAGTTCCCACGGTTCCCGCCACACCACGGCGGTCGCTCCCCTGATGTCGAGCACGACGACCTCCTGCCCCTCCTCCAGGACCTGGGTCTCGTCGAAACTGCGGGCGGACCACACCTCCCCGGCGATCCGCACCCGCCCGTCCTGGGAGTCGGTCGTGGCCACCACCGTCGCCTTGCCTCCGATCAGGGCGTCGGTGTGCATCCTGACCTCGTCACCCACCCGCATCCGGCGCTTCAACGCGGGTCTGGCGAGGGTGACCAGCCCCAGCGAGACGACGGTGAAGACCA
This sequence comes from Actinoalloteichus caeruleus DSM 43889, assembly GCF_000429185.2. Lineage (GTDB taxonomy): Bacteria > Actinomycetota > Actinomycetes > Mycobacteriales > Pseudonocardiaceae > Actinoalloteichus_B > Actinoalloteichus_B caeruleus. The sequence goes on along the minus strand of NZ_AUBJ02000001.1, from coordinate 282,631 downwards.
CGACGTCGACCCACAGCGGCAGGCCCAGCCCCGCCGAGGCCGCCGCGGCGAGCGCGGCCAGGCCGAGCATGACGAGGACGAACTCCCCGGACAGCACCTCGGCGATGATGAGCACCGTTCCCGCGATGACCCACAGCAGCGCCGCCATGCCTCCATGGTGGCAGACAGCGCCCGGTTCCGGGTCAGGAAGCGGGGGCCGGTGCACGAGGGGCGACAGGGGTTGCGCCGTCCGGAGGCCTCAGCCGGCGCGCTCGGCGTCCGGTTCGGTGACGAAGTCGATGAGGCGTTCCACGGCGTTGATGAGCGGCGTCTCCAGGTCACGGAAGCTGTCGACCCCGGTCAGCACCCGGCGCCAGCCCGAGGCGGCGTCCGACCAACCGAGTGCGGCGCACACCCCCTCCTTCCACTCGCGCCCCCTGGGCACCTCCGGCCACGCGGTCACCCCCACCGACGTGGGGCGCACGGCCTGCCACACATCCACGTACGGGTGACCCGTCACCAGGACGTGGTCGCTGCCCGGGAGCGAGGAGATCTCGGCGACCAGCCGGGACTCCTTGCTGCCCTCGACGAGGTGGTCCACCAGCACGCCGACCCGGCGGCCGGGCCCCGGGGCGAACTCCACCAGGCGGTCGGCGAGGTGGTCGACGCCGCCGAGGGGCTCCACGACCACCCCCTCCACCCGCAGGTCGTGCCCCCACACCCGTTCCACCAGCTCGGCGTCGTGCGTTCCCTCGACCCAGAGCCGGCTCGCCCTCGCCACCCGGGCCCGCAACCCGTCGACCCTGGTCGAACCGGACGCGGAGCGGGACGCCGCCGGCGCGGGGGCAGCGGCCGGGCGCGGGCGCACCAGGGTCACGGGACGTCCCTCGTGCAGGAAGCCCGCCGCGCGCAGTGGGAACACACGGCGGCGGCCGTGCCGGTCCTCCAGCACCACGCCGCCGCCGTCCACCCTCACGACGGCGCCGCAGAACCCGCTCACCGGGTCCTCCACCACCAGGCCCTCCTCGACGGGCAGCTCCGGTACGGACCGACGTGGCCGATGGGGGTCGAGGCCGGGCAGGCCCGGGTTTCCGAACGGCATGGTCGACAACGGTAACCGGAGGTGGCGCCCCGGGTGTTCCGGGCGGGTCCCGGCGGCGGGAGCGGACTGGTGGTGGCCCTTCGACGTCTGGCCACCCGACCGAGTACTCTCGTGCGCCGTGCCATCCCCGAGTGCGACGATGGTCATCTGGACATCCGCCTGGCTGCGCGGTTCGGCCGCCGCCGATGATGTGCTTGATGCCCTGAACATCTGGGCCGAAGCCCACGAGGTACGAGCGGCTGACGACCAGACCGCCGCGACCCTGGACCTGCCCGGCCCCAACGACGGTCCGACCGGTCTCGCCATGCTGCTCGCCGCTCTGCGGCGCTGTCCCGAGACGAACGCGCGCCTCGTCCTCCCCGTCGCGGGTGACGTGCGCGGTCTCGGCGGTCCTGGCCCGTTCAGCGAGGCCGCGCTGCTCGCGGGGGAAGCCGTCGTGCTTCCGGAGGCGGGCATCGGTCTGGTCCCCCGGCCGGGGCCGGAGGGGCTGATGCGCTGGAGCGTCCACGAACTCCCCGAGATGCCACCGACACCCCTGCACCCCATCGGTGAGGCCGAGCACGGCCTGGCCGCGGCGATGCGGCAGGCGGCGACCGCGCTCACCGAGCTGGGCGTCGCCCGGAAACGCCCCGGCGTGCGCGAGGAGATCGCCGCGGCCCTGGCCAACACGCCCCGTCCTGAGTGGCCGGAGGCGATGCCGCAGCGCGCGCTGCGCGTGCTGGAACGGTCCGCCGAGGTGGCGGCGATCCTGGACGTCGCCAGCAGGGACGCTCCGGGGGGAGCGTTGTCGGCTTCGGCGGCCCGCGCCCGCGACGAGGCGTTGCGTCCCATCTTCAACGCGGTCCGCGCCGCCCGGATGACCGCCGTGGACGACGCGGCACGGGTCCTCGGCGACCGCGCGGCCCGACACTGACGACCGGACCGGGGGTGGTCGACGACCAGGGCCACCCGTACCCGGCGGTGCTGGCAGGCGGAGTCGCGGGACTTCGCCGACGTGCGAGAGGATGACCGCGTGCGACAAGGCGGCGGAGAGAAGGCGAAGCTCGCGGACTGGTCGGATCGAGCGATCGTGGCGATCAGATCCCGGGATCCCGAACAGCTCGACCGCGTCGTGCACGAGGTGCGCGCGGCGGGGAGCCTCGGGGCGCTCCTCCGCCAGTGGACGACGACGATCGTGCGGTTCGCTCCGCACGACGAGGCGGGTGGCATCCAGGTGCCGGCCCCGGCTCAGGACGATCCGAGCCGGGAACTGACCATGCAGGCCGTCGGCCAGCTCTTCCAGGCGACGGTGGCGGGTGACACCGACGCGGCCCACCGGATCTGTGAGGCCGTGGCGGCCTGGCCGGCCGAGGCGCAGTCGGCGATCAGCTCGACCGTGGCACGCATCGTCGACAGCACGATCTCCCCGCTCGCGGTCCCCTCCCACTACCTGGTGCTGCTCGACTGGCTCGCGGTGATCCCCCGGGGGGAGGAGGACCAGGCGGTTCTGGAGGACCTGCTCGTCGTGATCAGCAGGATGTGGCACGGCGACGGGTCGGAGGGCGCCCGGGCCGCGGGGGTCCTGCTGACGGGTCCCGACCGGCTACGACGGGCCATCACCCTGCTCGCGCGGGTCCTCGGTTCCCGGCTGCCCCCCGGCTCCCAGGTCACCGCGCGGGTGATCGAGACGAAGGAGGGCTCGGCGGGCACGATGACGGCCGAGCTGGACACCGCCACGACGAACCCGGAGCTGGTGGAGGACTCGCGCCGACGCGCGCTGCTGCTGGCCGGGCGGGCGATCCGGGACATGGCCAACGGTGAACCCGACCGGGTCCGGTCTGATCTGGACCGGGTCGCGGAGGACACCGAGACGTTGGGCACCATCGCCCTCGTCCTGTGCTACATGTTCCGCAGCCGGATCCTCGGCATGGAGCCCGTCGTCGAGAACTGACGCTCCCCTTCGGTGTCCCCCGAGTGCCCGCACCGGCGTACGGGGGTCCGCCGGTCCTCGCCGTCGCCCCCGTGGGCGGCCGCAACCGGAACACCCGGGGCGCTCAGCCTCCGCTCACCTCGGCCGCACCGCCCGCCGAGGCCCGCCGCGTCCGCCTCAGCGGTGGGCGCCCACCCGTTCGCAGCAGCCCACCGCGCAGGGTGCCCCGTTCACGGTGCACCCGCCGGAGACCAACTCGGACAGCTTGCGTCTCGGCGCGTCGGACACGTGCTCGCGCACCAACTCCACGACGAGTTCGGCGAAGCGGCGGTCAGCTCCCGCCGTCGCGGCGCGGGCGAACCCGATCCCGCGTTCCTCGGCGGCCTCCCTCGCCTCCTCGTCCAGGTCCCACAGGATCTCCAGGTGGTCGCTGACGAACCCGATCGGGGAGACCACCACGGCCGGCACCTCGGCCGGGTCGAGGGTCTCGATGTGGTCGACGACGTCGGGTTCCAGCCACGGGACCTGCGGCGGGCCGGACCTGGACTGCCAGACCACGTCGTACTCGGTGGCTCCGAGTTCGGCCGAGACCAGGCGGGCCGCCTCGGCCACCTGCCGCGAGTAGCGGTGCCCGCCCTCGGAGGCGGGGCCGGCCACGGCGTCGGCGGCCGTGGGCACCGAGTGGGCGGTGTAGATCACCCTGGCCGAGGCGCGTCGTTCCTCGGGGATCTCCTCCAGCGCCGCACGCACCGCGTCGGCGTTGGCGGCGACGAACAGCGGGTGGTCGAAGAACTGGCGTAGCTTGACCAGTTCCGGGGCCCGCTCGCCCACCGCGTTCCTGGCGCGCTCGATGTCCTCGTCGTACTGCCGGCAGGCCGAGTACCCGCCGTAGGCGCTGGTGGCGAAGACGAGGGCCCGTCGAACACCGTCGGCGGCCATCCGCGCGACGGTGTCCTCGACCATCGGTTCCCAGTTGCGGTTGCCGAAGTACACCGGGAGGTCGAGTCCCTGGCGGTCGAGCTCGATCCGAACGCGGTCGATGATGTCGCGGTTCAGCTGGTTCAGCGGCGAGACCCCGCCGAAGTGCAGGTAGTGCTCGGCGACGTCGTCGAGCCGTTCCGGCGGGACCCCGCGTCCTCGCGTCACGTTCTCCAGGAACGGGCGGACATCCTCAGGGCCTTCCGGCCCGCCGAAGGACAGCAGCAGCACGGCGTCGTAGCTCACGTGCCTTTTCTACTCCGCTGCCCGGTTCTCGGCGGCAGGGGGTGGCACCGGCTGTGGCGGCGGCCATAAGCCCCTCGGCGGGCCGTGGCTGGCGGTGCGTCAGACGCCGACCGCGTGGAAGCCGCCGTCAGCCATCACGATGGAACCGGTGGTGCTGGGCAGCCAGTCCGAGAGCATCGCGCACACCGTGCGGGCCACCGGCTCGGGGTCGGTGACGTCCCAGCCGAGGGGGGCGCGGCTCGTCCAGGCGTCGGCCAGGCCCTCGAAACCGGGGATGGACTTCGCGGCCATCGTCTTCAGCGGTCCGGCGGAGACGAGGTTGACCCGGACCCCCCTCCCGCCGAGGTCCCGCGCCAGGTAGCGGTTGGTGGACTCCAACGCCGCCTTGGCGACGCCCATCCAGTCGTAGACGGGCCAGGCCTGCCTGGCGTCGAAGTCCATCCCCACGACGGAGCTCCGCTCGGCGAGCAGCGGCATCAGCGCGGTCGTCAGGGACTTCAGCGAGTAGGCCGAGGTGTGCATGGCCGTGGCGACGTCCTCCCACGGCGCGTCGAGGAAGCCACCTCCCAGGCAGGACGGCGGGGCGTACCCGATGGAGTGGAGCACGCCGTCCAGCCCGTCCACGTGCTGTCCCACCCGCTCGGCGAGGGTGGCGAGGTGCTCCTGGTCCGTGACGTCGAGTTCGACCACGGGCGCCGGCGTGGGCAGTCGACCGGCGATGCGCTCGACGAGGCTGAGCCGGCCGTAACCGGTCAGCACCACCGTCGCGCCCTCCTCCTGCGCCTTCCTCGCGACGTGGAAACCGATCGAGGAGTCGGTGATCACACCCGTGATCAGGAGGCGCTTGCCCTCCAGCAGTCCGGTCACCTGTGTCGTCCTTCCTGGTTGCTGTGCTTGGAGTGGTGGTCGGGGAGGGTCAGTGCCCCATGCCGAGGCCGCCGTCGACGGGGATGACCGCGCCGGTGACGTAGGCGGCGGAGTCCGAGGCGAGCCAGGTCACCGCCGCGGCGACCTCCTCCGAGGTGGCGTACCGGCCCAGCGGGACCTGGCCGAGGATCTCCTCACGCCGCTTCTCCGGGAGCTGGTCGGTCATGTCGGTGGCCACGAATCCCGGCGCGACCACGTTCGCGGTGATGTTCCGGGAACCCAGTTCCCTGGCGATGGAGCGGGCCATCCCGACCAGACCGGCCTTGCTCGCCGCGTAGTTCACCTGGCCGGCGGAACCGGTCAGCCCCACCACCGACGAGATGAAGACCATCCGGCCCCACCGCTTCCTGAGCATGGCGCTCGCCGCGTGCTTGGCCACCCGGTAGCTGCCGGTCAGGTTCGCGTCGAGGACCCGGGCGAACTGGTCCTCACTCATGCGGAGCAGCAGGGTGTCGTCGGTGATCCCGGCGTTGGCGACCAGCACCTCCACCGGACCGTGCTGCTCCTTGATCTCGGCGAAGGCCGCCTCCACCTGGGCGGCATCGGTGACGTCGCACTTCACCCCGAGCAGTCCCTCGGGGACGTCGCTGCCCCGGTGGGTCACGGCGACCCTGTCGCCCTGCGCCGCGAAGGCCTGGGCGATCGCCAGGCCGATGCCGCGGTTTCCTCCGGTGACCAGAACCGACCGTGCCAAGACGTCCTCCTGCGAGCCGATGGAGCGAGACTGGACGCAACGCTATGGGACGCCTCCCGCCGGCCGACATGCGGCGTCCTACAAGGAATGCGCTGATTCCCCGTTCGTCGGCCACTTGTGCGGGGGTGGGGGCCGGCTCGGGTCAGATGCCACGCCTGGTGATCAGCAGGGATGAGGTCCCGGCGAGCACCGCGACGACGGTGCCCAGCACGAACCAGGGCTTGGAGGCGTCGACCTGCTGGAGTTCGTAACCGATCTGCTCACCGAGCGTGTCGTACACGCGGTGGAGCTCCTCGGCGCTGGCCGCCTTGTAGAACTCGCCGCCGGAGATCTCGGCGATCTGCTCCATCATGACGTCGTCGACCGGGACGTCGATCTCCTGCCCCTGGATCTCCACCCGACCGGAGTCGGTGCCGAAGGAGATGGTGGAGATCGGCACCTCGGCCTCGGCAGCCTCCTCGGCCGCGTCCAACTCCAGCTTGCCCACGGTCCGCTTCCCGTCGGTCATCAGCACGATGCGGGCGGGTGGTGGCCCCTCGGCACCGCTCACGATGGCCCCGAAGGACTCGATGGCCGCCAGGGAGGCGGTGATGGCCTCCCCGGTCGCGGTGGCCTCGGCCAGCCGCAGCCCCTGGATCGCCTGGACCACGGTGTCCCGGTTGACGGTGGGCGGCACCAGGACCGTGGCTGACCCGGCGAAGGACACCAGCCCGACGTTGACCCCGGGGGTCATGCCCTCGACGAACTCGGCGGCGGCGTCCTGGGCCGCCTCCAACCGGCTCGGCTCGATGTCGGTGGCCTGCATCGACAGCGACACGTCGATCGCGAGCATCACGGTGGCCCGGTTCCGGGGAACGCGGTCCTCGGTGGTCGGGCCGGCCAGACCGACCGTGAGGAGCACGAGGGCGACGCCGAGCAGGCCCGAGGGGGTGTGGCGCCGCCATCCCGGGGTGGGCGGGGCGACCCTGTCGAGCAGCTCCAGGTTGGCGAAGCGCAGGGCGTCCCGTCGTCGGCGGCGCATCGCCAGCAGGTAGCCAACCGCCAGCGCGGCCACCCCGAGCAGGAGCAGGAACCACCATGGCGTGGCGAAACCACCGAACGCCAGGCTCGGCATCAGCGCGTACCCCCTGACCACTGTCGTTTGCGCGTCACGACGAACCGCACGATGTCGGCGATCCAGTCGGAGTCGGTGCGGAGGGTGAGCTGCGCGCCGCCGGCGCGCCGCAGTTCCCGTCCGACCTCGGCCCGGTGGGCCGAGGCGGCGGCGGCGAAGTCCCGGCGGAGCCTCGGGGTGGTCTCCACCTCACGCTGCCGCCCCGTCTCCGGGTCGGCGAGGACGACCGTTCCCACGTCGGGGAGTTCGAGGTCACGGCGGTCCAGCACCTCGACCGACAGCAGCTGGTGCCGGGCTCCCAGCGCCCGCAGGGGACGGACCCAGTCCAGGGGGCCGAGGAAGTCCGAGATCACCACCACCAGGCCCCGCCTGCGCCTCGGCCTGCGAAGTTGTTCCAGTGCCGCCCCGAGGTCGCCCCGAACACCCTGCTCCGCCCGAGGGGTGTCGGCGATCTCCTTGATCAGGGACCTGAGGTGTGGCAGCCCGCTCCCCGGGGGGAGCCGACGCGTCCGGTCACCGGTGGAGATCACCGCCCCGACCCGGTTGGCCCCGTTCCTGGTGAGGTAGGCCAGGGCGGAGGCGGCGGCCACCGCGAGGTCCCGCTTCTCGCAGTTCACGGTGCCGAAGTCGAGGCTGGCCGAGAGGTCCATCACCAGCCAGGTCTCCAGCTCCCGGTCGGCGGCGGTGTCCCGGATGTGGGGTTCCGTCGTCCGCGCGGTGACCGCCCAGTCCATCAGCCGGACGTCGTCCCCCACCTGGTAGACCCGGGCGTCGCCGGGCTCGCTGCCCGGCCCGGGCAGCAGGCCGAGGTGGTTGCCCTGGAGCAGCCCGTCCAGCCTCCTCCGAACCACGAGTTCGAGTGACCGCAGTGCCGCCTCGGGCCGCCCCGGCCGCGTGGTCGGAGGCGCCCAGGCGGGTCGGGGCTGGTCGGGCGTGGTCCGAACTCCGGTCACGGCAGCGGGTGGGCGGGGTTGTGCACGACGGGTGCCGGCATGCTCGGCTGCTGCGGGCGGGCGGAGACCTGCGGCAGCGGAACGGTCTGGAGCACGCGGGAGACCACGTGGTCCACGGGCACGTTGTCGGCGAGAGCGTCGTAGGAGAGGACCAACCGGTGTCGGAGCACGTCGGGCGCGATGTCCACCACGTCCTGCGGGAGCACGTAGTCCCGGCCCCGCAACAACGCCAGCGCGCGCGCGGCCGCGACCAGTCCCAGGGTGGCTCGGGGGGACGCGCCGTAGGCGATCCAGTCTGCGACGTCGGCGAGACCGTGTTCGGCAGGGGTGCGCGTGGCCACCACCAGGCGCACGACGTAGTCGACCAACGAGTGGTGCACGAAGACCTGGCTCGCGACGTCCTGGAGCCTGCTGAGTTCGCGCGGGTCGACGACCTGCTGGGGTTCCGGGGTCCGGACGCCCATCCGGTAGACGATCTCGCGTTCCTCCTCCGGGCTGGGGTACTCGACCTGCACCTTGAACAGGAAGCGGTCCCGTTGGGCCTCGGGCAGGGGGTAGACCCCCTCGTTCTCGATCGGGTTCTGCGTCGCCAGCACGAGGAAGGGCTGGGGCATGTCGAAGGTCCGACCGCCGAGGGAGACGTGGTGCTCGGCCATCACCTCCAGCAGGGCCGACTGCACCTTCGCCGGGGCGCGGTTGATCTCGTCGGCCAGTACGAAGTTCGCGACGACGGGACCGAGTTCGACGTCGAAGGCTTCCTTCCCCTGCCGGTAGATCCGGGTGCCGAGGATGTCGGCGGGGACGAGGTCGGGGGTGAACTGGAGGCGGGAGTAGGAACCTCCGATGACGCGGGCGACGGTCTCCACTGCCAGCGTCTTGGCGACACCGGGCACACCCTCGAGCAGGATGTGGCCCCTGGCCAGCATCCCGACCAGTATCCGCTCGACCAGTCGATCCTGGCCAACGATCACCCGCTTGATCTCGAACACCATCCGTTCGAGGACCCCGGCGTCCTGTGCCGGAGTGCTGGCCGGGTGACTGTCCACGGTCTGGTAACCGGACGCCTGGCCCCCCTGGTCCGTGCCGGCCTGCCCGCCCTCGGTCACTCTGCCTACCTCCTGCGACAAAACGTCTCGTGGTGCCTCGGTGTCCGGCATCCGCGGGCTGGGGTGACCCCCGCCCCCGCCGAGGCGACCGGACCACCCCGGCGGACCGCCGGACGACGGGCACCACCGTATCGCCGAACCCCCGTGGACCGCTGCGGACTCGACACGTCGGCGAGTGCGGACAGCTAACCCGAACAGGGGTGTGGCCGCGGTCAACTGGTCACGGCGCCCTCGGACGTGGTCCCGGCGCGAGCCGGGGGGCGGGTCCTCGCGCCGGCCACGGCACGGCGCCGCGCCCCGGCCGCCAGCGAGACGCGCCCCTTCGCTCCTCCTCGTCAGCCACCGCCTGGCTCCGCGCACCCGACCCGAGCTGGCGATCCGCTCTCCACGGGCCACTCACGGCGCCCCGTCCGCCCCCACCCGCGATCCCGTGGGGCTCGCTGCCGGGTCCGGGCAGCTCGTACTCGGCGACGGGCACGGTCCGATCCACCCCGCCGCGCGGTCGGTCCTGGCTCCGTGACCAGGCAGCGCCTCGGCACCGGTGAGGATGGCAGGCGGGCTGGCGCATGGGGGTGGATGCCTCGGTCAGGGGCGGCCGCCAGGGGCCCGCCGTGCGTCCGCGACACCGGGGGGCGGGTGGCCGGTGGGCGGCGGTGCGGGCGGAGTGGAGGCTGTCGACCGGACCGGTTCCCGCCAGGACGGACGGCTGGCCGCTCACGCCAGAACGGATGGGTGGCCGCTCAGGCCAGTTCGTCGGCCCGCGCGGCCGCCTCCCTGTCGTCCACGTCGAACGCCTCGGCACCGACCGAGGGCACGTCGACGGCCGGCAGCGCGCCCAGGGTGGACCGCAGGGCGGCATGCGCGGGATCCTCGGGGACCGCCGAGCGCAGGGCGTCCAGCCGCCACAGGCTCACCAGCCACTGCCTGCGTCCCGCGTCATCGACGAGCACGGCGCCGCTGCCGGTGGTCCCCACCAGCGCCACCGCCAACCGGTGCAGGGTGCCCGGGGTGAGGAAGGGGTGGTCCGCGGCGAGGAGGGCCACGAGGGGGATCCCGGGGCGGGAGTCGGCGGGAGGCAGCAGGTGGAGGCCGGCGGCGATCCCGGCGACCGGCCCGCCGCCCGGGGGCCGTTCGCGGGTCCAGCGGACCACCGCGCCGGTGGGACGTTCCGGTCCGACCACGACCGTGTCGGTGCCGGTGGGTACGGCACCCAGGACGCGGTCCAGCAACGTCGCCCCGCCCACCCGCAGCGTGGTCTTGTCGCCTCCCCCGAACCGGCGGGAACCCCCGCCGGCGAGGACCAGTGCGTGCTGGACGGGAGCTGCGCTCGTCACGGTGCCCTCCTGGTTCGGGCCGTCCTCACCCGGTCGGCCGGTGCACTCCGCCGTCGGGTCCGGGCCCTCCGGCACCTCGCCTCCCTGGTGGGGAGGCGTCCCTGGCAGGTGTTCCCGATTGCTCGGGCGGGGCTTGCCGCCTCACGATCCCCCGCCCCTGCTCGGTTGTCGACCGCGAGGTGCCCGGGCGCCACCTCCCGTGGGGCCGGGACCGGGGACGCGGCGAGCGGGTGCACGACGGGCCGGGCACCGGCGCCGGGTCGGAACTCAGCCCCCGCCAGTGTCGGCACCCGGGCCGAACGGCCGATGGCCCGATGGGGCAGCGGTGCGCCGCGGGTGCGGAGGCGCGAGGGAGGAAAGGGGTGGCCGTGGTGCGGGGCGTCAGCCACCGGCCACGTCGGACTCCGGCGACGGCTCCCCGCCACCCGTGCGCTCAGTCGCGCAACCGGACGATGACCGTGACCCGCCCGCGCTCGTCCCGGCACGCCACGGCGTGCCCGGCGCGCGGGGCACCGTCGAGTTCCAGGCTCAGCGGCCCGCCGGTGCCCGTGAAGTTGCGCCACCAGTTCTTGGCGTCCGGCAGCTTGACCGGGATGCGCACGTACTCGCCTCGGCGTCGGTAGGCGACCGGGATCGTGAAGCTGCGGCCCGAACGGCGGCCGGTGTAGGTGACGGTGGTCAGGTAGCGGCGGACCCAATGGCCCCACCGGGGCGACTCGCGCTGGGCGACGGCACAGGTGTTGACCCGGTCGACGACCCGCCTGATCCGAACCCCTCCACGACGCATCCGCGTACCCCGATCCATCTTGTGCGGTCGTCCCCACCCTACCCAGATCGACGCGAACACCGGTCGAGCCCTCTGCCGGTCAGGCGCCCGCGTAGGCCGCCAGGTGTCGGCCGGTCAGCGTGGACCGCGCCGCGACGAGGCTGGCGGGGGTCCCTTCGAACACGACCCGGCCGCCGTCGTGCCCGGCACCCGGCCCGAGGTCGATGATCCAGTCGGCGTGCGCCATCACGGCCTGGTGGTGCTCCACGACGATGACCGACTTCCCGGAGTCGACGAGCCGGTCGAGCAGGCCGAGGAGTCGTTCCACGTCGGCGAGGTGCAGGCCGGCGGTGGGTTCGTCGAGGACGTAGGCACCGCCCTTCTCCGCCATGCGGGTGGCGAGCTTGAGGCGTTGGCGTTCACCACCGGACAGCGTGGTCAGTGGCTGTCCGAGCCGCAGGTACCCCAGGCCCACGTCCACGAGGCGTTCGAGGGTGGTGTGCGCCGCCGGCACCCGCGCTTCGCCGGCACCGAGGAACTCCTCCGCCTCGGAGACCGACATCCCGAGCACCTCGCTGATGTCGCGCCCTCCGAGTCGGTGCTCCAACACCGAGGCCTGGAAGCGCCTGCCCTCGCATTCCTCGCAGGTGGTGGCGACACCGGCCATCATCCCGAGGTCGGTGTAGACGACACCCGCGCCACCGCAGTTCGGGCAGGCCCCTTCGGAGTTGGCGCTGAACAGCCCCGGCCGCACCCCGTTGGCCTTCGCGAAGGCCTTGCGTACCGGGTCGAGCAGGCCGGTGTAGGTCGCCGGGTTGCTCCGGCGGGAGCCCCTGATGGGGGTCTGGTCGATGGACACCGCCTGGACGTCGGCGGGGAGCGACCCGTGCACCAGCGAGCTCTTCCCCGAACCGGCGACGCCGGTGACGACGACCAGCACGCCGAGTGGGATGTCGACGTCGACGTCCCGGAGGTTGTGCCTGGTGGCCCCCCGCACCTCCAACCTCCCGGTGGGCGTGCGCACCACCTCCTTGACGGAGACCCGGTCGTCCAGGTGCCGTCCCGTCGTGGTGCCGCTGGACCGGAGGCCCTCGACCGTGCCCTCGAAGCAGACCGTGCCGCCCGCGCCGCCGGCTCCGGGACCGAGGTCGACCACGTGGTCGGCGATCGCGATGGTCTCCGGCTCGTGCTCCACGACCAGCACCGTGTTGCCCTTGTCCCGGAGTCGCCGCAGCAGGTCGTTCATGCGTTGGATGTCGTGGGGGTGCAGGCCGGTGGTGGGTTCGTCGAAGACGTAGGTGACGTCGGTGAGCGAGGAGCCGAGGTGCCGGATCATCTTGACCCGTTGCGCCTCACCACCCGACAGGGTTCCCGAGGGCCTGTCCAGGGAGAGGTAGCCCAGGCCGATCTCCACGAACGAGTCGAGGGTGCGCCCCATCGCGTCCAGCAGCGGCGCCACGGAGGGTTCGTCGAGGCCGCGGACCCACTCGGCGAGGTCGCTGATCTGGAGCGCGCAGACGTCGGCGATGTTCCTCCCCTGGATCCTGGACGACCGGGCCGCCTCGGCCAGCCTGGTGCCGTCGCAGTCGGGGCAGGTGGCGAAGGTGACCGCCCGGTCCACGAAGGCCCGGATGTGCGGCTGCATGGCCTCCCGGTCCTTCGCGAGGAAGGACTTGCGCACTTTGGGGATGAGTCCCTCGTAGGTCAGGTTGACACCCTCGACCCTGACCTTGGTCGGTTCGTGGTGGAGGAAGGCGTCCATCTCCCCGCGCGTGTACTCCCGGATCGGCTTGTTCGGGTCGAGGAGGCCGGACTCGGCGTAGACGCGGACGGTCCACAGGCTGTCCGACTTCCAGCCCGGGATGGTGAGCGCGCCCTCGGCGAGGGATTTGGAGTCGTCGAAGAGCTGGGTGAGATCGAGGTCCGAGACCGTTCCCCTGCCCTCGCAGCGCGGGCACATGCCCCCGGTGCGGGAGAAGGTCTGCCTGACGGTCCGGCTCGCTCCGCGCTCGACAGTGATCGCGCCGTGGGCGCGGACCGAGGGCACGTTGAAGGAGAAGGCGTTCGGCGAGCCGACGTGGGGTTGGCCGAGCCGGCTGAAGAGGACGCGCAGCATCGCGTGGACGTCGGTGACGGTGCCGACGGTGGAGCGCGGGTCCGACCCGAGCCGTTGCTGGTCGACGATGATGGCCGTCGTCAACCCTTCCAGGACGTCGACCTCGGGTCTCGCGAGGGCCGGTATGAACCCCTGGACGAAGGCGCTGTAGGTCTCGTTGATCAACCGCTGGGACTCCGCCGCGATCGTGCCGAACACGAGCGAGCTCTTGCCCGATCCGGAGACGCCGGTGAACACCGTCAGCCGGCGTTTCGGGATCTCCACGCTGATGTCCCGGAGGTTGTTCTCCCGGGCACCGTGCACGCGCAACACGTCGTGGCTGTCGGCGGCCAGTCCGGCGGACGAGGGGGAACCCGTCCTCGCGGCCCTGCTCATCGTGGTCTCCCTCCCCTGGTGGGGTGCGGTCGTCGGGGTCCGCCGTTCGCGGTCGGGCGCCGCCCGCGCCGGGGACGTCGGAGGACGACGGCCACGTGCCGTTCGCGGTCGGTGCGGTTCGCGGGGAACGGGGAACGGGGACGCCCCGGGCGGAGTCCCCGGCATCCGGTCCGCGCCCCGGGGTCGGAGCGCCCGTGCCGGCGCCCCGCGCACCCGAAACCTGACCGGCGCCCCGGTGCCGGGTGGTCGGGCCTGCTGACAGCGGCCGAGCCCGGAACGGCGACGGCGGCGGTCGGCGCCCGAGGAGGCCCGGTCGTCCCACGTGGCGCGGCGGCCCCGGGCGCTGGGCGGATCAGCGCAGTTCCTGGATGCGGAGCAGGTTGCCCGAGGGATCGCGGACGGCACCATCCCGAATCCCGTACGGCTGTTCCACCGGGTCCTGGACGATGTCGGCGTCCGCCTCGCGCAGCCGGTGGAAGGTGCCGTCCAGGTCCTGGGTGGCCAGGAGGATGCCGGCGTAGGTCCCCTTGGCCATCATCTCGGTGATCGCGCGCCGCTCCGAGTCCGTGACACCGGGGTCGGCGGCCGGGGGTTGGAGGACGATGGACGTGCCGGGCTGGCCGGTGGGGCCGACCGTGATCCACCGCATCCCCCCGTACCCGACGTCGTTCCGGACCTCGAAGCCGAGGACGTCACGGTAGAAGACGAGGGAGGCGTCGGGATCGGTGTGCGGGAGGAAGCTGGCGTGGATGGTGACGTCCATGTCGGCCAGGCTAGATGCGGCTCGGCACCCCCGCTTCTCGGTTCCTGACCGGACCGGTGCCGCTGCTGGTGACGTCCGCGCCCGGGGTCGGGGAAGCGGTGGGCGGTGCCGTGCGGGTGGCTGGCCGGCACTGCTCGCGCCTGACGACGCGGCACCGGGTTGGTGACGCGGCCGGTGGCAGGGTTCCCCACCGGCCTGGGTCCTGGTGCCTCCTGGCCTCGGCGCGGAGGGCTGGGAGGGGGACGTCCGGCCCGAGGATCACCGCTCGTCCCACCGCCGAAGGGCCGGGACCAGTACCGCTCGGTGCCGTTCCTCGCCTCGCCGGAGGGACCGCCCCCGCTCCCCCGTTACCTTTTCCGTAGCTCCTGATCAAGGAGTCGTGGTCGTCAGGCCCGGCATGACTGACGCCCCCGGTCGAACCCATCGTCCGGGGGTGGTGTCACCGGACCTGGTGGCGTCGAAGGACCGCTGGACAGGGACACGGCCACCAGCATGGTAGGTCCCGTCGTCACGTGGGTGCCCGGCGATCGAGGCTCGACCGGCGACCACCCGCGACGAACGAACGGCATGGTGGATGAACAGCGGTTTCGGGGTGTTCCTCGGCCTGGACGTCGGCAAGGGCGAACGCCACGCCGTCGGGCACGGCGGGACACCTCCCCGGGCCGCGCACCCCGGGTTCCCGCCCGTGGTCCGGGGTAGCCGACGGCGCGCGTGGGCCGAGGACGTCAGCGCGGGCGCGCCCGCTCAGACGAGGCGAACGGCGTGTGGCACGACGCCCCCGTAGCGCATCGGGGTGACCCTGACGTGGCCGCCGGAGTAGGGCGCCTCGACGATCAGGCCGTCGCCGAGGTACAGGGCGACGTGGTAGATCCTGCCGCCGGTCGCCCAGAACACGAGGTCACCGCGTCGCTTCTCGGCGAGGGGTACCTGCCGGCCGGCCTCGTACTGGTAGCCGCTGTACTTGGGGATGGCGATCCCGATACCGGCGTAGGCGTAGAGCATGAGCCCCGAACAGTCGAAGCCGACCTTCCGGTAGTCCCCGTGGGTGTCGGCGACCCCGCCGTCGCGGACCCCGAGCGTGGGCCCGTTCGCGTTGCCCCCTCCCCAGGAGTAGGGCACTCCCACCTGGGCCAGCGCGCGGCGCACCACCGTCTCGATCGCGGCGTCGGCGTCGGCGGGTGGAGTGGGAAGGCTCGGCGCGGGGTGGGTTTCGCCAGGGGCGAGGGCGCCCGGGTCGACCTGCTGGGGGTTGACCTGGAGCGCGGCCAGCCGGTCGTCCTCCTCCTGACGCCACCGCTCGTACTGGCGCCGCTGCCGTTCCAGTCCGTCGACCCGGTCGCGAGCCGCGTCCAGTTCCTCCTGGACCTCCTCGCGTTCTCGTTCGATCTCGGCGGCGAGCGACCGTTGTTCGTCCTCGGCCTCACGGGCGGCCCGGTAGGCGGTGTCCGCGGCCCGTTCCGCCTCGAGGGCGGCGTCGGCGCTGGCCCGCGCCTCGCGCAGCGTGTCGCGGGCCGCGGCGTCCTTGTTGGCCTTGTCGGTGCTGACGTGCTGCAGCTCCTCCATCGCGGCCTGGTGGCTCTCGCCGACGGCGTCCAGGTACTGCGCGCGGTCCAGCAGGTCCTTGGGGCTGCTGGCGCCGAGGTAGGCGCCGAGGGAGTTGACGGCCCCGCCGCCCTGGTAGCTCTCGGAGGCGAAGGAGTCCATGGCGGTCCGCAGCGCGGCCAGCCGGTCTCCCACGTCACGCGCGGCCTCGGCGGCCTCGGCGGCCCTGTCCTCCGCCTCCTGGTGGCGCCACCGCGCCCTGTCGAGGTCCACCTGTGCTCGGCTCGCGTCCTCGCGGCGCAGCGCCACCTCGGTGAGCACGGCATCCAGTCGCGCCTCGACCTCGGCCAGCCGGCCGGTGAGGCGCCCGACTCTGGCCGCGTTCGCGTCGACTTCCGCCCGTTGGCCGTCGATGTCGGAGTCCGAGGGGTTGGGCGGCGGTGCGGCCAGGGACGATCCGGCGAGGCCGACCGTGAGCAGCGCGCCCAGGCCACCGACGAGCAGTCCTCGTACCGGTTCACGTGCCCGCACCGTGCTCACCCCCGCCGACCAGCCCGGGCACTCACCACCGTCGTGCGCGTCGCGGTGGGTCGCCCCGGACACCTCGCCATCGCGTGAGCAACTGTGCACCAGGGCATCAGGAGTGGCCATTCGTCGCAGCTGTCCCACCAGTCACGTACATCACGCCGGGCGCAGGAGAACCGCTGCTCATCTCGGGGTGGTTCCGGCTCCGGCCGCCGGAGTCGTTTCGCCCGTCCGGGTGAGCTGCGAGACTGCGTCCGTGCGTGCGAAGGCCGGGAGGACCGCCTCGGTGGTGAGTGGTGCCGGACTGGTCGTGGCGGTGGTGGGCACGTTCCTGCCGTGGTTGAGGTCCGGCTCGACGTACCGGGACAGCCACCAGACCGTGGGAGTGCTGCGCCGGTTCGGCCTGGTGGAGGGCACTCCGGTGGAGTACCTGCTCCCCGGGTGGCCGATGCTGGTCCCCCTTGCGGCGGCGATCCTGCTGCTGCACCTGGCGGGGTGGTCGAGGACGGGTGCGGCGCTCGGCGTGGTTTTCTCGCTCCTCGCGGGAACCGTGGGGGTCATCGCGAGCGTCCAAGGGATCACCAGCGCCGGCCTGATCACGGTCATGGCCCTCGGCCCCGTCACGACCGCACTGGGGGCGGTCGTGGTCCTCATCGGCAGCCTCGGCGCGCTCGTCGTCCACCGGACGACGTTCCATCGGCAACAGGAGAAGTGACGTGACCTACCCACCGGGACCCGGAAACCCGTGGCAGCCTGAGCAGCCCGGCCCGGACCAGCATGCCCCGTACGCCCCTGGGCCGGCTGGGCCGCCCCCGGGAACCCCGCCACACGGTGGCGGCCACCCGCAGCCGCCGCAGGGTTACCAGTACCCGCAGCAGGGTCAGCCCTACCCGGGGCAGTTACCGCCCGGCGGCCCCGGTGGTTTTCCCGGCGGCCCCGGTCAGCCACCGCCGGCGAAGAACCGGCGCACCGGCCTGCTCGTCGGTTCGCTGGTCGGTGTGGTCGCGGTGGGCGCGGCGGCCGTGGGCAGCTACTTCGCCTTCGGCAACGGTTCCGCCGCGGCGTCCGGTGAGGCTGATCCGGCCAGCGCGGCGAGTCGGCTGCTCACGGCCGTCGAGCAGGAGGACGCCGTCGGCCTCCTCGAGTCGCTCGCACCGGCGGAGGCCAGGCTGAGCGCCGACTACTTCGAGATCATGACCGGGGAGTTGACCCGGATCGGGATCTTCGACGAGTCCGCCGACCCCGCCGCGCTGAGCTTCAATGGCTCACTCGAGGGTCTGGCGTTCGACGAGGCGGCCGAGGAACGGGTGAACGAGCACCTCGTCATCAACTCGGTGTCCTCCGGGACGCTCACCCTGGAGAGCGCGTCGCCCGAGGACATGCCCTTCTCGGACAAGGTCCTGGACGTCATGCCCGAGCTCCCGGACACCACGGCCGAAAGCGAGACCATCGACCTGGCCAGCCTGCCGGAGACCGGCCAGCCGCTGCGGATCGCGACCATCCAGGTCGACGGCGAGTGGTACCCGAGCATGTTCTACACCGTGGCGGACTTCGCGCTGCGGGAGTCGGGCATGGGGTGGCCGAGGGACTCCGTCCCGGCCGTCGGGGCTGACTCCCCCGAGGCGGCCGTCGAGCAGCTGGTGACGGCGGCGTTGGACGTGGATGTTCGCCGGTTGGTGGAACTGCTGCCGCCCGACGAGATGGCCGTGGTCCACGACCTCGGCCCGCTCCTGCTGGAGGCGGTGGGGCAGACCGAGCCGACGGGGGCGCGCCTGGTGGAGCTGAACACGTCGACCACCGACGTGACGGGTGGGACGCGGGTCTCCCTCGACCACGTGTCCCTGGAGGTGAACGGCGAGCAGGTGTCGATCCAGCGGGATGGCGACTGCCTCCAGGCCACCGGACCGCAGGGCTCGGAACGGCTGTGCCCGGTGGAACAGGCCCGGATGAGCCTGTCGCAGGACCCCGCGTTCCCGCAGGAGGCGTTGCCGTTCATCGAGCGTCTCGCCGAGAACGTGCTGGGGGCGGGGATCGTGACGGTCGAGGTGGACGGCGAGTGGTACGTCAGCCCGTTCCGCACCGGGATCGACCTGATGGCGGTCGTGTTGAGCAGCGTGGAGCCCGAGGACATCGACGCGCTGCTGGCGACGGCCCCGCGCTGATCCGGTCGCCCGCGAACCGCTCCGTGACGTGGTGGTACCTCGACCCGGAAACCGCACCCCGCCTTGAAAACCAAAAAAGGACAAGCGTACTGTTTGTGCTGCGGCGAGGTCGATCGGCACGGCAGAACCGGCTGGGCCAGACTTGACCCGTCTCCCGAACTGACCTTGCACCGTCGCGAGATGGAGTGTTTGACGTGACCGCACCTGCGAGCCAGGACAGCTTCGGCGCGCGCGGCACGCTCACCGTCGGCGACGCCTCCCACGAGGTGTTCCGACTGAGCGCGCTGCCCGGAGCCGACCGACTCCCGTTCAGCCTGAAGATCCTGTTGGAGAACCTGCTCCGCACCGAGGACGGCCAGAACATCACGGCCGACCACGTGCGGGCGCTGGTGAACTGGGACCCCAAGGCCGACCCGTCGACCGAGATCCAGTTCACCCCGGCCCGGGTGATCATGCAGGACTTCACCGGCGTCCCCTGCGTGGTGGACCTGGCCACCATGCGGGAGGCCGTCGCCCAGCTCGGCGGTGACCCCAGCAAGGTGAACCCGCTGGCCCCGGCCGAGCTGGTCATCGACCACTCGGTGATCGCGGACATCTTCGGCAGCCCGGACGCCTTCGAGCGCAACGTGGACCTGGAGTACCAGCGCAACCGCGAGCGCTACCAGTTCCTGCGCTGGGGCCAGAGCGCGTTCGACGAGTTCAAGGTGGTCCCGCCGGGAACCGGCATCGTGCACCAGGTGAACATCGAGCACCTGGCCCGGGTCGTGATGACCCGTGGCGGGCAGGCCTACCCGGACACGCTGGTGGGCACCGACAGCCACACGACGATGGTGAACGGCATCGGCGTGCTGGGCTGGGGCGTCGGCGGGATCGAGGCCGAGGCCGCGATGCTCGGCCAGCCGGTCTCGATGCTGATCCCCCGGGTGGTGGGGTTCAAGCTGCACGGCGAACTGCCCTCGGGCACGACCGCGACGGACCTGGTGCTGACGATCACCGAGATGCTGCGGGAACACGGTGTCGTCGGCAAGTTCGTCGAGTTCTACGGGTCGGGCGTGGGCGCGGTGCCGCTCGCGAACCGCGCGACCATCGGGAACATGAGCCCCGAGTTCGGGTCGACGTGCGCCATCTTCCCCGTCGACGGGGAGACCATCGACTACCTCAAGCTGACCGGTCGGTCCGCCGAGCAGGTCGCGCTCGTCGAGGCCTACGCCAAGGAGCAGGGGCTCTGGCACGACCCCGACGCCGAGCCGCTGTACTCCGAGACCCTGGAGCTGGACCTGGGCACCGTCGTGCCCTCCATCGCCGGCCCGAAGCGCCCCCAGGACAGGATCGAGCTGGCCGCGGCCAAGCAGGCGTTCCGCAACACCATCGGCGAGTACGTCAGCCCCGGTGAGTCCGTCGTGGACGAGGCCGTGGAGGAGTCCTTCCCAGCCAGCGACTCGCCCACCTACGCCCACGCGGATGACGAGGGCGGCAAGCCCCGGACCGTGCTGTCCGCGGCGAACGGCGCCGCCGGGCGTCCCAGCCGTCCGACCAGGGTCACCACCGAGGCCGGCACCTTCGAGCTCGACCACGGCGCGGTGGCGATCGCCGCGATCACCTCGTGCACCAACACCTCGAACCCCTCGGTGATGATCGGGGCGGCGCTGCTGGCCAGGAAGGCCGTCGAGCGGGGCCTGTCCTCCAAGCCGTGGGTGAAGACGACCCTCGCCCCCGGCTCCAAGGTCGTCATGGACTACTACGAGCGGGCGGGGCTCCTGCCCTACCTGGAGAAGCTCGGCTTCAACCTGGTCGGTTACGGCTGCACCACCTGCATCGGCAACTCCGGGCCGCTCCAGGAGGAGATCTCGACGGCGGTGAACGACGCCGACCTCGCCGTGGTCTCCGTCCTCTCCGGCAACCGCAACTTCGAGGGCCGGATCAACCCGGACGTCAAGATGAACTACCTGGCCAGCCCGCCGCTGGTGGTGGCCTACGCGCTGGCCGGCTCGATGGACCTCGACCTGAGCACCGAACCGCTGGGCACCGACCAGAACGGCGAGTCGGTGTACCTGTCGGACATCTGGCCCTCCCCGCAGGAGGTCCAGGAGGTCATCGGCTCGGCGATCTCGGCGGAGGGCTTCAGCGAGGGCTACTCCGACGTGTTCGCCGGTGACGACCGCTGGCGTTCGCTGCCCACCCCCGAGGGCAAGACCTTCGAGTGGGACGCCGACTCCACCTACGTCCGCCGCCCCCCGTACTTCGAGGGCATGGGCATGGAGCCCGAGGCCGTCACCGACATCGCCGGTGCCCGCGTGCTGGCCCGGCTCGGCGACTCGGTCACCACCGACCACATCTCGCCGGCCGGTGCCATCAAGGCCGACTCCCCCGCCGGTCGCTACCTGCGGGAGCACGGTGTCGAGCGCAAGGACTTCAACTCCTACGGTTCCCGTCGTGGCAACCACGAGGTGATGATCCGGGGGACCTTCGCCAACATCCGGCTGCGGAACCTGCTCCTCGACGACGTCCAGGGCGGCTTCACGAGGAACTTCCTGGCCGGCGGTGAGCAGACCACGATCTACGACGCCTCCGTGGCCTACGCCGAGGCGGGCGTGCCGCTGGTCATCCTGGCGGGCAAGGAGTACGGATCCGGGTCCTCCCGCGACTGGGCGGCCAAGGGCACGTCGCTGCTGGGCGTCCGCGCGGTCATCGCGGAGTCCTTCGAGCGCATCCACCGGTCGAACCTGATCGGGATGGGGGTGCTCCCGCTCCAGTTCCCGGAGGGCGAGAGCGTGGAGTCGCTCGGGTTGTCCGGTGTCGAGACCTTCGACATCAGCGGGGTGACGGAGCTGAACGACGGTTCCACCCCCAGGACCGTCCGGGTGACCGCCACCGGGGAGGACGGGCAGCGGGTCGAGTTCGACGCCGTGGTCCGGATCGACACCCCGGGCGAGGCGGACTACTACCGCAACGGCGGCATCATGCAGTACGTGCTGCGGAAGATGGTGCGCGGCTGATCCAGGCGTGCCGAGCGCGGCGGCGCGGTGACCCCCGAACCCGGGCGGTCACCGCGCCGTTCTCGTATCGCCGGGCCCGTGCCGACGGCCCCGACGGCGGTCCGGTGCTGGTGCGTGGCGCACCCGCTGGGTGTCAGCAGCCAGCCGGTACCCAGGAGCACTCGAGGACGGACTCGTCGACGCCGGTCGCGGGGTCGTCCGAGGGCGACACCGGAGCGCCGGTGGCACGCGACATGGGCAGTGGCCGGTCCTCCGCGCCCCGGTACTCCGCCAGCCGGACCGCGACGGCGTCCTCGACGTCGCGCGGGCTGGGCGAGAGGTAGTTGTTGGACAGGATCGAGAACACCAACGGTTGGCCGTCGGTGGCGGTGACGTACCCCGACAGCCCCGTCACGCCGGTCAGGGAACCGGTCTTGGCCAGCACGTTGCCCTCCGCCTCCGTGCCGGCCATCCGCGACCGCAGCGTGCCCCCGACCAGGCGGTCGGGATCGCCGGCCACCGGTAGCGACGCCAGGAACACCTCGAACCAGGGCTCCTCGCGCGCCTGGACGAGGAGGTCGGCGAGCTGGCCGGCGGTCACCATGTCCATCCGGGACAGGCCCGATCCGTCGACCATCCGGTAGCCGCCAGCGGGCAGGCCCAGCTCGGCCAGCTCCTCGGAGAGGACCTCGGTGCCGGCCGCCCAGGTCCCGGAACCCCGGAGCTCGGCCCCCAGGGTCTTCACGAGGATCTCGGCGTGGCCGTTGTTGCTCAGCTTCATGAAGGGCACCAGCAGTTCCCGCAGCGGCATCGACTCGCGGACCGCGAGCTGAACGGCGTCCTCCGGCGTCGCGCCACGGCGGATCCCGCCGTTCACCCTGATCCCCGCCTCGTCGAGAGCGCTCCGGAGCACGTCCGCCGCGTACCCGGTGGGGTCGTCGACGGTGCTGTACCGCTCCACCGGGCCGGAACCCGCCGCCAGCGAGCCCCGCACGACGATGTCGTTGCCGCCCCGTCGCCGTTCCACCGCGAAGCCGGCCGCGTCCTCCGCCATCGCGGTGGTGGACTGGTTGACGACCCGGACGTGGTCGGTCGGGGGTACCACCTCCACGGTCGTCGGGTCGCCGGGCTGGTCGCCCGGCACGACGCGCACGACGACGGTCCCGGAGTCGTAGTCGGTGTCCGGCGCGACGGTGAGCGCGGAGATCTGCGCCGAGTAGTAGTACGGCTCGTCGTCCCAGGACCAGCCAACCCCCAACGGGACCTCGTCGAACCAGGTGTCGTCGGCCACCAGGTCGCCGCGCACGACCCGCACCCCTGCCTCGACCAGCCGTTCGGCGAGTTCCGCGTAGTCCTCGGCCAACATGGTCGGGTCGCCGGTCCCCCGGAGGTGGAGGTCGCCAGGGAGGGCGCCTCCCCTGGGCGGGGAGGCGGCGTGCAGGCTGGTCGTGAACCGGTGGTCGGGGCCCAGCGCGGACAGCGCGGCCGCCGCGGTGAGCAGCTTGCCGTTGGAGGCGGGGAGCAGCAGGTCGGAGCCGCCCCGGTCGTACAGGGTCTCACCGGTCTCCGCGGACCGCACCACCACCGCGGTCCGCGCTCCCGCGAGCCGGGGATCGTCGAGGATGCGGTCGAGGTCGGCGGTGAGGGCGGCGCGGCCGGTGGGGTCGGACGAGGCGGTCGCGGTGACGGCAGCCCCGGCGAGCAGCACGAGGCTGATCCCGAGCGCCAGGAGTGAGGTCGGTCGTCTGGCCATCGCTGCCTCCACGAGTGTGCGTGAGCCCCCGACGAGCCGAAAAAGCGTAGCCAGCCGGAAGAACCAAGGTCAACGTCCAGGTGGGCGGCTCCGTGACGCGCCAGGGTGACCCGTCGCCCGCCGGTGGCCGTGGGCGGTGTTCGCTGGCGATATCGGGCGACGGGACGGCGCGGTGTCCTCCGCCACACCCACCACGGGGTCGGGGTCGGCCCGCGAGCCCGTCGTCCCCGCCGATCTCGGTGCCCGCCCAGCGGACAGGCCGGGGCCCACCACCCCAGCTGGCCACCTCCGCGCTGGTCACCGAGGGGTTCGCTCCCGGTCCTGGCCGGGGCTGCCAGTGTCGTCACCCGGTGCTCGGGTCAGCCGGCGGAGGAGGTGGTACCGCGCGGCGGGTGGGCGCGGTCCCGAGTCCGCCCCCGGTCCGCCTCAACGGGCTGTTCCCACCGGGCACCACACGTTAGGGTTGCGCCGGCCCGCAGGCGGTCATGTGACGGAAGCACCCTTCCACGAGCCGGAACATCGTGTGGCGTGGGCACGCCACACCTGGCTGCCGGGAAGGGGCTTCACCTGAGTTCGGGAGGAACGATGTCGCTGGCCGCCCTGTTCGTGGCAGGTGTGATCGTCATGGTCGGGGCGACCATCCAGGGAGCGGTCGGTCTCGGCATGAACCTGTTGGCCGCGCCGTTCCTGATCATGATCGCTCCCGAGTTGGTACCGGTCCCCCTCCTCGTGGTGGGGACGCTGCACGCCGCCATGACCCTCGTCCGCGAACACCGCTCCACCGACTGGGGCGGCGTGGGTTGGGCGATGATCGGTCGGGCGGCGGGCACGGCTGTCGGGGTCTGGGCGGTCGTCTGGTTGCCGCAGCGCGAGTTCTCCGTGGTGGTGGGCGTGTCAGTGCTGGTGTGCGTCGTCCTCTCCGTCCTCTCCTGGCGTCCCAGCCCGACTCGTGGGGCGCTGCTGGTGGCCGGCACCGCAGGTGGCGTCTTCGGTACCGCCTCCTCGATCGGGGGTCCTCCGGTGGCCTTGCTGTACCAACGGGAGAAAGGGCCGAAGGTGCGCGCCACGATGGGCGCGTACTTCTGCCTCGGCTCGACCTTGTCCGTCCTGGCACTCGCCGTCGGCGGTCAGGTCGGCACGACGGAGTTGGTCGCCGCCGCCGCGTTGCTGCCCTTCCTCCTGGCGGGCTTCGCCCTGTCGGGTCCGCTGCGGCGGGTGGTCGACGCCGGTCTCCTCCGCCGCGCTCTCCTGGGTGTCACCGCCTTCAGCGCCGTGCTGTTGATCGCCCGCAGCCTGTTCTGGTGACCGCCAGGGGCCCGTCCTGGTCAGGGGCACGCCCACCGATCGGGCCGTGGTGAGCGCTGGCCGCCCCGGTCGGCCGGAGGCCGACGTCGGCGGTCCGGCACCGCCCCCGCACCGGCCTCCACACCGGACGTCGGTTCCCGGTGCCACCGCCGGAACACGGGAACGCGCCCTCCGGTGCCGGCGGGACCGGTGACCGCGCCCGGCCGCTCGCCCGTCACCAGAAATCACCTCATCAGGCAAGTGATCGGTCCCCTGAGCCCCCGATAGGCTGATCTCCGGCAGGCAGTGCACATTCGGGCTCGGCACCACGGCCCGCTCTGGGTGAGGCGAGGATGACAGGACAGTCCCGTTCCGGCGGCAAGCAGCAGAACACCACGGTGCGGTCCGTGCTCATCACCCTGGTGGCGGTGGCCCTCGTGGTGGTGGGGTACGTCGCCCGCGACCACCTGCCGTTCCTCGACGACCAGGAACAGGAGATCGGGTCGGGCCAGGGTGCTCCCACCCCGGGAGACGCCGACGGCGCGGCCGCCCTGCTCGACGAGCTGGAGATCGCCGCCGAACGCCCGATGCGCGGGTACTCGCGGGACCGCTTCCGGCACTGGATCAGCCAGGGCGACAACTGCAACACCAGGGAGACCGTGCTGGTCCGCGACGGGGTCGACGTCGTCACCGACGAGGAGTGCCGCTCGCAGTCCGGCACCTGGCACAGCGTGTACGACGACGAGGAGTTCGACGACGCCTCGGACCTGGACATCGACCACGTGGTACCACTCGCCGCCGGGTGGCGCAGCGGCGCGGACGAGTGGGACGACGAGCGGCGCGAGCGGTTCGCCAACGACCTCGACACCCCGCAGCTGATCGCCGTGTCGGCCTCCTCGAACCGGGCGAAGGGCGACCAGACCCCGGACCAGTGGAAGCCGCCGGCCACCGGGTACTGGTGCACCTACGCCCAGGACTGGATCGCGGTCAAGCACCACTGGGAGCTGACCGTGACCGAGCCGGAACGAGCGGCGCTGCTGGAGATGCTGGACCACTGCTGACCGAACGGTCCGCGACGTTCCCCGCCCCGGACCGCGCGTGTCGCCGGCACGGCGTCGACGACGTGCGACCGGAACCGCGCCCAGCGCCGCTCAGGTCGCGGCGGCCAGGAACACCGTGAAACCGTGCTCCGGATCCGTCCACTCGGCGTTCACCGCGAACCCGACGTCCGCCAGCTCGGACCGCACCCGCTCCGGTCGGAACTTCGCCGAGATCTCCGTCCGGATCTCCTCTCCCCCGGCCAGGTCGAGGGTCAGGTCCAGGGCGCCCAACCGGACGCGGAGCGGACGTCGGGCGCGCAGCCGCATCTCGATCCACTCCTCCTGGGGGTCCCACCGGGCCACGTGCTCGAAGGCGTCGACGTCGAAGTCGCCGTCGAGTTCCCGGTTGAGGACGCGGAGCACGTTGCGGTCGAACTCGGCCGTGACTCCCGCCGGGTCGTCGTAGGCCCGCAGCAGCGTCGCCGGGTCCTTCACCAGGTCCGCGCCGACCAGCAGCCACTCGCCGGTCCGTAGGTGGGACCGCACCGTGCGGTAGAAGAGCCGGCGCTGGTCCGGGTCGAGGTTGCCCACCGTCCCCCCGAGGAACGCCACGAGGCGGGACCCCTCGGCCGGCAGCGGGCCGAGTTCGCGGGTGAAGTCGCCGAGCACCCCGTGCACGTCCAGCTCCGGGTAGTCGGCGGCGATCTCGGTGCTGGACTGGCGGAGTGCCGACATCGAGATGTCGACGGGCACGTACCTGCGCAGGTCGCCGAGGGCGGTCATCGCGTCCAACAGGAGGCGGGTCTTGTCCGCGGAACCCGATCCCAGCTCCACGAGGGTGTTCGCCCTGGCCGACACCGCGATCTCGGGTGCCGCCCGCCGCAGGACCGCGCGCTCGGCCCTGGTCGGGTAGTACTCCGGCAACTGGGTGATCTCGTCGAACAGCTCGCTGCCCCGGCTGTCGTACAACCACGTCGGTGAGATCCACCGGGGGACGTCGGTGAGCCCCACCCGCACGTCGGCGCGCAACGCCTCGGCTGCCGCCCGCTCGTCGAGGCGGACGTCGAAGACGGGGCTCCTCACGAGATCACCGCCCCTGCCGGTGCCAACGGTTCGACCCGCAGGTGGTGCAGGTTGCCCTGGATGAGCGAGCCGTCCGGGACCTGCTGCCAGGTGGGCTCCTCACAGGTCGGTTCGGAGGCGATCGTCAGCTGGTGGCCGAGGTCGTGCCTGACCCACAACGAATGGGTCCAGGTGGTGGCGACGACGCTGGTGCCGTCGATGAGGAGCAGGTTGAGCCGGGATTCGGGGGCGAGGTCGAGGACGGTGGTCACGAGGTCGGCGACGGCCTCCGGTGGTCGTTCGCCCGCGTGGAGCCGTCGCGCCAGCAACGCGCACAGCAGGGCCGTGTCGGTGGCGGCGGGCAGGGCGGCCAGCGTGGCCGGGGGAAGGGTGGCGGCGAGGGCGTTGACCGAGTCCGGCCAGCCGGCGATGCGGCCGTTCAGGCTGAACAGCCACCGGTCGATGCGGAAGGGGGCGCACGCCGCCTCTCCCGGTGCCATCCCGGTGGTCGCCGAGCGGATCGCCGCGAGCACCGCCCCGGCGGACAGCCCGCCGGCCAGCTCGGCGAACCCGGGGTCGGCCCAGATCGCCCCGGCGCGCCGGTACCGGACGGGCGGCCCCGGCACGCTCGGGTACCAGCCGACACCGAAACCGTCGGCGTTGACGGTGCCGCCACCGCGCATGTCGCGGGGCGCCCACGACTGCCGGTACAGGGAGTGCTTCGCCGCGACCACCACGTCGTGCAGCGGGATGGCCGGCCCCAGGTAGGCCAGGTGTCGGCACACGGTCAGTCCACCTCCTCGGGGCTGGCGTCCCGCGCGCAGCGGAACCCGGCGAAGATCTGCCGCCGCCCCGGGTAGTCCCAGTTGCGGAAGGTGGCCCTGGCGACGGCGTGGTCGGTGCCGAAGCTGCCGCCCCGCAGCACGCGGTACTCCTCGCCGAAGAACACCTCGGAGTACTCGCGGTACGGGAAGGCCGCGAACCCCGGGTAACCCCGGAACGGGGTGCTGGTCCACTCCCACACGTCGCCGAGCAGTTGGTGGACGCCCAGTGGCGACGTCCCGGCCGGGAACGCCCCGGCGGGGGCCGGGCGCAGGTGCCGTTGGCCGAGGTTGGCGTGCCGGTCGGTGGGTGCCTCGTCGCCCCAGGGGTAGCGGCGGGTCTCCCCGCTCCTCGGGTCGAACCGCGCGGCCCTCTCCCATTCGGCCTCGGTGGGCAACCTCCTGCCGCACCAGGTCGCGAACGCCTCGGCCTCGTGGAACGACACGTGCACCACCGGCTCCTCGGGGGACACCGGTTCCCAACGGCCGAACACCCGCCGCCACCACCGCCCGTCGCCGTCCCGCCGCCAGAACAGGGGCGCGCGCAGTGCGGACGCGAGGCACGCCGCCCACCCCTCCTCGCTCCACAACTCGGGCCGCTCGTAGCCGCCGTCCTCGATGAACTCGACGAAACGGGCGTTGGTGACGGCCTTCGTGTCCAGGTGGAAGGCGGGCACGCGCACCGGGTGCCCCGGCCGTTCGTTGTCCAGCGCCCACGGCTCCACCGACGTGCCCATCGTGAACGTCCCCGCCGGGACCAGCACCTCGTCCGGACCAGGCGGCACGGAGGGACCGGGCACCGGCGGTGCGGTCAGCACCGGCTCGCCGCTCCGGAGTTGGTGGGTGGCCAGCATCGTCTCGTCGTGCTGCTGCTCGTGCTGCACGATCATGCCGAACGCGAAGCCGTCGGCGACCAGGCGACGCCCCCGCAGCGGAACGCCGGCCAGGACGTCCAACACCTTGGCCCGCACCGAAGCCACGTAGCCCCTGGCCTCCACCGGGGAGAGGAGCGGCAGGGCCGGTCGGTCCGCCCTCGCGTGGCGGAACGCGTCGTAGAGGTCGTCGATGTCGGGTCGGAGCGGGACGCGACCCCCGACGTCGCGGACCAGCCACAGCTCCTCCTGGCTGCCCACGTGGGCGAGGTCCCACACCAGGGGGGACATCAGGGGCGAGTGCTGCCGACGGAGGTCGCCGTCGTCAACGGCCTCGGTCAGGTGACGGGTGCGCCGGCGTGCCCGATCGAGCTCCCGCGCGACCCGGTCGCGCAGGGCGTCCTCGTCTCGGCGGTCAGGTCCCACGCTGGTGCCGGGTGGGGAGAAGGACATGGGTCGTCACCTCCGGTCAGGCGCCGAGCACCCGGGGTACCCGGGTGTGGACGAGCTGGTCGGTGCGCCGCACGACGTGGTCGAGGACCGGTGGCGGCAGACCGAGGTCACGCAGGCCCTGGAGGGCCAGGGTGAGGACGGACGTGGCGGTCCTGGCCAGCACCGGGTCGTGCAGGCCCTGGCAGGCCGCGGTCAACCAGCGGCCGCGAGCGGGTTCGGTGAGTTCCAGCAGCCGGTCGACGGTGCGATCCCGCGCGAACAGGGCGAGGACCAGGGCGGCCGGTACCACCCAGTCCTCGTCCGGCTGGATGTCGAGGTAGCGGATCTCCAGGTAGCCGCGCGGTCGGACCGGGGTGAAGAGCATCGTCAGGTGGTAGTCGAGGTCCTCGAACGTGGGCCTCCGGTGGAGCGCGCCGTCGATCCAGTCGCCGAAGGTGACGCCGATCGGCGTCGGCCACGGCTCCTCCCGCTCCCGGACGCACAACACCGGGGTCTCCAAGGCCCTCCGCGCCCAGGCTGCGCCCGGGTCGGCGGACGGGCCGCCGGGGCGGGTGCGGGGTGGGTCGGTGTTGTACAGGGTCAGCATCCTGGTGGAGGCCCACCCGCTGCGGATCCCGCTCAGGGTCGGCGAGTTGGCGAACGCGGCGAGGAAGACGGGACCCAGCGCGTGGACCGCCGCCCACCTGGCGGCCACCTGCCCGCCCTCCCCGGCGTCCAGGCACACCTGGAGGCCGGCCGTGCTGCACATCATGGTGAGCCCCGCCGGTCCCCGGCGGTTGAAGTTCGTCTCCATGGCCGCGTAGCGCGGGGTGCGCAGGAGGCGCCGCACCGGACGGTGCGGGTCGGTCCCCTGGCTCCCGAGTTCGAGGCCGACCGCCGCCAGCAGGCGGCGGAGCTGGTCGATGTCGGCGGAGGTGGCCGCGATCAGGTCGGAGGCGGCCGTCCTCGGCGCCGTGGAGATCTCCACCTGCCCGCCGGGCTCGACGGTGACGACCGACCGAGCGGCGAGGGGGACGTGGGGGCTGTCCGGTACCAGTGAGGGTGGGGCGTGCGGACCCAGGGCCAGCGCGAGGTGCTCCGCGCGTACGGGCCGGGTGGGATCGTCGTGGTGGTGGACCGTCCATTCGAGCTCGACTCCCGCCAGCCGCGGTGGGCCGTGCTTGAAGCAGACGGAGGCGACATAGGCCTCGGCCTCCACGCGGCTGCGAATCCTGGCGGACTCGACGTTTCCGGCCGGACGTGCGCTGCTGACCACATCCCGCGGGTTCCGCGTGGACGCCATCGACATCACCCCAGGTAGTCGGACGACTACCGAAACTACACCTCATCCGCGGAGCGCGCATCCCCGTCAGCGAGCCGGGGCGGTGTGACCGAGGACGCGCCGGCGGAGGTACCGGCTGGTTGGACCTCGATGTCGTCGACTGCGACGATCTCCCCATGCCACGGGTCAGCCAGGACCACCTCGACGCGCGCCGCCGCCAGATCCTGTACGGGTCGCGGGCGTGCTTCGCCCGTCACGGATACGAGGGGGCCACGGTCCGCAGGTTGGAGGAGGCGACCGGGCTGTCCCGAGGCGCGATCTTCCACCACTTCAAGGACAAGGAGTCGTTGTTCCTCGCCCTCGCCGAGGACGACGCGCACCGGATGGCCGAGGTGGTGGCGGAGCAGGGCCTGGTGCAGGTGATGCGCAACCTGATCGCGGCCCCGCCGGACGTCGAGGGCGACGCGCACCCCTCCTACCTGCTGGGTACGCGGCTGGAGGTCTCCCGCCGCCTCCGCACCGACCCGGACTTCCGGGCGCGGTGGGCCGAGCGGTCGAAGGAGTTGACCGTCGCCACCCGCGAGCGGCTGGCCCGGCAGCGCGCGGCGGGCAAGCTGCGCGACGACGTCGACATCGACGTGCTCACCAGCTACCTGGAGCTGGTCCTGGAGGGGCTGGTCTCGCACCTGGCGATGGGTCTGCCCGCCGACGACCTCGAGCCGGTGCTCGACCTGGTCGAGGAGTCGGTGCGGCGGCACAGCGCCAGGGCGTGACGACCGGGTCGGTGGTGGTCGGCCCCGACGACGTGCCCGGCTTCAGCGCACGCCGTGCATCCGGCGCCGGATCAGCGGGGCGGCCAGGACCAGGGACACGCCGAGCAGCACCGCCACCAGCCCGAGCACGCCGAAGTAGAGCAACTCGGACTCCGGGGAGTACAGCCGGACCAGCTGGGCACCGACACCCGAACCGGCGGCCACCGACAGCATGAAGAGCCCCACCATCTGCGCGGCGAAGGCCCGGGGTGCCAGCGAGGTGCTGACGGACAGCCCCACCGGGGAGAGCAGCAACTCCCCGCAGGTCATGACGACCAGGGCTCCGGCCAGCCAGAGCGGGTTGGCGCCCTCCTCGGGCAGGGTCGCGCTGGCCAGCATCATGACCAGGAACGACACCCCGACCAGGACGAGACCGCCGGAGAACTTGGTGGGCGTCCCGGGCTGCCGTGCGCCCAGCCTGGTCCACAGCAGGGCGAACAGCGGCGCCAGCAGGAGGATGGCGACGGGGTTGACGGACTGGAACCAGCTGGGCGGGATCTCGAAACCGAGGAGGTCGCGGTCGACCCTGCTGTCGGCGAAGGCCGCGATCACGGTGGACTGCTGCTCGAAGAGCGTCCAGAACATGACGCTGGCCACGAACAGGGGCACGAAGGCGAGGACCCGGTCGCGCTCGACCCGGTCCAGGCGCCGGCTGCGCAGCATGACCCAGAAGTAGCCGACGGGCAGCAGCACCGACAGCAGGCTCAACAGGTTGACGACGCGGCCGGAGGTCAGCCAGCCGCCGAGGGCGAGCACCGCGAGCACCCCCGCCGCGGCCAGCGCCGCGAGGCCGAGCCGGGGCAGCAGCCACCGCCGCTCCGCGGGTTCGAGCGGGTTGGTGGGCTCCTGGCTGGCCTGCCCGAGGTGCTTCCGGCCGAGCACGTACTGGACGAGGCCCAGGGCCATGCCGATCGCGGCAAGCCCGAAACCGAGGTGGAAGTCCGCCCTGCTCGCCGCCAGCCCGGTGAGCAGCGGCGCGACGAAGCTCCCCAGGTTGATGCCCATGTAGAACAGCGAGAAACCGGCGTCCTTGCGCTGGTCACCCACCTGGTAGAGCGTGCCGACGATGGCGGTGACGTTGGACTTCAGCAGTCCGGTCCCGACGATGATCAGGCCGAGCCCACCCGCCACCCCCGCCATCCCGGGAACGATCGCGAGCGTGATGTGCCCGCACATGATGAGCACCCCGCCGTAGAGCACCGCTCGTTGCGTGCCGAGCAGCCGGTCGGCCACCCAGGCACCGGCGACGCTGGCCATGTAGACCGCGGACCCGTAGGCGGCGACCAGCGCCAACGCCGACGAACGCGGCATGCCCAGGCCGCCGTCGACGGCCGAGTAGTAGAGGTAGTAGGCGAGGATCGCCCGCATGCCGTAGAAGGAGAAGCGCTCCCACATCTCGGTGAAGAAGAGGGTGGCCAGGCCCCGTGGTTGCCCGAAGAAGCCGCCGTCCGACTTCCCGCCGTCGCTCCCGGTCACCGCGCACCTCCCCCGCCGGTCCACCCGGACGGACGCCGCTCCGGCCTCCCCACCGTGCGGTGACGCGCGGTCGGGCACAACTCGGAACGAGGGCGACACGGGCGGTGACGGACAGTGGGCGAAATCACGGAACGTGCGGCCCGCAACCTCCTGAGGAGGGGAAATGCGCCACGATCCGGCGGGCAGGGCGTCCAGTTTCCGCCCGTTCACCCTTACACTGGCTGCGTTTAACACCAACTCGAATACTGAGGAGTGATGACTTCCGTGCCGGAAGCCGACTCACCCGGTAGCAGTAGCAAGCCGGGTCACCAACCCGGCTGTCCCAGCCCGGCCGCCCCCTTCCGGGGTGTCCGATGAACGACGTACTGATCAGCGTTCTCCTTCTCCTCGGCGTTGTCGTGATCACCGCGGGCACCTTCGTCTGCGTCGCCGCCGAGTTCTCCCTGACCACGCTGGAGCGGAGCACGGTCGACACGCACGTGCGGCAGGTCGGCGACCGCCGGGCGCGCAACGTGCAGCAGGCCCACCGCACGCTGTCCTTCCAGCTCTCCGGTGCCCAGCTGGGCATCACCATCACGACCCTGGTCACCGGGTACATGGCCGAGCCGGCCATCGCCCAGCTGATCAGCCCCGGCCTGAGCGCGCTCGGGATGCCAGAAGGCCTCGTGGGCGGCCTGTCACTGGCCATCGCGCTCTTCCTGGCCACCTCCCTGTCCATGATCTTCGGGGAAATGGTCCCGAAGAACCTGGCCATCTCCCGTCCGCTGGCCACCGCCCGCGCGGTCGTCGGCGTCTACTCGGCGTTCACCCGGATCTTCCGTTGGGTGATCGACGGCAGCAACAACGCGGCGAACTGGCTGGTCCGCAAGCTGGGGGTCGAACCCATCGAGGAGCTGCGCTCGGCGCGTTCCCCGGAGGAGATCAGCTCCATCGTGCGGGCCAGCGCCGCCCAGGGCACCCTCGACGCCGGTACGGCGGCGTTGCTGGGCAGGTCACTGCGGTTCGGCGAGCGCACCGCCGGTGACCTGATGACCCCCCGCGTCCGCATCGCCTCCCTCGGGCCGGACGCCACGGTGGACGAGCTCGTCGAGCTGGGCCGGCGGACCGGGTACTCCCGCTTCCCCGTGCACGGTGTCGACCTCGACGACGTGCGCGGCGTGGTGCACGTCAAGCAGGCCTTCGGGATCCCGGCGGCCGAGCGAGGCAGGATCCGGGTGTCGTCCCTGGCCAGGCCGGTTCCCACCGTTCCGGACTCGCTGGACGGTGACACCCTCCTGAACCGGCTGCGTGGTTCGGGGCTCCAGCTGGCGATGGTCGTCGACGAGTACGGCGGCAGCGCCGGCCTGGTGACCGTGGAGGACGTCATCGAGGAGATCGTCGGTGACGTGCGGGACGAGCACGACCGGCGCGAGGTCCCGGCCGTTCGCCCGCTGGGCGAGGAGAGCTGGCTGATCTCGGGCCTGCTCCGGGACGACGAGCTCGCCGAGGCCACCGGCCTGGTGTTGCCCGAGGGCGACTACGAGACCCTGGCCGGGTTCGTCCTCGACAGGCTCGGCCGGATCCCCTCCGTGGACGACGACATCGCCGTCGAGGGCTGGCAGCTGACGGTCACCCGGATGGACCGCCACCGCATCGCCGAGGTGCGGGTGGTGCGGACGGAGGCGGCGCGAACCCCGGCGCTGGAGGGGGCCGTTTCGGCCCGTGAGGAGGTCGCACGGTGAGCGGTTGGGTCGCGATCACGCTGATCGTCGTGTTGCTGGCGCTGAACGCCTTCTTCGTCGGCGCCGAGTTCTCCCTGCTGTCCTCCCGCCGGGACCGCCTGGAGGCCATGCTCGAACAGGGCACCACCCGAGCGCGGGTGGTGCTGGACGCGGGGAAGAACGCGTCGCTGATGCTGGCCGGTGCTCAGCTGGGCATCACCATCTGTTCACTGGCGCTGGGCCGGCTCGGCGAGCCGGCGGTCGCGGTGATGATCGAACGGGCGCTGGGCCCACTCGCGATCCCGGCGTTCCTGCTCCACACCATCGCGTTCATCATCGCGTTGTCCCTGGTGGGCCTGGCGCACCTGCTGATAGGTGAGATGGTCCCGAAGAACCTGGCCATCGCCACGCCGGAGCGCCTGGCGCTGTGGCTGGTGCCGCCGCACGTCCTCTTCGTCCGGCTGACCAAGCCGCTGATCTCCCTGTTCAACGTCGCGGCGAACGGGGTGCTGCGGCTGGCGAAGGTCGAACCGAAGGACGAGCTGGGCTCGGCCTACACCTCGGACGAGTTGGCGCTGCTGATCACCGAGTCGCGCAAGGAGGGCCTCCTGGACGACTCGGAGCACCGTCGGCTGGCCAAGACCCTGTCGTCCGCCGAGCGCACGGTGGCGGAGGTGCTCGTACCGACCGGTGAGCTGACGACGCTTCCCCGGAACCCGACCGTGGGGGACGTGGAGCGGGTGGTGTCCACCACGGGCTTCTCCCGCTTCCCCATCCTCGACGACGAGGGGGGTCTCGCCGGTTACCTGCACGTGAAGGACGTGTTGGACCAGGCCGGCGCCGACCCGTCGACCCCGGTCGCGGCCAGCCGCGTCCGGGGCCTGCCGGTCGTGTCCGCCGAGGACCGTCTCGACGACGCCCTGACCACGCTCCGCCGGGCGCAGAGCCACCTGGCGAGGGCGGTCGACAAGGACGGTCGCCTGTTGGGTGTGGTGGCACTGGAGGATCTGTTGGAGGAGTACGTCGGCACCGTGCGCGACGCGATGCACGTGGGTGCTCACTGACAGTGCGCGACCGGGAGGGGGGTGGCTCTCGCCACCCCCCTCCCGCCTGTCCGGGTCGTCATGACCCCCGGTGCCACGCGCGAGGCTCACCGCTGCCCCCCGGGAGTGAGCCGACGCGGCGGGCGCGGCGCCCGCCGGGTAACCATTACCCGACTGCCGCCCGCCGGGGTTAACGTTGCGCAACCGGATTAACACGTCCCTTGCCTCTCATGGGCTAAGGTCTTCGGGAACCAGTGCGGCTTCGTGGAATCAGCCACGCAATTTTCGTTACCTTTTGAAGCCATCTGACACGAACAGGTGGCTAGAGAGGACACTTAATGGCGCGACATCGCGGAACTGGACTCGGCTTCCGACGGAAGATCGCCGGTTGGCCGTTGTTCGTCCTCGGTCTCGTGGTGGTCTCCGTCCTGGGCGTCATCGGCTACGGCGCGCTCAGCGACATGGTCGACCGGCGTGCCGACGCCGAGGCGGAGAACTGTTCGGCGGGTGAGCTGGTCCTGCCCGTCACCGTCACGGCGAGCATGACCGAACCGGTCACCGCAGCGGCCGAGCAGTGGAACGCCTCCTCGCCGCGCGTGCAGAACCACTGCGTGCGGGCCGAGGTGCACACCGCGTCATCCGCCGCCGTCGTCGACGGGCTCACCGGCGAGGAGTGGGACGAGGAGCTGGCGGGGCCTCGGCCCGCCGCCTGGATCCCCGACTCCACGGTCTGGACGGACCGCCTGGCCAGCGAGAACAACGCCGTCCTCGGATCGCAGCCGCAGATCGTCGCGAGCAGCCCGGTCCTGCTCGCCGTGCCGGCCGCCGGCGCGGCCGCCCTCCAGGAGGGCGAGGCGACCTGGGAGACCGTCGCGGGGATGGCCCTCGCCACCGGTTGGGGCGGTGTGCAGCGCGCGGAGTGGGGCACCTTCTCCCTGGCCGTGCCCGACCCGGCGATGAACCGCGCCAGCCAGCTCGCGCTCCAGGCCGTGCTGGCGACGAGCAGCGGGTCCGAGTCCGGCCCGGTCACCGAGGACGTCCTCGACGGGGCGAGCGCCCAGCAGCACCTGGCGGCGGTGGCCGGAGGGCAACCCGCCGACGTGCCCAGCACGGGCCGGGAGGCCCTCCAGATGATGGACGGCGCGGACACGCCCCTCACCGGCTCGCTCGCCGCGGTCCCGGTCGCCGAGGTCGACCTCTACCGGCGCAACGTGGGCAAGGACGGGGCGGACGCGCCGCCCGAGGCCATCGTGGGCCTGCCGCTGGCTCCCACCCCGTCCGTGCAGTTCCCGTTGGTGTCGGTGAAGGACGCCAGCGGCGACACCGCGACCCTGCGCGCGGCCCAACGGTTCGGGGACTTCCTCACCGAACGAACGTCACAACGCTTCCTCGCCCAGGCCGGGTTCCGGGTGGCCTCGGTGACCGCCTACCCGGACCCCTCCCCCGGGTTGTCCTGGACCACGCCCATGGACACGCTCGAACCCGCCGAGCGCGCGGTGACGGGCGCGGTGACAGCGCGGTGGCGGGAACTGCTGGGTACCTGACCCCTCGGCCGTGGGCCGGGCACTCCCCACCGGAGACGCCCGCCGGGCGTCCAGACCTGGCCGTTCGACCCCGTCAGACGACCGCGAGCAGCCGACGCCCCACCAGCCCGCCCACGAGCGCGGCCGGCACCCGCACGAGACCGTCGGTCCGCCCGTGCTGCTCGAGGAGGGCCGTCACGGTCGGCCCCACGGGGAGTGCCGCCCCGTGCACGATGCCGGCGTACTGGCGGCCGCCCTCGCGCGGCCTGACCCTGGTGTTCGTCCGCCGGGCCAGGAAGGTGCCGCAGTCGGAGATGGTGGTCAGGTCGTGGTAGCGGCGACGGCGCGGCGACCAGACCTGGATGCGGACCGCCCGCCGCGCGGCGAAACCGAGATCACCGGCGGGCACCAGCAGGACCCGGTGGGACAGCTCCAGGTGTCGGAGGCACTCCTCGGCATGGGCGACCAGCCGGCGGAACTCCACGTCGAGGCGCTCCGGTAGGCAGACGCGGAGCAGGTCGACGGTCGTGGTCTGCCCCACGCCGGGCTGGCTCGCTCCTCCGCCCCCGGGGGAGCGGAGGTCGTCCACCCCCAGCTGGGGGCTCAGCGCGACGTGGGCGAGGGGCAGCCGCTCGACCGGCAGGCTCCGCCCGGCGTGGACCAGCGTCATCCCGATGTCCCCGCCCGGTGCGACGTACCGCGTCCCCTGTGCGGAGGTCAGGCCCACCAGCGAGGCCGGCGCGGCGGGTCCCCGGGGCCCCCGGTGGCTCATCTCGGGCTCCACGAGGAGCGGCAGGGACACCTCGTCGTAGCCGTGGCGAGTGCCGTGCAGGTCGAGCAGGAACCCGCCGACCACCCGTTCGAGGCGAGCCCTGGTCACGCTCGTGCGGCCCGGATCGGCTGGTGTTCGGCCGCCGGGCCGCTCGGCCGTGGTCGTCTCTGCCCGAAGACCCGCACCGGGCGCGCTCCAGCGGCGGAGCTCGACCGCGCACTCCTCGGTGGCGCCGTCGGGCACCCGGTCGTCAGGAGTCGCGGGCACGTCGAGCAGGAACGCGGCGAGGCGCTCCGACGCCGCCAGCGCCGCACTTCGCGCCGCCCGTTCCCCTTCCTTCAGCCCGCGCGCCTCGGAGCGGAGGGCGGCGAGGTCGGCCCCGGCCCGAGCGGCGGCGCGGACCCGGGCCGACACCCGGGTCCGGCGGTCCGCCGACACCGCCGCCCGCCGGACCGCCTCGTCCCGCTTCACGACCAGGGCGCGCAGCGCCGCTCGGTCCACCAACCAGCCGCGGCGCGCCAGCCGCCACGACGCGCCAGCGGCCGGATCCAACAGTTCACCGGGGTCGTACACCCGTTTGTCCCGACGACCGGTCCGCTCAGTCCTGGTAGGCGGACAGCGGCGGGCAGGAGCAGACGAGGTTGCGGTCGCCACGGGCACCGTCGATCCGCCGCACCGGGGGCCACACCTTGTCCCGGTGGCGGCCGGTGGGGAACGCGGCGAGCTCCCGCTCGTAGGGGTGCCGCCAGTCCCCGGCCAGGGAGGCCGCGGTGTGGGGCGCGTTGCGCAACGGGTTGTCCTCGGCCGGCCACTCCCCGGAACCGACCCGGTCGATCTCCCCCCTGATGGCGATCATCGCGTCGCAGAAGCGGTCGAGCTCCGCCAGGTCCTCGCTCTCGGTCGGCTCGACCATGAGGGTCCCGGCGACCGGGAAGGACATCGTGGGGGCGTGCAGGCCGTAGTCGGCGAGGCGCTTGGCGACGTCGTCGACCGTCACCCCGGTCGTCCTGGTCAGCTCACGCAGGTCGAGGATGCACTCGTGGGCCACGTGGCCACCCGCGCCCGTGTAGAGCACCGGGTAGTGGGGCGACAGCCGAGCAGCGACGTAGTTCGCGGCGGCGACGGCGGTGAGGGTGGCCCGTCGCAACCCCTCGGCGCCCATCATCCGCACGTAGGCCCAGGAGATCGGCAGGATGGAGGCGCTCCCCCAGGGCGCCGCGCTGATCGGCCCGACCCCGGTCGCCGGTCCGGCCGCCGGTTGGAGGGGGTGGTTGGGCAGGAAGGGCGCCAGGTGCGCCCGGACGCCGACCGGCCCCACTCCCGGTCCACCTCCGCCGTGCGGGATGCAGAACGTCTTGTGCAGGTTCAGGTGGGAGACATCGGCACCGAACCGGCCCGGGCGGGCCAGGCCGATCAACGCGTTCAGGTTGGCCCCGTCGACGTAGACCTGTCCGCCGGCGTCGTGCACCTCGGCGCACACCTCGCGGACGGTGTCCTCGTAGACGCCGTGGGTCGAGGGGTAGGTGATCATGATGGCGGCCAGGTCGTGGCGGTGTTCCCCGACGAGCCGGCGCAGGTCCGGGAGGTCGACGTTCCCGGACTCGTCGCAGCGGACCACCACGACGCGCATGCCCGCCATCACCGCGCTCGCGGCGTTGGTCCCGTGGGCGCTCGCGGGGATCAGGCAGACGTCGCGGTGCGGCTCGCCCCGGTCGCGGTGGTAGGCGCGGATCGCCAGCAGTCCGGCGAACTCGCCTTGGCTCCCGGCGTTGGGCTGGAGGCTCACCGCGTCGTACCCGGTGATCTCGGCCAGCCACCGTTCCAGGTCCTCGACCACGGACAGCAGCCCGGCGGCGTCGGATGCGGGGGCGAAGGGGTGCAGCCCGGCGAACTCGGGCCACGTGATGGGTTCCATCTCGGCGGTCGCGTTCAGCTTCATGGTGCAGGAACCGAGCGGGATCATCGTGCGGTCGAGGGCCAGGTCCGAGTCCGCGAGTCGGCGCAGGTAGCGCAGCAGCGCGGTCTCCGACCGGTGCGCCTCGAAGACCGGGTGGGTGAGGTAGCCGCTGGTACGGCGCAGCCCGTCCGGGACCGCGTCCGGTGTCCGCCGGTCCAGGTCGTCGACGTCGGGCCGCGGGTCGGACGGCACGGAGGCGTCCGACCCGAACGCTCGCCAGACGAGGTCGAGGTGGCCGCGGGTGGTGTCCTCCCCGCAGGACACGCCGACGTGGTCGGCGTCGACGAGCCGAAGGTTGACGCCGAGGTCGCGTGCGGCGGCCACCACCCGCTCCGCGCGACCCGGCACCTCCACGACGACGGTGTCGAAGAAGTGGTCGTGGACCACGCGGAGCCCGGCCCGCCGCAGCCCCTCGGCCAGCACCACGGCCATCCGGTGCGTGCGCAGCGCGATGGTGCGCAGGCCCTCCGCTCCGTGGTGGACGGCGTACATCGCGGCCACCACGGCCAGCAGCACCTGGG
The DNA here is from genome assembly GCF_000429185.2 of Actinoalloteichus caeruleus DSM 43889. Lineage (GTDB taxonomy): Bacteria > Actinomycetota > Actinomycetes > Mycobacteriales > Pseudonocardiaceae > Actinoalloteichus_B > Actinoalloteichus_B caeruleus. Next base: position 242,715 of record NZ_AUBJ02000001.1, on the reverse strand, counting down.
CGGTGCAGATGTTGCTGGTGGCCTTCTCGCGGCGGATGTGCTGTTCCCTGGTCTGGAGGGCCAAGCGGTACGCCGTGGCGCCGTCCGCGTCGACGCTGACCCCCACCAGCCTCCCGGGCAGCTGCCGTTGGAGCCCTTCCCGGACGGAGAGGAACGCCGCGTGCGGCCCGCCGAAACCGAGGGGCACCCCGAAACGCTGGGTCGAGCCCACCACCGCGTCCACCCCGAACTCACCCGGCGGGCGGAGCAGGGTCAACGCCAGCAGGTCGGTGGCGGCCGCGACCAGGGCGCCGCGCTCGTGGGCGGCCTCGACGACGGCCTCGAGGTCGACGACCTGGCCGGAGGCGCCGGGGTAGGCGAGCAGGAGACCGAAGAAGTCCCCCTCGGGCAGGGCCGCGTCGCCGCCCAGCTCCACGAGTTCCAGCTCGATCCCGAGGGGTTCGGCCCGGGTCCGCAGCACCTCCACGGTCTGGGGGAGGGTGTCCGCGTCCACCAGGAACCGGTCGGACCGGGACCGGCCGGCCCGGCGCAGCAGGGTCATGGCCTCGGCGGCGGAGGTGGACTCGTCGAGCATCGAGGCGTTGGCGACGGGCAGGGCGGTGAGGTCGGCCACCACGGTCTGGAAGTTGAGCAGGGCCTCCAGCCGCCCCTGCGAGATCTCGGGCTGGTAGGGGGTGTAGGCGGTGTACCAGGCCGGGTTCTCCAGCACGTTCCGCCGGATCACCGGCGGGGTGATCGTGGAGTGGTATCCGAGACCGATCATCTGGACCATCGGCCGGTTCCTGGCCGCCAGGCCGCGCAGCTCCGCGAGGACCTCGTGCTCGGACAGCGGCCGTTCGAGCCCCACGGCCGGGCTGTCGTCGCGGATGTCCGCCGGCACCGCGCGGTCGGCGAGCTCCTCGAGCGAGCCGACCCCGACGACCGACAGCATCCGGGCCAGTCCCGCGTCGTCCGGGCCGATGTGGCGGTCGGCGAACGGCGTGGCTCGCTCCAACTCGGAGAGGGCTGGTGTGGGGCGGAGGGCGTGCTCTGACGTCGTCATGACCGGACCTCGGTAGTCGTCGGGCTTCCCGCCTCCGGGCAGGATGGCGAGGGCTCCCCCTCTGTCGCTACCCGGCGCGCGGGTGCCTGAGAGCTTCGCCCGGTCCACCAGCACCGGACTTGCACCGTCGGCGGGGCTGGTCAACGCCGGGTCGGAACCCGCCCGCTCACCCACCCTCTTTCCAGAGGTGTCTCGTCCACGCGGTCCTGGCTGCCTGAGAGGTTCCGGGGAAAGTTGCTCCTTCGGCGCCGCACCGGCATGCGGTGCGGACTCTCCCGCGTGGAGTCCTACGACTACACGCGTCAGCCTACCCGGCCGTGGCGCGCCCGCCCCTGCCCGTGCGGATCGTCCCGCGCACTGGACCTCGGCCGCCCCTCCGACGCGGCGCCGGGGTCACCCGGCGTGGTCACCTCGGGCCGCTCCGGGGATACCGAGCCGTCATCCGGCCCGCCGGGCGCCCTGCCGCGACGCGCGGCTCAACCAGTGCGCTGGGCTCGCCGTCGGGAGAGCTCGTCGACGTGGTCCTCCTGGATCTCCATACCGTCGGCGCGTTCGGCGGGGAACTCGTGGATCGTTCCGCTGATCTCCCGCATCGCTCCGCTCACGGCGATGCCGAACACGCCCTGCCCACCCTGCAGGAGGTCGACGACCTCCTCGGGCGACGTGCACTCGTACACGGTGGTGCCATCGCTGAACAACGTGATCCTCGCGAGGTCCCGGACACCTCGTTTTCGGAGGTGTTCCACCGCCACCCGGATGTTCTGCAGGGACACCCCGGTGTCGAGCAGCCGCTTGACGACCTTGAGGACCAGGAGGTCCTTGAAGGAGTACAACCGCTGGCTGCCGGAACCGTGGGCGCTGCGGATGGAGGGCCCCACCAGACCGGTCCGCGCCCAGTAGTCGAGCTGGCGGTAGGTGATGCCCGCGATCTGGCAGGCGGCGGCGCCCCGGTAGCCGACCAGTTCGTCCGGCAGCAGCGAGTCCGGGAACAAGGCGCCCTGCTCACCCGGAGTTGTCTGGATGGGCGAATCCTCGACCACGCCTGCCTCCTCCTCGTGCGGTCCCGAGACCGACGAACGTCGCCCTGGTGGTCGATCCGGACCACCGGACATCTGAGTATGCACCTGAGGTGGCACCACGGGTGCGCCTCGTCCTGGATGACGGTAGGACTGGCGTGCGAACAGGTCAACGCGACGCGCGGAGAACTCCACACGCTGAATTTACGTTCGACCTTGGTGGGGGTGCTCGGGGGCCGCAACTCGAGGGGCACCATGATCACCCGATTGACTGAACAAGCATCCTTCAGCGGAATCGACCCCGCCGTCGCGGCGCTCGCCGTCCGTGGCGGGTGACGCGGGCGCGAGGGCTAGGTGTCGGCGCCCCGGAAGTCCTCCGGCGAGACGGAGTCGAGGAACTCGCGGAACTTCTCGACCTCGTCCTCCTGCTCGTCCGGGATCATCAGGCCGGCCTCGGAGAGGACCTCCTCGTCGGCGTGGATGGGAACCCCGACCCGGAGGGCCAGTGCGACCGAGTCGCTCGGACGGGCCGACACCCGGACGTCGCCGTCGAAGACGAGCTCCGCGTAGAAGGTGCCCTCGCGCATGTCGGTGATCCGCACCTGCTCGAGCTCCCGGCCCAGCGCGCCGATCACGTCCTTGAGGAGGTCGTGCGTCAGGGGACGTGGAGGCCGAACACCCTGCTGTTCGAGGGCGATCGCGGTGGCCTCCACCGAGCCGATCCAGATCGGCAGGTAGCGCTCACCCTCGACCTCGCGCAGCAGGAGGATCGGTGTGTTGGCGGGTAGTTCCACCCGTACGCCGACCACACGCATCTCGCTGCTCATCGGGCCTCCCCTCCTCCCGCGAACCACGTCGAGCGGACATCACACAATCGAGGATGGCGCACTGACAGCATCGACGCTACCCGCCTCGGGCTCACTACGCTCGTGATTCTTCGTGTCAACTCGGCAACCATCCTTATGGCCGCCGTCCGCTCACCAACCACCGGTACTCCGGACGCTCGACCGCAGGAGCAGCTCGTAGAGGGTCGCCGAGAGGGCGGACAGCTCCCGCAGCCTCTCCTCCGCCCGGAGGCCGGCGTGGGGATCGCGGTCGGACGGCCTCTGCGGTGGGGCGACGGCCTGCGCCATCAACGCTACCTGCCGGTCGGCGGACGTCCGCAGGGCTCGGAGGTGCCTCGGCTCCAGACCGTAGTCGGCGGCGTGCCGCACCAGGCGCGCGATCCGCACGGCGTCCCGGTCGAAGAAGCCGACAGCTCCCGACCGGACCAGTCCGTAGTGTTCGAGCTCGACCAGCATGACCTCGTCGATGCCGGCGGCGGCGAGCATCTCCTCCCGGGTCAGCCGGGCCGCGCGACCAGCGTCCTCCGCCGCATCGCCCGGGCACGGGTCCGGGCGCTCCTCGCTCCGACCGCTCCAGCGCGGGTCGGCCTCGAGTCGATCGCGGATCCAGCTCAGGGGCAACCCCTGGTCCCGCTGAGCGGCGAGCACCAGGCGGAGGCGCGCGATGTCGTCCGACGTGAAGACGGGTGACCCGGACCGGGACTCGGAGGGCGATACCAAGCCCTCCGACACCAGGAAGAGAACCCTGGCCAGCGACAGGTCGGGGAAGTCGGGACGGAGCTCGGTGAGCACCGCCCCGACGCTGATCGCCTCGTGTCCGGGCCGCCCGGCCGGGGTCACCGCTCCTCCTGGCCCCCGATCGGACCGGTCAGGAAGACGAGCCGGAACTTGCCGATCTGGACCTCGTCGCCGTTGGCGAGCACCGCGGTGTCCACGGGCTCCCGGTTGACGTAGGTCCCGTTCAGGCTGCCGACGTCGACGACGACGAACTCGTCGCCCTCACGGCGGAACTCGGCGTGACGGCGGGACACCGTCACGTCGTCGAGGAAGATGTCGCTGTCCGGGTGACGCCCCGCACTGGTGGTCTCCCTGTCGAGCAGGAAGCGGGACCCGGCGTTCGGGCCCCTCTTGACCACCAGCAACGCGGAACCCGTCGGAAGAGCGTCGACTCCCGAGACCGCGGGCTCCGCCGCGGGGGAGTCGGAAGGCTCCACCTCGTTGAGGAAGTCCGCGCGGAAGACCGAGGTCTGTTCCGGGGACCGCTCCGGCGGAGTGCCGGGCCCGTCGTTGGTGCTCACCTGAGCTCTCCTCCTGCTGGTTAGGCGATCCAAAGCCGATCTCAAACTACCCTGCCGCCACCAACGCACGTGGCCCGACTCCCGTGGTCATGAACATTGGCGACCGGGGGCCGGCGCCAATCCCTCTCGTACAGTTCCCGCGCCCGCTCAGCCGTTGTCGGCCAGCTTGGCGTACTCACCCGCGTCCAGCAGACCCTCGAGCTCGCTCGGGTCGTCCGGCCGCACCTCGATCATCCACCCGTCCCCGTACGGGTCCTCGTTCAGGGACTCCGGTTGATCTTCCAACCCAGTGTTCCGAGTCAGGACCTCGCCGGCAAGGGGCATGTAGATCTCGGAGACGGACTTGGTCGACTCGACCTCCCCGATCGTATCGCCGGTCGCGAAGCGCTGGCCCGGCTCCGGCAGCTGGGTGAACACCACGTCCCCGAGCTGGCGCTGCGCGTAGTCCGTGATGCCGATCCGCACCGTGCCGGACTCCTGGATCGCCACCCACTCGTGCTCCTGGGTATAGCGCAACTCTTCCGGAACCGCCGACATCTCTCCTCCGATCACTGGTTCGCTGGGCTCATCCTGCCAAGGAGCCGGTGCCGGCGGAACTCCCCCCTACTCGGAGCTGACCCCGCTGGTCTCGGGGCGGGTCCCCGCCGCGGCCCCGCTCCCGAGGACGGCCCGCGCGCCCTGCCAGAGGTACAGCAGCCCGGACCACAGGTACAGCGCGCAGCCCCAGACCGTGAACGCGTACGCCACCGGCTGCGCGATGAGGCTGACGGTGGAGGTCCCCTGCGCCAACAGGAGGAGCGGGAACGCGTAGAGCAGGCAGAACGTCGCCGCCTTGCCGAGGTAGTGGACCTCGTAGGGCCCGAACCCGTGGTGTCGGAGGACGAGCAGGGCGAGACCGAGGACGATCTCCCTGGCGAAGAGGACCAGGACCAGCCAGAGCGGCACGATGTCCCGGATCGCGAAGGCCACCAGGGTGGCCGCGATGTACAACCGGTCGACCGCCGGGTCGAGCATGGCGCCCAACCGGCTCGACTGGTCCAGCCATCTGGCCAGCTTCCCGTCGAGCCAGTCGGTGATACCGCTGAGCACCAGGATCAGGAGCGCGGCGACGTCCGCGCGCGGGACGAGGAGCAGCCAGAGGAAGACCGGCACCCCGGCGAGCCGCAGGAAGCTCAACAGGTTCGGGACCGTGAGGATCCGGTCCTGTTTGATCGCCGTCCAGCTGGTGTCTCCCAGCTGCGCGCTGAGGAAGCCGTCCGGTGCCCCCTGCTCGTTCGGCCTGCCCTCGGGCCCCATCGCCACCCCATTCACGTCCTGGTCCCAGGGCCGCTTGCCCCCTCGCGCCCCAGGTCAAGCCTTACACACCGGCCTGACTGGGGCGCCGAGTGCTCCCGTCAGGAGCTCGTGCGGCTCCAACCGCGCCGCTGGAGCTGCGCGTTGGTGAGGGTCAGGGCACGCCCCCTGTCGTCCACGCCGACCCAACGGGCCCGGCCCGGGGCGTCCTCGAGGACGTACGCGTGGCCCCTACTCCACACGACGGTGAAGGGGGTGGTCGGCGGGGTGTCGGACGTCGTCTCGGTTCCCACGGCCATGTCAACGCTCATGCGCGGTCGCACCTCCATCAGGACTGTCGGCACCACGGCGTGCCGCGTTAGCTCCCTGATCCAGATTCTCGGACAGAGGCAAGCGCTTCTCACGTTCTTCTGCCTCGCGGCGAGCCGACCGGCCGGAGCAGCTCGCCGAGCAGCGCGGACCGGTGGTGCCGGGCTGACCGGCCGCGCGTCCCGATGGCACCGTTCGTCGTCCGGGCCGACCGACGAACGGTCGCGTGGCCCAGCCCCTCCGCCTGCTCGCCCGATCTTCCGGCGGTAGCTTTACGAGAGCCGGGTGGCGACACCGTCGGTGCCGACGCCCGGGTTTCCGTGTTGACCGTTGCCCGACATGAGGTGGGACCTGTGACCACGCCATACACGCTGCCCGATCTGCCCTACGACTTCGGGGCGCTGGAACCGCACATCTCCGGCGAGATCATGGAGCTGCACCACGACAAGCACCACGCGACCTACGTCAAGGGCGCCAACGACGCGTTGGAGCGCATGGCGGAGGCCCGGGACAAGAACGACCTGGGCTCGGCCAACCTGCTCCAGAAGAACCTCGCGTTCAACCTCGCCGGTCACGTGAACCACTCCGTCTTCTGGCCGAACCTGTCCCCCGACGGTGGTGACAAGCCGGACGGCGAGCTGGGCGCGGCCATCGACGAGTTCTTCGGTTCCTTCGACGGGTTCCGGGCGCACTTCACGGCGAACGCGCTGGGCATCCAGGGCTCCGGCTGGTCGATCCTGGCCTGGGACTCGCTGGGGCAGCGGCTGATCCTCGAGCAGCTCTACGACCACCAGGGCAACCTGGCCGCCGGCTCGTACCCGCTGCTCATGCTCGACATGTGGGAGCACGCCTTCTACCTGCAGTACCGCAACGTCAAGGCGGACTACGTCAAGGCGTTCTGGAACATCGTCAACTGGGCCGACGTGACGCAGCGGTTCACCGCCGCCCGGGGCGTCAAGATCGGTTGATCCGACCAGCGGGGTGGGGCGGGCCGCCACTAAGCCGGTCCGCCCCGCCACGTGGGCGCGTTGCCCGAGGACGCGGCGGTGGTACCGAGCCGGTCAGGGTGCCGTGCCCGCCTCGGCCCGGGTCAACACGAACAGGCTCTCCGGGCCCCGCATGAGCCTGCTCCGGCGCCACCCGACCTCCTCGGGGGGCCCGGCCAGCCGGAGCCCGGGAAACCGCCTCAGCAGCACCCCCAGACCGATCTCGGCCTCGGCCCGCGCCAGCGGCGCTCCGAGGCAGTAGTGGATGCCGTGCCCGAAGGCCAGGTGGCCCGCGCTCCGTCGGCGGAGGTCCAGCCGGTCGGGCTCGGGGAAACGGGACGGGTCCCGGTCGGCGGCACCGAGCGAGACCATCACGACGGCGTCGGCCGGCAGGTCGACCCCCGCGAGCCGCACCGGTTCGGTGGTGAACCGGAAGGTGGCGACGTTCACCGGACCGTCGTGCCGCAGGAGCTCCTCGACCGCGGCCGGCAGCCGAGCGAGGTCCGCGCGCAGCCAGGCGAGCTGCTCGGGATGGGTGAGCAGGGAGAGCACGGCGGTACCCAGCAGGTTCGTGGTGGTCTCGTGGCCGGCGATCAGCAGCAGGGCCGCCAGCGAGACGAGTTCGCCCTCGCTGAGCCGGTCGCCCGCGTCCCGGGCGGCGATCAGCTCGGAGAGCAGGTCGTCGCCGGGTTGGCGGCGACGCCGTTCGACCAGTTCGGACAGGTAGTCCGCGAGTTGGTGGGACGCCTCGTCGATCACCTCGGGCTGCCCGGCGAGGAAAAGCCGCGAGGACCACGCGCCGAGCGCCGCGCGGTCGGCCTCGGGGACGGCGAGCAGTTCGCAGATGACGGTCACCGGCAGGGGCAGCGCGAAACGCTCGACGAGGTCCACCGGGCCGGCCTCGGCCGCCATCGACTCGGCCAGTCCCTCGGCGATGGCCCGGATCCTCGGGCGCAGGCGGTGGACCGCCGCCGGTGTGAAGGCCGCCCTGGCCAGGCCCCGCAGCCGTGTGTGGTCCGGTGGGTCGGTGGCCAGCATGGTCTGGCTGACGGCCGGGGCGAGGTCCCTGCGCCGGCCGCTCCTCGCGAAGATGTGGCCCGCGGCGCGCACGTCCTTGCTGATCCTGCCGTCGGCCAGGGCCTCCCGGGCCTCGGCGTACCCGAGGACGATCCAGGCCTCGTGGCCCCCGGGGGACCTGACCTGGCGCACCGGGCACTCGGCCCGCAGGCGGGCGTAGGTGGGGTGGGGGTCGCGGAACCACTCGTCCTGGAAGAGGTCGGGCCCGTCCTCGTCCCCGGTGGGCGGCTGGTCTGGTGCCCGCCGTGCCGCCGCCGAGGGACAACCCGCCCCGATCGGGCGCTCGGCCGGGCCGTCCGCCCCCTGGCCGGGCTTCGGGACTTCCGGGTGGTGCTCCCTTGCTGCCGCCATGCCGATCAGGCCCCCGAGGGCACGTCGTCGGAGGCGCGCTCGCCCCGGTGGGGCCGCACCAGCGCCGAGGAGACGAAGGCGACCGAGACCCGACGCAGGAAGGCGGTCTCGCTGGCCAGGTCAGGCGGTAGGGCGGTCTCCGGCCCGGGGTCGGGGGAGGCCGAGTCGCCACCACCGGGGTCGACCGGCCGGCCGGACCGTGCGCCGGCGATGGCCGCGCTGATCACCGCCGCCTCGACGGTGGCGGCGAGGTCCTCTCCCGTGAGACCGGCCGCGCGGCCCGCGCCGCCCACCTGTTCGGCGACGGAGGGGTCCCGATAGGGCCGGAGCGCGAGCACACCGTCCCGGATCTCGATGACGCGGCGGTAGAGGCGCATGCCCACGTCGCGCCGGCCGTAGTCGCCCTTGACGGCGTCGGGGGAGGTCAGCGCGATCTCCGGCACGGCCTCGTACAGCGCCGCCCACAGCGGGCGCAGCTCACGGTAGGCGCGCCACTCCCCCGGAGCCCTGACGAGCCGGTTGATGATCGGGGCGACGGCGGGCAGCAGCAGCCCGACGGTCATGACCAGCACGGACGCCGCCGGCATCCCGACCGACATCGCGCAGCCGAAGTTGTCGAACGGCGTGACGCAGTAGGACTCCGACCCGGTTTCGGGCCCCTCCAACGCGGCGCGCGTCGTGCTGTACAGCTTCTCCGCGACGTACGAGAGTCCCAGGACGCAGCCGACGGCGAGGACCCGGAGTCCGATGCGCAGGCTCCCGCCCGTGGCGTTCGAGTACCTCAACCCCAGCCAGGCGAGGTCGACCAGGACGGCGCCCAGGTAGGCGGAGTAGACGAGGACGTAGCCGGCGAGTGTCGGGTGGGTCGAGTAGTACTCGCCGAACAGCCCCCGGGACTCGGGGATGTCGGCGGCGAGGAACAGGACGAGGAGCGCGAGTTCGGCGACCGCGAACACCAGGAACCGGCGGGGGGCCCGTCGGCGTGCCTCCTCGGGCGGGTGAGCGAGGTACAGCAGCAGCATCACCGCGGAGAAGGCGGCGGCGAGGGTCCCGAGGTTGGACAGCAACCGGCCGATGTTGGGGTAGATGCCGGCGAGCACGGCCTGCGTCGCGGGGGCGAGGACGAGGAAGGCGAACCCCAGTGAACCCAGCACGCCGACGAGCGCCCACCTGCCCGGGTTCCCGCCAGGGCCCCGTCTCAGGTTGCGCACCGCCCGGAAGGCCGCGGCGAGGGAGACGAGCAGCGAGACGGTCAGGAACAGTGCGGTGACCATTCACACCCCAAAGATGTCTTCGGCTCGGTCCGCGGCCTGGGCGATGTCCGGCGAGGTGTCCGATCGGTGGGAGCGCCTGGGTGGTGCGCCCGCCCGCCCCAGGATGAGCGAGGCGATCATCTCGGCCTCCTGTTCCTCCACCGCGGAGTAGGAGGAACGCCCCAAGGTCCTCACGACCACGTCCGGATCGAGGTCCGGGGCCAGCGCGCGGAGGAAGTCGCGGTCCAGCAGGTGCGCCCCGGCGTGGTCGGAGATCATGTGCCCCACCTCGTGCAGCACGATGTGCCACACGTGGAGGGGGGTCGTCCGGGCGTGGGCGATCACGTCCATGTCGCCGAGATCGAGCCACATCCCGCACGCCCGGCCCGCGACGTGGTCGCTGGGGTGCAGCGTGATGGGGCGCCCTCGGTGGTGGGCGAGCCGGTCGAGGAACACGGTGAGGTCGAACGGGCGGGGGATCCCCGCGCTCCGGTCGAGCTGACGCACCCGTTCCTCACAGCGCCGGCGCAGGTCGTGGTAGTGCACCGAGGTGGCCACCTCCCTCGTCAACGGCGGCGCGTGCGGGCGTGCCATCCGTAGGCACGCCAGGGGTTGCCGCGTCGTCCGCGTCCGCTGGTCACCGACCACGTTCCCTTCCCTCCCGGTGCTCCTCGAGGGCGGGCGGCACGGCTCGTGACCGTGTCCGGGCCGGACCCGTGGTTCCCCTGGCCGCCACACCACGGGTGGCCGCTGGCCCGGCGGACGGCGGGGCACCCCGGGTGTAGGACCACCAGCGGCGGGTCACCCGCGGTGCGCACCGCGCGGGGTGACCGACGTGGCGGGCTGGCGGGGGACCCGCCGATCATTATGCCGTCCGGAGCGAGCCCGACATCCCCCCAACCCGGGGCACCACCGTTCGGCCGAACGACGGATCTCCGCCTGGAGCAGCGAAGCGCGGCGCGGCGCGCGGACGAGTCCCGACCTGCCCGCCCCGGTGGACGCCGGGAAGTGGGACGGCTGGCAGGAGGGAGCGGGGAGTGGGACCGCGCCCCTGCCCCGGTCCCGGGCTCAGCGACGTGGGTCGTCGGCGTCGGACGCCGTGGCGGGTGGGGGCGTCCGCCCAGCGGCCCGCATCTGGCTGATCTCCTCCACGATCCGGGCCACCGAGCGTCGTGCGTCGTCGTCGAGCTGCATGGTGCGGAGGGCGACGTCCCGGACGTTGGCGTCGCGCAGGGCGTTGACGAGGTCGAGTTGGGCGTCGACACGGTGCGCGAGCGCGTCGTCGAAGAAGTAGCCGACGTGGACTCCGAAGAACTCGGCGAGCGCCTCCAGGTGCCGCTTGGTGGGGTTGTCCGACCGTCCCTTCCGGAGCGCCCAGATGTAGCTCTGGGAGATGTTCACCCCACGTTCGCGGATCGCGGCGGCGACGTGCTCGTTGCTGTACTCCCCCTGTCCCGGCGGGTGCACGCGGGCGAAGAGGTGGTTCAGCTTGCCGGCCAGTGTGCGCGTCTCGGGCTTCTCCGCCTCGGCCATCGCCACCCTCTCAGTCCCCCCGACTTAGACTCACAACGACCCCAACGGAGCAATCTCTTCACGTGGGTTGAAACGGACTCCGCTCTCACCTTAGACTCGCGGCAAGGAACGACTCAACTGTCCTGAAAGCATCCTCCGATCCACTTTCAGTGGAGTGGAAATGCCGAGGGGCACCGGTCTTCCTTGTCTGGGGGCTGGGGGGCAGTCCACCACTTGGGCGCAGGGGAGGCACCCAGGTGGTGGGCAAATCCCTCGTCCACACCCCGTTCTCGCCGATCCCGGCACTGGGTGTTGACACCGCGAGCCCGAACGACCACAGCCTACCGCCAGCCGGCCCACGGGCGGCGAGGATCGCGATGGCACGGCTCCGCTTCCCCGCTCTCTCCGTATCCCGTCGCCGCCACGTCCGGCGTCCCCACACACCGGGGAGCCGGCGCACCGCTGGCAGGGACGGTCCCGCCAGGGGCCAGGAGCCGTGAACCCGCCATGCCGGCTCCCGACGTCGCGGGCGGGGACCCGAGGGAACTCGGGGGCGCCGGAGCCGGACCGGATGAGTGGGCGGGCTCCCGTCGGAGGCGCGGAGCTCCCCTGGCGGTGACGGGGCCACGTTGGCGGGAGGGGGATCGGGCTGACGGGCGGTTCCGACCGACCACCCCTCGCCGAGGGCGCGCTGGCCGGTCGGACCGCCCGTTCGTCACCCCGAGGGCCACCCGGGTGACGGGCCGGAGGTCAGTGCCCCCGGTCAATCCACTCCTGGAGGTGCGGGGCCTCCGCTCCGATCGTCGTGGTGTCCCCGTGCCCGGTGTGGACGACGGTCTCCGCCGGCAACGTCAGCAGGCGGTCCCGGATCGAGGCGATGATCGTCGGGAAATCGGAGAAGGACCGTCCGGTGGCACCGGGGCCGCCCTGGAACAGGGTGTCACCGGTCAGGACCGCGGTCAGCTCGGGCACGTGCAGGCTGACCGAACCCCAGCTGTGACCGGGCGTGGCCAACACCCGCAGGGTCAGACCGGCCACGGTGAGCTCGGCACCGTCCACCAGCTCACCATCGGGTGCCCGGCCGGGGTGCGCGACATCCCAGAGGTGGCGGTCCTCCGGGTTGATCAGCACAGGAGCGCCGGTCGCCGAGGCGACCTCGACCGCGGCGTTGACGTGGTCGTTGTGCCCGTGGGTGCAGGCGACGGCCACGACCGAGCGGTCGCCCACCGCGGCCAGCACCGCCCGCGCGTCGTGCGCCGGGTCGACGACCAGCACCTCGCGGTCGTCGCCCACGAGCCAGACGTTGTTGTCCACGTCGAAGTCCTGACCGTCCAGGCTGAAGGTGCCCGAGGTCACCACACGTTCGATCGAGGCGGCCATCAGAGCATCACCACCGAGCGCAGCACGTCGCCGTGGTGCATCCTCTCGAACGCCTCCTCCACGTCGTCGAGCGAGATCCGCTCGGTGACGAAGTCGGCGAGGTTCAGCCGTCCCTGGAGGTACAGGTCGATGAGCATGGGGAAGTCCCGGTCGGGCAGGCAGTCGCCGTACCAGGAGGACTTCACCGCCCCGCCCCGGGAGAAGACGTCCAGCAGCGGCAGTTCGATGGTCATCTCCGGAGTGGGCACCCCCACCAGGACGACGGTTCCGGCCAGGTCACGGGCGTAGAAGGCCTGGCGGAAGGTCTCGGGCCGCCCGACGGCGTCGATGACGACGTCCGCGCCGAAGCCGTTGGTCAGCTCGCGGACGCGCTCCACGACGTCGACCTCACGCGCGGCCACGGTGTGGGTGGCGCCGAACCGGCGCGCCGTCTCCAACTTCCGCTCGTCGATGTCGACGGCGATGATCGTCGACGCCCCGGCGAGCCTGCTCCCGGCGATCGCGGCGTCGCCAACGCCCCCGCACCCGATCACCGCCACGCTGTCGCCCCGGCCGACCGATCCGGTGTTGATGGCGGCCCCGATGCCGGCCATCACGCCGCAGCCCAGCAGGCCCGCGACGGCCGGTTCGGCGGCGGGGTCGACCTTGGTGCACTGCCCGGCGTGCACCAGGGTCTTCTCGGCGAAGGCCCCGATGCCCAGCGCCGGGGTGAGCGGTGTTCCGTCGGCCAGGGTCATCTTCCTGGCCGCGTTGTGCGTGTCGAAGCAGTACCAGGGGCGGCCTCGCCGACAGGCGCGGCACTTCCCGCACACCGCGCGCCAGTTCAGCACCACGTAGTCCCCCGGCCGGAGGTCGGTGACGCCCTCGCCGACCTCCTCCACGACGCCGGCGGCCTCGTGCCCGAGCAGGAAGGGGAACTCGTCGTTGATCCCGCCCTGGCGGTAGTGCAGGTCGGTGTGGCAGACCCCGCAGGCCAGGACGCGGACCACCGCCTCCCCGGGCCCCGGGTCGGGTACCACGATCGTCTCCACCGTGACGGGCGCGTCCTTGCTCCTGGACACGACTCCGCGAACCTCGTGCGGCAACGGACCGGACCTCCCTCGTGTGGTGCTCGGCCGCCCGGGACGGGCGGCCACGGCCAGAGGTAGATCCTGCTGGACGTGGCCGACGAGCGCCACCGCCACGTTCTGGTGGTGCGCACTCGCCGGCCACCTGCCGGCCGTCCCCCGTCAGTCCGTCACTCGGCGCCGGCCAGCGCGGCGCGCGCGGTCGCGCTGGCGCTCACCAACGCGCGCAACGCCGGCTCGACCTCCGGGTAGCCACGGGTCTTGAGCCCGCAGTCCGGGTTGATCCACAACCGCTGCCCTGGGACGGCGGCGAGCGCCGCCTCCACGAGGCCGGTGACCTCCTCGACCGCGGGGACCCGGGGCGAGTGGATGTCGTACACGCCCGGACCGACGCCGCGTCGGTACCCGATCTCGTGCAGGTCCGCCAGGACCTCCATCCGCGATCGGGCGGCCTCGATGGTGGTGACGTCGGCGTCCAGCCCGTCGATCGCCTCGATGACGTCCCCGAACTCCGAGTAGCAGAGGTGGGTGTGGATCTGGGTGCCGTCCGAGACCCCCGCGGTCGCCAGGCGGAAGGCGTCCACGGCCCACGACAGGTACGCGGCGCGGTCGGCGGCGCGCAACGGCAGGAGTTCCCGCAGCGCCGGTTCGTCGACCTGGATGACCCGCAGACCGGCGGCCTCGAGATCGCGGACCTCCCCGCGCAGCGCCAGCGCCACCTGGGCGGCGGTGTCCGCGAGCGGTTGGTCGTCCCGGACGAAGGACCAGGCCAGGATGGTCACCGGTCCGGTGAGCATTCCCTTGACCGGGCGGTCGGTCAGGCTCTGGGCGTAGGAACTCCAGTCGACCGTGATCGGGGCGGGACGGCTGACGTCCCCGTGCAGGATCGGGGGTCGCACGCACCGGGAACCGTAGGACTGCACCCAGCCGTGCTCGGTGGCGGCGAACCCGTCGAGGTGCTCGGCGAAGTACTGCACCATGTCGTTGCGTTCCGGCTCACCGTGGACGAGCACGTCCAGGCCGATGTCCTCCTGGAAGCGGATGACCCGCTCGATCTCGATCCGCATCCGACGGCGGTACTCGTCCTCGGAGAGGCGGCCGGCCCGGCGCAGCGCGCGCGCCCTGCGGATGTCGTCGGTCTGCGGGAAGGAGCCGATGGTGGTGGTCGCCAGCGGCGGCAGCCCCAGCTTGTCCTGCTGGGCCTTGGCGCGGACCTCGTAGTCGCCCCGGGTCCGGTGCTCGGGCCGCAACGCGTCGATCTGGGCCCGGACCTGGTGGTTGCGACCGGCGGCGCTGGACCGGCCGGCCAGGACCTCCCGGGCGCCGGCCAGTTCCTCGGCGACCTCCCCCGTCCCGCCGGTGAGCGCGCGCTCGAGCAGGACGACCTCGGCGACCTTCTGCTCCGCGAAGGCCAGCCAGGAGCGGACGGTGGGGTCGATGCGCGTCTCGCGACGGACGTCGTAGGGCACGTGCAGCAGCGGTGCCGAGCTGGAGACGTGCACCGAGCCGGCCACCCCCAGCAGGGTGGCGCAGGCGCCCAGCGCGGCGTCCAGGTCGGTGCGCCAGATGTTGCGGCCGTCGACGACGCCGGCGAGGACGGTCTTGGTCCGCAGGCCGCTCAGCCCGGTCAGGTCGTCCACGGAGGAGGGGCCGGCCACCAGGTCGACGGCCACGGCCTCCACTCCGGTGTCGGCGAGCACGCCCAGCGCGGGGCCGAGGTCGCCGTAGTAGCCGGCGACCAGCAGCGCCGGGCGGTTGGCTACGGCGGAGAGCCGGTCGTAGGCGGCGCGGAGTGCGGCCAGGTCGCCCTCGGAGCGGTCGGCCGCGAAGGCGGGCTCGTCCAGCTGCACCCACTCGACACCCGCCTCGCCGAGCTCGGTCAGCAGCCGCTCGTAGACGGGCAGCAGCCGGTCGAGGAGGCTCAGCGGGGTGAAGTCCTCCGGCGCGTCCTCGGCGCGCTTCGCCAGCAGCAGGAAGGTCACGGGCCCGAGCACCACCGGCCTGGTGGTCACCCCCAGCGCCCTGGCCTCCCGGTACTCGGCGACCGGTTTGTCGTCCGACAGCGAGAACTCGGTGTCGGGGCCCAGTTCGGGGACGAGGTAGTGGTAGTTGGTGTCGAACCACTTCGTCATCTCGAGGGGGGCCGCGTCGCCACGTCCCCGGGCGGCGGCGAAGTAGGTGTCGAGCGGGTCGAGACCGAGCCGTCGGAAACGGTCCGGGACCGCGCCGAGCATGACGGCGGTGTCGAGGACCTGGTCGTAGTAGGAGAAGGTGTTGCCGGGGACGGAGCCGAGGCCTGCCTCCAGCAGGCCGGTCCACGTCTCGGACCGGATGCTCGCGCCGACCCGGCGGAGTTCGTCCTGGTCGATCCGCCCGGCCCAGTACGCCTCGACGGCGCGCTTGAGTTCACGGTCGCGGCCGATCCTGGGGTAGCCGAGCACGGTCGAGCCCAACGGGGTCGGGGCGGGGCGGGGGGTGGTCGGAACGTCGGTCACTGCTCTCTCCTCGCGAGCTCGTACCACGTCCGGCCGGGGAGGCGGTGTTCCCGCGCGGCCGTGGAGCCACGCGCCAGGCGGGCGCCTGGGGCAGACGGTCGTGCCTCCCACCGGGTCCGGACCGGTGCGCGCCGGGCGACGCGCACGCCGGTGGCAGGTCTTCGGACTCGCGGGCACGCCGACCGTGCTGGTCGGCCCCTACTGGCCGTCGCTTCCCAGGCGCCCCGTCGGGGTGTCCAGTGCTCTTCCCGCCCTGGTCTCACGACCGGGACGGGGACGGCGTTCGTTCCCGCTCACCGCTGCGGGGGCAGTCCCGGACTCGCACCGGGTTCCCTCTTGCTCCGTCCGGCCCCTCGGGGCCTCGCGAACCACCAGCGGCCGCATCGTAGCGAGAAAACCGACCCGTTCGGCCGGTGTCGCACATGGTGGACGGTCGGGCTCGTGAGCTGGGCCGACGGTCGGCGGGCGTGGGGGATGAGCGGGGACTTAGGCTCGGGGCATGCCCTCCGACACGCCCGGCACACCCCTTCCCGGCAAGCCCAACTCCGCGGCGGCGACCACGCTCAGCCAGATCATGACCGGCTCCGACACGAACCTCTACGGCACGGTGCACGGTGGCGTGATCATGAAGTTCGTCGACGACGTGGCGGCCGCGTGCGCCGGCCGGCACTCCGGTGGCACGGCCCTGACGGTCTTCATGGACGAGATGCTGTTCCTGGTGCCGGTGAAGGTGGGGGATCTCGTCCACGCCAGCGCCCAGGTGAACTGGACGGGCCGCACCTCGATGGAGGTCGGGGTGCGCGTGGTGGCGGAACGGTGGAACGAGTCCGTCCCGGCGACCCACGTGGCGAGTGCCTACCTCGTGTTCGTGGCGGTCGACGCCGAGAACCGGCCGCGTCCGGTGCCCCCGCTGACGCCGGTGACGCCCGATGACCGCCGGCGGTGGGCGGAGGCCGAGATCCGCCGCCAGCACCGCCTGGCCCGGCGGGAGGCGATCCGCCAGCACCGCACGGACAACCCGAGGAACCCGAACGGCGGCTGATCCCGGCCGGCCGCTCCCCTAGCCCCGTCGGGCAGTGGCGCCGGCGCTCGTCCCGGAGCGGCGGGTCGGGCTGTCGCGGGGGACCCGTCCGCGCCGCCGCCACAGCAGACCCCGTCGCGGGGCGAACACCAGGGCCACCACGAAGAGCCCGACCGCGGCCAGTCCGATCGAGCCGGCCACCGAGCTGTCCAGGCGCACGGCGGCCCGCTGCCCGAGCAGCGCGCTCACCCAGCCCACGGCGACGGCGATGCCGAGCATGCTGTCGAGCCGCCGGGCGACCAGCTGGGCCGTGGCCGAGGGGACGACGAAGAACGTCACGACCAGGATGGCTCCGATGCTCTCGAACGCGGTCACGGCCACGGCCGCGACCAGCACCAACAGCCCCCGTTCGACGAGCCGCACCCTGATTCCGGTGGCCTCGGCGAACTCGGGGTCGAAACTCGTGAGCACGAGCGGACGCCAGAACAGGACGACGACGGCCAGGACGACGACGGCGGCGGCACCGGTGATCAGCAGGGACCGGGGCACCTGGGTGCCCCCGAGGTCCAGGGTGCGCAGCGGCGCGAAGGTCAGCTCGCCGTAGATGGTCGAGTCGAGGTCGAGGTGGACCCCGGAGGTGTACTGGCTGACGCCCAGCACGCCCAGCGAGAACAGCGCGGGGAAGACGAGCGCGATGGCGGCGTCGGAGGCGACGATCCCGCTGCGGCGGAGCGCCTGGAAGGCGAGCACGCAGACCACGCCGAAGAGGGTCGCGCCGAGCAGCATGGCGATCGTGTCCCGGCCCCCGGTCACCAGGTAGACGCCCACGATCCCCGGCAGCACCGCGTGGCTGACCGCGTCGGGCAGCAGTGCGCGTCCGCGCAGCACCAGGAAGGTCCCGAGCAGGCCGCACGACGTGGCCAGCAGGCCGGCGGTCAGGACGATGACGAGGTCGTCGGAGGTCACCGGGCGCCTCCCGTCACTCGGGACCGCGCCCCCGGATCGTGCGGGGTGCGGGGAGTCGAGCCGGCGGCACGGGGCCGGCGGGTCCGGACCAGCACCCCACGACGAGGCGCGAACAGCACGGCGAGCACGGCGGCGGACGTGGCCAGCAGCACGATGACCGGGCCGGCCGGCAGTTCGGCTCGTCCGGCGAGGAGCGCTCCGGAGGCTCCGCTCGTCGCCCCGACGGCGGCGGACAGGGTCAGCAGGGCACCGAGCCGGGTGGTGAGTTGCCGGGCGGCGACGGCGGGGGCCACGAGCAGCGCGACCATGAGCACCGCGCCGACCGTGCGCACGCCGAGGACGATCGCCACCGCGAGCAGGACCGTGCTGGCCGCCTCCACGGCCCAGCGGGGCACCCCCGCGACGGCGGCGAATCCCGGGTCGAAGGCGGCGGTGCGCAGCACGCGGAACCAGACGGCGACCGCCAGCAGCGCGGACCCCCCTACCACGAGGGTCAGGACGACGTCCCGTTCCACCATGCCGGCGGGCTGGCCGAAGAGGTAGTCGGAGAGTCCGCTCTGGCCCGCGTTCCCGGTGCCGGCCAGCGCGGTGAGCAGCACGATCCCGGTGGTGAACGCGGCGGAGAGCACCACTCCGATGGCGACGTCCGGGCGGCTGCCCGCGTACCGTTCGAGGCCGATCACGGCCAGCGCGGCCAGGGCCGCGGTCAGCCCGGCACCCAACAGCATCAGCGGCAGGTTCTTGGTGCCGGCCACCACGAAGCCCAGGACGACCCCCGGCAGGGTGCCGTGGCTCATCGCGTCCCCGAACATGCTCCTGCCCCGCAGGACCGCCAGGGGACCCAGCGCACCCGCGACCAGTCCGATGACGGCCGCCCCCACCGCGACGACCGCCTCCGGGTAGGGCAGGGGCAACGAGGTGATCAGCCAGTTCACCGGTCCTGGCCCCCGTCTGTCGTCACCGGGGTCCACCCCGGTCCGTCCGGGGGGTCGGTCGCGGCCACGCCGGCGGGGGCGCGCGCGCCCGGCTGGTCGGTCTCCTCGCGCAGCGGGGCGAGGCCGTAGGCGTGCTCCAGCAGCTCCGGGCGGAGCACCTCGGCGGGCGCACCGTCGGCGAGGACCCGACCAGCGAGCAGCACGGCGTGGTCGAAGCGCTCGCGCACCGTGCGGAGGTCGTGGTGCACCGCGATCACCGAGCGCCCCTCGTCGCGGCAGAGCTCGGTGAGCAGGTCGAGCAGTGCGGCCTCGGTGCGGGCGTCCACCCCGGCGAAGGGTTCGTCCAGCACGAGGAGGTCGGCCCGCTGGGCCAGCGCCCTGGCGAGGAAGACACGTTGGCGTTGCCCACCGGACAGTTCGTCGAGGGGGCGGTCGGCCAGGTCGAGCACACCGGTGCGCCGCAGCGCTCCCTCGACTGCGGCGTCGTCCTCCTCGGTGAGTCGACGGAACCAGCCGCGCCGGGGGTAGCGCCCATCTCGACCACCTGGCCGGCCGTGATCGGGAAGTCCCTGGTGACGGCGTCGCGTTGCGGGACGTAGGCGACGCGTCGACGGACCGCGCGGAGCGTGTCGTCGAGCAGGGTGAAGCGCCCGCTGGACCGGACGAGCCCGAGCGCCGCCCTGACCAGGGTGGACTTGCCGGCCCCGTTGGGTCCCACCACGGCGGCGAGCCGACCCGCCGGTACCCGCAGGGTGACCCCGTCCAGCACGTCTGCGCCGCCATACCCGGCGCGGACGTCGGTCGCGGTGAGGGCGGACCCCTGGTGACTGACCGGCTGACCGCCCGGGGTCCCGCCCCCGACCGGGATCACCGCAGCCCCTCGACGAGCTGGTCGACGTTGGCGCGCACCATCCCCACGTACGTGCCCTCCGGGGTGCCCTCCGCTCCCGCCGCGTCCGAGAAGAGCTCGCCGCCCACGGTCACCTCGGCGCCCCTGCTGCCGGCCGCGGCGAGCACGGCCTCCAGGCTCTGCCCGGACACGCTCGACTCGACGAAGACGGCGCGCACTCCCCGTTCGGCGATCAGCGCCGCGACGCGGTCGATGTCGGCCGTGGTGGCCTCGTCCACCGTGGAGATCCCCTGGATCGCCTCGACCTGGACGTCGTAGGCACGTCCGAGGTAGCGGAAGGCGTCGTGCGAGGTGACCAGGACGCGCCGCTGTTCGGGGATCTCGGCGAGGCGGTCCCGGACCTCCTCGTCGAGGTCGGCGAGCTCGACGAGGTACTCGTCGGCGGCGTCCCGGTAGGCGGTCGCGCGCTCGGGGTCCTCGGCCACCAGGGCGTCCCTGATCCCTTCGACCACCCTCGACCAGAGGCTGACGTCGAACCACACGTGCGGGTCGAACTCGCCGTCCCCCGGCTCGGTGTCGGGGGCGGCGAGCAGTTCCGACTCCGGGATGCTCTCCGCGACCCTGACGACCGCGGTGTCCCCGAGCCCGTCGAGGACGGTCTGGAGGTTGCCCTCCAGGTGCAGTCCCACGGAGAGGACGAGGTCGGCCTCGCGGAGCTGGTGGAGGTGCCCGGCCCTGGCCTGGAAGAGGTGGGGGTCCACTCCGGGGCCCATCAGTCCCGCGACGTCGACGTGTTCGCCGCCGATCCGCCGGACGGTGTCGGTGAGGAAGTTGGTGGTGGCGACGACGCGGAGGCCGGCCTCGTCACCGGTGGCTCTCGCGGTGGTGTCGTCGGTGGGCCGC
This sequence comes from Actinoalloteichus caeruleus DSM 43889, assembly GCF_000429185.2. GTDB lineage: Bacteria > Actinomycetota > Actinomycetes > Mycobacteriales > Pseudonocardiaceae > Actinoalloteichus_B > Actinoalloteichus_B caeruleus. The sequence continues at coordinate 222,116 of NZ_AUBJ02000001.1, read as the reverse complement.
AGGGCGAACACGATCAACCCGATCGTGGCCACCACGGCGACAAGGGTGGTGATCAGGATCACCCTGGCGCGGCGGCGTCGGGCCGACCTCCGGTCGGTGGCGGAGCCTGGTCGTTCGTCGGGCACGATGTCCTCCCGGTCGTGCTGGCCGGCGGCGATCACCGCCGCCGACAACCCCACACCCTAGTTGAAAATCATTATCATTACGCCCGCTGGTCAACCCATCGGGGACACCGTGTCGCGCGCGCACGTGACCAGCGAATCGCTACTCGCAGTCATGAAGATCCACACCCAAAGTCACCGTACCCGGTTATGAGGCAGCCGGGAATATAACGCATCACAACCGGCAACACGCCACCATATTGGGGGTGCGCGAGGCACGAACCCCAACATGTAGTCTCTTGGCCGCTGATGGTTCGGGAGGCCCGACGACGGGCCGACCGAGGCAAGAGGGAATCCGGTGCGAGTCCGGAACTGCCCCGCAGCGGTGAGTGGGAACGACCGCCGTCCGATGGCGCCCAACCCTGGGGACCGGGTGCCTCGAGAAGCACTGGAGCCCGGCCAGGGCGCCGGGAAGCGACGGCCAGTAGAAGCCGGCCAACGGCGGCCGGAGCGCCCACGAGTCCGAAGACCTGCCGTCAGCACGCGCACCGACACCAGGGGTGCGCTGTCGTTCGGACGGCTTCGAGGGTGGGCCGGGCGGGCAGTCTCGCGGGACGGAACCGTGTCTGGGGCACGGCCGTCCGCGATGCCCGCGCGTCGCGCCCTCCGCAAGTCACCGCAGCCGAGCACGCGAGGAGAGCGTCGTGACCGTACTGGCCAGCCAGTCCCCCACCCCCGCCGCAGAACCCGGCCCCTCGGTCCCTCCCGGTCTCACCGTGCGGGACCCCCAGGGACAGGTGGTGCCACTCGACGCCGACCGCCTCCGGCTGGTGGTCGCCGAGGCCTGCGCCGGTCTCGACGGGGTCAGCGAGCGGGTCGTGGTGGAGGAGACCGTCCGCAACCTCTACCCCGGGATCACCTCGGCCGAGTTCGAGACCGCGCAGATCATGGCCGCCCGGACACTGGTGGAGAACGAGCCGCAGTACTCGCTGGTCAGCGCCCGCCTCCTGCTGGACAAGCTCCGCCGCGAGGCACTGGAGTTCCTGTTCGGACCCGGCCAGCAGGCCAGCCAGTCCGAAATGGCCGAACGCTACGCCGAGACCTTCGCCGCCTTCGTCCACCGGGGGATCGAGCACGAGCTGCTCGCCCCGGAACTGGCCGAGTTCGACCTGGACCGCCTCGGGCGCGCGCTGCGCCCCGAGCGTGACCTCGACTTCCAGTTCCTGGGTCTCCAGACCCTCTACGACCGCTACCTCCAGCACCACCGCGGCGTTCGCTTCGAGCTGCCGCAGGCCTTCTTCATGCGCGTCGCGATGGGGCTGGCGCTGCGGGAGGACGACCGCGAGGGCAAGGCGATCCAGTTCTACGAGCTGCTGTCGTCCTTCGACTTCATGTGCTCCACGCCCACGCTGTTCAACTCCGGCACCACCCGCCCGCAGCTGTCCTCCTGCTTCCTGACGACGGTGGCCGACGACCTCAGCGGGATCTTCCACGGCATCCGCAACAACGCGCTGCTGTCGAAGTACGCCGGCGGGCTCGGCAACGACTGGACCCCGGTCCGGGGGATGGGCGCCCACATCAAGGGCACCAACGGCCAGTCCCAGGGCGTCGTCCCCTTCCTGAAGATCGCCAACGACACCGCCGTCGCCGTCAACCAGGGCGGCAAGCGCAAGGGCGCGGTCTGCGCCTACCTGGAGACCTGGCACATCGACATCGAGGAGTTCCTCGACCTCCGCAAGAACACCGGTGACGACCGCCGCCGCACTCACGACATGAACACCGCGAACTGGGTGCCGGACCTGTTCATGCGCCGGGTGGCCGCCAACGAGCAGTGGACGCTGTTCTCCCCGGACGAGGTCGCCGACCTCCACGAGCTCTCCGGCCCCGCCTTCGAGGAGCGTTACCTGGCCTACGAGGCGGCCGCCGACAACGGCGAGATCCAGGTGTACCGCCGCATCCGCGCCGTCGACCTGTGGCGGCGGATGCTCACGATGCTCTTCGAGACCGGGCACCCGTGGATCACCTTCAAGGACCCCTGCAACCTGCGCTCGCCGCAGCAGCACGTGGGCGTGGTGCACTCCTCGAACCTGTGCACCGAGATCACGCTGAACACCTCCGCCGAGGAGGTCGCGGTCTGCAACCTGGGATCGGTCAACCTGGCCAACCACATCCGGCCGGACGGCGACGGCGTCCCCCGGGTCGACCAGGCCCGCCTGGAGCGCACCGTGCGCACCGCCGTGCGGATGCTCGACAACGTCATCGACGTGAACTTCTACACCATCCCCGAGGCCCGGACCTCCAACCTGCGGCACCGGCCGGTCGGGCTGGGCCTGATGGGCTTCCAGGACGCGCTGTTCACGCTGCGGCTGCCGATGTCGTCCCAGGCCGCCGTCGAGTTCGCCGACGAGACGATGGAGGCGATCAGCTACTACGCGATCTCCGCGTCCAGCGACCTCGCGGAGGAGCGCGGCAGCTACGAGTCCTTCGAGGGCTCGCTGTGGAGCCGGGGCATCCTGCCGATCGACTCCCTGGAACTGGTCGCCCAGGCCCGGGGCGGCGAGAACTTCGAGGTCGACCGCACCACCCGGCTGGACTGGGACACCCTGCGCGAGCGGGTGCGGACCAAGGGGATGCGCAACTCCAACGTGATGGCCATCGCCCCCACCGCGACGATCTCCAACATCTGCGGCGTCGGCCAGTCCATCGAGCCGCTGTACCGCAACCTGTTCGTCAAGTCCAACATGTCCGGTGACTTCACCGTGGTCAACCCGCACCTGGTCCACGACCTCAAGGAGCGGGGGCTGTGGGACGAGGACATGATCAGCGATCTCAAGCGCTACGACGGCAGCCTCGGCCAGATCGACCGGGTGCCCGCCGACCTCAAGGCGCTCTACGCGACCGCCTTCGAGGTGGACCCGTCCTGGCTGGTGCTGGCCGCCTCCCGCCGGCAGAAGTGGATCGACCAGGCCCAGTCGCTGAACCTGTACCTCGACGCCCCCAGCGGCCGCAAGCTGGACGCCCTGTACCGGCTGGCCTGGCGCAGCGGCCTGAAGACCACCTACTACCTGCGGTCCCGCGCGGCCACCGCGGTGGAGAAGAGCACCCTGCGCGGCACGGACGGCAAGCTCAACGCGGTGTCGCCGAACCTGCCCTCGGCCTCGGCCGCCCCGGCCGCCGCCCCCGCGCCGGCCGCTCCCGCGAAGCCCCAGGACGCCGACGGCGCGGCGTGCTCCGTGGAGGACCAGGAGTGCGAGGCCTGCCAGTGACGACTGGCGGGTGGGGCCGCCGTACCGACATCGCCGGCGGCCCCGCTCCAGCGCCCACCGCGCTCCCCCACCGAACTCTGGAAAGGACCAGGACGTGACCAACACCGAATCGCCCTCGACCGACACCACCGGTCTCGGTGAGATCGTCCGCGACGCCGAGCGCGTCAGCGTCGACGACAAGGCGATGATCAACGCCCGCGCCGACGTCAACCAGCTGCTGCCGCTGAAGTACCACTGGGCGTGGGAGAAGTACCTGGCCGGCTGCAACAACCACTGGATGCCCACCGAGGTGTCCATGCAGGCCGACATCGCGCTGTGGAAGTCGCCGAACGGCCTCACCGACGACGAGCGCCGCCTCATCAAGCGCAACCTCGGCTTCTTCGCCACCTCCGAGTCGCTCGTGGCCAACAACATCGTGCTGGCCGTCTACCGGCACCTCACCAACCCGGAGTGCCGGCAGTACCTGCTGCGCCAGGCCTTCGAGGAGGCGGTGCACACCCACACCTTCCAGTACATCTGCGAGAGCCTCGGCCTCGACGAGGGCGAGTTGTTCAACATGTACCGCGAGGTGCCCTCGATCACCGACAAGGCCGCCTGGGCGCTGAACTACACGCAGAACCTGGAGGACCCGGAGTTCCGCACCGGGACCCACGAGGCCGACCAGGCCTTCCTGCGGGACCTCGTCGCGTTCTACGTGATCTTCGAGGGCATGTGGTTCTACACCGGCTTCGCGCAGATCCTCTCGCTGGGCCGCCAGCACAAGATGATCGGCATCGCCGAGCAGTACCAGTACATCCTGCGCGACGAGTCGATCCACCTGAACTTCGGCATCGACGCGATCAACCAGATCAAGATCGAGAACCCGCACCTGTGGAGCGAGGAGTTCCAGGAGGAGGTGCGCGGGATGCTGCGGGAGGCCTGCGACCTGGAGGTCGCCTACGGCCGCGACACCATGCCCCGGGGCATCCTCGGCATCAACGCCGAGTCCTGCGAGCAGTACATGCACTTCATCACCAACCGCCGCTGCGCCCAGCTGGGCCTGGAGCCGGTGTTCCCGGAGACGGACAACCCGTTCCCGTGGATGTCGGAGATGATGGACCTGACGAAGGAGAAGAACTTCTTCGAGACCCGGGTCACCGAGTACCAGAGCGGCGCCGCCCTCGACTGGGACTGATCGCCCGCCGGGTCGAGGTCCCCGGCCCCTGACGGGGCGCGCGGCACGACCGGCGGCCTGGCTGCCCGCGAGGGCGAATCCCCGGACCCGACGCACGGGTCCGGGGATTCGTCATGTCGGGGCCGATCAGCCCCCAGCGGGGATGATGTCGCGAGCGGGCGTCACCAGTCCGGCCAGTCGATCTCCACGCCGATGCACTGCTCCCGCATGGCGACCGAGGTCCCGGTCAGCGCGTAGTACGCCCGCCCGTCCGCGTCCTCGTAGTCGATCCTGATCCGCTCGGTCGCCGCCCTCGGCCCCTCACTCCGCAACCCCACGGCGAACCACCACTCCTCCCCCGGCCCCAGCACCGCCCCCGGCGCCACCACCCGATCAGGCCACCCCTCCCCAGCTTTGTCGGGAGGAGGCGGGTACGGGACGGTGTTGTACGGCTGCTCCCGGGGGACGAACACCCCTTCCACGAGGCTCATGTCCACCGGCCGCACCAACTCGACGCCGGTCACGGTCAGGCTCGTGGTCCCGTCGTTCACGACGGGCCCCACGCTGCTGGTCCCCGTCGGCCCCGCGTGCAGCGGCATGCAGTCCCGCGCGTACGGCTCGGCATCCGCGTTACCCCCCACCAGCAACGGACCGTCGCGGGTAGGTCCGCCGGAACACCCAGCGATGGCGAGCAGGACCGCCAGGAGGGCGGCGCACCCCCGCGCCCTCACGGGTACATCTGGACGACCAGCGTCCCCGGCCCGGTCGCGGACGCGGGATGCGCTCTTGTGCCGCACACCGCTCGACCCGCGAACCGGAACGGCCGACTCCCCGACACCACCTGAGCTCGATCGCGCACGCTGCTCCGCGCTCACCAGTCCGGCCAGTCGATCTCCACGCCGATGCACTGCTCCCGCATGGCGACCGAGGTCCCGGTCAGCGCGTAGTACGCCCGACCGTCCGCGTCCTCGTAGTCGATCCTGATCCGCTCGGTCGCCGCCGCCGGCCCCTCACTCCGCAACCCCACGGCGAACCACCACTCCTCCCCCGGCCCCAGCACCGCCCCCGGCGCCACCACCCGATCAGGCCACCCCTCCCCAGCTTCGTCCGGAGGAGGCGGGTAGACGGCTCCGTTCACCGGCCCCTCCTCGGGGACGAACACCGCCTCGACCAGACCCATCTCCACGGGATTGACCAACGACACCCCGGTGACGGTGACCGGACCGCTGCCCTCGTTGGTGACCGGTCCGGCGTTGGTCGTCGACGTGCGCGTCCGCCCGTCCGGAGGCAGGCAGTCCCGTGCATGCGGCTCGGCATCGACGCCACCCCCCGCCAGCAACGGACCGTGGCGGGCAGGTCCGCCGGAACACCCAGCGACGGCGAGCAGGACCGCCAGGAGGGCGGCGCACCCCCGCGCCCTCACGGGTACATCTGGACAACGAGAGTGCCCGGCCCTGGTTCGGTTCGCTGAGCGGGGTGATTCCGGGTACCGCAAACCGCGCGGCCTGCCTCCACGAAGTCGAATCGAGTTTTGGCCGTGTTCGAGTAACCCGTACGTGCGGACAGATCTATGCCAATAAGAGATGAGGTCTTCGCCCCCGTAGCCCAGGTACTTGCCTTCGTCACGGTCTGATCATGAATGGTTCGGGGTGCGTACGGAGCGCATCGCGATCGGGGCTGGTTCGGAGGAATGTGCGCACTCGCTGACCGCGATCGTGCTCCCGCGTTCCCGCCGTAGGCGAGCGGTTGCACCGTCGAGGTACTCCGGGTGCCCGAACAGTTCCACCGTGTGTACCGAGCATAGGGGCGCTGGGTGTCGAAGAATCGGTATGTGTACCGGCCGTGCCGGCCAAACCCGATCGTCGTGTCGGAGGCCCGGTTCACCGTGCCACTGGCGCTGTAGGAACCGTTGTTACTGGCGACTCCCACCCCCAACTCGGCATTCGCACCGCTGAGGTGTTGGAGCTCTCCCCACACGCCGGTCACCTTGATGAACAGTGCTCCCACATTCGTCCACCGCACGCCAAGGTTGACGTACTGCGCGTGCACCAGACCGTCATCGTCGGCGGGAACGTCCGACCGAGCCACGCTGCCCGCAGGCTCCAACGTCAGGTCCAGTTCGCTGGGCAGGGACGGCTCCACCACCTCGTCCCCAGCGGCCCGGGACGAGAAGGTCCCGCCCAATGCCTCCTCGGGGGCAACCGTGCCCTGGTAGCTCGCCTGCCCCTCGGGAGCCTGGACGTCCAGGCTCACCTCCACCAGACCATCTTCCGACTCGAACCTCCCCAGATCAACGCTGGGATCAACCCGGAGCTCGTAGTGTCCGTCGGAGTCCGTCGACGTCCGCGCGATGGGAGTCAGGGTGAATGTGTCACCGTCCTCGAGCGAAGCCAGCTCTCGGCCAGCGGGCCAGGCGAGCAGCCGAACGACCGCACCACCGGAGGGCATCTCACCACCTTCCCCGACAACACGCCCCGACACCAGCACTGGAGTGTTCACGTGAGCGGACTCCGCGATTCGCGTAACCGGTTCGTCAGAACACATCAGCTCAGAGGGAGCAAGGCCAACAGTCGATTGCGCCGCGTGCGCTACCCCCAGGGGGGGGCAGCAGGGCCAACATGAGGCCAATCACCGCCCCGCCCACTCCAAGTCGACGTCCCGTCTTTGTCAATCGCATCTTTTCGCTCACCTTATCCTCTGGGTCCGCCGATCCGGACAACGCGATAAGTGCACGCAGCTGATTACTGCGGGCACCCACCTGAACACTATCGGCCAGCAGTCGCCGCGAACACCCGAACGAGGCGAATTCCTGAGATCCCTGTCACGTCGGACTCCGAACAGAGGAGAGTCTTCGTCCCCTTTCTGGCGTCATGTCCGTTGCTTGTTTCTTTCCTACCAACATGAAGGAATTGACGTCTCCGCCGAACGATTCTCCGCCACTTCGGTCAGCCGACCGGGACTGCGGGTACCACGACTCCAGGTGAGCTGGGTCCGCGCCCGGCACTTCGCACTCACCAGTCCGGCCAGTCGATCTCCACGCGATGCACTGCTCCCGCATGGCGACCGAGGTCCCGGTCAGCGCGTAGTACGCCCGACCGTCCGCGTCCTCGTAGTCGATCCTGATCCGCTCGGTCGCCGCCGCCGGCCCCTCACTCCGCAACCCCACGGCGAACCACCACTCCTCCCCCGGCCCCAGCACCGCCCCCGGCGCCACCACCCGATCAGGCCACCCCTCCCCAGCTTTGTCGGGAGGAGGCGGGTAGACGGCTCCGTTCACCGGCCCCTCCTCGGGGACGAACACCGCCTCGACCAGACCCATCTCCACGGGATTGACCAACGACACCCCGGTGACGGTGACCGGACCGCTGCCCTCGTTGGTGACCGGTCCGGCGTTGGTCGTCGACGTGCGCGTCCGCTCGTCCGGAGGCAGGCAGTCCCGTGCATGCGGCTCGGCATCGACGCCACCCCCCGCCAGCAACGGACCGTGGCCGGTGGGAGTGCCCGGCCAGTCGGCCGCGACGAGGGAACTCGCCGCCGCCACGGCGAGCACCGCCCAGCCCAGCCGTGGTCGGTCCCGCCGCCCGCGCGGTGGTCCCACCGCTCCACGCGCCCCGGGCGGCACCGACGCCCCCCGCGACCCGAGTTCCTCGTTCTCGGACACGTCTCCCCCTGCCGCGCCGTCGACGGCGCACCGGTCGACGCTACTGACCGGAGCCCGCCGGGGACACGGCCGAACGGCGGCCACCGGCACCGCCGTTCCGGCTCCGTGCCCGGCCCCGGGGGCCGCCCGCGCCTCGGGACCGGGCTTGGCGGCGGATACCGGGTCGCGCCTCAGCGGGGGGAGACGATCCGCAGTGCGCGGAGGCGGCCCAGCGCGGCGGCCACCTCGAAGCGGCGCGGGACGGCGAAGTCACCCAGGTGCCGCGGGCCCAGCTCCGCCGGGCCGCCGGCGAGCAGCTCCCGCTCCACGAGCAGCAGCGCCTCCGCCACGGTGCGCGACCCGTCGAGGAAGCCCCGGCGCACGGCCGCGTCGAGCGCGAGACCGACCCCGACGAGCTGGGCCGGGTCCACGAACTGCTCGACGGAGCGCAGGTCGATCTCGTCCTCGCCGAAGACCAGCGCGTCGAGGCCGCGTGCCTTCAACCGGCGTTTGCCCCTGGCCTCCGGGTTCACCGAGGCCGGGTCCACGACACGGGCCCCGGGCAGCGGGAACCCGGTGGCCTCCTGGCGCCGGCCGGTGCTCAGATGGGCCAGTTCCCTGGCCCGCCCGGTCACCTCGTGGGGCCGGTAGGCGTCCATCATCACCACGTGGTCGGCCACGTCGAGGTAGTCGCCCGACCCGCCCATCACCAGCATGGTCGACACCCCGTGCTCCCGGTGCAACGGCCGCACGAGGTCGATGAAGGGCGTCAACGGCTCCTTGTCCTTGGCGACCAACGCCTGCATCCGGGCGTCCCGGATCATGATGTTGGTGGCGGCGGTGTCCTCGTCGATGAGCAGTGCTCCGGCGCCCGCCTCCAGCGCCTCCACCGTGGCCGCTGCCTGGGAGGTGGACCCGGAGGCGTTGTCGGTGCTGAAGTCGTTGGTCGGGGCTCCGGTGGGCAGGTGGGCGACGAAGGCGCTGACGTCGAGGCGGCGCACGGACCGGCCGTCCTCGGCCCGCACCTTGACGGTGTCCGCGCGGGCGACGACGAGCTCCCGACCGTCGCCGGGCAGGTGGTCGTACACGCCGCGCTCGACCGCCCGGAGCAGCGTCGACTTGCCGTGGTAGCCGCCGCCGACCACGACGGTGATGCCGCTGGGCACTCCGAGCCCGGTCACCTCGCCCCTGTTGGGCAGGGTGACGGTGCGGGACAGCTCGGGCGGGGCCTGGAAGGGCACCGCGTCGGCGAGTGGTCGGTCGTCGACGCCGCTGCGCCGGGGCAGCACCGCGCCGTCGGCGACGAAGGCGACCAGCCCGAGTTCGGGCAGGCGGTCCCGGAGCCAGACGGCGTCCTCCACGGTCTCGACCGCGCGCAGCACCTCGTCGTGGGGCAGCGCGGACCACCGCAGGGTCTCCAGGGCGGCGGGGAGCCGGCGGCAGAGCGCGTCCCTGGCGCCGTGCCCGTCGATCCGGCGGCCGTGGCCGGGCAGGTCGACCGCGAGGCGGAGCACGAGTTCGCCATCGACGACCTGGCCGGCACTGCGGTCGAGGACCTCCTGCCCCCCGGCGTCGACGTGCAGGGGCGTGCCCCGCACCCCGTCCCGCAGGTGGCGGAGGAGGAGGGTGGCCAGCGCGCGGGAGCGGGCGGGGCCGCGCCAGCTCTCCTCGGGGTAGTGGGTCTCCGAGGCGGGGACTCGCACCAGCAGCCGGCTGGGCGGCGCGTAGGGGTCGGACTGCGCCCGCACCAGCGTCAGCCGGAACCACCCGAAGTCCCACTCCCCCTCGGCGGCCCGGTAGCGGCCGTATCCGCTGCCGTGACTCTCCGCCAGGAGGTCCGCCAGCTCGTGCGAGGTTCCCCTCGGACCGCCCGACCCCGGGGTGGGAGGCGGACCACCCCGGGACGGTCCCGACGAACCGGTCGGGCCGCCTCCGCCACCCGGTCGGGACCAGCGTCCTCGACCGGGTGGTCCCTGGCGGCGGCGTCCATCTCCCGTAGCGCGTTCCCTGCTCATCGCGCATGTCCTACCACAGCGGCGGCGAGCTGTCCCTCCTGGCGGGTCCCGAGCACTCCGGGCTCCTTCGAGATCATTTCGTGATTGAGTGGTGAATCGTCGCACCGGGACCCGGAAGCGCGCCGACGTCGAACGGTGTGAATTGCGAGTGAAAGTTACCGAGAGCAGCCGGAGACACGATCTTCCTCCCCGTTCCGGAAATTTCACGAAAACCGACGCAACCTCGCCACCCCCTCGCACGTCCTCCCTTGTTGAGGCTCGCCCCGGGCGCCCTCGACCGTCGTCGGGATGACATCGCCCACTCGGCGGGGGTGCGGTTCGTCACCAGCGACAGCCAGGGCCACCAGCGGTGATGTACGAAGGAAGGACGAAAGGGGTTCCCGAGGGAGACGAATTCCACACTGCTACTGTTCTGAGCCATGCCACTCAGGACTGCGTCCGCACTCGGCAGGAAAGCGACATTGCGAACCAGACTCCGCGACGCCATCTATTCGCGTTACGCGAAACGTCTGTCCGGTCAACTCGCGGGCCGGCCGCGCCCTCGGCACATCGGTTTCGTGGTGGACGGGAACCGGCGGTGGGCGAAATCGGTCGGTCTGAGCACCGTCGACGGGCACCGCGCGGGGGCCGAGAAGATCAAGACCCTTCTGCGGTGGTGTGACGAGCAGGGGATCCGGCACGTCACGCTCTACCTGCTCTCGACGGAGAACCTCAACCGGGGACCGGAGGAGCTGAAGCCGCTGATGGAGATCATCGAGGGCGTGGTGAACGACCTCGCGGCCGACGGCAACCCGTGGCCGGTGGAGATCATCGGCACCCTCGACATGCTGCCCGGGGACATGGCCCGCAACCTGAAGACGGCGGCCGCCCGCACCCAGGGCCGGCGATCGGGTGCCCAGGTCAACGCCGCGATCGGGTACGGCGGCCGCCAGGAGATCGTGGACGCCGTGCGCTCCCTGATGCTGGAGCACGCCGCCACCGGCCGGGGGATGCGCGAACTCGCCGAGGAGGTCAACCCGGCCCTGATCTCCGAGCACCTCTACACGCAGGCCCAGCCGGACCCGGAGATCATCATCCGAACCTCCGGCGAACAGCGGATCTCCGGTTTCCTGCTCTGGCAGTCCGCCGAGGCCGACCTGCACTTCGCCGACTGCTACTGGCCCGCGCTGCGCTACGTCGACTTCCTGCGCGCGCTGCGGTCCTTCGCCGACCGCCGTCAGGTCGCCGGTCGCTTCCCCTCCCTCGGCTCCATCCACTGAGGCGTCACCCTCTCGCGCGGCGGCCGAGTTCCGCCGCCCGCCGTCGCGGCCACGCCCTCCCGCCGCCCCGCGCCCCGTCCGGCGGCGTCCGCACGAGGTCTCCTGGCGTACCGACCAGGAACCGCCAGGCGATCACCAGCCCTCGCACCGCCCGGTCACGTCCGCCGGTGCGGCCGTTGGCGAGGGACGTCGGGGCGGCGCCACGGATGCCCCGGTTGTGCCCGGCCCGCAGGACGCGGTCGGGTGCGCCCGGGGCACCGCTGCCCAGCCCTGGCTAGAACGGCGTCCAGTTCCGCATGTCGTAGCCGTGGAACGCCCCGCCCCGACGCACCCCGTCGACGACGGGCCCGTAGGACCAGTCGACGTCCCAGGGGATCGTCTCGAACGGCGCCCCGGACGTGGTTCCGTCCGACCGGACCACGACCGTCTCCTCCTGGTCGTCCACGACCGCCTCGATGACCAGTTCCCACCGGCACCAGCAGGTGCGGGACACGACGAACAGTTCGAAGCCGTGCTGCTCGTGTTCCGCCAGGTCGAGGGTGTACCTGTCCAGGTAGGGGGCGAGTGGCCGCAGGTCGGGCGGGGTGCCGGGGGCGGGGTGAACCGTGTGGAGGCGGAGGTCCGAGGAGTCGAGGTCGACCAGGACGGGGTGGACGTCGTTGGCCCCCTGCCCGACCGTCGCCAGCAGGGTTCCGGCGGGCGGCTCCGCTCGATCCACCACCCGCACCTCCAGCCCTCGGACCAGCACGGGGTCCCTGCGCTGCCCGACCAGGGTGATGTGGTGCTTGGACACGGGGACCCAGTCCCCGTCCACCTTCGCCTCGTCGAGGCGGAGACCACCCAGCCGCCGCATCGCCTCGTCGGCGTCCCCGCTCTCCTCGGGGGTGCCGCCCACCTTCCTGCTCAGCAGCTCACCGGCCTGGGCGAGTTCATCCGCGTCGAGGGCGTCCTCGAAAGCCCAGCTCCAGTCGTCCGGGCCGAGCTGGCGCACCTCGACGGCCAGCGGCGGCCGGGCTGACTCCGCCTGTTCCTCGGCCTCCTCGACGGCGCGCTGCGCGGCGACCTCCTGTTCGCCGGCCTGGCGCAGCGCCAGCCACGACGCGTACTGCTCGGTCACCACCGCCAGCACGAGGGGCACCACGACCACGGTCGCCACTCCCACGACCCACCCGGCTCGAACGCGCCGACGAGGCCCTGGCTTGCCGTGCCGCCAACCCGCCAGTTTCGAGCGTCGTCGCACCGCGCACCCCCATCAGCTGGACGATGGTGCCACCAGGTCAGACGCTAGCGAGGGGGGTTCCCCGGTGGGGACTTTCCCGCGAGTTCGTCCGGAAACCCCCCGAACGGCGGCGAGCCGTACGCCGGCTGGCGGCTGGCGGGTCCGGAGCGCGGCGCTCCCCGCACGACGGCGGGGCGGAGCCCCGAGCCCCGCCCCGCCGCACCGGCCGTCCCGGCCCGTCACTCGGTCGGCGCCGCCCCCTCGGTGGTGGCTTCGCCGCCCGACTCCCCACGGTCGCGCCGCCGCTCGGCGCGACTCGCGATCCGCTCCCGACCGTTCTCCACGATCGTGTAGAGCGCGGGGACCAGGGCCAGCGTCAGCAGCGTCGACGTGACCAGTCCGCCGATGACCACCAGGGCCAACGGCCGCGAGATGAAGCCGCCGTCGCCGGTGATGCCGAGGGCCATCGGCACCAGGGCGAAGATGGTGGCCGCTGCCGTCATGAGGATCGGCCGGAGTCGGCGGCGGCCGCCCTCCATCACGGCCTCCCGAACGCCCATCCCCCGGTCGCGGTACTGGTTGATGAGGTCGATCAGGACGATCGCGTTCGTGACCACGATGCCGATCAGCATCAGCATGCCGATCAGGGCCGGCACGCCGAGCGCGGTGCCGGTGACCAACAGGAGGCCGACGGCACCCGTGGCGGCGAAGGGCACCGATACGAGCAGGATGAGCGGTTGCACCAGGCTCCGGAAGGTGCCGACCATGATGATGAAGACGATCGCCACCGCCAGGAGCAGGGCCAGTTGGAGGTCGGCGAAGGCGTCGTCCTGATCGGCCGTCACCCCGCCGAGTGAGTAGGAGGCGCCGGCCGGGAGGTCGATGCCGTCGAGGGCCCGGCTCAGTTCGGCGCTGGTGGCGCCGATGTTCTGCGAGGTCGCGGTGGCCGTCACGGTGGCGCTCCTGGCGCCGTCGATCCGCTTGAGCTGCACCGGTCCCTCGATCTCGGAGACCTCCGCGACCTCGGCCAACCGCACCGGGCCGGCCGGCGTCGGCAACGCCAGCTCACGAACCTCCTCGGGAGTGGCGGGGGCCTCGACGGTGCGCAGGACGACGTCCCGGCGTTCCTCGCCGATGGTCAGCTCGCCGACCGGGGCGCCCCGGAAGGTCTGCGCGACCAGCTGCCCGATCGCGCCCTCCGACAGGCCGAGCGCGGCGGCGGCCTCGCGGTCCACCGCGACCCGGACCCTCGGGACGGACTCGCTCAGGTCGCTGGTGACGTCGGTGACGTCGTCGACGCCCTCCACCGTCTCCCGGACGAGGTCCGAGGCGGTGAGGAGGTCGTCCTGGTTGGACGCCTGGACGTTCACCTGGAGCTGGCTGGTGTTGAAACCACCACCACCGGCACCGACCGTGATCTCCCCGACGTCGCCGAGCCCGGCGACCCGGTCCCGGACCGTGCCCTCCACCTCGGTGGCGTCGGCGTCCTCGTCGAGGGTGAGCGAGAAGCTGGCCGCGTCGGAGCCGCCACCGCCGAACAGGGCGGCCATGCCAGTACCCCCGCCCACGGTGACCTGGTAGGTGCTGATCTCCGGGATGTCAGCGAGGACCTCCTCGACCTGCCGGGCGGCGGCGTCCGTGGCCTCCAGGCTGGTTCCCGGCGGCATCTCCTGCTGGAGGCTGAGCGTGTTCTGGCCGGACGCGTCGAGGAAGTTCGTCTCCAGCCTGGGGACCATCGCGACGGTGCCGACGAGGACCAGGGCGGCGATCCCGACGGTGACCCACCGCCGGATCGTGACGAACCGCAGGACCGGCAGGTAGACCCGCTGCAACCACGACCGACGTTCCCGTTCGGCCGCGGCGGCCTCGATCTCGTCCCGGGCCTCGTCGTCCTCCTCCGTACCGCCCTCACCCCGGTCGCCGACCTCGGACCGCAGGAACCAGTACGCCAGGACCGGGATGATGGTCAGCGCCACGAGCAGGGAACCCAGCAGCGCGACCGCGCTGGTGAAGGCGAAGGCGCTGAACAGTTCGCCGACGATCCCACCGGCGAAGGCGATGGGCAGGAAGACGGCGACGGTGGTCAGGGTGGACGCGGTGATCGCGCCGGCGACCTCGCGGACGCCGTCGAGCACGGCGCGTCGTCGGTCCGCCGTGTAGGAGAGATGTCGTTTGATGTTCTCCAGGACGACGATCGAGTCGTCCACGACCCGGCCGACCGAGATGGTCAGGGCTCCCAGCGTGAGCATGTTCAGGGAGAGACCGCCGGCCCACATGGAGAGGAGCGCGACCACCAGCGACAGCGGGATGGACACCGCCGTGACGATGGTGGAGCGGAAGGAGAACAGGAACAGCAGGATGACGAGGATCGCGAAGACGAGTCCCAACGCGCCCTCGGTGGTGAGCCCCTCGATGGACCGCTCGACGAAGGGCGCCTGGTCGAAGACGACGGTCAGTTCGGTGCCCTCGCCCAGCGCCCGCTCCAGTTCGGGGAGCAGGTCCTGCACGGCCCGGGAGACCTCGACCGTGTTGCCCTCCGGGGTCAGGGTGACGGTGATCCCGAGGCTGTCCGAGCCGTTGGTGCGGGTCAGGGAGGTGGCGGCGTCCTCGGTCTCGGTGATCTCGGCGACGTCCCCCAGCCGCACCGGCGTTCCGGCCCCCGGGGCGTCCTGACCGGGGGTGAGGGGCAGCTCGGCCAGCTCCTCGACGGAGGTCAGCCGCTCACCCGTCTGCACCGTGAGGCTCCGGTCGCCGTCGGTGACCGCGCCGGCGGGGAACGGTGTCCCGTTGGCCTGGAGCGCGTCGGAGATGGCGGTGGGGGCGAGCCCCGCCCTGCCCAGTGCGGCCTGGTCCGGTGTGATGGTGACGGTGGTCGTCCGCGCCCCGCTGACGCTGGCCTCGCGGACCCCGCTGACGGACTCGATGTCGGGCACGACGACGGTGTCCAACCGCTCGGCGAGCCACTCGGAGTCGTTGTCGGAGGTCGCGGCCAACACCAGGGCTGGCAGCATGTCGGTGCTCCCGGCGACGACCGTGGGGTCGACGTCCTCGGGCAACTGGAGGCGGTTGACCGCGCGCTGCATCTCGTTGACGGCGTCGCCGATCGAGGTGCCGAAGTCGAACTGGACCTGGATGGTGGCCAGGTTCTCCGTCGACACCGAGGTCAGTTCCGACACGCCCTGCGTGCCCCTGACGGCCGTCTCGATGGGCCGCGTCACCTGGTCCTCGACGAGGTCGGGTGAGGCGCCGGGGTACGGCGCGATCACGGCCGCAGCCGGTAACTCCATCGGCGGCAGGAGTTCCTGCTTCAGCGATGGGACGGCGAAGGCCCCGGCCACCGCCGCGACGACCGCGATCAGTGCGACCAGGGCACGGTTGGCCAGACTCAGCTTGGCCAGCTTCATGAACGACTCCCCACCAAGGTTCGTTAGCCTCGGCCAAACATTCTGCCTGAGGCTAACGATTCACCCGATCGGGGTCCGCTGCTAGCGTCTGCCGTTGCCCGGCGGACCGCCGGTGCGAGCGGATCGAGGAGAACCGGTGGCTGCGGAGAGAGAACTCCTGCTCGACCGGGTGGTGGACGCCCTACGTGACATCCAGCAGACCTTCGGCGTCGTGGAATCGCCGTTGCTCCAGGTCAACCTGACGATGCAGCAGCTCCGGACGCTGGTCTTCCTGGTCGTCCGACGGGGCTGTTCGAGCCAGGAGCTGAGCCGGCTGCTCCGGGTCAGCTCCGCCACGGTGACCGGCCTGGTCGACCGGTTGGAGACGCAGGGTCTGGTCGTTCGTCGCCCGGACCGCGACGACCGCCGCGTTCGACACGTGCTGCCCACGTCCGACGGTGACGCGCTGGTCGCCGAACTCCAGGACAGCGGCACGGCGTCCCTGCGGACGCTCCTGGTGGACCTGGGGGAAGGGGACCTGCGGGACCTGGCCCGGGTCCTGCTGCGGCTGCGCGAGCTGGCCTTCGCCCGGGTCGGGCGCGAGGAGGTCGCGGCGGCGGGAGCCGCCGACGAGGAGGCGGACACGCCTCACGACCGGCGGTGACCGCCGTGGTGCGGATCGTGGGGCGGCCAGGCGTCACCGCGGGGCCGCCCCACCGGCTCACGTCTGCTGGTCGAGCAGCGCGAACGCCATCTCCCCGTCCTCGTCCGGCTGCACGTCGAGGACCTTGTCCCTGAGGTAGTCCACGGCGCCCGGCGACAGGAAGACCCGCGCCCCGGGCCCGGAGCCCACCACCTGGTCCTCCTGGTCGGGTTCACTGCACAGCGAGACCGCGAGAGCGGCGCCCTCCTCGTTCTCGGAGTCCACGTCGAAGCGCAGACCGCTGGTGTCTGGCTGTCCTTCGGCGTTCCTGAGATCGTTGATCGCCTCGGCTGCGGCGTCGGTGACGGCGAGCATCCTGCGTTCCTCCCGGATCGACGGCGGGCTGTCTCCGTACCGCCGCCACCGTAGTCCAGACGGATGCGGCGCGCGTTCCGGCACGTCGCCGGGCCCGCGGCGAGGCAGTCGCCCGACGTCGACCACGGCCGCCTCGTCGAGACGTGGCTCCCGGGTCCGGGGCGGGCGGGCGCCGAGCCCTGGGGCCTCGCGGCGGCCGGTACCCGCACGACGACCAGGGCGACCGGCTCGTGGGCCGACTCACCGCCGTGGCCTGGTGCGACGCCTGAGCGCGGACGCGGGGTGGGTCGGACAGCGGCACGCCCGGCGGTTCCAGGCGCGCGTGTTCGGGCTGGCACCGCGGGCCGCCCCTCGGCCCATCCCGCCCCCGGCGTTCGCGTCCTCCCGAGGACCCACCGCCATCGCACGGCTCCCCGTCCCGGAGGCATCGGACGGCGACGGGGTCGCGCTCCACACCCGCCCCCGCCACGACGCCACCCGCCAGGGCCGCTCACCGGTCGGGCGGCCGTGGACCGGACGTCGCGCCGTCTACCGAGCGCTCCCCTCCACCACGTCCCGTGGCACGCCCCGCCGAGTGGGAGGGACCGGCGGCAGGGCGTCCTCCAGCTGGTCGACGACCTTGCCCACCATCACCCACCCCTCGCCCAGCTCGGCCCGCCCTGGCAGGCTCCCCGACGACAGCGTTTGCCCGCCGGGGTGGGTCCGTTCACCCAGGCACCCGAGGATGGTGCCCGCGTCCAGGTCCAGCCAGCCCTGGTGCCGGCAGGCCGAGACCAACATGGTCAGGTCGTGGTCCCCGACGGGCACGTGCGGTGGTGGGACGCCGAGGTCGGGCAACGCACCCCGGTCGTCCAAAACGACCTGCAACAGCGCGGCCAACAGCCGGCGGAGACCGACCAGGGCCAGTTCGGTCGCTCCGACGCTCTCGCAGAGCTGGACCTCCCGGAACCGCCGCCGCAGCAGCGCCGAGGCGTCCCGATCACCGGTGAGGCCCGCCATCCGCTCCCCCAGCGGGTCGGAGAGGGCCTGGAGCACCGAGGGCCCGGGGCACTCGGCCGCCCCCGGCAGCCCCCGCGCCGCCACCGTCGTGGGCGCCGGCTCCAACACGCGGTCGATCATCGACCGCAGTTCCGCCGCCGCGAGCAGGACGGCCCGTTGCTGACGCGGCGAACACGGGGTGCCGGCCTCGCCGGCGGTGTTCCACCGCCCCTCGTCCGCCCCGCGCCCCTGCCCCGCGCGATCGATGTCCGACGACCGCGCCTTCTCGACCGGTTCCCGTGCCGTCATCAGCCTCAGTCCTCCGAGCTCGCGTCCGTCGCGGCGGATCCGATCCTCCGCCATTCTCCGACCTTCGCCGCCACGTCGCGTCCGCCGTCCGGGCAGGTCCCCCGGGCGAACGGGTGGCGGTGGCCCCGCGTCCCGCACCCGGGACGAACGGGTGGGCCCCGCCTCACGAGGGGGCGGCAGCGGACATCGGGTCCGCGCCGCCTGACCGCGAACCGGTGTCGCGCGACGCCAGCGCGCACCCGAGGCTCACGAGCGCGACGCACACCAGGTACGCGCCCACCGCCCCACTCCCGATCGACGCCTGGAGCCGCACCGCGATCAGCGGGGTGAGAGCACCACCGAGGACGCCACCCAGGCTGTAGGCGAGCGCGGCTCCGGTGTAGCGGTGCGTCGCGTCGAACAGCTCGGGCAGGTGGGCGCCCATCGGGCCGTACCCCAGTCCCATCGCCAGCAACGCGCCGACCAACGCGAGCGCGACGAGGGTCGGGTCGGCCGTGTCGAAGAGCGGGAAGAACACCAGGGCCCACCCGGCGCTCACCACGCAGGCGCAGACCAGGACGGGCCTCCGCCCCCAGCGGTCCGACGCCAGGGCGGCGAGGGCCGTCATGATCGCCAGACCCGCCACCGCCGCCATCGTCAACGCCAGGAGGAGCCCCCGGTCCATCCCGAGGACCGAGGTCCCGTAGCTGAGGCAGTACGCCGTGGCGAGGTAGAACAGCGTGTACTGCACCACCATCACCCCCGCCCCCAGCAGGAGCTGGCGCGGTTGCCCCCGCAACAGCGCCCCCAGCGGGGACCTCCGCGCGGGAACGGCCGCGCGCCGGAACGTCGGCGGCTCGGGGATGCGGAGCCGGACGTACAGTCCGACCAGGACCAGGACCGCGCTGACCAGGAACGGGACCCGCCATCCCCACGTCACGAAGGCGGAGGGGGCCAGGACGCCGTCCAGCACGAGGAAGGCGGCGTTGGCGAGGAGGAAACCCGCCGGCGGCCCCAGCTGGGTGAACAGGGCGTACCGCCCGCGCCGTCCGGGAGGGGCGTGTTCGGTCGCCAGCAGGGCGGCACCGCCCCACTCGCCGCCCACTCCCAGCCCCTGGACGAAGCGGAGGAGGACCAGCAGTGCCGGCGCCACCACGCCCAGCTCGGCGTAGCCGGGGAGCAGACCGATGGCCAGCGTCGCTGCTCCCATCACCACCAGCGACGCCACGAGGGTGTTCCGGCGCCCAAGCCGGTCCCCGAGGTGTCCGAACAGGACAGCGCCCAGTGGACGGGCGAGGAACGCCACCGCGAAGGTCGAGAAGGACGCCAACGTGCCGGCGACCGGATCGAGGGCGGGGAAGAACACCTGGTCCAGCACCAGGGCGGCGGCGAGGCCGTACGCGTAGAAGTCGAAGAACTCGAGGGCGGTGCCCACGAAACTGGCGGCGGCCAGCCTGGCGGCGGGCGGCCGGCCGGCGCCGGGATGAGCGCCCGCGCCCCCGGTGGTGGTCTCCGCGATGTCCATCTCGCCACGACGTTATCCAGCGGGGGACCACCGCTTCCATCCGCGAACGGGTCAACCTGCCGCTCGAACGAGCGAAGATGGGCCGGAGCACGCCCCTCGAGGGGACCGGGGCAGGCCCGACCTGCTCGGCTCGCTGGCGTGGCGCCGCCCGTACGGGCGGACGCGGTCCGGGAGGTGACCCCGCGCGCTCGGTCCGGGCCGGGTGGGCGGTGTGAGGGCCGCACCGCCCGTCGACGAGGGGCGCGCCCTCGTGCCGCCGGCCTTAGCCGGTCTCCCGCCGGGGTTCGTCCAGGAAGGGCCAGGGGGCGTCCGAGGTCAGCGCGGGCAGGACCTCCTCGGTGGCGTCGGGTCGGCGCAACACGACCTGTCCGCCGTTGACCTGGACGTGATGCATCCGGCTGCCGTAGGAGACGAGGCGGCGCAAGGCCTCGCTGTAGGTCACCTGCTCTCGCTCGGCGAACCGCACGATGGCGGCCACGGTGGTGGGGTGCATCGTCAGACTGCTGTGGCTGTCACTCACGTCGGGGTCGCTTTCCGTGCCGGGGATCAGGGGCTGGTGCTGGCCAGAGCTGATCGGTAGCCGACAAGCCCCGATAGTGGTGGTGGGCGACACACTAGTGGGCAATCGCCCAGGCAGCACCTCGTGACGAACGGGACCTGATCATCGTGCTACCGATGGGGAGGGGACCTTACTCCGTGCCCCCCGCCCTGCCCGTTCAGGGGAACGGAGGGCCCCGCTGGTGCCCACTCCCCAGCCGGACCGGCGCACCCCGGCGTGCGGCGCCTCGTGTCACGCTCCCGGCAGTTCGAGGAGCGACTGGCCGGTTCCGACCGCGTGCCGCCCGACCCTCCGCAGTCCCGCCCACATCGACACCTGGTTCGCGGTGATCACGGGTTTCCCCAGCTTCCGCTCCAGGGGAGCGATCAGGTCGTAGGTGCGCACGTTCGTGCAACTGACGAAGACCGCCTCCGCCTTCGCGCCGTCCACGTCGAGGACGGCCCGCTCCACCTCGGCGTAGGTGAGGTCCCAGATCCGGTGGACCAGGCCCAGGCCCGTGCTGCCGACCACGCTGACGCCGTGCTCGGCGAGGAACCGGTGCAGCCGCTCGGTCACCTCGTCGATGTAGGGGGTCACCACCGCGACACGTCGCGCGCCCAGCGCGGCCAGCGCCTCGGCGAGGGCTCCCGAGGAGGTGACGGCGCTGGGAGCACCCGCCTCCCGCATGGTGGCCCGGAGCTCCCGTTCCCCCGCCCTGCCGTTGACGAAGCTCGCCGACGCGCAGGCGTAGACGAGTGCCTCGGGTTCGGGCACGAGCACGTCCCGCACCGCACCCCGGAGCGGTGACGGCCGGGTGAGCGCGGACGCGAGTTCGTTCGTGACCGGCATCGGCACGTAGGGCAGTCTCGTGAGGTAGAGGGACACCTCGGGCGGGGCCCAACGCCACAGCTCGCGGTCGAGCGCGAAGTCGAAGGGAGCGATGACCCCGACGCCGGCCGCCGGCGGCGACGCGGGCGCCGGTGGTGCCCACTCCGGCCAGCGCTCCCCCGCTTCCGCCGGGTGCTCGGGGCCTCCCGCCGCGCGGCACCGTCTCCGCCGCCCGTGCTCTCCCCTGGCGCGAGGGCGACCTGGGCGGGGAGGGTCGTCGCTGGCGGTCGCGGCGGTTCCGGCGCGGCGGTCCGGTGGTCGGGGGCCGTCCCACCCGCTGCCCTGGCTGTGCGCGCTCCTCGGGAGCCAGGACCTCGGCGGCCTCGGTGGTTCCGGGGGGTGCGGGCAGCGCGGCGGCGAGCCCCACGAGCGCGCGGCAACGCGCGAACTCCACCGGGGTGAACGCGATCCCGGGGCGGGTGAGGACGAACACTCCCCCGGTGGGCGCCCGGAGGCACATCCGGGTCCCGGAAACGGTGTCCGGGGCGCAGCCAGCCGGGGCCGTCGCCGAGTGGTGGGGTTCGCCGGTGGCGGCGAGGCGGGCGAGAGCGGCGGGGAGCGTTCCCCGGTCCGCCAGCAGACCCGTCGCCACGGTGAGCACCCGGGTGGTGGTGTCCGCGAGGTCGTGGACGTCGGCGACCGCGAGGTGGGTCCCCCCGCCCCCAGCCCGCGTGACGGCCTCGGCGAGTTCGGTCTCCGTCACCTGGTCGGGCACGGTCGCCAGGAACTCGTCCACGGCACCTCCGACCTCCGGGTGCACCTGCATCGAACGGATGTTCACCTCGAGTTGGGCGAGATGGGCGGTCAGGAGGGCGAGGCCGCCGGGAGCGTCGTCGACGCGGGTCCGGATGCGCCAGAGGCGACCGGCCGGCGCGAGGGGACCGTCCTCGACCGGGCACGTCCCGCCGGGCACGTCCTCGACCACCGGGTTCGACTCGACGCCGCCGGGCCCGGCGGCGGGGGCACCGGCCGGCGCGGAACCCGTGACGTCCGCCCTGCGGTGCGTCCACCAGCGGTGGACGAGTGCCGCGACGACGAGGAGAACACCGAAGGCGACGAGCAGGCCGGCGCCGAACTCCAGGTGACCGACTCCGGTGGCCAGCAGGTGGACGGCGCCCGCGGCGAGGAACAGGGCCGCCAGCTCCACCACTTCCGCCACCCAGCCCCGCCAGCTCCCGGTCGGGCCGTGCGCCCGGTGGCAGGGGCCGGCCACACCGCTCACGCCGTCGCCCGACACCGGACCCGTGGTCGATTCGCTCATGGCGCCAGCGTGGGCGCGGTTTGTTGCGCCACGGGTGTGCCGCCGTGACGCGGCCGTGACGGGCTCTGTCCAACCGGGTGATCCTGGCGCGAGGAGGCACGTTTTGGCACCACGACCGCCGGGAAGCCGACAGGCACAGCGGGGGCGGTGGGCACGGCACCGCTCCGCACCGAGATCGGAGGAGGGACAGTGGCAGCCGAGTTGACAGGGCAGAAGATCGCGTTCCTGGTGGCGCCGGAAGGCGTGGAACAGGTGGAACTCACCGAACCGTGGGAGGCCGTGCGGTCGGCTGGGGGTCAGCCCGAACTGGTGTCGACCCAGCAGGGCACCATCCAGGGCTTCAACCACCTGGACAAGGGGGACACCTTCCCGGTCGACCGGGTGGTCGACGACGTGAGCAGCGCCGACTACGACGCCCTGGTCCTGCCCGGCGGGGTCGCCAATCCCGACTTCCTGCGGACCCATGCCGGGGCCGTCGCCTTCACCAGGCAGTTCTTCTCGGAGGGCAAGCCGGTGGGCGCGATCTGCCACGCACCCTGGACGCTGATCGAGGCCGACGTCGTGCGTGGTCGAACGGTGACGTCCTGGCCGAGCCTCCAGACCGACCTGCGCAATGCCGGTGCCACCTGGGTGGACCAGGAGGTGGTCACCGACCAGGGTCTGGTCACCAGCCGGAAGCCCGACGACCTCCCCGCGTTCTCGGCGAAGATCGTGGAGGAGTTCGCCGAGGGCAGGCACGAGGGTCAGCGACGGAGCGTCTGACCCGAACCGCCGTCGGGACCGGGGGCACGGAGCGCCACGCCCGTCCCGGTTCCGGCGCTCGGCGCCGCGCGGTGGCGCCGGAAGGAGGCCCGAGCGATGTCGGTGAGCATCTCGGGAGAGGGCACCTCGGAAGACGTGTGGCGCGGGTGGGCCGCGCCACGGGAGTGGCCGGAACTGGACCTCGAGGCGGCGGGCGTCGCGCTCACACCGGTGGTGGTGGCCCCGCACCCCGACGACGAGGTGTTCGGGGTGGGTGGCGTGATGACGGTGCTGGGCGGTGCGCAGGTCGTGGCCGTCACCGACGGCGACGCGGCACACCCCGGGGCTGGGGCCTACTCCCCGGCGCAACTCGCGATCATGCGGCGATTCGAGAGCGCGCAGGCCCTGCGGAGGCTGGGGCTGCGGGACAGCGCGGTGCGCACCCTGGGGCAGCTGGACGGCGCGGTGGACGAGAAGAGCCTGACCAAGGAACTGGAGGGCCTGCTCCGTCCCGGGCAGTGGTGCTTCGCCACCTGGCGGGGGGATGGTCACCCGGACCACGAGGCCGTCGGCCGCGCGAGCGCGGAGGCCTGTGAACGCACCGGGGCGCGCCTGTGGGAGTACCCGATCTGGATGTGGCACTGGGCCAGCCCCGACGACCCGCGCGTCCCGTGGCACCGGGCACGGCGGATCACGCTCCGCACCGGTGTGGTGGAGGCCAAGCGGCACGCGGCCGCCGCCTACGAGAGCCAGCTGAGACCCCTCGATCCGGGCGCAGCCGCCCCGGCGCTCGCCCCCACGATGGTCGAACGCCTGCTGCGGAACTACGAGGTCGTCTTCGGGTGAACGGGCGGGTCGTGCGCCGGAGGAGCCCGGGTGCTCGACCGTGCGCGCGGAGCCTGACCGTTCGTGTGCCGGAGCGGCGAGCGGGAGGGGTGGGGCCGGGCGCTGGTAGCTGGTAGCTGGTAGCTGGTAGCTGGTAGCTGGTAGCTGGTGGGAGCCTCGGCAGTCGTGAGGAACGGCGCTCACCGTGACGGGACGGAAACGGGCCGCACCCGCCATTCGGCGGTCCATCCCTGCCATTCGGGGGTTCGCCCGTTTATTCGGTCGCGGTGGATGGATGAAACACGCACGGCGCGTGACTGGATTTCCACCCGCAATTCACACGGGTGGCGGGGTATGCCCCCGAAAGGGACGGTATATCCGCTCCGGGCACCGGCCGCCGCGCTCCCGGGGCGTTACCAACGCGCCCCGTTCCGCACCCCAGGACGGGAGAGCGGCCCCCGGGGGCGTGGGGCCCGGACGCGGAGCCGGCGGCGCCCCTCGTCCGGTGGGACGCCGAACGCTCCCCACCGGCCCACCGACGGCAAAACACCTGACGGAGGACCGGTTCGGGCCGCGGGGCGCGCCGCCGCGGGTGGAGCGGGCGGCGCACCGGCCGCGGGTCGTCGACGCCCCGCGGCCCGTGACGCACGGCGGCCTCAGACGCGGGGAGTCACCCCACGCATGACGTCCCCACCGCGATCCAGGTCGTGCAGGAATCTGACGAACCACCTCTTGAAAGCACGCATCGCCGTCGCACCCCAATCCTTGTGTAATACCGTAAGTGAGCGGAAAGCCCCGGTGGCTCCCGCAGGACCGGGATGGGTGCCGAACGCATCAACAACCAGCCCACCCGTGGGTCGCCACAGACCCCCTCCGTATTACAGGGTTCCGAGAATTTTTCATCCCGTGCCGTCCCACGTCTCCTCCTGGTACCTGCCCCCGGGGTTCCAGAGCAGGTAACCGGGGGCCTTGGCCTCCTCGGCGGCTCGGATCTGGGCACGGACCTCGTCCGGCCCGAAGTCGGCCCCCACCGAGAAGTCCTGGAGCCACGGCACGACCTGGGCCCCGGATCCCGCCAGCAGTCGGACGACGTCAGCGAGCGCTCGGCTGGTGATCTCGTGGGGCTGCGATTCGGGCCGCGCGATCCCGTACTCCCCCGGGCCCCAGCTCGAGGGGAACAGGATCGGCGCGACGAAGTCGACCTGGCCGCCGATCGCGGGGATGTCCTGGGCCACCTCCGTGGGGCGGGTGGCCGCCACCCCGTGCACGGTGGCTCCCACGTACGCGCCGTAGGGCCGCACCGCGTTCCTGGCGTCGCGGAGGAACTCGGCCACCCCCTGTTCCGGGGAGCCCGCGAGCCCGGGGAACCACAGGAGGTCGAGAGCGCCGTGCGGGCGGCGCACCTCGTCGAACACGACGTCGTCGAATCCGAGCTCGGCCGCCTCCACCGCGAGGTCGATGTTGTACTGCCGCACCTCGGGGTTCGCGAAGTTCGTGTACACCGGCCCGCCGTAGCCGGCGCCCCAGGCCGTCCCGTCCCGGGAGCGCACCACCCGGTCCGGTTCTCCCCGCTCCCAGGACCACCCGGCGAGCACCGGGTCGCGGAACGTCACGATCCTCCCCGCCACGCGCACGCCGGCAGCGTGCAGCAGGTCCAGGGTGTTGGCGACGTCGTAGCGTTCCCGCACGGCGCCGATCTCCCGAGCGAGCGGAACGCCAGTCGCGTGGGCGACCCACCCGTACTCGTCCTTCACGTCCAGCTGGACGGTGTCGATCCACCCCTCCTCCGCCAGGCGCAGGATCTCGTCGCGGACCGGGGCGCGGGCCCAGGCCGACGCTCCGACGTGCACCGCCCGGCCAGCCGGGTACCGCACGTCGACCACGACCCGTCGTTCGGTGACGTGACCGGTGACCCCTCGGGCGACGACCTCGATGGCGGGAGGTGGGGCCGGGAAGTCGACGGCGAAGGTCCCGTCCGCCGCCAGCGCGACCGGTAGGCGTTGCACGGTGAGCGCGGTGGCCCCGCTGACCCTGCCGGTGAGGGTGAACGGTTCGGAGGGACCACCGACCTCGACCGGCTCCGGGATGCTGATCACCGGTCGCGCGATCGGCAGGAACGGGAAGGCGGGAACCGGCATGGCCGTGAGAGCCGCCGCGTCGACCGTGGTCGGTCGGTCGCTCGCCGTTCCGTGCCCGTTCGCCTCCACGTCGTTCGTCGACGGGGGGCGCCACTCGTCGCCCCACGGCCAGTCGGGCGGGAGCTCCGGGCTCCCTGTCCAGGCCGAGCCCTCGCTCTCGGTACCCGGGGCGGTCAGGTCGTCGGGTCCGGCACCGCCGTCCGGTTCGGAGGGGGCCGGGGGCTCGGGGGCCGCGGGCTCGGGGGCCGCGGGCGGCCCCGGGAGCGTGGATGCGGAGCCGGCGCCCGCGCTGTGGGAGGACATGACGGCGGGCGGGGTGCGAACCGTGGTCGCTCCCGGGGCCGTTCCCGTGCCCGCGAGCGCGGCCTGAACCAAGGCCGCGACGAGCGCCACCCGGGTGGCCCCGACTCCGCGCGCCCACCCGGTGGCGTGACCCCTGCCGGGGGAAGCAGTGCGACGACGAAACATGACGACCCCGCTGCCGACAGTGACCGGACGAGCCCGAGGCTAGCCGGAGTGCTCGCAGCGCGCAGCGCGGAGGAGTGGGCTTCTGAACTGCGCTTTCCGCGCGAGTGTCGTGGTTCCGGGCCTCGTCGGTGTGGAGGCGACAGCCCTGCGGCCGGCAGCCCGGAGCGACAGGGCAGGACAGGGGCGCCTCGACCGAGCGATCACCACTGGTGATCACCACGTGCGTAGTGCACCTGAATGATCAAATGTCAATCACCCGACAGAGAGCCTCGTTACCTCACTGTCTGGCTTCGTGGCGCCACGCTCCGAACAGGTCTCCTGGTCGTGGTGGTGACACCGCCCGTGACGACCCGCCCGACGAGCCCCGCCGCGCGCCCGATCGAACACCCGGACCAGGGGCGAAAGCCGCAGGAGAGTTGCATCCGGCCTGTCGCTGCGGGAGTCTTCGACTGTGAGTGAGGAAACCATCCGACTCGACCTTGACGACGCGGGCGTGGCCACCGGACTTCCGCGTCCGTTTGACACCAGGGACCAGGTTCAGGGAGTTCCCTACCGTCCGGTGCAGTTCCGCGACGACGATCTGCCCTCGGCACTGGAACGGTCCGCGGCCTGGCTGCGGCAGACCCAGGAGTGGCTGGGCGAACCGGTGGACGTCATCGCCGTCCACCTCGACTACGACGACAGCGAGGGCGCGCCCTACTACGACCTCAAGTTGTTGTGCAACGAGGAGGACCTGGCGGGTGCGCCACTGGCCCTCCGGACCAGAGAACAGCGACCGAGCAACTAGGCGGCCGGCGGACAGCAGGAGCCGGGGCGGATCGACCGCCCCGGCTCCGTTCGTGTCCGGGCCCGCTCCTCAGGACGCGGGTGCGGCGCTCACTCCCACTCGACGGTCGCCGGGGGCTTGCTGCTGATGTCGTAGACGACCCGGTTGACGCCGGGGACCTCGTTCACGATCCGGTTGCTGACCCTGGCGAGGAAGTCGTAGGGCAGCCGGGACCAGTCGGCCGTCATCCAGTCCTCGGTGTCGACGGCGCGCAGGGCGACGACGTCCTCGTAGGTGCGGAAGTCGCCCAGCACGCCCACGCTCTTGTCCGAGGTGAGCACGACCAGGGCCTGCGCCGTCTGCTGGTACAGGCCCGCGGACCGCAGCTCGGAGATGAAGATCTCGTCGGACCGGCGCAGCCGCTCCAACCGCTCCGGGGTGACGGCGCCGGTCATGCGGACCGCCAGGCCGGGGCCCGGGAAGGGATGCCGGTCGACGATCTGCTCGGGGAGACCGAGGACCCGGCCCGCCGCGCGCACCTCGTCCTTGAAGAGGAAGGACAGCGGGTCGAGCAGCTCCAGCTTCATCGTGTCGGGGAGGCCGCCCACGTTGTGGTGGGTCTTGATCTTCGTAGCGGCCGCCGAGTGCCGGCCCGAGTCGCCGGCGCTCTCGATGACGTCCGGGTAGGTCGTCCCCTGGATGAAGTAGTCAGCCCCCTCAAGGCTCGGGGCGACCTCCTCGAAGACCTCCATGAAGCAGCGGCCGATCCGGCGGCGCTTCTCCTCCGGGTCGGTGACCCCGTCGAGCGCCTCGAGGAACTTCTGGGAGGCGTCGACCTTGAGCACCTTCATGTCGAGGTGTTCGGCGAACACCGCCATGCACTGGTCGGCCTCGTTCTGCCTCAGCAGGCCGTTGTCCACGAAGACGCACGTCAACTGGTCGCCCACCGCACGGGCGGCCAGCGCCGCGGCCACCCCGGAGTCCACTCCACCGGACAGGGCGCAGATCGCGCGCCGGTCACCGATGCGCTCGCGCAGCCACTCCACGGTCTCGTCGACGAAGGAGGTGGTCGACCACTGCTCGACGCAGCCGCAGATCCGCCGGACGAAGTTCTCCAGGATCGTGCGACCGAGCGGGGTGTGGGCCACCTCCGGGTGGAACTGCACGCCCCAGTAACGCGCGCCGTCGCTCATCGCGGCGATCAGCCCACCCTCGCTGCGGGCGACAACCCGGTGACCCGGCGGGGGCTCGAGGATGTGGTCGGTGTGGCTCATCCACACCTCCAGCGACTCGCCGATCCCATCGAAGAGGAGGTTGTCCTCCAACACCTTGACCGTCGAGCGGCCGAACTCACGCCGCTCCGCCGCCTCGACGCGACCGTCCTGGTGGTAGGCGATGAGCTGCGCGCCGTAGCAGATGCCGAGGACCGGCACCCCTGCCGACCGGACGGCCTCGCTCAGGCCGGGAGCACCGGCGTCGTAGACGCTCTGCGGCCCACCGGAGAGGATGATTCCCTTCGGGGCCAGCTCGGCGATACGCTCCTTCGAGCTGTCCGCCGGCAGCAACTCGCAGTACACACCCAGTTCGCGCAGGCGGCGCGCGATCAACAGGCTGTACTGGGATCCGAAGTCGAGGACGACGACGGCCTCGTTCACTGAGGCGGACGGGCGGTTGTAGGCCAGCGACCGCTGGGCACCAAGACCCGATTGCATTCCAACTCCTGCTACTCGGCAAACCCGCTAACGGCCCTGCTCCTGAACCGGTGGCAACGGTAGCACTCCGCAGTGGGCCGTCCGGCGGGGTCAGCGGTGCCCCTCCGCCCCACCGCTCCGACGGCCCTGGTCCCCTTTCGCCAGGGCACGGGGCGGCTGGTCCGACCTCCCGCCGCGTTCGACGGCCACCGGCATGACGAGCGGGTGAGGCAGGTTACCGCCCGGGAATGCTCACACCCCGCTCCGGGTGCGGACCGGCCGACAGCCGGCGGCCCCGGTGCCGTGGCGGCCGCGGTTCCGCCCGATCGCCCCGGGGATCCCGCTACCAGCGGTGCCCCGTGACCTCGCCACCTCCGACCAGTAGCCGCCGGGCCGACGCGTCGGCGGGAGGGCCGGCGGGTGTCCTCCGGTCCACCGTCGCCCTCCTCGTCCCGGACCTCAGAGCAGGCCGAGCAGGAGACCGCCGCCGACGACGAGCGCGGAGAGGTTGATGAGGAGGAACACCACGATCCACATCAACGGGCCCGCGGCGGTGAGCCGGGCGAGCTGGTGCGCGTCGGAGTCGCGGGTGTCCGGGCGGTTGCGCATCCTCCCGAGCTCCCGCACGGGGCGCACACCGGCGAACAGCAGGAACCATGCGAACAGGAGACCGAACGCCTCCTGGACCTCGACGGCGGCGAACCAGGCGACCAGGAAGATGACCGCCCCGGTCAGCAGTACCGAGAGCACGCCGAACGGGTTGCGGATGGCGAGCAGCATCGCGGCCAGCACGACGACGGAGCCGATCAGCAGCCCCCGGGTCATCCCGTTGGTGACGAGGTAGGCGGCGAGCAGCCCCAGGAGGGACGGTGCCGGGTACCCGGCCACGAGGGTGGCGATCATGCCCGGCCCTCGGGGCCGTCCCACCGACACCGTCACGCCCGAGGTGTCGGAGTGCAACCTGATCCCGGCGAGCCGTCGACCGGTCAGCAGCGCCACGATCGCGTGACCGCCCTCGTGGACGATGGTCACGACGTTGCGGAGGAGGCGCCAACTCCCCCGGTGCAGGACGCTGGCCAACGCGACCAGTCCGGCGGCGGCGACGAGCGCCATCCCGGATTCGACGGTTCGCTCGAGAAGTAGGTCCACCGACGCTCCAGCTTCCACATGCGGCATCCGCGCTCCCCAACCGGAGCCGTCCCAAGATTCCATACGCCGCCACGTCGGCGGTCCGGGGTGGGACCGGGGGCCGGGGGGACGGCCGCGGTGCTCCGACCGACATCGCACGGTACGCGCGGGGGACGGCTACGCGGTGGTCCACGACCCGGCTGGGCGCTGACCCGGAGCCGCCGGGGGCGCGGGACGGCGGACCGGGCGGGCCGGCCCGCCCCGGGACGGCCCCCCTGCCCGACCACGTCCGGTACCCGAGGAGCGCGGAGGGCACGGGCTGGCGCCACCCCGCCGACAACTCTCCGCGACGACGGGCACACGGCAGGTTACCGGAGGGTGACCGGCGGACCAAATCCCTTAGACATCCCTGAGATGACCCTGAAATGGCGGACGGGCGATTGATTCGCCCGCCGCCGATGTGTCACTGTCCTGCTGCGACCACGACCAGCAGACCCCGACGGGAACAGCGGCCGTCTACCCTGCTCCCGACAGCGGCGCAAAGCGGCGCCCGCCTACCCACGCGACGTCACGCCGACGGCTCCCGGGGCAGGTGCGGAACGGCAGGGGTCCCACGTCGTCCTCGCCGTGGCCCACGGTCGCCCGACCGCAGGCTCTACCGAGACGACCCGCGCACCGAGGGGATCATGGACAGTTCCCAACCAGGCAACCCGACCGGCACCACTCGACCGACGCCGCGCCCCGCCCGGCCGCGGCCGGTGCCCAAGCCGGTTCGCCGCCTGCGTCCGGAGGCCAAACCGGCTCCGGTGCGGGTCATGCACTTCAGCGACACCAACCTCCCGCGACGCGACGGCATCGTCACCTCCACGCGCACGCTGCTCGGAAGTCTCGTCGACCAGGGCCACCAGAGCGTGCTCGTCGTACCCCACCACCCGTCCCAGGGTTTGGAACGCGGTGTGCTGACCCTGGACTCGGTTCCCTGCGGTGTCGCGGCCCTGCGGCTGGTGCTGCCGAGAGCGGCGCACGTGGACCAGCTGGCCGGCTGGGCACCGGACGTCGTCCACGTCCACACCCCCGGCCCGGCCGGGCTGTTGGGGATCATGACGGCCCGCAGGTTGGGTGTGCCGGTGGTGCACACCTACCACACGGACCTGCACGCCTACGCCGAGGCGTACCGGGCGCCGAGCGCCGCGCTCCGGTTGATGCTGCGGATGTACGCGCGGAGGCTGGACCGCCCCGTCCCCAAGGTGGGGCGTGGCCGGAACGCCAAGCGGGCGCTGATCGACGCCGTGAACGAGCTGCTGCTCGAGGACGCCGGTGCCGTCGTCGTCCCCACTCCGGCCATCCTGGAGCGCACGACCCTGTCGGTACCGGAGGACCGGATGTTCGTGGCGCCCGCCGCCGTGAGCAGGCCGTCCCTCGACGCGGACGCCGCTGCCGACTTCCGGCGGCGGTGGAGCATTCCCGAGCGCGCTCCGGTGGTGCTCTTCGTGGGCAGGGTGAACCGGGAGAAGGGCGTCGACCTGCTGGTGCCGGCCTTCGAGCGCGTGGCGGCGGAGCTGCCCGACGCGCGCCTGGTCCTGGTGGGCGCGGTGTACCAGAAGCGCGAACTACGTCGGATGTTGAAGCGGCATGGCATCGCGGACCGCACGCACGTGCTCGGTGAGCAGCCGGCGGACGAGGTCGCCGCCGCCTACGCGGCCTGCGACGTGTTCGCCTTCCCCTCCCAGAGCGACACCCAGGGCCTGGTCCTCCAGGAGGCCGCGCTCGCTGGCCGGCCGGCCGTTCTGGTCGACCCCGCGCTGCACACCTCCAACGCGGTCGCCAATGCCTTCGAACTGACCGAGCCGTCCCCGGACGCCTTCGCCGACCGGACCGTGGACCTGCTCCGAGCGCCGGAGCGGTCCGCCGCCATCGGGGCGCGGGCCAGGGAGCGGGCGGCAGCGCACACGACGGCCAGCTACGCCTCGACGATGGTGGACATCTACCGGCACGTCCTCGCCGACTGACCGGGTGGAGTGGGGAGTTCGTGACCGTGGCGAGCCGTGATCGCCCTCGCCGGGCGGTCGGCCCCGGGCCGACCGTCCGGTTCGGGGCTGGTGGCTCGACGGGGGACCCTCAGATGCGCTCGCCGGCCTTCAGCCGGGTGGTCACCTTCCGCTCGGCGACGAAGGAGAAGAAGGGGACGGTGCCGGCGAGGAGGACGAGCACGGTCCCCTTGATGGACCACCGGCACTTCATCGCGAGATCGAAGGCGAACACCAGGTAGACCATGTAGGCGAACCCGTGCACCGGCCCGATGATGGTCATCACCAGGTCGTGTTCCGCGAGGTAGCGGAGGGGCATCGCCACGAGCACGAGGATCAACAGGCAGACCCCGGTCACGAAGGCGAGGACCCTGAACCGGGTCAGCGCGCCCATCGGGACGGTGAAGGTCTGCGGCTGCTTGTCCACCGAGGTCACGTCGCCTCCATCTGGGCAGGGGAGCCCGGTCGTTCGTCCGCTCGACGCAGGGCCGCCAGGTACTCGTTGTACTCGGTCAGCCCGGCCTCGTGGTCCTGTGCTGGTCGGTCGTTCTCGTGCGTGCGTGGTTCGGAGCCGGATCGGAGCCTGGCGAGCTGCGCCTCGGCGGCGGCGGCCCTCGCCGAGACGCGGGGCGACGGGGCCGTGCCCTCGGCCTCGTCGGCCCGTTCACCGCCGTCCTCGAGGACCACTGGGAGCTGGGGCGACGCCGGGTCGGCACGCTCGGCCTCCATGCGCAGCAGGCGCCACCACACGTACGCGGTGAAGACGCCGATGAAGGGCCAGAGCACCGTGTAACCGAGGTTCAGGCCGCGTCCGTCGATCGACTGGAACCGGTCCCACTGCCACCAGCCGAGCCGGAACGACGCCAGGACGATCACCAGGGTCAGCAGGTGCAACACCAGCCACCGAGGTCGTAGCAGCAGGTCACGCACGCCTGGACGCTAGCACTCCGGTCGGGTGCCGGTGCGAGCCGGTATGCGCCAGTCGTGGTCCGGGTCGCCCCGGGAGTGCTGGGGCGACGACCAGGGGACGCGCCGACGACACGGTGATGGGTGAACACCGCCGGAAGGCCGGTCCCAGCTCGTCCGGGACGGGTGGGGTGGGCGTTCGGCGCGCGGACGGCGAACGGCCCGGTCCCCCCTTCCGGGAGAACCGGGCCGCCGGTCCGCTGGCGCTACCTGTCAGAGCGAGATCCCCCGCTCCGCCAGCCAGGGCTGCGGGTCGATCTTCTGTCCGTTGACGTGCACCTCGAAGTGCAGGTGCGGGCCGGTGGACTGACCACGGTTGCCCATGGTCGCGATCTGCTCGCCGACACCCACCCGCTGGCCGACGCTGACCAGGGACTGGTCGATGTGGCCGTAGACGGTGATGGTCCCGTCGTCGTGCTGCACCCGGACCCACAGGCCGAAGCCACTGGCCGGCCCGGAGCTGATCACCGTGCCGGAGGTGGTGGAGTAGATCGGGGTTCCGATCGAGTTGGCGATGTCGACACCGTAGTGCGTGGTGCCCCACCGGGCGCCGAAGCCGGAGGTGAAACGCCCCTCGGCCGGCTTGACGAACTGGACGTTCGCCGCGGCCTGCTCGGCAGCAGCCTGCTCAGCCGCAGCCTGCTCAGCCGCAGCCTGCTCAGCCGCAGCCTGCTCAGCCGCGGCCTGCTCAGCCGCGGCCTGCTCAGCCGCGGCCTGCTCGGCGGCGGCCTGCTCGGCAGCAGCCTGCTCAGCAGCGGCCTGCTCAGCAGCGGCCTGCTCAGCCGCAGCCTGCTCGACGGCGGCCTGCTCAGCCGCAGCCTGCTCGGCAGCGGCCTGCTCGGCAGCAGCCTGCTCAGCCGCCCGGCGCTCGACGGCCTCCTGGGCCGCCTGTTCGGCGGCGGCCAGCTTGGCCTGGAGTTCCTCGTTCTTCTGGAGCTTGGCGGCTTCCTCCTGCTGGTCGACCTGCCGATGGATCGGCAGGACCTCCAGCGCGGGCAGCCGGCCGTCGGTGTCAACGCCGGAGTCGCCGAGGGCGACGCCGGAGCCTGCCACCAGCGGGCCTCCCGCGAGGAAGAACGCCCCGGCCAACGCGCCCGCTACCGCGGACTTGTGGCCTTCCCGCAGCGGGAGCTGCGGCAGACGATGTGCTGCGCGGCCGTGACGGGAGGACCGAGCCAGTGCCTCCAGCAGAGCCGGCGAGGGATGGTGACCGCTCAGGGAGCGATGCCGAGCCATAGATGACCTTTCGTCCGTCTCGGGGGAGGCTCGGCCACTCGGACTCGGGCGGGGGATCCCGGAAGGGAGACCGATCTGTCATCCCTTGCACGTCCATACGTCGTGACCGAACCGTGACGTACTGACTGACCGTAACCAAAAAAGCAAAATCAATGCAAGTGTGGGTGACGCCGCACCCATTCACCATGATCGAAATAGCCAAATGGTCACTATGCGCGATCTCTTGCGCATTCAACCGCCAGCCGCCAGGACAAAACCGCCACCTTCGCCCGGATATTCCGCACCCCCCGACAACACCCCCGACCACCGGCGCCAGCGGCATCCGACGCCTCGGCCCGCGACCCTCGGGAACCACCCATCACGGCTGGCAGCGGCGTCATCCACCTCCGCCGAGGCGCCCACCCCCACAACCAGTCGGCAGCCCGAGTGACGGCGCTCACCCGAGCCCTGGACCCGCTCCGGGCACCCGCCGAACCGCCGTCTCGGGGCCCTCGGACAGCCGCCCCGAGGTGGGTGGCCCACCAGGTTGAAGCCCCTGGACCAGCAGGACCTCGGACCCACCGGGTCACGTCGTGACGGCGGCCACGACGCCCCCGGGACGCGGCCCAGTCGAGCGCTCCGCCATCAGGCACCAGCGAGCCAACCGAAGGACGGGCACCCCGCCGCCGCCCCCGCCCCCACCGCGCGGGTCACGGGGTGACGAACCGGGATCTCGCGTGGAACCGGGGACCGCCGATGAGGATCTCGGGACCGGACGATTCGCAATCCCCCATTTTCCCGCGACGCGAACACCTTCTTCTCCCCGTCCGCCACACGACGAGATCACGTGAGCCGGGAAAAGGGTCCACTGTGCTTCCGTCCATGGTGGACCGGGACACAGCCGTCCACCGATCCCCCTTTTCCCCCTTACCGAATCCCGCACGTGATCACGGACCGTGATCACCTCGCCGGTCGGGTCGGTCGGATCGGCGACGGCCGCACCATCACGGTGCCGATGGCACTCGGGTCCACCCGGCGTCGGCCGAGCGGGACCGCACGGCCCCCCACGAGGTCGTTCCCGTCCGCAGCCGCCGTCTCGTGACGCCCGCCGGGTAGCCGGAGGCCACCGTCGCCCTCCTGTCCGACGCGGACCCGTGGAGGCGGAATCCCGGGGCTGCGCGGCGGGCGCGCGGCACCCGCGCGGTTCCCACCTCCGGACGGGGTCCCCCGTGACGGCGTGTCGGGCTCCGACGCACGGACGGTAACCGGGGAATGACTCGTCCGGGGCTTTCCCATCCTGCTCGCGGCACGCGAGCATACGGGGTCATGATCACAGCGGGCCCCGGGCGACCGGCCACCGACCGGACGACCAGGCGATGGCTGCGACTCGTCGTGTGGCCCTCCTTCGCCCTGCTCGTCCTGGGTCCCGTCCTCTTCCTGTGGTTGTCCCACGACGTGGGTGAGCCGGATCGCCTCCGCCTGCGACTCGAGGCGGTCCGGGCCGCGGCCAGCGCGGCCGCGTTGACAGCGCTGTGCGGCGCCCTGGTCGGCGCGGTCCACCTCGTGGGCAGGTGGTCCGCTCAGGGCGGGCGCCCCCGGGAGGCGGCTCCGACGGTGCCCGGCTCGGCGAGGAGGGCGCCCTCTCAGCCGCACCGTCAGCGAGACGGGGAGGAGGTCGTGCTCCCCGGTCCCGACTCCTCCCGTCCGACGACGAGCAGGTTCGGGCGGATCTCCCCCCGCCCGGCGCTGGCGGACCGGCGGGCGGTCACCGAGTTGTACGGGCTCGGGGCCAACCAGCTCGGCAGCGAACGGGCGCCCGTCCGCATGGCGGGCGTGTACGCGCTGGACCAGCTGGGGCAGTGCTACCCGGACCAGCGGCAGACCGTGGTCGACGTCCTGTGCGGGTACCTGCGCATGCCGTTCGCCGTGCCGCCCCAGCTGCGGTCGGACCGGCCCTACCCCTCGGACCGGGAGCTGGCGGCGAGGGAGGAGCTCCAGGTCCGCATGGCGGTGCAACGTGTCCTGGCGAACCACCTCAGGCCGGCGGAGGACGCCTCGGGGAGGCCGGCTGCGACCTTCTGGCCCGACATCGATGTCGACCTCAGCAATGCCGTGTTGGTCGATCTGGACCTCACCGGTTGTCGACCGCGCACGGCGCGCCTCTCCGGGGCGAGGTTCTCCGGCTTCGCCTGGTTCGCCGGAGCGACCTTCGAGGGGCCCGCGTGGTTCGTCGACGCCACCTTCGACGGCCACGCCTGGTTCGAGAACTCGCGCTTCCTGTCCCCGGCCTGGTTCCTGAACGCGCGGTTCCTCGGTGAGACTCGGTTCAAGGAGTCCCGGTTCGACGGCGACGCGTGGTTCCTGCACGCCCAGTTCGCCGGTCAGACGAAGTTCACCGGCAGCGAGTTCCGCGGGGCCGCCAGGTTCGGCGGTGCCCTCTTCGCCGGTGAGGCCAGGTTCCGCGAGGTGGAGTTCCACGGGGCGGCCGAACTGCCGCAACCCGACATCGACCTCCGCGCCTCCCTGGTCCGGCGCCCCTCGGACACCACGCACCGCACCTGGCCGCCCGGCTGGCGGGTCCGGGAGACGGACTCGCTGGTGGGCAATCTCGAACTCGCCGAGGCCGCCCCGACGTCACCGGTGGGGCCTGGCCGAGTGGCGACCGGCCTGGTCGACGGTGACACCGGTGCCGAGCCCGGCTCCGGTGACCCCGGTTCGACGCCCTAGCGACCGAGGGCCGGGTCACCGCCGGCACCGGGAGGCCGGCCCACGTGGGACCGGAGATGCCCACCCGTCGCCTCGGCGTCCCGGGAGCCCGCCTCTCCCCGGCCCGAGCGTGCCCAGCGCCGGGTGGGTCGCCGAGCCGGCGGTGCCCGAGGACACCGCCGGGGGTGAGGAGTGTCGACCGCCCCTCGGCGGCGGACGTGTCGGGCGCCATAGCGCCTGCGGTTGCTCCGCCCGCGTGGGGATGGTTGGGTCCGAGGACCGGGTGCCCACCGCCGTCCACCGAGGCCGAGGGGCCGAGCCACCGGCTCGAGCCACGTCCGAGGCGTCGATACGGCAGGCGGTATACATGCACCCGCACGACTTGTCGGAAGATCGATTTTCCACATACGGTGGGCAGCGGTAGCTCAGTTGATCAGGCCCGGCACGGCCCCCTGTGGCTGGTCCGGCAGCCTGAGCCGCTCCGGAACCAGCGGATTCGGCGCCCCGCTCACCCTCCGGGTGGCGGTCGCCCCCGCCTGTTCCGGACGGCTCCGGCGACGAACCGCCGCCACCGGTCGGAAGGGATACGGACGGACGATGACCATGCATGATCGCGCGGAGCGGGATGCTCTGGGGCAGGCCAGCCAGCCCGGTACCTCCGAGGACGAGCACACGCACTTCACCCTCGCCACCGAACCCTGCGGGGCGGGTGGCGTTGTGGTGCGGGCCAGCGGCGAGATCGACATGCTCACCGCTCCCCGCCTGCGGGAGGAACTCCTCGGTCTGCTCGACGCGGGCCACCGCGTCATCCTCGACCTGGACCGGGTGGACTTCCTGGGGTCGAGCGGCCTCGCCGCCCTCGTCGACGCCCATCGCCACGAGGCACCCGCCACGGCGGGGTTCGCGTTGGTCGCCGACTCCCGCACCGTCGTGCGGCCCCTCGAGGTGACCGGGCTCGACCGGGTCCTCTCCATCCACCCCACCGTGGAACGCGCCCAGGAGTCCTTCGGCATCCCCTCGGAGTGACGTCGCCGAAGCCGTGACGCACGTCCGACCGGTCGGACGTCACCACCGGTCGGACGCGGCGCGGCGACGGGTCGCGCGGGCCTACGAGCAACACACGGTGGGTGTGGCTAGGCTCGGGGTTCGACGGGAGGAGCCCACCCACCATGATGGTGTCTCGCGACAGCGTTAACGGCGCGGCCACGACTGAGGACCGCTCCCGACTCCCGGAGCCCGCGAGTCACCACGACGGAGCCTATCCGGAGGTCGAAGCGCTGTTGCTGCCGACGGGCGCCCTCGACGTCCTCCTCGCCGGGTGCACGGACGCGATCCTGATCGTGGACGACCAGAACGTCGTCCGCCGGTTGAACCCACTGGCGAGCGAGCTCCTCCCGGAAGTGCTCCCCGGTTCCCGCCTGGACGAGTCCGCCGTGCCCGCCCTCCGAGAGGCGCTCGCCGAGGGGCGCCGCGATTTCTGCGCGACCCACCGGGACCACGAGCTGCTGGGCCGGAGCGCGGCGCTGGCCGCCGGCCTGACCGCCTGGTACGTCCGGGACGTCACCGCGGAACGGGACCGGGAGAACGCGTTGCTGGCGGAGCGTCGGCGGAAGTCCTTCCTCGCCCACGCCAGCGCGGCCCTCGCCGGCACCCTGAGCCCTGGTCGGGTGCTGTCGCTGGCCGCACGGCTCCCCGTGGGCCGCATCGCCGAGCACTGCGCGGCGGCGATGAGCGACGGAGCCGCCGCGATGGTGGCGACGGCCAGCCAGGACGGGGTCACGCTCCGCCGGACCCGACACACCTCGGTGCTGCGCCGCCTCTCCGCCGTCTCGGACCCCACGGCGGAACCCCTCGGCGACCCGGCGGGCAACCCCGGGGAGCAGGACAAGGAGCTCCTGGCCGAGCTGCTGCCCGACGTTCCCGCCGCGCGGTCACTGCCGGCCCAGGGCCCGCCCGACGACACGGACGACGAGATCATGCTCCTCCCGCTGACGGCGGGCACCGACGTCCACGGCGTGCTGGCGATGGCGACCGCTCCCGGGATGAGCCGGCACGACCGGATCCTGCTCAGGGATTACGCGCAACGCGTGTCGACAGCGCTGGAGGGGGCCAGGGTGCACTCGGAGCGCTCCAGGATCGCGGAGTCGCTGCGGTCGGCTCTGTTGCCGCCCGCCCTCCCCGAACCGCCGGGGCTGTCACTGGGCTCGGCCTACCGCGCCTCCGCCGAGGCGACCAGGATCGGTGGGGACTTCCTCGACGTCCACGAGGAGCCGGGCGGCGGTCGGTGGACGTTCTCCCTCGGTGATGTCTGCGGCAAGGGGGTGGACGCGGCGGTGCTCACCGGTCAGGTCCGGCAGTCCCTGCGGACCGCCTCCCTCGTGTCCGCGGGGCCGGCGGCCAGGCTGGAGCTGCTGAACCGGGTCATGCTCCAGGCGGGCGACGGCAGGTTCGCCACGGTGGTGACCGGGGCGATGACGACTGTCGAGGGCGGTGGCGCCCGGATCAGGCTCGCCAACGGGGGCCACCCCCGGCCGTTGGTCCTGCGCCGGGACGGGACCGTGGAGTCGCTGGAGACCGCCGGGATGCTCGTGGGCGCCCTGGACGAGGCGTCCTTCCTCGAGACGGAGACGGAGTTGGCCCCGGGCGAGTCGCTGCTGCTCTACACCGACGGCGTGACCGAGGCCCGTGACGAGTCCGGGGAGATGTTCGAGGAGGAACGCCTCCAGGAGGAACTGGCGACGTGCGGCGGCCTCCAGGCGCAGGCGGTCGCCAACCGGGTGCAGCAACGGGTCTTCGAGTTCCTGCACGGCAACGACCACGACGACATCGCGATCCTCGTCATCCAGGCGGCATCGGTCGGCGCGCCGCCGGGGACGGCCGAGGACGCGGGAACTCACCCGTCGGAGTGACGCGTCACACACCAACCCGTAGGTTTGGCCAGGTCCCCGACGGGGAACACGTTGGGAGGCTGTCCTCGACAGGCGGAACGCCGCCGGAGCAGCGGACCCAGGCAGCAGTACGAACACCGGAGAACAGCCGATGACAGGTCATCCCGCCGAGAGAAAGCCGCCCGACGAGTCGGGACAGCACGACGGCGACGTCCTCGCGGAGACGGAGATCGCCCGGGGAACGCTGGACTCGGAGAACGTGGGGTTCATCCGCCTGTCCGGCGAGGTGGACCACTATTCGGCGCCGCAGCTGGACACGGTGGTGGACCAGTTGCTCGCCTCGGGCGCGACGGGATTCACCCTGGACTTCGCCGAGGTCACCTTCCTGGACTCCGCCTGCCTGAGCAGTCTCGTCCGCGCCCGGAGGTTGGTGCAGCCCCGGGGCGGGGAGGTCGTGTTGGCGGCGATGAACCGCCACGCCTCGCGGGTCATGCGCATCACGGGCCTGCACACCATCTTCCGGTTCGTCGACGGGGCCCGACAGTAGGCACCGGCGGGGCCCGACAGTAGGCACCGGCGGGGCCCGCCAGTAGGCACCGGCGCCAGCCGGCGCCACCCGAACCCCGGCTCGGCTTCGCGTGGGCTCGGCTTGGCGTCGAGGAGTCGCCCGGCGACCCGAGTGCGGCCCGCGAAGCCCCCGTTCCCCCTCCGGAGTCCGGTCGGGCCCGGGGGAAGGCGACCGGCAGTTCCTGAGGGCTCGTCCCCGTCGCCACGCCCGGACGGCCTGGAGCGCGCGTGCCCTCGCGAGCGCCACCCGGCGTACCGGCGGGGGCGGCCGGAGCCCACCGGTGGCCACGCGGGGCCGGTGGTCCGCCCCGGTCCTCAGCTCGTCGAGTGCAGCGTGACGGCCCTGCTCAGCCCTACCCTGGTCCCGGACGCCGTGCGACTGAGCTCGACCTGGTCGACGCACCGTTCCATCAGCAGGAGACCCCGCCCCCGGCTTCCCGGGTCGGCGGGCGGCGGGCGCCATGTTCCGTGGTCGGCGACCTCCACGTGGACCACCTGGCCATCCACCCAGGCGCGCATGGACACCGACCCGCCGTCGTCCTCCGGGTAGGCGTGCGAGGCGGCGTTGGCCAGCGCTTCGTAGGCGGCCAGCTGGAGGCACTCCGAGCTGTCCTCGTCGACTCCCGCCCCGGACAGCCAGGAACGCAGCGTGCGGCGGACGTGCACTAAGGCCGCTGCCTCGGCGGCGGCGACCATCCGCAGCGGTTCGGGTCCTCCGTCGGCACCGGCACCCCGTTCCGGGGTGGCGTGGTCAGGACGCAGTTCCAGCGGAGTCCCCTGCCGCGTTCCCGTGTCATCGCCGATCACCGCTTCCTCCTCGCCTGCTTCTGTTCCCCCCGCGGCAGGGGTGACCCGGTCGCATCCACCCGTCGGACGCGCTGCGCGCGGACAACTCTCCCCTTACCCTCCCCGGTTACCCGAGTGGGCACGCGTGAATCATCTCGATTCCGTCAAGGGGACCGTGCGGGGGTGTGCGGACGTTTCGCCCGGTCGGCGGGGTTCGGGCCCGGCGACCGGGTGGCCATCCTCTCATTTCCGGTGGACGGCCACCCGGGCCTCGCGGGTCGGAGGGCGCATTCGCCCGGCAGGCCCGACGTTCTCCTCCGAAGAGGTCAGAGGTGGCGAGGATCAGCCTGCGGTAGTGCCGCGACCTCGGTTCCCTCCAGGATGACGTTCATCGCGCGGAACCAGGTCCTGGCGGGTGCGTGACCCCCGTAGATGTTCCCGACACCGCATTCGGTGACCGGCGGGCCACTGCAGATCGGCTGGGGCGAGGCGCCGTCGCCGAAGATGAGCACGGCACCGGCCATCTGGGGGGTGGCTCCGGTGAAGGCGGCGGAGCGGTGTCCCTGGGTGGTGCCGGTCTTGCCGATCGCGGGCCGGTTCCAGCCGGTGGCGTTGGCGGCGTTCGCCGCCGTGCCCACCGTGTCGTCCTTGCTCAGGGCGACGACCATC
Source organism: Actinoalloteichus caeruleus DSM 43889 (assembly GCF_000429185.2). GTDB lineage: Bacteria > Actinomycetota > Actinomycetes > Mycobacteriales > Pseudonocardiaceae > Actinoalloteichus_B > Actinoalloteichus_B caeruleus. The sequence goes on along the minus strand of NZ_AUBJ02000001.1, from coordinate 180,003 downwards.
GAGTTGGCCAGGCCCTCGTCGACGGCCTGCTCGCACGGCTGTTCCTCGATCTCGACCGGGTTGCCGTGCTTGTCGGTGATGGCTTCGATCGGGGAAGGCGGGCACCACACGCCGCCGCTGGTGAGGGTGGCGCTGACGTTGGCCAGTTCCAGCACGCTGGTCGGGGTGAAGCCGAGGGTGAAGGCGCCCATGTTGTTCTGCTTGAGGAAGTCCCGCTGGGGCATGCTCACCCGGGGGTCGTCCGAGTCCGGGTCGATGCCGGTGCCGTTGTGGTTGACCCCGTCCATGCCCTTGCGCAGCCCCAACCGGTAGGCCATGTCCACCACGCTGTCCAGCCCGATCTCCTCGGACATCTGCACGAAGGTGGTGTTGGGGGAGAAGGCGAGGGAGTCCTGGAGGGAGACCCTGCGGTCCATGCCGCCGGTGACGACGTAGGGGTTGTTGCCGTTGCGGTACACCGACGAGGTGTGGGACTCCGGGGAGTCGAACTCCTGGTGGATCTTGTAGCCCTGTTCGAGACCGGCGGCGGCGGTGAAGATCTTGTACGTGGACCCCGTGCCGAAGGGCATCACCGCGCTGGGCAGGTCCCAGCTCGTCTGCCCCCGGTCCGGGTCGACGCCGTAGTCGCGGTTGGCGACCAGCGCCCGCACCTTGTGCGACTCCCGCCCCGGTTCGACGACGGCCATCACGTTGGCGACGCCCGGGGTGGTCTTGCCGACCTCCTGCTCGGCCGCGGCCTTGGCCGCCTGCGTCGCCACCGGGTCCAACGTCGTCTTGATCGTGTAGCCGTTGCGCTTGAGGTCCTCGTCGTCGAACCCGTGTTCGCGCAGGTAGTTCATCACGTAGGAGCAGAAGAAGCCGTTGACGTCACCGTTGCCGTGGCCGACGCAGCCGTTGGGCAGGCGGTTGAGCGGGTTGATCACACCGAGGGGCTCCTGCTTGGCCTCCTCGGCGACCCGGCGGCTGTCCTCAACGGTCTCCCCGAGCATGCCCTCGTCACCCATGCGATTGAGCACGAGGTTGCGGCGACGCTGGGCGTCCTCTGGATTCCGGCCGGGGTTCAGCACGCTCGGCGCGTTCACCACGGCGGCGAGCAGCGCGGCCTGCGGCAGGTTGAGCTGGTCGGGTGTGGTGTCGAAGTAGGTGCGCGCTGCCTGGTGCACCCCGTAGGTCTCGTTCCCGAAGGGCACGATGTTCAGGTAGCCCGTCAGGATCTCGTCCTTGGTCATGCGCTTCTCGATGTCCAGGGCGATGCGGGCCTCGCGCAGCTTCCTGGCCATCGTGGCCTCGGTGGCCTCCCCGAAGGCCTCCTCGTCACCGTCACCCACGATGAAGGCGAGGTAGTTCTTCACGTACTGCTGGGTCAGGGTCGACCCGCCGCCCTCGATGCGGCCGGCGAACTGGTTCTGGACGGCCACCCGGAAGGTCGCCTGCCAGTCGACGCCGTCGTGGTCGAAGAACCGGTGGTCCTCCACGGCGATGATGGCGGCCTTCATCTCGTCGGAGATCTCGTCGGGCCCCACCATCACCCGGTTCTGGTGGTACAGGTAGGCGATCGGATTGTCGTCGCGGTCGGTCACGGTGGTCACCACCGCGGGTTCCGCGCTCTCCATCTCCGCCGACGTTCCGCTCACGGTGTCGGCCGCCTGGTTGGACACCGCGCCGAAGCCGGCTGCCGCGGGGAAGAAGACGGCGGCGAGGAGCACTCCGGCTATCAGACAGAGACCCAGCAGCTTGGAGGCGCCTTTCGCCCGAGCCAGGATCACGGCAGGAACAACCCCTTCCACGGGGCGAGCGAGGACGGCTCACCCACACGATTCGCGACACGCTCTCTCACGAGAGGACCGGTGATGGACGGAGGCGTTCGACGAGGTTCCGGCGCCGGGTCGGCCAGCGCACTGGCGCCGGCCGGCTGTCCTCCTCCCAGGAGGAGGACGTTCGCACCGGTGTCGACGTTGCGCGCCGGCGCGTGATGTGGCTCTCGAACTCCGATGGCCCGGTCCAACCGACCGGGCAGCCCCGTCCGCACCGCATGATCCGGTACCGCACGTCTGACTGACGTTAGATCAGTCGGGGGTTGAACGACCACTTCCGGGGGACTCCTCCGCCGGGCAGGCGAGCGGGAACGCCCGAGGCCCAGCCGGGACCGGTGCTCGGCTGCCAGGTGGGGTCACCCGCGGGGGGCGGCGTCGTCCGGTTCGCCTGCGGTGTGCTCGCGTGGTCCGTCGGAGACCGGGGCCATGCCGGCCGGTTTCCCCACCAGCACGGCCTCCGCCGGGTCGGCTTCGGGGAGGCGTTCCCGCGCCGCGCTCCGGCGCTTCCTGACGATGGTGACGACCACGGCGGCGAGCACGATCGCGCCGAAGACGAACCAGCTCGCGACGCCGAGCTTGCGTTCGAGGTACTCGGCGGAGGCGCCGGCGGCGGCACCGATCGAGACGTGCAGGAGCGCCCAGCAGGCGGCGCCCGAGATCGACGCCGGCAGGAACCGCGCGTAGGGAAGGCCGGCGGCACCGGCGGAGGCCGGGGTGAGGGTGCGCACCACGGGGAGGAACCGGGCGGCGAACACCGCTCCGCCGCCATGCCGCCGGAGCAGTTCGGCCGCGCGGTCCCAGTGCTGGAGGCCGATGCGACGCACCAGGCGGCTCTCCCGGAGCCGAACCCCGTAGCGCCGTCCCAGCCAGTAACCGATGGAGTCCCCGGTGGCGGCGCAGACCGTGACGACGAGGCAGAGGATCACGAAGGTCCAGGCGTCGCGCGCGGTCGTGGAGGCGACCAGCAGGCCGGTCTCCCCGGGCACGAGGAAGCCGAGCCCGAGGGTGCACTCCGCGAGGACGAGCAGGCCGGCGGCCGCGATGACGGCGGGCCTGGGCAGATCGGCAAGGGCGTCCAGCATCTCGCTCACCACTGCCACCAGCATCGCTCCCGTTCAGTCGCGTTCGAGGCCCGGCGGCCGGACCACTGTCGCGGGTCGCTCCCGGGAAGCCCGTCGGGCGCACGTCCGACCAGGCCAGGTCAGCCTGGGGCAGGTGACCCGCTCGTCTACTCATCCTCACTGGTAGGACGTGAGTCCCGCGTTCGGGTTGCGCCACCACGCTGTGCATCCGGCGGAAAATCTTTAACCCGACTGGTTGATTCGTTTTGTCTTGAAGGCCCAATTTGGTCAAGATGTAACTAGCCGGTGGCGGCAGTTGGACTCACTCCTTCGTGCCGCTGGAGCAGTGGAGGTGACCATGAGGAGCGCGCTCGTCCGTCGCCACTCCCCCAGACCTCCCGGCCGCCGGTTAGGCGGGCCGGCGGCCTGACGGGCCCTCCCCGGCTCCTGACTCGTCCGGCACGGCACGGCGTCACCAGCACCTCCGCCGGTCCCCCGAGCGAGTTCGACCGGTCCCGGACCACCGCGCCCACCCGGCCCGCCCCTCCCCTCCACGCCCGTCGTCGCGCGAGGAGGACGCACCCACCCAGGACCTCACCGGAGCGTGGTCCGCGCTCCGGACGACGCCGCACCTCCACCACCGAACACGACGAGTGCCCGAACGGACGCACTCAGTGATGACACCGAAGGACGTCTCCCATGCAGAAACGCGACGAGTCCCACCCGCACGGCGGGGAACGCACCGCGGTCGACCCGCCAGGGGCCCCCTCACCCGGCCGGCTCGCGTCACTGGCGCGACACGACCTCCCGGCATCCCTGGTGGTGTTCCTGGTGGCGCTCCCCCTGTCCCTGGGCATCGCCGTGGCCACCGGCGCGCCGCTGATGGCGGGGCTGGTCGCCGCCGTGGTCGGCGGGGTCGTGGGTGGCGCGCTCAGCGGAGCCCCGCTCGGGGTGAGCGGACCGGCCGCCGGCCTGGTCGTGATCGTGGCCGGCTTCATCGAACAGTTCGGCTGGGCCGCGACCACCGGGATCGTCGTCGCCGCGGGCATCCTCCAGGTGGTACTCGGGCTGAGCCGCGTCGCGGGCGTGGCGTTGGCCCTCTCGCCGGCGGTGGTGCACGGCATGCTCGCCGGCATCGGGCTGACGATCCTGATCGGCCAGTTCCAGCTGGTCCTCGGGGCCGAGGCTCGGACGGGCGCCCTCGACAACCTCCGTGCCTTCGTACCGAACCTCGCCAACGCGCACCTGCCCACGGTCGTCATCGGTGGGCTCACCATCGGTCTGATGCTGGGCTGGCCTCGGCTGCGGCGGGTGAAGGCGGTACCGGCGGCCCTGGTCGCGGTGCTCGGGGCGACGATCACCGCCTGGGCGCTCGGTCTCGACGTCGACCGGGTCGCGCTTCCGGAGGACCCCCTCGGGGAGCTCGCGCTGCCCGAGATGCCGGCCGGACCGGTCGGGGCCATCGTCCTGGCGGTGCTCACCCTGGCGCTCGTCGCCAGCGTGGAGTCGTTGTTGGCCGCGGTCGCGGTCGACCGGATGCACTCGGGGCCACGGGCGAACCTGAACAGGGAACTGGTCGCGCAGGGCACCGCGAACATGGTCTCGGGCTCGCTCGGCGGGTTGCCTGTCACCCAGGTGATCGTGCGGAGCACCACGAACGTGGCGGCTGGAGCGCGCACCAGGGCTTCGGCGGTGATGCACGGGGTCTGGATCGGTGTCTTCGTCCTGTTCCTGACCGACACGCTCGAGCTGATCCCGATGGCCGCGCTCGCGGCCGTGCTGGTCGTCGTCGGCGCCAAGCTCGTGAACGTCGCGCAGATACGGCTGCTGTGGCGGCACCGGGAGTTCCCCGTCTACGCCACCACGATGCTCGGCGTGGTGTTCATCGACCTGCTCTACGGGGTGCTGCTCGGGATCGCGGTGGCGGTGCTCGTCAGCCTGTACCGCCTCGCCCACCAGCGGGTGGAGGTCCGCGACCGGGGCTCCGGCGAGTGGCTGGTGCGGGTCCAGGGGTCGATGGTGTTCCTCGGGGCCGCCGGGTTGACCGAGCGGCTGCGGGCCATCCCGCCCGGCGGATCGGTCACGGTCGAACTGCACATCGACTTCATGGACCACGCGGCCTTCGACGCCCTGCACGAGTGGCGGCGCGAGTACGAGCGCCAGGGGGGAACGGTCCGGGTCGAGGAGACCACCGGTGTGTGGTACCAGCACGTCTCCGACGGGGCGCGGCCCCGCCGGCGCAAGAGCCCCGCGCACGTCGTGCCGCAGTGGCTGGCCTCCTGGCGGCACTGGCAGCACCCGGCCCGCTCGGCGATCCCCCGGCAGCGGGAACGCGGGGAGGACCCGATGATCCTGGGGATGCGGGAGTTCGAACGGCACTCCGCTCCTCTCGTCCGCCCCTACCTCGCGGAGTTGGCGACCAATGGTCAGCGCCCCAGCCAGCTCTTCCTCTGCTGCGCGGACTCCCGCGTCGTCCCCAACGTGATCACCACCAGCGGGCCGGGCGACCTGTTCACGGTCCGGAACGTGGGCAACCTGGTACCGCCGTGCGGCGCCCCCGGGGACGCCTCGGTCGGGGCCGCCGTCGAGTACGCGGTGCAGGCCCTGGCCGTCGACTCGATCACGGTGTGCGGGCACTCGCACTGCGGGGCGATGAACGCGGTCGCGCGGGGCGGGACCGAGGGGGACAGCCACCTGTCGAACTGGCTCGCCCACGCCGAACCGCTGGTGGTCCCCCCACCGCCGGCGCCGGCCGACGACCTGTCCGAGCCGGAACCGGCGTGCCAGCGGTCGCTGGCGGTGCGCAACGTCGTGCAGCAGCTGGCGAACCTGATGACCTACCCGTGCGTGCGGGATGCGGTCACCGAGGGCCGGCTGCGGCTGGTCGGTCTCTACTTCGACATCTCCGAGGCGAAGGTCTACCTGGTGGACCCCGGGACCGGGGAGCTGCGGGTCCCGGACGAGGGGGAGGCGGCACTGCCCCTGGCCGACGGCGCGGGGTGAGTGCGCGGGCGGTGGACGTGGCGGTCCGGCGGCTGATCAGCCTGCCGGACCGCCACCCCGTCAGTACGGTGCGGGCATGGCGCGTGGACCGCTCTCCGGCGACCGGCCCGACGGCGACGACGAGGTGTCGGTGAACCCGGTGTTCACCGAGGAGCCGACGCGGGTTCCCCGGCACGCCCTGCCGCACCGGGGACTCCCGCCCCGGGTGGCCTACCAGGTGGTGCGCGACGAGCTGATGTTGGACGGCAACGCGCGCCTGAACCTGGCCACCTTCGTCACGACCTGGATGGACGAGGAGGCGGACGAGCTCATCGCGTTGTGCTCCGACCGCAACGTGGTCGACAAGGACGAGTACCCGAGGACCGCCGAGTTGGAGGAGCGGTGCGTCCACATGCTGTCCCGGCTGTGGAACGCCCCGGACCCGCGTCGGGCCGTCGGATGTTCGACGACGGGGTCGAGTGAGGCCTGCATGCTCGCCGGGCTGGCGTTGAAACGCCGGTGGCAGCACCGCCGGCGGGCGGCGGGCGCGTCGACGGAGCGCCCGAACCTGGTGATGGGTGCCAACGTCCAGGTCTGCTGGGACAAGTTCGCCAACTACTGGGACGTCGAACCGAGGGTGGTGCCGATGTCGGGCGCCCGGTTCCACCTGTCCCCGGAGGAGGCGGTGGCCCGCTGCGACGACCACACGATCGGCGTGGTCGGCGTCCTCGGGTCGACCTTCGACGGCAGTTACGAACCCGTCGAGGACATCTGCCGGGCGTTGGACGAGCTGGAGGGGCGCGCCGGCCTCGACGTCCCGGTGCACGTGGACGCGGCCTCGGGTGGCATGGTGGCCCCCTTCTGCGACCCGGACCTGCGGTGGGACTTCCGGTTGTCCCGGGTCGCCTCGATCAACACCTCCGGCCACAAGTACGGGTTGGTGTACCCGGGCGTGGGCTGGGTGGTGTGGCGGGAACCGTCAGCGCTCCCGGAGGACCTGGTGTTCCGGGTGAACTACCTGGGTGGCGACATGCCCACCTTCGCGTTGAACTTCTCCCGGCCGGGAGCGCAGGTCGTGGCGCAGTACTACAACTTCCTCCGGCTTGGCGTGACCGGTTACCGCCGCGTGCAGCTGTACTGCCGGGAGGTGGCCACCCGGCTCGCGGCAGCGGTGGCGGACCTGGGGCCGTTCCGCCTGGTCAGCGACGGCAGCCAGCTGCCGGTCCTCACGTGGTGCCTCCGCGGGGACGTCACGGGGTACAGCGTGTTCGACGTGGCCGCGGCGCTGCGGGAGTCCGGCTGGCTGGTGCCGGCGTACACCTTCCCACCGGATCGCACCGACCTGTCCGTGCTCCGGGTCGTGGTGCGCAACGGTTTCACCAGGGACCTCTCGGACCTCTTCCTGGCCGATCTCCGGCGGGCGTTGCCTCGGCTGCGCCGTCAGACCGGTCCGGTGCGGGGGCCGGAGGCCGGCGGTTTCGACCACGGCGCGACCCGGTCCGGTGCCGCCCACCCTCGGCCTCGGCGTTCGCCGGGCTGAGGTGTTGTCGGGTGCGGCGGAGTCACCCCGAGTGCCCGGCCGCTCCCCTCCCCGTTGCCCGGCCGTCAGTCGGCCGGCGAGGCTGTTCCGTGCCCGGGGTCGACGAGCACGAGTTCGACGACGGGTACCTCCTGTTCGGGGCGAACGGTGGGCAACCGCAGCACCACGGACCCCTCCGGACCGGGGGCCACCCGGTGCGGGACGTCGGGCCGCCAGTCGCGGATCTCGGTGAACTCCACCTCCGCGCCGTCGTGCAGGAAGGCGGCGTACTCGAGGTGCCCCGCGAGTCCCGGCAACACCACCTGCCCGGAGGGCCAGGCGAAGAGGTGCAGGTAGAGCCGGTCGCCGCGCTGGGTGAGGCGGCAGTCGTCCGGGGTGGGGAACCGCGACGGCCCGGCCCCGTGGATGGCGTCGGAGTGGACCTCCAGCCAGTCACCGACCTCGGCGAGGAGGGCCCTGGCCCGGGGTTCGAACTCGCCCCGGGCGGTCGGGCCGACGTTGAGGAGCAGGTTGCCGTTCTTCGCGACGCCGTCCACCAGCACCCGGATCACCTGGCCGGCGTCGAGCCACTGCTGGAAGCCTGGCGCGTAGCCCCAGGACCCGTTGAGGGTGCGGCAGGTCTCCCAGGGGAGTCCCCGCTCGGTGAGGTCGTCGTGCGGGGACCGTTCCTCGGGGGTGAGGAAGTCGGCGGATCCGGGGAGGTCGAGGCGGTCGTTGACGAGCGTGGCGGGTGCGAGTTCCCGCACCATCGCGACGAGGTCCGCCGACCGCCAGTGGTCGCGTCCCTTGCCGTTGTCCAGGCCGGAAGCCGGCTCGGGGAAGGAGAAGTCGAACCACAACACGTCCGGCCGGTGGGCGGTCACCAGTTCCCGGACCTGGGCGTGCAGGTAGTCGACGTAGGAGTCGAGATCGCCCTCGTGGTTGTCGCCCCCGCGTTCCCAACGGGGGTGCATGCCGTCCCAGGGGTAGTCGGGGTGGTGCCAGTCGATCAGCGAGTAGTAGAAGCCGACGCGCAGGCCCTCGGCCCGGAAGGCGTCGACGAACTCGGCCAGCACGTCCCGGCCAGCGGGTGTGTTCGTCACCTTGTAGTCGGTGTGGGTGGAGTCCCACAGGCAGAAGCCCTCGTGGTGCTTGCTGGTCAGGATCGCGTACCGCATACCGGCTCGCCGGGCGTCACGCGCCCAGCGAGCCGGGTCGTAGCGGTCGCCCCGGAAGTGGCGGAAGTACCGGTCGTAGTGCTCGTCGTCGAGGTGTTCCCGCAGTTTGACCCACTCGTGCCTGGCGGCGAGGGAGTAGAGGCCCCAGTGCACGAAGAGGCCGAACCGGGCTTCGGTGAACCAGGCGGTCCGGGCCGCGACGGCGTCGGTCATTCCGGTGTCCTTCCTCGTGGGGTCGCCCATCCCCGGGTGCGCGTGCGCTGGTCGGCTCGGACGTCGACCACGGCCGGTGGATCAACCGCCCAGTTGTCGTTTCGCGTCGGTGAGGAAGCGCTCGACGCCCTCCTCGACGGTGAGGCGGCCGAAGGCGACGTCGTCGTTGACGCGCTGGAAGTCCCGCTTGACGGCGCCCTCACCCGGCGGGGGCGGCGGGGGTGCGGTGGCGAGCTGGTCGGCGATCTCCTCCTCGAAGGTGAACACCGCGAGCTCGGCGCCCTCCAACTCACCACCGACGGCCTCGCGGACCTCGGCGTTGACCGGCATCCCCCGCGTGGTGCCCTGGATGAGGCCCGCGTCGACGTCGTTGATCATGAAGTCGACGAACAGGGCCGCCTCGGCGGGGTGGTCGGTGTTCGCGGCCACCGAGGCGAGCATGGACGGCTTCGCGTACTGCCCGAGCTCGTCACCGGAGGAGGGGAACGGGGCCAGGCCCATCGGGCGGCCCAGGGTCTGCTCGTAGGAGGTGAACCCGCTGTCGTAGCCGAACTCCGAGGCGGACCGGTTCTTGCCCATCGGGCTGGTGGCGATCGAGCCGTCCATGCCGGTGCTGATCTCCGGCGGGGTGGCGGCACCCGACTCGCGGAACTCGGCGGCGAGCTCCCAGAACTCGGCGAGGTCCTCGCCGTCGTAGCCGATCTGCCCGTCGTCGGTGAACAGCTCCTTGCCCTGCTGCCGCAGCCACACCTCGAACCAGTCCTCGGCGCCGCCGAAGTCGGAGGTGCCGAACACGGAGGGCTCCGCGTCGCTGCCCTCGCTGATCGCGAGGGCAGCGGCGTGGAAGTCGTCCCAGGTCCAGCCGTCCTCCGGCGTGACCCCGGCGTCCTCCCAGAGTTCGCTGTCGTAGATGAGGACCTGGGTGTTCTGCGCCATTGGGATCCCGAAGAGCTGACCGTCGAGCTGACCGGAGGCCAGCAGCTCGTCGGGGATGTCCTCGGTCGCGAGGTTCTCCCCCGCCTCGCCGCTGGCGAGGTCGAGCAGCACCCCCCGGTCCGCGTACTCCCGCAGGTACCGGTAGTCCATCTGCACGATGTCCGGGGCGTTGCCCCCGGCGACCTCGGTGGACAGCTTCTGGAAGTGGTTCTCGAAGGACGAGAAGGAGCTCTCCACCCTGATGTTCGGGTGGCGTTCCTCGAACAGGGCGATCGCCTCGTTCGTCGCCTGGGCACGGTCGTCGTTGCCCCAGTAGACGAAGCGGAGGGTGACGTCACCGTCGCCGCCGTCCTGCGATCCACACCCGGCCACCGCGACCGCAGCCGCCGCGGCGACGGCGAGAGGCCAACGTCTGCGCATGTTGCTGTCCTTCCTGGCTTCCCTTCCCGCCACCCCACGGCGCGGGGTCGGGGCCCGCCGAGATCGGCGCCCGCCGGTGCGGCCGTCGTGCCCGTTCCCGGCCGTGAGCGCGTCGTACGCGGGATCTGGTTGACCGAGTATGGGTGGTTCTCCCGGCCGGCCCGCCCTGTCATCGGATGTCTGGCCCTTCCCGGCCAATCCCCGTGGCCCCCGTGGGCCGGCGGGGTCGGGCGCCCGCGCCCCTCCGGGCGGGCGGTCGCCGGCCGCTCCGGTGGTCTGGTGGTCGAACGGCCTGGTCAGCGGGCCTGTCGGATGCCCTGGGGACCGGTGCGGCGGCGGGGAGGGTGCCAGCGGGACGGTTCCCCGGCGGGCGGCGGGCGATCGCCTAGGGTGGCGCCGGGCCACCCGTCGGCCGGCGAGGAGCGTCGGGCCGGGGACCCGCGGCCGCCCCCGGGGCGCACCGCCGTGGACGGGTCGCGGCGGGCCCCGAACAGGGAGGGAATCTCGACGTGAGTGCCGGAACCGCACCGACCAGGGACGAGGTCGTCCGAGCTCCGCTGTACCGGGATCCCGTGTACGACGGCGCCACCGACCCCACGTTGATCCACCACCGCGCGACCGGGGAGTGGTGGATGTTCTACACGCAGCGGCGGGCTACCGCCGACGTGGAGGGCTTCGCCTGGGTGCACGGCACGGACATCGGGGTGGCGACGAGTTCGGACGGGGGCGCGACCTGGCTGTACCGGGGGGTCGCCGAGGGCCTCGCCTTCGAGCGGGGGCGCAACACGTACTGGGCGCCCGAGGTGGTCTGGCACGAGGGCCAGTACCACATGTTCGTCTCCTACGTCCGGGGCGTGCCCACGGACTGGGTCGGCGAGCGGCTGATCCTGCACTACACGTCGTCGGACCTGTGGAGCTGGGAGTTCCGTTCGGAACTCGACCTGTCCAGCAGGAAGGTGATCGACGCCGCTGTCGCCCCGCTACCGGGGGGCGGCTGGCGCATGTGGTTCAAGGACGAGGCGGACGACAGCCACATCCACGCGGCGGACTCGCCTGACCTGTTCGACTGGACGACGGTCGGCCCGGTGATCACCGACCGCCCGCAGGAGGGGCCCACGGTCTTCTCGTTCGCCGGCAGCCACTGGATGATCAACGACTTCTGGTCCGGTCTGTCCGTCTACCGGTCGGATGACCTCACCGCCTGGGAACTCCAGGACGAACCGATCCTGGACCGGCCGGGGGTGCGGGACGGCGACGACGGGCTGGGGCACCACGCGGTCGCGATCACGCAGGGGGAACGGGCCTTCCTCGTGTACTTCACCGAGCCCGGCGGAGAGCGCCGGGCACGGGTGCAGGTCGCCGAGCTCAGGGTGGTGGACGGTCGGCTGACCTGTGACCGCGACGCGCCGTTCTCCCTCACCCTGGACGCGGCCCGCACCGTGGAGTCGCGTGGTGGCCAGTTGCCCGGCTGACCACCACGCGGCCCCGGTCAGGTCGTTCCGACGAGACCGTCGGCGGCGGTCGGCAACGGGAGGGCCGGGGGCCGGGCGCAGGTGCTGGCGACCCGGACCCCCGACCCCGTCTCGTTCGAGGTGAGCACCGAGCGCATGACGTCGAGGACGTGCAGCGCGAGCCGCCCGCTGGCCCGGTGTTCGCGGTCGTGGGCCAGCGCGTCGGCGAGGTCGACCAGCCCGTAGCCGCGTTCGGTGTCCGGTGCCCCGGCCTGGGGGTGCTGTTCGACCCAGCCGTCCGACCCCGACCGCCACAGTTCGCAGCTGCCTTCGAAGGCGTTCGGGTCGGGGACGGACAGGGTTCCGGCCGTGCCGTACACCTCGATCCTCGGCAGCCGGGACGCGGCGACGTCGAAGCTCACCATCAGGGTGCTGACCAGGCCGGACTCGTGGCGCAGCAACGCGGAGACGTGGGTGTCCACCTCGACCGGGACGCGGTCCCCCTGCCGGGGGCCGCTGCCCACCGTGCGGGTGTCAGTGGCGCGGCTCCCCGCCCCGAACACCTGCTCGACCGGGCCGAGGAGGCTGATCAGCGCGGTGAGGTAGTAGGGCCCCATGTCGAAGAGGGGTCCGGCGCCGGGCTGGTAGTAGAAGGCGGGGTCGGGGTGCCAGGTCTCGTGTCCCGGTGAGGTCCAGAACGCGGTGGCGGCGACGGCGTCGCCGACGGCGCCGGCGTCCAACAGGTGGCGTGCGGTCTGGAACCCGGTGCCCAGCACGGTGTCCGGCGCGCAGGCGACCCGCAGTCCCCGCCCCTCCGCGAAGTCCAGCACCGCCCCCGCCTCGGCCACGTCCAGGGCGAGCGGCTTCTCCACGTAGACGTGCTTGCCCGCCCGGAGCGCGGCCATGCTGACCCCGGTGTGCGCGGCGGGGATGGTCAGGTTGACCACCACGTCCACGTCGTCACTGCTCAGCAGTTCGCCCACGGATCGGGCGGTGGCGGGTGGGTACGCGGCGGCGAGCTCGGTCGCCCGGTCCTCGACGAGGTCGGCGACGGCCGTCAGGTTCAACTCGGGACGGTCGGCGATGGTGCGCGCGTACCGCCGGCTGATCGTGCCGGCTCCGATGATGCCGATGTTCAACGGGCGGCCCACAGCAGCCCCCTTCCCGTGATGTCTCGTACGGCTGGGTCGGTGAGGTCCGGCAGGTGGTGGCCGAGTGTGGAGACGAAGACCCGGCCACTCCCCCACGTGCGGGTCCAGATCGCGGGCATCGTGACCGGCTGGTCCCACGGGGTGTCGGGTCCGGCGGGCAGCACGGTCTCGGCGAGCACCTCGTTGTGGGAGTCGGTGGCGACCCAGTACTGCTCGGAGTGCAGGCGCAGCCGGTGGTGGCCGGCGACGACGGGGTGGTGGGCGTGGTCGGGCCGCACGGTGACCTCGAAGTCGGTCAGCCCCGGGGCGTGCCACAGGAACTGGCCACCGGTGAGGCGCTGGTAGTCGATGCTGCCCCGGAACGCGTCGATGATCCCGCCGTGCCAGCCGGCGAGACCGGTTCCGGCGCGGACCGCGTCGGCCAGGCCCCGGACCTGGTCCTCGGTGGCCTCGCCCATGGTCCAGCACTGCACCACCAGGTCGGTGGCCGCCATCCGCTCGTCGTCGGTGTAGACGTCGAGGGAGTCGAGGGTGTCGACGTCGAAGCCGTTGCCGCGCAGGAACGGCAGGAAGAGGTCGGTGGCGGCTCGCGGCTCGTGCCCGGGCCACCCGCCCCGCACCACGAGCGCCCGTCGGCGGTGGTCGGGCCCGCTCACCGCGTGCCCCCCGTCGACGCGGACCGCGCCCCTCGCGGGCTGTCTGACGTTGTCGTCGGGGTGTGTCGCACGAAGAATCCTCACCTCGTCGTGTCCGGTCGCCGTGCCCGTCGGGTGCGCCGCCGCGACCGCGTCCTCGCGCAACGCGCGGGTTCCCGGGCGTGGAAGCGGTTACCACCCAGTCAACCAGTCTGCCAGAACGCGTCCGCGCCGCGATGGGGCCGCCCGGTTCGCGGGGGACGCCCCGCGAACCGCCGAGCGGCGGTGGTGACGCCGCTCTGGGCGCCGAGGTCGCCAGCCGATGGTCTCCCGTCCCGGACTGGCCGTCCCGCCCGGGGCGAGGTGGGGCGGACCACGGGTGGGAGCACCATCGCGGGCCGGGGCGGCCGGCCGTTCGAGCTGGTCACCGAGCGCTGGGCTGCCGCCCTCGGAGCCCGGGACTACCGTTCGGGGCGTGGGCGAGATCCTGGTGGGTACGGCGGGGTGGACCGATCCCACCCTGCTGGCCACCGACTGGTACCCGCCCGAGGCCCGGACCGCCGAGGACCGGCTCCGCTACTACGCCTCGCGGTTCCCCCTGGTGGAGGTCGACTCGACCTACTACGCCTCGCCGGCCGAGAACACCGCCCGGCTCTGGGCGGAGCGCACTCCCGCCGACTTCACCTTCACGGTCAAGGCGTTCTCCCTGCTGACCCACCACCCGACGAAACCCTCGGCCCTGCCGAAGGACCTGCGACCCGAGGGGTCGAGGAACCTCTACCAGCGGGACGCCGACCCCGGACTCGTGGAGTCGGTGTGGGAACGGTTCCTGTCGGCCCTGACACCGCTGCTCGACGCGGGGAAGTTGGGCGGGCTGCTCTTCCAGTTCCCGCAGTGGTTCCCGATCGGACGTCGGAACAAGCAGTACCTGCTCGAATGCCAGCGCCGGTGCGCTCCGGTCCCGGTCTGCGTCGAGTTCCGCAACCACACCTGGATGTCGGAGGACAACCAGCGGGAGACCCTCGGGTTCCTCAGCGACCACGCGTTGCCCTACGTCTGCGTGGACATGCCCCAGGGCTATCCGAACTCGATCCCCCCGGTGCTGGCGGCCACCGCCGACCTCGCGGTCGTCCGGTTCCACGGCCACTCGGAGAAGTGGACCAGCCGCGACGTCCAGGAACGGTTCGGCTACCACTACAGCGGTCCGGAGCTGGCCGAGTGGGCGCCTCGCATCACCGACCTCGCCCAGCGGGCGGACCGCACCCACGTCGTGATGAACAACTGCCACGCCGACTACGCCCACACGAACGCCCAGCAGCTGTCGCACCTGCTGGTGGGCGGCTGACCCGGTAGGGCGGGCCCGCGCGCACCGCCCGGCGTGACCACCCCGACGGCGGGGTTCCCGGCGCGCCTCGCGGCCCCGGTCGGTACTCCACCACTCCCCGTGTTCGCGGCGGGCCGGACGGTCGAAACCGACCCCGCCCATTTCCCACGACCAACGACGGGACGATCTCCGCACCAGCACCCGGAGAATCCGGAGCCAGCACTTCTTCGCATTCCCCCGAATCCAGCGGAATTGTTCCGCCCGCCTGTTCCGGTCACCCTAACGGGCCGAACCGACAGGTTCCCGTTCGGCGGAACCACGCGGTACGGGTCAGGCTGCCCGTCGCAGCACCCCGGTCTCCACCGCCAGCAGCGCGCGGGGGTCGGTCCGCCGCTCGGTGGACCGGCGGCGCCGGGTCCTGACGGACCCCCCAGGGCGGGACGAACCCCGCCGAGCAGCCGAAACGGGCCGGTATCCCCGTGTCGTGGACCGCGCGGCGGCGGACGCCCCGGGTCGCGCCAGCCCGTCACGTGGGTTCTCGTTCGGCTCCGCCACCGGCGTTCCACCGCCCGCGACGGCGGAACCGGCGTCCGCTCCCGCCCGCCCGGCGGCCGCGCCGCCGGCGTCGCGGGCGGCGCCCACGAGGGCACGCTCAGCCATCAGGAACAGGACGCCGCCCGTGATGGACCAGAAAACGAGATTGACGAGACCGCCCACCGTGACCTCCGTGACTGAGCCGTTCTTCGACACCCCCGGAAAGAGCCCGGATATCGTGGTCGCCGAACTGTCGATTGCTTTGGTACCCGTGATGCGCCGAATCATGCTTCCCGAGTCCGACAATTCCTGATCAACGACGAATTCACTCCGTTCGGACCAGTACGCACTGGTCCGAACGGATCAATGGGGTGTCCTCGTGGGAACCACGTCCCGTGCCCAAGGAGCGCACCCGATGACCCCGGCGGGAAGGTGTGGGTGATGGATGGTGGACGGCCTGGGCCTGGAGCTGGGTGACGCCCGCCACCCCTACCGCGTCGGCCGGTCACCCCGTGGCGGAGCGCTCCGTCACGGGCGGCACCTCCTCCGCTCCTTCGACCGAGGCCACGGCGGAACGCGGGAGGAACGGGGTCAGCGCGAGCGAGACCACCAGGACGACCAGGTGGTACCCGAGCGCGGCGGCGGCCGCACCCAGGTGGTCGGAGGCGGGCGCGGAGCCAGCGGTCAGGAGTCCGAAGTAGAGGGTTCCGACCACCGCCACCCCGAAGGCACCTCCGCACTGCAACACCGCGTTCGCCACGCCGGAGCCGGCTCCGGCGTCGCGGGCGGGCACCTCGACGAGCGCGATGCTGGTGAGGATCGAGACGCACAGGCCCATTCCCAGGCCCATCACCGCGATCGGCAGGGCGATGGTCCAGGCCCCGCCGGAGCGGGCCACGTCCCCGAGCGCCAGTGCCAGCCCGGCGGTGGCGAGGCAGATGACCGACAGCCCGACCTGGACCAGTCGGCGTCCGGCGACCTGGGCGTACCGCTGGGCGATGCTGGTCGTCGCGAGGACGCCCAGGGGGAACCCGACGACGACCAGGGCGGCGCCCATCGGCGTCCAGCCCAGGCCGAGTTGGAGCGCGTAGTGCAGGACGACGAACAGGGAGGAGAGGACCGAGTAGACGGCGAACATCACGACGAGTCCGACCGTGAAGGAACGGCGCCGCAGCAGCGCGGGCGGCACCAGCGCGTCCTCACCGAGGCCCCGCCGCCGTTGGCTGCGGTGGAAGGCGGCGAACAGGGGCACCGCCAGGACCGCGAGGGCAACCGTCCACCAGGGCCAGCCGGCCTCACGCCCCTGCACGAGCGGCACCATCACCGCCGAGGTGGCGGCCACGAGGAGGGCGAGCCCGAGCAGGTCGACGCGTCGCACCTCGGAGGACCGAGACTCCGGCATCCAGCGGAGCGCTCCGAGGAGGGCGAGCAGCCCGATGGGCACGTTGACGTAGAACAGCCCCCTCCACCCGAGGCCGAGCGGGTCGACGTGCAGGAACAGCGCCCCGAGGAGTGGACCTCCGACGTTGGCGAGGCTGAGCACCGCTCCGTACACGACGAAGGCGCGGGGTCGCTCCTCCGGTCCGAAGACCTGCACGATCAGCGCCATCGCCTGCGGAACCATCAGCGCCGCGCCCAATCCCTGCGCGACCCTGCCGGCGACCAGGACGCCACCGGACGCCGCCGCGCCGCACACGACCGAGGAGAGCACGAACAGGGCGGTGCCGACGAGGAAGACCCGCCGGCGCCCGTGGACGTCTCCCAGGCGTCCGCCGGGGATCATGCCCAACGCGAAGGCCAACAGGTAGGCGGCGACGATCCACTGGACCTCCGCGTCCGTCGCCTGGAGGTCGGCCTGGACGCGGGGCAGGGCCACGCTCACCATCGTGCCGTCCACGAGGTCCATGAAGACCGCGACGAGGACGACCGCGAACGCGGCCCACCGGCCGCGCGGCGGCGACGACGATCTCGCGGTGTTTGACATGATCCATCCTCCAGTACAGGTCCGCTCCGAGAAGAACGAAAATAGAGCATCTCTAAAGTAGAGACAAAGGAGGGGTATGAGCCCGGACAGCGGCCAGACCGAGAACGGGCGCACCGACGCCCTGTACGACGCGTTGCGCGAACAGGCGATGCGCGCAGTGCTCTTCCATCTGGATGTGGCCAACCGCGTCGGCATCAGCATCACCGACGTCGGGTGCCTTGGCGTGCTCGACAAGGAGGGCGCCATGTCGGCCGGCCAGCTCGCCGAGCGCATCGGCCTGTCGCGAGGCGGGGCGATCACGGCGGCGGTGGACCGCCTGGAGCGGGGCGGTTTCGTCACCCGGCGCCGCGACACCTCGGACCGGCGACGGGTGATCGTCGAAATCGTGCGGGGCGGACCGTACGACCGGGTCGTCGCGGCGCTGGACAGCCTCAGCAGCGCCTACCGGGAACTCATCGCCGGCTATGACGACACCGAGGCGCGACTGCTGCTCGACTTCACCCGCCGCGCCAACGCCGTCGTGACCGAGCACCTGACGGGCCAACCGCCCACCGGGCGCTGATCCCGCCCCGCCGGGTCGCGCTCGCGGGGGACGAGGCCGCCCGCGCTCAGTCCCCCGTGAGCCGGAGGCGAAGCTCGGTCTCGACGATCCGGTGCAGGTGCCGCCGGGCCTGCTCAGCGGTCAGCGGCGGCGCCTGCCGCAGCCACTGGAGCGCGAGACCGTCGATCAACGCCACCTGGTGCACGGCGGACTCCTCCAGGTCCGCACAGCCGAACTCCCCCTCGGGCGGTGGACACCGCGGCCCACAGGCGGTGCCCGGCGGGGACGGTGTACCCGGTGGCGGTCAGCCCGACCTCCACGTCCTCCTTCGCCCCTTCGCACCTCGGAGGACCGCGACTCGGACATCCACCGACGCGCCCCGACGGGAGCGAGCAACCCGATGGGCACCTCGACGTGGACCACCCCCTCCCCTTGTCGTCGACGGAACCTGGAGGCTCATCTCCAGTGCGGTCGTGGAGCGCCAGACCGCCTGGTCCAACGGCATGAAGTAAGGCCGGGTTCCGCTGACGGGTTCTCGCGGTTCCCGCGCTTGCTCGTCACCGTGCTGCCCCTCGAACGGTCCTCCCCCACACCGAACAAGGCCGTTCGCACCCCCAGACCATCACCTGTTGCTACGGTCCATCACTGTCCGCAATCGCTTTGTGGGGGGTGCTCAGTGTCCGTCGCCGACGTCGTCGCCCAGGCACGCACGGCCCTCCTGGAAATCGAGGAAGCCCAACGCGACCTGGTCGCGGCGCTCGACAGGGCGGAACGAGGCTGCCAACTCTCTGCCCAACTCCTCTTAGCTTCAGCGCACCACGACGTGGTGTGGACGGTGAAGGCCGCCGCCGACGCGGCCCAGCCACTGAAGCAGGCGTACGCCGCGTTCGGCCGGTCCGCAGACCTGATCCGCCACTACCTCGACACCATCGCAGGCGGAAACCACTCAGGGCCGGTAACACCCCCTCCCAGCCCTACGTCCGTAGTACCACCGGCCGCGCCGACCGCTCCTACGGACGCGGCGCCACTGGCCGCGCCGCCGACGGTGGGAACGTGGCGAGGGAAGACCGCGAGCGAGTACGCGAGGAACGAAGGCGAGGGGATCGGGCGGCTTTCCCCGCGAGGACGACGCACGGTGGTGCGCGAAGTCGATAGCGCCAAGGAAGTGCGTGACATATTCGATTCCCTCTCCCGGGGGGCTCGTAGGATCGATGTTCCCGGGTACAACGGGATTATGACCATAGACTCGGACGGTACTAGGATTGGGTATCGATACACCTCGGCAACAACGAAGGATGAACCCACTCTCGACGTTCGAGATGCAGATCAGAACGTGTTCAAAGTACACGTTGCAACGAAAGATTGATATTGATGGATATTGACCACGAGGTCCGTGAGTCGGTGTGCGATCTCACCCGGTATGACTACGTCATGATGACAGACGTCATCGGGATCATGGTTCACTTCGGAGGGAAGGAGTACAAGCATCTGATCAGTCGGGCGGGTCGTATAGCGGCCCAACTCGTTCGCGAGGGCAAGATCACCGCCGGCGACCTCCGCGAAGACGGCTTCGCGGCTTGGGATAGCACACCGGAGGAATCAGCGGCGCGTATTGAACGCGAGACCCGGGAGTACGAGGAGAACGGGCGCGAAGTCGACTTCGGCGATATCGCGTGGTTCTCGTGAACGACGTGGAACGAGCCCCCGACCAGGTGTGACGCTGATTGAGGGCTCGTTGGTCTGGTGCGCGTGGGCGTCTGCACGCTGCGGTGAGGACGTCGAGCACGTACGACGGGGATTACGAGAACGTCGCCGTCACGGGGCTTCGCGTTGCGCGGCCGGTACCCCTTCCTCCCCTCACACGCCGCACCTCCCGCTGTCACCAGTCGAGCGCGACGAGCGCCATTCACGCCCACCATGCCACCCTTCACCGAAGGCTGGTCTGTGCGCGAACTGGTGAGCCGCGTGTCCCGGGCTGATGTGTCGACTCGAAGCGGGCTGCCGTCAGCCCAGCTGGACGGTGAAGGACTGGCTCACCCTGTCACTGGCACTCACGATGTGGCTGGACTCAATCGGCTGACCGTCCACATCCACCGTGGTCCGGTTCGTGACCAGGACGGGGACACCGACGGGAAGTTCCAGGACCTCACGCTCGTCGGGGTCCGGCATCCGCGCGGTGATGCTTTCGGTGGTGAAATCGGGTTTCCGTCCGGCGTCTTCCGCCTCCTGGAAAATGTTTCCTGGTCCTCGGGTGGTGTCCGCGAGATCGCCGCCTCCCTTGGCTGCGATCAGCTCGGCCAGTGTTCCGGGAATCCACTGTTCGTGTACCTGAACGATGCCCTGGCCCTGGTAGTGGTGGCGGACACGCCGGATGACCCGCTCGCCGATGTCGACGCGGAGCCGGCTGCTGACGTCGCGGTCGGCCTGCTCCCACTCGGCTGAAACGAGCTCGTCCGTTCCCTCTCCGGCGGTCTGGGCTTCCCAGGTGCGCGAGGCACCGATCGGCGCGTACTCGAGCCGTACCGGGCTTGTTTCCCGGACGACGGTTCCGATGCCTCGTCGTGGGGTCACCAGTCCCTCAACCGACAGCACCCTGATCGCGTCGCGAACGGTGTCACGTGCGGCGTCGTAGCGCGTCATCAGTTCGGGTATCGCGGGAAGCGTCGATCCGGGCGGGAACTCCCCGCTCGCGATCTGTTCCCTGAGTTCGGAAGCGATGCGGCTGTACAAGGTTGTTCCCACGGGACTACTCCTAAGGGGTGAACATGGAGATGTTTGGCCGATCTTGCTGCTAGCGTCAGCCTACAATAAACGTCTACACCTTTAGCGCCTTCGTTTGTGGCGGCGGGCCCATTCCCTGTGGTGCCCCGACCGCGCAGCGCTCCTTGTTCGTTCGGAGGGAATGTACCGACGTGGGCTTTGTGCCTGTTGATCACCGTTTCCCTGAGTGTAGCCCTGTTGTTGCGGGGGGCGGCGTGGCTCGCGGAACGAGGCTTGCCACCGGAGCCTGACAAGCACCGAGCTGTCGAGTACGACCCCGCGACGCGAAGCTTCCGCTCGCTGACGGGTGGGGGTACCCGGTGACCGGTCACGGCGGGGACCTCGCTGACACCGCACGGGCACGCGACCTCCTCGCGGTGCGTGCCTTCGAGGCGCAGCGACGTCGTCGGCGCCGTCGGCGTATCGCCACGGTGGCGCGCGTGGTCGCCCTGGCCCTGCTGGCCGCGGTCACGGTTCTGGCCATCCTGGCTGCTCTGACCGCCTGATCCTGTTGACCGTTGTCGGGGGACGGTCACAACGACGTTAGCGCTTGCACAGGACCCCGACCACCGCTGCCACAAGGTGCCAACCTGACTGGTCAGAGCGATGTTGACGGAACGGCACTACCGGCGAGTTCTCCGGAGTACGAGGAGAGCGGACGAGAAGTCGACTTCGGCGATATCGCGTGGTTCTCGTGAACGACGTGGAACGAGCCCCCGACCAGGTGTGACGCTGATCGAGGGCTCGTTGGAGACTGGTTACAGGCGGCCGGACTTCACTGCCGAGAGGAAGGCCGCGAACGTGTCACGGTCGACGACCAGCATTCCGCCGTCACGGTTCTTGGTGTCGCGGACGGCCGCGAGGTCGGCGGCGCGGCCTACCTCAACACACTGCCCACTGTCGCCGCTCCGACTCGACTTACGCCAAGTTTTGATGCCCATGACTCTCCTCATCATACTTCGCCTGGTACTTGAGCAGGACGTCATTGCTTTCGTCGACGTTGAGCGCGATGGTGTGCAGCTTTTCGACTGCTCG
Organism: Actinoalloteichus caeruleus DSM 43889; assembly: GCF_000429185.2. GTDB lineage: Bacteria > Actinomycetota > Actinomycetes > Mycobacteriales > Pseudonocardiaceae > Actinoalloteichus_B > Actinoalloteichus_B caeruleus. The sequence goes on along the minus strand of NZ_AUBJ02000001.1, from coordinate 158,465 downwards.
CACGAAAATTTCCGTGTCGCGCTCCCGGTCCAGCCATGACGCCGTACGCAGGTTCTCCAGGTAGACTAGCGGAGATGTTTCGTTCTCGGGAAACGTCAGGAGCATAAACGGGCTGATCTGACCGAGATAGCATCCCGCTGAAAATGAGATCATTCTCACAGTGATGTTTGGCTCTTCCGATACGCGAAGCATGTACCGGATTTGATCGGACATGACCTCACTTGAGCCAGCAGGGCGCGCAAGTGCCGCTTCATCCAAGAATGCGGTGTAGCGGGGAGCACGCCGCCCGGTGAGCACACCTTGCCGACCAGCCCTAATGTAGAGCAGATCGCCTATGTTTGATGCTTCGTCGTCGGCAGTGATGACAGCCGTAGCGTAGTCGCGAGTTTGCAGTAGGCCCGGAATGTACGAGCTGACGTTAACGATGTGGTCTGCCTCGACTTCGTACGAGATCAACGCGGACAGCTCGTCATCAATCGCCGCGCTGGGAGTCCACGGGCTGACGCGCAGGTCGGCGAAACGGTCAAGCCACCGCCTCTTGACATCAAGGGAGACTTCCAGGAGGTCCGCGAGCTCGTTCAGGATCTCTTCTGAGAACTCGACCTCACCGCGTTCGAGGCGGTTCACCCACGCCCCGTTCTTCCCCGCGAGGCGCGCAAGTTCGCGAACTCCAACGCCTGCTTCCGTGCGCGCTCGGCCGATGGCTGCTCCCAGCGCCCGCGCGACGGGTGTTCGCAGTGTCCGTGACATGGCAGCAGCCTAGTGGATCGACATACGTACCAGTAACAGTTCACTCGACTGGGCACTAGACGCGATGTGTGAGACACAGCAACTCTTACGTGGACAGTGGAGCTGTATCGGATACAGCAGCCAAACGGCAGAAGGGGCCGCTATGTGGGCGTTGGTCTGGCTGGTCGTGTCGGGGATGGGCGTAGCCCTGTTGTTGCGGGGCGCGGCGTGGCTCGCGGAACGAGGCTTGCCACCGGAGCCTGACAAGCACCGAGCTGTCGAGTACGACCCCGCGACGCGAAGCTTCCGCTCGCTGACGGGTGGGGGTACCCGGTGACCGGTCACGGCGGGGACCTCGCTGACACCGCACGGGCACGCGACCTCCTCGCGGTGCGTGCCTTCGAGGCGCAGCGACGTCGTCGGCGCCGTCGGCGTATCGCCACGGTGGCGCGCGTGGTCGCCCTGGCCCTGCTGGCCGCGGTCACGGTTCTGGCCATCCTGGCGGCCCTGGCCGCCTGATCCTGTTGACCGTTGTCGGGGGACGCTCAATGAATGGACATGTACACCGATTCGTGGGGCCGGGGAGTCTGCCACCGGTCTGGCGGATCGACGCGCGACCACCTGCCGGCTGGTTGTGGTGGCGGCACCTGGTAATCGGCACCTACGGCGAACACCTCACCGGTACTACCGTCCACACCGTCTGCGGACACGCGGTCGTCGTGGGCCACGAGGAACGACCAGACGAGATCCCGTACCAGCCCTGCGGGCACTGTGCGCAGATCATGAAACCTGACCTGTTCGCGGCGCTGGTCGTGCCCGGATACACGGCGGCTCACCTGACGCGGGAACGCACCGACGTCGACGTGTGGACGGAATGCGGCATCCGGGCACCAGCAGCCGATACCGAACTCCTCAGCCTGCTCACTCCCGGGGTGGAGTTCTGCCTGGCCTGCTGGTTCCCCCACAACAGGGAAGGGGAACCGTGGTGAGCCCGTACGCGCCCGCCACCCGGCTCACCCACGCCGTCCTCGCGGGACGCCTCGACCGGTCGGCGCCGGTCACGGTGCTGACCGCCACGGCCTGCCGGGTGCACGGGCTGACCGTGGCCGGCGCGGCCGTGCTGGAGATCGTCGCCGACGGCCCCACCACGGCCAGCGCGGTACGCCACCAGGTGGGGCTGTCCCACCCGGCGTGGGAGGCGGTCCGCAAGCACCTCCAGCGTCGTCACCTGCTGCTGCGGGGCGTGGCCCGCGCCAGCCCTGCCCCCGGGGCGCCAGTGTTGCGGCGCCACCAGCTCACCGAAGGAGGGCGTGCGCTGGTGGGCCGGCTGACACCGCTGCTGATGATCATCCTGGATTACTTCGAGTTCCAGGAATAGAGCAGGAGGAATCCCCGTATCCAGTTGATACTGGATACGGGGATTCCTCCATGCGCCCAGTCGGTCCCGGCCGGACTTCGTCCGCCGCACCGTCGCACCTGGATGCTGCGCGCCCATCGGACACATCCACGTCGGTGCATCGTCACCAGCGCGGCCACCTTCTCATCGTCGGGCGGGCGCGGGCGCCGGTACAGGGTGACCACGCTGTCCGCGTGCTGCTGGTGGGCGCGGATCCGCCCGGTCGAGACGTCGTCAGAGAGCGGTCGGGGAAGGGAACCGGCGAGCGCGGTCATACTGCCTCCCCGTCCACGAGCCACTGTGCCGCCGGGAGCACGTCCCGGGTGGGCGCCACGGTCGCCGCGACCACCAGCGCCCGAACCCGCCGAGAGATGTTCACCGGCCGGGGACGGGTTGGTCAGGTCAAGGCGACGGTACGTCCCGGCCGCCGTCTCGCAAGGGAACGCGGTGGTCGATCCGCTGGCCCATCCTGTGCGATTCACCGCGCGCCTGGGTGTCGCACGCACGCACTCGCGAGAAGCCTGCCGTGGCCCGCGCTCAGCGCACGGAGCCCGGCCTGGCACGGGGTGTCCCCTCAGTCCCCCGTGGGCCGGAGGCGCAGCTCGGTCTCGACGAACCGGTGGAGGTGCCGCCGGGCCCGCTCGGCGCTCAGCGGCGGCGCCTGCCGCAACCGTTGCAGCGCGAGACCGTCGATCAGCGCCACGAGGTGGACGGCGGACTCCTCCGGGTCCGGGCAGCCGAACTCCCCCTCGGCGACCCCACGCCGGATCAACTCCAGGATCTGGGCATGCCACCGGTCGTACCGGCCGGACTGGCGGTCGGCGAAGGCGTCGTCGTGCCGGCCGGCGCTCCAGTAGTCGAACCACAACCGCCAGTGCCGAGCGGTGTCCTCGGTGAAGGCCGCCTCGACGAGCCCGCGCAACCCCTCGACGGCGGACCTGCTGCGACGCGCCTCGGCGAGCACCGGATCGTAGTACTGCTCGATCTCCAGGGCGATCGCCTCGGACAGGATCTCCCGCACGCTGTGGAAGTGGTAGGTGACCGTGCCGACCGAGACACCGGCCGCCCTGGCGATGTCACGGATGCCGATCCCGGCCAGGCCGCGTTCGCCGATGAGCGGGAGCGCCGCCTCCAGCACGAGTCGGCGGCGCACCTCGGTGGGCTGGCGGGTCCTGGTAGCCGGGGTGACCGCCCGGCGTCCTCGCCGCGCCCTCGGCTGCTCCCCGGGAGGGGTCTCCGCCACGGCCACCCCGGTGTCGGTGGCCATCGTCGGCTGCCCGTCCCGACCCGCCTCGGCACCGTCCTCGGGAGATCCCCCGTCCACCGCCCCGTCCCGGGCGGGAGTCTCCGACCCGGCGCCGGTTCGCGGTTCGGAGACCCGGGCGGCGGGGGGCGGCGACGCCCGCCCGGCTCCCGGCGTCGGGAGGTCGCCGTCCGCGTGATCCTGGGCGGGGTCCGCGACCTCGGAGGTCGCGGACCCCGGGAACCCTGCGCTCAACCCGAGGTCCTCGGGAGTCGGCGGTGCCAGGTGCGGTCGCTGACCGTCTCGCCGTCGGCGACGGCGGTGACCCGGCTCTCCAGGACGAACTCGTCCGCCGTGGCCCGCAGGTCGGACTTCGTGTCGATCCGCACGTCCCAGTCCTCCCGCCGCAACCGGATGGTCCACGTCGAGGTGGCGGAGGCGGAGAGGGGGTCGTCCGCCCGGATGCGGTAGGTCTCCAGGGCGCTCTCCGAGTACTCCATCCCGTCGGGGAAGGTCCGCGAACCCCCGTAGTTGGGGTCCACCTGGAGGGTCCACTCGCCGGTGGCGACGTCGTGGCGGACGACCCGCTCCGGGCGATCCGGCGTGAGACCGGACCGCACGGGCAGCGGCGGCGCCTGCTCCGGCTCCTCGAACTCGATCGGGGCGGCACCCGCGTCGGCCCCCGGGTCCCGCACGGGCAGCAGCAGCGCGCTGTCCTGGGCTCGTACCCGCAGCACCGGGCTGGTGGGCTGGGGCCAGACCCAGGGCCAGTACGCGGTGGACACCGCGACCCGCAGGCGGTGCTCGGCGGGAACGGCGTACCCGGTGGCGGTCAGCTCGACCTCCACGTCCTCCTTCGTCCCGGGGTGCCAGGGCACCGCCCGGTCCCGGCCGTCCCGGCTCGCCAGGTTCAGCACGCCCCGGCTGATGAGGGTGGAGGACCCGTCGGGGGCGACGTCGCAGAGCCGGACGATCACGTTGGCCCTGGTGACGTCGCAGTCCATGCGGAGCCGCACCCTGGCCCGCCCGAGGATCTCCAGCCGCTCGGTCAGGGGGGCCGAGTCGAAGCAGGTCGACCGGCCGTCCTCCTCCCGCTGGTCGGGTGGCAGGTCGGTGGCGTTGCCGAACGGGAAGTAGCGACCGGCGTCCACCCCGGTGTGCTGGGGGCTGGAGATGACGACGCGCCCGTCGCCCATCGTGGCCGGTCCCCGCAGGTCCCCCGCGAACGGGCGGGTCTGCCAGTTCACGGAGGGGGAGGGCCAGCTGGGGTCACCAACCCACCGCCCCGGCCGCTCCGGGTAGCTGGTTCGTGGTGGGACGGGTTCCTGCATCCAGGTGCGCAGCGGCGGCGTGTCCATCGCGCCGTTGTCCTCGCCCTTGAGCCAGTGGTCCCACCACCTCAGGGTCTCCTGCAGGAACCCGATGGCGGGTCCTGGCGGCAGTTCGATGTCCGGGTAGCGGTGCGCCCAGGGGCCGATGATGCCCCGAACGGGGGCGTCGAGGTGTTCGACGAGCCGGAGCACCGTGTCGCGGTAGGGGTCCGCCCAGCCGCCGACGGCGAGGACGGCGGCGTCGATGGCCGAGTAGTCCTCGCAGACGCTGCCGTGCCGCCAGTAGTCGTCCCGCTGCTGGTGGGCCAACCAGGTGTGCAGGAACGGCTCCAGCGCGTCGAGCCGTTCCCGCCACATCGGCAGCCACCGGTCCCCGACGGCGGCCGGGTCCGGCGGGCGGGAGGTGAAGGCCAACATCGTGCCCGCCCACGCCAGCATGTCGATGCCGAGGACGGCGCCGCCGACGTAGTGCACGTCGTTGTCGTAGCGGTCGTCGGTGGAGCAGACGGTCACGACGGCCTTGAGCGGTTCGGGACGCAGCGCCGCGACCTGGAGGGAGTTGAAGCCGCCCCAGGAGATCCCGAACATGCCGACCCGCCCCGTGGACCACGGCTGCTCGGCGAGCCAGTGGACGACGTCGACGCCGTCGGCCAGTTCCTGTTCGGAGTACTCGTCCCGCATCACGCCCTCGGAGTTGCCACTGCCCCGCAGGTCCACCCGCACCGAGGCGTAGCCGTGGCCGGCGTACCAGGGGTGGCGCTGGGCGTCCCGGGGGGCCGTCCAGTCCCCCTTGCGGTAGGGCAGGTACTCCAGCAGCGCCGGGACCGGCCGGTCGACCGCGTCCACGGGACGCCAGATGCGGGCGTGCAACCGCGTGCCGTCCCGCATCGGGATCCAGGTGTCCTCGACCTCGACGTCACGGGCGAACTCCTCGCGGTATCTCACCGGTCCTCCTTGCCGACCTCCCGCCACCGCCGGATTCGGTGGCCTGCCCCTAGTTCTTCCCACACCGCCCCGTCGGCCGCGTCATCGGCCCACTGGACGGGTGGCGCGTCCCGGTTCTCGGCCCGTCGGCGGGCCGAGGTCGGGTCGGGTTCGAGCGCGGCGGCGAGCAGTGTGCTGGTGTACGGGTGGTTGGGGCCCGCGAAGACCGCTTCGGTGGGGCCCTCCTCGACGACGACACCGTGCCGGAGGACGACGACGCGGTCGGCGATGCCCCGCACCACGGCCAGGTCGTGGCTGATGAACAGGCAGGCCAGCCGCCGTCGCGCCCGGAGGTCGTCGAGGAGGGCGAGGATCGAGGCCTGCACGGACACGTCGAGCGCGGTGGTGATCTCGTCCGCGATCACGACGTCCGGTTCGCCCGCCAGTGCCCGGGCGATGCCGACGCGCTGCCGTTGGCCGCCGGAGAGCTGGGCCGGCAGCCGTTCGGTCAGGGCCGGGTCCAGGTGGACGTCCGCGACCAGCCCTCGGGTCCGCTCGTCCAGTTCCCGGCGGCCACGCGCCAGGCCGAACATCCGGAGTGGACGCCGAACCGCCTCGGCGACGCGCCGACGCGGGTTGAGCGCGGTGTCGGCGTTCTGGAAGACCAGCTGCACCCGGCGGCGCAGGTCGGTGGCCCGGCGGGCGGCGGGCTGGGCGAGGTCGTCGGACCGCCCGTGGTCGGTGTACCGCATCTCGCCCTCGCTCGGGGGGCGCAGGCCGGCCAGCGACCAGGCCAGGGTGGTCTTCCCACTGCCCGACTCACCCACCAGCGCCAGCACCTCGCCACGGCGCAGCTCCAGGGAGACCCCGTCGACGGCGGGGCGGGGTTCGGCGTGGGCTCGGCGGGTGCGCCGGCGCCTCCCGTACCCGATGCGGACGTCCCGCAGGGAGACGACGGGTGGTGCGTCCGCCACCGGCTCGCGCCGCCGCACGGTGCGGCCGCCGTCCTCGCCCACCTCGACGAGACCCCCGTCGGTGATCCTGGGGACGCTCGCCAGCAGGGTCCGGGTGTAGGGGTGGCGCGGGTCGGCGAACAGCCGCTCGGTGTCGGCTTCCTCCACGACCTCACCCCGGCGCATCACCAGCACCCGGTCCGCCATGCTCGCCACCACCCCGAGATCATGACTCACCAGGACCGTCGCCAGGCCCAGTTCGGAGCTCAGCGTGTCGAGCAGGCGGAGGATCCCGCCCTGGGTAACGACGTCCAGCCCGGTGGTGGGCTCGTCGAGCACGAGCGCGCGGGGGCGCGCGGCCACGGCCATCGCGATCGCCACCCGCTGCTGTTGGCCGCCGGAGAGCTGGTGCGGGTACCGCCGGGCCAGCTCCGCCGGGTTGGGCAGTCGTACCTGGTCGAGCAGCTCGACCACGGCGGCGTCCAACGCGCGGCGGTCCAGCCCCCGGCCCCGCAGCGCTTCGGCGATCTGGCGTCCCACCCGCATCGACGGGGTGAGCGCCTGTCCCGCGTTCTGCGCCACCATCGCGACGGTCCCGCCCCGCAGGGCGCGGAGCTGCCGGGGCGGCAGGGCGAACACGTCCTGCCCGTCGACCAGCACCCGGCCGCCGGCGAGTCGCGAGCCGTGCCGCAGGTGGCCGAGCACGGTGCCGGCCACGGTCGACTTCCCCGACCCCGACTCTCCCACCACGGCCACCGTCTCGTTGGCGCGCACCGCCAGGTCGACCTCGTTGGCGACGACCACGTCCCGGCCCGCGGAGCGGTAGGACACGGTCAGCCCGGTGATCTCGACGACCGGCTTCCCGCCGGTCGCTTCCCGCTCGGTCATGCGCGCCCCTTCCGCACCCGGTCGACTCCCCATGCCTTGGACAACCCGTCTGCCGCCAGGTTCAACCCGATGACCAGGGTCGCCAGCGCGATGATCGGCGCCAGGCTCGCCATCGGCACCACGGTGATCGCCGTCCTGTTCTCCGCGACCATCAGCCCCCAGTCCGGCGTCGGCGGGTTCGCGCCGAAGCCCAGGAAGGACAGCGAGCTGATCAGCAGGATCACCCAGGAGGCCCGCATGGCGAACTCGACGCAGACCACGTCGACGATGTTGGGCAGCACCTCCCGGAACAGGATCGACGTCGTCCGTTCGCCCCGGACCCTGGCCGCGGTGACGTAGTCGCTGGGGGCCACCCCCTGGGCGGCGGCCCGGACGACGCGGGTGACCGCCGGCGTGTAGACGAGGCTGACGGCGAGGACGATGACCAGCGGGCCCGCCCCCAGCACGGTCACGACCACCAGCAGGGCCAGGACCGGCGGGATGGACAGCACGGCGTCCATCACCCGCATCACCAGGTTGTCCAACCAACCCCCGCGCAACGCCACCACGCAACCGATCACGGTGCCCAGGGCCACGGCGAGGACGGTGGCCCCGAAGGACACCATCAGGGCGTAGCGCCCGCCGTGCAGCACGCGGCTGAGGACGTCACGTCCGTACTGGTCGGTGCCGGCCCAGTGCGCCCAGCCAGGCCCGGCGAGGGCGTTGGCCGGGTCGTTCTCCACCGGGGAGTGGGGGGCGACCAGCGGGGCGAGGAGGGCGACCAGCAGGTGCGCCGCGACCAGCGCCAGGCCCACCCACGCCGTGGTCGAACCCCGCAACGCTCCCAGGAGACCGGTGAGCGTTCCTCGCCGCCCGGTCGTGTCGGTACCAGTCCCGCTCATCGCAGCCCCACCTGCTCCCTGCTCCGCAGTTTCGGGTTGAGCGCCATCGCGCCGAGGTCGGCGGCGAGGTTGCACAGCACGTAGACGGTGGCGCTGATCAGCGCGATGGCCTGCAACATCGGCAGGTCGCGGTTGTGCACCGCCTGGAGCATCAGACTGCCCACCCCCGGGTAGTTGAAGACGTTCTCCACGACGACGACACCCCCGACCAGCCAGGCGATGTTCATGGCGATCACGTTCAGCGTCGGCAGCAGGGCGCTGGGCAGGGCGTGCCGGGTCACCACCCGCCAGCGCCCGAGCCCCTTGAGGGTGGCCGTCGTGACGAACTCCCCGGCCATCACGTCGATCACGCTGGTGCGTGCCATGCGGACGATGTAGGCGGTCATCGCGACGCCGAGGGCGGCGGCGGGCAACCAGACGGCGGGGAGCAGCTCCCCGATGCTGGCCGATGGCCCGTCGAGCACCACGGCGGGCAGCACCGGCACGGTGATGGACAGCGCCAGGACCAGCAGGGTCGCCACCACGAACTCGGGCACGCTCATGCCGACGAGGCTGAGCCCGGAGATCAGCGTGTCGGGCCAGCGGTCGCGGTAGAGGCCGGCGAGCACGCCGAGCACCACGGAGAGCGTGACCGCGACGAGGATGGTGACCACGGCGATGAGCAGGGTGTTGCGCAGGTGCAGGCCCACCTCCGCCGCCACCGGCTCCCCCGAGGCGAGGGAGGTGCCGAGGTCCCCGGTGACGGCGCCCCCGACCCACTCGAGGTAGCGCTGCCAGGCGGGTTGGTCGAGGTCGAGCTGCTCCCGCAGCGTCGCCACCGCCTCGGGGGTCGCGTCCCGCCCCAGGATCTGGCTGGCGACGTCGCCGGGGAGGGCCTGGAGCGCGAGGAAGATGAGCACGGAGGACAGCGCGATGGTCAGCAGCGCGGAGAACAGTCGTCTGGCGACGAAGGACAGCATGCCGGTCACCTCCGCAGCCCGATGTTGAGGTAGTCGAACTCGAACCCGTGCTCCCGGTAGTTGAGGACGTCACGGGAGAGACCCACCAGGCGGTCGGCGAACACCGGGGTGATCGAGCCACCGTGGTCGACCACGTACCGCTGGGCGTCCTGGTAGAGCATCCGGCGGCGGTCGGCGTCCATCTCACCCCTGGCCTCGTCGAGGAGCCCGTCGAAGCGGTCGTCGGCCCAGGCCGTCTCGTTGTAGCTCGAACCACCTCGGAAGATCTGGTTGAGGAGTTGTTCGATGGGCCGGCCGGTGTACCAGTAGGTCGCCATCAGTGGTTTCTGCATCCAGATCTGGGAGAAGTACGACTCGGCGGCCGCGGTCCGGACGTCGAGGGTGATCCCGGCCTCCCGCACCGAGTCCCGGAACGCCAACGCCATCGGCGTGAAGACCGGGTCGTAGGCGGAGGTGTGCAGGTCGAGGCGAAGGCCTTCCAGCCCGGCTCGGCGGAGCAGGAAACGCGCGTGCTCGGGGTCCCGTTCGACGCGGTAGTCGGTCCAGTAGGGCTCCTCGGGGGGTACGGGGTTGTCGTTCCCGATGACCCCGGCTCCCTGGAGGGCGACGTCGAGCACGGCCTGGGGGTCGTAGGCGAGCTTCATCGCCTGCCGGACCGACGGATCGGTGAAGGGCTCGGCGGTGCACAGCATCGGGAGGCCGTACCACTGCGAGTTCACCGACCGGGCGATGGTCGCCCGGTCGGAGGCGTTGATGACGCGTGCCGTGGCGAAGTCCAGGTTGGTCTGGGAGAGGAGGTGCACCTGGCCGGCGAGCAGCGCGTTCGACCGGGCCTGGGTGTCCGGGATGGCGTAGAACTCGATCTCGTCGAGCACCGGCCGCCCCTCCCAGTACTCGGGGTTGGCCACCACCCGGCCCCGGCCGGCGGGGGTGAAGGACTCCAGTCGGAACGGGCCGGTCCCGACCCCGGTCTCGCCGATGTGCCGCCCGCCGGCCTCGGCGCTGCCGTCCGGGATGACGTAGCAGTTGTACGAGGTCAGCAGGCTCGGGAACTCGGCGTTGGGCCGGGTGAGGTCGACCACGAGCGTGTGGGGGTCCGGGGTGTGGATCCCGCCCGGTTCGAGCATCGGCGCCAGGACCCCGGCCTGCGGCGATGCCACGTCCGGGTCCAGCAGGTGCCGCAGCGTGTAGCGGGCGTCGGCGGAGGTGAAGGGCCTGCCGTCGTGGAAGGTCACGCCGCGGCGCAGGGCGAAGGTCCACCGGGTGCCGTCCGGGGACGGTTCCCAGCCCTCCGCGAGGTCGGCGACGACGGAGCCGTCCTCCCCGATCCTGGTCAACCTGTTGTAGACGGCGCCGAGGTACTCGTAGGCGGAGAGCGCGCTCGCCGGGTCCAGCGTCTCGGCGTCGGAGGCCGGGGGCCGCGCGATGCGCAGCACCCCTCCGCTGGCCGGGTCGCCGGTCGCCGCCTCCACGGGGAGGGCGCGGGAGGCTGGTCCGGACGAGGAGCACCCCGCGGCCAGCCAGGTGGCCCCGAGGGCGCCCAGCCCGCCGGCGAGCAGGGAGCGGCGGCTGATCCCCCCGGGTGGTCGGACGCTGGTGCTGCCGTGGCGCATCTTCCTCCTCGCCCTGGCTGGGTGCCTCGTCTCGCCCTTATTCGTTCACTGAGCGATTGAGTTGGACCGCTGCACGATAGACAGACACCGCGAGGAGACCAAGCCCCCGGCCCCGTGGAGACCCGGGCGGAGACGAGGCGGACGGGCCCTCGGATCGAGGGCCTCACGACCGCCTCACGCACCGACACGGGTCACCTCGAAGCGGGAGGAAACCGCTGTTCGTGCCGGGGAGTCGGCCCACACCACCGCCCGGTGGGCCCCGGCGCGGCGAAGGCCCCGAGAACCGGCGGGCAGGACCGTTACGGCTTCCCGCCGGTAGTGACGGGAAACACTGCCCTGGCGACGGAGGGAGTTCGGCCCGTCACGGTGATCCGCCGGGGGCGGGGCTTGGGACGATCGATCGGCGGCCGGCGGTCGACCGTCCACGGTCGTCCACCGCCGGGAACGTCCGGATCACGGTGTCACGGCCGGGGTGGACGGCCAATCCGCGCGGCTCGCCGCACCGAAGGACGGACGTGACGAGTCGGCTCGACGATGAAGGTGGTCATGGCTGAGTGGACGGAACGGGCCGGCCGGCCCCCGGAGCAGGACGGGGCGGGCCGGCCGGACCAGGACGCCCCCACCGCGGAGCAGCTGATGGTGCGGGTCGCCAGAGGGGACGAGACCGCCTTCGGGCAGCTGTTCGACCTCCTCTCCGGCCCCGTGCTGTCCCTGGTGCGGACGGTGCTGCGCGATCCGGCCCAGTCCGAGGAGGTCGCGCAGGAGGTCCTGGTCGAGCTGTGGCGCACGGCACCCCGGTACGACCCGGCACTGGGGTCCGCGACGACCTGGGCCCTGACGATGGCCCACCGGCGGGCGGTGGACCGGGTCCGCTCCGAGCAGTCCGCGACGGACCGGGAGTCGAGGGTGGGCCGGCTCGACGAACGGCGGCCCTTCGACGAGGTCGCGGAGACCGTCGCGATCCGGCTGGAACAGGCGCAGGTGCGGCGCTGCGTCTCCACGTTGACGAGCCTCCAGCGGGAGTCGGTGCTGCTCGCCTTCTACCGGGGGCACACCTACCGGCAGGTGGCGGAGCTCCTCGGGGCGCCGTTGGGGACGGTCAAGACCCGGATGCGGGACGCCCTGATCCGGCTGCGTGACTGCCTGGGGGTGGGACAGTGAGCGTGGACATCCATTCGTTGACGGGCGCCTACGCGCTCAACGCGGTCACCGGCGAGGAGCGGACGGCGTTCGAGGAGCACCTCGCGGCCTGCCCGGTGTGCGCGCAGGAGGTGCGGGAACTGCGGGCGACGGCGGCGCGGGTGGCGGGGGCGCTGCCGACCACCCCGTGCCCCGGCCTGCGCGAGCGGGTCATGGCCGAGGTCGCCACGGTCCGCCAGGAACCCCCGCTGGTGGACGACGGGACACGGGCCGGGGCCCCCGCCCCGGACGTGCGTTCTGGTGCGGGTCGGCGGTGGGTGGTGCGCTCGGCGCTCGCGCTGGCCGCCGCGACCGCGGTGCTGGCCGGCGTGCTGGGCGGGCAGGCCATCCAGCTGCGCGAGGAGCGGGACACGCTCCGGGAGGAGCTCGCCGGAGAGGCGGGGCCGGCGCTGTCCGACCTGTTGGCCTCCGAGGACACCAGGGTGGTCAGTGGGGAGAGCGAGGGTGGGGGTACGGCCACCGCCGTCGTCTCCCGGGAGGCCGACCGGGCCGTCCTCCTGGTGTCGGGCATGCCGGACGCGCCGGCCGACCACGGCTACCAGCTGTGGCTGATCGACGACCAGCACGCCAGGCCGGCGGGGATGCTCGACGACGGGGAGGGACCCGTGGTGCTGGTGAAGGGTCTGGACGGGGCCGAACGGATCGGGGTTACTGTCGAGCCGGCGGGCGGGTCACGCCAACCCACCACGGATCCGGTGATGGTGCTCTCCCTGAGCGGTTGACGGGCCGGACGACGGCTCGTCCGGGAGGGACGAGGGCGGATCCGCCGCGCCCCCGCGCGGCGGGCGGTCCGGGCCGCACGCACGGGCCCGGACCGCCGGCGCGACTCGCCGCACCACCCCGGGTGCGCGGCGCTGGCTCGTTTGCCCCCGGGGCGCTCGGGTACCCGGAGCACGGTGGCGGCCCCGGGAGACTTCACCGCCGGCCGGTGGTCCGAGCGGAGGAGGAGCGCATGCGCGCACCGTTGTCCCGGCTCCGGTCAGCGGTACTGGGACCGAGCCGACGCGTACCCGAGCGAGCGCGGGACGTCGAGACCGCGACCCTGCGCTACCTGGTGTACGGGCTCCTCCCCGCCTGGTTCGTCCCCGGCTTGCTCGACTGGGCGCTACACCGGCGCACCGACATCGAGCACACCGCCGGGGTCCAGGAGTCGCTGATCCACGCCCTGATGATGACCGAGGTCGGCGTGCCGATCGCCATCGCCCTGGTGTGCGAGGTCAACCCCCTCGTGCTGACGATCATCGTGGCCGCGATCCTCGCGCACGAGGCCACCGCGTTGTGGGATGTCACGACGGCGGAGGAGAGCGGGCGGGAGGTCCGGCCCGTCGAGCAGCACGTCCACAGTTTCCTGGAGGCCATGCCGTTCATGGCTGGTGGAGCGCTGGCCTGCCTGCACTGGGAGCAGATCCAGGCGCTGGCGCGGGGTGCCCGGGACCGCCGGGCCTGGACGCTCCGGTTGAAGCGCCCGTCGCTGCCGCCCCGCTACCTGGCCGGGGTCGGTGGGGCCATCCTCGGTCTGATCGCACTGCCCTACGGGGAGGAACTGGTGAGGTGCCTGCGGGCACGTCGGCGCGGCTCCGCCACGGCGACGGCCTGACAGGTCTCCCCCGCCGCCGGCCCGCCGGTCGACCGGGGCGACCGTGGGTTGGCGCGCGTGCGTTCGACCCGGCGCGGGTGCCGCGCCGAGGGAGGCGCCGCGGCGGCCGGTCGCGTGCCGCCCGGTGGGCGGAGGCCTTCGGGACGTTCCCGCTCGCCGCCGGCGCGAGGTCGAGCGGGGGGCCGACGACCGCCGACGGGCACGCGCACCAGAGGAGACGGGACCGGGGTCCGCCGAACGGCGGCCAGCACCCCGATCCGTGGAGGACGAGGAGGACGACGATGACCGAGCACGCTGGCGAGTTGGCGGTGAGCACTCCGTCGGACGTCGAGATCACCATGAGCCGGACCTTCGACGCGCCCCGGGACCGCGTCTTCGCCGCGCACGGCAGCTGCGAGCACCTGCGGCGCTGGTGGGCGCGCGGGAACCCGATGGACTGCGAGCTGGACTTCCGGCCGGGCGGTTCCTACCGCTTCGTCGAACACGACCCCGACGGGAACGACTACGCCTTCCACGGCGAGTACCAGGAGATCGTCGTCCCGGAACGCATCGTTTCCACCTTCGAGTTCGAGGGCGCGCCCGGTGAGGTCCTGGTCGACACCGTGACCTTCGAGGAGGCGGACGGGAGGACCACGGTCACCACGGTCTCCCGGTTCGACAGCAGGGAGGCACGGGACGCGATGCTCCGCGTGGGCATGGTCGACGGAGCCGCCCAGTCGCTGCGCCGGCTCGCGGAAATCCTGCCCACCCTGCCCTGACGCGGACCGGTCCCAGGTCGGGGCGTGTCCGGCCGGGGACGTGCGTGACCGCCTCGTGGACGTCGAACCGGCCGCCGATCGCGGCCGGGGTGGCGAAGGATGCGGGTCAGGTCGAGTTGACGGTTCCCCGCCCCGACCGCAGCGCGGGGCTCGGGTGGTCGCGACCGGCTTCGAGCCCTTCCAGCAGTTCCAGCACGGTCGCCCTCGCGTCGTGCTCCGGACGCCAGCCCAGCTCCGTCCACGCTCTGGACGTGTCCAGCACCGGGCACCACCGGGCCAGGTCCACCCAGCCCGGCGAGGTCGGCTGGAGGCGCAGTGCCCAACTCACCCTCGCGGCGGCCCGGACGAGCCAGGGCGCGACCGGCACGTGCCTGGCGTGGAGGAGGCGGGCCAGCTCGGCCGGCGGCATCGGCGGATCGGCGGCCAGGTTGAACGCCCCCGCCGCCCGCTGACCGATGGCCAACGACACGGCGCTGGCCACATCCTCGGTGTGGACGAACTGGAGGGTCAGTTCGGAGGGCATCGGTAGCACGGGCAGCTTTCCCCGCCGCACCCCCCGGTACACCGACCGGGGGACCAGTGGGCCGATGAAGTAGCCGGCGATCTCGACGGCGGCCCGCCGTTGCAGGATCAGGCCCGGCCGGAACCGGGTGATGGTGAGCCCTGGCTCACGGCGACCCAGTTCGTCCAGCAGGGCCTCGACGGCCGCCTTGTCCCGGCTGTAGGAGGACGCGGCGACACCCCCGGTGGGCCAGTCCTCCCCCACCGCCCGACGTTTGGGACCCGGTGAGTACGCGCCCACCGAGGACAGGTACACGAGGTGGGGCACGCCGGCTCGGACGCACGCCTCGGCGACCCGCCTGCTGCCTTCGACGTTCGTGCGGTGCAGGGCGAGCTCGTCGTGGCTCGGTTGGATCAGCCAGGCGAGGAGCACGACGCTGTCCGCGCCCCGCAACACCTCGACCAGACGTGGGGTGCTGTCCTCCGAGCCGATGTCGATCTCGTGCCAGCCGACACCCTGGTAGGGCGGGGCGGGGGGTGGCGTCCGCCTGCTCACCCCGACCAGTTCGGCCCGCGGGTAGTCGCGGGCCAGCCGACCGAGCACGGCCGTCCCCACGTTCCCCGAGGCTCCGACCACGACGATCCTCACGACGGCTCCTCCTCACCGGGCTGCGTGCTCGTGGGTCCCGTCTCCCGCGCGGGGGACCCCGGCCCGAGGCCTGGGCGGCGGGAGGGGCCGCCCCGGGGGACCGCCCGGTCCCCGTCCCGCGCCCCCGACGCCCAACCTCGGTGGCCGTGCGGCCGCAACAGCACCTTCCGCACGCCGGGACGCTTCTTCGCGAAGGCCGCGTAGTACTCGGGGGCGTCCCGCAGCGGGACCTGGTGGGAGACGAGTTCGGCGGCCCCCAGCGGGTCACCGTCCCGCAACACGTCCAGCAACGTGTCGGTCCACGCGCGGACGTGGGCCTGGCCCCAGCGCAGGGTGACGTTGCGGTCGAACAGGTCGCCCAGGGGGAAACGCGGCATCCACGCCGCGTACACGCCGCTGACCGAGACGGTGCCGCCCCGGCGCACCGCTCCGAGGGACTGGTGCAGGGCGTGCAACCGGTCGGGCTTCGTCTTGAGGATCTGGGTGACCCGGTCGACGACCGACCCCTCCGAGTCCATTCCCACCGCGTCGATCACCGAGTCGGCGCCGCGGCCGGCCGTCCCGGCCCGGATCTGTTCCACCGGGTCACCGTCCTGGGGATCGATCGTCTCGATCCCCGCCCTGGCGGCGAACGCGCGCCGGTCGGGGTACGGGTCGACGGCGAGGACCCGGCCGGCGCCCCGGTGCAGGGCGATCCGGGCGCTCATCTGTCCGATGGGGCCGAGGCCGAAGACCGCGAGGCTGCCCCCTCGGGGGACGTCGGCGTACTCGACGGCCTGCCAGGACGTGGGCAGCACGTCGGAGAGGAGCGCCAGCGCCTCGTCGGGGACCCCTTCGGGTACCCGGATGGGCCCGAAGTGGGCCTGGGGAACCCGCAGGTACTCGGCCTGCGCTCCGGGGACCCCACCGTAGAGGTGGGTGTAGCCGAACAGCGATGCGCCCTTCCGGCCCCCCAGGTTCTGCGTCGTCTCGCACTGCGCGAACAGCTGGCGCCGGCACATGAAGCACTCGCCGCAGGAGATGTTGAACGGCACCACCACCCGGTCCCCCGGCCGGATGTGGTGGACCGACCTCCCCACCTCCTCGACCACGCCCATCGGCTCGTGACCCAGGATGTCCCCGGGTTTCACCGCCAACGCGAGGCCGTGCTCGTAGAGGTGGAGGTCCGAGCCGCACAGCCCGCTCGCCGTGACCCGGATGATTGCGTCCGTCGGCTGCTCGATGGTCGGGTCCGCCACGGTGTCGACGTGCACCGACCGGGGGCCGTGCCAGGTGAGCGCGCGCATCCTTCCCCTTCCGCCCAGCGTCCGTGAACCTCCGCACTGTCCCCCTACCCGGACGCCACGCCGCGAAACGTGGCCCGGCCGGGCCCGACCCGCTCGGTCAGACCCGGCGCAGCAGGTCCGCCGCTGCCGTGAGGTCAGCGAGGAAGCCCGCGTAGGCGTCCTCGCGGTCCCTCGCCCGCAGCACGGCCGACGGGTGGACGGTGGCGATCAGGTGGTCGGGCGCGCTCCTTCGCGGACCGAGTTCCCCGGCGGGGAAACGCTGGGGTTCGCCCCGGTGCCGGGTCACCCGGAACGAGTCGCCCAGCAGGGACTTCGCCGCCACGGCCCCCAATGCCACCACCAGTCGGGGGCGAACGACTGCGAGTTCCGCCAGCAGCCAGGGGCGGCAGGCGACGCGTTCGGTGCGGTTGGGCTGGCGGTGCGGGCGTGGCTTGCCCGTGCCGCCACGGGTGAACCCGAAGTGCTTGACCGCGTTGGTGAGGTACGCGCGGTCCCGGTCGATCCCGGCCTCCCGGAGACCTCGGTCGAGCACGCGGCCCGCGGGGCCGACGAACGGGGTGCCCTCGATGTCCTCCCGGTCGCCCGGCTGTTCGCCCACCAGGACGACCTCGGCGGTGGCCGGCCCCCGGCCGAACACGACCTGCGTGGCGTCCCGGTAGAGGTCGCAGCCCCGGCAGGCCGTGGCCGCCCGCCGCAGTCCGGGCAGTCCGGCCCGGGCCGGCACGAAGGGGGTGGCGTCGGTGTGCTCAGCGGGCATGATCACGTCACCTCGTCTCGCCGCGCCGAGCAGGCTCCCTGCTTGGACGGCTGCGCGGACGTCCTCGGACGGAACGCCGTTCCCCTCCGGGTGCCCCGCCGCCGGGCACCGTTCACGGCCCGGTCTCCTCCGAACCTCTCGCGGGAGGCCTGCCCTCCCGCGCGGTCGCGTCGCCGCCCCCGCCAGCGCGTACCCAGGCCGTCCGGCCCGGCGTCGCGGCGCACCCCGCGACCGGGCGGTCCCCCGCGCCAGCCGGGACGCGGTCAGCCAGGGCACACCTCCACCCTCCCCCGCCACGGTGGCGGCCCAGCCGAACCGGCATGCACCCGCGGCCGGCGGGCACCCGGCTACCGGGAGCGGGTCGGGGCACCCGCCCTGGATACCGGGCGGAACGCGGAGGTGCGGGGTGGCGGCTGACCAGCCCAGGGTGGCGATGGTGTGCGGGACGACGGCGGCGGACAGGGACGGGGTCGCGGACTACGTCCACCACCTGCTGCCCGCGCTGACCAACGCCGGGGTCGCGGCGGACCTGGCACCGGTGTCCCTCCACCCGGGGCAGGGGCCGGGCCGCCGGTGGGACCAGCTGCGCACGTTGCGCCGCCGGCTGGCCCGGTGGGCTCCGGACGTGGTGCACCTCCAGTTCGCGCCGTCCGCCTACGGCTTCTCCCGCCTCTCCGGCCTGCTGCCACTGGTGGTGCCCCGAGGCGTGCCCCTGGTCACCACCCTGCACGAGTACGGTTCCTGGGACCCGCCAGCGGTACTCCCCCGGGCCCTCTGGCGGCTGGCTGAGGCCCGAGGCTGGTGGTGCCGGGAAACCGGGCGGCTGGTTCCGAGGAGCCGGGCGCTCCTGACCACCAACGCCGGGCACGCCAGCGTCGTGGCACGGCGGTGGGGGCAGGCCCCGCACGTGGTGCCGCTCGCCGCGAACGTCGCGGTAGGACGACCGGAAGGCGATCCCCGGGTCCGCGTGCGCGCCGGGTTGGGCCTGCGCGCGGACGCCCCGCTGATCGTGTTCTTCGGGTTCGTCCACCCGGTCAAGGGCCTGCGCTACCTGATCGACGCGCTGCCACCGCTCCGCGCCGCCCACCCGGGGCTGCACCTGTGCGTGGCCGGCGGCTTCGTCTCCTGCGCCCTGCCCGAGCCGGAGGCGCGGGCGTTCCACGACGACCTGGTCGAGCTCACCCAGCGGCGGGGCGTGGGCGACGCCGTGACCTTCACCGGGTACCAACCGGAGGAGCGGGTGTCGGACCTGCTGCGCGCGGCGGACGCCGCGATCTTCCCGTTCACCGGGGGCGCCACCACCAAGAGCGGCGCCGTCCTCGCGGCCATGTCGCACGGAACGCCGACGGTGGTGACCGGAGCGGACCCGCCCGATCCCGACCTGGTGGACGGCGAGACGACGGTGGTGGCGCCCTCCACCCGCAGCGCCGAGGCGCTCCGCGAGGCGGTGCACCGGGTACTGGCCGACCCCGACCTGCGTCGACGTGTGGCGGACCGGGCCCGCCAGGTGGTGGGTCGCCGCGACTGGCCGGTGATCGCCGCCGAACACCACAGCGTGTACCGGGCGGTGCTGCGGGAGTGGTCGTGAGCGGCACCTACCGGCGCATCCTGGTGGTCGACCTGCTCGGCGGTCTCGGGGACCTGCTCATGCTCCTGCCCTCCGTGCATGCACTGGCCAGGAACCACCCCGGGGCGGAGGTGCACCTGCTCACCCACCGGCCAGGGGACTCGCTGGTGGAGGCGGACGAGGCGGTGACGGCGGTCCTGGTTCCGGAACGGCGGGGCGGGGCGGTGAGCGCGAGGCCGTCCAGCGGTCGCTGGCACGGGTCGACCCGGACCTGGTGGTCAGCTCCACCCGCTACGACGGCATCCCCGACCTCATCGAGCGCTTCGGCGCCAGGGCGGTGACCGACCTGTGGCGCCACCCGCCGCCCGACGAACGCGTCGGTGACCGCTACCTGCGGATCCTGCGCGACGAGGGGCTGATCGGGACCGAGGACCTGGACTGCCCTGGGCATGTCCGCCTCACCTCGACCGAGCGCCTCCTCGGCGCGGAGCTGCTGGGGCGCGTGGTGCCGGCGCACGTGCGGCGGGCGCCGGTCGTCCTGGTGACGGGAGCCGGCATGGCCGTCAAGCGCTGGCCGGGTCCGAGCTGGGACGCCCTCGCCGCCGCCCTGCGCGCGGCGGGCACCCCGGTGCTGGCCGTCGCCGACGGGGGACCGGTGCCGAGGGGGGCGTCCCCGCTGCCCCGAGGGGACCTCCGGGCGCTGGCCGCGACCTACGCCGAGGTCGGGCGTCGCGGTGGGGTGGTCGTCGGCGGCGACACGGGACCAACCCGGCTGGCCGCCTCACTCGGAGTGCGGGTCGTGGGGCTGTTCGGGCCGACCTCGACGCCGCGGTACGGGTTCGGGCCGGGACCCGGTTCACCGCACGAGGCTGGCCGACGGGGGGTGGGGCAGGTCGGGGGCGGTGGCGCGGGTACCCGCGCCACCGGCGCGTCGGCCCGTCCCGGGCGAGACGGGGAGGACGGGCGGGTGCTCGTCTCCCCATCGGGTTCCGACCTCCAGGGCCTCCCCGGGTGCGACCACCGCAGACCCACCGCGATCACCGAGCAGGGTTGTTGGTGGTCGGCCGCCTGCCCGTTGTCGCCCCACGGTCCGGCGTGCATGGCGGCCCTGGACGTCTCCGATGTCCTCCTCGCGGTGGAGCGTGCCACGGGGGCGGCCGGGTGAGGGGCGGCCGGGACGGGCCTCGTCGCGGGCCGGCGTGCCGTGCGCGCGGGTGCCCGGGGCGGCAGCTCGGCGTTTCACCGCGCCGTCACGTGGCATCCCGGGAGGGAGGTCCATCCGGACCTCGGCGGCGGTGGGACCGCCGTCCGGACCGGCACCGGAGGAGGGACGGATCATGGCCAGCGCCAACCCGATCCAGATGCAGAAGTCGCTGAAGGACCTGGACTACCCGGCGAGCACGGACCAGATCGTCGAGCACGCGCAACAGCACGGAGCAGACGAGAACATCCTGTCCGGCCTGCGCAAGCTGCCCAAGGACCGCACCTTCGACGGGCCGAACGCCGTGAGCGAGGCGTTCTCCAAGGTGTGACGTCACGACGATCGCCCCAAGGGGCGCGGCTGGGGTGTCAGGCGGCTGATGCCCCTTCCCGTGCGCAGTCCGGGACACCCAGCGGAGGAGTGAGATGAGGCTGTCACGAATCACCGACCGGATCGCGGAGCAGAAGTGGCTGGACAGGGTGAACTCCCGCATCCACCGCGTCGTCACGCGGGTGCTGCCCGAGGGGAGCGTGAAGGACGCCCTCCACGGTGTCTGGCTCGGCCACCCGGTGCACCCCGCGATGGTCCAGCTCCCCGTCGGGTGCTTCCTCTCGGCCGCCGTGCTGGACGTCACCACGCCGGGGAGCCGGGCGGCGCGGGTGTTGGTCGGCACCGGGATCGCCAGCGCGATGCCCGCGGCGGTGAGCGGTTGGGCCGACTGGTCCGACGCCCACGAGGAGCAGCAGCGGACCGGCACGGTGCACGCGCTGTTGAACACCGCCGGGCTCGCCTGCTACCTCGTGTCGTTCGTGGCCCGCCGCGACCGGTCCGGTCGCACGGGTTCGGTCTCCGGCGGCGTGGGCATGCTCTTCCTGCTCGCCGGCGCGACGCTGGGCGGCGAGTTGTCGTTCCGGCAGGCGCTGGGCCCCAACCACGCCGAGGACGCGGCGCACCGGGGCCCCAACGACTGGTGCGACCTCGGCCCGCTGGACGACTTCAGCGAGGGGCGCCCCGAGGTCCGGGACGCCGGCAACGTGAAGGTCGTCGTGCTGCGCAGCGGTTCGGACGTGGTGGTGTTGCACGACGCGTGCAGCCACCTCTCCGCTCCCCTGCACGAGGGGGAGGTGGAGGAGGTGGCCGGGCACCGCTGCCTGGTGTGCCCGTGGCACGGCAGCACCTTCCGCCTCTCCGACGGTGAGGTCATGCGGGGGCCGGCGACCGCGCCGCAGCCACGGCTGATCAGCCGGGTGCGGGCGGGCCGGGTGGAGGCCCGGGCCCGCACCTACGCGGGCGTCCCGGCGAGCTGAACCTCCCGGCCGGCGGGTTCCGCTCCGGCGTCCCCCGTCTCCACCGACGTGCGGAGGTGTCGGCCGCTCGTGGACGGCACCCGAGGCCAGGCGTCCGCCCTCGGGTCCCCGCACCGGGGACGGGAGTGCCCCGGGGGGACCCGACATCCGCCGCATCGACGACTCCCCCGGCACCTGGTCCGGGCGGCCCCGGACCTCGGGAACGGCTCGGCGCCAGGTCGTCGCAGTTCGGCAGCTCCTCTGGGCCTGAGCGGGACCGCCGCCCAGCGGTAGGTGGGTCACGACCGGTACGACCGGTCCCGATCGGGACGGGGGCCGGTTCGGTCCCGGAATCCCGGTCCGACGGGCGTTCACCTGCCGCTTCCGCGCCTGGCCGACGGTGACACCCGGTCCACCCGAGACGGGACGCACGGGTGGGGAGGTCCACTGGCAGCGCCCGGGTTGGCGGCGGCCCGTTCGGGTCCGGGAGCCCGGCGACGGAGCCGCCGCGTCCGCGCCGCCAGCCAGTCACGTCACCGAATCACCGAATCACCGAGACACCGAGACACCGAGACACCGAGACACCGAGACACCGAGACACCGAGACACCGAGACACCGAGACACCGAGACACCGAGACACCGAGACACCGAGGATGGGACCACCGGTCGCTCGTGCCCGGTCTGGGAGCCCCAGGAGTTCGACGCCGGAGAAGCCAGTCGTCAACATCGCGCCCGACTCCCCTGCCGAGCCCTCAGCGGGGGTCACGCCCGCTCCCGGCCTCGTCGCCGGCACGGTGGAACTCCGGGAGGGCGGTGGCCTGCGCCTCCCGGTCGGGGACCGTGGTGGGCGACTCCAGGTGCACCGCACCGGAAGGCAGGACGCCCGCCCCGCCGAACCGCCGCATCACCCGCCACTGCGCGGCGACGTCCTCCCCCGCGTGTTCGACGGGGAGGTCCGACCAGAAGTCGTAGCCCCCGCAGGCGACCAACGCGAGGCGGTCGTAGAGGACGCAGCCGGACACCCAGGCCACCTTGTACGCCCGCCAGTCCTCCGCGCCAGTCAACACGTGTTCGGCCAGGTGCAGCGGATTGGCGGCGTTGTGCAGGGTCCACCTGGCCATCGCGGGGCTGCCCGGCCCCACCGCCTCGGGTACGGGTCGTCCCGGCCATTCCTCGTAGGGCTCCCACTCCGCCGGTCGCCGGTCGGCGACGTGGGACATGCCCACGACGGCGTTGCCGACGAAACCGCACCCCAGCGCGGCCAGTGCCCGGCGGAGCCGGGCGATCGTGCCGGGCGCCAGCCACACGTCGTCGTCGAGGCAGAGCACGAGGTCCGCGCCGGACGCGTCCAGGAGCGCCTGCCGGTGTTCGGCCAACCCCCGCCGGGGCAGGTGGCGACCCAGCCGGACGGCATGGCCCCGGTGGTGGAGGGTGCGGAGCACGGCACGGGCGGCGGGGGTGTCGTAGGAGGCGGTCCCGTCGGACTGGTCGGACACGATGATCCCGAAGCGGTCGTCATCGTCCTGCGCACCGAGGCCGGCCAGGGTGACCGCGAGTTCGGTTGGCCGGTTCCTGGTGGGGATCAGGACGTCGAGCGTGCTCCGGTGTGCCGCCGGTTCCGGCAGGTCGCGCGGGCGGGGAGCACCCGCCCTCGGCAGCGGTGCGCCCATCAGTCCACCACTCGGTCCGCGTTGGCCCGGATCCGGGTGATCAGCGCGGTGGTGGACCGGTCCGGGACGTAGTCGAGAAGCCGGACCTCGCCGCCGTACCCCCGCACGACCGGCGTCTCGGGCAGCATCTCGGGGGTGTAGTCACCCCCCTTGGCGTACACGTCAGGGCGGAGCAGGCGCAGGAGTTCCACCGGGGTGTCGCCGTCGAAGACCGTCACGTGGTCGACGCAGCTCAGCCCGGCCACCACGGCGGCCCGGTCGTTCTCCGGGTTCACCGGGCGATCGGGTCCCTTCAGCCTGGCCACGCTCGCGTCGGAGTTGACCGCGACCACGAGCACGTCCCCCAGTTGCTTGGCCTGGGCCAGGTAGGCGAGGTGTCCCCGGTGCAGCACGTCGAAACAGCCGTTGGTGAACACGATGCGCCGACCGGTGTCGCGGTGCCGGCGCACGACCGCCGCCAACTGCTCCCGCCCCACGGGCTCCCCCTCGCGGTCCCCGAGCCGGCTGGCGAGCTGGTCGGGCCCGCACACGCAGGTCCCCGGCTGGGCGACCACCACGTCGGCCGCGGCCTGGGCGAGCTCCATGCCACCGGTCAGGGGCAGGCCGCTGGCGAGCCCGGCCGTCAACGCGGCGACGTAGGTGTCGCCGGCTCCCGCGGCCCGGCAGTCGGGTACCGGCCTGGCCCACGTCCGGTGCTCCGGATGGGTGTGGCTGAACAGCACGGAGCCGTCCCGGTCCAGGGTCACGACCACGGCGCCGGCGCGGGTGCGGCGGAGGATGCGGTCCCGGTGGCGCTGGAGGTGCGCGAGCCGCCGGCCCCGCCCGCCCGCGCCCAGCAGGGACGCCGCCTCCTGGGCGTTCGGGGTGACCACGTCCGGACGGGTGGCCGCCCACTCCGCCGGGTCGTGGGAGTCCACGATGAGCAGCGGGACCTCCTCCCGGAGGGCGGCGACGGCGTCGCGGAGCGGTGGACCGGCGACGCCGAGGCCGTAGTCGCAGACCAGGAGCGCGTCGTGGTCCGGGACCAGGTCGGCGAGGAGACTGGCGAGTTCCCGGGTCGTCGCGGCGGGAGGGTCGGCCTGGTCGCCGTCGTCGAAACGGGCGAGCAGCTGGTCACCGCAGATCAGTCGGGACTTCGTCATCGTGCGCCCGCCAGGCGCGGACACCAGGTCCCGCACGTTCACGCCCCGGTCGGTGAGTGCCGCGCGCAGCGCCCGCCCGGCGGGGTCGTCCCCGGTGACGGCCAGGAGGGTGGCGGCCGCCCCGAGGGCCGCGAGGTTCGCCGCCGTGTTCCCGGCGCCGCCGGGTGCCGTGGTCGTCCGTTCGACCTCGACGACCGGGGCGGGAGCCTCCCGGCAGAGACGACGGGAAGTCCCGGACAGCCAGACGTCCACCAGGACGTCCCCGAGGACGAGGACCCTCGGTCGCCGGCCGGCCAGCAGGCCGGGCGTGGTGGGTCCCACCGTCAACGTCGTGTCGGGTTCCTGGCCCCACAGCATCTCCCACCTCCTGGTCGTGATGTCCGCCGTGCGCCGGCCGCGCGCGGTGCCCGGGCGGCCGACCACGGCGGGAGGACCCCGGGCCGACGGCCCGCCGGGCGCTTCGGCCGCTCATCTCCCCCGGCCTCGACCGGCCCGCTGGCGCGGGTGCCGTTGGCCGAGGCGGTGTGGACGCGGCTCAGGGTTCCGGGTTCGCCACGTCGCCGGGCAGGCCCAGGTGCACGACCTTGACCGTGGTCATCTCGTCGAGCAGTTCCGGGCCGAAGCCGAACCCGTTGCCGCTGTCCCGGCGGGGTTGCGCCGCTCCCCCGGGGGCGCCACCGAACACGTCGTTGACCTTCACCGTGCCCACGGGCAGTTCCCGCCAGGCGCGCTGGGCGTGGGCCATCGACCCGGTGAGCACCGTCGCGGCGAGTCCGTAGCGGTCGACGGCGGCCTCCGCCAGGGCCTGGTCGAAACTGTCGACCACCCGCACGGGGGCCACGGGCCCGAACGTCTCCTCCTGGAACACCGCCATCTCGGGTCGGCAGCCGGTGAGCACCGTCGCCGGGTAGGAGGAACCCGGGCCGGGTGGGATGACGCCGCCGCACCCGACCTCGGCGCCGGCGTCGAGTGCCTGGGTGACGTGGCCGTGCACGTGCGCCCGGTGCCGGACGTCGACCAGCGGGCCCAGTTCGACCTCGGAGGTGTCGCGTGGCCGGGCCCGGTACCGGCGGGCCTGGTCGACCAGCGCGGCCACGAAGCGGTCGGCGACCGCCCGGTGCACGTAGACGCGTTCGACGGCGGTGCAGATCTGCCCGCTGTTGGTGAACGCCCCGATCGCCGCCTGTCCGGCGGCCCACACCGGGTCGACGTCGGAGTCGACCAGCAGCGGGTCGTTGCCCCCGTTCTCCGCGAGCACCGCCGCGCCCCGCACGGCCGCGGCGGCCAGGACGCGGCGGCCGGCCGCGGTGGAACCGACGTGGGCGATCAGGTCCACCCGGGGGTCCTCGACCAGGGCGGCCCCCACCCGCCCGTCGCCGGTCACCCGCACCAGGACGCCGCTCGGGAGCGGCGCGCACAGCACCTGGCCGAGTGCCCGCCCCAGGTGCGGTGCCCGTTCGCTCGGCTTGAAGCAGACCGTGTTCCCCGTCGCCAGGGCCGCGCCGATCAGCCCGCAGGCCACCGCGACGGGTTCGTTCCACGGGGTGAGGACGGCGACCACGCCCCGAGGTTCGGGCACCATCAGGTCGGTGGCCGCCACGTCCCCGAGCAGGGCGCGGCCACCGCGCACCGGTGCGAGTTCGGCGTACTGGTCGAGTGTGGCGGCTCCCGCCAGCACCCCGTCGAGGGCCTGGGAGAACGGTCGACCGGTCTCGGCCGTGTTCAGCCGGGCCAGCCGGTTCGCCGAGGCGCGGACCTCCTCGGCTATCTCGTGGAGGAGGCGGCCCCGCCTGGCGGGCGGGGTGGCGGCCCACGCGGGCTGGTGGCGGTGGGCGAGACCGACCGCGTCGCGCACCTCCTCGGGACTGGACATGACCAGTCGGCCGAACGGGGTCCCGGTGACCGGGTCGGTCACCTCGATCACCGGGGCGGTCCCGTCCGCCGGGGACACGGCGGTGGCGGCGCGCACGCCGTCGACGCCCACCAGCTGCTCCGTCATGGGGCACCTCCTCTCCGTCGCTGGCCGGATACCCGGGCCGGTCGGGGTCATTCCTGCTGCTCCTCCTCGTCCTCCGTGTGGTGACCGGCGGGGTGGCCGCCGTTTCTCCCAGCGCCCGTCGGGCAGTTCTCGGTGGGGACGTCACTCGGCCGGAGGGGGCAGGCGTGGGGGAACACGACGCGGGACCGGCGTTGCCGCCGATCGGCCCGGCCGGGGGGCGCTGGCCGGATGTGGGGCGCATCGGCGTGCTGCGGGGCGGGGGCATCGGCGACCTGATGTTCGTGATGCCGGCGCTCGTCGCATTGCGAGCGGCCTACCCGGAAGCGGAACTGGTCCTGCTCGGCACCGGAGCGCACCGGGCGCTGCTGGCCGGTCGCCCCGGCCCCGTGGACCGCTGCCTGCCGCTGCCTCGGGCCCACGGGGTGCACGAACCGACGCCCGGTCAACCGGACGACGGGGTCGACCAGGGGGCGTTCCTCGCCTCGGTGGCCGCGCTCCGCCTCGACCTCGGAGCGCAGTTGCACGGCGGCGGGCGTTGGTCCAACCCCTTCCTGCTGCGGACAGGGGCCCGGCACACCGTGGGGACGGCGACTCCCGACGCCGAACCGCTGGAACGGACGATCCCCTACCGCTACTACCAGCACGAGGTGCTGCGCCACCTGGAGGTGGTCGGCCTCGCCGGTGCCCCGCCCGTCGTCGTGGACCCCGCGCTGCCCGTCACCGACGGCGACCGGGACCGGGCGGCGAGCGCCCTGTCCGGGCTGCCGGAACCGCTGCTGGTCGTCCACCCGGGCGCGACGGACCCTCGACGCCGCTGGCCTCCACCCCTGTTCGCGGAGGTCGTCGAACGGGTGGTGCGGGACGGCGCGGGAGCCGTCGTCCTGGGGTCGTCGAACGAGGAGGCGCTGGTGCGCGGTACCGCGCGACTGGCACGTGAGCGGCTCCCGGCTGGGCTCCGGGAACAGGTCCGGGAGTTCCCCGGGACGCTGGACCTGTCCGGCATGGTCGGGGTGCTGGCGTCGGCGCGGGTGGTCCTCGCCAACGACAGCGGCCCCCGGCACGTGGCGCAGGCCGTGGGCACCGCCACCGTCGGGGTCTTCCAGGCGTGCAACGTGATCAACGCGGCCGCGTTGGGGCGGGCACGACATCCGGTGCACTTCAGCTGGTTCACCCGCTGCCCCCGGTGCGGGGTGCTCGCGGCCGGACCGGAAGGCGCCCGCTGCGCGCACGAGTTCTCGATGGTGGGCGACGTTCCGGTCGTCGAGGTGCTGGCGGACGTGCGGGAGCTCCTGGGGGGTCCGACGGGCTCGGACCGGGGCGGATCGCGCGACCGTCAGGGAAGTCGGGGAACCGGCTGCCAGCGCCACTCGTCGCCGGGCGCGTCGTGGACCTCGGGGGTGGGCGCGCACCGCAGCGGCTTCCCGGCCGGGGAGAACGCGTAGCGGCCGTGGTGGCTGTCGCCGCAGAGCCGCCAGGGCGTCCTGGGGCCGTCGACGAGGAGCGGGGGGCCGCCGGTCGCGGGCGCCGAGGTGGGGCGTGCGCCCTGGCGATCCACCGCATCGTGCTCGCCCGCGTCGGCGGGGCCGTGCCACGTCGCGACGGCCGGTGGGGACGGCCCGTCGACGGGTGCGGGCCCCTGATCGGGCAGCAGGGGGCGGTCGAGCAGGGCGGCCGCCGAGATCAGCGCGCCGAGCGCGACCCGGAGCGCGAGGTGGTGTGTCGTCGTCATCCTGGCAGCCTGCCAGCACTCGAACACCCACCGTCAACTTCCACTACAACGTGTGACCACCCCGGGTGGGCCATGGGCGGTTGGCTGGCGGTGCGGATGGTCGCCCAGCGGGACCGGGGAGGTCGCCGGCTCGTCGGTGGTGCCCTCATCGGCCGGTGGGACGGGGTGGTCGGCGCGGACATCGTTCGCGCGAACGCGGCCGGTCGCACCGCGAGCTGGCGCGCTGGCCGCCCTGCCCAACCCGACGGACTCGGGCGCCCCAGCTCCGACCCCCGCACGGCGGCGGGGAGGAACCACTCCCGGCCGCGCCGCCGCCGACGCCGGACGCGGCCCAGCCGGGTCCGACGCGGCGGGGGGCGGACCGGCGCGGCGCGTCAGCTCGGCGGCACGGGGATCGGCGCCTGCTGGAGGGCGCGGGCGACGGCCACCAGGTTGGAGGCCATCATGCGGCCCGTGCGGTGTGCCCACTGGTGCCCGTGGTCGACGTCCGGGTAGTTGGGGCCCGGTCCGGGCCCCATGTTCCAGTAGGTCCAGGACTGCCCTGGCACGGTGTACCCCACGTCGATGAGGGCGCCGTTCGTCTCGCTGATGACGTGGTGCGCTCCGTCCTCGTTGCCGGTGACGACCACACCGGCCACCCTGTTGTAGGCCACCGGGAGACCCGCGTCGTCGGTCTCGGACATCATCGAGTCCATCCGTTCCAGGACCTGGCGGGACACCGAGGACGGCTGGCCGAGCCAGGTCGGGGTGGCGACGATGAGGATCTCCGACTCCAACAACCGGCGGTGGATCTCCGGCCACTCGTCGGCTCCGCCGAGGTCCGTCTCGACCCCGCGCGGGACCTCGCGGTCGACGACGCGGATCTGCTCCACGTCGACGTCGCGTTCCCGGAGTTCGTCCACCACCACGGAGGTGAGCAGTTCGGTGTTCGACTTCGCCGGGGACCGCTTCAGGGTGCAGCTCAACACCACGGCACGCACGCTGACCACTTCCCGTCTCGTATCGGTTCGCTCTTCCGTCAGACCGCGACCGCGACCTTCACCCAGCCGGGTTCCTTGTCGTCGAAGGTGTGGTAGGAGCGGATGACGCCGTCCCAGTCGGTGAGTTGGGTGACCGAGGCGAGGGGGTCGACGACACCGGACCGGACCATGCGCAGCAACTCCGGGATGTGCGTTCGGTGGTTGCAGTTGCCGAGTTTCACGGTGAGGTTGCGGTTCATCGCCGTACCGATCGGCCAGCGGTCCATCGTGGGTGGGTAGACCCCGACGACCCCCACCGTCCCGGCCTTGGCCACCGCCCGCACCGCCCACTCCGAGGCCTGGCTCGGGGCGATGGGCGGCAGCTGGTCCCCTCCCTCGACGCCCGGCTCGGTGATCTCCCGCCGCTGTTCGGGGAACCCCTCGGGCGCGGCCCACGCCGGGGCCTCTGCGTCCACGCCCACCGCGTCGATGACCCGGTCCACGCCGATTCCGCCGGTCAGCTGGCGGATGGTCTCGACGGGGTCCTCGGTGTCGAAGTCGACGGTCTCGGCGTGCTGGGACCGCGCCATCTCCAGCCGGGAGGCGACGTGGTCGACGGCGAGGACGCGGTTGGCGCCCTGTTGCTGGGCGGAGGTGATGGCCAGCTGTCCCACCGGGCCGCAGCCGAACACGGCGACGTCGTCCCCCGGGGACACCTCGGCGAGCAGGGCGCCGAACCACGCCGTCGGGTAGACGTCGCTGACCACGATGGCCTGTTCGTCGGTCACCTCGTCGGGAAGGGCCACCAGGTTGACGTGGGCGAAGGGGATGCGGGCGTACTCGGCCTGGAGCCCGTCGACCGGGCCGGTCATCTCCGGCCCGCCGAAGAACGAGGTGCCCGCGAGGGCGCCCTGCGGGTTGGCCCGGTCGCACTGCGCGGTGTAGCCGGCGCGGCAGTAGGAGCAGGTGCCGCAGCACAGCGTGGAGGGGATCACGACCCGGTCTCCCGGTCGGAAGTTGCGGACCTCGGGGCCGACCTCCTCGACCACGCCGACGCCCTCGTGCCCGAGGATCGTGCCGGGGCGCATCCCGGGCAGGCTGCCCCGCACCATGTGCAGGTCCGTTCCGCAGATCGCGCTGACGGTCAGCCTGACGACGGCGTCGGTCGGCTCCTGGATCCGCGCGTCGGGCACCTGTTCCACCGCGATCTCACCGGGTGCGTGCCACACGACGGCCTTCATCGGTACGTCCACCTCGTCTCTTCGCGCTACTCGTCGTACTGCTGGGTGTCTCGCCTGGCCCGCGCGGTTCCCTGCCGCGCGGTCGGGGACGCCACCGGTCGCCGGGAGGGCCGAGGTCGTTCCCGGGTGCGCGGGTCAGCCGTCCCGCCACTCGTCGCTGGGCAGCCGCAGGCCCGCCTCCGGCCCCATGAGCGCGAGCCCGCCGTCCACGAGCAGGGAGACCCCGGTGATGTAGGAGGCGGCGGGGGTGGCGAGGAACGCCACCGCCGCCGCGACCTCGTCGGCCGCGCCCGGCCGGCCGAGGGGGACGCCGGGCCTGGGCTGCTCGGCCGGGTCCACCCCCTCCTGGTCGTTCATGCCGGTGCTGATCTCGCCGGGAGCCACCGCGTTGACCGTGATCCCGTGCCTGGCCAGTTCCAGCGCCAGGACCCGGGTGAGCTGCCCCGCCCCGCCCTTCGCCGCCGCGTAGGGCGCGAAGCCGGTGCGGGGCAGGTGTTCGTGGATGCTGGTGATGTTGATGATCCGCCCGCCGTGGCCGGCGTCGATCATCCTGCGGGCGGCCCGCTGCGAGCACAGGAACACGGCGTCGAGGTTGACCGAGGTGACCTGCCGCCACTTCTCGTAGCTCGTGTCGACCCCGAGCGCGTCCGAACCCACGCCGGCGTTGTTGACCAGGATGTCCACTCCGCCCAGTTCGTCGGCGAGCTCGTCGACCACCGAGGCGGCGTCGGGTAGCTCGGACAGGTCGGTCTGCCTGGCCAGCGCACGGCTCCCCCTGCCCTCGATCTCCTTGACCGCGTGCCGGGCGCGTTCGGCGTCCGAGTGGTAGGTGATGCCCACGTCGAGGCCGCCACCGGCGAGGCTGACCGCGATCGAGCGGCCGATACCGGAGTCGCCACCCGTGACGATCGCGGTCCTCGGCAGGTCGGGCCACTGGTCGGAGTCTCGGGTTGCTGTGTCGGATCCCGGATCAGTCATGCCCCCCGGGTACCCGCGGGTCCGGCCGCGCAACACCGGCTCGTGGGGAAACCTGGTGGGTCGGCCGTCCGACCAGCCGTTGGACCGCGCGGACCACGTCCTCGGGGGCGACGTCCGACAGGCACGGGTGCCCCGGCACCGGGCAGTGGCGTGCCCGGCTCCCGGCGCAGGGGGCGCGTTGGTCGCCGAGCAGGACCGTGGGCACCCGGTAGGGCGCCCACCGGCGGGCCGGCACGACGGGGGCGAACAGCGAGACCACGGGGGTGCCGTGCGCGGCGGCCAGGTGCGCCGGCCCGGTGTTGCCGACCACCACGGCGGAGGCGCCGAGGACCAGCCCGGACAGCTGCGGGAACGACGTCCGTCCGCCCAGGTCGGTGGCGTGGTCGCCGGCGACCTCCCGCGTCAGCCGGATCTCGCCGGGGCCGCCGGTCACCACCACCCGGTGGCCCCGCAGGGCGAGCCGGCGGGCCGCCTCCCGCCAGTGCCAGCTCGGCCACCGGCGGGCCGGGGCGGACGCTCCCGGGTGCATGACGACGTAGGGATCGGAGTCGACCAGCGTGCGCACCGGCGGTGGGGGGAGCACCGCGAGGCGCCCGTCGTCGCCTCCGGGGAGCGGGAACCCGGCGGCGTCGGCGACCAGCAGGGCGCGTTCCGGTTCCGGGAGGTCCTCCGGGAAGTCCTCGCCGGGGCGCAACCGGACGTCGAGCAGCGTGCCGGCGTAGTCGGTGGACGCCGCGGCGATGCGGGGAACTCCCGCCAGCCGCAGGAGGAGCGCCAGCGGCAGCGCGGACTGGTGGAAGGAGGTGAGGACCACGGCCGAGTCGAGGTGGAGGCCGGCGAGCCGGGACACCAGGCCGTCGACGTCGGGGCCGCGCACCGGGGGCGGGTCGGCGTCGATCCACGGGCACCGCCAGCGGAGCACGTCGTCGACCCCGGGGAGCTGGCGGGCCGCCCGTTCGCCCGCCGGCCCGCACAGCAGCGTCAGGTGGCTCGCGCCGGCGGCGACGGCCCGCACGGCGGGGCCGGCGAGGAGCACGTCGCCGTCACTGTCCAGCCTGACCACCAGCACCCTGGGGCCCCGTTCGCGGGGAGGGGCCGTCCGAGGTCCCCTGGCGCCGCGCGCCGACCGCTCTGGGCCGTGCCGGCCACCCCGGTGGCCGCCCCGGTCCGGCGGCCGACCGTGGTCCGGCGACGCTCCGGTCACGGCCACGAGCCCTCCTCGGAGTGCGAGACCATCAGTTCCCTGATCTCACAGCCGGCGGGCTGCCGCAGCGCGAACAACACCGCGTCCGCCACGTGCTCCGGGGGGTTCAGCCGGCTGTCGTCGGCGGGCCGGTACCGCTCCTCCCTGTCGTCGAAGAAGCGGGTGCGCATCCCGCCGGGCACGACGAGGGTGACCCCGACCGCGCCGGCGAGTTCGGCGGCGAGCGCCCGGGTGAACCCGACCACTCCGAACTTCGACGCGCAGTAGGCGGTGGCGTCGGACACCGCGCGCAGGCCGAGGGTGGAGGCCACCGTGACGATCCGCCCCCGGGCACGGCGCAACGCGGGCACGGCAGCCCGGCAGACCGCGGCGGTGCCGAACAGGTTGACGCGCACGACCCGTTCCCACTCGTCGGTGGGGACGTCCTCCAGCGCACCGCACCGGTCGACGCCGGCCGCGCAGACGACGCTGTCCAGACCTCCGGCTCGCCGGGCGAGTTCCACGACGGCTCGTTGGGCGGCTTCGGTGTCGGCCAGGTCCGCGTGGACGAAGTCCCGCCTCCCGCCGGGTCGGTCGGGCTCCGGGGGCGTGACGCGGTCGAGGACCAACGCGTGTCCGCCGGCGTGGGCGACGGCCCGCGCCACGGCGGCCCCGAGCCCGGAGCTGCCGCCGGTGACCAGCACCCGTCCCGGGGAGGTCAGCCGGGGTGCCACGTGGTCGGGTTCGCTGGCTGGCACGGTCGAGGTGGTCATCGCGGGGCTCCTTCGTGACCGGGTTCGCGCGCCGGGCGCGAACGCGTTGTCGTCGGCCGCCACGGGGGCGTGGCGGACTCGGTGGTCCGCTGCCCGGGAGAGGTCGGGCGAGCCGGCCCCCGGGTCGTCGGGACACCGGTGGTCGCTCAACCGGGCTCGGGGGTCCTCGGTCGGTGGCGGCGGTCCGGGAGGGGGCTCGCCTCCCGGTGGGCGGCTCCCAGCTGCGCGGCCAGCCCGGTGGTGGAACGCCCGGGGTGGTAGGGGACCAGCGCGATCCGTCCGCCCCACCGGCGCACCAGGTCCGCCTCCGGCAGGCGTGTGAGGTCGTAGTCGGCGCCCTTGACCACGACGTCCGGCCGGAGTTCGAGCAACAGGCGTTCCGGGGTGTCCTCCGCGAACACCTCGACGCAGTCCACGCAGGACAGGGAGGCGACCATCTCGGCGCGGTCGTGTTCGGTGTTGACGGGCCGTCCCGGGCCCTTGAGCCGCCGGACCGACTCGTCGGAGTTCAGGCACACGACGAGGAGGTCGCCGAGGGCCCTGGCCGCCGTGAGGGTGCGCAGGTGCCCGGTGTGGAGCAGGTCGAAACATCCGCTGGCGACCACCACCGTCCCGCCGGCCGCCCGGACCGAGGCGATCCGTTCCCGCACGTCCCCGCCGGGCGGTCCGGGGGCCCGGAGCCGACCGACCGCGGTGGCGCCGCCGGCCTCGAGGAACGCGGCGGCACGACCGACCGCGGTGGTCACGGCGTCGTCGACGGCGGCCCCACCCGCCAACGCGGCGGTGGCCTCGGCGGCGAAGGCGTCTCCGGCGCCGCACGGGTCGGGCACCGCGAGCCGAGGTGCGGGCACGGTGAGCGGGCTGTTCGCGCCGTGGTCGAGGATCGCCCCCCGCTCGCCAGCGGTGATCACCACGGCGTCGGCCCGCCACCGGTCGCGCAGCAGGCGGGCTCGGCGTTCGACGCCGGTGGCGTCCGCCTCCGGCACCCCGGCCTCGGTGGCGTTCGGGGTGATCAGGCGCAGGCCCTCCACCGGGTCCGCGCCCCTCGGGTGGGGGTCCCACACGACGGGCACGCGCCGGGCCCGGGCGGTGAGCACCTCCCGGAGGCGGGGATCGCCGGCCACGCCCCGCCCGTAGTCGGAGACGAGGACCGCGTCGGCGGAGGAGACCGCGTCGAGCAGGTCCGAGGTGGCGCGGGGCGGGGGTCCCTCACCTCCCCGGTCCGCCCGCAGCATCGGGTGCCCCGCCGAGCGGAACCTCGTCTTGACCACGGTCGAGGGGCCAGGGCAGGTGACCAGCCGCAGGTGGTCCCGCAGGAGCGCCCGGAGACGCCGGCCGGCCTCGTCGTCGGTGAGGGAGGTGGCGAGCACGACGGTGGCCCCACTCCGGGCCGCCAACAGCGCCGCCAGGGCCGCCCCGCCCGGACGCTCCTGCTCGGCTCGCACGTCGAGCACCGGCGCGGGTCCGTCCGGGCAGATCCGCCCCACCGGCCCGCTCACGTCAACGTCGAGCAGTGCGTCGCCGACGACCACGATCCCCGGGCCGGTCACGGGCGGTGTCCTTCCCCCTGCCGTGGGCGCCGGGCCCTCGGCTGCCCTCCCCCGCCGGTCTCGCGGGCACCGTGGTCGGTCCCGGGCGGGAACGGCCGGGCACCGGCCTCCGCCTGGTCACCCGCGCCCCCTCTCCGCCGTGCCCCGGTGAGGTGGCCGTCGGTGGGGCGCCGTGGTCGCGGGTCCCGGGCCGGGGCGGACGTGTCCGCCGTCCCGGCGTGGACCCGCTCGTCCGGCGCCGGCGACCCGTGCCGTGACGCGGTCTCCTGGGACGGCCCGGCCGGGGTGGGTGGGGGGCTTGGCGGCCTCGACGCACGGGGGTTCCCCGCGTCGGCGCGCGGTGCGGTCGCGGTGGCCGGTAGTGCCCGCTCGAACATCACGCACAGCAGGTGGACGGCCACCAGGTGGGCCTCCTGCACGCTGGAACAGGTGCCGGGCAGGGAGAGGGTCTCGTCGGCGAGGCCGGCCAGCGGGTTGGGGAGCGCCCCGGTGACCGCCCAGGTCAGGACGCCCAGTCGACGCGCGGTTCCGGTGGCCCGCAACAGGTTCTCGCTGCGCCCGCTGGTGGAGAGCAGCAGCAGGACGTCCCCGCGGCGGGCGTGCGCCTCCACCTGGCGGGCGAAGACGTCCCCGTAGCCGTAGTCGTTGCCGATGGCGGTGACGCTGGAGGTCTCGGCGTGCAGCGCGAGGGCCGAGTAGGCCCGGCGGTCGCCGTCGAAGCGCCCCACGAGCTCGGCCGTGAGGTGCTGGGCCTCGGCGGCGCTGCCGCCGTTCCCCGCGGCGAGCAACCGGTGCCCGGCGGGGAGCAGCTCGGCGAGCCGCTGGCCCCAGCGGACCAGGGTGGGGAGCTCGGCCCGCAGCGCGCACAGGGTCTCGGAGAGCTGGTCGAGGTGGTGGTGCCCCGTGTGGCGCCAGGCGTCCTCGGCGGGGTCGGTGCCCGGCGCGGGTACCGGGAGGCGACGCTCGGGTACGTCGTGGGGGGCGATGCGGTGTCTCATGTCGCTCCTTCCACGGCCGGGGTGATCAGGGACGCCGGGGGCGGCGGGGGCGCCAGTCGCTGGTAGGCCAGCACGGTGTCGTAGGCGACGCGGTCCCAGGAGTAGCGGGAGAACGCGCGGTCGAAACCGGCGAGGCCCAGCGCGTGCCGCCGGGCGGGCTGGTTGAGCAGGCCCCGGAGCGCGGTGGCGAGAGCGCGCGGGTTCTTGGGGGGCACGAGCTTCCCGGTGACCCCGTCGACGATGGTGTCCAGCAGTCCTCCGACGGCCGAGGCCACCACAGGGACACCGCAGGCCATCGCCTCCAGCGGGACGATGCCGAAGGGCTCGTACCAGGGCGTGCAGGCGACGATGTCGGCCGACCGGAGCAGCGCGGGCATGTCCTCGCGGGGGACGCGTCCGAGCAGGTGGACCCGGTCGGCGACCCCGCCCCGGACGGCGCACGACCGCAACCTGTTCGCTTC
The DNA here is from genome assembly GCF_000429185.2 of Actinoalloteichus caeruleus DSM 43889. Taxonomy (GTDB): domain Bacteria; phylum Actinomycetota; class Actinomycetes; order Mycobacteriales; family Pseudonocardiaceae; genus Actinoalloteichus_B; species Actinoalloteichus_B caeruleus. The sequence goes on along the minus strand of NZ_AUBJ02000001.1, from coordinate 122,062 downwards.
CTCGTCGTGCGCCAGCTGGTCCTCGTCGGGCCCGCCGGCGATCAGGAGCTCGGTGTTCGGCACCGCCCGCAACGCCGCGATGAGCAGGTCGAAGCCCTTGCGGGGGATGAGCCTGCCCACGGTGACGACCCGGTGCAGCTCGCTCCGGTCGGCCACCCGCCCGTCGGGGTGGAAACCGGTGGTGTCGACTCCGCAGGGCACGATCGCGACCTTGGTGCGGCGGATGCCGAGCGCTCCGAGTTCGTGCACCTCGTCGGAGCAGCTGGCCACCACCAGCGCGCTGTCCCGCGCGATCATCCGCTCCAGCCGCAGGCGCTGCGGTGGGCTGGTGTCCCGGCTGCCCTGGTGGCGCCGCTTGACGTGGCCGAGCGCGTGGAAGGTCTGGGCCACCGGGATGCCCAGTCCCCGGCAGGCCAGCAGGCTGGCGAGCCCTGAGGTCCAGAAATGGGCGTGGACGACGTCGGGCCTGGTCAGGGTCAGCTCGGCGAGCAGGTGGTCGGCGAACTCACCCATGTGCGGGAGCAGGTCGTCCCTCGGCAGCGGCTCGGGGGGACCAGCGGGGAGGTGCACCACCTCCACCCCGTGGTCGGTGGTGACACGGCAGGGCTGGTCGGGTGAGTCCCGCCGCGTGTAGACCCGCACCTCGTGCCCCTGCCGGACCAGTGCCGAGGACAGCTCCGCGACGTGCACGTTCTGCCCCCCGCAGTCCTCCTCGCCCGGCACGGCCAGTGGGCTGGCGTGTTCCGAGACCATCGAGATCCGCATCCGAGACTCCCTCCTCCCAGGTCCTCCCTCGTGGCACCCTCACCCGGCCGGTGGGGCGTGGACCGTCGTCCCGCTGTCCGTGGTGGAGCCGGCGCAGGTGCGCGGACCGCTCCGCCGTGGTCGTCGCGGGCCCTCGGCCACCGCCGCCCCCAGCACCCGGTCCCAGTCCCGGGTGAACGCGTCCACCCCGAACCGGGCCAGCGCCGTCCGCCGGGCGCCGGCACCGAGGGCGCGGGCGAGTTCCGGGTCGGCGCGCAGACCTCGTACGGCATCCGCCAGGACGTCGGGCCGGGTGGACAGGACCCCTGCTGTCGGGGGGACCACCTCGACGGCCTCCGTGCAGGCGAAGCCCACCACGGGCAGGCCCAGCATCATGGCCTCGATCAACGCCAGGCCCAGCGAGGTCCAGCGGGGCGGGTGCAGGTAGAGGCGGCGGCGGGCCATCTCCTCGTGGAGCCTCGGCTCCCGGACGTCGCCCAGGGCCCGCAACCGGTCCGGTGCCACACCCAGGTGGTCCGGGAGGGTGGTCGTACCGAGGCCGAACACGTGCAGCGGGATCGTCCGGGCGAAGTCCGCAAGCAGGTCCGTTCCGGTGACCCGGCCTCGTCGCACCGGTTCGTTCACGACGACGGCGGCCGCGTCCAGTTCACCGCTGTACCGGTGCCCCGGGTCGGGGACGCCGTGCTCGACGACGAGGGTGGGGGCGCGCCCGCTGTCCCAGAGGAGCCGGTTGAAGTGCGTGACGTGGGCGATCGGGATGTCGGTGCGGTCGGCCAGCGGGTGCCGGGTGTCGGGGACGTGGTGGCGGGGCGTGTTGTGCTCCACGTAGACGGCCGGCACGTCCCGCCCGGGTTCCCTGCCGAGCCACCGGGCGGCGAGTTCGAGTTCCTCGGGCCGTTGCAGGACGACGACGTCGACGTCCTGGCCGTGGAGGTCCTGGACCGGGACCTCCACGGCGCGCTCGGGCCAGTCCCGGTCGGCCCGGCCCAGACCCCACGGGCCCGGGTCGGGTGTCCGGGGCAGCAGGACGTGGTGACGCCCCTGGACGAAAGCGGTGGTCCACGAGCCGTGCACGTGCCAGACGAGCACCCGCAGCGGACGGGCCGCCGCCTCGCCCACCACCGGCGCGCGGGGGGAGGCGACCTCCGGTGGGCGCGCGGTCGAGGTGGGGGGCGCGGTGGCGCTCACGAGGTACCTCCCGTCGGCCGGATCCGGTCGTCCACCGCCGGCGGCGTCCTCCGGAGCCGCGCGGGCTCCCGCGCGGAGTGGGACGGGAGGCGCGGGACGTGGGAGGGCGCCGGCACCCCGACCGCACGGCGCCGGGGGGCTCCGTCCAGGAGCATCCGCAGCGCGTGGCGCAGGTCGTCCGCGACGCACGGCGCCCGCCGGACCTCCACCGCCCTGGTCCTCCCGTTGGGCACCAGCACCCCGGTTCCGCCGACCGCGCGCACCGCGAGCACGTCGGACTCGATGTCACCGACGAGCCACGTCTCCGATGCCGGAACGCCCAACCGTTCCGCCGCCGCCAGCACCAGCCCGGGGCGCGGTTTGCGGCAGTCGCAGCGTTCGTCCGGTCGGTGCGGGCACACCTGCACGGTGTCGAGCCCGCCCACCAGTGCCGAGACGCGCGCGTTGACCGCGCGGACCTGCCGCCAGCTCAGCACCCCACGGCCGATCCCCGACTGGTTTGTCACCAGCCCCACGGGTATCCCCCGATCGCGGAGGGCCCGGACCACGTGCTCGGCGCCGGGCCGCAACCGGACGGCCGCCGGGTCCCCGTTGTAGGGGACGTCCTCGACGAGGGTGCCGTCCCGGTCGAACAACACCGCGGCCGGTGCGGTCGGACGCGGACGTGGCGTGGTGCTCGAGGAGTTCACGAGAACCGGCTTACCGGGGGGGTGATCGGTAAACGCTGCTTCTCCTCCTACTACTCGCCGTAGCCGCACCGCGGAGCGGCGACGTGGGCGATGACCCTGCTGACCTGCGCGGGGACGTCCCCGCCCGTCGGGTAGCCCGTCCGAGGGGACTGCGGGCGGTGTCGGCCAGCCGGCCGCCGGGCGGCGACCCGCCACCGCCGCCGGCGCGCCGACCGGGCGGCGCCCGGTGACCGGTGGGGGGACCCTGGAGACCCGCCGGCGGCGGGTGGCTGAGGCGACCAGCCGTGGCGGGCCAGGTCACGCGGCTGCGGGCGACGACCCTGCGGCCCCGAGGTTCGGTCCGAGGAGGATGATGGTGTCCGAGAAACCCTGGGTGCTGGCCCTGCGGGCGCTGAAGCTCGGTGACGCGCTGGTGGCCGTCCCGGCGCTGCGGGCGCTGCGGACCGCCTTTCCCGACCACCGGGTCGTGCTCGCCGCGCCGCCCGAGCTGCGCCCCCTGGTGGACCGCATCGGCGGGATCGACCTGCTGCCCGTCCGCGACCTGGACGGCCCGCTGCCCCCGTGCGCCCCGGACACCGCCGTGAACCTGCACGGGGCCGGCCCGAGGAGTTCCGAGCTCCTGGCCGCGCTGTCGCCGGCGCGACGGATCGGGCACCGGGGCCCCGGATGGCCGGGGCCGGAGTGGGTGGAGGACATGCCGGAGCGGGAGCGGTGGTGCCGTCTGCTCCGGGAGCACGGCATCGCGGCGGACGGGACGGATCTCCACTTGTCGGACCCGGAACACCCGGGGCCGGCGCCGGGCACGGTGGTCGTCCACCCAGGGGCCGCCTACCCGAGCAAACGGTGGCCGGCGGAGAGGTTCGCCGCCGTCGCCCGGTGGCTGCGCGACCGGGGGGAACGGGTCGTACTGACCGGGACGGAGGCCGAGCGGCCCCTCACCGCGCGGGTGGCGGCGCTGGCTGGGCTCCCTCCGGAGCGCGACCTCGCCGGCCGGACCGGCCTCGACGACCTGATGCGCCTGGTGGCCCACGCTCGGCACGTGCTCTGCGGGGACACCGGGACCGCGCACCTGAGCTACGCGTTCGGGGTGCCCTCGACGGTGCTGTTCGGCCCGGTCCCCGCCAGCCGGTGGGGACCGCCGGCGAACGGCCCCCACCGGGCCCTGTCCGCTGACGGGCCGCGGCGCGGCGACCCGTTCCGCGCCGTGCCGGATCCCGCGCTGCTCGGGGTGACGGTGCCCGCCGTCCTGCATGCTCTCGCAGAGCAACTGATCGACTGAGAAAACGGCAGCGGATATCACCTGTTGTGATTACCCGCGCCCCCCATTTCGCGCAGCAAGTAGTCACTTGTCGCGATGGATGTCCCCGTGGAGGTGAGTGCGTTGGCGTGACACTGCCCGTACGGTGGAGTCACAAGGGACGCACACGATGCTCCCCGCAGTTGCCAGCGCGTCTCGTCGGCGCGAAAGCCAGTCAACGTCGAGCCGTTCACCGGCAGGACATGACGAGTCCCCGCGGGCCCCGTTCCAGCAGAACGAGTGAACGGCGAGGACGGGAGGTTTCCATGACCAACGTCTCCGGCCGTGCCCCAGTGACGAACTGCCGCCCGCGCGGCCCTGGACGGCCACGGCCACGCACCCCCGGCCCCGGCGAGGAGCAGCTCTCGCTCACCGTCGAACACGACGCCCGAACCGCCAGGCCCGGCGACGGGCATCCGATCGTCCTCCACTTCCACGGCGAGGTGGACATGGTCAGCGCGCCCGCGCTGCGCCAGGGGATACTGCCGCACCTGGGGGGCGGTCACCCCGTCGTCGTCCTCGACCTGTCCGGTGTGACGTTCTTCGGAGCGCGGGGCGTCAGCGCGCTGATGACGGCGCAGGACACGGCCGAGCACCAGCACATCGAACTGCGGGTGGTCTCGAACCGGAGCACCGTGCCCCGCGTCCTGCGCGCCGCCGACGTCGGCGACGTGCTGCCCGTCTACGACAGCGTCGCCGCCGCGATCGCCGAACCCCGCCACCCGACGCGCTGAACCAGCCCTTCCTCCGTGCGCCTGGGCCGGGTGACGGCGGCCCCGCTCCGGTCGGGAGCACCCGACCCCGTGTTCCGGGACCGCGCACCCGACGGGCGGTCGGCCCGGCGCGAACCGCCACCTCGTCCGGGGTCAGGAGGGCTGTTGAACGGCGGCCTCCTCGGCGTCCGGGTCGAGTTCGATCACCGCCGCGAGCGCGTCCACCGCTTCCCGTGCCCCGTCGCCGTCGGCACTGAGCTCCACCTCGTCCCCGTGCCCGGCGGCCAGCGTCATCAACCCGAGCATGCTCGCCGCGCTCACCGCGTCGCCCGGCGTGCCGTCGACCACCTTCGCGATCGACACCGCCGCGCCCTGCTCGGCCGCTCTCCTCGCCACCAACGCCGCTGGGCGCGCGTGCAGTCCGACACTCGCCGCGACGACGACTCGACGTGCGTACACGGGGCTCTCCCTCTCCCGACAGCATGAGGAACACGCCCGGGACGAGTGGCGCCACGGTGCGCGCCTGCGAGGCTACCGAGGGCGACCCGGTCGCGTCGAGATCCACGTCCTCCGAGCGGGCCGACCGGGCGGTGGACTCGCCCCGACCCCCGCTGGTTCCCGCGATCCCCCCACAGCGGAGCGCCGTCGTCCCGCCACCACTCGGCGCGGCTCGGCGGTGCCAGCGCCGCCCCCGGCTCGCACCGCCCCGGCTCGCGCGACCCCGCGCGCGGCGACGAACGGGGCGGCACCCACGGGGATCCCGCCGTGCGTGTCGGGATCCGGGAACCACCGGTCGGGGGAACGGACCGGCGACCTCCGCTCGCCAGCCCACCCGTGGGTTATGGTCTCCCAGCTCAGCAGCAGGGGAGGTCGGGAACCGACCCCCCCGTCGAGGCCCGTCTTGGAGGCAACGGTGAGCGCTCGCGTCAGCATCCGCGACGTCGCCGCGCGCGCGAAGGTGTCCCTGGCGACCGTGTCCAACGTGCTCAACCGCCCCGAGGTGGTCGCCACCGCGACCCGCGAACGGGTTCTCGCCGCCATCGAGGAACTGGGGTTCGTCCGCAACGAGTCGGCACGGCAGCTCCGGTCCGGCCGGCCCAGGGCGATCGGTCTTGTCGTCCTGGACGTCTCCAACCCGTTCTTCACCGACGTCGCCCGGGGTGTCGAGGAGGCCGCGAGCGAGGCCGGTCACGCCGTGATCCTGTGCAACAGCGCCGGTTCGGCCACCCGGGAGGCCAGGCACGTGGAACTCCTGGCGGAACAACGCGTGCACGGCGTGCTGATCACGCCGGCGACGAACTCGCTGGAGGCGGTGGACGGGCTGCGCCGGCGCGGGGTGTCCGTGGTGCTGTTGGACCACCCGGCGCGGTTGGAGGACACCTGCTCGGTGGCGGTGGACGACAGGACCGGCGGTGAGCTCGCCGTCACCCACCTGCTGGCGGAGGGCCACGAGCGGGTGGTGATGGTCAACGGTCCCGCCCACGTCCACCAGGCGGCGGAGCGCCACCGGGGAGCGGTGGACGCCGTGCTGCGGGCCGGGCGGGACCCCGAGCTGCTGGAGACCATCGTCATGCCCACCCTCGACGTCGCCTCCGGACTGCGCGCCGGCGAACAGCTGCTGGCCAGGCCGGTCCGCCCCACCGCGGTCTTCTGCGCGAACGACCTGCTCGCGTTGGGCGCTCTCCAGGCCCTGGTACGAGGCGGCGCTCGGGTCCCGGAGGAGGTGGCGATCGTGGGTTACGACGACATCGACTTCGCCGCCGCGGCCGCCGTCCCGCTCACCTCGGTGCGACAGCCCCGCCACCTCATCGGGAGGACCGCGGCCCAACTCGTCCTCGCCGAGGCGGACACGTCCCGGGACCACGAACACCACCACGTGGTCTTCACACCCGAACTCGTGGTCCGGGAGTCCAGCCGAGGTCCACGCCGACGCCGCACCGCCTCCCGCCGGTGAACGGCCGCCGCCGACCGGGGCCGGGCAGGACCGAACACGGGCGGTAACGTCGCCAGCGTTCCCGTCCCGCACCACGGAGGCCCGAGTGAGCACCGAGTCCCCCCACCGCGGCGGCCCCTTCGACGCCGCCTGCCCGCGTGACCCGCACCCCGTGTTCCGCGACCTCCGGGAACGGTGCCCGGTACGGCACACCGAGCTTCCCGACGGAACGCACGCTTGGCTGGTGCTGGAGCACGAGCTGGTCCGATCCGGACTCGCCGACCCGGCGCTCTCCCTCGACAAGGCCAACTCCCGAGACGGGTACACCGGTTTCCGCCTGCCACCCGCGCTGGACCGCAACCTGTTGAACATGGACCCGCCGGACCACACCCGGATCAGGGCGCTGGTGGCCGGCGAGTTCACCCCGCGTCGGGTGGCGGCCATGCGTCCCCTGGTGACCAGGATCGCCGAGGGGCTCCTCGACCGCTTCCCGGCTCAGGGGCCGGTGGACCTGGTCACCGCCTTCACCGCGCCCCTCCCCGTGCTGGTGATCTGCGAGCTGTTGGGAGTCCGGGGAGCGGACACGGCGGCGATGCGCGGGTGGATGGAGAGCCTCTTCGTCCCCGACCCCGACGACCCGGCCGCCGCGGGGAGGTCCGTCGCCGCGATGGTGCGGTTCCTCGCCGACGCGGTCGCCGAACGCCGGCGCGCCCCCGGCGACGACCTGCTGTCCGCGTTGGTGACCGCGCGGGACGGCGAGGACAGGCTGACCGAGGACGAACTGACCTCGCTGGCCTTCGCGATGTTCTTCGCGGGGTTCGAGAACACGGTGCACGCCATCGGCAACGGGGTGCACGCGCTGCTCGACCACCCGGAACAGCTCGTCGCGCTGCGCGCCGATCCCGGCCTGGTTCCCGCCGCCGTCGAGGAGGTCCTCCGCTACGAGCCACCCGCGCAGTTCGCGATCCGGCGGTTCCCCCTGCGGGACCTGGACGTCGCCGGCGTGGCGGTGCCGGCCGGGCAGACCGTGCTGCTCGGCGTCAGCGCGGCCAACCGCGACCCGGCCGTCTTCTCCGACCCCGACGAGTTCGACATTCACCGGGATGATGCCGGCCGGCACCTCACGTTCGGGCGGGGGCCGCACTTCTGCGTGGGGGCGGCACTGGCCAGGCTGGAGATGGAGATCGCCTTCATTACGCTGTTCCAGCGGTTCCCGGACCTGCGGTTGGCCGTTGCCGAGGAGGAGCTGGTGTGGCGTCCCTCCCACCGCAGTCGGGGACTGGCCGCGTTCCCCGTGCTGTTCTGAGCCACCGGTACGGCCGGCGCGCCGTGCCCCCGCGCGACGCCGGTACCGGCGGCCGCGCCTCGGCCGAGGGGCCGAGGTCGTCCCGGCTGGTCCGCGCGGGCGCGGGACGCCCGGTCGGTCACGGCGGCGATGCCGCGCGCCGGGGCAGGGGACCGTGCCCCCAGGTCGGTCACGCTTCCGGGCGGGCGGCAGGTCGTCGCCGGCCCGGTACCGCGTGCCGTCCGACGGCCATCGGTCAGGCACCGGCAGCGATGTGGCGTAGGACGGCGCGAGCCGGGGACGCGAAGTGACGCACGGTAACGTGATCTCGCGGGACGTGACGAGATCGCCCCGGGCCAGCCCGGACCGACCGCCGCTCCCGGCGGCTGGCCCGCGCCCGGGCCAGCCGCGCCCCGGGCGGACGACGAGAGGAGCGGCTGGGCGTGGAGGGCCCCGGGAACCCGGCGAAGGTGCGCGCGCTGACCGACCAGGTGCACGCCTACCTCCCACCCGACGGCGGCTGGGGGTGGGCGAACTCCGGCCTGGTCAGGGGCGCGGAGGCGTCGCTGCTCGTCGACACCTCCTTCGACGCCCGGCTCACCCACGCCATGCTGGACGCCCTGCGGCCCCTGACCGAGGAAGCTCCCCTCCGCCTCGCCGTCAACACCCACGGCGATGGTGACCACTGGTACGGCAACCACGTGTTGCCCTCCTCCGTCGACATCGTGGCCACCTCGGCGGCGGCGACCGAGATGCGGGGCCTCACCCCCGACGTGCTGGCGAACCTGGTCCAGGCCGAACTGCCGCGCCCCACCAGGGACTACGTCCGACGCGCGTTCGGCGCCTTCGCGTTCGCCGACACCGGCGTCAGGCTCCCGACGGACACCTTCACCGGCCGGCTCAGCCTCGACCTGGGCGGCACCACCGTCGACCTCCTGGAAGTGGGCCCCGCCCACACCTCGGGGGACCTCCTGGTCCACGTGCCGGCCTCGGACACGGTCTTCACCGGGGACATCCTCTTCGTGGGAGTCACCCCGATCATGTGGGACGGCCCGATCGACAACTGGATCGCCGCCCTGGACCGGGTGCTCGGGCTCCAGCCGAAGCACATCGTGCCGGGTCACGGCCCGCTCACCGACGCGGCGGGAGTAGTGGCCGTCCGGTCCTACCTGGAGCACGTGCGCCGCGAGACCCGGGAGCGCTTCGACCACGGGATGCCACCGGAGGAGGCCGCCGCCGACATCGACCTCGGCGAGTTCGCCCACTGGCTGCTACCGGAACGCGTCGTGGTGACCGTGGACCGGCTCTACCACGAGTTCGACCCGGACCGGCCGCTGACCGGGAAGATCGCGATGTTCGACGCGATGGCCCGCTACGACGCGTCCCGTTTCCGGCGCGCCACGGGAACAGCCGCTGACGGCTCGACGGGCGGCAGTGGTCCCTCCGGCACGGTCGCCGTCCGACCGCGGGACGGACGCCCCTGACAGACGCGTCGATCGCCGGCCCGAGGGACGCTCCTGGGCCACCTCTCCCCCACCAGGTCAGCCCCATCGCGCGGAGGGCGGGTAGGCGTCCTCGATAGGGTGCGCTCCCGGAACCACGGTGAGAGGACGATGATGAGCGCGGAACTGGGCATCGAGGACGTCAAGATCGGCGACGGGGCGGAGGCGAAGGCCGGTGACTCCGTCACGGTGCACTACGTCGGCACCCTGACCAACGGGTCGAAGTTCGACTCCTCCCGTGACCGGGGCGAGGGCTTCACCTTCGGGTTGGGCGCCGGCCAGGTCATCAGCGGCTGGGAGCAGGGTGTGGCGGGCATGAAGGTGGGTGGGGTCCGCAAGCTGGAGATCCCGCCGCACCTCGGGTACGGGGCGCGCGGAGTGCCCCCGATCATCCCGCAGAACGCGACCCTTCTGTTCGAGGTGGAGCTGTTGGCCGTCAGCTGACGCCGAGCGGGGGCGCTGGTGGAACCGCACCGGCGCCCCTTCCCGGCCTGGGGAGCGCACGATTTCCCAGCTCGGGCCCCAGCACGTCCGATCGTGCGCGTCCGCCGGTCGTGCGCGAATCACGCCCCGCCGCCTGCCAGCTGCACGAAGCACGAAGCACGAAGCACGAAGCACGAAGCACGAAGCACGAACCAGCCTTACCGCCCACACGTCGAGGTCAGAGCCCGCCGCGTACCTCCGCCAGCTGGTGGTGCGGCTGGCTGGCACTGTCCAGCATCGACCTGGCGCGATCGTCCAGGGCCACCCGCCGCTCGGCCACCGCCGCGAGAAGGGCCCTGTACCGCAGCCCCGCCGCGGGTCGTCGAGCACCGGCCGCATGTGCTCGAACAGGTGGGTTACGGCGCCTCGGGACGTGCCGCGTGGCGGAGGGGTTGCGGAGACGGGGTTCCTGGTTCTGAGACGCCGGCCCCAGCGTCCGCTCGCTGGCGGGCACGTGCCGGCGTCCCGTGTTCGGGAACGGGGTGACGACCTCGTCGCGGCCGCCTTCCCGTCACTCGGCCCGCGACGGCGGGCCGGGGACCTCCGTCCCCGCCGGCGGCCGGGGGCGGATCAGTGGTCGCGACGGGCGAGCAGCTGGGCGAGTCCGGCCAGGTCCCGCGCTGCCGAGGCGTCGACGGCGGCGTCGTCGAGGTGGCCCAGCCCTTCCGCGAGGAGGGCGTCGATCCGTTCCCGGCAGTGCTCGCGCCCTCCGGCGAGTTCGACCAGCTCGGCGGCCCTGGTCACCTCGGCGTCGGCGAGTTCCCCCTGCCGCTCGTACAGCGCGGCCAGTTCGTCGCCGGGCGGGGTGGCGGAGGTGAGTGCCGCGGCGACCGGCAACGACTTCTTCCGGCTCCGCAGGTCGGAGTGCACGGGCTTGCCAGTGACCTCCGGATCTCCCCAGATGCCGAGCAGGTCGTCGGCGAACTGGAACGCGAGGCCGACCCGTTCCCCGAACAGGCGCAGCCGGTCCACCTGGTCGTGGTCACCACCGCCGAAGAGCGCTCCGAGTCCGCTGGCGGCACCGAGGAGCGCGGCGGTCTTGCCCTCGGACATGCGCACGCACTGGTCGAGCTCGACGGTCCGGCGGTGTTCGAAGTCGAGGTCCAGGCTCTGCCCGTGCACGAGTTCGCGGACGGCGGCGCCGAGCAGGCGACCGCCCTGACGCGCCTCGGGTCGGTCGCTGACGGTGAGGAGGTCCAGTGCCAGGGTGAGGAGCGCGTCGCCGGTGAGGATCGCGAGGTTGACGCCGAACAGTCGCCAGGCGGCCGGGCGGTGTCGCCGCACCGTGTCGCCATCCATGACGTCGTCGTGCAGCAGCGAGAAGTTGTGGACGAGTTCCACCGAGGTGGCCGCCGTGGTCGCGTGGGCAGCCGTGCCACCGACCGCCTCCGAGCACAGCAGGGTGAGCGCGGAGCGCACCGACTTGCCCGCGCCGGCCCGGGTGGGACGGCCCTGCGCGTCGGACCAGCCGAAGTGGAATCCCGCCACCCGTCTGAGGGTCTCGGGGAGGGTGTCGACCGCTGCTCTCAGTTCGGGTTCGACGGCCTCCCTGCCCCAGGCCATCACGTCACGACGCGAACGTTCTCCGGCCACCACGTCCCGCACGGCCATCCTCCGACACCTGCCTTCAGCCTCGCTGCCGTCTGCTTCGCCCCGTCGGTGCCGCCGGCACCCGGCGCCCGCCCGGGTCGATTCTCGCTGACCGTGACCGCCGGTGGGGCCGGGAACCCGGTGGGCGGGGTGACCCGACGGTGCGGAAACGGTGGGGTCGTCGCCCTCGACGACAGCGTCCGTCCTCGTCGGTCCCGGCCCTCGGGAGGAGCCGCCGGCCGACCGGACCAGGAGCCTCCCACAGTCAGAAGAAACCACAGTGGGCCGGACGGCGCCCGCCAAGGTGGTGGCGGGTAGTCCGAACGGGCCGGGTGCCCGACCGGAGCAGGTCCCCTGCTCGGGGTGGGTCCCCGTGGCACCAGCGGGCCGGGCGTGACCGGGGTCCGGGGGACTCGGGCCACCCACCGGGCGGGGCGGACCGCGTCGACGGTCGGGGTGGCTCCGGTTCACCGGTGGTGCCCCGGGTGCCACTGCCACCGGCGGGACGATGCTGGCGGGTGCCGTGCTCCGACTGGCCGGCTGGCACGGGCGAGGCCCAGCTCAGCGCACGGTGCTGCCGGGTGCGAGGTCGAGCAGGGGCAGCTCGGACCTGGTGGGCAGTCCCTCCCAGTCCCCGGCGCTGGCCACGGCGAACGCGCCCAGCAGCACCGCCCGGTGGAGTCGCTCGGGGGCGTCGAGCCCGTCGAGGCGGGCCGAGAGGTACCCGGCGCTGAAGGCGTCGCCGGCTCCCACGGTGTCGACGACGGGCACCCGGACCGCCGCGACCCGCTCGGTCCCTCCCCGGTGGTGCAGGTGGGCGCCGTCGGCTCCGAGTTTGACGACGACCTCGGACACCCCGGCGCCGAGCAGCCGCTGGGCGGCATCGACCGTGTCGCCCGCCCCGGCGGCGACGAGGGGGAGCTCGTCGTCGGAGGCGATCACCACGTCCGCCCGTTCGGCCAGCGGGGCCAGGACCTCGGTGGCCTCGTCGGCGGTCCAGAGGCGGGAGCGGAAGTTCACGTCGAGGGAGACGGTCCACCCGGAGGCCCTGGCGTGGTCGACGGCGCGGCGGACCGCCGCCAGCGGCTCCGGTCCCAGGGCGCAGGTGATGCCGGTGACGTGCAGCAGCCGGGCCCCCGAGGTGAGCGCGGGCACGAGGTCCCCCGGGTTCAGGCGGGACCCGGCCGAGCCGCTGCGGTAGTAGTTCACCCGAACGACGTCGGCGACGCGCGGTTCGAACAGGATGAGCCCGGTGGGGGCGTCCGGGTCGACCACGACCGAGGTGACGTCGACGCCCTCCGCCCGCAGCGTTCGGGTGACGAGCTCGCCGGGCTGGTCGGCGCCCACCCGGCCCACCCAACGGGTGGCGTGCCCGAGGCGGGACAGCCCGATGGCGACGTTGGACTCGGCTCCCGCGACGGAGAGCCGCATGTCTCCGCCGAGGCGCATCGGCCCGGTGCCCCGGAGCGCCGCCATGGTCTCGCCGAGGGTGATGACCTCGGTCATGCGGGTCCACCGCCCTGGTCGTGCTCGCGGGCCAGCGCCCGGAAGGCCTGGGCGCGTACCCGCATCTCGGCCGGGTCGGCCCCGTCGGCGGCGCCGGCGAGGAGGGGGGAACCCACGCCCACGGCGAGGGCCCCGAGTCGCAGATAGCGGCGCGCGGCGTCGACGTCGACGCCACCGACCGGGACGAACGGCACCGAGGGGAAGGGGTCCCGCAACGCCTTCAGGTAGTCGGGTCCGCCGCCGTGGCTGGCGGGGAACAGCTTCACCGCGCTGGCTCCGGCCTGGACGGCGGTGTACACCTCGGTGGGCGTGAGCGCGCCGACCAGGGTGGGCAGGCCGAGTTCGATGGCGGTGGCCGTGCCCGGCCCGATGGCCGGGGTGACGGCGAAGGTGGCTCCCGCGTCCCGGGCCCGCCGCGCGTCCTGCTCGGAGAGGATGGTGCCGGCTCCGAGCGCGGCCTGGCCGGCACGCGCCTGGGCGAGGCGTTCGATCACCGCGAGCGCGTCGGCGCCGGTGAGGGACACCTCGACCAGGTCGATTCCCTCCTCCCACAGGATTCGGACGGCGCGGTAGGCGGCCTCGGGGTCGCGACCGCGCACGATCGCCACCACTCGCTCCTCGGCGAGGCGGTCGAGAAGGTTCATGCTGCGTCTCCTGGTGTCTGTGGGTGGTGCGTGCCCGTCCGGAGCTTCCCGGCCGGGCGGGGGGATCACCATTCGGCGAAGGAGCCGTCGTCGTGCCGCCAGGTCGGCGACCGCCACTCGTGGCCCAGTTCGTCGGCCCGCCGTACCGCGTCCTCGTCCACCAGCACCCCCAGCCCGGGCCGGGTGGGGCGGGGGAGGTGGCCGTCGACGAAGCGGAACATCTCCCGGTCCACCACGTAGTCGAGGAGTTCCGCGCCGACGTTGTAGTGGATGCCCAGGCTCTGCTCCTGGATGAGGAAGTTCGGGGTGGCGAAGGCGATCTGGAGGCTGGCGGCGAGGGCGATCGGACCGAGGGGGCAGTGCGGGGCCAGTTGCGCGTCGTAGACCTCGGCGAGCGAGCCGATGCGCCGGACCTCGGAGATGCCGCCGGCGTGGGAGAGGTCCGGTTGGGCCACGGCGATGCCCGCCTGGAGGGCTGGCAGGAACTCGTGCCGCGAGTACAGCCGTTCGCCGCAGGCGATCGGGACCGAGCTCGACCGGACGAGGTCACCGAGGAGGTGGGTGTGCTCCGGCAGGACCGGTTCCTCGACGAACATGGGGTGGGCGTCGGCGAGGAGTGGGATCACCCGGCGGGCGGTGGCGGCGGTGAACCGGCCGTGGAAGTCGACCGCGACGTCGCGGTGGGGGCCGAGGACCTCCCGGGCGGCCGCCAACCGGGCGAGTACGCCGTCGATCTCGGCGACGGTGCCGGCCCGGCTCATCCGGCCGCTGCCGTTCATCTTGACGGCGGTCAGACCGGCCTCCACCTGGGCGGCGATGGCCTCGGCGATCTCCGTCGGTTCGTCTCCGCCCACCCAGCCGTAGACACGGACGCGGTCCCGGACCGGGCCGCCGAGCAGCTGGTGGACCGGGGCGTCGAAGGCCTTGCCCGCGATGTCCCACAGTGCCTGGTCGAGGCCGGCCACGGCGCTGGAGAGCACGGGGCCACCCCGGTAGAAGGCTCCCTTGGTCATGCGCTGCCAGTGGTCCTCGATCCGCAGGGGGTCCTCGCCCACGAGCAGTTCGGCCAGTTCGTGGACGGCGGTGCGCACGGTGTGGGCTCGTCCCTCCACCACGGGTTCGCCCCAGCCGACGATGCCCTCGTCCGTCTCCACGCGGCAGAACAGCCAGCGGGGGGCGACGAGGAAGGTCTCCACCCGGGTGATCTTCACGACAGCTCCTTCATGTGGTCGTCGGCGTGCCGGGAGGACGGGGTCCCCGCGTCCCGGGGCTCGGGGGTCGAGGGCTCCTCCGGGGGGTGCCCGTCGTGCTCGGCGCCGGCGAACCGGCCGTCGGTGACCCGGCGCAGGTCCGACGCGGACTTCTCCAGGAGGTCCCGCATGGCCCGTTCCGCCGCGTCCGCGTCGCCGAGCCGGATCGCGTCGACGACGGCCTGGTGGCTGGGCACCGGGTCGTCCTCGGCGGCGCCGTGCACCAGCCGGTCGCGTTCGGACAGCCCCGGTTCGATGAAGATCTCCATCCGGATGAGCATCTCGTTGTGGGTGGCGACCAGGAGGGCCCGGTGCCAGGCGAGGTCGGCGGCGGCCGCGGCCGAGGGGTCCCCGCCGACGGCGCGGGCCATCGCGAGCAGGGCCTCGTCGAGCGCGGCGAGGTCCGCCTCCTGTCTCCGCAGCGCCGCGAACCGGGCGGCGGCGGGTTCGACGACCGTCCGCACCTCGGCGAGGTCCTGGAGGAAGGCGGTGGCGGCTCCCGCGGCGAACTGCCAGCGGATGACGTCGACGTCGAGGAGGTTCCAGGTGGCCCGGGGACGCACGAAGGTTCCCCGGCGCTGCCTGGCGTCCACCAGGCCCTTGGCCGCCAGGACCTTCAGCGCCTCCCGCAGCGCGGTCAGGCTCAGGTCCAGCTCGCCGCTGAGGCCGGCGAGGTCGATCGTCTCGCCTTCGGCGAGTTCGCCGGAGACGATCCGCACGCCGAGCAGCTCGACGGTGTTCCCGTGCACTCCGCGCCCGATGTAGGCGGCCATCCTTCTCGTCCTCCAGTCGTCCCGGCGCGTGTTCGGGCCGCCGCCGTCAGGCGGAGGCCTTGAAGGCCGTCCACCCGCCGTCGACCACCAGTCCCGTCCCGGTGACGTAGGAGGCGTCCGGTGACGCGAGGAACGCGATACCGGCGGCCACCTCCTCCGGGGTCCCGAAGCGGCGGGTGACGGTCTGCTCGACGCTGCGAACCCTGTCCTCCTCGGACACCTCGTCCCACGCCGCCGTCAGGATGGGTCCGGGCAGGACCCAGGTCACGCGCACCTCGGGTCCGTACTCGACGGCGAGCTGCCGCCCGAGCGAGGTCAACCCGCCCTTGGTGGCGGCGTAGGCCGGCCTCCCCGGCAGTCCGACGACGGCGTGCACCGAGGAGGTGAGGACCACCGCGCCCCGCTGGGCGCGCAGGTCTCCCAGGCAGGCCCGGACTCCGAGGAAGGTACCCGTGAGGTTGACGGCGAGCTGCTGGTCCCAGGACTGGCGGCTCATCTCGTGGGCGGCCCGGACGTCGACGGTATAGGCGTTGCTGACCAGGACGCCGATCGGGCCGAACGACTGGCGGGTTGTGGTCACGGCGTGGTCCCAGGCGTCCTCGTCCGCGACGTCGCTGCGCAGGCCCAGCGCCCGCCCACCGTCGTCGCGGATGGCGGCCGCGACGTCGTGCACCCGGTCGTCGACGTCCAGCAGGGCGACGGCGGCGCCCTCCTGGGCGAGGCGGCGCGCGGTGGCGGCCCCGATCCCCGAGGCCGCGCCGGTGACGACCGCCGTGCGGCCGGCGAACCGGGACTCCCCGGCACGGGGGGTGCCCTCCTGGGGTGTGCTGTTCACCTGTCCCACCTCGTCCTTCGGAAACCCGCCCGTCCTCGCCGGGCCGGTGTTGGTTGTCGATCGACCCTCTCACCCACGGCGGACCACTCCGACGTCGACCGGCGTCGCGTCCGCCCGCCGCAGCACCGAGAGCCGGATCTCGGTGGCCGCCGGGGGCAGCTCGGGGAGTTCGGGGAGCGTCGCGGGCCGGCCGGGCCGCTGCCCGTCGTGGTCCACCACCGCGATCTCGGTGCCGCCGCCGTCGTGGCAGGTGGCCCGGAGGGCGCCGACGCTGTCGGGGACGAACACCCCGGTGAGCCGCCACCGTCCCGTGCCGGGGTCGGCGACGAGCCCGAGCGGGCGCGTCCAGTACCCGGCGTCGGTCACCGAGGTGACGGCGTCCCGGGTGGCACCGAAGCGCACGTCGACGGGCAGGCTGGCGCGGTCGCCGGGGTCCAGCCAGGTGAAGGGGCCCAGTGCCTCGCACTCGACGACCCGGTCCCGGGGTTGGAGGCCGCCCAGGTGGTCGAGGGGCCGGTCCAGGGGGTGTTCCAGCCAGACCTCGACCCGGGAGCCGCCGTCCGGGTACTCGGCCTCCTCCCAGACGGGGAACCGCTGGGTGAGGGTGCCGTGGGCGGCGACGTGCGCCAGCCATCCGGCGGCGTCGGGGAAGCCGACCTTGCCCACCACGTCCTGCGCGGGGACGAGTGCGGTCCGGCCGTCGTGGCGGACCTCGGGGTTGGCGGTACCGGCGACGAGGTCCACCGTGGTGGGCCGCCCCGACCCGGCGAGGCCCACGTACACGCCGGCCTCCGGCCCGGCCTCGGCCGGCGGGTGCCCGACGAGTTGGGTGACGTTCCACAGCCCCCACCGCACCCGCCGGTCGGACACGTTGTGGAACTCCAGGTCGAGCCGGTAGCCGGTGGTGCCGGCCGGCAGCCGCACGGTGCGGGTCGAGCGGAGCCCGGTTCGGGGGTCCGGGTCGCTGGTCATGGTGGCGATGGCCTCGCCGTCCTCGACCCGGGTGGTCAGCCGGTAGGCGCCGGAGTCGAGGACCGGGTCCGGCGGTCCGGCCCACTGGTCGGGGCCGTCCCACCCCTGCGGGGCCGGCCACGTCTTGTCGCCTCCGACGTTGTTCCAGGCCGACATGGGCCCGGCGGTGGGGGTGAGGCGGACGCCGTCCCTGGGCCGCAGGTCCTCGTCGAGCAGCCGGGGGTTGTGGTACAGGTGCTCGCGGCCGTCGACGCGGACCGAGAGCACCCGGCCGCCGAGGGTGGGGGCCAGGGTCACCCTGACCAGTCCGTTGTCCAGGTGGCACAGCGGAACCGGCCCCGAGGCGTCGTGCTCGACGCGCGCGGTGTCCGGGGGTGGTGGCGTGGTGTCGCCCCGCCCGGCCGTCACCGGTCGTCCCCGTCCGCCACCAGGACCACCTTGCCCCTGCTGTTGCCGGCGGCGAGCCGGTACGCGGCGTCGGCGTCGGCGAGGGGGAACCGGTCCGAGACCACGGCCTCGGGGCGGAGCCCCCAACGCACGAGGTTCCTGGCGAGCTGGGCCATGACCGGCACGGAGGTCACCCAGGACGCGTAGAGGGTCAACTGCTTGTGGAGCAGCGCGTCGGACACCTCCGTCTCCAGGGTGCCGCCCTCCCCGACCAACGACACGCGTCCCCACTCGGCCGCGTTGTCGATGACGGTGGACCTGCCGGGGCGGCTGCCGGAGCAGTCGATCCCGGTGCTCGCCCCCCTGCCGCCGGTGAGCCCGGCGACGACGGTGGCCGCCTGCTCCGGTTCGGCGGTGGCGTCGAAGACGCCGAGGGTGTTGGCCCAGGCCCGTCGCGCCGGCGACGGTTCGACGCCGATCACCCGGCGAGCGCCCATGCCCCTGGCGATCATCCCGGCCGCGAGGCCGACCGGTCCCAGGCCGACGACGAGGAGGTCGTCCTCCCCGCTGACGGCCACCCGGCGCAGGCCCTCGTAGGCGGTGCCGAAACCGCAGGCGATCAGGGCGCCGTCGACGTGGGAGAGCTCGTCGGGCAGGTGGACGCAGGTGGATTCCTCGACCAGCAGGTAGTCGGCGTTACCGCCGTCGCGTTGCCACCCGTAGGCGGCGCGGGAGTCCGCGGTGCAGCTGATCTGGTAGCCGAGCCGGCAGTTGTCGCACAGCCCGCAGCCGGCGATGTGGTAGACGATCACCCGGTCGCCGACGCCGAAGTCGCGGCAGCCGGGTCCGGCGGCCACGACCGTGCCGCTGGGTTCGTGCCCGGTGACGACTCCCCGGTAGGCGGGTCCGTCCTGGCCCCGGTGGGTCTTGTGCTCCCGGTAGATGTAGCCGATGTCGCTGCCGCAGATCCCGGAGGCTCCCACGCGCAGCAGCAGCTGCCCGGGGCCGGGACTGGGTACCGGCAGTTCCCGGACCACGGCGGTGGAGTCGCCTGGCAGGTAGACACCGCGCATGGTGGCGGGGGTGGTGGCTGGCGCGGTCATGTCGGTCTCCGTTCGGCTCGTGACCGGGTTCTGGTGGTCGTCGGGGTCATACGGTGCGGACCGCCCGGTCCCGGTTGCTGATGGCGACGTTGACCAGGACCGCGCCGACGATGATCACGCCTCGGACGACGTTCTGGAAGAAGGAGTCGACGCCCAGCAGCACCAGGCCGTTGGCGATGACGGTGATGAAGGCGACGCCGAGCAGGGTGCCCAGCAGGCTTCCCCGGCCGCCGGCCAACAGGGTGCCGCCGATGACGACGGCGGCGATCACGTCGAACTCCAGGCCGGCGGCCGCGCCGCCGTTCCCGGAACCGAGCCGGGCCGCCAGCAGGATGCCGGTGATGGCCGAGAGCAGGCCGGTGGTGGCGAACAGCGCGATCTTGACGCGGCCGGTGTTGATGCCGGCCAGCCGGGCGGCGGCGGCGTTGCCGCCGGTGGCGTAGATCGAGCGGCCGTAGGCGGTGTAGCGGGCGACGTAGGCGAAGACCGCGAAGAGGACGAGCATCACCAGCGCGGAGGTGGGCAGTCCCAGCACCGTCCCGCCGAGCGTGCGGAACAGCCCGTTGTCGGGCAGGGCGACGGGCAGGGCGTCGGTGAGGTAGAGCCCGAGCCCGCCGAGCACGCTCCACAGGCCGAGGGTGGCGATGAAGGAGGGCACGGTGAACCTGGCGACGAGCCACCCGGCGAGCGCACCCCAGGCGAGGCCGAGCGCGAGGGTGAGGGCGATGCCGCCCCAGCTGCCCAGTCCCCACGCCGTGGCGCCCTTGGCGACGAGCACGGAGGAGAACGCCACCGCCGGTCCGATGCTGATGTCGATCTCGCCGGCGATGATGACGAGGGTCACACCCCAGGCGGCGATGCCGATGGTGGCGGCGTCGCGGAGCATGCCGAGCTGGTTGTCCAGCGACAGGAAGCCGGAGGCGGTGCTGCCGAGGACGACGTAGAGCAGGACGATCGCGGCGAGCAGGCCGATCTCGTTCAGCCGTCGGCGCCGGGCGGTGCCGGCTGAGGGGGAGGCCGAGGGGGACGCGGCGGTGCCGGGCTGGGTCTGTTGCGAAGACGTGGTCATCAGTGCTCCACACTTTCCACGGCCATCGTGGCGGCCAGGATGTTGTCCAGGGTGATGTCGGGTCCGCTGAACTCCGCGCGGATGCGGCCGCCGTGCAGGGCGACGACCCGGTCGCACACCAGGGGAAGTTCCTCGAGTTCTCCGGAGACGAAGAGCACTCCGGCTCCGGCGGCGGCCAGTTCGCGTACCAGCCGGTAGATCTGGGCCTTGGCCTCGACGTCGACGCCTCGGGTGGGTTCGTCGAGCAGCAGGATGCGGCTCCCGGCGTGCAGCCACCGGCCGATGACGGCCTTCTGCTGGTTGCCCCCGCTGAGGTTGGTGATCGGCGTCTCGGGGCGCGCGGTCTTCACCGAGAGCCGTTCCACGAGCGCGGTGGCGGCGGCGCGGACCCGGGACGGTGAGACGGCCGGTCCCCGGGAGACCGCCCGGAAGTCGGACATCACCATGTTCTCGTCGACTCCGAGCAGGGGGACGATGCCCTCCGCCTTCCGGTTCTCCGGGGTGAGCCCGACTCCCAGTTCCTTCATGCGCCGGGCGGAGGGGCGGTCGACACGGCGGCCCTCGACCTCGACCGCACCCGAGTGGGGCGGGTCGAACCCGGCGATCGCCCGGAGCAGCTCGCTGCGGCCGGCGCCGAGCAGGCCGCCGATCCCGAGGACCTCCCCCGCGTGCAGGTCGAGGGACACCGACTCGATCTTGGGTGGTACGACGAGGTCCCGGATGCTGAGCAGCGGGGTGCGGGTGCGGTCGATGGTCCTGGTCGCGGGCCGTTCCGCCGCGCTGGTCTCGCCTCCGAGCATCAGGCCGACGATCTGTTCGGTGGTGGCGTCGCGCGCGGGGACGGTTTCGACGGTGCGGCCGTCGCGCATCACGGTGATGCTGTGCGCGACCTGGCGGATCTCGTCCAGCCGGTGGCTCACGTACACGACGGCGACGCCCCGGCCGGCGATGCGGCGGACGACGTCGAGGACCATCTCGACCTCGTTGACCGCCAGCGCGGAGGTGGGTTCGTCGAGGATGAGCACCCCGGGTTGGCCGCGCACCCCGCGTGCGATCTCCACGAGCTGCTGTTCGGCGAGGGAGAGGGTCGCGACCATCCGGTCGGGGTCGATCCGCAGGTCGAGTTCGGCGAAGACCGCCGAGGCCTCGCGGCGCATCCCCTCGTAGTCGACGCGACCGCCCCGGCGTGGCCAGGCGCCGAGGAACAGGTTCTCGGCGACGGTCATCCAGGGGACGAGACTGAGTTCCTGGTAGACGGTGGACACCCCGAGTTCGGCGGCGCGGCGGACGCCGCCGTCGCCCAGCGGGGTGCCGCCGATGCGCACGTCCCCGGAGTCGGGGACGTCCACACCGGACAGCATGCGGATCAGGGTGGACTTGCCGGCGCCGTTCCGGCCGAGCAGCGCTCGGACCTCGCCGGCCCGGATCTCGAAGTCCGCGCCGGCGAGGGCGCGCACTCCCGGGTACTCCTTGGTCACGTTGCTCGCCTGGGCGGCGAGGACGTCGTTGTCGGTCACCACGTGCTCCGATCTCTGGCGAGAGGCGGGGAAGGACTGGGGGTCCGGGTCAGGGCAGCCCGTCCGGGTGGTTCTCCAGCCACTCCTGGCCGTCCTCCGGGGTGGTGTACAGCTCGATCGGCGCGGGGAGGACGAACTCCTCCGGTTCGTCGCCGGCGAGGACGCGCTGCGCGGTCTCGGCGGCCATCCGGCCGACGGCGATGCCGGAGATGTCGACGTTGCCCTTGAGGATGCTGTGGTCCACCAGGGCGTTGGCGGCCTCGGTGGACATGTCGCCGCCGAAGACGACGGTCTGGCCGACCTTGTTCCTGGCCTGCACGGCGCGGATCGCCCCGAGCGTCGCGCCGCCGGCCTGGCCGAAGAACGCGTCGAGGTCCGGGTGCGCGGTGAGGATCCGCTCGGCGACGTTGACTGCCTCGTCGATGGTGGAGCCCTGCTGGTTGGCCACGATCTCGGCGTCGGGGACCTTCGCGAAGAGGGCTTCCTCGAAGCCGAGGCGGCGTTGGACGCAGACCTCGACCTGTTCGCAGTTGACGACGCCGATCTTGGGGGCGGTGATGCCCTCGGCGAGGAAGTGGTCGGCGGCGGCGTCACCGAGGAGCCGGCCGAACTCGACGGGGTCACCGAGGATGAAGGCGGTGACGTACTCCTGGGCCGCTTCCTCGGCGATGCAGGTGTTGTAGCAGATGACCGGCACGCCGCTGCGGTGCGCGAGCCGGATGGCGGGGATGGAGGCCGTCTCGGACACCGGCGAGAGGACCAGCGCGTCGACCTTGGCGGAGCTCACGGTGTCGACGAAGGTGCTCTCGCGGGAGGCGTCACCCTGCGCGTTGAGCTCCAGGAGCTGGATGCTGCGACCCGCCTCGGCGGCCTCGTCCTGCATGCCCTTGCGGACCCCGGCGTAGTAGCCCTGGGCGTCCATGTAGACGACACCGAAGCGGCCGCCCTCCCCGATCCTGGTGCCGCAGCCCGCCAGGGCCAGCGTCGCGGCGAGCAGGGCGACCAGTGCGGACACCGTCCGTCGGCGGCCCCTCGCGATCGTCGTCATCGGCTCTCCTTCGAACCTCGCGTCCGCGGCCCCGGTGCCACGGTTGCGGGGAAGTATTGGCCGCCAACGGACACCAGGTCAAGAAAAAATACTAATTAATTAATACTGTCACCGCAGGTCGTGGATCAGTCACCGACAGCGGCGAGCGGCGGCCGGGTCCGAGGTCCGCCGGCTGGACCCGACGTCATCCGGCGTCGTGGAACCCGCGTCCGCCGACCGCGCGCGGACGATGGGGCGCCGCGGCGCGCGGTGGACACCCGATCGGCGGGCCGGCTCGCCCTCGACCGCCAGGTCGGGACACCGGGGGCACCGCAGCCCTGGAACGCGTCCCGGCGCCCCCGAGGGCGGGGCGTCCCCACGGTCCGAGGTCTCCGCCACGACGGGGAGCGCGCTCAGCTGGTCCGCCGCGGCGGGCGCACGGCGGGAGCGCCAGGAGTCGACGGCGAGCGCCGCCGGGCCTCGACCGGGGCTCGTCCGGCGCGGCACCCCGTCCGCGCCCCCTCCGGAGGGCCGGGGGCGGGGCGTCTCAGAAGAGGGAGTCCTGGGCGTCGTCGAAGCTCAGCTGCCGGGCCGAACGGGACACGAGATCGGTGACCCCGACCGCGCCGGACCGCCGGCAGCGCCGACACGTCACCCCGTCCCCCGTCGGGTGGAAGGTGGTGAAGTCCCAGGTCCCGCTCCCCACGTGGCAGGCGGGAGCCGGGACCTCGACACCACCGACCCACCGCTGGAGCCGCACCGCGTGCACCGTCGAGGACGCTCCGAGCCGCCCGTTCCGGCGGTGGAACCCCGCGCGTGCCCGCTCGGCGGTCCCCGCGAGCAACGCACCCAACTGGTCGGTCTCCGGCGTCCATCCCGTCACCTCCCCAGGATGGCCCCTCCCCCACCGCCCCGAACGGCGGGGGCCACCGCTCACCCGACCGGTGCCACCGCCGATCCGATGTGTGAACCGCGTGAGTGTTAGCCGGCCGTTCACCACCTGATCAACGACCACCGCGCCACGGTTCACCCGGGCTGTCGAGGGTTGGCAGCTGTCAGCGCGCCGCCGACACGGGCCGGCGCACTTCCGCAGCCAAGGGAGCACACATGAGCCGCCGGCTCGGAGTTCCACGACCACTACCGGCGGCACTGGCCGCCGCGCTGGCGATCCCCCTGGTCGTCATCGCCCCTGGTGAGCAGGCCAGCGCCGGCGGCACGCCGGACGTCCGGATCAGCGAACTCGCCAACGGGGGCCCCGGAGGGACGAACGACGACTTCCTCGAACTGACGAACTACGGCGACGCCGAGGCCGATCTCACCGGGTGGTGGGTGTTCCGCTGCTCCGGGGAGGGCGCGCACGTGAGCAGCCCGCAGGTGCCGCCGCTCGACGGCGTCCGACTGGCCCCCGGCGAGAGTTACCTCATCACCCGGTCGGGCAACGCCAGCACCATCGAGGACCCGGACGCCCGGTACGACGTCAGCTTCAACAACAACGGGTTCGGCGTGTACCTGGAGGACGCCGAGCACCGCATGGTGGACTCGGTCGGCGTCTACCCCGCGCACGTGCACAGCGACTGCGCCCAGGGCGCCAACATCCCGAACACGCTCGACTACAAGCGGGCGCAGAGCTGGCAGCGGGTGTCCTCCACCGGGAACAACGCCGCCGACTTCATCGCCGCCCGCCGCACACCCGGAGCGCCGAACGCGACCACTCCCGACGAGGGGGCGCGCCCGGGTGACGTCCTGTTCAGCGAGGTCGCCAACGGAGGGCCCGGCGGCACCAACGACGACTTCGTCGAGCTCGCCAACTTCGGGGACGAGCCCGTGGACATCACCGGCTGGAGCTTCTACCGGTGCACCGCCACGGGCCGCCGGGACGCCGGCACCCGCCAGCTGGACCCGCTGCCCGAGAAGGTCCTCCAACCGGGCGAGACCTACGTGATCAGCCGGGCCGGCTCGGCGTCGACGGTGGAGGACCCGGACGCGCGCTACGGCGTCAGCTTCAACGACGCCGGCTTCGGCGCGCTGCTGGAGGACGCCGACGGTGCCATCGTCGACGCGGTGTCGGTCTACGACCACCTGGACAGCGCCTGCGCCCAGGGCGAACGCCTGCCGAACACCCTCGACTACGGGTACGGCGAGAGCTACCAGCGCCACCGCTCCACCGGGGACAACCGGGCGGACTTCGTCAAGGCACCCCGCACACCCGGCGAGCTGGTCATCCACGACCCGGAGGACCTGGTCGAGGAGCCCTTCGAGTTCGGCCCGGTGCGCATCAGCGAGTTCGCCAACGCCGGTCCGGGTGGCACGAACGACGACTTCGTCGAGATCGCGAACTACGGTGACGAGCCGGTGAGCATCGACGGGTGGTCGCTGCACCGCTGCGCCGGCACCGGGCGTCGGGTCACCACGCCGCAGTTCACCGCCCCGGCGGGCACGACCCTCGCCCCCGGTGAGACCTTCCTGGCCGCCCGCGCCGGCTCGGAGCTCGCCGACGTCGCCGACACCACCTACCCGACGAGCCTGAACGACGACGGTTACGGCGTGTGGCTCCAGGACGCGGACGAGCGGCTGGTCGACGCCGCCGGTGCCTACGTCCGCACCGCCGACTTCGGGTACCAGGACGTCACCAGCCCCTGCGTGCTCGGGTTGGCCCTGCACAACTCGCTGCTGACCTCCGAGGGGGAGAGCTACCAGCGGGCGCGCTCGACCGGGGACAACGTCGCCGACTTCGCCAAGGCGCCCCGCACTCCGGGCGAGTTGGTGACCCCGGAGCCCCGGGACCCGGCGGTGCCCGACCCGGCCGATCTGGAGCCGGTGGAGCTGGACACCCGGGCCCGGCCCTGGACGCCCGAGCTGGGCGGACCGGCGGATGGCGCGGTCGTGGACCGGGACGCGGAGCTGACGAGCCGGGTGCACCACCCCAACGGCGACACGATGCGGGTCTCATTCCGGGGCGCCCCGGTAATCCCGGTGGTGGACTCGGCCACCAAGTCCTTCAGCGGCGCCACGTCCGAGGCTCCCCCGAGCGTCCTCCGGGTTCCTGGGGAGGAGCGGGTGGGACGTCCGCACGTCCCCGGGGCTCCCGGTGCCGAACCGCTGGTGAGCGAGGACCGCTCCGGTGACTTCCCCTTCCAGCGCTTCGAACTGGTCGTCGGCGAACACCTCCGGGACGTCCCGGAGTTCCACGTGAGCTGGTCGGGGCGTTCCAGCGGCCGCAACGAGCTCCAGCTGAGGGCGTGGGACCACCGCGCCGGGCAGTGGACGCTGTTGGACGCGGGGGCTGGCGTCGACGGGGAGGAGATCGGCCTGCTGGGCCGGGTTGACGTGTCGAGCATGGTCCGGGGCCGGACGGTGAACCTGCTCGTGCAGGACGGCCCCCGGACCGGTGAGTCCTTCGGTGGCTCGGAGGAGCCGAACCAGGAGTTCGCCAACCCCCACGAGTACGACTTCTCCGTCGCGCACGTCACGGACACCCAGTTCCTCGCTGAGGACTTCCGCGAGGCCTACACGGCGATCAACTCCTGGCTGGTGGCCAACCAGGAGGCCAGGAAGATCGACTACTCGTTCCACACCGGCGACATCATCGAGACCTGGATCCGCGGCGTCGACCGCGAGGAACGGGCCCGCCACGAGTTCGAGTTCGCCTCCGACGCTCAGCGGCTGCTCGACGACGCGGGCCTGCCCAACGGCATCCTGCCCGGCAACCACGACAACAAGTGGGGCCTGACCAACGACCTGTACAACGAGTACTTCGGGCCGGACCGCTACGAGGACAAGCCGTGGTGGGGTGGGTCGTGGCGCGAGGGCGACAACAGCAGCCACTACGACCTCGTCGAGGCCGGCGGGCTGGACTTCCTGATGCTCAGCGTCGGCTACTTCGCCGACCCGGAGGAGATCGCCTGGGCCCGTCGGGTCATCGAGGCGCACCCGGACCACAACGTCATCCTCGGCACCCACGAGTACCTGCGGCCGGAGGGCGAGCGCGCCACCCGGGAGAACGGGCGGTGGACCGCCCAGGGCGACGTCTTCTGGGACGAGCTCGTCGAACCGCACGACAACGTGTTCCTGGTGCTGTCCGGCCACTTCCACGGCGTGTCCACCGTCGTCCAGCACGAAGTCGGCGATGGTGACCGGACCGTGGTCGAGATGCTCGCCGACTACCAGGCGTTCGAGGTGGACGGGCAGCGCAGGACCGGGTTCCTGCGCCTGCTCCAGTTCGACGCCGACGCCGGGCGGATGGCGGTGAACACCTACTCCCCGTCGCTGGGCGAGCACAACTCGTGGGAGTACGACGGCGAGGGCCGCTACGGCGACGCCGACGACGAGTTCGTGCTGGACGTCGACCTCCTGACCCCCAGGAAGGTGGAGACCACCGGTCTCGGGCTGCTCGGGCCCGTGGCGGAGATCGGCACCGTCCCCACCGAGTCGGGGCGGGAGGCGGCCCTGGAGTGGAGCGGGCTGCGAGAGGGCACCCGCTACGCCTGGTTCGCCGAGGTGAGCGACGCCGAGGGCGTGACGGCCCGCTCCGCGGTCCGCGGGTTCACCACCAGCGGCGGGCGCTGACCCGGAGAGGCGAGTGGGGGCTCCCCGGCCACCGGGGAGCCCCCGTCCGCGCCTCCCGGCGGCGCGGTTCCCGGACCGCCGGGAGGCCGACACGCGAGGTGATCGACGGGCGGTCGGGAGATGGATGTGATTCACTGTCGTCGGTCGTCGTTTTGTGTTCGTGTGACGCGCTCGCGAAACGTCGTGGTGGGCATGTGGTTTTCCTCAAGGCAGAGTCGGGGAACGCTCCCGTCTGAGACGACCCGGGTCGCGGCACCGGCGGCGACACGTACACGCCATCCACAGAGGAGACAGGCATGGCTCAGGGCACCGTGAAGTGGTTCAACTCCGAGAAGGGCTTCGGCTTCATCGCCCCCGAGGACGGCGGTCCCGACGTCTTCGTGCACTACTCGGAGATCCAGGGCAACGGCTTCCGCACCCTGGAGGAGAACCAGCGGGTCAGCTTCGAGGTCGGCCAGGGCACGCGCGGCCCGCAGGCCACCGGCGTGAGCGTCATCTGAGGCTTCGTCAACGACGGCGAGGGCGCGTTTCCCCCCGGGGGAGCGCGCCCTCGCCGTGTCCGGGGACCTCGTAGCCGCATCCCCGCCCCGCGACGGCTCCTCGTTCGCCCCGAGCCCGCCTGAGCTCGGGCCACCTGCCGTCGTCCGGCCTCGGGGCGTCCGTGCCCCGCGCCAGGCCCGGGGACGAGAGGCGGCCGGGGGTGCCGGGCCCGTCCCGGAACGGGTCCCCACGCCCGGTGGCCTTCGCGCGTGGTGATCGCGAGCGCCCAGCCCGGCCCGTGGACCGCCAGTCCCCGCCCCGGGGGGGGCGGTCGGCCTCGGGTGAGACGGCTCGTGCCGACACCGGATCCGGTCCGACGACGCCGCTCCCCGGCGTCCGCGTCGCGGAGGGGGCGACCGGACGTGGTGCTGGCACCACCTCCACCGCGCCGGGACGATCCCCGGGGACCGCGCGGACGACCTCGACCCCTGGCGGCACGAGGACGCGTGGTCCGCCCCCGGCCCCGGCACGCCGACCAGGTGCGACCACGTGATTCACCGGCCACGTCCCGATCCGACCCCGGAGCGCGGGGAAAACGAACACGATATGCACCCGGCCGCCAGTTCTCTCCTCCGAAAGAAGGAACAACGGCGGCGTTCCCGCCAGCCCCCGTTCTACTATTTCACCCGTCCGGACGACACATTTCCCGTCTCATTTCGCCGGGCACGACGACGCCCACTCCGTCACTCCGGGTCACCACCTGGCGGCTCGTGTCGCGCCTCCCGCCGGCGGCGAGAGGCGCTCCCGGTGGCGGGTCACGAAGGCCTCGACGGACACGGCAAGACTCTCACCTGGGCGAACATCCACGCGACAGGGGGCATGGGCCTTCCCCGATCACCCCATCCCCGGCCAGCGGTCCGGCCTCCCCCCGCGTCCACCGACCGTGACACTCCCACCACCAGGACGAGGACTACCTCCTTCCCGCGCGGAAGTCGTAGAGTTCCGAAGAGGCGACCGCCGAGAAAACTGGTGGGAAGCGAAACAATGCTGTTCTCACGCATCGGTCCGGGTGCGGGGACGTTTCTCGGCGAGGAGCGACCGGTTGTGTTCTCTCTGCTGGTGGGCCGCCGGACGAGTCCACCTCCTCGCCGTGGCGCGGCACACCGCGCGGCCGGTCCCACTCCGCCCGTGAGAGGTGCCGCCACCGGCACCGGGCACGGGCCGAGCACTGCCGAGACGTCCGCGAGGCGACCTCGTCCCGGTTCGTGGCCCTCCTCCAACGGCCGGCCCGGCCCGGTTCCTCCGCGAGGAGACGGTTCCGCCCCCGAGTTCGACGGCCAGGCCGCTGGCGAGCAGGCCCGCCTCCCGTCCCCGGCTCGCCCGTGCCCCCGGGTCGGCGGCCGCGACCGGGGCGGCGCATCCCAGGTGAGTTCCGTGCGTTCAACCCGATCCGCACCGCAGGACCGTCGGACCACGGTGGGCGGTCGGCCACCGTGGCGTTGGAGGAGCACCGATGACCGAGAAGACCAAGGAACCGGTCTCGCCGGACCGCGAACCGGCCGCCGGCACCGCCGTTCGCGTGGCTCCAGAGGGCGAACCAGCTCAGGACCAGCGAGGCAGGGCACCGGCGACGCCGTCGAACGACGGGGCCGGGCCGGACACGGCTGCCCCCGGCCAGGAGGAGGCGCGCGCGCCAGCCGGGAGGGCGCGTCACGCGGCCCACACCCTGCGGCGGCTCGTCGCGCTCCCCTGGGTCCGCGCGACGATCACCCTCGCGATCCTCGTCACCGCCGCCGTGATCGTGACGCGGGGGCTGTGGGACCAGCGTGGTGAGATCGGGGACGCGGCGCGCGACCTCAGCCCCCTGGTCCTGCTGCTCTCCTTCCTCCCGGCCCTGCTCGGCGTGGCCCTGATGGCGTTGGCGTGGCGTGAACCCCTCCAGGCGCTGTCCACCCCGCTCGGAGCGCGGGACACCGTTCGGTTGTACTCGGTGGGGGTGTTGGGCAAGTACGTGCCCGGCCTGGTGTGGTCGGTGGTGCTCCAGGCCTCGCTGGCCGCACGCCACCGCGTCACCGCCACGCACCTCACCGCCGCCTTCGGCGCGTTCCTCATGGTCTCGCTGACCGCCGGGATCCTGGTGGCGCTCCCCGTGTCCGCGCTGATGTTCGACGGCGGGGTGCTGGTCTTGCTCGGGGGGCTGGCGGGTGCGGCGGCGGCCCTCGTGCTCATCCCGTGGTCGCTGGCCCTCTGCCTGCGGTGGGCCGCCCGGCTCCGCCCACTGCGGTCCAGGCTGGTGCCGGTGGCGGTGGCCCCGCTCCGCCGAGGCGTGTGGATCTGCGCGCTGTTCTGGTTGGTCACGGGCGCGCACCTCTGGGTGTTGACCGTCGGGTTGGGAGCCGATCCCGTCGAGGCGGTGCTGCCAGCCGTGGGTGGTTTCGCGCTGGCGACGGTGGCCGGCAACATCGCCTTCGTCGTTCCCGACGGCCTCGGCATCCGCGAAGGGGTGCTGGTCGCGCTCCTCACCACCTGTCTGCCGCTCGGTGCGGCGGTCGTGGTGGCCACCGCCAGCCGGGTGTTGTTGGTCCTCGCGGACGTGGTGTTCTTCCTGTGGGGCAGCTGGTCCGTCCGGCGGGATGCCCGGCGGGGTGCCCTGCCCAGCCGGCCGGCGACGGTGGGGACCTCGCCCTGAGCCTGGCGGGTCCTCCGGCGACGCGACCGGAACCGCGTCGCTCAGTCCCTGTCCCGCGCGGCGAGTCGGAGCGGGTCGGCGGCGACCGGCCCTCGACCGGGTGGGCCCGCACCACGCGGCCGGGACCGGTGTTCCGCCGGGTTCGGCGGGGCGGTTCGGTGGGCCTGGTCGCCCGCGCCGTCGCGTCACCCGCCGCCGGAGCGGGCCCCCGGCGCCCGGCCCCGGTCACCAACCCGTCCCGCCCAGCCCTGATCGTCCGGCGGCACGTTCGGGGTCGCGCCGCGCCCGCCGGCTCCACGGCACCGGCTCGGGAAGGGCGGGGCCCGCCGTCCGCGCTCCCGCGTCGGAGGACCCGCTACCGGTGTGACGGTCCTGATGCTGCACGGGCGACGGGCGACGGGCGACGGGCGACGGGCGACGGGCGACGGGCGACGGGCGACGGGCGACGGGCGACGGGCGACGGGCGACGGGCGACGGGCGACGGAGCCCAGCAGATCACAGCTGCCCGGTGGTGCGGGCGGGACATGACCAGCCGGCCACACCCGACCGGGGATGTGGCGCCCCCGGCGCGAGCCGCCGGGGAGGACCGCCGCCCTGCCGGCGCCAGGCACCGCGCCAGGGGGCCGCTCCGGCGCGCTTCCCCTCGATCGACGGGTCCGGCCGCCGCGGGTGTCCGCCGGATGGCGTCAGCGGCACTTAAGGATCGATCGACCCTTCGGCCCCCTCGAGTAGGCGTTCCGGAGGCCACCCAACTCATCCCAACCGCGCAATTCCGGACCGCCGACGGAAACTCCTTGCACCCGCATTCAGCACTGGTTAGTGTCCGTCCGGAACATTCCAGACGGCACCGCCGCCGATCACCGTCTCCCTTTTTCGGACACCCCGGATTCGGCGAGTTGGCGGCGCTGCCAACCCCTTCGGGCTGTCCGACGTGGCGGGAGCACGTCCGGAAAGCTGGAGGGCACATGATGTCGGGACACACGGAGAAGAACTCCGCCGCCGAGGTGGGGACGCGGGGGGCCCGGGAACCGGGGGCCGCCGCGGAACCCCGGCGCGTCGTCGTCACCGGGGCGGCGGGGATGCTCGGGACGGCGTTGGTCGCGCAGGACTGGCCCGAGGTGCGGTGGGTGGGGGTCGACCTGCGCCCAGCACCGGCCCGGACCCGGGACCGCG
Organism: Actinoalloteichus caeruleus DSM 43889; assembly: GCF_000429185.2. Classification (GTDB taxonomy): domain Bacteria; phylum Actinomycetota; class Actinomycetes; order Mycobacteriales; family Pseudonocardiaceae; genus Actinoalloteichus_B; species Actinoalloteichus_B caeruleus. The sequence continues at coordinate 90,626 of NZ_AUBJ02000001.1, read as the reverse complement.
CGACATTCCACACGGCGGACATTCGGGACACCACCACGCTGACCAGGATTTTCAGCGGAGCTGATGCGGTGGTGCACGCGGCGGCGGCGCTCCCGAGCCACCGCGCGTCCGAGATCAGGTCCGTCGACGTCGACGGCACGGACTCGGTGCTCCGCGCCGTCCGGGCCGCCGGTGTCCCCCGACTGGTGCACGTGTCGTCGACCGCGGTGTATGGGCTACCGAAGGACTGCCCCACTCCCGAGGACTACCCGTGCCGCCCCGTCGACCCCTACAGCGAGGCGAAAAGGGCGGCGGAGATCCTGGTCGAGCGAGAACGGGATTCCGGGTTGTGCGCACCGGTCCTGCGCCCGAAAACCTTTCTCGGGGAGGAACGTCTCGGCCTGTTTTCCATGCTCTTCGAATGGGCGGACGAGGGCCGGTCATTTCCGCTCCCAGCAGGAGGGCGAAAACGGGCCCAAATGCTGGATGTCGACGATCTCTGCGCGGTGGTGCGCGCGACGTTACGAATGCCGGACGCCACGGTGAACGACACGTTCAATGTTGGTGCCACGAGGTTCGGCACGTTGCGGGAGGATTTCCAGGGCGTGCTGGACGCGGCCGGGCACGGCGGGCGGGTCGTCGGTGTGCCGGTGCTGCCGGCGGTCGCCGTGCTCCGAGGGCTGGCGGCGCTCCGCCTCTCCCCCGTCTACAAGCGGTTGGTGCACAAACTCGTCCGGGACTCCTACGTGGACACCAGCCGGGCGAGCCGGGTGCTCGGGTTCGAACCCCGGTACAGCAACGGGGAGACCCTGCTGCGCACCTACGAGTGGTGGCGCGGACGGGCCACCGACCACGCCGTCACACGCACCGGGCGGACCCACCGGGACCCGTGGAAGCAGGGCGCGCTGCGCCTGGCCAAGGCCTTCTTCTGATCTCACCCCCCGAACGGGGGCCTCACCGGCACGCCGGCCGGACTCCCCGGACCGGTGCGCCGCGTGCTGCTCCGCCAACCCCTGATCGGCTCCCGAACACCGCTCCCTCGCCCGGCGACGATGCCGCGCGACCGAGGCCAGCCCCGGACCGCCCACCTCCGGTGGGGGACTGGACAACCGGACGAGAGGAACCGCGTGGACCACGCACTGGAGACCAACCAGACCCCGACGCTGCCCGCTCCCCGACCCGGGGACGTCGATCCGCCCTCCACCCCGCCCCCGACCGGCGACGCCTCCGCCAGGGGGAGCGCACCGCTGGCCCCGGCGAGATCGGGGCGCGCCGGGCCCCGGGACCTGTTCCGCCTGGTCCGGCCCAAGCAGTGGGTGAAGAACGTCGTGGTGGTGCTCCCCCCACTGCTGACCGCACCCGCCGCCGTCCTGCCCGGACTCTGGCCGCTCCTCGCGACGGTGCTGGCCTTCGTCGCGGCGTCCTCCACCGTCTACGTGCTCAACGACCTGCGGGACAGGGAGGCCGACCGGCTGCACCCGGTGAAGAGGAACCGCCCGCTCGCCAGCGGCCGGGTCAGCACCGCGACCGCGTGGTTCCTCATCGCGGCGGGGTGCGCCGCGATGGTCCTCTGGTCGCTGCTGCTCCCGTGGGCGGTGTCCCTGGTGATCGGCGGCTACCTGGCCCTGAACCTCGCCTACTGCCTGGTGCTCAAGAACCGCCCGCTCGTCGACGTCTCCGTGGTGGCCACCGGGTTCGTCCTGCGGGCGGTGGCCGGTTCGCTGGCGGTCGGCGCCGCCATCGACCCCTGGCTGATGATCTGCGTGTACTGCGCGTGCCTGCTGTTGGCGGTGGGGAAACGCCGCCACGAGCTGACCCTGGTCGAACGTGACCCGGCCGCGCTGGCGCACCGCCCCACCCTGGCCAGCTACTCGGTGACGTTCCTCGACCACGTCATCGTCGTCACGCTCGCCGCGGCGCTGCTCAGCTACGCGAACTTCGTCGGGTTCGGTCCGACCGCCGCGGCCTCGGCGCTGGTGGTCCTCACCTTCCCGCTGGCGGCCTTCGCGGTCTTCCGGTACCTCCAGCTCGTCACGGTGCGGCGGACCGGCGGCGACCCGGGATCCGACCTGTTCCGGGACGTGCCGACCGTCGTCAACGCCGGCCTGTGGCTGGCGGTGCTCGTCGTGGCGGGTGCCCTGTGAGCGCCGGGCGGGTCGCGCCGCCGGGAGGAGCCGCCCCCGATCCAGGGCGGGGCGCACCGGACTGGACGCCGTTGGTGTCGGTCATCATCCCCAACTTCAACTACGCGCGCACCCTCGGCCGCTGCCTCCAGGCGGTCCTCGGGCAGACCTACCCCCGGGTGGAGGTGCTGGTCGTCGACGACGGCAGCACCGACGGCTCGGTGGCGGTGGCGAGCCGGTTCGACTGCCGGGTCATCCGCACCCCGAACCAGGGGGTGTCGGCGGCGCGGAACACCGGTGTGGCGGCCAGCCGGGGGGAGGTGCTCTTCTTCCTCGACTCGGACGTCGAACTGGCGTCGGACGCGCTGGCCACGGCGGTGGAGCTGCTGCGCCGGGAACCCGACGTCGGGTCGGTGTGCGGCATCTACGACTCGGTGCCGCTGGTCGACGACGGTGCCGTCGAGCGGTACAAGGTGTTCCACGGGCACTTGTGGCGTCGTCGGTGCGCCGGGGACGTGCGGGCTGCGTTCTTCTCGCTCGGGGCCATCCGCCGGTCGGTGTTCGACCAGGTCGGACCGCTGGACGAGAACCTCCGCTCCACCGAGGACGTCGAGTACGGGGCGCGGATGGCCGAGGTGTCCCGGATCGTGCTGAGCCCCGAGGTCCTGGGCCGGCACGATGACGACGACCGGCTCGGTGTCCTGCTGCGCAAGCAGTTCACGCGGTCGGTGCCGCTGGTGGCCCTCTTCGCCCGGCCGGGTGGGGCGCGGCCGTCGACCCGGGACACGGCCTACCGGCCGGTGGCGGTCGGATCGGCCGCGCTGTCCCTGGCCTCCGCCCCGCTCCCGCTGTTCCTGGGGTGGCCGGGCGCCGCGGTTCCACTGGCCCTGTTCACCGCGTTCGCGTTCTGCGATCGCGCGCTGTTCCGCGCCGCCCTCGGCCACGGTGGTGCCCGGTTCCTGGCGGCGGTGGTACCGCTGCACTGGCTGATGAACGTGACCACCGCGGCCGCCGCCGGGTGCGGGGTCCTGCGCTGGGTGACCTCCCGTGGTTTCCGCCGGCGCTACCGGCCGGCGGGCGAGCGGCCGGTGAGCCATGCGCTGCGTGAGGGGGTGGCTGGTGGCTGACGCGGTGCTGACGCGGAACCCGGGCCCGCCACCGGGCGGCGGCGGGCCGGACGCGGGCGGGGGTGGGCGGGCGCGGCACGTCCTCCGAACGCTGGTTGGCGTCTCGGCCTGCGGTTGGACGGCCTTCGTGCTGCTCAACCTCGTGGTGTCCGGCCGGTGGCACCTCTGGCTGGCCTTCTCGGTGGTGCCGCCGATCGCCTACCTGGTCGGTTCGGCGTCGCTCGCGCTCGCGGTGCCCCTGGTACGGGGCGGCTGGCGCCTGCTCGCGGTAGCCCTCGTCGGCCTGGTCGCGGCGGTGCCGCAGAGCGGTCTGACCCTGGGGGTGCTGACGCCCGGCCCCGGGGACCCGGCCGGCCCGACCGTGACGGTGGTGTCCTGGAACACCGAGTACTGGGATCGCACCGACGACTCCGATGACTTCTACCAGCACCTGCGTGATCTCGACGCCGACGTCTACCTCCTCCAGGAGTACCTGGACTTCGTGGACGGCCGCATCGTGTCGATCGACGAGGAGGCGGCGTTGGAGGCACGCTTCCCCGACTACGACATCGTGATCAGGGGCCACCTGGTCACGCTGTCCCGGCTCCCCGTCCTCGACGTGCCCGCCGTCGGTCACCGCGACGTCCTCCGGGTGGACGTGGCCGCTCCGGGAGGTGCCGCGTTGTCCACCTACAACGTGCACGTGCGGGCCCAGATGGACCCGACGTTGAGCCCGTTGTCCGGCGAGTTCTACCGGACGCTGCGTGCCCGCGACGAGCGGCGGGTCGCCGCCTACGACGCGCTGCGGGCGAGTGCGACCCGGGACGAACGCCCGGGGGTGATCGGGGGTGACCTCAACACCACCCCGGCCATGGGCGACCTGCGCCGGATCCGCGACCTCGGCCAGGACGCCGCGGACGCGGGGTCCTCGGTGCACCCGGTGTCCTGGGACCTGAGCTCCGCGCTCCGGCTGTGGCGGTTGGACTGGATGTTCGTCCGCAACGGCGTCGTGGCCCACGACTACCGGCTGGAGGACCCGGCGGGCCTGTCCGACCACTCCGTGCAGATCGCGCGCATCTCGGTAGGAGGGGACCGGTGAGCGGGTACCGCGACGCCCGGGACGTCGCCGGGTTCGAGGCTGACGGCGCCGCCGTCGCGTCGGCACCACACCCCCAGCGGGAGACGGACGGGGCGGGGCCCGGAGGTCCCGCCGTCGGCGCCAGTGCGCCCGCCCGGCACGACGAGGGGCCGAGGACGCTGGTGGCGTCGCTGCTCGCCACCGTCACCAGACTGGCGGGCCTGCGCTGGCTGCGGACCACGGTGACGGTGGGGATCCTGCTGGCCGCCGCCGTGTTCGTCGGGCACGGCATCGTGGAGCAACGCGACGAGCTGGGGGCCGCGCTCGGCGCGCTCCACCCCGGGTTGTTGGCCGCCGCGTTCGTGCCCGTGGTGCTCGGGGTCGTGGTGACCGCCCTGTCGTGGCGGGCACCGCTGGTGGCGCTGGCTGGTCCCGTGTCCGCGCGTGACGCGGTTCGGCTGTTCGCGGCCGGCGCGATTGGGAAGTACGTACCGGGGGTGATGTGGTCGGTGGTGCTCCAGGCCCAGCTCGCGGCCGGGCTCGGGATCAGGGCGGCGCAGATCACGGCGGCCTTCGGCGTGTACCTGGCCGTGTCGGTGGCGACCGGGGCCGGGGTCGCCCTGCCGGTGGCGGCGGCCCGGTGGGAGGACGAGTGGCTGGTGTTCGGCGCCGTCGCCTGCGCGGTCCTGGTGCTGCTGCTGACCCCGTGGCTGCTCCGGCTGGCGACGCGCCTGGCCACCAGCGTTCCGGCGGTGCGCGCCCGGCTCGCGCCGGTACCACTGGCCCCGCTCCGCCGTTCGGTGTGGTTGTGCGTGTTGTCCTGGTTGGTGACCGGCGCGCACGTGTGGGTGCTCGCGGTCGGGCTCGGAGCGGACCCGGCGGCCGCCGTGCTGCCCTCGGTCGGCGGGTTCGCCCTGGCGATGGTGGCGGGCAGCCTGGCCTTCCTCGTGCCCGACGGCCTCGGGGTCCGGGAGGGCGTGCTGGTCCTCATGTTGAGCACGTGCCTCCCGGTGCCGGCGGCGGTGGTGGTGGCGACCATCAGCCGGCTGCTCCTCGCTCTGGCGGATGTCACGCTCTTCGCCCACAGCTCCTGGTCGGGGCGCCGGCGGGCGAGGCGGACGCCGTCCCCCGTGGTCGCGGTCCCCTCCGCCGGCCGCGTTCCCCCCTCGATCTCCTCCTCGGGAAGTGATGCCTCGTGACCTCAGCTCCGTCGCCGGCCGTCGACTACGACCTGTGCGTGGCGGTCAACTACTACGCGCCCTACGTCAGCGGGTTGACCGAGGTGGCCAGAGTGGTCGCCGAGGGGCTCGCCGAGCGGGGGTGGCGGGTTGCCGTCGTCGCCGCCCGCCACGACCCGGCGCTGCCGACGCGGGAGCGGTTGGGGGGTGTGGACGTCCACCGGACACCGGTGGTGGCCACGGTGGGCCGGGGCACGGTCAGCCCGTCCTTCGCCTCCACCGTGCGGCGGGTGGCGCGTCGCTCGCGCGTCCTGCACCTGCACCTGCCCATGTTGGAGTCGGCGGCGGTCCTGGTCCCCCGGCTGCGGGTCCCGGTGGTCAGCACCTACCACATCGACCTGTGGTTGCCACCCGGTCTGGTCAACAGGATCGCGACGGGGGTGGTGCGCCGGTCGGTGCGCACCGCGCTGCGCCGCTCGACGGCGGTCGTGGTGAACAGCGAGGACCAGGCGAGGCACTCGGAGCAGTGGCCGACGCTGACCGACGCCCGGCTCACCGCGATCCCCGCTCCGTGCCTGGACAGGTCCGGCGGTGAGCCCGGGTACCGGGAGACCACCGGCCCGCACATCGGGTTCCTCGGCAGGATGGTTCCCGACAAGGGCCTGGAGTACCTGGTGCGGGCCTTCGGTGAGATCGAGGACCCCGACGCGCGCCTGCTGTTGGGCGGGGACTACGAGACCGTCGCCGGTGGCAGCGTGATCGGCATGGTCCGGGCGGCGGCGGCGAGGGACGACCGCATCCGCGTGCTGGGCCTGCTGCGCGGGCGGGAGATCAACGACTTCTACTCCTCCGTGGACGTGTTCGCCCTGCCCTCGGTCGCCGAGTCCTTCGGCATCGCGCAGGCGGAGGCGATGATGTGCGGGGTGCCCTCGGTGACCACCGACCTCCCCGGCGGCCGTTTCCCGGTGTTGGCGACCGGGATGGGCGAGATCGTGCCGCCCCGCGACGTCCCGGCGTTGCGGGACGCCCTCCGATCGACCCTCACCTGGGACACGGCGATCCGGGAGGCGGGCCGCGACCGGGCGCGCCAGGAGTTCGGGGTCGAGAGCTGCCTCGACCGCTACGAGAACCTGTTCCGTTCCCTGCTACCCCCCGCCGTCGAGGGCCGGCGGGAACCTCCCGCCCACCAAGCTGACCGACACGAGACGAGGTCGTGAGAACACCGTGACGAACCCCATCGGCGACAACCCCACCCGTGGCCCCGAGACTCCCGGACCGTGGTTGGGGACCATGTACTTCGGCACCCGGGTCGACGAGAACCGCTCGCGGGAGATCCTCGACCGGTTCGCCGAACGGGGAGGCCGCCACCTCGACACCGCGAACTGCTACTGCTTCTGGGCGGACGGCGGTACCGGCGACGAGTCGGAGGCCGTGCTGGGCCGGTGGCTGTCCGACCGAGGAGCGCACCAGGAGATGGTGGTGGCGACCAAGGTCGGCTCGCGGCCGGCCACCCTCGGGGCGCCGTGGCCGGAGCAGGCGGAGGGCCTGTCGGCTGCCGTCATCCGCGAACAGTTCGAGCGCAGCGCCGAGCGGCTGCGCACCGACTCCGTGGACCTCCTCTACGCGCACGTGGAGGACGAGTCGACCGACCTGGAGGAAACGCTGGGCGCGTTCGCGGAACTGGTCGCCGCCGGTCAGGTGTCCCACATCGGGTTGAGCAACCACCGCCGCGAGCGGACGGTGGCCGCGCTGGAGCTGGCCGCCCGGCACGGCTGGCCCCGGTGCTCCCACCTCCAGCAGCGGTACACCTACCTCGTCCCGGACCGTTCGGTCCCCTTCGGTCCGCAGCGGGCGTTCGACGACGAGGACCTGGCGCACGCCAGCGCGGAAGGCCTCAACCTGGTCGGCTACTCCCCCCTGCTCTCGGGTGCCTACACCCGGCCGGACACCCCGCTGGCGCCGGAGTACCGGGGCGCGGCCTCCGCACGGCGTCTCAGGGCGCTCCGCGACGCGGCGGACGCCGTCGGGGCCACCGTCAACCAGGTCGTCCTTGCCTGGATGTCGTCCGGTGATCCGGTGGTCACGCCCATCGTGGGGGTGAGCGCGGTCGCCCAGCTCGACGAGGCGCTGGACGGCGCCCAGCTGGTGCTGCCCGAGGAGGTCCGAGCCGCCTTGGACGCCGCCTGAGTTCCTCCTCGGGTGGCGGCACCGACCGTCCGCCCTGGCCGGGAGGTCGGCGGCTGGCGCCGACCTCCCGCTCCGGTGGCCACGCCCGCGAGCGGAGCAGCTCCGGACGCGTCCGGGGCGGGGCGGGGCCGGGCACCAGCGGATCGGCAGGGCGACTTCCGGGGGCGGGGTGGTCGGCCGCCGTTCACCTGACGGGGGCGAGGGCTCTCCCGGGGTCCCTCCGCCGCTCGCCCCAATCCTCGAAGGACGTCCGCTCGACGAACTGGCTGGTCAACCAAGGAATCCTCGGCCAGGAACCGCCGCGGCCCCGGTGGTGGGCGCGCTAGGCTGGACCACCCGGCCGAACGCCGCGCACTCCCCGTTCCGCTGTTCCCGTGCTCCAGGCCCCGCCCGTCCAACTCCGCACCCTCCGTCCGACAGCTCAGCCACCCCTCGGTCCGGTGTCCCCCGCCGCCGACGAGGGGTGCGGCGAGAGCAGCGCGCCCGGGCACTCCACGGCGTCCGACCGGTCCAGCCGCGATCCCGTCCGGAGGAGCCATGCTCGGGTACCGCATGTTCGGCGAAGTCCACGGCGACCGAGACCACCTCGTCAGAATCGTGCTCGGCCAGTTGCGTTCCTGGTTGCGCGGCAAGGGCTACGAGGCCGACGCGCTGACCCCCGGGCGGTCGGTGCGCCTGGAACGGGACGTGGAGGGAGCTCTGCTCGAACGGCGGTTACGGGACGGCTCCCACCAGGTGCGGGCTCGGATCCGGGAGCCACGCGGCTGGGTCACGCAGCTGACCGTCGCGGTGCCCAGGCGGGAGCGGGACCGACCGTGGCTGTGGCTCGACGTCGAGTCCCCCGGACCGCGAGGAACCAGCGACCGCCGCGTGTGGACCGGAACACCCCGGTTGGCCACCGCCCTCACCGAGGTGCTGGACGTCCGCGACGGCGCGCACACCCTGCGCCCCGCGCCCGCCCGCGTCGGTGTCGACGACACCGACTGGCTGCTCACCGTCCTGGCTGACCCGGGGCGACGGGGACTGGCGATCCTCGCCGGATCGTCCGGGGGTGACGACGTGGAGTTCGCCCGGTGGGAGGGCCTGGCCGGTCGGCTCCTCAACCAGACCACGGGGCTCGCGACCACCTACGTGCTCGATCCGGCGGCGACCGAGGCGTTCAACCGGGACGCCGGCCCCGCCTACGCCGTCCCGCCCTGGAGCCTGCGCAGCTACCGCCCAGGTCTTGACCTGACCGACCGCGTCGGCGCCCGGCAGCACCGGTTGCTGGGGCTGTCGCGGATCGTGGAGTCCGACGATCGCGAGAACGCCAGGATCCTGGGGTGGAAGGCGCGGGAGGTCGCGGAGAACTCCCCGCTCCCGGGCGCGGTGCTCCGGGCGCACCGCGCGCTCGAGGAGGAGATGGACAGCCTGGTCGTCGCGGGCCTGTCCGGCGACGGATCACCGGCAGCCCCCGCCCGCCCGGCGGTGCCGCCACCGGCCCGAACCGCCCCCGACGACCACGGGAGCGAGCCGGTCCCGGAGGAGGCCGGCGAGCCCACCGGCACCCCCCGGGACGAGCCGGCACCGGAGGGGGTGCTCGTCGACCGGGCACGGTGGACCGCCCTGACCGAGGCCCTGCTCGCCGCCACCGGCAGCGCGGAGGTGACGGTGGAGTCCCTGACCGCGCTCGGGTCGCTCGGTTCCGCCGCCCGGCACGCCCGGTCGACGCGCGAGTTGATCGCGGAACGCCTGCGGGAGCGGACCTCCGAGATCGACCGGCTGCGTGAGGAGCGCGACCTGCTCCGACGGGGCTGGGAGGACGAGCAGCTGGAGCACGCGGAGACCGCCGAGGAACTGCTGACGGTCGAGACCCGGCTGCGCCGGACCCTCGCCCTGTGGGCGCGGGACGCCCGGGTGTCCCACCTGGAGCCCCCGTCCGGCGACGACGACGCCCGACCGCACACCTACGAGGAGCTCTTCGAACACCTCGACAAGCTGGCGCACGTCGCCTTCACCGGGGACCAGCAGATCACCCGGGCCCTCGCGGACAAGGACACCCTGTGCGTGTGGGTGGGCAAGATCTGGGCCGCCCTGGTCGCGCTGGAGGACTACGCCGCGGCCAGCGCCGAGGGCCGGTGCGAGCGGGACGTCGCCGGCTACCTGCGCGACCTGCCCCGGGGCTGTCGGGGCGTCTCCGCGAACCGCCACGCGCACAACGAGACGAACGACGTGCAGAACAACCAGTACTTCAGCTCGGCCCGCACCTTCCCGGTACCCGTCGAGGTCCGCCCGGAGGGCAGGGCCTTCATGGGCGCCCATTTCAAGATCACCAAGCAGGGGATGACCAGCCCACGCCTGCACTACCTCGACGACACGGCGCACTCCGGCCGGGTCTACGTCGGGTACATCGGACGCCACCTGCCCAGCAAGCGGACCAACTAGGACTCCGACCAGCCGGCCTGAGCCCTCTGGTGGACCTCGGGGGTTCACGGGAGGTGGCAGGCTGGGGAGGTGATCGCGGAGGATGACCTGGGACGGTGGGACCCGCTCGGTGTTCCGGAGGTGGCCGCCCTGCTGGCCGAGGTCGCCGCCCCGTGGTGGGTGGCCGGCGGGCACGCCGTCGAACTCGCGGTGGGCCGGCCGGTCCGCGCGCACTCCGACGTCGACGTCGTCGTGTTGCGGCCGGACGTCGCGACCTTCCGGCTCGCCCTCGCCGACTGGGAGCTGTGGGCCGCCGACCCGCCAGGCACCCTGCGGCGCTGGGACCCTGGCGAGCCCCTCCCGACACGGGTGCACGACATCTGGTGCCGCCCGACGGCTTCGGCTCCCTGGCGCCTCCAGCTGATGGTCGACGAACGCGTCGGCGGGGAGTGGGTCTCCCGCCGGGATCCCCGGGTGCGCCGCCCGGTGGCCGGGCTCGGCTGGCGGACCGCGACGGGGGTTCCGGTGCTGGCGCCGGAGGTGCAGCTCTACTACAAGGCGGCGGCTCCCCGGCACCGCGACGAGATCGACTTCGCCGCGGTGCTGCCCCGACTGGACGAGGGGCGACGGACCTGGCTCCGGAACCACCTCGGTGCCGACCACCCGTGGCGGACCAGGCTGGACGACGAGGGGCCTACTCCCCGGCGGGGATGAGGCACCGGTGACGGGTGGGGCCCCTCTCCCGGTGATCCGGTAACCGCCCCGTGGTCGGCGGGTCGGTACGGCCCGACCGCCCCCTCCCCGGGACCACCTCGGGACTCCCGCCCGGCGAGGCCCGGGACGCGGGACGGGACGGAGGGGCGCTGGCCGGGCTGGCACCGCGTGGCCGGTGGCACCGGCGTCTCAGCACGCTGGTGGATCCCACCCGGCGAGCAGCTCGGTCGACGCCGACTCGAACCAGCGGCGGTCCAGGCCCACCCCACTGCCGCTGACCAGCCGGAACTCGACACCGTTGGCCGCGCGCCCCACGCAGTCGAAGGGGCCGTGGTCCTCGTCGATCCAGCCGAGCCATACCGTGGTCCCCCGCAGGGTCGTGGTCGTCCTCGTGGCCCACTCGTGCGCGGAGGGCCGGGGTGGTACGACCAGCCGCCCCCGCCCGGTGCGCTGCGCGACCAGGCGCAGCTCCCGTCCACGGTCGGGGCCGCCGCTGTAGAGGACCTCGACCTCGGTGCGGCCCTCGGCGTTGGTGAAGCGGGCGGCGCTGTCCACCGCCAGGCCACCAAGGCGCTCCGGGAGACCGAGGGCGCCCAGCAGCGCCGCGTGGTGGGGCGGCGTCACCCAGTCCCCTTCGTGCGCGGTGTCCCCGTCCCGGTCGAACCGCCAGATCCCGGTCGGGACGACGACCATCTCGACGTCGTGGTGCCGGGCCCAGTAGCTCAGTTCCGCGAAGGGAACGGCGGCGAGCCGGGACGGGGCGTCGGCGTCCGCTGGTCGCAGCGAGCGGTGCAGGTCGAGGAGCTCCTCCTCGGTGAACTCGCCGTCCAGGACGGACAGCTCGACCATGGTCCGCCCCAACCGCGCCGAGGTCCCCCTGTTGCCGAGGTAGTCGACCCCGAACCACAGCACGTGCCGCCCGTCCAACGGTCGCGCGGAGGTTCGGCTGCGCCAGAGGCTCGGGTGGTCGAGGGCGGGCACGGCCCAGTCGTAGAGGAACTGCTTCACGCGCAGGCGCCGGCCCTCGCCGACCACCTCGAACCGGTAGGCGCAGGGGTTGGCGCGCGACCAGGGGGACCTGCCGACGTCGCTGCCGTCGGGGCGGCCCGGGGGCGCCTCCCGGCGCAGCGTGCCCGCCCGGGCCACGCACCCGGTGGGGAGGCGGTCGGGGACCCACACCACGAAGGAGCACCAGGCCTGGGCGTCGGTCGGCGGGACCTCCTCGGGGACGGCGGGCAGGTCGGCGGGATCCGACAACACGCGGAACGGCGGATCACCGGCCGGTGCGCTGGTCGGGGGGAACGGGGTCGTCACGGCTCGCCCTTCGTCGGGTGGTCGGGGAGGGACGAGCCTGACACCTCGACCGCGGTCGAGGTCAAGATCCGAGGGAGGCGCCCGGGCGCGGCACCGGGGTGCGACTGGTCCGATGAGCCCGTGGCCCGGTTGCGGCCGGGGGTGACGGCCTCCCGCCCACCCGGAGGCGGAGCGGCGGGGCTGCTGGAGCGGCTGCGTCTCGTCAGGGGTCGAGGGAGAACGGCAGGCCGCGCTCGAACACGAGTTCGACTCCGTCGACCGGGTCGAGGCGTTCACCGACCTGGCGGAAGCCCAGCGAACGGACCAGCGACAGGGACTCCTCGTTCGTGGGCGCGACGCTGGCCACGCAGGTCAACGCGGCACCGCTGGCGTTGGCCCAGTCCGCGAGGGCGAGGACCGCCTCCCGCGCGTAGCCGCGACGGCGGTCCCCGGGCAGCACCTCGTAGCCCACCTCCGCCCGCCCCCGGTCGTCCGGCCGCCCGTGGAAACCGGTCACCCCGACGATCCGCCGCTCGTCCCGGTCGACCATCGCCCGCACCAGCCAGGGCAGTTCGGCGGGGTCCTCGGCGAGCTGGTCCAACCGGAGGCGGGCGGGCACGGTGGCGGGCCACTCCGGCGGCACCACCACGCCCAGGGCCCGCTCCAGCCCGGGGACGTCGCCGACCACCACCAGCGACAGCGCCTCCGCGTCGAGTGGAACCAGGTCAAGTCGTTCCGAGCTGATCACGTCACCCACTCCTCCAGCGAACCAGACGTCGCGCCGAGGAGAAAGACGATTTCCTTTCACGTTCGGGGAGGGGCCGGCTGCCGGCACCGCCACCCGGGTAGCGGTGCCGGCGAAGCGTCGAGGCCGTGCGGGCCTGCCCGGAAGGGGACGCGAACGCGGGCATGGCCGCCGCGTCCCAGCCCACACCCCCGGCCCTGGCCGGGGCCCCAGGCGGGCGCTCCCGTCCCGGGAACGCCCGCTTCCCCGGTGCCACCACCCTCCCGGAACGGCCGCGCACCACCAGCTCCCGGTCCCCCGGAGCGCTGCGCGGCGGAAGGCGGCCGGGATGCCCCTGGCCCCATCGACTCATCCGGTCAGGCATGGTGGGATCTGAGTGAAACGGGCATTCAACAGGAATTCCCACGGGTGTGCTCCGAGGAAGGCGGCATGGGCCGACTGAGCAGTGCGTTCTGGAAGGTGCTTGGTGGTTCGCGGCGGCGGGCCTTCTCGCGTTCCCGGGCGGTGGTCGCCACGGCCGCGAAGCTGGAGGGTGAGTACCGGGAGCTCACCGAGTCGGACCTCGCCGAACGGCTCGCGGCACTGTCGCGTCGGCACCGACCGGTCGACGGGGACGACGGGGCCGGGAGCACGGCGACCTTCGACCGCGACGAGCTGGTGCGCTTCCTCGCCCTGGCCAGGGAGGTGAGCAGGCGACGGTTGGACATGCCCGCCTTCGACGTCCAGCTGCTGGCGGCCGCGCGAATGTTCGCGGGGGACGTCGTGGAGATGCTCACCGGCGAGGGCAAGACGCTGGCCGGCGCCATCGGCGCGACGGCGTTCGCGCTGCGGGGACGGCAGGTGCACGTGATCTCCGTCAACGACTACCTGGCCCGCCGGGACGCGGAGTGGATGGCGCCGCTGTACGAGGCCTTCGGGTTGAGCGTGGCGTGGATCTCCTCCACCTCGACCCCCGAGGAACGGGAGGCCGCCTACGCGGCCGACGTCACCTACGCCGCCGTCAGCGAGTTCGGGTTCGACGTGCTGCGGGACCGGTTGGGGACCGACCCGATCGTGCCCGCGCCGCAGGTGGCGCTGGTCGACGAGGCGGACTCCGTGCTCGTCGACGAGGCCAGGGTCCCCCTGGTGCTGGCCGGGTCGACCGCCGGAGCCGCCCCGGACAGCATCATCACCGACCTCGTGCGGGCGTTGAAGCCGGACCTGCACTACCGCACCGACGAGGATGACCGGAACGTGTTCCTCACCGAGAAGGGGGCCGCGGCCGTCGAGGACGCCCTCGGCGGGGTCGACCTGTACTCGGAGGAACACGTGGGCACCACGTTGTCCCAGGTGAACGTGGCCCTGCACGCCAGGGTGCTGTTGCGCAGGGACGTGCACTACCTGGTGCGGGACGGCCGGGTCCAGCTGATCAACGAGTCGCGGGGCAGGGTCGCCGAGCTCCAGCGCTGGCCGGACGGCCTCCAGGCCGCCGTGGAGGCCAAGGAGGGGCTCGCGGTCAGCGACACCGGTGAGGTGCTGGACACCATGACCGTGCAGGCGCTGATCAGCCGCTACCCCACCGTCTGCGGGATGACGGGGACCGCGCGGGCCGCGGACGAGCAGCTCAGGACCTTCTACGACCTCGGGGTGTCGATCATCCCGCCCAACCGGCCCTGCGTCCGGGTGGACGAACCGAGTCGCGTCTACGCCACGATCGCCGACAAGGAGGCCGCGATCGTCGACTACATCGCGCGGACCCACGAGACGGGCCAACCCGTCCTGATCGGGACGATGGACGTGGCCGAGTCCGAGCACCTGGCGAAACTGCTCGAACGCGCCGGCGTGGACTGCGTGGTCCTCAACGCCAAGAACGACGCGGCCGAGGCCGCGATCATCGCGGAGGCCGGCGCGTTGGGGGCGGTGACGGTGTCCACCCAGATGGCCGGGCGGGGCACCGACATCCGGCTGGGCGGGTCCGACCAGGCCGACCACGAGAAGGTCAAGGACCTCGGCGGCCTCTGCGTCGTCGGCACCAACCGGCACGTCTCCCGCCGGTTGGACGAGCAGCTGCGGGGCCGCGCCGGCCGGCAGGGCGACCCCGGCCGGTCCATCTTCTTCAGCAGCCTGGAGGACGACCTCGTCGTCCGACACGCCCCGGACGCCCGGCTGCCCACCACCACCGAGGAGGACGGTCAGGTCACGGGGCTGGCGGCGGAACGGCTGCTGGACCACGCCCAGCGGGTCGCCGACGCCGCGCTGCTGGAGATCCACAGCAACACGTTCCGCTACAGCCGGCTGTCGGAGCGCCACCGGGCGATCCTCGACGAACGGCGCGAACTGCTGCTCGGCACCGACACCGCGCTGCGGGAGCTGGAACGGCGCTGCCCCGACCGCTACCGGGAGCTGAGCGCCGAGATCGACGAGGAGGTCCTCGTCTCCGTGGCCCGCCGCATCACCCTCTTCCACCTGGACCGCTGCTGGGTCGAGCACCTGGCGTTCCTCAGCGACCTCCGGGAGAGCATCCACCTGCACGCCCTGGGCAAGCAGAACCCGCTGGACGAGTACCACCGGGCGGCGATCCCCGCGTTCAGGGACCTGCTCGGCGAGGTCGACGAGCGGGCCGCCAGGACCTTCGAGGAGGCGACGATCACCGCCGAGGGCATCGACCTCGACGACGCCGGCCTGGTGCGGCCCACCGCGACCTGGACGTACCTGGTCCAGGACAACCCGTTCGGTTCCGAGCTCGACCGGGCGTTCCGGGGGATCAGGCGCATGTTGGACGGCCGGCGCGGACGCGCGGACGACGAGGACTGACCGCCGCTTTGATGCCCCGCGTCCTGGTCGGACTCGGGTGACCTCGAAGCACGCCCGCGAGGAGGAGACGCCATGCTGGTTCGGGAGGGCACCGAACGGGACCTGCCCGTGCTGCTCACCCTGTTCGACGGGGCCGTCCGCTGGTTGACCGCCCGAGGGCGGGAGGCCCAGTGGGGCAGCGTGCCCTGGTCCGAGCGGCCGGAGGCGGTGGACCGGCTCCGGGGCATCGCCACGGCGGGTGGGTTGCTCATCGCGGAGACCGGCGGAACACCGACCGGGGCGCTGTCGACCAGGGAGGTACCGCCGGAGTACGTGGAGCCGGTGGAGGAACGCGAGCTGTACGTGCACCTGCTGATCACCGACCGCGAGTCGGCTCCTCGGGGGTTGGGGCGGGCCCTGCTCGACCACGCCGTCGGGCAGGCCCGCGACCGGGGGATCGACCTGGTCCGGGTGGACTGCTGGGCCGGTGGCGGGGGCGCGCTCGTGGACTACTACCGGAGCACCGGGTTCACCCCGTCCCACCGCTTCGAACGGAACGGCTGGCCCGGCCAGGTCCTGACCCGCCGGGTCTCCGACGAGCCAGCCGTCACGGCCCCGGTCGGCCGGGGAACGGCGGATCGGGCGGTCCCGTGACAGGTCGACCACGGCTGGACCCGGTCTCGGCCCGCCGACCAGGGTGCGCGGCTCGTTCCCTTCCCGCTGGCCGCCTTGATCGCTAACCTCGGCGTCCTGGTGGCGGCGGCAGGGAGGCGCGGATGTCGGGGGGAGTCCTCCAGAGGTCCGGGACGCGGCACACGGTGTGGCGGTTCCGGAACCGCACGGTGCGCTACCGCCCCGGCGACGCGTTGTTGGCGCTGCGCGCCAGGCGCGGTCCCGTCACCCGCCTGCGGGTGGGGTCGCGCGACGTCGCCTTCCTCCTCGGCCCCGAGGCCAACCGGTTCGTCTTCGCGAACTCACACCTGTTCCGGTGGCGGGAGGCCTTCCAGAGCCTGGTGCCGGTGGACGGGCCCACCGCGCTGATCGTCAGCGACGGCGCCGAGCACCGCCGCCGGCGACGCCTCGTCGCGCCGGCGATGCACCACCGCCAGGTCGCGCGATACGTCACCACCATGGCCGCCAGCGCGGACGAGGCGGTGGCGGACTGGCGGCCCGGGCAGGTCGTCGACGTGTACGCCACGTTCCGGCGGGCGGTCCTCCGGAGCACCCTGGAGTCGCTGTTCGGACGCCGGCTCGCGGCCGACACCGCGTTCTTCGGTGACCACCTGGAGGTACTGCTCCGACTCCTCGACCCGCTCCCCCAGCTCAACGGCCCGAGGGAACGCCTGGCAACGCCGCTGTGGCGTCGTGCGACCGCCGCCCGCGAGGTGGTGGACGAGCGGATCCGGAACGAGATCGCGCGGGTGCGGGGCGGCATCGTCGACTCCGACGACCACGTGCTCGCGGCGTTGGTGAACGGGGTCGACGAGGAGGGCACCGCCCTGTCGGACGCGGAGATCAGGGACCAGGCCGTGAGTCTGATCGCCGCCGGCTACGAGACGACGAGCGCCGCGATGGCGTGGGCCGTCTACGCGATGCTCTCGACGTCGGGGGTGTGGGACCGGGCGCGAGCCGAGGTGCTGGCCGAATGCGGCGAGGAACCCCCGACGGCGGCCGCGTTGAAGCGGTTGACGTTCCTCGGCGGGGTCGTCCACGAGACGCTGCGGCTCTACCCGCCGGCGGTGCTGTCGGCCAGGACGGCGGCGGTGGACCTCACCGTGGCTGGCCAGCCGGTGCGGGCCGGGACGACGATCCTGTTCAGCCCCTACGTCACCCACCGGATGCCGGGGGTGTGGGCGGAGCCGCTGCGGTTCCGCCCCGAACGGTGGGACCCGGCCTCACCCGTCCACGAGAGACCGACGACCGCCACCTACCTGCCCTTCGCCGCCGGACCGCACCGCTGCGTGGGCTCCGTGTTCGCCACGACCGAGCTGACCGTGATGCTGGCGCGGTTGCTCACCCGGACCTCACTGCGCCTGGTGCCGCAGTGGATCCAACCCACGAGTTTCGCGGCCATGCGCCCTCGGTGGGGGTTGCGGGCCGTCGTGTGCCCGGGCCGGGGCTGAGCGCGGCGGGCGGGCACCGGTCGGTGGCCGCACCACGGGTGACGGGCGCCACCTGACCAGCCACGTCGCTCGGGCCGCCGCCGGACGCCAGACCCCGCCACCGGTGTCAGGGGCGAACGCCTGTCCTGAATCTGACCGGGGTGGCCCGCAACAGGGAACGGGCGGACGGATGGTGTGATCCGACCGCCCAGTGAGGCAGCCATGCTGTCAGCACGTCACAGGAACGGCGCTTCGCCCTGGTTGGCCAACTCCTCCTGGCCCCAGCGATGTCGGTGTTCGGGTAGCGCTCCAGCATCGCGGCCAGCTTCCGTTGGGTCATTTGGTGGAACTGTTCCCGTCGATGCAGTTCTCCCGGTCGGTTTGGAGCAGTGCCCAGACCGCGAGTGGTGGCCGGGCGAGGATCTGGAACGCGTCCTCCAGGAACGGGTCGAGGTCACCGTGCCGGACCAGGCCCCGGGCCTCCAACTCCTGCCACGCTCGTTGGTGCAGCATCCTGCGTTCGTCCTCGGTGGACCCGAAGCCGACCGTTTTCAATGCCGCGGGGAGCGTGGCCCGGAGCC
Organism: Actinoalloteichus caeruleus DSM 43889; assembly: GCF_000429185.2. Taxonomy (GTDB): domain Bacteria; phylum Actinomycetota; class Actinomycetes; order Mycobacteriales; family Pseudonocardiaceae; genus Actinoalloteichus_B; species Actinoalloteichus_B caeruleus. The sequence continues at coordinate 72,365 of NZ_AUBJ02000001.1, read as the reverse complement.
TGGTCTGGATCACGTCGACGGCGATCGCCGGTAGCGTGATGCGCCCTCGTGGTGACACGCTCACCGTCCGGTCGGAGGTTGGTCGCCGAGCACGGAGGGCGCGACCAGGCGGCCGTCACCGAAGACGTCGTCGGTCTCGAGCAGGTAGTCGGCGCGCTTGTGCTCGCCGTCGTCCTCGCCCTGTCCGCCGCGGCCTCGGGCACCGCCGCCGGCCATGCCGCCTCCGCCGCCGGCCGCGCCACCGCCCATGCCAGCGCCACCGCCCATGCCGCCGCCGGCGCCGCCCATACCGCCACCGGCCATACCGCCGGGGCCACCGGGTGTGGAGCCGGGGCCGAAGCCGCCACCGCCGGGGCCGAAGCCGCCGCCGGGGAGCCTGCCGCCGAACCCGCCGCCGGGCCCGCCCGGGAGGCGCCCGCTGCCGGGCCCGCCGGGGCCGCCGCCCCTGGCGGCCTCCCGCCGGGCGGCATGCCTCCGGGGGACATCCCGCCGGGGGGCATACCGCCCCACCCGCCGCCGGGGCCGCCACCGGGGAGGGGGCCGGCGCCGGGGGCAGGTTGCCGCCGGGGAACTGCCCGCCGGGGCTGGGGGCGACGAGGTCGGGGCGGACCGCGCCGGGTCCGTCTCCGATGGGGGTGACGGGGGCTCCGGGGTTGGGCGCGGACGGGCTGGGGGGCGTGTAACCGCCGCCACCGCCACCGCCCCCTCCGCCGGTGCCGTTCCAGTTCATCCCGCCACCGGGAGTGCCGCCACCGTAGCCGCCGCCCCCTCCGCCGCCGCTACCGCCGACACTGGGCACCGACGGCGCGCCACCGGGGATCCCGTTCCCGATGGAATCCGGGTTGGTGGTGCCCTTGGCGGAGTAGGAGGTGCTGGGGACCTCCTCGAAGGAGGGGACGGACATCAGAACGTTGTTGGTCTCGTTCTGGTAGGTCTGCATGACCTCGCGGGCGGCCTCGTTCTCCGCTTCGTAGGCCTCCATGCGGTCACCGTGCCCGGTCCAGCTGGAGGGGAGGATGACCTCGAACCCCTCCTTCTTGGGCTCATCCTGCCCCTCGGGGATGTTCAGGACGGCGACATTGCGGCTGGTGCTTTGGGAGGAGACGCCGGAGCCGATCGCCTGTGCTTGGTCCTTGGCCTGTTCCGCGTAGGTGACCAAGGGGAGGGTGGCGGCTCGTGAGGTGTCGGCCGCTTCTCCCTGGTGGGCGTCGGCTGCTCGGGCGAGGGAGGTTTTGATGTGGTCGGCGAGTTCTGCGAAGCGGATGGAGACGTCGCTCCACTCGCCGTAGACGTCGCTGGCGTTTCCGCCGTGGCCTTCCCCGGTAATGTCCTGCCGGAGTTGTTTCGCGTTCTTGCCAGCGAAGGTCTCACACGTCGTCTCGAGGTGCATGATGTCCCCTTAGGAAGCCGCTGGCAGTTCGGCGATCACTGCCTCGGTGAATTCGATCGCGGCCTGGCACGCGTCGAAATCGTCAAGCGTGTTCCGAACGAAGTTTGTGTTCAAGTACTGGTCGTCAGCGATTCCGGTGTACAGCACGCATCGCGATTCATCCTCGATGGTGTGGGCGTGTACCGCCGGGTATTCTCCGACCATCATCTCGTCGAAGACGCCGTACCTGTCGCGGATCTGGTAGATCCATGACAGCCCGCCGTCTTCGGTGTTCGCGCGTAGGGTGGCTCTGCTGCCCTCGTGTTCAGTGGAGTCCCAGGTGCAGCTGTTCTCAAAGCCGGTCCGGGCTGAACCTGCGTCGTACCCCATAGCGCTGACTTCCTGGTCGGAGATCAGGGCGCACGGCTCGATATCGGTCGCGTCGAGTGGGGTCGAGACGGGTGGCGCGAGTAGCTCCGTCTCACGTGGAAACTCCTCGGTCAGACTCGGGGCCGCAGTGCTCTCGGTGGTAGCGTCAGTGGTGTCTGGCTCCGAGGCATCCTCGGTCGAGCAGGAGGCGAGAACCAAGGCGGCCGCCAGGAGCAGTGCGCCCATGACACTACTGCTGTGTTTCTGCACGAAAGTTCTCCTTACCTCAGATGGCGACGTAGTCGCCGCCGGATCGACGACCGTTGTTCAGGGCCTGTCGTTCCCAGTAGTCCGGAGGCAGACTGACCTGGCTGACCTCGCCGTCGTACTCAGGTAGCGTGGCGGACTGCTCGAGCTCCAGGTACTCCCGAAGCATTTCCTCGAAAGCAAAGATGGTGTTGTCGAGCTCAGCACGGAGCTTGGCTGCGGTCGCGGCGAGTGATCCTTCGCCTGGGTCGCCCCCCAGCCGAGCGAGCTGATCTCCCGCGTTCATGCTCACGCCGTCGTCACCCCGCGTGGAGCGCTTCGCGGAGATGGCAATTCCCCGGTCTTCCAACTCCGCGACAACCTCCCGTGCTTCCTTGAGTTCCGCGATGGCCCGAGGCAGGGCCTCGGGGTCCACTTCGTAACTGCCGCTCACGGCGGTTCCTCCCCAGGAGATCCTCAACCAACAGCACACTGTGCGGGCGCCCGAGGCTGCTCGGGCCTCGCTGGCCCGCACACCCCCTCGCGTCAGACCCTCGGCGACACCGCCGGGTCAAACAGAACGGTAGCAGCGTCGGCGGTCCCGACAGGGGGGAAACCGACCAAGCTGCCGCAGCCCTGTGGGAGGACCCGGGCGGAGCCTCCACAGGATGTGTGACGCCCGCGGATTCGAGCCTTCGGGAGGGGCGGTGTCTGTTGCGGGCTGGTCGCCCACGACCAGCAGCGGCCCGTGGGCGGCAAGTGTGTCGAACAGGGCCCGGAGTTGGGGTTGTTGGGTAGTGGCCGGTCGTGCAGCCGAGTCCAGGCCCACGGCGTGGCGGGAGTCCTTCCCGACGTCGAGACCGAGGAACACGCCGACGTTGCTGGTCATGCGGGTTCTGCCGTTCGTTGTGGGTGGTCACCGGTCGGGCATCGAGCGCCGACACCCCCGTGACGACGAGACCGACCGTGGTGGTGGCCGTGTCCCCTGTCAGCGGTCCCTCGATGCCACCAGGTCTGGTGACACCGCCCATGGGATCATGGGTTCGCCTGGGGCGTGAGTCATGCCGGACCTGGGGACCACGGCTCCTGGCCAGGAGCAATGAAAAGGTAACGGGGAACGGCGTCCTTCTGGGACGCTCCTGCCCCGGGGCGCGCCGCGCCGACCGGGCGGGTGCCTCCCCGGCCTCGCGGGCGAGTCGACCGCTCGCCTCCCGGCTGGTCGCTCCGTGGGACACTCGCGGGCGCCAACAGCCCTCCTGCCACCGCACCGCGTCGTCCAGGTCGTGGGGGCGATCGTGACGGTGCGGGGAGAACGGACGAGACGTGAGCGGAACCACCTCGATCGTCGCCCTCGAAGGGCTCACCCGGACGGTCGACCTGATCGGTGTGGGCGCGAACGCGGTGCTCGGCGGGATGTTGGCCCGCTCGCGGAACTTCGACGCGGTCGGGTTCCTGGTCCTCGCGATCGTGTCCGGTCTCGGTGGTGGTCTGATCAGGGACACCCTGCTCCAGCAGGGCACCCCGGTGGCCCTGACCGACTACGCCTACCTGCTGACCGCGCTGGGCGGGGCGCTGGTGGCGTTCCTCCTCCAGTTCGAGCACCGGGTGTTGTGGCGGAGGGGGTTCCCGGTCGTGGACGCGGCCGCCGTGGGCTGTTGGGCGGCGGCCGGCGCCGGGAAGACGCTCGACGCGGGGCTGGGCTGGCTGCCGGCGGTGCTGCTCGGCACGATCACCGCCGTCGGCGGCGGGATGACACGGGACATCATGCTCGGTCAGATCCCCAGGATCTTCGGCGGCGGTCCGCTGTACGCGACGTGCGCCGCGATCGCGAGCGGGGCGTTGGTCGTCCTCGCCGGCCTGGGCCTCCGGGAGATCGGGGTCCTGGCGGCGCTCCTGCTCGGCACCGGGCTGTGCCTGGTGTCCCAGTGGCGGGGTTGGACCGCGCCGAGAGGCCGGACGTGGGGCGGGGGTCGCGCGGGCCCGCCGGAGGGCTCCGGACCGCCCGAGGGACCTCCCCCCGCGCCGGGCTCGTAGGGGCGGTCGGCCACCGCCACGTCGAGCGGGCCGCCTCCCGGAAACCCACCCACCACCCGATCCGGGGCCGCCCGACCACCCACCGCCGCGCGCACCACACCGGGCGAGCCGGGCCCGCCCGGGTCACCGCTCGCGGATCAACTCCGTGCGGAACGGCCCGCGCCCAGCACCTCCCCGATCCGGCTCGGTGCCGGCTCCCCCGCCCGGTTGTAGGGCAGGAGCCGCAACACCCGGGCGAGACCGCAGGTGTTCGTGAGACCGGCGAAGGCCAGTCCGCCTCCGACGAAGGCGGCCAGCCAGCGCCAGCGGGGCCACCGCAGGCTCGCGAGCACCGACGCCAGCACGACGCTGCCCGCCGTCAGCCGGACCTGGCGTTCCAGGTCCCACCGGGCCCGGCCACGCGTCACGGCGTGACCGTTGGCCGTCCACTCGCCGATCCCCCCGTCGAGCACCGTGACGTTGCCCAGGCCCGCCTCCGCCAGCAGCCCGCGCGCCTGCCGCGCGCGGGTGCCGGTCGCGCAGATCAGCACCACGGGGTCGTCGTGGACGTCCCGCAGTTGGGCCCGGTGCCGCCGGAGCAGGTCGAGCGGAAGGTTGTGGCTTCCGGGAACCCGCACCGTCTCGAACTCCGACGCGGTCCGGACGTCGACCAACCGCACGTCGGGATCGGCCGCGACCAGGCGCTCCACATTTGCCGCGTGCAGCAACATCTCTTCAGTGCTCGTCACTCGAAGCTCTCCGTCTCTTCCCGTTCTCCGAACGTCGGGCGGAGGCACGCCACGGTTCGCCCCCGCGCGGCGTGCGCGCCACCACGTTCCCGCGTGGCCCCGACGTTCCCCTCGTCGCGGGCCGGTGGTCCCCGCATCCAGGGTGCCGGCTGCCCGAAGCCGCTTCAATACGCCGTCGGGTTGGCCCTCCAGCGTGGACCTTCATCCGATCGGACACAAACTATCGGGTGAAACCAGGACGAAGAGCGGCGGAGAGATCCGTGGTGGTCACCGCCGTCCGCCGATCGCTCGTCCCGCTGACGGCGGACCGTTGGTCCAGGGACCCACCGGTTGCGGGATTTACAGGGAAGCGGGACAACTTGAAAGCTGGTCACATCAGTCCCTGCCCGTCCCGCGCCCGAGGAGTGCCCGTGACCGGAACGTCGTTCTCACGCCGGAGCCGTCGGGGGCTCGCCGCCCTGGTGGGACTCACCCTGCTCACCCCCACCGCCACACCGGCCCAGGCCGGGGAGGCGTCCCGGAACCGGCAGGAGCCGGTCATCGCCTACCACGAGTGGAGGTCGGCGGCCGACCTGACGCGCGGCGAACTGGACGGGACCACGGCCGCTCCCGACGGCGGCGCCCTCGTCGTGGGCACACCGGTCGGAACCGTCGACCGGGACGGCCCCGGCGGCACCCGTACCTACGAGTACGCGACCTGGACATCCCCCGAACGGCGGGACGACCTGGCGGCGACCGAGCTGGTCCCGTCGTGGAACGCGGTCACGCCGGCCGGGACCTGGCTGCGCGTCGAGGTGCGGGCCGTCACCGCACAGGGCGGGCGCACCGGCTGGTACTCCCTCGGCGACTGGGCGTCCGGTGACAGCCACATCCTGCGCACCACGGTGCCCGGGCAGTCCGACTCGCACGCCCGCGTCAACGTGGACACCCTCGTCGCGGCCGGAGCGACCCGCTTCGACGGCTACCAGCTGAGGGTCACGCTGTACCGGGAGGCGGGGAGCGACCTCACCCCCGAGCTGGTGATGGCGGGGGCGATGGTGTCCGACGTCCCCACGCGGTCGGAGGTCCCCACCGGCCCCGGCGCCGGCGCGTGGGGGACGGAACTCGCGGTGCCCCGGTACTCGCAGAACGTGCACCGGGGGAAGTACCCCGAGTACGGGGGCGGGGGCGAGGTCTGGTGCAGCCCGACCTCCACGACGATGCTGCTCGAGTACTGGGGAGTCGGGCCCTCCGAGGAGGACCTGTCCTGGATCGAGGACGGCTACGTCGACCCGCAGGTGGCCCACGCGGCCCGCCACACCTACGACCACGACTACGCGGGCGCCGGGAACTGGCCGTTCAACACCGCCTACGCGGCCCACTTCGGCCTGCGCGCCCACGTCACGCGGCTGGCATCCATCACGGAGTTGGAGGAGCACATCATGGCGGGTATCCCCGTCATCACCTCCGTGTCGTTCCGGGCGGACGAGTTGGACGGCGCCGGGTACGGCACGAACGGCCACCTGTTCGTCGTCGTCGGTTTCGACGACGAGGGGAACGTGATCGTCAACGACCCGGCCTCCCCCGACAACGAGGCGGTGCGCCGCGTATACGACCGCGACCAGTTCAACACCGTCTGGCTGCGCACCCAACGCGAGGGCGGCAGCGGGCCCGGGGGCATCGCCTACGTCATCCGCGACGCGGACACGCCGTTGCCGTGACACCCGGGCCGCCCGGCCCGGTGGCGGCCGACGGCGCGGGAAGGGCCAGCGGGCTCGGGGTCACGTCGTCGCCTCCTCCGTTTGCGGTTCCCACACGGGTGGCAGCCCGAACGGCGGGAAGTGCTCGGCACCCAGGAACGAGGTGAGACCGGCGATGCGGTCGCCACGCAGGGACAGCACGGTGACGGACCAGGCGCGGTGGACCACCGCCTCCTCCTCCCGCAGGTAGAACGCCACCGCCGGCTGCCCGTTCGCCGTCGTCCTCCGGTAGCGCCACGAGCCGCAGGACGACAGCGGCACCCGGACGGCGAAACCCATCACCGCGTCCCTGCCCGCGTACCAGTCCTCCAGCGGGGGCATCGACCAGGTGACGTCCTCGGTGAGCAGCGCCACCAACGCCCGAGCGTCCCCCCGTTCCAGCGCCTCGGCGTAGGAGGTGACGATCTCCCGGACCTCGCCGTCACCCAGGGCGCGCAGGGTGCGCGACTGTGAGACGGGGGGAACCCTCGTCGACACCGCGAGACGCGCTCGCTGGAGGGCGCTGTTCACCGAAGCCGTCGAGGTGCCCATCATGGACGCGACCTCGGCGGCGGAGTAGCCGAGCACCTCCACGAGCAGCAACGCGGCCCGTTGGTTCCCCGGCAGGTGCTGCAGCGCGGCGACGAAGGCGAGTTCCACGGCCTCGCGCTGGTCGTACCGGGCTTCGGGTCCGGAGGCCACACCCTCCGGCACGCCGTGCGGGTAGGGCTCCAGCCAGGCCACCTCGGCACCGGACGACCCCGGTGTCGCGTTCGTGTTCGCCGGGCCGAGGTCCACCGGCAGCGCCCTGCGTCGGCGTCCGGCGAGCTGGTCCAGGCAGGCGCGGGTGGTGACCGTGTAGAGCCAGGAGCGCAGCGACGCCCGTTCCTCGAAACGCGACAGCCCCCGCCAGGCCCGCAGCATGGCCTCCTGGATCGCGTCGTCGGCGCCGTGCGTGGAGCCGAGCAGGCGGTAGCAGTGCGCGTGGAGCTCGGGCCGCAGGGGCCGCACGAGGCGGGTGAAGGCGTCCTGGTCGCCGTTCCGGGCGAGGACCAGGTCCGGTTCCCGCGCGCTTGTCACCGAACCGGGACCGGGAGGGCGCGTCACGACCGATGATTCTGCCGCACGCCGTCGGTCTCCCTTCCGGAACCACCACACCAAGCCATCGGAGGGCAGCGACATGACAGCTGGGCAGCACGCGGAACCACCGGTCTGGTTCGACATCTCCAGTCACGACGCTCCTCGCGCACGGCGCTTCTACCGGGAGATGTTCGACTGGCCGATCCGGGAGATCGACGGCGGCTACGCGCTCGTCGGTGAGGACGACGGCCCCGTCGGAGGCATCGGTCAGGCCGGCCCTGGCAGCCCGTACACCGGGATCACGGTCTACTTCCGGGTGGCGGACGTCGACTCGGCCCTGGCCAGGGCGGAGCGGCTGGGCGGGACCCCGGTCCTGGAACCGGTCGACGTACCGGGGCAGGGCCGCATCGCCGCGTTCTCCGACCCGGATGGCCACGTCGTCGGGCTGTCGAGCGGCTGAGCCCGGCCCTCCTCCCCTACCGGGCGGAAGGCGGCCCGTCTCCCGCCCGCTCCCCGAGCACCACGAATGGAACCGGAAGGTGACCACATGAACTCGGACCACGCGAAGCACGATCTGCTCCGTCTGCTCGACGAGGCACGGGAGACGATGCTCTGGAAGTTGGAGGGGCTGTCCGAGTACGACGCCCGCCGGCCGGTGACGCCGACCGGGACCAACCTGCTCGGGTTGGTCAAACACGTCACGTCCGTGGAGATCGGTTACCTCGGGTACGCCTTCGGCCGCCCCTACCCCGAACAGCTGGACTGGATCGGCCCCGAGGCGGAACCGAACGCCGACATGTGGGCGACCGAGGCGGAGTCCCGCGAGGAGGTCGTCTCCCGGTACGGCCGGGTGCGGGCCCACTCGGACGTCACCATCCACGAGTGCGACCTGGACACCCCGGGCCACGTGCCGTGGTGGCCGGCGGGCCAGGCGACGGTCACCCTGCACCAGGTGCTGGCGCACGTGGTGGCGGAGGTCCACCGGCACGCGGGTCACGCGGACGTCGTGCGTGAGCTGCTCGACGGTGACGTGGGCCGGCTGCCGGGGAAGGAGGACGTCGCCGCCGGCTCTCCGGAGTGGTGGTCGGCGTACCACGCGCGCCTGGTCGAGGTCGCGGAGGGCTTCCGCCGGCGCTGAGAGCGGGTGGCCGCCGTCGTTCACCCCGTGGGCGGCGGCGGTCAGCGCACCCGGTCTGGTTCGGAGGGCGCTCCGGCGGGGGCGCCGGGCGCGACGACCTCAGAGGGGGACGGGGATGGAGTCGATCCGGTACTGGCCGCCGACCTGCACGACCCGGACGACCACCCGCTCGGAGCCGCCCCCGACGTAGTTGAGGGTCACCGACAACCGGCCGGCGTTGTCCCCCGTCACGCCCTCGCCGTGGATTCCCTGGTAGGAACCCCCGGTGGCGTTCTCGGACCAGTACTGGGCGAAGCCCTCCCGGCCCCCGTACATCTCCTGCGCCCTCGGCGTCAGCATGTTCCACGCCGTGTCGCTGCCCGGGCTGGCGAAGAAGGGCTGGAGCCAGGGGCCGACGCTGCCCCACTGGTTGACGGTGGCGGAGGTCTCGGTGCCCTCCTCGATGGGGTCGCCGAAGTCCTCCTCCAGCTCCTCGGCGTCGGGGACGACTCCCTCGTCGTCCTCCTCGTCCTCACCGGGCGCCGGCTCGTCCGCGCTCTGGCTGGAGGAGGGTGCCGCGTTCTCCCCGGAGTCGCCCGTGGCGTTGTTCACCATGATGATCCCGGCGATACCACCGCCGAGGACCAGCACGACCACGGCCGCGATGACCATCACCTTCGCGTTGACACCACCGCCGTCCCCACCGGCGGAGCCACCCGCCGCGCCGGGACGGGTCGTCGCCCTGGTCTCGGCGGGGATCGGGGTGGGGGCCTCCCTGGTCTTCTCCGCCTTCGTCTCGGGCGGGATCGGGGCGGCGGCCGCCTTCGCCGGCGCGACCGACTGCGGCATCCAGGGAGCGGCACCGCCCTTGGCGACCGCGGCGAGCGCCTCACTCGCCTTGCGCATCGTCGGCCGGTCGATCGCCTCGGACTGCAGGAGGCTGGTCAGCACCGAGGTCAGCGGCCCGGCCGCCTCGCTGGGCGGGTCGAGCCGGCCGGCGGCGACGGCGTGCAGCAACGCGAGCGGGTTCTGGTTCTGCGCCTCCGGGTACGGGCTGCGTCCCTCCACTGCCTGGTAGAGGGTGATGCCGAGCGCGAACACGTCGGAGGCGGGCGCCGGGTCCTGCCCCCTGGCCACCTCCGGAGCCAGGTAGGCGGGCGTTCCCGCCACCATGCCGGTCTGGGTGACGGTGACGTCGCCGACGACCCGGGAGATCCCGAAGTCGGTGATCTTGGCGACGCCGCCGTAGTCGATCAGGATGTTGCCAGGCTTGATGTCCCGGTGGACGATGCCCGCGGCGTGGGCCGCGGCGAGGGCCGCCGCGACCTGGCTGCCGATGAGGGCCACCTCCTCCGGCGGCAGCGACCCTCGGTCGTCGAGGACCGCCGCCAGGCTCCTGGACTCCAGGAACTCGATCACCAGGCACGGGTCGCCGTTGTGCTCGGCGACGTCGAAGATGGCGATGGCGTTGGGATGTTGCAGTCTGGCGGCGATCCGCGCCTCGCGCATGGCGCGGCGCCGCGCCATCTCGGTTTCCTGCGCGGTCAGCTCCGGCCGGAGCAACAGCTGCTTGATCGCGACCATCCTGTCCAGGCGCTCGTCATGCGCCTGCCAGACCACGCCCATGGCGCCACTGCCCACCCGCTCCAGCAGACGGTAGTGGCCCGCGATCACTTGCCCCTTTTCGATGACCGGTTACCCCTCGTACACACCCCAACCCTGGAGTGGGGTTGATCTGCACCAACACCCCATACGGTAGCCGACGCGGGAACACGCGCCGACACCGTGTGGACCTTGATCCGGGAACTGAACAGGTGTTTCGCACCCACGCGACGACCAAGCGGTCGGCCGTCCGGGGGAACGGTCCAGACGGCCGACCGCTCACTACACCGTTCGGAGCAGGACGACCGTGCCGTCCCGCTCGGCCGGCTACGCCGCGTGGGAGGTGGTCACCTCGGCGAGGTAGGAACGCGTCCTGTCGGGATCGAGCAACCAGTTCCGGAAGTCGGCGGTCCGGTCGAACCCGTTGGCGAAGCGATCGGCCACCTCCGGGTGCTCACCGGCGGCGCCGAGCACCTCCAGCACGTGGGGCGGCGGGGGCGCGAGCATCGCGTTGGTCCAGGCGGTGACGGTCTCCGCCTCGGCCCAGTAGGACTCGAAGGCGTTCCGCATGAACGCCTCGTCCAGCGGCCCGTCGCCGGCGGCGGTGATGGCATCCAGGTACACGGCCGCGCACTTGCTGGCGTTGTTCGACCCCTGCCCGGTGATGGGATCGTTGGCGACGACGACGTCGGCCATGCCGAGCGCGAACCGACCGGAGGGCAGTCGCCCGACGGGCTGGCGGACGACCGGCGGGTAACCGCCGACCAGGGTCCCCTTGTGATCGGTCAGCTCCACCCCGCGGGCCCGCTCGTACTCCCAGGGGACGTACCGCCGCATGAGCTCGAGCGTCCTGGCGAGGTGGGCGCCCGGGTCGTTGCGCACCTCGGTGAAGCAGTCGAGGGGCCCGCCGGGGATCCCCTCGAAGAACAGGATGTCGCAGCGGCCGCTGAGGGTCAGGGAGGGCATGACGAACAACTCCCCGATCCCGGGGATGAGGTTGCAGCGCACCGCGTCGACGTCCGGGTGCTCGGGTCGGGGGCCCAGTCCGTGGACGTAGACGACCGAGAGCGCGCGCTGGGTGGAGGTGTGGCAGGACCGGGCGGCGTCCCGGTCGAAGAGGTCGACGAGTTCGCCCTTGCCGGCCGCGACGACCGTCAGGTCGAACATCACGGTGAGGGAGTCCAGGTCGGACAGGCTCACCGGGTGGATGACCAGGTGGCCGCCCGCGCGCTCGAACTCCTCCAGCCAGCCCGCCATCTTCACCCGCTGGTCCACCGACTGCGCCGGCTCGTCCAGCCGGCCGAGCCAGTCGATGGCCCGTCCGCCGTCGGGTCCGGCGACCGAGACGCCGAGGCCGTGCACGGTGGGCGCCTGGTCGGCCCAGAAGTCGATACCCAGTTCCCTCTCGTTCGCCAGGGAGCTGGCGAACATCATCTGGGTGGACATCACCCGACCGTTCCGGATCTCCTCCGGCGTTCTCGCTGACATCAGGGTGACGTCGTAGCCACGACCCACCAACCCCAACCCCAGTTGCAGCCCGGACTGCCCTGCTCCGACGATGAGTATCCTGCGCACAGCGGTTCCTTCCTTGTCCGAGAAAGCCCGGTGGTCTCTCCCCTGCAACCGGACAGGCACCTGTTCGCCGACGTTCGTGACGCCTCGCACCACTCTCCCCGAGTGGACGCGAGCCGCCACCCCCCGATGAGGTGAAACCGGGCCACCGCGCGCTCGGGCGGCGGCCCGTCGAGTCCTCCTTCGCCAGATCTCCGTCCCGGGGGTCCGACCGCCCACCCGGCCGGACCCACACCAGCACACCCGCCCCCGGTGGGGCGGGAAATCCTCCCGACACGCCCGCACGGCTCCCCGACCGCGCCCGGACGAGTGGTCGCGGCGGTCTCAGGCCGCCGGTTGCCCGAGCGAGGCCAGGTAGGCCCTGGCCTTGTCCTCCTCGAACAGGAAGTTCGTGTAGTCCTCGGGGTTGTTGAAGCCGTTCGTGATCCGGTCGCCGACGGCGGGATTCGTGTTACCGGCGGCGAGGACCTCGAGCACGTGCGGTTCCGGCGGGGCCAGCAGGGTGTTCGACCAGCGCGTGGAGAACTGGGCGTACTCCCAGTACCGCTCGAAGGTGGCGGTCATGAACTCCTCGTCGAACGGGCGGTCGCCGTGCTCGACGATGCTGGTCAGGTAGGACGCGGCGCACTTGCTCGCGTTGTTCGCTCCCTGGCCGGCGATCGGGTCGTTGACCACGACGACGTCCGCCATCCCCAGCACCGCACCGCCGGAGGGGAGCCGACCGACGGGTTTGCGGACCATCGGGTTGACCCGACCCGTCAGGTTCGACCGCTCGTCGGTGATCCGCACTCCCGCGAACCTGTCGCGCTCCCACGGCGCGTACTCCTCGAACAGCGCGACGGTGCGGTCGAGCTGTTCCCGGGGCCCCGGCGAGTCCCCGAAGCGGTCCAGCGGCCCCCCGGGGATCGCCGACACGTAGAGGATGTCGCAGGGACCGGTGTGCGTGAGGCCGGGCATGATGTACAGCTCGCCGTGCCCACCGATGAGGTTGATCCCGATGATGGTGATGTCGGGGTCCTCGGGCGCCAGCCCGTGGGTGTAGACGATGGCCACGGACCGCTGGGGGCCGGTGAACCGCGACCGGGTCGGGTCGCGGTCGAACATGTCGACCAGCTCACCCCGCCCGGCCGCCACGATCGTCAGGTCGTAGAGCCGGGCGAGCCCGTCCAGGTCGGACACGGAGGCGGGGTGGATGATGACGTTGCCGCCGCGATCCTGGAACATCTCCAGCCAGGTCGCCATCTTCACCCGCTGGTCCACCGACTGGGCGTAGGCGCTGAAGTCGCCGTGCCAGTTCACGAACCGGGTCCCGTCCGGCGCGGTGGCCGAGAGGTGTTTGCGTTTGATCTGGGGCGTCTCCGGCTCCCAGAGGTTCAACCCGTGGTCCCGCTCGTGTTGGAGGGCGGTGTCGAACATGACCTGGGTGGAGGTGACCCTGGCGTTCCGTATCTCCTCCGGCGTGCGGGCGGAGATCACGGTGACCTCGTAGTCCTGCTCCTGGAGGCTCAGTGCCAGTTGTAAGCCCGACTGCCCACTGCCCACGATAAGAATTCTGCGCATCGACTCCACTTTCCCCGAACCGTCTCGGTGCCGACCACGACGAGCCCCTTCACCCGGTCACTGCCAGCGCGTGCTTGATCGCCTCGGTCAGCACACCCCTCGCGTCGACGCCCTCCCGGGCGTCGCAGTTCACGATCGGGACGTTCGGGCCGACGGCAAGCGCCTCCCGAACCTCCTCCAGCGGGTAGACCGGTGCGTCGTCGAACTGGTTCACCGCGATGATGAAGGGGACGTCGCAGTCGTTCTCGAAGTAGTTCACGGCCGGGAAGCAGTCGGAGAGCCGCCGGGTGTCCACCAGGATCACCGCGCCGAGCGCGCCCCGGACGAGGTCGTCCCACATGAACCAGAACCGGGGCTGTCCCGGGGTGCCGAACAGGTACAGCACCAGCTCCGAGTCCAGGGTGATCCGCCCGAAGTCCATGGCGACGGTCGTGGTGGTCTTGTCCGGCGTCTCCTCCAGGTCGTCGACCGGGGCGCTGACCTCCGTCATCAGCGCTTCGGTGCTGAGAGTCGGCACCTCCGACACCGATCCGACGAAGGTCGTCTTGCCGACCCCGAATCCCCCGGCGATGACGATCTTCGCGGAGATCGCCGAGGCGCCGTCGCCCTCAGGAGATGGTCTGTAGCCCACGAAGCACCCTTTCGAGCAGGTCTCGTTGGTCTTGCTCGCTGTCGATACTGGTCGCGTGCACCCGCACCCGGCCCTGGTCGCTGAGGTCGCAGACCAGCACCCGGACGACGCCGAGCGGAAGCTTGAGCCTGGTGGAGATCTCGGCGACGGACTGCCGGCTGCGGCAGAGCTCGTAGATCCGCCAGGACTCGGGGATCAGGGTCTTCTCCAGCGCCGGGTCGAACTCCACCACCGAGATGAGAGTCTCCAGCAGGAGCGGCCGACGGGATCGGGTGCGCCCGCCGGTCACCAGGTACGGCCGGACCCGGGCGCTCTTACGCGAATTGTTGGTCACGACGCTCCTCGTTCCTCACGCGTCACCCCGGCACCGGGCCGGCGGGTGACGGTCACGAAGTCTTCGCCTCGCTCAGCTCGGTACGCAGTTCGGGGGTGAGCACGTGCGCGGCCTTCTCCACCAGCAGGGTCATCTGGTAGGCGACCACCTTCATGTCGCACTCGCCGGACGCCAGCACGGTCAGGCACGACCCGTCGCTGACGGACATGATGAACAGGTAGCCCCGTTCCATCTTGATGATGGTCTGCTCGCAGGCCCCCTGTTGGAAGAGTCGGGAACTGCCCTGGGCGAGGCTGAGCAGGCCGCTCGACATCGCCGCGAGCTGTTCGGCGTTCTCGACCGTCAGGTCCTTCGACGCGGTGAGCAACAGGCCGTCGACGGAGACGACCACCGCGTGGGTGACCCCGGGGACCTGGTCGACGAAGTCGTTGACCAGCCAGGCGAGGTCCTGCGCCTCATTACTCGATGGACGACTCATGTCAGCCCGTCCCGCTCCTTCGTAGTGGGGTTCACTGGTTCGCCCGCGAGGGCGGTGTCGTCCTGCGCGAGGTCCGACGGGGAGTCCGAGGTCCGGAGGTCGGCGTCCCCGGCCGGGGCGGCGGACTGGGTGGCGCGTGCGGCGCGCGGGGTGCGTGACTGGCGGCGCGCCGGGGCCGACCGCTCCGGCTCCGGCGTGGTGGTGGGGGCCGGGCCCGGATCGGCGGGCGTCGCGGTGACGCTCTCCCCTCCGGCCCCGGTCTCCGTCGCCGGCGGGGTGGGCTCCGCCGCCGCGGTCTCCTTCCTGGCGGCGTCCTGCCCGAGTTCGAACCCGTCCAGGGCGTCGTGCAGGGCCTTGGCCGACTGGGCCGACGAGGTCCGCTCGGTCGCCGGCCGGGGGCTCTGCTCCGTGGTGGGCGCGCGGCGGGGGGCGCGCTTGGGCAGACCACCACTGGTGGTGCCGCTCACCTCGGTTCCGCTGGTGGCGGTCGGCTTCGCGCCGGAGGTCCGGGGAGGGGTCGAGGAGGCGGGTGTCCTGGTGGGGAGCGGGCTGGCCCCGGCGGTGCGCACCGAGCCCCGGTCGGGGGCCGTGGGGGTCCGGCCGGGCAGCGGCGGCCGCTGGGGGTGCGGCTCGGCGACGGGTCGCCTGCTCGCGGGCGCGACGATCCGGCTGCTGGTGGGGCTGCTCGCGGGCCGGGCCCTGACGAGGCGGTCCGGGAGCACCACGCTGGCGGTCGTGCCCTCGCCGGGGCGGGACCGCAGGCTCACCCGGATGCCGTGCCGGTGGGCCAGCCGGCTGACCACGTAGAGGCCCATGTGCCGCGCCACGCTGGCGTCGAGCAGCGGGGTTCCGGCGAGGCGGGCGTTGAGCCTGGTCAGCCGCTCCGGGGGCACTCCGATCCCCGGGTCCTGCACCTGGAGCCGCAACTCGCCGTTGGCGCCGGCCGGGGACGAGACGACCACGGCCGCCTCCCTCGGGGAGTTCGCGGCCGCGTTGTCCAGCAACTCGGCCAACAGGTGGCTGACGTCGTTGGCGGCGGCGCCGACGAGTTGGACGTCCGGCATGGTCTCGGTCCTGACCCGGTGGTAGCTGGCGATCTCCGAGGTCGCGGCGCGAACGACGTCGATGAGGGGGACCGGACCGTAGTGCGGGGTGTCGCTGTCCTTGCCGGCCAGGACGAGCAGGTTCTCGCCGTTGCGCCGCATGCGGGTGGCGAGGTGGTCGATCTGGTAGAGGAACTCCAGCTGTTCGGGGTTCTCCTCCCGTTCCTCCGCCTGTTCCACCCGCTGGAGAAGCAACTCGACCAGGGTCAGATCACGCAGCGCCAGGCTGGCCAGCACGCTCGGAAGGAGCTCCCTGGACTCGGTCGGGGGTTGCGGCTGTTGGGGCGCCGGGCCGTCCACGACCCGCCGCCAGAACCGTCGAGCCTCGTCGACGGCGCGCATGCGCCAGTGCGGGAAGCGTTCGGCTGCCTCCCGCCACGCGGGAACCGCACGCGCCAGTGGCCCGCCGGCCTCTGGTCGAGCACGCCGCGGATCACGCCGCGAGGCGGGCGAAGGAGACTGTGCCAAGGGAGAAATCTCCTTATCACGAAGAATCGGATCCGCGAAGACGTCGTCACGGGCCGGCGGTCGAGGCTCCGCGACCGGAACCCGGCGCGCGTACCGGTCGTCATTCCGGAACGCCGTCTTCAATATTCCAGCTATTCGTGCCACTGCGGCGGCGAGCATAGCATGATCAAGATGCCAGTATGAATAGCCCGGGGCGAGTGAGCCGATAGGAGGATTCCGCTAACCCCAGAGTTACTTGAAGCTTCAACTTCGCTCTCCGTACCTCCGAACGGCGCAAGCCCACCGACCGGTCCGCTTCGGACAGTGACAGTGACGGGCCGAACAGCCGGCGCCCCCCGCCTCGGTCGCCCCGGCCCCGTCAGCACCGCCACCTGCGCATCCCACCCCCGATCCGGAGTGGACGCACCGGCGCGACGCCACCCCCACCCCGCCGCCCACGCGCCCGACAACCCCGCTCCGACCCGGGCGAACGAGTGGGCGACCGGGCCGCGGACAACCTCCCACTCACGCGAACGGCTCAGAAGAAAACGGAGGTTTATATCACACTCAGGTAACGCGCGCTCATTCTGGATTACCTCGGGATGCTCACCGGAATTCGCCGCACGCTCCGTGAGTGCGGCTGATAAGAAGACCGGCGGCACGGGCGTGGCCCCACCATCGGCCAGCCGGGGATTGCCGACCACGACTACCCGCGCCACCTGTCACGGCCCGTATTCGCGCGCCCGCCCGGCGGCGGTTCGGATTCCGCCTCCGCGTGAAGCCCACGTGCCACTCGCCTCGGCGCGGCCGGGGCGGGATTCCGTGGAGAGGCCTCGAGCGACGGGCCGCCTGCCCACGCGCACCGCGACGGACGGCGTCGGGGGCCCAACCCGCGTCGCCGCGAGGGGGACCCGCCGATCCCTCCCCGCCGCTCCGCCGGTCCGCACCACCGGTGCTCGGGTCCTGTTCGCCCGCCCCGGCTCGCTCCTGGTCGTCCCTGCCCTCCCACCCCGGTTCCCCCGAGGGGACGCCACGAGCCGTCGAGGAGACCGTGGACGGGCCCAGGCACACGAACACCGCGTCCCCACCGCACGGCGCCGTTGCCCGGCCGGTCAGGTCCACCCGCTCCCTGACGAGCCCTCCGAGGACGCCGTCACCCTCGTCCTCGTCGTCGGGTCACCCGAACCACCCCAGTGGTTCCCCGTCCCGGGGGGCCCGCCTGGCGCCGGGTTGCCCGGAAGCTGGCGACCAGCCGGGCGAGCAGGGTCGCGAGGAAGACCTGCCCGGCGAACGCCTCCATCACCGCCAGCCCCCGACCGAAGGGCTCGGCCGCGGTGAGGTCGCCGTAGCCCAGGGTCGTCAGCGTCGTGAAGCTGAAGTACTGGAGGGCGCCCGGTTCCCCGGATCCGGCCCCGACGAGGAACGGACCGTCCCCGAACTGGTCGAAGGCCTGGTAGCAGGCGGCGAAGAACAGGCCGATGACCAGGTAGGCGCTCAACGCGCCGAAGATCGTCGTCACCGTGACGACCTGGTGGGAGAGGACGCGCCGGACGACGACGAGCACCACCACGAGGAGCAGGGCCGCGATCCACAGGTTGAGGACGCCGAGCCCGGCCCGCCGCTGGTCGGCGAGCAGCAGAACGGTGACGACGCCCCCGGCGAGGAAGGACGACGCCACGATCGTCGCCACGACCCGACGGCGCGCCCACGAGGTCCGCAGCGTGACCAGCACCGTGACGAGGAAGAGCGGCACCCGCGAGGCGGTCGCCCAACCGCCCTCGGTCACCGCGCCGAGCAGGTAGCCGCCCACCAGCAACCCGAACACCAGTCCGTACCGGTCCCGGTGGTCGTCGCTCCAGCCCGAGGAGCCGGCCGGGCCCCCGCACGGGACCGAGCACCGCCGCACCCCGGCTGACGCAACCCGAACGCCTCGGTCCACCCGCCCCGGGACGCTGCTGGCCGCCTCACCGCCGCCCGCCCGGCCCCGCTCCCCGTGCCGTTCCGGCCGGGCGGGACGTGCCCCCGACCGGACCGGGCTCCACCCCCCACCGACACCGCCGCTCCCTCCGACTCCCGCCGCTCCTGACTACCGCAGCGGGTCGAGGCCGGCTCGCCCGATCACACCGAGGGATGAGACCGGCCTACCGGCCCGGTCAAGCCCGAGCGCCGCCCCGGGCCAGCACCTCGAACCGCGCGACGGTGGGACCGGCACCGCGGCCGGCGACGGCACGGCCTCAGACATCGGCGGACGGCACGGCGGACCTCCCGCCGAACCTCCTCCGCCGGGTCGGGTCAGCCGGGTCACGAGAAAACTGGTTGCGACCTTGCCGGTCCCCGACCTAGTCTCGCCGTACACGAGAAAGGAGGTGGTCCAGCAGTGAAGAGCTCTAGGACTCGTGAGGTGGCTGTCCGCTAGGACCGCCTCGGCAACACCCACGCCGGCCCCGCTCGGTGGCGCGTCCACTGACGGGTGAGCGGTCGGCGAATACCAGACAGCTACCCGACCCCTGGAACCCCGAGCCCGTCCTGCTCGGGCCCATGCGAACCGCATGGGAAGCGTTCCAGGGGTCGCTGTCGTTCTGGGGCCTGGTCCGCTCCACCGTCCGAGTGCCCGAGGCAGGCCTCGGGCGGAGACGGGGAGTTCTCGCGGTTTCGACCAGTCCGCTGCCCGAAGGGAACTGGCGCGCGGCGGTGCTGCTGGGCGTGGACCGGGTCGTCACACTCCCCGGAGACGACGAACTCCTGGTCACCGCGCTGGCCGACGCCACCGAGCCCCCCGCCACCCGCGCCGCCCCCGTCGTCGGTGTCCTCGGTGGCCGGGGCCGGGGCGGGAGCATCCACGTTCGCCGCCTCGGTGGCCTGGGCCTCGGCCAGGCGGGGCGGCCATCCGCTGCTGGTCGACCGCGATCCCCTCGGTGGGGGCCTCGACCTGGCGCTGGGCATGGAGAAGGTGTCGGGCCCGCGGTGGTCGGGCTGCTCGACCGCCACCGGGCGGCTCACCGCGAGCACGGTGGGAAGGGCGGGTGCCCGGGACACGGCTCCGCCTCATCCGTGAACACCGCCCCGGCGGTCACGCCTCCTCGGCCCCGCCCAACCCCCGTCGACGGTCCACGTCCCGGGGCTCGGGGTCCGGGTCGGCGAGGGTGAAGAACGCCTCCTCCTCCTGCGCGAAGTGCAGGGTCAGTACGGCGTCGAGACCGTAGAGGGTGGCCCGCAGGTCGTCGACCTGGTCGGGGAGCACCCGGCCCCCCGACTCCGCCAGGTGCCGTCCCAACCGGCGGATGAGACGTTCGATCTCCACGTGGCTCCTGCTCATGGTGCTCATCGCCTCCTGCCCGCCGAAGAGCGCTCCGACCCTCGGGTACAGGTCCCTCTCCTCAGCCCGTTCGTGGGGCAGCAGGTGGTCGACGAGCAGGCGGTGGGCGCGGTGGAGTTCCGCGTCGGCCACCGGGGAGGGCCCACCGGAGAGTGCGTCGGCCGCCTGCCGCACCGCGACCCTGGTGGGCTGGAGCTCGTCGTGCTCGGCGGCGAAGCGGCGGAGCATCCGGTCGGTCGGGTCCCCGACCTTCGTGCGGCGGGGGCGCCGCAAGGCGCGGAGGGCGTACAGGATGACCACCACGTCGATGCCCTCCTGGGCCACCGCGCCCGCCACCGGCGGCAGCCAGCCCACCGCCGCCACGATCATCGCCACCACTGACAGCGACGTGCCCACGACGGCGCTCCGCACGGCGATCCCCCGGGTGCGCCTGGCGATCTCCACCACGTCGGCCAGCCGGTCGATCCGGTCGTCGAGGATGACGGCGTCCGCCGCCTGGGCCGCCGCCGTCGACCCCCGGGAGCCCAGGGCCACCCCGACGTCGGCCGCGGCCAGCGCCGGGGCGTCGTTGACGCCGTCACCAACCATGACGGTGATCCCCCGCCGCCGCTGGTCGCGCACGCACCGGATCTTGTCGGCCGGGGACGCCTCGGCGCGCACCGCGTCGAGCCCGAGGAGGGCGGCGACCTCCTCGGCGTTGGCGACCCGGTCGCCCGTCACCAGCACGATGTCCCGCAGGCCGACCGCACGGAGGCGGCGGATGGTGCGTCCGGCGTCGGTCCTGACGCGGTCCCGCATCAGCAGGGCGCCCCGGAGCCGGTCGTCGACAGTGACCCAGACCGGGGTCGCGAGGTCCAACCGGCCCCTGCTCGCGGCACCCCTCGCCCAGTCCGGCAGGGCGCCCTCGTCGCCGGCCCTTCCGACGCGGACCGCGCTGCCCTCGACCCGGCCCTCCACCCCCACCCCGTGCCGTTCGCGCACCTCGGTGGCGCTCGGCGGGCGGAGCCCGGCACCGGCGGCGGCGCGGACGACAGCGCCGGCCAGCACGTGGGTGGAGTAGCTCTCGACGGCCGCCGCCAACGCCAGCACCCTCGCGGCGTCCTCCCCGGGGGCGCAGACGACGCCAACCACCTCGGGGCGTCCCACGGTCACGGTCCCGGTCTTGTCCGTGGCCAGGGTGGCCGCCCGGCCGAGGAGTTCGAGCGTCGCGCCGCCCTTGACCACGACACCGGACCGGGCGGCGAGGGACAGCCCGCCGGTGACGGCGATCGGCACGGCGAGCAGGAGCGGGCACGGGGTGGCCACCACCAGCACGGCGACCGCGCGGACCGCGTCTCCCGAGGTGAGCCAGGACAGGCCGGCGATGGCGAGGGCGGTGGGCAGGAACCAGGCCGCCACCCGGTCGGCCAGGCGGGCGACGGGTGCGGCGCCCGCCCCGGCCTGTTCGGCGAGGCGGACGACTCCCGCGTAGGTGCTGTCCTCGGCGGAGGCGGTGGCGACGAGTTCCACGGCCTCCCCCACGCTGACGACGCCGCTGCGCACAGTGTCCCCGGCCCTCCTGGTCACCGGGTCGGGTTCGCCGGTGAGGGCCGACTCGTCGAAGGCGGCGTCGGCGGTGACCCCCGCGTCGACGGGCACCACCTCGCCGGGGGCGACGACGATCCGGTCGCCGGGACCGAGCTCGGCCACCGGGACCGGGCGCGGTCCGTCGACGGTGACCAGTTTGGCCGTGCGCGGGATCCGGTCGAGCAGCGCGGAGAGGTCGTGGCCGGCCCGGCGTTGGGCGAGGGTCTCCAGGAGCCGGCCGGTGCCGACCATCACCGCCACGACGGCGCCGGCCAGGAACTCCCCGACGACGAGGGTGCTGGCGAGGGCGAGCACCGCGAGGAGGTCCGCGCCCCACCGCCCGGCTCGGAACTGCCCGATGACCCACACGGTGGCGGGGACCAGGCCCACCACCGTCGCGACCGCCCAGAGCACCCGGGCGGCGCCCGGGTGCGCGATCCAGACGAGCCCGCCCGCCGCGAGCAGCGTCGTGGTCGTCACCAGCAGTGCCGCCTCGCTGGAGGCGAACGCGAAGCGCCAGTTCACCACACCGAGCGTCCTCCCGGCCGTTCGTCACCTCGTGGGTACAGCGTGCTCGCCGGGCGGGCAGCCCGCCGCTCGGAACCCCGAGCGGGGTGTGGTCGTGGGGCCGTCGTGACTGGTCACGGTGTGCCAGGCGCTCCGCCCGCCGAGTTCCGCCACGACTCCAGGTCCTCGGGCAGGTCGACGTCCACCGGGTCAGCGACGTCACCGCACTCCACCAGCGTGACCTCCCGCCGGGCGAGGT
This sequence comes from Actinoalloteichus caeruleus DSM 43889, assembly GCF_000429185.2. Lineage (GTDB taxonomy): Bacteria > Actinomycetota > Actinomycetes > Mycobacteriales > Pseudonocardiaceae > Actinoalloteichus_B > Actinoalloteichus_B caeruleus. The sequence continues at coordinate 50,329 of NZ_AUBJ02000001.1, read as the reverse complement.
AGGGGCGGGCTCCGGTGTCCCCGGCGGCCGACCGCGCCACACCCGCCCAGTGGGCACGCCCGATCAGGACGGGGTGTCCTCGCCGCCCCTGGTAGGTCGCCACGGCGAGCGCCGCGCCGGGACGGATCGGCCCGGGTGTTCCTGGTTCGGCTGTCGCGGTCCGGCGGACCCGGTCGACGGCGGCCGGGGTGAGCCCCGGGAGGTCGACGGGTACCACCAGCGCGGCGTGCGCGCCGCGCCGGAGCAGGGCGTCCAGGCCGGCTCGCAGGCTGGACCCGACCCCGGTGGCCCAGTCCTCGTTGTCGACCGGCAGGACGGGAACGGGGAAGCGGGCCCGCCGGCGCACCTCGTCGCGCGCGGCGCCGAGCACCACCGCGATCGGCGAGCACCCGCCGGCGGCCAGCGCGGCGACGGCCCGCTCGACCAGGAGGTCGCCGTCCAGGGCGGCGAGGGCCTTGGGTCGACCGAAGCGCCGGCCGGCACCGGCGGCGAGCACGAGGCCGGCGACGGTCGGGGTCGACCGCTCGGCCCACCCGGTCACCGGTCCGCTCCGGAGGACGGCGTGGGACGGCCCGGACGCGGGCGCGGATCCGGCCCGGCGGCCCGATCCCGTCGGACCGCGTCCGCCACCGGGCGTGCCGGGACGGCCGTGCGAACTCGGCCCGGAGCCGGCTGGGGGTGGTACGGGTGCGGCTCCGCCCGCCCGCGGTCCCGGGACGGGTCCGAGGTCGGGGCGAGCCGGCCGGCGGCAGCGTGGTGGAGGAGGAACGAGCGGTCCGACCGGCGGCCGCCCACCGGTCGTGGTGGCCGTCCCCTGGGCAGCGGTGGGGAGGAGTTCGGGCGGTCTCCGGCCGGCGGACGTCCCGCCGACCCTTCGGGGGCCCGCGCGTGGGGGCGGGGGTCGGAGGTCATCGCGTTCCCTCTCCAGTGCCGCATTGGGGTCCGGTCCGTCGGGTGGGCTGGTGGGGCGCCTGCCTGGTCCACGCGGTACGGGGAGCCGCCGAGTGGACCGGGCCGTCGAGGAACGTCAGCGGCCGCCCGCTGCCGCCCGCGCGGCAGGCGATGATCTCGGCGGCCACCGAGACGGCCGTCTCCTCCGGCCGGTCACCCCCGAGGTCCAGGCCGACCGGAGCGCGCAACCGGGCCAGCTCGCGGTCGCCGAGTCCCCGGCCGCGCAGCTCGCCAACCCGCCGGCGGTGGGTGGAGCGGGATCCGAGCGCTCCCACGTACCCGGCTGGTCCGCGCAGGGCCACCACCAGGGCTGGCACGTCCACCCTGGAGTCGTGGGTGAGCAGGCAGACGGCGTCCCTCCCGGTCAGCCGCTGCCCGGCCAGGTACCGGTGCGGCCAGTCGACGACCACGTCGTGGGCGGCGGGGAAGCGGCGGGCGGTGGTGAACAGCGGGCGGGGATCGCACACGGTGACGTGGTAGCCGAGGAGCCGCCCGAGCCGGGCGAGGGGGTCCGCGTGGACCGTCGAGCCGATGAGGACCAACCGGTCCGGAGCCGCGTGGGTCTCCACCAGGACCTCCACCTCCCCACCGCCGACGGTGGGGAGCCGGTGGCGGCCCGGCCGGCGGGCGGTCAGCCACTCCCGCGCCCGCCCGGTCGCCGCCCGGTCGGCCGCGCGGTCCCCCAACGTCCCGTGGGGGTGTGGCCGTCCCGGCTGGCGGTCGCCGCCGGGTGCCCCGCTCGGTGCGCCGAGAACGGTGACCGCCTGGCCGGCGAGGGGGTGGTCCTCGTCGACGACGGTGACGAGCACCGCCTCCTGGTCACGGCGGTTGGCCTCGCGCAGGGCGAGCAGTTCGGGGTGTCCCTCCCCGGAGCAGCGGCGGACGAAGACCTCCAGTTCGCCACCGCAGCTCGCGGTCGGCGCGAGGATGTCCCCTCCGGAGGCCGCCACCCGCCGCCGCAGGCACCTCCCGGTCGCCAGGGCCTGCTCGGCCCACGCGTACACGGCGGCCTCGACGCAGCCACCCGCCACTCCCCCGGTCACCTGGCCGTCCGACTCGACCACGAGGGCGAGGCCGAGCCGGCGGGGGCTGCCGCCCGTCGCCTCCACGAGGCTGACCAGCGCGAAGGGCACGCCGGCCCCGGAGATGCCCGCGAGGTGTTCCACCAGATCGGACACGGTGTTCCCCATCCCGTCTCGGAGGGCGCGCGCCCCCGGTCGGGCCGTGACCTGGGAGCGGAGCCGGGCCGGTCGCGACCGGCCCGGCGGTCACACCCCTAGGCCGTGGCGCCGTGGCCGGCCAGGTACTCGCGGAGGTTCGCGAGGATCGGGGTCCACCCCTCCCGCCAGGACTCCACGTCCTCGGCCCCGGCCAGGCCGTCGTGCACCAGGCGGTACCGGACCTTGCCGCCGGGCAACGGCCGGAGTTCGAAGGACACCCGGGTGGCGGGAGACGCGGGGCCGCCGTCCGACGCCTCCTGCCGGAAGCTGTAGACGAGCCGGCGGGTGGGGTCGACCTCCAGCACCTCGCCGCTGTCGGTGACCCGGTCACTGTCGCCGTCGTAGAACCGGACCACCGATCCCACCGTCCAGTCTGACTCGACGCGACGGTCGAACCAGTACCGCCGGGTGATCTCCCCGGAGGTCAACGCGGCCCACAGCCGGCTGGGCGTGGTGTCCAGGACGTCCTCGTGCACGAACGCGGGGTCACTCATGGCATCGCACCTCCGGTGAACACGGATCACGAAGGAGGGCGGCGTGTCGTCCCGCCCCCGGCGGCCAGCCCGCGTGGCTGACCGGTGCCGGAGAGCTCGGGAGGCACCACACCGCCCGCCGGAGGCCCATCGTCGCACTCGGGAGCGCCCGATCGGCGGAACGACGGGCGGGTGCCGTCGGCGAGGGCCGCCCACCTGCCGTCCGACGTCGTCCCCGCACTCTTCCGGGCGACGCTCGACGAGGTTGGGTGGCGAACCGACGGCTCGGCGGTCGGCGGGGACCGGACCGGCGACCTCCGCCGAGGGCAGCCGCCACGTCATGGGGTCCCGAGCGGGCCTCGCGAGCGCACCGGACGACCGCTCCTCCGGGCGGAACCGCCCTCGTCGTGGCCCCCTCCCCGCCGCTCGCTCCGCCAGCCCGCACCTCGCCCCTGGACGCGTCGAGCGGTGTGGTGAGGTGGTGCGCGGGCATCGACCAGGGAGGAAGACGAGATGGGCGGCACGGGATCGGACACGTCGGTGACGTCCTCGGACGCGGGGCGCGAGGACGCCTGGAACCGGTGGCGGGAGGCGCGACGGCACGCGGTGACCGGCCCGGAGGGCAGCCTCGCGCTGGTCGACACCTGCTGGCCCGACGAGTCGGAGCGGCTGCCCGGACTGCCGGGGCGGTGGACCGTCGTCGGCGACGAGGTGTGGCTCGCCGCCGAGGAGGCGGACCAGGTGACCGTCGACGGCGATCCGCTGTCGGGCGAACGCCGGGTGAGCGGGGCGGGAGCGGGGGCAGCGCCGATGGTGCGGTTCCCCGGCGGGAGCGCCACCGTGGTGGTGCGGGGTGGGCAGTTCGGGGTTCGGCGCTTCGACCCGGCCGCCCCGGCCGCGTCGGGGTTCGAGGACATCGACACCTCCCCGTTCGACCCGGACTGGATCGTCCCGGCCCGGTACACGCCCTTCCCCGGCCGGGAGGTGGTGAACTACGCGAAGATGTTGGAGTCGGGACCGACGGAGCTGGAGGTCCCGGGGGAGCTGCGGTTCACCGTGGGTGGCCGCGAGTACCGCACCACTCCCCTGGTCTCCGAGGGGCGGCTCCTCCTGGTCTTCTCCGACGCGACCACCGGGGTCAGCAGCTACCGACCTGGCCGTTTCCTCCGGGTGACACGCCCCGACGTGAGTGCCGGCGGCACCGCTCGCGTCCTCCTCGACTTCAACCGCGCCTACCTCCCGCCGTGCGCGTTCTCGGCGCACTTCAACTGCCCGCTGCCCCCGGCGAACCACCAGTTCGACGTGGCGGTTCCTGTGGGCGAGCGGACCGTGCGGTACCGGTGAGGACGTGGTGGACAACCCCGGCCGGGCAGGGGGCGGCCGGTGGGGCCGTGACGCCGTCCCCTGGTGGCGACGGCCGTCCTCGGCGGGGCGGGCTGGTGCCGTGGGCCGGGGCTCAGGTGGGGCGGAGCGGACCGGTGAAGGACCTGCTCAGGTGGTCGTGCAGGTCGTCGAACCGCCGGCGCCGCCCGTAGGCGGCGCGCTGGCGGTGCGCGCCCGATCCGGCCGCGAACAACCTGCCCAGCAGGTCCCGCGCGGTGGCCCGGTCACCCCCGGCCTCCAGTCCGGAGGCGGCCCGGCGCATGAGTTGGCGTACCCGTCCCCTGGCGGTGAGCAGCGTGCCGGTCCCCGGGTCGAGGCTCATGCCCTCCAGTCCGTCGTGCGCCGCGCGCCACAGCGCCAGCCGCAGGGTGTGGTCGGGGAACCGGGGGCCCGCGCGACCGGCGTCGATGTCGGCGAGCGCGACCACGGCGAGCGCGCGGACCAGCAGCGCGTACAGCACCGCCTCCTCGGCCGTGGCGGCCACGTCGAAGATCCGGACCTCGACGGTGGGGACCCGCTCCGAGGGGCGGACGGAGAAGTACAACATCCCGCTGTCCAGAGCGGCGCCCGAGATCAGGAGTTCCTCACTCGCCCGTTCGTACCCGGCGAGCGACCCGAACCAGGGCTGTGGCACGGCCGAGGGCAGCCGGGTCCAGGTGACCGCCCGCCAGCTCGCGTGCCCGGTGGGCCGACCACCCGCGAACGCCGAGTTGGCGGAGAGCGCCAGCAGGGCCGGCAGCCACGGACGCAGGTGGTCCGCGACCAGGACCGCGCGTTCCCGGTCGGGCATCCCGACGTGGACGTGGCAGCCGCACACGGACAGGTCGTCCACGAGCATCCCGTACCGCTCCCCCATCCGCTGGTACCGGTCGGCCGGGGTGAGGGGGGTGGGGACACCGGCGGCGAGCGGGGCGCAACCGCTGGCCACGACCCGACTGCCCTCCCCGGCCGCGGCCGCCGCCAGCACGGCCCGGGACCGTGACAACGAACCCAGCAGCTCGCCGGCGGTCCCGCAGACCGGCGTCGCCGTCTCGACCTGGTACGGGGTGGCCTCCGCGCAGGCGCCCACCCCGGCCCGGTCGGCCGCCGCCAGCACGGAGGGTGCCGAGGCCGCCGGCCGGCCCGACTCGCCATCGAGCAGGAGGAACTCCTCCTCGATCCCGACCGTCAACACACCTCCCATACTCGCCCTGCCCGAGGGGAGGGTGTGGATCGAGCTGGGCTCGGGGTGCTCCTGCGGCCGGGAGGACGGGGGGACACCGGCTAAGTCGGTCTCCGTCTTCTCCATCTGTACCTCCGAGGGGAGAGGTCGTCGCCGAACGGCGACGGGTTCGGCCCGCGCGGGGCCGGCCGGCCCGGGCGGGTTGACGCGTGCCCGCGGAAAACGCGATCGGAACGCCGGAACGGGGAACGCCGTCGGGAAGGCCGAGCCCGCCGCGCGTCGGCCGCCACGGCTCACCGGGCGACGGCGGGCTGGTGTACGGCGGGCGTGGCCAGGGGGCTGGTCCCGGCTGGCGGTGGGACGCCTACCGGGTGGGATGCTCCGACCTGGCCAACGCGCGAGCCACGGAACGCTCGAAACAAGCGCGTTCGTTCATCGCAACCACCGTGCCCGTCTCTTCATCGTCCGCTCGCCACGGGGCGGGACGGGTTCGGTCCGAGTTCGCCGGCCTCGGTGCGCTGGTGGCACGGCGGGAACGGACCGACGGGGACCCACCCGTCTCCTGGCGAGATGTCCGGCGAAACTCCCTGGCAATCGCTACTCGCTGCGGCGGAGGACCCACCGCTCGTGATGCTACCTAAAGTGTTGCCGGTGGCACAGTAGGTAATGGGTGGTGGACCGCTGGACCCGTCGTCCCAGGCCCTCCGGTCCCGCCGGCGGACGGTCCGCGCGCCGCGAGTCCGCTGCGCGGGAAGGGCTACCGTACAGCTGACGATTCCGACCGCTCCCCCACGGGCCGACCCGGGGGACGGACGCCGCGGCGAGAATGGAAGGGCGGGTGTCTTCGGAGGTGGGAGAGCTGTCGTTCCGCCTGTTGGGACGCGTCTCGGCCATTCGCGACGGCACTCCGGTCGATCTTGGTCCGCCTCGTCAGCGCACTGTCCTCGCGGCGTTGTTGCTCCGGCTCGGCGAGCCCGTTCCCGCGCGGCACCTGGTCGAGGCGGTGTGGTCCTCGACGCCGCCGGGAGCGGCCGCACAGGCGGTGACCGTCTACGTGTCGACGCTGCGGCGGACGCTGCGCGAGGTGCGCATCTCCGGGGACGCGGACGGATACCAGTTGGAGGCCACGCCGGAGGCGGTCGACCTGCACCGCTTCCGGCGGCTGGTCGTGGCCGCCGGCCAGGGGGACCCCGAGAGCGCCCTGCCCCGGCTCGGTGAGGCCCTCGCCCTGTGGGAGGGCGACCCGCTGGGAGGCCTCGGGGCCGCGCCCCTGGTGGCCCGGTCGGCGGGCGCGCTCGCGGAGGAGCGGCTGGCGGCGTTGCGTCACCGCAACGCGATGCGCGTCGCCCTCCACCGGTACTCCGAGGCGGTGGCCGAGCTGTCCCGGTTGGTCACCGAACACCCGCTGCGCCAGGACCTGCGGGAGCTGCTGATGCGGGCCCTGCACCTGTCGGGGCGGCGGGACGAGGCGCTCGCCGTCTTCGAGGACGCCGAACGGGTGCTCCGACGCGAGGGGGGCACCGAGCCGCTCCCGGCACTGCGCCTCCTGCGCGAGGAGATCAGGAACGGGCGTCCCGGGAAGGCGACCGGAAACGCCGGCGGCCGGGAGGTGGTGGCGGAGGGCCGTCCCCAGCCGGGCCACCCCGTGCCCGCGCAGCTCCCCGTGGACACGGCGGACTTCACCGGTCGTGACGAGTTGATCGACCGGATCTGCCACCTGGCGCGGTCCGGGGAGGCCGAGTCGCAGGTCACGGTGGTCGTCCTCGACGGGATGGCGGGAGTGGGCAAGACCGCCCTGGCCGTGCGGCTCGGACACCGGTTGTCCCTCGGCTACCCCGACGGCCAGCTGTTCCTCGACCTCCACGGCTTCACCGAGGGCACGCTCCCCCTCGACCCGGCGCGGGCCCTCGACCGGGTGCTGCGCGATCTGGGCGTGCCGGGGGAGGAGGTCCCACCCACTCCGGCGGAACGGGCCACGCTGTTCCGGACGATCGCCGCGCGGCGGCGGCTCCTCGTCCTGTTGGACAACGCGGGGTCGGAGGAGCAGGTGACGCCGCTGTTACCCGCTGGCCCGGGGAGCCTGGTGCTGGTCACCAGCCGCCGGCGGCTGCCCTCCCTCCCCGGCGTGCGTCCCTTCTCGCTCGGTGTCCTGGACAGCACCGAGGCCGCGATGTTGTTCCGCAGGGTGGCGGGTCCCGAACGCCTCGGAACCGTCCCGCCCGAGGAGGTCGACGAGCTGGTCGACCTGTGTGGGCGACTGCCGCTCGCCGTGCGCATCGCCGCGGCCAGGCTGCGGGCGCGTCCGACCTGGTCGCCCCGCCACCTCGCCAGGAGGCTCCGCGACGAACGACGCCGACTCGGGGAGCTGGAGGAGGAACGTCGCAGTGTGGCCGCCGCCTTCCAGGTCTCCTACCGGCAGCTCAGGCCCGCGCAGCGGAAGGTGTTCCGGTCGCTGGGCCTGTTGCCGGGACCGGATGTCGACGTGGGCGCGGCGGCGGCGGTCGCCGGGTCGGAACCGTGGGCGGTGGAACGCTCGTTGGAGGACCTGGTCGACAGCCACCTCCTCGAACAGCACCTGCCCGACCGCTACCGCTTCCACGACCTGATCCGGGCGCACGCCGCCACGCTGGCGGAGGCGGTCGACGACCAGACCGAGCGGCGGACCGCGCTGCACCGGCTGTTGGACTACTGGTTGGTCACCGCGCGGGCCGCCGTCGACCGGATGGACTCCAACCGGACGACCGAGTCCCTGGCCGTCGCCCACCCTCCACGACACGTCCCCACCCTCACCGGTCCCGGTGAGGCCGGGGACTGGTTGGAGACCGAGCTGGCGAACCTGGTCGCCGCGGTGGAGCGGGCGGCCGGGTCGGAGCTGGCGGAGCACTCCTGGCGGCTCGCCGACGTGCTCTGGCGCTTCTTCCACCTGCGCGGCTACCTCGACCACTGGGTCGCCACCCACGAACAGGCGTTGGACGCGGCCCGCCGGCACGGCGACCGGTGGGAGGAGGCGACGGTCCTGCACAACCTGGGCACCGCCTACTGGCGGCTCGGTCAGCTGCCCTGCGCTCTGGACCACTACCAGCGGGCGCTGGCCGTGCGGCGGGAGCTCGGCGACAGGACGGGCACCGCGCGGTCTCTGGGCAACCTCGGCCTCGTCCTGCGCCGGCTGGGTCGGCTCCCCGAGGCCAGGGAGCGGCACGAGGCGGCGCTGGCCCTGTTCCGCCGGCTCGACGACCGCCCGGGGGAGGCCAGGGCGTTGGGGAACCTGTCCATCGTCGAGGAACTGCTCGGGGACCTCGACGGCGCGCTGGCCCGGCACCGCCACGCGTTGGCCGTCTTCCGCGAGTTGGACGACCGTCCCGGGGAGGCCAGGACGCTGGGGAACCTGGCGATCCTGTTGCGGAAACTGGGTCGGGAGAGCGAGGCCGAGGAGCACGACCGCGGGGCGCTCACCCTGTTCCGGCAGCTGGGTGACCGGTCCAGTGAGGCGATGGCCACCGCGCACCTGGCCGCGGGGATGCGCCGGGACGGGGATCTCGCCGCCGCCGAACGGGAGCAGCGGCGTGCGCTGGAGCTGGCCGAGAAGGTGGGTGACCCCGGCCTGGTCCACGAGGTGTTGCTGGAACTGGGCGAGACCCTCGCCAGGTCGGATCCCCGGGCCGCGCTGGCCGAGTACCGCAAGGCCGCCGAGGTGGCGGAGTCGGTGGGCAACGGCTACCAGCGGGGCCAGGCCCTGGAACGGGTGGGTGACGCCCACCGGGCGATGGGGGACGCGGCGGCCGCGGCCGAGTCGTGGCGCCAGGCGTTGGCCTGCTACCAGCCGCTGGAGGTCCCGGAGGCCGCGAGCGTGGCCGAGCGGCTGGCGGCGCTCGGCGGACCGGCCGCCACGAGCGGCTGAGGTGGCCTCCCCGCCGCCCGCCCGTCAGTGCTCGTGGTCCTGCCCGTCCCGAACCCCTTCGTACACGGCGGCCAGGTCGTCCCGGCCGAAACCGTGGTCCTCCGCCCGGGTCAGCTGGTCGAGCACCACCCGCACCAGGGAGAGGTCGGGTGCGTCGTCGCCGGCCGACGCGGCGAGCACCAGGCGGGCGTCCTTCGCGGCGAGCCGGAGGGGGAAGGACGGGGTGTAGTCGGAACGCAGCATCGCGTAGCCCTTGGTGTGGGCGTAGGGGACGTCCATCGCGCCGCCGGAGATCGCGGCGAGGAACAACGCCGGGTCCAGGCCGAGGTGGCGGGCCAGCGCCAGCGACTGGCCGACGCCGGCGGTCAGCGTCAGGACCCAGGCGTTCGCGACGAGCTTCAGCCGCGATCCGGCACCGGCTGGTCCCACCCAGAGGGTGCGGGAGCCGATCGCGTCGAGAACCCGCGTCGCGGGTCCCCTGGTCTCGTCGGGGCCGGAGGCCAGCACGACCAGCCGCCCCTGTTCGGCGGGTTCGCGGGTGCCGAGGACCGGCGCGTCGACGTAGGGCAGGTGCGCCGTGGCGGCGGCGGAACGCAACCGCCGTTCGTCGGCGACCCCGACCGTGCTGGTCTGGATCCACAGGCCGGGACGCTGCCGCGCCGCGAGCACCCCGTCGGAGCCGGAGGCCACGGCGTCGACGGCGTCCCCGTTGGCCAGCATGGTGAGGACGACGTCCGCGCCGTCGGCGGCCTCGGCCGGGGTGTCGAGGATGTCGGCGCCGTCCGCGCGCAGCGGTTCGGCCCGGGCGCTGGTCCGGTTCCACGCCCGGACACCGAACCCGTGGGCCAGCAGGTTCCGGGCCATGGGCAGGCCCATGGTGCCGATGCCCAGCACCGCGACGGTGGGAGGCGGTGTCCAGCTCACGACCGTGCTTCTCCTCAGACCGGGGTTCGTCGTCGGGTGACGTCCGACGCGGCTCCATCGTCGGGGCGCCACTCCGCCACCGCCACTCGACGAGGGGCGGGCCGGCGGGGCCGGGTGGGCGGGGCGACCGGACGTGCCGTCCACTCCGATCCGCCGGTGGCGGGCGCGGCACGCGCGTCCCCGTCCCGTCGTCATCGGTCGAGGTGCGGTTACCGGCAGGACTCGGCGGGAACGGGGCCACGGGGATTTCGCGGACCGCGCCACCGCTCGTTCTCCACCTCACCGGGGCAGCGCGATCCCGGAATTCCGACTCGACGCGCCCCCCGGGCCCCACTTCCGAGCGACGCACTCCGAACACCGCACCCGCGACCGCGCCAAAACGTTCTGGGACCTTTTCCGAGGAATCACCGAACCAGGTCGGCCAGTGCGTTCGCCACCCGGGCTCGACACCGCCGCTCCCGGGCAACTCTGACCGGAACCGGCCCTGGACCAGGCGAACTACACCGTCCTACTGATACGGGAAGGAACGGTTTCCGATCTTGTGCGGATCACGGAGAACACCGCCACCGATAATTGGAGGGTTTTCGCCGAGGGGGAACGGAAACGTATCTCCCGAATCCAACGGACATCGAGCAAGGGTTTTCCTATGACCGCCGTGACAGTTTCTTGACGGCGCACGCGAACTCGGACTAGACCATTGTCCCGTGACGTTCGCCCACCAGGCGAACACGGCTCAGCCGAACCATCGAGACAACCGGAGTGTCATGCGCTTTCGTCTTGCCGCCACCGCGGTCGCCAGCGCGGCCATCGCCACGCTCGGGCTGGCGTCGGCCACCGCGGTCGCGTCACCCGACACGACCACCCCTGACGCCGGGGTCGTCCAGCCGTTCATCGTCGGCGGCGAGGACGCCACCGAGGGGTACGAGTTCTCGGCGGCGCTGATCAACGACGGTCGCCACGCCTGCGGCGGCACCGTGATCGCCCCCGAGTGGGTGCTCACGGCCGCCCACTGCATGGTGAGCTACGAGCCGGCGGACATCGACGTCCGCGTCGGCAGCGTCGACCGCACCCAGGGCGGCGAGGTGGTCCCCTCCGCCGAGATCATCATCCACCCGGACTACGACGACTCGGAGGTCACCCGGGTCGACGCGGACATCGCGCTGATCCGCCTCGCCGAGCCGGTCTCGGTGACGCCGGCGACGCTGTCCACCAGCAAGCCGCTGCCCGGAGACACCATCCGGCACACCGGGTGGGGCCAGGAGTGCCCGGTCGGCGGTGAGTGCGGGTCCGCCGAGATCCTCCAGCTGCTGGACACCACCGTGATCGCCGAGGGCTGCGAGTACGGATTCAACCCGGAGACCGAGATCTGCGACCAGCCGGCCGAGGGCACGGGCTTCTGCTACGGCGACTCCGGCACCGGCACCCTGAAGGCCACCGACGGCGGCTGGGAACTGGCCGGCATCATCGTGCGGACGGGCTACCAGTCCAGCGAGCCCCTCTGCGCCATCGGCCCTGGCATCAGCACGGACGTCGCCTACTGGACCCCGTGGATCGAGGAGCACGTCTCCCTCTGACGGTGAGCGGTACGACGCACCGAGCAGCGGGGCGGTGGTCTCCAGGGGAGAGCACCGCCCCGTTCGGCTGCCAGGCACCACCGCCCCTCCCGGGCGGGAGCCGAGGGTCAGGTGAGCGCCGGGAGCCGCGCGCGGGGCGAGCTGGGCGGGGCGAGCGGGGCGCGGGGCTCCCGACTCACTTCTCCACGGGATACCAGCGCTGGTGTGCCTCCCAGCCGTCCCGCAGGATGCGCGGGAGGTCCGACCGCCTCGGTTCCCAGCCGAGCTCCCGGGTGATCCGCGAGTGGTCGGCGACCAGTTCGGGAGGTTCGGGTGCGGCCCTCCGGTAGGCGAGGGGCACGGCTCCCCCCGTCACGCGGGCGGCCGTGTCCACCACGTCGCGGACGCTGCTGCGCCGGCCACTGCCGACGGTGTAGGCGCGCCACCGGCCGGGCGCGCAGGCCGCCACCGCCAGGGCGAAGGCGTCGGCCATGTCCTCCACGTGCACGAAGTCGCGCACGGCCGACCCGTCGCCGTTGATGGTCAGGGCGGCCGTCCGGCCCGTCCTGGCCGCGAGCACCGCGGGGACGAGTCGGGACGGGTCGGGGTCGGGCCGGCCACGCGCCGCGCCCGCGAGGTTGAAGGACCGCAGGCTGATCGCGCCGACCGACCCCGTCGCGGCCAGGTCGGCGGCGGCCCGGTCGGCGGCGAGTTTGCTCCCGCCGTAGGCGTTGACCGGGACCTCCGGGGTGTCCTCGTCGATGGGTTGGCCACCCGGAACGCCGTACACGGCGCAGGTGGAGGCCAGCACCAGGCGGCGGGGACCGCCGGCCGCGCCCGCCTCGGCGAGCGCGGTGAGCAGCGCCAGCGTCCCCCCGGTGTTCGTCCGCCAGTGCCGCACCGGGTCCGTCAGCGACTCGCGCACCCGGACCAGCGCGGCGAGGTGGCAGACGGCCTCCACGGCCGAGACGGGGGACCGGAGCGAGTCGACGTCCCGCACGTCACCCACGACCGCGTCCACGACACCGGGTGGAACGGGCCGCCCCGGTCGGACCAGGGCCACCACCTCATGGCCCCGGTCGGCCAACTCGGCCACCACGGCGTGCCCGAGGAAACCGCTCGACCCTGTCACCAGCACTCGCACCGCCCCAGCCTCGCAGAGCGGACCGTGGAGCCGGCGGTGTCACGTCGGCGCGTCCCGGGAGTGGGCCGCCGCGCCGTCGCGGATCAGCCCACGCCGCCGGGCGGCGGCACCTCGGAGTCCGGGGACGGGGTCTCGGTCCCGCCGGGCTCGCGTCGCCGGTGGTAGCGGGCCGGCGGGTCCAGGTGCGCGAGCATCGCCTGGGAGATCTCACGCAACTGGCGGACCTGGTCCTGGCTGAGCTGGTCGAACAGCCCCTGCCGCACGGCCTCGACGTGGCCGGGAGCGGCGGCCACGAGGACGTCGAACCCCTCCGCCGTGAGGGTGGCGATGGTCGTGCGAGCGTCTCGCGGGTGCTTCTGGCGACGAACCCAGCCCTCCGTCTCCAGCTTCGTCACCGCGTGGGACAGCCGGCTGGGCGAGGCCCGGACCACCTGGGCCAGTTCGGACATGGTCAGGGACCGCTCGGGCGCCTCCGACAGCATCGCGAGGATCAGGTAGTAGGTGTGCGGCAGGCCCGAGTCCCGGTGCATCTGGCGGTCCAGCGACTCCCGTAGCAGCTGGCTCGCCCACAGATAAGCCCGCCAGGTCTCCTGCTCGTCGTCGTCGAGCCATCGCACGCCGTCCATCCACCAAGCATACGAACGGACTTGATCGATCAACGCATCTCAGGCCGCCGAATGGCCGCACCGGGTGAGCGGGTCCTGGCCCGCCACGCCCGCCCGCCCCCGTCCGTCGCGCGGGAACGCGGTCCGGCCACAGCACGACAACGATGTGAGCCGCCCGGTCCACGAACCGCCCGTTCCGCCGCCGCTTGGATACTGTCTCCCCATTTCGGCTCCCGGGAACGAGGAGAGACATGACCACCCCAGCCCAGCTCGCGGACGACCTGATCGCCGCGATGTTCGACGCGCGTCCCATCGATGCCACCCTGGTCGGGTTACGGGACCGGGACGACCGGCTCCCCGACTACGGGGTCGCCGGTGACGAGGACCAGCGCGGTCGTCTCCAGGCCATCCTCGACCGGGCGCGGGAGCTCGACGCCGAGTCCCTGGACCACGGTGACCGGTTGAACCGGGACGTGGTGATCCACCAGGCCAGCGGGCTGCTGGAACACCTCGACGCCCGCGCGGTGGAGTACACGGTCGCCGACTCCTTCTTCTCCTCCACCGCCGAGCTGCTCATCATGCTGCCGAGGGTCGGGATCGCCGACCGCGCGCACGCCGACGGGTACCTCGCCAGGCTCGCCGGGCTGCCCACCGTGCTCGAGGCGATCGCCGAGCGTCACCGGTCCGGGATCGGCGCGGGCCTGCTGCCGGTGCGCCACCTCGTCGAGGCCACCGTGGACTTCCTGGACCGGTACCTCGCCGCCCCGGATGACGACCCCCTGCGCCAGCCGGAACCGCCGGCCGAGGCCGACGTGGACCTCGCCGGGTTCCGCGCCGAGCGGGACCGGCTGCTGGCCGAGGTGGTGCGGCCGGCGTTCCGCCGCTACCGCGACGTGCTCGCCACCGAGGTCGTCCCCTCCGGCCGGGACATGGACCACCCGGGCCTCAGCTGGCTGCCGGGTGGTGACGCCATCTACGCCGGCCTCGCCCGGGCGCACACCACGACGAGCCGGACCCCCGAGGAACTGCACGAAACCGGTCTCCGGCTCATCGAGGACCTGAAACGGGAGTACGCGGAGATCGGTGGCCGCGTGTTCGGCACCGACGACGTGACCGAGATCTTCGAGCGGCTGCGCACGGACCCGGCCCTGCTGTGGTCGAGCGGCGAGGAGATGGTCACCGAGGCCCGTGCCGCGATCGCCCGGGCCGAGAAGGTCGCGCCGGCCTGGTTCAACCGGATGCCGGCCGAGAGCTGCGCGGTGGAGGCCGTGCCGGAGTCCGAGGCCCCCGGCGCCCCGATCGCCTACTACATGTCCCCGGCGCTGGACGGCAGCCGCCCGGGCACCTACTTCGTCAACACCCACCGGGCGGAGGAGCGGGCCAGGACCACCTCGGAGGCCGTCGCCTTCCACGAGGCGGTGCCGGGGCACCACTTCCAGATCGCGCTCGCCCTCGAACTGACCGACCTGCCGTTGCTCCGCCGCCTCGCCCCGTTCAACGCCTACCTGGAGGGCTGGGGGCTCTACACCGAACGGTTGGCGGAGGAGATGGGCCTGTACTCCGGCGACCTGGACCGGCTGGGCATGCTCACCCAGGACGCCATGCGGGCCGGTCGCCTGGTGGTCGACACCGGTCTGCACGCCAAGGGCTGGAGCCGTCAGCAGGCCATCGACTACCTGCGGACCAACACCGCCATGTCCGCCTCCGAGATCGAGTCCGAGGTGGACCGCTACATCACCGCCCCGGGCCAGGCGCTGTCCTACATGGTCGGGCGCCTGGAGATCCAGCGCATCCGCGCCGCGGCGGAGGAGGCGCTGGGCGACCGGTTCGACATCCGCGCCTTCCACGACACGGTGTTGTCCGACGGTCCGCTGCCGCTGGAGGTCCTGGACCGGGTGGTGCGGGAGTGGGTGGACAGCCAGCGCTGAGCGAGGACAGGCGTCAGGAGGGGCGACGCGCACCCCCGCCGTTGAGAGGTGCGGTGGTCAGCAGTTTCTCCCGCAGCCACACCGGGCAGCGGTAGCCGTCCGCCCGTTCGACCAGGAAGTCGTCGGCGACCTTGCGGCGCAGGGTGGCGTTACCCGCCTCCTGGAAGCGGGGGTCGTCGGCGAGTTCCTCCGCCAGGGTGGGCAACGACCGGGCCAGCCGCTCGTGGTGGTCCTCCGCCACCTGGAGCGCCGTGTCGGTGGCCTGTTGGATGGCCTCCCGGGCGGTGCGGCCGGGGAGTCCCGACTGGCTCAACATCCCCCGCAGCTCGGGCTGGCGGCGGGCCACCCTCGCCCGCCGCACATCCGTGCCCGCCGCCCGGAAGGCGGGCAACGCCAGCAGCACGGCGGCGAGCCGGCGAACCTCCTCGGAGTCCACCACGTCTCCGGTGCCCTCGTGCCGGGCGGTGGGCGCGGCGGGCGACACCGCCGCCAGTGCCTGCCGGAACAGCGCGTAGAAGGGTTCCTGGTAGGTCCACCGGTGCAGGACACCTCGGTGGACGAAGGCCACGTCGAACTGGTAGAGCACGCCGTCGAACCGGCGCATCACCCGTTGCACGGCGGCCACCCCGTCGTCCGCCGGTGGGCTGGCCGGCCCGAACTCCTCGACGTCGTCCGGGTCGAAGGCCCACATGCTGACGTAGAGCAGACCGGTGTCCAGGCCGGCGGCCAACTCCACCACCCGGGTCGCGTCGTAGCTCTCGTCGGGCAGGCGCACGGTCCACCCGCCGCCCTCGGGCAGTTCGTCGACGACGGTGAGCCCCAGCGCCCTGGCCCGTTGGAGGGCGGCGCGGGCCAGGCCGGTCAGCTCCCCGTAGGCCTCGTCGTCGGGCAGCCGGGCCAAGGCCTCCAGCGCTGAGGGCGAGGTCGTCGGTTCCTGGCTGTGCACGCGGGGTCCCCTTCCGTCCCCCCGGTCGGGGTGCCGACGTGGGGCCGACGGCCCGATCAGAGGTGTGATGTCCACCTCCGCCCGATGCTAGCCATCGGGGCACCACCCGGGACAGGACTGAACGGGTCGTTGTGCGTCCTTCGTGCTCGGGCCACCGCTACCGCGGGTGCCGGTCGGCGGCTCAGGAGCGGGGCGCGGGACGGCGCAGCCGCCAGTCGAGTGCCGTGTGCCGACGGCCCGACCCCACGGTGCGGACCGCCTGGCCGAGCGCCCGCCTCGACCCGACGAGGACCACCAGCTTCTTGGCCCTGGTCACCGCCGTGTAGAGGAGGTTGCGCTGCAACATCATCCAGGCGCTGGTGGTGACGGGGATGACCACGCACGGGTACTCGCTGCCCTGGGACCGGTGGATGGTGACCGCGTAGGCGTGCACCAGCTCGTCCAGCTCGGAGAACTCGTACTCGATGTCCTCGTCCTCGTCGGTGCGGACGGTCAGCGTCTGCTCGTCCTGGTCGAGGGCGGTCACCACGCCCTGGGTCCCGTTGAACACGCCGTTGGCGCCCTTGTCGTAGTTGTTCCGGATCTGGGTGACCTTGTCCCCCAGGCGGAAGATCCGCCCGCCGAAGCGTCGTTCGGGCAGGCCGTCCCGGGGTGGTGTCAGCGCCTCCTGGAGGAGGAGGTTCAACGCACCGGCCCCGGCCGGCCCTCGGTGCATGGGCGCGAGCACCTGGATGTCCCGGCGGGGGTCCAGGCCGAACCTGCGGGGGATGCGGCGGGCGACGACATCCACCGTCAGTTCGGCGGCGGCCTCGGCCTCGTCGACGGGGAAGAGGAAGAAGTCGTCCATGCCCTTGAGCAGGGGGTGGTCGCCCGAGTTGATGCGGTGGGCGTTGGTGACCACGCCCGACTCGGCGGCCTGCCGGAAGATCTGGTCGAGCCGCACGTGCGGGATGGGGGTGTCCGGGGCGAGCAGGTCCCGCAGGACCTCGCCGGCCCCCACCGAGGGCAGCTGGTCGACATCGCCGACGAGCAGCAGGTGCGCGCCGGGCGCGATCGCCTTGACGAGTTTGTTGGCCAGCAGCAGGTCCAGCATGGAGGCCTCGTCGACCACCACGAGGTCCGCGTCGAGGGGGCGGTCGGCGTCGTAGGCGGCGTCACCTCCCGGTTTGAGCTCCAGCAGCCGGTGGACGGTGGCGGCCTCGTGGCCGGTCAGTTCGGTGAGCCGTTTCGCCGCCCGCCCCGTGGGCGCGGCCAGGACCACCTTGGCGCGTTTCGCCCTGGCCAGGGTGACGATGGACCGCACGGTGAAGCTCTTCCCGCAGCCGGGTCCTCCGGTCAGGACGGCCACCCGTTCGGTGAGGGCGAGCCGGACGGCGCGTTCCTGGGCCTCGGCGAGCTCGGCGCCGGTGGAGCGGCGCAGCCAGTCCAGGGCCCGGGACCAGTCGACGTCGGCGAAGGCGGGCAGGCGGTCGGCGCTGGTGGCCAGCAGGCGGCGCATCCGGCTGGCCAACGAGATCTCGGCGCGGTGGAACGGCACGAGGTAGACGGCGGCCGTCGGGTTCTCGGCGTCGTCCCCGGGGACCTCCTCCCGGACGACGCCCTCCTCCTCGACGAGTTCCCCGAGGCATTCGGCGACCAGTCCCGCGTCGACGGCCAGGATCTTGATCGCCTCGGCGATCAGCTCCAGCTCGGGCAGGTAGCAGTTGCCGTTGCCGGTGGCCTCGGAGAGGGTGAACTGGAGACCGGCCTTGACCCGCTGCGGGGAGTCGTGGGGGATGCCGACGGCCTTGGCGATGGTGTCCGCGGTCTTGAAACCGATTCCCCAGACGTCGCCGGCCAACCGGTACGGTTCCTCCCGCACGACGCGGATGGCGTCGTCGGTGTACTGCTTGTAGATCTTGACCGCGAGCGAGGTGGACACCCCGACTCCCTGGAGGAAGACCATCACCTCCTTGATGGCCTTCTGCTCCTCCCAGGCGGCCGCGATCAGCTTGGTGCGCTTCGGGCCGAGTTTGGGGACCTCGATGAGGCGGTCGGGCGTCTGCTCGATCACGTCGAGCGCGGCGGTGCCGAAGTGTTCGACGATGCGGTCGGCCAGGCGCGGCCCGATGCCCTTGATCAACCCTGACCCGAGGTAACGGCGGATTCCCTGGACCGTGGCGGGGAGCACGGTGGAGTAGTCCTCGACGTGGAACTGCCGACCGTACTGCGGGTGGGAGCCCCACCGGCCCCGCATCCGCAGCGCCTCACCCGGCTGCGCCCCGAGCAGCGCGCCCACCACGGTGACCAGCTCGCCGCCCCGGCCGGTGTCCACCCTCGCCACGGTGTAGCCGGTCTCCTCGTTGGCGAAGGTGATCCGCTCCAGGGTCGCGTCCAGCACGGCGCCGCGCGGGGACCCGTCCACGAGTTCCTCACCTCCGTCCGGCCCTCCGTTGGGCGCGGGGTGCCGCCCCGGGCCACGCGCGTCCAGCGAGCGTCCTCGGGGTGGCGGCGGCCACGCCGCCCTCCGTGCCGCCGCCACGGTATCCACTCGGGACGACCGTTCCGAGCCGGGGCCGGGACATCCGGATTCGGTCACCGACGGTGTCCGCGTCCGGTGTTCGGCCTACCGCCGGTTGGAGGAGATCGGCGCGTTCTCGGGTCTGTCACCTGAGCGGGCGCTGTTGTAGCCTGCCGGGACCGCCAGCGTGGACGACGCTGGACTGTGTTGAGGTTTGGGGTAGCTGTGGTGACAACCGGCAAGATCCTTCGGTTCGACGAGACACGCGGATACGGCTTCATCGCGCCCGACGAGGGCAGCGAGGACGTCTTCATGCACGCGAACGACCTGCGTGATGCCAAGCACCTGTTCCAGCCGGGGGCCAAGGTGTCCTTCGTGGTGGAGGACGGCGACCGGGGGCTGAAGGCGTCCGAGGTCCGACTCGTCTCACCGGCCGTGTCCTCGCCACCCGCGCCGGCGAGGGTGGCCGCTCCGGCGCCGCGTCCGATCGGGCGGGAGGACGAGGAGGACGGCATGTGCGACGTCCTCTCCGCCGCCGAGTTCCGGGTCGAGCTGACCGAGGCGCTGCTCGACGCGGCACCGACGCTGACCGCCGCGCAGGTCGTGCAGGTGCGCACCCGCCTGCTGGAGCTCGCTCGTGGGCACAACTGGATCGAGAGCTGATCGGTCCGCCGACGGGCCTGGCCGATCGGTCAGGATGGTGGCGTGAAGTTATACGAGCGGATTGACGGCCGGCTGCGGGAGTTCGTGCTCGCGCAGCCGGTGTTCTTCGTGGGCACCGCGCCCGCCGGCGCCGAGGGGCATGTGAACGTGTCGCCGAAGGGGATGCGGGGCACGTTCACGGTCCTGGGCGAACACCGCGTCGCCTACCTCGACTACATGGCCAGCGGAGTGGAAACGATCGCGCACCTCCGGGAGAACGGGCGGGTCGTGCTGATGTTCTGCTCCTTCTCCGGCGCGCCCAACGTGGTCCGGCTCCACGGTCGGGGCCGTGCGGTCATGCCGTCGGACCCGGACTTCGCCGAGCTCGTGTCGCGGTTCGAGGTCGAGCCGGCGCCGAGGTTGCGGGCCGTGATCGACGTCGAGGTGACCCGGATCAGCGACTCCTGTGGGTTCTCCCTCCCCCTCATGGACTACGTGGGTGACCGGGACCTGCTGACCCGGCACAACGGGCGCCGCAGCGACGAGAACGCCGCGACCTACCTCGCGACCCGCAACGCGGTCAGCATCGACGGCCTCCCCGCGATCGACCCGGTGCCGACCTCCTGATCGTCGCGGCCCCGCCCGGCCGCCACCCGGCCCGTCCCTCGACGGGCGACGTCCTGAGGAGGACGGGAGCCCGAGGTGTTCGGCCGTGGGCGCGCCGGCGCCGGAAGCCCCCGGGGCGGCGAGGGGAGCCTGTCAGCAGGCCCCGGGTCGTCCGACGCCCCGTTCCTCCTGGGGGTCGCCGTTGGCCTCGCGCAGCGCGCGCATGGCGTCGGCGAGCCGCTGGGAGTCCCCAGGCCCGAGGGGCGCGAGGACGCGGCGGCGCAGGATCTCCGCGCCGGCGGCCCGCACCTGCTTGGCGATGTCCAGCCCGTGGTCGGTGAGTTCGGCGTAGGTCACCCGGCGGTCCCGGTCGCAGCGGTGCCGCCGGATCAGGTCCGCCGCCACGAGCCGGTCGGCGACCTTGGTGAAACCGCCGCTGGAGAGGGCGGCCTCGTGGGCGAGCCGGGTCATCGGCATCCGGTGGTCGGGGCTGCGGACCAGGCGGATCAGGATGTCGAAGGAGGCGGGGGCGAGGTCGAAGCGCTCGCCGATCTCGGCCTGGATCCGGGCCTGCGTCGCGTGGTAGCCCTCGATGACCAGCCCCCACCAGGTGATGATCTCGTCGTCGGCCGCGAGGCCCGCGTCACGCGCGGCGGTCATGCGCACGCCCCTCCTCCCCCTCGTCTCACGTTCCGGACTGGGCGAGTGTAGCCGAACACATCTTCCCGGCGAACTTCTTGCACGGAAGATGTTTAATGTTTAACCTCGCGTCGGGTCGTCCGCAGACCCCCGACCGAGAGGAACGAACACCCCCATGAGCAAGGTCAAGCTGAGCGTCATCTACTACTCGTCCACCGGCACCATCGCGGAGATCGCCCGCACCCTGGTCGCCGAGGCCGAGCAGGCCGGTGCCGAGGTGCGCC
Organism: Actinoalloteichus caeruleus DSM 43889; assembly: GCF_000429185.2. GTDB lineage: Bacteria > Actinomycetota > Actinomycetes > Mycobacteriales > Pseudonocardiaceae > Actinoalloteichus_B > Actinoalloteichus_B caeruleus. The sequence continues at coordinate 29,471 of NZ_AUBJ02000001.1, read as the reverse complement.
TGCGCAAGGCGCCCGAGCTGGCCCCCGACGCCGCCATCGACTCCAACCCGGCCTGGCGGGCGAACGTCGACGCCACCTCCGACGTCCCCGAGGTCACGGCCGACGACGTGGTGTGGGCGGACGCGGTGATCTTCGGCTCCCCCACCCGCTACGGCAACATCGCCGCCCAGCTCAAGCAGTTCATCGACACCCTCGGCGGCGAGTGGCAGCAGGGCCTGCTGGCCGACAAGGTCTACAGCGGCTTCGCCTCCTCCGCCACCCTGCACGGCGGCCAGGAGTCCACGCTGCTCGCGCTGTACAACACCATCCACCACTTCGGCGGCATCCTCGTCAGCCCCGGCTTCACCGACGGCTCGAAGTTCGTCGACGGCAACCCCTACGGCACCAGCCACGTGGACGCCCAGGGGAGCAACCCCGTCAACGACGTGACCCGCACCGCCGCCGGCGTGCAGGCCCGCCGCGTGGTCCGGATCGCCCAGGCCCTCAAGGCCGGCCTGGCCGCCTGAGCTCCCCGGCCGGTGGTCGTCCTCCCAACAGGGAGGGCGACCACCAGACGGAGGGTGGCGACCCGGGCCTCCGAAGAACGGACGGCAGGGGCCCGACCGCGCCGCGCCCGCTCGTCCACCTCCTCAGGCCCCCTGTCCACGACGCCGCCAGCAGCACACGGCCGGCGACGTGGCTGTGAGGAACCGAGGTCAGTCCTGACGGAAGTCCCGGAAGCCGCTCGTCGAAACGGCACGGGCCCCGCCCCCGCCTGGCTCACCACGTCCTCAGCACGCCGAGGAACCCGCCGATTCAGTACCAGTCCCCTGGCTGCCACTGGACGCACTCCGGTCGACGCCCGGTCCGCAGATGTTCGGTGACGGCTCGGCGCACGTCCTGGAGCGCGAGCGTCGCGGAAAGGGGGAAGAAGAGGGGCGCGGACTCGTCGAAGAGGAGCGCGGAGCCGCCCAGATCGGCTCCCGGGTTGTACGTGTCCCAGGGCCCGAGGTCACCGTCCGGCGAGTCACCCGCCCAGTTCAACGCTCCCACCCCCTGGTCAGGCACGGTGGACACCCTCAGCTGCCACTCCGGCCACGCCTCGTGCCCGGCTCCCTGCCCGGCGGGCCTGTCCCAGACGTAGAGGAGACTGGGGCCGGCCGGGTGCGGTTCGTCCACGACCGCCCGGACCAGTGCCGTCCGTTCGCCCTCCGTCCGGGCGTAGTGCCGAACGTTGTCGATGATCGCGGTCACGACGACTGCCACGTGGCTTTCCCTTCGACGGTGGTCGGTCGGCTGCGCCCTGGTTCCCATACCGTCATGGAGAATCCCCGGGGCAGGATCGCGGCTACTGCTTCCGTACACCCGTAAGGGCCTTCGCACATCAGGTTGTTGACGACGACGACCGCGTGGGTGACACCGGACTCTGCCTGGCGCAGCGCCAGCTTCGTCTCGACGTGACGGGCGGCATCGGCGATTGCGCGGTCGCGCAGCGGATGTTCGGGGAACAGGTCGCTGGTGGCGAGAATGAGGCCCACCACGTCCGACTCCGGCCCACGCCCGGACACCACCCGTTCGCCACTGCCCTCGGGGCCCTTCAGGTTAATGCCGGTCGTGGGCTCAGAACCGATAGCCCGGCTGCCACTGCACGCACTCCGGCCGGCGGCCCGTGTTGAAGTGTTCCGCAACGGCCCGGCGCACGTCGTCGATTGGCAGCACCGCCGACGGCGGAAAGTAGGAGGGAACGGAACCGTCGAACTCGACCGCGACACCGACGATCGGCGTGGGATTCAGAGTGTCCCATGGGCCCAGCTCATCACTCGGAACCGGCCCCACCCAGTTGAGCGCGCCCACCCCGAGGCCCGGCTCAGCGGACACCCGAAGCTGCCACGCCGGCCACGCCAGCCGTCCGCTTCCCTCTCCCGCTGGCCGATCCCAGACGTAGACGAGTGACGCCCATCCCGGATGCTCCTCGTCCACCATTCGGCGAATCAGGACCGCTCGTTCCTCCTCCGTCCGGGCGTAGTAGCGATCATTGTCAATGATCGCGGTCACAACGACTGTCACGTGGCTTTCCCTTCGATGATGGTCGGTCGGCTGCGCCCTGGTTCCCATACCGTCATGGAGAACCCCCGGGGCAGGATCGCGGCTACTGCTTCCGTACACCCGTAAAGACCGTCGCACATACGGTTATTGAGGACGACAACCGTGTGGGTGACACCGGCTTCTGCCTGGCGTACCGCTAGCTTCGTCTCGACGTGGCGCGCCACGTCCGCAATGGCGAGGTCCCGCAGCCGATGCTCCGGAAACACGTCGCTGGTGGCGAGGATGAGGCCCGCCAGGTCCGACTCCGGCTCGTGGCCGGACACCATCCGCTCGCCGCTGCCGTCAGAGCCTCCCAGGATGATCCCGGTCGTCTGGCCCCGGCCTCGGGGACGTTCCGGCAACTGGTCTCGGGCCCAGGCCACCCAGGCGACGCCTGTCCCCAGGGCCGCTTCCCACGGGGTGTTCGACGGGTGCGGCAGCGAACGGCCCTGGGGCGGTTCGTCGGCCGGGGCGGGGTCGTGGGTGCCGTGCACCACCCCACCGGCTGGCGGCCCAGGGGCCTGATCAGATCCCGAAGCCGCCCTGAAACGTGGCCATCAGCCGCACCAACTGCTCGCGCAACTGCTGTTGCTGGTCGGCGGCCATCGCGATCGACTGGCGGATCTGCTCCAGCTGCGCCAGCACCTCGCCGTGCCGGGCGGTGCCGTTGAGCACCGCCAGGTGCCCGGTGACCTCGTCCATCCGGCCCTGTTCCTGACTGAGACCGTAGGGCTCCAGGAGGGTGCTGGCGGCCTGTAAGCCTCCGATGATCTGCTGCATGTCCACGGCGGTTCTCCTGTTCAGGTATGGTTTTCGGCGGCCGAGGCGGCCCGGCCGATCAGCTCCCCGGCCCGCTGCGGGTGGGTGAGCGCGGGACCCTGGGGCTGGGGTGGGCGCCACCGCACGGGAAGCGCCCACGTCAGCGGCGGGGCACCGGGAGAGGTCAGGGTGAGGACCTTCCCGCCGAGCCGGGACAGGGTCGTCACCATCAGCGAGGCCACCACCCCCGGCCCGGCCGTGATGACGGTCGCCACCGCGTCGGCGTCGGGCACGAGGAGCGCCCCGGCCACCCGCCGGGCCTGCACGCCGGGCAGCCCGACCGGTTCGGCGGGCGCGTGTTCCGGACGGAGGACGACTCCAAGGCGGCCTGCCTCGACACCCAGGCGAACCGGCCGGTACTGCTCCGCCACCACACCACCAGCCGGGCAAGCTCGCGACCCGGCATCACGACATCGGGCGGGAGGGCGGTCACGGGATCACCCGCTACGGCGGGGGCGAACCCGGCGCACACCGCGCTGGACACGCCCGCTCGGGGAGCCGGGGTGGTCACGGCGTCGCTGCCTGAGCAGCGGAGGCGGTGTCCTCCGCTGCCGCCGCCTCGGCCTCTTTGGCTTCCAGCTCACGCACCACCCGCCGGAGCTGGCCCACCATCGTCCGCACCCACTCCGAGTGGAGGTCGGGCTCCTCGGTGACGCAGGGCTCCATCTCCCGCAGCCAGTCCTGGTAGTACCGCAGCCGCTGCTCGTCCGACACCCAGGACCAGCGGCCCATGTAGCGCCTGGTGATGGCCGAGGCGATCTCGGCTGGACTGCCCTTCCGTCGTCCCATGTGGTCATTCCCCGATCTCGATGACGGTTTCGCGGCCGTGCGCCCGGCCACACCCCCACCTCACCGCCGGATCGATCGCCACGGCAGTCCCACAGTGGACGCCTTCCGTCCACGACCCGCCCACCACCTCTCGCCGCCCGGCGGAAGTCCCAGTCCCCTCCCAGGGGTCCTACTGGGGTCTCACTTCGCCGTGACCAGCCCCAACGCCTCCCACTCGTCCGCTCGGGCCACTACTCTCCGGACGCACAGGGAAACCCACGGTGATGACACGGGGTCGCGATGCACGGGAACCAGGACCTGCGCCGACTGATGGCGGAGGCGGAGCTGAGCAACACGGGGCTGGCGAACGCGGTGGTGCGGACCGCCGCGCGGGAGGGCATCCATCTCGGAACCACTCCCACCTCCGTGAAACGGATGCTGCTGGGCTGCCAGCCCCGCGATCCGGTGCCCCGGCTGGTGGCCGCCGCGTTGTCGCGGCGACTCGGCTACCCGGTGACGGTCACCGCCTGCGGGTTCGACGACCACCGAACGGCGGGTGACACCTTTGACGCGCTCCGTCGCGCGTCCACTCCGGGTGGGACGATGGGCACCGTGGTGGAGCTGTCCGGACGCGACCTGAACCGACGCAATTTCCTGCTGGGCTCGGCGTTCACGGCGAGCGCCTTCGCGGAGCCGGCCTGGCTGGCACTGACCGCCCCGCCGCCGGAAGCGACGGCGGCGGTGGGGAGTGGGCGGCGCATCGGTACCGCCGAGATCAAGGTCCTCGGCGAGATGGTGCGGCACTACGAGAGTCTGCAACGCAGGTTCGGCGGCGGTCAGGTGCGAGATCGTGTCGTGCGCTTCGTGCACGATGAGGCCAGGGTGGCGGCGGAGGCCACCTACTCGGAACAGCACGGTCGGGAGCTCTTCTCCACCCTGGCACAGGCCACCTGGTTGGCCGGGCTGACCACGGCCGACAGCGGGCGGCACGCACTGGGCCAGCGGTACTACGCACAGGCCCTGCACCTGGCCACCCAGGCCGGCGACACGCTGTTCGCCGCCAACGTGCTCGCCGAGATGAGCCGGCTGACCATCGACATCGGCAACGCCACCAGCCAGGCGACCGGCGCGGAACACGGCCCGCACGCGGCGGCGCTGGCGCGGTCGGCGCTGCGGATGACCGAGGGCGCGGCCACCCCGAGGTTCGCCGCCTGGCTGCACGCCATCGAAGCCCGGGGGCTCGCCTTCGTGGGCGACGCCCGCTCGGCGCGGCAGGCGATCGAGGAGGCGCAACGCGCCTTCGACCGGCCCGGCCCGCCGGAACCGGAGTGGCTGGCCTTCTACGGCGAGCCGGACCTGATTTCCGATGTCGGCCAGTGTCTGCGGGACGCCGGCCGGCCCCAGCAGGGGCTCGCCCTGCTCGAACAGGCGGCGGCCGCCCTGCCCGAGGACAGGGTGACGGCGCGGGCGAAGACCCGGATCCACATCGCCGCCGCCCACCTGGAACTCGGCGACTACGACCAGGCCGAGTCCGTGGCCGGTCAGGCCTTCGCCGACATGGGCGAGCTGTCCTCGGCCCGCACCGTCGACCGGGTGGTGGCGCTCCGCCAGCGGGCCCGGGGGCGGGGTCGGCATCCGGCGCTGCTCGACCTGGACGAGCGCATCACCGAACTCGTCGGGGAGCGCCCGTCCTCCGGCCCTGGCCCGGCGGGGGTGACCCCCTAGTCGACCGCCTGGTCGTTCGCGGCGCCGCACCCGCCAGGTTCGGCGGCCGGTCGGCCGTGGTCGTCGCCAGCACCGTCAAGGACCGCGAGGGCCGGACCGGCCGGCCGAGGCGCCGCGCCCCCACCGACCGGTCGGGCTCAGCTCAGCGGGAGCCGCCGCCGAACCCGGCGCGGCGCAGCGCGTCGGCCATCGCTCCGCCGCCACTGTCGGCGCGCTCCCGGCGCTGTCCACCCCGGCCGCCCTGCTGACGGCCGCCGCCCTGACGTTGACCGCCCTGGCCCTGACCGCCTCGGCCGCCCTGGCCGCCGCGCCGCTCCCCGGGCTGGCCCCCGGCCTGGGGCAGCTCGTCGTCGAGGCGCAGGGTCAGGGAGATGCGCTTGCGGGTGGCGTCGACCTCCAGCACCTTGACCTTGACGATGTCGCCGGGCTTGGCCACCTCGCGGGGATCGCGCACGAAGTTCCTCGACATCGCCGAGACGTGGACCAGGCCGTCCTGGTGCACGCCGATGTCGACGAAGGCCCCGAAGGCGGCGACGTTGGTGACGACGCCCTCCAGGGTCATGCCGGGACGCAGGTCGGCCAGGGTCTCGACCCCCTCGGCGAAGGCGGCCGTCTGGAACGCCGGACGCGGGTCGCGGCCCGGCTTCTCCAGCTCACCGAGGATGTCGGTCACGGTGGGCAGGCCGACGGCGTCGTCGACGAAGTCGGTGGGGCGCACGGACTTCAGCAGTCGGGTGTTGCCGATCAGACCGGCGACGTCGCTGCCCACCGCGTCCAGGATGCGGCGCACGACGGGGTAGGACTCCGGGTGCACCGCCGAGCTGTCCAGCGGGTCCTCGGCGTCGGGGATCCGGAGGAAGCCGGCGCACTGCTCGAAGGCCTTCGGCCCCAGCCGGGAGACGTCCTTGAGCTGCTTGCGGGAGCGGAACGGACCGTGGGTGTCGCGGTGGAGGACGATGTTCTCCGCCAGTCCCTCACCGATGCCGGAGACCCGGGTCAGCAGCGGGGCCGATGCGGTGTTGACATCCACCCCCACGCCGTTCACGCAGTCCTCGACCACCGCGTCCAGCGACCGCGAGAGCATCGTCTCGGAGAGGTCGTGCTGGTACTGGCCCACCCCGATGGACTTCGGGTCGATCTTGACCAGCTCGGCGAGCGGGTCCTGGAGCCGGCGGGCGATGGAGACGGCGCCGCGCAGCGCCACGTCCAGTTCGGGCAGTTCCTGGGAGGCGTAGGCGGAGGCCGAGTACACCGAGGCGCCCGCCTCGGAGACCATCACCTTGGTCAGCCTCAACTCGGGGTGCCGGCGGATGAGGTCGGCGGCCAGCCGGTCGGTCTCGCGGGACGCGGTGCCGTTGCCGATGGCGACGAGTTCGACGCCGTGGCGCTCGGCGAGGCGCGCGAGGGTGGCGATCGAGGAGTCCCAGCGGTCCTGGGGCTTGTGCGGGTAGATGGTGTCGGTGGCCACGACCTTTCCGGTGCCGTCGACCACGGCGACCTTCACCCCGGTGCGGAAGCCCGGGTCGAGGCCGAGGGTGGGCCGGGTGCCGGCCGGGGCGGCGAGCAGCAGGTCTCGCAGGTTCGCGGCGAAGACGCGGACGGCCTCCTCCTCGGCGGCCTGCCGCAGTCGGGTGCGCAGGTCGATGCCGAGGTGCACCAGGACGCGGGTGCGCCAGGCCCAGCGCACCGAGTCGAGCAGCCAGTGGTCGGCCGGGCGGCCCTGGTCGCCGATGTCGAAGCGGTGCGCGATCCGCTGTTCGTAGCTGCTCGGGCCCTGCGGCGCCTCACCCGGGTTGCTGTCCTCGTCGGGTTCGAGGACGAGGTCGAGCACGCCTTCCTTCTCCCCCCGGAACAGCGCGAGGATCCGGTGGGAGGGGAGTTTGGTGAAGGGCTCGGAGAAGTCGAAGTAGTCGGCGAACTTCGCGCCCTCGTTCTCCTGGCCCTCCCGCACCCGGGCGGCCACCCGGCCCCGGGTCCACATCTCCTCGCGGAGCTCGCCGATGAGGTCGGCGTCCTCGGCGAAGCGTTCCACCAGGATGGCCCGGGCGCCCTCCAGGGCGGCCGTCCCGTCGGCGACGCCCTTCTCGGCGTCGACGTAGTCGGCCGCGACGGCCTTCGGGTCGTGGGTGGGGTCGGCGAGGAGCAGGTCGGCGAGCGGTTCGAGCCCGGCCTCCCTGGCGATCTGCGCCTTGGTGCGCCGTTTCGGCTTGTAGGGCAGGTAGATGTCCTCCAGCCTGGCCTTCGACTCGGCGGCGTTGATCCGCGCCGCGAGCTCGTCGTCGAGCTTGCCCTGCGACCGGATCGACTCCAGGATCGCCGCCCGCCGGTCCTCCAGTTCGCGCAGGTAGCGGAGGCGTTCCTCCAGGTCCCGCAGCTGGGCGTCGTCGAGTGTGCCGGTGGCCTCCTTGCGGTACCTCGCGATGAAGGGCACGGTCGCCCCTCCGTCGAGCAGGTCGACGGCGGCCTGGACCTGGCCCTGCCGCACCCCGAGTTCCTCGGCGATCCTCTGGTGAATGGACATCGTCATCGGTTCTGCATCCGCCCTCTCGCTGATCTCCGGCCTGCATTGTGCCGGTGCGGGCCGGGGGGTGTGGCATCCCCCGCCGGGGTGGTGCCCGAAGATCACCCGGGACGGACGGGCCGGGACGGTGGATCGGCCCGCCGGGGCGGGACATGGCGGTGGCCCCGGGGGCGGCGAACCCCGGGGCCACCGGATCGGGGGTGCGGGGCCGGGGCCCCGCGCCGGTCAGGACGCGATCTGTTCGGCGAGCTGGTCGCTGTGCGCGGCGACGCCGGCGTAGACGCCCGGGTAGCCGGCCTGCGCGCAGCCGTAGCCCCAGGAGACGACGCCCACCAGGGTGCCCTCAACCACCAGCGGGCCGCCCGAGTCGCCCTGGCAGGCGTCCTTGCCGCCTTCCTCGAGCCCGGCGCACAGCATGGTGGCCTCGTCGAACTCGCCGCCGTAGGCGCTGGCGCAGTCCTCGGCGCTGACGAGCGGGACCGTGGTCTCGAGCAGGTAGCGGGAGGCCGCGCCCCCGGAGGACGTGGTGCCCCAGCCGACGACGGTGGCCGCCTCCCCCGGGGTGTGCAGGTCCTCGTCGGCCGGGGTGGCCAGCGGCACCGTCGGGTGGTCCAGCTCGACGTCGAGGGTGAGGACCGAGACGTCGCCGCTGAACGAGGTGCTGTCGTAGTCGGGGTTGATCCAGATGTCGGTGACCTCGGCCTCGTCGCCGTCGGTGCTGTTCTTGTCCTCCCGGCCGGCGACGACCCGGATGTCGGACGGAGCGGAGTCCTCCGTGCAGTGGGCCGCCGTGACGACCTTGTCCGCGGCGACGAGGGAGCCGCCGCAGAACTGCTGGCCGGCCGGCGTCGTCAGGTAGACGGCCCACGGGTAGTCCTCGATGCTGGCCCGCTCGCCGCCCACGATGCGGGTGCTCACCCCGTCGCCGCCCGTGGTGTCCGCGATGGCCGTTCCCGCTCCGGCGGCGGCCACGGCGGCGGTGGCCGCGACCAGGGTGGACCAGCGTCGTGCCCGACCTGCTCTCATGAACTCTCCCTCCCCGAGGGGTGGTGGGCGGCAAAAAACCGACCACACCGTCGAATGTGTGGATCGTTCACATCCAAGCCGACCGACCGGCGGCCGGGACAGGTCCGTTCGGACCAATCCGCGTACCCGCGACCGGACAACCAGACACGATCCAGACGTCGACGAGCGAGCGACCGCCACCCTCCGGGACGGGCGTCCGCGCCTCAGCCGTCGAGCACCCGGGTGACCAACGCCGTGTCGACCTCCGCGAGCGTGGCCGGCGACCAGCGCGGCCGGCGGTCCTTGTCCACCAGCTGCGCCCGCACCCCCTCGTGGAAGTCGTGGCTGTGCGCGGCCCACGCCGCCACCCGCAGCTCCCGGGCCAGGCACTCCCGCAGCGAGGAGGCGGCACCGCGCCGGAACAGGCCGGCAGCGAGGTGCAGGCTGGTCGGTGACATCGCCGCCAGGGTCGCCAAGGTGGCGCGCGCCCACTCCTGGTGCGGCCCGGCCTCCGCCTCCAGCCGCGCGACGACCTCCTCGACCGAGTCGGCGGCGAAGCACCGGTCGACGGCCTCGGCCACCGGCGCGAGCTCCGACACCGGCGGGGGCGTGGCGAACCCGGCGACCACCTCCGCCGCGGTCCCGGTTCCCAGCGCGGCGACCAGGTCGGGCAGCCGCTCGGCGGGAACGTGGTGGGTGGCCAGCCCGGTGTCCACGGCAGCCCCTGCTCCGATGTGGACACCGGTGAGTCCCAGGTGGCGGCCGGACGCGCCCCGCAGCCGGGGCAGGAAGTAGGTGGACCCGACGTCGGGGAAGAAACCGATGCCGGTCTCCGGCATCGCCAACCGGGACCGTTCGGTGACGACCCGGATCGACCCGTGCGCGGAGATGCCGAGCCCACCACCCATCGCGATCCCGTCGAGCAGGGCGACGTAGGGCTTGGGGTACTCGGCGATCAAGCCGTTGAGGGCGTACTCGGCGCGGAAGAACTCGGCCACGTTCTCCTCGTCACCGGCCAGGCTGGCCGCCCGGGCCGCCCGGATGTCCCCGCCAGCGCAGAAGGCGCGGGGTGAGCCGCCGGCCACCAGGACGGTCCGGACCTCCGGGTCGTCGCGCCAGCCGTCCAGCACCCTCGTCATCTCCCGGATCATGTCCAGGTCCAGGGCGTTCAGGGCCGCCGGCCGGTCCAGGACCAGCCGCCCGACCCCGTCGACGACCTCGTGCCGCACCGTGTCCACTGGGGACCTCCTGTCCGCTCGTCGTCGGTGTCCCGTGACGCCGACCTCGCCCGAGCCTGCCCGAGGAAGGGCCGGCCCGGGCGACCGGGGCCGTCGCGACGACGGGGACCTGGCTGGCCCCGCCGCCGGATCAGAACGGGTTGATGGACACGGTGATCCCGGCCGGCGCGTGGTCCTGGACGTAGGAGGCGAAGTCACCGACGTCGTCGAAGGCGAACCCGTAGACCTTCCCGTCGACCATGTTCTCGTGCAGCACCCGCGAGTAGTGGTTGCTGGTCTGGTCGAGGTAGAAGGCGTCCGGGTCCAGGATCGGCGCCCGCGCGCTGTCCAGCAGCGTCGACCGGTTCAGGCTCGCGCCGAGCACGGCGGCCACCGGCCCCGAGATCCCGTCGTTGGGCGCGTGCAGGGCTCCGTCGCAGAACAGCACGTCGCGGGTCGTCGGCTTCTCGAAGGGGCTGACGCCGCCGGTGAAGGTGAACAGCCCGCCCTGGACCTGCCCGGTGAAGTCGGTGTGGTTCGCGGTGACGGTGAGCGTGTCGCTCTGGTACCTGTTCCAGACGGCGTCCACGTAGGAGTCGTAGAAGGTGGGGGAGAACAGGCCGGAGTCGATGCCGTGGCTCGGCGCGATGACGCGCAGGTCGTCGACGACGAGGTTGGCGAAGTCCGGGTTGCCCCGCATCGCCGCGAAGACGGCCTCGCGCCCCCCGTCGACGAGGAAGCCGGTGCGCTGCGTCTCGCTGCCCGTCAGCTCGATGCCCAGCGGCATGCTGAACATGTCGACCTTGGTGGTGTTGCAGTACATGCCGGTCGCGTCGTAGGTGAACTCCATGCAGTCGTGCAGGATCCGGTAGTTCGGGTCGCTCTCGACCCACCCCGCCGGGTAGGCCAGGGTGTCGTCGGGGTTGACGCGGAACCGGATCTTCTCCGTCACCGAGAAGTAGGCCCGGCCGGAGAAGTTGATCGGCAGGTCGAACCGGGTGTCCCCCGCACCGTTGAGCGGGATGGCGTAGTCGGCGAAACCGTCGGCGTCGTTGTCGGAGGCGGACACGTAGGCGAGCGTCCCGTCCGGTGTCATCCGCACCGGGCGGTCCGAGGGCAGTTCGCGTCCCACGAGGTGCATCCACAGCGCGCTGTTCGGGTACCGCCCGCTGTCGTTGACCACGGTGAACGGCAGCGAGTTGGGCACCCGCGCGGCGGCCGGGGCGACAGGCCCGGACGCGGCGGAGACGGTTCCGCTCCCGATCAACGCGCCGCTGGTGGCGGTGGCGGCGAGGCCGCCGAGGAACATTCGCCTGGTCACCATGGTGGTGGTCTCCGTTCTCTTCGCCCGGTGGGGAAAGGCAGGGGCGGCTTCCCGTGACGCGGCCCGGTGTAACGGTGATCTGGGCACCATCTGAGCTGGCCCGTCGACGCCCTTCAATCGGCCGGACGGCGTAGCGGCCGGGCAGCTGGGCCAACGCGGAACAGGACAGCGGACAGCGTCCCGGCTCCCGGTGCCCCAGCGCTGGCCACCGGACGCTGGGCGGGTGTTCAGCACCGTCCTACCTGCACCGATCCCGAACCACGACCGGCGGCCGAGCGCCCGGGCGTGGGACACCGGACCCTTCCGCCCGAACCGGACAGGTCGGGGGTCGTGCACCACCACCGGAGTTCCCCGCCGGTGCTCCTGCCCGGCGAACCGGCGTCCGAGACGCCTCGGCCCCCACCACGACCGGAACGCCCGAACCGTCCTCGGCCCGCACACGATCGCGGGACCGCACCCGCCCCCCCGGCCGGCACCCCGCCAGCGCCGGCACACCGCGGCTTTCCCCGCCAGCGCCACCCCCGCCGACCGGATGCCGTTCCGATCACAACCCCTTGACCTCAAGCGCGGTTCAGGTCGGAGGGTGGGCTGGTACCCACGACGGAACGACGAACAGGACCGACGATGGCCCCCTACACCCTGCCGGATCTGGACTACGACTACTCGGCGTTGGCCCCGGCGATCACCGGCGAGATCAACGAGCTGCACCACTCCAAGCACCACGCCGCCTACGTCAAGGGCGCCAACGACACGCTGGAGAAGCTCGCGGCGGCGCGGGAGGCCGACGACTTCGGCTCCATCGTGGGCCTCCAGACCACGCTCGCGTTCAACCTCGCCGGTCACGCCCACCACGTGATCTGGTGGAAGGTCCTGTCGCCGAACGGCGGCGACAAGCCGGTGGGGGAACTCGCGGCCGCCATCGACGAGGAGTTCGGCTCCTTCGACCGGTTCCGCGCCCAGTTCAACGCCGTCGCCACCACCATCCAGGGCAACGGCTGGGCCGTCCTCGCCTGGGACCCGATCGGGCAGCGGCTGATCACCCAGCAGATCAGGGACCACCACGCGAACTCGGTGCTGCCGTCGGTGCCGATCCTGCTGTTCGACGTGTGGGAGCACGCCTTCTACCTCCAGTACCGCAACGTCAAGCCCGACTACGTCAACGCGCTGTGGAACGTCGTCGACTGGGCCGAGGTCGGTCGCCGCTTCGAGGACGCCCGCGCCGGGCGCAACGGTCTGCTGCTGCCCTGAGCCCACCCGACCGGGCCGCCCCTCCCCCACCGGACGGGCGGCGCGTCCGGTAGCCCCGCTCGACGCGGGGCCGTCCGCCCGGCACCCCCGATCAGCGGTGCCGGGCGGACGGAAGACCGGACAGACCGGCGGCGTCGACGTGACGGACGTCCTGCCGTACCCCACGATGGGATGACCACGCCTCGACAGCGCCGGTCGGGAGGAGCCCAGGATGAGCAGGAGCACCGAGCGATCCGCAGGATCCGCACTGTCCCGGCGCGCCGCGCTCGGGGCAGCCGGCGGACTGGGACTGCTGGGCGTGACGGGCATCGCCGGGACGAGCCAGGCCTCGACCGCCGACGGTCCCGGCACGCACCCCGCCACCGGGCCGCGCCCACCCGTCGGGGAGGCCACCGGCCGCCTGTACGAGATCCGCGCCGGTCGGCACGCCGTCGTCGTCGCGGGCGTCGCGGCGACCCTGCTGTCCTGGAAGGTCGACGGCGAGGAACGGCTGCTCACCCACGAACCCCACTCGGTGGGCGACAGCTACCAGGGCAAGACCATCGTGCCCTGGCCCAACCGCATCGACCGCGGCCACTACACCTTCGACGGCGCGGAGTACCAGGTCCCCGTCAACGAACCCGAGCGGAACACCGCCCTGCACGGCCTGGTGAACTGGGTGGAGTGGGAACCCGTCGAGCACTCCCGGGACCGGGTGGTGCTCGACTACCAGCTCCACCCCCAGTACGGGTACCCCTTCCGGCTCGGCCTGCGCATGGAGTACGCGGTCAGCGCGCGGGGCATCCGTGCCCGGCTCACCGCGACCAACCTCGGGCGGGCGCGGGCGCCGTTCGGCGCGGCGTTCCACCCGTACTTCCAGCTGGGCTCGGAGACGATTGACGACATGCGGGTCCGGCTGCCCGCCGACGCCTACTACACGGTCGACGACCGACTGCTGCCCACCGGGATCGCCGAGGTCGACGGGACCGGCATGGACTTCCGCGTCCCCCGCGAGCTCGGCACGACCGAGTTGGACACCGCCTACACCCGGCTCCTCCGCGAGGCGGACGGCACCGCCGTGACCCGGCTGAGCCGCCGGGGCGGCCCGACCATCGAGCTCTGGGTGGACGAGAACTACCGCTACCTCCAGGTCTACACCGACGACGGCCCACCGCCCGGCCGCGCGGGCCGGGCCGGTATCACCGTCGAACCGATGACCTGCGCCCCGGACGCGTTCAACTCCGGTGACGGGCTCGTGCTGCTCGACCCCGGAGCGGAGTTCCACGGGAGCTGGGGGCTGCGCTCCGCCTGACACCGACCCGGTCCGCCGCTCCCGGTCGGTGCGGCGGGCAGGACGGCCGATGCCCGGGCCGCGCCGGCCGGACCACCCGGTACGGGGCTCCCGGGCGGCTCACTCCGCGGTGTGCGCGAGGATGCGGTCGGCCAGGACCCCGTGCAGGGCACCGGGAAGCGCGTGCCCCAGCCCCGCCACCTCCCACAGGACGGCACCGGGGATGAGGTCGGCCAGGTGCCGCCCGTGCGGCGGCGGGTTGAGCGGATCGAGCTCCCCCTGGACCACCAGAGTCGGCACCCGAACGCCGCGCAGTTCCCGGCCCCGCTCGGTCGGCACGGGTTCCGCCGCGCCGTGCGCGCTCGGCTGCTCGAGGGTGCCGGCGTGCTCGATGGCGCGCTCCTCCCAGCGGCGGAACTCGGCCGCGTCGAACACCGAGGGCCCGGCGAGGGCCCGCCACTCCTCGACGCGGCGGTCCAGCGCGGCCGCCCGGTCCGAGGGCGGCTCGGCCCGCCGGGCCAGCACGTCGAGCACGTCCCGGCGGGGCAGGGGCAGACCGCCCGGGTCGGGTTCCCCGGTGTGGGCCCGCCGCAGGTTGCCCACGAAGTCCACGTCGAGCGCCGCCCCCAGCATCAGGGTGAGGCCGCGCAGCCGCTCCGGGTGGTCCAGCGCGAGCAGCTGGCCGAGGGTGCTGCCGAGCGAGAGACCCACCACGTGCGCCGACCGCAGCCCCCAGCCGTCGAGCACCCCCAGCGCGTCCTCCGCCAGCCGGGCCACCGGGTACGGCGCGTCGGAGAACGGCCGGGTGGTGGACCTGCCGGTGTCACGGTGGTCGTAGCGCAGGACCCGTCGCCCGCCGTCGACGAGGCGGGCGACGAACTCGTCCGGCCAGCCCAGCGCCGAGGAGTTCGCGCCCGCCACGAGCAGCACCGGGGGGTTCGCGGGGTCACCGATGCTCTCGGTCCACAGCTCCACGTCCCCCACCGGCAGCCTGCGGGACGACCTCACGCCGCCCGCACCTCCCGCAGCAGCTCGGCGACCCCGTCCAGCGGGAACGGGTCCTCCAGGGAGACGATCAGCTCCTGGGCACCGGCCTCGACGTAGTCCCGCCACGTCTCGAGTTCGTGCGGGCGGATGAGGACCGTGCGGTGGACCTCCCGGGGGTCACGGCCCACCCGTTCGCACCACTCGTCCAGCACCCGGTTCTTGTGCGCGAAGTTGTCCGGCGGGCCGAAGGCGTTCCAGGCGTCCGCGTGCTCGGCCACCAGCCGCAGCGTCACCTTCTCCCCGGAACCGCCGATCAGGATCGGCATCGGGCCGGCCGGGCCGGGGTTGAGCACCGAGAGCCGCTGCTTGATCACCGGCAGGTCGGTCTCCAGCTTCCGGAGGCGGCCGATCGCCGTGCCGAAGGTGTAGCCGTACTCGGTGTAGTCCCGTTCGAACCACCCGGAACCGATGCCGAGGATGAACCGGCCCCCGCCGAGCTGGTCGATGGTCCGGCTCATGTCGGCCAACAGGTTGGGGTTGCGGTAGCTGTTGCAGGTGACCAGGGCACCGAACCGGATGCGGGACGTCTCGACCGCCATCGCGGCCAGCAACGCGTAGGCCTCGAAGTGGGCGGCGTCCGGGTCACCGTGGAGTGGGTAGAAGTGGTCCCAGACGTAGGCGGTGTCCAGCCCCAGTTCGTCGGCCCCCGTCCAGGCGCGGCGCAGCGCCTCGGTCGTGGTGGCCTGGGGTTCGAGCTGGACACCGATCTTCACCTGCTGCACGCGCTATCTCCAGACTGCTGTGAGCCGACCGATGTGGACGCGGAACCGGGACGGGAAGGCGTTTCCCGCTCCACGAGCGGGACCGGCGGCGGTCCCGCTGCCGAGACTAGCCACCAGCACGCCCGGCGGTCACCCGCATTCCCCCGTGTGCCGCGGTTGGCCTCGTCCGGCCACCGCCCGTCACACCACCGCCGGCACCCCCCGTCAGTCGGCCAACGCCTCGGCGAGCTGGGGAAGCAGCAGGTCGAGCGCGTAGGGCAGGCTGAGGACGGTGCCCATCGAGAACGCGTTCTGCGCGTCGGCGTCGCTGAGCACGATCATCCGCCCCTCCCGCGCCATCGCGGTCCCCTGGAGCAGGGTGTCCTGCTCGATGCGCTCGGCCGGCTGCATGCTGACGACGACGCAGACGTCCGCCTCCAGCAACCCGGCCTCCTCCCGGGAGACGTCCACGGTGAAACCGTCACCACCGCGCAGCTCCTCGATCGCCGGCGAGTTGACGAACCCGAGGTCCCGCAGGGTGTCCACCCGGGTGTCACCCTCCACGTAGGCGGCGTACGACGCCTCGTCCCACCACACCACCGAACAGGTGCGCCCCTCGAACTGGGGGTACCGCGCCCGGGCATCGGCGAAGGCGTCCTCCACCTCACCGATGAGGGCCTGGCCCTCCTCCGGGCGCCCGAGCACCTCGGCGATGAGCCGGGTCTGGTCGCGCCAGTGGGTGCCGTAACTGATGTCGGTGGCCGGCCCGGACAGGGTCGGCACGAGTTCGGCGAACATCTCGTACACCGACCGGTCGTTGTCCGACTTGGTCATGGTGACCAGGTCCGGCCGCTGGGCGAGGATGCCCTCCGGGGAGAACTCGGGGCCGGTGAGCACCTCGACCTCGCCGTCCCCCCGCCTCTCCCGGGCCCACGGCCCGAACCCGTCGTCGTAGGCGCGGAACCAGTCGACCGAAGCCACCGGCACCACTCCCAGCGCCAGCAGGGTGTCGCCGTCCCCCCACCCGAGGGCCACCACCCGTTCCGGGGCCCGGTCCAGCTCGGTCGTCCCGAACTGGTGGTCCACCGAGGTGGGGAAACCCTCGGCGGCGGGTGCCCCGCTGGCCCCGGCCCCGGTGTCACCACCCGACCCGTCGGCGCAGCCGGCGAGCAACGCGACCGTCGCCCCGGCACCCCCGATCAGGAAGTGCCGCCTGGTCAGGCCACGGGTACGGACGCTGGGGAACCGGTTCATGCTGCTGTGCTCTCCTCGCGCGGAACGGCTGCCACCCGGGGTCTCCCGGGTGGCGGACGCGATCCGCCACCCGACCGCGACCAAGCCAAGGCTAACCTCACCACGCTCCGCTCCCACGGGCGGCGGGTGGGGCGACCACCGCTCCGGCGGCCACCCCACCCCAGCGGTCAGCGGGTCAGGAACTCGCCGTCCAGTAGAGAGCCCTGGCCACCTGCGAGTACAAACCCTTCGGGTGATCCCGGAACAGGGGTTCCGTGCCGAACAGCACGGTCGGTGTCCCCGCGCCACCGACGCCGGACACCACGGCCGGCCGCCCGGCCGCCTCCACCTGACCGCCGGTGCCGTCCTGCTCGGGTCGCCAGTGGCCCGCCACGAGCGGCGCGTCCGGGCCGTACCGCTGCTCCACGGTCACCCCGTCGCCGAGGCCCTCGAACCACAGGGGTGAGTAGACGAAGGAGTGCGGGGCCGCACCGGAGCCGACCCACCCGTCACCGGCGCCGACCTCGACGATGCCGTTGGCGTCGGAACGGCCCCGGACGACGTCGACGGGCAGCAGGCCGGCCTCGGTGTTGAACCGGGCCCCGACCGCGCCGCGCGTCACCACCCCACCGCTGCCCAGGAACTCCGTGAGGTCCGCGCGTGCCTCCTCGCGGAGACCGGACAGCTCCAGACCCGCCGACACGTAGAGCACGTCCACCCGGCGCCAGTCGAACCCCTCGTTGAGGACGGCGGTCGACACCGGCCGCACCTCGAACCCCATACCGCGCAACGCGACCAGCTCGTCCGGTGACACGGCCGCGGCCACCACCGGCCGCTGTCCCACGGGAGTCCGTTCGTCACCGCTCGGGGCCTCGGTGAAGCGCACACCGTGCTCACGGGACGCGGCCAACGCGTCGGCGCGCGCCGACGCCGGCACCACGATGACGCCCTCGGACGACCTGTGCACCTGGTGACCCCGGCCGAGCAGGTCGTTCACGGCCCGGATGTCACTGCCGTCGGTGAGGGCGACGGCGAGGTCCCGGCCCGGGGCGACGTCCACGCCACCCGAGGCCACCGGCTCCTCCACGGGACGGGAACGCACCGTCAGCCCACCCCGCACCGGCGCCACCTCGGCCCCCCACAACAACCCGTGGCTCAGCGCCGAGTTCGCGTAGGTCCTGGGCACCCGCTCGGTCAGATCGGCACCGTCCTCCAGCAGCGAGTTCGCGATCGCGCGGCGAGGCTGCCGCAGGTCCACCAGGTACGAACCGGGTGGGTACTCCTCCCGCCCCACGCGGAAGCCAGCTTCGGTGCGCCGCACCTCAACACCGTTGTCCAGCAACAGGTTCACCAGGCGCGCCGCCGCCGGCTCCGAGATGCCCTCCCCGGCCGCCGGGATCACGTAGCCCCGGGGGAACTCGGTGGTGTACCGGTCCGCCTCCCCGAAGCCGGGGATGTAGTCGTCGGGGATGCGCCGCTGCTGCTCCCCGGCCCCCGCGCGGCGGAAGAACTCGATCTGGTCGGCGACCAACTCGTCCCGGTTGGCGTCCACGTAGTCGATGGTGCTCAGGATGGTCGCCTCGGCGACGTCGGTGTTCACCGCCGCCCTGCGGCGGAGCTCCGCCACCGGCTGGTTCTCGTAGTCCTGCCGGTTCACCCGCAACGGGACCTCGACGGTGTGACCGTGGGTGCCCTGCAACATCGCGTACATCGGCGTGTACATCGGCAGCCAGTCGTCCCAGTCACCCGGCGCGCGGTCCCGGATCGGGATGTCGGCCCGCTGGGTCTCGGGGTGGCCGAGCCCGGCGATGGCCCGTTCCATGCCCAACGCGTTGGGCCAGGCGTGCTTGAGGTACAGGTCGTACTCGGCGTTCTGCACGTGCGGGGCGGTGTTCGGGCTCAGCAGCGTCGGGTTCACGTAGCCGTGCAGGTCCAACATCACCAGCGACTGGCCGTTGATCGCCACCTTCCGCACGGCCTCCGTCTCCGGGTTGGCCACCGTCACGAAGTCGCGGTTCAGGTCGAAACCGGCCGCGTTCTGCCGGGTGCCGGCCACCCGGCCGTCCGGGTTGTGCGAGACCGTGAAGTAGAGCCTGGACGTCTCCAACAGCCGGAGGTCCTCGGGGTCCTCGCTGGTGGCCAGCTGTTCGATGACGCGGAGCGACCCGTCGGTGCCCTCCCACTCGTCACCGTGGATGTTGGCGTTGAACCACATCGGGGCCTTGTACCCGGCGCGGAGTTCCTCGTCCGCCGCCGCGGCGCGGGGGTCGGTGCGGATCGCGTCCCGCCACCGCCGCTGCCGGGCGCTGTCCTCCGGGGTCTCGGGGGCGGTGAGGGTGACGAGGTAGATGTCACGCCCGAGCACCGACTCGCCGAGCACCTC
Organism: Actinoalloteichus caeruleus DSM 43889; assembly: GCF_000429185.2. Taxonomy (GTDB): domain Bacteria; phylum Actinomycetota; class Actinomycetes; order Mycobacteriales; family Pseudonocardiaceae; genus Actinoalloteichus_B; species Actinoalloteichus_B caeruleus. The sequence continues at coordinate 10,146 of NZ_AUBJ02000001.1, read as the reverse complement.
GACGGAGACCCGGTCGCTCTCGGCCTGGAGGTCGTTGAGCCGGGGAGCCAGCTCGTGGTACGGGACGAGGCCCAACTTGACCGACCTGTCGGCCGGGTCGTCGGGGTAGATCCGCAACTGGGTCCGCCGGGGGTACCCGCGTTCGTCCGACTCGGAGAAGGAGCTGGGCGTCCCGGCCTCCACTCGCTCCCCCGGGGTGCCCGGCCGGTTCTCGCCACGCGGTCGCACCCGGGCAGGGTCGGCCAGGTCCGCCGCGAGGACCGCGTCCCGGTCCGAGACGTCCACCCCTGGCGGGGCGTCGGGAGGCGGTGGCTCGGCCGCGGTGGCGGGAGGTGCCGCCGCGGCCGTGGCCGCGACCAGGGCCGCGACGAGCAACCCGGCGGTGGGACGGGAGATGCGCACATGAACTCCTGTGGTGGCGGTGATCCGGTCACCGGTACCCAAGACCGAGTGGGACCGCCGGTCAACGGCGTCCCAGGCAGTGGTCAGGGACTTGCCGACCGCGTCGTTCCCCGCTCTCGACGTCTCCCCTGGTCCTCGGCCGGCCAGCACGGCCACCCCCGCCCCCGGGACAACCGCGTCCAACGGCCGGTGGCCGGTTCCCGTCAGGGAGCCGGCCACCGGTGGACGCGAGGTGGGTTCGCGAGGAGGACCCGGTCAGCTCGCCGGCGGCACGTACAGCAGGCGGTTGGTGGAACCGGTGCCCGGGTTGGTCACGATGCCGCTGGTGCCCCACGACTGGAGCGCGCTCTTCACCTGGGCGGGAGTGGCGCCGGGGTTGCTCTGGAGGTAACGGGCGGCGGCACCGGCCACGTGCGGGGACGCGAAGGAGGTGCCGTTGCCGGTGTAGGTGCCACCCGCGCGCCAGGCGGAGGTGATGTTGGAACCGGGTGCGAAGATGTCGACCTTGCCGAAGTTGGAGTACGAGGCGCGGGCGTCGGTGCTGGTGGTCGCCCCGACCGTGATCGCCGGGCCGACCCGGGCCGGCGAGTAGTTGTTGGCGTTGCCGTTGTTGTTCCCGGCCGCCACCACGTGGGTGACGCCGCTGTTGATGGCGTTGACGACGGCCTGGTCAAGGGCGGTGGACACGCCGCCACCCAGGCTCAGGTTCGCGACCGAGGGACCGCTGGCGTTCGCGGCCACCCAGTTCACGCCGGCGACGACCCCGGCGGTGGTGCCGCCACCGGTGGCACCGAGGACCTGCACGGCCACGATCCGCGCGTTCTTGGCCACACCGAACTGGGACCCGGCGACGGTGCCCGCCACGTGCGTCCCGTGCCCGTTGCCGTCCTCGGCGTTGGGCGTGTTGTTGACGAAGTTGTAGCCGTAGCTCGCCCGACCGCCGAAGGTCGGGTGGCTGATGTTGACGCCGGTGTCCAGCACGTACACGGTGACGCCGCTACCGGTGGTGGTGTACTCGTACCGGTTGTCCAACGGCAGGTTCCGCTGGTCGACGCGGTCGAGGCCCCAGGACGGCGGGTTGGTCTGCACGGCCTGGACGCCCACGTCACGCGTGGTGGCCGGGGCGGCGGTCAGGTCGATGCTCACCCGCTGGTTCTGCTCGACGTAGGCCACCGACGGGTCGGCGGCCAGCCGGCGGGCCTGCCCCTCGGTGAGCGCGGCCTCGAAACCCTGGATGGCCGTGGAGTAGGTCCGCTCGACGCTGCCGCCGTACTGGGTGACCAGCCCGTCGGCGGTGGCGGTCACGCCGGAGGCCAGCCGAGGGCTCGTCTCGTCGAGCACGACCAGGTAGCTGCCCTTGATCGCCCGTGCCGAGTCCGCGTGCAGCACCTTCCCGACCTGGTCCGCCGTCGGGTTGGCACCGGCCGCCCCGGTCAGCGCGGTCAGTGACAGCGCGACGGCGGCTCCGACACCGCCGAACGTCCGTAGGTAGTTCCGCCAGTTGTTCGTCATCCCTGAATCCCTTCCGGGTACGGTTCCGCCGCGTCCGGGCATGCGAAACCGAAACCGATCACCGTTACTCCCGATCACCACGAATTACGTCACAAGAACGAAACACGGAACACTGTTGGCGGTAATTCGTGATGCTGCACCGATGCTAGGAAGAAAACAGGGCGGTGGAAAGGACCGGGTTTTGACACTTAACAGATGAGCGCCGTCGCCCAGTTCCCGGACTCCGGAATTCACGGCACGCGGGGGCTGCCACGGGAGAACGCCCCGCACTAACGTCAGCCGGAGTGCGATCCGACTGCGAGGAGTGAGCATGATCGGTGCCACGTGGAGTACGAGCGACCAGGTCGACGGGGACGGAACCCGCCAGACCACCGACCGCACATCACCGGCTGACGAGCCATTCCCCAGCACCCTGCGAGCGGCGATCGCGGCGAGCGGGCTCAGCCTCGACCGCATCAGGTACCGGCTGGAGCAGCACGGTCACCACATCAGCGTCGCCACGCTCAGCTACTGGCAGTCCGGCCGCAGCCGGCCCGAACGGCGGGAATCGCTGAACGCGTTGCGGCAGCTGGAAAGCCTGCTCACTCTGCCGCCGACCGCTCTCCGTTCCCTGCTCGGCCCACCCAGACCCAGGGGAAGAAACAGGCGATTAACAATCCCGTCCATCGCGTCGCTGTGGCCGGAGGTGCCGGCGGTGCCCGAGCTGCTGTCCTCATTCGACATCCGGTCGGACACCATGCTGGAACGAATCAGTCACCACGACCATTATTCGATCGGCGGCTCGGGCGACGTCCGCCGAATTCGGACGCGGCAGGTGCTCCGCGCCCGGGGGGAGGGGCCGGACCGCTGCCTCGTCGTGTTCGACCCGGAACGCCCCGGCCTGCCCAGCCTCACCCCGCACGCCATCCGCAACTGCCGGGTGGGCAGGGTGGCCCGGTCCGGTGGCACCGGGCTGGTGGTGGCCGAACTCGTGCTGCCGGGGCCGTTGGCCAGAGGGGCGACCACCATCCTGGAGTTCGAGCTGCGCGCCCAGCCGGGCAGGCCCGCCGCCACGCGGACGACGGAGTGTTCCAGGAGGTTCGTCGCTCCGGTGCGGGAGTACCTGTTGGAGGTGTCCTTCTCCCCCGAGGCCCTTCCCGTGGCCCCGCACCGTTTCGTCCGCCCCGCCGATCGGCGCAAGGCCCCGTCGCGGTCGCCTCTGACCTTGGGACCGGAGCAGTGCGCGCACGTGGTCGAGCTGGACGTGCCTCCCGGGACGGTCGGCATCTCCTGGGGGTGGCCGGCACCGTGAGCACGCGCCGTCCGTCACGAGGTCTTCGCCGGCACCGGCCCCGTTCGGACCGGAGGGTGATGGCGGGAGACCGCCGCGGAACCGCCACTCGGGTCTCTCGCCGGTGAGCGGGAGGCTTCTCCCCGGCCGGAGTGCCGGGGAGGAGCGGCCGCCCGACGACGGACGGGACGGGGACCGGTCCTCCGTCGGCCTGATGCCCTGGCGCGCCGGCCGGGCAGTGGATGCGTGACACCTTCGGCGACCCGGCGTTCCCGGCTGGCCGACCTCCGCCGCCAGGCCCACCCGCTGATTCCGTTCGACGGAGCCCTCGACCGTTCGAGGGACTGGCCGTTCCCCTCGTTCGACGTGGCCTCGGAACCCGCACGTCCGTGGAGCAGGTGCGCTCGCCACCGACGACCGGGGACCGGATCGCCAGCGGTGACGGTCACGCCCGAAGCCGACCGCGGGTTCGCCAGTCGACCGCTGGTTCGTCTCGTCGACCCCGACCACGACCAGTCAGCCGTCCCTGACGCTGCCCCAGTCCCGGGTCACCGGGAAGGCCCCGGAGGGGACGCCGAGGCCGCCCTCGGGGCGGTGCGCGCCGCTGGGCCACCACCCCGTCCGGCGAGCCGAGCCGCCAGTCGTGGGGTCCGCCGTCCGAGGGCGGTCACGGCCTCGGGGACCACCCCACGGCGAAGGCCGGCTGCCTGCCTCCTGGTCGTCCATCTGCGCCCCCTAGGCGGGGGCCGCCGGACGGGTTCCGGGCAGACGGGACCGTGGCCGTCACTGGGTGGGGACCGCACAGGGGAACGGACAGCACCGGGAACGCCTGACCAACCCTGGCGGTGGAACGGTTCGGCACCGCTCGGACGCCGACCAACCCGCCCCTCCCCCGAACGCGGAGCTCCGGTTCCTGGGCGCACAAAAAAGTGGGTGGAGGAGAACCGGGAGCACCCACCAGGTGCTCAACCACATTCCCCTCCACCCACCGGTGAAAGAAAGTTCGGCGGCGTCCTACTCTCCCACACCCCCACAGGTGCAGTACCATCGGCGCTGAAAGGCTTAGCTTCCGGGTTCGGAATGGGACCGGGCGTTTCCCTCTCGCTATCACCACCGAAACACTCTAACCAACACCCCACCCCAACCAACCCCAGGGCAGGGAGCCAGTTGCACTCCCAGAATCACACAGTGGATGCGTAACACCTTCGTAGACAAGCCCTCGGCCTATTAGTACCGGTCAACTCCACACGTTACCGTGCTTCCATCTCCAGCCTATCAACCCAGTCGTCTACTGGGGGCCTTACCCCAACAAAGTGGGTGGGAGACCTCATCTTGGAACAGGCTTCCCGCTTAGATGCTTTCAGCGGTTATCCCTTCCGAACGTAGCCAACCAGCCATGCACCTGGCGGTACAACTGGCACACCAGAGGTTCGTCCGTCCCGGTCCTCTCGTACTAGGGACAGCCTTCCACAAGTCTCCAACGCGCGCGGCGGATAGGGACCGAACTGTCTCACGACGTTCTAAACCCAGCTCGCGTGCCGCTTTAATGGGCGAACAGCCCAACCCTTGGGACCTACTCCAGCCCCAGGATGCGACGAGCCGACATCGAGGTGCCAAACCATGCCGTCGATATGGACTCTTGGGCAAGATCAGCCTGTTATCCCCGGGGTACCTTTTATCCGTTGAGCGACACCGCTTCCACCAGCCAGTGCCGGATCACTAGTCCCGACTTTCGTCCCTGCTCGACCCGTCAGTCTCACAGTCAAGCTCCCTTGTGCACTTACACTCAACACCTGATTGCCAACCAGGCTGAGGGAACCTTTGGGCGCCTCCGTTACCCTTTGGGAGGCAACCGCCCCAGTTAAACTACCCACCAGGCACTGTCCCTGAACCAGATCATGGTCCGAGGTTAGACACCCAGTACGACCAGAGTGGTATTTCAAGATTGACTCCACGACCACTAGCGTGACCGCTTCCCAGTCTCCCACCTATCCTACACAAGCCGAACCGAGCACCAATACCAAGCTATAGTAAAGGTCCCGGGGTCTTTCCGTCCTGCCGCGCGTAACGAGCATCTTTACTCGTAGTGCAATTTCGCCGGGCCTGTGGTTGAGACAGCGGAGAAGTCGTTACGCCATTCGTGCAGGTCGGAACTTACCCGACAAGGAATTTCGCTACCTTAGGATGGTTATAGTTACCACCGCCGTTTACTGGCGCTTAAGTTCTCAGCTTCGCCCCGAAGGACTAACCGGTCCCCTTAACGTTCCAGCACCGGGCAGGCGTCAGTCCGTATACATCGTCTTACGACTTCGCACGGACCTGTGTTTTTAATAAACAGTCGCTTCTCCCTGGTCTCTGCGGCCACACAACGCTAGCCCGCGAAGGGCTTCACGCCACACGGCCCCCCTTCTCCCGAAGTTACGGGGGCATTTTGCCGAGTTCCTTAACCACAGTTCACCCGATCGCCTTGGTATTCTCTACCTGACCACCTGTGTCGGTTTGGGGTACGGGCCGCGTAGACACTCGCTAGAGGCTTTTCTCGGCAGCATGGGATCACCCTACTTCGCCTCATTCGGCTATGCATCACGTCTCACCATTAACAGAGAAGCGGATTTGCCTACCTCTCCTGGCTACACGCTTACACCAGTACTACCACTCACTGGCGGGGCTACCCTCCTGCGTCACCCCATCACTTGGCTACTACCAGCTCAGATCCCGCGCATGGCCACCACCCCACCCGAAAGCAGGACAGCACCACGGGCGGTTAGTATCACCAGCCTCGCCAGGGACGCATCCACACGGGTACGGGAATATCAACCCGTTGTCCATCGACTACGCCTGTCGGCCTCGCCTTAGGTCCCGACTTACCCTGGGCGGAATAACCTGGCCCAGGAACCCTTGGTCATCCGGCGGCAGAGTTTCTCACTCTGCTTTCGCTACTCATGCCTGCATTCTCACTCCCACACCGTCCACACCCGCTCACGCGACTGCTTCACCCAGTGCAGGACGCTCCCCTACCCATCCACACACCTACACCCACCCCCCAAAAGGGACAGATGGAGCTCTACATGTGAATGACACGGCTTCGGCGGTGCGCTTAAGCCCCGCTACATTATCGGCGCAGGACCACTTGACCAGTGAGCTATTACGCACTCTTTCAAGGATGGCTGCTTCTAAGCCAACCTCCTGGTTGTCTGGGCGACCCCACATCCTTTTCCACTTAGCGCACACTTAGGGGCCTTAGCCGGCGTTCTGGGCTGTTTCCCTCTCGACTACGAAGCTTATCCCCCGCAGTCTCACTGCCGCGCTCTCACACACCCGCATTCGGAGTTTGGCTGACGTCAGTAACCTTGTCGGGCCCATCGGCCATCCAGTGCTCTACCTCGGATGAGAAACACACGACGCTGCACCTAAATGCATTTCGGGGAGAACCAGCTATCACGGAGTTTGATTGGCCTTTCACCCCTACCCACAGCTCATCCCCCAGGTTTTCAACCCTGGTGGGTTCGGGCCTCCACGCGGTCTTACCCGCGCTTCACCCTGGCCATGGGTAGATCACTCCGCTTCGGGTCTAGGACACGCGACTCTGACGCCCTGTTCAGACTCGCTTTCGCTACGGCTACCCCACCCGGGTTAACCTCGCCACGTATCACTAACTCGCAGGCTCATTCTTCAAAAGGCACGCCATCACCCCACAACGGAGGCTCTGACGGATTGTAGGCACATGGTTTCAGGTACTATTTCACTCCCCTCCCGGGGTACTTTTCACCTTTCCCTCACGGTACTAGTCCGCTATCGGTCATCAGGGAGTATTTAGGCTTAGCGGGTGGTCCCGCCAGATTCACAGCAAATTCCACGAGCTCGCTGCTACTTGGGATCCCCTCCAGGAGACACAGTGCTTTCACGTACGGGAGTATCACCCTCTACGCTGACGCTTTCCAGACGTCTTCCGCTAACACCATGTTTTCTGACTCCTCGCCGAGATGGCAGCCTCGACCGGTGGGTCCCACAACCCCGCATACGCAACCCCTGCCAGGTATCACACGTACACGGTTTAGCCTCATCCGCTTTCGCTCGCCACTACTCACGGAATCACGGTTGTTTTCTCTTCCTACGGGTACTGAGATGTTTCACTTCCCCGCGTTCCCTCCACACACCCTATATATTCAGGTGCGGGTGACCAGACATGACTCTGGCCGGGTTTCCCCATTCGGAAATCCTCGGATCACAGCTTGGTTGACAGCTCCCCGAGGCCTATCGCGGCCTCCCACGTCCTTCATCGGCTCCTGATGCCCAGGCATCCACCATGTGCCCTTACTTACTTGACCACAAAGATGCTCGCATCCACTGTGTAATTCTCAAAGAACAACCGGCCACCACCCCCACACCAGCACCACCAACCCCGCACACCCACCAGGGGCACGCCAGACGGTATGGCACTCGGGGACAGCACCACCAGAAGACCCACGCACCACGCGTGTTCCCTCAGGACCCAACAGTGCACCGACCACACCACCACCCCACCACACAGCAGCTTTCCCCACCCCCACCCGAAAGCAGGAGCCGTACTCACCACCACACAGCAGAACAGCCATGCGGGTAACCAGCAGTCCACAATTCCACTGAGCAGTCACCCCCAGAACACACGCCTGAGACAGTGACCACCCCACCACCGAAGCAGTGGGATACATGCTCCTTAGAAAGGAGGTGATCCAGCCGCACCTTCCGGTACGGCTACCTTGTTACGACTTCGTCCCAATCGCCAGTCCCACCTTCGACCGCTCCCCCCACAAGGGTTGGGCCACGGGCTTCGGGTGTTACCGACTTTCATGACGTGACGGGCGGTGTGTACAAGGCCCGGGAACGTATTCACCGCAGCGTTGCTGATCTGCGATTACTAGCGACTCCGACTTCACGGGGTCGAGTTGCAGACCCCGATCCGAACTGAGACCGGCTTTAAGAGATTCGCTCCACCTTGCGATTTCGCAGCCCTCTGTACCGGCCATTGTAGCATGTGTGAAGCCCTGGACATAAGGGGCATGATGACTTGACCTCATCCCCACCTTCCTCCGAGTTGACCCCGGCAGTCTCCCATGAGTCCCCACCATTACGTGCTGGCAACATGGAACAAGGGTTGCGCTCGTTGCGGGACTTAACCCAACATCTCACGACACGAGCTGACGACAGCCATGCACCACCTGCACACTGACCTTACGGAAACCCCATCTCTGAGGCGATCCAGTGCATGTCAAACCCAGGTAAGGTTCTTCGCGTTGCATCGAATTAATCCACATGCTCCGCCGCTTGTGCGGGCCCCCGTCAATTCCTTTGAGTTTTAGCCTTGCGGCCGTACTCCCCAGGCGGGGCGCTTAATGCGTTAGCTACGGCACGGAGGACGTGGAAATCCCCCACACCTAGCGCCCACCGTTTACGGCGTGGACTACCAGGGTATCTAATCCTGTTCGCTCCCCACGCTTTCGCTCCTCAGCGTCAGTATCGGCCCAGAGACCCGCCTTCGCCACCGGTGTTCCTCCTGATATCTGCGCATTCCACCGCTACACCAGGAATTCCAGTCTCCCCTACCGAACTCAAGTCTGCCCGTATCGACTGCACGCCCACAGTTAAGCTGTAGGTTTTCACAGTCGACGCGACAAACCGCCTACGAGCTCTTTACGCCCAATAATTCCGGACAACGCTCGCACCCTACGTATTACCGCGGCTGCTGGCACGTAGTTAGCCGGTGCTTCTTCTGCGCCTACCGTCACTTTCGCTTCTTCGGCGCTGAAAGAGGTTTACAACCGAAGGCCGTCATCCCTCACGCGGCGTCGCTGCGTCAGGCTTTCGCCCATTGCGCAATATTCCCCACTGCTGCCTCCCGTAGGAGTCTGGGCCGTATCTCAGTCCCAGTGTGGCCGGTCGCCCTCTCAGGCCGGCTACCCGTCGTCGCCTTGGTAGGCCATTACCCCACCAACAAGCTGATAGGCGCGGGCCCATCCTGCACCGCCGGAACTTTCCACCCACCCCCATGCGGGGAAGGTCGTATCCGGTATTAGCCCCGGTTTCCCGAGGTTATCCCAGAGTGCAGGGCAGGTTGCCCACGTGTTACTCACCCGTTCGGCCGCTCGTGTACCCCGAAGGGCCTTACCGCGTCGACTTGCATGTGTTAAGCACGCCGCCCAGCGTTCGTCCTGAGCCAGGATCAAACTCTCCATAAAGGTTTGATTCTGTTACATTCGACGCATGACACTCACACCCACCCCGGAGGGGCAGGAGATGCCACCGTCCACTCAAAGGAACTCCTCTAACGAGGTTCATATTTAGCTCTACTGGCTATTATATCGGTACACTGTTGAGTTCTCAAAACACACGCCACACCAGAACCCCCACCCCACATCGTGGGCCCGTCGTCCTGGACGCACTCTTCTCGTATCTGAAGCTTGTGTCCGGTAACCCCCCACCCACGTTCCCGTGATGTCCCATCCGGTGTTTCAGGGAGTTCCCGTTTTTCGCTGGAACCAGCTTAGCATTTCGTTTCCACCGGGTCAAATCCGGGGTTTCCGTGGAAACCGCCGTTTTCTCAGCGGAACCGGAATCACCGTTGACCACCCTTCCGGGAAGGCCGTCGCTGTTTCCGTCGTGTTGTGTTGTCAACGCTACCAGACCGTGTTTCCGGTGTTTCCCGGGGGTGTCGGTGTCACCGTGGTGAACCGTGCACCGTTTCCGGTGGACCGGTGTTTCTTTCCGGTCTGGCCGTTCCACCGTATCGGTCGGTGTTTCCTGGTGTCAAATCCGGTGTTCACCGGGTTTGGCCTGGTCACGACCGTTTCCGAATATCGTGGAACTGTGTTGTCAATGTGTGGTTCCGGGCAGCACCGTGTGTGCGGTGTTTTCCGGTTCCGGGTCAACGTAACCGATCTTCGTTCGTTCCGTCAACTCGGCGCTTTCGACCGGTTGGCGGTGAA